>CP082844.1:0-4800000 GCA_019930625.1 Nocardia asteroides
CTCGTTCTCCACCGCGGCGGCGGTGAATTTCTCCGCCCCGTCCGGGAAATGACCGCAGAAGATCACCAGGTACGCCCAGAGATTTCGTAGGACGTTGGCGGCGGCGTTCGCGGCGAGCGTGCGACGCCAGCGCCGCCCGCTCAGCGCGGGAAACAGCACGTAGTCCTTGGCGACCTGCCGCGCGACCTTCCGGATCAGCGCTCTGGTCTGGGCGGCCTTCTCCGCCGGGTCAGGCGTGCGGTCGCGCTCGGAGTACAAGTCGTGCAGGGCGATGCCCCATTCGAACGTCATCGCCAGGAACAGGTTCTGCAGCGGCTGCAACAGCAATCGCGGCCGCCACCGCTGATCGCGGCTCACCCGCATCACGCCGAAGCCGATGTCGTCGTCGATGCCGATGACATTGGTGTACACGTGATGACGGTAGTTGTGCGAATAGCGCCACTGGGACGACAGACCCGCCATATCCCATTCCCACGTCGTGGAATGTATTTCCGGGTCGTTCATCCAATCCCATTGGCCGTGGCACACGTTGTGGCCGATTTCCATGTTCTCGATGCTCTTCGCCGCCGCCAGCGCCGTCGTCCCCGCTACCCAGCCGGGCTTCGTACGCGTGCAGGCGATCACGAGCCGTGACGTGGCTTCCAATATTCGCTGGAAAGCGATCGTGCGGCGGATGTAGGCGGCGTCCCGTGCGCCGCGTCGATCCGAGATGTCGCGGCGAATCGCGTCGAATTCCCGCGCCATCGCTTCGATATCCGCATCGCTCAAATGCGCGTAGGCCGCGACCTGAGTGATTGCCATTGGTGATTCTCCTCAAGTCTCTTGGGAGCACTTGCCGCGACGAGGAGCCGGCGTCTCCGGAGGATCGAGGTCGGAGTCAGCGGATGAACGCTTGCTTCAGCTTGCGCGCGGCCAGTGCGATGGCGCCGCCGGGCCGTTTGCCGCCGACGTCCGTCCTACGACGGCTGTCTTCGTCTGTCTTGGCCAGCAGCGTCCGTAAAGACGCCCTGCTCGCCTGGACCTGGTGCGCGATCTTGCCCCTGATGGTCATCGAAAAGTTCCCGTCTCCCGGTCGCGCGGGCTCGGCACGGACTCTTCGATCGGCCGACAGCGGATGCATGAACCGGTTGTACCCAGTCTAGAGCTGTCCACAACGTTCGTCTACATCGTAGACGTACGATGAGGACGTCACGGTGTCATCGCCCTCGACCGGGCTGGAGCAGCGTCGCGGTGAGACCCGCGAGCAGGATGTCGAGGCCGCGTTCGAGTTCGGCTTCGCCGTCGTAAGCGGCCAGGACGGGTGCGAGTTCCCGTAGCAGAGGGAACTCCGTCAGGGGTAGGCGGTACAGACCCAACCGCAGCACGTCGTCGGTCTCCTCGGGACGCTCCACGATCTCCTGCAACTCGTTGAGCACGTGCCCGTAGAGGAAACCGAACACCGCGCGGTAGACGTGCAGCGCGTCGGCCCCCGAGAACCCGGCGCGAGTGAGCAACCGGAGGACGTCTTCCAGGGGGCGGATCACCGCGTAGGGGCGCAGCCCCAACGGGGTGGCCAAGGGCCGGGTCACCAGGAGGGGGACCACTTGTGGATGCGCCAGCGCCAGCCGCCGGAAGTCCCGGGCGACGGCCCGCAACTGCCCCGCCCAGTCCGGGTCGGCGGCATCGACCGACAGCTGCGCCATCACAACTTCGGCCACCCCGTCGAGCACGGCCGCCTTGTTGGGCACATGCCGATAGATCACCATCGGATCCCGCCCTACCGCCTCGGCCAAGCGCCGCATCGACAGCCCGTCGACACCGTCACGATCGATGATCCCGAGCGCGGCGGTCAGCACGACAGCCCTGGTGATCGGGCCATTGCCTCGGCCGTTGGCCGCCTGCCCGGGACGACGACTCCCCGAGGGAGAACTCGCGCGATCGATCGGATCGGCCATATCGATGCCTCCAACACGGTAGGAATTCACATGCTGTTATTAGTGTAGACCTACAACGTTGACATCCCGGCGTGATAGGCGTCTACTGGAGGTACACGGCAACCACGTCCGGCTACTTCGCCGATCCGCCGAATCAGCGGTCCACAGCTGATGGCCTCCGCACGCACGGCCGTCATCGGTTCGCTACCCATGCAATCGACGCGAGGCCCGCCGCCCGTCCGCCGACGAGGCCGCCGAACTGTCGTCCGCGTCGCCCCGGCCGCCACCCGTGCCACCGCACCGTCATCGACCAACGGCGCGGCGCTCCCGCGAGAGGACCCGACATGCGCTTCCACAGAAACAGCGCCACCAGCACGACATCCGCACCCCTGCGCCCGCCCTACGCCCGGCACAGCGTTCCGCCCGACTACACACCCCGCCTGAGGTTGAAGCCGAAAGCCGAACGCGGGGACTATATCGACGGCGCATGGTGGCCCCGCTCCACTGAACTCACCACCGAACTGCCCGATCTCCTCGCCGTCCTGACAGTGCGGCTCGGCCCCGTGTGGCGAGTCGTCTACGACCCCACAGGCTGGTCGGACGCACCCCGGCAGACCACCGTCCACGGTGGAAACACCGTCCGGCTCGACTCCTATCCCTTCGAGATGTGGAACACGATGTACGTCTTCGGCCGCGACAACGACCTCATCGTGCTCCGCGTCATCCCTTCCGCCACCGACGACGACGTCGCCCACACGGCCCTGATGGCCGCCGTCGCGCCCGGATCCGCAACCCGCACCAACGGGTGACCAAAGGACACACCATGCCCCGAATCAGAATCCGACGCCCGATCACCAACCACTTCGACATGGCCGCCGCGACCGGGCCACCCGACCCGCAGCCAACCGGCGGTCAACCCTTCCGAACCCCCACCCGCACTCCCCGCCTGCTGCTGCGCGAATCCGAAACCGGGACCGGTCCCGAGCAGGTCGACGGCGCCTGGTGGCCATGGACGAACAACCTCACCGCCGAACTCCACGACCTGATCAGCGTCCTCACCCCACGCCTGGGCCCCACCGCGCGCGTCAGCTTCGACTGGAACGCCATCAGTCTCACCCAACGCAGCATCGACCGCCGCGACGGCGTCGAAGTACACGGACCCGAGGCCGGCCAACCGCACGGCGTCATGCGCTTGATCGGTACCAACGGCACTCAGGTGACACTGCACGTCATCCCCGCCGACACACCACCCGCGCGAGCGGAGCGCGAACTGCGGCAGGCCGTAGGAAAATCCTGAGCGACTGCGCGTGACGGCGATCCTCCGGTGAGCGCTGACCCCGTGCCCTATGTCGGTAATGCCGACAGGGCAATGGGAATTCCGGCAGGTCAAGATTCCGCGCGAGTTCTGGAAGGTGATCGCGTTCGAAGAGAACGGTGTCCTGAAGGCCCGCGGCTTCCTGTTGAGCCAGAACCTGCACCAGCTCGAAGCGCTCGAACTCGATCAGTTCCGCGTCTCCCAGGTCCCGCTGACCGAGATCGAACAGCGCGCCCGCCTCCGGTTCCCGCAAGCTCTGCGCGACGCGGATTTGCAGTTGGCGCCGGAGGAGGTGGCCGCCCCCTTGATCTCGACCGCGGACATCCGGTGGGGAGGCCGGTGGAGTTCGATACGTGATCGCTATATCGCGCGGGTCTGCGGAGGTGCGGTGAAGCCCTCGGCGAATTCGACGAAGTTCTGCACGACGGTTTCGCTCTCTCGTCGGACGGTGCGTTTGAGCAGGATGCCGGGCACCAACAGCGACGAGTGCACCTCCGTGTGATACCAGACCTGCGTTCGGGCTCCGTCCTCGGACACTTCGAACCAACCACCGCCGCCGAGCCCGACACAGCTGTCCACAACCTGCCACGACACCCGGTCATCGGTCCAGTCGTATTCCAGCACTTGCAGATCCGACCTTCCGAGGAAAGTATCCGCGGTCACGTAAACGCGCTGCGGCCTGCCGGATTCGCCGCGAGTGGCCACGCGCGCATCCGAATACACCGACCATTCGGGAAGCATTTCGATGGCCGCCACCGCATCGAAGACCTGAGCGGGACCGATGTCCACGGCGAAACGAATATCGGTTTTAACGCGCATAACTCCTCCACCCCCCGGATCAACGCGGCCGATTCTGCCCGCAACTCTTCGCATCCGTCAACATGCGTCAACCGCCCGCCCGGATCGCAGTCACGGGAATCCAGCTGCCAAATGCCGAATACAGGTAGCTGGCTACCCGTAAGCTATTTTCTGTGCGGTAGCAGTGTTTCCATGGATTCCCAGAATGCGGAGATCCGTCGGATCCCCGCCTCTGCGAATTCGCGGTATCACGAGGGCATGTCACGTGGATCTGCTTCGCCGCTTCCCGGAGCGAGCCACAAAACCGGCCCTGAAGGCGTGCTCGGCCGACGGTTACCCCGCCGTTTCCGCCCAGGTGACCGGCAGTTCGTGGACGCCGTAGATGTTCATGTCGGTCCTGAGTCTCACCTCACCGGCGGGGATGGCGAGCCGCAGGCTCGGGAAGCGACGCAGCAATCCGGCGAAACCCGCGCGCATCTCGATGCGGCCCAGTTGCTGGCCCAGGCATTGGTGGACGCCGTGACCGAAGGACAGGTGACCGCGAGCCTTGCGGTGGATGTCCAGCGTGTCGGGGTTGTCGAAGCGCTGGGGGTCGTGGTTGGCGGCCAGCAACGAGACGACGACGGTCGAGCCCTTGCCGATGGTTTCACCGTCGAGTTCGATGTCCTCCGTGGCGTAGCGATAGAAGATGTCGGCAACGGACAGGTAGCGCATTAGCTCCTCGACGGCATCGGGGACGAGGTCCGGGTCGGCGCGCAGTTCCGCGAGCTGCTCGGGGTGCTCCAGGAGTGCGAAGGTGCCGAGCGCCAACATGTTGGCGGTGGTCTCGTGGCCCGCGAGCAGAAGCAGGAAGGCGATGCCGGTCAGCTCCTCGATGCCGAGGTCGTCGTCGCGGGCAAGGTCGGAGAGTATGTCTTCGCCTGGTTCGGCGCGCTTGCGCGTGACAAGTTCGGCCAGGTACGAGGTCATCGCGCCGTACGCGGCCATCTTCTCCTCGAGCGGCTGGTCCTTGACCAAGAACTTGGCGGAGTTGACCTGGAAGGTCGCCCGGTCCGCGTAGGGAACACCGAGCAGTTCGCAGATCACCAGCGAGGGCACCGGCAGCGCGAACTCCTTGACCAGGTCGACCGGCGGGGTCAGGCGCGCCAGCTCGTCCAGTTGCCGCTCGGTGATGTCGATGATCTGCTCTTCGAGCATCTTCATGCGTCTGACGGTGAAGGCGCCGGTGAGCTTGCGCCGCAAGCGGGTGTGGTCCGGCGGATCCATGGCGATGAACAGGCCCGGGATCTGTGGGGACGGCTCGGTGGCGACGGGCATGCCGGGGATCTCGTACGGCACGTGCATGATGCCGATGTCCTGACGGGAGCTGAACCGGGTGTCGGCCATGAGCCGGCGGACCGCGTGGTAGCCGGTGACCAGCCAGCCCTCGTGACCGTCGGGGAAGATCAGGGGGCTGACCGGGCGAGCCTCGCGCAGCCGGGTGATCCGGCTGGGCGGGTCGAAGGGGCCGGCATCGCGTTCCATCGGGAGGCCGTGCGGGACGGGAACCGTGCTGGTCATCGGGTTTCCTTTCGTGGCGGTTGTTGCGCCGCGGATATGGTCTGGTCGCCGGAGACGATCGTGATCGCGCCGGATGGGCACACCTGGACGGCTTCGCGGACGGCCGGCTGCCCCTCGGGCGCGGGTGTGCGGTCCAGGGGCACCACCCGTCCGTCCTCGGTGTCCTGGTCGAACACTTCGGGGGCGGTCAGCACGCACATGCCCGCGCCGATGCAGCGCTCTCGGTCCACCCTGAGCTCCATCGGTCACCCCTCCGCGCAGGTGAGCGGCAGGGAGCGCAGGTGGTAGCCGAGCGCGTCGGTGCACAGCCGGATCTCCTCGGCCGGGGACAGTGCCGGGAGCGGGGTGGCCGACGGAGAAGCCGCAATCGCTGAACTGTTCACAGGGAAGACTGTCGCCGGTGCGGCTGACACCGGCCTGATACCGACCTGACACGTCCACTGACACGGTGTTTGCCCTGGTCATATCGGACCGGAGTGACGGCCGAAGCGCAGCCGTCGGAGCTGTTGTCATCCAGGGGACGGGCGGCCCCGGGCCTGCCGGTCGTCCACGGCAGAATGGCCCGGGTGCAGATCGGGATGCTTGGACCGCTCGAGATCCGGATAGATGACGGCGGATTGATCGAGGTACCGGGTGCTCGATTGCGGGCGCTGTTGATCGCCCTCGCGCTCGAACCCGGTCGCGTAGTCCCGAAAGCGACGCTGGTCGACTGGATCTGGGGTGAGCAGCCGCCCTCCGACGCGGCCAACGCCTTGCAGGCACTGGTCTCTCGGCTGCGCAGGGTGCTGCCGGACGGGTGCCTCGACGGGCAGGCGGGCGGATACAGGCTGGCGGTGCAACCCCGCGCTGTCGACGCCCTGCGGTTCGAGCAGCTGCTCGAACAGGCCCGCGGCCGTGACGACGCCCAACAGGCCCATTTACTGCGCGAAGCCCTCGATTTGTGGCGCGGTGCGCCGATGCAGGACGTCGGTACGCAGGACAGCGCGGCTTTCGACGCGGCGGTCACCCGGCTCGAGGGGCTGCGCCTGGCCGCCATGGAGGATCGATACGAATCGGAGATCCGACTCGGCCGGGGTGCGGGGCTGGTCCCCGAGCTGACCGAACTGGTGGCCCGGCATCCGGTGCGGGAACGGCTCGTCGCCGCGCTGATGCGTGCGCTCGGCGCCGCGGGTCGTAGCGCCGAGGCACTGATCGCATACCAGCACGCTCGGGAGGCACTCGCCGACACGCTGGGCGTGGATCCCTCACCGGAGCTCTCCGCACTGCACGTCGCGCTGCTGCGCGGCGAAGTGGAAGCGGAGGGAAACGACCGCAAGACGAACCTGCGGGCCGAGTTGACCAGATTCGTCGGCAAACACGGCGACATCGCCGCCGTACGCGAACTCATCTCCGATCACCGGCTCACCACGTTGACCGGACCCGGTGGCTCAGGGAAGACCAGGCTGGCTCTGGAAACCGCGCGGACCCTGCTCGACGACCTACCGGACGGGCCATGGCTGGTGGAGCTGGCGTCGGTCGGCGCGAGCGGTGACGTGTCTCAATCGGTGCTCGCCGCGCTGGGGCTCCGGGACGCGCTGCTCGGCGGCGCACCGAACGCGGAACCGATGGACCGGCTCGTCGCGGCGATCCGCGACCGCGAAACGCTGCTGGTCCTGGACAACTGCGAGCACGTGATCGAGTCCGCGGCGGCGTTCGCCCACCGGCTGCTCGGGGAATGTCAGCGGCTGCGGATCCTCGCGACGAGCAGGGAGCCGCTCGGCATCACGGGTGAGGCGCTGTGGCAGGTCGAGCCGCTGGCTTTGCCCACAGAGAACGCGGACGCCGAGGCGATCGAGTCGTCCCCGGCCGTGCAGCTGCTGCTGGACCGGGCCGGCGCGGTGCGCAAGGATCTCGCCGCCGATCCCCGCACACTGCCGACCATGGCGCGCGTCTGCCGAGCGCTCGACGGTATACCGCTGGCGATCGAACTGGCCGCGGCCAGGCTGCGCACCATGTCCCTCGATCAGCTCGCCAACCGCCTCGATGATCGGTTCCGCCTGCTGACCGGCGGCAGCCGTACCGCGCTGCCGCAGCACAGGACGTTGCGAGCGGTGGTCGACTGGAGCTGGGAGCTGCTCACCGACGCCGAACGGATGGTCCTGCGCAGGCTCGCGGTGTTCTCCGGGGGCGCGAGCCTGGAGGCGGCCGAGCAGGTTTGCGCAGGGGACGGGACCGAAGGGCAGGGGGAAGAGAAGGACGTGGCGGTCGAGCGGTGGGAGGTACTCGAGCTGCTGACCGCGCTGACCGAGAAATCGCTGCTGCTCACCGTGGAGGACAGCGGACCGCGCTATCGGATGCTCGACACGATCAAGCAGTACGCCCTGGACCGGCTCGTGGAGGCGGGAGAATCGGATCCGGCGCGCCGGGCGCATCTGGCGTACTTCACCGGGCTCGCCGACACCGCCGAGCCGCGTCTGCGCCGCGCCGAGCAATTGGAATGGCTGGCCATGCTCGAACTCGAGCACGACAACATCGCTGTCGCGATGCGTGGCGCGCTCGCGGCCGGTGACGCGGCCGGGGCGATGCGTCTGGCGGCCGCGGCGGGCTGGTACTGGTGGCTCAGCGGGCACAAGGCCGAGGGCATGGAGTTGATCACCGCGGCCGCCGACCTGCCCGGGGAGGTGGACGACGAGACCCGGGCCAGGGTGTACGGGCTGGTCGTGCATTTCATGAACTCCGGGCCGAATGACGAGGCGCAGGTGGCGGAATGGATTCACAAGGCATACCGGTTCAGCAGGCGCAGTCAGGCCCGCTACCCGCTGCTGGGGTTCGTCGGCGCACTGGAACGCATGATGGAGGGGCCGGACGCGAAACTTTCCGCGTTCGAACCGCTGCTCACCGATGACGATCCCTGGGTGCGTGCGCTGGCGCGGCTCCAGCTGGGCAAGATGCGGATCGTGCTCGGCCTCGAAGGGCGGGACGCGGACGAGTATCTCGAGACGGCGCTCGCCGAGTTCCGAGCCGTCGGCGAGCGTTGGGGAATCTCGTTCGCGCTGACCGAGCTGGCGATCCGGATCGCCACGCGCGGCGACTTCGCCGGTGCGTGCGAACACCTCGACCAGGCGATCGCGGTGGTCACCGAGGTCGGCGCGATCGAGGACGTCTTCCTGATGCGAGCGCGGCAGGCTCGGCTGTACTGGCTGCTCGGTGACGCGGAGGCGAGCACGGCCGCCATGGCCGAGGCGCAGCGGTACGCCGATCGGTCCGCTTGGCCGAATGCACTGGCCGAGCTCGCCCTCGCGAAGGCGGAGCTGGCCCGCTGGAGCGGCGACACCGAGCAGGCGCACCGGCAGATAGACGTGGCGACAACAATGCTGAGCAGCGATGCGGAGTCGGTGTACATCAGCGCGGTGACACACGACCTGCTCGGCTACCTCGCGGACGGTCTGGATGAAGCCCGAGAACAACACGCCGCGGCCTTCCAGGCGGCATGCGCCGCGGGATACGCGCCCCTCATCGCCCAAATTCTCGTAGGTATCGCGGACTTGGCGCTACGTGAAGACCAAGACGAGCAGGCCGTGCGGCTGCTCGCGGCTAGTGCCGGAGTACGCGGGCTGCCCGATCGTTCCCACCCGGATGCGGCCCGGATCGAGCAGGCAGCGCGACGCCGCCTCGGCGCGGAGCGCTTCACTGAGGCGACGAAGGAAGGCACGCAAGCGAGCTGGCGTGAATTGGCCGCGACTACGCTCGCTTGCTGAACGTGGCACGCGACCACGGGTGTTCGCTGCCATTCCGACCCAACCGTCAGCCAGGAGGCCGCGAAGGACGACGCCGGATCACGCATCTGCCACCGAGGCGTCGTGTTCACCTACCTTACGAACCCGGGTGGTCGCCGCGGTGACGAGTTCGCCCTCGCGGTTTTCGGTACGCAGTTGGGCCACGGGCATCCCGTCGCGGTCGACTAGTGCCGAGTGGGGTTCGTCGCCGGTGAAGGCGTGGCGTTCTCCCCATTGGCGCAGCGCGACGACGATGGTGAACAGGTCCTGCCCGGCTTCGGTGAGTTCGTAGACGTGCCGCTTGCCGCCGGGGGTGGCGCTCGTGGTCAGGATGCCGTGGTCGACCAGCCTGCGCAGGCGGTCGGTGAGGATGTTGCGGGCGATCCCGAGCCGCCGCTGGAAGTCGGTGAAGGTCGCCGCGCCGTCCATGGCGTCGCGCACGATCAGCAGGCTCCACCGGTCGCCCACCAGGTCGACAGTTCGCGCGACAGGGCAGCTGGGATCGGTCCACTCGCGGCCGGCACCGAGCGTCGTGGTCATGAGCTCCTCCCAATCGGTTGCAATTCGAAACTATTATTGCCTATCCTCCAAATGGTTGCATTTTGCTACTGAATTGGAGAGTGTGGTGGCGACAGGAATCTCGGGGGCGCAGCGATTCGTCCTGGCGTTGGTGTGCGCCGTGGCCGTGTCGACGATCTATGCGATCCAGCCGGTAGTGGAGACAGCCGGCGCCGACCTGGGATTGGCGCGCGAGTCGCTGGGCGGGCTGGTCGCCGCCGGGCAGATCGGCTACTTCGCCGGTCTGATCCTGCTGGTCCCGCTCGGGGACGTGCTGGATCGCCGTCGGCTCATCACGGTATATCTGATGCTCACCGCCGCGGGGGCCGCGATCGCGGTTGCCGCCCCGAACGGCGCCGTCGCGGTGACGGGACTGGCGATCGCGGGGTTGTTCGCGGTCGTGGTCCAGGTGACCGTCGCCCATGTCGCCGTCGTCTCCGCGCCGAGCGAGCGAGGCCGCAATATCGGCGCGGTCACCTCCGGCGTGGTGATCGGCATCCTCGGCGTGCGCATCCTCGCGGGCGCCCTGGGCGATACGGTCGGCTGGCGTGCGGTGTACGCGCTACTGGCCGCGCTCTGCGTGACCGTGGCCCTCACCGTCCGCGCGACACTCGACTCGGACCGCAGAACTCCCGGCGCACGGTACGCGCGGGTGCTGGCGTCAATGGGCCGGCTCGCGCGCACGGATCGCCTGTTCCTGAGCCGAGGCCTGATCACCTTCTTCCTTTTCGCGTCCTTCGGAACCCTCTGGAGTGGACTCGCCCTCCCCCTCGGCGCCGAGCCCTGGAACTTCGGCACCACACAGATCGGCCTGTTCGGATTGGCGGGCCTGGCCGGAGCACTCGGCGCCGCCCGCGCGGGCCGATGGGCCGACTCCGGTCACGCACAGGCCATCACCGGTTCCGCACTGGCGTTGCTCACCGCCTCCTGGCTGTTCGTCGCCTGGACCGAAGCGACCCTGTGGCTGCTGGTCATCGGCATCCTTCTGCTCGACTTCGCCGTCCAGGCAGTGCATGTCAGCAGCCAACACCTGCTGACCACGGCGCACCCGCACCGCGCAGGCAGCGTCACAGGCGCCTACATGGCCTTCTACTCCCTCGGATCCGCCCTCGGCGCGATCACGACCACCTGGGCATACGCCGCCTGGGGATGGTCGGCTACGTGCTGGGTGGGCGCGGCCTACTCCCTCTCCGCACTGGTTGTATGGGGGCTCGCGCAGGCCACCGGCAGCACCCGACACAGTGCTGCGAGTTCGCCCCGCCCTCGATCGAAGGTCGAGACATGAAATCTCCCCACACCCTCCCCTGTATCGAAAATATGTTCGACTCGAGGTAGCGTGCCGGAGCATGCCGGATCTCGAACCCATCCTCTTCGCTCAGATGCAGATCAACGCCGTGCGCAGGCAACTGCTCGACGCCGCCGCGTTCGGAAAGCATTTGCGCCCCGAACAACTGGAGAGCATGGCAGGAAAGTTGGCCGAAGGGTTGCGCGCCTACACGGAAGCCATACCACCCGCCGCCCCGCCCACCCACGGCCGCGCGTGCCTCGACTATCGTGGCCGCCTCCGCTGAGGTGCGCGTCGTCAGTGGTGGTGACTCGAGTCGGCTGTGTGCGCACCGCTGAACGGGGTGGTGAAACCGTCGTAGCGTAGACGCAGCATCATTCCTTGGTGCGCGTGCGGGAGGTTGTGGCAGTGGTTCATCCAGATGCCCGGATTCGAGGCGCGGAACGCCACCTCCCAGACCTCGCCGGGACGAACGTCGAAGGTGTCGACCCACAGTGGGCTGCCCGACGACGGCGTCCCGTCCCTGGAAATGACGAGCACCGGATGGCCGTGCAGATGCCAGGGGTGGGTCTCGCGGCTCCGGTTGACCACGGTGAACCGGACGATGTCGCCTTCGGCCACGAGCTGATCGGGGATCGAGGGATGCCCACGGCCGTTGACGGTGTGCGCGTACGCCGGTGATCCGTCGACCATCGCCAGCCCACGGTCGAGAACCAGGGTGAAGTGCCGGTCGGGAGCGGCGGTGCGCAACGCGACGGGAACCGGAGTTCCGTACCTCAGCAGGTCGAGTTCGGGCCATCCAGCGATGTCCCCCGCAGACGGCTCACTGTCGGGGGCTCCGTCGCGGGGTCGCAACCACATTGTGGCGGCCCGGTCGTCGACGGTCAGTGCGACGGAGGTGCTCGGCATGACGAATACGAGGTCGTAGCGCCCGCCTGCGGGCAGCCGCAACACGGTCCGAACGATATCGCCAGGCTGCACCAGGTCGCGGCCGTCGACAGCCACCACCCGGAACGAGGTGCCCGCCAACGTGAACGTGTGCGGATCGGAGTCGGTGTTGATCAGCCGTAGCCGTACCGTGGTGCCCGGCGGTGCTATGCGTTCGCCGCCGCCGGTGATGGTGGCGGTGCCGTCGAAGGTGTGCACGAGCAGAGTCAGATCCAGTTGTCCGGCGTCGTCTTCCACGCGAGGTCGAACGACGAAGGCGCCGTAGAGCCCCCGGCGCACGCCGATGTGGGAGGCGTGATGGGTGTGATACCAGTAAGTTCCCACTTGGTCGGCGCGGAACCGGTAGACGAATTCGCCGCCGGGCGCCACGGCCTCCTGGGTGAGGCCCGCGGCACCGTCCTCCCCGCACGGCACGTCGTAGCCGTGCCAGTGCAGGGTCACTCCGTCGGCGATATCGCGATTGATCAGTCGGACCTCGATGAGATCGCCTCGAGTAGCCGTGATCTGCGGCCCGGGCACTGTGCCGTCGAAGGTCCATGCGTCGATATCGCGTCCGGATTCCGAGCGCACGGTGGCTTCCCGGGCGACCAACACGTGTTCGCGCCGGATACCGCCGGGCGCCGGTGTTCCGGCGCCCCGCAGGTCGGTCGCCGGGACGGCCGCGTGCGACGCCGGACCGGGGCCGCCTCCTTCGGTCACCGACGCGGCGGACCGCACCGACAGGCCCGCACCGGTACCGGCCGCGCCTACCACGACCACACCACCGGCGACGCCGAGGAAGCGGCGGCGCGAAACCCCGGGCCGGTTCGTCTCGGTGTGCGGTTCCTCGATCGTGCCCATGTCCGGTGTCTCGAGCACTCGGACGGTCAGCAGTACGCTCGCCGCCACCAGCGCGATCGTGATCAGCACGATGCCGGAGCTCAGGGGATATCCGACGAGGAAGCTCACCATGAAGCCCGCCGACGCGGCGTAAGCGGCGGTGAGCAACGCGACCACGCCTCCCACGTCGAGGGTTCGCGGCCGCCCGGGAACCCTGGCCTGGGCCAGCAGCCGAGGTCCCGCGATCACCGTGGCGATCAGCGCGGTCACCGTGAGCATCGGCAGCCCGAGCAGCACCTTCTCTTGCACGAACCACCAGCCCCGGCCTGCCAGCACCGTGACCGACACCGCCCTGCTCGACGTCACCACCAGCGCTACGCCCAGGAAAGCCAGGGCGAGCCAGGCGCGCCGCAGCGACATGGTGACGCCTGCCGCGAACCACGCGACGACGCTCAGCAACGCGAGGGCATGGTCCACGGTGATCCAGGTGGCTGTCGTCATGACGCCGGTGCGGAAGGTTCCCACGCCGCCCTGCGCGACTGCCACACGATCATTCCGATCACGCCGACGATCACCAGCCCGTTGACCGCGTGCAGGCCGAAAACGAGATGACCGGCGCTCGAGCCCTCACCGAACGCTCTGGCGACTTCCCGGATCACCGATTGACCGATCACCAACCCGGGGACCAGACCGGCCAGCCCGAGGAGTCGTCGCGGCATCCGGGCGACGGCGGCGGCGATCGTGATCACGAACGCGAAGACGAGTATCACGTACCCGAGCGTGCGATGCGGCTGGAAGGACTCGTCGATGGGCGCGGTGTCGAACGCACCGCTCGCGGCCAGATAGAACTGGGCGACGACGGCGAGCAGTAACAGCGCCGCCAGGCCGGTGAAAGCTTTTCTCATGCGGTCGATCGTCGTGGCGGCCAGGCATACTCGGCTTCCGGCGACGGGAGTCGCCGTCTACGAGAATTCGCGTAGGAACAGCGCGATCGGCTGCGCCGGTCGTCGTAGCCGATCGCGCACCCAGGGCGGAGCGCGGGCACTCGCGGATGACGTACTCTCACGGCATGGTTCTGCGGGCGGTGTCGCGACGGCTGTCTGCCTGGTTCTCGCGCCGGCCCGCCTGGTTCCCGGATGTCGCGCTGGCGCTGTTCGTTACGGTGATCCAGGTTCTGAGCGCCGCGATCCCGGTGCCGCTCGAGCCGGTCTCGACGCCGGTCTCGGGCGTCGGATACGCCCTGCTGATCGTGAGTGGCGTGGCCGTCGCCGCGCGCCGCCTGCGTCCGGTGGCGGTGTTCGTGGTCACGGCGGTGGCCAGCCTGATCTATTTCGGTTTCGGCTTCCCCGACCGGCTTTCCTATCTCGCGCTTTTCGTCGCCCTCTACACCCTCGCCGCCTACGGCGAGGGCCGGCGATCGCTGATGATCGCCGGTGGGGGCATCACGGTGCTTGCCGCAGGCTGGCTGATCGCCGCGGCGGATATCCAGCCGCTCGTGGCCATCGGCTGGGTGTTCTTCCGGATCGGCGCGTCGGTGATCAGCACGATCCTCGGCGAGTCCGTCCGATCCCGCCGGGTCATCGCCGCCGATGCGCAAGAACGGGCAGAGCTGGCCGAACGCTCGCGCGACGAGGAAGCCAGAGCACGGGTCGACGCCGAACGGCTACGGATCGCCCGCGAAGTCCACGACACCGTCGCCCACGCGATCGCCATCATCAACGTGCAGGCCGGTGTCACCGCACACGTACTCGACAAGCGGCCCGAACAGGCCCGCGAGGCGTTGCGCACCATCGAACAGACCAGTTCGCGGGCCCTGCGCGAGATGCGCGCAATTCTGGGCGTCCTGCGCGACGGCGACGAGCGCGAACCCTACCCCGGGCTCGGCCAGATCGATGAACTCGTCGGCAAGGCCCGCGATGCCGGGCTCGACATCGTTTTCGAGCAGACCGCCCCGGTGACACCGCTACCGAGCGCCGTGGGCAGCGCCGCGTATCGCATCGTGCAGGAATCGATCACCAACGTGATCCGCCACGTCGGCCCGACGCAAGTGACGGTGGCGCTCGAACCCGGCATCGACGCCTTGCGGATACGAGTGAGCGATGCGGGACGCCGCGACACCGCGCACGCCCCGGACCACGCCGGCGGCTCGCCCACGACCGGACGCGGCATCGTCGGAATGCGGGAGCGCTGCCAATTGCTCGGCGGTGAACTCGACGCGACGTCGCGTCCCGATGGCGGGTTCGAGGTCAGCGCCCGCCTCCCCCTCACCCCGGTCGGATCGCGCCTGTGAACTCGACGCCGCCGATCAAGGTACTGCTGGCCGACGACGAACGTCTGGTCCGTTCCGGCTTCAAAGTGCTGCTCGATCTGGAAGACGACATCACGGTGGTCGGTGAAGCCACCAACGGCGCGGAAGCGGTCGAACTCGCTCGCGCCGGCCGTCCCGACGTCGTCCTCATGGACATCCGCATGCCACGGCTGGATGGTATCCGGGCCACCGCCGAGATCGTCGCGGCCCCCGGCATGGAGCGGGTCAGGGTGCTGATCCTCACGACCTACGATACCGACGAGAACGTCTTCGATGCGCTGCAGGCGGGTGCGAGCGGGTTCTTGCTCAAGGACGCGGGCCCCGCCGAACTCCTGCACGCCATCCGGGTGATCGCCGCCGGTGACGCGCTGCTCGCCCCTCGGGTCACCCGCCGCCTCATCAGCCAGTTCACCGCCCAGCGCAGGGCCGCCAAGTCCGCCGAAGACCGCCTCGCGGTGCTGACCGACCGTGAGCGCGAAGTGCTGGCACTGGTGGGTCAGGGCATGAGCAACGACGAGATCGGCGCCGCGTTGTTTCTCAGTCCCGCCACCGCGCGCACCCATGTCAGCCGTGCGATGGTGAAGCTGGGTGCGCGCGACCGCGCGCAGCTGGTCGTGATCGCCTACCAGACCGGGCTGAGTGATTTCACCCCGTAGCTGTCGCCGATTCATGGGTCACTGACAGACCCCCGGCAGCGTCATCTGTATGCCCCGGTGCTCGTTCCAGCTTCCACCGATACGACGACCGACGCAGCCGACCGCGATCCTCGTACGCGTATTCGCGTAGACGGCGACTCCCGTCGCCGGAAGCGGAGTATGCCTGGCGGACGCGACCATCGTCGGCATGATCATCGATCCCGAACTCGAAGCATTCGTCTCGCTCTTCCCCCCTGCCGACCTGGCCGACCCGGTCACCGCCCGGGAGAACCTCGCCGAACTGGCCGCCGCGATACCCGCGCCCGACACGGCGGACCTGGAGGTCGAAAACCGCACGGTGCCTGGGGACCCGGATGTGCCGATACGGATCTATCGGCCGCACGCGGCGCAGGGAGCCATCCTGTGGCTGCACGGTGGTGGGTTCGTCATGGGTGATCTGGACACCGAGCATCCGTGGGGCGCGCTGCTCGCCAACGGCTCCGGCGCAACGGTGATCTCGGTGGGCTACCGCTTGGCCCCCGAGCACCCGTACCCCGCGGCGCATGAGGACATCTACACGGTACTGACCTGGACGGCCGAGCACGCGGCCGAACTGGGCATCGACCCGGCACGGATCGCGATCGGCGGCCACAGCGCCGGCGCCGGACTCGCGGCCGCGGTGGCATTGCGGGCGCGGGATCAGCAGGGGCCGCCGATCCGTTTCCAACTGCTCAACCAACCCGTTCTCGACGACCGGCAGCAGACGTGGTCGGCGCGGCATTTCACCGATACGCCCTTCGTGACGCGCGACAAAGTCGCCCAGATGTGGGATCACTACCTGGGATCCGCGTCCGCCACGCCGTATGCCGCCCCGGCGCGGGCCACCGATCTGTCCGGGCTGCCGCCCGCCTACATCGCCACCGCGGAGTTCTGCCCGAACCGCGACGAAGACATCGACTACGCGCTGCGCCTGTTGCGCGCGGGTGTGCCGGTCGAGCTGCACCAGTGGCCCGGCACGTTCCACGGATCGCAGGCGATCCTGTCCGCCCAGATGTCCCAGCGCCAGAACGCGGAACTCGCCGCGGCCCTGCGCCGAGCCTTGGCCGGGAATACCGGCTGACCGAAATCTAGACATTGACAAGTTAGCGCGCACCAGCTTATCTTTCCGCTGTCAAGATCTGCTCTGGATCCCCGGGGACTCGATGGCACCGACGGTTGCTCTCAGTCGTCACCGCAACCACCAGCTCACGACTGACCGACCGACCCGAGCCGGCTCGATCTATGGGCGCGCGCGACGCACGCGAACCCGCAGCTATCCAGCGCGAAGAGATTGACGAAGACAGGAGAACGATGACCACCATCGACCTCGCGGAGGCGAGGGAGCAGTCCACCCCACCCCCAGCAGATGTCGACTCCTCGGCGCAAAGCAGCGTGGCGGCATTTCTGCGCCCCTACCTGGGCGGGTTCGCCGCCGTTGTCGTCCTGCAAATCATCGGCGCAGTTGCCGGACTGGCACCGTTGCTCGCAGTGGTCGAACTGGGCCGAACACTGTTGGCACACGGGCCGATCGATCACGGTCATGTCTGGATGATCGTGCTCGCGGGCGCGGTCGGCTTGTTCGCCCGGCTGCTGTTCACGGCCGCATCGTCCGGCATCGGACACCTGCTCGACAGCCGGGTGCAACTGGCATTCCGCAGGCGACTGGCCGCCCAGCTGGGCCGGGTACCGATCGGCTGGTTCGCCCGGCGCAGTTCTGGCGAGCTGGCGAAGATCGTCGGCAAGGACGTGAGTGCCGTGCACCCGCTCATCGCCCACACCCCCGGCGATCTCGTCGCCGCGTTCGTGGTGCCGCTGGTGTCGCTGATCTACCTGTTCACCGTCGACTGGC
The DNA here is from genome assembly GCA_019930625.1 of Nocardia asteroides. NCBI lineage: Bacteria > Bacillati > Actinomycetota > Actinomycetes > Mycobacteriales > Nocardiaceae > Nocardia > Nocardia asteroides. Next base: position 17,783 of record CP082844.1, read on the forward strand.
GGCTCACCCTGATCACATTGATACCGGTGGTGCTGGCAGTGGCGCTGGTCCCGCTGATGATGACCCCGACCCGGTTGCGCGAACAGAAGGAGTTCGACGCGGGAATGAGCCGGATCGCGACTGCGGCCGTCGAGTTCGTGCAGGGCATCGCGGTCATCAAGGCGTTCGGCTCCGGCGAGCGGGCGCACCGGAAATTCCGCACGGCAGCAGACGATTTCGCTGACTCGTTCCTCCGCATGGTGCACGGTCTCGCTGGGATCGCCGCGGGGATGCAGGTGGTGTTGTCGCCGCCGTTCGTGCTGCTGGTCGTGCTGGCCGGTGGCGCGGTGTTGATCACGAACGGTTCGCTGGCCCCGGCAGATCTACTGCCGTTCCTGCTGCTGGGGCTCGGGCTGACCGCTCCGGTCGCGGCGCTGGGCCACGGCTTCGATGATCTGCAAACCGCCCGCCGCGCAGTCGAACGGATTCAGGACGTGCTGGCCGTGCCGGCGCTGCCGCAACCCGCACACCCGCGCACCCCACAGGGCCGCCGAGTGGAACTGCGGGAAGTCCGATTCGGCTACGACACCGACCGCGAAGTGCTGCGCGGGATCGACCTGGTGCTCGAACCAGGCACGGTCACCGCGCTCGTCGGGCCGTCGGGAAGCGGCAAATCTACCCTGGTGCAACTGCTACCGCGATTCTTCGACCCCACCCACGGCTCGGTGACCTTGGGCGGTGTCGATCTACGCCACATCAGCAGCCGGCAGCTGTACAGGATGGTCTCGTTCGTCTTCCAAGACGTACGCCTGCTCCGCGCCACGGTCGCCGACAACATCGCACTCGCGGTACCCCACGCCGACCGCGACGAGGTGATACGCGCCGCCCGACTGGCCAACATCCACGACCGCATCCTCGCACTACCTCACGGCTACGACACGATGCTCGGTGCGGACATCGAACTATCCGGCGGTGAATCACAACGCATCGCACTCGCACGCGCCCTACTGGCCGACACCCCCGTACTCGTACTCGACGAGGCCACCGCTTTCGCCGACCCCCACACCGAACAAGCCGTACGCCAAGCCCTGGCGGCGCTGACAGGCGACCGCACCATCCTCGTCATCGCCCACCGCCTGGAAACCATCACCGACGCCGACACCGTCGTGATGCTGGAGAACGGAACGATCATCGAACGCGGTACACCCACCGAACTCCTGACACGAGGCGGAAGATTCGCCGAATTCTGGCAATCCCACCGAACCGCGTCCACCGGTGCGGCCGAAACCCTCGGTGGCGTGCTGAAGCGTGAATTCGGGCCGCGGAGAAGGCCGCGAAACGTGAGCACGCACGGTCTCACGAACGCCGCCGATCGAACCCGAGGAGACGAGCCCAAATGATTCGAATGCTACTGCGCGTGCTCGGCGACGAGTACGCCCAGCCCGTGCGCCGCACCGTGGCCCTGATGACGGCAACCGCGATAGCCGAAGGTCTGTCCTACGCACTGCTGATTCCGGTGTTGCGGGCACTGTTCGGAAGCACACCTTCGGACGCTCAGCCCTGGCTGATCGCCTTCGGGGCGGCGGTCGCGGGCTACGGGGCGCTGCGCTATCGCAGCGATCTGTCCGGTTTCCGCGTCGGCACCACGCTGTTGCGCGGTGTCTATCATCGTTTCGGCGATCGCCTGGCTCGATTGCCCCTCGGCTGGTTCACCGCCGGTCGCGTCGGGGAGGTGTCGGTCCTCGCCAGCGAGGGTGTGCTGCAAGCGATGAGCGTGATCGCGCATCTGCTGGCGCCTCTCATCTCCGCCGCGGCGACTCCGCTGACGATCGTCGTCGTGATGCTCGCCTTCGACTGGAAGATGGGGTTGGCCGCGCTGGCCGCCGTCCCGATCGTGGCGGCGATCCAGACCTGGACGGGACGTGCGATGGCCGCCGCCGACGCGGAGCGGACCGAACGCACCAAGGAGGCCACGGGAAGAGTCATCGAGTATCTCCAAGCCCAGCCGGTGCTGCGCGCCGGCGGCCGGACCGCCGAACGCTTCCAGTTGCTCGACGACTCGCTGTCTGGACTCGAGCGCGCTGCTCGCCGTTCCATGCTCTCGGCCCTGCCCGGCATAGTGGGCCTGACGCTCACCGTGCAGGCGATGTTCACCTCGCTGCTCGCCCTGGGCGCTTACCTCGCCCTCGGCGGAAACATCGGGACAGCCGAGGTTTTGGCGATCCTGGTGCTGGCAGCCCGCTGCGCGGACCCGCTGCTTTCCCTGTCGGAAATCGGTGGTCAACTGCGCAGCGCACGCGTCGGTCTGGCCGGCCTCGACATGGTGTTGCGCACCGATCCCCTGCCGGAACCTCCCGAACCGATCCAGCCGGTAGGCCATGCTCTGGAGTTCGACTCGGTCACTTTCCGGCCGGGCGGCCGCACCGTGATCGACAACGTCTCGCTCTCCGTGCCGCAGGGCCAACGACTCGCCATCGTCGGACCATCAGGAGCCGGTAAAAGCACCCTGCTGCAACTACTCGCCCGCTTCTACGACGTCGACACAGGCGCGGTACGCGTCGGCGGTGTAGACGTCCGCGCGATCAGCACCCAGGAATTGATGGCGCAATACGCCATCGTCTTCCAAGACGTCTACCTCTTCGACGGCACCATCGAAGACAACATACGCCTCGGCCGCCCCGACGCCACCGACACCGAAATACGCGCCGCAGCAACCGCAGCACGACTCGACGACGTGATCCAACGCCTACCCGACGGCTGGACCACCAACGTCGGCGAAGGCGGCGCACTACTATCCGGCGGCGAACGCCAACGCGTCTCCATCGCCCGCGCACTACTGAAGAACGCACCCATCGTCCTACTCGACGAAGTCACCTCCGCCCTGGACCCCGTCAACGAAGCAGCCGTCCACGAAGGCATCCAACGCCTCATGACAGGCCGCACCGTCGTGATGGTCGCCCACCGACTACGCACCGTCCAACACGCCGACCACATCGTCTTCCTCGACAACGGACAGATCGCAGAACAGGGCAGCCACGACGAACTACTGCGCCACGGCGGCCGCTACGCCGACTTCTGGGAGATATCCGGAGCACCGGTATCGAGTGCGGCTTCGAACTCATGACGATTCGTGCGATGCCGCCGACTTCCCTCGGCGCCGCCGAGATCGGCGCGAGCGAAGCGGGAGTGTCCTAGCGCCCCCGGAACGCCAGAACCCCCTCAGCGTCGAATCTGAGGGGATTCTGGCGTCTAACGGATCACAAGCCCCGACAGCCCAATAGCCAATCCGTCGCGGCCTCGATGTCGTCGGCCGGGACCTTGCGCGTGTAGTACGTGGGTGGAGTTACCCAGCGCAGCCGTTGCAAGCCTCGCACCGGCCGCCCAGTCCACCCGCCGTACTCTCGCCCAAGCGCATACGCTTTCCCGGAGCCAGCGGGGGCAGGCCACAGCGGGGCCAGTTGCTGCCGTAGCCGGAACCAGCGACCTGACCACATACCGCGACCTCGTGACGTGTGCGGCAGATCCATGGTGGTCCTCATTGGTTGCAGTTGACTATGGTGGGCGACGCACTGCACCTGCCATTCGGCCTGTTCACCAGGCCACACGGCAGATCCGTCAATCGCGCCTGGATCTGTGTCGAGGCGGCGTCGTGCTCACCGAGGTACATCTGCATGATGCCCGTCATACCGCTCAGCAGGGCCTCTGGCAGATACACCCAGTGCGGATCGAACCCTCGGGTAGATTCGTATGCCCGGTAGGCCCGACTCAGGGCATCGGTGACCGCCGACTTGTTGCCAGTCGGATCTTGCATCCCGAGGGCATCGGCCTCACGAATCGCCATGAGTGCCCGCAGCCTCGGTCCTCCCTGACTCATGGCGGCACGGGATGCGGTTTGGGCATACTGCGCTGCCCGCCGCGTACCCCTGCAACCAGCGCGTCGTGAACGCTCCCCACTCTCGAGAACCCGGGCACGTATGACAGCGTTACGATAAGCAGCCGCATAGTTAAGGATCCACAACCGATGCCGAGGGGAATCTTCACCACAGGCGTGTCCGATTTGTGGGCCGCAGTCAGGGGACGAGTCGGTACGGCCGTCGATTCTGGTGCCGGCGCTTCATCCCAAGGGATCCAGAGATTCGCGGAGATGGCGAGTTCGGCCAGTCGCACCTTGGACACGACCGATCAGTTGTCGCCGATAGGATTGGGCTGGAGTGGTGGACAGCTGGTTTCTTTCGAATTCAAAGACGTACTCAGCGCTCCAATCCGTGATCATCGTGGGCGTATGATCGGTGTTGCACTGCCCAGGGACGTCAAACATCTCGCGCGCATTCGAAGATGGGCCCGCGAGCCGGACCGCCGGAGTGACAAACAGTACATCGATGGGCGGAGCGCTCAAGACTCCGGTATTTCCGCCGGACTTCCTCTTTCCGCTCGTTGGGCCGGCATTGTCCGGGCCACCGGAATTCCGCCGAAGTACGTCAATTTTCATGCCTCTGCCGAGCTGGCCGAGATACAGGTGGCAGTGGGAGGAACTGTGCACCAAGTGGCAACGCCAGGCAAAGTACTGGGGCATTATCTCGCCTATAACCCGTTTTATCGAGTAATTTCCGAAGCGAATCCGAAGGGTCCGACAATCTTGACAGGGTGTGATGTTGCGAGCCCAGCAGCATCGACGGGGCGGGACGCGGTCGCAGAGCTTGAAGCCCACAACGCCGTGTCCGGCCCTGTGTACGGCGCCAAGGGCGATGTGGTACTCGGCACCAAGGAAGGCTCCCACTCCTATATCGAAGTCCGAGGGCTGCCGGGAGACGACATCTACGACGAGCCGTTCGAGCGACTCAGGTAGACCGCTCGCCGGCGCCGACCGGTCACGTTTCGGCGTCGGCACACAGAATTTCGGTACACAGCCGAAACGGGGCGGCGCCCTCAGGATTGAGCAGGACGTCGGTATCGGGTGGGACGATCTCGGGAAGAATGTGCCCGCGGACTGGAATCCACCGATCGACGTCGATGAGCGCTTTCTGCACCTCTGCCGTGACGACAACTACGCAGGATATGCCGTCGACTGCGGCACCGAGGATCGGCCGGTTTTCCTCATCGCAGCCGATTTCCACTATGGAGTTACGAATAGCCGCGACCAGCTCGGTGCCCAGCTGCCCTCCGGTCACAATTGTGCGGAGAATAGCATCGATCGGATCTGTCGGCACGTTCGACGCACTGGGGCGATAACCCGGATTCGGTCGAAAGGGGCCAGCAACGCCATCGACTATATCCCAGCCACCAACAACGAGATGTTCCGGCGGAGACCTATCCAGATCACATTGGTCCCACCCCGGATCGATCAACACCAGCCGTTGTTTCTGCTCAACCACATCCGCTGACGATTCACCCGGCACATCCGCACCTCGCTCACGCTCTCCGCGCACATGATCCCACGAAGCCTGAGCACCTCTCAGCCCCGAGAACACTGGTCCGCCGATCAGCGATGGCGGGTGAGCCACCTCCAGCACTTACGCTCGCTGAGGCGTGCCGTCGGTCCGGCGTCTCTGTTTACAGAAGTCGGCTCTGTCCGTCACCGACCGCCGCGCACCCAGTTCAGGGTCGACCACCAATTGCGTGAGCCTCGGGGCGTTCGACGAGCCGACGATGGTGTGAACTCTGCGAAGAGTGTTTCCGACCGAACTCCGCGCCTGGGGCGCTGCTGAGGTGTTGCGTGTTGAGCAGTATGTGGCGGGACTGACGCATCGACAATGCCGGGTCTGCACGCATTCGCACGACGCACCGGTGTATCCGCACGCGAGCAACGGAACAGTCAGACGGCGACGCAGACTGCCATTGGTGGACTGGGCTGTCGGCAGGTTGCACAGGGGTTTGTGGGGCGGGCGGGGCTCGAACCCGCGACCAATGGATTATGAGATCAAACACTCCGAACGGTGTCCTGACCAGGCGAAATCCTGGTCAGGAACGAGCATACGAGTAAAATCCATTGCTGTCGTTGGCACCGTTGACGATCTTGCATTCCATCATACGATCCGGGGCGCCAGCAGAGCGCGCGGAAGCGCACGGCTATAGGCGCGAGCTACCGCCACGGCGCTCCGCGAACCTCGAACTAAGACCTTCAGCATCTCGGAAAGACGTCACTTCAACGGTGGAGTCCCCGTCCCGTCGGTAGGGCACGTCATCAAGGTACGAGAGCTTCGATTGAGGGGGGATTCGAAGCACGATCACACCCATCCCATAATAGGAGTTGTAGTCCATATTGGCGAGCACGTCACCCTTAAGGGGCTCGCTCAATTTAGAGTTTCGAATTGCATCTTTCCAGCGGGAAAAATAGGCCTCCGTGGTCTCACCCAAGAAATCAGCCTCACGCTTGACCCCGACGACATATCTGGTACCAATCTTCTTGGGCTGTACTCCATAGATGGCTTTGACCCTGTTAGCGTCGGGTTCGTCATCCGTGACACCGATCAAAAGAGTTCCACTATTATCGGGACCGTTGTTGGCAATTGCACATACAGTTTTTACAACTTTATTGAACATCGCCGTATCGATCTTCGGAGGATCTGAAAGCATGAGCAGACCCTGCTTGAGCTCGTAGTGAGGGAGTTCGATTTCGGAACGGCGGAGCGCATTATCTATGTCGACAGTCGAGTGGGCTCCATAGATTTCCCGCTTATTCGCAGCGACCAAATATCGCGAAAGAAGGCCTTTTATTGAATCTATGTTCTTCCTGCGCTCGACGGAGGCCGTCGACTTTCTTCCGGTATCCAACCGGTCATACAACCCGGTCAGAGCATTCTTGACGCCTTTATAGTCCGAGATCCGCTTCTCATCAGTAACGATAGCTTCGTGAATAGCAATAAACAGTACCGCAAACGCCGCAGCAAAAGCGTTAGTTGAAGATTTCCTGAAAAGGATAGTGCGCAGCTTCGCGGAACCATCCGCCTCGCATATCTTTCGAATCTCGTCAACGCAATACTTGAACTCATCCGAGAAAGCTTCAGACCCATAGCTTGCGAGCGCATCCTCGATGCGCCTATTTTCGGGAGTGTCACCCTCATAGATAGCGTCAAGCGCTTCCTTGGAGCGCTCTAGAACGTCTCCGCCGATGACACTCGCAGCTATATCCGCTATACATTGCTCATCCATACTGTCACGGAGGTCAGTCGATCGCAAAATGCCCTGCTGAACCCAGAAGACACCTTCTGCTGCAACCTCGTATCCGTGCTTGGACATTGGCAGGTCGATACTGATCGCGGGCATCTGTTGAAGGTTTAGAACTGTACTGGATGCATCACCCCTAATCTGGCATGCTAATTCGCGCACAAGTTGCGAAAAACTATTTTGAGTTCCGGCTTGCCTGCGTTCTTGATCACTCAGTCGATGACCATAGGTATTGATTCGGCCGAAGACATCGTCTACTTCATCCTCCGTCGCACCGCGCATTACTGTAACCGCCATGACGTAGTCGAGGAATGCGCCGACCTCCCTGCCTGATAAAACCTCGGCACCCTTCGACGATGCAGCCATATCATCGCCCAATCGATCGCGTGCCGTAGGGAATTGACTTATATCAAAATATCGATCTTCAAGCGTTGGGAAAGCTCCCTCGATGAACGAAATAAGAGTATGCAACCTCTGAAGCCCGTCAATTACTTCATATTTGCCACCATCGCGTTCAGCGAGAAGAATAGCGGGAACGGGAAACTTTCGAAGAACCGACTCTATCAGCTTCTGCTTCTCATGCGCTGTCCACACGAGTTTCCTTTGGTACCGACGGTTGACGAATAGCCGTTCCTCGACGTACCAAGAATACAGCGACTGAATTGGTTTAGGCTGGGAGTCCAGTTCTGCCATAGCAAGAATCTTGCCACACGCTTCCGCCAGTGGGCCGTGAAACCCAGTACGGACCCCCACCTTCCGGTTGTGGTCCATTCTGCCCCGGCGTGACCGCCTCACGCGCTCTGTGGCACCACCCGCGCTCCACCGCCCGAAACCCGCGCTCGTACACGACCCTTCGAGGGCACTGAGCGCGTCCCGACGCGCGAACACGCCACCGCAGGTGGCGCAGCGCTAGACGCAACGTCCTCACCCAACGCACCCACGTACCTGACCCCTCTTGTGGTCCCTCTCCTTGTGGTCCCTCTCCTTGTGGTCCCCTCTCAACCCCATTCCCTTCCAGATTGTTTGGTGTTGGCTCCCTCCCCACCCGGCCGACACTCTCTATGAACAGCGAAGCCATAGAGAGTGTCGGCCGGGTGGGGAGGGAGACGACGCCAAACACCCCAGCTCAGCGCACCTTTTTCGCGTCCCCTGATCCGACTTTGATCGGATTCGGAGTCGTATCAAAATCGGATCAGGTCCGGATCAGATCCGAATCAGATCCGGATCGGTTTCCCGCACTGGAGACCACGAGTAGGCCCCGCTGGCATTGCCAGCGGGGCCTACTCGTATGCGGTTGTCGGTGCTGCTGCTCGGGTGGCTACGTGCCGCCGTTGCGGATGCGGACGGCGATTTCGCCGTAAGCGCGGACGCCGAATCCGCTGCGGTTGGGGTACATGCGGTCGCCGAGCCGGAGGTCGAAACCGGCGGCGGTGAGCATCGCGGTCACCGCCGCGACGGCGTCGGCATCGCCGGACAGTCGGACGTTGACCACACTCGTCACTGGTGGGCTCCTTCCTCAAGGTGTTCCTGGGCCGCGGTGAGAGTGCGGGTCACCGAGGACGAGCTGAGGCTGACGTGCTCGGCAATGCGCGCGTGCGACCAGTTCTGTTCGTGACGCAGGCGCAGGATCTCGGTCACCTTCTCCGGGTCACGCCGACCGGACGGGTCAGCGCTGCACAGCAGCTCGGCCACCCGCGCCCACCGGTCGACCTCCGCACCAGGCACCGGTGCGTGGTGCATAGACGCTTCGATCGCGGTCTGTTCGGCAGTGCGCAGCTCCGGGGACGCCTGTCGCGCGGTCAGTTCGGTCGAGGTCGACCGGGTCTCGGTGTGGACCTCGCGCACCGACACGGTGCGTACCGGCTCCGGCCGCTGCACTGGTTCCGGCTCGGTGCGCATCGCCGGTTCGGTGCTGGTGTGGTCGGTGCGTGCGAGTACCAGCAGGGCGACAGTGGCCTGTCCGATGGCACCGTCGATGATGAGCGGGAACAACCATGCCAGGTGTTCGCTCATCCCGACCTGAATCGACAGCTCCCGCAGGGCGTCGAACGACAGCCGGAATGCACCCACCGCGATAGCGGCGGTAAGTGCGACAACAGCCCAGTAGGCGAAGCGTGCCTTGTTCTGGGCGCGCACGAGCAGCCCGACGCCGTGGGTTGCTGCCAGCAACGCGATCGGCGGGAAACTGGCGACGAACGCCGCGACCGGCTGCTTGCCGTCCGGTGCATTGATCCATGCGTGCACGAGGTTGCCCGCGATCGACATCGCCGCGACCAACAGCAATTCGCCCCAGAAGAACCGGATCGCCGACACCTGCTCGCGGGTCCGGGCACCGGCCTGTGCACTGTGTGGTGCGCTGTGGTGCGCAGCAGGATCGCTGCTGCGCACCACGTCCGCACCGGAGCTGAGTCCGGTCACGGCTCACGCACCCTTGCTCGCGGTGGCCGGGGTGTAGACGGCGGTGAACAGCCGCGCCCGCGAGTACTCGGGGTCGGGTCCGGTGTAGGTGACCGACAGGGTCGCACCGATCTCGAAGTCCTCGCTGCCTGCGTTCTCCAGTGCCAGCCCGATGGCCTGTTCCATGCGCCAGGACACGTACAGGTTGCGCGGTCCGGCGCCGGTGTCGAGGGTGACGACGGTCTGCATGACCGGCTGGCCGTCCTCGTCGAGTTCGACCTCACCGGGCGCGCCGCCGAACTTCAGCTTGGGTTCCTCGACGGCGGCGACGATGCAGCCGTAGACGGTGGTGCCGGGCTTGCTGGTCTTGGTGAACGCCGACGCGGGGCGGGCGGCACGGCGGAAACGCTGTCCGAAGGTGTTGCTGCTCATGATGGATGGGTCCTTCCTGTTGTGGTGTTCAGCGGGTGCGGGTCCGGTCGGGCCGGCTGCGGCTGGTCGTTGTGGGGTGCAGGTCGTGGATGCTGCGCGGGGATCGGGGCCGGTCGAGGTAGTGGACCGGTTCCAGTTCGTCGAGGTCGTGTCCGGCGTCGAGGTGGTCACAGAGGTCCTTGCCGTCGCGGGCCTGCATCACCCGGACTTCGCCGACGCGGTCGGCGAGGGATTCGGCGACCTGGGCGGCGTGGCGGTAGCCGGGCCGGTCGCGGTCGGCGACCACAATCACCCGGCCAGCGCCACGCAGCCAGCGGGCGTGGTCGTCGGTCCACTTGCCCGCGCCCATCGCGTTGCACGTCGCGAGCTGCCCGGCCTGGCGGGCTCGCTGCACGTCCTTCTCGCCCTCGCACACGTACAACTCGCGGCCGGTGTCGAGCGCTTCGCGCACGTCGGCGAGCTGCCACGGCAGCGGAGCGAACCCGGTGTTGACCCACTCGGTTCCGGTCCAGTGCCGCTGGTAGAAGCTCTTGGTGTGCCCGTGCTCGTGCGGGGTGTGCAGCCGCACCACCGCGCCCTCGACGCGGCCGCCCGGCCACCGATAGACGTAGGTGTCAACCGCCTCGGGCTCCCCGATCTGGGCACCCAACTCCCGCTTGGCGGGCAGCGGGAACCGAGCCGCGAGAATGGCTTTCTCGACCGGGGAGGCGACGGCAACCGGGCGGGCGGGCCGCCCGCTGCCCGCGTACGGCCGACGAGCAGAACCCTGCTGGTTGGTGCGCTCGGGCAGCCGGTCCCACAGATCGCGCACCCGCAACCCGATGCGGTCGAGCACGTCCTGGTCGTCACAGCGTGCCCAGCAGCGCACCATCGTTTTGCCCTGCCGCGGGTCATACCGCACACCCAGGCTGGGGTTGTGGTGGTGGCCGTCGCCCTCGTGCACCGGGCACAGGTAGTTCGTCCACTGCTGCGGCTCCCGAGGCCACTTGGCAGGACCCACCCGGCGAATCAACGCCGCGGTCACCACCTCATACGAATGGCCCTGCTGCGGAGGCTGTTCGGACATCGTCACCGCCCCCGCTCGATCTCCGGCCGCTGGGCGGCGGTGAGGATGCGGGCCTGCTCGATACTGCGCCGCTGCACGGCGTTCAACGCATCGGCGCCAGGCAAGGACAGCATCCGCCGCACGGAGCTGGGCGAGCGCGACCACAAGTCGTGCACGTCCTTCAGGTACTTCCACTCCCCCGGATGCGGCCCGTTGCGCCACCCCTGGTCGATAGCTTCTTGCTGGGCGTACAGGCTGTGGATCTCCACCTCACCGGCGCCCGGCCGGTCCCGCAGCCGCGACAGCCGATCGACCTCGGCGAACGCTTCGCGCATCGCTTCCTCGTGCTCGATATGCATGACTCACCGCCCCCGCTGCACGCCGCGGCTGCGTGCGGGCTGCTGCTGTTCGATGTCGGGGTTGGTGTGGCGGTGGAAGGCGTCGCGGACGGTTTGGCTGTCGCGGATCGCCAGATGCAACGAGTGCTGCAAGCTGCGGTATTGCAGCTCGGTCGCTCCGGCGCCGTCGTTGTAGACGATGTTGTCCACCAGCCGGAACATCGGCTCCGGCGAGCGCCGCCAATCCTCGTAGGCGTCATCGAGGTACCCCCAGTGCTCAGCGTGCGGGCCGTCGGACCACCGCTTACCGATCTCCCGCCGCTGGGCGGTGATGCGGTCGCGGTCGGCGTTGGTGGCGGTCGGCTGCTGCATGTCTTCGCCGAGCTGGGTGTATCGGGCGAACTCGATACGCATCGCTTCCTCGTGCTCGCGTTCCATGTCAACGGGTCCGCTCGATACCGTTGCGGCCGTTGCCGTTCCGCTCCGGGCGCGGCCAGGACTGGGTGTCGGGACCGGCCTGCTCGCGGCCGGTCCCGAGGTCGTGCAGGTAGCTGGCGCGCTTGCCCACCGGTCCGGTGTCGTTGCCCGGCTGTACCGAGTTGCGAAGCTGCTCCAGCGTCGGATTCGATTTCTCCTGCTCCGCGCCGTGACCGTTGGCGGCGGTGCGGCGTGAGCGGTTGCCGTAGCGCTCCTGCTCGGGAGTGGACTGCACGAGCTTGCGCACCGCTTCGTCGCGTTCCTGCTTGAGCTGGTCACGCTCGGCGGTCAGCTGCTCGATGCCCGGTCGAGCGCGCAATGCGTCGACCTCTGCGGACAGGCGCAGGTTGCGGTTCTTCAACGCCTCGATGTGCCCTTCGGCGGAGTCGAGTTTGCGGCGGATCTCGTCGCGGTCGGCGGTGACCGAATCCAGGCCGCGTTGCAGCATCCCGACCCGGTTTTCCAGCCGATCCCGGTCGGCGGTCATGTCGTTCAACTGGCGCTCCACCTGCGCCAACCGGTCGACGCCAGCGGTTTCGGGTGGGCGTTCGCGGTCGGTGTTCTCCCGCTGCCGGGCGGGCTGCTCGGCCTGCTCGTGGTGAACCTGCCCGGACAACGCCCGCTTACGCAGTACGGTCTCCCGGTCGGCGAGCTCTTCGGCGACGGTCTCGGGGCGGCCGTAGTCGACGTACTGCTTCGCGGCGTTGAGGGTGTCGCGGGTCTTGACTGCCAGAGTGGTGCCGTCCGACCACGACGTGCCGCTGATGTTGCGCTGCAACCAGCTGGTGGCACTGTGCTCGGTGGCGAACGAACGGGATTCGGTCAGCTTCCCGCCGTCCGGGTCGGTCCACGTCATTTCCGCGGTGTAGCGGTCGCGGTGGGCTTGGGCGGCGTCGATACGCGCCAGCAGCGACTCCTCGGCGTTGGCGCGGCGCGCGGCGTCCAGGCTGTGCTGCCAGCCCTGCTCACGCTCCACCTCGGCACGCTGCCGGGCGTTGACCGTCTCCCGAGCGACGTGGGCGCGGTAGCGCAGTGCGTCGATGCCGCGGACCTTGTGTGCTTTGGCGAAGAGGTTGCCGACCTTGAAATGCGGGAAGATCGTCGCCGAGTCCAACCCGTCGAGGGCTATGCCCTGCTCGGTGCGGGTCAGGTGCTCGTTGGCGATGAAGCCGCGGGCCAGGCGGTTGCGGTGCTCGGCCAGGGCGTGAGCGTCGCGGGCGCGCCGGTCATGGTCCACGCGCGGGTCGTTCGCGCGGTCGGCGACCGTTTGGACATGCACGCGGTAGCGGTCGATAGCCTGACTCGTCCAGGTCAGCTGATGCTTGCGCATCACCTCGGCCTCGCGGCGCTGCTCGCGTAGCGTCCGGCTGATCTCCTTGCGGATCTTGCGACGCTCCAGAAAGTTGCGGGCCTGGGCGTGTAGCCGGGTCAGCTCCGGCAGCGATCGCGCGAACTTGCGTGCCTCGGCGATCATCTCGTCCTCAGGGCTACGGTCGGTCATTGCGGTGAATTCCTCTCTCTTGTGGTTGGTTTCGGTGCTCATCGGGTCCGCTCGACGCGGTTGCGGCGGCGGTCGAGTTCGTCGGCTGCGGCGTCGGTGAGCTTGAGGCGGGTCGCGTACCGGCCGCGAGCGCGGGACAGCAAGATGTCGGCGGCGTCCAACTTCTCGTCCGCCATCGCCAGCGCGGTTTCCGCGCCGAGCGCGGCCTCGGCGGGGTCGAGCGGGTCGCCGAGGTTGTCGACCGCCAACTCGTCGGGGTGTCGGCGCAGGGCGGCGTACTCGCGCCGGATCGCGCTGATCTCGCGGCGCAGCTGGAACAGCCGGTCGTCGACGTTGTGCAGGCGCTCGTACAGATCAACCGGCGCGGTGCGGATCGGGTCGTCGGGGGTTCGGTTGGTGCTCAACGGTTTTCCTTTCTTGTGGTTGGTTACTGGGCCGGGGTGGTGCGGTTGGTCTCGTGCTTGGTGCGGGCGCGGTCGATGCGCTCGACCAGGGCGCGCAGCAGCCCGACGATGGCGGTCGCGACGGCGGCGACGGCGTGGCTGACGCCAGCGGTGACGGTGCTGATGGCCTGCGGCAGGGGCGGGCGGTGGGCGGCGTTCCACCACAGGTAGGCCACCCACGCGCCGCCGTAGACGGCCAGCGGACCGGCCACCAGCGGCCCCTCACCCCATCCGGCGGTCACGGCTGCGCCGACCACAACGGCGGAAGCTGCCGCAGTACGCCGCGCGGTCTGCGCCTGTGACCGCGCCGGGACCGGCGCCACCGGGGCCGCGGCCTGCTCGGTGGGTTCGTCGTCGAGGTCGGGCACGACGGTCAGCGCGGCCCGGCGCACCGGCCTGGTGTCGGCGGCGGGTTGTTCCGTCTGTGCTGGTGTGGTGGTCGGGGCGGTGTCGAGGTCGGCGATACCGGCCAGCCAGTCCTCGACTTCGTCGGCGAACAGCTCGCCCGCGATCGCGGGATCGGTCGGTGTCGCAGCGGGGTCGGGCCGCCGCTGGCCCTCGTCGTCGTTGTCGTCGTGGGGTCGGATGATGCGCATGGTGTTGCCTTTCAATCGGTTTCGGAGAAGGGGGGTCAGGCAGTCACGTCGGCGGTGACGGCCTCGATCTCGGGATCGGCGCTGGTCGTGCCCGGCAGGGGGCGCACGGTGGCCGGATCGACGGGCACGACGTGCCCGAATTGGGCGCGGCCGGCCTTGGCGTAGACGAACTGTCCGGTGTCGAACTGGCGGACGCGGTCGGGGTCGACCAGCCACTTCTCACCGACCGACACCTGACCTTCGTCGCCGGTGCGCTGGCCCTTGATCAGGTGCCGCGACGGCAGCATGTGCCGGACCGACCCGAAGTGCTTGCACAGCTCTCCGGCGTTCTCGACGTAGCCGAGCAGCACCCCGCCCGCACAGGACTTCAAGATCCGGTCAAGCGCCCACTGATCCCCGGCGACACCCTCGGGACTCTGGGCGGCGAACAGCACGCTCACGCCCTGGGAGCGGCCCCGCTCGCACACCTCTTCCAGCCCGATCGAGCCCTGACCGGTGGTGAGCGCGCTCAGCTCGTCGATGATCAAGGTGACGCTGCGACGCTGGTCCTTGGCGGTGCGGGCCGCGCGCTGCATCAGCATCCGCAGGATGGCGGCGACCTGAGCGCGGGCGGCGTCCTTGTCCAGGCCCGGCACGGTCACATACAGCACGTCGAGGTCGTCGAGGTCAACACCGCCGTCGAACACCATCCGCCCGTCCTCACCCTGGAGGCTGTCGAACAGGTTGGATGCCTTGATCAGCATGTCGGCGAGCTGGTCGACCTTCTCCGACTGGAGGGCTTCGACCATCCGCTTCACATCCGGGGCGTTGCCCCACAGATCCAGCAGCGTCTCGGGATTCAAGCGCTCCAGGAACTCCCGGCTCGACCGCGGCGGCCCGGCCGGAGCATCCACGACCAGCGAGACGATGCGGCGGCGCAACTCGTCGAAATGCTGACCTTCCGACGTCGACGCCTGTCCGGCGTTGAGCATGTCGCCGAGCACGGCCCGCTGGTCGCGGGCCCGCATAGCCCACACATTCAGGCGGGCACCGTGAGGAACCTCGGCGATGCGGTCAGCGGCGATACCGCGGCGCTGGGCGATCTCGCGCAACTCGTGGCCCAAGACCTTGTCGTCGTTGCCGCCCTTGCAGGACACGACCACCAGCAGCGGGCGCGGGTGCTTGCCCCGCATGCCCGGCACGTCCTTCCACCGCTGCCAGGCGTTCCACTCGTATTCGAGCATCCCGACCGCATACCGCTTGATCAGCTCCGTCTTGCCCGAGCCAGTCGTGCCGAACGCGGCCATCTGGCGGCGCGCTTCCCTGTGCGGCACCACCATCCACGCCTGATGCCGCGCGGTCAGCTCCGACCACAAACCCAGGGGGTGCGCCGAGCGCCGGTCCGCCAGCGGACCCAGCACGATCCCGTCCGTTGTGGTGAACGGGGCACCAACCGACCGCGCGGCGCGAGCGGCCCCGGCGAACTGGCGTGCGGCCAGCGCCGCCTGCACCCGCTCGGTGCGGCCCAGGTTCTTCAACCCGACCGTGTTGGTCTTGTGCACGAACGACGCCCACCAGTACGTCGCCGCCAGCGCGGCCACCGGGGCAGCGAGCAGGACCATCGTGCGCAGCCCGCCCACGTCACCGTCGGCGACCCGCGCCGCACCCGACCACAACAGGGAAGCGGGCGTGATCCACGATCCACCGGCCATCGCCGACGCCGCGGGCAGCAGCAGCGACCCGATCGCGAAGTTGCGCAACCGGTGCGGCGCCAACGGCCACCGCGCCGCGACGGCGACGATCATGACCAGCATCGCCACGATCACGACACCGCACACCGTCGCTGTCGAGGCCGCGTCACCGGCCGCGGACAAGTCCAGCGTCGGCAGATCCCAGCCTTCGACGTGGCGGATCGGCGGCGCCTGAGGCACCAGCGTGCCGCTACCGGCGCCCGGCTCCACTGGCGGCAGGTCCGGCTGTCCGGTGGTGGGGACTTGCGGGCTGCCGTTGGGGTGGCAGTCCTGGGGAGTGATGATCGGCTGGCAGTTGCTCATGACGCTTCCTGAGTGAGAAGAAGGTTCGGGCGCCGGGTCTTGCGGGCGGCGCGGCCCTGGTTTCGGCGGGTGAGGAACTGGCTCCACTCCTCGTCGAAGTCGCCGATCGCGAACAGCAGCTCGACCGCGGCGAGTTCGCGGGGCAGCCGCTGGTAGGCGGCATTGACGGTGTTGATGACGCGCTGGGAACGGCACAGGTAGAGCAGGCCCATCACGGCCTCGTCCTCGCTGTCGCGGGCGGCGCGGATCGCGCCTGCCAGCGCGGTGTCCATGTGGATGCGGTCCTTGGCGCTCAGCTCGATCTCCAGCGCCCACCAGCCGTGCTGGCCGCCGACCTCGCCGAGGAACCGTCCGTCATGCACGTGCGGGCGTCCCTTGCGCGGGGTACGGCTGTCGCTGAACACCACGTGCCCGGACTTCAACTCGGCGGCAGCGACTTCGGCGCGGCGGCGCAGCACGCGCTCGGACACCCACAGTTGCGGGTCGGAACCGACCAGCATCACCCGCGCCTGCGCGACGGCGCGGTAGTGGTTGGCGTACATCAGCGGCGGCTTCCAGTCCTTGGGTCGCCACCCCAGATACCGCTCGGCCACCTCACGCCGCGGGTACACCCACGCCCGGCCACGCTGCACCGACAGCAGCGGATGCACCATCCGCCGCTTCAGCAGAGCGTCGGCGAGGTCGTAGGCGCTGCTGAGGCTGCTGAAGCTCATGAGCTCGGCCAAGACATCGACCTGCATACCGTGCATGTCGACCAGCGCGGCCAGCGCCGCGTCCTGCTGAGCCGACAGGCCCTTACTGCCCTGTACCGCCAGCACCCGGCCCAACGACCCGTACGGGATGCCGATCTCCTCGGCGATCTCCTGCTTCGTCAGCCCCTGCTCACGCAGCCGCGTCGCCTCACCCAGGCACGACTCGACCTGAGCCAGCGAAAGACCCAGCTGCTCGCCGATCTGCCGGTAGGACATGCCCTGATCACGCAGCCCGCCGACGATCTGGGCACGGTGGCGACGCTCCAACGCGGTGTAGCGGTCGCCGCTCCTCCTCTTGTGGTTCATCGGGTTCGCTCCCTTCCCTGCCGCGAGTTGCGTCTGTGACCGGCCGTGCGGCGGCGCTCGGCGATGTCGGCGCGGGCCTGCGCGATGAACTCGCGCATCTCCGTCGCATCGACTCCTCGCCGTTCCGCGGCCATCGCTGAGCGCGTCCACCGCGCCAGCTGCAATGCCTCCAGCTGCGCCTCGCTCGAAACTCGTTTCGGCACCGCCGATTCCGCGTCGTACAGGTGCGCCTTCAGTGGCCCTCGCGAACCACCCCGAGCACGCAGCACCTGCGCCTCGTACTCACCGCTGGGGCTCTTGCCCTCACGGGCGAGCTGGCGACGGGTCCGCAGATGCTGCGGCGCCAAACCCCACGGCCAGGTCGGGATACCGAACCGTTTGCCATCCGGATCGTGGAACCTGCTCATCGCGACCGCTCGATCCTGCGGGAACGCTCCCGCCGCAGACGGCCAGATTCAGGTGCGATCTGAGCGCGGATCTTCGCCGCCGACGGCGGATCGTGGCGGTAGTCGAGCGCTCGGTTCCACACCGTGGCCCACTCGTCGTGCACCTGCGCGCCGGTGGCCCCCACGTGCCGAATCCTCGACATCTCGAACTCGTTGTCGCAGTAGTCCTTCGCCTCCGACGCGTCATCAGCGGCGCACGCCATGTCGACCAACACCCCGTGAACGAGGTTCAAGCGCGCTTCCTCGGCCTCCAGCTCCGCTCGCTCCCGGCGACGGTCCTGCGCGCTCACCGCGCCACCCCCTCGCGCAACTGCGAACGCGGCACGCACGACCCCGCCGGTTCCGCCGGAACCCCGGCGTCCACCGGACGGCAGATGTTCGGCGACGGCACGTAGTCCTGCTGGTCGATCCACGCAGCGGTGCAGCCGCCCATGCCGATGAGCAGCAGCATGCCGAGCGCGGCCACCTGCACCATCGGCGGCAACAACCCCAGCGGGGCGAACACCGCGCTCGTGCCGGTGAACTCCGGACCGGCCATCGAATGCAGCGGGTTGTGTCCGCCACGGCGATCGAGATGGGTGACCGTGTACCCCTGAGCAGGCGGGTCCTGCCGCCACGGTGCGCTCATCGCCGGACCTTCCATCGCCTCGACGACCGCCAGAACGCGATCGCGCCCAGCAACATCACCGTGAAACCAACAACCTCAGGCGTCGTCAGCACGAGGTAGCCGACCGCGATAGCGGCAACCGCCAGACCGAATGTCCGCACACGCATCAGCACTCACCGCCCTTGCGCTTCCGGCCGCGCCGACGGCGGACCTGCGCAGACTTCAATGCGAGCCGCGTGTAATGAGCCTTCCGAGCCTGATCAGCGCGGTACGCGCGCTCTTCCGGGCTCAACAGCCCGTCCGGGTCGACAATGCGGTCGAACTTGCTTGCCATCGCCGCCCGCGCCTTAGCAGTGCGCGCCGCGCGATCGGAAGTCTTCGCCCAGGACTCGTGTGCGGCGATACGCGCCTGCAACGTCCGCTCGACGGGGGTGCTCATGCCACACCGCCGTGTACGACTGTCGCGGCGGGTCGAATGAGCCCCAGCACCTCGTCGCGTTCTACCCGCAAGAGGCGGCCATTCACCCGGAACCCGTTGAGATCACCGGCCGCAATCCAGTTCCGGATCGTTTTGGTGTCGACGTCGACGAGCGCCGCCGCAGTCTTGAGGCTGATCAGATTCCGCGCCTCCGTAGAAGCCTTGTCCATCAGTGCCCGCTCCTTCAAAAGTGGGAAATTGCTTGCAGTTCCACACTTTTCGCTGAAATGTCGGGCGCAATGACCACATAGGTGGACTTGTCCAGACGTCTCAGGTACCGTTGAAGAAGTCCCTAGACGTCCCTGAAATTGGAGGCGAAATGGCGAACGAACGCCTTCGCAATGCGATGCAGCAGGCTGGCCTCGACATCCCCGACGTCGCGGACAAGGCCGGTGTGGAACCGAAGACCGTCGAACGGTGGATCACGAAGGGTCGCGTGCCCTACCCGAAGCACCGGCATGCGGTCGCCTCGCTGGTCGGAGAAACCGAGAACTACTTGTGGCCGGATGCTCTCGCGCCAGAACGAAAGGTCGAGGTTGCACAATCAGAGGTCCTGACGGTCTACCCACACCGCAGTGCAATTCCAAGTGACCTGTGGAAGCGGCTGCTGTCGAGCGCGAGCGAACAACTCGATGTCCTCGTGCTCGCGGGCTTGTTCCTTGCCGAGGAGCCCGAATTCACACGAACCCTTCGCAAGAAGACACGCGACGGGCTGAAGGTTCGACTGCTGTTCGGTCGCCCGACCGCGGCGGAAGCCGACAAGCGGAGCGCCGAGGAACGCCTGGCGGCAGGCACCGTCCCCTCGCGTATCAACAACGCACTGGCACTGATCGAGCCGCTGGCCCAGATTGACGGCGTCGAACTTCGATACCACGACACGACGCTCTACAACTCGGTGTTCCGATTCGACAACGAGATGATCGTCAACATGCACGTCTACGGGCTGCCGGGTGCGCACGCCCCCGCGCTTCATCTGCGCCAGTTGCCCGCTGGCGACATGTTCGAGACGTATATGACCAGCTTCGAGCACGTATGGTCGAACGCGACCCCCGAAAGGTGATCGTTCATGGCCCGGACCGACTATTTTCACGACCCTGACGCGCCCACGCCGAACAGCGTCAAGGTCGCCGTTAGTGCATTTGTGCGCGATTCACAGGGCAGAATCCTGATGATCCACCGCACCGACAATGATCACTATTCGATTCCTGGGGGCGGGCTCGAAGCGGGCGAGACGGTGACACAGGCGCTCGTACGAGAGGTCAAAGAGGAAACCGGGATCGACGTCCAGGTCACCGACCTCATCGGAATATTCTCGAATCCGGAGCACGTCATCGCATACGACGATGGTGAAGTCCGTCAAGAGTTCTCCATCTGCTTTCGCGCCGACCCAATCGGAGGCGAACTCAGAACCAGTTCGGAGTCGAAGGAAGTCAGATGGGTTGCACCGAGCGATGTTTCTTCTCTGGACGTCCATCCATCGATCGCGCTTCGTATTGAGCGGGGCCTGACTCCTTCAGCGCGGCCGTATTACACGTGACAGACGGTGAACAGCTGACTATTCACGCAACAGCTTCTCGGTACGGTCAACTGCTTCGATCAGCTCAGGCGCGGCCTCAGCCAACGACCTGGATACGACATGATCCGGGCCGTACCGTTCGCGGACCTCGGCAATGCGACTGAGCACATCCGTCGTCTCACCGGTTGGGGTCGTCGTGATATCCGCCCACCACAGCGCGTCGCGGAGTGCTGTCTGCTCATCCGGCCAGCTGATCTCTATATTGCGGTTGCGCGCCTCGACACAAGCACACGAATGGTTGGCGACGAGAGCGCACAATCGCTCCGGCGCGCCCTCCCGCCGCAGGAACTCGGCACCATCAACCGGATGAAATCCGGTCTCACGGATCGACGGCGCGTAGCCGATGTCATGCAGCCACGCCGCAGCCAGCAATAGGTCGCCGTCGTCAACCACATCGACGGCCTGCTGAGCATGCCGAGCAACGCATTGGACGTGCTGCCACCGCCGAGACATGCCGACGAGATTGCGCCGTGCCAGCTGCGCAGCCCACGCAACGAAGTCATCGGTCATACAAGCAACCGTATCGCCTTGCCACATGACCTCCTGTTGCCCCCGACTGCGCCGTCCGGACGGCCCTACAGCTTGTCTCCCAGTCGTGCCCGCCGATGCGCCGACTTCGCACGGCTGTCGGCCACCGCGGCGCCGTACCGTGCGAGCATCTGACGCGACCGCCATCCGGCGAGCATCATCAGGTCCTGCTCCTGGCCGCCGCTGTCGAGCCAGGTATGCGCGAAGAAGTGGCGGAGCTGATGAGGATGCAGACGTTCGATGCCGGCCGCGTCGCATCGACGCTGAAGCATCTGGCGGATACCGGAGTCGGTCATCACTCCGGAATAACCGAGCCACAGAGCTGGATTGTCGTTCTTCGCGCCCGGATGCTTCGCACGGACCCGAAGGTATCTCCGCAGCGCCGTTCGGGTCTTGTCACCGAACGGACATGTCCGCGGGCGGCCGCCCTTGCCGATCACCAGCACTGTGTTCTCGTTGAAGTCGAGCGAGTCCACCTCGAGCGGCGCAAGTTCGCCGCACCGCATCCCCGTGTCGGCGAACAACCGGATGATGGCGTTGTCGCGTCGGTCGGCGAAATCGACCCCATCACACTCCGCGAGAAGAGCTTTCACCGCGTCCATGCTCGGCACGGGCACCTGCCGATCCGGGACCGCGGGCGGGCTCATCTTGTCGAACGGATTCGCATCGATGATCTCCTCGGCCGCGAGGTACTTGAAGAACTGTTGCAGCGATCGGTACTGGCCGCGCGCGTATTCCGGCGACAGCGGCTCACCGCTGCGCCGATTGGGCCGCGTGAGCAGATCCTCGATGTAGCCACCGATGTGGGCGCGGGTGATGTCCGGCGCCGTTGTCGGCAGCTCGCGCTCCTCGAGGTAGGCCGCGAAGTACCTGATCCGCGTGAGGTAGCCGTCGATGGTCTGCTTGCTCCGGTTCTTGCGGCGCAGCTCCGTCGCGAAGTCCTCCGCAAGCTCTCGGATGTTGTCCAGATCCAGCCCCATGTCCGGATTCTACCGGCAAAATACATTGCTGTCGGAGCACTGTTCTGGATCAACTCGGCTGTCGAGTTCGACATTTCCGCAGATGAGAGGGGTTTTGTGGGGCGGGCGGGGCTCGAACCCGCGACCAATGGATTATGAGTCCACGGCTCTAACCGACTGAGCTACCGCCCCGTGCCGCGGGAAACCGCGAGCGTTGGGGATGCTACCGGGTCCGGTGGGGTCCAGACCAGTCGGCTGGCTTAGGGTGAGGGGTCGGAAACTTACTGGAGGGTCAGGTATGGCCGGTCTGTTCACGAAGGTGCTGAAGGCGCATCAGTGGGTGTACGAGAACAGTGGTGGGCTGGTGGGTCATCGGCTGCTGCTGGGGAATCCGACGTTGTTGCTGCGGACGGTAGGGCGCAAGTCCGGCAAGGAGCGGACTTCGGCGCTGACGTACGCGCGGGACGGCGCGGACTATCTGGTGACGGCGTCCAATGGCGGATCGCCGCGGCCGCCGGGGTGGCTGGCGAATCTGAAGGCGCGACCGGAGTGTGAGATCCAGGTCGGGCGGCGGAAACTGACGGTGCGGGCACGGGCGACGCTGCCGGATGATCCCGATTACGCCCGGCGGTGGGCGATCGTCGACAAAGTGAATCAGGGTCGCTACAGCGCCTATCAAAAGCTGACCAAGCGGCCCATCGCGGTCGTGGTGCTGACCCCGGCGGGTCAGTCGTCGCGGTAATCCTCGTCCCAGTCGTCTTCGTAGCCCTCGGCGTCGTCACGGTCGTCCCATGGCTCGGCATCCTTGGGTGGCCGGCTGGCAAATTGCACGACAGCGACGACGAAGCCGAGGACCACGATCACGATGCCGACGACGAGCAGAGTTTCCACCCCGGCACCCTAGCGCCGTCGCCCAGGCAGCGCACTACGTCGATTGTCCAGTTCGCCGCTTTGTTCACACTGTTAACAAAGTGCGCCCCACCGCCGTCCTGGACTCGATGGCGGCGTGCGCCTGATCGGCTCGGTCGAGCGGGAAGGTCTGGCCGATGACGACCTCCAAGCGGCCCGCGGCGACCTCTTCCTGGGCTCGCCGGGCGAGCGCCTGCCAATCGGTCTCGGCGCCGGTGATGTCGAACAGCCCGTAGACGTTGATACCGCGCGCCTGCACGGCCTCCTGGTCCAGCGTCGCGAATTCGCCTGCGGCAGCGCCATATCCGAGGAAGCGCCCGCCGTCCGCGACCGCTGTGAGCGCGGCCTCGCCGAGCGCGCCGCCCGCGCCGTCGAGCACCACGTGCGCGCCGTCGCCCCCGGTCGCGGCGCGCGCCTTCGCCGCCCAATCGGGCGCGGAGTAGTCGACCACCGCGGTGGCGCCGAGCCGCTGGGCGAGTTCCAGCTTCGTGGCGCCACGCGCCGCGGCGACGACGTTCGCGCCCGCCGCACGGGCGAGCTGGATCAAGAGGATGCCCAGCCCGCCGCCCGCGGCGGTGATGAGGACCCATTCCCCCGGCCGGACGGTGGCGCGGTCGAACACCGCGAGCGCGGTCCTGCCGTCGTGTGCGAGCGCGACGGCCTGGGCCGCGGTCAGTTCCTCGGGCACCGTGACCAGCGTGTCCACCTTGGCCAGCGCCTTCTCGGCGTATCCGCCGATCGGCAAGCCGCCGCCGATGCCGCTGGCCGCGGTCGGCGTAGACACCCGCTTGCCCACCCACGCCGGATCGACGTCGGGACCGACCGAGGACACCACGCCGGCGATCGCCCCGCCGGGCACGTAGGGCGGCTCGATGGCGAAGAAGTCGGTTCCCCAGCCGCTCCGCAGTCGGGTGTCCAGGAACATCACATCCGCGGCGGCCACATCGACGACCACCTCTCCCGGCCCGGCCACCGGATCCGGCAGCTCGCGCACCACGAGCACTTCCGGTCCACCGAACTCAACGGCCTGCACAACCCGCATGACTCATCCTCCGTCGTTTCTTGCTGTCTCGAACGAAGATCAGCATGAAACCTGAAGATGAGTTGAGGTCAAATCGTGCGTCAGGATCCGCCGCCACCGCAGCTGGAACTACTGCCGCCGCCACAACTCGAGCTGCTGCCGCCGCCACAGCTGGAACTGCTGCCGCCACTACAGCTGGAACTACTCCCCCCGCCGCAACTGCTGCCGCTTCCACCGCCGCAACTGCCGCCGTGATGATGAGGGTGATGCCCACCCCCGTGCGGCTGGTCGAATCCGCCGATCAATCCGGCTCCACCGGCGGCCCAGAACGGGTCATTGGATCCCCCCTCGTTATATCCTCCGCTCCGGTACCCGCCGCGCCACGGACCGTAGGGTGGCGGCGGCGGAAACTGATTGCGCTGCGAGCGGATGATGACGACTACGACGATGATCGGAACCGCCACGAGGAGCAGCACCATCAACAGGATGAACAACAGGATGAGTGCGCTCATGTCAAAACGGTAGCGGCCGATCGGCCGCACGTACAGTGAACTGTGGTGAACTTCAGGTTCCGCAGGCCCACCGCGCACGATATCGACTTGGCGACCGTGCGCGCCGCCGTCGACGCGCTGGAACTGCCCGAGGCCGTGTACAAGACCTGCCCTTGGCAGCCAAGGGAACTGGTGGCCACGGGCCTGCGGCAATGGCTGCTCTGCTGCGGCGCTGCCATGCGCGACGACCAGGTGATCGGTATGCCGTCGCACGCGGTGGACGAGGCATGGCACGGGTTGATCCTGTGCACCAAGCGCTACGCCGATTTCTGCGCGAGAGCCTATGGTCGTTTCCTGCACCACTTCCCGGAAGGCGACGGGCCTGCCGACGAGTCGCACGGAACCATGGCGGAGCAACTCGGCCGCACGGTGGTGGCGTGGTCCTTCGTGGCCGCTCCGGATGAGGAATGCGTGCTGTGGGATCTGGATCGGCGGGTCGGTGTCGAGCACCCGTGGGGCATCGAGGCCGAGCGAGTCGTCACCATCGAGGCCGAACTCGCCCGGACCGCCGCTTCCTGGTGCCGCGTCCAGGAAGGTTGATGCTGTAACTGTCACCTGGGTGGCGGGTTGCTCTCGGGCGTGTGAGCGGTGGTGGTGATGGTGATGGCCTCTGCGCAGCATCAGCCGGTCGGGTTGATAACGAAGCTGAGGCAGGTGTCGGAATCGTATGTGCGACAAGGGATCACGACTTCCACCCCGGTCCCACGACATCGTCGAACAGTCACGGCCTGAGTTTGCGTGCTGCGGGCGAGTTCTATGAAGCGCTCAGTAGGATTGGGAACGGAACTCTGCCAGCAGCGCTTTTTTCATTTCATTGGACAGGCCGGGCGAGGGTTGGTGGTTCAGCGCGTTGATGGTGTGGCGCAGTTGGTCGAGATAGCGGTCGCACCCGTCGCAGTACTGCAGATGGGCGAGGAACCGTCGCTCTTCGTCGTCGCTCAGGGCGCCTTCGAGAAAGTCGGTGACCCGTTCAACAAGGTCGATGCAGTGAATTTCCTCCATCAGGGCACCTTCCTGTCCATTCGCCGGTGGGTGTTCTCGGCCGAGGCGAAGTACTCCTCCAGTTGTCCTCGGACGAAAGCACGCGCACGATGCAGTAATACTCGCTCGTTGGCCGCGGAGATCTCGAGTATCTCGCGGACCTCGTGCGACCCGTAGCCGAGCACATCGCGCAGGTTGATCACCATGCGTTGTCGAGCAGGCAGTTGTTCGAGCGCCGCGGCTATCACCGCGCGCACCTCGTCGTCGAGCAAGGCCTGCTCCGGTGAGGGCCACGGCGTCGGCGGCGACCACCAGTGACCCGCGTACGGCTCTCCCTCGGGTCGAAACAACGCGGAGTCAACCGTGGGTCCGGTGTCTGTTTCCAAAGAGCTCATCGGAACACTACGAGCTTCCTGGAGACCACGGCGTTTGGCCGTGTTGACCAAGACGCGGTACACCCAAGTCTGCAACGAGGAGCGACCTTCGAATTTGTCGATGCCGCGGATGACGGCGATCCAGGTTTCCTGCACCACCTCGCAGGCCGACTCGTGGGTCGAGACGTAACTTCTCGCTACCTGGATCATCCCACCTGACCAGTTGTCCAAGACGAGCTCGAACGTGGCCGCATCACCGTTCCGCAAGCCAGCGAGCAGGACGGTTTCCTCTGTGTCGTTCCATTTCGACATCCGTGTCTCCAGGCGTGCGAGGCGAGAGGGCCGCCGGGCTTCGCTGAGTGCGGCCCGAAGTCGAAGCCGGCAATCCGGTCGTGAGAACGGATGCCCGTTCATTTCAGTCCAGGTCGAGTTCGTAGTACAGCGAAACAGGCCCTCGGCCTTTGCCTTCGTGGCAATCGAAACCGTGTTTCTCATAGACGCGGCGTGCGGCGCGGTCTTCCTCGGTGGTGGTCAGATCCATGTATGTCGCCCCGCGTTCGCGGGCGTGATCGAGAATCGCCATCAGGAACTTTGAGCCTATGCCGCGTCCACGCAGCGGCGGAATCACGTAGAACTCGGCGAGATAGGCTTCGGAATTCGCCGACCACGTACTGGTCCGGAACCGAAGTACAGCCACTGCGACCGCCGGATCACCGACGAGTAGAACACTGGTGTCTCCGCCCGCGATCAACGTCGACAGATGATCAGCCAGCCACGCCGGATCAGGGGCGGGATCGTTGTATTCCCGGTTGAAATCCACCAGCAGTTGGGCAGCGGCAGCAGCCAGGTCCTTCGCCTCGGCAGGTACCACGCGCACCAACGTGTTGCTCGGGTCGGCTACACCGGAATAGTTCATCGCTTGCCCCCCACTTTCACGGCCACACGGGAGTCCAATGACGCCGGGCCTGCTCCGGTCCAGGTCAGAGCGAGCGCGACGAGCAGCATTGCCGGCGCGAGGCCGAGGTGAAAGTAGCCGCCCTCTTGTATCCCGGCGGTGCAGATCGCGCCCACCATGGTGGCCGCGAGCCCGGCAGCGGCCAGGCGGGCACCGAGGCCGAGGACGAGCAGCGCCCCGCAGCCCAACTCGAGCAGGCCGACCAGAATGACGATCAGGGCCGAATCCGGAAAGCCCCACTCCACGAACGCGGCCGCTTCTTCCTCGTAGTAACTCGAGAACGGAAACTTCGAGGTGGAGGCGAGGACGAAGAATGCGCCGACCACGATTCGCACGATCGCGACTGTGACCGCCCAGCGTCCGGATACCCGGCTTTCCAGCATGCGAAGCGCCCAGGGCTGGTCGGCATCGCCGCCGCCGCGGGGGCCGGAGCCCGCCGCCGCGGTGGCTGCTTCTGCGGACGTGGGCAAGGGGGGGTCGTACATGGAGTCTCCTTCCAAGCGGATAGCTTCAGAAGGCTCAGTGTCAGCACAGCCGGCAACCGTTACATCGACCTCCGACGAACACATCCGGCCTCCGAGCCACCGGCACCACCTTCAGCGGCAGGATCCCCGATCAACACGCCAGGCCGACACGACACACGGTTACCGCAGCGACCTATCCGGACGCGGCACTAGTGTGTCGCGCCTGAAATTAGGCCAGTAAGTATGTAGTCTGTTTCTGTGTCGCATCGTGGGCCTTCTGCTGTCGAGATTGTGCTGTCGGATGTCGAGCGTGCCGAGCTGGTGCGCAGGTCGGTGTCTGGGGATCGGCGTGAGGCCGAGCGGGCGCGGGTCGTGCTGGCCTGCGCCGAGGGGATGTCGAATGCCGGTGCGGCACGGGATTTGGGTCTGGCTGTGGGGACGGTCGCGAAGTGGCGGCGCAAGTTCGCCGCCGAGGGTTTCGCTGGGCTGCATGATCGCGGCCGTGAGGGGCGGCCGAAGGCCGAACTGGTGTTGAGCGATACCGAACGCGCGCAACTTGTTTCGTGGGCCAGACGGGCCAAGACGGCCCAGTATCTGGCCATGCGGGCGAAGATCGTGCTGGCTTGTGCCGAGGGTGCGACGAACAAGCAGGTCGCCGCCGACCTCGGTGTGGATGAGTCGAGTGTGATCCGGTGGCGGGGACGCTTCGTCGCTGACCGGCTCGATGGCCTGGGCGACGAGCCGAGGCCGGGTCGGCCGCCCTCGATCCTGCTCGACCAGGTCGAAGACGTGGTCGTCGCGACACTGGAAACGTTGCCCGGCAAGGACACTCACTGGTCGCGTGCCTCGATGGCCGAACGGACCGGGCTGTCGAAATCGACCATCGGCAGAATCTGGCGGAAATTCGATCTCAAACCGCACCTGCAGGATTCGTTCAAGCTGTCCACCGACCCGCTATTCGTGGAGAAAGTGGTGGATGTCGTTGGCCTGTACCACAATCCGCCCGAGAAGGCGATAGTGCTGTGCGTCGACGAGAAGAGCCAGATCCAGGCCCTCGACCGCTCGCAGCCGGTGCTGCCGATGACCATGGGCACGCCCGAACGCCGCACCCATGACTACCTGCGCCACGGCATCACCAGCCTGTTCGCCGCGTTCAACATCGCCGACGGCACCGTCATCACCGAACTCCACCGCCGCCACCGCGCCGCCGAGTTCAAGAAATTCCTGGCCACCATCGACAAGGCCGTGCCCCGCGAACTCGACGTCCACCTGGTCTGCGACAACTACGCCACCCACAACACCGCCGAAATCAAGACCTGGCTGGCCCGGCATCCCCGCTTCCACATCCACTTCACCCCCACCGGATCGAGCTGGATGAACCAGGTCGAACGCTGGTTCGGCCTGCTCACCGACAAACTCATCCGCCGCGGCGTCCACACCTCCGTCAAGGCCCTCGAAGACGACATCACCGACTGGATCCAGACCTGGAACGACAACCCTCGCCCCTTCCGCTGGACCAAGACCGCCGACGAGATCCTCAAATCCCTCGCCGACTACCTCGTCAAAATCAACCCGCCAGCCCCCAAAACAAAACAGTAACTTACTGGCCTAATTTCAGGCGCGACACACTAGGTCAGCTTCACCCGCGCCGCCAGGAACCGGACGGCGGCGGGCGCGAGCCGACCGAAGTGGTACTGCAGGTGTGCCTCCGGCGTCACCGGCACGATGCTGCGATTCCGCTGTAGGGCGCGCACGATCTGCTCGGCCACCTTCTCCGGGCCGTAACGCCGCATCCGATAGAGGTTGTCGTAGCGCTCCTGTTTGCGCTTCTCCTCCTCCGCGCTGAGGCCCGAGAACCGGGTGCGCGCCACGATATCGGTGTGCACGATGCCCGGGCAGATGGTGTGCACCGAGATCCCGCGAGCCGCCAATTCGGCGCGTACGCAGTCGGAGAACATGAACACCGCCGACTTGCTGGTGGAATACGCGCTGAATCCCTGCTGCGGACTGTAGGCCGCCATGCTGGAGAGGTTCACGATGTGCCCGCCTAGGCCCCGCTCGGCCATGGCGGGCCCGAAGGCACGGCAGCCGTTCACCACACCGCCGAGGTTGATCCGCAGCACCCGGTCGAAGTCGGGCGCCGAGGTCTCGAAGAATGCACCGGCTTGTCCGATCCCGGCGTTGTTGATCAGGATGTCGGGGACGCCGTGGTTCTCCAGCACCGTCGCGGCGTGCGCCCGCATCTCGTCTTCGTCGGCGACGTCGAGTGGGTAGGCGTGCGCCACACCGTGTTCGGCGGCGATCAGCTCGGCGGTCTCCTTCGCCGACGCCGGATCGATGTCGGAGACCACGATCTCCGCGCCGCGACGGGCCAAGGCAAGCGCGGTCGCACGGCCGATGCCGCTGCCGCCACCGGTGATGACCACCAGCTGATCTTCGAACGACCGTGCGGTGCGGCCCGCTTCGGCGCGGCGCAAGGTCCGGGGCGCTGCCGCGCCGCCCAGCGTGTCGATCAGCTCCGTGGTCGCGGTGGCCAGCAGCTCCGGATGCGAGAACGGCATCCAGTGCCCGGCGGGTACGTCTCGCCGCCAGAGCCGCTCGGTCCACTTGTGTTCGTCGTCGAATCCCGCGGGACGTACGGCGATGTCGCGCCCGGCGACGATCAGCTGCACCGGCACCTCGGTGTGCCGTTCGCGTGGGGTGAGCATGCGCCGCACGATGTTCGCGCGGTAGATCAGCAGGCCGTCGACGAGGTCGGCGCGGAAAGTGGGACCGAGACGCACGTTCGACGGCGCGGTCTCGTTCATGATCGAGACGACTCGCCGCCAAACGTTTTCGGTGCCCAGCAGGCCGAAGGCGGCGCGCGGCAGCCCGGGTGTCATGAAGAAGAAGGTGTAGGCCGACGACAGCAGTTGAGTGAACGGCTGCCACACGTTGCGCGGCGTCGGACGCGACAGCCGATGGCGGATCCATTTGCCGACGTGGTCGAGGTTCGGCCCCGACACCGAGGTGAACGACGCGACCCGGGTGGCCGCACGAGGCTCGCACACCGCTTCCCACACCTGCACCGAACCCCAGTCGTGGGCGAGCACGTGCACCGGGCGGTCCGGGCTCACCGCGTCGGCGACGGCGTAGAAGTCCGCGGCGAGGCGATCGAGCCGGAAGTCGGCCGTGCGCCGGGTGCGGGTGGAGCGCCCATGCCCGCGGGTGTCGTAGGCGACGACGTGGAAGCGGCGGGCCAGCAGCGGCACGACCGCGTCCCAGAGGTGATGGGTGTCCGGCCAGCCGTGCACCAGCACGATGGTTTCCGCGGACGGGTCGCCGTACTCGTATACGGCGATATCGAATTCGCCGCTGCGCACGGTTCGTTCGGTAGCCGCGAGCGCTGAGGTTTCAGTGGTGGTCATCGGGATTCTCCTTGGCAGGCGGAAGGTCGGGTCACAGATCGAGCACGAGGCGCCCGCCCTGGGCGCGCGAGACGCAGACGAGCATCTCGCCCGCCTCGTGTTCGGCGTCGGTGAGCACGCTGTCGCGGTGGTCGGGTTCGCCTGCCAGCACGCGGACCTTGCAGGTGCGGCAGAAGCCCTGCCTGCACGAGTACGCACGGTCGGGCCGGGACGCGAGGATGACGTCGAGCGCGGTGCGATCCGCGCCGACTTCGATGACCTCCCCCGTGGAGGAGAATTGGATCTCGAACGGCTCGCCGTCCACGATCGGCGGCGGCGAGAACCGCTCGGAGTGCAGTTCCACGTACGGCGTCGCGCGCACGGCCTCGGCGATGACGGTGACCATCGGCGCGGGGCCGCAGCAGTAGACCGCGGTGTCGGGCTCGACGGCGGGCAGCAGCGCGCCTGCGTCCGGAAGCCCGTGCTCGTCGTCGGTGCGCACGACGACGCGGCCGCCGAAGCCCGCGAGCTCGTCCAGGAACGGCAAAGCGTCCCGGCTGCGCCCGGTGTACACCATCGACCACTCGACCCCGACCCGGTGCGCCAGCCTGGCCATGGGCAGGATCGGCGTGATCCCGATGCCGCCCGCGACGAAGTGCAGGCGGGAAGCGGCGGATCCGTAGCCCGGCACGGCGAACGGGAACGCGTTGCGCGGGCCGCGCACCACGATCGGCGACCCCACCGGGAGGTGGTCGTGCACTTCTACCGAACCACCGTCGCCATCGGGGATGCGCCGCACCGCCACCCGGTAGGCGCGCACGTCCGCGGGATCGCCGCACAACGAGTACTGCCGCAGGCGGCCGGAAGGCAGCTCGAGGTCGAGGTGGGCGCCGGGCCGCCAGGGCGGCAGCGCGCGCCCGTCGGCGGCGGCCAGCCGCAGGCTCACCACGTCCTGATCGTGCGCCTCGATCCGCCGCTCGGTGACCACCAGCGCGAGCCGCCGGTCGTTCACTCTCGGACGCGGATACCGCCGGTTGACCAGGGTGGTCCAGCGCAGTCGCGCCGAGGCCACCGCGTCGAGCACCCGCACGGTGCGATCGCGATCGCGCTTGCCGAACAGGTCCGCGGGCAGCCGACCAGGAACGGGCGGCCTCACGAGGCGATCGCCTGCGCCGCCGGAGATTTGGCCAGATATGCCACCGCCTGCGCGGTGGACCCCACCGTCTCCGGGTCGTATCCGGGCTTGAACGTGCTCACCGCACTCCACAGCAGCGAGGGGACGCCGGGCAACGCGCCGCGCCACATCGCGCCCAGGACCCGCGCCAGCAGCCGGGGATAACCCAGGTCGGGCAGTTCGTGGTCCTGGTGCACCATGAACTTGGCGCCGCGCACCACCAAGGTCAGGAAGATCGGGAATACCACCAGCATCAATCCCGCGCGCCGCAGGTATCCGGCGCCGAAGTACACCGCCACGTCGTGTGCGACGTGCCGGTGCTCGACCTCCTCCGCACCGTGCCACCGGAACAGATCCGCCATCCGCGGGTCGGCGCCGAATCGCTCCAGATCCGCGTTGAGTATCCAGTCGCCCAGGTAGGCGAAGAAGTGCTCCAGGCACGCGATGAAGGCCAGCCGCTCGATCATCACCTGCCGTTCGGCGACGCCGCCGATCTCCCTCGGCCCGAGCGTCCGGCGGAACAGGTACTCGGCCTGACGCAGATAGGGCTGCGGATCGATGCCGTGCACGGCGAGCACCTCGTGCAGCACCTTGTCGTGCGTCTCGGCGTGCATCGATTCCTGGCCGATGAATCCGAGCATCGCCTCACGCAGCTTCTCGTCCCGCACGTACGGCAGCGCCTCCGTGTACGTGGCGCAGAACATGCGCTCACCCTCGGGCAGCAGCAGGTTCAGCGCGTTGATCAGGTGCGAGGCGATGGGCTCGGCGGGCATCCAGCGCAGCGGCGTGCCCGCCCAATCGAATCGCACGTTGCGGGCGTGCAGCGCCACCGCGCCGGGGTCGGTCTCGGGCCGTCGGCCTGCCCTGCGAAGTAACTGCATCGGTACTCCTCGATCCTCACGCGTCGCACCCTCGCGCGATTCCTACATTTCCGTAGCAAGGATCATACACATATATAGAACTTTCAGTAACACACAAATCGGTCGCAGCCCGCTGTACGGTGACACGACTCGCGACAGTGGCCACACCGGCCGTTTCCCGGCACAGAACTAGAACGCGTTCTAGTAGTCTTTTGCTATGGAACGATTGACCGGATTGGATGCCAGCTTTCTCTACTTGGAAACCGGAACCCAGCACCTGCACGTCTGCGCGCTGCTGATCCTCGACCCGTCGTCGGGTGACTACTCGTTCGAGAAATTCAAAGCCGAACTAGCCCGGCGACTACCGCTCATTCCGCAGATGCGCCGCCGCGTGTACGAGGTGCCGCTGAACCTCGACCATCCCGTCTGGGTGGAGGACGAGAACTTCGATCTCGACTACCACATCCGCCGGATCGCTATCGCGGCTCCGGCCGGGCGCCGCGAACTCGCCGAACTCGTCGGCGACATCGCCGGCCGTCCCATGGATCGCGACCGCGCGCTCTGGGAGATGTCCGTGGTGGAGGGTCTCGACGATGGAAAGGTGGCGGTGATCTGCAAATACCACCACGCCGCCGTCGACGGGATCACCGGCGCCAACCTGATGATGCACCTGTGCGATCCGGAGCCGGGAGTCACGAAGACCGTGCCCGACGACGAGTGGCGGCCCGAACACAAACCCAGCGACTGGCAACTGCTGGCCGAAGCGGTGGTGAAGTTCCCGACCAGAGCCGGCATCGTCGGCATGCTGCCGAAGACGGTCGGCGTGGTCGCCGGATTCGCGCAGCGCCGCCGCGAGAACAAGGCGGGCATGGCGATACCGTTCTCCGCTCCCCGCACGCCGTTCAATCTCGCCATCACGCCGCACCGCGCGGTCGCGTTCACCGACGCCGAACTGGACGCCATCAAGGAGATCCGCTCCGCGTTCGGCGTCAAGGTGAACGACGTGGTGCTCACCGTGGTCGCCGGCGCGTTGCGCGCCTATCTGGCGGAGCGCGACGAGTTGCCCGACCGCTCGCTCATCGCGTCGGTTCCGGTGTCGGTACACGAGTCGACCCGGCACACGGCGGGGGTGAACAAGGTGTCCACGCTTTTCGCGCGGCTCGGCACCGACGTCGCCGACCCGGTGGAACGCCTGCGTGAGGTGGCCGAGAACAATCGGGGCGCCAAGGAAGAGCACGAAGCGATGGGTGCGGACTTCCTGCAGGATTGGTCGAAGTACGCCCCGCCGAACACCTTCCGGCTCGCGGCACGGATGTACTCCTCACTCAAGCTGGCCGAGATGCACCCGGTGGTACACAACCTCGTGGTGTCCAATGTGCCCGGCCCGCCGATGCCGCTGTACTTCCTCGGTGTCCGGGTCGACGGGATGTACCCGTTCGGGCCGGTGTTCCACGGAGCGGGCCTGACAGTGACCGTGCTGTCGAACAACGACAAGCTCAATTTCGGCTTCATCGCCTGCAAGGAACTCGTGCCCGACATCGCCGCGCTCGCCGACGCCGTCGCGGGCGTGGTCGACGAATTGCTGTCCACGGCGCGGAAATCCGGCTGAGTGCCGCCACCCTGTTCGCCACCGCCGCCGGACAGGGCCGCCCCAGCCGGGCGATTCAGATCTTCGCGGCGACGGTCTCGCAGGCTTCGAGCAGCACGGGCACGAACCGGTCGGCCTCGAGCACGCACGACGCGTGCCCGGCCGCGACCAGGTGCATGCTCGCCCCCGGGATCATGGTCGCCATCTCCACTTGCCGATAGACGGGAACAGCCCGGTCCCGGGTGGTGACCACCACGGCCGTCGGCATCGTCAATTCCCGCAGCCACGCGGTCGCGTCGAAGCGCCCCACCACGGCGAGAACCTGGGTGAGCGCCCATCCGCTGGTGCTGCGGAACTCGCCGAGTGCCCAGCGGTTCAGTCGCCCAGGCGTCCATTTGATCTCCGGAAGCTCGGGCAGACCGCCCGCGAGCTTCTCGGCACGGCGGTAGGAATACGGCTGCACCGCGGCGGCGAGAGCGCCGAACGTTCGGTGGAAAGCGTGCTCGCGCCATTTCTCCCGGAACCGATAGGGCGTCGCGCAGAGCACCAGACCGCTCACTCGCTCCGGATGGCGGCGTCCGGCCAGCAGGCTCACGATTCCCCCCAGCGAGAACCCCGCGCACATGGCCCGCTCGACGTGCAGCGCGTCGAGCACGGCCGCCACGTCGTCGGCGCAGTCCTCCAGGGTGAACCGCTCGGAGCGGATGCCACGGCCGTGCCACCGCTGGTCGAACAGGATCACGCGGTACCGCCGCGCCAGCGCCGCCAGCGACGGGAACCAGGTGAGGTACGCGGTGCAGGCGGTGGCGTGCAGGAGCACCAGCGCGGGTGCGTTCGGCGGGCCGGGGATGTCGACCACGTAGGTCCGGCCCCGGCCCGCCAGCTCGATCAGGCGGCCGCCGGGCACCTCGGCGATATCCGGCACCCGGAAACGTCCGCCGAACCGCGTCACACTTCGGCCGGGGTCCGTCATGGCGCACCTCCCGGGTGGTCACACGGAGGACAATAATTAGAACACGTTCTATACGATCATGACACATGCCGCGAACCAGAGGGCGCAGACGCCGGTCGGGTACGGCAACGCATCATGAAACTATCCGCCGCCACAGGATGGCATGGGCGCTTACAGGGGTGCACTTCTGTAACGTGTTGCAGGCAAGGTTCGAGAGACGGAGGTACCCCGCATGGGGCGGTTGACCGGCAAGGTGGCGTTGATCAGCGGCGGAGCGCGCGGCATGGGCGCGGCGCACGCCAGGGCGCTGATCGCCGAGGACGCGCGAGTCGTGCTGGGCGACGTGCTCGACGACGAGGGCGCCGCGGTCGCCGCGGAACTCGGCGACAACGCCGCCTACGTCCACCTCGATGTGCGCGAGCCGGACGACTGGCGCAAAGCCGTCGGCGAGGCGGTCGGGCGGTTCGGGTCGCTGAGCGTCCTGGTGAACAACGCAGGCATCGTGAACGGCAACCTGCTCGTCGCGTTCGAGCTGGCCGAATGGCAGCGCATCATCGACATCAACCTGACCGGCACGTTTCTCGGCATGCAGGCCGCCACGCCCGCCATGATCGAGGCGGGCGGCGGCTCGATCATCAACATCTCCTCCGTCGAGGGCATGCGCGGCAGCCCGGGCCTGCACGGCTACACGGCCACCAAATTCGCCGTGCGCGGGTTGACCAAGTCCACCGCGCTCGAGCTGGCGCAGTACAAGATCCGGGTGAATTCCGTGCACCCCGGCCTGATCCGGACCCCGATGACGGAGAACATCCCCGAGGACTTCCTGCAGATCCCGCTCGGCCGCGCCGCCGACCCGGCCGAGGTCTCCGCCCTGGTGACGTTCCTGGCCAGCGACGAATCGTCGTACTCCACCGGAGCGGAGTTCGTCATCGACGGCGGCCTGACCGTGGGCGTTCCGCACAAGAGCTTCGGCGGCTGAGTTCAGCCCCGGGTGGCGAGCAGGGCGAGCGGCGGAAGCGAGACCAGGGCAACACCCGCTACCACGTTGGTCCATTTGTAGGCCACCAACAGCGCGGCGAACTCGCGCAGGAACGCGCTCGGCAGGTAGTAGAAGGCGGTCTCGGCACCCGTCACCTCGGCATCGAGGTCCAGGCGGCGTGCCAGGATCGCCGTGCGCAGGATGTGGAAGTTGCTTGTCACCAACACCATTCGCGCGGCCGCGCCGCGTTCGCCGAGCAGCCGCTTGGTGAAGAGCAGGTTCTCCTCGGTGGTGCCCGACCGATCCTCCAGCACCACGTGGTCTTCCGGCACGCCGTGGTCGATCAGGTACTCCGCCATCGCCGACGCCTCGGAGACCTCCTCGTCGGATCCTCTACCTCCGCTGACGATCAGCAGCGGGGCGCGCCCCCGCTCTGCCTCGCCGCGGTAGACCTCGAGCGCCCGATCCAGGCGCGCGGCCAACAGCGGCGGCACGTCGCCCTCGACCAACCCGGCGCCGTGCACGACGATCGCCTCCATCCCGCGGCGATAGGGCAGCAGGCCGTAGCAGAGCGTGTACAGCAGAAACGCCGCGAACAGGAACCCGATGTAGCCGATCGCGGTAGTCAGCGAGGCCAGCAGGACCACGAACCAGAAGTTCTCGGTCGAGAGGGCGAGAGCCAGTACGACATACGGCGCCAAGAGCGCGATACCGAGCCCGAACGGCAGCAGGTTCGGGATACGCCACCCCTCACGGCGCACCAATTGCGCGCCGTTGCCGATCAACAGCCCGGCGAGCACCAGCACCAACAGCGGCGACAAGAGCACGAGCAGTGGCGCGAGCACCACCGGAAGATCGTCGTCGGCAAGCCGGTCGACCGCCCACGCGCCGACGAACGCCGTCCCGAGTAGCAGATACACACCGTGCCCCAGCCGCCTGCGGTCCCTGCAGAATCGCACCGCGAACACACCGAGCAGGACCACGCCGACGACCAGCAGAAGCACCGGGCCACGGTAGCCGACGAGCGAGCAGAGCGCCCCGCCGTCCCTGAGCGGCGCGGCTACCTCGGCTTTTTCCGATCGTCCCCTAGAGTGTCCAGGTCCGGACATCGGTCGCAGCGACCGGTCTTCGGAGCATAAGACTTCAGCACACCAGCGTTACGAAACAGCACGTCGTGATGAATGGGAGTCGCCGAAAGCCATGCTTCGATTGGTCATCGCCACCGCCGCGGCCGCGCTCTGTGCGATCACACCGCAGGCCACAGCTCAACCGATCTATCCCGCACCTGATCCCGATCCGTTCTACGCCACTCCGGCCGGCTTGGACCGCGCCGTACCCGGCGACGTCCTCGCGGTACGGACGATGCCCGGCCTACTCGCCTTCCCCGGCGCGACGGTCACGATGATCAAGTTCCGCTCGACCAACTCCGCGGGCGAGCCGATCGCGGCCACCACCACCGTGCTGACCCCGCCGAATCCCGCCCCCGGTGGGCCGCTGCTGTCCTATCAGCACATCATCAACGGACTCGGCACCCGGTGCGCGGTGTCCCGCGTGCTCTACACCAGCGACCCGAGTCTGGAGGTGCGGGAAGCGCCCGCCCTCAACGCTCTGCTGCTGCGCGGCTGGTCCGTCGCTCTCCCCGACCATCTCGGGCCGACCAGCGCCTACGGCGCGGCGAAACTCGGCGGCATGATCACCCTGGACGGCATCCGCGCCGCACGGCGGGTCGCCGAACTCGGATTGGCCGACAGCCCGGTCGCCATGCTCGGCTACTCCGGCGGAGGCATGGCGAGCGCGTGGGCGGCGGCGCTCGCGCCGACCTACGCGCC
Organism: Nocardia asteroides; assembly: GCA_019930625.1. NCBI lineage: Bacteria > Bacillati > Actinomycetota > Actinomycetes > Mycobacteriales > Nocardiaceae > Nocardia > Nocardia asteroides. The sequence goes on from CP082844.1 coordinate 55,863, forward strand.
GGAACTGCCGCTCGTCGGCGTCGCCGCGGGCGGGGTGCCGACGAACCTGGTCAAGATGATCGAGGGCATCGGCTACGCGCCGCACGCGGCGTTCGGGCTCGCTTTCGCGGCCGCCATCGGATTGGAGCGGGAGTACCCGGCGCGATTGCCGGTGAGCGAACACCTGAACTCGGTCGGATTGTCGGTCCGGGACCGGATCGCCGACAGTTGCACCAACGAGATCCTGCTGGTCGGCGCCGGTCGCGCCATCGTGGACGTCGCGGCATCGAACTCGCTCGCCAGCGATCAGCGCGCACGCGGCGTGCTCGAGGAGAACAGTCTGGAACTCTCCGCCGATATCCCGGCCATGCCGGTATTCCAGTGGCGCGCACAGCACGACGCGCTGATTCCGGTGGAGTCGGTCGACCACACGCTCCGGCGCTACTGTGAGGCGGGCGTGCAAGCCCAATACGAGAAGTTCCTCAGCCCAGACCATTTGTCCGCCGCGGTGCTCGGGATGCCGTCGGCTCTGGCCTGGCTGGAAGCGCGCTTCAAGGGTGTGCCCGCACCTAGCAACTGCTGAGCGAGCGCGCTTTGTCGTCGCGATGAGCGGATCTCACCTTGTGCTCGGCACCGGGTGCGCGCCGCTGACCGCGAGCTCTTCCTCCGCGGAGTGGTCGGCGGCCCGGTCGGCGACGATTCGTCGCCGACCGGGAAGGGGGCGTTGCGCCCCACCGCCGCATCGAATTCCGCACCGGGAACTAGACGTCCTTCCCGCTCTCGTACGCGTTCTGGCGCGCCTCATCGAGATCCGCTTCCGCCCGGGCCTTTTCGGCCTCGGCTTCCTTGCGCGCCGCCTCCCGCTGGGATTCGGCCTTGTCCTGCTGCGCGCGACCCTCTTTCTTCAGGTCCTGGTCACCGGTGATGACGCCGGCGGCTTCCTTCGCCTTCCCCTTGACGTCCTCGACGACACCCTCGACAGCTTCTCGCGGTCCGGTCTGATGGTCCGGCATCGCATACCTCCCATTCACTAGTCGGCTGACATCCGCCGCATACCCGCCCATGCCGCCCTCAATCGGCCTGTGACCGCGACCACCGGTCGTCTTCGTACTCCCAGACACCCCTTTCGGAACCCGAGAAGAACCACTGGTGGTTGGCGAATTCCCGGTGGAACCTGGCATGAATGCCTCTGGGAGGCCATCGATCGGCTGGATAGGTTCGAATCCCGAAGGGGCTGTCACACAAGGAGATCAGCGAAAGATGATGTATGTCGCGCCGGTGCTGATCGGCGTCCTCTACGCGCTGGCGATGTCGGCCATCCCCGAGCCCCAGCGCCGCCGTTTCAATGCCGTCATGGTCGCGGGCGCGGGCGCCGCTTACCTCAGCGGTGGTGGATTCGGCGGCTGGGAATTCGCTTTCACCGCCATCGTCACGTATTGCGCGTACCGCGGATTGGAGTCCTGGACCTTCATCGGGATCGCGTGGCTCGTGCACACCGCTTGGGATCTACTGCACCACTTCAAGGGCAACCCCATCATCCCGTTCGCCCACGACTCGTCCCTCGGCTGCGCCATCTGCGACCCTGTCATCGCCGTGTGGTGCCTTTACGGCGGACGCTCGCTCTTCTCTTTCCGGGGCCGGCCCGCGACGGCGTGAGCGTGGTCACCACCTCGCGCGTCGAAGCGATCGCCTCCGCGGAGGTCTACCGACCGGCACCGTGCCTCCCGAACATGCGAACGAAGTCACCGCGCACGATTGCCGCCTACGCGAAACGCTCGGCTGGAAAAACCAGCCGAGCGCTCAGCCGAGTTCCTGGCAGAAGCCAGTCGAACAGCGTTGGGGCAACGACCCCGGAATCCGCGCGATGCGGCCGGGCTCGGTGGTGCCGAACCTTGTTCAGCCCTTGACCAGCTCGGGCGTCGCGGTCTCCGGTTCCTCGGCTTCCACGGGGGCGGCGGCCCGGCTCGGCAACAGCACCGCCATGACGATCACGATCAGCGCCAAGGCGGCGGAGACGAGGAAGGCCAAACGCATGCCGTCGAGCTGGGCGGTGACGGCGTCGAGGCCATCGCCGACCAGCGTGGTGCTGCGCGCCGACATCACCGTCACCACCAGGGCGGTGCCGAAAGCCGCGGCGACCTGCTGCAAGGTGCCCAGCATGGAGCTGCCGTGCGAGTACAGGTGCTGCGGCAGAGCGCCGAGACCGAGGGTGAAGACCGGGGTGAAGGCCGCGGCCAGCGACACCATGAGCAGGATGTGCAGGGCCAGCAGCTGCCAGTACGGCATGGTCATCGAGATCTGCGTGAAGCCCGCCAGCGAGGCGGCGATGCCGACCGAACCGGGAATCACCAGCGAACGTCCGCCGAACCGGTCGAACAGGCGACCGACCGTCGGGCCGAGCAGACCCATCGCCAACCCGCCCGGCATCACCAGCAAACCGGTGGCCAACGGGCTCAGGCCACGCAGGTTCTGCAGGTACAACGGCAGCAGGATCATCGAGCCGAGCATCGCCATGAACGCGACCGACATCAGCACCAGCGCCTTGGTGTAGGTGCCCGACAACAGGACCCGCAGGTCCAGCAGCGGAGTGCCGGTGCGCTGCAGGCGCAACTGACGCCACACGAACGCGGCGATGAGCGCCGAGCCCGCGGAGACGATCAGCGCCGGGGTGGTGAGGTGGCCGCTCTCGAACCGGCTGAGCCCGAACACCAGCCCACCGAAGCCGAGCGCGGCCAGTGCCACGCCGATCGGGTCGATCTGCCCGGCCTGCGGTTCACCGACGTTCTCCAGCTGGCGCAGACCCAGCCAGGTGATCACGCCCGCGATCGGCAGCACCAGCACGAAAAGCCAACGCCACGAACCGATCTGCAGCACCGCTCCGGAGATCACCGGCCCCATGGCCGGCGCCACCGAAATGGCCAAGGTGACATTGCCCATCACCCTGCCGCGATCGTGCTCGGGCACCACCGTCATCAGCGTGGTCATCAGCAGCGGCATCATCACCGCGGTGCCGAAGGCTTGGATGATCCGGCCGAGCAGCAGCACCGCGAACGACGGCGCGACGGCCGACAGCGCGGTACCTGCCAGGAAGACGGCCATCGCCGCGGCGTAAGCCTGACGAGTGGTCACACGCTGCAGGAACCAGCCGGTGGTCGGGATGACCGCCGCCATCGTCAGCATGAACGCCGTCGACACCCATTGCGCCGCCCGGTCGGTGATCGAGAGGTCTCCCATCAGCCGCGGGATCGCGTTGATCATGATGGTCTCGTTCAGGATCACCACGAACGTCGCGAGCACCAACACCCGGATGACAATCGGTGTCCGTCCTCCCGAGACTGGAGCGGATGGTTCGGCGGACATCGGATACCTCCGGAAACGTTGGCGGTTGCTGGAATACGTGGCCCGTCGCCGAGTCACCGAATCGCGTCCCGGCGCCACAGTGGTCGAGACGGCTTCAGCTGCTCGAACTCATCGGGCGCGGGTCAGTATTCCGGCCGGCACCGACACAAACCACCGGATTCTCCCGCAGATGCCCTGCGCGTCCGCATCGGAACAGCTGGTCAACAGGGGTTCCCCCGAGCTGCCGCAATCAACAGTGAAGCTGGTCACAACACCTCCGGACGCCGATGCCGTGGTCGTACCCGTCAGCCCACGTAACGGCGGGCGACGGAACGGAGCTGGGATTCTTCCAGCAATACCAGGCCCTCCTCCACGCGCGGCGGCAGAACTTCTCGTTCGCGGAGCACCCAGGGCAGTCCACACACCACCTCGAGGACGGCCGCGGCCGTCGTCAGGTCTGCCGGGGCCGAGTCGAGCACCACGGCGGTCCGCCGGGCGGCGCTTCGCACCGGGCGGCGCAGCCACAACGTCCACAGGGTGTTCCGGATACCGAGCCGCCGGCGAAGGGTCGAATCACGTGCGGGTGAGGGCTCGTGATGGATCAGCATGTCCTCGATCCAGCACATCCACCAGCCGTGCGCCGCGAGGTCGAGTGCGAGCAGTTCCTCCTCGCCGCCGAACCACAACCGCGGGGAGAAGCCGCCGACTTGTTCGAACGCACTGACCCGGAAGGCGGACAGCGCCGCCATCACACCGAGCAGAGCGGGCCCCGGCAGCCAGTCGGGCCCACAGATCGGTGAATCGCGCAGTTCGGGGGTGATCGGGTCCTCGTGCAGGTCGGGCGCGACCAGGCATCGTCCGGTCACCGAAGCCAGGCCGGAATACTGGTCGAGCAGGTCGGCGGCGCGGGTCAAGGCGCCCGGCTGCCATCGGGTGTCGTCGTCGCAGAAGGCCACATACGGCGTGACCACCCGCTCGACCGCGATGTTCCTGGCCACCGCACCCAGGTTCTCCGGCGAGCGGATGAGGTCGACGGCGGGGAAGGTCGCGGCGACCGCGTCGGCCGTGCCGTCCGTCGACCCGTTGTCCACGAGGATGATCGGCGCCGCGTCGGGGAGCGCGGTCATGTGCGCGAGCGTTTCCAACAGTTGATCGCGCCGGTCGCGAGTGATGACGACGACCGTCATTCGTTCCGTGGCCATCCGGTCACTTCCTTCCGTGGGCGAGTTCCAGGATCCTGGCCTGACGTTCCACCTCCGGCGGCAGTCGGCGCCGCTGCGCCAACGCCCACGGCAGGCGGCCCAGGAAGCCCGCCACCGCGCGCAACGCCGCGGGGTCTCGGGCCGCCCGGCGCAGCAGGACCGCGGACTCGGCCGCGCACCGCCGCAGCGGCCGCCGCATCCAGGCGATCAACGCGTTGTTGCGCTGTTCGGCTCGCCTGCGCCACGCGGGCGGCGGTCGCCGCGCCGACGGGTGATGGTGGGCACGCACTTGCGCCACATAACAGAGGTCCCACCCGCAGGCCGCCAGGTCGAGCGACAGCAACCGTTCCTCGGCGCCGAAATGCAGCAGCGGACTGAATCCGGCGGCTTGCAGGTAGGCCTCCCTCCTGACGATCGCCGCACAGGCCAGGAAGCCGAGCACCGACGGACCCGGAAGCTCGGGATGATGCCCGAGCGGGCTGGTCGCCATCAGTTCGTTGACGGGGTCGTCACGCTCGTCGGCACCCACCAGCGTGCGTCCCGCTACCAGACCGAGCCGCGGACAGGCGTCCAGCACCCGCTCTGCCTCGGGCAGCGCGTCGGCGGCCCACCAGGAGTCGTCGTCACTGAAAGCCACGTACGGCGTCCGGGCGAGCGCGACGCCGAGATTGCGCGCCGCCGCCGCGAGATTGCGGTTCAGCCGGAGGACTTTCACATCCGGGAATGCCTCCGCCTCGCCTGCGGTGTCGTCGACCGAGGCGTTGTCCAGCACCACGATCGGGGGACGCGGGCGCAGGGCGCACAACTCGGTCAAGGTACGGGCCAATTCCGAAGCCCGGTTCCGGGTGGCGATGACGACTGTCGTCTTCGCCATGGTCGGAGGGTTCACGCCGGACGTCCCGTGAGCAGCTCGTCGAGCAGTTCCCGAGTCAAGGCGTCGGCCGCGGGAAACTCACGCCGCCGCGCGCGATCGCGTCCCTCCGACGACAGACACCAGCGCCACCAATGCTCGAACGCGCCCGCGTCGGCGGTTTGCTCGGCGGAGACCAATGCGGGCCAGTCCAACGCCCCCGCTTGCGCGGTGACCTTTCCCCCGCCCGCGATGGGATCCACCGCCAGGACCGGCACACCGGCTCGCAGGCCCAGCACCAGGCCGTGCAGGCGGGTCGTGACCACCGCGTCGAGACGGGAGAACACCGACGCGAGCTGATCGGGCGTGCGGCAGTGGCGCCAGTCGTCGGACGCCAGCCTGGTATCGAGCGGTAGCCGGGCGCAGTCCAGATCGCATAGCCAGCGCATCAACGCCCGGTGCACCGACCCATGCCGCCGGGCCGTGCCGTATTCGGCCTGTCCCGGCGCGAACGCGACGCCAACCACCGGGACGGTGACGGTGGACGCCGCGACGGCCATGTCCGGTCGCGCGGTGGACAGGCCGTCGCGCGGCAAGACGCGGTGGAATCCGGTGACCGCCGCATCGGCCGGATCGAGAACGGAAACGCCCACCGCGATGCGTCGGCAGTTCGCATACCGTTCGTGCAGAAACCGCACCTGCTCCCCATGCGCGGGCCCGCACACGAACACGAGGTGGGAATAGCGTTGGGAGTCGGCGTCGTCCAGATGCAAGGCGTCGGAACGGAATGCGGGGCTCCACGCCGTGTCATGGGGTATCCCGGCGGATGCGAGAGCGTCGCACACGCGGCTCATGCTGAGAACGTCCCCCGCTGTCGCTTCGCCGTGCACGAAGCTGGGCCACCCGGTGACAAGTACCCGCATGTCCGGTGCACCGTGGGTCATTCGGCCACCTCGGCGATCTTTCCGCGCTGCCCTCGACTACCGTCACCGCGGTGCGCGGATCCGCGAGATCCGTCGTGCCGCACGGCGTCCCGGTGCAGGCACCCCGCGAGGTCTGCCGCGGCACGCGGCGTCTCCGGGACCGTGACGTGGCGCATCGGATGGCCCCTAGATTTTCGCCGGGCGCAGGTGCACGACCTTCGTCTGGGTCATCTCGTCCAGCAACTCGGGTCCGTAACCGAAGCCTGCTCCGCTGGCCCGGCGTGGGTGCGCCGCACCGCCGGGCGCCCCGCCGAACACCGCGTTGATCTTCACCGTGCCCACCGGCAGTTCCCGCCAGGCGCGCTGCGCGTTGGCCATCGACGGAGTGAGCACGGTCGCCGCGAGTCCGTAGTCGTCGTTCGCCGCTTCCGCGATGCCCTGCTCGAACGAATCCACCACCCGCACCGGCGCGACCGGACCGAACGTTTCCTCACGCATGATGCGCATCTTCGGATCGCAGTGGGCCAACACGGTGGCCGGATAGTGCGCGCCGGCACCGTCCGGCACCACGCCGCCGGTCATCAGCTCGGCCCCGTGGTCCACCGCCTCGCGCACGTGGGCGTGGACGTGATCGCGATGGCGCCGGTCGACCAACGGCGCCACCGTCCTGGCCTCGGCTTCGGCGACCAGCGCGGCGAGAAAGGCCTCCGCGACGTCCCGGTGCGCGAAGATCCGCTCGACGGACACGCAGATCTGGCCGGAGTTGGCGAACGCGCCGAGCGCCGCCTGACCCGCCGCCCAGACCGGATCGACCCCGGTGTCGACGACGAGCGCGTCGTTGCCGCCGTTTTCCAGCAATGCCTTGGCACCCGTGGTCGCAGCGCTTTTCGCGATCGACCGTCCGGTGGCCGTGCTACCGACATGCGCGACGACGTCCACATCGGAACGTGCGGCCAGCAGCGCGCCGACCCTCCCATCGCCCTGCACCGTCTGCAGAACGCCCTCCGGGAGCGCACCGGCGAGCAGATCGCCCAGCAGCCCGCCGGTATGCGGCGCGCGTTCACTCGGCTTGTACACGACCGTGTTTCCCGTGACCAGCGCCGCGCCGAGCAATCCGCAGGACACCGCCACGGGATCGTTCCACGGCGTCAGGGCGATGACGACGCCGCGCGGTTCCCACACCATGAGGTCGGTGGCCTCGAAGTTCCCCTGCAGGCTCTTGCCTCGGTGCACCGGTCCGAGCTCGGCATATTGCTCCAACGTCGCGGCGCCTGCCGCCACACCCTCCTTGCTCTCGGAGAGTGGACGTCCGGTCTCGACCCGATTGAGCTCGGCGAGTTCATCGGCACGCTCGCGAAGCAAGGCGGCGCTCGCGCGTAGCGCGGCGGCCCGCTCGCCCGCCGGGGTTCGCGCCCAGACCGGCTGCACACGGTTGGCCAGCTCCAGGCGCGAATCGATCTCCGCCATACCGGTCATGGCCACCTTGCCGACAGTGGCGCCGGTGGCCGGATCGAGGATCTCGATCGTTTCGGTCGCGTCTTGTCCTGCGGGAAACGTGACAGCGCTCGGTCCGCTCATATCGCGGACATTGCCTCGCAGGCGGGGTTTCAAACCGGCTCGTGGCGATAGCTGAAACGCTGTATTTCTGGACAACCACCAGTTGAACAGCAATAGCCGATGATTCGCTGCGAGCCCGGGCTCGGGTTTGATCCGGCAGTAAAAGGCAAGAGCTATCGACATGGCCGAAACCACCGAACGGCTCGGAGTGCTGTTATGGCACGTGCACGGCTCTTGGACGACGTCGTTCGTGCGAGGACCGCACCGCTACCTGATCCCTGTGGTGGAAGACGGCGGGCCGTGGGGCCGCGGGAGGTGCGGCCGCGACTGGCCCTCCGCCGAGGAGGTGCCCGCAGGCCGGTTGCGGGAAATCGAGCCGGACGTGGTCGTTCTCCAGCGCCCGGAGGAAATCGCCCTGATCGAGCAATGGCTCGGTCGTCGTCCCGGCGTCGACATTCCGGCGGTCTACGTCGAGCACAACGCTCCGCGGCCCAGCGCGGCCACCACCAGGCATCCGCTGGCCGAACGCGCCGACATCCCGATCGTGCACGTCACGCATTTCAACAATCTGATGTGGGACAACGGGAGCACCCCCACCCGGGTCGTGCCGCACGGGATCGTGGACCCCGGCGCGCTGTACACCGGCGAAATCCCGCACGGCGTAGCGCTGATCAACGAACCGGCGCGGCGCGGAAGGATCACGGGAAGTGATCTGTTGCCCGACTTCGCGATGGCGGGACCCGTCGATCTGTACGGCATCGGAGCGAGCGACTACACGGCGGACAAACCGGCCCGCTATCCGATTCGCGGCATCGGCGACTTCGAACAGTCGGCATTGCATCCCGAAATGGCGCGCAGAAGGGTGTATCTGCACACCGCGCGGTGGACCTCGCTCGGCTTGTCCCTGCTGGAAGCCATGCACCTGGCCATGCCGGTGGTGGCTCTCGCCACGACCGAGGCCGTCAGCGCGGTGCCGCCGGAGGCCGGGGCCATTTCGTGCGACGTCGCGTCACTCACCGCGAAGTTCCGCGAATTGCTCCACGAACCCGATCTCGCCGTGCTCGCGGGCAAGTCGGCACGGCAGTTCGCGCTGGAGCACTACAGCCTCGACGCCTTCCTGCGGCGGTGGGACTCCCTGCTCGCCGAGCTCACCGAATGACGGCAGTGTCCCGGACCGGAAAGGCACGATGATGAAGATCGCGATGGTGTCCGAACACGCCAGCCCGCTCGCCCTGTTGGGCGGCGTCGATGCCGGTGGGCAGAACGTCCATGTCGCGGAGCTGTCCGCGGCCCTGTGCCGGCACGGGCACGAGGTGACCGTCTACACGCGACGCGAGGACGCCGAGGCGCCGCGCACGGTTACCACCGAACAGGGTTACCGCGTGATCAATGTCCCGGCCGGACCGGCTCGCGCATTGCCGAAGGACGAATTGCCGCCGTACATGGATGAATTCGGCGACTTTCTGCACGAGCAGTGGCGGCACGAACGCCCCGATGTGGTGCACGCGCATTTCTGGATGTCGGGGCTGGCGGCACTGCGTGCCGCTCGGCCCGCGGATATCCCGGTGGTACAGACGTTTCACGCCCTCGGGGTGGTGAAACGCCGCTATCAGGGCACGCACGACACCAGTCCGGCCGACCGGGTGCGCCTCGAACAACTGATCGCCGAGCGGACCGACCGCATCATCGCCACCTGTACCGACGAGGTGTTCGAACTGGCCAGGATGGGCGTGCCTCGCTCCCGCACGTCGGTGATCCCCTGCGGCGTGGATCCGGAGCAGTTCACGCCCGAGGGACCGAGCGCACCGAGGTCGGCCGTGCACCGGATGGTCAGCGTGGGCAGGTTGGTGCCACGCAAAGGTTTCGACATCGCGATCACCGCGCTCACCAGCCTGCCCGACACCGAACTGGTTCTGGTCGGCGGCCCGGACGGCGGCGAACTCGCCGATGACCCGGAAGGCGGGCGGCTCCTGGCATTGGCGGACGCGCTCGGCGTGCGAGACCGGCTCCACATGCTGGGCCGGGTGCCGAGGACACGAATGGCTCCCCTGTTGAGGTCGGCGGATGTGGCCGTGTGCACGCCCTGGTACGAACCATTCGGCATGACACCGCTAGAAGCGATGGCATGTGGCGTTCCGGTGGTGGCCGCTGCGGTCGGAGGCCTCATCGATACCGTCGTCGACGGTGTGACCGGCAGGCTCATCGCCCCGCAGGCCCCCTTGGAATTGGCTGACGCGGTCCGCGATCTTCTGAGTGCGCCCGCACTCAGGCACAGGTACGGTCGCGCAGGCCGCGAGCGCGTAGAGAAGCGCTATTCGTGGGACCGGATCGCCACGGAGACACTTCGCGCGTACCGCCGGGTGACCGCGGCCGGACGGGCGCGAAACAACAGCGAGCCCGGTCGCGGCCGCTCGCTCGACGGCAGCGCCGAGCGACCGGCGACGGGTAGGCGATAGCCGTGTCTCGGCGCTACGAACGTGCGCTGGTCACCGGCGGTTGCGGGTTCGTCGGATCGCACCTGTGTGAGCAGTTGCTCGACGCGGGCGCAGCCGTTCTCGCGCTCGACAACTTCGCCACCTCCACACCGGACAACGTCGCCCGGCTGCTGGACCGACCAGGGTTCGACCTCGTGCGGCACGACGTCACCGAGCCGTGGCCCGCGGTGGGCTCGTTCGACCTCGTCTTCCACCTCGCCTCCGCCGCGTCGCCTCCGGACTACCTGCGGCTGCCGATCGAGACGCTGCGAGCCGGTGCACTAGGAACCGCCAACGCCCTCGACCTGGCCGAGCGGGATCGAGCTCGATTCGTACTCGCGTCCACGAGCGAGGTATACGGCGACCCGGCCGTCCACCCGCAGCCCGAGAGTTACTGGGGCAACGTCAACCCGGTCGGTCCGCGCAGCGTCTACGACGAGGCGAAACGTTTTGCCGAGGCTTTGACTATGGCATTTCGCCGGGAACGGGGAGTGCAGACCGGAATAGCACGGATTTTCAATACCTACGGTCCGTATATGCGGAGCGACGACGGACGAATGGTTCCGACATTCATCGCTCAGGCCTTGTCCGGCGCACCACTCACCATTGCGGGAACCGGCGAGCAAACCCGTTCTCTCTGTTATGTGGAGGACACGGTGCGCGGCCTGATCGCACTCGCTTCCTCCGACCATCCCGGCCCGGTCAATATCGGCAATCCGCACGAAATCACCGTCCGGGGACTCGCCGAGGAAATTCGCGCGATAACCGGCAGCCGATCCGTTGTGCATTTTGTCGACGGCGCGATAGACGATCCGAAACGGCGCTGTCCGGACATCTCGCTGGCTCAGCGCGAACTCGGCTGGCGACCGTTGGTTACCAGGGCAGATGGGTTGCACCGCACGATCGACTGGTTCGCAGGCGGGGCGTTTATGTCGGCGGAAGAATTACCGCCTGAGCGGCTCGGTACAGCAACCCAGTTTAGCGGCGGCTTCAGCGGGTAGCGCCCGTATACGTCAGCGGGCAGGTCCCGCGCGTCTCGAACAGAAAGGCGACCCGTGCGCATTCTGGGAGTAAACGCGGTATTCCACGATCCTGCTGCTGCCGTGGTCGTGGACGGCGAGATCGTCGCGGCCGCCGAAGAAGAGCGGTTCACACGTCGCAAACACGGCAAACGGCCGGTGCCTTTTTCCGCGTGGGAACTGCCCGAGCAAGCGGCAGCATGGTGCCTGGACCGAGCGGGGATACGCCCAGACCAGCTCGACGCGGTGGGCTACTCCTACGACCCGGGGCTGGTCGATCATTCGCTCGGCGGTCTCGACGACAAAAGCGAGGAGACGCGAACGGATTACGCGTTCAGGGCGCCCGCTTTTCTCCGGGCCGCGTTGCCCGGCCTCGATCCCTCGATCGTGCGCTTCGTGCGGCATCACGTGGCGCACGCCGCGTCAGCAGCGCTCGCGGCGCCGTTCGGCGACTCGGCGGTCCTCGTGGCCGACGGTCGCGGCGAGAGCCAGTCCTATCTCGCCGGAGAGTACCGCGACGGCAAGTTCGTGGAGCTGGCGGCACAGCGGCTGCCGCACTCGCTCGGGCTGATGTACGAGGATCTCACCGCACATCTCGGATTCGCCCGGTCCAGCGACGAATACAAGGTGATGGCCCTCGCCTCCTACGGCACGCCCCGCTTCCTCGACCGCTTCCGGGAACTGGTGTATTCCACCGGTGACGGTGGTTTTCGAACCGAACCCGTGGACTGGGAGTGCTTCGCCCCCGCCGCGACCGGCGGTGACCTCGGCGGGGACCACGCCGACCTCGCCGCGAGCGTCCAACGACGACTCGAGGACGTGTTGCTGGAGTTGACGTCCTGGCTGCATCGTCAGACCGGGCAGCGCAATCTCACACTCGCCGGCGGCATCGCGCTGAACTGCGTGGCCAACACCCGGCTGCACGACGAAGGCCCCTACGAACGGATCTGGGTGCAACCGGCGGCGGGTGACGCGGGCACCGCCCTGGGCGCCGCGCTCCAGTTGGCGGCCGAGTTCGGTGAGCGTGCCACCCCGATGTGGGGGGCCGATCTCGGCCGCGAGTGGACGGACCAGGAACTGGAAACCATTCTCCGCACGGCGAAGATCCGGTACACCAGGTCCGAAGACGTTGCCGCCGAAGTGGCGCAAGCGCTCGCGGAGGACCGGGTGGTGGCCTGGTTCCAGGGCCGGGCCGAATTCGGCCCCCGCGCGCTCGGGCATCGTTCGCTGCTCGCGCATCCCGGTCGGGCGGCCAACCTGGAACGCCTCAACGATGTGAAGGGGCGCGAACAGTTCCGGCCGCTCGCCCCCATGGTGCTCGCCGACCGGGCGTCGGAGATCTTCGGACGCGGACCGTTGCCGAGCCCGTACATGCTGTTCGTCCACGATGTCGCCCCGGCATGGCGCACCCGGATTCCCGCCGTGACGCATGTGGACGGCACCGCGCGGGTGCAGACCGTCGATCCCGCGGACAACCCGGTCTTAGCGCGGATGTTGTCGGAGTTCGACCGGCGCACAGGGTTGCCCGTGGTGGTCAACACGAGCTTGAACACCGCGGGCAGGCCGATGGTCGATTCGCCTCGCGACGCCCTCGAGTGCTTCGGTTCCGCCCCGATCGACCTGCTGGCCATCGGCCCGTTTCTGGTACGGCGGCCATGACCGGCCATACCGTGGACTACAGCATCGTGATCCCGACTACGGGCCGGGAGAGTCTTCGGGTGCTGCTCGAGTCGCTCGACACCGCGGCGGGGCCGAGGCCACAGGAAATCATCGTGGTAGACGATCGGCCCGCAGGCGGGGAACTGCCGCTGCCCGGCACACGGCCTCCGGTGCGAGTCATCCGCTCGGGTGGTCGCGGACCCGCTGCCGCGAGGAACGCGGGGTGGCGGCATGCCACGGGCACGTGGATCGCGTTCCTCGACGACGATGTGCTCACCACGCCGGATTGGCCTGCCCGCTTGGCCGAGGACCTGCACGGTCTGGACGAGAAGACGGCGGCTTCCACCGCCCGCATCGAGGTGCCGCTGCCGAAATACCGGCGACCGACCGACGAGGAACGAGGAACCGCACGGCTGGCCACCGCGCGGTGGATCACAGCGGACATGGCCTACCGCCGGTCGGCGCTGGCCGCGGTCGGAGGCTTCGACGAGCGATTTCCGAGGGCGTTTCGCGAAGACGCCGATCTGGCGTTGCGCGTCTGCCTCGCCGGTTACGTCATCGCACCCGGGCAACGGCTGACTCGCCATCCGGTCCGCGCGTCCTCGGGGGCCTTGGCCAGTGTGCGAGCACAACGCGGGAACGCCGACAACGCGTTGCTGCGGCGCAAGTACGGGGCGCGGTGGCGTCAGCGCATCGGTGAAGCCGACGGGCTTCTCCCCCGCCACGCGCTGACCACGGCCGCGGGTGCGCTGGCCATGACGCTCGGCATCGCAGGCCGCAAACGCCCCGCCTTCCTGTCGGCGGCGATCTGGATGACGCTGACCGGCGCATTCGCCACGCGCCGCATCGCGCCGGGGCCTCGCACGCCCGGCGAAATCGGCCGGATGACGGTGAGCAGCGCGCTGATTCCACCGGCTGCGTGCTGGCACCGCCTGCGCGGCGAACTGCGCCACCGGCACGCGACCCACACCTCACCGCTGGCGTTGTTGTTCGACCGGGACGACACCCTCATCGTCGATGTCCCCTACCTCGCCGACCCGGCCGAGGTTCAGCCGGTGCCGGGTGCCGTCGAAGCGCTGGAGATGGCGCGTGCGGCCGGCATACAGCTCGGCATCGTGAGCAACCAGTCCGGCGTCGCGAGAGGATTGATCAGCCCCGGGCAACTGGCGGCGGTGAACGCCCGGGTCGAGGAACTGCTCGGACCTTTCGCGACGTGGCAGGTGTGCGTGCACGGCGAGGGCGACGGCTGCGGGTGTCGCAAACCCGAGCCGGGCATGGTGCGACGGGCAGCCGCGGATCTCGGCGTCGACGTCGGCCGGTGCGTGCTCATCGGCGACATCGGCGCCGATATGGACGCCGCCATATCCGCGGGCGCACGCGCGATCCTGGTGCCCACGGCGAGAACCCGCCCCGAAGAGGTGCATCGCGCGCGTCGGGAAGCGACCGTGGCGCAGAATCTGGCCGAAGCGGTACGGCTGGCGATGGCGGGTTCGCCATGACGCGCCGGGCGTTGGTGGCACGCATGGACAACATCGGCGATGTGCTGCTGGCGGGACCGTGCGTGCGCGCGGTGGCCGCGCACGTCGATGCGGTGACGCTGTTGACCGGGCCGCGAGGCCGCGCCGGCGGCGAGCTCCTTCCGGGTGTGCAACAGGTTCTGACCTGGTGTGCGCCGTGGATCGACCCGGAGCCGCCCGAGATCACCGCGGCGGGCGTGAACGCGTTCATCGAACGGATACGCGCACTCGACGTGGACCTGGCGTTGATCCTCACGTCCTTCCACCAGTCGCCGCTACCGCTGGCGCTGCTGCTCAGGATGGCCGGGGTGCGGTGGATCGGCGCGATCTCCGACGACTACCCCGGTTCGCTGCTGGATCTACGCCATCGCGTCGAAGGCGATCCCCCCGAAGCCGAACGCGCGCTGTCGCTCGCCGAAGCGGCCGGTTTCCGATTGCCGCGCGGGGACGACGGGAAACTCGCGGTCAGACAACCACTCCCGAAAGTCGTTGGCCTGACCGGCGAACCGGGCTATGTGGTGGTGCATCCCGCCGCCTCGGTACCGGCGCGGCAGCCGTCGGCGGCCCGTTCGGCGGCCATTGTCGCCGCGCTGACCGGCGCCGGTCACCGGGTGATCGTGACCGGGGCCACCTCCGACCGACCGCTCACCGATGCTGTCGCCGGTGTCCACGCCATCGACCTCGGCGGAGCCACCACCCTGCCCGAGCTCGCCGCCGTGCTCCGCGACGCGAGCGTCGTGGTAGCGCCCAACACCGGTCCGGCGCATCTCGCCGCAGCCGTCGGGACGCCGGTGGTGTCCCTCTTCGCACCGGTCGTGCCCGCCGAGCGCTGGGCGCCCTACGGCGTGCCGGTGGCGATGCTCGGTGACCAACGCGCGCCGTGCCGGGGCAGCAGGGCCCGGGAGTGCCCGGTCGCGGGGCACCCATGCCTCGAGTCGATCACCCCCGAGCAGGTCGTCATGGTGGCGGAAGAACTCGGTGCAGGCAAGCGCGAGCGTCCGCGGACAGGAGGTGTGTCGTGATCGAGGAGCATTTCGCGGCTTTGCGTACCGCACTGGAGCGCACAAGTCGCTTCGCACCGAATATCCGCAGGTGGGGGCGGGAACTGGCGGAAGTACTCGACAACGGTGGCAGATTGCTCGCGTGCGGCAACGGTGGCAGCGCCGCCGAAGCCCAGCACCTGACCGGTGAGCTGGTCGGCCGCTTCCGCACCGAGCGGCGCCCGCTGTCGGCGATCGCCTTGCACGCCGACACCTCGGCGGGCACCGCGATCGTGAACGACTACGGCGCAACCGAATTGTTCGCACGTCAGGTCCGGGCGCACGGCAGGCCCGATGACGTCCTCCTCTTGCTGTCCACCAGCGGCACCAGCCAGAACGTGGTGGCCGCGGCGAAAGCGGCGCGCGACATCGGCATCACCACGTGGGCCATGACCGGACCCGCGCCCAATCCGCTCGCGGCACTGTGCGACGACGCGGTGGCCGTGGAGGCGTCCACCACCGCGACGGTGCAGGAGGTGCATCTGGTCTTGGTGCACGCCTTGTGCGTGGCGCTCGACGACGCACTGGGGGTACCGACATGAAGCCGTTGGTCGTGGTCGGCGACGTCATTCTCGACGTCGACATCGAGGGTGTCGCCGACCGGCTATCCCCCGAAGCGCCCGTGCCCGTGGTGGACGTGGATCGCCAGTGGATACGTCCGGGCGGCGCCGGCTTGGCCGCCGCGCTGGCCGCCCAGTCGGTCGCCGAGGTCGCGCTGATCACCGCGACCACCGACGACCACGACGGCCACATCCTCGCGCGACTGCTCGACCTGCACGTGCAGGTCGTTCCGATGCTGCTGCGCGGCGAGACGGTACGAAAGACCCGCGTCCGCGCCTCCGGTCAGTCGCTGCTGCGACTGGACACCGGCGACGGGACCGCGGACGGCGGTCCGGTGAGCGCCGCGGTCACCAGGACGCTGCGGGCGGCCGGGGCGATCCTCGTCGCGGACTACGGCCGGGGTGTGGCCGCGAATCCGAGCATCCGGCACCTGCTGACCGACCTGTCCCGGGCCGTGCCGGTGGTGTGGGATCCACATCCGCGCGGTCCGGCGCCCACGCCGGGTGCGTCGCTGGTCTCACCGAATCTGAGAGAGGCGCGTCAGTTCGCGCCGGGATACGTCGAACCCGACGAGTTGGCGAAGGTGCTTCGCGACGAGTGGTCCGCGGATTCGGTCGCGGTCACCACCGGATCGGGCGGGGCGGTGCTCGCCAATGGGAAGCGGCTCACCGTGGTGCCCGTGCCCGCCGAGGTGCGTATCGCCGGGCACGCCGGTTCCGACACCTGCGGCGCGGGCGACCGATTCGCCTCGGCCGCGACCGCCGCGCTCTTCGACGGGTCCACGGTGGCCGATGCGGTGTCGCGCGCCGTGGACGCGGCGGCCGAATTCGTCGCCGCGGGCGGCGCGGTCACGCTGTCCACGTGCGACAGCGCCGCTGTCACCAAGGCGAGCACCGAGGAAGCGGGCGAGTCGGCGTTCGAGGTGGCGGCGCGGATCAGGTCGCGCGGCGGCAGACTCGTCGCCACCGGCGGCTGCTTCGATCTACTGCACCCCGGCCATGTGAGCTTGCTGCGCCAGGCACGCGCCATGGGCGACGCGCTGGTGGTCTGCCTGAACTCCGATGCGTCGGTGCGGCGTCTGAAAGGGCCGCGCCGCCCGATCGTCACCGCACGCGATCGCGCCCGGCTGCTCACCGAATTGTCCTCGGTGGACGCCGTCGTCGTGTTCGACGAGTCCACACCGAGCGCGCTGCTGGACCGCCTGCGTCCCGATGTGTGGGTCAAGGGCGGCGATTACTCCGGCGCCGAGCTGCCCGAGGCCGAAGTCGTTCGCGGTTACGGCGGCGAGATCGCGCTCGTCCCCACGGTGCCCAGTTACTCGACATCACAGCTGGTCGCCGCGGCCCAGGCCGGCGGCTGACCCGACAGCGAAGGAGCACGATGCGAACCCTCGGCAATATCTTGATCACCGGCGGCGCTTCCGGGCTCGGCGCGGCCGTTACCGCCGCCGTGCGCGAGAACGGGGGCCGCCCGTACGTGATCGACCGGGTGGAGCCCGAGACGCCGGTCGACTTCGTGCGTGCCGACCTCGCCGATACCGACGCCGCCGAACAGGCTGTGCACGAGATCATCGAGCGTGCGGGCGGGCGGATCGACGGCGTGTTCACCGCCGCCGGAACCGACGCGTGCGGCCCGCTGGACAAGGTGCCTACGAAGAAGTGGGAATACGTGGTCCAGGTCAACCTGTTCGGCACAGCCGCCGTGATCCGTGCCGCCCTTCCGGCCCTGCGGGAAAGCAAGGGAACGGTAGTCACCTGCGCTTCCACCCTGGGCATCAAAGCGGTCGGTGACGCGACCGCCTATTGCGCTTCGAAATTCGGCGTCGTCGGCTTCACCAGGGCGCTCGCCGCCGAGACGGCGGGCAGCGTCGGGGTGACGTTGCTGATCCCGGGGGGAATGCATACCGCGTTCTTCGATGACCGCGACGAGCAGTACAAGCCGCCGCCCGACGCGAAACTCAACCAACCCCACGACGTCGCCGCCGCGGTGGTCTTCGCGCTGAGCCAGCCGCCCGGCTGCGAGGTCCGGGAGATGGTCGTGTGCGCGTCGGAAGAAGGTTCGTGGCCTTGACGCACTCGATTCTCGTGCTCCGCGCACTCGGGCTCGGCGATCTGCTGACCATCGTGCCCGCCCTGCGCGGACTGAGAAATGCCTACCCGGACGGCCGGGTGGTGCTCGCCGCGCCGGAACCGCTCCGCGAGCTGGTGGGCCTCATCGACGCGGTCGATGAACTGCTGCCGACCGCGGGACTCGGTGCGCTGCGGTGGCCGGGCCCGCCGCCGAGGCTGGCGGTCAACTTGCACGGCAGCGGGCCGGAGAGCATCCGAGATCTGCTGGCGTCACGCCCGAATACCCTGCTGACCCATCACCATCCGGATTTCCCCGAGTTGCCCGGCCTCGAGTGGCGCGAGGACATGCACGAGGTGGAGCGCTGGTGCCGCCTGCTCGAATACGGAGGAATCGGCGCCGATCCCACCGCGCTGCTGCTGCCCGCCCCACCGGAGCCCGCCGAGTCGAACGTGGTCGTGATCCATCCGGGCGCGGCTTATCCCGCGCGCCGCTGGCCATCCGAACGTTTCGCGCGCGTGGCTCGGGAACTCAGCGGCAACGGCCACCGAGTGGTGATCACCGGGACAGCCGGGGAGATGCGATTGGCGAACGCGGTCGCCGAGAAAGCGGGGTTGCCGCCCTCAGCGGTGTACGCGGGACGCACCGCCCTGGCCGATCTCGCCGCGCTGGTGGCCCACGCGGCCCTGGTCGTGTGCGGCGACACCGGCGTAGGGCATCTCGCCACCGCCTTCGGCACACCGTCGGTACTGCTGTTCGGCCCCACGCCTCCGCACCGGTGGGGACCGCCCGCGGCCGCGAGACACCACGTGACGCTGTGGGCGGGGGAAGCCGGCGATCCGAATACCGACCATCCGCATCCCGGACTGCTCATGGTGCGACCGGAACAGGTGCTGACGGCCGCGACCGGGTTGCTCGCAGAGCGGGTGCGCCATGGGTAGTCGCGTCGGCGTGGTGGGCGCCGGTTATGTGGGGCTCACCAGTGCCGCGTGCCTCGCCCACTTGGGACATCACGTGGTCTGTGTCGACAATGACGAGTCGAAGGTAGCGGCTCTTCGCGCGGGTACGGTCGCGATCGTCGAGCCCGGCTTGCCGGAGCTGGTGCGCGAGGGGCTCTCGGAGAACCGGCTCTTCTTCACGTCCGACCCAGCGTCGCTGCACGAATGCGAAGTGGTCCTGTTGTGCCTTCCCACGCCCATGGGCGCCGGCGGCACGGCCGACCTGGGCGTACTCGAGGACGCGCTCGAAACGTTGTCCACCGTCCTGCCGCCGGATTGCGTGCTCGTGTCCAAGTCCACCGTGCCGGTGGGCACGGCGGCGCGCATTCCCGCGCTGTCCGGCCTCGCGAGCACGGCAGTCGTCAGCAACCCCGAATTCCTCCGGGAGGGCCACGCGGTGCAGGACTTCCTGCGTCCCGACCGCATTGTGATCGGTGCGGCCGAGCAGGACCGGGAGTCGGCCGACCGTGTCGCTGCGCTCTACGCGGGCACGGGCGCGCCGGTGCTGCGATCGGATTCGGCCAGCGCGGAACTCGCCAAGTACGCCAGCAACGCGGTCCTCGCGGTCAAACTCTCGTTCGTGAACACGCTCGCCGAACTGTGTGAACGGGTCGGAGCCGATATCACGAAAGTCACCGACGCGATGGGAATGGACGATCGGATCGGCCCGGACTTCTTGGCGCCCGGCCCCGGCTGGGGCGGCTCGTGCCTGCCCAAGGACACGCGCGCGCTCTTGCGAGCCGCGGAGACTTCGGGCGTCGACTTCGCGATCGTCCGTGATGCCCTGCGCGCCAACGACCATCAGCACGCGATGGTGATGCGCAAGATCCGTCGCGCGGCCACCGGTGCGGTCGACGGCTCACTGGCGGGCACGCGCATCGGCGTACTCGGCCTCGCGTTCAAAGCCGGGACGGGCGACCTGCGCGACTCCCCCGCCGTCGCGGTCACGCGGCAACTGGCCCATCACGACGCCACGGTCACCGCATACGACCCGTGCGTCCCGGACTCGAGCGCCCGCGACCTGCGCGGCATCCGCGTGGTGGACGACCCGTATCTGGTGGCGAAGGACGCGGGCGCGATCGTCATCCTCACCGAATGGCCCGAGTTCCGTTCCCTCGACTGGTCGAGACTCGCGACCGACGTCGACCGGGCTGTCATCGTGGACACCAGGAATCTGCTCGATGAGCAACTGCTGAGCGGCACCGGATTCACCTTGCTGGGCAACGGTACTGTCGGCTCCTTCAGTGGCTGACGGAGCTGTCGCTGCCGAACGATCCGCGGTTCGTCTCGCGCATGATCGCGATCATCGAAACCAACGTCCACACGACCGAGAAGTGAATCGGTCGCTCACGGGCTCCAGCTGAGACAGAGCCAGTTCTGTTCGCTGCTCGAGTCGGCGTAGTGCTCAGTGACAGCACGCGACCGCTGCGGATCGTCACGTCGGATCGCGAGACTGCGCAGTCCAGCGGCGGCACTCTCGAACGGACTTCCACCCGGTTCGAATCCTTTCTCGGTCGGGGACGCTCTTATGGTTGTGACACTCGAATCGAGACGAGCGACCGCGATCGACGCCTGCGTGGTCCCCATATCGCACCATCGCAAGCCCCGCGTCGGACCATCGAGGAGGTGGGTGGAGTGGATCGTGGATGGGCCGGTGAACAGCTGGTAGAAGCGGCCCAGCATGGCGACCGGGAGGCGATCTCCGCGATCATCGATGGGGCACATCCACACGTGCGGCGCTTCGCACAGCACTTGTGCGCGTCCTCCGCCGACGCCGAAGACGCCGCGCAAGAGGCCTTGATCATCCTGTATCGCAAGATCGGGACCCTGCGCGCCGCGACCGCCATCGCGTCGTGGATGTTCCGCATCGTCCGCAACGAATGCCTGCGCCGCACCCGATACCTGCTCGACCGCGGACCGCAGTTCGGTCCCGCCGTGCCCGACGCTGTCGCCTCCGCCGAGGACGAAGTCCTGCGCCGGTTCGACACCGACCAGCTCACCCAGGCGATCATCGCGTTGCCCGATCTCCAGCGCAGAGTCCTGATCATGCGCGATGTGCTCGGTTACCCCGGCCGCGCGACTGCCGACGCGCTCGGCCTCAGCACAGCGGCGATGAAATCGCAGCTGCACCGCGCACGCGCCACGATCCGCCACGGCCTCAACCCCGATCCCTAGCCCGCCACGGGACAACGACTTTCGGCCGTCAATCGCGCCATCGCTACCACCCGTACAAATCGAAGGAAACTTCACCATGCTTGCAACCGGATTTCCCGCGCCCGCAATGGAATTCGAAGACACCACCGGGCAGACTCGGCGTCTGTCCGACTACCGCGGTGAGCACAGCGCACTGCTGTATTTCATGCGCTCGACGTCATGCCCGATCTGCAACCGGCACGTGCGCGATCTCGTCGCACATCGAGACGAGTTCGACTCCAAAAACATTCGTGTCCTCATAGCGGTCCCCGAGGACCGCACCGCAGGCCTGGCCTGGCAAACCGAAAACGGCATCCCCTTCCCCGTCCTGGCCAGCTCGGCGGGCACCCCTCACGAATCAATCGGCCTGACCCGCAACTTCTTCGGCGCGATGCAGCAGTCCGGCACCATCCTCATCGACTCCGACGGCATCATCCGCCACACCCACAGCGCCACCCTTCCTACCAACAGCTACGACAGGAAGGGCATCCTCGCGGCCGTCGATTCCCTGGGCAGCCGTACAGGTTTGTGACGCTTCGGTTCCATCGAGGTCCACGTCCACTGCGGCCGATCTGAGATCGCAGAACACTTGAAGAAGGTTGCCGCGGGAACAGGAGAGATACTCAGAGCGGACCCCGCCCCCGGCCAAGTTGTAACCGTCGAAGAATATGGACAACGTGAACAATTTCTTTACCACGAGGTCTATTCCGATGGAAAATATGTGCACGATCCCAGACACAGCCCAAACCCAATCCCCATCGAGCAATGGCGGAAGACTATTATGGGAGATAATCTCGGTGCTACGGTCAAGAAGGTAGGGTAATGAATTCTGGCGACTTCATCGCCCGATTGAAGCGGTACGGAGACCTGGAGTGGTACCGCCATGCAGGCGGCACCGGCGATGACGGCACTCCCACTCCACCACTAGTTGTCTGGCGCTTTCCCGAACCTCAACCAGCTGGCCTTGCCGAACTCTTGCACGAAGCCGCTGTCGCCGATAATCGAGAGATCGACTGGTTGTTCGACACTACCCGACGGAACTGGATACTCGTACCTACACGAGTAATGGCCGAAAAAGAACGCCACGGGCTGGCAACCGAAGCGCAAGCCGCAAACCTATTGGTGAGAACGGATCTAGATTTCTGCCGACGTTCGGTACGCGATTTCGAAAGAATACTCGCAGTTCTGGACCAATATTCCGGTAACTGACTCGTCGAGTTCGCGCCATCGATATCCGTGAGCAGACTATGCCAAGTGATAACGGTTTCGACATTGACGAACCTTTGGACTTCTTCGGTCCGCCGTTCGATGCCGATCCAGGACTGTGACATCGCGAGCATACGGACGGAGGATCACGAGACCGCCCGCCACACCACCGCTCTATCGTCCGCTCGCAACGACAGGAGGCGATGTTGCAGTTCTTCGGCCGCCTCGGGCTTGGTCGGCGCGAGCCGGATGTAGGCGCCGAGGGAGTGCAGTTCGGTGATGTCGCGCAGCAAGGTCCATCCGGGCCAGTCGAGAAGGTCGTAGCCGTAGGCCGCGGCGAAGCGTGCCCGCTCGTGTTGTGGTTGGTGGAAGTGGTCGGGCAATCCGTTCACCAGGTCGAGTTCGCGTGGCCCGATGCTGCATTGGTCCCAGTCGATCAGCACCCACTGCCTGTGATCGCAGACGGCGTTCTCGCTCTGGATATCGACATGCACCAGGCCCTCCCCAAGTGGGAATTCGGTCTGGGTGAACTGGCCGACCAGCGCCTCGGCGCGGGCGCGCAGCCACGCGCGGTCAGAGTCGGTGAGTGCGGGTGTCGTCCGCTCGTCATCGAGGGCTAGGGCTTCGAACAGCCGTCGCAGCGGCTGGTATCGCGGCACGGGGAACGGCGGCCGCGCCACCGAGTGCAGCCGCCGTACGAGTGTGCCGAGGTCGGCCGGGCTTGGCCGATCTAGCGAGGGGCGGTAGGGCCAGAACGCAGCGATCGCGCCGTTGGCGGTGACTGGCTGGGTCCCGGACGCTGGAGTGAGCGCGATGGGTTGGACTTCGGCTGCCAGCCACCGTGTGACGGCGACGGCGATGTGAGCGCGCTCGCGGCGGTATGCGGTGCCGGGTGCCAGGCGCACGACGAGATCAGCGTGCGGCAGCAACCACACTGCGTTCGACCGATGATGCAGCAGTTGCGCGTCGCGGTCGTCGACGCCGAACGCTTGGCACGCGGCGCGCACGTCCGTGCGACCGGGAAGCTGGCTCTCGGTAGTCATGATGCCGTAGTGGCGAGGACCGCTCTTAGATCGCTCCGCAATTCAGCGACAATCGGATCGCTGTCGTGTCGGGTGGCAATACTGTCCAGGTCGCGGAGGCGGACGTAGCAGCGGGGTGAAGACAGCTCGGTGATCGCCGTGATCGCCTCGCGCCCGTACCGGTTGAGCACGTGGACCCGATGCTCTGCGGCCGACTCGATCACCGCCCGGCCGACATCGTGCGGGACGCAGACCACCACCAGGTCGAGCGCCTCGGCCTCGAACATCTCGCGATAATCGGCGAAGCCGGGCACATGATGCAGTGTTTCCTGCTGACGCACCACACTCGCGTCCTCATCACAGACGGCGGCCAGCTCGACATGGGGCGAGGCCACAAGCGCTGGAAGGTGATCATTGATCGCCTGGCGCCCGAGGCCCACCACACCAGCCCGCAGTGTTGTACTGCGGTGAGCGACACGGCGCGAGGTGCGCCACCCCGATTCGACATCTGGACGGACGATGCGCGACACCGGTGCTGCACCGAGCGCGCCTCGGACCGATTCACATGGTCTCATTCGATCCCCCAACTGATCGTTGTGCAGACGGCCCCTGCATATCGGAGCCGTCGTTCCAGCCTCACGCACGCGGCGGTCCTAGAAGAGGGCAAGTTACGGGGCAGATAATCTGCCCGACCGAGCGTCGGTGCTGCTGGATAGACTGAACCAACCGATATCGGCGAGGGGACGCATGCGACCGAACGTGCAACTCCAGCAGCGACGGGAAGCCACACCGTCGCGGGTGACACCTGGTCAGGTGATGGGTCGCGCCGAGCTGGCCGAGGCCGTCAACACCTACATCTGGCGCCAGCACGGTCAGCGGCGCGAACTCGATGCCCGCACCATCGCCCGCTACGAGCGCGGCACCGTCCGCTGGCCCAACGAGCTCTACCGCGAAGCGTTCCGCTCCATCCTGCAGGCCACCGATAGTGAACTGGGCTTCATCCCGAATCGAAGGCGCCGCGAAGCAGCGGCGCAGCCCGACAGCACGCTGGCGATAAGCCTGTTCAGCCCTTTTGACCCAGGCAGCGGCCCTGCTCACTATTTCGGCCCGAACGTCGACGACAAGCCGATTGGCCGGGTCGGCACGACCGAAGTCATCGACGTCCAGACAGCGACGCGCACTATCGCTTCGGCGGAGAACCTGCGGGGCGGCGGATCGATCAGCCTCGTCGCGGGCAGACAACTTGGCCGCTTCGCGCGACTACTGGACGCCAAGGCGTCGCCGAGCACTCGTCGGGCTCTGCTCGAAGCGATTGGCAACTTCGGCAGCGTCGCGGGATATGCGGCCTTCGACATCGGCGATCACGCCGCGGCTGAGCGGAGGTTCCGGCTCGCTTTGTGGTGCGCCGACACCGCCGGATCCTGGGAGCTGCGTGCCAGCGCGCTCGCCGACATGGCGCGCAAGATGGCATATATCGGTAACGCTGATGGCGCGTTGTCGCTCATCGAGCTGGCCCACGTGCGATCCGACCGGCTGTCCGCCACAACCCGCGCCATGCTCAGTGCCCTGCGCGCCCAATACTTGGCCGCCATGAAACGACCCGACGAAGCACTCTCCGAAGTGGCACGCGCCGACGAATACTTCGCCCAACGCAGCCCCGCCACCGACGCCCCCTGGCTGTGCTTCTACGACGAGGCCGAGCACCTCGGCAGCACCGGCAAAGCCCTGATCCCGATCGCACAAACTCGACACCGAATCGAATTGGCAGCGCCCAGGATTCAGCAGGCCATCGAGCTTCATGCTGCGGAATACCCTCGGTCCCAAACGTTTTCGCTCACCCGACTGGCTACCTTGACCATGCAGCTCGGCGATCCGAAGGAAGCAGTCGCCCTTGGAATCCGTGCCGCCACACAGGCGGGCCAGCTCGATTCCCATCGCATCCACAACAACTACAGCGATTGGCCGCTGCTTCCTCACCTCACCGGCGAATGAGCGACGTCGTCGAACTACGCGAAGTCATCACCCGCCGATCTGCGGCGAAAGCAGCACTATGACCGCCACGACGGCATCCAAGGAACTACTGGCGAAGGCCGCCCAACAAGCCGGGCTCGAGCTGCATCACCCGGAGGTGATCCGCGAAGGGTCCCACGCCATCTACCGGGTCAGTGACATCGTCGCGCGGATCGGAAGGCCCGGCAGCCTGAAGGATGCCGAGCGAGAGCTGCGCGTGTCACGATGGCTCAACAGTTCCGGCATCCCAACGGTGGAGGCGGTATCGGAACTGCTTCAACCGATCGTTGTCGACGACCGACCCGTCACCTGGTGGCAACTCATACCGGACCATCGGCCAGCCACGCCTGCCGAGCTCGGAGCCATGCTCCGAGCACTCCATTCGCTGCCACCGCCAGCCGATCCCGACCTGCCGAGACACGACCCGTTCGGTGATCTTCCCGCCCGGTTGGCGACTGCGGGCACAGTGGACGACGGTGACCGAACATGGCTGCTGACACGCTACGACGAGCTTCGCAAGCAATATGACAAGCTGCCGGATCCCCTGCGCCTCGTGGTCATTCATGGCGATGCCTGGCAAGGCAACCTGGTCGTGCCCCCGTCAGGTATTCCGACGGTGCTGGATCTCGACAAGGTGTCGCTTGGCCGACCGGAATGGGATCTCATTCAACTCGCCGTCGACTACACCGATTTCGCGCGAGTCCCCGACGCCGACTACCTGTCCTTTGTGAACGCCTATGGCGGCTACGACGTCACGACCCAGCCAGACTTCCGCGTATTCGCCGATATCCAGGAACTCAGATGGGTCGGGTTTGCTCTTGAACGAGCCTGTGGGAGCAGAACTGCTGCGAGGCAGGCGAATCATCGAATCGCTTGCCTCCGCGGAGCAGTGCCGCTGCCGTGGCAATGGGAAGCACTGTAACGGCGGCGGTCGACCAGAAGGCCCTCGTGTCCGTTTAGGCGGCGATCGCGGATTCCTTTCGCGCGTAGTCGGCGTACAAGAGGTCAAGCCAGGGGTAGTTACACCGAATCTGGCTCAGAATCCAGCCCAGCAACCCGCTGAGCTGTCACACCAGTAGGTCTCCGGACTCACCTGGGGGATTCACAAACTTTCCGAGTGATCGCCGTCGGCGAGGCATACGAATCGAAGGCAGCAGCGCACAAGGGCATCGAATCGATCAAGACGAACGCACCGGGCGCCGAAGTGGTTGACCTGACCTGAACCATCCGCACCGCGCGGCGACCGGAATGCCACTACAGCGCGGGTGTTCGGGCAGACGACGGCCAGCTGCCCCCGGCTCCGCATCACCGCTTTCTCAACACGTTTTACACGCAACATGGTGACCGCCCACCTGGTGTTACGCCTCTGCCTGAGCCATTGTGAGCGGTGTCGATAAACCGATCGGTTCGCGAACACCGTTAGCGGCAGAGCTGCGGATCGTGTTCTCCCCATGGGGGCGGGGTCGTAGCATTGACGTATGGGAATCTTTCGGCGGTCCAACTCGGCGCGGCGGCGGCCTGTGGGAGTACCTGACACTTGGTCTGAGTGCTCGGTGTGCGATGGATCCGGTCGCCGCCGAAAGGACCCCGAAAGCAAGCGGGATCTCGATCAGATCAAGTACGAAGACTGCGGGGCATGCAACGGCATGGGCTGGCGCTACCCACCGTCCGGGGATCCGTATCGCAACAACAGTGGGCGGTGAGGGCCTCTCGGCTCCAGGCTCGGGCGGGTTGCGTCCGGCAGAGTGGTGTACCAGCGATTTCGGAGCGACCGCGTGAGCGTGTCGTAGCCGGGTAGTGGGCGGTCACCGCGTGATCCTTCTTGAACCGCCAAGCTCAACGAAGGAGAAGTTCACGCGATGACCTCTGTCGAGCCTATCGACCCGTCGAAGTTGTTGTCCGATCAACTCGCCGTCGCCAGCCCTGACCTGCTGCGCACCATGCTCTCGACGTTCATCCAGTCGCTGATGAGCGCCGAAGCCGACGCGGTGTGCGGTGCCGGCTACGGCGAACGCTCGCCCGAGCGGGTCAACTCCCGCAACGGCTACCGGCATCGTGATTTCGACACCCGGGTCGGCACGATCGATGTCGCGATCCCGAAACTGCGATCGGGCAGCTACTTCCCGGACTGGCTGCTGGAGCGCCGCAAACGCGCCGAACGCGCACTCACCAGCGTGGTCGCCACCTGCTATCTGCTCGGAGTATCCACCCGGCGGATGGAGAAGCTTGTCGAATCCCTCGGGATCACAAGCCTGTCCAAGTCACAGGTGTCGATGATGGCCCGCGACCTGGACGCCCAGGTCGAAGCGTTCCGCACCCGTCCGCTGGATCAAGGTCCATACACCTTCGTCGCCGCCG
This sequence comes from Nocardia asteroides, assembly GCA_019930625.1. NCBI lineage: Bacteria > Bacillati > Actinomycetota > Actinomycetes > Mycobacteriales > Nocardiaceae > Nocardia > Nocardia asteroides. Next base: position 83,837 of record CP082844.1, read on the forward strand.
ACGCCATGGCGCTGAAAGTCCGGGAGAACGGGCGGGTGGTGAACGTGCACTGCCTGATCGCGACCGGCGTCAACGCCGAGGGCTACCGCGAAATCCTCGGTATCCAAGTCACCTCAGGTGAGGACGGAGCCGGTTGGCTGTCGTTCTTCCGGGACCTGGTCGCCCGCGGCCTGACCGGAGTCCGTCTGGTCACCTCCGACGCACACGCCGGGCTGGTGGCCGCGATCGGCGCCACCCTGCCCGGCGCGAGCTGGCAGCGCTGCCGCACCCACTACACAGTCAACCTGATGTCGGTGTGTCCGAAAACGTCGTGGCCGTGGGTGCGGACCCTGCTGCACTCGGTATTCGATCAAGCAGACCCGGAATCAGTTGCCGCCCAATACGACCGGATGCTCGACGCGTTGACCGAGAAACTGCCGAAAGTCGCCGACCACCTCGACACCGCCCGCGCCGACCTGCTCGCGTTCACCAGCTTCCCCAAACAGATCTGGCGCCAGATCTGGTCCAACAACCCCCAAGAACGGTTGAACAAGGAGATCCGCCGCCGCACCGACGTCGTCGGCATCTTCCCCGACCGCGCCGCGATCATCCACCTCGTCGGCGCCGTGCTCGCCGAACAACACGACGAATGGATCGAAGGCCGCCGCTACCTCGGCCTCGACGTCCTGACCCGATCCCGCGCCACCACCGACACCAACCCGAATGAACAGGAGGAAACCACCACCCCAGCCCTCACCGCCTGACCACCAACCGGATCAGCGGTGACCGCCCCTCCTACACCACGCCCCCGGACTTGACCGCAAGCCCACCGCGCGCGAACTTCGGTCCACAGAGCGGTCCAGTCCAGGCCCCGCGTCCCCGGCTGTTTCAGCCAGGGACGCGGGCCACTGATCCGCTCACGGTCTGTGAGGGTTCGTTTGGTTGGCGGCGAAGCCGTGGCATGGCAGGTTTCAGGCTCCGGTGTCTTTCGCGGCGCGGACCCGGTCTTCCCAGCGGGCCTGGCGGCGGTGCCGTAGTTCCGGGTCAGTGAGCTGACCACGTCTGGTGTTAGGGACAAATGCTGTCAAACGCAGCCCCGTCGACATCGGTGAACCGCAGTTGCGCGCCTGGGTGCGGTCCTTTCATTCGCGTGACCAGTCACATGCCGGTGGGCCAGCCCGACAACTGCGCCAGGGCGGTGTAGCCAGACAGATGCGCAGCCGCTCAGAACGAATAGTCCGCTTCAACTACTCACTGCCGCCCTGAGTGCATCCGGTCGTCTGCGTTCCCATATTCGATGCGCCCCGCCGAGGGCGCGAGTCTGCCACGTTCAACCGTCGAGCCGGAAGCGACAAGCCGATGGGCCATACCCACAGGGAAACGGTTGCAACGTAAGGAAGTTTAGACCGGAATTCTTGGCGTATTCTTGGTCGCTGCCCGCAGACTAGAACAGGTCAGGCACGATGACCGTGCCTGACCTGTTGGTTATGCTCCCCCATCTGGACTCGAACCAGAAACCTGCCGATTAACAGTCGGCTGCTCTGCCAATTGAGCTATAGGGGATTGCCCTCGGCTCGTCCGATTGGTATCGGGCGGGCCGAGGAGAAACTTTAGCGTATGGCTGGGCGGGAGCCCAAATCGTGTCGCTACCTGCTGACTTGTCCTCGAGGGCGGGGGTGGCGCCACGGGGTGTCCGGATCGACAGGCGTGTGGGGCGTCGGGCAGGATGGGGGCGGCGAACTGGCAACTGGGAGGAGCACATCGAGATGCTGCGGTTGATCATCGGCGTGGCGGCCGGGTATGTACTCGGCAGCAAGGCCGGGCGGGCTCGCTACGAACAGATCAGCGCCGCGACCCGCGCGCTGACCGAGAGCCCGGTGACCCGCAAGCTCGTGCTCGTCGGCAGGCAGAAGCTGGCGGACAAGCTCAGCACCCGTCCCCGGCTGGAGCCGATGGAGCCGCTCGACGAGCGGACCACCGTCCTGGTGCCGCACGACCAACTCCGTCGCTGACCTGCGCCGACACCTGACGTACCCATCCCTCGCACCCTGTCGGATCACGTGCGAGGGATCGCGGAAACTGACGAGGGCGGCCGCTAGGCTCCGGTGGCGAAATCGCCGTGGTTGCCCATCGCCTGGGTGAGCAGGCTCTTGCGGTACTGCTCCAGGGCGACGAGGTCGCCGAAGAGGGCGAAGTAGGCGTCCGGTTGTTCGGTCGAGGAGACCCGCTGCAGCTTGGACTTGAGTTCGGCGATCTGCCTGCCGACCCAGGCCTCCTGGGTGCGGGCCAGCACACCGGCGACGAAGCGCGGGATGTCGGCTTCCGTCTTCACCGGCAGCGGCTCGTTGGCCAGCTCCGACAGCAGGGCGCGCACGGTCAGGTCCTCGGTGCGATCCGCGACGGCGTTGACCCACTCGGCGCCGCCGAGCCCGGCCGCCGTACCGCCCGCCTCGGCGATCAGGGTGCGAACCATCGCGTAGGCGGGATGGGTGAAGGCCTCGGACTCGAGGGCGTCGAAACCCGCTCCCGCCATCGCCGGGTACTGAAGAGCTGCGGCCAGCACCTGTCGTTGCGGCAGGAGCGTGGGATCGTTCGGCTTCGGCCGGGCCGCCGGATGTTCGGCGACCACTTCGCGCTTCGCGGCCGGACGCGCCGCTCCAGCGCGGCCTCCATCGTTGCGTGGCCGCTTGGCCTCCTCGCCGACGCGGCGCACCACGGTCTGGATGTCGTCCCAGCCGACCCAGCCGGCCAGTTTGGTGGCGTACGCCTTGCGCAGGGCGTTGTCCTTGATCTGCGCGACCACCGGCACCGCCCGACGCAGCGCCTCGACCTGCCCCTCCGCGGTGTCCAGGTTGTGGTCGGCCAGCAGGCCGCGGATCACGAACTCGTACAGCGGGGTCCGGCGGGCGACGAGGTCGCGCACGGCGGCGTCACCGGAGTGCTGCCGCAGCTCGCACGGGTCCTGCCCGTCCGGTGCGATCGCGATATAAGTCTGACCGGCCAATTTCTGGTCGCCCGAGAATGCTTTCAGAGCCGCCGCCTGGCCCGCAGCGTCGCCGTCGAAGGTGTAGATGATCTCGCCGCGCCAGAAGTTGTCGTCCATCATGAGGCGGCGCAACAAGGCGAGATGCTCGTCGCCGAAGGCGGTGCCGCACGAGGCGACGGCGGTTTTCACCCCGGCCAGGTGCATCGCCATGACGTCGGTGTAGCCCTCGACCACCACCGCCTGATGACCCTTGGCGATCTCACGCTTGGCGAGGTCGAGGCCGAACAGCACCTGAGACTTCTTGTACAGCAACGTTTCCGGAGTGTTGATGTACTTGCCGGGCATGGTGTCGTCATCGAAGAGCTTGCGGGCGCCGAACCCGATGACGTCGCCGGAGAGGTTCCGGATCGGCCACAGCAGACGCCGGTGGAAGCGGTCGATCGGGCCGCGCTGACCTTGCCGGGACAGCCCGGCCGCCTCCAGCTCCTTGAAGTCGAACCCCTTGCGGAGCAGGTGCTTGGTGAGCGCGTCCCACCCTGCCGGGGCGTAGCCGCAGCCGAAATGGTGCGCGGCCGCCGCGTCGAAGTTGCGATCGGTGAGATATTTGCGCGCGGCTTCGGCTTCCGGCTCGCGCAACTGGGCGACATAGAACTCGTGCGCGGCCGCGTTCGCCGCGACCAGCCGGGACCGCGTGCCGCGGTCGCGCTGCACCGAGGTGCCGCCGCCCTCGTAGTTGATCTGGTAACCGATCCGGTCGGCCAGCTGCTCGACCGACTCGACGAACCCGACGTGCTCGATCTTCTGCATGAAGGCGAACACGTCGCCGCCCTCACCGCAGCCGAAGCAGTGGAACAGGCCGTGGTTGGGCCGCACGTGGAACGAGGGTGACTTCTCGTCGTGGAACGGGCACAGGCCCTTCATGGAGTCCGCTCCGGCGCGCTTGAGCGCGACGTACTCCCCCACCACGTCTTCGATCCGGACGCGTTCGCGTATTGCCGCGATATCGCGATCTGGAAGTCGTCCGGCCACGGCTGAGAGTCTAGGCGAACGCGGGGCCGACGCGCCCGGGCGGCTCGGCCCAGCGGGTCAGGTCCTTCAGGATCGATCGAGTTCCGCGCGGACCGCCGCGACCGTTTCCACCAGCCGAGCCTGGTGCGTGCCCTGCCAGTAGATCCGACCGCAATCGCGGCACTGCCGGAACGTGTCGTAATAGCGCCGGGTGAGCGGTTCCAGCCGGTCTTCGACCTCGGCTTTGGCGACCTCGACGACGACACCGCCACAGCGCAGGCAGCGGGTGAACGGCGCCAGGCACGCGAGGAGATCGAGCCGCCGGATCAGCTCGAGGACCTGGTCGAACGGCTGCTCGGATCGGATGTAGACGCCGTGCGTGACGTTGCGGCGTTTCAACAGCCCGCGGTCCCGGGTGAGCAGGATCCGGTGCTCGGCCGCCGAGACCTCGGCGAGTTCGGCGTCCTCGGCGTCCCACCGGCAGAGCACGTCCAGGCCCAGCAGTCGCATCAGCTTGGCGAGGCCGCCGAGATTCACATCCGCGAGGAAACGTGGCGTACGCAACGGGTGCGGGCGAACCCTGGTCACGCGGCTGATGTCGAGGGTCTCGAACACGGGATACGCCGTGATCCGCCCGTCGGGGCGCGGGCGATGGTCGAAATCGACCGATTGTCCGTCGACCAGGACCAGGTCGACCTCGGTGTGTGGAATGCCAGCGGCCTCGATGACGTCCTTCACCGTCTGGTGCGGCCGCGACGGCCGCCGCAGCGCGGTGTACCGCTCGCCCGGCCGCAGGAAGTCGTTCAGCTCGGCGTAGACCCTCAGCTCGACGCTCATTCGACGAACAACGCCATCGAGGCGGTGAATCCGTGCAACGCGTTTCGGCCCGCGATCGGCCCGATCTCGCCCGCGGCGAAGAAACCCGCGAGGGGGATGCCGTCGAGCAGATCCTCGATCGTCGTGGCATCGTGATCGGCGACCCCGAACATCCGGCGGCCGCGTCCGTTGCAGGTGAACAGCAACGCGCCGGCCGGACGTCCGGGAATTTCCGTCCGCGCCCGCGCCAGGGCCGCTCGCAGGTCCTGGTCCGCCCCGATCGCGTCGCGGACCTGGAATTGCACGGTCGTGCCGACCTCCACGACCTCGCCGACCTCGATCGCGCCACTGGACGGATCGGCGCCGAGCAGGCCACGGACCAGGAAGTCGCCTTGCCCCGGCTCGACCAGATGCTCGTCGACCACGAATCCGATCTGCAAGCCGCGCGCGAGCTGTTCCTGCTGATCGGGTGGCAGCACGGCGACGATCTCCCGCAAACGCTCGATCGGCGGCTGACCGCCGAGCCCGGTGATCACCGTGCCGTCCGCGCCGGTGACCGTGTAGGGGTAGCCGATCGGCCGGCAGCCCTGCGACACGATCGGCACGCCGTGCAGTCCCGGGAGCCGCACGCCGACCGCGCCGGATGTCACCACGGTGTGGTCACGGAACAGCCGGCTGCCTTCCGGCCCCCGGCCGCCGCTCACCAACCCGCCCATGACGACGGTGCCGGGCAGGTCCGTGTTCACGTACTCCAGCAGCAGGTCGGCCGGGAACGAGTACGGGTCGGGCAGTAGCAGGTGGAAGTCGCGCGCGGCTTTGTCGAAGCGATAACCGGCCAGCAGCCCGCCACTCGCCGTGCGGAGGAAGTCCAATTGGAAGGTCTCGGCGGCGGGCAGTCCGGAGGCCAGCCACACCGCCACCGCGGGCTCGTCCTCGATCTCGCGGCGGCCCGCTACGACCGCCTGCGCCACGCATCCGATCAGGGCGGGTACCCGGACCGTCCGATGGACGCCGTACAGCACTTCCACGGCGTCGTCGGTGTGCGCGCGGGATGCGAGGAGGACAGCGAGCGACGGCGCGTCGTCCGCGAGTTGATCGCGGGCGAGCGCTGCGGCCTCCCTGCCCGCCTGCCGCGCATCGGACGCGGTGGAGAGCCCTACTCCGATCCGCACCCTTCCATGGTAGCCAACCTGGGCGGATGGGGATGTTGTTGCGGCACAGCAGATTTCATCATCGATGACGGAGTTTGCCCGCACTGTGGAGTGTTCTGGCGCGGTGCCACTCGCTCAGGGAGGCCGTCGGCGTGACTGTCTGGTGCACGTCTGGAGCTTGCCGCCTCGGCGGTGCAACATAGATTCGCGATTGTTGCGATCCGATTGCTGTTCGACAAATGTGAGCCGCCCGCTATCTTCCCAACCCCGAGAGGTCGGGCGGATCTGAGTCACAATAGCGCCACCACAGTCTGCTTTCGGCCACGCGAGATCAGAATGTCGGCGCAGGCCAGTGCACCGCGGCAAGAGCTGGATGAGGACTAGCGGGAGACATCGTGAGTCAGCCGTCGCGGATCGACACCGGCGAACTTCGCGCGATGGTCTCGACACTGGAGCGCCTCATCGCCGAGGCATCCCGGACAGTCGGCGAGTTGAAGGCAACCATCGCATCCGCCGAGACGCTCATCGGCGACCACCACGACGATTCCCCGGTTCCGGTGCGAGCCGATGCCCCGCTCGCCCAGGCCCCCGCGGCTGCACCGCCGGGCGCGTCGGAACGCAAGGCGCTGCCCACCCCGTGGTCTCGCAGAGCCCCGGCGACGCCTTGGTCGCAGCGTGTCGTCAGGCCGTGCCCGACGGTGCCGAGCATCCCGATTCGAGTTTCCGCGGCGCGCGCGGTGGATTTACCGGCCGCAGAACTGTCAGTACCCTCACGGCAACAAACGTCGCCTCGTTACGCGGAATCCGACCTCCCGCGAGACCGGGGCAGCTTGGTCGACGACTCCGTGCCGGTCGAGCGAACCGTTTTCACCGGCGATTCCCAACCCACCCCCCGAGTCTTTCTCCCCGCGGACTCGGCACCGATCCGGAAGACCGATTACAGAGACCAGTCGGCGGTCATTCCGCCCACCGCGTCCACATCCATCGGGCGGTCCGGGCTCATCGACGACTCGACCCCTTTCCAGCGCACCGATGCCGTAGGACTCGGCCCACGCATTCGCGACGCCCCGGCGACCGACATCACCGACTTTGCTCCCGCAGGGCAGACCACCGCCGCGCCCCACCGCGAATCGGTCCCGAAGACGACCGAGGCCGACGGTTTCACACCTCGCCGACATATCGACTCTGCCGACGAATCCAGCCCGATCCAGCGGACCGGCCCCGCAGCGCGCACCGCGGCCGTCCAGGCGCCCGACGTCCCACCGGTCCGCCGGACTGGCATCACAGACCACGCGGCCGCGCAGCCGACCGACACCAGCCCGGACTCCGCACTGGTCCGGGAGTCCGGCATCGCTGACAACTTCTCGACGAGTCCGAAAGGCCACGCGGAACGTCCTGCGGTAAGCCAGTCGGCCGACTCCCGGCCCATCCCCCAGCCGAACTCGACTGACGACAGCGACCTCAGCCGACGGCCTGAAGCCACAGGCCCGCCTACGCCGATCGACCTCAACCACCCCGGACCCATTCAGCAGGACACCGCTGACGACGCCGCGCCAGCACCGCAGATCGAGACCGAATCGGACTCGGCAGCCGTCCCACGAATCGACATCCCGCACCGCACCGAAGAGCTCCACCCGATCGGCATCGCGGAGGACGCGGCCTCGACACGCCCACCCGATCCCGGTCCCCCACTCGACACCGCCGCCGAACCGGTGGTCATCGAGCGAACCGACCCCGCGAGCCGCCCAGCACGCGCCATCGCGGACGAGGCCCCACCGCGAGGCGACAACGAGCGTCGCCCCGAACTGATTTCGCCGATCGACCTCGCGAACTGCCTGGCATCGGCTCAGCGAACAGTTTCCCGATCCACCGAGTCCGCCACCCCCTGGGGCCTGGCACCCCGCCGGCAGCCCGACAGCACCCACGACTCCGCACCCATCCGGCAGGTCGAGGCCGGACACGACATCGCAGCCGACGGGAGGACCGACGCCGGCGCCGCCCTCCAGGAGACCGTCCCCGTCCGCCCCTCCGCAGTGAGGGACTTCCCGCCCACCCAGCCGGGCGATTTCGCCGACGGCCCCGTACTCAGCCGACGGACCGAAGCCACGAGCCCGCTCGCGCCTCTGGAACACACCGCGAGCGCCAACCATCCCGGAGGCATCGAGGAGACGGGGGTCGGCGTCCCCCCAGCCTCGATCGACACCGCCACCGGCTCAGCCGCCTCTCCACGGATCGACGTGTCGCACGACAGCGACGCCATCCCGCCGATCGGTAGTTCGAAAGGTGCCCCCGCGGCCCGCCGGAACGATTCCGGACCTCACCGACGGACCGGCAGCACAAGCAACTTCGTGTCCACCCCGCGAACCGACCCCGCCTCCCTCGAGCAGAGCAAGACTCCAGTCCACCGGGAACCGGTACAGCGGACCGCTGACCCAGCAGCCCGTGCATCAGATCGGCCGGCCACCGCCGCCCCCGCGCCGCAACGCGACCGCACCCCCGACTCCGCACCCGAGCAACGGAATGCCCCGGCACCCAGCGAGCAGACAACCACCAGGCACCGCCCTCCACCACCGCGAACCAACACCACCGAGGCCTCCGAGGCCTCCGAGGCGAGCCGGATCGCCCAGGAGATGGCGGAGCGGCACGACTTGGAAATCGTCGGGTTCGATGCCGGGAACGTCGACAGCCAAGCGGTCCGTGAGATTGTTTCCGCCATCGATGATCTGCTGGCGAAATACCCGATTCCGTTGCGGGGGATCGAACTCACCGACGATCCGGAATCGCGTCCGAGGCCGAACCCCACAACGATGACGCAGGGACCGGCTGAGGTTTGGATAGTCCTGGATAAAGCCGCCCCGCATCCGCCGGGCGGGGCGGCTCCACAGCAAACGCGAAGAGTCTTTCGGAGGCGCGGGCCTGTCGAGCGACCGATGTATACGACGGTCGTCCGCGAATTCGCGAGGGCATTGGACGTCGCGGGTGGTTTTCGAGCTCGTCAAGAAGCGTTGCGTACGTTGATCAACGAGTCCCTGCTCCGTGGCGGCAGTGGCGCCGGTCTGCTGGACCCCGGCCGGGCTCTGGTGGAGGGCTTCACCGAGGTGGTCCTGCGTGGGGATCGCGCGGGGGCGTCGGCGAAGGAACTACACGCGGCACTGGTGAAAATGGCGCGCGCGGATTCCACCGATGTGCCGGAGCACGCCGACCCGACGGAGTCCACCGATCTGCCGGAGGCCACCGACCTGACGGCGTGACCGCGCTGCCGCCGCACGCCTTCGGGTTCAGGCGTCCAGGTGGACGGCGACTTGCTCCAGGCGGCTTTCGGTGTAGGAGGCGATCTGGTCCACGACGACGCGCACGCGGGCCGCATCGTCGGGCGCGGCATTCCAGAACGGCAGCAATTGCGGATCGAGGCTGTGCGGGGCGGTGGCCAGCAACCGATCGGCCACGGCGAGGATGCGTTCACGCTGGGCCGCCTGCCGCAAACGGTGCGCCGGGTCGGACATCACGTAGCGCAACGCGACGGTCTTCAACAGCGCCACCTCGGCGGCGACGATGCGCGGCACCTCCAGGTCGGCGGCGTAGCGGGACAACGGTTCCGGACCGGCCACCTCTTTCGTCGCCATGATCGCGGCGGTGGCGAAGCGACCGACGAGCTCGCTGGTGAGGCGCTTGAGCGCGACCGAGGCGGTGAACGTGCCGTCGTAGCCGGACGCCGCCGCGACCACCGGGAGTTCCGAGAGTCGTTGTGCGGCGGCGATCAGTTCGTCGGCCGCCAGCGAGTGCTGGAACTGGCCGAGCGCCGCGAGCGCGTCCTGCTCGCCGGGATCGGCCAGCGCGCGCAGGTCGATCCGGCCCGCGATGACGCCGTCCTCGACGTCGTGCACCGAGTAGGCCACGTCGTCGGACCAGTCCATGATCTGGCATTCGAGGCTGCGGCGCCGGTCCGGCGCGCCCTTGCGAATCCACTCCAGGCGCTCGGCGTCGACCTCGTAGGCGCCGAACTTGGTACCGGGACCGGTTCGGCCCCACGGGTATTTGATCGCCGCGTCGAGCGCGGCGCGGGTGAGGTTGAGGCCCGCGCTGGTGGCGTCGGGCTCGAGCACTTTGGGTTCGAGGCGGGTGAGGATGCGTAGGTTCTGCGCGTTGCCTTCGAACCCGCCATAGGCGTCGGCGAAGGTGTCGAGGGCCTTCTCACCGTTGTGGCCGTAGGGCGGGTGGCCGATGTCGTGGGCCAGACCGGCCAGATCGACCAGGTCCGGATCGCAGCCGAGGCCGTCGGCGATGCTACGGCCGATCTGGGCGACTTCGATGGAATGGGTGAGGCGGGTGCGCGGCGTATCCCCGTCGCGCGGGCCCATGACCTGTGTTTTGTCGGCGAGCCTGCGCAGGGCCGCGGAGTGCAGCACGCGGGCGCGGTCGCGGGCGAACTCGGTGCGGTGGCCGGTCTCGAACTCGCTGCGCGGCGGGCCGAGGCCCGCGGTCTTGGCGCCCTCGACGACGAGGCGTTCGGTGTCGTGGTCGGTGTACCGAGCGCTCATCCGGGTGTCACTGTCCCGCCGTGTAGGCGAAGTCCGCCGAGAAATGGGTGAGCTGGTACCACAGCAGGGCGCCGGTCTCCCGGGCGATGCCGTGCGCCTGGGATTCGCGGGTGTAGACGGCGGGGCCGGTTCTGGTCGGGGCGGTCCACGCCGCCAGCCCTTCGTCCCGGGCCATGGTGCGGGTGCGCAGCGAGTGCCACGGATCGCTGACCAGCACCGCCGAGGACATGTCCCGCGCCCGCATCGCCGTCGCCACCGCCTCGACACTGCGCAAGGTGTCCGAACCGGTTTCTACGGCGAGGATCTTGTCACTCGGCACGCCACGCGCCTGCAGATAGTTCTTGCCCGAGGCGGCTTCGGTGAACAGATCACCCTCCTGTTTGCCGCCCACGGTGATGACACGCGGCGCGACACCGGCCCGGAACAGTCTGTACGCCCGGTCGAGTCGCGCTTCGAACACCGAGGACGGGGTCCCGGAGTACTGCGCCGCGCCGAGCACCACGATCGCGTCGGCCTTCGTGTAGTCATCGATGCGCGCGACCTGCCACACGCGCAACGCCGTCCCTCCGACCAGCACCGCCCCCATCACCACCGAGCCGATGACCAGTCGACGCGCCCAGCGCAGCAACCCCGCCCCGAAGCCGTGCGGCCGGGCTGGGTCGGGAGCCGGGAGAGCTCGGGTGCGCATCGTTGGCAAATCCACTCCCCAAGTCTGCCAGGAGCCGCGCAACCCCTGGACCGGCAACCGTCAGAGCCGAATTCTCGCACCGGTCGCCGTGCGAGGACGACGGTTCACCAGCCGCGCGCACGCCAGTCCGGGAGGTGGGGGCGTTCGGTGCCGAGGGTGGTGTCGTCGCCGTGACCGGGGTAGACGACGGTGTCGTCGGGGTAGCGGTCGAAGAGTTTGGCCGAGACGTCGGTGAAGAGAGTGGTGAAGTCCTCCGGCGAGGTGGTGCGCCCGACGCCGCCGGGAAACAGCGAGTCCCCGGTGAACAGGTGGGTGCGTCCCGCCCCGTCGGTGAGCGCGAGGGTGATCGAACCCGGTGTGTGACCCCGCAGGTGGATGACCTCGAAGACCAAGTCGCCGACCGTGACGGTGTCGCCCTCTGCGAGCAACCGGTCGGGGCGGACCGGGAGCGGGTCGGCGTCGAGCGGATGGGCCGCGGTGGGAGCACCGGTGGCGGCGGTGGTCTCCCGCAGCGCCATCCAGTGGTCGCGGTGCTGATGCGTGGTGACGATCAGCTGGACTTGCCCGGGCGCCTCCTGCTCTAGGAGCGCCGCGATGCGCGGCGCCTCGTTGGCGGCGTCGATGAGCAAAGCGGCCCCGGTGCCGGTGCACTGCACCAGGTAGCAGTTGTTGTCCATGCCGCCGACGGACATCTTGACGATGCGTGCGCCGGGGACCTCGCGCTGCTGCGGGTTCGAATCCGGGGACACGTGGCCGCTGTAGGAGCGATCGATGGTGATCACGAGACGATGCTAGCGAGCTAGATTCGTGCCATGTCACTGCCGCCGCGGATCCGCCTCGCTCGCTCGCTCGCGATCAGCGTCCTGCTGGCCGCGATCGCCCTGCTGGTCGCTCCGATGGTCGCGGCGGAACCTCCGCCGCGGATGAACACCTACGTGGAGGACTCGGCCGGCGCGCTCGACGAGCGTCAGCGCGATCGGGTGCGCAGTGCGGTGGACCAGCTCTACGCCGACCAGCAGATCCGGCTGTGGGTGGTGTACGTGCGCGGCTTCGACGGGCTCGCCCCGCAGGAGTGGGCCCGGCGCACCGCCACGCTGTCCGGGTTCGGCGAACGGGACCTGCTGCTCGCGGTCGCCACGCAGGACCGCGCGTACTGGCTGGAGGGCGCGCTGCCCAGCGGCGTCCGCGAAGCCGAACTCGACGGCATCCTGATCAGCGAGGTCGAGCCCGCCCTGCGCGACGGCCGTTGGTCCGACGCCGCAGTGGCGACGGCAGACGGACTGAACGCGGCGATGCGCGGTGGCGGGGTGAGCCTGCGCGCTTTGCTCGTCCTCGGCCTGCTGGTCGTTCTGGTGGCGGGCGGCCTCGTCTGGTACGCGCGCAAACGGCGCCGCGACCGGTTCGAGGCCGAGCTGGCGGCGGCGCGGCAACTGGATCCGGAGAATTCCGCGGCGCTGTCGGCGTTGCCGGTGGAGGCGCTGCACGCCCGTTCGCGCGAGGCGCTGGTGGAGATCGACAACGCGATCCGCACCAGCGGCGAGGAACTCGACCTCGCCATGGGCGAGTTCGGCGCCACCGCCACCACTGTCTTCCGCACCGCCCTCGACAACGCGAAGGCCGCTGCCGCCGAGGCGTTCGCGATCCGGCAACGCCTCGACGACGCCCTCCCGGAGACGCCGGAGGAACAGCGGTCGCTGCTGGTCCACCTGATCGGCACGGTGGGGCGCGCCGACCGGGACCTCGACGCGCAGGTCGCCGAATTCGACGCCATGCGCGATCTGCTGCTCGACGCCTCGGCTCGGCTGGAGGTGCTCACCAGGGACGTCGTCGACGTCACCGCACGGATCCCCGCTTCGGAGGCCGAGTTCGATCGGCTCGCCGCCATCCATCCGGCCGGTGTCCTCGCGCCGATCGAGGACAACGTCCGGATGGCCCGTGAGCGAATCGCCTTCGCGGAGCAGAACATCGATGCGGGGCACAACGCACTCGCCCAGCCGGTCGGCAAGCAGGGCGCGGCGGTCGCCGCCATTCGTTCCGCCGAAGCCGCGATCGGTCAGGCCCGCGCCTTGCTCGACGCGGTCGACAACGCGTCGAGCGCCATCCAGCAAGCCCGCGACGGCCTTCCCGGTGTGCTGGAGGAGTTGCGCCGCGACATCGATGCCGCCGACGAGCTCTCCGGCTACGGCGGGCCGGATCTGGCGGAGGCTCGCACCGCGGCGCAGTCGGCGCTGACGAAGGCGACGTCCGCAGGAGGCGCCGACCCGCTGGGCGCCTTCCACGACGCGGTCACCGCCGACGCCGAGCTGGACCGCGCCCTCGCCGCCGCCACCGACCGCAAACTCGCCGCCGAGGACCTGCGCCGCAGGCTCGACCGGACGCTCACCGACGCGCACACCCGGATCGGTGCGGCCGCCGACTACGTCACCACACGTCGCGGCGGCGTCGACGCCGAAGCGCGCACCCGGCTCTCCGAAGCGCAGCGCAACCTCGACGAGGCGCAGCGGCTGAGCGCGGGCGATCCGGTCGAGGCACTGCGGCGCGCGGGGACGGCGGCGGAGCTGGCGGGGCGAGCGCTGCACGCGGCTCAGGCGAGCGTGCGGGCATGGGAGGCGCAGCGGGCTCCCTCCGGCGGCGTCCACACCGGGGCTGTGCTCGGCGGGATCCTGCTCGAAGGACTGCTCCGCGGGGCGGCGGGCGGCGCTCGGCATTCCGGGGGCGGGTGGAGCCCCGGCTCGTTCGGCGGTTCCTCCGGCTCGCGGCGGATCGGTCGCGGCGGACGATTCTGACGCGGCTTGACCCTGACACCGTGTGAGGTCGTAGACCAGGACTCGTCATGTTGAGTATCGGAGATTTCGCCAGGCACGGACAGGTGTCGGTGCGCATGCTGCGCCACTACGACGCGATCGGGCTGTTGCGGCCGGACCGGGTCGACCCCACGAGCGGTTACCGCTATTACGACGCGGGACAACTGGCACGGCTCAATCGCATCGTCGCGCTGAAGGATCTCGGCTTCACCTTGGAACAGGTGCGCCGGATCCTGGACGAGCGGGTGGGCGGCGCCGAACTGCGCGGCATGCTCATGCTCCGCCGCGCCGAGCTCGAGCAGCGCATCACCAGCGACCGCGCCCGCCTGACCCAGGTCGAGACGAGACTCCGCATCATCGAGAAGGAGGGCTGCATGCCTGCCCACGATGTGGTGATCAAATCCGTTCCCGCCGTTCGAGTAGCCGAATTGACCGGTGTGGCAGCCGATTTCGAACCCGGGTCGGTCGGACCGGTGATCGGTCCGCTGTTCGAGGAACTGTGCGAGCGGCTGGAGCGTGCCCAGGTCGCACCCGTCGGTTCCGGCATCGCCTACTACGAAGAACGCGCCGACGGCACGATGCTCGCCCACGCGGCGATGCCGGTCGACCTCGATCCGGACGGCGAGCACGATTTCGCGGTGGTGGACCTGCCCGCCATCGACCAGGCCGCGACCGTGGTGCATCGCGGCAGCATGGACCTGGTCCTGGAACCCTGGCAGGCGCTCGGACGCTGGATCGACGAGAACGGCTATCGCATCACCGGTCCGAGCCGCGAGGTGCATTTGGTCTACACCGAGGACGTCGCGGGCTGGGTCACCGAGTTGCAGGAGCCCATCCAGCCGAAATAGGTACGCGTCGTGGCGGCCGTAACGCTCGGCCGCCACGATGCCTCTGCGTGCCCGCCTGGATCAGCCCGCGCAGACCGCCGCGAGAGCGGTCAGCTCGGCCCGCACTGCCGCGAGCAGGCCTTCGGCGTGCGCGCCGCCACCGAGCACGCCGACGGTCAGCTCACCGGCGAAGGTGTAGACGAGATAGGTGACCGCCGCCGACGCGCCCGCGGAGGGACGGGGATGCGCGGAGAGGTAGACGATCTCGTAGTCGGTCAACTCGAGACCAGCCGGGATGCGGAACGCGGGAACGACGCCGGTGTTGGTCACCGCGATATGTCCGGCGAGCGAGTGCCGCCTGGTCACGCCGTAGAAGTCCGGGAAATGCAGTACCGATTGCCGCACGACGCCCTCGGCGAGATCGTGCGCCAGCCGGGCCGAAATGCGTTGTGCGAGTTCGAGGAGGTCGGCCGCCGGATCCACCTCCGCGGCGAAGGAGGCCATGCCCGCCATGTTGGTGCCCGCCGCGGCGGCGACCGGCGGCGTCAACCGGCTGCGCAGGTCCACGGGATACAAGCAGCCCAGCGGCGTCGCGCCTCCGGTGGTCTCGCGCGCGTGGGCGCGCAGCAGTGCGGCGGTGAGCAGGCCGTTCACCGTCACGCCCGTCTTGCGCCCGAGGTCGATGATGCGCGCGGTGGCGGCGCGATCCAGCCGCACACGCAGCGGGCGCGCCAGCGTGCTCGGCGCGGGCTGCGCACCGTCGGATGGCGCGTCCCTCGCTTCCGGCGGGAGCGGCTTGGTCACGTCCTCGAAGCCGGAGACCGCTGCCCGGGAGATGCCGCGCGCCGCGACATGCCACTCCAAGGATTGCGGAATCTCATGTGGGGCAACGCTCGTCCGCCCGCCTTCGACTATGCCGGTGTAGAAGTCCCACAGTCGCGACAGCAGTTCGACACAGTGCCCGGCATCGGCGACGCTGTGGTGAGCGAACAGCGTGACACGCCATTCCTCCGCGCTCGCCCTCGCCACTTCCAGATAGGCCAACTGGACCGCGGGATCCGCGGCGGGGATGCCGACTGCCGCCACGTCACCCTCCCGCACGGACACCGGAGCCCATGCCCGCTGGTCTGCGGCGAGCAGATATCCCTGTCCCGCAACACCTTCCATGATGCGGCAGCCGATCACCGGATACGCGCGCCGCAGCGTCGCGAATGCCTCGCGCAGCGCTGTCACGTCGAGCACTCCCCGTACCGACACCGACCGGCCCGTGTAGGTGCCATGCCGCACGAACCGCTGCTCCGACGGCGCCAATACCCGAATCAGCGCGTCCTCATCCCACAACACCTCGCAAGGGTGCGGCACCGCGGACACAGGTGCAAACCGACCGGGCGGGCGGATGAGGAAGACTGCCGGTATGAGTCTCGCGGCAGAGTTGGAGAAGATCGGCCTGGCTTCGGTGGAGGAGCAGCTGGCCCATCCCACCGTGGTGGGCATCGCCGAGGGCACCTTGCCCGAATCGGTTTTCCGGTCCTGGTTGGAGCAGGACTATCTGTTCCTGCTCGACTACGTCCGAGTGTTCGCCCGCCTCGCCTGGCAGGCGCCTGCAGCCCATCTCGGCGACTTGGTCGATCTCGCGCACGCCACCTACCACGACGAACTGTCGCTGCATCGTTCGCTGGCCGCCGAATTCGGCGCCGATCTCGACGGCGCCGTCAAAGGCGCGCCGTGCGCGGCGTACACGGCGTTTCTTCTGGACTCCGCCGCGTCCTACGGCGAGGGTCTCGCCGCCCTCTACCCGTGCATGTGGGGGTACTCCACGCTCGGCGCGCGGCTGGCGCTGCGCCCGCCCGCCGAACCGCGCTACCGCCGCTGGGTCGACACCTACGCCGATCCGGGATTCGCCGCCCTCGCCCGTCGATGCGCCCAGATGATCGATGAATCCGGCGCCGACCCGGTGCGCGCGAAGGAGCTGTTCGGCGAAGGGCTGCGACACGAACTCGCGTTCTGGGACGTGCCCAGCTGATTCATCGAAGGCGAGACCGAATCACATTGCCACCGCAGATCACCCGGCGCGACCACCCGGGTGACTTAGGCTGACCCCGTGAGCAAGGACCACGTGCGGGCATCCGACGCCGATCGCGAGAAGATCGTCGACCAACTGCGGCATGCGATGAACGAGGGCAGGCTGACGCTGCCCGAATTCGACGAACGGCTGCAACAGGTGTATGCCGCCAAGACCTATGGAGAACTCACGCCATTACTGTCCGACCTTCCCGCACAACGGGAATCGCGACCAGCGCGCGGCACCGGCATTCCCCAGTGGATCATCATCATGTGGACGCCGTGGGTGTTCGTCAACGCGCTGTGCGTGGCGATCTACCTGGCCACCGGCGCGGGCTACTTCTGGCCGTTCTGGGTCGCGGTGCCGTGGGGTCTGGCGCTGCTCATTCCGACCACGATCGGCATCGTCACCCGCGGGAAGAGCCGCTGAACGACAGCGCTCCGCGGCCGATCACGACCACGGAGCGCCGCACCGGATCAGGCGCCGATCAGGTGCTGGGCGAGATAGCCCTCGACCTTGTCCAGCGCGATGCGCTCCTGGGTCATGCTGTCGCGCTCACGAATGGTCACTGCTTGGTCGTCGAGCGTCTCGAAGTCGACGGTGATGCAGAACGGCGTGCCGATCTCGTCCTGGCGGCGGTAGCGGCGGCCGATGGCGCCCGCGTCGTCGAACTCGACGTTCCAGTTCTTGCGCAGCTGCGCGGCCAGGTCTTTGGCCTTGGGCGTGAGATCGGCGTTGCGCGAGAGCGGAAGCACCGCCGCCTTCACGGGCGCGAGGCGGCGATCCAGGCGCAGCACGGTCCGGGTGTCCACGCCGCCCTTGGCGTTGGGCGCCTCGTCCTCGGCGTAGGCGTCGACCAGGAAGGCCATCAGGGAGCGGGTGAGGCCCGCCGCAGGCTCGATGACGTACGGAATGTAGCGCTCGTTGGTGGTCTGGTCGAAGAAGCTCAGCTCGGTTCCGGAGTGCTCGGAGTGCGTCTTCAGGTCGAAGTCGGTGCGGTTGGCGACGCCCTCCAGCTCACCCCACTCGTTGCCCTGGAAGCCGAAGCGGTACTCGATGTCGGTGGTGCCCGCCGAGTAGTGCGAGAGCTTGTCCTTCGGGTGCTCGAACAGCCGCAGGTTCTCCGCGGCGATGCCGAGATCGGTGTACCAGGAGAACCGCGTCTCGATCCAGTACTTGTGCCACTCCACGTCCTCGCCCGGCTTGACGAAGTACTCCATCTCCATCTGCTCGAACTCGCGGGTGCGGAAGATGAAGTTGCCCGGGGTGATCTCGTTGCGGAAGCTCTTGCCGATCTGCGCGATGCCGAACGGCGGCTTCTTGCGCGCGGTGGTCATCACGTTGGCGAAGTTCACGAAGATGCCCTGAGCGGTCTCCGGGCGCAGGTAGTGCAGGCCCTCCTCGGACTCGATCGGGCCGAGGTAGGTCTTGAGCATCATGTTGAAATCGCGCGGCTCGGTCCAGCGGCCGACGGTGCCACAGTTCGGGCACGCGATGAGCTCCATCGAGACCGTGTCGGGATCATCGATCTTGTTCTTCAGCGCGTACGCCTCCTGCAGGTGGTCCTGCCGGAAGCGGTGATGGCAGTTCAGGCACTCGACCAGCGGGTCGTTGAACACGCCCACGTGGCCGGAGGCGACCCACACCTGACGGGGCAGGATCACCGAGGAGTCGAGACCGACGACGTCCTCGCGGCTGGTGACCATCGCGCGCCACCACTGCTTCTTGATGTTCTCCTTGAGCTCGACACCCAGCGGACCGTAATCCCACGCCGACTTGGTGCCTCCGTAGATCTCACCGCACGGGTACACCAGACCCCGGCGCTTGGCGAGGTTGGCAACGGTGTCCACCTTCGACTTGGGTGCCACGCGAGAATTCTCCATCCACTGCGAGTCGGATCAGTTGAGTTGAATGTATTCACGTGAATAGATCACATTCAACGGGTCGGCTATAGCCTATAGACCCTGCCCGACCAGATTTCGACCGCACATCCAACCCCTCGACAGCCGATCTTCCGGCGCGCCCGTTTGACATGCATACCTGTGCATATGCAAACTGGTAATGCTTTCCATTAAGGAGTTGGTGACATGACCGCCGAGACCGCCGCGGCACCGCCGCACAACCCGTACCGGTCGCCCGGCCCGGCGCCCGTTCCCTCACGCACCGTACTAGAGGACGCGGGCGAGTTGTTGCGGGCGCTGGCAGCGCCGGTTCGGATTGCCATCGTGCTGCAGTTGCGCGAGTCGCCGCGCTGTGTGCACGAATTGGTCGACGCGCTCGGGGTCACGCAACCACTGGTCAGTCAGCATCTGCGTATCCTCAAGGCCGCCGGTGTCGTGCACGGTGAGCGTTCGGGTCGCGAGGTGCTCTACGAACTCGTCGACGACCATCTGGCGCACATCGTCGTCGACGCCGTCGCGCACGCCGAGGAAGGGTGATTCGTGCCAGACAACACGGCCGCTCCACAGAAACCGGTCGGTATCCGCAGCACCAGGCAGCGCAGCGCCATCGCCGCGCTGCTCGGTGACATCGAAGAGTTCCGCTCCGCGCAGGACCTACACGACGAGCTGCGCAAACGTGGCGAGGGCATCGGCCTGACCACGGTCTACCGGACCCTGCAGTCGCTGGCCGACGCGGGCATGGTCGACGTGCTGCGCACCGACTCCGGCGAGTCGGTCTACCGCCAGTGCTCCACCGGCCACCATCACCACCTGGTGTGCAGGCATTGCGGCCGCACCGTCGAAGTGGAGGGCCCGACGGTGGAGGCCTGGGCCGAAGCGATCGCCGGCGAGCACGGCTTCACGGAGATCAGCCACACGCTCGAGGTGTTCGGGACCTGTAAGTCCTGCGGGACGGCACGCCGACGCAACGGGTGACCGACCACCGCTGCGACGCGGCCGCACGACGCGCGCGTCGGCCGCGTTCCACGCTTCGAGCCGCAGGTCGCAGCGATCCGCCCGGCTCGTTCCTGCGCATGCGGGAGTGCGACTCGATCCGATCCCCCTGATGTGACGATCGGGCCTGCCCGCTGTCGCCACACGCGAAAGTGACCCGGCACCCCAACGGCCCGGGTCACTCGAACACTCACTTTCCGCACCGCTCAGCACCGGCAGAGGGCAGTTCCCTTCGAGAACGGCCCTCTGCCGGTGCCTCCATTTCAGCCCACCGGGACCAGGTCCGGCGCCGACGCCGGGTTCTCGGCCGGACGACCGCGCAGCGCGGCCACGCCGAGCAGCGCGAGTGCGATCGCACTCCAGACCAGCAGCACCACGAGCGGACCGGCCGCGGCAGCGCCGTCGAAGAACGCGACCGAGCGCAGCAGCGAGGCGGCGGCGCCGGGCGGCAGCAACTGCCCGATGACGCCCCACGGCTGCGGCAACAGCTCCGGCGCCGACGTGGCCGCCGAGAACGGGTTGCCGATGAGCAGCATGAGGAGCGCAGCGAGGCCGATACCCGCGCGACCGATCACGGCGGCGAGCCCGGCCACCGAGCCTGCCACCGCGAACGAGACCAGCCCGGCAACCGAGGCGAGCTCCAGGTAGGAGCCGGGCACCACCGACAGCCAACCCTGGACGATCGCCATGCTCAGCAATCCGCCGACGACGCCGAAGGTGACCAGCCCGATCACCTTGCCGCCGACCGCGGGAACCAGCAACGCCAGGAGCACCCCCGCCGCGATGCCCGCCATCACCAGCGGCAGCACCATCGCGCCGAACGCCGCTCCACGCGGATCGTCCGAGTCGGCCGCCACCACATCCCCGACCCGGGCGGTGGGCGCGCCGGAGAGCTGTTGCCCGATCTGGGTGAGTTGCTGAGCGACGGCGGGACTCGCCCCGGAGGCAACCAGCACACGCGGCGGTCCGTCGCCGGTGACGATCGCCCCGTAGACCTCGCGATTCTCGATCGCGGCGCGCGCGGCGGATTCGTCCACGGGCGTGGTGATCTCGAAGGCGCCCGGATTGTGCTCGGCGAGCTTGCCGGTGACCATCCCGGCCTGCGGACCGGTGACGGCCAGCGGCAAGTCACGGGGCGCGATGTTGGCCGCGGGCCAGGCGAACGCGATCAGCATCAGCGCCTGAAGCAGGGCGGCGCCGAAGCCCAGAGCGAACGCCCGCTGTGTGGTGTTCATGGCCTTCTCCCAAAAATCGAATGCTCGTTCTTTTTGATGGTGACCTTACCGTGACACGCAGTTCGCCGGGTTGTCAAGAACGAATATTCGTTTTATTTTTGAAGCATGCCCCGAGTCAGCGAAGAGCACCTGGAACGCCGCAAACAGCAGATCCTGGACGCCGCGCGGCGCTGCTTCGCCCGTAAGGGGTTCCACGAAACGTCCATGCAGGACGTGTTCGCGGAATCGGGACTCTCGGCCGGCGCGGTCTACCGATACTTCAAGAGCAAAGACGAGCTGATCACAGCGCTCGCCACGCAGACGACGGTATCCCTGCGCGTGGCCATGGACTACGCGATCAACCGCGAGCCGCTGCCCACGCCCGCCGAACTGATCATGATGATCGCCGAGGAGGTCGTACGGCGCAGCGGGCCGGACGGACCGGTGCGGCTGGCGCCGCAAGCCTGGGCACTGGCCCTGGTGCACCCAGGGGCGGCGCTGATGGTGCGCGAGACGATGTTCGCGATGCGCGCGCTGTGGGTGACTTACGCCGAACGCATGCGCGACAAGGGCTGGCTACCCGAAGACGCCGATGTCGATGCCGTCGCCAAGGCCATCATCGGCCTACTGCCGGGCTTCATTCTCCAGCACCTCATCCTCGAGGATCTGGATCCGGAGACGCTGGCCCGCGGCGTGCGCATCCTGCTCCCCTACGGCGAAACCGCCATCGCGGCGGCAGGCGAAAGCAGCTGACCGCGGATCAGGGCAGCAAACCCTGCCTGGCGCGGCCCGCGTTGGACAGCACGAGCAGCAGCATCGTGGTGAGGGCCTGGTCGTCCAGGCCCGCGGCGGGGAAGGTGTAGCGCAGGATGACGTCGGCGAGTTTGCCGTGGCCGATCACGGTGAGCGAACCGAACTGCAGCGAGTTGTTGCGCTCGGCGACGCGCTTGTGCAGCTGCGGCTTCAGCGGCCGGTCCCAGGCCAGCACGCAGGTCAGGCTGAGCACGTCCAACCCCGGCGCGAGATTCACCGCGCGCAACGAGGACAGCGCTCCCTCGTATTCGAATCCCAGCGACCCTTCGGGGTCGACGCGCACGTCTATGCCGTAGCTCGACAGGCAGGCTCCGGCCCGCGCCTGGAGTTCCCGGTCCGGTGTCACCGCTGCGTCCATGTTCGCCTCACCCTTCACTTGGTGCCGCCGAAGCGGCGGTCACGCGACGCGTACTGGAGGCAGGCCTCCCACAGGTCGCGCCGATCGAAATCGGGGAAAAGCGTGTCCTGATAGACGAATTCGGCGTACGCCGACTGCCAGATGAGGAAGTTGGAGCTGCGGAACTCACCCGATGGACGCAGGAACAGATCCACGTCCGGCATGTCGGGTTCGTCGAGGTACTTCGCCACCGTCGCCTCGGTGACCTTCTCCGGATCGATCTCGCCCGCTGCCACCCGGCGCGCGATCTCCCTTGCGGCGTCGGCGATTTCGGCACGGCCGCCGTAGTTGACGCACATGGTCAGCGTCATCACCGTGTTGTCCTCGGTGAGCTCCTCGGCGATCTCCAATTCCTTGATCACGCTGCGCCACAAGCGCGGTCGCCGTCCGGCCCAGCGCACACGGACGCCCATCTCGTGCATCTCGTCACGACGACGGCGGATCACGTCGCGGTTGAAGCCCATGAGGAAGCGCACCTCCTCGGGGCTGCGCCGCCAGTTCTCGGTGGAGAACGCGTAGGCCGACAGCCACTTGACGCCGATCTCGATACAGCCCTCGACGGTGTCCATCAGCACCGCCTCCCCCCGCTCGTGCCCGGCGGTGCGCGGCAACCCGCGCTCCTGGGCCCAGCGCCCGTTGCCGTCCATGACCAGCGCGACATGGTTGGGCACCAGTTCCGGCGGCAACTGCGGCGGCCGAGCTCCCGACGGATGCGGCGCGGGCGGGCGGACGCCCGCGGGCTTGGGCTCGGTCGCGGCGGCGGAGTCTCGGCGGAGGATCACGGCATCCATCCTGCCTGATCGCCTCCGCAGCCCCTACCGCCACGTTGCTTCCTGACGAATTCCGCGGTTCCCACCGGCACGGGTGACTTATTCTTTTCCCTATCGTGATACTGGGGAGGGGTTTCTCGTACGTGACCGATTTACCAGGCACCGGGACCGCGGCAGGTTTCCGGGCCACACGTGAATTACTCGGCCTTCCGGTCCCTTGGTGCGCGCGGTTCTTCGCGGTCGCGGAGCGCACGGTCGAGCGCTGGGAGAAGGGGGCCTTCCAGATTCCCGACACCGTGGCTCGCGAACTCGCCGCCATCGCGGACGAGACCGAGCAGGTGATCGAGGCCATGGTCGACGCCATCGACGCCGGGGAGATCTCGCCCCGCCTGCACACCTACCGGACCAACGACGACTACTGCAAGCACGAACCGGACACCCGCTACCCGGCCACCTGGCATCGCGCGGTGTGCGCCCGCGTCATGATCGAGCTGCCCCAGGTAGAGCTTCAATTCGTGGAGTAAGCGGCTGCCGGGCCTCCGGTCGATCCGGGGCGGCCACAGACGAACTTCCTCCGGCCGTGTCCTTGGACCGCTCGACCAGCGGCAGCGTGCGCAACTGACGTTCCAGATGCCACTGCAAGTGCGCCGCGACCAGCCCGCTGGCCTGTCTGCGCACCGCGCCGGGGGTCGCCTCGACCTGCTCCCATTCCCCGCGCAACAGCGCCACCAGCAGGTCGAGCACGCCGGGGGCGGGCGTCGCCGCGCCCGGTGGACGGCAATGCACGCACACCGCGCCGCCTGCCGCGACATGGAAGGCTCGATGCGGACCAGGCGTCGCGCACTTGGCGCATTCGTCCAAGGCGGGCGCCCAGCCCGCGAAACCCATGGCGCGCAACAAGAATGCGTCCAGGATCAGTTCGTGCGGCCGCTGTTTGGCCGCGATGGCGCGCAGTGCGCTCGCGGTGAGCGCGTGCAGCCGGGGGGCGGGCGCGTGCTCCTCGCCTGCCAGGCGTTCGGCGGTCTCCAGCACGGCGCACGCGGTGGTGTAGCGCCCGTAGTCGTCGATGATGTCGGCGGCGAACGCCTCCATCGTGTGCACCTGGGTGACGGTGTCCAACGAGCGCCCCGGGTGCAGCTGCACATCGATGTAGGAGAACGGTTCCAACCGTGCCCCGAACCTCGATTTGGTGCGCCGCACCCCCTTGGCGACCGCGCGCACCAGGCCGTGCTGCCGCGTGAGCAGCGTGACGATGCGGTCCGCCTCACCCAGCTTGTGCTGGCGCACCACTACCGCCTCGTCCCGATACAAACGCACGTGGTGAGTCTAGTTGCCGCGTCTACGTCGCTGGGTGGTCGCGGCCCCTTGTGGCGAGCCGGCGCGGATGTATGCCGTGCAGGCGGCGATCAGCCGGTCGGGCGCAGGAGCCCGGAGATGAGGAGCAGCACTGATTGCTGGGTCTGGGCGCGTGCGAGGCCGGGGTCGTCGGCGTGCGCGACGATCAAAGCGGCCTCGCTGATCACGCTGACGATGAGCTGGGCCAGTACCGGGACGGGGGCGTCGGCGATCAATCCGGCGGCGCGGGCGCGCTCGAGTTGCGCGGTGATCAGGCCGAGGCCGTGAGCGGCTTCGAATTCGCGCCAAGCCTGCCAGCCGAGCACCGCGGGGGCGTCGGTGAGGGCGATCCGCAGCATCGCAGGTCGCTGGCAGATCTCCAGGAACAGACCAAGCCCTGCCGCCATGCCGGCCATCACGTCATCGGGATCGACCGCGGCGATGGCGTTCTCGATCTCCGCGGTGGTCTCGACCTCGATCTGCTCCAGCACCGCGAGGAACAGCCCACGTTTGTCGCCGTAGTGGTGGTGCAGCGCGCCCCGGGTGACCCCGGCCTCGGTGACCAGCTCTTCGGCCGAGATTCCCGCGAAACCGCGCTCGGTGAACAGGCGGCGTCCCGCCTGTTCGAGCGCGGCCCTGGTCGCGCGCGAGCGGTCTTCCTGGCTACGGCGTGGCATGCAGCCGAGTGAACTCCAGGATCGATTCCGCGAGCAACTCGGGCTGATCCTCCGGCAGGAAGGTGTAGGAGTCATCGATGAGCCGCAACGTCGCGTTCGGCAGGTCCCTGGCCAGGCGTTCGGCGAACGACACCGGGAACACCCGGTCCTCGCGCGCCCAAGCCAGCAGTACCGGAGTGTCGATGGCGGCGAAGTGGCGCGCGGCCTCCAGCGTGTACCGCCGGTGCACCGAGGTCACGAAACGCCGCAGATCTTTTCGGATCGCGGCAGAGTTACGGCTCGGCAGCAGGTAGGAGTCCATGATCTCGGGCGGGATGGGCCGCTTACTGATATAGCCGAAAGCCAACGGCAGCCGATGCAGCGCGCGGATACGCAGCGCCTCGGTGAAGAGGCGAATCGAGCCGGGGAGCTTCGCCAGCATCGGAAGCGCCGTGAACGGCTGTGGCAGAAAGCCCTCGTAGCTGTCCACCGCGGCGAGCACCACGCGGCCGATCCTGGACCGGTCGCGCGTAAGCAATATCTGGGTGATCGCGCCGCCGGTGTCGTTGGCGACCACGGTGACATCGGTGAGGTCGAGGCGTTCGAGGAACGCGGCGACGAGATCGGCGACCCCGCTCGGGGTGAGATCCGCATGCGGCAGGGGGATCGAGTGCGAGCCGAGCGGCCAGTCCGGCGCGAGGCAGCGGTACCCCGCCGCGGCGACCCCGGGCACCACTTTGCGCCACAGGTCCGCGTTGGCCAGCAGACCGTGCACGAAGACGACCGGAGCGCCCTCCCCGGTGTCGTGATAGCGAATGCGGCCGCCGGGCAGATCCACCTCGTGGGTGCGGCCGAGTGATGTGCTGGTTGCCATGAGTCCTCCGAGTCGTTGCGATTCCTCACCACTTTTACATACATACGGTATGTATGCCTCCTACCCAGGGTGGATTTCCCGGCACCGTTATGGACGCATGACCAGGTTGGCGTTACGGTTTTTCCGACCACGACGAGACGGAGCTCACATGACGGTGTCCGATCCGGCCCAGGCACCCGACACGCGGGAACTGGGGCTGACCGAACTGGCGGCCGCGATCGCAAGCGGTGCGATCACCTCGACCGCTGCGGTCGGCGGCGCGCTGGATCGGATCGACGCCGCACAGGGCACGCTCAACGCTTTCCGGATCGTGCGCCGCGAGCGAGCGCTGGCCGAGGCCGCCGACGCCGACCGACGGCTGGCCGCCGGGGAACGGCTGCCGCTGCTGGGCGTGCCCGTCGCGGTGAAGGACGACACCGATGTCGCGGGCGAGCCGACCGCGTTCGGATGCGGTGGCGACTTCGCGCCGAAAACCCGAGACGCCGAATCGGTCCGGCGCCTGCGAGCCGCGGGCGCGGTGATCGTCGGGAAAACCAATACCTGCGAACTCGGGCAGTGGCCGTTCACCAGCGCCGTATCGTTCGGACACACCCGCAATCCCTGGGACCGGACCAGGACGCCGGGCGGGTCCTCCGGCGGGGCTTCGGCGGCCGTCGCGGCCGGTCTGGTGCCCGCCGCCCTCGGTTCCGACGGCGCGGGCTCGGTCCGTATTCCGGCGGCGTGGACGAACCTGGTCGGCATCAAGCCACAGCGCGGGCGGATCTCGACCTGGCCGGAGGCCGAGGCGTTCTACGGTCTCACCGTGAACGGCCCGCTGGCGCGCACGGTCGCGGACGCGGCGCTGCTGCTGGACGCGGCGGCCGGCCCGCACCACGGAGACCTGCACACACCGGACCCGATCCACGCCTCCGATGCCGTCGGCCGTGACCCGGGCAAGCTACGAATCGCCCTGTCGCTCCGCATCCCGTTCACCGCCACCAGAACCGCGCTCGATCCCGGAGTCGAGCAGGCCGTGCGACGCACCGCCGATACGTTGCGCGCACTCGGCCACACGGTGACCGTTGCCGACCTGCACTACGGCCTCATGATCGGCGCGTCGTTCCTGCCGCGTTCGCTCGCGGGCATCCGGCGGGTGTACCACCGGATGCCCGGCCTCGAGGTCGATCCGCGCACCGCCGCCAACGCCAGGATCGGACGCGTGCTCGACGGACCCGCCCTCTACGCGGCACGACGACTGGAACCCTTGCTGCACAAGCGGATCGGCAATTTCTTCCGCGATTACGACGTCGTCCTCGCGCCCACCACCGCGACTGCGGCGCCACGCGTCGAGGAGATCGACGGCATCGGCGTCAACGCCACCAACAACCTCATCACCGCCGCCTGCCCGTACACCTGGCCGTGGAACGTTCTGGGCTGGCCGAGCGTGAACGTCCCCGCCGGGTTCACCGATTCCGGCCTCCCCGTAGGCGCGCAGCTGATGGGCACGGCGAACTCCGAACCCCTCCTGATCTCCTTGGCAGCCCAACTCGAATCCGAACTCCAGTGGTACCGCCACCGACCTGTCCCCTGGTGGTGACCTGAGTTCGAACCCAGTTCAGCCCTTACCATTCCGGGCCGAGCGGGTCAGCGCACGCACGGTGCCGAATCGTGCTCGGCTTCCACCGGCGCGATGTACCTTGTGAAAGCGCCGAGTCCCCCGCATGTGTCGGTTCGGCCGCCGCGGACCCCACGCGGGTTCTATGCGCCGATGCCGAATTCCCTCGGCCGACCTTGGAACTCGAGGAGGTGCCCGATGGCCGATCGTCACGTGTCAGATGTCCATGTCTTGGTCGTGCGCGACGAGGAACTACTGCTGCCCCAGCGCCGCAGGGCACGTTCCTGGGCCAGTAGCACCTGAGATGATGAAGCTGCAGCGATCAGGCCGAGGGCATCGTCTTGCTGATCAGATCCGAGTTGGTTGCACGGGCATATACCCAATTCGCTCAACACTTGAGCAGGCAGATCGCGAGGGTAGCGAGAGCTGATGCCGAACACGGCGTCCGGCCCTTCGCCCGTGAAGCCCAGAGTGCGGCCGAAGTACTTTCCCAGGCCGACAGAGGATTACGTCATGCTTTCGACACCGGCGACCCGTCGTTCCCGCGTCCGCTGTCGGAACCCGGCTCAGCGCCGCCGGATCGTTTCTATAACGGAGCACGCCTGTGGCAAGTCGATCAAGTGTTCCCCAGGGCTTTTCGCGGAGACGAAGCCGCAGCCGAGGAAGGCTATATCCGCACAGCGTCGCACAGCACCGCCGGAGACGTTGTCT
Organism: Nocardia asteroides; assembly: GCA_019930625.1. NCBI lineage: Bacteria > Bacillati > Actinomycetota > Actinomycetes > Mycobacteriales > Nocardiaceae > Nocardia > Nocardia asteroides. Next base: position 111,954 of record CP082844.1, read on the forward strand.
ACCTCACCGACGGCAGTGACATCGCCGGCGTGTACGGAACGATCACGAGCTGGACCGATGTCCGCGACGGCACGATGCGGTTCCACCCCGCGGGCATGGTGCTGGGTATCGACGCCAACCGTATCCGGGTGAATCCGATGGCAGAAGAGGGGCATTCGGCAGCCAACTTCATCGAAGGTGTCAGCGACCGCGTATACACCACCCCGGGCCGCGTAGACACATCCAAGATCGTCAGCGTGGAATTCCAAACCTACGACGACATCATCTCCAACCCCGACGTAACCCTGGTCGCCGACGGGTTCCCCGGCTTCGAGGGCATTCGGCAAGAGTCGCTACGCGACCCCGCGGTAGTCGCCGAGCGCCTCACCACCATCGCCGACGCCGTACGCAGAAACTACCCGGCGATCGACGTCACCGTGGGCGCCAACCGTCTCTCCAGCGACGAAGCCATCAGGACCTTCCTCGCGACATGACCAGAGCAACGGCAATCCCGGTCGCGCCGGTCATCGAAGTCCGTACGTGCGGGGTCGGACGAGCGACTCATCGGTACTTCGCCATTCATCACCCGCACCGCTCCAGCTGGTGGTTGTGCTCGAACAGCACGGTGGTCACGGCACCAGGTAAAGGCGTTCATTCGGCAAACGTGGCAATCCGGCCGGGTCGCCGGGGACCACGGTCACCGCGTCCGGGTAGTGGTGGGCACGCCAGTCCTGTATGAAGCGCGACGCCGCGGTCGCGCAAGCGGCGAACTCCAGACGGAGATCGTGGAATTGGATGGACAGGTGAACGTCGTCTTCTTCGGGGCGCGGCGACAACTGGGAGTCCATGGCGTCACCGCCTGCGCTGTGGTCGGCAAGCTCTGATCGACTCGATGACGGCCATGCCGGATGGGCGGAAGGCGTCGCGTGGTGGTATCACCCAGACGCGGAATCCCGCTTGCCGCGCGCCTGGCGAGGGCAATGCGATTTGTGCGCCGAAGCGCGACACCGAAACGTTGAGCCGGAACAATTCGGCGAACAGCCTGTTCTCGTCCGGCACGTCCGGCACGATCAGGAAGGTCCATCGTTTCGAGCGTGGATGCGAGACGATCGGTCCCAGTCGCACACCCGAATCGTGCATACGTCCCTTCACCGCAGCCCCGAGCTGATGCGGCATGGTGATCGCGCCGACGCTGCCCGCAGGCACGATGATGCTTCCGATTTCAGGTTGAATTCTGGCCGGTAGGCCGCAGGTCTCACGATAGAAGCGGCACCGCGTCGACGGCGTGTCGGCCTGCACCGGCACCAGCACCTGAGTGTCCTCCAACCCCATCCCCGCATCTCCCTGCTCGTGGTGTGATGAGCACCCGGCGCCGAGGAGCACGCGCCACCGATCGGCCGCTCACAGCTGATCGGTGTGCCGTTGGCGGGCAACGGCATCGACCCGGCACCGGGTGCTGGAAAAGCGTGCCCGCAACGAACCAGTGCATAACAGTGCAGAACCGACGTGACAGAGGTTAAGTGCGGGTAGTTTGCTGCTCGGGGTCAGTCGTATAGAGGGGAGCGACCGTATGGTGGATATCGAGTGGACACCCGTAGAGATTCGCGCGCTCCGTGAAGCAATGCGGCGCAGCCCACTCGAGTTCTCGCGCATGGTCGGCGTAACGAAGCGGACTCTCAATCTCTGGGAGACCGGACGAACAACAAACCTGCACGAGTCGAGCAAGCGTCTGCTGTACCGCGTTCTGGAGGATGCCGCCGATGATGCGAAGGAACGGTTCTGGACCTTTCTCACCAGAAGTTGTGGCGGGCCATCCCCGCAGCCGCACAAAGGCGATCTACTTGTCGCGACCGCCGACGAATCGGCGTCCCTGCTGGCATGGGCTGAGGCGAGTAACGTGGGGCCGCTGACGATCGAAGATTTGCGCCAAAATCTACGGTGGGTGACTCGCGAGTACCTCAGATCGCCGACGCTGCCGCTTTTTCGGCGTGTGGTCGAGACGCGGGACCAGGCGGTCAAGCTGCTGCAGGGGCGACAACGGCCGCAGCACAGCGTCGAACTGTACGGGATTGCCGGATGGTCCATGACGATCCTCGGCTGGATTACGACCGATCTCGGACGCGGGGATATCGCAGAGCGGCACCTCCGCACCGCATGGGCTCTCGCCGACAACGCCGACGACAATGAATTGCGCGCCTGGATTCGCGCCGCTCAACGCACTGTGGCTGAGAGGCGCGGGGAGTACGACGCTGCGGCCGCGGCCGCAGCAGACGGTCTCGGCTACGCCGGTACCGGCTCGGCAGCGCTCCTGCTTGCCAGCGCCCAGGCGATCGACCTCGCTCGCTCGGGCAGAGGGAAGGAGTCCGCCTCGGCGATGCACTTGGCTCTCGACATCGCGGCTCGGTTGACCGATGAACCAGGACATGACCAGTTCGCAGGGCCGTTCTCGTGCTCACTGGAACGCGCGGCTGGGTACTGGGCTGACATCGCCCTGGTCAACGGTGACCCGCTGCGGTCGATCGAATACACCTCCACAGCCATCGAGCGATTCCGGAGCACCGCCCCAGCGCTGCGGAATGTCGGCTCCGAACGTATGGTCCGCTGCCAGCAGATCAAGGGCTATATCGCGCTCGGTGACCTGGACGTCGCTGCCACCGATCTGGCTGATATCGCGGCCACCACACCGGTAGAACACCGGGTTCAACCATTGATCCAGCGAGTAGACGAAATCGCCCAACTGGCATTTGAAGCCGGTGGGGGCGCTGGTGGAGTGGCCCAGATCGACGAGATCGCAACCGAATTTCGTCAGCTCGCTGATTGGGGAACCTTACCGACGCTGGCGGCCGATCCGGACGGAGAATGACTTCATGGCCGAGGATTACACATGGGATCACTGGTGGTGGCGTCCGGGCTGGAAGGCGGGCAAGTCGTTCTACACCTGGCACGTCACCTTCGACAATGATTCCCCAGCCGGACAACTCGTCGATGCCTTCGAGCCGACTCTTTCACAGATCCCTACGATGCAGCCCGTTGCCCGCGAGGGACTGCACATCACAATCCAGGGCATCGGATTCACCGACCAAGTGACAGCAGCAGACATACAGCGGATCAGCCAGACAGCCGCAACCTACCTGTCCCGACGTGAACCGTTCGAGGCCCTGATCGGACCTCCCTCCGTGGATAACGAGACCATTGGCATGCCGATCGCGAACCCGGAGTGCTTCCGAGCAATCCGCGAAGATCTGCAACGCGCCATCGCTGATGTCTGGGGCCCCGACCAAGTGCCCGAGCGCGGCGACCGCTTCCGGCCCCATCTGTCGCTCGCCTACTCCACCGGCGTGGCATCAATGCCTGATCTGCGCGACCTGCTCGCGCGAGATGAGCTGCGCGATATACAGATCGCGCAGGCAGTGACAGCGGTATCGCTCATCGCGCTGAACCGGGACAACCATCGATACGAATGGCGCGATATCACCAGGTTTCCGCTGGGTATACGGTGATTCGGACGCAGGCCATGTCACAGCGCTGCGCCGAAATCTCCGTGACCTGACAACCGGCAAGCGATACCGATCGGCAGCTGTAGGTGTTCTTACGGCGGCTACCCGGGACAGCGGACGGCACTTGCAGAGATCGCCGAGACGAGCCATGCAGCCGGTCAGGGGAGCTGGCGAGTGCCGGGATGGCCGCCGCGAAATCGCGTCACGGTCATGGTTCCTGCCACGTTGTGGCGACCTTGTCGACGGTGACTCTCACGGTGATCCACTGCGGGTTCGGCCCGGCGAACCCAGGGTAGGGTCCGCCGGTGTACTTGTGCGAAAGCTCAGCGATCAGCACACCGTCCGGATCGTCTTCGAGTGACGCGGTGCCCTGCACCTGAACGCTGTCGTACGGACTGGCGGCATCGAAGATCACGACAGCCGCCCTGGGATCCCGGCTCAAGTTGACTACCTTGCGGCGACTCTTCGGCAGCGCGAATACGATGTCGTCTCCGTCGCGCTTGACCCACATCACGGTCGAATGCGGCTTACCGTCCGGTTCGAGCGTGGACAATACAGCGAAGTTCTTGCCGTCGAACAGCGTTCGTACCTTGTCCGTCAACTGCGCCATCAGTCTTCCTTCGGTTCATGTTCCTCTGGTCCGGTGCGCACACTCGGCGGCCCGGTACGAGTTATGACGATGCGGGCGCGGAGAACTCATCGTCGCGCCGGCAATAACCGACCGGGATGGACAATTCGACATGACAAGTCTCGAAGACCACACGCAGTACGTGATCGTTCGAGCACTCCCAGCAGAGATCTGACAGCTTCAGGTCATTACGGATGCGCTCAGAAACCCAGTTTGCCCAGCTGCTTAGGGTCGCGCTGCCAGTCCTTGGCCACCTTCACGTGCAGATTCAGGTAGATCCGGGTGCCGAGGATGTGTTCGATCTGCTTGCGGGCGTTGGTGCCGACTTCCTTCAGCCGGGAACCGCCCTTACCGATGACGATGGCCTTCTGGCTGGGCCGCTCGACGTAGAGCAGGGCGTGCACGTCGAGCATGTCCTCGCGGTCCTCGTAGGGCAGGACCTCCTCGATGACGACGGCGAGCGAATGCGGCAGCTCGTCGCGGACGCCCTCGAGCGCGGCCTCGCGGATGAGCTCGGCCATGAGCGTTTCCTCCGGCTCATCGGTGAGTTCGCCGTCGGGGTAGAAGGCCGGACCCTCGGGCATCTTCGAGGCGATGACGTCCACGAGGACATCCACCTGCTCGCCCTTGACCGCCGAAACCGGCACCACGTCGGACTCCGGACCGAGCAGCTGGGAGACGGCGACCAGTTGCTGGGCGACTTGGTCGCGGCTCACCTTGTCGATCTTGGTGACCACACCGAGCAGCGTCGTCTTCGGCGCCATCTGCTTGATCTGCTGCACGATCCACCGGTCGCCCGGACCGATCTTCTCGTCCGCCGGGATGCACAGCGCGATCACGTCGACTTCCGAATACGTATCGCGCACAAGGTCGTTGAGGCGCTGACCGAGCAGGGTGCGCGGGCGGTGCAAGCCGGGGGTGTCGACCAGGATCAACTGCGCGTGCTCGCGGTGCACGATACCGCGAATCGTGTGCCTGGTGGTCTGCGGGCGCGAGGAGGTGATCGCGATCTTCGCGCCCACCAGAGCGTTGGTCAACGTCGATTTTCCGGTGTTCGGACGACCGACGAAACAGACGAAGCCGGAACGGAATTCGTCGTTCTGCCGCGTGTCAGCCACCGCGCACCTCGCCGGACTCGGCGCTGACCGCGTCGGCCGCGTCCGCGGAGTCGTCGACGACCTCGAACACCGCGCCGTCGCGATCGGTGAAGATGATCCGCGCCTCGGCCGAAACCTCGCGCACCGCGGCCACGCCGAAGTCGGACAACCGCCCGCCGACCACCACGGCCGCCTCGAATCCCTCCGCTCCGCTGGACAACGCGGCGGCGACGGCGGCTTGCAGCGCCGTCAGGCGCAACGCGGTCAGCGTGACCTCGCCGGCGGCGTAGGTACGGCCGTCGGTGTCACGGATCGCCGCTCCGCTCGCCCCGCCGGTGCGGCCGAGCGCGCCGCGGGCCAGCACGACCAGCTTGTTGTCCTCCGCGTCCAGTTCGGTCATTCGGTGTCTCCGTCCTCGTCGCGATCGGCCGGGATCTCCCGCTCCGATCCGTTGGCCTTACGCTTGCCATTGGGATTGTCGCCGTTGGTCTTCCCGGCGGGGACCTTCTCGCGCGCTTTGCGCACAACTACCGTGTTCACCCGCACCCGGCCCCGCGCGTCCGCGCCGCCCTCACCGCGCAGCACGAGCCCGTGCGCCTCGATCTTCGACCCCGGCAGCGGCACCCGGCCCAGCTCGTGCGCGAGCAGGCCGCCGACGGTGTCGACGTCCTCCTCATCGATCTCCAGCCCGTACAGCTCCCCGAGATCCTCCACCGGCAGCCGGGCCGACACACGGTAGCGGCCGTCGCCGAGATCCTCGATGGGCGGGGTCTCGTCGGTGTCGTACTCGTCGGCGATCTCACCGACGATTTCCTCCAGCACGTCCTCGATGGTCACCAGACCCGCGATGCCGCCGTACTCGTCCACCAGCAACGCCATGTGGTTACGCCTGCGCTGCATCTCGTCGAGCAGGCTGTCCAGCGGTTTGGAGTCGGGCATGAACACCGCGGGCCGCATCACCTCGCGCACCCGCACCTTGCGGCTGCGATCGGCGTACGGCACAAGGTCTTTCAGATAGACCACGCCGAGGATGTCGTCGACGTTCTCGCCGATCACCGGGACGCGCGAATGCCCGGAACGCACGGCCAGCGACATCGCCTGAGCCGCGGTCTTGTCCGCTTCGATCCAGACCATCTCCGTGCGCGGCACCATCACCGCCCGCGCCGGTGTGTCGCCGAGCTCGAAGACCGACTGGATCATGCGTCGTTCGTCGTCGGCCACCACGCCGCGTTCACTGGCCATCTCGACCACCTCACGCAGCTCGATCTCGGAGGCGAAGGGGCCGTTGCGGAAACCCTTACCCGGAGTGATGGCGTTACCGAGGAGAATCAGCAGCCTGCTCAGCGGACCGAGCAGCGCGCCGATGAACTGCAACGGCAACGCCGCGGCCAGCGCGATGGAGTAGGCGTGCTGACGACCCAGCGTGCGTGGGCCGACACCGATCACGACATAGGACACCAGCACCATCACCAGCGCGGTGACCAGCAACGCCCAGTTCTTCGCCCAGACCGTCATCAGGCCCGCCGCCAGCAGCACCGTGGCGCCGATCTCGCACAGAATACGCAGCAGCACCATCAGATTCACATACCGCGCCCGGTCGGCGACGATCCGGCTCAGCCGTACCGCACCGGACCGCTCGGCGCGCACCAAGTCCTCGACGCGAGCCGGTGAGATCGTGTTCAGGGCGGAATCGACACCGGCGAACACCCCACCCACCGAGATGAGCAGGACCGCGAGCAGAACGAGGGTCAGGGAATTCACGCGGGACCCAGGGAGTCACCCGGTGTGGTGAAGCCCGCCTTGCCCAGCAACCGCGCGTCCCGTTCGGCGAGCTCTGCCCGCCGCCGCGCCTCGCGCAGACTCTCGTACCACTCCTCGAGCAGCCGGGCCTGCAGCGCGAACATCTCCTTCTCCTCCTCCGGCTCGGCATGGTCGTAGCCGAGCAGGTGGAGCACGCCGTGCACGGTGAGCAAGGCGAGTTCCTGATCGAGGGAATGACCCGCCTTGCGCGCCTGCCCGGCGGCGAACTCCGGGCACAACACGATGTCGCCGAGCATGGACGGGCCGGGTTCGGGGCTGTCGGGCCGCCCGCCCGGTTCGAGCTCGTCCATCGGGAAGGACATGACGTCGGTCGGGCCGGGCAGGTCCATCCAGCGCATGTGCAGGTCGGCCATGGTGTCGAGATCCACGAGCACCATCGACAGCTCCGCGGCCGGGTGCACGTCCATCCGGGCGATCACGAACCGCGCGACGCTGACCAGCTCTTCTTCGGGCACGTCGATACCCGACTCGTTGGCGATCTCGATGCTCACCCGAATAGCCTACGATCCCGGCGATCGTGTCGCCGGAGCGGAGCCTCGTCCGGCGAGACGAGTTAGCGCCGGTCCGCCCGGCTCGCCGCGCGGCGCTGGGCCCGGTTGCCGCCGTAATGCGAAGCGACCGGCGGGCGCGTCTCGGCTTCGAAGCGGTCGTAGGCGTCCACGATGTCCGAGACCAGCCGGTGGCGGACCACGTCGCTGCTGGTCAGCTCCGCGAAGTGGATGTCTTCGATTTCGGTGAGGATCTCGCTGGCGGCACGCAGACCCGAGCGGGCGCCGCTGGGCAGATCGACCTGGGTCACGTCGCCGGTCACCACGATCTTCGATCCGAACCCGAGGCGGGTGAGGAACATCTTCATCTGCTCGGCGGTGGTGTTCTGCGCCTCGTCGAGAATGATGAACGAGTCGTTCAAGGTGCGACCGCGCATGTAGGCCAGCGGCGCGACCTCGATGACTCCGGCCGCCATCAGCTTGGGAATGGCCTCCGGATCCATCATGTCGTGCAGGGCGTCGTAGAGCGGGCGCAGGTACGGATCGATCTTCTCGTTCAGCGTGCCGGGCAGAAAGCCCAGACGCTCCCCCGCCTCGACCGCGGGACGGGTGAGGATGATCCGGTTGACCTGCTTGGATTGCAGCGCCTGGACCGCCTTGGCCATCGCCAGGTAGGTCTTGCCGGTACCGGCGGGGCCGATGCCGAACACGATCGTGTTGGCATCGATCGCGTCGACGTAGCGCTTCTGGTTCAGCGTCTTGGGCCGGATGGTCTTGCCCCGCCGGGACAGGATGTCCAGGCTGAGCACCTCCGCGGGAGACTCACTGGAGCCCTCGGTGAGCATCGATACCGTATGCCGCACCGCCTCCGGAGTCACCACGCGGTTGCGGCCGGTGAGCGCGACGAGCTGCTCGATGACCCGCTCGGCGAGCGCGACATCGGCCGCCTTGCCGGTGAGGGTCACGGAATTGCCACGGACGTGGATGTCCGCGTCGAGCAGCGTCTCCAGTTCACGAAGGTTCTGGTCGGCCGAACCGAGGAAGGGGAACACGGATTCGGGAGCGAGTTCGATACTCGAGCGCACGGTGCGCGCTGCGGGACCCGAACCGATGTCGCCGGCGCCGATGCCCGCCGCTGGGGTGGCCGGGTCGCCGATCTCGCCTTGTGTTCTCAAAAGTGGCTATAGCCTGCTTTCCGGTCTCGACTGCTGCTGTATGGAGAGAAGTTTAACGCGCCCCACCGACAGCGCCCAGTGAATAAGGCCTCCGGCGGGGCCGGACCCTCATGGAATTCCCCCACGTCGCCCTGCCCAATCCTCCGTGAAGTCACGGAAGTGCCGCACGGCGTCCGGTGGCGTCACCGCGGCGGCCCACACCAACCCGACGGCGCGCGCGGCGCCCGCGTCCGCCAGCGGCACCGTCACCGGGCCGGACAGCGGCCCAGCGGACAGCGGGTCCTCGCCCGGCAGGATCGCCACGCCCAGTCCCGCCGACACCAGCCCGGCCACCGTGACGAGGTCGCTCGACTCGAACGCGATCCGCGGCCGGATATCCGCGGCCGCGCACAGTTCCTCGAAGATGCGCCGCATCCCGAATCCGTGGTGCATCGTGACGAACTCCGCGTCGGCCACCTCGGCGAGCCGGACCTGCCGCCGTCCGGCCAACCGATGCTCCGGCGGCACCGCCAGCACCAGCGGCTGCCGCAGCACGGTACGCCAGCCGACGCCCGCGACGGCAGGGCGGGGCGAGACGATGCCCAGATCCGCTTCGCCCGCGAGCACCCGCTCGGTCACCGCTTCGGCCGCCCCCTGCCACAGTGTCACCGTGATCCGGCCGGAGATCCGCCGGAAGCCGCTGACCAGCTGCGGCACCAGTGATCCGCCGAAGGAGTGCTGGAAGGACAGCCGCACGACTCCCCCTGCCGGATTGGCCCGATCGGCGAGAGCCTGTTTCGCCGCGTCCAGCTCGGATTGCGCACGACGGGCATGCTCGTAGTAGATCCGCCCGAACTCGTTGAGGACGATCCGTTTTCCGCGCCGGTCGAACAGTTCGACACCGACCCGGCGCTCCAACCGGGCCAGCATGCGCGACAGGGTGGGCTGGGCGAGGTGCAACCGATCGGCTGCGGCACCCACCCGCTCCAGCTCGGCGAGTGTCGTGAACCACTCCAGATCCTCGCCGAGCATCGCCCTACCTCCCTATATGTCTCACAAGCATCGAATTGCTTCCTATTATTCATTTCCTTTCCGAAAAACCGCTGATGATGCTGGACGAAAGGAGGAGCCATGACCACCGAGCGCAGCGCAGCGGCAACGGACGTCGCCCACGAACGCAGGATCACCACCGCGCTGTTCGCGGCCGGTCTCACGACTTTCGCCTCCATGTACAGCGCCCAGGCTCTGCTGCCGAGCCTCTCGGCCGCGTTCGGCGCGACGCCTGCGCGGGCGGCGCTGGCGGTGTCGCTCACCACCGGCTTCCTCGCGCTGGCGATCATCCCCGTGAGCGCCCTCTCGTCCCGGATCGGCCGGACCGAAGTGATGACCGGCTCCGCGGTCGCGGCGGCGGCGATCGGATTGCTGCTACCGCTGAGCCCGTCGCTGGAGTTGCTGCTCACCGGACGAGCGCTGCAAGGCATCGCGCTGGCGGGCGTGCCCGCCGTGGCGATGGCCTATCTGGCGGAGGAGATCGGCGGGGACGGGCTGGGCGCCGCGATGGGCGTCTACGTGGCAGGCACCACGATCGGTGGGCTGGCCGGGCGATTGATTCCGGCGTTCACCTTGGACCTGGCGTCCTGGCGGTGGGCGCAGGCAGTGGCCGCGATCGCCGCCGCCGGCTGCACGGTGTGGTTCCTCCGGTGGCTGCCGCCGTCTCGCGGCTTCGTGCCGCGGCCCGCCGGAATGCGCACGGTGCTCGGCGATCTCGGGAGCCAGTTGCGTCATCGCGGGTTGCTCGCGCTGTTCGGGCTGGCGTTCGTCCTGATGGGTGGATTCGTCTCGGTGTACAACTATCTCGGCTACCGGCTGACGGCCGCGCCGTTCGGGTTGCCGGAAGCACTGGTGGGGCTGGTGTTCGTGCTGTATCTGGCCGGCACCGCGGCGTCGGCGGCGGCCGGCCGGCTGACCGACCGGATCGGCAGGCAGTGGGTGCTCACCGTGTCGCTGTGCATGATGACGATCGGGCTCGTGGTGACGATTCCCGACCACCTCGGCACCGCGCTCCTCGGCGTATTGCTCTACACCGCGGGATTCTTCGGTGCGCACACTGCGGCAAGCGCATGGGTGGGCGCGATGGCGCAAGGCAATCGGGGCGCGGCCTCGTCGCTGTATCTGTTCGCCTACTACCTCGGCAGCGCGGTCGTCGGCGGTGCGGCAGGCATCGTCTACGCCCGCGCGGGGTGGCTCGGCCTGACCTGCGGCATCGGTGCGCTGATGGTCATCGCGGCACTGTTGCTGTGGGTATCGCACCGATCGCAGCGCCGCGCGCGCAGACCATGCACACGAATCCCGCGCGGGAATCGTCGCCGGTCGAGGCTTGACCGCTGAGCCGAGATGTCCCGGGACACCGCAGCCGAACTATCTGGCCGTGCGCGTATTCGCGGGCCGCTGCCGAGTCGGTTGCCCAGGTGAAGGCTGTGATCGTTCTCCGCGACTCGGATACCGAGTTCACCAACGCGGGGTCAGGGCGCCTAGAGCGCCCAGCGCGACCGCTGCCGCGGTGGAGGTACGCAGCACCGTCGGGCCGAGCAGAGTCACGTCCGCGCCCGCCTCGGCCAGGGCGGTGAGTTCGGTGTCGTCCAGCCCGCCTTCCGGGCCCACCACGAGGACGATTCCGGTCGCGTCGGCGAAGGGCAGTTCGGTGAAGCGGGCCGTGCCGGACTCGTGCAGCGCCGCGATGATCGCGCCGTCGGCCTTCGCCGTGCGGACCACCTCCAGCAGGTCCTTGGTGCGGTGCAGGTCGGCGACCTCGGGGATGTAGGCCCGGCGGGACTGACGGGCGGCCGAGCGGGCGGCGGCCCGCCATTTGCCGACGCCTTTGGCGGCTTTGCCCTCCCAGTTCGCGACACAGCGCGCGGCCTGCCACGGGATGACGGCGTCGGCGCCCGCCTCCGTCATCAGCTCGACCGCCAGCTCCGAACGGTCGGACTTCGGCAGCGCCTGCGCGACGGTCACCGGCGGCGCCTGCGGGGCCGCCAGCACCCGGTCGCGCACCGCGAGCTCGAGCCGGTCACGGTACGCGGCGACGACTTCCGATTCGGCGAGCACACCGCGCCCGTCGGAGAGGGTGATCGGCTCGCCGACCCGGATGCGGCGCACCGTGGCGGCGTGCCTGCCTTCCGGGCCGTCGAGCACCGCGACCGCGCCCGGCTGGGGCACCTCGTCGAGGTAGAAGACCGTCGCGGCCACCTAGCGTCCGCTGAACGAGGCCCGCAGCCGCGCGAACAGGCCGCTGTTGTGCTCGGACTGCGCCGACATCACCTCGGCGCGCTCGCGGTCACGCATTCCCTTGTATTTGCGCAGGAGTTCGGTCTGCTTGCTGTCCAGCTTGGCCGGGATCACGATGTCCAGGTGCGCGAGCAGATCGCCGCGCGCGCCGGAGCGCAGCCGCGGCATGCCGTGACCGCGCAGCACCGAGATCTCGCCGGGCTGGGTGCCCGCCGGAATGGTCAACTCGGTCGGACCGTCCAGGATGGTGTCGATCACCACGGTGGTGCCCAGCGCCGCGTCGACCATCGGCACCCGGATGGTGCAGTGCAGATCGTCACCGTCGCGGACGAAGACGTCGTGCGGTTGCTCCACGATCTCCACGTACAGGTCACCCGCGTGACCGCCACCCGGGCCGACCTCGCCTTGCGCGGCCAGCCGCACCCGCATGCCGTTCGCGACGCCGGCGGGAATCGGCGCGGCGATCTCGCGGCGCGCCCGCACCCGGCCGTCGCCGCCGCACTTGTGGCACGGGTCCGGGATGGTCTCGCCCGCGCCCCGGCACGTGGGGCACGGGCGCGAAGTCAGCACCTGGCCGAGGAAGGATCGTTGCACGGACTGGACTTCGCCCGCGCCGCCGCAGGTCTCACAGCGCACCGGCTTGGAGTTGCCGTTGGTACCCGAGCCCTGGCAGATGTCGCACAGGATCGCGGTGTCCACGGTGAGGTGCTTGGTCACGCCGACCGCGCACTCGGCCAGGCTGAGCCGGGTGCGGATCAGCGAATCGGCGCCCGGCTGGACCCGGCCACGCGGCTTGCGCGCGCCGGTCGTCCCGCTCATGCCGCCGAAGAACGCCTCGAACACGTCGCCGAGCCCGCCGAAGCCCGCGCCGTTGAAGCCGGCCCCGCCCGCGCCGGATTCCATCGGGTCGCCGCCCATGTCGACGACGCGCCGCTTCTCCGGATCCGACAGCACCTCGTAGGCGGTCGACACTTCCTTGAACTTGGCCTGCGCCGCCTCGTCGGGGTTGACGTCGGGGTGGAGCTCACGCGCCAGCTTGCGGTATGCCCGCTTGATCTCCTGATCGGTCGCGTTCTTCGCGACGCCGAGCAGTCCGTAGTAGTCCCGTGCCACTTGAGTTCTCTAGTCCTTGGTCGTTCTCGACAGTGCCGCCGGTGCCCGCGCCGGATTCGAAACGCGCCGACAACAGCATTAGTCTTGTGCACTCAACTTTATCCGCCCGAAGGGTCGAGCGTAGCAGTGGCATCGCCGACCGGTGTTCAGGTCAGCGCTCGGCGAGGACCTCGCCGATGTATCGGGCGACGGCCGCGACCGACGCGATCGTGCCGGGATAGTCCATCCGCGTCGGGCCCAGCACACCCATACCGCCGAGCACCGCTCCCGCCGCGCCGTAGCCGGTCGACACAACAGACGTCCCGCGCATCTGCTCGACCTGCGTCTCCTCGCCGATGCGGACCGTGACCGTCCCCGGCTGCTGGGCCGCCGCGAGCAGCTTGAGCACGATCACCTGCTCCTCCAGCGCCTCCAGAACCGCCCGCAAGGAGCCGGGGAAGCCGAAGTCGGCGGCGTTGCGGGTGAGGTTGGCGGTGCCGCCGAGCACCAATCGTTCCTCGGGATGTTCCACCAGCGTCTCCACCAGTACCGTGGACACCCGCACCAGCACGTCGCGCAGCCGCACCGGCGCGCGCTCGGGCAGCTCCGCGACCGCCGCCGAGGCCGAGGCCAGGCGTTTGCCGTCCATGGCGCCGCCGAGCATGCCGCGCAGCGCGGCCAGATCCTCGTCGTCGATCACGGCGCCGAGGTCGACCAGTCGCTGATCGACGCGGCCGGTGTCGGTGATCACCACCAGCAGCAGGCGCGCGGGATTGAGCGCGACCACCTCGATGTGACGCACCGTGGACGCCGAGACCGTGGGGTACTGCACGACGGCGACCTGCCTGGTCAGCTGGGCCAGCAAGCGGACGCCCCTGCGCAGCACGTCGTCGAGGTCGACGCCCGACTCCAGGAACTCCATGATCGCCCTGCGCTCCGCCGCCGACAGCGGCTTCACCTCCGAGATCCGGTCCACGAACTGCCTATAGCCTTTGTCCGTCGGGATCCGGCCGGAACTCGTGTGCGGCTGTGTGATGTAGCCCTCGGCCTCGAGCACCGCCATGTCGTTGCGCACCGTCGCGCTGGAAACACCCAGATTGTGCCGCTCGACCAGCGTCTTCGACCCGATCGGCTCCTTGGTCGCGACATAGTCCGCGACGATCGCGCGCAGGACCTCGAAGCGCCGATCCTCGGTGCTCGACATCGGCCCCACCTCCTCGCTGACTCTCCGGTCTCGCCGTAGCCGGCGCAGACGGCCCACCTCATCGCCCACCTCATCGCAGGCGAATCCCGGGTGGTCTGTCGATCCAGTCTAATTGTCGGCAGCCGGATCGCCGCTCGGCAACGCACCGCTCGGCGCGACGGTCAGCGGCTCCGACCACCGCGAGCCACGGCGCCGGGTCGGGGGACCAGCGACGCGTGTCCGACATCCCGCTTTCCCGGCTCAGCGCCTCCGTCCTGCGCGACCTGGTCGATAACGAACGCGGCGCGGAACATATCGCCAAGGCGGACAACATGATTCGGCAGCTCTACAAGATCTGCCCGGAGCAGAGTACCGCCTCGAGCAGCGGATCATCAGTCAGCGGCTGAAGCAGGTGCGCCGCGCTGACCCAGGCCGGAACCGAAGCGCCGCACGATCATCATGATCGCGCGGCGCTGTGGTATTCAGGATCCGTCGACATCGGGGATCCGTCGCATTCCGTCCGGCGCTTTCGCACCGCGTACGGAGCTCTGGCTCCCGAAATGACACAGAACTGCGGCGGTCGTGGACCAGCCGTAGCGGTCAGCCGCAGTCGCCGACTTTCGCCTGCTTGCCCGCCAGGGCGTCGAGACCGAGCATCGCCAGCAGCGACTCGCAGTCAGCGGCGTTCTGCGCGTAGCTGGCCACGGTGCGGGCGGCGACGGCGCATTGGCGCGCATTCTCCGCTCTCTCCGCTGCCCGCGCCACCGCGAACTCGCCCGGCTCATGGATAAGAGTGATGTGTCGTGCCGACGCCATTTGTCTCCTTGGGGTTGGTCGCAGACTACGCGGCCGGTGGGCAACGCGGTACCGGAATGGAATGCGCGGTTCGCCGGACCACCGAACGGTGGTGCGGAATCGGGCTCGTCCGACAGGAAGCGCAAACGCTCGCGATCCATTGGGCCAGTTGCTTTTCGCGAGGCCGGTGTGCATACCGCCTCGAGTGGCGCGCATCAGTCGAGCAATTCGCGGACGACACCGTCGGCGAGGAGGCGGCCGCGATCGGTGAGGACGAGCCGGTCGTCGTCGGTGCGCAGGGCGAGGCCGTCGGCGACCACCCGGCCCACCGCGGCGATGGCGGAGGACGCCAGATCCGCCAGGGGCAGGCCGGTGCGCAACCGCACGGCGAGCATGACTCGTTCGGTGTACCGCTCGTCGTCGCTGAGCGCTTCCCATCCGGCCGCGGGCAGACCGCCCTGGCCGACTCGGTCCGCGTATCGCGCGGGGTGTTTGACGTTCCACCACCGCACTCCCCCGACATGGCTGTGCGCGCCGGGACCGGCGCCCAGCCAGTCGCCGCCGTCCCAGTAGCCGAGATTGTGCCGGCAGACCGCCGCCGCGCCTGCGGCCCAGTTCGAGACCTCGTACCAGTCGAGCCCGGCCGCGCGGAGCCGGGCGTCGATCCGTTCGTAGCGCGCGGCGAGCACGTCGTCGTCGGGCGCGGGCAGTTCGCCGCGGCGCACGCGCCGGGCCAGCGCGGTGCCGTCCTCCACGATCAGCGAATAGGCCGAGACGTGGTCGACACCGGCGTCGAGCACCGCGTCCAGGCTGGCGTCGAGATCGGCGTCGCGCTCGCCCGGCGTCCCGTAGATCAGATCCAGATTGACGTGCTCGAAGCCGGCGGCACGCGCTTCCCGCGCCGCGGCCACCGCCCGGCCGGGGGTGTGTGTGCGGTCGAGCACCCTCAGCACGTGTTCCGCGGCGGACTGCATGCCCAGCGACACCCGCGTGAACCCGGCCTCCCGGATGCGCCGGAAGAACTCCGGCGAGGTGGATTCCGGATTGGATTCCGTGGTGATCTCGGCGTCGGCGGCGAGGCGGAACTCGCCGCGCACCGCGTCCAGCACCGCGGCCAGACCGTCGCCGCCCAGCAGCGAGGGCGTTCCCCCGCCGACGAACACGGTGGACACCTCCGGTGTCGCGGTGGGCAGCGCCGCGAACTCCCGCGCCGCGGTCGCCAGCTCGCCGCGCAACGCCGTCGACCACGACTGCGGCGAGGCCGAGCTGCCGAGCTCACCCGCGGTGTAGGTGTTGAAGTCGCAGTAACCGCACCGCGTCGCGCAGAACGGCACGTGCACGTAGATCCCGAACGGCCCGTGGCCGAAGTCACGCACCACCGGTGCGGACGTATCGGTGCTCGCGGACGCGGCGGAAGAACTCACCTGTCCAGTGTGAACGCCACGGTGTTCACGCCGACGTCCGGGACTCCGCCGGGCGTCGGCGAGTCTCCGGTTGCGACCGATGCGCTCACCGAGCACCCGACCCTCGTATCCGTGGGATCACCCCGGTGATCGGCCCGCAGCGCAGACCAGGCGCACCGTGACCAGTCGCCGACATCGCCGGCCACGAGAAGCGCGCGGCGATCGAACCGCCGCGCCTTCTCCTCGGCGAGCGCGGCGCACCGTCGGCTTACCCTTCGCGCGGCTAGCGACCGGGTCAGTCCGTCACGATGGGAGTGTTCTGGTTGGCGGTGAGCACCCAGCGGCCGTCCTCCTTGGACATCACATACATCGGGGTGCCTTCCCTGTCCAGGTCGCCCGCGGGGGTGAAGTAGCGCTGGCGCACCTTGACCGCCGCGACGTCGGGGCGGATGAACAAGACGTGCTCGACTTCGTAGGTCGCCTTGCCGTGCGCACCGGACCCGGGCAGCACCGCGGCGGTGAACTCGGCGATGGCGGCGCGCCCGAAGAGGCGCTTGCCGTGCCCGGTGGTCCAGATCGCGTCCTCGCGGAACAGAGCCGCGAATTCCTCGACCGACTCGGTGCGCTGAACGTGTTCCACGGTGGCGACCACCGCGCGGATGGCTTCGATCTCGGCGGCGGCGTCGACAGTTGGTGTACTCATGGTGGCGAGCTTGCTACCTCGAGCTGACTCGAGGTCAAGCGGCGTGCGCCGTCTCACTGACGACCCGGCGGACGTATCACGCGCCCGGTTCGGCGCGCGAACTATGACAGCCGTCACAAACCGGGTCGAGCGTCCAGGGAATTTCCCGCCAAAATGCGGGGAATACCGGATGCGGGGTCGGAAGGCCGGCGCTGACGTGGCACAATGGGCCGCATGCGCGCTTTGGGAGTACGACTTGTGGCACGTCGCCACGTCGATTACAAGCGCGTCTGTAGCGCCTGCTGTCTGTCCGGTTCCCTCCGGTAGTTCAGCGCGCCCGATCCCCGGCCTCCGGCGATCCCGACTCCATCGGCCCGCTGACACCGCAGGTGTGAGTCAGCCCCTCACGCCCTCAGCAGGATGTACCACCCACCCCGCAGGAGCGACCCCATGACGTCGAGCACCGACGCCGGTCCGACCGATCAGCCCACGCCCGGATCCGAGCCCGGCCCCCGCGCGCGCCCCGAACGCCCGGCTTCCGAACGCCGGGTCCGCCCGGACCGCCCGCGTCCCGAGGCGACTTCCACGGGACCGCGCGCCCGCACCGGCAAGCCGGTGCGCCGCAAGGCCGAGGGCCAGTGGGCGCTGGGCTACCGCGAACCGCTGAACCCGAACGAACAGTCCAAGAAGGACGACAACCCGCTCAACGTCCGCGCCCGGATCGAGAACATTTACGCCAAGACCGGATTCGACGGCATCGACAAGGGCGATCTGCGCGGCCGGTTCCGCTGGTGGGGTCTGTACACCCAGCGCGAGCAGGGCTACGACGGCAGCTGGACCGGTGACGAGAACATCGACGTGCTCGAGGCCAAGTACTTCATGATGCGCGTGCGCTGCGACGGGGGTGCGCTGAATGTCGCGCAACTGCGCACGCTCGGGCAGATCTCCACCGAGTTCGCCCGGGACACCGCGGATCTGTCCGACCGGGAGAACGTGCAGTACCACTGGATCGAGGTGGAGAACGTCCCCGAGATCTGGAAGCGGATCGAAGCGGTCGGCCTGAAGACCACCGAGGCGTGCGGCGACTGCCCGCGCGTGGTGCTCGGTTCCCCGCTCGCGGGCGAGTCGCTGGACGAGGTCATCGACCCGACGCCCGCGATCGAGGAGATCGTGCGCCGCTACATCGGCAAGAAGGAGTACTCCAACCTGCCGCGCAAGTTCAAGACCGCGATCTCCGGCCAGCAGGACGTGGTGCATGAGATCAACGATGTGGCGTTCGTCGGCGTGGTGCATCCCGAACACGGCCCCGGTCTGGATCTGTGGGTCGGCGGCGGCCTGTCCACCAACCCGATGCTCGCCAAGCGGGTCGGCGCATGGGTGCCGCTGGAGGAGGTGCCCGACGTCTGGGAAGCCGTCGTGTCGCTGTTCCGTGACTACGGCTACCGCCGCCTGCGCACGAAGGCGCGCTTGAAGTTCCTGATCAAGGACTGGGGCATCGAGAAGTTCCGCCAGGTGCTGGAAGACGAGTACCTGAAGCGCAAGCTGATCGACGGCCCCGCGCCGCAGCAGCCGACCAAGCCGATCGACCACGTCGGCGTGCAGCGGCTGCGTAACGGGCTCAACGCCGTCGGCTTCTCCCCCATCGCGGGCCGGGTGTCGGGCACCGTCCTGACCAAGGTCGCCGACGCGGTCGAGCGGATCGGCTCCGATCGCGTCCGATTCACCCCGTACCAGAAACTGATCGTTCTCGATGTTCCCGACGACCAGGTCGACGCGCTGATCGAGGAGCTGGAACCCCTCGGCCTGCAGGCGCGGCCCTCGCTGTGGCGGCGCAACCTGATGGCCTGCACGGGAATCGAGTTCTGCAAGCTCTCCTTCGCCGAGACCCGCAAGCGGTCCCAGGCGCTGGTGCCGGAGCTGGAGGAGCGGCTTGCGGATCTGAACGCGCAGCTGGACGTTCCCATCACGATCAACATCAACGGCTGCCCGAACTCCTGCGCTCGCTCGCAGATCGCCGACATCGGGTTCAAGGGCCAGCTGGTCGACGACGGCGCCGGGAATCAGGTGGAGGGCTTCCAGGTTCACCTCGGTGGCAGCCTCGGCTTCGACAGCGCTTTCGGGCGCAAGCTGCGTCAGCACAAGGTGACCACCCAGGAACTCGGCGACTACGTCGAGCGGGTGGTGCGCAACTTCGTCAAACACCGTGCGGATGGCGAACGGTTCGCCCAGTGGGCGGTCCGCGCCGACGAGGCCGACCTCAGATAAGTGTCGACGGGAGATCAACTGTGACCACCGAACTCGTGGAGAAGCTGTCCGAGGACGAGCTCCGTGCCATCGCCGAGCGCGGGGCCGCCGAACTGGACGGCGCGTCGGCGACCGAACTCTTGCAGTGGACCGAGGACACCTTCGGCACGAACTACATCGTGGCCTCCAACATGCAGGACGGCGTGCTGGTGCACCTGGCCGCGGGAATCCGCGCCGGCGTTGACGTGCTGTTCCTGGACACCGGCTACCACTTCGCCGAGACCATCGGCACCCGCGACGCGGTGGAGGCCGTGTACGGAGTGAACGTGGTCGACGTTCGGCCGGAACATACGGTGGCCGAACAGGATCAGCTGCTGGGCAAGGATCTGTTCGCCCGCGAGCCGAACGAGTGCTGCCGGTTGCGCAAGGTCGTCCCGCTGCAGAAGTCGCTGGCCGGATACAACGCCTGGGTCACCGGCATCCGCCGGGTGGAGGCCCCGACCCGGGCGAACGCACCGCTGATCTCGTTCGACGAGGGTTTCGGACTGGTGAAGATCAACCCGATCGCGCCGTGGTCGGACGAGCAGATGCAGGACTACATCGAAAAGCACGGCATCCTCGTCAATCCCCTGGTGGAGGAGGGGTACCCGTCCATCGGCTGCGCTCCGTGCACCCGGAAGCCGGAGCCGGGAGCCGATCCACGCAGCGGCCGTTGGGCCGGTCTCGCCAAGACCGAGTGCGGGTTGCACACAGCATGACCGAGTCAGGGCCCGGAGGAGGCAGCCTGCGTAACCACGCAGGGCCCCCTCGGGCATGCAGAAAAGAACACAGCATGACCGAGTCAGGGCCCGGAGGAGGCAGCCAGCGTAACCACGCAGGGCCCCTCGGGCATGCACGAATCGACACAGCATGACCGAGTCAGGGCCCGGAGGAGACACCATGACCGAAACCATTCGACGCGAACGCCATCTCGGCATCAGCGATTTCGACACCCTCGCCGCGCTGGAGTCCGAGGCGATCCACATCTTCCGTGAGGTGGCGGGCGAGTTCGAGCGGCCGGTGATCCTGTTCTCCGGCGGCAAGGACTCCACCGTGCTGCTGCATCTGGCGCTCAAGGCGTTCTGGCCCGCTCCGCTGCCGTTCGCGCTGCTGCACGTGGACACCGGGCACAACCTGCCCGAAGTGCTCGAGTTCCGGGACAAGGTCGTCGAGCGCTACGGCTTGCGCCTGCACGTGGCGAAGGTAGAGGACTACCTGGCCGACGGCAGGCTCACCGAGCGCCCCGACGGGATCCGCAACCCGCTGCAGACCGTCCCCCTCCTGGACGCGATCAGCGAGCACCGTTTCGACGCCGTGTTCGGCGGTGGCCGCCGCGACGAGGAGCGCTCGCGCGCCAAGGAGCGGATCTTCTCGCTGCGCAACGCGTTCGGCCAGTGGGATCCGAAGCGGCAGCGCCCCGAGCTGTGGAACCTGTACAACGGACGCCACGCGCCGGGCGAGCACGTGCGCGTGTTCCCGCTGAGCAACTGGACCGAACTGGACATCTGGCGCTACATCGCGCGCGAGGACATCGATCTGGCGAGCATCTACTACGCGCACGAGCGTCCGGTGTACCTGCGCGACGGCATGTGGATGACGCCCGGCGTGTGGGGCGGCCCGCGCGACGGCGAAGTGCTGGAGACCCGGTCGGTGCGCTACCGCACCGTGGGCGACGGGTCCTCCACCGGCGCCATTCTTTCCGACGCGGCCGACAACGAGGCGATCCTCGCCGAGGTCGCCGCGTCCCGACTGACCGAACGTGGCGCGACCCGTGGTGACGACCGGGTTTCCGAAGCCGCGATGGAAGACCGCAAGCGAGAGGGTTATTTCTGACATGTCCGACCTATTGAGGCTGGCCACCGCCGGTTCTGTCGACGACGGCAAGTCCACTCTGGTCGGACGCCTGCTCTACGACACGAAATCCGTTCTGGCCGACCAGATCGACGCCGTCACCCGAGCGTCGGTGGACAAAGGTCTGGCCACACCGGATCTGTCGCTGCTCGTGGACGGGCTGCGCGCGGAACGTGAACAGGGCATCACCATCGATGTCGCCTACCGGTACTTCGCCACTCCGCGCCGCTCTTTCGTGCTCGCGGACACCCCCGGGCACGTGCAATACACCCGCAACACCGTGTCCGGCGCGTCCACCGCGCAGTTGGTGATCCTGCTCGTCGACGCGCGCAAGGGCGTCATCGAGCAGACCCGCAGGCATGCCGCCGTGCTCGCGCTGCTGGGTGTGCCGAAGCTGGTGCTCGCGGTGAACAAGATCGATCTGGTGGACGACGCCGCCGGCGTGTTCGCCGCGATCTCCGCGGAGTTCAACGAGCTCACCCGCACACTGGGCTGGTCGAGCGAGGACGTGCTGGAGATCCCGGTCTCGGCGCTGCACGGCGACAACATCGCCACCCGCTCGGACAACACCCCCTACTACGACGGCCCCTCGCTCATCGAGCATCTGGAATCGGTGCCGGTCGACGCCGACAGCACCGGCAATCACGCTTTGGGCTTGCGGTTCCCGGTGCAGTACGTGATCCGCCCGCGCACCGCGGAGCACCCGGACTACCGCGGCTACGCAGGGCAGATCGCCGCGGGCGCGGTCGCTCCGGGCGACGAGGTCGTGGTGCTGCCTTCGGGCATCCGTACGACCGTGGAGCGGATCGACACCCCCGACGGCGAGCTCGCGGTGGCGCAGGCCGGACGCAGCGTCACGCTCATCCTGGCCGACGATGTCGACATCTCCCGGGGCGACATCATCGCCTCGACCGCCGACGCGCCCGAGCCCGTCGATGCCTTCGACGCCACCGTGTGCTGGCTGGGTGACAAGCCGCTGCGCCCCGGCGCGCGACTGCTGCTCAAGCACGGCACCCGGACCACCCAGGCGATCGTCGGCACGCTGCTGGAGCGTTTCGACGAGCAGCGCCTGGCGGCCGATCCCAACCCGGAGTCGTTGGCACTCAACGACATCGGGCGCATCTCGGTCCGGGTCGCCGAGCCGATCCCGGCCGACGACTACCGGGCGAACCGGCACACCGGCAGTTTCCTGCTGATCGACCCGGCCGGCGGGAATACGCTGGCGGCCGGTCTGGTCGGCGACGTGTTGTCCGCCGTCGAGGTCGGCGCCGGAGCCTGACATGGCTGTGTCGCGAGCTCTTTCCGGCGCCTTGCCGGTCGTGCGCGCGAGCGCACCGGGCCGCTCGGGTTCCGCGACAGCCCGGCTCGGTCGCCCACCGGCGGTACTCGGTGACAGCCCACGGCCGCCCGCGCTGATCGCGGTCGCTCACGGCAGTCGCGATCCACGCTCGGCGGCGACCGTCGCGGAGGCGGTCGCCGCCGTGGCGGCCGCGCGGCCGGATCTCGACGTCCGGACGGCGTTCCTCGATCTCACCGCCCCGTCGGTCGAACAGGTCGTGGCTGCGGTCGCCGCCGAGGGACACACGCACGCGGTGGTTACCCCGCTGTTGCTCGGCAGCGCCTTCCACGCCAGGGTCGACCTGCCCGGCCTGCTGGCCGCGGCCCGCGCCCGTCATCTCGGGCTGCGCCTGACCCAGGCCGACGTGCTCGGCGCGGGCCCCGGGCTGATCGAGGCGTTGCGCGACCGGGTACTCGCCGCCGGTGGCGAGGCCGGGCACCTCTCGGGGGGCCGGCGTCTCGGTGTCGCGGTCGCGGCGGTCGGATCGTCGTCGACCGCCGCCAACACCCGGACCGCCGAAGTCGCCACCCGCCTGCGCGCCCGCAC
This sequence comes from Nocardia asteroides, assembly GCA_019930625.1. Classification (NCBI taxonomy): domain Bacteria; kingdom Bacillati; phylum Actinomycetota; class Actinomycetes; order Mycobacteriales; family Nocardiaceae; genus Nocardia; species Nocardia asteroides. Next base: position 135,080 of record CP082844.1, read on the forward strand.
CGGCTGGCACACCGAGATCTGCTTCGCGACCACCGAACCGTCGGTGACCGAGGCGATTTCGCGACTACGCGCCCGCGGCGCGGACCAGGTGCTGATCGCGCCGTGGTTCCTCGCACCGGGACTGCTGACCGATCGCCTGGCCGACGCCGCGCCGCAGGCCATCCACGCGGACGTTCTCGGCGCGCATCCGGCCCTCACCCAGGTCATCTTGGACCGCTATCACGCGGCGATCGCGCAGACCCGCGCGCTTTCTGCCTGACCGGACGTTCTCGGAGAAGTCTTCCGGTCTCGGATGATCGCGGACACGCTTGCTTCCGAATCGTCCGCGCCGACCCACGCGCGCGTCCGACGGACACTGATGCTAGGAACTCGGGATGGCCGAAACGTCTTTCCGCACCACCTCCTGCGCCAGCCACGGACATCCCGAGTTCACCGTCGTGATCACCGAGACGCAGTTGCCGGGCATGGAGAGCTGGCTGCTGTCCTACTTGGAATCCTCTGTGGCGGAGGGCACGCGGTATCACCCCGGTGAGACGATCCGGATCGGCTGGAATCTGGTCCGGGTGCGCGGGCGCGACGACGGCACGCTGGGGCTGGCCGAACGCGCCGATGCGCAGACCTGGGTCGAGCAGGTCGATCGCACGCTGCGCGATGTCTGGTATCAGCGCGAGGTGGCGGCAGGCGTCGGCTTGGCCGAGCGCCTCGACTTTCCGGGCGAGGACCAGCAGGCGATCGTCTCGTCGTGCGGGCTCGAGTCGCCCGTGCTGGTCCTGGCCCGCACCGAGCAGGACGACCCGGAGTTCTCCGGCTGGTCGGTCGAGTGCTTCGAAGACCACGCACACCGCTCGTCGTACTACACCACCCTGCTGGAACTGGCCACCGCCATGCCGTTCGCGGTGCAGTTCTTCGCGCTGCCGGTCTCGACCACGGTGCTGATCGAAAGCCCCGGCATGACCCCGACCGGCACCATCCGCCCGCACATCGTGGACGCGGACGGCGTCGAACTGTCCCCGATCCCGGGCTCCTACCTGGACCACCTGGTCAACGGGACGCCGAGCGGCTAGCGGGTCGGCGCATGCGGTGGTGACGCCACTGGTGCCTTGCGCTACCGGCGGCCGACGCCGTTGCCAACTCACGAGGGCAAGGCACTCGCCTGCGCCGACTCGACGCCATCCAACTCCGAGGGGCTGGCCTGGTCACCTCGCAGATGGGATCGGCGGACGACGGCCCGTAGGGCCATTTCATGCCTCCGCGGCGGCGCGTCCACCACGAGTCGAGCGGTGGCGGCTCAACCGAGCAGGTCGTCGACTATGGCGCGCGCGGTGGCGACGCCCCGCTCGTCACCCAACTGCCGTGCGTTGTGCGCCGCGGCGATGACCGCATCCAATTCGAACGCGACGGCATCGGCGGCGCGGCCGCCGAGATGCCCCTGCTCCTGAGTACGGTGAATCTCCTTCACCAGCCACGCGAGCCAGTCCCGACGGTCTTCGGCGATGGCATCGCGCACCGGTCCCGGCTTGCTGTCGAATTCGGCGAGGGTCGCCACCCGGAAGCACCCGCCGGGGAATGCCGGGTCGGTCACCTGGCCGAACCAGCGCTCGACCAAGGCGCGCAGGCGCGGTAGTCCCGCGGGCTCGCTCAGGCTCGGCGTGATGACCGCGTCGATGAAGACCTGCCGCGCGGATCCGACCGCCGCGAGTTGCAAGCTCTCCTTGCTGCCGAAGAGGGTCGCGATCCCGCTCTTGCTGAGCCCCAGATCCGTGGCCAGTCGGCCGATGCTGATGCCGTTGAGCCCTTCCACGGACGCCACGTCGGCGGCGCGGCGAGCGATCGACGCCCGTGCCCGCGCCCCTTTGGCCAGGCGCTGATCGGTGTCGCGAGGCTGACCGCCTGCGGTGACGGACTTGGTCATACAGGTCATTGTTCCACTCCGCCATTGCACATACGAACGTATGGTCGTACTTTGATTGAACGAACGATCGTGCGTTTTGTTTCCCACTATCCGAAGGACTTCCATGACCGACGCGTCCGTGCGGCTCGACAGCCCGCCGCCCGCGACCGCGGCTACCCGCATCTTGCTGATCGCGTGCGGCGCGGCATTCATCGCTTTTCTCGACCTCTCGGTCGTCAACATCGCCTTCCCCTCGATCGCCCGGGACTACCCCGGCACGGCCACCACCACGCTCACCTGGGTCGTCAGCGGATACGCGGTCGCTTTCGCCGCCCTGCTCACTCCGGCCGGACGTTTCGCCGACGCGCTCGGCCGCCGCAAGCTCTTCCTCGGGGCGCTCGCCGGTTTCGCGGCCACCTCCCTGCTGTGCGGGCTCGCGCCGACGGCGGGCTGGCTCATCGCGGGCCGGGTCCTGCAAGGCGCCACGGCTGCGCTGATGGTGCCGTCCGCCCTCGGCTTGGTGCTCGCCGCAACCCCGCGGGAGAGGATCGGCGCGGCCATCGGAGCATGGTCGGCCGCCGGCGGGTTCGCCGCGGTGGTCGGGCCCGCGCTGGGCGGCGCGCTGGTCGAAGGGTTCGACTGGCGAGCGATCTTCGTGATCAACGTGCCGGTGGCCGTCCTGCTCATCGCGGCGGCGACGCGCATCCCGGCACCGACCGGCCGCCCCTCGGGGGGCGCGCTGCCGGATCCGGTCGGCACCGTCGCGGTGGCGGCCGGCCTGGGCGGCCTGGTCGCGGGCGTCACCGAAGGGCAACGCTGGGGCTGGACCTCGGCGGGGACGCTGACCGCGCTGATCGGCGGTGGACTCCTGGTCCTCGCCACCCTCGCACGTTCGGCCCGCCACCACCATCCCGCGATCGCGGTGGAACTCTGGCGCAGCAAGTCGTACGCGCTGGCCAACGCGACCTCGTTCGTCTTCGGGGCCGCCATGTTCGCCTGGCTGCTGTCGGGACCGCTGTTCCTCGACGCGATCTGGGGCTACTCGGTGCTCGGCTCCGCGGGGGCGATGACCATCGGGGCGGTGGCTTCGATGGTGACGGCGACGGTCGCCGGCCGAGTCGGCTCGCTCACAGCCAGGCGATGGCTCGGCGTGCTCGGCGCCTCGATGTTCGTCGCGTGCGCCGTGTGGATGAGCACGGGCGCCTTCGGTTCCACTCCAGCCCTGTGGTCGGCGTGGGTTCCGGCCGGCGTGCTCGGCGGTGGCGGCATCGGCTTCGTGGTCACCGTGCTCGGCACCGCGGCCGCGAGTTCCCTTCCGCCGCAGCAGTTCGCCGCCGGAACCGGCATGAATCTGACGGCGCGGCAAGTGGGCGGCGCACTCGGCGTGGCGGTGCTCGCGGCCGTGTTCGCCGCTCATCCGGACGATTCGCTCGGCGCGTTCCACATTCTCTTCGCCGTGTGCGCCGGCATCGCGGCCGTGGCCGCCTGCCTGGCGGCCCTCCCGACGAGCACTCCGTCCCCGTCCACCGACAACTAGGAAATTTCATGAGCGACAACGACATTCGCACCGAAGCCAATGATCCACTGCTGCTGCCCCTCGCCGAGCAGCGACGCCTGCTCGCCGACGCACCGTGGCAGCGCTACGCGGTGCTCGGCGACTCCATCGCGCAGGGCGTCGGCGACCCGAGCCCGGGATACGACCCCAGAGGCTGGGCCGACCGCGTCGCAGCCGTGCTCGCCGAGGCTCGCCCAGGTCTGGCCTACCTGAATACCGGCCGGATCGGCGCCACCTCCGACCAGGTCCTGGCCGAACAGTTGCCCGCCGTGCTCGAGTTCCGGCCCGACCTCGTCCACCTCACCTGCGGAGGCAACGATTTGTTCCTGGCGGGCGGCGATCTCACCCAGCTGCGGACGAACCTGGACACGCTGTTCGGCACACTGGCCCGCACCGGGGCCCAGGTCGTCACCTTCACCCTGGCCGACGTCTGGGAAGTCGAGCGCATGGCCCCCATGCGCCCGATGCGCGATCGGATGGCCGCGCTCAACGATCTGGTCCGCGAGCTGGCCGCCCGCTACGACGCGCTGCTGCTCGAACTCTGGGATCACCCGCTGCGCCTGCGCGAGGATCTGATGAGCGCCGACCTCATCCACTTCAGCATGAGCGGGCACGCCGTCCTCGCCTCGGACATGGTGCGCATGTTGGCCGGTCACGTTCTGGCGCCGCGCTGACCCGGATGGACGGGTGAAGGCAGTGGCCGACTGCCCCACCACGTTCCGAGCAGCGGTCGCCCGAGCAGGGTCGTCACATGCCGGGCCGCCCGTCCTTCGCGTAGCGGTCGAGTAGTTCGGCGCCGAGGCGGGCGAGTTCTTCCCGGACCTCGGGAGGACCGAGGACCTCGATCGAGGCGCCCCAGCCGGCCAACTGCTGGGCGAGCATCCAGGCGGTCGGGGCGGTGACGCGGACCTGAACGCGTCCGTCGGCGACCGGGCCGTCCACCACGCAGTTCCTACCCTGCTGGTCACGCAGGACGGGCAAGAGGCGTTCGGAGATCAACACCGTGGCGGCGGTGGTCGCGCGCCGCTGCTCCATCTCCTCGACCACCTGCGCCCAAGCGGTGGGGAGATCGAAATCGTCCGGGCGATGGGCCGGTTCGTCGGTGAGGGAGGCTTCGGAGATCCGGTCCACGCGGAACGTCCGCTGCCCCCGCTCGGTTCCGGCGATCAAATACCAGACGGCGTCCTTGTCGGCCAGGCCCCACGGGTCGACGATGCGCTCGGACCGCTCGCCGGTCCGGTTCGCATAGCGCAGCCGGACCTTGTTGCGCTGCACGACCGCCCGTTGCAGCAGCGCCACCACCGGCGGCAGCTCGCGGTCGGTCGCACCCCAGCGCGCCGGGTCGATCACCACGGCGTCGGCGGCCGCCTGCGCGTCGTCCCGGAACGTCTGCGGTAGCGCGCGGACCAGTTTGCGCAGCGCGGACTTGGCCTCCGGCACCGCCCCCGCGGAGGGACCGGCCAGAAGGAACAACGCCCGCGCCTCCCCCGCCGTCAGACCGCTCAGATCCGTGCGCGCACCTCCCACCAGCGACCATCCGCCGCCCCGCCCCGGCTGCGGATACACCGGCACCCCGGCGGCGGAGAGCGCTTCCAGGTCCCGGCGCGCGGTCGCGACCGAGGTCTCGAGTTCCGCCGCCACCTGCGCGGCCGTCACGCGGCCTCGGTTCTGCATCATCAGCAGGATCGCCACCAACCTGTCCGCTCGCATATGCCTAATTCTGCCGGTAAAAGTGCTCATTCGGTGCGCACTTTGAATCGGATGATGGTTCTACACACAAGAACCACACCGAAGGAGAATCACCATGCTGCGCGGAATGGCGACGAGCACCTTTTACGCCGACGACCTCGAGGCCGCCAAGGACTGGTATACCGAGTTCTTCGGCGTCGAGCCGTACTACCACGTCCCCAACGGCTACTACGAGTTCCGCATCGGCGACTACCAGCACGAATTCGGCCTCGTGAACCGCGCCTACGCCCCGGAGGGCGCCCGGAACGCACCCGGCGGCGCGATCGTCAACTGGCACGTCGACGACTTGCAGGCGACGTTCGACCGGCTGCTGGAACTCGGCGCGACCGTCTATGACCCGATCACCCCACGCGGGAACGACGGGAGTTTCGTCACCGCCGCGGTGGTCGACCCGTTCGGCAACGTCCTCGGCCTCATGTCGAATCCGCACTACCTCGAGGTCCTCGGCAAGACCGGTCCGGCGTAGATCACGACGGTGACGGCGTGGCGGCGACGACCGGGGTCGTCTCGTCACGCCGGGCGGACCGTCGAGTACCAGCTCACGAGGCACGGTGCCGCACCCCGGCGGCGGATTCTCTCGCTACCGGCACGGGCCCGAAGCGGCGGGACGACAGCGGCCGCACGAGGTGTGCGGGGTGCGGGCGCGCCAACGGTATCTCGGACTCGATCAGCGGGTCAGGAACGGAACCAGCGCTCCAGCACGGTGGCGACGCCGTCGTCCAGAACGTGGCCGGTCACTTCATCGGCGAGATCGCGAACATCCGAGGGCGCGTTGGCCATCGCGACCGAATGGGCTGCCCAGCGCAGCATTTCCCGGTCGTTGTAGCCGTCACCGATGGCCAGCGTCGCCTCGTCCGGGACACCGAGGGCGATGCGCAGCTGTTCCAGCGCCCATCCCTTGGAGACCCCCTGCCGGGAAACGGTGAGCCACGGCCCGAACTCGCCGTGCACCCAGCTCGCACCCGGCACGCGCAAGGAGCGCAGCGCGCGCAGCATCTCCTCGAGCGAACCGTCCGGCAACCAACCGTTCAGTCGCGGGGTGGGTTCGCTGCACAGCACGTGGTGGTCGACGAGCAGGTACTCCCCGAGAGAGTATTCACCCGGGCCGGCCCCGGTGGCCCAGGTGCCGATGCCGACCTTCTCCACGGCGAAGATCATCGCCGGGAAGAGCGCGCGCAACGCGGTGATCGCGGGCGCGGGATCGAACGCCTGGATCGCGACCGGCTCGCCCCGTGCCACGTCGATGTGCACGGCGCCGTTCGAGCACAACGCATGCCCTTCGCGCAGACCGAGTTCGGTGAGCACCGAACGTGTGGTCAGCACCGTGCGGCCGGTGGTCACCACGACGTGTGCGCCCGCCGCTACGGCCGCGCGCACCGCCGCCACGACGCGCGCACTGATCGGTGTCCCCGTGTCCAGCAGCGTCCCGTCCACGTCCAGCGCTATCAGCTGGGGGCCCCCGGATGCCATCAACCTATTGTGCCTGGGCTCCGGGCCGCCCGTTAGCAAATCCGACGCGTCGAGATCCGCTCGCGCGAGGACCATTTCGTCGTCGTGCACATCACCGCTACCGGCCGCGGGCTCCGCCTCCCGCGCCACCGGCCGACGATCCGCCTGTCGATGATCCCCCGACCGAGCCCGAACGGCTCGACGAACCGCCGGATGACGAAGCGCCCGAGGAGTTCCCGCCCGGACGACCACCCGCGGACGACGCTCCACCCGGACGTCCGCCCGACGCGGATCCGCCTGTCGAGGACGATCCACCCGTCGAGGATCCACCAGCCGATCCGGCTTGTGACGAACCGTTCGCGGGACCGGTGGACCCGCCCGAGGACGAATTGTGCGTCGCGGAATTCCCGGCCGATCCGCCCGAGGACGACCCACCCGACGACGAGTCGCCGGACGATCCGTGCGCGCCGGTCGATGCGTCCTCACCTGCGGAGTGGCCGCCGGAAGCAGTTCCGCCGGATGCTGTCGCATCGGAGTCGCCGGAGGACTCACCGGTCGACCCGCCTGCGGACGATGAAGCACCTGACGAACTCGTCGCGGAGGAGTCACCATGGGCGCCCGTGCCGGAACCCTGCGTGCCGGATGTTCCGGTGGATGCGCCGCCCACCGAATTTCCCGCAGTCGTCCCGCCGGACGCCGCCGGTGCCGAACCATTCTGCGGTGCGGGAGCAGTCGAGCCCGGTGATCCCACGGGCGGCGTCACGGTGCCTGGAGCCGGGATCTGCCCCGAGGCAGGCGGCAGACCCGCTCCGGGCGTCTGCCCCGGCACACCCGGCTGACCGGCTGCCGGAGGCTGCCCGGGGACAGGCGGTTGCCCGGCAGCCGGGGGCTGCCCGGGAGCAGGCGGTTGCGCGATATCCCCGGGTACGGGACTGACGACCGGGGCGAACGGAAGCGGATTCACGAAGTAGGCCGGATCACCGTATCCCCGGTAGCGCAAGCCGTTCGGGGCGCAGCACTTCCACGGGGCACGATGTGTGCCGAGCTGCGACTCGGCCAGCGAAGGACCATGGCCGGCGCTGCGGGGAGCCGGCGTGATGAATCGCGTGTAGGCGGAGGGCTGCTGCGACAGCAACGACGGCAGCGCCCGGCTCGAGTTCCACGCGGTCGGCGCGGCCATCCGGGACCAAGCCTCGGCGAGGCGCTCGCTCCCGACGTCGACCAGCAGACTGTCCCCCGGCATCCCGAGTTCCGGAAGACGCTCGAGCATCGGCGACAGCTCGGGAACCGTCGGTCCGCCGAAGACCGTGACCGCCGACATCGCGACCGCCGATACCACCGCGGCGCTGGAGAACACCGCCACGCGAGGCGCGCTGGACCGGCCGTCCGACGCGCCGAGCGCCATGGTGCGGGCCGCCATGAGGGCGGCGCCCGCGGCGACCGTCTGTCCGGGGTCGGCCGAGATCACCACGGGCCGACCGAGTTCGGCGAGCGTCCTGGCGACTTCGGCGGGGCGTGCGGCCCCGCCCACCAGCAGGATCCGGCCGATGTCGGAGAGCGTGATGCCCGCCTCCCGCACACATTCACGGACCAATTGGAGCGAGTCCTGCACGTGCGCGACACGCAGTCCGTCGATGTCGACGATGGACGTCATCGACAGTCCCGCGGATTCGGCAGGCACGTCGGGGGCGTACCGCGCGATCATCGACCCCAGCGGACGCCCGCCGAAGTCATAGGAGCGCACCGGCTTTCCGATCATCGGATGGTTGTCCCAGTCCGGGCCGACGCGCACGATGCTCACGTCGAGGCTGGTGCCGCCGAGGTCGTAGACCAGGACGAAGCTGGTCTCGAGCGGACCCTGCTGGTGTTCCAGCCATTCCGCGGCCGCGACGGGCTCGGGCACCAGGAGCACGTCGCCCGCCCCGGATAGGTCCAGCGCCTGTCGCAGCAGCGCGACCTGCTTGTCGGAATACATCGCGGGGTAGGTGGTCACGACGCCCGCTTCGGACGCACCCGGCTCCACCGCCCGCAGCTCGTTGACGACCGCGGCGACGAGATTCGCCGGTGACCATATGCGGCCGCCGACGACCACCGCTTCCGGGTCGCGGCCCAGGTCGGCGAAATCCGTGACCGCCATGCTGAATTGCGCGATCCCGCCGAGGCGCAGTCCACCGGCGCTGTCGAAGGTCACCGCGGTGCGCCGAGACCGCGCCGCCGGCCGTGGTAGTTCCGCGGCGACCGAAGCCGTCACGGAGTTCACCGCACCGATGCTGAAACCCAGACCTGTAGTCATTCGCTATCCCGTCAACGCACCGTGACCACGTCCATCACATGGCGTTCCCCTGTGGCCGCGGTCGTCTTCCAAACAGCCACCACAGGTTAGCTGTTTCGAGTCCTCGGAGATGCACAATTGATATGGAATGTTCCCCGAGAGCCATCATCGCCCGAAATGCCAGGTAAATACCAGGCAACTCAGGCGCCCAGCCCACTCGACGCCGTCGATATGACTGCCGTTCCAGCGATTCCGCTACCGTGCAGCGATCTCGATAACGGTGGGATGATCCAACCGAAAGACGGTTTAGGGGGCACCGAACCCCACCATGCGATAGACACCGACCAGTCGGTAACCAGTTCATTGCTCTTACTGCGGGATTGCCGCGCGTCAACCTCGTCGACAATCCATTGACACGTCAACTAGACGTCCGATTTCTGCCAGCGCCGCTGTTGGCGTCCGGCTTGACTGGGCAGTGGCTCCCACCACGAAGGTGAGATCGCCACAGCGAGCAGAGAGGGAAATCGAACGATGGCAACACGATTCGCGCAGCAGGTCGTACTGATCACCGGCGCGACTTCGGGCGTGGGCAAGGCGGTGGCGCTGCGCGTCGCGAGCGAAGGCGCCGCGGTCGTGCTGGGCGCCCGTGGCAAGGAGGCGGGCGAGCAGGTGGCCGCCGACATCCGCGCGGCAGGCGGCCGGGCACTGTTCGTGCCGACCGATGTCACAGTCGAACAGGACCTCGCCCGGCTGACCGACGCCGCGCTGTCGGAATTCGGCCGCCTCGACGCGGCATTCAACAACGCGGGCGCGGTGAACGCCTTCGGTCCGGTCGCGCAGATCGACGAAGCCGGCTGGCGCGCCGATCTGGAGCTCAATCTCACCAGCGTGTTCTACGGCCTGCGGCAGCAGGTTCCCGCGCTGGCGGCCTCCGGCGGCGGCGCGATCCTGAACAACGCGTCGAATCTCGGGGTGGTCGGCATGGGCTCGGTGGCGCCGTACGTGGCCGCCAAACACGGGGTGGTCGGCTTGACTCGCGCCGTGGCGCTCGAAGCCGCCGATCAAGGCGTGCGGGTCAACGCATTGGTGTCGGGAGCAGTCGACACCCCGGCTTTCCGGAACTCGATGGGCGCGACGCCGGAAGGCGAGGCCGCCATCGCCGCCCTGCACCCGATAGGCCGCATCGCGGCGCCGGAGGAGATCGCCTCGTTCTGCGCCTACCTGCTCAGCGCCGAAGCGAGTTTCGTCACCGGCGCCGCGCTGGCCATCGACGGTGGTTTCACCGCGCGGTGACCTCCGGCCCAACGGGGGTCGGTCAGGCGCGGGCCAGCAAGCGGCGGACCCGGCCGGGGCGAGCTTCCACAGCTCCCCCGGCACGGACCGCGGGCTGACGCAGCCGCACCAGCCGGTCGAACTCCGCGGCGGTACCGGCGGGTTCGGGCAGGCGGCCCGCGTTGAAGTCCGCGGCCAGCTGCCGCACCGTCTCCTGGGCACACGATTTGTTGGTGCCGATGAAACCGGTGGGCCCGCGCTTGATCCAGCCGGTCACGTAGGTGCCGGTGACCACCGCCGCGCCCGCGCGCTCCAGCACGCGGCCGTGCTCGTTCGGGATCACCGCGGCCTGCTCGTCGAACGGCAGACCCGGCACCGCGACGCCGCGGTAGCCGACCGAGGTGAGCACCAAGCCCGCGTCGAGGCGCTCGGTCTCCCCCGTCGCGACGGCGCGAACGCGGCCATCGGGATCGGTCACCAGTTCGGTGCGGCCGATCTCGAGGCCGGTCACCCGATCGGTCCCGAGGATCTCGGTGGGCGCGGCGAGATAGCGGAACACGACGTGCTTGCGCTCGCCGACCGGCCGGGTGCGCACGCTGTGCAGCAGCCGCAGCTTCTGCTCGACGTGGAAGGGCAGTTCCGCACCGAGTTCGGGCAGCTCGCCCTCGACCACGATGTCCACATCGCATCCGAGCAGGCCGACGAATTCCGGCACGGTGAAAGCCGATTCGAGCGGGCCGCGCCGACCGAGCACGACCACTTCCTCGATCTCGCTCTCCCGCAACGCCCGCAACGCGGACGGCGCGATATCGGTGCCTGCCAGCGTCGCGGGGTCGCTGGTGAGGACGCGCGCGACGTCGAGCGCGACGTTGCCGTTGCCGACGATCACGGCCCGCCGAGCGGAAAGGTCGAAGGAACGGTCCACGTGATCGGGATGACCGTTGTACCAGGCGACGAAATCGGTGGCCGACACAGTGCCCGCCAGGCCCTCACCCGGGATGCCGAGCTTGCGATCCGAGGACGCGCCGACCGCGTAGATCACGGCGTGGAAATGGTCGAGCAACTCGGCGTGTGAGATGTGCGCGCCGATATCGACGTTCAGGTATGAACCGAACCCCGGCTGCGCCGAGATGACGTCGAACAGCTCGCCGACCTTGCGCGTCTTGTCGTGGTCCGGTGCGACACCGTGCCTGGCCAGACCGTAGGGCACCGGCAGCCGGTCGAACACGGTCACCGACACCTCGGGTTGGGTCAGCAGTTCGTCCGCGGCGTACATCGCCGACGGCCCCGACCCCACGATCGCCACCCGCAGCGGCGTGCGCTCGGTGTGGATCCGCGCCGCGGGCACCGGTCGCGCCAGCAGGGGACGCGGCCGGGACTGCCGGTAGAAATCGGCGTTGATCTCGATGAACGGCTTCTGCTCGGCGGTCAGCTTCTTCGCTGACACGATGGCGTCGACCGGGCACGCGGTGGCGCATGCGCCACAGTCCACGCACGCCTTCGGGTCGACGTACAGCATCTCCGCCGTCCGGAAGTCCGGCTCGTCGGGCGTGGGATGGATGCAGTTGACCGGGCAGGCGTACACGCAGGACGCGTCGCTACAGCAGGATTGGGTGACGACGTACGGCATACCGGCTCAGGCGACCTTGCTCGCGGCGCGCAGCGGTTCCGACCGGTACCGGGTGCTGGGACCGTCGATCCCCAGCGCCTTCCAGACCGTCTTGGCGACCGGGTTCATCAGCCCGATGTCCTTGGCCAAGGCGCGTACGTCACAGAAGTAGTCGCTGAAGACCTGCTTGGCCTCCTTCGAGCCGTAGAACAGCTCCTTGCGCACCTTGTCCGGAATGTCGAACTCGGAGAAGAACGACCGCGGCGGGGTGACGATCGCGCGACCGAGGATCCACATGACGATCGGCATGGCCAGCGAGAGGATGAACTTCTGCGCGGGCTTCGCGTGCGGCACATGGTTCTTCAGGAACTCGTGCGCGAAGGAGATGTGCCGCGCCTCTTCGGCGACGTGAATGGCCATCACACCGCGCATGATCGGGTGCACGTCTTCGCCGGAGCGCAGGATCTGCTTCTGGATGTGGTCGATCGGCTCCTCACCGGCCAGCACGGCCATGAAGAACAGGTTCGGGAACCAGGCCGCCACGGGCGCGCCCAGGTACTTGAACTTGCTGACCAGGGGGCCCATGCCGGGCACATCCAGCCCGATCCGGTTGACCATCTCCTGGAACATCAGGGTGTGGTTGTGCTCCTCGATCATCTCGTGGGAGCAGTAGCGGAACTCCGGCGAACCGTTCGGCAGGCCGAAGTTGTGGATGACCATGCCGCTGATCAAGATCGACTCGAACTGCAGGCCGACCTTGGCGATGTTCGCCTGCCGGTACTTGCCGACGGCGATCTTCTCCTCGTTCGAGAGCGCTTGGTACCAGGGATGGCGCGCCACGGTGTCGGCGGACACGGGCAGGATCCAGCGCTCCTCACCGGCGTCGGCGGCGAAGTCGGGATTATCCCAGTCGATGTCCTCGAACGGGTCGAAGTGCTTGTTGACCGATCCCTCGGAGAGCAGCAGCAGCTTCGCGGCATACTCCTGCGCCTTCTCCAGATCGGGATCGACTGCGGGTGTCACGGCTGCGGACATCGTCGTCACTGCCTCTCCTCGATGGAACCGTTAACTGTATCCCATAGTTACACCAACGGAGAGTCACGTCAACCCAGCAGTTGCTAGGGGCCGCCCGGCGATGCGCGCCCTCATCACGCGCACCGCCGGACGGCCCTGTTCCATCGCGGACGTATCGGGTGCCTAACTCACCAGCACCCCGTCACCGGCCGCCAAGATCGAGGTGCCGAAACCGAAGACCGCCGACACACCCGTGACGACAACCGCCCGACCCAGCCGCCGCCTGGTCCGGCGCGACAGCACGAGGGCGCGGGTGGTGGCTCGGCGACGGGCCCGGCGACGCCTGACGCGGCGCTGCTCGGCCGCCACCTCGGCCGCGACCGCCGCCCTCCGGCCGATGATCGCGGCGCCGTCGGCCGTGGTCCGCTCGGGGTCCGCGGCGATGATCACCGGCCTGGCCAACTCCTCGGCGAGGACCTCGGCCACCTCCGCCGGTCGCGCGGCGCCGCCGACGACCAGGACGCAGTCGACGTCGGCCATGGTGACGTCCGCCACCCGCAGACAGCGATAGACGAGTTCGAGCGACGCCCGGACATGACGCGCGCGCAACTGCCCGGCGATCGTGTCGGCGACCGACTCCGAGACCGAAGACAGGCCCGCTCCGGCGTGCTCGGCGATCAATGCGCCGAACGCGCGTCCACCGAATTCCGTCGATCGCAGCGGCACGCCGACGATCGGATTGTGCGGGCACCCCGCGCCCACCCGGACCAAGGTGACGTCGAGCCCGGCGCCGCCGAGATCGTAGACCAGCGTGAGACCCGGCATCAGCGGGCCGCGGTCGGCCTCCAGCCAGGCCGCCGCCGCGACGGGCTCGGCGACCAGCGCGACCCGCTGTAGCTCGACACCGTCGAGCGCAGCACGCAGCGCGTCCACCTGTTCGTCGGCATAGCGGGCGGGATAGGTCAGCGCGATGCCCAGCCCCGCGCCGTCGACTGGATGATCTTGCTGCACCTCGGCGACCAGGCATTTGGCCACCGTGGCGACCAGGTCCGCCGGTGCGAGCGCACGGTTGCCCACCCGCGCCCACGTGCTGGAACGTTGCGTCAGGTCGGCGAATTCGGTGACCGCGCGACCGTGCCGGGGAATCATGCCGACCCTGGCCACGCCGGTGCTGTCGAAGGTCAGCGTGGTCGGCCGCGTGATGGTCTGCGCGCGCTGCGATTTGCGGCGCCCCGGCGGAGCCTTGGCCGAACCTTCCTCCGCCAGAACGGAAACCGTGTTCACCGTACCGATGCTCAACCCGAGACCAACCGCCATCGCAATCCACCCGATCGCCGTGCCGATTTGCTTCGAACGTTGTCCAGGCAACCACTCCGCGATCTTCGTGCCAAGACCGGACAACCAGTTGTCCGCAAGCCGCCTGTGCGCGGCCGCACCGTTTCCGCGATCGGCGACGCGCTCACCTGGCACACCAGCACTACACATGCCGTCCAGTCGGATTTCCTTGCGACACGCCAGGATCGACCATGCCCGGTAGAAGTTTGCCGGTTTTCGGCCGCCGCCTCGGTCCTCGGACAGCGATACCACTCCACGTGGGGAGATGCCGCTGGGCGAATTAACACCTCGCAGTGCGGGCGATTAACTACGCGAGCGAGTCGACTGCCGGACCGGCTCCGGCACCGGCACCGGCACGGCATGAACGCCATCGCACCCCGCCGCCCGAGACGGCCTTTCGCCGTCTCGCTCTGCACCCGCCTACGCATCCGCCGAGCGAGGGCCACCAGCGAAATGTCCGAAGTTCAGCAACTTGTCAGCGCCACATTTCCCCGCGCCGCCCGGGATACTGCCGAGTTCCTCGACCGGCTAGTGCGTGGGCAGTTCCGGGATCCGGGTGGCGCGAACGTAGACCGTCTCACCGTCGGAAAGCCGCAGCGCTTCCGCGTCGCCACGAGTGACCTGCGCGGAGAACAGGTCACCGGTCGCGGCGTTGCGCAATTCCACACGCACCTCGAAACCGAGATGGACGACGCGCTCGACCGTCGCCCTGGTGACACCAGCGGAGTCCGCGGTGCCCTCGTGCTCGGCGAGCGCCATGCTGGGATCGCGGCCGACGCGAATGTCGTGCGGCCTGACCAGATGTCCGTTGAGCCGGGCCACCGCGCCGAGGAACGACATGACGAAGTCGTTGGCGGGACGGTCGTACACGTCCTCCGGTGTGCCGATCTGCTCGATGCGCCCCTTGTTCATCACAGCGATCCGGTCGGCGACGTCGAGAGCCTCCTCTTGGTCGTGGGTGACCAGCACGGTGGTCACATGGACCTCCTCGTGCAGCCGGCGCAGCCAGGTGCGCAGGTCGGCACGAACCTTGGCGTCCAACGCCCCGAACGGCTCGTCCAGCAACAGCACCTGCGGATCGACGGCGAGCGCGCGGGCCAGCGCCATGCGCTGGCGCTGGCCACCCGACAACTGCGCCGGATAGCGGTGCTGGAAACCGTCCAGTCCCACGATGCCGAGCAATTCGTCGACGCGCTTGCTGATCTCGCTCTTGGGCCGCTTGCGGATCTTCAAGCCGAAGGCCACGTTGTCGCGCACGGTCATGTGCTTGAACGCCGCGTAGTGCTGGAACACGAAGCCGATGTCGCGCTTCTGCGGCGGCACCCGGGTGACATCGCGTCCGGCGATGGTGACCACACCGGAGTCCAGCGATTCCAGTCCGGCGATCGAGCGCAGCAGCGTCGACTTGCCCGAGCCCGAAGGCCCGAGCAGCGCGGTGAGCTCGCCGGAGGGGATGTCGATGGTGACGTCGTCGAGGGCCGCGAACGTGCCGTAGTTCTTGTTCGCGTTGGTCACGGTGATCACTTTGCGTCCCGCTTACGTTCGAGGAGGGTCATCAGCAGAAGGGTGACGAGGGCGATGCCCATCAGCAAGGTCGCGGCGGAGTAGGCGCCGAAGGTGTTGTGGTCGTTGATGTAGCGGCCGTGCACCAGCAGCGTCAGGGTCTGTGACTTGCCCGGCAGCGCGGAGGACACCATGATCACGGCGCCGAACTCGCCGAGCGCGCGGGCCACGGTGAGCACCACGCCATAGGTCAGACCCCACCGGATCGCGGGAAGCGTGATCCGCCAGAACGTCTGCCATTTGGACGCACCCAGGGTGGCCGCGGCCTGCTCCTGGTCGTCGCCGATCTCGTGCAGCACCGGCTCGACCTCGCGCACCACGAACGGCAGTGTGACGAAGATGGTGGCGATCACCATGCCCGGCAGGTTGAAGATGACTTTGAAGCCCACCTCTTCCAAGCCGCCGAACCATCCGCCCGCGCCCCACAGCAGGATCAGCGAGACGCCGACCACCACGGGCGAGACCGCGAACGGCAGATCGACGATGCCCTGGACCAGATTGCGGCCCGGGAATTTTCCGCGGACCAGCGCGAGCGCCGTCACGATGCCGAAGATCACGTTCACCGGTACGACGATCGCCACGATCAGGATGGACAGCTGAAACGCCGAGATCGCCGCGGGCGTGGTGATCGAGTCGACGAACGCGCCGGCGCCCCGCTCGAAGGTGCGCCACAGGATGATGACCAGCGGCAGGACCAGCAGCACGAACAGGTAGCCGAGCGCCACGGTCCGCAACGAGATGCGGGTGGAGGGAGACAGGTTCATCGGGCCGCCTGTTCCTTGCGCGCACTTCGCTCGGCGAGCAGCCGCAGGACCAGCAGCGTCGCGAACGAGATGGCCAGCAGCGCGACCGACACGGCCGCCGCGTTCACCGGCCGGTCGATCTCGATCTGCTTCTGGATGTACTGGGAGGCCATCTCGGTCTTGCGCGGAATCGCGCCGCCGATCAGCACCACCGAACCGTACTCACCGATCGCTCGGGCGAAGGCCAAGCCGCCACCGCTGATGATCGCGGGCGTCAGCGCGGGTAACACGATGGTGCGGAAGGTCGTCCAGTTGTTCGCACCCAGCGACAGGGCGGCCTGCTCGACCTCGCGGTCGGCCTCGATCAGGACCGGCTGCACCGAGCGCACCACGAATGGCAGCGTGACGAACGCCAGCGCTACCACCAGGCCGGGCTGGGTGGCGTTGAGGTGGATGTCGATCGGGCTCTGCGGGCCGTACAGCGAGAGCAGCACGATGCTGGCGACGATGGTCGGCAGCGCGAACGGCAGGTCGATCAGCGCGTTGACCACACTTTTGCCCGGGAACTCGTCGCGGACCAGCACCCAGGCGATCAAGGTGCCCATCACCACGTTGATCAGCGCCACCACGACCGAGACCAGCACGGTGATGCGCAGCGAGTCCAGCGCGGCGGGCGCGGTGACGGCGTCGGCGAAGCCGGACCACCCGTCCTCGAAGCTGGTCACGGTGAGCGCCGCCAGCGGCAGCAGCACGATGATGCTCAGCCACAACACCGCGGTGGCGATGCCGAGCGGGCCGACCGAGCCGGTCACGCGCAGCCAGGACCAGGTGAAACGGCGGTCCGGGCGCGCGGCGGCGGAGACGCCGGGACCGGCTGCCCGCGCGGTCTCGGCGCTACTGCTCTTCATCACAGTCGTCCAGTATCCCGTGTAACGGGGGTCACCCGGTCACTTGGTCGCGTTGTCATAGATCACCGCGACCGAGCCGGTGTTCGCGGTGAACAGATCCTTGTCCACGGTCTTCCAGCCGCCGAGGTCGGCGATCGTCCACAGCTGCTGCGGCTTCGGGAAGTCCTTGGCGTAGTCGGCGGCGACCTTCGGGTCGACCGGACGGAAACCCGCCTCGGCCCAGGCCTTCTGGCCCTCGGGGGTGAACAGGAAGTCGCGGAAGGCGACGGCCTTCTGCTGGTTCTTGCTGTTCTTCAGCACCGCGACCGGGTTCTCGATCTTGAACGTGACCGGCGGGACGATGTGCTCGATCGGATCGCCGTTGCGCTCGGCGAAGATCGCCTCGTTCTCGTAGCTCAGCAGGACGTCACCGGTGCCCTGCAGGAAGGTCTCGGTCGCCTCGCGGCCGGACTTGGGCTGCACCTTCACGTGCTCCTTGGATACCAGCTTGCTCAGGTAGTCCAGGCCCGCCTGCGGGTTCTTGCCGCCGTCGCTCTTGGCCGCGTACGGCGCGAGCAGGTTCCACTTCGCCGAACCGGAGCTGAAGGGGTTCGGGGTGACCACCTCGATGCCCGGCTTCAGCAGGTCATCCCAATCCTTGATGCCCTTCGGGTTGCCCTTGCGCACGACGATGGCGACCACCGATCCGAACGGGATCCCTTTGGTGGCGTCGGCGTTCCAGCTCGCGTCCACCAGGCCCGCGTCGACCAGGCGGGTGATGTCCGGCTCGACCGAGAAGTTGACGACGTCGGCCTCCGCGCCGTCCTTCACCTTGCGGGACTGGTCGCCGGAGGCGCCGTAGGACTGCTGGATCTGGACGCCCTTACCCTGCTCGGTCTTGTTGAACTCGGGGACCACCTTGTCGAAGCCGGGCTTCGGCACGGCATAGGCGTAGAGGTTGAGGGTGCCGCCGCTGCCGTCGGAGTCGCCGCCCCCGACCGTGTCGCTCGCTCCGCCGCCGCACGCGGTTAGCGCGACCGCCGCGAGTGCGGCGAAGGCAACGGCGCTGTAGCGTCGACGCGGCGAAAGCCAGGATTTGCGAGCCATCGGGGTGGACCTTTCTTGCGGACCGCCAGTTGTCCGGTAAAACATCGGTGGCGGCGACAAATGGTGTTGTCAGTAGACCTGCCGGAAAGCGATCCGGCAGTGGCGCGGCTAGCGGCCCGTGAGGGCCGAAGGTGGGGCACATCTGCACAAAGCGCGCCAGTCCACTGGGAAAACGAGACGCGGACGTGCCCGGTCGCCGATCAGCGACAGTAGACGTCCGCGACCGCGAGATCACCGACAGCAATCAACGCCAATTCATGGCGGACCTGCGGGACGGCGCTCGAAGACACGGGCAAACTGTAGCAGAGCGAACGGCCGCGTTCGAATCGAAGAGTGCCAGCAAGAGGGGTGTTTCATCCCATGACCACCGCTCCGGATGGCGTACGCGTCCGGCTCCCGGGGGTCGGTACCTGCGCCTGGGAGCACTGCGCCGACCGCATCGCCCTGGTTACCTCGCGGTCGTTCGCCATGGGGAGACGTGGTGCGGCACACGTCCGGCGACTGCCGCGAACGTTACCCGTCAGCGTGTGATCAACCAGGCGACCACGAGAAGCACGAGCAGAGCGACGAGGGCGAGCTGAACCCGCGAACGAGGCATCAGCGCGCCCCGCTCTGCACGGGTGTGCGGTCCTCGGCGACCTGCTCGGATTCGAGCATCACCGCCGCGCCTGCCGGGGCGGGCCGCACCGGTGCCGCGTGGGCGGCATACCGGCGATCCAGCATGCGCAGTACCGCGCGCAGCACGCGATCGAGCCCGTAGGCGATGGCGAAGCTGATCGGGACCATGCCCACGAGGACCACGAGGAACTGCGGAATGAACGGCAGACCCGCGACCCACAGCTCGAAGCCGTCCCACCATCCTGCGATGCGATGCACGGCTCCAGCCTAGTGGGTTCGCCGGCCGGTCCGCCGCGACCGTCGGCCACGGCGGCGGACTCGGCGAACCGAGCGGTGGACGCGGAGCGCGCATCGGCCCGAAGATGGGGTATGGCGTCCACCGATGACCTCACCCTCAACGACTCCGACGGCCTGCCGACGAGCTTGTCCGAGCCGCACCGCAACGGCGCCTACCCGCCGATCGACGACTACGCCTTCCTGTCGGACTGCGAGACCAGTTGCCTGATCGCCAGCAACGGCGCGGTGGAATGGATGTGTGTGCCGCGACCTGATTCACCGAGTGTCTTCGGGGCGATCCTGGATCGCAGCGCCGGCCACTTCCGGATCGGACCGTACGGCGTCAACGTGCCCGCCGCCCGCCGCTACCTGCCCGGCGGAATGATCTTGGAGACCACCTGGCAGACCGGCTCCGGCTGGCTCATCGTGCGTGACGCGCTGGTGCTCGGGAGCTGGCACAACAACGATCAGCGCAGCAAGACCCATCGGCGCACCCCGATGGACTGGGATGCCGAGCACCTGCTGCTGCGCACGGTGAAATGCGTGAACGGCACCGTGGAGCTGGAGATGAGCTGCGAGCCCGCGTTCGACTACCACCGGGCCACGGCCCGCTGGGAGTACACCGGCAAGGTGTACGAGGAGGCGACCGCGGTGCGCAGCGACGATCCGAGCGCGGGCCCGACGCTGGTGCTCACCACGGATCTGCGCCTCGGTCTCGAAGGGCGGGAGGCGCGCGCCCGCACCAGGATGAAGGAGGGCGACGAGGTCTTCGTCGCGCTCACCTGGTCGGAACTGCCCGCGCCGCGCACCTTCGAGGAGGCCGCGAGCAAGATGTGGCAGACCACCGAATGCTGGCGCCAGTGGATCACGCTCGGCAAGTTCCCCGACCACCCGTGGCGCAATTACCTGCAGCGCAGCGCGCTCACCCTCAAGGGACTCACCTACGCGCCGACCGGCGCCCTGATGGCGGCGCCGACCACCTCCCTGCCGGAAACGCCTCGCGGCGAACGGAACTGGGACTATCGCTACACCTGGGTGCGGGATTCCAGTTTCGCGCTGTGGGGTCTGTACACGCTCGGCCTGGACCGGGAGGCCGACGACTTCTTCGCCTTCCTCAACGACGCGACCACCGGCGAGAACGGCCAGCGCGTTCCGCTGCAGGTGCTCTACGGCATCGGCGGCGAACGGCAACTCGACGAACTCAGCCTCGACCATTTGGGCGGCTACGACCACTCGCGGCCGGTGCGCATCGGCAACAACGCCTACAACCAGGACCAGCACGACATCTGGGGCACCATGCTCGACGCGGTGTACCTGCACGTGAAGTCGCGCCAGCAGGTGCCGGAGACCTTGTGGCCGCTGCTGGTCCGCCAGGTGCACGCCGCCATCGAGCATTGGCAGGAGCCCGACCGGGGCATCTGGGAGGTGCGCGGCGAGCCGCAGCACTTCACCTCGTCCAAGGTGATGTGCTGGGTGGCGCTGGACCGCGGCGCGAAACTCGCCGAACTGCACGGTCAGTACGAGCACGCCGGAGAGTGGTACGCCATCGCGGAGGAGATCAAGGCCGACGTCCTGGCCAACGGCGTCAACTCCGAAGGCGTGTTCACCCAGGTCTACGGTGGCGACACGCTGGACGCCTCACTGCTGCTGGTGGTGCTCACCCGCTTCCTTCCGCCCGAGGACGACCGGGTGCGCTCCACCGTGCTGGCGATCGCCGACCGCCTCACCGAGAACGGCTTGGTGCTGCGGTATCGGACCGAGACCACCGACGACGGTTTGAGCGGTGAGGAAGGCGCGTTCACGATCTGCTCGTTCTGGCTGGTCTCCGCGCTGGTGGAGATCGGCGAGATCCAGCGGGCGCGGCACCTGTGCGAGCGACTGCTCGGCTTCGCCAGCCCGCTGCGGCTGTACGCCGAGGAGATCGATCCGCGCAGTGGCCGCCACCTCGGCAATTTCCCCCAAGCGTTCACCCACCTGGCGCTGATCAACGCCGTGACCCACGTGATCCGCGCCGAGGGTTCCGGGCACGCGGGCCGGTTCCAGCCCGCGCACACGCCACAGGGCCATCCGGTCTGACCCGGCCGCGGCAACGTTTCAGGCGGGAGCCAGTCCGTCGGCCTCCTCGCGCAGCACCCGCAATCTGCCCAGCCGCGCCTCGAGGTCGGCGATCCGCTCCGGCCTGCGATCGCCGTACTTCCCGTAGTTCTCCTCGGCCAACCGCAGTGCGTCGTCCGCGCCGCGGGAGACCTCGGTCGCGATGTCGGTGAAGTGGTCGCGCAGGACCCGCTGCATGGCGCGCAGACGGTTGCGCGACTCCTTGCCGACCTGGAAGATCACGTCGTCCATCAGGCGGGCGACCGCCACCTTGGCCTCGGCCCGGCGGCGCAGTTTGCGATTCTTGCGGTCGTCCCAGAGCGCGTTGACGCCCAGCAGCACGCCCGCGCCCGCCGAGTACCAGTTGACCAGCGACATGCCCAGCAGACTGGTGGCCAGACCCACCATCAGGATGCCGCCGTAGGAGCCGCGCAGACCGGTCAGGAACTGCTGGGTCACGCCGGCTTTCGCGCTCTCCAGCGGCTCCAGCGGTTGCACCGCTTCGAGCACCTCACCAGGGTTGGCCAAGCGCAGGTCCGGTAGCGGAGCGGCCCGGTTGTCGGCCGGGAACTTCGCGGCCACCTGTTCGCACAACTCCATCGAGCGGTAGTGCGCCACGGCGAAGTTCTCCTCGACCGCCTCGCAGATGCGCGCGTCCAGATCGGCGCCGAACTCCTTCCACCGGCGTGCCGGATCGGTCTGCGCGATCTCGGCCTCGGCGTCGCGGATCAGGCTGCGCAACCGATGGCGCAGATCGTGCTCGATGTCGGCCATCAACTCCGTCGCGCCGTCGACCAAGGTGACCTGCCAGTTCGCGGTGCGCTGGCGCAATTGGTCGGCCTCGTCGCGGGCCCGCACGAGCTGGTCGGTGATCTCGGCGCGCCGCCGCGGATCGCGCAGCGCCTCGGCCTCGGTGCGTAGCGTCAGCGCGAGATGGTCACAGACCAGGCGGATGTCCTGGACGGCGGCCTCCAGCGCCACCGCGTCGGCGCGAGCCACCACGTAGTCGCGCAGGTGATCGATCAGCTGCGGCACGCCGGATTCGATGTCGCGCTGGTAGTCACCGGTCATCCCGGCTTGCCGGTGCAGCTCGGCCGACACCGGCGCCACGGCGAAACCGAGCCCCGCCGAGTCGAGCAGTTCCCGGTTGCGCTGCTGGATGTGCGACCAGTGCGAGAAGACGTCGATCTTGTTCAGCACGCAGACCACCGTCGGGCAGATCTGCTGGATGCGCTGCAATTCGGCGATCTGTTCCATGGTCAGCTCGGCGCCGGCGTCGCCGACGTAGAGCACGGCGTCGGCCGCCGCGATCATCGACCAGGTGGTGCGGTTGTCGCCCAGCGCACCCGGTGCGTCCATGACCACGACACCGTCGGCGAGCAAGGGGCTCGGCTGGGTGAACTCGGCGCGCACGACACCCTGGGCGGCCAGCGCCGGGCCGGGATCGAGCGGGTCCACCGACTGACGTTCGGTGCGACCGTACTCGGTCTGCCGCACCAGCGTCGCCGTCGGCTCCGGGCCGTACTCGACGATCACCGGGACGCTCAGATCGCTGTTCGTCGCACTGACCGAGGCACCGACCAGGCTGTTGACCAGCGTGCTCATGCCGTTCTTCGGATGGCCGACGACCACGAGCCGTACCCGGGGATCGCTCACCCTGGCGCGGACCATGCTCAGTCGGCTGCCGAGGTCGTCGCGTCCCGCGGATCGGGCCGTCTCCCGCAGCTCGTCGAGGATTCGGATGAGCGGGGCCATCGCGTCCGGATGTTTCACCGTCGCAGCCTTCAGCCCGGCAGCGGCAGCCAACCCTCCTCCTTACTCTCGGTGACTCTCGTTCTGGTACCCCCTGCGGATGCTCCGCAGTCCTCGAAAACGCCTGCGCCCCGACTACATCAGCGAGACGTCCGACACACCGGACAGCTGGTGATGCGTATCCGCTATGGAATACTCCGGCAGCAACGCTCCCGACAGGCTGCCGCCGGAAGACAACGCCAGTGCCGAATGGTCGTAGGTGTGCTCGGAGACCATGACCGGAGCAAGACCCGAGTCGGCGGAGTGATCGGCCGCGAGCGGCGCCGAAATCCCCTGCGGCTTCGGGTCGATCACCTGCGGCTTGATCGGCGCCTGGGTGGGCACGGGGGCGATCTGGGTCGGGGCGACCGGAGTGTGCGGCTCGACGGTGGGCACATGCGCGGGGGCGCTGTAGGTCGGCTGGTCCGGCGCGGAGTACGTCGGCTGCGACGGCCGGCTCACGGTCGGCACGTCGCCGGTGGGGAACTCGTCGGTCGGCAGGTCATTGGTCGGGTAGGTGCCGGTGCTGGGGTAGCCCGTGTTGCCGCCCGGTGTCGTCACGTCGTCGTCCGGCGTGGTCGGGGCATGCGGGGGCGCCTGCGTCTGAGTGACCGTCGCGCCGGGCGTCTTGGTGGTCGGCACGTCCGGCGCGGTGGTGACGCCGCCGTGCGGCATCGTGGTGGCGCCCGGGATCTTCGTTCCGTCGAGATCCGGGGTCTTCGGCACGGACGGCGTGGTCACCTCACCCGGAACACTCGGCGTCGGCGTGGTCTTGACGATCGTCGTCGGGAGCGTCACCGTCGTCGCGGGCGGCTGGGCCGGATGGGGCTGCTGCGGCTCGGTCGCCGGGGCGGGCTTCACCACGGGCGCCGGGCGGACCGCGTCGAACAGCGCGGGGACGGCGGCCGCCGGAGCGGTCAGCACGGACGGCCCTTCCGGCGCGGCGAGCACATTCGCGATCGGGGTCGAGGCGGCATCGGGCTGAATCGTGGTCTGCAGCGGCGTGGCCGCGACGACCGGGGCGGCGGCGACCGCGGCAGGTGCGGGCGCGGGCAGCGGGGCGGCGGGAGCCACCGACGCGGCAGGCGCGACCGTGGAAGCCGGGGCGGCGGGCGCGGGACCGGCAGGCGCCGAGGCGGCAAGCGGCTGCGCGACCGCCGACGAGGACGGGGCGGCGCCGGAGACCGCCGACGACTGAGTGGCGGACGTGCCCGGCGTCGTGAGACCGCCGAGCAGACCGGGATTGCCGTTCCCCGGCGCATGCGAGTCGCCGACGGCGCGATCGGTGCCGTCGGGCACGCGGATGCCGTCGGCCAGCCAGTCGGTGTACTCGTCGAGCTGGTCGCCGACGTGCCCGACCGCGACGTCGATCTTCATCTCGGAGGTGAAGTAGATCCCGTTCGGGCCGAGCCCGAAGTCGACCGACCACTGCGTGCCGACGAACACTCCGAGATCGCCGTCTTGACCGACACCGTCGAACGGGTCGCCCGTCGTCGGTGCCGCGCCGAGTCCATTGGTGCCGGGCAGGTCGAAGACGGTGGATCCGGGCGCGACGAAGCCGTTCGCACCGGGCAGGCCGAAGCCGTGCCCGGCTTGGCCTAGTCCGTGGCCGGGCAGGCCGAATCCGTGCCCACCTGGCGCGTCGAGGTCGTCCGCGAGCTCGGACCGGCCGCCGGGCAGAGGGAGACCGCTGGATACGTTGCCATCGGTCCCCGGAATGGTCAGTCCGTTCCCGTCCGCGCCGGGGATGCCGCCCAGCCCCGGGACACCGTCTCCGGAGTGTCCGGGCAGTTGCATCGCTTGTCCGCCCGCATCGCCGGAGGAGGTAGGCAGCGAGAATCCCGCGTCGGTACCGCTGTAGTCACCACCCAGTGTGGGCAGCGATCCAGCGGGGCCTGCGCCGGCACCCGGCAGGGTGAACTCGTAGGTCGGGGTAGTCGGTGCCGGGTTGCCGTGGGCGACCGGGACATTCGAGCCGTGGGAAGAGAACGGCGCCGGTTCCACGACCGGGTCGGGGAAGGTGATGACCGGGCTCGGCTGATCGGGATCGGGATCGGTGCTGTGCGCCCAGCCGGTGTTCCAGCTGTCGAGGCGGGATTCGCCGGGCTGTGCGGGGACGCCGCCGCCGTTGGCGGCCACCAGGGCGCCGCCGGTGACATAGGCGCCCGCCCGCGCGACCCGCGCGACGCCGTTGGCCACACGATAGGCGGTATCGCCCGCGCGTTCGGCCCCATCGGTGTCGTCGTCGAAGGGCAGATCACGCGTCATAAAAGCTCCACTCTCGGTTCTCCAGCATCCTCACCACGCCGGTGGCGACCAAGTGAAGATCACCCAACAGTATTTCGGGAATACTCGCCTGTCACATTCTCCAGGACTGTAGAGACTACGACTGTGGTGAGCAACACCACCCTGCCATCCGAATTACCGGATCGGAAGCCCTATTTACGGTGGCCTTCCGGACCGGAAGACAGGCTCGAACAGGCCCCGCTACCAGGCCGGATCGGGAACGTCGTGACCCGCGGCAGGGGCGCGCCGGTGAAAAACTGATAGAACTCTGAGAGTTGCCGGTGAGTGCTGAAGGTTTGCCTTCTATCGTCGAATTCGGCGAACCGCCCGTTCGGGCCATCGGAGTGCCGCTGGTCAGCTGCGTGTTCCCGCAGCGGCAAGCGGTCCGCGTGCGCAGCGGGCAATTAGATTGACCTCATGGCCGGACAACGAATCTTGGTCGTGGACGACGAGGTTCGCGTCCTCGCGTCGCTGCGGCGGGGACTGGAGCTCTCCGATTTCGAGGTCGTCACCGCGGCCGACGGCGCGGCGGCGCTGAGCATGGTCCGCGCCACGTCGCCCGACGCGATGGTGCTCGACGTCAACATGCCCGAACTCGACGGCGTCGGCGTGGTCACCGCCCTGCGCGCGATGGGCAACGACATCCCGATCTGTGTGCTCAGCGCGCGCACCGCGGTCAGCGACCGGATCGCCTGCCTGGAGCGCGGGGCCGACGACTACCTGACCAAGCCGTTCGATCTCGGCGAGCTGGTCGCCCGGTTGCACGCGCTGCTGCGCCGCAGGCAGAAACCGGTGCGACGGCCGGACGAGGTCCGCACGGTCGGGCAGGTGCGGATCGAACCCGCCGGGCATCGGGTGCTGGCCGCGGGCAGGCCGGTGGACCTCACGAAGCGAGAATTCGAGGTGCTCGCCCTGCTCGCCGAGCACACCGGCATCGTGCTCGGCCGCGAGCAGATCCTGTCCGCCGTGTGGGGATACGACTTTCCCACCGACACCAACGTCGTCGACGTGTTCGTCTCCTATCTGCGTCGCAAGCTGGAGGCGGACGGCGTGCCCCGGGTGATCCACACCGTACGCGGCGTCGGCTTCGTCCTGCGGGAGGAACCATGAGCAGGTCGCCGTCGCTGCGCACCCGGGTGGCCGTCGTGTCGGGAGTGGTCGCGGCGTTGGTCGCGCTCACCTTGACGGTCACCTTCGCCGCCCTGCTCGGCGCCACCGGTGAACGTCAGCTGGACCAGACCGTCTCCTCGATGGCGGTCCGGGTCGCGCGGCCGCTGGAAGCCGCTCCCGGGCAACCGGTCCCGCCGTCCGCGTCGACGCTGTCTACGGAGCAGGCGCCCGCGGACGCGCGCGGGCCGGGCCTGCCCGCCGACGCCGCGCTCGCCCGCGTCGACGGGCTGCCCGGCGTGCTGGTCGCGCTCGATCCCGACCGCGACAGCGTGGAGGCGGCCATCGGACGCAGCCAGCGCATCGGGCTCGGCATCGGAGCGGCGGGCGCGTTGCTGGCCGCGCTGCTCGGCTGGTTCCTGGCCGGATTCGCCGCCCGCCCGCTGCGCAGGCTGGCCGATGCCACCCACCGCATCGACACGCTGGAGAAACTGCCGCCGCTGTCCGGCCGCGGCGCGCGGGAAGCCGAAGAGCTCTCCGACGCGATCACCCGCATGCTCGCCCGGCTGGAAGCCGCCCACCGCGCCACCAATCGAGCGCTGACCGGCGCACGCGACTTCGCCGCGGTCTGCGCGCACGAGTTGCGCACGCCGCTCACGGCCCTGCGCACCGATCTCCAAGTCCTGGCCACAAAGGAGATTTCGGAACAGCAGCGCGGCGCGATCCTGTCCGAGGTGCTCTTCGCCGAGCAGCAGATCGAGAACACGCTGACCGACCTGGAACGCCTGGCGGTCGGCGAACTCACCGGACCCGAGGTCTTCGAGCCGTTCGACCTCTGCGACACCCTCGACCGGGCGGTGCAGGACGCGCAGCGCAGGCACCCCGGAGTCCGGGTGGCACTGGCCGAATGCGCGCCGGTCACCGTGACCGGGCTGCCCGGCGGCGTCATGCTCATCGTCACGAATGCCGTCGCCAACGCCGTGCAGCACGGACAGGCAACAAACGTCACCGTCAGCGCCGCAGCGGGCCCGGCGGACACCGTGGAGATCCGCGTCGACGACGACGGCCGCGGCATCCCCGAGGCCCTGCGCGGGCGCCTTCGCCCGCTTCGTCAAAGGACCCGGCTCCCCCGGCTCCGGACTCGGCTTGGCCCTGGTCCGCCAGCAAGCCGAATTACATTCCGGCACGGCCGAACTCGACGCGAGCCCACTGGGCGGAGCCCGCCTGCGCGTACGGCTGCGCGTGGCGGGCTAACCGGCTACTTCTTGTCCTTCGGCTTGTCCGAAGCGGCGTCGGAGGACAGCGCGGCGACAAAGGCCTCCTGCGGGACTTCGACCCGGCCGATCGTTTTCATCCGCTTCTTGCCCTCCTTCTGCTTCTCCAGCAGCTTGCGCTTACGGCTGATGTCACCGCCGTAGCACTTGGCCAGCACGTCCTTGCGGATGGCGCGGATGTTCTCCCTGGCGATGATCTTCGACCCGATCGCGGCCTGGATCGGCACCTCGAACTGCTGACGCGGGATCAGCTCGCGCAATTTGGTGGTCATCTTGTGGCCGTAGGCCTGGGCGGCGTCGCGGTGCACGATCGCGCTGAACGCGTCCACCGCCTCGCCCTGCAACAGGATGTCCACCTTCACCAGCTGCGACTCCTGCTCGCCCGACTCCTCGTAGTCGAGGCTCGCGTAACCGCGCGTGCGCGACTTCAACGAGTCGAAGAAGTCGAAGATGATCTCCGCCATCGGCATCGTGTAGCGCAGCTCGACGCGGGTCTCGGAGAGGTAGTCCATGCCGCCGAGCTCGCCGCGACGAGACTGGCACAGCTCCATGATCGAGCCGATGAACTCGCTCGGCGAAATGATGGTGCACTTCACGACCGGCTCGTAGACCTTGCGAACCTTGCCCTCCGGCCAGTACGAGGGGTTGGTGACGACATGCTCGGCGCCGTCCTCCATCTCCACCCGGTACACCACGTTCGGCGCGGTCGAGATCAGGTCCAGGTCGAACTCGCGCTGGAGGCGCTCGCGCGTGATCTCCATGTGCAGCAGGCCGAGGAACCCGCAGCGGAAACCGAATCCCAGCGCCACCGAGGTCTCCGGCGTGTAGGTCAGGGCCGCGTCGTTGAGCTGCAACTTCTCCAACGCGTCGCGCAGGTCCGGATAGTCCGAGCCGTCCACCGGATAGAGGCCGGAGTACACCATCGGACGGGGCTCCCGATATCCGGTGAGCGGTTCGCTCGCGCCGCCGCGCGCACCGGTCACCGTGTCACCGACCTTGGACTGACGCACGTCCTTCACGCCCGTGATCAGGTAGCCGACCTCGCCCACCCCGAGGCCCCGAGTCGGTTTGGGCTCCGGCGACACGATGCCGATCTCCAGCAACTCGTGCGTGGCGCCGGTGGACATCATCTTGATCTTCTCGCGCGGGGTCAGCTTGCCGTCCACCACACGGACATAGGTGACCACGCCGCGGTAGGTGTCGTAGACCGAGTCGAAGATCATCGCGCGGGCGGGCGCGTCGGCGTCGCCCACCGGCGGCGGCACCTGGGCGATCACCTGGTCGAGCAGATCGGCCACGCCCTCGCCGGTCTTGCCGGACACGCGCAGCACGTCCGAGGGCTCACAGCCGACGATGTGCGCCAGTTCGGCGGCATAGCGCTCCGGGTCCGCGGCGGGCAGGTCGATCTTGTTCAGCACCGGGATGACCGTCAGATCCTTGTCCAGCGCCAGGTACAGGTTGGCCAGCGTCTGCGCCTCGATGCCCTGCGCGGCGTCGACCAGCAGGATCGCGCCCTCACACGCCTCCAAGGCGCGCGACACCTCGTAGGTGAAGTCCACGTGGCCGGGTGTGTCGATGAGGTGCAGCACGAAATCGGTGCCCGTGTGCTCCCCCGTCCGAGGCGTCCAGGGCAGCCGCACGTTCTGGGCCTTGATGGTGATGCCGCGTTCGCGCTCGATATCCATCCGGTCCAGATACTGCGCACGCATCTGCCGCTCCTCGACCACACCGGTCAGTTGCAGCATCCGGTCGGCCAGCGTCGACTTGCCGTGGTCGATGTGCGCGATGATGCAGAAGTTCCGGATCCGGGCGGGATCGGTGAACGTCGTGTCGGCGAAGCTGGCGGGCACTCCACTCCTCATGGGTATCGGCAAACTGCCGTCCATCGTCCCATGCTGCTGTGTTGGTTTTTGCAGCGCCTGCGGCCCCGTGTGTTCACGGCCCCGCGAAGTCTCGTGTCCGAGCGGACGAGACTCGCGCCTACGGCGCACGCACTTCACTCACTCCGGCGCGAGACAGACCGCGAACGGCGCTCGTAGTGGCGGTTATGTCCGGATTCATGCGTCATGCGCATCGCGATGTCCTCGGCGACACAAGGGTTCCCGGGCAGGTGAGAAGAGGCGGGTGCGCCGTTATTCTCCAGGGATGGCCCGAAGTTGGAACTCCCTCGGCAAGCAGATCGGTCTCATCGCGAAACAACAGGGTCCCAAGATCGTCAAGCAGCAGGGTCCCCGGCTGGTCGAGCGGCTGGTGGGGTCGCTGGCCCAGCGGCGCGCGAGCGGCGGCGTCTCGGTGCGGCCCGCCGCGTCCACCCCCGTCCCGACCGCCGAGCGGGCCCGGCAGATCGTCTACTCGCCGCAATTGGACGGCCGCGCCGATCCCGGGGAGATCGTGTGGACGTGGGTGCCGTTCGAGGAGGACCCGAGCAACGGCAAGGACCGGCCCGTGCTGGTGGTCGGCCGCGACCGTCGCACGCTGCTGGGCCTGATGCTGTCGTCGAATCCGGAACGCGCGTTCGACCGCGACTGGATCGGCATCGGCAGTGGCGCGTGGGACCACGACGGCCGCCCCAGCTGGGTGCGACTCGACCGGGTGCTCGACGTGCCCGAGGCCGGCATCCGCCGCGAGGGCGCGATTCTGCCGCGCAAGACCTTCGACCTGGTCGCCCACCGGCTCTGCGCCGAATACGCCTGGCACTGAACGGCGCCATGTCTCGCGTGCTCGGACCGACGCCGGAACGGTCCTACCGTCAGGAGATCATTTCGCGGGAGCGGCCGAACAGCAGGCCGTAGAGCAGCGCGCCGAGTGCGCCGCCGATCAGCGGGAACACGATGAACGCCCAGACCTGCCCCATCGCCCCGTCCTGGTAGGGCGCCACCGCGAGACTGCGGGCCGGGTTGACCGAGGTGTTGTCCACCGGGATCGAGACCAGGTGGATCACGGCCAATGTGACGCCGATGGACAGTCCGGCCAGCGGCACGTCGGAGATCTGATCGGTCGAGGACAGCACCACGAACACCAGCAGCGCCGTCAGCATCACCTCGACGATGATCATGGCGGCCAACCCGTAGCCGTTCTGCACGACCACCTCGCCGAGCGGCCCCCGGATCGCGGCCGGGCTGTGCTTGCCCCACCCGTTCGCGCCGAGTCCGTCCACCGACCGGTCGTACGACGGCAGGTTCTTGGCCAGCGCGAACAGGACGAGACCCGCGAGGAGTCCGCCGATCAGTTGCGCGATGACGTACCCCGCCGCGGACACGCCGCCGAGGCGGCCGAGCAGCAGATGGCCCACGGTCACCGCCGGGTTGACGTGGCAGCCCGATATCGGACCGATCGAGTAGACGAGGAACAGCAGCGTCAGGCCGAAGGCCAGTGCGACGCCCAGCGGACCGACCTTCTCCCCCGCCAGCACCGCGGTGCCCACGCCGCCGATCACCAGAACGAACGTGCCGAGCGCTTCGGCGCCCCATTTCTTGCTCTCGGGAATCGGTTTGTTCTCGACAGCCTCTTCGACTACTTCCTGGGCCGTTGGAGACATCTGTCCACCTTCCGCGTTCCAGACATGTACTCGGACGAGTCGTGGTACCGCTGCGACGACAGCAGCCGCGAGAAAGCAATGGTTGCTGGAAAAGCAATGGTTGCTGGAGAGGACGCTACGCGAGTCGAGTGGTCGAGACAACGACTTCGAGGCCCGGTCGGGCCGCCACCGGTCCGATGTCGATTTCGTGTGCCGCACGGCGGCTGGTACCCTCGATCTTCGGCGCTGCGTTACCCGTTCACCTCGGGTGTGTCGCGCGCTCCCCAACTTTCCAGGACATACCTACCAGACAGGAACACGAGGAACCGGCGTGGCCAACATCAAGTCCCAGATGAAGCGGATTCGCACCAACGAGGAAGCGCGCAAGCGCAACCAGTCGGTCAAGTCCGCGCTGCGCACCGCCATCCGCAGCTTCCGTGAGGCCGCGGCCGCGGGCGACAAGGACGCCGCCGCGCAGCGCCTGCAGTTCGCCAGCCGGAAGCTGGACAAGGCCGCCTCGAAGGGCGTCATCCACGCCAACCAGGCTGCCAACAAGAAGTCGGCGCTGTCGCTGGCCTTCAACAAGCTCTGATCAACCCGGTACCGCACGCCCGGTACCACCCTCACGCTGTGACGCAGCCGCCGTGGCCTCGATGACCACGGCGGCTTTTGTCGTGCCCGACCCCCGCGCCTCTGGCGTGGACCGGCGACCCCGCAGCCGGGGATTCGGGATTCGTCCCGCGCCGTGTCCGAGGTTCCAGCTACCATTCGGCGCATGGTAACCGTGTATGCCAATCAGACGGTCGTTCGCGCCGAGGACCTGCCGGACGTGATCCGCGCGGCCGAGGTGCTCGGATTCGGACTGAAGATCGAGAATGTGCTCGTTCCCGACGACGACGGCGGTTACTCGCTGGAGTGGATCGTCACCCGCGACGAGGACGTGCCCGCCTACGAGGAGTGGGATGGCCGCTACGAGGACGCGGCGGACGACGACGGGGAACTGCTGCTGAGTTCCGCGGAATAGCACCTGGTCACGGCGCGTCCAGAGCGGCAACGAGCCGGTCGAGCGCCGCCTGGGAATCCGCGTCCGCGGCGCGGTAGATGATGATCCGCTGGTCGGGATCCTGCACGGGCATCAGTACCTCGTAGCTGACAACCAGTGGACCCACCAGCGGATGCCGCAACGGCTTGTTCCCCCGCCCCTGTACCCGAACGTCGTGGCGGGCCCAGGCCTGCTCGAACTCGGCGCTGTGCGCGCTGAACTCCGCGATCAGGTCGGCCAGCGCCCGGTCGTCCGGGTGCGCGGCCCACGCCGCGCGCAGATCGGCGATGCCCTCACGGATGATGCGTTCCCGCTCGACATAGAAATCCCGCATACCCGGGTCCAGCAGGCACAACCACATCGAGTTGCGCTGCCGCTGCGGCAGAGCGCCGAAGTCGGTGATCAACGCCGCCATCTCCCGATTCCAGGCCAGGATGTCGTAGCGGTGGTTGACCAGCATCGCGGGCAGCGGCGACAGATCGCACACCAGCATCGCCAGCGCGGGGGCGGGCACCGTGCTCGGCTTGCCGTTGTCCGGCTGCCGCTGTCGTGCCAGATCGAACAGGTAGGCGCGCTCGTCGTCGTTCAGGCGCAGCGCCCGCGCCAGCGCGTTCAGCACCTCCACCGACGGCCGAAGGCCCCGCCCCTGCTCGAGCCGCACGATGTAGTCGGTGCTCACTCCCGCCAGTTCGGCGACCTCTTCCCGCCGCAGCCCAGGCGTCCGGCGCGCCTGCCTGCGCTGGGGCAAGCCGAGATCGTCCGGCGTCAACCGCTCCCGACGGGCACGCAGGAAGGCGGCCATCTCCTGCACTCGATCCGCGCTCCCCGACCCTGCGGGGCTACGCGAGCTACCGCCTCCGGGCCCCGGGTCGCGGCGCTGTATCGAATCTGCACCGCTCCCTGGCCCTGCGGGGCTACGCGAGCTACCGCCTCCGGGCCCCGGGTCGCGGCGCTGTGTCGGGTTCACCGTGCCAGTCATCACCGTCGATCCTACGGCTGACTAGGACTGGCTTTCCCAGGAAGAAGCTTCCCTTACTGCGTCTCGCGCACCGTTGAAGACTGTGTTTCGACAGCATGGCATCGCGAAACACAAGGAGCTGGACATGTCCGGAGCCCGCACCCTCGACACCTACCGGCTGCTCGGCCGCTCGGGCCTCCGGGTGTCCCCACTGTCCCTGGGAACCATGACCTTCGGCGCCGATTGGGGCTGGGGCGCGGACCGGGACGAGGCCCGCAAGATCTTCGACGCCTATGTCGAGCGAGGTGGCAACTTCATCGATACGGCCAGCCAGTACACCAATGGCACTTCCGAGCAACTGCTCGGCGAATTCACCGCGGACAACCGCGAAAGTTTGGTGCTGGCCACGAAATACACCATGCTGCGCCGCCCGGGTGACCCGAATTCCGGTGGCAACCATCGTAAGAGCATGATCGGCTCGGTCGAGGCCAGCCTGCGCAGGCTCGGCACCGACTACATCGACCTGCTCTACCTGCACGCTTGGGATTTCCTGACCCCGGTCGAGGAGATCTTGCGCGGTATGGACGATTTGGTGCGGTCCGGGAAGGTGCTCTACGTCGGCATCTCCGACGCGCCGGCCTGGCAGGTCGCGCGGATGCAGACCATCGCGGACCTGCGCGGCTGGTCCCCGCTCATCGCACTGCAGATCGAGTACAGCCTGATCGAACGGACCGTCGAGCGCGACCTCATTCCGATGGCACGCGAACTGGGCCTCGGCGTGATCCCGTGGTCACCGTTGGCCAGCGGCGTGCTCACCGGCAAGTACAGCCGCGCCGATCTGGACCACCAGGTCAATGGTTCGCCCGAGGGCAGCCGCAAGAACGTGGCCGCCGCCAACGGCTCGCTCACCGAACGCGGTCTCGCCATCGCCGACATCGTTCAGCAGGTCGCGGCCGAAATCGGCAAGATGCCCTCGCAGGTCGCGCTGGCCTGGACGCTGCGCGATCCGGCGGTCACCTCGCCGATCATCGGCGCGCGCACCGCGGCGCAGCTGGAGGACAATCTCGGCGCGCTCGAGGTGGAGTTCGACCCGGCCCAGCTCGCTCGGCTCGAACAGGCCAGCGCCGTGGACCTCGGCTTCCCGCACGAGTTCCTCACCCGCCCGATGGTCCGGAATGTCACCTTCGGCGACCTGAAGATCGAAGGACGCGTTCGATGAGTTTCGACTTCCTTCACCGTCTGCATCCGTGACAGCACCGACCACGGAGAGTGACGATGAACCTGGACCAGATCACGATGTGGACGCGCGCCGAACGGCTCGGTCTCGCAGACTTCCTCGATGACCTGGACGAGCACGAGTGGGGCGCCGACTCCCTGTGTCCCGGCTGGACCGTGCACGACGTCGCGGCTCACCTCACTCTGTCCAACCGGGTCACTCTCGGTGCGACGCTCGTGGGCATCATCCGGGCGCGAGGCAACTGGAACCGGATGACGGAGCGGATGGCGCGCGATCGCGCGAGCCGCTATTCCCCCGCGGAGCTGATCGCGCAACTGCGAGAAGGCGCCGCGTGGACTCGGCGGGCGCCTGGGGCGGGGCCACTGGATCCATTGGTGGACACCATGATTCACGGACAAGACATCGCCCGTCCGCTCGGTCGGCGGCGCGCCGTGCCCACCGAGCAGGCCGTCGTCGCACTGGAGCACCTCCTGCGCAGCCCCTTCTACGGCAGCGAGAAGCGCCTGCGCGGTGTGCGCCTGCTGGCCATCGATGCGGATTGGTCGGCAGGCACCGGAACGGAGGAGGTCAGCGGACCGCTGAGCGATCTGCTGCTCGTGGCAACCGGTCGCGTGGCCGGGCTCGCCGGGTTGACGGGGAAAGGTGTGGAACGCCTCGCCGGTGCGTTTTGAGCTCGCGTGCTCGGTGCCTCCGGGCGGCCTTCGAGGGAGCCCTCGACTCCTGGCAAGCGCCGTACAGTAGGCAGCGAGTTCCGAGCCGAGCTGGGACACGACGGGCGGCCACTACTGCGCGGGCTCGATCGCGACGTTCGCCGCCGCATCGAACGTTCGGCTACGGCGACCTGCCTCACCGCACGACGCCGCGCGTGCTGCGCTGACATTCGCGATACGTGCGGTGTGGGCGATGCGGCTCGATCAGCCCGCGCCGTGCAGGTCCAGTATCTGGGTGAGAGCGTGTTCCAGAGCGTAGCCCGCGTCGGCGGCGCCGCCCTTCACGTCGGCGTTGAGGGTCGCGACCACCTGAAGGGCCGATCCGATGGTCGCCTGGGTCCAATTCCGAGCCTGCGCTTGTGCCTTCTTCACCTTCCACGGCGGCATGCCGAGCTGTTGCGCCAGCTTGAACGGGTCACCGCGCCCGGCCGAGCCGACGCGGGCGATGGTGTGCACCGAGTCGGCGAGCGCGTCGGCCAGCAGGACGTGCGGCACGCCGCGGTCGTTCGCCCAGCGCAGCGCCTCCATCGCACCGGGGCGATCTCCCGCCACCGCGAGTTCGGCGACGTCGAATCCGGAGACCTCGGCCTTGCCGGAGTAGTAGCGACGCACGGCCGCAACGTCGATCTTCCCGCCGGTGTCCGCGGCCAGCTGCCCGCACGCCGCCGCCAGCTCACGCAGATCCGAGCCCACCGCCTCCAGCATCACCTGGACGACCTCGCCGGACACCCGCACCCCGGCGTTGCGAAACTCGCCGCGCACGAACTCGACTCGCTCGGCGGCTTTGGTCAGCTTGGCGCAGTCGTGGGTGACGGCGCCTGCCTTCTGCAAGGCGGGCACGAGCGTTTTGGCCCGTCCGCCGCCGGAGTGCAGAACGACCAGCACGACGCCCTCCGGCGGGCTCTGTACCGCCTCGGTGATCACCGCGACCGCGTCCTTACCCGCCTCGGCCGCCGCCTCGAGGACGATCACCCGGTCCTCGGCGAACAGCGACGGGCTCAGCAGTTCCGCCAGCTCCGCGGTACTCGCGTCACCCGCTCGCAATCGATCGACCGGCACCGCGTCGGGATCCGGGGCCAGCGCCCGTATCTGCGCGGT
Organism: Nocardia asteroides; assembly: GCA_019930625.1. Classification (NCBI taxonomy): domain Bacteria; kingdom Bacillati; phylum Actinomycetota; class Actinomycetes; order Mycobacteriales; family Nocardiaceae; genus Nocardia; species Nocardia asteroides. The sequence continues at coordinate 171,534 of CP082844.1, forward strand.
CAGCGCGCCCACCGCGCGCTCGATCAGCAGCTCTTCTTCCCCGAGCATCAAATGCACCGGCGCTGGTCGCTCGCTCACGCCGACGTCTCCCCGCTGCCGGAGGGCGTCGTGCCCGACAGGCGTGCCCCGTTGCTCCACTCGCCGCGCTCATCCACAGCCCGATCCTACGGTTCCCGACCGACACCCCGACTCGGCCCGGCACCGTGCCGTGACACGCGCGACGCCGACCGGAAGACTCGGCCGCACACGAAATGGCAGTGCTCCTCTCATCCACCGTTGGTGATCAGGGGCTGGTCCCTCGAACCGGATCGAGTGGAACGCAGCGGCACTTCGCCCGTACGTCCGCGGGGTCAGCGTGAACTCGTCACGCGGAGGTGTTCAGCACTGCCGGATACCACGATGTCGCCTTGCCGATCCGTCCTGGCCACGGTCGCCCCGAGATCGGCCAAGTCGGCGAGAACGCCGGGGTGCGGGTGTCCGAAGGTGTTGCCTGCGCCGACAGTGACCAGTACCAGTCGGGGACGCACCGCGTCGAGAAATGCTCTTGTGGTGGTCCGTGAGCCGTGGTGCGGCAGTTTGAGAATGTCCGCTCGGAGGGGAATCCCGGCATGCATCAGGGCCCGCTGGGCCTGCGCCTCGATGTCCCCGGTGAGCAGGATCCGGCCCCCGGGCGTGCGGGCGGTGACGACCACCGAACGGTCGTTGGCGTCCTCCGTTTCGGCTCCCCGGACCGGCCGCGGACCGTTCCGGGCCGGCGCGAGCACTTCGAATTCGATCCGCCCGAAACTGAGCACGTGTCCGGCCGACAATCCCAGCAGCGGCACGCCCGCGTCTGCGGCGACGGCCGCGACCTGCTCGAGCCCCGAGACAGGATCACGCGCGTCGCCGGATGGCCGCGCTGCCCGGCCGCTTCCGCCTTCGGTCGCACCGCAGGCCTTGGGCATTCTGGCAGCACCGGTATTGTTCGCGGCCGGTGTGACGATCGGGCCGTGACCGCAGCGGAGGCCGGCTTCGGGAGTAAGCCCAGCAGGTTCGGGTCGACCAGGTGGTGGAAGCGCCTCGAGTTCCTGGATGCCGACCGCTATCGCGTCGACCGCGCGACCGTGTAGCGCGCCGGTGAGCCCGCCGATGTGATCCGCATGCGGATGGGTGAGGATCAGCAGCGGGATGCGTTTGATGCGCAACCGGTCCAGACAGGTCCGGATCGGGCGCGGGTCCGGCCCGACATCGATGACGACGGCGGCGCCGGGACCGGCCGGCACGGCCAGGCCGTCGCCTTGGCCGACATCGCACGCCGCGAGGACCCAGCCGCTCGGCGGCCAGCCCGGATGCCAGAGCCGCACCGGGACCAGGATCACCGCGACGCCGAGCACCAGCGCGGCGGCGACTCGCCGCACTGCCCGGGCACGCAATGCCGCGATCGCGACCGCCACGACGACACTCGCGATCAGCCCTCCCGCCAGGCCACCCGGCACAGTGACGGTCGCGCCGGGCAGCGCGGCCGCGTACCCGGCCACCCACAGCAACCACCACAGCGGCGGCGCGGCGCAGCGCAGGATCAACTCGGCGAGGGGCGACCATAAACTCGCCAGCACCGCGCCACCTGCTCCTATGACGGTGATCGGCGCGACGACCGGGGCCACGAGAACATTGGCCAGTACCGCGACCAGGCTGAGCCTTCCGGTGAGCGCGATCAGGATCGGTGTCGTGACCACGAACGCCCCTGCAGACACGGCGACTATCTCGGCGGGCATCCGCCACCATCCCCTGGCACGCAACCAGTCGGCCCAGCTCGGCGCCAGCAGGATCAGGCCGCCCGTCGCGACGACCGACAGCGCGAACCCCGCGTTGACGGCGAGCGCGGGCCACAGAGCCAGTAGCGCGATGATCGCCGCGCACAGCGCGGGCAGCGCCTGTTTACGGCGACCCGTGAGCACCGCGAGCAGGGTGATCGCACCCATCGCACCGGCTCGCAGCACGCTCGGGTCCGGCCGCGCGACGACGACGAACATGAGCAGCGTCGCCGCCGCGACAGCCGCCGCGGCACGCGGACCGAGCGTCAGCAGGCGCACCACGAACAACACGACGGAAAGCACGATGGTGCAATTCGCGCCGCTGACCACTGTAAGGTGCTGCAGCCCGGCGATCTCGAAGTCCTCGCGCACCTGTTCGGGCAGCGCCGAGGTGTCACCGACGACGAGCGCGGGCAACAGGCCCGCGGAGTCGGGCGGCAGCGCCCGCGCGGCCGATACGGCGAAATCGGCGCGCACCGAGTTCGCGACGCGCTGCCACCACGGCAGCGGCCCGGCGGCAACGGGCGCGCCCAGCGCATGCAGCGTCACGACGGTGAGATCGGGTCGGCGCGGCTGATCGACCCGGGCCCGGAACTCGACCGGCCCGCCCGGCGACAGATCGGCCCACTCCGGTCCGGAAGCCAGGATCACCACCGCGCCACCCGCGCGGACGGTCACGCCGCCGCGCCGGCACTCGCGCAGATCCGCCCGGAGCACCCACTGCCGATTCGCGCCGGGCACCCTGACGCGCAGCGGTTTCGGGTCGTCCGTCGGCGTGACCACCACGCGCAGCGATTGCCCCGCCGCCGCCCGCAGCGGATGCGTCGCCCCTCGATGTTCCCGCCAGGCCGCCGCGGCGGCGAACGCGGCACCGAGGATCACGGCCGCGAGCGCCACCACCGCTACCGATCGCCACCGTTCGCCGCGGTGCGCGATGGCCCACAGCAGCAGTACCCACAATCCGATAGCCGTCATCGTCAACGTGGCCGCCAGTACCGTCCCGGCCCGCCACCCCGCCGTGAGCGCGACGATGGTGGCGCCCCAGCAGCACAACGCGGCGGGTAGCAAGCGAGCGTCCAGCACGTGGGCGGCGCCGGGCTCTTCCGTCGCACCGCCCTCCTTGCGACCTCCATCGGCCCGAGCGGTCGTGCCGGTCTCCGACGATCCCGCAGGCGATCCCAGCGTCCGGCGAACCACTTCGAGCAAGCCGCCGGGATTCATACCCGCACCAGATCACGCAATCGGGCCAGCCGGGCCGGGCCGATGCCGTCTACCTCACCCAGTTGCTCCACGGAGCTGAAGCGGCCATTGGTCGTACGCCAGCTGACGATGGCGCGTGCGGTGACCGGCCCGACACCGGGAAGAGCATCGAGTTCGGCCTCAGAGGCCGTATTGAGGTCGATCCGGCCCCCCGAAGACGAGGGACGACCCGAGGTGGCGGCGGAACCGGAGGACGGACGCCCGCCCACACCGATCGTGCTGCTGCTCTGGTGCGGCGCGGCGGAATTCGGCACGGCCGGACCGACCAGCACCTGATCCCCATCCGACAAGCGCTGGGCCAGATTCAGACCGCTGGTGTCGGCGCCTTCGCTCGGGCCGCCGGCCGCGGCGAGCGCATCGGCGACGCGCGATCCCTCGGGGAGGCGGACAAGACCGGTGCGCTGGACCAAGCCGACGACACTGACGACCAGCTCGGCTGTCGGCGGACCGGGTTCGACGCCTCCGGTCGGAGCCCGGACCGCGCTCACCGACGCAGCCGCAGCAGGTGTTTCGAAGGCAGCGGTCTGCCGAATCGGCAACGGCGTCACCGGGTGTGCGATCGGGCGCTCGAGGAACACGATCACCCCGGCGATCACCATCGCGGCGAGCCCGACGAGCCCGAGCGTACGCACCCCACGGCGCCCCGGATCGAGTCGGATGCCTCGGAATCGTTCGGGCACAAGCCGATGCCGCCGATCTGGTCCGGTTGCCGGTTCCTCGAGCCAGCCGGGAGACCGTACGCGACCGACATCGTCTTCGCCTACCCGGTCGGGAGTCGGGTCGTCGGGCAGCCGCAGGAGACCCCACTTTCCCTCCCCGGCCGAACGATCGTCGGGTCGTGGTTCACCCATCCGCGTAGCCCCCTGAGAGGAGCTGCCTTCCCGTGCCGATCGGTGTTCGTCGTCGCCATCGGAACCGGTCGCGTCGAAGTTCACCGATGTCCCGGCGTCCAGGGACGCGGGCCCGGCTTCTGCGGCCATCCGAGCAGCAGGCGCGACATGTGACGTGCCATTCGATATCGATTCGACCATCGCAGAGCGCGAATCACTTTCGCTGGAGGGCGACGGTCGTGCACTCGCGCCTGACCGCCCGCCGCGTGGTGTGGTGGCAACCGTGCCCCGGGTGGGAGTCGCGAGACCGGCACGATCCAGCTGCCCGGTCTTTCGCGCGGGCTCTCCGCTCGAGGAGCGCGCCGTACTCCACCCGGACGGTTCGCGCTCCGTCCCTGCCCCGGCCGCTGCAGCGCCCACACCGGCCGTTCTGCTCGCGCCGACCCGGGCGGTCAGCTCACCCAATCGCAGTCGTACCCGGTCGCGTTCGTCCTGTCGTGACATGGCGGCGACGGTAGTGCGACCACACGGCGAAAACGATGTCCTCACCAGGCAATTCGACAGGTCTGTTGACAACCACCGGGCTGTGCACAACCCACCCCTCGATCGGCTGACGCCTTCATCCGGACACGCCGTCTACTTCGCAGACGCATTCGCACGCCCGCGCCGCGAGGGCCTGAGCCGCCGCCTCAGAGTTCCTTGGCGAAGCAATTCGAAAGCGGCAGCACCTCGTACGGCGAGAAGATCGGAATACGGTGGTAGCCGCTGCGTTCGTAGAAGCGAACAGCCTCCGGTTGCAGGTGACCGGTCTGCAGAATCAATCGGGGGCGTCCGGCCAGGCGGGCGGCATCCTCGGCGGCGGCCAGCAGCAGCGCCGCGGCGCCCGAACCGCGGTGCGCGGGGCGGACGAACATCCGCTTCACCTCGAGGTCCTCCGCGTTCCATCGCAGGGCGGCGTGGCCGGCCGGACCGTCCGAGTACGCCACGAAGGTGCGGTGCACGGTGACGGGATCGACGGCATTCGGATTGGTGCGCAACTGCCTTGCCAAGTAGGCGTAGCGCGGCCCGACCTCGGCGGCCATCTCCGCGCGCAACGTCACCGCGTCCGGATGCTCCCAGTCCACCGCGGTCACGGTCAGCGGCGGACGAACCGGCGGCTTGGCGGAACTCATGACCCGACGCTAGCCGCGTGTCCCGGGACAGCGCTCGGATTCAGATCACCGAGATTGTTGCCCGAGCGGGGAATCCGGAACGCTCAGCGACACCCGCCCGGGACGACGAGCACGCCGAGCGCTCCCATTCCGAGGTGCACCGCCAGCGACGGCCCGAACTCGGCGACGATGAGTTCCTCGATTCCGGGAATGCGTTCGCGTAGCTGGCCCGCGACGGTGTGTGCGGCGTCCTCGGCGCCGAGGTGTTGCACGGCCACGGCGGCGCCGTCCGCACCGGCCACGTCGACCGCCGCGGCGACGAGTTTCGTGTAGGCCTTGGAGCGCGTCCGGACCTTCTCGCGCAGCTCCAGCCGCCCTTCGACCATGTGCAACAGCGGCTTGGTGACCAGCTCGCTGCCGAAGAATGTCGCCGCGGACGAGAGCCTGCCGCCGCGGCGCAACTGCTCGGTGCGATTGACCAGGATGAACGTGCGGGCGCGCGCGGCGGCGGCGACCGCCGTGTCGTAGACCGCGTCCAGCGGCGCCCCGTCCTCGGCGCGCCGCGCGGCGGCCAGCGCCGGCAGCCCGGTGGCCAGCCCGGCCCCCAGCGAGTCGACCAGGCGGACGCGGTCGGCGGCGTCCATGTCGCGCACGGCCTGCCTGCCGGCCTCCCATGTCCCGGACAGCCGACGGGAAATATGCACCGCCACAACGCCGTCGCCGCCACTGCGTTCCCAGGCAAGCTCGTAGACCGCGCGCAGCTCGCCGGGTGAGGCGGCCGAAGTGGTCACGGTGTCGGAGGCATAGTCGATGTCGACCGGGTCGACGCCTTCTCGCATCGCCCGGTCGCCGACCAGGACATGCAGGGGGACGACAGCGATATCCAGCTCGTCGAGATGTTCGGCAGGGAGGCTGGCGGACGAATCGGTGACGATCACGACTGCCACGGACTACCGAACCTCCTGCAAGGTCTTGACCATCGCGTTGGCCACCGCCGCGTGACCATCCCAGCCCCAGTGGATGCCGTCCGGGTTCGCCTCGCCGGAGAAGATGTTGTCGCGCACCGCTTCACCCAGGTCGACCAGCGGCACCGAGGTCCGCCCCGACCAGGCGCGCAGCGCCTCGACCGCACGCGGCCTGCCGGAGTGCACGCGACCGTAGGCCGCGCAGTCGTGCACCGACGGCAGCACCGCGACGACGGGCAGGTCGGGGCGCAGCTGGGCCAGGGCGGTGCGGGACTGCTCCAGGTAGTCGACGCTGACCTTCGGCGGAAGCGCCACGGGCCTGCCGAGTTTCGACAGCTTCGGTTGCAACCAGTTGTAGGTGGCGCGGACGACACGGCGCAGGGCGGGCGGGCGCACATACCGGATCAGTTCGCGCAGCGCGGTGGGCAGCGGCGAGGGCAGCGTGTCCATGCCGCCGACGGCGAAGACCACCGCGCCCGCGCGCGGCACCGCGGCCCACACGCGGGGATCGCCGATCAGCGCCCAGTAGGCGTCACGGCAGGTCCAGCCGATCCGGCCGACCAATTCGACGTCCCAATCCAGCTCGGCGGCAACCAGGTTAGGCCAGATGCGCGGATGGTCGGCGGGCAGTCCGCCCTTGGGTCCGAAGTAGGAGAGGGAGTCGGCGATCACCAGCAGTACCGGGCGTGCGGCTTCCCGGGCCTCGGCGGGCCCTTCGGCGGATTTCGCCGGCTCGGCGACTCGCTCGTCGGCGTCGTCCTGAGTGACAGCGTCCTCGATGGCGGTGAGCGCTCGCGGCCGCGACTCGATGGCGACTTCCGCAGCGGATTCCGGAGCGGGAGAGACGGACTCGGCGACAATCACTACAGCGGGGTGGAGTTCGGCTGCGCCGGAGTCGGCGGGTGCGTTTGTGACGGCGGGACCGCCGACCGCTCCGGTGGACACTGGCGATCCGGCGGCTTCGGCCGCATCGACGGCTTCGACTGCTTCGACCGCATCCACGGCATCGACCGCAGTGACCGATTCATCGAGCCCACCCACGAATTCGGCGGTCGGCTCCGAAGCGGAATCCTGACCGACGGCTGGCGCGATAACGCTGCCGGCGTGCGCTTGCGGCTCCGATTCGGTGACGAGAACGCCTACTGCGGCGACCGATCCGTCATCCTCCGCGTCGGATCCCTCGGCGGGCTCGGACGCGCCGCCCGATTCCGCGCCCGACGGCCGCTCGGACGTTGCCTCGGGTTCGCGAGGCGCCGGTGGCGGACCGCCGAACAAGGCGTCCGGCAACTGCCGCTCAGGTCTCGCCGACACCTTACGGAACAGTTCGTCCGGGACCGATCTGATCGGGTCTTCAGAGGACATCCGGTGCTACCTTCGCCGCCGCGTTCCACACATCCAGACGCCAGCCGGGCTGTTCGATGCTCGGGCCGTGACTGCTGAGCTGCACCCAGCTGGTGTTGGCCAATCCGCCCAGGATCGGCCAGTTCTGCGGCGGCAGGTCCAGCAGCGCGGCCGTGAGGGCGGCGATCAGCCCGCCGTGCGCCACCAGGATGATAGTCCGGCCGGGCCAATCCTGCCGCCCGACCAGCAACTCCCGTACGACCGGCAGCGACCGCGCGCCGACCTCGAGTTTGCTCTCCCCGTTGGGCGGGGTGTAGCGCGCGTCCAGCCGCCATGCCATGCGCGCGCCCGGGTAGTCGGCGTCGACCTCCAGATGGGTCAGCCCCTCCCAATCACCGAGATTGGTCTCCCGCAGCCGCGCGTCGGGGACCACGGTGAGCCCGGTGTGCTCGGCCAGTGCCGTCGCGGTGTCGAAGGCCCGGCGCAGATCCGAGGAGTGGATCGCGATGGCGTTACGCGAAACCAGCTCCCGCGCAGCCTCTTTGGCCTGTCTGCGACCGAGTTCGGTGAGATCGGTATCGATCTGGCCTTGCATACGGTCGGCAGCGTTCCATTCGGTTTGCCCGTGGCGCAGGAGGATCAGGGTGCGCACGCCGGCATGTCTGCTCACGATCGCGCCTCGTCCTCCGTCGCAGCGGCGCGCTTGTCCGGCGCGGCCCCGGTGATGCCCGCGACCGGCACGACCGGGCAGTCCTTCCACAAACGTTCCAGCGCATAGAAATTGCGCTCGTCGTTGTGCTGGATGTGCACGACGACGTCGACGTAGTCCAGCAGCGCCCAGCGGCCTTCGCGGGTGCCCTCGCGCCGCACCGGCTTGTGCCCGGCCGCGCGGAGCTTCTCCTCCACGTTGTCGACGATGGCGTTCACCTGACGTTCGTTGGGTGCGGAGGCGATCACGAAGCAGTCGGTGATCACCAACTGCTCGGACACGTCGAGCACCACCACGTCGGACGCCAGTTTCTCGTCGGCGGCCCGCGCGGCGACCTGCGCGATCTCCACCGACTCCGCGGTCGCGGTCATGCCCGCACCTCGCTGCGCTCGCTCACGCTCAGCTACCTTCCGCTGCTCCGGGCACATACAGGTGCCGCTTCGATATGTACTGCACCACGCCGTCGGGGACGAGGTACCACACCGGCCGGTTCTCGGCGGCGCGGCGACGGCATTCGCTCGACGAGATCGCCAGCGCCGGGATCTCGATCATGGTCACCGCATCGGCCGGAAGATCCCGCAGATGCTCCTCGAGATGATCGGTGTTCAGCTCGTACCCCGGACGGCTCACCCCGACGAACTTCGCCAGTTCGAACAGTTCCGCCCAATCCTGCCATGTGAGGATGCTGGCCAACGCGTCCGCACCGGTGATGAAGTACAGCTCGGCGCCGGGATACTTCGATTGCATCTCCCGCAGCGTGTCCACGGTGTAGGTGACCTTGCCGCGGTCGATGTCCGCGCGGCTGACCGAGAATCGCGGGTTGGAGGCGGTGGCGATGACGGTCATCAGGTACCGGTCCTCGGCCGGGCTGACCTGCTCGTGCGCCTTCTGCCAGGGCTGTCCGGTGGGGACGAAGATCACTTCGTCCAGGTCGAACCGGTGAGCGACCTCGCTGGCGGCGACCAGGTGCCCGTGGTGGATGGGGTCGAACGTGCCGCCCATCACCCCGAGCTTGCGGCCGCGCCGACCTGTCTCGTGCATGACTGCCGAGCTTAACGGGTAGCGTGCGGCCCCCACGGGCCGGTCAGCGGGCGGACCCCCGACTGGGGACGCCCGCCCGCACTCCAGCCCTCCGCGTATCCGGTGGCGTCTCAGGCGGTGGTTTCGGTGATGCCGCCGATCTGCAGCATTCGAGCCAGCTGAGCGCGGGTGTGCGCGAGTTCCCCGGCCGCCTCGGCCGACTGTTCGGCCGACTCGGCCAGTTCGCTGGTCAGCGCCCGCATCGATGTGAGCCACAGTTGGGGATCGGCTTCGCGGAACACTTGGAGCCAGGCCGCCGACCGCAGGCACCGCGCCCGCTGCGCCACCGCACCCAGCCCGGCCCACAGCTCGGCGGCGCGGTGATAGGCCGCCACGGCTTCCGCTTCCTGCCCGCAGTACTCGAGCGCGGTGGCGGCCGACGAGGCGAGGTCGGCGTGCAGACGCGTCCGTTCCGGATCGTGCTCGACGAGCCGTGCTCCTTCGAGAAATTGGCGCGCGGCGTCGCGGTGGCGGTCCAGCGCGTTCAGGGATCGGCCGAACTGCGCGCGCACCACCGCCAGCTCGCCGGACGGGTACGGGAGCGCGCCGCTGACCAGAGCCTGTTCGAACAAGGCAACGGCCTCGCCGTGGCGCTCGGCGCGGTGGAACGCGCGCGCGGCGACGAGGGTGTGATGCAGCACGTCCGGTTCGGACAGCCCCTCCCAGCGGGCGGCGGCGCGCACCGCGGCGTCGGCCAGATCGAGCTCACGGTCCGGTTGGCTCGCGATGGCGATGACCAGCTGCGCGCCCAACCGGGCGGCCTCCTGCATGGTCAGTACCGGTGTCCCGAGCGCGAGCGCTTCCCGCAGATGCGCTTCCGCCTCCTCGGGCGTATCGGCGAGCCGGGCGGCGGCGAGTTCGGACAGCTTGCGCACCTCCGCGGCCCGGTCGCCGGAGAAGTCGTCGCCCGACGCGACGCTGCCGGGACCGCGTCCCGCGCGCGGCAGTGTGCTGCGCAAACCGAGTGGCAGCCGGTCCAGCAGCGGCTCGGCGGCGAGCCGGGCGGCCGTGCGCAAGCTGACCGCGCCGTTGCCGTTGCGAGCGTCGTAGCGGGCGCACAGCGCGCCGATCTCGACTTCCAGATCCGCGCGCACCGACTCCACCGTCGCGCCCGCCAGGCGAAGGTCGCCCAGCCGCAACGTCACCAATCTGCGCAGCAGCACGCACACGCCGGTCGCGAACGCCAGCCGCGCGCCCGCGTCGGCGCCGGAATCGGTCAGCCAGCTCGCGTGTTCGGCGAGGATCTCCAGCCCGCGCGCTTCGTTACCGGTCAACGCGCAGAATTCGACGTGCAGCGCCACCGAGGGACGGAGGTCCTCGGTGTGCCGGACCAGCGGGTACCCGGTCAGGTGGGCGCCGCGCGCGGCGGCGGCGCGACCGGTGCGCACCAGTGGAAGCAAGGCCTCGGCCAGCACGCGGTGCGGTTCTTCGGCGCAGGTCCGGTCGCCGTCGAGCACGGGTTGCCAGTGCGCCAGCCCGCCCTCGTCGTCGCCGCAATGCACGCTCGTCACGCCCCACTCGCTGCGTTCGCAGGCGTCACAGTCGGACATGCTGTCGCGCGGAGCGGCCATCGCCGCTTCCAGCCACGCGGCGGCGGCCGCGCTGTCACCGATCTTGCGCGCGAGTTCGGAGCGCAGCGCCAGCACCGGGCGCGGACTGTAGCCGCGCTGCCGATATCTGCTGTCCAACTCGTCGAACCAGTGGTCGATCGTGGACAACGGTATCGACGGGTTGTCGACCATTCCCCAGGTCATCCATTTCAGGTACCAGTGCACCGAGTGCGTCATGGAGCCCAGCTCGGCGGGGTGATCGTCGTAGATGCGCAGCAACCTGCCGTATGCGACAGGCACCAGATCGCGCTCGCCCGCGTAGGTGTAGGACTGCGCCAGTTCCAGCAGCACCCTGCCTTCGAGCGCGCGATCGGCTCCCGATTTCGCGGCCGCGGCCAATGTTTCCAGCCGCTCGGTCCGAGTCCGGCCGTGCGGCAGCGCGTAGACCTGTCCCAGCGCCGCGTTGATCTCGGTGGCGTCCATGCTCACTCCGTCTCTTCGCCGCGGTCGGCGGCACGCTGGGTGGCCCAACCGAGGAATTCGCCGAAGGCGCGGTTGAGCAATGCCGTATCCGCGGCGCTGAGCGGACGGTGGGTCATCAGCAAGGCTTGGCCGTACAGCGATTCCACCGCCGTCTTCAGGAAGCCCGAGTCACCGATACGGGCCAGCCTGCGCACGATCGGGCTGCGGTGGTTGAGCACGAGCTGCGCACGCGGCGCGGTGATCGCCAGTGCGCCGAGGATCTCGGTCCACAGTTCGTCGGCGTCCTCGGCCGTCTGCGCCCTGGCCCGTTCGTTGCGGGCGGCGCGCCCGTCGAGGTAGAGCGCGGGCACCGAGACCGGATGGAAGGCTCGCACGATCACGTCGCAAGAGAGCGGATCGAGCGTGGTGCGCGCCAGCGCGAGTACCCGGGCCAGCGCCAATTCGTCGTCCGGGTCGACCGGGTCGAGTGCCGCGGTGATCGCGTCGGCGTCCAGTTCGACCACTTCGACGCCCGCCAGCAACCGGGGCAGCTGCATGATCAGCTCGCGGTCGTAGGCGTAGCCGCCGTTGACGACGCCGATGCCCTGCGCCGCGGCGGTAGAGGCCACCTGGCGGAACTCCTCGACTGTGGAGGTCACTCGCACGGTGCGGTGATTGCGGGCGAACTCGGTGAGCGGCACGCGCCCGTCTGTGGTCTCGAAACTCAGATGGGGCAGCATGATGCGCAGCAGGTCGACCGAATGGCCCGCCATCGCCTTGACCCCGAGTGCGTGCACCGACAGGAACGCGGCCAGTCGCTGCGGTTGTTCGGCGGCGATCTCGGTGAGCCAGTCCCGGATCCGATCGCCGAGCACCTCGCGGACGACGGCCAGCCGCTCGTCCTCGTAGAGCGCCTCCCGCGACGCGGTGGGCCGCAGCGTGTCGGTGTCGATCACACAGCGCACGAAGAACGCCCAGTCCGGCAGCACGCCGCGCACCGCGTCGCCGAGCAACATTCCTTTCAGGTACACCCGATGCGCGCTGCTCTCCGACGGGTTCCCCGGCTGGGACAGCACATAGGCCACGCCGCTGACCCCGGCAGCCCCGGCATCGAGGTCGATCACATCGAGCGGCTGGAAGCCCAGCCTCCGGTGACCGTATTCGAGCAGAGCGGCCCTGCGCTCGCCCGCCGTCGGATACGCGCGCCGCCAGACCGGAACTCCGTCGGTGATCGTCGTCACGACGCCGTCCGACTCCACCGTCACCGCATAGGGCAGCAGCGAGCCGAATTCACGGGCCAGATCGATCACCCGTTGCGGCTGGAACCACGCCCGCGCTCCCCCGCGGGGAGTGAGCCACACCGTGGTGCCCGGCTCGGCGTGGTCGCCCGGATGGAGCGAGCGCACCGAGTACGTGCCGTCGGCGGAGGCCGACCACTCGACAGGCGGTGCGGTCGTGTCGGTGGCCGATCGGGTGACCACCCGGATGGTCTCGGCGACCGTGAAGCAAGCCAGCAGTCCGATGCCGAACTGTCCGAGGAACTCTCGTCGTGCGCCCTCGATCTCGTCGCGTTTGGACGAGCGGCCGATGGTGGCGAGGAACCGGTGGACGTCGGTCTCGGTCAAACCGATGCCGGGATCACTGACGCGCAGGCCGGACTCGTCCAGGGTGAGCCGTATCGCGGTGGGCGCGCCCGAATCCAGCCGGGCGCGCGCGGTGACCGCGTCGACGGCATTCTGCAGCAGCTCGCGCAGATAGACCCGCGGACTCGAGTAGAGGTGATGAGAGAGCAGATCGACGATCCCGCGCAGGTCGACCTGGAACGAATAGTTGTCGTGCACCGCCGCCGGACCGTTGGGCGTACTGTTCACCATGGCCGCCGATCTTGTCGGCGCGCGCCAAAGGTTCCCTTAACGAACGCTTTCCGGTCCGGCGCTGGGGCGCTTGCTCTTCGGCAGCTTGCTCACGACGGCCTCGTAGGAGAGGTCGACGAGCTCGTAGAGTTCGTCGTCCGGAACGGCGCCGCCGAGCTGGACGACGTTCCAGCCGTACCGTCCGATGTAGGCCGACGCCGCCACGTCCTGCGGGTACACCCGGACCAGTTCGTCGGCCTCTTCGCGGGTCCGTCCACATTTCACGCCGACCGACGTCGCGCCGAGGAACGCGAAGATCTTGTCGCCGACCTTGGCGACGACGTCGCCCTCCCACGGCTCGTCCTGCCAGGCGCCCGGCTTGGCCAGGCAATAGCGCAGCAGCGCGGCGTCGTCCATGCTCGTCTCCTACACCGGCAGCAGCCGCGAGACGACCGCGGTGAGCTGTTTGGCCGAGCGGCATTCGTGCATCTCGATCACCTCGCGGTACTTGTCCGCGGCGGAATCGCCGGAGCCCCACTGATTGCGCGGTTCCGGATTGAGCCAGTGCGCGTGCTTGGCGACCCCGACCAGCGACCGCAAAGTGTTCAGCTCGGGATCACGGTAGTTCGTGCGTGCGTCGCCGAGGATCAGCAGCGAACTGCGGCTCGTGACGGCGTCCGGGAAATCCCTGGCGAACCCGGCCAGCGCATTGCCGTAGTCGGAGTGCCCGTCCAGGCCGACGACGCTCGCCTCACCGAAGATCCTGGCCATCGCCCGATCCAGTTGGGTGTGCGGATCGAAGAATCGGGTCACCTCATCGATCTGGTCGACGAAGGCGAAGATACGCACCCGGGAGAACTGTTCGCGCAGCGCGCTCACCAGCAACAGCGTGAAGCTGCTGAAGCCGGCCACCGAACCGGAGACGTCGCACAGCAGTACCAGTTCGGGGCGCCCCGGCCGCGGCTTGCGGTGCACGAGAGCAATGGGCACCCCGCCGGTCGACATGGACGCGCGCAACGTACGGCGCAGATCGATGGCGCCGCGGTGAGCGTGCCTGCGCCGTGCGGCCAGGCGCGCGGCCAGAATGCGGGCCAACCGCTGGGTACTGCGCTTGAGCTCGGTGAGTTCGGCCTCCGAGGCGCGCAGGAAGTCGACGTCCTCGGCTTGGCGGGCGACTCCGTAGGTCGCCACCCGTTCGCGGCCGATCCGTTCGGCGACCCGCCGCCGCGTCTCGGCTTCGACGGTCGCGCGGAAACCGGTGATGCGCTGCCGAGCGGCGCGCCGGGCGATTTCGGCGTCGAACTCGCTCGCATCCGGTCCGAGGGCCATACCCGCGAGGATCTTCGCCAGCAACGTCTGCGGCTGCACCTCTTTCAGCGCCTGGTACGACGAGAACGAAGGACCGCGGGCGGATTGGTACTGGCCGAGTTGCTCGACCAGTTGCGCGGCCAGCGCCTCCAGCTGCGGGGTCGCCGACTCCTGTGCCAGCAGTTCGGCGAGTAGCTCACGCAGCGCGGGGATGTCCACCTGCCCGGCAGGCGTGTGCGGGATCTCGACCTCGTCCACCGCGCGAGCGCGTTCTCCGAGCGCGACCGGGAACCACAGGTCGAACAGCCCGTCGAAGGTTGCCCGGTGGGTGGTTCGCCGCAGCAGTGCGCAGGCCAGTCCTTCGCGCAGCACCTCGCGGTCCATCAGGTCGAGCACGGTCACCACCCGGCCCGCATCTACCGTCTCCGAAGGTCCGACCGGTATCCCCCGCGCTCGCAGCGCCTCCACGAAGCCGACCAGATGCCCCGCCAGCCCGTGCGGCGCGCTCAGCGACGCGACATCCGGGGGGACCGATCCGGTCGCCATGGCTCAGGCCAGCTTCAGTTCGGCCAGCGCGCGCTGGTGGTCGCTCTGGTGTTTGAGCACCACGCCGAGGGTGGCGCGCACGGTCGTGTCGTCCAGATCCCGCAAGCCGAGCGCGAGCAGGGTCCGGCCCCAGTCGATCGACTCGGCCACCGAGGGCAGCTTCTTCAACTGCATCCCGCGCAGGACGTGCACGATCCGCACCAGCTGCGCGGCCACCGCCGCCGACAGCTCGGGTACCCGGCTGGCCAGGATGCGCCGCTCCAGCTCCTCGTCGGGAAAATCCAGGTGCAGGTACAGGCAGCGGCGCTTGAGCGCCTCGGACAGCTCGCGGGTGGCGTTCGAGGTCAACACCACGAACGGCTTGCGGCTGGCGGTGATGGTGCCCAGTTCCGGCACGGTCACCGCGAAATCACTGAGCACCTCGAGCAGCAGGCCCTCGATCTCGACGTCGGCCTTGTCGGTCTCGTCGATCAGCAGCACCGTGGGGTCGGTGCGCCGGATCGCGGTGAGCAGCGGGCGCGAGAGCAGGAACTCCTCGGTGAAGACGTCGGCCTTCGTCTCCTCCCAGTCGTTCTCACTGGAAGCCTGGATGCGCAGAATCTGCTTGGCGTGGTTCCACTCGTACAGCGCGCGGGCCTCATCGACGCCCTCATAGCACTGCAACCGCACCAGCTCGGCGCCCGAAGTCTGCGCGACCGCGCGCGCCAGCTCGGTCTTGCCCACACCCGCCGGTCCCTCGATCAGCAGCGGCTTGCCCAAGCGGTCGGCGAGGAACACCGAGGTGGCGGTGGCCTTGTCCGCCAGGTAGCCCGTGCTCGCCAACCGTTCGACCACGTCTTCCACCGACGAGAAGACCGGTTCCTGTACTGCGCTCTCCGACACCACCCGGCACCTTTCTTCCGACCATCCCCACGCTACGGCAGCGCGGCGACGACGCCGACTCGGCATCGTTCACGCCCACGCTCGCGGCTCAGACGGGCCGGATCTGTCCTTCGCCCCAGACGATCCACTTGGTGGAGGTCAATTCCGGCAGGGCCATCGGGCCGCGCGCGTGCAGCTTCTGGGTGGAGATGCCGATCTCGGCGCCGAAGCCGAACTGCTCGCCGTCGGTGAACGCGGTGGAGGCGTTGACCATCACGGCGGCGGCGTCGACACGGCCGGTGAACTCGCGCGCCGCGGCGAGATCACCGGTGACGATCGCCTCGGTGTGACCGGTGCCCCAGGTTTCGATGTGCTCCACTGCCGCGTCCAGGCCGTCGACCACTTTGAGCGCGATGTCCAGGGTGAGGTACTCCTCGCCCCAATCGGCGTCGGAGGCCGGGACCTGGCCCGGCAGGTCACCGTGGATGGTGACGCCGTGCCGCTCCAAGGCCGCGGTGAGCCGCGGCAGCGCGGTATCCGCGATCGCGGCGTCGATCAGCACGGTCTCGGCCGCGTTGCACACGCTGGGACGGCGAGTCTTGGCGTTGATCAGGATCTGCTCGGCCATGTCGAGATCGGCGGCGGCGTGCACGTAGACGTGGCAGTTGCCGGTGCCGGTCTCGATGGTGGGCACCTGCGCGTCGCGCACGACCGCGTTGATCAACCCGGCGCCACCGCGCGGAATGACCACGTCGACCAAGCCGCGGGCCTGGATCAGATGGGTGACGCTGGAACGGTCCTCGCTCGGCAGCAACTGCACGGCGTCGGCCGGGATATCCTGCGCGGCGAGCGATTCGCGCAGCACGGCCACGAGGGCGGCATTCGACCGGGCCGCCGAGGACGAGCCGCGCAGCAGGGCGGCGTTGCCGGATTTGAGCGCGAGCCCGAACGCGTCGACGGTGACGTTCGGCCGGGCCTCGTACACCATTCCGACCACGCCGAGCGGCACGCGCACCTGCTTGATCTCCAGCCCGTTGGGCAGGGTCGAGCCGCGCACCACCACACCGACGGGGTCGGGCAGCCCGGCCACCTGCCGCAATCCCGAGGCGATGCCGTCGATACGGGGCTTGGTCAGCCGCAGCCGGTCCAGCAGCGAATCCTCGGTGCCCGCGGCCTGCGCCGCGGCGATGTCCTCGGCATTGGCGGCGAGCACGCGGTCGGCGGCGGCCAGCAACGCGTCGGCGGCGGCATGCAGGGCGTCGTTCTTCTGCGCGGTCGTCAGCCGGGCCAGCGCCCGCGACGCGACCCGGGCCTTGCGCGCGGCCTCGTGCACCACCTCGCGAACATCCGGCTGGGTGGTCGTTCCTACCGTCATGGGTACAGCCTACGCATCAGCGGCGCCGCCGATCCCACCCGCTGTGCCGCGCGGTGGCGCGGGCGCGAGCCCGCGTGCGTGACACCGACCGGGCGACTACCTTCCGGCGATATGACGGTCGAATCGAACGCTCCGGCGATCGTGGTGCTGGGCAGCATCAACATGGACCTGGTGACCACGACCGACCACAGGCCCGCCCCCGGTGAGACGGTGCTCGGTAGCGGCTTCGCCATGGTGCCCGGCGGGAAAGGCGCGAATCAGGCCATAGCGGCACGGCGCGCGGGTGGAGAGGTGCGCTTCCTCGGGGCGGTCGGCGACGACGTCTTCGCCGGCGCACTGAGCAGGACACTCACGGACGCCGGGGTGTCGGCCGACCGGCTGCGCACCGTAGCCGGGCCGAGCGGCGTCGCCACGATCGTGGTCGACGGCGACGGCGAGAACAGCATCATCGTCGTCGGCGGCGCCAACACGCGGATGACCGAGCTGACCGAGGACGACCTGGCGGCGATCGCGGCCGCCGATATCCTGTTGTGCCAGTGGGAGATTCCGGTCGACACGGTGGCAGCCGCGGCGCGCCACGCCCGCGCACACGACACGACGGTGCTGTTGAACCCTTCGCCGGTGCGCACCGTACCCGCCGAGCTGTGGGCGAACATCGATGTGGCCGTGGTGAATTCGGGCGAGGCCGCGCACCTGGGCGCGGCGCTCGACACGGTCGCGCACGTGGTGGTCACCCGTGGGGCGGCGGGCGCGGACTATCGCGGCCCGGACGGCGCACGGCTGACCCGGCCCAGCCCGCGGGTGAACGTGGTCGACACCACCGGAGCGGGCGACGCCTTCACCGGTGCGCTGGCCGCGGCCTGGCATCGCGGCCCCGAATGGGCGCTGACCTGGGCTTGTGCCGCGGGAGCGCTGGCGACGACCCGGCTGGGGGCGAGCAGTTCGATTCCCACCGAAGAGGAGATCACCGCCGCACTGGCCGCCGAGTAGCCAGGCGCGCCGCGGCGGCTACCGGTGCGGCCGAGCCGATATCGTGTCGGGCATGGCCACCACGCCGGATCGCATCCCCGCCGACGGCGGCACCGCGCCGATCGAGGGGCTGGACGTATCCATGGTCGCGTTGAGCTTCGTGGACAACGCGGGCATCACGCGTGTGAAGGCCGTGCCCAGGCGGCGGCTGGACCTGGCGGCCCGGTACGGCGTCGGCGTGTCGCCGTGCTTCGAGACTTTTGCCTTCGACGATCTGATGGCGGTTGGGCGCTATCTCGGCGGGCCGGACGGCGATCTGCGGCTCATCCCCGATCCGGCCATGCTGACCGAGCTGGCCTGCCAGCCCGGCTGGGCGTGGGCGCCCACCGACAAGTACACCCAGGACGGCACCCGCTTCGTCGCCTGCCAGCGGCACTTCGCGGCGCGCCAGACGGCGGCGGCGCAGGCGGCCGGACTGCGGTTGTCCATGGCCTTCGAGACCGAATGGGCGGTGGGACGCGCCGACGGCACCGACGGCTTCACTCCCGCGATCCACGGCCCCGCCTACGGCATAGTGCGCCTCGGGCAGGTCGCCGAGTACGCCGACGACCTGGTCACGGCGCTGGAACGGCAAGGCGTCGCCGTCGCCCAGTTCCACCCGGAATACGCGCTCGCGCAACTGGAGTTGTCGGTCGAACCGACCGAGCCGGTCGCCGCCGCGGACCGGGCCGTGCTGGTCCGGCACACGATCCGTCAAGTGAGCCTGCGGCACGGCTGGCGAGCGCTGCTCGGGCCCTGCATCGAACCGGGCGGCTCCGGCTCCGGAGCGCACCTGCACCTGTCGGTGACCGACGACGACGGACCGCTGTTCGCCGGCGGCGACGGACCACACGGCATGCGGCGGACCGGCGAGGCGTTCCTGGCCGGAGTGCTGCGCGAACTGCCCGCGCTGGTCGCCGTCGGCGCGGGCAATCCGGCGAGCTTCCTGCGGTTGGAGCCGTCGCGCTGGGCGGGGGTCTGGCAGTGCTGGGGACACGAGACCAGAGAGGCCGCGCTGCGCTTCGTCACCGGGGTGCGCGGCACCGAGCCGTGGGCGGCCAACGCCGAGGTCAAATGCCTCGACGCGACCGGAAACCCGTACCTGATCGTCGGATCGGTGATCGCGGCCGGGCTCGCGGGCGTCGCCGAACAGCTGTGCCTGCCCGCCGAAATAACCGGGGACCCCGCGACTTTCGACGCCGAAGCACGCATGATGTCGGATGTGCGCCGACTTCCCACCACACCGGCAGAAGCCGCCGACCATCTCGCCGCGTCCGGAGTGCTCGCCGAGGCGATGGGCGCCGAACTGCACGACGCGCTGCTCACCGTGCGCCGGGCCGAAGCCGAGCGGTACGCCGCCGCGAGCCCCGAAGAACTGGCCGCCCTGACGCGGTGGCGGTTCTGACATGCTCACCGACGGTGTCCAGCTCACCGACCACCACTGTCACGGCGTCCACACCCGCACCTTGGATCGACCGGGCTTCGAGAGCTTGCTCGGCGAAGGCGCGCACGGGAGCTTCGATTCCGCGATCGGGCTGGCGGTGCGCCGCTGGTGCGCCCCCGCGCTCGACCTGCCCGCGCATGTCAGCCCGGACGTCTACCTGCGTCATCGCGACCGGCTCGGCGCGCACGAGGTCGCCGCGCGGCTGCTGCGCGCGACCGGCGTGACCCGATGGTTCCTGGATACCGGGATCGGCGGAGGCACAGCGGACTTCGCCGCGCTTGCGGACGGCGAGGTGCGGGAGGTCGTCCGGCTGGAGGAGGTGGCCGAGCAAGTGATCGCGCAGGTCGGCGCGGTCTCGGGTGTCTACGAGCGGATCGAGGCGCAGCTGCGTGCGCGAGCGGCCGACGCCGTCGGGCTGAAGACGATCGTCGCCTACCGATGCGGACTGGACTTCCCGCTGCGAGATCATCCACCGACCAGCTTCGCACCGCAACACCGGCTCACCGATCCACAGGTCCTCGGCTGGCTGGTCGGTCTCGGCGCGCGGATCGGCGCCGAACTCGGTCTCCCCTTGCAGTTCCATACCGGATTCGGCGACCCCGATCTGCGTCTGCGGCGCGGCGACCCCCTGCTGCTCACCGACTTCCTGCGCCGCAGCGTGGGCACCGGGTTGTCGGTGATGCTGCTGCACTGCTGGCCCTTCCATCGCCATGCGGCTTACCTCGCGCACGTCTTCGACCACGTCCATCTGGATCTGGGCCTCACCATCCCCTACGTGGGCCGACGGGCCGGGGCCGTGCTCGCCGAGACGCTGGAACTGGCTCCCTTCCGATCGCTGTGCTACTCCTCCGACGGCTACGGACTCGCCGAGCTGCACTACCTGGGCGCCCTGCTCTGGCGGCGCGGGCTGGGCGAGCTCATCGACGAGTGGATCGCCGACGACGCGATCACGACCGCCGACGCCGAAGCCCTGGTCGGCGCCATCGCCCACGGGAATGCCGAGCGCGTCTATCGCGCGCGGTTCGAGCACACCGCCAGGTGATCTGCGACCCATTCCGGCCGGCCGGATAATCGGGTGCGCCGCGCGCCGTGGGTCCCTACCGTTGATATGGAAGACCAACGGAAGGATCGATCATGTTTCCCGTCGAGCTGCGCGGCACCAAGGCGCAGACGCTGATGTGGGCCCACGAGCACGAGGTCGAGCAGGCCGCGCTCCAGCAGCTGCGCAACATCGCCGCGCTGAAATGGGTCCACGGCGTCCGTGTCATGCCGGACGTGCACCTCGGCAAAGGGGCCACGGTCGGCTCGGTGATCGCGATGCGGGACGCGGTGTCGCCCGCCGCGGTCGGCGTGGACATCGGCTGCGGCATGGAGAGCGTGCGCACCGACCTCACCGCGGCGGACCTGCCCGACAACCTGCGTTCGCTACGGGCGCGGATCGAGGCGGCGGTGCCGGTCGGCTTCCAAGCTCATCACGACGCCGTCGACGTCACCCGCCTCGGTTCCCAGGTCGCGGGGCTCGGCGCGAGCACAGCGACGCTGCGTGCCGGCTGGGACCGCTTCTGGGGTTCGTTCGGTGCGCTGGACGCCCGGGTGCAGTCGCGAGAGTCCCAGGCGCACAAGCAGATGGGCACGCTCGGCGGCGGCAACCACTTCATCGAGGTCTGCCTGGACTCCGACGAGGGGGTGTGGATCCTGCTGCACTCCGGCAGCCGCAACATCGGCAAGGAACTCGCCGAGCGGCACATGGCGATCGCGCGGACGTTGCCGCACAACGTCGATCTGCCCGACCGCGACTTGGCGGTCTTCGTCTCCGGCACGCCGGAGATGGAGGCATACCGGCGCGACCTCACCTGGGCGCAGGAGTACGCGGCGCGCAACCGCGCGGTGATGCTGGCCCTGGTCTGCCGTGCGGTCGCCGCCGAATTCGCCGATCGCGGAGTCCGTTTCGAGCAGCCGATTTCGTGCCACCACAATTACGTGGCGGAAGAACTGATCGACGGCGTGCCGATGCTGGTCACCCGCAAGGGCGCCGTGCGGGCGGGCGCGGGTGATCTGGCGCTGATCCCCGGCTCGATGGGTACCCGCTCCTACGTCGTGCGCGGCAAGGGGAATCCGGCTTCGTTCCAGTCGGCTTCGCATGGCGCGGGACGGCGGATGAGCCGCAACGCGGCCAAGAAGCAGTTCACCGTGGCCGATCTCATCGCCCAGACCGAGGGCGTCGAGTCGCGCAAGGACGCGGGCGTGGTGGACGAGATCCCGGCCGCGTACAAGGACATCGACGAAGTCATCGACGCACAGCGGGATCTGGTCGACGTGGTCGCGACGCTGCGCCAGGTACTCTGCGTCAAGGGCTGAACGTCGCGTTGCCGACTTCGCGCCGGGCGCATCGTGCTCGCCCGGCGTGAACTCACGGCCCGTGCCGCCTCGAGGTGGCGGCGAATTCGGCTCGTTCGGGCAGCCGAGCTGGTTCCGATCGCCGTCACCACCAGGCCGATGAGCGTCCCGACCACGATGGCGAGGTGCTGCCGCCGCTGCGACACTCGGGGCCCGATAGGGCCCGCCCCGGGCGACTTCCTCGATACCATCGCTTATGCCCTGGCGGCCTTGGTTCTTCTCACCCGCTCCGGAGTCCGACCCGGCGGCCGGCCCGCCGGAGATCCCGGGCGTGCGGCGCTCGAACGTGAGCGCCCGCGGCGTGCGTTTCCACGTCACCGAGGCTGGTCCGGCGGACGGACGCCCGGTGCTCGCGCTGCACGGCTGGCCCGAGCATCACTACGCCTACCGTCACCTGCTGGCCGATCCGCCGGAAGGGCTGCGGATCATCGCGCCCGACCTGCCCGGCTACGGCTGGTCCGGTCCCGCGCCGCACCGGTGGGCCAAAGACGACGTCGCCTCCGACCTGCTCGCACTGCTGGACGCACTCGGGCTGGACCGCGTCCTGCTGGTCGGCCACGATTGGGGCGGCTATAACGCCCACCTGCTCGTGTTGCGGGAACCGGAACGATTCGACGCGCTGCTGGCGCTCAATATCGCCCACCCGTGGCAGACGCCGCGCAGCTTTCTCCCGCATGCGTGGCGGTTGCTGGTGTACCAACCGCCCATCGCGGCCTTCGGCGCCTACCTGCACCGGCACACCCGCTTCTTGGAACTCGTCTTCGCCGGCGCGATACGCGACCGCGAGAAGTTCGGACCCCAGGCGATTCGCGTGTACACGGACCGTTTCCGCGACCCCGTCTGCGCCCGCGCCGCGACCGACACCTACCGCACTTTCCTGCTGCGCGAAGTCCCGCGCTCGGCCGGACGTGGCGAACGACGCCGAGCGCGGATCCCGATTCGCACCCTGTTCGGAGTCGAGGACGCGGCGGTGCATCCTTCCCTCGCGTCCGAGGAGACCGCGCGCGCCGAGGACTACCGCCTGGAACTGGTCCAGGACTGCGGCCACTTCATCGTGGAAGAGCGTCCGGACCTGGTCCGGACCCGGCTGATCGAGTTGGCCGCGGCGACCGCGCGGCCCGCCTGAACACGGTCGCCGCCTCGTCGGCGCTCCGAGTCGCCGGAGATTCCCATGACGAGCCGGACAACGCCGCTCGCGTGGCCGAGGACCCCGTGCCAGTGGACAGCCGCGACAGACGGGCCGTGTGGCGTCGGCCCGGTCGATCGCGGCGGCGGTCGGCCGGGCCGCCGCCTGTCGCAGGCGTGGGGCACGATGGAGCGCATGACCCAGGCGACCGATGCGTCTTCGATCGACCTCACCGCCCCCGACCTGCGCGAGCACGCCGAACAGCTGTTGCGCGAGCTGGCCGGGACCGGCGCTCGGCTGCGGGAGGACCAGTGGACCGCCATCGAGGCGCTCGTCGTCAGGCGGCGCAGGGCGCTGGTCGTGCAGCGCACCGGCTGGGGAAAATCGGCGGTGTACTTCATCGCCGCCAAGCTGCTGCGCAGGGCCGGACGCGGGCCGACGGTGATCGTGTCGCCGCTGCTGGCGCTGATGCGCAACCAGGTCGCGGCGGCGCAGCGCGCCGGGGTGGTCGCCGCCACGATCAACTCCGGCAATGTCACCGAGTGGGACGAGATCCACGCTCAGGTCGCCGCCGGAGCGGTCGACGTGCTGCTGGTCAGCCCGGAGCGGTTGAACAACCCGGACTTCCGGGACCAGGTGCTGCCCCGGCTCGCGGCCGACGCCGGGCTGGTGGTGATCGACGAAGCGCACTGCGTCTCGGACTGGGGCCACGACTTCCGGCCGGACTACCGGCGCATCCGGACGCTGATCGCCGATCTCGGCTCGGATGTCCCGGTGCTCGCGACCACCGCGACCGCCAACGACCGGGTGGTCACCGACGTCGCCACCCAGATCGGCACCGACACCCTGGTGCTGCGCGGCACGCTGGATCGCGAGTCGCTGCACCTGTCGGTGGTGCGCTTCGACGACGCTGTGGAACGCACCGCTTGGCTCAGCGGTCACCTGCACCGGCTGTCCGGCTCCGGCATCGTCTACACGCTCACCGTCGCCGCCGCGCACGACCTGGCCGATGTGCTGAACTCCCACGGCCACACCGTCGCCGCCTACACCGGCCAGACCGACCCCGCAGAACGCGAGGCGCTGGAGGCGGCGCTGCTGAACAACGAGGTCAAGGCACTCATCGCCACCTCAGCGCTCGGCATGGGGTTCGACAAGCCCGACCTCGGGTTCGTGGTGCACGTCGGTGCGCCCTCCTCCCCTATCGCCTACTACCAGCAGGTGGGACGGGCCGGACGCGGCACCGACCGGGCCGAGGTGGTCTTGCTTCCCGGCCCCGAGGACGCGCGGATCTGGAGCTACTTCGCCTCCGTCGCCTTCCCGCGCGAGCACATCGTGCGCGCCGTCCTCGAGGCGCTCGATTCCGAACGAGCGATGTCCACCGCGGCGTTGGAGCCGCTGGTGGAGCTGAACCGCTCCCGGCTGGAGATGGTGTTGAAGGTGCTCGACGTCGACGGTGCGGTGCGCCGCGTGCGCGGCGGTTGGATCGCCACCGGCCGCCCCTGGACCTACGACACCGAGCGCTACGAGCGCTTGTCCATCGCCAGGGAGGCCGAGCAGCAGGCCATGATCGACTATCAGTCGACCGCCGGTTGCCGCATGGAGTTCCTGCGCCGCCAGCTCGACGACCCGGGACTGTCCGCGGAACCGGCGGATTCGCCCGGCTGCGGCCGCTGCGACAACTGCACCGGCAGCCGTCCCGACCGCACCGTGGCTGCCGACGCGGTCGCCGCGACCAAGGCTCGCCTCGACCGCCCCGGCCTGGATCTCGCGCCGCGCAAGCAGTGGCCCACCGGCATGGCCAAGCTGGGAATTCCCTTGTCCGGCAAGATCAGCGGCGGCGCCGAGACCGGCCGCGTACTGGGCAGGCTGACCGACCTCGGCTGGGGGCAGCGGCTGCGAGCGCTGCTCGACGGCCCGGACGACCCGGTCCCCGACGCGGTCTTCGACGCCTGCGTCGCCGTTCTGCGCGAGTGGGATTGGGCAGCTCGCCCCACCTCGGTGCTCGCGATGGAGTCCCCGCGCTACCCGGTTCTCACCGCCACTCTCGCCGCACGGCTCGCCGAAGTCGGCCGCCTGCGCGACCTCGGCACCCTGCGCACCCGGCCGGGCAGGCCGCCGGTCTCCGCGGCCAACTCCGCACATCGCGTGGCCGGACTGTTCGACTCCTGGGAGATCCCCGACCTGACCGACGTGCCGGGCCCGATCCTGCTCGTGGACGCCATCACCGACACCGGCTGGACTTTCACCGTCGCCGCCCACGCGCTCCGAGCCGCGGGAGCCGACGCCATCCTGCCCTTCGCCCTGGCCACCCCGACGTAACGGCGCCGTACAGCTGAGCATGCGCCGCCGCAGGCGCTGGATTCACAGACTCAGCGTCGCCCGCAGGCGCGCGTCGAGGGATTCCGTTTCGGACGCGGTGAGCACACCGAGGTATTCGGTGAGCCACGGGCGATAGGCGCGGTGCAGTTCGAGGGTGTCTGCCCAGCCGTGCTCGGTGTGGGTGGCCAGCACGTGGCCGGGGTCGGCGGCGCGCAGCGGGACGACGTGCAGCCAGCGATAGCGCGAGGTGATCACCGCCGAATCGGACACCAATACGACCGTCATGCGCCGGGGAAAAGGTGTGCCGTCACTGAGCGTCGGGGCGTAGCGCCAGACCTCACCGCGTTTCATGCGGCGCCGCTGGCGTCGTCCTCGGCGGCCTGGGTGAGCGCCACTTCGTCGTATGCGGCGGCCAGTTCGGCTTCCTCGTCGATGACCAGCGCGGTCAGGCTGTCGTGCACGAGCGTGGTGCGCAGCGCGGCGTTGATCACCGACGACAGGCTGCGGTTCTGGCGATCGGCGGCTTCCCTGGCCCATTCGGCCACCTGGGGGTCCAGTGTGACGGTCACACGCGTCGCCTTGCTCATACCGGTATGCATACCAGAGCGGTGCGATGCCGGGAACCCAGCCCGAGCACGGTTTGTGCGGCCGCATCGCCTTCGCTCCGGGTTGTGGACGGACTTCCTACGGATCTCCCACTAAGGTCGACCCGTGGCCTCCAAATCCACCGGGTCGGCGATCGAGCTCGAAGTCGGCGACCACACAGTCCGTATTTCCAACCCCGACCGCGTGTACTTCCCGGAGACCGGCGCGACCAAGCTCGATCTGGTGCAGTACTACCTGAGTGTCGGGGACGGCATTGTCAACTCGCTGCGTGACCGGCCCTGCATGCTGCACCGGTTCCCCAAGGGCCTGGCGGGCGACAAGGTTCATCAGAAGCGGCTTCCCGCAGGCGCGCCGGACTGGATTCCGACTGTGCGGGTGTTCTTTCCGCGCTACGGCAGGCACGCCGACGAGCTGTGCGTCGACAAACTCGCCGACGTCATCTGGGCGGTGCAGATGTCGACGGTCGAGTTCCATCCGTGGAATTCCCGCGCCGCCGACACCGAGCGTCCGGACGAGTGGCGCATCGACCTCGACCCGATGCCGGAATGCCCCTGGTCGCGGGTGCGGCGCGTCGCCGGGGTGGTGCACGAGGTGCTCGACGAGATCGGCGCCGTCGGGTGGCCGAAGACCTCCGGCGGCAGGGGCCTGCACGTGTACGTCCGGATCGCGCCGCACTGGGGATTCCAGGACGTGCGCCGGGCGGCGCTCGCGTTCGCCCGTGAGGTCGAGCGCCGCGCACCCGACGACGTGACCACCACCTGGTGGCGGCGCGACCGCGACCCGCAGACGCTGTTCGTCGACTACAACCAGAACGCTCGCGACCACACCATCGCCGCCGCCTACTCGGTGCGCGGCGTCCCCGCCGCGACGGTCTCCACCCCGGTACGCTGGGACGAAATTCCCGACATCGACCCGCGCGACTTCACCATGTCCTCCGTTCCCCCGCGTTTCGCCGAACTCGGCGATCTGCACGCGGGCATGGACGACGCGGTGTTCCACCTGGATCCTCTCCTGGACTGGGCCGAGCGGGACAAGGTGGACGTGGAGCTCGACGACGAGCAGAGCGGGGCCTAGAGCTGACCGGGCGCCTGGAACGAGCACACCGGCCGGTGCATGCCGGGCGGTGCTACGGTCGCAACGTTCACCCCCCGCGACCACGTCCTACTGCTCCGAAGGAGGTCCGTCCATGAACCGACCGGCAGTAACCATCGCGATCGGCCCCACCGACCCTCCTCCCACTCTGGTGGAGAAAGCCGTGGTGGAGGCGTGCGCCACCGTCTCCGACCTCGACGAGGCGCAGGGGCTGGTCTGGGTCGGTGAACCCGACGAGTTCCCGCAGGACCTGCCTGCCGGTGTGGAGTGGGTGCAGCTTCCGGCCGCGGGCATCGAGGACTGGTTCACCGCGGGCGTCATCGCCAGGCATCCCGGCGTCCGATTCACCTCGGCCGCAGGGGCTTTCGCGGCGAGCGTGGCCGAGCACGCGCTCATGCTGCTGCTCGCGGGCGTGCGGTACCTGCCCGAGCATCTGCGCGCCGCGGACTGGCGGCAACAGGACTTCTTTCCGCATGTAGGCACGCTGCGCGGCAAGACGGTGACGATCGTCGGCGCCGGTGGCATCGGCCGCGCGCTGATCCCGATGCTGATTCCGCTCGGCGCGCACGTCATCGCGGTGAACCGGAGTGGGCGGCCGGTCACCGGCCCCGGCATTCCGCCGTCGGTCGAGACGATTTCCGCCGGCCATCTGGGCCGGATCTGGCCGCACACCGATCACGTGGTGGTCGCCGCTCCCGCGACTCCCGCTACCCGGCATCTCATCGGCGCGGACGAACTCGCTCGGTTGAAGCCGTCCTCGTGGATCATCAACGTCGCGCGCGGCAGCCTCATCGACACCGACGCGCTGGTGGCGGCGCTGGCCTGCGGCGCGATCGGCGGCGCCGGGCTCGACGTCACCGATCCCGAGCCCCTGCCTGCGGGTCATCCGCTCTGGTCGCTGCCCAATGCCATCATCACGCCGCATGATTCGAACCCACCCCAGCTGCGGTTGGCGGCGTTCGCCGATCACGTCGAGGAGAACGTCGAGCGATTCGTCCAAGGCCGCCCGCTGCTGGCGCCGGTCGATCCGGCGCGCGGGTACTGACAAAAATCATGCGGGCATCAGCCCGATCACGTCCCGGCAGGCAATCGTCAACCGGACAGCGCACGTCCGAGAATCTCCTCGATGACCGCGCTCTTGGCGTTCGCGTAGTGCTGCACGAACTTCCACTCACGAAGGGCCAGTTGACGTTTGGTCCGCTCGTAGTAACGCCGGTCGTCGTCGTTCGCGCGTAACCGATCCCGGAAGGCGAGGATTCGCTCGATCTCCACCGCGCCCGACTCCGGCGAGAGCACGTGCAGGTTCACATTGCGCGGCGCACCGCTTTCCACCCGCCGGACGAGACAGCGATGCTGGTACCAGTCCACCTGCCGTATCCGCAATGAATACCCGGCGGCCTCGAGCGCCGGAATATAGGCGGCTTCGTCGGCGGTGTCGGGAACGAGCAGCAGAATGTCGATCAACGGCTTCGCCGCGAGACCTGGCACCGACGTGGAGCCGGTGTGCTCGATTCGGAGGGCCACGCCGCCGAGCGCCGCGCCTATCGCGGCTTTCTCTTCGGCGTACCAACTCGGCCAGGCGGGGTTGTAATCCTCCAGCACGACCTCGACCGCGTAGGGCTCCAACTCGCCGATGGTCACCGCCGCGATGTCGTCGTCGTCCATTGTGGCCACATGTCACCTTAAGGCGGGCCGCGCACCACCAATCAGCCTTCTTGGAATGTGCCATTGACAACTGGCACATTCATCACTGATTCTGGACGCATGACAAGGTCAACGAGGACCTCGGTCCCCGGCGTTCCCGCCGTGCCCTCGCCCCGCGCCACCGTCGCCGCTGCGGCGACCCGGCTCGGATTGCGGCCGGTGAACTGCGCGGTACCGATGAATGCCCCCGGTGTCTGGTTCGCACGCAAGCTCATCGCCACACTGATGGCCGTCGGCGGTCCCGTTCCACCCGGTACTTCCGTCACCCAGGTCCGGTCGGGCGCGGTGCGCGGCGAGTGGGTCCGGGCGGCCGGCGTGCCGTTCGGTACACGGGCCGTCTACTACATCCACGGCAGCGGGTACGTGATCTGCTCGGCTCGCACACATCGTGGTCTCGCGGCCCGGCTTTCGAAGAAGACCGGGCTTCCGGTGTTCCTCACCGACTACCGGCTCGCGCCCGAGCACCGGTTCCCAGCCGCGGCCGACGACATCGAGGCCGGCTACCGCTGGCTGCTCGGCCGTGGCATCGCCCCGGAGGACATGGTGATCGCCTGCGATTCCGCGGGTGGGCACCTGGCGCTGGACCTGCTGGTCGAGAACGGGCGGAACGGCCGCTCCCAGCCCGCCGCCGTCGCGATGTTCTCCCCGCTGCTGGATCTGACCCTCGGCTTGGCGGCCGAGCGGGAACGTCTCCGGTCCGATCCGTTGATCTCCGCCGCGGCCGCGCGCAGGCTGCCCGCGGCCTACACCAGCGGCCATCCCGCCGACGCGGCGCGCCTGCGGCTGACCATCCCGCACGGTCTCGCGCTGCCGCCGATCCTCGTGCAAGTCGGCGGCACCGAGATGCTCGGCGCCGACGCGCAGGCGCTGTGCGAGATGGTCCGGCGGGCGGGCGGCACCTGCGAGCTGGAGATCTGGCCGGGGCAACTGCACGTCTTCCAAGCCCTTCCCATGGTGGTGCCCGAGGCCGACCAGGCCCTCGCCCGCGCCGCCGACTTCCTGCGCGCGGCGCTGGTCGCTACCTCCGGCACGAAAAAGGTGAGCTGAGATGTTCGGACTCGAGAAACTGGTGGCCCTGGGCCGCACCCGGCGCACCCACGGCGCGCGAGCCGTGGTCACCGGCGCGGGCAGCGGCATCGGCCGGGCGTTCGCGATGGAGATCGCGGCCCGCGGCGGCCGCGTGATCTGCGCCGACATCGATGAGGCGCGCGCCGACGAAACGGTCGCCCTGATCGAACGCGCCCATCCGGGCGCGGCGCACGCATTCCGCTGCGACGTGGCGCAACGCGAGGACGTGGAGTTGCTCGCCCGCTTCGCCGAGACGCTGTTCGAGCGCCCGGTCAGTCTGGTGATCAACAACGCGGGCGTCGGCATCGGCGGAAAACCCGTCGGACGCATCGGCTTCCAGGACTGGCAGTGGGCGCTGGGCATCAACCTGTGGGGCGTGGTGCACGGCTGCGAGATCTTCGCCCCACGCCTGCGCGCCGCCGGGACCGGCGGCATCATCAACGTCGCCTCGGCGGCCGGATTCGCCGCCGCCCCCTCGATGGCCGCCTACAACGTGTCCAAGGCGGGCGTGCTGTCGCTGTCGGAGACCATGGCCGCCGAACTGAGCGGCACCGGCGTCGCGGTCACGGTCCTGTGCCCGACGTTCGTTCGTACGAACGTCGCCAGGGACGGCCGGATCACCAAGGAATCCGCGCAGCTGGCCGACTTCCTCATGCGCTGGACCGGATTCTCCCCCGAACGCGTCGCACGCACCGCCCTGGACGCGCACGACCGCGGGCAGCTCTATGTGCTGCCCCAGCTGGACGCGCACGTCGTATGGCTGCTCAAGCGGCACTTCCCCGCCCAATACACCTACGTCCTCGGACTCCTGGAGCGGCTGCTGCCACAGGACGACTCGACCACCACCGACCGCACCTCGGTCACCGACAAGACAGGAGTCTGACATGGCCATCGCGATGGACTTCGACGACATGCTCCGCAAGATCAAGGACCGCCAGTGGGCGCTGGCCGACATCGATTGGGACGCACCGGGCGCCGAGACGATCACGCCCGAACTGCACGCCAAGCTCAAGCCGTTCATGGCCGATCTGATGTGGATCGAGAACGTCGGCGCGCGCGGCTTCGCGGCAATGGCCAAGAAGGCGCCGACGGAGACGCTGCGCGAGATCTACCGCTACTTCCACGCCGAGGAACAGAAGCACGCCAACGCCGAGCTGGCGCTGATGCGCCGGTGGGGCATGCTCGACGGTGACGAGATCCCGCAGCCGAACGTCAACGTCAAGCTGGTGATCGACTTCCTGGACAAGTACTCCGACGACATGTCGCTGTCGCTCCTCGGCACCGTGATCCCCATGCTGGAGGTCGCGCTGGACGGCGCCCTGATCAAGTTCATCATGGACGAGATCGAGGACCCGGTCTGTCAGGCGGCGTTCAAGAGGATCAACTCCGACGAATCCCGCCACCTGGCCGTCGATTTCGCCGTGATGGACCTGCTCGGGCACGCCGAGATGCGCAAGCTGCTCATCGACCTGGTCGGCGGCTGGGCCAAGCCCTCGCTGATCATCGGCGTGCTGAGCTACGTGCCGCTGCTGAACAAGATGCGCGACAACATCGTCGCGATGGGCGTCGACGAGGAGAAGCTCTACGGCGCGCTCAAGCGGTACGCGAACGTCGGCGAGCGCAGCGAATTCGCCCGCAGGCTTCCGATGTACCAGATCGTGAAGACCCACGGCGGCTGGGTGATCGACCGCGGGCACCCCTACCACCTGGTGGCCGACGCGCTGGTGAAGGTCACCGGGTTGCTGCCGAGGGCGCTGCTGCGCAACAACCCGACGTGGTCGAAGGAATTGACCTACGAGCCCGCCGCATGACAGGGAATACGATGAGCACGCACACCCTCGACGTCGCCGTCATCGGCGGCGGGTTCGCCGGCATCGGCACGGCCATCCGCCTGAAGCAGCGCGGAATCAACGACTTCGCGATCTTCGAGCGCGGCACCGCGATCGGCGGCACCTGGCGCGACAACACCTATCCGGGTGCGGCGTGCGACATTCCGTCGCGGTTGTACTCCTACAGTTTCGCGCCGAATCCGAACTGGTCACGCACCTACTCCGGAAGCAACGAGATCCTCGGCTACATCGAGGCGATGGCCGCGGAATTCCGGCTCGGTCCGCACCTGCGGTTCGGGCACAACGTCACCGGCATCGCGTTCGACGAGCAGGCCGGGACCTGGGAGATCGCCGTCGAGGGCCACGCGCACCCGATCCTCGCCCGCACCGTGGTGCTGGCCTCCGGGCCGCTGGCCAACGCCAGTCTTCCGGATATCCGGGGCATCGAGACCTATCGCGGCCACAAGATCCACAGCGCCCGGTGGGATCACGACTACGACTTCACCGGCAAACGGGTCGCGGTCGTCGGCACCGGGGCCAGCGCGGTCCAGATCATCCCGGAGCTGGTGGACAAAGCCGACTCGGTGAAGGTGTTCCAGCGCACGCCCGGCTGGGTGCTGCCCCGGGTCGACCGACGGACCAACGGCCTGACCAAGGAGCTCTACCGCCGGGTGCCCACCGCCGAACAGCTGGCTCGGCGCGCCTGGTTCTACGGACACGAGTCGGTGGCACTGGGCGTGGTCTGGAACACGCCGCTGACCAGGGTGGTCGAGCTGGTCGGCAAGGCACAGCTGCGCAGACAGGTGAAGGACCCGTGGCTGCGCCGTCAGCTCACCCCGGACTTCCGCGCGGGCTGCAAGCGCCTGCTGATGACCGACGACTACTACCCCGCCCTGCAACGGGACAACTGCAAATTGATCACCTGGCCGATCGCCCGGATCTCCGAGCACGGCATCCGCACCGCGGAGGGTATCGAACACCAGGCGGACTGCATCGTCTTCGCGACCGGATTCGACGTCTCCAAGACCGGGACCCCCATTCCGGTGGTCGGGCGCGACGGCCGGGTTCTCGCCGACGAATGGTCGCGCGGGGCCTACGCCTACAAGAGCGTCGCGGTCTCCGGATATCCCAACCTGTATCTCACGTTCGGACCGAATTCGGGGCCGGGGCACAATTCCGCGCTGGTCTACATGGAAGCCCAGATCGACTACCTCGTCGGCGCGATCGGCCTCATCCTGGACCGGGATCTGCGCATGCTGGACGTACGGCGCGATCGGCAGGATCGCTACAACGCCGCCATCCAGCGCAAGCTCGCCGCCACCACCTGGAACTCGGGATGCCGCAGCTGGTATCTCACCGAGGACGGCTTCAACGCGACCATGTATCCGGGGTTCGCCACCCAGTATGTCCATCAGCTGCGCGCGGTCGATCTCGACGACTACCTCGTGGTCGAACAGACCGCCGACCAGCGGCGACAGCGGGTGGCACCGGTTTCCTGAGTGCCGCGGGACCGGCGGCGCGGACGATAGACTCGGTCCGCAGCGAGTGCAAAGCGTGCCGCCGGTCCGTCGGCGCCGTGGTCAGCGAGGGAGGTGAGGTCGACGCCGGAGTACCGGATCGATGACCTCGCGCGCGCCGCGGGCACCACCACCCGCAACGTGCGCGCCTACCAGGAACGCGGGTTGCTGCCGCCGCCGGTCGGCAAGGACGGCCGGGCCAGCATCTACGACGACGCGCACCTGGAGCGGCTGCGCCTGATCGATGCGCTGCTGCAGCGCGGCTTCACCACCGCGCACATCGCCGACTTCATCACCAGCTGGGAGACCGGCAAGGACCTGACCGAGGTGCTCGGCCTGCAACACGCCGTGACGGCGTCCTGGGCCAAGGACGAGACGTTCGAGGTGCCCCGCGAGCTGATCGGCACCATCCTCGGCGCGGAGGCCGACGAGCTGGTCGACCGGCTGCGCGAGATGAAGCTGGTGCGGCTCGAAGGCGACACGGTGGTGTTCACCGAAACCCAGTTGCTCACCTCGTTCGCCGAGCTGCACGAGTACGGGCTCGAACTGCGCACGCTCATCGAGATCTACGCCAAGGTGGCCGATCGGATCGATGACATCACCCACATCATGATCACCGCCGCCAAGCAGCACATCATCGACGAGCACGGCCCCGGCTGGCTGCCGGACACCAGCAACGAAATCGCCGAGACCACAACGATGCTCAACAAGATGCGCGAGCTGGCGGTCGCCTCGGTGCACGCGACGCTCGCCCGGTCGATGGACGTCACGCTCCGGCGCGAACTCGGCGACTATCTCGCCACGGCGGCCGAGCGGGAGAAACAGCGCAGCGAACCCGGGCGCGACGTACCCTCCTAGACAAGCGCAGAGTGCTGCCGACCTTCGACGGATGGAGTCGCTGTGGGGTCCGACCGACCGAGAATCCCTCCGCTGCCGCTGATACGGGCCGTCGAATCGGTTCGCGGCGCGCTGGCCGTCGCGTTCCGCAAGCTGGTGCCGGGGCACGTCGCGCTGATGGAGCTGATCGCCGCCGGATGGATCACGCAGGCCATCCATGCCGCCGCGGCGCTCGGCGTGGCCGACGAACTCGCGGCGGGACCGCGGTCGGGCGCACAACTGGCGGCGGCGGTCGGCGCCGACGAGGACGCGCTGCGGCGGTTGCTGCGGCTGCTGATCAGTTACGGCATTTTCACCCAACGGCACGACGGACGGTACGCGCTGACGCCGATGGCGCGGGCGCTGCGCAAGGACGCGAACGTGTCGCTGCGCGACGCGGTGCTGTTCTTCGGGTCGCCCGCGCACCGCAACCACTGGTCGCACCTGGTCGACGCCGTGCGTACCGGCGAGCCGGTCGGCGAGAAACTGAACGGGATGCCGTTCTTCGACTACATCCAGCACGACCGCGAACTCGGCGAACTGTTCGATCGCGCGATGACCAGCATCGGCAGCCTCGCGCTGGAACCGCTGTTCGCGGCCTACGATTTCGGCCGCTACGAGACCCTGGTCGACGTCGGCGGCGGTGAAGGAACCCTGCTCACCGAGATCCTGCGCCGTGCGCCGCGGTCGCGCGGCGTCCTGTTCGACCTGCCCGAAGTGGTGGCGGCGGCGCCCACGCGGCTGGCCGAACTCGGTCTCGCCGATCGCTGCGCCGTGGAAAGCGGATCGTTCTTCGACAGCGTCCCCAAGGGTGGCGACGCCTACATCCTCAAGCACATCCTGCACGACTGGGCGGAACCGGAGGCGGGGCGCATTCTGCGTACGGTCCGTGCGGCTATGGACCCCGACGCCCGGCTGCTGATCGTCGAGCTGGTCGTACCCGAACACAGCGCGCCGCACCCGAGCAAGTTCATCGACCTGGAGATGCTGGTCAACGCAGGCGGCCGGGAACGGACCGAGGCCGAGTACCGCGCTTTCCTCGCCCGGCACGGATTCACGCTGACCAAGCGGGTGCCGACGGCCTCGCCGGACAACGTGCTGGAGGCCCGGCCGAGCTGACACCGGACGCACCCGTACCGTGAAGTCATCTGCGATCTCGGCGTCGGGACCGCTAGGCTACGAACAGTATTGGTGGTTCGGTAAGGATGTGAGTCGGCCGTGGAATGGACCTTCACTCCGGACGAGTTCGCCTATATCTGGCGGGAGACCGATCTGGATCGCCACCCGTACCCGCTGCGCATCCTGGAGACTCCCCGCACCGAGGACGAGGCCGAGAAGCTGCGCATCACCCTCGCCGAGCGGTTGCCGCTCGGCTCCGACCCCGATCTAACGGCCTGCCTGCGTATTCTGGCCGCGCCGCACACCAGGATCGTGGCCATCGGCGGCACCCACCAGCCGGGTGGTGAACTGCGGCTGCTGGCCGCCGCCATCTACGACCGCGCCGTGCTCGCGGTGCAGGAACCCGGCACGAGCCCGGATTTCGGTGGCCGCGTGCATATCTCGATCGGGCACAGCTCGAAACTGGGGCGGCGGATAGCGGCGCTGCTGCCGAAGACCCCCGCGGGCCGCGAACCCGCTCGGGCCGCCACCGGCGACGCGGTGCGCGACCAGGAAACGGCGCCCGCGCGACACCAGGCGGCGCCGCGCATCCGCAAGCTGCTGCTCGAGCCGCATACCGCCGAGGGCCACATCAGAATCGAACCGCGACTGGATCGTCCGACCCCGCCCCCGCCGGTCCACTACACCTGGATCGACGTGCGGAACGACGGAAGATACCTGATCAAGGCGGGTGTCGAAGTGCGCATCGCGCCTGCCTCCTCGGAACAGATCGCGACCCAATTGCAAAAGCGCATACCGGTATAGCCCGCTCCCGCGAGCGTGACCGCCGACTATTGCTGACCCGGCGCCGGGCTTCCGGTTAGTCTGAGGCGGACCGACCGATCTCAGGGGTGAGCGATGACGATCGAGACCAGCCGAGCCGATATCGCCCGATTCAAGGACGCCGCGCAGGCCGGGACCGTCCAGTTCGATCCGGCAGCGGCTCGGCAGTGCGCCGAGATGTACGACCGGCAGGCCGATCGGCTGATCCATCTACAGCAACGCCTCGAATCCGCCGCGGAACTCGGCGGTTTCGGCGGATTCGTCTCCGCGCAGCAGTTGCAGGCCGGATTCGGCCGCAAGGCGCGGGACGCGGCGGCTCTGCTCGACCACTACATCGAAGCGGCCTACCGCATGAAGGAAGCATTCCTGATCAGCGGAGGACTGTTCGAAGAAGCCGATGCCGCGGGCGCCGCCGCCCTGCGCGCGGTTGAGGCGAGGTTGCCCCGATGAGCGGCTCCGATCCCACCTACATCAGCTCGATGGAACATTTCGAGTCGCTGCGGCACGAAGAGATCTACGCGAAGGCGCAGCAGATCGACGCCGCGCAGGTGCTGCGCGCGTCGACGATCTGGATCGAGGCCGCAGGGGCGCTCACCACGTCGTTTCCACTCACTCGCGGCGGTGTGGACCGCGTGATGGACTCGGCCGAATGGAAAGGCGCCGCCGCCGACGCCGCCCAGGCATGCGCACGCAGTTTCGCGGCGTCGGCGGATGAGCTGGCCGCGGTGCTGGGCCAAGTGGGAGCCCGGCTCGGCGGGGTCGCCGCGGCCGCCGAGGCGGTGAAACTCGCGGTGGTGCCGCCCGGCGCTTCGGGACCGGTCGGCGCGATCGCGCAACTGCTGGAGGCCGCGCACGTCATCGACGCGCAGATGGCGCAGGAGGCACTGCGTCAGGAAGCCGTGCTGGCGATGAACATGGTCTACAAGCCCGCCTATTCCGCGGCGGGAACCGGCGTCCCCGCGCTGCCCGCACCGCCCGCTGTGACGGCGCCGTCCGCGCCGCAGGCGGTCCCTCCCGGCACACCGAGATACTCGACGCCCGAGCAGGCGCTGCCCAATGAGCAATGGTCGCCGGGCACAGCGCAACCCGCACCTGCCGCGCCGGAATCGCCTGACGCTTCCCACAATCCGGTGCCACCCGCCCCGCCGGAACCGGATACGCAGCAGGCCCCGACCGCGCCGACGCCGCAACCCACGCCGTCACCCTCACCCGAGCCCGCTCCGCAGACGCAGCAAGCCCCGACCACTCAGACACCGACGCCCACGCCATCGCCACAGCCCGCGCCGTCGTCACCAGAGCCCGCGCCGTCGTCACCACAGCCCGCGCCGCCGTCACTCGCACCTGAACCGGCTCCGCCGACGCAGCAGGCGCCGACCACCACACCGGCGCCGCCGAGTGCTCCCCCCGTGCCACCGAGCCCGAGCCCTTCACCCGCACCACCGAGTCCTTCACCAGCGCCGCCGAGCCCGGAGCCCGCACCACCGCCGAGTTCGTCGGCACCGGCGCCGCTCCCCGCGCCCCCGCCCGCGCCGCCCATCCCGGAGCCGGCACAACCACCGAGCCCACCCCAAACACAGCCGAGCCC
Source organism: Nocardia asteroides (assembly GCA_019930625.1). NCBI lineage: Bacteria > Bacillati > Actinomycetota > Actinomycetes > Mycobacteriales > Nocardiaceae > Nocardia > Nocardia asteroides. The sequence continues at coordinate 209,130 of CP082844.1, forward strand.
GCAGCCCGCACCACCCCCTGTGCCCGGCCCTGCCGATCCCGCGGTCCCGCTGCCCGACCCAGGCGGCCAACCCGGTGTCACCGGCCCGGTGGAAGGCAATCAGGAGCAGATTCCGACCACCAACCAGCCCGGCGTCGTCCCATCCTGACGGTCCGGCAGCCGATGGGTACGAGGCCAGGTCTGATCCTCGACCTCGGAAATCGTCACAACGCGCTCGTCGATCGGCCGGTACATCAACCGGCCGATACGGCATCCAAGCCGTCCCGATCCACGTCCGGCTGGACGTCGCTCAGCCGATCACACGAACGGGCAAGCCAGACCGTCGGCGAACGGATGGATCCGGTGACGTACCAGGCATCCACCTTCCGAGCCGCCACCGGAATACGCGCGCCGCGAACCACCGAACGGGAGCGTTGCCACAAGCATCCGGTTCGCGGCGGAGGCGGCCGAACGACCGGCATCATGCTACCGACGCACCGCTCGCGCGATCGGCCACAGCGCTTCGGCTTCCCGCACCAGCCCGCGCCGGGGCGAACCGCGACCGGAGCGTGCTCGTGACTCGCTCGGTGTCCCCGCTGCCGATCGGCTGGTGTGCGATCAGACCTTGACCAGGTCGTCGGCGTGGATGACGGGGCGTTGCATGGTCTCGGGAAGCTCGGCGGTGGAGCGGCCGAGCATGCCCGCCAGTTCGGTGCTGTCGTATTCGACGACGCCCCTGGCGACGACACGGCTGTCGGGGGCCACCAGATCCACCACGTCCCCGCCGTAGAAGCGCCCACGCACGCCGACGATTCCCGCCGCGAGCAGCGACCGCCGCCGGTGCGCCACCGCTTGGACCGCGCCCTCGTCGATGAGCAGCGCGCCGCGGCTGTCGGCGGCGTGCCGGACCCAGAACTTGCGGGCGGACAACCGCACCGGGCGGGCGGCGAACGCGGTGCCGACCGTGCCGGTGGTCAGCGCGGTGGCGGCCGACGAGGCGGCGGCCAGCAGGACCGGCACACCCGCATCCGCGGCCAGGCGCGCCGCCGACAACTTCGACGCCATGCCTCCGGTGCCGAGCGCGCCGCCGCTGCCCGCGATGACGCCGTCGAGGTCGGCGCTGCTGCGTACCTCCGGAATCAGCGTGGCCGCGCCCTTACGGGGGTCGCCGTCGTAGAGGCCGTCCACGTCCGACAGCAGCACCAGCGCGTCGGCGCCGATCAGGTGGGCGACCAGCGCCGCGAGCCGGTCGTTGTCGCCGAATCGGATCTCTTCCGTCGCTACCGTGTCGTTTTCGTTCACCACCGCAACAGCGCCGAGTGAACGCAGGCGATCGAGGGTGCGCTGCGCGTTGCGGTGGTGCTCGCGGCGGGCGACGTCGTCGGCGCTCAGCAGCACCTGCCCGACCGTACGGCCGTAACGGGCGAACGAGGTGCCCCAGGCATGCGCGAGCGCCAGCTGTCCGACGCTCGCCGCGGCCTGCTTGGTCGCCAGATCACGCGGACGGCTGGTCAGGCCGAGTGGCGCGATGCCGGCGCCGATCGCGCCCGAAGACACGACCACCACATCGGATCCGGCGCGCATCCGCGCCTCCACCGCGTCGGCGAGCCGATCCAGTCGCGCGGTGTCCAGGCCGCCCTTCAAGCTGGTCAGCGCCGACGAACCGATCTTCACCACGACCCGTCGCGCCGACGCGATCGCCAGACGGGCCTCGCTGAGGCCCGGCGAATCCGCCTCGGCGGTCGCCGAATTCACCCGCATCGCCACCCAACTCCCTGCGCCACAATCGAATCCACGGTAGTCAGGGCGGTCGCCCTACTCCTGCTCTTCCTGCACCAGACCGCGTCGCACCCGGGACGCGTGCTTGCGCTCGGCCGCGCTGACCCGGTCGGAATGCTCGAGCCGGATGTCGGTGCCGCGCCCGGTGGGCACCATGTCGACGCCCGCGGAGATCTGGGGCTCCCACTCGAACGTCACGTCGCCGATGGTCACCGGCGCACCCGGTTCCGCGCCCAGCTTCACCAGCTCGTCCTCGACGCCGAGGCGGGCCAGACGGTCGGCCAGGTAGCCGACGGCCTCGTCGTTGTCGAACTGGGTCTGGCGCACCCAGCGCTCCGGCCGGGTGCCGCGCACGATGAAACCGCCCGGCTCCTCCGGGTCGGCGATCACACTGAATCCGGTTTCGTCCACCGCGATCGGACGGATGACCGGCCGCTTGGGCGCGGCCTTCGGATGATCCTCGCGGTACTGGCGCACCAGGTCGGCGAGGGCGAAAGTCAAGGGACGCAGACCCGCCCGGCTCACCGCGGAGATCTCGAACACCGGCCAGCCGCGTTCGGTGAACTCCGGGGTCACCATTTCCGCGAGTTCGGCCGCGTCGGGCACGTCGATCTTGTTCAGGATCACCACGCGCGGCCGGTCGGCGAGGTCGCCGAGCCCGGCGTCCGCGCTCAGCGCGGGCTTGTACGCGGCCAGTTCGGCTTCGAGCGCGTCGACGTCGGACACCGGGTCGCGGCCCGGCTCCAGCGTCGCGCAGTCCACCACGTGGGCGAGCACCGCGCACCGCTCGAGATGCCGCAGGAAGTCCAGCCCCAGTCCCCGGCCCTCACTCGCGCCCGGGATCAAACCGGGCACGTCGGCGACGGTGAAGGTGGTGTCACCGCTGGCGACGACGCCGAGGTTGGGCACCAGCGTGGTGAACGGGTAGTCGGCGATCTTCGGCTTGGCCGCCGACAGCACCGAGACCAGTGAGGACTTGCCCGCCGACGGGAAGCCGACGAGCCCGACGTCGGCTACGGATTTCAGCTCCAGCACCAGGTCGAGCTCTTCGCCGTCCTCGCCGAGCAGCGCGAAACCCGGAGCCTTGCGGGCCTTCGAAGCCAGCGCGGCATTGCCGAGACCGCCGCGGCCGCCGCGGGCGACGATGAAGCGGTTGCCCGCACCGACCAGGTCGACGAGCACCTTGCCGTCGTCGTCGAGCACCACGGTGCCGTCCGGCACCTTCAGCATCAGATCGGCGCCCTGTTTGCCGTCGCGGTTGCCGCCCTCGCCCGGCTTGCCGTTGCCTGCCTTGGCGTGCGGGTGGAAGTGGAAGTCCAAGAGGGTGTGCACGTTGGGGTCGACCTCGAGGATGACGTCTCCGCCGTTGCCACCGTTGCCGCCGTCGGGCCCGCCGAGCGGCTTGAACTTCTCACGGTGCACCGAGGCGCAACCGTGGCCGCCTTTACCCGCACGCACATGTAGTACGACACGGTCGATGAACTTGGACATACGCCGAATCATCCTCCTTCGGGACTGGTCGTACTCGGGGCAGTTCGTTCTCGAACACGAAAAACGGGCCAGGGTTTCGAGACCCTGACCCGCTCGCTGTAGTCCGGAAGTGGTTCGGCGGTCAGGCCTGAACCGGCTCCGGGGCCACGATGTTGACGGTCTTGCGTCCACGCTTGGTGCCGAACGTCACCGCGCCCGCCGCCAGGGCGAACAGAGTGTCGTCACCGCCACGGCCGACGTTCACGCCGGGGTGGAAGTGGGTGCCACGCTGACGCACCAGGATCTCGCCGGCCTTGACCGTCTGGCCGCCGAAGCGCTTGACGCCGAGTCGCTGGGCGTTGGAATCGCGCCCGTTCCGGGAGCTGGACGCACCCTTCTTGTGTGCCATAGCTGGTTCTCCTCGGGATGTCTTACTTGATGCCGGTGACCTTCAGGACCGTCAGCGGCTGACGGTGACCCTGGCGCTTGTGGTAGCCGGTCTTGTTCTTGAACTTGTGGATGCGGATCTTCGGGCCCTTGGTCTGCTCGACCACCTCGGCGGCCACGGAGACCTCGGCCAGCTTCGCGGCGTCGGTGGTCAGCTCGGCGCCATCGACGACGAGGACCGGGGCCAGCGCCACGGCGGTGCCCGGCGCACCCTCGATCTTCTCCACCTTCACCAGGTCACCGACCGCGACCTTGTACTGCTTTCCGCCGGTCTTGACGATCGCGTACGTTGCCATCGGTCGGCTGCCCTTCTTCCTGTAGTGCTCGGCACTTGCTCACGCGGCGACTCCTCCGGTCTGATTCCACCGGAAACCGCCACACGACTGGTCTGGTAATCGCCACCGCCTCGGCGCCTGGTGGCTCTCGGTATCGAACTGTCGAGAACCGGGCCACGAAGACAAAACATGTTGTCACCGGGCAGCGACTGTCCAAGATTACAGGACGGCTACCGCGACGACCAAACCGGCGTCCACGCTGCCACCGCGCCATGCCGTCGGTTCGCTGCCGGGACGCACGTGGCCCCCACCGGATGGACCGGCGGGGGCCACGTGAGGTGAGCTACAACTCAGTTCGACGCGTCCGGCGCGCCTGCCGGGCGGCCGACCGCACGCCTGCGCGGCCGGTTGCGCTGCGGCAGTTCGGCCGGTGCCGGCTGGGAGTAGTCGACCGCGGGCGCGGGCGTCTGCTCCCCGGTGGGTAGCACGAACACCGCCCCCGAACTGTCCGCGGCAGGCGCGGCAGCCGAACGGGCCACCCGTCGGCGACGAGCCGGACGGACCGACGCTTCTGCGGCAGCACCGTTGGCGGCAGCACCGTTCTCGCCCCTCGGGACCGGCTCGGCAGCCGAGGCGGGTCGAGCGACCGGCTCGGCCGCGGCGACCGGCTCCGGTTCGGCGATGGCGGCAGGCTCGGCGACCGGCGCGGACTCGACCTTCTCGACTTCCTCGATGACCTCGACCACTTCGGCGGGCTCGGTCTCCGGCTCCTCGGCGGGCACCGCAACCGCGGCCTCGACGACCTCCGTGACCACTTGCTCGTCGGCGACCGCGGTTCCGGTCGGCTCCGCGGCGGCCTCGGACTGTTCCGGCTCCTGCTCGCCCTCATCGGAGTGGTGCGCGGCCATGGCCAGCGCCACCGGATGCGCCCGTTTGACGGCCGCTTCCTCCTCGGGTTGCTCGGCTGCCGGAGCCGAGCCGTTCGCCGGCTGGGGAGCCTGCGCGGCCGCGCCCTTGTCCCGGCCACGGCGCCTGCGCGAACCGCTCTCCCGGGTGCGCGCCGCGGCCTCCTCACCGGAGCCGGGCTCCACCGGGTAGGCGTGCACGAGGATGCCGCGACCGTGGCAGTGCTCGCAGGTGGTCGAGAACGCCTCGACCAGTCCGGTGCCCAGCTTCTTGCGGGTCATCTGGACCAAGCCCAGCGAGGTGACCTCGGACACCTGGTGGCGGGTGCGGTCCCGGCCCAGCGCCTCGGTCAGGCGGCGCAGCACCAGGTCGCGGTTGGACTCGAGCACCATGTCGATGAAGTCGACGACGATCATGCCGCCGATGTCGCGCAGCCGCATCTGGCGCACGATCTCCTCGGCCGCCTCCAGATTGTTCCTGGTGACCGTCTCCTCCAAGTTGCTGCCACCGGAGCCGGTGAACTTTCCGGTGTTGACGTCGATCACCGTCATGGCCTCGGTGCGGTCGATCACCAGGGTGCCGCCCGAGGGCAGCCACACCTTGCGATCCAGCGCCTTGGCCAGCTGCTCGTCGATCCGATAGGTCTCGAACACGTCGACACCGTTGTTCTCGTGTCGGGAGACCCGGGCGAGCAGGTCCGGCGCGACCGTGCCGATGTACTTTTCGACCGTGCTCCAGGCGCGGTCACCCTCGATGACCAGCTTGGAGAAGTCCTCGTTGAACAAGTCTCGGATGACCTTGACCAGGAGATCGGGCTCCTCGTACAGCGTCTTGGGCCCGTTGTTGTCCTTGCCCGTCTGCTGCTGGATCGTGCGCCAGGTCTTCTGCAGCCGCTCCACGTCGCGGGCCAGTTCCGTCTCGCTGACGCCTTCGGAGGCGGTGCGGATGATCACACCGGCGTCGGCGGGCACGATGTCGCGCAGGATCTCCTTCAGACGCTTGCGCTCGGTGTCCGGCAGCTTGCGGCTGATCCCGGTGGAGGTACCGCCCGGCACGTACACCAGGAAGCGCCCGGCCAGGCTGATCTGGGTGGTCAGGCGGGCGCCCTTGTGACCGACCGGGTCCTTGCTCACCTGGACCAGCACCTGGTCGCCCGGCTTGAGCGCCTGCTCGATCTTGCGCTCCCTGCCGCCGAGCCCGGCGGCCTCCCAGTTGACCTCGCCCGCGTAGAGCACACCGTTGCGGCCGCGGCCGATATCGACGAACGCCGCCTCCATGCTGGGCAGCACGTTCTGCACCTTGCCCAGGTAGACGTTGCCGACCATGGACGCGGAGCCGGTGCTCGTGACGAAGTGCTCGACCAGGATGTTGTCTTCGAGCACGGCCACCTGCGTGGCGGTGGGGTGATCCGGGAAAGACTTCTCGCGCACGACCATCACGCGGTCGACGGCTTCGCGGCGGGCCAGGAACTCCGACTCGGTCAGGATCGGCGGGCGGCGGCGGCCGGCCTCGCGTCCGTCGCGACGGCGCTGCCGCTTGGCCTCCAGCCGGGTGGAGCCGGTGATGCCCTGGACCTCGTCGACCGCGACACGGCTGCGGCTCTTGTTGCGCGGCTCGCGCTCGTGCACGACCGTGTTCGGCGGGTCGTCGTCGGAGGACTCGCTCTCCCCGGCCTCGCCCGCGACCTTGCGGCGGCGACGACGACGGCGGCGACGGCTGGAGCCTTCCGGCGCCTCGTCCTCGTCCTCGCCCTCGGCGGACTCGGAAGACTCCGCCGACTCCGAAGCCTCCGCGGACTCCACCGTCTCGGCGGTCTCGGGAGCCGACTCGTCGTCGTTCTCGTCGTCGGCTTCGTTTTCCTCGTCGCCGTCGGTTTCGGACTGCTGCTCGCCCCGGCCGCGGCCACGCCCGCGGCGCCCACGACGCCTGCGACGCGGCTGACCTTCGGCGTCACCCTGCTGGTCGGCGGCCTCGCGCTCGTCCTCGGCGACCTCGGTCTCGTCCTCGGCGGGCTCGGGCGCCGGTTCTTCGGTGCGCCGGGTATCGCGCTCGGCACGACGCTGTCTGCGCGCTGCCTCGGCGGCCGTGGCGTCCGGGGGCAGGAACAGCGGCGCCTGCACGACGGCGGCGGACTCGAACACCACCGGGGCCACCGGCTCCGGCTCGGGCCGCACCGGGTGGGTGAACAGCTGCGTGGGCTGAGCTGCCGCGTCACCGGTCGGCGCCTGCGTGGCGCTCGGCACGTCCGGCGCGGAGAAGAGGACGCCCGCCCCGGTGAAGGGCGTGTCGGTCCGCGTTTCTCGCGCTGGTTGCGGCTGTTCGGCCGCCGATGGGGCGGCCGTCGCCCGCGTGGCGGCGTCTTCCCCTGGTTCGGCGGTCCGCGCCGGTGCGGGGGCATCCGCCTGCCCGGGGCTCGGCTGTTCGGCCGCGGCATCCGCCTCGACCGTCACCAAGGCGTCGCGCACCGATTCCGCGACGGCTCGGTCGACGTTGGACTGGGCGCTGCGCGCGTCGGCCCCCATCTCGGTGAGCTTGGCCAGGATGCGCTTGCTCGTTACTCCCAGCAGCTTGGCGAGTGCGTGAACTCGGATTCGCTCCGGCAATTGTTCGGCATCCTGTGATGTTGTTTCCAGCGGCTCTTGATCGGCCACGAAGTCTCCTCGGACCCCCGGGCGCGTCCCTCCCTGCGGGAGTGACGCGGCCGACGCGGGGGCACTGTCCGTTCGACTCACACCCGGTGGGCGCGAGGTCAAGTGGTCTCGCCCCGCGTGCCCGGTTATTTCCTCGGTTGTTCGTCGTTCGGGCTAACTGGTCACGCGGCGCCTGGCTGTATGGCTGAACTCCGCGGATCGAGCGCTCATCCAGCGTGCCTAGCGGACAGGCGACCCTGTGACCAGGCCGTTTGTCCACAGCAGCGATGATCGGCATCGAACCGTGGTGTCATCCGGCTGCGCTCGTCACGTCGCGTTCGCGCACCTGCACGAACAGTCTGCGTCGATAGCAGCCGATGCCAGTATCCCACACCGCGCGCCGGGCGTTCGCCATCGGCGCTCCACTCGGTCCGGCCCGCGGCGCGAACGCGCACGTCGCAGCAGCGCGGGCACGACCATCGAGGCTCGGTCAGGCGGGCCGCTCGGGGAACCAGAGCGCGATCTCACGCTTGGCTGATTCGGGCGAATCGGACCCGTGGACCAGGTTCTCCTGCGTCTCGAGAGCGAAGTCTCCGCGAATGCTGCCAGGCACGGCTTTCTCGACCGGATCGGTGCCGCCCGCGATCTGGCGGAACGCGGCGATCGCGCGCGGGCCCTCCAGGATGGCCGCGACAACCGGGCCCGAGGTGATGAAGTCGATCAAGGACCCGAAGAACGGCTTCTCGGCGTGCTCGGCGTAGTGGCCCTCGGCCAGTTCCCCGGACACGTGCTTCAGCTCGAGGGCGACGATCTTCAGGCCCTTACGCTCGATGCGTGCCAGCACCTCGCCGACAAGGCCACGGGCCACACCGTCCGGCTTGATGAGTACCAACGTCTGCTCAGTCACGGCGCACAGCCTATCCGGCACGCTTCCGGGCGCGACAGCAGCGGTAGGGCTGCTCGGCGGCGGTGTCCGTTCCGTGGCCCGGACTGGCCGCCGACGACAGCCCCGTCGGCCGGTCGCCACCGCATCGAGCGGGCTACCGACGCTGGATGCGCTGGCTGGGCAGCAGGCCTTTCTCCATCCGGCTGCGCACATCGGCGCGCAGCACCAGGATGAAGCCCCAGACCACCCCGAAGATCACGCCGATGACGCCGATGGACAGGTGGATGAACGCACCCAGCAGGACGAACACCTGTAACCCGAGGTTGAACGGCAGCGCCCAGGACCGCCGCTGCAACCCGGCTCCGAGGACCATCACCACCGCCAGCGCCACGAGGTAGGTGCCCGAGACCCAGGTCACCCCGCCGCCGACGTCGGCGACCACCGGCAGCGCGAGCAGCACCACGATCGCCTCGAGCACCAAGGTCCCCGCCATCACGCCGCGGAAACCTTTCCACGGGTCCGTCGCGGGGGCGGGTACCGACTGCTCGCCCTGGTCGGCCGGATCGCTCATGCTGTGCCCTCCTCGGCGTTCGCCGGGCCGCTGTGGCGCCTGACGCTCATGCTGTGACGTTCGGGACGGACGCGGGCCCGCCGTGGGTGGGCGGACTGCCGGCCGAGGGCTGGACGCTCATGCCGGGTCCTTCCCGAACAGCGCGCGAGCCGCGCCTGCCGTGACCACCGACCCGGTGATCACCACGCCCGCGCCCGACACCGTCTCCCCCGGTTCGCCCACCTCTTCGGCGATCGCGATCGCGGTCTCCAGCGCGTCGGGCAGCGTGGCGGCGGTGACCACCCGCTCGTCGCCGAATCGCTGTACCGCGAGGTCGGTCAAGGTCTCCACGTCCAGCGCGCGCGGCGAGCCGTTGCTGGTGACGACGATCTCGTCGAACACCGGCTCCAGCGCGGTCAGGATGCCGGCGGCGTCCTTGTCGCCGAGCACCGCGACCACGCCGACCAGCTTGCGGAAGTCGAACTCCTCGGTCAGCGTCGCGGCCAGCGCCCGCGCGCCCGCGGGGTTGTGCGCGGCGTCGATGAAGATGGTCGGCGCGCTGCGCATACGCTCGAGCCGTCCGGGACTGGTCACGCTCGCGAAACCGGCGCGCACGGCGTCGATGTCGAGCCTGCGCTGCGCGCCCGCGCCGAAGAACGCCTCCACCGCCGCCAGCGCGAGCACCGCGTTGCGCGCTTGGTGCTCGCCGTGCAGCGGCAGGAAGATCTCGTCGTACACCCCGCCGAGACCCTGCAACTCGAGTTGCTGCCCGCCGACCGCGATCTGCCGGGCGAGCACGCGGAACTCGGAGCCCTCGCGCGCCACCGCGGCGTCCACTTCGACGGCGCGGCGCAGCAGCACCTCCATCGCCTCCGGTTCCTGCTGCGCGATCACGGCGACGTTGTCGCGCGGCACCAGGCTTTCCGGGGCGCGCTTGATGATCCCGGCCTTCTCGCCCGCGATCGAGGCCAGGTCCGGACCGAGGTAGTCGGTGTGGTCCAGGCCGATCGGCGTGATCACCGCGACCTGCCCGTCGACGACGTTCGTGGCGTCCCAGGTGCCGCCCAAACCCGTCTCGACGACCGCGACATCGATCGGCGCCTCGGCGAAGGCGGCGAAGGCCATGCCGGTGAGCACCTCGAATTTGCTCATGGCGGGCCCGCCCGCGGACTGCGACTGCTTGTCGATCATCTCGACGTAGGGCAGCAGTTCGCGGTAGATCTCCACGTACCGGCCGGGGGAGATCGGCGCGTTGTCGATGCTGATCCGCTCGGAGGCCAGTTGCAGGTGGGGACTGGTGATCCGGCCGGTGCGCCGGTGCAGCGCGGTGAGCAGCGCGTCGATCATCCTGGTCACCGAGGTCTTGCCGTTGGTGCCCGCGATGTGGATGGCCGGGTAGTTCTGCTGCGGCGAGCCGAGCAGGTCCATCAACGTCGCGATCCTGGCGAGCGAGGGCTCGATCTTGGTTTCCGGCCAGCGCCGGTCGAGTTCCGCCTCGACCAGCGCCATCTCGGCCAGCTCCACGGGGGAGGGCCCGGAACCGAGCCGTGCCCCGCCGCCACGGCGCTCGTCGTCGCCGTATTGCGGTTCCGGCTCGTGGTTCACTTGCCGCTCAACTCCGCCAGTCGCGTGCCGATGCGCGCCACCTCGTCGGAGGCGACCTGCTGCCTGCCGCGGATCTTGTCGACCACGTGCTCGGGTGCCTTGGCCAGGAACGCCTCGTTGCCGAGCTTGGCGGTGGTGTTCTGGAGCTCCTTCTCCGCGGCGGCCAGATCCTTCTCCAGCCTGCGGCGTTCGGCGTCCAGGTCGACCGCGCCGGAAGTGTCCAGCTCCACGGTGACCGTCCCGGTGCTCAGGCGGACCTCCACCGACGCGGTCGCGGCGAAGTCGGCGCCGGGCTCGGTGAGCCGCGCCAGATTCGCGACCGAGGCGGCCTGCTCGCCGAGCCCCGCCTCGTCCACACCGATGAGCTTGGCCGCCACCTTCTGCTTGTCCGCCAAGCCCTGGTCGCTGCGGAACCGACGGATCTCCGTGATCAACCGCTGGGTGTCCGAGATGCGTTGCGCCGCCCCCTGGTCCGCGGGCACACCGGAGGGCTGCGGCCACGGCGCGATCACCACCGATTCGCCGCCGGTCAGCGCCTGCCACAACGCCTCGGTGACGAACGGGATGACCGGATGCAGCAGGCGCAGCACCGCGTCGAGCACGGAACCGAGCACCAGCTCGGTCGCCTCGGCGCGCGTACCGTCGGCGGCGAACTGCACCTTGGTCAGCTCCAGGTACCAATCGCACAGCTCGTCCCAGGCGAAGTGATAGAGCGCCTCGCACGCCTTGCCGAACTCGTAGGCGTCGAACGCGGCGTCGGCCTCGGCGCGCACCGCGTCCAGCCGGTCCAGGATCCAGCGGTCGGCGTCGGTGAGCTGGGCGCGGTCGGGCAGATCGCCGACTCGCGCGCCGTTCATCAGCGCGAACTTGACCGCGTTGAACAGCTTCGTCACGAAGCTGCGCGAGGCGAGCACGTGCGGCTCGCCGACCGAGAGGTCACCGCCGGGCTGCGCGCCGCGCGCGAGGGTGAACCGCGTGGCGTCGGCTCCGAAGCCGTTGATCCAGTCCAGCGGGTCGATGCCGTTGCCGCGCGACTTGGACATCTTCTTGCCGTACTGGTCGCGGATCAGGCCGTGCAGGAAGACGTCCTTGAACGGCACCTGCCGCTCGCCGCCCTTGCCGACGGTCAGCGCGGCGTCCTCGGCGACGTAGGTGCCGAACATCATCATCCGCGCCACCCAGAAGAACAGGATGTCGTAGCCGGTGACGAGAACGCTTGTCGGATAGAACTTCTCCAGCTCGGCGGTGGCGTGCGGCCAGCCCATCGTGGAGAACGGCCACAGGCCGGAGGAGAACCAGGTGTCGAGCACGTCCGGGTCCTGGACCCAGCCCTCGGGCGCCTGTTCGTCGGGCCCGACGCACACCACTTCGCCCTCGGGGCCGTACCAGATCGGGATGCGGTGGCCCCACCACAGCTGACGCGAGATGCACCAGTCGTGCATGTCGTCGACCCAGCCGAACCAGCGCGGCTCCTGGCTCTTCGGGTGGATCACGGTGTCACCGGACCGCACGGCGTCACCGGCGGCCTTGGCCAGTGACTCGACCTTCACCCACCACTGCATGGACAGGCGCGGCTCGATCGGCTCGCCGGTGCGCTCGGAGTGCCCCACGCTGTGCAGGTACGGCCGCTTCTCGGCGACCACCCGGCCCTCCCTGGCGAGCCGCTCGCGCACCTTGACGCGCGCCTCGAAGCGGTCCATGCCGTCGAACTCGGTTCCGGTGCCGGTGATCCGGCCGCGCTCGTCCATGATGGTCGGCATCGGCAGGCCGTGCCGCAGACCCATCTCGAAGTCGTTGGGATCATGCGCCGGTGTGATCTTCACCGCGCCCGAGCCGAATTCGGGATCGACGTAGTCGTCGGCGATGATCGGGATCTGCCGTCCGGTGATCGGATGCTCCAGGGTGGTGCCGATCAACGCCCGGTAGCGCGGATCCTCCGGATGCACGGCCACCGCGGTGTCGCCGAGCATGGTCTCCACCCGGGTGGTGGCCACGACGACGTGCGGCTCGTCGTCGTTCAGGGCGCCGTAGCGCAGCGAGACCAGCTCGCCTTCGACGTCCTCGTATTTGACCTCGATGTCGGAGATCGCGGTACGCAGCTCCGGCGACCAGTTCACCAGCCGCTCCGCGCGGTAGATCAGTCCCGCGTCGTAGAGCCGCTTGAACATGGTCTGCACGGCGCGCGAGAGGCCCTCGTCCATGGTGAAGCGGTCCCGGCTCCAGTCCACGCCGTCGCCGAGCGCGCGCATCTGCCACTGGATGGCGCCGCCGGACTCGCGCTTCCAGTCCCAAACCTTCTGCACGAACAGTTCGCGGCCGAAGTCTTCCTTCGTCTTGCCGTCCACCGCGAGCTGCTTTTCCACCACGGTCTGGGTGGCGATGCCCGCGTGGTCCATGCCGGGCAGCCAGAGCACCTCGTAGCCCTGCATGCGCTTGCGGCGCGACAGCGTGTCCATCAAGGTGTGGTCGAGCGCGTGGCCCATGTGCAGGGTGCCGGTGACGTTCGGCGGCGGCAGCACGATCGAGTACGGCGGCTTCCCGCTGGCGGGATCGGCGGTGAAATAGCCGGCGGCTACCCAGCGCTCGTACATCTCGGCCTCCACCTCGCCGGGGGTCCAGCTTTTGGGGAGGGCATCGGCACGATTACGCGTGTTGTCAGGGGCTGCGCTGGTCACCCCGCGATTCTAGAGCGCGTCCATCCGCCGACTTCGGGTCGGTCGACCCCCGGTCACCTTGCCCGCGGATCCGCCGGTCGACGCCGCGCCGGAAATGAAGAGGCGGCAGGGCGGCGGCCACGGCGCTCGGCACAAACCGTGCGATAGCGAATTCCGCGCTGGAGACGACCCGCACCGGAGACAATCCGTGCTGCGGACAAAGAGAGGCGGAGTCTTCGGTGGATGAGGGACACCGAACACTCCGCCCACGTCAGAAGCTTACCGGCGATCCGAGGCGCGGCGCGAAATCCATAAGTAATTCTCAGCTTCCGGCATTTTCACACCTCGGGAATTCCCCTTATCGGGCGGGTACGGTGGCGTCGGCCAGCACCAGGTCACCGTTGATCGCCATCGCGGCGGTCGAGCCCGCACCCGCCGCGGAGATCACCTGGGCAGCCGGATCGGCGACATTGCCCGCGGCCCAGACTCCCGCCGCGCTGGTACGCCCGGTCGCGTCGGTGACCACCCAGCCGTTGTCGTCGAACGCGCAGCCCAACGCGACCAGCACGTCGTCGTTGGCGCGGAAGGTCGGCGCGACGAACATCGCCGTTCTCGGCACCGCCCGTCCATCGGCCAGTTCCACGCCGCGCAGCCGGTCGTCCACGATCAACCGGGCCACCGGGCCTTCGAGCACCCGCACCCGGCGCGCGTCCAGGTGGGCGCGGTCACCGTCGGACAGGGGCATCGTGTTCGGGAAGAAGATGACGTCCCGCGACCACTGCGGCAGCAGCAGGGCCAAGTGCACCGCGCGGGCCAGGGCTCCTGGTTCCAGCCCGCCGAGCACACCGATCGGCTGGTCACGGACCTCGTAGCCGTGGCAGTACGGGCAGTGCAGCACATCGCGACCCCATCGCTCCCGCACTCCCGGCAGGTCCGGCAGTTCGTCGCGCAGCCCGGTGGCGACGAGCACGCGGCGCGCCCGCAGAGTCGCGCCGCCGCCCAGGCGCAGCATGTACGCCGAGTCCCCGGTCCCCTCCGCGTCGACGACGACGTCATCGATCAGTTCCGCACCGTAGCTCGCGACCTCGGCGGCTCCGCCGGCCAGCAGGTCCGCCGGTGGCATCCCGTCCCGGGACAGGAACCCGTGCATGTGCTCGGCGGGCGCGTTGCGCGGCGCACCGCCTCTGATCACCGCCACCCGTCGCCGCGCCCGGGCCAGGACCAACGCCCCGGACAGTCCCGCCGCGCCGCCACCTACGACCACCACGTCGTATATCTCGCTCATTCGCGATCACCTCCACCGACACAGTGCCGTCGACCTCGCTTATGCAGCAACTAATGTTGCCGAATCTGGGAAAATGCGGTGCACTGGTGACATGTCCACACCACCGGCTGTCACCGCGGCCCTGGCCGACATCGGCCCGCGGCTCAAAGCGCTGCGCACCCGCCGCAACGTCACACTCACCGCGCTGGCGGAAAGCACCGGGATCTCCAAGAGCACGCTCTCACGCCTGGAGTCCGGACAGCGAAAAGCCAGCCTGGAGCTACTGCTGCCGATCGCGATGGCCCACCAGGTGCCGCTGGACGAACTGGTGGCCGCGCCCCGGATCGCCGATCCCCGGGTCCACTCGACGGCGCGGAAGATCAACGGGCTCACCATTGTTCCACTCACCCGGCAACCGGGCCCGTTGCAGGCGTTCAAGATCGTCATTCCGCCTGATCGCGGCGAGCCCGACCCCAAGGTGCACGAGGGTTTCGAGTGGCTCTACGTGCTGTCCGGCCGGCTCCGACTGGTGCTCGGCGAGCACGATCTGGTGCTCGGCCCCGGCGAGGCGGCCGAATTCGACACCCGCCAGCCGCATTGGTTCGGCAGCGCGGGCCGAGGCCCGGTGGAAATCCTCAGCCTTTTCGGGTCCCAGGGCGAACGTATGCATCTTCGCGCCAGGTCGGCGGGCCGGAAACGCGAATAATCCGAAATGTTCGAAATGTCCCATATTGCCAAAACGCGAAAACTCGGGACTCTGGAGAGCGTGAACACTCCGAGCGTCCCTCCTGCGGTGAATCTTCCCGAAAAACCAGGGTTTTCCCGGTTGCCGAACACGTGCCGTTTGCGGACGCTGGGAGAGGTGAACCCTCCGCTGGACGCCGTGCCGGCCTACGCCCCGGAACCCCGGCTTCCGATCCTGCTCCCGGATACGCTGCACGACCTACGCGGTGGCGCGATCGAGGAGATCCGGTACCCGGCCGCGGCGGCGCTGATCGTCGCGGGCGTCCCCGGTGCGGGCAAGAGCACCGCGCTGCGGAAGTTCTTCGGCGCCGATTCGGCCGCCACCGCGCCGTCGCGCAGCTCCACCGGAGTGCTGGTGCTCGACTCGATGCAGGCCCGCAATCGCTGGCGGCCCAGGTTGTGGTGGCTGCCCTACCTGCTGTGGCGGCCGCTGGTGCATGCGGCGCATTTTCTGGCGATCCGCACCGCCTTGCGTTCTGCCACCGGTCCGGTCGTCATCCACGATTGCGCCACGTTCCACTGGGCCCGCGCCCTCATCGCGCGCTGGGCGGCGGATCGTGAACTGCACCTGCTCATGCTCGACGTGCCCGCGGCGGTCGCGCGCGCGGGCCAGCACAGCCGTGGCAGGCGGATCAACCACATGAGCTTCCGGCTGCACGTGCGGCGCTGGCGGCAACTGATGCGAGCGGTGGCGACCGAGCAGCGGTCGCCGGCCGGCGCGTCGAGGTCGGTCGTCATCGTCGACCGGGCGGCCGTGGACCGGTTGCGGTGCGTGAGTTTCGACTGATTCGCGCTGCCGCCGGGGTGGTCAGGGCACCAGGACGGTCAACGCGCCGGGGACCGCCCGAATGGTGATCGGCAAGGTGCCCGCCGGTTCACCGTCGGCGGTGGCGGGCGCGCCCGCGGCGGTGAGCGTGACGGCCGCGGCGCGGAACTGCTTGACCTCCGGGTGGTCGCGGCGCTTACCCGCCGACAGCGCGGGCAGCAGGCGCAACATCTCCACGCGCGACAACGCGCCGACCACGGTCAGGTCGAGCAGTCCGTCGTCCATGATCGCGTCCGGGCAGATCAGCATGCCGCCGCCATAGGTGCGGGTGTTACCGACCGCGACCATGACCGCCTCGGTCTCCAGCAGGGCGCCCTCCCCCGGGTTGGTCAACCCGTCGGTCACCGCGCCCTCCAACTCGACCCGATAGGGCACGGTGAAGCGCCCGGAGATCTCGGCCAGCGCGGCGACGGTGTAGCGCAGTCTCCCTTTCGGCCAGCGCATCTCGTTGGCGCGCAGGGTGACTCGCGCATCGAATCCGGTGCCGATCACCGTGGCGAACCACATCGGCTGCCCCGGCGCATCGATCCGGCCGAGATCGATCGTCCTGGTCCGGCCGCGCAACACCAGAGCGGCGGCGGCGAGCGGATCGTCGGTCGGCACCCCGAGTTCCCTGGCCAGGTCGTTGCCGGTGCCCGCGGGAATCATGCCGAGCGCGACCCCGGTCTCCGCGACGGCCGGAAGGGTCACATTGATCAGGCCGTCGCCGCCGACGCAGACCACAGCGTCCGGCGGCGCGCCGCCCACGCCCGCGATGGAATCCCGCACCTGCCGGACCGTTTCGGCGACGGAAGGGGCGCACACCTCGGTGACCTCGGCCCCGCCCGCGCGGAAACGGGCGATCGCGGCGCTCGCCGCGTCGCCGCCTCTACCGTGCCCGGACCGCGGGTTGGTCACCACGGTGATTCTGCGCACCGGCGAATACTCGGTCATGGCAGCAGCTTTCCGGGGTTCAGGATGCCGGCCGGGTCGAGTTCTGCCTTCACCGCGCGCAGGACGCGCACGCCGAGGTCGCCCACCTCGTCCGGCACCCAGGGACGGTGATCGGTTCCCACCGCGTGGTGATGGGTGATGGTGCTGCCCGCCGCGACGATCGCGTCGCCCGCCGCGCGCTTGGCGGCCTGCCACTGGGCCAGCGGGTCGTCCAACTGCTTGGCGACGACCGTGAAATACAGCGACGCGCCAGTCGGGTAGGTATGCGAGATGTGGCACATGACCAGGGGCGGCGTCCCCTGCCCGCCGAGCGAATCGGTCAGCGCCGCGGTCACCTCGGCCTTCAGCGCACTCAGGTTCGACCAGGTGGTGGCCGTTTCCAGCGTTTCGCAGAGCACGCCGACATCCAGGAGCGCGTCACGCAGGTACGGCGCGGCGAAACGGCCGTGCTCCCATTCCCGCGCCGGTGTCTCGCCCAGGGCCGTGCCGCCCGCCGCGGCCAGCAGCGCACTCGCTTCGGCACTGCGGGCGGCGACGTGCGCCGCGCTGCCCTCGAAGGTGGTGACGGCCAGGCACCCGGTTACCGGGTTGCCGCCGATATCGCCGGAGCGGGCGAGGTTGATCCCGGTCTCCGCCTCGTCGGAGAGCCGGAGCACGGTCGGCGCCGCGCCCGCCTGCACCACCGAACGCAATGCGGCGGCGCCGGTCCGGAAGTCGGGAAACGACCACGCCTGGTAAGCGACGGTGTCCGGAACCGGGTGCACTCGCAGGGTGACCTCGGTGATCACACCGAGCGTCCCCTCCGAGCCGACGAACAACTCGCGCAGATCCGGCCCGGCGGCGGAGGCGGGTGCGCGACCGAGTTCGAGCGTGCCGGTGGGCGTGGCGATCTTCAGCCGCTGCACCATGTCGTCGAAGCGGCCGTAACCCGCCGACGCCTGGCCGGACGAGCGCGTCGCCGCGAAGCCGCCGATCGTGGCGAACTCGAAACTCTGCGGGAAGTGACCGAGCGAGAGCCCGTGCGCACCGAGCAGTTCCTCCGCCCGCGGACCGGTCAGGCCCGCGCCCAGCGTGGCGGTGCCACTGATCGGATCGATCTCGGTGACGCCGTCGAGCCTGCGCAGGTCCAGCGCGATCACGGCGCCGAAGCGACCGCGCACGGGGTCGACCCCGCCGACCACGCTGGTGCCGCCGCCGAAGGGCACCACCGCGACGGCGTGCGTCGCGCAGTAGGCGAGCACGGCGAGGACCTGCTCGTGATCGGCGGGGAAGACGACGGCATCCGGCGCGTCCTGCGGGCCCTCGGCCCGCCTGCGCAGCAGATCGGGTGTGCTCTTTCCCCCGGCGTGCCGCAGCCGATCGCGGTGGTCGGCCGACACGTTCGCGGAGCCGACCACCTCGATCAACCCGGCTCGCAGCGCGGGCGTCAACGCCGATTCGCGCAGTGGCACGTCGCCCTCATCGCGGCGCGCCACCGGGTTGCCCGACACCCCGAACACCTGCGACAGCAGACCACGGATCCGCTCCGAAAGGGGCTGGTGTCCAGCCGGGACACCCCAAGCATCCCAGACCATACTCGGCGACCCGCCCGAGCCGGCCTTTGCCGCGAGAGCCGGATCACCGCCGGTGTGCTGCTGCGTTCTCACCATACGTTACAGTTTGACATAGACTGTCAAGCAGTAACGAAAATTCGGCTCGTTCTTCCAGGTCGGCGACCCGTCGACCGCTCGACCCACCGGTGGTGAACCGTTGACCGCTCCCGACATCTCCGCCGAGAACCCGCTCTCGGCGACCGACCTGGCGATCCTCGACGCGGCCCGTGCCTGCGTCCAGGAATTCGGCGTGCGCCGCACCACGCTCACCGAGGTGGCACGGCGTGCGGGCGTCAGCAGGCCGACCGTCTACCGCCGCTGGCCGGATACCGGCGCGCTGGTGGCCGAGCTGCTGGTCCGCGAGCTGCGCGGCATCGTGGCGGCGGCCATGCCGTCCGCGGGCAGCGCGCGCACCAGGCTGGTCGAGGGCATGGTCACGGGCGCGGCGACCGTTCGGGCGAATCCTTTGTTCGGCAAGATTTTTCGCACCGACACCGATCTGATGCTCACCTACGTCTTCGGCAGGCTCGGGCGCAACCAGCGCGCTCTGATCGAGCTGTTCGCGGCCGGTATACGGGAAGGCCAGCAGGACGGCTCCATACGCGGCGGCGACCCGGAGCGGATGGCCACGATGCTGCTGCTGATCGCGCAGTCCGCGGTGCAGTCGGCGGGCACCGTCGCGCCGCTGCTGGCGGGCGAGCACCTCGACACCGAACTCCGTCACGCCATCGACGGGTACCTCGACGACCACACCCGCGAAGCGGCCGCGGACTCCGATCGAAGGAACCCGCGATGACCACGGGCTCGTACGCCTCCCGCCCGACTCGAAAGGCACAGCGATGACCGAGAACTCGATGCCCGCGGGCGACTCCGCGTTGAACGCGGCGCGCCGCGCCGCGGATCTGTCCCGGCTCGGCGACGGCGCCGAGATCGATGTCCTGGTGATCGGCGGCGGCGTCACCGGCGCGGGCGCGGCGCTGGACGCCGCCGCCCGTGGACTGCGCACCGTGCTGGTGGAACGCCACGATCTGGCCTTCGGCACCAGCCGCTGGAGTTCCAAGCTGGTGCACGGCGGCCTGCGCTATCTGGCCGGCGGACGGATCGGCATCGCGCATGAGAGCGCGGTGGAACGCGGCATTCTGATGCGCACCACCGCGCCGCATCTGGTGCGCCCGCTGCCCCAGCTGGTGCCGCTGCTGCCCGGAATAGGCACAACCCAAGCGGCGCTCGTGCGCGCCGGTTTCCTGGCCGGTGACCTGCTGCGGCGCGGCGCCGGCACACCGGCGGCGATCCTGCCCCGGTCCCGGCACGTCGCCGCCGCGGAAGCCGTGCGCCTCGCACCGACCGTGCGGCGCGCGGACCTGCGCGGCGGCCTGCAGGCATGGGACGGACAGCTGGTCGACGACGCGCGCCTGGTCGTCGCGCTGGCGCGCACCGCGGCGGCCCACGGTGCTCGGGTGCTGACCCGCGTCGAAGCACTCGAGGCGAGCGGGAATTCGGCGATCCTGCGCGACACGCGCACCGGCGAAACACTCACGGTGCGGCCGCGCACCGTGGTGAACGCCACCGGCGTCTGGGCCGACCAGCTGGATCCGAGTATCCAGCTGCGCCCGAGCCGCGGCACCCACCTGGTGTTCTCCGCGGCGTCCTTCGGCGGCCTCACCGCCGCACTGACCGTGCCGGTGCCCGGCAGCATCGGTCGCTTCGTCTTCGCCTTCCCCGCCGCACACGGCCGGGTGTACCTGGGATTGACCGACGAAGACGCGCCGGGCCCGGTTCCCGACGAGCCGAAGCCCACCGACGGCGAGATCGACTTCCTGCTCGACACCCTCAACCCGGCTCTGCGTGAGCCGTTGACCCGCGACGATGTCCGTGGCTCCTACGCCGGACTGCGCCCGCTGCTGCAGACCGCCGACGACAGCACGGCCGACATCTCCCGCAAGCACGCGGTGCTGCGTTCACCGAACGGGATCATCACGATCGTAGGAGGCAAGCTCACCACCTACCGGCGGATGGCCGAGGACGTGATCGACGCCGCGGTCGCGCAGGGCGGTCTCGGGGCGGGACCGTGCCGGACCCGGCGGCTCCCCTTGGTGGGTGCGGTCTCCGGCGCGGCGCGCGACCGCATCGACGCCCCGCCCGTGCTGATCGAGCGTTACGGCAGCGAAGCGGCGACGGTGCTGGCCGCGGCGCGCCGCGATCCGGCGCTCGCCGAACCGGTGGCGCCCGGAATCGACGTGTCGCGGGCGGAATTCGTGTTCGCGGTGTCCCACGAGTGCGCGCTCGACGCCGATGATCTACTGGACCGGCGCACGCGCATCGGCCTGGTCGCCGAAGACCGGGCCGCCGCGTCTGCGGCCGCCGAACTGGCCCTCACCTAGCGGCGCACCGCCTTTCGCGGCTGGAGTCCATCGACCATTCGGACAGCTCGGCGCGCATGCACGCGCGCGGCCAGCGGTCGAGGCCGTGCGCGTGTTCGGCCGCACGCAACGCGGTCAGTCCCGGCGTCTGCTCCTCCGCCGACAGGTACCGGAAGCCGAGCCGCTCGTAGTACGGACCGTTCCAGGCGACCTCGGTGAAGGTGGTCAATGTCATCGCGGGCAACCCCGCGGCAGCGGCCCAGCGCGCGCCTCGGTCGAGCAAGCGCTTGCCGATCCGGCGTCCGGCGTAGTCGGGGTGCACGGAGACCTGCTCGATATGGGCGTTCCCGTCGACGATCCCCACGATCAGGTAGCCGATCGGCACGTCGTCGTCAATCCATACCCAGGCGCGCCCGGCCTGCTGGAACTCTCGCAGAGTGGCCACCGAAGGAGGTTCGTCGTCGGCCACCGCCGTCATCCCGATCTCCGCGAACGGCTTGCCCGCCGCGCGTTCGATATCTTGGAGCGCGGGTAGGTCGTGCGTCGTCGCGAGGCGGATCACCCGCCCATTGTGAATCGGCGTGGGTGGCGTGAGCCAGTGAATATCACTTCGCCCGCGTGGCGAGAATGCCGTTCAGCAGCACCTGAACGGCCCAGGCCGCGCGCGCGTCGCCGTCGCCTGCCAGCAGAGCGTCCCGCATGGCCACGATGGTCGGATAGCGGTCGGCGGGCAACTCGGCGAAGCGCCGCTCGATCGCGGCGAGGTACTCCTGCTCGGTCCCGCCACCGGTATCGTGCACGCTCTGTTCGGCCGCCGATGCGGTGATGTGCAGGAAGAGCAGGTCCACCGCCCACGACGCGGTCCGGGCGTCCAGCCCCGCCTCGGTGAGCGATCCGAGCATCAGTTCCACCAGCCGCAGCGCGTTCGGGCTGCTCGGGATCACACCCAGCGCGACGAGCGCCAGTCCTTCGTGCCTGCTCATCGCCGCGACCATGCCATCGACGAGCGCGGTCAGCCGCTCGCGCCAATCCGTCCCGGCGGGCGCGGGGACAGCGCCGAGGACATGATCGAGCATGGCGGCCATCAGATCGTCGCGATTGGCGACGTACACGTAAAGCGAAGCGGCGCCGGTATCCAACTCCTGCGCCACGCGGCGCATGGTCAGCGCCGCCGCTCCATCCCGGTCCAACACGCGCAGGCCGGTCTCGACGATCACCTCACGACTCAGCGGAACTTTGGCGGGGCGGGACCGGCGGCTGACGGCTGCTGCGCTCATGCGCCGAGCATAACCAGGTACGAACGCTGTTCGGACGAACGGCGCAGGTCCGCGCCCGCGGACTTCGTCCGCACACTCGGCGATGAGCTCGGGAGGGGCATCGGACCCGGCATGCGGCGGGAGCACGGGCGCAACGGCCTGTCGCGGTCGCGCATCCGCCACACGGGTCACGTCGACACTTCATGTGATCCACAGCACAGACATAAATTTCACACATGGCCACCGTCTGCTGCGGAAAAGGCCACAACGCGCAGCTCACAGCCATTGCGAAGACAGGCGGGCCCGCTCGCGAGAACCCGCGCCGCAGCGCGAGATTCGGCGGCCGAGGGGCACAACGGAGCGTTCGGCGCATTTCACTCGCGATGTCTCGACACCCCGGTTCGGTTCCCGCCGACGCTCTATGCTGGCTTCGGTATGCCGGTAGTGCGCCGGGAAGGAGGGCGCGGGTGCGCAGAAAACCGTCCACCGTGGGTGTCGCACCGGGCGACGGACTGGTCGCCCGCTTCGGGGCGGTCGTCGCCTACCTCGGTGCCGAAACCGCCTCCACCGACCGCGTACTCGGCACCATCGAAGCCGTCGCCGAAGGGGACCACCCCGGCGCCGCGCTCGCTCAGCGCTTGGCCGCGGTGATCTTCGGCAGCACGGTCCAACCGCCGCCGTTCGGCGTGGTCGCGCCGACCGACGACGGCATGCTGATCCTGTTGCGCGGACCGGTGACCGCGGAGATCCAAGGCGCGGAGGGCACCCGCCGCCTCGACGGCGGACGTGCGTTCACCTGGGTGGACGAAATCGTGCGCGAACCGGTGCGCCGCATCACGATCGGGGCGGGCACCGGTGCGCCGCCGACCGCGCTGCCACGCACGGACCTGCGCGCGGGCGTGGTGCCCGGTGGCGGCTTCGTCTTGCACGCGGCGGTGCGGCGCGCCGGGAAAACGGTCGAGCCGCGCACCGCCGAGCCCGCTTCGCGGCCCGAGCCCGAGCCGACGGCCGCGGCGGGTTTCACCGCGATGCCCGAACCGACCGGCGCGTCCGAAGCCGTCGCGCCCGCCCCGCAGCCGACCGAATCGGTGCGTCCCCTTGCCAAACCGCGTCCGCCACGGCCAGTCGCGGATCGTCCGCTCGCTTGGTCCCAAGTGCATCCCGCGCATGAAGCGGTAGCCCTGCGGAAAACGCCCGAGACCAGCGGAACAGGTGTTCCTCGCCCGGCGGCCCCCGCAGGAGACAACATCGGCGCACTGGTGACCGAAGACGGTGCGGCTTACCCGTTGAATCGCGCCTACGTCATCGGTCGCGGTCCCCAGGTGGACGAATCGGTGCGCGCCGCTACCGCCGCACCGCTCGTCATCCAGCGCGATCGCCACGTTTCCCGCGTTCACGCCTACGTGTCGGTCGACGGCGGCAAGGTGTACGTCCGGGACGCCGCCGCCACGTCCGGCACCTTCATCGCGGCTCCCGGCGCCGACCAGTGGACCCGGATCAACACGTCCCCGACCGAACTCCTTCCGGGCTGGCGCGTCCGCGTCAGCGAGCGCGTCCTCACCTACCGCGGCCAGGATCAGCGCACCGGCGGCGCGGCCGACACCGCGGGCGCTCGCCGCCGTTCCTGAACAGCGGCGTGAGCCTGCCGGTCCGCGCCCGGTCCGGACGACGGGAAGGGGACAATGGCGGCATGCACCGAAACGGACCGAGCCGCGACATCGATGAGTCCGAGCTGAGTGTGACCCCGCCGAAGGAGCAGGCCGCGGGTGTCACCGCCGTGGCGGTGGCGCTGAAACGCTCGGTCGAGGAGATGGGTGTCGTGCGCACCGCCCGCACCCTGGCGCGGGTCAATCAGGTGCACGGCTTCGACTGCCCCGGCTGCGCCTGGCCGGAGCCGACCGGTCATCGCAGGCCCGCGGAGTTCTGCGAGAACGGCGCGAAGGCCGTCGCCGAGGAAGCCACGCTGCGCACGGTCACGCCGGAGTTCTTCGCCGCGCACTCGATCGCCGAGCTGAGCGAGAAGTCCGGCTACTGGCTCGGGCAGCAGGGCAGGCTGACTCACCCGATGGTGCTGCGGCCCGGCGACACCCATTACTCCCCCATCACCTGGGAGGAGGCCTACCGGTTGATCGCAGATACACTGCGCGGCTTGGACTCGCCCGACGAGGCGGTGTTCTACACCTCCGGCCGCACCAGCAACGAGACCGCGTTTCTCTATCAGCTGCTGGTACGCAGTTACGGCACCAACAATCTGCCGGACTGCTCCAACATGTGCCACGAGTCCTCCGGTACGGCGCTGTCGAGCTCGATCGGGATAGGCAAGGGCTCGATCTCCATCGATGACTTCGAAAAGGCCGACTTGATCGTCGTCGCGGGACAGAACCCGGGCACCAACCATCCGCGGATGCTCAGCGCGCTCGCCGCGGCCAAAGCGAAGGGCGCCCGGATCGTCGCGGTGAACCCGCTGCCGGAGACCGGGCTGCTCGGCTTCCGCGATCCGCAGACGGTGAAAGGGATCACCACCGGTGTGCCGATCGCCGACGACTTCCTGCAGATCCGCCTCGGCGGTGACCTGGCCCTGTTCCAGGCGCTGGGCCGCCTGCTACTGGAAGCCGAGGACCGCGCGCCCGGCACGGTGGTCGACCGCGCGTTCGTCGACGCCCACTGCGCGGGCTATGCCGACTACGAAAAGCACGCGCGTGCCGTCGATCTCGCCACCGTGGAAGAAGCGACCGGCCTGAGCGCGGCCGAACTCGAGCACACCGCCGAGCTGTTCGCACGCTCGCGCAACATCATCCTGTGCTGGGCGATGGGCCTGACCCAGCAGGCCCATGCCGTGGCCACCATCGAGGAGGCCACCAACCTGCTGCTGTTGCGCGGCATGATCGGGAAACCGGGCGCGGGTGTGTGCCCGGTGCGGGGCCACTCCAACGTCCAGGGTGACCGCACCATGGGCATCTGGGAGAAGATGCCCGAGACCTTCCTCGGCGCTCTCGATCGCGAGTTCGGCATCACCAGCCCGCGCGAGCACGGCCTCGACACCGTCGCGGCCATCCGCGCCATGCGTGACGGGCACGCGAAAGTCTTCTTCGGCATGGGCGGCAACTTCGTCTCCGCCACCCCCGACACCGCCGTGACCGAGGCAGCGCTGCGCGGCTGCGCGCTCACCGTGCAGGTCTCCACCAAACTCAACCGCAGCCACGTCGTGCACGGCCGCACCGCGCTCATCCTGCCCACCCTCGGGCGCACCGACGTCGACCTCGCCCCGGACGGCACCAAACATCAAGTCTCGGTGGAGGACTCGATGTCGATGGTGCACCTGTCCACCGGTCGGCTGAAGCCCGTCAGCGAACACCTGCGCAGCGAAGTCGCCATCGTCTGCGAACTCGCCGCGGAACTCTTCGGCGCCGATCACGCGGTGGGGTGGGCGCGTTTCGCCCGCGACTACGACGCCATCCGCGACGCCATCTCCCGCGTCGTACCCGGCTGCACCGACTACAACCGTAAAGTTCGGCAGCGCAACGGCTTCCAGTTACCCCACCCGCCGCGCGACGCCCGCGAATTCCGTACCGCCACCGGCAAGGCCAACTTCGCGGTCAACGAACTGACCTGGCTGCCGGTCCCCGAGGGCAGGCTGATCCTGCAAACGCTGCGCAGCCACGACCAGTACAACACCACCATCTACGGCCTCGACGACCGCTACCGCGGCATCCACCACGGCCGCAAAGTCGTCCTGGTCCACCCCGACGACATCACCGCGTTCGGCTTCACCGACGGCGACCTGGTCGACATCGTCTCCGAGTGGACCGACGGCACCGAACGCCGCGTCGAAGGCTTCCGCCTGGTCTCCTATCCCACCCCACGCGGCAACGCCGCCGCCTACTACCCCGAAACGAATCCTCTGGTACCACTGGACCACGTCGCGAAACGGTCCAACACACCCGTCTCCAAAGCGGTCACCATCCGATTCGAAGCGAGCACCGGCGTGAGCGGTCAGGGCGGGAGTCAGGGCCCCGCTCATGCAGACAAGGACACAGCATGAGCGGTCAGGCCCGGAGGAGGCAGCGCAGCGTAACCACGCAGGGCCCCGCTCATGCAGACAAGGACACAGCATGAGCGGTCAGGCCCGGAGGAGGCAGCGCAGCGTAACCACGCAGGGCCCCGCTCATGCAGACAAGGACACAGCATGAGTCGCGTCACCGCCCGCCGCCGGATGCTGCGGATCTCGCCCACCGGGGAGATCCGTCGTCCGGACACCCTCGCCGTCGAGGAACCGCTGGAAATCCGCATCGGCGGGCAATCTCTGACGGTCACCATGCGCACCCCCGGCAACGACGTCGACCTCGTGCACGGATTCCTGTTGAGCGAAGGCATGATCGGCTCCGCCGAGGACATCGTGGCGGCCCGCTACTGCGCGGGCACCGACGACCAGGGTCGCAACACCTACAACGTCCTCGACGTCACCCTGCGCGCACCCGTCCCGGTGACGAAGCGGAATTTCCTCACCACCGGCGCCTGCGGCCTGTGCGGCAAGAGTGCCCTCGAGGAGGTACGCACCCGCACGCGATTCCCCCTGCCCTCCGGCGGCCCCGTGGTGGATTCCCGTGTGCTGGCCGCCATGCCCGGCATGCTGCGCGACCGCCAATCGGTGTTCGACGCCACCGGCGGCTTGCATGCCGCGGGGTTGTTCACCGCCGAAGGCTCAGCGCTGGCGGTGCGCGAGGACATCGGCAGGCACAACGCGGTGGACAAGGTGATCGGCTGGGCGCTGCGCGAAACCCGGGTCCCCGCTCACGATCTGGTGCTCATCGTCAGTGGGCGCGCCTCGTTCGAACTGGTGCAGAAAGCCGTCATGGCCGGCATCCCGATGCTCGGCGCGGTCTCCGCGCCCAGCTCCCTCGCCGTCGACCTCGCCGCCGAGGCCGGACTCAGCCTGGTCGGCTTCCTCCGCGGCGACACCATGAACGTCTACACCGCCCCCGAGCGGATCGGCACCGATCCGGGCACGGACTCGTTGTTGGCCTGACTCACTATTGCTCCGGCCGGACACCCGTCTTACCGTGGCTGCACAGAGCCGAAACGGATTCGGTGAGAACGGAGCGGCCGATGCGGATCTCGGTGGAGGGAAACTCCGGGGGCCTGCGGGTGCGGATGCGGTTCGAGCAGTACCGCCGCCTGCTGCTCACCCGGATCGTACTGGCCGTTTTGGCGGTGCAAGGCGCCGTCGTCGGTCTGTGGGCCACGCTGGCGCCGCACTCCTGGTACACCAGCTTCCCGGGATTCGGCGCACGCTGGGTGGCGGCCGACGGCCCGTACAACCACCATCTCGCGGCCGACGTCGGGTCCTTCTTCCTCGCGCTGACCGCGGTGACGATCGCCGCGCTGGTCGTCGACGGCACCACGGCGGCCCGGATCGCGGGCATCGGCTGGCTGACCTTCGGTATCCCCCATTTCCTGTACCACGTCTCCCACAAGCCCGCCGAGCTGGGCGCGGCCAGTTTCACGGCCAGCCTCGTCGCGGCGTTCCTGCTCGTGGTCGGCGGAGTCGTCTGTGTCTTCGTTCCGCCGCGTGGCGAGCTGCCCCTGTCGGAACCGCAGCCGATCACGCTGCGTTTCCCGCGCCGCCGTCCACGCACGTCTCGATGATCGAGGCCCGGTCGGCGAGTCCGGGACGCCCGTGGGCGATCACCACGGGCGTGATCCGGTGCGTCCGCGGATAACGCCGAGTTCCCCGGGTCAGTCCTTCAGCGCTTCGAGCAGCGCCGCGCGCTGACGTGCGCCGAGACCGCCGATGCGGCGGTCCTCGGGGATCTCCGCCTGGTCCATCAGCTTCGCGGCCTTCACCGGGCCGACACCGGGCAGGGCCTTGATCACCGCGGCCACCTTGGTCTTCTTGACCAGCTCGTCGGAGTCGGCCTTCTTCAGCAGGTCCGCGACCGAGACCTTGCCCTCCTTCACCTTGCCGATCAGTTCGGAGCGTGCCTTGCGGACCGCAGCCGCCTTGGCCAATGCCTCGGTGCGCTGCTCTGCGGTCATGGTAGGCAGTGCCATGTCTCCTCCGCTTTCCACTCGTCACTCGAACCTCTGGTTGACCGGACCGAGTAAACAGCACGGCACCGGCAGCGCAAGCTCGACACACCGGGGCACGAACAGCGGAAATAGCGATGAATTTCCCCGGTCCACGCCGTCGGAATCGGTGAACGGCCGACGCCCGGCGGGCGAAAAGGACGAAAGGAACACCACGTCATGGAGCTGTCCCTCACCCAGTTCGTCACGCTGGACGGCGTGTGCCAAGCACCCGGCGGCCCGCAGGAGGACACCAGCGGCGGATTCACCCATGGAGGCTGGTCTGTGCCGTTCGGCGACGCGGATTTCGGCGCGTTCATCGACGCGGTTTTCGATCGCGCGGACGCGTTCTTGCTCGGACGGCGTACCTACGAGATCTTCGCCGGTTACTGGCCGAAGATCACCGATCCGGACAACCCGGTGGCCACCAAGCTCAACGCCCTGCCCAAGCACGTCGCCAGCCGAACCCTGGAGCGCGCCGCATGGCCGGGCACCGAGCTACTGCGTGGCGAACTCGTCGCCGAAGTGACCGCACTGAAACAGCGGCCCGGCCGCGAACTCCAGACGCACGGCAGCGGCAACCTGGCCCGCACACTGTTGGCCAACGGCCTGATCGACACCCTTCACCTGCTCACCTTCCCGGTACTTCTCGGCACCGGTAAGCGCCTGTTCAGCACCGATGTGCAGCCGACCGGGCTCGAGCTCACGGAATCGCGGGTGACCGGCAGCGGCATCGTCATCGGCACCTACCGCAACGCCGGTGCGCCGCGTTACGGCGACTATTCCGAGGAGGCCATCGCTGCGCAGTAACACGGGGTGCCCCGTTCCCGACAAATTCAGCGAACACTCAGCGCGGTTCATGGTTCAACGGCGAACCAGGGGGATCAACGACGATCCCCCACATCCGGCGCGATCGGCCCACACCGAGCGGCGCCGTCACCGGGCCGACCACAACATCACACAGTCGGTTCCACGGCCCGTGGCAGCGTGGCCCGTGACAGCATGACGGCATGGGGCCGAGCATTCCGCCGGGGACGCCCTCTCCCGCAGCATTGTGGCTGTGGCCCGGGCAGGCGATCTATCGCGGACCGTCGCTGCACTTGGCGGCGCATTCCACCGCGGTCGACTGCCTTGCCGTCGGGGTGGACGCCACGCTCACGCTGGAGGCCGACGGCATAGCGCGTACCGCACGCAGCGCGCTGATCCCGCCACGCCGGGTACATCGCGTGGTCGCGGGCGGCGATCACATGATGTTCTGCTATCTGGATCCGGGCTCGCGCAGCGCCCGGGCATGTCGCGACCGAATGCTCCTATGGGACAGCGGTTTCGGACTCGGTCACCGAGCGGAGAGCGCGCTGACGACCGCCGCGAGCGGCCCGTGTCCCGATCCGCACGAACTGGCCGACCTCGTCGGCGCCGCGCCGGTCCCGGTGTTGGACGGTCGCGTGACGGAGGCGATGGCGGCGCTGCTCGCCGATCCCGCGCGCGAATTCACCGCAGGGCGGTTCGCCGCGGCGGCGCACCTGTCCGAGTCACGCTTCCTGCGCTTGTTCGCGGCGCAGGCAGGAACCTCGTTCCGGCGGTATCGGCTCTGGGCCAGGATGCTCGGCGTCGGCCGCGCGATCGCCGAAGGCGCGAATCTCACGGTCGCGTCGGCCGAGGCAGGATTCGCCAGTCCGTCCCATTTCAGCGACGCCTTCCGCACACTGTTCGGGTTGTCGGCCACCGCGCTGTTGGCCACCGGCGTGCAGATTGTCGTGCTGGACGCGGCGCAAGGGATCGAATCGGACTCGCGAACTTGCTAGGCTACAAAACTAGAACACGTTTCACCTCAAGAGGAGGCTCGATGGCCGAGCAGATCCGCGATGTGGTCGAGCAGTACGTCAAGCTGGTCGGCTCGGGCCCGACCGAGGACATCGTCGATCTGTACGCGCCCGACGCGGTCGTGGAGGACCCGGTCGGCACCCCGCCCAAGCGCGGCCACGACGCCATCCGCGAGTTCTACGAGGTGATCGCCGCCCTGGACCGGGAGACCGAGCTGCGGCCCGAGGATGTCAGGGTCGCGGGCAACCAGGCCGCGTTCGCGTTCACCATCGTCACCAAGGTCGGTGGGCAGCGCTTCGTCCTGTCGCCGATCGACGTGATGGAGTTCGACGAGGAAGGCCGGAAAACCGGAATGCGCGCCTACTGGAGCCAGGAGGACATGCGGGTCGACCCCGAGTGACCCGCCCGGCGGCCGTGTGCCGGCTCACACCGTCGCCCCATCACATTCCGGCCCGGTCTCTCGTCCGAGAAGTAGGAACCACATCCGCTGATCGAAGGAGATCGACATGGGCGCCACTCGGATCGCCGCCGTCACCCCGCAGCAGGCGGGGCCGGTGACCAAACTGCTGTACCGGCTGGCCAAGCGCCGCTTCCGCGAAGTGCCGGAGCCCTTCGCCGTCACCGCCAACCATCCGAAGCTGCTTACCGCCAACGCGGTGCACGAGACCATGGTGGACCGGGCCAGCACCGTCCTGCCCGCCGTTATCCGCGAGATCGCCGTCTATCGCACGGCGTGGACGATCGGCTGTTCGTGGTGCGTCGACTTCGGCGCCATGCTCATGCGCCTGGGCGAGCTGGACATCGCCCGGCTCGAACACATCGCCGACTACGCGACCTCGCCGCTGTACTCCGACGACGAGCGCGCCGCCATCGCCTACGCCGACGCGATGACCGCCACGCCGACCGCGGTCACCGACGAGCAGGTCGCCGACCTCGAGCGGCGCTTCGGCCGGGCCGGTGTGGTGGAGCTCGGCTATCACATCGCGCTGGAAAACTCGCGCGCCCGGTTCAATTCCGCGCTCGGGATCACCGCACAGGGTTTCAGCACCGATTCCTGCCGTGTGCCCTGGGCGTGAAAGGGGCTGCGGCGCTGGGAAAAGGTCTCCGCCGACCTGGCACTTCGGCGCCGCATCCACTCCGGACTGTCGCTGCGGCCTGGAATGCACTAAGAATAAGGGGTGTCGACGTCGCCTGGCCGTGCCCCGGTCAGCGAGCTACCGCTGCGAATTTCCCCGCACGGTAGCCGTGCCGGCGTCTTCGATTTCTCGAGTTCCCCTCCGCCCGACCGTTTTGGAGCCGCATGCTCGACGAACAGACCCCGGACGACGACATCGAACGGCTGGCGAGGCGGGTCGAGAAGGCCCGCGGCCGTCTCGCCTACCAGTTCGACCCGGCGCTGACCGGCGCACTGTCGGAAGAGGAACTGCTCGCCGAACGCGAACTGGCCGAACGGATCCGGACCCAGAACCGCGACCAGCGCTGGAAGCATGCCGAAGCGTCCTCCGCGGCATCCGACCGGGCGCGGCACACCTCGGAGGCCATCGAGAAAGCCGAGATCAGGGACCTGTTGCTGGCGCGCAAAGCCATTGCGGCGCAGCGCCGAGCCTCCAGCCCGCACGCCCGGCTGGCGTCGCTGTACCGGCACCGTTCCTGGTCGCTCGGCGCGCTGGCGGGCGTCGTCGCGGCGGGGATGCTGTGGTCGGCGGTCAACGTCCAGCACAACATCGCGCCGGGCGGGCCGACCGACCCGCTGTACTGGTTCAGCTACCTGCTCGAGGCGATGATCAGCGTGTCGCTGATCATCATCATGATCGGCACGAACAAGGTCACCGAGTGGGGCGTGCTGGACAACCGCAGCCAGGTGGCCGCGGCCGAGATCGCCTTGCTGGCCCTCACTGTCGCCTTGAACACCTACCCGTACGTGAGCGAGGGGCGGTGGTTCGACGCCGCCGTGCACGGGGTTGCTCCGGTGATGATCGGCGTCGCGCTGCTCATCCACGACGCCGCGAGCGCGCGCTACGGTCGCGCGATCAGCTACGCCACCGAACAGGTGCGTAACCTGCCCGACCCGATCGGGCACGAGCCCTTGCCGGAACGTGCCCTTGCGGACATGAGCGGCACGGACGCCGACCCCCGGACGGGTCTGCACGCCCCGCTGGTGCACAGCGCGCCCGGCTAGTCCTACTGCGCAGCGGCGCAACGGAAGTCAGCACGGAGCCGTACGCCGACCCCCTGCCCGAACCGGCGCGGATGCGGTCAGCGAGCCGAACCCCGCCCCTGGCCTGCCACTCCGGCGTCCTCAGTACGGGTACCGCCGTTCGACCGCGTCTTTGGCCTCTTTCAACCCGCAGCCGGTGAGCTCGCGGTACCGCTTGATCGCGTGAATCTTCTTGCCCTGCGCCAGTAATGCGTCGATCTCCGCCATGCCCTCGCCCCGCGGGACCGACCGCACCGCAGGCCGCGGCGCGACCGGCGCCTCGATGCCCAGATGGGCCATGATCAGATCGAGCTTGACGTGCAACGCGTCGACCTTGCGCTCCAGGCGCCGGTTGGCAAACATGAACCGATCGTAACGACGGACACCCGCTTCAGGCGGCAACGAGCACGGCGTCGGCCAGACTCGCCATGACCTCGAACCGCGCACGGTCACCAGCCAGCTGCAGCAGCCGGTCCACGCACGGCTGGCCGGTGACCAGACGCAACCTGCGGCCGGTCTCCTCCAGCATGGACCGCGCGTCGATCAGGACTTGTAGTCCGGCGACGCCGAAGAACCTGACTTTGGACAGATCGACGACCACCAGGGGCGCCGCTGTGCCCAGCGAGCCGATCAGCCTGCGGCGGAACACTTCGACGGTGTAATGGTCGACCTCGCCCGCGAGCGCGCAGAGGGTGACCAGCTCGCTCGGGGCGGTGACGGAAATCTTGAGCCGCTCGGCGGGGTGATCGGCATTGCGAGCAGCGTTGAGGACGTACGTGGGGTTGGCGAAGCCTGCCGACATGAGGACCTCGGTCCAGTCGCGCCCGCAGCGTTCTCGCGAGAGGGAGTGCTCGCGGGTGATGTAGCGCTCCAGAAGACGCAGCCGCCGGAACTAGGCTGTTTGCTCAACCCTCACGAAGGTGTACCCCCGCGGGTAAGCCGCCACACCCGGATTACGCCGACTTCTCCCGGCGCTCCGGCCGCTGCGGCTTGCGCGGCACGATGGTGGGCAGCACGTTGTCGTTGACGGTGTCCGCGTTGACAACCACCTTCGCGACGTCGTCGCGGCTGGGGATGTCGTACATCGCGGGCTGGAGGACTTCCTCCATGATCGCCCGCAGGCCACGCGCGCCGGTGCCGCGCAGGATCGCCTGGTCGGCGACGGCCTCCAGCGCGTCGTCGGTGAACTCGAGGTCGACCCCGTCCATCTCGAACAACCGGACGTACTGCTTGACCAGCGCGTTCTTCGGCTCGGACAGGATCTTGACCAGCGATTCCTTGTCCAGGTTGGTCACCGAGGCGACCACGGGCAGACGACCGATGAACTCGGGGATCAAGCCGAACTTGATCAGATCCTCCGGCATGACGTCCGCGAAGTGGTCGGTGGTGTCGATCTCGGCCTTGGAACGCACCTCGGCGCCGAAACCGATGCCGCGATGGCCGGTGCGGTCGGAGATGATCTTTTCCAGGCCGGCGAAGGCGCCCGCCACGATGAACAGCACGTTGGTGGTGTCGATCTGGATGAACTCCTGGTGCGGGTGCTTGCGCCCGCCCTGCGGCGGCACGCTCGCCTGGGTGCCCTCCAGGATCTTCAGCAGCGCCTGCTGCACGCCCTCACCGGACACGTCGCGGGTGATCGAGGGGTTCTCGCTCTTGCGAGCGATCTTGTCGACCTCATCGATGTAGATGATGCCGGTCTCGGCGCGCTTGACGTCGTAGTCCGCGGCCTGGATCAGCTTCAGCAGGATGTTCTCGACGTCCTCGCCGACATATCCGGCCTCGGTGAGCGCGGTAGCGTCGGCGATGGCGAACGGCACGTTCAGCATCTTCGCCAACGTCTGGGCCAGATACGTCTTGCCGCAGCCGGTGGGACCCAGCATCAGGATGTTGGACTTGGCCAGCTCGACGGTCTCGCCGCGGCTGTCCCGGCCCTTGTCACCGGCCTGGATGCGCTTGTAATGGTTGTAGACGGCCACCGCGAGAGTGCGCTTGGCGGTGTCCTGTCCGATGACGTAGTTCTCCAGGAAGTCGCGGATCTCGGCCGGCTTCGGCAGCTCATCGAGCTTGACCTCGCTGGACTCGGCGAGTTCCTCCTCGATGATCTCGTTGCAGAGATCGATGCACTCGTCGCAGATGTACACCCCTGGTCCCGCAATGAGCTTCTTGACCTGCTTCTGGCTCTTTCCGCAGAAAGAGCACTTCAGCAGATCGCCGCCATCTCCGATGCGCGCCATCTCGTGGGTCCCTACTTCCTTGTCCGCGTGCAACCGTCCGTCCAGGTTGCCAGCTGTCCACCACTTTCGCAGCCGCAAACGCATCGGCTGATCCGTGGCCGGTGGGGCAGTGCTGTCAACCGGGAGCAAAGGTCCCTAGGTTGACCGTACCCGGTGTTCGGGATGGAGGTCGACAACTCGCGCATGTTTCTCGCGCGGGTTGTGCGAGTTGTCCCGACACCGACAGGCGATCCGCCCGTCGGATCGGCAACCGAGACCTCCGGCCACCTATCGCGCCGCGCCAGGATTCGAACAGATTCTCATCCGCGGCGGCGCGTATGCGGTCCC
This sequence comes from Nocardia asteroides, assembly GCA_019930625.1. Taxonomy (NCBI): domain Bacteria; kingdom Bacillati; phylum Actinomycetota; class Actinomycetes; order Mycobacteriales; family Nocardiaceae; genus Nocardia; species Nocardia asteroides. The sequence goes on from CP082844.1 coordinate 243,934, forward strand.
GGCCGGGCGGCACGCCGATTGGCATACTTCCCGGCCGGAAATTCCCTTTTGTAGAGCGATTTCCGAGCGAACCGCCACCGGGATCGGCGATTCACCCCCGTCGTCCCGGCTCCGCCGGAAGCGACGATCGGCGCCTGATTACTTCTGCGCGCTCAGCTTGCGGTAGTCGAACACCGTGTCGATGATCCCGTACTCCCTGGCCTCCTCGGCCGTCAGGATCTTGTCACGGTCGGTGTCCTTGCGGATGGTATCGGCGTCCTTGCCGGTGTGCCGCGCGAGCGTGGTCTCCATCAGGCGGCGCATGCGCTCGATCTCGGCGGCCTGGATCTCCAGGTCCGACACCTGCCCCTGGATGCCACCCTCCAGCGAGGGCTGGTGGATCAGCACGCGGGCGTTGGGCAGGCAGGCGCGCTTGCCCGGGGTGCCCGCGGCCAGCAGCACGGCGGCGGCCGAGGCGGCCTGGCCCAGGCAGACCGTGGCGACGTCGGCGCGCACGTACTGCATGGTGTCGTAGATGGCCATCAACGAGGTGAACGAGCCGCCCGGCGAGTTGATGTACATGGTGATGTCGCGGTCGGGGTCCAGCGACTCCAGCACCAGCAGCTGCGCCATGATGTCGTTCGCCGAGGCGTCGTCCACCTGCACGCCGAGGAAGATGATGCGCTCCTCGAACAGCTTGTTGTAGGGGTTGGACTCCTTGACGCCGAAGCTCGAGTGCTCGATGAACGACGGCAGGATATAGCGCGCCTGCGGGCTCTGCGGTGCGATGCCGGACAGGCCGGCGCGCGGGTCGATCGAATTGGCCATCTGAGTCTCCAAAGTCGGTGCGGCGGCCGGACGTTCGAGGTGTCCGGGGGCCTGTGGGTGATCCGGTGCGTTACTTCTTGGCGCCGTTGGCCTGATTCGCGTGGCTGATCACGTGGTCGATGAAGCCGTATTCCAGGGCTTCGGTCGCGGTGAACCAGCGGTCGCGGTCGGCGTCGGCGGTGACCTGCTCGACCGACTTGCCGGTGTGCATCGCCTGCAGCTCGTTCAGCTCGCGCTTGGTGTGCGCGAACTGCTCGGCCATGATCGCGATGTCGGCCGCCGAGCCGCCGATGCCCGCGGAGGGCTGGTGCATCATGATGCGCGCGTGCGGCAGCGCGTAGCGCTTGCCCTTGGTGCCCGCGGTGAGCAGGAACTGCCCCATGGACGCGGCCAGGCCCATGCCGTAGGTAGCGATGTCGCACTCGGCGAACTGCATCGTGTCGTAGATGGCCATGCCCGCGGTCACCGAGCCGCCCGGCGAGTTGATGTAGAGCGAGATGTCCCTGGTGGGGTCCTCCGCCGACAGCAACAGGATCTGCGCGCACAGCTTGTTGGCGATGTCGTCGTCGACCTGCGTGCCGAGGAAGATGATGCGCTCACGCAGCAGGCGCTCGTACACCGAATCACTGAGGTTGAGACCAGCAGTCGCGGTTGTCATGACCCCTGCCTGGTTGATTGTCACGGATACCTGCCTTCTCTCGCCGGCTCGTTGTGGGTTGCCCCATAGCCATCACTGGTTGGACCCGCCGCGCCCGATCGGACAGGGCGTATCCAACTTGCCGTCACAAACATTAACGAAGCAGGGCGGCACCGAACTCCCGGTACCGCCCTTTCTTCGCTCACAGCGCAATCAGCGCACCTCTCGGGCGTCGACCGCACCGACATTCCATGAAATTATTCGGCGTCCGCCGCGGCCGTCTCCTCGGCCTTGTCCTCGTCCGCGGAATCGGCGGGAGCGCCGAACATTTCGGTGGTGTCCACCGGGTTGCCCGCGGAATCGGTGACGGTCACCTTGCCGACCACGCCCGCCAGCGCCTTGCCGCGGCGCACGTCGGCGAACACCGCGCCGAGCTGGCCCGCCTGCTGCACCTGCTGGATGAACTGCTCCGGCGCCATGCCGTAGCGCTGCGCCTGGAACAGGATCCGCTCGGTGAGCTCCTCCTGGCCGACCTGGGTGCCCTCCGCCTCGGCGATGGCGTCCAGCAGCAGCTGGGTCTTCACCGACTTCTCGGCGGCCTCCTTGGTGTCGGCGTCGAACTCCTCGCGGGTGCTGCCCTGCTCCGCCAGCGCCTCGGCGAACTTGGCCTCGTCGTGGTCGAAGCCGTGCACCGCGTCGTGGGTGACGGCGTCGATCTCGGCCTTCACCACGGCCTCGGGCAGCGGCACCTCGACCTGCTCGAGCAGAGTCTCCAGCACCTTGTCACGGATCTCCCCGGCCTGCTGCACCTTCTTGACCCGCTCGACGCGGCTGCGCAGATCGGCCTTCAGCTCCTCCAGCGTGTCGAATTCGCTGGCCAACTGCGCGAACTCGTCGTCGGCCTCGGGCAGCTCACGCTCCTTGACCGACTGCACGGTCACGGTGATGACCGCGTCCTTGCCCGCGTGCTCGCCCGCGACCAGCTTGGAGGTGAACTCCTTCGACTCGCCCGCGGACAACCCGGCCAGCGCCTCGTCCAGGCCCTCGATGAGCTGACCGGAGCCGACCTCGTGGGACAGGCCGGTGGTGGCGGCCTCGGCCACCTCCTCGCCGTCCACGGTCGCGGAGAGATCGATGGAGACGAAGTCGCCGTCGCGCACCGGACGCTCGACGCCCGTCAGGGTGCCGAAGCGCTGGCGCAGCGACTGCAACTGCTCCTCGATGTCCTCGTCGCCGACGGTGAACGCGTCGACGGTGACCGCGATGCTCTCGTAGTCCGGCAGCGTGATCTCCGGCCGCACGTCGACCTCGGCGGTGAAGGCGAGTTCCTGGCCGTCCTCGATCTTGGTGATCTCGATGTCGGGCTGGCCGATGACCTTCACCTCGGAGGTGGTGACGGCCTCGCTGTAGCGGCCCGGCAGCGCGTCGTTGACGACCTGCTCCAGGATCGCGCCACGGCCGAGGCGAGCCTCGAGCAGCTTCGCGGGCGCCTTACCGGGACGGAAGCCGGGGATGCGGACCTGCTTGGCCAGTGCCTTGTACGCGCGGTCGAAATCCGGCTTCAACTCCTCGAAGGGCACCTCGACATTGATCCGGACCCGGGTCGGGCTCAGCTGCTCGACGGTGCTCTTCACGGACATGCTCCTTGTTCGTTGTTCGTACTGGTTGACGTTCGGTTTGCGGTGCCAGGGCCCGCCCTCCGGAGGCCGGAACGGCATGCGAGGCGGCCCTACGCTGGCTGCCACACTCCCCCACCGGCGCTGGTCGGCGATCCGGAGTCCCGGCCTCGGCCGGGACTCCGAGGGGTGCGGCGTACGCCACGCATCCCGACCAGGTTAGTTGACCGGCCGAGCGGGCCTGCACCCGGCGGTGCCTGCCGCGGGCCGCGAGCGGCCTGGCTACTTCCCCACCGACACCGCGTCGGTGACGAAGACCAGCGTCTCGTACGGCGCGATGCCACGCCCGCCCGCGCCGTAGCCCAGCTCCGGCGGCACGATCAACAGGCGGCGCGAGCCCTCCCGGACGCCGACGAGTCCCTGGTCCCAGCCGTCGATGACATCGCCGGCGCCGAGGGAGAGCTGGAACGGCTTGCCGCGGTTGAAGGAGCTGTCCAGCGTCTTCTTGTCCGACCAGGTCACCAGCGCGTAGTTCATGGTCAGCGGCTGCCCCGGTTCGGCGCCGGGCCCGCTGCCCTCGATCAGATCCTTGACGATCAACTGCCGGGGCGGGTCGCAGTCGTCCGGAATGGCGATGTCCGGCGCCGCACCGAAGTCGCCGGTGACGCGGATGTCCTCGGCGGTGCACTCCCGGCCTTTGCTCTGCGTGGCCGGGCGCTGCGCGACGGAAGGCCCCGCCGCCGTGGTGTTCGGCGCGGAGACGGTCGTGGCGGACGGCTCGTCGTCCGAGCCGCAAGCCGCCAGCGCGATGGTCGTCGCGGCGAGGGCGCCGATCCCGATGATCCTTCCGAGAATGTGCATGCCGCGGACCCTAGACCACGAGCGGCCGCGGGGTGGGACAGGCTTCCCGCGACACGCTCCGGCCGCCGCGGGGCATCGCGCCCGGCTAGGCTGGCGGTGAATTCTCCATCCGGCGTTGCCGATTCCGGTCGGCAACAGTGCACGACCCGGGGCGGTGGTCCCTTGTGGCGCCACTGTCCCCCCGATGCCCCGAGCGTGAGGAGAGTCGGCGCATGACACACATGGCAAGTGCAGGTGGCGATACCTCGGCCGACAACGTCGGCAGCACCGGCGGGCGAACCGTCGCCCCGCGTCCCTACCGGCTCGCGGACGTACCGGGCCCGTTGGAACGCGACGAGCTGACGTCGATCGATGCGTGGTGGCGGGCCGCCAACTATCTCGCGGTGGGCCAGATCTATCTGATGGCCAACCCGCTGCTGCGTGCGCCCCTGCGATCCGAGCACATCAAGCCCCGGCTGCTCGGGCACTTCGGCACGGTGCCGGGCCTGAATCTGGTCTGGGCGCACGCCAATCGCGCGATCCGCGCCCGCGGCCTGAACGCCGTCTTCGTCGCGGGTCCCGGGCACGGCGGTCCCGGCCCGAACGCGTGCGCCTGGCTGGAGGGCACGTACTCCGAGTTCTACAGCCACATCCCCCGGGACGCCACCGGTATGGGCGCGCTGTTCCGCCAGTTCTCCTTTCCCGGCGGGGTGCCGAGTCACTGCGCACCGGAGACACCCGGCTCCTTCCACGAGGGCGGCGAACTCGGGTACTCGCTGCTGCACGCCTTCGGCGCCGCCCTGGACAACCCCGATCTCACCGTGTTCTGCGTGGTCGGCGACGGCGAGGCGGAGACGGGGCCGCTGGCCACGAGCTGGCATGCGAACAAGTTCCTCAACCCGGCACGCGACGGCGCCGTGCTGCCGATTCTGGCGCTGAACGAGTACAAGATCGCCAATCCGACCATCCTGGCCCGCATCCCCGAACCGGAACTGCTCACCCTGCTGCGCGGATACGGTTACGAGCCGATCGTCGTCGCGGGCGACGACCCCGCGGCGGTCCATCAGGCGATGGCCGCGGCGGTGGACACGAGCATGGAACGCATCGATCGGGTCCAGCGCGCCGCACGAGGCGGCGGCGGCGATGGGGCGCGGCCCGCATGGCCGATGATCGTGCTGCGCACCCCCAAGGGCTGGACTTGTCCGCCGGTGGTGGACGGCGACCAGGTCGAGGGCACCTTCCGCGCGCACCAGGTCCCGTTGCCCGGCGCCCGCACCGACGCCGAACACCGCGCGGTCCTGGAGCAGTGGCTGCGCTCCTACCGCCCGGAGGACCTGTTCGACGACAGCGGCGCACCGGTGCAGGCACTGACCGATCAGGTACCCGGCGGCGATCGGCGGATGAGCGCCAATCCGGTCGCCAACGGCGGCGCGCTGCTGCGCGACCTGCGCCTGCCGGACTGGCGTGACTTCGGTGTCGAGGTGTCCTCGCCCGGCGCGACCCAGCACTCGGCCACCAGGGTGCTCGGCGCCTGGCTGCGGGAGGTCACCAGGAACAATCCGGACAATTTCCTCACCTTCGCGCCGGACGAACTGGCCAGCAACCGGCTGCAGGACATCCTCGAGGTCACCGGCCGGGACTGGCAGGCCGAGATCGATGCCCGCGACGAGAAGCTCGACCGGGCGGGCCGGGTGGTCGAGGTGCTGTCCGAACACATGTGCCAGGGGCTGCTGGAGGGGTACCTGCTGACCGGCAGGCACGGCGTGTTCACCTGCTACGAGGCGTTCATCCACATCGTGGACGCCATGTTCAACCAGCACGCCAAATGGCTCGACGCCAGTGCCGCGGTGCCGTGGCGGCGTCCGATTCCCAGCCTGAACTACCTGCTGTCCTCGCATGTCTGGCGGCAGGACCACAACGGCTTCACCCACCAGGACCCTGGCTTCCTCGACGTGGTGTTGAACAAGAAGGCTTCCATCGTGCGGGTGTATCTGCCGCCGGACGCCAACACGCTGCTGTCCACCTACGACCACTGCCTGCGCTCCCGGCACTACGTGAACGTGGTGGTCGCGGGCAAGCAGCCCCAGGCCGACTGGCTGCCGGTGACCGAGGCCGCCGAGCACTGCGCCCGCGGAATCGGCCTCTGGCCGTGGGCCGGGCACCGGGACGAAGTCGGCACCACACCGGATGTGGTACTCGCCTGCGCGGGCGACGTACCGACGCTGGAGACGCTCGCCGCCGCCGCGATCCTGCGCGAACGACTGCCCGACCTGCGCGTCCGGGTGGTCAACGTGGTCGACCTGATGCGGTTGCAGCCGCAGGGCGAGCATCCGCACGGGCTGACCGACAGCGAGTTCGACACGCTGTTCACCCGCGACCGACCGGTGATCTTCGCCTTCCACGGCTACCCGTGGCTGGTCCACCGGCTGACCTATCGGCGCGCCAACCACGACGGGCTCCATGTGCGCGGTTACAAGGAACGCGGCACGACGACCACGCCGTTCGACATGGTGATGCTCAACGATCTGGACCGCTACCACCTGGTGATGGACGTGATCGATCGCGTGCCGAGCCTGCGGGAGCGTGCCGCGGGGCTGCGGCAGGAGATGGTCGACGCGCGCTGGACGGCACGCGCTTGGACCAGAGAACACGGTGAGGACATCCCTGAGGTCGCGGACTGGAGCTGGCCCTACCAGCGCGCCTGAACCTGCGCGGGGTCACAGGTCATCGCAGCAGCTTGTCGGTGCCGCGCACCGGAGAACAGGCCCTCCCGGTTCCGCTCCGAAATCCGCGGTCCCCACGAGCGGGCCGAAGTCCGCACCTGAAAGTACGATCGACCGCATGGAAGGCGGCCAGGACTCCGTGCTGCTCCCGGCACGGCACAGCGACGACATCACCGACAAGCGTCTGCTGCGCGGCGCGCGCACTCGGGCCACGGTGCTGCGGCAAGCGGTCGACATCGCCTCGCTGGAGGGATTGGACGGCCTCAGCTTCGGCAGGCTGGCCGAGGGCACCGGGTTGAGCAAGGCCGGGATCCAGACCCTCTTCCGCACCAAGGAAGCACTGCAAGTGGCCACCGTGGACTACGCGCGCGAACGGTTCGTTGCGGCGGTCGTCGAACCGGCCCGGTCCGCGCCGCGCGGCGTCGCTCGCCTGCGCGCCTTGGTCGAGCACTGGATGGTCTACGCCGAGACGCCGCTGTTCGCGGGCGGATGCTTCCGTGCCGCCAATATGGCGGGGCACGACAGCAAGCCGGGTCCGGTCCGCGATGCGCTGTTCCGCGATCAGCGGGACTGGGTGCGACTGTTGGCGCGGGAGTTGAGCTCGGCGGCGTCCGCCGGTGAGATCGCCGAGCTGGACGTCGATCTGGTCGCCTTCCAGATCGATGCGGTGCTCTGCGCGACCAATACCGCATTGCGGATCGGCGACCCGGAGGCCGCGGCCCGCGCCCGCCGCATCATCGAGGGATTCCTCGAACCGGCCTGAACAAGCGCAATACGTCCCCGGGTATAACACCAGCCGAATTGTGCGGCCCCCAGGACATTCGGAAACTTCGGACAATACCCCCAGCCGCCTTGTATCTTGCGGACAGCGCGTTCCCACGCGCTTCCGTAAGCAACTCCCCATCCGTCGCCGTTGCCGGAGGGCGCGCAGAAGGGCGGTTCCCCATGAACCACACAGCCGAAGCGACCGGGTTGGAAATCCTAGGTGCGATATTGATGGTGGCCTGGATGGTCGTCATGTGGGCGGCCGTCGCCGTACTGGTCGTCGCGTTGCGTAAACCATTGCGACCATGGATGTTCCGCACCGCACTCGCCGTGATCGCGCTGGGCGTCCTCGCCCAGATCGGTCACTTCCAAGAACACGTCGCTCAGGTCGGGTACTGGATCCAGCACCCGAACGCACCAGCGTGGATGACGCCGTGGGGCACCGGCCTGGCCAACGGCTTCGGTCAGGTGAACCACATGAAACCCGCGCTGGGCATGGAGCTGCTGCACTTGGTCGGCAACTTCCACTTCCTCGCCGGACTGGTCGGCGTCGCCCTGGTCACCCACCACGCACTGGAGAGCAAGGCACGCAAGTGGGGCCGAATGGGCGTGCTGATGCAAGGCATCCACGGACTCGAGCATCTCGCACTGACTCTGACGGTCGCGTTCGGCGCCAAGGCGATCGGCTTGTCGACCATCTTCGGCTTGCTCGACCCAGGCGCCGGCGCGTCGACCTACCGCATCTGGTGGCACTTCCTGGCCAACGTGATCGGCACGACCATCTTCGCCATGGCGTTGTACCACCTGTGGCGGGAGCGCGCTGTGATCGAAGCACCGTTCCGCGACGCCGCGGCCGCCGAGCCGAAGCGTGCGCCCGCGGTGGCCAAGGAGCCGGTGGCTCCCGCGTACGCGGCCGTCACCGAAGCCTGATCGAGACCGTTCCCCGCACGCTGATCGTGGCGTGCGCACGCCGAAAGGCTTGCAGGCGTTTCGACGCCGCCATCCAGCCGTGACGGCCAGATCGCCACGGAGATCCGACAGAAGAGGGCGCCCGCCATACGGCGGGCGCCCTTTCGCGTACCCGCCTGTCCCGGGACCCATCGAAATGCGGCCCGAGGTGGTGCGTGCCCACAGGAGCCGTCCGTACGGACGAGCACTGCCGCCGCGCCTCACTCAGCTCAAAGGTGCCGTGCCGTCATGGAGCTCTCCGACAGCCACCATTCCCACCCGTGAGAAAAGCGCTCGACAACAATCGACCCGTCGATTAATGTGACGTTATCCAACGGCACGATAGATAGGGACTCGCACATCGGACCATACCGGTCCGATCCCCGATCCCGAGGTGGCGAGATGAACGGACGCGAACGATGACCGGCATCACGCCGCACCAGCGACGGACACAGACCTGGCTCGTCCGCCCGCTGATCGTGAGCGCGATAGCGGCCACGCCGGAAATCCCGGCGCCGGCCGAGGCGCTGGCCGGGCCCGACACCGTCGAGGCACCGCGCCCCGCAGACCCGGGCCGCCACGGATACGACAGGCCGGGCTCTTCCCATCCCGACGACCGGGACCGAGCCGACCGGCACCGCCCCGCGGACGACACCTCCGCGACGGATGCCGCCCCGATCCCTATCCCGCCCACACCTTGCGCGGCAACTCCGACCACCGATGTTCGCCGCACCGCCGCATCCCCAACCGCGCCGCCGCGCACAGCTCCAATCTCGAACGGAGACTTACGATGACCGCCAACTCCACCCGCCACACCGCCGCCCGGCGACTGCTCACCTGTGCCGCGATCGTCGGCGCCCTCACCGCGGGCGCGGCGGGGATCGCCGGCGCCGAGTCGCACTCCGGTCCGTCGAACCCGCGCAACGGCACGGGCGACACCACCGGCTGGCACCACATCGACCCCATGGGCCAGCACCACCGGAACACCGACCGGCTGGACGCCGAGGAGGCCGACCAGGCCGTCCGCGACTACCACCGGCGGCAGAACCAGCCCGCGCCGAGCGGCAACGTCACCGCGGGCACATCCGACAGTCCGAGCTGGTCGCGGGTGGCCCGCCCGGACGGCAGCGGCTACACCGTCTGCCGCCCGCAGGCCAGCTGGTGCCGGTAACCGCGGAGCCGGCCCACACCCCCCGCACTCGAAATCTCCGTGACGTCCGCCTGGACTGACCATACCGCTACATAGCGGCGCATTACTTGATGTATCACCATCCCGGAAATCCACTCCGGCCGGGATAGCTCACGAAAGAGAAACACACATGATCAACTTCAGCGGGCTTCGCCGGGCGCGCAGCGACAAGCGCGGCGCCACGGCACAGACGCTCACCCTGCTGGCGGCGGCAGCGGTGGCGGCGGGCGGCCTGAGTCTCGGCGCGGGCACCGCCGAGGCTCAGGGCGCTGCCTGCCTGTGGGCCGGGGGAGCCTACGGCCAAGGCACGACGGTCGTCGCCGGCGGCTGGACCTTCGCCTGCGGGACCGACGGACACGGCACACCGTACTGGCATCGCGGACACGCGGTGCGGCAGGCGAGCACCGTGCCCAACCCCGGCGCGTACGCCCACCCCGCGGGGCTGTTCAGCCCGGGCGCACGCCAGTACGGCACCGAATACAACGACTACTGCGTCGGCAGCCAGCTCATCGAAGGCTCCGAGGACGTCTACCAGGTGGTGTCGGACGGACGCGGCGCGGTGTGGTGGAAAGCCGCCGGGCCGATCGACCAGTGGTCCTTCGATCCGGGTACCGCACCGCAGCCGTCCTGGCGCTCGGCGAGCCTGTGCTATGACGGCTCCCTGACCTGATCGCATCACCACTTTCCGCACGCCCGTGACCGCCGCGATGGTCACGGGCGTGTTCGCGTTCGCGCGGGCCGCCGCTCGGACTCCAGCCGGATCCGCTCCTCGAGGTGGTCGGGGACGTGCCAGCTGATGTCGGCCCTGGTGGCCGCCATCAGCTTCCTGCGCACGGACGCCACCTGCGCGTCGACAGTCCGGATCGAACTGCCCCGGCGCGCGGCGATGGCGCTGTTGGCCCAGCCTGCCGCGGCCAGCACGGCGACCTCCCGTTCCGCGCGGGTCAACTCCTCCCAGCGCGAAGCCGTCGGCCTGGCTTGCGGACGCGCGTCCGGCAGCTGATCCATCGGCAATCTGCCGAGCAGAAACAGTTGCAGTTCGTCGCGTTCGGGACGCAGCCGGGCCCCGCGCTGGACCGCCGCCGCGTGGGCTTCGGCGCCGATGACGGCGGTGACCGCCGCCACCGCCTGGGCGGTGCCGCGGGCCACCAGTGTCACCCGGTCGGCGACGATGCCCATCGAACGGTGCAGCGTGGCGATTCCGCCCTGCAAATGGGCGATCTCGGTGGCGGCGGCTTTTGCCGCGGCGCTGTCGGTGTCCCCCGCGTCGATCCGGGCGGACAGCAGGTAGGTCAGCGCCATCATGCTGAAATGCGCCACCCAGCCCGCCGTCCAGGTGTCCCCCGTGATCAGCAGGCGCTCCAACGTGGACTGACCGAGTTTCACCGCTTCGCGGGGATCGCCGTGCCGGGACACCGCGATCATCCACGCCAGCTCCGCCCAGGAGATCGCCCAGCCCGCGTCGGAGGCGAGGGCCCGGTCCAGATGCCTGCGCGCGGCCGCCAGCGCGACGTCCGCGTCACCGAGGTTGGCGTAGGTGAGCGCCTCGAACAGTTCGCTGCGCTGTTCTCCGGCTCGGTCGCCCAAGGCGGCGAATTTCTCACGCGCTCTGGCCAGAACGTCCACCGCTCGTATGTCGAGGTGGATCAACAGCAGTTCCAGACCCCAGGTGAACTCGACCGCGGCGGGCAGGCCGACGTCGTCCGACGTCGTGTCACGCCAGCGACGCCGCAGATCCGGGTCGGACAGGCACTCCGCGGCGCATTCGTCCAGCAATTGCGCGGTGTAGGCGTGCCTGCCCTGCCAGATCGCGATCCAGCCCACCAGCGCGGTCGCATTGATCCGCAGCTTGGTCGGCGGCGGGTCCACCTGCGCGGTGACTTCCAGGGCCTGTTCGGTCAGGCTGGTGATGGGGCGGTTGGATCCGGTGATGAACGGCACGCGCAACGCCATCAGTGTCGCGGCGGTCTCCAGTCCGACCACGGCCTCCTCCGGATCGGAGAGGCTGGTTTCTACGGCGATGAGGATGTTGTCCCATGCCGCCCGTGCCCAGGCGATCCACTCCTGTTCACCCGGGCCGTACCAGGTCGCCGGGCCCGCGGCGACGCGATCCCGGTAGTGCCGCCGATGGCGGGCGAGCAGGCGCGCCTCGTCCAGGTGATCACCGCGCACGGACAGGCGGTCCCGCACGAACACCCGGACGCTTTCCAACAGGTAGTAGCGCACGGTCGTCGCGGTGAAATGGGCCGACAGCAGCGAGCGTTCCACCAGGCGCTCGAGCAGCCCGCCGATCTCCTCCACGGGCAGCGCGGCGTCCGCGCACACCGCCACGATCGCGTCGAGTTCGGCTCCGCCCGAAGGCGTCTCGTCGTTCTCGGCGTCGCAACCGGTGGCGAACACCGACAACCGGTCCAGCAGCAACTGTTCACGTGCGGTGCACAGCCCGTAGGACCAGGCGATCACGTCGCGCACGCTGCGGTGCCGTTCGCCGACGCCGCCCCTGGCGCCGTGCGTCCACTGGAGGCGGCGATCGTCGGTGTCACCGGACAACTCGCGCAACACGATGGCCGGTGGCCGGTGCAGCAGCCGCGCCGCGGCCAGGCGGATGAACAGCGGGTTGTTGTCGACGTGGCCGCAGATCCGGGTGGCGATGGCGAGCTGTCCGGGGTCTTCGGAGATCGGCCGTCCGGTGCGCTCGGCTCGCCGCCGGAACAGTTCGAGAGCGTGCGGGCTGGACAGCGGTGGCACGGTCACCAGGTATTCATCGATCCAGCCGATCGGCTCGCGGCTGGTCGCGACGATGGTCAAGCCGGGGACTGCCTGCAGCAGGCTGATGATGAGCGGGCCGACCCCGCCGAGCACATGTTCGCAGTTGTCCAGGACCAGAATGGTCCGATGAGCCTCCTCCTCGGCGCCGCCCTCGGTGAAGGTCGCCACCAAGCCGTCCCAGGCGGAGCGGCCTGCGATGCCGTTCTTCGCGACCGATAGCAGCACTTCCTCGGCAACCGCGCCGGTCTCAGCGCCTGCCGCGAGCCGGGCCAGGCGGGTCCAGTAGACCGCGCGCCTCGCCGCACCGCGATACCGTCGCACGGCTTCGACCGCCAACGTCGTCTTGCCGATGCCGCCGGGCCCGACCAGGGTGATCAGCCGGGCGCTCGGCGAGTTCAGCAGGGCGTCGATCTGCCGCAGTTCGGCGTGCCTGCCCACGAACTCAACGGGCGCGGTGGGGCCGTTGCCGCCACCGCTGTTCACCTCCGACATGCCGACACACCTACCGATCCCGAGAAACACCGCTCGAGCAGCCTAGTGGGCGCGGCCGGACAGCAGGGTTCCGCCGTCGCGCCCACGCCCGGGCGCTGAGGAGGCAGCCGTCTACCGATGCCTGCTCCCCCCTTTGCGGCCGCGGCTGGGCCGCCGCTCGGACTCGTACCGGACCCGTTCGGCGAGCTCGTCGGGAATGTGGCCCGCGATCTCGGCGCGCGAGGCGATCATGAGCTTCTGCCGGATCGCGGCGACCTGCGCGTCGACGGTCCGGACGGAGCTGCGCCGACGACCGGCGATGGCGCTGTTGGGCCAGCCCGCCGCCGCGAAGACGGCGACATCCTGCTCGGCTTCCGACAGGTCGCTCCAGCGCGGGACCGGCCGCCGGGACGCGGGCCGGGACGCGGCCGGGCGGTCCGGACGGCGGGAGGCCCGCTCCGGCTCGGTGGCCGGACACCACAGCGCGTCGAGTTCGGGACGCAGCCGCGTGCGGCGTTCGGCGGAGGCGTAGGCCCGGTCGCCGAGCACCGCGCGGGCGATCTCCGCGGCTCTGCGGATCTCGGCGGCGATCAGGGGCACCCGGTCGACGGCGATGCCCATCGAACGCTGACGCGTCTTGAAGCTGCCGAGCAGATAGGCGATCTCCGTCGCGTCCTCGACGGCCGCGGTGCGATCGGCTCCCTCGGCCTGTTCGGCGACGAGGACCTGGGCCCGCGCGACGATGTGCGCCCCCACCGCCCAGCTCGCCGTCCAGGTGTCCTGCTCACCGCGGTAGCGGGTGAGGACGGCGTGGGTCGACGCCACGGCCTCGGCTGCGGATCCGTGCTTGGCCAGCGCCACCGCGCGCGCGATCTCCGCCCATGCTCTCGACAACGTCGAGCCGGAGGACATCGACCGCTCCAGGAACCGCGCGGTGTTCTCCAGCGCCTGTCGCTGGTCGCCGACGAGGGCGGAGCAGAATGCCACGAACACGTCACTGCGCTCGGCGCCGATGCGGTCGCCTTGCTCGGTGAACTTGCGCCGGGCGCGGGTGAGGACCGCGATCGCCCGCGGATCGCCACGCACCAGCATCAGCTCGAGTCCCCACATCCATTCCACCGGTGCGGGCAGGCCGAAATCCGTGTCGGTATAGCGCGGGCCCGCTCCAGGGGGGAGGCCGGCGCAGTCCGCGAGCAATCGGGGAATGTGCTCGGTGTGCCCCCGCCACAACGAGATCCAGCCGAGCAGCGCGGTGGCCAGGTCGGCGAGGCCGGAGGGACCGAGGCCGCAGGACCGGGTCGCTTCGAGTGCGCGTTCGGTCAACCGGGTGAGCGCGCCCGCGCCCGACTTGACGTACGGCACCTTCATCGAGAGCAGGACGGTGGCGGTCTCCAACGCGACTACGGCCTCCGCCGGGTCGGCCAAGCCCGATTCGATGCCGAGCACGATGTCGTTCCAGGCCGATCGCGCCCACGCCAGCCAGGCCTGATCCTGCGGGCCGAGCCAGATGGCCTGTCCGGCGACCACCTTGTCCCGGAAGTACCGGCGGTGCCGCGCGGCGAGGCGATCGAATTCACCGCGGTCACGGCGGCGCAGCCGGTCGCGGGCGAACACGCGGACACTCTCGACCAGGTACCAGCTGACCGTGGTCGCGGTGAGATGCGCCGACAGCAGCGACTGTTCGGTCAGGCGCTCCAGCAGGTGTTCGATCGAACGCACGGGCAGGGTGTCGTCGGCGCACACCGCGATCGCGGCGTCGAGCTCGATGCCGCCGCGCAGCGACTCGTCGTCGGTCTCGTACCCGGCGGCGAAGACCGACAGCCGCTCCAGCAGCAACTGCTCGGACGGGCTGCACAATGCGAAGGACCAGGCGACCACGTCGTAGACGCCGCGGTGACGCTCCTCGGCGCCCGCCTTCGCCCCGTGGGTCCAGCGCAGGCGTTTGTCGTCCGCGTCCCCGGTGAGTTCGCGCAGCACCCGGACCGGCGGCTGGTGCCGCAGGCGCGCCGCGGCCAGCCGGATGAACAGCGGGTTGTGGTCGACTCGGCGGCAGATCCGCGCGGCGACGGCCATCTGCTCGCGCTCGTCCGGGATCGCCCGTCCGATGAGTTCGGCGCGCTGCCGGAACAATTCGAGCGACTGCCGCGGCGAGAGCGGGGGCACGGCCACGATGTACTCGTCGGCCCAGCCGATCGGTTCCCGGCTGGTGGCCAGGATCGTCAGCCCGGGTGCGGCCTCCAGCAACTCGGCGATCATCGCCGCGACCGCACCGAGCAGATGTTCACAGTTGTCCAGCACCAGGACCGCGCCCTCGGCGGAACGGTCACCGCTGGCGAGGGTGCGCACCAGGGCGGCGCGTGTCGGTGGCGAACTCGGGTCGGTGCGCACCGCCGACTGCATCACGTCCTGCGCGGTGGCGGAGCTGTCGGCCTCCAGCCCGGCCAGCCGCGCCCAGTACACCGGCCTGTGCCTGCCGCGCGCGCCGTGGCGCAGTACTTCCGCGGCTAATCGCGTCTTTCCGATCCCGCCGGGGCCGACCAGGGTGATCAGCCGGGCGTCGCCGTCCAGCAGCGCGCCCAGCCGGTCCAATTCCGTTTCGCGGCCGACGAATTCACTGGTGGATGCAGGCAGCACGTCGCCACGTGCCTGAACCAGGGGCATAAAACGAAAGTTAGCCGACGACGCGGCAACGCGCTCGACAATCAGAGGTTACGTCCGGACGACACCGGCGGCTTTCGCGCGCGGTGAGACCCATTTCGCACTTCCCGCGCCGGATTGCTACCCGGTGGGGGCCATCTGCTGGTAATGCATCTGGACCACCGCGCTGTCGAAGGTCATCACGTCGACCAGTTGCAGCCCCGACACCACCGCGGGCGTCGGGAACAGCGGGATCCCGCCGCCGAGCAGGATGGGGTGCACGAACAACCGGTACTCATCGATCAGGTCGTGCTTCATGAAGGCCGATGCCGTCTCCGCGCCGCCGAACAGGACCATGTCGTATCCCGGCTGCGCGCGTAACGCGGTGATCTCCTCGACGAGGTCGTCCCGGACCACCCTGGTGTTCCAGCCCGCGGTGGCCATGGTGCGGGAGAAGACCAGTTTGGGCGTCTGCTTCCAGCAGCGCGCGAAATCCACGTAGAACTCCGAGATCGCGGGATCCACGTCGGCGGTCGGCCAGAACGACGCCATGATCTCGTAGGTCTTGCGGCCGTAGAGGAACAGGTCGGCCGAGCGCAATTCGTCCAGAAACGACTCGCACAGTTCCTCGTCCACCACCGGCCAGTGGATTTCCTGATCCGGCCCCTCCGCGAAGCCGTCGAGCGACATCTGCATCCACAGTGTCACGCTTCCCATGTGCCCACACCCATCCTGCTGCCCTTGTGCGACTTTCAGATTGTCGGGGAGTGCGACACTTCGGCGCATCGGTAGATCAGCCGGAGACATACTTAAGTAGTCGGCCATAGGTGGTCGGCGCACACTGGGAACGCGCGCAGACGACACCAATATACCGCTGAGCAACGGCACGTTACTGCCCCGTATCGCCAACAATGGGAATCTGAAACAGAAATGCTTCTGGCCCGACGGGTGAACCGTGCCGGGTGACCGATCACCCCTCCGGCAGCGCCTCCGAAAGCTCGGTGTCCTGGTCGAGATACCTTGCGACGAGCTGGTTCACGAGTTCGGCGACGATTTCCGCAGGAACGGACCTGGTCGCTTCCAGCCGCTGCGCCAGCTCGGCGACCTCCGCCGGGCCGCGATCGGAATCCTGGAACGACGCCAACGCGGTCCGGCGGAAGAACTCCATGTAGCGGTGGGCGATCCGATCCGCGTCGGCGCGCAGCTTCTCCAGCTCGCCGAGCACCTCCGCGGCCGGGATGCCCGCGGAGGCCATGCGATCGACACTGTGGGCCAGACGGCGATCCGCGATCCGGTAGGTCGCCGCGTCGACGGGCTCGTACAGACCCGCCGCGACGACGCGCGCCAGGCCGTTGGGCACGTCGCGATAGCGCTCGGCTAGTTCGGTCGCCGCGATGGTGTCCCCGGCCTCGACGACGGCCGGCTCGGCCGCGCCGGGCTCGCCGACCCCGAGGATGTCCCCCAGGTCGTCACCGCGGTCCCAGGCGTTGAGCAATTCCTTGATGCCGTTGATTTTGATCCCACGGTCGAGCAGTCTGCTGATGGTCCGCACGCGATTGAGGTGGTCGGCGCCGTAGAACCCGGTACGCCCCTTCACCTGCGGGGGCGGCAGCACACCGCGTTCGTGGTAAACGCGCAGGCTGCGCACGGTCGTACCGGCCTCCCGCGCCAGCTCGTCGATCGTGTACTCCACACCCGCAGTCATACTTCAAGGAAACCACATCGCAACACGGAGCGACCGCCGGTGGCGGCCGTTGTCCGGGCGACCGACCGGTCTCTAGCGACAAACCAGCAAACATCGTCGGCGTGGTGTGGAGCCGCCCTCGGCACACACGTCCGGCGAGGGTCCTTCCCGCCCCTGGAAATCCGCTCCATGCCCGCTTTTTCCACTGCGCCTATCCTTCCGGCATGGGTGAATCCGCGGGTCCCCCGGCCAGTCTCGCCGACCGCGAGCGCGCGATGCGTGAGCTGACCCAGCATCTGGGCGCGGGCAGACTGAGCCTGACCGAGTTCGACGACCTCAGCGCGGCCGTCGCGGCCGCGACCAGCCGAAGTCAGCTGGCCGAACTGTTCGCCGAGCTGCCGGGCAGCACACCGCCCGCGCCCGAGCCCACGCCGGTCAACCCCCTGCCCCGCCTGGTCGTTCTCGCCGGGGCGGCCGTGATCTTCTCGGTGGTGCTCGCGGTGACCACGGGCAACTGGCTGTGGCTGCTGGTGATCCTGGTCGCGCCCGCGCTTTTCATGCTCACCGCGCGTACGTCCTGAGGCCGGTCACCACTTCGACTTCGGCCGCACGAAATTGGCCAGATCGACCAGCCGGTAGCGGTGCAGACGATGCGGGGAAATCCGCGCGAGCGCCCGCAGGCTCGACTCGAGCCCCCGTTGCAGCCCGAGCGAGGTGAACGGGAAGCTGAGCAGCGTCGCGTCCGGATCGGCCGACCGGCCGCCCGCGCGCACCCACTCCAGCGCCGCCCCCACCACGATGACCTGTAATTGCAGCGCCCGTGGTTCGTCCGGCGCGGCATCCAGCCGCGCCGCCGCCTCCAGCAGGTCGGCCTCGGTCGTCTCGGCGATCGGTTGCGAGACCAGCAGCAGGCACCCGGTCATGCGGGCCACGCTCTGATACCGCGACGCCTCCGGCACCTGATCGAGGACCTCCACGGCCTCCAGCAACCCGCCGTCGGCGGCGAGCCTGCGTGCCAGGCCGAAGGCCGCGCTCACGACGCCGTGGTTGGTCCGCCACACCGTGCGGTAGTACTCCTCGGCGAGCCGATGCCAGTGGTCGCCGGCGGAGTCGCCGAGATGCTGGAGGGTGAGTTCCGCGGTGGCCGCCAGCGCCAGCGCGGGAGCGATCTCGCCGGGCAGCATGTCGTGCACCAGGTCGAAGTATTCGTAGGCGCGCTCGTACTGTCCGTCCAGCAGGGCGGCGACGGCGGAGTACCATTCGAGGCGCCAGTCCGTGCCGTAGTCGGGCCGCAGATCGGCGAGCCGATCGCAGGCCTGCACCACCTCACCCAGATCCAGGTGCGCGCGCACCGCGGTCAGCGTGCCCTCCAGTTCGAACGTCTCCGGCTCGGGGATCGTCCCGGAGACGATCCGGTCGGCGGTGCGGCGCAGCGCGTCCAGTGCGTGCCTGGGGTCGCCGTGCAGCAGCGTGGACAGCAGGTCCGCGCTGGGGTCCTCGCTGTCGATCAGCGGAACCGGCAGGGCCGCGACGACGCTCGGCGCGTCCAGGGCGGGCAGGCGATGCCGTCCGTCGGTCATGCCGTCGGTCTGCCCGATCAACGTCTCGATGCCGAAATCGCCTCGCATGGCGCCGAATTCCAGCGACGCCTGCGGATGTTCCTTACCGGTGTCGTAGGCCAGCACCATGCGCAGGACCCCGGCGAGCTGGCCGTACATCGAGTAGGCGGTCGGGAAGCGGCGGCGCGGATCCCGATCGGTCGCGCGGCGCAGCAGCCGGTACAAAGCCGGGTAGTCGCGCAGCAGTGGCTCCTCGTCCGGCGAAGGGATGCCGGGCAGCTGGTGGCCCTCGGCATTCTTGGGCATGTCCAGCACCAGGGCGGCCAGCGTCCGTCCGACGGTGTAGATGTCCGAGGCCACCGTCGGACCGGTCTCGGTGATCTCGGGCGCTTGGTAGCCCGGGGTGCCGTAGATGCTGCCGTAGGACTCCATCGCGGCGACCGCGCCGAGGTCGATCAACTTGACCTCGTCCTCGCTGACCATGACGTTGTCCGGCTTGAGATCGTTGTAGGCCAACCCGAACGAGTGCAGGTAGTCCAGCGCGGGCAGGATCTCCATCATGAAGGCGATCGCCTCGGACACCGGAATGCGCTCCGGCGCACGCAGATCCAGCATCTTCTTCAGCGATCGCCCGCCGACGTACTCCATGACGATGTAGCCGTCGGCCACATCGCGCCCGGAACGATGCTTGACGAAGTTGTGGATCTTGACGATGCCGGGATAGGCCACTTCGGAGAGGAATTGGCGTTCGGCGAGGGCGACCACGTGCGCCTCGAAGTCGAGCGGGTTCTGCAGCCCCTTCAGCACCACCCAGCGGTCGCTCACATTGCGATCGACCGCCAGGTAGATCCATCCCAACCCGCCATGGGCCAGACAGCCCTGGACCTCGTACTGGTCGGCGACCATCTCCCCCGGCTGCAGCGAGGGCCGGAAGTTGAACGGCGAGGCGCATCGGCCGCACTCACCCTCCACGGCGCCCGGCCCGGCTTCGGTAGTACGGCCGACGGGCTGCTGACATTTCCAGCAGAACCGTTTGTGCTCGGGCACTTCCGGGTCCTGCATGACCGCGGTGCGCGGATCGAGCGGGCTCACCTTGGGCATGGACACCAGACCGCCGCCCAATCTGCGCACGCTCGGCCGCGAGCGCGCGCTGCGCCCGGAACCGGGTTCGGACTCGAGTGCGCCGAGCAACAGCTCGGCGGTGCCGATGGTGTGTTCCCCGCCGACATCCGGGCTGGTCGCCGGCGCGACGGTGCCGGGAACCGAGTCGACGGCCACGGCACGTGGCTCGACATACCGCGGTGTCGACCACGGATTGGGTGGTAGTCGTGGAGGCACCTCGGTTTTGAGCAGATGCCGAGTTGCCCAGGGGTGCGAGGTTCGCCGGGGCACTTCGGTGCCGCGCATTCGCCGATTCGCCCACGGATGCGCAAGTGGACGGTCGGATGCGCTGGGGTGCTCCGGCATACGAACCTCTCAGACCCGCCGTGGAATCGCGGTTTCATTCTGGTCCGCCGCCTGTCGTCGCGCGCGAGTAGTGTTCCCGACATTGGGAATAGATCCGCCCCGGGCGAACAGCCCGGGGCGGATACTGCTTCACTCTTCGTCGGGCTTGTCGAGAATCACCACCGGGTCACCGCCGCCCTGCGCCTGCAGCGGCCGCTCGGCCAGGACCGGGAACTGACCGGTGATGCCTTGACGGATCTGCGCGATCTGCAGCACCCGCTTGCGGGCGAGGAACCAGCCGCCCACGAGCGCGGGAACCATGATGACGACCATCGCGATCACCGCGCCGCGCTGGACGTGGTCGTCACTGAAGGCCATCAGCACCACCACGGCCGCCAGGAACACCAGCGTCGCGAAGCTCGTGTACGGCGCGCCGATCAGGCGGAAGGACGGCCGCTCCGCACGCCCGGTCTTGGACCAGCGCCACAGCTGCAGCTGACAGATCACGATGGCGGCCCACGCGAAGATGGTGCCCAGCGCCGACATGTTCAGCACGATCTCGAACGCCTGCTCCGGCACCACCGCGTTCAGGCCGACGCCGATGAGCGCCACCGCACCGGTGGCGAGGATGCCGACGTAGGGCACGCCGCCGCCGGACATCCGCGCCGCGATGGTGGGCGCGCTGCCGTTCATCGACATCGAGCGCAGGATGCGGCCGGTCGAGTAGAGGCCGGCGTTCAGGCTGGAGAACGCCGCGGTCAGCACCACGAGGTTCATCACAGATCCCGCGCCGTCCACGCCGAGCCGCGAGAAGAAGGTGACGAAGGGGCTCTCCCCGTTCTTGAAAGCGGTGTACGGCAGCAGCAACGCGAGCAGGACCAGCGAACCCACGTAGAACAGCGCGATCCGGGCGATCACCGAGTTGATCGCGCGCGGCATGATCTTCTCGGGATTCTCCGCCTCACCTGCCGCGGTGCCGACCAGTTCGACCGCCGCGTAAGCGAAGACCACACCGGTGGTGACCAGGACCAGCGGAAGCAACCCGCTGGGGAACAGCCCGCCGCTGTCTGCGATGACACTCGGGCCGGTGACCTGGCCGTCGACCTTGAAGCGTCCCGCGAGGAACACCGTTCCGACGATCAGGAAGGTGACCAGCGCGATCACCTTGATCAGCGCGGCCCAGAACTCGAGTTCGCCGAACCACTTCACCGACACGAGGTTGATGCTCACCACGAGGGCGAGGGAGACCAGGGCGATCGCCCACTGCGGTATCGCCTCGAACGCTCCCCAGTAATGGACATAGGTCGCGATGGCGGTGATATCTACGATCCCGGTCATGCACCAGTGGAAGAAGTACATCCACCCGACAGCGAATGCCAGTTTCTCGCCGTAGAACTCGCGGGCGTAGGAGACGAACGATCCCGAGGAGGGGCGATGCAGCACCAGCTCACCGAGCGCCCGCAGGATGAAGAACACGAACACGCCACAGACGGCGTACACGATGAACAGACCCGGGCCCGCACTGGCCAGTCGGCCACCCGCACCGAGGAACAACCCGGTACCGATCGCACCACCGATCGCGATCATCTGCAGTTGGCGCGGGCGCAGCGATTTGTGATAGCCCGAGTCCTCGTCTTCGAGCGCGGCAGCCTGCGCGGGCGCCTCCGCGGGTGGTCGAACTGTGGTCATGGCGATGGCCTTTCAGGTGACGGCGATCATAACTTCGCCCAATGTACCGTTATATAGCGGCACGTTCAATAGCGATTCGCGGCTTGTAACACGCTGGACATCAAAGGCTTTGAAAAAGGGCATCCGATCAGCGTCGATCCGTGACTCGATCGTTGATCGTGCCAACGGATATCGGTACGCTAGATGCGAGAACGGATGAGGGAGCGCAGATGGCTTGGTTCGAGCGGGAGTTCATCGCGGTCCCCGAGGACCGTAAGAACCAGCTGGTCTACAAGTGGCCGGATGTCAACATCCGCCGCTACACCCGTGCGATGGTCAATGCCGACGAGCTCGCGCTCTTCGTCAAAGCCGGGCGCGTGGTCGCCGCGATGGGCCCGGGGCGCCACCGCATCGATGCCGACGAACTGCCCGTGCTCGGCGCGCTCGTCGACACCGTCACCGGCGGCAACTTCTACCGCGCCGAACTGTATTTCGTCTCCACCAGAGAGTTCCCCGGGATTCGCTTCGGCGGACGGCTGGCCGACATCCTCGATCCGGTCAGCGAGCAGGTGGTGACTCTGCGCGTCTTCGGCGAGTTCGCCCTCACCGTCCGCGATCCGGCCGAACTGCTCACCGCGCTGGCGGGTACCGGCGATCTCACCGATCAGGATCGGGTGCAGAGCTGGTGCGCCGACTTGCTGTTGAAGTCCATGAAGATTGCGGTCACGCAGGGCATCTCACGTGGCGACTGGCAGGTGCTCGGCCTCTCGGCGCAGTTGCAGCCGATCGAGCACGCCGTGCTGCGCCAGACCAATACCGCGCTCTACGACTACGGGCTGCGCGTGCCTCGGATGGGCAACTTCGACATCAGTCTGGCGCCGGAAGACGCCGACCGGCTCAAGCGCCTGGCCAAGGACGTCAAGTACATCGGTCTCACCGGTGACTTCCAGCGTTACGCCGCGGGCGAGCTCGCACTCGGCGCGAGCCAAGGCTTCGCACACGGCCACCACCACGGCGCCGAAGGCGGATTCCTCGGCGCGGCATTGAGTTTGAACGCCATCGGCCATCATGTCGGCAACCCCTCCCCCGCGCCGCAATTGCCGGCCGCGGCGCCGCAGACGAGCGGGACATCCTGCGCCACCTGCCAGTCCGCGAATCCGGCGGGTGCGAAGTTCTGTATGAACTGCGGAACGCGTCTGGCACCGCAGCCGCGACACTGCCCGAACTGCGGCGCGGAATCGAGCCCGAACGCCAAGTTCTGCGGCGCCTGCGGAACGCCGATGCCCGGAGGCTGACGCCGAGCGCGCCTGCCTCCGGGCATCGTGCGGTCGATCAGCCCGCGACCGTCGGTGCGACGGCCGTCGACTCACCGCCGCTCACCATGCCGCGGACCTGCCGCGCCGCCACCGAGAGCGCGGCGAGATCCTGCGTTTCGGCGGCGAAGATCTGCGCCAGCGACGCACCCGCGCGGGCCAGCCGCGACCGGTTGGTCGACTCCCAGTAGGCGATCTTCTCGGCGGTGCTGTCCTGCGGTTCGGTCGCGGTCAGCACATCGAGGGTCAGCGACCGCAGCGAATCGTAGAGATCCTCGCGGACCGCCAGCCGCGCCAGCGCCCGCCAGCGACCGCCGCGCTCCAGCTTGCCCACCGCGGTGAGCAGGCGTTCGATCTGGAAGTGCTCGTTGAGCGCGTAGTACAGCACCGCGACCTCCGCGGGATCGCGCTCGGCGATCTCGGCCAGGTCCAGCACGTCCAGCAGCGGGAAGCGGTGGATCAAACCGAACACCTCTTCGGCCAGCTCTCGCGGCGCACCCCGGGAGATCGACCGCCGGGAGCGTTCGGCGAGATCGTCGGTGAGATAGCCGGTCAGCCACGCGGGCACTTGCCCCGACAGCGCACGCACGCCGTCGCGGTACCTGGCGATGTCCGCGCCGATCGCGATCGGCTGCGGCCGGTTGGACAGCAGCCAGCGCGATGCCCGGTCCAAGGTGCGCTTGGTCTCCAATTCCAGCTCGTTGCGCGCCGCCGTGGACATGGGCGTCTGCCTGATCGACTCCCAGAGCGCGTGCAGATCGAAGATCTCCACCGCGGCCTTGTACGCGCGCACCGCGTCGTCGGTGGTCGCCCCGGCCTCTTCCGCGAGGCGGAACGCATAGGTGATCCCGCCGTAGTCGACCATCTCGTTGACCACGACGGTGGCCACGATCTCCCGCCGCAGCGGGTGCCTGCCGATAGCCGACGCGAACCGCTCCCGCAGCGGAGCGGGGAAGTAGGCGGGCAGCACCGACGCGAACGCCGCGCTGTCGAGCAGGTCGCCCGCCAGCAGGTCGGACTTGAGCGACAGCTTCACGTGCGCCATCAGATTGGCCAGCTCGGGCGAGGTGAGCCCGGTCCCTTCGGCGGCGCGCCGGGCCAGCTCCGCCTCGGTCGGCAGCGCCTCCAGCTCGCGGTCCAGACCGCGACGCTGTTCCAGGTCGTTGATCATCCTGGCGTGCACGCCGGACATGCCCGCCGCGTCGGCGCGCGACATCCCCAGCCGGAAATTCTGCGAGATGTTGTCGCGCATGACGAGCTCGGCGACTTCGTCGGTCATCGAGGCCAGCAGCGGATTGCGCTCGGCGACGGCGAGTTCACCGCTGGAGACGACGGCGTCGAGCAGGATCTTGATGTTGACCTCGTGGTCGGAGCAGTCCACGCCCGCCGAGTTGTCCAGCGCGTCGGTGTTCATCCGCCCGCCGGCCCGGCAGAACTCGATGCGGCCCAACGCCGTCGCGCCGAGATTGCCGCCCTCGCCGACCACCTTGACCCGCAGCTGGTCGGCGTTCACCCGGACCGCGTCGTTGGACTTGTCGCCCACTTCGGCGTTGGTCTCGGTACTCGCCTTGATGTAGGTGCCGATACCGCCGTTCCACAGCAGGTCGACCGGGGCAAGCAGGATCGCTTTGATCATCTCCGGCGGGGAGAGGGTGGTCACGTTCGCGGGCAGGTCGAGTGCCGCGCGTACCTCCGGCGTCACCGGGATGGCTTTGGCGGAGCGGTCGTAGACGCCGCCACCCGGGCTGATCAGGGAGGTGTCGTAGTCGGCCCACGACGACCGCGGCAACGCGAACATCCGCTGCCGCTCCCGGAACGAACGCGCCGCATCAGGATCCGGATCCAGGAAAATGTGGCGATGGTCGAACGCGGCCACCAAACGAATGTGCTCCGACAACAACATACCGTTACCGAACACATCACCACTCATGTCACCCACACCCACCACAGCGAAATCCTGCGACTGCGTATCGAGCTCCATCTCACGGAAATGCCGCTTGACACTCTCCCAAGCACCCTTGGCCGTGATACCCATCGCCTTGTGGTCATAACCCGCCGACCCACCCGAGGCGAACGCATCACCCAGCCAGAACCCATAACTCTGCGCCACATCATTGGCGATATCGGAGAACGACGCGGTGCCCTTGTCCGCCGCGACCACGAGATAGGTGTCATCCCCGTCGCGGCGCACCACCTGTGCGGGCGGAAGCACTTCGCCGGTCGCGCGGTCGACGTTGTCGGTGATGTCCAGCAAGCCGGAGATGAACGTGCGGTAGCAGGCCACGCCTTCGGCCATGAATGCCTGCCGGTCCGCCACCGGGTCACCGGTAGCCGCGGGCGGCTGCTTCACCACGAAACCGCCCTTCGCGCCGACCGGCACGATCACCGCGTTCTTCACCGCCTGAGCCTTCACCAAACCCAGGATCTCGGTACGGAAATCCTCCAACCGGTCCGACCACCGCAACCCACCACGCGCCACCGAGCCGAAGCGCAGATGCACGCCCTCCACCCGCGGCGAGTACACGAAGATCTCGAACTGCGGCCGCGGCTTGGGCAACTCGGCGATCGCATGCGGGTTCAGCTTGACCGACAGATAGTCCAGCGCAGCGCCCGTCTCGTCGCGCCGGTAGTAGTTGGTGCGCAGGGTCGCCTCGATCAAGCCGAACAGGGCGCGCAGGATACGGTCGATATCCAAGCTGACGACCGCGTCGATCTCGGCCTGCACCCGCTCGGCGATCTCCGCGGCCCGGTCGGCGGCCTCCGCGCCGACGCCGTCCGGATCGAAGTACGCGGCGAACAGGTCGGTCAACGACCGCGCCGTCGCCGGATGATTGAGCAGGACGCGCGTGATGTTGCCGAAGGTGTAGGCGAAGCCGGCCTGCTGCAGGTATTTCGCGTAGGCCCGCAGCAGGGCCACCTGCCGCCAGTGCAGGCCGGCGCGCAGCACCAGTTCGTTCAGACCGTCGACTTCGGCACGGCCGAACCACATCGCGGTGACGGCCTCCGGAAAACGCCGCCGCACACTGGTTTCCGGCAGCGACGCGGCGTCCACGGAGTGACCGAGCTGGGCGAGCGGCTCACTGTCGAGCGCGTCGCGCAGCGGCGCGGCGGTCACGCGCAGACCGAAGTCGTAGATCCAGCGGTCGGGCCGGTCCGCCAGCGCGATGCGATAGGGCCGCTCGTCGACGACCTCCACACCGAGGCTGTGCAGAACCGGCAGCACCCGGCTCAGCGAGACGCCCTCGCCCGCGACGTAGAGCGTGAAACGCCAATCAGCCGAAGCGGAATCGCCTTGGCGATAGAAATCGGTGTCGATCGTCCCGTCGGCCAACCGCTCCAGGCGCCGCAGATCGGTGAGCGCCTGCGCGGGCTCGCGCTCCTGCTGGTAGCTCGCCGGGAAGGCCGCCGCGTAGTCGCCGACCAGCGCCTGCGGCAGGTCGGACACGCCCGCGGCCTCGGCGACCAGGCGGTCGCTCCAGGTCCACGTCGTGGCCAGCAGCAGCTCCTGGATCCGCTCGCGATTGTCTTCGGAGATGTCGGCGGGCTCGGCTCCCGGCTTGCGGTGCACCGTGAAGTAGACAACGGCCAGCTCCGATTCGGTGGCCCGCGCCGAATACGCGATCTGCTCGGCATCGAACTGCTCGCGCAGGATGTCGCCCATGCGCACGCGGATCTCGGTGGAGTAGCGGTCTCGCGGCATGTAGACCAGGCAGTAGATGGTGTCGCTGCGCGAATCGCGGCGGATGAACAACCGCACCTGCCGCCGCAGACCCAGATTCATGACGGCGGAGACGGTTTCGAACAGCCTGCGCGCGTCGCTGGAGAACAGCTCTACCCGCGGGAACGACTGCATCATCTCCAGCATGGCCTGCCCGGAGTACGAATTGAGGCCGAAGCCCGCCCATTCGATGACCTGCAGCACGCGCCGGGAGATGACCGGGATGTCGAGGATGTTCTCGTGTAAGCCCGCCACGGTGAAGGTGCCCACGAAGACGTGCTCGCCCTTGACCATCTTGACCGTGTCGCCCCAGGCCGCACGGCCGCTCGGATCGCTCGCCCCGTAGTCGGCCACGCTGATGAAGTACAGGTCCCGAGAGCCGGGCAGCAGCGAGTCCACCGAGCCGTTGGCCATGCGCAGGACCGTGCGCTTCGCGCCGACCACGGGCACGCTGATATCGGCGGCGGCGCCGTTGCCGAGGACCCCGAGCCCGGTGCCCGGCAGCTGCCAGGGCACGAAGTCGGCGTTCGCGCTCGGCGCGGAGCGGCGGAAGTGGTAGTAGCCGTAGCCGAGCGTGGTGAAGTGCCCGTCCGACAGCCAGCGCAGCAGCCCGGCGGTCTGCGGGATCTCCGCGTCCCCGGCCCACTGCGCGGCCTGATCGAGCTGGTCGGCGACGTTGGTGAGCACCTCGACCATGGTCGGCGTGTCGACGGCCACTCGGCGCAGGTCGGCCAGCAGCGGCGGCAACGCTTGTTCGATCCGGTCCACCAGTTCGTCGGACAGACCCGCGCCGAGCTGTACGTGAATCCACGACTCGCGCAGGGGCTTTCCCTCGGCGGCTCCGGCAGTCTCGGCCACGCCGTCGCGGGGCGCGATGGACAGCACCCGTCCGTCGGCGTCGCGCGTGACGTCGAACACCGGATGCACGACTTCGGTCACCGTCGCGCCGAGGCGGCGCAGCGCGGCGGTAACGGAGTCGACCAGCAACGGCATGTCGTCGTTGACGATCTGAATCGCGGCGCCGAGCCCCGCGCTGTCGTCCGGCCGGTAGACCCGGGTGGTCGCCGAGCCGGGCGCGCGGGTGGCCGCCAGCTCCAGATGCTGCCGGAAGATCCGTTCGGCCCGATCCGTGATCGCCGACGCCGAGGATCCGGGCTGGATCCACCGGAAGTAAGCCGCCTCCAGATCGGTCGGATCATCGCGGAACCGCTTCGGTGAAATCGTCTGCTGGGTGGTTGCCACCATCGATCCGTTGCCTTCCCGAGAACTGCGCTCGTACGTGTTTCGTACTTCACATAACGTACCGCTGGATAACGGCACAATCAACAGTGTAACAATAATTCGCTGCGGCCGACATCGGTTGCGTGCGTCCGGATCAGGGATTTTCTGCGGTCCGGCGGCGTCGGCGCTGCTATGTCAGCGGACCAGTCCCGCCCGGGACAGGAAGGTCTGCGCGGCCGTCCGACTGGCGAAGTTGCTCGTCTCCAACCGCAGACCGGTTCGGGTATCGGCGTACCAGACGGTTGCCGAGGGACCGATCGCTGCGTAGACGGGACCGTCGACCAGGGCGGAGCCGCCCGCGGCGCGCCATCGAGAAACGCTGTCCGCCAGGCGATCCTGTGGTAACAGCTCGGCGTAGAAGGTCATCTCCCGGCCGCCGGCTATACCGCCGAAAAGCATCGGGTCGGTGGCGCTGATGACGCATTTCTCCCGCTGCCCGCCCTCATCCAGCGGCTGACAGGTTGCCGCCGTTCGAAGCGAACCCGGCATTGAACGGGCCGGCGCGGTTCCCCCGATGCTCGACGGCAGCGACAGCGAACAGGAGCGGACGGCCAGGACCGCGGCCACGACCATCAGCAGCAGGACAGCGCCGACCGCCTGCCACTGCCAGCGCGGATACGCCTTGCCCACAATGCTTTTCGCCTCGCCGCCGACTTTCTCGACGACTTCGGCGACCTGGGCGGGCAGCTTCTCCCCCACGGATTTCACCGCGTCCACGGCCGCGCGCAGCGGCGCTCCGCAGTGCCCGCAGCGGGAATCCGCGCCGGTGTTGCGGTGCGAGCAGTACTGGCAGACCAGTTCGGGCAGCGTGGACACCTCAGCGCCCCGTGATGACGATCGAGGCGATGGCGGTGGTGTTGACCGAGGGATCGCCTTTGGATTCCAGCACCGTGAGCACGATCTTCGAGGCGCTCACCGCGGGCTCCATCTTGGTCACCACCAGAGTGCGTTGATCGAGGGTCGGCTGCGTGTAGACGGTCTTGGTGCCGTCGTCGAACTGGTAGGAGACCCGGCTGACGGTACGGTACTTCGCCCATTGATCGGTACCGTCCGCGCTGATGTGATCCCAGCCGGGCACGATGCCGATCGAGTCGATCTGATACGTCTTGCCCAGGTCGATGGTTATGACCTGACCGTCCACCTTGTAGGCGCGCACGCACGACCACGCCTTGCCCGTCTGCCCTCCGAAAGCGTCCATCGCCGACGTGCTGCCGGGCGGGCACTTCGAGTCCGCGGACTTCGGCTGGATGATCGAGCTCGCAGGCGGCGCGGCCGAGGTCGCGGGCGCCGCGGAGGTCGGCGGCGGCGTGACGACCAGCAGCTGATCCTGCGCCGTCTTCTCCTGGCCGCCGGTGGTGACCAGAAGCAGTACCAGCAGCACGGCGACCACCGCGCCGACGATCAGGGCGACCCTGGGTTTGCGCAGCTGGACGAGCGCGTCCTTGGCGATCTGCTGTGCGGGTGCGAGCCGGTTGGCCTGCGGAGTCGCCGGACGCTCCGGCTCCGGCTCCGGCTCGGACGCGGTCGAACGCGCGGCGACCGAGGAGTAGTCGCTTCCCAAACCCACCGGGGGTGCGGTGTCCTGCGCCTGCCCGTTCAGCAGCGCGAGGATCCGTTCGCTCGCCCTCGGACCGTCACCGGTGCGCCGCCGCGGCGCGACCTCCTGGGGCTCCGAGTCGAGATCGGGCAACCCGATCGACGCGGCGCCGAACCCCGCGCTGTCGCCGAACCCCGCGCTGTCATCGAATTCCGGACCACCGGAGGACGAGGCCGCGGAAGGCCCGAGCGAAGGATCGGACAGCAGCGCGTCGAGGACCGCACCTCGATGACGGAGAAAGACATCTCCCGGGTCCTCGGCGGGCATGGTCGGATGGTATCCGGCCCGAGCCGCCCACCGGCGCCGACGCTATTCCCGCTGGAGAGAACAGCCGACCCGTCGGATCAGCGCTTCTTCTCCTCGGTCACGAAGTACTCCGGCGGCACGTCGAACACCCGTGCCAGCGCGATCACCAGGTCCAGCCGCGGGATCGCGTCCCCGTGGATCAGCCGGTACAGGCCCGACTGCGACACCGGCACGTCCGGGTAGGCCAATTCCAGATGCTGCGCCAGCGAATAGAGCGTCAACGACCGCGTCGATCCGTCCTCGGTCGAGACGACTGATTCCGCGATCAGCTCCGACAACCGGCTCGAGAAGATCGCCGCGGCCGCCTGTCTCGGGGTCAGCGCGTCCCCGGCGTCCTGATGAGGGAGATCGCCGCCATCGGAATGGGGGGTGTCCGCAACCACGGTGATAGACATTAACCGACCACTCCCATCAGCTCACGCGACGGCCACCGGGTTGCGGAGGTGCAACCACGGATCCCGATGCCCCCGCACCATGCGGAGGCGGCCCGTCGACGGTATCGAAATATCGTGTCTCGCCTCTCGGCTCGATGAGGTCAACCCGCACCGTGCGCATCGGAATGCTCACGTCCACTGCGGTCGCGCTGACCTGGTTGATCGCGAGATCGACCGCACGCCTGCGCGGACCGCCGGGCTCGCTGATGGTGACCGTGGTGTGCGCGCTCGACGCGCGCGGCGGTAGGTGGTCGAAGACCGCGATGGTGGCCGGAGTCTCCGCCTCCGCACTGTGGTCACCCGTTTGCCCGGCACCGGGAGGGGCCAAGCGCATGGAGCGCGGGTCGCCGACCGCGGTCACCAGCTGGCGCCAGTTGTCCGGTCGCGCCGAGTGGATCTCCACGTCCGCGCCGACCACCATGGCCCGGAGGATGATCTGCTGGGCGACCGGCAGGACGGCCTGCACGTCGATGGTGCGCCTGCGGGGGTTGTACCGGGCCGGGTCGAACAGCGGCAGGGCCAGGGTGTGGCGTGGCTGGCCGCTGATCGCGCCGAGGATCTGGCCGTTCGGGCCGATCGCGATAGCCAGTTCGGCCACGAGATCCTCGGGCGCGATGTCGGCGCCGGACTCGAAGCCGCGCAAGGCGCGGACGGAGGCGCCGGTGGGCAACGAGGCCAGCAAGGCCGTGGACTGGTCGCCACCCAGTAGTCGCAGATACTCCGGAGGTTCTGTGGTCACGGCCGGACCGATGAACCGGACCAGCGCGCGCGGACCGCTCGTGTCGGCGGTCAGGCTCACCACGAGGGTGGTTCGGCCGCGGTTCCAGGTCCAGCAGTCGCCCAGGCCCACCCCGCCCAGTTGGCTCCAGTCGATCAGGAAGCTGGTCACACACCGGCCGGGCACCGACGACTCCAGGTTGCTCCAGGTTTCCCGGAGATCGGAGAGCTCGACCCCGGCGTGCAGCAGCCGCGTGGCGTCTCGTAGCGCGTCCGCGGGCAGGGCGTGGGCGGCGATGCCGCGTTCACGCAGGCGCCCCGCGATCCGATGGGTGGCGCTGGCCAGTGCTTTGGGAGCGACCACCGAGCACGGGCCGCGCTTGCTCAGCGCCGCCAGGTTGCGTTCCTGGTCGAGCCGGACCACCAGCCAGGTCAGCCGGTCCCCGACCACCGGGTGGGAGCCGATCAGCTGGTCGTAGAGCATGCTGTAGCTACCGGTGGAACGGACCCGCTGACCGGTAGTGACGATGTCGATGTCGACCGAGATGCCGAACTGGTCCAGCATCGGCAGCAGCAGATCGACCGGAATGGTGTCCTCGGTGTAGAGCGTTCGCTCGCCGATGACCGTGGGCAGGTCCAGATTGGGCGCGAGCTGGATCATCGCGATCAGCGTGGTGCCCGCCTCGTTGACGCCGCACACGCCCGCGGCGACCTGCACATCCCGGATTTCGGCGCGCTGTGCCCGTTCACGCGCCCGCGCGGTGCGGCCGCTTCGGTAGCCAGCCCAGTCGAGCAGCCAGCGCGCGCCGGTGCGTCCGTTCACCCGGACGGTCACCGTTGTCAGCAGGACCGTGACCACCACCGCGCTCACCCACCACGGCGTCTTGGCAGACAGGCCGACCAGCAGCGGGCTGCCGACGACGACGAAGGCGGCGAACGGACCACGCTCGACGCCGGCGACCCGAACGCTCGGAAAGCTCACCGGCGCCTCCGCTTCACGGAGTTCAGGTGGCTGCCGGCCAACCCGAGCAGCACGGCCGCCAGGATGACGACGGTCGCGGTGACGGCGGGCCGTAGATCCTTCGGACGCGGCGGAGCCGGAATGGGCAGCGCCGCGGACTGGAACAGGCCCGCGGGTTGCTGCGGCGGCGTGCGGTAGCTCAGGGCGGCGAGCGGGTCGATCACGCCCGCGCCGACCGCGTTGTCGATGCCGCGCGCCGGAGCGTGCGCGCTGGCTTGGAGGCGGGCGGCGATCTCCCGCGGGGTTTCGTTGGGGAAACGCGACCGCAGCAAAGCGGCCACCCCGCTGACGTAGGCCGCGGCGAACGACGCGCCACCGACGGGCACGAGCTTGTCCGGTTCGCCGACACCGTTGATCAATCCACCGCCGCCGGGGCCGAGCGATTCGATGCCGGTCCCCGGGGCGGCGACCGAAACCCACGGTCCGGTGAGCGAATCCTGCATGGGTGCGCCGGTAGCTGTGGTGAATCCCACGGTGAGCACGTCGGCGCCGAACCAACCGGGCGTCGAGATGGTCTTCACGTCGCGCCAATTGCGCGGGTCGGCAGGGCGAGTGGGGTCGACGTCCGGATTCTGCGCGCAGTTCGCGGCGCCCGCGCTGTTGCCCGCGCCCGCGACGATAAGCGCGCCACGGGCATGGACGGCATAGCCGATGGCGGCCGAGAGCATGGACTGGTCCACCTGCGCGTCCACTGGCATGCAGATAGGCAGCGACACTGTGATCACGCCCGCGCCTTGGTTCGCGGCACGCGTGATCGCTCTGGCCAGCGTCCGGATTTCGATGGCCATCCGCTGGCTCTGATCGGAACTCGGTCGTTCGGGGATGAACGCGCCGGAACGAGTGCGAATGGAGATGATCCGCGAGTCCGGGGCCACACCGGCGAATCCGTCGGTGGGATCGGATGTCGCGCCGATGATTCCGGCGACCAGCGTGCCGTGCGCGTCGCAATCGGACAGTCCGTCGCCGCCGGCCGCCAGGTAGTCCCCACCGCCGACCAGGTTGGGCAAGCGCGGGTGGGGCTGCACTCCCGTGTCGATGACGGCGACGGTCACGCCGGCGCCCCGGCTCAGTGCCCTGGCGCGGCGCAGATCCAGCGCCAGTTCCGGTGGTGGAGTGCGGGTGAGGTCGCTGTCGGGCAAGACGCCCGCGGCCAGGCAGCCTTTATCCTGCTTCATCGGCTGTTCGGGCCCCGGCGGGTCGTCGGCGGGCGGCGAGCCCACTATCACTTGGGGCGGTTCGAGCGCTACGGCGGGAGCGGCGGTGACGGCGAGCATCACCCCGGCGAGAACGGCCACAGCGGCGCTGCCGACCTTCATCAGATTCCTCGCATCGCGGTGTAGACGCCCATGATCCAGAACGCGATCACCGGCACCACCAGGATGAGTGCGTATTCCACCAGGTCGATGACGCGCCGGGTCACCGGAGACAGCCGTTTGCCCGGCAACCGGAGTGCCGCGAGACAAGCCGCGCACGCCGCCAAGGCCACCACCAGTCCGACCACAAGACGTGCGACCGGCGTCTCGTAGGCGCCGACCAGAACGAAACCGACGCCGCACACCGTGACCGCGGACCCCGAGATCAGCGCGATCGCCTGGACGCGATCCGGGTGCCAGCGCGCACGCATCGCCAGCAGTCCACCGAGTGCGGCGGCCATGACGATCTCGCGGATGCCACCGGGGCTGACCGCGGCACAGATCACCGCGGAGACCGCGAGCACGGTGGAGATCGCGGCGATCAGGCCGCGCAGGCTGGTCACCGCGAGCCGGGCGCGGCTTTCGATACCCGCCTCGGTGGCAAGACGCTGCTGCTCGCCGACCGCGGTGTGCTCGTCCCCCTCACGCACCGTCTCCGCGTCGAAAATGTCGGTCAACGTGTTCGGCGAGACCTCGGTGCCCGGATCGGGCAGATCCGGTGGCCGGATGCGGGCGATGACCACGGCCAAGCGCGGCGCCATTGTCAGCAGCACGATCCCGACGAACGCCACACCGCCCGCGACCTGCCCGACCGAAAGATTCGCGTAGGTCAGCGGCAAGGCGGCGACGGTCAGCACGATGCCGAGCACGGTCACCGCCATCAAAGTCGCGATGCCCACTCCGCTCAACCGCATCATGGTGGCGGCGGCCACCGCGGCCACCACGGCTCCGGCCGCCAGGTTGGCCGCGGCGAACGGGCCGGGCTGGCCGTAGGCGGGCGGCACCAGCATCGCACCGCCCGCGAACAGCAGGGGCGTCGCCGCCAGCGTCAAGCCGAGGGAGAGCTTCGCCGGAGCGTCACGGCGGCGGGCCAGCGCGGCCGCGGCCCAGCACAAGCCGCCGAGCAGCAGGGCAGGCAAACCGCACCACAAGGCCGAACCTGTCATGGTCCACGACCAGGACAGCATGGCGGCCACCGCCGAGGCGCCGATACCGAGCGTGGCCAGCCCGACGATCGCGGCGGTGTTCGCGTCGAATTCGGCGAATTCGCGCTCGTTGATCAGCGCCAGGGCGTCGGTGATGTCCTCGACCACCGGCGTGAACACCTCCGCCGACTCGACCACCGACAGCATCAGCACGGTGCCGTCGGTGACGTCGTGGTCGTCCAGGCTGCGCCAGCGCGGAATCGGCGGCTCGCCGGGCCGCGCCAGGCTCCACTGGCCCTGCGGCGGGGTGAAGTCGACGCTCTCGTCGTCGATGGCCGAGGCCAGCACGACCAGCAGGTCGTCGATGAAGGTCTCGATGGTGAACTTGGTAGGCACCACCACGTCGACCTGATAGGTGGAGACCATCACGGCGATCCGGGCCCGTGCGACCTCCGCTGACGGCTGCGTCCCGGCAGGCGCGGGCGCGACGGCGGTGCTCATGCCTCCGCCTCGATCGCTCGCTCACTACGCTCGCTCATCGCCACCCTCCGCGGTCCCCGGAGTTGTCGGCGCCGCCGGAGAGGTATCCAGGGAATCCATCGGCCAGCCACGCGGCCAGCTCCTCGAACGCGAGCACGGTCTCCTTCTCCAGCAGCCGGAGGTCGATTTCGCCGCCTTCGGCCAGATGCGCGTCATAGGGCAGTACGCAGGTGGGGCGCTGCGCGGTCTCGAACAGCTTCTCGATCGCGTCCACGTCGACGGTCGGCTTCAGCGGCTGGTGGTGCACGATGCCGACGATCGACTTGGCGATCAAGTGTTGCAGGCCATGAGAACTCAGCCAGTTCAGGGTGGCCACCGCGCCGGTCACACCGCCCACCGTCGCCGGGGTGACGACCACGACGGCGTCGCTGGTCTGCAGCACCGTCGACGTCACCGAATCCAGCACACCGGTCCCGCAGTCCACCACCAGCAGGTTGAAGTGCTTGCGTAGCACCTCCACGGCGGTGCTGTACTCGCGGCCGGACAGCGCCTCGGTGGCCTCGGTCGACCAGGGCGAGGCGATCACGGCCAGGTCGGAGGAGTTGATCGAGGTGAACGACTGCACCGCGGAGAACGCGTCGAGGTTCTGCGACTGCGCCAGATCGCGCAGGGTCAGGCCGTAAGGGTGCCTGCAGGTGCGGGTCGACAAGTCGCCGAAGTCCGGGTTCGCGTCGATCGCGACCACCCGGTCCGGGCGCAGGCCCGCGAAGGTCGACCCGAGCGTCGCCGCGGTGGTGGTGCGGCCGACGCCGCCCTTCACACTGATCACCGCGATCTGATAGGTGGTGGTGAGCTGGCGTCGGATTCGCATCTTGCGGTCCTCGGCGCGCTGCTCGGCAGGCGAAAGCCCGAGATTGAAGCCGACTTTGTTGAGGGCACCGCGCATGCCGGTGCTGGAGCGCAGTTGCGCCCGCTTCGCGGCGGAGATGTCGGCGAGCAGGTCGATCGAGCTGAGCGCGGCGGGCAGCACCTCGATCCGCGGCGTCGGTTCATAGGCCGAGTGGTCGACGCGCTCGGGAACCCAGGGCGTCGCGGATCCGGACTGCCATTCGTCATTCGCGGATGCGGCATCGGTCCGCGCGATCGCCTGTGACACCCGGGCGGCCGCCTGCTCGGCGCGGTATTGCTCGGCGGACTGCTCATGTGCCGAATAATTTTGCGCCGCTTGCGGTGTGGCAGGCGGCGCTACGGAGTAGTCCGGCGGAGGCGTGCCCGCCGACGGCGGGGGCACATTCGACTGCGGAGGCGTGCTCGGCTGCGGAGGCGTGCTCGGCCGCGCCATCTGCGCATTCGCCTGCCGCGGCGGCACGCTGGCACTTGGTGGCGGCGTCACCGCGCCCTGCTGCGGGGAATGAGACTCGGATCCCCCAGTGGACGCCAGCGGCTCACGCGGCGGGCCGATCACGGGGTCGACGTGGGAGAACGCTTCGGCGTCCTGTCGGGTCTCGGGGGCGGGGCCCGGCGCGACAGCCGCGTCGGTCAGCTCGTTCGTCGGTGCGAAGTACGCGTCGTAACCGCCGCGAGCGCGCGCGGATTCGGCCGAATGACCGTTGATGCTCGGTGCTCGGTTCATTTCCGTCGTCCTCTCCACAACCACGGTCCGACGTTCAGTTCATTCTGCTGGTGTCGAACCAACTTCGGCCGGGCAGCAGGTCGATGAGCCCCCCGATGCCCGACCGCAAGGCCGCATCGTCGCCGGGGGCATATCTGGCCCACTTCCGTCCGTCCATCGCAACGCTCGGAGTCACGATGATCCGCCCTGACAGGGTATCCACCACGTGCACGGCGAATTCGGGCTTCGGCGAGCTGCCGTCGTGGTGCTCGATGATCACCACTTCCGCCCGTCGGACCACCTCGTCCAGCACCCGGCTCAACACGGCGGCGGCATGCGGTTCCGCACCGAGTTCCACCAGGGCACGACGGCGTTCGTCCTGGTCGTCGGGTATCTCACCGAATTGCTCCACCGTCGCGGTGACCGGCTCGAACCGCAGCACCGGCGCCGACCCGAGCGCGGTTGCTACGGCGGCCGACAACATATCGAGCTGGCGGTCCTGCTGGAACACCGACTGGATGACTACATGATCGTCGGAACGCACCGCGAGCACATGGGTCTCGCCCGCGCGCACCAGCGACATTCGCAGCATACCCTTCGGTTCGCCATCCAAGCCGGTGTCCAGGATTCGGACAGCCATTTCCACGTCCGCTCGGTAGAGACACATGAGCCAATGCTCGACGGCCGGGTGCACGCGACCGTCCTCGAGCACGCCCACTTCGGTGAGCTGCGCGGCGACTACGGAATGCACCCGATCCCGATCCTCGATGCGGTAGATATTCGGCAGGAGCGCCAATACGGGCGGATAGGAGTCGATGCCGACCAGATGCTGTAATAGCAGGGCGGCATCGACATTCAGGTCGATTGCGACTGGATCGTCTTCCACACCTTCCCCGAATGCATTGTGGTCATTTGTCTCGACTGGATATTCGACCTCGACGCGCGTCACCGGGGACGTTCCGCGGACGCGAGCACCGCTTCGTCTTCGTCTCGTTCGATGACGCCGACCGCGTGTGCCTCTTCGGGCGTCGGGTCGTCCCGGCCGTCACTGTCCACGTACTCGATGACCCCGATGACGGGGGGTTGCTCGAGTACCGGAACATCCTGAGGTTCGCCCGGTACGAAGACCTTCGAGGGCTTCGTCTCATCATCGCGACGTCGTCGCATTCGCGCCTTGGGCGCGACCGCACCGCGTGACGGCCCCGTCCGGCCCATCGGTCCGGACGCCGATTGTTGCGGCAAGGCGCCGAATGCCCTTCCGCTTCCTGGATTCCAGTTGGTGGGCATCCGGAATCCGGTCGAAGCGCCCGGCATAGCTCCCAGGCCGCCACGGGCCATATTGAGCGCGACGAGACTCCCGGCTCCACCACTCAAGGCGGCCAACGTCGGCGAATTCTGCGACGTGCCATAGAGCCAGGACTCGCCGGCTCCATCGCCCGTTCCCGAATCGCCGGACAACGCATTGGGATCCAACTGCTCGGAATTGGTGGCGGGGTTCGTCGTGTCCGCGGGTTGTGTCGTATCGGTTGGTTGTGTCGTATCGGTTGGTTGTGTCGTATCCGATGGTTGTGTCGTATCCGATGGCTGTGTCGAATCGGTGGGTGTCTTATCACCGCCCGATTCGGAGCCCTTATCGAGTCCAGTCGACCCTTCGTCCGTGGAGGTTTTAGTAAGACCGGAATCGGTGTGATCGGGCGGGTTGTCGAAAGACGCGTAATCCGTCTGCGGGCCCGGCCCTGGGCCGCCAGTAACAATGGGCGGCGCCTCGATCGGTGGCGGTATTGCGGCTAGCGTGGGCACCAACGCCCCAGCGTAAGCAGCCATTATCCCGAGGGCGGCCCCTCGGAGCGCGAGCAACTCGGCCTCGGCTTCCAGGAGCGCCGCGCCGCTCAGCGGACCGAAGCCGCCGCCGAGCGCGATGCCCTCCTGCAACCGGACCTGAGCGGTCTTGGCGGCGACCGCCGCCATTGCGGCCTTCGCCGCGGTGGCGATATCAGCCGCTCGGTCCAGCAACTCGCCTGTGGCCTCGGCCACCGCGGCTTGCTCACGCAACCATACCGAATGTTTACGGAACGCCGCCTGCGCCTGGTCGGAGGTAAGCGCTTGGAACGTCCCGCCCATCTGCAGCATTGAGCTGTCGGTGCTGGCCGCGGCAGTGTTCAAGTGCGCGGCCATAGCCTGATAAGCCTTCGCGGTCAACCGCGTCGTGGTGACCCCATCGCCGGCGAGCAGCGGGGCGATAATCGCCTCCGGCCCCAACGCGCCGAGTACGACAGCAAGCATGTCATCAGCTTTCGCTCGGGCTGTCCGCGCCTAGAATGCCGCTGCTCTGCTGAGCACCTGGCCACCGCCGGCCGCGTCACCGGCAGCGAAGGCGACCCCGACCTCCGGTAGGGCGACCGCACCTTCGCTCCTCACAAAGACCCCCTTTGCCGTGGCAGGGAAGAACAACCCCGCTTGCTTAGCGCACGCGGCGGGAATGAGTGCGCTCACGTCATCGAGACCCGGCGGGGCCGGGACAGCGACGGGAGCGGCAGCACCGAGCATCAACAGCAAGTCCTCCGCGCTGACGCCGAGTTGGGAAGCGATAACCGGGAGATGATCCGGATCAACTGCGAGATGCATGGAAGTCTCCTAACAACTGGTACACACTCTTGACGAGTAGTACGTCGACATCGAGCGGTGCAATCAGAACGTTAAGCTATTCCCAGCAGTGGTGATATGGGACGAAACCCGCAGTCATTACATCGGCCGTGTTGCCGCCGCCTGCAGAGATCCGCTGGAGGCGTTGCGAATGAGGCGAACGTCACGTGACACGAGCTCTCGGCGTTGGCCGCAAACGCGTACCGGAGGACATCCCGGACATCCGATCGCCCTCGACGAAGTCGATGTGAGCGAACTCGTCGAGGGCGACAGCGGATATTGATCAGTCTCGGCTGGACCACTCGGCAGCAACCGAGCACCGTGACCACGTTCGATCGACCGTCACCGGACCGGCCCGCTCGGGCGGGATCACGGGCCTACCGGGGGGACGACGAACCACGGAGCGGCTAGAGGATCTGAGAGAACCGCATGGCCTGGCCCTGATCCACAACGCGGAACTGGCCGTCGATGCCCGACACTTGTTTGGTCGCCGCCTTGAGCTGCACCAGCGCGGCGTTGTACTCGTCGATCAACTTGTGAATGGCATTCTGCAGTTCGCCGTTCGAGCTACCTGCGTCACCTCGAAAGTTCTGCTCCAGCAACCTGGCCAGCGTGTTCCGCTCACCCGCGTCGACCGACATGTCGGTGAGCACTTTGTCGGTGCGGACCACCAGACCCTCGACGGCATCGTAATCATTCTTCATTATCCGAGACCTTTCCCGATTGTTTTCTGGTGCAGATCAGGCATCAGAAATTGAGGTTGTATTTGTTGACCTGCGCCGCGTTCTCTTGGTCCTGGCTGTCGAAGGTCGCGCCGGCGATATTCAGAGCGTCGACGATTTCCATGAACTTCTTGTGCAGCTGCCCCCCCTTGTCGAGGGCACCCTGCATCGCCTGCTGGATCGCAGTTCCGGTCGCGCCTTCGACAGCGGGCGCATATTCCATCTTGATGCCCTCGAGAATACCCATGTGGTTCTTGAAGGTGTCGGCGTGCATGAAGAACTTCTTGGCGACATTGTCGATGTCTGCTCGGTCGCCGGTGAAGCCAATGGGCATATCTGTTCCTATCCTAGACGGCGTTTACCTTGCCTCGGACGGATTCGCCGAGGACGTTGACGGGGCGTGCGTGTCTCGCGATCGTCGATATCCGGCTCGGCCATCGACGTCCTCGACCACACCGATTGCAGCGAGTTTCTCCAGTACCGGCACCTCCTGGGTTACTCCGGGAACGTACAGCGCCGCCGGACAGAGGATTTCCAGTTGTTCCGGTAGCGTCTCGCGTGCGTGGCGATGGCGCCATCCGCCTGGGCTCGGTCACCGCGCCGCACATCCGGCGGCGCGATGCCTTGATCCGGGAGTGCCATGGTGAGACTCCAATCGAGCGTGACTACCAGCTCGGATCGAGCGGCTGCTAAGAAAAACGGTAATTCATTCCCAACCTTGGGATGAATGCTGAGGTCAGATCTGCTGGGGCACCCAGGCCACCTGGACAAGATCCCGGCGAGAACTCATCGGCTCCACGTAGATTCCCCGGCCCGGCGGCTGCTTGGTGGGTCGCACGTCGCCGACCAGGATCCCGTCGAGCTTCGAGCCGTCCATGATGAGACCCGAGGAATTGAGATTCTTCATCTGGCCGATCACGTTGTCGTACAACGCCGTGTCCGCTTGCGCGATGTTGCGCGCCGCGATGACGTGCAAGCCGGTATCCCGACCGTCGACAATGATCTCCTTCAACGGTTCCAGCGGATTCAGCGCGCCACGCTGCGCCACCATGTGGTAATCGTCGATCACGACGAAGACCTCGGGTCCGGTCCACCAGGACCGCTCCGCGAGCTGCCGGGTGGTCACGTTCTCCGGTGGTCGCCGCGAGCGCATCTTCTCCACCAGGGCAGGCAGCGCATCGCGTACATCGCGCTCGTTGGTCACATGTCCGATAAGCATCTCCGGCGGCACCGTCTCCAGATGCCTGCGCCGGTAGTCGATCAGCAGTACGCGCGCCTGTGAGGGGTCGTACTGATGCTGGATGGACGCCAGCAGGGCAGCCAACATGGTGGACTTCCCGGATCCGGTCGAGCCGAGCACGATGAAATGCGTCGACACACTGAAATCGATTGTCGCGGGCCGCAAATCGGATTCCCGGAGACCGAACGGCACGACGAGACGCTGCGCGAGCGTCTGCGGCACCGGCCATCCCGCGCGCACCTCGTCGAGGCCCACCTGCGGCGGCAGCAGTTTCACCTGCGGCGCGCGACGGCCAGGGTAGCGCTGTGCGACCTCGGCGGACGCCGCGGCGAGACCCTCCGCGGCCGATTCCGCCTCGCCCGCGCCGTCGATGCGCGGCAACGCCGTGAGCATGTGCAGGCCATCGGTCGAGATGCATCGGCCCGGCCGATTGGCGGGGATCGCCGCGACCACATTGCGGTGGGCGTTGAAAGTCGTATCGGCCAAATCTCCCAGACGCATCTCGAGGCGTGTCTGCATCAGGTCCTTGATCGCGGGGCGGATGGCGATCCAGCGTGAACTGCTCACCACCAAGTGAATGCCGTAGTTCAGGCCCTGCAGCGCGATCGATTCCATGATCGGGGTGTACTCGTCGTAGTACGGGCCGTTCATACCGAACCCGACGTCCCACCCGTCGATCACCAAGAAGACATCGCCGTAGGGATCGCGGTCCAGCCACGGTGCGGTGCCGCCCCCATCGCGCATCGTACGGAACTTCCGGATGCTATCGATGCCGAACTCGGTGAACATCGACTGCCTGCTCTCGAGCAGGCTGGTCACCAACGCGATCGTGCGCCGGATTCGGTCGCCGTCGCGGGCCGCGGCGACCGATCCCACGTGCGGCAGGTTCGCCAATATCGACAACCCGCCACCGGAGAAGTCCAGACAGTAGAACTGCACCTGTTCCGGCGTGTGGGTCAGCGCCGCGGACAGGATGAACGACTGCAGCGCCGTGGATTTGCCGGACTGCGTGCCGCCGACGATGGCCATATGTCCACCGCCGCCGGACATGTCCACCGACCAGACGTCCTGACGCTGTTGGCGCGGCTTGTCCACCAGAGCCAACGGCATCTGCAACGCGCCCTGGGGAACCGCGCGGATCATCCGCTCCAGGGTGGGCGGCGTGGTCAGCGGTGGGAGCCACATCTTATGAGCGGGGTTCCCGTGCCGGGCCAGTTGCTGCAACACCGCTTCCATCACGGTGATCGACTCACCGTCGGCGACCTCGGCCGCCTCTTGGACGACCACCGGCTCGACCACCGCGGGCCGGGTGTCGACGATGTGGCCCGCGGTGAAACGCTGCGGCGGCCGGTAACCGCCACCGGGCCGGCGCGCACGCTGCGCGGAGGCCGCGGACACCTGCGCAGGCGGCGAGTACTTCTCGCCCACATACGCGGCCTGGAACCGCTGGAGGTCACCGGAACCGACCCGCAGGTAACCCGAACCCGGCTTCTTCGGCAGGTGGTAGGCGTCCGCGGTGCCGATCGCATCGCGTGAGTCACTGGTCTGGTTGGTGCGCAACGCGATTCGATAGGAGAGGTGCGCTTCCAGCTCGCCCATTCGGTTGGCGGGCACCTTCTGCGACGACAGCAGCAGGTGAATTCGCAGTGATCGACCCAGTCGGCCGATGGCCACGAAGAGTTTCGAGAAGTTCGGGTATTGCTCGAGCAGTTCGGCGAACTCGTCCAGGATGATCAGCAGGGTGGGCAGCGGTCGCAGATCCGCGCCCTGTTCCCTGGCGCGCTCGTAATCGGCGACGCTGGCGAAATTGCCCGCGTCGCGCAGGATTCGTTGCCGCCGCGCCATTTCACCGTTGATGACGTCTTCCATACGGGTGACGAGGTCGGCTTCTTCCTCCATATTCGTCACGACGGCCGTCACGTGTGACAGCCGGTCGAAGCCGAGGAAGGTCGCGCCACCCTTGAAGTCGACGAGCAGCAGGTTCAGCACATCCGGTGAATGCGTCGCGACCGCCGAAAGCACCAGGGTTCGCAAGAATTCCGACTTGCCGGATCCGGTGGCGCCGATGCACATTCCGTGCGGACCCATGCCTTCTTCGGCCGATTCCTTGATATCGAGATAGACGACACTGCCGGCCGGATCATGACCGAACGGGATGTTCAGGCGCGCCCGATCCTCGTCGCGGCGGCGGATCCACGCTTGCTCGACGCGGATCGCGCCGGGATCGGCGATGCCGACCATTTCCTCCCACGATGTGCCACCGCTGGCTTGCTCGGCGGCCACCGCCTCCACCACCGTGGACAAGCGATACGGTGAAAGGCTGCGTGCCATCGCCGTCATCGCTGCCGCGGACAGCGAGTCGGCGACACCGACGCGCCGCAACCCGCGCGGACTCACCTCGTTCAGCGACCGGTCCTCGCTCACCGTGAAACGCAGCGCACGCGGAAGATTCTGCTCGGTGGCGCCCAGCCTCAACCATGTGCAGCCGTCGATGCCGGAGATGTCGCGGTCGGTCGCAGGCCCGCCGACGTCGACGATCAGCAGATAATGCGTGCGATCCAGGGTGGGCTGCGAATTCGCCGAGAACGGACCGCGATTGAGCCCGGCGAGCACTTTGGTGCGCAACTCGGCGACGGTGCGGTAGACCATCCGGCTCGGGCCTATCGCATCGGTGTCGCTCGGATGCTGGGCGTGTGGCAGCCATTTCAGCCAGGACCATTCCGGCGCGTCCGGGTCGGACAGCACCGCCGCGACCGCCACCTGGTCCGGGCCGTGCAGCACCGCGACCTCGGCGATCATCGCGCGAATCAGCCCGGCCACCAACTGCTCGTCACCATCGATACCGACCTGCGGCGCCGACAGCAGATTTATCGCGACCGGCATACCGCCGACCGTCGAATATGCCTTGGCGAACCTGGTCAGTTCGACGACACCGACCGGGTCGAGATCGGCCGTGGGCGCCGCTTCCGGGACGATGACGCGCACTTGATTGGCGATGCGTCCACGGCCGATTCGCACGCGCAGGAACTGCGGACTCGCGACCTGCACCTCCCACATCCGCTTGCCGCCGATGAGTCTGGCGATCTCATCGGGGCCGGGATGGGTGTAGCGCAGGAACGCGTACAGCTCGGCTTCTGCCCCGTGCACCGTCTTGCGGTTGTCGGTGATGCTACGCAAGTAGTCTTTGCGTTCCTCGTTGAGGCTGGCGGCGCCGCCGGAGCCGTTGCCAGCGAAGGCGCCGCCCATCATGCCGAACATCGACACCATCATCATGGCGGGGAACATCAGCATCATCGGATTCATTGCTCCGCCGCCGCGGAACATCATGACCATCATTCCGGCCATGGCCGCCACCATGACCACGGGCATGATCATTCGCAGCCGCGACGGTGGAACCGGTTTGGGCAGCTCGGTGGGTGGCTGCAACCGCAACTCGGTCACGGCGGGAGCTTTGGGACCGCGCACCATCCGCGCGGGTCGCACGAAGCGAC
The DNA here is from genome assembly GCA_019930625.1 of Nocardia asteroides. Classification (NCBI taxonomy): domain Bacteria; kingdom Bacillati; phylum Actinomycetota; class Actinomycetes; order Mycobacteriales; family Nocardiaceae; genus Nocardia; species Nocardia asteroides. Next base: position 288,606 of record CP082844.1, read on the forward strand.
GAGTGCTGGTCACTACGAACCACCGAGCCCGGCGACGATCTTGTTGTTCGGGATACCGTCGTGCTGGATGCGAGCGTCCTTCTGGGAAAGAGGGGGGCCGACCGCGAACAGGGCGATGATGCTCCACGGCGCGGGGACCGGCGCCCGCAGCCCCAGCGCGGTCAAGGTGGGATCGCCGGTGCCACCGCTCGGATCGGTGACCACGCCGTAGCGGACGCCGCTGTCGGAAACCCAGTAGAGCGATTCCCGCAGCGGCGAGCCCGGTTCGCTGCCGGTGACCTGTACGAAACGGCCGGTGTCCCGGGGCAGATAGGCCGCATCGGCGGTCGTGCCGCGCGAGGCGGCCGAGGTCACCAGATCCACCGCACGGTTCTGCTCCTCCTGCTTGAGCGGCAACTGCCTGCCCACCAGCAGCTCGGTGGTCGCGTTCGGATCATTCCCGGACCGCGACCAATGCAAGCAGGTCACGCCGGATCGTTCGGGTTCGACCAGCCGAATAGGCCGGGTCGGGTAACTCGCGGTGCCCGGCCACTGTCCTGGGCGGAGATTCGCAGCGATCACGTCGGGTCCGACAGTCCGGGTGGATACCGCGCCTTGGGAGTCCGCATTGCGAACCATCGCCGCCAACACGGCGCTGATCCGCACCAGCCCCGACTGTGAGACGAGATAGTACGAAACCCCTTGGTCCGGCGTCGACACGGTGAGTACCGACCCGACCGGCGTGGTGAATCCGTTGTTGAGGGTGATCGACTCGCCCTTACCGGGTACGTCGGGTACTCGCAGGGGCGGTGCCTCGGGGATCGCGTTGACCAATCCCTTCGACGCCGCCATCACCGGGGCGGTCGAGTCGATGCCGAGCGCCATGGCCACCGCGGTGCTGGCGAGGTCGATGGAGGCGCGCACCACGCCCTTCTCGGCGTCGCCGTAGACCAGCCAGGTCGTGGTGTCGTCGCGCAGCAGTCGGGCCTCGTTATCGACCAATAGGCGGATGGCCTCACCGTCGACGGTGAGTGGGCCGCCGATCGCGGTCGTCCGCACAGCGGAGCGGCTCACGGTCGGCAGACCGGTCGCCGGGTTGACCGGCGCCGCCGCACCGGTCCTCGCCGTGTCGCACACCGTCCACGACGAATCCCTCTCGTCGGTGTCGGCGATATTGCCGGGCGCTCCTGGAATGCCGACCCATGGTCCGCGCGGATACTTCGACAGCTCGTCCCGGGAAACCTGCACCGGCTTATCGGGGGACCCTACGATCAGCCGAGCCGAGGTGAGATTCAGCGCGGGGAACAGCCGGTTGTTCAGACGCACGAACAAAGCACCGGTGTCCTTCTCCGCCACGATCTTCGAGTCCCCGACCTTCTTGGCCGGTTTGAAGAATGCCAGCACGGCGGCGCCCGCGATGATCACGCATGCCAGCGCGATGCCGATCGCGAGCGCGGTGGACCGACCGCGCTGCGGGTCATCGATCATCGACGCGTCTCGACGGACGAGCGCGTGCTCGATCCGGCGCAGCAGAAATCGCCAGCCAGAGATCTGGTGTTTGGTCACAACCCGGAAGCGCGCCACCGACTATCGTTCCTTCCGCCGCCCTGCTGCCACAGCGCGACCACCGGTCACATCGTGGCTACGACCTTCATTCCAGCATCGGGAATACTGGATCAGCGGACGCCTCACACCCGCGTGCTCGGCGCCAGACCCTCCAGTGCCGCGGTGACGTCGAACGCGTCGATCGTCATGAGTTCCTCATCGGTCATCGCGGCGATGTCGACGTTTTCCCTGGTGAAGCGGTAGTCACGCTCGGCTTCGGCGGCCTCGACCACGTTGCGGACGAAGCGGCCGTTGCCTGCCAGGTCGATCAGCCGACGACCGTTCTTGGTCTGTCCCGCCAATTCCTCACACCGCAGCCGCAGCACCTCGCGCGCCTGCTCGGACAGTATCGAATCCTTCTTCTGCGCGATGTGCTCGGCGATCTGCACCAGTTCATCGGCGTCGTAGCTGGCGAAACGGATGCGCTTGGTGAAACGGGAGGCCAGACCGTCGTTGGACGCGAGGAACCGGTCGATCTGGTCCTCGTATCCGGCGATGATCACGACGAGCTTGTCGCGGTCGTTCTCCATCCGGGCCAGCAGCGTGTCGACCGCTTCCTTGCCGAACGCGTCCCCGCCGGAAAGGCCTTCCTGGATCAGCGTGTACGCCTCGTCGATGAACAGCACACCGCCGAGCGCCGAGTCGATCAGCGCGTTGGTCTTGGGCGCCGTGTGACCCAGATGGGTGCCGACCATGTCATTGCGGGATACCTCGATGACGTCGGCGTTCTCGACGACGCCCAGGCCGGCGAAGATCTTGGCGATCACGCGAGCGATGGTCGTCTTACCCGTGCCGGGAGGACCGGAGAAAATCAGGTGCTGCGATTTCGAATCCACGGCGAGGCCGCGCTTGGCGCGAACCTGGTCCATCAGCACACCGGACTTGAGCCGGTCGACCTGCTCTTTGACCGAATCCATGCCGATCTGCGCCTGCAGCAGATCCGAAGCCTCCGTAAGGAGACTCTCACGTTCGGCGCGGGCCGCGTTGGCGGCCGCTTCGCGGGGGTCGTCACCCGTCTTCGGGTCCCACTTGTTCGTCCGGGAGGCGATGAGTTCGGCGGTGGCGACCTCGAACCGGTAGGACTTGTCCCGGACGGCGCGCTGCCATTCCTCGCGCTCGGGCCACAGCGCCGATCCTTGCAGTCCGTTGAGGATCTTGTCGGCGGCGTCGTGATCGCCGTTGTGCCGCATCAGCATGCCGAGCAGGAAGTGGGCATCGGCCCAGATGTAGGACAGATTGCCCGACGAGCTGTCCTCCACGATCCGCTGCGCGCGTGGCATGGCCTCACCGAAGCGCCCGAGGTGCGCCAGCGACTGGGCGGCCATCAGCTCGGCGGCGATATCCAGCAGGCCGTCTTCCAGCACCGGCCGCGCCGTGCGCGCGGCGAGCACCTCCGGCCACTGCTTCGTCCGGAAGAACAGCGACATGCGCACGAAATCCGCGACATCGTCGCTGGGGACCTCATCGAGAATCGCCGCCGCTTCCTGCCATTCACCGCCTTCGGCATACGAGCAAGCCTGCGCAATCGCGATCTGGTCGCGATCGGCCATCGCGACACGCAGCCCGTACATGCCGATTTCGACCTGGCACCACAGGGCGCGGTCTACCAGACCCGCTCGCTGCTGGTCGCGATAGAGGTTGTGCACCGACCGATAGGCACCGTAGATCACCTCAGAGGTGACCTCCCCCGCCATAGCGCGCCCGAGCCAGGCATCGCACATGTCCGGGTCGAGGTCGGTGGCGGCCCGAAACGCCGCCGCCGCGTGCTGTTCGTTGCGCACGCCACCGGCGACCAACCCAAGATTCTGAACACCCGTGTAGAACGCGTCCTCGGCCGCTGACACTCGGACTTCCCTTCCGCCGAACTAGCCTGCTCGAACGATAGATTCCGGTGGTCACGCTCAGGACTCGACGCCTTCCCAACTATGGGAAGTGGCCCCGGCGGCGGCGCACCCCAGTTCCGGCCCATCGACATGCCAATTTTGAACGTGCCGTCAGTTAACGGTATGTTTACTTCGGGGTCGGCGATCATCCCCCTGCAGACGACCCTTCGGCGGCGGCTGGCCAGCCGCGATCCGGTTCCTCCAGCCGCCGCACAAGCAGGTCACCGAACCTTCCGAAAATTTCTTGCCGCTATTTAGGTGCACACTATTGAACGTTCCGACAGAAGAGGGTACTGTCTGAACACAGATCGCCGGTCCCTCATCCCGACGATCTGAACCCAAAGCAGCGGCCGGTGGCACCGGCAGGTCACCGGCCGTTGTGGGGGTAGGAGACCCGAGGTGTACAGAAACCTCCGGGTTGCCGACTACGTTTACCACTCTCACGGACTTCGACTTCGAGACCCGTTCCCGCCGCTGGGAACGGGTCTTTTTCGCGTGCCCTACCGGGCGGTGGATCGCGCCTCCCCAGCCTGGGGACCGAGTGAGTTCATGCGATCGGAAGGCGGGGCCGTGACCGTCGAAGGCGCAGGCTGCGCGTGACCCGGACCGGCGTTCTCTGCGCTGCCCGTTTCGGTGTCCTTCTCCCGTATCGCGGGCAGCGGGGGCCGATCGACGACGGGAGCGTGCACCACGGCGGGAACCTCGCGGGCGCGGCGCGCTGCGGCCCATGGCGTGACCGCGGGCCGACGCCCTTTCCGAGCGACCTTCCCCGGACGTTCGGCTCTGAGCGGCAGGGCATTCGAGGTAGCCGACTGCTCCCCGGTGCGCCTCCAAGGGGTGGTCGCAGCCCCTGTGCTCTGCTGCGGGATGGGCGCGGCGCCCAGTGGTCCGCCCTGAATCGAGCCCTCGACCGCCGGGTACCCCGCGAGCGAGGCGGATTCGGCTGCCGAGCCGGGCCGGTGGATCCCCGTCTCATGCGCCGACCTCACCGAATCGTCGACTCCCGCACGAGGGGCCGCCACTGTTCCGCTGTCGGAAGCGGCGACCGCGGACACCGAATGCGGAGTCCCGGTTCCCGGCGGTCGTCCCGCCGCATCCGCAGCCGGGCTGTTCGGAATCCCACCCGACACCGGCGCGTTTCGCGCGGCGTCCGTGATCGAGTTGCGGTGCTCCGCCGCCGCCCGCGGAGCCGACGAGTCCATGGCGCCGTTCCGTGCACCCGGATCGCCCGCGACGCCAGCAGCCTTCTCCCCCGCGCCGGCCGCGTTCGCGGCAACCGGGACGCGCGCGTCGTGGGGGTTGTCGGCGGAGTCGCTCGGCCGGACCGGAGGGTTCGGATCGACCCGTGACTCGAAGTGATCACGCGGGCGCAACGCGGCTTCGCCGACGGGTGCGGTGGGACCGACAGGCGGCTTCGCGTCCGGCACAGCCGAGTACTCGGTGGGGTCGATTCGCGATCGCGTGGTGAAGTCGAGTGTCGACACGTTTTCGGCGAACGTCGCCGCGTGCTGCAAGATGTCGTCGGCGTGGTCGTCGAGCACCTTGGCGAAGTGCTGCACCGCGTCGGGCTCCATGTGCAACGGCGGGGGCCGGCCCGAGGACGGGACATCGAGCGCATCGCGAGTGGCGTCGTAGACGACGCCTTTGACCATGTCTTCGATGGCCTGCTCGAGCGGTTCGATCGCCTTGCCGATGACCTCGGCGATGATGTAGCCGATCAGGTACTGCGACATCTCCTCGCACAGCCTGCGCGCCGCGGCGGCCACCAAGGGCGCGGAAGGCGCGAGCGGTGGTGTCAGCAGGATCGAGGTATAGGCCGCGGCCAGCGCGGCGAGTTCGGCCAGCACGACGACCTTCACCACAGTGATGACCGTCGCCGCCGCGTCGAGTGCCTGCCCGACGATCTCGCACGCACTGTCGAGTTGCCGCATGTGGGTGGCGCTCATGCCCGCCCAGGTAGCGAGCAGCTGCTGATACGACTCGCCCGAATAGAAGTCGCCCATCTGATTGATCACGCCGGTAGCCGAGGCGTGTGTTTCCTGCACCTGTTCGGCGAAGGATCGGACGTACTCGGCAAGGGCGCGCACATCGTCTTCGTTGATGTCCGGGTAGGGGACGCCGCATAGGTTCAGGAAGAACGCGACCTCGCTGGGAAGGTCTATGGCCACGCCGTGTTCCTCCCCATGGTCACCCTGTCACAGCACTCGCACGACGACGGAGTTGCTGTCCATGCGTGACCACTTCACCACCGAGCCGGTGTACGGCGCCTCTATGACCATGCCGTTGCCTGCGGCGAGCTGCACGTGCTCCGGTCCTCTGGTGCTGAAGGATGAGCCAGGAAACACCAGGTCTCCAGCACGTACGTCGTCCGGGTGCACCCGAACCCCGCTGTAGATCTGCTCGTATGTAGTGCGGGGCAGCACCACTTCACCGTTACTGGCCTGGGCGATCGCGTACTGTGTCAGGCCCGAGCAGTCGAAGCCGCCGCCACTCGGGCCACCAGCGCCGCCGCCGCCCCAGACATAGTCCGTGCCTAGCCATTTGCTGGCGGCCAGCACCGCGTTCCCGCCCTTCGTCCCGTCCGAGCGCACCATGCCGTCGCGGCGCAGCCGAGAAGCGGACCTGGACCTAGCCCTGGACCTGGTACGCCGCCGCCTGCGCGGCACGCCGCCGTGCCTGGCCTGCCGGGTCGGCGGCGTCGCGGGCGGCATGATCTGCGAGGCTTGCTGCCGCGCGGCTGCGACGTCGGCATCGACCTGCTTCGTGGCATTGGAGATGGTGGTCTGCGCGGCAGCGAGCAGTGCGGGACCGCTGAATCGGGTATCGCCCACCGAGGCGATCGCCTGCATGCGGGCCTGGAAGTCCGCGATGTGGTTGGTCAGGCGGCCACGGCCGTTGACCGTTCCGTCGCCGGACTCGCCCACGGCTTTGCTGACGATGCTGTCCTTGCCCGCATGCGATTCCGCGATCGACAGCTGCATCCCCTGCGCCTCGCCGTATCGTAACGCCACCGCCCCGGAATGAGCACGCATGTCAGCGGCGATCGCCTGGGTCACGCTCGCCGCCTGGCCGGCGGGCTGACCGTCGCCATATAGGGCGACCAGCGATCGAAGTACTCCGTCCAGGTCGTCAGTCAGTGCAGGTGCCATTCGACCGACTCGCCATCGCTCATCACCGACCGCCTCTCACACTTTTCAGCTATTGTGTCGTCTCCACCGGATCGGTCGTATTCCCATTCATGGGTGGGTAATCGAACTATGGACTACTTCCCAAGTTTGAGAAGCCGGGACAATGGGTGTGACTTCTGAGAGGCGGTGGCGACGGTATGGCACCAATTGCGGCGGATACCACAGCGAAGAAGGCGTCGGTGCTGGCGTCCACCCCCCTGGCCAGTGCGGCTGCCGAAGCCAAGCATTTCTGGTTGGTCGACTTGCATTGCCCACCCGGTGCCTCGGAAGGGTTGCGTGCCTTCATCGCATTGGCGGACACCGCCATTCAGACCGCGGTAGATCTGCTCGGCCGCGGCATGACGACTCCCCCGCCGAAAGTCGACGACCTGCTCAAGCCCGCGATCTACGAAACTCTCGGTAAAGGCGAGGCGGACGACGAATACCGCAAGACCATCGACAAAGTCGAGGCCAGGCAGCTGAAGCTGTTGCAGATGGACGATCAGGTCGTCAAGACCTCCGTCACGGTAGCCGCCGAACAAGTTCAGGCCCTGCGCTCCATCAAAACCATCGTGACCGAACTCAACGCCAAGCTGAAGGCGGCGGGCACCGCCAAACTCAAGCCCGCGCAGGAGCTTCCCCTGCTCAAGGCGGTCGCCGCCGCCGTGGAAGCGGTCTACGACAAGGTCACCGCGATCGCCGACCTCAACGAGGACATGGCTAACGGCGGTGGAAAGAACAACTCCGGTGGCGGCCAGGCCGGCGGGGGTGGCGGCGCGACCGGCGGTGGCGGTGGAGGCGGCGATATAGCGAGTAGCTTGGCCTCCCTGCTTCCGATGCTCGCGATGCTGCCGATGGCGGCGATGCCGCTGGTCCAGCAGATACCGGAAATGATGCAGAAAGCCGAAGAGGACAAGGCCAAGAAGGCCGAGGAGAACCGGAACAACGGCGCTCCCGGACAACCTGGCCAGACTCCGCCGGCCAACCAGAACGCAGCCACCGTGCCGCCCCCGGGGAATCCGAATGCTCAACCGGCCGCCCCGCAGCCCGGCGACCCCAATGCGGCTCCGGCTGCGAATACCGCGCCGCCCGGCGAGCAAAACGCGGCTCCCGCAGTTGCCTCGGTGCCCGGTGTGATCCCGGCTCGGCGGACCAGAGACGGCTCGCCGACCGATCGGCCGGGTCGAGGAGATGCCCCGCAGGATGCAGCCGTCGATGACGAAGTGGACCAAGAGGCAGGTCAAGTCATCGAGGCGTAGCCGTATCGAACGGCTGAGCGGACGGCCCGCAGGGGCGTTAGCACGTTACGCGAAGTCTGCGCCGAGTCAGTGCGCTCCGGAAGGTGTACTCCTGACGTTGCCTCGGGCGCGCAGCCCGAGATGGACTGAACCTGAACGGTCGGGCAGATCGTGCGGGTCGCCCCGGGCGACTCGATGTCGGTCTCGCAGCGATCACCAGCGCAGACCGTTCCGGTCCGCTGTGCCTGGCCGATGCTGTTGACCAGTTGTCATAGCTCATGCCGTACCGTCGGATTCCGCTATCCGGCGGCGGCTACCGTAACAGGATCGGCTATCTTCCCCCAAGCCTCTCGTGCGAACACCGGCCACGATTCCGGTTGAAGCTGCGAACACACGGAATCGCGCCGCTAGGGCCGTCCTACCGGAATCGCGTGCGATCCAGGTCGCGGCACCGAAGGAACCACCGTGCCGTGACCCGGATCGCCGGATCTCTTACCTTCGAGTCACCTTCACGACCGCTCCGGCGGCGCCACCGACGGAGGTGATGTCGTCGGCGCGACCACGATACCGGGCGGCGGCCCGCCTGCGACGTCGGGCGCGGTGACCGAGGGAACCGTCGGCCGCGTGACGCGCTCGGGCTGCACGGCGGTGGACACGGGTGCCGGTGTCGAGACGAACTGCGGATGCTGCGTGATCTGTTCGTGCGCGTAGACGGCGTCACGCAGCGTCTGCCTGCTCGGTTCGTTCGCCAGCAGCAGCAACAGCTCGTTGCAACGGCGCTCGAAGACCATGCTGCGCAACGGGGAAACGCCGGCGTCGAGCCGCAGCTGCCCGATCTCCACCCGGCCCACGTCGACCCGCTGCCCGAGCATCGAAGCCGCCAGCAGATCGTCGGCGTCGCGCAGTTCGTCCCACAGTTCGCGTGGCACTGTCTTCCCGGATTGCAGTTCGGCGAGAATCCGTTCGCGAACCCGGCGCGACGTGGCCGCTTCCGCGGGTACCGATCCGGAGCGTCCGACTTGCCCGTGGGCATCCGCGGCGAGTTCCACACAGCGGGAGACCACCTGCGCGTCGGGTACCGACGAGACATGTTCCAGTCCCGCGATAGAACCGGTCAGACCGAGGCGGTCGGCGGTGTCCGGGGTGAACTCGCGCAGGTCGACGTCGTAGGAGGGGCCGACGAGCCCTTCCATCGCCGCCTCACCGAAGCGGGAACGCAGGCCGGGATCGATCGGTCCGGACGACACGAGGGCCGACAATTGCGCGTTCGCCTTCGCACCCCATGCCAAGCCGAATTCCGCCAATACCCGAGCCGGGTCCGTGACGCCCTCCCACGGCGATCCGCTGCCGTCGTCGGCTGTGAGCAATTCGTCCCAGTTCCACGGGGTAGAGACCTCACGAGGCAGGAACAATCCGGCGGGCAGCCAGCCACGGCCTTCGTTCGAGGTGATGAAAATGCCAGTGCCCCCCGGACCACGCATCACCGATACCGCCCAGGCCATGCCCACCGGAGAATCCACTGCGGCGAGCACGCTGCCGAGCAGCGTCCTGGCGAGTACCAGATCGTCGTTCACCTGGTTGCCCACCATGTACGACGGCTCGGCCTCCTTGTCCTTCGCCGAGGCGACAGCGGCGGCGAAGGGACTCGAGACCGGTACGGGCATGGGGGGCAGGTCCGACCGGCCCGTGGCACCGCTGGGCGGCTGTGTCGAACCACGGTCCTCCGCGCCGGAATTGAGCGGCCCCACCCCAGCGGGCGGCATGCCTCCTGTCGTCGGCGACGTCACGCTGGTGCTGGACGGTCCACCCGGTGTCGTCCCGGTCGCGTTCGGTGTGCCGTTGGTGCTGACAGATTCCGTCGGCATGGCAGTCGCGCCGGGCACACCCGTACCCGACGGTGACGCCCCATTCGGCCCGCCGGGCGAGGTACCGAGCGGGTTGTTCTGAGTGCCATCGGGTCCGACGGAAGTGGGACCGGCCGAAGTGGGACCGGCCGAGATGGGCGCATCGGACGGCCCACCGGGCACGGTGGTAGACGGCGACGTCGGCCCGCTCGAACCCAGCGGATCGGTCGAGCTTCCGACCGGCGCCGTCAGGGACGGTTGATCGGTGACGCCGCCCACCTGTCGGATGTGCGAGGCGAAATCCTCGTCGGACTGCTCATAAGCGTCCGCGGACGCACGCAACGAGTCACGAGTGCGCTCGTGCTCGCTGGCCAGCGCCTCGCCCGCACGCTGCCGGGCGTCGTAGTACCGCTCCAGCGCTTCGTAGACCGGATAGGCGATCTTGCCGTAGGTGGGCAGGAAGTTGGCGAGCCAGTCCGCGGGCGGTTTGGCCCATTCCCGCGTGTCACGCGCGACCCGGTCGTGTTGGTCGGCCAGCTGACGCAAAACCGCAGGGTCGATTTCCATGCTGTTCGGCATGCTCGATCAGATCCTTTCCCACCACACGTTCCCCTATTGTCGATCCTTCCCAGACATGGGGAGCCGATTGTCGTGACCGACGCGCCGAGGGGCACCACGTCTTTCCCCTCATTGGTTTCGACGTATCGAGGCGATGGCTCAGACCTGCTCAGCGGCTCGGCCCCGCCGTGATGGTCGGGCGGCGAGCCGGACCGCCGGTGGGAGCGGGAGCCGGAGCGATGAACGACGGGTGGCCCACGACCTGGGCGTGCGCATACATCGCGTCGCGCAAACTCTGGCGTGTCGCGGCCTCCTCCAGCAGCAACACCAGTTCGTCGCACCGCCGCTCGAACACCATGGCGCGCAGTGCGCTCATCTCCGATGCGAAGCGTCCGTCGGATTGTTCGGCGCGCAACTCCCCCAGCGCGACTCTGGACACATCGGCGCGCCGCGACAGCATCGTCGCCGTGAGCAGGTCGTCGGCGTCCCGGAGTTCTTCCCACCACTCCTGCGGCACCTCGCGTCGCTGCCGCAGCGCGGTGAGGATCCGCTCGCGGACAGCGGGCGCACCCAGCGCGGCCGGAGAGCCGAGACCGGCCTTGTGCACGCGAACGTGCGCATCCGACGCCAAGTCCCAGCGGCGCCCGGCGATTTCCGCTTCCGGTGTCGTCACGGCCCGCTGCACCAGCGCCGGGGCCCCCACCAGTTCGAGACGGTCGACCAGACTCGGCCTCGGAGCGCTGAAGTCCATCGCCGACGAGGCGGTCACTTCACCCTCGATCGGCACTTCGCCCAACTGCCGCCGCAACTCGGCGTCGATTTCTCCCGACGCGACGACGGCGGTCAACCGAGCGCCGGACTTACGTCCCCACGCGATCGCGAACTCCGCCAGCACGCGCGCGGGGTCGGCCACACCCTCCCATGCCTGTCCTTCGGAAACCTCCCATACCCAGGGAGTCGAAAGCTCGCGCGGCAGGTACAGCCCGGCGGGCAGCCAGCCGCGGCCCTCGTTCGAGGTGACGAACGCGCTGATACCGCTTTGATGGCGCATCACCGAAACCGCCCAGCCGAGGCCGAGCACCGCGTCGCCCCCTGCCGCCAGGACGCCGCTCAGCAGCGTGCGTGCCAGCACCAGGTCGCCGTCCACCCGCTCACCCAGTACGAATGCCGGGGCCGCTGCCGACGTCATGGCGGCGCCGACCACAGCGCGGATCGAATCGTCGCTGCCGTCGGTCTCATCCCGGTCGGCATTCGCGCGCTGCTCGGTCCGTTCCGGCGGAGGCGCCTTGACAGCGCCGCCCGAACCTGGGGGCGGACCGGCGGTGCCCACCGTGATCTTGGGCGCGACGGCCGGTCCGCGTGCTTCGCTCGGGGGCGTCGCCTGCTTGGCCTGCACTTGCGGCGCACCTGGACCCGCCTGTGCCGCCGGAGCGGAGACCGCCGGCCCCGGCGGATTGACCGATGCCGCCGGTGCCGATGGCGCGAGGTGCGGAGGCGCTACGAGGGGTGGCGGAAGGACGTATGGCATCGGCGGTGACGCACTTTGGTCGGACACGGTCACCGAGGAAGCGGCGTACCGCTCCGGCCCGGCTGCCTCGGGCGCTTCCGTTGCCGACGCGGTCGTGGATCGGTCGTCGGAGCCGGGTTCCGAGCCATCGATCGAGGCATCCGGATCCCTTCGATCCGGGTCGCTGCCCTCCGAAGCCGACTCATCCTGCTGGTCGCCGTCGGTCTGGACATCCCGATCGGCGGCTACGGGCTCGGTGTCCGTGACCTGCGTACGAGGCGTTCCGGCCGCGGACGGCAGGCCCGTGCCGTCGTCGGACACCGCGCCGGGCACGGGGCTCACGGGGACAGGCGTTGTCCCACCAGGCGGGTATTGCGTGGGCTCGGAACTTGTCGGTGAAGGCGGACCGGCCGAAGGTTCATCGGCAGGAAGGGAATTCGGCTGCTCCCTGAGTTCGTCACCGGGCAGGAGCGGGTCGACCGGATCGGCGGCAGGCTCGTCGGCGACGACCTTCGGCAACAGCGGGACCGGAGAAACGTCCTTCGGTCGATTCGTCCCTTGCGGTCCGTCATCACGCGGAGCACCGGAGTGGTCTCCGGCCTGCCGGTGCTCTGGATAGTCGTCGGTGTCTCCTTCGTTGCCGGGCGCCCAAGGTCCCGGCTGTCCCAGCGCGTCGGCGATCAAGCCGAGACTGGGCAGGCCCTGCGGGTTGATCGAGCCGAGCGCTGCCCGGACGACATCCTCCACGTCGTCCCTGGCGGCGGCGATCATGCCGGGAATTCGGCTGCGAATGGCCTGGGCGTCGGATTCGTCGTCCTCCGCGGCGGCCGCGCGTTTGGTCTGGTTGATCCTCGACGTGGTTTCGTCCACGATGTCCAGGATCTTGTTGCGGGTCCGGTACACCAGGTCCGAGAAATCCCGGAAGGTGTCCGCGGCGGCCTCCAAGGCGTCCGCGAACGACTGCGGGTTCATTCTCTGCCGCAGCATGTCGTCCTTGACCGGTTGCAGACCGGCACTGGAGCGGACCCGCTCGTCGAACTCGCGGCGTTTGCTGTCGGCGTCGAGCAAGTCCAACGCCCCCGCACCGTCCCGCGCGAGACGTTCCAGCGCATTCCAGTCCCCCGGCGAGATCACCGGCCAGTTGTCGCCGACGATCGCGTCCCAGTACGGACTGCTGCGCTCCGGTTCCATCAGCGAATCAGATGGATCGGGTCCGACGACGCACCTCGGCCGCACCTGCGCGATCGGCGTCGCCATGGGTGTAGGACACCTGGGCGGTGACCTGAGTCGCCGCGTCCACGCGGCGTCCGTTTGCCCGTTCCGCGCGCTTGAACATGGCCCGCATCCGGTGCGTGAGCGCCACGAGTTGCCGATCGATCTCCGATTCGGGCCGTCGGGGCGCGACGAAGCCATCGCTGATCGTCGCGACTTGGCCGCCCACCGTGGTGATCGCGGTTCGGAACTTGCGCGCGGCGGCGACCACCTCGTCCGGGTCGTCGGTATCGAATTTGTCGGTCATGTCGCTGTCCTATCTCGCCGGCTACGGCGGTCTGCGCTCAGGTATCGCGCCGGAACTCGGCCTCCTCCATGGCGCGGTACGACGCCTCGGTCGGAAGGTCGAACGAGTCGATCGTGTAGGAACGGGTGCCCTTGTACTCCATCTCGGCCCGCAGGCCGACGCGCGACTTCGCATGCGCCAGTCGCGCGAGCTTGACAATCTGGGACGCCAACCAGTCGTCGCCGTTGTCACGAGCGTCGTCGGTGATGTACAGGCCGATGATCTCCCCGTCCCGGTCGCATCCGACGCCGACGCTGTGGTCGGGGTTGAACACCTCGTAGGTCAGGTTCCGCCAGTCCGGTGTGTCGGCTTCCCGCTCATCGTCATCGTCGATGTCGAAGTCGTCCATCTGAAAAGGATGCATGTCGGTCATCGGCTGCTCTCCGAGAATCGTTCGCCGGACTGGGGATCGAGAGAATGGTCGGAATCGTCGGCCGCCGAATCCAGGCGTGCCGCGAGCACGGACCAGGCGGCGTCCTCGATGCGCATGATCTGGCGCATCTGCCAGAACCGGGCACCGAGATACATCTCGCCGGTACCGTCCGCGGCGACGTCGAGATGATCGGGACCGTCCGTGGTCGCGTTCAAGGTCACCGCCGTGACCGGCGGGCGCGTGTCGTCTACGTTGACCAGGGTCGCACCGCCGCCCGGGATGAAACTCTGCCGCAGCCGGGCGCTGGTGCCGATCGCGACGTCGGCGCTGTTGGTAGTAATTGTGATCTCGGGATTCAGCAGCAGTTGCAGCACCCAGGACCTGGCCACCTGCGCGGGATGGTCGGCGTTGATCGCGATCGTCAGGGTGGCCGCCAGATCGATCACGAGCACCGCATCCGTGGACGTGACACCGACGACCACCAGCCGTCTGGCGGTGCCGACCGGGTAGGGCAGATCGTCGGCGGCCAGCGACACAACGTCCGCCCCGACACCACCTCCGGTCGCCGGGTGGGCGGAGACGGTTCCGGTGGCGACATCGATGGTGTAGGCGACGATCGTCTCCGAGATACCGTCCGTTACCCCGGCCAGACGTACCAGCCCTTCGTCGTGCAGCCACCGCACCGTGTCCGCGACGGTGACCTCCGGGGCGGGCTCGGTCATCCGGGCTGCCCCGAAACAGTGGCAACCGGCTCGGTTTCGTCGACGGGGACCTCCATGACGCTTTGGTACTGCCGCGCGGCGTCCGCGGTGCTCTCCCGGATGGCGGCCATGATCTCGGCCACCAGTTCCGGGCTGCTGAGCCGCGCGACGGTGCCCGGCGCCAGGTAGAGATCGGTCAGCCTGCCCATCGCGTCGACCTCCGGGATGACCGCGCCGCTCGGCGAGGGCCTGCGGGCGCGAATGTTATCGATCTTTTCCCGCATCTCGGCGATCCGGTGCCGCAGATCGCGGGCGGCGTCCAAGGCTGCCTGCACGTCCGGGTGGATGGAACTCACGACTCCACCTCGCTGCGCTCACTCATGCGTTACCTCCGGGTTGAGAAGGGGTCTGGTTGCTCGGCGCGGGCGTCGGCGGAGTCACGGTCGGGGCTATGGTCGGCCGTTCACCGATCACCGCTTCGGTGTGCGGTGTGTCGTCCACGTACATCAAGCGGTCGGGATGCCACGCCACGACACGATTGCGGTCGTTGTTGCCACCGGCTCCGTTGCCCATGCCCGGCGCCATCGGCATGTACGGCATCATCGGTGCACCGCCGCGGGCGGCGGCGGCATTGGCGCCCGACGACGCGGCGAGGGGTTCGATCACCGAGGTGCGCGGCATGCCCGAACCCAGGCTGGCCGCCGCGGCCACCGGCAAGGCGCTGGCCTGGATGGTTGCGGCCTCGACATCCGGGATGCCGGCGCCGGGGCTGCCTGCGGGCATCCCACTCGGGCTGCCCGCGCCGAGTCCGCTCGGGATGCCCAGGTTGTCGTAGCCGTATTCGTCGAGGCCGTAGTCGTCGTAGGCCTGCGACGTATCCTGCTGCCCGAGCTGGCTCAACGGCATTCCGGCCGAGGCCATAGCGCTCATCAGGGCCGGCAGCATCTGGGTCAGCGCGCTGGTGTCACCGCTGCCGTTGCCCTTACCAGCGGCTTCAGCGGCGCCCTCGCCAGCACCGACCTTCGAGCCGACCTCGGTCGAATAGCCGGTGATCGTCTCCGCCGAGCGAGCGTTCTGTTCGTTGAACTTCGCCAGAGCGGCCTGGATGCCGAGTTCGTTCTTGGAGCGCATCGCCTTTATGAGCTCCTTGCGCGCGGCGATGATCTCCTCCGGTGTCGGGTGTTTCGCTTTGGCCGTCCGGAATGCGTTGCTGTAGGTGTCGATTCCGTCGGCCAGCAGCCCGATACCGGTGCCGAGCTGGTCCAGCCACCCGCGGCGCTGGCCGAGTTCGGCGGCCGCCGCGGCGCCGACCGGTTCCCAATGCTGCATCGCCTTGGCCGCGGAGTCCACACCATCGACGGCCGCAAGGTGGGGGCCGAGGGCGAACTTGCGCAGCGCGTCCGCGAAACCCTTCGCCGCACCGGGCCCAGGTCCGGAGTGCAGCTGCTGGGCGAAGGTCAACGGGTCGACGGCGCCGCCCGCGACGGGAAACCGCATCGCAGGCGGCCGCCGCTGCCCCAGTTCCTGTACTTCGCCCACCGGATTGGCGACGAGTTCGCCACCGCTGCCGTTGATCTCCCGGGCTCCACGGTCGTCGGCGGCAGTGTAGTCGGCGGCCGCCGCGCCGATGTTGAACGCGGTGCGCTGGACATCGGTGAGCACACCGGCCAATCCGTTGAGCAACGACGCGGCCTGCGCATTGAGCTGGGGCACCGCGGCGGCCGAAATCGGATCAGCCCCCGCGGGCACGACCCATCCGCCGGGCAGCGCCATCCCGGTATCGCGCGCCACCGCAGCGAGTTTCGACGCCGCAGCGACGAGTTCCTGCGGATCCACATTCAGCGCCATCGCGACCTCCTCTCCTCATCTGCCGCCTCTCGCACTTCTCGCGCGATCAGCCCGCCGCGACAACCGGCATTGCCGCGTTCGCGGGCTGATCGGCCGCGCCCGGCGTCACGGGGGGCGCGCCCTTGTCCGCCGGCGCGGTCAGCTCGATGCCCTTCGGGTGTACGAACCCGGAGAACTGACCGAATTCCCCGCCACTGTCGGACATCTCCGGTGTGAACGGTTTCAGCTCGCCGTTGATGACGGCCTCCAGCGTGCCACCCTCCTCGGAACCGAACACCACGAGGATCGCGGTGCCCTTGTCCCACGTGGCGACGTCGCCGGTCATCAGCTGGTAGGGATCGACGCGATCGCCGATCTGCTTCTTGTCCGACCACTTCGCCGGTGTCTTCTCGTAGGCCTTCTGGGCGTCGGTGCCGCTGGCGTTGCCGAACGCCGCGTCGAGCGCTTGCGCGACCATAGCGGACACCTTTTGCGTGCGACCGTCGGGGAAGGTGTAGATCACGCTGCCGTCCGCCTCCGGTGTCCGGCCGGGCGCCACCGCGGGTTGTGTGGAAGGCGCTGTGCCGGCGGGTGCTCCGCTGTGCTGGGTCGCCGGAGCCGTTGTGGCGGGCTGCACGGTGGCGGGCTGTGCCGTAACCGGCGCGGTGACCGGCGGCGGAGGCACCGGAGCGAGTTCGTCGTCGAAGCGGTGCGGATCCAGTTCGGCCCGCCGATTGTTCAAGTCCTGGTCGGCCATGTTCCGCATCATCGCCTGCTGCATCATCATCGGCAGCATCGAACTCATCATGTCCATGCCCGAGCCCATCGGCGACGTGGCCGGGGTCGACGGCGGGATAGGCGTCGTGGGTGTCGCGCCAGGGATGTTACCGATGCCGTCGACCCCACCGGGCGTGTTCACGCCGGGAAGGTCCGTACCGGGGTCACCCAAGTCGGGTGGCGTCAAACCGGAGTTGTCCGGATTATCCAAACCGTCCAAGCCATCCAGGCCGGGCGGGAGGAGACTGTCCGTGCTCGGGGGATTCGGAGGCTGCTGTATGCCGGGCGTCCACGTGTCGATAGGCGGCGGATTCAACGCCGGATTCTTCTGCGCTGCCTCCAGATCCTTGATCTGCTTCTTCAGGTCTTCGATCATTTTGGTCTGGTCGTCGATTGTTCCCGCAACCCCGCGCTGACCTTCACTTACCTTGTCTACCTCGGTAGCCGCGCTGCTGCCCGCGTCGGCAACCCAGTTCCAGATGTAGTCATCGATACGTATTCCCTGAGGTGGGACGGTCGGCGCCAACGCAACGATTTTTGTATCGATCACCGAATTGATTGCTACCTGCCCGCGATTGGACCACTTCTTGGACTCTCGCACCGAGGTCACCAGATTACTGCTGGAAGTGTGGAGCGTGGTCCACGCATTCCGGAGTTTCACCGCGACTATTGCATAGTCCTGAAAACTCCCGATTGCGCCACTCGGGGCGACCTGCGGCACCTGCGGTGCGGCAGGGGGATCTTCCGTGGCATTCTTGCCGAAACTCTTGTAAATATCATCGAAGTTGTTCCACAGATCCTTGAAGATGGACTCGGTGAATTCAGAATAAACAAGTTCACGAGGATAGTTGCCGTTCGCGATCGCCTGCCGATCGGGCATCAGCATTGGGTGCATCTCCACAGAACTGCTCCTCAGCGGGTGAACTGCGTCAATTCATTCAAAACCTTGGTTGGAAGCGTGCCCACCCCCCCAACGATCCCCGTCATCGGCGCAGGAGGCACAGCCTTATGCTGCCCGCCCGCAATGCCGGCGCCCACGCTCGCCCCGCCCAACCAACCGCGGGCCGCATTCAGCGACGCACCTCTCGCATTCCATGCATCTCCAAAGGCCATGCGATTTGCCGGGTTACGAATACTCGGATTCACCGCTCCCGAAAGCGCCCGCCGCGCCAGATTCTGCCCACCCATCGTCGCGAATCCGCCGCGGATGGCGCCACCGATACCGCCTCCCAGCAAGGCAAAGGCGCCGGTTTGAGCGCCATTGGTCACCGCTTCACCGAAGCTGCCGCCCTCGGCCCCGGTTATGGCCGCTTCCGTTAGTCCCGCGAACAAGGCAGCGCCCGCCGCAGTCCCGACGCCAGGAAGGAGCACCGACCCGACCGCGCCACCAACAAAGGTGGCGCCGGTGGTCAACGCGAACTTTCCGACATCTCCCCATGAGATACCGAAGAAGCTCATGAGATCACCTCCCGGTTGCTAGAGCGAGCGCCGGTCCCCGGCCGACCGGCCGGCCAGACGCCTGGTCGTCGGTTACCCCCATTGCGGCCGGCACCAACCGGTGGGCCGAAGGCGCGCAAGGTTCGAGCCTCACCACGGCTGAGTCCGCCTCTCGATCGAACTCATCGCCGAACGGGAGCGACGCATGCCAACGACCGACCATGAGTGAGACCTACTTTCGACGTCTTCATTGTCGAGGCTTCCCAACTACGGGAAGCACGGCGTTGGCAGAACCGGGGAGGCTGGTCCCAATCCCTTTACACTGACAGGCGCGAATCGACCAGGCTGCCTATCAGTTGACAGCAACCAAGAGGATGGGTCGGATGCACCTCTGCCACCTGTGGGTGGAACCTCCGGTTCGGGCGTGGTTCCACCTGCCGATGGCACCGACGACCGGGGGAAGGTCATGACCTCTGCTGAAATCTGGCCTCCCGAGGTCGAGGTAGAAGCGAAAGAGCCGGGCACGGCTGAAGCTCAGCGGCCCGCGCCGGTGACGCCGTGGTCGAGCCGACCGGATCAGCGACGGCCACAGCCGGCTACCGCCATACCGGGACAACCAGGCGGTCCGCCTGTGCCGGGCCAATCGGGTGCTCCGGCGCCCGGTTCCTCCAATGGCGCCGGGCAGCCGGGCCAATCCGGATCGCCAGGTCCTTCTCAGTCGGTTCCGGTTCAGCCGGGTGTGGCTCCTCCGGTTGCTGGTCAGCCTCAATCTGCTCCTGCTCCTGGTCCGGGTGTTCCGGGTCAGTCGCTGCCGGGTCCGGGTGATGTGGTGCCGGGTGGTGTGGTGGCGCCGGGGGTGGGGCAGGCGCCGCCGGTGGGTGCGGGTGGTGAGGGTGGGCCGGAGCCGGGGCCGTTGGTGGATCCGGCGTTGGTGGCGGGTGTGTTGCCGATGGCGGGGATGATGGCGATGGGGATGTTGCCGTTGATCGCGTCGGCGTTGTCGGGGTTGGGTAGTGGTGGTGGGAGTGGTGGGGGTGGGGCTGCGCCGGTGGCGGCGAACGCGGGAGTTGACGGGTCGGGTGTGGCCGGTGGTGGGTTGTCGCCGGAGGCGGTGCGGGCGTTGGAGGTGTTGAAGCAGTTGGAGGGGGTGTATGGGGAGGGGGATCCGTCGGATCCGCGGGTGCGGGAGTTGCAGCAGCAGTTGGGGATTTCGCCGGGTGGTGGGAGTGGTGAGACGGCGCGGGCGGTGCGGGCGAAGCGGTTGTTTCAGCGGAATGCGGCGAAGGCGTTCAATAATGTGGATAACCAGTTGGTGTCGTATATGCGGGGGTTGGCGGGGTCGAACAAGGTCGATAAGAAGGCGATCGTGGGGTTGGTGCGTGAGGTGAATGTGGCGTTGGCGGAGTTGGGGCCGCAGGCGTATACGAAGGCTGGGCAGCAGAAAGTGCATCAGATTTTGACTGCTGCGTTGCGGAAGGCGCATGCGATCGTGTCGGGTGGGCAGGCGAAGTCGGATGATATTGCCGGTGCGATCAATCGGTTGACCAAGCAGTATCTGTACAACATCGCGGGTAGGAATTACACACCACCCAAAACCGGCACCCCCGCGGCGTCCTCGGCCGTGCAGCGGGCGATCCAGATCGCCGCCGGCGAACTCGGCGTCAGCGAGTACGCCGAGGATCGCGTGAACCGGCCGTACAACATCAACGACGCATGGTGTGCCTCTTTCGCCACCTGGGCCTGGAGGCAAGCGGGTATCAACGTGCCTTGGTCCAACAAGAATCATGTGCGAAGCATCTGGTCCGATGCGCAACGTATGGGCCTCGCCGGCAGCTCATCCAGCGCGCGACCCGGTGACCTCGTGATTCTCAACGGCGGCGGTCACATCGGCATGGTGGTGGCGCGTAATGGCAACACCATCACCACCATCGAGGGCAACTCCAGTGATGCGGTACGCCGGCGAACCTACAACCTCGGCGCCAGCGGCATGGTCGGCGTCGTCCACCCACCAGGCTGACTCACCCGCGCCGGCCTTCAGTCGAGCGGCCGAGATTTCCGCGCCGCCCACCGAGTCCAGCGGCCGCCGACGGTCACTACTGGGATGACGCGGGATCAGACACCTCTCGCGCGATGATCTTCATACACGGAGAACTCCGCCAAGAGTTTCTCATCCGGAGCGAGTTCCGAGCGCCGATCGGAACCCAGCCGACGCTCGACGGCGAAAGCCAACGCCTGCGCCACCGAGGTGAGCGCAGTCAGGGAAGGCAGATCCGACAGCCCGCCTGTCTCGGCATAGAAGGTCAGATCGGCGATACGCGCCAGCGGCGAAGACGGCCCATCCGTGAAAGCGATGGTGGTCGCGCCACGTCCGCGGGCCCATTCCACCGCCTGCACCGTGTCGCGCGCGTACCGGTGAATGGATACCGCGACCAGGGTGTCGCCCGCACCGATGTCGCCCAATTCATCGACGAAAAGGCCTGCGGCGGCCTTGATTTGCCTGACCCCCGGCCGGATCGCTCGCAACAGATAGGCCACCTGATAGGCCACCGACAGCGAGACACGCAAGCCCACCACATGCACCGTCTCGGCTGAAATCACCGCGTGTACCGCCCGCTCCCAGTCGTCCCGATCGATCCGGTCGAACGCACGTGCCACATTGGCGGTGTCGTGTTCTAACACGGTGCTGAGGAACTGGTCACGTGAGGTCGGTTCGGCGGCGCGCTCACGATGCACGTTCGCTTCGGCGGCGAGCTGCCTGCGGCAGAGCCGGACCAGGTCCGGGTATCCCGACAGACCGAGCATGGTCGCGAACCGCACCAGCGACGACCGATGCACCCCGGCCAACTGCGCGCTCTCGCCGATGCTGCGAAAAGCGGTGCCCTCCGGGTCGTCGAGCACCAGCCGGGCGATCCGCTGCTGCCCCTCGGCGAGATCAGGAAATCGCTGTTGCAACAGCCCACGCAATTCCCGGTAACTGCTGGGTGCCTCGCTGGCCACGTGTGCCCTACCGGAAAGCCACGTGGGCGCTCTGCCGATCCATTCGTTCGATATTGCCCGCGACGGCTTCGTCCACACCACCGATCGGCGAATATTGTCAGTCTGCACACACCTGCACCTAGGGATCCCATGGGTCCGGCCCCGCGTCCGGGTCGAAACTGTCGAGGTTGGATATCCTCCTGGTCGACCGCATCAGCAGCCGCCGGTTGGCCTCGCTCTGGTCGTTGAAATAGTTCTGTGCGGCGTCCTGATGCTGCAGCGCCAGTTGTCGCCCGATGTGCTGGCGCACGTCTCGCCCGGCGGCGCGCCAATCGTCGGGTGTGATCGTTCCGAGTCGCTGTTCATCGTCTACTGCCGCCATCACCCGCTGCACGAACGGATGATTGTCGGGTACCGCGTTCATCGGCGCGATAGAGTGGCGCACGAAGTTGTCGGCCGCCACCACCGCCTGCGCCGCGAACGCGGGATGCGCTGGGATGCCTACGTGGCTCTCCACGGCACGGGCCGCGGCGACGGCTTTCTGCAACGGCGCGAAGCCGAACGGATTCTGCGACATACTGGCCTTCTGCACCGCCGCCGCACGCTGGGCGTCGACCACCTGCTGATCAGTGGCGTTCATCGCGCGCAGTATCGGCGCGATCATCGAGTCCGGCACCTTGCTGTCGCCGAGCCCGTCGAGTACATTCGCGACCCCGAGGGCGGAGTTGATTCCGCCGTCCACGCCCTGCAACCGTCCAGCGGCTTTGAAGCGCCAGTTCGCCCGAGCGGCATTGTTGTACTCGTGCATCTGCCGCAGCATCGGGGAGGTGACGAAACTGTCGAGTTCCTTCCGCTTCTTCCGGCGGGAGAGCGGGCTCAACGGGTTCGGGGTGGCCGCAAGCAGCCAGGCGGTCATCGGCGACATGTTGATCGTGTTCAGCGCGGACATCCCGGCGACCAACCCGCGACCGCGCATCGCGCCTGCGGCCTGCGCACCACCCATGCCGAGTGCCGTTGCCGCCCCTCCTCCGCCGCCGGGCGGCGGTCCTTGGACAGCCGAGGCAAATCGGTTCGCCACCCAATCGTTTCCGCTGCTCAGGCTCAGATCGAGTTTGCGAAGCTGGGAGATCCCGATGATCTCGACGGCGCCCGCGACGATGATCACTGCCATGACCTGCCCACGGGCCTGCTGGAAGAGGTTGCCGAGGAACAGGACATAAATGCCGAGAAAGATGGTGTAGGCGGCCATGCGCGCGGCGGCGATGAATCCATCCACGATATTGCGGACCAGAAACGTCTGCGTCGGCCCGTACACGAAGCCACCCGCGGCGAATCCGAAGATCGTCATGAAACAGTGGTAGATCGCGTCCATCGCCGCCTTCATGACCCTGATGCCGAGATACGCCGCGAACAGCAGCAGGATGCCGCCGCACAGCAGCAGCAGTAACCCGGTGGCCACCTGGCCCATGCTCGGATTACTGGCCTTGGCGTAGGCGGCCGCGTCACCGCAGCTCTTCAGGCCGTTGCGCACGCGGTCGTCGTCACCGGACCGGACGCCCGCCGACCACGCGGCGCTGCACGACGGGTTCTCATCCAGGACATGCCCGAAGTTCCACACCTGCAGCGGACGCCGCGCGAAATCGTCGGCCAGCGTCTCCTGCATCGTCGGGAGCAACTGGGACGGGTTCGGGCTTTCGTTGCCGTGCAATCCCGCGGCCACCGCGATGCCCAGATCACGGCCCTGCGCCAGCAGGCCGTGCGAGGACAGCACCTCCGAAAGCGGCTCGGCTAGGAAAACCGGGCCGAGCACCGCGACCGTCACCATCGTCACGACCTGCACCGCGGCCTTGGCGTGGTATCCGCGCACGATGAACCAGCCGACGAAGAACGCGCCGATGGCCGCCGCGGTCACCAGCACGACCGGCGTCGCGATCTGGCCGGTCAGAGCGTCGCCTACCCCCCGCAGCGCCGTTGCGAACCAGTCCATCCAACGGAAGCTCAGCGCGTAGCCGATCAGCCAGATGGCCGACGTCACGAGGGCCAGGTAGCCGATGAACTCCAGCCCGAGAATCGCCCACAGAATGGTGGCACCTGGATCGAGTGGACCCCCTCGATCGGTGGCGAAGGTGTAGCTGGACAGCGGAACACCTGAAGAGTCGCGGATATTCATCCAGCTGAGGCCATCGACCTGGGAAGTCCCCGCCGTGGCGGCTGTGTTCTGGGCCGATGCGACCGCGCCCAGCAGACCGGGAAAGGCGACGAAGGCGACGAGGATCACGAGAAGCCCCGCGACTCGGCGGCGACGAGACCGATCACCGAGCCGGGCGCGCGCCCACGCGGCGACGCCGCCGGGACAGCGACCTTCCAGATCATCCGATTCGCGTTCCGGTCGTGCCGACCGGCTTCGCGGGGAACGCGCGACCATGGACTCCAGCATGGCGCAACAATTGTTGCGCATCAACCTCTTAGCGCAACGCTCTGTTCATCTTTCGGACATCTTCCGGAATTCCCGGGCAGTGAACAGGAAAGAACTTCAAAGCGCGAGTTTCACACTGCAGCAATTGAATTGAACAAATGACCACTGCGCAGCACTGACTCGGATCTCGGAAGCGAACCGCTGCCCGTGCGGGCCTACTCCGGAACGAGCTCGGCTCACAACCGACCTCAATACCCCACGTACGAACCTCCGCCGCGCATCTGGACAATACCCGGCACATTGCTCACCGACCCATAGCGTTCGATGGCATAGCGCACGCCGGCGACGATGTTGTCCACCGGGTTCCAAATATCCTTGTGTCCCGGAAGGGAATACGCGTTGAACGTCGGATCGATGGTCTGCATAAGACCTTTGGACGGGATCCCGGCCGCGGCGTTGCTGTCCCAGAGATTGATCGCGTTCGGATTTCCACCGGACTCGTGCTGGATGATTGCCGCGATATCGGCCGGATCGATCTGACGCGTGTCGTAGCCGTGCTGCCGCAACACATGCAGCGCTTCGTTGATCCACTGCCCCTGTTGCCCCGACGGCCGCGTGCGCGGCGGGCCGCCGCTGGGACCGCGTGTTCCCGGGTGTGTCGCGCCGCGTGGCCTGCGCGGCCGGACGGGACCCGATTCCCGCAGGTAGTTATCGGCGAGGGCGGCCACCCGCGCCGCGGTGAACACGGCGGATGCCTGCCCCTGACCGAGGACGGTTCCAGCGCGCTGTAGGGCGGTGTCCAAGGTGGAGATGACCAGCTGCCTGCTCGCGGCGGCGTCCTGGATGGTGCCCAGCGCGGTCAGAGCCGTGTTCACCTCGGCGATTATCGCTCCGATCGCAGCCCGTCCGTGCGTGGTGCTGTCGACCGCGCCGCCGAGGATGCGTTCGAGCTCGGCGTTCATCGACTGCGTCGCGTCGCCGTGCCGTGCCCGGTTCTGATTGCTCATTGCGTACTGAGAGCCCAGCGCGCCGTCCCACACTACGGGCCCGCTCGGCCGACCAGCCGGGATGTCTGGCGGCGCGTACGCCTGCCCTGTCGTCGCGGTCGGCGCTCCGTCACCGTATTGGACCGCAATAGCCGCGAGTGCACCCATCGCCGCAGCCGCCATCGGCGTAGACGCGCCTGCCCCGGCGAATGCATCCGAGCGCGGCGCTGCTCCCGATCCGGAAGCAGTGGAGGAGTTTTCGATGGCCGCAGGATGATTCTGGCTTCGTGGCTGCGCCGCAGCGGCGGGCGCCGTCGACGCGGGCGCACCGGTCAGCGGCGGCGCTGCCGGAGCCGTTCCTCCCCTCGCCGACGACTTGACCGGACGCCGAGGTGACGACGTGGTGGTCGCCCGGAAGTCACGTGTACCGGTGGGATCGTCGGATTCCGGCTCCGAAGGGGTTCGGTTCGTCGGCGCCATCAGTACTCCGTACCGACCTGGGCACTGAGCAAGCGCGGAACCGCGAGCTCGGCAGCGTGAATGCCGGTGCGGCAGGTATCGGCGGCCCCTGACATCGGTGTGGCAACCTCCGTCGATTCGCTGGCCCATGTCACGTGTCGCGCTGTGCACGCACCCCACGGAGGGCCTCGCGCTGAGGCCCTCTCCCGCAACGTATCCGGAGCTTAGCCCAGTTTCCGAGGCTTTCTCACACAGCACGTTCCCGGAGGCGGGCATATCCCCTGAGACCGGCTCGAGCGCCGCGAACAGCTAGACGGCTACATTGCGCATGGCGGCCGCGACACTGTTGGCATAGGCGATACGTTGCCCTCGCGCCGCTCCGTCGCTTCTTTCGTAATATCGATCGAACACCGCCGCCGCGGCAGCGGGCGTTTGCGCACCCCGGAGATATCCGTAGGCGGAGGATTCATTGGTCCGCAGTTCGTACATCATGAAATCGACCTGGACCTTCCAGTCGCTGACCGGCTTACCCTGCGCGGCGGCGTAACGCTCGAGGTTCTTCCGTCGGCCGCCCAGCCACTGGCACAGACCGATCGCGCCCTCGCGCGCGTTGTACGCGCCGGTGTTGAAGCCCGACTCGACCTTCATGTTGCCCACGATCCCCGCCGCCTGCGCGGGTGTGAGCCCGTATTTGGAGACGAGGTACCGGTAGATGTCCGCAGGCTGGGGATTCGAGCCTCCGGGGAGGTTGTCCGTTCCGGGGGTGCCGGTTTTGGGTGGTGTGTAATTCCTACCCGCGATGTTGTACAGATACTGCTTGGTCAACCGATTGATCGCACCGGCAATATCATCCGACTTCGCCTGCCCACCCGACACGATCGCATGCGCCTTCCGCAACGCAGCAGTCAAAATCTGATGCACTTTCTGCTGCCCAGCCTTCGTATACGCCTGCGGCCCCAACTCCGCCAACGCCACATTCACCTCACGCACCAACCCCACGATCGCCTTCTTATCGACCTTGTTCGACCCCGCCAACCCCCGCATATACGACACCAACTGGTTATCCACATTATTGAACGCCTTCGCCGCATTCCGCTGAAACAACCGCTTCGCCCGCACCGCCCGCGCCGTCTCACCACTCCCACCACCCGGCGAAATCCCCAACTGCTGCTGCAACTCCCGCACCCGCGGATCCGACGGATCCCCCTCCCCATACACCCCCTCCAACTGCTTCAACACCTCCAACGCCCGCACCGCCTCCGGCGACAACCCACCACCGGCCACACCCGACCCGTCAACTCCCGCGTTCGCCGCCACCGGCGCAGCCCCACCCCCACCACTCCCACCACCACTACCCAACCCCGACAACGCCGACGCGATCAACGGCAACATCCCCATCGCCATCATCCCCGCCATCGGCAACACACCCGCCACCAACGCCGGATCCACCAACGGCCCCGGCTCCGGCCCACCCTCACCACCCGCACCCACCGGCGGCGCCTGCCCCACCCCCGGCGCCACCACACCACCCGGCACCACATCACCCGGACCCGGCAGCGACTGACCCGGAACACCCGGACCAGGAGCAGGAGCAGATTGAGGCTGACCAGCAACCGGAGGAGCCACACCCGGCTGAACCGGAACCCCGGCCTCCCCGCCACCATTCGGCTGACCAGACCTCGTTTGCTCCGGCCCGGGAGATCCGGGTTGCCCCGCTCCAGGGGAGGGACTGCCAGGCTGACCCGGCATCCCACCCGGTCGCGGCCGCTGCTGATCCGGCCGGTGCGTCCACGGTGTCACGGGTCCCGGCGGCGTCTCGGGATCCTCACCGGTCTCTACCTGGGGCTCTACGTCTGTCGGGGGCATCGCTTACTCATCACATTCCACTGCCGAGTACTCGCTTCACCCGCACGTCGTTCGCGTTCGGGATGGCCAGCTCGACGAGTTCACCGGTCGGCGCATCGGTGGTGACGAGCCGTGTGTCACTGACGGCGATGCCTACCTGGGTCGGCGCGTTGTTCCGAAAATTCCAGAAGACCAGGTCGCCCGGAGATACCGCGGCGAGATCCACCCGATGACCACACGCGCCTTGTGCCGCGAGGGTGTTCGGCAGCACGACTACCGCCGCATCGCCGATCTCCCCACATGCCCGCCGCGCCGCACCGCTCGATTGCCCCGCACCACCTCCGGCCGGCGGCTGCGCCGCCGTGCCCTCGGTAGTCGCGCATCGACCTGTCGTTTGCGCGGCCGAGGCGTGGTAGATCACCGATCTGGTGAACTCCGCGGCGGTCTCACGGCCACCGGAGCCGCTGCGGGCCCCACTCGCCGCCAGCTGTGCCAGCGCGAGCTGACGCGCACACTCCGCGCCGATGCCCGAGTTGCCGGTCAGTAGGGGGACATTCTGGCGCGGCGCGAGTCTCATCGCTGTGGAGCAGGAACGCAGCCAATCGGAGGCGTTGGTGTCGTCGGGTGCGATGGTGAGTTCGGCGTACGGATTCGTGGTGGGCGCGGTGGTCACCCCCGCCGCCGGTGTCCTCGGCGCGGTCGGCCGTACCGCCGCCGCGGCGCGAGTGGGCGTCACGGTCAGGGACGGGTCGGGCCCTACCGCACTGTCGCACTGATAATGCAGGTCGGAGGCGATCGCGGAGGCCGTGTTGCCGATGATCACCACCAAGGCCACCAGGACGGCCGACACGACACTCGCGGCTCCCAGCATTGCCCATATCCAGAACGGCATCACCACGAGCGTCCAGAGACGTCCGATCATCGCGTACCTTTCTGTGTAGTCCGAGTCCTCGTCCGGAATTCGAAATGTCGAGGCGGGTCAGCGGCTCCGGGCATTCCTGAACTGCTCCAGCAGGTGGTTCGGAATCGGCTGAAGCGGCTGCGCCGGGTTCGGCTGCGGGAGCGAGACCACACCCGTCGTATGCCGTTGCGCCTGCCACTGATCGGTCTGGGTGGCCTTGTCGATCTCCGAGCGGAGCACACGAATCCGCTCGAAGTCGGTCGGATCCTCAGCCACCCACGCTGTGGCCGCTTGCACCCGCAGCGCGTGCTCGTTGGCGATCCAGCTCCTCAATCGATCCGCGTCCACCTGAGTCAAGTCCGTACCGCCCATCCGGATTCTCGCAGCTCCTGCCTCGGTGATCGGCCCGTCCACATGGTTCTGCAGCGTTTGGATCCATTGCTTGGTCGGATTATCGATGTAGCCCTCGCCGAGCGCGCGCAGGTCGTCCGAGATGCGGACACCGCCGGGGTAGTCGCCTCGGTACCGCGCGACGCTGGCTTCCAACCCGTACAGCCTGGGCCTGGCCCATTCCGGATTCAGGTAGTCGCGCTCGAAATGCTTGTGCGCGGCAAGCACTCGTCCGAGGTGCTTGGATGCCAGTGGCTCATCATCGGCGTGCCGGATGATATCCGCTCGCGCGATGGTCGCCTTCTGCCCTCGGCCCCAGCTGAAACCGGCCATCCGCAGGGCGGACTGCACGCCGCCCATCATGCCTGTGACGTGCGCGACGTTCTCCGCGGCGAAAGCGGCGGCTCGTTCGCTACCGCGGCGAGATCGAGACCTGGCGATGCCGGACCGCGCGACATCACCGGCGGACACGCGATCGTACAGGTTACCGAGCCCAGCCTCTCTCATGTCTCGCGTACTCATGCTCTTCGCCTTGTTCCGCTTGTCGAGGTGATCCACCCGCGAGAAGGGATTCAACGGGTTGAGGCGGCCGCCTGCGATCCATGCGGTGAGCGGCGAGCTGTTGATCGTGCTCAGCGCGCCGAGCATCGCGAGCGGGGCCAACGAGTTGGCCGCACCCGCGTTGCCCATTCCCAAACCCATACCGAGCGGGCTGCCACCGGCAGCGCCTACCCCCTGTCCGGCATTACCGGACTGTATCGCCGCCCCGATGCGGTTGACCACCCAGTCGTTCGCATCGTCGATGTTCCTGCTGATGCGGCGCAACTGAACGATAGCGATGACCTCCACGCCCGCGCCGATGACGAAGACCACCATGATCGAGTCGCCCGCCGATCGAAACAGACTGCCCAAGAACAGCTCATAGAACCCGAGGAAGATCACGAAGAAAGCCATTTTCGCGGCGGACATGAAGCCGTGCACCACGCAACGGACGGTGAATGTCTGCGTCGGGCCGTAGATGTACCCGCCCGCGGCGAATCCGAAGATCGTCATGAATCCGTAGTAGACGAGATCGAGGACCGCCCACATGATCTTGATGGACAGGTAGGCGGCGAAGGCCAGGAGGATGATCGAGCACAGCAGCAACAGCAACCCGGCTCCGATTTGACCGACGCTCGGATTCTGGGTCGCGGCATACGCGGTGCTGTCGCCGCACGACCTCATCCCGTTCTTGACCCGGTCTTCGTCACCGGACCTCATGCCGGCCGTCCACATCGCCCGGCAGGATGGGTTCTTGTCCACGACGTGCCCGAAATTCCACACCTGCAATGGAAGACGGGCGAAGTTGTCCGCCCTGCTCGCCTGCATGGTGCTGAGCAACTGATCCGGGTTCGGGTTGCTGTTCCCGTTCAGACCCGCGGCCACAGACAGCCCGAGGTCTCGGCCCTGTACCAGCACTCCGTGGTCGGAGAGAGCTTTGGACAGCGGATCGGACAGGAAGACCGTCCCGAAGATCGCGACCATCACCATCATGATGACTTGCCACGCGGCCTTGGCATGGTAACCGCGCACAATGAAATACCCGACGAAGAACGCGCCGATCGACACGGCCGTCGCCGCCATCAAAGGCGTCGCGATCTGGGCCGTGACGTTCGTGGCCATCCCTCGCAACGGTGCGCTGAACATGTTCATCCACCGGAAATCCAGCGTCTGATCGGGAAGCCAGAGCCCGGCCGTCACCAACGTCAGCCACGGAACGAAGACGAGAATCAACAGGCCCCACAGCAGCATATTCCCCGGATTGAGCACTCCGCCGCGATCGGTCACGAACGTATAGCTCGAAACATTGACTCCCTGGGAGTCTTTGATGTTCATCCAGCTGGTCGCACTGTTGGGCGCCGACGTCTGGACCAGTGTGCCGTTCTGCGCGATGGACACCGCGTGAATGAAGCCGGGGAAAACGAACAGCAGGAAGAGCGCGATGAGGATCCACGCGATTCGGCGACGACGACGGGACGCGGCGACCCAGGTCCGGAACCGTCGGAATATCACCTGCGGCCGCCAACGCTCGGTGTCCCAGAACTGTGGTTCCCAAGGCATCCCGAAGGAAGGCTGGTCTCTTCGAACGCTCGAGGCACGCAACGATCTCATGAACGTACCGACCGCTCCGGTAGCGCCGATCGCATGCCGCTGACGCTGGTGGGGGTGCTGGTGATGGCCGCGGCGCGGTCCGGACGCGCCGGACCGAGAACTTTGCCCCGACCGATGCGGTTGAGTGCGTCACGCATGAACATCTCGCCTCGTCGCTCCTCGGGAATCTGGCGACCGGGTCCGACCGGAGGCGAGGTCTCTTCCCGTAGGATCTGCAACAAGAAGGGAGCTTCGTCCAGGTCGACGCCCAGCCACTCCAAGCTGTTGCGCGCCAGTGTCTCGTCGCGCTGACGGAAGACGAACCGGTTCGGGATGAGGTTGTGCGCCGCGCCCTGGAAGTCGGTGGCCGGGTCGTGCGAAGCGAGCCCGATCGCGGCCAAATGCTTACGGCCGTCGCGACTGAAATCCGACGTAACTGCCGAGCCGACCTGCGTCTGCGTGAAATGGTGCGCTTCGTCGCCGACCAGCAGGCCGAATCTGCCGTTGTCGGAGAGGAATGCCTCCCGCGCCGCGACACCGACCAACTCGTAGAGCGCGGTACCGAGCCGCTTGGTCAACGGCAGCCGGTTGTACAGGTGCGGAGTGGTCAGTTCCTCGGCGGTGGGCAGTTGCAGGTGGTGGCTGCGCACGACGGTCGCGGCGGCGTCGAGGCGCAGCGGTCGCAGCGTGGGGTCGAACAGCACCGGCACCCGCTCCACCACGGTGCTCAGCCGTGCGGCGAGATCGGCGTACTCCTCCCCCCGTTCGGGGTGCTCCCGTAACCGGCGTACGACGTTGAACAGATCGAGCAGGCTCTTGATCTTGTGCTCGGCCATGCCCCTGGCGGACAACAGATTGCTCACCGCTGCGCCCGCGCCCGAGGTCGGTGAAAGATCCAGCAGCGGAAGGATCGAGTCCAGCGCACGCTCACCCGCGATCCGTGGGTTGAACAACCGTAGCGGGTCCAGCGACACCGTGGGATTGGCCAGGTCGATGATGACCGCGTCATCGATCGACCGCGCGAAATGCTCCCATTCGCCGACCTGACTGCGGTCGATAGCGAGGAACTGCCCGCCCATGTCGTGCACGAGCACAGCCATCAGCTTGAGAAAATACGACTTCCCCGAGCCGAGTTCGCCGGTCACCGCGAACGAGGCGGACAGGTCGTGCAGCGCGGCCTCCATGATGCCGAAGTGGATCGGCTCGAAATGCCCCGACAGCAGGTTGACCCCGATCACCGGGCCGCTGTCGTCACCGATCTGACTGGTGGTGAACGGCACGAAAGCGGCCCACATGTCCGAGGGGACGATGTGCGCGAAGTCGTCGAAAGCTCGGCGCGGCGGGCTACCGGGGATCAGCATCGACCAGAGGTCCACTTGCGCGCCGACCGGAGCCGTCATGTCGACCTGGAATCGCTTGTACCGACGCTTGAGGGTGTTGACCGCGTCCATCGTGGCGTCGCGCGAGGGGCCGCCGATGGCGATCACAGTGGTGAACGAGACTTCCGATTCGCCGCCGTTGACTTCGAAATGATGGTTGTACTCACCGAGCATCTGCGCTTTCGAAGCAAGCGTGTTCTGCGCGAACGAGACCTCCTGATCGCGCTGATCCATTTGCTCGCCCAGCCTGCGCAGGTTGAGTTCGTTGTTCTTGAGCACCAGTTCGGCGGGCTTGGTCGAGATCCGCATTCCCCAGTCCACGGTGACGTCCCCGAGACCTTCGAGCACGTTCAAGAACTCACTGCCGCCGGGAAACGTCATGCCCGAGTAGGGGAAGGAGTGGGGCGTCAGCATCGCCTGATAGGACGGGCGGTACTCGAAATCCGGCTGTACCACCTTGATCACAGGGACGAACGACGGCCGGATACGCCGGTTGCTATCGGCTTGGGCCCCCTCGTCGAGCGCGGCGGAGCGGAACACCGCGGCCGTCGCGTCGTCCAGCGCGCCCGCACGGGTGGGCGCCACCGGATCTCCGGCCGCGCCGCGGGAAAGATAATGCTCCCACAACCATTGGAACAACGCCGCGGGTACCGGGACCGGATCGAAGTCTCCGCCGATCCTGGACAGGATCTGGTTCGCCTTCTCGTCGTACTCATCCAGGTCGGCACGGGAGATCGCTGTCGCATCGATGGTGGTGGTGCTGCCACGCCACAGGCGCGACAACGCGGACATGCTGGAGTTGCTGGTCCCTACCGGGATCGAGAGCAGGAAGACGCGGGTCTGCGGCATGATCGCATGCACGCGCTCATAGGAGGCCACCACCTCGTCGGCGTAGTCCTCGCACTCGTCCAGGTCGACGCCCTCCACCATTTTGGTGAGCACGTCGATCGTGTTCAGCCGCGCCTGGATGCCCAAAAGCAGCGACCCACTGGGCAAGTTCGTGATCAGCGAGTGGTGCGCCATCTTCACGTCATATTTGTCGCTCGCCTTGCGCAATCCGTAGCCGAGCGGATTGATGAAGTAAGTGGCGGTGACCAGGCCGGAATGGGTGAACTGGAGATTGCCGCGGATCGCGGCCGTGGGCTGTAGATCTCGTCCGAGTGCCATCAGGGGCTTCCTCCGGGGGCTGGATCGCTGCCGTTGCCGTCGTTTCCATTCAGTCGCCGCCACAAGTCGGTCGCCTTGCCGCCCCCGCTCATCACCTCGAGCAGCCGGATACCGGATTTCGGCTCCGGGGTCTCCACCGCGTCGACGCGGTCGGGCAGCAAGAGAACCACCGTCTCCTCGATGAACATGGTGTGGCGGGCCGAGTCACCGGTGATCGGCATGCCGGAGGCCGATACGGGCTTGCGGTAGACGACGAGCCTGCCCAGCCATAGAGCACGGGAGGTCATCCGAACCCCGGTGTACGGCACGAGTCCGAGGACGAAGACCGCCAGTATGGTCATCGCCAGACCCGCGATGAAGGTGACGGCGGGATTGACCGGGAAGGCCATCGCGCACACCGAGGTCACCGACATCATCACCACGGCGGCGGCGACCTGGGGCAGGGTGTAGGGGCCGAACGGGAGTTTCTGCCCGTTCTGCGCCTTGCCGATCATCGTGGGCACACGTTTGATCGGCGTGAACACCTTGATCACTTGGGTCATCGATACCCGCCGATAGGGTGATCGGGGACGATGAGGTTGGCGTCCGTTCGCGCGTAGTTGATGGTCGTGGGCAGAATCCAGATCACCACCCCGGCCATCAACCCCGAGCCGAAGACGACGATGATCCGCGCCGGCGACAGCCTGGATTTCGCTGCCTCGGAGATCACCACGCCGATCGTGACGATGGCGATGATGATCATCCCGCCCCACCGGACAAAGATAAGGATGCCATAGAGGATGTTGCTGAGATTACCCATCGGGCTGCCTCTCGGATCAGTTCTGCGTCGCCGGCGGAATAGTCACCGACGGCGAGGAAGACGAGGTCGAAGTGGGCGGCGCTCCGCCGCGGGAATCCTGGCCGACTACCACCGCCAGCGGACTCGACAATGCGGGAATCGGATCTATCGACACCACCTGCCACTGGCCCCCGTTGCGGATCATGGTGAGCGGGTAGGCCAGTGTCGCGGCGGCGCCGGTGTCGGCTTTGGGGTTGACGGTGGCCAGCACTTGGGCCTTCGCGCCACCGGAGCCGCAGCTCGAATCATCCGTGGTGAGCGAGGTCAGCTCGACGGCGGTGTAGGGAGCGGGCTTGAGCGCGGCCAGCCCGGCATCCGGTGTGGTGTATCGCGCCACGTCGCCGCTGCCTGCCAGCATGGCGCTCAGGAAACCTGCGGCGACCTGACCGAGCGGTGTGTCCGGTGCGCAGGGCGAGCCGTAGGCAAGTTTGAGGTCGACGCCCTTCGCGGGAGGCTGCACCACCGCGGGCATCGACAGCGCACGAAGCCGCCCATCCGATACCGACACCGCGACGCGGTAGAACTGCCGATGATCCGGCGCGGTGGCGGCGCCGGCTTTGCCGACTCGCACCGAGACCGTCACCGACCAGACATCGACCGCGCCGGTCGACATCACGCGCGACACATAGGCGACCGACGGGTCGGACACTTGACGCGCGGACGAAGGCAAGGTGATCTGCTGGTTGGAGCCCACGAATTCGCCGATCCGATCCTGTTGCCCCGCAACGGCGGTCAGATAGGTGACGACGAACTGCTCGGCGAAAGAGCCCGCCAATTGGGCACGCCCGACAATTGCCGTCGTCGAAGCGTCCGACGGCGGAGGCGGGGGGGTGTCGAAGACGCTGAGAACAGCGTGGCCGCCGCCGAGCACGGCGAGTACCGCCAGTACGGCGACCACAATGTTGTCGCGACGGCGGCGTGCGGCCATCCGGCGAAGCAGTGCCTCACCAGAATCTGCCGGACTACGAACCACTGTCCTCACTCTCGAAATGGTAGAGAGCACAGTCGTTCTTAACCGGCCGGTAGTTCCCAGCGATGGGAATCAAACGTCAGCAGGCGGGGTTGCTTTTCATCCTCCCCGCGAGCCAATGCCGCAATTGTTCGTCATAGCCGATCGGCG
This sequence comes from Nocardia asteroides, assembly GCA_019930625.1. Taxonomy (NCBI): domain Bacteria; kingdom Bacillati; phylum Actinomycetota; class Actinomycetes; order Mycobacteriales; family Nocardiaceae; genus Nocardia; species Nocardia asteroides. The sequence continues at coordinate 323,667 of CP082844.1, forward strand.
CGCTGCGCTGCCGTGACTCCAGTACCTGGCGATGGGTTTCCAGCAGCGGGACGTCATCGGCGGCGCGAACCAGCTGCGCGATAGCCAGCTGTCTGCTCGAGTACCCGGGATAGGGGTAGAGCAGTAGCGATGTGGGCGTGTAACCACCGCCGTAGTTGAGCACCCGCAGCGTCACGCCCGCGCTGTCACCGGATCGCAGCCGCTCGCCGAGTTCCGCGAGCCGGGGACGGTCGTCGGGATGGAACACGTCGACCGGCCGGAAGAGATAATCCCAACGAACCCACGGTGCGGGATCGGTGAGCCAGTGCGAGATGCTGGTGCGCTCGAGTTGCACCACGGCCAGGTGCGTTCCCGCCCGGCGATGCGCCTCGCGCAACCCGATTCGCTCCAAGGTCGGCCACGCCGGCGGTGCGTTCTCCGAGGTGACATCCTCGATCAACCACCAGGCGCCGCGGGTGCGCTCGTCGTCACGGGCGCGAATCGTGATCCGCCACTGCGCCGGGCGGCCGAACCCGTGCACCACGGTGGTGTCGAACTGCATCCGGTCACCCGGCTTGGGGTCGTAGAGGAGATCGAGAACCTCCGCATGCCGATCGAAGCTCGACACCCGGTGGAACAGTTCCGCGATCGACAGCCTCGGGACGTACTGTTCCGCGGCGCTGCCGGACAGCCGCGTGATACCGCTCGGTTGCTGGATTGTCTGACTACTCAAGTCCCAGATGGCGCCCACCGCCGGGCGCAAGGTGGGCACCCGTTCGGACGCCGGGCCGAGCCACAGCCGCACAGCGTGCACGTCACCGGCCGGTCCGAAGATCGGACGGATGAGCAGTTGGTGCTTGCCAGCGCGCGTTTGAATGACCAGGTCGACATCCTTGGCTTGATCATGCGCGGTGTGAATCGCCTCCGTCAATCCCGCAGTCGTTAGCTTGTCGTACAGGACGGGCGCTTTCGACAGCGTTCGCTGCAATACCCGCTGCCAGCTGGCGAACTCACGCGGCGCATCCCCCACCGACGCCACGGACATGCCGTCCGGCGCCAACGTCTCGATAGTCACCCATGGAATCACTGCGCCACTTCGCTTCGCACTTGCCCGTACCCAGCCGTTCCTCCGGATCCGCTCCAACCCGGATGAGACAACATGTGACGCTAGGCAATGTACCGTTGTTCAGCGGCTCAATCAACTCCTAAGGAACACGCCGCGTTGCTATGAAGTGTGCAGCACGTTCATCGAACACCATGGGGATGTTCATTTTGTTCACGTTAAGTTCAGTGCCGACCTGGCCGAGACCGGCACGCGACCTGACGGCACACCGAGCGCAAACCTGCGGCAGTGACCCGAACAGCGGCTGAAAACGAGGTAGATGGCATTCACGTAGCTAATCCTGCAGCTAGCTATATCCCTCTCTCGCGGCGGGATACCCCGGAAGTACGAACGGCGTCACGCTCCGATGTTTGCCGCCAACACGCCGGCGCCCGCGAGCACTGCGATATCGCCGAGTTCGGAAGGAATGACTCGCAACCCCGGCAGATAGCTCAGTCTGGCGTGCGTGGCGACCGCCTCGCCCAGCGGTTTCCACAGGGCGGGACCGCCTTCGGCCATCGAGCCGCCGATGACGACGAGGTCCATGTCGAGCAGCGCTGCTACCGATGCGACAGCTCGGCCGAGCGCCGTACCCGCTCGGCCGAGCGCAGCGGCGGGAATGGCGTCACCAGCACGGCCGGCCTCTACGAGGTCGGATACCGAGGTGCCGGTCCATCCCTGCTCCCGAGCCCAGCGCACCGCCGACGCCCCACTGGAAACGGCCTCCAGGCAGCCGCGCCCGCCGCATACGCAGCGTTCGTCGAAACCGGGAACGAGAACATGGCCGACATGTCCCGCGTTGCCGGTCCGCCCGACCACCGTGAATCCGCCGACGACGACTCCGCCACTGATGCGGTCGGACACGGTGATCACCATGGCGTCCATCACCGTGTTCAGGACGCCGAGGCTCCGCTCGGCCAGCGCCAGGCAGACTCCGTCCAGCGCCAGCTGAATTTTTGCGGTTGGAAACAACTTTCGCGCAGCGTCCACGATCGCGAAACCCGCACGCCACTCGGGCACGTCCGCGGGTGCGACAACACCCGCCGCCATATCGATCGGTCCCGCCGAGGCGATGCCGAGGGCAGTGACCTCGCCCCCACCCGCGGCTTCGAGCAGGATGTCCCGGCAACGGTCCCACGCGCCGGAGCTGGGGATCGGGATCCTCCGGATCTCATCCTTCTCGACGTCGTCGGCGACTCGGCACGCCGCGAACGTGGAGGACCCGATCTCCAGGGCCAGCAGTGTCATGACTTACGCACCGTTCGAGGGACTAGGCGGCAAAGGTTCACGCAGCATAGTCACAGACCGTCGGTACCGGTCGGCTTCAGGGGTTGCCCGAGCACGATGTGCCTGCGGGGCGCGGGAAGCGTGGACACGGTGCGCAGCGGACGTGAGCCGTTGCGGATGATGCGCATCGGGCGCTTGTGGTCGATCGGAGCGGCGCGGTGCCGGTCGAGATTCTCGATGACGCTGCCCGAGTTGTCGTAGGCGACGCCCGCCCAGATCATCGCGCGGGGACCGTCACCGCGGGTGGTGAGCGTCTGTGCCAACTGACGGCACTGCACGAGCAGGGGGCAACTCTGACAGGTGCGCACCGCCGCTCGCCAGGCATCCGGATTCCCGGTGTCCATGTCCCAGTTGTCAGGGACGTCTGCGCACGGGGGTCGCTGGTTCGACTTTGCCGGAATCGACGAGATATTTGCTGGCGCAATGGATCTCGTGTCCATCGGAAGGGTTCGCGTAATGCTCATAGCCATCTCCGGGGATGCCTTGCACACACCTGTGGCAGGTGCGTGGCCCATGAATCGGACGGTCATCAGGGCTGCTCAACAGTCCCCGGTAGCCAGCCGCGATAAGCTGGTCTACGCCACGGTAGCCCACTGTTGCCCAGCACACAAGATCTTGTACCGCTGTGTAACGGCTCGTTGACCTCCGAGCAACACCTGGCTACCGTCTTTAACGGCACGTTATGAAACGGACCATTTTCCAGGCGGGCCCGACTATGGTTTCCTTTTAAACATGGCTGCAGACTCTGAATTCACGATCGACGAACTGGCGCGGGCAGCCGAGACCACCGTGCGCAGCGTCCGCGTGTACCACGAGCGAGGTCTCCTGCCCTCGCCGGAGGTGCGCGGGCGGATCGGGTATTACGGGTCCGACCACCTCAACCGGCTGCAAACGATCAGCCGCCTGCTGGGGCGGGGCATGAAGCTCAACGGCATCAGGGAGTTGCTGGAGGCCTGGGATCGCGGCGACGGGCTCGCCGACGTACTCGGCGTGAAGAACGCGAACGCGAACGCGGCCGAAGCGGACCCGGATGCCACCACCGAGCCACAGGACAGCTACGCCGAGCTGCCCGACTACGCCAAGCAGGCGCTGGCCTCCAGCGAGGATCCGCTCGAGGCCTACCGCGTGACGAACCCGCGCTGCTGCGATCTTGCCACCCGGCTCACCGACACCGGGCTGCCGATGCAGGACACGTTCCAGTTGGTCGAGCGTCTGCGCGCCGATTGCGATCGCATCGCCGACCGCTTCGCCACCGAGTTGTTCTTCCGGCTGGCCGGGCAGACCTACGAGGAGTCCGGCCGGACTCCCCGGGATCGCACCAAGCTGGAGACCGACCTGGCGATCGCTCGCTTGATCGTCACCCGCGCCGCTTCCGAGCTCATCGATCAGGCTTTCGCCCGGCACTCCGAGCTGCCGCCGCCCTCGGTGGCCTCCAGCCCGCAGGCCCAAGTCGAGCAGTGACGCCGCGGCCACGAACTTCGGATACCTTCGACCGTTCTCGTATTTCCCTACCGCCCTGTCGAATACTTACGTAGACAATCCTGTTCACGTCATTCCGGCAGCGCGGCGAGGAATGTGCGGTAGCCCGGCTCGGTTCGTCGAACACAACGCGCCCGGCGAATGGCCGAACCCACCTACGCATGGCCTGTGCCGAAGAGTTGCCATGAGATGCCCAGCGGCAGGCCCCACAGGCTCAGCCGGAGGCGACACCGCCGCGTCGACTCCGTGCACCCCGTTCCGCCTTCCCGCCCGCGAAACGCGCTGGCACACCTACGCCTACCGCTCCGAGCATCGAAGAGGCCGAAGCGTTCGGCACTACTGACGACGCCGGACGAAAGCCGAGCGCGAACCCCACCCCCGAACGATGGTCGGGGTGACAGGATTTGAACCTGCGACCCTCCGCTCCCAAAGCGGATGCGCTACCAAGCTGCGCTACACCCCGTGGCCCTCGCGGCGGCGGGGCGGCCGCCGACGAGGATGAATGCTCCGTGGAGCGGGTGACGGGAATCGAACCCGCACCATCAGCTTGGAAGGCTGAGGTTCTACCATTGAACTACACCCGCAGGCATACGACACCGATGGGATCGCCACGATGTCGTGTGCGATCCGACTGTACCGAACCCGGCTTGCGAAACGCCAATCAGGCCCCCGCGCAGCGAGATCTCGCAGGTTGCCCGTCGGAGCGCTCCGCGGTTGCCACACCCAGTGTGGCACGGCTCGCCCGACCGGACGCGGCGGCACGCTGGGGAAAAATTTTAGAGGTTATTTTTCATTGAAACTCTGGCGTGTCGGATTGCGGTGGGCGAAACTCGAGTGACACGCTGGCCCCGGCCGGGGAAACGTGGCTCACCCGCCACCTGTTCACGCCAGGAACTTCGCTCGAGGGAATTCCGATGAGGACCGCACGACTCGCCGTCACTGCCGACACGCTCGGCGTGCCGGGGAGCCACGGCCACGACACCGGGAGCCAACCGGTGCGATGCGCGCCGAGAACGAGTCCACCCCTCGAATCGTCGGCTCACGACACGGCAACCCCGGCTCCGGCCGCGACGCCGCCGCGACCGGCCGGCGCGCACACTCCCCGGCCGTACACCACGCGGTCGACCGATGCGAGCTGCGGCGTCTCGGCTCGCCCCAGCGCACGCTGCCACCCGAGCCCCACGGCAGGGAAGACCGCGAGTAGACGACCATCTACCCTGGAACGCCCAGGACATCGGCTCGGAACTCCGAACGGAAGACGAGGACGTCGCGTGCGAGAACAGATTCTCGTGACACCGGCGCCACGGGGCCTGCCCGGACCACCCCCGTGGCGCGCGCATCACTGTCCGCACACCTCCTACAGCGTGTCGTCAGCGCGTCGCGGCGCGATTTTGCAGCGAACGACAATCGGGTGTAACACCTACGCGACGGGAACGAACACGTACCCGATCGCTTTTCGCGAGGCATCGAGAACACGTTGCAAATCATCGCTTTTCGATGCCGAGTGGCTTGCTAGGATCCTTTTTGCCGGACGGGGGTATCTGGAAAGGGGGCGGTGAGCGTGCGCCGAACCAGGTGGACACAACCGCGTAGCAGTGGGAACGATCAGGGTGACGCCGGCGCCTGTGTGAGTACAGCGCATCTGGGTACCGACGTCGCTCACACCGGGTGAGTCCGATGTCGACCGGCATCGAGCCCCCGGTAGCCACCATGGCCCGCGCCTGGGCACGGGCGGTCTGCGCCGAGCCCGGGTCGGGCGCGGCGCCCCATCAGCTGGAACCGGTCCTGATCGAGATCGTCCAGCGCCTGCTCACCCTCGCCGCGTCCGAGCCGTTCCCCGTGCTCGAAGCGCGAATGCTCGGCGCCCGGCTCGCCGAGGCTCCCTTCGACCGGATCCGGATGCTGGCGCAGGCCACGCGCTGGCTGCTCGGTTTTCCGTCCGGCCCGCCCGGCTCCCTGGTGGCCACGCGCTGGCCGTTCATCGCCAGTCAGGCCATCGACAGTTACGCCCAGGCACTGCAGGAGCGAGCCCTCGCGCAGCAAGAACAGAACCTGTCGGCGAAGGTGTCGCTGCGGGTGCAGGAGATCGCCGCGTTGCAGCACCGGCTGCGCCACGAGGCCACTCATGACGCGCTCACCGACCTGGCCAACCGGACGCTGCTGCAGGACAAGGTGCGCATGATGGCCACCGACCCGACCCGCGGCGTCGGACTGCTGCTGATCGACCTGGACCGGTTCAAGCAGATCAACGACGGATACGGGCACGCGATCGGTGACGAGGTGCTGGTCGAACTGGCGGTCAGGCTGCGCGAAGCCTGCCCGCCGGACACGGTGATCTGCCGGTACGGCGGCGACGAGTTCGTGCTCGCGACCAATCCGCACCGCAACAACCTCGGTGACCTCGCACACCGGATCGTGGCCGCACTGCGCGACCCGGTCTGGTCCTCGGCGGGGCCGGTTCCGGTGTCGGCCAGCGTCGGCACCGCCTACAACCCGCCGGGCAGCCCGTTCGATTTCACCGATCTGCTCCGCCGCGCCGACCGCGCGATGTATTCCGCGAAGACGGCCGGTGGTCGCCGCTTCGCCCTCGCGGACGAGCCGGACATCGACACCGCTGTCGCGGGCTGACAGGCACGGCGATCCGGCGAGCTCACCCGGGTTGACAGGTGGGGCACCAGAAGAGATTCCGGGCCTGCATCACCTGATGGGCGATCGGCGTTCCGCACAGCCTGCAGGGCTCGCCTTGACGGCGGTAGACATAGGTGCGCGGACGGTCCGGGGCGTAGGAAGGCTCGCCGTGATCGTGTTCGGGGCGCACCACGACCATCTTTCCGACGCGTACCCCCACCCGCATCAGCGCGACGAGATCGGTCCACATCTGCGCCCATTCGCCCGCGGACAGATCCGCGCCGGGGCGATGCGGCGAAATCCCATGGCGGAACAACAGTTCCGCGCGGTAGACGTTCCCGACCCCGGCGACCACCTGCTGGTCCATCAGGAGCGCGCCGATCGGTCTGCGGGAGCGATGGATGCGCTGCCATGCCCGGTCGGTATCGGCGCCGCGCCGCAGGGGATCCGGGCCGAGCCGGGCGGTGAGCGCGGCGACCTCCGGCGGGAGCAGGATCTCGCACGCGGTGGGCCCGCGCAGGTCGGCGCCGAAACCCGGCTGGCCGTCCGGTTCCCCGAACATGCGCATCCGAACCTGCCCGACCGGCTCCCCCATCGGCAGCCCGGATTCGGTGAACGTGCCGTAGAGGCCGAGATGCACGTGCACGACCAGTCCCGACTCGTAGTGGTGCAGCAAGTGTTTGCCCCACGCCTCGGACCTGGTCAGCACCTGGCCGTCCACCCGGGCCGCGCCCGCGGCGAACTTGCCCTGCGGGCTCGATACGCGCACCACACCGCCCGCGAGGCGACGCTGATGCAGCCGCGCGAGGCGGTGCAGCGTATGTCCTTCCGGCACAGCCGGTTACGACCCCGGTCGGCTCAGTACGCGGGGACTTCCGGGGCGACGCCGGTCTTCTCGTACTCGGCGAGGATGTCGATGCGACGCTGGTGGCGCTCCTCGTCCGACCACGCGGTGGTCACGAACGCGTCCACGATGGCCAGCGCCTCCTCGGTGGAGTGCATCCGGCCGCCGATGCCGATCAGCTGCGCGTTGTTGTGCTCGCGGGCCAGCTTGGCGGTCTCGACGCTCCAGGCCAGCGCGCAGCGGGCGCCGGGCACCTTGTTCGCGGCGATCTGCTCGCCGTTGCCGCTGCCGCCGAACACCAGGCCGAGGCTGCCCGGGTCGGCGACGGTGCGGCGGGCCGCCTCGATGCAGAACGCGGGGTAGTCGTCGAGAGCGTCGTATTCGAGCGCGCCGCAGTCGACGACCTCGTGGCCCGCCTGCTCCAAGTGGGCTTTGACGTGATTCTTCAGTTCGAAACCGGCATGGTCGGCACCCAGGTAAACGCGCATGGCAGGCATTGTGTCAGGCGGCCGGGAGGGGACGGCCAAGAGGGCATCCCCGGCGATTGACACTGCGGTCTGCCTGCGCGAATCGGCTGATACGCCAGTTGTGTTCGCGCCATGGGCCCGGCGACACGGCGACGCACCGACCCCGTTCCCGGCAACTGAATAGAGTTCATCCCATGCAGCCGTTCGAACCCCAGCCACCCGACCAGGCGGGCCCACAGACCGATCCGTATGCCCCGCACGGTGGGTGGGCCCCGGCTCCGCAGACACCTGCCGCGCCCTACGGCCAGCCGTACACCTCGGGCTCGTATCCGGCCGCACCCTCGTCTCCGGCTCCGTACGGCTCCCACCCCGGCGCCCCGGTGCCGCCCGCGATGCCGCCGCAGCGGCAGCCGCGGGGGCTGTCACCGTTCGGCATGCCCGCCCGGCACAGCTGGGAGATCCCCATGCTCGTCATCGTGGTGGTGCTCACGGTGTTCGCGTATGTGATCGCGCTGGTGCTGTTGGCCACCGGCAACTTCGACCAGTACGTCGTGGCCTTCGCGGCCGCCCCGCTGCTGCTGTGGTTCGGCCGCGGCGTCAATTACGCCAGTCAGCGGGTGAACGGCGTGAAGATGTCGCCGACCCAGTTCCCCGAGGGCTACCAGTTGGTGGTGGACGCCGCCGCTCGCTTCGGCATGGCGAAGGTGCCGGACGCGTACGTGGTGCTCGGCAACGGCCAGATCAACGCGTTCGCCAGCGGACACGGCTTCCGGCGCTATGTGGTGGTCTACAGCGACCTGTTCGAGATCGGCGGCGCCGCCCGCGAACCCGACGCGTTGGCCTTCATCATCGGCCACGAGGTGGGCCACATCGCGGCCGGGCACACCTCGTATTGGCGGCAACTGGGCATGTTCCTGGTGCCGTTCCTGCCGATCATCGGCAGCAGCCTGATCCGCGCGCAGGAGTACACCGCCGACAACCACGGCTACTGCAACCGGCACACCGGAGCGCCCGCCGCCATGGGCACCCTCGCCGCGGGCAAGTACATGAATCGGCTGGTCGGCTTCGACGAGATGGCCGATCGGGCAGCTCTCGAGAAGGGCTTCTTCGTCTGGATGGTGAACGCCCTGTCCAGCCACCCGGTACTCACCTGGCGGATGTGGGCGCTGCGCGATCGCAGCAGGCACGGAAAAATGTTCCTGCGCCCGGAACCACCCGCGGGCGCAGGCGCGCCCGCGGGTGGTTATCCCACTTCCTACGGTCAGGCGCCGGCGAGCCCGCCGAAGTCCGTGCTCTGACTGGGGCGGTCGCCGTCCGGCGCTCAGTCGAACGACGGGTCTTCGGTCCGCGTGCGCTTCAGCTCGAAGAAGTGCGGATAAGAGGCCAGCGCCACCGCGCCGTCCCAGACCTTGCCCGCCTCCTCGCCACGCGGAATCCGGGACAGGACCGGACCGAAGAACGCGGTGCCGTTGATGTGGATGGTCGGGGTGCCCACGTCCGGGCCCACCTTGTCCATGCCCGCGTGGTGACTCTCGCGCAGCGCCTCGTCGTAGTCGGCGCTCTCCGCGGCCGCGGCCAGTTCGGCGGGCAGGCCTACCTCCGCCAGCGAGTCGGCGATCACCGCGGCGAGGGACTCCTTGCTGCTGTCGCGTTCGTACTCGGCGCGCCGGTTGTGGATGCGGGTGCCCATCGCGGTGTACAAGGGCAACAGCACCTTGTCGCCGTGCTCCCGCGCCGCCGCGATCGCGACGCGGACCGGTCCCCAGCCCGTGTCGAGCAGTTCCTGGTACTGCTCGGGCACGTCCTTGCCCTCGTTCAGCACCGCCAGGCTCATCACGTGGAAGCGGGCTTCGATGTCGCGCACCTGCTGAACCTCGAGGATCCAGCGGGACGTGATCCAGCACCAGGGGCACAACGGGTCGAACCAGAAATCGGCGACGTCCTTGGCGGCTTTCTCGGTCACAAGCGGCTTCCTCTCGATCGCACGCGGACGGACGGCGCGCACACGCTCGCCGCCCTACCGAGCAACCACGGCGGCCGGCGATTCGTTCCCACCCGGCGCGCCGTTTTCCCGAGCCGCCGCCACGGCTGCCAGTAGGGTTGGGCGGCAGGAGCCTGGTTCCCTTCGGAGTAAGGAGTCCGCTATGAGTTCTGACCAGCGTTTCGTCATCGTCGGCGGCGGACTGGGCGCGGCCAAGATCGCGGAAACGTTGCGAGCCAAGGACTTCCCCGGCAGCGTGACGCTGATCAGCGCCGAGGAGCACTTGCCCTACGACCGGCCGCCGCTGTCGAAGGACCACCTCGCGGGCAAGAAGTCGTTCACCGAATTCCTCGTCGCTCCCCCGCAGTGGTACCGCGACCACCACGTCGAAGTCCGCCTCGGCACCACCGTCACCGGCCTCGACCCCGCGGCGAAGACGATCACCCTGCCCGACGGCTCCACACTGCCCTACGACAAGCTGGCGCTCGCCACCGGTTCGACGCCGCGCACACTGTCCGTTCCCGGCGCCGACGCGCCGAACGTGTACACGCTGCGGACCATCGAGGACTCCGACACGTTGATCGAGTTGTTCGGCAGCGCGCGCCGGATCGTCGTCATCGGAGCGGGCTGGATCGGCTTGGAGGTCACCGCGGCGGCTCGGGCGGCGGGCGTCGAGGTCACCATCGTCGAACGCGCCGACTTGCCACTGCGGGCGGTGCTCGGCCCGGAGATGGGCCGGGTGTTCGCCGACCTGCACCGGGCCAACGGTGTCGACTTCCGGTTCGAGGCCCAGGTCGAGGCGATCACCACCGAAGATGCCATCGCGACCGAGGTGGCCAACGGTGTCCGGCTCGCCGACGGCAGCACGATCGAAGCCGACGCGGTGCTGGTCGCCGTCGGCGCGCGGCCGAACGTCGATCTGGCCGCCGATGCCGGGCTCGCCGTGGAAGACGGCGTGCTCGTCGACGAGCGCCTTATCACCAGCGATCCGGACATCGTCGCGGTCGGCGACATCGCCGCGCACCAGCACCCGGTCCTCGGCAGGCGCATCCGGGTGGAGCACTGGGCGAACGCGCTCAATCAACCAGCGGTCGCGGCCGCGACCATGCTCGGTGAGCAGGCCGCTTACGACCGGCTGCCCTACTTCTTCACCGACCAGTACGACCTGGGCATGGAGTACACCGGCTTCACCACGCCGGGCGACTACGCCAGGGTCGTCGTGCGCGGCGACACGGCGGCTCGCGAATTCGTGGCGTTCTGGCTGGACTCGGACAACCGCGTGCGCGCCGGGATGAACGTCAACGTCTGGGACGTGACCGACCGGATCAAGGAATTGATCCTCGCGGGCGAACCGGTCGACCCGGATCAGTTGGCCGACACCACGACGCAACTGTGATGTGGATCACCGGAAAGACATGTCGGATCCACGCGCTGGGCTCCGACCTCTTCGCGAGCGCCACCGAGGCGCTCGATACGGCCCAATGCCGCAGGAGAGGAAACGAATCGTGAAGTACATGCTGCTGAAGACCTACGGGCGCACCGCGTACTGCGACACACCGATCAACGAATGGTCCCCGGAAGAGATCCAGGCGCACATAGACTTCCAGCGCGCACTGGGTGCGCAACTGGCCGAGGCGGGCGAGTTGGTGGAGGCACAGGGGCTGGCCGGGCCGGAGGACGCGCGGATCGTCAGTTCGGACGGCCGGTCGGCCCCGGTGGTCACCGACGGGCCTTTCCCGGAGACCAAGGAATTCTTGGCGGGGTACTGGATCGTCGACGTGGACAGCCCCGAACGGGCCTACGAGATCGCCGCGCAGGCCTCCGCCGCCCCCGGCCCCGGCGGTGCACCGATAGGCGAGTACATCGAAGTTCGCGCGGTGATGGGCGCCCCCGCCACCGAGCAATGAGCGACCGGCGTGCGGTGCCCGACGACACACCGCTCCCGGCGAGCACCGAGGACCTGCTGCGCGCGCTGGCGCCGCAGGTCCTCGGAACGCTCGTCCGCCGCTTCGGCGACTTCGACACCGCCGAAGACGCACTGCAGGAGGCGCTGCTCGCGGCCGCGACGCAATGGCCGCGGCAAGGCCTGCCGGACAATCCGCGGGCCTGGCTGATCCAGGTCGCGCAGCGGCGCATGGCCGACGCCGTGCGCGCGGAAGTCGCGCGGCGGCGCAGGGAGACCACCGCCTTCGATCGCGAGGTGACCGACGCCGTCCCTGTGGACCACGACGACACGCTCACCATGCTGTTCCTGTGCTGCCACCCGGCGCTGTCGCCTGCCGCGGCCATAGCGCTGACGCTGCGCGCGGTGGGCGGGCTCGGCACCGAACAGATCGCCCGCGCCTTCCTGCTGCCGGAAGCGACGATGGCGCAACGGATCACGCGGGCGAAGAAGAAGCTGGCCACGGTGGAGCGCCCCTTCGCGCAACCGGGTGACGAGCGGTGGCGCGAGCGGCTCGGCGCGGTGCTGCACGTGCTGTACCTGATCTTCAGCGAAGGACATACCAGCAGTTCGGGGCCCGACTTGCAGCGCACCGATCTGTCCGACGAGGCGATCCGGCTCACCAGGGCGGTGCACCGGCTGTTGCCCGCGGACCCCGAAGTCACCGGGTTGCTCGCGCTGATGCTGCTCACCGATGCCCGGCGCGCGGCACGCACCGGAGCGCACGGCGAGCTGATCCCGCTGGCCGAACAGAACCGCGAGCTGTGGGATCGCGGGCTGATCACCGAAGGGACGGCCCTCATCACCGGCACGCTGGCGCAGGGCCTGCGCGGGCAGTATCAGATCCAAGCCGCCATAGCGGTCCTGCACGCCCAGGCCACCCGCGCCGAGGACACCGAGTGGACCAAGATCCTGGCGCTGTACGACCGGCTCGAGCGACTCTCGGACAGTCCGATGGTGACGCTCAACCGGGCGGTGGCGACGGCGATGGTGTCGGGACCGGAAGCCGGTCTCGCGCTGGCCGCCACGCTCGACGACCGGCTGGCGGGCACGCATCGGCTCGACGCCGTGCGCGGCCATCTGCACGAGATGGCGGGCGACATCGATGCGGCCGTCGCCTGTTATGCCAAGGCCGCGGCCCGCACGACGAGCACCCCAGAACGCGACTACCTCACCATCCGCGCCGCACGGCTGCGACACGCTCGTACGGATCTCGTCCGGTAGTTCCGGAAGGCTGCTCCGGCCTCGCGCCTCTACGCTCGACCTCTCGCCTCGGGAGGCGATGTCGCCAGTTCATGCGGCGATGTTCGCCAGTCCATGCGGCGAGCGCGCCTCGCGCGCGACAGTACGCGGGGCGATGGCGGCGCGTTCGTACGAGCACGCGCCGCGCAGCAGTGGACGAGACGTGCCCCTGAACGGCGGCGACCAGGCAGACTACGCGTATGGCAGACAAACACAGCGCCGGAGTCCTGCTCTTCCGCCGCGACTCGGACGGCGCCGTCGAGGTGCTGCTCGGGCACATGGGCGGCCCCTTCTGGGCGCGAAAAGACGCGGGCGCGTGGTCGATTCCGAAAGGCGAGTACGAGCCGGACGCGGAGGACGCACGGTCCGCGGCGAGCCGCGAGTTCACCGAGGAACTGGGACTGCCGGTCCCGGACGGTACGTGGCTGCCGCTGGGTGAGGTGCGCTACGGAAGCGGCGCGGGCAAGAAGGTCCTCACCGTCTGGGCCGTCGAAGGCGATCTCGATCCCGCCGCCGTGGTGCCGGGAACCTTTCAGCTGGAGTGGCCGCCGCGCTCCGGACGGTTCACGCAGTTCCCCGAGATCGATCGCGCCGAGTGGTTCGACCCGGCCACCGCACGCGACAAGCTGGTCGCGGGCCAGCGGCCCTGTTTGGAACGGCTGGCCGAGCGACTGGCGGACTGACCGCTACCTCGACACGCCCGCCCAGGTCCGGCCGGTGAGGAGTTCGTAGGCTTCCACGTACTTCTGGTGCGTCGCCTCGACCACATCGGCCGGGATCTGCGGGCCGGGCGGCTCCTTGTCCCAGCCGGTGGAGGTGGACCAGTCGCGGACGAACTGCTTGTCGAACGAGCGCTGCGGCCGGCCCGGCTCCCACTCGTCGGCGGGCCAGAAACGCGAGGAATCCGAAGTGAGCACTTCGTCACCGAGGGTGAGAACGTCACCGTCCCAACCGAACTCGACTTTGGTGTCGGCGACGATGACGCCGCGTTCTGCGGCGTGCGCAGCACCGCGGGCATAGATGTGCAGGGTCAGTTCGCGCAGTCGTTCGGTGACCTCGCGCCCCTCTTGGTGCGCCACGTCCGCGAAGGTGATCGACTCGTCGTGCCCCTCGGACGCTTTGGTGGTCGGGGTGAAGATCGGTTCCGGCAGCTTGTCGCCCTCGCGCAGCCCGGGCGGCAGCGCGACCCCGGACACCGAGCCCGTCCGCCGGTATTCCACCAGCCCGGAACCGGTCAGGTAGCCGCGCGCGATGCATTCCACCCCGACCATCTTCAGCGGTTTGACCCGGATGCCGCGGCCCGCGAACTCGGCGGGCACGTCGGTGGCGGAGACGACGTGGTTGGGCACGTCGGTGAAGAACTCGAACCACCAGTTCGACAGCTGGGTCAGCAGGGCGCCTTTCTCGGGGATCGGCGTCGGCAGCACCACGTCGTACACCGACACCCGGTCGGAAGCGACCAGCAGCAGCGTGTCGCCGTCCTCGTACAGGTCACGCACCTTCCCGGCGTGCACATGCTTCAACGTCGAGCCTCCGAATCCGTGGTGGTGAACCTGCGCTGCACCAGGCACAATACCGCCGCTGTCCGGCCGTGGCCGTCGCGCCGTCCGCATCACTAGGGTTGGTCGGGAAAGTCCCGCGCGACCTGCCACACCGAGGTGGCATTGTGGGTGTCGCCCGTGCCAGTTCTTCGACCACGAAGGAGCCTTATGTCCGCACCCAACCTCACTCGCGACCAGGCGATCGAACGCGCCGCCACGGTAGCGGTCGAGAACTACCGCGTCGAGCTGGATCTGACCGACGGGGCGGGCAAACCGGGCGAGCAGACCTTCTTCTCCCGCAGCACCGTGACCTTCACCGCTACGCCGGGCGCGAGCACGTTCATCGACATCGTGGCCCGTAGCGTGCGCTCGGCGGTGCTCAACGGCACCGCCCTGGACGTTTCCGGATACGACGAGTCGACCGGGATCACGCTGACCGACCTGGCCGAGCGCAACGAGCTGGTGGTGGAGGCCGACTGCGAGTACTCACACACCGGAGAGGGCCTGCACCGGTTCGTCGATCCGGCCGACGACGCCGTCTACCTGTACTCGCAGTTCGAGACCGCCGACGCCAAGCGGATGTTCGCCTGCTTCGACCAACCGGACCTGAAGGCCACCTTCGACCTCGCCGTCACCGCCCCGGCCGACTGGCAGGTCGTCTCCAACGCCGCCGTCGTGGAAACGCTCGCGCCGGAGCCGGGCAAGCACGTCTTCCGCACCACCCCGAAGATGAGCACCTACCTGGTCGCGCTCATCGCCGGCCCGTACGCGCAGTGGACCGACGTCTACACCGACGAGCACGGCAGCATCCCGCTGGGCATCTACTGCCGCGCCTCGCTGGCCGAGCACATGGACGCCGAACGACTGTTCACCGAGACCAAGCAGGGTTTCGGCTTCTACCACCGCAACTTCGGCGTCCCGTACGCGTTCGGCAAGTACGACCAGCTGTTCGTCCCAGAGTTCAACGCGGGCGCGATGGAGAACGCCGGCGCGGTGACCTTCCTGGAGGATTACGTCTTCCGGTCCAAGGTCACCCGGGCCTCCTACGAGCGCCGCGCCGAGACCGTGCTGCACGAGATGGCGCACATGTGGTTCGGCGACCTGGTCACCATGAAGTGGTGGGACGACCTGTGGCTGAACGAGTCGTTCGCCACCTTCGCGTCGGTGCTGTGCCAGTCCGAGGCGACCGAGTACACCAACGCCTGGACCACGTTCGCGAACGTGGAGAAGTCCTGGGCCTATCGGCAGGACCAGCTGCCGTCCACCCACCCGATCGCGGCGGACATTCCCGATCTCGCCGCGGTCGAGGTGAACTTCGACGGCATCACCTACGCCAAGGGCGCCAGTGTGCTGAAGCAGCTCGTCGCCTACGTCGGTCTGGAGCCGTTCCTGGCCGGCCTGCGCGCGTACTTCGCCGACCACGCCTACGGCAACGCCACCTTCGACGATCTGCTGTCGGCGTTGGAGAAGTCGTCCGGACGCGATCTGTCCACCTGGGGCGCGCAGTGGCTCAAGACCACCGGCTTGAACATTTTGCGCCCGGACTTCGAGGTGGACGCCGAAGGCAGGTTCAGCTCGTTCGCGGTGGTGCAGGAGGGTGCCCAGCCGGGCGCGGGCGAGCGGCGCGTGCACCGCCTCGCCGTCGGCGTGTACGACGACCAGGACGGGAAGCTGGTTCGCATCAAGCGGGTCGAACTCGATCTCGATGCCGCCGAACGCACCGAGGTGCCCGAACTGATCGGCGTTCCCCGCGGCCAGTTCGTGCTGGTCAACGACGACGACCTGACCTACTGCTCGATCCGGTTGGACGCCGATTCGCTCGACGTGCTGGTCAACCGCATCGCCGACATCGCGCAGCCGCTGCCGCGCACGCTGGCCTGGTCGGCGGCCTGGGAGATGACCCGTCAGGCCGAGTTCCGCGCCCGCGATTTCGTCGCGCTGGTCGGGCGGGGCGTCGGCGCCGAGACCGAGATCGGCGTGGTGCAGCGGCTTCTCATGCAGGCCAACACCACCTTGGGCAGCTACGCCGATCCGGAGTGGGCCGCCACCACCGGCTGGCCGGAGTACGCGAACCGGCTGCTCGAGCTGGCGCGCGAAGCCGAGCCGGGCTCCGACCACCAGTTGGCCTTCGTCAACGCGCTGACCGGCGCGAAGCTGTCGGCCTGGCACACCGAGGTACTGCGCGAACTGCTCGACGGTGATCCGGCGAAGGTCGGGCTGCCGGGCCTGGTGGTCGACACCGACCTGCGCTGGCGGATCGTGGCCGCGCTCGCGGCGGCGGGCGAGATCGATGCCGAGGGGCTCGATACGCCGGTCATCGACCAGGAGTTGTCCAACGATCCCACCGCGGCGGGCAAGCGGCAGGCGGCCGCCGCGGCGACGGCGCGTCCGATCGCCGAGGTGAAGGAGCAGGCGTGGGCGACGGTGATGGGCGACGACTCGGTGCCCAACGTCACGGCCCGCTCGATCGTCGGCGGCTTCGCGCCCGCTGGGCAAGATGAGCTGCTCACCTCGTACGTGGAACGGTACTTCGCCGAGGTCCCCGGCGTCTGGGAGCGTCGCTCCAGCGAGGTCGCCCAGACCGTGGTGGTCGGCCTCTACCCGCACTGGGCGATCAGCGAGGACGCGGTGGCCGTCGCGGACAAGTTCCTCGCCGGCGACCACCCTCCGGCGCTGCGCCGCCTGGTCAGCGAAGGCAAGGCGGGCATCGAGCGCTCGCTGCGCGCCCGCGCCTTCGACGCACAGCCGTAAGAACGAAACCGGCGCGTCCACCCGGTGATCGGGTGGACGCGCCGGGAACATCCAGCGCCGCAGGCGCCGGCGGAGATTACCGCCCGATGGCGGCGGCCATCACGCGGACGGCGGAGACCACGCCGTCGATCAGCTGGCCCTGCCGGAACGAGCTCAGCGCGGCGGTGACGCCGAGCTGGCAGACGCGATCGTTCGCCCGGTCGGCGACGTCCCGGCCCGAGCGAACCTCGATCGCCTTCTCGTTCGGCGAGACGGCGATGAGCACCGAACGCTCCGCCTCGGGCGTGCCGGGGAAGATCGCGTCCGCGCCTGCGGCCGGATCGGCACCCAGATCGCCGATGTAGACGGTGAAGCGCACCTTGGTCGCGCGGGTCGCCTCGGTGAGCACGTTGTCCATGGTGAGCCGCTCTTCATCGTTGAACGGCGCTTCCTTGAACACATCGCCCGCCTCGTGCACGCCAGAGACGCGCCCGCTGCTGGTGATCGCGTATCCGTGCGGCAACTCGGCTTCGACCACCGCGGGCCACTTAGAACCTGCCACTTGCCCGTCCTCCGATCAGCTCCACCTCGGTGGACTCGATGGCCGCATGCTGCTGTCCATGCGGCGTTTCCGGAAAGTGGTGACCCGAGCCGATCACCTCTTCGGTGGCACTCCACAGCACCGGCGGCTGGGTCCACTCCTGACCGAGGGCGAAGTGGACCGGCTTCTCGCCAGGCAGTGGCTTACCGAGAAACGACAATCCGGCGATTACGCCGTAGATCACCAGTGGAATGCCGACGAAGATCAGCACTGTCTCGAGAATGCTCACGGATCAAAGGTAGACGATCCTCTGTAGTAGTTCTCCGTCCGGTAGCGCCGGGCCGCCGTCCGTGTCGGCTGCACCCGGCCCGAGCTGGGACTTCACCGAGCGCCTCAGACCAACCAGGCCGACGCGTTCGGCGGCAGCTGCCCGCCCTCGGTCGGCGCACTGGCCAGCAGCACGTCTCCCGGCGGTAGCTGGATGGGAGCGTCGGAGGCGTTGAGCACGCAGACCAGCCCACCCGGCCTGCGGAACGCCAGACACCCCTGGGGGCTGCCGTACCACTCGATCCGGTCCCCCGCGAACTCCGGCCGCTGTGCCCGCAGTTCGATCGCCAGTCGATACAGCGACAGCGTCGACCCCAGCTCCTCGAGTTGCGCCTCGACGGTCAGCGGCGCCCATTCGGGCGGGATCGGCAGCCACGGCGTCGCGGTGGTGAACCCGAACGGCGGCGCGGCGCCTTCCCAGGGCAGCGGCACCCGGCAACCGTCGCGGCCGCGCTGCGTGTGCCCGGAGCGCTCCCACACCGGGTCCTGCAACACGTGGTCGGGGAGGTCGTCGACGTTGGGCAGCCCCAGCTCGGAGCCGTTGTAGATGAACACCGCGCCGGGCAGCGCGAGCTCCAGCAGGATCATCGCCCGCGCCCGCGCGACGCCGAGCGCGCCGCCGCCGTACCGGGTGACCTCGCGCTCGATGTCGTGATTGGACAGCGTCCAGGTGGGCACGGCGAAGACCGGTGCGACGGCGGCGAGCGAGTTGTCGATCGCGTCGCGCACCGCCTCGGCTTCGAACGCCGATTCGGCGAGACGGAAGTTGAAGGCCAAGTGCAGTTCGTCGGCGCGCACGTACTCGCCGAAGCGGGTGTTGTCGTTCACCCACACTTCACCGATGAGCACCGCGTCCGGATACTCGTCGACGACCTTGCGGATCCGGCGGTGGATGTCGTGGACGGCCGGATTGTTGAACCGCGGGTCGCTGTCGTCGTGCGCGAGCAAGGCCGAGACGCTCAATTGGGGCATGTCGGGCAAGCCGTCCGGCTTGGCCATGCCGTGTGCGACGTCGATCCGGAACCCGTCCACGCCGCGCTCGAGCCAGAACCGCAGTGTCTGCTCGAAATCGGCGGCGACCTCGGGATTCGACCAGTTCAGGTCGGGCTGCTCGCGGGCGAAGATGTGCAGGTACCACTGGCCGGGCGTGCCGTCGGGCTCGGTGATCCTGGTCCAGGCGGGTCCGCCGAAGATGCTCGGCCAGTTGTTCGGCGGCTCGGCGCCACCGGGCCCACGGCCGTCGCGGAAGATGTACCGGTCACGTTCCGGACTGCCGGGCGCCGCCGCCAGCGCCGCGCGGAACCACGGATGCTGGTCGCTGGTGTGGTTGGGCACCAGGTCCATGGTGACCCTGATCCGACGGGCATGCGCCTCCGCGATCAGGGCGTCCATCGCGGCGAGCCCGCCGAAGAGCTGATCGATGTCGCGCGGGTCCGCAACGTCGTAGCCACCGTCGGCCATCGGCGACCGCATCACCGGGCAGATCCACAGCGCGTCGACGCCGAGCAGTTCGAGATAGCCGAGCTTGTCCCTGACTCCGCCGAGATCACCGACCCCGTCTGCGCCCGAGTCCGCGAAGGATCTGGGATAAACCTGGTAGAACACGGCCGACCGCCACCACGACTGCGTGGTGCGATCCACCGGCGCCGTTACGGCTGGTGCATCACTCACACCCGCAATAGTGCCAAAGTTCTGCGGCGAAAGCCTTCAGGCGACGCGCGGCCACAGATGACGGGCAAACATTCAGCACCTTAGCCATAGAGACGAAAAACCTCGCCCCACATCGTCTCTCACGCGCAAGGTTCCCGTCACCCGTGGTTCATCAGCGAATTCACCGCCACCTCAACGCGGTAGAAAACACATTTTTCACAGAGGTGGTCGGCCCAGAGGTGAACGCGTTGTCAGAACGGGGCATTCACCAAAGAGTTGGCCGCCATCTCCAGATAGTCGAGCAGCGCTGTGCGGTGCTCCTCGTCCAGGGTTTCCGGCTCGATCTCGGCGACCGCGATACGCATGCAGCGCAGCCACGCGTCACGCTCGATCGGTCCGATGGTGAACGGCATGTGCCGCATGCGCAGGCGCGGGTGGCCGCGCTCGTCGGAGTAGGTGCGCGGACCGCCCCAATACTGCTCGAGGAACATCCGCAGACGACGCTCCGCCGGGCCGAGATCCTCCTCCGGATAGAGCGGGCGCAATACCTCGTCGGCGGCCACCTCGCGATAGAACGTCGCGACGAGCCGCCGGAACGTCTCCGCCCCGCCGACCGCCTCGTAGAACGACGTCGCCGTTTGCTCGCCCGAAGTCATAAACCCTCTCGATTCACCGGATGCGCCGCTGTCCATTGTGCCCGCGCCAGGGCGACGCCGCCGCACTGCCCGTATGCTGCCGCTCAGCGGCTGGAACATCGCACCTCAACGGCACTTCAGCCACAGTTAACCGGACATTGTTGAAAATCACCGTGCAATGCCCGACATTCCATGGTCAACTGGGTGACAGTCTCTGCTTTGCAGATACCACATGATCCTGCCAATCATGAAATCGAGGTCGAGATGAAGCAGCGGCACAGCGCCCGGTCACACGAGGCGCGAGCGCACCGACAACTCCAGCCCGCCGACGTCCACAATCGTGGGTCGGGGGCTACTCCGCTGCACATCTTGTCCGAACATTATCCGGGTGGACATCGTGGCCATCACGACCACGGACCCCGCCCCACCGCCCCGCTCGTCGAGGGCACGAACTGGCTCAAAACCAGGGTGCTGCTGTTGAACGCCACCTACGAGCCGCTCACCGCTTTATCCGCACGCCGCGCGATCGTCCTGCTCATCTGCGACAAAGCCGACGCCGTCCACCACAACGACGAAGGGCCGATAGTGCACTCCGCCGAGACGTCGGTGGCCATTCCTTCGGTGATCCGCCTGCGCAGCTACGTCCACGTCCCGTACCGGGCCCGGGTCCCCATGACCCGCGCCGCCCTCATGCACCGGGATCGGTACCGCTGCGGTTATTGCGGCGGCAAGGCCGAGACCATCGACCACGTCATCCCGCGCAGCCGCGGCGGGGAGCATTCGTGGGAGAACTGCGTCGCCAGTTGCGCGCCGTGCAACCACCGCAAAGCCGACAAACTTCTCAGCGAGCTGGGCTGGACGCTCCGATCGCCTCTGGTCTCGCCGAAGGGCCCGCATTGGCGCCTGCTGTCCACCACCGCGGAACTCGACCCCGTCTGGTTGCAATATCTGGGCGAAGGCGCGGCCTGAGCGGATCAGGTGTACTCGACCACCAACGTCGCCCAGGTCCGGGGAGCCAGCGCCTCGAACACGTGCGGCTGATCGCCTGGGTAGGCGATGTAATCACCAGAATGTAGTTCGACGGGGGCCTCGACCGGTCCGACCAGCGCATGCCCCTGCGCGAGCAGCACGTGCTCGACGACACCGGCGATATGTGGCTCCGATCGGCGCGCATGCCCCGGCTCCGCGGTGATACGAAACAGGTCACGGCGGGAATTGGCCGGCCCGGCCGCCAGCAGGGTCGCTTGGTACTCCGACCGCTCGGCCGCGACCACCGGGCCCTCACCGGCCCGGATCACATGGACGCTCCGGCGCGGTGGATCGAGCAACCGGGAGAACGGCATATCCAGCGCGACGCACAATGCCCACAACGTTTCCAGGCTCGGGTTGCCGGTTCCCGATTCCAACTGCGACAGCGTCGATTTCGCGATGCCCGCCCGATGGGCGACCTCACTCAACGACAACCCGGCCCGGGTGCGCTCGCGGCGCAGCGCGGCGGCGATCACCGCCTGAGGTGTCGTCGTCGCGTCTTGCCGCGTCATTCTCGCTCCGTGTCTGCGTCCTGCACCTTGACTTACTCGACAGGAAACCAGATCGATGAGCCGCCTCGCTATGCGACCGCCTCTTGCGCCTTGCTCGTATCCGCGGTGGTCACCGAGAGGAGCCTCCGGAGCCGAACGGATTGACGAAGCCGCTCACCATGTTCACTATAAACAACATGCGTTCGATATGGCGAACACTCGATCGGGACACCTTGCTGGGCATCGCGGCGGTGTGCCTGGCCGTGGGCGTGATCGGGATCTCCTACGGCGCGACGGCGGTGAGCGCGGGCTTTCCGATCTGGCTACCGATTCTGCTCGGGTGCGTGGTGCTCGCCGGGAGTTCGGAGTTCCTGTTTCTGGGAATCGTCGCCGCAGGGGGTAGTCCGATAGCGGCGGTGCTGGCCGGCCTGCTGGTGAACGCCAGGCACGTGCCGTACGGATTGTCGGTTCCCGACGCGGTCGGCACGGGCTGGCGCCGGCCGCTCGGGGTGCATCTGATGAACGACGAGTCCGTCGCTCTGACCATCGCGCAACCCGATGCGAGTCGCAGGCGCGCGGCCTACTGGATCACCGGAGCCGGGATATTGCTGGCGTGGCCCGGTGGCGCGGCCATCGGAGCGCTGATCGGATCGGTGGTCACCGACACCTCGGCGCTCGGACTCGACGCGGTGTTTCCCGCGGTGCTGCTCGCGCTGGTCCTGCCCGCCCTGCGCGACCGGACCACCCTCGCGGCGGTGTGCGTTGGCACCGCGATCGCGCTGATAACCGCCCCCTTCCTGCCTACGGGACTGCCGGTCCTGCTCGCCCTGGCCGGACTGCTGGTGGCGGCGCGGGAGAAGCCGCGACCAGCGACCGCATCGGAAGCGGCATGATGCTGGCCGCCGGAATCGTCGCGCTCGCCGCGGGAACCTACGCGTTCCGGTGGGCGGGCCCCGCGCTGCGCGAGCGGGTGCGACTTCCGGCACGCGTGGTGCGGCTGTTGGAAATCGGCGCCGTGGTGCTGCTGGCCGCACTGGTGGCCGTGACCACCCTGCCGCTCGGTACCGCTGGTCTCGGATTCGCCGTGCCCGCAGGCGTTCTCGTCGGCGGCGCACTGGCGTGGCATCAACGCCCCATACTGGTGGTCATCCTGGCCGCCGCCGCGACGACCACGTTCCTTCGCCTGATCGGCATCTCTTGAGCGGCTCGAAAATCCAGCCCGCGCAACCGTTCCGTGCCGACAAAGGCGGCGCCGTCCCCTCCTGCCGACGGCGCCGCCTACCTCATCGATCGCTCCCGGGCATTGTTGTGCTACCGAAAATCGGTCTATGGCCCTTGCATCTTCCGGTGCTCGCGAAATCGGTTGTGCACACGCGTGATAGCGATGGCGTCCGGAGGGACGAGCCGCGTGCTCAGCCTGCGATCAAGGGGATTGCTCCACCCAGGCGGCGGGCCACCGAACCGTAGCGGGCGTCCAGGCGCAGCCATGTCCTCGTCGCGCGTACGCGCACGATCTCGGCGGGCGGGATGCGGCGCGGATCGGCCTTCTCCCCCGAGTGCGGGATGAAGTCCATCGCCGTGAGCGCGAAGACCACCCGCATCGGCACCTGCACCTGAGCGCCTGCGCCGGACACCGTCAGCACCGTCTGGTCGAGCAGCGAGGCGGGCGGACCGTGGTTGCTGCCGTGCTCCTTCGCCAGCTGCGCACCCTGCTCGGCGAGTTCGACCAAGGTACGGGCGGGCACGTCCTCGACGTGCGCGAAACCGTCCGTGGGCGGCAACGCGCCACGCCACGCGGAGTCCATCGGATATCCGAGGTCGATCGGACTGCCGCTCGCCATACCGGCCAGCACGAGATCGGCGCCGACCGTCACGTCGTCGACGCCGAGCTCGGCGATCACTGTGCGTCCCGCCAGCGCCTCGAAACCCGTCGCGACCCATGCGGAGACGTAATTCTCCCCGCGGCGGCGCAGGCGCACCACCACCGCCGGGTCCAGCCGCACGGCCCTGGTCAGGAACGTCGCGAGATTCTCCCGCTCCGCCGGATCCGGTACGTGCAGTACTCGTTGTTCCGTCATCACGGCTGCCCCGCCGTCAGCATTCGACGATCACCGATGCGCGGTCGCTCACTCCATCCACTCGGACAGGTAATCACGCTCGGCGTCGGTCAGCCTGCGCAATCGCTGCGCCCGCATGTCGAATGCCGCGATCTGCGTGGACGCGACCACCGCCGCGGGCGAATCGGGCTCGGCGCCCGCCGCCCGCACCTCGTAACCGATGGTGAAGTCGACCGCGCGCAACTGCTCGATCCACATGGCGATATCCAGCGGCGTGTCCTCGTGCCGCAGCTGGCCGCGGTAGCGGACGTGCAGGTCGGCGAGGACGCAGCCCTCACGCAACGGGGCGGTCGGGCGGCCGTCCTCGAACAGCCACGGGATCCGCGCCTCCTCCAGCAGCGTCACCATCCGGGCATGGTTGACGTGCTGGAACACGTCCATGTCCGACCACCTGACGTCCACCTTGGCATGGAAACGCCGGGGCAGCACCAGGCTGCCCGCCGCCTTCCCGCTTCCGCTCACCGAACTCGTCAACGTGGTACCTCCGATTGGGCGCCCACCCCGCTCACCATGCTCCGCACTTGCCGCGCCGCAACCGAAAGCGTGGCGAGATCGTGGGTTCCGGATTCGAACAACTCCGACAGCGCCGCCCTGGCTCGGCCGAGGCGGGACTGATTCTTCGACTCCCAGTATGCAATCTTCTCGTTCGCCGTCTCTTCGGGGTCACCGCCGGAGAGCACGTCGAGGGTGAGCGAGCGCAGCGACGCGTACATGTCGTCGCGCAGCGCGAGCCGCGCCAGCGCATGCCAGCGGTCGCCGCGTTCGAGGTGGCTGACCGCCTGCAACAGCCAGTCGATCTTGAGGTGATCGTTGAGCGCGTAGTACAGCGACCCGACCTCGTCGCCGTCCCGGTCGGTGATATCGGCGATGTCCACGATGTCCAGCAGAGGGAAGAGGTTGAGCAGACCGAAGACCTCGGTGGCCAGATCGGTCGGCGCGCCGCGGGCGATCAATTCGGCGGACTGGTCGGTGAGGGTGGACACATGGTGTCCGCGCAGCCATCCCGCCACCTTGGGGGCCAGTTCACGCACGTCGGCGCGGTACCGACTGATCTCCGAGCCCACCGCGATCGGCTGCGGCCGGTTGCTCAGCAGCCATCGGGACGCCCGGTCCAACGTCCGCTTCGTCTCCAGTTCGAGCAGGTCGCGCACCGAAGTGGGTGCGTCACACGCACGGATTCGCTTCCACATGTCGTGCAGATCGAAGATTCCGCTGGCCGCGGCGAAGGCGCGCACCGCATCGGTGGTGGTGGCGCCGACCTCCTCGTTCAACCGGTGCGCGTAGGTGATGCCGCCGTAGTCCACCATCTCGTTGGCGATCATGGTGGTGACGATCTCCCGGCGCAGCCGGTGGCGTTTGATCGCCGCCGCGAAGCGGTCGCGCAGCGGTGTGGGGAAGTAGTCCGGCAGCCGCGTGGCGAAGTACTGACTGTCGGGCAGGTCGGATTCGAGCAGATCGGCCTTGAGCGACAGCTTCACATGCGCCATCAGATTCGCCAGCTCCGGCGACGTCAGACCGGAGCCTTCTCCCAGCCTGCGCTTCATCTCCTGATCGGAGGGCAGCGCCTCGAGTTCACGGTCCAAGCCGCGACGCTCTTCGAGATCCTCGATCAACCGCATCTGCACGGGCAGCATCTGCGACGCCTCGGTGCGCGAAATACCCATGAGGAAGTTCTGCGCCACGTTGTCCCGCAGGACCATCTGCGCGACCTCGTCGGTCATCGAGGCCAGCAGCGGATTGCGCTCGTCGGGCAGCAACTGCCCCCCGGACACGACGGCGTCGAGCAAGATCTTGATGTTGACCTCGTGGTCGGAGCAGTCCACGCCCGCCGAGTTGTCCAGCGCGTCGGTATTGATCTTGCCGCCCTTGCGGCAGAACTCGATGCGGCCCAACGCCGTCGCGCCGAGGTTGCCGCCCTCGCCGACCACTTTGACCCGCAATTGGCTCCCGTTGACACGTACCGCGTCGTTGGACTTGTCGCCCACTTCGGCGTTGGTCTCCGTGCTCGCCTTGATGTACGTGCCGATACCGCCGTTCCACAGCAGGTCGACCGGCGCGAGCAGGATCGCGCGGACCAGATCCGGCGGCGACAGCGATACGACGTCATCGCCCAGCCCCAGAGCCGCCCTGGCCTGCGGGCTGATCGGCACCGACTTCACGGTGCGGTCCCACACACCTCCGCCGGGGCTGATAAGTGACGGGTCGTAGTCGGCCCACGACGACCGCGGCAACGCGAACATCCGCTGCCGCTCCCGGAACGAACGCGCCGCATCAGGATCCGGATCCAGGAAAATGTGGCGATGGTCGAACGCGGCCACCAAACGAATGTGCTCCGACAACAACATACCGTTACCGAACACATCACCACTCATGTCACCCACACCCACCACAGCGAAATCCTGCGACTGCGTATCGAGCTCCATCTCACGGAAATGCCGCTTGACACTCTCCCAAGCACCCTTGGCCGTGATACCCATCGCCTTGTGGTCATAACCCGCCGACCCACCCGAGGCGAACGCATCACCCAGCCAGAACCCATAACTCTGCGCCACATCATTGGCGATATCGGAGAACGACGCGGTGCCCTTGTCCGCCGCGACCACGAGATAGGTGTCATCACCATCGCGGCGCACCACTCGGTCAGGAGGCAATACCTGCCCACTCGCGCGATCCACATTGTCGGTGATATCCAGCAAGCCGGAGATGAATGTACGGTAGCAAGCAACCCCTTCGGCGCCCAACGCCTGCCGGTCCGCCACCGGATCACCGGTAGCCGCGGGCGGCTGCTTCACCACGAAACCGCCCTTCGCGCCGACCGGCACGATCACCGCGTTCTTCACCGCCTGAGCCTTCACCAAACCCAGGATCTCGGTACGGAAATCCTCCAACCGGTCCGACCACCGCAACCCACCACGCGCCACCGAGCCGAAGCGCAGATGCACGCCCTCCACCCGCGGCGAGTACACGAAGATCTCGAACTGCGGCCGCGGCTTGGGCAACTCGGCGATTTCCCGCGGTTCGACCTTCACCGAAACGTACTCGCGTGGTTTGCCTTCCGCGTCGATCACGTAGTAGTTGGTGCGCAGCGTCGCCTTGATCAGTCCGAGGATCGACCGCAGGATGCGGTCCGCGTCCAGGCTGACCACCTCATCGATGCGCCCTCGCACCTGGGTCTCCAGCTCCGCGGCATGTTCGGCGGAGACGGTGTCGGGATCGAAACGCGCAGCGAACAGATCGACGAACAGGCGCGCGATATCCGGATAGGTGAGCAGCACACGGCAGATGTTGGCCTGGCTGTACGGGAAATTGGCCTGCTGCAGATACTTCGCGTAGGTGCGCAGGATCGAGACGGCCCGCCACGGCAGCCGCGCACGCAGCACGAGTTCGTTCAGCCCGTCCGCCTCCGCGCGGCCGTACCACATGGCCTCGAAGGCTTCCACGAACCGCTCACGCAGGCCGCGCACCTCGGCCTCCAACACGTCGGCGCGTTTGGAGGACTCGAGCAGTTCCGCGTCCAGATCCCGGTCGAGCGAACTGCGCAACAACTCCGGGCGGGCGAGCAGACCGAAATCGTAGATCCACCGTTCACCACCGGCGCCGCCGGCCGCGTCCTCCAGCTCGATCTGGTACGGGCGCTCGTCGACCACCTCGACACCGAGGCTTTGCAACACCGGAAGTACTTGGCTCAGCGAGATACCGCTGCCACCGATGTAGAGGGTGAAGCGCCACGAACCCGGCGCCGAACCCGGCTTCCGGTAGAGGTATTGGTCGATACCGCCCGCACTCAGCCGCTCCAGGCGCACGATGTCTCGCAGCGCCCGTGCCGCGGCGAAATCCTGTTTGTAGCCCTCGGGGAAGGCCTCCGCGTACCGCTGCACCACGGCCGGATCGAGCACCGTCGACGTGCTCACCTCGTCGTTCAGGCGGTCGTCCCAAGTGCGGCTGGCCTCGGCGAGCAGGTTCTGCAGACGCAGCCGGTTGGGCTCGGAGGTATCGGCGACCGGGGGTGTCCGATGCGGAGCACCGAGCTCGGCTTCCGGCATGCGCACCGTGAAATAGACTCGCGCCAGCTCGCTTTCGCCCACCCGCGCGGAATAGTCGATGGACACCCCACCCAATTCGCGGACCAGGATCTCCTGCATCTCCAGCCGCGAGCTGGTGGTGTACCGATCACGCGGCAGATAGACCAGGCAGGCGACGTAGCGGCCGTAGGTGTCCGCGCGCAGGAACAGGCGCACCTGGCGGCGCAGGCCCACACTCAGCACGGCGGTGGCGGTGCGGCGCAGCGTCTCGGCGTCGGCGGAGAAGAGTTCGGTGCGGGGGAAGGATTGGATGACCTCGAGCATCGCCTGCCCGGAGAACGATTCCAGGTCGAATCCGCTGTCCTCGATCGCCGAGCGGACCCGGCGCTCGATCACCGGGATGTCCAGGACGTTCTCGTGCACGGCGGAGACGGTGAAGACGCCGATGAACAGGTGCTCGCCGACGACGGTTCCATGCGCGTCGAAATCGGCGACGCTGACGAAGTACGGGTACACCGCACGGTGCACGGTGGCGGGAACAAGCCCTTGGGTCAGCGTGAGCAGCGGACGGTCACCGCTGTTGACCGGCACGTGGAAGTCGGTGCCGACGTCCGGTCGCAGCACGCCGAGGCAGGTGGCGGGCACGACGGTGGACATCTCCCTGCCCTCGTCGGTGTTCAGTCGGTAGCGCGCGTAGCCGAGCAGGGTGAAATTCCCTCCGGCCAGCCAGCGCAGCAGGTTGGCGGTGTCGGTCAGCTCGGCCGAGTCGAACGGCGCGGAGCCGGACCCCGCGGCGAGCTCGAGGTCGTCGGCCAGCTTGCTCTGCACGTCCTTGATCGCTTCGGTGTCGCCGATCACCTGACGCACATCGTCCACCACGTCCGGCACCGCGGCCTCGACCCTGGCCAGCAGTGCCGCACTGGTCGACGGGTGCAATTGCACGTGCATCCAGGATTCGCGCAACCCGGCCGCGCCGGTGCCGTCCACCTCGTGCGCGGCGGCGTGCGTCAGGCGTCCCTCCGCGTCCCGCTCGACCTCGAAGATCGGATGGATGATCTCGCTGACGCTGACGCCGATCCTGCTCAGCGACGAGCTGATCGACTCGACCAGCAGCGGCATGTCGTCGGTGACGATCTGCACCGCCGCACCGATTCCGGAGCCGTCATCCGGGTGGTATACCCGCACCAGCGCGCGACCGGGGCGGCGCGTCACCCCCAGCTCCAGATGCCTGCGGAAGATCTGGGTGATGCCGGTGATCGCACAGTCCACATCGCCCGCGTCGACGTGGCGGAAGTACGCTTCCTCGAGCGTCGCGAGATCGCCGCGCAATGACTGCGGCAAACCCGCGGCCCACGCCGCGCTGGACAATTCGGACGAGACGGTCATTTTTCGCCAACTCCCTCGGATATCGGTTCCGTAACAAAGTGACGCTGGTCCGAGGGTAACTGTGCGCCGAGGACGCGTGGGTGAATTCCCTTCCTGGATCGGGGTGTTCACCGCGACCGCGCAGTTCGCCGCCCGTGTGCCGAGATCGTGCGGACGACCTCGGGCACAGCACAGGAATCGGACCCGCGAACGTTCAGGTGAGCGCTACAGGTCGTATCCGCGGCGGCAGGGGCGCCGCACCGGTACCTCGGGTCAGCTCGGCCACCGCGTCGGCGGTCGAAGCCACCGGTTGCTCGAACTGCGCCTGCGCATTCACGACTCCCACCCTAGCGAGCTACGCGCGGGTAGGTGTCACTCCTGTTCCGCGTTGCCGATAAAGACTCATCGAGCTGCCCCACCGAGGCGCTCCTCCCCCCGTTTTCCCCGTCGATTTCTGGCGTCATCGCCCACACGATGCGTCAGCAAACGCCAGGCAGTGGCCGGCTCCGAGCCCGATGAGGCAGGCTGCCAACTGCGATCCGGCGGACGCATGACACCCGCCGGACCCCGGACGAATGCGAAGTCCGGTCTGCGGCGAGGCGTCCTGGGCCGGGTGGGTGCGGCCTGTGCCCGCACCCACCCGCCGAGGGCCGGGCTCAGCCGCGGGTCAGCTTGCGGTGCGTAACCCGGTGCGGGCGGGCCGCTTCCGGGCCGAGCCGCTGGACCTTGTTGGCCTCGTACGCCTCGAAGTTGCCCTCGAACCAGAACCATTTGGCCTCGTTGTCCGAGTCGCCCTCCCACGCCAGGATGTGGGTACAGGTGCGGTCGAGGAACCAGCGGTCGTGGGAGATGACCACGGCGCAGCCGGGGAACTTCTCCAGCGCGTTCTCCAGCGAGCCCAGGGTCTCCACATCGAGGTCGTTGGTCGGCTCATCCAGCAGGATCAAGTTGCCGCCCTGCTTGAGGGTCATCGCGAGGTTCAGCCGGTTGCGCTCGCCACCGGACAGGACGCCCGCGGGCTTCTGCTGGTCCGGGCCCTTGAAACCGAAGGCGCTCACGTAGGCGCGCGACGGCATTTCCTGCTGGCCGACCTCGATGTAGTCCAGACCGTCGGAGACCACCTGCCAGACCGTCTTCTTCGGGTCGATGCCCGCGCGGTTCTGGTCGACGTAGCTCAATTTGACCGTCTCGCCGACCTTCACCTCACCGCTGTCCGGCTGCTCGAGCCCGACGATGGTCTTGAACAGCGTGGTCTTCCCGACGCCATTGGGCCCGATCACGCCGACGATGCCGTTGCGCGGCAAGGTGAACGACAGATCCTTGATCAGCTGGCGGTCACCGAAGCCCTTGTCCAGGTGCTCCACCTCCACCACCACGTTGCCCAGGCGCGGGCCCGCGGGAATCTGGATCTCCTCGAAATCCAGCTTCCGCATCTTCTCGGCTTCGGCCGCCATCTCCTCGTACCGGCCGAGGCGGGCCTTGTTCTTGGCCTGCCTGGCCTTGGCGCCGGAACGCACCCAGGCGAGTTCTTCCTTGAGCCGCTTCTGCAGCTTCTGGTCCTTCTTGCCCTGCACCTCGAGCCGCGCGGCCTTCTTCTCCAGGTAGGTGGAGTAGTTGCCCTCGTACGGGTAGGCACGGCCACGATCCAGCTCGAGGATCCACTGCGCGACGTTGTCCAGGAAGTACCGGTCGTGGGTGACCGCGAGCACGGCGCCCTGGTACTGCGCCAGGTGCTGCTCGAGCCAGTTCACGCTCTCGGCGTCGAGGTGGTTGGTCGGCTCGTCGAGCAGCAGCAGATCGGGCTTGCTCAGCAGCAGCTTGCACAGCGCGACCCGGCGGCGCTCACCACCGGAGAGGTTGGTGACCGGCTCGTCCGGCGGCGGGCAGCGCAGCGCGTCCATCGCCTGTTCGAGCTGGGAGTCCAGGTCCCAGGCGTCGGCGTGGTCCAGATCCTCCTGGAGCTTGCCCATCTCCTCCATGAGCTCGTCGGAGTAGTCGGTGGCCATGAGTTCGGCGATCTCGTTGAAGCGATCCAGCTTCACCTTGATCTCGCCCATGCCCTCCTCGACGTTGCCGCGGACGGTCTTCTCCTCGTTGAGCGGAGGTTCCTGCTGCAGGATGCCGACGGTGGCGCCGGCGGCGAGGAACGCGTCACCGTTGTTCGGCTGGTCCAGTCCGGCCATGATCTTCAGCACGCTGGATTTACCAGCGCCGTTCGGGCCGACGACGCCGATCTTGGCGCCGGGAAGGAAGTCCAAGGTGACATCGTCGAGCACGACTTTGTCGCCGTGCGCCTTGCGAACCTTCTTCATTTGGTAGATGAACTCAGCCATAAGTCAAAAGCCTATCGGTGCGGGAGATGAAGGGACGAAGCAGAGCTACCCTGCCGCCAGGACGAAACCGGTCGTGCGATCACGCGTCGACAGGCTCGGGTGCGCTGCCGCGAGGCGGTGCCGAACCGGCGGCTGCCACATTCTCCCCCGGCGCGTCGCCGACCGGCACCCGACCTTCAGCGCTCGACCCCCCGGAAGTATTCCGCGACGGGGGCATATCGGACAGCCGCGTCAGTTGCGCCGCACAGCGGGACAGGTCCGGGCCGACCACGGAGGCGCGCATCTCCAGATCCCGTCGTTCCACGCCGTCTTTGCTACGGTACTCGTGCGAGCGCAGCTGACCGTAGGCGATGATCGGATCGCCGCGCCGCAGGGACGCGTCGACTCCCGCCACCAATCGACGCCAGCAGCTGACGGTGAGATACAACGTGCCGTTGTCCACCCATTGCCCCGACGCGTGATCCAGCCGGCGAGAATTGCTCGCCAGACGGAAGGTGACCACCTGCTCGCCATTGGTCAGGTCCCGCTTGACCGGATGGGTGGCGATCGTCCCGATCACGGTCGCGTTGGCTTCGTACATGGTTACGCCCCTTCACACTCGGCTCCGGGCCTGCCCGGAGTTCCTCCCCCTCCAGGAGGGCTCCTCCAGGGTGCGTCCAATTCCGGGGCGCCGAGCAGACCCGTCCGGAAATGTGCACAACTCCCCGAAGTGTGAAAATCATCGCTTTCACGCCGTGCGATCAGAACACCGCCACGTCGGTGTTGGCGCCGCAGAGGACGACCACCGGTCGCTCGTCCGGCGCGGGGACATAGGCGCCGCTGTGCAGGGCGGCCAGGGCGACGGCGCCGCCCAGTTCGACCAAGATGCGGAATTCGCGCCACAGATACTCACGCGCCGCGCTGATCGCGTCGTCGCTGACCAGCAACGACCGCACCCCGTGTCGGCGGGCGAGGTCGAAGGCTATTTCACCGATCCGCGTGGGACCCAGCGAATCGACGGTGATACCGGTCCCGGCGATGTCGACGGGACCGTCCGCCTCCGAAGCCGCCCGCAGGATCGCTGCGCCCTCGGGCTCCACCCCGATGACCTGCTGACGGCGCCCGACCGCGGCCGCGATCCCGGCGATCAGTCCGCCGCCGCCCACCGCCGCCAGCACCGGCGGCCGCCCACGTACCTGCTCTTCGAGTTCCAGCCCGACCACCCCCACGCCCGCGACCACCGCGGGCAGGTCGTAGCCGTGCAACAGCAACGCGCCGCGTTCGGCGGCCAGTTCGGCCGCGTGCCGCATGGCCTCGGCGTAGGTGGTGCCGCACCAGAGCACTTCGGCGCCGTGTGACCACATCGCGGCGACCTTGGTGTGCGGCGCGGTCTCCGGGACGACGACCGTGCAGGACTTGCCCAGCCGTGCGGCGGCCAGCGCGGCCGCGATGCCCGCGTTGCCGCCGGATGCGATCACCA
Source organism: Nocardia asteroides (assembly GCA_019930625.1). Classification (NCBI taxonomy): domain Bacteria; kingdom Bacillati; phylum Actinomycetota; class Actinomycetes; order Mycobacteriales; family Nocardiaceae; genus Nocardia; species Nocardia asteroides. The sequence continues at coordinate 356,858 of CP082844.1, forward strand.
CCTGATCGACGCCGTCGCCCGACTCCAGCAGCGCGTTCAGACTGCCGCGCACCTTGAACGTCCCGCCGTGCTGGAGGTGCTCCAGCTTCATCGTCACCGGCACCGGGCCGGACGGGCTCGCGACGGAGGTATGGAAGACCGGCGTCTTGCGGATCTGCCCGGCCAGCCGCTTGCGTGCGGATCGCACGTGCGACCGCTCCACCCGCCCGACCGGTCTGTGTGGGGAGACCGCGGTGGCGCGTTCACTCACTTACGCACTTCTCCATCTCGCTTGGCCAGTTCGGCGAACATGGCGTTGTGTGCGGCGAGTGCGGCGTCGTTGTCGCGTACGGCGGCTCGATCGGTGCATTGCGCGAGCCGCTGGTCGCTGCGCGACCATTGGATCAGCAAAGCCAGCATCACCACCACCAGAGGAACCTCACCGCTCGCCCAGGCGAGACTGCCGCCGGTGCGCTGGTCGCCGAGCAGATCGCCGTTCCAGCCCAGACCGAGGCCGCGGTAGAACCAGCCACCGAGCACCGTGGTCATGCTCATCAGCGCGATGCCGAAGAACGCGTGGAACGGCAGCGAGCCGAACACCATGGCGAGCTTGGTCAGCGGCTCCACTTGCCTCGGCTTGGGATCGATGCCGATCACCACCCAGTAGAACAGGTAGCCGCTGAGCAGGAAGTGCAGGTTCATCAGCAGGTGCGCCGCGTGCGAGTCGGCGTAGGCGTCGAAGATGCCGCCCAGATACAGCGCGTAGAACCCGGCGACGAAGATCGCCGAGGCCACGATCGGATGGGTCAGGAAACGCGACACCGGGTTGTGTACCGCGGCCAGGAGCCATTCCCGCGGTCCCGGCGCTCCACCGCGCCCCGCGGGCGGCAGCGCGCGCAGCGCCAGCGTCACCGCACCACCCAGCGCGAACAGGATCGGCGCGAGCATCGACAGCGCCATATGCGCCCCCATGTGCACGCTGAACATGGCAGGCGAGTACCGGCCGACTCCGGAGCAGGTCGCGACCAGCAGCACCACGCAACCGGACAGCCAGGCGAGCGTCCGCCCGGCCGGCCACGCGTCGCCCCGCGCTCGTAGCCGCCGCACGCCGAGCAGGTACAGCAGCGCCAGCACGAGCGACAGCGTTCCGAAGATCAGATCGAAGCGCCAGTCGAACAGCAAACGAGCGACGCTCGGCGGCCCAGCCAGGTCGTAGCCCAGTTCCACTTCCACGGGGTTCGGGACGGAATCCGGGGGTGGCGGCGGCGTGCGTCCGAGTCCGACCGCGAGGCCGATGGTCGCGGCGAAGATCAACACCTCCACGCCCGCGTACCGGACCAGCGCGGCGCGATCGCGGGGATCGGCCGCGAGCGCGGGCAACGCGGCGCGGCGCTGCAAGTAGCCGAACACACCGAGCAGCGCCAACGCGGCCGCCTTGGCCAGCACCAGCCTGCCGTAGGTGCTGGTGAACAACTCGCCCGGGGGCACGCGGACGAACGCGTTGATCACACCGCTGACCGCGATCACGCCGAACGCGACCGTGGCGGTCAGGGAGAAGCGCCGCGTCGCCACGTCGGTGTACGCGCCGCCCCGCAAGGCGTGCGCCAGCACCGCGAACAGGCCGCCCACCCAAACGGCGGACGAGATCAAATGCAAGATCAGGCTGTTGGTCGCCACGTCGTGCGACCCGCCCGAGGAGGAATGCCCGGTCAACGCCAACGGCATCATGGCGGCGATCGCGGCGCCCAGCAGTACCGGGGCCCAGCCCCAGCGCAAGGCCAGTCGGCAGCCCACCGCCACGATCAGGGCGAAGACCACGGTCGTGCGCCAGGCTCCGGCCAGCTCGATCTGGTCGATCGCCCGCCAGAGACCCTCCGGCCGCAGAACCTCACCCACCGGCTGACCCGTGGTATCCGAAACCGTCAGGGGCACCAGGAGCGCGGCGCAGCATGCCCAGACCAATGCGAAGTTCGACGCTCGCCGCACCGCGCGGTAGCCCCCGACGTCCAGCAATCCGTTCGGCTGCGGTGGTACGAGGAAGGCCGCGAAGAGCAGGGAACCGACCGTCAGCGCCGCCGACAGGTCCGCGAGCGCCCGGATCGCGGGCAAGCCGTAGGTGGTCGCCACGCCCGGGTCGGGAATGCCGAGCAGGCTCAGCGCCTGCGCCGCCGACAACCCCACCACCAGCGCCGCGACCACGGCCGCGAGGGCGCCGGCCAGCACGGTGACCGTCGCGAACGTCGCCCCGGACCGGGAGGCCGCGGCTTCAGGCGCGGCGGACGAGGTGGCGGCGGAGGACATACGACTGAGCGTAGTTCGGCGAGTATTGCGTGGCCCGGTCGGGTTTGTACCGATATTGTTGGCCGCGGATCACCACGGGCACGTCACCTACTGTCTCGGGATGGCTGAAACGTTGCTAACGCTAAGAATATGGCCACCTGGACGGTCGCTATAATTGGCCCGCTGGACAGCGCGGCCAATGTCGGCCATCGTGGAACCCGCTGCCTCCGTAGCTCAGTTGGATAGAGCAAGGGCCTTCTAATCCCTAGGTCGCAGGTTCGATTCCTGCCGGGGGCGCAGCACACTGGAGACCCGCAACTTTGCGGGTCTCCAGTGCTATTACCCCCCGAGCGCGAAGCTCAAACACTTCGAAATCTCCCTCTGCGTACGAGGAAAGAAGCCGCGCTCCCACCGCCCTACCGCTCGACTTGCGAGCTGGTTGCGGGATGGGTGGACCCGCCGCCGCGCCCGTGCCGAACGGGCTGCCCGGGTGCCGGGCGAACGGTCTGAGCAGATCCGCCCGCCATCTCCGCTCGATCTGCTTCAATCGATGGATGTGCAGGTGGATGGCTTATTCGGGTGAGCCGATCCGGGCCGAGGACCTCTTGTTCCGGCCGAAGCACTCGTTGATCGACCAGAGTTTGCACTCGCGGCTCGGCGCGACGACCACGAACGGCGACGGCTTCGGGATCGGCTGGTACGGCGAAGGCACACGACCGGCGGTGTTCAAGAACATCGAACCGGCATGGAACGACCGGAACCTGCGCGAGATCGCCGCGCAGGTGCGCACGCCGCTGTTCTTCGCGCACGTGCGCGCGTCGACCGGGACCGCGGTCCAGCGCAGCAACTGCCACCCGTTCCGGCACGAGCGGTGGTTGTGGATGCACAACGGAGCGCTGCGCGGCTTCCACGAGATCAAGCGCGATCTCGTCACGGCGATCGACCCGGTCCTGTATCCCGATATCGAGGGCTCCACCGACTCGGAGGTCCTGTTCTTCCTCGCGCTCACCTTCGGCCTCTTCGACGACCCGTTCGGCGCGGTCGCCCGGGCGGTCGGGTTCGTCGAGGAGGTCGGCCGGGAGCACGGCGTCGCCGATCCGGTGCAGATGACCGTCACGACCACCGACGGTACGTCGATGTGGTTCTTCCGGTACTCCAGCGAGCGGCAGTCGCGGTCCTTGTTCTACTCCACAGATATCGGAACACTGCGGCTGCTGCATCCGGAGGTCGAAGTCCTCTGGGAGCTCAGCATGGAAGCCCGCTTCGTGGTCTCCGAGCCGCTGCGCGACCTGCCGGGGGCGTGGAAGGAAGTGCCGGAATCGGCAGCCGGTGTCGTTCGTGCCGGTCACGAGGAGGTCAGGGCATTCCAGCCGGTGGCTCCATGACCCGCCTGTGCGGGCCGGCGGCGGTGTCGCAACGAATCCGCCCGCCGAGTCAGCGGGCGGATCGGGTGGCACAGCGGCATCGGGTTCACTCGGACTCGCGAGCTCCCTGGTCGAGACGGAAGGGCGGGTACTCGTCCCGCATCAGGCCGGCGTACGCCTGGACGCGAATGACCCAGCGGTTGATGCCCATGACGAAGTCGTAGACGCCCTGGGGGTACCGCGCCGTGAACAGCAGCGCGATCAGCGCGACGAGCAGCAGGACGCTCAGCAACGAGATCGAGCCACCGCTCCAGTCGTCGCCATCACTCATCCCGAGCGCGATACCCCCGCTCACTGCCGCGGCGACGATCAAATAGTGCGGAATGGCCAGCAGCCACCACTTCACCAGCACCAGACCGCGGTGCAGCGACTCCGGGTAGTCGATCTCCAGGTCCGCCGGGTATTCGGCGTTCGGCCGCAGACTGAACGGCGGATACTTGTCGGTGCCGAGCACCGAGAGCGCGTAGAAGACCACCCGCCATCCCCAGCGCATGACGCCGACATTGAAGTCGAACAGGCGCCGCGGGTACTTGCCGGTGACAAGGATCGCGAAGAAGGCGACGATCGTGAGCACCGCGTACGCGATGTGCAGGAAGAACAACACGATGTAGTGCGGAATGGCTAGTAGCCACTTGACCAGCCACATCCACCGCGACAACGCGGGGTCCAGATCGCCTCGAACGCGAATCGGCGCGGTCGGTACGACGGGCTTCTCTGGTTCCATGATCAACGCTCCTCCGGTTGTTGTGATTGAAGTCACAACCAGTACAGGTGAGCTGATTCTCTCGCATTCAACCATTCTCGAACGGCACCATCCGATACCGACATGCCAACGAATCGGGGTGCGCGGCGGCGTGGTCATGGGGGTGCGTACCGGCCGATGGCTCGCTTCGATCACTGCTGTGTCCGGATGTGGGCTTCGCCCATGATGTTTCGATGTCCTTCCGCGCGGATGCGCTGTTCGCTCCGAGATCCGCGTGGTGCGACTCCGCCAGGCGACGCAATGACGGTCGGCGTACCGACAGCCTTCACACGCGCTGTCACAAACAATCCGTATATCGAATTACACTGCGGCGCACGATGTTCAGCACAACCGTTCACCGGGGCGGACGATGGCAGAGCGAGGATGCGCGTACCGGATCGGTGGCACTCCTCGCCGCGCTCCAGCTACGACGGACGGCCCGGTCAGGCGGGCCCGCTCGACTGCGCCGAATACAGGCTGACCTCGCCTTCTTCACTGAGGAAGGCGTTGACCAGCATGGTGCGGGTGGCTCGCAATTCCTCTTGATCCGGCGCTGCGGTGGTGATCGAGATCTGCGGGATGACCGCCCAGTTGACCACGTAGCGCTCCGGCGGGCCGTCGTCGTCGGACAGCCGGGCGAGACGGAAGACCGAGACGGTCTTGCGGACGATCAGATTGCGCACGACCTCCGCGATTCGCTCGGGGTCTTCCAGCGCGAACATGAAGCCGAATGTCAACTCGGGCGATGACACGTAGGCGGGCACGAACACCGAGGCTAGCGGATCGGGCTGCGACGCGCAGCGGTCGCATCGAATCGGTTGCCGCGCATGCGCTCGGTGAATTCGAAGACGTACCACCACGGGGCGGGTCCGGGTGACCGATCCGTAACGGAACATAACGATTTCCCGGCAGCTGCCGGATTCGTACACCAGAGTATTGCGCGGGTTCGGCTACCGCGCTTTCCTGAAAGTGTCCCGATTTTCTCGGACCGTCTTCTCTCGCATCGTCGCGGATTTCCCGGTTTCTCTGCCGTGCCGGTGGAACGTGGGATGGCAGCCGGGTGCGGGACTGCGCCGGAGCCGAGGGGCGCCCCTCCCGAAATCCCCCTCGGCCCTGGCGTACCCAGGATTCATCGTGTCGCAGAGGTATGCCATGCACACCGAATACGCTCAGCGCAGTTTCGGCACCGAAGAGCTGCCGTCGTCCGCGGCGGTGCTTCGCGCGATTCGCGAACCCGGTGAGAATCAGCACCGGCACAGCGTGCTGCACGCGGCGCGCGAACTCGTCGACTGCCACGAGCGACGGCAGCGGGCGCTCGAACGAGCACACGTCCCGGGGGCGTCCAACACCCTCGTCGCGGCGTGCAGCCAACAGGTGGACGACATCGACGGCTGCCGCGCCGAATGGATCGGACGTATCGACGCGTGGGTCGCCGCGAACGTGCCGCACCGCCAGGGCGCATCCCTGCACACCGAGACACTCGGCGCGGTCATCGATCGGATCGCGGCGAAATGGGTTGCGGCTCGGCGCTATTTGGGCGACGAGGTCACGCCTGCGCCGGGTGCCGCGCAGGTGGGCGGGGAAGCCCACCTGCGATGGACCCGGCTGGCCGAACTGATCGACGGCTATCAGGATCTGATCACCGACGTCATCGAACACCGGCGCAGGCTGCCGGTGTGGTGATCAGCGCGGCTCTTCGACCCCCGGCTCGACGACCTCGGCGTCGAGGAACCCCTCCGGCTCGCCGACCGGCGGCTTCGTGACCGTGGCCTCGGTCTGGTCACCGAGGTCGCGATCGGGATCCTGCTGCTCCGCGTCCCGACGAGCCGCGGCCGCCGCCTCGTTCATCTCGATCGCGTCGGTGATCCACTCACCGATCTCCCGGGTGACCTCGGCGACGGTGCCCGTGATGATGTTGGCGATATTGCCGACATGCCGGGCGCCGGAGGACGTCAATTCCTGAATGAGATCCTTATTGCTTTCGAATTTCCCGATCATTCACACGCCCGCTTCGCTCGCCTTCGGCTGTCGCATCACGATAACACCGGGAGACGGCTCGCTCTCGACCCAGCGAGGCGGCAGTGCCAGTTTGAAGATCTTCTTCCACACCGAGCCGATCTGCTTACCGAGCGGGCCGGCGTTGTACGGCAAACCGTACTTTTCACACAATGCGCGCACGGTGGGCGCCATCTCCGGATAACGGCTCGCGGGCAGGTCCGGAAACAGGTGGTGTTCGATCTGGTGCGACAAATTGCCGGACATGATGTGGAACAGCTTGCTTCCGGTGATGTTCGCCGAGCCGAGCATCTGCCGGATGTACCACTCGCCGCGGGTCTCGTCCGCGGTCTCCTCCTCGGTGAACGTCTGTACGCCGGTCGGGAAGTGACCGCAGAAGATGATGGCGAAGGCCCACACGTTGCGCACCAGGTTGGCGGTGGCGTTGCCCGCCAGCGTGTGGAAGAACAGCGGACCGGTCAGGGCGGGGAACACCAGGTAGTCCTTGAGCACCTGCCTGCCCGCCTTGCGCCACTGGCCCAAGAGCAGCTTCTTGACCTCGGGCCACTTCTTCTTGCCCGCCAGGATGTTCTCGACCTCGAGGTCGTGGCCCATCACGCCCCACTCGAACAGCATCATGAGCACGAAGGCGTACAGCGGCTGCCCGAGCCGCAGCACGTTCCACTCCTGGGCCTCGTCCATACGAAGGATGGAGTAGCCGATGTCGCGGTCCTTGTTGTGGATGTTGGTGTAGGTGTGGTGCAAGTAGTTGTGCGAGTGCTTCCACTGGTCGGCCGGGCAGACCGTGTCCCACTCGAACACCCGGGAGTTCAGCCCGGGCTCGCGCATCCAGTCGTACTGGCCGTGCATGACGTTGTGGCCGATCTCCATGTTGTCCAGGATTTTCGACACACTCAGCGCCGCCACCGCGGCCAGCCAGACCGGCGGAAGGAAGCCGAGATACATCAGGCCGCGCCCGGCGATCTCGAACCCGCGCTGCGCCTTGATGATCGAGTACAGGTATTCCCGGTCACGCTCGCCCAGATCGGCGACGATCGCGGCGCGCAGTTCATCGAGTTCCCCGCCGAGTTCCTCGATCTGGTCCGGGCTCAGGACCAGCGGTCCGTTCTCGGTTTCGGTCAGTATGGTCATGATTGGCTCCCCTTCTTAATCAGATGTCGACCTCGACGTCGCCGACCGGCGCGCTGATGCACAGCTGGATCGGCTGGTCGGGGTCACTGTCGGTTTCGCCGGTGCGCAGATTGCGCGTGCAGCCGGAGCGGCGTACCGCCGTGCAGGAGAAGCAGATCCCCATGCGGCAGCCGTACTCGGGACTCAGTCCGGCGGATTCGGCCTGCTCGAGCAGGCTGGCGCCGTTGTTCTGCGCGCTCAACCCGCTGGCCGAGAAGCTCACCGTGCCATGAGCGTCCGCGGTGTCGGCCGGTGCGACCGACAGCGTGAACTCCTCGGTGTGCAGCCGGTCTTCCAGCTGCTCGGCCTGATAGATCGTCCGCACCGCGTCCATCAGCGACTGCGGGCCGCAGACATAGGTCTGCGCGTCGGCGAACCAAGGCGCGACGCGCTCCAGTTCGTCGTAGTCGAAATATCCGCCGGTCTTCGGACGGGCCAGGTCCACCCACGGCGCGCCGGGGTCGACCCGTGGCGCCACGTCCTGCGCCCGATGCGGATACCGCAGCTCGATGCGGAAGTTCGGGTGCCGCTGCGTGATCGCGTCCAGTTCGGCTCGGTGCGGCAGCACCCCGGGCGACTTCGCGTAGTGCAGGAACACGACCTCGCCCGGATGGTTCTCCTCGGCGAGCGTGCGCAGCATGGACAGCACCGGCGTGATGCCGCTGCCGCCGCTGATCAGCAGCATGCGCTTCGGACGCGGCTCGGGCAGGCGGAACACGCCCTCGGCGGGCGTCAGGTCGACCACCATGCCGGGGGCGGCGTGGTGGTAGAGGAACTGCGACACCAAGCCGCCCGGATGCGCCTTCACGGTCAGTTGGATGTGGCGATCCCGACCGCCTTCCGGATTGACCGGCGAATAGCACCGCGTGTGCCGCACGCCATCGATCACCACGCCGATCTGGACGTACTGTCCTGCGACGTGGCCTTTCCACTGCCGCGTCGGGCGCAGCGTGAGCGTCACCGAACCCGGCGCCGAGCGGCGCACATGGGTGATTTCGGCCCGCATGTCCCGCACGGTGAGAGTGGGACGGACCAGCTCCAGATACCGGTCCAGCGGGTGTGGCGAGGTCAGGGTCTGCACCAGGTTGATGAGATCCACCATTGTTCTCCGTGCCTCTTGTCGGGCTGACGACGTGCAATCAATTTTCAGTGCACGTCTGTACACTAAACTAGTGTGACGGATACCCGGGGTTAGGTGTCAACCGGCGAAACGTGTGACTCGAACTACATCTATGGATAGGTCGAATGGTGAACGGATGTATGCTCACCGGAATGAGCGAGCAGGCGGCGACCCGAGGCGAGCGCAAGGAGCGGACCAGGCAGGCACTGCTGGACGGCACCCTCGCGTTGGCCGCGGAGCGCGGATTCGCCGCGCTCAGCCTGCGGGAGATCGCCCGCTCGGCAGGGATCGTGCCGACAGCGTTCTACCGGCATTTCGCGTCGCTGGAGGACCTCGGCGCCACGCTGGTCGATGACGGCGTCACCGCACTGCGGCTGGCGTTGCGCGAAGTCCGCCGCAACGCCGAGGCGAGCCTGTCGGACACGGTGCGATTCGTGTTCGCGCAGGTCGGCCCCAAGCGCGATCTGTTCGGTTTCCTGACCAGGGAGCGCCACGGCGGGTCGGCGGCGCTGCGCACGGCCATCGCGCGGGAGATCCACCTGATCGTGCGGGAACTCGTCGCCGATCTCTCCCGGATCAGGGCCCTGGACTCCTGGACCCCGCGGGACCTGGAAATCGCCGCCGACCTGATGGTCACGACGGTCACCGACGGAATCGCCGCCTACGTGGCGGCGGCGCCGCGCCAGGAGCAGGCGATCATCGACCGCACCGTTCAGCAGATGCGGTTGATCGCACTCGGCATGGGCAGCTGGCGGCCGCCGAACCGGCGCTGATCCGGCGCTCGGCCGCTCGCCGCGGATCTCACGCGGCCGATCGGGGCTCTTCGGTGGCGCCACGGTCCGGCGCGACCGGATCCGGCGACCGCACCGGCAGCAGCACCGCCAGGCCCGCCGCGAGCACGATCAGCAGTCCCGCGATACCCGCGCGGTCGGAGCCGAACAGCCAGACGAACAAGCCGAACAGCGTCGGCGCGAGGAAGGACACCGCGCGCCCCGTTGTCGTGTACAAGCCGAAGAGCTGGCCCTCGCGGCCCGGCGGCGCGAGCCTGGCCAGGAATGAGCGCGCCGACGCCTGCGCGGGACCGACGAAAACGGTGAGCAGCAATCCGAAAATCCAGAACATCAACGGGCCGGACACCACCAGCAGCGCCAGCCCCCACACCAGCATGGCGGCCAGCGACACCACGATGACGACCTTCGGCCCGACCCGGTCGTCGAAGCGTCCCGCGACGATGGCGCCCAGCGCCGCGACGACGTTGGCGGCGATGCCGAACAGCAGCACGTCCGAGTCGGCGATGCCGTAGACCCGTACGGCGAGCACCGCGCCGAAGGTGAACACCCCGGCCAGACCGTCACGGAACACCGCGCTGGCGACCAGGAAACCCACCGTGCGCCGGTCGGTGCGCCACAGCTCACGCAGATCACGCCACAGCACCCGGTAGGAGCCGAGGAATCCGGCGCCCGCCGCGCCGGGATCGGCGTCTGTCCGCGGCATTTCGGGCACCGCGAACAGGACCGGCAGCGCGAACGCGGCGAACCAGACGGCGGCGAGCACGGCGACCAGCCGGATGTTGAGCCCGTCGTCGGTGGGCACACCGAGCAAACCGCGATTGTCGCCGTCACCGGCGATGAAGCCGAAATAGCAGATCAACAGCAAGAAGATGCCACCGAAATAACCCATCGCCCAGCCGAATCCGGAGACGCGGCCGACGGTCTGTGGCGTGGACACCTGCCGCAGCATCGCGTTGTACGGCACGTTCGACAGCTCGAAGCAGGTCGACGCGAACGCCAGCAGCACCAGTCCGAGCCACAGGTCGCGATAGTCGTCGTGCACGAAGAACATCAAGGTCATCGCGGCGATGGTGAGCGCGGTCAGCGCGGCGAGGGAGCGTTTGCGTTTCGCCGAGGCGTCGAAGCGCTGTCCGCTGATCGGCGCCGTCAACGCCACGGTCAGGCCCGCGATTCCCAGTGACCACCCGAGCCACGCGCTGGCGGAAACACCGCCGGGCAGGTCGTCGCCCACCTTGTCGGTGAGATACACCGAGAACACGAATGTGAGGATCACGGCGTTGAATGCCGAAGACCCCCAATCCCACAGCCCCCACGCCACCACTTGCCCGCGCCCGGCAGCCTGTCCGACCGTCGCCTGAGCGTTCACCTCGGTCATGCCGCGCAGCTTAATGCGCGCGACCGCGCGAGCCCGGCCGAAACCGCATCCTCCCGGGCGGAGATGACCAGCGGCTCGCCCCTCGCAAGTCGGTTCGCCACGATCCTGGAGCACAAGTTCCCTATGCACCTAGTTGCATAGTACCGAGTGTCACGACTATCCTCGCCGCATGGCACTCGAGCATGCGCTGCTGGTATCGCTGACCGAGCGCGCCGGCTCCGGATACGAGCTCGCGCGCCGCTTCGACAAGTCCATCGGCTACTTCTGGAGCGCGACCCATCAGCAGATCTATCGCGTCCTCAAGCGCATGGAGGAGTCCGGCTGGGTCGACGGCGAGTCGGTGACGCAGGAGGGCAGGCCGGACAAGAAGGTGTACTCGGTCAGCGAGGCGGGGCGCGCCGAACTCGCGCGCTGGATCGCCGCACCGAGCGACTCCGGCACCCCGCGCAACGAACTCGCGGTGAAGATCCGCGCCGCCGCCTACGGCGACGTCACCGCGTTGCGCGCCGAGGTGGCTCGCCATCGTGACCAGCACGCCCAGCGGCTCGAGCTGTACCGCCACATCGAGAAACGCGACTTCCCCGCCCCGGAACAGCTCACCGGGACGGCCCTGCACCAGTACCTCGTCCTGCGCGCGGGCATCCGCGTGGAGTCGGGGTTCGTCGAATGGTGCGACGAAGTTCTGCAAGCACTGCACCCGCGCGCGTCAGCCCCGCGCGCGGATTGACGGAGAAAGGCGACCTCACCGATGAGTTCCTTCCCCCATTTGTTCGAGCCGCTCGACCTCGGCTTCACCGCGTTGCGCAACCGCGTGGTGATGGGTTCGATGCATACCGGGCTCGAGGACCGGGCCTGGGATACCAACAAGCTGGCCGCCTACTTCGCCGAACGCGCACGCGGCGGCGCGGGCCTGATCATCACCGGCGGCTACGCCCCCAACCGCGCGGGCTGGCTGCTGCCCTTCGGCGCCAAGCTGACCAACAAGACCGAGGCGTACCGGCATCGGGCCATCACCAGAGCCGTGCACGAACACGGCGGCAAGATCGCCATCCAGATCCTGCACGCGGGCCGCTACTCCTACATGCCGGGCAGTGTGTCGGCGTCGTCGATCAAGGCGCCGATCAACCCGTTCCGGCCGCGCGCACTGTCGGTCAAGGGCATCGAGCGCACCATCGATGACTATGCTCGCTGCGCGAAGCTGGCCCAGTTCGCCGGGTACGACGGCTGCGAGATCATGGGCGGTGAAGGCTATTTCATCAACCAATTCCTCGCACCGCGCACCAACAAGCGCACCGACGCGTGGGGCGGTTCGCCGGAGAACCGGCGCCGGATCGCGGTGGAGATCGTGCGCCGCACCCGCGCGGCGGTCGGACCGGACTTCATCATCGTGTTCCGGCTCTCCATGGCCGAGCTGGTGGAGAAAGGCCAGACCTTCGACGAGATCGTCGCGCTGGCAAAGGAACTCGAAGCCGCCGGGGTGAACATCCTGAACACCGATATCGGCTGGCACGAAGCGCGGGTGCCCACCATCGTGACCTCGGTGCCCCGCGCTGCCTTCGTCGAGTTCACCGCGAAGATCACCGCGCAGGTGAACATTCCGGTGTGCGCGTCCAATCGGATCAACATGCCCGAGGTGGCCGAGGAGATCCTCACCCGGGGTGACGCGCAGCTCGTCTCGCTGGCCCGGCCCTTCCTCGCCGACCCGGAATGGGTGAACAAGGCCGCGCAAAGTCGCGTCGACGAGATCAACACCTGCATCGCGTGCAACCAGGCCTGCCTGGACCACGCTTTCGTACGCAAGACCGTGTCCTGCTTGCTCAACCCGCGCGCAGGCCATGAGACCGAGCTGAAACTGCTGCCGACCCGCCGCACCAAGCGCGTCGCCGTGGTAGGCGCGGGACCGGCCGGGCTCTCGGCCGCGGTGAACCTCGCCGAACGCGGCCACCGCGTCGAGCTGTTCGAGGCCGACGACAAGATCGGCGGCCAGTTCGACATCGCCCGCCGCATCCCCGGCAAGGAGGAGTTCAACGAATCGATCCGCTACTACAACCGGATGCTCGAGCTCACCGGCGTCACCGTGCATCTGAACAAGCGGGTCGGCGCCGACGAACTCATCGCGGGAGGTTATGACGAGGTGGTGCTCGCCACCGGTGTGCAGCCGCGCATCCCCGACATCCCGGGTATCGACCACCCCATGGTGTTGTTGTACGCCGAACTGGTCCGTGCGGAGAAGCCGGTCGGCAAACGCGTCGCCGTGATCGGCGCGGGCGGCATCGGGTACGACGTGAGCGAATTCCTCACCGTCGAGGGCCATCCCACGCTCAAGCTCGACGAGTGGAAGGAGGAGTGGGGCGTCACCTCCGACGACGAGCAGGTCCGGGGACAGCTCACTGCGCCCAAGCCCGCTCCCGCGGCACGCGAAGTCGTCCTGCTGCAACGTAAGACGACCCCGTTCGGCAAGGATCTGGGCAAGACCACGGGATGGGTCCACCGCGCCGCACTGAAAGCCAAGGGCGTCGAGCAGATCGGCGGCGTGAACTACGAACGCATCGACGACCACGGCCTGCACATCAGCTTCGGGGAGAAACGGCAACGGCCGCAGGTGATCCCGGTCGACAACGTCGTCGTCTGCGCGGGCCAGGAATCCGTGCGCGATCTGGAGGCACCGCTGCGCGCTGCCGGTGTCAGCCTGCATCTCATCGGCGGCGCCGAAATCGCCGCGGAACTGGACGCCAAACGAGCCATCGACCAGGGCACCCGGCTGGCCGCGCGACTCTGACCGGGCCGGGCGGCCACCGTCGGCGTGGCCGCCCACCGCATCGCCTAGGCTGCACCGGGTGAGCCTGCCCTCCCCCACCTCCGAGAACCGCGCGGTCGTCACCGGCGCCTCCTCCGGCATCGGCACCGCGCTCGCCGCCGAACTCGCCGCGCGCGGCTACTCGCTGATCCTGGTCGCCCGCCGCGAAGAACTGCTCACCGAGCTCGCGCAGCGGCTGACCCTGGCCCACGGCATCACCGCCGAGGTACGCCCCGTCGACCTGGCCGACCGCGACCAACGTGGCGCGCTGGTGGAGGAACTGGCCGCCCGCGACATCGCCATCCTGTGCAACAACGCGGGCATCGCGACCTTCGGCGCGGTCGCCGAACTCGATCCGGCCTACGAGCGCGCGCAGATGGAGCTCAATGCCGTCGCGGTGCACGACCTGACCCTGGCCGTGCTGCCCGGCATGCTCGCCCGCGGGGGCGGCGGCATCCTGATCAGCGGTTCGGCCGCGGGCAACATGCCGATCCCGAACAACGCCACCTACGCCGCGAGCAAGGCGTTCGCCAACACCTTCTCCGAGTCGCTGCGCGGCGAGCTGAAGGGCTCCGGCGTGCACGTCACGCTGCTGGCGCCCGGACCGGTGCGCACCGAGACACCAGACCCGGCGGAAGCCTCCATCGTCGACCGGATGGTGCCCGACTTCATGTGGGTCTCCTCGGAAGCCACCGCCAAGGTGTCCATCGACGCGCTCGCCCGCAACAAGATGCGCGTGGTTCCCGGCCTGATCAGCAAGGGGATGAGCGTGGCAGGCCAGTACGGCCCGCGCGCGGTCACCGCACCCATCGCGGGCGCGTTCTACAAGAAGCTCGGCAGCTGAGCCGACAAGTCGGTCGGCCTCCGTTCATCGCCGTCCGGCATGGGCACTTCCAAGAAACCGGTACGCGGGGCCGCCCGCGACATCGCCGCTGACCCGCATCCGACCTCGACCGTTCAGCGGCGCCTGGTGCCGAACAGACTGCGGGTGATCTGACGACCGGCCGCGCCGGCGGCCGAACGCAGGAAGCTGCGCACGGCCGGATTCTTCATGATCCGCTCGGCTGCGGACTCCTCCTCCGTGCGGGTCGCGGCACGGCCGGGCACGGAAGCGGGCTCCGGTTCCGGCGCCGCGGCGGCGACTTTCGCGGCGAGCAGTTCATAAGCCGACTCCCGGTCGATGGTCCGGCCGTACTTCGAGGCCAGCGGGCTGGACAAGGCCCGCGATTTGATCGCGTCCGCGCCGATGGTGTCCATCAGTGAACGAGGCGGCCGAATCCTGGTCCATGCCACCGGCGTCGGCGCGCCCTCTTCGGAGAGGACGGTCACGATCGCCTCGCCGGTGCCGAGAGAGGTCAGCGCCTGCTCCAAGTCGTAGACACCGGTCCTGGGGTAGGTGCGGACGGTCTTCGACAGCGCTTTCTGGTCGTCAGGGGTGAACGCGCGCAACGCGTGCTGAATGCGGGCCCCGAGCTGGGAGAGCACCTGGTTCGGGATGTCGGTGGGCAGCTGGGTGCAGAAGAACACGCCCACGCCTTTGGACCGGATCAGCTTCACGGTCTGCTCCACCTGCTCCGAGAAAGCCTTGGAGGCGTCGGAGAAAAGCAGGTGCGCCTCGTCGAAGATGAAGACCAATTCGGGCTTGTCCACGTCGCCGACCTCCGGCAGCGTCTGGAACAGGTCGGCGAGCACCCACATCAGGAAGGTGGAGAACATCACCGGCCGCGCCGCCTGCGCGCCGAGTTCGAACAGCGTGATCACCCCCTTGCCGTCCACGACCCGCACCAGGTCTGCCGGGTCGAGTTCGGGCTCGCCGAAGAACGTGTCGCCGCCGTCGGCCTCCAGGTTCACCAGGGCTCGCAGGATCACTCCCGCGGTGGCCGCGGAGACCCCGCCGGTACCCTTCAGGTCCTGCTTGCCCTCCGGGCTGGTCAGATGGGTGATCACGGCGCGCAGGTCCTTCAGATCCAGCAGCGCGAGGCCGTTTCGGTCGGCCCAGTGGAAGATCAGGCCGAGGGTGGATTCCTGTGTCTCGTTCAGCTCGAGCACCTTGCTCAGCAGCACCGGGCCGAAGGAGCTGATCGTCGCGCGGATCGGAAGCCCGGTCCCGGTGGTGCCCAGCGAGACGAATTCGGTCGGAAAGCCGGTCGGCGCCCATTCCGTGGCGCCGGTCTCCGCGATGCGCGCGGCGAGCTTGTCACTGAGCTGCCCCGGCTCGCACAAGCCGGACAGGTCACCTTTGATGTCGGCCAGCACCACAGGCACCCCGGCGCTCGACAACTGCTCCGCGATGCATTGGAGGGTCTTGGTCTTCCCCGTGCCGGTCGCTCCGGCGACCAGACCGTGCCGGTTCGTCATCCGTATCGGGATACGGACGCGCGCGGTGGGATCCACCGTCCCGTCGACCACGACGGCGCCCAGCTCCAGCGCGGCGCCTTCGAATGCGTAGCCCGCGGCGATCTGCCGCGCGGCGGGCACGTCTTCGCGCTCGCCGACCGGTTCGTCGTGTCGCGCGTCGTCCGCCGCGCCGACCGCCGTTCGCTCGGCGAGTTCACGTTCGGCGGCCTCCGCGGCGGCGGCTGCCTCCGCTGCGATGCGCGCCGCTTCGTCGGCGGCCCTGCGCGCCGCGGCGGCCTTCTCCTGAGGGGTGGTCATCGCACGTCCTGTCGTCCGGATTCGGCTCCGACTGCTTTACGCAGTGTTTGCCTGTCACACCGAAACACCATGTGCCGATCTGAGACCAACTGTATCCCTGCCGGTCAGGTTGGAGGGCGCATCGGCAGCTGCGCGATTGCCGTGCCGTACCGCGGGCACGGGACCAGCACCCGGCTAATGTTGCACGAGTGTCCGACAAATACATGGTGTGGATGGATTGCGAGATGACCGGCTTGCGCTTGGACAGCGACAAGCTGATCGAGGTGGCCGCGCTCGTGACCGACAGCGATCTCAACATCCTCGGCGAGGGCGTGGACATCGTCATCCACGCCGACGACGACGCGCTGGCCGCGATGCCCGCGGTCGTCGCCGAGATGCACGCGCGCTCCGGGCTGACCGAGGAGGTTCGTCGCTCCACCGTCACCCTCGAAGAGGCCGAGCAGCGCGTGCTCGACTACATCCGCCAGTACATCCCCACGCCGCGCACCGTGCCGCTGGCCGGTAACTCGATCGCCACCGATCGCGGTTTCATCGCCAGGGACATGCCCCTGCTGGACGCACACCTGCACTACCGGATGGTCGACGTCAGTTCGATCAAGGAGCTGTGCCGCCGCTGGTACCCGCGCATCTACTTCGGCCAGCCGGAGAAGGGCTTGAGCCACCGCGCGCTGGCCGACATCCAGGAGTCCATCCGGGAGCTGGAGTACTACCGGCGTACCGCGTTCGTCGCCCCGCCCGGCCCCTCCACCATCGAGATCGCCGCCATCGCCGCCGAGATATCCGAGATCACCGTCGAGCGGACCGAATCAGCCCAGGTCAACGGCTCGCCAGAAACCGATTAGGGAGTCGGCGGGTAGACACGCTAATATCTAGCCCGCCGGTTGTTCACCGGCGATGGTGAGCGTAGTTCAGTTGGTAGAGCACCAGGTTGTGATCCTGGCTGTCGCGGGTTCGAGTCCCGTCGCTCACCCCAGTGGTCCGGGTGGCTCCGAGAGATCGGAGCCACCCGGGCCTTTTTTCTTTCCCCGGAAACGCCGAACGGGCCACCGGATTCGCTCCGGTGGCCCGTTCGGCGTCTGTCTTCGGCTCAGCGATTGTCGTCCGCGTTGCCCGCCTTCCAGACCGACCACGGAATGTTCCAGTCACCCAGCCCGTCTACGCCGGACAAGGTGCCGCCCACGGTGTTCTTCACGATCGTGATGTCACCGCGCTTGGCGTTCTGATAGACCCACTGCGCGTTCGCCGGACTGAGGTTCAGGCAGCCGTGACTGGTGTTGCTGTAGCCCTGCGCACCGACCGACCACGGCGCCGAGTGGAAGAAGATGCCGCTGTAGGACAGCCGCGTGGCGAAGTCCACCGGCGTCCGGTACCCGTCTGCCGAGTTGACCGCCACGCCGTAGGTGGAGGAATCCATGATGATCTTCTCGTGCCGGTCGGCGACGATGTAGATGCCGTTGTCGGTGGGCGTGCTGTCCTTGCCCATCGAGGTCGGCATGGTCCGGATCACCTGACCGTTCTGCTCGACGGTCACCTGCTTGGTGTCGTCGTCGGCGGTGAAGATCACCGCGTCGCCGATGGTGAAGAACGAGTGGATGTTGTCCTGGCCGTACAGACCGTTACCGAGATCACGCCCATAGACGTTCACGTCGATGGTGACTTTCGTCCCTGGAGCCCAGAAATGCTCCGGCCGCCACCGCACCTCGCGGTTGTTCACCCAGTAGAACGCGCCCTCGACCGGCGGCTCGGTGGTGATTTTGATCGCGGACTGCGCGGCCTTGCGGTCGGGAATGTTCTCGTCGAACTGGATGGCCACCGGCTGGCCGATACCGACCACCTCCCCCTCACCCGGGATCAGGTAGGGCTTGGTCTGGTTTCCGGGCGAGCTCGTGGTGAAGCTCAGCGTCGCCGAGTTCGCGCCGCCGAGCCCGATCGCGTCGGCCTTCAGACGGTAGGTCTTGCCGTAGCCGAGTACCTCGGTGGTCTCCCACGATCGCCCGTCGGCGGCGAGCCTGCCGTTCACCGACTTGCCCTGGGGGCTGGTCAACGTCACAGCGGTGAACTTGCCGTCCTCCACCTTGAACGCCATCGGGACGCCCGGCGAGACGCCGACCTCCCCGTCCTTCACCGGCGACAGCAGCTTGGGCTTGATCAATTCGGTGATGGGGTTGCGGTCGATGGCCACCTGCGCCGCATCGGTGGCGTCGGATGCCGAACATCCCGTCAACGCCAGTGCTGCGACGGCGACGACGATCACCGGCCCCGCGATCTTGCGCATCGACCACCGTGCGGCCGGCTTGCGCCGACCCTGACCACCAATCATCTCCAACCCCGTTTCAAAGTCTCGGTGCTCCAGGACACACCGATGGCTTCGGATGGACCGCCACGCCCTCACCCCGCCGTGCAGCGGGCGGTCTCAACCACAATCGGACATTCTGCCAGTGCGTCACGTCCAGGCCAATGTGAACACCACGTCCGTCACTGCAGCGTTACAACCGATAGATCAACTCCGCGCGCCTGGGCGTTACGACTGGTCCACCTGGCGAGAAGCCGGCACATCAGGGCCGGTCAGGAAACGATTTCACTTCTGCGGGGCAGGCCTGTTAAGGTTTGTCCCGCACCGGAACACGGAGCAGGCGCCATTAGCTCAATTGGCAGAGCAGCTGACTCTTAATCAGCGGGTTCGGGGTTCGAGTCCCTGATGGCGCACTCCACAAGAACCGTGCCCTTGCCAGTCATCGGCTGGCAAGGGCACGGTTTTTTGTCTCCGGATCGCCCGCAGTCCCGTGACATCGCCGTGACCTGCGCCTTTTCTCAGAAGCACCAGCTGTCTCAATTCAGACAGCAATACGCGCGCTCGGCCGCTGAATCCAGGCAATACAGCCGAAAACTTCTGTGATCTATAGCACAAGAGGTTTAGCAGCAAACTCCCAGGTTGGATAACGATTCGACAACGCGGTCCTGAGCTTTCCAAGATCGACGGCACCTGTCGTTCGAAATCTGTTTACCTTCCGTTCACCAAGCGTGACCATTCTGCAATCAGGTCACAAAGCGACCTGAAGTTTGGTCAGCCCGAGGAGTTGTAGACACCGATTCGGTAACGATCACACGGAAGGCGGCAGCCAACCCCCGTGATCGGCGGAGCGGAATCCGGCAACGGACCCGCAATCCCATACTTCCGCCCCATTTCTTCGCATCGAGGATGCGAAGTCCCGCGCGACACCGCGGCCGAGCCCCACCGAGGGCGGTCCGGCGCCGCACGCACGAAGCGTGTCGCGTTCCGGGGACACGAACGGTCCCCCACAACAAAACCACACAACAGCACATGGCCGTTTCGGCGCACGCCTCTGAGCGTACGCCGCAGGATCCGTGCTGCCCGAACGCGGCCGGATCGAGTAAGTCCCCGACCAAGGAACCGATTCGCAATGCCTGACAGACGCCCTTCCGCCCTTCGCCGTCCCTCGCTACGCGAGACCGTCACCGTCGCCGCCGCGGCCGCGGGTGTCGTTGCCGTAGCCGCCTGCTCCGCGTCGTCCGTCGCCGACAACAGCGTCCCGTCTCGCATCGCCATGGTGGCCGAGCAGCAGGCCGCCGCCGCGCCCGCTCCGGTCGCCGCGCCGGTCGCAGAGGCGATCCCCGCGCCGCTGCCCGCCCCCGCTCCCGCGCCCGCTCCCCTCCCGGAGCCGGTTCCGGCTCCGCTGCCCGTCCCCGCCCCGCCGGTCTACGCGAACAACCTCGACGGCTGGATCCGCCAGGCGCTCGACATCATGCGGGCCAACAACATCCCGGGCACCTACGAGGGCATCCACCGCAACATCATGCGCGAGTCGACCGGTAACCCCCAGGCCATCAACCTGTGGGACTCCAACGCCGCCGCGGGCATCCCGTCCAAGGGCCTGCTGCAGGTGATCGACCCCACCTTCGCCGCCTACCACGTCCCCGGCACGCCCTTCGACGTCTGGGATCCGGTCGCCAACATCGTCGCCGCCTGCAACTACGCCGCGCACCGCTACGGCTCGATGGACAACGTCAACAGCGCGTACTGAGTCCGCACGCACGCAGCCTCTCCGCCGCCGGGGAGGCTGCGGCGCCTTCCGGGCCGGTCGGCTAGGGTCGACGCACCTACGACCCCGTGGACGTGCCATGACCGACTACGCACACAGCGACGCGGCGGCCAAGAGCCGCGCCGAGAAAGCGCGGCGGCTGGCGAGCTACCTCTGGCAGCGCGGCATCACCGGAGCCGAGGTGCTCGCGATGCCCGCACCCGTCCGGCGCAAACTGGCCAGAGCCGCCGAAACCAATCCGCCGAGCACGGACGAGACCTGGGCTACGGTGGCGAAGCTGCTGGCGGAGAAGGACGAGTGGGCCGCCCGCCATCAGGAGCATCCTTCGGCCCGGCGTGAGCACACCGACGAGAAGCTGCTCTGGGTGAAGCCGCCGATCACACCGTGGTCCTGAGCGTCGGCGAAAACCCTTCCCGCAGAACGCATTCCACGTCTACTACAGACTTCCGTAGAGTGGTGTCATGTATCCGCCGATCCGGCCGTCGCCATGACCGAGCGCAAGCCGCCGAAGCAGACTTTCGAATCGTGGGTCGACAAGCAGATCCACGAGGCGGCCGAGCGCGGCGAGTTCGACAACCTGCCCGGCACCGGCAAGCCGATTCCCGGAGCGGGCACAGCTTCCGACGAGGACTGGTGGCTGCGCGGTTATCTGCGTCGCGAAGGGGTCAGCGGAGACGCGCTGTTACCGCCGTCGCTGTTACTGCGGCGCGATATCGAGCACCTGTCCGAGGACGTGCGTGAGCTGACCACCGAACGCCAAGTGCGTGCGGCGGTGAGCGAACTCAACAAACGCATCGTGGATTGGCTGCGCATGCCGGAAGGACCGTTCGTTCCGATCGCGCCGGTGAACGCCGACGAGATCGTCGCCCAGTGGCGGATCACGCGCTCGGCCGCGGAGCCGAAGCGCGAGCAACCCGGCCGCGCGACCACAGCGTCCTCTCCAGCGCCGTCCGACGAGGCCGGGCCGCGTCTGCGCCGCCGATGGTGGCGCCGATGGCGGCGCGGCGGCGAACCCGAATAGCTCGCGTCCGGTACGCACCGGCCGATCAGGCCCCCAGTTCGGTCACCTGCTCGACCTCGGCGACCACCTTGTCCGCCAGCGCGCGCAGCGCTCGCGCCTCACCCGGCGTCAGCGGCTCGATGAAGACGCGGCGGACCAGATCGACGTGGTTGGGCGCGGCACGCTCCAGCGCGACGCGCCCTTCCGGTGTGAGTTGGACGATGATGCCGCGGGCATCCTCCTCGGCGGGCCGCCGCTCGACCAGTCCGCGAGCGTCCATCCTGGCCAGATGCTTGGACAACCGGCTCTTCTCCCAGCACACATCGGCGGCCAGTTCCTTGGCGCGCAAACACCCGTTGGGCGCCGCCGACAACGCCACCATCAATTCGTAGTCCGCCAGGGACAGGCCGTCCTCGGCCAGCCCGGCGGAAATCGCCCCATCCAAACGCTGGCGCAGCCGCACATAGGCCTGCCAGGTCGCCTGCTCGTCGTCACTCAACCACCGGACCATGGGAATGAAGTGTAGTCACGGTTGGTTGACATGGACACCAAATCTCGAGGAGGTCCCGATGCCCGCCGTCACCGTTCCAGACATCATGGTTTTGCCACGCCTGCCCCGTTCCGACGCGACCTCGCGTGCGCGGCAGGTCCGCACCGTGGTCACCGCGCACAAACAGCGCGAAGGCGCGGGGTTCGAGGTGCGCAGGCCCTTCCCCAGCATGGATCTGCGCACCGCCGATCCCTTCATCCTGCTCGACCAGATGGGCCCCGTCGCCTACGAACCATACGAGGCGAAGGGCGCGCCCTGGCATCCGCATCGCGGCTTCGAGACGGTCACCTACATGCTCGACGGCACCATGGTGCACCACGACTCACAGGGCGGAGGCGGCGTCATCGGCGAGGGCGACACCCAATGGATGACCGCGGGCTCCGGCATCCTGCACGACGAGGTCCCGCCGGAGGAGATGGTCGCGTCCGGCGGCTGGTTCCACGGCATCCAGCTCTGGGTGAACCTGCCGCGCGCGCTCAAGTTCGCGGCACCGCGCTACCAGGACCTGCGCGCCCGCGAACTGACCCTGGTGAGTTCACACGACGGCGGCGCGCTGGTCCGGCTCATCGCCGGAGACGTCGGCGGATTCACCGGGCCCGGTTCGACCTACACCCCGATCGCCTACGCACACGCCTCGCTCACTCCCGGCGGCCTACTCGAAACCCCATGGCCGCAGGACTTTACGGCCATGGCGTACGTGCTGTCCGGTAGCGGCACGGTGGGACGGGAGCGCAGGCCGCTGGGCGAAGGACAGCTGGCGGTCTTCGGCGGCGGCGACTCGATCACCGTGACAGCCGATGCGCGCCAAGACAATCGGACCGGCGCGCTCGAGGTGTTGCTGCTCGGCGGACAGCCGATCCGGGAACCGGTAGTGCAGTACGGGCCGTTCGTGATGAACACCCGCGCGGAGATCATCGACGCGATGGAGGACTACCAGGCCGGACGCATGGGAAACATCCCGGCAGAGCACATCCGCGCCATCGGGACGACCGCATGAAAGGCGTCGGGGGGCGGATCCCCTAATGCCCTAGTTCCATCCCCCCGAGGTTGACAAGAGCGCGGCCCGTCACAACAGTGGATGCGGCGTCCGGTCGGACGCCGCATCCACCGCAGCAACCACATAGAGGAATACATGAACGTTCGCCGGCTCTCCGTCAGCGCGGCCGTCGCGGGACTGACCTTTCTCGCGGCTCCCGCCGCCCTAGCCGCCCCCCCATCCGGATCCGCCGGAACCGGCTCGTCGGCCGTCGACACCGGCTCGGCCGCGACCGGCTCGGCCGGTCTGTCGCAGACCGGTTCGGCCGGTGGCGCCT
Source organism: Nocardia asteroides (assembly GCA_019930625.1). NCBI lineage: Bacteria > Bacillati > Actinomycetota > Actinomycetes > Mycobacteriales > Nocardiaceae > Nocardia > Nocardia asteroides. Next base: position 380,131 of record CP082844.1, read on the forward strand.
TCGCCAACTGCGACGACGCCCGCAACGCCGGCCGTGCGCCGCTGTTCCGCGGCGAACCGGGCTACGGCCCGCACCTGGATCCCGACGGCGACGGCTTCGCCTGCCCGACGGTCTGAACCGACCGCGAAACGACGACACCCGGTGGGCAGCGCCACACCGGGTGTCGTCGTTTCCACAGCTCAGCGGAAGATCTTGAGCAGCGCCAGCCCGACGAAAAGGGCTGCGGCGCCGATCAGGCTGTATTTCACCTTCGGCTCGTTGAGCTTCGCGACCACGATGTGCTTGGTGTCGTCCGCGATGCGGTGCGGATCCGCGCGTACCGCGAGTTCGTCGAGCGTGCTCGCCAGCCGAGTGCGGGCGGCCTCGATCTCCTGCTCGATCCGCTCGGTATCCCTTGCCACGTTCCACCCTCCTGTTGTCGATTGCCGCACCGGGCCACGAACCGGGGCCGCATGCTCGGCCGTTCGCGGAGCACCCAGGGCTCGCGGACGAGTGTATCCGCCCTCACCTCGCGCCATCCGGCCGCGCGAAGATCTCTTGTCCGGGCGTTCGGATACCGTGCTGGAGGTGACCACCAACCAACGACTCTCCCCCGGCGACACCGCCCCCGACTTCACGCTTTCCGATGCCGACGGCAAGAACGTCTCGTTGTCCGACTACCGCGGTCGCAAGGTGATCGTGTACTTCTACCCCGCCGCGAGCACGCCCGGCTGCACCAAGCAAGCCTGCGACTTCCGCGACAACCTGGCCGATCTGGACGGCGCGGGCATCGACGTCGTGGGCATCTCGCCGGACAAGCCCGCCAAGCTGGCCAAGTTCCGCGACGCCGAGCGATTGACCTTCCCGCTGCTGTCGGATCCCGACCGCACCGTGCTCACCGCGTGGGGCGCGTACGGCGAGAAGACGATGTACGGCAAGACGGTCGTCGGCGTCATCCGCTCGACCTTTCTGGTGGACGAAGCGGGCGAGATCGCCGTCGCGCAGTACAACGTCCGCGCCACCGGCCACGTCGCCAAGTTGCGCCGCGACCTGTCGGTGTAGCCGACCGGCAGCGAAAAGCCCGGCGCCGCAGGGGCGCCGGGCCGAAGTCGAGATGCCGCTGGACAGGCTCAGGCCTGCAGTACCTGCTGCGCGGCCCATTGCGCCATCAAACGCAGATGCTCGTCCCACCAGTCCGCGGCTTCCGGAGTGAACACGGCAGGTGGTGGAGCCTCACCAGGGAAGAGCAGCGCGCCGTCGGGCGCGCCCACCACGCGATCGGACGGGACTCCAGTACCCGGCACCAGCGGCGCCGTGGCATCGGTCTCAGCCTCCTCCGTGGCATCGGTCTCGGCTTCCTCCGTGGCGTCGGCGGCCACCAGCGGAAGCGGATGATTGCGCGGGGCAGCACCCCAGCGCTGTTCCAGACCCTCTTCGGTCGCGATGGCATCGGCGCCGGAGCCGAGCGGCCCGCCGAACGAGCCATGCCCCTGCGTGGTGCCTGGCCGGGCCGGATCTCCCGCCTGCGCCGCACCGGCGTCCTCGACCTTGGAGTCCGCCATGACGACGGTGGGCATCGAGCGGGAGGAGTCGTTGAGCATGTAACTCCCGCCGACGACCATTCCGCTGGCCAGCACACCGGCGGCGGCGAACACCGCGACCCCGCCGCGTGCACGCTGTGGCTCGCTCAACGACTCGCCATTGCTGTCCTGCTCGAGTCGCGCGCTCAATGCCGCACCCGCCGCGGACGCGAAAGCGGCCACCGTACAAGGGATCACCGGTGCGCCGAATTCCTCGACGGCCGTCAGCACCGCCGACGCGGCGCCCGCCGAGCCGATCAGCGCCACCGCGTCCGGCCGCGCCGCGGCCGCATCCAACTGTTCCCACGCCGCCGCGACGCCCATGCCGAGCGACCGCGGCGTAGCCCGGCCCGCCTGCCCCACCGCGGCCAGCACCCGCCGGCGGCCGCGGTCGACCAGGGTGAACGCCTGGTATCCGGGCACCACCTCGCAGATCAACAAGTTGTCGTAGGCATCGAGCCACGTCATCATGCTCGCCACGCTCAGATGAGCCGACTTCGCCGAGACCATCGAGGCGCTGTGCCACGGACCGGCCGCCAACCGCGTCACGATGGCCCGCCGCTCCGCGGCATCCCGATAGACCACCGCCACGCCGCCGACCTCTCGATCCGCCTCCAGCCCCGCGGCCAGGGCGTTGAGCGCGGTCTCGACCGCCGCGGCCACGTCCGCCTTGCCGTCGCCGTCGGTTCGCACCACCCGGCGCAGCAGTACCCGGTCGGCCAGTTTCTCGCCCTCCGCGAGGGCCACCGCGTGCACGGCTCCTCGTTCGGTGGAAACGCCGAGAGTCACCACAGATTCAGCCACCACTGATCACGCCTTCCCTCTGCGCATTGACCGAGCTCACGGACTTGCCGAAAGCCATGAGCCCCATGGATTCCCCTGCTCGGAACACACGTCGCGATGCACGCGCGCTCGGTATAGGTTCGGCACCACATCGGCCACGGATGGGTAGCGATAAGCGAGACGCCTGGACACGAACAGCGGATGCGCGTATCGCCCGCTTGTCCCTACCGTTAGCCTGGAGGCGTGGAAGTACGCGCGGAGGCCAGGTCGAAGCACCGTCTGGACCCTGCGTTGGAGCTGCAGGACGACCCACAGGAGCTCATGCCGCGACGCCGGCCGACGCAGGAACGCAGCAAACGCAAGTTCGACGCCTTACTGCAGGCGTCGAGGGAACTGCTCGTCGAGGTCGGTTTCGAGTCGTTCACCTGTGAGGAGGTGGCGGCCAGGGCCGAGGTGCCGATCGGCACGCTGTATCAGTTCTTCGCCAACAAGTACGTCATCGTCTGCGAGCTGAACCGACAAGACCTGGTTGCCGTTTCCCAGGAACTGGCCGACTTCCACGGTGAGATCCCGTCGCTGGACTGGCTGCGGCACATGAACCAGTTCGTCGACCACTTGGCCAACCTCTGGATGACCGACCCGTCCCGGCGGGAAGTGTGGCTGGCCATGCAGTCCACCCCCTCCACCCGGGCCACGGGCGCGATCCACGAGAAGCAGTTCGCCGAGGTCGTGTCTCAGATGCTGCGGCCGCTCACACCGCGCACCCCGCGCGCGCGGCGCACCATGATGGCCGAAGTGCTGGTGCACGTGGTCTATTCCATGCTCAATTTCTCGGTGCAGGACGAGCAGAGCAGCGCCGAAGCCGTCGCCGAACTCAAGCGGCTGATGGTCGCCTACCTGCTCGTCGCGGAGAAGGAATCGCGTACCGGCAGCGAACGATAGCGGGTGGCCCCGGCGGGAACCGGGACCACCGCGCGGCTCAACCCGCGCTGTCGCGGCCCTCGATGAGGTCGGCCAGCTCCCCCGGGTCCTCGAGCACCACCATCGCGGCGGCGGTGTCGCCGTCGTGCGTCAACGACAGGTGAACCCTTACCCGGGGCAGGAATTCGGCGGCCAGGCCGTGCAGCTTGATGCTCGGCCTGCCCCACGCGTCGTTGACCACCTCGATCAGCGGATAGGGGTTGTCCCCGATCTGCGGACGGCGGGCGAACCGCGACGATGCCCAAGCTTTGAGCACCGCCTCCTTCGCCGCCCACCGCGCCGCGTAGCTGCGCGCCGGGTCGGTGCCTTTGCTCTGGCAGTAGCGCCGCTCTCCCGCGGTGAAGCTTTCCCGGAGCATGGTCGTACCGGCGCGTTCGAGCTGTTCGGCGAACTCGGAGATGGTCACCAAGTCCAAGCCGATACCGAGGATCGTCATAGGCGGGCAGCCTACGGCGTGCTCGACGAGCGCGGGCGTGAACCCGGCGCGGCGAGTTGCCCCGCCGCGCTTCCGGTTACGCGCATCCGATTCCGTCCACCCGGTACGCGCCGTCCTGCCCGAGGCGTGCCTCCGGCGAGAGCAGCATGTCGGCCTCCAGCTGCCGAACCCGCGTGGCCGGTGCGCCTTCTCCGCCGAGCCTGCGATCCGCGGGACGCTCGTACAGCGGCGCGCCGCCGCACATCGCCTCCACGAACCGCTGCCGTCCGGCAAGGTGACGCTCCTGCGCCCTGCGCTGGTACTCCTCGCGCCGCCCCGGCTCGATGGCCTGGATGAACGCCTCCGGGTGCACGATCGCCAGCAGGCCGTTCACATGGCCGAAGCCGAGCGAGGTGACCAGACCGGCCTTCAGCGGAAGGCGATCGCCCAGCCGCAGCGGTTCGCGCACCCAGACCAGGTGCGGGTACGGCCGCATCTTCTCGTCGACGCAGTCGAGGCTGCGGTTGGGCGGGATGACGCCCTGCTCCAGCACCTGGCACAGGCCGATGAGCTGGAAGGCGGCGGCACCGCCCTTGGCGTGCCCGGTGAGGGTCTTCTGCGAGACGACGAACAGCGGAGCACCGTCCGAGCGTCCGATGGCCGTCGCGAGGCGCTCGTGCAGCTCGGACTCGTTCGGGTCGTTGGCCGCCGTCGAGGTGTCGTGCTTGGACACCACCGCGATCTCGTCCGGGGTCACGCCGAGCTTGCGCAGTTCGGTCGCCAACCGGGACTCCGTCCCACCGCGACCGGCGCCGAGCGCACCCAGACCCGGAGCCGGGATGGAGGTGTGCACGCCGTCGGCGAAGGACTGCGCGTAGGCCACCACGCCCAGCACCGGCAGGCCCATCTCCAGCGCGACACTGCCCCGCGCCAGGAGAACCGTTCCGCCACCCTGCGATTCGATGAACCCGCCGCGGCGGCGATCGTTGGCGCGGGAGAAGTAACGGTCGCTGATGCCCTTGGCGCTCATGGCCGCCGAATCCGCGGTGGCCGACATGTCACCGAAGCCGACGATGCCCTCGATCCCGAGATCGTCGTATCCGCCTGCCACGACCAGATCGGCCTTGCCGAGCCGGATCTTGTCGACACCCTCTTCGACCGACACCGCGGCGGTGGCGCAAGCCGCCACCGGGTGCACCATCGCGCCGTAGCTGCCCACGTAGGACTGCACCACGTGCGCCAGCGCCACGTTCGGCAGGGCCTCCTGCAGGATGTCGTTCGGGCGCGGCTCGCCGAGCAGGTTGTCGACGTAGAGCGAGCGCATCGAGGACATGCCGCCCATGCCGGTGCCCTGCGTGTTGGCGACCAGCGAGGGGTGCACCCAGCTCAACAGCTCCGCGGGGCTGAACCCGGAGCTGACGAACGCGTCCACCGTGCACACGATGTTCCACAGCGCCACGCGGTCCACCGAGGCGGCCATATCGGGCGAGATGCCCCAGATGGTGGGATCCCAGCCGGTCGGGATCTGGCCGCCGACGGTGCGCGACAGCTTGGCCCGGCGGGGCACGCGGATCTCGGTGCCTGCTTTGCGCGTCACGGTCCAGTCACCGGAATCGGCGACCGGCGTGATCACCGTGTGCTCCGGATCGGCGGCGTGGAAGGCGCGGGCCTCGGCCTCGCCGCCCACTGTGAACGACAGGTCCTGGTCGAGGAAGACCGAGGTCATCAGGGGGGCCGTGTTGTCGGTCATGGCGCCGTCGTCTTCGTAGCGGCGCACACCGCACCGGGCGACCACGGCGTCGTGGTAGCGCTCGGCCAGCTCGTGCTCCGGCACGTAGTCGCCGGAGGCGGTGTCGTACCAGCCCGGCTTCGGGTCGTTCTCCCAGCTGACCATGCCGGTGGTCCAGGCCAGTTCCAGCACGCCCGCCGCCGACAGTTCGTCGGAGACCTCCATCTCGAAGCGGGTGCGCGCCGAGCCGTACGGGCCGAGCTCGCCCGCGCCGACGATGACCACCATGTCGGCCGGATCCGCGCTCACCTCGCCCCACTCGGGCACGGGCACCGCGGAGGTAACGGTCGGCGGCGCGGGCAGCGCCGCGATCGTGCGACCCGTGTCGGCGTCGGTCCGCGCCTCCGCCTGCTCCGCGGCCTGCTTGGCCAGCGCGGGCAGATCCAGCTTGGCCCTGGCCAATCCACCGGTCAGGTCGATCTGCTGCGGTCCGCTCACGGTCACCTGACGGGCCCGCGAGGTGCACCATTTGAGCAGCTCGTCGGCCATTTCGGTGGTGGACCAGGTCTGCACGCCCGCCTTCTCGACCGCCTCGACCATCGGGTCGTTGTGGCCCATGAGACCAGTGCCGCGCACCCAGCCGATCAGCGCGTGTACCAAGGTGACGCGGGTCGACCACGACTTCTCGGCCCGCCACTTGGCGACCACGGCGTCCAGCGCCGCCTTCGCCTCGCCGTAGGCGCCGTCGCCGCCGAACAAGCCGCGGTTGGGCGAACCCGGCAGCACCACGTGCAGTTGCGCGTCCACGTCGTGGTCGGCGCCCAGCTTGGACAGCCCGCCGATCAGCCGTTCGACCGACCAGAGCAGCACCCGCATTTCCATTTCGGCGCGCGCGCCCGCGTCGGCGAGGTCACCGGCTACTCGCGGCGCCGCGAACGGCAGCAGCAGCGTCGGCGTCATCGCGTCCTTGATTTTGACCTTGGTGCCGCCGGCGTTCTCGACCTGCTCGGTGCCGATCCAGTCGATCAGTGCGTCGATGTCCTGGTAGGACGCCATGTTGGCGGGCACGACCCACAGGGCAGCGCCGTGGCGGGCGTTGTCACGGTAGAGCTTCCGGTAGAAGCGCAGGCGCTCGTCGTTCAGCGCCGAGGTGGTGACCACCACTGTGGCTCCGCCGCTGAGCAGCCTGCCGGTCACCGCCGCGGCGATGGACCCCTTGCTCGCTCCGGTGATCACCGCGATGTCCGAGGACCACAGGCCGGGCTCCTCGGTGCTGCGGGCCGCCTCGGCGATGCGCTCGTACAGCCCGGCGAGCACCGAGCGCGCCTCGTGCATCGCCCGCTGCCGCCACCAGTTCGCCTGCGCGGCAACGGCTTCGCCTGCCCCGATGAACCCGGTGACCGGCCCGTTGCCGCTGCCGGCGTCGTCGGAAAGCCAGAGCCGGGCCAGATCCTCGCGCGCCGTGGCCCACCGGTCGTCGAGCAGCACCGCCTTGCGGGCGTCGAACGCGGGCGCGACCAGACGCGGCCAGTCCGAACCGAGTTCGGCCGACACCAGATCGACCAGGGAGTCCTCGGTCGTCTCCGGCGCGGAGACCCGCTCCGACAGCCCGAGCTGTTCGAGCACGACGCGCGCCGCCGTTGCCAGCACGCCGTCGCGTCCGGTGATCTGTTCGGTGAACTCACCCAGTGCGGCGGCGTCGACGGTCGCACCGCCACCGCCACCCGCGGAGGGCAGCGACACCGAGACCCCGCGGCGGGCCGCGACCGCCTGCACGGCGGCGTCGATGGCCGCGTCGACCGACGCGGCGTCACTCAGCGCACCGGAGACCAGTCCGCCCAGGTCGCCGCCGCGCACGCTGGTTCCTTCCCTGGTACCCAGCGACACTTCCGCGGTCACGTGACTGGCCCAGCCGTCACCGAGTTCCCAGACCTTCTTCACCCGGTCGGTGATGGCGGCCGGACGCTTGCCGGACGGGCCGAACACCTTGCGCAGGTGATCGCCGATGGCGTCGGTGAGCACCGTGCCGAAGGGACGGTAGGTGCGGGCCAGCCGCTCCACCGTCGCGGACAACGCGCCCATGTCGGCGTCGGCCGCGCCGTCGATCGCGCCGAGCGACAGCTCGGAGCCGAGGTCGACGAGCAACTGGTTGCGGCGGGAGGACACACCGTCGCAGAGGCCTTCGATGGTGTCCACCGGACCGATCTGGTCCAGCCGCAGCTTGGTCCACAGCGCGATCAGCACGCGGGTGGCGTCGGCGGCGGTGAACGCGATGTCATCCGGTCGCGGGCCGCCCGAAGCCGGGGCGGGCGCGGCGACCGGGGCGGCGGCGACGGCCGCTGCCGCAGGCGCGGCGGCCGCAGGCTCCTCGACAGGCTCGTCGATCGGCGCGGGATCGGTGTCGGTCGCGTAGACGATCGCCGCCTCGCGCTCGATGTTGAGCACCTCGACCTTGGCGCCACCGAAAGCGGGCAGCTTCAGCGTCTGGCTCGCCAGGTTGGCGACCGTCGGCGTCGCGCCGAGACCGATCTCGACGAACCGCTCGATCCCGAGGCCGCCGTCGGCGACGTCGGTGAACAGCAGGTCCTGGGTCTCGATCCAGCGCACGGGGCTGGCGAACTGCCAGGCGAGCAACTCGACCAGCACCACGCGGCACAGCTCGGTCGGCCGAGCCGCCCAGCTGTCGAAGTCGGCCAGCACCGCGGCCAACGGCTCGGACGGCACCAGATCCGCGATTTCCTGGACGAATGCCCGCTCCAGCGAGAACGGCTTGGGCACCAGGTTCGGGATGTAGCGGCCGACCAGCACCTCCGGGCGCAGGTCCACCGGCAGCAGCTGTTCGAGCTTCTGCCGGAATTCCGGCACACCCTTGCGCAGCACCGTCGAGTGGAACGGCACGTCGATGCCGGGGACCAGGATGAACGCCCGCTTGCCACCGAATTCGGCGCGGCGGCGGTCGATCTCCTCCTCCAGCGCCTCCAGTCCGGCCACCGTGCCCGCGATCGCGTACTGCGACCCGCGCAGGTTCAGGTTGACCACCTCGAGGAATTCCCCGACCCGGTCACCGACTTCCTTGACGAAATCGACGACCTCCGCGTCGGGCAGCCCGATCTGCGAGGGCCGGATCGCGGCCATGCGGTAGTCGCTGCGCCCCTGCGCGTCCCGCGGCACCAGCTCGTGCATCGCCGAACCGCGCTGGAACACGACCTCGAGCACCGCCTCCAGCGGAAGCACCCCGGCGACGGCCGCGAGCGCGTTGTACTCGCCGACCGAGTGGCCCGCGAGCATCGCGCCCTCGACGAACGCACCGGCCTCGCGCAGTTCCGCGACCTGGGCGACACCGAGGGTCGCCATGGCGACCTGGGTGAACTGGGTCAGGTGCAGCACGCCATCCGGGTGCCGGTGCTCGACGCCCCGCGCCTTCAGGTAGGTCGGGTTGTCCCGCACCACCGCGAGGATCGAGAAGCCGAGCGCCGCACGGGTGTGCTTGTCCGCGCGCTCCCAGATCTCCTTGGCCGCCTTCGACCGGGAGCGGGCATCCAGCCCCATCCCCTTGCGCTGGATGCCCTGTCCGGGGAAGGCGTAGACGGTCTTGGGTGCGGCGGTGCGACCGGTCGCGGTCATCACCAGCTCGCCTTCGGTCCGGCAGGAGACCTCGATGATCTCGCTGCCCGCGTCGACCGCGACGCGTTCGACGCGCACGTCGATCGCGGCGCCGGGGCGGACCATGCCGAGGAACCGGGTGGTCCACGCGGTCAGCGACCGCGCGGGCGCGGAACTGTCCGGATCGACCGCCGACACGACGTGCTGAGCGGCCGCCGACAGCCACATGCCGTGCACGATCGGGCTGCCGAGCCCGGCGAGCTTCGCGGCGGATTCGCTGGTGTGGATCGGGTTGTGGTCGCCGGAGACGGCGGCGAAGGCGTGCATGGTGCGCGGGGCCACGATCGTGACGTCGCGGCGACGCCTGCGCGGAGTGTCGGTGGCCGCGTCGGACACCGTGCCCGCCGCGCGCGGCGGATCGGTGAGCTCGCCCGCGCCGTTGCGTCCGCGGATCGCGAATCGCTCGGTGAGCGTGGCCAGCACCGGCATCGACATCCCGGTCTCCGGCTTGTCCAGCATGGCCGTGATCCGCACGTGCACCTCGACGACGCGGCCGAGGTCGGTGTCGAGGGTCTCCCCGGCTTCCGCGCGCACCGCGAGCACGCTGGTATCGGCGGGCAGGTCGCCGGCCAGGTGCACCTGGTGGTCCAGGTGGACCAGGTCGAGCATGCCTTCGATGACGCTCTCGCCCTTGGCGGTGCGGGTCGCGCCGAGCACCGCGAACACAGCGGGCCAGCAGGCGCCGACCAGCACGTCGGGCACGGTACGGCCGAGCGTGCTCAGCGTAGCGGGAAGACCGGAGCCGGTGACTCCAGCGTGGTCGGCGATCAGATCCGGTGTCCAGGCCAGGTTCACGTGCGCGACCTTGCCCTTGACCTCCGGGAGATCCTGCCCCGCGGCGACCGCGAGCAGCGCGCTCATGGCCGAGTCGGCGTCGGCCTCGGTGACGACCGGGGCACCACCGTTGTAGACGGAGGTCGGCACGGTGATCCGGATGCGCACCGCCTTGCCCGCCGCCAGCGGAACCGTCAGCTCCAAGTAAGCGTGCTCCGGCTCGGGGCCGGTGGTCTCGACCAGTGTCGCGCCGCTGGAGGGATGCACCGCGCCCTGGCCGTCGACGACCCATTCGGACAGATCGCCGAGCCGATGCACCGGGCTGATCGTGGTGCGCCCGGCCCACTGGACGTCCGGTGCGGCGAGCACGGCGTCGATCGGGCCGCTGGTGACACCCGCTGTGCGCCGCGCGTCCACCGCGGCGGGCGTCACGCCGTCACGCACCAGGGAGTACGCCGTGTCCTGTTCGAAGCGGTCGAGCAGTTCGCCGACCGGCTCATCGACCCGGGTGATGCCCGCGACCGAGACGGTGCCGGGGATGACGCACACCTGATCGGCCGAGTAGCGCGGATCGTGCGCCTGCCACAGCGAATCCGAGCGCCACCAGCGGCGCACGTCGGCGTCCACAACCGGCACGAAGTTCACCGGCTTGCCGGGGGTCTTGCACAGCGACACGAAGAACGGGACGTCGGCCGGGTGCAGCAGGGTCTGCGCCGCCGCCGGGTAGGCGTCCTTCAATGTGCACAGCGCGGCGACCGGGTCCTCGAAGTCCTCGTCGCCGGCGAACAGCGTGGGAATCTCGCCGCGGTCGGCCGGATGCAGCCGGGATTCGGTACGGCGCATCATCTCCGCGAACCGGTCGCGCCAGGTGATGTCCAGCCACACCGAGCGGGTGGCCTCGGCGATCGCTTCGCCCAGATCGCTGCCGCAGTCGAAGTCCTTGCGGCGGTCCAGTCCCACCGCGAGCTCGACGTAGCGCTCCAGCCAGTCTTGGTAGGTCATGGTGACCAGGTCGCCGAAGTAGGGCTTGGCGGTGGCGTTCAGCGCCGCGATGATCTCGTCCCGGCGTGCGGCGACCGCGTCGGCGTCGCCGGCGACCTCGTCCAGCAGGCGGCCGGTGCGCGAGGCGGCGTTGTCGATCTCGTGGATGTCGGCGCCCAGTTGGCTGCGGCCCGAGGCCATGCCGCCGGACGCGGTGCCCGCCCCGACCCAGTCGGGGGTGCCGGGCGTGTCCACCAGCAGTTGCTTGACCTCCGGCGCGGTGGTCGCCTCCAGCGTGGCCATGGCCGCCGTACCGACCAGCACGCCGTCCAGCGGCATCACCGGATAACCGTGCCGCACCGCCCACCGGCCGGTGAGGTACTCCGTCGCGCGCTCGGGGGTTCCGATGCCACCGCCGACGCACACCACCACGTTGGCGCGGTTGCGCAGCTCGGCGTAGGTGGCCAGCAGCAGATCGTCCAGGTCCTCCCAAGAGTGGTGGCCACCGGCCTTGCCGCCCTCGATGTGCATGATCACCGGGTAGTCCGGGACCGCGTCGGCGATCCGCAGCACGGCCCGGATCTGGGCCACCGTGCCGGGCTTGAACGCGACGTGCGGGATGCCGACCTCGGTGAGCTCCTGGATCAGCGCGACGGCTTCCTCCAGCTCCGGGATGCCCGCGGTCACGATGACACCGTCGAACGGGGCGCCCGCCGAGCGGGCCCGCTGCACCAGCCGCTTACCGCCCAGCTGCAACTTCCACAGGTAGGGGTCGAGGAACAAGGAGTTGAACTGCACCGAACGTCCCGGGTGCAGCAGCTTCTTCAGCTCGGCCACCCGGTCGGCGAAGATCTGCTCGGTCACCTGTCCACCGCCGGCCAGCTCGGCCCAGTGGCCCGCGTTCGCCGCGGCCGCGACGATCTTCGCGTCGACCGTGGTCGGGGTCATGCCCGCGAGCAGGATGGGCGAGCGCCCGGTCAGCTTGGTGAACGTGGTCTCGACCACGATGCGCCCGTTGGGCAGCCGCACCGGCCGCGGCGCGAACGCCGACCACGGCGTCGCCGGCTCCGGCGCCGCACCCGGGGTGAGCAGGCTGCGCTGTCCGGCACGGGTGGCGGCCGCGATCATGCCGAGACCGGTGCCCTTCAACGTGCCCCCGGTGACCCGCGACAGCAGATCGCCCGGGCCCAGGTCCAGAATCCATTGCGCACCCGCGGAGATCACGCCCTCGACGATGCCCACCCAGTCGATCGGATCGACCAGGATCTCGCGCGCCAGCCGACCCGCCAGCTCGGCGTCCAAGCCGCACTGGGTGGCCCAGCTGCTCACCAGGTCGACGGTGTCGGCCAGCGCGGGGTGGTGGAAGGCCACGTCGACGGCCACGTCTTCGAAGACCGGAGCGAACACCGAGCCACCGCGCACCTTGGTGTCGCGCTCGCGCGCCTGCTCGTCATGGATCTGCGCGCACCGCTGACGCACCCGCTCCAGCTGCGCGGGCGGGCCGGAGAGCACCGCGCGCCGACGACCGTTGCGGATCGAGACCACCACGGCCGCGGCCGGATCGGCTCCCTCGCACACCTCGGCCACCACAGCGCGCAACTGCTCGGGATCCACATTGGATACCGCGACCATCGGCGAACGATCGCCGACCGGCATCAGTCCGCGCCGGCGCGCCACCAAACCACCTGCCGCGCCGATCATCTGGGCCACCGCGAGCAGTTCCGCGTCACGCGCGCCGCCGGCTTCGACCGCGGCCGCCGCGAGCAGACCCTGCGAATGCCCGACGATCGCCACCGGCGCGTGTTCGGCCGGATCCAGACCTTGCAGCCGCAGCGCGCGCACGGCCGCCACCTGGGTCAGCAGCACACCGGGCATGGACACCGCGGCCGAGCGCAGCACCCGCTCGGACGGAGCCGCGGAGATCTCGCCCTCCTCGGCGTCGGCGAGCTCGTTCTCGAGCATCCAGCCGATCGGGTCGAAACCGACGGGGCGCACCACAAGCAACTGTGCCGCGACCGGCTCGAGCAGCGTGGCCGCCTCATTGACCAGCGCGGTCAGCTCCGGCTCCAGCGCGCTGTCGCGCCCGATCTCCTCCAGCTCGTTCAGCCACTGCGCACCCTGCCCACCGAAGGCGAGTGCGTACGGCTCGCCGCCGAGCAGACGATCCAACAGCGGCGACCGCGCCGAGCCCGACGCGGCCTTCCCGGCGGCGGCAACCGCCTTCGTGCTCTGTCCGGCCTCGGCCTTGGTGCTCTCGTTGATCGTCAAGACGCTTCGACTTCCTTCTCCATGCGACATGCCTCGGCGACACGCCGGTCCCTACCGGTTCACGAGTGATCGCGGGTGATCGGCCTGATACCGGCGAGGATGGCACAAAATCATGAGGAAATCCTCACGTTTGCCCCCGCGCGTGGCCGTTACTTTGGAGTATTCCGGTACACACGTACTAGAATCGCGAGGAACATGACTGCGCCTCATGTTTGAACCCCCTGGTCCATCGGGTTACCAACGCGTAGGAAACATGAGTGCCCCTCACATTGAAGGTTACTGAATCGTTATAATCCCAGGTAAGGTTACTGACGAGTACGCCACACCCTCCCAATGCTGCGTAAAGGACGAAACGCCCGGTAGAGTTTGGACGGTCGTACCATCAAGCGCGAGTGGCGAAATTGGCAGACGCGCCAGATTTAGGTTCTGGTGTCCACGGACGTAGGGGTTCAAGTCCCCTCTCGCGCACAGATTCCCGTCAGTCGTGACACTTTTTCGTGCCGCGTGTTGGAGTGCACTCGCACACACGAAGGCCGACCAGTGGAAACACGCTCTGACCCGCATCGATTCTTGGCCAGATCTGCCACTTCGCGACAGTGGTGACCCTCTCGGAAAGTTCGCTGGCACCGCCGACGGGGGTGGTCAGCGGTGATCGCGCCGGTCATCCCGCCGCAGTCGCCGTTGCAGGAACTTGTTCACGGACCGCTGGTCACGAACCGTGTGGTCCGTCCCGCCCATGGCGACCTCGTCTACGGGCTCTGCTGTGTCGGGGAGGCCGGATCCTCGACAAGATCACCTTCACCGCGCTGGGCTGGCGTCCGGGCATACGTCTTTCCGAACATCCGGAACAATCAGCATCTCTCGACCTTGGGGCCGATTATGTCGTGACCGGCGAGCTTCCCCACGACCAGCGTCCGCACCTGGTCACCTGGATTGCGCGTCGCGGTGCCAGGTGGCTTCGAGACGGCGGTGTGGGCGTCAGCGTTTCTTGGAGACATGCATGATGATCCGGGCGGTGACGAAGGCTTTGCCGTCGGCGTCGAGGACATCGACCGGGACGAGGAGTTCGGTGGGTTCATCGCCGAACTCGGGGATGGGGTCGAGTCGGGCGACGGCGGTCACTGCGGTGGTTGCCTTGGATTTGTATTCCACGGTCATGCCGACCGGGATCCACCGGTGGGTGGCCGGGATGGTGGCGTCGGTCATCATGCCGCCGGCGAGCTCGGCCATGTTGCAGGATGCGATGGCGTGGTAGGTGCCGAGGTGGTTGTGGACGCTGCGGCGGTTGGGCGCGCCGACTCGGCACAGTCCTGGTCGCAGCTCTTGGAGCAGAGGGTGCACACTGCGGAAATAGGGGGCTTTGAAGCACAGCGCCTGGGTGAAGAACCAGTTGCCGAATGGCAAGCGTTGCAGTGTGTTCCAGAGCGCGAGGTTGGTGCTGCCTGGCTGGTCCGTGGTGGTTGTCATCGACGGTCTTCCTCGGTTCGAGCGGTGTCAGCGCAGTGCCGCGGTGACGGCGCTGTACATGGTGGTTTTGATGGCGGCGAGGGTGGCGGGGTTCTTGCCGAGGATGGGGGTGAGCCGGTCGATGGCGGTGGTGAGGACCGCGGATTCGGCAGCGGTGGCGTCGACGAGTCCGGCGGCCAGGGCATCCGGGCCGGTGAACCGGTGGCCGGTGGTCATGGCGGTCACGGCGGCGTGGGGGCTGAGCTTGGCCTGGATGAGGGCGGCCATGCCGGGGGTGAAGGGAATGTTGATGTCGACCTCGGGGAAGCAGTAGTAGCCGCGGTCCTCCCGCATGACGCGGTAGTCGTGGGCGATGGCCAGCATGGCCCCCGCGCCGAAGGTGTGGCCGTTCACCGCGGCGATGGTGGGCAGCGGAAAAGTGAGGATTCGGGCGAACAGTTCCTGGACGCGGCCGACGTACCATTCGGCGCGGTCGCCGTTGGCCATCAGCCAGTCCAGGTCCAGGCCGTTGGAGTAGAACTTCCCGTCTGCGGTGGTGATCAGGCCCTGGGCGTCGCGTTCGACGGTGTCGAGGTGGGCGTGGACGGTGTCGAGCCAGTCCGGGGAGAACCGGTTCTCGTCGTCGCCGAGGTTCAGTACGGCGATCTTGTCCTGGTAGTGCAGGTTCGCGGTCATGGTGTGGCCTTTCACTTCGTTGTGGGGGTGCGGGGGACCAGAGGGACGGCCAGTACCGCGCGGACCGCGGCTGCAAGGCGTTGACGCACCGCGGGATCGGGGTCTCGGCGGCCGCGCAGCAGCAGCGCGGTGGGCAGTTCCACCACGCATTCACGGATGACGCCGACGGCCTCGCGATCGGCGCGGTCGAACACACCGCGCGACAAACCCACGAACAGCTCGATAAGGGTCTGATCGAGCTGGCGTAACTCCTCGGCGATGTCGTCGGGAAGCTCGCTGGAACCGAGGAGCTCCTCGCGGGGCACGGTCAGCAGGAAACGCCCCGAGACCGGCTGCTGGACCAGGAATTCGGCAGGAGTGTCGGCAGCGGCGACGACTGCCTCGATCACCTCCTCGCGGGAGCTACCCGCGGCCAGTGCCCGATCCACGGCCTCGCGCTGCAGAGTCAGGAAACGCTGCGCGGCGCGCAGCCAGACCCGACCCATCAGCCCGGCGCGGGAGCCGAAAGCGTGATAGATCGCGCCATTGGACACCGAGGCTGCCTCCGAGAGCGCCCGGACAGTGACCGCAGCGGGTCCGGAGTCGACTGCCAGCTGTTCGGCGGCATCCATGAGTGGATCCAGAGCGTGCACACGAGGGCGGGGCATGATCGAAGCATAACAGAGCGCTTGCTCTGTAACTCACCGGCCGGGTGGTCGATGTGGGATTTTCGCAGCTCAATGACCCCTCGGCGGTTCAATGAGAGCTCGGTGCCGCGACTCACCCAATAAGTCGAGCACGTGCTCTGGTATAATTATGGAGCATTTGCTCTCATATATGGAGTCTTGCAACGGCTGCCAGGGCACAACAGGTCCCCCCGACCGCGTGCGGTAGAACACCGCTCAACAGCGATCTCACGGCGCTGATCGGCGAGCTGTCCACTCGCAGTCCGCAGTTCCGCGAGGACTGGGCCGATCAGGACGTCCACGCGTACCGCACCGGCCGCAAGGTCTACCGGCATCCGGTGGTGGGCGAGCTCGAGATCAGTTACGACGTGTTCGAGATGCCCGGCGAAGCCGGATTGTCCATCGGCGCCTACAGCGCCGAGGAAGCCACTGCATCGGCAGACAAACTCGCCCTGCTCGCCAGCTGGGCCGCCGACCAGGAATTCACCGTGCCGAACCGAGCGACGGCCTACTTCCTGACCTACCGGATGTGCCTTGGCTTGCAGCGCGGCGATCGCGCGGTACTCGCCCACGGCATCGAGACCGGCGTGATCAAACGCCTGCCGCACGGCGAGTACATCGAGATGCACCAGCCGTTGGGCCCGGTCGATGACCACGGCCACCCGGTTCCGCTCGAGTATCAAGGCGCCCCGGTACCGAAGAAGATGAACAAGCTGGGGTCGGCGGGCAAACCCGGACCGGGTTCGTTCCTCCGCCCGGATCCGGCGCCCGAAGCGGAGCGTCTCCTGACGACCGAGCACACCGAGGAACGCAGGCAACTGGCCGTTCTCCGGGAATACCAGCTGCGCCGCGACGGCGAACGACACGACCGATGAGACTGCGCCGTGTCAGGCACGCCGAAGACTACGGACTGCTGGTCCCTGCGGCCACCGTCGCCAGCGAGTACGCAGGGCAGGTCGTAAGAGACACTCTGCGCGCCCACGGGATTCGTTCAACTGTGGGATGGACCGACCGGCGCGGTCGACGCCATCGCCTGCTCGTTCTCGTCTTCCCCGAGGACGCCGTCCGCGCCTACGACGTGATCTGCGCCCACACGAGCCGGCCTGAGCCTTGAAGGTGTCCGCGGTGAATTCACGACGGACGGGAGCCGGTGGTCATCCCTGGTTTGGGCAGCTCCGGCAGTGGTAGTGCGTCTGATGTCCGCTATCTCGGATCCTCGGAGAGGAGAAGAAGATGAGCCAGGTCAATCCCATTCAGGTGCAGAAGTATTTGTCCGGCGTCGATTATCCGTGTGATCGTGACGGGATCGTTTCCGCCGCGAAGGACAATGGTGCGGACGAGAACGTTCTCGATGCTCTCGAGTCGATGCCCGACCGGACCTATGACGGTCCGAACGCGGTCAGTAAAGCCGTCTCGTCCGCCTAGGCGCAACCTGCGGCTGGAGTCCGCTTTCATCAACGGTTGATATGTAGCGGACGGCTGATGTAGCCCGAATGCCGCGAACAGCCCCTCCGGCGGTGTCTGTACTACCGCGACCGCGACCGCGACTTACTGTCCGCGCCGTGCACCTCGGTGTCGGCGTCGTCAGGGCAGACCCCGCCGGAAGGGTCGGGGGCGCGAACGAGCAGTCCGCGTTTGCGCACCTCGGGCAGGGAGAGGGTTCTGTAACCGAAGTCGTCGAAAAGGACAGTGATGCGGTCCTGTTCGGCGGACAGGACGACGCCGCAACCCCATTGTTCGTGGCGAACCCTGCTGTCGAGCGGGAATTCATCGGTGCCGCGGGCGCGGCCGGAGGCGGTGCCCGCATCGCAGGTGTCGCAATTGCCGCACGGTTCGAGCAGTTGCTCGCCGAAGTACCCGAGCAGGTAGCGGCGCCTGCAGTCGGTGGTTTCGGCGTAGCCGCGCAGCATCCGCAGGCGAGAGGTGATCAGCGTTTCGTGCGCGGTGGCGGCATCGCGGGCCAGATCGGCGGCGTCGTCGGGGGTCAGGTCCGCATCGAAGGCGAGGCGGCCGGACCCGGTTGTGGTGAGAGCGCCGGCCTGTTCGAGCAGGTTGACCGCGCGGGTGCGGCGGGCGGGCGCCGCGTCGACCTCGTCGGCGAGTTGCTTCGGCGGAATCGGGTGATCGTGCCGCGCGAGTGCGCGGGCGACCGCGTCGACGGTATCGGTGGGCGGTTTGCTGGTGGTGAGGAACCGCTGCAGGTTCAGATCCTCGGGCCGATAGAACAGGATGGTCTCGGCGGGGTCGCCGTCACGTCCGGCCCGGCCGATCTGCTGGTAGTAGGAGTCCAGCGAGTCGGGCACCGAGGCGTGCGCGACGAACCGGACATCGGGCTTGTCGATGCCCATCCCGAATGCGGAGGTCGCCACCACCACGTCCACCTCGCCGTTCAGGAAATCCTGGTGCACCCGTTCGCGGTCGGCGGTCTTCATCCCGGCGTGGTAGCCCGCTGCCCGCACACCGGCCGCGTCGAGTTCACGGGCGTAGCGATCGGTGTCCTTGCGGCTGGCGGTGTAGAGGAGACCACATCCGTTCCGCGAGTCGCCGGCCAATCCGCGGATATGCGCGATGACGGCGTCGTGCTTGTCGGATTCGCTGGTGAACCGGCGCGCCGCCAGGTGCAGGTTCGGTCGATCGAAGCTGGCGATCACCTCGCGGTGATCCAGCATGCCGAGCCGGGTCACGATGTCGCGGCGCACCGGCGGCGCCGCGGTGGCCGTCAACGCGATCACCCGCGGGTGCCCGAGACGTTCGCACATCGGACCCAGACGCAGATAGTCGGGCCGGAAGTCGTGGCCCCACGCCGAAACACAGTGGGCTTCGTCCACCACGAACAGAGCGACTTCGAGCGCGGCCAACGCCTCTACCAGCTCCTCTTTGGCCAACTGCTCCGGAGACAAGAACACGTACTCGGCGTCGCCTCGGCGCAGGGCGTCCCAGGCGTCCCGGCGCTCGCCGCGGCTCTGTGCGGAGTTCAGTGCCACCGCGCGGGGAGCTCTGCTGTCCTCGATGCCCTCCATCTGGTCGTGCTGCAACGCGATCAAGGGGGAAACCACCACCGTCGGACCGTCCACCAGCAAGGCTGGTACCTGGTAGATCGCCGATTTACCCGCTCCGGTCGGCAGTACGGCCAGCACGTCGTGCCCGTCGAGCACGAGCTCCATCGCCGTCAACTGTTCGTCCCGCAGCCGTGGCAACCCGAAGATCTCCGCCGCCAGGCGCCGCAGCTCACGACCGCGCCGATCAGAGTCCGTCATAAGCAGAACACCGTTTCGAGGTCATGGGCGTGGGTTGATCCGCTGCCAGCGGGGTCGCTCGGAGCGCATGGCGGCGGCGCATCGGCGGCACAACGCGAGCCGGTGATCACCGGTGTCGGCCAACCACTGCGCTTCATCCCAGGGCACATGGGGGAAGCGGGCCAAGTGAGCACGGGACAACGGCACGCCGCACAGGGTCTGGTTGGTGCCACGCACCCAGGCGTGGGTGTCGCCACCGGGGTAGCGAATGCCGTCCTCGCCGGTCCACCGGCTCGAGGCGGCCACCGCCAATTGCGCGGGTCTGGGCATAGTGGTCGCTTTCCCTGAATCCCATGGCGGAAACTGCGGTATCCCCCTGGCGCGGCGTCCACGAGCGGTATCGGGACGGCTCGGCACCGGCGACGAGCCGTCCCGACAGCACGGCGAGCACAGAACTCGGATCGACCGGTTGTGTGTTTTGCGGCGTGAGTGGGCACCCAGACCGCATGGGCGGCGAAGACGCTGACAACACCGAACGGAACCGCTCCCCTCGTCCGCGCTCGGTTTCCACGGCCGACGACCTCCCCCGGTCTTCGGTGCGGCAGGGCCGGCAAGTCGGTGGGACCGAACTGCCCACCCTGCGGCGGCTGACCGAAATCGCTCGGCTCATCGAGCGCACGGACTCGACGGTATATCTGCGTTACTCCCACGGCCCGGACCGGGACCGTGAGGCAGGTGGAAGCCGCGACTACGAGGCCGACCACGACATGCCCGGTCTCTCGGTCAGCACCATCGAGCCCGAGGATTGGTGGACGCGCACGCCCGTGGAGTGGATCGCGCGCAGGATTCGGCAGTACGCCGACCTGGGCGCGGAACAAGACCGTTATGCGTGGCTGTTGACCGGCCAGGTCGCCGGGGCCGGACCCGATCACGAACCTCTGCTAACCGGTATCAAGCCCCTGGCTCGATTGAGTCCCGATGTGATCGCCGAAGCCGCCCGGCTCTACCACGAACGGTTCCACGTCGGTCGCGACTCCACCCAGGAAACCCATTCGTAGCGATCACCTGATCAGGCGCGTCCGACGAGGTCGGGGCGACCGCTGCCGGGCTTCGTGCGATACGGCAGCACGAACATGTACAAACCGGTGCCCATGAGCACGAAGAGCGGGGGCAGCGGCAGGTAGAACACCCAGAGCGCGGACTCCATCATTCCCAGCGCGGCGGCGACGAAACAGACGACGACCGTCGCCGTGAAGAGGAGGGACATCCAGCGGTGCAGCTGCCGGTGCCACTAACGGGCGTCCGATCAGGAAGGCGCCGATCAAGCCGCCGAAGAAGACCCGGGGCGAGTTGGGAAACGGGCGGTGATGCGGGCGAACGAGTCGCGCACGAAACCGAGCACCGCGAGCCCGAGGTAGGTCATGATCACACGATCACGCCGAATACCACCACGGTCTGCACAAGACGCGCGGGCAGCCGGCCGGGCGGCTGCCCGCGGTGGCGAACTGCGGCATGTCGGTACCGAATACGCCGACGACGACGCCGTAGGCGGCGGAGACGATGATCATCCCGGCCGCCATCGACACATTTCGGGGGAGATACGTCAGTTTTACTCGGCCGCATATCATCTCGCGCACCCCGTGAGGAAAGATGTGGCGCATGACCGCTTCTCGAGTGTTTCGTTCGTTGTCGCGTACCCTGCCCGCGGTGCTAGCCGCCGTCACCTTCACCGCGACCGTCGGCATCGCGACCACACAAGCCCTGCCCGACATTCCCTCGTTGCCCGGCCCTGTGCAGCGCCTGCAGATCCAGCCGGGCAAGAACAGCACCGAGGCCAATGGCAATGTCCTCAAAGGTAAGTCCGACAGCTACTCCATCGCCACGGTGCCGGGGCAGCGCCTGAGCTTCGACGTGTCCTCTCCGAACGGCAACGCCCGCGTCTCGGTGGCCCCGCTGATCGGGCCGATGGTCGCCACCGAGGTTCCGCACGCCGATCTCGTCGCCGACGGCAATGACTACCAACTCCTCGTGTCCTCCGCCGACGGCACTGCGACCGGCTACACCCTGACCGTCACCGCCTCCTGACGTTTCCGATTCCCACCGGCCTGATGTGCCCACGTCGCAGCCTTCAGGCCGACGGGTAGGTGTACCGGCAAGCGAAGCCAGTCACAGCGCTTCAATGCCTCACACGCTGACGGAGGTGGTGCCGATCTCCGCCATCCGCTCGACCACGTAGGCCGGGTCGAGCAATGCTTCGGGAGTGTAGAGGCCCGGCGTGACGGGTTCGCCGCGCAGTCCGAGCAGTCGTTCGACGCCGAGCGCGACGCCGAGGGCGGTCCAGGGGCGCTGCCCCACCGGGTGGACGAGATAACGGCTCGTACTCAGCGGCGCGCCCGCCCGCCCCACTCCCTCGAGTTCTATCCGGACCTCGATGGAAGCTGGTTCGCCGCGGCGCCTGCTCGCGGTTTCACCGAACGCGAACGCGAAGCGGACGTTCGGCGCTCCCGTCGCGACGGCGAGGCTGGGCACGTCCAGGATGGGGACGCTCTGGCCCGGCAGCACGACGCCGTCGACACTCGGCACGTCCACCTGCGCGTCGGGCTCGCTCAGCCAGGTGAAGATCCCGTCGCGACGCACGAATCCCGCCGGGGTGGCGGCCAACATGCGCTCCAGATCGGCAGCAGCCGCTGGGCCGCCGGTGTCCGTGTCGTCCAGTACGACGCCGATCCGTATGGTGTCGATCCGGTCGAACTCCCGTGCCGCGTCCAAGGTCGCGAGAACGACCAGACCGGCACAGCAGTGGCCGGCCACCAGGATCGGAGCGGCACTCGGCCGCTGGACGCCCGCGGCCACCTCCGGTGCGATGTCCACCATGCCGCTGGAGATGCTGAGGTACGGCACCCCATGGTCCAGCGCGTAGCGCAGCCCGTGCAGGCGAGCGTCCCACACCGTCGCGATCACCGCCGAATAACCGTGGTCGGCCGGGAGCCCGAGATCGCTGCGCTCCAGATCGATGGTCACGGCCGTCGCCGCGCCGAGTTCGTCGGCGACTCGCTGCGCCCGACCGAGATCGCGGCCCGCGATCGTCAGCGGCAGCGTGGGATACCACCGGCGCAGTACCGCCGCCGCTCCCGAGCCCGCCTGGCCCGAACCGCCCATGATCAGGACGGATTTCGAATGTTCCACTGTGATTCCTCTCCTAAGGGTGAAGCTACATTTTGTAACCTACTCTTTGTAGCTACACTGAGGCGAAGACGCAAGGGAGGACCATGACGACGACATCCACCCGCCTCTCCAAGCAGGCGAGGCGGGAGCAATTGCTCGACACCGCCCTGGCGATCGTGCGCGCCGAGGGCGCCGACGGCTTGACCCTGCCCACCCTCGCAGAGGCCGCCGGGGTGAGCAGACCGATCGTGTACGACCACTTCCGCACCCGTCCCGGCCTGCTGCTCGCGCTGTACCGGCGACTCGACGAACGACAGCGAGCCGCTACTGCCCAGGCGCTGCGGGAGGCCGCGCCCACCGCTGCGGAGCTCGCCCGTGTCACGAGTACGGCATACTTCGCCTGCGCCGCCGACATGCCGGAGTTCAACGCCATTTCCGCCGCGTTGAAAGGAAATCCGGACATGGAGGCGATCCAGCACGAGATGTACGACAGCTACGCGGACCTGATGGCCGACGCGCTCCTGCCGCACTCCGGCCTCCCGGCCGACGCGCTTCGGTTGCGCTGCGTCGGTGTGCTGGGTGCGGCCGAGGCGATAGCGACCGAGCTGAACCGAGAACGCACCACGGTCGCCGAAGCCATCGCGGCGCTCACCGACCTGATCGTGGGAAGCCTCGACGCCGGAACCGACTGCTAGCCCCGGCGGCCACCCTCCGCGCGGGCGACCCGGGCGCCCGGACCTGCGGCTGCGCCCCCACGTGATGCGCTGTATTTGCCGGTTTCCTTGCGAGGGAGCCGGTGCGACGGTCACGCTGAAAGGTATGCGGACCCGCGAAATCGAGGTCGGGTGCACCTACATGGTGCTGGTCCCGCAGCGTCTGCCGCGCAGCCGCTACCCCGACTGCGACCAGCCGGGCTCGCTCTCGTGGGCGTGGTCGTGGCTACGAGGCGGCAGGTTCCGGCTCACCGTCACGGAGATCGACCACACCTGTGATCCGATCATCGTCGAAGGACTGCGGATCACCGCGAACTCCCGCATCGCGGTGGTGTTGACGACCGAACAAGCTCACGATCTCGGCTTGCCGTTCGGCGTGTTCCGGGTGCGCGGGACGTTGTTCGACGGTGAAGACCGGCCAGTGCGCCTGCCCGAGGTCGAACCGCTACGGGTCCCCGCCCGCTGGCTGCGACCGGTCGAGCAGCCCTGCTTCACCCACCGCGACATCGATTGCTTCCCCTACCTCTGAGGTCGGTCGCCAACCAGCCGGGTCGGCCGCGCGACCACCACGCTTCCCTGATTCGTATCACGCGCCGTCGAGCCGGACGACGAGCCGAGGCCTGTCGGTGAACACCGTGCGTCGAGCCGGTCCCCGGTGCGAGGGGTCGAGCGCGAAGCGGATCGTCGGCACGGCGCGAACTCCCCTGGACCGGGTCAGTGGACGAGCTGGTCGGCCCATGCCTGCGGCAGGGCCGCAGTCGACACATCGGCGATCTCGTGCAACCGCTGCGTCGGAGTTCCCAAGCGGCTGAGTTGGATCAGCCCTTGAGCGACCACCACGACGTTGGCGCTGACGGCCGAGAGCGTGGCTTCGTCGTCGTCTCCGGCGCCGCGCATGGCGGGTCGCAACCGCTCGGCGACGCCGTGCTCCATCGCGGCGGTGGTCCGGCTGCCGATAGCGGCGACTTCGGGGATCCGGGTACCGAGATGGGCGATGCTGTTGATCATCAGGCAGCCGCGCCGATCCGGATGCGCGGCACAGTCTTCGATGATCGCGCGGTAGAGCGCACGCACCGCGGATCGCGCCGAGCCGCCCGCCGAACCCATGGCCTCGCGGACCAAGTGCGCACGCCGCTCGCAATAGCGTTCGAACGCAGCGAGAAAAAGTCCGCGCTTGCTGCCGTAAGCGGCGTAGATGCTCCCGTTGCCGACACCGGTCGCGAGCGAGACATCTTCTACCGACGTGCGGTCGAAACCCTTCGACCAGAACAGCTCGGTCGCGGCGTCGAGCATGTTCGATTCATCGAACTGTCGCGGCCGTCCCATGTCCTCACCGTACCAATCACTGTGCGAGGTCACACACATCCACTTGTTCTGGAGCCGCTACTCCACAATACTGTTGACATGTCTTCCAACTTCACCGCCCGTCCTCGCAAACGAGTGGGCATTCTGGTCTTCGACGGCGTGAAGATGCTCGACTTCGCCGGGCCCGCGGAGGTGTTCGTCGAGGCGAACCAATCGGTGGCGGGGTACGAGGTGGTCTTGGTCTCGGCCGACGGTAAGGATGCCCAGACCTCGATCGCCGCGCGGATCGAAGTGAGCTGCGCGGTCGCGGACGCGGGCCGCTTCGACACGGTGGTGATTCCGGGGAGCGAGCTTCCACCGGGCAAATTCGTGACGCCCGAGGTTCTGGCAGCCGCGCGGCATCTTGCCTGCAACACCCGGCGGCTGGCGTCGGTCTGCAGCGGCGCGTTCGTGGTGGCCGACCTGGGCCTGTTCGACGGCAGGCGCGCGACCACCCACTGGAAATTCGCGGCCGACCTCGCGCGGCGATACTCGTCGATCGAGGTGGACCCGGACGCGATCTTCGTGCGGGACGGCAACCTGTACAGCTCAGCGGGGGTCGCCGCGGGCGTCGATCTCGCGCTGGCGCTGGTCGAAGAGGACCACGGCGCCGACGTCGCGCGGCGTGTAGCGCAGTCGCTGGTGGTCTACATGCAGCGCGCGGGCGGTCAATCACAATTCTCCGCGTCGCTGAGCGGACCGGTGCCGCGCAGTCCTCTCGTCCGCGGAGTGGTGGATTTGATCTGCGCGGATCCCGCGTATCCGCACACGGTCCAGACCCTGGCCGCCCACGCGCGGGTCAGCGTGCGGCATCTGACCCGGCTCTTCCGCGCGGAACTCGAGCGCTCGCCCGCGGAATACGTCTCGTTCATCCGGTTCGGGATGGCCCGGGACATGCTGCACGCCGGATACAGCGTGACGGAGGCCGCCATGGCCGCGGGGTATGGCGGCAGCGAGGCGTTGCGCCGCGCGTTCGTGGCCCGGCTGGGCATCTCCCCGAGCAAGTACCAGCAGCGCTTCCGTTCCACCGGCTCGGCCGCCGGGCTGGACGTGGTGATGGAACAGGCCGTGTCCTGATCGGAGGCTTTTGTGGCCCGTGGGGAGGGGCGCGGCACTGGGTATCCGACCGAGACTGGCGCATGCACAGCGCCGTCACCGCGCGCTGGAGAAAGGAATGCCATGTCCGCCCCGGCAAGTCCGACCATCGTCCTGGTCCACGGCGCGTTCGCCGATGGCTCGAGCTGGTCCCCCGTCACCGAACGGCTGCTCGAACGAGGCCATCGCGTCGTCGTGCCCCCAGTGTTCAATCGCAGCCTGTCCGCGGACGCGGCTTACATCAAGTCGTTCGTCGAGCAGATCGACGGCCCGGTGCTGCTGGCCGGGCACTCCTACGGCGGCGCTGTCATCACCGTCGCCGGCGTCGCGGACAATGTCACCGGCTTGGTCTATGTGTCCGGCTACGCCCTGGAAGAAGGCGAGAGCCTCGGGCAGTTGCAGGGCGGGTTCCCGGATTCCGACCTGGCGGCCAACCTCGTCTACGCGCCGTATCCGGTGGAGGGCGCCGAGCCCGGCACGGACGTCTCGGTCGACATCGACGCCTTCCCGAATGTCTTCGCCGCGGGTCTCGATCCGGCGAAGGCCAAGGTCCTCGCGGTCTCGCAACGGCCGTTGTCGGCGATCGCCTTCAACGAGCCCGCCTCGGCGGCCGCGTGGAAGACGAAACCGGCGTGGGGCATCGTCTCCAGCGCCGATCGCACCATCAATCCCAACGTCGAACGGTTCGGCTACAAGCGAGCCGGACTGCGCTCGATCGTCGAGATCGATGGACCACACCTGGTGATGCAGACACACCCCGACGAAGTCGTGGCCGTCATCACCGACGCGATCGCTCAATTGTCCTGAGTCAAGGCAGTCCCCTCTACGAGAAAGGCACCATCATGTCAGGAAACCCGCTGGGCATCTCGCTCGAACAGGCGGCGCAGGAGTTCGTCGACGCGACCTCGCAGCCGCCGTTCCTCTACCAGCTCCCGCCCGAGGAGGGCCGCAAAGCGGTGGACTCCGTGCAGGACTCGCCGATCTTCAAGCCCGAGATCGATGAGGAGTGGGTCACCGTCGAGGGTGGGCCGACCGGCTCGGTGCGAGCCCGGATCGTCAAGCCGCAAGGCGTCACCGAGACGCTGCCGGTGATCATCTACACCCACGGTGCGGGCTGGGTGTTCGGCGACGCGCACACCCACGACCGCCTGGTGCGCGATCTCGCAGTCGGCGCGCACGCGGCCGTGGTGTTCCCCGAGTACGACCGGTCACCGGACGTGCGCTACCCGGTGGCCAACGAGCAGTCCTATCGCGTCGCCCAGTGGGTCACCACCGAGGGCGGCGAGAAGGGCCTCGACTCGTCCCGGATCGCGATCGCGGGTGACTCGGTCGGCGGCAACATGGCCATCGCGCTGACCTTGATGGCCAAGGAGCGCGGCGACGTCTCGTTCCTCCAGCAGGTGCTGTTCTATCCGGTGACCGACGCCAACTTCGACACCGGCTCCTACGAGCAGTTCGCGGAGGGCTACTTCCTCACGCGCGAGGGCATGAAGTGGTTCTGGGATCAGTACACCACCAGTGCGCAGGAGCGCGCGCAGATCACCGTTTCTCCTCTGCGCGCGAGCACCGACCAGCTGGCCGGACTGCCGCCCGCGCTGGTCATCACCGCCGAAGCCGACGTGCTGCGCGACGAGGGCGAAGCCTTCGCGGGCAAGTTGCGCGCCGCGGGCGTGCCGGTCACCCAGGTGCGCTACGGCGGGATCGTCCACGACTTCGTGATGGTCAACGCGCTGCACGACACCCAAGCCGCCAAAGCCGCGGTAGCGCAAGCCGTCGCGACGCTGCGGTCCGCCCTGCACACCGCCTGACCTGTACCCGACGACCGAATTCGAAGGAACCGCACCTGTGAGCACCGAGTCCACCAGTTCTTCCCCCGCACCGGCCATCGTGCTGGTCCATGGCGCGTTCGCCGACTCCTCCAGCTGGAACGGAGTCATCGAACGGCTGCGCGCACAAGGGCATTCCGTGATCGCGGCCGCCAATCCGCTGCGCGGCCTCGACAGTGACGCCGCGTATGTGGCCTCGGTTCTCGACTCCGTCGAGAGGCCGTGCATCCTGGCCGGTCATTCCTACGGCGGGAGCGTCATCACGGTCGCCGCCGCGGGGAGAACCGATGTCGAAGCGCTGGTCTACATCGCCGCGTTCATTCCCGACGAAGGTGAGAGCGCACTGCAATTGACCGACAAGTTCCCCGGATCGACGCTCGGGCCGACCACCAGGCCCTCCTCCTACCCGCTTCCCGACGGGGGCGCGGGCACCGAGCTCTACATCAGGCAAGAGGAATTCCACCGGCAGTTCGCCGCCGACGTGCCCGCCGCCACCGCGGAGCTGATGGCCGCGACTCAGCGGCCGGTCGCGCTTGCTGCCCTGCAACAGCCCGCGACCGCAACGGCTTGGCGGAACATCCCGTCGTTCGCGCTGGTCACCAGCGAGGACAAGAACATTCCGGTGGAAGCGCAGCGATTCATGGCCGAACGCGCCGGCGCGCACGTCGTGGAGGTCTCCGCTTCACACGCCGTCTCGGTCTCCGCGCCCGATGCGGTCAGTGACCTGATCGCTCGCGCGGCGGGCAGGTAGCCGGAGTCCAGGTAGTCGCACAGCCGAAGGTCCCGCGCAGCAGCGTTTTTCCCAGCGCGGGACCCAAGGTGCACGGCCTCCTACTCCCGACGGAACCCGCGCTCGGGCCGCGCGACTGCCGACGGTCCGCGCTGTGCCCTCAGCAGCTGACGACGGCGGTGGCGAAGCCGTCGAGGAGCAGGACGGGATCGGTGAGCGGTGTGGCTCGCAGGCCCGTGGACCCGACCTGCTCGACGCCGACCGGGAGGAAAGAGGAATCGAGGGGAATCGTCAGCACAGCCTCGGTCTTGTTGATCACCACGAGTTTTCGTTCGCCGGAGGCGGCGACGAAAGCTTGGGCGTGTACCCGTGGGTCGGGAAAGGCGGTGCTGGTCGCGGCCAGCTGATCACCAGGGCCGAAGTGCCGCAGCAGCAATGCCAGCGCCTCGTAGCGCAGGTTCGGGGCGCCGGTCTCCCAGTCGATCAGCGATGTGCCGGGAATCATCCCGGGGTAGTCCATGAACTCCGCGATGCCGACCACGTCGACGCCCAGCGCCACGAGTTCGGCCCAGAGATAGGACTGGACCGCAGCGCTGAGCGCCCAATATTCCTCGGGGATCTCGGGGTTCGGATTCATCACATCAGCGGGGTACGTGCCGATTTCGTTGATGAACGTTTTGGCGGCCGGGGCGAGCCTGCGCCGGATCCCGTCGATGAACCGCGCCTGCTCCAGGAACCCATCGGCTCGCGCGAAGAAGATGTCGCGCCAGTGTTCGTATGGCGCGTTACCCTCTGGACCGAACGGGTTGACGATGTCCGACGACGCGTAGAAGTGATAGGAGAACGCGTCGACCGGCACGCCGGGACGGTGTACGGCCGGATCCAGGAACTGCCAGTAGTACTCCGGATCCCGGTGCATGTGACTGAGCGACAAGCCGACGAATTTCATGTCGGGGTCGAGCGGACGCAGTCGTTCGACGATCGCGTCGTACAGCCTCGTGTAGTCCGCCGGCGCGATCCGGTGCCCGAGGTCGGGTTCGCACAGAACTTCCCAATAGGCGAAACGGTAGTGGTGTCCGGACTCGTGGCGGCGTCCCAGTTCGTCGGTGAACCCGCCGGCGATATACCAGCTGGCGACGCGGTAGAAGTAGTCCGCGACCTCGGTGAATGTCGGATCACGGAATTCGGTGCCTCGCTCGTAGTCCCAGTGGATCTCGTCGGGGTCCTCCGCGACGGTCACCGGCTCCTCGGTGCGGAACATCCAGGCCGGGATGGTCGCGAAGTTCGCGACGACCGGACGACCATCCGCGGCGTCCATGAAGTCCTCGACCAGCGGATCGAGCAGCTCGAAATTCCAGGAGGTCTCGGTCGCGGTGGGCGGGGCCAGCTCCGCGACCGCGATGCGCGGATGGGAATACCAGGGCAGGAATCGAACGAGGTCGGCGTCGAGCGCACGCAGTGCGTCGAAGGCCTTGTCGTGGATCGGTGAGCCCCGGCGCAGCGGCGGTGCCGTCCACAGGTGGGTGGTCAACGTGGTGCGCGAAGTGCCGGTGGTCGCGGCCCAGTCGACGTGGATCGGGTTGGCAGGTGCGCCAGTCATTTCGTCTTTCTCTTCTCTGTGGGAGGTGGGAAACCGAGCGCGGGCAGCAGGGCTTCGTCCACGATGGCCGTTCGGACGCGCTCGTCGGGCCACTGCCCGGTGTCGATCTGATGCTTGATCACCAGCGCCTCGCCGATATCGCTGACTATCGGCGTGATCAGGGCGCCGTCGATTTCGCCGAGCGCCGCGTAGTGGTCGAGGACCGTTCGGGTGAACCGGCCGCCGCGCAGGTCGAACACATTGCGGTACAACGACTCGACCAGATCGGGCCGTCGCTGCCGTTCACCGAGGATCGCGGCCGTGGCCGACCCGGTCGGACCGGACAGCCAATCGGTCAGCTGCTCCAGCGCCCGGAGCAGGTCCCCGCGCAGGTTCCCGCCCGCCGGGGACGGCATTTCGACCGGGTACGCCTGTGCCAGCGCCTCGATCAGCAATTCCTCGACCGTCGACCAGTGCCGGTAGAGCGAGGTCTTGGCGACGCCGGCGCGCCGCGCGACCCCCTCCATCGCCAGCCGCCCCAGGCCGGTCTCGGCAGCCTCCGCGATGACGGCCGCATGACAATCGGCACGGAGCTCGTGCTTGGTGCGGCGACCCTTCTCCGCTGGCTTCATCGCATTCACGATCGCCAATATAGCTACGAAAAAGTAGCTATGCAACTGTAGCTACAAATCGGTAGCTTAATTTTGGCACGACTTCGCCTCCAGGCCGTGGAATCGAATTCAACGGTGCGCCGAAGACTTCGACGCAACGGCTCGAAGCATGCGGCAACGAGCCAGACGACCATGAGATCACCGGGAGATCACGCAGGAGGACGAACGCTCAGTCGCAGACGGCACCGATCGATGCCGAGCCCACCAGCTTCGTGTATTTGGCCAGGACGCCGCGGGTGTAGCGCAGCGGCAGGGGGTCCCAGCCTTCGCGGCGGCGGGCGAGTTCGTCGGCGTCGACCAGCAAGTCGAGAGTGCCCGCGGCGACGTCGAGGCGGATCGGGTCGCCGTCGCGCACGAACGCGATCGGGCCGCCGTCCACGGCTTCTGGTGCGACGTGTCCGACGCACAGGCCAGTGGTGCCGCCGGAGAACCGTCCGTCGGTGAGCAGCAGCACGTCCTTGCCCAGGCCCGCGCCCTTGATGGCGGCGGTGATGGCCAGCATCTCGCGCATCCCGGGGCCGCCCTTCGGCCCCTCGTACCGGATGACGACGACGTCGCCCGCCACGATCGTGCCGTCTTCGAGGGCATCCATCGCCGGTCGTTCCCGATCGAAAACCCTTGCGGTGCCGGTGAACACGTCGGAGTCGAAGCCCGCCGACTTGACCACGGCGCCATCGGGCGCGAGAGAACCGGTGAGGATGGTGATGCCACCGCTCGGATGGATCGGCGAAGTCATCGCGCGGATCACCTTGCCGTCGGGATCCGGCGGGGCGATGTCGGCCAGGTTCTCGGCCACCGTCCTTCCCGTCACGGTCAAGCAGTCGCCGTGCAGCAGCCCGGCGTCGAGCAATGCCTTCATCATGACCGGCACGCCGCCGATGCGGTCCACGTCGGTCATCACATGGTTACCGAAGGGTTTGACGTCGGCGAGGTGCGGGACACGGCGCCCGATCCGAGCGAAATCGTCCAGCGTCAGGTCGACGTTCGCCTCGTGCGCGATGGCCAGCAGGTGCAGCACGGCATTGGTCGACCCGCCGAAGGCCATGACGACCGCGATGGCGTTCTCGAAAGCGGGTTTGGTGAGGATGTCGGCGGGAGTGATCCCCTGCCGGATCAACTCGACCACGGCCTCGCCGCTACGACGGGCGTAACCGTCACGGCGACGATCTGTCGCGGGCGGCGCGGCGCTGCCGGGCAGCGACATACCCAGCGCCTCCGCCGCGCTCGCCATGGTGTTGGCGGTGTACATGCCGCCGCAGGCGCCCTCGCCGGGACAGATCGCCCGCTCGATGGCGTCGACGTCCTCGCGGCTCATCAGCCCGCGGGCACACGCGCCGACCGCCTCGAACGCGTCGATGATCGTCACCTCGCGCTCGCTGCCGTCGGAGAGCTTGGCAAGGCCGGGCAGGATCGACCCCGCGTACAGGAACACACTCGCCAGGTTCAGCCGGGCCGCGGCCATCAGCATCCCGGGCAGCGATTTGTCGCAGCCGGCCAGCAGCACCGAGCCGTCGAGCCGCTCGGCCTGCATCACCGTCTCGACGCTGTCGGCGATCACCTCACGCGAGACCAAGGAGAAGTGCATCCCCTCGTGCCCCATGGAGATGCCGTCGGACACCGAGATGGTGCCGAACTGCATGGGAAAGCCGCCGCCGGAGAAGACGCCGTCCTTGCAACCCCTGGCGAGCCGGTCCAGGGACAGATTGCACGGAGTGATCTCGTTCCACGAGGAGGCCACTCCGATCTGCGGCTTCTCCCAGTCCTCGTCGCCCATACCGACCGCGCGCAGCATCCCGCGGGCGGCGGTTCGCTCCAGGCCGTCGGTAACGTCGCGGCTGCGCGGCTTGAGATCGGGAACCTTCGGATTCTCTGGCACGGTTCCCCATCATCCTCGGTCCGCTCCGATTACGGCGGCGACCACGCCGGATCCGCGAATTCCGTCCACTGGAACGGCCCTGTACGCCCAGAGCGTAATGCCGGGCGAACCCGTCACCCGCAACCGTACGCTCGGACCATGACCGAGCACCCGAGACTTCACTCGATCCCCGGTGGACGCGACGACCGGCCTCGGCAGCCGGAACCGCAGACGCCCCCGGAACCCCTCTGGCGCGAGGTGCTCGGCGAACAGTTGCGCACGCTGCGGCAGGACCGGAGCGAGACGCTGGTGGAAACCGCTAAGCGGGCGGGCATTTCCCCGCAGTACCTGTCGGAGGTGGAGCGGGGACGCAAGGAGCCGTCGAGCGAGATGATCGCCGCCCTGGCCGGATCACTCGGGACCACGCTGGGTGAGCTCACCGGTCAGGTGGCGGACGAACTCCGCGCCCGCCGCAGGGTCGCCTTCCTGCGGCGGTCGGCGCCGCGCTCCGGCACCGGGCCCACGCTCATGGCGTTGGCGGCCTGATCAGTCGCGGCGCCCCAGGACCTGGTCGACGAGGCCGTACTCGACCGCGGCCGATGCGGTGAAGACCCGGTCGCGGTCGGTGTCGCGCCGTAGCCGCTCCACCGTTTGCCCGGTGTGCCGCGACAGGATCGACTCGATCTCCGCCCGCATCCGCACCAGCTCGTCGGCCTGCAGGATCAGATCGGGGATCGTTCCCTGCCCGCGCGCGGCGGGTTGGTGCAGCACCACCCTGGCGTGCGGCAGCAGGGACCGGCGGCCGGGCTCGCCGCCCGCGAGCAGCACCGCGCCCACCGCGATCGCCTGGCCGACGCAAGTCGTCTGCACGGGCGACTGGATGTGCTGCATGGTGTCGTACACGGCCAGCATCGAGGACAGGTCGCCGCCCTCACAGTTGATGTAGAGGTTGATCTCCTGCTCGGGGCTCTCCGATTCCAGGTGCAGCAGCTGCGCGATGAGCGCGTTGGCCACACCGGAGTCGATCGGCGTGCCGAGATAGACGATCCGCTCGGCGAGCAGGTGGGAGTAGATGTCGGTGATCCGCTCGCCGCCGCGTG
The DNA here is from genome assembly GCA_019930625.1 of Nocardia asteroides. Taxonomy (NCBI): domain Bacteria; kingdom Bacillati; phylum Actinomycetota; class Actinomycetes; order Mycobacteriales; family Nocardiaceae; genus Nocardia; species Nocardia asteroides. The sequence goes on from CP082844.1 coordinate 413,405, forward strand.
GATGCTGGGCGATCACGTTGGGGATGGTGTAGGTGCTCATGATGTGTCCACTTCCGGTATGAGCGGGCCCCTGCGGGGTCACGCTGCGCTGCCGCCTCCAGGCCTGAGCGCTCATGCTGTGTCTTCTGTCGGCATCAGCGGGGCCTTGCGAGGTCACGCTGCGCTGCCGCCTCCAGGCCTGACCGCTCATGCTGTGTCTTCTGTCGGCATCAGCGGGGCCTTGCGGGGTCACGCTGCGCTGCCGCCTCCAGGCCTGACCGCTCATGCTGTGTCTTCTGTCGGCATCAGCGGGGCCTTGCGGGGTCACGCTGGCGCTGCCGCCTCCAGGCCTGACCGCTCATGCCGAGATCCCGATCCGCTGACGTTGCGGGACGATCTGTCCGAACGAGTCGACGATGTGGTCGATGAAGCCGTACTCCTTGGCTTGCGCAGCGGTGAACCAGCGGTCGTGCAGCGAATCCTCGTAGATCCGGTCGAACGGCTGGCCGGTGTCCTCGGCGATGATGCCGAGCACCGTGTCCACGGTGTAGCGCAAGTCGTCGGCCTGGACCTCGACATCGACGGCGGTGCCGCCGATGCCCGCGGAGCCCTGATGCATCAGCACCCTGGCGTGCGGCAACGCGAAGCGCCGGCCCTTGCTCCCCGACGACAAGAGGAATTGCCCCGCGCTACAGGCCAATCCGAGAGCGAGCGTGGAGACTTCGCATGGCACCAGCCGCATCACGTCACGGATGGCGAGCATCGACGGAACCGATCCGCCCGGCGAATGGATCCACAAGGAGATGCCCGCTTCCGGGTCCTCGGCGGCGAGAGTGAGCAACTGGGTCATCAGCAGCGTCCCGTTGTCGTCGTCGAGGGCGCCGTCGAGCACGACTATGCGGCGGCTGAGCAGCTGCTCTCTGGCCCGCCAGCTGAACATCGGGGTCTTGTCATCGTGAGTCATGGTTCCACGGTGCCGGACTCACAGCGGCGAACCGCGCCCGTGCTGCCGTCGGCGGATCTGCTCTCAGCAGTCGAGCGACGACGCGGACGCCGAGGACCGCGGCGACTTCGGCGACACCCCCAGCCCACTCGCTGCGCGTGACGGTCGAGGCCGCGTCCCGCTGTACGACGCCCTCGCCTACTGGCGGAATGGGCCGAAGCCAGCCCTCTGGCCGAGTCGAGCGCTGAACTGACGGCTCGCCGGTCTACCGGTGTCTGTTCGAGCGCCGTCGAGCTCCGATGCGACGCGAGGAAGACGACAATGCCCGCCGACGCGTGGTGCGCCGGCGGGCATCGATGCCGGGATCGGGGCTCGCTAGGATTCGCGGCCCGCGGTGGAGGCGGAGCGCTGCCTGCTCTGGGCGCGGGCGCGGCGGCGTTCGGCCTGCAGTTCGGCGAGTTCCTGCTCGAGGATGTCGGCGACACGGAACGAACCGGTGTCGTAGATGTCCGGTTGGCGTGCTGTCGGCGGCTGCGCGACGTCCGGCTTGGGGCTGTTCTTGCCGTTCTTGGGTTCCGGCATCAGGCTGTCGATGTCAGCGAGCGGGCGCTGGGCGACCGCCGGGATCTCGGCCGTCGGGACCTCGGTGTCCGGCACCGGCGTACGCGGCTTGGCCGAAGCGGTCTGACGAACAACGACTTTCGCCGCGGTCGGCTCCTCGGCCGGGCCACGCGTAGCGGTCTCGGCCGCGGAAACCGCTCCGAGCGCCACGGGCTCCGCGGCCACGGGCTTCTTTCCGTTGGTCGAGGGCGCGCTGCCGTTGGCGGCGATCGTGGCCTCGGTGTCCTTGACCTTCACCGGTGTGGTGGGACGCGTCTGGAAGACTTCCATCGCGTCGAGATCCTCGATGGACTCGGGCAGCACCGGCTTGCGCGGCGTCGGGACCGGCGCACGCTTCTTCTCGGCTTTCACCATGTCCACGGGCTGCTCGTCGGAAACTTTCGGCGCACCGACGGTTTCGGCGACCTCGGCCTGCTCCTGCTCGACGACCTCCACCGCTGCCGCGGCCACGACGGGCTGCGGGTCGTGATCGGTGTACTCGTGCGGGATGCCCGGCGCCTCGGGCGCGACCGGCATGCGGTATCTGGGCAGTGTGAGCCGGATCTGCTCAGCCGGGTCGGGCAGGTCGCGGACCTGCTCGGTGGCCCTGGCGATGGCCATGCCGTAGCGGGCGCTCGCGGCGTCGTGGATGAGCAGCGCGACGCCGATCATCACCGGCGCGATGGCGTGCACGGCCGCGTCGTACCAGGCGCCCGCACGCAGGTAGGGATAGGTGTTGAGGCTGACGGTCAGGGCCAGCAGGGCGATTTCGGCCGCCGCGACCTGACGGCGGTTGTCGACGACGCCCCATTCGGCGACCTTGTTGGTGCCGATCATGATGATGATCAGGCAGACGCTGATCATGCCTTCGAGCAGGTAACTGAACCAGTACAGCGGATCGGTCGCGCCACCCGGGGCGATGTTGTGCTGGACGTTGACCGCCGACCACAACATGCCCGCCGCGACCACACCCGCCAGCGCGCGCAGCGACCAGGACCGATGCCGGTAGAGCGAGGCCAGCTTCGCGTGCGGGCTGGATTCGCGTCGTTGCGCGGCAATCGCCTTGCGGGCGAGCAGGAGGTCTCGCATGTCGGCCTTCTCGATCGCTTCGGTGGTCTGCCTGGCGCGGTCGGATGCCGCGGCGGCAGCCTGCGCCTCTTTCCAGCGCTGTCCGCGCTCCTGGGTGCGAATCCGTTCGGCGAGCTCACGTTCGGCATGCAGTTCGTCTTCCGACAGCGCCTCGGTAAGCGCCGGATCGAACTGGTAGGCGAGCCGTCCACGGGCCTTCTCGACCCGCCTCGCCAGCTGTGTAACCTCGTCCTCGATGGGATGTTCGATGACCATCAGCGCTCCCCGCCGGGGAGATTCGATGGCAGACAAGTGATCACGTATGGCAACGGCACGTTTCATTCATAGTCGATCCACCGCCGTCGGCGAAACTATTCATTTGCCAACTCGTAAAACTATTCGGCGCGCCGTGGACGACACACGCGGCACGGCGTGATTTCCCCTCTGTGCCCTGGTTCGACGCCCTGGCGCCGCAGCCCGGGCAGCACGTCCTTGCCGCTGGTGTCGAACCGCGCTTCCAACCATTGACCACCCTATGTCGAGGTGGTTCGGTTTCCCGCGAGCCATTCCGCCGCCACGGCTCGAACCGCGGATCTCGGCGCGCGATAACTGGTTGTGCGCGAGCCGTCAGTGGCGACCCGCCGCGCGCTCGCTGTCCACCGAATCGAGCACTCGGGACAAGGTGTCGAACAGCAACCGGTCCAGCCGGTCCTGCTCGACGTCGTCCCGGGCCGACCACTGCACCGTGAGATCCTCGGCCATCGCCCACCAGGAGCGCACCACCAGGCGTTCGGCGGTCGACCGGGCGGACCTGCCGAGAGCCGCGAAGACCCGGTCGGTCAGCTCGTCGTGCATCTGCTCCATGATCGACTCGAGCACCGGGTCCTGCCCCGCGGCGCGCAGCAGCGCCACCAGCGGGCCACTGCGCCTGCGCATGTAACCGACGAAGTTGGCGATCATCGACGCGAGCGGGTCCGCGGCGTCCGGATCCGGACCGGTGGCGCGCAGGAATCGCTGCGACGCGGCGCCGACGAGCTGGGCGTAGTAGTCCTGCTTGGTCGGGAAGTAATGGAACAGCAGCCCGCGTGAGATGCCGGCCTGCTGCGCGACCGCGTCGACGGTGATCTGGTGCCAGGGACGGTCGATCAGCATGCGCAGACCGATGCCGATCAGTTGTCTGCGTCGATCGTCCGCCGAGCGGCGGCCGCCGGGCTCCACGGCAACCTCCGACATCCACCCTCCTCTATTGAGCAATGCTCAACAATATGCTACCAATGACCCGACCGGAAGTTGAGCAATGCTCAGCGAGCCTCGAGGATGGGTATGGATTTCACGCATTCCGACCGAGCCGTCCGCCTCACCGATCAGGTGCGGCAGTTCGTGCGCGACGAGATCGAGCCGCGCGACGAGGAGCACGCCGCCTTCCTGCGGGAGTCGCCCTGGGAGGTCCCGCCGGTGGTCGAGGAACTGAAACAGAAGGCGCGGGCCGCGGGTCTGTGGAACCTCTTCCTGCCCGACCCGGAGCTCGGCGCCGGCCTCACCAACGTCGACTACGCGCCGATGGCCGAGGCGATGGGCGCTTCCGGCTGGGCGCCGGAAGTGTTCAACTGCAACGCGCCCGATACCGGCAACGCCGAGGTCCTGCTGCACTACGGCAGCGCGGAGCAGCGCCAACAGTGGCTGCGCCCCCTGCTGGAAGGCACGATCCGCTCGGCGTTCTGCATGACCGAACCCGAGGTCGCCTCCTCCGACGCGACCAATATGGCCGCGACCGCCGTGGTGGACGGCGATCAGATCGTGCTCGACGGCCGCAAATGGTGGAGCACCGGCGTCGGCCATCCGAACTGCAAATTCGTCATCTTCATGGGCCTCACCGACCCGGAGGCGCACCCATACCAGCGCCACTCCATGGTGCTGGTCCCGCTGGACACCCCCGGCGTGCGGATCGAGCGGATGCTCACCACCTTCGGCTACCTGGACGAGCCCTACGGCCACGGCGAAGTCACCTTCACCGACGTGCGCCTGCCGCTGGACGCCGTGATCGCCGGGCCGGGACGCGGATTCGAGATTGCCCAGGGCCGCCTCGGGCCCGGCCGCATCCACCACTGCATGCGCGCGATCGGCTTGGCCGAGCGTGCGCTCGAACTCGCCTGCCGTCGCAGCCTTTCGCGCACCGCGTTCGGGAAGCCGCTGGCCAATCTCGGCGGCAACCGGGAGCGGATCGCCAACGCGCGCGTCGCGATCGATCAGGCCAGGCTGCTCGTCCTGCACACGGCCTGGCTGCTGGACACCAAGGGCCTGGTCGGAGCGCGCAGCGAGGTCTCCCAGATCAAAGCGGTCGTGCCGAGGATGACCCAGGAGGTGCTCGACATGGCGATCCAGTTGCACGGCGGCGCCGGACTTTCCGACGATTTCCCGCTGGCGCGCGCGTTCGCGGGCATTCGTTCGCTGCGCTTCGCCGACGGCCCCGACGAGGTACACCTCAACCTGATCGCGCGCCAAGAGCTACGGAAGTACGGTAGCGACCGGTGAGCGCCACGGAGGCCGCCGCCGTCCGGCCGGAGGACGCCTTCGACGTCGCCGCCGCGCACACCTGGCTCGCCGGCCAGGTGCCCGGTCTGGCCGAGCCGCCGCAGGTGCGCCAATTCTCCGGTGGCGCATCCAATCTGACGTATCTGCTGCGCTACCCGGACCGCGACTTGATCCTGCGCCGCCCGCCGACCGGCAAGAAGGCGGCTTCCGCGCACGACATGGGCCGGGAGTTCCTGGTGCAGCAGCGGTTGCGCCCGCACTATCGTTACGTCCCGCGGATGGTGGCCCGGTGCGCCGACGCTGATGTGATCGGCAGCGAGTTCTATGTGATGGAGCGCGTGGCCGGCACGATTCTGCGCGGCGATCTGCCGGAGGGCATGAGCCTGTCTCCCGACCAGGCGCGGCGATTGTCCACCGCGGCTTTCGACTGCTTGATCGAACTGCACGAGGTGGATCCGGTGGCCGCCGGACTGACCGGCATCGGGCGGGGCGCGGGCTATGTCGGCCGCCAGGTCGCGGGCTGGTCGCGGCGCTTCGTCGACGCCCGCACCGACAATGTCGGCGATTTCGCCGCGGTGATGGCCTGGCTCGACGCCAACCAGCCCGCGGACGTCGCCACCACCGTCATCCACAACGACTTCCGCCTCGACAATCTGGTGCTCGACCCGTCGGGCTCGGGCGCGATCGTCGGCGTACTCGACTGGGAGATGGCGACCCTGGGCGATCCGCTGATGGATCTCGGTGGCGCGCTGGCCTACTGGGTGCAGGCCGACGACGACGAGGTCATGCGGGCTTCCCGCCGCCAACCCAGTCACCTGCCCGGCATGCTCACGCGGGCCCAGATCGTCGAACACTACTGCGCGCGCACCGGCCGTTCCGCCGAGAACTGGCCGTTCTACGAGGTTTTCGGATTGTTCCGCCTAGCCGTCATCGCGCAGCAGATCTACTACCGCTACCACCACGGGCAGACCACCAACCCGGCGTTCGAGGACTTCTGGATGCTGATCAACTACCTGGACTGGCGCTGCCGGAAGGTCGCCGGGCTCGAGTAGCGCGGACGCGGCGTCGCCGAATGCTCGTCGGCGGTCGCGTCTCGAGCGTCGAGCCGTCCGGCTCGCCGGTCCGCGGCAGTCACCGCGCTGGGCGGCTCAGTTCGGCGCGGCGATCTTGATGATGGTGGATTTGCCGTCGACGGTGGCCACGGTGACGAACTGACGATAGGTGCGGTTGGCGGAGTCGGGCCGCAACTCGGTGATCACCACGTCGTAGCGCCCGTCGAGCATGGGGGTGATCATGACGCAGTGCTGGGTTCCCGCTGGTACCGAGGCGATGCCCGCGTCGATCACGCCCACCGGTGGTACCGCGGCGTCGGGCACCGTCAGCGATCGCGCGACCGCGCCCGAGCGAGCCACATAGTAGGCATGCTGGAAGGCCAGGATCACCTCCGCGCCGGAGGCCGTCGAGCCGGTTCCGTTGCCGCGTACCAGCTGTTCGCCGCGCGTCGGCTCGCAGCCGGGGCCGCCGCCCAGCACCGGGTCGGCCACGGTGGCCGATTGCCGTGGCGCGGAGGCCGCGCCCGTGTAGACCAGGACCAGCGCGGCGGCAGCGAGCGAGGCGGCCAGCCCGACACCTCCGACCAGCCAAGCGCGTCGTCGGCCGCGACGAGCGCGGCGGCGAGCGCGCGGCGCCCCGCGCCGGTGGGACGGCGGCTCGTGGGCGGAGAGCATCCCTGGCCACGTGGGCACACGTTCGGCCCGGACCTGGCCCGGGCGGGCGCGTCGGCCGCCGGGCCCGGATGTGTTCGACGACATGATCTCGCCGCACCCCCTTTTACCGGTGCCTACTCGGCCACCGTGGGTTCCCTCTCAATGCCGTTGCGCAATAACAACATTGCATATTTCCCTGGATTTTGTCGGTCAAATGCTCAACAGACAAGACCGAACCACGCCCAGCTGCCCCGGAGCACAGAAACACCGGTTTATCAGGACCGAACGGTCGGTGCGCTCGCAGTCACGCCCGCCCGTGCCGGCCGAGCCCGCGATATGCCCCGGCTAACCCCAAGTCAACGGGTCCAGATGCAAGAAGAAACGCTGACGCTCGGCGTCCAGATCAATGCCGTAGCGGTCGGCGAAGGCCCGGTCGGCGTGTTCGGCGCGCCGCTCGTCCTGCCATGACTCCCGCGAATTGGCCAGCAGGAGAGCGATATCGGCGTACGGGTCGGCGACACCGAGGCGGCCGAGGTCGATGAAACCCGCGACCGTGTACGTGTCCGGGTCGAGGACGATGTTGGGCAGGCACAGATCGCCGTGACACACCACGGCTTCGACGGACTCCTGGATCATCCTCGGCGCCAACTCGGTGGCCAGCCTGGTGAGCAGGACGGTGGGCGGGGTGTCCTGCTGCTCCTCGGGGAGGAATTCGGGATGGACCGCACCCCGGGCCACCACATCCTGGGCGATCGCGAACATCCGCGCCAAGCCTCGGTCGAACGGGCACTCTCCGGTGGGCACATCGTGCAGGCGTCGCACCGCGTCCGCGATGGACTCCCATGCGCGCGTGAGAGCGTCGGGGCCGACAGCGTCCGCGGCCACGCCGGGGATGGCGCTGGTGACCAGGCAGGCGCCGCCGTCGCCGGTCCGCCAGTCCAGCACCTGGGGACCGGGGATACCGTAGCCGCCGAGCCAGGCGATTTTGTCCCGCTCCAACTCCAGCGCCGTGACCCCACCGGGATCGACGCACTTGGCATAACGGGCGCCGTCGGCGGACCGGAACACCACGGCGTCGGACTCCCCGCCGACGACCGGCTCCCATCGGCGGTCGGGCGGCAAGGCGGCGCGGAAGCGGACGAGCGACTCGGACACGCCATCGACGGTAGCAACGCGGCTCGGGAGTGACCCACCTCGCAGACCTCTGGCAACCGAGATGTATAGTTGCCAAAAGCAACTAGTTGTCGTTGCCAAACAAATCTGCCGGTGGGGAACGTCGAGGTGATTGCCATGTCCGCAACCGCTCGCGAGCGCCCGGTCACAGCGGCCGAACTCGCGGCCGCCGACGAACTCGGTCAGCGGCTGGTCCGGTTCATGCGCGCTCTCAACCGGGCGAAGTGGCAGCCTGCCCGGCCCGGGCCGGACGGGCTGGAGCGACTCGCCTACTCCGTGCTGTTCTGCCTGGTGCACGAAGGACCACAGCGCGCGGGCAGACTCGCCGAGCTGCTGCACGCCGAGGCTTCGACCATCAGCAGACAGAGCAGATCGCTCGTGGCGCACGGCTTGGTGGAGCGTCGGGCCGACCCGGTCGACGGCCGTGCGTGCGTGCTGGCGGCCACCGAAGAGGGCGTTCGCGTCTTCGAGGAGAACCGGGCGCTGCGCAACCGGTGGCTGGCGGGCATCCTGGCCGACTGGCCCGCACCGGACCGCGATACCTTGACCGCTCTGCTCGACCGGCTCACCGCAGGAATAGAGACCACTCCCCGACACCCAGCCGATCCGAAATAGGGCCCATCCATGACGAATTCCACCACCCGGGCTCCGCGGAACCCGGACGCAGGCGCGGACACGTCACTGTCCCACCGGCAGATCCTGACCATCCTGTCCGGGTTGCTGCTCGGCATGTTCCTGGCCGCCCTCGACCAGAACATCGTCAGCGTCGCGATCGTCAGGATCGCCAACAGCCTGCACGGTTTCGACGAACAGGCCTGGGCGACCACCGCTTACCTGATCACCGCGACGATCACCACGCCGCTCTACGGCAAACTGGCCGATATCTATGGCCGTAAGCCCTTCTATCTCACCGCCATCGGCCTGTTCGTCATCGGGTCGGTGGCGTGCACTTTCGCCACGTCGATGTACCAGCTCGCCGCGTTCCGCGCGTTCCAGGGCCTGGGCGCGGGCGGATTGATGTCGCTGGCGTTCACCATCATCGGCGATATCGTCCCCGTGCGGGAACGCGTGCGCTACCAGGGCTATTTCATGATGGTCTTCGGTACCGCGACGGTGCTCGGCCCGGTGCTGGGCGGCTTCTTCTCCGACTACGAACAGCTCGGCGGCATCGAAGGCTGGCGGTGGGTGTTCCTGGTGAACGTTCCGGTCGGCCTGCTCGCCCTGCTGGTGGTGGCCAAAGTGCTCAACGTGCCGCACCAGCGCCAGAATCACCGGATCGACTGGTTCGGCGCGCTGACCTTGGCGATCGGCGTCGTGCCGCTGCTGATCGTCGCCGAACAGGGGCGTCACTGGGGATGGTCCGCGCAGCGGTCGCTGCTGTGCTACGGCATCGGGGCGGCCGGCCTGCTGCTGTTCGTCCTGGTCGAGTTCCTGATGAAGGATTCGGCGCTGATCCCGTTGCGCTTGTTCAGGAATTCGACCTTCAGCGTCACCATCGTGGGCGGGTTCATCGTCGGCGTCGCGATGTTCGGCGCGATCACCATGGTCCCGCAGTATTTCCAGGTAGTGCGCGGCTACTCGCCGACCAAAGCCGGTCTGCTGATGCTTCCCCTGGTACTCGGCATCACGATCGGCTCACAGCTGGCCGGACGGATCACCAAGGTGACCGGTCGCTACAAGATCCTGCCGGTGGCGGGCACGTTCATCGTCGCGGTCGGCGCGCTGCTGTACGCGCAGGTGCACTACGACAGCCCGCTGTGGCAACCCTTGGCCTACGGCGGCGTGGTCGGTTTCGGGCTCGGCTGTTGCATGCAGACGCTGATCATCGCCGCGCAGAACGCCGGACCCCGTTCGGACATGGGCGTGTCCACCGCGTCGGCCACGTTCTTCCGGCAAATGGGCGGCACGCTCGGCGTCGCGGTGTTCCTGACGATCCTGTTCAACCTGCTGCCGCACCGGATCATCGACGCGTTCGGCGGCGAGCTACCGCCCGGCTTCGGCGCCGACCAGCTCAGCGCCATGCAGGCCAACACCAGCGGCATCGCGGCGCTGCCCGAGCAGTTGAAGGCGCCCATCCTCACCGGCTTCACCGACTCCATGCACGGCGTGTTCTACGCGGCGGCCGGAGTCGCGCTGCTCGCTTGCTTCGTGCTGCTGTTCATGAAAGAGATTCCGCTGCGCGACGATCCCGTGCCCGTCGCGCAGGCACCGATCGAGGAGACGGAAGCCGCCGGATCGCACTGGGACGCGGATGAAGTCTGGGAAGGCGCCGCGCGGGCGCTGTCGGAACCGGAGCCGGTACTCGCCGCGGCGGCGAGCGGTTACGCCTCGGGCGATCCCGCGGGTAACGGCGCGCACCGGCGCGAGCCACGCGCGAACTTCGACGGCGCGGAGTACGAAGGCCGCTCACTCGGCGGCTACGTCCATCGCGAAGACGGCCGCGCGGTACCCGCTGCCGCGCTCACCCTGATCGACCACCACGGACGGCAAGCCGCCCGGACGAGCGGCGGCGCGGACGGCGGCTACCTCCTCGGGGCGCCGGACGCGGGCAATTACGTGCTGATCGTGTCGGCCGCCGGGCACCAGCCCGCGGCGGTCAATGTCGTCGTGGGCGAGCGGCCGCAGCAGGTCGACATCACGCTGCTCGGCTCCGGCGAGGTGTCCGGCGTGGTCCGGTCGGGCACCCTCGGCGAACCGCTGCCGGGCGCGACCATCACACTGACCGACCTGGACGGTGAGGTCGTCAGATCCGCGAGCGCGGCGGCCGACGGCGCCTATGTGTGCCACGGCGTGGTACCCGGCACCTACACCCTGGTCGCGGTCGCCGAGCACATGCGGCCCAGCGCGACCGCGCTCACCGTGCCGGACAGCGGGCTGCTGCACCACGACATCGAGCTCGCGCCGATGGCGGTGCTGGCCGGATCGGCGTGGTCGGATGACGGGCGGGCGGTCTCGGACGTGCAGATCAGCGTGTTCGACGCGGCGGGCGTGCCCACCGCGACGGCCCGCACCGACGAGCACGGGCGTTATGTCGTCACGGATCTCGCCGAAGGCGACTACACGGTCGTTGCGCGCGGCTACCCCCCGGTGACCAGCCGGATCACGGTGAGCGGCGGCGAAGTCGCTCATGACGTGCGGCTCGGCTACGACCTCGAGGACGAGGAAACCGGAAAGACGCCGCCCATCCACTGAGCCGCTGGAAGGACGCCGGGCGCGGGCGGATCGATCACCGCTCCCGGCGTGCTCCTGCGCCGGTGGTCTCTCGATCCGACGGCATCCGGACGCGGCCGCCGCCCTCGCACGAGGATGTCCGATCAGCAGCGGCTCACTCCCGCGCCCCACGCCGCTTGTGATCGCCGAACGGTTCGTCGCGTTCCCGGACGGCCGCGCGGAAGCCCGCGGTGACGGCCCGCTCCTGGAAGGCGTAGCCCTCCCTGGTGTGCCGGGAGATGCCGTCGAAGACGGTGCTGATCATGCCGGAGTTCGCCACTCCCTGGGCGTACAGCGCCGAGTTCAGCGCCAGTTTGGCCATCATCAGCTGGTTGATCGGCATGCGCGCGATGCGCGCGACGAATTCCTCGGTGCGCGCGTCGAGTTCGTCGGCGGGCCAGGATTCGATCGCCAGGCCCCATTCGACCGCCTGTTTTCCGGTGAGACAGTCCCCGGTGAACAGCAGGCGCTTGGCGCGCTGGTCACCGAGGCGATGCGCCCACATTCCCGCCGCGGGAACGCCCCAGACCCGGGTGGGCGGATAGCCGATCTTGGCGTCGTCGGCGCAGATGATCTGGTCGGCGAACAGGGCGATGTCACTGCCGCCCGCCACCGCGAAGCCGTGCAGCTTGGCCACGGTCGGTTTGTTCGCCTGCATCAGGCTGGCGAAACCGCGATTGAACCGGCTCATCATCGCGTAGTCGATCATCGGATCCCAGGTCCGCGCCGGGTCGTGGTTGCGGCCCTGGACCACCGGGTCGACGACCGTCCCCGCCGCGTCGCCGGGACCGCCCGCCACCGCGAAACTCTGCTCGGCGAACAGGCTCAGGTCGTATCCCCCGCAGAATCCCTTGCCGCGCCCGGACAACAGGATCACGTGCACCCGCGGGTCCAGATCGGCGCGTTCGACCGCGTGCGCCAGGTCCTGCGGGGTGTCGGGGGTGATGGCGTTGCCCTTGTCCGGGCGGTTGAAGGTGATGCGCGCGATACGGCCGTCTCGCTCGTAGGTGAGTGTCCGGTACTCGCGCGCGGCGTCCGGCTCCGGGCGGCCCGTCCACGGCGAATCCGGCGTCTCCGTCCAATCGTGATACCACGCGCCCGCACCGTCATCGGCCTGGATGTCACTGTCGGTCATCGCTGTTCCCTTCGACGTCGTCCGGCACCTGTCTTCGCAGTCTGGTGCACCGACCATTTGACAGTCAACATTGACTGTGAAAATGTCGCCGTGGACGGAGGGAGACGGTGATGGCCGGAGTGCGCGAGGAGCAGAAGCGGGCGACCCGGGTTCGCATCCTCGAGGCCGCCGCCGACCTGCTGGCCGAGCAGGGATACCGGGCACTGTCCACCCTGTCCGTGCAGCGCGCGGCCGGTGTCAGCCGCGGAGCGCTGCTGCATCACTTCCCGACCATCGGCGCGTTGATCGCCGAACTGGTCGGCCATCTGGTCGCGCGAAACGAGGCGGCCGTTCGCGAAGTCGCGACCGGACTCGGCGCCGGGGCCGATCCCACCGTGCGCGCCTTGACCGCCCTGTACGAGTCGATGGCCCGGCCGGCGGCACAAGCCGAATTCGAACTGTGGGCGGCCGCGCGGACCGATCCCGCGCTTGCCGAGGCGTTGCGCGCGGCCGAACGAAAAGCCGGGCGCGACTTGCACCGCGTAGTGGACACCCTGTTCGATCCGGACATTGTCGCCCATCCGCGCTATCCGGCCGTTCGCGATCTCACCATCGCGATACTGCGCGGCACCGCGATGTCCCGCCCACTGCGCACCACCGAGCGCGCCGCCACGGCAACCATCGATCAATGGGCGCAGGCCATGAACGTCTTGCTCACACAAGGCTGATAGCAATCATCAAGCGCCGCCGTGACTCAATCCGCTGTGATGCGCGTCACTCATCCACTCGATTGTGCTGTCTCCCACACTCTCGCTATCCTGGCTGCACTTTGAGACCAGCGAGTCTCAATGCAGCCTTCGACGGGGCCGGGTTCGACCACCGCACGGCTCCGGCGGAGGCCGATTCCTGCCGGGGAGCGCCTGCGGCGCGTGGACTACCAGGAGCAAACGCCATGCGATCGAAGTGGATCTCGGCGGCCATCGGTATCACGGCGATGGCGCTGTCGTGTGTGGGACCGGGCAGCGGACCCGCCCTCGCCACACCGGACTGTCCGAGCATGTACGTCGTGGCGATCCCGGGAACATGGGAGACCACGGACCATCCGGACAACGAGCGACCCGGGCCCGGGATGCTGGCCGGAGTCACCAATGGCCTGCCGCCCTCGGTGCGCGTGGACTACGTCAGCTACGCCGCGACCGCGTTCCCCTGGGAGAGCGACGTCTATGGCGCTTCCAAGCGCGAAGCCGTGGACAATGCCCGCGGCTTGATCGCGGCGATGGCCAGGGAATGCGGTGCGACCAAGATCGCGCTGCTCGGCTACAGCCAGGGTGCGGACGCCGCGGGCGATCTCGCCGCCGAGATCGGCACCGGCATCGGCGTGGTGCCACCGCATCGGATTGTCGCGGTCGGACTCCTGTCCGACCCACGCCGCTCCCCCACTGATGCGCTGGTCGGCCCGCCGGTGGGCGGCGCGGGAGCGGGCGGCCCGCGCATCGGCGGATTCGGTTTCCTCACCCCGCAAACCCGCACCATCTGCGCGATCGGCGACCTTTACTGCTCCACGGCCTCCGACGATTTCGTGACCCGCTTCGCGGGCTTCCTGGCCCAGACCTCCTATCCCGACCCGGCCTATCTCTGGCGCTACCAGCTCGAAATGGGCGCCATCGTCGGCGATCTGATGTCCAACGGCGGACTCCCGGTGCTGCAGAGCCAGCTGTCGGAGTCGGCCAACCAGGAACGCGCGCGGCTGCTGGACGAGTTCTACCGCTCCGAGGCGCACACCGCCTACGGCAGCTACCCCGTCGGCGGCGGAGCTACCGCCCTGTCGTGGATGCACGACTGGCTGGCCTCGCTGGCCTGAGTCAGCGGGCGAGCCGGCGCGCGACCTCCCCACCCCGTCCGCGACGGCGCCCTGTGGAGGGGCCGCGGAGGTGCTGGCCGCTCAGCGACTCGGCCGTGCTGCTGGACTGCGGGCGCACAGCGCCGGCGGCCCGCTCGCCCCTCCACGCGCCGATCCGTTCGCGCCGTGCTCGTCGCACGCGGCGCGGGAGAGGCGCGTCGCGCATCGTCATCGGCGGGGCCGAGGCCGCCACATCGAGCGGGTGGTACTGGCGCGCGGGTTGCGCTGACACGTCGAGGGCCGTGTCCTGGTGCACGGCTGCCGGGTACTGGTCCGACATGGCGCGCCGACCCATTCAGCTCGGCTGAGCGCTTCGGGCCGCGTCATCGGATGCGCAGGGCCGTCAGCCGCCAGCCGGCAGAGCGGGTCCGGACGATGCGCGCCGCCAAGGCGAAACGACGACTGCCGCGGCCGTACGCGGCGAAGACCTCGGCGGTCCGCGCATTCATGAGGACCACGCTCACCCGGATCGGCACCGCCGCACCGAGAGCGCTGCCCGGCACGAGACCGGCGCCGATCAACGTGCGCACCGCGGCGACGACCGTGGCGTCGGCGACCACGGCGAGTTGTGGCACCGGTCGCCTGCGGTCGAGCACCTCGAGGACGATTCGTACCGCCGACTCGGCGAACCGGCATGCCTGCGCCCGTGTCTCATTCTCGATAGACGTCGCGGACGCATGCCCGCGACGCACCGCTCCGCGTACACCCGCTCTCGCCCGCCCGGAGCCCGCGCGCGGTCGCGGCCGGCACGGTAGCGCCCGAGCGACCGCCGGATCGCGCGGCGCGCTCCGCGCCTCGGCGCCGCGACAACTGTCCAACGGCGGCTCCGGATTAGGAGCAGGCGCCAACCAATCGCGATAATCAGTCATACGAATCCCTTCAGCCTCCGGTGGGTCCAAACCCGTGGCGACCGATTCTGCGGACACGGCACCGAAAATCGCGCGTAGTCGGCTACCCGAATCCAGCCGGGCTCGCCACCACCGGGGTACGGGAGCCCCGAGCAGCGACCACACCACCACACCGGGAATACCCGCAAACCCCCTACGGTTGCATTGGTTGCCATATCCACCAAAATGAGTCAGACTGGGAACGAAGGAGGCGTCGTGCAGTTCGGAATCTTCACGGTCGGTGATGTGACGACCGACCCGACGACCGGCCGGACGCCGAGTGAGCACGAGCGCATCACGGCCATGGTGACGATCGCGCGCAAGGCCGAAGAGGTCGGGCTGGACGTGTTCGCCACCGGCGAGCACCACAACCGGCCGTTCGTGCCGTCGTCGCCGACGACGATGCTCGGCTACATCGCGGCGCGCACCGAGCGGCTCCAACTCTCCACCGCGACGACGCTGATCACGACGAACGATCCGGTGAAGATCGCCGAGGACTTCGCCATGCTCCAGCACCTGTCCGAGGGACGGGTGGACCTGATGCTCGGCCGTGGCAACACCGGACCGGTCTACCCTTGGTTCGGCAAGGACATCCGCGACGGCATCGCGCTGGCGATCGAGAACTACCACCTGTTGCACCGGCTCTGGCGCGAGGACGTGGTCGACTGGGAGGGCAAGTTCCGCACGCCGTTGCAGTCGTTCACCTCGACGCCGCGCCCGCTGGACGACGTAGCGCCGTTCGTGTGGCACGGCTCGATCCGCAGCCCGGAGATCGCCGAGCAGGCGGCCTACTACGGCGACGGATTCTTCGCCAACAACATCTTCTGGCCGAAAGAACACTTCCAGCGGCTGATCGCGCTGTATCGGCAGCGCTACGAGCACTACGGTCACGGGTCGGCCGACCAGGCGATCGTCGGGCTCGGCGGACAGGTGTTCATGCGCAAGAACTCACAGGACGCGGTACGCGAGTTCCGTCCCTACTTCGACAACGCGCCGGTGTACGGGCACGGCCCCTCGCTGGAGGAGTTCACCGAGCAGACACCGCTCACCGTCGGCAGCCCACAGGAGGTCATCGACAAGACGCTCACCTTCCGGGAGTCTTTCGGCGACTACCAGCGCCAACTGTTCCTGATGGACCACGCGGGGCTGCCGCTGAAGACCGTGCTGGAACAACTGGACCTACTCGGCGGAGAGGTGGTCCCGGTGCTGCGCAAGGAATTCGCGGCGCTGCGCCCGGCGCATGTTCCGGACGCGCCGACGCACGCGAGCCTGGTCGCCGCCCGCGACGCCGCCCTGGAGGCGACCCGATGACCCGCATCGCGATCGTTTCCGCGGGCCTGTCCCAGCCCTCGTCGACCCGGCTGCTCGCCGATCGGCTCGCCGCCGCCACCGGCGAGGCACTGACCGCGTCCGGTGCGGATGTGACATTCGACGTCGTCGAAGTACGTGAGCACGCCCGCGATCTGGCCGACAACCTGCTCACCGGATTCGCCCCCAGTACTCTGCGCGCGACGATCGACAGCGTGTCCAGCGCCGACGGGTTGATCGCCGTCACGCCGATCTTCAACGCCTCCTACAGCGGCCTGTTCAAGACGTTCTTCGACGTACTGGAACCGGACGCGCTGGCAGGGATGCCGGTGCTGCTCGGCGCGACCGGCGGCTCGGCACGCCACTCGCTGGCGTTGGAGCACGCACTGCGTCCGATGTTCAGCTATCTGCACGCGGTGGTCGCGCCCACCTCCGTGTACGCGGCGTCCGAGGACTGGGCGTCCGCGGCGGCGGGCGGATTGCGTAGCAGAATCGACCGCGCCGCCGGGGAGTTCGCCGCCATGCTGACCACCACCCCACGAGCGCGCGCCGCCGATCCGTACGACGAGCCGGTACCGTTCGCGCAAATGCTCGGCACCCACTGAGCTTTTCGCGATCACCCGGCGCCATCCCTACCCAACTAGTTCAAAAATCAACCATTTGAGGAGAACGCCATGTCGACCACGACCACGAACACCCTGACCGCGGGCACCTGGGTCATCGACCCCGCCCACTCCACCCTCGGCTTCTCGGTACGCCACCTGATGGTGAGCAAGGTGCGCGGCCGGTTCACCGACTTCTCCGGCCGGTTGGTCATCGCCGAGGACGGCAGCGCCTCGGCCGAGGCCGAGATCCGGGTCGACTCGGTCACCACCGACAACGAACAGCGTGACGCCCACCTGCGCACCGCGGACTTCTTCCAGGCCGAGCAGTTCCCGGTGGCCACGTTCAAGTCCACCGGATTCCGGGTCAAGGGCGAGGACTTCGTGGTGGACGGCGAATTCACCATCCGCGGCGTCACCAAGCCGGTGTCGCTGGACGTGGAATTCCTCGGTGTGAACCCCGGCATGGGCCAAGGGCCGGTCGCGGGCTTCGAAGCCAAGACCGTGATCAATCGCCGCGACTTCGGCATCACCATCGACATGCCGCTGCCCGACGGCGGCGCCGTGATCGGCGACAAGATCACGCTCACCCTCGAGGTCGAGGTCGGTCTGCGGTCCTGAGTTCTCGACGGTCCCGCAGGAGTTCGGTGCTCCTGCGGGACCGTTTTTTTCCTCAGAATAGGGTCATCGGTTCGGCCGGAGCGGGGTCGGGCAGCGGGTCGATCTCGGGCAGCCGGGCGCGGACTTCGTCGTGGAAGCGACGGGCCAGCTCGAGCGAACCGGCATTGTCCGGCGTGTGCACGAACACCGTGGGCGACCGGCCTTCGCGCAACCATTCGGCGACCATGCCGACCCACGGGCGCCAACCCTCGACGGTCCGCTCGACGTCGTCGCGGCCGTGGTAGCGCACGATCGGGTATTCGGTCAGTGCGCGCATCCGGCGCTGCACCCGCGGCTTCTTCGACGCCGCTTCCTGTTCGGCCGCGCTGGTGGGCGGACCGTCGAAGAGCACGGTGGTGTCGAACGGAACCCATTCGGCGCCGACCCGGGACAACACGTGTTCGAGCCGGTGTACCGCCTGCTCGTCGGCGAAGAACGCGGGATGCCGGACCTCTACGGCGAGCCGGTAGGCGCGCGGCGCCTGACGCAGGAATCCGGCAAGCGCACCGAGATCCGTCGGGCCGAACGAGCCGGGCAGCTGCACCCACAGCGCGTGGATGCGCTCCCCGAGCGGCTCCATCGCGGCGAGGAAAGACCTCAGCTCCTCCTCGACGCCGGACAGCCTGCGTTCATGGGTGATCGGCTTGGGCAGCTTCAGTACGAAGCGGAACGACGGATCGCATTGAGCCGCCCAGGATTCCACCGTTCGCCGCGACGGCGTCGCGTAGAAGGTCGTATTGCCCTCGACGGCGTTGCACCAGGTGGCGTACCAGCGCAGTCGCTCACCCGGCGGAAGGTGCCGTTCCTGCCAAGCCGCGTGCGTCCACATCGCACATCCCACGTTCAGCCGCATGTTCTCGACGCTAACCCACCCTCCCGACACCGGAGCCGGTCGCTCACTCCGGCGGCACCCGGCCCTGCTCCGGGCTCACCGCCGCGCACGCTTCCGCGGCCGAACCCAGCCGAAGGTCAGCTCGACGGCGCGCTTCCAGTTCTCGTACTCGTCCTGGCGCAACTGCGCGTCCATTCGCGGAACCCATTGGGCGGCCAGTCGCCAATTGTTGCGCAGCCCTTCCAGATCCGGCCAGTAGCCGACGGCCAGGCCCGCGGCGTACGCGGCGCCGAGCGACACGGTTTCGGCGACGAACGGACGCAGCACCGGAACGTCCAGGACATCGGCCACGATCTGCATGAGCAGGTTGTTCGAGGTCATGCCGCCGTCCACGCGCAGGGTCGCGGCCTGGAGGCCGGAGTCGGCGTTCATCGCCTCCACCACGTCACGGGTCTGCCAGGCGGTTGCCTCCAGCACGGCTCGGGCGATGTGCCCCTTGGTGACATAGGAGGTCAGTCCGGCGATCAGGCCGCGGGCGTCGCCGCGCCAATGCGGCGCGTACAGGCCGGAGAACGCGGGCACGACGTAGCAGCCGCCGTTGTCTTCGACTGTGCGCGCGAGGGTTTCGATTTCCGGCGCGCTGGTGACCAGCCCGATGTTGTCGCGCACCCATTGCACGAGCGAACCGGTGACCGCGATCGGCCCCTCCAGCGCGTAGACCGGCTCCGGTCCGATCTGGTAGCCGATCGTGGTGAGCAGGCCGTGCTCGGACCGCACCAGCTCGCTTCCGGTGTTCATCATCAAGAACCCGCCGGTGCCGTAGGTGCACTTGGTTTCGCCGCGCGCGAAGCAGGTTTGGCCGAACAACGCGGCATGCTGGTCACCCAGGGCGGCGGCGATCGGGATGCCGGGGACCACCCGGCGGGTCATGCCGTAGGACGCGGTCGAAGGCTGGATGCGCGGCAACATCCGAGCGGGAATACCGAAGAAATTCAGCAGTTCGTCGTCCCACGTCAGGGTGCTGAGGTTCATCAGAAGGGTGCGGCTGGCATTGGTGACGTCGGTGAGGTGCAGGCCACCGTCGGGACCTCCGGTGAGGTTCCAGATCAGCCAGGTCTCCATGGTGCCGAACAGCACCTCGCCCCGCTCGGCGCGCTCGCGCAGACCGGGTACAGAATCCAGCATCCAGCGCAGCCGCGGCGCCGCGAAGTAGCCGGCCAGCGGCAGACCGCAGCGCTCGCGGATCCGGTCGGCGCCCGGCTCGCGCTCCAGTTCCCGGACCAGTTCGTCGGTCCGCACGTCCTGCCATACGATGGCGCGCCCGATCGGCGTGCCGGTGCGGCGATCCCACACCACGGTGGTCTCGCGCTGGTTCGCGATGCCGAGCGCGGCGATCCGGTCGGCGGCGACGCCGGAATCCCGCAACGCCTGCGGCACGATCCGCTCGACGTTGCGCCAGATCTCCAGCGCGTCCTGCTCGGCCCACCCCGGCCGCGGGTGATGCTGCCGGTGCGGCCGCTGGGCCACGCCGACCAGCCGGGCGCGCTGATCGAACAGGATGCACCGGGTCGAGGTGGTGCCCTGATCGATCGCCAGCACGTAACGCTGCTTCACGCTCGCCCGCTCCTCGTCGAAATCCGCCGGTCGCCGGCCGGACCGATCTCAGTGGCCCGCACCGAGATCCCGCGATACCGCGCGAGCGGCGTCGAGCACCTGACCGACCAGTGCGGGCCGGTGCCGCAATTGGGCGTCACAGAGCCGGTCCACCGCACCGGTGATGCCGATGGCGCCGACCACCAGGCCACCGGGCGCCCGGATCGGCGCCGCGATACCCGCCTCGCCCGTCCGGAATTCCCCGGTATCGCCCGCCCATCCGGCCTGCCGCACACCGGCGAGCGCCCTGGTGAGCGCGACACGGTCGATGAGAGTGCGGTGTGTGAGCGGGGCCAGTTCGCCGCGGCGGACCGCCGCGGCCAAGTCGATGTCGTAGGCGAGCAGGACTTTGCCCAGCGCGGTGGCGTGCGGCGGCAGGAGCTCGCCGAGTTCGAGCGCCTGTTCGGTGTTGTCCGGCCGGAATACGTGATGGACCACGACCACAGCGCCGTCCATCGGCGCGCCGATCCGCACCGACTCGCCCGTGCGAGCCGCCAGCGCGTCGGCCCAGTTGATCGCGCGGGAGCGCAATTCGTTCGCGTCGAGGTAGCTGGTGCCCAGATGCAGTAGCGCCGCTCCGAGCTGATACTTGCCGGTCGCCGGGTCCTGCTCGACGAAGCCGACACCCTGGAGCGTCCGCAGGATGCCGTGCGCGGTCGGTTTCGGCAGCTCGAGCGCACCCGCGATGTCGGCGACGCCGAGACGGCCGGAACCTCGGGCCAGCAGCCGTAGGACGGCCGCCGCCCGCTCGATCGATTGGATCGCACCCGGCATGTCGGGAAACCTATCCTCCAGGTGGCGATTCGACAATGTCGAACGGTTGGTAATACCTGGGCAACATCAGTGAAACCAGGTGTGAGCTGCGCCATACATCCTCCTGACCGGTCGGACGGTAGCGGCCCCGCCTTACGGCAACCAGTCGAGGCGTTCGACATTGTCGAACGGCGGCAGTATCCGGGCCCGGCATTCCGCCGTAATTTCCAGTGACACGCACGGTCGCGTCCGCGGCCAGCGGGGTGAACGGAGGCTCAACGATGAACTTCGGCTCGATCTTTCTCAGCGAAGCGCTCGGCACAGGAGTGCTGGTGCTGCTCGGGGTCGGCGTGGTCGCGAACGTATTGCTGACCAAGTCCAAAGGACTGGACGGCGGCTGGCTGCTGATCAACGTGGGATGGGGGTTCGCCGTCCTGGCCGGCGTCTACGTCGCCTACAAGACCGGCGGCCACCTCAATCCCGCGGTCACCATCGGCATCCTGTTCAGCGGCGCGGAGGAGTTCGCCCCCGGCATCGCGATCTCCGGCTCCGCGACGCTCGCCTATCTGAGCGGCCAATTCTCCGGCGCGTTCGTCGGCGCGACGATCGCCTACGTCGCCTACAAACGCCACTTCGACGCGGAGACCGACGCGGAGAAGAAGCTCGCCGTTTTCGCCACCGGTCCCGCGATCCGCGCCCTACGCTGGAATTTCGCCACCGAAGTGATCGGCACGTTCACGCTCGTCCTGGTCATCCTGACTTTCGGCCACACGCCGAGCGGGCTCGGCCCGGCCGCCGCGGCACTGTTGGTCGTCGGCATCGGCGCTTCGCTGGGCGGCCCGACCGGGTACGCCGTCAACCCCGCGCGCGACCTGGGTCCGCGCTTGGCACACGCGCTGCTGCCGGTGCGCAAGCCCGCCCCCGCGGATGCGGTCCTGGTGCCGGTGGGCGCGGGCGACTCCGGACCGGTCGCATCTCCCGAGGCCGACGCGACGACACACGGCAAGGACTCCGACTGGGGATACGCCTGGGTGCCGGTGCTCGGGCCGCTGGTGGGCGGTGCGCTCGCCGGTCTGGCCGCCCAATTCCTGTTCTGAATCCTCCTCCGCGACAGCACGTTCCGAAAGGACCTCGATGAGCAAGTTCGTCGGCGCAATCGACCAGGGCACCACGAGCACCCGTTTCATGGTGTTCGACCACAGTGGCAACGAGATCGCCCGCCATCAGCTCGAACACGAGCAGATTCTGCCGCGCCCCGGCTGGGTCGAGCACAATCCGACCGAGATCTGGGAGCGCACCCGTGCTGTCATCCAGAGCACGCTGACCAAAGCCGATCTCGACGCGAGCGATCTGGCCGCAGTCGGCGTCACCAATCAGCGCGAGACCACGGTTGTGTGGAACCGCAGGACCGGGCGGCCGTACTGCAACGCGATCGTCTGGCAGGACACCCGCACCGATCGCATCGCCGCCGAGCTGGAGCGGGCCGGGCACGGTGACACCATCCGGCGCAAGGCGGGCCTGCCGCCGGCCACCTATTTCTCCGGCGGCAAGCTGCGCTGGATTCTGGACAACGTCCCCGGGGTGGCCGCGGACGCCGAACGCGGTGACGCGCTCTTCGGCACCACCGACACCTGGCTGCTGTGGCAGTTGACCGGCGGAGTCGACGGCGGCGTGCACGTCACCGATCCGACCAACGCCAGCCGCACCATGCTGATGAACCTGGAGACGCTGGACTGGGACGAGGAGCTGCTGTCGCTGTTCGGGGTGCCGCGCGCGATGCTACCGCGGATCGCGCCGTCGGCGAACTCGGATCTGTTCGGCACCACGCGCCCCGACGGCCCGTTCGGCGGCGCGGTCCCGCTGTCCGGCGTGCTCGGCGACCAGCAGGCCGCCACCGTGGGGCAGGTCTGCTTCCGGCCCGGCGAGGCGAAGAACACCTACGGCACCGGAAACTTCCTGCTGCTCAACACCGGAACCGAGATCGTTCGGTCGCAGCACGGGCTGCTGACCACGGTCGCCTACCAGTTCGGTGCGGAGAAGCCGGTGTACGCGCTGGAAGGTTCGATCGCGGTGACCGGCTCGGCGGTGCAGTGGCTGCGTGACCAGCTGGGCATCATCTCCGGCGCGGCACAGAGTGAATCGCTGGCCCGGCAGGCCGAGGACAACGGCGGGGTGTACTTCGTCCCGGCGTTCTCCGGGTTGTTCGCGCCGTACTGGCGTTCGGACGCGCGCGGCGCGATCGTCGGCCTGTCCCGCTACAGCACCAACGCCCATCTGGCGCGGGCGACGCTGGAATCGATCTGCTATCAGACCCGCGACGTGGTCGAGGCGATGCAGGCCGACTCCGGCGTGCGACTGGATGTGCTGCGGGTGGACGGCGGCGTCACCGCCAACGAGCTGTGCATGCAGTTGCAGGCCGACTTCCTCGGCGTGCCGGTGTCGCGTCCGGTGGTCGCGGAGACCACCGCGCTCGGCGCGGCCTACGCGGCGGGCCTGGCGGTCGGCTTCTGGAACGACACCGACGAACTGGAACAGAACTGGAACGAAGCCAAACGCTGGAGCCCGACCTGGTCGGAGCAGCAGCGCGAGCGCGGCTACGCGCGCTGGAAGAAGGCCGTCGCCCGCACCCTCGATTGGATCGACGTCGACGAATGAGGGGCGACGCCGACCTACCCGTAACACCGAAACAAGGAGAGATACCGCTGTGTCCGCACGATTGGACTCCCGTTACCGCGCCCGCGCGGTGAACTCCCTCGGCGACGCCGAGATCGACGTGCTCGTCATCGGTGGCGGGGTGGTCGGAGCGGGCGCGGCCCTCGACGCCGCCTCCCGCGGCCTGACCGTGACCCTGGTGGAGGCCAGGGACTTCGCCGCGGGCACCTCGAGCCGCTCCAGCAAGCTCATCCACGGCGGGCTGCGCTACCTGGAGCAGCTCGATTTCTGGCTGGTGCGAGAAGCGCTGAAAGAACGCGGCCTGCTGCTGCATCGGCTCGCACCGCACCTGGTGCGCCCGGTGTCGTTCCTGCTGCCGCTGCGGCACCGGGTGTGGGAACGCGCCTACATCGGCGCGGGCGTCGCCCTGTACGACACCATCGGCGGCGCACGCGCGCTGCCGATGCACCGGCACCTGTCGCGCACACGCGCGCTGGAGCTGGCGCCCGCGCTGCGCGAGGACGCGCTGACCGGGGCCATCCGGTACTACGACGCGCAGGTCGACGACGCCAGGCACACGATGATGATCGCCCGCACCGCGGCCCAGCACGGCGCCACCGTGCTCACCCGCACCAGAGTGACGGGGCTGCTGCGCGACGGCGAGCGCGTCGTCGGCGCGGAGGTCACCGACCTGGAGACCGGCCGGGTGCACACCGTCCGCGCGCGCCGGGTGATCAGCGCCACGGGGGTGTGGACCGACGAGATGAACCGGATGACCGGCGTCGAGTTCCCGTTCCACGTCCGGATGTCCAAGGGCGTGCACATCCTGGTGCCGCGCCACCGCCTGAATCTGGACACCGGCCTGATCATGCGCACCGAGAAGAGCGTGCTGTTCGTCATCCCGTGGGGCGGGCACTGGATCATCGGCACCACCGATACGGATTGGTCGCTGGACAAGGACCACCCCGCCGCCAGCAACGCCGACGTGCGGTACCTGCTCGACCACGTCAACCGAGTGCTGCGCGAACCGCTCACCCGCGACGACATCGTCGGGACCTACGCGGGGCTGCGGCCGCTGCTGTCCGGCGCGTCGGCCGACACCGCCACGCTCTCCCGCGAGCACGCGGTCGCCGAACCGGCGCCCGGTCTGTTCGTGGTAGCGGGCGGTAAGTACACCACCTATCGGGTGATGGCCGCCGACGTCGTGGACGCTGCGGTGGCCGGGCTCGGCCGTGCGGTCGCCCCTTCGGTGACCGAGCACCTGCCGATCCTCGGCGCGGTGGGCTACCACGAACTCGCCGCCGACCTGGACAGCTTGGCGCAGCGCGCGGGCCTGCCCCGGGCGACGGTCGAGCGTCTGCTCGGCCGTTACGGCTCGGCGATCACCGACCTGTTCGACCTGATCGCCCGCGAAACGGAACTGGGCAAGCCGCTCACCGGCGCTCCGGAGTACCTGGGCGCGGAGGCGGTGTACGCGGTGACGCACGAGGGAGCTCTGCATCTGGACGATGTGCTCACCCGCCGCACCCGCATCTCCATCGAAGCGGCCGACCGCGGCTTGGCCGCCGCCGCCGAGGTGGCCTGGCTGATCGGCGCCCACCTCGGCTGGGACGGCGCGGCGACCGAACGCGAGATCACCCGGTACGGCCACCGGGTGCACGCCGAACTGGCCGCCAACCAGGCCGCCGACGACGTGTCCGCCAACGCCGCACGGCTGGTCGCCGTCGTCTGAGCCCGCCGACGTGGCACGGTTCCCGCGCGCAACCGTGCCACGCCGGGCTACTCGTCCGATCCGCTGTGCCCGCGCGGGGTCGATTCGTCGGTCTCGAGCTCTTCTCCGGTGGGGTGCTCGTCGGCATGCGTCAGCTTGGTGTGCTCGTCGGCGAAATCCGCGTCCTGCTGCATCGACTCCGCCGTCGTCGGATCGAGATTCGGTGTGCTCATACCGCGCGCGTACCCACCCACGCCGCCGCGACGCAGACCTGATCCACACGCACGTCCGGTCGCGCACCTCACGCGAAAAGCGCACTTCGAGGGCGTGGCGGTTGACCTCGAGTGGGGTTGAGGATGGACAGTGGTTCCATGACTCGTCCAGCGGATTTCTGGAATACCGTCTACGACAACGACACCGCACCTTGGGTGATCGGTGAACCGCAACCCGCCATCGTGGCCTTGGAGCGCGAAGGGGGTATCAGCGGCCGCGTCCTCGATCCCGGCTGCGGCGCCGGTGAGCACACCATTTTGCTGACCAGGCTCGGTTACGACGTGCGTGGGATCGATATGTCGCCGAGCGCGGTGGCCTACGCGCGCGCCAATGCGGCCGCGCAGGGTGTGCCCGCCGCCGCGTTCGAGGTGGCCGACGCGCTCGCGCTCGGTGACCGGCCGGATTTCGCCGGTGACCCGCCGGGCTCCGCGCCCGCGTTCGACACCGTCGTCGACAGCGCGCTGTTCCATGTCTTCGGGACCGAGGACGAGGCGCGCGCCGCGTACGTCCGCAGTCTGCACGCGGTCTGCAAGCCGGGCGGCACGGTGTATGTCCTCGCCCTCTCCGATGCCGAGCCGGGATTCGGCCCGCGAATCAGCGACACGCTGATCCTGGAGTCCTTCCGCGAGGGCTGGACAGTAGCGGACCTGCGACTGGCACGGTACCGCGGCCGGGTCACCGACCTGGTGGCCCAGGACGCGGCGGCCCTGGAGGTTTCCGAGACGGGCCGGGTCGACGCCGCCGCGTGGCTGGCCCGCATCCGCCGCCTCTGAGCCGCGCCGCTCACACCCCTTTGGGAGCTTTGCCGCCCATGAAACCGAACAGATAGCCCGCGACGCGACGCATCTGGATCTCCTCGGCGCCCTCGGTGATCCGGTAGCGCCGGTGGTGGCGGTAGATGTGCTCGAACGGCTTGTGCCGGGAATAGCCGAGGCCGCCGTGCACCTGCATGGCGCGGTCGGCGGCCTCGCAGCACAACCGGTTGGCCCAGTAGTTGCACATCGAGACCTGCTCGGAGGCGGCGAACGTGCCGTAGGTGTCCATCGACCAAGCGGTCTTGTGGATGAGCGTGCGCAACATCGCGCACTGCGTGTGCAGTTCCACAAGAGGGAACTGGATCGCCTGGTTGGCGGCCAGCGGCTTGCCGAAGGGCTTGCGCTGCTTGGCGTAGGCCACCGACTCGTCGATGCAGTATTGCGCCGCACCCAGGCTGGACGCGGCTTGGCGGATCCGGTTCTCGTTGAAGAAGTGCTGGACCACCGCCAAGCCGCGTCCTTCACCGCCGAAGACGGCGGTGTCGGGGACGCGAACGCCGTTGAGCGCGACGCGGGCGTGATCGGTGGGCATGTTGAAGGTCCAGAGGTATTCCTCGACGACGAACCCCGGAGCGTCGGTGGGCACCAGGAACGCGGTGATGCCCGTCGCGTCGCCGGGGCCGCCGGAGGTGCGCGCGAAGATCAGGTCGGCGTCGGCGATGTGCACGCCGGTGTTCCAGGTCTTCTGTCCGGTAATCACCCAGCCGTCGCCGTCGCGGACCGCTGAGGTCTCCATGTAGGTCGCGTCGGAGCCGTGCTCGGGCTCGGTGATGCCGAAGGCGAAGAACTTCGTCCCCGAAGCCAGCCCGTCCACCCACTCCGCTCGCTGCGCGGGTGTGCCGTATTCGAGCATGAGCAGCAAACCGACATTGTTGGCGACGATGGCATGCTCGTTCTGCAGATCACAGTGCAGCCCCAGGCCGCGCCGGGCCAGGTGCTCGCGGATCACGGCCATGCCCAGGTTGGTGCCGTCCCGGCCGCCGTACTGCGCCGGGAAGGCGTACCGCAGGTGACCCGCGGCGTCGGCGCGCCTGCGGACCTCGGCCAGCAGCGCTTCCCATCGCGCGTTCGGCAGGCCGCCGCGCTCCCAGTCGGTGCGGGCGTCCTCACGACGGTGGTCGAAGAAGCGGATGTTGTCATCGATCTGCTCGAGCGGCGCGATCTCCCGGTCGATGAACCGGTCCAGTTCGGCGAGGTAATCGACCAGTTCGGCAGGTAGCTCGAAATCCATCGAAGTCTCTAGCCTTTCGCAGTGGGTCGGATCTGCATCAGCAGGTCCCATTCGATTTCCGAAACCCGGCGCCCGCTGGCCGCCATCACGATGTCGCGCACGCTGCCGTCCGAGTGCGCCGCGGCTTGCCCGGCCAGCCCGACCCCCCATGCGAGCGTGCACATCACCTTCCACCAGCGGAAACGGTCTTCATCGAACTCGCCGCCCGCACGGCGGTAGCCGCGCGCGAACGCGCCGCGGCCCGCGAATCCGCCGAATTCCCGGTCGTCGGCGCGGAAGCGCCACATGCGCAGCGCGGGCCAGGCCACATCGCGCATCGGATCGCCGTGACGCTGCGCGCCTTCCCAGTCGAGCACCGCCCGCAGTCCCTCGGGACCGACGACGATGTTGCCGTTGCGCATGTCGGTGTGCAGCAGCGCGGTACGCGGCGGCGCGGGCGGGCAGCGGCGTTCCAGCCAGCGCAGCGCGAGGGCGAACACCGGCCGGTCCGCCAAGAGCGCGCGCACGTGCTCGCCCGCCTCGATCAGCTGGTGCTCGGGATCGGCGGCGGCCTCGGGCAGCCGAGCGGGGGCGGTCGCCGGATCGATGGCATGCAGGCGGCCCATGGCCTCGCCGAGCTGTTCGGCGACTCGTTCGCCGAGACCCGCCGACTCCGTCAGCCGCAGCACCTTGCGCGGCACCGTCTCTCCGTCCACCCGTTCGGTAACCACGAACGGCCCGTCGGCGTAGGCGCTGTCGGTGCAGATCGCCACGACGGGCGGAACCGGGACACCGTTGCCGCGCGCCAGCTCCCGGACCGCGGCCTCCACGTCCACGGGGACGAGCTCGATCGCGTTCGGCACGATGGTCGCGACCAAGCGCCGCTTCGCGCCTCCCATATCGGCGTCGAAGGCGACGTTACGACGGCGGGCGCCCGCGGAGAGGTATTCGACGTTCGACACCGTCACCGCGTGGCCGCTGCCCGACCCGAGGAACTCCGCCAGGCCACGTGCCAGGTCGGAACTCACTCGCCCGCCCACGCGTCGTACCCCGGCTTGGCGATCGCGAGATCGGCCCGCACCACGGAAACCAACGCCGCCCAGAGCTGTTCGTCGTCTCCTTCGGGTACCGCGGCGAGCAACTCACGCTCCTGCTCGGCCGCGGCGGGGCCGGATTCGATCTCTCTGCGCACGATCCTGGCGAGATTGGCGCCCACACGCGCCTTGTGCTGCAACCCCGCGGGCAGGGCGGGCAGCAGCGTCTCCTCGAGCAACTCGGCGAGCGATTCCAGCAACTCCGCTGCCGATGGGCGATTCTGCATTCGTTCCCCTCGGTCGATCCCGGCCCTCAGCATGGCACGCGCCGTCGCTGTCCCGATCGGTACTTTCGGCCGTCACTCCCGGTCGTCGAGCCGCAACAGCCCCGCGGTCGTCGAGCGGAAACCGCAGGCGGCGAAGTAGAACGGCGGGTTCGACACGCTGGACGGCCTTGCCGATGCCGGGAAGCTGCACTACATTCCTGCGATCGCGAGACCACTCGGTCTCCAATCCCTGCGCGACGTACCCGCGACGGCACAGCGTGGGACCCGCGTTGACGATCGGAGCCGGCTCGATGGCGATGCTGCTGTACTACCTACTCCTACCGCTGTACCTGGCAGAGGCTTTCGTCGACCTGCTGGATTGAGCGCCGAGTAGCCCGGCGCACCGCTCCGGAGGCCTCCGCACCAGACGCGGCGCTGTCTTCCGCCCTGCCCAGTCCTACTCCGTCCGTCGAACCTCTCACCCGGCTTGCTCGGCGCCGGGCGGCTGGTGGAAGCCGGGGCCCGCCTTGGGTTCGACGTCGCGCGGGTCGATCGGTTCGCGGCAGTGGTCGCAGACGAGCATCGGCGAGGTCTCGTGCCCGCAGGTGCGATGCTCGAGGACGATGGGCTTGCCCTCCGGCCCGACCAGATGATGGTCGCCCCAGACCATCATCGCCGTGACGATCGGATACAGCTCGCGGCCCGCGGCGGTGAGGTGGTAGTCGACGCGCCCGCCGCCGTGATCGGTGCGGGTGAAGACGCCCGCGTCGATCAGCATGCGCAGGCGGCTGGTGAGCAGGTTGCGGTTGGTGATGCCGATATTGCGAGCGAAATCGCTGAAGCGGTGCACCCCGAAGAACGCCTCGGCGATGAGCAGGATGGTCCACCGGTCGCCGAGCAGTTCGACGACGCGGGTGACCGAATCGTCGGCCGGGCGCCGCAATGTCATGACGGTATTTTCGCATCCCTGCTCGGTATTGCTTTCCTACTAACAGTATCGGAATAATACTAAGTAGACCGGCGCCCGCTCCGGCCGGACAGTTGGGAGTGTCGATGACGACCACGAACCACCCGACCAACGACTACGTGCGCCTGCTCGACCCAGCGGTGCGACCGGATCCGTATCCCCTGCTCGCGCGACTACGCGACGCCGGTGCGTTCCGGATGGGGACGGCTCCGGTAGTCGTGCTGACGCGCTACGCGGATTGCGCCGCCATGCTGCGCGATCCGCGCGCGAGCGTCGACCGGTCACTGGCCCGGTTGCAACTCGGCTCGATGCCGATCTATGACGGGACGCGGGAGGACGGTGCGGCGCGTGCGAAGCCCTCGTTCCTGTTCCTCGATCCGCCGGATCACACTCGCCTGCGCCGCCTCGTGTCCGCGGCGTTCACCCCGCGGGTGGTACGGCGATTGGAGCCGCGGATCACCGAGATCGTGGACGACTTGCTCGACCAGCGCGCCCGCGAGGGCGGGTTCGACGCCGTCGACCACTTCGCCTATCCGCTGCCGGTGACCGTCATCTGTGAACTGCTCGGCGTCCCGCTCGCGGACGAAGCACGGCTGAGCGCCTGGTCCGCGCTGCTGTCGCGCACGCTGGACCCGACCTCCCGCGCGGCCGCCCGATTCCGCGCCGACCCGGCGCGGATCCAGCGCGCCGGGACCGAACTGCACGCTTACTTCGAAGATCTCATCGATCGACGCCGCCACACACCGGGCCCGGATCTACTGTCCGAACTCATCGCTGCGGAAGACTCCGGCGACACGCTCACCCATGCCGAATTGATCTCGACCTGCGCACTGCTGCTGGTCGCCGGCCACGAGACCACCGTCAACCTGATCGCCAACGCGACCCTGGCCCTGCTGCGCAGGCCGGAGGAACTCGCGGCCCTGCGCGCGGATCCGGACCGGGCGGCGGGCGTGGTCGAGGAGACGCTGCGCTTCGACCCGCCGGTCCAGCTGATCCCGCGCGTCGCCGCCGACGACCTGACCATCAGCGGCACGAGCATCGAGCGCGGCGACCTGGTGGTGCTGCTGATCGCGGCCGCGCACCGCGATCCCTCGGTGTTCGGCGACCCCGGCCGATTCGACCCGGCGCGCGAGAACCGCCACCTGGCCTTCGGCCTCGGGGCGCACTTCTGCGTCGGGGCTGCCCTGGCCCGCTTGGAGACGCGAGTGGCGTTGACCCGGTTCGCGCAACGCGTCGAATCCCCCTCGCTGCCCGTTGACCCGCCACCGTATCGAGAACACGTCAACCTGCGCGGCCCCGCGCACCTGCCCATCGAATTCGCTGCGATCCGGCCCAGGTAGTCCCGCCGGTCAGCCGTCGTAGGAGACGTGCGGCGTCCATCCGTCGGCGGGGCGGACGGCTGCCGCGTGCAACGCCGCGGCGACCCGGTCCCGCGTGAAAGCGCCCTCCCCCAGCACTCCTTCGACCTGGACGGCGACCGCCCGGATCCCCGCGGGCGCGAGTGTGGCGTCCAAGCTGGTGACCAGGTTGCGCACCGCCGCCTTCTGGATGCCGAGCGAGGCGGCTCGGTGCCACGGTTTATCCGCGGCCGCGCTGCCGGTGACCAGCACGCGGGCGCCCTCGGACAGGAAGGGCCGCGCCGCCTGGACGGCGGGCAACAGCGCAGCGGCGCCGACGGTGAAGTCCTCGATCAGTTCGGGAATCGAGAGCTGTAGCGGATCGGCCTCTCGGAAGACGCTGGGGTTGAAGTGCAACACGTCGATACGGCCGTGGCGCTCGCCCACTCCCGTGACGACCTCGCCCACGTCGGCGGGGTCGCTCAGATCCACCCCGACACCCTCCGCGTCGAACCCCTCCCCGCGCAGTTTCTCGGCCATCGGCTCGGCCTCCTCGGGAAACCGGCAGGCCAGCACCGTGGCGAAACCGTCGACGGCGAACAGGCGGGCGACCGACAGCCCGATGCCGGGACCGGCGCCGAGCACGAGGAGCACAGGAGCAGTCATGGGTCCCGAGCCTAGGTGCGCCGCCGAGCGGCGTTGTGTGCCGGGACTATTCGACGACGGCCTTGATCCGGTTCAGCGTCTCGCGCATCCCCTCGACGTTGGTCTTGCGGCGCGCCCACCCGGCCAGCGACCAGTACAGCCGCAGCACGGGATTGCTGTGCAGCTGGAACGACTCGGTGACGTCGGTGCCGCCCTCGACCGGCTCGAAGACGTAGCGCCACGTATTGACCGGCATGCCGCGCGGTCCGAGCACGGTGAACGCGAACTCCCGCCCCGGCTCGCAGGCGACGATGCGGCACACCGTCGCGTACTTCAGCCCCCAGCCGTTGCGGTTGACATGTCCGCGGAACTTCACGCCGACCGCGGGACCGGTGGCGCCGCCGAGCCACTCCGCGGCGAACGTCTCGGGACTGAATCGCCCGGTGTTCTCGATGTCGCTGACCAATTCCCAGATCTTGTCGGCGGGGGCGGCCATGCGCACCGTCACGCTGTCATGCATGCGGCGAACGCTAGCAGGCGGTACCGCCCCCGCTTCCGGGCCGAGCCCAGCCGCGGCCACGCGTGCCGCCCAGCCGTCCACGTCGGCCAGCCACTGGCCAGGCTGCAGCACCCAGCACGTGGCGAGTAGATCGTGGCCGAGGTGCGCGAGGGCCGCGTGTTCCGGCCAGTAGTCCCGCGTCCACTCGGGGTCGTCGGTCGCCGAGTCGATGCCACTGCGGACCACACCGACCAGCTCGAACTGCAGATGCTGGACCAACACCCACGCTCGAGCGTCCATCGGCTTGCGACGCAGCCGGTCGAGCAGGGCGTGGGCGGCGGCGCGCCCCCGGCGATCCATCCAGCGGAAGGTGCGCCGATGCCCGTACGGCGCCACCCCGTACAGCGCGAGCACGGCGACGGCGACGCCGAGCACCGTCTCAACCAGCCGATCCCGGATCACCGGTCCGATCGGTCCGCCCGTGGTGGCGACCCCGCCCGCGATCAGCGCGACCGGGGTGATGAAGACGACGGCCAGCGCGTAGTTGCGCGGCACGAACAGCTCGATACAGAACTGCAGCGCGGCGATCAGAACGACCAGCGCGTAACCGGTCGGCCCGAGCTGATAGATGAGCGCGAACAGACCGAGGCCCGCGATCGTGCCGACGAACCGGTGGATCGCGCGCACCTGCCCGCGCACTCGATCGGGCCCGGTTTGCAACACGATCAGGGCGCTGAGCACCGCCCAGTGCGGCCGCTCCAGACCGAGCAGCGCGCTCAGGCCGCCCGCGCCCAGGCAGCCCGCGGCAACGCGCATCGCGCTGATCGTCGCGTGCGAGGAGAACGACAGGGAACGCCGCAGCCGGAAGCCGACTCCGGGACGGGCGAACGAGACCAAGGGATCGACAAGCAGATCGTCGGTGTCGTCGTCGGGAACGTGCCCGGCCAGCCTGCGCCGGGCGGTTTGCAGGGTGGCCAGCAGCTCGGCTTCCCCGGGATCCGAGGGCGGACCCGCGTCGTAGACCGCGGCCCACGCGTCCGCCATCGCCGAGCCGGCCCGGTGGCGCAGCTCGATCGCGGGCGTCCCCGCCTCCCGCGCCGCCACATAGGCGTCGACCGCGCGGACCGCGGCGTCCACCGCCACGCGTTCGGGCTTGCGGCGATCCCGCAGCACTCCGGCCATCGAAACGACGACCGACGCGACGACACCGCAGGCGGCGCACAACAACAGCGTCGCCATCGCCGTCCCGGTCTCGACGGCTTTCATCGACCCCGCACAGACCAGTGCGAAGAACAGCGCGCCCGGCGGCCCGAGCCGCAATGCGTCGATGACGAAGACCGCCACGACCGCGATCGCCGACACCACGGCCACCATCAGCAACGACGTACCGAGTCCCGTATCCAGCAGGCCGCCGATGAGCGCGCCGGCGCCGCTCGCGGCGAGCAACGCCACACCGGCGGCCAGCACGACCCTGCCGCGCACCCGGAACGGGCGCCCCTCGCCATAGAGCACGGCGAAGGCGCCGAACATGACGAACACCGCCGTGTCCGGACGGCCCAGACCGGTGATGATCGCGGCGGGGACAGCGAACGCCACCGCAGCGCGCAGCGCCACGCTCCACCGCCGGCCCGCGGGCGGCAACGCGAACAACAGCGAGCCGACGCGGCCCCTCGGTGGCACCGGATCCGGGTATGTCGCGGCCACCTGCTGTCCTCTCTGGTCAGGACGAATCCGGTCCGGACGAATCCGGTCCGGACGAATCCGGTCTGGACGGACTGCCTGGTGCACACCTTAGATTCGTGGCATGACCGCCGACGCTCATATTCCCCTACCCACGCGCGTCCACGCCTTCGGCGACGACGCGCTCGGTGATCACGACGCCGTCGCCCTGGCTTCGCTGGTGCGCGACGGGACGGTCTCGCCACGCGAACTCGCCGCTGCCGCCGTGGCGCGCGCCGAGCAGGTGGAAAAGCTGGCGGCCGTCGCCTACCCGAGCTACGGGAAACCTCTGCTGCCCGCCGACCGGACCGGCACGTTCTACGGCGTGCCCAGCTTCGTGAAAGACAACCTGGACGTGGCGGGCATGCCGACGAACCAGGGCACGGCCGCGTTCCACGCGACGCCCGCTCGCGCGCACAGCGGCTACACCCGGCAATTCCTCAGCACCGGCCTCACCGTCCTCGGCAAGAGCGCCATGCCCGAATTCGGCTTCAACGCCAGCAGCGAGTCGCCGCACGTCGCGCCCACCCGCAACCCGTGGCACACCGACTACTCGGTGGGCGGCTCGTCGGGCGGGGCGGCCGCGCTGGTGGCGGCGGGTGTCGTACCGATCGCGCACGGCAACGACGGCGGCGGATCGATCCGGATTCCGGCCGCGTGCGCCGGGCTGGTCGGCTTGAAACCGACGCGGGGACGGCACGTGGTATCCGGGCTGGCTCGCACGCTGCCGGTGGATATCGTCAGCGAAGGAGTGCTGACCAGGACCGTGCGCGATACGGCGGCCTATGCCGCGGCGGCGGAACGCTATTGGCGCAATCCCGCGCTGAAGCCGATCGGCCGCGTCGACGGTCCCGCGAACCGCCGCATGCGGATAGCGCTCGTGCTCGACAACATCGCGGGACCGCTCGCCGCCGGCCCGACCCGGGATGCCGTCGAAAGGGTTGCGCGCACGCTCGAAGCCTGCGGCCACTCGGTCGAACCGGTGCCCCTGCCGTTCGACGCCACGATCGAGAACGCTTTCCTGCACTACTGGGGCCTGCTCGCAGCCCTGGCCACCACGACGGGACGGCTCGTCGACCGGAGGTTCGACGCACGGCGCGTGGACGACCTCACGGTCGGTCTCCGCGCCCTCTTCCTGCGCCGGGCCCTGCACGCCCCGCTTACGATTCGCCGGTTACGGGCGGCGACGGCCACCTACGAACGGGAACTCGGCCCCTACGACGCGGTGCTGCTTCCCACTCTGGGCCACACCACACCGGAGCTCGGCTATCTCAGCCCGACCGTGCCGTTCGACGAACTCATCCAGCGGCTGCGCGCCTACGTCTGTTTCACCCCGATCAATAACATCACCGGAACGCCTGCCATCACGGTTCCGGCGGGCCTCACCGCCGCCGGGGTGCCCATAGGAGTCCAATTCGCCGCCACACGCGGCAACGAGCGCACCTTGCTGGAGCTGGCCTATCTGATCGAAGCGGAACAGCCGTTCCCACGCCTTCTCCCCTGACCCCTTCCCACTCGACTTAGGTTAGGCTAAGTTCATTTTCCGGGGGATTCGGACGGACTCGGCCGCAGGCCGGAGAGGACGAGATCATGGGCGCGAACGTCGATCTGACGGGAGTCCCGGAAACCATGCTGTGGACGCTCTACAACCGGGCGTCGGAAGCGAAACGGGCGGATGGCATTCTGCGCGACCCGGACTGCGTCCGGATCTTCGACGCGCTCGAGTACGACTATGCGCGAGCCTTCGGCGCACCCGACGGCACGCACGCGGTGCGATCGCTGCGGTTCGACCTCGCACTGCGGCCGTGGCTGGCCGAACACCCCGGCGGGACCGTGGTCGAACTCGCCTCGGGACTGGAGACCCAGTTCCAGCGGTGCGACGACGGACAGGTGCGCTGGCTGTGTGTCGATGTGCCCGAAGGCATCGCGCTGCGCGAACGGTTCCTTCCACCGAGCGAGCGCTGCCGTCACCTGCCGATCAGCGCGTTGGACACAGCCTGGCTGGACGAGGTGGAGGCCGACCGCGGCGTCTTCGTCACGGCGCAGGGGCTGCTCATGTACTTCGAGCCCGACGAGGTGCGGCGCCTGTGCATCGCGATCTTCGACCGACTGCCTGGCGCGGAATTCCTGTTCGACATCATCCCGCCATGGTTCTCCCGCAAGACCATGCGAGGCTTCCGTAAAACACCGCACTACACCGCTCCCCCCATGCCCTGGGGCGTCAAGCGCAGCTGGGTGGCGGCACTGCTGCGCGAGTGGAGCCCGCGGGTGGCCGAGGTGAGCGTGTCGTCCTACGGACCTTCCCGCGGCCCGCTCGCGGCGAGTCTTCCGATATTCGAGCGCCTTCCGGTGCTGCGCGACATCCCGCCCGCCATCGTCCGTGCGCGTGGCGCCGAGTAGGTCAGGGGGCGCCGACATTCGCCCCGGACGACGGGCGGTCGCGGTGCACCGGACCGTGGGCGTCGTCGCAGTGATCCTCCAGCACCGGCAGCAGGCGCTGCTCGTGCACGGCCGCCGACGGGCCGACGACATGGGTATGGTCGACCTGCAACGTGGTGTGGGTGATGCCGTAGGCGTCGTGAAGCAGATGCTCGATTCGCTGACGCAGCCCGTGACAGTCGGCGCCGGCCCGGACCAGCACGTGCGCCGACAAGGCGATGTCACCGGAGGTGATCTGCCAGACGTGCAGATCGTGCACCTCGTCGACGCCGTCGATGTCCACCAGCCTGCGCCCGAGCGCGTCCGGATCGACGCCCGCCGGCGCCGCCTCCAGGAAGATCCGGCCGGATTCGCGCACCAGCCCGAGCCCCGCCTTGACCATCAGCGCGACGACGATCAGCGTGGCGATCGCGTCCGCCCTGGCGAAGCCGGTGGTCAGCACGACGAGGCCGGCCACGGCGGTCGCGATGAACCCGTACAGGTCGTTGAGCACATGCTGGAAGGCGCCCTCGACGTTGAGGCTGGAACGGTTGGCCTTGCTGATCGCCCAGGTGGCCACGATGTTGACCACGACACCGGCCAACGCGGTCACCAGGACGAGCCCGCCGGTCACCTCGGGCGGCTCCAGCAAACGGCGCACGGCCTCGTAGGTGAGCCAGCCCGCCAGCACGAGCAGCGTGACGCCGTTGGCCTGCGCCGAGAGGATCTCGGCGCGCTTGTAGCCGTAGGTGTACTTGCCGTTCGCGGGGCGGGCCGCGAACCGGATCGCGATGAGCGCGAGCACAATGGACGCGGCGTCGGTGAGCATGTGCGCCGCGTCCGACAGCAAGGCCAGCGAGTTCGCCAGCACGCCGATCACGACCTCGACCGACATGAACCCGACGATCAGGGCCAGCGCGATGGTCAGCCACTTGCGGTCGGCCTCACCGGACAGCCCGTGCCCGTGCGCGTGACCATGTTCGTGCCCCATCGACCCAGCCCCTTCCATCAATCACCGAAATATATGCGCATGTTTGCATCTGTCATGTCAGCTTAGCTGACCCTGCGCGGCGCGCGATAGCGCAGCCAAGTGAGCTGGATCACGTCGCATTGGGTTCGGCGGCGGGGTCAGCCGAGCAGGGCGTGCACTGCCGCGTATGTCGACACAGTGGCGATCAGCCCTGCGGAAACACTTGCGACCACGTTCACCGCCGCGAACAGATACGCTCCCCGGTCGGCAAGCCGCACGGTCTCGTAACCGAAGGTGCTGTAGGTGGTCAGCGCTCCGCAGAACCCGGTGCCGAGCAGAACGAACAGTGACGAGGGCAGTGCGGTCCCGGCCCCGGCGAGCGTGCCGAGCACGAGACAACCGAGCAGGTTGACCAGGAAGGTGCCCCAGGGGAACAAGCTGTCACGGCGATCCTGCACCGCCCGGTCGATCAGATACCGCAGCGGCGCGCCGATCGCGCCGCCCACGAGGACCAGCAGCACGTTCATCGCGCTCCTTCCCGTCTCTGCCGCAGGCGCTCATACCCCGCCCTGGTGAGCCACATGGCGGTGAGCGTGGCGAGCAGAGCGCAGATCAGCGTGCCCGCCAGATAGCAGGTCGCGACGAGGATCGCGCCTGTCCGCAGCAGCTCGCGAATTTCATTGACATAGGTGGAGAAGGTCGTGAATCCGCCCAGCACGCCGACGCCGAGGAAGGGGCGCAGCAACCGATGGGCGGCCCAGATCTCGGTCACCGCCACCATCAGCACGCCGATCGCGAAGCAGCCCGCCACATTGGTGAGAAAGGTGGCCGACGGGAAGTGTCCCGGCTGTGCGGGCAGCCACTGAGCGAGTCCGTAGCGAGCGAGCGCTCCGAGCGCTCCGCCCGCGGCGACGACCACCGACACCGGGCCGTGCGTACGCCAGAACTCCCGCGCGGGGTTACGCGCGCGGCCCGCGGTGTCGATCGGTTCGTCGGTCGGTTCCCCGCCCACCGCGCATCTCTTACCCGAGGTGTCCGGAGCAGCGCCACCCCAGGTCACGACGCGGCCGCGCTCATCGGTCCCCGGCCTGTCCGGCACCGTCGTGCGCGACGAGTACCGAGCAGCCGACGTGGCGTGCGGCCTTCTCCGCGGTGCTGCCCATGAAGCGGCCCCAGATGCCCGAGTGCCCGCTGCGCCCCACCACCAGCAGGTCGGCATCGTGGTCGGCGGCGGCGGTGGCCAGTTCCCGCGCGGCCTGACCGGCGCGCAGTTCGGCCCGCACCACGATGCCGCGCCGGTCGGCGGCCTCGGCGGCGGTGGCGAGCCAGCGGCGACAGGTCCGCTCCCCGAGCGAGCGTTCGTCCTCCATCTCGCCGACCACCGGACCGTAGTGCGGCAGATGCTCTTCGACGGCCACGACCGTGAGCGTGCAGTGCTGCACCGCCGCCAAGTCGAGCGCCATCGTCAGGGCGGCCCTTGCGCCGGGAGAGTCGTCGTAGCCGACCACGATCCGCTGGAACACCTCTTCATTGTGATCCCTCGGGTGGGCCGGAGCCAGCACTCGGGCAACCCTTTGGCAATCATGCGGTGGCCGTGGATCGCTCCGCCGCGAGCACTTCGGCGGCCGCACGCTCCCCGGAACGGATCGCTCCCTCGATGTAGCCCGACCATTCCGTGGCGGTTTCGCTCCCGGCCCAGTGGATCGCGCCGACCGGGTGGCGCAAGGCCGAGCCCAGGGTGGTCAAGACGCCCGGCGGGTAGAAGGCGCCGTAGCCGCCGCGGGCGTATGGGTCGTCGGCCCAGACCTTTTCGTGCCATTCGAGCGGTTCGCGGGCAGCGTGCCCGAAAGCCCGTACCAGTGAACCGATGATCATGGCGCGTCGCTCGCTCGCGGGAAGGGCGGCCAACCGCTGCGCGGCCCGGCCCGGCACCAGCGCGCCGAGCACACCGGGACCACCGGGGCGGGTGGCGTCGAAGGTCACCGGCACGGGATCGCGCAGGTTCAGCGACTGCCCGGTGAGCCGGTCGTCACGCCAGAACGGCCGCTCGTAGACCGCGAACGATTTCAGCACCGAGCCCATCGGCATGCGCTGGGTCAATTGGTCGCGCGCGGCGGGCAGCGGCGGATCGTAGGCGATGCGTCCGGCGAGCGCGGGCGGCACCGCCACGATCACACGCTCGGCCCGCACGTCACCGGCGGCCGACTCCACCCGCACACCGCCTGGTCGGCGCCGAATCGTCGTGACCGGCGCGCCGAGACGCAGCGCGTCACCCATCTCCGCGGCCATGGCCAGCGCGGGCCCGTCGGCGCCGTCGACGAACAGTCGCGTCACCGTTTCGGCGGTGATCCCCGCCTCGACGCCGCCCGCCGAGCGGATCGTAGTCAGCAGACCGAGCATGGAGATGCTGCCGACGTCGACGCACAGTTCCTCGCCGATCATCACCTCGGCCAGGTTCCGGGCGCGCCGCTGGGGCACATTCCGGCGCAACCAGGTCGCCGCGGTCATCGCGTCCAGCCGGTCGGCGCCCGGCGTGGTCCACGGGCGCGCGAGGTCGACCCGGGCGGCCATCCGTTCCAGCCGCCACATGGCCTGGGCGAGCACGACGAGCACGAGCGTCGGCAATGGCGGGCGCGCGCCGCTGAACGGCCGCCGGACCACTCCCTCGACCATCAGGTCGACCCCTTCGGGTGGCGCGTATATCGCGGCGCCGTACTCCTCGGCCAGCGCGGCGAGCCTGCCGTGCGCACCCGAGATCCACTGTCCGCCGAGGTCGACGGCCCATCCGTCGCCGACCCGCGCGGTCAAGGTGCGACCGCCCGCACGATCGCTCGCCTCCAGGACGACGACGTCCCGGCCGGCCGCTCGCAACGTCCGCGCCGCGCACAGTCCGGCGTATCCGGCGCCGACGACAACGACGTCCGCACGGTCCATTGGTGGCCTCCCGTCGCCGCACCGTAACTCGACAACCACTGTCGATCACGCATCGCCGATCCGCAACCGGCACGGTGATCCGGGCCGCAGGGACTGCGCATCGCTGCCACGATCCCGATCCGGCGCGAGGCGTCCGATTGCCACAACGTCCGATCCGCTGTTCCAGCGCAACCGACCGCTCACCCGCCTGTCCGCCGCGTAAGCCCAGAAGGCGCTCGGCGACGGCCGCCGAAACCGCGGCCGGAAACGAACCGATCGCCGAAGGCACTGCGCGGCTGCCCATCCTCCGCCCGGCAGCATGACTCCCGGCGCGGCGGCTATCGCGTCAAGGTGGCGAGGGCGGCGAGGGCGGCCTCCTGAAATGTCGCGACCAGCGTGCGCGGCGGGGCCGTGACACGTCCGCGTACCCACTGCCTGCAGTACTCCTGCGCTGGTCCGACACAGATCGCGTGGGCGACCGGATAGCCGTCCTCGCCCACGTCCGCGGTTGCCCGCAGCTCTCGATACCGGCGCTCCAGCGCACCGAAGAAGACCCGATTGTGTTGTGCCAGTTCCGGCTCCGCAGCCCGCGCGACCTCGTCCGGCAGCGTGGCGAACAGGAAACGGGCGAGATCACGATGATCTTCCACCCAGCCGAGATGGGCCGCGAGCATCGCGCGGATCGCCTGCTCGGCGCCGACGTCGGACGTGTCGAGAACCTCCAGCACCGTCCGCTGATAGTCGAGCATGCCGAAGACGTAGACGGCGGCGGCCAATTCGGCCTTCGAGCCGAACGCGTGGAACATGCTGCCGCTGGACAAACCGAGACGATCGCGCACGCCCGCCACCGTGAACGCCGAATAGCCCGTGGCCAGCAACTGCCGCGTCGCTTCGGCCAAGATCCGCTCGCGGGTGCCCACGGCCGTCTAGCCGTCGAACTCGGCATCGATGCCGGACCGCACCGCCGCGAGCACCTGAGCACGGACCCGCAGCTTCGTCCCGGTGTGCGCGGCGAAGTCGATTCCGGTCAACCGGTGCGCTTCGGCCGTCGCGCGCGTGCGCAGGTCGTCCGCGTCGGCGGCGAGCACGTCGAGGAAGCCGAGCTGTCTGGCCTCTTCGGGTCCGACCAGGATCCCGGTGTTCGCCGCGCGGTCGAATCCGGGGGCGGTGAGCCGATGCCGTGCCAGCTCCACGCCGTAATGCGGGATGGTCAGCCCGATCGCGACCTCGTTGAGACCCACTTTGAAATCCCCCACGACGCCGAACCGCACGTCCGTGGCCAGCAGCGTGAACGCGCCCTGGGCGATCGCGTGCCCCGGGCATGCCGCGACGACGGGATACGGGAACCCCAGCAGCCGATGGACGAGGTTGCCGCCGGCACGCAGGGTTCGGCGGATGTCGTCGGCGGAACGCGAGAACGTCGCCAGGTCGTAGCCCGCGGAGAATACGCGTGGGCGCCCGGTCAGCAGGACGACGGCGCGGTCGGCCTCGGCTCGGTCCAGGGCGGCGGCGATGGAACCGATCATGTCCTCCGACATCACGTTGGCCTTGCCGTCGTCAAGCGTGATCGTGGCGACCCCGTCTTCGAGCTGGTAGGTGGCGAGTTCGGTCATGGCAGCCTCCTCTAGAGCGATGCTCTAGAGTATCACTCTAGAGGGGCTGGCAGCTATCCACGGGCTCCCGGTCACGGAGCCGGTTTCGGACAAGGTGTCGTTGTGGCAACGATCCGAAACGGCGACCGCGGATCGACCGATACAGGACACACACGATGCTGCCGAAAGAGCCTGGCGCGCGCGGGCTTCGGACTAGCCTCGGGACAGGCTCAGGTGGAGGAAGCGACATGACCGCAGCAACCGTCATCCGTCCGCTGGCGCCGAGTGAGGCGATCTTCGCCAACAGTGAAGTCCTCGTCGGCTATTCGATTCGGATCGCGGGTCGGTTGGATCTCGCTGCCCTATCGGCGGCATTCGAAGCCGTGGTGCGCTCCCGCCCGATCCTCGGCGCCCGCTTGGAGCCGGACGGGTGCGGTGGGCATTTCCTGCTCGAATCGCCGAGCGCCGCACCCGAGATGACGGTCACCGAGGGTGATCCCGAGCAGTTGCTGACCGGCGCCCGGCTGGATCAGCGCAGAGCGCTCGCCTCGCTGTGCGTAGTCCGCGACCGCGCCTCCGCGGGCGTCACTTTGGTGACTCACCACAGCGTCGCGGATGCCTATCATTCGCTGGCCGTGTTCGCGGAGCTGTGGTCCTGCTATACCGACCTCGTCCGCGGGCAGTCGGCCGAATCGGAGCCACACGGCTTCCCGCGATCGGTGGAAGACCTGCTACACGAACGCGGCGTGCGGAAGATCGGCACACCGGTTCTGCCGTACCGTCCGATGGGCGTCGCTCGGACCATCTCCGGCCCAGAAGATCCCGACTACCTCCTCCCCCGCACCGCGCGCTGCAGGCTGACCCGCGCGCAGACCGCCGCGCTGATCGAGCTCGGGCACCGGGAGGGCACCACGATCAACGGCATCGCCTCCGCCGCGATCCTGCTCACCGAGGCCGAGTTGCGCGGGCTGCCGCTGACCGACCTGGCCTACACCTATTCCGTCGACCTGCGCACCCGGGTGCGGCCGCCGATCGGGGCGACAGAAGGCACCAACGTACTCGGCTTCGACAACTTCGTGCCGGGCCCACGGACCGGCGCGACGCTCGTCGAACTGGCCCGCGCCATCAGCGACTCGCTGCGCGCCGGACTCGACACGGGCATGGTGCAACAGACCCCGCTGCACATTCCCGAGATCGCCGCGGGCCCTCCGCCGCGCGCACCGGGCATCGTGCTCGCCACCAACTGGGGACGGGTGCCCAGACCGCGCGTGCCGGAGGACCTGCGAATCACCGACTTCCGCTCGATCATGCTCGGCAAGCCGGACAGGACCGGGCACCGGCTGCAACAGCCGAGCGGCACCATCATCATCAGCACCTTCGACGACCGGCTGAGCATCGAGATCCACCACCCCGAGGAAACCACCGATGAACAGCGGCTGCGCGTCCGGCTGCTCACCACCCACCTGTCGGGTTTCAGCGCGGCAGGCGCCGCATAGCGCGCGCCGCGGACGTACGGGACAACGTCTGCAACGGATCGGTGAGCAAGTCGGTGAAAGCCAGTTCCGCGGCCCCGATCAAGGTCGCGTCACCGCCGAGTGCGCTGGTGCGCAACCGGACCCGTTCGCGGACGGCTCGAAGGCCGTTCACCGCCACCCGGCTGCGCACCTGCGCCGTGGACGCCAGGTAGATCTCGCGCAGCACGCCACCGAACACCACCATCGACGGATTGAAGATGTTCACCAGATTGGCGACGCCGCGGCCGAGCCATTCGCCGACCTGGTGCAAGGCGTCCCGTGCCGCCGCGTCGCCGCGGGCAGCCGCCTCGATGATCGCGTCGACCGCCGCCTGCCCCGAGGGTTCGGTCCGTCCCGCCGCCGCGATCAACCCGAGTTCGCCCGTTTCGACCTCCAGGCAGCCCCGGGAACCGCAGGCGCACGGCCGCCCGGCCGGATTGACGATCATGTGCCCGACTTCCCCGCCGTAGCCGCCTTCCCCGCTGAGCAGTTCACCGTTGACGATG
The DNA here is from genome assembly GCA_019930625.1 of Nocardia asteroides. NCBI lineage: Bacteria > Bacillati > Actinomycetota > Actinomycetes > Mycobacteriales > Nocardiaceae > Nocardia > Nocardia asteroides. The sequence goes on from CP082844.1 coordinate 457,366, forward strand.
ATGCCGCCGCCGATACCCACGTCGCCGTGCAGGTAGATCAGGTTCGCCGAGCCTTCTCCCGCACCGCGTTCACGCTCGGCCAGCGCTCCGAGATTGGCGTTGTTGCCGACCGCGACACGGAGGCCGAGATCGAGTTCCCGTGTCATCTCTGCGCCGAAGGGGACGTCCACCCAGCCGAGGTTCGGCCCGTAGCGCACCACGCCGTCCTCCTCCCGGACCATGCCGCAGAACGCGACGCCGACGCCCACGCACACGGCGTCCGCGGCAGCCGCACCGATCACCTCCCTGGCCATCGTCACCAAGGCGGCGATCACGTCGCCCGGGTCGAACGTCCCACCCGGACGGGTGGTCTCGATGCGATCGAGCACCGAACCGCCCAGCCCGACCCGTGCCGCGATGAGGCGGTCCGCGCCGACGTCCAGCGCGACGACGTAGACCCGCTCCGACCGCGGCCGCACCACCAGTGACGGCCTGCCCGCCCGTCCGGTCTGCCCGGGCAGTTCCTCGCTCACCAGGCCTGCCGCCGCCAGGTCCGTGGTGAGCGCGAGGATCGTGCTGCGGTTCAACCCCATCCGCTCGGCGAGCGCGGCGCGCGACACCGCCCCGTCACGGTGGACGTGCCGCAGCAACCCGGCGAGGTTGCGCGTGCGGATCTCCTCGGGAGAAGGTGCTGCTCGCATTCACCGGGCTTTCGTCACGGGGCTGACATTCATCGAAGCAGGAGCGCACGTTTACGGGACATGGCGTCCACTCCGGCGGCCGAGAGCAGGACAAATCCTGGTCACAACGCATCTCGTGCCCGCGCTGTAGTCCATCAGCCCCATCCCGTTGTCGATCACCGCGACCCACCGCGGCGCCGAGCACCGCGTCCAGCATCCGCTCCTTCGAAGGAATGGAGCCCCTTCCGCAATCCCCTCATCGAATCGCGGAAGGGGCGTGCGGTATCAGATCCCGTTGTCCAGCGCCGCGAACACCTGCTGCAAGTACTTGCGGTCCACCATGCCCCAGCGAGCGGAGGTCTTGCTGTCGGGAAGGATCACGCCAGTCCGGGTTCTGCCCGCGGACTCCGCCGTATCGTCGCCGCACGCCGTGAGCGTGGCGGCAAGCAGCGCGAACAACAGCGCCGCCGCGCTGAACATGCTTTCGCATGAGCGGGTCTCTCATCTCCGGCCGGAGAAGTCTCCGGCCGGTCGGAGCGGACCGAATGTTGTTCACAGCAACATATTAGACTGTGATGCAGCGCACAACCCCTGTTCTGTTGTTCCGGATGGCAATCTCGACACGCGTACGTTCGCTCGGGTGGAAGCCGTTGCGCCACCGCAGGGAAGACGTGCGGAGAAGGCGTGAACAGGGGTGTCGGACCAGCGCCGACCGCCACGCGCGCGGACGCCACCAGCCCGGGCGGCCCCGCGCCCGGCATCTGACGCGCGTGAGGAAGGCGTCCGCGCGAAACAGACCACCGGGGATCGGGCGCATAGCGGGCCTCCGGCACAGTACCCTTGGCGATGAATCATGGCGCGGTAGCGACAGACTGGGATCCGGGAGGGGAACAGTGGACACGCTCAAGCTCGACCCGGCGGCGATGGCCGCCTACACCGCGATAGCGGACGCGGTGTCCAAACAATTGGCGTCGGCGGCCGCGGTCGCCTCCGGCGCGGTGGATCCGGACCGGCTGGCCGCCGATCTCGGGCTCGTCGGCGCGGAATTCGCGGCGCGTTTCTCCGCGGCCGTCTCCGAACACGCGGAGGCGTTGTCGACCGCGGGACAGCTGGTCGGCGCCTACGGCCAGGTCCTGCGTGGTTACAGCGAGGAGGCGCAGGGTGTCGACGCCGCGACGGCGACGGCGATCACCCGGTCAGGGGAGGAACTGGCATGAGAAGCCTGATGGGACTGCGCAAACGGTCACACGCCACCCAGCCCGCCACCGAGACCCCCCGGCCGCTGAGCACCGAACCCGGTGTCGACCCGCCGATCGTCGCCGCGCTGGTCAAACCGCTGTTGACGCTGCGTTCCTCGCTCGGTACCGGTGTCGGCGTGCCGAGCGCGGCAGCCACCGGCGCACTCTCGGCCGCCTCCACACAGGTGGCCGATACCGAAGGTCCGCACCGCGAAGGCCTGCACGCGCTGGAATCGACCTGGACCTCCCGCGCCGCCGACAGCGCGGTGCCCGCGATGCGCACCACCCAGACCCAGATCGGCGACATCTCCGACCGGGGACCCGCCTATCTGTCCGTCCTCGCCGACGCGCACGCCACCTCCGGGCGCGCGGCGCGGCAAGTCGACCAGATCATCGCCGACTTCCGGCGCGACGCGCGGGAGATCCTGGGCAACGCGACCTCCGCGCCGGAGACCGACGCCGTCATCGCACGGGCCACCCAGGCGCTGCGCGACGCGCTCACCACGGTGACGGCCGCGCGTACCGAGATGGACGATCACACCAGGAAACTCGACGCGATGGGACCGCTCACGGTCACCTCACCGTCCGGCGTCACGCAAGGCCAGGCCGTCTACCCCGGTAGCACCGGACAAGTCGTGCCCGGCACCACGACGCCCGCCACCACGCAGCCCTTGGACCCCGCACAGGCCGCGCAACTGCAGTTGCAGCAGCAGCTGATCTCCGCGGGCGTGCAACTGGGCACCACGGCCATCAACGCGGGCGTCGACATCGGCACGCACATCATCGACAAGATCGCCGAAGTCGGCATCCACAGCATCGACACCGTGGCGGCGGCCGCGGACAAGGCGATCCCGGAACTGATCAACCCGGGTTCCACCACCAACTCCGGCACGAACGGCGACGACTCGAAGAACTCCTCGAAGCTGTTCGACTTCGGCGGATCGCAGGACCACAAGTCCTCGACCGGCCCCGGTTCGGTGGCCCCGCCGGGCAATTCTGCGCCCGCCGGGAGGGCGGACGTGCCGAAGCCGGAGAGCAGGCCCGCGCCCGCGGTGGGGCCGCCCTTCGCCGACTCGACGCCGCCCGCGCCCGCGGGCCGCCCGGAACATCCCGGTCATCCCGGCACGACCGGCGGCATGGTACTGCCGCCCGCCCCGCCGCCGGGTGGCAACGACCACGAGCACAAGCCGCGCGACGGACAGCTCGGCGTGACCATCCCGTCCGCTGTGACAGCGGTCGTACCGGTGCTGGGCGAATTCGACGATGACACCCCCTGACCGGGAGCATCCCAGTCAGGCCGCCGGTCAAGGTAATCCGTTCGACACGGGTCTGCCGATGCTGCGCATTCCCGCGAGCAAGCCCTCGAAGCGCCGCCGTTCGGCCGGTCGCCGCAAGCAGATTCGCCGCCGCGAGCCGCAGCACGAGGCCGCCGAACCCCCGCGAACCCCGCAGCGGCCGAGTCCACGGCCGCGTCTCGGCGAGTGGGAGCAGTGGCTCGATCCGGCGCCTCCGGCCGCGCGCCCGCCGCAACCGGCGGCCGCGCAGCAACGCCGCACGCCCGCCGAGCCCGAGCCGGCCAAGGCCGAGGACAGCCCCGTCAAGGCGCCCGGCATCGTCAATCGGTCCGGAGTCCATCCCGGCACCCCGGTGCGCCATCCGCGTCGCACGGATCAACAGCGCGGCAACCGCACACTGACCGCCCTGATCGTGCTCGCCATCGTGGTCGCCACCGTCTCGATCGGCGTGGCCATGATCTACGGTTCCGAGGCCGATTCGCGCAAAACGGCGGCGACGTCGCAGTCGCGTGCGGCCGGACCCGCGCCGGCCACCTCGGTATCCACCTCCCGGCTCAAGCCACCGTGGGCGATCGCGACGCCGGGGTGCGAGCAAAAACGCACCGCCGACGTCGTTTCCGGTACCGATCCCGGCGGCACGGGCAACGGTCCCGACGCCATCTTCGCTTTCGAGTACGCCTATTACGCCGAACGGTCCGGGTACCGGGCCCGCGCGGTTGTCGCCCCCGACGCGGCGGTGGCCTCCGCCGATCAGATCCAGCGCGGTATCAACCAGGTGCCCGTCGGCACTCGTTACTGCGTGCATATCTCCCGGGCGGGGGACGGTCCCGACGGTCAAGCACGGTGGGAAGTCCGGTTGACCCAGCAGTTTCCCGACGAGGAGCCGTACACTTTCACGCAGTTCATCACGACCCGGACCGGAACGGATCAAACGCTGATCACCGGGATCATGGCGGGCTGACCCGCGCTGCTCCGCGCGATGTCGAGCCGAAACGCTCCCGTAGCGCCCCATACCGCCGCCCGCGCGGAATCTATTTGCGAACACCTCTATTCACAGAGTGCGCGGTGCTCTAGATTCCTCTGTGAGAGTGCGTATTTCGCACGACCGCAGAGCGAAAGGTCCGACCGTTGCGTCGTCCGTTCCGGATAGCCCTCGCCATCGTCGCCGTGACCGCGGGCCTCACCGTGCCCTTCCTGTCCGCGCACCCGGCACAGGCGGCGCCGACGGTGCGCTGGGAGACCCGGGTCAGCGACCGGATCCTCGACATCGGAGCCTCCTCGCCCAACCTCGAGGGTCCGGACTGGTCGGTCAAGGTGGTCCGGCTGCTGCTCCCGCCGGGGTGGTCCAAGGACTCCGCCCGCACCTGGCCGACCGTGTGGGTGCTGCACGGCGGCTTCGACGACCACAAGTCCTGGACCGACAAGGGCAACCTCGAGGCGCTCACAGCGGGCAAAGAGGCGATCTTCGTGCTGCCCGAGACCAGCTGGTGCAGCGCGTATTCCAATTGGTACAACGAGGGGCGCGGCGGTCCCCCAGCCTGGGAGAGTTACCTCTTGGACGACGTGCGCACCCTGCTGGAAACCAGCTATCGAGCCAATACGACGCGTGCCATCGCGGGCAACTCCATGGGCGGTCTCGGCGCCATGAAATTCGCCGCCGCACACCAGGGTTGGTTCAACTCCGCGGCTTCCTTCAGCGGCAACGTCGATCCACTGCACGATTCCGGCGCTCCCGGCGAGCCCGACAAGCCCGGCCGAGGCTGCGGCGCCGAGTGGCAACGGGTCTGGGGCGATTACATCGTCAACCGCGATGTCTGGGTCGCCAACAACCCCTACAGCCAGGCCGACGACCTCACCGGCATCCCACTGTTCGTCTCCTACGGCAAGGCCGACCCCGTGGAATCCGCCGCCTACGAACAGAATTTCCGCTTCGTGGACCGGCTGCAACAACTCGGAGCGCGGGTCGACGAACGCTACGTTCCCGCCCAAGGCCACAACTGGGATGCCTGGAAGATCCAGATGCAAAACGCTTTGCCGATGCTGCTGTCCTCGGTGGGAGCCGCGTAACCCACCGGCCGTCCAGGCCCTGCCGCGCCGTCGGTCCGCCGATCCGTCGTCGAGCGATGTCGTCCGCCGCGGCCGCAGTGGTCGTCGGAACGACGTGCGCCTGTTGCCTCAGTGTGGGGTCAGTTTGACGACCGGGATCACCCGTTCGGTCTTCTCCTGGTACTCGGCGAAGCCGGGCATGATCTCGACCATGGCGGCGTAGAGGCGATCGCGTTCCGGGCCTTCGGTGACGGGAGTCGCCGTGGCCAGGAGGGTTTCGGTGCCGATTTCGAGGGTGACCTCGGGGTTGGCGCGCACGTTGTGAAACCAGTCGGGATTGGTGGGAGCTCCCGCCTTGGACGCGATGACCACGAGGTCGTCGCCGTCGCGGATGAAGGCCAGAGGATTGGTGCGCGGAAGACCGGATTTGGCGCCGATGCTGGTGAGCAGCAGCAGTTCGCGACCGGCGAAGGGGCCGCCGACCTTGCCCTCGTTGGCGCGGAATTCCTCGATGATCTTGGTGTTCCAGTCGCCTGCCATGGCCTGTTCTCCTGGAGGGTCGGGTGCGCCGGGTCGTGGGCGAGCCTACCCAAGTCATCGCAGAGGCCGCTCGCCCGCCGCCGGGCTACGGTGGGTATCGCCGTTCGTCTACCGATCACCTCTGCTGGAGGCGCCTTGCGCACCATCGCTCGCGTACTGCTCGTCCTGACGGCCCTCGTCTGCGCCGCGGTGTCGCTACCGCCCGCGGCCCTCGGTGCGCCGGAAACCGTGCAGCTCGACGACCTCACCACGAGGAAACTCGACGAATTGCTGTCGCTGCGCGCTCAGGCGCCCGCCTCGGCGACCCGGGCGGAGCTGATCGAGTTGCTGTCGCGTCCGTTCCTCGGCACGCCGTACGGCGCGAACATGCTCGTCGGGTCGGCGACCGAGCCCGAACAGCTGGTCATCGACTTCCGCAGGGTGGATTGCTTCACCTACCTCGACTATGTCGAGGCGCTCAGCAGATCCACCGACCGAACCCAGTTCACGACGAACCTGATCGAAACACGCTATGCCGGTGGACGAGTCGATTTCCGGCAGCGCAAACACTTCTTCAGCGATTGGGCGCACACCGCCAAGGTCGCTGCCACCGACGTCACGGCGACATTGAGCGCCGGGGCGGTCACCGTCGCCAAGCAGCTCAACGCGAAAGCCGGCGGCGGCAGTTACCTTCCCGGGTTGCCCGTGGTCGATCGCGCGATCACCTACATCCCCAGCGCTGCCGTCGACCAGGATGTCGTGAGCAGGCTGCGCACCGGCGACTACGTAGGCGCCTACACCGACCAGCCCGGCCTGGACGTCACCCACGTCGGCATCTTCGTGACGACCCCCGCGGGGCTGGTCTTCCGCAACGCGTCCTCGCTGGCGGCCGACAACAAGGTGGTGGACAAGCCTTTCGCCGAGTATGTCCGGTCCACTCCGGGCATCGTCGTACTCCGGGCGCGGTAAGCGCGGGCTCGGTTGTCGAGCCCTCGTTGCGAGTCAGGAAACGGGCGCGGGCTGCCGGACCGCCGATTTCGGCGTCGCGGCGAGTGTCTTGTCCAGGTCCGTGCGCAGGGTGGTGGCCGAGTCGAGCAAGTAGTTCTGCCGCACCTTCCACGGATGACGGTCGCCTTGTCGAGGGAAGTCGCCGATGGAGCGCTGGATGTAGCCGGAGGCCAGATCCAGCAGCGGGTGCTCCCCGAGGTCGCCTCGCGGCGCGGGCACCACGGCGGCGTAGCCCTTGCGATCCATGTGATTGAGCACCTTGCAGACCAGCCGGGAGGTGAGATCGGCGCGCAGCGTCCAGGACGCGTTGGTGTACCCGATGCACACGGCGAAGTTGGGGACGCCGGTGAGCATGGCCCCTTGCCAGACGAACTGCTCGGACAGATCGACCCGCGCACCGTCGACGCTGGGAGCGATACCGCCGAACGCGAGCAGTTGCAGCCCGGTCGCGGTGATCACGACGTCCGCCTCCAGCACTCGGCCGGACTTCAGCCGGATTCCCTCCGGCACGAAGCTGTCGATGTGATCGGTGACGACCTCGGCCTTGCCTTTCTTCATCGCCTTGAAGAAGTCCGCGTCCGGGACGGCGCACAGACGCTGGTCCCAGGGGTTGTAGGTGGGCGTGAAGTGCTCGGCGACGGCCTTGTCGTCCTTCAGGATGCGCGTGGTGAGGCCGGTGAGCAGCTTGCGCGCCGCTTCCGGACGACGCCTGCAGTACTGGTAGAAGCCGATGCCGAACAGGATGTTCTTGGTGCGGATCACGCGATGCGCCAGCCCCGGCGGAAGCAGCTCGCGGACTCTGTCGGCGATTTTGTCCCGGCCCGGCACGGGGCTGATCCAGGTCGGCGACCGCTGCAGCATCGTCACCAGCTGCGCCTGCTCCGCCATGGCCGGAACCAGCGTGACCGCGGTCGCGCCGCTGCCGATCACGACGACGCGCTTGCCGCGGTAGTCGAGGTCCTCGGGCCAGAACTGCGGGTGCACCACGCGGCCGGTGAACGAGGCTACGCCGGGAAACTCAGGCGCGTACGGCTGGTCGTAGTTGTAGTACCCGGCGCAGGCGTAGAGGAAGCCGCAGGTCAGCGTGCGCTTCTCGGCGACGCCCGACTCGTCGCGGTGCTCGAGGGTCAACGTCCAGCGCGCGGCGCCGCTGTCCCAGTCGGCGGCGATCACCTTGGTGCGATAGCGGATGTGCCGGTCGATGCCGTGTTCGGCGGCGGTCTCGGTGATGTAGCGCAGGATCGAGGGACCGTCCGCGATCGACTTGGCGGCGCGCCACGGCTTGAACGGATAGCCGAGGGTGAACATGTCGGAGTCCGAACGAATGCCGGGGTAGCGGAACAGGTCCCAGGTGCCGCCCAGCGTGTCGCGGGCCTCGAGGACGGCGTAGGTCTTGCCGCGGCACTCGGTCTGCAGCCGGTAGGCCGCGCCGATGCCGGACAGTCCGGCGCCGACGATGACGACATCGAGGTGTTCCGGTGCTACGGCGGTCTCGCTCATCCCTCCAGTGTGCGAGCCGAGCGGACCGCATTCTTGACTTCGCGCGACAACTATTTGATTCTGGACGACATGTCGGTGATCCGGTCGGCGGGCTTACGCGGTTTCCGCGCGACCGTGGCCGAACTAGGCGGCGACGCCGAGGCAATGGCCATCGCGTGCGGCCTGCCGGTGGCCGCCCTGGACGCCGACGACTTACTGGTGCCCGACGAGCGGGTCGCGGCCGTGCTGGAACTGGCAGCGCACCGGCTGCGCTGCCCCGACCTGGGCTTGCGGATATCCCACCGGCAGGATTTGGACATGCTCGGTCCGCTCGCGCTGGCCATCCGGAATTCGCCGTCGCTGGCCGACGTGCTCGAATGCTCGGCGCGGTATCTGTTCCTGCACGCGCGGTCGCTCAGTTTGACGCTGGAGCCCGACCCCTATGGGGACCGCGGCGTGATCGCGCTGCGCTACGGCGTGCGGCCGGGACTACCGACACCGGTCCAAGGCACCGATCTGGGGCTGGCCTTCGTGCATCGCACCATCCAGCGCTTGGTGGACGACCGCTACGGACTGCGCTCGGTCGAGCTGCCCTACCGGCCGGAGGCCCCGGTCGCCGATTACGAGGAGTTCTTCGGCGCCCCGGTTCGCGTGGGGCGGCCGTTCGCGGCGCTGCGGGTGCCGAGCAGTCTGGCCAGCCGCCCGCTGACCGGTGGTGACGAGAACCTGCACCGGCTGGCCATGGCGTTCCTCGCCGAGCAGTCCGGCGACGCGGACGCGGCGATCGGCCCGCAGGTGCGCGCCGCCGTCCGGCAACTGCTCGGCACGGCCGCACCCGAGATAGGCGCGGTGGCAAGGCTGCTGACCGTGCACCCGCGCACCCTGCAACGACGTCTCGCCGCCGAGCGCACATCGTTCGCCGAGATCCTCGACGAGGTCCGCAGGGACGCGGCGCGCCGGTATCTGACCACGACGGATATGCCGATGAGTCAGGTCGCCTCGCTGATCGGGCTGTCCGAGCAGGCGACGTTCACCCGGTGCGCCCGAAGATGGTGGGGCACAACGCCTACCACACTGCGACGCACCGGTGCGCAGACAACGGCGCACTCGCACAACACGTTCGGGTGACAGCTCGACAACGGTCCGGTGTCCGATTCGCCCGTTTCGGTAACGGTTGCCTCCGAAAGCTCTGCGCCCATTCCCTCTTCGACGCCGTGTCTTTACCGTCGATGACGGGGTAGGTGTGCAACGGAAGGGGGACTCCATGAACACCGATGCCTGGCTCTCCCGGGTCACGGACACATTGACCAGCCTTCCCGGCTTCACCTCGCAGCAGCGGACTTTCCTCGCCGACGCGCTGGCGGAGCCGGGGCGCTACCTGCTCGTCCACCGGGATCCGGCCCGCACGCCCGCCGGCCGCGCCCATGCGCTGCTGGTCTGCGGCAACGGACTTTTCGCGTTGCGCTTCGCCGAGAGCGTGCCGGGGGAGCTCGACGAGCTGCGCCGCGACGTCGAGGCTCGTTTCGGCAGAGTGCAGTTCGGGCGCGAGAAGGTCGTCGCCCACGATACGCAGATCGTCCTGCTCGTGCCCGCCGGGTTCGGCCCGCGCGTGGACGGCCGGTTCGCCGTCGCCGAGCCGGGCGAGCTCGATCGAGTGGTCCGTGCACGGCACCGGCAGTTGAAGCACAAACGGGTGCGGGCCATCGCGAACACCGTCGCCCACCAATCGGCCCGCGACTACGATCTGCTGGAGATCGAGGAGGCGACGCAAGACCCACCGGATCTCGCCCTGCTCGAACGGGCGCAAGTGCTCGCCCCCCAGCGTGACGCGGCACTGGGCATGCCGTTCCAGCATTGGATGACCTTCCTGGATCCCGAACAAGAATCGCTGGTCTCGCGCACGTACACCGGTCCCGCCCGGCTGGCCGGTCCGGCGGGCACCGGCAAGACCGTCGTGGCCCTGCACCGCATGGCCAGGCAGGCGAAACGATCAACCGGGCGTCAGTTGTACACCACGTTCGTCAAGACGCTCGCCCACTGCCAGGAAACCTACTTCCGGCGCCTGGCACCGGGAACCGAGGGAAGCGTCCAGTTCGCCGGATTGCATTCCTGGGCCCTGGATTTCCTGGGGCAGCGGATCGCGGCACCGAAACTCGATCCGCGCGGAGCCGACGAAGTATTCGGCCGGGTCTGGGAGCAAGCGCGATCCGACTTCGAGGACATCGAGCCGCACGAGAGCTATTGGCGGGAGGAGATCGACCGCGTCATCAAGGGGCGCGAGATCAACGATCTCGACGTCTACCAGCGCACGGAGCGGCACGGACGCCACGGCGTTCGCCTCGGCGACGACCGACGTGCCGACGTGTGGCACAAGCTGTACGTCCCGTACGTGAACGAGATGCGTGAGCGGGGCATCTCCGACTACAGCGACGTGATCGCCGTCGCGCTGGCCGAGATCCGTAACGAACCGCTGGCCGAACCCTATGACGCTGTCGTCGTCGACGAGGTGCAGGACATGACGCCGGCCGGGCTGCGGCTGGCCCACGCCATCGCCGGGGGCAACGGGTCCAGTCCGCTGCTGCTGCTCGGCGACGGCCAGCAGCAGGTGTACGCCGGAGGCTGGCGCATGGCCGACGCGGGCATCGACCTGCGCGGCCGCGGCGAGATCCTGCGGGTGAACTACCGCAATCGCCGCCGCGTCTGGGAGAACGCCGCCGGGATCGACGCGGTGAACGCACTCGGCGATTTCGACGAGGCGGCCGGTGTGCTGTTGCGCGACGCCGACGTCACCCTGCCCGACGGTGTGGTGCACATCTGGCGTGGGCCGGATCAGTACCTGGAGTCCGCGCTCGTGAGCGGCATCCTCGGATGCGGGAAACCGCTGTCGGACATCGCCGTACTCACCCGCACGCGCCAGGAGTCCAGCCGGCTCGCCGGGGCACTGGACGCCGTCGGCATCGCCACGCTGCCCCTGGAGGACTACGACGGGACACTGTGCGCTGCGGTCAAAGTCGGGACGATACATCGCGCTAAGGGGCTCGACTTCGCAGCGGTCTTCCATCCGACCTGGTCCAGCGGCGCGCAACCGCGCACCGGCGCGAGCCGCGAACGAGCCGAACTCGCCGAGCGGCAGAAACTCGTCGCGGTCACCAGGGCGCGCGACTACGCGTGGATCGGCATCCGAGACGATCGTTCGGGGGCCGACCGGGCATAGCGGAACCCGCGGTCGTCAGGCCTTCCGACGCCCCGCGTCGTGCACGGAGTCGGCGGCCCGGCGCGTACCGATTCACCCGAGGACAGGGGCGAAGCCGAAGGCGGTGACCAAGCCGGGGTCGCCGAAGGCGGTGATCCGGATGATGGAGTCCTTCGTCGTGGTCAGCACCGCGATGCCGAAAGCTCGGTAGACGCAGTCGGTTTCCCGGCGATAGGCCACTGCGGCGAGTTGCCCGTTGGCCGTCGCCGGGAACATCAACCACTCGCCGGGAGCGCCGAGGACCTGCTCGGCCAGGTAGGCGACACACGTGCGCTTGCCCTCGAACCAGGTGCCCGAAGGCGGCATTTCGAGCACGGCGTCGCGGTGTAGCAGGCGTTCGATGGCCGCGGGGTCGGCGCGACGGAAGGCGATCATGTACTCCTCGAGCAACGCGCGTTGAGCGGGCTCGCTCGGCGGCACCGCCTGCTCCGCGGCCGCCGAGACCTCCGTGAGCCGTGCCCGGGCGCGCTGCAAGGTGCTCTTCACCGCCGCGATGCTGGTGTCCAGCGAGTCGGCGACGTCGGCCGCGGGCAGGCCGAGGACGTCGCGCAGCAGCAGCACCGCGCGCTGCCTGCCGTTCAGATGTTGCAGGCAGGCGATGAGCGCCAAGCGCAGGCTGTCGCGAGCCACCGCGACACCGGCCGGGTCCGCCGACTCCCGCGTCACCAGGGCATCCGGCAGGGGCTGCAACCATCGGACGTCCGCAGGAGCGAGGACCGGCGGCGCGGTCGGGTCCGTGCCGGGGGCCCCGAGGCCGGACGGCAGCACCCGCCGCCCGTGGTGCCGCAGCGCGGTCAGGCATGCGTTCGTGGCGATCCGGTACAGCCAGGTCCGCACCGAGGAGCGGCCCTCGAAGGTGTCGTAGGAGCGCCAGGCGCGCAGATAGGTCTCCTGCACCAGGTCTTCGGCGTCGTGGATCGAGCCGAGCATGCGGTAGCAGTAGGCGAGCAATTCCCGGCGATACGGCTGGGTGCGGCGGCTGAATTCGGCGCCGGGCAGCGCACTGGTCGAGGTCATCCGCAGGTCCTTTCCCGGTCCACGGAACGTGAGCCGTCGCAGATATGACCGAGCGGGACGCCAAAAAGAATCGCTCGCCCCCCGATTCCTTCGCGTCGCTGGGGTGGTCGGCATTACGGGGATCACCGCGATTCCCGCACCGACCGAGGAGACTTCCGATGCAACTCGACGACACCGTGCGCACCCTGATCGACCGCCCACACGCCGCCGTCCTGGCCACCGCGAACGCGGACGGCCGTCCGCAGTCCTCGGTGATCTTCGTCGACTACGACGGCGACACCCTGCTGTTCAGCACGATCGAAGGACGGCTGAAAACCCGCAACATGAGGCGCGATCCGCGGGTGAGCCTGCTGGTGCTCAGCCGCGCCGACGGCCGGTACGCGGAGGTGCGCGGCCGGGTCGAGATCACCGACGACCCGGACAAGACCCTGCTGACCGCGATGTACGCCAAGTACATGGGTGGCGCGACTCCCCCACCGGAACCCGAGGCGCAGCGGCTGATCGTGCGCATCGTGCCCGAGCGTCTCTACCTCTTCCCGCCCGCTTGAATCGCCACTGGGAAGGCTCGATTCGGCCGCTAGACTCTCCGGGATCGACTGGGAAGGGGGCCGCATGGACGCGGTTATCAAGGAGGTCGCCGAGGAGGGCAAGCGGCTGATCGACCGGGCTTGGCTCGGCGAACTCAGCCGCGACCAAGCGGTGCACATGTTCGTCCAGGTCGGTGACGGTATGGTGCGGTACGAGACGGCGCTGACCATCATCGACGACGGCGTACAACGGCTGGCCGCCAACGCCAGGCGGCTGCGGATCCTGCGCTGGTGCGCGCTGCTGGAGCTTCCCGTGTTCGGCGGGTTCGCAGTTCTGGCGGTGCTGCTCGGGGATTACACCACTGCCGGGCTTTCGGTGCTGTTCCTGATGATTCTGCAGATCATCCACCGCACGATGCTTCCGCATCCACTGGCGGTTCCCCGCCAACCCCACACCTAACCGGGCGTCCCGGAGGCCCTGCGGCGGTTGCCGTCCGCGCGTCGCGGCGGTGATTAGTGTGCGTTGCATGGATCGCACGAACAGCGCCTCCGGCGCCCATCCGCACGAACCGCACGGCAACGGCTTCGCCGCCAAGCTCAACTGGCTGCGGGCGGGTGTGCTCGGCGCGAACGACGGCATCGTGTCGACGGCGGGATTGGTCGTTGGCGTCGCCGCGGCGACGACGGAGACGGCGGCGTTGTTCACCGCGGGCATCGCGGGTCTCTCGGCGGGCGCGATCTCGATGGCGGTGGGCGAATACGTGTCGGTCAGCACCCAGCGTGACTCCGAACGGGCACTACTGGCGAAAGAACGCAGGGAGCTCAGCGAAGAGCCGGACTACGAGCTGGCCGAACTCGAGGGGATCTATCAGGCCAAGGGGCTGACGCCCGAAACGGCGCGCAAGGTAGCCGAAGAACTCACCGCGCACGACGCCTTCACCGCACACGCGGAGGCCGAACTCGGCCTGAACCCCGCCGAGCTGACCAACCCGTGGCAGGCGGCGTTCTCCTCGGCGGTGGCCTTCACCCTCGGGGCGCTGCTGCCATTGCTGGCCATCCTGCTGCCGCCGGTCACCGCGCGCATTCCGGTGACCTTCGCGGCCGTGCTCGCGGCGCTCGCGCTCACCGGGTCGGTCAGCGCCCGGCTGGGTGGAAGCCCGCGTGGCCGGGCCGTGGTCCGGGTCGTGCTCGGCGGTGCGCTGGCCATGGCCGTCACTTACGGAATAGGGCAGGCCGCCGACGTCGCCGGAATCTGAGCCGGAAGCCGTGATTCCGGACGCATCCGTCCCCGGAGCACGCCGGTGCCGGGCGGAGGCCATCGGCCTCCGCCCGGCACCGGGTCGATCGGTCGGGCGGTCAGCGCTTGAACGCGTTGCGCAGTTTGTCCGCGGCGCGCTTGACGTTGCCGCGGGTCTGCTCACCCCGCCCCTCGGCCTCCAACCGGGAATTTCCCGTCGCTCTGCCGAGGAATTTCTTCACGTTGCCCCGAGTCGCTTGTACCTGATGCGCGAGGCGATCTTCGAACTTCATGACGAATTCCTCTAGTAGTACCAGCGGCGGCCACCCACCGGACGGCCGACCGAGCCGGCCACCAGCAGGACGAGCCCGATGATCAGGACGATGATGCCCGCCGTGGTCAACAGTGAAATACCGAGCAGCCAGCCCAGGACCAGGAGGATGAGGCCGAGGATAATCATTGTCGTATTCCTTTTCTCTTGACTATTTCGCGGTCACAGGTTTCGAAGTCGACACCGTCGCGCCGCGATCGGTTCGGGCAGCGCCCGAACGCGGTGTGCGCAGCCACTGGCGCCAGGCCGGCTCGTTGGCAGTCCGGTCGGCCGGAGCAGGGGTGCCCGCCGCCAGATCACGCCGCACCGCCGCCATCTCGCGACGTGACTGCTTGAGTTCCCGACGCGCGGCCGCGCTGCGGCGGCTCACCCGCCAGGCGCCGGAGAGGACCAGTGCCAGTCCGAGCATGCCGACCGCGCCTAGCACGACGCCGTAACCGAACAGCGCTCCGGTGGAACCGTGGAAGTGGTAGTCGAATACCGCGAAATCGCTCGTCAGTTGCTGAGCGGGGCCGGTGTTGCCCACCACGGCGGCAACTCCGAGAATCACGGCCGCGATCAAGGCGACGAGCCCGATGATGATGATCATGGCAATCCTTGTTGCGTCGAGTCGTTTGACAACTCCGCTATTCCCGGCGTACGGGCGGTCAAACGCGACGAAAAGGAAAGTTTGAGCGGGCCGAATCGGTCAATGCGAAATGCATGACCTACACAGTTACTCTGCACAACGTTACGCGTGAGTCCGCGTCGGCGATCGAATCCGCGCTGCGCGGCGTCAACGGCATCGATTCCGTCGACATCGACGTCCCGTCGGAGCGCGCGCTCGTGAACTCGACCGACCTCACCTACGGCGAAGTCCTCGACGCGATCCGCCGGACCGGAGCCTCCGCCTCCTGATCGGATCGTTCCGCCGCCCGGCTACCTGACCGATCTGCGCGGGCACCGGCGGGACCGCCTCCGTCCCGTGGCGGGCAGTCCGCCCGGCATCCAGCGACCTCACTCGCCGAAGGGCTGGCAGTGCCGCTACCCGTAGAGGTTCCGGGGAGAAGTGGCTCGGTCTCGGCCTCCGGTCATGGAACGGCTTCCGAGCTGGTCGGATTCGACGCCGACACCGTCGCGGCACGCGCTCGCGGCACCCTGGCCACCAGGTCGGCAGTCATCGCCGACACCAGTGCGCACGCACGGAGCACCGATACGGCGCTCGGCCGCTGAACGGCCGCGCATGTCGGCCCCGGCCCGCCCGCCGATGGTTCTCGGCCGCACGCTGGGATCGGGGTCGAGCAGAATCGCTGCGTGAGCGACCTTCCGGCGCTTCGATTCCCGGTATCGAGAACCACTCGCCCTGTCGTGTACACCGATGAAATGGGGCGAGCGACGATGATCGCCCCACCTGCTGCCGCTCCAAGCGCCAGGCTTTCATGGTCCCCCGAGCCTTCGGGGCGACCGCATCGGCAACCGCGGGCGGAGCACGACGAGTATGATCTACGCCACATAGCCTGTCAACTACAGGAGACATGCTGATCATGGGGGAGGTTCACGCTACGCACCCGTTCACGCGGGCTCTCAACAAGCTCATCAACGGAATGCACCCGCCCGTGGGCAAAGACGGACGCGCGCAGCAGATCACCCACCGAGCGCTGGCCGCGGACATCCACCGCGCCACCGGAGCGCGCCTGTCCGCCAACTACCTCTGGAAGCTGCGTACCGGGCAGGCGGTGAACCCGTCCTACGAGACGCTGGAGGTGTTCCGCGGCTACTTCGGGCTCGACAGCCTGGATCCGTTCACCGATCCGCAGCTGGCGGCGGCGCGGGGCAGCGAGCTGGCATTGATCAACGCGCTCAGGGGAAATGCCGAGCAAGAGGTGCTCGAGCTGGTGCTGCGCGACGGTTTACGACAGGGCACGGTCCGCGCGGATTCGGTACTGGCGATGCTGGATGTCCTGCGGCGCATCGAGAACGAACAGAGCCAGTGAGCGATGGCGATCGCGGCCGGGCGCACACTCTGACACGAGTTCGGCCACCTGCTCGCCGAACCGCAGGCCGCGGCACGGGAGCGAGACGACTGCTAGCCACTGTTTCGTGACGCGTGCCGCGTTCGCGGGGACACAGGTGGTCCCGTGACCTCGCGAGATCAGTACGGACGGCTCGGCATCCGCACCCGCCGGATCGGCACCACCGTCCACCAGGTGACGCAGCGCCACACCCATTCCAGTGGGCCGTACTCGAACAGCCGCAGCCACAGGGCACTCAGCGCCGCCTGCACCACGATGATCGCGACCGCCGACCCCAGAACCGTCGCGTAGTCGTCGGAGCCGGACAACCCCAGACGCGGTGCGGCGAGCAGGATCACAGCGGTTGCGCCGACGTAATTGCTCAAAGCCATGCGCCCCAGCGGCCGCAACACCTCCGCCAGCACCTGACCCGGCTCGATGCGCAGCAACAGCAGCAGCCCGGTGGAATAGGCCAGCGCGCCCAATAGGCCCGCCACCGCGATGGCCGGGGTGGACCACAATTCGAGATACGGCGTGCGGTACTCCCACCTGCCCGCCAGTATCGCGGCGGGCAAGGCGAGGGCGAAGACCACAGCGATCTGCAGCCCCCGCTCGTCCAGAGTGTCCACAATCCCGGCGCGAGCGGTGGCGAGGCCGAGCAGGAACAACCCGGGCGCCAGGGCCAGCCCACCGCCCAGTGCCAGCGCTACGCCGAAGGTGCCGGCCAGGCCCGCCACCAGCACCACCCAGTTCGGCAGCGCCGACGCGGGCAACAGGACCACCAGCCCGGCCAGCGCGTACGGCAGCAGCGCCTCCCCCGGCTGGAAGTACTGATGGACCAGGCCGATGACCCCGAGCGCGAGCAGGCGCCGGATCAGGACCAATCGCGGGCGCTCGCCGCACTCCGCCGCCTTGTCCAAGAGCAAGGCGAAGCCGATCCCGAACAAGAACGCCAACATCGGGAAGAACCGCCCCTCGAACACCACCGACAGCACATGCCGGATCGGATGCATCACCCCCGACCCATCCGTCGCCGCCATCCCGGTGATCCGCCAGATGTTCACCACCAGGATTCCGCACAGGGCGAAACCACGGACCGCGTCCAATTCCTCGATGCGTAGCGGATCCGCGTCGTTGTGCATGAACTTCACGGTATCGAGCAGCCGCCCCGGAACCGGGTTCTCGCGGCCGAGATGTCGCACACATTGATTAA
This sequence comes from Nocardia asteroides, assembly GCA_019930625.1. Taxonomy (NCBI): domain Bacteria; kingdom Bacillati; phylum Actinomycetota; class Actinomycetes; order Mycobacteriales; family Nocardiaceae; genus Nocardia; species Nocardia asteroides. The sequence continues at coordinate 475,179 of CP082844.1, forward strand.
CGCACTAACTGTTCATGCGATAACTTGAATGCGGACCAAGGAGGCTCGATGGAGAGCGAGATCGACGATCCCCTGCGTTTGGATCGGCAGGTTTGCTTCGCGCTGGCGGTGGCGAACCGCGCGGTGCTGGCCGTCTACCGGCCGCTGCTGGAGCCGCTCGGCCTCACCCACCCGCAATATCTGGTGATGCTCGCGCTGTGGGGCGAGGCGCCGATGTCGGTCAAAGCGATCGCCGAGGCCGTCCAGCTGGACTCACCCACCCTGTCGCCGCTGCTCAAACGCCTCGAAGCCGCCGGGCTGATCAGCCGCGAACGAGACAACCGCGACGAGCGCAACCTGGTGGTGAATCTGACCCCGGCCGGGGCCGAACTGCGCGCGCGAGCCGAGCGCATCCCGCCCGCCGTCGTGCGCCGCCTCGGCGTCACCCTGGCCGACCTCGAGGAGTTGCGCGAAGCCCTCACCCGGGTGAACGAGGCGGCCCGCCGGTCGGTGCTCACCGAGCCCGACGCCCTGTCCCCTCACCGAGGAGCCCAGGCATGACCCGAGAGCGGCGACGGCCCGGTCCGATCCAGTGGATCGGCTATGCCCTCGGACGACGTCTGCCCGATTCGATGCGCGAATGGGTACGCGACGACTTGACCGGCAGATTCGCCGCCGCCAGGCACGTTCTGCGCGGGATGGTGCCCTTCACACCGCTGTTCGCGGCATTCCTGCTGTTCCCCGGCGAACTGTGGCTGCGCGGCGCCATGGTCCTGCTCGCGCTGCTGCTGGCCCTGTTCTACACCGTCGCTTTCATGCCGATGAACCGCGCGCACCGGCTCGCGAAGCACGGGTTGCCCGCCGATCTGGAGAATGCGCGGCGAGCCCAGCGCCGAGCCCGGGAGCGCGCGAGGTACGCGGCCCAGCACCCGCGCTGACTGTCGCGCTCCGCAGCGGGTCCGGTGATGGTGGTTTCCACCTAGGGGCTGGCGGCGAGACCCACGAACGCCGCGAACACCGCCAGATGGACGCCGCCTTGCAGCAGTGTCGCCCGCCCCGGAACCACCGTCAGCCCGCCCACCACGACGGTGAGGGCCAGCAGAACCATCTGGGTCGAGCCGAGACCCAGTACCAGAGGGCCCTCCAGCCAGATGCTCGCCACGGCGATCGCCGGGATGGTCAGGCCGATGCTGGCCATGGCCGAACCCAGCGCCAGATTGAGACCGATCTGCACCTGATCGCGGCGCGCTGCCCGTACCGCGGCCAGCGTCTCTGGCAGCAGCACCAGCAGCGCGATCACCACCCCGACCGCCGATTGCGGTAGACCCGCCGATTCGACGGCCGTCTCGACGGCGGGCGAGACCACCTTCGCCAGACCCACCACGCAGATCAAGGCGATCAGCAGCAGAGCGAGAGCGGCCACCGCTGCGCGCACGCTGGGGGACTCGGCGTGCTCGTCACTCTCGGTGACCACGCCGTCCGCCTCGACCGGCAGGAAGTCGTCCGGATGACGCACGGTCTGCACCATCACGAACAACCCGTACAGCGCGAGCGAGGCCACCGCGGCGAAGGCCAGCTGCGCGGGCGAGAACTCCGGACCGGGCTTGCTCGTGGTGAAGGTCGGCAGCACCAGGCTGAGCGTGGCCAGCGTCGCCACGGTGGCCAGCGCCGCTCCGGTGCCTTCGGCGTTGAACACGGCCACTCGCCGCCGCAGGGCTCCCACGAGCAGGCAAAGACCGAAGATGCCGTTGCAGGTGATCATCACCGCGGCGAAGACCGTGTCGCGAGCCAGAGTGGCGGTCTTGTCGCCGCCCTGGCTCATCAGTGTGAGGATGAGCGCGACCTCGATCACTGTCACCGCGACCGCGAGTACCAGGGAGCCGAACGGTTCACCGACCCGGAGCGCGACCACCTCCGCGTGGTGCACCGCGGCGAGCACCGCCCCGATCAACGCCAGCACCACGATCGTCACCGTCACACCGGGCAGACTTCGGCCCCACGTCGCCGCGAGGGCGAGGACTGCGAGGAGTGGTACGAGTACGGTCCAGCGGGCAAGCAACACACGGATCATGCCCACCATCGTCCCAGCAAATTATCCGCATCCTGGTCGGGTGATCAATCTCCGCCACCCGGCCGCGGGCTCAATCGTCCAGATCGATGCGCAAGCTGAGCAGATCGGTGCCGACCAACCGGACGGCCGCGCTGTTGGCGCGCGGCAACGCGACCAGGCGGGCACGCGGATCGTCGTCCGGCAACAGGTGCGCGGTGCCCGTGTGCCAGCGGCCGTGCAGCCGCAGCCGGACCCGATTGTCGGCCTTGATGTTCCGGACGTACTGCGACCGCTCGCCGAACTCCGAGACCAGCCAGAATTCCCGCCCGACCTTTCGTCCGCCGATCGGGGTGATCCGCGGCTGCCCGCTGATCCGGCCGGTGGTTTCCAACAGGGTCTGTCCGGGCAGTGTGCGGAGGATCGGGTTGCCGACCCGGCGCTGCAACGCCGTCACCACCCGATGCTGCATATCGCGCAAGTTCGGCATGCCGCGACGGTAACACCGGCGGCACTGGTGGGTGGGCTTCGCGGCCTGGGCGATTCGGGCGTCGAGCAGGGCACCGGCACGCGCATGTACAGGCGCCGAACACCGGACGCGACGCCCGCGGTATCACGCGGTATCGGCCGTCCGAGCGACCGCGCCGGGCTCGGGAGACCTGCTCGAGCAGATAGGCGAGTTGCCATACACACCAACATCTCTGTGATCTTCGACACTGATATGCAGCGCGGCAATATCTCTCGAGGCTCCGCCTGACTATGCGGCGACCAGCACGATTCCGAGAGCCGGGCCCGAGCGGAGACGTCGCATTCGCGCGTCGGCCCGACCGGTGTGAGGGCGCGAAACCACGGGCGGAACTGCGTTTTACGCGCAGCGGCCGCAAAGACTCGATCCTCCGCGCGGCGTAGTCGATCGCCGCGGGCGCCGAGTCGATGTCGTTATAGAAGAACATCCGGCAAGGAATCGACCCCGTGCCCGTCGATAGGTGAGAATTTGGCGGTGCGCACCCAGTTCACTGCCGAGCTCATCGCGTTGACGAATGATCTGACGCTGATGTGCACGCTCGCCCACGACGCCGTCGAGCGTGTCACCGACGCGCTCGTCGACGCCGACCTCACCGCGACCTACGAGGTCTTCGCACTCGACGAGCAGTTGCAGAAGATGTACGGCGCGTGCGAGGCGCGCACCGTGGTGCTGCTGGCGTTACAGGCGCCGGTGGCGCGCGACCTACGGCACGTGGTAACCGCGATCCAGATCGCCGGTGAACTGTCCCGCATCGGCTGGCTCGTCAGCCGGGTCGCCGACAAGGTGTACCAGAGTCATCCCGGACACGTGGCGCGGCAACCCATCCTGGACATCCTGGCCGCGATGGGCAAGCTGGCGGCCGAGCGCACCGCGTTGGCGGGGCAGGCGGTCGCGGGTCACCAAGCGCTGTCCGAGCAGACGCCCCCCGGACGCCCGATGGAAACCCTGCACGAGCGACTCGATTCCGCGCTGCGCGACCAAGCGTCCCAGCCATCCACCGAAGTGGCGATGGATATCGCGTTGCTGGGGCACCACTTGGAGCGCTGTGTCGACCACACGGCACGCATCGATCGGCTCATCCGCTTCCTCGACACCGGAATCCCCCCGACCGCCCAGCCCGCCGACGAGGAATGAGCCGCAGCCGAACGCGGGTCAGGCCCCGTCGAGCAAGGGGAAGCGTCCGGAACCGAGCAGCCCCGCGATCGCGTCCATCTTCGCCTGCGGTGCGGCGTAATCCGGATGGGCACGCAGCACCGAAGCGGCGTCGTGCAACCGGATCATCTGCTGTTCTGCCTCGGCCGCGGTGCGGCCACCCACGCTGACCGGATGGCGCGCGTACACCGGTGTACGCCGGTCGACGCGCCCGAGAGCGAGTGCTCGGTCCACTCGGCGCGAACAGCGGCAGAACGCCGCCGGGTCGACCAGGCCGCAGGTCGCGTTCAGGAAGTTCCCTAGTCGTTTCTTCGCTCGCTGCAATCGCTTTCGATAGGCGGCGGGGGTGATGCCGAGGATCCAGGCGGCTTCGGTCGAGCTCAGTTCGAACACGTCGCCGAGCACGAAGGCGATCCGTTCGTCGCGGGCCAGGCATTGCAGCATGCCCTGACTACAGGTGAGCCGCACCTCGGCGGTCAGAAGCACCGCTTCCGGTCCGCGATAGTCCGCCTCGGACAATCCGTCCGCCAGCCCGTCCCGGTAGGCGTCCAGGCTCAGTTGCGCGGCCTCCTGCGGGGTCTGCCGCCGCAGATTCAGCAGATAGTTGACGCCGATGCGGTAGGCCCAGGTGAGCAGCCGAGCCTCGGCGCGCCAGGTGTGCAGATGGTCGAGGACGCGCACCATGATGTCCTGCGTCGCGTCCTCGGCCTCCGCGGGCCGCCAGACCATGCGCAGGGCCAGCCGGTAGAGCGGGTCCTGTAGCAGGCGCACCACCTGGGTGACGGCGTCCCGGTCGCCCGCGACCGCGCGGGCGACCATGGCCTTCTCCTCCGCCGCGACCCGGTCGTGCTCAGTGCTCATCCGGCCATCATTCGGCCCGCGTCACGGTCGGCGCAAGCGCCGCCGGGTCACACCGCGGGCGCGGTCACGACCGGGCAGCCGCTGCGATCAGGGCGTGCCGGTCGAGCCACCGCGCGACCGCCCGGCCGATCTCCTCCGGCCGGTCCTCCGGCGCGTGGTGGCCCGCCGGGCCGATCGGCGCGACCTCGGCGCTCGCGAAGGCGTTCGCGGCCCAGTCGATCACTTCCGCCGATCCCAGCCCTACGCCGTTCTCCAGCGCCATCAACAGTTTGGGCACGTCCGGTGTCGCGGCGGCCCACACGCCGTAGTTCCGGACCAGTGCCACCACGTCGGCGGGTTCTCCGTCCAGGGGGAACTCCCGCGGCCATACCAGCAGCGGCTTGCGCGATGCCGGAGTCGGATACGGCGCCCGGTACACGTCGTGGTCCTCGGCCGCCAGGTCGGCGACGCCCTTCGGCAGGTTGAACTCGATGAAAGTGTTCTCCTCCAATATCATTCGCTCTCCTTCGGCGGAGCGGAACTTCCGGAACAGTTCGGCGCCGAGCGAAGGCAACTCCTCCCAGCGCATCGGCCGCAGGAACGTCTCGATCAGCGCGATGCCGCGCACGCGATCCGGATGCCGAGCGGCCCAGTCCATGCCGAGCGCGCCGCCCCAGTCGTGCCCGACCAGCACCACCTGGTCCAAGCCGAGCGCGTCGAACCAGCCGTCCAGATAGGCGGCGTGATCGGTGAATCGGTAGCCGCTGTCCGGCTTACCCGACTCCCCCATCCCGATCAGGTCCGGCGCCAGTGCTCTGGTCCGGTCCGCGACATGCGGAATCACATTGCGCCATAGATAGGACGAGGTCGGATTGCCGTGCAGGAACACCACGGGGGTCTCCCCCACGCCGGTGTCGCGGTAGCTGAGGAACGAGTCGAGTACGTCGACGGTGGGCATGATGCGGTCCTTTCGGGTGGCGGAATTGCTCGCCTGCATCCGTTTCGACACGCGATCTCCGCTGCCTGTGACCGGTCCCCCCGTGAGCATGGTCACATCTTTCGGTCCCGACCGCGCCGTCATCCCACGGAAACATCCGTACTCATGCAGTAGTTGCATGGCCGAAACTGAAGATCGGCTGAGAAATTTTCCGGACCTTGGGAACGAACTTGCCAATCTACACCGCACATATCTACTGTTCTGATACGTAGAACCAAGCGTGATCGAGACTCGTGCCGACGTCCACGGAGAGGTATCTCCCCTGGTCACCGGGACCGGATCCCGATCACCCCTGATCATCACGAGTGAGTCCGGAGCAGGCGCGGCTCGACACCTCGGGACCTCCCCCTCATCAGCCCCGTGGTGTCGTCCCAGTGCGGTTTTCGGAGTGGACAACCATCCGCACAACCGCGCGGCTCCCCAGGCCTCCTCGTGATAAACCGCCCCCGAATCGGCGCCGGCACGGCGATTCGGGGGCGGCCCCACTCTTCTGCCCACCAGCCCTGGCCTGCCGCCGCTATCCCACAGCTGTGCCGAATCTCATACGCGCCGTTCGGTTGTGCGAACCCCGGCACTGGATACGTTGACGCCGGTTACAGTTTCACTGGGGTTCGGCGTTAGGGAGTGCGATGAAGTCCACAGCGCAGCGGTTGGCTCTGATCGGCGTAACGGTCGCGGCTTCCGCCGGACTGCTCTCCTGCTCTTCCATTCGGCCCAGCGAATCGACGGCGGTGGAATGTGGTCCCGGCGGCCGGGCCTGCGCCGACGCGCCCGCCCCGATCCCCGGTCGCGACGCCCTCGCCCTCTTGAACTCCCTGCGCGTCGCCGAGCGCGCGCCCAGAACCGGCTACAGCCGCGACGAATTCGGGCCGCCCTGGTCGGACAATGTGTCGGTGCCCGGGGGCAACAACGGCTGCGACACCCGCAACGACATTCTCCAGCGCGACCTCACCGACGAGACCTTCAAATCGGGCAAGTGCATCGTCTCCACCGGTACGCTCGCCGACCCCTATACCGGTAAGACCATCAACTTCAAGCGCGGCACAAGGTCTTCCGACGACGTGCAGATCGATCACGTCGTCGCGCTCTCGGACGCCTGGCAGAAAGGCGCACAACAACTTTCCGCCGAGCGCCGCCGTGACCTGGCCAACGATCCGCTGAACCTGCAAGCCGTCGACGGGCCCACCAACCAGTCCAAGAGCGACTCCGACGCGGCCGAGTGGCTGCCACCGGTCAAGGGTTACCACTGCGCGTATCTGACGAGGCAAATCCAGGTGAAGGCGGCCTACCAGCTCTGGGTCACCCCGGCGGAGAAAGACGCCATGGTGCGAGTTCTGACCGCCTGCCCCTGAGCCGCACGGAACTCGAACGCCACCTTCCGAACGGATCATGCCGTACGCGCCCGACCGCACGGATTTGCGACGTCACGGCTCCGAACGGTAAGTGACGGCGTTCGTCACGCGACGCCGATGTACTGGTGGTCCCATCGGATCCGGCCGTCGTCGTCGAGCGCGATGACGTCGTAACCACCGCCGACGACGGCGCCGTCGGCATGGGTCACCATGTGCCAGGTGAGCCCGATCAGGTTCACCGACAGCAGCACCGCGGGCTCCTTCGACGCGAACAGGTGCTCGCCGGAGGCGACGAACTCGTCGTACGCGCGGTCGACGCGCTTGGCGAGCGCCTCGTGACCCCGGATCTCCACGGTCGGGATCGGGAAGGACAGCGCGGCCAGCGCCTCACGCATCGCCTCCGGTGGGTCCACCAGTACTTGCGCCCCGTCTTCGGACCACAGCCGCCGGATCCGCTCGCGCCTGGCCGCGGCGTCGGGCTCGTTCCACAACGCGACGTACTGTTCGGCGAAACGCGCGAGTTCCTGCTCATCGAGTTCATTGCTCATGCGGCAGAGTTTCGTCCTCGTCCGAAGCGTGTGCGATTCCCCGCAGGGTATGGCGAGCGACAGCGCAGCGCCCGATACTGCTGCTATGACGACGGCGACCGAGTCCACCGGGTTCGCCCGGCAGCTCGAGCATTGGCGGACGCTGCGCCGGGTCAGCCAGCTCGACCTCGCGATCCGCGCCGACACCACGCAGCGGCATCTGAGCTTCCTGGAGCAGGGCCGCTCACGTCCGGGACGCACCATGGTGGTGCGACTGGCCGAATCACTGGAGTTGTCGCTGCGTGAGCGCAACGGACTACTGCTGGCCGCGGGATTCGCGCCGATCTTTCCCGAAACGGAACTCGACACCCGGGAATTGGCGCCGGTGCTGGAGGCGTTGCGCGCCATCCTGGACGGCCATCAGCCCTACCCGGCGCTGGTCGTACAGCCCTACGGCATCCTGGTCGCCGCCAACGCCGCCTTCGACGTGCTCACCGAGGGGGCCGCCCCCTGGTTGCTGGAGCCGCCGGTCAACGTGCTCCGGCTCGCGCTGCACCCGGACGGCTTGGCCGCCCGCGTGCTCAACCTGCCGGAATGGGGGAAACATATCACCGAGGCGCTGCGCAACCGGATGGCACGCAGCCCCGATCCAGCCTTGGACGAACTCGTCGAAGAGCTGGAAACCTATCTACCGCAGGCCGATCCCGGTCCGGACCACCTCGGTTTCGCGGTGCCGTTGCGCCTGCGCTGCGCTGAAGGCGAATTGCGTTTGATCACCACACTCACTTCGTTCGCGACCGCCGTCGACGTCACGCTCGCGGAGTTGCAGCTCGAGGCGTTCCTGCCCGGTGACGAGCAGACCGCGCGCATCCTGCGCGACCGCGCGGCACGGCGCTGAGCCGGATGGCGCTCACCAGCCCCGCGCCGCCGCGAGCAGCCGGCGATAGACCAGCTCGACGTGCGAGCGGGCGGCGGGACCGGGACGACGCACCAGGAACGCCGTGTTGATCGGCGGGTCGTCCGGTTCCAGCAGCGTGACAAGCGCTCCGGAATCCAGTTCGGCGGCACAGAGATAGCGCGGCAGCACGCTGATCCCCGCGCCCGCCGCGACCGCCGAAGCCACCGCGCGTAGGTCGGAGACGACGACCGCGGCCTCGGCGGCGAGCCGGACACCGAAGACGTGCCGCCAGTACCGCCGCAGGATCGGCAGGTCTGGGGCGTAGCTGACCAGTGGGATACCGGACAGTGCGGCCGGGCCCTTGGCCCGCGACAGCTCGCCGTCGACTCGCGCGGCGATCGGCGGCGCGGCGACGAGCACGAATTCCTCGTCGCACAGTGGTTCGGCGACCACTGTCCGGCCTCGAGGGCGGACGGTCGACACCACCAGGTCGAAGTGTCCCGCGCGCAGGCCGCCGAGCAGATCGTCGGACAGCCCGGCGGCGACCGCCAGCCGCACGCCCCGATCGACCAGCGGCGCGAGCGCCGGGAGCGCGTGGACCGCGAGGAACTCGGCGGGCCCGGCCAGCCGCACGGCGGGCTGGGGCGTGGGCTCGGCACGGTGGTCCGGGCCCGCTACGGTGTCCAGCGCGTCCAGGGGCGCGGCGACGCGCGCCGCCAACTCGGTCGCCGCCGCGGTCGGCGACACGCCGCGCGGCAGTCGCTCGAACAGTCGCGCGCCGAGCCGCTTCTCCAACGCCTGCAATTGCCCGGTTACCGTCGGCTGGGACAGCCCGACCAGCCGCGCTCCCGCGGTGATCGATCCGGCCCGGTGTACGGCCAAGAACGTGCGCAGTTGGTTCAGATCGACATTCCCATCGGAATCCCTATCGCTCACAGCGAAATTCTATTCTTCCGCTGACGCGAGTCGCGCAGGAACGGGCCGTCCAGCCGATCGGCCGGACCGGCGGGCGTTCTCGGTGCTCCTAGGCCGCCGCGAGCTCGCTGTCGGCCGGCGCGTCCCAATCGATGCGGTAGCGCTGCTCGGGTCCCATGGTCTTCTCCGGTTTCATCACGGTCTTGGCCATGAGCGGCATGAGCAGCCGCATTACTCTGCGCGCCACCGGCCCCGGCGTCTTGCTGTGATTGATCTTCGCGGCGCGAGCGGCGATACCCTCCACACGGTCGCGCCGCAAGCGCTCGTAGACGGCGAACGCCTCCGGGGCGGGCAGATCACGCAGGCAGCGGGCCAGCTGCACGGCGCTCTCGATCGCCAGCGACGCGCCTTGGCCGGAACTGTTGGACGGGGCGTGCACCGCGTCGCCCACCAGTACCATCCGTCCGCGATACCAGTGCGGCACCGGCGGCATGATGTGCAGCGCGCCGGTCACTTCCAGCTCTTCCTCGGTGGTACGGCGGGCCAACTCGCCGCCAGGGGTGTCATCGCGGTAGGTCTCGCGCAGGATCTCCAACCAGTGTGCGTTCGGGATCGCCCGCGCCGCGGTGAGCGACAGATACTCCTTGTGCGGCAGGTTCGCTCCCCACGCGACACGGCCGTCGCCGACCGGCCAGTACAGGTAGTACGCCCGCTTGCCGAACGCGAAAGTCATCGTGTCGGGCGCGAGGTCGGCGGCGCACTCGGTGATCGCACCGAAACCCAGCATGCCGGTGTAGGCGGGGCCCGGCGCGTCCGGGTCGATCAACGTGCGCACCGTCGAGCGGATGCCGTCCGCGCCGATCAGCACGTCGGCGGTGGCCGTGCTGCCGTCGGCGAACCGGGCGACGATGCCCGTCTCCCGCTCACCTACATCGACCAGGCGCTTGTCGTACTCGAACGGCACCCCCGCGGCGACCGCGTGCCGGTGCAGCGTTTGGTGCAATTCGCTGCGATCGACCAGTTGGAGGGGAGGCACATCGGCGAGGCCGGGCAATGCGAGCACCTTGTCTCCAACCGCCATGTTCATCTTCGACACCGGTTGCGCGATCGCACGGACGGGGTCGCCCGCTCCGATGATGTCGAGGGCGGCGATGCCGTTGGGCGCGAGGGCGAGCCCGCTGCCTATGCCATAGGAAGGGCCGGGATAAGCCTCGTAGACGCGAGCTTCGATGCCCGCTTTGCGCAGGGCGGTCGCGACCACGGGGCCGGCGATTCCGCCACCGATCACCAGGGCGGTACGTGTTTCGGACATGGGTGTCTCCAGGATTCGTGCGATACGGGGTTTCGGTTCCCGAACCGACGCGCGTCACCCACCCGGTTATCCTGTGGTTGCCAGCCTTGTAGCCGGGTGCGCGTTCGCGGGCGCGGTTCGAGACTGTTTCGATCGGGCCCGGCGGCGGTGTTGCCGCACCTCGCCGGGCCCGATTTCCGGCATTAGTTCTCGGCCATCCCCCTCTCCACCAGTTCGGTGACCTCGGATGGCGGCATGCCGCGGTCGTGCCACGCGCGCCACTGCTCCAGCCCCGGGAAGGTGCCCCCGGTCAGCTCGTCGCGCAGCGAACGCGTCCATGCCGCCTCGGCTTCCAGCATCGTGAGCGCGAACTCGGACTCGACGATGAACAGGCGAGGCAGCGTGCCCGCCAAGCCGTCGAGTTCACCGCGCAGGCGCTCGATCGTCCGTTTCAGCGCTTCGAGGCGCGTGCCGAGCAGGTCGACCACTTCGGCGGGCGGGAGCACCGCGAGAATGGACAGGCCCGCGACGAACCGATGATGTTCCTGCTCGGGAGTCGACAGCAGTTCCCTGGTCCAATCGGCCATCTCGGCGCGGCCCGCGTCGGTGATCCGGTAGATCACCCGCTCCGGCCGCGCACCGGCCCGTTCGCTGCCGACCACTTCGAGGAAACCGACCTTGGCCATGTTCTGCACGACCGTGTAGAGCGAGCCCCACTTGATCGCCATGTCCTGGTCCTTGCCCCGCTCGCGCAAGGTCTGCGCGATCTCGTAGCGGTGCATCGGACGCTCGATGATCACCGACAGCACCGCGAGCGCCAGCAGGTTGTCCACCTTGCGTTTCTTCATAGCGGCGCCTCCCTACTCGTTCACGAATATACGTGTGCGAGTATTCGGGCGCAAGCGCTCAGGCGGGCACCGTTTCCTGCTCGCGCGTGTGGTCTTCCAGCAATTTCGTGGCGATGTTCGTCAGCGCCTGGTCCAGCAGGGCGCGGTCGGCGGGATCGGCTTCGTTCCAATCGTCGAGCCTGCTGTCGAGCCAGCGCCGCCAAGCGGCCTTGATCCGATCGATCTCGGCCGCGCCGGAGTCGGTGAGCCGCAACCGTTCGCCCTCGCGCGTCAGATACCCCTCCGCGCCGACCTGGTCGTAGATCGGTTCGATCACCTCGTCGGGCAACCGGTGCGCCCGCGCTATCTCGGCCAGCGTCGCCGCACCGATCACCCGGTCGCGCAGATACACCTGTCCCAGCGCCCATGCCTCCCCACGCGTCAGGTCGCTGTCGGCCTCGGCGAGGATGCGCGGGCCGATCGGGTGCTCGGCTCCCGCCCCGCGCATGGTGCCCGCGATAGCCCGTTCCAGTTGCACCAACCGATCCGGTGAGTCGGGCACCGAGAACCCTTCGCCCACATCGCCCGCGCCCGCTCGCGCGCTGTCGCGCAGCGGCACTTCGGGCAGCAGCCACGCGATCACGAATCCGGCCAGCGCGACCGGTACGACCCAGAAGAACACGTGAGCGATGGAGTCCGCGTACGCGTCGATGAGGGGAGCCGACTGCTCGGCGGGCAGTGCGCGCAACGCCTGCGGGTCCGCCGCGACCTCCGGCGGCACCACACGCGAGCGAGTCAGGGCATCGGCGAGCGCGGGACCGATCTCGTTGCTGTACAGGGTGCCGAAAACGGCTGTGCCGAAGGCGCTCCCGAGCGTGCGGAAGAAGGTGACCCCGGAGGTGGCGGTGCCCAGCTGGGCGTAGGGCACGGTGTTCTGCACGACGATGGTGAGCACCTGCATGGCCAGGCCGATGCCGAGACCCAGGATCAGCATGTACAGCGACTCCAGCCAAGTGCTGGTGGTCCGGCCCATGGTCGACATCAGGTACAGCCCGAGTGCCATGACCAGCGTGCCCGCGATCGGGAAGTACCGGTAGCGTCCGGTCTTGCCGACCACCTGTCCGGACAGGATCGACGTGGCGAACAGGCCTGCCACCAGCGGCAGGGTGCGCACGCCGGACATGGTGGCCGAAACCCCGTCCACGTATTGCAGATAGGCGGGTAGGTAGGTCAGCGAGCCGAGCATCGCGAAGCCGACGATGAAGCTGAGGATCGAGCACACCGTGAATACCCGGCTGCGGAACAACCCCATCGGCAGCATCGGTTCGGCGGCTCGCGACTCCACCGCCACGAACCCGGCCAGCAGGATCACCGCCCCGGCGAACAGGCCGATGATTGTCGGCGAACCCCACGCGTATTGCTCCCCACCCCATTCCAATCCGAGGATCAAGCAGGAGACGCCCAGCGCCACCAGACCGATGCCCGCGTAGTCGATGATCGGCCTGGCCGCGGCCCGCACCCGGGGGATGGTGCGCGCCGCCAACGCGATCATGACAACGGCGACCGGCACGTTGATGTAGAAGCACCAGCGCCAACTGGCGTGGTCGGTGAACAGGCCGCCCAGCGTCGGACCGATCACCGTGGTCACGCCGAACACCGCCCCGAGTGCGCCCTGGTACTTGCCACGCTGCCGCAGCGGAATGATGTCGGCGATCAGCGCCATCGAGGTGACCATCAGTCCACCGGCGCCGAAGCCCTGGATGCCGCGGGCGGCGACCAGCAACAGCATGCCGTTCGCCAAGCCCGCGATCATCGACCCGACGATGAAGATCACCGCGCTGACCTGGAATACCAGCTTGCGGCCGAACAGATCGCCGAGCTTGCCCGCCAGCGCCGTCGCCACCGCCTCGGCGAGCAGATACGACGTGACCACCCAGGCCATGTGCCCCGCACCGCCGAGATCGGCCACGATGGTGGGCAGCGCGGTGGACACGATGGTCTGGTCCAGCGCCGCCATCAGCATGCCGAGCACGATCGTGCCGAAGACGATGTTGGTCTTGGCCCTGCCCATCGGGGCAACCGGGTCCGCGGCCACAGCTACCGAACCAGCCATCAGCCCAGTATGGGACTCTGCCGCTTGGATGGATATCCAGCGACACAACAGCGAATCAGCCGAGAAGGCCCTCCAGCGCCTCGAGCCGCGCAGGCTGCCGCAGTTTCGCCAGGCCCTTGGCCTCGATTTGCCGAGCACGTTCGCGAGACACGCCGTAGGTCTTGCCGACCTCTTCGAGTGTCTTCGGTTCCGCGCCGGCCAGGCCGTAGCGCGACGCGAGCACTTCGGCCTCCCGTGCCGTCAACGTGCCGAGCGCCCGGTCGAGCTGGGCGCGCAGCGCCGACGCGGCCACCGAATCGGAGGGGTCCGGCGCGGTGTCGGCGATGAGCTCACCGAACTCGGTGGCATCGTCGCCGATCGGGGTGTGCAGCGACAGCGGTTCGCGGGCGAGGTCGAGCAGCTCGCGCACCTTCCCCGCCGGCAGTTCCAGCTCCGCGGCGAGCTCCGCGACCGTCCCCGCGCGCCCCAGCCGCTGAGCCAGCGCCCGCTGCGTGCGGTTCAGCCGGTTGAGCACCTCGACGACGTGCACCGGTATCCGGATCGTGCGACTCTGATCGGCCAGTGCTCGACCGATCGACTGCTTGATCCACCAGGTCGCGTACGTGGAGAACTTCAGCCCGCGCCGGTGGTCGAACTTCTCCACCGCGCGCATCATGCCGAGCGTGCCTTCCTGCACCAAGTCCAGCAGCGACATGCCCGTGGGCGTCGGATACCGCTTGGCGATCGAGACGACCAAGCGCAAGTTGGCCTCGACCATGTGCGCTCTGGCGCGTTCGCCGTCCGCGATCCGGCGACGCAATCGGCCGCGCTCCAGCGCATCGACCTCGGTACCGGCCGCCAAGCGCGCAGCGGCTTGCTCGCCGGCCTCGATCCGCTCGCCGAGCTCGAACTCCTGCGCGGCGGTGAGCAGTGGGGTGCGGCCGATGAGCCGCAGGTAATCCTTGATCGGGTCGGCGCTGACGGCGCCGGGGAAGCGGGTAGGGCGGGTGCACAGTTCGGTCACGGAACGTCCTTCCTGGTGAAGCGGACCGTTCGGCGGCGCGGCGAACACGCCGCCGAACGGGGTTGAGGGGAGGTCAGCCGCGCCCCGGGATGCGCAGCGGGCGTTGCGGCTTGGCGCGATAACCCGTGGTGGACCGAATCGGCTCGGTGTCCCGTCGCCCTCGGCGCACTGCGCTCGGGTAGGGCCGAACGGGCGGGGTGACGCGGGCCGCGGCCACGTCGCGGGCAGCACCGCTCATGTCGTCCCCTTCGGTGCGGAGCAGGCGAATCGCGGTTTCGAGGACGGAATGCGCGGTGGTCTTGTCGGCCATGGTGGCTGATCCCTTTCGGTCGAGGGTGGAGCTGATGCGGGTCGGGGTCGCTTCGACAAGTCCGTGGTTCATGGTGCTGCCGCTCCTTCGTTCCGATGACGAACACAAACTTAGAATGAGCATAAAAATATGTCAAGAGCATTTTTATGTCGGGTTCAGCTATGGTGATGACATGAGCACAGCCGACCTCGGGCTCCGGGCCAAGAAAAAGCAGCAGACCAGGGAGAACATCTCCCATCACGCGACCGCGCTGTTCCTGGAACACGGCTTCGACAAGGTGACGATCGCCGACGTCGCCGCCGCCGCGCAGGTCGCGAAGATGACGGTCACCAACTACTTCCCTCGCAAGGAAGATCTCGCACTGGACCTGCACGAGGTGTTCGTCGACCAGCTCGCCCGCGTCGTGCGCGAGCGCGCGTCCGGCGAGTCGGCGCTCGCCGCGCTACGGCGGGACTACCTGGCCGCCGTGGCCCGGCAAGATCCGGTGGTGGGCTTCTCCGGGCCCGAATTCGCCCGCATGATCACCGACAGCCCCGCGCTGACGGCCCGGCTGCGCGAGTTCCACGACGAGCGTGAACAGGCGCTGGCCACCACCCTCGCGGCGGAAACGAGCGCCGCGGCCACCGACATCACACCTCGCGTCGCGGCCGCGCTGCTCGGCGGCGTGCATCGCGTCCTGTTCGATGAGACCCTGCGCCGCACGCTCGACGGCGAATCCGGCGACCGCATCGCCACCGCCCTCACCGAATACATCGGCAGCGCGTTCGACACGCTGGAGCAAGCGATCGGCGACTACGCCGTCCGCGATTAGCTCTCCCGCGGCCGCTCGATCAACGCCATGGCGATCGGGACGAGCAGATCGACGAGCTCGGCCGCCGTCGGACGCGGATCGGCGAGTACCCACTCGTGCGCCAAGCCGTTGATCGCGCCGATCAAAGCGCTCGCACCCCACCCCGGCGCGCCGCGCACCCTCGAGCCCGGCGCCACGACCGGCACCACATGAGACTCCAGCACCGACGCCCAGCCGTGGCGGCGTTCGCGACGGTGGCGCTCCATCCCGTCGCTCACCCCGACCACTTCGATGAAGGCGACCTTCGCGCGATAGGGATCGGAACCGATCGATTCGAGGTAGGCCGTCACCACGGCGGTCATCGCGGCGGGCAGGTCGAACCGCGGGTCGAGTTCACCGATCCGGGCGAGCACGGCGGCGGCGGCCTCGTCCTGGATCCGGTCGTACGCGGCGACCAGAACGTCTTCCCTGGTCTGGAACTCCTCGTAGAACTGCCGCTTGGACAGGCCCGCGGCCGCGCAGACGTCGGCCAGCGAGCAGTTCGCGTAGCCGCGTTCGGCGAAGATCCGGGTGGCCGCGTCGAGGAACCGCAGGCGCCGCTCGGCCTTCCGCTCCGCGACAGCACGCCCGCCGTACTGTCTACCCGCTGTCGCCGTCACATCTCTCACCGTAGCGAAATCCCGGCGACCACGGACTATTCCCATAGGCGGAGACCGAGCGACTTCGTTCTTGCGGTCTCCACCAGGACCCCGCATACTTATGGCAAATCTGAGACCGACAGGGATCACATATGCGGCTCAGAGCACGATGCGAAGCTCGTGTCGCGGCTGCGTTCCGGGGCGTGAACTCTCGCGTCTGAGACGATCGATGCCGAATGCCGTCGAAACCTTCCCCCGAAACTTACTCCAAAGTAAGGTTGGCCCATGGCGTGGAAACCAAGTGAGATCCCGGATCAGACGGGACGCACCTTTGTCATCACCGGCGCGAACGGCGGCCTGGGCGCCGTCGCCACGAAAGTCCTGGCGTCCAAGGGCGCGACCGTGATCATGGCCTGCCGCAACCCGGTCAAGGCGAAAGAGGTCGCCGGGGCCATCGACGGCGACGTCCGGGTGGCCGAACTGGACCTGGCCGACCTGGCCTCGGTGCGCAAGTTCGCCGACGACAGCGACGAGATCGACGTCCTGATCAACAACGCGGGCCTGATGAACCTCCCGTTCTCGCGGACCAAGGACGGTTTCGAAACCCAATGGGGCGTCAACCACCTCGGACACTTCGCGCTCACCGGACTGCTGCTGGACCGGATGACCGATCGGGTGGTCACGCTCTCCAGCATCGCGCACAAGCAGACCCCGAAGCTGCGGATCGACGACCTCGACTACCAGAACCGCCGCTACCAGCGCAATCTCGCCTACGCCCAGTCCAAGCTGTGCAATCTGATGTTCGCGCGGGAACTACAGCGCCGACTGGCCGAATCCGGCTCGCGCAAGCGCTCCTACGGTGTGCACCCCGGCGTCTCGGCCACCGACCTCTTCGCCCACACCGAGACCCCGCTCGACTACATCTCCAAACCGTTCATCCGGCTGATCGGACACTCACCCGCCAAGGCAGCGCACTCGACGCTGTTCGCCGCGACCATGCCCGATGCCGACCCCGAGGTCTACTGGGGGCCCACCTGGCTGTTCGGAACCCAAGGGCCGGTCAAGGCCGCGCCGTCCACCCGCCTGTCGCAGAACAGGGAGCTCTGGCAGCGACTGTGGGCCGAGTCCGAACGCAAGACCGGCGTCGTCTACTCGTTCTGAGCCGGACGCCGCTCGGGCGCGGTCCGGACTCGACCCCGTCCGGCGCGGCATCCAGGCCGACGGAGGCTGCCGTGCCCGTCAACCGTGTGCCCGTCAACCGTGTGCCCGGCCCGCTGTGCACGCCCGAACTCCTGAGCGTGAGCGCCGCGCGTGGCGCGCTCGACGGCACCGGCTGAAGACCTGCTCCGACGCAGTCCGCTCGCGCGTCGCGATGATCGTGGCCACAGCGCGCGCGAGACGACGTACCTGGTTCTACGGCCCGCGTAGTAGAACGGGTACCGTAGAAGCCGTGTCCGCCTCACCCCGCCGCTCGGCACACAACCGCCCGGCCCTGATCGCGTTGGTGATCGTGGCCGCGCTGGGCTGCCTGGCGCTGGCCTGGTGGCAGTGGGAACGGTACGAGTCCTCCAGCGGCACCGGCCAGAATCTCGGATACGCGCTGCAGTGGCCGCTGTTCGCGGGATTCGCCGTCTTCGCCTACTTCCGGTTCGTCCGGCTCGAGCGTGAAGCGAACGAAACGGAGGACGAGACCCCCCGGCGCACTCCCACCGCAGCCGGGCGCGCCGCGAAACCGATCGCTCCCACAGAACTGCCCGCGGGTCTGCTGCCCGAGCGCCCCAAGGCCGTTCGGGACGAGGACCCGGTGCTCGCCGAGTACAACCGGTACCTCGCCGAACTGCACGCCAACGACATCGATGAGCAGGTCCGTTCGGCAGGCCTGCCCACCCGCGAGAGGAGCGCCGGTTGACCACCAGCGAGAATTCCACCGAGACCAGCCAGACCACCGAGACCCCGGCCGCTGCCGGGAACGCCGCCAAAATCGGTCCGGCGCTCCTGCGCTACCGGGCGCTGGCCTGGATCACCGGACTCTGGCTGCTGCTGCTCACCGGCGAGATGATCGCCAAGTACGGCTTCGACGTGCAGACCCCCAGCTGGATCGCCGTCGTGCACGGCTGGGTGTATTTCGTCTACCTGCTGTTCACCGCCGACCTCGCGGTCAAGGTCCGCTGGCCGGTCCTGCGCACCGTCGGCACTCTGCTCGCGGGCACCATCCCCCTGCTGTCGTTCTTCGTCGAGCACGTCAACGCCAAGCAGGTCAAGCAGGACTTCGGCGTCTGACCCCAGGCCCGCGCTCAGCCGTCGGCCAGCGCAGCCAGCGCGGGCGTCAACTGGGCCAGCGCCCGGCCGCGATGCGACATCGCGTCCTTCTGCGCGGGCGTCAACTGGGCCGCGGTGACATCGCCGCCCTCCGGGACGAACAGTGGGTCGTAGCCGAAACCGCCGTCGCCCACCGGCTTCCGCCCGATCACGCCGGGCCATTCGCCGCGCACCACGGTCTCCACGCCGCCGGGCACCACCAGCGCGCAGGTCGACACGAACCGCCCGCCGCGGCGCTCGTCCGGCACATCGGCCAGTTGTGCCAGCAGCAGCGCGTTGTTGGTCGCGTCGTCGCCGTGCTTGCCGGACCAGCGCGCCGACAGCACGCCGGGCATCCCGTTCAACGCGTCCACCTCGAGACCGGAGTCGTCGGCGACACAGGCCAACCCGGTGGCCGCGGCGCCGTCGCGCGCTTTGGCCAGCGCGTTCTCCTCGAACGTCGCGCCGGTTTCGGGTGCTTCGTCGTACGGGGGAACGTCGTTCAACCCGACGATCTCGATACCGGTGATACCCGCCGAATCGAGAATGCGGCGCAGCTCCTTCAATTTCTTGGCGTTGCGGCTGGCCACCAGCAGACGGCGGGTCATCACTTCTTCTTCGCCTCGGCCGGCTCCGGAAGCACACCGGGATACGGCAGCGCCAGCGCCTCTTTCTGCACGACGAACAGCTGCTCACAGCCCGCGAGCGCGGAATCGAGCAGCTTGTCCAGCGTGGAGCGCGGGAAGGTGGCGCCCTCGCCGGTGCCCTGGATCTCCACCAATGTCCCGGTGTCGGTCGCGACCACGTTCATGTCGACCTCGGCGCGCGAATCCTCCTCGTAGGGCAGGTCCAAGCGCACCCGGCCGTCGACCACGCCCACACTCACCGCGGCGATCGCGCACGAGATCGGCTGCGGGTCGGCCAGCGCGCCTGCCGCGCCGAGATAGGTCACGGCATCCGCCAGCGCCACGTAGGCGCCGGTGATGGCGGCCGTCCTGGTACCACCATCGGCTTGGAGCACATCGCAGTCGATCGCGATGGTGTTCTCACCGATCGCGGCCAGGTCGATGCAGGCGCGCAGCGAACGGCCGACCAGCCGGCTGATCTCCTGGGTCCGTCCGCCGACTCTGCCCTTCACCGATTCACGCCCGCTGCGGGTGTGCGTCGCGGCGGGCAACATCGCGTATTCGGCGGTGAGCCAGCCCAACCCGGAGTCACGCCGCCACGGCGGCACACCCTCGGTGACGCTCGCGGTGCACATCACCCGCGTCTGACCGAACTCCACCAGCACCGAACCGGCTGGATGCGTGGTGAATCCCCGGGTGATCCGGACCTCGCGGAGCTCATCGTCCGCCCTGCCATCGGCTCGTCTCGACACGGGGCACAGCCTACTGTGTCTGATCGGCCGCGCCTTCGCGCGGCGTGTTCGCGGCCCCCCTTGTGGCTCGCGGGCCGCGAACGGCGAATGCTCGGTCTCGCTTCGCTCGGGTGCCACACAAGGGTTCGACGTCTCGAGTCTCGAGTGCGGTGGCGGTTCGCGCCGGTGGTGGCGGATCCGGATGCGATCAGAGATCGAAGGTCTCGCCCGGGGCCACAGCATGTACCGGACCCGCGAACTGGGCTTTGGCCTCGGCGATCACGTCCTCGCGGGAAGTCCACGGGGGGATGTGAGTGAGCAGCAGTTCCTTCACCCCCGCCTCGGCGGCGATCTGGCCTGCCTCGGTACCCGAAAGGTGAATGCCCGGTGGCCTGTTCGCCGGGTCATGCGTCCAGGACGCCTCCGCCATCAGGACGTCGGCGCCCTGCGCGAGCTCGTGGACCTGGGAGCACAACGCGGTATCACCGGTGTAGACGAAGGTGCGTCCGGCGGCGGTGACGATCCGCAGCCCGTAGGACTCCGGCGGATGGTACATGCGGCGTGCGGTCACCGTGTGCCCGGGCCCGAACGAGATCGGCTCGCCTTCGGCCCAGGGCCGCATGTCGATCACGTCGGACCAGTCGTCGCATTCGCCGCCGACCTCGGCGGAGGCGTTGCCGATACGCAACGACGTGTCCGACGGGCCGCGCACGACCGCCTTGCCCTCGGGCGGAGTCGGATGGTAGCGACGCCACACCAGCAAACCGGGCAGGTCCAGACAGTGGTCCGCGTGCAGATGGGTCAGGAAGATGTCGACTTCACCAGGGTCGGCGTGGCGTTGCAACGCGCCGAGCACTCCCGGACCGAAATCGATGACCGTCGGCCGCATGTCCGGGCCGGTCAGCAGATAACCCGACGCAGGAGAGTCCGGGCCGGACACACTGCCCGAGCACCCGAGGACGGTAAGGCGCATTCCCCCATGCTGCCACGCGGAATTCTCACTCAAGAAAGGATCCCCCACATTCTCCCGCGGGCCGCGCGTCACCGCGGCGAAGCGCCGAATCCGGCTCGGTCCCCGCGGCGGTTTCGTCGTGCATCTCCAGAGAGTACCCAGGCGGCCAGCAATCCACTCAACGCGCCGAATAGATGCCCCTGCCAAGAGATTCGGTCCTGTCCCGGCAGCACCCCCCACAGCAGCGATCCGTACAGGGCCAGCACCACGAGGCCGAGCGCGATCTGGCCCACGTTCCTGGCGAACCAGCCACGGGAGATCAGGAAGGTCAACCAGCCGAATACCAGCGAGGACGCACCGAGATGCACGCTGCCGGCCGCTCCGGTGAGCCAGACGCCGAGCCCGGCCAGCAGCCAGATGATCGCGGTCGCGGCCAGCCCCCGGCCGATCCCCGCCAGCAGCACGAGGAAACCGAGCACCAGCACTGGAAGCGTATTGCCGATCAGGTGCCCCCAGCCGCCGTGCAGCAACGGCGCGAACAGGATGCCGGACAGGCCGTCGGCGCGGCGCGGCTCGATGCCTGCGTAGTCGAGCCGTCCGCCGACCACGGAGTCGACCCCTTCGAGCCCGTAGAGCGCCGCGACGAAGCAGGCGATCAGCATCCCCGCGCGCAGCCAGAACTGTTTGACCGCGGCGAAACCCGCGGTGTTGGGCGGCGTGGACGGCCCCGGCGCGCTGACGGGCTTGCCCAGGCGCGCACGGATCGCAGCGATCCGATCAGGGTCGAACGACGACCCGGTTCCCGCGCCGGTCATGGCCACCTCCTCGCCGTTGCGGGGGCGTGGCCCCGCCTCATCGAGGGTACCGGCGCGGCCGGGAATCAGGCCCAGAGCTGGCCGTCGAGCCGCTCTTCCGCCTCTTCGAGGGTGCCGTCGTAGGCCCCGGTGGACAGGTACTTCCATCCGCCGTCGGCGACCACGAACGCGATGTCGGCGCGGGTGCCCGCCTTCACCGCCTTACGGGCGACGCCGAGCGCGGCGTGCAGGATGGCTCCGGTGGAGATCCCGGCGAAGATGCCTTCTTCGAGCACCAGTTCGCGGGTGCGTTTCACCGCGTCGTACGGACCCACCGAGAAACGGGTGGTCAGCACGCTCTCGTCGTACAACTCGGGGATGAATCCCTCATCGATGTTGCGCAGGCCGTAGACCAGTTCGCCGTAGCGCGGCTCGGCGGCGACGATCTCGATGCCGGGCACCTTCTCGCGCAGGAAACGGCCCGTACCCATCAGCGTGCCCGTGGTGCCGAGGCCCGCGACGAAATGCGTGATCTCGGGCAGGTCGGCCAGGATCTCCGGACCGGTCGTCTCGTAGTGCGCCGCCGCGTTCGCCGGATTGCCGTACTGGTAGAGCATCACCCAGTCCGGGTTCTGCGCCGCGATCTGCTTGGCCAGCGCGACGGCCTGATTGGAGCCGCCCGCCGCGGGCGAATCGATGATCCGCGCCCCGAACATGGTGAGCAGCTGCCGACGCTCCACCGAGGTGTTCTCCGGCATCACGCAGATCAGCTGGTACCCCTTCAGCTTCGCGGCCATGGCCAGCGAAATGCCGGTGTTCCCGCTGGTCGGCTCCAGGATGGTGCAGCCGGGTCGCAGCAACCCGTCGGCCTCGGCCTGTTCGATCATCCGCAGGGCGGGCCGATCCTTGATCGAGCCGGTCGGGTTGCGATCCTCCAGCTTGGCCCACAGCCGCACGTGACTGTCACCGTCCCACTGGGGCGACAAGGTGCGCAGACCGACCAGCGGGGTGTTGCCGAGGGTCGCGATCAGCGATTCGTAACGCGCCACGGGACGGGTCAGCCTCCGGCCACGGCGGGCAGGATCGTGACGCTGGCGTCCTGCGGCACCTCGGCCTCGAGCCCGCCAGCGAAACGCACGTCCTCGTCGTCGACGTAGATGTTGACGTAACGGTTCAGCTTGCCGTCCTTCAGCAGGCGCTCGGCGAGCCCGGGGTGGTTGGCTTCCAGATCATCGATCAGCGCCGACAGCGTGGCGCCCTCGGCCTGCACACGCTTCTCACCTCCGGTGAGGCCGCGCATGATGGTCGGGATGGACACGGTTACCGGCATGGGTACTCCTCGGTTTCGCGAACAGGCATCGGTCTAGTTCTCGTAGGCGTCGACGATCCGCACCGGCTCTTCGGTGACCTCGCCGTCGACGATCCGGTAGCTGCGCAGTTCGTGCTGCTCCGGATCCCGGGTGGAGATCAGCACGTAGTGCGCGAACGGCTCGGAGGCGTAGGACACGTCGGTCCGGCTCGGATAGGCCTCGGTGGCGGTGTGCGAGTGGTAGATCACCACCGGCGTCTCGTCGGCATCGTCCATTTCACGCCACACCTTCAACTGCTCACCCGAGTCGAAGCGGTAGAAAGTGGGCGAACGTTCGGCGTTGACCATGGCGATGAAGCGCTCCGGACGATCCGAGCCCTCCGGCCCCGCGATGACACCGCAGGCCTCATCCGGGTGATCGGCGCGCGCGTGCGCCACCATCGCCTTCACGAGGTCGGCCCTGATCACCAGCACGAGTCGCACACCTTTCCACAACGCCGACCCATCGCAGTCGACAACGAGCCAGAATATTCGGCTATTCCCACGACGACACCGCCCGGTCCCCCGGAGCCGGCCCGGAGATCGAGTGGCGGCGACTCGCACACGAGGCACAGCAGGGCCGGAAGTCAAACACCGAAGAGGTCGTGATAGGCCGGGATGCCCGCTACCGCGCGCGCCGAGCGGATCGCATCGACGATGGCGCGCTCGACGCAGACGGCGGCGGCCGTGCAGATCGCGTCCAAGACGAGCAGATCGGCGGGGAAAGCGGGCGGCAGCGGCAGGTCCGCGCCCTCCTCCGCCGTCCCGGTGGCGAGCGCGAAGAGCGTGTCCCCGTCCAGCGGCGAGTGCGCGGGGCGGATCGCACGGGCCAAGCCGTCGTGCGCGGTGGCCGCGACCCGCCGGCATCCCGTCGGATCGAGCGGGGCGTCGGTGGCCACGACGCCGATCGTGGTGTTGAGCACGGTGCCTTTCACCGGCAGCTCGTTCGCCGCCGCCAACTGCGCTTCGGTCGGCGGCCGTAGACCGAAGAATTCGGGTCCGTCGGTGCCGCACCCCCACGGCAAGCCGGTGCGCGGATCGAACACCGAGCCGACGGGATTCGCCACGATCAGGGCGGCGACGGTGATTCCCGCGGCGGCGCCTTCGCCGAGCACGATGCTCGCGGTGCCCACCCCGCCTTTGATCGATCCGGCGCGTGCGCCGACGCCCGCGCCCACCGAACCGCGGGCGAAGTCGACGCCCGCCGCCTCCGCCGCTCGATAGCCGAACTCGGCGGTGGGACGGATGTCCCACGCGCCGACGGGCAGATCGAAGATCACCGCGCCGGGGACGATGGGCACCACCCGGGTCGCGTCGGCCGGGTCCATGACGATGCCCGCGCCGTTCTCCTCCAGCCAGCGCATCACGCCGTCGGCCGCGGCGAGACCGAAAGCGCTGCCGCCGGTGAGCAGGATCGCGTCGATCTGGCGGACGGTGTTCGCCGGATCGAGCAGGTCGGTCTCGCGGGTACCCGGTCCGCCGCCGCGCACGTCGACGGCCGCCACCGCACCGCCCGGCACGCGCACGACCGTGCATCCCGTCGCCGCCCCGGAGCCGAGTGTGGCACCCGGGTCGAGGACGTGGTGATGACCGACCAGCACTCCGGGCACGTCGGTGAGTGAATTACCTTGCCCCGGGGTGGCATTCGCCATCTCTACTCCTCACGACGCGGAACCGCGGGTCGGCTCGCGCCGATCTTCGCATCGCGGCCGGTCAGGGAGCCAGCGCCTGCAGCAGTGAGTCCTGCATCCAGGTCAGCCAGTGGTACACGTCCAGGTGCGGTGCGCGCGGGTCGTCGGGGGCGAGCTGGTCGGGCGTGTCGGCGTCGATGTCGAGCACCGTGCCCAGCGCCAGCCGCACGTCGGTGAGCGCGGTCAGCCACGCGTCGGCCTGCTCGGGCGTGAGGACGATCTTGCCGCCCGCGCTCGGCACGGTGTCCAGCACGACCGAACCCGCCGCCAGCTTGGCGTCGATGATGTCGGGCTCGTGCAGGCCGCGCAGCGCGCTGTTGAGGTCGGCGCGCTCGGCATCCGGCGAGCCGGGCTCGCTGCGGTGGAAGTCCGGAAGGAGTCTGCGCAGCCTCGGGTCGTCCGGGGGCACGGTGTTGCCGGATCGCAAGCCGGTGAGGGCGGCCAAGTCGTCGTCGGGTGCGGACTCGGCGCGCTCGGTGAGCAGCCCGGAAACCGCGCCCACCAGCGACCGAAGCACATCGGCCTCACGTGCGTCCATTTCGGATCGCAGTTTGAGACCGCTCAGCGAGTTCTTCCTGCTCCACTTGCGCACGGCGTCAGGGTAGTCGTCCTGGTCAGTCGTCCCGCTGCATGGTGGCCCACAGGCCAGCGGCATGCAGCCGTTGGACATCGTGTTCCATCTTGTCCCGGGAACCGGACGACACCACCGCCTTGCCTTCGTTGTGGACCTTCAGCATCAGTTCGGTCGCCTTCGCTTTGCTGTAGCCGAACAGCTTCTGGAAGATGTAGGTGACGTAGTGCATGAGGTTGACCGGATCGTCCCAGACCACGGTCACCCAAGGGCGGTCCTCCGCCTCCAGGATCTCGGTGTATTCGACCGCTTCGGGTGTCGCCTGTGCCGCCGACAATGTCGCGTTCGCGGCGTCCATAACGACGTCACCCCGGACGATGTTGCACAAGGCCATAGGGTCAAGGGTACGACTCGACTCCCGATAAACAACACCCACGCAGCCCCGATTCGCGATTCCCCGGTTCACCGGACCGATGCCGGCCGCCGTGGACGAGCCGTCCTGTCTACAGTGACTGCGTGAACCTGCGTGACGGCGTCTCCAGCACGGCGCTGCTGACCGACCAGTACGAACTGACCATGCTCGCCGCGGCGCTGGCCGACGGTTCGGCGCATCGGCAATGCACGTTCGAGGTGTTTGCTAGACGTTTGCCAAATGGTCGTCGTTACGGTGTCGTGGGGGGTACCGGAAGGCTGCTCGACGCGCTGCGGCAGTTCCGGTTCGGCGAGGCGGAACTCGCCGTGGCCGCCTCGTTCTCGGATCGGCGCACGCTCGATTGGCTGCGCGACTACCGATTCACCGGCGATATCGACGGCTACGCCGAAGGCGAGCTGTACTTTCCCGGCTCCCCCATCCTCTCGGTGCGGGGCAGCTTCGCCGAATGCGTCGTCCTGGAGACGCTGATCCTGTCGATCCTCAACCACGACAGCGCGATCGCGGCCGCCGCCGCACGCATGGTCAGCGCCGCGAGTGGGCGGCGGATGATCGAGATGGGTTCCCGGCGCACCCACGAGCTGGCCGCCCCCGACTGCGCCCGCGCCGCGTATCTGGCCGGTTTCGACGCCACCTCGAATCTGGAGGCGGTGCGCCGCTACGGGATCCCGGGCGCGGGTACCAGCGCACACGCGTTCGTCCTGCTGCACAGCGGCCCCGACGGTGCGCACGAAGCCGAAGCGTTCCGCAGCCAGGTGCAGACGCTCGGGGTCGGGACAACACTGCTGGTGGACACCTTCGACATCGCCGCGGGCGTCGCGACCGCCATCGAGGTGGCGGGCACCGAGCTGGGCGGGGTGCGGATCGACTCCGGTGATCTCGGCGTCCTGGCCAGGCAGGTGCGCGACCAGCTCGACGCGCTCGGCGCCATCAAGACCCGCATCGTGGTCTCCGGCGATCTCGACGAGTACGCCATCGCCGCATTGCGCGCCGAGCCGGTCGACGTCTACGGCGTCGGCACCGCACTGGTCACCGGCTCGGGGGCGCCCACGGCGGGCATGGTCTACAAGCTGGTCGAGGTCGACGGGGTGCCGGTCGCCAAACGCAGCAGCCACAAGCAGTCCCGCGGCGGCACCAAGAAGGTGATCCGCTTGGCCCGGGAGACCGGCACCATCGTCGAGGAGATCGTCTATCCGGCGGCCGGGCCGGTGCCGCCCGCCAACGGTTTCCAAGCCCGTGAGCCGCTGGTCCCGCTGCTGCGCCGCGGTGAGCAGGTCGAGGACTTGCCGACCCTCGCCGAGAGCCGCGACCTGGTCGCGCGCGGACTGATCAGCCTGCCTTGGGAGGGTCTCAAGCTGTCGGCAGGTGAGCCGGCCGTGGTGACCACGTTCGTCTGAGGGTGGGGCCTACGCTCATCGACCCGGCAGACCAGCAGCAGTCCGGCGGCGAAAAGCAGCGCGAGAAGGCGGCGAACTCGGCCGGGAAGCGAAGGGGGCACTCGGTAATCACCGTGGGCGGTGTCCGCGTTTACATCGCGGGCGACTGATTTCCCGCGAGTCGGTGAACCGAGTGTCCGACCGGGCGGCAGAATCTGGGGCAGTCATCCAGCCACACCGCGGGAGGTCGCCATGACCCGGGCACTGATCATCGTCGACGTCCAGAACGATTTCTGCGAGGGCGGTTCACTCGCGGTCACCGGCGGCGCCGCCGTGGCGGCCCGGATCAGCGAGCACCTCGTGGCGACGAACTACGGCGCGATCGTCGCGACTCGCGACTATCACATCGATCCCGGTGCGCACTTCTCCGACGAGCCCGACTACATCGACAGCTGGCCGCCACACTGCCGGGTCGGCACGCCGGGCGCCGATTTCCACCCCGCGCTGTCCACCGGACCCATTCAGGCGATCTTCTCCAAGGGGACGTACTCGGCGGCCTACTCCGGGTTCGAGGGCACGACCGACGAGGGAGCCGCGCTGGCCGACTGGCTGCGTGACCGCGGCGTCGACGCCGTCGACGTCGTCGGCATCGCGACCGACCACTGCGTGCGCGCTACCGCGCTGGACGCGCGCATCGAGGGTTTCGACACCCGCGTCCTGCTCGACCTCACCGCCGGTGTCGCGCCCGACACCATCACCGCCGCGCTGGACCGTATGCGCGGAGCGGGCGTCGATCTCGAGGGCAGCATCAGCCGGTAGACCGTCCGGTCTCGGCGACCGTCCTGCCTTGTCGGCGGTGCCGAGTAGGCTGCTCGCGTGCCCGAACTGCCGCCCGTTTCCGACCTTTTGGCCACCGCCGTGCAGGCGCTCGGCGGCAAGGAGCGCGCCGGGCAGGTGACGATGGCCGCGGCGGTGGACCACGCGATCGACACCAAGGAGCACCTCGCGGTGCAGGCCGGGACGGGTACCGGCAAGTCGCTGGCCTATCTGGTGCCCAGCCTGCGTCACGCGGTGCGCACCGGCCGTACGGTCGTGGTCTCCACGGCGACGATCGCGCTGCAGCGTCAGCTGGTCGACCGTGACCTCCCCCGGCTGGCCGAGGCGCTGAGCGCACCGCTGGGGCGCACCCCGAAGTTCGCGATCCTCAAGGGACGCAACAACTATCTGTGCTTGAACAAGATCAACAGCGCCGTTCCGGACGAGCCCGCCGAAGCGGAGCTGTTCGACGCGTTCGCGATCTCCCGCCTCGGGCGCGAAGTGCAACGGCTCAACGACTGGGCCTCCGACACCGAGACCGGCGACCGCGACGAACTCGCCCCCGGGGTGAGCGACCGCGCCTGGCGGCAGGTCAGCGTGTCGTCGCGGGAATGCCTCGGCAAGTCGCGCTGCTCCTTCGGCCAGGACTGCTTCGCCGAGCGCGCCAGGACCGAGTCCGCGCAGGCCGATGTGGTGGTGACCAACCACGCGCTGCTGGCCATCGACGCCATCAGCGGCATCCAGGTGCTGCCCGAACACGACGTGGTGGTCATCGACGAGGCGCACGAGCTGGTCGACCGGGTCACCGGCGTGGCCACCGCCGAACTGGCTTCCGCCGCGATCAGCGCGGCCGCACGGCGCTGCGCCAAGCTGGTCGACGAGCAGGAGCTGGACCGTCTGGAGGGCGCCGCCGAGGCATGGCACGAGGTGCTGGAGGAACTGCCCGCCGCCCGGTGGGACAGACTGCCCGACGGCGTCGCCCCGGTGCTGGCTCTGATCCGCGACGCCGCGTGGAACGCGCGCACCGCGCTGGCGCCACCGGGCAGCACCACCGCGCAGGGCGACCCGGAGAACGCCGCCGCCCGCACCATGGCGTTGGCCGCGATCGATGAGGTGCACGACAGCGCGGTCCGCGCGCTGACGGCCTTCGACGAGCCCGACCCGGCCGCCCGGCGCGACGTCATCTGGCTGGCCGCCGACGAGATCCGCGGTGTCGTGCGCCGATCGCTGCGGATGGCGCCGCTGTCGGTGGGTGGCCTGCTGCGCAGCAGGCTTTTCGGCACCGCCACCGTCGTGCTGACCTCCGCGACGTTGCAGATCGGCGGCTCGTTCGACGGCCTCGCGGTCACCTGGGGCCTGCCCGCGCAGTCGGGCAGTCGCACCGATGCGGCCACCGCGAACGGCGCGGAGGCGCCGTCGGACGCCGACACCGTGCGCTGGAGTTCGCTCGACGTCGGATCACCGTTCGACCACGCCAAGTCCGGCATCCTCTACGTCGCCAAACACCTGCCCCCGCCGGGCCGGGACGGGCTCGCACCGGCCTATCTGGACGAGATCGAACGGCTCATCACGGCGGCGGGTGGGCGCACCCTCGGTTTGTTCTCCTCCATGCGCGCGGCCCGCGCGGCCACCGACGCCCTGCGCGACCGGTTGCGAACGCCCGTGCTGTGCCAGGGTGACGACGCGACGGGCGCGCTGGTCCGCAAGTTCGCCGACGACCCGGAGACTTCCCTGTTCGGCACCTTGTCGCTGTGGCAGGGCGTCGACGTGCCAGGCCCGTCGCTGAGCCTGGTGATTCTCGATCGCATCCCGTTTCCGCGCCCGGACGATCCGCTGCTGGCCGCCAGGCAACGCGCGGTGGAGATGCGGGGCGGAAACGGGTTCATGACCGTCGCCGCCAATCACGCGGCTCTCCTGCTCGCGCAGGGTACCGGGCGCCTGCTGCGCAGCGTCGACGATCGCGGCGTGGTCGCCATCCTCGATTCCCGCCTGGCCACCGCACGCTACGGCGGGTACCTGCGCGCGTCGCTGCCGCCGTACTGGGAGACCGCGGACCCGGAGGTCGTGGTGAAGGCGTTGCACCGACTGGCCGCAGCGGCCACGGTGTGATACCGAACACACCGCTCGGCATCTAATTCCATTCGGAAGTAGATTGTTGGTCGGTACTTCGGTGACCCCCAATTCCCACACCGAATGTATCGGCTCGTCCCCGCGCCAAGCCCTGCACGCGGCGCGGGGACCTCACCGAATTCATCTCCGCACAGCGGCTGCTCAGCCGCGCACGGCCACCGCGTCGACCTCGAACAGCATGCCCGGCAGCGCGAGCGCCGCCACCCCGGTCAGCGTCTGCGCGGGCGGGCGGTCACCCCAGATCTCCGCGATCTTCTTGCCCAGCACCGCCAACTTGTCGAGGTCGTGGTCGACGATGTGCGTCCGCAACTGCGCGACATCGCCGAAGTCCACTCCCGCCGAGCGCAGCGCGATGCCCAGGTTGGCGAACGCATTGTCCACCTGCACGGCGAATTCCGTGCTCGTGGTGTGCCCTTGCCCGTCCGAGTCGTACTGCCCGGCGATGAACACCAGTTCTCCACGCGCCACCGCCACGTGGCTGTAGCCGAACCCGGTCGGATCGTGCAGTGCACCGGGATTGCTGATTTCGACGGCCATGGTTTCCTTACCTTTCTTCTTGGGTGGTCGATCCCGTAGCCAGCGGGTTTCGAACTACCCAGGAGCGGCGGGTTTGGCTTGCATGGTTGTGCCGAGGTTCATGGCCGAAGGAGATTGGCCGCCCGCCGTTCCGCGACGACTCGACCGCTGATTGAGAGACGCGATCCGATCGCTGTGTAAGGACGAGACGGCGTGGTCGTCGGCTACCTGATTCTTCGGTGTGAAACTGATGGAGGTGGTTGTGCCCCAACAACTTTGGGCTGGCATAGACGCCGGTAAAGCGGCGCATCACTGCACGGTGATCGATACCGACGGCAAACGGGTGCTGTCGCGGCGGGTCGACAACGACGAGGCCGAACTGACCGGCCTGATCGATGACGTGCTCGCCGTGGCCGACAGTGCGGAGATGGTCTGGGCGATCGATCTCAACACCGGCGGCGCCGCCCTGCTGATCACGGTGCTGCTGGGCCGTGGTCAGCGGCTGCTCTACATTCCCGGCCGTACTGTCCACCACGCCGCGGCCGGATACCGTGGCGACGGCAAATCCGACGCCAAGGACGCCGCGATCATCGCCGATCAGGCCCGCATGCGCCGCGACCTGCAACCCTTGCGTGCCGGTGACGACATCGCCATCGAGTTGCGCATCCTCACCGCGGCACGCACCGACCTGGTCTGCGACCGCACCCGGGCGATCAACCGACTGCGCGCGAGCCTGCTCGAGTACTTCCCCGCTTTGGAACGTGCCTTCGACTACAGCAAGTCCCGGGCGGCGCTGATTCTGCTCACCGGCCACAACACCCCCGACGGGCTGCGCGCGCTCGGCGCGACCGCGCTCGAAGCTTGGTTGCGAGAACGCAAAGCCCGCAACGCTTCTGCCGTCGCAGCCACGGCCATGACGGCCGCCGAAGCCCAGCACACGATCGTACCCGGCCAGCAGATCGGCGCGGCCATGGTCGCGCGACTGGCGAAGGAGGTGATGCGGCTCGACAACGAGATCAGTGGCACCGAAGCATTGATCGAGCAGCGATTTCGCCGCCATCCTCACGCCGGGATCATCGTGAGCATGCCCGGATTCGGGCCGCTGCTGGGCGCGGAATTCCTCGCCGCCACCGGCGGCGACCTGACCGTGTTCGACCGCGCCGACCGGCTGGCCGGCGTCGCCGGACTGGCGCCGGTACCCAAGGATTCCGGCCGCGTCAGCGGCAACCTCACACGTCCCCGCCGCTACGACCGCCGCCTGCTGCGTGCCAGCTACCTCGCCGCCCTGATCGCCGCCCGCTTCGACCCGGCCTCCAAGGCCTACTACCAGCGCAAAAGAGCCGAAGGCAAACGACACACCCAAGCCGTGCTCGCGCTGGCCCGCCGCCGCCTCAACGTCCTGTGGGCCATGCTCCGCGACCACAAGCCCTACCAAGCAGCCCCCGCCACCTGACAACATCACCAATCCCCGAAATCACTATCTGGGCTTGACAACTTCATTGAGAATCTCCTTGCTCGATCGTCACGCGCTGCAACACCACGACGACGATCCGGAATGCCACACTGTGACATGACGATGCCCACAAACGACCGCGGCGCGGCGGCCGAGGCCACCGCGCCGCGAATCCGGCTGTGTCGCAGAGTCAGAGCACCCACTTCAGGATCAGCGTGAGCACGCCCGCCACGACCGCCACGATCAGCGCACCGACACCCCACACGAAGCCGTGACGCCCCCACGGCCGCCCGGCGTCCAACGAGAACTTGCCGGGTCCGGTGAAGGGAAGCGCCGCGCCGACCACCGCGAACAGCAGGCCCATCTCCCAACCGCCCAACAGTCCACCGGACCAGGTGACGTTGATCGCGTTGATCATCGTGCCCACCACGATCGCCCCGGCCAGCGGCGTCAGCAGACCGAGCAGCAGCAGCAGGCCACCGCCGAGTTCGGTCAGGCCGGCCAGCGTCCCGAACAGCTTGCCCGGGTTGTAGCCCATCTGCTCGAAGCTGTCCGCGTTGGCCTGTAGGCCCGGTCCGCCCCACCAGCCGAACAGTTTCTGCGCGCCGTGTGCCGCGAGCAAGCCGCCGAAGACGACCCGCAGGATCAGCAGGCCGATGTCGGTGGCGATTCCGTCCAGTTCGGTAGAGGCGCCGTTTCGGTCGAGTACGGATTTGATGGTCATGCTGGTCCTCATCCCTGCGCTGTCGTCTTCGGTATGTTCGTTACCTCGGCGAATAACCGGACTACGGTCCGATTCTCGCATGAAGAGCTCAACTGTCCAACCCCTCGGTCCTATTCCACGACCGGCAGGCAAGGAAGGTTCAGCGCGAAGGCGAGCGGGAAGTTACTCCGCGAGGAAGAAGAAGTAGCCGAGGAACACCAGCATCAGCGCCCACATCGCCGGGTGTACGTCCTTGATCCGGCCCTTGGCCGCCATGACGATCGGATACAGCAGCATGCCCATGGCCAGGCCGTTGGCAATGGAGTAAGTCAGCGGCATCATCACGATGGTGACGAACGCGGGCACCGAGTACTCCAGGCGGTTCCAGTCGATCTGCCCGAGCGAGCGGGCCATCAGGATGCCGACCACGATGAGCGCGGCGGCGGTCACCTCGCCGGAGCCCGCGACCACCGCGAAGATCGGATAGCAGAACATCGCGAGCAGGAACCAGCCCGCCGTGGTGACGGCGGTCAGGCCGGTCCGGCCGCCCGCCGAGACGCCCGCGGTCGATTCCACGTAGGCGGTGGTGGTCGAGGTGCCGATGACGGCGCCCGCCATGGTGCCCACCGAGTCCGCCGCCAGCGCGCTCGACGCGCGCGGCAGCTTGCCGTCCTCGTCCAGCAGACCGGCTTGGTTCGCGACGCCGATCAGGGTTCCCGAGGCGTCGAAGAAGTCGACGAACAGCATGGTCAGCACCACCACAGCCATCTGGCCGGTGAAGGCGTCGGGCAGATGGATGATCGCCTGGCCGAAGGTGTGCTCGAGGCCCTTCGGCGCGGCGAACACCCCCTTGGGCAGGTCGACCAAACCGCTGACGATGCCCACGATCGTGGTCAGCACGATGCCGTAGAGCACCGCTCCGTGCCAGCCCCGCACGAGGAACACCACGGTCACCAGCAACCCGAACAGCGCGAGCAACGTGGTGCCCTCGGTGAAGTCGCCCAGCGCGACCAGCGTCGCCTCGCTGTTCACCACGATCCCGGCGTTCTTCAGGCCGAGAAAGGCCACGAACAGTCCGATGCCCGCGCCGACCGCGAGCTTCAACTGCATCGGGATCGCGTCGAGGATGCGTTCCCGGATCTTCGTCACGGCCAGGACGAAGAAGATGACGCCCGACAGCAACGTGCCCGAGAGCGCGACCTGCCATGGAATGCCCATGCCGAGCACCACGGTGTAGGCGAAGAACGCGTTGAGTCCCATACCCGGCGCGAGCGCGATCGGATACCGTGCCCACAGCCCCATGACCAACGTGCCGAACACCGCGGCGACGGCGGTGGCGGTGAACACCGCCTGCATCGGGATGCCCTTGTCACCCAGCGCGCCCTGGTCGCCGAGTATCGCGGGGTTCACCGCGAGGACGTACGACATGGCGAGGAACGTGATCGTTCCCGCCATGAGTTCCCGCCGGACGGTCGAGCCGGTCGACCGGACCCCGAAGTACCCGTCGAGGCGTCCTCGGGTCCGGTTCAGAACGTCGGTGACCATGGGTGACTCCAGTCGGGAAAACAATGCTCGGGCTGCCAGGCACGGTAGCCGACGATTCACCGGCCGGGGCAACTCGCGGCGGCCCCACCGTGACCAGCGCCACCCGGCTAGGCGTTGGGGGCGGAGACCAGGCCCAGCTCGGCGTCGGAGGCCAGCAGGTCGTTGTGCGGCAGCACGCGCACCGTGTAGCCGACCGCTCCGGACAGCGGCACGGGGGTGTCGACGGTGAACAGCTCGGCCCCGCCGTCCGACCCGCTGTGCGTCATCGGGACCGCCGTGGCGTCGGAGAGGTCGTCGGACGCCGACACCCGGCCGAGCACCGCCTGCACCACCACGTCCGACACGCTCAATCCGCCGAGCTCGACCCGCGCGGTGAGCGACAGCCGCGCCCCGATGACCGGCGTATCCGGCAGACCCGCGCTGTCCACCTGGATCACCTTGACCGAGGGCCACGCCGACTCGACCCGGTGACGGTACTCGGCGATGGCGCGCGCCACCGCGAACTCGTCGGCCGTCGCCCGCTGATACGCCGCGGCGGCGGGAGCGTAGTACTCCACCGCGTAGTCGCGGACCATGCGGGAAGCCAGCACCTTCGGCCCCAAGGTCTGGAGGGTGTGGCGGACCATCTCGACCCAGCGCACCGGCATCCCGGACGCGTCGCGTTCGTAGAAGCGGGGCGCCACCGTGCGCTCGAACAGGTCGTAGAGCGCGGTGGCCTCCAGGTCGTCGCGGCGATGCTCGTCCCGGACGCCCTCTGCGGTCGGGATGGCCCACCCGTTCTCGCCGTCGTACATCTCGTCCCACCAGCCGTCCCGGATGGAGAGATTGAGCCCGCCGTTCAGCGCGGATTTCATGCCGGAGGTGCCGCACGCCTCCAACGGTCGCAGCGGGTTGTTCAGCCAGACATCGCAGCCCCAGTACAGGTAGCGGGCCATCGACATGTCGTAGTCGGGCAGGAAGACGATCCGGTGCCGCACCTCGGGATCGTCGGCGAAGCGGACCACCTGCTGGATGAGCGCCTTGCCTCCGTCGTCGGCGGGGTGGCTCTTGCCCGCGACGACCAACTGCATCGGCCGGCGCGGGTCCAGCAGCAGGGCGCGCAGCCGCTGCGGGTCGCGCAGCATGAGGGTGAGGCGCTTGTAGGTCGGCACCCGGCGCGCGAAACCGACGGTCAGCACATTCGGATCGAAAACGCCGTTCACCCAGCCGAGTTCGGCCTCCGCGGCGCCGCGCTGCAACCATGACGCGCGCACCCTGCGGCGCACCTCGTCGACGAGAATGCCGCGCAGGGTGTTGCGCGTCGACCACAGCTCGGTGAGGTCGATCTCACGCAGTCGTTCCCAGCCGCGCCCCTCCTCGACCAGTTCCGCGCCGATGTGCTCGCGCGCCTTGTCCACCCATTCCCGCGCGGCCCAGGTCGTGGCGTGCACACCGTTGGTGACCGAACCGATCGGCACCTCCGCCGGGTCGAAGCCCGGCCACAACGAGGCGAACATGGACCGGCTCACCTCGCCGTGCAGGCGCGAGACGCCGTTGGCGCGCTGCGCCAGGCGCAGCCCCATGTGCGCCATGTTGAATACAGCGGGATCGGCTTCTCGTCCGAGCGCCACGATCCGGTCCACGGGAAGGCCTGGCAGCAGGGCGGATTCGGATTCGCCGTGCGCACCGCCGAAGTAACGGCGCACCATCGGCATCGGGAAACGGTCGATGCCCGCCGGGACCGGTGTGTGTGTGGTGAACACCGTGCCCGCCCGCACAGCGGCGAGCGCGGAATCGAAATCCCGCCCCGCCGCGACGAATTCGCGGATGCGCTCGACACCGAGGAAGCCCGCGTGCCCTTCGTTCATGTGGAACACGTCGGGATCGGGCAGGCCGGCCGACGCCGTATACGCGCGCACCGCGCGCACGCCGCCGATGCCCGCCAGGATCTCCTGGCGGATGCGATGTTCCTGGTCGCCGCCGTAGAGCCGGTCGGTGACCGCGCGCAGCTCCGGGTCGTTCTCGGCGATATCCGAGTCCAGCAGCAACAGCGGAACCCGGCCGACCTGCGCGATCCACACCCGCGCGCGCAGCACCCTGCGGTCGGGCATCGCCACGTGGATGAGCACCGGCGACCCGTCCGAGGTGAGCGCCCGCAGCGGCAAGCCCTGCGGGTCCAGCGCCGGGTAGTGCTCGGCCTGCCAGCCGTCCGCCGTCAGGGACTGCCGGAAGTAGCCCGAGCGGTAGAGCAGGCCCACGCCGATCAGCGGCAGACCCAGGTCGGAAGCGGCCTTGAGGTGGTCGCCGGCCAGGATGCCCAGACCACCCGAATAGTTCGGCAACACCTCGGTGACGCCGAACTCCATCGAGAAGTAGGCGATGCCCCGCACGCCCTCCTCACCTGCCCGGCGCTGGAACCAGCCCGGCGCCGCGAGGTATTCCCGCAGATCCGCCGCCGCGGCGTCGACGCGGGCGACATAGGCGGGGTCGGCGGCCAGCTCGTCCAGCCGCGCCGCGGGTACCTCGCCGAGCATCCGGACCGGATCGTGGCCCATCTCCTGCCACCGCCGCGGATCGAGCGCGGCGAACAGGTCCTGTGTCGGCGGGTGCCACGACCAGCGCAGATTCGTGGCGAGCTCGCCCAGGGCCGCCAGGCGCTCGGGCAGATGGGCACGGACGGTGAAACGACGCAATGCCTTCATTGGGTAGAAACTACACGGAGCCCACCGCTCGCGCCGTGCGCGCCTACGAGCCGGAACAACCTTCCGACCTGCGTCTTTCGTGACGTGGCTCGGTGGCGCGCACCCTGCGCGCGCACTCGCGTAACGCTCTCTACCGTCACAGAACGAACACATCACGCGCACCGAGCCCCCTGGCCCGCTACCCGATCGAGACCCCCGTTTCCTTGTGAACTCCCGAACGCGGGGCAAACCCACAAGCTGTGCGGACCAACCGGCCGCACCAACCGAATCAGTACGGGAGTGATCGAGATGTGGATGAAAGCACACCCAAATCGCGCCCGCGATCGGCGCTGGTCGCGCGCCGGATCGGCGATGACGGGGTTCGTAGCTTGCACGGCGGCTCTCGTTCTCGTCGCACCCGCCGCCGGGGCCGCGGTCACAACGGCGACGGCAACGGCCCAAGGAATGAGTCTCGGGTTCGGAAACTACGGAACCAACTGCCAATACCGGGTGACGGCCACGGTGGACAACGTTCCTTCGTCCGACGCCGTCCAGTTCGTCGACAGCGCGGGCGGAAGCTTCACGCCGAATCCCGCACCGGTGGTCGGCAACCAGGCCACCACCACGTGGGTACCTGACGCGACCGGGCCGCACACCATCTCGGCTACACAGGGCGCCGCCGGTCCCGCTTGGACTTCACCGGTGATGAACGTGGACAACGGGATCAACCTCGGCGTCGGGTGCGTGGTTCTGCCGTAAGCGCCGCGCTCTTCGCACATCCGGAGTGTCAGGTGAGCGCCCGGGCGGCCACTGCCATGGATTCCTGGTCGTGGCCTCCCGGGCACCTCTCGGCCCCCTCGCGGACCGGGAAATCCGTAGCCGGAGCCACGTAGAGGTGACAGCATCGGCGGATGCCGCACTGGGTCGATGTTCTGCCGCAATTCCTGCTCGCCTGCCTGCTCCTCGCCGCGCTACCCGGGCCTGCGACCGCGCTGTTCCTGCAGCGCGCCGTGCGTGACGGCCGCACCGCGGGTTTGGCGGCGGTAGCCGGAAACGAGATCGGCGTGCTCGGCTGGACCTTGGCGGGTGGAGCGGGGCTGTCGGTCCTGCTCGTCGCGAACCGGGCCATGAACACGGCGGTGCACATCGTCGGGGCGCTGGTGCTGATCTGGCTCGGCGTGCAGGCCTGGCGGGGCGCACGGGGTGGCGACGAGTTCGGCAGTGCGATGACGAAGATGCTTCCGGCGGGCCGCTCGCCCGCCGCCGCCTTCCGCGCCTCGCTGCTCTCGATCGCGGCCAACCCCAAGGCGGCCGTCTTCGGGTTGACGATCCTTCCCCAGTTCCTTCCGTCCAGCGGGCCGGTGCTGCCGACCGTGGTGATCCTGGCGCTGATCCAGTTGGTGATCGACACCGCGTGGTGCGTCGGCGTGGTGCTGGCCGCCGACCACGCGGGTGCGTGGCTGCGCCGCAGCGGCATCCGGCAGCGGGTGGAACGGGCGC
This sequence comes from Nocardia asteroides, assembly GCA_019930625.1. NCBI lineage: Bacteria > Bacillati > Actinomycetota > Actinomycetes > Mycobacteriales > Nocardiaceae > Nocardia > Nocardia asteroides. Next base: position 513,524 of record CP082844.1, read on the forward strand.
TCGGCGCGGTGCTGGTCGCGCTGGGCCTCGGCCTCGCCGCCGACGCACGCTGACCGATCAGCCCAGCTCAGCCGCCGCCGCGCCGAGCCGGGACGGCGGAGGAAAACTCCGCCGATCCGGTCCGGACGGCCGGCTACCGGTAGGTTGGTCCCGTGACCGGCCGCATCGCTATCGATGACACTGCACCGTCCATCCCCGGCGGCCGGCCCGCCAAAGCGGTGGTCGGCGAGGTTTTTCCCGTGCGCACCGTGGTGTGGCGGGAGGGGCACGAGGCCGTCGCCGCCACACTTGTCGTCCGCGCCCCGGGTGTGTCGCGACCGACCCGCATCCGCATGACGCCGGATTACGAGCCCGACGTCTTCAACGCGACGTTCACCCCGAACGCGCCGGGAGCGTGGACCTACCGGATCGAAGGCTGGAGCGACCCGATCGCGACCTGGCGCTCGGCGATCGAGGCGAAGCTGGCCGTCGGGCAGAGCGCCGCCGATCTGGCCAACGACCTGGAGCTGGGCGCCCGCCTGTTCGAGCGCGCGGCCCAAGCCGTACCGAAAAAACAGTTCGAGCGCCTGCGCGCGGTCGCGGCGGCGCTGCGCGGCGACGAGCAACTGCCCGCACGGGTGGCCCCGGCCTTCGCCGAGGAGGTCGCCGAGATCCTGCGGGCCGCGCCGTTGCGTGACCTGGTCACCCGCGGCCCGCAGCACACCGTCCAGGTCGAGCGGCAACGCGCCCTCTACGGCTCCTGGTACGAGTTCTTCCCCCGCTCGACCGGCGGTCGCGACGCGACCGGCAAGCCGGTGCACGGCACCTTCGCCACCGCGGCCGAGGAACTGCCGCGCATCGCCGCCATGGGCTTCGACGTGGTCTACCTGCCACCCATCCACCCGATCGGCGAGGTCAACCGCAAAGGCCGCAACAACGCGCTCACCGCGGAGCCGGGCGACGTCGGCTCCCCGTGGGCGATCGGCTCGAAGCACGGCGGGCACGATGCCGTGCACCCGGAGTTGGGCACCGAAGCCGATTTCGCCGAGTTCGTCGCGCAGGCGCGGCGACTCGGCCTGGAGGTGGCGCTCGACCTCGCCTTGCAATGCGCGCCCGATCATCCGTGGGTGTCGGCGCATCCCGAGTGGTTCACCACCCTGCCCGACGGCACCATCGCCTATGCGGAGAACCCGCCGAAGAAGTACCAGGACATCTACCCGGTCAACTTCGACAACGATCCCGACGGTCTCTACGCCGAAGTGCTGCGCGTGGTCCGGCACTGGATCGGGCTGGGCGTCTACATCTTCCGTGTCGACAACCCGCACACCAAGCCCGCCGACTTCTGGGAGTGGCTGATCGCGAACGTGCGGCGCACCGACCCGGACGTCATCTTCCTGTCCGAGGCGTTCACCCGCCCGGCGCGGCTCTACGGGCTCGCCCGGCGCGGATTCAGCCAGTCCTATACGTATTTCACCTGGCGAGTGGCCAAGTGGGAACTCACCGAGTTCGGCAACGAACTGGCCGCGAAGGCCGACGAGGCCCGCCCGAATCTGTTCGTCAACACCCCGGACATCCTGCACGAGAGTCTTCAGCACGGCGGACCGGGAATGTTCGCCATCCGCGCCGTCCTGGCCGCGACCCTCGCGCCGACCTGGGGCGTCTACTCCGGTTTCGAGCTGTTCGAGCACCAGGCGGTGCGACCGGACAGCGAGGAGTACCTCGATTCGGAGAAGTACGAGCTGCGCCCGCGTCCGTTCGCCGAGGCGCTCGCGCGCGGAGAGTCGCTGGAGCCGTGGCTGACCCGGCTCAACGAGATCCGCCGGGCGCACCCGGCGTTGCAACAGTTGCGCTGCCTGCATTTCCATCACGTGGACAACGACGCGTTGCTCGCCTACTCCAAGATCGACCCCGCCAGTGGTGACGCGGTGCTGGTCGTGGTGAATCTCAACCCGTTCGGCGCCGAGTGGGGCATGCTCTCGCTCGACCTGCCCGCGATCGGCCGCGAATGGCACGACCATCCTGTGGTGTACGACGAGGTCAGCGGCGAGGAATACCACTGGGCCCAAACCAACTACGTGCGATTGGACCCCGCACACGCCGTCGCGCACATCATCACCTTGCCCCCGGTGTCACAGCAGGCGCGCACCGAGCTGGCCTACCGCAGGACGCTGCGATGAAACGACGCGACCTCATGCTGCTCGCGGCAGGCACCCACCCCGACCCGCACACCGTGCTCGGCGCGCATCCCCATCCCGACGGCACGGCCGTCCGGGTCCTGCGCCCGCACGCGGAAACCGTGTCGGTGCGGGTCGGCGGCGTCGACCATGCGCTCGAGCCCCTGGGGCACGGCGTCTTCGCCGCGGCGCTGCCGTATCCGGAGATCATGGACTACCGCGTCGTGACGGCCTATCCCGGCGGCCAGACGATCATCGGTGCCGACGGTTACCGCTTCCTGCCCACGCTCGGCGAACTCGATCTGCACCTCATCGGCGAAGGCCGTCACGAGCGCCTGTGGGAGGTGCTCGGCGCCCACCCCCGCCGCTACGCCACCCTCGACGGTGACGTGACGGGCACGTCGTTCGCGGTGTGGGCGCCCAACGCGCGCGGCGTCACCGTGATAGGCGATTTCGACGGTTGGAGCGGCAATACCGCGCCGATGCGCGCGCTGGGGTCGTCCGGGATCTGGGAAGTCTTCGTGCCGGGTGTCGTGCCGGGTACCAAGTACAAATACCGCGTGCACGGCGCCGACGGGCGAACCGTCGATCACGCCGACCCGTTGGCTTTCGCCACCGAGAAACCCCCGGCGACGGCGTCGGTGGTCACCGAGAGCCATCACGTGTGGAATGACCGCGCATGGCTGGACACGCGCGCGGCCACCGACCCGACCCGCGCACCTATGAGCGTCTACGAGGTGCATCTCGGTTCGTGGCGGCCCGGCCTCGGGTACCGCGAAATGGCCGAGCAGCTCACCGAGTACGTGCAGGCGGCCGGATACACCCACATCGAGCTGCTCCCCGTCGCCGAGCATCCGTTCGGCGGCTCGTGGGGGTACCAGGTCACCTCCTATTACGCGCCGACAGCTCGATTCGGTTCCCCGGACGATTTCCGCGCCTTCGTCGACCACATGCACGCGGCGGGCATCGGCGTCCTGCTGGACTGGGTGCCCGCGCACTTCCCGCGCGACGAGTGGGCGCTGGCCCGATTCGACGGCACCCCGCTCTACGAACACCCAGACCCCCGCCGCGGCGAGCAACTCGACTGGGGCACCTACGTGTTCGACTTCGGCAGGCACGAGGTGCGCAACTTCCTCGTCGCCAACGCCCGCTACTGGATCGAGGAATTCCATATCGACGGCCTGCGCGTCGACGCGGTCGCCTCCATGCTCTACCTGGACTATTCCCGCACCGAAGGTTCGTGGGAACCCAACGTGCACGGCGGCCGGGAAAACCTGGAGGCCGTCGACTTCCTGCAGGAGCTCAACGAGACCCTGCACCGGCACCACCCCGACGTCGTGACGATCGCCGAGGAGTCGACCACCTGGCCCGGCGTCACCCGCGGCACCGACGTCGGCGGTCTCGGCTTCACCATGAAGTGGAACATGGGCTGGATGCACGACACCCTGGGGTTCCTGGGCCGCGACCCCGTGCACCGCTCCTGGCACCACAACGAGATCACCTTCTCGCTGGTGTATGCCTGGAGCGAGAATTACGTGCTGCCGATCAGCCACGACGAGGTCGTGCACGGTAAAGGAACGCTCTGGACCAGGATGCCGGGCGACGATTTCGCCAGAGCCGCCGGCGTACGGGCGCTGCTGGCCTACATGTGGGCCCATCCCGGTAAGCAACTGCTGTTCATGGGCCAGGATTTCGGCCAGTACCGGGAGTGGTCGCACGATCGCGGCCTGGACTGGCACGAACGGGACAATCCGCTGCACCAGGGCATCAGCACGCTGGTGCGCGACCTGAACGCGGTCTACCGCGCCCATCCCGCCCTGTGGAGCCAGGACACCACCCCGGGCGGCCACGCCTGGATCGAGGCGAACGACCACACGAACAACGTGCTGGCGTTCCTGCGCTACGGCTCCGACGGCTCCGTGGTGGCCTGCGTCTACAACTTCTCCGGGGCGACGCACGACGCGTACCGAGTCGGCCTGCCGCACGCCGGCCGCTGGCTCGAGATCCTCAACACCGACGCCGTGGACTACGGCGGCTCCGGCCTCGGCAATCTGGGCGAGCTGACGGCGACCGACGAGCCGTGGCACGATCGTCCCGCCTCGGCCACGGTGACCCTGGCCCCGCACGGCGCGGTCTGGCTGCGTCCCGCCTAGCGAACCCGGCCGCTCGAGGCGACCCGACCGCATGGCCCGGGGCGGGCGTCACGCCCCGGTTCGCGGCCGCGCCACGCGGTGCGATCAGTACAGCGCGGCGGCGAGCTTGCGGCGCGCGGCCACGACGAACGGCTCGGCTTGGTCGAACAACTCGAACAGTTCCAGCAAACGGGTGCGCGCTTTGGTGCGCTCGTCACCGGAGGTCCGCTTGACGACGTCGATCAGCCGGTCGAACGCCGCTTCGGGCCGCTGCTGGAACAGTTCGAGGTCGGCGGCATCGATCGCGGCGTCGACATTCGACGGGTCGGCGTCGGCGGTCGCGATGGCCGACTCCGGAAGGTCCTGGGCCCGAGCCAGGAAGCGGAGCTGCCGCAGCGCGCCCTTGGCCTCCTCATTCGTCGGCTCGGCGTCGATGATCGCTTGGTAGGCGGCCTCGGCTCCGGCCAGATCGCCCTGCTCCAGCGCCGCCTCGGCCGCCGCGAAACGCGGGTCCTCGGCAGGCTGCTGCGGCTGCCCGCCGCCCTCGAGCTTGCCCGCCACCGCGTCTACCACCGCGTTCAGCCACTGCCGCACCTGCGGCTCCGGCTGGGCGCCCTCGAAATCGGCCAGCGGCTGCCCGGCCGCGATCGCGATGACCGTCGGGATACCCTGCACCCGCAGCGCCTGCGCGATACGCATATTGGCCTCGGCTTCCACCGTGGCCAGGTCCCAGGCGCCGCCGTCGGCGGCCACCAGACGCTCCAGCGTCCGGACCAATTCGATACTGCCCGGGCTGCGCTGCGAGTACAGCACCACCACCACGGGCACCTGCATCGAACGACGCAGCACCTTGGTCTCGAACTCGGCCTCCGACACCGCATGATCGCCACCGGCCGCACCGCCGGCACTCCCGGCGGGCTGCTTCAGACTGGACAGATCGACCGCCCCGGACATGGCGGCGGCGACAGCGGGCGAAGGACGGCGTGCGGCTGGTCGATTCACGACTTCCAGTTTGTCACGACGTAGCGGATGCGGGCGCCCCGGACTCGGCCGAATCGGCGTTGCTCAGCTCACCCAGCTGCCCCGTGCGCACCGCCCAGATCTCGAACAGCACCGTGCAGAACGGCGGCAGGCTGGACAGCAGCGCGAGACCGGTGGTCTTGGCGTTCCAGCCCAGCTCGCGCGCCGCCACGATCGCGCTGATCACGAACAGCACGAACACGATGCCGTGCGTCATGCCGAACACCTTGACCGGCCACATCACCGGTTCGGGAATCCGCTTGAACACCATGCCGATGATCAGCAGAACCCACGAGATCGCCTCGAGCACCGCGATGAAACGAAACCGCTTGGCCACCGTGCTCAGGTCGAAGACATTGCCCATGCGCCCCATTGTGCCGGATGCACTACAACCTGTCGTAGTGAGCTGTGTCTAATTGCCGCGCCTGCGGCGCGGCGTGCTCGCGCCCCCGTGGTGGCTCGCCGCGAACGGAGCGATGCTCGGTCTCGCTTCGCTCGAACCGGGTGTTGCGCCGAAGTGGTCACGCGAGCTACAACGCCACAGACCGAGAGCACGCGAGATCACCGTCGCGGCCGAACGCCGGTGGCACGGCGGCCACGCCGACGTCGTCGCGTGTTCGTCCGGGCAGGCGCAGGGGGCGTCGGGAACGACCGATGGCCGCCCACTCGAGACGGCCATCGGTCGGTGTTCGGTGCGGGTGTCGCCCGCCTACGGTCAGACTCGGACGATCAGCGCGTCGCCCTGGCCGCCGCCACCGCAGAGCGCGGCAGCGCCCACGCCGCCGCCGCGGCGCTTCAGTTCCAGGGCCAGGTGCAGCAGGATGCGCGCACCGGACATGCCCAGCGGGTGGCCGATGGCGATGGCGCCGCCGTTGACATTCACCTTTTCCGGGTCGATGCCCAACTTGCGGGTGGACGCGACGCCGACCGCGGCGAACGCCTCGTTGATCTCCACCAGGTCCAAGTCGGCGGGCGAGATACCCTCGCGCGCGCAGGCTTTGGCGATCGCGTTGGCGGGCTGGTCCTGCAGTGTGGAGTCCGGACCGGCGACCACACCGGCGGCGCCGATCTCGGCGATCCAGCTCAGACCCAGCGCCTGCGCCTTCGCCTTGCTCATCACCACGACCGCGGCGGCGCCGTCGGAGATCTGCGAGGCGGTGCCCGCGGTGATCGTGCCGTCCTTGCGGAACGCGGGCCGCAGCTTGGCCAGCGACTCCGCCGTGGTGTCGGCGCGAATCCCCTCATCGGTGCTCACCAGCACCGGATCGCCCTTGCGCTGCGGCACCGCGACCGGGACCACTTCGTCGTCGAAGACGCCGTTCTTCCACGCCGCCGCCGCACGCTGGTGCGAAGCCGCCGCGAACGCGTCCTGGTCCTCCCGGCTGACCCGGTCGGTCTCGTTGCGCTGCTCGGTGAGCGCGCCCATCGGCTGATCGGTGAAGATGTCGTGCAGACCGTCGTAGGCCATGTGATCACGCAAGGTCACATCGCCGTACTTGAAGCCTTCCCTGCTCTTCTCGAGCAGGTGCGGCGCCTGGCTCATGGATTCCTGACCGCCCGCGACGACGACCTCGTACTCGCCCGCCCGGATCAGCTGGTCGGCGAGGGCGATCGCGTTGATGCCGGACAGGCAGACCTTGTTCAGCGTCAACGCGGGCACGTCCATCGGGATACCCGCGGCGACCGCCGCCTGACGGGCCGGGATCTGCCCCGCGCCCGCGGTGAGCACCTGGCCCATGATCACGTACTCGACCTGGTCGGGCGCGACACCACCCTTCTCCAGCGCCGCCTTGATGGCGAACCCGCCCAGATCGGAGCCGCTGAAGTCCTTCAGACCTCCGAGCAGCCTGCCGACCGGAATTCGCGCACCGGAAACGATCACGGAAGTGGTCACGACGAGCCTCGCATTCGTAGATCGGACCTGCCCGCGCCGACGCCGAGGGCAGCCAGGGGCAGCGCGAGAGCAGGTGTTCTACTCAACGGTAGCGGGTGCGGCCCGCGCACCCCGTGCCAGGTCGCGCTACTTTCGAATGGTGAGCAATGTTATCGAACAGTCACCTTTCATCCCCGCGGACTACGTGACCGCGGTCGACCATGTCGGCATCGCGGTGCCGGACCTGGACGCGGCGGTGGCCTGGTACGCCGAGAACCTGGGCATGGTCGAGACCCACCGCGAGGTCAACGAGGCCCAAGGCGTGCACGAGGCGATGCTGTCGCTGCCCGGCGCACCGGATCGCGCCACAGCCCTGCAGTTGCTGGCCCCGCTCGACGCGGAGTCGACCATCGCGAAGTTCATCGACCGCAGCGGTCCCGGCTTGCAGCAACTGGCCTACCGGGTGACCGACATCGAGGCCGTCTCCGCGTACCTGCGCGCCAAGGGTCTGCGTTTGCTGTACGAGGCTCCACGGCATGGAACGGCGGATTCCCGCATCAATTTCATCCACCCGAAGGATGCTGGAGGTGTGCTGATCGAGTTGGTCGAACCGAGCGCTCATGTTACGCACTAGTATCGACGTCAAGTCGGGAAAACTCGTTGGAATGACATTCGCAGTCGAGTCACCATCGGCTGTCTTCAGGCTGTAGTTTGTGTGCCATGTCGTCACCCGAGTCCGATCGCAATCGCTTCGTTGCACTGCCCTTCACCGTTGTGCGCAAGGGTTATGCGCAAGACGAGGTGCGTAATTACTTCGACCGCTTCGACGCGGAACTGAGAGTCACCGCCACCGACCGCGATGCCGCTGCGGCACAAGCACGTAACCTCGCCAGTCAGCTGGAAGACGCGCGCGACGAGATCGACGAACTCCGTAAGGAGGTCGACCGACTCTCGGTGCCGCCGACCACCGCGGAAGGCATGTCCGACCGCATTTCCCGCATGCTCCGGCTCGCCTCCGACGAGGCGTCCGAGGTCCGTGCCCTGGCTCAGGCCGAGGCAGCGGAGATGGTGTCGATCGCCGAGCAGCAGGCCACCGAGATGCGTGGCAAGTACGAGTCGCTGCTCGCGGAGACCAAGGAGAAGCGCGAGGCGCTCGAGATCGAATTCGAGCAGACCCTCGCGAACGCACGCACCGAGTCCGCCAAGATCATCGAGGCCGCCCAGGCCGAGGCCGACCGCATCGCGAAGGAAGCCGACGCGAAGCGCAAGGCCACCCAGCAGGACTTCGAGGCCACCATGGCCGAGCGTCGCACCAAGCTCACCCGCGCCATGGAAGAGCTGGAAGCCACCAGCCGCGCCGAAGCCGCCCAGCGGATCAAGGACGCGACCGACGAGGCCAACCGCCTCATCACCTCCGCCACCCAGACCTCCGAGCGCAAGATCGCGCACGCGAAGGAACTGGCCGAGGAGATGCGCGTGCTGCGCGGCCGCGTGCTCGCCCAACTGCTCGGTATCCGCGGTCAGCTCGACTCGGTGCCCGCGATGCTCGCCGCGGTCAACCGGGAAAGCGAATTGCTCGACGGGGTTCCCGATCAGCGCAAGTCGATCGGCGGCAACACCAAGTCCGTCGCCGGTTCGCGCCAGAAGGCGATCCCCGAGGTCGCCACCGATGACGAGGACATCGACTCGGACGAGCGCGAGAGCGCCGACATCAGCAACTGACGTCGGGCCCCACGGCGACTGCGAGCAATACCTGAACCGATTCACCGAAGGCCGCCCCATCAGGGCGGCCTTCCTTAATTCTGGCCCTGAAGACGCCTACTGCGTAGAAGGTCCAACGTAGACGTCCGGCCCCTAGAGGCCTTGCAGGGGCATCCAACTGCGCCCGATGACGCGACCGCGTAGGTCAGGACCACCGACGCGTGATTCTGCGGGTGTGGCGGCCGTTCCAGCATCCGCTGTGCCAGTGCCTGCGGTCGTCCTCTCCTCCGTAAGCGGGCCAGGCGACGATGTGGGGAATCCCGGGCGGGATCTCGTGGTCACAGCCGGGGCAGCGGTAGGTCTTGACCGCGCGGCTGCCCGGGATGGCGCGAACCACATACGTCTCGTCACCATGCGGTCCGGAATCGGTCCGTCCGAAGACGTCCGTGAGCGGGTAGCCACCCGCTCGTGAGCGATCAGCGGGCCGACCCGTACGCGGCTTACGGCGGGGCATTCGACAAGCCTATTACTCGCCCCTGCGCGGCACGCACGGCCCCGATGGTCAGAACAAGCGGAATTCGTTGCTCTCCGTGCCACGCAGGGCGTCGTAATCCAGTGTCAGGCAGCGGATGCCGCGATCCTCGGCGAGCGTACGAGCCTGCGGCTTGATCTGCTGGGCGGCGAACACCCCCGCGACCGGGGCCAGCAGCGGATCCCGGTTCAGCAACTCGAGGTAGCGCGTGAGCTGTTCGACGCCGTCGATCTCGCCGCGCCGCTTGATCTCCACCGCCACCGTCGCTCCCGTGGCGTCCCGGCACAGCAGGTCCACGGGCCCGATCGCGGTCATGTACTCGCGGCGGATGAGTGTGTAGCCCGCGCCGAGCGTGTGCACGTGCTCGGCGAGCAGCTCTTGCAGATGGGCCTCCACTCCGTCTTTCACCAGCCCCGGGTCGACGCCCAACTCGTGAGAGGAGTCGTGCTCGATATCCTCGATGGTGATGCGGAGTTCTTCGCCGGCCTTGTTGGTGACGACCCACAGCGCCTTCGCTCCGTCGGGGAGCTGCGAGTCGCCGTTGCGTTCCTCCAACCAGCACGGCGGGCTCATCCAGTTCAGCGGCTTGTACGAGCCGCCGTCGGAGTGCACGAGCACCGAGCCGTCCGCTTTCATCAGCAGTAGCCTGCGGGCCATCGGGAGATGGGCGGTGAGTCGCCCCACGTAGTCGACCTGACAGCGAGCAATCACTAGGCGCACCCAAGCACTGTAGGCGAGCGCCGCACGACGGATGCGATCAGCCCATCAATTGCGTTTCTTACCTAGAAACGACGAAAGGCCCTCAACAGTGTTGAGGGCCTTTCGTGAAGGATGTTCCGGCGGTGTCCTACTCTCCCACACCCTGTCGAGTGCAGTACCATCGGCGCTGGCAGGCTTAGCTTCCGGGTTCGGAATGGGACCGGGCGTTTCCCTACCGCTATGGCCGCCGTAACTCTATGAAACTATCCACACACCCCCGCGCGCTCCCACCCACCAACCCCACCCCGGTAAAGAAGGGGGGTTCATGGGAAAAAGCCGGGGTATCTGTGTGTTGTTTCAGATACCGCACAGTGGACGCGTAGCAACCTTTGTCAGTAAGTCCTCGGCCGATTAGTACCGGTCACCTCCACACGTTACCATGCTTCCAGTTCCGGCCTATCAACCCCATGGTCTATAGGGGGCCTTAACCACTCGAAGGTGGTGAGAAACCTCATCTTGGAACAGGCTTCCCGCTTAGATGCTTTCAGCGGTTATCCCTTCCGAACGTAGCCAACCAGCAGTGCCCTTGGCAGGACAACTGGCACACCAGAGGTTCGTCCGTCCCGGTCCTCTCGTACTAGGGACAGCCTTCCTCAAGTTTCTGACGCGCGCGGCGGATAGAGACCGAACTGTCTCACGACGTTCTAAACCCAGCTCGCGTGCCGCTTTAATGGGCGAACAGCCCAACCCTTGGGACCTACTCCAGCCCCAGGATGCGACGAGCCGACATCGAGGTGCCAAACCATCCCGTCGATATGGACTCTTGGGGAAGATCAGCCTGTTATCCCCGGGGTACCTTTTATCCGTTGAGCGACACCGCTTCCACATGCCGGTGCCGGATCACTAGTCCCGACTTTCGTCCCTGCTCGACCCGTCAGTCTCACAGTCAAGCTCCCTTGTGCACTTGCACTCGACACCTGATTGCCAACCAGGCTGAGGGAACCTTTGGGCGCCTCCGTTACATTTTGGGAGGCAACCGCCCCAGTTAAACTACCCACCAGGCACTGTCCCTGAACCCGATCAGGGTCCGAGGTTAGAAGTCCAATACGACCAGAGTGGTATTTCAACGACGACTCCACGAACACTGGCGTGCCCGCTTCACAGTCTCCCACCTATCCTACACAAACCGTACCGAACACCAATACCAAGCTATAGTGAAGGTCCCGGGGTCTTTTCGTCCTGCCGCGCGTAACGAGCATCTTTACTCGTAATGCAATTTCGCCGAGTCTGTGGTTGAGACAGCAGAGAAGTCGTTACGCCATTCGTGCAGGTCGGAACTTACCCGACAAGGAATTTCGCTACCTTAGGATGGTTATAGTTACCACCGCCGTTTACCGGGGCTTAAATTCTCAGCTTCGCGTCCGAAAACGCTAACCGGTCCTCTTAACCTTCCGGCACCGGGCAGGCGTCAGTCCGTATACATCGTCTTACGACTTCGCACGGACCTGTGTTTTTAGTAAACAGTCGCTTCTCTCTGGTCTCTGCGACCACACCCAGCTCGGAGAGCAAATCTCGTCACCAGACGTGGTCCCCCTTCTCCCGAAGTTACGGGGGCATTTTGCCGAGTTCCTTAACCACAGTTCTCTCGATCGCCTCGGTATTCTCTACCTGACCACCTGTGTCGGTTTGGGGTACGGGCCGTGTACCAACTCACTAGAGGCTTTTCTCGGCAGCATAGGATCACTGAATTCGCCTCAATCGGCTACGCATCACCTCTCAGGCACATGAATGGCGGATTTGCCTACCACTCGCCCTACAGGCTTACACCAGGTACTCCATCACCTGGCCCAGCTACCTTCCTGCGTCACCCCATCGCTTGACTACTACACCCAGGGTCTCGTGCATCCCCTTCCGGCTTCCCGAAGGAAGTCCATCCAGTTCAGGACGATTAGCACAGATGACTCGCCATTGGGCGCGGATACACGGGTACGGGAATATCAACCCGTTGTCCATCGACTACGCCTGTCGGCCTCGCCTTAGGTCCCGACTCACCCTGGGCGGATTAACCTGGCCCAGGAACCCTTGGTCATTCGGCGGACGAGTTTCTCACTCGTCTTTCGCTACTCATGCCTGCATTCTCACTCGCACAGCCTCCACAACTAGTTCACACTGCTGCTTCCACGGCTGCACGACGCTCCCCTACCCATCCCAGCTCCTGGCTCGAAAGCAAGATAATACTGGAATGCCGCGGCTTCGGCGGTGTACTTGAGCCCCGCTACATTGTCGGCGCAGGATCACTTGACCAGTGAGCTATTACGCACTCTTTCAAGGGTGGCTGCTTCTAAGCCAACCTCCTGGTTGTCTTCGCGACCCCACATCCTTTTCCACTTAGTACACGCTTAGGGGCCTTAGCCGGCGATCTGGGCTGTTTCCCTCTCGACTACGAAGCTTATCCCCCGCAGTCTCACTGCCACGCTCTCACACACCGGCATTCGGAGTTTGGCTGACTTCGGTAAGCTTGTAGGCCCCCTAGGCCATCCAGTAGCTCTACCTCCGGCGTGAAACACGTGACGCTGCACCTAAATGCATTTCGGGGAGAACCAGCTATCACGGAGTTTGATTGGCCTTTCACCCCTACCCACAGCTCATCCCCTCAGTTTTCAACCTAAGTGGGTTCGGGCCTCCACGACGTCTTACCGTCGCTTCACCCTGGCCATGGGTAGATCACTCCGCTTCGGGTCCATGATGTGCGACTCAACCGCCCTATTCGGACTCGCTTTCGCTACGGCTACCCCACACGGGTTAACCTCGCCACACACCGATGACTCGCAGGCTCATTCTTCAAAAGGCACGCCATCACCCCACCCCGAAGGGAAGGCTCTGACGGATTGTAAGCGTCCGGTTTCAGGTACTATTTCACTCCCCTCCCGGGGTACTTTTCACCTTTCCCTCACGGTACTAGTCCGCTATCGGTCACCAGGGAGTATTCAGGCTTACCGGGTGGTCCCGGCAGATTCACAGCAGATTTCACGGGCCCGCTGCTACTCGGGCACCCACTACAACAGAGCACGCATTTTCGCCTACGGGACTCTCACCCTCTACGACAGGCCGTTCCAGACCACTTCGACTAACACGCACTTTTCTGACTGTTGCCCACCACGGCAGTGATAGGAAAATGGGCCCCACTACCCCGTCCAGACAACCCCTGCCGGGTATCACATCTGAACGGTTTAGCCTCATCCGCTTTCGCTCGCCACTACTCACGGAATCACAATTGTTTTCTCTTCCTGTGGGTACTGAGATGTTTCACTTCCCCACGTTCCCTCCACACCGCCTATATATTCAGCGGCAGGTGACACGACATCACTCGTGCCGGGTTTCCCCATTCGGAAATCCTCGGATCTCAGCTCGGTTGACAGCTCCCCGAGGCTTATCGCAGCCTCCTACGTCCTTCATCGGCTCCTGGTGCCAAGGCATCCACCGAACGCTCTTCAACACTTACAAAACAAAGATGCTCGCGTCCACTGTGCAGTTCTCAAACAACACACCCACTCGAACCCGAACCCGACACCAGCCGAAGCAACAAAGCCCCGCGGTATGAACCGGAGATCCGAACGGATCGTATTTTTTGCCTGGAAAGAACGTCTGTTCTTTCAGGACCCAACAGTGTGTCGACTACATCCGACCCTCATCATCACAAAGACTCCGAGAACGATCGGCCCATGTCAGCGTTCCACCCATGAGCTCCGCAGTCCCACATTCGGGGACATAAGCGGCTCTGCCAGAAGCGATCCCGACTCCACGGGACACTCACTGGAGATGCTCCTTAGAAAGGAGGTGATCCAGCCGCACCTTCCGGTACGGCTACCTTGTTACGACTTCGTCCCAATCGCCGATCCCACCTTCGACGGCTCCCTCCCACAAGGGGTTAGGCCACCGGCTTCGGGTGTTACCGACTTTCATGACGTGACGGGCGGTGTGTACAAGGCCCGGGAACGTATTCACCGCAGCGTTGCTGATCTGCGATTACTAGCGACTCCAACTTCACGGGGTCGAGTTGCAGACCCCGATCCGAACTGAGACCGGCTTTAAGGGATTCGCTCCACCTCACGGTATCGCAGCCCTCTGTACCGGCCATTGTAGCATGTGTGAAGCCCTGGACATAAGGGGCATGATGACTTGACGTCGTCCCCACCTTCCTCCGAGTTGACCCCGGCAGTCTCCTGCGAGTCCCCGGCATAATCCGCTGGCAACACAGGACAAGGGTTGCGCTCGTTGCGGGACTTAACCCAACATCTCACGACACGAGCTGACGACAGCCATGCACCACCTGTACACCGACCACAAGGGGGCCTACATCTCTGCAGGTTTCCGGTGTATGTCAAACCCAGGTAAGGTTCTTCGCGTTGCATCGAATTAATCCACATGCTCCGCCGCTTGTGCGGGCCCCCGTCAATTCCTTTGAGTTTTAGCCTTGCGGCCGTACTCCCCAGGCGGGGCGCTTAATGCGTTAGCTACGGCACGGATCCCGTGGAAGGAAACCCACACCTAGCGCCCACCGTTTACGGCGTGGACTACCAGGGTATCTAATCCTGTTCGCTACCCACGCTTTCGCTTCTCAGCGTCAGTTACTGCCCAGAGACCCGCCTTCGCCACCGGTGTTCCTCCTGATATCTGCGCATTTCACCGCTACACCAGGAATTCCAGTCTCCCCTGCAGTACTCAAGTCTGCCCGTATCGCCTGCAAGCTCACAGTTGAGCTGTGAGTTTTCACAGACGACGCGACAAACCGCCTACAAGCTCTTTACGCCCAGTAATTCCGGACAACGCTCGCACCCTACGTATTACCGCGGCTGCTGGCACGTAGTTGGCCGGTGCTTCTTCTACAGGTACCGTCACTTACGCTTCGTCCCTGTCGAAAGAGGTTTACAACCCGAAGGCCGTCATCCCTCACGCGGCGTCGCTGCATCAGGCTTTCGCCCATTGTGCAATATTCCCCACTGCTGCCTCCCGTAGGAGTCTGGGCCGTGTCTCAGTCCCAGTGTGGCCGGTCGCCCTCTCAGGCCGGCTACCCGTCGTCGCCTTGGTAGGCCATTACCCCACCAACAAGCTGATAGGCCGCGGGCCCATCTCGCACCGATAAATCTTTCCACCCCCAGCCATGCGACCAGAAGTCATATCCGGTATTAGACCCAGTTTCCCAGGCTTATCCCGAAGTGCGAGGCAGATCACCCACGTGTTACTCACCCGTTCGCCGCTCGTGTACCCCGAAGGGCCTTACCGCTCGACTTGCATGTGTTAAGCACGCCGCCAGCGTTCGTCCTGAGCCAGGATCAAACTCTCCGTTGAAGACTCACAACCACACCCCCGAAAGGGTGCAATCAGATCAAAAACTAGAGTCCGAAAACCTAGCAAAACAATCGCCAGCAAAAAGCTGACAAAAAATGCCCGACCCTCCACACGGGGAGTGTAAGAGCCGGAACCAAAAAATATTTGGCACTGACATTCATCGACACACTATTGAGTTCTCAAAGAACACACGCACACACCATCGCCCGGTCTGAACCGATTGATCGGTGAAGCAACTTTTCCAGCTTAGCTCAGCCGTGAACCCAGTCGCAAACCGGGGTCGCGTTCAAGCCAGTGTGATCGCCAGGCGCTCCTCGTACTACCTCGTTTCCCTGGCCTCTCGCTCAGCGTTTCCGCTCAGCTCCTGGGCCCCGGGTCGGTGTCCGTGTCGCTCTGACTTGGAATAAGTTACGTGTCTGCGTGAACGATGTCAAATCGCCTGGTCAGTACGCGTTTTCGTGAAACCGTTGCGTAACGTGCCGGCGACGAAGATCGAATCGGCGCTCAATCCCCGGCGCCGACCCGCACTACGTCGCCGCCCAACGCCTGCAGCTGCTCGACGAAGTTCGGATACCCGCGATCGATGTGGAAGACGTCGTGCACTTCGGTGGTCCCGTCGGCGACCAGTCCCGCGAGGACCAAACCCGCGCCGGCCCGAATATCCGACGACCACACCGGAGCGCTCGACAACCGCGGAATCCCGCGCACCACCGCATGGTGCCCGTCGGTACGCGCGTCGGCGCCGAGCCGGATCATTTCTTCCACGAAGCGGAAGCGGGCCTCGAAGATGTTCTCGGTGATCATCGAGGTTCCGTCCGCGATGGACGCGAGCCCGATGGCCATCGGCTGCAAGTCGGTCGGGAAACCGGGGAACGGCAGCGTCGAGAAGTTCACCGCACGCGGACGCTCGGCCTGGATCACGCGGAAGCCGTCCTGCTCGAACGAGATGCGCGCCCCCGCGGACCGCAGCTTGTCCAGTACCAGCGACAGATGCTTGGGGTTCACGCCGGTGACGCGGATGTCCCCGAGGGTCATCGCGGCGGCGATCCCCCACGTCGCGGCCACGATGCGGTCCCCGATGACGCGATGGGTGGTCGGCGACAGGCGCTCGACCCCCTCGATGGTGAGCACCGAGGTGCCGGCGCCGCTGATTCGCGCGCCCATCCGGACGAGCATGTTGCACAGGTCGACGATGTCGGGTTCGCGCGCGGCGTTGTCGATCACCGTCTCCCCTTCGGCGAGCACCGCGGCCATGAGGATGTTCTCGGTCGCGCCGACCGAAGGGAAGTCGAGGCGGATCCGGGCGCCTTGCAGTTCGTCCGCCTTGGCCACCACGCAACCGTGCTCGATCTCGCTGGTCGCGCCGAGCAAGCGCAGACCGGCCTGGTGCATGTCGAGCGGACGGGAGCCGATCGCGTCACCGCCGGGCAGCGCGACGACGGCGCGCTTGCACCGCGCCATCAACGGACCCAGTACACACACCGACGCGCGGAACTGGGTCACCGCGGGGAAGTCCGCGTGATACTTCGGTTCGGCAGGCGTCGTGATGGTGACCACCCCGCCGTCGATGGACACGTCGCAGCCGAGACCGCGCAGCACATCACCCATCAGTGGCACGTCGAGGATGTCCGGGCAGTTCGTGATCGTGGTCGTGCCCTCGGCCAGCAACGCAGCGGCCATCAGTTTGAGGACGCTGTTCTTGGCGCCCCCCACCGTGACCTCACCGACGAGTCTGTTTCCGCCGGTAACCAAAAACCGTTCCATGCCGCCTCTCCGCGTATTCGGCGCACTGTTGGTGCAAGGATAGTTGGGGCGGCGCACTACGGTGCCGCCTCTCCACGACTCCCCTCGCCTCCGAACGTTTTCGCTGTTCGAGCGAGTGCCGCGGGATGGGCGTTCTGCGGCCGACGGGGTGGAGGCCCCGTTGCCTTGCTGGCCATACCCGGTGATCGCTCGGCTAGTCGCCTCCGGTGCTACGCGATCAGTCGCTCGGCCGTTCTCCGCCGGGTTTCCACAGGATATCGCCGCCGGGATTGGCCACCCGACTCAGGATGAACAGCAGGTCGGACAGGCGATTGAGGTACTTGGCCGGCAGGATGTTCGTGTCCTCCGGATGGGCCTCGATCGCGGCCCACGCCGAGCGCTCCGCACGCCGGGCGACCGTACGGGCGGTGTGCAGCAGGGCCGCGAGCGGAGTACCGCCGGGCAGGATGAACGAATTCAGCGCGGGCAGTTCGGCGTTGAACTCGTCGCACCATGCTTCGAGCCGGTCGATGTAGGGCTGTGTGACTCGCAACGGCGGGTACTTCGGCTCCGCGACCACGGGGGTGGAGAGGTCTGCCCCGGCATCGAACAGGTCGTTCTGTACCCGGCGCAGCACCGCGAGCATTGTTCCTTCCGCTCCGCCGAGGGCGATCGCCACACCGATGGCGGCGTTGGTCTCATCGCAGTCGGCGTAGGCGACCAACCGGGGGTCGGTCTTCGCGACCCGGGAGAAGTCGCTCAATCCCGTGGTCCCGTCATCGCCGGTCCGGGTGTAGATCCGCGTCAGATGCACGCTCACAGCACCACCCTAACGGGCGCGGCGGGAAGCAGTCCGCCAAGCGGCCGAGCGCGGGTGTTACAGGCCCGGCATCCGCCGGGTGCGGTCGGACGGGCGGGACTCCACCCAGGAGAGGAAGGCGGTCAGGGAGTCGCGATCCAGCGCCAGCTCGAAATCGCCCGCGCGGTCCGCTACCGCGATCACAGCGATGTCGTCGGTCATGATGTCGAATTCGTCGCCGCGCGGGCCGCGGCGGTCACCGATCTCGATACCCTGACGCCCGATGGTGGAATCCGGGCCGAGTTTCAGGCTGGTGAGTTTGAAGAAGACGAGACGATCCTCGTCGTAACGGATCAGTCCGTGCCGCCACCCTTGCCCCCCACGAGCGGGGAGGACGCGCAGAATCGCGGCGGTTCCGCCGCGGCGCAACATGATCAGGCGGTAAGTCGAGGCGAGCGCGAGGAACACGAGCGTGAGCACCAGAATGATCAGCAGAACCATCCCGGTGTGCAATGCCGTTCGTCCCTTCGCTCGCGCCACCATGTCTTCGACACGGCATTCGATTGGCGGTGATCACAGGCTCTTCGTTGGTACGCAGGCTTCCGCCTCCGACCCTGATGCTCACACCGCGTGCGGTCATTCAACCACGGCCGCGAGTTTACAAATGGCCCGGCCGTGTCCGACTCGCCTGAAAGACGCTGTCGGCGGTGAAGGAACCCTTCACCGCCGACAGCGATTGCTCTCGATGACAGGTTGTTCGCTTACGCGTTCGCGTTCTGTTCGACCGCGCGCACCCGGGCCTGAGCGGCCTTCTGCTGCTCGTCGCTGGCCTCCGAGTCGGCCAGTACCCGGCGGGCCGCCTCGAGGTCCACCTCGTCGGCGAATTCCGCCGACTCGGCGAGTACCCGAACCGAGTTCGCGGTCACCGAGAAGAAGCCCCCGTGGACCGCGGCGACGATGCGCCGACCGTCGGTGTCCACGATCGTCACGGTGCCGCCCTCGACCAGCTGGCCGAGCAACGGCTCGTGCCCGGCCATGATGCCGATCTGGCCCTCGGTGGTCTGCGCGCTGACGAACGACGCCTGGCCGGACCAGAGCAGTCGCTCGACCGCGACGAGATCCACTGACATTTCCGCCATCGGTGACTACTTTCCGAGGATCTTCTTCGCGGCCTTCTCGACATCGTCGAGACCACCGCAGCTGTTGAAGGCCTGCTCCGGGTAGCTGTCGAACTCGCCCTTGCAGACCCGATCGAAGTCATCGATGGTCTGCTCCAGCGGCACGACCGAACCCGGCTGACCGGTGAACTTCTCGGCCACGATGAAGTTCTGGCCGAGGAACTTCTCCAGACGACGGGCACGACCGACGAGGACCTTGTCCTCTTCCGACAGCTCGTCCATACCGAGGATGGCGATGATGTCCTGCAGTTCCTTGTACTTCTGCAGGATCCGCTTGACCTCGTTGGCCACCCGGAAGTGCCGGTCGCCGACGATCGAGGCCTCCAGGATGCGGGAGGTCGAGGTCAGCGGGTCGACGGCCGGGTAGATGCCCTTCTGCGAGATCGGGCGGGAGAGCTCGGTCGTCGCGTCCAGGTGGGCGAAGGTGGTCGCCGGCGCCGGGTCGGTGTAGTCGTCGGCGGGCACGTAGATGGCCTGCAGCGAGGTGATGGACCGACCACGGGTCGAGGTGATGCGCTCTTGCAGCTCACCCATCTCGTCGGCCAGCGTGGGCTGGTAACCGACGGCGGAGGGCATGCGGCCGAGCAGGGTCGACACCTCGGAACCGGCCTGGGTGAACCGGAAGATGTTGTCGATGAACAGCAGCACGTCCTGGTGCTGCACGTCGCGGAAGTACTCGGCCATGGTGAGGGCCGAGAGAGCGACGCGCATACGGGTGCCCGGCGGCTCGTCCATCTGACCGAAGACGAGGGCGGTGTCCTGGAGGACGCCCATCTCCTCCATCTCCAGGTGCAGGTCGGTGCCCTCACGGGTGCGCTCGCCGACGCCGGCGAACACGGAGGTACCGGAGAACTCCCGTGCGATACGGGTGATCATCTCCTGGATCAGAACGGTCTTGCCGACACCGGCGCCACCGAACAGACCGATCTTGCCGCCCTTCACGTACGGGGTGAGCAGGTCGATGACCTTGATGCCCGTCTCGAGCAGCTCGGTCTTGCCCTCGAGCTGGTCGAACGACGGCGGCTTGCGGTGGATGCCCCACTGCTCGCCGTCGCGGCCGAGGCCGGGGGTGTCCAGGCAGTCGCCCAGCGCGTTGAAGACGTGGCCCTTGACCACGTCACCGACCGGCACCGAGATCGGCTTGCCGGTGTCGGTGACGGTGGCGCCGCGGACCAGACCGTCGGTCGGCTGCATCGAGATGGTGCGCACGATGCCGTCGCCGAGGTGCTGGGCGACCTCGAGGGTCAGGGTCTTGGCCACCGAGGTCAGGGCGATCTCGGCGTGCAGAGCGTTGAACAGCTCGGGAATGGCTCCGCGCGGGAACTCCACGTCCACGACGGGGCCGATGACCCGGACGACGCGGCCTGCGGCGCCGCCGGTCCGGCTCGTGTTGTCTTGAGTGACAGCTGCGGTCATTGGTGTTGGTTCTCTCCGTGTCGATGTGCGGCCTTCGGGGGCCTTACTACGTGCCCGTCGCTCAGGCCGCGTATGGCGCTCAGTCGCGGTCCGAGCTCGACGCCAGCGCGTTCACGCCGCCGACGATTTCGCTGATTTCCTGCGTGATCTGGGCCTGACGCACCGAGTTCGCCTCGCGCTGTAGCACGCTCGCGAGTTCGTTGGCGTTGTCGGTGGCGGCCTTCATTGCGGTGCGCCGAGCCGCGGACTCGGATGCCGCTGCCTCGAGCAACGACGCGTAGATACGCGTATTGACGTACTTCGGCAGCAGCGCCGCCAGCAGCACATCGGCGTCGGGCTCGAATTCGTACTGGGCGTGGACGTCGGCGGTCGGCGAATCCGACACCATGTCCTCACCCAGGTCGAAGTTCTCGTCGACGTAGCTCACCTGGATGGGCGCCAGCCGGCGCACCTCCGGGGTCTGCGTCAGCATCGACACGAAGCGCGTGTAAACGACGTGCAGCTCATCGACACCTGCGATGTCACCCGTCCCGTTCGGAGCGGGAACCGCCCCGTCGGAGCCGGCCATGAAGGCGTCCACCAAGTGGTTGCAGGCGGCCGAGGCATCGGTGTACTTCGGCTGCTGCGAGAACCCGGTCCACGCCGACACGTACGGGCGGTCGCGGAAGGCGTAGTACGTCAGGCCTTTGTTGCCCATGACGTAGAGCACCGGCTCCTTGCCTTCGTCGCGCAGGGTGGTCATCAGCTCTTCGGCGCGCTTGAGCACGTTCGAGTTGTAGCCACCGCACATGCCGCTGTCGCTGGTGATGACCAGCACGGCGGCCCGACGCGGGTTGGGGCGCTCGGTCAGCAGCGGGTGCGAGAGGTTCTTCGACGCGCTCGCCAGCTCGCTGAGGACCTTGGTGATCTCCTCCGCGTACGGCTTCGCCGCCGCGACCCTGGCTTGCGCCTTGGAGATTCGCGAGGTCGCGATCAGCTCTTGGGCCTTGGTGATCTTCTTGATCGAATTCACACCACGAATGCGGGAGCGCAATTCACGCAAACTTGCCATCAGCGGTTCACACTCCCTTCATTCCCTGCGTTGGATTGGCGGCATTCGCGGGGCACCAGGTGGTCGCGTACGCGTCCTCCTTCGTGCCCCTCGCTCCTGCCGCGGATCGAATAGCGCATTGCGAGCTCGCGTTACTTCTCGACGTGCTTGCGGGTGACCGACAGCGACTCGACCTCTTCGTGGTCGAGCTGGCCCGCGTCGGCCTCGTTCACCACGGGAGTGCCGTCGGAGGTGAGGAAGGTCCCAAGGAACTTCTTGGTGGCCGCCTCGATCTGCTCGGCAGCCTCGCCGTCGAGCACCTTGCCGCCCTCGATCGCCTTGAACGCGTCGGCGGCGCTGCGGTGCAGCTCCTCGAGCAGTTCGGCGTTGAAGCGGCGGATGTCGCCGACCGGGATCGCGTCGTAGTGGCCACGGTCGACCAGGTAGATCGAGATGATCTGGTCCTCCACCGGCACCGGCGAGTACTGGTCCTGCTTGAGCAGCTCGACCCAGCGGGCGCCGCGCTCGAGCTGAGCCAGCGAGGCCGCGTCGAGGTCGGAGGCGAACGCGGAGAACGCCTCCAGCTCGCGGTACTGCGCCAGCTCCAGGCGCAGCGAGCCCGCCACCTTCTTCATGCCCTTGGTCTGGGCGGCGCCACCGACGCGGGAGACCGAGGTACCGACGTTGATCGCCGGGCGGACGCCCTTGTTGAACAGGTCGGACTCGAGGAAGACCTGACCGTCGGTGATGGAGATGACGTTGGTGGGGATGAAGGCCGAGATGTCGTTGGCCTTGGTCTCGATGATCGGCAGACCGGTCATCGATCCCGCACCCAGCTCGTCGGACAGCTTCGCGCAACGCTCCAGCAGCCGGGAGTGCAGGTAGAAGACGTCACCCGGGTAGGCCTCGCGGCCCGGCGGGCGACGCAGCAGCAGCGAGATGGCGCGGTAGGCCTCGGCCTGCTTGGTCAGGTCGTCGAACACGATGAGCACGTGCTTGCCCTGGTACATCCAGTGCTGGCCGATGGCCGAACCGGTGTAGGGGGCCAGCCACTTGAAGCCGGCGGAGTCGGAGGCCGGGGCGGCGACGATGGTGGTGTACTCCAGCGCGCCGTGCTGCTCCAGCGCGGCCTTCACGCCCGCGATGGTGGAGCCCTTCTGGCCGATGGCGACGTAGATGCAGCGCACCTGCTTCTTGGGGTCGCCGGACTCCCAGTTGGCCTTCTGGTTCAGGATCGCGTCGATGCAGACCGCGGTCTTACCGGTCTTGCGGTCGCCGATGATCAGCTGACGCTGGCCGCGGCCGATGGCGGTCAGCGCGTCGATCGCGGTGATGCCGGTGGCCAGCGGCTCCTCGACCGGCTGGCGCTCCAGCACGGTCGCGGCCTGCAGCTCGAGCACGCGTTGTTCCTCGGACTCGATCTCGCCGAGACCGTCGATCGGCTGGCCGAGCGGGTTCACCACGCGACCGAGGAAGTTGTCGCCGACCGGAACCGAGAGCACGTCACCGGTCCGGCGGACCTCCTGGCCCTCCTCGATCTCGGCGAACTCGCCGAGGATGACCGCACCGATCTCACGGTCCTCGAGGTTCAGCGCGACGCCGAGCACGCCGCCCGGGAACTCGAGCAGCTCGTTGGCCATCGCCGAAGGCAGGCCGCTGACGTGCGCGATGCCGTCACTGGTGTCGGTGACCACACCGACTTCTTCGATGGAGGTCTCGGGGGTGTAGCTCTGGGTGTAGCTCTCGATCGCGCTACGGATCTCGTCGGAGGAGATCGTCAGCTCCGCCATGTTCTTCCTGCTCTCGCTGTCTGGGTCTGGAATGTCGGGGGTGGTGGAAGCGCGCTAGGCGAGTGCCCGGCGCAGCTTCTCCAGTCGGCCGATGGCGCTGCCGTCGATCACGTCGTCACCGACGCGCACCACGACTCCGCTCAGCAAACTCGGGTCGACCTCGATGTGCACCGTGGTCGCCTTGCCGTAGATGCGCCGCAGGGAGGCGGCCAGCCGGTCACGCTGCTGTTCGGTGAGCCCGATGGCGGCGCGCACATGCGCGACGATCTGATCGCGGCGAGCCGCCGCGAGGTCGGCCAGTTCGTCGAAGGCGGCGCCGATACTCGTCCGCTGCCTGGTCACCACCTGCTCCGCCAGGGTCAGGGTGATGGCCTCCGTCTTGCCCGCGAGCAGCCCGTTGAGCAGCTCGCGCTTGGCCGAAGCCTGCTGCGACCGATCCGACAGCGCCTGATCCAACGCCGAGTTGTCGCTGATGATCCGGCCGAGCCGGAACAGCTCGTCCTCGACCGCTTCGAGCCGGCCACGCTGGGCCGCCGACTCCAGCAACGCCTCCTGGCCGAGCAGCACCAGAGTGGCCACCAGGTCGGAGGTGCGCGACCAGTTCTGGGCCACGGCGGTGGTCAGCACTGCCAGCGTGGCAGCGCTGACCTTGCCGCTGAAGACCCGCTCGCAGAGTTCCGCGCGCGCGGAACCCGGCACCGACACGTCCGCGAGCGCCACACGCAGCGAACGCTGGTCGTCCAGCACGGCGACAACGGCGAACAGTTCCGACCCCGTCGTGGCCGCGGCACTGTCGCTTCCGGTCAGAGCGGCCCGAAGCGCCTCCCGAGACCGGGCACTGGCCTCGCGGCTCGCTGCGTACATGCTTCTCACTTTCGCGTCGTTACCTTCCGACCCCGATGCCTGCGTCCGTCTGGTCGAGCTCATCGAGGAACCGGTCGATCGAGGAGGCCTGCTTGGCCTCGTCCGAAACCGACTGTCCGATGATCTTCTCGGCCAGATCGACGGCCGTGCGGCCGACTTCCGAGCGCAGCTCGGTCAGGATCTGCTGGCGCTGGGCTTCCAGCTGGGTGTGGCCCGCCGCGATGATGCGGTCGGCTTCGGCCTGGGCCTCCGAGCGCATCTGCGCGAGGATCTCCTGGCCCTGGGTGCGCGCGTCCTCACGGATGCGAGCGGCCTCGAGCCGGGCGTCGGCCAGTTGCTGCTGGTACTGCTGCAGGGTGAGCTGAGCTTCTTCCTGCGCGGCTTCGGCGCGAGCGATGCCGCCTTCGATCTTCTCGGAACGCTCGTCGAGTGTCTTCATCAGGCGCGGAACCACGTACTTGTAGAACAGGATTCCGATGATGACGACGCAGACGATCGACCAGACGATGTCGTACGTTTCGGGGACGAGAGGATTCACTTCCTCTCCCTCCGCCGCGGCGAGCAAAACTGACTCGTACATCGGAATCAGAAAATGAAGCCGGCGACGAGACCGATGAGGGCCAGGGCTTCGGTGAACGCGATACCGAGGAACATGTTGGTACGGATGGTGCCCTGCAGCTCAGGCTGGCGCGCGATGCCCTCGATGGCCTTGCCGACGACGATGCCGACGCCGACGCCGGGGCCGATGGCGGCGAGACCGTAGCCGACGGCGCCCAGGCCCTTGAAGGTGCTCTCGTTCGTCGCGGCTTCCTGGGCCAGGTAAGCGAGGCTCATGAGTCTTCCATTCCCTTTCTGTTGCTCACCCGCCGGTCGGCGTGGTGCAGCAGGTTTCCGGTATTAGTGTCGGTCAGGTCAGTGATCGGCCGCGTGCTGTGCGAGTCCGATGTATACGGCGGTCAGCAGCGCAAACACGTAAGCCTGCAGGAAGATGACCAACAGTTCGAAGAGCGTGAATCCGAGTCCCGCGATCAGCGAGAACGGCGAGAACACCTTCATCCACGCGGCGGCGTCGAACAGGAAGAACCAGGTCGCGCTGAAGAACAGCACCAGCATGATGTGGCCGGCCAGCATGTTCGCCATGAGTCGGACGGTCAGCGTGAACGGACGCAGGATGAAGGTCGAGACGAACTCGATCGGAATCAGCAGCACGTGCAGCGCGGGGGGAACATTCGGAACGACGATGCTGCTGCGCATGTAGGTCAGGAAGCCGTACTTCTTGATACCGACGTAGTTGAACGCCAGGTACGCGACGACGGCCAGCACCAGCGGCATGCCGATTCGGGCGTTCGACGAGATGTTCAACCCCGGGACGACGCCGGAGAAGTTCAGGAAGAGGACCGTGAAGAAGATCGTCGCGATCAGCGGGAAGTACTTGCGCCCGGTTTCCTTGCCGAGGACCTCTTCGCAGATCTGCTCCTTGACGAAGACCAAACCGATTTCGGCGACATTCTGCAGGCCGCGCGGCACGATCCTCGGCGAGCGGAAGGCCAGCAGCATCACGCCGACCAGAACGAACGACATCAGAATGCGGATCAGCATCAATCGATCGAGTTCGAACGGTGTTCCCTCGAACAGCACAGCTGGAGGGAAGAAGTCGGTAAGCGACGGCGCGTGGAACTCGGCCGCCAGAGTGGTGACGCTCAGCGTTCTCTCCCGTGTTCGGGCCGCGGGTACGGTCATTCCCGCGGTTCGATCGGACATTGACGATCAATTTGGTCGACTCAGGTCGGCTCGAAGTTCGTCAGCAGCTGGGCGGTGGTTTCATTTCCACCAGGCGTCTGTACGTGTGTCGGCGACATTCGTCGACATGCAGAACCGGAACAACCCCTGGGAGCCCGGCACGGCAGTAAGCATAGCGGCCCAGGCGGTGGATCTCGGCGGTGACCCCTCATCGATCCTCGACTTGGTCGCTTGCTTACCAACACTTTACCAAGTCATCTACGACAGCGTGTAGGGGGTGGGTGTTTTCGTTACTCCCGAGTATCTGGAGCGCTCTGGGCGTCGGTCGTCGTCACGTACGGAACCTTCTGCCGCACAACCCCGTACGTCTCCGCGCCGAGCACGATGACCAGGGCTCCGACGACCGTGAGGAACAGGACGACCCGGTCGTAGAAGTCGAACCGCTGCAGGATCGCGACGACGATCAACGCCACCAGCACCTTGCCCGCCCAGCTGACCAGCATGATCAGTCCGGCCGTGCTGGGCGGCAGTTTCGCGCCGAACAGCACGACGGCCGCGGTGGTGAGGATGAAGCCGCCGCCGATCGCGGCGCCCAGCAGCGCACCCCACACTCCGGGAATGCCCGCGACGGCCGCGCCGAGCGCGACGGCCAGGACCACCAGCACCCCCAGGCCGATCAGTCCGTAGCGCAGCGCGGACCGCAGCGGCGCATCGGGGCCGGGGACGGGTTCGGGTGTGAAGCTCACAGCCGCCGACTTTACCCGGACGCCGATCCGTCCCCCGCCGGGTCCCCACGCCGCAGCCCCGGAATCGCGGTGATCACCAACGCGAAAACCAACCCGCCCGCCATCAGCAACACCACGAGCGTGCGATCCATCAGCGAGGTGCCGACCGCGCCGAACGCGAGCACACCGACCCACAAATAGATCAACAGCACGACGCGGCGGTGGGAATGGCCGATCTGCAGCAAGCGATGATGCAAGTGCATCTTGTCCGGCGTCGAGAAACTCACGCCCGCCCGGACCCGGCGCACGATAGCGAGCAACAAATCGAGCACCGGAATGAACATCACCGCACCGACCAGCAACAACGGGGAAAGCAGACCGACGATGTCGCGCGGGCCGTAACCCTGCAGGGGGATTCGGCCCGAAGCGCCGGTCGAGACCGCGGCGAGCATCAATCCGATCAGCATCGAGCCGGAGTCACCCATGAATATGCGGGCGGGCTGGAAATTGTGCGGCAGGAATCCCAGGCATCCGCCCGCCAGCGCGGCGGCCAGCAGCGCGGGCGGGTAGGTGTCGACCGAGCCGCCCTGCTCGTTCATCAGGCCCAGGCAGAACACGAAGACCGCCAGCGCCGCGATCAGGCCGAGGCCCGCCGCCAGACCGTCCAGCCCATCGACGAAGTTCATGGCGTTGACCAGCGTGACAGTGACCGCGACGGTGACCAGGCCGCCCTGCAATCCGTCCAGCACGACCGTGGTGTTGCTGAACGGGTTGTAGACGACGTACCAGCCCAACCCCATGACCGCCATCACGCCCGCCGCCGTGACCTGCCCCGCGAACTTCGTCAGCGCGTCGAGGCCCCAGCGGTCGTCGACGATGCCGACCAGCACGATGACGGTGCTCGCCACCAGCACGGCGATCGGGATGTTGGGTTTGTAGTCGAACCCACTGCGCAGCGCGGGTAGCTGGTGGGCGAACAGCACCGCGGCGACCACACCGATGTACATGCCGACGCCACCCATGCGCGGAATCGGCTTGACGTGCACATCGCGGTCACGCGGCACGGCGACCGCGCCGAAGCCGATCGCCAGCACCCGCACTCCGCCGGTGGCCAGGAACGTCACCACCGCCGAGATCAGCAGGACGACGAGCAGCTCCCGCAGGGGGACGACAGCGCTCGAACCCATCATCCGAGCTGCTGCGCGGCGCCGCTGAGCGCTTCCGGCGACATCCCGAGCACCTCGGCGATGTCGGCGACGGACACCGCGCCCACGCGCAGGACCCGCGGCTGATCGGCGGTCAGATCGACGATCGTGGAGGCGACCGCGTGCTCGGCGGGCCCTCCGTCCAGGTAGACACCGACCAGCTCGCCGAGCTGGTCGCGCGCCTCGGCCGCGGTCGTCGCCGGCGGCCGGCCGGACACGTTCGCGCTGGACACCGCCAGCGGGCCCACCTCACGCAACAGTTCGAGAGCGACCGGGTGCAGCGGCATACGCAGCATCACCGTCCCACGCGTGTCACCGAGATCCCACGCGAGCGAAGGAGCTTGCTGCACAACCAGACTGAGACCGCCGGGCCAGAACGCCCGGATCAGCTCGCGCGCCTGGGGACGCACCGAGAACACCAGTCCGTCGATCGTGTGCCAGGAGCCGACCAGCACCGGCACCGGCATGTCCCGGCCGCGGCGCTTGGCCGCGAGCAGCGAGCTCACCGCCGTGGAATCGAACGCGTCGGCGGCCAGGCCGTACAGAGTGTCGGTGGGCAGCACGACCAGCCGTCCGGATTTCAGGGCGCTGGTGGCCGCGGACAGTCCGGCGGCGCGCGAGTCGGGATCCGCGCAGTCGTAGACGGTACTCACGCCGACCATCCTGGCATCTGTGCCGCCTCTCCGGGTATTCAGGCCGTACTAGTGGGGTGACGCGGGATACACGTTCAGTGCGGAGCAGCCCGCGGGTCAGGTGTGGATGGCGGCTACGAAGCGGGGTTTGCCTGCCAGGTCGGGGTGCTCGACGACGTCGGTGAAGACGCCGGTGGCGGTGAGGAGAGCGGCTACGCCGGAGCCGTTGGTGTCGTCGTGCTCGATGGCGGTGGCACCGCCCGGCCGCAGCAGTCTGGTGATGTTCGGGATCATCCCGCGGATGACGTTCAGCCCGTCGGGGCCACCGAACAGGGCGACGGACGGATCGTGCTCGGCCACCTCGGGGTCGAGGGGCGCGCCCTCCGGGATGTAGGGCGGATTGGACACCACGATGTCGACCCGGCCGTCCAGGTCGGTGAGCAGTCCCGGATCGGTGGCGTCGTCGGCGTAGAGCGTGATCGGGGTGTCGCCCGCGGCGATGCGGTCGTCGGCGTTGCGCCTGGCCCACACCAGTGCGGCGGGATCGAGTTCGACGGCGCGCACGTCCGCGTCGGGGCGCGCGTGCGCGACGGCCAGCGCGAGCGCTCCCGATCCGGTGCACAGGTCGACGACGATCGGCGCGTGATCGTGCGGCAGCGCCTCCAGTTGCGCCAGCGCCCACGCGTACAGCAATTCGGTCTCGGGACGCGGCACGAAGACACCGGGGCCGACCGCGAGGTCCAGCGCACCCATCACGGCGGTGCCGGTCAAGTGCTGCAACGGGATTCGCCGCGCCCGGCGGGCCACCAACGCACGGAACTCGTCCAGCTTGTCCGGCGGCACGAGCGGGGTCAGCGCCAGCCTGGTCCGTTCCACGCCCAACACGTGCGCCGCCAAGTGCTCGGCGTCGGCCTGCGGACTGTGCACCCCGGCGGTCCGTAACGTCTCGACGGCATCGTTGATGGCGGGGCGCAACGCGACTCGGGTGGTAGACATGGCACCGACTCTGCCGGAAAGACGATCATTCCGCCGCCATACGCGCTTCGCGATCCGCCTTTCCCAGAGCATCCAGCAGCGCGTCGAGGTCGCCGTCGAGCACGGAGTCGAGGTTGTGCGCCTTGAAACCGATCCGGTGATCGGTGATCCGGTTCTCCGGGAAGTTGTAGGTGCGGATCCGCTCGGAGCGGTCCACGGTGCGGATCTGGCTGGCCCGGCCCGCCGCCGCCTCCTGGTCGGCCTGTTCTTCCGCCAGCGCCTGCAACCGCGCCGCGAGCACCTGCATGGCGCGCGCCTTGTTCTGCAGCTGGGAACGCTCGTTCTGGCAGGTGACGACGATGCCGGAGGGCAGATGGGTGATGCGCACCGCGGAGTCGGTGGTGTTGACGCCCTGTCCGCCCTTACCGGAGGAGCGGTAGACGTCGATGCGCAGGTCCGACTCGTCGATCTGCACCTCTTCGATCTCGTCGGGCTCCGGATAGATCAGCACGCCCGCGGCCGAGGTGTGGATGCGGCCCTGCGATTCGGTGACCGGGACGCGCTGCACCCGGTGCACGCCGCCTTCGAACTTGAAGCGCGACCAGACACCGTCGCGGGCGGCGTCGCGGCTCTTGATCGACAGCGTCGCCTCTTTGTAACCGCCCAGGTCGGACAGGTTGACGTCGAGAATCTCGACCTTCCAGCCGTGCCGCTCGGCATATCGCACGTACATGCGGGCCAGGTCGGCGGCGAACAGCGCGGACTCCTCACCGCCTTCGCCGGATTTCACCTCGAGCACGACGTCGTCCCCGTCGTGCGGGTCGCGCGGGGCCAGGAGGTCGGCCAGGGCCTGTTCCAGTTCCTCCACCTGCCGTTCCAGATCCGGGATCTCCGCGGCGAACGCCGAGTCGTCGGCGGCGAGTTCCCGGGCGGCGGACAGGTCGTCACGCGCCGTCTCGAGTTTGCGGTAGGTTGCCATGACCGGCGCCAGCTCGGCGAACCTTTTGCCGACCCGGCGCGCGGCGCCCGCATCGTTGTGCAGCGACGGATCGGCCAGCTGCGTCTCCAGGCCCGCGTACTCGGCCAGAATGTCGTCGATGGCGGACGGTTGCGTCACAGTGCTTCCTTCTCCTGGTACCAGTCCATACAAAACACCGACGCCCGGCCTGCGCAGCAGGACCGGGCGTCGGCGAGGAAGCTACTTGGCGTCGGCCTTCTTGCCGGCACGCTTGCCGTAGCGGGCCTCGAAGCGGGCCACGCGACCACCGGTGTCGAGGATCTTCTGCTTGCCGGTGTAGAACGGGTGGCACTGCGAGCAGACCTCGACGGTGATGTGTCCCGACTCCTTGGTGCTGCGAGTCTGGAAGGTGTTGCCGCAACCACAGACGACCGTGGTGTCGACATACGTCGGGTGAATTCCTGCCTTCATGGGTGTCCTCTCGAGTTTGGTCGCCGGGTCGCCCACGCGAATTCGCGCGGAGCGTGAACCGGAACCGACTAGGCGGGAGCTCTGCTCACCTGAGCAGACGCAACGACCGTTCAGTATGCCAGAACTGCCGTTACGCTCCCAAAACGCCCCCGGCGAGTGGTTTGTTCCCGCCCTGCGTACTCCCCCGCCGTTCGCGCCCCTGGAAGTCCTGGCACGCGAATCCCCACCGACTCCGGGACCCTGAAGTCGGGTAGTCCGCTACTCAGGAATGCGAACAGATTCGTTCATAGAGTTGCGTACCTGGTGCACATCGGCGTGCCGAGACAGGAAGGAGACCCCGTGAACATCCGAATCGCGTCCGCGATTTTCGTTCTACTGACTCTCGCGGTCGCCGTCGGTTTGTACGCACTTCCCGATCCGCACTATCCGGCACCGGAGAATGCCGTACACAGTCAGACTTCGGATTCCACCGCGCCCGACCCCGGCGACGAGCCCTGCGCACTGATCCTCGGTCTCCTGATCAGTGGCGCGGCCACGATCGGAATCGCTTTCTTCGCCCCGGCAACGCCGAGAGGGTCCCGCTTGTGCGGGACCCTCTCGGCCGTTGTCATGGCGACAACTGATTTGGTAACTCGTCGGGCACGCCCAGAACCCGCCGAGATGCTTTTGGTCGGCCCCGCACGCGAACTCCGCGGCACCCGACCACTACGGCCTGAATACTCGAAGGGGCGGACGAGCCCGAGCCTATTCGTCGAGCGCGCCCGGCGCGGTCTTGCTCACCGACATCAAGAATTCGAGGTTGGTCTTCGACTTCTTCAGACGGTCGATCAGCAGATCGATCGCCTGGTGGGAGTCCAGGCCGGACAGTACGCGGCGCAGCTTGTGCAGTACCGCCGCCTCGTCGGGGCTGAGCAGTAGCTCGTCCTTGCGGGTACCGGACGGGTTGACGTCCACCGCGGGGAACACGCGCCGCTCCGCGATCTTGCGGTCCAGCTTGAGCTCGGCATTGCCGGTGCCCTTGAACTCCTCGAAGATCACCGTGTCACCGGTCGAACCGGTCTCCACCATCGCGGTGGCGATGATCGTCAGCGAGCCGCCGTTCTCGATGTTGCGCGCCGCGCCGAGGAACCGCTTGGGCGGGTACAGCGCGGTGGAATCGACACCACCCGAGAGAATCCGGCCCGAGGCGGGCGAGGAGTTGTTGTACGCGCGCCCGAGCCGGGTGATCGAGTCGAGCAGCACGACGACGTCCTTACCCATCTCCACCAGGCGCTTGGCGCGCTCGATGGCGAGTTCGGCGACCGAGGTGTGGTCCGACGGCGGACGGTCGAAGGTCGAGGAGATGACCTCGCCCCGGACCGAACGCTGCATGTCGGTGACCTCTTCGGGACGCTCGTCGACCAGCACCACCATGAGGTAGACCTCGGGGTTGTTGGTCGCGATCGCGTTCGCGATGTCCTGCAGGATCGTGGTCTTACCGGCCTTCGGCGGCGACACGATCAGGGCGCGCTGGCCCTTGCCGATCGGCATGATCAGGTCGATCACGCGGGTGGTCAGCTTGTTCGGCTGGGTCTCCAGCCGCAGGCGCTGATTCGGGTACAGCGGGGTGAGCTTGCCGAACTCCGGCCTGCGCTTGGCCGCTTCGACTTCGCCGCCGTTGACCGTGTCCAGCCGCACCAGCGGGTCGAACTTCTGGCGCTGGTTGGCCTGTTCGCCGTCGCGCGGAGCGCGCACCGCGCCGGTGATCGCGTCACCGCGGCGCAGGCCGTTCTTGCGGACCAGGTTCATCGACACGTAGACGTCGTTCGGCCCGGCCAGGTAACCCGACGTGCGGACGAAGGCGTAGTTGTCCAGCACGTCGAGGATGCCCGCGACCGGCTGCAGAACGTCGTCCTCGCGGATCTCGAGCTCGCGGGCCTCGCCGCCGCCACTCTCGCGGTCACGCCCACGACGACGCTCACGGAAGCGACGTCCGCGCCGTCCGCGACCGCCCTCTTCGTCGTCGCCGCCACGGCCGCCCGCGCTGCCGTTCTGGCTCTGGCCGCGCTCGCCCTGGCCACGCTCGTCCTGGCCACGCTCGCTCTGACGCTCACCTTGGCCACGGTCACTCTGACGGTCGCCCTGGCCACGGTCACTCTGACGGTCGCCCTGGCCACGCCCGCTCTGACGTTCGCCCTGGCCACGCTCGCGGCGACGCTCGCCGCCCTGTTCGGCGTCCTGCTTCGGCTCGTCGGCACGCGTTTCGGCGGGCGCGGTGTCGGCGGCGGATCGCGCCTGGTCACGGCCACGCCGCTGCCTGCCGCGGCCACGCTGGCCGCTCTCCCTGCCGGACTCCTCGGAGGTCTCGGTCGCCGTGGACGACGCCGACGCGGCCGCGTTCGCGGCGGCGGGCGCGGAATCGGCGGGGGCCGTCTTCGCCGGGGCGGGAGCCTCGGTGGGCGCAGCCGAAGCCGCGGGCGTCACGTCGAGGGTCGCCTGCTCGGCCTTGGCCGGCGCCGGCGCAGCGGGAGCGGCGGTCTTGGCGGGGGCATCGGCCTTGGCTGTTGCCGCGGACTTGGCCTCGCTCTTGGCGGGCTTTTCCGCCTTCGCTGCTTTTCCGGCCTGATTTTCCTTGATGGCGGCGATCAAATCGCCCTTGCGCATTCCGGAGGTGCCTCGGATACCGAGCTCCCCCGCAAGCGCGCGCAACTGCGGCAACAACATTCCAGTCAGCCCCGATCGTGCGACGTCGGTGTGTTCGCTCATCTTCGAAATCTGTCCGGATTCACTTTCGCGGTCGCCCGTCGGGTTCGATTCCACGCCGGGTGTCGCGAGCAGGTCCGTATCTGTCACGGAAATCCTTTCCTTCCCTCGATTGCCGTGTGCTGTGTCGAGGGTTCGTCCCGCAGCCCGGGCATTCTGCCGGACTGGGATGCGTCCGTCCGGGCGCTGTGTGCCGTATCACCTGCCCCGCCGGCCCGGCGGCTTCTCCACCATTGGTGAAAGGTGGGGGAGAGATCATTCCAGTTGCGCAGCTACGCAGCACCCCCATGGCCTGGAGGCTCGAGCCTGGAGCCTGCTGGAGCGATTGCCCTGATGAAGCACCGGCGTCTGATGCGCACGATGTACGGACTTGCCCAGGATAGCTGTCCATTGCGAATCTCGGCAAGACAGACTCGCCGTCAGTCGACCAGGACGCCCTCGGCGATTCCCGGCTCCACCACGCGCAGGCCGTCGGCCGCCGCCAGTTCGCGAAGTTCCGCTGGAAATTCGCTGGTCGCCAGAGCCAGGATGGTGGGGCCCGCGCCGGAGACCGTGGCCGCGATCCCCGCCGCGCGCAGGCGGGTGATCCAAGCGGTGGTCAACGGCAGCGCGGGAGCACGCTGAGCCTGGTGCAGGCGGTCGGCGGTGGCCGGCATCAGCAGGTCGGGTCGCTGGGTGAGTGCTACCACCGCCAGCGCGGCGCGGCTGACGTTGAACGCGGCATCGCCGTGCGCCACGATCTCGGGCAGCAGGCCGCGGGTGTGTGCGGTGGACGAGCGCTCCTCGGGGATCAGTACGACCGGGCGCAGCGCGGGATGGGCCTCGAGCCGCACCGCGCGGTAGGCGCGGCCGTGGTACTCCGTCACCGGAGCCTCGTCGGCGTTGCGTTCGCTCTCGGTCCAGGAGACCACGATTCCGCCGAGCACGCTGGCCGCCGCGTTGTCCGGGTGACCCTCGAATTCCGCGGCCAGCTGGACCATTCGGTCGGCCGACGTGGCCAGCGCCGGGTCCAGCTTGCCCGCCAGGGCACAGCCCGCGGCGAGTCCGCCGACGACCGCGGAGGCCGACGAGCCGAGCCCGCGCGAATGCGGAATCACGTTGCGGCACACCACATCGAGGCCATCGGCCCACACCCCCGCCGACTCGAGGCCGCGCTCGATCGCGCGGACCACGAGATGCGAAGGGCCCCAAGGTACATCGTCGGCGCCCTCGCCCTCGACCCGGATGGTGAGCCCGGAATCCGTAGTGCGCACCTGGATCTCGTCGTAGATACCCAATGCCATGCCGAGCGAGTCGAACCCTGGGCCGAGGTTCGCGGTGGACGCCGGTACCCGCGCGGTCACGGTGAGACCTGCGGGCAGGGTCGCGGTCATGAGCTGGCTGTCGCGGGAATCCAACTCAGGCCAGCTCTAGTTCGGCGGCGACCGCGACCGGGTCGACCGAGATCGGCTGCACCTGAGGCATGCCCGACAGCGCGGTGTCGGGGTCCTTCAGACCGTTGCCGGTCACCGTGCACACCACGGTGAGTCCGGAATCCAGCCAGCCCTCCTTGCGGGCGGCCAGCACACCGGCCACGCTGGCCGCCGACGCGGGCTCGACGAACACCCCTTCGGTGGCCGCGACCAGGCGGTAGGCGTCGAGGATCTCCTCGTCGGTGGCGGCGCGGAACGCTCCACCGGACTGCTCCTTGGCCTCGACCGCGCTGTTCCAGGAGGCAGGCGCGCCGATCCGGATCGCGGTGGCGATGGTCTCGGGATCCTTCACCGGGGCGCCGTTGACCAGCGGGGCCGCCCCCGCGGCCTGCACCCCGAGCATGCGGGGCAGACCGCCGGTGATGCCGTCGGCGTGGTACTCCCGGTAGCCGCGCCAGTACGCGGTGATGTTGCCCGCGTTCCCGACCGGAAGCGCGTGCACGTCGGGAGCCTTGCCGAGCACGTCACAGATCTCGAAGGCCGCGGTCTTCTGGCCCTCGATACGCGCCGGGTTGACCGAGTTCACCAGGCCGATGCTGGGGAAGTCGGCGGTCACCTTGCGAGCGAGCTCCAGGCAGTCGTCGAAGTTGCCCTGCACCTGGATGATCTTCGCGCCGAGCATGACGGCCTGGGCCAGCTTGCCCATCGCGATCTTGCCCTGGGGGATCAGCACGGCGCAGCTCATGCCGGCGCGCGTGGCGTACGCCGCGGCGGATGCCGAGGTGTTGCCGGTGGACGCGCACAGCACCGCTTGCTGGCCGCGGTACTTGGCGTCGGTCATCGCCACCGTCATTCCGCGGTCCTTGAACGAGCCGGTCGGGTTCAGGCCCTCGACCTTCAGGTACACCTCGCACCCGGTCACCTCGGACAGGTGCGGCGCGGGCACCAGCGGCGTACCGCCCTCATACAGCGTGACCGGCTCCCAGTCGGCCGCGCCCGCGATCCGGTCGCGGTAGGCCGCGATCAGGCCCGGCCAGCGGGAGTGCACTCCTGCCTGGGGCGCGACGCCAGTGGTAGGCCCACCCGTCTCCCGGCCGCCGCCCCTTATGGCGTCGCTGCGCGACACTGTGGTCATTCTTCGGTGCCTTCCAATCTCAGAACGCTGGTCACGGATGTGACGGATGCCATTTCCGCCAGGGCGGCCACGGTGTCCGCGAGCGCCGACTCCACGGCGTGGTGGGTCACCACGACCAGGCGCGCACCCGAGCCGTGCCCTTCTTGACGGACGGTCGAGATGCTCACCCCATGTGCGGCGAATTCGCCCGCCACCGCGGCCAGGACCCCAGGACGGTCTTCGACCTGGAGGTTCACGTGATAGCGGGTGGGCGTGTCGCCGATCGGCGCGATCGGTAGCTCAGCATAAACCGATTCGCCAGGAGCGCGACCCCCGAAGAACTTGTTCCGTGCCGCCATCACCAGATCGCCGAGCACGGCCGACGCGGTCGGGGCCCCGCCCGCTCCCTGTCCGTAGAACATCAACCGCCCGGCGTTCTCCGCCTCGACGACGACCGCGTTGAACGCGCCGGTCACCGCGGCAAGGGGGTGCTTGCGGGGAATGAGCGCCGGGTAGACGCGTACCGAGACGCGCTCCTTGCCGCCGTCTTCCGGCCCCGGCTCGCCGGGGCCCGCGTCCACACGCTCGCAGATCGCCAGCAGCTTCACCGTGCAGTCCAGCGCCGAGGCGGTCTCGAAATCCTCAGCGGAGATCCGCGAGATGCCCTCGCGGTACACGTCGGCGGCGGTGACCCGGGTGTGGAACGCCAGCGAGGCGAGTATCGCGGCCTTCGCCGCGGCGTCGTAACCCTCCACGTCGGCGGTCGGATCGGCCTCCGCGTAGCCGAGCCGGGTCGCTTCGGCCAGCGTCTCCGAGTAGTCGGCGCCGGTCTCGTCCATCCCGGAGAGGATGAAGTTGGTGGTTCCGTTGACGATGCCGACGATCCGGTTCACCCGGTCGCCCGCGAGCGACTGGATCAGCGGCCGCACCACGGGGATGGCGCCCGCGACCGCGGCTTCGAAGTACAGGTCGGCGCGGCTGCGTTCGGCGGCCGCGGCGAGTTCGCCGGTGTAGTCGGCCAGCAGCGCCTTGTTCGCGGTCACCACGGATTTGCCCGCGTTCAGCGCGGCCAGGATCAACCGCCGCGGCGGGTCGATGCCGCCGATCACCTCGACCACCAGGTCGACGTCGTCGCGGGCGACGAGTGCGTCGGCGTCGGTGGTCAGCAGGTCCGCGGGGATGCCGCGGTCGGCGGCGAGATCGCGCACGGCCACGCCGCGTAGCACCACCGGGGCGCCGACGCGAGACCGCAGGTCCTCGACGTGCTCACGCAGGATGCGCACGACCTCGGTGCCGACATTGCCCATGCCCAGGACCGCGACCCCGATCGGGCGATCGGGCCCCCAGACGCCGTTCTTCGCGTTCGCCGTCGTCACGCTTCCACCTCCAAGCTGAGCAGGTCCGCCACCGTCTCCCGGCGCAGGATCAGGCGCGACTGTCCGTCCCGCACCGCGACGACCGCGGGGCGGGTCAACTGGTTGTACCGGCTGGACATCGAGTAGCAGTACGCGCCGGTGGCGGCGACGGCGACCAGGTCGCCGGGGCCGACGTCGGCGGGCATCCAGGTGTCGCGAATGACGATATCGCCGCTCTCGCAATGCTTTCCGACGACGCGCGCGACCACCGGCCCGGCCTGCGACGACCGCGAGACCAGGCGGCAATCGTAGTCGGCCTGATACAGCGCGGGCCGGATGTTGTCACTCATACCGCCGTCGACGCTCACGTAGCGGCGGCGCAGACCGCCGTCCAGCGAGACGTCCTTGATGGTGCCCACTTCGTAGAGCGTCACCGTGCCGGGACCGGCGATGGCGCGTCCGGGCTCCACCGCGATCACCGGCGTGGGCAGGCCCGCGCGTTCGGCTTCGGCGGCGACCAGTTCGCGCAGGTTCGCGGCGAAGCGGTCCAGCGGCGGCGGGTCGTCCGACGGCAGATACGAAATCCCCAGTCCGCCCCCGAGGTCCAGCGTCGCGATCTGCGCGGTGCGCTCGACGCCGAACTTGTCGACGGCCTCGCGCAGCAGGCCGAGCATGCGCCGCGCGGCGATCTCGAAGCCGTCGATCTCGAAGATCTGCGAGCCGATGTGGCTGTGCAGGCCGACCAAGCGCAGATTGTCGGCATCGAAGACGCGCGCGAGCGCCTCCATCGCGTCGCCGCCCGCGATCGAGAAGCCGAACTTCTGATCCTCGTGCGCGGTCGAGATGTACTCGTGGGTATGGGCTTCCACACCGACGGTAACCCGGACCAGTACGTCCTGCACCACGCCCGCGCGGCCCGCGACGGCTTCCAGGCGGTCGATCTCGATCAGCGAGTCGACCACGACGTGACCGACCCCCGCGGACACCGCGGCTTCCAGTTCCAAGACCGATTTATTGTTGCCGTGCAAGGCGATTCGCTCCGCGGGGAAGCCCGCGTGCAGTGCGACGGCGAGTTCGCCGCCGGAGCACACGTCCAGCGAGAGACCCTCGTCCCGGATCCAGCGGGCGACCTCGCCGCACAGGAATGCCTTGGAGGCGTAGTGGACTCGCGCGTTCGACCCGAAGGCGCGCACCATATCGCGGCAACGGGAACGGAAGTCGTCCTCGTCGACCACGAACAGCGGGGTGCCGAACTGCGCGGCCAGCTCGTGCACCGGCACGCCCGCCAAGCGGACGACGCCGTCTTCGTCACGGACGCAGTTGCGCGGCCAGACGTTCGCGGGCAGGTCGATCATCTGCTTCGGATCGCTCGGACGCTCCGGCAGGTTCGGCGCGTGCGGGATCTCGGCATGCCGGGGACCGGCCGGGTGCGCGCTCATTTCCGCCTCTCGCTGACACTCGGCTCCGGCGCTGTCGCGCAGGCGGTAGCGATGGTTCGCTCGCTCACTGATGCTTCCTTCCTCGCTCTGGTCGACAGGCCGTCACATGCGCTCCGGCGCGCTGACGCCGAGCAGGCCCAAGCCGTTGGCCAAGACCTGGCGCGTAGCGGTGACCAAAGCGAGCCGGGCGGCGTTCGTCGGTGAGACGGGGTCGTCACCCAGCGGCAGGACGCGCAGGTTCTTGTTGGTCTGGAAACGGTGGTACGCGCCGGCCAGCTCCTCGAGGTAGCGGGCCACCCGGTGCGGTTCACGCAGGCTCGCCGCACTGGCCACCACGCGCGGGTACTCGCCGAGGGTGCGGATCAGCTCGCCCTCTTCCTCCGCCGAGAGCAGCGCGAGGTCAGGGGTGACGGAGGCGTAGTCGAACTCGGCGGCGTTGCGCGCGATGGAGGCGGTGCGCGCGTGTGCGTACTGCACGTAGTAGACCGGGTTCTCGTTGCTCTGGCTGGCCCACAGGTTCAGGTCGATGTCGATGCTCGAGTTCACCGACGAACGCACCAGCGAGTACCGGGCCGCGTCCACACCGATCGCCTCGACCAGGTCGTCGAGCGTCACCACGGTGCCCGCCCGCTTGCTCATCTTCACCGCGACGCCGTCGCGCAGCAGATTCACCATCTGCCCGATCAGCACCTCGACGGTCGCCGGGTCGTCGCCGAACGCGGCCGCGGCGGCCTTCAGTCTGCCGATGTAGCCGTGGTGGTCGGCGCCGAGCATGTAGATGCACAGGTCGAAGCCGCGTGAGCGCTTGTCCTGGAAGTAGGCGATGTCACCTGCGATGTAGGCGGCCTTGCCGTCGCTCTTGATGACCACCCGGTCCTGATCGTCACCGTATTCCGAGCTGGCGATCCACCAGGCCCCGTCCTTCTCGTACAGGTCGCCGGAGTTCTTCAGCCGCTCCACGGCCTTCTCGACCGCGCCGGAGGCGAACAGCGAGCTCTCGTTGAAGTAGACGTCGAAGTCGGTGCCGAACTCGTGCAGCGATTCCCTGATGTGCGCGAACATCAACTCGACGCCCTCGGCGCGGAACAGCTCCAGGCGCTCGGCCTCCGGCTTGCTCAGCACGTCGGGGTGGGCGGCGACGATCTTGTCGGCGATCTCGGCGATGTAGGCGCCCGCGTAACCGTTCTCCGGAGTCGGCGCGCCGGTGGCGGCCGCGACCAGCGAGGCGGCGAACCGATCGATCTGCGCGCCGTGGTCGTTGAAGTAGTACTCGCGCACCACGTCGGCGCCCTGCGCGGCCAGGATCCGGCCCAGCGCGTCACCGACCGAGGCCCAGCGGGTGCCGCCCAGATGTACCGGGCCGGTCGGGTTGGCGGAGACGAACTCCAGGTTGATCCGGGTGCCCTTCAGCGCCTCGGCGGTGCCGTACGCGGCACCCGCGGCGAGCACCCGCTCGATGATCGCACCCTGCGCGGAAGCCGCGAGGCGGATGTTGAGAAAGCCGGGTCCGGCGACCTCGGCGGCGGCGACGCCGTCCGCGTCGGACAGTGCGTCGGCCAGCCAGGTGGCCAGGTCACGCGGCTTGGTTCCGGCGCGCTTGGCCACCTGCATCGCGACATTCGTGGCATAGTCGCCGTGTTCCGGATTACGGGGACGCTCCACAGTGACCTCGTCGGGCAGGACCGCAGGGTCCAGTCCACGTTCGACGAGCACCTTCGCCGCGGCGGAGCGAAGGAGATCTGCAAGGTCAGCTGGAGTCACGAGTCTCTATCCTATGGTCTTGGCGGGTGTACACCACGGGGTGGGCACTGCGCAGCCAGCGGATCCATCCACGTCGAAAGAGCACACTGAGCGATGCCTAGCAGTCCCAGCGCCAAATCGGCCAAGGCCGCCAAGGCCGCGGCGAAGTTGTCGGGTCCCCGCAAGCGGGGCAGACAAGGACAGCTTCCGAAGAAGACGCGCCACATCCCCTGGCCGGCCATCGGCGCGGCCGTAGTAATCATCGCATTGATCGGCGCACTGGCTTACAACCTGGTCCCCAAGTACCGGGAAAAGGCCGACCTGGACAAGTACACGCCCAGCGCGCAGAAGAAGGACCCGTCCGAGGGGATCGCGGGCGTGGTGAAGAAGGAATACCCCGCCGGGCTGCACATCGGCGCGAACCAGCGCGTGGCCTACGACCAGGCGCCGCCCTTCGGCGGCCCACACGACCAGTCGTGGGCGACCTGCACCGGCGTGGTCTACAGCAAGCCGATCCGGGTGGAGAACGCGGTGCACTCGCTCGAGCACGGCGCGGTGTGGATCACCTACAACCCGGACAAGGTGAACGCCGACGGCATCGAGAAGCTGAAGTCGAAGGTCGAGGGCAAGCCGTACACGATGATGTCGCCCTACCCCGGTCAAGACACCGCGGTGTCGCTGCAGTCCTGGGGCCACCAGTTGAAACTCGACAGCGCGGACGACAAGCGCGTCGGCCAGTTCATCACCGCGCTGCGGCTGAACAACTACACCTACCCCGAAGTGGGTGCGGACTGCTCGACCATCGTCTTCGACACCGACAACCCGCCGCCGTTCGATCCGACGCCGCCCGGGCCGGACGCGGTGCCGATGGACGGCAGAGGTCTGCAGCCGGATCCGTCCGAGGTCGGCGGTCTGCCTGGTGTGCCCGGTGTGCCCGGTCTCCCCGGTGTGCCCGGCGCTCCGGCGCCGACGCAGCCGGCGCCCGGCCAGCCCGCACCCGGCGCGGGGCAGTAGTGTCCGACGATCGCGAAGCGCCCGTGTCCGGCAAGCGCGAAACGCCTGCCGGGTCCGATGTCGGTGCGGCTCCTGCCGGGTCCGAGAACCACGAAGCCGCAGCCGACCCCGGGGACGGCGAAGTTTCTGTCAGACCAGACGGCCCCGAATCAGCCGAGTCCGACGACCCCGAAGCCGCAGCCGAGTCCGACGGAGCCGAAGCGACAGCCAGGCCCGACAACCTTGCAGCCACGAGATCCGGCGCCCCGGCAGCACTTGGATCCAGCAATCGCGAAGCCTCGGCCACGCCCGACGACCGCGACATGGCGGCCGACTCCGGCCTGGGCGGCCAGTTCCGCCGTCAGCGCACCGCACTGCTGATCCTGGGCATCATCGGCGCCATCCTGATCGGCTTCGCGATCGGTGTGCTGGCGCGGATTCCGCTGGACGGTGCCACGGAGCCGGATCCGGGCCCGGTCGACGTCGGATTCAGCCAGGACATGTCGGCGCATCACGCCCAAGCCGTCGAAATGGCGGGCGTGGTGCTGGTGCGATCGACCGACACCGACGTCCGCCGCCTCGCCTACGACATCCTGACCACCCAGCAGAGCCAGATCGGGCGCATGCAGGGCTGGTTGCAGCTGTGGAACGAGCCCGCGCAGGGTGTGGACGGTTTCATGGGCTGGATGACCGAGCCGATGGGCGGACACGACCACACCGGGACGAACGAGCCTCACCACTCCGGCCCGATGGCCGCCATGCCGGGCATGGCGACCCCCGCCGAACTCGCCGCGCTGCGCCAGGCCACCAGCCCCACCCTCGACACCATGTTCCTGCAGCTCATGCTGCGCCACCACGAGGGCGGACTGCCGATGATGGACTACGCCGCCCAGCACGCCGCCACCACGGCGGTGCGCACGCTCGCGGAAACCATGGCCACAACCCAACGCGGTGAATCCGAGCTGATGACCACCATGCTCAGAACCCGCGGCGCCGCCCCCCTTCGCTGACACGAAAACCCCGCCGCCGTCCGCGCTTTTTGGCGGACGGCGGCCGATACGATAGGCTGACCCAGCCCGATCGGACCGCCTTCCCGGCCCCGACCGAGTCCTATCCCGCCCTCGTAGCTCAGGGGATAGAGCGTCTGCCTCCGGAGCAGAAGGCCGCAGGTTCGAATCCTGCCGAGGGCACGCAGAAGAACGGCCCCTGACCAGCTAGCCTCTGGCCAGGGGCCGTTCTCGTCAACCAGTTCAGCCGCGTCGATGACACGAGATGACACAGCCTCACCCAAGTCTTCGTCACCTCCCGCAGCGCTTCGTCCTGAGACCGTGTCTTACGTGGTTGTGATTCGTATGCGTGGTGGCGGAATCGGCTGTGCTGCACGATGACTGGTCGTGGTCGACGAGTTGTCCAGGGGTCTGGTGCCTGGCGGCGGGTGGATGTTCAGCGGGTGGGGATGAGCAGGTGATGGTTGTAGCCGGTGACCAGCGTGCCCCAGGGAGCGATCGAGAGTTGTGCGGAGATGGAGGGCGGTGGGTCCGGCCGCGTGACGAGCGTGGCTGTGACCGGAACATCGATCAGCGGTCGGTCTCCCGCGGGCGTGGGAGCGGGCCCGGCCAGCACGGTGGGTTGACCGCTGGCGAGGTCGTAGGCGACGATCCAGTTCCGATCCGCGGCACCGACGGTGACGAGTAGCGCGTTGCCACTGATCCAGGCCGGGCCGGACGGCGGAATTGTCCCGGAGATCCGCGGCGGCGCCGGCAGCGGCGCCGTCCACAGCTCGTGCCCGTCAGGCCCGGTCAGATGGGCGGTGTTGCCGGTGACCGTCAAAAGATAGCCGCGCGTCAGCGGATACCCGCCCGGGGCGTCGGCTCCGGTGTTGTCGCCGAGTTTCTGGGCGCCGAGCGGTCGGCCGGTGCGTGCATCCAGAATGTCGAGGTTGCGGGTTCGAGAGCTGGACCCGGCATCCCTTCGCAGGACCGTAGCGACGGGGTCGGTGGGATCGTCGGGGACGTTCGGGAGAGTCAGATGTTCGTGGGGAACCGATGTGCGGGTCCACAGCACCCGTCCCGATTCGGGGTCCAACGCGCCGACGATTCTCGGCTCATAGATCGCGGCGGTCTTCGATGTCGCGCAGCTGAACTGCACCGCGCCGGCTCGCACGGTCCACACGAGTTTTCCGTAGATGACCAGGCCGGGTGTGCAACCGAGGTCTTCGGCTTGGACCGTCCACATCGGGGCCCCGGTGCGGGGGTTGTTGCGCGTCAATCGTTCCGGACTGGGCTGGTTCGGGTCGGAATATTCCGACCAGCCCTGCTGCTGGTCCGGCACCTTTCCGAT
This sequence comes from Nocardia asteroides, assembly GCA_019930625.1. NCBI lineage: Bacteria > Bacillati > Actinomycetota > Actinomycetes > Mycobacteriales > Nocardiaceae > Nocardia > Nocardia asteroides. The sequence continues at coordinate 557,644 of CP082844.1, forward strand.
GTCGCGGCTCCATAGTTCCTGCCCGGTGTCGGCGGCATAGGCGTGCACCCGGCTCTCAGCGCAGGAGTCGTTGTCGCAGTATGGGTTGGTCCACCGGACCACAAGGACGCGGCTCGCGTCGGCGGTGCTCACAACGGGCTGCAGCGCTGGACGGCGGACGTACCAGCGAGTCGCTCCGGTACGCGGATCCATAACGGTCAACTGGCCGACGTGCGTGGTGTACAGACCGTAGGCGGTCACGCCGATGCTGTCGGGACCGCCGACATGGTGGGCGAGGGTGATCCGGGTGAGATCCAGCACCGGGGCCGCCGATGTGGGCTCGGGCAGCGCGGCCGCGGTGACCGTGGAGCCGACCACTCCGGCGGGTTTCGCGCTGACGACAGCGACCACCACGCACACCAGTGCCGCCGCCACCGCGAACGCTCCCGTGCCGACCGCATGAGCAACGCCGGACCGCTCGTCGTCCTTCACGTCTGCGCGAATGGCCTCCGACAGCGTGATGACGGTCGTCAGCGCCGCGACGCCGAGCAGCACTCCGGCGACCAGCCACAGCATCAGCAATCCGTATCGGGGCGAGGATGGCAACTCCTCGAACGGGATATAACCGCTGCTGTCCAGCACGCCCCACACAACCAGCAGCACTGTGATCGCCGCCGCCCACACCACGACACCGACGATCACCGCGGCCGCCGAATTCTGCCAGCCCCGTCGGCGCGAGCTTTCCACCACACGCCACAGCCGCCAACCGCCGATCGCCGCCGCGATCGCGATGATCAGGAATAGCGTTGCGGTGCTGCGAAACCGGGTGCCGTCCCACACGTGCCGGAAGTGCACGACTCCCTGGATCCTGGTGGGGACATCCATGACCTCGACCTTGGCGACGAGCCACCCCAAGGCTGCCAGCAACAACAAGCCGTCGCGTGCTCGCGCTGCTAACCATAGAGTCCTGGACTGCATCTCACTCCCCGTTGATTCTGCGTCCTGTCGTCATGCCAAGACCCCACCGACCTCAGCAGCCGGGAGGGTCGAGACACCCGGCAGCATCGCACATGCCACCCCACCATGCACCAGCTCCGTTCGACGGTCCACTCGCGGTGAGGGCTCAATACTGGGAAGCCGTAGCCCGACGACGACAAATGGCGAGTGGCACACCTCGAGCGGGCTACCTCACGCTTGCCTCAGCCATGTACCACTCGCCTACGTATCCGGTTCGAATTCCTTGCAATTGCCGCTGATCGAACCCCTACTGCGAACATCGGACACCCGGCATCCGCCAGCGCATACGATATCCACCGCGTGGCACACTGCGTCCCGACACCGGCGCGGCCGGTACCGCAGCGGGCATACGCCTACTTCCTGAGCACGGGAGCGTGAACAGTTTTGGCTGATGTCGGGGCTCGGCGTGGGACGGTACGGCGATGGGCCGCGGCGGGGGTTCTCGTCACCCTCGTCGCGGTACTCGGGATCGTGTTGCTGCCGAGGATCACCGGGGATCGGCCACCGTTCGATCCGGGCTCGGTTCCGGGGACTCAAGTCGTCTGGGTGACGGCGGCGGCGGGCGCGGACCGTGGGACGTTGGAACTGTGGCAGCGAGATCGATTTCGGCGCTGGGGGCGCACCTTGGCGGTACCGGCCTGGGTCGGGGCGGCCGGGATCTCGCGGGAGGCCAGAGAAGGCGCCGCGTACACGCCGGAAGGAACTTTCGCGTTGACCGAAGGTTTCGGCCGGTTGCCCGGCGTGGGCGCGAAGCTTCCCTATCTGTCGGTGGACGCGTCCAATACCTGGTGGTGGGTCTCCGACACGGAAAGCCCGCTCTACAACCAGAAATTCCAGTGCGCCGAAGGCGACTGCCCGTTCGAGACCACCCGCAGCGAGAATCTCGGGCGAACCGATCCGCAGTACAACTACGCGCTGGTCATCGACTACAACCGGTTCCCCGTGGTGCCGAATCAAGGCTCGGCCTTCTTCGTCCACGTCGACGTCGGCAGGCCGACCGCGGGCTGTGTCGCGGTGAGCGACGAGGTCATGCGAACGTTGCTGGCCACCCTCGAGCCGTCGAGGAAACCGGTCATCGGCATGTACGCGAGCTGAATCCACCTGAGCCGACCCGCTTCCCGGCATGGGGAACAGGGACGGGCAGCCGTACCCTGCATGGTCGACACTGGCTCGGGTGGGAGTGCCGCAGTCTCGGTTCACGGTGCCCGCGAGCGCCGAAGTGATTGTTGCTGTTCGCGTGTGACCGACAGTCGGCTTCGAACACGGTGGTTTCGCTCGCTCGACGTTCGAGAGGGTAAGTGGGTCCGCGTCGCCGTATAACCGAAGAAGTCACCGAGCAGCTCACAGAGCTCATCGCACGGACGGCGACCGCCGCTTCGCTTCCTGAGAGAGGCGTGGCCGGTCACCTCCGTACGGGGACTATCGAGAAGCTGCAAGCCGACCGCGAGTATGCCGATGCCATACAGCGTTCGACGCCTCCGGCTGCGGCGCCGGGCGCTTCGAATGCCGGACCGGACTCTTCGGGCAGCGGTACGAATACTCCGCGCGGCCCTCATCCCGATACCGGCTTGGGCCCGGAGGTCGATGAACTGATAGCGGGTTCCCCCTCGATACTCGTCCCGAAGCTCCACGACATCCAGCGAAAGGGATGGCAGATACGTCACGGCCCGCCCGGAAAGAAGGGAAGTTATACGGATAGAACCAATAGAGTCATCACGATAAATCACGACTACAAGGGCAAGGCCGAGACGACAACCGCGGTCCTCGCTCACGAACTGGGGCATGCCCATGGGCCACAGCCACGAACGGTGCCCTATGACGACCAGACCTCACCCGTCCAGTGGGTAGACAGTAACAAGCACTTACGCCTACGAGATGAAGGTCGTGCCCAGTTCACTGCCGTCGGCGGGTTGCGAGAAATATCGCAGACTTACCCCAATCGTCCTCGCATAGCCGTGCCGGGACGGCGAGGTGGACTGTACGAATATGTGTACGATATGCACCTCAACGGCGTCTCCGAGGACGAGGCCATCGACCTCATGGCTCTGGGTTTCGATGGGGAGATCATGAGTACAACCAGGGAAGAATACGGAACCTTCTGGAGGCGACATTTCGAAGAAGAATTCATCGAACAGTACTTGAATTCCCGATTCAAAATGATGCTGGATAACGGATTCCTGAGCCCACGGCAGGCACTGACGGAACAAGAGGCGTTGTGGCACGCGACCCGCAGATCATAAGGAGGAACGTCATCGACGACGACATGTTCTCGATCAGCCGGATTCGTTTACTCGTCGAAAGGGTGGCCTCTTCCGATATCACTCCGGAGACGGTCTCGGAGATATTCGCGGTATCGCTACGCGAAGTCGACAGCGCAAATACCCACGTTCGCGAATTCGAAGGACACCCCGACGCCGGACCGTTCTGCACCGTGTCGCTCCGCATCAGCGGTGCGTCCGCGGTTGATATCGCCGCACTCTTGACTCTCGTTCCTCGGGGAGAGGTTCGACTCACCCAAGCCGACTTGGCCGGTTCCTTCACATTCTCGCGGGAAGGTGTGGAGATCAATCCACATATACCCCCTGAGGGTACGATTTCGTTTCGAGAAATACTTGATGACAGGAGGGTGGTGATCCTCCAGCTCACCTACCGGACACGACTGCTTCGTACGATCGCCATTCACGAGAAAGTCTCGATAAAGCCGGGCGGCGGGTGAGGACTGCGCGGGCCACCCGAAAGAAGGACTCCCGGAAATGGGAGCCCTTTCGGTCGAATGGCGGGATATTCGCGTCTCGGCGCCTACGGCAGGGGTTCGGTGGGCTTGTCGGTGGCAGACAGGACGCCTGCGTCGGCGAGATACGTGAAGACGGGGGCGGTGAGGCCCGGCGGGAGGAAGTAGAAGTGGGTTTTGGTCACGGTGCCGTTCTCGGTGGCATCGCACAGCGCGTGCAGGGCAGTCGGGTCGACGGTGAGCGCGGTCAGTTTGCCCGCCTCGTAGTCCATCTCCACCCACTTCGCGTGGATGGCGGCGCTCATGACGCTGCCGGTGAAGCTCTCCCGGTCGGAGGCGGCGCTGAGGCTCAGCTCCAAGCCGTCGTCCAGGTCGGTCGGCGTGTGCTGCCAGCGGCCGAATTCCCACCAGCGCACGAAGCTGACCGGGCCTTGCACGCCGCCGGGCAGCTTCGCGGTCGGTTCCACCGAGCGCACCCATGCGGGGGCCGCGGCCAGCGGATCGTACGAGGTCCCGGTGACCTCGTTGTCCTCGTCCCTCCCGAATAGCAGCGCGCGCTCGCCGGGATATCTGACCAGCGAGTACCAATTGCCCTCGCCGTCGTCGCTGATCAGCCGGCCGCCCTCCACTGCGGCCGTCTGCCCGATCTCCTGTCCGCCCGCGACCCCATCGGTGTGCGTGGCGAAGGTGATCACGTCCAAGACGGTCACACGTGCCCACAGCACCTCGGGATGCGGCAACTGAAATCCCATGCCGGGCAACGTATCACCGGCCCCTTACTGCGACAACTGGATCGGCGACCGGCCGGACGACCCATTCCGGCCGGGGATTCCGTTCCGGCAAACCGGGGCGAGTAGGGCACTCACAGCGGTCTCACGAAAACAGGCGCGACAGGCAAATCCATGGCAATGAACCCGGCCCCGTTCACATCGCATTCTCGCGCAGCCGATCAGGTGGAATCCGGTCCGGATTGTCCGGTGCGACGCGGGCGCAGCGCGTAGGCCGGGACCAACTGGTCGCGCACGTGCAGATCCGGACGGCCGTCGGCGAACTGGATGCTGTAGGTCACCCGGCCGATCCAGTCCCCGTCGACGGTGGGCAGCCAGTGCGTCAGGGTTCCGGGGCGCTCGCCGCGCATGATGACACCGGCGCCGTTCACGTGCCGCGGGATCCCCGGGTCACGGACCAGGATCGCGTCCAGCCGCACCCAGACCGGCCGCGGCGGGTAGGTCAGGGTCCGGTAGTAGTGGCCGGTCCTGCTCGGGTAGACCAGCTCCGGTTCCGTGCCTTCGGTTCGCGGCGTTTCATCGCTAGTCGAACCCATGTTCGAATATTAGCCAGAGGTGTGCGGCGAGCACCAGGCAACCCGGGTCTCGAATCGGGCATATGACCAAGGCCACCTGAGCCTGTCGCCCGCGCTCGCGGCGATCTAATATGAATGTTCTAGAATGATCATATTAGAAGGAGTCGGAAATGTCGGCGAAGTTCGAAGTTGTCAAGGGTTTCTACGCCGCGACACAGACCGGTGACGGACCGGCGATCCTTGCCCTGCTGCATCCGGAGTTCGAAGCGCGAACCGCCCCAGGCATGCCGTGCGGGGCGGGCGGAGCCTTCCACGGGCCGCTCGCGACGATGACGCGGGTCTGGGGCGCGGTCGACCGGGATTTCGACACCGCGCCGTACGACGAGACGTGGCAGGAGACAACGGACGGCACCGTCGTGGTGACGGGTCACTATCGCGGCACGGCCCGCGCCACCGGCCGCGAGTACGAGGCCGAGTTCGTGCACCTGTGGCAGGTCGACGACGAAGGCCGCATCACGCGACTGCACCAGTACACCGACACCGCACGCTGGCACGCCGCGTTGAACGCCTGACCACGGGACCCGGCCGTCTGCCACCAGGTCGCGGCGACCTTGCGAACGGTCCGGCCGGTTTGGTTTCCGGTCGCCCGGGCACGCCTTTGCCGTAACGATCCTGGCACCGGGGGTAGACCGGAGGACGACATGGCGTATCCGCCGGGCGGGCAACCGCCGGACGATCGACCGCACTACCCGCAACAGCCGTCGCCTGGGTACGGACCACCCGGACCGGGGGTGCCTCCACCCGGCCCGGGTCAGCCGCCACCGGGCTACCCGCCCTGGGGTTATCCCCCGCCACCGCCGAAGAAGAGCAACACCGGATTGATCGCAGGCTTGGTGGTGATAGTCGTGCTGGTGATCACGGGCGCGGTGATCGCGGGTGTGTTGTTGACCTCGCAGGGCAAAGGTCCGCTCGCCTCGAACGAGAAACGGGTCGAGCTGGCGATCCGCGACTTCTACGAGACCCTGGACTCGCGTGGCTTCCGAGCGGCGGCCGAGCTGGCGTGTACGCACGAACGCGCCGCGTTCGAGGCGATGACCGAGAGCGAGAAGATGGAGATCGACAGCACCTCGGTTTCGGTGTCCATCGATAGGATCGAGGACATCGTCGTCTCCGGGGACACCGCGACCGCGAAGGTAACCGGCAAGCTCACCGTCGCGGTGCCCGGCGAGCAGCCCGATACCGAAACCAGCACGACCGAGCACCTGAAGAAGGAAGACGGCAAGTGGAAGGTCTGCTCCGCGGAGGGCACGCGCTGATCGAATGCACGCACGCATGACTTGCTGCGGACCCAACCGCAGAACCGTTCTCGGGGCACTGGGCCTCGCCGCACTGCTCCCCTTCGCCGGTCGCACGAAAAATGCTCGGGCACAGTCGAATTCAGCGATCGCCACGGATCTGGAAGTGGTGACGATCACCGACACCTCGGTGATCCTCACGTGGACCACGCTCGCGCCCGGCGCGGACGGCCGGCTGATCCCCGTCGATGCCGACACCCACGTGCGGATCGGTCCCGCCGACTCACCGCGCACCCCGGCGCCGGTCTTCGCCGACGATCGCCGCACACCGTTCCACCATGCCGAGATCGACGGGCTCGAACCGGGCCGCACCTACCGTTTCGAAGCCTGGTCGGCGGGCCTGCGCGCCGCGCCCGCGCTTTCGCTCACCACGGCCGACCCCGCCGCGCCGGAAGCGCGCGGCGAGTTCACCACACTGGTGCCCCCACCCGGCCGCAGGCTGCGCACCCTGGCACTGGCCAACGACGTGCACTACGGCGAGCAGGTCAGCGGGCTGCTCGTCGGCGAGCTGCCGCCCGGCTTCCGCCAGGGCCCCGGGCTCGCTCCCTATCCCGAGGTGATGCTGGCCGCGGTACTGGAGGATCTACGCCGCCCGGACCGCGGAGCCGAACGACTGCTGCTCGCGGGCGACCTGACCGCCGAAGCCTCCGAGCACGACACCCGCTCCGTGCGGGCCCGCCTCGACGCGTGGGGAGCGCTCGGGCGGGACTACCTGGCCGTGCGCGGCAACCACGACCGGCCGCACGTCGGCGCCGAATACGCCGGTTGCACGCCCGCGCCCACCGACCACCGCGACTGCTGGGCCGACGTCTTCTCCGCACGGCAGCAACTGGTCGAACACGAGGTCGGTGGACTGCGGATACTCGGACTGGACACCAGCATGCTCGACGGGGCGGGCGGGTCCATCGAACGGCCCCAGTTCGATCGCCTCGCCGAACGCCTGCGCGCCGACCCGGACCGGCCGACGCTGCTGTTCGGCCATCACCCGGTCACCGCCGAGTCCGGACTGACCAACCTCGCCGGGCCGGGATTCGTGCTCGATCGACGCGACAGCGACGAGTTGCAGGCGCTCTACGCCCGGTGCCCGGGCGTCTTCCTGCACCACAGCGGCCACACCCACCGCAACCGCCGCACCAGGCCGGACGCGCCGTGCGCGGTGGAGTTCCTCGAAGTCGCCGCGGTCAAGGAGTATCCGGGCGGCTACAGCCTGCTGCGCCTCTACGAAGGCGGCTACATGGTCAATTTCTACAAGACGCGCACCGAGGAAGCGCGGCGCTGGAGCGCGCTCACCCGCGGTGAGTACTTCGGGCTGCTCCCGGATTACACGCTCGGCACCTGCGCCGACCGCAATCACGTTGTGCTGCGCGATTTCTCGGGACTGGCGTAGCGGGCGGGAGACTTCGCCACATCCGGGAACGTTTGCGCACGTAAGACGCGGTATCTTCGTTAGGCAAGCCTCAGCATGCACGAGGGACGCGGTCGGAAGGACGAGAATGAAGTCGGTCAGATGGAAGACGATTGCCGCCGCATCGGCCCTCATGCTGACAGCCCTCGGCCTCACGGCTTGCTCCGATTCCTCCGGCGACGCGAACGAGATCACCGTCTACAACGCGCAGCACGAATCGCTCACCAAGGAGTGGGCCGACGCGTTCACCAAGGAAACCGGCATCAAGGTGACCTTGCGCCAGGGCGGCGACACGGCACTGGGCAATCAACTGGTGGCCGAGGGCGCGGCGTCCCCCGCCGACGTCTTCCTCACCGAGAACTCGCCCGCCATGGCGCTGGTGGAGAACGCGGGCCTGTTCGCCGACGTGGACGCGAAGACCCTGGACCAGGTGCCCGCGCAGTTCCGCCCGTCCACCGGCAAATGGACCGGCGTGGCAGCGCGCTCAACGGTTTTCGTCTACAACAAGAACAAGGTCCAGCCCGGACAGCTGCCTGCCTCGCTGCTCGATCTGGCACAACCGCAGTGGAAGGGCCGCTGGGGCGCGGGCGTGTCCGGCGCCGACTTCCAGGCGATCGTGGCCGCTCTGCTCGCGCAGAAGGGTGAGGACGTCACTCGTGCCTGGCTGAAGGGCATGAAGGAGAACGCGACACCCTTCCCGAACAATGTCGCCACCATGAAGGCGGTCAACTCCGGCGGCCCGGACGGCGGCGTCATCTACCACTACTACTGGTACCGCGACCAGGCGAAGACGAAGGAGAGCAGCGCCGATACCGCCTTGCACTACTTCAAGAACCAGGACCCCGGGGCGTTCGTCAGCGTCTCCGGCGGCGGCGTGCTGAAGGCGAGCAAGAAGCAGGAGGCGGCGCAGAGGTTCCTGGCGTTCATCGTGGGCAAGGCCGGGCAAGAGGTGCTGCGCGACGGCACGTCGATGGAATACCCCGTCGCCGGCGGCGTGGCCGCGAACCCGGCTCTGCCGCCGCTGGCCGAGTTGCAGGCTCCCGCGATCGATCCGTCGAAGCTCGATTCGAAGAAGGTCTCGGCGCTGATGACCGAAGCGGGTCTGCTGTAACCGTGACACTCCGGACCGTTGTCGCCGCGCCCCGGATCGGCAGGCCAGGGCCGGTGGTCACGGGGATCGCGCTGTTGCTGGTGGCGGCGACGTTCGTGCCGCTGGGATACATCGTTTCGACGGTCTGGTCCACCGGCCTCGATCAGGCGGCCGAGCTGGTGTTCCGGCCGAGAGTCGGTGAGTTGCTGGGCAATACGGCGGCCCTGGTGGTGTGCACTGTACCGGTCTGTGTGGCGCTCGGGGTCGGGCTGGCCTGGGTGGTCGAGCGCACCGACGTTCCGGGGAAGTCGTGGTGGGGGCCGGTTTTCGCGGCGCCGCTCGCGGTGCCCGCCTTCGTCAACAGCTACGCCTGGGTCAGCGTCTTCCCGACCATGCACGGCCTGTGGGCCGGCGTGGTGATCTCCACGATGTCCTACTTCCCGCTGGCCTACCTGCCCGCGGCCGCCACGCTGCGCCGCTTGGACCCGGCGGTGGAGGAGTCGGCGCGAGCGCTGGGCTCGGGGCCGGTCGCGGTGTTCGCGCGGGTCGTGCTGCCGCAGTTGCGCTTGGCCGTCCTCGGTGGCGGGTTGCTCATCGCGCTGCATCTGCTCGCCGAGTACGGCGCCTTCGTGATGATCCGGTTCGACACGTTCACCACGGCCATCTTCGAGCAGTACCAGTCCAGCTTCGCCGGTCCGGCGGGCAGCATGCTCGCCGGTGTGCTCGTGCTGTGCTGCCTGGCACTACTCGGGGCCGAGGCCGGGCTGCGCGGCCGGGCCCGCTACGCCCGGATCGGCGGCGGTGCGCCGCGCGCCGCCCCCCGGATCCGATTGGGGCTCGGCACGTTGCCGGTGCTGGTCGCGCTCGTCGCCGTGACGGCGGGCGCCCTCGGCGTGCCGCTGTGGACCATCGGGCGCTGGTTGCGCATCGGCGGAGCGGCGGTGTGGGATCTCACCGACATCGGCGACGCGCTCGGGCAGACGGTCGGCCTCGCGGCCGTCGCCGCGCTGCTCACCACCCTGTGCGCGTTCCCGGTCGCGTGGATCGCGGTGCGTTCCACCTCGACGTTCGCCCGGCTGGTCGAGGGCGCCAACTACATCACCAGTTCGTTGCCCGGCATCGTGATCGCACTGGCCATGGTGACCGTGACCATCCGATGGACGCCCGCGCTCTATCAGACGGTGGGCATGGTGATCGCCGCCTATCTGCTGTTGTTCCTTCCCCGCGCGCTGGTCGGTGTGCGCGCCGGGCTCGCCCAGGTGCCGGTCGGTCTGGAGGAGGCTTCCCGGTCGCTGGGTAAGTCGGGCCCGGCGACGTTCTTCCTCGTCACGCTGCGGCTGACCGCGCCCGCCGCGGCCGCCGCCGCCGCGCTGGTGTTCGTCGCCGTGGCGACCGAACTCACCGCGACGCTGCTGCTGGCGCCCAACGGCACTCGCACGCTGGCGATGCGGTTCTGGGGCCTGTCCGGTGAATTGGACTACGCGGCCGCCGCACCGTACGCCCTGATCATGATCGTCACCGCCGTGCCGGTCACGTACCTGCTGTTCACCAACTCGCGGAAGGCGGCCGGGATATGAGTCGCGTCGCCGTCACCGATGTGTCGAAGACGTTCGGCCACACCCGGGTTCTCGACGGGATCACCCTCGACGTGCCGGACCACACGGCGACCGCCGTGGTCGGGGCGTCCGGGTGCGGCAAGACCACTCTGCTGCGGGTGATCGCCGGATTCGAGTCGCCGGACGCGGGTTCGGTGTCGATCGGAGCGCAGACCGTCGTCGGCGAGCGCGTCGCGGTGCCGCCGCAGCGCCGCAACGTCGGCTACGTCGCCCAGGACGGGGCGCTGTTCCCGCACCTGACCGTCGGCCAGAACATCGCCTACGGACTGCCCGGCCCGCGCCGCCGCAGCCGCGGGCGGGTGCACGAACTGCTGGAGATGGTGTCGCTCGACGCGTCCTACGCCGACCGGCGGCCGCATCAGCTCTCCGGCGGCCAGCAGCAGCGCGTCGCCCTGGCCCGCGCGCTGGCGCGCAAGCCGTCGGTGATGCTGCTGGACGAGCCGTTCAGCGCGCTCGACGCGGGCCTGCGCGCGACGACCAGGCAGGCCGTGGCCGAGACGCTGCGCGAAGCGGGCATGACCAGCATCCTGGTGACCCACGACCAGGAGGAGGCGCTGAGTTTCGCCGAGCAGGTCGCGGTGATGCGCGAGGGACGCTTCACCCAGGTGGGAAAGCCCCAGGAGGTCTACGCCACGCCGAAGGACCTGTTCACCGCCCGATTCCTCGGCGACTGCGTACTACTGGAAGCGGTGGTCGAAGCCGGCGTGGCCAAGTGCGCGCTGGGGCGGATCCCGGTGCAGCGCGATGCCCCGACCGGGACGGTGACCATCATGATGCGGCCGGAACAGATCGTGGCCCAGCCTGTTTCGGAAGGACAGCCGGACAGCGGCCGGGTCCGCGCCGTCGAGTTCCGCGGCGCCGACGTGATCCTGTCGATCGATCTGGACGGCGCCGCCACCCCGGTCCACGTGCGCCGGGCCAGCGTCGACGCCCCGGCCGTCGGCCGGCGCGTGCGCCTGGAAGTGCTCGGCTCGGCAGTGGCGTACGCCGAGCCGGCAAAGAAAGACTGATCGAAGACACCGTCGGCACAGATGCATCCCTGGCGGCATCACGTCCGCTCCAATCAGACCACGCGCCGGCCGGACCAGTACGCCTCGAAGTGTTCGGCTCGGCGGTGACGTGTACCGAGCCGAACACCGAGGACATCCGGAGCGAGCGGCGGGAATTGAACCCGCGTAAACGGCTTTGCAGACCGTTGCCTGAACCACTCAGCCACGCCCGCCTCGCTCTAGATAGTGCCCGCGGCGGTTCGCCCTGCCCAGCGTTACGCTCACCGTGATCCGAAGCCTGGTCGGATGTCCCCGTCCGCGTGCGGCGACATGGAATGATCGGGACATGTCTCGGCCACGCCCGCTTCCGAACGACCCGATCGAGGAGGCCCACCGTCAGTGGGTCGGCCACGGCTGGGGCGATGTCGCCGACGGCATGGCCGCGGTGACGTCGCTGGTGCGGGCGCAGCAGATCGTGATGGCGCGGGTGGACGAGGCGCTCAAACCCACCGGATTGACCTTCTCCCGCTACGAACTGCTCAGGCTGCTCAGTTTCAGCAAGACCGGGGCGTTGCCGATGGCGAAGGCCAGCGCGCGGTTGCAGGTGCACCCCACCAGCGTGACCAACACCGTGGATCGGCTGGAGGCGGCGCAGCTCGTCGAGCGCGTACCGCATCCCAGCGACCGGCGCGCCACCCTGATCGAGATCACCGACGCCGGGCGGGAATTGGTGGCGAAGGCGACCGAGGAACTCAACGCGAAAGTCTTCGCGCGGCCCGGGCTCGCGCCGGAACGGCTGCATACTCTCCTGCAATTGCTCGCCGAATTCCGACACGCAGCGGGCGACTTCGACACGGCGGAGGGAACAGCGCGCTGGTCGGCAACGGCCCCAGAGTGATTCGACGTACCGGTCGGTCGCATACTCGATCGAGCGGAGCATGCGGTGACCTCCGGGCACACCACCGGCGAATTGCCTGGCATGCCGTCTTGGCAGCGGAGGGGAAAGGGTCCACCATGTAAACCATGGTGCTGGTCTTGGGGGTATCGGCGGGCGCTGGCGGCGCCCACGCGATGCTGACACACTCCGATCAGCCACACCTACCCCCGATCGATCGCTGCGAAGTGCCGCGACGAGCCGGCGGTGGTGTCGAGGAACCGGTCTTCCAGGCGATCCGCCGGATGAACGGCGCCGCCGACCGGCGCGACGAGCTGATCTCGGGAACGGCGGTGACCTGCCGCTGTCCGCTGCACGCCGACGCCATCCGCGCCGGCGTGGGCGGACGCGGCGTGACCATCGTCGACGAACCGCTCGCCCAGCTGCGCTATCTGCGCTTCACCGGCCGGCTTCCGGACAGCGGCTCGGTGATCCTCTACGACCTCGGCAGCTCGGGGCTGACCATCACCCATGCCGATTGCCGCACCGACACGATCCTGTCCAGCAAGCGCAGCACAGTACTCGGTGGCGACGGCTACGACGCGTTGTTGCGATGGCGGCTGGCCCGCGACGGCGTACTGGCCGACACGCAGGCCATTCGGCGGCACCGGGAAGAACTGAGCGAGGCCAGGGTGGTCACCGCGATCGACAACGACACCGGAGAACGGGCCGTCGTCACCCGAAGCGACCTGGCCGAGCTGTGCGCGGCGGGCATCCACCACTCCGCGTCGTTCGTGCGCCAGATCATCGACGAGACCGGCGTGCGACCGGAGGCTCTCGTGCTGCTCGGCGGCTGCACCCGAAACCCCGATATTCGCGCCGAACTCACCGAACTGATCGACCTGCCGGTCATCTACGACCCCGAACCCGACTTCGTCTCCGCGCGCGGCGCCTTGCTGCTGGCCGCCGAACGACGGGGCGGCGACGTCCGGATGGCGCGGATGCGAGCCGGAGCCACGCTGGTCCCGGTCACCGTCGACCGGCGCAAGCTCTTCGCGGCGGCCGCGGTCACCGTCGCGCTCGGAGCCACCATCGCAGGCCTGCTCGCCACGGAGAAGGACGCACCCCCGCCGGAAGGAGACAGGGTGTCCACGCCCGCGCAGATCGTCGCGCCCACACCGGGGCCCTTCGGCTGACCCGCGACGGGTGCGCCCGGCCGAACGGATCGGCCGGGCGGTACCGACGTCAGCGGTTGGTGAACTTCGCGGGACGCTTCTCGACGAAGGCGCTCATGCCTTCCTTCTGGTCCTCGATCGCAAACAGCGAGTGGAAGACCCGGCGTTCGAATCGCAGGCCCTCGGCGAGGGTCGTCTCGAACGAGCGGTTCACCGCCTCCTTGGCGATCATCGCGACCGGCAGCGACATCGACGCGATGGTCTCGGCGGCCTCCAGGGCGGTGTCGAGCAGTTGCGCGGCGGGCACGATGCGCGAGACCAGCCCCGCCCGCTCGGCCTCCTCGGCATCCATGTTGCGGCCGGTGAGCACCAGGTCCATGGCCTTGGCCTTGCCGATCGCGCGGGTCAGGCGCTGCGAGCCGCCGATGCCGGGGATGACGCCCAGTTTGATTTCCGGCTGCCCGAACTTCGCGGTGTCGGCCGCGATCAGGATGTCGCAGATCATGGCCAGCTCACAGCCGCCACCCAGCGCGTAGCCCGCGACGGCGGCGATGGTGGGCTTGCGGAACTGCGCCAGCCGATCCCAGCGGGCGAAGAAGTCGTCCATGAACATGTCCATGTACGACTTGGGCTGCATCTCCTTGATGTCGGCGCCCGCCGCGAAAGCCCGCTCCGAGCCGGTGATCACGATGGCCCCGATCTCGTCGTCGTGCTCGAGCTCGTCGAGCGCGGCGATGACGTCATCGAGGACCTGTGCGTTCAGTGCGTTCAGCGCCTTCGGGCGGTTCAGCGTGATCCAGCCGACCCGGCCCTTGCGTTCCAGCAGAATCGTCTCGAACTCACGCCCGCCCGTCGCCCGGCCGTCGCCCCCCACGGAATCGCTCTGCGATGCGTTCATCCCTCATGCACCCTCTTGGTCGGAACGGTTACGGATATCGGTGACGATAGCCGAGAAGTCCCGTCCGGCATCCGTCTGGTTGAAGCGGTCGTAGATCGCGGCGGCGAGCAGACCGAGCTGCCCGTCGACGTTGTTCTCACGCAGTGCGTTCGCGGCCAGACCCAGGTCTTTCGACATCAGCGCCGTTGCGAAACCGGGCTGGTAGTCGTTGTTGGCGGGACTGGCCGGTACCGGGCCGGGTACCGGGCAATAGCTGGTCAGCGCCCAGCTCTGGCCGGAGGCGGTGGAGACCACGTCGAAGAACGACTGATGACTCAGCCCCAGCTTCTCACCCAGCACCAGCGACTCCGACAGCGCGATCATCGAGATGCCGAGCAGCATGTTGTTGCAGATCTTCGCCGCCTGCCCGACACCGGAGCCGCCGCAGTGCACGACCTTGCCGCCCATCACCTCGAGCACTCCGAGCGCGTCGGCGAAGTCCTCGGCGGCGCCGCCGACCATGAAGGTCAGCGTGCCCGCCGCCGCGCCCGCCACGCCGCCGGAAACCGGGGCGTCCAGCGCACGGTGGCCCGCGGCGGTGGCGCGTTCGGCCGCGGCCTTGGCATCGGCCACGTCGATGGTGGAGCAGTCGACGAACAGCGTGCCCGGCGCGGCGACCGGGAGCAGCTCGGCGTACACGTCGAGGACGAGTTTGCCGTTGGGCAGCATGGTGATCACGGTGTCGGCGGCGGCGGCCTCGGTGGCCGAGCCGACCACGATCGCGCCGTCCCGCTCGGCCTGCTCCCGCGCCGCGGG
Source organism: Nocardia asteroides (assembly GCA_019930625.1). Lineage (NCBI taxonomy): Bacteria > Bacillati > Actinomycetota > Actinomycetes > Mycobacteriales > Nocardiaceae > Nocardia > Nocardia asteroides. Next base: position 572,871 of record CP082844.1, read on the forward strand.
CACCGGGTCGAAGGCGAGCACCTCGTAGCCCGCCCGCACCAGGTTGGCCGCCATCGGCCCGCCCATGTGGCCGAGGCCGAGGAAACCGATTCGCTTGCTCATCACGACACCTCCCGGGTCACCAGACCCAGCTCTCGATCGCCCAACTCGGCGAAGTATGCGTCCACCTGCGCGTCCGTGACCGCCTCCAGGGTCGCGGGCGACCACCGCGGGTCGCGGTCCTTGTCGATGACCTGGGCGCGGATGCCCTCGACCAGATCGTGCGAGGCCAGCGCCGCGATGGACACCCGGTACTCCTCGTTCAGCACCGCCTCCAGGCTCGGCGCGGTGCGCGCCGATCGTAGCGAGCGCAACGTGACCTTCAACGCGACCGGCGATTTCGCCAGGATCTCGGCGGCCGCCGCCTGTGCCCGCGCGGCTTCGTGCGCCTGGAGCCGAGCCACGATCTCCTCGACGGAGTCGGCGCGATAGCAGGCGTCGATCCAGCCCTGCCCGGCCACCAACTCCGATTCCGGTGCGTCCGTGGCGAACTTGGCGATCGCGATGTCGGCGCTCTCCGAGCGCAGCGTCTCCAGCAGCGCGGGCAGATCATCGGAGGCGACGAAGTAGTCCGCGAAGCCCGCCGCGATGGCGTCCCCCGCGTTCATGCGCGCGGTGGTCAGCGCCACGTGCGTGCCGATCTCACCCGGGGTGCGGGCGAGCAGGTAGGTGCCGCCGACGTCCGGGACGAAGCCGATGCCGACCTCGGGCATGCCGATCTTCGACCGCTCGGTGACGATGCGGTGGCTGCCGTGCCCGGAAAGCCCGACGCCGCCGCCCATCACGATGCCGTCCATGATCACCACGTAGGGCTTCGGGTAGCGGCCGATCAGGGCGTTGAGGACGTACTCGTCGCGCCAGAACCGTCCGGTCGCCGAATCCGCGGTGGTGGCACCGCTTTTCGCGTCGGCGTGAATGGCGACGATGTCGCCGCCCGCGCACAGGCCGCGCTCACCCGCGCCGGTGACGACCACGGTGCGCACCGCGTCGTCGTCGGCCCACGTGCGCAGCGCGTCGGTGATGGCAAGGGCCATCGAATGATTCAGCGCGTTGATGGCCTTGGGCCGGTTCAGCGTGATCAGGCCGAGCCCGTCGCGCTGTTCGAGCAAAATCTCTGGTTCGCTCATGCTGTGTCCTTTCTCGCACGAGCGGGGCCCTGCGTGGTCACGCTGCGCTGCCGCCTCCAGGCCTGACCGCTCATGCCGTAACTTCCGGCGGCACGAGCGGGGCCCTGCGTGGTCACGCTGCGCTGCCGCCTCCGGGCCTGACCGCTCATGCCGTAACTTCCGGCGGCACGAGCGGGGCCCTGCGTGGTCACGCTGCGCTGCCGCCTCCGGGCCTGACCGCTCATGCCGCTCCTACCAGTGCGCGGGCGACAACTACCCGCATGATTTCGTTGGTGCCCTCGAGGATCTGGTGCACGCGCAGATCCCGGACGATCTTCTCCAAGCCGTACTCCGACAGGTAGCCGTAGCCGCCGTGCAGTTGCAGGGCCTTGTTGGCCACCTCGAAACCCGCGTCGGTGGCGAAGCGCTTCGCCATCGCGCACAGCTCCACCTTGTCCGGCGCGTCGGCGTCCAGCGCCGACGCGGCGCGCCACAGCAGCGTGCGGGCGGCCTCCAATTCCGTTCGCATATCGGCGAGTTCGAATTGCAGCGCCTGATTGCGCAGCAGCGGTTTGCCGAACGCGTTGCGCTCGGCGAGGTAGGGCACCGTCTTGTCCAGCGCCGCCTGCGCGCCGCCGACCGAGCACGCGGCGATGTTGAGCCTGCCGCCGTTGAGGCCGTTCATCGCGATGCGGAAACCGTCGCCCTCCGCGCCGAGCCGGTTGGCCGCCGGGATGCACGCGTCGGAGAAGATCACCTGACGGGTCGGTTGCGCGTTCCAGCCCATCTTCTTCTCGTTGGCCCCCACGGAGACGCCGGGCGTGTCGGCGGGCACGATGAACGCCGAGATCCCGCGCGCCCCCGCGTCACCGGTCCGCGCCATGACGACGTAGACATCGGTGGCGCCGGCTCCGGAGATGAACTGCTTGACGCCGTTGAAGACGTAGTCGTCGCCGTCGCGGACGGCCCTGGTGCTCAATGCCGCCGCGTCGGAGCCGACACCCGGCTCGGTCAGCGCGTAGCTGGACAGCAGTTCCATCGCGGTCAGCCGCGGCAGCCAGCGGTTGCGCTGGTCGTCGTCGCCGTAGCGGTCGATCATCCACGTCGCCATGTTGTGGATGGAGATGTAGGCGGCGATGGCCGGGCAGCCGGTGGCCAGTTGCTCGAAGATGCGCACGGCGTCGAGCCTGCGCAGCCCCGAACCGCCCACGTCCTCGCGCACGTAGATGCCGCCGAGGCCGAGCGGGCCCGCCTTGCGCAGCACGTCCACGGGGAAATGCTTCTGCTCGTCCCATTCCAGCGCGTTCGGGGCGAGGAATTCGTCGGCGAAGCCGCGCGCGGTGTCGCGGATCGCCTTCTCGTCATCGTCGAGTGTGAACATCGCTCAGTCCATCGTCGGGATGACGAAGGCGTTGCTCTCCTTCAGGCCGGAAGGCCAGCGCTGCGTCACCGTCTTGGTCTTGGTGTAGAAGCGGATGGAATCCGGGCCGTGCTGGTTCAGGTCGCCGAAGCCGGAACGCTTCCAGCCGCCGAAGGTGTAGTAGGCGATCGGCACCGGGATCGGCACGTTGATGCCGACCATGCCGACCTGCACGCGCGCGGCGAAGTCGCGGGCGGTGTCGCCGTCGCGGGTGAAGATCGCGACGCCGTTGCCGTACTCGTGCTCGTTGGCCAGCCGCAAACCCTCTTCGTAGTCCTTGGCGCGCACCACGCTGAGCACCGGGCCGAAGATCTCCTCGCGATAGATCCGCATCTGCGGCGTCACCTTGTCGAACAGCGTCGCGCCGACGAAGTAGCCGTCCTCTGCGCCTTCCACGACCAGGCCGCGGCCGTCCACCACCAGCTCGGCCCCCTCATCGATGCCGATCTGGACGTAGTTGTTCACCCGGTTCACGCCGTCCTGGCCGACCAGCGGCCCGTAGTCGGCGCCGGGGTCGTCGGAACGGCCGACGTTGAGCTTGTGCACCCGCTCGGTCAGCTTCGCCACCAGGCGGTCGGCGGTCTCCTCGCCGACCGGGACGGCCACCGAGATCGCCATGCAGCGCTCGCCCGCCGAACCGTAGCCCGCGCCGATCAGCTGGTCGGCGACGTCGTCGAGGTCGGCGTCCGGCATGACGATCGCGTGGTTCTTCGCGCCGCCGAAGCACTGGGCGCGCTTGCCGTTGGCGGTCGCGGTCTCGTAGATGTACTGCGCGATGGGCGTCGAACCGACGAAGCCGACGGCCTTGACGCGCGGATCGTGCAGCAGTGTGTCGACGGCTTCCTTGTCGCCGTTGACCACGTTGAACACACCGGCGGGCAGACCCGCCTCGAGGAACAGCTCGGCCAGCCGCAGCGGCACCGAGGGGTCGCGCTCGGAGGGCTTGAGCACGAACGCGTTGCCGGTGGCCAGCGCGGGACCGGCCTTCCACAGCGGGATCATGGCCGGAAAGTTGAACGGGGTGATGCCCGCGACCACGCCGAGCGGCTGGCGCATCGAGTACACGTCGATGCCGGTGCCCGCGCCCTCGGTGTACTCGCCCTTGAGCAGGTGCGGGATGCCGGTGGCGAATTCGATGACCTCCAGGCCGCGCTGGATGTCACCCTTCGCGTCGGGGATGGTCTTGCCGTGCTCGGAGGACAGCAGGGCGGCCAGCGAATCCATCTCGTACTGCACCAGGGTCAGGAACTTCATCAGTACGCGCGCCCGCTTCTGCGGGTTGAACGCGGCCCACACCGGCTGCGCCGCCTCGGCGTTCGCGATCACCGCCTCGACCTCGGATTTGCTCGCCAGCGGCACCCGCGCCTGCACCTGACCGAGGTTGGGATCGAAGACGTCGCCGAAGTTGCCGGACTTGCCCGGCACATGCTGTCCGCCGATGAAATGGGTGAGTTCGCGAACCATGCCAGTCCTGTTCTCGTAGCCGATCGGGACACCGCTGAAGCGGTATGAGGTCATCCTATAGTTGGATGTCCAAGTATTCGTACAGCCGCGAGCGTGATGTGATTCATCCCACGCCTCCACGGCCGGCCTGGTCCGACACGCCGAGCCATTCCCCCGCCCATTCGGCGGCCGCGCGCGGCAATCCATGTCGCTCGCGGGCTATGCCTTCGATAGCGGAACAGCCGGATCGTCGCCCTGTGCCCGCCGCGGTCGTGCGAGGCGGAACGCGCCCGAAGCGAGCGTGATCGCGCCGATCGCGACGACCACCGCCGCCGCGCCGAGCGAGTCGTCGGTCCAATCCGAGACCGCCTGACCTGCCGCCAGCGCGATGGCCGCACCGCCCCCGAGAACCAGCACCGCCGTCCGCTGGGTCGCGTACAGCGCGAAGCAGACCAGCGCCACCAGCGCTGTCGTCCAGTAGGCCGAGGTCCGGCCATCGATCTCGAGACTCTGCGCGGCGGCGACCGAAGTGACGATCGCGACCAGGTATCCGACCCGGATGTCGACCACGGCGCCCATCCGCGTCAACGCGAACCACGCGGCACCGAGCAACAACACCGCCGCGCTGCCCCAGATGTCATCGAGACCGATCAGCTCGGTCAGGACCCCCGCGACGGCCGCGGGCACGAAGCAGGCGCAAACGAGCAGTCCCACGACCGAGGGCAGCGCGAGGTAACCGAGTACCGCGATCACCGCTCCCGCCGCGCACGCGAAAACCCAGGCGGCGTCGGATTGTCCACCCTCGAGCGCCGTGCCGACAGACCCGGCGAGCGCGACGGCGCCCAGCGCGAAGAGCACGGCCGCCAGCCTGGCGCGCGCACTGTTCGCGCTCGCGCGGCTGGACGACAACCCCGTGAGCAGAACGCCTCCCAGGAGCAGGCCCGCCGCCACGACGGCGAGCACGCCCACCCGGACCGGCCGCCCGAGATCATCCCAGGACGAGGCCGCCACCAGGAAGATCCCTCCGAACAACAGGCCGGCGCCGACGTAGGCCGCGATCTCGGCGAGCACCTTTCCGCGCGCGGCCGCCGCCGCCTGCTCGGCGGCGAGCGCCGCGACCACGGCATCGGCCTGGTCCCGAGTCAGCACGCCCTCGGCGACCAGCCGCCCTACCGCGGTCCTCGTCCTGTCGTCGCTCGCCATGCGCCCAGTATGTCCGAGTCGGCCGCCCGGACAACACAATCGCCCTCGGCGCGCATGGGCGAACCCGCACGCCGGTCGGATGTTCGAGCTACCGCCGGGCGATACGACGCAGGCGCGCGCACGTCGCACGACCGGCAACCGAAGTGCCACGGCCGTCCGCGCCGCTGGCGATGTGATCACAGTCACCGTACGATTAGTTTGACGTCCTAGTATCGGGCGACAATGGAATCCCCGGAGGAATCCCGTGGCCGACAGCAGCGCGCTCTACGCACCCACTCATCCCGTTCGCTTCGTCACCTCGGCGGCCCTGTTCGACGGGCACGACGCGGCGATCAACATCATGCGCCGCATCCTGCAGAGCCAGGGCGCCGAAGTGATCCACCTGGGCCACAACCGCTCGGTCACCGAGGTCGTCGACGCCGTGCTCACCGAGGACGTCCAGGGTGTCGCGGTCAGCTCCTATCAGGGCGGCCACATCGAGTACTTCGAATACCTGGCGGACGCCTTACGGAAGGCCGGAGCCGGGCACGTGCGGATCTTCGGCGGCGGCGGTGGCGTGATCGTCGCGGAGGAGATCGCGCGACTGGCCGGATCCGGCGTGACCATCTTCTCCCCCGAGGACGGACAGCGACTCGGCCTGCCGGGCATGATCAACCAACTGATCCGCGCCTGCGATATCGACCTCGCGGCCGAGCCGCCGGTGGCGGACGCGGTGCTCGCCGGCGAGCGCGCCGCCTTGGCTCGCGCCATCACCTGCCTGCAAGCGAACACCCTGCCGGAGACCGCCCGGCAGAAGCTGGCCGACGCCGCGGCGGCGCGGACCGTGCCGGTGCTCGGCATCACCGGTACGGGCGGGTCCGGAAAGTCGTCGCTCACCGACGAATTGGTCCGCAGGCTGCGTTCCGACCAGCAGGACAAGCCGCGGGTCGCGATCCTCGCGGTGGACCCGACCCGCCGCCGCGGGGGCGGCGCGCTGCTCGGTGACCGCATCCGGATGAACGTCCTCGACGGCGACCACGTCTTCTTCCGCTCGCTGGCCACCCGCGGTGGACGGGAGCTGCCCGACAACATCGACCTCATCCTGACCGCCTGCAAGGCCGCCGGATACGACCTGGTGATCCTGGAGACACCCGGCATCGGCCAGGGCGACGCCGCGGTGACCGACCACGTCGACGTGTCGATGTACGTGATGACGCCCGAGTTCGGCGCCGCCTCCCAGCTGGAGAAGATCGACATGCTGGACTACGCGGACGTCGTGGCGATCAACAAGTTCGAGCGCCGCGGCGCCGCGGACGCGCTGCGCGACGTGGCCCGGCAGCTGATCCGCAACCGGGAGGAGTTCCACGCCGCCCCGGAGGACATGCCGGTCTTCGGCACCAGCGCGGCGACGTTCAACGACGACGGGGTGACGGCGCTCTACCAGCACCTGACCGGGTTGCTCGCCGACCACGGCCTGCGACTGGAGCCCGGCGCGCTGCCCCGTGTGGATACCCGCACGTCCACGCGCTTCGCCCAGCTCATCCCGCCCGCGCGGGTGCGCTACCTGGCCGAGATCGCCGAGACGGTGCGCGGCTACCACGCCGAGACCGCCGCCCAAGTCGTCGCCGCGGGGCGGCTGCAACGCCTGGAGCAAGTGGCAGCCGAGCTACCCGGCGACACCGCCGTCGCCGAACTGGCCGACCGCGCCCGCGCCGACCTGACCCCCGCGAACGCCGCGCTGCTGGCCGAGTGGCCCGCGCTCGCCGAGTCCTATCGCGGCGACGAGCAGGTAGTACGGGTGCGCGACCGGGAGATCCACACTCCGCTGCGCCGGGAGACGCTGTCCGGCAACTCGATTCCGCGCGTCGCCCTGCCCCGTTACACCGATCACCGTGAACTGCTTCGCTTCCTGCGCGCCGAGAACCTACCCGGGCGATTCCCGTTCACGGCGGGCGTGTTCGCGTTCAAACGCGACAACGAGGACCCGGCGCGGATGTTCGCTGGCGAAGGCGATCCGTTCCGCACCAACCGCCGGTTCAAGGTGCTCAGCGAGCATTCCGACGCGAAAAGGCTGTCCACCGCGTTCGATTCGGTGACGCTCTACGGGCACGATCCGGCCGAGCGTCCCGACATCTACGGAAAGGTCGGCACGTCCGGGGTGTCGATCGCCTCGCTCGACGACATGAAGGTGCTCTACGACGGTTTCGATCTCGCCGCGCCCACCACGTCGGTGTCGATGACCATCAACGGCCCCGCGCCGACCATCCTGGCCTACTTCCTCAACACCGCCATCGATCAGGCGCTGGACCGCTTCACGGCGGAGCAGGGGCGGCCGCCCACCGACGCCGAGGCATCCGAGTTGCGCGCCCGGACGCTGGCCACGGTGCGCGGCACGGTGCAGGCCGACATCCTCAAGGAGGATCAGGGCCAGAACACCTGCATCTTCTCCACCGAATTCAGTCTGCGCATGATGGCCGACATCCAGGAATGGTTCGTGCGCAACGGCGTCCGCAATTTCTACTCGGTGTCGATCTCCGGCTACCACATCGCCGAGGCGGGCGCGAACCCGATCAGCCAGCTGGCCTTCACCCTGGCCAATGGATTCACCTACGTGGAGGCGTATCTCGCGCGCGGCATGCACATCGACGACTTCGCGCCGAACCTGTCGTTCTTCTTCTCCAACGGAATGGACCCGGAGTACTCGGTGATCGGCCGGGTGGCCCGCCGTATCTGGGCGGTCGCCATGCGCGACCGCTACGGCGCCAACGAACGGTCGCAGAAGCTGAAGTACCACATCCAGACCTCCGGCCGGTCGCTGCACGCCCAAGAGATGAACTTCAACGACATCCGCACCACGCTGCAAGCTCTGATCGCGATCTACGACAACTGCAACAGCCTGCACACCAACGCCTACGACGAAGCGGTCACCACCCCGACCGAGGATTCGGTGCGCCGCGCGCTGGCCATCCAGCTCATCATCAACCGGGAGTGGGGGGTGGCGATGAACGAGAATCCGCTCCAGGGCAGCTTCCTGGTCGACGAGCTCACCGATCTGGTCGAAGAGGCCGTGCTGGCCGAGTTCGACCGGATCAGCGAACGCGGCGGCGTGCTCGGCGCGATGGAGACCGGCTACCAGCGCGGCAAGATCCAGGACGAATCGATGCGCTACGAGCAGCGCAAACACGACGGTTCGCTGCCGATCATCGGGGTGAACACCTTCCGCAACTCCCACGACGAGCCCCAGCGGGTGCTGGAGCTGGCGCGTGGCACCGAAGCGGAGAAACAGTCCCAATTGCGGCGGGTCCGCGAGTTCCAGCAGCGCAACCGCGATGCCGCCCATGCCGCCCTGGCCCGGCTCGAAGCGGTCGCCCGCACCGACGACAACATCTTCGAGGTCCTGATGGACGCCGCCCGCGTGTGCACGCTGCAGCAGATCACCGACACGTTCTTCACCGTCGGCGGTCAGTACCGCCGCAATGTGTGAGCGGTCGCTCGCGTATCTTCGAGCACCCGATACGGCGTCGCCCGGTGGCCCGGCTCGCGCTCGCGGGCAGGGGCCCGCGACCGAGGATTGGGCCGAACTCGCCGAGCGATCCCCCTCCGGGTGTTTTCGAGCCCACCGCGCGCGGGGCATGTGACAATCGCCGAGCAAACCTTCGGCGCGGTTGGGACGGCAGACATGGATCTCTCGGGCATTCGGATCATCGACGCACACATCCACCAGTGGGATCCGTTCACCACACCGCGAGATTTCAGCGTCCTGGCGAAGATGTTCCGCCTGCTGCCGGTGCCGGTGGACGCGGCGAAGCGCCTCGCACCGCGGCGGGACCGGCAGTTCGTCGGTGATCCGGCCGCCTACCTGCGGCCCTACTTGCCGTTCGACTACCGCGCCGACGCGGGGAACGCACCGGTCGAGGTGGTCGCGCACATCGAGGTCGAATGGTCACAGCCGGGCCCGCTCGGGAAGGCCGGGGAGACCGCGTGGGTGGCAGGCCTGCCGCTGGAGACGGCGCCACGACTCGGGGCGATCCTCGCAGGCGGCGACCCGGCCGACCCGGGGTTCGCCGAGTTGCTCGACGCGCACGCGGCCGCGTCGCCGCTGCTGCGCGGCATCCGCACCATGGTCGCCCACCATCCCGATCCCGGCGTGCGGTCGTTCACCGACGCGCCCGGCAAACTGACCACCAAGGAGTTCCTCGACGGATTCGCGCGCCTGGCCGAGCGCGGCCTGTCCTTCGAAGCGTGGGTGTACTCGCACGCCATTCCCGACGTCACCGCGCTGGCCGAACGCTATCCCGAGGTGCCGATCGTGCTGGACCACCTGGGCACGCCCGCGGGGATCTTCGGCGGCGTCGGCAAACACACCGGCACCAATCCCGGACTGCGCAGGCAGCTGTTGGTGCGGTGGCGCGACGATCTCGCCGCACTCGCCGCGCGCCCGAACGTGGTCGCGAAGGTGAGCGGGCTGATGATGCCGATCCTCGGCCACCCGATTCCACCGCGGGGCACCTCGACGCCCGTGCCGCAGCTGCTCGACCGGATCGGCCCACTGGTCGAGCACGCCTTGGAAGTCTTCGGCGCGGACCGACTCATCTGGGGTTCGAATTTCCCCGTGGACAAGCCGGTCACCAGCATCGCGAACAGTATCGAGGCGATCGCGACGGCTGTCACCGGCCACGGCGGCGGGCGCGCGGAACTCGAGCAGGTCTTCCGCACCACCGCGCAGCGGGTGTACCGGATCGCGGACTGAGACGGTCCCACTTCGGGGCCGGGCGATCATGTCGGTGCCCGTGGCTAGGATCTGCCGCGTGAAAGCGACCGGCACCTTCTCCGTGAGTTCCTTCGTCCCGGCCGAAGTGGCCCCCGATTCGACGATCACCACCGCGCTACCGGTGGGCGTCGCCATCATCGCCAAGCAGTTCCACGGCGGGATCGAGGGCCGCTCGTCGACGGTCTTCACCTCCGCGTTCGACCAGGCCACCGGCGTGGGCAGCTACGTGGCCATGGAGTCGTTCGATGGCGCCCTCGGCGGCGTCTCGGGCGCCTTCAACTTCCTGCATGTCGCGAGCACCACCGGCTCCGACCGGACCAACGAGTTCTGCGCAATCGTCCCCAGCAGCGGCACCGGCGGCCTCGCGGGGATCACGGGCACCGGCGGGCTCAGCGTGGACGCCGACGGCACCCACCGCATCTGGTTCGACTACGAACTCGGCTGAGCCGCGCGAGCCAGTCGCGCGGTGAGCGTGCCGCGAGCGGTCGCCAGTGACGGCCCGTACCAGGTGAGAGCGCGACCCTCCACCAACGCGACCGGAATCCCCGCGAACGCGTCCGGCCCGTCGGATTCGGTGAAGACGTACGGCTCGTCGGGAAGCACTGCCAACTCGACACCCGCGGTCAACTCTTCCTCGCTGACGCGCGGATAGCGATCGGGGCGATCGGCGTGCACCAGCCGCAGGCCCAGGCGATGGGCGATGTCGCCGGTGAACGTGTCCCGCCCGACCACCATCCACGGGTTGCGCCAGATCGGGATCACGGCGGCACGAGGCGGCGCCGGGGGAGGTGGCGTCCAGGCGGTTTCGGCCTCGGCCAGCCACGCCGGGACCTCGACACCCAGCGCTTCCACGCAGAGCCGGGCGAGCGAGGCGATGGCGTCGTCGACCGTCTCTATTTCGGTGACCCACACCGGGATCCCCGCCGCGCGCAGGCGTTCGACATCGATGCGGCGGTTCTCCTCTTTGTTGCACAGCACCAAGTCGGGAGCGAGTTCGACGATGCGCCGCACGTCAGGGTTCTTCGTGCCGCGAACCCGCTCGACCGCCAAATCGGCCGGGTGCGTGCACCATCGCGTGGCGGCAACCAGGACCTCGGGACAGGTGAGTGCCACCGCCTCGGTCAGTGACGGAACGAGCGACACCACCCGGCGCGGCGGTGTGCGCACGTCCACGGGAGTTGCGAGGTCGTCGCGAGGCAATCCGGCCCACGGACTATTCCCTGCCACGCTGTCAGCCTATAACAGAACATCCGCGCTGCTCGGTGCCCTTTTCGAGCACGAAGAGGGGCTGTGTGGCAGTCGGCGGTTCACCGCCGAGTTCGGCGCAAGGGCAGTGCCAAGGCGCTCCTGGGGCAGTTCCGTGCCGGGTTGCGCGGCAGGAGAATTGATATCGGCACCCGGCGTCGGGAAGTCTCCGGTCCCTTCGCTCCGCCGGAATCGATCCCGCCCCGACAGACCGGCGGTAACCGACAGCCTCGATGCTGGGTGCCAACCAACGTCAGCGGTCGAACAGCCGATAGACAGCGGTGAGTTCACGCAGACCGGTCGCGGCGACCGTCTCGTCGGCCGAGGTCATCCGCAAGGCTTTGCGCAGCAGCACGGGATCCAGATCCTCCGGCGCCGGGCGGAATTCGACGGCGGGCAGGTCGGGCAGAGCAGCGTGCTCGCCGTACGGGTCGTCGGAAACGGGTGATCGCGGCTCGCGCTCGATGCCGCCGATGAGTGTGTCCAGGTCGAGTCCCCGCAGGGTGAGGATCTCCCGCGGGCGTTCGTCGAGTCGCTCGGCCAGCAGGTAGCAGACCGCGGCCACGTGCTTGCACGGCCAGCCCGGGTCGGGGCAGGTGCAGGAGAAATCCAGGTCCGCCGCCGTGCTCGGCAGCAGCAGCGGCCCCAACCCCGTCGGCAACGCGCCCGAGGCGATCTCGGCGAGCATGCCCGGAGCCGAACGAATGGTCTCGATGAGCAACTCGAGTTCGTCCTCGCGCAGCGGGCGCACAGTGAACACCGCTGTGAACGGGCGCGGTTGACTGCCTTGAACTTCCGCGGTCACCGCGCCCGGCTCGATCCGGTAGTTCACGACCTGGCCGGACCTGGCGTAATTGCGGCCGCGCGCCAGCCGGCCCGGCTCCGCCATCCGCTCGACCGCTTCCACCAGCGCCTTACCCCACCAGGTGCGACCGAAGCCGCCGCGCAGGCTGCGTGCTGTGACTCCGCCGCGCACCGGCAGCTTCTTTCCGTACTCGGAGTAGTCGACGAAACTCATTCACCCACCGCCGCCGCGCCGAGGGTGAACAGGTCGCGCAGTTCGTCGGTGCTCAGTTCGGTGATCCAATTCTCCCCCGCACCGACGGCCAGATCGGCGAGTTGCCGCTTTCCGTTGATCATCTCGTCGATCCGCTCCTCGATCGTGTCCACACAGACCAGCTTGCGTACCTGCACGTTGCGTCGCTGACCGATACGGAAGGCGCGGTCGGTGGCCTGGTTCTCCACCGCGGGATTCCACCAGCGGTCCAAGTGGATCACGTGGTTGGCGGCGGTGAGATTGATTCCGGTGCCACCCGCTTTGAGCGACAACAACATCAGCGGCGGTCCGTCCGGCGCCTGGAATCCGGCGACCATCGCGTCGCGCTTCTTCTTCGGCACGCCACCGTGCAGAAACGGGATCTGCGCTCCGAACCGCTCCGCCAGATAGGGCGCGACCAGCTCCCCGAACTCCCGGAATTGCGTGAACAGCAGAGCCTTCTCGCCGTCGGCCAGCACCGCGTCCACTACGTCTTCGACGAGGGCGAGCTTGCCGGAGCGGTGCGCCCCGCGGTGCAGCACACCCGACCCGTCGCCCAGGAAATGCGCCGGATGGTTGCACACCTGCTTGAGCCGGGTGAGCGCACCGAGCACGGCGCCTTTGCGCGCCATCCCTTCGGCGTCCTTGATCTTGGCCAGCATGTCGTCCACCACCGCCTGATAGAGCGCGGCCTGCTCGACGGTGAGATTGGCCCGCACCGTCATCTCGAGTTTGTCCGGCAGGTCGCTGATCACCGTGGGGTCGGTCTTCACGCGCCGCAGCACGAACGGCTGGGTGAGCCAGCGCAGGCGGCTGATCGCGTTCTGGTCGCGTTCTCGTTCGATGGGCACCGCGAAGCGGGCGCGGAACGACTGTGGACTGCCGAGCACCTTCGGCATCGCGAAATCCATGATCGAGCGCAGTTCTTCCAACCGGTTCTCCACCGGAGTGCCGGTGAGCGCCAACCGATGCCGCGCCCGCAGCGACCGCGCCGCCCGCGCCTGCCGCGTTCCGGCGTTCTTGATGTGCTGCGCTTCGTCCAAGACGACGCGGTTCCACTGCTGCTTGCCGAGTTCCTCGGCGTCGCGGACGAGCAGCGCGTAGGTGGTGATCACCAGATCCGCGGCGGCGACCGTCTCGTCGAGTTCGGCGCCGGTCCGCCGTCCCGCGCCGTGGTGCACCCACACCCGCAGGTCGGGGGCGAAGCGTTCCGCCTCGCGCTGCCAGTTGCCGACCACCGACATCGGGCACACGAGCAAGGTGGGGCCCGGCTCAGCAGCATCGGGCGTAACGGTCGGCGACGAGTTCTCGCGCTCGTGTACCAGCAACGCGAGCACCTGAACGGTTTTGCCGAGTCCCATGTCGTCGGCCAGGATTCCACCGCACCCCATCCGGCTCATTGTGACCAGCCAGGACAGGCCGCGTTCCTGGTACGGGCGCAGCTCGGCCTTCAGGCCGACGGGCGGGGCGACCGCCGCCGGCTCATGCGTGCGGTCGAGCAGGTCGGCCGCCCACCCCGAGGCCGTGACGTCGGTGATCGGCACCTGCGGCACGCGCGAGACCGCGATCTCGCCGAGCATGTCCGCGAAGGTGACCGGGGAGTCGTCGGCATGCGCGGCGACATACCGGGCCGCCGCGGCCAGCGCCTTGTGATCGGCCTGCACCCACTGACCGCGCAGCTGGACCAGATCGGATTTGCCGCGCACCAGGCGTTGCATCTCGGCCGCGGTCAACACCATGTCGCCGAGCGCGAGCTCCCACCGGTAGGAGACCAGGCCACGCAGACCGACCGTGCTCTCCGCCGCGGGCACCGCACTGTCCACGCGCAGCCGCATACTCGGTTCGGCGACGCTCCACGCGCGCGGCAGCAGCAACTGGACTCCGGCGGCGTGCAGGGCGTGCGCGCCGTGCGCCACCAGGTCCAGCACCACCTCGGTGGGCAACAGCAGATCCAGGCTGCGCGGATCGCTCGGCAGGTCGCGCAGCCTCGGATACGCGCGCTGCGCCGCGCCGAGCTTGTCCACGGCGATCCGTATCAGATTCGGATCTTCCTGCAAGACAACCGTTTTCGGTGCCTCACCGGTGACCCGCAGGCAGACCTCCAGTCGCCACAGCGCCACCCCATCGTCGGCCACGCCGATCTCGCCGTCCGGTTCCAGCAGGCGCAGCACCAGCTCCGGCTCGTCACCGGTCAGACTGGCCCGCCAGCGCTCCAGCACCTCCGCGACCTGGTAGCTGCCGTTGTCCAGCGCGGTGTCGCCCACCAGCGCGGCCAGCAACAGATGCGACGCGCCCGGCGGGTCGGCCAGCGCCCGCGCGATCGGATCGGTGAGTTCGGTGACCATATCGTCGAGCAGCGCGCCCGGACGCCCGGCCACCCGCAGGGCCTGCGGCATGGCGACCGCCAGTTCGGCCAGCCACGCACGTTGCCGCTCCCCGCCGACCAGCCGCCAGCGCACCCACCACTGCCCGTCCTCCCTGCGCAGCTCCGGCACGACCCGCCCGGCGCGCACCCAGCGTTCGATGCCATGGGCGACGTGCGCGAGGAAACGCAGATCGCCCGACACCAGCTCGGCGGGAAGCCGCTGCCGAAGGGCCTCGGCCGCCGCCACGGGGGCCAGGGCGTGCGCACGCACCCGCTCGGTAGCGGTGACGCCGCCCGCGACGACCAAGACTTCGGCCCGGTGCCGGAATTTCGACGCCCGCAGCACGCGGCCCAGCGGATCGGGAAGCTCGGCGGACGCGGCAGCGACCGGCGAGTCGTGCCAGAGCAGCAACCCGGATCCCGGCGACCACAGTCCGTGCAGCATCAACCCATCCAAGCAGGCGGCCCCGACACGCCCGCGCACCCCGTGGTCGGCAGGATCGTCGAGCAGTTCGATCGGGGTGGCCGGAACGCGCCGAACGTGACCACCGCACCGAGCCGTCACACCGCGCCGACGTCCGGGTTTCCACGCCGAGAACACCCGACCGGCGCGCCTTCGGCCCGGTCGAACCGACTCCGCTGCCGTGGCACGAGCACCGGATGTCACCCGAGGCGGCACGAGCGGGACTCGCCGCCTGCCGTCAGCCGGGACGGTGCAGGTCCTTCGGGATGTCGTACCGATGATCCATGCGAAACCCCCAGTTCAGGAGCAGTATGGACGGTACCGACAGTGTGCTGGACCACGCGAATTCGAGGTGGACCACGTGTACCGGGAAGACATCGCAATGTCGCGGCCGGACGAATGGACGTGTCACTACCGATCGGCGCCGGTTCGGCACATACTGGGTTATTCGCAGGTCATCGCAGAGAAACCGCAGCTTGGTGTCGAGGAAGCGGAGGAAGCAGCATGACGATCCTGCTCCAGGTTCTCGAGCAGAGCTTCACACCGACGACCGCGTGGGAACGGCGCAAGTGGACCTTCGTGCACGCCGACAAGATCGTCGGCATGCGGCTCGACGGGCAGTGCGGCGTATGGCTGGACCTGTCGCGGCCCGGGGAATCCCAGTGCCTGGCCCGCACCACCCACCCGAGCGAGGCGATCACGTTCCTGCTCACCACGTTCGCCAAGATCGCCGAATGCGAGGAGCAGGGCGGCTCGTGGCTGATCGGGCACGACGGCACGCATATCGAGTCGATCGCGGCCACTCGGTTCCCGCCCCGGGCGAGCGAGGTCACCGACGACGATCTCCTGGCCCGCGCCTGGCTGTAGGTCCCCCGCTGGTCAGCTACCTGTCGCGACCGGTCGTTTCGGATCGTTCGACCATTGCGACCACGACCCGGGATACAAGGCCGCCTCCACTCCCACGATGGCGAGGGCCGCGACCTGGTGCGCCGCTGTCACGCCGGAACCGCAGTACACGGCCACCGGCCCGGACCCGAAACCGGCGAAACGATCGCGCAATTGCTCCACTGCGCGGAAGCGGCCCTTGGCATCGAGATTGTCGGCGGTCGGCGCGCTGAGTGCGCCGGGTATGTGGCCGGCGCGGGGGTCGATCGGCTCCACGTCACCGCGGAAACGCTCCGCGGCCCGGGCATCCAGGAGTACGCCCTTCCAGCGAGCCGCCGCGTCGGCATCGATCACCGGCAGATGGCCGGGGCTCAGGTCGACGTCGCCGGGCTCGGGATCGGGTTCGGCGCCGGTCGCGACGGGTTCGCCCGCCTCGATCCAGCCGGGCAGCCCGCCGTCGAGAATGCGCACGTCCGCGACACCCGCCCAGCGCAGCAGCCACCAGGCTCGGGCGGCGGCCATGCCACCGGTGGCGTCGTAGACGACCACGGGATCGCCGTTGCGCAGACCCCAACTGCGCGCGCACTTCTCCAACTGCGCGAGGTCCGGCAAGGGATGCCTGCCGCGCGCGGGTGAGGGCGGCGCGGCCAGTTCGATCTCCAGGTCGACGAACACCGCACCCGGGATGTGGCCTGCGAGATAGTGCTGCGGCCCGTCCGGGTCGCCCAGCGCCCATCGGACATCCAGTAGGTGAAGCCGCTTGTCCGCCAAGGCGTCCCGAAGCTCTCCCGGTGAGATCAGTACCGCGCTCAACTCAGCTCCTCGTCCCGAATCGCGTCCTCGCGCACCGACTCCCCTACCCTACGCATCCGGATGTGCCGATGTCGCCATACTCTCGTGTCCCATGTCACCCGCCGGTCCAAGTCAGGCCAGTTTCCGGGCACTGGCAGGCGACACGCCCGCGTGACCAGGGGCAATATCCGACCGGTGTCGAATGTTTCCACCGACCCCACCCCCGTGACGCGGGAACCCGAACGGTCGAAGACCGGGCTACTGCCCCCGCTGGGCGCGGGCGCGGTGACGGCGCTCGTCGGTTTCACCAGCTCGTTCGCGGTGGTGCTGAGCGGATTGACCGCGGTGGGAGCGAGTCCCGCCCAAGCCGCGTCGGGCCTGCTCGCGCTGTGCCTCACGCAGGCGGTCGGCATGATGGCGCTGAGTTACCGCTACCGGATGCCGATCACGCTGGCCTGGTCCACGCCCGGCGCGGCGCTGCTGGCCGGGACCGGCGCGGTGGCGGGCGGCTGGCCCGCCGCGATCGGGGCGTTCGTGGTCGCGGGGGCGCTGATCGTGGTCACCGGACTGTGGCAGCGGCTGGGCACGCTGGTCGCCGCGATCCCGGTGGAGATAGCACAGGCCATGCTGGCCGGTGTGCTACTGCCGTTGTGCCTGGCTCCGGTCCGGGCCGTGCAGACCAGTCCGGCGGTGGTGGTGCCGGTGATCCTGGTCTGGCTCGTGCTGCAACGGTATGCCCAGCGCTGGGCCGTGATCGCCGCGTTCGCGACCGCGGCGCTCGGCGCCGCGATCAGCATCATGGCGCAGCACCGGCACCTCGACGTGGCCGCGATGGCCCCGCGGCTGGAACTGACGCTGCCGCACTGGAGCTGGCAAGCGCTGATCGGCGTCGCGATCCCGCTCTACGTCGTGACCATGGCGTCGCAGAACATCCCGGGGACCGCGGTACTGGCCTCGTTCGACTACCGGGTGCCCTGGCGCGCGGCGATGACCGTCACCGGTCTCGGCACCGTCGCCGGGGCGCCCGCGGGCGGGCACGCGATCAACCTCGCCGCCATCAGCGCCGCGCTCTCGGCAGCCCCCGCCGCGCATCCGGACCCGAAGCGGCGCTGGATCGCGGCGTTCACCACGGGCGTGATGTATCTGGCCCTAGCGCTGGGTTCGGCCGCCCTGGTGACGTTGATCGCGACCGCTCCGGCGGGAACGCTGGAAACCGTCGCCGGCCTGGCCCTGCTGGCGACCCTGGCGGCGGCGCTCGGCGCGGCACTGCGCTCCGAGCACCGCGAGGCAGGCGTCGTGACCTTCGTGATCGCCGCCTCCGGGGTCGGGTTCGCCGGCATCGGCGCCGCTTTCTGGGCGCTGCTCGCCGGGCTCGTGGTGCGCAAAGTGCTGCCTCGGTCGCAATGAGCCCGGCCGAGGAAGTGCGTCCACGGCTCACCGGGTCGAGCGAAGGCTCGGCAGCCGCCTACGCCTGCAGGGCGGCCTGGAAGCGGCGCATTCCGTCGAGCCAGCGATCGTAGTCGGAGCCCTTGTGGCGGTACATCTTCAGCACCTCGGGGTGCGGAAGGATCAAGAAGCGCTCGTCGGCCACCCCGGTCAGCACGACCTCGGCGACCTCCTCCGGGGACAGCACCGCACCCGCGCTGGTGACGGCCTTCACCGCGAGTTCCGCCTCGGCGGCGTGCTCCGGCGGAACCAGGCCGCCCTGCAGCAACCGCGTGTCCACGCCCATCGGGCACACGCAGCTCACCCGGACCCCACGGTCGCCGTAGGTGACCGACAGCCATTCCGCGAACCCGACGGCCGCGTGCTTGGACACCGCGTAGGGCGCCGAACCGAGCTGGGTGAGCAGCCCCGCCGCCGACGCCGTGCCGACGAAGTAGCCGCCGCCGCGCGCCAGCCATCCGGGCACCAGCATCCGCGCGGCGCGGACGTGCGCCATCACGTTGACCTCGAGCGCGGCTGCCCACTGCTGGTCGGTGCTGTCCAGGCCCGCGCCGCCGCCGATGCCCGCGTTGGCGAAATACAGGTCCACCGGCCCGAATTCGGCCTCGGCGCGGTCGATCGACTCGCGGATGACCGCCTCGTCGGCCACATCACCACCCACCGCGACCGCACCCGGCCCCAGAGACTCCGCCACCCTGGCCGCACTCGCACCGTCCAGATCGGCCAGCACCACGCGCGCCCCTGCCGCGACGAGCCGGGCGGCCAACGCCGCCCCGATCCCCGCGCCCGCCCCCGTCACAATGGCCACTTTGCCCGAAATCTCCATTCCCGCACCCTAGCGGGACATCGCGCTGTCCCGGAGCCACCGCGGCCGCCGCGAGCCGCGTCGGGGAATCGGTCGCGCGGTGTAACCGGGCGGCCCGGAAGTTCGAGCCGACGCGCACAACCCCCGCTATCCCACTCGTCTACTTGGCGAACGGCGACGACTCGAACCTCAGCACAGTCGAGGTCAGGGGCGTTCACCCCGAGTTCGCCAGGCGATCGAGCAGCGGTGCGGTGCGCGGACCGACCAGCTCGCGCATCACCAGCGCCATGTTGGTGCGCTCGACGCCGGGGATCTTGAGGATCTGCCCGGCGATGCGATACAGGTCGTCGGCGTCGCGCGCGACCACTCGCACCGTCAGATCGGTGAGTCCGGTCATGCCGCACACCTCGGTCACCTCGGGCACCTCGGCGAGTTCGTCGACCACCGAATCCAGCCGGTGCTGGTCGACGACGACCGCCACGAACGCGGCGAGCGGATAACCGAGCGCGCGCGGCTCGACTCGACGCTCGAAGCTGCCGAGCACGCCACCGGCCTCCCAGCGGGACAACCGGGCCTGCACGGTATTGCGGGACAGGCCGAGCCGCGCGGCCAGCTCGACACCCGTCGCCCTGGGATTGGCGACCAGCTCCAGGAGCAGCCTGGCGTCGGTGGCATCCAGGCTCACGGCGACGTTTTCTCTGGTCATACCACGCAGTATGACATCAGCCCGCGAGTCGCAATTGAGCATTCTGCCCATCCATCGGCCGACCGCTTGCGCAGTTCGCATTGAGGTGGATGCTGTGAAGTAGGGCACATTCCGGTGTGTCGCTACGGCCTGGTGAGGAGGCGATCGTCCATGCCCGGCAAGTCCGAGTATCCGGTTCAGTTGGTGCAGCCGGATGGTCGCCGTGTCCTCGATCCAGCGCATGCCGCGCTGGTCACCGACATCGGGCCGCAGCAGCTGCGGGCGTTGTACGCGGACATGGTGGTCACCCGGCGGATCGACGTCGAGGCCACCGCGCTGCAGCGGCAAGGCCAGCTCGGCCTGTGGGCGCCCCTGCTCGGACAGGAGGCCGCCCAGGTCGGCTCGGCGCACGCGTTGCGTCCCGACGACTACGTGTTCTGCAGCTACCGCGAAACGGCGGTCGCCTACTGCCGCGGGGTGCCGCCCACCGATCTCACCCGGCTCTGGCGCGGAGCCGCCCACCATTGCTGGGACCCGCGTCCGGTGAACATGACCAACCCGAACATCGTCGTCGGTTCCCAGGGCCTGCACGCGACCGGTTACGCGTTCGCCGCGCACTTGGACGGCGCCGAGATCGCCACCATCGCCTATTTCGGCGACGGCGCCAGCAGTCAGGGCGATCTGGCCGAGGCGCTCGGATTCGCCGCGAGCTGGAGCGCGCCCGTGGTGTTCTTCTGCCAGAACAACCATTGGGCGATCAGCGAACCGGTGCGGGTCCAGAGCGCGACACCGATCGCCCACCGCGCGTACGGATACGGCATGCCGGGCACGCAGGTCGACGGCAACGATGTGCTCGCCGTGCTCGCCGTGACCAGACAGGCGGTGGCCAGGGCGCGCTCCGGCGGCGGCCCGTCGTTCATCGAAGCGCTCACCTACCGGATGGGTCCGCACACCACCGCGGACGATCCCACCCGCTACCGCTCGGCCGCCGAGACCGAGCAGTGGGCGCGGCGCGATCCGATCGACCGTGTCCGCAGGCTGCTCGAGCACGAAGGGCACTGGGACGACGCGTTCGCCGCCCAGGTCGCCGAGCGTTCGGACGCGGTCGCCCGAGCGGTGCGCGGCGCGACCATCGGCATGCCCGATCCGGCGCCGAGCGAGCTGTTCGACCACGTCTACACCGCTCCGCACCCGCTGATCACCGAACAGCGGAGGGCATACGCGCAATACCTGGCCGGTGATCCCGGCGGGCACCGCGCACCAGCAGAAGGAGTCCCGCGATGATCACCACCTTCGCCGCCGCGCTCAACACCGGCTTACGCCGCGCGCTGGAGGACGATCCGAAGGTCTTGCTGATGGGCGAGGACATCGGCCGCCTCGGCGGCGTATTCCGGGTGACCGACACGTTGCAGAAGGACTTCGGCGACAACCGCGTCATCGATACGCCGCTGGCCGAATCCGGCATCATCGGAACGGCTTTCGGCATGGCGCTCCGGGGCTACCGGCCGGTGTGCGAGATCCAGTTCGACGGCTTCGTCTATCCCGCCTTCGATCAGATCGTCTCGCACGTCGCCAAGATCAACTATCGCACCCAGGGAAAGGTCAACGCGCCGTTGACCATTCGCATCCCGTTCGGCGGCGGCATCGGTTCGGTCGAGCACCACTCCGAATCACCCGAAGTCTATTTCGCGCACACCGCTGGGCTGCGCGTCGTGACACCGAGCAACCCCTCGGACGCGTACTCGATGATCCGCCGGGCGATCGCGTTGAACGACCCGGTGATCTTCTTCGAGCCCAAGCGCAGGTACTGGGACAAAGCCGACGTCGACTTCGTCGCGCTCGACCGCGACGGCGGCATGGCACTGGACCGCGCGCGCGTGTGCACCACGGGTTCGGACGCGACCGTCGTCGCCTACGGCGGCACCGTGGCGACCGCGCTGTCGGCCGCGCGGATCGCCGCGCGGGAGGGACGCGCACTCGAGGTGATCGACCTGCGCAGCCTGTCTCCGATCGATTTCGACACCATCGAGGAGTCGGTCGCGAAGACCGGACGGCTGGTCGTCACGCACGAGGCGCCGGTATTCGCCGGGCTCGGCGCCGAGATCGCCGCGCGAATCACCGAGCGCTGCTTCTACCACTTGGAGGCGCCGGTGCTGCGCGTCGGCGGATTCGACATCCCCTACCCCCCGGCTAAGCTCGAGAAGCACCACCTGCCCGACCCCGACCGCATTCTCGACGCGGTCGACCGTTCCCTCGCCGCGTGAGGCGGGCTCGCCGTAGTGAGAGGTGCTCCCGTGGAAAACTCGGCCCGTCAAGACTTTTCGGCGTCCGTGTTGGAATTCCGGTTGCCGGACCTCGGGGAGGGCCTCGCCGACGCCGAACTGGTGGCGTGGGAGGTGGCCGTCGGCGACACGGTCGAGTTGAATCAGGCCATCGCCGAAGTGGAGACCGCCAAAGCGGTCGTGTCGTTGCCGTCGCCGTTCGCGGGCCGGGTGGTGGAATTGCTCGCGCGGCCGGGCGACACCGTCGCGGTGGGGGCGCCGCTCATCCGCGTGGAGCAGGCGGCCCGGCCGGAAGAGACCACGAGGGAAACGGGCCGTGCGTCGGTCTTGGTGGGTTATGGCCCCGAAGAAGAGGCCACATCCCGGCGGCGGCCTCCCTCGGAACAACACCGCGTCTCGCCGCCCGCCGAGGCGGATACCGAACTGCGGGAACCGGAACGGCCGGGCAAAGCGCTCGGCGAAACCCGCCCGGCGGCTACACCCGCCGCACGAAAACTCGCTCGTGAACTCGGCATTGACCTGTGGTTCATCGCGGGCTCAGGTCCGGGTGGCGCGGTTACCCTCGATGACGTGCGCGGCGCGGTGCCCGTCTCCCAGCCGCGTCCGGTCGGACCGGCCGACGCGCCCGCCGGGACGGCCCTCCCGTCAGCGCGCGAGGAACGCACTCCGATCAGTGGCATCCGCAAGCGCACCGCGGCGGCGATGACGAACAGCGCGCGCACCATCCCGCAGGCCGGGGCTTTCGTCACCGTCGACTGCACCGCCTCGATGGAACTCCTCGACCACCTGCGCAGCACCAAACCGTTCGCGGGCCTGACCCTGACGCCGCTGCCGCTGGTCGCCAAGGCCACGCTCGCCGCGCTGGCCGACCATCCCGGCATGAACGTCTTCTGGGACGAAGCCTCCGGAGAAATCGTCACCAAGCACTACGTGAACCTGGGGATCGCGGTGGCCACCGAGCGTGGGCTGCTGGTACCGAACATCAAAGAAGCGCAGACCTCGAGCCTGCGCGACCTGACCCGCGAGATCGGCTGGCTGGCCGAGACCGCCCGCGCGGGCCGCGCGACGCCCGCCGACCTGCGCGGCGGCACCTTCACCATCACCAACGTCGGCGTCTTCGGCGTGGACGCCGGAGTCCCGCTGGTCAATCCGGGCGAGTCCGCCATCCTGTGTCTCGGCTCGATCAGCAAGCGGCCGTGGGTCGTCCGGGACGAGATCGCCGTCCGGTGGGTGACAACCCTCGGCGTCAGCTTCGACCATCGCGTGATCGACGGCGAGCTCGCGGCCCGATTCCTCACCACCACCGCGGGATTCCTGGAAGACCCGCTCACCCTGCTCAGCCGCGTGTGATGCCGTCCGCCCTCGGCGCTCAGTCCGTGACGAGCGCCGCCGCCGCGGTGCGGATGACCTCCGGGATCTCGACCGGCTTGCGGGTCTCGGCGTCCACGTAGACGTGCACGAAGACGCCGGTGGCGGACAGTTCCAGCGCGCCGTCGGCCCCCCGGAAGATGGCCAGGTCGTAGGTGATGCTGGAGCGGCCGAGCCGGGAGATGCGCAAGCCGACCTGCAACTGGTCGGGGAAACTGATCGAGCCGAGGTACTGGCAGGAGGTCTGCGCCACCACTCCGAGCGCGGGCAACTCGCGGATGTCGGTTCCGGTGGCGTGCATCAACCACGCGTTGACCGCGGTGTCGAAGTACGAGTAGTAGGTCACGTTGTTCACGTGCCCGTAGTGGTCGTTGTCGGCCCACCGGGTCGGCACCGGCCAGAGCACCGGATACTGCTGCGTCACCCGGCCGACGATAGCTCAGTGGGAATGCGGCTGTATCCATCGAGCCGCGTGCGGGGCCCTACGTGGCTACGCGAGCTCCCTCCTCCGGGCCTGACCGCACGCGGCTGTATCCATCGAGCCGCGTGCGGGGCCCTACGTGGCTACGCGAGCTCCCTCCTCCGGGCCTGACCGCACGCGGCTGTATCCATCGCGCCGCGTGCGGGGCCCTACGTGGCTACGCGAGCTCCCTCCTCCGGGCCTGACCGCACGCGGCTGTGCCGGTGGTCGCGCGGGGAGACGCCGAAGTGCCGCTTGAACGCGGTGCTCAGCGCGAAGGCACTGCCGTACCCGACCTGACGGGCGATGGCCTCGACCGTGGCGTCGGACTCCTGCAGCAGGTCGGCGGCCAGTGCAAGCCGCCATTCGGTGAGGAAGGCCATCGGCGGCTCACCCACCAGGTCGGTGAACCGGCGCGCCAGCGCGGCCCGCGACACCCCCACCGCCTCGGCCAAGCCCGCGACCGTCCACCCGTGCGCCGGATTGTGCTGGAGCAGGCGCAGGGCTCTGCCGACCAGCGGGTCACCGTAGGCGTGGTACCAGGCGGGCGCGTCGTTGCGGGCGAACCAGGCGCGCAGCGCGGCGATCAGCACCAGATCCAGCAGGCGATCCAGCACGGCGCTCTGGGCGGGCTCGTCCTTGGTCACCTCGTCGACCAGGATGTCGAGCACCCGGCTGTCGAAGTCGTCGCGCTGCAACACCAGCGCGGGTGGGAGCGCGCGCAGCAGGCGCTGGCTGGCCGCGCCCGCGGACTCATAGGTGCCGGTGACCATCAGGGTCGCTCCGTGCGGATCGGTCCCCCACTGCCGGACACCCAAACTGAGTGTTTCGCAAAGAATTTCGCCGTCCGGCGTCTTCGTCACCTGGCCGGGATGGATGACGATCTGCGGTTCGGTGGCCGGGTCGTCGGCCACCGTGTACGGCGCGGGCCCGCGAAAGATCGCGACATCGCCCGCGCCCAACTGCCGCGGCGCGCCCTGATCGGTGACGATCCACCCGCCGCCGCGGATCATCGACAGCACGGTCAGCGGCGCCTCGTCCTCGATGCGCAGCGACCACGGCGGATTCAGCAGCGAGCACATCAGGAACGCGCCGCGAGCGCGAGGGCCTTCGAGCAGACTGGCGAGCGCATCCACGCCTCCAGAGTAGACGATCACGCATGATCATGAGCCGCTGAACCATGTTCCGTCTCAGCTGCGGCGGATGTACTTGGATCCATGACAAACACCACCGCTGACCACCACCTCATCCTCGTGACCGGCGGCACCGGCAAGACCGGCAGCCGTGTCCTCACCCGGCTGCGCGCGGCCGGGCATCCGGTCCGCGTCGGCTCGCGAGCCGCGGACATCCCGTTCGACTGGGCCGACCGCGGCACCTGGCCCGCCGCGCTGACCGGCGTGCGCGCCGTCTACGTCGCGTTCCAGCCGGACCTCGCGGTCCCCGGCGCGCCCGAGGTGATCCGCGCGTTCGCCGGGGCCGCCGCGCAAGCAGGCGTGCGCAAGCTGGTGCTGCTGTCCGGGCGGGGCGAGCCGGAGGCCGTGCAGTGCGAGCAGGCCGTGCGGGACTCGGGCCTGCACTGGACGATCATGCGCAGCAGTTTCTTCGCGCAGAACTTCAGTGAGGGCGCGTTCACCGATTACATCCTGGCCGGGGAACTCGCACTGCCCAATGGCAGCGTGCCCGAGCCGTTCGTGCACGCCGACGACATCGCCGACGTAGCCGTCGCCGCGCTCACCTCGGACCGGCACGACGGCGAGATCTACGAACTGACCGGGCCGCGGGCGATCACCTTCGGCGAGGCGGTCGCGGAGATCGCGGCGGCCACCGGAAGGCCGATCGCCTTCGTGCCCGTCTCCCGAACGGATTTCGTCGCCGGACTGACCGAAACCGGAGTTCCCGCCGACGTGGTGAGCCTGCTCGACTACTTGTTCGGCACCGTGCTCGACGGGCGCAACGCCGAGCCGGGCGAGGGCGTACGCCGTGCGCTCGGCCGCAGTCCGAAGGATTTCGCCGACTACGTCACGCAGACGGCGGCCACCGGAATCTGGAATGTCCCGGCCGCATGAGGCGTTGAGAAGATAAGCGGGCTCGCTCGCGGACGCGACGCGCAATGCCGAGCGTCACGCACGGTCGCACGACCAGGTCGACGACGCCCTGGACCGGTTCCGCGGGCGAGGCCGGCCGAAACGGACCATTTATCGGTACCGTCGAAGTGGTGTTGAGCCCGACGGTCGATCGTCCGATCCGCGTCGCGCGCGCCGCGGTGTTCACCGTTTTCGCGTTGAACGGCTTCCTACTCGCCATGTGGGTGGTGCACATCCCGGTCGTCATCGACCGCACCGGGATCTCGAAATCGACACTGGGGATGTTCATCCTGCTGATGTCCGGTGCGGGCATCGTCGGGATGCGGCTGGCGGGTCCGCTCGCCGATCGGTTCGGCAGCAGGACACTGGTCGGCGCTGCCGCGTGCATCGGGTCGGTGGCGGTGATCGGGCCCGGCCTGGCCACCGGCCCGTTCACTTTGGCGCTCGCTCTGATGTTCTTCGGCTTCGGCAACGGAGCGCTGGACGTGTCGATGAATACCCAAGCGGTACTGGTCGAGCGGGCCTACCGGCGTCCGATCATGGCCGCCTTCCACGCGCTGTTCTCCGGCGGTGGCTTGCTCGGTTCACTGCTCGGAGCCGCCGCGCTCCGGGCGGGCTGGGATGTGCGGGCGACCCTGACGCTCGCGGCGCTCGCCTGTGTCGCGCTGACGCTCGCGCTGGTGCCGCGGCTGCTGCGGGAAGTCTCCCCCTCCGCGCACACGGCCACCCACGGTGTCGCCTCCGTGCACGCGACCGAGCTCGACGCCACGCCGCTCGGCCACGACGCGATGACGCCCCGGCACGAGGCCGCCGGGTCCGGGCACGACGTCACGCCGACCGCGTACGACGGGACGGCGACGGCACAGCCGCTGAACCGACCTCGCGATGACAAGGTGGCACGCGGGCAGGTGAACGCCCGCGATCACGCCCGAAAAGTTCTCGCTCTGGCAGCGATCGCCTTCGCACTGCTCCTGGCCGAGGGCGTGGCCGCGGACTGGAGCGCGTTGCAGATGCGCGAGCATCTGGGCGCCGACGCGGCGACCGCCGCGCTGGCCTTCGGCGCCTTCTCCACCACGATGACGATCGGGCGTTTCGGCATCGACCGGGTCAGCCACATCTTCGGCCGGGTCGCGGTGGTGCGCTACGGCTCGCTGATCGCCGCCCTCGGCTTCGCGGTGATCATCGTCTCGCCCTGGATTCCGCTGACGCTGCTGGGCTGGGCAATGACCGGGATCGGACTGGCCGGTGGCGTACCGCAGATCTTCACCGCGGCAGGCAATCTGGGCTCCGGCACGGCCGCGACCGACATGTCCCGGGTGTTCAGCGTCGGCTACGTCGGATTGCTCGCCGGTCCCACGGTCATCGGCTGGCTCACCGCCGTGGTGTCGCTGACCACGGCCATGGTCGTACCGATGGTCGCCATACTGCTCTGCTGCTGGTTCGCGAGCGTCGTCGCCGAGCCCGGTAGGCAGGCGGACTGACCGCCTCGGTGCCTCGCGGCTCGACCATCGGCACTCACTCGATGGCCGAGCCCCGACTTCCTCGACTATCCACGAACCGCTACTTGGGCGGCGCCAGGCACAGGGTTATCGGCTCGGGCTTGGGATAGACGATCGTGTCGTTCTCGGTCGCCTTCGCTCCGCACGCGGATTTGTCCGCGGTGCCGCGCACGATCCGGCCGATCTTGAAGTCCGCCGCCGAACCACACGCGACCTTCGTGCTGGCGCCGAGGAAGCCGCCGTCGATGCAGTCGCCCTCCTTGACGTTCAGCCGCAGGCACAGCGTGTAATCGTTGCTGCCGGTCTGGTAGTAGCTGGCGTAATCCTTGGTCGGGCAGTCCGCGTTCGAGCCGTCGAGCCGTTGCGCCACGACGTAGTTGGCTTCCGGATCGGAGCATTCCTTGGTGGCGAACTCGGCTTTGATCGTGGTGCCCGACAACTTCGCGCACTGACCGATCTCGATCTTCTCCCCGTCCGAGCGGAACACGGTGCGGGCCCCCACGACCAGCAAGCCGAGCACCACGACGACACCGAGTACGGCCAGGATCTTGCCGACGCCACCGCCGCCCCTGTTCTGCCGCGGTGGTGGCCCCGGCGGCGGGAACCCGCCACCCGGGTAGCCCGGCTGCTGCGGGAAGCCACCCTGCGGCGGATAGCCCGGCTGGCCAGGGTATCCGGGCTGGGGGTAGCCCTGAGGCTGCCCCGGGTAACCCTGTTGCCCCGGAAAGCCTTGCGGAGCGGGACCGGGCGGCTGCTGTGGGTGGCCGGGCGGGCCTGGATTCGGATAGTTCGGTGGTGTGGTCATGGATCCCCTCCCCGGGTCTCGCGTGGTTCCGTGCGCACAGCGCGACGGGCGAACCCATGGAATCTAGCCGATCGGTATGAACACCGCCGTGCGAGATACCGCGTGGTTCTTTTCACTCACTCGTAATGACGCGCGCTGCAAAGGTTCCGCTCAGCCGAGCCCTTCCGGCCGGTTCACAGATACAGGCCCGGACCAACCGTGTTCTCGGTGACGGAGTCGATGCGGGCCTCGCCGTCGCGCACCGCGACGAGTTCGGCCAACGTCGCTCCGTCCGGATACGCGCCGGCCTCGGAGCGCTGCTCCCGGTCCAGCCAGGCCGTCGCCTCCGTGCCCGACAGCCGCCCGATCTCGATTCGCGCCAGGCACCGGCCCGGCCGCGTCACCGCTGGGTGCAGGCGGGACAGGTCCTCGTTGGTGGTGATGGCGACGAGCACGTCCCTGCCCTGGCCGAGCATGCCGTCGGTCAGGTTCAGCAGCCGCGAGAGTCCCTGCCCCGCAGCCTCCTTCGCCTCACCGCGGATCAGCTCGTCGCAGTCCTCCAGAACCAGCATCCGCCAGCGGGGCGCGCCTTCGTCGGGGTTGTCGACACCCGCGGCCACCTCCATCAGATAGCCCGGCTTGCCGAACATCACCTCGGGGTCGAGCACACAGTCGAACTGGCACCACGCGCCCCAGGCCCGTGCCAGTGCGCGCAGTGCGGTGGTCTTCCCGGTGCCGGGAGGCCCGTGCAGCAGTACCAGCCGGCCGCGCACGTCGTCGGCGGTGATCGCCATCAGGCGATCCATCGTGGCGGCCACCTCGCCGGCGTAATTGCCGCGGATCGAGGACCACTCGGGCGCGGAGATGGAACGCGAACGCCGTTGCGGGCCATGGGTGTGCATGTGCCAGAAGCCCATCTCCACGGTGTCGCCCGTCTCCGGCGGCGCTGCCGCGTCGCGCACGGCCTCGGCGAGCAACTCGTCCGCGAGCGCGTCGGTGACGGCGGTGACCTCGACCATCGCCGAACCACCCGACCAGCGCACCGACCGCAGCGACCAGCCGTGCCCGACCACGAGCGTGGCCCCGCTGTCGTTGTCGCGCACCGTGCGCACCACGCGGCCGCGTGCGGGACGCAGCGGCGCGTCCGGCCGCACCCGCTCCAGATGCGCCGTGCGCGCGCACGGCTGATCGCCGCGCAGGAACGGATTGAGCGCGAGGGCATCGATCGCGTCGCGAATCGAGTAGGTGGAATCGACCGTGACGGTCCACGGCAGCCGCTCGGCGGGATCGACCGAGGGCTCCCCGGGACCGATCAACCGAAGGGGCTCATGACGTGCGGACACTCCGAGAATGATCCGGGGCGGCCGACCGCGCTGTCCATCGAATTACGAAAGCGCCCCTCCACCGGAAGTGGAGAGGCGCTTCGCGCGAAACCTCTGGCCTACAACGCCTTCAGTTCCTCGGTGACCGCTCCGACGGACTTCTTGGCGTCGCCGAACAGCATGGAGGTGTGGTCGGCGTAGAACAGCGGGTTGTCGATGCCCGCGAAGCCGGAGTTCATCGAGCGCTTGAGCACGATCACCGACTTGGCCTGGTCGACGTTGAGCACGGGCATGCCGTAGATCGGGCTGGAGGCGTCCTCGCGGGCGGCGGGGTTGGTGACGTCGTTGGCGCCGATCACCAGGGCGACATCGGTGCGATTGAATTCGCCGTTGATGTCGTCCATTTCCTTGAGCGCGTCGTAGGAGACCTCGGCCTCGGCCAAAAGCACGTTCATGTGGCCGGGCATCCGACCGGCGACCGGATGGATGGCGTATTTGACCTCCACGCCCTTTGCCTCCAGCAACGACGCCATCTCCTTGACCGCGTGCTGCGCCTGGGCGACGGCCATGCCGTAGCCCGGGACGACGATCACCTGGTTGGCGTACGCCATCTGGATCGCGGCGTCCGCGGCGGAGGTGGCCTTGGCCTGCTTCTGCTCACCACCGGAGGCGCCCGGCGCGGTCCCGCCGCCACCGAAACCGCCCGCGACGATGGCCGGGATGGACCGGTTCATCGCCTTGGCCATCAGGTTGGTCAGGATGGTGCCGGACGCGCCGACGATCATGCCCGCGACGATCATGGCGGTGTTGTTCAACGCCAGACCCGCGGCCGCGGCCGACAAACCGGTCAGGGCGTTGAGCAGCGAGATGACCACCGGCATGTCCGCCCCGCCGATCGGCAGCACGACCATCAATCCGAGCACACCGGCGGCGAGCAGCAACAGCACCATCCACCACCACGGCGCGCCACCATCGGCGGCGCCGATGCCGATCACCACGGCGGCGACCACGGCGACGACGAGCAGCAGCAGGTTGAGCGGCTGCTGCAGCTTGCCGACCCCGATCGGTTTGCCGGGCAGGATCTCCTGCAGCTTGCCGAAGGCGATCAGCGAGCCCCAGAACGACACCGAACCGATGATCGCGGCGAACAACGATCCGACGATGATGTGCACGGTCGGTTCCTCACCGTGCTTGAACGCGGAGAAGCCGGTGGTGTCGAGGAATTCCGCCCACGCGATCAACGCGACCGTGCCGCCGCCGACGCCGTTGAACGCGGCCACCAGCTGCGGCATCGCGGTCATCTTGGTGTAGCGCGCGGGCGGCACGCCGAGCACGACACCGAGCACGAGCCCGGCGACGATCAGGATCCAGTT
The DNA here is from genome assembly GCA_019930625.1 of Nocardia asteroides. NCBI lineage: Bacteria > Bacillati > Actinomycetota > Actinomycetes > Mycobacteriales > Nocardiaceae > Nocardia > Nocardia asteroides. The sequence goes on from CP082844.1 coordinate 603,726, forward strand.
GCCGGTGTCGCGGACCGCGATCAGCGTCGCGACCACCGCGAGGCCCATACCGATCGCGGCGATCCAGTTGCCGCGCACCGCGGTCTTCGGTCCGGTCAGGCCCATCAGGCCGTAGATGAACAGCGAGAACGCGATGATGTAGAGGATGTTGACGAGGTTGTCCATGGCTTACTTCCCCGCCTTCGCAGAACTTTCGGCGGCGACCGGCTTCTTGCCCTTGAACATGCCGAGCATGCGGTCGGTGACCACGAAACCACCGACCACGTTCAAGGTTCCGAAGACCAGCGCCACGAACAGGATGATCTGGATGCCGATCGACGGGTCGTCCATCTTGCCGAGGGTGACCAGCGCACCCAGCACGACGATGCCGTGGATGGCGTTGGTGCCCGACATCAGCGGCGTGTGCAGCGTGTTCGGGACTTTGGAGATCACGGCGAAACCGACGAACCCCGACAGCACGAGGATCGCGATATTCGCCAGCAGTTCGGTATACATCAGTTCTCCACCTTCGCCTCGGTCGTCTCCGCCACCTCAGCCGTATTCGTTCCCTCGGTCGACTCCGCGACCTCAGCGACAGTCGACTCCGCCACCGCAGCGGCCGCGGTCGACTCCACCGTCTCGGTCGCGGCGGCCGATTCGGTCGCATCACGAGTGACGCAGGAATCAGCGAGCACCTGATCGCTGAAATCCGGTGCGAGCTCGCCGTCGACCAGCATCAGTTCCAGCAGCGCCGCGATGTTCTTGGAGTACAACTCGCTCGCGTGCTCGGGCATGGTGGCGGGCAGGTTCAACGGCGAGGCGATGGTCACCTCGTGCTTCACCACGGTCCGGCCGGGTTCGGTCAGCTCACAGTTACCGCCGGTCTCACCGGCCAGGTCCACGATCACGCTGCCCGGTTTCATTCCCGCGACCGCTTCGGCGGTCACCAACCTGGGCGCGGGACGCCCCGGCACCAACGCGGTCGTGATCACCACGTCGAAGCCCTTGATCGCGTCCTCCAGAGCCTGCTGCTGAGCGGCCTTCTCCTCGTCGGTGAGCTCACGGGCGTACCCGCCCTCACCCGCGGCATCGATACCCAGGTCCAGCCACTGCGCACCCACCGACCGCACCTGATCGGCCACCTCCGGCCGCACGTCGTAACCGGTGGTCCGCCCGCCCAGACGCTTCGCGGTCGCGAGAGCCTGCAGGCCGGCGACGCCCACACCGAGCACCAGCACCGTCGCGGGCTTCACCGTGCCCGCCGCGGTGGTCAGCATCGGGAAGAACCGCGTCGACTCCGACGCGGCCAGCAACACCGCCTTGTAACCGGCGACGTTCGCCTGCGAGGACAACGCGTCCATCACCTGCGCACGGGAGATCCGCGGAATCGCCTCCACGGCGAACGCCCGCACCCCCGCCGACTTCAACGCGGCGATCTGATTGTCGGCGTTGCGCGGCGCGAGGAATCCGATCAGCGTCTGCCCCGACGACAGCTTCGCGACCTCGGCGTCACTGGGCGGGGCCACCTTCACCACCACGTCCGCCGACCACGGATCACCGATCGACGCGCCCACCTCCACGTAGGCTTCGTCGGGGATCAGCGCACCCTGCCCGGCCCCGGACTCGATGACGACCTCCACGCCCTGCTTCAACAGCGACGGAATGATCTTCGGCACCAGAGCGACACGTCGCTCGCCCGCGTTGGATTCGCGGACGACACCGACACGCGCGCCGCGCGGCGATGGATCGCCTACGCTCTGCGTTGTCTCCACTTGTCAGACTTCCTTCTCTTACTGAGCTTCAGGCAACGGGTAGACGTCCGGACGATGTTACCGCTGAGTAAGTTCGTCCAAATCCTCGCCACTGTACCTGGCCCGCGGTGAGCCTAGCTGAGATGCCCGTCACACACGCCGGACGAATCGCGCCGGTACGCCGGATGTCCCGGTCGCCTCGGAGCGCGCCGCCCGCCGCCGAGCAACGAGTTGCTCGTTTTCCTTCTCGATGTGTGATCGTTGTCGCCGCCGGTGAACACAGCAAGACCGTACGAAGAAGTTCGTTACCAACCTCGAGGTTCGATACCTGGTCTCGGCCTCGCCGGGACGGGCGCGGTGACCCGCGTCATGCCGATCGCCCGTCCGGGCTGTTCCGGTCGGCTCGTACGCCGTATGGTCCAGCGTGTGAACGACTGCGTCTTCTGCCGCATCGTGGCGGGCGAGGCACCGGCGGCGAAAGTGTACGAGGACGACACGCTGTGCGCGTTCCTCGACATCCGGCCGGTCGCCCGCGGGCACACGCTGGTCATACCGAAACGGCACGCCGCCGAACTGGAGGACCTCGACGCCGAACTCGGCGCGCAGATCTTCCGGGCCGGGCATCGGCTCGCACTGGCCATCCGGCGCAGCAGCCTCGCCGCCGATGGGGCCAATCTGGTGCTCAACGACGGCACCGCCGCCTTCCAGACCGTCCCGCACGTCCACCTGCACGTGATCCCCCGCCGGCATGGCGACACGCTGAAGTTCGCCAAGGGGTTTCTGCTGCGTCGCCCGCACGACCCCGTCGCCACCGCCGCGGCCATCCGGGGCGGCATCGCGGCATTGGACAACGAGGGCGAAGGCCCGGAAAAGGAAACCGACGGATGACCGAGACGCTGGACCGCACCGTGCTGATCGACCTGTTGTCCCGGCAATGGGGCGCGATCGACGCGCTGGTCGCTCCGCTGGACGAGGACCGTTGGCGTACTCCGTCGTCGCTGCCCGGCTGGACGGTGTTCGACCTCGTCGCCCACGTCATCGGCACCGAGTCGTGGCTGCTGGGTGATCGCCCGCCCGCGCACGACCCGACCAGGGCCAAGACCGACGTGCGCACCCTCCCCTACGTGCGCAACGAGACCGCGGTGCTCAACGAGATCTGGGTGGACCGGCTGCGCCCACTGCCCGGCGCCCGGCTGCTCGAGCTCTATCGCGACGTCGTGGACCGCAGGCGTGCGGCGCTCGCCGCGCTGGGCGATGCCGAGTGGCAGAAGGAAACGGTGTCGCCGATCGGGCAGATCACCTATGGCCGCTTCATGCGAGTGCGGTTGTTCGATTGTTGGATGCACGAACTCGACATCGCCGACGCGCTCGGGGTCACGGTCGAGGAGGGCGGCCCACGCGGCGAACTGGCATTCCTCGAGTTCGCGCGCAGCATCCCGCGCGTGGTGGTCAAGAAAGGCGGTGCGCCCGACGGCGCCCGGATCACCTTCGCGCTGAGCGGTCCGCTGGCCAGGACGTTGCACATCCAGGTGGCGGGCCGGGCGAGCTACGTGGACGCCTTCGACGGACCGGCTACGGTCGAGATCGGGCTGGACTCGCGGCTTTTCGTGCGTCTCGGTGGCGGCCGGACGACCGCCGAGGAGCACTGGGACGAGATCACCATCGACGGTGACGCCGAACTGGGGCAGCGCGTCATCCGCCACCTGGCCTTCACCATCTGACGCGATGCGACTCTTCCTCTCCAGCTACCGATTCGGGGCGCACTACGACCGGCTCGTCGCACTCGCGGGCCCGCCGGGCCGGGTCGCGGTGATACCGAATGCCTGCGACGCCTGGCCGGAGGCGTGGGCGGGCGCGGTGACCAGCGACGTGACGCCACTGCGCCAGCTCGGCTACACGCCGGAGGTGCTCGACCTGCGCGAGTACGCCGGGCGGGAAGCCGAGCTGGAGCGGAAGCTGGCCGAGTTCCCGCTGGTGTGGGTGCGCGGCGGCAACACGTTCGTTCTGCGCGCCCAGTTCGCCCGCAGCGGAGCGGACCGAGCTCTTCCCCGGCTGCTCGCCGCCGACGCGCTGGTCTACGCCGGTTACAGCGCCGGGGCCTGCGTACTGACCCCGGACCTGCACGGCCTGGAGTCGGTGGACGACCCCGGCGAGGTCGCCCCGGCGTGCGGAGTGCAACCGCGGTGGGATGGCCTCGGATTGGTCGACCGCCGGATCGTGCCGCACATCGATTCGGCCACCGACCCCGAGGGTGACTGCACTCGGCTCGCCGCCCGTTACCGCGCCGAAGGCGTCGCGCACTGGGCGCTCACCGACGAGGACGCGATCGTCGTCGACGGCGCGCGCACCGAAGTGCTGATCAATCCAGCGAGGTCATGAACGGAGGGGTGGCACCCAGCGCTTCGACTCACGTCGCGTCAGGTGCGAGCGCCGGTTCCGGCTCGGCGGCCCGGCGGAAGACCACCCAGCGCATCGCGCTGTACATGTAGACGGCTTCGCACGCGCCCGCCAGCAACCGGGACAGGTGGTACTGCAGGCCCAGCGCGGTCAGTCCGCTGCCGACGCCGAGGATGAACGCGAGGTAGTTGACCACGACCACCACCACATACACCGCAGCCTGCCTGCCCACCGGCGCGTGCGAATGGAAGTTGAACGTGCGGTTGAGCACGAAGCCGAGCCCGAACGCGCACACGTAGGCCACGGTCACCGACAGCCACACCGGCAGATCGAACCACCCGTGCAAGATCGTCAGCAGGGCCAGGTCGACACCGAAGGTGCCGCTGTTGATCAGCCCGAAACCCAGGAAGGTGGGCGGCACAAGACGATTCAGCCCGAACGGGAGCCGGTCCACGACGGCCTCGCACCAGTGGGTGAACCGGTCGGCGATCGTGTCGGCGGTCTCGGACAGCTCATGCACGCGACCAGGGTGACAGCGGCAGGTGTCCGTCAGATGAGCGGACGGCGACCGGCCGGTGGCTCAGCCGGTCTCCCTCGGTCGCACACGCGCAGCAGTCGGCCGGTCGGCGGAAATCGGGCGCGGGGCGCTAGCGTGAAGGTTGTGGACCTGGATGACCTGATCGCGGCTCTCCCCGACGGCACGGTGCTCACCGACGCCGACCTGCTGGCGGGCTACCGGCAGGACTGGGCGCGCGATCCCGACGCGGGAACCGCCCTGGCCGTGGTACGCGCCACCAGCACCGACGACGTGGCCGCGACGCTGCGGTGGGCCACCGCGCAGCGCGTCCCGGTGATCCCGCGCGGGGCCGGATCCGGTCTCTCCGGCGGTGCGACGGCCGTCGACGGAGCGATCGTGCTGACCACCGAACGGATGCGCGCGATCACCGTCGACCCGGTGACGCGCACCGCCGTGGTGCAACCCGGCCTGCTCAACGCCGAGGTCAAGCGCGCGGTCGCGGAGTACGGCCTGTGGTACCCGCCCGACCCGTCGTCGTTCGAGATCTGCTCGATCGGCGGCAACGCCGCGACCAACGCGGGCGGGCTCTGCTGTGTCAAATACGGCGTAACCACCGATTACGTGCTCGGCATGCAGGTCGTGCTCGCCGACGGCACCGCCGTGCGGCTCGGCGGTCCCCGATTGAAGGACTCGGCCGGCCTGTCGCTGACCAAGCTGTTCGTCGGCAGCGAGGGCACACTGGGCGTGATCACCGAGCTGACCTTGCGGCTGCTGCCCGCGCAACCGCCGCAGAGCACGGTCGTCGCCAGCTTCGACACGCTCACCGCGGCCACCGAGGCGATCCTGACCATCACCGGCGAACTGCGGCCGTCGATGCTCGAGTTCATGGACTCGGTGTCGATCAACGCCGTGGAGGACGAGTTGCGGATGGGATTGGACCGGCAGGCGGCCGCGCTGCTGGTCGCGCGCTCCGACGCACCAGGCGAATTCGCCCGGCGCGAAGCCGAGATCATGGCCGCGGCCTGTGAGAAGGCGGGCGCGACAGAGGTTTTCCACACCGAGGATCCCGACGAAGGAGAGGCGTTCACGGCTGCCCGGCGTCTGGCGATTCCCGCCGTCGAAAAGCTCGGACCGCTATTGCTGGAGGACGTCGGCGTGCCCCTGCCCCGGCTCGGTGATCTGGTGAGCGGCGTCGCCGAGATCGCCGAGCGCAACGCGGTGACGGTGTCGGTGATCGCCCACGCGGGCGACGGCAACACCCACCCGCTGATCGTGCACGACCCGTCGGATGCCGACCTCACCGCGCGGGCGCACCGCGCCTTCGGCGAGATCATGGATCTGGCCATCGCCCTCGGCGGCACCATCACCGGCGAGCACGGCGTCGGACGTTTGAAGAAAGCATGGCTGCCCGAGCAGCTCGGCCCCGACGTGATGGCTCTGACCCGGCGCATCAAAGACGCGCTCGACCCGGACGGCATCCTCAACCCCGGCGCGATCCTGTAGCCGCCACGCCGGAACATTCCCCACCGCCAAGGAGTTCTACCCGATCATGACGACCAGGCTCGAGCACAACGTCGCCGACACCCGTTTCGAGATCTACATCGACGACACCCTCGCCGGGTACGCCGACTACGCCGAACGCGCGGACCTGAAGGTCCGCGACTTCCACCACACCATGACCTTCCCCGAATTCCGGGGCCGAGGAGTAGCCGCCCAAGTCGTCGAATACGCCCTCGACGACTCCCGCAACGCGGGCTTCTCGGTCATCCCCACTTGCTGGTATGTGGAGAAGTACATCGCCGAACACCGGGAGTACGCGGACCTGGTCTCCTGAGCGACGCGCCGCGAGTTGGCCGCTCACCGAGAGGTCCACTCGCGGTCGCGACAGCCATGGGCCGCCCGCGGACGCCCCATGTAGCGGGGCAAAAGCGAGGTGCCGGATGGGTTCAGGGACGATCGTCGGCAATACCAGTGGTGAAGGCGTCCCACTCGCCGGGTGCGAACACCAGCGCCGGGCCGGTCGGGTTCTTGGAATCCCGCACGCCGACCTGCCCTCCCTCGAGGAAGGCGACCTCGACACATGCTTTGTCGCCCCCACTACGGCTGCTCTTGAACCACTTCGCATCGGAGAGATCGGTATTCACGGTGCATACTCCCTTGCCATCTGCCGGAGCAGGCTCTTGCTACGTTCCGGATCCAGCGCCGCGCGCTCGAACTGCCGGTAGGCATCGACATACCGGTTCACAGCGCTGAACTTCTCCAGGTACAAATCGCCCGTGAAGCTCTCGACGTAGACAACTGTAGGCTCCTTCGGCTGCCGCCTGCCGTCGCCCCCGGACTTCAAGATCACGAACGGCCCGACGGCCACGCCCATAGGGAATCCGGCGGAGAAAGGAAGCACACGGATCGTGACATTGGGCAGACCCATGAGATTCACCAGATGACGAAGTTGGGCGGACATGATGCGATCGTCGCCCACAATTCCCCGTAGCACGGACTCTCGAAGGATGGCGTTCACGGTCACGGGTTTCGTTTTGCGGGTGATCAGCGCTTGACGCTTGCGCCGGAGGTGGACCCGACGCTCATGTTCCAGCGGCGTGTCGTTCGGATAGACGGCGCGGATCAGCCCACTCGCGTACGCGGGGGTCTGAAAAATCCCAGGAACAAGTTCGGGCTCGTACCAAGTCAAAGCCCGCGCAGTGGCTTCCAGATCCACGAACACATCGAAGTTCTCGGGGATCAGATCGCCGAACTCATGCCACCACGACTTCACACTGGCCTGCTTCGCGAGCCCGACGAGTGCGGTCGTGTACTCCTCGGTGAAGTCGTAGATCTTGCACAGCGCCTCGATATCGACGGTGCGGATACGCTCGGTCTTGCCGACCTCCATGCGCTGAACCGTGCTGACGCTCCACTGCATCCGTTCCCCCACATCGGCCAACGTCAATCCCGCCGCTTCGCGTCCGTTCCGCAGGTGCCTGCCGAGCTGACGACGAGGGAGGGTCGAGCCACCACTTTCGGCCATGCCGGATTCCTGTCCACTCGGGCGGCCCGGGCTTCTCATCTCCGGGCCAATTCTCATTGCAGGATGAAAAACATGCTGGTGGAGCTGATGAGATCTCATCTTCACGTAGTTCATCGAGCACGTCCAGTGATTCGCTGAAGTTGCGCCCGGGAGGGCACGCGGAAACGCGTCCCCCACAACGTTGTTCGCTCCCACCCGTCCCGGTATCGATCAGGGCTGGTCGCGGACCGGGCGCACCTGAACCCCTCCGACGAAGCAGAGGTCTCGATGCGCCACATAGCGTTTGGGAACACACCGTTGTCTCGCTGCCACTACTACCGCCAGGTGTGCGGCCTCCCCGCGACCGTCGACCCTCCCCAGATCGGGCGCATCGTCGTCCGCACCGGGATGGTCTGGGCGATCACCATGCCCGCCGTGCTGGGACAGCACGTGAAGGTGTGGATGCAGAACCACGGCCAAGAGCTGGGGCCGATCCTGTCGCATCCACGGTCGAAACGGTGGACGTACATCATCCGGCCGGATCTGCCGGACGACGTACCACTGTTCGCCGAGATGTTCCGCTTGAACGTGTCCATCATCCGCTACGGCGGGCTGATCGCGATGCCGAGCCCCGCAGATCGAGGAACCAAGTTCCGCGCGTGGATAACGTGGCCCGACACGACTTTTCGGCCCTCCGGTCGTCTCGTCGTCACGGCGATCCGTAGCTGCGTGGCCGAAAAGGCCGCGCGCCGTCGGCGATGGGCGGCATATGCCTGACCGTGCGCCATCCCCCCTCCCCTCCGAGCCGGACGTCCACCTGTCGGTGTTCTGGCACGGAGCCCGCCTCGACTTCGTCGCCTGCGTCACGGCCGCATGCCTCTTCGTCCAGGAATGGCGCGCACACCACTGGCACGACGCCGTGCAGGTATCCACAGACGACACCGACGGCTACCCGCGATTGCCGTGCGAACGCCTGTACTTGGAACCTTGATATCGACCTGCCCGGCTCAACGGTGGTCCGCAGCGACAGGCCCGCCCTAGGGGCGAAGCGAATTAAACCTACCGGCAGTAACATTCGCCGGTCTCGGCCGAAGATCGAACTGAAACAGGAGGAGCTTTCATGAAGAAGACGATTGTCGCCGCCGCACGGGTCGCGGCCGCTGGTGTTTCGGGTCTCGCCTTCGTCGCGATCGTCGGTTCCGGCACCGCCCAAGCCGCGCCGCAGGATTGCGCCGTCCAGCGGGATCTTTCCGGCGCGTCGGCGACTTGCCAACCCGACGGAGGAAGTAACTACGTCCTGCATGTCGATTGCGTCGGCCTCTACGCCAGCGGCCCGTTTCCGCTCTACGGCATCGGGCCCTACCAGGCACTCAGCTATCCCTTCACGCCGAACGGCCAGCGCATCACCACGGGCTGCACGGGAATGGGTCCCGGTGTGTTCGCAGTAGCCACCAACGCTTACGTCGAGATCTACCGCGGCTAGGCGTAGCCGCCAGCCGTCCTGGCATGCTCTCCATAAAACCGTTCGGGCGGCCCGCGGTCTGTGCGGGCGACCGGTAGAGCTGTCCGCCGATTTACCCACCCCTTTCCTGTACAGGATCCTGTACAGTGAAGGCATGAAGCCGATGACTTATACCGAGGCGCGAGCCAACTTCGCATCGGTTCTCGACAGCGCCACCGAAGACCTGGAAGAGGTGGTGATCACTCGGGCGGGCCACGAACCTGCCGTCGTTGTCGCGCTCAGCGAGTATCAAGCGCTACAAGAGACCGCGTATCTGCTCGGCAGTCCGGCTAATGCGCGGCACCTCGAACGGTCCATAGCCGAACATCGCGGCGGCGGCGCAACGCCTCGCGAGCTAGTAGACGTTGACGAGGGGTCCGAAGGCAACGTAACGCCCGGCAAGGCGAGCGCGTGAAACTGACGTTTACAGATCCCGCCTGGGACGACTACCAGTGGTGGCTGGCCAACGACAAGAAGATCTTGCGCCGGATCAACACACTGATTGCGGACATCAAGCGCAACGGCTACGAAGGGATCGGGAAGCCGGAAGCTTTGAAACATCATTTGGCCGGTTATTGGTCGCGACGAATCACGACTGAACATCGGATCGTGTACGCCATCGAGGATGACTCAGTCGTGATCATCGCATGCCGCTACCACTACGAGTGATCGAAGCAGCCGGGACCGCTGATCGGTGTCGTTGAGCTGAGAGCGAGCGCGGACTCTATCGACAGAATGTTCGGGCGGCCCGCGCTCCTCCACGGCCTGGAGACGGCCGCAGAGCGTGCGCAGGCACGCCCGAACCTCCGGTGATCCAGGAAAAGCTCACTTGAGCAGGGCACGACTCATCACCAGGCGCTGGATCTGGTTGGTGCCCTCGTAGATCTGGGTGATCTTGGCGTCGCGCATCATGCGCTCCACCGGGAAGTCGGTGGTGTAGCCCGCGCCGCCGAACAGTTGGACGGCGTTGGTGGTGACTTCCATGGCGACGTCGGAGGCGAAGCACTTGGCGGCGGCGGAGATGAAGCCGAGGTTCTGCTCGCCGCGCTCGGCGCGGGCGGCCGAGGTGTACACCATGAGGCGGGCGGCCTCGATCTTCATCGCCATGTCGGCGAGCATGAACTGGGTGTTCTGGAAGTCGGCGATCGACTTGCCGAACTGCTTGCGGTCCTTGGTGTAGGCGATGGCCGCGTCCAGCGCGCCCTGGGCGAGGCCGACGGCCTGCGCGCCGATGGTGGGGCGGGTGTGGTCGAGGGTCTGCAGCGCGGTCTTGAAACCGGTGCCCGGCTCGCCGACGATGCGGTCACCCGGCACCCGGCAGTTCTCGAAGTACAGCTCGGCGGTGGGCGAGCCCTTGATGCCGAGCTTGTGCTCCAGCGGGCCGACCACGAAACCTTCGTCGTCCTTGTGCACCAGGAAGGCGGAGATGCCGTTGGCGCCCTTCTCCGCGTCGGTCACCGCCATCACGGTGTACCAGGATGACTTGCCGCCGTTGGTGATCCAGCACTTGGAGCCGTTGATGATCCAGTCGTCACCCTCTTGCTTGGCGCGGGTGCGCATGCTCGCCGCGTCGGAGCCCGCTTCGCGTTCCGACAGCGCGTAGGAGGCCATCTCGCCGTTGACGATGTCGGCCAGCACCTTCTGCTTCAGCTCCTCGGAGCCGTTCAGGATCAGGCCCATCGTGCCGAGCTTGTTGACGGCGGGAATCAGCGAGGACGAGCCGCACACGCGGGCGACCTCTTCGATGACGATGCAGGTGGCCACCGAGTCCGCGCCCTGGCCGCCGTAGGCCTCGGGCACGTGCACGGCGTTGAAGCCGGAGGCGTTCAGCGCGGCCAGCGCCTCCTCCGGGAAGCGGGAGTTGCCGTCGACGTCCTTGGCGTGCGGGGCGATCTCCTTCTCCGCCAGAGCGCGGATCGCGGCGCGCAGCTCATCGTGGAAGTCCTCGAGCTTGAACAGGTCGAAATCGGGGTTTCCCGCCATCGGGTTCACTCCTGGTCGTCGGTGGTGATCGCTGATTCCCGCCGAGTGGAGTCAGCGCATCGGCACTCAGTGCCACATCATGGTCGAGTATACGCGCAAGAACGCTGACCACGTGCAGATATTACGTGGCACTCAGTGTCAGATCGGTCGCAATCCGATCCGCCTCAGAGAGTACCGAGCTTCCGGACCAGCAGGTCCGCGATCTGCCTGGGTGGGACATCGCGCGGGAAGACTGCGACGACCAGATCCTCGGCATTCGCGGCACGCCCGGCACCGCGCGGGATCGCGGCCAGCTCCACCCGCAGGTCGGCGGCGCCCGCGTCCGACTCGCCCCGCACCATCCGGCGCAACAGATAGTTGTGCGTCGCCGTGACGGCCGCGGTGAACTGCACTCGCGCCAGATCCGGGGCCTCCGGCAGCCGCTCCCGCAAGAAGTCGGTGAACAACCGTTCGTAGCGGAACACCGTGACGATCTCCCGCTCACGCAGCGCGGGCACCCGGCGCACCACCTGATACCGCCGCGCCGCGATCTCCCGCCACTGCGTGAACCGCTCGAATACCAGCACCACCGCCGCGCACACCGCCTCCCAGGGGTCCTCGCGCGACGCGGATAGGAATTCCGCCGCCTGCGCGAGCTGCGACTCGTGATCGGCGAAGATCACGTCCTCCTTCGACCGGAACTGCCGGAAGAACGTCCGCCGCGAGATCCCCGCCGCCTCCGCGATCTCGTCCACCGTCGTCGCCTCGTACCCCTTCTCGGCGAACAACCGCAGCGCCTGATCCACCACCGTCAGCCGAAAATGCGCGGTGTCGTCGTCTCCCCGCATCCGAGCGATATCCCCTGTAGTCACGCACCAACCGTAGCCAGCGGCCGAAGGTAGGAATCCTCCTGCCGGTCACCTCAGTGGCGGGAAGTCGCCGACGCTCCGGGCATCGGATGCCACCGCCGGCCGGCTTGCCGCTCGATGCGGGTCAGCTGGCGAGGGTGGCGTGCTGCGGGCCGGTGGGTGCGTCGCGCACCGCGCCGTTGGCGGCACGACGCGCGCGCGACCCGCCGACCAGGCAGAGTGCGACACCGAGCGCGAGCCAGGCCAGCAGGACGATGACGGCTTGGGTGGCGCCGCGTCCGTCGAAGAAGGCGGTGGAGCGCAGCAACCTGCCGCCCGCGCCGGGCGGCAGCAGCTGGCCGAACGCGCCGGACCAGCCGGGCAGCATCTCCGGCGCGGTCGCGGCACCCGACAGGGGGTTGCCGATGAGCATCATGACCACGGCGCCGATTCCGATTCCGACGTATCCCGACAGGGATTCCAGCCCGAGGACGACCAAGGAGGTGGCCGCGATGCTGAGGGCGACCGCGCCGGAGTTGGCGAGGTAGGAGCCGCTCAGCGAGCCGAACCAGAACTGCAGGATCGCTGCCACGGCCAGGCCGCCGGTGACCGCGAAGGCGAGTGCCCCGGTGACCCGGCGGACGGCGCCACGAACGAGCCTGGTCAGCAGCACGGCGGCCAGCAGACCGCCCATGACAAGGGGCAGGGCGCCTGCGGCCAAGCCCGCGCCGCGTGGGTCGTCGGCGGGCAGGGCGGCGAGATCGCGGACTGCGGGCGGTGTGCCGGTGCTGCCCGCCTGGCCGAGACCGGTCGCCATGGTCTGCAAGGTCTGGGCGACCGCGGTGCTGGCTGCGGAGGCGAGGAGGACCTGCGGGGCGCCGGAACTCAGGTCGATCGCCCCGTAGACCTGCCGGTCACGGATGAGTTGTTCGGCGGCCGCGGTGTCGGCGACTTCGGTGAACTCGAAGCCGTGCGGGAGACGGTGATCGAGGGCGGCGCGAACCTGCCCGACCACCGTGGCCGGCCCCGCGACGGCGATCGGCACATCGTGTACCGAGGATCGTACCGATGGCCAGGCGAAAGCGATCAGCAGCAGGCTGACGATCGCTGTCAGCAGGGCTACAGCTGCGGCCACTGTCGTCCATCGGGACGGAAGCGGGTCGGTGGCGAGCGGTGCCCGCGTGGTCATGTCTTCTCCTCGAACAGTGGGCCGTGGCTGGTGTTCATCGCAGGGTGAGCGGGGTCTCGGATTCGATGTGGGTCAGTTTCTGCGGGTTGCGCACGTAGTAGAGGCCGGTGATGCGGGCGTCCTCGACGCGCATCGCGATGACGCCGTCGAGCGCTCCCTCGACGTGCAGCGCCAACGCGGGACTGCCGTTGATCGAGGTCGGCTCGACGGTGAGCGTGACCTTGTTCTTGGTGAGGCCGCCGACGATGAAGCGCGCGACCTTGTCGGCGCCGATGACCGGCCGTGGCGTGGCCTGTTTGATGCCACCTCCGTCACTGATCGCCACGACGTCGGGGGCGAGTACGTCGAGCAGGCCTTGCAGGTCCCGAGTTTCCAACGCCCGGCGGAAAGCCTCGGCAGCCGCCTCGGCCTGGCGCGCGGTGACCGAGCGACGTGGTCGGCGGGCTTCGACGTGGCGGCGGGCGCGGTGAGCGATCTGGTGCACGGCCGCCGGGGTTTTGTCGACCGCCGCGGCGATCTCGTCGTAATCGATCCCGAATGCCTCACGCAGCACGAACACCGCGCGCTCGGTCGGGCTCAATGTCTCGAGGACGAGCATCAGAGCCATCGACACGCTTTCGGAGAGCTCGACATCGACGGCCACGTCCGGAGTGGTGAGCAGCGGCTCCGGCAGCCAGGAGCCGACGTACGACTCTCTGCGGCGCTTCATCGACCGCAGCCGGTTGAGCGCTTGGCGAGTGGTGATGCGAACCAGGTAGGCGCGTGGGTCGTCGACGTTCGTCGCGTCGACCGCGATCCAGCGCAGCCAGGCTTCCTGCATGACGTCTTCGGCGTCGGCCGCTGACCCGAGCATCTCGTACGCGACGGTGAACAGCAGCCTGCGGTGGGCGACGAACGTCTCGGTCGCTTCGATGGTGGCGTGGTCGCCGCTGTCGCGACCCGCTGCCGTGTCACCGGCCCGCCGATGCCCACGGGGTTCACTTGTTGTGTCCATGGGGTCCTCCCCAGTCGGCCATTGTCAGGTCCGGCTCCCGGTAGTCCGGTGGCGCCCAGGGCGGCAGCGTCCGTAATTCAGGCGCTGCCGCACCCGTGCAGCCGAGATCACCGGCCCGACCACGATGGCGGTGTCCTACGCGACCCGTGCCGCCGCGTCGTCGCGCTGAGCCTGCAGCAGCGCCGGCCTGTGCTTGCCGTCCTTGGGCCAGGAGTGCGAGCCGGGTTTGTGCGCTTCCTCCACCAAATGTTTGACGCTGGCGGCGCAGGAGAATTCCTTGAGCTTCTTGCCCACGGGTCCGGTGAAGTAGAGCCGGATCGCGGTGTCGTCCTTGTGGGCGAGCTGGAAGATCCCGGCGCGGCGGCCGAAGCTGATGCACATGGCGGGAAACGACAGATCGACCGGCTCCGGCTGCTCACCGGCGATCCGGTGCAGCACCGTGTCGGCGGCGTGGGCGCCCAGGCATCCCGCGGCGTAGGCGCTCATCCGGAACGGCAGATCCGACGGCGCCGCCGAATCGCCCGCCGCGACGATGCGCTCGTCATCGACGCTGGTCAGCGTCTCATCGGTGAGCAGCCGCCCGGCGGTGTCGGTGCTCAGCCCGCTGCGGGCGGCCAGATCAGGCACGCCGAAGCCAGCCGTCCATATGGTGACCTGACTGTTCAGCGTGCGGCCACCGCTGAGTCGTACGGACTCCGGGGTCACCTCCGTGACCGACGCGTCGGGGCCTTCCAGCACGCTGACGCCCAGCTTGGCGAGGTACTTGTGGGCGGTGCGCCGGGCCTTCGGATGCAGGTACGGACCGAGCACCCCGCCACAGACCAACGTGACCCCGCGGCCCTGCTCCGCCAGCTCCGCGGCGGTCTCGATACCGGTCGGACCACCCCCTACGACCGTCACCGCCGCCGTGATCGGCGTGTCGAACAGCACCGACCGCAACCGCTGAGCCGCCTCCAAGGTGGCGATCGGGTAGGCGAACTGCGCCGCGCCGGGCACCCGCGGGCCCGCGCTGCCGCTGCCCACCGCGTAGATCAGGTAGTCGTAGCCGAGCTCGCCACCCTCGGCCAGCGTCACCCTCCGCCCGGCCGCGTCGATCCCGGTCACGTTGTCCACGACCAGCCGGATGCCCTCGGCCAGCACTTCTCGAAAGTCGACGACCGCGTCGTGGGTTCCGCCCACCAACTGGTGCAGCCGCAACCGCGGAACGAACGCCTGGCGCGGATTGACCACCGTCACCGCCACGTCCGAACGCTGGGTCAAGCGGTTGGCCGCCATCACACCGGCATATCCCCCGCCGACCACGACCACTTCGGTCTTCTCGCTCATGGTGTCTCCTTCGCTCCGACAGGCTCGAGCACAAGACACCGCGGGGACGAACATCCTGACACGATGTGATGTAGATCACCATTCGATCCGTCCGGCCGGACCGCTCGAACCGGGCGAGCGGTTCGCGCGCGAACTCGGCACGAGCGACCGGACGGCGGCGAACGGTGTCGCCTACGCGGACGACCACGTTGACGGAGCCCCGCCCAAGCGGGTCTCCCGCATCCTGGACCGCTCAGCCCAGCAGCTTGGTGCGCAGGGCGTCGTCCTTTTCCAGGACCATCTGTTCGAGCCCGGCCTGGAACTGTTCCATGCGGGTGCGCAGGGCGGGGTCGTGGGCGGCGAGGATGCGGGCGGCGAGCAGGCCCGCGTTGCGGGCGCCGCCGATGGAGACGGTGGCGACGGGCACGCCCGCGGGCATCTGGACGATGGACAGCAGCGAGTCCATGCCGTCGAGGTACTTGAGCGGGACCGGCACGCCGATCACCGGGAGCGGGGTGGCGGAGGCGACCATGCCGGGGAGGTGGGCGGCGCCGCCCGCACCGGCGATGATGACCTTCAACCCGCGGCCGGCGGCATCACGCGCGTAGTCGAGCATGCGCTGCGGGGTGCGATGCGCCGAGACGACGCCCACTTCGAAGCGAATCCCGAACTCCGCCAGCGCTTCCGCGGCGGCCTCCATGGTCGGCCAGTCCGAGTCGCTGCCCATGATCAGGCCGACCGCCGGGGTCATGGCCACTGCTTCACTCATGCGGATCCCATCCGTCGGTCCAAACCGCGTGCGACATCCAGTGCGCCGCCCGCTCCGCCTTCTCCCGGACCTCGGCCACGTCGTCGCCGAGGATGTTGATGTGCCCGATCTTGCGGTCGGGGCGCTCGCCCTTGCCGTACAGGTGCACTTTCGCCTCGGGGAGCCTGGCGAACAGGTGGTGCAGCCGCTCGTCCATCGACATCGCGGGAGCCTGCGGCGCGCCGAGGATGTTCGCCATCACGGTCACCGGGGCCAGCGGCGAGGTGTCGCCGAGCGGGTAATCGAGCACGGCCCGCAGATGCTGCTCGAACTGCCCGGTGCGAGCGCCGTCCATCCCCCAGTGCCCGGAGTTGTGCGGGCGCATCGCCAGCTCGTTCACCAGCAACTTCCCGTCCGTGGTCTCGAACAGCTCCACCGCCATGACGCCGACGACGCCGAGTTCACCGGCGAGGTTCAACGCCATGGTCTCCGCCGCGGCGGCCGTATCCTCCGGCAGGCCGGGGGCCGGCGCGATGACGACCGCGCACTGGCCCTTGCGCTGCACGGTCTCCACCACCGGCCAGGTCGCCGCCTGCCCGAACGGCGAGCGGGCCACCATCGCCGACAGCTCGCGTGCCAGGTCGATCTTCGCCTCGGCGAGCAACTGGACGCCGTGCGCCAGCTGATCGGTGACGATCTGTTCGGCCGCGCCGGCGGATTCCGGCATCCAGACGCCGCGGCCGTCGTAACCACCGCGCACCGCCTTCAGCACGATCCGCCAGCCGTGCTCGTCACCGAACCGCACGGCGTCGTCCACCGAGGTCACCGGCGTGAACGCGGGCACGGGCAGCCCGAGTCCGCTCAGTTTGGTGCGCATGGCCAGCTTGTCCTGCGCGTAGACCAGCGCCTGTGGGGGCGGCTGCACGTTGACACCCTCGGCGACCAGCGCCTCCAAGTGCTCGGTCGGCACGTGCTCGTGGTCGAAGGTCAGCGCGTGCGAGCCGACCGCCGCCTTGCGCAGGGCGGTCAGGTCGGTGTGGCTGCCGAGCACCACCTCCGGGCTCACCTGTGCGGCCGGGTCCTCGGGGTTCTCCGCGAGCACGCGCAGCCGCTGACCCAGCGCGATCGCCGCCTGGTGGGTCATGCGCGCCAACTGGCCGCCACCGATCATGGTGACGGTGGGCATTGCCGATGGATCGAAGGAACGTGCGCTCACGTCGGACAATATTGTCATGTCCGGCGCAAATGATGGGTACCGGTACACTCCGGTCTTGTGTCATTCGTCGACGACGTGGTCAGCGTCCTCCCCAAGCCGCTGCAAGATATCGCGTACCGGCATCGGGAACTGATCAAGTTCGCGATCGTCGGCGCCACCACGTTCGTGATCGACAGCGGCATCTTCTACGCGCTGAAGTGGACGGTGCTCGCGGAGAAACCGGTGACGGCCAAGATCATCTCCGGCGTCATCGCCGTGATCGCGTCCTACATCCTGAATCGGGAATGGTCGTTCAAGCACCGCGGCGGGCGGGAACGTCATCACGAAGCGCTGCTGTTCTTCGGCGTCAGCGGCGTCGGCGTCGTCCTGGCCTTCACGCCGTTGTGGATCTCCAGCTACATCTTCGACCTACGCCAGCCCAACGTGAGCTTCACGGTCGAGAACATCGCCGACTTCATCAGCGCGTTCATCATCGGCAATCTGCTGCAGATGGCGTTCCGTTTCTGGGCGATGCGCCGCTGGGTCTTCCCGGACGAAATGCGCGAATTGGAAGCGGAATTCGTGGACTTGGTGGAAGAGGAACTCGGCCGCAGCTGAGTCACCGCGGTTCGGGCACCGCCGCGTTCGGCGAACGCCCCTTCGAGGACCCGAGGAACACCGCGAACAGCGCGGGCCTGCGCCGCTGCAATTCCAGCCGCCCGCCGTCCGCCTCGACCAGCGCCCGCGCCAGAGCGAGCCCCACGCCGGTGGAACCGCCCGCGGAGAAGCCTCGATCGAAGATGTGCGGCGCGAGTTCGTCACGCACTCCCTGCCCCTCGTCGGCGACCTCGACGCACACCAGCGGCTCCCGGTCGGCGCCCGGCCGCACCTCGCGCACCGACACCGTGCAGGTGCCGCCGCCGTGCATGAGCGCGTTGTCCACCAGCACCGCGACCGCCTCGCGCAGCCGCGAACCCGTGAGCGGCGCGCGCAGCGACTCGTCGCCGGTCAGCGTCAGGGTGCGGCCCGCCTCGGTGAACGGGTGGGTCCACTCGGCGACCACGCCGCGCAACTCGTCCATCACCGGTACCGGATCGCGATCGGCCGCATCCTCGTCGCGGGACGCGCGCACCAGGTCGTCGATCGCGTCGGTGAGCCGGTCGACCTGGGCCATCGCCTCCTCGGCTTCGTGCACCACCTCCGGATCGGCATGCGCCGACAGCTCGTCGAGGCGCAACCGCACGGCGGTCAACCTGCTGCGCAACTGATGGGAGACGTCCGCCACCAGTGCGTGTTCGCGCTGCAGCCGTCCGGCGATCTCCACGGTCGCGGAGTCGAGCACGTCGGAGACCCGATCCAGTTCCGCGATGCCGTGCCTGCGCGAATCGGGCCGGAAATCGCCCATCGCCAGCCGCGCCGCCCGCGCCGCGACATCGCGCAGCGGATCGGCCACCCGCCGGGCGGTGACCACCGCGACCGAGACCGCCGCGCCGAGCGACGCGAGCACCGCCAGCGCGACCACCGCGACCGCTTGGCGCTGCATGGCGTGCATCGGCGCCGAGGGCACCTCCAGGCGCAGCGAACCGGACGTGCCCATCGACAGCGATTCGACGAGCGGATCGTGCACCTGCGCCACCCCGATGTCGCGGCGGAGGGCGTTGTCCTTCTGCGAGGGATAGACGATGGTGAGCCTGCCGTTCTCGGGCACCAGCGGCGCCACCGACCGGATGTCCAGCTCGCCGAGCACCATGCCGTCGCGCTCCTGCGCGATGATCTCCGCGGCGATCCGGTCCAGCCGGTTCTGGAGGTCGTTGCGGGTGATGTCCTCCACCCACAACCACGCCGTGTAGATGAGCGGCACGCCGAGCACCACCGTGGTGAGGGTCAGCACGGTGAGCATGGAACGCAGGATCCGGCGGCGCACGTCAGTCCGTGTTCAGCCGGAAGCCGACGCCGCGGACGGTGACGATGCGCCGTTCGGCCATGGGCCCCTCGTCGCCGATCTTGCGGCGCAGCCAGGACATGTGCATGTCCAAGGTCTTGGAACCGCGCAATTCCGCGTCGCCCCACACTTCGCGCAGGATGGTCTCGCGCGGCACCACTTGGCCCGCCCGGTCGATCAGCACCTTGAGCAGCTCGTATTCCTTGTTGGCCAAACCGATTTCGATGCCGTTGACCAGCACCCGCCGCGCGGCGGGCTCCAGGCGGATGCCGCCGACCTCCACCGTGTCGTCACCGATTCCGCTGCGCCGCAACAGCGCTCGCACCCGGGCGAGCAGCTCGGCCAGGCGGAACGGTTTGCCGACGTAGTCGTCGGCGCCGGCGTCCAGCCCCACGACGAAATCCACCTCGTCGGTGCGAGCGGTGAGCATCAAGACCGCCAGATCCGCTCCGCGGGCACGCACTTGACGGCATACCTCCAGCCCGTCCATGCCGGGCAGGCCGAGGTCGAGGATGAGCAGGTCATGACCGCCTTCCAGCGCCCGCTGCAACACGGCCGGGCCGAAACTCTCGACGGTCACCGAGTAGCCCTCGCGCCCGAGCGCGCGCGACAGCGGGGCGGCGATGGCCTCGTCGTCCTCGGCCAGCAGTACAGCGGTCATACGCCCAGGTTACGGGCTCAGCGGTAGCTGCGATGGTCGTCCCAGCGCTCGTCGCGCCCGTCGCGATGGCGTTCCACCTCGAAAACCTGGTGGTACAGCAGGGCGTGCACCTGCTGTACCGACGGGATGTCGTCGTACTCCAACGGCTCCGAGGAGGACGACTCGATGATCAACGTTCCGGTGCCGAGCAACCGATCGAACAGCCCGTGCCGGAACTGCACACTGGAGATCCGGCTCATCGGGATGTCGATGCCGCTGTGGGTGATCACGCCCTGGCGCACGAGCACACGCCGGTCGGTGACGATGAAATGCGTCGACTGCCAGGTGACAATCGGTGCGACACAGCGCCATAGGAGAATCCCCAGGTAGACCACGAGCACCGTGACGAGCAGCGCCGACAGTGTCGTGCCCTCGGCCTTGCGTGAGACGAGTCCCCCTGCGAAACCGGCGAGCGCCGTGGCGGCGATGAGCGTCACGATCGGCCAGAAGAGCATCTTCCAATGCGGATGGCGATGGAGCAGCAAGTGTTCCTCCGGCGCCAGCACATCCTCCGGATAACCCATGTCAGGAACACTACCGCCTGAAGATGCCCGAACGGCTGACACCGCAGCGCGTCATGCTGCACAATCGGCAGCCTGCGTGTGACTATTCCGCGCAGGTGCTTCTCCGCTCGATCTGGCTCTGTCCCGCCCGAAGTGCACAGCACGACGCCCGGCTCAGCATCATCGCCGATTCCGACTGTGGAGGAACGCGTGACCGAAGACCTGACCCCGCTGCAAATACTGGCCGAGCTCGAGCCGGTCGCCGAAGAGAATCTCGATCGGCACCTGTCCATGGCGAAGGACTGGAATCCGCACGATTACATTCCGTGGAGCCAGGGCCGCAATTTCGCCGCCCTCGGCGGCGCGGACTGGGAGCCGGATCAATCGAGACTCAGCGAGGTCGCCCGGGTCGCCATGATCACCAACCTGCTCACCGAGGACAACCTGCCCTCCTACCACCGGGAGATCGCGCAGAACTTCTCCGAGGACGGCCCGTGGGGCGTTTGGGTGGACCGCTGGACCGCCGAGGAGAACCGCCACGGCATCGCCATGCGGGACTACCTGGTGGTCACCCGCGGCGTCGATCCGGTCGCCCTGGAAGAGGCCCGGATGATCCACATGAGCACCGGTGTCCAGTCGCCGGACGGGTGGGGCGGATTCCTCGCGAGCATCGCCTACGTCACCTTCCAGGAACTGGCCACCCGCGTCTCGCACCGCAATACGGGCAAGGCGTGCAACGACGCGGTTGCCGATCGAATGCTCCAGCGCATCGCGGCCGACGAGAACCTGCACATGATCTTCTATCGCTCGGTGTGCGGTGCGGCACTGGACCTCGTGCCCGACCAGGCGATGCCCGCGATCACCAGGATTGTGACGAACTTCGTGATGCCCGGCGCCGGGATGCC
The DNA here is from genome assembly GCA_019930625.1 of Nocardia asteroides. Classification (NCBI taxonomy): domain Bacteria; kingdom Bacillati; phylum Actinomycetota; class Actinomycetes; order Mycobacteriales; family Nocardiaceae; genus Nocardia; species Nocardia asteroides. The sequence continues at coordinate 625,166 of CP082844.1, forward strand.
CAATTTCCGCCGCTACGGCGTGCTCATGGCCAAACACGGCATCTACGACCTGCGCCAGCACTTGGAGGAGGTGCTCCAGCCGGTGTTCAAGCAGTGGAACGTCTTCGACCGCTCCGATTTCGGGCCGCGCGGCGAGCAGGCGCGCGACGAACTGGGCGAGTACGTCGAGAAGCTGGGCAAGGACGTGGTCAAGTTCGAGGAGCAGCGCGACCGTGCTCTGGCCCGTGATGCCGCGCGCGGCGTCACCCAGCACGCCTGAGCGCCACTACGCGCGATCCGATCGACAACGGGCGATCCGGAGGAGGCGCGGTCGTGCCGCGCCGCCGAGCGAACCGGGTCAGTACTGGGCGCGCAGGTGCGTCACGTCGCCCGCGGACACCGCTTGGTCGCCGATGAGCAGGCGGCCGTAGTCGTCGACGCCTTCGGCGACGCCGGTCAGCGTCCGTCCCCCGGGCAGCTCGGCGCGCACTTCGGTGCCGATCGTCGCGCACCGTTCCCGGTAGGCGGCGGCCAGCTCGTCGGTCGCCCAGTCCGCGTCGCGCCACGAGGTGAAGCGGCGGGCGAACTCCGTCAGCACCGATCGCACGAGCACCGTGCGATCGGTCTCGCGCGCGCCCGCGATGGTCAATGAAGTGGCGTGCGGCACCGGCAGTTCTTCTTCGGTGAGACTCACGTTGAGCCCGAGCCCGATCACGACGGCGGGCGCGCCACCCGCGTTCGACGCGACCTCGGCCAGGATGCCCGCCACCTTGCGGCCCTCGATCAGCACATCGTTGGGCCACTTCAACTCCGCGGCCACACTCGCCGTCGTCCGCAGCGCGTCCACCACGGCGACGCCGGTCAGCAGCGCCAGCCAGGCGAGCGAGGCCGGACCGATCCCGGGCAACCGCACCAGCAGCGACATCGCCAGCTGCGCCCGGGGCGGGCTGACCCAGGTGCGCGCGTGCCTGCCGCGCCCTTGCACCTGGGTCTCGGCCAGGAGAACCACGTGGTCGGCGCCCGGATCGGCCGCCCGGGCGATCAGGTCCGCGTTCGTGGACCCGGTCGACTCCACCACGTCGATCCGGGAGAAGAACGACAGCTCGGGCGACTCGGCGGCACCGCGCCGCAATTGCTCTGCATCCAAGGGTGGCCTCTGCACACCGGCAGGCTACTCGCCGCCGGAGCGCTAACCGGCCAGGTCGTATTCGAATACGATCGGGTCGGACGACGCCATGCCCGCACGGTCGCCGCCCTCCCCCTCGGCTTCGGCAGTCTCGGCCCAGTACTCGGGCTCGCCGTACTTCGGCGCCGTCTCGGCGGTCCGCGTCCACGCCGCCGCGGCGGCGTACTCGGGGGCCGCCGCGGCGGCGTACTCGGGGGCCGCCGCGGCGGCGTACTCGGGGGCCGCCGCGGCGGCGTACTCGGCGAAGGCCCTACCCCATTCCCACATGACGGGCTCCTCCCCTGAGCTCGAAAATCCGTCGCCTCGAGGCTATCCGGAACCCGCCCGTGAACGATACTTGTTTTCCGCCCCGTCAACCCGGCTACCGACCAGGAAGTTTGCGTCGGAAATATGATCTAGCTGCGGTTTTCTACTCATGGGTAGCCCGGACTTGGTTAGAAGGAAATGGCTGGTACTGGTTACACTCCGATGCCATGACGAGTGTCCAGCAGCAGCCCGCATCAGGTCCGGCGGGCGACCCCGATATCCACACCACCGCCGGGAAGCTGGCTGACCTGCGGAATCGGCTGGAAGAGGCCAAGCACCCGATGGGTGAGGCCGCGGTCGACAAGGTGCACGCGAAGGGCAAGATGACCGCCCGCGAGCGCATCCTCGCCCTGCTGGACGAAGGCTCCTTCGTGGAACTCGACGCCCTGGCCCGCCATCGCAGCGTGAACTTCGGGCTGGAGAACAACCGCCCGCTCGGCGACGGCGTGGTGACCGGGTACGGCACCATCGACGGCCGCGACGTCTGCATCTTCAGCCAGGACGTCACGGTGTTCGGTGGCAGTCTCGGCGAGGTCTACGGCGAGAAGATCGTCAAGGTGATGGACCTGGCTCTGAAGACCGGCCGCCCGTTGATCGGCATCAACGAGGGCGCGGGCGCGCGCATCCAGGAGGGCGTGGTCTCCCTCGGCCTCTACGGCGAGATCTTCCACCGCAACATCCAGGCCTCGGGCGTGATCCCGCAGATCTCGCTGATCATGGGCCCGGCCGCCGGTGGGCACGTGTACTCCCCCGCACTGACCGACTTCGTCGTGATGGTCGACGGCACCAGCCAGATGTTCGTCACCGGCCCGGACGTCATCAAGACGGTCACCGGCGAGGACGTCACCATGGAGGACCTGGGCGGCGCGCACACGCACATGACCAAGTCCGGCGTCGCGCACTACGTCGCCTCCGGCGAGCAGGACGCGCTGGACTACGTCAAGGATCTGCTGTCCTACCTGCCGAGCAACAACCGCGCCGAGGCGCCGCGGTTCCCTGCCACCGACCCGATTCCGGGCGCGATCGAGGACTCGCTCACCGAGGAGGATCTCGAGCTGGACTCGATCATCCCGGACTCGCCGAACCAGCCCTACGACATGCACGAGGTCATTCGTCGCCTGCTCGACGACGACGAGTTCCTGGAGGTGCAGGCCGAGCGCGCGATGAACGTCATCGTCGGCTTCGGCCGGATCGACGGCCGCAGCGTCGGCATCGTGGCCAACCAGCCCACCCAGTTCGCGGGCTGCCTGGACATCGACGCCTCGGAGAAGGCCGCGCGCTTCGTGCGCACCTGCGACGCGTTCAACGTCCCGATCATCACCCTGGTCGACGTGCCCGGGTTCCTGCCCGGCACCGGGCAGGAGTACAACGGCATCATCCGGCGCGGCGCGAAGCTGCTCTACGCCTACGGTGAGGCCACTGTGGGCAAAATCACGATCATCACCCGCAAGGCCTACGGCGGCGCCTACGACGTCATGGGTTCCAAGCACATGGGCGCCGATGTGAACCTCGCGTGGCCGACTGCTCAGATCGCGGTCATGGGCGCTTCGGGCGCTGTCGGATTCGTCTACCGCAAGCAGCTGCAGCAGGCCGCCAAAGACGGCCAAGACGTCGATGCGCTGCGGCTCGAGCTCCAGAACGAGTACGAGGACACGCTCGTGAACCCGTACGTCGCCGCCGAGCGCGGCTACGTGGACGCGGTGATCCCGCCGTCGCACACCCGCGGCCAGATCGTGTCCGCGCTGCGACTGCTCGAACGCAAGATGGTGACCCTTCCGCCGAAGAAACACGGCAACATCCCGCTGTGATCGAGCGATACGCTCGATAGGCCGCGCACAAAGGGTGGCGTCGGACTCGGTAGCACTTACCCTGGCGTGTACCGCCTTGTTGCAAAGACGCAACGAGTGAATCCGAGGATGATCGCTTCATCCATAGCTTGTCGGAAAACGGGAACAGCCTGATCAGTTCACCTGATTCGAGGCGAAGAGAGGACCTGGCACTGTGACGACCGTGGCAGAAGAAGATGTGTTGAGCGCCGTCGAACTGGATCTCACAGTCGACCCGATCACGGACGAGGTAGGTGCGCCCACCTCGAACGCGGCCGCGCTACCCGCCGAGGCCACCGCTGAACCGTTCTTCCGCGTCGTGAAGGGCTCGCCCACCGACGAGGAACTCGCCGCGCTGGTGTGCGTGCTGTCCGCGGCCGCGAACGGCACCGCGCAGACCGGCCCCGCGGGCCCGCCCGACATGTGGGGCCGTCCCACGCTGATGCATCGCGGCGCGTCGCCGTTCTCCCCGTACGCATTCCCGCAGCTGTCCCACCTGCGCGGGTGACGCGGCTGATCCTGGCTTCCGCGTCCCCGGCCCGCCGGGAGGTGCTCCGTTCGGCGGGCATCGACCCGATCGTCCGGGTCTCCGCCGTGGACGAGGACGCGGTCGCCGCCGCCCTCCCCGAGGGCACGCCACCCCAGGTGGTCGTGGTGGAACTCGCGCGTGCCAAAGCGGCCGCCGTGGTCGCCGAGATCCCGGAGTTCGCCGCCGATTGCGTTGTGGTCGCCTGCGATTCCATGCTGCTCGTCGACGGCGAGTTGCAGGGCAAGCCGCACACACCGGAGGTCGCCCGCGCTCGGTGGGGTGACATGGCCGGGCGCAGCGCTGATCTCGTCACCGGTCACTGCGTGGTGCGGATGCGCGACGGGCAGATCACCGCCGAGGCGGTCGACTGCAGCAGCACCACCGTGCATTTCGCCAAGCCGGAGCCGGACGAACTGGACGCCTACATCGCGACCGGAGAGCCGCTCCAGGTGGCTGGCGCGTTCACCCTCGACGGGCTCGGCGGCTGGTTCGTCGACCGCATCGATGGTGACCCGTCCAGCGTCATCGGCATCGGGCTACCACTGCTGCGCCGACTGCTTGGCGATGTTGGGATCAGCGTTACGCAACTGTGGGGCCACACGGCCTGAGGGCGGCGCGGACACGGACTCGGCGTCACCGCCCGCGGGCACCGTCCTTTCGTCGAGCCTGGCCGTCCCGGCGGTCGCCTCGCGCTGCGCGGCGATGAGTTCCAGTCGGGCCACGCACAGTTCCGGCTCGACGAAAGGATGCATCCGCACGTCGATCGCGCCGCGCGCGCCGCCCCGGTCGAGCACCTCTTCGAGCAGACCCAGGTGCACACCGCACACCACCTCGGAGTGCGTCCGCGCGAGCTCGCGCAGCGGACACGCCGTCAACCGGATCAGCACCTTCCCCTCGGCCTCCGGGGACGGATCGCGCTCGGGCGCGAAACCCAGTTCCGACATCAACGTCATCGTGAGGTCTTTGGCGTCCTCCAGCGACTCGACCCGGTGGTCACCGACGTCGAGTCTGGTGCCCCAGGCACGGCCCGCCGCGATCGCGGCCTCGGATCTGCGCCGCGGATCAGGGCCGAGCTGATCGGCGAGCACCTGCGCCAGATCCTGGTAGCCGACCGATCGCTGCACCGCGCTGTACCCGATGCGCGGACGTCCGCGACCGCGCGGCGGCTGCTGGAACTGCCGGACGAGGGATTCCCTGGTGAGCACGTCGAGATGGAAACGAACCGTCGTGACGTGCTGTCCGGTGATTCTGGCCAGTTCCTGGGCGTCGAGAGGCTCGCTGGCGCCACGTAGGATCGCGAGCAGTCGCCGCCGCGGCCAAGAATCGGACATAGCTCACCCCTCCTCCCGGGAGACTTTATCGGATGTAGGTGCCCTTTATTCGGCCCTCATCCGATTTGTGATCTGAAACGACAGTCACTAACGCCTCACACCTACCATCGCTGTGAGACCTCGAACCGCTGCCACCGCCGTCCACCCATGCGTGAAGGAACCGACACCGTGCCCGTCGCCCCGGACCCTCATCCCTCGCTCGGTCTCTACGCACATCCTCACCGACTAGTAACCACGGAGTGGCTGTCGGCAAACATAGGCGCGCGGGGACTCAAGATCATCGAGGCCAACGAGGACACGCTGCTCTACGACATCGGGCACGTTCCGGGCGCCACCAAACTGGATTGGCGAAGCGATCTGAACGATCCGGTCACGCGCGACTATATCGACGGAACCCGCTTCACCGAACTCATGCGCGCCAAAGGGATAGAACGTGACGACACGGTCGTGATCTACGGGGACCGGAGCAACGCGCAGGCGGCGCACGCGGCGTGGGTGTTCACCCTGTTCGGGCACGAGGACGTGCGGCTGCTCGACGGCGGGCGCGCGGCGTGGATCTCCGAGGGGCGCGACACGACTTTCGAACCGGACTATCCGGTGCGCAGCGCCTACCCGGCCGTACGCCGCGACGACGGCACCTTCCGGGCCTTCCGGGAGGACGTGCTCGCCCACCTCGGCAAACCGGTGATCGACGTGCGCTCGCCCGAGGAGTACTCCGGCGCGCGCACCATGGAGCCGGCCGATCCCGAGGACGCGGCGCTGCGCGGCGGCCACATTCCCAGCGCGTCGAACGTCCCGTGGAACGAGGCGCTCACCGCCGACGGACGCTTCCGTGCGCGGGACGAACTCGACGCGGTCTATAGCGCGTTGACCGGCGCGGAGGCCGTGATGGTCTACAGTCGAGTCGGCGTGCGATCCAGTCACAGCTGGTTCGTCCTGACCTATTTGCTCGGGCGCCATGGCGTGCGCAACTACGACGGTTCCTGGACCGAGTGGGGCAACTCGGTGCGGATGCCCATCGCCAAGGGGTACGACCCCGGCGAGGTGCCAGCGCGCGGTGGTACCCGGCGCACCCGGAGCAGGTAGTCGGGGTGCGGTCCCAAACACAGATCGCGTACGTTGTGATCTGCGACCTACTGTTGAGTAGGTCTAGCCGAGTTCGGCGTCTGTTGGCAGACTGCCTACACTCGCCCGAGACGTAAGTTTGTCGATTACGGGAGCGGAGCCCACGCAGCGACCATCCCCGGCGAAGCGACCAGAAGAATGCACACAGGAGGCTCAGTGCCCAGCCATGCCAGCGCGCGGATCACGAAGGTACTCGTAGCTAACCGAGGCGAGATCGCCGTGCGCGTTATCCGGGCGGCCAAGGACGCCGGTATCGGCAGCGTCGCGGTCTACGCCGAGCCGGACGCCGACGCTCCGTTCGTCAAGCTCGCCGACGAGGCCTTCGCCCTGGGTGGGCAGACCTCGGCCGAGTCGTACCTGGTGTTCGACAAGATCCTCGACGCCGCGGCCAAGTCCGGCGCCGACGCCATCCACCCCGGCTACGGCTTCCTGTCCGAGAACGCCGACTTCGCCCAGGCCGTCATCGACGCCGGGCTGATCTGGATCGGCCCCTCCCCCCAGTCCATCCGCGACCTCGGTGACAAGGTCACCGCGCGGCACATCGCCGAGCGCGCGAAAGCGCCGATGGCCGCGGGCACCAAGGACCCGGTCAAGGACGCGAACGAGGTCGTCGAGTTCGCGAAGACCTACGGCGTGCCGGTGGCCATCAAGGCGGCCTTCGGCGGCGGCGGACGCGGCATGAAGGTCGCGCACTCCATCGAGGAGATCCCGGAGCTGTACGACTCGGCCGTGCGTGAGGCGACCGCGGCGTTCGGTCGTGGCGAGTGCTTCGTCGAGCAGTACCTGGACAAGGCCCGCCACGTCGAGGCGCAGGTCATCGCCGACAAGCACGGCAACGTCATCGTCGCGGGCACCCGCGACTGCTCGCTGCAGCGGCGCTTCCAGAAGCTCGTCGAGGAGGCCCCCGCGCCGTTCCTGTCCGACGAGGTCCGCGCGAAGATTCACGCCTCCGCCAAGGCCATCTGCAAGGAAGCCGGCTACTACGGCGCGGGCACCGTCGAGTACCTGGTACAGGGCGAAACGGTCTCCTTCCTCGAGGTGAACACCCGTCTGCAGGTGGAGCACCCGGTCACCGAGGAGACCGCGGGCATCGACCTGGTGCGCCAGCAGTTCCGCATCGCCAACGGCGAGAAGCTGGAAATCACCGAGGACCCGACGCCGCGCGGTCACTCCTTCGAGTTTCGCATCAACGGCGAGGACGCCGGCCGCGGCTTCCTGCCCGCCCCCGGCCCGGTCACCGTGTACAAGGAGCCCACCGGCCCCGGCGTGCGCGTGGACTCCGGCGTGGTGGCCGGCAGCGTGATCGGCGGACAGTTCGACTCGATGCTGGCCAAGCTCATCGTCACCGGCGAGAACCGCACCCAGGCGCTGGAGCGGGCGCGGCGCGCACTGGCCGAGTACGAGGTCGACGGCCTGGCCACGGTCATCCCGTTCCACCGGGCGATCGTCGAGGACCCGGCGTTCATCGGTGACGGCGAGAAGTTCGACGTCTACACCAAGTGGATCGAGAACGAGTGGGTCAACACCGTCGAGCCGTTCGCGGGCGCGGGCGCCCCGGACGACGAGGACGAGGACCTGCCGCGGCAGAAGGTCGTCGTCGAGGTCGGTGGACGCCGGGTCGAGGTGTCGCTGCCCGGTAACTTCACCGTCGGGGCCGGTGCGGCCGGCGCGGCGGGCAACGGCGCGGGTGTGATCCGCAAGAAGCCCAAGCCGCGCAAGCGTGGCGGCGCGGGCGGCGGCGCGGCCTCCGGTGACGCGGTCACCGCTCCCATGCAGGGTACCGTCGTCAAGGTCGCCGTCGAAGAGGGCCAGACGGTCGAGGCGGGCGATCTGATCGTGGTACTCGAGGCCATGAAGATGGAGAACCCGGTCAACGCCCACAAAGCCGGCGTCGTCACCGGCCTGTCTGTCGAGGCGGGCGCGGCGATCACCCAGGGAACGGTTCTCGCGGAGATCAAGTAGCACCTGGCGGTAAAGCGTCGCGGAGCGGGCACAGGACGACGAGGTCCGTGCCCGCTCTCGCTGTTCACGCGGCGGTCCCTCCGTCGTCATGCGAGCTGCCTCCGCCGGACCGGATCCGCACACCAGGGTGTCGTATCGTGATCCGGTGACCAGCTCGACAAGCGTCTCCCCCGTCGCGGAGGTGATCCGCGCGCGCCGCGCCACCGGCGGCCGCGCCGACGGTCACCGCCTGGCGCTGGTGGTGGAGGGCGGCGGCAGCCGTGGGGTGTACTCCAGCGGCATGGTGTCCGCACTGGAGGAACTCGGCCTCGCAGGGGTGTTCGACGCGGTCTACGGCACGTCGGCGGGCGCGATCAACGGCGCCTGGCTGCTGTGCGGGCGCGCGATCCCCGGCATGCGTTCGTGGACCGATCCGACGATCATGCGCCGGGCCATCGACCCGGCCCGTCTCCTGCGCGGACGTCCCGCGTTCGATCTGCGGTATCTCGTGCACCAGGTGTACGACGGCATCGAACCGATGGATTTCGACGCGATCCTGGCCAACTCCACGACGTTCCATCCGATCGCCACCGACATCCGGACCGGGCAGGCGGTCGACCTGCATCCGCACATCACCGACAAGCGCACGCTCATGCGCGCGCTGCGGGCGTCGGCGGGCCTGCCCCTTCTGGCCGGGCCGCCGGTCGTTCTGGGGGCCTCGGCCTACTTCGACGGCGGTCTCTCCGAGACGGTGCCGATCCGCACCGCGGTCCAGGCGGGCGCAACGCACGCCTTGGTCCTGCGTACCCGGCGGGTGGACGAGCGGCGCCCGCCCGCTTCGCGGCTGCATCAGATCGTCGGCGGCGGCTATCTGCGCGCCGTGGCCCCGGGCGCGTACCGGGCCTGGATCGAGCGCCCCGGCCAGCAGGACATCGAGGACCGGGCGCTCGCCGCACTGGGCGAGTCCGTCCTCCAGATCCACCCGCCGCCCGGCTCTCCCGACATCGACAGCGCCGCCCGCGACACCACCCTGCTGGCCGCGGCTCTCCAGATCGGCCGTCGAGCCGTCCTAGACGCGCTCTCCGCGGTCCTCCCGGCCGTCTGACCTGACTTTCCGTTCGGCGACTCAGCCCAGGTGGACCCGGACGCCGTTCGACAGGACGAAGTCGTGGAGTTCGAGGTGGTCGGGCGTGGCGGACGGGGGCAGGTCGAAAACGAGTTTCGTGGTGGCGGACTGGCCCGGACGCAGCTCGAAAGAGTAGCCGAGGCGCTGCTGGGTGTTCTGCCACATGGTTGCGGTGGCGTTGTGGTCGAAGGGCGTGTTCTGCTCGTCCACGAGGCGCTGGCCCAGGGGCAGGAACCACTTCGTCTCGTCGGAGATATTGCGAACGTCCAGCGTGACGATCAGGAACGAGCCCGCGGCCGTTTGCAGTCCGATTCGGGAAACGCCCGTGTCGACCTTCGTCACGACGAACTCGAATTTGCCGTCGCGCACGGCACTGCCCACCGGCGCTACGGCTGCCGCGTCGGGCAGGGGCTCGTCCCGGCCCGGTCCCGGATGCTCCACCGCTACTGCCGAGGGCGGCGACGTGGGCGCGGGTGAGCCGGAGTCGCCGGTCCTGGTACCCGCCGCGATCAAGGCGACGCAGCCGGCCGCGAACGCGAACGGCGCGAGGAACACGACGATCAGCGCGCTGATCATCTTCGACAGGAGACTTCGGCGGCGTCGCGGCCGCCGACGCGGGACCGGGCTGCGGGGACGCCGTTGCGCGATCGAGGAATACCCCGGAGGTTGGACCGCTGGAAAGACCTTTCGCGCCGGCGCGCCGTTCTGCCGAGACGGCGGCGCTAGGGGTGACGGGACGCGTGCCCGCAGTGCGAGCAACCGCCCCTGCCGACCCTGCTGTCCGCGCCAAGCGGTTCCAGCGGCGTACACCCCGTTCTGATACCAGCGCCGGACGGCTGGATACGGCTGCCGCACAAGGGGATAACCGCTGGCCGCGCGCACCTGCTGCTGAGGGGCAGGTCCGTGCACTGACGAAGCCGGATTCGGAACGCGCTGTCCGGGAACAGGGTTTGGTAGGGCCGCGGCCTGGGGCCAGTCGAGCCTCGTCGCCACGAGCGTCGGGGTCGGACCTGGCTCCGGCATCACTTCGGTCGGGGCGGGCGTCGGCTTCGGCTTCGAATCCGAGGGTTCCTGGGGAGCGACGGGCCGAGGACCCGACTGCTGCGAGTAATCGCTCCGCGCAGCCGGATTCGCCGGACCACGGTCCTCGGAACGATGCGCGTTTGCCCATGGGGCCTCAGGCTCTGCGGACGCCCCGGCGGTCAGTGGCTTCGTGGACGGTCGGCCCGATCCTGAGGGCGGCGGCACGGCTCGGGGCTCCGCGACGCCGATCGCGAGGCGGGCGGCCGCGGCGAATTCCCCTGCTGTGGGGAATCTTTCACTCGGCTCCTTGGCCAGACCGCGGGCGATGACGGCGTCGAGCGCGGCGGGCACCCCGGCGCGCACCGCACCGGCCCGTGGGGCAGGCGCCATCAAATGGGCGTGCATCTGCTGCGCGGGATCGGTGTCGCCGTAGAGCCGGGAGCCGGTGAGGCATTCGTAGAGCACGCAGGCCAGCGAGTAGACGTCGGCGCGCCCGTCCACCGCCCCGGTGAACCGTTCCGGGGCCATGTACGCGAGGGTGCCGATCGCCATGCCGGTGGTGGTCACGGCCGTCCGGCCGAGCCCGTGCACGATGCCGAAGTCGATCAGATAGGTGAAGCCGCTCGGGTGGACGACGATGTTCGACGGTTTGACATCGCGGTGTACCAGCCCGGCCCGGTGCGCGACGTCCAGCGCGGCGGCGACGTGTCCGATGATGCCGACCGCCACGGCCGGCGGCATGGGGCCCTCGGCCACCAGCTTGCCCGCCAAGTCGGAGCCCTCGACGAACTGCATGTCGATGTAGAGGCGGCCGTCGATCTCGCCGAAGCGGTGGATGCGCGGCACGTGTGGGTCGCGCAACCGCGCCACCGCTTCGGCTTCGCGCTCGAAGCGCTTGCGGTATCCCTCCGCGGCCGCGAGTTCGGCGGGCAGGAGTTTCAACGCCACCCGGCGCGCCGCCACCGTGTCGTACGCCAGCCACACTTGACCCATGCCGCCCTTGCCGAGCAAGCGCTCCAGCCGGTAACCCCCGAATCGCACCTCCCCCATCGCGAACCTCCAGTCACCGTTGACGTCCGGTCGACCCGGCCTCCACCTGCGGCGGGAACTCCGGGAAACACCAGATCACCGCGCGAATGCCGAAGAACGTGGCCTCTTTCGGAGCGTAACCGCACCCCGCGTCGCGCACCACTGTGTGCTCGACGACAGTCCGTCAAGCCCGCCTACTTGCCGGGTTTGGGCTTGTTTTTGTCCCTGCCGTTGCCCTGGTCCGCATTGCCGGGCTTGTCCCGGTCACGCTTGTCGCCACCCGAGCTGTGCTGCTCGGGAGCGTTCTCGACGTTCCCCACGGCGACACCGCCGGGAGCCGGAAGCCAACTGGCACGGCCCGTCGCCAGCGGAGTACAGGTCAGCAGGAGGCCGTCCACGGTGACACTGTCCACGTCCGCCACCGGATCACACGGCTGCCCGGCGCCGGGCAGGACCAAGGTGGGCGCCGAGATCGGCACCGGCGCCCGCGTGGCCGGGACGTGCGACGGCAATGTCGATTGTGTCGCGTGGTCCTGTTCGGAAGGCGGAGCCGAAGCGGTTGCCGAGCCCGCGTCGGCCATTTCCGGCCGTCCGAGCCACAGCGCCCCGGCCACCGCCACGACGAGCGTCCCGAAAGCCGCCAGAGCCAGACGCGGTCCGATGGACGTGCGCGCCTCGGACGAGACGTCGGTCCTGGCCGTCGCACGCGGCGGCGGCAGCACGAAGGTCGGCGACGAAGGCGCGAGTTCGACCGTGGTCGCGTCTCGACCTGTCACGGCCGCGTACCCGGCCGAGGCCAATTCCCCCGCGCTGGAGAACCGCCGGCTCGGGTCCTTCGCCATTCCGCGTGCGATCACCGCGTCCAGCTCCGGCGGCACGGCGGGGTTGAGCGTGGAGGCGAGCGGTGGTGTCTGCATGAGGTGGGCGCGCAACAGCCGCGGTGGGTCGCCGTCGTCGAACGGTCGTCGTCCGGTGACGCACTCGTAGAGCACGCAGGCCAGCGAATACTGGTCGGACCGGGGCACCGCCGCCCCCTCGAACCGCTCCGGCGCCATGTAGGCAAGGGTGCCTACCACATTGCCGGTGGCGGTGATCGCGGGCTGGTCGCTGCGGTGCGCGGTGCCGAAGTCGATCAGGTAGACCGCGTCGTCGGGGGTCACCATGATGTTGGATGGCTTCACGTCGCGGTGCACCAGGCCCGCACGATGCGCCGCGTCGAGCGCGGTGGCGGTCTGCGCCACGATCTCGATCGCACGCTCGGGTTCCAGTCGCCCCTCGCGCCGCAGCAGCGCGGCCACGTCACAGCCTTCGATGAACTCCATATCGATGTAGAGGCGACCGTCGAGTTCGCCGAAGGAATGGATCGGCACCAGGTGCGGCCCGCGCACCTGGGCCGCGAGCCGAGCCTCCCTGGTGAATCGCTGTCGGAATCTCGTATCCGCCGCATACGCGGGGGCCAAAACCTTCAATGCGACGGCACGGTCGGCGGTGGTGTCGTGCGCGAGCCAGACCTCGCCCATGCCGCCGCTACCTAGCAACCGATCGAGGCGGTAGTGGCCGAACCACAGCTCGCCCATGTCGACAGAACCTCCCGCTAGCCTCTTCCTCATGACCGAACTACCCGAAATCCGCATCGGCACCCCGAATGGCGCGAAATTCGCGCCGCGGCCATCCGATCATGTCGCAGCGAGGCCGCCGCGCGTCGCGGAATTCGACCGAGCGGTCACGGGGGCGCCGGTCTCATCGGGTGGCGGGCGCGGCGCAACGGGCGGATGCTGATGGAGCCGGTCGAGATCAACGCGGGTGCCTGGTATCTGCGCGCCCTGCGTGCCGACGACCGGATCGATGACCGTCCCGCTCTGGCCGCGGGCGGGATCACCGAGCCGGACTACGTCGCCCGGCGCAGTGCCGGCTGGGCGGAGGAGACGTGTTTCTCCTGGGCGGTGTGCGAACCGACGACGGCCGAGCTGGTGGCCGAGATCGCGGTGACGCCGATGGGCGACGGCACCGCGAACGTGACCGGATGGGCTCGCCCCGCCTACGAAACCGCCCTGGACGCGGGACTGGCTTCCGTCCGCCGTTTCGTCGAAGGCGGTTTGGGGCTGCGGCCGGTCGTCGCTTGACCACGGACCGGCGTGTCCGGCGCGCTCTACTCGCGCGAAAGGCGCACCGAAAGACGGACGAGGTCAGCGCATGACACCGGTGTGCCCGGTGGAATAGCGTCCTGGTTGCGGCCAGATGGTGAGCCCGTGCGGCCCCTTGCCGACGGGAATGCGCGCCAGCAGCGTCCAATTGACGATGTCGATGGCGTACACCTCGCCGTGGTGGCGGCCGGACGCCCAGAAAACACGCCCGTCCGCGGAGATATTGCCCATGTCGGGACTGCCGCCCGCGGGCACGAACCACTTGTACACCAGCCCGTTCGCCGCGAAATCCCACACCGAGATGCTGCCTTCGTGCCGGTTGGTGATGAGCATCCGCGTGGAGTCGCGGGTGACGTAGAGCCCGTGGGTTCCCTTACCGGTCGGCACGAACCCGGTGTTCTCGAAGGTGTGCGCGTCGAAGAGGTAGATGCCGTCGGCGGCCATGTCGGCGACGAAGAAGGTGTGCCCGTCCGGAGAGAGCTTCACATCCTGCGGCTTGCCCGAGGGTCCGCCCGGCAGGTCGATCACCTTGACGATCCTGCGCTCGGCCACGTCGAAAGCCAGCATCCGGCCGATGAATTCGCACGACGCGAGGGCGAAACGGCCGTCGGCGGTGAAGTCCATGTGGTCGACGCCCGCGCAGTCGGGGACCGCCAAAGCGTGCATCTTCTGCCAGGTCCGCGGGTCGTAGAAGTCCAGCGACTTGTCCGCCTCGGCGACGACGAGCGCGTACCGGCCGTCCGGGGTGTAGTACATGTTGTACGGATCGCGCACGGGGAAGGGTTCGCCCGGCCTCCCCGTCCGCGGATCGATCGGCAGCAGGCTGCCGCCGCCCAACGGCAGGTCGTTGGTGACGTAGAGCGTCTGCATGTCGTAGGAGGGGACGACATGCTGCGGCTCCGAACCGCCCGCGGGGAAGGTGTCGATCACCTGGAAGGTGTCCGGATCGATCACCGAGACCGTGTTCGACTGGCTGTTGGGCACGTAGACCAAGGGGCGATGGTCGGCCACGGCGGGGCTGAGTTCGCGGTTGGCCGCGTACACGTCGTTCGGTGAGAGCGGGGGCGGCATCCCGGGCAGCAGATCGGTCATGTGCGGTGGGAACGCGACGGTGGTGGGTGCGGCCACGGTGGTCGTGGCCGCCCGGCCTTCCTCGGTGCCCACCGTGCCCGCGTCACTGGCGGCGCAGCCCGCCACCGCCGAGAGCACGACGAGAGGGATCACGAGGTGGGGCGCGCAGCATCGATACGTGCGCTGCCGGTTCACGCGCCGCACCTGCTCGCAGAGTGGTGAAGACGATCGGCCATGGCTGGGAAGCCTAGGAGGTGGATCCGGGATTTCGGCGTACCCCGCGCCGGGGATACCGGAATGCCCGGATCATCCCGTTCGCGACTATTCGATGCTGGTCAGCACCCGATCCAGCGCGTCGACGGCCTCGTCCAGCTCGGGGCCGGTGACCGTGAGCGGGGGACGGAACCGTATGCCCCGCTCGCCGGTGCCGAGGATCAGCACGCGCTCGCGCTCGCGCAGCGCGGTGAGCACCTCGTCGCGCAGCCGGGACGACGACAACGTGATCGCGCACATCAGTCCGCGCCCACGCGGCTCGCTGACATCGGCGTGCCGGGCGGCGAGCGCGCCCAGCCGTTCGAGCAGGTGCGCACCCAGCGGCCGGGACCGCTCGATCAGCTGGTCCCGCTCGAGCACCTCCAGGATGCGCCGGCTGCGCACCATGTCGCCCAGGTTGCCACCCCAGGTCGAGTTGAGCCGGGAGCTGACGGCGAACACGTTGTCGGGTACCTCGTCCACGCGCCCACCCGCCATGACGCCGCAGACCTGGGTGCGCTTACCGAAAGCGACGACGTCCGGCTCCAGGCCGAGTTGCTGGTAGGCCCAGGCGGTTCCGGTCATGCCGACTCCGGTCTGCACCTCGTCCAGCACGAAAAGCGCATCGTTGTCCTGACACAGCCGCTGCATCGCTTGCAGGAACTGGGGGCGCAGATGCCGGTCGCCGCCCTCGCCCTGAATCGGCTCGGCGATGAAACACGCTATGTCGTGCGGGTTTTCCTCGAACGCGCGCCGCGCCTGGGTGAGCGCGCACGCCTCCGCCTCCTCGACGTCGAAGGCGTCGGTGAGATAGGGCGACTTGATGCGGGGCCAGTCGAACTTGGGGAAACGCGCGGTCTTCACCGGATCGGTGTTGGTGAGCGACATGGTGTAGCCGGTGCGGCCGTGGAACGCGCCGGTCAGATGCAGCACCTTGGTGCCGAGTTCCGGTGCGCGGCCGTGGGATTCGTTGTGCCTGCTCTTCCAGTCGAACGCGACCTTGAGGGCGTTCTCCACCGCGAGGCCGCCGCCGTCGATGAAGAACAGGTGCGGTAGCCGCGGATCACCGAGCACCCGCACGAACGTCTCGACGAAGCGGGCCATCTCCACGGTGTAGATATCGGAGTTGCTCGGCTTGTTCAATGCCGCGGCGGTGAGCTCGGCACGGAACTGCGCGTCGTCGGCGAGGGCGGGATGGTTCATGCCCAGCGCGTTGGAGGCGAAGAAACCGAACATGTCGAGGTAGGGGCTGCCGTCGCGTTCGTCGACGAGGCGGCAGCCGCGGGAACGGTTGAGGTCGAGTACCAAGTCGAAGCCGTCGGCCAGGATGCTCACCGACAAGATCTCATGGACCCGGGCGGCGGGGGTGACCGCCGGGCGGGTGCGTTCCAGTTCGATGGTCACGCCCCGAGGGTACGTAAAAATTTACGGAACCTCTACAGCGAAACGGATTAATTCCGCGAAATCGCTACCTGTCATAGAATGTCTGCAAGATGATGGTGCTCCGGGTACGCACGTTGGCGGTGGCTCTGATCTCTTGGAGCAACTGTTCGAGGTGCCGCGGGGACGCCACCCGCACCAGCAGGACGTAGCTCTCCTCGCCTGCCACCGAGTGGCACGCCTCGATGCCGGGGATGTGCTGCAGCACAGCGGGCGCGTCATCGGGTTGCGACGGGTCGAGAGGAGTGATCGCGACGAATGCCGACAGCAGTTGACCGAGCGCTTCGGGATCGACATGCGCGGTGTACCCGCGGATCACACCGCGCGCCTCTAGTCGGCGGACCCGTGACTGCACCGCGGACACCGACAGACTCGCCTTTTCGGCCAGGTTCGACAGGGTGGCCCGTCCATCGGCCATCAGTTCACGAATCAGCAGGCGATCGATGTCATCGAGTACGGGTCTTGCCGGTGTATCCGCCATCAGCGAAGGCTAACTCAGGCAGCGCGGCTCGTGTCCGAAACCTCCCCTCCATCCTCCCGCCATGTGGGACATACACGCCGCGACGCGGCCGAAAGGTACGGCGGAACAACAGATGACCGATGTACTCGATGACCGGACCACCCGACAGCTGGCCGCCCGCGCGGAGGCGGTGCTGCGCGAATTGGGCGCGCGACCACCGGAGCCCGGTGACCTGCCCGCACGAACTCCCATCACCGGAGGGCAGTTGACGACCCTGCGGTCCAGCTCGCTCGAGGAAGTGGATGACGCGATCGGACGGGCCGCCACCGCCTTCCGGGCCTGGCGCAGCGTTCCCGCGCCCGTCCGGGCCGGGGTCGTGCGCAGGCTCGGGCAGCTGCTCACCGCCCACAAGCGCGACTTGGCCGAGCTGGTGACGCTGGAGGCGGGCAAGATCCCCGCCGAGGCGGCGGGTGAAGTGCAGGAGATGATCGACATCTGCGAATTCGCCGTCGGCCTGTCCCGGCAGTTGTACGGCCACACCATGCCCTCGGAACGTCCGGGCCACCGGTTGATGGAGACCTGGCATCCGCTCGGCGTGGTCGGGGTGATCTCGGCGTTCAACTTCCCGGTCGCGGTCTGGGCGTGGAACACCGCGATCGCGCTGGTTTGCGGCGACACCGTGGTGTGGAAGCCGTCGGAGACGACCCCGCTGACGGCGCTGGCCTGTCACGCGCTGCTGCGGCGCGCGGCCGAGGAGGTGGGCGCGGATCCCGAAGTGCATCAGGTGATCCAGGGCGCACGCGACGTGGGCTCCCGGCTGGTCGACGACGAACGGGTGGCGCTGGTGAGCGCGACCGGCTCGGTGCGGATGGGCCGGCTGGTGGCGCCACGGGTGGCCGAGCGGCTCGGACGCTGCCTGCTGGAGCTGGGCGGCAACAACGGCGCGATCGTCACCGCGTCGGCCGACCTGGACCTCGCGGCGCGGGCCATCGTGTTCGCCGCGGCGGGCACAGCCGGGCAGCGGTGCACCACGCTGCGGCGGTTGATCGTGCACCGTGACGTGGCCGGATCGCTGGTGGACCGGTTGGAGCGGGCCTACCGGCAACTGTCGGTCGGCAATCCGCTCGACGACGGGGTGCTGGTCGGGCCGCTGATCGATGGGAAGGCCTACACCGGGATGCGTGCCGCGCTGGACAAGGCGGTGACCGACGGCGGCGAACTGGTCTGCGGCGGCGAACGCGTCGAGGGGTTCGGCGACGACGCCTACTACGTGCGCCCCGCCATCGTGCGCATGCCCGCCCAGACCGCGGTGGTCCGGGAGGAGACGTTCGCGCCGATCCTCTACGTTCTCGCCTACGACGACTTCGATCGCGCGATCGCGCTGCACAACGAAGTGCCACAAGGCCTTTCGTCCGCGATCTTCACCACCGACCAGCGCGAGGCCGAACGCTTCCTCGCCGCCGACGGATCCGATTGCGGAATCGCAAACGTCAACATCGGCACCTCCGGCGCCGAGATCGGCGGCGCCTTCGGCGGTGAGAAGCAGACCGGCGGCGGACGCGAATCCGGCTCGGACTCCTGGAAGGCCTATATGCGCCGAGCCACCAACACGGTCAACTATTCCACCGAACTTCCCCTCGCCCAGGGCATCGAGTTCGGCTGAACCACCCCCGCGCACCCCGCTCCACCAGCACGATTCGGTTATTCGCTCCACCCTGTGTAGTGTTGTCCTTACGACGCGGGGTGGAGCAGCTCGGTAGCTCGCTGGGCTCATAACCCAGAGGCCGCAGGTTCAAATCCTGTCCCCGCTACTGGAAGCCCGGGTCAGACGGTTCACACCGACTGGCCCGGGTTATTTCTTTGCCGGGCTCGTCATCGCGGATGATCCGCTCGGCTGCCGCCCGCGAAACCGACGCCTGCTCCGATGCCGGGCAGCGGCTTCGGCGCGGTCGATCGAATCGCGCCCTCCGTCCGGTTGCCCTCCCTCGTGCACCTTCCCCGGTACGGTAGCCAGAAGATGGCTGAGTTCTTCCCGTTGCGGCCCGTGACGCCCGTGGTTCGCCACGAACGCGAAGGAGATAGCTGTGCGACGCAGAGCGATGCTCGAGGGATGTGCCGCGGCGGTGGCCGTGTCGATGTTCGCCGCCGCCTGCGGCGGGCCGGACGGCAGCGCGAAGGCCGAGTTGGCCTTCGATCCCGACGCGTTCACGGAACAGACGAAGACCGTCGCCACCTTCGAGCGCGACAAGGAAGTCGCCTATCGCTTCTACGAGAGCGTTGTCTATGTCGCGAAACCGGTTGACAAGGCGTATCAGAGCTTGAACATCAGCGTGCCCGTCGAGATCGACGGAACGGCCGTCGACGCGAGCGCGGCTCCCATCCTTTTCAGCAACTCCGTCGGCGGCTACCTGTCGTCCTCCGTGACGGGCGACGAGCCGGGCGACGGCGGCGAGCGGACCAGGAACCAAGACCTCGCGCTGGCCGCCGGCTACGTCGTCGTCGAGTCCGGCGCTCGCGGGCGGGACCTCGTCGGTCCCGACGGCACGTACTACGGCGTCGCGCCCGCCGCCATCGTGGATCTGAAGGCCGCGGTCCGATACCTGCGCCACAACTCCGGCCGCGTGCCGGGAAACACCGATCGGATCGTGGCCACCGGAGTCAGCGCGGGAGGTGCGCTGGCCGCCCTGCTCGGGGCTTCCGCGGACAGCGGTATGTACCACCGGTACCTCGCCGATCTCGGCGCGGCGGAAGCCAGCGACGCCGTCTTCGCCGCCGCGCCCTACTGCCCCATCACCGATCTCGAACACGCCGATATGGCCTACGAATGGAATTGGGGCGCCAATCCCCTGCGCTCCGGGGAACTCGACGCGACCGCGTCGCGAGACCTGAGTGCGGCGTTCACCGGCTACCAAGCGTCGCTCGGGCTCCAGGGCAAAGACGGATTCGGACCCATCACGGCCGACAACTACGGCCGCTACCTCGTGCGGACCTACCTCGAACCGGCGGCAACCGCGTACCTGACCGCACTGCCCGACGCCGACCGCTCCAGCTACCTGGCGGCCAACCCTTGGATCACGTGGGCGGGCGATCGGGCGGAGTTCCCTTGGCCGGACTTCCTCGCGCACGTGGGAGAGCGGAAGAAGGGCGTGCCCGCGTTCGACGCTTTCGACCTGTCCTCCGGAGAGAACAACGAGTTCGGGGTGGGAACCACCAAGGCCAGGCATTTCACCCTGTACAGCCTGCGGCGCGCCACCGGCGACCCCGGCGCGCAGCTGGACGGCGACCTGCCCGAGAAGATCACAATGATGAATCCCATGCCCTTCATCGGACAGAAGAACCCGGCGCGGGCCGAGCATTGGTGGATCCGGGTCGGCACCAAGGACACCGACACGTCGCTGACCATCGTGGGCAATCTCGCCGCGAGCCTCGAGAATCTGGGCGACGACGTCGACGCCGCGATGTACTGGGACGCCGGGCACGGCAGCAACGAGGACGCGGCGGATTTCATCCGGTGGATCGGCAGGGTGACCAATTACACCGCGAGCCGCTAGCAGCGCGGCGGCTCGATACCGAGTTCCCGCAACCGCTCGGCGTAGACCGCGACGTTGGCGAGCTTGACGTCCTCGTAGCCGCGCACCACGTCGGCGAGGGACGCCGCACGCACCGCGCGGTCGTAGCCGGCCAGCTCCAGCGTGTCGGCGAGGTCGGTCACCATCGCGGTGTAGTGCGCGAGCAGTTCGCGTTCCACCCGGCGCACGTGCGCGTAACCGAACGGGTCGAACTTGGTGCCGCGCAACCGCTTGCCCTTGGCCAGCAGACGGAGGGCGAAGTGACTGCCCGGCCGCATCCCGATCTTCTTCTCCCGGCCCATCGCGCGCAGGATCGGCGGGTGCAGCCGGTAGGTGAGGTTCGCCCCGTCGGGCACCTGTGCGGCGACCTCGGCCAGGAACGCCGGATCGGTGAGTCGTCGGGCCACCTCGTACTCGTCTTTGTAGGCCGTGAACTTGTACAGCCCGCGCGCCACCTGTTCGCTGAACGCGGTGCTGTCGGTGACCCGCCGCTCCGCGTCCCAAATGCGTTGCATCGTGCGCACGTAGTCGCGGGCCACCGCCACGCTCTGGAAACCGATCAGCTCGGTCGCCCGCAGCGCCACCAGCCGCCGCGTCTCGCCGGTGGCGGTCAGCCCGTCGAACAGGTCCGCGGGCGCCGCGGGTGAGGCGGGTCCGGCCACGCGACGAGCGGTCGCGGCGGCGAACTCCTCCGGCCGCGCGATCGCGACCCGTCCCCAGCGGAAGGCCGCGAGGTTGGCGTCCACGGCCACGCCGTTGATCTCGATCGCCTCCTCGATCGCGGTGCGCGGCAGCCGCAGTCCTCCGCTCTGGTAAGCGGCTCCGACCAGCAGGAAGTTCGCGGCGGCGGTGTTGCCGAAGAGGGCTTGCGCGGCGGCGAGCGCGTCGAAGGACCGCACCGACCGCGACACTTTCGCCAACCGCTCCAGCAGCATCGCCTCGTCGGGATGGCCGACCGACTTGTCGTAGACCATGTCCCCGGTCGGAGTCCTGCTGGTGGAGGCCACCGACACGGTCGTCGCGGCGGACCCGTAAGCCAGGTTCTTGGTGTCGGTGGCGGTCAGCAGGTCGAAAGCCACGAGACAGTCGGCCGAGGCCGGGGCCAGCCGGTTGGCCGGCTCCAGCGCGTCCACGGCGAACCGCAGGTGCGAGACCACGGGACCTGCCTTCTGGCTCATGCCGATCTGGTCCAGGCTCGCCACCTCGTACCCGGCCCGCATCGCGGCGGTGGCCAGTACCTGGTTCACGGTGACGATGCCGGTGCCTCCGATGCCAGCGAGGAAGACGTTCTGCGTGGTCGTCGGCGGTTCGTGCGCCAGGTCCGGCAGCCGCGGAGGCTGCTCGCGGCGAACTTCCTCGCGCCGCTCGCGCTCGGCAGGGTCGGGCAGCTCGACCGTGACGAACGACGGGCAGTCGCCGTCCAGGCAGCTGTAGTCGGTGTTGCACGAGGTCTGATCGATCCTGGTCTTGCGGCCGAACTCGGTGTCCACCGGCTGCACCGACAGGCAATTGCTCCGGACGCCGCAATCACCGCAGCCCTCGCACACCGCCTCGTTGATGACCACCCGGGTGCGGCGCACCGGCAGGGTGCCGCGCTTGCGCTGCCGCCGCGCGTCGGCCGCACAGTGCTGGTCGTAGATCAGCACCGTGACGCCGGGCACCTCGCGCAGGGCGCGCTGCGCTTCATCGAGACGGTCCCGATGCCACAGCAGGGTGCCAGGAGCGAGATCGCGTTTGCGGTAACGCTCGGGCTCGTCGGCGCAGACGATGATGCGCCGGACACCCTCGATCGAGAGCTTGTGGGTGAGCATCGGCACCGTGAGGGCGCCTTCGGCGTGCTGCGCGCCGGTCATCGCGACGACGTCGTTGTGCAGCAGCTTGAAGGTGATGTTCACCCCGGCGGCCACGCACGCCTGCACGGCGAGCTGACCGGAGTGGAAATACGTGCCGTCGCCGATGTTCTGGAACAGGTGCGGCACATCGGTGAACGGGGCCTGACCGATCCATTGCGAGCCCTCGCCGCCCATCTGGGTCAATCCGGTGACCTTGCTGTCCGTGCGCCCGGACATGGTCACCAAGGTGTGGCAGCCGATCCCGCCGCCCGCCAGCGACCCTTCCGGCACTGCGGTGGATCGATTGTGCGGACAACCGCTGCAGAAGTAGGCCGTGCGCTTGGCGGGCAGCACCGACAGCGACAGCGGTTGCGGCAGCGGGCGTTTCATCTCGACGTGCCCGTCGAGCACGCGGCGCAGCGGTGCGGCGATGCGCCCGGAGGTGAGTTCGCCATCGGTGCCGAACAGCGGGCGGCCCGCGCCGTCGCGCTTGCCGACGATCTCGGGGGCGGCCGGGACGCCGTACAGAATGTCTCGAATCTGGGTCTCGATGAAGGCCGTCTTGTCCTCGACGACGATCAGCCGGGTGAGGCCGGTGGCGAACTCGCGGACGCGTTCGGGCGCGACCGGATACGGCATCCCGATGCGCAGCAGCCGGATGCCCGCCTCCCGGAGCGCGTCGTCGTCCGCGCCGAGGTCGATCAGCGCTTGGCGGACCGCGTCGAAGGTGGTGCCCGTGGCGGCGATCCCGATCGTGGCGCGGGCCGGGTCGACCTCGATCACGTCCAGCCCGTTGCGGGTGCTGTAGGCCCGCACCAGTTCCCAACGGGGACCGTAGAGATCCGCCTCGGCGAGCAGGCTGTCGGCGGGCGCGCCCATCGGACGCTGCCGGTAGCGGAAAGGCCGGCCGTCCCAGTCGATCTCGGGCACGACGATGTCGATGTCTCCGACCGAGCCGTCGACCGTCCAGGCGCCGTCGGCTACGTCGGCGACGATCTTCAGTGCCACGAGGCAGCCCGAGGCGCGGGACAGGGCGACCCCGTGCAGGCCCATGGTGATGATCTCGCGCGCGTTGCGCGGGAACAGCACGGGAATGTTCATCGCCGCCAGCGAGCGCTCGCTCACCGCGGGCACAGTGGAGGACTTCGCCGCCGGATCGTCGCCGACCAGCAACAGGACGCCGCCGCGCGGATTCGCGCCGTACATGTTGGCGTGGCGAAGGGCATCGGTCGCGCGGTCCAGGCCTGGGCCTTTGCCGTACCAGACACCGACGACGCCGTCGTGTGTCGCGGTGCCCGCGGGCAGATCCGCCTGACTCCCCCAGACGGAGGTCGCGGCCAGTTCCTCGTTCAGCCCCGGAACGAAAGCGATGTCGTGCTCAGCGAGGACATCCGGCATTCCGGACAGCATCTTGTCGACGCCGCCGAGCGGACTGCCCTGGTACCCGGAGACGAACGTGCCGACCCGCCGGCCCGCTCGGAGATCACGGACGTGCTGCTCGACCAATTGTCGCGCGATGGCCTGGACGCCGGTGAGCACCACGGTGTCCGAGCCGACGCGGTAACGGTCGGCGAGGTCGTAGGAAGCTGCGATCAGGTCGCGGTCAGCGAGCTCGGTCATACAGATCCACCCGTCCACACGGCGCCGATCCGGCGCCTACCTCGTTGAGCACTTGTTGCCGATATCGTGTCCTCGATAATCTGAACGCACAACCTTGGGCAATTTGATTGAGCAATGTGCCCAATTATTGACAGCAGGAATGGGCACAACCTAAGCACAGTGCGAGGTCCGTGTGACGGTGCACACAAAAGCACGCTTACGTCACGGACGCGGCGATGCGAGCCCGTGCCACACCGCCGCACTTCCGCCGCACCTCCAGCCACCTGTGTGAAGGTGGGTAGATGGCAATGCTCAGGAGGAGCACGGCGCTCGTCGCCGCCCTCGCGTTCGGAGCGCTGACCGCGTGCGGGCAGCAGGCGGCCCCGTCCGCGCCCGAGCAGGCCGCGGGAGCGGCGGCCGGGACGCGCGCCGAACCGGGCCCCCGCGGATACGCGGGCGGAACGATGATCGTCATCCCGCATGCCCCGGACCTGGAACCCAGTTCGGCGATGCCCTTCTCCGAGTACGACATCGAAGACGGTACGGACAAGCTCGCGATCCACATCCCGGGCCCGGTCGGCTGCCCGAGCATCGGCTTCACCGCGCGCGTGGAGGAATCGGCCGACCGGGTGAGCGTGCGGCTGATCCGCGGCCTGCATCGCGGGATGCCGCCGTGCCAGGGCGCGAACCCGGAGCAGAAGCGCGAGTACGGCGTGGTGGTCGTCGACTTGGAACGTCCGCTGGGCGATCGGACCGTGCTCAGCTTCGCCTGATCCGCGCGAGGCGACGGCGGCTCGGTGGACGGCCTGCAGGCCACCTCCCATAGTGATCTGGTTGAATGGCAAACCATCGGCATTGTGACTTGTCCGGTTCGCCTGATCCGGTGCGGCACCGCGATCGATGGGGCGCTATCTTCGCAGCGGATGGTGCCGCCTTCGCGGCTACCGGCGGTCCCGGAGTCGAAGGAGGTGCGCCAGTCGCCGCGATCGGCTCGAGGGTCGCCGCAGCGGCGGTTCCTTCTGCTCTGTACCGCAGTGAACGTGGTTCGCTGCGGCTCTCCGTGTAGTGCCGGTCCGTCCGAAACACCGACGCCGCGGCGCGGTGGGACGGTGACGGCTGACTTTCGAAGGAAACCCGTGTCCAGAGTTCCATTCCGGATTGCGATCTTGCTGGTGAGCATCGTCTCGCTCGGCCTGCTGGGCCTGCCAGCTACGGCCCAGCCGCTTTATCCCACCCCCGATCCCGACCTGTTCTTCAACGCGCCGTCCCACCTGGCGGACCTCGCGCCCGGCGACGTCGTGCGTACGCGCAGGATCGACACCGGCCCGTATGTGGGAACCGAGGGCTGGCAAGTCGCCTTCCGCTCCACCAACTCCCAGGGCAAGCCCGTCATGGGCGTCACGACGGTGCTGCTGCCGATCGGGGTGAAGAATCCGCCGCTGGTCTCCTACCAGGCGCTGATCAATTCCCTCGGCACCCAATGCAATCCCTCGCGGTCGCTGTTCAACGGCGAGTTGCAGGACGCGGTCGGCGCGATGCTGCCCATCGGACGCGGATGGGCCATCTCGCTGCCCGACTATCTGGGTCCCACCTCCGCGTACGGCGCCGCGCGACTGGGCGGCATGATGACCCTCGACAGTGTGCGGGCCGTCCGCAAGGTCGCCGAACTCGGTCTGTCCGACTCCCCCGCCGCCATCGCGGGCTACTCCGGCGGCGGCATGGCCACCGCGTGGGCCGCCGCGCTGCAACCCACCTACGCGCCGGAACTGAAGCTCGCCGCCGCCGTGGCGGGCGGCATCCCCGCCGACCTCGAGGAGATGGCGCTCGCGCTCGGCTTCGACCCGCATCCCGGATTCGGCTTGGCCTTCGCCGCCGCCATGGGACTGGAGCGGGAGTACCCGGACCGGCTGCCGATCTCCGACCAGCTCAACGAGAACGGTTTGTGGTTCCGGGAATTCACCCACGACGCGTGCCGGCGGTTCCTGCTCTTCCACGGCGCCTTCCGCAGCGCGGAGCAGATGGCGGCGTCCAGAAGCCTGATGGACAGCCCCGAGGCGCGAGCGGTTCTGCGGGAGAACAGCTTGCGGCACTTCGAGGGCGTGCCGACCGTGCCGACCTTCCTCTGGCAAGGCCGCTTCGATACGCTCACCTTCTACGGGCCCGTCGCCGAGGTCGCCGACCGGTATTGCAGGGCGGGCGCGCCGGTGGACTTCCACACCGTCGACATCTCCGAGCACATGACCGCGGCGGTCGCCGGATTCGCCGACGCGTGGAACTACGTGGAGGCCAGGTTCCGCGGCGAACCCGCACCGACCGACTGCTGAATCATTCGCACAGCGGCTCGGGAGATATTCTCCCGGGCCGCTTCACCCCACGGTGCCACCGCAGCCGATGTCCAGGCCGCGCCGCCGCGGCCCAGGCTCCCCGACTGCCACCGGTTCGGTCGATCGGTGTGCGAGCAGGACCGCGCGTCAGGCCGTGAAGTGCAACGTCCATTCGCCGCGATAGTGCAGGCGGGTCACGCTGCCGGGCGGAACATCGATGCGCCAGAACGATTTGGGCGGGGCGTCCAGCGTCACCAGCAGCGCGGCCCGGACGACAGCCGGGTGGGTCACCGCGATCGTGGACACCGATTGCGCGGCTATCTCGGCCATCCAGAGCCTGGTCCGTTCGATCACGTCCACCACGGACTCGCCACCGTGCCCGCGGAAAGTGGGGTCGGTCAGCCAGGCGTACAGCTGGTCCTGGGGCACCGACATCAGTTCGCCGCCACGCCAGGCGCCCGCGTCCAGGTCGCGCAGCCGGTTGTCCTCCTCGCCGGGCAATCCCAGCAGCGCGGCGGTCTCCACCGTCCGGCGCTCCGGCCCGGTGAGCACCCGCGGGGCGGTGAGCGGACCGCATCCGACGACCGCCCGCCTGCCCGCTTCGGTGAGCGATTCGTCCACCGGGAAACGTGCTTTTCGCATCGCCTCGGTCATCCCATGGCTGACCAGGTCGAGTCTGAGCACTTTTTGCACCTGTGGAAGCGTACGGCCCGGCATGGTCGGACGTTGTTCGATTGCTCGTGCTTCGCCCGCGAGGCGGTACGAGCGTGCTTGTCGGTGGGCCGGTGCACACTGAATTCATGCCCCAGTTCTCCCGCGCCACCCAGGAGTGGTTCGACGGCGCGTTCCCCGCGCCGACGTCCGCGCAGCTGGGGGCGTGGCAGGCGATCGCGGCGGGCGAGCACACGCTGGTCGTCGCGCCCACCGGATCCGGCAAGACGCTCTCGGCGTTCCTGTGGGCGATAGACCAGCTGGCCACCCGGGAGCAGCGGCCCGAGCGGGCAGGCACCTCCGTGCTGTACGTGTCCCCGCTGAAGGCCCTCGCCGTGGACGTGGAACGCAATCTGCGAGCGCCGCTGGTCGGCGTCACGCAGACCGCCGAGCGCCTGGGCCTGCGGCCGCCGGAGATCACCGTCGGGGTCCGTTCCGGCGACACCAGCTCCTCCGATCGGCGGTCCATGCTGCGCACCCCGCCGGACATCTTGATCACCACGCCGGAGTCGCTGTTCCTCATGCTCACCTCGTCGGCCCGGGACACGCTGTGCGAGGTGAACACGGTGATCGTGGACGAGGTGCACGCGATCGCCGGTTCCAAGCGCGGTTCGCACCTGGCGTTGTCACTGGCCCGGCTCGACTTGCTGACCGAGCGGCCCGCGCAGCGCATCGGGCTGTCGGCGACCGTGCGGCCACCGGAGGAAGTCGGACGGTTCCTGGTGGGCAACGCGCCGATCACGGTGGTCGCTCCGCCCGCGCCGAAGACGTTCGACCTGTCGGTTCGGGTGCCGGTGGCGGACATGACCGAACCGGGCGACTCCGACCAGCCGGGATCCATCTGGCCGCACGTGGACGAGGCGATCGTCGAGCTCGTGCTCGAGCACCGGTCCTCGATCGTGTTCGCGAATTCCCGCAGGCTGGCCGAGCGCCTCACCGCCCGGCTGAACGAGGCCTACGCGGCGCGGCTCGGCGAGCCGGTGGAGACCGAGCACAAGCCGCCCGCGCAGCTCGGCGCGTCCACCGAGGTGATCCACGGCGCCGGGTCCCTGCTGGCGCGAGCCCACCACGGCTCGGTCAGCAAGGAGCAGCGGGCGCTGATCGAAGACGATCTCAAGAGCGGGCGGCTGCGCTGCGTCGTCGCTACGAGCAGCTTGGAACTCGGCATCGACATGGGCGCGGTCGACTTGGTGGTCCAGGTGGAAGCGCCGCCCTCGGTAGCGAGTGGATTGCAGCGGATCGGACGGGCCGGGCATCAGGTCGGCGAGATCTCGCGCGGGGTGATCTTCCCGAAGCACCGCACCGATGTCATCCACTGCGCGGTGGCGTCGCAGCGGATGACATCGGGGCAGATCGAGGCGATCCAGATCCCGGCACACCCGCTGGACATCCTCGCCCAGCAGACCGTCGCCGCGTGTGCGCTGGATTCGCTGGATGTCGACGCGTGGTTCGAGGTTGTGCGGGGCACCGGAAGTTACGCATCGCTGCCGCGCTCGGCCTATGAGTCGGTGCTGGATCTGCTTTCCGGGCGCTATCCCTCCGACGAGTTCGCCGAGTTGCGTCCCCGCCTGGTCTGGGATCGCGACGCCGGGACGCTCACCGGACGTCCCGGCGCGCAACGCCTGGCCGTGACCTCGGGCGGCGCGATTCCCGATCGCGGCATGTTCGCGGTGTACATGGTGGGTGAGAAAGCCTCCCGGGTCGGCGAACTCGATGAGGAGATGGTCTACGAGTCCCGGGTCGGCGACGTGTTCGCGCTCGGGGCGACGAGCTGGCGGATCGAGGAGATCACCTTCGACCGGGTGCTGGTGACGCCCGCGTTCGGGCAGCCGGGCCGGTTGCCGTTCTGGCACGGCGACGGCCTCGGGCGGCCTGCCGAACTAGGCGCGGCGCTCGGCGAGTTCGTGCGCACGGTCGCCCAGGAGCGTGCCGTCGAACCGGACGTTCCGAAGAGAAAGACTTCGCGGCGCGGCGGCGTTTCATCATCGAGCCCGGCGAAATCGTCGCGGGCGACGGCGCGGCCGGAGCACGACGGCGGCGGCCCGGACATGCCGCGTGCGGCGCGGGGCGAACTGAGCGCGTCCGCCGCCGATCCGATGCCGGAGGGCGTCGCGCGGATCATCGGCTCGGCGGGCCTCGACGACAACGCGACCGCGAACCTGCTCACGCTGCTGGACGAACAGCGCACCGCGACCGGGCACCTGCCCACCGACCGCACCCTGGTGGTGGAGCGGTTCCGCGACGAACTCGGCGACTGGCGGCTGGTGTTGCACTCGCCTTACGGCCTTCCGGTGCACGCCCCCTGGGCGCTGGCCATCGGGGCCCGGTTGCGCGAACGCTACGGCGTGGACGCCGCGCCGAACGCCTCCGACGACGGCATCGTCGTGCGACTGCCCGACACCACCGACGATCCGCCCGGCGCCGAACTGTTCGTCTTCGAGTCCGACGAGATCGACGAGATCGTCACCGAACAGGTCGGCGGCTCGGCGCTGTTCGCCTCCCGGTTCCGCGAATGCGCCGCGCGCGCACTGCTGCTGCCGCGTCGCGACCCGGGCAAGCGAGCCCCGCTGTGGCAGCAGCGACAGCGTTCGGCCCAGCTGCTGGACGTGGCGCGCAAATTCCCCGAGTTCCCGATCCTGTTGGAGACGGTGCGCGAATGCCTGCGGGACGTCTACGACCTGCCGTCCCTGCGCGATCTGCTCGGCCGGGTGGGGCGGCGTCAGGTGCGGCTGGTCGAGGTGGAGACGGCGACGCCGTCACCGTTCGCGAACGCCCTGCTGTTCGACTACATCGGGCAGTTCATGTACGACGGCGACAGCCCGCTGGCCGAGCGCCGCGCCGCCGCGCTCTCGCTCGACTCCGGGCTGCTGGCCGAACTGCTCGGCCGGGTCGAGCTGCGCGAACTGCTCGACGCCGCGGTCATCGAGCAGACCGAACGGGAACTGCAACGCCTCACCCCCGAGCGGCACGCACCCGACGCCGAGGGCTTGGCTGATCTGCTGCGGCTGCTCGGGCCGCTCACCGCCGCCGAAGCCGCCGAACGCTGTGACGAGGACCCCACCGCTTGGTTCGGCAGCCTCGTGGCCGCACGGCGGGCGCTGGAGGTCTCCTTCGCGGGACGCGCCTGGTGGGTCGCGGTGGAGGACGCGGCCCGGTTGCGGGACGCGCTGGGGGTTCCGCTGCCGATCGGCACGCCGTCGGCGTTCATCGAGCCGGTATCCGATCCGCTCGGCGATCTGGTCGGCCGCTACGCCCGTACGCACGGCCCGTTCGGCACGGATGCGGTGGCGGCGCGGTTCGGACTCGGCACCGCGGTGGCTGCCACCGCCCTGCACCGGCTCGTCAGCGAAAAGCGCGTGGTGGAAGGCGAGTTCACGCCTTCGGCCGCCGGGTCGGAATGGTGTGACGCTCAGGTGCTACGCCGGCTGCGCCGCCGCTCACTCGCCGCGGCCAGGCACGAGGTGGAGCCGGTCTCGACCGCCGCGTTCGGACGCTTCCTCCCGTCCTGGCAGCACATCGGCAGCCGCGAACTGCGCGGCGTCGAGGGCGTGGCGGCCGTCGTGGAACAGCTCGCGGGCGTGCCGATCCCGGCATCGGCCTGGGAATCGCTGGTGCTGCCCGCGCGGGTGCCCGACTACACCCCCGCCATGCTGGACGAACTCATGGCGACCGGCGAGGTGATCTGGTCCGGCCACGGCGCCATCACCGCCAAGGACGGCTGGATCGCTCTGCACTTGGCCGAGCAGGCGCCGTTCACCCTCGCGCCGCCGGACGATATCGATCTCACGGACCTACAGTCGCGCCTGCTCGCCGCCATGGGCGCGACTTTCGTACCGTGGACGCCGCTCGATCCCGCGCCGACCCGGCCGGATCGAGCACCGGTGCCGCTGGACGAGCCGGATCCGCCGCCGGGCAGTGCGGTCGACGGCGACGGCCACCGAGATCAGCAGTCGACCGGGCCGCGCAAAGGAGCGGGCGGTGCCGCCCTCCCGAACGGCGCCGAAGTGCCTGCCGTCTCGGAATACGCAGCCCACGATGGACTTTCGGTCTCCGATGCACACGCCGCGCGACTGATACCGGTGCCGCAGGGCGGCGGCGCGTACTTCTTCCGGCAGCTCTCGGACGCCACCGGCCTGCTCGACGACGCCGCGGGGGCCTCCGCACTGTGGGAATTGGCCTGGGCCGGTATGGTTTCCGGTGACACGTTCGCGCCGGTCCGGGCGCTGCTGTCCGGCACGACGCGGACCACCACGGCACACCGCACCCCCCGACGCGCGCCCCGGGGCCGGGCCTACCTGCCCCGCCCGAGCATGCCGACCCGTTCCGGTCCGCCCTCGGTCGCCGGGCGATGGTCGCTGCTGCCGGAGCGGGTCTCGGACAACACGGTGCGCGCACACGCGACCGCGGATCTGCTCCTGGAGCGGTACGGCGTGCTGACCAGGGGATCGGTGCAGAACGAGGGGGTGCCCGGCGGGTTCGCGCTGATGTACCGGGTGCTGACCGAATTCGAGGACCGCGGCCGCTGCCGTCGCGGCTATTTCGTCGACTCCCTCGGCGGCGCGCAGTTCTCCACCACCGACGTGGTCGATCGGCTGCGGTCCTTCGACGCCGAACGCGCCCGTCCCGAGTCCAGGCAGCCGACCGGCACGGTACTGGCGCTGGCCGCGTGCGATCCCGCGAACCCGTACGGCGCCGCGCTGGCTTGGCCGAAGAACGATGTCGAGGGCGGGCACCGGCCCGGGCGCAAAGCCGGAGCGCTGGTGGTGCTCGTCGACGGCGAACTGGTCCTGTATCTGGAACGAGGCGGCAAGACCCTGCTCACCTTCACGGAGGACGCCGAAGCACGCCGTGGCGCCGCCGCGGCGCTCGCCGACCTGGTCCGTCTCCGCCGGGTGGACTCGCTGGTCATCGACCGGGTCAACGGTGACACCGTGCACGGCAACACCTTCGCCGGGTTCCTGACCGAAGCGGGCTTCTCCGCCACGCCGCGCGGACTCCGCCTCCGGAGCCGCCCGTGAGCGGACACCTCGGCGCTCGGGCAAGCCGGGATTCGGCTGACCTACCGCGAAATCGGGCCTCCGAGGCCACCACCGAATCGGGACGGCCGTATGCCTGAGGGAGACACCGTCTTTCTGGCAGCGAAACGGCTACGCACCGCCCTGGCCGGAAAAGAGCTGACCCGCAGTGATTTTCGGGTGCCGCGATACGCCACGGTCGATCTTCGCGGACAAATGGTCGAGAGCGTCGGCAGCTACGGAAAACACCTGTTCATCCGGACCCCCACCGTGAGCATTCACACGCACCTGAAGATGGAGGGCAGCTGGCGCGTGTTCCACTGTGGGCAGCGCTGGACCAAACCCCGAGTCACCGCCCGGATCGTGCTGAGCACCGAGGACGTCGAAGCGGTCGGCTTCGCACTCGGCACCGTCGAGGTGGTGCGCGTGCGCGACGAGCACCACGTCGTGGACCATCTCGGGCCCGATCTGCTCGGGCCGAATTGGGATGCGGCCGAAGCAGTCCGGCGGCTGGAGCGGTATCCGGATCAACCCATCGGCGTCGCCGTGCTGGACCAGCGCAACCTGGCGGGAATCGGCAACGTCTTCCGCAGCGAGGTCTGCTTCCTGCGCCGCGTCCATCCCGCGACCCGGGTCGGGGATGTGCCGGACCTGCTGGCACTGGTCAACGAAGCGCACCGCATCCTGACCGAATCGGTGGAGAAACCCCCGCGACGGCCTTTGGTCTACGGCCGCACATACCGCTCGTGCCCGCGCTGCGGCACACCGCTGGCCGCCGACCTACTCGGTGACACCGCACCGGATTACGACCGCGTGGTTCAGCGGGAGCGCGGCATCTTCTTCTGTCCTCGGTGTCAGCCGGTCCCGGCCGAGTGATCGCGTCGCACGAACACCGATATCTCGAACCGCCGACGCCCGGTGAAGTGCCGCGTACCCAACCTTGCTCGCGCGCCGCACGATTCGCTGCGGCACTGCGATGCGATATCAGCGTCGCCGCTCTTGACGATCTCCTCACCCGCACTTAACTTACAAGTTGTCAGTTATGAGGGAGGGCACCATGAGCGACCCACGGCGCTACGTCGTGATCGGAGGCGGCCTGGCCGGGCTCGCCGCGGCGGTCTGGCTGGCGGAAGCGGGCAAGCAGGTCACCCTCTTGGAGCGCAGAGGCCGACTCGGCGGCCGCACCCACGCGATGCGGGCCGAGGCGGTGGACGATCCGCCGGACAACGGCCAGCACGTGATCGCCAGTGGATACGAACACCTGTTCCGCTACCTCACCAGCGTCGGCACACGGCAATATGTCGCCTTCCCGCACGGGGGAACCCTGCGCTGGCCCGACGGCCGCAGCGTCACCATGCGCACCAAAGGAATCGCCGCGCTGCGCACGCTGACCGGCGCTCATCCCGATGCGAACCCTCTCGAGCGCGTGCACGCGGCGATCGCCACGCTCCGGCTCGGCTGGCAATGTCTGCATCAGCCCGCCGACTTGGCCGACCTCACCACCGAGCAATGGTTCGACCGAGTCGGCATGCCCGCCAAAGCGCGTGAGGCGCTGTGGGATTGGCTGGCACTCGGCATCGCGGCGGAACCGGTGCAGCGGGAATCGGCGAAGGTGTTCGCCGATGTGCTGGCCACGGGTATCCGGCTGGGCATCGAACACCGGCGAGCCGTCGACATCGGCTACCCCACCACCGATCTGGACACCTTGTACGTCACCGGAGCCCTGCGCGTCTTCGAGAAGCACGGCGTGCAGGTGCGATATCGGGCTGTAGCCCGCCGTATCCATATCTCCAACGGCGAAGTCACCGGCGTCACCCTGGTCGACGGCACCACGATCCCAGCCGACGCGGTGGTGTGCGCGGTACCCAATTCCAGCATCGGCGGACTGCTCGACGAACTGCCCGAGCACGCCGAGATCTACGCGGCCGCCGACAAGCTGGGCTACACGCCGATCGTCAGCACCAACCTCTACCTCGATCGCCCGCTGGGCACCACCGCCGAGTTCGAGGCGCTGATCGGTGGCACCGGCGTCATCGATGAGGTCTTCGACCGTCAGCGGATGACCGGGCGCAGCACCGACAAGGCCTGGCTGTACTGCCTGACCACCAGCGGCGCCTACGAGCAGATCCACAAGTCCAGCGACGAGATCGTCGCCGAGCAGATGGCGCTGCTGCGGCGCTACTACCCGGCGGCGCGAGCGGCGAACGTGGTGCAGGCGCAGGTCGTGCGCATGCCGAAGGCCACCTTCTCCCAGGTCGTCGGCACCCACGCGTTGCGACCGGACCAGCGGACCTCGGTGCCCACCTTGGTGCTCGCGGGCGACTGGACCGCCACCGACTGGTCGGCGACGATGGAGAGCGCGGTGCAGAGTGCGGCGCGGGCGGTGGATCTGCTGCTCGAGTTACCTTCTCTTCCGTGACCACGGATCGCTCCACATCCGAGCGCGGCGCCACCGATCCGGCCGATGCACGGCCCAAGCGCCGGATGTCCGCCGCCGACCGTCGAACCCAACTATTGGACGTGGCGCGCGACATCGTCGCCACCGAGGGCTTCGGCGCGGTGAGCATCGAGCGGGTGGCGCGCGCGGCGCGGGTGGCCCGTGCGCTGGTGTACCAGCAGTTCACCGACCTGTCCGGGCTGACGTCGGCGCTGCTGGATCGCGAGTCGGCCATCGCGTTCGCCGGTGTGCGCAGCGTGGACTGGGACCACGGTGACGTGGACCGAGTCGGCCGTGGCATCCTCGCCTACCTGCACGCCGCGCCGACCAGCTGGCGCATCATCCTCAGCCCGTTCGACGGCGGGCCGCCCGAGCTGCGCGAGCGGCTCGCGCTCGGCCGCGCCTACGCTCGGGCGATCGGCGCGCGCCACCTGTCCCGCTATCTCGAGGTCACCGTGGATCCGGACGGCCCGACGGAGCGAATCCTGTTGGCCGCCATGGAGGAAC
Organism: Nocardia asteroides; assembly: GCA_019930625.1. NCBI lineage: Bacteria > Bacillati > Actinomycetota > Actinomycetes > Mycobacteriales > Nocardiaceae > Nocardia > Nocardia asteroides. The sequence continues at coordinate 659,928 of CP082844.1, forward strand.
TGGCCCGCCTGCACCTCACCGACCCGTCCGGGTATCCGGACGAGCTGGTGCTGCGCTATCTGCGCTCACTGGTCGACTGGGCGATGCGTATGGAAGCACCCGGGGACCAGGACTGATCGGCCCCCCTCACAAGCTTCCGGGAACAGCTCAATCCTTGCGCATCCAGGCGAGCATGATCCGTGCCTGACGGAGTCGCCAGCCCGCCGGCGTCCGTACCGCGGTGCAGGCCAGTCGCAGGCCGCTCGTCTGGTGGGGCGGTCGGCCGTCGCGGTAGAAGTACACCAGCGAGTTCGCGGACGCGGCGGCCTGGTCGCCGTCGACGTTCACCAGCAGGTCGGTGGTCGTGCGCTGAGTGCGCTCCCCCTCGACCTCGGCCTGCCGCATGTAGTCGACGACCTTGTCGATGCCGCTGACCTGGATTCGCGGTGAGTGGACCGCCACATCTTCCGTGAAGATGGTGCCGGAATCCTCCCACCGCCCTCGTCCAGCAGGCGCTCGAAGCGGGTGAACAGGTCGGCGACTACATGCGGTCGGCGATCAGGGCATCCGTGGACATGGCATCCTCACCACACTCAGCCTTCGGACGGCACCGGCTCCAAAATCTGCGGGCGGGGCTCGGGAGCCTCGATCCGCAGAGCGTCGGCGGAGGCGTCGTCCGGTTTGGTCTGCGAACGGATCTCCGCGTCGACCCGCGCCTGATAGGTCTGAACCTCCCGGTCGATCTCCTCCTCGTCCCAGCCCAGGACGGGCGCGACCAGCTGGGCCACCTGCTCCGCGCAGTTGGCGCCGCGATGCGGATACTCGATCGAGATCCTGGTCCGCCGGGCCAGGATGTCGTCCAGATGCAGCGCGCCCTCGGCCGCCGCCGCGTAGACCGCCTCGACCTGCAGATAGGACGGGGCGTCCGTGATCGGTTGCAGGAGTTCGGGTTTGCCCTCGGCGAAGGCCATGACCTCGCCGATGAGCGAGCCGTAGCGATCCAGCAGGTGCTTGACCCGGTAAGGATGCACCCCGTAGGTCTCCGCCAGCTGCACCGTCTGGTTGACCAGCGCGAAGTAGCCGTCGGCGCCGAGCAGCGGCACCTTCGCCGTGATCGATGGCGAGACCCGGGCCGGAATATCCTGCGCCGCTTCGTCCACCGCGTCGTAGGCCATCACGCGATAGGTGGTGTACTTGCCGCCCGCGATGCCGATCAGGCCCGGCGCCACTCTGGCGACGGCGTGCTCACGCGACAGTTTGGAGGTCTCGTCGCTCTCCCCCGCCAGCAGCGGGCGCAAGCCCGCGTACACACCGTCGATGTCGTCGGGCGTGAGCGGCACGACCAGCACCTCGTTCACTCGCGCGAGCAGATAGTCGATGTCGGCCTTGGTCGCGGCCGGATGCGCCAAGTCGAGATTCCACTCGGTGTCGGTGGTGCCGATGATCCAGTGCGCACCCCACGGGATGACGAACAGCACCGAGGTCGCGGTGCGCAGGATGATGGCGGTATCGCTGACGATCCGATCTCGCGGCACCACGATGTGCACGCCTTTGGACGCCCGCACGTGGAACCGGCCCCGCTGATTCGACAGTGCCTGGACTTCGTCGGTCCACACACCGGTCGCGTTGATCACCACATGTCCACGGACCTCGCCGGTGCTCCCGTCCTCGGTGTCGCGAACCTTCACGCCGACCACCCGATCGGCTTCGCGCAGGAAACCCACCACCTGGGTGGACGTGCGGATCACCGCGCCGTAGTGCGCGGCCGTGCGCGCCAACATCATGGTGTGGCGTGCGTCGTCGACGACGGTGTCGTAGTAGCCGACACCGCCGATCAGCGAGTCCCGCCGCAGCCCCGGCGCCAGCCGCAAGGCGCCCGCGCGGGTCAGATGCCGTTGTCCGGGAACGGATTTGGCGCCGCCCATGGTGTCATAGAGGACCAGTCCGGCGGCCACGTACGGGCGCTCCCAGACGCGATGGGTCAGCGGATAGAGAAAGCGCAGCGGCTTGACCAGGTGTGGCGCCAGGGTGGACAGCGTGAGCTCGCGTTCCCGCAGCGCCTCGCGTACCAATCCGAACTCCAGCTGCTCCAGATAGCGCAACCCGCCGTGGAACATCTTCGACGACCGGCTGGAAGTGCCGGACCCGAGGTCGCGGGCTTCGACCAGAGCGACTTGCAAGCCCCTGGTCGCCGCGTCGAGCGCGATGCCCGCCCCGACCACGCCGCCACCGACGACGACCACATCGAAATGATCCTTGCCGAAGCGCTCCCAAGCCGTCGTGCGCTGCTCCGGGCCGAGGAACTGCGTATCCGGTTTCATCGCCATGCTCGACTCCTCCAGCCGACGCGGATGTGTCCGATCGAGCGTTCAAGTCCAGGCTAGGCGAATCGCCGCGGATCGACCGCCCGCGCCCGGCTCCGTGTCGCCCAGACCTACTCGCCGGTAACAAGACCACCCTAACCGACCGGCGAGCCACCGCCCACAGCTCGGTGAGCCAACCGACACCGCCGTGTTCACCACCGCCGCCCCGCATCCACCTCCGGGTCGTGCGATCACCTCCTTACGCGGCCATACCACCTCAACTCCCGGTTTCGAGCGAAGCGAGACCGAGCATCCGCCGTTCGCGGCCCGGCTTGCGTCCGAGTGGCCGCCGCGTAGGCGACGAAGGAGCAAGCGGCGGTCGCTCGGACGCGAGCCACCGAGGGGCCGCGAACACGCCGCGCCGCGGGCGCGGCCAAAATACACTGCACGGATGCGTCGCTATGTGGCCGCCATCGACCAGGGCACGACCTCGAGTCGGTGCATCGTCTTCGACCGGCAGGGACGCGTCGTCGGCGTCGCCCAGCGGGAGCACGAGCAGATCTTCCCTCGGCCGGGATGGGTCGAGCACGATCCGGAAACCATCTGGCGCGATACCGAATTCGTCCTCGGTGAGGTGCTGGAGCGCTGCGGTCTCAGCGCCGAGGACATCGCCGCGGTGGGCGTCACCAACCAGCGCGAAACCACGGTGGTGTGGGACCGCGAGACCGGCCGTCCGGTGCACAACGCGATCGTCTGGCAGGACACCCGCACCGACCGGCTGTGCGCCGAACTGGCCGGCGACGCGGGACCGGCCCGCTACCAGGACCGCACCGGCCTTCCGCTGTCCACCTACTTCGCGGGGCCGAAGCTGCGCTGGATCCTGGACAACGTGCCCGGCGTGCGGGAGCGCGCGGAGGCGGGTGAGTTGTGCTTCGGCACCGTCGACAGCTGGGTGCTGTGGAAGCTCACCGGCGAGCACGTCACCGACGTGACCAACGCCTCCCGCACCATGCTGCTGGACCTGCGTGCACTGCAATGGGATTCGGAAATCTGCGGGGAATTCGGCGTGCCGGAGTCGATGCTGCCGCAGGTGCGCAGTTCCTCGGAGGTCTACGCGGCGATCAGCTCCGGACCGCTGGCCGGGGTGCCGGTCGCGGGCATCCTCGGCGACCAGCAGGCCGCGACCTTCGGCCAAGCGTGCCTTTCACCCGGCGAGGCCAAGAACACTTACGGCACGGGCAATTTCATGTTGCTCAACACCGGTACCACGCCGGTGTTCAGTAAGCACGGCCTGCTCACCACCGTGTGCTACCGCCTCGGTGACGCGGACGCCGTATACGCCTTGGAGGGATCCATCGCGGTCACCGGGTCGCTGGTGCAGTGGTTTCGCGACAATCTCGGCATCATCTCCGCCGCCGACGAGATCGAACCGCTCGCCCGCAGCGTCGAGGACAACGGTGGCGCTTACATCGTGCCCGCCTTCTCCGGACTGTTCGCGCCCCGCTGGCGCCCGGACGCACGCGGCGTGATCGCGGGGCTCACCCGTTTCGTCACCAAAGCGCACCTGGCGCGAGCGGTGCTGGAATCCACCGCGTTCCAGACCCGCGAGGTGGTCGACGCGATGCGGGCGGACGCCGAGTCCCAGCGGCTCGGTTTGGAGCTGACCACGCTGAAGGTGGACGGCGGCATGGTCGGCAACGACCTGCTCATGCAGTTCCAGTCCGACATCCTCGACGTGCCCGTGGTGCGGCCGGTGGTCAACGAGACGACCGCGCTCGGTGCGGCGTACGCGGCGGGCCTCGCCGTCGGCTACTGGTCGGGCACCGACGACATCCGCGACAACTGGGCCGCCGACAAGACGTGGCGGCCTGCCATGCCGGACGCCGAGCGGGACGAGCGCTTGGCCGCGTGGAACAAAGCGGTCGAGCGCACCTACGGCTGGGTCGGCTGAGGGTTCCGCACCGCGACGGCGTGCGCGAGCCGGTCGACCGCCAGTTCCAGCGTCGGTTCGTCGGAGGTGGTGAAGCACATCCGCATCGAGTTGCGGTACCCGCCGCCCACGGCGAACGCCGCTCCCGGCACGTAGGCGACCCCTGCGGCGAGCGCACCCGGAAGCAGCAGCTCGGTGTCGGTCCCGTCGGTGAAGTCGGCCCAGACGAACATGCCGCCCGACGCGTCGCTGCACCGTACGCGGTCCCCGAAACGGCTCCGCATCGCGTGCACGAGCGTCTTCGCGCGCTCGCCGTAGACGCCCCGGACATGATCGACGTGGGCGGTGAGCCATGCCGAGTCGGCGAGCAGGTCGGTGGCGATCTGCTGGGTGAGCGCCGAACCACACAGATCCGCGCCTTGCTTCAGCAGTTCGACCGCGCGGCACACCGGATCCGGCGCCACCATCCAGCCCACCCGCAGGCTCGGCGAGAGGATCTTCGATGCGCTCGACAGCCGGATGACGTTGCGAGAGTACGACGCGACCGGCGCCGGCGCGGGGCCGTCGAACCACAGCTCACCATAGGGATCGTCCTCGATCACCCAGAAGCCGTGCTCATCGGCCAAGCGCGCGAGCTCCGCACGGCGGCGGGAGCTCATGGTCACGCCACCGGGATTGTGGAAATTGCTCACCGTGTGCACCACGGCCGGGCGCTCGCCACGGGCGAGCAACTCGGTGAGCGCGTCGGTGCGCATCCCCTCGGCGTCCAGCGGCACCGCGGCGATGCGCGCGCCCGCGGCCCGGAAGACCTGCAGTGCGCCGACGTACGCCGGGTCCTCCACCACGACCAGCGCGCCCGGATCGAGCAACACCTCGGCCAGCAGCGACAGCGCCTGCTGGGAACCGTGCGTGACGAACACCTCCGCGAGCGGCACCGGGCGACCGAGCCTGCCCGACTCCCGCTCGGCGAGGACCTCGCGCAGCGGCGCCCAACCCGGGGATTCGGTGTACTGCAGGCAGCCGTTGTGGCTCAGCGCGGCGGCCGCCGCCTCGGCCAGCCGGGCGCGCGGCATCAGTTCGGCGTCCGGCAGGCCACCGGCGAGGCTGACGATCTCGGCGCGCGCGGTCAGCTTCAAGAGGTCACGGATCGCCGAACTCCGCAGGCCGTCCAGCTTGCCTGCCAGCGGTGGGATGGTCGGCGACATGGGAAGACCTCCGGGGAACGCCGTGGTACGCGATATCCCACTGTCGCACACGCCCGACCAAAATCCGAAATATTCATCCCATGATCTGAGATCCGCCCCGGTAGCGGCCGTATCCGGCTACAGGCGATCCCGGATCGCGTAGACCACCGTCTTGCCGTCGCGGGCCACCGTGGTCACTGTCTGCCGGTATACCGTGGTGGTCCCGTCGGGCCGGTGTTCGGTCAGGTCCACGTCGAAGGTGTCGGTGGCCAGCTCCGTGATCCGCAAGCAGTGCGTGGTGCCGACCGGAACGTACTCATCGATGCCCTTCTGGATGCGGTCGGCGGTCGAGACGTTCTCCGCGTCGTCGGCGACGAACCGCCGGGCCCGCTCACCGCTGCGCTCGACGTAGAAGGAGTACTGGAATCCGAGAATGGCGCCGGGGCCGCTACTGGTGTCACCCGTGCCGTTGCCGACAGTCACCTTGCCGTCCTTGTTCGACGGGCAGCTCAACGCCGCGGTGGTGCCGCCGACACCGGGAGCGGCGCCACTGTCGCCGTTGTCACCGGATACCGCGATGATCGTCACCGTCAACGCGATCAGCACCACGACCGCCGCGACCGCGCCGAGCACTCCCCAGCGTCGCGAATGACGAGAGCTTCGCACCGGCGCCGGAGTCGTGGGGACGCGCAGCGCCAGCCGCATGGCGATCGGGTCCTCCGCCCAGGACAGACCCGAGTCCGCCGGCGGAGGCGGCTTCGGTACGCCGCCCTCGGCGGTCGGCTGATTCCACCACGAGTCCTGCTGCTCGCCGCCCTTGGGCTGCGGGCGCGCGGCGGGCGGCTCGGGCGCGGCAGCGGCGGATTCGGCAAAGACCGTGGCATCCGGCGCGCGGAACTGCGACGCGAGAGGAGGCGTCGTCTCCGGCTCGCCCGCGGGTCGCCAACCCAGTTCGGGGTGGTCGGTGGGCTGCTGCGGCACCTGCCAGCGCGGTCCGGTATCGGTGCCCATCGGCGGACCGAATTCCGCGATGGGCGGACCGAATTCCGCAACGGGTGGCCCGAACTCGGAGACCGGCGGCCCGAACTCCCCCAACGACGGACCGAATTCCGACCCGGAGGAGTCGGATTCGTTCTCCCTCGCATCACCCTCGGAGGTCACACCCAATCCTTTCCCAGGACGCACAAGTGGGGCGGCCGCGAACGACCGCCCCACCCGTCGAGATCAGCACGTATCAGTACTGGAGTGAACCACCCCACTGGGTGGTGACACCACCCACATCGACGGTTTGCGGAGCGAAATCGCCCGGCTGAAGCGGAAGCTTAACCTGTGCGGCGGCCTCCAGGGCGGCCGCGCCGCCCGGCTGCTCCCGGATCCAGTCCTCCACCGCGGCCTTGGCCACGTTCAGCTGGGTGGTGTCGAACACCGCGGTGGTGTTGTTCGAGGCCAAGCCCTCGCCGCCGGTGTAGGTGGTCAGCTTGACGGTGTTCTTGTCGACGAACTCCACCGAGACACCGGCTTCACCCGCACCGGTCGGCGTGCGGTAGCCGATGGTGCCGACGTAACCGGCCTCGTTGCTGAAGTGGTGGGTGTTGGCCACGTGACCGGGCAGCACGGTGCCGCCGTCGATGTTGGCGCCGATCTCCGCGTGCGGACCGGTCATCTCCACGACCGGCGCCGGCGGGGCGGCTTCCAGGCGCGGCGCCTGCCAGCGCGGCTGCGGCTGCACCAGCGTGGAACTCTCCGGCTCCCGCGCCTCGGCGTTGCCGCCCTGGGTGCCCGGCTGCGGGGCAGCCTGCTCCCCGGGCTGCGGCGCGGCCTGATCCGGCACGACCGCGGGCTGCGGATCGCTGGGCTGCTGCTGGCCGGGAACCGGCAGCGGCGCGACGCGGGGGGTGGTCACGCCCGGCTGGGTCGGTTGGGCCAGCCGCGGATCCTTCTTCTGATCGGGCACGGCCTGGTTCTGGTCCGGCGTGGTGACGCCGGGCTGGCTCGGCGTCGGCTTGCTCTCCGGCTTCTGCCGATCCTGCTCGGATTCCGGCTTGTCCGGTTCCGGCTGAGTGGTCTCGGGGGTGCTCGGCGACTCGTTCACGCCCGGCTGCGCCGGAGCGGGCGTCGGCGGAGTGGTCGGCTGATCGTTGGGAGCCGCCCCCGCCGGCGCAGCGAAGAGAGTGGCCACTGCAGCCGCTGTGGCCAGCGGCAACGAGGTGCTCGCCATCGCTCGCTGCGCCCGACTCGGCTTACGATGTTTCACTTTTCGCAATCCCTTCCCGGGTGCGGCCTGGTCGGCCGCATTCAGTTGTCCCCTGGGTGAGACGCCTGATCGCCGAACGGCCCGGGCCGTTCGCTCGTGCCGATTTGGAAAGGACCCATCCCCCCACACCGAACTCCGCGACCCTCCTGCGATCGCATCTCTGCCGAGAGTGAACCACATGTGCGCACGATGGGCAACGCTGCGAATGACCAAGGGTGGCAAGACTCCCCGCGTCCCCGCCCCGCCCCGAGTTCTCGGGGCGTGATGTCCTGAATCGGACACGGCACAGCGCGCGCCGAAACGGAAGTCAGTCCAGGTCGTCGTGCCGCATCAGCAATCGCGCCGCCTCGGTCACCGAACCCGTCAGCGAGGGGTACACCGAGAAGGTCTGGGCCAGGTCGTTGACCGTCAGGTTGTTCTGCACCGCAAGGGCGATCGGCAGGATCAGCTCCGAGGCGATCGGAGCGACGACGACGCCGCCGATCACCACGCCGGTCGCGGGGCGGCAGAAGATCTTGACGAAACCGCGTCGCAGCCCGGACATCTTGGCGCGGGGGTTCGTGTTCAGCGGCAGCATCACCGTGCGGGCGGGGACCTCACCGTTGTCGATCGCGTTCTGGCTGACGCCGACGGTCGCGATCTCCGGCCGGGTGAACACCGCGGAGGCAACGGTCTTCAGGCGAATCGGGCTGACGCCCTCCCCGAGCGCGTGGTACATCGCGATGCGTCCCTGCATCGCGGCCACCGAGGCCAGCGGCAGCAGGCCGGTGCAGTCGCCCGCGGCGTAGATGCCGGGCACCGACGTGCGCGAAACGCGATCCACCCGCAGGTAGCCGCCGCGGTCGAGTTCGATGCCGACCCGCTCGAGTCCGAGCCCGGCGGTGTTGGGTGTCGAGCCCACGGTCATCAGCGCGTGCGAGCCGGAAACCGTGCGTCCGTCGGACAACTTGACCACGATGCCGTCGGCGGTGCGCTCCACCGCGTCGGCGCGGGCGTGCTTGACCAGTTCGACGCCGCGTTCGGCCAGCGCGTCCTCCAGCACGAGCGCCGCGTCGGCGTCCTCCCCGGGCAGAACGCGGTCGCGGCTGGAGACCAGCTTCACCCGCACACCCATTTCGGTGTAGGCGGAGACGAACTCGGCGCCCGTCACACCGGAACCGACGACCACCAGGGTCTCCGGCAACTCCTCGAGGTCGTAGAGCTGACGCCAGTTGAGGATGCGTTCACCGTCCGGCTCGGCGCCCGGCAGCACGCGCGGGCTCGCGCCGGTGGCGATCAGCACCACCTCGGCCTCGATGGTCTGCTGCGCGCCGTCGGCCAGCTTGGCCAGCACGCGGTGCGCGGCCAGCCCGCCGGCGCGGTCGATCAGCTCGCCGTACCCGGCGAGCACGGTCACCCCCACGGTCTGCAGCTTGGAGCGGATATCGGAGGACTGCGCCAGGGCCAGCGCCTTCACGCGCCCGTTCACCTCCGCCAGCTGCACCTGCGCCTGGTTCGGGTCCAGGGTGATCCCGAGATCGCGAGCGCGGCGCAGGTCGGTGCGCACGCCGGTCGAGGCGATGAAGGTCTTGGACGGGACACAGTCCCAGAGCACACACGCGCCGCCGATGCCGTCGGAGTCGACCAGCGTCACCGACGCTCCGTGCTGTGCCGCCACCAGGGCCGCCTCATAGCCGGCCGGTCCGCCGCCGATGATCGCGATGCGGGTCATTGATACCTCCGCTCGTGCTTCGCGCCGGGATCTCCGGCACGGGTAAACGTTATCCGGCAACCTCCTCGCACTACCGAGCGCGTTACCGGTGCGCAACAGTTCCGCACCCCGCGCCGCGCCGCAGGTGCGGCAATCAAACGCGGTCTGCGAAGGTTATTGGCTACCCTTCTCTGGTGCCGATCTATGCCGCCTATGGGTCCAACATGGACTCGACGCAGATGCTCGAGCGCTGTCCGCACTCCCCCATGTCCGGGACGGGCTGGTTGGAGGGCTGGCGGCTCACCTTTGCCGGTGATGACATCGGCTGGGAAGGGCCTCTCGCGACGGTCGTGGAGGATCCCAATTCCCGGGTGTTCGTCGTGCTCTACGACGTGTCCCCCGAGGACGAACAGCGGCTGGACCGCTGGGAGGGCTCGGACTTCGGTATCCACAAGAAGATCCGACTGCGCGTCACCCGCAACGCCGACGGCGGCGAACCCACGCTGGCCTGGCTGTATGTGCTGGACGCCTACGAGGGCGGCCTGCCCTCGGCCCGCTACCTCGGCGTGATCGCCGACGCCGCCGAAAAGGCGGGAGCGCCAGAGGATTACGTCCACGCCCTACGCACCCGCAACAGCCGGAACGTCGGCCCGGGCAACTTCGGCTGACCGCGACAGTCCGCCGACGTCAGCGGCGTGGCCGACCCGAGGGTTCGGCCACGCCGCTGCACCGGCAACGCCCCGTGTGACGAACAACAGCGCCGGTGTGACGAAGAACTCAGCGCGCGCCGAGCACGAGATTGCTCAGCACCCGCACGCCGACCGCGAGGGCACGCTCATCGATGTCGAAGGTGGGCTGGTGCAGGTCCAGCTGTTCGCCCTCCCCGGACCAGACGCCCAGGCGCGCCATCGCGCCCGGCACCTCCTCGAGATACCAGGAGAAGTCCTCGCCACCGCCGGACTGCAGAGTGTCGGCCAGCGCGTCGGGGCCGAGCGCGCGGATCGCGTCCTCGAAGATGCGGGTGGAGTGCTCGTCGTTGACCACAGGAGGCACGCCGCGCCGGTAGTTCAGCTGGTAGCGCACGCCCGTCGGGGCCAGCAGGCCGTCGACGATCTGCCGCACCATCGGCTCCAGCAGCGACCAGGTGGCGTGATCTCCGGTGCGGATGGTGCCGGTGAGCATGCCGGTCTGCGGAATGGCGTTGGGCGCTTTTCCCGCGCTCACCGCACCCCACACCATCACGGTGCTGGTGCGCGGGTCGATGCGACGGCTGAGCAGGCCCGGCAGGCCGGTGATGACCGAGCCGATCGCGTAGACCAGGTCGCTGGTCAGGTGTGGACGGGAAGTGTGGCCGCCCGGCGAGTCGAGCACCAGCTCGATGGTGTCGGCGGCGGAGGTGATCGCACCGACGCGGATGCCGACCCGGCCCACTTCCAGGCGCGGGTCACAATGCAGCGCGAAGATCCGCTCCACACCCGTCATCGCGCCCGTGGCGACCACGTCGATCGCACCGCCCGGCATGACCTCCTCGGCGGGCTGGAACACCAGCCGCACCCCGACCGGCAGCTCCGGCACCTCGGCCAGCGCCAGCGCCGTGCCGAGCAGGATGGTGGTGTGCGCGTCGTGGCCGCACGCGTGCGACACGCCGGGCACCGTCGAGGCGAAGGGCAGTCCGGTGAACTCCTGCAGCGGCAGCGCGTCCATATCGGCGCGCAGGCCGATTCGCGGCCCGTCCGGCCCGATGTCACAGATCAAGCCCGTGCCGCCGGGAAGTACCTGCGGCGCCAGGCCCGCCTTGGTCAGCCACGCCGAGACGAACTCGGTGGTGCCGAACTCGGTACGGGACAATTCCGGGTTGGCGTGGATGTGCCTGCGCCATTGGACGAGATCGACCGTGTGATCGGCCAGCCACGACTCCACCGCTTCCCGCCCGGATCCCACGGTCTCCGACGCCGCGGAGCCGCCGGTGCTCTCCACGGCCACGCGGATACCCGCTGCCTGGCCCGTCGCCGGCGCCGCCGAACGGCCGGTTGTGCTCACCGAATGTCCTCCTGTCGTTGAACTAGCCGTTGCAACAACCTGTCTCTATGGATGTCATCGCGGGCGACGGCGATAGCGGTACGCGCGAGGGCGAGCGCACCGTCGAGGACCGCACGATCCGCCGAAGCGTTGACGCTGGCCGCGGCGAAGCCGGGCTGATGTGTCACCGCACCACCGGCATCGATGCCGATGACCGGGTGGATCCCCGGAATGACGTTGGTGACGTTCCCCATATCGGTGCTGCCCAGCGGCCGCTGCGCCTCGAACTCCGGAGCCAGCGGCACGCGTCCCAATCCGGCGAGTTGCTCGCGATAGACGAGCAGCAACTCCGGATCCGGGGTCAGCTCGGTATACGTCGGCGCGAGCGTCCGGATTTCGTGGGTGCAGCCGGTCGCGAGGGCGCCCGCCTCGAAACAAGCCGACGCTCGTCGCATCAGATCGTCGAGGGATGCGGAGTCGACTGCGCGTAGGTAATACAGCAGTTCCGCACGTCCGGGCACGATGTTGGGAGCTACGCCACCGTCGCCGACTATACCGTGCAGTTGCTGGCCGGGCAGGAGATGCTGCCGCAGCAACCCCAGAGCGACCTGTGCGACGGTCACCGCGTCGCCCGCGTTGCGGCCCTGCTCCGGGGCCGCGCTGGCATGCGCCTCACGCCCGTGGAAGACCACCGAGACGTCGGCCAGAGCCAGCGACCTGGCGCCGACGATGTCGAGCGGACCCGGATGCACCATCATCGCCATCGCGACGTCATCGAACACCCCATGTTCCAGCATGAGCACCTTGCCGCCGCCGCTCTCCTCGGCGGGGGTGCCGAACACCAGCACAGTCAGGTCCAGCGCGTCGGCGACCTCGGCGAGACCGAGCGCCGCCCCCACCGCGGACGCGGCGATGACGTTGTGCCCGCAGGCATGCCCGATCTCGGGCAGCGCGTCGTACTCGGCGCAGATGCCGACGGTCAGCGCCCCGCTGCCATAGCGTGCTCGGAACGCCGTCGGCAGACCGGCGACGCCGTTGTCGATCTCGAAGCCACGCTCGGCGAGCGGAGCGACGGTCTTGGCGACGCTGCGGACCTCCTCGAACGCCAGCTCGGGTTCGGCGTGGATCGCGTGTGACAGGCCGATCAGCTCGGCCGACGCCGCTCGGATCGCGGCGTCACTGCGACCGGCCGGGTCGACCTCGCACACGGCGTTGCCGTCGTGTTGCGATTCCTGGCGCCCGCTGCGCGGTGGTGGCATGCAACACAGTCTCGCACTGCTGTGTTTGTTTATGCAGCGCCTACGGCGCTGCGTGTTCGCGGCCCCCTTGTGGCTCGCGTCCGAGCGGCCGCCGCTTGCTCCTTCGTCGCCTACGCGTCGGCCACTCGGACGCGAGCCGGGCCGCGAGCGGACAATGCTCGGTCTCGCTTCGCTCGAAAGACGTGGTTGTGCCCGTGTGGTGGAGACGACACCTCGACCTGCGGACTTGGGGCCTGCTATTCGTCGGCGGTCGTCTTCGTGCGGACCGGTGCAACTCATATCCGCCCGCGCGCGACGGTGCCCCGAGAGGAGCCGAGGTATGAGCCGGCTGTCCGAGCGCGGCGCGCGCCGGGTCCAAAGGGGCGGGCTCAGCCTGCGGCGAATGCCAGGGTCTCCGAGGTCGACGGAATCAGCCCGCCACGAACACCGAGCTCCCCGAGCCGGACGGAATCAGCCCGCCGCGAACGCCAGGTTCTCGGGGGTGGTCGGCACCGCGAGACCGGCCAGGGCCTTCCCGTGCAAGGCGCGCTTGATCACCGGCAGGTTGGGCTTGCGGTTGCTCGCCAGGGCCGCCGCCCGCTCGATCGCGGTCGCGAGCAAATCGGGGGCTTCGGCCTTGCCGTCGGCGATGCCCGCGGCGATGGCCTCGTCCGCCGCGTAGCGGTGGCCGGTGGTCATCGCCTGCACACAGACCTGGTTGGTCAGCCGCTCGGTGAGCAGGGCGTTCATCCCGATGGTGAACGGCATGCCCAAGTGCACCTCGGGCAGGCAGTAGAAGCCGCGATCGGCGCGCATCATCCGGAAGTCGTGCGAGGTGGCCAGCATGGCCCCCGCGCCGAAGGCATGGCCGTTGATCGCGGCCACGGTCGGCAGCGGGAAGGCGAGCAGGCGGGTGTAGAGCGAGTGCACGCGGTCGAGGTAGCCGTGCATCTTGTCCAGGTTGCCGAACAGCCAGTCGGTGTCCAGACCGTTGCTGTAGAACTTCCCGGTCGCGGTGGTCACCAGCGCGGCAGGTCCCTGGGAGCTCTCGACCTCGTCCAGCAAGCCGTGGAATTCGTCGATCCAGTCCGGGTGGAAACGGTTCTCGCTGTCCGTCTGTCCCTCGGTGCCGAGGTACACGACGAACACTTCACCTTGGCGTTCGAGATACGGCATGCGGTGCAGCGTATCGGGCCACATCGAACACCCCTACTCGCGGGTAGAAAGTCGAATGCCGACCCGCGACGAGCAACGCCCGACCCGACCTTTGCGATGCCGGCCCATGGTCGCGCCCCTCGATGCCGCCGATCCCGATGCGGCACGACTGATCCGAAGGCGACGAGAACTCCAGCCAGTCGGCCAGGCGTCGTCCAACCGCGCTGACACCCGCCGCGACCACACCCGGCCACCGCCCACCCGACCTGGCCAACATCCAGCTACCAGCCACCGGTGGGAAGCGTGCCAGCAGGACGACCGCCCATGCGATCACACCGGCCGATGCCGCCGCCGGGGCTCGGCTGCATCACCACCGACGCGCCCACACCCGCCCAACTCCCGGTTTCGAGCGAAGCGAGACCGAGCATTGTCCGTTCGCGGCCCGGCTCGCGTCCGAGTGGCCGACGCGTAGGCGACGAAGGAGCAAGCGGCGGCCGCTCGGACGCGAGCCACCGAGGGGCCGCGAACACTCAGCGCCGCAGGCGCTGACAATCAAACAGAGCTATGGTGACGATCATGCTTGCCGAACAGGCCGCCGAGGCGATCGCCGAACGTACGGGAGTGTCACGCCACCGGGTCGCGGTGGTGCTGGGGTCGGGCTGGCAGGACGCGGCCGCGGAGATCGGGGCGCCGCGGGCGTCGGTTCCGATGCCGGAGCTGCCGGGGTTCGGGACACCGACCGCCCAGGGCCATGTCGGCATGGTCCATTCGGTTCAGGTGGACGACAACGCCGTGCTGCTGCTGATGGGCCGCCAGCATCTCTACGAGGGCTACCAGCCCGCCGATGTGGTGCATCCGGTGTCGGCGGCCGTGGCGGCGGGCGCGGAGATCGTCGTGCTGACCAACGCCGCGGGCGGTATCCGGCCCGGCCTCCGTGTGGGTGAGCCGGTGCTGATCAGCGACCATCTCAACTTGACCGGTCGCACGCCGCTGGCAGGCGCGACGTTCGTCGACCTGGTCGACGCCTGGGACCCCGAGTTGCGGGCGGTCGCCAGGGAGATCGACCCAAGCCTGACCGACGGCGTCTACGCGGGCCTGACGGGGCCGCAGTACGAGACACCCGCCGAGATCCGGATGCTGCGCACGATCGGCGCGGACCTCGTCGGCATGTCCACGGTGCTGGAAGCGATCGCCTGCCGCGCGCTGGGCGCCCGGCTGCTGGGCATCTCGCTGGTCACCAATCTGGCCGCGGGGGTGACGGGCGCGCATCTGTCCCACGCCGAGGTGCTCGCCGAAGGGCACGCCGCGGCGCCACGGCTGGGCAAACTGCTGCGCGGCGTGCTGGAACGGGTGTAGATGCTGCGGTTCGGCACGGCAGGACTGCGCGGGCCGCTGCGCGACGGCCCGGACGGCATGAACGTCACCACGGTGAGCAGGGCTACCGCCGGGATCGCGGCGTGGCTGCGCGAGCGCTGCCTCGGCGGCGGCGCGGTGGTCGTCGGCCGCGACGCCAGGCACGGTTCCGCCGAGTTCGCCGCGGCGACCGCGGAGATCTTCGCGGCGGCGGGCTTCGCGGTGACGCTGCTGCCGCGTCCGCTGCCCACCCCGGTGGTCGCGTACGCGGTGCGTGCGCTGGGGGCGGTCGCGGGCGTGCAGATCACCGCCTCGCACAATCCGGCCACCGACAACGGCTACAAGGTCTACCTCGACGGTGGATCGCAGCTTCTCGCCCCGGCCGACACCGAAATCGAGCGCTGCATCGAAGCCGTCAGCGAGCCGATCGATCGTCAGCCGGTGAACCCCGCAGACGACGACGTGGTGCGGCGCTATGTGCGCCGCGTCGCCGAATTACCCTCCCGGATCGGCGGACCGGGCGAGCGCGCCGGGATCCGGATCGCACTCACACCACTGCACGGCGTCGGCGGCGAACTCGCCGTCGAAGCGCTCGGCGCGGCGGGTTATCCCGACGTCCATGTGGTGGATGAGCAGTACGCACCGGATCCCGACTTCCCCACCGTCGCGTTCCCGAACCCCGAGGAGCCCGGTGCGAGCGATCTGCTGCTCGCGACGGCGGCCCGGGTCGGCGCCGATGTGGCGATCGCGCTGGATCCCGACGCGGACCGGTGCGCGGTGGGTGTCCCGCGCCCGGACGGTACCTGGCGGATGTTGCGCGGCGACGAGACCGGCGTACTGCTGGCCGACTGCGTGCTGCGCACCGCTCCCGCGGACTCGCTGGTGGCGACGACCATTGTGTCGTCGCGACTGCTTTCCGAGCTGGCTCCCGCTCGCGGCGGCCGCTACGCGGAAACGCTCACGGGATTCAAATGGCTGGCCCGCGCGGGCGACGGCTTGGTCTACGCCTATGAGGAGGCGATCGGCCACTGCGTCGACCCGGCGGCGGTCCGGGACAAGGACGGTATCTCCGCCGCCGTGCTGGTGGCCGATCTGGTGGCCCGGCTGAAAGCCACGGGTCGCGTCCTCGATGACGAACTCGACGACTACGCGGTCGAATTCGGCTTGCACACGGGCGACCAGGTGTCGCTGCGGCTCGCCTCGGCCGCCGATGCCGCCGCTGTGGTGCAGCGGTTGCGGGCGAACCCGCCGGAGCGGATCGCGGGCGAGCCGGTCGAGTACACCGACCAACTCCGGGTGCGGGGACGGATGCGGACCGACGCGCTGATCTTCGAGGGTGTCTCCTCCCGTGTGGTCGTGCGACCTTCCGGCACCGAGCCGAAACTCAAGTGCTACTTGGAGGTGGTCGAACCGGTCGGCTCGCACGCCGATCTTCCGGCCGCGCGAGCCGCTGCGCGCGTACGCCTTTCGGCGCTGCGCGACTTCTGCCGGGCGCTCTGACCGTCAGCGCGGTCCGAACTGCCTGTCGCCCGCGTCGCCGAGACCGGGCACGATGTAGGCGTTCTCGTTCAGTTCCGCGTCGACGACAGCGGTGACCAGCCGCACCGGCAGGCCCGAGTCCGCCAGTGTCGCAATACCTTCCGGCGCTGCGACGACGCAGACGGCGGTGATGTCGGTGGCGCCGCGCGCCGCGAGCAGTTGCAGGGTGTGACGCATAGAGCCGCCCGTGGCCAGCATCGGATCGAGCACGAAGACCGGCAGCCCGGCGAGATCGGCGGGCAGCGACTCCATATAGGGCACCGGCTGGTGGGTTTCCTCGTCGCGGGCGAGGCCGACGAATCCGATTCTGGCGTCCGGGATCAGTTCCGCGGCCGCATCGATCATGCCGAGCCCGGCGCGCAGCACCGGGACCAGCAGCGGCGGCCGGGCCAGCCGGACGCCTTCGGTGGGGGCGACCGGTGTGACGATCTGGAAACGCTCGACCTCCGCGTCGCGCAGCGCCTCGTAGATCAGGATCCCGGTCAGATCACGCAGTGCGGCACGGAAAGCCGGATTCGCGGTTCGCTCGTCCCGCATCGTGGTCAGCAGGGCGGCGACGAGTGGATGGTCCACGGTGTGGGTGCGCATGAGGGAACGATAAGGTCGGCCCGGGGTGCGCCGCCGGACGCCACGGAACTTTTTTCCGAAGCGGCGGAACCGAACCGGAACAGCGCGCGTCGAACCAAGTGGATGACGTACTCTGCCTGGGAACAACAGATGGGGGAAGCTCTGATGCGAAAGATGTCGGCGGACACCGAGGGCATCGCGGCCTACGGCGCGACCACTCACGTCATGGCCGGTGATATGGCGGCGGCGGGAGTGAGCGCTGCGGCGGCGGAACCCGCGCTGCTCGGCCCGATCATGGGGCTCATCGGCGGTGACTTCATGGCGGCCTATGCCGCGGCGCACGCCGGGCACGTCGCCGCGATCGGCCAGCTGTCGGCGGTGCTCACCAGTATGGGCGGCGCGGCCACCGGAGCGGCGGCCGTCCTCACCGAGACCGACGCCACCCACGCGAGCGCGCTGCGGAACGCGGCCGCCGAAGTGGAGTGAGCCGGTGATCGACATCAACGCGCTGGCCAAACCGATCTTCGACCTGCTCGCCAGCTTCGGCAGCGGCGTGCTGCCCTCGGGCGGCCCCACGGACGCGCTGCGCAGCACCTCGGCCGTGGTCGACCAGATTCACCAGATGGGCCGCGACAGCATCAACGGTATGAACACCGCCTGGGACGGCCGTGCCGCCGACGCGGCCACCGCCAAGGCGCTGCGCGTGCAGACCTCGGCGGCCACCATCTCCGATCGCGGCAACGAGATGGCGACGGTCGTGAACCAGGCCGCGGGCGAGGTCGAGACGGGTCAGAAAGAGCTCACCGACATCGCGCAGTCCTTCGTGAACACCGCCGCGAGCATAGGTCCGGCCCTGGCGACCCCGCAGGGGCTGACGGTGCTCGTCGGCACGGCGATCGACCATCTCGGCCAAGCGCTCAACGTCGTCGGCCGGGTGCAGAACGAATTGCAGACGCACACCGCGTCGATGAACGAGCTGACCCCGCCGCCCACGACCCCGTCCCTGTCCGGCGTGCCCGTACAGCAGGTGGTGTCCACCGCCTCCGGCGCACTCAACGGCGCGGGGCAGCTGCTGAGCACCGCGATGGCCACGCCGACGCTATCCCAAGCCATGCGTGGTCCCAGCACCACGCCGGGCACCTCGGGCACGCCCAAGCCCGACACCGGTTCCTCGGGAGCGCCCGACGACGGCAAGGGCGTGAAGATCACGCTGCCCGACGGCAGCGTCGTGGAGGCGCCCAACGAACAGGCCGCCACGGCGGTCCGGTCGGCGATCGGCGCTGTCGGCACGCCCTATGTCTGGGGCGGCAACAGCCCGGGCGCGGGATTGGACTGCAGCGGGCTCACCAAGTACGCCTACGGCGAGGCGGGCGTCGACCTGCCCCGGCTCGCGGCCGAGCAGGGCAACGGGGCCACACCGATCTCGGCCGGTGACCTGATGCCCGGCGACCTGGCGATCTGGGACGGCCACGTGGCCATGGTGATCGGCAACGGGCAGTTGGTCGAGGCGGGTGACCCGGTCCAGATCAGCTCGATTCGAACGGAGAACTCAGGCATGGACTTCTACGGTTTCTACAGGCCGACGGCATGACCCAACCCCAGGTCCCCAATGTCACGGTGGCTGCCAGCAGCAACCGGTCGGGCACCATCTCGGTGCGCGCTACCGATCAGGGCATGCCGGTGGAGATCAAGTTCGAGCGCAGCGAATACCGTTACGGCGCACAGTCGCTGGCGAACGAGATCCTGCGGCTCACCCAGCGCTCCGCCATCGCGGCGCGGGCGCGGCGGCGCGAATTGCTCGCCGAGGCGGGCATGCCCTCGGACATTCTCGACCGGCTCGGCCTGCCCACCCGCCAGCAGGCGGTGGACGAGCTCGACCGGATCGATGACGCGGACACGGGACCGACGACCTGGATGAGGCCGGTATGAGCGCGGAAATGGACGCCCTGGTCGCGTCGGCTACCCAGAAACTGGAGGCGCTGGAAGCCGCGCTGTACGGGCTGAAGCAGGTGCGCGGACGGTTCACCTCCGAGGACGGCGCGGTGAGCGTCGAGGTGAACAGCGATGGCGCGATGGTCGGCCTGACCCTCGCGGAATCGGTCACTTCGCTGCCGCCCACCGAGGTCGGACAGTTGATCGTCTGGGCCTGCAGGCAGGCCGCCGAGGACGCCGGCGCGCAGCGATCCAAGGTGGTTGCGACACTGAACGAGTCGTTCGTCCCGGCCGGGCAGCCGCCCGCGGGCACGAATGGGGGCGGGCCGGATAGTGCCTGACGCGGAAGGTCGATAGGCTTCCGCACATGGCTTCTGGAGACATCGTCCCGATCGAGCTCGGCCTGACCGACGGCGATCTCGTCACCCTGTGGGCACCGCGCTGGCGAGACGGTGACGACGAGTGGGAGGCGTTCCTCGGTCACGAGGATGCCCTCTACGGTTTCGAATCCGTGGCGGAGCTGGCCGCGTTCATCCGCACCAGCTCCGACAACGACCTCATCGACCATCCGGCGTGGAAGGTTGTCGCGGGTCTGTCCGCGGTCGAACTGGAACCGGAGGAGAACTTCACCTTCGATCTGGTCGCCGTGCCGGAGCTGGCCGCCGGTGACCCCGACGTGGACACCGTCGCCGAGTTGGAAGACACCCTCGGCATGGTGCGCAACATCGGTGAGGTGTGCGAGCTCGAGACGGTGACCAAGTTCTTCGGTTCGCATCCGGTACTCGGCGCGCTGCCCGGCGGGGTGAGCGCGTTCGTCGGCCGCGACGGAGAGGAGTTGTGGGACCAGATCGGCGCGGCCATCGCCAAGGACTGGGACGACGTGCTGGACGCCATCGACTCCGTCGTGCAGACGCCCGAGGTCGACGCCGAAGCGGTCGCGGTCGCCGAGGCCGAGCTGCTGGCCGCCGAGGAGAACGTGGTCGACGCCGACGACGCGGCCGACAGCGACGAGGAGGAATTCGAGCCCGTCGACCTCGACGAGGAAGAAGACGACGAGGAAGACGAGGACGAGGACGAATCGTTCTGGCACGAGGTCGGCATCGACCCGGTCAAGATCGTCACGTCCGAAGGCAGCGTCTTCACGCTGCGCTGTTACCTCGACGACGAGCCGATCTTCCTCGGCACCAAGGGCGCGATCACGGTCTTCCCCTCCGAGCGTGCGCTGGCCCGCTACCTCGCCGACGATCACGAGCACGACCTGGCCCGCGTGAGCACCTTCGCCGACGTGCAGACCGCGGCGGTGGACGGCTCGCTGGAGGTGGAGGTCACCGACGAGAACGTCTACGTGCTGCCCGGCTTGGCCGAGGATTTGGCGGAAGGCCCGGAGGCGGTCGACATCGAACAGCTGGACCTGGCGGTCGAGCTGTTCACCGACGCCGCCGACTACGCCGACGACGACACGGTGGAGCAGGCGCTGGCGCAATCCACCCCGCTGGGCTGGTATGTCTCCTACCTGCTGAATCCCGACCCCACCCGGTTGGCGCCCAACCCGCCGTTCACCGCCGAAGCCCAGGCCTGGCGCGAACTGGAACGCCACCTGGAGTCCCGGCTCGACAAGCAGTAACTAGCTCAGCCGGATCCACACCTGCTCGGCCTGCCCGAGCAGGCGTTCGTCGGCGCCGTAGACAGCGGTCGAGGCCCAGCATTTGCGGCCTTGCTCGCCGTGGAACTCGCCGACGACGACGCAGCGCTCGCCGACCTGCGGCACGTCGTGCACGGTGGCGGTCATCGAGCCGAGCAGTGCGGGACGTTCGAGCATGCCGGGGAGCGACCAGCCGCCGGGGCAGTCCATCGCGGCCCACAGCAGCGGCGGGCCCAGCGGCACGGTGTCGTCGGGCACCCACGGCGAGGCTACTCGAGCCTCGTCCACTCGTCCGGGTTCGATGCGCAGCCCGTCGGCCCGCCGGCTGCCGCAGACGAAGCAAGAGGCGAACATCTCGATGCTCGTATAGCCGCGCGCTGCCTCGGCCGCGTCATCGAACCGGACATGACGCGGTGCGTCCCGCATGAGCTCGCCGCTGTTCGACTCGGCGATCAGCGTGTCGCCCTCGTACAGCCGTTGGCCGCGCACGTCGAGCGGCGTCTCCAGCGGCGGCGGGCTGCGCAGGATCACGGTCACAGTCTGCTCGCCGCGCTGCTCGGCGAGCAGACCGGCCACGTAGCCACCGTTGCCGGAGTCGGGTGGTCCGTTGAACCGGCGGGGGATACGCAAGGTCGCCATGTCGGTCACGGTAGCCCGGTCGCCTATCCGATGAGCACCGCGTATCCGGGCTTGATGATGTCGTCGATGATCCGCAGCCGCTCGGGGAACGGGATGAACGCCGACTTCATGGCGTTGATGGTGAACCGTTCCAGGTCGCTCCAGCCATAGCCGAACGTCTCGACCAATTTGAGCATCTCCTGGCTCATGCTGGTGTCGCTCATCAGCCGGTTGTCGGTGTTGACCGTGACGCGGAAGCGCAGGCGGGCCAGCAGGTCGAACGGGTGCTTGTCCAGCGAGGGCACGGCGCCGGTCTGCACGTTCGACGACGGGCACAGCTCCAGCGGAATGCGCATGTCCCGGACGTAGTTGGCGACCACGCCCAGCTCTGCGTCCTCGATCGCGCCGGGCACGCTGATGTCGTCGGTGATCCGCACACCGTGGCCGAGGCGGTCGCATCCGCAGAACGCGAGCGCTTCGTGAATGGACGGCAGGCCGAAGGCCTCGCCCGCGTGGATGGTGAAGTGCGCGCTGTTGGCCCGCATGTACTCGAACGCGTCCAGGTGCCTGCTGGGCGGGAAACCGGCCTCCGCACCCGCGATGTCGAAGCCGCCGACCCCGCGATCGCGAAAGCGCACCGCCAGTTCCGCGATCTCCCGCGAGCGCGCCGCATGCCGCATCGCGGTCAGCAGACAGGTCACCACGATGGTGTGGCCCTGCTCCGCGGCGGCGGCCTCGCCCTCGCGGAATCCGGCCAGCGTGTGTTCGACCACTTCGTCCAGCGTCAGTCCGCGCTCCAGATGCTGTTCGGGAGCGAAGCGCACCTCCGCGTACACGACGCCGTCGGCGGCGAGGTCCTCGGCGCATTCGCGAGCGACCCGGTGCAAGCCCTCCGGAGTCTGCATTACGGCGACGGTGTGCGCGAAGGTCTCCAGATAGCGTTCCAGCGACCCGCTGTCCGCCGCGTCACGGAACCAGGCCGCCAGCGACGCCTCATCCGTGGCGGGTAGGTCGTCGTAGCCGCTGTGCGCGGCGAGTTCGAGCACCGTCGCGGGCCGCAGGCCACCGTCGAGGTGATCGTGCAGCAGCGCTTTCGGCGCTTGGCGGATCGAGGCGAGAGTCAGAGGCATCGGTCCAGTCATGTATCGACGGTAGCCGCAGCGCGCCGAAACGGCAGCCGACTGCGACCGTGGCAACCATCTCGTTGCCCGCCGGATGCGGGCCGGTCCACAACGGGACACCCATCGACCACACAGGCGGCGACTGCGCCCGCCGGAATTTCGCGGCTCGCCAACAGATCAGGACACGATTCGGTCGAGGATCAGCGGAGCGGGAGCGGACGCGGCACCGGTTTCGATGGTGACAGCGCCGGACAGGGCCGACGTAGCGCCGGTGAAGGCGTCGGGGGTGTCGGTGTGCATGGTCAACAGCGGTTGCCCCGTGGTCACGGTGTCGCCCGGCTTGGCGTGCATCTCGATGCCCGCGCCGGACTGCACCGGATCGCCTTGTCGTGCCCGGCCCGCGCCGAGGCGCCAGGCGGCGATGCCGACGCTCAGCGCGTCGAGCCGGGTCAGCACACCGTCGGCCTCGGCGCGCACGGTCTCGGTGTGCTTCGCGGTGGGCAGCGGCGCGTCCGGGTCGCCACCCTGGGCGCGGACCATCGCGCGCCAGTGGTCCATCGCCCGTCCGTCGGCCAGCGCGTCGGCGGGGTCGGCATCGAGCCCGGCCAGCGCGACCATCTCGCGCGCCAAGGCGATGGTCAGCTCGACGACGTCCTCGGGACCGCCGCCCGCGAGCACCTCCACCGATTCCGCGACTTCCAGGGCATTGCCCGCCGTGCGGCCGAGGGGGGTGTCCATGGCGGTGAGCAGCGCGACCGTCCGGACGCCCGCGTCGGTGCCGAGTTCGACCATGGCTGTCGCCAGGTCGCGCGCCCCGTCGAGGGTCTTCAGGAAGGCGCCGGAGCCGACCTTGACGTCGAGCAGCAGCGCGGCGGTGCCCTCCGCGATCTTCTTGCTCATGATCGAGCTCGCGATCAGCGGGATCGATTCGACCGTGCCGGTGACGTCGCGCAAGGCGTAGAGACGCCGGTCCGCGGGTGCGAGATCGGCGCCCGCCGCGCAGATCACCGCGCCGACGGCCGGGTCGGCGAGGATGTCGCGCATCCGCGGCACCGGCACGTCCGCCTGCCAGCCGGGAATGGATTCCAGCTTGTCCAGGGTTCCGCCGGTATGGCCGAGCCCGCGCCCGGACAATTGCGGCACCGCGGCGCCGCACGCGGCGACCAGCGGCGCCAGCGGCAGCGTGATCTTGTCACCCACTCCGCCGGTCGAGTGCTTGTCCACGGTGGGGCGCGGCAGGCCGGTCAGGTCCATGCGCCGCCCGGAGGCGATCATCGCGGCCGTCCACCGCGCCGTCTCGCGCCGCGTCATCCCGCGCCAGACGATCGCCATGGCCAGCGCGGACATCTGCTCGTCGGCCACCACGCCGCGGGTGAACGCGTCGACCACCCAGTCGATCTGCGCGTCGGACAGTTCTCCCCCGTCGCGCTTGGTCGTGATGATCGAAACCGCGTCCAGTGCCGTCACGGTCGCCAGTCTGGCACGGGCCGCCGCCGCACCCCGGTTCTCACTGGTGGCATGCGGCCACCGTCGAGGCCGGGAGGCGCAAGCGGCTCACATCTGCCCGGCGTCGAGGTCGTCCGGACCGAACGCATCCGGCAGCAGCGCACGCAACGGCACCGCGCCGCCCTTGTGATCGACCAGGAGCTCGGCCCCGCCGTGCTCGTAGAGCAATTGCCTGCAGCGGCCACAGGGCATCAGGATCTCGCCACGGGAATCCGTCACCGAGACGGCCACCAGACGTCCCCCTCCGCTGGAAATCAAGTGACCGATGAGCACACATTCGGCACAGAGGCCCAATCCGTAGGAGACGTTCTCGACGTTGCAGCCGACTACGACCCGGTCACCGGTGAGCCCCGCGGCGCCGACCGGGAACCGGGAGTAGGGCGCGTAAGCGCGGCCCATCGCCTCGTACGCGCTGGCACGGAGCTTGTTCCAGTCGATGTCCATGGGCGATGCCACCTCTCCGGTCGGTTCAGCGGTTCGACGGGCCGGTCGAACTTCTCGATCGGATCGTCTCAGCCGGCGTGCGTGCGGCAAGGATCGGAGTGGCCGGCCAGGACGGCACCGCCGACCGTTACGTCCGCTCTCGGCGTGTACCGAGATTTTTGCCGACATCGGCTGGTAAACCTGGTGCATGTCGGATCAGACCCGGTTCGCGCGCCTGGCACTGGACCAGGTGGCCGCCGAGCTGGACTCCACAGCCTTTCGCAACGGCTATCTCACCGCCGACCGGATGCGGTTCCTCGCGATCAAGGTCCGCGACGCGGGCGAGGCGTACGAGAAGGCCGTGCGCTCGGCCGCGTCGGGATAGATCGCCTGTCGAATGGGGCCTCGGCTCGGAGCGCGTTTCGCCGGGACGCGGGTCGAGCCTGTGCGCATCGAACTGCCGGAGGCCGCGGCGCACGGAGAGCACTTCCGCCTCGCGATTGCGAGCGGCCATCCGCCGTGATTGTCTATTACCGACGAGTAGTTTCAGCCAGGTCGACTGAGACATTCTCCACATTGCAACCGCTCACAATTCGGCCATGGCCACTGAGAGCGGCAGCGCCGAGGCCAAACCGCCAGTGCGAAGCACAGACATCCGAAATAATTCGAAATGTGCTGTCACGCAGTGGATTACAGTCGAAATCCGCCGCGGGAAACCCTTCTCGAATCGACCCGTCGACGGCCGCGCGAGGGCCACGACGGAACCCCGCACCCATCAAGAAAGGTAAGCCTAACCCGATCGGGTGTCGCGCAACGCACGGTACGCCGAATTAGTTCCGCGATTGCTGGGGGATTAGAGTCCAGAACAGATCGGTTCAGGTTCCCCGCGACGGGCCGGAGTACAGCCACCTGGGCATTCGCCCCCAACGCCGCCGGCGTCGGACCTGCAACCGGGTCCATCAACGACGTTGGAGGCACCGCACTCTATGACCACGATTGAAGCTCCGGCCCAGCCGAAGCGGAAGACGCTGTACCGAGGCGACCCCGGAATGTGGTCGTGGGCGCTGCACCGGATCACCGGTGTCACCATCTTCTTCTTCCTCTTCGTCCACGTGCTGGACACCGCTTTGGTGCGCGTGAGCCCGGATACCTACAACGAGGCGATCGAGACCTACAAGACGCCCATCGTGGCGTTGATGGAGATGGGCCTGGTCGTCGTCGTCCTGTTCCACGCGCTCAACGGCGTCCGCGTGATCCTCGTGGACTTCTGGTCCAAGGGCCCGAAGTACCAGCGCCTGATGCTCTGGATCATCCTCGCGATCTGGTTCCTGCTGTCCGTTCCGGCGGTCGGGCGCCAGTTCTTCTACTTGTTCACGGAGCACTGAAGATGAGCGCACCTGTTCTCGGTAAGTCCTACGACCGTCCGGCCAGCCTGGATCTGCCCCGCTCGCCGCGCGCGCACTCGAGCAACAACTTCGAGAAGTACGCCTGGCTGTTCATGCGCTTCTCCGGCCTGCTGCTGATCGTGCTGGTGCTCGGCCACATGACGATCATGCTGCTGCTCGACGGCGGCGTGAAGCGACTGAACTTCGCCTTCGTCGCCGGTCGCTGGTCCAGCCCGTTCTGGCAGTTCTGGGACCTGAGCATGTTGTGGCTGGCCCAGCTGCACGGCGGCAACGGTCTGCGCACCGTCATCGACGACTACTCCCGCAAGGACTCGACCCGGTTCTGGCTCAAGACCCTGCTGGCCATCTCGATGATCCTGATCATGGGCGTGGGCACCTACGTCATCTTCACCTTCGACCCCAACATCAGTTAGGAACAGGCCCCCTCGCATGAGTGAGCGCAGCGAACGAACCATCGGGACCGGGGAAGCTCGTCCTGTCCAGGAGCACCGCTACGACGTCGTCATCGTCGGCGCGGGTGGCGCGGGCATGCGCGCCGCGATCGAGGCCGGCCCGCGGGTTCGGACGGCGGTGCTGACCAAGCTGTACCCGACCCGCAGCCACACCGGCGCGGCCCAGGGCGGCATGTGCGCCGCGCTGGCCAACGTCGAAGAGGACAACTGGGAATGGCACACCTTCGACACCGTCAAGGGTGGTGACTACCTCGTCGACCAGGACGCCGCGGAGATCATGGCCAAAGAGGCCATCGACGCGGTGCTCGACCTCGAGAAGATGGGCCTGCCGTTCAACCGGACGCCCGAAGGCAAGATCGACCAGCGTCGCTTCGGCGGACACACCCGCGATCACGGCAAGGCTCCCGTCCGCCGCGCGTGCTACGCCGCCGACCGCACCGGCCACATGATCCTGCAGACGCTGTACCAGAACTGCGTCAAGCACGACGTGGAGTTCTTCAACGAGTTCTACGTGCTGGACCTGGTGCTCACCGAGACCGATCGCGGTCCGGTCGCCACCGGCGTGGTCGCCTACGAGCTGGCCACCGGCGAGATCCACGTCTTCCACGCCAAGTCGATCGTGTTCGCCACCGGCGGCTCGGGCCGGATGTACAAGACCACCTCGAACGCGCACACCTTGACCGGTGACGGCATGGCGATCGTGTTCCGCAAGGGCCTGCCGCTGGAGGACATGGAGTTCCACCAGTTCCACCCGACAGGTCTGGCCGGCCTGGGCATCCTGATCTCCGAGGCCGTCCGCGGCGAGGGCGGCATCCTGCGCAACGCCGACGGCGAGCGGTTCATGGAGCGATACGCCCCCACCATCAAGGACCTCGCGCCGCGCGACATCGTCGCCCGCTCGATGGTGCTGGAGGTGTTGGAGGGCCGCGGCGCGGGACCGAACAAGGACTACGTCTACATCGACGTCACCCACCTCGGCGAGGACGTGCTCGAGGAGAAGCTGCCCGACATCACCGAGTTCTCCCGTACCTACCTGGGTGTGGACCCGGTGAAGGAACTGGTGCCGGTGTTCCCGACCTGTCACTACGTGATGGGCGGCATCCCGACCCGCATCCGCGGCGAGGTGCTGCGCAACAACAGCGACATCGTCCCCGGCCTCTACGCCGCGGGCGAGTGCGCGTGTGTCTCGGTGCACGGCGCCAACCGTCTGGGCACCAACTCGCTGCTGGACATCAACGTGTTCGGCCGCCGCGCGGGCATCGCGGCCGCGGAGTACGCGCAGCGCAGCGAGTTCGTCGAAATGCCGGAGAACCCGGCGCAGATGGTGCAGGACTGGCTGACCCAGCTGCTGAGCGAGCACGGCGACGAGCGGGTGGCCGACATCCGCACCGAGCTGCAGCGGTCGATGGACAACAACGCCTCGGTGTTCCGCACCGAGGACACGCTCAAGCAGGCGCTCACCGACATCCACGCGCTCAAGGAGCGCTACGCGCGCATCACCGTGCAGGACAAGGGCAAGCGCTACAACAGCGACCTGCTCGAGGCCGTCGAGCTCGGCTTCCTGCTCGAGCTGGCCGAGGTCACCGTGGTGGGTGCGCTCAACCGCAAGGAATCGCGCGGCGGCCACGCTCGCGAGGACTACCCGGACCGCGACGACGTGAACTTCATGCGGCACACGATGGCCTACAAGGAGGGCTCGGATCTCCTTTCGGACATCCGCCTGGACTTCAAGCCGGTGGTGCAGACCCGTTACGAGCCGATGGAGCGTAAGTACTGATGACTGCTGTTGCCGAAGCACCCTCTTCGCAGAAGCCCGCTCCGGTCCCCGAGGGCTCGGTGATGATCACCGTCAAGGTGGCCCGGTTCAACCCGGAGGACGACAAGGGCGCGCACTGGGAGTCCTTCCAGGTGCCGGTCCTGTCGACCGACCGCTTCCTGAACGTGCTGATCTACATCAAGTCCTACCTGGACGGCACGCTCACCTTCCGCCGTTCCTGCGCGCACGGCGTCTGCGGTTCCGACGCCATGCGGATCAACGGCGTCAACCGGCTGGCCTGCAAGGTGCTGATGAAGGACATGCTGCCCAAGGGCGGCAAGTCGATCACCGTCACCGTCGAGCCGATCCGCGGCCTGCCCGTGGAGAAGGACCTCGTGGTGAACATGGAGCCGTTCTTCGACGCGTTCCGCGCGGTGAAGCCGTACCTGATCACCACGGGTAACGAGCCCACCCGCGAGCGCATCCAGAGCCAGGCCGACCGCGCCCGGTTCGACGACACCACCAAGTGCATCCTGTGCGCCTGCTGCACCACCTCCTGCCCCGTGTACTGGAGCGACGGCAGCTACTTCGGCCCGGCCGCGATCGTGAACGCCCACCGCTTCATCTTCGACAGCCGCGACGAAGCCGCCCGCGAGCGCCTCGACATCCTCAACGACGTCGAAGGCGTCTGGCGCTGCCGCACCACCTTCAACTGCACCGACGCCTGCCCCCGCGGCATCGAGGTCACCAAGGCCATCCAAGAAGTCAAGCGAGCCCTGCTCTTCACTCGCTGACCTCCCGGCACAGCCGAAAACCGAAGGCCGCCTTCATCACCCGATGAAGGCGGCCTTCGCCGTCCAGCTCAGCGAGTGGTGGACCCCCGTTTCGGTGCCATCAAGTGAATGTTGCGTTCAAGGGCCGCATTCAAGGGCTCGGAAACCCCGGGGCGCTGGCCCACTTCTCCCCTGCGATCACCACGTGGTCGAGGAAGCGAAGGCCTACGGTGTGGGCGGCCTCGGTGAGGAGGGTGGTGGTGCGGCGGTCGTCGGGGCTGGGGGTGGGGTCGCCGGAGGGGTGGTTGTGCACGATGGCGAAGGCTCGGCCGTCGTGGCGCAGGACGGTGTTCAGGATTTCGCGGACCGGGACGGCGACCTGGTCGATCGCGCCTTCGGCGACGAAGACCTTTTGGCGCAGGCGGTTCTGCGCATCGCAGACCAGGACGAGCAGGCGCTCGACGCGCGCGCCCGCGAACTGGGGACGGGCGGCGGCGGCCACGTCGGCGGAACTGGTCAGCCGAATCGACGTGTCCGGCCTGCCGCGCGCTCGAGCGCCGAGGTGGAACGCAGCGATGATCGCGGCGGCCTTGGCCACGCCGATGCCGGCCCGGCGCGACAGCTCCTCCGGACGCGCCGACGCCAGCCCGGCGAGCCCGCCGTGCTCGACCAGCAACTCCACCGCCAGGTCCAACGCGCTCGCACCGCGTCTGCCCTGCCGCAGCAGCAGCGCGAGCAACTCCGCGTCGCTCAGCGCATGCGGGCCCAGCGCCAGCAACCGTTCACGCGGCCGCTGCGCTACCGGCACGTCGACTAGAGAGACCGCCATGACTCCCACCCCTCGCCTCACGCCAACAGTGTCCGGGATTCTGCCAGCGGCCACCGACACTTCGTATGCCCGCCCGTCCGCAGCGCCACCACCCCGCTGCCCAGCGCGCCATATGCTGGCAGATGTGCGGTTCGGTCACCGAGTCGGTCGCGAACTGGGGAGTTGATGGGCGATGTGGTACCTGAAGGCGCAATGGCACCACGACTTCGACGACGAGCCGGTCGAGTTGTTCAGTGAGATCGGTGACGACGGCTTCGAGGTGCGCAAGGTCGAGGTGTTCCGCGACGGCCACAGCGACTGGGCCGACGCGGATCGCGCCACCGGCACGACCGAACTCGGGCAGATCCCCGTTCCGACGTTGGACGAGATCAATGCCGAGACCGAGTTCACCGCACTTCAGATCGACGCTCACGAGTTCGAGACCGTCTGGCTGCGGGCTCACGACGAGCAGCGGCCCGCGTCTTCCAACTAGCCGACCGTTCCGAAGGGCGTCGAGCGGAGCCGCCTAGCGGTCCGCCCCGGCGACGTCGTGTAGTCCGACGAATACTTTGGCGGCGAGCCTTTCCAGATTGTGCAGCTGGCGCTCGTGCACAACGATCCGGCGCAGGGCCTCGTTGATGGTGGCATCGCTGGTCGACGTGCCCATGATGGCGGCGGCCGCGGCGAGCAAGTTCTGGTCGAGATCGATCCGCACGGATTTCATGCGCCCTCCTTCATACTTTCGCCATCTTGCGCCATAGCGCCCGCTCATGTCCGGCAAATCACGAACTCCAGGCTTGCATCTATACCCTACGGGGGTATAGTTCCAGGCATGGAGCACAGGCACGACACTTCCAGCGAGCACGTCTCGCATCACGCGGATGCGACGCACGACATCAGCCGTCACACCGTCCACCGCGCCCCGGCTACCTGGCGGATGGCGGCGATGGCGACGCTGCACTGCCTCACCGGCTGCGCCATCGGCGAGGTCATGGGCATGGTGATCGGCACCGCGCTGGGCTGGAACAACACCTCGACGATGGCGCTGGCCATCGTGCTGGCATTCCTGTTCGGTTACGCGTTCACCATGCGTGGCGTGCTGCGCGCGGGCCTGCCGCTGGCCGCCGCGGTCGGCACCGCGTTCGCCGCCGACACCGTGTCGATCACGGTCATGGAGATCGTGGACAACGCCGTGATCCTCGCCGTACCCGGCGCGATGGACGCCCACCTCGACAGTGCTCTGTTCTGGGCCACCCTGGCCTTCGCCTTCGCGGTGGCGTTCGTGGTGACCACACCGGTGAACAAGTGGATGATCGGACGCGGCAAAGGCCATGCCGTGGTGCATTCGTTACACGGCGGCCACTGATCAGCAGGCCACCCGTCCTGCGGCTTCCACTGCTGTGATGCCACGGAGAAAGCTCGTTCAGCTAGGCAGATTGCTCAGCTGGGCGAGCTTTTGTTGTCGGCGGGGTCCGGCGGTGCTTGCATCGAGATATGTTCACCGAGGCCCAGCTGTACTCACCGGTGACCCGCACCGGCGATGGTGACGTGACCGTGCACCTGAGCGAGGAGCATCCCGGCGTGCACGATGCGGTCTACCGGGCCCGGCGCAATGCCATCGCCGCGTTGGCGCTCGACTACGCACCGGGAAAGCCGCTCCCACACATCGCCTACACCGACGAGGAGCAGCAGGTGTGGCGGATCGTGTCGGCCGAACTCGGCCGCAAGCACCGCACCTATGCCAGCGCGGAGGTGCTGGCGGCCGCCGAGGCGCTGTGCCTGCCCACCGATCACATTCCCCAATTGGACGAGGTGTCCGCGGCGCTGCAACCGCTGACCGGGTTCCGCTATGCCCCGGCCGCGGGCCTGGTGCCGCTGCGGGAGTTCTTCGGTTCCTTCGCCGATCGGATCTTCCACTCCACCCAATACATCCGGCATCATTCGGCGCCGTTGTACACGCCGGAGCCGGACGCCATCCACGAGATCATCGGGCACGCCAACCAGATCGCCAGTCCACGCTTCGCGGCGATCTACGCGACGGTCGGCGCGGCGGTCGCGCGGCTGAGCACCCACCGCGCGCTGAAGTTCCTCGCCGACGTGTTCTGGTTCTCGATGGAGTTCGGCGTCGTCCGCGAACACGGCGAGGTCCGCTGCTATGGCGCGGGGCTGCTGTCCTCCTACGGGGAGATCGAGGAGTTCCGGCATGCGCAGCTGCGCCCGCTCGACATCGCCCAGATGGGGACCGCGACCTACGACATCACGCACTACCAGCCGATTCTCTACTGCGCGGACTCGATCGCCGAGATCGAAGACGTGATCGGCGGCTTCTTCGCGACCATGGACGACGACACACCCGATCGGTTACGGCAGACCAGCGCCGCCGGGGCGTCGTAGATCCGCCGACGGAGACTCAGGACTTGTGATCCAGCCGCAGTGGCAGGCCCGCCTCCAGTAAGTCCAGTGCGCGAGTGATGTTCTCCACGTTCATCGGCGTCATCGTCGAGATGGCCAAGGCAGCGCCCGCCACCGCACCCGCCGCCACCCGGATCTCGAAGTCGTCGGCGGAGCGGCCCACATGATCTGCCAACAGGTTCGCGAGCAGATCGATGCTGCGCACGATCTCCAATCCGATCGCCGATCGCAGCTCCGGTACGTGATACAGCAGCGCTTGGCGCTCCTGCTCGAAGGCGAGTTCGGCGGCGGGGAGGCTCGAGAAGACTTCGACGACCGCGCCACGGAAGGCCGTCAGCGGGGACACGTCGCGCGGCTGCCGTCGTAGCGCCTCGAGCATCATCGGATCGAGATCGTCGGCGAGAACGAGCTGTTCCTTCGTCGGGAAATAGCGGAAGAAGGTGCTGGGCGAGACCTCGGCGGCCGCCGCGATCTGCTCGATCGTGGTCTCGTTGTAGCCCTGTTCTCGGAACAGCCGGAAGGCTTCGACACGAATGCTGCGGCGGGTCCGTTCCTTCTTCCGCTCGCGCAGACCCTGCGCCGTCCCCTTCGCGGGTAGCTCAACCGACATGCATCGATTCTGCCCCACCAGGCTCCGGCACCCGGCCGGGTCGCGTGCGGACGAACACGACTGTGAGCACTGCTGCCAGCAAGCACGGCGCGGCGCAGGCCCACAGCATCGCGCTCATGCCGCCCAGGAACGCCTCTTGCACCTGGTGCAGCATCGCTGGATCATCCAACTGCTGTGCCGTGGCGACGCCCGCGTTGACGCCGTCGGCGATCGGCTCACGATTCAACGCGCCGAGTTCCGACCGGTAGCGGGTGGACAGCACGGTGCCCAGCACCGCGACGCCGATAGTGCCCGCCGCCTGGCGCAACGCCTGCAGCAGCGCGGAGCCGGAGCCGGAACGCTCCGCGCTCAGGTCGTCCATCGCCACGCCCATGGCCGCGGGCATCACCAAGCCCATTCCGGCGCCGAGCAGCGTCAGCCACAGCGCCGCGAAACCGTACCCGCTGTCCACCTTGGTCAGCGCACCCAGCATCAGTGAGCCCGCCAGCAGGGCGAACCCGGTGGTGATCACCACGCGGATGCCCAGCTTCACCAGCGCCTTGTCCACCAGCCTGCTGCCCACCACGATCCCGCCGATCAGCGGAAGCAGTCGCAGCCCGCTACCGAGCGCGTCCACGCCCAGCACCGCCTGGAAGTACTGCGGAACGGTGAAGAACATGCCGAACATGGCGAAGTTCACCACGATGGAAAAGGCCACCCCCGAACGGAACCCGGGTGCGGCGAACAACCCGAGATCGATCAGCGGGTGCGCCGTTCTGCGCTGCCAGGCCAGGAAAACGCCGATCAGCAGCACACCGGCCGCGATGATCGCCCAGGCCGGGCCGTCACCCCAGCCCTTCTCGCCGACCCGGATGAAGCCGTAGGTGAGCCCGAGCATGCCCGCGACCGACAGCACGACACCGGGCAGATCCATGCGAAAACGGTGCGGGCTCTGCGATTCCGGCACCAGCGCGGCGACGGCCAGCGCGCCGATCACCACCATCGGCACGTTGATCAGGAACACCGACCCCCACCAGAAGTTGCGCAGCAACCATCCACCGACGACGGGTCCCAGCGGAAGACCGATCGCGGTCGAGGTGATCCAGATGGTGAGCGCACGCTGCCGTTCCACCTGGTCGGGGAACATGTCGGGCAAGACCGACATCGACAGCGGGATCATCGCCGCCGCGCCCACCCCGAGCGCGACCCGGGCCGCGATGAGCTGGCCGGGCGAGCCGGCCAGGGCGCAGGCGACGGAGGCGACCCCGAACAGCATCAGCGCGGCGAGCAGGAACTTCTTGCGGCCATAGCGATCACCGAGAGCACCCGCGGGCAACATCACGGCCGCGAGCGCCAGCGTGTATGCGCTGCTGAACCACTGCAGCGCAGCCGTATTCGCGTTCAGGTCGACGGCGAGGGTGGGCAAGGCCACGGTCAGGACGGTGACGTCGAGCCCGATGGTCAGCATCGCGACCGCGAGCGCGCCGAGCGCGAGCCAGCGGCGGGTCGGGCCGGTTCTCATGATCTCCTCCAAATGGTAGCTACCCCTTTTTGATAGTAACTATCATTTGAGTGTTGGTGTCAATACCTTCCGGCTCGGAAGGTGCACATATGCGGTCGTCGCGTGGATCCCTCGCTAGGCTCACTCCCGATGAAGATCACGGACTTCCGGCGCCGCGCCTTGGTGTGCGCGGGCGGCCTGCTCGCCGTCGCCGCGATCGCAGCGACGGCCGTGCCGTCCCTGGCGGCGCCCAGCACCACCACGCCGTTCACGACCCCGAACACCGACGGCTGCCCGCAGAAGACATCGCCGCCCCCACCGATCGACGCCTCCGAGGTGCCCGCGCCCGGACAGCCGACTCCCACGCCGCTGCCGATTCCCTCCCCTCCGATCGGCGGGCCCCGCCTCGGTGAATGCGGCGTCGTGCTCCCCAAAGCCGTGCCGCCCGCGCCGCAGGACATTTCGGCGACGGCCTGGCTGGTGGCGGATCTGGACACCGGGGAGGTGCTGGCGGCGAAAGACCCGCACGGCCGCTACCGGCCCGCCAGCACGATCAAAGTGCTGCTGGCCACGCTGGCGCTGCGCACCCTGAATCTCGACAAGGTCGTCATCGGCACGCAGGCCGACGCCGATGTCGACGGCACCCGGGTGGGCATCGGCCCCGGCGGCCGTTATACGAACCGGCAGCTCATGCAGGCGCTGATCATGGCCTCGGGCAACGACGCGGCGCATGCCATCGCCGCGCAACTAGGCGGCGACGCGGCGACCGTCGCGAAGATGAACGAACTGGCGAAATCGTTGCGCGCCATGGACACTCGCGCCGCGACCCCCTCCGGTCTGGACGGCCCCGGGATGAGCACCTCGGCCTATGACTTGGCTGTGCTGTTCCGTGAAGCCATGACGATCCCGCTGTTCGCCGAGCTGATCCACACGCAGCAGGCCGATTTCCCGGGCTACCCCGCCGACCCGGACATCCCCGGCGACACCGATCGCCCCGGATATCCCATCGGCAACGACAACCAGCTGCTCTACAACTACGACGGCGCCCTCGGCGGCAAGACCGGCTTCACCGACGACGCGCGCCAGACGTTCGTGGCCGCCGCCCAGCGCGACGGCCGCAGGCTCGCCGTCACCCTGCTGCAGGCCGAGGTACGCCCGATCCGGCCATGGGAACAGGCCGTCCGGCTGCTCGACTACGGATTCGCGTTGCCCCGCAGCGCCTCGATCGGCAACCTGCCCGGTGCGGTGGTACCCCAGCGCAAGCAGAGCTCGGTCGTCCTGGCCGCGCCTCCGGCGCCGGGAACCGACCTGGCGGCCCCCTCGCCGGGGAGCGACCCGTCCGCCATGCCCATTGCCGAGGATCGCCGCAGCGGTGCCAGAACCGTGCTGATCGTCGGCGGTCTCGTCCTGGTCATCGCTCTACTGCTGGGAGCACGGCAGGCCAACCGCCGACGCTGATCCCGGCGGGGCACGAGGCGCCTGGCACCGCCGACCGGCTGATCATCGACGCCCGGGCAACCGTCGCAATCCCGAAAGAGCGAGCGCGGCAAGCGCACCCGCGCCGAAGAACGCGGCGCCGACACCCATCGATATATCGCGTGCGCCGACCCTCGGCGCGATCACGGCGGGCGCGGGTGCGGGAATCTCCGCTTCCGGCTCGTTCTCCGCGGTGGTGGCGGCCCAGGCGGTGGCGAACAGGACGATGCGGTAGGTGACGTAACTGAACACCATCAGGCCGATGATCGAGCCGAAGGTGGCGCCGGCCGGGCTGTTCAGCACCAACCGCAGGTAGAACGACGCGACGATCTTGAACACTTCGAACACCAGCGCGGCCAGGGCGGCGGCCTTGACCGCGCTGGCCAGTGTCACCGGTTCCCGGGGCAGCCTGGCGATGACCCATGCGAACACCGCCCAGGAGGCGAGGAAGCCGAGCGAGGTCGACAACAGCCACAGCAGCACGCCCGCCCCGGGCGCGTCACCGAGGCCGACGCCTTCGAGCAGCCGCGTACCGAGGGTGCTCGACGCCAACGCCGACAACCCCAGCGACACCGCGAAGGCGAGACCGAGACCGACCAGCGCTCCCAGATCGGAGACCTTGGTCATCAGCCAATTGCCGTCCGGAGACTTCTGCTCCCACTGCTCGGTGAGCGCGGCCCGCAGATTGGCCATCCAGCCCAGTCCGCTGTAGACGCCGGTGAGCAGACCCAGGACGCCGACGGTGCCCCGCGATCGGACCGCCTGATCCACCAGCTCGTTCAACTGGGTGCCGAACGAGCCGGGAATGTTCTCGATGATCTTGGCCTGCAATTCCGCGAGCAGCTCCGGATTGTTGGTCAGGACCACGCCCGCGACCGCGAAAGCGATCATCAGCAGCGGAAACAGCGACAGCACAGTGAAATACGTGATGCCCGCCGCATAATGGTCGCCTCGTTGCCGCTGGTAGCGCCCCACCGTACGGACCAAGTGTTCCAGCCACGGCTGCGCCTGGATCCGGCCTTCGATCCCGGCCTTGATGTTGTCGATCACCCGCACCATTCGCCCCTTCGAACGAGAGACCTCACACGACGCCTGTTGGGCCGCGCGAAGGCGAGGTAGCCGTTTCAGCGACGCAGCAAACCGATCCGGTCGTAGACCTGTGCGAGGGTGTTGCCTGCGATCTCTCGCGCGCGCTCGGCTCCAGCCGCGAGGACACGGTCGAGTTCGCCTTGATCCGACATGTACTCTTGCACCTTCGCGCGCAACGGCGTGACGAATTCGACCAGCGCGTCGGCCACGTCGGCTTTGAGTTCGCCGTAACCCTTACCCTCGAAGTCCTTCTCCAAGGTGACGATCGGCGTGCCGGTCAGCGAACTCAGGATCACCAACAGATTGCTGACACCGGGCTTGTGTTCCGGGTCGTAACGGATCTCGCGTTCGGTGTCGGTGACCGCGGATTTCACCTTCTTCGCGGTGACCTTCGGATCGTCGAGCAGATTGATCAGGCCCGCGTCGGTGGACGCCGACTTGCTCATCTTGGCGGTCGGATCCTGCAGGTCATAGATCTTCGCGGTGCCCTTGACGATGTGCGCTTCCGGCACGACGAACGTCTTCTTGAACCGAGTATTGAAGCGCTGAGCCAGGTTTCGGGTCAGCTCCAGATGCTGGCGCTGATCCTCGCCGACGGGCACCTGATGAGCGCGATAGAGCAGGATGTCCGCGGCCATCAGCACCGGGTAGGTGAACAGGCCGACGGTCGCGTTCTCCGCGCCCTGCTTCACCGACTTGTCCTTGAACTGCGTCATCCGGCTGGCTTCGCCGAAGCCGGTGATGCAGCTGAGCACCCAGGCCAGCTCTGCGTGCTCGGGCACCTGGCTCTGCACGAACAGGGTGGATCTCTTCGGGTCGATGCCCAGCGCGAGCAGCTGAGCGGCGGCGCCTCTGGTGCGCGCCTTCAGCTCCTTGGGGTCCTGCGGCACCGTGATCGCGTGCATGTCCGGGATGAAATACAGCGCGTCGTAATCGTCCTGCATGGTCACCCAGTACTGCAGCGCACCAAGATAGTTCCCGAGATGAAACGAGGAGCTGGTCGGCTGGATCCCGGACAGGACCCGCTGTTTGCGTTCGGCGGCCGGGGTGGGCGCAGGACTGGACATACTCCGATCTTCGCATGCTCATCAAGCCGAATTCCGCTGCACCCAGTTGCGCGGATCCACGCCCGGCATGCTCGGCCGTCCCCCGCTGACCAGTTCGTGTTCGCGCTTGGACAGCAGCTTGTAGACCGGCGCGCTGGGTCCGGCGAGGGTGCCGCGCAGCACCGCGGGCACCAGCGGAAACGACACGTGCGCGGTGCGGACCGCACGCCCCAGCGCCTGATAGGCGACTTCGTCCGGCATGCCCCAGCGCATCCCGTACATCCGGCGGATGCGCGGCGGCAAGCTGCCCTGCACCAGGAGATAGAACGCGGAGGTGACCTGCTGCAAAGGCACGCCCCGCGAGTACGGGACGCGCTGCCCGGCCAGATAGGAGCCGACCAGCCGCGCCTCGTCGGTGAGAAAGGGCTCGTCGGAGGCGAGGTAGCCGTCGAAGAACGCGCGGAACTCACGATAGCTGCCCGGCGCCGCGTCCGCGGGCATGCCGAACAGCTCGCCCCAGCGCACGTAGTCCTGGTAGAGCCCCTCGCGCTCGCCATCGGTCATCGTGCGCACCAGCAGGTCGTACATCACCTCGGCCGAGTCGAAGGTGAACGCCATCGTCATGAACATCAGGTGCGGGTCGAGCGCGGCGTACCCGCTACCCGCCGGATGGCGGGCTCCGGCGTCCTCCGGCAGCGCGCCACGTACCTTGACGTGCCTTTTCCTGGTGAACGACAGTGCGCGGTCGGCTTCGGCCTTGCTGCCGAGGAACACGGCCTCGAACAGGTGCCCCGTCAGCGCGAGCCGGGTGTACGGCGTCGTCCGATGCTCGGTGTTCTCCGCGGTGCCGACGTAGAGCAGCGGGTGCACCGCGCCGATCACCAGCGCGCGCAAGCCATAGGTCAGACCCACCGCACGCTTGCTCATCACCCGTCGAACCATCGAGTGGTCACTGAAATAGCCGGGCTCGGACATCGCCGCCTCCTCATCGAGAGCATCTGGCAATAGCATCCACCAGAATCGACTTTTCTGGCAATACCCTCTGCCAGAATGTTGCGGTGTCGGCACACTCGGTCGGGCTTCGCTCGGGAAGACGACCACCGCGGCGGAAGGCCCGTAGAGGCGTGCAGGCAGGTACGACGGATGCCGTAACGAGGCGGAATGGCCGCCGACCGAGGCGCTGCGGTCGGGCGACCTGTAAGAATCGAAGTGTGACGGCGCAACGAACATACGGAGGCATCTCCGCTGCGGAGCGCCGGGCACAGCGGCGCGCGGCGTTGCTGGAGGCGGCGCTGGAAATCATCGGCACGGAGGGGTTGTCGAAACTGACCGTGTCGGGACTGTGCGCGCGGGCCGGCCTCAACGAGCGCTACTACTACGAGAACTTCGACAGCCGCGACGCCGTGCTCACCGCCCTGATCGACGGGATCGCCGAGGAACTCGCCGCGGCCATCCTCACGGCCGTGCGCACCGCCGCGCCGGACACCCGCGCGACCGCACACGCCGCGATCACCGCTGGCGTGCACCTGCTCACCGACGACCCGCGCAAGGCCCGAGCCGCCCTGATCGCGGGCATGGCGACGCCGGAACTGCGCGCCCGCACCACCGAGACGGTGCGAGCGTTCGCGCGGATGGTGGCCGCCGAAGGCACCGACTTCTACCGGATGCCCGACTCGGCTCCGGCCCCGGCGATCGACTTCCGCGCCCTGTATCTGGTCGGAGGGCTGGTGCAGACGCTGACCGCCTGGCTCCAAGGCGACCTCGACCTCACGCGCGACGAACTGATCGAGCACACGGTTGACGTGTTCGTCCTGCTCGGCGAGGACTTGGCGGCCAAACTGCGCTGACCGCCCTGGTCACATGCGCAGGGAAACGTCTTCGAGGTCGGGGGCGTCGCCCTGCAGGACCACCCGGAAGAGCACGTCCCGTCGCGACCAGTAGGCCGCGCAGTCGCGCATGGCCTCGGCGAACCAGTCGCGCTCGATCGGCTCGTCGGCGAGCAGTCCGGCCGACTCGCGTACCACGGCGACGTATCCAGCCCCTTCACCGAGGAAATCGTCCAGGTCACGCAGGCATTCGTCGAACGCGTCCTTGTTCTCGCCGAAGTAGTAGGGGAACTGGAACGCGGCCGCGAACTCGTCGAACAGGCGGGCGGTGGTGGGCATCTTGGCGCCGCGGACCTCGCGCACCAGGTAGCCCGATGGCGCCTTGTCTCGCACCCCGCTGAACTCGGCGGCATCGACCGCGAGGGTGCCGAAGGTGACGCGCGGCGGGGCCAGCTCGGCGCCCGGCGGCGCGTCCTCGGCGTCGGGCCGGGCAAGGAACTGCGACAACGTGACCGTCTTTGTCATCAGCGCATCCTCGTGAAGGTCTTGTAATGGTCGCCGGTGTACCAGGCCGAGCCGTCGCTGCCGGTAACGATGCGTTCGGCGTCGCGGGACCGACCGGGCTGTTTGGGATTGACGTCCCATTCCTGATAGGTGATCGGCTTACCCGAGCCGTCGGTGGCGGGCAGATCGCCGCCGCGATTCATCCACCGCTCACCGCCTTTGGTGCCCGGGGCGTTCGCCGAGCCGGGCCACCGGCCCGCGTCGATCTCCCGCAGTGTGGCGTACGCCCGCTCCGGGACGCCGACGGCCTGGGTGACCGGCGACGCGGTCTCCCCAGCGCGCGGTGCGGCGGTCGGCGTGACGGTGCTCGCCGCGACGGTGGTCGACCGACTCGTCCGAGTGGCCGAGCCACCGCTGTCGTACAGCGCGAACACCACGCCGATCAGTACCGCCGCGACCGCACCCGGTACGCCCAGGCCGCGCTTGATCGACCACCCGTTCATCGGTACTGCACCGTGACGGGCGCGTGGTCGGACCACCGCTGGTCATAGGCAGCGGCGCGTTCGACCACCGCCTCCTTGGCCCGGGTGGATAGATCGCCCCGCGCCAGTTGATAGTCGACGCGCCATCGGATCGACTCGGTTCTACGAACCCTAGAACCACCCTGGAACAGGGAAGGAACCGGAATGCAGACCCCGTTACGCGCCTTGCTGGCGGCGCGGCTATCCGTCATGACTGACGAATCTACGTCACCTGTCCGGCAGCTAGAGCACGGACGCAGCGCCGTGCAAGCTCGGGGGTGGACTGAAGCCGGGGTAGCAACCGACCTCGATGTGTCCGCTACCAAGTACTCACCGTTCGATCGGCCGGAGCTAGGCAACTGGCTGAAGAACCGGCACCACGAATTCGACGTGATTGTGGTGCGGAGACTCGACCGGTTGGTGCGGTCGTCTAAGACGCGTTCTTGGTCGGGCTACGTACCGGTGCCCCCAGATCGGACTCTGGGGGTTCCGGCGTCTCAATTTCCCTCCGGGCTCACTCGTCCGGTGTGTACTCGGCGTACTGCCCCGACTTGGGCAAGGTGGCTGCGGCCAGCTCCCGTGCAGCTTGAACCAGTGCGGCTATGGCCCGGTGCTCCGGACCGAGGTACCGGCCCGCTTCCTCTGTGATCTGTTGGAGCTGGTCGCGCAGCCGCACCGAGGTTTCCTTGTCGAGTGCGCCGGGGGGTTCCGTGCTGGACATGCCGCTCCTCTGGTCAGAACCGGTTGGGGCACTTGGAGGGCGGTACCTCTACCGTGCCGGATGCGGTGTTATAGGTGAACTGGTTCCCCTGAATCTTGCCGCGTATACCGACGCTGACGCGCCACTTCCCGGCGTAGCACGCGGCCGACACCGTGTAGGAGTGTCCACCGCCCCGGAACGGCGGTGGAATAGTGGAATCGGTTCGGGTAGAGGCAATCTCCCACCGGCCGCCCTCCTCGTGCTGCAATGCCAAGACGACTACGTGTTCGTCCGGCGGGACATCACACGCGGCAATACCGTCCCCCGTGATCTGGGGCGGTAGCACTGTCGGCACCGAGTGCGTGAACTCGAAACCGCAACTGCGGGCAGCGCGGGCCATGCCGGTAGCCGCTGGACTCATGCCGATCAGCACGGCCACAGCGATAAGCCCAATGATGGTTTTCAACGGTTTCCCCCGATTTCGATGTCAGTCCGGACATAACTCGCTCTAGAAGATCGGGCGTTGGAGGCTCCCACTCGTCAAAGTTGGAGAGAAGAAACAGACCCAATCTCGTACCGGAATCGCGATCCGGAAGATCCTCGCCAGTCATCTACATACCGCCCTGCTGACGCGTATCTTCACGTTCGATCCGTTCCCGCCTCTCTTCCGGTATCCGCTGAGGCCAGAACACCACCGCGAAGAACGCGACCAGCGGAACAGCGAACGCTACGAACAACCCCATCAGGCGGGCTCCGTCTCGTCGTCCACCAAACCGAGTCGTTCCGCTTCACCAGGGCCGAACGCCCGAGCGTCGTTACACGACTGCCGGGGGTGGTGGAACTCGACATACACGCCCGGCTCTGCGTCGTCGGTGTCATTCCACCGTTCGAACACACCACCAGGGAACGGGTAAAGCTTTGTACCCCTGCGTTGTTGGTCTCCGTCTGCGGTCATTTCAACCCCTGTAGTAGGCCAGTGGTAGGCACCCCATGACCGGCTCGCAGCACATGTCACGGGGGCCAGCTCCGACGCTACGAAGCACCTACCGAGCCGGTCCACGATCGTGCTCAATCGTGCAGGAATCGAATATATCCAGTGCGTACCCAGCATCCTTGAGCCACAATCGGTTTCGTACGTGCAATCTCGTGCAAGACGCGATCTGGAGGTACACCGATGCCGTTACGTTTCCTAGGCAAAGGCGGAAGCACCAACAACGGGTGCCCTACCTTGCTGGCGAACGACCCCGGCGGGTATGTCGTCCAAGCATGGAAGACAGACCGGGCCGACACCGTCGAGTTGCCACACCTGCTACTCGGTTTCCTGGAACCGGATACGTTCATCGGTGCGACGTTGACCGACACCGGCCGGGGAACATTCCGGCTCACCGGTCGGCCGGTCACCGAACCGGAACTACTCGCACAGCTCGACATTGCCGACGACGAAACCGCTATCGAGGTTCCGAAGCTAGAAAGGACGTTCTACGGTGCAGCTAGTGCCCGATGAAGGGTTCCCGGACCTACTCCGGACCTGCAAGCGGGAAGCGTTTCACCTCGAAGTGCTCGACTCGTACGCCGAACCGAACGAGCATGAGCCGTTCCGGCGATTCCTGGCAGACGAGCCGGATGACTACGCATGGTTCCAGCCGTGGACCGAGCTGATACAGGAGACGACCAGCCGGGGCGTAGCGGTCACACGGGTACGAATCGTCACCGAACCGCACACCGACTACACCCGGTTCGCACTTGCCGTGGCAGCGCTCAACGTACGGGCAGGCGAAGACATTCGGTATCTGCCCCGGCATCATGCCGGGGAAGTCCCTTCGGATGACTATTGGCTACTTGATGACGAAACAGTGGTCTTCTCAGCGTTCGGGGAGTCCGGAGGCTGGTCCGGTGCGGTAACCACCGACCCGCACATTGCCGCGTACTGTCGCGGGCTCCGAGCCCGGTTCTGGTCTCTCGCCACTCCGTTTCCGGAGTACGTCACACAGTGACCGGTTCAGTTGACCAGCAGCGCGAATATCTCGGGGCACAACTCCGCGGTATTCGTGTTGCTGCTGGGTTGTCCGGTGCTGAGTTGGCACGCCGTAGCGGATGGGACCCTAGCAAGGTCTCAAAGATCGAGTACGGACGGATACGGCCGTCTTTAGAGGACATTTCGGCGTACTGCCGACACTGCAACGCGGGTGGCCAACTAGCAGACCTCCACGCGGCGCGGCAGAGCATAGATACCGCGTACCTCGAATGGCGGAAGATTCTCGGTACCGGAACCAAGCGCAGACAGCAAGCGTCGATCAAGTGGGAATCCGAAGCTCGGATCATCCGATCGTTTGAACCGGTCTTGGTTCCCGGTCTTCTACAGACCGCCGACTACGCGGCGGGCATCCTGCGGAAGGTGATCGAGTTCCAGCAGATTCCGAACGATCTGGACGCGGGGGTATCCAAGCGGATGCAGCGGCAACAAGTCTTGTATCAGCGGGATCACTTGTTCCACTTCGTCATTGGTGAACAAGCGTTGTACACCACCGTTGGCGACGGTCAGACGATGGTCGGCCAGCTCGACCGGCTCTTAGCTGTCCAAGGTATGCCACGTGTGACGCTCGGAATCGTGCCGATACTGGCAGCGTTCGAGACGGCTACCACGTCGTTTCTGATGTTCGATTCGAGCCGTGTCCTGGTCGAGAACATCACAGCAGAGCTGTCGATCACTCAGCCGCGAGAGATAGCGGTGTATCACCGGACGTTCGATGTTCTGGCCGGTCAGTCCGTGACCGGTGAAGCAGCACGGGAGCTGATCCGCAAGGCGCTGGACGCCCGTAAGCCCCGACCGTGACCGTGACCGCGCAGCGGGTATTCGCTGGTCAGGAGTTCGGGAACCTTCTCCGCAAACTTCACCGTGACCGGAGCATGGTCAGACCAACGCTCGGCGTATGTCGCTGCACGCTCCACCCGTGCCGACACAGCGCGGGATGCGATACCCCCTCTTGCGTAAACCGCGTCGATGCGCCAGCCGCTGTCGTTGTCGAACGCTCGACCTCGGTAGGACCACCAGCTGTACGGGCCGTCGACCCCGGGATGCAGGCCGCGCACCACGTCGACGTATCCCGCCGCCAGGAGTTCATCGATCCACGCTCGCTCCTGCGGGAGGAACCCGGCCGATTTCAGGTTGCCCTTCCAGTTCTTCAGATCACGCTCGGTATGCGCGATGTTCCAGTCCCCCGCGACCACGAAATCCCCGGTTCGCGCGGTGAGGTAGG
This sequence comes from Nocardia asteroides, assembly GCA_019930625.1. Lineage (NCBI taxonomy): Bacteria > Bacillati > Actinomycetota > Actinomycetes > Mycobacteriales > Nocardiaceae > Nocardia > Nocardia asteroides. The sequence continues at coordinate 704,497 of CP082844.1, forward strand.
CGCCGAGTTCGGCCATGAAGCGATACTTCTCGTCCTGGCGCACGGTGCCCGCGTCACCGGAGTGCACATAGACGCTCGCCACGGTGAGATCGTCGAAGTCGGCCTCGAGATACCGCCCCGCGGCCGCGAATTCAGTGCTGCCGAAACCTATTCGCACAGCCTTCGGCGCCTTCCGGGACAGGATGCCGACTCCGGCCCGTCCTTTGGACTCCGGCTCGGCGTGCCATAGCTGCCATCCCGCGTCGAGCGCGGGCGCCAATGCGGCCCTGACCTGTTCGTCGGTGGCGCGGGTCTCCTGCACGCAAACGATGTCGGCCTCGGTGGCCGCGAGCCAGGCCAGCAGCCCCTTGCCCGCGGCCGCGCGGACACCGTTCACGTTCACTGTCGAGATATACGGCACTCCACGACCGTACAATGCTGGTCTGATGAAGTCCCCCGGACACCGCCGTCCAGGAAGGGGTGATGACGATGTCGTCTGACGCCTCCCAGTCCTCCGCCGCCGCTCGCGGCTCCACTCGGGCAGACCAGCCCCAGCCGATCAAGGCATTACATCTCGGTTCCGGCGACCCCCTGCTGTTGCTGCACGGATTCATGATGTCGCCGCACTCCTGGGAACAGACCGCGGCGCGGCTGTCGACGCACTGCGAGGTGTTCGCGCCCGCGTTCGCCGGCCACTGGGGCGGCGCACCCGCCGACGGCCGGTCCATCGACGTGTACGCGCTCGCCGACCAGATCTGCGATCAGCTCGACGAATTGGGCTGGCGCACCTGCCATATCGCGGGCAACTCGCTCGGCGGCCGGGTCGGCGTGGAACTCGCCCGCCGCGGACGTGCCCGCACATTGACGCTCATCGCACCGACAGGCGGCTGGCACGCGCCGTCGCTGACCCAATGGCGGATCAAGCTGAAATTCCTCTCCCTGGTGCCGCTGGTCGAAATCGGCAAACGCCTGGGCGGATTCGCGATCGGCAATCCACTCGCCCGGCGCATCGCACTGCTCGCGCTGACCAAGCACGCCGCAGCGGTGTCCCGGCGCGACGCTGCCGCCGCCCTCGCCGCCGCACTGCACTGCCCGGCGATGATCCCGATGATTCTCGGCGCGTTGCGAGCGCCGGAACAAGAGGACCTGTCCACTCTGCGGACGCCGGTCCGGCTGTTGCTGTCGGAGTACGACCGGGTCATCCCCAACCGCGTCTACGCGCGCCGCTACCTGAAGGAACTCCCCGAATCCGCCGACCGCATCCTGGTCAACGGCGTCGGTCACGTACCGATGCTGGAAGCGCCCGACCGCATCGCCACCCTGATCGCCGAGCACGTGTACGCCAGCCGCACCCGCCTGCGCGCTGTGTAATTCGCCAGCGCCTGCGGCGCTGGGTGTTCGCGGCCCCCTTGTGGCTCGCGTCCGAGCGACCGCCGCTGGCGACTTCGTCGCGGACGCGGCGGCCACTCGGACGCGAGCCGGGCCGCGAACGGACGATGCTCGGTCTCGCTTCGCTCGAAACCGGGAGTCGAGCTGGAGTGGGGGCGTGGGGCGGTGGTCGCACGACCCGAGGTTCCGCGCCACATGGTGGCCCGATGGGGCGACCACGCCGCGGTTCGCCGGTGTCGTAGCACGCCGAGGAATGCCGACACCGACTTCGTCGCAGACACGGCCGCTCGGACGCGTGCCGGTCCCGGGAGGGCATTGCCCGGTCGCGCTTCGCTCGTAGCCGGAACTGGGACGTCGGGTTCGCTGCGTCCAGGCGGCGATGCCTCCCGGACGCAGCAGCTCAGGAAACTACTGCGAGAGAAGACCTTTCGCGATGTGCGTCACCTGGATCTCGTTGCTGCCCGCGTAGATCATCAGGGACTTCGCGTCGCGCGCGAGCTGCTCCACGCGGTACTCGGTCATATAGCCGTTGCCGCCGAAGAGCTGAACCGCTTCCATCGCGACCTCCGTGGCCGCCTCGGAGGCGTACAGCTTCATCGCCGACGCCTCGGCCAGCGTCGGCGGTTTGCCGGCCCGGCCTCGCTCCAGGGTGTTGAACACCATGTTCTGCACGTTGATCCGCGCGATCTCCATCTTCGCCAGCTTCAGCTGGACCAGCTGGAATCGTCCGATCTCCTGCCCCCAGAGCTTGCGGTTCTTGGCGTAGTCCACGCACAGCCGATGGCACTCGTTGATGATGCCCAACGCCATGAAGGCGACGCCGATGCGCTCGGCGGTGAAGCTGGAGCGGGCGCTTTCGCGTCCGTCGCCGCCCTTGTGCTCCTCGGTCTCGCCGAGCAGCCGGTCCCGGCCGACACGCACGTTGTCGAAGAAGAGCTCACCGGTCGGGGAGGCGTGCAGGCCCATCTTCTTGAACGGCTTGCCCTGGGTGAGCCCCGGCATACCCTTGTCCAGCACGAAGGTGAGCACCTTGCGGTCGCGCTTGTCGCCGCTCGCTCCGTCGTCGAGCTTCGCGTAGACGATCATCACGTCGGCGTAGGGGCCGTTGGTGATGAAGGTCTTCTGACCGTTGAGCAGGTAGTCCTCGCCGTCGCGCTTGACGTAGGTCTTCATGCCACCGAAAGCGTCGGACCCGGAATCCGGTTCGGTGATCGCCCACGACGCGACCTTGCGCATCGTAACGATGTCCTCCAGCCAGCGCTGCTTCTGCGCGAGCGTGCCCCGGGACATGATCGTGGTCGCGCCGAGACCGATACTCACACCCAGCGCAGTGACCAAGCCCATGCACACCCCGGACAGTTCCCCGATCAGCACCGCCATCAGCGATTCCTGTCCGGCGAACGGGCTGCCGCCGGATGCCTTCTCCTTCTTCTCCGGCTTCGGCTCCCCTGCGGCCGCGGCGGCCTCCCGCGCCGCCTGCTTGGCGAGCATCTTCTGCACCGCCTCGCCGCCCAGCGCGTCGATACCGAACTCGCGAAACAGCTTCCGGATGATCGGGTACGGCGGCAGTTCACCGCTGTCGAGCGCGTCGAGGTTGGGGCGGATCTCCTTGTCGATGAATGCCCGGACGGCGTCGCGGATCATCACATCGGTTTCGGACCATTCGAACATCGTCGTTCTCCTCACGTTCCCCGAGATCAGGGCAGCCGGGCGGCGATGTCGTCGATCAGCCAGGGACCCTCGGTCTCGATGGTCTTCACATCGTGCCAACCGGCCAGCTCGGAGATCGCGCCGCCCTGCACCGCGAATACCTTGCCGGTGATCGGGCAGGTCTCGGCGGCCAGATAGGCGACCAGCGGGGCGATATTGGCCGGGGCGAAGGCATCGAACTCGCCCTCGGACGCTTCCGCCTCCGCCGCGAGCATCTCGCCCATGCCGGGAGTGGCAAGGGTGAGCCGGGTGCGCGCGATCGGAGCGATCGCGTTCACCCGTACGCCGTAACGCCCCAGTTCCTCGGCGGCCACCAGGGTCAGCGCCGCGATCCCCGCCTTCGCCGCGCCGTAGTTGGCCTGGCCCGCGTTCGGCAGGGTGGTGCCCGACGCCGAAGCGGTGTTGATCACCGCGGCCTTGGGCTGGTTGCCCGCCTTGGACCGCTGCTTCCAGTACGCCGCGGCGTGGTGCAGCACCGCCGCGTGTCCCTTGAGGTGCACGGCGATCACGGCGTCCCACTGCGCCTCGTCCATGCCCGCGATGAAGGCGTCGCGCAGAATGCCCGCGTTGTTGACCACGACGTCGAGGCCGCCGAACTCGGTGACCGCCTGTTCGACGAGCTTCTGCGCGCCGTCCCAGGTCGCGACGTCGTCGGAGTTGGCCACCGCCTTGCCGCCCGCGGCGACGATCTCGCGCACCACCTCCTGGGCGGGACCTGAGTCGGTCCCCTCTCCCGCATTGCTACCGCCGAGATCGTTGACGACCACCGCGGCCCCCTCCCTCGCGAACAGCAGTGCGTGCTCGCGGCCGATGCCGCGGCCCGCGCCGGTGATGACGGCGACCCGTCCAGCCAGTGCGCCCATGTTTGTCTCCTGAAGTTCCGCCGAATCCGGCGTCTTGTGGAAAGGTGCGGCGCAACCGCGCCGCCGCACCGGGATCAGTCGGCGATCTCCGCCAGTCCGTCGCTGAGCACGACGTCGTCGCCGCGCACGGTCTCGAAGGCGTAGCGGGTGACGCCGTCGGCCGAACCGGCCTTCCAGATGCGGGTCTCCAGGTCGTCGCCGGGGAAGACCAGCTTGGCGAAGCGCACCGCGAATCGCCTGAGCCGGTGCACATCCGAGTCCGCGACCTCGGTGAGCACCGCCCAGGACGCGAACGCCATGGTGCACAACCCGTGCGCGATGATGCCGGGCAGTCCGGCGTCCTCGGCGACTTGCTCGTCCAGGTGCAGCGGCACCGGATCGCCGGAAGCCGGTGCGTAGCGGAAGGTCTGGTCGTCATCGACGTGCTGCGCCACCACCGCGACCGGCGCCTGCTCACGTAGGCGTTCGTCGAACTTGTGCGCAGGAGCGGCCTCGCCCACCGTCCTACCCGCGTCGATATTGCGGAAGAACGCGGTCAGGTACTGCTCGTTGACCGGTTCGCCCGCCTCGGTGCGGCATTCGATGCGGATGGTGATCGTGGTCCCGTTGGGGCGGCTGGTGTAGCCGATCGCCTTGGCGCGCGACACCAGCAGGTCGCCGGGCCGGATCGCGCGGTGGAAGTGGAAGTCCTGCTCCCCGTGCACCACCCGGCCGAAGATGTCCATCGGGGCGACATCGATGACCGGCATCATCATGGCCTCGAAAACCGGGACGATGGCGAAGACCGGCCCCGCCACCGTTCCGGCCAGATGCGCGGCGATCGGATCGTTGGTCGCGGCGGCGTACTGCGCGACGCGCTCGGCGGTGACCTCGAAACGTTCCTCGTCGCACCAGGATTCCAGACCGCTGTCATCGAACTCGACCACACGGGCCGCGGCCGTATCGGAACGGGCCTGACCGCTCATGCCGTGTCCGTCTCCGGCCTGAGCGGGGCCCTGCGTGGTCACGCTGCGCTGCCGCCTCCGGGCCTGACCGCTCATGCCACTGCGGCCAGGGCGTCGAGCTGTTCGAGCGATCGGTCCAGCTGCTTGATGCCGTCCTTTTCCACGGCTTTGCCGAGCGCGCCCTTGATCAAGGCACCCTCGAAGTCACCGGAGACCAGGATGGTGCTTCCCGCGCCGTTGGGCCGGATGTCGAAGGTGAACTCGGTCTTCACCCCGGCCATGCCGGTGCCGCCGAGGGTCAGCTTGTGCGGCGCGTCCACCGAGACGATGGTCCACTCCAGTTTGTTCGCCATGCCGAGCATCACGATCTTGGCGACCAGTTGGGCGCCCTCGCTCAGTACTGCGGGCGGCTCCTCCATGAAGCGCTCGTGGATGGTGAACCACTTGTCCCAGGTCTGTGGGTCGGCGACGACCGCCCACAGCGCCTCGGGCGTGGCGTTGACGTCCTTGGTGGCTTCGATGTGTCCCATGGGTTGCACTCCTCGTCGAGTTCGTCCGCGGACCGGGCCGCGGTTCAGCGGTCGGCGCGCTGGTAGGCGGTGACGACGGCCGCGCCGCCGAGGCCGATGTTGTGTTGCAGGGCGGCGGTGACGCCGTCCACCTGACGCTTGTCCGCGGTGCCGCGCAGCTGCCAGGTCAACTCCGAGCACTGCGCGAGACCCGTCGCGCCGAGCGGATGTCCCTTGGAGATCAGGCCGCCGGAGGGGTTCACCACCCACTTGCCGCCGTAGGTGGTCTGGTCGTCGTCGACCAGCTGCCCCGCCTCGCCCTCGCCGCACAGGCCGAGGGCTTCGTAGAGCAGCAGTTCGTTGGCCGAGAAACAGTCGTGCAGCTCGATCACCTGGAAGTCCTCCGGGCCGAGTCCCGCCTGCTGGTAGACCTTCCGCGCGGCTTGGACGTTCATGTCGTAGCCGATGAGGTTCTTCGCGGTCGCATCGAAGGTCGAGGCGAAATCGGTGGTCATCGCCTGGCCGACGATCTGCACCGCTTGCCCGGCGAGGTCGTGGGCGTCGACGAAATCCTCGCTCGCCAGGATGACCGCGCCCGACCCGTCGGAGGTCGGCGAGCACTGCAGTTTGGTGAGCGGGTCGTAGATCATCCGCGAGGCGAGGATGTCGTCGAGGGTGTACTCATCCTGGAACTGCGAGTACGGGTTGTTCACCGAGTGCTTGTGGTTCTTGTAGCCGATCTTGGCGAAGTGCTCGGCCGTGGTGCCGTACTGCTTCATGTGCTCGCGTCCCGCGGCGCCGAACATCCACGGCGCCACCGGAAACAGCACCTCGGAGATCTCGGCCAGCGCCATGACGTGCTTGGCCATGGGCTGCTCGCGGTCGTCCCAGGTGGATCCGAGCGAGCCGGGCTGCATCTTCTCGAAGCCCAGCGCCAGCGTGCATTCCGCCAGTCCGCCCCGGATCGCCTGCGCCGCGAGGTACAGCGCCGTGGAGCCGGTGGAGCAGTTGTTGTTCACGTTGACCACCGGGATGCCGGTCATCCCGAGTTCGTAGACGGCACGCTGGCCGGAGGTGGATTCGCCGTAGACATAGCCGACGTAGGCCTGCTCCACCAGGTCGTAGGCGATGCCCGCGTCCGCGAGCGCCTTGCTCCCCGATTCCCTGGCCATGTCCGGATAGTCCCAGGCTCGGGTGGTGCCGTCGGCTTCCTCGACTTGCCGTCGGCCCGGCTTCTCGAACTTCGTCATCCCGACACCGACGACGTAGACCTTGTTCGCCATCGAACTCCTCAGATTGTGTGGGCGCCGCAGTGCGCACCCGGAACGAGCTGAAAACAAACATACATATTTGTATGTAAGTGAGCAAGAGCCCGTTCGGCAGCCCCGACAACTGACCGAACAACCAGGTGTTTACAGCCCTCCTGCTACATACAGTGAGACATGCTTGTTCTCGGAACCGGCGCTAGCACTCAGCTCCAACAGCTTCTTCGGAATTCGCCCGAGGGAACGCGGCGCACGACCGAGGTCACGCCGATCTCTCGCCCCCGACATATCGGCACCTTCAGCCCGGCAGCCGGAACATACAGTGTTGTATGTAAGTGTAGGATCGAGCGATGGCCAGGAGCGTAGTCGTCAAGCAGCAGCGCCGGACGCAGGAGCAGCGCAGCTCCGAGATGCGCACCCGGCTGCTCGACGCGACGGTGGACTGCCTGGTCGAGTACGGGTACTCGGGGACGACTACACCGCGGGTGGCCGAACGCGCCGGGGTGACCCGCGGGGCCCAAGTGCATCACTTCGGCTCGAAAACCGATCTGGTCGTGGCCGCGATCAGCCATCTGGCGCAGCTGCGCGCCGAGACCGCCATGCGGGAGATGTCCCGGGTCGAAGCCGGTGACGATCCGGTGGCAGCGGTGCTGGAGTTCCTATGGGACCTCCACCAGGGCCCGCTGTTCATCGCGACCGTCGAACTGTGGGTGGCGGGGCGGACCGATCCGGTGCTGGCCGCGGCGATGGAGAAGGTCGAGCCGTTCGTCAACAACGCCGTCTTGCTGGCGGTCGCCCGTGTCGTGCCGGACGACGTGCGCCGCAAGGAGGCGCGCGACTTCGTCTACACGGCCATGGACGCCCTGCGCGGCATCCTGATCTCCAATTTCATCGACCCGGACACCGAACGCGCCCACCGCCGCTGGCGCCGCGCCGCCGCGCACCTACAGGAGATCGCGGGCCGCGTACTCGCAGCACGCCGCGTCGACTAGTCCTGTCCGGACCGACGCGCCCGCGCGATGGGCGCTACCGCGTTCGCCGGCTCGATGACCTTGCTACCCGGCCGCGATCCGCGCGCTGCCCACACCGTCACTGTGAACAGCAACACGCCTGATGCGGCCAGGGCGGCCCCGACCAGGGCCGGGGCCGTGTAACCGAGGCCCGCGGCGATGACCAGTCCGCCGAGCCAGGCCCCCGCGGCGTTGGCGATGTTCAGGGCGGCGTGGTTGAGGGCGGCGGCGAGCGTCTGGGCGTCGGCGGCGACGTCCATCAGGCGGGTTTGCAGACCGGGAGCGAGCGCGGCTCCGGAGCCGCCGACCAGCAACGCGCCGAGGGCCGCGGCGTAGGGGTGGTGCGCGGCGACGACGAAGCCGCCGAGGATGACGGTCATCGCGATCATCGCGCCGAAGATGGCGCGGTCGACGCCGCGGTCGGCGAGCACGCCGCCGACGATGTTGCCGATCACCATGCCGACGCCGAAGAGCATCAGCACCAGCGGCACCAGTGCGGCCCGCAGACCCGCGACGTCGGTGAGCGTGGTGGCGATGTAGGTGTAGACGGCGAACATGCCGCCGAATCCGACGGCGCCGACCAGCAGTGTCAACAGCACCTGCGGGCGGCGCAGCGCGCCGAGTTCGGTCCTCGGGTCGGTCACCGTGATGCCGTCGAGTTCGGGGACGAAGCGCAGCAACGCCGCGACGGTGGCCACTCCGATCAGCGCGACCACCACGAACGCATCGCGCCAGCCGAGATGCTGGCCGAGCCAGGTAGCCGCGGGAACGCCGACAACGTTGGCGGCGCTCAAACCCAGCATAACCGCGGCAACTGCCTTCGCCCGCTGCCCGACCGGGGCGAGTGTGGCGGCGGCCAGCGAGGCGACACCGAAGTAGGCGCCGTGCGGCAATCCCGAGACGAACCGTGCCAGGACCAGCGTCTCGAATGAGGGGGCCAGCACGGTCGCCGCGTTGCCCAGCGTGAACGCGACCATCAGCGCGACGAGCAGCCGCTTGCGCGCCACCCGCGCGCACAGCGCCGCGATCAGGGGTGCGCCGATCACCACGCCGAGCGCGTACGCCGACACCGCGTGCCCTGCGGTCGGCTCGGAGACGTGCATGGCCGAGGCGATGTCCGGCAGCAAACCCATGGTGACGAATTCGGTCGTCCCGATGCCGAACCCGCCGAGAGCCAGCGCCAGCATGGCCGGTACGTGCCAATCGGTTCGCTGGGGCGGCGCGGTGGTGCGGGTGGTCCCGGGGCTGGTCACGTGTTCATGTAACCGTTCGCGGCTGGTATTCGCTTCCCCAGCACACGTGAGTTCGACCACGGGGCGGCGAGGAATCGTGCAGTTCGACATGGCGATCCGCGCAATACGGACGAATCACCCCGCCCGGGCATCGCATTCCGGCAACCGGGCGGCACTCCGAGTGATCCGTTCTGACAAGAACAGTCCGGGCACCCGTTCCACCGCAGGTGGGGCGGGTGCCCGATGGTGTTCGCCCGGCGCTGGGTGAGTGAATACCCAGCGCCGGAGTCGGCCGAGCGGCTCGGCCCCGCGGTTCGGCGCCGAGACGGCCGCGGCGCCGGAAACGCTCAGCGCAGTGCGCGAGCCAGGTTGGCGTCCAGCGCGCCGAGGAACTCCTCGGTGCTCAGGTAGCCCTGGTCCCCGCCGACGAGCAGCGCGAGGTCCTTGGTCATCTGGCCGCCTTCGACGGTCTTGATGACGACGTCCTCGAGGGTCTGGGCGAAGCCGATGACCTCGGGGGTGTTGTCCAGCTTGCCGCGGTGCTCGAGGCCGCGGGTCCAGGCGAAGATCGACGCGATCGGGTTGGTCGAGGTCGGCTTGCCCTGCTGATGCTGGCGGTAGTGCCGGGTGACGGTGCCGTGCGCGGCCTCGGCCTCACAGGTCTGGCCGTCGGGAGTGAGCAGCACCGAGGTCATCAGACCCAGCGAGCCGAAGCCCTGTGCCACGGTGTCGGACTGCACGTCGCCGTCGTAGTTCTTGCAAGCCCAGACGTAGCCACCCTCCCACTTCATGGAGGAGGCGACCATGTCGTCGATGAGGCGGTGCTCGTAGGTCAGGCCCGCGGCGTCGAACTGGCTTTTGAACTCGGCGTCGAAGATGTCCTGGAACGTGTCCTTGAACATGCCGTCGTAGGCCTTGAGGATGGTGTTCTTCGTGGACATGTACACCGGGTAGTTCTGCTGCAAGCCGTAGTTGAACGACGCCCGCGCGAAATCCTCGATGGACTTGCGGAAGTTGTACATGCCCATGACCACGCCGCCGTCCTCGGGCATCTTCACGACCTCGTGCACGATCGGCTCGCTGCCGTCGTCCGGGGTGAAGGTCAAGGTGACGGTGCCGCCCTGGAACACCTTGAAATCGGTGGCACGGTACTGGTCACCGAAGGCGTGGCGGCCGATGATGATCGGCTTGGTCCAGCCGGGTACCAGCCGGGGAACGTTGGAGATGATGATCGGGGCACGGAAGATGGTGCCGCCCAGGATGTTGCGAATGGTGCCGTTGGGCGAACGCCACATCTTCTTCAGACCGAATTCCTTGACGCGCGCCTCGTCCGGGGTGATGGTGGCGCACTTCACACCGACGCCGTGCCTCTTGATGGCTTCGGCGGCATCGACGGTGACCTGGTCGTCTGTCTTGTCGCGGTACTCGATACCGAGGTCGTAGTACTCCAGGTTCACGTCGAGATAGGGGTGGATCAGCTTGTCCTTGATGAACTGCCAGATGATCCGGGTCATCTCGTCGCCGTCGAGTTCTACGACGGTGCCTTCAACCTTGATCTTGGACATGGATCTTCGTGTCCTCCTAGGATGGTGCCCTCATTGCACGGCCAGGCGAACACGCTTGTGAGCGGACCCCAGCTGTTCCAACAGACAACGTATATGTCCCGCGTTGTCGGCGAGACGTGTGGTGCAAACAAGACAAGCGTACTGCTGCCCGAGTCCTCACCGCACGGGCAGCCCCCACAGTGAGATGCGCCACCTTTGTTACCGATTGGTAGGTCGCGGCGGCTCCCAGCAGCGCGAACAGGCGCCGTCGCCATGATCCGCCTTCCGTTACGGCGCGGCAACCACTCCCCGCAGACGACGAGGTCCGCGCAACCCGTGACGTTGCGCGGACCTCGGTCTCAGCGGATCAGACGGTGGCCGGGATCCGTCCCTGCTCCTCCGAACCTTCGATCAGGTTCTCGGGCCGGTCGCGGATCATCAGCGCGATGATCGGAATGGCGGCGAGGAAGAACCCGGCGCCGACGTAGAAGGCCACGTCGTAGCTGTGGATCGCGGCTCGCGCGGCCAGGTTGTCGAGGCCAGGGTTGTCCCGCGCGAAGCCCTCGGCGACCTGCACCGAGATGGTGGTCAGCAGCGCCGTCCCGACCGCACCGCCCACCTGCTGCGCGGCGTTCAGCAGCGCGGAGGCGACGCCGGAGTCCTCCTCCTCCACCTGATGCAGCGCGACCGTCTGCATCCCCACGAACAGCGGACCCATGCCGAGCGCGATGAGCACCTGAGCGGGCAGCACCCCGGAGAGGAAGGTGTCGCCGTAACTCAGCTGGGCCAGCAGCACCAGCCCGATGACGCCCAGTACGGCGCCTGCCAGCATCAGCGGGCGCGGGCCGAGCTTGGGCAGCAGGGCACTGGTGAGTCCCGCCGAGATCGCGATGCCCGCCGGGAAAGGCAGGAACGCGAAGCCCGCCTTCAGCGCCGAGTAGCCCAGGGTGACCTGGAAGTAGTAGCTCAGGAACAGGAACATCGCGAACATGGCGATCGGGATGAGCAGCGCGGCGAGGAACGCGCCGCCCCGGTTGATCTCCCCCGGGATGTGCAGCGGCAGCAGCGGGTTCGACGAGCGCCGTTCGATCACGACGAAGGCGATGAGCAGGGCGAGCCCGGCGACGAGCAGCGCGAGGGTGCTTCCGGCCAGCCAGCCGTCGTCGGCGGCGCGGCTGAATCCGTACACAATGGCGATCAACCCGAACGTCACGGTGACGGCACCGGGCACGTCGTATCCGCCGCTGCGCGGAGCCGGGAGGTCCTTCGCCACCCAGGCCAGCGCCCCGAGCAACGCCAGCAACGCGATCGGCGTGTTGACCAGCAGGCACCAGCGCCACGACGCGTACTCGGTGAGCGCGCCGCCCGCGATCAGGCCGAGCGCGGCGCCGCCCGCGGAGATGCCCGCGAACACGCCGAAGGCGGTGGCCCGCTCACCCGGCTCGGTGAACGTTACCGACAGCAGCGAGAGCGCGGCCGGGGCGAGCAGCGCGGCGAACGCGCCCTGCAACGCGCGTCCGGCGAAGAGCTCCGCTCCGTTCTGCGCGAGACCGGCCAAAGCCGAAGCGCCGGCGAAACCGATCAGGCCGATGATGAAAATTCGGCGGCGCCCGAGGTAGTCGGCCAGCCGGCCGCCCAGCAGCAGGAGACCGCCGAAGATCAGCGTGTAGGCGGTGAGCATCCATTGCCGGTTGCCGTCGCTGATGTCGAGATCGCGCTGCGCGAACGGCAGCGAGATGGTCACGATGGTGGCGTCCAGGACCACCATGAGCTGGGCCGATGCGATCACTGCCAGCGCGAGCCAGCGCGCTGAACTGCCCGGCTTTCGCGATGCGTGCACCGCTGTCGCGGTTTCGGTCACGTTGTCTCCTCGTTCCTCGATGTCGGGAACCATCCTGTCATTGAGCGACATTTGGCGTCAAGCGCAAAATGTCGTAGTACGACATTTGTCGGTTACGGACAGGAAAACGGCGCGTTGCGTTACCATGAGGACATGCTCGAGTCATCGGCGCCGATGGGCGCGGGCGCAGCGGCCGACCAGGCCCCGGCGACGGCAGGACTGCGCGAACGCAAGAAGCAGCAGACCAGGTTGCGCATCATGGCGGCCGCCCTCGATCTGTGTGATACGCAGGGCTTCGACGCGACCACCATCGAGCAGATCGCCAACGCGGCGGATGTCTCACCGCGCACGATCAACCGCTATTTCGACAGCAAAGAGGACATCGTCCTGGGGCCCGTCCACGACTTCGGGCGCACCATCGCCGAGACTCTGCGCGGAATGCCCCGCACGGGCAACGAGCTCGAGGCGTTGCGCGAGGCCTTCCTGCAGGTGGTCGATCGAGCCACCGAGGCCGGTCCGGCCGACCCGCTGTCGTTCCGGCAGTTCCAGAAGGTACAGCGGATTCTGCGCAGCAGTCCGTCGGTCAGCGCGCGCAGTCTCGAACACGCCGACGACAAGCGGACCGCGATCGCGGCGGTGGTCGCCGAGCGCCTCGGTGCCGAACCGGACGCCCGTGCGGTGCGGCTCATCGTCGGCACCTGGCAACTGATCGGCCATGTCGGCATGGAGTGCTCGGACGACTTGTTCCTGGACGAGGATCTGGCCACCGCGGCCGAAGCGGGACGCACCGCGTTCACCGAGACCTTCGACGAATTCGTGCGTGTCTGCCGCGTCGCGCCGCAGCCCGGCGGCGAGTGAAGTCGGTGGAGGATTTCGGAGGCTGACCGACCGCCGGTTATGATGCCGGGCAGGTCATGAGTACCAGCGCCAAGCCCCGGCTCGCTGATCGGCAACCCTCCAACCGCGGTGGGGTGCTCCGGGTGATGACCTGGCTCCCGAAAGCCGGGAGCAAGCGCGTAGTAGGAGGTCGCCGGCATGTGTTGTCGTACACACCGCTAACCCCCCGAATACCGGCGAACACCTTCTTGGGAGCAAACCATGAGTGAATCCATCGCGCCCGGGGCCGTGCAGGACCCGGTGCAGTGGTCCTTCGAGACCGAGCGCAGCCGTGCGGGCCGGACCACCGACGGCACGCACGCCCCCGCGCTGCCGGTCCAGCGGACCGGTTCGCACACCTTCGGCGACGCCGCGCGGGACGGATCAGCCCTGCACAGCCGCGTGGCTACCATCGGGGATGTGCGTCCCCTCGTGATTCACCGTGCGTCGATGACGCATTCTCAGCTCACCCTCGAGGCACAGCTCGTCCTCGGAGTCGCTTCCGGACCGGTCCGCTCCGCCGTCGGCGTCGAGACCATGCCGACCGATCTGCGCGCCGGTTTCGCGGCGGCGGCGACGTGACCGTGGGTACCGAACCGAGCGTGCGGGCCTCCGCCATCGTCCTGCCGCCCCCGGATGGACAGCTCGGCACCGTGGCCATCGGCGATGTGCGACTCGAGAACGGAGCGGTCATCCCGGACGTGCACCTCGCGGTGCAGCGCTGGGGTGAGCTCTCCCCCGCGCTGGACAACGTCGTGCTGGTCGAGCACGCCCTCACCGGCGACTCGCACGTCGTCGGTAGACCCGACGACGTGCACCCGATGCCCGGCTGGTGGGACGGCATGGTCGGGCCGGGCGCGCCGCTGGACACCGACGAATGGTGCGTGATCGCGACCAACGTGCTCGGCGGCTGTAAGGGCAGCACCGGGCCGTCATCGCTCGCTCCGGATGGGAAGGTCTGGGGCGCAAGGTTTCCCGAGATCTCCATCCGCGATCAGGTGACCGCGGAGGCCGCTCTGTTCGACCTGCTCGGCGTCGAGCGGCTCGCCGCCGTGGTCGGCGGGTCGATGGGCGGCATGCGGGTGCTGGAATGGATGGTCGGCGCACCCGAGCGGGTCGCCGCCGCGCTGGTCCTCGCCGTGGGCGCCCGCGCTACCGCCGACCAGATCGGCACCCAGACCACCCAGATCGCGGCGATCAAGGCCGATCCGGACTGGCAGGGCGGCGACTATCACGAGACCGGCCGCGCTCCGCTGACGGGCATGGCCCTGGCCCGGCGGATCGCGCACCTGACCTACCGCACCGAGTTCGAGCTCGATCACCGGTTCGAGAACAGACCTCAGGACGACGAGGACCCGTGGACCGGCGGCCGCTACGCGGTGCAGAGCTACCTGGATCACCAAGCCGAAAAGCTGTGCAAGCGTTTCGATCCCGCCACGTATGTGCTGCTGACCGAGGCGATGAACCGCCACGACGTCGGCCGCGACCGGGGCGGCATCGAGGCGGCGCTCGCCGCGACGCCGGTGCCCTGCGTGGTCGGCGGCGTCGACTCCGACCGGCTGTACCCGCTGCGGACCCAACAGGAACTCGCGGATCTCCTACCCGGCTGCGACGGACTCGAGGTGGTGCACTCGCGTGACGGGCACGACGGGTTCCTCACCGAGGCGGCCGCGGTGTCGAAACTGCTGACCGAGACCATGCGACTCGCTCGGGACGGCATCCGGACCAAGCGCTGACCGGCCCCGAGCATTCGGTGCCGGGCCGTCACCCCGCCGCTGCTCGTCGGGCCGCCTCGATCCGGTTGACGTTGGTTTCGATCCAGTCCCGCAGCGCCGCGATGGGCGTGCGCAGGCTGTGGCCGAGTTCGGTGAGCGTGTAGTCCACCCGGGGCGGGACGGTGGGATGCACTGTGCGCGTGACGAATCCATCGGCCTCGAGTTGGCGCAACGTCTGCGTCAGCATCTTCTGGGAGATGCCGCCGATCCGGTGGCGCAGGTCGGTGTATCGCAGGGTGCCGTCGGCGAGCGCGTCGATGATCAGCACCGTCCACTTGCCCGCGATGTGGTCGAGGACCTCCCGCGTGGGGCACTTCGCGGAGTACACATCGGCGGGCAGGCCGGAACTTTCCACGTAGGTGGGCACCTGATGGAGTGTAGCGCACTATAAAGTGCCGTCTTTCCATTGGAGTGTCACTCTCCGATAGTAAGAATCATGGAGATACAGCAGATTTCGGTGTCCGAAGCGATCCGGGGACGTCGTACAGTGCGGCACTACCGCGCCGACCCCGTCCCATCCGCACTTGTCGACGAGGTGGTCGAGTTGGCGATGCAAGCACCGAGTGCGTGGAACATGCAGGACCGGTCGATCGTGGTGGTGACCAGCGAGTCCGGCCGCGCGGCGCTGTCGGAGGCGGCGTTCGGCCAGCCGCAGCCGAGAGAGGCGCCGGTAGTGCTCGTCTTCGTCGCCGATCCCGCCGCCTGGCGCGACCACAACGCCGATATCGCCGAACTGGCCGGCCGAAACGGCGCGTGGAACGCCGAGTTCACCGCGTTGTTCGACGCGCGCGCCGAGTACCTGGCATTGGAGCAGCGCGGACTGCTGCGGGAGAACGCGGTCAAGAACGCGATGATCGCGGCCACCTACGCGATGCTCGCCGCCACCGGGCTCGGTTTGGCCTCCGCGCCGATGAACGGCTGGGACGCCGACCTGGTCAAGCAGGCCATCGGTATCGGCGACCGCGATGATCTCGCCATCGCGGTGCTGGTCACCATCGGCTACAGCGACGCCCACCCACCCCATCCCGGACGCCGTCCGCGCGAGCGAACGGTCTTCGCCGAGCGATACGCCGCTGCCCGCTGATCACGGAGGGGCGACTCGGCTCGGCCGGGTTGCCCTCCGATCGCCGACCTGTCAGCCGACGCCGAGCGTGTTGATCGTGGCCGCGAGGAACAGGATGCTCGAGCCGAGCAAAGTCAGCGCGCCGACGTCGAAGGGCTTGCTGCGCACCGCGAGCAACCCGACCCGCGCGGTCGGCAGGCACAACCGGAATGCCGCTGCCAGCAGCGTCGCACCGCCGAAGAAGAACGCCCCCCGCCGCCACCGATCGGACGCGACGAACACCACCGCCACCACGATGACGAGCGTCACGACGACCATAGGCAGATGGCAGCGCAAGAACTGCGCCCCGAGACTTCGTCGCCGGCCCCGGTGCTCCGTGATAGGCGTGTCGGCATCGGTCACGCCCCGATTCTTGCAGACCCCCTCGCCATTGACCGGCATCGGGCGTACGCGGACGATGCGCGTCGTACCCGGCGCGCTGCCCGCGTACGAAATACGAGGAGCCGCGTCATACGGTCACTCGACCGACGCCGGTCGAGCGCGTGCCTCCTGCTACCTCGATCGAGGGCGACCGATACGCGGGTCGGTGCTGGCACCTGCGCCTTCCGTGTACGGTCGAATGCGGAGGGGTTGGTACCGCATCAGCGGTGGAGACGGCTCCTGAGGAGAGGACCCGTTGCGTGTTGCCTCAGATCTCGAGCGTCATCGAGAGACGTCTTCTGGTCAATTACCGCGTCGAGCCCGACGTTGCGGCAAACCTGCTACCGGCGCCACTGCGACCGCATCTGGTCGGCGACTGGGCGATCGCGGGGATCTGTCTCATCCGGCTCGCTCAGGTTCGTCCGGTCGGGCTGCCCAGCTCGGTCGGGGTGCGCAGCGAGAACGCCGCGCATCGAGTAGCCGTCGAATGGGACGGCCAGGATGGGGTCGAAACCGGCGTCTACATTCCGCGCAGGGACAGCGGCTCACCCCTGAATGTGCTGCTCGGAGGACGCCTGTTCCCCGGTGTGCACAGCTTCGCCCGGTTCGATGTCCGGGAAACTGCACACGATCTGCACGTCGCCTACACGACCAGGGACAGGTCGACCCAGGTCAGTGTGGATGTACGCACGGCCGACGAGTTCGAGGGCAGCGCGGTGTTTCCCGATCTCACCGCCGCTTCGCAGTTCTTCCGCCAGGGCTGCACCGGTTTCTCCGCCGGCCGTGACGGCACGCGCCTCGACGGCCTCGAACTGAGGACGCACGAATGGCGGGTGCACCCGGCGCATACGCACGCTGTCCGGTCGACTTTCTTCGACGACCCGACCCGGTTCCCACCCGGCAGCGCGACTCCCGACTGCACGCTGCTCATGCGTGATGTCCCGGCCGTATGGAACACCACCGCGCCGATGCGGACCCCGGCAACCGCCTGATTCCGCTACGCCGAAAGCTCGCCACAACGACGGAGGCGGCCACCTCGACCACGGCGGCCGATTGTGACTCCGGTCATACGAGTTACGGCCGAGCCGCCGCTGTCTGGGCACTTACCTGGACGTACGCAACTCCTCCGAAAAGTGCGTACTTGTCGTCGTCGCTGGGTGAGCAAACACTCGGTCCTTGTCGCCAGGCCGTGAGTCGCACGGACACGGCACGATTGGAGTCGCATGATCGATCAAGAGACCGCGGTGACCGTGCTCGGCACGGGTTCGATGGGCTACGCCCTCGCAAAAGCCTTCCTCGCGACGGGACATTCGACCACCGTGTGGAATCGCAGCCCGCAGCGGGCGGCACCGCTGGTGGACGCGGGCGCGCACCAGCAGTTCGACATCGCCGACGCCATCACCGCCAGCCCGCTGATCATCACCTGTCTGACTACGTTTCAGGCGACCCGCGACAGCCTGACCGCCGCAGAGACCGAGCTGAGCGGGCGAACCCTCATCACTCTCAACAGCGGCGCCCCTGCCGACGCGCGGGACTTCGCGCGCTGGGCGACCGGCCGAGGGGCGCGTTTCCTCGGGGGCGCGATCAAGAACGTACCTGCGGCCGTCGGAAAGCCGGACACGCTGCTGTACTTCGGCGGCGACGAAGCCGTCTTCGACGAGCACAAACAGACACTGCGGGCACTCGGTGGCGACCTCGTCCATCTGGGCGCCGAACCGGACCTGGCCGCTCTCTACGAATCCGCCGTCGGCGCCACACTTCTCCCCGCACTGCTCGGATTCTTCGAAGGCGCGGCGGTATTGTCCGCGCGCGGTCTGGCAGCAGGCACCATGGTGCCGTATTCGATCAAATGGCTACAGATGATCGAGTCACTGCTACCGATCATGGCCGACGAGATCGACAGCCGGGACTACACCCGGCTCGGCTCATCGATCGCGTTGTTCCACACCGCGATCGGCGATGACGAGCGGCTCGGCGCGGAATCGGGCGTCGACATGTCCTGGCATGCTCCGATGCACGACCTGCTGCGCCGAGCGGTAGCCGAGGGCCGGGGCGAGCAGAGCATCACAGCGCTGATCCAGCTGCTGACGCCCGACCGCGAGCGGATCGACATCCGCGAAAGCTGACATCCATCCCGGAATGCGGGAGCGCTCGGCTCCGGCGCCACCGCTGTGGCGGCACCTTCACAATCCGCGGGTCACCGTTCGCAGAAAGGTCAGCGACTGCATGACAGCCCGTAGTGTCCGGTGCTCCGGCAGGGTAGCGCGTAGCCGACGCTATAGCGTGCAGTTCTCACTACAATCAGTCCCATGACCGCAGCGTACGACTACGAAGACCTGCATCGCCTGGTCGATCGACTCACACCGGACCAGGCGCATGCGTTGCGGGCTGTCGCGTCGCAATTGGTCGTTGCCGACACCGCTGAGGGGGCTCCGTCACCGAGCCTCCAGGTGAGCGGCGTCGACGCCTCTCGTTTGCCGGCATGATGCATGCTGAGCCAGATCTAGCGGTGAGATCGGAAGAGTTGCTCCGCGAGGAACGTGGTAGGCAAACCGAATGATCGTCTGCGACACAGGCCCGCTCGTCGCTGTGCTCAACAAGAACGACGCGGATCATCGACGCTGCCTTGATCTCCTCGAGACGCACCCCGGGCCCCTACTGGTCCCAGGTCCAGTTCTCGCAGAAGTTTGCTATTTTCTGGAGACCCGGGTCGGACCTGCGGCTGAGCCCAGATTCCTGGAATCTATAGCCGACGAGGAAATCGAACTCGTTGATCTCACCCGTGCCGATTTGCTGCGGATGGCCGAGTTGGTTCGAAAGTACGCCGACTTTCCGCTCGGTGCGGTCGATGCCGCCGTCCTGGCAGTCGCCGAACGACTTGACGTGAACGAAGTAGCAACATCGGATCGCCGACACTTCAGCGCGGTCCGAACCAATCACCCGGTTCCGCTCCGACTGCTGCCTGACCGACCGACGCGGTCGGTGGCTCAGGCGACCTGATTGACTGACACCCGTGTTCCATCTGATGTTCCACGAGCCGTGCATCCCGCCGAATACCGGCAACGCGATCCGGTTGGTGGCGGGGACCGGGTGTCATCTGCATCTGATCGAACCGTTGGGGTTCGAGCTGTCGGAGCCGAAGTTGCGCAGGGCCGGGTTGGACTACCACGATCTGGCGGCGGTGACGGTGCACGCGAATCTGGCGGCGGCGTGGGAGGCGTTGCGCCCGGAGCGGGTTTTCGCGTTCACCACCCAAGCCACCACCCGGTTCACGGACGTGTCCTACCGCGAGAACGACGTGCTGCTGTTCGGCACCGAGCCCACCGGCCTGCCCGCGGAGGTGCTGGCGGACTCACGCATCACCGAGCGGTTGCGTATACCGATGCTCCCCGGCCGCCGCTCCATGAACCTCTCCAACGCGGCCGCGGTGACCGTCTACGAAGCATGGCGCCAACTCGGCTTCCCCGGCGGCGTCTGATCATCTGCCGTGCCCAGGCATTCGCAGGCTCGCAGCGGGTGGGTCGTCAGGGACCGTCGATCTCGAAGCGCTTGAAGCGGGAGGTCGCGCCCACTGTCAGGCGGACGGCGGACTTGGGGACTCCGTAATACTCGGCGAGCAGCTCGATGGCCGCCTTGTTGGCTTTACCCTCGACCGCGGGCGCCCGCACGTACAGTTGCAGGCTGCCGTCGTCGAGGGTTTCCACCAGCGGGCCTTTACGGCTGTTCGGCTTGATCGTCGCCCTTACCACCGTGGGCACGCTTGCCTCCTGCGCTGGTTTCCGCGTCTTGGGGGGATGCGGCGCTGCTTGCGGGCTCCGCGAGAGCCGGTGCGGATTCTTCCCTGCTCGAAGCGGGCTTACGACGCCGCACCAGCCGCGCGATGCCCCACACCACGGCGACCGCCACCGCGAGGAAGCCGAGCCAGGGAATCGCTTTGCCGCTGAACACGACCGCGTCCTGCAACCAGTTCACCAAGGAGTGCCAACCGGAGACGATGCCGTCCCAGAAACTGTCGGGATCGTCGTCGGACTTGTTGTGCTCGCTGGTGATCTCGATGGTCAGCGTGGACAGGGCGACCTGGTCGTCGAGCCGCCGCTTCTGCGCGGTGAGGCTGTCCAGCTCGCCTTGGCGGCTGGACAGCGCCTGCTCGGCGGCGATCAGGTCGGAGGTGGTGGTGGCGCCCGCGATGAGCGCTCGCAGCCGCTCGACCGAGGTTTGCAGCGCCTTGATCCTGGCGTCCAGGTCCTCCCACTGCATGGTGACGTCGTCGCGGTTGGTGGTGACCCGGGTGACCTGCCCGACGCCGCCGAGGTCGGCGATGAACGCGTCGGTCTTGTCCGCGGGCATCCGGACGACGAGCGTGGCGCTGGGCTCGGTGTCGTCGGTGCCGGGCTGCTCGGTACGGCTGTCGACCCGGCCGCCCGCCGCACGCACCCGGTCGATGATCGTGCCGGCC
Organism: Nocardia asteroides; assembly: GCA_019930625.1. Taxonomy (NCBI): domain Bacteria; kingdom Bacillati; phylum Actinomycetota; class Actinomycetes; order Mycobacteriales; family Nocardiaceae; genus Nocardia; species Nocardia asteroides. The sequence goes on from CP082844.1 coordinate 725,372, forward strand.
GCGGCGACCGGAGCGTCGGCGGTGATCTCGACGGTGCCGGTGATCACCTCCTTGCGCGCGGACATCGGTTCACCGCCGGAGTTGTCCCGCTTCGGCGGCGCCAGCTCGTGGACCCCGGGAGGCACGATCGCGGGGGCGGGCCCGGTGACTATCGCCGACGACCGATCCGGGGCGGGCGTCGCGTCCTCGTCACCGCAGCCGGCGAGCAGAATCAACCCCAGCACGCCGACGCACAGCACAGCAAGCTTCCTCATGCCTGGCACAGTAGCCCTTTACGCTGCGCGGACAGCCCCGCATGAGCATTTCCTAGAACGCTTCTAACACTTCTCTAAAGCACTGGCTCAACGGAAGTCGCGCGACTTGGATGTCATCCGCAGATCCATCCGCTGCAGATGTTCGGCGACCACGCTGACCACGCCCTCGGCATTCTGCACCCGGCCGCGGATGAGCAGGGCGGCAGCGCCTTGGGCGAGGCGGCGGTAACGGCGCCACAGCCCCAGCGAGCAGACGATGTTCACCATGCCGGTCTCGTCTTCCAAGTTGAGGAAGGTGACGCCTTCCGCGGTGGCCGGACGCTGCCGGTGCGTCACAGCACCGCCCACCAGTACCCGGGAACCGTCGGGCACGTCGAGCAGGCGCTCGGCTGGTACGACGCCGAGAGCGTCCAGCTTCGGGCGCAGAAACTGCGTCGGATAACTGCCCGGCGAGACGCCCGTGGCCCAGACGTCGGCGGCGGCCATCTCCAGATCGCTCATGCCGGGCAGGGCGGGCGCGGTGGTGACCGCGCCGGTACCGGGCAACCGGTCCGGACGCTCGCCAGCGGCGGCGCCCGCCGCCCAGAGCGCTTCACGTCGGGTGATGCCGAGGCTGCCGAGCGCGCCCGCCGTGGCGAGCGATTCCGCTTGGGCGACAGTGAGTTCCACCCGACCGGTCAGGTCGAGGAACGATGTGTAGGGTCGCTCGCCCCTGGCGGTGACGATGCGCTCGGCGAGGTCGTCGCCGATCTGGCGGACCGCGGCGAGACCGAGGCGCACCTCGGCGCCGTCCGCCTCGAGGGTGGGTTCGGCGCGGCTGGCGTTGACATCGGGACCGTGCACCGCGACCCCGTGCCTGCGGGCGTCGGCGACAAGTGACTGCGGTGAGTAGAAACCCATCGGCTGGGCGCGTAGCAGACCCGCGCAGAAGGCGGCGGGATGATGCAGTTTGAACCAGGACGAGTAGTACACGAGCGCGGCGAAACTCTGCGAATGACTCTCCGGGAAACCGAAATTCGCGAAGGCGTAGAGCTTCTCGTAGATGCGGTCGGCGACCGCGCCGGTGATGCCGTGGCACTCGCGCATGCCTTGATAGAGCCGCGACTTCAGGCGCTCCATTCGTTCGGTAGAGCGCTTCGACCCCATGGCGCGGCGCAGTTGATCAGCCTCGACGGCGGTGAATCCGGCGACATCGACGGCCATCTGCATGAGCTGCTCCTGGAACAGCGGCACGCCGAGCGTGCGTTCCAGCGAATTCTTCAGCGCCGGATGGTCGTAGACGATGTCTTCCACGCCGTTGCGCCTGCGGATGTAGGGATGCACCGACCCGCCCTGGATCGGGCCTGGCCGGATCAGCGCCACCTCGACCACCAGGTCGTAGAAGCTGCGCGGTTTCAGCCGGGGCAGGGTGGCCATCTGCGCGCGCGACTCGACTTGGAAGACGCCGACCGAGTCCGCGCGCGAGAGCATCTCGTAGACCTCGGGTTCGGCCAGGTCGAGCGCGTGCAGCTCGACGGTCTCGCCTTTGTGCTCGCGCACCAGGTCGATCATGTAGTGCAGCGCGGAGAGCATGCCGAGCCCGAGCATGTCGAACTTCACCAGATCGATGGCCGCGCAATCGTCCTTGTCCCACTGCAGGACGCTGCGGCCGGGCATCCGCGCCCATTCCACCGGGCAGACGTCGGCGATCGGCCGGTCGCAGATCACCATGCCGCCGGAGTGGATGCCGAGATGTCTGGGCAGCCCCTCGATGTCGGCGGCCAGTTCCAGCACCTCGGCGGGGATGTCGGTGTTCGTCTCGGCGCCCACACCTGTCCAGCGGCTCACCTGTTTGCTCCACGCGTCCTGCTGACCGGGCGAAAAACCCAGCGCCCGTGCGGCGTCGCGCACCGCGGACTTGCCGCGATAGGTGATCACGTTGGCCACCTGCGCGGCGTACTCGCGGCCGTACTTGCGGTAGACGTGCTGGATCGCCTCTTCCCGTCGGTCGGATTCGATATCGACATCGATATCCGGCGGACCGTCGCGCTCCGGGGAGAGAAAGCGCTCGAACAGCAACTGGTTGCGCACCGGGTCGACATTGGTGATGCCGATCGCGTAGCAGACCGCGGAGTTGGCCGCCGAACCGCGGCCCTGGCACAGGATGTCGCTGTCTTTGCAGAAGCTGACGATGTCGTGCACCACCAGGAAGTAGCCGGGGAATTCCAGCTTGCCGATCACCGCGAGCTCGTGCTCGATCTGCCGGTAGGCCTCCGGGTTCCGCTCGGGGGCGCCGTAGCGCGCCGCGGCGCCCGCCATGGTGAGTTCACGAAGCCAGGACTGCTCGTCGTGTCCGGCGGGCACGTCGAAGGGCGGCAGGTGCGGAGCGATCAGCTTCAGGTCGAAGGCGCATTCGCGGGCCAGGGTCACCGCGTTCGCCACCGCCTGCGGGCAGTCCGCGAACAACCGCGCCATTTCCGCTCCGGACCGCAGGTGCGCGCCGCCCGCCGGGGCCAGCCAGCCCGCTATCTCGTCCAGGCTCTGCCTGGCCCGGATCGCCGCGAGCGCCATGGCTCGGCGGCGCTGGCCCGGTGCGGCGAAATGCGCTCCGGTGGTGGCGAGCACGGGCAGCCCGAGGCGATCGGCCAAAGCGATGAGGTGGGCGTTGCGCTCGTCGTCCTCCGGGATGCCGTGGTGGGTGAGTTCCACGCTCACCCGGTCGGCGCCGAAGCGGTCGGTCAGCTCGCGCAGCGCGGCTTCCGCGCGCTCGAGCCGGGTGCTGCCGGTGCGCAAGTCGAGTTCGAGCGCTCGGCGTAGGTGTCCCTTCCGGCATCCGGTCAGGATGTGCCAGTGCCCCTCGGCCGCCGCGGTGAGCGTATCGAGGTCGTAGCGCAGGATGCCTTTCTCTCCCGCGGCCATGTGCGCGGCGGCGATCTCGCGGGAGAGCCTGCGATAACCCTCTTGGCCGCGGGCCAGCACCAGTAGGTGCGGCCCGGCCGGGTCCGGCGCGCCGGTGCGCGGTGCGGAGTCGCGGGCGGCGGCGTGCCCGCGTTCGGTGCCGGAAAGGCGCGGTTCGTCTGCCGTGCCGAGCGACAGTTCGGCTCCGAAGACCGTGGGCATCCCCCATTCCTTGGCCGCCTCCGCGAAACGGACGGTGCCGTAGAAGCCGTCGTGGTCGGTGAGCGCGATCGCCGCCAAGCCGAGCCGCACCGCCTCCTCCACCAGCTCCTCCGGATGGCTCGCCCCGTCCAGGAAGCTGTAGGCCGAATGCGCGTGCAACTCCGCGTACGGAACCGGCGATTCCTCGGCGCGGCGCACCGGCTCGGGACGGTACTCCCCGCGCTTGCGCGACCACGCCGGGCTGTCGCCGCCGTCGCCCGGATACATCGCGTCGGGACTCGTCCGCCCGGACCGCCCGGACAGCACCCGCTCCATCTCCGCCCAGCTGGGCGGACCGTTGCCCCAGCCCACAACCCACCTCCTCACCTCGAACATACATTCGAAGAATGGCGATGTACAGGCAGGTCAGCGCGCCGGGAGAGGTTCGACGGAACCGGCGGCCAAGGCGTCCTCGACGCCGCGCAGGCGAGCTCGGATGAGCGCGCCGTAGGCATCAGAGGCCAGGACGTCGAGATGTCCGCGCGCGATGGCCAACTGCATTCCGGCCACTTCGAACTCGCCGACCCGGCGATGACTGTCGGCCAGGTTCAGATAGAGCGCCGGCAGGAAGCCGCGCAGGCCTTCGTCCAGCGGCACGCCGGGCCCGAACACCGCGGCCAGCGCGCGCTGATCCCAGCGCAGCGCCTCGGCGGCCTCCTCCTGGAGGTCGGCGAGATGATGGGCGATCACGCAGCGGTGCAGGGCATCCGCGCGTTCGCCGAGCTCGTCCCAGAGCTTTTCCAACGCCCGTCGCCCCGCCGCGGGGTCGACGCCACCGAGCCGCACCGCGGCAAACACCTCCGCCATCCGATCGTCCGACATGCCGCTGAGTATCGCACATATGTTCGAACGTTTCGACCGTTGTTCGATACGTTTCGCCCCGGGAAAATTCCCGCGCGCGTGGGGTTCTCCGGAACCAGCGGCGTCGTTGCGGGCGGCGATTTCAGGCGGTGCTCGGGCGCCGCGACGGCGCCATGCTCGCGGCGAGCAGGGCTGTGAGCAGGATGAGCGCCATGAAGACCTGTCCGTGCAGGCCGAGGACGAAAAGGGTGCGGTCGGCGAACTCGGGATCGTGGGTCGCGGTATCGGGGAACAAGAGCGCGCCGATCATGCCGAGCCACGGTGTAGCCACAACCGCGGCGGCGCACAGCAGCCGGCCGCGCGGATCCAGGCCCGGCCGCAGGGTGAGCGTCAGGCCGATCACGCCGAGGAGCACCGTCATCACCATGTACTGGGCGTCGTGGAACTTCGCGTGCGGCGGCCAGCCGGGATTGAAGGCGTGCTGTGCGGCCAGATCGGGGATGACCAGGTCCGCGAGTACGGCGCTGACCATCGTGATCACCGCGACGGCGGCGATCACCATTCGGGGAAGGGGCATCGAGCGGGCCTTTCGTCTCTCAGGTAACGGGGGTGCCGCGTTTCTCGCGCAGACTCAGATCGCCCAGGTGTAAGCGGGGGTGATCGAGCGACCCAAGAGCGCGCTGGGCAGCAGCGGTAGAGCGGTGTCGCGCAGCGTTGCCAGCGCTGGTGATGTCCAGTGCGCCGGAGCGCCGACCCGGCGCGAGAGCCGGGTGATCCTCTGAGTGCGCGGCCTGCGGAGGCGGTCGTATTCCGCCAGCCCCGCGTCCACGCCGAGGGTGTCCACGGCCCCGGCGAGCGTGACCGCGTCCTCGAGTGCCTGGCACGCACCCTGCCCCAGGTTGGGAGCCATGGCGTGCGCGGCATCACCGAGAATCGCGACCCGCCCGCGGACGTACGTGCGCAGCTTCGGCAGTTCATGGGTGTCGTGCTGCAGAACGGCATCCGTGGGCGCGGCGTCGAGCAGAGCCGGAATGGGGTCGTGCCAGCCCGCCAACAGTGCGCGGAGCCGATCCAGGCCCGCGCGCGATCCAGCCGGAGCGTTGGCCATCACATAGCAGTAGACGCGGCCGTCCGGCATCGGCACGTACCCGAATCGTTCGCCTCTGCCCCATGTTTCGACACTTCCCTCGACCGGATGAGGTGCGGTGAGCAGGCGCCAGGTGGTGTATCCGACGTAGCGCGGTCCGGGCGCCTGCGGCCAGACCGACCGCCGGGTCACGCTGTGCACACCGTCGGCGCCGATCACGAGATCCGCGGTGGCGGTGCCGTGGTCGTGGTGGACCGTGCCGTCGGACAGCACCTGCCGCACGGTCGTTCCCGGCCGCAGCACGTGCGCGGGCACGGCCGCGCGCAGGATGTCCACCAGTGCGGCGCGGTGGAGGATCGCCCACGAGCCGAAGCGCCGTTCGAGGTCATCGACGTCGTTGCGGATCAGCCAAGCCCCGTTCGCACTGCGGATGCCCAGCGGTGGGCCGGCCCGTCGGCCGGTGCGCAGCCGATCACCGAGGCCGAGCGCGTCGAGGGCACGCACCCCGTTGGGCTGGATCGACAGCCCCGCACCGATTTCGGTGAACTCCTGCGCGCGCTCGAATACCTCGACCTGCCAGCCACGCCGGTGCAACGCCACGGCCGCGGCCAGCCCGCCGATACCGCCGCCCACCACGAGCGCCTTCATCGCCGCCCCTTCCGATCGCAGGCCGCCCCGCCGCCATCGCACAGACGAGCGGACCTGGACTGCCGCCACCACACCGCCGTCGTGACCAGCACCACGGCCGGGAACACCCACCACCAACGATCCACGCCAACTCCTAGAGGTTCTAAATCTTTTAGAGCCATTAGACAATCAAAGAGTGTCTAAGCTGTCAACAGGCGTGCTGGATCGAAAGAAGGGCGAGGATGTCGACACGAACCGGCGGCAGGCGCGAGCGGATGCGCAAGGCCACCTTGGAAGAAATCCACGACGCGGTGCGCAAACTCCTGGTCGAGCAGGGGTCGGCGGCCGTGACCATCAACGCGGTCGCCAGACAGGTCGGGATGAGCGGGCCGTCTCTCTATCACTACTACTCCAGCCATGACGCGCTGGTCGGGGCGGTGACCGCGGACCTCTTCGATGAGCTGGCCGCCACGATGGAACAGGTCCGGGACGCTCACGCCGACGCACCGATCGGCGAGCGCATTCTGGCGGTCTGCCGCGCCATGCGCGCTTGGGCGATCACTCACTCGGCCGAGTTCGGCTGGATCTTCGCCGCCCCGATCGCACCGCCGAACCGGCAACCGGATTCCGAACGCCACCGAGCGGGGCAACGGTTCGAGCGGGTGCTACTGGATCTGACGATCGAACTGTGGCAGACGCGCCCTTTCCCGGTGCCCGATCCGGCCGAACTGCCCCCGTCCTTACGCGAGCAGCTCATCGCCTATTCGGCCGCTATCGAGGAAAAGCTGCCACCCGAGGCCGCGCACGTGTTCCTGTCCTGCTGGATCCGGTTGTACGGGCTGCTGTGCATGGAGGTCCTGCACCAGCTGGACTTCGCGTACTCCGATCTCGAACCCGTCTACGAGGAATGCCTACGCGACCTGACCAGCATCCTGGGCCTGGCGCTTCCCGAGCGACCATCCGCATAACCGTCCCCGGATCACCCCGGCTTGCGGAACACATCTCGCACTTCACAGGCCGACGATCACGTTCCTCGACAGCGGGGCCAGCCGAGGACGACGAAGCGATCCGCCCGGTCTCAGTGATCGCACTGGCACAACAGGTGAGCAGGCCCGACTGTGACGAGGAGCACTTGGCACCCAACTTACCTCGGAGTAAGTTCTTGCCTACCAGACCTGCGAAGGAGCAGCGATGACCGACGCATCCGCCGACCCCGCCCGGCGCCGCGACCGCGACCTCACCGGGCGACACGTCCTCATCACCGGAGCGTCCTCCGGCATCGGCCGGGCAGCGGCGACGGCGATCGCGAGCAAGGGCGCCATTGTGTTCCTGCTCGCCCGCCGCGGTGACGAACTCGCCTCCGTGGTCGAGGAGATCAGGTCAGCGGGCGGCTCGGCCTACGGGTATTCCTGCGACGTCACCGATTCCGATTCGGTGGACCACGTGATCGAGACCGTCCTGGACGAGCACGGCCACGTGGACATGCTGGTGAACAATGCGGGCCGCTCGATCCGCCGCGCCATCCACCGCTCCACCGACCGGCTGCACGACTTCGAACGCACCATGGCCGTCAACTACTTCGGCGCGCTGCGGCTGACCCTGGCCCTGCTGCCGCAGATGCGGGAACGCAAGTTCGGGCACATCGTCAACATCAGCAGCGCCGGCGTGCAGGTGGCCACGCCGCGATTCTCCGCGTATCTGGCCAGCAAGGCGGCGCTGGACAAGTTCACCGAGGTCGCGGCCGTCGAGACCATGGCCGACGGCGTCACGTTCACCACCATCCACATGCCGCTGGTGCGCACGCCGATGATCGCCCCGAGCGGCGATCAGGGCCCCGCCGAGTCTCCCGAGTGGGCCGCCGCTACCGTCGTGCGCGCGCTGACCGAACGGCCCAAACGTATCGATGTGCCGCTGGGCACCATCGCCGAATACGGCGCGCTGCTCACTCCGAAGATCCGCGACCGCATTCTGCACCGCTATTACCGCGCCCTGCCCGACTCCCCCGCGGCCAAGGGCGAGCAGACCGCGTCCGGCGACGAGCCGGCCGAACCCGCCGCCACGCTCACCCGGCCCCGGCCTCGGTCGACCGCCCGCCGCGTCACGGGGACAGCACTGCGGCGCGCTGCCCGGTGGGTGCCCGGGACGCATTGGTGAACTCGGCTGTCCGGACGCTCCCGTCCTGGGACGGCGGTGCCCGGCAGCTGAACGTCGACCGCGCGGCCCCTGCTCAGCCCGCCAGGAAGGGCCGGACGGCGGCGGCGAACTCCCAGTAGCGGTCGCGATGGATGCTGTGCCCGCAAGCGAACGTGGTCACCGTGCAGTTCCGCAGGGCGGCTCGCAGGTCGGTGAGCTTATCCGGATCCACCATGCCGCCCGGCCCGCCGCACAACACCAGGGTCGGCGCGGTGATGTCGGAGAGCCGGTCCCACCACTCCGGGTTCGGCTTGCGGAACTGCTCCAACGCGGTCTTCGTCATGGAGCGGTCGAACGCGATCACCGCGCGCGGGTGCCGGACCAGACTCGAGGTGGCGTGCCACAGTTCGGGCACTCTGGGGAAGCGACGGGTCAGGCGCAATTCCTCGGCGCCGGATTGCAGCGGGAGCGGACACTCCTCGATGACCAGCCTGCGCACCAGCTCCGGCCGGTCCTGCGCGACGCGCGAGACCGCGTAGCCGCCGAGCGAATGCCCGACCAGATCCACCGCGGGCAACTCCAGATGGTCGCAGAGGCGCAGCAGATCTTCACCGAAGTCGTCGAAGCGATAGGAATCGGCGTGTGAGCTACGGCCGTGCCCGCGGAGATCCGGTATGAGCACTCGGCGTCCGGATTGCACCAGGACACGCGCGAACCGGTCCCACGTATGCCCGTCGCCGCCCATGCCGTGCACCAGCATCACGGGGATGTCGCTGACCGCGCCCACTCCCGAATCCCGAAAGGCGATCCGCACATCTCCGAATGCCACCTGGTCCAGCGTCGAATCCACGACCAACGAGGATACTGGCCGTCATGCGCTCGCCTGCACGGTGTAGCGCGGATCACTCCCCGGCAAAAACATGGTGGGGGAAGTGCTTCCGAGCACCGATGTCACGGCACCCAAGGTGACAACGGTGTTTCGCGGCTCGGTAAATGCCTGGCGTGGGTGCGAGCCCGCAACGATACTCGGCCGCATGCCCTCCTTCGCCGATTTCGACCGCCGTGACTACCGCACCGTCGACGTCGCCACCGGGTACGACGGGTGGGCGCCCACCTACGAGCAGACGGTTCTGGACGAGATGGATCTCGCTTTGCTCGGGCGATTGCACCTCGACCTCGGCCGGGTGCGGCGCGCGGCCGACCTCGGCTGCGGCACCGGGCGCACCGGAACGTGGTTGCGGGGCCACGGGATAACGCACATCGACGGGGTGGACGTGAGCCAGGGGATGCTGACGCTGGCCGCCGAACGCGACGTCCACACCACGCTGACCCTCGCCGACGTGCGGTCCACCGGTCTGCCGGAAGGCGCCTACGACCTGGTGATCGCGTCGCTGATCGACGAACACCTACCGGAGTTGGCGCCGTTCTACGCGGAGGCGTGGCGGCTGGCCGCACCGGGCGCGCGGTGTGTACTGGTCAGCTACCACCCCCAATTCATCATGGTGTCCGGCATGCCGACGCACTACACCGATCCTTCCGGCGAACCGGTGGCGATCAGCACCCACTTGCACTTGATCAGCGAGCACCTGTCGGCAGGCTTGGCCGCCGGATGGGTCCTCACCGAGGTCGCCGAGGCACTGGTGGATGACGCGTTCGTGGCCCGGAAGCCGAAATGGGCCGCCCTGCGCGGACATCCGTTCACCATGGCGACGGTGTGGTCGCGTCCGGCGTGAACTCGCTGCCGTCCACCCACTGCGCCGTCAGTCGTAAAGCCCCTCGGCGCGCCAGGTTCGGTCGTGGTAGACCAGCAGCAGCACTCGACCGGCGTCGGGGGCGGCGTCGAGTTGGACCTGTGCGCGAGCGGTGAATTCCGCGTCGTCCGAATCGGGCGCCCACCAGCGTTCGTCCACCGGCCACGGTCCCGCCCAGGCGGTCAGCCGCCACTGTTTGCTTCCCCAGCGCAGCAGGACGGGGTCGGCGTCGAACATGGCGCGGTCGGTGACTTCGACGAGCGTGCCGTCGGCGGCTTCCAACCGCACCAGCGGACGGTTCAGCAGGATCACGGCGGGGGCGGGCTCGGGCAGCCGGCCCGGCCAGGGCTGCGCGGGGTCGGCCGCGGGGACGAGTTCGTCGCCGAGCGCGACCATGGTGATTCGTTCGGCGGGGCCGCGTCCGCCGCTGAGCACGCCGATCCGCACCGCTTCCCCGCCCAGCAGCCCCTGCACCCGGATCAGCGCGCGGCGGGCGCGCTCGTCCTCCTCCCCGGCCCCGCCCCACAACCCGAGTTGCAGCGCGCCCGCCGTGACCACCTCGACGGGTTCCAGCCGCAGCACCGTGATCGGCGCGGTGGGCCGCGCACCGTCCCGCCGGGTGAGCCAGCCGTCGAGCTGCCAGCGCACCCGATCCGCCGTGCCCTCCGGAGTGAGCGGCTCGGCGCATCGCCAGATCCGGGAGAGATGCTCTCCCGCCGCGGTTTCCGCGTGCACCGAAAGCCTGGTGCAGGCCAGCCCGGCAGCCGCGAGCGCGGCGTGCAGCCGGGTGGCGAGCAGGCGACCCGCGAATGCGGCCGCGTCGACCCGCTCGATCGGCGGATCACAGCGGTACTCCACCACCAGCTCCGGCGGTGGCTGCCGCGCGGACGGCGGACGCTCCGGCTCGGCCCTGGCGCAGCGATGCGCGAGCACGGCGTCGGTCCCGAACCGGGAGGCGACCTCCGCGGCGGAAAGCGCGGCGAAGTCACCGATGCGGCGCAAACCCAAGCGGTGCAACAGATCGACGAGGTCGGCGCGTTCCGGGGCGGCCAGGCTCGGCTCGACCGCGAGTTCTCCCACCGGCAGCGGTGCGAGAAAACGCGCTCCCGCCCCCGTGGGCACGATCTCGGCGCGCCGGGCGGCGATCACCGCCGTGGACAGCTCGTCGGCGATCCCGATCTGCGCTTCCGCCCCGGCCACGGCCACGGCGTCGACCAGGCGCTCGGCCGCCGTCTCCTCGGATCCGAAGAACCGCGCCGCACCGCGCGCGCCGAGCACGAGCAACCCGGGGCGCAGCACTTCCACGCCGGGCATCGCCGCGGCCACGGCCGCGACCACCGGTTCGAACAGTCGCGCGTCCCGATCCTGATCCTGCTGGGTGAGGAACAGGTCGGGGCATCGTGCTTGCGCCTCTCTGCGCTTCAAGCCGCGGCGCACGCCTTCGGCTCGCGCGATCGCCGAACACGCCACCACCCGGTTGGCGAACAACACCGCCACCGGCCGCGTGGCGGGCAGTCCCGCTGTCGCCGCCGCGGCGACCGCGGGCCAGTCCGGGCACCACACAGCGAGCACCCGCTTCGACCCAGGCCGGATCACGGCGCCGCGCTGCATTCGTCCCCCGCCGCTCGCGGTCCACGACGACCGGCGAGTCCTCGATGACGCACGAGCTCGGCGAAGGCGCTCGAAGCATCGGGCCGGCGTTCGAGATCCTCCGCCGCGTTCACGAGACCGCTTCCGCTGTCTCGATGGCTTCGACGGTCCGGGCCGCCTTCTCGCGCAGCACCCATTCCACGCGCCCCGCCTTCGGGCACAGATCCAGCCGTCCGCGCCGCGGCGGTCCCGACTTGCCCCGCACCTCGACCGTCAAGCCGAGCGAGCGCAAGCGTCCGCGCCCGCGGCCGAGACCGGCATAACCCGCGATGCGGGCGTCGAGCCGGAGGGACGCGCCGGGCCAGCGGCCGTCGGCGACCACGAGGGTGGCGCCTTTGCTGCGGGCGCGGGCGGCGAGCACCCGGCTGCGGGCGGGCGCGACGGCGCCGCCGCCGAGCCCGAGCACGACCAGATCGAGCCCGTCGAGCAATACCGCGGCAACCTCCACCGGGTCCGGGCCGGGATCGGCGATCACGGCCAGCCGCCGCAACTGCGCCCCCATCTCCACCGCGGCGAGCAGACCGAGCCGGGGCATACCCACGACAGCGGCATGCCCTCCATCCGCCGTCACGGCGGCGAGCAAACCGGCCAGCAGCGAACTCGCCCCCGTGTACGCCACGACAGAACCCTTGGCCAAGCCACCATCGGGCAACAGCGGAGCGAGCGCTGCGGGCACCGGCAATGCCGCTCCGCTCGATCCGGCGCCGAGCGGAGCCCGCTGCGCCGCCGCTTCCCCGCGCCCCGGCACCGCGGCCATGCGTCTGCGCAGATCGGCTAACGAGGGGGCGCCCTCCCGCCCACCACCGCGCGGCAGCGCGCCCCGATTCACCCCTCCCTGCGATATCGCATCCGAACCCATCACAACCACCTACTTCCCACGATGGACCCGAGGCGAAGCATGCGGAGCGGCCCTCGCGATTCGAGCGGCAGCACCGATCCAGCTATCGATCGATATCGAATATACGTTCGATACGGACTCAGTAGAAACCGACCCCCAGGTTTCGTCAAGGGCTCGGCAGGTTCGTGTCGTGGCAACGGGCGCGCGACACCGGCATCGAACGGAAACGGCCCCGGTCCGCTCGACTGGGCACCAGCACGCGGAGCCGACGCCGTGCCGCAGCTCGTCCCCAGCCGACGACGATGCCGGGTGACGTGATTCTCGATGCGACCGATGGGGGGCGAACCCGGCGTGAGCCCGGCTACCCCAGCCCGGCCTCGGTTCATCGGTATGGTGTGGGAGAGGCATTCGAACCGAGGGTCCGACCGGCAGGCGCCGCGTACGGCCGTGCCCTCTGTCTTTCCCATGCGCGAAGCCGAATGAGGCCAGCTAGCCCCATTTTCCGCTACCCTCGCACCGTGACCGAACGCGCTCGTCCCACTGTCGGCCCTCAATACCTCGTCGCGGGCCGTTACCGCCTCCAATCGAAGGTGGGCGGCGGCGGCATGGGCGCGGTCTGGTTGGCGCACGACCGGCTGCTCGACCGGGACGTCGCGATCAAGCAGGTTCTCACCACGGCCGGACTCGACGAGGAAGAAGCCGAAGCGGTCCGCAACCAGATCATGCACGAGGGCCGGGTCGCCGCGAAGCTCTCGCACGACCACGCGATCGCCGTGTACGACGTGGTGCTCGAGGCCGGTGAGCCCTGGCTGGTGATGGAGCACCTACCCTCGCGCAGCGTCGCGAAGGCGCTCGCGCTGGTCGACACGCTGCCGCCGATCGAGGTCGCGCAGATCGGCGCCCAGGTCGCCGACGCGCTGGCCGCCGCGCACGCGGTCGGCATCGTGCACCGGGATATCAAACCGGGCAACATCCTTGTCGCCGATCGCGGGCCCGGCGTGGGTATGGCGAAGCTCAGCGACTTCGGCATCTCCCGCGGCGCGGGCGATCTGTCCGACGAACCGGACGGCGTGATCACCGGCACCCCCTCCTACCTGCCCCCCGAGGTGGCGCGCGGAGCGCAGCCGACGAAAGCCAGCGACGTGTTCTCCCTGGGCGCCACGCTCTACACCGCGATCGAAGGGCAGCCGCCGTACGGTTTCGACGAGGACAGCGACGTCATCGTGCACCGCGCCGCCATGGCGCAGATCATCCCGCCGACCCGCAGCGGCGTGCTCACCCAGGCGCTGCTGCACATGATGGAGCCCGCGCCCCAGCGCCGCCCGACCATGGCCGAGGCGCGGGACGAGATCCTCACCGCCGCTTTCGGTCCCGGCACCGGGCCGTACATTCTCGGCGCGCCCGTCCGCACCGAGGACGGGACCATTCCGCCTTGGGCCGCACGTAATTCGGCGTCGGGGATCCGCAGCCCCCACTCCACGCCGCTTCCCCGTCCGCACCGCAATCCCGCCGGGGCGACCGCGGCCCCTCAGCGCGCCAGGGATCCCCAGCCGGCCAACGCCCCGCTGGCCATCGCCGTCGGCCTCCTGATCGGCCTGGTCATCATCATCGCGATCATCGTCGCCGTCCTCTGAGGCCTGCCTCGCATCCGGCCCGCCGGATACGAAGAGCCGCAACGGCATCGGGTGCGGGTCAGTCGATGCGGCGGCGGTGGGCCCAGCGAGTCAGGGCGTTGCGATTGGACTGCTGGGTTTTGCGCAGCACGTTGGAGGCGTGGGTTTCCACGGTCTTGACGGAGATGAAGAGGGATTCGGCGATCTCGCGGTAGGTGTAGCCGCGGGCGAGCAGGCGCAGCACCTCCAGCTCGCGCGGGGTCAGCGAGTCGAGTTCGGGGTCCAGCGGTGGTTCGGGCACCGGAGACTTCCCGGTGAACGAGTCCAGGACGAAGCCGGCCAGGCGTGGACTGAAGACCGCGTCGCCACCGGCCACCCGGCGGATGCCGTCGGCCAGTTCGGATCCCGAAATCGTCTTGGTCACATACCCTCTGGCCCCGGCACGGATCACCGCGATCACGTCCTCGGCCGCGTCGGACACGCTCAGCGCCAGGCACACCGGCCCGGGCTCGATACCGGCCAGCACCGCGACCCCGCCGCCGTCGGGCATGTGCACGTCGAGCAGGACGACGTCCGGGCGCTCGGCATTGATTCCGGCCACCGCCTCCGCCACCCCGCCGGCCTCTCCGACCACCTCCATGTCCGCCTCCCGGCTCAATTCGGCACGCACACCCGACCGAAAAACGGCGTGATCATCGACGAGAAAGACCCGCACGGTCACCTACTTCTCCTAACCGACCCTTGACCCCCCACCCGTACCACACCCATCCCCCCACGCGCTCCTCGCGGACCACGCCGGGTCCACGCCCACTCCGCGCACCCGCGAAAAACCACCGTGGCCGCGAGAAACGGACGGCTAGCGCGCGGTGCCGGCGGCTCGAGCCGGTTCCTCGTCCGGCGCGGGGCAGCCGGAGTCGGTACGCGGCATGCTGATCCTGACCTCGGTGCCGCGGCCGGGCGCCGACCGGAGCTCCACCTGCCCGCCGCGGCGCTCGATCCGTCCGCGGATGGATTTGGCCAGGCCCCGGCGGTCTTCCGGCACGGAAGCGAGGTCGAAGCCCACGCCGCGGTCCCGGACGAAGACGCTCACCTGGTGCGGCTCGGCCTCGGCGAACAGGTCGATCTCCGGAACGCCCGCGTGCTTCGCGGCATTGACCAGCGCTTCCCTGCTCGCGCCGAGCAGGGCGGTGAAGTGTTCCTTCGGCAGACCCGCCCCGGAGCCGTCGATGTCCATGGGCACGTCGCCGACGGTCACCGGCGTCACCTTCACGCCGTGCTGGTCCTCCACCTCGCCCGCGATGGTCCGCAGGGCCGCGGCCAGGCTCGACTGCGCCGGACCGGAATCCTCGAACAACCATTTCCGCAGTTCCCGCTCCTGGCTGCGTGCCAGCCGCAGCACCTCCTGCGGGTCGTCGGCTTGGCGCTGGATGAGCGCGAGCGTCTGGAGCACCGAATCGTGCAGGTGCGAGGCGATCTCCTCGCGTTCCTCGTTGCGGATGCGGGCGGCGCGCTCGGTGTTCAGCGCGCGCATCATGCGCAGCCACAGCGGGACCGTCAGCAGTCCCGCGCCTACCAGCGTGACCGCCACCGCGAGCAGCGCCGAGCCGAGCGAACTCAGATCGATCCGCGCCAGCACCACCACGCCGAGACCGGCCACGATCAACGTCGCTCCGGCGACGATGCGCGACCAGGTCACCACCGACGGCCGCGCGGGCAGACCGAGCAGCGAACGGGGCCCGTCGACGTCGTACTCCCGCCACACCAGCGCCGCGCCGACCGCGACAACGATGATCGGCGCGATCACCTTCGCCGCCGTCCCGCTGAACACCCACGACACGGCGACCGCGAGCCCGAGCCCGAGCATCGCGAGACCGATGGCCTGCCGCCGCTCCGCACCGGAGGGTTTCACCTGGTCCGAGCCGCCGGGCGTGAAGATCCACAACAGCCCGTACGCGGCGATGCCCGCCCCGGCAAGGGCGGACAGCAGCACGAACGCCATCCGCACCTTGAACACGTCGACGCCCAGATGGTCGGCCACACCGCCCGCCACCCCGCCGACGACCCGGCCGCCCGATCGGCGGACCATCCGCACCTGCGGCGGCCCGGGGATCGGCGCGGGCGCGGGTCCCAGCCCACGGGCAGCGTCGAACCCCCGAGTGTCGAACGCGGGAACAGACGGGTACATGTCTTCGATACTGGCACGATTCCGCGGCCACCAGCATGGGGATTCACCCTGATCTTGCCGGCTGCACAGCCGAATGATTGCTCCAGCGGTCGATCGGTCCAAAGTGTTCAGGCTGATTTTCAGGGTTCCCCCCGATGCGCCGATACGCGGCTCGGGCACACCATGAAATACATGACGAAAACGAACTTCGGCGACCAGGTCCAGCAGATATGGCAGACCCGGCCGGTCCGGTTGCCGCGGCAGGGACCGGTCGCGGGCGTGGCGGCGGGGTTCGCGCGGCGCTACGAGATCGACCCGGTGCTGGTTCGCGTCGCGTTCGTGGTGTCGACGATATTCGGCGGCGCGGGCATCGTGCTCTACCTGCTGGCCTGGCTGCTGCTGAGCGCGTCGGGCGACCAGGCATCGGCGGCGGAGTCGCTGGTCGGCAAGGGCCACAGCTCGCAATCGCAGACCAAGACCATCGTGCTGATCGTGGCGCTGGCCATCGCGGTCAGCACGATGGGCCCGGTCGGCGTCGGTCTCGGCGGATCGGGCCTGATCAGCCTCGCCCTCATGCTGGCGGGCTGGTGGATGCTGCACCTGCGCACGCCCAACCCGCCGCCCGGAACCACGGAAGTGTTCGGCGGATTCGCCCCGGACAGTGGACTCACCGCGACCGGCTACCCAGGCGCGGTCTTCCCGCCGGGAGCCACCCGGACCGTCGGAGATTTCTATATGCCGCCGACCACCATGTACACGCCGTACACCAAGCTGCCGGATTCCTACGTCCCCGAGACGCCGGTTCGAGTCGCGGAGGATGCCCGCACGGTGCCCCTGGACAAGCCCGCCCCCGACCAGCAGGGCGAACCTACGACCGTAGCGCTGGACAAGGCGGCGGCGCCGTCGGGCGAGTCCGGATCGACTCCGCCCGACGAAGGCGGAACCGCATCGAATGCGCCCGTCGACAGCCGAGTAGCTTCGATCGGCGACAAGGCCGAATCCGGCAACGGCGAGGCAGGACGGCACCCGTCCGGCAGCGTCCACGCGGGACCGGCCACGTCCATCGAGAAGATCTCACCGGCCGACCACACCGTCTCGTTCGGTAAAGACGGCGCCGGCACCTCGACGCACGGGAGTCGGCCTACTTCGGCCACGAACCGGCCCGCAGCCGTCCACCCCGCGATCATCGGCGGCCAGACCCCGCCGTCGTGGGATCCGCTGGGCGTCGCTCCCCTCGCCTGGGACCTCCCGGAACCCGCGCCTGTCCGCACCGTCGTCGCGCCGCCACCGAAACGCCCCCGCTCCCGCCTGACTCCGGTGGTGCTCGGCCTGGCCATCCTGGCGGCAGCAGGTGCGGGCGCGGCAGCGGCCTCCGGCGTGGAGTGGATGACTCCCGGCCGGATCGGTGCGGCGGCGCTGGCGGTGATCGGTCTCGGACTGGTGCTCGGCGCGTTCCTGCGGCGCGGGTACGGCTTGCTGGTACTCACCGCGCCGCTGGCCGGGTTCGTGCTGCTGGCCTCCGCGGTCGGCCCGATCGAGTTCGACCAGAGCGCGATGGGTGAGCACACCTGGGCGCCCGCCTCCCTCGCCGAGTTGGCCTCGAACTACAAAGTGACCATGGGCTCCGGCACGCTGGACCTGCGTTCGGTGAAGCTGACCGAGAGCCGCACCGTGGACCTCGATGTGCGGATGGGCGAAGCCCGCGTGCTGCTGCCCGCGGACATGACCGTCCGCACGCGCTGCGCGGTGTCGATGGCCGAGGCCGTCTGCGCCGAAGGCATCAGCGGTCCGAACGCCCCCGGTGCGCCGGTGCTCGATCTGAACGTCGACGTCCGCGCCGGAAACGTGGAGGTGCAGCGTGGCTGAGACCGAGAAGAAAAACACGACCGAATCCCGCGGCCCCGCGGCCTCACTGCTCATCGCGGGCCTGCTGTCCCTCGCGGTCAGCGTGTGGGCTTTCGCCGGACCCGCGTCCTGGCCGGCGGCCAGCATGATCCCGATCGGCTGGATCGTCGTGCTCGCCGCGATCGTCATCGGCATCGCGCTGGTGATCTCCCCGCGCAAACGACCGTGATCATGCCGAACGGTCGGTACCGACGGGCCGTTCTCTTCTCGCACACTCCCCTTCGTCGTCCGACAGGAGAATCCCGCGTGAATTCCGATGAACCCGATGACCGGGCTCCCTCCCCCGCTGGAATCACACCGCCGGATCCCCGCCCGCACCGCGTCACCACCCATGGCACGGTCCTCGGGCACCTGATCCTGCACAGCACCTTCCAGCGCCCCCGCTGAATTCGCACACTTACCCGCGCGGAGCCGACGTCAAGGCAGCCGGAGGATCACTCCCACTCGATGGTGCCCGGCGGCTTGCTGGTCACGTCCAGGACCACGCGGTTGACCTCCGCCACCTCGTTGGTGATGCGGGTGGAGATGCGTTCGAGCACCTCGTAGGGCAGCCGGGTCCAGTCGGCGGTCATGGCGTCCTCGCTGGAGACCGGGCGCAGCACGATCGGGTGGCCGTAGGTGCGGCCGTCGCCCTGGACGCCGACGCTGCGGACCTCCGCGAGCAGCACGACGGGGCACTGCCAGATCTGCCGGTCCAGACCGGCCGCGGTCAACTCCTCGCGGGCGATGGCGTCGGCCTGGCGCAGCGTCTCCAGCCGGTCCGCGGTGACATCGCCGACGATCCGGATGGCGAGACCGGGACCCGGGAAGGGTTGCCGGGCGACGATCTCCTCCGGCAGACCGAGTTCGCGGCCCACCGCGCGGACCTCGTCCTTGAACAGCAACCGCAGCGGTTCGACGAGTTCGAACTCCAGGTCGTCGGGCAGACCGCCGACGTTGTGATGGCTCTTGATGTTCGCGGTGCCGCTGCCGCCGCCGGACTCCACGACGTCCGGGTAGAGCGTGCCCTGCACCAGGAACTCGACCTTCGGCGTCACACCGTCGGCCGCGCCGTGCTCGAGCACAACCTCGCCCACCGCGTCCTCGAAGGACCGGATGAATTCCCGGCCGATGATCTTGCGCTTCTCCTCCGGATCCGTCACCCCCTTCAACTCGCCGAGGAACTTGTCCACCGCGTCGACGGTCACCAGCTTGGCCCCGGTCGCGGCGACGAAATCCTGCTGCACCTGCTCGCGCTCGCCCGCCCGCAGCAGGCCGTGGTCGACGAACACACAGGTCAGCCGGTCGCCGATGGCGCGCTGCACCAGTGCGGCGGCGACGGCGCTGTCCACCCCACCGGACAACCCGCAGATCGCGTGCCCGTCACCGATCTGCTCGCGCACCGAGGCGACCAGCGAATCGGCGATGTTCGCCGGGGTCCAGGTGGAGGGAATGCCAGCGAGCTCGTGCAGGAACCGGCTCAGCACCTGCTGCCCGTGCGGCGAATGCAGCACCTCCGGGTGGTACTGCACACCGGCCAGGCGGCGCGCGCGGTCCTCGAAGGCGGCGACCGGAGCGCCCGCGGTGGTGCCGGTGACCTCGAAGCCCTCCGGCGCGTCGGTGACCGCGTCGCCGTGGCTCATCCACACCGGCTGAATGGTGGGCAGGCCGCCGTGCAGCAAACCGCCGTCGATATTGAGCTCGGTGCGCCCGTACTCACGCGTCCCGGTATGCGAGACCGTGCCGCCCAGCGCCTGAGCCATCGCCTGGAAGCCGTAGCAGATGCCGAAGACCGGCAGCCCCAGATCGAACAACCGCGGATCCAGCTGTGGCGCGCCCTCGGCGTACACGCTGGCCGGGCCGCCGGAGAGGATCACAGCGAGCGGCTGCTTCGCGGCGATCTCCTCCACCGTCGCGGTGTGCGGAACCACCTCGGAGAACACGCTCGACTCGCGCACCCGCCGTGCGATCAGTTGGGCGTACTGTGCTCCGAAGTCGACGACGAGGACCGGTCTCTGGGTTTGTGCCACCCAACCAGTTTAGTGAGCCTCGAAACGAGCGAATCATCGGCACAGCAGCCTGTGCAGGGGGCGAGCCGGGCCGCCCGAATCGTCACGCGCGGCCCGGCTCGCTGGTTATCCTTCTGCTCGTGCCCTTCGCCCGCGCGATCGATGCCGACATCCATTACGAGGACAGCGGCGGGGACGGCCCGGTGGTACTGCTGGCGCACGAGTTCTTGATGGACCGCACCATGTTCGCCGCCCAAATGGCCGCGCTCGCACCAGAGTTCCGGATCGTGTCCTGGGATGCCCGCGGCCATGGCCGCACCAGGGACGAGGGCCTACCCTTCACCTATTGGACCGCGGCCAGGGACGCGCTCACCGTCCTCGATCATCTCGGCGCCGAGCAGGCCGTCATCGGGGGAACCGCGCAGGGCGGTTTCACCGCGCTGCGCACCGCGTTGATCGCCCCGGAACGCGTCTCCGGACTGATCCTGATCAGCACCGAAGCGCACGCCCCCACCCCTGAACAGTCCAGCGCCACCCAGAAGTTCCTCGAAGAGTGGTATGACGACGGCTCCCGCGAGCGCGCCGTGCACCAGCTGGCTTCCTGGCTGATCGGCGACGACGAGTGGTACCGCACGATCTGGACCCAGCGCTGGCTGGTGCGCGACCGCCGCGGGATCGAGGTCGCGGCGGGCTGCCTGCTCAGCCGGGATTCGGTGCTGGACCGGCTCCGCGAAATCGACTGTCCCGCATTGGTGATCCATCCCACCGACAGCGGCATGGACCGCAAGCGCGCCCGAGAACTGGCCAACGGCTTGTCCGGCGCCACGTTCATCGAGATCGCGGACGCGCGACTCGCGGTGACGATGACCCACGCGGAGCCGGTGAATCACGCCATCCAGCAGTTCCTGCGCGCCAGGACCAAGCCGGCCCGGGCACGGTGAACTCACGCACGGACGCTCAGACCCACCTTCTGGAATTCCTTCAGATCCGAGTAACCGGCCTTGGCCATCGAACGCCGCAGTCCGCCGACGAGGTTCAGCGAGCCGAACGGATCGTCCGACGGACCGAAGAGCACCCGCTCCAGGCTGGGACGCACGGGATCCCCGACCGGCTCGCCACCCAGATCCCACGGATCGTCGACGTGCAGCATCGACCCGCGCGGCACGGACGGGTGCGCGGCCGCCGACGGCCAGTACCAGCCGCGGCCGGGCGCCTCCGCGGCCAGGGCGAGCGGGACCCCGAGCACGGCGGCGTCCGCGCCACACGCGATCGCCTTGGCCAGCTGACCCGAGGTGGCGATGTCGCCGTCCGCGATGACGTGCACGTAGCGGCCACCGGTCTCGTCCAGGTAGTCGCGGCGCGCCGCGGCGGCGTCCGCGATCGCGGTGGCCATCGGCACACCGATGCCGAGCACCTCGCCGGTGGTGGTCGCGCCCGGGTAGGAGCCATAGCCGACGATCACGCCCGCCGCACCGGTGCGCATCAGGTGCAGCGCGGTGCGATGATCGCTCACGCCACCCGCGACCACGGGCACGTCCAGTTCGGCGATGAAGGTCTTCAGGTTCAGCGGCTCACCGTCGCCGACGTGCTCGGCGGAGATGATCGTGCCGTGCACCACGAGCAGGTCGATGCCCGCCTGCAGCAGTGCCGGGGTGAGCGTGCGCGCGTTCTGCGGGCTCACCCGCACCGCCACGGTGACACCCGCGGCGCGGACCTGCGCGACCGCGGCGGCGAGCAGATCCGGCTGCATCGGCGCGGCGTGCAGCTCCTGCAGCAACGCCACGGCGCGCTCGTAGCCGCCCTTGCCGACCAGTTCGAGCAACTGGTCGATCTTCGCGCCGACATCCGCGTGCCGCGCCCACAGGCCCTCGCCGTTGATCACGCCGAGGCCGCCGAGGCGGCCGAGCTCGACGGCGAACTCCGGCGATACCAGCGCGTCGGTGGGATGCGCGAGAAACGGGATCTCGAAGCGGTAGGCGTCCAGCTGCCAGGACAGCGAGACCTGCTTCGACGAGCGGGTCCGGCGCGAGGGGACGATGTCGACGTCGTCCAGCTCGTAGGTACGCCGGGCGGTCCGGCCCATGCCGATCTCCACCATGTCGCGCACGCGAAATCTCCTTGTCTGATGTGCAGCGCTCGCGGCGCTGCGTATTCGGGCCCGTTGGCGGCTCGTTGTCCGAGCGGGCGAGGCTCGCGCCTCCGGCGCATGCGCTTCGCCCACTCGGACAACGAGCCAGGCCGCGAACGGCGCTCGTAGGACTCGCGCCTCCAGTGGTTACTTGTGGGGGCAGGTGGGCAGCACGAATGAACCGCCAACTACCGCGCAGGTTGCTCACCGCCACAGCCGGTGGGCAAGCTCAATCATGCACGGACCGGTTGGTCCTGTACATGAACGTAGCCGGACTAGCCCCGTCCGGTGTAGTTAGGGGCCTCGACGGTCATGGTGATGTCGTGCGGGTGGCTCTCCTTGAGGCCCGCCGCGGTGATCTGCACGAACTGAGCCTCCTGCAGATGCGCGATCGATTGCGAGCCGGTGTAGCCCATGGCGGCGCGCAGGCCGCCGACCAACTGGTGGATCACCTGGTTGACCGGGCCGCGGAACGGCACCCTGCCCTCGATGCCCTCGGGGACCAGCTTGTCCTCGGCCAGCACGTCGTCCTGGAAGTAGCGGTCCTTGGAGAACGACTTGGCCTGGCCGCGGCCCTGCATGGCGCCCAGCGAGCCCATGCCCCGGTAGCTCTTGAACTGTTTGCCGCCGACCAGGATCAACTCGCCCGGCGACTCGGCGGTGCCCGCGAGCAACGAGCCGAGCATCACCGTGGACGCGCCCGCCGCGATGGCCTTGGCGATGTCGCCGGAGAACTGGATGCCGCCGTCGGCGATCACCGGGACGCCCGCGGGCTTGCACGCGGCGACCGCCTCCAGGATCGCGGTGATCTGCGGCGCGCCGACGCCCGCGACGACGCGGGTGGTGCAGATGGAACCGGGACCGACGCCCACCTTGACCGCGTCCGCGCCCGCTTCGACCAGGGCTGCCGCGCCCGCGCGGGTGGCGACGTTGCCGCCGACCACCTGGATGCGGTCGCCGACCTCGGTCTTGACCTTGGTCACCATCTGCAGCACCTGCGCTTGATGACCGTGCGCGGTGTCCACCACGAGCACGTCGACGCCCGCGTCGGCGAGCGTCATGGCGCGCGACCAGGCGTCCTCGCCCACGCCGACCGCGGCGCCGACCAGCAGGCGGCCGTCACGGTCCTTGGTGGCGTTGGGGTACTGGTCGGTCTTGACGAAGTCCTTGACGGTGATCAGGCCGCGCAGGCGCCCGTTGCCGTCGACGATCGGCAGCTTCTCCACCTTGTGCCTGCGCAGCAGCCCGAGCGCCGCCTCGGCGGTCACGCCCTCCTGCGCGGTGATCAAAGGAGCCTTGGTCATCACGTCGGCGACGCGGCGGTTCTGATCCACCTCGAAACGCATGTCGCGATTGGTGATGATGCCCACAAGCGCACCGGTCTCGTCCACCACCGGAAGTCCGGAGATACGGAACCTGGCGCACATGGCGTCGACCTCGGCGAGGGTGTCGGTCGGACGGCAGGTCACCGGGTCGGTGACCATGCCCGCCTCGGACCGCTTGACCGTCTCCACCTGCGAAGCCTGGTCGGCCGCCGAGAGGTTGCGGTGCAACACGCCCATGCCGCCCGCGCGGGCCATGGCGATCGCCATCCGCGCTTCGGTCACCGTGTCCATGGCCGAGCTGACCAGCGGGGTGCGCAGACGGATCTCCCTGGTCAGCACACTGGAGGTCTCCACAGAGCTGGGGATGAGATCCGAGGCGGCAGGCAGCAACAGCACATCGTCGAATGTGAGGCCGAGCATGGCGATCTTGTTCGGATCGTCGCCACCCGTAGGAGGGCGGACTGCGCTTCGTTCGCCCGTTACGGGATTACTCATTCGGATCGACCCCTCCTGGACGTCGATAGCGACCGGCGCCGGTGCGACCGGCGCCGTGACGGCTGATGGGATGGACGTTGCGTTCGGCGGCGGTGATGTCGAGACCCGCCGTAGCCTGTGCTCCATGGTATCTGTCCGGTGAACTCGCCGACGAAGTGAGCCCACCCCCGAAACTGGCGGGCCGCATCGCTGGCGCAGACCACCCTGTTCTGCGTACCGTGGGGATGTGCGTGACCATCTACCACCTGGCTTGCCGCCGGATCCGTTCGCCGGAGACCCCTCCGACCCGTCCGCCGCGCTCGACGCCATCGAGCCCGGCGAACCGCTGGATCCCCACGAGCGCCTTGCGGTCGAGGAGGATCTCGCCGACCTCGCGGTCTACGAGGCGCTGCTGGCTCACCGCGGGATCCGCGGACTCGTGGTCAGCTGCGAAGACTGTAGGCAGGACCATTACCACGACTGGGACATGTTGCGCGCCAACCTGCTCCAGTTGCTGGTCGACGGCACGGTCCGCCCGCACGAGCCCGCCTACGACCCGACGCCGGAAGCGTACGTCACCTGGGACTACTGCCGTGGCTACGCGGACGCCTCGATGAACGAGGCTTTCCACGGCGACGGGTTCGACGGATTCGACGGCTGACCGGCCCGACCCGAGACGCGCGCGAGCCGTTCCCCGGCCCGCCATCTCGCGCTTGCCACTGTGATCTTCGACGCACAGGATCACGGTTCTAGCAGACAACGCACCCCGACGAGCCGGATGTCCGCCTGAAGCGCGGATGACCGGCTCCTTCGGCGTCAGAAGAACAAAGAACCGATCGCCTGGCCGGCGATCGGTTCGTGTCGTACGTCCGAGATGTTCGCTTACCTACCGGGCGGCAAGAACGAGCCCGGGTTGGGGAAGGACGGCACGCTGAAAGTCGGCGGCTGGCCCTGGGTCGGCGGCCGGGTGGCCGGTTGCTGCGGCGGCGGTGCCACCGTCGGATTCCCGGTGTCCACCGTCGGATCCGCTGTGGGCGGCCGGACATCCGTGGCCGGCGGCTGCTGCGGAGCCGTCGGCTCCACGGTCGCCTGCGGCGGTGTGGTGGCCGCAGGCGGGGGCGTGGTAACCGGTGGCGCCGTGGTCGGCGCGCCGCCGTTCGTGGCGCCGCCGCCGTTCGGCGCGGTCGCGTCCACGGTGGGCGAGGGCTTGTCCGTCTGCTCGCCCGGCTGCTGCATGATCGTCGCGGACCCGCTGGTCGCATTGGGCTTCGTGGTGACGCTGGTGCCCGGGGTGGCACGCGGGTCGGTGCTCTTCGGCACCGTCGACTCCAGCTGTTGGGCAAGTTCCGGCGACACCTTCCCCAGCTCCGCGAGCAGCCGCTCCCACTCGGTCATCAACTCGGCACGCTTGCCCGGATCGCTGACCTGCGCGGCGTTCTCCTTGGCGCGCTCCAACCGCGCCTTCGCCTGTTCCGGGTTCTGCGCGACCAGCGCGGAGGCCTGGCTCAGGTCGTCGTCGGCCCGCTGCACGACGGTTGTCTGGGCCTGTTCGCTGAACACGACTTCCTTGACCCGCCATAGCGGGTCGCCCGGCTCCGCGTTGTACGAGAACGCCGTCATGCCGCCGAAGACCAGCGCCAGTGCGGCCGCGGTGCCCATGATCGGGCGCAGAAGCCTCAGTCGCCCGCCGCTGTGCGCCCCGATACGAACCTGCCGCGCGCCGATCTCCTGGTTGACCGCGGCCACGATCGCATCCAGGTCCGGTTCGGCCGACATCGGAGCCGCGGTCAGCTCCGCTCGCCAATCCGCGAGCAGCGTCGCGAGCTGATACTCCTCGGCGCTGTCGGTGTGCACCGGACCATCGCTGGCGATGGCGTCGATCAGAGCATCGTCGCGGCGTACCGCTGCGATGTCGACCGGGTCGCTGTCACCGGACGCCTCGGCGTAGGGACCGCTGTTTCGCGATCCAAGCCGCGCCTTCCAGTCACCCCGACCGCGCTCGCCATCCCTAGCCATACATTTCACCTGCCCTCGCCACTTGTGACTTGAGTTTCGCGAGTGCCCTGTGTTGGGCCACCCGTATCGCACCCGCCGTACTGCCCACGGCGACTGCGGTTTCTTCCGCTGACAAACCCATGACCAAGCGCAGGATCAAGATCTCTCGATGCTTCTCGGGAAGCGTCGCGAGCAAACGGTTCATCTGTCTGCTCGTCTCGGATTCGAGAGCTCGTTGTTCCGGTCCCTGGTCGGTGGATATGACATCTGGTACTTCGGCCATCGCCTCCGCCTTGTTACGGGCGGCATTGCGATGAGCGTCGGCGACCTTGTGCGAAGCGATCCCGTAGACAAAGGCCATGAAGGGCCTGCCCTGGTCTTGGATACCTGGGCAAGGCGGTCATCACAGCCAGGCAAACCTCCTGCGCAACGTCGTCCGCGGAGAGCTGCCCACGCTCCGCGGCTCCGATCCGCGCGCGGCAGTAGCGCACCACCAGCGGGCGGACCATCTCCAGTACCTGAGCTAAAGCGGATCTGTCGCCCTGCGCAGCGGCAGCGACGGCGAGGTCCAACTCTTCGCCCGTGTGCGTCATCGTCAGAGATATTCCTGGCGTTACAAGTGGCACGGTCCGGTGACGACCAGTGCTTCCACCGAAGGGGCGGAACGGATCTAACAATAGCGACCCGTCGGCGGGATCTGGGCAACACGGTGGTCTCCGTGATCAGCTACCAACCATCCATGGGGCGCAATGCCCCGCCTGCGCGGGTTATGACCGTTGCACACTCGGCCGCTTCCGCCGCCGCTTTCTCGGCGCCCGATCCGGCGCGGAGCATGGCGCAAGCCCACCGCAACGGCAGCAGCCCGTGCTCGCGGCATTGCTCGGCGACCTCCTCGGCCGAGGCCCGGGATCGTTCGCGCGCGCCGCGCGCCGCGTCGGCCGCGGCGACCAGTAGGCGGGACTTGACCTGGTGGCGTACCGAGGGGGACCGATCGGCCAGCTCCAGCGCGACCGACGCGTGCTCGGCGGCCGACTCGAAATCACCTGCCGCCAACGCGGTTTCCGCGCGTACCCAGCCCAGGCGGATCGCGGGACGCCAACCGGCCCGATACCGCTGTGCCGCCGAGGCGCTGCGCCGCAGCAGCCGATCGGCCAGCGCGAGCCGCCCGGTTCCCAGCGCGTCGGCGGCCAAGCCGGTGAGGGCGTCGCAGATCGCGTCGGCGCGGCTGGGAAGGTAGCCGCCCGGCCCGTTCGACGGACCGCCTGCGGTCTCGTCCTCTGCCACGGCGTCGGTGGCGAGCAGCAGCGCGGCGGCCCGCCCGTCGAACGCGGCCGCCCGCTCGTGCCACCCGAGCTGGCGAAGGAAAGAACCATCCGTACTTCCCGCCAGTGAGAGGAGCACGGGGTCGGCGCTGTGATTGCATAACCTTCGCAATTCGACGCGCGCCGCGGCATAACGACCCTGACCGCCGAGGACCACCGCGCGATACCACCGGCCGAGTGGGTCCGAAGCGGGCGGCAACTCGGCGGCGGCGCGACCAGGGTCGGCGCCGAAGGCGGCCTCGGCGAGGGCCGCGACGTGAGGATCTCCGAACGGAGCGGGCGCGAACACGGGCGCACTCTATCCCGCCCGGTACGCGGGCCGGAGACGACGAAAGGTGATCGACCGCCGACCCGCAACCGCCCGGCATTTCCGCCGCCGAGCCGATGTTTCCATTAGGTAAATCTAGCTCCGGCAATCACCGAGCGGCCGCGCCGGGAATTCATGCGCGTTTCGCGTAATTAACCTGCGCGCCCCGTTTCCGCCATCTTCGGATCCGCGCGAAGGGAACGTCGTGGGCGGCAGGGGCGCCGCCGTCGTGCGCCCAGCATCCGCACCGCAGCGGCCCCACGCACCGTAAATCGCATCTACCTGCAGAAACTTGACTCGTCATGGCACAAGCGGAAACCACCGACCTCCGGCCAACCGAACAGTATCGCCGGAACCAACGCGAAAAGTAAACAGTTCGGAGGTTAAATTTCGCAGCGCGAGATTTGGAAAAGTGCTGCGTGGAACTATTGACGGAATTTCGCGGCTGGACCTAACGTAGCTCATCGCCACGGACGGCGCCGCGCGAAATTGCAGCGACCACGAAGGGGCGAGCCCCCCGGGTACCCCCGCCGACACGGCGTCGTGGCCCACAACTGTTGCAGAACAACTGCTCGACAACGCTGACGAGCTCGCACCACGAGGAGTTCACATGCCCATGCCGACCCACCTCCCGGGACCCAACGCCGATGTCTGGGATTGGCAGATGCGAGGATCGTGCCGCGGGCAGGATTCCGCGGTGTTCTTCCATCCCGATGGCGAGCGTGGCCGAGCCCGCACCGCGCGCGAGATGCGCGCCAAGGAGATCTGCCGCACCTGCCCGGTGCTCATGCAGTGCCGCGCCCACGCGCTGAAAGTCAGCGAGCCCTATGGCATCTGGGGCGGCATGTCGGAAACCGAGCGCGAGATGCACGCGCGGCGCAACCGCCGCCGCATGGCCGTCTGAACCAATCTCCTCCCATCCGCACGCCAGCGGGCATCGAATCCCTAGCAAACAACGGGCCACTGCAACATGCTTTTCGGCCGAGCCGGTCACGCAACACGCCGATCGGTTCCTGTCCGAAGGTCGGCGCGTGGGTTCCGATCGGTCACCATCGATCGGCCGGCCGCCGCGGCGAAGGCCGGTGCACTACCGGTCCGGCGCGATGCGACAGCGTTCGGCGTGTCACGGCGTGTCATGGCGTGTCTTCTCCCAGATGTCCGACGTAACGGCGCTTTTCCGCAACGCGGCGCCGTCCCATGACGCGCTCGTGGGCACCCCACCGGAAGGGAGGTCATAGCGGCGCGCTACGGTAGTGACTGATGACACAGAATGGAGCGTTGTGACAACGCGGCCGCCAGCCGCAGAGGGCGACTCGTTCCGAAGAGCGGCCTTCCCACCTACGGTGGATTCTGCGGTTACGGCACGCGCAGCCGAAAGTATCGAGCTCGCCGCGCTTTTACATCGATGTGGCCGAGCCGACCAGGAAGCATTCGCCGAGCTCTACGACCGGACGTGTGCGCGCGTCTTCGGTCTGGTGTTGCGTGTCCTGCACGATCCGGGATACGCGGAGGAGACCACCCAGGAGGTCTTTCTCCAGATCTGGCGGATGGCGTCGAGCTTCGATCCCGCGAAGGGTTCCGCGGTGACGTGGCTGATGACGCTCGCGCACCGGCGCGCCGTCGACCGGGTGCGCGCCGAGCAGGCCCACACCCAGCGCGAGGTCGCGTACGGGATCCGGGTGCTCGGCAACGAATTCGACGAGGTCACCGAAGAGGTCGAGCGCAGGCTCGAACAACAGGCCGTCCTGGCGGGTCTCGCCACACTCACCGAAACCCAACGGGAAGCCATCTCGCTCGCCTACTACGGCGGGCGCACCTATGCGGAGGTAGCCACCTACCTCAACGTAGGGTTACCTACCGTTAAGTCCCGGATTCGGGACGGATTGACACGACTGAAGAAAAGTTTGGGGGTGACGTGAGATGAACGAACGCCAGATCGATCTCGCGCACACCGTCGCGCTCGGATCGATCGACGACGAAGACCATCAGGAAGTGCAGGATCTGCTCGACAGCGAGGACCCCGTGCTACGCGCGGAGTTCATCCAGGAAGTCAGAGACACGAAAGAAGCGCTCTCCGTTCTCGCCACAGCCACGGCGGCCATGCCACCGCCGTCGCTGCGCGCTCGCCTCCTCGCGGCCATCGCCGCCGAGCAGCCACCGGTCGCCAGCTGAATTCAGCGATCCGTCAGGCACTCCCGCTCCGCGCGTCCGGGTCCGACAGCCGGACGATCCCGCAGCCTCCTTCCGGTTCGCGGCAGCCAGCGCGTCGAGCTTCGGAACATCCTCGGTCTCACCGGTAGTCGCCTGCCGGCCCCGGCTTGTCCCGGGTACGGGCAAGGCCCCCGAACCAGGTGGTTCGAGGGCCTTGCCTGATGAATCGTCGCGAAGAGGCGCTCGGCTCAGTGAGCGTGGCCGTGGTGGCCGTGATCGTTGTGCTCCTCGGCGGGCTTGTCGACCACGGCGCTCTCGGTGGTGAGGATCATGCGCGCGACCGAGGCGGCGTTCACGACGGCCGAACGAGTCACCTTCACCGGGTCGACGACGCCGTCGGTGAGCAGGTCGCCGTAGCTGAGGGTGGCGGCGTTGAAGCCCTCCTTGCCCTCGGCCACCTTGCTGACCACCACCGCGCCGTCCAAGCCCGCGTTCGTGGCGATCCAGAACAGCGGCGCCCGCAGCGCGGTGCGAACCACCTCGACGCCGACGGCTTCGTCACCCGACAGCGAGTCGCGCAGCTCGACGAGCTTGCCGCTCGCCTGCACCAGCGCGGTGCCGCCGCCGGGCACGATGCCCTCGGCCACAGCGGCCTTGGCCGCGCTCACCGCGTCCTCGACGCGGTACTTGCGTTCCTTGAGCGCGGTCTCGGTGGCCGCGCCGACCTTGATCACCGCGACGCCGCCGGCCAGCTTGGCCAACCGCTCCTCGAGCTTCTCGCGGTCCCAATCGGAATCGGTGGACTCGATCTCGCGACGCAGTTGCGCGACGCGCCCCTCCACGTCCGCCGCGGAACCGGCGCCGTCGATGATCGTGGTGTCGTCCTTGGTAACGACCACGCGACGCGCCTTGCCGAGCACGTCCAGGCCCGCCTCGCGCAGGGTGATGCCGAGGTCGGGGTTCACCACGGTGCCGCCGGTGACCACGGCCAGGTCGTCGAGGAACGCCTTACGGCGGTCGCCGAAGAACGGCGCCTTCACCGCGACGGCCTTGATCGTCTTGCGGATGGCGTTGACCACCAGGGTCGACAGCGCCTCGCCCTCGACGTCCTCGGCGATGATCACGACCGGCTTGCCGCTCTCGGCGATCTTCTCCAGCAGCGGCAGGAAGTCCGGCAGCGAGCTGATCTTCTCGCGGTGCAGCAGGACGAACGCGTCCTCGAGGGCGGCCTGCTGGCTGTCGGGATCGGTGATGAAGTAGGGCGACAGGTAACCCTTGTCGAACTGCACGCCCTCGGTGACGACGAGTTCGGTCTGCAGCGTCGAGGACTCCTCGACGGTGACGACGCCGTCCTTGCCGACGGTGGTCAGCGCCTTGCCGACCATCTCGCCGATCTGCTCGTCGCGCGAGGACACCGTCGCGACCTGCGCGATGGCCTGCTCGCCGGAGACCGGGGTGGCCAGCGCGAGCAGCGCCTCGGAGACCGCGTCGGCGGCCTTGGCGATGCCGGAACCGAGCGCGATCGGATTCGCGCCCGCGGCAACATTCTTCAGCCCGGCGCGGACCAGCGCCTGGGCCAGCACGGTGGCGGTGGTGGTGCCGTCGCCCGCGACGTCGTTGGTCTTGGTGGCGACGCTCTTGACCAGCTGCGCGCCGAGGTTCTCGAACGGGTCTTCCAGCTCGATGTCACGCGCGATGGTGACGCCGTCGTTGGTGACGGTCGGACCGCCGAAGGACTTCGCGAGCACGACGTGCCGTCCGCGCGGGCCCAGGGTGACCTTCACCGCGTCGGCGAGCTTGTCGACACCGCGTTCCAGAGCCCGGCGAGCCTTCTCGTCGAACTCGATCTGCTTTGCCATGGGAATTCGCTCCTGTAGTGGATTGCGGCGCTCCCGGGTCCCTACGTGGTCACGCAGGCTGCCGCCTCCGGGCCCGTCGCTCGCACCGCTGTATCTGATTTGCGGCGCTCCCGGGTCCCTACGTGGTCACGCAGGCTGCCGCCTCCGGGCCCGTCGCTCGCACCGCTGTATCTGATTTGCGGCGCTCCCGGGTCCCTCCGTGGTCACGCAGGCTGCCGCCTCCGGGCCCGTCGCTCGCACCGCGTATTCAGTGCCGGGTGTCTGTCGGCGTCGAACGCGTTCCGCCCCGGGGCCTGAAAGACACCGGGGCGGAACGCATGCGTGCCCGTTCGGCTACTTGGTGACGACGGCCAGCACGTCGCGCGCCGACAGGATGAGGTACTCCTCGCCCTGGTACTTGATCTCGGTGCCGCCGTACTTGCTGTAGATGACGGTGTCACCCTCCTGGACATCCAGCGGGATGCGCTTCTCGCCCTCGTCGTCCCACCGGCCGGGACCGACGGCGACAACGGTGCCCTCCTGCGGCTTCTCCTTCGCCGTGTCGGGGATGACCAGGCCGGAGGCCGTCGTCGTCTCGGCCTCGTTGGCCTGGACGAGGATCTTGTCCTCGAGCGGCTTGATGTTCACGCTCGCCACGTTGAGCCCTCCACTTTCAGGGGATTCGGTCGTCCGGAACTGTTGTCCCGGACTCGTCGGTTGGTCACGATGCTGACCTTGCGCATAGCCCCGTCGTCGCGGGTGCCGGGACCCCTGCCCAATGGTCAAGCTGCTGGCACAAGCACTTCATACAGTGCCGACTAGCACTCTATACATGAGAGTGCCAGCGCTCAAGGCTGGACGGTGCCAACTTTGCGCGGCGCGCCCATCCGACTCGCGGCTTGGCGATTCGTTCGAGGAAACAGTAACGTTCGGATAACGGATTGTGACACTATTGACGACGGTCGCGGTCCGGCCGCCACGTCCGTCGCCTGTGGGCGGCGGCGGGGCCGCACAGCGTTACCGCAGCGTCGCCGAAACACGCAGCGCCGCAGCAGTCGTTGCATTACCAGCGTCACCAGAGAGCAAGACACGTGATCCATGGCCGGTCCCCGCGACCCACCCGGACGAGGGGCCGGTTCGTTTCCCGATCCGGGGCGCTCGTCATCCATACGGCGGTCCGGCAGTCCATTCGAGATGGTCGGCGACACCATGACCATCCGCTCGAAGGGAGGTGAACATGCGAACATCCCTCGGCATCTCGGCCGGGGCAGAGGTCGTGTGCTCGGCGTTGGTCGCCACCGCGTCCAATGGCGCGCAGAGCTTCGACTACCGCGTCGTCTCCGCCGATGCGGCCCATTCCGATCTCGGCGATCTGGTGGCGTCCTCGATCGAGTTGATGACCACGCAACTGCCGACCACGCAGCCGCCGCGCGAGATCATCAGCCCGGTCGGCGGGCGATTCGCGGGCACCGCACGCGATTGGGCGTCGATGACCGGTCATCCGCCCACCAGCGTCGCGGTCGCCTACCGCACCAGGGAGCAGGCGCAGATCATCCGCGCGGCCACCGGCAAACAGCGTGAACTGCGGCTGATCCCGGAGGGCACCGCCGCGCTGACCTACCTGCGGCACACCGGCCTGCTGGACCGCTACGACACGGTAGCCATCGTCGATCTCGGCGCCTCGGGGCTCAGCGTCACCGTCGCCGATCGAACCGACGGCTCGCTGCTGCGTTCCGACCGCACCGCGACCGTCAGCGGCAAGGCGATCGATGACCTGATCTACCACCATCTGGTGGACATGCACTTCGCCCGGCGCGGCACCCGGCCCAACCGCGGCATGCTGACCAATCGAGGCCGCGCGGCGAAAGAGCATTTGTCCATCGCGCCCGCCGTCACCATCGACCACGTCGCGGGGCGGCCGCTGAAGCTGACCAGGGCCGACTTCGAAGAGTTGATCGCCGACCTGCTGCGCGACCTGGCGCGGTTCGTCACGGCGGCGTTCGGCCGGGCGCCCCGGCAGCCGCAGGCGGTCGCGGTCATCGGTGGCGGCGCCAACATTCCCTCGGTGCTCGACACACTCACCGCGGCGCTGGACGTCCCGGTCTTCACCGTGCCGGACCCGGAGGCGGTGACCGCGAAAGGCGCGGCGCTGGTCGCGGATTCGGTGCAACCCGCGGTGTTCCCGGTGGGCACGCGCGGCGGCGACGCGCCCGCCGGAACGGTCACCAAGGTGTTCGGCACACTGGCCGGGGCGATCGTGGTGGTCGGACTGATCGTCGGTTACGGCGTGCAGACGTTCGCGCCCACCGCGGACGACGAGGTCTCCCCCGCCGGGACCACGAGCAGCGCTTCGCAGCTGCCGCCTCCGACGTCCGCGGCGCCCTCGACCGCGGCGGCGGTAACGCGGGCAGGCGGCACCCCGGACAGCACCGGCGTCGCGCCGACCACCACCGGACACGGGCCGCGCAGTACGACCGGCGTACCGTTCACCACGGAGGCGGTCACACCGACACAACCCACGCTGCGACCGGATCCCGACCTTCCGCCGATCCCCTTCCCCGAACTCCTCGGTCCGCTGTTCGGCAACCCGAATGCCACACAGGGCAGTTCGCCCGAGCCAGGGCGGAGCCAGACCTCGTCGCCGACGCCGAGCGTCGAGATGCCCGGCCCGAGCTCGACGCGGAGCCAGGCGCCCGCGCGGTCGGGCCTGCCGCTGCCGCCGCATGGAAGCTCGGGGTCGGCATTCGACCCGGGCCTACTCGTACCGAACTGATCCGACGGCACAACGGCGGTTTCCGGACGATTCCACGGAAGCCGTCGAGCCACCCGCGCGCTACCGACGGCTCACCGAGTCCGAGCAGATCAGCGGACCATGCTGACCGACACCGGCAGACCGGGGTCGGTGGCGACCGTCAGCGGTGACGGCGCCGCGCCGCCCGCGATGACATGTGCGCCCAGCGCGGCGATCATCACCCCGTTGTCCGTGCACAGCCGGGGCTTGGGCACCCGCAGAGTCAAACCGGCCGCGGCACAACGTTCCTCGGCCATCGAGCGAATTCGTGAGTTGGCCGTCGCGCCGCCGCCGAGCACCAGCGTGCCGACACCGACATCCCGCGCCGCGCGCACCGCCTTCATGGTGAGCACATCCGCGACCGACTCCTGGAACGACGCCGCGATATCGGGAATGGGGAGATCTTCCGCGGCGATGCCGTCGCGCTGCGCCGCCTCCACGTATCGTGCCACCGCGGTCTTGAGGCCCGAGAAGGAGAAGTCGTAGCGCGGATCACGCGGCCCGGTCATGCCCCGGGGAAAGGCGATGGCGCGCGGATCGCCGTCCGCGGCTGCGGCATCGAGCGCCGGGCCGCCGGGAAAACCCAGCCCGAGCAGGCGCGCCACTTTGTCGAAGGCTTCCCCCGCCGCGTCGTCGACCGTGCTGCCCAGCTCGACGATCGGCTCGGACAGATCCGTGACGTGCAGCAGGTGGGTGTGCCCGCCCGACACCAGCAGCGCGACGCACGGTGGCATCGGCCCGTGTTCCAGGGTGTCCACCGCGACGTGGCCGCCGAGATGGTTGAGCGCGTAGAAAGGCACATCCCACGCCGCCGCATACGCTTTCGCGGCGGCGACGCCCACCAGCAACGCACCGGCCAAGCCCGGTCCGATGGTCACCGCCAGCGCGTCCGGCTTCGCGATACCCGCCGCCGACAGCGCACGGCGCATGGCGGGCACGATCGCCTCGAGGTGCGCGCGCGAGGCGATCTCGGGGACCACGCCACCGAAGCGCGCGTGCTGGTCGACGCTCGAGGCGACTTCGTCGGCGAGTAGCTCGCAGGTGCCGTCGGGGTGGCGGCGGACGATGCCCACTCCGGTTTCGTCGCAGGAGCTCTCGATGCCCATGATGATCACGACAGCACCTCGTCCGGTGTGCGCCACTGACGGTCCGCGCTGGTCAGCGCGGGCCGGCGCATCGTGTACGCGTCCGCGCCACTGGGGTGGTAGTAGTTCTTGCGCAATCCGATGATGTGGAAACCGTGCTTGGCGTACAGCGCGATCGCGGGCGCGTTGTCGGTGCGGACCTCCAGGAACACCGGCCCGCCGCGCCGTCCTGCCTCGGCGAGCAGCGCCTCCAGCAGAAGCGTGCCCACGCCCGCGCGGTGGCAGCGGGGGTCGACGCCGATGGTGTGCACCTCGGCCTCGGGGTGTTCGGCGTCACCCAGCAGGGCGATGCCCGCGTAGCCCACCATTCGCCCGTCGTCGTCGCGCGCGGTGATGTAGCAGTTGTGCCTGCCTGCCAGCTCGGACTGGAACGCCACGGCGGCCCACGGGTCGTCCTCCGGGAACAGCAACTGCTCCAGTTCGACGCAGCGCGTGATGTCGGCGGCCACCATCGGCTCGATGCGGAAAGCCACGGCCGTCACGCTCCCGTCCGGTCGAGTCGACGGTAGGCGTTCTCGACCGCGTCCGGCCTGCGCAAGTACAGCGGAACCAGCGGCTCCGGCACGCTGCGCGACAGCAGCTCGGGGGCGGCGACGCGCACCAGTCCGGCGGGCGAGGGCGTCTCGGCGGGCAGCACCGGCAAGTCGAAGAAGTCCACGTGCGAGGCGGATCCGGCGATCGCCGTGGCTTGTCCTTCGTCCAAGTCGGAGGGCTTGCACACCTCGGGGCCTGCCACGCGCGCGCCCTCGCGGTACCGCGCCCAGTACACCTCCCGCCGCCGCGCGTCGGTCACCACGAGCAGTTCGGCATCGAGCGGGAACTCGACCGGAGGCGGCACGGCGGGGTCGATGGCGGCGTCGGCGGCGATCGCGTCGAGACTGCACACCCCGTACACCGGAATGCCGAGCGCGTCACCGAACGCGGCCGCGGTGGCCATACCGACGCGCAAGCCGGTGAACGGCCCCGGACCGACGCCGACCACGATCGCGTCGATATCGGTCCTGGAACGGCCTGCCTCGTCGAGGCATTCGAGGATCTGCGGGGTGAGCACCTCGGCATGAGCACGGGGGTCGACCCGCACCCGGGAGGCGACGGTGCGTGCCAGGACGGGATCCGCCGAGCCGGCGCCCTGCTCCAATTCCACCAGTCCCGCTGTGACGGCGGGGGTCGCGGTGTCGACGGCTAGTACAAGCATGATTGGCCCAACGATACCGGGTGGTAGGCCCCACGGATGCAGAGCTACCTGATAGCTAATCCACCCATTCCCAGATCGCGGTGCGCACATCCGAATCCGGCTCACGCGACAGCAGCACGCGCAGGTGGCGCTCGGCGAGGTGCTCGACCACGCCGCGGCCCCACTCCACCACGACCACCGCCTGATGCAGATCGGTGTCCAGATCCAGCGCGTCCAGCTCGTCCAGATCGCCACCGAGCCGATAGGCGTCCACGTGCACCATGGGCACGGCGGGCCCGCCCTCCCGCTCCCCGGCGCGGTGCTGGCGGGCGATGATGAACGTCGGGGAGCTGACCCGGCCCTGTACGCCGAGCCCCTCGGCGATACCACGGGTCAGCGCGGTCTTGCCCGCGCCGAGCGGGCCGTCCAGAACCACCAGGTCACCGGCGCGCAGATCCATGGCCAATTCCCGGCCGAGCGCCTCGGTGTCGGCGACGGTGGGCAAAATCCGAGACCGTCGATCAGCCACCGGACACCTCGGAGGCGTTTCCCGCCACCGGGTCGATGGCACCCGCGCGCACCAGCAATCGATCCAGCGCGGCATTGACGATGTCCGGGTACTGCAGATGCGGCATGTGCGCCGCCCCCGGCAGCAGAATGAGTTCGCTTTCGGGCAGAGCGGCGGCCAGCGCGCGCGAATTGCGGAACGGGATCACCAGATCGTGCTTACCGCCGAGCACCAGAACCGGTGTGCCCGCCAGCGCGGGCAACGCCGCCGACTCGTCGTGCAACTCGATGGCTTGGAGAAACTTCACGATGGTCTCCACCGGCGTCTGGTCGATCATCAGCGTCGCGAAGCGCGACAGGGTCGGGCTCACCGGACCGTGGAACGAGCTGACGTGCAGGATCGGTGTGATCACATGCCGCGCGGTGGCGCGGCCCGCCTGCACCAGCGCGGGCGCGGTGTGCACGGCCAACCGGAAGCCGTCGATCGCGGGGTTGCGCAGCAGTTGCCCGATCCCCGCCGCGGTGACCCCGGCCGCCGCGGTCGACAGCAGTGCGACGCCGATCACCCTGGCCGCGAACAATTCCGGGAATCGCGCGGCCGCGGCCAGGACCGCCATACCGCCCAGCGAATGCCCGACCAGCACCACGGGCCCGGCCGGAGCGGTGGCGCTCAGCACGGTGGCCAGGTCGCGGCCCAGCTGGGCGACGGTACAGCTCGCGGCGCTCGGCACTCCGGATCGACCGTGCCCGCGCAGATCGAACAGCACCATGCGAACCCGCGCGCCCCAACGCTTTTCCAGATCGCGACGCTGGAAGTGGAAGGAAGCCATGCTGTTGCAGAACCCGTGCACGAAAATCACCGTCACCGGCGCGTCGTCGGGGCCGCAGGTCCGGGTGGCCAGCGGCACGCCGTCATCGGCGAGCACGGTCCCCGCGCGGTCGGCATCGATCAGTCCGAAATCCTCGTCGCGGTAGTCGTCGCCCCGCGGGGGCCACAGCACGCGCGCGCCGGCGCGGCGCAGGGCATGGGCACCCGCCAGCGCGCCCACGAGCCCCACGGTGGCCAGCCCGCCGCGCAGCGGGGTCACCCGGAACCGGCTCACCGGTCGCCACCCGTGTAGCGCCGGGTGACCCGGCCGCGCGGCGAACACACCACTTCGTAGTGGATGGTGCCGAGCAGGTCGGCCCAGTCCTGGGCGTGCGGTCGCGCGCCGAAGAGGATCGCGGTGTCGCCCTCCCGGACGCCCGCGGCGTTGTCTCCCAGGTCGACGACGAACTGGTCCATGCACACCCGGCCCACGTTTCTGCGCCGGGCTCCGCCGAGCCAGACGTCGAATCGCCCGCTCAGGGGGCGGAACACGCCGTCGGCGTAACCCGTGGGGATCAGCGCGACGGTGGTGTCGTGCGGCGCGACCCACTGGTGCCCGTAGGAGACGCCTTCGCCCGCGGCCACCCGCTTGACCAAGGCGACCCGGGCCTGGAAGGTCATCGCGGGCCGCAGGCCGAAGTCGTTGCCCGGTATGGGGGACAGGCCGTACACGGCTATGCCCGGCCGGACCAGGTCGAAGGCCAGATCGGGGCGGGTCAGGGCGGCGGCCGAGTTGGCGATGTGCACCAGTTCCGGCTCCAAGCCGTGTTCCTTGGCCGTGGCGATCGCGTCCAGGAACCGGGCGCGTTGCACGTCGTTGTTGGGGTGTTCAGGTTCGTCGGCGTGCGCGAGATGGGAGAAGATCGCACGGAAACGCACCGCCTGCTCGTCGACCAGAGCGCGCAGCGCTGTCAGCACTTCCGGGTACTCGGCCGGTGAGACCCCGTTGCGGTTCAGGCCCGTGTCCACCTTCAAGGCGACCGTCGCCGGACGGCCGACGCGGCGCGCCGCGGCTTCGACCGCCCGCAGATGGGCGGGCGAGGAGACCCCGATCTCGACGTCGGCGTCCACCGCGCCCGCGAAGTCGGCGTCGGTGTTGTGCAACCAGCACAGGATGGGCGCGGTGATTCCGGCCGCGCGCAACTGCACGGCTTCCGCCACCGTCGTGACGCCCAATTCCGCCGCCCCCGCCGCGAGGGCGGCCCGCCCCACCTCGACTGCGCCGTGGTTGTAGCCGTCGGCCTTCACCACCGCCATCACCGCGGCGTCGCCCGCGTGTTCCCGCAGGATCCGCACGTTGTCGGCGATGGCATCCAGGTCGATGACCGTTTCCGCTTGCGCATTCACGGCAGTCTTCTCCGCCTCTTTCGAGTATTCGGGCCGTACCAGCCGGGGGGCGCTATATTCGCGTTCAGGTCTTCCGTCTGGTGCCGCCGGAGTTCTGGGCGTACCCGGGGAGTTACCCATGTGCCCTCGAGATCAGTCGTCGCGTTGGTTCCGGTCGAGTCTATTGGCGTGCTCGATCTCGGTTGCAACCGGTTTACGCGCCGGTCAGCGCTGTGCTCGACGCCACGATGAGTACAGCCTACGTATGGGCGAGGCCGCGAAGGACTCCGATCGCGGGACGGACGTGGGTCGCCAGGACGCTCGCCGAGACCGGGGCTCCCGCGGGCGCGCCGTCGTGGGCGGCGAGGTTCGCGGCCAGGGCGTGCACCCGCGCGGCCGCGGCAGCGGACCAGGCGGTGTCGCGACCCGCGGCGAGCAGCGTCCCGATGATGCCCGAGAGCACGTCGCCCGCGCCCGCGGTGGCGGCCCACGAACCGCCCGCTTCGTTGACCAGCACGGGGCCGCCCGGTGCGGCGACCAGCGTGGCCCGACCCTTCAGCAGCACCGTGACCTGCCAGGCATCCGCGAGGTCCCGGACCGCGGCCACCCGGTCTTGGCCGACTTCGTGACCGGTGAGGCGGGCGAACTCGCCCGCGTGCGGGGTCAGCACGGTCGGCGCCGCGCGATCGCGCACCAGGTGCGGCCGTGCGGCCAGCAAGGTCAGGCCGTCGGCGTCGACCACGACCGG
The DNA here is from genome assembly GCA_019930625.1 of Nocardia asteroides. NCBI lineage: Bacteria > Bacillati > Actinomycetota > Actinomycetes > Mycobacteriales > Nocardiaceae > Nocardia > Nocardia asteroides. Next base: position 765,420 of record CP082844.1, read on the forward strand.
TAGGTCGGTGTCCAAGATCTGGCGGAGGCGTTGCCCGGCGTCGGCATCGGTGCCCGCGCCGGGACCGAAGACCCAGGACTGGACGCGACCGGTGTCGGCGAGCTGCCGGGTGGCGATGACTTCCGGAAAGTGGCTCAGCACCTCGGCCGCCGCGGTTCCCGCGTACCGCACCATGCCCGACGTCGCGGCGACGGCAGCGGCCGCGCACAGCACCGCGGCGCCCGGATATGTCGCGCTTCCCGCGCATATGCCGGTCACACCCTGTGTGTACTTGTCGTCGGCCGCGCCGGGAACCGGCCATTCGGCGCCGATCGAGGCGGGCTCCGGTGCGACGAGACCCGGCTCCGGGAGACGTAAACCGATGGGGACCAACTCGATTCGGCCGCACTGCGGCGCGGCGAGCGCATGCACCGGTTTGTAGCCGCCGAAGGCGACCGTGACGTCCGCGCGCACGGCCGGGCCCTCGATCGCGCCGGTGTCCGGATCGACGCCGCTGGGCAGGTCGGCCGCGACGATCGGAGCGTCCAGCGCCGCAACGATTTCCGCGGCACGCGGCCGCAGCGGACCACGACCGGAGATACCCACGATCCCGTCGATCACCAGATCCGGGCGACCTGGGTCGTCGGCGACTCGACCGCCCGCAGCGCGCAGCGCCGCGAGTCCTTTCGCGTGCGCCCGCTCCGGGTTCAGCAATACCGCGGTGACCGCGACACCGCGGCGGCGCAACTGCGCTCCGGCGTAAAGCGCGTCGCCCCCGTTGTCGCCGGACCCGATCAGCAAGGTCACCGCCCGACCCGCGACACCGCCGGTGCGCTCCCGGAGTTCGCCCGCCACCACGGTGGCCAAGCCGTGCGCTGCACGACGCATGGGCACGCCGTCCGGCACCCGGGTGAACAGCTCGGCCTCCGCCGCACGCACTTCATCTACGGTGAAATAGCCCCGCTGCGTGGACATCGCCGCTCCCTTCGTCGGTGTGGCCTACTACGCTTGGCCATCATGCCAAGCGTCCGCCGCCACACCGGGACTGTCCGCCTCGTCACGGGAGTCGCCTTGGCCGGGGCGCTGCTGCTGTCGAGCTGCGGCGGAGACGAACCCGGCTCGGCCGCCACCACCACGAGGAAACCGGCTCGGCCCACCACCACCACTCAGCAGACCGGCGAGCGCAAACCCGCCGCCGCCACCGTGGTGGTGGACGATATGGAATTCTCCCCCGCCGAGGTCGCCGTCGCGGTCGGCGACACGGTCACCTGGAAATTCGACGACAAGGTCCCGCACACCGTGCAGGGCATCGGCGACAAGGCGATGGGCATCAACAGCCCGATCCTCGACCGGGGCGAGTGGAGCTACACCTTCACCACGCCGGGCACCTACCGCTACCTCTGCTCACTGCATCCGGAGATGCGCGGGTCGGTCACCGTCGAATAGCGGGGCGAGGGCGCGCTGCGGCGCGTTCGCGGACCACCACATGCCTGCCGCCAGATCGCAGGCTCCTCGTTGTATCCGGTCAGACCGGGCGGTAGTCGCGGGGGCGTGCGCCACGCGCCGAGCTGGTGTTGAGGGCTTCGACCGCGGCCACGAGCGGAGCGAGTTCGGGGTTGGCGGCGGCTTGACCGAGCGCGCCCGCGAGGGCGGCGTCGTGTGTGGGCCGGGCCCGCGCGAGCAGGTCCAATCCCGCCGGAGTGACGTCGGTGTAGATGCCACGACGGTCGTCGGGGCACAGGTAGCGCTGGAGCAGGCCGCGATCTTCGAGCCGGGAGACCAGGCGGGTGGTGGCGCTCTGGCTCAGGACCACGGCTTCGGCGACCTGGTTCATGCGCAGGTGCCCGCCGGGGCCATCGTGCTGGCGGCTCAGGACGACCAGCAGCGAGAACTCGCGAACGCTCAGGTCGTGGCCGGATTGCAGCGCCCGCTCGATGTGCGCCTCGATCCGGTCGTGCAGCAGCGAGAGTGCGTACCAACCATCGGCCAGGCCCGTCAGGGCGGCATCCGCGGTCATGGCGTTCCTTCGGCTCGGGGATCGTGCCTCCAGGATAGACAGGCTACGCAATATCCAGCGCTTGCAATTATCAAGCGTATGCAATTATTGTTTGCGCCTGTAAAGCTCTAAGGCAACATTCATGTGGAGGCTCCATGCCGCTCGCACTCCTCGCCCTGACCCTCGGGGCATTCGGGATCGGGACGACGGAATTCGTCGTCGTCGGTCTTCTGCCCGATATCGCGGGCACCTATTCGGTGTCCATCCCCACGGCAGGCCTGCTGGTCACCGGGTACGCGCTAGGCGTCGTGGTGGGTGCGCCGTTGATGACCGGCCTCGGCACCCGGGTGTCGCGCAAACGCATGCTGCTCGGCATGCTGACGCTGCTCGTTCTCGGCAACGTGCTCTCCGCGGTCGCACCCACCTTCGGGCTGATGCTCAGCGGACGGATCGTGGCGTCGCTCGCCCACGGCGCGTTCTTCGGTATCGGCGCGGTCGTCGCGGGGACGCTGGTCAGCGCCGACCGGCGTGCCGGTGCGATCGCGATCATGTTCACCGGTCTCACCGTCGCCACGATCGTGGGCGTGCCGCTCGGAACGCTGCTCGGTCAGCACTTCGGCTGGCGGCTGACCTTCTTGTTCGTCGCGCTGGTCGGGTTGGTCGGGCTGGTGGGAGTCGCGGCGTTGGTCCCGGAACAACCCGCCCCCGCGGACGCGCGGCTGCGCACCGAATTGGCGGTGTTCCGCAATCCCCAGGTGCTGCTGGCGATGGCGATGACGGTGCTCGGCTTCGGCGGCGTATTCGCAGCGATCACCTATCTGGCGCCGATGATGACCGAGGTCACCGGCTATGCGGAGAGTTCGGTCACCTGGCTGCTGGTGCTCTTCGGGCTCGGCTTCTTCGCGGGCAACCTGATCGGCGGCAAGTTCGCCGACCGCCACCTGATGCCGATGCTGTATCTCACCCTCGGCGGGCTCGCGATCGTGCTCGCGCTGTTCACCGTCACCGCGCACCACAAGGTGGCCGCCGCCGTCACAGTCGTGCTGATCGGCGCACTCGGCTTCGCGACCGTCCCGCCGCTACAGAAGCGCGTCCTCGACCACGCGGCGGGCGCGCCCACCCTGGCCTCCGCGGTCAATATCGGTGCGTTCAACCTCGGCAACGCCGTGTCGGCCTGGCTCGGTGGCGTCGTGATCGCAGCGGGTCTGAGCTACACCTCCCCCAACTGGGTCGGCGTGGGTTTGGTTCTGGTCGCGCTGGGTCTCGCGGTCCTGTCCGGATACCTCGAACGCCGCGACACCCCCGCCGTTGCGGCGGAGCCATCGGACGCGGTGCACGCATAGAAACATGCGAAGCGGCGGCCGCGCACTCGAGGGTGCGCGGCCGCCGTGCCTATTCCACGGTGACGGATTTAGCCAGGTTGCGGGGCTTGTCGACGTCGTAACCTCGAGCCTGCGCCACCTCGGCGGCGAAGATCTGCAGCGGGACCGTCGACAGCAGCGGCTGGAAGAGAGTCGGCGCGCTGGGAATCTCGATGAGGTCGTCGGCGAACGGGCGAACCGTGTCGTCGCCTTCCTCGGCGATCACGATCGTGCGCGCCCCGCGCGCCTGGATCTCCCGGATATTGCTCAGCAACTTCGAGTGCAGCACCGCGCGACCCTTCGGCGACGGCATCACCACGATCACCGGGAGGCCGTCCTCGATCAGCGCGATCGGACCGTGCTTGAGCTCGCCCGCCGCGAATCCCTCGGCGTGCATATAGGCCAGCTCCTTGAGCTTGAGCGCGCCCTCCAACGCCACCGGGTAGCCGACGTGACGTCCCAGGAACAGCACGGTCGGCACCTGCGCGAGTTCCCGTGCGATGGTCCGCACCTGCGGCGCGGTCTCCAGCACGCGTTCCACCAGCTTCGGCATTGCCTCCAGTTCGGCGAACTCGCGGGCGACCTCGTCGGGGTACTTGGTGCCCCGCGCCTGCGCCAAGGCGAGCCCGACCAGGTAATTCGCGGTCACCTGGGCCAGGAACGCCTTGGTGGAGGCGACGCCGATCTCCGGCCCGGCCCTGGTGTAGAGCACCGCGTCGGACTCGCGGGGAATCTGCGCGCCGTTGGTGTTGCAGATCGCCAGGACGCGCGCCTTCTGCTCTTTCGCGTGGCGCACCGCCTCCAGCGTGTCGGCGGTCTCGCCGGACTGGGAGATCGCCACCACCAGCGTGGAGCGATCCAGCACCGGATCCCGGTAGCGGAATTCGCTGGCCAGCTCGACCTCGACGGGCAACCGCGTCCAGTGCTCGATGGCGTATTTGGCCAGCAGACCGGAGTGGTAGGCGCTTCCGCACGCGACGACGAACACCTTGTCGAAATCGCGCAGCTCCTGGTCGGCCAGACGCTGCTCGTCCAGCACGATCCGGCCCGCGCCGTCGCGATCGGTGCTGAAATGCCCCATCAGGGTGTCGGCGACCGCGGCGGGCTGCTCATCGATCTCCTTGAGCATGAAGTAGTCGTGGCCGCCCTTCTCGGCCGCGGCAAGGTCCCAGTCGATCGTGAACGGGCGGGTGCGCGAACTCGCGTCCTCGCCGGTGAAATCGGTCACCCGGTAGCTGTCCAGGTTGATCACGACAGCTTGGTCCTGACCGAGCTCGACCGCCTCCCTGGTGTGCTCGATGAACGCCGTGACATCCGAGGCGATGAACATCTCGCCCTTGCCCACGCCCACCACCAGCGGCGTGGAACGGCGCGCGGCCACGATCGTGTCCGGGTGATCGGCGTGCGTGAAGACCAGGGTGAACGCGCCCTCCAGACGGCGCAGCACGGCCAGCGCGCTGGCCGCGAAGTCACCGGCGGTCGGGCCGTTCGCATACGCGCGGGCCACCAGGTGCACGGCTACCTCGGTGTCGGTGTCGCTGCTCAGCTCGACCCCGGCGTCCTCCAGTTCGCGGCGCAGCGGAGCGAAGTTCTCGATGATGCCGTTGTGCACCACCGCGACCTTGCCGCTGTCGTCCCGATGCGGGTGCGCGTTGCGGTCGGTCGGCGCGCCGTGCGTCGCCCAGCGGGTGTGCCCCATGCCCGTGGTGCCCACGAAGCGGTCGATGCCGGTTTGCGACAGCTGGGCCTCCAGGTTGGCCAGGCGACCCGCCTTGCGTTCCACCGCCAGCGCGCCCGCGCCGTCCAGGATCGCCACACCCGCGGAGTCGTAACCGCGATATTCCATGCGGCGCAACGCGTCAACGACGACGCCGAGCGCGTCTCGGTACCCGACGTACCCCACGATTCCGCACATGGCTCACCACACTACTTATCGGATAACGTTCACGTCGTGTCGGCGTCTGTGAAATCGCTACTGAGCACCCTGACCAGCCGGGGCCCGCACCGCGTGTTGCGCGGCAATCTGGCCATCGCCGGCCAGCCGGGGGTGGTGTTCACCCCCGAGTCCGGGCGGAATCTACCTGCCGTCGCCTTCGGGCACGGCTGGCTGACCGGGGCGGGGCACTACCGCACCCTGCTGGAACACCTCGCTTCGTGGGGGATTGTGGCCGCCGCCCCGGACACCGAGCGCGGGCCGATCCCGTCACATCTGGGGCTGGCCGCCGACTTGCTGACCACGCTCGACATCTGCACCGGCGTGCGGCTCGGCGACGGCGAGATCAGCGTGCACCCGGAGCGTCTCGCCCTGGCCGGACACGGCATGGGCGCGGGCGCCGCCGTCATCGCCGCCGGACGCCGCGACGTCGCCACCGTCGTGGCGCTGTTCCCCGCGCCGACGTCGCCGGCCGCCGAAGCCGTCGCGCCCGAGCTCGACGTTCCGGCGTTGATCCTGGCCGGCGCGACCGACATCACCTCGGTCAGCTCCAACGCCATCCCGCTGACCACCGCGTGGGGTGGTCCCGCGATCCTTCGCGCCGTCGACAAGGCCTCGCACAACGGCATCATCGAGGGCCGGCGCGTCCTCGCCGCCATCGGCGCGGGCAAGCACGAATCGAAGACCGCGCGCACCACCCGCGCCCTGCTGGCCGGATACCTGCTCGCCACGCTGACGGGCGACAAGACCTACCGTCCCTTCGCCGAGCCCGACGAGGTCATCCCGCACACCACGGTCATCGACCCCGAAGCGCCGCAGGAGAAGGAGCCGCCGAAGCTGAAGGTCGGCCAGTTGGCCGCGCTGCTGCGACGGTAGCCGACTCACCGGTGTCCGGAGCGCCGGTCAGATCAGCCAGCTCTTGCGCTGGTAGAACTTGGCCTCCTCGTCCTCCTCGTCGACCGGCGCGACCGTCTGATTGGCTCGCCGGGCGGCCATCGATCGCGCGACGGCCTCGCGCTGCTCCCGCGCTTCGTCCTCCAACCGTCGCTGCGCCTCCGCCTCGGCGGCGGCCTTGTCCAGTTCGGCGGCGTGCGTCGCCCAGAACTGGTCCATGTCCGCGGTCAAGCGATCGGCGAACTCTCGGCCGGTCGCCGCGGTCTGCTCGTTGATCGCCTGGATCTCGTCGAGCAGCAGAGACATGCGGCGCTGATTCTCGGCGGCGAGTTGCCTCGCTTCCTCGGCGTAGTTCACCACGCGGCGCCTCCTCGCTCCTCCGACGTGGCGGTACCGGTCGCGGCCGCGCTCACAGCGGACCAGCCTCGGCGAAGTCCGCTCCCAGCGGTCCGGCTTCGGCGAGTTCCGCACCGCTGTCCACCGGCGTGTCGGGTTCCGGCTCGCCTTGCTCCGGCAGCGGCTTCGGGTAGTGCTCGCCGTCTTCTTCGCGGCGGGTGCTCGGCGGGGTCGCGCTCGGCAGACCGGGCCGACCTGTTTCGGTCTCCGGAGCCGGGTCGGGCGATTTCTGCTTCTCCTGAGCCTCCGGCTCCGGAACCTCAGGCGCCGAAGCCTCAGGCGCCGAAGCCTCAGGCGCCGGAGGCTGTGCGTTCTCCGCTTTCGGATCGGTGGTCGAGATGATCGGCATCCCGTGCTCGTTCAGCTCGACGGTGAACTCCTGTTCTTCGCCGGTGGCGTCGGAGAGGAGGAGTTTCAACCGGCCGTCCGGCCCCATCTCGAACTTCACATGCTTTCCGCCGATATCGAATTCGGCCTTCGGCGCCACTTTCTCGTTCTCGGCTTCTTCGTTTTCGACGTCGGCCTCGGCGTTCTTCGGATCGACGCTCTGCATGAGCTTTTCGACCGCGTCATCGACCCCGCTTTTGATCGTGCCGCTCAGCGCGGACAGCCCCTGGGTGACCGCCTGGCCGAGACCCGTTGCCAGGGGGGAGAACTCCCTGGCCACCTGGCTGATCGCCGCCAACCCGTCCAGCGACGGCGTCCTGAGCGCCGGGGTGGTCGGGTTGCTGGGCGTGGTCGGAGTAGTGGGTGTGGTCGGTGTGGTCGACGTGGGTACGCTGCTGGGTGTGGTACTCGCCGGGGTCGTGGTGGCGGGTGTCCCAGGCGGCCCCGGGGCAGCCGTGTTCGTGGGATTGTCCTGGCGCACAGGAGCATCCAGCTGGGGGGTGGCCGGTCCTTCCGGGCGGGGGTAGGCCTGCTCGGATACCTGCGCCATCGCATCGGTCAGGTTCTTGTACTGGTCCTTGAACAGGCGATCGACCTCGGCGCAGACATCGACATACGACCCCAGTTTTCGATCGAAATCCGGTTTGAAGGTCTTGGTCAGCCACTCATCGGTGACGCTGCGGACCCGGTCGCCGTACGCGCCGGTGAGCAGATTCTTGCTGTCGGAATTGATGAAGCCGAGAACGCTTTTGTTGATCTGGTCCTCCGGCACGGCGAGCGCGGGGAAGATGCGGCCGAGTTCGCGCACCTGGTCGGCGTCGATCCACTCCCGCGCATTGTGCACGTCGACAATGACTTTCACGTCTTCGGGAGTCTTACCGTCGATCTTGACGACTTTGCTGCCGCCCACCGGGCCCTCCAGCAACTCACGGGTGGCGAACGCCTTCGCGGCGACCGCCGAGCGCAACGAACCGGCCATATCCGCGATCACGGTCATGGCCGCCCGGGCGTGCTGCCGGTCCTCGTCGGCAAGGACCGACTGTTTGCCGAGCATGTCGAGCGCGGTGGCGGCCGCCGTTCCCTGCCACAACTCGGGCAACCTGCGGTTGTAGCCCTGCTGCGCGTCCCATTGCCGATCGACCTCGGCCAGAGCGACTTTCAGCGCCTCGCCCGCCTGCTCCAGCTTCTCCACCCGCATGCCGCGCTGCTCGTCGTACATCGCCAGCAGCTTGTCGACGTTCCCGCGCCCCCCGTCGCCGCCGAACGCCGCCTCGTACAGCGGCATGAACTCGATCCAGTACTGCAGGCCCGCGCTGCCCTCGTCCAAGAGGGTGTCGATCGCCTTGCCCTGCCACGAAATCGTCATGATTCCGACTCCTCGAATGTGTGGCGTCGCTGGTGCGAACACTTGTCATTCGGCGGTTTCATGTCTTGTTCGTCTCGGAGGCGCGTTGCTGGTCGGTCTCGGCGTATGCCACTACGGCGGCGCCGAGCGCGTCGGCGGTCGCGGTGGTGGCGTCGCTCCAATTCCGCAGCCATGCGCTGATTCGGTCCAGCCCCTGATGAACCGCCGTTCCCTGCGGCGCGTAGTTGCGGCCCGCCTCGCCGGCGATGCCGAACCGGTGATCGGCGACTCGCACGGCTTGGTCGCGGACGGCGTCCGCCGATCTCCGGTAGTCGCTGCCCAGCGCACCGAGCTCCCCCGTCCGGACACCGACCATCTCCGACCCGCCCACGATTCCCCTCCATCCTCGTAGTGTCATTGCGCCGACGCGAATCTCGTTCGCGCCTGATTCCGCCGTACTTCCTTCGACGCAACACGCCGACACCCGGTTCCCCCGAATTTCGCGCCGGCGGCACAACGATCATGGCGGCCGAACCGCTCGTGTCGGATCGTTGGACGTGGGCGCGTCCGAATCGGTTCCTCCGCTGCCGGTTCGGCTAGCCGCCGATCCGGCCATGATCGGTGCGAACCCACTCGGAGGTGCCGTCGGGGTGGCGGTGGAATTCCCATGCGGCGTAGTCGCCGTCCTTCTCCACCACGGTGACGTGGTCGGCGAAGCCGTCGTGGTCGTAGTCGGTCCAGACGTGCATCGCCTCCTCGCCCGTCGTGGTGATGGTGTCGAGGGTGCCGTCGCCGTCGATGTCCTGGGTCGGGTGATGCAGTTCGATCGCACCCAATCCACCGAGCGACGAGGACGCGTCGATGCCGGGTATATCCAGACCGGGGAATTCCGAGGTGATCATGACTCCTCCTCAGCAGGACTCGTACGGTGCCGCACAAGCGGCATCATCCCATCCTGACAGCCGAGCGGGCTCGGCGCAGCCTTCCAGCTCACTTCTTCGGCATCACCAGCCACAGTACGAGGTAGAGGATGAACTGCGGACCGGGCAGCAGGCACGACACCACGAACAGCAGACGGACGACGTTGGCATTCCAGCCGAGGTAGTCGGCGATGCCACCGCAGACGCCCGCGATCCACTTGTCGTGGGCGGAACGGGCGAAACGGCGGGTGGGGACGGTCATTGGTCTTCCCTCTCTGGCGGTGATCGCTACGACCTCCACTGTCCTCGCCGCCGCAGGCCGCGCCATCGGCCCGGCGGGCGATACCGACCCTGATTTCTCCCGGGGGCCGACCTCAGGGTGCGACCCTGAGCACGGCAGACTCGTGCTGGTGAGCACCACTCTGCATGCCCGCGGCCTGTCGGCCGGTCACGGCGAGCGCACGCTGTTCGCCGACCTCGATCTGACCCTCGCGCCGGGCGACGTGATCGGCCTGGTCGGCGTGAACGGCGCGGGTAAGTCGACGCTGCTGCGCATGCTCGCCGAGCGGCAGGCGCCGACGGGCAGCATCACGCTCAGTCCGCCGGACGCGACGGTCGGTTACCTGGCGCAGGAGGCGCAGCGTGTCGCGGGTGAGACCGTCTTCGATTTCCTCAGTCGCCGAACGGGAGTCACCGCGGCCCAGCGGACGATGGACGCCGCGGCCGAGCGACTCGCCGAAGGCGGGCCGGACGAGTACTCCCCCGCGCTGGATCGCTGGCTGGCTCTCGGCGGCGCCGACTTGGACCAGCGCGCCCACGAGGTGGCCGCCGACCTCGGCCTCGCCGACAGCCTGCCGAGCGGCCTGGACACGCCGATGACCGGTTTGTCCGGTGGCCAGGCCGCACGCGCCGGGCTGGCCTCGGTCCTGCTGTCGCGCTTCGACATCCTGCTGCTGGACGAGCCGACCAACGACCTGGACCTGGACGGCCTGGCCCGGCTGGAGCGGTTCGTCGCGGGCGTGCGGGTGCCGCTGATGGTGATCAGCCACGATCGGGAATTCCTGGCGCGCACCGTGAATCGCATCGTGGAGCTGGACCTCGCCCAGCAACAGGTAGGGCAGTACGACGGCGGTTACGAGTCGTATCTGATGGAGCGCGAGATCGCTCGGCAGCACGCGCGCGAGTCCTACGAGGAGTACGCCGACACCAGAGCGAGCCTGGAGGCCCGCGCGCAGATGCAGCGCAACTGGCTCGAGCACGGCGTCCGCAACGCACGCCGTAAGGCGCGTGATCCCAGGAAGTTGGATTCGGACAAGGCAGGCCGCAAGATGCGGGCCGAATCGACCGAGAAGCAAGCCGCCAAAGCCAGGCAGACCCAGCGCCGCATCGAACGATTAGAGGCAGTGGAGGAGCCGCGTAAGGAGTGGGAGCTGCGCATGAGCATCGCCACGGCCCCGCGCAGCGGCTCGGTGGTGGCGACGCTGTCCCGGGCGAGGGTCACCCGCGGCGACTTCACGCTGGGACCGATCACCACCCAGGTCGACTGGGCGGACCGCATCGTACTCACCGGGGCGAACGGCTCCGGGAAGTCCACCTTGCTGGCGTTGTTGCTGGGTAAGCTCCGGCCGGACAGCGGGACCGCGAGCCTGGGCTCCGGTGTGGAGATCGGGGAGGTGGACCAGGCACGCGAACTTTTCCGCGGAACCGCCGCCTTGGCCGACACATTCGGGGCCGCGGTACCCGACCTGCCGGAGGCGGAAGTGCGGACACTGCTGGCCAAATTCGGTCTGCGCGGCCCGCACGTGCTGCGGCCGTGCGACACCCTCTCCCCCGGTGAACGCACCCGCGCCGCCCTCGCACTGCTCCAAGCCCGCGGGGTGAACCTGCTCGTGCTGGACGAGCCGACCAACCACTTGGACCTCGTCGCCATCGAACAGCTGGAGCAGGCCGTCGAATCGTTCACCGGCACACTCTTGCTCGTCACCCACGACCGCCGCATGCTCGACACCGTCCGCGCGACCCGTCGCTGGCACATAGCTGCCGGCGTACTCACCGAGACGCACTGACACCCGGCGCGCGTATCCTGCCCAGCGCACCGCAATTCCCGTTTCGAGCGAAGCGAGACCGCACACCCAGCGCCGAAGGCGCCGGCGAAATCACACAGCCGCTACCCGTTTGGCGAGATCGTCCGCCAGCTGCCGCGCCTGCGCCGGATCGGTGGCCTCCACCATCACCCGCACCAGTTCCTCGGTGCCGCTGGGCCGCAGCAATACTCGTCCGGAGTCGCCGAGCGTCCGCTCCGCCTCCAGCACCGCTTCCCGCACCTCCGGTGCGCGCGCGACCACGGCTTTGTCGCTGACCGGCACGTTCACCAGGATCTGCGGCACGGTTTGCAGCACACTCGCCAGGTCGGCCAGAGTGCGCCGGGACTGCGCCATCCGGGCCATCAGGCGCAGGCCGGTCAGGATGCCGTCACCGGTGGTGCCGTGGCGGGGGAACACCACATGCCCCGACTGCTCGCCACCCAGCGTGTAGCCGCCGCGCCGCAACTCCTCGAGCACGTAACGGTCGCCGACCGCGGTGGTGCGCAGAGTGATTCCGGCCGCGCGCATGGCGATGTGCAGACCGAGGTTGCTCATCACGGTGGCGACCAGGGTGTTTTCGGCCAGCTCGCCCGCCTCGTGCATGGCCAGCGCCAGGATGGCCAGAATCGCGTCACCGTCGACCACGTTGCCGTAGGCGTCGACGGCCAGGCAGCGGTCGGCGTCGCCGTCATGCGCCAGGCCCAGGTCTGCCCCGTGCTCCACTACCGCGGCCCGCACCTGGTCGAGATGGGTCGAGCCGCAGCCGTCGTTGATGTTCAGCCCGTCGGGTTCGGCGTTGATGGCGATCACTGTCGCTCCCGCCTCGCGATACGCGGCGGGCCCCACCTCGGCGGCGGCGCCGTGCGCGCAGTCGACCACGACGGTCAGCCCGGACAGGTCCTGGCCGGTGGCCTCCACCAGGTGCTCCACGTAACGCTCGTGGGTGCCCGCGAGGCTGTACTGGTCCGGGATGACCAGCCCGTGATCCCGCGCGCCCGCCGCGCTGCGCACCCGTCCGATACCGGCGCCGGTCGGGCGGAACGGCGTGTCCGCGGCGACGAGCGCCTCGATCCGGTCCTCGATCGCGTCGTCGAGTTTGTGCCCGCCCGCGGCGAAGATCTTGATGCCGTTGTCCGGCATGGGGTTGTGCGAGGCGGAGATCATCACGCCGAGACAGGCATCGTACAGACCGGTGAGGTAGGCGACGGCCGGCGTCGGCAGCACTCCCACCGAGAGCACGTCCACGCCCGCCGCGGTCAGGCCGGCGGTCACCGCGGCCTCGAGCATCTCTCCGCTGGCCCGGGGATCGCGGCCGACCACCGCGAGCGCACGCTTCTTGCCCCGGCTCAGGATCTGCGCGGCCGCTCCGGAAACGCGCAGCGCGAACTCCGGACTCAGCGACTCGTTGGCAAGCCCGCGGACTCCGTCGGTGCCGAACAACCGTCCCATACCTCGCCCCTCATTGGTGATCCGTGACGTGAGCGTCGGCCCTGGGAGGCACCGGACTGTGCACCATGCAAGCCCCACGCACGCCACATCTTCATACAGCGCGAGAGCAGGCGACCAGCTGTTCGCTGGAAGCCTGCTCTCGTACAGCTGCCGCGTCGACCGTACCGCCTCCGGCACCGCGAGGGCGCCGGATGCGGAGGGCCGACGATGCCGAAATCAGCGCTTCGAGTACTGCGGCGCCTTGCGCGCCTTCTTCAGACCGTACTTCTTACGCTCGGTGGCACGCGGGTCACGAGTCAGGAAGCCGGCCCGCTTGAGGGCGGGACGATCGTCCGGGGTGACCTCGATCAGCGCGCGGGCGATGGCCAGCCGCAGGGCGCCTGCCTGGCCGGACGGGCCGCCGCCGACCAGGCGGGCGTGCACGTCGAAGTTCTCGGTGCGCTCGACGGTCACCAGCGGCGACTTGACCAGCTGCTGGTGCACCTTGTTCGGGAAGTAGTCCTCGATGGTGCGGCCGTTGAGCACGAAGTTGCCGGAGCCGGGCAGCAGGCGCACGCGCACGACGGCCTCCTTGCGGCGGCCGACGGTCTGCACCGGGCGGTCGATCACGACCGGAGCGTAGGTCTCGGAAGAGTCCGAAGCCTCGGAGTCCTCGTAACCCGCACCGTCCTCGACGGGCTCGGCAGCGTCGAATTCCTCGACGAAGTCCTCGTTGAATTCCTCGGGAGCGGTCACTGGGCCACCTGCTTGATCTCGAACGGAATGGGCTGCTGGGCGGCGTGCGGGTGCGTGGGGCCCGCGTAGACCTTCAGCTTGCCCGCGATGGCGTTACCGAGCTTGTTCTTCGGGATCATGCCCTTGACGGCCTTCTCCACGAGCCGATCGGGACGGGTCTCCAACACCTGACCGACGGTCCGCGACTTGAGGCCGCCCGGGTGCCCGGAGTGGTGGTGGATCAGCTTGTCCTGCCGCTTGTTGCCGCTGATGGCGACTTTGTCGGCATTGATGATGATGACGAAATCGCCACCATCGACGTGCGGGGCGTAGGTCGGCTTCGTCTTGCCACGCAGCAGATTCGCTGCCTGGACGGCGAGACGGCCGAGCACTACGTCAGTGGCGTCGATGACGTACCACTTACGGGTCACGTCACCCGCCTTGGGGCTGTACGTAGGCACAGTGCTTCCCTGTCTGTCGTCGGTGTTGCCAGCCGAGCGTGCGGTCGAGAATGTTCCCGGCGGCCGGTGGAGACCCGGGGCTCGGTGGACGCTCGGGCGATCCACCAGGGATCGACCGGACGTTCCACACGCCAACGAGCCACGATACCAGTGGGGTATCGCGGGAAGAAATCGCGTCAGATTTCGATCGGCGGACCGAAGTCCATGGCTCCGGGCGGGCCGGGGACCAGGTAACGCAGGGTGTCGACGTCCGGCCGCCCGCACTCGGCGACGCTTTCGTGGACTTCGGGCCCGTTCCCCCGCGCTGTGGTGACTCCCGGTCTGGGCTTGGTGATCGCGTAGGGGACGCTCGGACACGCGACCGGCTCGGCCGCACCGTCGGCGGCCATCTCCTCCGCGACCACCGATCCCGTGTCCCCCACGACCTGCCGCGCGGTCAGCTCGACCCGATCGCCTCCGGACTGAAGCGCGACCACGGCCAGTGCCACTGCCCCGGCGACGGTGTTCGCTCCGAACAAATTGCCCTTCATCTTGTTCCAGAGCTTGCCCTTGCGGTGCCGATCGTCCGCATCGGACTCCGGGTCCTGCCAGGCGCCCTGGCGCTGTCCGCCATGTAACGGCTCCGGTGCGCCCGAGTAGGGCGGCTGCGGGCCCAGCGGCGGCACCGGCCCACCGGGCAGCGGCCCCGACGGCGGGCCCGCGAGGTCGCTCTGCGGACGCCCGGTCTGCTGCTCGTCGGGCGCGCTCGGCGGCCGGGTGAAGCGACTGCCCAGCTCGGCGAGGTTCGGCGGGAGACCCCGCGGCGCGTCGTCGCGTCCGATCCTGGTCGTCGCCTCGTCGTGCTGGGTCGGGTATCCCGGCCCGTACTGGACGCCGGGCACCGGCCCGGTCGATCGCTGTCCGGCGTCCGCGGGTTGCGGCGGCGGCCCGGGGTACTCGGCTCGGGGCCGCGCGTCCACCGGGCGCTGCGGGACAGGCTCGGCATGCCTGCCTGCCTGCTCGGGCTCCTCGGCTTCGGTGTCGCTGACCAGCAGGTGCGCCGCGCCGAGCACGAGCGCGTGCATCGGATGGTCGGCCACGTGCAGCCGGTGGCCGAGATGGTTCTGGAAAGCCAGGCGCAACGCGTCGTTGAAGCGCACGTTGCCCGACAGCAGGACCGTCGAGGTGTCCGCGCCGATCGAACGCGCCGCGGCCATCACCTCGATCACCACGTCGTCCGCCGACCTGGCATCGCGCATGGCCTCCGCGTCGACCGGAACGTCGACCGACTCGGTGGGCTGCTCGTCGTCGCCGTGCACCGCGACCACCAGCATGCTGCGGCCGTCGGAGTACACGCCCGTCGCGCCGATGCCGTGCGGCATGGAGCGGTCCGGCGGGTGCACCAGTCCGAGCGCTCGGACGTAGCCGGACAGCGCGACGCTCTCCGGCAGCGGCTCCACCATCACGTCGAGCTGTTCCACCATCGAGGCGTATACCTCGACCTTCTCCTCCGGCCAGTGGTCCGGGAAGGGCAGCGCCACCAGGTCCGGTTTGCCGCGCAAGTGTTTGCCGATCTCCGCGAGCGGGTTGTACATGCGCGCGCGGAAGACCAGCTCCGCGGGCCACGTCGCGCCCGCGACCACGATCTGCGGATGTCCGAGGATGTCGCGCACGTCGGCGATCGCCATTCCGAGATCCGGCCTGTTGCGTTCCACGCCCGCCGTATGCAACCGGCCCGACGAATCCGCCAGCAGATAGGCCGGCGGCGTCCACATACCCTCCACCTGCACCGGGCGGATGGGGATGCCACCGCCACCGGCCGCCACAGACACCACATCCCAGCCGAGATGCACTGCCCCTACTCGCACCGTCACAGGCATAAGTGTGCCCGGTTCGCGGCCGAGATGCTCGTCGTTGCCCTCCCGCGCCGCTCGGAGCCGCTTTCGCGCACCGGGGCGCCCGCGAACGCTCGAAGCCGCGTCACGCCGCCGACTTCTTCAGTCGCAAGCGGCGCCAGGTGAGGACCGCCAGTACCACGGTGATCAACAGCAGCACGCCCGCGTCCAGCGCCCAGATCTCCGGTTTGTGCTGCCAGAGAGTGTCGGGCTGCGCGTTCAGGAACAACTCACGGACGTTCACCGTCGACGCACCGGCCGCGTAGCCCCAGCGCGCCGGGAACAGCCAGGACACCTGCTCCAGCACGATGCGGCCGGTGACCGGGATCAGACCGCCCGCCATCACCAGCTGGCACATGATGGCCACCACCAGCAACGGCATCACCTGCTCGTTCGACTTCGCCAGCGACGAGAGCAACAGGCCGAGGACCACGCAGCAGATCGCGGTCAGCGCGATGTCGATGTACAGCTCCGCGCTGCCGGAGGCCAGCACCGCCCCCTCTCCAGGACGCTTCTTGCCCGCGAGCACGATGCCGACCAGCACCGCTGATTGCAGCAGCGCGGTCAGGCTGAACACGGCGATCTTCGCCATCAGGTACGCCGAAGGCAGCAGCCCGACAGCGCGTTCGCGGTGGAAGATGGTCCGTTCGCCGACCAGGTCGCGCACTGTGAGCGTGGAGCCCATGAAGCAGGCGCCCAGAATGAGCACCACCAGTAGCTGCTGCGTCTCACTGCCGCCCTCCGGCACGAATGTGCCGTCCGGCAGCGCTTTCAACGCGCCGCGTTGGAAACCGTTCTGCCCCGGCACCACCAGCGAGAGCGCACCGAGGATGAACGGCAGGATCACGAGGAACGTGAGATAACCGCGGTCGGCCAGGATCAGCCGGATCTGACGGCGCGCCAGGGTCGAGAACTGCTTTCCGCGACTGGACTGCGGTGGACTGCCCGCGGACCCGTACGGCTGCGGAGGCGGCGGAGGCGGCGGTGCGAACGCCTGCCGGGAGCGATAGGCCGCGAACGCCTGATCCGGGTTGGCCGCGACGTTGGCGAAGATCTCCGCCCAGTCGCTGGTGCCGAGCGCCGCGCCGACACCGGCCGGGTTGCCGCAGTAGGCGGTCTTGCCGCCGGGGGCCAGCAGCAGCACCTGGTCGCACATGTCCAGGTGCGCCACCGAGTGGGTCACCACGATCACCACGCGGCCGGCGTCGGCCAGCTCGCGCAGCATCACCATGACCTGGCGGTCCAGTGCCGGATCGAGGCCGGAGGTCGGTTCGTCCAAGATCAGCAGCGACGGGCCGGTCAGCAACTCCAGCGCCACCGAAGCGCGTTTGCGCTGACCGCCGGAAAGGCGGTCGACCCTGGTGTCGGCGTGCTCGGTGAGCGAAAGCTCCTGCAATACACCGTCGATGACCTTCTGCCGGTCCTGCTTGCTGTTGTCCCGGGGCAGCCGCAGCTCGGCCGCGAAACCGAGCGCCTGGCGCACCGTGAGCTGGCGGTGCAGCACGTCGTCCTGCGGCACCATGCCGATGCGGGAACGCAGCGCCTCGTACTCGGCGTGCAGGTTGCGCCCCTCGAAGGTGACCACGCCGCCCGAGGGCCGGGTGGTGCCTGCGATCAGGCGCGACAGCGTCGACTTGCCCGCACCGGAGGGCCCGATCAGCGCGGTCAGCGTCCCGCGACTGGCCGACATGTTCACGTCGACGAGCAGTTGCTTGTTGCCCTCGACGGTGAAGCCGACCCCGTGCACCGCGAGGCCCTGCTCGGCGACCGGCTTCTGCCGGTGCACCAATGTGCCCTGCTGGACGACGAAGTCGACGTTGCCGACGGTGATGATGTCCCGTTCGCGCAGCACCACCCGCTGCTGGCGGTGGCCGTTGACGAACGTGCCGTTGGCCGAACCGAGGTCCTCGATGGTGAGCCCCTCGGCGGAGGCGACCAGACGGGCGTGCTTGCGCGAGGCCAGCGGATCGTTGACGACGATCTGGTTGTCGGTGGTGCGGCCGATGCTCAGCCCGGTCTGCGGGATCCGGTCGGCGCGGGCGATGGGCGCCGTGGCGGCCCTGGCCCGGACCGGCGGCATGTTCGAGGTCTCGGCCCTGGTCGTCATGTTGACGTTCAGCGCGGGCGCGGGCGTGTCCTGCGGCGGGGAATAGTGCGGACGCTGGAACTGCTGCGCGGGTCGCCGGACCGCCTGCGGCGGCGGACCGGGCTGCGCCTGGGGCGCCTGCTGCGGGGGTCGCACCGAAGGCCGGTGCGGTGGTTGCGGGCTCGCCGGCAGCAGATGCAACAGCGGACCGCTGATGGCGTCACCGAGCCGGACCTGGGTTGGCCGGTCGATCGACACCGGCTGGGTCAGCCTGCGCGCGTCGACGAACACCCCGTTGGTGCTCCTGTTGTCGGTCAACACCCAGGCGCTGCCCTGCCATGCCAGCGTCGCGTGCACACGAGAAACGAGCGGGCTGTCGACGAACAGCGTCACCTCTGGCGCGCGGCCCATCGTGACCTGCTGGCTCGAATCGAATACTCGTTCGTTTCCATCATGGCGCACGGTGATGGTCTGCGCCCCCGGTGAAGACATGCAGCGGATACTATTCCATCACCCGGACATCGGCGGTGCCCCCGATGCGCCAATTGCCGCGATCCGGCGACGTGAACGCTGTACCGGTCGACGAGGGGGAACCTTGCCGAGAGTGGGAGCGACCTCGCTGGTCGCGGCGCTGCTGGGTGTTCTGATACTGGCAGGGGGCTGCACCCGAGTGGTCGACGGCCGCGCCGTATCCGTCTACGACGATCCGTTCAAGGTCGCCGGACTGCCGACCACGAGCGGACCCAGCGGACCGCGCACCGGCGTCCCGGACAGCCCACTGACCGCGACGAATGGCGACGGCGGGGCCGTGGACACGCTGGCGCTAAACGCCGTCGACGACATCCAGACCTACTGGCGCGGCGAGTTCGGCAAGGAATTCCAAGGCGAGTTCAAGCCGGTGGAGAAGCTGCTGTCGTGGAGCGCGAAGGCTGGGCGCAGCGAGGCGGTCGAGTTCTGCAAGGAGACCACCTACCGCTTGGTGAACGCCGCCTACTGCCGCTTGGACAATTCCATCGGCTGGGATCGGTCGGTGCTGCTTCCCACCATGGAGGAGGCCTTCGGCAAGATGGCGGTGGTGATGGTGCTCGCGCACGAGTACGGGCACGCGGTGCAGACCATGGCCAAGATCGTCGGGCCGAAGGACCCGGTGATCGTCAAAGAGCAGCAGGCGGACTGCTTCGCGGGGGCGTTCATGCGGCACGTCGCCGAAGGCAAGGCCCGGCACTTCACGATCAACACCTCCGACGGCCTGAACTCGGTGCTCGCCGCCACCGTCGCCATCCGCGACTCCGACCCCGACGACCCGGAGAGCGTGCACGGCTCGGCCTTCGAACGCGTCACCGCGGTGCAGATCGGTTTCACCGACGGCCCCAAGGGGTGCAAGGGCATCGACCAGGACGAGATCGACCAGCGCCGCGCGAACCTGCCCCAGAGTTTCAGCGACGACCAAGGGCACGGTGAATTCCCGATCACCAAGGAAAGCCTGATCGAGCTCACCAAAGCGCTCGAGTTCATTCTGCCGGTCGATCACGAGCCGACCTACGACTACTCCCGAGCGAAGATCGAATGCCGCAACGGCGTGGTCACCGAACCGGTGTCGTACTGCCCCGCGAAGAACACGATCGCCGCGGACATTCCCGGGCTCGCCGAGCGGGGTACCTCGAACTCCGGCGAGGACGACCCGCTGCCGCTCAAAGTGACCGGCGACTACAACGGCTACATCGTGTTCATCTCCCGATATACCCTGGCCGTCCAGCAGAGCCGCGGCCAGAGCCTGGTGGGCGCCAAGACCGGACTGCGCGCGGCTTGTCTGTCCGGAGTGGTCACCGGCAAGCTCGCCGAATCCGGCCGACCGGTGAGTCAGGGCGATATCAAGCTCGCCGCAGGCGACCTGGACGAGGCGGTATCGGGTCTGCTCACCGACGGCTTGGCCGCGAGCGACGCCCAAGGCAGGACCGTTCCCAGTGGTTTCTCCCGGGTCGAGGCCTTCCGCGCGGGCGTCCTGAACGGCGAGAGCATCTGCGCCGCACGCTATGCCTAGCGCGCTCAGCGGCCGAACGGCGGCGGCGCGGCCAGTTCGAAGCGCAGCACCCGGTTGCCGAGCATGATCTCGGTGCCCGGTAGCAGCACCATGGACTGGTTCGCCGCCAGGCGCATCCAATCGCGGTAGCCCGGCAGCCGGGTCCGGGTGCCGTTGGTCGAACCGCAGTCCACCACCATCACGTCCCAGTTCACCAAGCGGATCTCCGCGTGGGCCCGGGACATGCCGCCGGAGGCGTCGTCGACGCGCAGCGGGACGAGTCCGCTCTCCGCGGCGGGGGAACGCTCCGGATCGCGCCCGATCACCGCGTCCGCGGCGAGCATGTAGGTCATGCCGTCGTCGAGGATCAGCATGCCCAGCGGCGGGCGGACCACTTCGATCAGCGCCTGGGTCTGGTCCACCGGCATCCCGCACACGGTGCAGAACGCCGCCCGCGGATCGCTGGGATGCGCTCGGGCGCACTTGAATCCCATGACTTTGACGGTGAGCGCGGTGGCTTTCGCGGTGGCCTCCAGCCTGCGCCGCAGTTGCGGATCCGGCTGCGGCGCGGGGTTGGTGCCACCCACCTGGGTGGGCGCGTGGTGCGGATCGATCGGCGGCTGCTCGGCCTCCGCGTCGAGCATCGCGGTCGACGGCGCGGTCGGGTACCGCGGTTGGCCGAGCACGTGCCGCGGCTCCGGCTCGGGCCGGTGCTGCCGTTCCGATGCGGTGGGCTCGGGTTCGATGCGCGCCGTCGGCAGCGGCGGCGACTCCGGGCGGCGATGCGTGCCCGGTGGACGGGACGCGTGGCTGTTCGCGGGCATACCGGCGCGGGAACCCTCCGACCAGACGATCGCGCCGCCCGCCTGCGCGATGCCCTCGACCAGCCAGCCGATGCCGCGCTCCGGCGGCAGGTCCGGGATGCGGCCCTTCCCGTCGTCGACGAACAACGCCGCCGCCCGCGCGGGAATCGCGGCGACCCGGTCCACCGTGAAGGCCGCGTCGCTGCCGCGATACCGCTCGACGGCGCCGTCACCGGCCAGCACGGCGGTGACCGCTCCGTGCAAGAAGATCGCCAAGCCCCCGTTCTCGGCGAGCGAGAGGATGCCGAAGTCGATCGGTTCCCCCGGGCTGATCCGCTCGGCGTGTTTCATCAGCCAGCGCGTGGCCTGCCGGGCCACCAGGGCTCCGGGACCGTCCGGTTCCCGATCGGTCGCCTCGCGCACCAGTTCGGCCAGCGATTCGACAGCGACGACGGCGGGCGAGTCCTGCGTCGGCCTGCCCGGCCTGCGGTGCGCGACGACTACGACCGCCCCCGCGACCCTGGCCACGGCGTGGCTGCCTACGACGACTTCGACCTGCCGATCCTTCAACGGTATCGGCCTCCACCGGGGGTGCAGTGCAAGGTCGTCGCCACACCCACAAGGGTATGGCAATACGAACACCACCGGTCCCCCTCCCCGTCGTCCGTCGGGTAACTTCAGTGTCAGTAACGGGAGGAACGAGGGGCCTGAGATGGTTCGGACGCAACGCATCGCGCTCACCGCGTCTTGCCTGGCACTGGCGGGGATGCTGGCCGGTTGCGCAGCCGTGCAGGGAACGCCGACCGCGGGCGAGATCGATGTACGCGTGCTGGAAGTCGGCACCTATCCAATCGACAAGCACGACTACAGCCAGGACTCCGGCGGCAAGGGCGCGCTGTTGGAAGGCATGCGGATGTCCGATGCCGTGGTCCCGACCGTGCGCATCGACCCAATGCTGAAGTTCGGGCGCGGCAGCACCGTCGTGACCGACGCCGAGCAGGCGCTGAACTTCGTGGCCAAGGTGTCCAAACCGGTCTTCGACAACCGCAAGCTGATCGTCGGGTACGCCGCCAGCGGCGCGGACCGCCCCGATCCCGCGGGCCAGTCCAACCCGGCCCCGGATGCCACGGCGGTCACCAACGCCCTGTTCCGTTTTCCCGACGAGGCCACCGCGAAGCTGGCCGCGCGCGAACTCGAAGACGTCGACATCGCCATCTCCCCGGACAACCGCAAACTGTCGTCGACGAAATATCCCGACGCCCACATCCATTGGCGACCCGGCGTTCCGACTGTCGGCACCTTCATGGCGCACAAGGAGTTCGTCATCTCCTTGTTCATCCAGCGGCCCACCGCCGACGGCGACGACCTCGTGAAATGGGTCGACAAAACCCTTGCCGCCCAGGTCGCGCAGCTGGGTGAGTTCACAGCCACCCCGGAGAACAAGCTCGACTCCCTCGAGGTCGACCCGGACGGCCTGCTCGCCCGCGTCGCGGTCGCCGACCGCAAGGACCGCGCTCCCGACCCGGCGTCCTTCGCCGTCTACGGCGGTTACCACACGGTGCACCGCGCCGACGACGAGTCCGTCCACCTGCGCCTGATCGAAGACGCGGGCGTGGACCACATCGGCCTCGTCGACGACAGCTACGTCGCCCGCACCCGCGATGCGGAAGCCGCCCAGAAGCTGGTCACCGGCCTGTTGGAGAGCGAAGGCGCCCACTACGACCCGCTGGGCGCTCCCAGGGACGTTCCCGGCGCCAAGTGCCTGCAGCTCAACAGCAAGGGTGACCCGGAACGGGAGTACAAGTACCGGTGCTACGTGGCGTACAAGCGGTACGTCGGAGTCGTCACCAGTGATAAGGAACCGGACGTGCGACAGAAGGTCGCCGCGGAGTATGCGCTGTTGGCGAACAGTTTCTGAGTTCAGCAGGGTAGGTGCCGCCATTTTCGCGGTCTCCGCTCGCCGGGGGCCCGAAGTAGGATTCCGGCGCAACTACCGCAATCAGGGGAGGGAAGTGCAGCACGGCGTCATGTCGAAACCTATTCGAACCGCCTGTGCCCTGACGTTCGCCGCAGTCGTCGCCGTCGCAGGCGCCGCGTGCGGCGGCTCGGAGGCCGGGCCGGAGCAAACCACACCACCCATCGACTTGGCGCAGCTCGACGTGGGCAACTACCCGACCCAGCCACGTTCGCTGGGAACCGCGAAGAATTCCGAGCAGGCGCGCATGATCGAGGCGGAGCGGCTGGCGAACTTCGTCCCGCTGCCGTCGGACATCGACCCGGCGTTCGTCTCCGCGAATCCGTCGATCTCCAAGATCTTCCTCGAGCCGAAGGGTGCGCTCGGGCGGATCATGGACGTCTCCCGCTTCGCCGAAGCCGCACCTGAGTTCGTCGCGGGGTTCCTCAGCAGCGCGGGCAGCGCGCCGGACAATCGCGGCACGGACCTGGTCAACGCGATCCTGATCTTCCCGGACGAGCAGAAGGCGGCCGCCGCGGCCGCGGCCCTGGAACGCGTCGACTTCGAGGCCAACAACCGGAATACGCCGGTGCAGATCCCGAAGTACCCCGCCGCGCACGCGCATTGGCAACCGCAGACCCAGTCGATCGGCTCGTGGTTCGCCACCGGGAAGTTCGTCATCTACACCTGGGTATTCGACTACGTGAAGATCTTCCTGGAGAAGGTCGACCTTCCCCAGCTGCTCACCCTGGTCGAGAAGAGTTTGGACACCGTCGTCCCGGCGATCGGCCGCTTCACTCCGACGCCCGTCGACCAGCTGATGACGCTGCCGATCGACATGGACCGCATGCTGGACCGAACCCTGCCGCGTCCACGGGAAGATTCCTGGATCGACCCGCCGGGCGCCTACACCGGCCATGGCGCGTTGCACTTCACCACCGATTCGGCCGAGGACCGCAGGATGATCGAAGCGGCCGGAACGGATCGGTACGCCACCGACGGGACCGATCTGTTCCGCACCCGCGATGCCGCCGCGGCCATACAGTTGCGGGAGGAGCGCGGCGGCCTGTCGAAGAAGTTCCGCGCGGCCGAGTCGCCGAAAGGCCTCCCCGTCGCCCGATGCAAGGAGTACATCGGCAACAAGACGGTCGTCGTCCGGTTCTACTGCTCGGTGGCCTACGACCGCTACGCGGCATTCGCGTGGTCGCATCAGTTGCTCGACGCGCAGCAGCGCATCTCGTCTCAGTACGCGTTGTTGGTGAACGCCGCATGACGACATTCCGCACCACCGCCGCGGCGCTCGCGTGCACGGTGGCCACCGTGATCCTCACCGGTTGTGGTTCCACGATGCCGGGTGCCGCGCAGCCGGGAGAGATCGACGTTCGCAGTCTCGACCATGGCAACTACCCCACCGAGCCGCTGAACGCCCACGACGACGATTATCAACCGCTGTTCATCGACATGGGGAAGGTCGCCGCGATGCGGCTGGCCGATTACGTCGCCTCCGCATACGACATAGATCCGCGGATGAAGTACGGCTGGACATCGGCGAGCGTCAGCAAAGGGGTACTGCCCGGAGAACTCGGGCGATCGGAGGACATGCGGCCGATCGCCGAGCGGAACCGGATGATGTACGGGTTCCATACCAACGGATCCGACCAGAACATCAGCCTGTTCCCCTCGGGGTGGCCGACCAAGCCACGGCCCAATTCCACGACGGTCGGCACGACCGTCATGCAGTTCCCCGACCCGGAGCGTGCCCGCCAGGCCGCGACCGAGTTCCACGATGCCGATTTCGGCGCCTACCGCGATCAGAACGAACCCCTCACGCTGCCGCGGCAGCCGCAGGCACGAGCGCACTGGCGTCCCGGCTCTCCGTTCCTGCGCACGGTGCTCGCGCACGGTTCCTATGTGGTGGCGTTCCTCGTCTCGGCCAACGCACCTGATCGCAACGCCTTGGTCGCGCTGGCGGAGAAGGCGTACGACGTCCAGCTGCCACTGCTCGACCAACTGCCTGCGCTGACCGAAGAAGAGATGTTGCGGCTGCCGTGGGATCCCGACCATCTGCTGAGCCGTACCCTGAATCCGGCCGAGGTCCAGTCCCCGAGCTACGACGACTCGCACGCCCTGTTCGGTCTGCGCGGAATCATGCAATACGCCGAAGACCGCGATTACGCGAAACAACGTTTCACGGCGATGGGCGCCGAGAAATTCGCGGCCTCCGGCGGCACCTTGGTGATTCGCACGGCGAGCCCGGAGGCGGCGCGACGTGTCGCCGCGGAAAGTATCACCCCCACGACGGTAGCGGGCCCGGCCGAGCCACCGCAGCATCTGCCGGATTCGTCTTGTGTGGAGAACCGGTCCGGACTTTTCGACGACCGACGATTCACCTGCGTCGTCGCGTACAAGGAATACGTGGGATTCGTCGCCGCCAATCAACTACTGGACGCTCAGCAACGAGCCGCCGCGCAGTATTCCATTCTCGCGAACAGCCGATAATGCCGCACTTTCGTCGCGACAGGGGTCCAGTATGCTGCGTGGCGAGCGCAGCGGCCCGCGTCGAGTCAGGAGATCGTAAAAGATGGCGATGAGCCCCGGGACCATCGTCGGCGGGTACCGAATTATGCGGGTGCTCGGCGCGGGCGGCATGGGCACGGTATACCTGGCCAAACATCCCAGCCTGCCCAGGACCGACGCGCTGAAGGTGCTCGGCGGCGAACTCAGCCGCGACTACGAGTTCCGCACGCGTTTCGAACGCGAAGCCAATCTCGCCGCCGGGCTCGACCATCCGAACATCGTCTCGGTCTACAACCGTGGTGAAGAACAGGGCCAATTGTGGATCGCCATGCAATACGTCGACGGCACCGATGCCGCCGCCGAACTGGCCCGCGACCCGCACGCGATGAATCCGCTGCGCGCACTGCGCATCACGACCGAGGTCGGTAAGGGCCTCGACTACGCGCACCGCAAGGGCCTGCTGCACCGCGACGTCAAACCGGCGAATTTCCTGCTGTCCACCCCAGCCGACGGCGAAGAAGAACGCGTCCTGCTCACCGATTTCGGCGTAGCGAAAGCCAATGACGACACCACCGAACTCACGCAGACCGGCAGTTTCGTCGCGACCATCGCCTATGCTCCGCCCGAGCAGCTCACCGGCAGCCCGCTCGACCACCGCGCCGATGTCTACAGTCTCGCGTGCTCGTTCTTCAAATTGCTCACCGGGCGCAACCCTTTCCCCGGAACGCAACCCGCCCTGGTGATGATGGGGCATCTCCACGAGCCCCCGCCGTCGGCCACCTCGGTCCACCCCGGATTGCCGCCTGCCATCGACCATGTCTTCGCCCGAGCCATGGCGAAGGACCCGGCAGACCGCTTCTCCAGCTGCCGCGAATTCACCGACGCCGCCGCCGACGCGCTCACTCCCGGCTACAACCCGGTCGCCACCAACACTTCCCCGACCTATCCGATCCAGGTTTTCGATCCGCGGCCCAGGACCGATCCCCGCGTCGCCGTCTCCGGCCAGGGAGCCGTCCCCCGGCAACCCGCACGCAAGAACTGGCTGCTCGCGGCGGCCGCCGGCGTCGTGACCGTCGCCCTCGCCGCGGGAATCGGCATCTGGGCACTGAACCGGGACGAATCCGGGCCCGCGCCCGCGGTCGCGACGCCGAGCAGTACGGCCGCGCTGTCGCCGCTGGAGCAGGCGCGGGCGAACAACCCGGTGTTCCGCGGCAAGACGATCACGATGGTCGACGTGGCCCGCGGCTCGCAGGTCTCGATCTTCCTCGGCGGTACCCCGCAGACGAAGTTCCTGGAGGATCTCGGATTCGTCTACAACCTCAACTACGCACGGCAGGGTGACGAGACAGGACCTCGGGAATTGACGGGGTCCTCCAGGCTGGAAGTCGCACCGGACGGTTACGTGCTGGCCGTGCGCAGCGACGAGAAGGCCGGTGGCGGTGGACTACTCGGCCTTCCGTACCAGGTGGCGGGCACACGCGCCACGGTGATCCCGCTCGACGATCCCGCAGCCGTCGCCGCGGTCCGCAATTGGAGCGCGTCCTCCGAACAGACTTTGCTCGAACGTCTGGTGCCGGTGCTGCGCAATCGGGTGAAGTAGGAAGTCGATCGGCGCGTCTCCCGGGTGAAGGTCATTCCAGAGGTTGCGATCGCCGACGCCGCAGAAGGTCCACGACGCCGGTAGTCGACTCGTTCCCCCCGCCCTCGGCGACCCGGCGCTGCATCAATGCCATGAAGGGCGTGAGGAGTTCGGGGCTGACGCCCTGTTCGGCGGCGGTACGCAGCAGCGTCGCGTTCGTCGTGACCATCATCGCCGAATTCGACTCCACGTCCTCGGCGTAGTCGCCGCTCGCCAGATGCGCGGCGGTGCCGTACGCGTACCCGGCCATCGCCTGCTGATAGCCGACCAGCAGGGGCGCGAACTCCACCGGTGAGATGTCCTCTCCACCGATCAAGGCGAAGGCATGCGCGGCCCCGGCGAACATGCCCCACATTCCGCTGAGGAGAGCGATGTCGTACAAAGCCGCGAAACCGGCGTCCGCCCCGACGTAGGTGACACCGGCGGGTACGGCCAAAGTCTCGGCGTGGGTCTCGTGCAGCTCCACCGAACCGCTGTAGAAGACGTACCCGCCGGAGTCGGCGACACCGATCATGGACGGGACGGCCATGATCCCGCCGTCCAGAAAACGTCCGCCGCGCTCGGCGATCCAGCCGGACAACTCCCGGGCTTCGGCGGGGGTGCTGGTGGTCAGGTTGACGATGTCCCGGCCGGTGAGGTCGATGCCGTCCAGAGTCGCGCGAACCGACGCGTCGTCGAGAAGGCAAACGACGACGAGAGCGTTCGCGGCGACGGCTTCAGCGGCGGTGGCCGCGACCACCGCCCCCTCCGGCGCACGCCGGGCACTGCGGTTCCAGACCGTGACGGCGTATCCGGCGGTGAGCCATGAGCGGACGAGTGCCGAGCCCATATCTCCGAGACCGAGGACGGTGAGCGACTTCTTCGAATGATCGAACATACGGGCTACTCTTGGCCGGGCATTCCGGGTGGATCAAGTACGCACATGGAAGTGGGCACGTACTTCCGGGTAAGCCAGCAGGCAGCTGAAAGGGGTGGTCGTGCCGATCACACGCAGACCGGGCGCGTACACGTGCGGGCTCGACGCCACACTGTCGATACTGAACGGCAAGTGGAAGATGATGATTCTGTGGCCCCTGAGCGAACGCCCCCACCGCTTCGGTGAGCTACGCCGCCAGGTGCCGGGAGTCACGGAGAAGGTGCTCACCACACAGCTGCGCGAACTGGAAGCCGACGGGATCGTCCATCGCGAGGTATACGACGAGTTGATCCCGCGTGTCGAGTACTCGTTGACCCCGCTGGGCGAACTGCTCAACCAAGCCCTGCTCCCGTTGGAAGCTTGGGGCCGTGAACATCTCATGGACGACTCCACACCCTCCGGTCGTCGCTGATACGCCCGGCCGGCACTTGCGAGTCACCCCAGGCACCCACTCGAGACACCCGAACACGAAGGGTTCGAGCGGAATCCTGTGTAGCGGCCACATCCGCTGAGGCGAAGGCTTCGAGGGCTTTTCGCGTTCCGCGACAACCTGGTTTCGCCATGGTCGAACTGCAATCTGCTGGTAGCGGCGGACTTAGGCGTTCGGTAAGGTGTACCGCAGCCAGCCCACTCGCCGATCATTACAGCAGCGAGCAGGGGGAAGGAGGGGAGCCGAGCGCTGGCGTTACAAGTCATGCAGGCCCGGACCGCATCGTGGTCTTCCGAGCAGGCCCGTGCGCGGCCGCCGAACACGGACGGGCCGGACTGAGGGGCGCAGGGCCCTGATCCCGTGGGGCGATACCGAACTTCTCGAGGCCGAACTTTCTCGAGTCGGGATGGAACCGATCAGACCCGCACCGCGTCCAACCAGATGTACAGGCCAACTGAGGCTTCCGCCGTTGGCCGAGACGGGAACCGAAAGGAGCCGAAATGGCAGGACAGCTCGAAGCGAGCGAAGAGGCGATCACGAAGTTTGTAGACAATTGCCGCCAGCGGCACCAGGATCTGCAGACCGCGATCACCGCACTGAACAGCAAGTCGGATCAGACCACCGCCACCTGGAGCGGCGCGGCCCGCCAGGCGTTCGACACCTTCATGGACAGCTACTTCGCCCAGGCGCGGAAGCTGAACGACCAGCTGGATCAGACTTCGGACAAGCTCGCTCACGCCGGACGGAAGTTCGCGGATCAGGATCAGCAGTTCGCCCAGCAGGTGGCGGCGCAGTCCTCCAGCCTGGACCTCCCCTGATCCGATAGCCGTACCACAGACAACAAGGAGCTCCCCATGGTAGCGAACGACCCCGGTCGGATTGCCTCCAACTTCGGCGAAGTCGATGCGGGCGCACAGG
The DNA here is from genome assembly GCA_019930625.1 of Nocardia asteroides. Lineage (NCBI taxonomy): Bacteria > Bacillati > Actinomycetota > Actinomycetes > Mycobacteriales > Nocardiaceae > Nocardia > Nocardia asteroides. The sequence continues at coordinate 794,496 of CP082844.1, forward strand.
CCATCGTGGCCGAGGCGCGCAGCGTCATGACCATGCTCGAAGATTTCCACAAGCAGGTCACCGACTTCGTGACGAACTACTGGAAGGGTGACGCGAACGACGCGTTCGCCTCACTGCAGGCCCAGTGGAACACGCAGGTCACCCAGCTGAACACCACGCTGGAAAGCGCGGGCAAGCTGGTCAGCAGCGGCAACGCCGACCTGCAGGGCACCGACACCGCGCTGGCGGGCCTCTTCTGAGATCCCGTCTCGGCTGATTCGAGCCCCCGGTACTTCGGTGCCGGGGGCTCGAATCGTTCTACGCTGAACTCCGTTTCCTCCACAACCGCTGCCGCGACCACAACCGCTGCCGCGACACTGGAGGCAGCTCACGGGACGACGCGGACCGAGTCCCCGAAATTCGTGCACAAGGTCTCCAACTGACTCCACCCTTCCCCCACGTACTGGCAACCGACGCTGACCTGAATTCCCGACTCCAGCAGGACGTGCCAGCGCACGGTTGACCCGTCCTCAGGGTGTTCCGAGTAGGCGAGGCTGGAACGGCTACCGAATACGACGTCGCGTTCCAGATCGGTCAGGACTCCCGGCGGACGCTGCGCCATCTGGACCTCCAGCTTCGCGGCCACCTGTTCATAGCCGGAACCCGCCGTTAATGGCGTCTGCATCACCGTAATGCGCTGCCGCGCACCAGTTTCGGGAACCAGATCGACACGGGCGCGTGCACTCTCCGGCGCTGGAGCCACACGCCAGCCGGGCGGAACTCGAAACCGTATGCGGCCGAATGCTTCCGGTGCCGACTCAGCCGATGTGGCGGCCGGGGACGGCGCCACGCTGGTCGAGGCCGTCTCCGTGCTCGGCGCTGCTGTCGCCGCGTCGTCTCCGCGACCGGACACGATTACCGCGCCGATGACTACCAGTGCGACGACTACGAGAGCAGCAACCGCAACGACCGCGAACCGCGCTGTGCTGTACCGGGGCTGCTCGGCTGCGGCGCGGTCCCGCAGCGGTCGCATCCACTCGGTGGGCGCGGTCGCGGGCGGCATTTCCTGTCGATGGCTCGGGCCCGGCCGGCGACCCCGGAGGAGATCGTTACCGGCGACCGAGCGCAGCTCGACAGCGGCGCCCGCGGCCTGCTCGATCGCCGCACCGAGCAGGCCGAGCTTCGTGGGGTCGGCGATACCCACCACCTGGGCGAGGTCGATCGGGCCGCCTTCGAGCAGCCGAGTGACGAGCCCGCGCAAAGCATCGAAAGCCGGTGATTCCTCGGTGATTTCAGCGAGCGCGAGTGCAGGGTCGTGTTCACAGGATTCGACATGTACGCCGCGATGGCTTCGGATGACCGCGGAGGCCGTGGTGGTCAACGTTCCGAATTCCAGCACCAGCGTTCGCCGACTGTGGCTGGTGCCCTCGTCCGACGCCACCGATCGCACCGCGATCCCCTCGAACACGACCTCCGACGTCCAGCGCCGCGCCGCCTCCTCGAGTACGCCGCGACGGGCGGCGCCCCATTCGGTAGGGCAGATCACCGTCATCCGGGCGCACGGTGCGGCAACGCGAAGATTCTCGAGCACACTCGCGAAAACGGCGCCCATCGCGTCCACCACCGAGGGCGTTCGAGGCGGTAAGGCCATGGCGGCGGCGGGCACGAACTGGACTACCGACCCCACCTGGGTAGGCGGGGTCAGCGGCTGCCCCACGACGAGGTCGAAGCCATTGCTGCCCAGAACGACCGAGGGCGGCGCGTCCCAGTGGGTGTCGGCGCCGCGCGCCCAGATGCGCGCTTCGGTGACGACGAGCTCGACCTCGGACATCAGGGCGACGGCATCCACGCCGTCTGTACCAGGCCCTCCTGGTTGCGGGTGACGTAGGTGCCCCGGCCCGGGGGCATCGGGCTCGGTCGTTTGGTGCCCATCAGGACTCCCTCGTCCTTACTGCAGCTCAAGATCAGGCCGGCGGAGCCCAGATCCCGCATCCTGGCCAGCGTCGCCTCGAACATCGCTCTGCTCGCACCACCCGAACGCCGGGCGATGATCACGTGGAAGCCGAGGTCGCGAGCATGGGGCAGGTGTTCGAGCAGCGCCTGGACCGGGTTGCCCGCGGACGTGGCGACCAGGTCGTAATCATCGATGATGACGTACAGTTCCGGTCCGCTCCACCACGAGCGATCCCGCAGTTGCTGCGGCGTGACATCCGAACCCGGCGTGCGCTTGTTGACGTAAGCGGCCAAGTCGTTCATGTTCTGGGTGAACTGAGGCGCCGTCGAGCCGTAACCGGCGAGGTACCCCTCCGGGACCAGGCCGAGCATGCTGCGCCGGTAGTCGCCGAGGATGAAGCGGGCTTGATCGGGGGTGTTGGACGCGGCGATGCCCTCGATCAGCGAGCGCAGCAATGTCGTCTTTCCCGACTCGGTGTCGCCGATGATGATGAAGTGCGGGCTCTCCACGAAGTCGATGTAGACCGGAGCCAGCTCCGACTCGTTGATGCCGAACGGAATGCGCAGGCACTTGGTGTTCGGGTCGACCTGCGACGGCCAATCGCCCGCCAGGTACAGCAGTTGCTCGCGCGCAAGCTGCTCGGGCAGCATGCGGACCTGCGGAGCATGACGGCCCGGCGTCAGCCTGGCGATGGCGGCGACCGCGTCGGCGACGGCCTGGGCGAGGTCGGTCGGATCGGGATTGCCGTCGATGCGGGGCAGGCCGGTCAGCATGTGCAGGCACTCGGGGGTCATGCCGCGGCCCGGCCGCCCCTGCGGGACCAGGGAGGCGAACTTGCGTCCCAGATCGGAGTCCATCGGATCACCCAGGCGCAGCTCGATCCTGGTGCCGATCTGATCCTTGAGCGCGGGCCGTGCCTCCGCCCAGCGATTCAGCGCGATGACCACGTGCACGCCGTAGGACAGACCCTGCACGGCGAGGTTCATGATGGTCTGCTCGAGCATCTCGAAGTCCTGGCGGATCGAGCTGAAGCCGTCGATCACCAGGAACACGTCGCCGAACGGATCCTCGTGCGCACCCGCGGCGCCCGGACTGCTCGCCGGGTCCATCGCGCGCAGCCTGCGGAAGTCCGCCATCGATTCGATGCCGAGCTGGCGGAAGCGCGCCTCACGCTGACGGACGATGGTGGTCATCTCGGCGATGGTGCGCCGGACCTGGTCCTCGTCCAACCGGCTCGCGACCGAGCCGACGTGCGGCAACCCTTGTAGGCCCGCCAGGGTGCCGCCACCGAAGTCCAAGCAGTAGAACTGCACTTGTTCGGCGGTGTGCGTCAACGCCATCGACATGATCAGTGTCCGCAGCGCGGTCGACTTGCCCGATTGCGGGCCGCCGACGACGGCGACGTTGCCGCGGGCGCCGGATAGGTCGATGATCATCGGGTCGCGGCGCTGGTCGTAGGGCCGGTCGACGATGCCGATCGGGGCGCGCAGCGTGGACACCGCGGAGTACTCGCCGGTGAGGAGGGAGCGCGGCAGGAGCTGGTCGAGCGTGGGCGCCTCGTCCAAGGGGGGCAACCAGATCTCGTGCGCCGGGCGGCCGTGGCCGCGGATCCGGGAGACCAGCATGTTCAGGTTGGACACCTGCTCGCCGTCCTCGTCCTGGTGCTCCTGCTCCAGAGTCGGCTCGGGTGGCAGCGGAACGCGGTCAGCGGCACGGAAGTCGACATGCGTCGCGGTGAACGGCCGTGCTTTGACGTCGATTTCGCCGGACTGCGTCGCCACGATCATGTCGCGCTGCGAGCCCCCGCCGACGTACGGTCCGGAGACATAGGAAGCCTGGAAGCGCTGGATCTCACCGGAATCCGCCTTGAGGTAGCCGCCACCGGGGTTGTTCGGCAGGTTGTAGGCGTCGGGCACACCGAGCACCTGCCGGGATTCGTTGGCGGAGAACGTCTTCAGGCCGATCCGGTAGGACAGGTGGGCCTCGAGGCCCTTGAGTTTGCCTTCTTCCAGGCGCTGCGAAGCGAGTAGCAGATGCACGTGCAGCGAACGGCCCAGACGGCCGATCATGACGAACAGCTCGGCGAAATCCGGATGCTGGGTGAGCAGTTCGGAGAACTCGTCGAGCACCACGAACAGGGCGGGCAGCGGATCCAGGTCGGCGCCCGCGGCCCTGGCCTTCTCGTACTCGGAGACGTTGGCGAAGTTGCCCGCGGCCCGCAGCACTTCCTGGCGGCGGTTCATCTCACCGGCCAGGGCGTCCTTCATGCGGTCGACGAGGTCGGCCTCTTCCTCCAGGTTGGTGATGACGGCGGCGACGTGCGGAACCCCTTCCAGGCCGAGGAATGTCGCGCCGCCCTTGAAGTCGACCAGAACCAGGTTCAGCTGATCGGGCGAGTGCGTGGCCAGCAGGCTCAGCACCAAGGTGCGCAGGAACTCCGACTTACCGGAACCCGTGGCGCCGATGCAGAGACCGTGCGGCCCCATGCCGTTCTCGGCGGCCTCCTTGATGTCCAGATCCACCGGCAGGCCGTCGGCGCCGACACCGAACGGGACGCGCAGGCGTTCCCGCCCGTAGCGCGGCCGCCAGGCATGCTCGGGGTTGAAGGAGCCGATGTCGCCGAGACCCATCAGCTGGGCCCAGGTCGAGATCACCTCGGAGTCGTCGTTCTCCACGTCGCTGCTGCGCTGCGTGGCGGCGCGGTAGGGCGCGAGCCTGCGCGCCACCTGCTGCGCCTGCTCGGGGCTGATCCGGTCGATCAGCGCGAAGCGCTCCTGATTGCCGGTCGCGCCGCGGCCGACGCACTCGCCGTTCTCCACGATCATCTTGATGCCGCGAGAGACCGCCAAGCGCGGCGCGTAACCGCACAAGTCGATGATGGTCACGCCCTCGTAGCCGGATTCGCGCAGCTGATCGTCCTCCGCCTCGAGCAGACCGCCGTCGACCACGATGACGATGTGCACCATGTTCGCGTTGGCCGGCTGGTTGCGCGAATACCGGACCCGGTTGCCCAGCAACGGATGCAGCCCGGCCATGGCCTCCCGGATCGAACCGTAGAACATGCGCTCGGTGCCGATGCCGTCCTGCGAGTCGGGGTGCTGGGTGTGCGGGAGCCACTTTGTCCACTCCCACTCCGCCGCCGTGTCCGGCCCGCAGACGACCGCGACGAGAACCTGGTCCGGCGCCTGGAACATGCACAGCTGCACCAGCATCGCGCGGGTCATGTCCCGCGCCTGGCCGCGGTCGCCGTCCAGCGCGATGGTGGCGAAGCCCTTGACCGCGATAGCGGTCGGCAGGTCCGGCACGGTCGAATGCGCGCGCACGAACCGGCGCAGCGAAACAGCCGCGATGGGCTCGAGCTCCTCGACCGGGCCGGTCTCGGGGGCGACCAGCCTGGTGGCCAAGCGCTGCCCGCCGAGACCGATGCGGGCGTGGCAGAAGTCCTTGTCTCCCGCGCGGCGTTCCCACATGCGGCTGGTGCCCGCCAGCATCCAGACCAGGCCGGGCTCCGGGTGGCTCCACTCGACGGAAGCGCGCTGCTGCGCGGCGGTCTCGTTGACGTCCTTGCGAACCTGGTCGAGGTAACGCAGGTAGTCCTTGCGGTCCTCGTTGGCCTCGGCGGCCTTCTGCCCCTTGCCGCCGCCCTGACCGGCGAACATGCCGACCATGGAGAACAGCATCATGAGCGGGAACATCATGCTCATCGGATTGGAGGCGATGCCGCCACCCTGGGTGAACAGCAGGGCCATCATGCCGACCATGCCGATCACCATCACGACCGGCATGAGCTTCATGACCAGGTTTCCCGGTGTGACCCGGGGGATTTCGGGCGGCGGCTGAAGCGTGACCTCGCCCCCCGGCGTTCGAGGCATCTCGCGGCGCGCACGGCGCTGGAAGCGGACAGTGCTCATCGACGAGAAATCCCCCTTCGGCCAGCTGTGATTCGGCCTCAGTGTAGAGGTCACCGCTGACATGTCGTACAGTTCGACCAGCATTCTGCTGCCCGGACCGTGGGTTCGCAAGCTCGCATTCGGCCCGCGAGGCTGCGGAATCACGAGGTAGAAGACCGAGTTGGGGGAAGCTTGACGCACGCGCGACTTGACCACATCGACGAAGAATCCTCGCGCGGGATCGTCCGCGCTCCCGACCTCGCCCGGGTGACGATTCTGGCCAAGCACACCCAGGTCGACATGGCCATACCGGTGGATGTGCCGGTCGCCCTGGTCATTCCGAGCGTGGTCGACATGGTCGCCCAGCACAGCCGCACCAACGACTTCGACAACGAGGGCGAGCGCTACGAGCCCGCGGAATGGGTGCTCGCCCGGATCGGTCATCCGCCGTTCTCCAACTCGCTCAGCCTCGGCGAGCACGGTGTCCGCGACGGCGAACTGCTGATGCTGGAAAGCGCCTCGCACACCGCTCCTACGCCGCTGTTCGACGACATCATGTACAACGTCGCGATCGCCGACACCGATCACTACCGCAGCTGGACCCCGCGGGTCGCGCGGATCACCGGCTCGGTGCTCGCGGCGATCACCATGGTCGTCGGCTGCCTGGGTCTGCTGCTGTCCCCCGGCTCGCTGCCGATCGCGGTGGGCGGTTCGATCGCGCTGGTGGTCGCGATCCTGCTCGTCGTCACGGCGATGGTGCTGAGCAGGATGTACGGCGACACCGCCACCGCGCTGGTGCTCGGCGGCTGCGCGCTGCCCGCCGCGTTCAGCGCGGGCATGCTCTATGTACCCGACCATTACGGCTGGGCGCACATCCTGCTCGGGTCGGTCCTGGCGGGCGCGACGGCGATCCTGGCCTGGCGGGTCACCGGCGTCGGTCTCGCGTTGTTCATCGGCATGGCCACGCTAGCCACGTACGCGGTGCCCGCGGCGCTGGTCGGCCTGCTCACCGACCAACCGGAGCGCGCGATCGGCGCCGGGGCGGCGGCGCTCGGTCTCGGCGGGCTCTCCCTGGCCCCGCGGATTTCCATGCTGCTGGCGAAACTGCCGCTGCCGCCGGTCCCGTCGCCGGGCACCCCGATCGACCCGACCGAAGACGACCCGGACGATCACCGCGCACTGCCGACCATGGAGGTGCTGCGGGTGAAGTCCGAACGCGCCCGCATGTACCTCGCCGGTCTCGTCGCGGCGACGACGCTGGTCACCGCCGCGGGAGCGCTCGCGGCCACCGACCCGGCATCCGACGACCCGTACTGGCAGGGCGTCGCGCTCGCGCTGGTCTGCGCGGCGGTGCTGATGTTCCGCAGCCGCACCTACGCGGGCGCGGAGCAGGCCGTCGTGCTCATCGCGGGCGGCGCGGGGATCGTGCTGATCATGTTGGTTGGCGCCGGTTTCGCGATGCACCAGCCGCTGGCCGTGTTCGGCGCTGCGATGATCGTTCTGGTCGCGGCGCTGATCCTCGGCATCATCATCCCGAACCAGTCGGCCACCCCGCCGATGCGCCGCGGCGTCGAACTGCTCGAGTACACCTTCGTCGCCGCCGTGCTGCCGCTGGTCTTCTGGGTCACGGATCTCTACTCCCTCGTCCGGGGTCTGTGAGCTCGGCTCGATGACTCCGAAACATCTGGGCTCGCAGCGTTTTCGTGTTGTTCGGACCGGAGCGGCGGCATGCGTTCTCGCGCTCGGGGTGTCCGTCGGGTTCGGTGCGACCGCGAGCAACCCGGCGCACGCGGAGAAGCCGACCGTGAGCCCGAATACGCCACCGCCCCCGGGGGAGCCAGCCGCTCCGCCGGACAAGACCGAGCGGGCGACGAACACTCCGTGCGTCAGCACCGGGTCCGGCGGCAGCGGACCGTCCATCCCGGAGGCCCAGCGCTCGCTCAACCTGGAGCACGCCTGGCGATTCTCCCGGGGCGCAGGCCAACTCGTGGCGGTCATCGATACCGGTGTCGCCCGTCACCCCCGCCTGCCCGGGCTGATCGCGGGCGGCGACTATGTGAGCAGCGGTGACGGAACCGAGGACTGCGATGCGCACGGGACGTTCGTCGCGGGACTCATCGCGGCGACGAAGGTCGACGGTCAGGGCTTCTCCGGGGTCGCGCCCGAGGCGCAGATCCTCACTATCCGTCAGACCAGCAAGCTGTATCAGAAGGAAGGCGCGAATCGGGACAAGGGGCCCGACGCCCTACCCGAGGGGTACGGCACCACTCGCACGATGGCCTCGGCGATCCGTCGTGCGGCGGACATGGGAGCCAGCGTCATCAATGTGTCCGAGGTAGCTTGCAGGCCGACTTCGGAGCCCTTCGAAGACACCGATCTGGGTGCGGCGGTGCGATATGCCGCGATCGAGAAGGACGTGGTCGTCGTGGTCGCGGCCGGTAACAGCGCCGATGCCTGCAAGGGCTCCAACCAGGTCATCGATCCGCTCGACCCGGCCGCCGACCCGTGGAGCAAGGTGGACTTGAACGTGTCGCCCGCCCGCTACGACGACTACGTGCTCGCCGTCGGTTCCATCGACGGGCAAGGCCAGCCGTCGACGTTCACGGTGCCGGGGCCATGGCTGGGCGTGGCCGCGCCCGGTGAGAACATCACCTCGCTCGATCCACTGTTCAACGATCCGAACAGCAGGGGAACCGCGGTCCAGGTCGGCAGCATCCGTCAGCAGGGGCAGCTCGGGCCGATTCAAGGCACCAGTTTCGCCACGCCCCTGGTGTCCGGTGTCGCCGCACTCGTGCGGGCTCGTTTCCCGGAGTTGAGCGCGCTGGAGGTCGTCGAACGCATTCAGGCCACCGCCCACGCCCCGGCGGAAGGGTGGAACCCGTACGTGGGCTACGGCGCGGTCGATCCGGTGGCCGCGCTGACCGCCGAGGTGGGCGACACATTGCCGCCCAAACGGCCCTCGCCGTCGAAGAGCGTGCAACTCGCGGTACCCGCTCCGGCCCCGCCGCCGGACCACAGCGCGCGCGATGTGGCCTTGATCGGCAGCGGAACCATCGCGGCACTACTCGCCTTGGGCTTGCTCGCCTCGTTCCCGATCCGCCGACGATTCGGTGTGTCCGACGACGATATGTGACTCGGGAATCCGGCACCCGCTGCGGGGCTGGGCCTTTCGGTGCGAGTAGGTGCGCGCACTGCGGTGATTCGCCGACGCGCACCGCTGAACGGCGGGACTATCTCGCGGCGATCGGCTGCTTGGCGGGCGCCGGGTCCGCGGCGACGCCGTCGTGGGCGACCATGGCGGCGTCGCGGCCCATCGTCGGTCCGCTCGCGAGCAGCCCGACGATCGGCCACGGCGCGGGCTCGGGTGTCACGCCCGATTCCTTGTCCATCCCGAGTGCCTTGGCGGCCTCGCTGTCCTTGATGCCGAAGCGGACACCGGTGTCGGCGATGTAGAACATGCTGTCCTTGCGCCTGCTGTCCGGTTCGATGCCGGTGGTCTGGACGAACGCGCCCGAACCCGGCTTGAAGTACACGGAGTCCACGTTGTCGCCCTTGCCGTCGGCCTGGGCGAGCGGAACCAGCTTGGCGCTACCGGGCATCGGCAGGTCGCTGCCGTCGATGACGGTCAGTTCGGCACGCAAGGCGACGTCGGCGTTGCCCGCGACTCCCGGAATGGGCTTCCAGGACAAGCAGCTCACGGGCCGGGCCTTGGGCTGGATGATGGTCGGTGCGGTCTCGGGGTAGGTATCCACGTTCAACGCGTTCGACACCGGCGCATGCTGTTGCTCGTAATCGCCGATGGCGGTGCCGTGATCGGGGTTGCGCTGCGAACTGCGGATCACGTCGGCGGTGAACGGGCTGATGGCCTGCAAACCGTTGTGCAGAATGACGAAGTTCTGGTTCGCCTTGCCGGTCACCTGGACAACGGTGCCGATCTTCAGGCCGTTGATCGAGTAGCCGGACGGCTGCCCGCCCGGATCGTCGATCTTCGGCGGCACGATCGCGTTCACCTCTGGAATAGCGTTCAGCAGACCTTCACTGATCGGGCGCGGGGTCATGCCTCGGATGCCCAACGGGCCCGCGACCGACGGGTCGTTCATGTCCACGCGGGCGCGCGTTTTGTTCCAGACGAGGTAGGTCGCGTCCTTACCCTTGACCAGCAGCGCCTTGTCCGAGCCCGTCGCCGACGCCTTGTCGCCGAGTTCCACGTCGCCGATCAGCACGGAGGTGCTGCGGTCGTCGGTGCCGTCGGTCTTCAACGAGTCGCACACCGTCCAGGCGCGGCCCTTGCCCTCCTTGTCGAAGTGCAGCGACCCGGGAGCGCCTGGGATGCCGATCAATTGACCGCGAGCCTTCTTCCCCAGCTCGGACTCCTTCACGATCGCGGGCTTGGCGGCCTCGCCCGCGGCCAGGCGGGCCGAAGCGAGGTTGAGAGCCGGGTGCACCACGTCGTCGATCATCACGTAGACCGCGCCGGAGTCCTTGCCTACCAGGATCTTGGCGTCACCGATCTTGTCCTGCGGGCGCAGCAACGCGAGCACGCCGCATCCCGCCAGAACGACACACGCCAGGATCAGGCCCGCCGCGTACGCGCGGGACTGAGAACGCATGGGGTCGTGCAGCATTCGCACGTCCCGGCGCACCAAGGCGTGCTCCATCCGCCGGACCAGAAAGCGGTAGCCGCTCACCTGCCAGCGTGTGGTGGGTTTTGAAGGCATTATTCCTCCCCCGAACAGTGCTCACGTCCGCCGAACACAGTACAGTTCCCGAGGATTCTTGTTCAGCTCGGCCACAGCGAACCGGCCGACACCGGGTACTTGGGGGACGACAATGGCGGAACCGGCAGGCGCTGGACCACGACCGCTGCTGGGGCGCATCTCGATGCAGAACCTGCTGATCGCGCAGATCATCGGGCTGTTCGCCGGAGTCGTCGCACTGTTCGCCGGTCTGCCCGGGCTTCCCGCGCTCGGCGTGGCGGTGGTCGTCGCGCTGATACCGCTGATCCCGGTCGCCAAACGCACTCTGCTGGACTGGGTCGCCACGTGGTGGCGTTATCTGACCCACCGCGACTACGAGCTCGGCGACACCGTCGACTTCCGCGGCGCGGATGGACGCTCGCTCGGCTTGTTCTGGGACGGCAGCCGCGTGGCGACGGTGGTCGAGGTGCTGCCCCCGCCCGGCGGGCTGACCAGGATCGCCCGCACCACGGTGCACGCCTCGCACCTGCTCCCGCTGGCGGAGCTGGCCAAATGTCTCAATCAGCACGACATCCTGCTGAGCGGCATCGACATCATCAGCCACGGGCACCGCAGCCGTTCGGGCACGCCCGCGGGCAAGATCTACGAATCGCTGCTGGGCCCGCTGCCCGCCACCGCGCACCGCACGGTGTGGTTGGCGATCAGCTTCGACGCGGTGGCCTGCCCGGAGGCGACGGCCCGGCGCGGCGGCGGAGCCGAAGGCGCATCGCGGGCGGTCACCATCGCGACCCAGCGGATCATGCGCACACTCGAGGACGCCGGCTGCAACGCCCGCATCTTGACGGCGCCCGAGATCCGCAAGGCGGTCTTGCAGATCACCAGCGGCTACGACCCGCGCACGCTCGAACACCGCTGGCGCTACGCCGAAATCGGCAACAGTGTGAACGTCGGCAGCGCGGTGGATCCCAAGCGCCTGGACTCCGATCTGCTCGCGCAGCTGTGGGTCGCGCCGTCGCGCGGCACCACCGTGGCCGTGCGGCTGCGCCCCGGCAGTTCGGCCGAGTCGGTGAGCATCGGCGCCGCGTGGCGGCTGACCGCACGCGAGCTGCCCGAAGGGTCCGAACTGCCGGGCATGATCTCGATGAACGGACGCCACCGCGACGGACTGCTCGCCCACCTGCCGATCGCGGTTCCCGGCGTGGACGACACCGTCCCGATGATCGAGCACTTCATCGACGTGATCGATGACCTGCACCTGCCCTCGTCCGGCTGCGGCCAGCTGATCGGCTCGGACGACGAAGGCAACGGTGTCGCGGTCCGCATCGTCGGCGCCGGCATCTCGACGGTGTACGTCGCGGGTGAGCTGTACCTGGCGCAGCAGTTGGTGTTCCGCGCGCTCGCGGTCGGCGAACGGATCCTCATCCGCACCGACCGGGCGCGGGCATGGGAAAACCTGGTCACCACGATCGGGAACCCGGAGCGGCTGACCATCGCCGTCGAAATCCACCAATCCGACGCGGGATTCACCGCCACGGTGGTGGACGGCGTGCTCGCGCCCGCCCCGCACGCGGGCGTCACCACCATCTACGTCACAGGGGACCCGATGGGCTGGCCCGCCAGCCGTCCCGACCTGGCCATCCAGCAGCCCGGCGCGATCGGCAACCACGTCGTGCTGCGCACCGGCACCGCGCAGGTCGATCTGACGCTGGTGTCGATTCCCAGCGAGGCCACCTACATCGGCCACCCACGCGGCCGCCGCGCCGTTGCGGCCCAGTAGCGGCTGACCCGATGCCGACGCAGTTCGGCGGGTGGGTCCGATGTCGAGTCGGCGCAGCATGATTCAGAACCGTTGGACGAACCGGTACCAGCTGCCTTCGAGGGGCGTGTAGCCGACGTCGCCGTCGGAGCGGGGTGGGCCCTGTCTGGGTGCGCCGTGTGGGAAATAGGCGAATCCGACGGGATCGATGAGGCCTCCGTCGGTATAGAGCAGGCAGCCGTCGTCGCGTTCTACCACCGAGGTGATGGTGTAGACAGCGTCGCTACGCAACACAGGCTCACCAACAGTGTGATCACCGCGATCGACACGCGCCACCACCGGGATGCGGTCCGAGCGGGTTCACCCTGACGGCGCAGCTCGTCGTTGTGTTCGGGGGTGGTCATCGAGTCGTGCCTCCTGTGGCAGAGCGCGCGGTTCGGGTCGAGAGGCCGCGGGTGTCACCATCGACCGAACTTACCGATTCGACGTCAGGCCCACCCGCCGAACCGGGCGTCATCGCGGCTAGCCTGGGTACGGGTCGGCGCTTCTGGCGGCTCGCAACGTGCGGGCCCACCAGGCCAATTGGCGCAACATGCGGTCCGCCGCATCGATCGCGGCGCCGTCGCGAGTGTCCCCCGCCTCGTCGAACCGCTTCTTGGCCTGGTGAAAGCTGACCGTCTCGCGGACCGACACCATGTGGATCTCGGCGACGACCTGACGCAGCTGCTCCACCGCCCGCAAGCCACCGGACAGGCCCCCGTAGGAGACGAAAGCGATGGGTTTTGCGCGCCACTCGTGTTTCGCGGTGTCGAACGCCGTCTTCAGCGATGCCGGATAGCCGTGGTTGTACTCGGAGGTGACGACGACGAACGCGTCGGCGTCGCGCAGTCGCGCGCGATAGGCCGTGGTGTGCTCGTTCTCGGTGAGCTCGACCGGCAACGGTGTGTGTGCGAGATCGATGACGCCCGTGTCTAATTCGGGGCGAGCGCGCACCGTACGCAGGAACCAATCCGCGACCACCGGCGCGAACCGCTCCGGACGCACACTGGCCACGATGACCTCGAGCCGCAACGGGGTATCCACCGCGCGAGCCTAACTCGCGACCCGACCGCCCCAGCCCCCGGCGCGCTCGGATACTCCCCGTGAACTCTGCTCCCGTCGGCAACGGGCACCCACCCGAAGCCACCGACTCCGTCGGGTCGACCGAACGCCGAGCACGAGCTGTCTTCCCGCCATTGACGAGCGAGTGCGGACCGACGAGCCTGCCGAATATCCTATGGTCGACAGGCCCATCTCCTCGCGGCGCCGCGAGCGCCACGGGACGAAACCAGTGCCTATGAGCGCAATGGAGCGCAACTGAGACGGACGGGCAGTCGATCGAACACGGAGACAGGATGATTCTGGTAACCGGCGCCACCGGGAATGTCGGTGCGGAACTGGTGCGGACTCTGAGCGAAGCGGGTGAGCAGGTGCGAGCGCTGGTGCGCGATCCCGCCAAGGCCGCGCTCGTGCCGGGCGCCGAGGCCGTGACCGGCGATCTCAACCGACCGGAGACGTTGGCCGACGCCCTCGACGGCGTGGACGGCATGTTCCTGCTCCCCGGCTACGACGACCTGCCGGATCTGCTGGATCGCGCGCACAAGGCCGGAGTACGCCGGGTCGTGCTGCTGTCCGGGGGTTCGGCCGCGCTGCGGGACATGGACAATGCCGTGTCCCGCTACATGGCGCTGTCCGAGGACGCGGTGCGAGCATCCGAACTGACGTGGACTCTGCTGCGACCGCGGCAGTTCATGTCGAACGCGCTGCGCTGGCTGCCGCAATTGGCCTCGGGCGACGTTGTCCGCGTCCAGTTCCCGGGTATCCGGGCAGGAGTGATCGACCCCGCCGATATCGCGGCGGCCGCGGCCGCGGCGCTCACCAGGGACGGGTTGGAAGGACAGGCGCTCGAGCTCACCGGCCCGCAGGCGCTGCGACCGGCCGAGCAGGTCGCGGTGCTCGGCGCGGTGCTCAACCGGCCGCTGGTGGCGCGCGAACTCGACGACGAGGAGACCGAAGCCGAGTTGGCCGCCACCATGCCGAGGGAGTACGTCGACGCGTTTCTCAGCTTCTTCGTCGGGGGGACGCTGGACGAGGAGACGCTCTGTCCGACCGTCGAGCAGGTGACCGGCCGGTCGCCGCGCACTTTCGAGCAGTGGGCGACTGCTCACGCAGAAGAATTCGCGACGGCGCCGAGCTGACCGACCACGCGCGGCCGTCCGGGTGACGTATCACTCGGCGGCCGCGAACTCGGCCAGGCCCTCTGCGGCCGCCACCCGCCTCGGTCACTCGATGTCGCGCGGCGAGCAGCGCCCGGCGCAGGTGCCCGCCGGGCGTCCCGGCCGCCTCGTGACCAGCACCCGCGCGCTCAGGGCAGTTCGAACGGCAATGACACTCCCGCGTGGACGCGGCACCGGTCACAAGTGCCCGTGCCGTCCACCGCGGCCACCGCGCGGCGGATGAGTTCCTTGAACGGTGCGAGGTTGCGTTTGAACTCGGCGAAGACGTCGACCGCGTGCACTCCATCGCCCTCCTCCAGGCCGGCGTCCAGATCGGTCACGAGAGCGACTGCGGCATAGCACATTTCGAGTTCCCGGGCGAGCACCGCCTCCGGGTGACCGGTCATGTTCACCAGTTCCCAGCCCTGCGCGGCGAACCACCGGCTCTCGGCGCGGGTGGAGAAGCGCGGTCCCTCGACCACGACCATGGTCGCCTCGTGCATCATGCGCAGCGCGTCGGACTGGGCCTTGATGGCGGCGGCGCGCAGTTCCTCGCAGTAGGGGTCGGCGAAGGACACGTGGATGCCGCCGCCGCCGAAGTACGTCTGCGGGCGGCCGGAAGTCCGGTCGACCAGTTGGTCCGGGACCGCGACCGTGCCGGGGCCCCAGTCCGCCCGCAGGCTGCCGACCGCGCAAGGCGCGAAGATCCGGCGCACGCCCAGCGAGCGCAGTGCCCACAGGTTCGCCCGGTAGGGCAGGGTGTGCGGTGCGAATTCGTGGTTCTTGCCGTGCCGCGGCAGGAATGCCACCGGCCTGCCCTCGACTTCTCCGACCGCGATACCCGCGCTCGGGGCGCCATAAGGTGTCTCGACCTCGACGGTGGTCGCCTCGTTGTCGAAGAAATCGTAGAAGCCGCTGCCGCCGATGACGGCGAGCGCGGGCCGGGGGTGCGAACTCATACCCCGATTGTCTCGTCCCGTGGTGTCCGTCGCGCGCCGGGATCGGCGTTACGCTGCTCGCGTGGCGGTACCGGACCGGTCCTCCGACTGGTCCAGCCGGTCGCGAGCCTGCCGCGCCGTGCGGTCGGCGCGGCGCCGGACCTGACAATCCCGGCAGGAAACTGTACCCTAGGGGGGTATTGATCCCGCTTCGCGGGACCGACAGGCAGCGAGGAGACATCGGTGGCGGATTCCCCGCACGACCACACGGCGACCGACCACTCGGCGCACGGCTACATCACCGCGAAGGACGACTACCTGAAGCGGCTGCGCCGGATCGAGGGCCAAGCGCGCGGTCTGCAGCGGATGGTCGAGGAGGAGAAGTACTGCATCGACATCCTCACCCAGGTGTCCGCCATGACCAAAGCCTTGCAAGCCGTGGCGATGGGCCTGCTCGAGGACCACATCAGCCACTGCGTGGTGGACGCGGCCGTCGCGGGCGGGCCGGAGGCCGAAGCCAAGATCAAGGAAGCCACCGACGCCATCGCGCGCCTGGTCCGATCCTGAGCGGGCTATCCGTGCCAGCGGCGGTAGACCGCGGCCGCGCCGGGGTGCAGCGGGATCGGCCCGGTGCTGATCAGCGACCGGCCGTCGAGGAACTGGGTGCCCGCCGCCTCGGTGGGGACCAGCGCGTCGGCGTGCCACACCAGCAGTTCGACGATCGCGGCGGCCACGTCTTCGGGCATGGTGTCGGCGGCGAGCAATAGGTTCGCCACCCCGATGGTGTGCACCGAGACCCCGCCGGGGTAGGCGTCCGCGGGGATCGCGACCCGGTCGTACACCGGGCCGAACCACTCCCGCATCGGCGCGGCCAGCTCGCCCATGTCCACCAGCCGCATCCGGCTGGGCACCGCCAGCAGTGCGGTCGGCACGCCACCCGCCCACAACAGCGCGTCCGCCTCGCCCGCGGTCAGGGCGGCCACCGCCTCCGGCAGCGGGCGATGCGAAATCGCCACGTCGGCGGCCGGGTCCAGTCCCGCGACGCGCAGGATCCGTGCACCGGTCAGCGCCGCGCCCGACCCCGCCGCGCCCAGGCTCACCCGGGCGCCGCGCAGGTCCGCGACCGAGCCGATCGAGCTGTCCGAGCGCACGACCAACTGCAGATAGTTCTCGTAGACCCGCCCCAGCGCCGACACTCGATCGGCGCTGTCGGGCACCGAGTCCACGAGCGCGAGCGCGGCGTCGACCTCGCCGCGGGCGAGCAACGCCAGGTTGGCTTGCGATCCCGAGGTGGTGACCCGCTCGATCCGCACGTCCGCGGCCGCCGCGGCGGCCAGGCCGAGCAACCCGGCGAAGGCGTGATAGAAGCCGCCCACCTCGCCGGAAGCCAGCCGCACCGTCGCGCCGGCGCCGCGCGGTGCGCAACCCGCGACACCCGCCGCGACGGCAAGCGCGAGGAACCCGCGACGACCGAAGCCGCGACGGACGATCGTTTCCCGGCTCATCGGGCCTCCCCCGCGGGCAAACGCACCCGCACCGCGAGACCGTGCGGACGCACCGCCGCCACGGTCAGGACGCCACCGCGGGCCTGCGCCAACGCCGCGGCGATCGGCAGGCCGAGCCCCGAGCCGCCTGCTCGTGCCGCGGAACCGCGGAAGAAACGCGTGGTGAGCTTGTCGATCTCGTCGGGGCGAACACCGGCTCCGTCGTCGCGGACGCTCACCGTGACCCAGCCCGGCTCGGTCTCGACCACCAGATCGGTGTGCGCGCCCGCCTCCGCGTAGCGGGTGGCGTTGCTCAGCGGTACGTCGAGTATCTGAGCGAGCACGTCGGCCGGGACCGCGACGTCGGCGCGCTCTACCGTCGGCGCGACGCGCAGGTGCTGCCCGGCCGCGTCGAACGCCGAGCACCAGGCATCGAATCGGTCGGCGACCACCTGCACGGCGTCACACCGGTCCTCGTCCTCGGCGGTGCGAGCGAGGTCGAACGCCGCGGGCGTCTCGGCGACGGCCAGACTGAGCAGGCCGTCGAGCAGCGCGGTCAGGCGGTCGACCTCGGCGCCGGCGCCGCGAAAGGTGCTCGTCGCGCTCGCCGGGATCGCGGGCTCCAGGGAATCGAGCCGGATGGTCAGGGCGGCCAGTGGGTTGCGCATCGCATGGGCGGTGTCGGCGACCAGTTGGCGCTGGGCGTCCACCGAATCGGCGACGGCCGCGGCCATGGCGTCGAAGGACTCCGCCAGCGCCCGCATCTCCGGCGGCCCGCCATACCGGCCCGCGATCGACACCGGCGCGACGGTGCCTGCGCGTGGCTTGGGCAGCGTCGCGGTCAACTCCGCCACACCGTGCGAGAGCGCCGCGAGCGGCCGCAGCACCCAGCGGCCGATGGTCACCGCCAGCAGCACGAACAGCGCCATCGCGACGACGCCGCCGAGCACGATCACCGCCCAGGCCCGCGCGATGTCGCCACGGGCGCGCGCGGTCGACGCCTCGATCACCACGGCTCCGTTCACCTGCACGCCGGTGCCGACCGGCCGCGCCACCAGCATGGTCGGCGCGCCCCACGGTGTCAGCTTGTCCACCGAGTGCGGGCGCTGATTGCGGCGCGCGGCCGCCACCGCCGCGAGGATGCCGGGGGCGTTCACGTCGGCGCCCGCGTTCACCGTCGTCGCGCCCCTGGCGTCGACCACCAGCACGTTCTCGCCGTAGAGCTCGTGATAGCGCAGCACCTCGTCGGCCAGCGCGCGGCTGTCCCCGGCGGTGACGGCGTTGTCGGCGAGGGTGGCGAACCGGTCGGCGTCGCCCGACCGTGCCAGCACCAAGGCCTGGGTGCGGCTGGTCGCGATGGTCAGCGACAGCGGCACCGCGAACGCCAGCACCGCGATGGCGGCGAACACCGTCAGCGCGACGAGCAGGCGACGCCGCATGACCTACCTCCGCACCGCCGGACCACGCTCACTCCCCCCACCGGTACCCGTATCCGCGGATGGTGGTGATGAGGCCGGGCCGATTCAGCTTCGCCCGCAAACCGGTCATGTGCACGTCCAGCGAGCGCGAGACCGCGACGAACGCGTCGCCCCAGATGCGATCCATCAACTGCTGCCTGCTCACCGCCGCGCCCGGTCGTTCCACCAGCGCCTCGACCAGTTCGAACTCCTTCTGCGTCAGCGGCACCGGTGCACCCGCGACCTCGACCACGCGTGCGCCGAGGTCGACCCGCACATCACCGGTGACGACCACCGTCTGCGCCTGCTGCGCCGCGGCGGCCGCCCGCCTGGTCACCGTCTCCAACCGCGCGACCAACTCGGCGATCCGCGGCGGCTTCACCAGATAGTCGTCGGCGCCGCCACGCAGGCCGCGCACGATCGACCGTTCGTCGCTGCGCGCGGTCAGGATGACCACCGGCACCGAGCTCACCTCGCGCAGTCGGCGCAGCACCTGCAAACCGTCGCCGTCGGGCAGGCCCAGATCGAGGATGACCGCGTCGTAGTCGCGATGCGCGATCAGCAGGTCCGCGCCGCGTCGCTTGCGTTCGGCGCGGTAACCGCGGGCGTTGAGCGCCTCGACCAGCGCGTCTCCCACGCCGTCGTCGTCCTCGACCACCGCAAGCCGCACGCGCCGATCCTTCCACAGAGGATGGACCGGCGCGTGTGCCGGGCGGTCAGTCACGCACGGTGACCAACGGAGGTCCCGGCTCGGCCGCCGCGGCGCCGGACCCGGTGTCGGCGGTCGCGGTGGGCTCGGGCGCGTCGATCGTCGACGAGGTCGAGGTCTCCCGCATGAAGTAGTAGGTGACCAGCGAGATGGCGATGCAGCCCGCGACGTACCAGAAGTACAGCGACTCGTGACCGCCCTTCTTCAATGCCAGCGCGATCGTCTCCGCGGTGCCGCCGAAGATGGCGACGGTCAGGGCATAGGGCAGCCCGACGCCGAGCGCGCGGATCTTCGTCGGGAACAGCTCGGCCTTCACGATCGCGTTGATCGAGGTGTATCCGGTGATGATCAGCAGGGCCACCATCATCAGGCCCCACGCGGCGACCGGATCGGTGGTGCGCGCGAGCACGGTCATGATCGGCACGGTCAGCAGGCTGCCCGCCACACCGAAGAAGATCAGCAGTTTGCGGCGGCCCACCCGGTCCGACAGCGCGCCCGCCAGCGGCTGCAGCACCACGAAGACCAGCAGCGCGACGAAATTGATCCACGCGACGGTCGACTTGGAGATGCCGGAGGTGTTGATCATGAACTTCTGCATGTAGGTCGTGTAGGTGTAGAACGCGACGGTTCCGCCCAGGGTCAACCCGACGACCAGCAGGCACTCGCGCGGGTACTGCAACAGGATGCGCAGCGAACCACGCGACTGTCCTCCACCCGCCGCGCCCTGCTCCGCTGCCCGCCCGGATTCCGCGCGGAACTGCTCGGACTCGTCCATGCCGCGCCGCAGCCACATCACGATCAGCGCCCCGGCGGCGCCGATCACGAACGGAATCCGCCAGCCCCAGTCGTTCATCTGGTCGGCGTCGAGGAACTGCTGCAGCACGATCTGCACTCCCAGCGCGACGAGCTGGCCGGCCACCAGGGTCACGTATTGGAAGCTCGAGTAGAACCCGCGCCTGCCCGCCGAAGCCACCTCGGACAGATACGTCGCACTGGTGGCGTACTCGCCGCCGACCGAAAGGCCTTGCAGCAGCCGGGCCACCAGCAGCAGGGCTGGAGCGGCGAGACCGATGGTCTGGTAACCGGGGGTCAGGGCGATCATCAGCGAACCGGCCGCCATCACGGTCACCGACAGGGTCAGCGCCGAGCGCCTGCCGAACCGGTCGGCGTACCGGCCCAGTGCCCAGCCGCCGATCGGGCGCATCAGGAAGCCGACCGCGAACACGGCGGCGGTGGACAACAGCTGCGCCGTCGGGTCGTCCTTGGGAAAGAACGTCTTCGCGAAGTACACGCTGAACGCGGCGTAGACATACCAGTCGTACCACTCGACGAGGTTGCCGATGGATCCGCGCAAAACGTTCGCGACCACCCGGCGCTCGCCCACGGGCTGTGTCTGTGTCTGTGGCTGTGGCGTAGTCACAAGATCTCCTTCTTCGACGCCTCATCGCGTCGTCGCAGATCAGTGTGTCGGCAGTCACAAGCTCTCGGAACGGCTCTCGACGCTTCCTAACAGTCCCTTAGGACGATCGCCGCGGCGGCGAAACATCGCCGGCCCCCGGCGGGAAGCCGGGGGCCGGGTTGGCTCGAATCGGAATGCTCAGGAACGCGCGGTGAGCAGCGGAGCGAGAGTACGCAGCGCGGGTAGGTAGTTGTCGCCGAGGATCTGCACCGCGACATGGTCGGCGCCGGCCCGCAGGTGCCCCGACAGCCGGTCGGCGATCTGCTCGGGCGTGCCGTGCGCGACGACGGCGTCGAACACCCGGTCGCCGGGCGGGACGGCGAGGTCGGCGTCGGTGAAACCGAACCGGCGCAGGTTGGACACATAGTTGGTCAGGCCCAGGTAGAACCCGACGGTCTCGTCGGCGACGGCATGCGCCGCCCGGACGTCATCGGTCAGCACCACCTTGTGCTCGGTCGCCAGCACCGCGTCCGGGCCGATGATCTCGCGAGCCTTCGCGGTGTGCGCCGTCGGCACGAAGTAGGGCAGCGGGCCCACCGACCGCTCGGCGGCCAGCTTCAACACCCGCGGGCCCAGCGCTGCCACCGCGCGACGTTCGGCGGGCACGCCCGCCGCGTCGAGTTCGTCGAGATACTCGACCAGCGCGTCGTACGGCTTGCGGTATTCGCCGGTGTGCTCCGGATGTCCCGCGCCGACGCCGAGCAGGAAGCGGCCGGGGAAGCGCGCCTCGATCCGGTGATAGGAGTCGGCAACCTCCTTCGCCGGGGCCGCCCAGATGTTCACGATGCTGGTGGCCACGGTGATCGTTTCGGTCGCCTCCAGCAGTGGTTCGACCACTGGCAGATCCGCCGGGGGCGAGGCCCCCAACCACAGCGCGCCGTATCCCAGCTGCTCCAATTCCCGCGCGTCCTCCGGGCTGAACCCGTTGTACGCCCGCCACACTCCGAACCGCCCGAGACTGTCGAATGCCATGTCCGGACCCAACATGTGCTCGCGGGCGGCTATTCCGCGCGGACGGATCCCGGGCTTCTCACCCCCGTCGGATCTGTGCCGCGCCGCTCCAAGAGGGCTACTGTGGCAATTGCACAGCTATCGGCGCCCGCCGCCGTGGCAGGCGTCACCACTACGAAATGGAGGTGATCGCTGTGCTCAGATTCGATCCATTCCATGACATCGACACCGTCACCCGCCAACTGCTCGGTGAGAGCGCCGGAACCGCTCGAGCACCCCGATTCATGCCGATGGATCTGTTCAAGGCGGGAGATCACTACGTCTTGAACGCGGACCTGCCCGGCGTCGATCCCGGTTCGATCGATGTCAGCGTCGACAACGGCACGCTCACCTTGCGGGCGCAACGCACCGTGCCGAGCGAGGAAGGCGTCCAGTGGATCGCCTCGGAACGCTTCGCGGGCGCCTTCATGCGCCAGCTGTCCCTCGGCGAGAACGTCGACGTCGACAACATCGGCGCGACCTATAACAACGGCGTGCTGTCGGTGACGATCCCGATCGCGGAGCGCGCGAAGCCGCGTCGCATCCAGATCTCCGGGGCATCCCAAGAGCCGAGGACGATCGAAGCGCAGACGAGGCAGACCGAACAACTGTCGCCGACGCAGCGCGAACAATCCCAGCAGTCCGAACAGTCCCAGCAGCAATACCCCGGGTCATCCAAGTGACCGGGTCGCTACCCGCACCCGCGCACGGGTGCGGGTGCGGGTAGCCCCCATTCTCAATCGCCGCAACAACCCGCGTCCGGGACCGGGACCGGGACCGACCGCATCTCGCGGGTCTGCGCGTTGCGGGCGGCGAGTTCCCCGTCGGCCGGATAGTCGACGCCGATCAGGCTCAGACCGTGGGCGGGAGCGACGGTCACCGAGCTGGAACGCTCCCGCTCACGCAAGAGCTCGGCGACCCATTCCGGAGTGCGGCGACCTTCGCCGACCGCGAGGACCGCGCCGACCAGGCTGCGGACCATCGACCAGCAGAACGCGTCCGCGCTGACATAGGCGACCAGCAGATCGCCGTCGCGCACCCAATCGAAGCGCTGCAACTCGCGGACGGTCGTCGCGCCCTCCCTACGCCGGCAGAACGCGGCGAAATCGTGCAGCCCCAGCAGCTTCCGCGATGCCACGCGCATGGCTGGGACGTCGACGCCGGATCGGCAGGCGACCACGCCGCGGGCGTGCAGCGGTTCCGCGCCGTACGGTGCGGTGGTCAATCGATAGGCGTAGTGGCGGCGGACGGCGGAGAACCGGGCGTCGAACTCGGGCGCGGCCAGGCGCGCGTCCTTGATCCGCACGTCCTTCGGCAGGAATCGCGCCATCCGGTGCACCAGCTTGCCCGCATCCAGTTCGCCGGAGGTGTCGAAGTGCGCGACCTGTCCCTCCGCATGCACGCCCGCGTCGGTGCGGCCCGCCACCGTCAGCTGGATCGGCTCGCGGAACACCTTGCTCAGCGAGTCCTCCAGCACGCCCTGCACGGTGCGCAGACCCGGCTGACGCGCCCAGCCGACGAAATCCGTGCCGTCGTAGGCGATGTCCAGCCGGACCCGGGACAGGCCGGTCACGGGCTCGCCGGGCGTGTCCTCGCGCGGCCGGTCCGACATCGATCCCACCGATTCCTCCACGGTCACATGATCCTCCGGTCGAAACGAACGAGCCCGCCGACCCAGTGCGGGTGGCGGGCTCGTACGTGAACTCCGACGCTCAGCGTCAGGCGTCCTTCTTCTCCTCGGCGGCCTGCTCCTCGGCGGCCTCCTCGGCAGCCGGAGCCTCGGCCTCGGCGGTCTCGGTGGCGGCCTCGTCGGCCTGCGCCTCGACGACCTCGGCGGCCGGAGCCTCCTCCGCCTGCTTCGACGCCGCGACGCGACGGGCGCGATCGGCCTCGTTGGTCACGGTCTTCTCCCGGACCAGCTCGATGATCGCCATCGGCGCGTTGTCACCCTTGCGCGGCAGCGTCTTGGTGATGCGGGTGTAGCCACCCTCGCGCCCCTCGAACGACGGGCCGATCTCGGCGAAGAGTTCGTGCACGACGGTCTTGTTGCGGATCACCTTCAGCACCTCGCGACGGTCGGCAAGGGTGCCGGCCTTCGCCTTGGTGATCAGCTTCTCCGCGTAGGGGCGCACGGCCTTGGCTTTGGCCTCGGTGGTGGTGATCCGGCCGTGCTCGAAGAGCGCCGTCGCCAGATTGGCGAAGATCGCCTTCTGGTGCGACGCCGACCCGCCGAAGCGGGCACCCTTCTTGGGCTTGGGCATTGTGATGTTCTCCTGTGTCTTTTCTCGGCGCTCCCGGGCGCGTCGCTTACGCCGCGGGCGCGAGGCCGGGCCGGGGCGCCTCCCCCGGCGGCCTAGAGCTGTTCGGTCTCGGCGTAGTCCTGCTCGCCGCCATCGGTGTCACTGAACGTGCCGCTGTCGCTCCACGTGCCGGTGCTCGCGTCGTAGCCGACCACGCTGGACGGATCGAACGACGCCGGGCTGTCCTTGAGCGAGAGGCCCAGCGCGTGCAGCTTGACCTTGACCTCGTCGATGGACTTCTGGCCGAAGTTGCGAATGTCCAGCAGATCCGACTCGGTGCGGGCGACCAGCTCGCCCACGGTGTGCACACCCTCGCGCTTGAGGCAGTTGTAGGACCGGACGGTGAGGTCCAGGTCCTCGATCGGCAGTCCGAACGAGGCGATGTGGTCCGCCTCGGCCGGCGAGGGGCCGATCTCGATGCCCTCGGCTTCGACGTTCAGCTCACGAGCCAGGCCGAAGAGTTCGACCAGGGTCTTGCCCGCCGAAGCGAGCGCGTCCCGTGCGCTGATGGAGTTCTTGGTCTCCACGTCGAGGATGAGACGGTCGAAGTCGGTGCGCTGCTCGACGCGGGTGGCCTCGACCTTGTAGGTCACCTTGAGCACAGGCGAGTAGATCGAATCCACCGGGATCCGGCCGATTTCCGCACCGGAGGCCTTGTTCTGCACGGCGGGGACGTAGCCGCGACCGCGCTCGACGACGAGCTCGATCTCCAGCTTGCCCTTGTCGTTCAGGGTCGCGATGTGCATGTCCGGGTTGTGCACCACGACACCGCTCGGCGGGACGATGTCACCGGCGGTGACGGTGCCCGGGCCCTGCTTGCGCACGTACATCGTGACCGGCTCGTCCTCCTCCGAGGACACGACCAGGCCCTTGAGGTTCAGGATGATGTCGGTGACATCCTCCTTCACGCCGGGAACGGTGGTGAACTCGTGCAGGACGCCGTCGATGCGGATGCTCGTGACCGCGGCCCCCGGAATCGAGGACAGCAGGGTACGCCGCAGCGAGTTGCCGAGGGTGTAACCGAAGCCCGGCTCGAGCGGTTCGATGGTGAACTTCGACCGGTTCTCGGCGACGACCTCTTCGGTCAGCGTCGGACGCTGTGAGATCAGCATGGGGATCATCCTCCTTTTTGGGCGCCCGCTATTTGACGCCTCGTCTCAGGGGTTGTGCGTGGCCGCCCATGTCGGGCGACCACGCACCAGCAGCACAGTGCTGTACTCGTCGAAGTATTACTTCGAGTAGTACTCGACGATCAGCTGTTCCTGCAGCGGCACATCGATCTGGGCGCGCTCGGGCAACTGGTGGACCAGAATCCGCAGTCGGCCCGGGATCACCTGCAGCCAGCCCGGAACCGGGCGGTCGCCGACGGTCTCACGCGCCACCTGGAACGGCAGGGTGCCCAGCGACTTCTCCTTGACATCGATGATGTCGTACTGGGTGACCTGGAAGCTGGGAACGTCGACCTTCTTGTTGTTCACCAGGAAGTGGCCGTGAGAGACCAGCTGGCGAGCCTGACGGCGGGTACGGGCCAGACCGGCGCGGTACACCACGTTGTCCAGCCGGGTCTCGAGCAGACGCAGCAGGTTGTCACCGGTCTTGCCCTTGAGGCGGTTGGCCTCCTTGTAGTACCGGCTGAACTGCTTCTCCATGATGCCGTAGGTGAAGCGGGCCTTCTGCTTCTCCTGCAGCTGGAGCAGGTACTCGCTCTCCTTGATCCGCGCGCGGCCGTGCTGGCCGGGCGGGTAGGGGCGACGCTCGAACGCCTGGTCGCCTCCGACGAGGTCGACGCGCAGACGACGCGACTTGCGGGTGATGGGGCCTGTGTAACGAGCCATTGTTCGCTGTTCCTTTCCCGCTAGACGCGACGCCGCTTGGGCGGACGGCAGCCGTTGTGCGGCTGCGGGGTGACATCGGAGATCGTGCCCACCTCGAGGCCCGCGGCCTGCAGCGAGCGGATCGCGGTCT
Source organism: Nocardia asteroides (assembly GCA_019930625.1). Classification (NCBI taxonomy): domain Bacteria; kingdom Bacillati; phylum Actinomycetota; class Actinomycetes; order Mycobacteriales; family Nocardiaceae; genus Nocardia; species Nocardia asteroides. The sequence continues at coordinate 820,329 of CP082844.1, forward strand.
CACGGCCCGAACCGGGGCCCTTCACGAACACGTCGACCTTCTTGACGCCGTGTTCCTGCGCCTTGCGGGCGGCGTTCTCGGCGGCGAGCTGCGCGGCGAACGGGGTCGACTTGCGCGAGCCCTTGAAGCCGACGTGACCCGACGACGCCCAGGAGATGACGTTGCCGTTCGGGTCGGTGATCGACACGATCGTGTTGTTGAACGTGCTCTTGATGTGTGCGTTGCCGTGCGGGACGTTCTTCTTGTCCCTGCGACGCGACTTCTGGGTCTTCTTCGGGCCCGCGGCCCGACTCTTCGGAGGCATCGGTTATCCCTACTTCTTCTTGCCGGCGACGGTGCGCTTCGGGCCCTTGCGGGTGCGCGCGTTGGTCTTGGTGCGCTGGCCACGGACGGGCAGGCCACGACGGTGGCGCAGACCCTGGTAGCAGCCGATCTCGATCTTGCGGCGAATATCGGCCTGCACCTCGCGGCGCAGGTCACCCTCGACCTTGAACTCGGAAGCCTCGATGTAGTCACGCAGCTTCGTCAGATCGTCGTCGCTGAGATCCTTCGAACGCAGGTCCGGGCTGACGCCGGTGGCCTCGAGGATCTCCTTGGAGCGGGTACGGCCAATGCCGAAAATGTAGGTCAGTGCGATCTCCATGCGCTTCTCGCGCGGGAGGTCGACGCCCATGAGACGTGCCATCTGGCAGCTTCCTTAATCGTTGCGGAGGTCTGCTCCCTGTCCGTCCCCTCGTCTTGTGGGGCACCGGCCTCCGAACCGGTGGTAGGCGCGCACGCCCCAGGGCGAACCCTGATATCCGCAGCGTGCGGCTGGTGCTGGGAGTTCTTCTTGCCAATCCGAACTGCGGTTCGGTGCTTGGCTGGTGTTGCGTCGAGCGGCGCCGTCGGCATGCCTCCGGCGGATGAAGCGAGGTCTCCCTCGCCTCCGCTCAGCCCTGGCGCTGCTTGTGGCGCAGGTTGTCGCAGATCACCATGACCCGGCCGTGACGGCGGATCACCTTGCACTTCTCGCAGATCTTCTTGACGCTCGGCTGAACCTTCACGTCCGTCCAATCTGTTGTGGTTCACACGGGTGTGAACACAGTTTTTCCCCAGTCGGCGACTGGGGAAGCTCTGTGGTGAGTCGTTCGACTCGGTCCCGGCGTACGCCGGGACAACCGGCCGCGCCGGGCGCGATCACTTGTAGCGGTAAACGATCCGGCCACGCGACAGGTCGTAGGGCGAGAGCTCGACGACCACACGGTCCTCGGGGAGGATGCGAATGTAGTGCTGCCGCATCTTCCCGCTGATGTGCGCGAGAACCTTGTGCCCGTTCTCGAGCTCGATCCGGAACATCGCATTGGGCAGCGGCTCGACAACCCGACCCTCGACCTCGATGGCCCCGTCTTTCTTCGCCATGTCCTCCGCGATCCCGGTTACACTCAACCTGGTTTGTTTGCCTGGTCCTGCTCGGATGGACCGGTCGCCTGAGCGGACCGCTCGCACACAAACAGGCGGCGCATAGGTGCACCGCCGCTCCAGCTTACCGACCCGTTCCCGTTCGGGCAAAAATGCCTCCCTGTATACCCGTGTCGCCTGCCGTTTCGCAGCCGCCTTCCCACCGGTGGCGGGCGTCTGGTCCTGCGCCGCGACGGGACCGGGTTGTCGCGTAAACTGGCCGCTGTCCAGGTATTTGGGTCGAGCAGATCGAGGGGGATGCGTGAGCCGGCGCAGCGAGCGAGGCACCGGCGGAGGCGCCCTCGGTCTGGGCCGAGCGAGCGGCAGGGAGGCGAGGCCGTGTGAGTAAGCGTAGCGAGCGAGTCACCGGCAGTGCGCCCCTGGCCACGACCGAGCCGAGCAGCAGCGAGGGAAGTCGTGAGTGAACGCAGCGAGCGAGTCATCGGCACACCGAGCCGCAGCGAGGCGCAGCCGTGAGCCGTAGCAATGACGGCCTTCCCATGCTGCCGCCGTGGCTGTCGGAAAGCGACGTCACACAGAGCGGCTACGAAGCGCCGGTGCAGAACCTCCCGCACGAGGAACTCATCGAGGAATCCCTCGGCCGCAGACGCGGACGTTTCAAGAATCGCGCACCCGAGGCGGAACGCCCGGAGGCCGCGCGGCCGGAGAAGCGCCGCAAGGGCTGGCGCCGCGACAAGCACGACGGACCCTCCGACGAGCAACCGCGGCAGAGCGAGCCGGACCGCGCGCCGATGCCTGCGCCGGTCGAGCCCGTACCGGGTCAGATGCCATCCACCGGCTACGACCGGATACCGCCGGAGCAGGAGAACACGTGGCAGGCGCCACCCCCGCGCGACAATTCGCCGCAGCGCGGCCTGCCCACCCGTAACCCCTCGCAGCCCTCTCCCGGATTCCAGCCGCTGGGCAGCAGGCCCGCGGACGCGTCCGTGCGGAACGATCAGCCCGCGCCTCCGCAGGCCCGCAGGCCGGATCTCCCGCCCCCGCCGCCACTGCCCGACCCGCCGCGGCAGCCGGACGGTGAGAGGTCCGCTCCGATGCCGACCGACGAGCAGGCCCAGCCGCCCCGCGGCGAGAGCGCGCCCGGCCAGGACGCGGGCACCACCCGCCCTCCGCTCGCGCCGCAGAACGGCGGATGGCCATCCACCGGCAACCCTCGGCTCGATGCCGCGCTGTCGGCCGTGCTGCCGAACCATTGGCCTGCGGCCGCGCCGCCAAACAACCAGTCCGCGCCCAGCAGCCAATCCGCGTCGCCCAGCAGCCAACCCGCGTCGCCCAGCAGCCAATCCGCGTCGCCCAGCAGCCAATCCGCGTCGCCGAGCAACCACCCCTTCGCACCACCGGTGGGCACGGACACGACCAGGAACACCGCGGCAGCGCCGGTTGCCGAGCAGCGGGAGATCCCGCCGAGCGGTCCGAATCAGACGTGGCCGACCGGCAACCAGCCGCCGACTCCGTCCAGCGGCCACACGCCCACTGCGCCGGTAGACGGCGGACACCCCGCAGTGCCATCGTCCGCAGCCGACCACCCGAGGTCGGCGGCTGCGGAATCCGGAGAGCGCCCCGCAGCCGATACGATCGGCGCCACATCCACGATGGATGCCGGACGGACGCCCGTGGCAGAGCGCCCCGCAGATCCCGGCCCGGTAACGTCGTCCGCCGAAGACGATCCCGCAGTGGCGCAGCATGTGCCATCCGCACGGCCGTCCGCAGGTGGCATTCCCGCGCCCGCAACGCAGGCCGGCCCATCCGGTCCCACCGTCGCGGATTCCGGCGGTCCGCCGCCCTGGCTCGCGGCGCCGCGGCCCGAGCAGAACGAGGCACCCGCGACGGACCCGCCTCGGCGTCTCCCGCCGCTACCCGATCCGCCCGCGCCGCACGAGCGGGCACATGTCGCGCCGACCGACGACGAGCACCGCCCGCCGCCGCGCAGCGCGGACGGTCCGCCGCCCTGGCTCGGTCACACCGCACCGGAGCAAACCGGTCAGCCGGGCCGACCCGGACTTCCGCCTGTGCCGAACGAAGTCGCCGCACAGAGCGGCCGAGTGCCCGTCGAGCATTCGGGGCAGGCACCGCGGCTGCCCGCCGACCGCGGACCGGCGTCGGACCCGCAGCCCGCGGATCTCGGTGCCGCGCAACCGGCCGCGTCCGTGCCCCCTCCGCACACCGAACAGGGTGCGGTCGGTCCGGTGCTGCCCGCCCCCGATAGCGCCTCCGCGACCGGCGCTCCGGTTACACCGGATATCGCCGCGCAGCCGACCACGTTCACCGCTCGACCGGAGACGGCCGGGTCGGCGGATCCGGTTCCCGTGCAACCTGGCCCGGTTCCCCCACCACCTGGCCCGGTCCCCGCGCAACCTGGTCCTGTGAACCTGGTCGGCCCTGTCGGCCCTCCGCCCGCGCAACCTGGTCCGGTTACCGCGCAACCTGCTCCGGTTCTCCCGCAGCCTGATCCGGGTTTCGCGGCGCCGAGTTGGACGAGCACGGCCGGAGCCGATTCCGCGTCGGCGCGCCCAGTGGGCGGCGGACGACACCGGCTGCCTGCCGAGACGAGCGCCTCCTCTGCTGCGCAGGCGCCGATCGCACCGGCGCCTGACTTCGACCAGCAGCCGGTACCTCAGCACCGGCCGGGCCCCGCCTACGCGGGCGATCCGCAGCCGGCACCACACGCGCCGATCGGTGAACACGCCAGTCACCCGCCACAGTTCGCGGGTGGGCAGCTGCCGGGTACCGCCCCGCAGGCCCCCGCCGATCAGTGGCGCAACGCCGCCGAACCGGTCGCCGCGCCCGAATCCGCTCCGGTGGCGCCGTATTCCGCGCCTCCGCAGTACCAGCCCGATCAGCAGCCCCACGCCCAGCCCGCCCCGCACGCAAGCCCGCAGTGGGGCACGCCGCAGGGCTACGCGCAACCGCAGGCCCAGCAGCCGGGCGTGCCGTTCCAGCCTTCGCTGGACAACGTGCCGCTGCGGCGGGCCAAGAAGGCGCCGGGTTCCGGGTGGCGCAAGGCGGTGCATCACGTGTCCGGCGGCGCGATCAACCCCGGCATGTCCGCCGAGGAACGCAGGCTGCAAGAACTGGTCGCGCGGATCAGGCAGCCGGTCCGCGGCGATTACCGGATCGCGGTGCTCTCGCTCAAGGGTGGTGTCGGAAAGACCACCACCACAATGGGTATCGGCTCCATCTTCGCCTCCATCCGGGGCGACCGGGTGATCGCGGTGGACGCCAATCCCGATTTCGGCACGCTGTCGCAGCGGGTGCCGCTACAGACCAGGTCCACCGTGCGCGACCTGCTCCTCGACTCGTCCATCCAGCGCTATTCGGATGTGCGCAGGCACACCTCACAGGCGACGAGCCGCCTGGAAGTGCTGGCCAGCGAACGCGATCCGGCCGCGTCGGAGGCGTTCAGCGAGGAGGAGTACCGCGCTGTCGCCCGAATTCTGCAGCGGTTCTACAACATCATCCTCACCGACTGCGGTACCGGACTCATGCACTCGGCCATGTCCGGGGTATTGGACCTGGCGCACTCGCTGGTGCTGATCTCCTCCCCCGCGATCGACGGAGCCCGCAGCGCCGCCGCGACGTTGGACTGGTTGTCGCTGCACGGTCACGACCACTTGGTGCGCAATGCGGTGGTGGTGATCAACTCTCCGCGCGCCGGATCGCCGAATGTCGGTATCCAGCAACTACGGGAGTACTTCCTGTCCCGGTGCCGCGCCGTGCACATCATCCCGTTCGACCCGCACATGTCCGAGGGCGCCGAAATCGATCTGCACCGGCTGCACAAGCAGACCAAGCGCGCCTACGTCGAGCTGGCGGCGACCGTCGCGGACGACTTCGCCACCGATCACCGCCGTTATCACCCGTGATACCCGCCGGGGCCGTGGCCCGGCGGGCAAGAAGGGCGAGCGGATCAGCCGCTCACCACTCGGGCAGACGCCGCCTGCCCGCCATGACGTCGCGCACCAGATCGTCGTAGGCGTCGGCGAGTTCGGCGAGATGATGCCACGCGTTGTGCAGCAGCTCGTCGTGCGCGTTCAGCGTCATCAACGCGTGGTGCGCGCGCACCGAGGACTCGGCCAGGCGATCGATCACCGCGCCCACCGTTTCGGTGTGCAGAGTGGCGCCGAGCCGATGCTGCGGCACACTGCGCATCACCCAGTCGTCGATGGCCATCACCAATTCGACTCTGCGACGCTCGATTTCGCGAACCACCGCCACGGCGGTATCCACCGAACCACCACGGCCGACCAGGCGACGCTCGTGTAGCACTGCCAGATCGCGAGCGAACCACAGGAGCGGACCACCGACCACACGGTGCCCGCGACACGCCCGGACCAATAGGTCGGACGTGGGAAGCAATCCCGGCGCCGAAGAGCGCACCGAGGGATCGACACACCTCGGTGTGCCGGGAAGGGCCATTACGACCGTTGTATCCGAACCTGCCACGTTGCCTCGCCGTCATCGCCGCACAACACCGGATCAGGACGTTCATTACAATAAACCTCTGAAGGCCCCTGTCAAGCGTTACCCGGCCGTAGGGAGTCACGAAGAGTACACTTCGTTACCTGCACGACCAACCGAGGAGCAAGATGGCGGACGGTCCGACGTATCACCGGATCGCAGACCTCCTCCGCGAGGAGATCCGCGCAGCCAAGTGGAAGCCGGGCGATCGACTGCCCAGTCACTCCGAGCTTGCCGATCAGATGCAGGTCTCGATAACCACCGCCCGCAACGCGATCCAGGTGCTGGTGACCGAGAATTTGGTCTACACAGCAACTTCCCGCGGGACGATCGTTCGAAACCAAGAGGTTCTCGAATCCGTTGTCACCGATTCCATTCGCCCCGACCGGCCGCAGACCCCGCACGACATCTTCGAGGAGATCGCGCGGGCCGCGAGCCGGGAGCCGTCGAAGGAGTTCAGCGCGAGAATGGAGCCGGCCAGTCCCGAGGTCGCGTCGTGGCTGGGCATACCGCCGGATTCCTGGGTACTGGCCAGGACCGTGGTCCAGTATCTCGATCACGAACCGTGGTCATGGGAGGTCAGCTTCTATCCCCGAGACCTGGCCGAGGCCACGGGAATCGACTCCCCGCACGACATTCCGGAGGGAACCACTCGCCGCCTCGCCGACCGCGGCCATGCCGAGACCGCGCACCGCGACACTCTGGTCGCTCGTCCGGCCAGTGCGGAGGAGGCCTCGGTGCTCGGCGTCGCCACCGGCACCATCCTGCTCGACCATCTGCGCATCGGAGCCACGCACGAGCGCGTCACCCGTGCCACCCGGCATCGTTCGCTGGCCACCGGCAATCGGCTCGCCTACGAACTCGGCGATGCCCAAGGCACCGCGATAATTCGGGCGACGCTTGCCAACTCCCACGGGTCCGGTCCGGCCTAGCCCATGACGATCGCGCTGCGCCAGGCTACGGGGGGCGATCTCGGCCTGATCTGCCGCCTGCGTGTGCAGCGCACGGCGTGGCTGACCGCGCGCGGCTCCGATCAGTGGACGGTCGCCGGGCGCGGCCTGCCCATCGAGATCTTCGCCCGTGCCGTCGGACGTTCGCTGGACGCGGGCGAGACCTGGATCGCGGAGGTCTCGGGCGAGCCCGCGGGCACCATCACGGTCAACGACCGCGCCGATGCGGGTCTGTGGTCGCAATGGGAACTCGATGACTCGGTGATCGTCCATTTCATGATCGTCGATCTGCGTTTCGCGGGGCGGCGCGTCGGTCACCGGATGCTCGCCCACGCGGGGATGCTCGCCCGCCGACAGCAACGCGGATGGGTCCGGCTGGATGCTTGGACCACCAATTCCGACCTGCACGACTACTACCGGTCCGCCGGTTTCCGTTTGGTTCGCATCGCAGGGCCGCTCGCGGTGGGACCGTCGCGCGCGCTGTTCGAGCGACGAGCCGACAGCTGGGATTACGCACTGCCCGTGCCGGTCACGGCGGTCACACGATCGGCTACGTCGGCGATTCTGCGATCCCCCCGGTCGAACAACTGACCGGTACGCCACAGCGCGGGCAGGTGACCCTTGCGGATCGCGTCCGCCCGAGCGGCCACACGGGCCGGGCGAGTTGGACCATGCTTCGCCGCCCGCCTCGTCGTGGCTACCCGACCACAGTTGGTCAGACCGGTGGCAGGTGCGCGATGTGCACCATCTCGATGCCTCTGCTGCGCGAGACCAGGGTTCCGCGTCCGGGAGGCAATTTGCTCGGTCGCACGTCGCCGATCAGCTTGCCCTCGTCGCGCGATCCGCTCATGATCAAAGTCTCGACCGACAGGTTCTTCATGGTGCCCAATATCGGGTCGTACAGCGCGCGGGACACGCCGCCGCTGCGGCGAGTGACCACGAGGTGCATGCCGATGTCGCGGGCTTGGGGCAGGTACTCCAGTAGCGGCGCGAACGGATTGATACTGCCCGTGGCCACCATGTCGTAGTCGTCGACGACGATGTAGATCTCCGGGCCGCTCCACCAGCTGCGTTCCCGCAGTTGCTGCGGGGTGATGTCCGAACCGGGGATTCGTTTGGCCAGATATCCGGCCACCTCCTGGATCATCGGACCGCAGGTCTGCGACGAGGTGGAGTACCCGGCCAGGTGGTCACCCTCGACCACGCCCAGCATTGTGCGGCGGTAGTCGACCATGATGATCCTGGCCTGCTCGGTGGTCGACTGCTCGACCACACCCATCACGATATTGCGCAGCAGGGTGGTCTTGCCGCATTCCACGTCAGCGAAAGCCATGAAATGCGGTTCGACACCGAAATCCAGGACCAATGGCTGCAATTCGGACTCGCCGAGACCCACGACCACCCGAGTGGGGCTCAGCTCGATCCCCTGGGCCCTCGCCGAGGCCAGCAGCTCGTCCCGGCCGAACCGCAGGGGCAGCATGCGCACTTCGGGCGCGCGGCGGCTCGGGTAGAGCTGCTCGAGTTCGGTCCGCGCTCGCGCGACGCCCTCGGCGACACTGCCCGGACCGGAGTCGGAATCCAGGCGTGGCAGCGCGATCAACATGTGCAGCTGGTCGGGGGTGAGGCCGCGGCCGGGGCGGCCGACCGGAACCTGGTGCGCGGTGCGCCTGCTCATCTCCGAGTCCGAGGGATCGCCGAGCCGCAACTCGAGACGGGTGCCGATCTGGTCCTTGACCACCGGACGGATCTCGGCCCACCGCGAGGCGGCGATGATCAGGTGGATGCCGAACGACAAGCCCTGCGCGGCAATGGCGTTGATCTGCGGTTCCAGCACGTCGAACTCTTCACGGACCGCGGCCCAGCCGTCGATCACCAGGAACACGTCACCGAACTTGTCCTCGGCCAACGGGCCGGCGGGCCCAGCCGTGCCGTCCGGGACGCGCTGCCCGTCGGCGAACTTGCGGCGGCGGAACTCGGCCATCGATTCGATGCCCAGCGCGGCGAACCGCTCCTCGCGCTGACGCATCAGCGTGGTGAGTTCGGCGACGGTGCGACGCACGCGGTCACCGTCGAGGCGACCTGCCACCGAACCCACGTGCGGCACGCCGGACAGGCCCGCCATGCTGCCGCCGCCGAAGTCCAGGCAGTAGAACTGCGCCTGTTCGGGGGTGTGCGTGGCGGCGGTCGCCATGACGATGGTGCGCAGGGTGGTCGACTTGCCCGACTGCGGGCCGCCGACGACCGCGACATTGCCCTGCGCGCCGGACAGATTGATGGTGAGCACATCGCGCCGCTGCTCGTACGGCTTGTCGATGACGCCGATCGGCATCCACAACTGACCGTGCCGGTTGACCGGCGAACGCCAGTCCGGGTCCGGCAGCAGCATGTCCACGGTCGGAGATTCCTCCAGCGGCGGCAACCACACCTCGTGCGCCGGGCGGCCGTGCCCGGTGAGCCGCTTGACGACGATGTCGAGCAACGTGTCCGGGATGCCGTCGTCGGCGCCGGGCACGGCCGCGACGGCCGAAGGCGGCGGCGGCAGCTCCAGCAGTGGATTCGACGGCGCCGCCGACTCCGCGTCGGCCTCGATCGTCTCGGGCAGTTCCACCGGCGCGGCGGTGAACAACGCGGGCCGCACTCCGGCGACCGGGCTGCCGTCCGCACCGGTCACCGCTCCTTGCGGCGCGACGTACGGTCCGGACACGTAACTCGCGTTGAACCGCAACGGATCCGACGCGTCGCTCTTCAAATACCCCGAACCGGGCACGCTCGGCAGGTGGTAGGCGTCGGTGATGCCGAGCACCGCGCGCGATTCGTTCGCCGAGAACGTACGCAGGCCGATGCGATAGGACAGATGCGATTCCAGGCCGCGCAGTTTGTTCTCCTCCAGGCGCTGCGAGGCCAGCAGCAGATGCACGTGCAGCGATCGGCCGAGGCGTCCGATCATTACGAACAGTTCCGCGAAATCCGGCTTCTGCGACAGCAATTCGGAAAACTCGTCGACCACGATGAACAGCGCGGGCAGCGGATCGAGCGGCACGCCCGCGGCACGCGCCTTCTCGTAGTCGGTGACGTTGGCGTAGTTGCCCGCCGAGCGCAGCAGTTCCTGGCGGCGGTTCATCTCACCGGCGAGCGCGTCTTTCATGCGGTCGACCAGCGCGAGTTCCTCTTCCAGATTGGTGATCACCGCGGCGACGTGCGGCAGCGAGTCGAGGCCGAGGAAGGTCGCGCCGCCCTTGAAGTCGACCAGCACCAGGTTGAGCGCGTCCGGTGAATGCGTGGTGACCAGCGAAAGCACCAGTGTGCGCAGGAATTCCGACTTTCCGGATCCGGTGGCGCCGATGCACAGCCCGTGTGGACCCATGCCGTTCTCCGCCGACTCCTTGATGTCGATCTCCACCGGAGTGCCGTCGGGTGTGATGCCGATCGGCACCCGCAGGCGCTCGCGGCCGGTGCGCGGACGCCACACCCTCGCCGGATCGATCTGGGCCGCGTCCGGGATCTTCAGCAGTGCCATCAGTCCCGGATCGGTCGCGGTTCCCTCACCGAGACTGACGATCTGCGCCGCCGTGGCGAGCCGGTATCTGCCCAGCGAACGAGCGAAGGACTCGGCCTCGGCCGTGCTCACCCGGTCGGCGGTGGCGAACTTCTCCACTCCGGCGGCACTGCGTGCCGCCACCTCGCCGTCGGTGGCGACCAGTTGCAGTCCGCGCCGCGCCGCGAGCCCGCCCTCCGGTGCGGTGAGGTCGAGCACCGTCACCGAATCCAAGCCCGACTCGCTGACCAGCCGTTCGCTGCCGCTGACGTAGCCGTCGTCGATGACGACCACCAGGTGCAGCCGTCCCTGGGTCGGCTGCGGGTTGCGCATGAACCGGCCGCGCTCGAGCAGCTCCGCCGCCAGCGTCGTCTCCAGCTCGCCGAGCGAGTGGTACATCATCCGCGCCGACCCCATGCCGTCGCGCAGCGTCGGATGTTGCAACTGCGGCAGCCATTTCGCCCAGGACCAGGCGGGACCATCCGGGTCGGCGCAGACGATCGCGATCGCGAGATGGTCGGGACCGTGGAAGGAGGCCAGCTCCATCAGCATCGCCCGCACCAGCATGTGCGCGTCCTCGCTCGAACCGCTGATGTTGATCGCGGGAAAAGCGCGCAGCGACACCGCCGTCGGCAAACGGTGCACCACCGAGTGGGTGCGCACGAAGCGGCGCAGCGCCACGGTGGACACCGGTTCCAGGTCCTCCAGCGGCCCCGTCTCCGGGCGCGCCAGTTTGGTTGCCAACCGGTGGCTACCGACGCCCACGCGCACGTGCCCGAAGTCCGGGTCGTTCGGCCTGCGCTCCCACATCCGCCTTGTCCCGATCAGGGAGGGCAGGTCGGCCGGCTTGGGATGACTCCACCGCAGAGTCTCCAATTGCCTGCCGCCGGTGCGGCGCACGTCCTTACGGACCTGGTCGAGGTAGCGGAAGTAGTCCTTGCGTTCCTCGTTGAGCTCGACCGCGCGTTTGGGACCGCCGCCACGGTAGCCCGCCATCATGCCGACCATCGACATGAGCATCATCATCGGGAACATCATCATGAACGGATTGGCCAGCAGGTTGCGGCCCATCATCGCCATCATCGCGATCATGCCGACCACCGCGAACACCATGACGACGGGCATCAGCTTCATCATCAGCGGCGCGGGCAGTGCGCGCGGAATCTCCGGCGGAGCCGTCAGCGCCACCTCGCCGCCGGGTGCCCGGGGCGGTGCAATGCGGGGGCGGCGCACAAAGCCTTCGGTAACCATGGTTCCTTCGTTCGGTCGGCGACGAGCGGTCGAGACGTCGCCCGCGCTACGGATCGAATTCCGCGTTCAGGTCCTGCCCGGAGCGGCGGAAGGGGATCGCCAGCGCCGCGCCGATCGCGAGGCAGGCCAGGCAGACGATGGCGCCGATGACAGCGATCCGGCGCGGCCGCGGGTCCGGGCCGGGGGGAATCACCGGCGCGGCGACGACTCGCGAAGTGTCGGCCCCGGCGCTCACCGGCTTCTCCGGCAGTTGCGCGGTGAGCGCGGCGAGCGGGTCGATCAGGCCGTGGCCGATCCGGTCGTCGCGTCCGGTGCCCGGTCCGTGGGCGGTGCGGACGATACGGTCCATCACCTGCTGCGCGGTGAGTTCCGGAAAACGCGCCCGCACCAGCGCCGCCAGCCCGGTCACGTAGGGCGCTGCGAAGCTGGTGCCCTCGACGGACCTGATTCCCTCGGTGGTCTGCACGCCGTCGACCAGCCCCGTGCCACCCGGCTTGCTGTCCAGCGACACGATATTGCGGCCGATCGCCGAGACGGCCACCCATGGGCCGTGCAGCGACAGTTCGGACACCTGGCCGGTCGAGTCCACCGAGCCCACCGAGAGCACGTAGGGCGTGAACCAGGCCGGACTCGCCACCGTGACCACCGAGCCCCACCCCGAGCCCTCGTTCTGCTTCGAGCACGCGCCGTCGGGCTGGAGGTTGCCCGCGGCCGCGACCACGACGACATTGCGGTCGTAGGCATACTTCACCGCCGCACCGAGCGAGGCGTCGGCCGTGTCGGAACCTGCTGCGGTGCAGGCGACTTCGGAGATATTGATGACGGTGGCGCCGAGATCGACGGCCCGGACGACAGCCGCCGCCAGCGTGAGCACACTGCCGTAACCGTCGCTGCTGATCTTGCCCGGCGGGTCGCCTTGCCCGCCCCGGTCCTTCGGCTCGTAGGCCAGGCTCAGCTGCCGGATGGTGAGCAGATCCGCATCGGGCGCGACGCCGGCGAAGGCGTCGCGCGGACTCGGTTGCGCCGCGATGATTCCGGCGACCAGCGTGCCGTGTCCGTCGCAGTCGACCGTTCCGTCGCTGTCGGAGACGAAGTCACCGCCCGGTTGCAGCGAGCGCAGTCGCGGATGCGGATTCACCCCCGTATCGATGACGGCCACCTTCTGTCCGGCGCCGCGGCTGAACTGCCACGCGGACGGGAGATCGAGTACCCGTTGCGCCATCGGGGGCTCGCTGGGTGGCGCGCCGGTGAGCACGGGTTCGGCGCAGACGGCGCGCTGTTCGGTCGGTTCCAGCGGCGCCGGGCGCACGCTCAGACCCTGCGCGGCGCCGAGCGCGCCGGGATCGATCGCCGGCGGCGCGATCGCCTGGGCACTCGGCCAGGGCACGCCGATCCCGGCGCCGATGACCGTTGCGGCGCAGACCATCCGCAAGAGTCTCCGGCGCAAGGCGCTGCCGGTCATATGTTCCGGGCCATCGAGTAGACGTTCATGACCCACAGCACCAGCGGGATCACCGACACGATCAGCAGATACTCGAAGATCTCGATCATCCGCCTGGTCACCGGCGTGACCTCGATGTGCGGACCGATCACCCCGAAGCCGACCACACCGGTCGCGAACGCGAGCAGCACGCCCGCCGCGAACAGGGTGTATTCGGAGTCGCCCACGGCGAAACCGACGGTCATGGCGAGGGCGGCCAGGCACCCGCCTCCGATCATCGTCGCGGCCTGGGTGAGGTCGGCGAACGAGCGACCGCGCAACGCGAGGATGATCGCGGTCACGATCGCCAGCGTGACCCCTTGCCAGCGTGCCGAACCCAGCGGATCGGCTACGCCGAACGCGCCGACGACCGCGCTCGCGGCGCATGCCGCGATCAGACCGGATTGGAACTGGTTGGCCGCACGGGCGCGTACCCCGAGCCCCGCCGCCGAGGGCAGCGCGCTGGCGCCGATGGCGCCGATGCCCTCGATGGTCGGTCGCGGTTCGTGGTCGGCCGGGTCGATCGCGCCGCCCGCGGTCGGGACCGGCGGGATCGGCAGCCGCGCGAGCACGGCCGCCAGTCGCGGCACCGCCGAGATGATCGCGATTCCGGCCACCAGCAGACCGGCCGACAGTTTCGGCAGGCCCGGGTGCCAGATCAAGTAGACGGCCGCGGCGACGCCCGCTATCACGGCGAGCGTTGCGGCGCAGCAGAACAGCGTGGCGCCGGTGCCGGTCGTCCGGTATCCCACCACCGCCGCGACCAGCAGCACCGAGCAACCCAGCAGCAGATGAGGACTGCCGAGGGGCCCCGGGACGAGCAGCGCGGCGCCGCCGAACAGCAGCAGCAGTCCGTCCAGCGACAACCACGTGGCGGTCACCAAGTCGGTGTATCGGCGCGCCGCGATACCCGCCGCGACGAATGCCGCGATGCCGCCGCCGATCAGGGCGAAGGCGGGCGCGAGCGGATCGCCGTGCCCGCGAGAGACCACCAGCACGGCCAGCGTGGTCAGCACGCTCAGTACCGAGACGATCAGACCCATCCAGCGGGCGGCCACACCGGACCAGCTCTGGAATTCCTCTGCGGTCAGCCGGGATACGGCGTCGATGACGTCGTCGAACAGCGCGGGCGCTTCCTTCGCGGTCACCGACCGCAGGACCAGCAGCTCACCGTCGTAGACCTCGGCCTCGGTGAGCGTACGGCTCGGCGCGATCGCCTCCCGGCCGAGCCGAGCCAAGGTCCAGTGCCGCGCCTCCAGCGGCGCCGCCTCCTCCTCCGCGTCCGGCCGCTCGGGGTTGCGCGATTCGATCAGCGCCACCAGTTCGCCGATGAACGTGGCGATCGGCACGGTGGCGGGCAACCCGACATCGACTTGAGTATTGCCACCGATCACCGAAACACGACTCAAAACGGGCTCGGTGGTACGTGTACCGCTCGCCGACTCGATCAACGGCAATCTTCCCCCGCCCTCATCCGGAACAACGATTCACGACCCGCCGACGACATTTGCCCGACACGTCCAGAGTGAACGATTTCAACACTCGTCAAGCACTTTCACACATAGACGACTCTTGCGTTGCGACCTCCCGGCAGCTGAACCTAATGTAACGGACGCACCGGGCCACGCGCGATCGGTAGTCTGGTATCCAGATGAACGTCTCTACTACGAGAAACGAAGATTTCGGGGTTCGACAGCAATGACCGGCAACCGCCAAGCACAACGCGCATTCGATGCCGGAATCCTGTCGCTCGGATTGTCCATCGAGGGGCAAGAATCCGCACGTGATCTCGACTATGCGAAACTGGCTTTTCAACGCGCCACGGAGTGGGATCCCACGATGTGCGACGCGTGGCTCGGCCGCGCCGCCGCGGGCGAACTGACCAAGGACGTTCTGTTCAATCTGCACAAGACCAGTGCGAGCACGCTCTATCGCGAGCAGCGCAGGCTCGGTCTGCGCCCGCGTGAGCTCGCGGGCCGGTTCCTGCCCGGCCTGTACATCGACTACCCGCTGGCCAACCACACCGAGATCACGCTGGCCTGGGCGGCGCACCTGATCGCCGACAAGGAGTACGACGAAGCCGAGCGGGTGCTCGACGACCTCGACGAATTCCGCCGGGGCCAGCTGAGCAATCCCGACGCCGAGATCGACAACCGCATCTGCGCGTATGTCCGTGGCGTACTGCACTACAACACCCAGCGCTGGCCCGACGTGATGACGGTGCTCGCCGGTTCGGCCGACTGGGAGGATCCGTATCTGGCGGCAGGCGCGCACGTGATGGTGGGCACCGCGTGTGCCCAGCTCGGCTTGTTCGGCGAGGCGATCCGGCGGATGCAGCAGGCGGAGACGGGCCCGATCCCGGCGGCTCGTTCCACCGCGATGTTCTGCCGCGGCCTGTGCCTGCGGGAATCGGGCAATGAAGAGGAAGCCCAAGCGCTGTTCGAGAAGGTGTACTCGCAGGCACCGGATTTCGAGGCCAACGCGGCCGCGATGCGCGACCGCACCTACCGCATCACCGTCACCAGCCGCGAGGTGATCGATGCGCGGACCGACAAGTGGGATCCGGCCTCTTCGCCGTCCATGGAGCAGATGGAGCAGGCCGAGAGCCAGGACCGGGCGAAGAAGATCCTCACCGAGGCCCGGGCCGAACTGGACTCGCAAATCGGCCTCGCCTCGGTGAAAACCCAGGTGGCCAAGCTCCAGTCGTCCGCGCAGCTGGCGAAGATCCGGTCCGAGAAGGGTTTGTCGAGCCAACCGCGCGGCCAGCACCTGGCCTTCACCGGGCCGCCCGGCACCGGTAAGACCACCATCGCCAGGGTGGTCGCGAAGATCTACTGCGGCGTCGGGCTGTTGAAGACCGACAAGGTGGTCGAGGCCAAACGCGTCGACTTCGTCAGCCAGAACCTCGGCGGCACCGCGATCAAGACCGAGAAGCTGATCGACACCGCCATGGACGGCGTGCTGTTCATCGACGAGGCGTACACGCTGATCCAGACCGGTCTGCAAGGTGGCGACGCGTTCGGCCGCGAGGCAGTGGACACGCTTCTGGCGCGGATGGAGAACGACCGTGATCGCCTCGTCGTGATCATCGCGGGCTACGACGGCGAGATCGACCGGCTGCTGGCCGCCAACGACGGTTTGGCGTCGCGCTTTTCCAAGCGGCTTCAGTTCCCGTCCTACACCGCCGAGGAATTGGGGCAGATCGGCCAGGTCATCGCGAAGAAGCGGGACTCGGACCTGTCCGAAGGGGCGCTCGAGCAGCTGGTACAGGCCTGCGAGCGCCTGTACGCGATGCAGAGCACCGACCAGAGCGGTCAGCCGCGCCGCGGCGTGGACCTCGCGGGCAACGGGCGATTCGTCCGCAACGTGATCGAGGCGGCCGAGGAAGAGCGCGAATTCCGGTTGGCCAACGACGAATCGCTGGACCTGACCGACATCGATGAGGCGGTGCTGCGCCGCATCGAGGCGTCGGATATGAAGTTGGCCCTGTCCGGCCTGCTCAGCTCGCTGAACGTCGGTTGGACCGACTGAGGCCGACCAAACCCGCTACACCGTCGGTGGACCGGATCACCGGTCCACCGAACGTCATTGCGTGGGCAGCGAATCGTGGGCGACCAGCGCTTCTCGCGCCGACAGCGTGGGCCCGGGGACCATCTGGCCGATGATCGCCCATGGCGCGAGGCGCGGACTGCTCCCGAGCCCGAGTACGTTCGCGGTGGCCGCGTCCGGGATGCCATAGCGGACACCGGTGTCGGCGACGTAGAACAGGCTGCCCCGGCGCGGACTGCCCGGCTCCATGCCGGTCACCTGGACGAACTCACCCGAGCCTGGCGACAAGTAGACCGCGTCGACCCGGTCGCCCGCGCCGTCGGAGGTGGACAGATCGACGGGTTTCGCGGATGGGGCGATCGGCAGGCGGGTGCCGACGAGCAGACTGACCATGGCGCGTTCGCCGGGTCCGTCGCCGGCCTCGGCCTCGCGCTGCGCCGGAGCGGTGCCCGGCGACTTCGCCCAGGCTACACAGGTGACGGGCGCGTCCTCGGCGGGCAGGATCCTCGGGGTGCGCACCGGAAAGTCGTCGATGGGCAACTGGTGGACCACCGCCACCCGCTCGAGTACGTCGGGTGGCATGGTCGCGATCTCCCGCATGCCGTGCGAATCGGCGTACCTGATCACCTGCGCGGCGAACGGCGACACCGGCTGCACACCGTCGGCGAGCACGACATACAGCGAGGAGTCGCCCTCCGGCCCCACGCCGGACACCGAGATGACGCCGCCGATCGGGAGATCCGACAGCGGGCCGGGCCCCCGCTCACCCGCCCGCGGGATCTGCGGCGGGGCAATCGCGGGCACCTGCGTCGTCGCGCCGAGGAATCCGGTACCGACCGGCCGGGGCCTATGTGCGGTCAGGTTCAACGCCCTGGTCAACACCGAATCGGCCAGGTCGAGTTCAGCGCGCTTACCGTCGTAGACCAAGTAGGTCTTGTTGTCGCGGCGGACCAGCAGCGCCTCGTCCTGACCGGAGGTCCTGATCCGGTCGGTGAGCGCGGGGCGGCCCGCGATCACCGTCGTCGTCGCACCCGAGGAGGAGGCGGCGCTACCGCCCTCCGACAGCGTAATCGTCTCGCACAGCGACCACTCCGAGCTGCCGCCCTGCTCGGATCCGGGCAACGCACCCGGCGCGCCCGGAATGCCGAGCAGCGGTCCGCGCGGCAGATCGTTCAGCTTGTCGTCCTTCACCGCGTGCGGCTCGGCGTCGGCCCCGGTGATCAACCGCGCGGACGCCAGATTCAGCACCGGGTGCAGGGTCTTGCCGCCGTCCTGGCGCTGCACCACCACGTACAACGCGCCGCTCTGCTTGCCCGACACGATCAGGGCGTCGCCGATCGCACCCTGCGGACGCAGGAAGGCCAGGATCGCCGCGCCCGCCACCACGAGAACGCCGAGCACCGCGCCGACGAGCAGTGAGCGAATCTGGGAACGCATCGGATCGTGCAACATGCGGACGTCGCGGCGAACCAGTGCGTGATCGAGCCTGCGCAACAGGAATCGGTATCCGTTGACCTGGGCGCGGGTTGTCAGCTGTGCCGGCACATGGTCTCCATCGAGCAATCGATCGCCATCTCTTTCGACACGGTACCGTAATTCTCCGACGGCTCTGAACCGATGGAAATCCGAAGCCGATCAACGGCGGTCGCACGCAGGCGAGGCAGGAATAAACAACTGTGGACGAGACGATGAACGGCGGGCCAACCGACAGCGAAATATCGGAGGCGTCGCGGGCGGTAAATCGACGCCGGTCGGCCTATGACACATTGCGTGATCCGGAATTCTGGTTGTTTCGCATTTTTCCGCTTCGCGTGATCGTGCCCGTCATGTTGCTGGCCGCGACCGTCGCGTGGATTGTTCTCGCGGTCTGCGATTCGATCTGGGGGGCTTGCGCCGCGGGCGTGGTGATCGCGCTGGCCGGTCTCACGCCGATCCGTGGTCACACTCCCGCCGCGCGCATCGGTAGCGCGATCAGCCGCAAGCGTCCCGGCCTGCGTCCCGCCGAACGCCTCGCGCAGGCGCCCGCCCTCGACGTGCCGCTCACCGAGGGGGGTGGTTACGGCGTGCGCTGGGACGGCGATCTGCTGCTCACCATGCTCCGGATCGATCCACCGCCGGACACGCTGACCCTGCTCGATCGCGGTTCACTCAGCACCGACCAGCTGCTCCCGCTCCCCGAAATCGCCCGCTGCCTCGATCAATTCGATCTGACCCTGGCCGGCATCGACGTGGTGAGCACCGGCGCGCGCACCGCGGGCATCGGTGTCGCGGCACAGCTGTACGACCGCATCCTCGGCCCACTGCCCGCCATAGCCCATCGCACCTGCTGGCTGGTGCTGCGGATGGATCCGCTGGCCAACGCCGAGGCGGTGGACAACCGGGGCGGTGGTGGCGCGGGTGCGCTGCGCACCGCGATCATCGCCACCCGCCGGGTCGCCAACCGGCTCGCCGCCCACGACATCGCCGCCTCCGTGCTGACCGCCACCGAGATGAACACCGCGGTGCGCCAGCTCACCCACGGCTTCGATGTCGACCAGCTCGTCGAGTCGCCGAAATCGCTGGAGTACCAGGGCCGCTTCCTCACGCAGTACCAGATCGCGGCCGACATGATCGGACCGCGCGGACTGGCCGGCATCTGGGCGGTGCCCAGCTTGTCCACCACGGTGACGTTGCGTCTACGGCCGGGAGCCGGCCGCCACGATCGACACACCGATCTCGCCGACACGGTGGTGCTCAATGCTGTGGTCCGCTTCGACACCGTCACCGCGCCCGAGGAGCCGCCGCTGCCCGGGCTGCGTGAACTGGTGGGCAACCAGCTGCGAATCCTGCTGGACACCCTGCCCATCGGCTACGCGGGCCGGTGGGGCAGCGACATCGCCTACCGCGGCACCTTGGCCGCCCTCACCGGATTCGCGGTGCCCACAGCGGGCTGCGGCCAGCTCATCGGCGCGGACGAGCGCGGCCAGGGCATCGCGGTGCCGTTGATCGGCGAGGGCACCCGCCACCTCGAAGTCATCGGCAACCTGGACCTGGCCCAGCAGGTGATCCTGCGCGCCACCGCGCTCGGCGCACATGTCATCGTGCACACCGCCCGGCCCGAGGCATGGCACACCATGGTGGCGAAGCTCGCTGCGCCGCAGGTGCTTTCCATCGCTCCGCGCGCCGCGGGCGCCAGCTGTCATCCGCCCGCTCCCCCGCCACCGCCCGCCGCTCCGTATCCGAGCACGACCGTGCTGGTCTTCGACGGCATCCCGCCGACCGCACACGCGGGCGGCGCGACGATCGTGCACGTGCGGCGGCCGGAGGACCCCGTCGGGTCGGTGGACGCGGACGTGACGCTGGTCCAGGATCCCCAGGCCCCCAACCGGATCACGGTGCGCACGGCCGCGCGCAGCGCGACCGTGCTGATGGTGACCACGCCGGACGAGATGCACTACATCGGTGAGTCGCTCGCGGCGCGATAACTCGCGCACACGAAAACGGCCGGCTGGAACCCTTACCGTTCCAGCCGGCCGTTGGTCGTCGCTCCGCGCGATCAGAAGGCGGCGAAGCCGTCGCCCACCTTGCCGTCGGCCTCGATGGCGCGATTGAGCGCGTTCTCGACCTTGACGCCGAGGTTGTCGAGCTTCTGGAGGGTGTCCTCCAGCTCGGAAGTCAGGTTCCGGTGTGCGGTGTCGAAGTTCGAGACCGCCTGCTCACCCTGCAGGTTGTCGCGGAACGCGGCGGCGGCGCTGTTGAGCTCGTCGATCTGCGCCTTCATGGTGGAACCGTACTGGCTGAGGTCACTGACCATCTCGGTGATGGCCGGCGAGTTGTACATGATCGTCATTGCTGTTTCCTTCTGGTGAGAGATTGGCGATCCGACTGGACGGCGACGCCGTCGAGGGTTACGCCAGGCCTGCCTGGTCGGAGCCGACGATGGTGTTCTTACCCGAGGTCACGGCCTGCGAGAGTCGGTCCAGCTTGCCGTTGAGCGCAGTGACCTCGTCGTGCCACTCGGCGGCCGCGGTGTTGAATTCGCGGTGGGCGTCACCCTGCCAGCCGCGCGCGACGGCCTGCACCGACTCGTCGATCTGGTTGATCGAGGTGCGCAGCGTCGAGATCGAGTCCTCCATGCGGCTGACGACGCTGTCGATGCCGCCCTCCTCGACACCGTAGGTCTGCCCCGAGCCACCGCCGAGAGTTGTGTAAGACATTTCGTTTCCTTCCGTCAGAATTCGTGTTGATAGGGAGATCCGGGCGATCTCACCGAGCAGGGGGTTACCGGGCCTGGCGACCCGAGAGCTACGGTGGCAGCCACCTCCCCCCGGGTAGCCCTTCCAGCAACGTGGCGACCGCCTGGGTCACCCGGTGGTCGGTGCCCGTCGTGACCGTCGACCAGATCTGTTGATCCGGCGAGACCATGGGAGCGACGACGATGCGCCCGCGGCCGGTGTCGTACACCGCCACCGCGCCGGGCGCCCGGCTGGTCAGCCCGTCCTGGTGGCTGTAGGCGACGATCTCGGCGTAGGCGCGGCAGGAGCCGAACGCCAGCCCGAGCACGGCGGCGTCGCGTTCGCCGACGCCCAGCGCGTACATCGCGTCGGCGTAGCCGCTGGAGTCCTCCGCCGCGTCCAGCCGGTCGGCCAGATCAGCGGCGAGCGCGCTGAATCCGGCGATCTCGGCGGGTTCGCACGAGCCGAGCGCGGCCAGCAGCGGACCGGCCAGCGTCACGTCCGAGCCGTCGGCCCAGATCGAGCGCACTTCGAAACACTCGCCCGAGCGCACGGCGAGCGCGTGCTGTTCGCCGCGGCGCGCCAGACAGAAGCGGCGAGGACCGTCCTCGGTGTAGATGCGCGCGACCAGCTCACGGTCCGGCTGCGCCAGGACGAACAGCGCTGCGGCCAGTTCTGATTCGACTTCGCCCTCGGCGTCGAGCAGGCCGTCACCGATCAATCCGGCGAGCGCGTGTTCCTGGGCGGCCAGGTACTCGTCGATCGAATCCTGTTGTGGCGCAACCGAGAGCGCCAAGGGGAGAGTTTGCACTCCCAGCCGTTCGGTTACGACGAGCAACGCGTCGTTCGTCAGTGACGTCACGCCGCACCCCCCGTCTCGGGCCTGGTCTCCGTCGGCGCGACGGCGTGCGGTGCGGGCTCCGCGCCACCGAGTACCGCGGGCGCCGCTTGGATGCCACCCTCGAACCCGATCTGCTCACCTGCTTCCGTGGGAAGGGCGGCGCGCGGGAACCTAGCCGTATCCTGTGCCGGACCGGCCTGGCCGACCGCACCGGGCACGAGCGGTGCGGGCTGTCCGCTCGCGCTCACCGTAGCGGCGGGCGTAGCACGCGGAACGACTTCGGCTGTGGCGGCAGACTGCGCGTACACCGGTGCGCGGTAGGCGGTGGGCACCCGGGGCATCGCCGGGACGGGCACCGTCCCGATCCGCACCGCACCGTACGGTGCTGCGGTCGTTTTCGGGACCTCGGCCCGCGCGGCGGTCTGTTCGGCGGTCAGCGCCTGCTCCGGCGCCACCACGGGCGGCTCCTGCTGCTGCCACGGCGCGGCCAGGGGTTCGGTGGCCATTTCGTAGTTCTGCATGACCCGCGAGGCCACCGCCTTCGCCACGTCCTGCTCGGCGTCGGTCTCGGCCGCGACCGCACGGATCGGCGCACCGACCATCCCGCCCATCGACTCCAACATCCGCTGTACCTGCTGGATGGCCTCGAGGTCGGCGGTGTTGGGCATCGCGAGCCGGGCGATCTCGTACGCGGTCACCTGGGCCTGGAACCGGGCGGCGTTGGCCGCCGCCGCGCCGGCCGCGTCAACCAGCCAGTCCCGCAAGGTCGTGACGCGTTGCACGACTTCGTCGCTGCGCCCCGACTGCCAGGCGCCGCGCATGTCCACGAGCACCTTCTCGTACTCGACCACAGCGGCGCCGAACGACGCGGCCAGGCGCGACCACGCGGCGACGGCCTCGGCCATCGGCACGGCGCCCGGCCCCGCGGTGAGGTCACGCGCGAGCCGCTCGGGCGGTCGCGCGGTCCACACCACGCCGGTGAAACCTGGCTGCGGTGGTTCGATCATTGCAGGGGAGGACCTTTCGGTTGCTCGAGGACGCGAAGACCGGTCAGGCGGGCCTGTCGCCCGTGCTGTCGAAGTCCGCCGTGTTGGCCGATTCCATGCCGTCGAACTGGTTGGAGTGCAGCCGCAACGCGGCCGCCAGCTTGCGCATCTCGTGCACGCCGGCCTGCGCGCTCGCCAGATACGACGACGCCACGTCGTTCGCGGTCTGCGCGGCCCGGCCGGAAACCTCGTCGGCGCCCGCGGGGACGATGGTCAGCGCTTCCTCGGCGGAGCGCAGGTCCGAGGTCAACCGATCGGCCAGCGCGTCCAGTCCGGATGACGCCTTGCCCGCGGTGACCGAGTCGAATCGCACGCTGTCGTACACCTCACCCCTCCCGTCACTCATGAGACCCTCCTGTGTGCTGTTCGGCACTCGCGTCAGAGCGTGAGTTCCTTATCGGGCGGTGGTTCCGATGTCGTGTCGGCCGCGCCGACCACCGGCAGCGAGACCCCTTCGATCCGGCCGACCACTTCGTCGCCGTGCCGGCCGGTGATCATCTGGCCGCGCAGCGCGTCGGTGGTCGATTCGCCCTCGCGGGCCAGTCCCGCGCCACCCATGGCCCCGCCGCCCATCGGCATGTATCCGCCACCGGTTCCGGTCCCCGTCGCAGCGGTGCCTGCCGCTGTAGTGGACATCGCCGACGACGTTCCCGGGCCGGTACCGGGCGCTCCCACGCCGATGCCGCCCAACGAGCCGCCGGCCACTCGGGTTCCCGGCCAAGGGTTCAGCGGTGCGGCGGCGGCGATCGCGCTGCCGATACCACCGCCGATGCCACCCACGCCGCCCGGGCCGCCGACGGCCGAGTTCTTCTTGCCGTCCTCGCCTTCCGCGGGCTCGCCTGTGCCCTCGTGCCCGCCAGGGGCGCTGATGGGTTTCGGCGCGAGCAGTGACGGATTCGCCGCCGCCAGCTGCCCCAGCGATTGAACGACCTGTCCGGCCGTACCGATCAGCGGCGTGATCATGCTCATGAGCTGGGTCAGCTGTTCAGCCGACTGCACGCCCGTCGGCGCGTTGGTGATCGGAACCTTCTGCCCGGCTTGCGTCATGCTCGCGCTGTGCCCGACCATCTCCGCCTTCGTCTTGGCGGTGATCGCCAGCGCCTCGGTCATCGCCTCGATCGCGGAGGCGACCAGGAAACCCTGTCCGCCAGGAGAAGCTGCCAGCAGCGGCGCGAAGGCCATGGTGGTGGAGAACTTCGCCATCACCGCCGTCATCAGGCCCGCGCCCGTGAAGACGCTGCCTGCGGCGTCGACGAGCACCGACTTCTCCTGCGCGCTCTGCGCCGCCAGCTTGTCGGCGTCGGTGCGCGCCTCACCGGCCTTCTTCGCGGCCTCCATCGCCGCCATGCCCTGCCAGACCGTCATCAAGGTCTGCACCAGGGACGAGCCGACCTGCATCACGGTCTGCATCACGGTGGACACGTTCTGCAGCAACTGAGTCGGGTCGACCGGCGGCGGGGGTGGCGCCGCGGCGGTGTCACCGGCCTGCGCGGGCGGAGGTGGCGCGCCGAGCTGACCGGTGCCGAACGCGGAGGCGAGATCGGCGAGCGGACGCATGAGCGCGTCGAGATCGATCGTCGGCAGCGGCGGCATGTCCGGCAACTGCACGAAGGCCGGAATGTCCGGCAGCTGCGGTAAACCCATGCTGTGCAGGACATCGTTCACCGGCATGTCCAGCATGGGCGCAAGAGCGCTGCCCCGCAGCAATTCCAGGATCGTCGGATCCAGCGGATCGGCGCCGGGCGGCGGAGTGGCTCCTGGCGTGGTCATGACTGCGTGCGGACCGCTCCGATGGCCGCCCCCGAACCGCTGTCGGCGCCCTCGTAGGTGGCGGCGGCCTGGTGCGCCGTCAGCGCCGTACCCGCGTGCACCGCCGCCAGTTGCGCCACCGACGACAAGTGGTTGGCCTGCGCGAAAGCATACGAGACGAGGAACTCTTGGCCGATCAACCCGAACACCGGCACCACCGCGGCGACGGTCGCGGCTTGGTCGGCCGCCGCGATCGCTCCCACGCCGGCAGCCATGGCCGCCGATTCACTTCCGTAGACACGCAGCGCATCCGGGACTACTGCAATGTGGCTCATGATCATCTTCCGATCCCGAAACATCCCCCGACGTTTCGTATTCAACTTTACCTAGCGAAGACCGCATATCACGATCCCGACGTGGTTAACATCCGGTGACTACCCGGTGGCCTCCTCATTGAATGTGGTGATGAGTTCACCACGCTCCGAGAAAGCCCTGTGCGCGGCCGCCCGCGCGGTGTCCACAACCGTTTTCTCGAACTCGTCCGGCGAAAGTTTTGATATCGCGGCGGAAAAGCTCAGTCCCACCAACGCGGCGTTACCGTCCACTTCCGCGGTCACCGCGCCGTCGGGCGATGTCTCACTCACCCGGATACCCTTCATGGCATCGTTGAGATCGGTGAGCCGGTAGAGCTGATTGCGCACCCGAGCGATGAGCTCGTCCATTGTTTCGACCATGACAACCTCGCGAATTCTGCTGTTGCTCAGACGGATCGGAGCCAGCTCTGTGGTTCGGTGTCGTACTCCTGTTCCTCGATGATCTCCTGCCTCGCCACCTGCTGTTCGGTGGGCAATCCGGTCAGCGCGAGCATCTCCGAGGTCCATCCCCACTGCTGCAACTGCGCTCGCCGAGCTAGAGCGGCACGGTTCGCCGCCTGTTTGCACAACCGCAGGATCTCGCCGGCCAGCGCGTCCGGATCGCGGCGCAATTGATCGGCGTCGATTTCGATGCCCAACGGCAGGCCCATTTCGTTGGTGCGCACCGAAATCGAGCCGGTGAGCGAATTCGCCGTGAATTCCGCCGGGAAATCACCCGGCTGTCCGGGCTGCGATGCGGTCATCGGAATTCCACCCCCTCTATCCTCGTTCGTCTTTGATCGCGCGGACGACTTCGGCAATGCGCGCGTTGATCACCGAGACAACACGGCGTTTATCGGCCGCCATCGCGACCGGAGGATGCCCGTCATCGATCACATAACGGCCGTCGTCCACGAGATCCCGCCATTTCAGGCGATGCCGGGTCATGCCGCGCGGGCCGAAGATCGAGTGCGCTTGGAGGACGTCGATGAATCCGAAACGCTCGGCCGGAGCCGACCGGAACTCGGCCGAGCGATCGTGCACGGACGCCTCGAACGAATCCCGCACCGACGAGGAGCCGTAGTCGTAATCCAGATCCAAGCCCTCGTTCTCGTCGGCGAGCACGATATCGGCCCGCTTGCCCGGGTCGGCTTCCGGCAGCGCACGCACGACCACGTCGGCCAACTCCACCGCCGCGCACTCGGTGACAGTGAATCCGCCGCTGTGGCCGACGGTTTCACCCGGCAACTGGGTGACCAGATACCCGCGATCGGCACGACGTGCCGCCATCAGCCGCACGTTGTTCGCCACGTTGGTGTAATCCCTTCCGTCGAAACCCAGTACCCGGACGCGAATGTCCGGGCGATACAGGTCCGCCAGCATCTCCCGCATCGCCGGAGTCGAGGAGGCGCGCAGAGCGGCACGCACCTCCGCTTTTTCGTTGCGGTAGTCGTCCAACAAGGGTGTGCGGCTGGTGAAGGAAAACGGCCTGGGCGGGCCGGGCTCGCCGAAATCCTCCCAGAGCACGACGAACTCCAGGTCGGTGAACCGCCATGTGTGCGTCATGAGCCCGGCCGTCATTTCTCGACCACCGGTTTCGCCACGACCGGAGCCTCACCGATCGCCTCCTCGAGATGCTCGGTGGAGTCGAGGTAGTCGGCGCGCTTGTGCTCCTTCTGCTGTCCGCCCGCGGCGGCGCCGGGGCCACCCATCGGCATGCCGCCCATCGGCGCGCCGGGCATTCCCGCTCCCTGCGCGAGACCCGCGCGCACACCAGCCGCCGTGGCGGCGATGTCCGCCGTCGCTCGGGGAAAGAGTTTGGAAGCTCGCTCGAGGTTCTGCCCGGCCGGTGGGTTGGCACTGCCGATGCCCGGCCCGGGGCCGCCCGTCGCCCCCTTCCCCGCCGCACCCATCTTCTTGGCGGCGTCCTGAATGTCTTTCAAACCTGGTGGCAGACCGGGCAACCCGGCGAGCGCGCTCTGCTGCGCGATTTGCTGGGCGGCTTGTTGCGCCGCCTGCTGCGCGGCCCCTGCCAATTGCTGCCCGAGCTGCTGCGCCTGCTGTGCGGCTTGCTGTGCGGCCTGCTGAACCGCCTGTTGGGCGGCTTGCTGGGCCTGCTGCTGCTGTTGCGCGGCGGCGCGCTGCTGGTCCTGCTGCTCGGCCGTGCGGCGCGCCTGCTCCAGCGCTCTCTGTTGCTGCTCCAGTGCCTGCCGCTGCTGATCGGACTGCTGTTGCGCGGACCGCAGAGCCGCCAACTGTTGCTGCGACGCTCCCGGGGCGGCCGTGCCGGGTGAAGCCGTGCCCGGCGGGCCGGGCGGGCCGGGCGGCGCTGGAGCCTGCGCGGGCCGCACCGTTGGGGCCGGAAGGACCGGAATCGCCGAGTTCGTGTGCTTGATCCCCTCCGCGTACCAGTTCTCGAAGCCCCTCCGGTGCCACAGCGTGAGGCAGCTGTCTTCCTGGATTTCGCGGTCGACGTATCCGCCCCGGTCCCGCGTCTCACCGGGCATGAACCTCTTGGTCTCGGCCAGCCAGCCCGCGGTGTAAGTCAGATTCTGACTCATCACCCGCATGCTGTTGGTCAGCGCGGTGGCCTGGGACCGATACGTGTTCGCGGCCGCGATCGCCGCGTTGATACCGCCCTGGCCCTGCGGGGATTCCCACGAACCGTCGAGCGGGAACCGAGCCAGGCGGTTGTTCAGATCATCGAACGTTCCGTCGAGCTCGACGGCCATCCATTCCCAGACTCGAGCGTCCTGGATGACCGCCATGGAATCGATGCCGGTTTCGAAGGATTCGAAGAACGGGTGGTCCTTCTCGTGCGGGTTCTCGACTTCGATCGGAGTCGAATCGCGCCCTTCCCGCGCGCCGGAGAATTCCTCCATCGCCCGGAACTCGTCGCCGCGGCCGTTGTTGTCGGCATCCTTCGGGGCCGGCGCCTTGGTGTTGTAATACTGCCGATCGGTCATGAAGCCCGGGATGTCGTTCTCTATGGCCGTGGGAGGCGTCGCGGGATTGCCCCCTTGGTTCACATCCCCTCGCCGAGGCGTGTTGTCCCGGATTCTGCGGAACTCGGCGCCCGAATCGGTCTCGGTCTCGTTGTACTTCTTGCCCGCCGCCAGGAAGGTCTCGCCCATGGCGTTCAAGATCTCCAGGAACCGCCGGAGGATGTCGTCCAGATCTCCGGCCGCCTTCGCGAACTTCGCCTGCAGGAGGTAACTCGACTGAGCGGCGCCGAAACCCCTGGGATTCTGGACATCTGCCACATGGCGCTTGACCAGCTCCACGGCGTTCGCCGCCGCGGCGGCGAGTGCGGCCGCTTCCCCGGCCGCGCTGTCGCTGAGCTTCAGTGTTCCATTGTGGGCCTGCTCCTTCAGGCGGGTCCACGGGTTGTCGGTCTCAGGCCTCGGGGGCGGCATGGGTCACGCTCCTGACCAGGTACTCGAAGATCCCGAAACAGCGAAGGCAGACCACCACTGCTGGGAATAGCTCCTGGACAGCGGCACAGCGAACGGCGATATGATGCCGAGGTCCGACCCTGGAGACACAGACTCCGACCCGCACAACTGAATCCACCCCCCACGTGGGCGTCGGCTATGCGCGCGCCACGGCACGCGGTCCCGTCCGCCTCCGCGCACGGGATCACCCTTCTGCGCCCGGCAACTCATACGCTGATGACCCTCCTCATCGCTGCGCGCCGCGACCGGCGGTGCGCCACACGTCAATATGGCAGCCGGTTCTTACGGCAGACCGAATATTGTCTTAAGACGCACCAACGATTCTATGGGTACTCGGGGCGACCCCGCATGTACAGACCCGAATCTCGGTAGCCGCATGCGCGACTCACCACGCCGGATCAGCGGGTTCGTACTTCGCTCCGCAAGAAACGCGGGATCCGCCGGCACAGGGCGCGCCTCCGGATGACCGGCGGTGAGCAAAACGGTGAGGTTATGGGTTCGACCGATTGCGGCTCAACGCTTTTCGCTGTTCGACCACGACGCTCCCACCGGACCGTGCCGGTCCCGGAACCGGCGCTCGAACTCGGCGATGTATACCGATGGCGCCACCGAGGACGAAGACCGTTCCAGCACACCGTCGTCCGCGACGTAGTAGATCGCCCGGCCGATCGCGATCTCGCCCGGTTGGACCGGGACGTACACCATCCAGCCGACGCTGATCCGATCGGCGCGCAAGTCCTCCAGCGCATAGTTCGCGGTGTCGGCGCCGCTGCTCCGGATGAATCGCTCGACCCGGGCCATCGCATCCTCCCGCGCCATCGGCCCCGGTGCTGTCATGGTCACCCCGGCCATGGTGAGCTGGAAGAAAGCGGCGTCGACGTCGAACTCGCCGTCGTCACCGAACACCTCCGCGAGGATGTCCCGTGTGACGACACCCGCCTCGGCCGCGGACACGAGGCCGGCGACGGCGACGCGCTGCTCGGCGGTCGAGTCGTCGCCGAGCAGGCCGCTCACGATGTCCACAACCGTGTCCGAGGTCCACACGCCCGGTACCGCTTCCACGAACCGGTCCGGCCCCGGTGACTCGCCGCGGTGCCAGCGGCCCTTCTCCCACCAGTAGCAGAACGACAGCAAGCCGCCGGCGGCGCGGTGGTTCACCACCTGACTCGCCACCCACTCCGGCGCGCCCGCGTACAGGTCGGGCAACCGGACACCGCCGTTGTACGCCGCCGCCAGTTCCGGCGCGTTCCACACTCCGCCCGAGAGGACGGCCCGCCCACCGGGCAGCGCGTACAGCGAACAGCCGCTGCGCTTGCTGCCCTCGAACCAGCTCAGAGACGGCAGCAGACGTGGGCCCCACTGCGACCCGGCCGCCACGAACGCCGCGGCGAGCACCGCCCACCGGGCGGCCATCAACGGGAACGCGGGCAGGTCGTCCTCGCACGGCACGGCGCGCACACCCGCCTCCCGGTCCGCCCGCGCCTGCGCC
The DNA here is from genome assembly GCA_019930625.1 of Nocardia asteroides. Taxonomy (NCBI): domain Bacteria; kingdom Bacillati; phylum Actinomycetota; class Actinomycetes; order Mycobacteriales; family Nocardiaceae; genus Nocardia; species Nocardia asteroides. The sequence goes on from CP082844.1 coordinate 850,160, forward strand.
GCGGCGATCTGCGGAGGCCGCAACTGACGGTCGTCGTGACCTAGGTAGGCACCGAGCCACACGGGCAGCGAATTCCGGGGATACGCCACCAGATCCGCGAGGTAGACCTCGGGCGGGAACAGCTGATCATCCGGGAACGGCTCGTCGCCGTAGTCGTAGTCGACTTCCATCCGGCCCGTACCGGTCAGCGTGAACAGCAAACGCCACCAAGGCCCGTCGCCCATCCCGGCCGACAACTGCCGGTGCTCCCGGACCAGCGCCATGATCTCCGGCTCGGGGGTCACCCGTACGACGCGTTCCTGATCGGCGGAGTAGACGGCCAACGCCACCTCGGCGGCCACCGTCAGCGCGAACACCGCATCCACCCGCTGCCAGCCCGGCGGACCGCCCGCCCCCAGCTCGCGAGCGAGTTGATGCATGAGCGCCTCGGCTCGCTCGGCGGCATCCGCCACGGGCGGGGCTTCGGAGAGAGTGAAGCCCACATCGGGCTCTTCCCCCGACTCGGCGTCTTCCCCCGACTCGGCGTCTTCCGCCGACGGGTCGGCCGGACCGGTGGCTACCACTTCGGCCGACCGCTTCTCGCCTGCGGGCGGTGTCGCGGAAGTTGTCGCGGAAGTATCGGCGGGATCGTCGTGGTCCGGAGCCGACGCGGCGCGGGGCTCGTCACCGGATGCCTCGCCGCCTGATCTGGTCACGTCGCGGAAATCCCCTCATCTACCGCATCGGAGCAGGCGCGCACGCCACGATGCCTGAGCTGTGTTCGTCGTTCATCCTGGTTCGTCGTTCATCCTGGCACAGCGCCGGTTCGCGCGCGGCGCGCGTCAGGGCTCCTGCCGCAGGCCCAACAGCGGCAGGTCCAGCTTGCGATTTTCCAAGCGTTCATTCCATGCGGTGTAGGCCAGGGCGCTGGGCGCTCGGATACCGAACCCGTCGCGCAACCCGGTGACGACCATCTCGGCCAGCCGCCGGTAATCGGCCGAGGAACTCGGCCAGGGCAGCTCGGCCCACCAGTTGCTGTGGCCGGCATCGCGTGCCCGCCAACCCGAATCGGCGATCAGCGCGCGTCCCGTGGCACCGGCGCGCAAGGCGGGGTCGAGCCATTCGTCATCGACCAACTCGGCCGAGAGCGCGTCGTCGAGCTGTAGGAATTGGGCGTATCGCCGCCGCGCCCCAGTCTCTGTTTCAACCAGCTTGACGATGGAACCCGCGCGCAGGGAGGCGAGTTCCGCGGCCAGGCCTGCGGCAAGGTCTCCCCACCCGCTCAACTCTGTTCCTGCCCCTCCAACTCGACTGCCTGATCGTGCAGCTTCAGCCAATAGTTGGCCACCAGGGACAGCTGGACCGATCGTCCCAGATCCTCCAGCACCAAAGTCGCTTCCGGACCCGCCCACCGGACCTCGGCGGTGGGGCCGGGGATCCGAGCGGTCGGTTCACCGAGAGCGCCGGTCAAGGCCGCGACCATCGCCACGAATGCGTCCCTCGAACGGGCCTGCCCCTCCGCGTCGTTCGGGGCGAAATCGGTGACGCGCAACTTGATGTCGGCGATCGAGCCCGAACGCCCATGAATCTTGCCGCTGGCCATCCCGAATCCGGCGTCCAGCATCGCCCGGTCCGGATGGACGGTCAGCACTTTCCAGCCGAAAGACCCCGCCAGGCGCGGTATCGCGTCCATCGGCTGGGAGGCGTCCAGCGCCCGCAGGCCGACGGCCAGGTCGACGATTTCACTGTCTGTCAACGCGCGCCATTCGGTCATGGGCCCACCTTAGGTCGTGACATCGGTGACCACCGGCCGATCACCGCGCCTGCCGACGCCGGTTGAGCTCCTCGATCTTGCGGGCCAGCGCCTCCTTGCGCTCGCGGGCATTCGAGCCGTCGAGCTGGCCGGCGAAGGCCGCGCGCGCCGTGTCGACCAGCGCGTCCGGCACGTCGGGATACGCGCGGGCGATCGCCCACAGCGCGTCCTCGGTCTTCATGTCGAGACCGGTCTCCGTGCGGATGCCACCGCCGGTCAGTACGGAGCGGAGCATTTCGTCGAAATTCTCCCGCAGTTCGTCATCGGTCGGATGGTCGATACGCATCATTCCTCCTCACGTCGATGGTTACGTTTCCGCATCGTCGGCTTCCGGTCATCCGGCGAAGAGCTCGGTGCGTCGCAAGGGGTCGGCCACCACGGCTCGGACCAGCGCGCCGATGTCCATCTCTTCCGGCACCGAGCGATAGGTCAGCTCGCAGAAGACGACACCACCGACGACCACCGCGAAGCGGGTGGTCCGCCACCCGACGGTGCCCCATTCGACCTCGACGGGCCCGTCGAGGTCGACAGTGCGATCACCGACGCGCAGCGCGAGCTTGCCGCCGTGCCGATAGAACACCACCGAGACCCCGCCGAGTTCACCGTAGACGCCGCTGTGCCCGCTCGCCTCGGACGGGTTGGCACGCAACGCGCCGGTCGTCGGGTCGAACTCGGCGAGCACACCGAAGCCCGCGAACGGGCGGACGAAGAGAGCCCGTGCCGAATCCTGGCTGTGCCCGTTTCCGTGCGGCCCGCGGCCGTTGGTCCGTCGGCTACCGCCCGCTGGTGTCGGCGGCATGCCGGGCGGGATCGGGGGCACCGGCATATCCGGTGGCATCGGCGGGACCGTGCCGTCGGGATGATACGGGCCGTTCGAGTGACCGGGCCAACCCGGGAGCGACGGCGGATACGGCGGTGCGGATGGTCCTGGATAGGGCGGAACGGATGGCTCCGGAGCCGGCATCGACGGGTACGAGGGCGGTGCCGACGGGTACGAGGGCGGTGACTCTGGCGGCACCGACGGGTACGGCGGTAGAGGTCCTGGCGGCACCGGTGGGTACGGCGAGGTCGGCTGGCCAGGTGTAGGCGGGCCGGGAGGTGCCGGTGGGACCGGAGGCGTCGGTGGGACCGGAGGCGTCGGCGGCTCCGGCGGTGTCGGCGGCTCCGGTGGCGTCGGCGGCTCCGGCGGAACCGGCGGAACCGGCGGGACGGGAGGTGTCGGCGGGACCGGCGGTACCGGCGACGTCGGCGAAACCGGCGGCTGCGGCGGGACCGGCGACGTCGGCGAAACCGGCGGCTGCGGTGGCGGAACCGGCGGCTGCGGTGGCGGAACCGGCGGGGTCGGCGGAACCGGCGGCTGAGAAGGCACCTGTGGTGTCGGCGGCTGCGGTGGCACTGGCGGCGTCGGCGGCTGGGGCGGCCTCGGAGGTTGCGGCGGCTGCGGCATCGGGACAGGCCACGGCTCCACCTCGTTGTGGAAGGGGCCCGGCATCTCGAACTCGTAGTCCTTCGGCGGATGCGGAATGTGTGAGCGCAGTGCCCAATTCGGCGGCATCCAGTGGGGGCGCGCCGTAGCCGGACCCGATGAATCCTCGGGCGGCTCCGAATCACCGTCTCGGCTCGACCGAGCCCTACCCTCCGGCGAGTGCTGGTCACCGTCACGGCTCGCGCGAACCCCACCCTCGGGCGGGTCCTGGTCGCCCTCGCTCTCCGGACGCGGCATCTCTACATCCGGTTCCCCGCCATCTCGGCGCGCCCGCGAGCCCGCCTGCCCTTCCTGTGCCGAACGTTGCACAGACCTTGTCCGATCAGCCTCGCGCACCGCGTCTTCAGCCCGCGCGAGCTCGTCCTCGGCATCGAAAACCTGACGCGCGGCACGCTCCAACTCCGCAATCCGCCGCTGCCACGGCCGCTGCTCATCCACCCGCATCGTGCGCCCACGCAAACCGGCCAGCGCGTCATCCAACGCATCCCGCGCCAAATCCTCGTCATTCACCGGCACACCGCGCCGAGCCGCAGCCAAGTCAGCTTGCGCTTCGGTCAACGCTCGCGCCGCCGCGTCCCGTTGGGCGATCGAGCGTCCCAGCTCGGCATCGGCTTCGGCATACGCCGACTCCCCGACCTCACCACCCGCTCCACGCGAAACCGCTGTGCCGCTCCGATCGTTCGAAAGTAGCCCCGTTGCGTGATCAGCCCGACGCACCGCGTCTTCAGCCCGGGCGAGTTCGTCCTCGGCATCGAAGACCCGCCGTGCCGCACGCTCCAGCTCCGCAACCCGCTGCTGCCACGGCCCTTGTTCATCGACCCGCATCGTGCGCCCACGCAAACCGGCCAGCGCGTCATCCAACGCATCCCGCGCCAAATCCTCGTCGTCGACCGGCAAACCCCGCCGAGCCGCAACCAAGTCAGTTTGGGCATCGGTCAACGCTCGCGCCGCGGCATCCCGCTGGGCGGACAGGCGCTCCTGTTCGGCATCGGCGCGGGGCGACTCCTCGGCATCCGCCGGGCTCGAAATAGGTTCTCCGCCTGTGGCGTCCGAGGCGTGCCGGGCCGACTCGGCGGATCGAGCGTGGCGCACGGCGTCTTCGGCCCGGACGAGTTCGTCCTCGGCATCGAAGACCCGCCGCGCGGCACGCTCCAGCTCCGCAACCCGCTCCTGCCATTGCTGCTGCTCGTCGACCCGCATCGTGCGCCCGCGTAAATCGTCGAGCGCGTCATCAAACGCATCCCGCGTCAAATCCGCATCGTTCACCACCAGACCACGCCGAGCCTCCGCGAGATTCGCCTGCGCATCAGCCAACTCCCGCGCTGCCGAACCCCGTTGCCTGGACAGGCGATCGACGTCTCTTCCTGCACGCGCCGATTCCTCGGTACCGCGAACCGCTGTCGGCGACGCCGGGTCCCCGACGCGCGTACCCGCGCCGGGGTGCCCGGCCGTAAGTGGCCGCGACGGCGCGGGTGGTGCGTCGAGATCGACCGGGTCGGGAGTGGATGATCCGGCGAGTTCGCGTTCGAGTCCGGCGAGCCGGTCCATGGCGCGGCGGTGGATCTCGTCCAGCTCGGCTATCAGGCGCTCGTGCAAATCGTCCAGCGCCTGCGCCTCGGAAGAGGGGTGGGCCGCATCGTCCGTTCCGGCGGCGAGCTGGTCGAGCCGGGAGACGGCGGCGTCGAAGCGCTGATCGAGATCCGCCGCGACCCCGTCGAGCTGGGCGAGCGTGTCGCGGAGCAGCTCGTCGAACTGTCGGTCGGTGCGGCGGGCCGCTTCATCGAACTGCGTGCGGATGCGCTCGAGCGCCGCCTCGGCCCGGTCATCCGGCTCCGCGCCGAGGCGAGCCGCGGGTGATCCGAGCGGCGGCGCTGAGCCTTCGGACGCGGCCTGGTCCGGGCGCAGCCGCGCGGACAGCTCGTCGAACCGTTCGGTGACCTCGGCTTCGATGTCGGCGAGACGGTCCAGAGCGCGCTGCTGCATCCGGTCCAGGTCGGAACTCGCCCGGCGCAGCAGATCATCGAGCTGCTGGTCGATGCGACGGTGTAGCGCGTCGAGCTCGGCGAGTACCCGGTGGGCATCGTCTCGCGCGGAAGACGACGGCGGGAACCCGGGCTCGTCCGGACGCGCGATGCCAGGCGGCAGCTCCGGCAGACGCTCGCGGCCCCCGGACTCCTCCGGCACGGCCTGCTCGCCGTCGCCGGAGTCGTCGGGCTCGTCCTGACGCCGCGCGGCTGGCGGGTCCTCCGGTGGTTTCCGCGCGCCGCCGTCTGCACTCGGCTGCGGCGCCGAGGACTCGGCCTCCTCCCGCGGACGCGACGGCTCCTCCCGCGGGCGGCCGCCGCCACCTCCGGGACCTTCCACGGGGCCACCGGTCGGCCCCTGCGGCCGCGGCGCGCCCAGCGCACCCGGCGCGGGCGGCAGGTAACCCGGGTTCGGCTGAAGAGGAGCCGGAGCGTACGGGATGCCCGCGCGCCATCCGGTCAGCGGCGGGCGGTCGGCGTCCCAGTGGAACCCGAGCGCGATCGCGTGGGCATTGGCTTGCTGCCAGGTCGCCCCGGGATTGTCGGCGAGGAAACGCGCCTCGGCCAGCATGTCGTTGAGCAGCACGAAGTCCTGGGGCAGCGGAGCCCCGTCGATCAGGCGGTTCCACGCCTCGGCGACATCGGCGAGGCGATCCATCCTCGTGCGCACATACCGGCCGTGCGGGTCGGCGTGGTCGCGAACCCGGTGCTCGTCGGCCATCAGGTGGTTCTTGATCCGCGCCAGTTCCTCGCGCGTGAACGTCGGCACGTCGTCGCGCATGTGCTCGGCGAGCGCGGCCGCGAGCTGTTGGGGATCGCTACCGCCGGCGAGCAGTTCGCGGATGTCCTCGATCGTGTCGCGGACGGCCTCGGGATCCTCGGCGGCGAACCGGTCCGCGACTTCGCCCGCCACTCGGTCGATCTCGTCTTGGATGCGCGACAGCTGGGCGTTCACGTCGCCGAGCGGGTCGATGCCCGGCTGCCGCAGGACCAGCTGCCGCGCGACGATGTCGACCACCTCGCGTGCCCGCGTTTCCTGCTCGGCGCGCCGATGTCTGTCGATGCCATCTGCGATCCCGTCGAGGTCGCTGTCGTCGGCGAGGAACCGCTGGTATTCCGCGTCCGCCCAGTCCTGTACCCGCTGCCAGGCCGCGATGTCGCGGTCCCACTCGCGCTGCAAGCCCGCCGGGATGTCGACCCGGTCACCCGGCGGCACATGGTCGGCCGCGATCCACGGCCGGTGCATCGGCTGAATGTTGCGCCGCGGCGGGGCGAACCACGCGTAGTCGCGGAACACCGTGCCGAACGGCGGCAGGTGCTGTAGCCACGGCCGCGCCCGCACCCACTCGCCGATCTCCGGATGACGCTGGATCCACGCCTTCACCGCCGGATGCTTCGGCACCTGGGCCGCCATCAACAGCAGGCGCACCACGTTGTACGAATCCGCGCCCCAGTGCTGGCCGAACAGGTCGTTCGGGTCGACGCCCGAGGTGTCGTACTGTGACGGCGCCTGCGGCATGTGCACCGGCAGAGTGCTTTCCGGGACTTTGCCCGCCGGGACGTCGTCGGTCGGCAGCGTGATGTCGTTGACGACATCTTCCATCGCCCACCCGCTGACACCGTCCGGCGGATCCTTCGGCGTGAACTTCTTGGGCAGCTCGGACCGCTCGCGCCCGAACTCCCAGTCCGGACGGGTCGGATCGACGTGGTGCCACACGCCGTCGGCGTCGCGCCAGGAGGTGATGTCCAGGCGGCGGCCACCGACCCAACCGGTGCTCAACCGTTCGATCTCGGGCGGGTCCATCTCCTCCGCCCGCACGTTGTCCTCGCGGTCGGCGAGCACCCGCCGGTATTCGACCGTGGTCTCCGGCCGCACGATCGCCTGCGCCACATCAGAGCTGCGGCGCAGGGCGGCGGCCAGGGCGGCGTCGTGGTCGGCGCGCGGCGCGTCCGGGTCGGGCCGGGGACCGAACACGATGACGCGAGGTCGCTCACCGTCGACGATGCCGACTCGATCCGTCACCATCCGGCCGCCGCTGCGCTCGACGAGGTCGCGGTACGCGCCCGCCACCCTGGCCATGTCGTCCTGGATGCGGCCGATCGCGTTGTGCGCGGTGTTCACCTCCCGCGCGACGGCGTCGAGTGCGGCGATGTCCCGGCGGCGGGCGGCGGCATCCTCGCCGGACAGCGTTCCGTCGGCGACCCCGTCCCGCACCGCCGCGCGCAGGTCGGCCACGGTCCGGTCCAGCCGGTCCGGCTCACCGGCCGTTTGGTCGACCCGTCCCTGCTCGTCCAGCAGGCCGAGACGGGCGGCGAGGTCGTCGCGCTCGTGCCTGCGCGGCTTGATCTCGCGCAGCGCGTCGGCCCTGGCCTGCGCCAGTTCTTCCAGCGCGTCGATCACGTCCTGCGGGCGAGACCGTTCCGTTCCGACGCCGGCCTGGCGCAGATCGGCGATCTGCTGGTCTACCTGCTCGATCTGCTCGTCGAGCTGGTTGACCCGCTCGGCGGCGGCCGCGAGCTTCCCGATCACCTGCCTGCGGTGCTCGGCCTCCAGCGGCGGCGCCGCGACCCGGTCGGTGTGCGGCGCGTCGTCGAGGCCGCCCAGGTCGTCGATGGTCCGGACGTTGGCCGCCTCGTACAGCTGGAGGATCGTGGTTTCCAGTTGATCACCGCGCAGCGCCGAGTCCTCCAAGCGGACGTTTTCGCCCCAGCGGTCGCAGCGCGCGGCCCTGTCGTCGCGCTTGGCGCGCCAGAATTCGCGTTCGCGAGTCAGTGTCTGGCGCTGCTGGACGAGCTGGTCGTATCGGGCCAGCGGCGTGGTGGACAGCTCCAGGTTCGCCAGTTCCATCTCCAGGCGGGCGGCTTCGGCGTCGGCCTCGGCGAAGTCCCGCGCGGCCTGTTCCAGCTCGTCGATCCGGGCGAGCCGCTCCGGCATCTCGGTGACCGGCATGGTCCGGCCGCGCAGGTCCTCCAGCGTCCGGTCCAGTCCGTCGGGTGCGGGTCGTAGGGCCGCCCAGTCGTCGGCGTCATCGATCGGGAACCGGGACGCGAGGTCGTCGCGACGCTGCCGCAGTTCGGCTCGCCGCGCTTGTGCCTGCTCGAGTTCGGCCGCGAGCCGGTCGTATTCCGCACGGATCTCGGGCGACATCCGGTCGCGCGGGTCCTCGGCCGCATCGACGTCGCCGGTGCGCGACTCGTCCGCCGCGCGCGGCGTTGCGCCCGCTTCCGGTGCGACGGCGGGTGCGTCGGCCGAGGACACGGAACCGGGACGCGCCGGCGAACCGGAGTCCGGTGTGCCCACCCCCGAATCGTCTTGTGACGCGGTCCCGATAGGCGTGTAGAGCCTGCGCAGCCACTGTGCCCGGTCCTCCGCCATCCGGGCGTTCCACTCCGCCTGTTGCGCGCGGAGTTCGGCCCACGGATCGTCACGGTCGGCGTCGGCGGCGCGCCGCAACCGATCCGCCTCGACGGCGGCGGACCATGTGTCGTTCTCGGCCTCCTCCAGCCGCAGCCAGGCCGCGCGATCGGCGGCCATGCGGGCATTCCATTCCGCCTGTTCGGCGCGCAATCGCGACCACGGGTCGTCTGGGCGGGCGTCGGCCAGCTCGCGCAGCCAGGCGGCATGGTCGGCCGCCATGTCCGCCTCCCAGTCGGCCTGTTCGATCCGCATCCGGAAGTACCAGTCCGACCGCGGGCCCGGCTCGTCACCGGGCTCGTCTGCCGAAGGCGGTGTGGCGGGGGGCTTCCCGGCGCCGCCGTCACCGGAGACGGGTTGCGCGGTGTCAGCGTCGCCCGGCTCGTCCGTGCCCTCGGGCCGATGCCCAGCCGTAGCGTGCTCCGGAGCGATCGGGGTGGTGTCGTTCGCCGCCGCCTCCTCGTCGCGGTCGTCACCGCCGTCATTCGGTTCGTCCGGGGTACGGGCGGGCGGATCGGCGGGTGGCTTGTTCGCCCCGCCATCGGCCGTCCCGGTTTCCGGAGGCTCGGGGCTGTCGTCCGGGCCGTCGCGGTCCAGCGACGCCACTTTTCGATCACCCGGCTCCGGCACACCGTCCGAACCGTCCGGTGGTCTCTTCGCCCCACCGCGCGCCGGGGATTCATCCCCCGGCGGACCCAGGTGGTCGGGTTCCAGCGATAGGGGCGTCTCGGCGGTGTCCGGCGGGTTGGCGGCCAGCTGGGTCAGCAGGTCGTTGAGCGCACGCGCCGGGGCGCTGAGCGGGTCGGCATCGTCGTCGTCACGACGCAGCACCTCGTGGGCGAACGCCTCTGGCAGCGCCTCTTCCGGCCGCAGGTTGCCGTCGCGGTCGAAGCTGTGACCGCTGAGCTGGTCGAGCCAGTCCTCGAAACCGAGACCGGGGATGCGGGTGTCGTCGTCCAGATAGCGCTCGTACAGGAATTCCTCGGCTCGATGCCGCGCACTCTGCTGACTCGCGTAGTCCAGGGCGTGACCGTACTCGTGCGCTACGACGGCCCGCACCGGACGGCGCAACACTTCCGAGGAGAACCGGCCGTTGTCGACACCGGCCTGCATCCGATCCCGGAAGGTCTGCGCGCTGGTCGCGTGGTCGTAACTGAGAACGATCGAGTCGGTGACCATGCGCCCCGAGGCATCCAGCCGCGGTTGCGCCATGCCGATCACCTTGGGCGGCAGCCCGCCGATGCCGACACTGCGCAGGTCCACGGTGGGGTACCGGTCGAACAGATCGACCATCGCCCTGGCGTACTCCCGCACCACCTCGGGATCGAGACCGGGCAGGTCGAACCCGAAGACCTCGAATCTGGGATCGTCCATCGCGTCGCGCAGGTGCTCCCGCAGCCGCTCGCCGACCTCCTCCGGACTCAGGGGCGACCATTCGTCCTCGCCCGGCACGCCGAGCAGCTGCCGAGCGGACGCGGCATCACCGTTGTCGCTTTGCGGCGGAAGCGCCGAGTCGTCGGCAGCGCGTGCCGGTGCGTCGGCGGGTGTCGCCTGATCCGGTGTTCGCACCAGCGCGGGCGATTCGATCCCGCCGATGACGTCGATGCGCACCAGCACACCGTCACGTTCGAGATTGAACTGGCTGGCGGTGACGTGCCCGTTCTTGGAGACGTGCACGAGGTGGTATTCCACCTCGAGCGCCCCGTCCCGGTGCGCCTGGAGCAGTTGCTCACGTGCCCGCAGCAGGGCGCGGCCCGCCGCACTGTCCGGATCGACACCGCGCGCGGCCATCTCCTCGGGCGTCTCGGTCAGGATCCGCCGCAGATTCTTATCGATCGCGGCCGTGCGGCGCAGATACTCCGGCGAACCCTGCTGCGCTTCGGCCGTTTTGGAGCCACCGAGCTGCGAACCGACGCCCTTGGCCTCGATCACCACCAGCCTCGGCGGCCCGCCGTCCGCACCAGGGACCAGCACCGCGATGTCGACGGTGTCCGCACCATCGATCGCGCCCTCGAAGGGGGCCAGCAGCACCGCACCCGGCCGCTGATCCGCATCGAGCGCGAATGCCCTGCCGCCCAGTTCGCCGAGTGTCTTCGACGCCTTCACCAGCGGCGGACCCAGCCGGTTGAACTCCGCGGCGTTGCGCTCCATCGCGCCGAGACGATCCAGTTTCGCTTGCTTCTCGTCGTCGGAGAGTTCCGACTCCAGGATCTCGATCTCGAGACTCTCCACCCGCTTGGCGAGTTGGTTCTCGGCGAGGTCGCTGATCTCTTCGATCCCGAACTCCGCCATATGACGCTTGACCGCGGCATTGGCCGCGTCGCGTTGCGCCTGCAACGTCTTGCGCTCGGTGACCGCCTTCGCGATCTGCTCGGCGATCACCTCGTCGACCACCGGGTACGCACGCTCGGGGCCGGGATCGGCCAGGAACCGGTACGGCCGCTTCGTCAGATGATCGGAGATGTACTCATTGTTCTGCGCGTTGCGCAACCGGAAGCTGTCGTCGCGGTAGGTGCCCGGACCGTCGTCCTCGTGGTGCCACGTGCCGTCCGGATCACGGTAGGAGTCGGGACGATCGCCGAACTTGTGCAGCAGCCCGTCGGCGTCGCGGAACATGCCGGCCGGAACATCGTCGTCCGCTCCGCGCTCCAATCGCTCCTCGACGTCGTCGGATTCACCGAGGAAATCCGGCGTCTCGTCGGGTGTGCGGTCGTGCGAGGGCTGTGCCGCGTCATCGTGCTGCGCACCGTCGCGGGCCGGTGGCGCCACCCTCCGATCCTCCGGCGCCGGCGCTGCGTCGTCCGCGTCGCGCGGCGGGGTCGTCGGATCGGATGGCCGCCGAGCCTCGTCCTCGGCGTCCGGACCGCGATCGCCCCGCGGAATCCGTGCCGGGTCCGATGGGTTCGAACCGACGCGAGAAGGTTCCGAAGCCGGCGCAGGGTCCGCAGGCGAACGCGGCGGTATCGGGGCATCGTCCGGGGGTCTGCCGCCCGCGACCCGCCACCACGTGTCGGCGTTCTTGCGGAACTCGCGGGCACGCCATTCCGCCTGCGCGGCCCTGACCCGCAGCGACCGCCTCGACACTCCTTCCGGTAGATCCGCGTCGTCGATGCGGTCCAGCAGGTCGCGCAGGCGCCGCGCGCGCTCGGCCTCTCCTCGGGCGCGCATGTCGGCCATCTCGGCCCGCATCCGCGCCTGGAACCGCTTCGGCGATTCGTCGCCGCGCCGACCGGCGATTTCGCCCTCGGGGTTGTAGATCGGGCGGTCGTCGGTCGGACGCACTCGCGGGTCGGATCCGCTGGGCCGCACCGCGTTTCCCGCACCGTCGAACAGGATCGCCGACACCGTGCGGACGTCCATCGGCAGGTCGGGCGGGAACCCTCTGCGGCTTCCCGCCGCCGGATCGGACACCTCGATGTGGAATTCGCCGGTGTCCGGATCCATGCGCACGGTCAGGGTATAGGCATGGGCGCCGACCCCGTGCTCGTCCACCGGGCCGACGTATTCGTCCACCACCAGGGCGCGCGGCCCACGGCCTTCGGCGACATCGCGCGGATCCATCCCAGCGGCCATTCGCAGCAGTTCGTCGGCGATGCCTTGGTGGCGAGGCTGGTCGGGCCCGCCGTCCGGGTAGTCCCACAGGCGGCCGCCCGCAGCCTGCTGGATGTCACGCAGCGACATGCCGCGCTCGCCGACCGGCTCGTCCGGTGGCCGGATGGTATTGCTTCCGGTGGCCTGCTGGATCTCCTCGAGTGAGAGCCGGGCGCACTCCCCGCGGTTCCTCGAATCTTGTCGCGGAGCATCGGATTCCAGATCGTTCCGGGAGGTGTCGTCCGAGTTCCTGCGAGCCGGACCATCGGTGTCGGGACCCGGTCGGCGCGCGGTTCTGGACTCGCCGGTATCACCGGCGAGCGGCAGCACGAGTGGTTCGGCGCTGTCGCGTCGGCCGGCGTCGGATTCCGGAGTGGCGCGGGATCGCGAAGTCTCGTCCTCGGGTCGGTCCGCACCCGCCTGGCGCGTCCCACCGTCGCTGCGCGTATCCCCTTCCCGACGCGTCTGCCCGTCCTGGCGGGACTCACCCTCGGCGCGCGGCGCCTCGGAGTCGGCCTTGCCCGCCCGCACGGCGGGCTCGTCGCCGCCCGAACGTGAGCCGCGATCCGCGACCCCGGCCCGGACCCTGTCGGAGGGCGCCTTGCGACCCGCGTCGCTGTCCGGCGTGGCGGCCTGGCCGCGCGGATCCGCGGCCGGCGCGGGCCGCGCGTCGCTCGATCCGGGCGAAGCGGGTGACGCCGCCGTTCCCGGCGCCACATTGCTGGACGGTGGCACGCTCGCAGTGGTCGGCCCGGCGGGCGGTGTGGCCGCCGGGCCGGTCAGCGGGGCGCCCGCGACCGGCGTCGCGCTCGGCGTCGGCGCGTCCGACAGCGACCGTGTCTCCGGGCTCTGCACGCCATCGACGGTGCCGCGCTGCGTACCCGCCGGATCCCCCGACACGGCGCTGTTCTGTTGTCCCGCAGCAATATTGGATTCCTCAGAACGATCGGCGCCTGCCCCGCGGTCTTGCTTTCCTTCGTCGGCGAGTCCCGCCCCGGTGTCGGACGTGGACCGCTCCCCGGACGAGGACTGCTCCCCCGATGTGGACCGCTCCCCCGAGGAGGACTGCTCACTCGACGAGGACTGCTCGCCTGACGATGTTCGCTCCCCCGACGACGCACGCTCGCCGGAGGAACCCTGATCACCGGATGTCGATGTCGCCGTGGTGGACCCACCGTCGCGCCCGGCCTGATTGCCGTCCTGCCGCGCCCCATTGGAGTCGGCGCTCGACACCTGGTCTCCACCAGTGGCAGCGGTATCGTCGGCTGCGCCGGAGCGTGACGTATCCGAGTTCGCGGGGCTCGTCGCTGTGTTGCTGCTGTTCCCGGCGGCGGGCATCCCGGCGCGCGGCGCACCCGCACCGTTCGATCCCCCCGGATTGTTCGACCCACCCGCGAGGTCGGGTGTCCCAGCACCGGGAGCCAGGCCGCTGCCGTCACCCGCTCCGGGCGTTCCCGCGCCATCGGGCCGGTAACCCACGCGTGGCCCCACGTCGGCGAAGAGACTGTCCAGCCGGGTTCCCAGGTCGGGACGACTCATCGTGGTCGGCATCAGCTTGTTCCACATCTGAGCGGAACCGACCTTGGTCACGCTGGTCATGGCGCCGTTGGAGGCGCCGGCGGTGAACATCCGCCAGTCGACCGGCGTGTTCCCCAGGTTCTGCAGCGCCTTGTCCAACCCGTCCGTGGCCACGTCGAACCCGAACTGAGTCGCGGTCGCGGCCACGAAACCCGCTCCGGCCCCCGCCAATCCCGCCGTCGTCCCGGTGATCGCGCCGTGCAGATACGGATTGAATTCCGGGCCGAACTTCCGGGTCAGCGCGTTGCCGACCCGTTCGGCCAGCGGTCCGGCCGCCGCACCGCCCGCCGCGGAGCTGACGGCGGTCACGATGACCTGTTCGACGTTGATGTTCTTGCGGTGCCCCTGCTCCACCTGGTAGGCCTGCACCCCCAGTTCCTGCATGGTGCCGAGGATCGTGTCGATCGCGACATGCCGGAGCAGGAAGTTCACGAACCGGTTCGCGACGATCCGCCCGACCCGCTGGATCACCGCCTGCACCAACCGCTGACCGATGATGCGGACCGCGATCCTGGTGAGCGCGATCGCCGCCGCGTCCACCGCGGGCTTGAACGGGCCGGAGAAGAACGAGGCCGCCAGCTCGGCCGCGAGCAACGCCAGCGAGGACCAGTACATCAACTTGCCGTACTCGATCTCGGTGCCGACGTCGTAGGCCGAGTCACCGATCTCCTTGAAGTAGTCGGCCAGCCTCGCCAGCGTCTGGTCGTCTTGCGGGTTGCTTCCGCTGAATTGCAGGAAGCTGTCGAAGGCCTTGACCATTTCCTCGTAACCGTCACCTGACGGATACGCGGTCGTCGAGGCGCTCTTGGCCGCCTCGATGTCGGGGATCACCGAGCGCAACTCGCTCGCGGCGGTACGCCAGTCACCGCCCAAGGCCCACATCTGGTCCTCGTTGCCCTCGGGCCACTCCATGCCGACGATCGGCTCGAGGTACTTCAGTGCCGCGGGCAGCTCGATAGCCATGGCCGGTTACCTCGATCGCCCGGTGCGGCTACCGAGTTCACCAGCTCGAATCGGTGACCGATCCACCACGATCGCGTTCTACGGTCTCGGTGTCGGTGAAACGCATGCCGCTGCCGTCCGAGAAATCCCTGCGTTCACGGGCGTTCGGCGGCGCCGTCGGGGCGGGGACCGGTTCCGGTGCCCGCAGGTCGGGCATGCCCTCGACCAGATCGGACAACTTCGGCATTCGTGCGCGGTGAGTATCGAGGGGCGCCATGAGGTCTCGTGTCTTGCGGGCCACATCGGCGCTGGCTTGCTGCGCGGCCTCGGTGATCGCCTTGGCGATCTCGGCATAGCTCAGGTCCTCGATGTTCGCGCCGAACTGCGTATCGATGACCGTGTTGTCGGCGTTCACGACCACCGTCACCCGCTTGCCGCGCACCGTCGCGCGGCCGGTGAGTTCGGCGCGCTCCTGCTGCAACCGGGCGATGATCCGCATCTGTTCCTGGACACCGTCGAGGATCTCGGCCAAGTCCGACTTGGCTTGCTCGTTCGTCATCGGGGGCCCCGCATCACCGCACGCCGTCGCGGTTGCCCTGCTCCATGTCCCGCAGCAGGTCGGCCGTCTTCGTCTGCCCTTCGCTGAAGTTGCCGAATGTCCCAGCCACGTTGCGCCCGCCCTTGATCAGGTTGTCGCGGGCGGTGGTGTAGCCGCCTTGGCCGTCAGGACCGTTGGCGAAGTTGCGGCCGATGGTGTCGTTGCCCCAGCAGTTTCCGCGCGAGGCGATCGACGTGCTCAACCTGTCGATGATGCCGGTCACCCGGTCCTGGACATGCCCCGTCTTCTGGGCCGCCTTGCGGAACAGATGCTCATCGAATTCGACATTGTCCGCCATCGCGTCCGCTCCTCCACCCTCGATTCCTTCCCACCCACGGTAACACCGGATGACTAATCACCGGTGACGTCAACGTGAACGGGATCTTCCTCGGCGTTTGCGGACAGACTGCGTTCCCGGTCGACCGCGGCGCAGGTCATCGGATC
This sequence comes from Nocardia asteroides, assembly GCA_019930625.1. NCBI lineage: Bacteria > Bacillati > Actinomycetota > Actinomycetes > Mycobacteriales > Nocardiaceae > Nocardia > Nocardia asteroides. The sequence goes on from CP082844.1 coordinate 866,030, forward strand.
CAGCCGCTGCCAACGATTTCCGGTAGCGACCGCTCACATCTCCAGCATGAGGGTGACCGGGCCATCGTTCACCAAGTCGATGTGCATGTGCGCACCGAACCGTCCGGTGGCGACCGTCGCTCCGAGTTCGCGCAACGTGTGTGCGAAGAGGTCGACCAGGGGTTCGGCGATCACCGCGGGGGCGGCCGCCGACCAGGACGGGCGCCTCCCCTTGCTGGTGTCTGCGTACAGCGTGAACTGGCTGACCACCAGAATCGGCGCGCGCAGATCCGCCGCCGATCGCTCGCCGTCGAGGATGCGCAGCCGCCACACTTTGTCGGCCAACGCCTTCGCGGTCTCCTCGGTGTCGGAGTGCGTCACGCCGACCAGGGCGGCCAAGCCGTGCGGGACCCCGTCGGCCGCCGGGTCGATACGGCCGACGACCTGGCCGCCGACGGTTACCCGCGCCGAACTGACGCGCTGTAATAGGGCTCGCACAACCCTCGATCATGCCTTCTCGTCCGGCACGGGCCGACCCGTGGGTGGCCGCCCGCCGCACGGCCCTGTCTGCCTGGCCGGATACAGGTGCGCGCGGGCGGCAACCATGACAAACTCGGTGCGCAGACGGTTGCGTTGCGCGGTTGCCGCGCGTTGGCGGAGGATCATGCTGGAAACGAGGAGCGCGATGGATCTGGACGCGATGGAGCGTCAGATCGCTGCGGATCGGTATGCGGCGCTCGACCGTACGGTCGAGTCCGAATTGCGCTTGGCCACCTCCCTCGGCGAACTCGCCAAGGGATTGATCGCCACCAAGACCAACGGCTCCACGCGCGACCGCACGAGGGAGGCGCTGGCGCCCGCCGAAGAAGCGGTGGCGATCCGCCTGCGCCTGCTGTCCCGGGGCCAAGTGCTGACCGCCCGTCTCGCCGGCGAGTTGAACGACGCGCTGCGCTCGTTCGAGCAGGCGGCACGGCACAGCGGCCGCAGAGAGCTGGCGACCACGACGATCCGGCGCGCCTGTGACGTCTACCGTCAAGTGGCGCGAGCGCATCCCGAGGTCGCGGGCCCGTGCGCCGACGGATTGTCCAAATGCGGGGTTTGGCTGGGCAGGCTGGATCAGGACGCCGCGGTCGCCGCGACCGAGGAGGCGGCCCGCATCCGCGCTTCCCTGGCCGCGGCGAACCCGGAGCTGTCCGGCAAATACCTGGCCAGCCTGAGCACGCTGCTGCGGACGCTCATGGTCGGCCGTTCGCGCAAGCAGGCCATCGCCATGTACCGGGAGCGGTACGCCGCGTTGACCTCGACCACCATGTCGATCCGGTTGCGCGCGTGCGGCATCCAGGACCTGGACCTCACCCCGAAGTCGCACCGAGCGTTGCTCGAACTGGGCTGCCGCACGCTGGAACAGGCGGGTCGCCTCACCCAGCAGCAGGTCATGTTCAAGTCCTCCGGCGACCTGTCGACCGTCGAGGAGATCAACTGGAAGCTGGCCCTGGTCGGCCTGCGGCCGCTCGCGCCGGGCGCCGAGCAGGATCAGCCCGCGATGCCCGTGCAGATCGGCTCCACCTTCGGCGCGCTGAGCGTGTATCTACCGGAACGCGACGCCATCGCCCAGGTGCGCGCCGCGATCATCGCCGCCTATGCCGTCGATGACGCCTACCCGCTCGATCGCGAGAGCTACTTCGGCACCCACGAGTCGAACTGGAAGACCCGCGAACCCGAACTGAACACCTCGACCACCCTGGGCGACGACATCGTGCTGATCGACCAGCCCTACGGCGGCTGGGTGACGGTCCTGAGCCTGAACTGGGAGCTGACGCCGGTTGCGAAGAATCCCCTGGCGCTGCGACTCTCCCAGGACTGGCCGGTCGCGGCTATCACGGTCACGGAGAACGTCGCCTACGAACTGTGCTGGTACGAGCACGGCGCGGCCACCCAGTACGCCGCGCTCGGACGTCCGGCCGGGCAGGCTCCCCTCGACAAACCGCTCGCACCACTGAACTTCGAGATGCTGGCCCTCTACAACCCCGACCGGGCGACCGAATCCAAACTGCGCGCGGCCTTCGGCAACACGAAGGTGTTCGCCAACCTCACCTATCTGCCGGACAGCGGGCTGCGCCAGATCAGTGTGCACACGCCACTGTCCGAGCACGGCGACCGAGTGCTGTTCTTCCGCACCACGCCCTGAGCCGCGGTAGGGATGTCCCTGGCGCGGGATCGATTTGCGGCAAGGTAGCGCCCATGGTCGCGGTGGCGGTGAACAAAATGCCCGAGGTTTCCGCTCTCGCATCCGCATAGGTCATTTGACCAGGAAATATGTACGCCGAAGTGAACGCGTGGCCGCGCACCGGACCACGCTGGTTACCGCACCCACCGGTAACCAGCGGGCGAACGAATTTCTCGAGAACTAATTGAACGGAATGTTTGATTTGTTCCATGGAGTGCTCTACTGAGACAACGCCCGCACGGTGCTCCGGATCACAGCATCACTGCCGCAGCGCCGACCGGGCGGCTTGTAAACAATCACACGAAGCTACCCGAGGGCCTCATGGACCAACTGGCGTTGGCGGACACCCCGACCGCCCGATGCGCCTACTATCGACACACCTGCGACCTGCCCGCCGGAGTTAATCCGGATATCGGCCGTATCGTCCTGCGCGCCGGCTTCGTCGGCGCGATCACGATGCCCGCCGCGCTGGGGCAGCAAGTTCGCGACGACCTCACCCATCGCCGAATCGATATGGGTCCGATCATCTCTCACGTGCGTTCCAAACGGTGGACCTTCTTGACCCGCCCGGATCTACCCGACGACGTGCGGCTGTTCGCGGAGCTGTTCCGCTTGAACGTCTCGATCGTGCCCAGCGGCGGCGAGATCGCCTTGCCCTCACCCGCCGATGCCGATGCGGGCTATCGACACTGGATCATCGCTCCGCGCAGCCGTTTCCGTCCTTCCGGCTCGTCCATCATCGACACCGTCCGGTCCTGCACGAGAACGGTTCGGCGATGACGACCAGCGCCGCCCTGCCCGCGAAACATCAAGTATTGCAAGCCTGCCGAGGCGAATTGCACGAAAGCAACCCACTGCTGCGCAGTGCGCACGAACTGACCACGCTGCACGAGCGCAGACTCAGCGCGGGTTGCGAATCGCTCGACGAGATAGATGCGTTGCGAGCGAGCCTGATTCGCGACATCGACCGCTGGATCACTGTGCAACTGCCGCCCGCGCACGGCGCCGCGCACGTGCACACCGAGACCGTCGGCGCCGTGATCGACCGCCTCGCCCAGTTCACCGCGAACGCCTACGCGGCTCTGGCCAGCGCCTCGGAGTGGGATCTGTGGGATGCCTGGCAGCGCTTGGCGGAACTGGCCGTCGGCTACGACGACCTTGCCGCCGAGGTCTGCGCGGGCGTGCGGAGACTTCCCGGCGCGTCGTAAGTTTCGCCCCGGCTCCCCATCCGCATGGTGGGTGGCTGGGGAGTCCGGACGGTCCCCAGCCACCCAGCGGACGAGTAGCTCTCCCCCAGCCATCCGCTGTTCCGGGAGCATGAGTTCGAACGCTGCTGTTCCCGCATCTGCATCGGCGCACCGCCGAGCCTTCGACGGCCACACCCCGATCGCACACACCGGTGATATTGCCCGAGGAACGGGTCGTTTAAGCCGTATCAAGGGTTGTCCGCGCTATCGCCCGGAGACAGCCGAAGGCGGATTTTATCTGTCGATCGTCACTTCGACGCCGCGCGCCGCGGACCGAGCGGACTACCTACGCACACGAAACACCCAGGTCACAGGTGTCGCCGTCACCGTCGCAGAGTCAGCCGGCCGACCCGATCACATCGAACTGCGGCGCGTGCCAAGCGAATTCGAGTAGCGGCCTACTCACGTCGCCGCCACTTGCCCGGCCATACGCTGACGGCATCGTTCAGAACAGTATCGAACCAAGGAGGAGTAACCCTTCCACCCCGCACGGGCACCGCCCCGAGCGCACCGCTTCGGCTCGACACGCAGGACGCGGGTGCAAGGAACGACGTCACCGATCCGGTGAAAGCCGGGTATCGACCGGTGGCCGTGTCGGCGAATGGTGCCGGCACGCGGCCACGTGGCGAGATCGACCAGGAATCCTGGCGTCGGTGCGGCTCGTTTCCTCGCCGCGCAGTGTCGCCGAGTCGGGCCGCCCGACGGCCGTGCTACTCCGGACGCAGCGTGAGGATCCGGGGTCCGTCCTCGGTAACGGCGACTGTGTGCTCCCAATGTGCCGCACGGCTGCCGTCCACGGTGACCACGGTCCAGTCGTCGCCGAGCACCTTGGTCTGGGTGGTGCCGAGGGTGAGCATCGGCTCTATCGCGAGCACCGACCCCACCACGAGTTTCGGCCCCTTCCCCGGTTCTCCCTCGTTGGCGAGGAAGGGATCGAGGTGCATCTCTCGTCCGATGGCATGACCACCGTAGCCGTCGACGATGCCGTAGGCGCGCCCGTGTTCCTTCTCGGCGGCCCGGGTGCCCTGCTCGATGGCGTGCGAGACGTCGGTCAGCCGGTTGCCGGGCACCATCGCCGCGATGCCCGCTTCCATCGAAGACTTGGTCGCCTCGCTGAGCAGCCGGTCGGCCTCGATGATCGTGCCGACGCCGAAGGTCCAAGCCGAATCACCGTGCCAGCCGTCGAGGATCGCCCCGCAGTCGATGGACACCAGATCGCCCTCGACCAGGATCTCCTCGGCGGTCGGGATCCCGTGCACCACGCGATCGTTCACCGACGCGCAGATGGACGCGGGGAAGCCGTGGTAGCCCTTGAAGGACGGCACCGCGCCCGCCTCCCGGATCACCTGCTCGGCGACCTCGTCCAGCTCCAGGGTGGACACCCCGGGTTTGGCTGCCGCGCGCACGGCCACCAGAGCGTGGCCGACGATCGCGCCGGCAGCCGCCATGGCATCCAGCTCACCTGCCGTGCGGAACGGCACGACCTTCTTCTTGCGATTGAAGACCATCCGGCCTCAGTGCTCCATCACGAGCCGGCTCAGTGGCCCAGCGCGCGAAGTGCCCGCGCGTTGACGTCGTCGACCTCGCCGACACCGTCGACCGAGACGACCAAGCCGTCGTAGTGATCCAGCAGCGGCTCGGTCTCCTCGCGGTACACCCGGAGCCGGTTGCGGATGACGTTCTCGTTGTCGTCGGCGCGACCGCGCGAGAGCATCCGCGCCACGACGGTGTCCTCCGGCACGACGAAGCGCAGGACCGCGTCGAGCTTGGTGTTCATGTCCTCGAGGATCTTCTCCAGCGCGTCGGCCTGGTCCACCGTGCGCGGGTATCCGTCCAGTACGAACCCGTTGGCGGCGTCGGGCTCGTTGACCCGCGCCTCCACCATCCGGTTGGTCACGTCGCTGGGCACCAGGTCGCCCGCGTCCATGTACTTCTGCGCTTCACGACCGAGCGGGGTCTGCTGGCTGATGTTCGCACGGAACAGGTCCCCGGTGGAGATGTGCGGAACGCCCAGCTTCTCCGACAGCAGGACGGCCTGGGTGCCTTTACCGGCGCCCGGCGGACCGAGCAGTACAACTCTCACTTGAGGAACCCTTCGTAATTTCGATTCATCAGCTGGCTCTCGATCTGCTTCACCGTGTCCAAACCGACGCTCACCATGATCAGCACCGCGGTACCGCCGAACGGAAGGTTCTGGACACCACCGGAGGAACCGATGTCGAGGAACAGGTTCGGCAGCACGGCGACCAGACCGAGATAGATCGAGCCGGGGAGGGTGATACGGCTCAGGACGTAGTTGAGGTAGTCGGCGGTCGGCTTGCCGGGCCGGTAGCCCGGGATGAAGCCACCGAACTTCTTCATCTCGTCGGCGCGCTCCTCCGGGTTGAAGGTGATCGCGACGTAGAAGTAGGTGAAGAACACGATCAGACCGAAGTAGATCGCGATGTAGACCGGGTTGCTCGGATTCACCAGGTATTTCTGGATGACTTCCTGCCACCAGCTCGGATCCTGGTTGTTCTGCGATCCCGTCAGCTGCGCGACCAGGTTCGGCAGGTACAGCAGCGACGAGGCGAAGATGACGGGGATGACACCCGCCTGGTTCACCTTCAGCGGCAGATAGGTCGAGGAGCCGCCGTACATCTTCCGGCCGACCACGCGCTTGGCGTACTGCACCGGGATCCGGCGCTGCGCCTGCTCGACGTAGACCACGACGGCGATGACGGCCAGCGCGGCGACGCACACCAGGGTGAATACCAAGCCGCCCCGGCTGTCGAGGATCGCCTTGCCCTCGGTCGGGATGCGAGCGGCGATGCCCGCGAAGATCAGCAGCGACATGCCGTTACCGATGCCGCGCTCGGTGATCTGCTCGCCGAACCACATCACCAGCGCCGCGCCCGCGGTCATCACGAGCACGATGATGATCATGCCGAAGATGCTGGTGTCGGCCAGGATGTCCTGCTGGCAGCCCTGCAGCAGCTGGCCGCGGGCCGCCAGGGCGACCAAGCCCGTTGCCTGCAGGATGGCCAGCGCGATCGACAGGTATCTGGTGTACTGCGTCATCTTGGTCTGGCCGGCTTGGCCTTCCTTGCGCAGTTCCTCGAACCGCGGGATGACGACCGTGAGCAGCTGGATGATGATGCTCGCGGTGATGTAGGGCATGATGCCGATCGCGAAGACCGACAGCTGCAGCAGCGCACCACCGGAGAACAGGTTGATCAGCTGGTAGATTCCGGCGGACTCACCGCCGGAGACCAAGTCGATGCACTCCTGGACCGCCTTGTAGTCGACGCCGGGGGACGGCAGCGCGGCACCGACGCGGTACAACGCGACCAACCCCAGCGTGAAGAGAATCTTCCGCCGTAAGTCCGGAGTCCGGAAGGCCGATACGAAGGCGGAAAGCACTGATCCTCCTGGCGAACGACATGGTCATGACATGGATGTTCAGCGATGTCCCTGCTCGACACAGAAGGGACGCCGAAAACCACGACGAGGCTGGCAGACAACTTACTGAACTCTAACAGTGGCACCGGACGAGCCTTCACTCGTCCGATGCCGCTGTCATGCAGAGTACCGTCAGCCCAGCTCGGTGACGGTGCCACCGGCGGCGGTGATCTTCTCCTTCGCCGAACCGGTGACCTTGTCCACGGTCACCTGGACCGCGACGCCGATCTCGCCATCGCCGAGGACCTTGACCAGCTGGTTCTTGCGAACCGCGCCGACCGCCACGAGCTCGGCCTTGCCGACCTCGCCACCCTCGGGGAACAGCTTCGCGATCGCGCCGACGTTCACGACCTGGTATTCCGTGCGGAACGGGTTCGTGAAGCCCTTGAGCTTGGGCAGCCGCATGTGCAGCGGCATCTGCCCACCCTCGAAGGCGGCAGGCACGTTCTTGCGCGCCTTGGTGCCCTTGGTACCACGGCCCGCGGTCTTGCCCTTGGAGCCCTCACCGCGACCCACGCGGGTCTTCGCGGTCTTGGATCCGGGAGCCGGACGCAGGTGATGCAACTTGATGGTCATGTCAGACCTCCTCAACGGTCACGAGGTGGCGCACGACGTTGATCAGCCCGCGGTTCTGGGCGTTGTCCTCGCGGACCACGGTCTTGCGGATACCGCGCAGACCGAGGGTCCTGAGGCTGTCCCGCTGATTCTTCTTGGCGCCGATCGAACTCTTGATCTGGGTCACCTTGAGATCTGCCATTACTTGACACCTCCGGCAGCCTGAGCGCGCGCACGCAGCATGCCCGCAGGAGCGACGTCCTCGAGCGGCAGGCCACGGCGAGCCGCGACCTCTTCGGGACGCTGCAGCTGCTTGAGGGCAGTGACAGTCGCGTGCACGACGTTGATGGCGTTGTCGCTGCCGAGCGACTTCGCCAGAATGTCGTGGATACCGGCGCATTCCAGCACGGCACGAGCCGCGCCGCCGGCGATCACACCGGTACCCGGCGAGGCCGGACGCAGCATGACCACACCGGCGGCCGCCTCACCCTGAACCGGGTGCGTGATGGTGGAGCCGATCATCGGGACGCGGAAGAAGTTCTTGCGAGCCTCCTCGACGCCCTTCTGGATGGCCGCGGGAACTTCCTTGGCCTTGCCGTAGCCGACGCCGACCAGACCGTTGCCGTCACCGACGATCACGAGGGCGGTGAAGCTGAAACGCCGACCACCCTTCACGACCTTGGAGACGCGGTTGATCGCGACGACCCGCTCGAGCTGGTTCTTCTCGGCGGCGCTGTCGCGGCGGTCACCGCCACCCCGGCGGTCGCCGCCACCGCGACGGTCGCCGCGGCCGCCCTCGGGGGCGCTGCCATTCTGTCCGGCGGGTCCGCTTCCGCCGTCACGCCTCTGACGTCCCGGCATCAGACGTTCCTTCCGTTCATGATCAGCTGAACGCTCAGCTGTGTTTCCTGGATGCTCCGCAGGTTACGCATCAGAATTTCAACCCACCTTCGCGAGCGGCATCGGCCAGTGCGGCGATCCGGCCGTGGTAGTCGTGCCCACCACGGTCGAACACGACGGCCTCGACACCGGCGGCCTTGGCACGCTCGGCCAGCAGGGCGCCGACCTTCTTGCTCTTGGCCGACTTGTCGCCGTCCAGCGCGCGCACGTCGGCCTCGATGGTCGAGGCGGCGGCGATGGTCTTGCCGACCGAGTCGTCGACCAGCTGCGCGTGCAGATGACGCGAGGAGCGGTTGACCACCAGGCGCGGACGCTCGGTGGTCCCTTCCACCTTCTTGCGCAGGCGGAAGTGACGGCGCGTCTTCGACAGGCGACGCTGCGTCGACACGTCCTTGCCCAGGGGGATGCGCTTGGCCTTCTGGTTTGCGGTTTGCGCCATGATCACTTACCCGTCTTTCCGACCTTGCGGCGAACGACCTCGCCGGCGTAGCGGATGCCCTTGCCCTTGTACGGGTCGGGCTTGCGCAGGCCGTGGATGACCGCCGAAATCTGGCCGACCTTCTGCTTGTCGATTCCGGACACGGAGAACTTGGTGGGCGATTCCACCGCGAAAGTGATGCCCTCGGGCGCCTCGATCGGCACCGGGTGGCTGTAGCCGAGGGCGAACTCGAGGTTCTGGCCCTTCAGCGCGACGCGGTAACCGACGCCGAAGATTTCCATCTTCTTCTCGTAGCCCTGGGTCACACCGACGATCATGTTCGACACGAGGGTGCGGGTCAGTCCGTGCAGCGCGCGGCTGCGGCGCTCGTCGTCCGGACGGACGACCTCGAGCTGGCCGTCCTCGCCCTTGGCGACGGTGATCGGCTCGGCGACGGTGAGCGAGAGGGAGCCCTTGGGCCCCTTCACCGAGATGTCCTGGCCGTCGATGGCGACATCGACGCCGGCCGGAATGGCGATGGGCTTCTTACCAATACGCGACATTGTCCTGACCTCCCTTACCAGACGTAGGCGAGGACTTCGCCGCCCACGCCCTGCTTGGCCGCCTGCTTATCGGTCAGCAGGCCGGAGGACGTGGAGATGATCGCCACGCCGAGGCCGCCGAGCACCTTGGGCAGGTTGGTGGATTTCGCGTACACGCGCAGACCGGGCTTGGAGACACGGCGCACGCCGGCGAGGCTGCGCTCGCGGCTCGGGCCGTACTTGAGGTCGACGATGAGCGTCTTGCCCACCTGAGCGTCCTCGGTCCGGTAATCGGCGATGTAGCCCTCGCGCTTGAGGATCTCGGCGATATTCGCCTTGAGCTTCGAGTGCGGAGCCTTCACCTGATCGTGGTACGCCGAGTTGGCGTTGCGCAGACGTGTCAGGAAGTCTGCGATCGGATCAGTCATGGTCATGGTTCGACCTAGACACCTTTCTCGCCGCGGTTCCCATACAACGCCGCCGTGCGCATCGGCACGTCCGGCGGTGGGCCTACGACAATTCGGATGGTCCGGCCGACACTTGCCGACCGGAGGAGGTTCGATCGCCCGAGCGCACGCATGCGGGCATGGAGGTGCCCAGGCAACCGCTCTAGTGTAGGCAAGGGGTTCAGCGGGACAAAATCGGGGTCGGTGAGGGGGCCGAGTCGCTGGACTCATGACCAGCGGAAACAGCCCGTGACCGGGCTAACATGAAGCCATGGCAAGTCCGCGCGGCGAACGTCCCGACCTCCCGGAGTACATGACCTGGGAGGAACTCGAACAACTGCCCGAAGACATCGCCGGGCAGATCGAACTGTGGGACGGGCGTGTCGTATGGCTACGCCGGGGACCTGCCGAGCATCAAGAATTCACCAATCTGTTGTGGAGTGGATTGCGTCGGTGTGCCCGCGAAAACATGACGGTGGACCCGCGGCACTGTTGGCGGGTTCACACGGAAACCAACATCTTCTTCGGCGAATCAGGAAAGTCGGACTTCGTCACGCCGGACTTTCTGATACAGCGCTGCCTCCCGAACCCCTATCAGGATGTTCGCGCTGCCGATGTTCTCTTGGTCGGCGAGGTCCTCTCTCCGTCGAACACTCAGACCGACATGTACGCCAAGCAAGCGCGCTATGCCAGGGCAGGCATCCCCATGTACTGGGAGGTGACGCTGGAACGCGAGAGGAGCGCCATCGAGATGGTCCGCGCCTTCGCACTGGAGACGACCCACGGCAAGCTGCTTCCACCAGGCGTACACCCCCTTCGCCCAGCCAACTACCTCGTCACCGGCGAGTGGTCGCCGAAGAATTCCGACGCCATCACCATCGACTTCCCCTTCCCGATCCACATCCCGTGGTCGGACCTCGAGTTCTGAGTCGGCGAAGGCAACTGACAACATTCCGCAAGACCGAGGACCCCCAGTCCCCACTGGAACTCGACACGCGGGCCTTACCCGTTCGACACCCGTCGAGCATGAGACCGCAACGCGCGGCCTGAAACATCACGACCCCGCGGGTCAACCGAACTCGGGGGAGCCCCGTGGCACGGAAGTGTTGGCACGAAATATTGCTGGACAGTACGCTTCTCGAAGTAGCAGTAGCTGTTCGGTGGCCGAAGCACAGTTGCGCGGATGACCGCGTCCCAGCACACACGACTATCTGGAGTTCCATTTTTGAGTACGACGCAGTCCCGACCGGACACTCCGACCTGTCCGGTCGTCCACGGCTCGCCGATGGCTTCCGAAGGTCCGAGGGTGCCGCTGTACTCATCGGAATTCTCCTCGGATCCGCACCGTGCCTACGACGAAATGCGGAGACAGTACGGCTCTTTGGCTCCGGTCGAGCTGGCGCCGGGCGTGCCGGCCACGTTGGTGGTCGGGTATGACACCGCGCTGCGGATCCTCAACGATCCCGAGCACTTCCCCGCCGATCCACGCACCTGGCAGCAGAGCATCCCGGCCGACTGCCCGGTCCGGCCGCTTATGGAGTGGCGTCCCAACGGGACTCGAAACGACGGAGCGGTCCTCCATCGCTACCGGCAGGCAATCACCACGAGTATCAACGAGGTGGATCTATACGGTCTCGATGCGACCGTGGAGGAGATCGCCATCCCGCTGGTCAACGCCTTTTGCCAGGCCGGTGCAGCCGATCTGATCAGTCAATACGCGCTCCCGCTTGCATTCGCGATCATCGACTCCCTGCTCGGCTGCCCGCCGGAGATCGGACAGCGGGTCGCCGCAGGCATGGCCGCGATGCTCGAGGGGATCGATGCCGAGAACGGCAACAAGATGATCGCCGAGGCGCTGCTGGAACTGGTAGCCCTCAAACGGACCCACCCTGGCAACGACATCACCTCGCGACTGCTGCGGCATCCGGCCGAACTCGATGACCTGGAGATGATCCACCAGCTGACGAGCTTTTACGGCGCCGGGATCGAACTGGAACAGAACCTGATCGGCAATACCCTGCTGCTGATCCTCTCCGACCAGCGCTTCGGCGGAAGTGTCGTCGGCGGGACCCTGTCCACTCGCGACGCACTGGACAAGGTCTTGTTCGACAACCCGCCGCTGGCAAATCTCCTCACCACCTATCCCCGTCAGCCGATCCTCATCGACGACGTCTGGCTGCCCGCGCATCAGCCGGTCCTCATCAGCATGGCCGGCTGCAACAACGACCCCGCGATCCGGACCGAGAATCACACAGGCAATCGCTCGCATCTGGCGTGGGGCATCGGACCACACGCCTGCCCCGCGCAGTCGCTCGCCTACCTGATCGCTCAGGGCGCGATCGATCAGCTTCTCGATGCGCTGCCCGAGATTCAGCTGGCAATACCGGTCGACGCACCGACCTGGCGGCCTGGTCCCTTCCATCGGGCATTGACGGCTCTGCCGGTCACTTTTCCCCCCACTGCTCCGTTGAACGAGTAGTGATGATCTCGCAATCTCCCACACGCGCGACTGTAGAACACCATCTCCAGCCCGGCGGTCAGAGTCGCGTAGGTGTGTGCCGTGAACTGAGCCATCCGGTCGACGATGTGACCCACGGTCTCGGATGAGTCGTCGACGACCCACTGACATCGCCTACTACCTGTGCTTCCACCCCGCCACCGTGACCCGCGAGCAGATCGTGCCCGTCGCCGGAGCGGATGGGCAATCAGGAATCACAGTCGCCGAAATCCGCGGTCTCCTGGCGATGGCGCCCCACCAGCCCGCACCCTCACCCACGCACTCGCCACCGCGCAATGGCGACGACACCACCAACCCGCGTCCGACAGATCCGAAACCAATGACCGGCTCGCAGTCTCGCTGACTATTATGGGAACTTCCGCTGACGCTGCACAATTGAAGGAAACCGCACGATGAGCGCAATCCGGAGCACCCTCGACATGCCGACTACGGCAATGGATCGGACGCTACGCGGTTTGGACTCTCCGGAAAATCAGCTGAATATCGGCGCAGTTCTACATTTCGACGGACAACCGCCCCACCTCGGTGACATCCAGGACTACGTCGCTTCCCGGCTGGCTGCTCTGCCAGCATTGGCTGTATGGATGCCCCAGGGAGCCCGGCATTGGACGGTGACCGACGAGGTGGACCTGACCAGCCATGTTGTCGAGCATGTTGTGCCCGCCCAGGGAAATCTGGAGCAGGTCGTTGTCGAGCTGGCGAAAACTACGCTGCCGGAAAGCGCCCCACACTGGCGGATGTGGTTGCTGCGCGGTTACGCACCGGATCGATACGCCCTGTTGTATCTGGTGCACCACTGCGTGCAAGACGGCGCGGGAATGCTTCGAACACTGGAGTCGCTGTTCGCACCTGGTGTCCCCGAGAGTGAATCGTCGGCGGCATATCACGGTTTCGCCCAATACCCCCGCGCGTCTGCCCGCACGCGAGTGCATTGCGCCTCGAACGATCTTCGGAGCCTTCGGAGCCTGGGTGCCTGGGACCTGCCCGGGTGTCGGCCCACAGATGAGATCGGATTCGCGTGGGGCCGCGTGCCCGCCAGCACCCTCACCTCCGTCGCCCGCGCTTTCGGCTGCACCCGCAATGACGTGTACATCGCGGCGCTCGCCCACGCGCTCACCCGCTGGCAGAGCGAGATCCGCGGGAGTGCCGACTTGCCCGACATACCGTTACTGGTGGCGGCCAATGTCCGCCGCCCGGACGAGGTCGCCCTGGCGGGCAACAGAACGGCCATACCCTACCTCAGACTGCCGGGAGCGCCGCTCCCCTTCGACCAACGGCTGACCAGCACCATCCGCGCCACCGTGCCATTGAAGTCAGCAACTATCCGGGCAGCGTTGCGCAGCAACTTCGACAGCGCGCCCGCATGGCTCATGCGCACCACATTTTCCGCTATCTCGACGCCACGACGCGCTCCGTCCGCAGTGTCGAATGTCGTTTTGCGTCATCCCCTCGCGCTGCACGGCGATCCCGTCACCGCGATCGATCCGATCACAACCACCCTCGGAGGCATTCCGCTGAGCGTGCTTCTCCTCGTCAATGGAGACAGCGCCAGCGCATGCTTCAGAACGAACGCCGGATTCTCCGGCCTCGACCAAATACACCGCAATTGGGAACAGACCCTGCTCTCATGGCAGAGCAACGCGGCCACTCCGAGTCGATCCATGTCCTGAGCCCATACATCGACACACCCACGCGACGTCCGCTGATGGCACACCACTGCGCCATCGACCGAGTAACCCTCTCGATGGTGTGCCACTGGCGGCCCCATCACCCGGGGTTTCGCACTCGAGGATTCGACAGCATCTAGTGATGCGTGTCCTCACGGTTGCAAGTAGAGGCGCTCGCACGGTAAACGCGGCAGCCCGGTGGTATCGCCCGGGGCAACGATGAGGTCGGCAGCGGCGCGCACAGCGCGCCATTCCTGAATGAACCGCATGGCTGCGGTGTGGCAGGCGGCGAAGTCCAGACTCATGCCGTCGAGCAGAACGCGCAGGTGGACATCGGGCTCCTCCGGACGCGGAGTGGTCACGCCCTCTCCTGCGGCTCGGCAGCCGAAGACGCGTGCCGCGCACTGTGCGGAATCTTCGGTCGCACTCTCCCGGCGGCCACCGCGTCCACCATGGCGTTTGAACCCATCCCAATGCCGCACGTGGTGAAGAAGTTGATCCTCGGTGATTCCGCCGGGTTGCCGTTCCTCTCGACGGCAGCACACGAAATCCGCGGTGAGCAGGCTGACCATCTCGCCGTATGAGTAATGCATCTCCCGGGCGTCCGAAGCAGGCCGATAACCCTCTCGGCCAGCCGTTTCGAGCATCTCTTCCACATATCGGTCGATCGCCCAAATATGCAGGTCCATCAGATAGGCAAGCCGTTGGCCCATCGGACGTCCAGGCTTGCGGCTCTCGTAATGCCGGACCCATACGCCGAGCAGCCCTACGGCCGACATCATCAGCGCGTCCGTCGGCTCGGTGCGGGCGTTGAAGATGTCGAAGAATGCACGGGTGCCGGGCAGGCACAGCGGAGGCAAACGGTTTCCGCACGGTTGCATACGCGGGTCGGCTGTCACTGAATTCCCCTCGCGGGCGCGGAGAGTCCGGCGTTACCGAGCGCGGACAGGTCGATCGCTCGCGGCGGAAGACGCCGGCTGATCGCAGTGACAACCACCATTGCCGAGGGCCGGAACCCGTCCCGAGGCGGCTCGACCCAATGCCGCACCGCCGGAGGACGGTCGGCCGGAGACGGCAATGCGATCACCCTGCCGTGACCGTAAACCGCGATACCCGCCCGATACAGCTGGGCGGACATCGTGGTCGAGTCCGGTAGATCAGGACGGACCAGGAAGACCCAGCTTCGCGACCTCGGGTACGACACGATCGGCCCGGTAGCGCTTCCTCGCCGCCGAAGTTCCTCGCGGACCTCGTAACCGAGATACGCCGCCATCCCCAATCCCCAAACGCCGCCAGCCGGGACCGTGATGCGTCCGGTGTGCGGGTCCACGCCCGCGGCAAGCCCGCCGATACGTCGGTAGAACACGCATCTGGTGGTGGGAGTGTCTCGAAAAGAACCTTCCTGCATGGTGATCCCCCTGCCATCGAGTCAGTCGGAAGTGCGCCCTATCGCGGAATGCTGGCCGCTTCGAAAGCAACAAAGCCCTGTTCGGCGGCCCGGCGCACGCACAGCACACCAGCCGGACACCGCCCACTCCGCCCTGATTCGCGTCTTCCCGACAACTTCTCCGAAAGTCCTGGAGAGCATCGAATTCTGGGGTATCAATGGATGCAATTCAGTCCGTGTGCTGGATTCATTCACCTGGGGGAAAGCCGATGACCGACATCGAGTCGCCGACGCTGCTGCGCCGCCAGCTCGGTCGATTTCTGCGCGAGGCGCGCGAGGGCTGCGGATTGACGATCGCCGTCGCCGCGAAGGAAGTTCAACTCAGCTTCAACGGGTTACAACGGCTGGAAACCGGACGGGCGGTGAAGCCCCGCCGCCAGGACGTGCGCGAGCTGTGCATGCTGTACGAGGTGCAGGCCGAGCAGACCGAGCAAGCGGTGGGGCTCGCGTCGCGTGCGGCGACAGCGCGAGATGAGGACGGTGTCACTCCGCTCGGCGGACTGTTCTCGGATGCGTTCAACATGTATGTCGGTATGGAGCGGTCCGCTCAGCGGCTGACGTCCTACGCGGTGCAGGTGCCTGGATTGCTGCAAACCGCCGACTACGCCCGCGCGCTGATCGGCGCTTTCCTGCACGACGGCCCCAACGAAGAGATCGAGCAACGAGTACGTCTTCGCCTCAACCGGCAGGTGGCCGTCACCCGCAAGACCCGCCCGGTGGACCTCCAGGTCCTTCTCGACGAATCAGCGCTCTACCGAGTCGTTGGTAGCCCGAAGGTGATGTCCACGCAACACCGGTACCTGGCCGATGTCAGCACACGGCCGAACGTCACTCTTCGCATCCACCCGTACTCGGCCGGTCACGCGCCCGAACTTGCCTTTATCCTCGACGACTCGACCTCCGCGCCGTTCGAGACCGTCCTCCGAACTACCGAATCGCCCTGGGAGCGCAGTTCCCAACATTGTTCATGCCTACGACAGCCCTCCGGATCCTCTCATCGCCCCATGACTTCGTGCAGATCTTTCAGACCGCGTCGCGCATTGGGTGATATATCCGATTCAGCAATGAATGATGCGGTCTCCAGAACCGGAAACTCCCCCAAATTGTCCAGATCACTGAGTCTGTATGCTATGTAATCGACATCACCGTCGTCTCGCCGACCCAGTTCTTCTAGAACCGACAGCAGGCCCTCCTGTCCGCCATAGCGCACCAGAGCCTCGGCGGCTTCAATTTGCATCGTGACCACGTCATCGTCCAGCATCTCCACAAGGCGGCTGCGCGCCTGAGCATCGAACATCAGGGCGCTCAACTCGGAGATGGCGCGAAGTCTCACCAGTCCCTCGTCGCTTCGGGAATGCTCCAGAGCTGCCCGCAGACCGACTTGCTCATCTGCCGTGTTCACTATGGGATCTCCTCAGGTAGAGCGGGCCTGACACTGTCATTGATGGTACGCGCGAAAATCCGACCTGTGGCGGGGTCGATATTTTTCTGAATTTCTACAACGTGCGGTGTCGGAAGATATTGCCCTGTCGTTTTGTCCATGTGCGGTTTTCCGACAACATCTACTCGACTGGTCGCCACCCCATCAGCATCGAAATACGAGTAATGCGTGATGTTTCCCTGAGCATCCCGTTTGACCAGGTATCCGTTCGGGGGACCGCCCTGAGTTGGCAAGTTTCTCCCGGTCCATGTCTGGGCATTGTCCAACTCTTCCTTGAGAGATCTTTTCGGTGGCTTAGGGGAGTCGCCGACTTTCTTGCGCAGTCGATCACGTAGATCGGTGACGACTTTCCTGGCCTTGACAGCGGCATCCTTCGTCTCCTGTCGGATGCCTGCGATCTGAAGCGCCTTGCGCGCTCGCCAAGCGATGATGCCGTCTTTGATCTTCCCGGCCCATCTTCGCACCGTGTCCAGGGCCTTGGCGGCGGTGACCGCCCCTGCGCCGAAGCTGATCAGCGAAAGGCCGACCGTGATCGCGGCGTCGATGGCGAGATCCTGCGCTAGGGACTTCAGGAAGCCCTTGATCTCGTCGCGGAGTTCCGTCAGCGCGTCCTTATACGCGATGCAGGACTGGCTGATCTGCGTGCAGGCGGTCAGCAGTTGATCAATCGAGTTCGCGAGAGATTTGAGATCGTCTCGGATGTAGCCCGCATCGTCGGCAGTGACGCTGTCGAACAAACTCGCCGCGATCGTGATCTTGTCGCGGGCATTCGTGTTCTGGTAGATCGTGCCGAGACGGTCCCACGCGTCGGCCGCCTTGGCGAGTTTCCCGGTATCGCCGTCGGGCACAGGTATGCCGATGTGGCTGATGATATTGATGCCTTTGTCCACGATGCCCTGGCCAGGTCCGCCCGCGGAGGCGGGGACCGAAAAGGGTCCGAAAACCGGCATGCCCGGGTCTGTGGGCCGGTCTGGTTGCGGCGTGCCCTTCACGGTGGCGTCGGCTCGAGCATGAGTGAAGCCGATGTCGTTGAGGGCGCTGCCATATGCGTACAGGGTGGAGTGGACATCCTGGAAGAAACCCACGGCCTCGTAGGCCGAGGTGTTGTACGAACGCGCCCACTCCTGGCCGTTCTCGTCCACGCCCGCCATCGATCCACATGCGGACAGCTCCGCGAAGATGTACAGAAAACTGTCGCGAAGCGCTGACGCGGCGTCGAAGCAGTTGGTGGCCGCTTGATAGTAGGCCCTCGGATCGACAGCCAGAGCCGTCATACGCCGAGAATCCGCAGGCCCTCGGCTACAGCGCCGGTGTAGCCCTCATGGGCGAGCTTCACGGCCTCTTCCAACGCGGTGAGCCCTTCTCGAATATCCGTAGCACCCGCTAGCCATTCGTCGTGCGCCTCGCGGTAGGCCCCCATCACGGCCCCGGCCGACGCGGCGTCGACCTCCTTGGCTTTCTGATCGATTGCCGCCAACTGATCGGACAGCAGCCCGGCGAAGCCGCGGATGCGGGCAGCCAAGTTGTCGAGTTTGGTGAGATCCACCGAGAAGGCCTGTGCGTCGGACATGCGGTGCCCCACCTTTCAGGGAAGGTCCAACGAGCTGACGCCGGTGGCGAAAGCCTGGTCGGTCTCACGAACGGTGTCGGCAGTGACACCGAGCTTCTCCGCCAGCTCGAACAGCGCATCCCACACCTGCACCGCCCCCTGGTGGAACTCCTCCCACCCGACCGTGAAAGCGCCGGAATTGTTCCCCGTCCAACTCTCCAACATGTCTCGCACGTCGGTCTCCAGCGCGGAGTACCCGTCCCGGCATTGAGTGGCAACATCGAATGCCAAGCGTCCCAATGCTTTGACCTCAGCGGTGTCGATCGACAGTGATGGCTGTTCCCCCGCCACGCCTCTGTCCCCCTCTACCAGCGGATGATTCAGACGAATGTACCCCAGTCGCACATCCGCCGTCACTCATCGGATCTGGCTTCCGTCCGCACGAGGCGATTGTCGCGCGCCTCTGCAATGTGCCGTCGCCGCAACGTGCGAAACCGACGCAGGCCTTGCTGTGGCAGTGTCCGCCGTCATGCCCCCCAACTCCGCTGTGGCCCTCGGTCAGCGGCCGGGCGGCATATTCTTCGACGGCACCGGACGTGCTGGGTCGGATGTTTGCGTGTCTCCACCCGGGCTGGCGAGACGCCGTTCCAGGGCGGTGAAAGCACTGATCGCCTCGGGTGACTCGAAGGCCCTGTTGCGGCGACCCACGCTGAGCTGGCGGAGAATTCCGGCTTCGGCCAAACGCTGCACGGCGGCGTTTGTAGCGGGAAAACTGCGTCCGATGAGTGCCGCCGCAGTACCGACGGTGAGGACCGGAGCTCCGACCAGTTTGCCGAGCAGCAGGTCCAGCGCGGAGTTCGCTCGCACCGGCGCCACTCGATCCCGCCACGACCTTTGCAACTCCGCAGCCTTCATCTCGAAAGCGGTAGCATCCTGCGCCGCACGAGTGCATGCGGCGGCGAAACGCGCCACCCAAATGTTCAGATCGTCGGTAGCTTGATCGGAATCGGGCACACCCACGTGCCGAAAGCGAGTCAGACCGTCGATGTAGCTGTCGCTCCAGGTGGCGAGAATCAGCGACACAGGTGCGACGACGCGTTCCGCCACGCCGCGGCGGCGCAGTATCAGGTGGATCAACGCGCGACCGGTTCGGCCATTGCCGTCGATGAACGGGTGGATCGTCTCGAACTGTGCGTGCGCGATGGCGGCCTGCGCGACAGCGGGCAGATCGTCGCTATTGCAGAACGAGATCAAGTCCTCCATCAACTCGGGTACGAGTTCCGGCGGTGGCGGAACGAAGGCGGCCGAGCAGGGATTGAAGGAGCTGCCACCGATCCAGTTCTGTACGTCTCGTAAACATCCGCCATGCTGTGCGAGCTTGGTACCCGCGAGCAACCGTCGATGAATCTCGAGCAGAACATCCTCGGTGATCGACTCGCCGGGGCCAACCGCATCGGCGGCCACAGCCATGGCATCGATATTCGCCAGCACCTCGGCGGCCGTCACATCCGATGATTCTCCTTCGAGCTGACGCGCCGCCTCCGCGCGTAGCAGTCGACGCGCGCCGACTACCAACCCCTCGATCCGTGACGATGCGATGGCCTCGGCGCGCAGCAGCAACCCAGACAACGCTTCTGTCTCGACGAGCGCCACCGCCTCCGTATCGAGACGGGTGATCGCCACCTCCGCATCGACGACGTCGGCGGCGGTTTCGCTGGTCAAAACGATGCGGCGACCAGCCAACGAATCGGGCAGATACACGTGGTAAGTGCCGGAGCCACGATCTCGTCGAGACAGGCCACCGCCATCCGAGTTGCCAGCCCACCGCCGCTGCGCAAACTTAGCCATGCCACCTCCTTATTAAAGGTTAACAGATAACCTTTAATAAGTACGTCGGAGTTCTATTCAGGCCACACGCGGGCGCTGACCGCGGGGGACCGACTCCCGACGCCCCCGACAAAGAGGGGGCATCGAGCCGCCGCTCGCCCCCGCGGTCACCGGCCGACTTGTCGACTTCGCGCCGCCCACCTCCGCACCGCGCCGTGCCGGCGACGTTCCGCCATATCCACTGATCAGTGGTCCGGTCGGATATCGAATTGCCGCACCACGCCGAAACGCACGGGTAGACCGGGACGCACTGAACGATGTCGACCTGCTCGTCCGTTGCAGCGCGTCTGAACAGCGCCGAACAAGAGCTTTGCGGCAATCGCCCGATGCGGCGGCGGGGCCGGCGACCGTTCGCTTTTGGTTTGCCGAACCTCATAATGAAGGATGCCGTCTCCAAAACCGGAAACTTCCCCAAATTGTCCAGATCGCTGAGTCGATATGCGATGTAATCGACATCACCGTCATCTCGCCGACCCAGTTCTTCAAGAGCCGATAGCAGGCCCTCCTGTCCGCCATATCGCACCAGAGCCTCGGCGGCTTCGATTTGCATCGTGACCACGTCATCGTCCAACATCTCCACAAGACGTCTGCGCGCCTGAGCATCGAAGATCAGCGCACTCAACTCGGAGATGGCGCGAAGCCTTATCAATCCTTCGCCGCTGCGGGAATGCTCCAGAGCTTCCCGCAGACCAACTTGCCCATCTGCTGTGTTCACTATGGGCTCTACTCCTATAGATCGGGTCTGGCACTGCAGGCATTAGGGACGTAACTGCTCGTAAACGTGCTGGATGCAGCACAAATCGCATCGTATTCACTCTCTGGGACCAAGTAACCGAAAAGCTGCTCGATTTGATATATTCCTTCGCTCACCTCATGCGAGGGCGACCGAATCGATATTTCACGAGCATTCTGCAGGATCGGTACGCGATCGTTGATTTGCAACTCTTGCAGGCGGTAGGCGATATAGTCGGAATCGGGATCGTCAAGACGTTTTCCCAACTCTCCCAGGATGGCCACGAGTCCGGCTCGGCCACCGAAACGAGCCAAAACCTCGGTCGCCTCCAGTTCTACCGCCATATCATCGTCACCGAGAAGTTCGGCCAGTCGTTCGATCACTTGCTCCGACGGCAGCATTCTGCCCAGTTCGGTAGCCGCACACGCACGAACCTTCCAGTCCGCCGAGTACGAATCAGCCTGCACACACGCTAATTCCATGCTGCCCCTATCACAGAATCTCGGCCGGTGTCGCAGGGCCCGGGCCAGCTTCATTAATTTCTCGCACGTACACTGCGCCATCCCGCGCAAAATGACGGACTATCTCGACTAACCACGCATGAATCCCTCTTGTCAATTATTCAATAGCTTGCGCAGGTTACTCAGGCCCGTTTTAGCGTCGAGCGACAATCTGGACTGATCGATAGCCAGAGCATTGCGAAGGACCGGAAACTCCCCGAAGTTTTCTAGCTCGCTCAGCATATACGCGGTGTAGTCGATATCAGGATCGTTTCGGCGCCGACCGAGTTCAGTCAAAACCGCCAGCAATCCTTCTTCCCCGCCGGTGCGTACGAGTTGCTCAGCCGCATCGACTCGCATGGTCACGATCTCGTCATTGATCATCATCTCTTGCAGTCGTTCCCGCGCACTACTGAAGTGTATTTTTCGCCCGAGGTCGGGAATCGCTTCGATCCTTATAGCGTTAATACTACTCCGGGAGCGCGCCAGTATCGACGACAGCTCCGCATCGGCTTCACCGGTGTCCACTATGGAATCTCCTCAGGTAGCGCAGCCCGGACATTATTTCGATCAGTGCGAGCGAAGATCTCGCCGGTCTCCGGTTTCACATATTTTTGAATTTCTACGACATGGGGCGTTGGAATCGTTTGCCCCGTCGCCTTATTGTAATGTGAATCGCCAGTCAAATCGACCCGCTTCGTAGCGACCCCGTCACTATCATAGTACGAATAGTTCGTTATATTACCTTGGGGGTCGCGCTTTACCAGGTATCCATTCGGCGGCCCATTCTGGGTGGGTAGATTTCCACCAGTCCATGTCTGCGCATTGTCCAGTTCGTTCTTGAGCGACTTCACCGGAGGCTTCTTTACGTCGTCACTCTTCCCCCGCAATCGATCGCGCAGGTCGGTAACCACTTTTCGAGCCTTGACAGCGGCGTCTTTCGCCTCTTGGCGGATACCCGCGATCTGCAGCGCCTTGCGGGCTCGCCAAGCGATGATGCCATCTTTGATCTTTCCGGCCCATTTCTGCACCGTGATCAGCGCCTTGCCTGCGGTGACCGCGCCTGCGCCGAAGCTGATCAGCGCGAGGCCGATGGTGATGGCGGCGTCGATCGCGAGATCGGCGGCGAGAGACTTCAAGAAGCCCTCGATCTCGCCACGGAGTTCCGTCAACGCGTCTCTGTAGGCCAGGCATGACTGGCTGATCTGGGTGCAGGCGGTCAGCAGGTGGTCGATGGCGTTCGCGAGGGATTTGAGGTCGTCTCGGATGTAGCCCGCGTCGTCGGCGGTGATGTTGTCGAACAATCCCGCCGCGATCGTGATCTTGTCGCGGGCGTTCGTGTTCTGGTAGATCGTGCCGAGTCGGTCCCAGGCGTCGGCTGCCTTGGCGAGTTTGCCGGTGTCGCCGTCGGGGACCGGTATGCCGATATGACTGACGATATTGATGCCCTTGTCGACGATGCCCTGCCCGGGACCGCCCGCCGAGGCCGGGACCGAGAAGGGTCCGAACACGGGCATGTCCGGATTCGTCGGCCGCTCCGGCTGCGGCGCGCCCTTCATGGTGGCGTTGGCTTGGGCATGCAAGAAGCCGATGTCGTTGAGTGCGCTGCCATATGCGTGCAACGTGGAGTGGACGTCCTGGAAAAAGCCCACCGCCTCGTACGCGGACGCGTTGTAGGAGCGTGCCCACTCCTGGCCGTTCTCGTCCACACCGGCCATCGATCCGCATCCGGACAGTTCCGCGAAGATGTACAGAAAGCTGTCACGCAGCGCGGAGGCGGCGTCGAAACAGTTGGTGGCCGCTTGGTAGTAAGCCCTCGGCTCGACAGCCAGGGCCGTCATATACCCAGAATCCGCAGGCCCTCGGCGACAGCGCCAGTGTAACCCGTATGGGCCAGCCGCACCGCCTCTTCCAAAGCCGTGAGTCCTTCCCGGACATCTGTGACGCCGGACATCCACTCGTCGTGCGCTTCGCGATAGGCCGCCATCACCGCCCCGGCCGACGCGGCATCGACTTCTTTCGCTTTCTGATCGATGGCAGCCAACTGATCGGAGAGCAATCCAGCGAATCCCCGGATCCGGGCAGCCAGATTATCGAGTTTGTCGAGATCGACCGAGAAGGCTTCGGCGTCTGCTGACATGATGTGGCCATCCTTTCTCAGGGCAGATCGAGCGAGCTGACCTCGACGGCGAAATTTTGATCGGTGCCACGAACGGTGTCGGCAGTGATCCCCAGCTTCTCCGCCAACTCGAACAGGGCATCCCACACCTGCACCGCCCCTTGGTGGAACTCCTCCCAGCCGACCGAGAACGCTCCGGAGTTGCTGCCGGTCCAGCTCTCCAACATGTCTCGCACATCGGTTTCCAGCGCCGAGTACCCTTCCCGGCACTGAGTGGCGACATCGAACGCCAAACGCCCCAACGCTTCGACTTCGTCGGTGTCGACCGACAGTGATGGCCCTTCCCCCGCCAAGTCTCTGCCCCCTATCAGCGAACGTCCAAGCGCCAAGGTACCCCAGGCGCGGTGACGGCGGAAGTCACAGCCGCACACTCGGACCCGGACGCGACCCGCTTCCAGATCGACGGTAGTGAAATGGCGGCTCATGCGGTCGGGGCAACCACCAATCGACTACCGCCGATCATGGATGCGCGAAATACCTTGCTGCTCAATCGGTTCCCCATTGTGGACAATGTCACAAGGTTTGCCTCGACGGGCGTGCAGTCGCTACCAATAGTGCGTTCAATACACACGATGCGACGTTCGATTCGTCCACATCGGGGGGGTATCGGGGGTCGGGAGGGAGAATGAATTCAATGTTCTATCGCGCTGCAATGCAGATCGGTCGTAAGGCGCTTATCGGTGCGCTGCCGCTGGCCGTGGCGACTACGTTCGCCGGTGCCGGAGCCGCATCGGCCACCAACTACGCCGAACAGCAGGCGCAGTTGGCCCAGGCGATTTCGGCGACGGGCACGTCCGCGGACATCGGCTACCACGCCACGGTCGCGCCGGACCTGAGCACCGTCTCCACAACGCTGGATGCCGGCACGTTCCAGCTCGGCGAGACCTCGATCAAGGTCGTCAACAAGGCGGGCGCGGCGGTCACCGAGCTTCCGCGCACGTTGGCCACGCCGTCGGGAACCACCATCGCCCTGGATGCCAAGGTGTCCGAGGACGGCCGGACGCTGTCGGTGACGACACCCGAGGTCTCGGCAGCGACGGGCGCGGAACTGAAGGACATCGCGACGAATCCGGGGGCGCAGTACCCGGATCCGGTCATGAACGGTGCGGCCGCGGGTGCGGGCGTCGGTGCGGTCGCCGCCCTCATCACCTGCATTCCGACCCTGGCGATCTTCGTCGTCGGTTACGCGCTGTGCGCCGTGGTCGGCGTGGTGACCACCGCCATCCTGGGTGCCGTGATCGGCGCGGTCGTGGGTACGGTCGCGCCCGATGTCATTCCGCAGGTGCTGCCCTGACAATCAGCGATTGATTCGCTGAGCTGAAGTCGCGAAAGGCGCTGCGGCGGAGCTGATCCGCCGCAGCGCCTTTCTTCGGGGCGTCTGCGATTCGCTACTCGGCGCAGGCTCGGTGGTCACACCGTCGCCGCGCGAGAGGCGGCGGGAAGATCACATCGGGTACACCGGGTGCTTGCGCGGATTGAACTCCGGCTTGACCGGCGGCTTGTCCCGCAACAGGCGCAGCGCGCTCCGGATCTCCAGACGGGTCCGCGCCGGTTCGATGACCGCGTCGATGTAGCCGCGTTCGGCGGCGATCCACGGGGTGGCGATCGTCTCGTTGTACTGGTTGATCATGAACTCGCGCGCCGCTGCCCGATGCTCCTCCGGCACCGCCGCCAATTGCCGCTTGCCGATGAGGTCGACCGCGCTGTCGGCGCCGATCACCGCGATCCGGGCCGTCGGCCAGGCGAAACTGATATCGGCACCTACCTGTCGGGCCGCCATCATGCCGTAGGCGCCACCGTAAGACTTGCGCACGACCAGGTTGATGATCGGGACCGTCGCCTCGATGATCGCACGCGGGACCCGCCCGCCGCGGATGATCACGCCGTTGGCTTCCTGCTCGAGGCCCGGCAGCACGCCCGGGGTGTCCGCGACGAACACCAGCGGGATATTGAACGCGTCGCAGAGCCGGATGAAGTAGGTCGACTTGTCCGAGCAGGCGGCGTCGATGGAACCACCCAGCACCAGCGGCTGGTTGGCGATCACACCGACCGGAGAGCCGTCGACCCTGGCGAACCCGGTGATCAGATTCGGGGCGAACGCGGCGCGGATTTCGTGGAATTCACCATCGTCGAAGATCCGCAGCAGGATTTCGTGCATGTCGTAACCGGCGCGATCGGAATCCGGGATGATCGTGTCGAGCTCCCGATCGGTAGCAGTGATCTCCGGCTCCAGGCCGGGGTTCACGATCGGCGGCTGCTCGAGACAGCTCGTCGGCATGTAGCTCAGGTAATTGCGCGCCCACTCGTAGGCTTCCTGCTCGGTGTCGGCCACGTGATGCAGGGTGCCGCGTCTGGCCTGTACCTCGGCGCCACCGAGCTCCTCGGCGGTGACGTCCTCACCGTTGACGGCTTTGATCACCTCCGGCCCGGTGACGAACATGTAGGAATCCCTGGTGCCGATGAGCACGTCGGTGTTGATCGGCCCGTACACCGAACCCGCCGCACACTTGCCGAGAATGATCGACACCTGTGGCACATATCCGGACAGTTTCTCCAACACCCGGGAAATATCACCGAACGAAGCGATCGAACCCACCGCGTCCTGGATACGCGCGCCGCCGGAATCATTGATCGTCACCACCGGGCATGCGTTGTCGAACGCGAGTTGCAGGGCCCGCATGAATTTGCGGGCGGACGTGATACCGACCGACCCGCCGTACACGGTCTGATCGTGGGCGATCACCACCACCGGACGCCCCCCGATCAGGCCGCGACCGGTGACCAGCCCGTCACCGTAGAGAGCATCCGGTCGGTCGGGCTGACGAGCCAACGCACCGGTCTCGATGAACGTCCCGCGGTCGAGCAGCATGTCCACACGCTGGCGAACGCTCGGAACGCCTTTCTTCTCCCGCTTGGCGGCACCGGCCTCACCCGCCGGTTCCGCAGCGATCGTCAGGATCTCGAGCAGTTCATCGAGCTTCGCCTCGGTACCTGTCACGCTCGCCGCCACCTTTCGAACCAACTGTTGCGCCTCCGCGACGTTAAGCGCTATCGACACAGAACGGTTCATCGAACCAGATATCCTGGACAAATCACAGCCGAGGCCGGCCGCACATCAGATGCTCGAGAGTCCGAGCACAGTCAGAGGACGGAAAAGCGCCTCTAATGAAGGCGAGGACACCGACGGGATTGCTGCACGAGTTGGTGACATCTGATCTGCGGTGCCGTAGGGCACTGCTGGAAGGATGGACACCGCGCCCAAGCCCTATCCCAAGGAGTTCCGCGACGACGTCGTGCGGGTCGCTCGCAATCGAGAGCCGGGCCAGAAGCTCGAGCAGATCACGGCCGACTTCAGCATCAGCGAGTCCTGCCTGGCCAACTGGATGAAGACCGCTGATATCGAGGACGGCATTTCCGCCGGAACGACCGCGGCGGATAACGCTGAGCTGCGGCAAGCGCGGAAGGGGAGAATGCATTCAATGTTTATCGCGCTGCAACACAAATCGGTCGTAAGGCGCTCATCGGTGCGCTGCCGGTGGTCGTGGCGACTACCTTCGCCGGTGCCGGAGCCGCATCGGCCACCAACTACGCCGACCGGCAAGCGCAATTGGCCCAGGTGATTTCTGCGGCGCGCACGTCCGGGGACATCGGTTACCACACCACGGTGGCGCCCGACCTGAGCACGGTCTCCGCCACGCTGGACGCGGGCACGTTCCAACTCGGCGAGACTTCGATCAGAATCGTGAACCAGGCGGGCGCGGCGGTCACCGAGCTTCCGCGCACGCTGGCGACGCCGTCCGGTACCACCATTGCCCTGGATGCCGAGGTATCCGAGGACGGCCGCACGCTGTCGGTGACTACACCTGAGGTTTCGGCCGAGACCGGCGCGGAGCTGAAGGACATCGCGACCAACCCGGGGGCGCAGTACCCGGATCCGGTCATGAACGGTGCAGCCGCGGGCGCGGGCGTCGGCGCGATCGCCGCCCTCATCACCTGCATTCCGACCCTGGCGGCCTTCGTCGTCGGTTACGCGCTGTGCGCCGTGGTCGGCGTGGTGACCACCGCCATCCTGGGTGCCGTGATCGGCGCGATCGTGGGTACGGTCGCGCCGGATGTCATTCCGCAGGTGCTGCCCTGACAATCAGCGATTGACCTGCTGAGCTGAAACGCGAAGACGCTGCGGCGGAGACGATCCGCCGCAGCGCCCTCCGGGTATCAACGTCGTGGCACATCTCGCTCCAATATTCGTTCTTCTGCGTCGCACTTTCGTTGAGAGGCAGCAATTCTCGGATCCGGTGGTTCGGTGCGTCGCTGCGGCCGACACTGGGCGGCACACGTCCGCCGTATCCGTGTGACCGAACGCACCATGGGAGACATCATGACCGAGCCCGTCGCTCAGCTGCCTACCGCTGGCGAGTTGGTTTTCGATACCTTCGATAGGATCCGGCGGAGTGGACCGATCGTTCCGATCGAGCTGCCCGGCAATGTCGTGGCCTGGTTCGCCGTCAGCCACGAAGCGGTGAGCGAAGTCCTCGCCGGAGATGGCACCGTCTTGAGCAAGAATCCGCGCAACTGTCCTGCGCTGCAGGACGGCACGATTCCAGCCGACTGGCCCTTGCGCGCGCTCACCGATATCGACCACATGATCAACATGGACGGTGCGGATCATCGACGGCTGCGGAGAACGGTCAGCCAGGCGTTCACCCCACGCAGGGTCGCCGCGCTCGAGCCCCGAATCCAGCAGATCGCCGCCGAGCTCCTCGACAAGATTCCCGACCACAAGACCGAAATCGATCTCGCCTCCAGCTACACCACCCCCCTGCCGGTGCGAGTGATCGGCGAACTGTTCGGCGTACCGGCGTCCGAACAACAAGAATTCCGCATTTGGGCGTCCACGGTCATGTCGTATCTGAGCACCGGCGACGAGATTCAGGCCGCGATGGCGGATATGCTCGGCTACCTCGCCGAACTCCTGCACCGCAAACGGCGCGCACCCGGCGACGACCTCACCTCCGCTCTGCTGGAGGCCAATGAATCGAACGGTTTGACCGACGACGAACTGGTCAACATGTTGTGGTTGGTGCTCATGGCCGGACACGAAACCACCGTGCATCTGCTCGGCAACGCGGTGGTCACGCTGTGCACCCATCCCGAGCAGCTCGCCAAAGCCCAGGCCGAAGACCGGTGGAGGGACGTCGTGGAGGAGATGCTGCGCTTCCGCTCTTCGGTGGCCGCTATTCTCCCCACTCGGTATGCGATGCAGGACATCACCATCGCCGGCGTGGACATTCCCGCCGGAGCCATGGTGGGGTGGTATGGCGGCGTCGGGCGGGACCCGGAGCGCTATCCGGACGCCGGTACTTTCGACATCGACCGCGATCACCGAGACCAGCTGGCCTTCGGCCGGGGACCGCATGTCTGCCTCGGCGCTCATCTGGCCCGGCTGGAAAGCCACATCGCGTTGTCCACGCTGTTCAACCGGTTCCCGCGATTGAACCTGGCTGGTGACGCCACCCAGATCTACGGCCCGAATTTCATCACCTGCGGCCCCCTCACACTTCCCGTGCTGCTCGAGCCCAGCGCGTAGTGCGGAGTGAATTCGGCACCGCCGGGAACATTATCGAAACTCGATGCGTCCGTAGCCGACGCAGTGACGCCCGTGACCGACGCTGAGATCGAGCGTCGGTCACGCCGATCGTTCGCAGCGTTTCCCGCTGATCCCTTCCCACAGCGGGATATGCCGGACAGCTACAGACTTTCTCAGTGATGTTGAATTGTAAGTCCCGCATAACACATCGGCCAAGGCGTCATCATGATGTACACCGAGCTTGTTACGAAAGACATCGACGAGTGGGAAGCACTCAGCGACAGCTTTCTGCCGTCCGAGTCCCGGTATCGTGATCCGCGCAACTGGTGGATCCGTGCCACCGTTCAGGACACTGTTGCTCACACTCTCCTGTGCTTCGACCAACGTAGCGAGCGTCTGGCCTGGCGGACCCCGTCACACACCCGGCAGGGCGGCAAAGACTATTGGTTGGTCGTACCGCAGCGGGCTGTGGGGGGAGCCAACATCTTTGAAATGAATGACACGGTAATGCGCGTAACTCCCGGTAGCGCAATGCTATTGAGCCCAGATCAGCCGTTTCGGTACTACATGCCACGCATGGTGACGAACGCGGTTCGCATACCGCGTGCTGATATCGACAATCGACTGTCGTCCGCCAGACCACCGCAAATGACGCTCGACATGGAATCGGGCCTGGGCCGGATCGTGCAGAGCATGATCCGCGCAACGCATGCCGGGCGATCCGACCTCGCAGACTGGGAATTCAACGCCGTCTGCGATCGAATCACTGAGCTGATCTGCTTGATGCTGCTCGGCGATATGGGCCCGCAACAACCCCATCTGGCTGAAACGGCCGCAGCCGTTCGACAGTACGTGCGGGAGCACGTCGGTGTCGGGGACTTGCGTCTGCCTGCGGTGGCATCGGCGCTGGGCTGGTCGCCCCGGCAGTTGCGGCTCGCCCTCCAGCAGAGCGGAACTACCTATCGGGACCTGCGGCAGGACGAGGCGTTGCGCGCCGCGCGCGACCTGCTCTCCCAACCGGGAAAGAACACGAGTGTCAGTGAAGTGGCTGCACGTTGCGGTTTTACGCAAACGTGGTTCTCCCAGGCGTTCAAGGCACGCTACGGCGAAACACCCCGAGATTTCCAGAGGCGCCGATGGAGGGAACTGATGTCGGGCCTCGACGGACCTCATCCAGCTGCGCACGAAACGCACCACGCAGCCGGGGTTCCACCGGCGACCGGGCGCCGTTATGCCACGATGCCGCCGCCCGCGTGCTCTCCGACATGGTCGGATCGGGTGGGCACCGCATTGACGGCCGCGCTCACCGATGGTACGCTCTCGCTGGCGGAGGCCGCCCGACTCCTCGAAGTCGGGCCACGGACGCTCCAACGCCGGTTGGCCGACGAAGGAACAACGTGGAGCCGCGAACTGCACCAGGCACGCCGGCGGTACCTCGACAACACCAAGGCATAGGTCTCCCTGGGGACGCGCGCCCCTCAGCTGTGCGGGGACGAGCGGGCGCGCCGCGAGCGCGGCCGCGATGAGAGAGCAGAGAAACTCTCAGAGACAGCGAGGGCACGGACTCGGTGGAGTCCGTGCCCTCGCTATTCGGTTATCCGGGTGCGCTCACCAGGAGCGTCAGCTCACCAGGAGCTCTTGTGCACGCCCGGCAGCTCGCCCCGGTGCGCCATCTCGCGCAGGCAGACGCGGCAGAGGCCGAACTTGCGGTAGACCGCGTGCGGGCGACCGCACCGCTGGCAGCGGGTGTAGGCGCGGACCGCAAACTTGGGCTTGGCGTTGGCCTTGTTGACCAGTGCTTTCTTTGCCATGTGCTCAGTTCTCCTTGAACGGGAAGCCGAGGTGCTTGAGCAGGGCACGGCCTTCTTCGTTGTTGGTCGCGGTGGTCACCACGGTGATGTCCATACCACGCGGACGGTCGATGCGGTCCACGTCGATCTCGTGGAACATCGACTGCTCGCTCAGGCCGAACGTGTAGTTGCCGTTACCGTCGAACTGCTTCGGCGACAGGCCGCGGAAGTCGCGGATACGGGGCAGCGCGATGGAGACCAGGCGGTCGAGGAACTCCCACATCCGGTCGCCGCGCAGGGTGACCTTGGCGCCGATCGGCATGCCCTCACGCAGCTTGAACTGCGCGATGGACTTGGTCGCCTTGCGGATCTGCGGCTTCTGGCCGGTGATCAGGGCCAGGTCCTCGACGGCGCCGTTGATCAGCTTCGCGTCGCGGGCGGCGTCGCCGACACCCATGTTGACGACGACCTTCACCACGCCCGGGATCTGCATCACGTTGGCGTAGCCGAATTCCTTGTTCAGCGCGTCCTTGATCTCTTCGCGGTAGCGCTGCTTCAGCCGGGGCTGCACTTTTTCCGTCGTGGTCATATCAGATGTCCTTCCCGTTCTTACGGGAGATCCGGACCCGCTTGCCGCTCTCCTCGTCGGTCCGGTAGCCGATACGGGCCGGCTTGCCGTCGGAGTCGACGACCATCACGTTCGAGACGTGGATGGGGGCTTCCTGGGTCACGATGCCGCCCGAGGAGGCGCCGCGCTGGTTGGCGGAGTTCGCGACGTGCTTCTTGATCCGGTTCACGCCCTCGACGAGGACCCGGTTCTCCTTGGGGTAGGCCTGGATGACCTTGCCCTTGGCGCCCTTGTCCTTGCCCGAGATGACGAGCACGGTGTCACCCTTGTGCACCTTCATGTCAGAGCACCTCCGGAGCCAGCGACACGATCTTCATGAACTTCTTGTCGCGCAGTTCGCGGCCGACCGGGCCGAAGATGCGAGTGCCGCGCGGGTCGTTGTCCGCCTTGATGAGCACGGCCGCGTTCTCGTCGAACTTGATGTAGGAACCATCCGGACGACGGCGCTCCTTGGTGGTGCGCACGACGACGGCCTTGACGACGTCACCCCGCTTCACGTTGCCGCCGGGGATGGCGTCCTTCACGGTAGCGACGATGATGTCGCCGATACCGGCATAGCGACGCGACGAACCGCCGAGAACGCGGATGCAGAGAATCTCCTTCGCACCCGTGTTGTCGGCGACGCGCAGTCGCGACTCCTGCTGAATCACTTCAGCGTCCTCCTTGACCTGGACGTATGTGCACGCCGGATTGCCGACCCGACGGGCATGGTCGGTTGCCCTCCGGACGCGCGCCTGCCAGCGGTTTTCTCGGTTCGAGCAAGAAACGCGGAACCAACCACTGGGGGTTCACTGCCGGATTGCGGGCACAGCTCCCGCAGGCAACCGGTCTAGTGTATGGGAATCCGCAGGTCGTTCCCAAATCGGGGGCGCGACCGGGCAGCCCGCGGGCCACACACACACACAACGGCGCCCGTGCCCGAATCCGGGCTGGACCGGCGCCGCGCCGGTAGCCTCGTGTCCTGCAAGGCTGCCTTCGTACATCTGCGGCAACGCCGCGTCGGGGAGAGGATTCTCGTGACATCTACCGGTCGTCCAGGGAAGCTGGATCGTCGTGCCTTCCTGATCGCACTCGGAGCGGTGCCCGCCGCCGCCGCGCTGGTCGCGTGCTCGAACGAGGCCGAGCCCGCGAGCCGGACGCTCACCGGCGTCGATCTCGCCGGAGCGGACGAGACGATCCGGCCGCAGGACGACCTGTACCGGCACGTCAACGGGAAGTGGCTGCGGGAATACCAGCTGCCGCCGGACAAGGTCGCCTTCGGCTCCACGAGCGAGGCGGCCGAGCGCACACAGCAGCAGCTGCGGGAGATCATCGACGGTATCCGGGATCCGGAGCCCGGCTCGGAA
The DNA here is from genome assembly GCA_019930625.1 of Nocardia asteroides. Lineage (NCBI taxonomy): Bacteria > Bacillati > Actinomycetota > Actinomycetes > Mycobacteriales > Nocardiaceae > Nocardia > Nocardia asteroides. The sequence goes on from CP082844.1 coordinate 899,057, forward strand.
GCGCAGCAGATCAAGGACCTCTACGACGCGCGCCTGGACTGGGACGAGATCGAACGGCTCGGCGTCACCCCGCTGGCGGCGTTGTTCGCCAAGATCGACGGAGCCGCCACCAAGCCGGACCTGGCGAAGGTGATGGCCGAATTGCCGATCGGCGGTCTGATCGGGCTCGGCATCGGCGTCGACCGGAAGAATTCCGACGCCTACATCCCCTCCGTCGGCCAATCCGGCCTCGGACTCGGCGAGCAGTACTACCGGAAGCCGGAGTACGGCGAGGTGCTCGCGCAGTACCGAACCTTCCTCGAGCGCATCGCGGCGGGCGCGGGGTGGGCCGATCCGGCCGGAATCGCCCAGCGGGTGTTCGACCTGGAGAAGCGGATCGCATCCGCGCACTGGGACAACGTGCGCAACCGCGACACCGACGCGACCTACAACTTGTACAGCTGGGCCGATATGACCGCGCTCGCCCCGGGCTTCGACTGGGATCCGTGGCTGGCCGGGAACACCGACCGCCCGCGCGAGCTGTTCGCGACGATGGTGGTCAACCAGCCGTCCTTCATCACGGCGGCGGGCCAGTTGTGGACCGAGGTAGATATCGCGACGTGGCGGGACTACCTCCGGCTGTACGTGCTGCGGGAGTTTGCCCCCTACCTTCCCAAGGCCATCAACGACGCCAACTTCGATTTCAAAGGAAAGGTGCTCAACGGGCAGGACGAGCGCCCGGAACGCTGGAAGTACGGCGTCGGGATCGTCGACGACAAGCTCGGCGAGCAGCTCGGGAAACTGTACGTGGCCGAGCACTTCCCGCCCGACGCCAAGGAACGGGCCAAGGAGATGCTGGCCGACGTGATCGCCGCCTATCGGGAGAACTTCACCAATTCGACCTGGATGTCGCCCGCGACCAGGACGGCGTCGCTGGAGAAGCTGGACAAGATCGATCCCAAGATCGGCTACCCGGACAAGTGGGTCGACTACTCCAAGCTGAAGATCACCAAGGGCAAGCTGATCGAGTCCTTGCTCGCCATCAACGATTTCGAGGTCAAGCGAGCGTTCGCGCGCCTTGGCACCCCGGTCGACAAGACCGAATGGGGCATGTCGCCGCAAACGGTGAACGCGTACTACTCGGCGACCTCCAATCAGATCGTCTTCCCGGCCGCCTATCTCCAGCCGCCCTTCTTCGACAAAGACGCCCTGCCCGCGGTCAATTTCGGCGCTGTCGGGTCGACCATCGGACACGAGATCGGTCACGGCTTCGACGACCAGGGTTCCAAGTACGACGGGGACGGCAATCGCCGCGACTGGTGGACACCCGAGGACCGCGCCGCGTTCGACGCCAAGGCCAAGCAACTGGTCGAGCAGTACAACGTGCTGGTGCCGGAGGGCCTCGAGCCGAGTCAGCACGTCAACGGCGAGCTCACCGTCGGGGAGAACCTCGCCGATGTCCGTGGGCTGCAGATCACGCTGGCCGCCTTCCGCATCGCGGAGAAACGCCGCGGTATCGACAACCCCGACTACCGCACCATGTTCCTGTCCTGGGCCCGCAGCTGGCGGGAGAAGCAGACCAAGGAACTGACGGTCCGCTACCTCGCCGCCGACACCCACTCCCCCGCGGAATTCCGCTGCAACCAGGTCGTCCGGAACCTCGCGGAGTTCTACGAGACTTTTGAGGTGAAGGAAGGCGACAAGCTGTTCCTGCCGGCCGATCAGCGCGTCACCTTCTGATTCAAAGGCGTGGCAGCCGCGGGCGCGGGGCGAACCCGCGCCCAGCGGGATGCCGGCCGGCGGCCCGGACGAATTCGCGGCGCCCACGGCTCTGGACCGACGTCCGGAACCCGGGCCGTCGGAACCGGTTCTCGGTCCCCGGCGCGCATGAGCTCGAGCGTCGGTCCAGCGGACCACCCGACGTCGGCCGACATGCCGCGTGCGGCGGTCGCGATCAATTCGGCTGCCTGCCGTCGACCACGCCGACCCACGTGCTTGTCGAGTTCGACGGCTAGCGCGGCGGGTGGGATTCCCCTGCGCAGCGCCGCGTGCAGCGTTGCCAGCGCGTCCATCCGGGGCAGTGTGCGAGCGAGGTCGACGGCGGTACGGACGGCGTTGGTGGCGACGGTCCCGCGCACCAGTTCCAATTCCGCCGGATCGACTCGCTCGCGATGCACGACGAGCCGACGCGAGCGCGAGGCCCGTATGCCCAGCACGTCGGTCGGCCGATCGTCCAAGACGGCGAACCCGTGCAGCTCGGCGGCGGTGTGGTAGGCGGCAACCAGGGATTCCAGCCCCAAGGACAACCGCGCGGCCTCGACCCGCAGGCCGGGTGACGCCGGGGTAGCCGCCTCGCGGTACACCCCACGGAATACCCGCACCCACTCACCACTATCGATCCGGGCGCGCAGTTCGGCGCGGCTGTACTCGAGCTGTATCTGCATCGCGGTGAACACCCCGAACTGCTTGTCCCGCAATTGCTCCAAGCCTGGTCGCATACGCCGAGCATGCCTCGCGGCTCAACCACGAGATCGTGGCCCACCAGCTGATTTCCCAACCCTGTGCACAACCGTCACAGGTGTGGACAACTCGGTGAACGCAGCGGAACGGTGGACCCATAGGGAACTCGGATGAGCCGTCCGAGGTCATGTCCATCGGCCTGCGCCACGACACCCGCCAGGAGCCCGTCGCGGCGGGCGATCCTGCCGCCGCGGTTCCCGCCAGGCGAGGCGTGGCGGGACGGGTCCGCCGCGGGCCGATCAGCGCGACGTCCGATTACCGCCGGTCATGCTCGCGCCGAACCACCAGACTGACCGCATGACCACGACCGACCCGATGACCGTGCTGACGGGGATGTACGCGGCCGAAGCGGAGTACCTGGCGGCAGGAGGACCGGGCAGCGCCTCATTCGCGCTGCTCGTTCCCTTCTTCCACCCTTCGGTGGTGCTGCATCAGGCCGAGAGCCTGCCGTATGGCGGAACCTGGCGCGGCCACGACGGCATGGAGCGGTTCTTCCGCGCGATGAGTGCGACCTGGGAGGTTTTCGACCTGCTCGCGCAACGATTCCTGGCGACCGGCGAAACCGCCGTGGTACACACCGAGATACGCGCACGGGCACGCGCGACGGGCCGAGAGATCAACTTCCCGATCCTGCAGACGATCGGGTTCACGGACGGCCGCATCGCCGAGGTGCGTCCCTTCTATTGGGATACCACCGCCGTCGCAGCCGCTTGTGACGAATCCGCACCATAGCCGACCACCGCTACAGGCTTCGGCCATTGGCGAGCGCCTATCACGCTGTTCGGTGCGGAAGCGTTCGGTGGAGAAACGTTCGGACCTTTCGGTGACCGCGCCATCCGCCGAACAGTCGCCCGTGCTGCCCGTCGCCATCCGATGGGTGAACCGAACCGTCCCGCTCACCCGCCGGATCGACGCCGCGCGGCCAGCGGCGCGCAAGGTCCAGCAGGTAACGGAGCTGGTCCGCGTGATCGCCGGGGGCCGCGGGCGCGATCGCGCCGCACTGTTGCAGACGCGCCGCGGAGGCGACGCGAATGGCTTGCCGACGGTCGGCCGCCACCTGCTGGTTGACCGATGTCGGCGCATACTGCCGGAGCAGAATCAGCGCGTCCTGGATCTCGACGGTCATCCGGTACAAGCGTGATGCCGACTCGAAATGGCGCTGCGGCAGAACGACTTCGGGAACCGCCGTAGTGAGATCACGCCACAGGGGCTGCAATCGGCGGCAATAGCGAGCGTCCCGATCCAAGCCGGCGCGCATCATCAGCGCCTCCAGCAGTGGAATCGATACGAGGGCCGCGAGGAAGCCGAACGCGACGATCGAGGCAACAGCCCATCCGAGGCCGGGAGAGCCCGGTACAGCACCCCCCGCGACCTGGACGATCCCACCCGTCGTGGACAGCAGGCAGTAGAGCCCGAATACGAGCAGCGCCGAGTACGTCAGTCGCTCCCGCAGGACCGGCGTCCCCAGCCGGAGTTCCCGGACGCATACGCGAGCCAGCAGCACACCGATACAGCCGGTGAACAAACACGACACCGACCACAGCAACCCTTCCCAGTCGAGGATCGAGCGCAGGTCGGCGCCGAGCCGCTCCGACACCGCGCATACCCAAGTGACCAGTGCGAATATCGCCGCGATCGCGTTGTATCGGCGTTGCCGCGCGCCGACGCCCTCTGGGCTGGCACCGTCCAGCAGCCTGGCGAAGCCATAGGAATAGGCCAACGCGAAAACGCCGAGACTCATGAACAGCTGCTGCCCCAGCGCCGCCTCACCCCCGACCGTAGCCACCAGGTAGCCGATCAGCACGGCTGCGACGTCCCATCTCAGTGCGCGATTGATCAGCTGGTCCGCTACGGCGTCGTTGACCAGCAACCAGCGTCCGATGGACACGAGGACCACGAGGACCATCGTCGCGGCGAACACAGCGGGCGGTGTTGATGTCATCGTGGTGCACAGTAGAACCCCACACCCAAGGCGGCCAATCGAGCCGCGCTTCGCGCGCATGGATCAATCCGAGTCACTCGGTCAACCGATGCTCGAGCGCATGCCTCCGGTGTCTGTCGAGCCTGGTGCAGGCGAACAGGTGGATGAGGTCAGCCGCTCGGACCGCCTTCTCAGGCACCCGGAAGATAGGTTAGCCTTGGCTGAATTCGGCTCTGTACGCCGAGTTGGGGAGGTTCCCCGATGAAGGAGGTTCAACGATGAAGCGTGTTCGAGCACCCCGCGTTTGGGCGAGGGCGGCGGTAGCCGTGCTGGCCGGCGCACTCACACTCGGCGTCACCGCGTGCGGCTCGTCGGACGACGAATCCGCTTCCGGTGATCGGATCACCATTACCCACGCGCGTGGAGAAACCACCATCGAGGGAACCCCGAAGAAGATCGTTGCCCTCGGCAACCAGTGGCTGGATGCCACGCTGGCGCTGGGCGTGAACCCGGTCGGCTACGTCGACACCATCGCCATGGTCTCCCAGAGCGCACCCCCGTGGGAGCCGAAGTCACTGGAATCCGCGAAGGTTCTCAACCCGATGGGCAATATCGCAGAGCAGGTCGCCGCGCTGGAGCCTGATCTCATTCTCGCCGACACGTTTCTCGCCGATCAGAAGAACTATGACGAGCTCACCAAGGTCGCGCCCACTCTGCCCGGCCTTACCAAAGACACCGTCACCCCGTGGCAGGACCAGGTGACCACGCTGGGCAAGGTGCTGCGCAAGCAGGATGAGGCGAGTGCGGTGATCTCGAACGTGGACAAGAAGATCGAGGGGATCATCGCGACCAACCCAGGACTGAAAGGCAAGACCTTCGCCAGCACCTGGCTTAGCGGGCCTACCCAGCTGATGGTGCTCACCGACCAGAACGACGGCTCTGCCAAGGTCTTCGCCCAGCTCGGTCTCACCATCCCGAAGAATCTCACCGAGCAGCCCTCCAGCCAGGGTCGTCTGGCACTGTCGCCGGAGCGCGCCGACGAACTCACCGCTGATCTGTTGTTGGCCGGCTACTCCCCCGGCATGGATGAGGCCTATCGCAACCTGCCGGGATACGCCGAGCTGCCCGCCGTGAAAAAGGGCTCGGTCGTGTTCCTGACCACCCAGGAGATCAGCGCCGTGAACCAGCCGACCGCGCTCTCGGTGCCCTACATCCTGGACAAGATCTCGCCCGCGTTCGCCGCGGCCTCGAAATAGGCAGCGCACCGATCGAATTGGTTCGACAAGCGGAGGTTAGCGGTTTGCCCGCCGTCAGATATCCCGACCAGACCAGGTTCGCCTTGCGGGAGGACGCCACCTGCCTGACGATGCCCACGGGCGCGATTCTGCTGAATCCGCCGCGCAACGAGAAGCTGACCGGCCTCCCCGCCGGCCAGCTCCAAGCGCTGAAGGCGCTCAACCGCGGCCCCGCGACAGTGTCGGAGATGTCCACGGCAGCGGGCGGAGCTGAGGTCACGGACCTGATGGACCGGCTCGCCAGCGGTGGCTGGTTGACTGTCACGGTGCGCGACAGCGGGCGCGACCTCTACACCATCCGTCCGTTCGCACTGCCCGGCCCACGACCGGCAGCGCCGGTCTGTGAACGGGTGACGCTGTCGAAGTTCGCCGTGCTGCACCGGGACTCGAACGGCTTCGTACTGGAACACCCGCTGGCGTGGTGCGACCTGCGCATCCACGATCTACGCCTGCTTACACTGCTCGATCACCCTGCCGCGGCCGATATCGATCTGCCGATCGCGCTCATCTCGCGGTTCACCGAAGATCTGCACTGGTGCGGCTTCCTGGTCACGGATTCGGACGCTGAGGACCAGGAGTTCACCACACGCAGCTGGAACCCGCCGGATCTGTGGTTCCATCGCCGCAGCACCCTGGGTGACCGCACCATCACCTGGGAGAACTTCGGCCCCACCAAGTGGGCGAAGGGCAGGTTCGCGCAGCCACCGGCACGCAAGGCGAACTATCCCGGCGAGCCGGTCGCGTTGACCGTCCCCGATCTGGCGGCCGCAAGGGTCGATGACCCGACCTTGACGACGGTGCTCGAGGACCGAGTTTCGACCAGAGCTTTCGATGACGCGCGGCCGATCACCAGCGATCAGCTGGCCGAATTGCTTTACCGAACGGCCCGGACCCGCAGTACGCGCCCGGCAGGCGAGGGGGAGGAACTGGTATCACGCCCCTACCCCTCGGGCGGCAGCGTCTACGAACTGGAGATCTATCCGATCGTGCGCAATGTCGCCGGTCTTGCACCCGGGATGTACCACTACGACTCGTTCGACCATGTGCTGCGGCCGGTCGCGGCGGCGGATTCGCCCGCGGTAGTCCGGCTTTTGAAGTCCACGTCCGCGACGTTGACCAACGGCGCCGAACCTCAGGTTCTCCTCGTCATGGCGGCACGGTCCGGCCGGGTGATGTGGACCTACGAGCAGGTCGCCTACGCCGTTATTCTCAAACATGTCGGCGTCCTGATGCAGACGCTCTATCTGGCGGCGACCGCCATGGGCCTCGGCGCATGCGCCCAAGGGTTCGGCGACACCGCCGCTTTCGTCGCGGCGGCGGGGGTCGATGAATTGGAGGAGTGCAGCGTCGGCAGCATGATCGTCGGTTCGGCGCCACCGCGCTGACTCGCTCGCTCGCGAACGATCCCTGTCCAGGCACAACATAATACGAGGTCCCAGCGCCGAAAAGCGCTGGGACCTCGTCTTTCGGTAACGCGGGCGGTCAGCCTCGCGCCGACCAGGATTCGCGCAATGCCCGCAGCGCGTCGTCATCGAGGCCGGAAACCGACATCGGGGCGTGATGGCGATCCTCCTTTTCCGGCTCGGAGGACTCGGCGGTGGGCGGATTCGCGATGGCGTCGTCCACCGCGGCGGCCAGCTCCGCGATGGTGAAATACTCGAACACCATCTGTGGCGCCAGCGGTAGCCCTGCCTCGCCGGCCCTGGCGGCCCATTGGATCGCGATGACACTGTCGCCGCCGAGTGCGAAGAAGCCGTCTTCACGACCGATATCGGTGATGTCGAGAAGCTGTTCGAGAATCGAAGCCAGGGTGCGCTCGGTATCGGTTTCCAGCGATGCGGCCGCGGTTTCGACCCGATGATCGGACGCCACCGCGGTCGATGCCTGATGTACGACAGATCTGGTGGCATCCCAGCCATCCGGCAGGATATCCAGTTCACCGAGCGCTCGATCGGGCTGCTCGGTGAAGGCTTCGATCACCTTCACCAGCACATCAGCGAAGATCTCGCCGGTCGTCGCGTCATAGAGATCCGAATTGACCACGACCCGCGCCGTCAGGTCACCGTTGGCCTCCGCGGTGTAGTCGAGGTGGAAGTCCATGAACGAGACTTCGTAGTACTTGGCGATACTGGTCACGACCGTCGCGCCGTCCTCGGTGAGGTCGGTCGGCTGCACGCGGCTGCGGAAGTGCATCACCACCTGGAACAGCGGATTGCGAGACAGCGACCGGGGCGGGTTGAGCGTTTCGACCAACCGCTCGAAGGGCACGCCCTGCCTGGTGATGGCGTCCAGCGCCGAGTCACGCACCCTGCCGAGCACCACGCGCGGCGTCGGGTCACCGGATAGGTCGTTGCGCAGTACCACCATATTGGCGAACAGCCCGATCATGTCCTCGGTCACCGCGTCGAGACGATTCGCTACGGCGACGCCGATCGGCAGGTCCTCGCCCCCACCGAGCGCGTGCACGGTCGCGGCACTCACCGCCTGGCACAGCATGAAGTCGGTCGCGCCGGCCGCCTCGGCATGCGCCTTGGCGATCTGCCAGGTGGCCGCGGGGACGACTCTGGTGGTACTCAGGCCGTTGTGTCCGAGCACCGGTGGACGCGGCCGGTCGTGGGCGACGGCGATCTCGTCCGGCATTCCGGCCAGCGCCTCGCGCCAATCATCGAGCAACGCCTGCCCGTACGCGCTGACCTCGCCGCGCCCCGGCCCTCGGTCGAAGACCTCGCGCTCCCACATCGCGAAATCGGCGAACTGGATGCCGAGTTCCGGCCAGTCCGGCGATTCGCCGCGCAACCGGGCGCGATAAGCCCGCGTGAGATCGGCGACGAAGATCTGGCATGAGCGCCGGTCGGCGATGATGTGGTGCATCAGGATCGATAGCACATGCGTCTGCGGATCGAGGATGAACAGGCGAAGTCGCAACAGCGGTTCGCCTTGCAGATCGAAGACGTAAGCCGCGTCCTGTGCCAGCTCCCCCTCGAGTTCGGCGGCGGCATCGAGCGCCCCACCGCCGAGTTCGATGGTGGGCACCGGCACCGGGCCGGCCGGGTGCACCTGCTGGTACGGCGTTCCTTCGTGCTCCGGGAACGTGGTGCGCAGCGACTCGTGGCGGGCCACGACGTCATCGATGGCGCTACGGAGGGCTTCGAGGTCGAGCGGACCGTCGAAACGGAGCGGATAAGCGACGTTCTCGCCGTCGATCGCGCCCTCGAGCCGCCGCTGCAACCAGTACACCCGTTGCGAGTAGGACAGCGGGATATGTTCCGGCCGCGGCCGTCGCACCAGATCCGGCCGGGCGGATATCCGAGCCTCGGCAACGGTCTCGGTCTCCCCGGCCGGTTCACCGCCCGGCTCGTCGAATGCGGCGACCTCATCGATGTCGACGCCGAACTCGTCGAGGAACTGGGCGACAAGATGCGCGCTCAGCCCGGTGACGGTCGGGGTGTCGAACGGAACCCGCATGTCGATCTCGATACCGAACTCCGCACGGATCATCGAGATCAGCCGCGCCGCCAGCAGCGAGTGGCCACCGAGTTCGAAGAAGGAGTCGTCGGCACCGATCCGGTCGCGGTCGAACAGCTTGCGGTAGAGGTCGGCCACCCGGATCTCGGTCGGCGTCCGTGGCTCCCGGTAGGTGCGCGCCAGCGTCGGTGCGGGTGTCGGCAGCGCGCGCTTGTCGAGTTTCCCGTGCGCGGTGAGCGGGATTTCGTCGATCACCGTGAATGCCATCGGGACCATGTACTCGGGCAATGTTGCCGCGATATGCGCGCGGACCGCGTCGATGTCGAGGTCGGCGGCCGGCACGGGCACGAGGTAGGCCGCGAGAATGGGACCGAGCGACTCGTGCTCGGTGACCACCACGACGGCGTGTGCGACATCGTTGTGGTCGGTGAGCGCGGCTTCCACCTCGCCTAGCTCGATCCGATATCCGCGCACCTTGACCTGTTCGTCCGCGCGGCCGACGAATTCGAGCTCGCCGGCGGCGTTGCGGCGGGCGAGGTCTCCGGTGCGGTACAGCCGTCCGCCCGGCAGGAACGGATCGGCGACGAAGCGTTCCGCGGTCAGGCCGGGGCGATGCAGATAGCCGCGGGCCAGCTGGCGACCGCCGAGGTAGATCTCGCCGACCACGCCGTTGGGCACCAATTGCAAGGCATCATCGAGAAGGTAGACGTAGACGTTGCGATTCGGAACGCCGATCGGCACGATCCCGGTACCCTGCGGTCCCTCGACCGCCATGTGCGTGGAGCACACAACCGCTTCGGTGGGCCCGTAATGGTTGCGCAACTCGGCGTCGAAGAGCGAGGTGAACCGGTCGGCAACTTCGCCAGGCAACGCCTCGCCGCCCACCGGGACGTGCCGGAGTGTCCGCCAGTCATTGACGTCGGGGAGCATCAGAAAGGTCGCCAGCATCGAGGGCACCATGTGCAGCACTGATATCTCGTGGCGGGTTACCAGGTCCGCGACGTAGGGAATATCGCGGTAGGCGTGCGGTTTCGGGATGACCACCCGTGCGCCCGCCACCAAGGTGAGGAAGATGTCCGCCACCGATGCGTCGAAACTCACCGAGGTCGATTGCAATACCCGGTCCTGCGCGGTGAGGTCCCACTGCGCGACGAAGCTCGTCAGATGCTCGGCGATCGCCTCGTGTGGAACGCAGACACCTTTCGGCCTGCCGGTGGAACCAGAGGTGTAGATCACGTACGCGGTGTTCGACGGTCGCAACGGAGCAACCCGTTGCGAATCGAGCGGATTCGTGTCGGGCAGCGCCGCCGCGGCCCCTTCCGCCGCAGCGAATGCCTCGGCATCGAGGGTGAGTCTCGGCCTGGCGTCGCCGAGCAGATAGTCGATCCGCTCCTCCGGGTAGGCGGGATCGATCGGCAGATAGGCCGCGCCTGCCTTGAGCGTGGCCACGGTCCCGACGACGAATTCGACGGAGGTCGCCATTCTCAGCGCGACGATATCCTCGGCGCCGATACCGTGGCTGATCAGCCAGTGCGCCAGCCGATTCGCACGCTGGTTCAGCGTGTGGAAGCTGAGTTCGACCTCGTCCGAAGCCACCGCGACACGTTCGGGCATCGCGGCGACCTGGTCCTCCAGCAGGGCGACCACCGTGGTCGGGCGCTCGGGGACGAGCGTGCCATGCGAGGCTTCGAGGACGTCGGCACGATCGGCGCCGAGCATGTCGATGTCGTGCAGGCGCCGGTTCGGCTCGCGCAGTGCGCTGTCGAGCAGCTGGATGTAGTGGTCGAGGAACTGCTCGATGAGGCGCTCGTCCAGTTCGTCGATCAGATAGGTGGCCTCGACGCGAGGCTCCGCGTCATCGAGAATCACCATCAGGCCCAGTTCCTCTTGGGCGACCGCGCTGCCCAGCGCCAATTCGGTGCACTCGATTCCGGGGAGTCGGAACCCATTGGCGGCGCTGCGCGTGGTGAAACTCAGCTGGACGAGCTGTGCCAAGCCGTCTCGTCCGGCCACTCGTTCGGGGCTCACCGCGTGGATCACCTGATCTACGCCGGCACGCTGGTGTGCGAATGCGTCGAGGGAGGTGGCTTTGGTCGCATCGAGAAGGGTGGCGAAGGTCTCGTCACCATCGGGGGTAGCGCGGATCAGCACCGTGTTACCGAAGTAGCCGATGAGGGCCTCGGCGCCGCGGCCGGTGCGGTTGGTCACCGGTACCGATACGAGGAAATCCGTCGCCGCCGTGTAGCGATGCACCACTGCCTCGAAAGCCGTCAGCAGGACGGTGAACGGGCTCGCCGAGTGCTCCCGCCCGATGGCGGCGACCCTGCTCAGAAGCTCCGGCGCCAGTCGTCGCACACAACGGCCCGCGTTCTTCGACCGCGCGCTTCCCGCGTGTTTGCCTGGCAGCTCTAGTCGCTCGGGCAGAGGAATCAACTCGGCGCGCCAATAATCCAGATCGGCGGCGACGATTTCCCCGTCCTGCCCGGCAGCGTCGACATCCACGTATTGCGCGCGGATCTCCGGCAGCACGGCATCGCGATAGCCCGCGTTCATCTCGGCGAAGAACACCGGCCAGGAATCGTCGTCCCAGCTGATGTGATGGACGACCAAGATGAGGACGTGCTCGGCCGCGCCGGTACGCACCAGCGTCGCACGCAGTGGCGAATCGGAGGACAGGTCGAAGGGACGAGCGAACTCCCGGCGCGCGAGTACTTCGATCCGCCGGCTCCGGCCGCTTTCCGGCAGTTCGGTGAGGTCATGCTCCTGCCAGGAGAACTCGGCCTCGGCGCGAGAGACCTGATACGGCTCGCCGGACTTGTCGACGTGGTAGGTGGTACGCAGGATCTCGTGCCGGGCCACCACGGTGGCGCACGCCGCACGGAGCCGTTCGGGCTCCAGCTCACCGTCCAAGCGGTAAGCGACGCACACGTTCAGCGTGGTGTCGCCGGGATCGAGCTGCTGCACGAACCACATGCGGCGCTGCGCGGCCGAAAGCGGGCTCGGCTCGCCACCGCTTCGGGCAGGCACGGTTGTCGGTGTAGGCGCCTGCAGGTTCTGCGCACGCAGTCGCTGCTGCAGTAGTTGCTTCCGACGCTCGAGAATATCTTCTGACATGGTCGTCCTTCAATCGACGGGGGAGCTTGCGGGCCGGCGGATCACAGGTCGGAAACCGCTGTGCGGTCGACCGAGATCGGCGACAACGCGCGTTCGAGCGATGCGACGGCGGCGCGCCATATTCCGGCGAACCGATGCACGTCGGCTTCGGTGAACACGGCGTCGCTCCAGCGCAGCAGAGTGACCAACTGCGGGCCCGCCGGGGTCGCGTGCACGGCCGCGATCACGTCGATCGCGTGCCGAAGCGGGAATGCGGGTTCGGGTGACATCGGAAGTCGCTCGAGCAGGTCGGTATCGGTCACCGGCGTCCACGGCTTGTTCGCACCGACGAGATCGAGGCGCCCGAGATAGTCGAACAGCACCTGCGGCTCCGGTGCACCGACGAGTTCGGGTACTTCCTCGAGATAGCGAAGCACGCCGTAATCCAGACCCCGATTCGGGATCTCGGCCAGCTGTGCGGCGATGGCATCGATCAGTGCCCTCGCGCTGGCCGGTTCGTCCTGTGCCGCGACAATATCCACGTAATCCGTACCCGCCCCGAAGCGCGCCGGGAATATGCTGGTGAACCAACCGACCGTGCGCGACGTATCGATATCTTCGCCGAGCAACGCGTCTTCTCGACCGTGGCCTTCCATCGCGACATATGCCCCGCCGGTCGGATCCTGGCCACGCGAGACGCGCCAAGTCGCCAAAGTCATGGTGAGCGCGGCGAGAAGGAACTCGCGGACGCCGAGCTCGCCGACGAGGCCATCGAGAATCGCGGCCGTAGTCTCGACCGGGACCAGCACGGGGTGGACGTGACACGAGGACAGCGTGTCGGTCTTCGGATCGGGACGCCTAGCACCGAGCACCGGATCCGGTCCGGCGGACTGGCGCAGCCAGTATTCGCGCTGGGCGGCAACGTCCGGCGCGCCGGCGCGCGCCCGGATCCGCTCCGCCCACAAGCGGTATCCGGTGTACTCGCCCGGTGTATCCAAGGCCGGGATCCGCGCGGCGGCGGTATGGTCCTGCGGGGTGAACCGGGCCCAGCTCTCAGCTAGATCGGCGCAGATGATGTACCAGGAAACCGGGTCGACCGCGACGTGATGAATCGAAAGCAGGAGCAGGTCGGGAGCCTCGGATCGGGTGAACCAGACCGCGCGCACCAGGTCACCGGCGAGCGGGTCGATCTGCGCCGCGGCGCTGCGCGCGTGGGTCGCGAGGGTCTCCCGGAAGTCCGCGCCCTCCTCCACCCGAGTCAGGATCTCGGCCGCGCGGACACAACCCGGCTCGCGGGTGTGCAGGTCGTATCCGGTGGCGGTCTCGCTGAAGCGGGACCGCAACAGGTCGTGACCGTCCAGGACGGACTGCAGGGCGGCCGCCAGTGTCGGCTGGTCGACTTCCTGGGGAAGCTCCAGCAGGGTGCACAGCGACAATCTGCGATATCCGCCGTGCTCGTGCATCCACGACAGGATGGGGACTCGGCCGACGGCGCCGTAGTCCTCCGCCGTGGCCGCGCGGCTCGGTGTCGCTCCGGAATCGATCCGCGCGGCCAGTTCCCGGATCGTGCCCGCGGTGAGCACCATCCGCGGGCTGGTCGATATTCCCCTCCCGCGCAGGGCGTTCACCAATGAGATGGCGACGATACTGTCGAGGCCGAACTCGACCAGATCGTCCTCGACACCGGGCTTCGCGCCCCCGGTCAGTTCGGCGACCACAGTGCAGAGGCTCCGTTCGGTCTCGGTCTTCGGGGCTTCTGCCCCTGCGCCGGACAGCGCTTCCCGCGCTATCGCCTCCAGTTGCCGGGCGTCGAGCTTGCCGTTGGCGGTCACCGGGAGGGCGTCGAGGGCCAGAATGCGCTGCGGAATCATGTATGCGGGCAAGCGCTCGGCGAGGTCCGCGCGCACCTGCGTGGTCGTGCAGTCCGCGCCGACCACGAACCCAACCAGGGTCGGCCCGCTCGGGCGACGTACCGCGATCACCGCGGCCGCACGCACCCGCGGAGACGACAGCAGCGCGGTTTCGATGTCACCGATCTCGATGCGGTAGCCGCGAATCTTCACTTGGCCGTCCGCGCGTCCGAGATACGCCAGAGCACCGGAGGACAACCGCCGGACCAGATCTCCGGTGCGATACATCCGCTCACCGGGGCGGAAAGGGTCCGCGACGAATCGTTCCGCGGTGACACCCGACTTCCCCACGTAGCCGCGGGCCAGCTGCGCGCCGGACAGGTAGAGCTCACCGACGACACCGTCCGGGACCGCCCGAAGCCCCGAATCGAGGACGTATCCGGTCATGCCCGCGGTCGGAGCGCCGATCGCCGGCGTCGCGGCGGCGTCGGCCACGGAGGCGACCACGGCCTCGACCGTCGTCTCGGTAGGCCCGTAGCAGTTGTACACCGCGGTGTTCGGCAGCGCACACAGCTGTTTCCACAACGGCACCCCGATGGCCTCGCCACCCAACGCCAGGACCGCAGGTCCGGTGGTGCCACGATCATCGATCAACCCGGCTGCCGCCAACTGAGCGAACATCGAAGGGGTCGTGTCGATCATGTCCACTCGGTGCAGGTTCATGCCGTCGACGAGCCGTTGCGCGTCCCGCATGTCCTCGGCATCGAACAGGTGGATCGTATGGCCGTCGAGCAACCCGATCAGCGGCTGCCAGGAGGCGTCGAAACTCAACGACCAGGCGTGCGCGATCCGCAACGGCCGACCCAATCGGGCCACCGCAGGCCGGTAGACCCGGTCGCGGTGGTCGGCGAAGTAGCTCACCAGCGCCGCGTGGGTACCCATCACGCCCTTGGGCTCTCCTGTCGAACCGGACGTGAAGATCAAGTAGGCACACTGCGCGGGCTCGAACGCTGGTGAGGCCGTCGCCGGACCTGGCGTGTCGAGCGCGTCGCTCACTGCGAGCACTGGGGGAAGGCCGGCGACTTCCGCCAGTGCGGCGGCGCCCCCGCCGTTTACCAGCGCCAGGCACGGCTTGGATTGGCGCACAATGGATTCGATGCGCGAAGAAGGGAGGTCGATGTCGACCGGAACGTACGCGGCCCCGGTGGCGAGCACCCCCAGGATCGCTACGATCGACCGCGCGGATCGCGGCAAGGCAAGTGCGACGACGTCTTCGGCGCCGATCCCGCGCTGTGTCAACGCAGTCGCCAAGCGGGACGCGGACTCGGACAACTCGCGGTAGGTGTACCGCTCGTTTTCGGTGGTCAGCGCGAGAGCGTCCGGCGTCGCCGCGACCTGACGGGCGAACAGCTCCGGCACCGTCGCGCCGAGTACGTCCTGCGCCGTTCGCTCCGGAGGACTTGGACGTTCGTGCGGCAACAGCACATCCAACGCACCCCGATCCGCCTCGCCGAGGGTTGGCAGCCGACGCAGGACGGAGACGAGCCGGGCGACCAGATCCGAGACCGACAGCTGGCCGAGCAACGCGGGGACGGCCTCGACTCCCACCGACAACTCGCCGTTCAGCAGATACGACACCACCGCCAGCGGGTAGTGAGTGAGGCCTTGCGATACCGACATTTGAAATCGGGCGCCATCGGTCGTGGTGATCGTCCCGAACACGTCGGCGACCGGGGCGTTCTCGAAGACGAAAAGGGTGTCGAAGAGCGCGCCTCGGCCTACCGCGCGCTGGATGGTCGACAAGCTCAAGTAACCGATGTCCCGCATCGCCGCCGCCTCGCGCTGCAGCTGCGCGCAGGTTCCGGCGACCCGGTCGGCATCGAATTCTCCCGTGCCCAGCTGGATTCGCACGGGGATGGTGTTGATGAACAGCCCGATCATCGTCTCTACGCCGGACAGTTCATCGGGTCGTCCCGAGACGGTGGTGCCGAACACCACTTCGCGACGGTCGGTGAGCCTGCCCAGCACGAGAGCCCAGGCGAACTGCACCACGGTGTTCATGGTCAGTCCGTGC
Organism: Nocardia asteroides; assembly: GCA_019930625.1. Lineage (NCBI taxonomy): Bacteria > Bacillati > Actinomycetota > Actinomycetes > Mycobacteriales > Nocardiaceae > Nocardia > Nocardia asteroides. The sequence goes on from CP082844.1 coordinate 915,254, forward strand.
GCGCCCGCCCAGCGCCGTACCCGGTCGGTGTCGACCGCGTCGAGCGTCAGCTTGTGAACTTCCGGCACGATCGTGTTGACGATCGATGATGAGCGGTCACCGAGGATGAGCGGCTCGACATCGCCGAGGTACTCGGCCCACAGGCGCAGGTCGGCGTCGCTGTCGCGGGCCGAAAGCCAGCCGATGTAGTCGCGGTAGGGCCGGGGCGCGGGCAGCGCGGCGGCTGACCCACCCGCCTGATACACCGCGAAGACCTCGCGGAAGAACACGCCGAGTGACCATCCGTCCATCAGGATGTGATGCGCGGTCAGAATCATCCTGCGCGACCCGTCGGGCAGCGTCGCGAGCACGACCCGCAAGGCCGGGCCGCGCTCCAAGTCGAAACCGCGACGCGCTTCCGATTCCGCGATGGCGGCGAATCCCCGTGCGTCAGCCGCACGTTCGAACCACGGCAGCTCGATGGAGCGCGGCACGATCTGCACCGGCCTGGGCAGATCCCGGTCCCAGAACACCGCACGCAGGTTGGCGTGCCGCCGCACGATCGCCTCGACGCTGCGGCGCAACAGCGCCACATCGACCGGACCGGTGATCTCGATCTCGATCTGCATGATGTAGAGATCGTCCGCGCCGGCCAATTCGGCCAGGGAGAACAGGCCCTCCTGCAACGGGCTCAACGCGAGCACGTCCTCGATTTCCGGCAGCGCCGCCGAATCACGCGCGGCCACGGGCGCTTGTGTCTTCTCCGACATGAAGCCGACTCCTCAGCGGTTGTTCTCGGACATCAGCAACACAACGACAGTGCGGATCGAACTCACCTACCTGTTGCCTTGCACCTGATATCCCTCAGGCCCGCTCAACCTAGCGACTTAGGTTAGCCTACACAATATTGCCCCGCCAGGCGGTCCGCGTCCGACCAGGTCCGGCGGCGACCCGATGCCCGCCGGAACGCGGAGATCCATGGCCCGCAACGCAATACCCGCGCAGACACGTACAGTCGTCCAAGTTATGATAGCCTTACCTATCATTCGGCTCGAGGCTCGCCACAGCGGACCGTATGCAGGAGGGCACGGGATTTCGATTCCGGCGCTCGATGTGCGGCCATCCTGGTGCGGATCGTCGAGCGAGAGCGATCGAGATGTGGAGTAGTACATGCAGCGCAGACCGAGTTGGATCAGGCAGTTCCACAAGCCGAATTCAGCTGAACTCCTCCCACTCTTGATCTTTCCGCATGCGGGCGCCGGCGCATCCTCCTACCGCGTCTTCTCTCAGGCATTGAGCAGGAATTTCGACGTCATCGTCTTCCAATACCCGGGGCGCCAGGATCGAGCGACAGAGCAAGCGTTGGCCACCCTCCCGGAAATCGCCGCAGGGGCCTTCGCCGAATTCCGGCAATCGGAATACAACCGCGGTGTGCCGATCATCACATTCGGCCACAGCATGGGAGCGCTGATCTCGTTCGAGTTCGTCCGGCTTGCCGAAGCCGCCGGTGTCGACGTGCGACAACTCACGATCTCGGCGGCGGTCGCGCCCTGCCACGCCGCGGACAAACCACCGCATCCGACCGATGACCAGGAAATACTCGATCACCTCGGCATGTTGGAAGGCACCAGCGCCGATGTCTTCGCCAACCGGGAGGTCATGAAGATGGCGCTGCCGGTCATCAAACGCGACTACCAGGCATTCGATGCCTATTCCTGCGCCGAAACCGTCAAGGTGACAACGCGCATCCACGCGATCTGCGGTGACCAGGATCCGGTCGTCACGATGCGAGATCTCTACGGCTGGGCCAAACACGCCGAGGAAATAGAGGTCACGATGTTCGACGGGGGACACTTCTATCTGAACGACCACGCCGGCGCTATCGCGGATTTGTTGGCGCCGTGCGCGCAACCCGAGCGGACAGCGTGAGTAACGGGGATCTGTCATGACAACAGCGACGGCCGAGAGCCGTGAAGGAATAGTCATTTCCGGAATGGCCGTCGAGGCGCCGGGCGGAATCGACAGCCCTCGTTCGTTCTGGTCCGCGCTTGCCGAATCGAGGGAACTGGTCGGCCCGTTCCCGCGCGACCGGGGTTGGCCGCTCGATGATCTGCTGTCCGTTTCCCGCATCGACGGATGGGGACAGGTCCGCGACGCGGGCGGATTCCTCGACGGCGCAGCGGCCTTCGATCCCTCCTTCTTCGGCATCACGCAACGGGAAGCCATTGCGATGGACCCACAGCAGCGGGTCGGCATGCGGGTTGCGTGGAAGGCACTGGAAAACGCCGGAATCAATCCCGGCGCGCTCGACGGCGAGGACGGCGGCTGCTTCATCGGCGCATCTCCGATGGAATACGGCCCGCGAGCCGCGGAGGTCAACGCCTACAGCGGACATCGGATCGTCGGCTTCGGACAACTGGGCGTCGCGGGCCGGATCTCACACTGCCTGGGTCTGGGCGGACCGTCGATGTGTATCGACTCCGCCTGCGCGTCGTCATTGACCGCATTGCATCTTGCGGCCGCGGCAGTACGAGCGGGAGAATGCGAATGGGCGCTCGCCGGCGCCGTCTGCGTGATGGGATCGCCGGTGGCGTTCTACGAATTCGCGAAGAACAACGCCCTTTCGGCTGATGGGCATTGCCGGTCGTACGCTGACGACGCCACCGGCACTCTGTGGAGTGAAGGCGCGGGTGTGGTGCTCGTCGAGCCCGAGGCGCGCGCCCGTCGGCTGGGACACCGTATCTACGGTCGCATCCTGGCCACCGCTACCAACCACAATGGCAAAGGGAAGCCCATCCTGGTTCCTCGCGCGCATGCCCAGGAACGGCTGATCCGTAAAACTATCGATATCGCGGGGATCGACCCCGCCGAAGTCGGAATGATCGAGGGGCACGGCACCGCTACTCGCGCCGGCGACCCGGTCGAGTTGACCGCACTGCAGAATACCTACGGCTGCGCGGGAGCCGATGTGCTGTTGGGTTCGGTGAAATCGAACGCCGGACACGCGCAGGCCGCAGCGGGAATGCTCGGATTGATCAAGCTGCTGCTGGCCGGCGAGCACGGTCATATCCCGCCGAGCCTGTTCTCGGAGAACCCGACTACGAAAGTGGATTGGGATCGGTCGAGCCTGCGGCTGGCCACGAAACTGCTGCCGTGGGAGCCGACGAACGGCGCGCGCTACGGCGCCGTGTCCTCGTTCGGCGCAGGCGGAGCCAATGCGCACGCAATCATTGCGATGCCCGTTCGTGAGGAGCGCGACGATTTCTGACTATCGACTGCCCGACGGCACCATTCCGGTTCTCCTGTCGGCGGATACGCCTGACCTGCTACGAGACGAGGCCGCGGCCATCCTCTCCTACGTCACGGATCGTCCCGAGGCATCACCACGCCGCGTCGCGGAGATGCTGTTCCGCACCCGGGTCGCGCGCCGACACAGAGCCGTGGCTATGGTCACCGGCCGAGACGACCTCGCCACCACGCTGCGGGCCGTCGCGGAGGGCACTGCGCACCCTGCGGTAGTCCGTAACGACGGTCCCGCCACGCCCCGCCGGCGCGCGTTCGTATTCCCGGGGCAAGGCGGTCAGCGCCCCGGAATGGGCAGGCTCTACTACGAAGGCTCCCCCGCGTTCCGTGCCGAAGCCGACCGCTGTGACGAGATCTTCCACGAACTCTTCGGCGCGTCGCCGCTGACCTACGTTCTCGATGAGGATTTCCCGGCCGACGACAGCGCGGGAATCGTGCAACCTGCGCTGTTCCTGCAGATGGCCGCGCTCGCCGCGATGTGGCGGGCCGTGGGCATCGAACCCGACGTCACGATCGGGCACAGCCAGGGCGAGATCGCGGCGGCGTATGTGTCGGGCAAGATGACGCTGGCCGATGCGATCCTCATCGTCGGCACGCGGGCACACGCCGTGGACGGGATCGCCTCCGATGACTACGCGATGGCGGTCGTCGCCGCCGACCGCGACGAATGCGAGGACTTGCTCGCGCGCCGCTCGGGATGGGCGCAGTTGTCGGTGATCAATTCTCCGCACATGGTCGGCATATCGGGTGACCGCGGCACAGTGCAGGACGTCGTGGATACGCTCACCGAGCGTGGCACCTTCGCCCGGGTGATCCGCGTCCGGTACCCCGCGCATACCAGTTCGATCAACCAGCTCGGCGACGACGTCCGGGATGCGGTGAAGAGCAGGCTGAGCAGCCATTACTTCAGCGAGACGAAGATCGAGTGCATCGGGGCCACGCTCGGCGGCCCGATCACCTCCGACCTGCCCGTCGACGAGTACTGGTTCTGGAATCTGCGCAACATCGTCCGATTCGACAAGGCGGTCGCCGCGGCGGTCGCACGACAGGTGGACACCTTCGTCGAACTCGCCGAACATCCGACGTTGCAGCTGTCGATCCAGGAGAATCTGAGCGTTGTCGCGGCCGAGCACAGCGCCACGGTGACCGGTACGTCCAGTCGTACCGCCACCGATCTGAGCGAATTCGCGCGAAATCTGGCGGTTCTGGCGATCAGCGACGTGGACTACTCGTGGGACCGGCTGCGCACCGAATCCGAGAAAACGATTCCGCTGCCGTTGCCCGACTTCCCGAATGTGCGGATGAACGAGCTGCGGTTGTGGTTGCCATACAACTCCCCCTCGGCCGCATCGGCCGGGCCGGTTACCCCACCGGCCGAGCACGCCGCCGCGTCATCGGTCACCGAGCAGGTCACCGGCAACCCGGAGAATGCCGCCGCGACACCCGCACAACTGCTGGTCGAGGATTGGGTGCGGTTGGTGCAACGCTCACTGGTCCCGCCACGCAAACTCGGCCTCATCGATCACACCGGCGCCTGTGCGGAACTCGCTTCGGCGCTGTGCGCCGAAGCGGAGAACTACGGCGCCACGGCGCGCATGATCGACATCGAGAACGACGGCGACAGCGGTGATGTCGACACAGTCGTGGTGTTGCTCGCCAACCCCGGGCCGCTGGACGACCACAGCGCCGTGGCGCGAACCGCCGAATTCTTCGGACTGCGATCGTGGTGGCCAGGATTGGGTGGCGAAGTGACCGATTGCTGGCTGCTGACGGCCGGCGGAGAAACTGTGGTGGCCGAGGACGCGCCGCCGCACCCGGTGCACGCCGCGGCCAGTGCGGGATTCCGGTGCATCGGCGCCGAATACCCCGGCGTCGCCTTCCGCCATCTGGATCTGTTGCCCGAACAGACGCGACCGGATTCCGCCGGCGCGATCATCGCGGCGATACACACCGCAGGTGAACCGGAACTGGCGGTGCGTGGCGACAGCTTGTACGCCAAGCGACTCGTCGATGCGGAACGGATGACTCCGGATGCGCTCGGCGCGCGGCCGGAGAACGTCGTCATCATCGGTGGCACAGGCAACCTCGGACTGGAGTTCTGCGCTCACTTCGCCCGCAACGGCGCGCGCCGCGTCACGCTGGTGGGCAGATCAGGTGAGACCCCGGCGATCGCCGACCAGTTGGCCCGCATTCGCCGGACGGGTACGGCCGAAATCCGCACCATACGCTGCGATGTACGCGACAAGTCCGCTGTCTCGCGATTGGCGGAAGAACATTGCGATACGCCCGCGGACCTGATCATTCATGCCGCGGTCGACTATGCGGATGTCGAGCTGGCGCAGATCACCAGCGAGAAGGTCGACCAGGCGTTGCGGACGAAGGTCATCGGCATCTCGCAGGTGCTGGAGGTACTCCCCCGCGCACAGAACTGCCGCGTGCTGCTGTGCTCGTCGATGGCGGCGACGATCGGTGGACGCGGACAAGTCGTCTACGCGGCCGCCAACCGGATGCTCGATGCGATGGCGCACCGGCTGCGGGCCGAGGGACTCGATTGCGTTTCGGTGCAGTGGGGGCAATGGACGGTACATCTCGATCTCGGCGCCGCGGGCGCGGCGAAGCTCGCTGGAGCGGGCGTCGTTCCGATGAATCCCGCTGACGCGATCGCACTCGGATCGAATGGACTCCACACGAATGCAATCGTCGCGGCGTTCGATTGGAGCCGCGCGCATTCCGCTCTCGAGGCATACGGATACGGGCCCCTGCTGTCGCAGCTGGCTGCACCGGCCGCCGCGGACCATGCACCCGGTGCCGGGGAGGACTTGCCGCGACGCATGGTGAAGCTGCTGGCAGAGGTCATCGGTGTGGATCGCGTCGCTACCATCGACACCTCCGTTCCGATGGTCGCGATCGGTCTGGATTCTCTGCAGGCGTTGGAATTCCGTCGACGAGTCAACGGGGAGTTCGGTCACGACCTGCCCGTCGCGCAGCTTCTCGGCGGAGCGTCCGTCGATGACGTCGTGGGGCTGGTCCGTTCGCACGCGCCGATTCCGGCGAGGACGGGCACACCGGCACGCCCTGTATCCTCCGAACAGCCCGACGTTCCCGCGGAATCGGTGCGCCCGGCGCGAGCAGTGCACGCCACGAAGCCCGTGGACATCGCCGAGCGTGCGCGGCTGGCAGCGGCGCACGCAGTGCCAGCCGATCTGGATCCCGACCGAATGCGCTCCGCACGCGCGGATCTGGACACCTTCGGGCTGCGAGCGATGATGGAGACCCTGGATCCGGTACTGCGGGATGGCGCCGTCCACACCGTGGACGAGATCGCCACGCGTCTGGAATTCGCACCGCGACATCGGTGGTTGCTACAGCGCTGGCTCGACGAGCTCACGACACACGGTTGTCTCGAGCACGTCCCGGCGCACGGCTATCGCGCCGTGGGTCCGGTACCGGCGCCGGCTCGTCCCGACTTGTTCGCAGTGTGTGCCGACCTGGGCTACTCGCCCGAGTTCGCGACCTTCCTGCAGCGGTCCGATGAGCACCTGACCGAACTCGCGCAGGACCGCGTTCGCGTCCAGGAGTTGTTGTTCCCCGACGGCGACATGCTCACCGCCGAAGCCGCATATCGGGACAACATCATCAGTAGCTATCTCAATACCGCCGCCCGCGAGATCGTCGCGGGCATAGCCGAGCGACTGGAACGCGACCGATCACCGATCCGGATACTCGAATTGGGGGCCGGTATCGGAGGAACAACCAATGATGTCCTGGCCGGACTGTCGGGACTGTCCGTGGACTACCACTTCACCGACCTGTCGACCTTCTTCCTCGCCGCGGCGCAGAAGCGGTTCTCCGAATATCCGTGGATGCGATACGGAATCATGGACCTCAATACCGACCTCGGGGAGCAGCCGCCCTACGACATCGTGCTCGCGGCCAATGTCGTGCACAATGCCCACCACATCGGCGAAACTCTCCGCCAGCTACACGACCTGCTCAACCCCGGTGGCGCGGTTGTCTTCATCGAGGCGTGCCGGGCGAACTTCCAGCTGCTGACATCCATGAAATTCCTGATGTCGGCAGGCCCCGGTCAACCGCACCCCGGCAGTTCCGACATCCGAGCCGGGGCGCGGATTTTCCTCACCGAAGACGAGTGGCGTGATCAGCTCACCAGTTCAGGGTTCACTCCCATGCTGGTGCTGCCCGACGCCGATCATCCGATGCACATGCTCGACCAGCGGATCTTCGCCGCGATCCGCGACTGAGAGCAAGGAGCCCGAGCGGGCTGTACTCGGCTGCAACGCGGCGGTGGCCCAGCCGATCATGATCGGCTGGGCCACCGCGATCACGCCGCCTCATCAGAAACGGCAAGCGCGGCAAGCGCATTCCAGTGAGCCGTCCGTGGTCCAGCCTGCACGATCGCCGGTTCGAAACAATCGGCCTTCCGGCAGGAACGGATCGTCCACGAAACGGTTGCGGGCGTACGGATTCCCACCCTCGGCGCCGAGCGCGGCGCCACCCACGTAGACCTCGCCGATCACTCCGGGCGGGACCGGTTGCCGAAACTCGTCCAAGACCAGCACTCTGGCGCCTGGGATCGGCCTCGTGTGTCCGGTTCCGTCCAGCGAGCCGCGCGTCACCGCACCGGCGTAGGCGGGCACCGTATAACCGAACGTGGCGATCGATTCCGTCGACCGTGTGACGAGTCGGCCGGAAAGCAGTGGCGCAGGGCAGACCCCGGTAACATCCCAGCGCCGTACCGTCGGAAGCTCGGCGCCCGTGGCAGCGATACGTTCGACCGTAGCCACGTCGGCGGTAACGTGGGTTACCGCGGATGTCGCAATGAGTTCGACCACCGCGTTCGGGTCGCTCCACTGCGGCTGCGTGGCGACGACCGACGTCGCACCGTCCGCGAGGGCGGCCAGCAGCTCGACGGCGACCTGAGCGTCGCTCCACCCTGCGGAGAGCAGCCGCACGTCGGCGGAACCCCACACGCAATCTGGTTTTCGATACCGACGTTCGGCGGCGATCGTACGGCGGTCCTCGACAGCCACTTCCAGTGCCGAACCGGGCAGCACAGCGATCTCCGGCGCCCCGCCGGCGACGGCCATGGCTCCATCGCCGAGCATGGCCACCAGGTCGAACCAAGCGGTCGACCGACGCGTTCACCGACACTCTGTCCACCGCGGGCATATCCAGCCATGCGAAGAAATCGCTATAGGTGAGAGTCACTGTTTCGCAGCGGATAGCGGTACGAATGCCGGGGATGATCCGTGCCCGGCGAACCAGGTCGGCGATGCCGGGCGCCTCAGGCAATTCCACACCGGTGGCCCACTCGTCGAGCACCCGCCGTCGCTCGTCAGCGGTCAGCCCATCCGACCCGCCGAGATCGGCGTCGGCCGAACCGGCGAGATCTCGAACCGCGAGAGTGTTCACGCGAACTCCCGCGTCGATACCGGCACGGGGCTCGGCTCGCACCGGGCGCACCGGCGAGTTGTCAGATGGCGCGCGGCCAGCGCCCGGCTTCGAAAGCATGCGGCTTCCTCACAAGCATCTCGGCGTAGCGCCGGCTCCCGCAGCACGGGTATCGGCTGGAACAGTCGTTGCGGTCCGGACCGACGTATGCGCTTCGATTCCCGGTCGATCCGAGCAACCACCCGAAGCGTCCTTAGCATAGGGTAACCTTACCAACAACCCGAGACCCAGTGCTGCGGCCGAACGTGACCGCGACGACCGAGGAGCCGCCGAACGATGAATCCGACTGGAACGCCGTACGTTCTCAAGCGAGAACTGACCGATATCCCCGACGATGTCCGCGCCGCCCCAGCACCTGTGATTCCCGATTTCCCCGAGCCGTTCGCTCTTCGGGTGGCCGATCCCGACAGCGACGATCCCGCGACGATCGCCGAATGGATGAGCCTCCCCCACCTGGCTCGGACTTGGGAACAACCGTGGCCCCCGGAGCGCAGACGGGCCGACATCGCCGCACAGCTCGCCGGAACTTACTCACGACCATGCATCGTCAGTTTCGACTTCGCAGCCATCGACTTGCCAGAACTCGGCCGACGCGAAGTCGCCTACGTAGAGCTGTACCGGCCGGCGAAGGACGAGTGCGCGCGGTTCTACCACGCCGACCCACGGGACATGGCTTTCCATATCGCGACCGCGGACCAGAACGTGATCGGCCGAGGCGTCATGTCGAAGTGGATCGGCCTCCTGGCCGAGGGCATCTGGGCCGCTGAACCGGAATGCCGCCGCCTGATGGGCGATCCGGATCACCAGAACATCTCGGTACGCAGAGCTTTGGCCAAGAACGGCTGGCTCGAACTGGGCGAGTTCGATGTGCGGCCCGGCCGCCGGATCGCTCTGTGCACATTGCCGCGTGAGCCGCAGGACGTACCGGCGATCCGGCGCTGACCGCCCGCGTCTAGCGACCGGCCGAACCTCCCTGAGCGCGCACGGCTACCGAGCGCGCACGGGTCGGAGCCGCCTGCAGCACCCGATCCGAAAGTTCCCCCAGGCAGCTCAGATTCGGGAATCCGGGGCCCTGCGCCAGACCAGCGAGATTCGGCAGGTAGAGCTTTGCATCGAGGCCGGTCACCGCCAGGTCGTGGCCGATCGCCGCCTCGATCCGCGGCTGCGTGATCGGGCCGCCGATCGCGAGTTCCACCAGATCTGCGGCGTCGACATCGAACATCTCCAGGAACCACAGCGGCTGACCGCCGGTCGCGTCCACCACCAGATCGAAGACATGCACCCGATCCGGGCGCCCCTCGTTGCGCAACGTCAGCGCGACGCCATCGCCTTGCTCCGCCACCCGCACGACACGCCCCTGCAAATGATGAACCCGATTGTCGCCCAACAGGTTTTCCTGCACGCGCACCGAGAACACACCGCGGTCGGTGCGCCGCACGACGTCCCGGCGTTCTTCTATGCTCAACCCCCGCCACTTGGCGGGATCGCTGTACAGCGAATTCTCGAAGTAGCTCTCGCCGCGGGTGTAGATCGTGGCGGCGGGCGAGATCACCGAGACGGTCAGTACATCGTGACGGACCAACTCGTCCATCGCGGAGCCCGCGGTCTCACCGCCGCCGATCACCGCCGCTCGCGACGAAACCGGCAACCGGCGGCGGCCGACCAGATCCCAGAAGTCGGCGATGCTCAACACTTTCGGATGAGCGGCCAGCGCACGCCTGCTGTCGCCCGGCCCGGTGATCATCAGCCGGTCCGCATCGATCTCGGACGCAACGCCGTCCGCGTCGACCACCGAGACCAGCCAGCCGTCGGCCGCCGCGGAGATCTTGCGCACCGCCCCTGGCACGATCTCGACCTCGGCCTTCTTCGCGACCCACTGCAGATATTTGGCCCAGACATGATGATGCGGATTGGGGCGGCCGCGGTCGACCCATTCGGCGTACGTGCCGCGTTCGACGAGGAACGACGTCCAACTGAACGCCATCATCGCCTCGTTGATCTCGCGGTTGTGCCCGCGTGCCCAGGTGGAGTGGTACGGAAATCCCACATCCTTTTCGGGGCTGGTGCCCAGCCGGTGCTGGCCGTCGGTCCAGCCACCGTTCGGCAACCAATTGCCACCCACCGCATGCGGTTCCGCCACAACTACCTGCGGCGCGGGCAGGCCGAGTTCACGCAGGACGTATGCCTTCGCCGCGACGGCCATGGCTTTCGGACCCGCGCCGACCACCAGAAGTCTGTCCACCGGTTCTCCCATCTTCATCCCAGCCACCGGATCGGCGCCCGGCCGCGAAGCGGATCGTCTGTGCCGCCGCCGATAGAACGGCGAACAAGACTTCCAAGTATACTTAGGCTAACCTTAATCACATGGGTAAAGGAACCAACGGCGTCATGTTGAAGCTGTGGCGTGCCGACGACTATCGACTGCGCGTCACCTCCACCGAGAGCATCACCGACAAATATGTGCGGATCGGCTTCGCCGCGGGCGGTCTGCTCGCCGACCATCCGGTCCACCCAACCCAGTTCATCCGGTTGTGGATCCCCGATGCGGTCACCGACAAGTTGCACCATCGTGCGTACACCCTGGTGGATCAAGACCCCGCGGCCGACCACTTCTACATCGAATTCGCTTTGCACGGCGGTCCGGCCAGCGCGTGGGCACAGCGAGCGGCGGTCGGCGAGGAAATCGAGGCGTCCGTGCTGGGCTCGAAGTTTCAGCTGCCCGACACCGTACCGACCGAGTACGTCATTTTCGGTGACACCGCCTCGCTGCCGGCGATCAATTCGCTGCTCGACGCGATCGGCGACGCGCCCGCGAGGGTCTGGCTGGAATGGCAGTACGAATCCGACACCTCGCTTCCGGTGCGCAACAAGCCGCACCACCAGGTGACCTGGGTGCAGCGCATCGATGACGGAAGGCTGCTGCGCGAACAAGCACATGAGTTGGACTGCTCCAAGGACGTTTTCGCGTGGGCCGGCTGCGACGGTCACACGACCCGCACGATCGTCAAGGCTCTGAAGACAACCCACCAGTTGCCGAAGACTTCGATCAAGTACCAGGCCTACTGGAAGTAGTTCGGTAGCGCCTCGCCCTGATGCGAGGCGCTCCTCTCCCCGGCCTCAGGCCATACTCTGAGTCTGCGACAGCACCTCGTCGTCGCTCATCGCGGATACCTCCAGGTACATCTTGGCCACCTGCGCCAGCCGGTCGGCATGTGGATCCCTGCTCTGAAGTCGTTGCGCGAGTCCCGCGACGGTGCGGGACGCGAACATGTCGGCAACCAGCGCGTGCTCGGTGTCCAGCCAGTCGCGCACGCGCGCGATGACGGTGGTGGCCAGCACCGAATCTCCGCCGAGCTGGAAGAAGTCGTCGTGCACGCCGACGCTGTCGACGCCGAGCACCCCGGCGACGATATCCGCGAGCGCGGCTTCCACATCAGTGCGTGGCCGACCGTCCGACCCATCCCCGGCGCTCGGTTCGAGCAGGGCAACCACGGCGCGGCGGTCCAGCTTTCCGTTCGCGGTCAACGGCATGCGATCGAGTACCTCGATGCGAGTCGGAATCATATAGCTGGGCAACAGCTCCGATACCGCATCGGTGATATCCGCGGCACATCCGGTGGGCCCGGACACCGCCGCGACCAGTTTCGGCGAGCTGTCGCCCACGACCGCGGCAACGGCATGGCGGACGCCGTCCACCGCCCGTAACGCGGTCTCGACCTCGCCGAGTTCCACACGGTAGCCACGGATCTGCACTTGATGGTCGGCACGACCCAAGAACTCGATGGTGCCGTCCGGCCAGTACCGGGCCAGATCACCGGTGCGATACCAGCGCATCCCCTCGTGTTCGACAAACCGCTCCGCCGTCCGCTCCGGATCGTTGCGGTAGCCGGCCGCCACGCCGGCGCCGCCGACCCAGAACTCACCCGGCACCCAATCGGGGCAATCACGGCCGGCCTGCGAGACGACCCGGCAGCGCACATTGCGCAGGGGCACGCCAAAGGGCACCGTCGCCCAGTGCTCGGGAGGATCGGCGACCTCACAGATGGTGTTGTGGATGGCCGTCTCGGTCGCACCACCCAGTCCCGAGAACCGGCAACCGGGGACCTGGCGCGCGAGTCGGCGTGCCAAGTCGGCGCCGACCCAGTCGCCGCCCAGTGTCACCGCACGCAGTGAGCCACCCAGTTCCCCACCGCCGACTTCCAGGATCATGTCCAGCATGGCGGGGACGCAATTGAGAATGGAAACCCGGTGACGGCGAAGGAGTTCGACCCAGGAGGTGGCCTCGGCGCGTTGTTCCGCGTCGAGCGCGACCACCGCTGCGCCGACCGAGAACATCCCGAAGATGTCATAGACCGAGGCGTCGAACTCCAGGGCGGACAGGCCGAGCACCCGGTCGGTGGAACCGACCTCGAACCAGTCGTTCACCGCGTCTATGGTGTTCATCGCCGCGCAGTGTGGGACGTCGACACCCTTCGGCACACCTGTGGAGCCCGAGGTGAAGATGACGTAGGCGATGCTGCGCGTGTCCGGGAGCACCGGCTCCCGCAACGGGTTCACATGCCGCCTGGCCGCGGTCATCGGCACACAGCGGACCTGTTCGCCCATGTCGGCGCCCTCGACGGTAAGGGCAACGGCCACCGCACCCGTCCGCAGGATCTCCGCACGCCGGGCTACGGGTTGATCGAATCCGATGGGCACGTAGGCGGCACCTGCCGCGAGAATGCCCAGCACGGCCACGATTTGGTCCGGCCCCTTGGGCAACTGCACCGCCACGGCGTCACCGGACTCGACACCGTTGTCGCGCAACGCGCCCGCGACGGCCAGCGCCTGCGCCGCCAACTCACGGTAGGTCCACACACCGTCCGCACCGTCGCGGCTCCACACCACGGCGGGCGCATCGGGTTTCGTCCGGGCGTGCTCGAACAGTCCTTGGTGCAGGCAACGCCCACTGACCGGCCCGTCGGTGGCGTTGATCTGCGCGCGCACCGCGGCCTGTGCCACCGGTAGCCGAACCGGCGCCTCGGCATCCCAGCCCGCCGACCCCTCGGCGAGCCGCGCGACCGCCTCGATGTAGCGGGCGAACATGGTGTCGATCATCCCCGCCGGAAACGCGGATTGCCGGACATCCCAGTTGAGCAGCAGTCCGCCACGGATCTCGGTGACCTGCGCGTCCAGCAGCACCTGCGGCCCCTGCGAGATGATCCATACCGGTTCGCCGAAGGTGCCGGTGACCGACTCGGCGAATAGTTCGCCGAGATTGAGCGCACTCGTGTAGACGATCGGCGCCAATACCGGCTCACCTCGGTATCGGCCGAGGTCACGCAGCACCTCCAGCCCGGAATAGGCGGTGTGCGCACCACTTTCGTGCATGCTGCGCTGCAGCGATCTGGCTCGCTCGGCGACGGTCACGTTCTCGGTGACGTCCACGTCCAGCATGATCGACGAGGTGAAGTCGCCGACCACCCGGTCGATGCCGGGGTCCACCGGCTCCCGGTGAAAAAGCGGCACATTCAGCAGGAACCGGCTCTGGGCCGACCAGCCGCCGATGGTCTCGGCGAATACCGCCGCCAATGCCATGGCGGGGGTGATCCCGCGCTCGTGCGCGGCCGCCGACAACCGCTCCTTCGCTTCCGGAGCCAGCCAGTGGTCGTAGCGAACCGTGCGATGCGGTTCGACGCGCTCCCCGACGGGAACGGTGGGCAGCTCCGGGGCGCCCGGCAGGTCCGGCAGCCGCTGCTGCCACCACTGGCGGTCACGCTCGCGGGCGGCGGTGTCCACCTTCCGCTCGGTCCGATATTGACGGTAGCTATAAGATTGCTCCGACAGCTGGGCTCCGTGATACAGCTCGGAGAGATCCGCGACCAGTACCCGATAACTCATCGCATCCCCAGCCAGCATGTCGACGTCAAGGTGTAGCCGGGTACGCCCCTCCGCGAGCAGGGTGAGTGTGACGTCGAAGACCTGTCCGTCCGCGATGTCCAAACGCTGATGGGTTTTTTGGTCGCGCAGTCGTGTCAAAGCCGCCTCGGCGGCGTCGTGCGCGTGCTCACGCAGGTCAACGACGCTGAACACCGTGCGTCCCGGCGCGTCCATCGTCTGTTGGGTACCGTCCGGCAGGAATCTGGTGCGCAGCATCGGATGCGCCGCCGCCAGGTCGGCCACCGCGCGCTCCAGTCGCGCGGGATCAACCTGGCTGCCGTCGAATTCGACGTACAGGTGCGCCGCCACGCCCCCGAGTTCCTGCTCGTCGGAACGTCCGATCCAGTATGCGTGCTGCATGGTTGCGAGCGGGAACGGGGCGAACTCGTCCGCCCGCTGCGCCGAATCTTCCGCCGTTCCGCCGGTCCGGTCCCCTACCTGCCGCCCGCTGCCGACGACGGCGCTTTCGGACGCCGCGGGTCGCGCGCCCGACGCGAGGATCCGGTGCCAGTCCGCCACTGTCGGCGCAGCGGCCAGTTCGGCGAAGTTGACGTCGTAGCCGCGCTTTCGCCAGGCGCCGGCCAACTTCATGGTGCGGATGGAATCGAGGCCCAGCTGGATCAGGTCGTCACGGTCGGTGATCGTGTCCGCGGCGACGCCCAGTTGCGCGGCCACCGCCTCGCGTACTTCGTCGGTGTCCATCGCCGCCGCCGCAACCGACTCCGCCCCGGTCCCCTGCCCTGACTCCATCACTGCCGTCACTCCTCTGTCTCGCGGGATGCCCGCACCGGTCCGGGCTGTAGGAACGCTTCGAAGTCCCAGCCGTTCCGGAGGTATCGCGCCGACCGCCCGGTCAGGCATCTCGGCAAGCAGCATATCGCAACAAATAGGGTTGCCTAACCTACATCTTGTTGTGCTCGGCGACTATCCCCAGGACGAACCCCGGCGCGCCTCCGCTCCCGCGTTTTGCATTCGCCGAGCACCTTCAGCGACCGGTTCCCCTCTTCGCCACCGGCGGCGCGAATTACACCGGCATCCGTCCGCGTCTCCCAACCCTCCGGCCTCAGCTCGCCGACATCCGCCAGCGTCCCAACATGGAAGACCGAGCCGACTTTCTGAGATGTGATCAGGGAGGGGCCGTGCGCAGGCACGGGAACAGCGGAGCACACCGTCCGCACCGCCGCGCCGCGATCGGCTCCCACCCCGAAGTTGTCCTCCCCGCCTTGTTACGTCAATGCGCGAAAACTGTTCCAGACCCGCGGTTTGCGTACTCCTGACGCGCCGGGGAAACCTCCGTAAACGGCGGTACATCCTGGTCCGATAGCTCGTGCACATCGCCAATTTCGAGCGACAGCGGAACTAGCGGAGCACAGGAGCATCGGATATGTATGGCATGGAGTTGTTCTCGGTTCTGTCGAGTTGCGCGCGTGACCCCGGCGAACTGAGTGCGGGCCAGGCGCACCGGGCCATGCAGGTGCACCTGGATTGCAGCGTGGAACTGTGCCGGGTCCGCCGCCGCGCGCGCAGGACGCTGGTCGAGGCGCGCTTGATGGTGCTGGATGAGCGGGCCACGCCGTAATGGCGGCCGCCGCGGGTCGGGCGGAATCGCCCCGGGTGCCGCGGTGTTGTTCCTGCCATGACCTCCACGGCATCCGATCGATCCGCCCCTGTCGTCGACACCGACACCGAATTCGGCGCGAAAGTCGCCGAACGACTGAACCGCGAGTCCGTCCTCTGGCTGACCACCGTCGGCCCCACCGGCACACCGCAGCCGAATCCCGTCTGGTTCCAGTGGCGCGACGGCGAATTCCTGATCTTCAGCCAGCCCGGCAAGCCGAAGGTGCGCAACATCGAGCGCAACCCCCGGGTCGCCTTGAACCTCAACAGCACCGAGACCGGCGGCGACGTGGTCGTGTTCACCGGTACGGCGCGCGTTGTCGAGCAGCGGCCCGGCGCCGATGAGATCGCGGCCTTCACGACGAAGTACGCCGATGGACTGCGCTCCATCGAGATGACCGACGAGCAGTTCTACGCCGAGTACTCGGTCGTGCTGCGTATCACCCCCGATCGCCTGCGCGGATTCTGACCCGATGATGTTCGCGCCGCCACCACCCACCGCCGCGTGGCGGCATCGGACCGCACGCGAGGGCTTCGAGGTGGCCTATTTCCGGGTCACCGAGCAAGGCGTGCTGATCGACGGCTGCACGACGGCCGTCGAGGACGGCACGGCCTGGGTGGTGGACTACCGGATAGCGCTGGATCCCGAATGGCGTACGCGCCGGGCCCAGGTCGCCGTGCGCAAACCCGGTGGCTGGAACACGCTGGTGCTGGAATCGGACGGTGCCGGGTCCTGGCTGCTGAACAGCATGCCAGCGCCGCTGCTCGACGGCTGCCTCGACGTCGACCTGGAGTCCTCGGCGCTGACCAACGCGCTTCCGGTGCATCGGTCGGCGCAGGAGGTCGGCGATGCCGCTCACGCGCCCGCGGCCTACGTGTACGCCTCCGGCGCTGCGGTGGGGCGGCTGGAACAGCGTTACGCCCGCATCGCCGACGGCGAGCACGGCCCTCGGTTCGACTACGCCGCCCCCGACGTCGACTTCACCTGCTGCCTCGAGTACGACAAGTCCGGCTTGGTGCTCGATTACCCGGGCATCGCGGTTCGCGCCCACTGAGGCGGCCTCGGACCTCCCGCAACCAGCCTGCGGCTAGGGTCGACACCGATGAGAAGGCGGCAACAACCGCCGTTGCCGAAACGGCACGGCTTGGACCCGGCTCGGCTGCGATTGCCGGAGCAGGGCGACTGGGCGACCATCCGGGACCACCTGGTGGAGCGCCTGCCCAGGGTGCCCGCGACGCGCATAGACGAACTGCTGCACGCGGGCGGCATCGTCGACCTGGACGGGCCGATCGCTCCCGACGCACCGTACGTTCCGGGCGGCGCGGTCTGGTTCCATCGCGATCTGCCCGAGGAGACGGTGGTCCCGTTCGACATCCCCGTCGTGCATCGCGACGACGACCTGCTGGTCGTGGACAAGCCGCACTTCCTGGCCACGATCCCGCGCGGTCGGCATATCCTGCAGACCGCGCTGGTGCGATTGCGCCGGGAGCTCGACCTCCCCGATCTGGTCCCGGCGCACCGGCTCGACCGCGTCACGGCGGGCTTGGTGCTGTTCGTGATCAATCCGGCCCGTCGCGGTGCGTACCAGACCATGTTCCACCAGCGCACCGTGCGCAAGGAGTACGAGGCGATCGCCCGGTTCGATCCCGGCCTCACGCTGCCCCGCGTGGTGCGCAGCCGGATCATCAAGGAGAAGCAGGTGCTCGCGGCCCAACAGGTGCCGGGCGAGCCCAACGCGGAAACCGAGATCGAACTGCTCGAGCACCGCGACGGCCTCGGCCGCTACCGGCTGCGCCCGCACACCGGCCGGACCCACCAGTTGCGCCTGCACATGAACAGCCTCGGCATTCCTATTCTCGGCGACGACTTCTATCCGGTGCTCACCGAGAAACCCGTCGACGACTTCACCAGACCGCTCCAGTTGCTGGCCGCCGTGCTCGAGTTCACAGACCCGATCACCCGCGAGCCGCGCCGCTTCGAGACCACTCGCACGTTGCGGGCGTGGACCGATCCGCACGGGTGGGCGGGCTGAGGGAAGCGGTCCGCACGCCAGGGAGAAGTGGCCTATTCATCAGTGGGGCGGGGGCGCGTAGCGAACCTGTTCCAGATCCGTACACTGGTCCGGGATGCCTGAGCCAGACCTAGCAGCAACAGTCCAGCAACGACGCAAGGTGCACGCATACATCGACGTCGCCGTCGTGGTGCTGGTCTTGGCGGGCACCAATCTGATCGCGCACTTCACCACCGCGTGGGCGAGCATCGTCACGGTGCCGGTGGCGGCGATCGCGCTGCTCGCATTGGTGCGCAGGCGCGGCCTCGGCTGGTCCGAGCTCGGGCTTTCCCCTCGGCACTGGCGGCGCGGCTCGCTCTACGCGCTCGGCGCGGCGGCGCTGGTCCTCGCCGTCGTCGCGATCGGGGCGGCGCTCCCGCTGACCCGGCCGTTCTTCCTGGCCGATCGCTACGCCACCATCTCGGGCGCGTTGATCGCCTCGATGATCGTCATCCCCCTGCAAACGGTGATCCCCGAGGAACTGGCATTCCGAGGTGTGCTGCACGGCACACTGCTGCGCGCGTACGGCGCGCGCGGCGTCTTCGCGGCGGGTTCCCTGCTGTTCGGTCTCTGGCACATCGCCTCCTCCTTCGGCCTCACCGCGGGCAACCGCGGCCTGAGCGGAGTCATCGGCGGGGGCGTCGCCGGACAGGTCATCGGAATCCTGCTCGCCGTGGTCGCGACGGCCGCCGCAGGTGCGGTGTTCACCTGGCTGCGCCACCGCAGCGGCAGCCTGCTCGCCCCGATCGCACTGCACTGGTCGGTCAACGGCGCGGGCGCCTTGGCGGCCGCTATCGTCTGGCACACCACGCTGAGCTGATCCCGCCCCCCGGGCAACCCCGCGGCGGTGAAAAAGCCGCTCCGGACGGGATGTGAATTCGAACTGAGTTTCGACACGCAGGTGGGCTACGAAATGGCCGCTCATCCGGATAATCGAGCCGCATCGTGAATTTCGGCAGTTCGGCGTGTCGCCGTCGGCCCGGATTCGGCCACGTTGACCACGAGCAGAGGGCGGTTTAGTCTCACTGGCGATCACACATATGTTCGAGCACTCATGTCTCCACCACCCGGCATGACATCTGCTCTTGGGAAGGCTCGCGATGCCCGACGAACTGTCGAACGGTAGTTCCGAGATCGCCGCGCTGGCGCAGCAAGTCGAGACCGCGCGCGGCAAATTGCCCCTGCAGCTGGACCCGGCGTTGCTGCAAGTGCTGTCCGAACGCGAGATCAGCGCGGAGCGCGAACTCGCGGAATGGATCCGCGCGCAGCGACGCAAGCAGCGGCGACTGGAGATCGAGGAAGAGCTGGCCGCACAGCGGCGTGACCGGAAGTCCGCGGCCGCGTTGCGCCGGTCGGAGGAGGCCGACGCCCGCTGGCACCGGCGCGCGCTGGCGGCGCGGCGGCGGGTGTCCAGCGAGGACGCGCGATTGGCGCAGCTCTACCGGCGGGCGGAGTGGTCGTCGCGTGCGTTGATCGCCGTCGTCGTGCTCGGCATGGTGTGGGCAGGGGTCAACGTGCAGCACAATCTCGTGCCCAGCGGCGACATGTCCGATCCGCTGTACTGGTTGAGCTACGGCATCGAGGCGATGATCTCGATTCCGATCATCACCATCATGGTGGCGGCGACGACCGTGGCACGGTGGGGCCGGGAGCTGGCGCGCGGCAAAGTGATCTTCTTCGAGGCGGCTCTGCTCGGTACGACCGTGGCGCTCAATACCGGACCGCATCTCGCCGCGGGGGACCTCGGCCGCGCCGCCGAGTACGCGATCGCTCCGGTGATGGTCGGCGTGGTGATCTGGTTGCACGCCTGGGTTTCCGCGCGGTACGCGGTGCTGATCGACGGCGCGCCGGTGATCGAGCGCGAACCGCAGCCGGTTCGGATCGACGCGGAGCGTATTCCTGGCCTCTCGGATAGTGATCGTCTTCGCCCGCTCGACGGCGTGAATTCGGCTCACAGCGAATTCGGGTGGGACACAGCGGCCCATCGGCACGAGGACTTCGATCCGGGACGCGGTGCGGAATCCGACAGGCGCATCAGTCAGCCGGACGGCGTGCACGTCCCACGGGCCGGACTTGATACCGCTGCCCACCGTTCGGCGGACACGGCGGTTGTCGACCGCTCCGATTCCCCGCGCGGCAAATCAGCCACAACGAACACACCGGTCACGTCATCGTCTGATGGCCACACCACCGACTCGGCGAACAGAGGCAACGTCAACGCGGAGCCGGCGCACAGCCACGCGGTCGCCTCCACCGCGAACGGCCACGCATTCCCCCACGTCACGAACAGCCGCAGGGCCGAGACCACGGTGAACGGTCACATCCTTCCGAATGGCCACGCTGCCCTGCCGATCGAAGGCGAGAGCGCCGACGGCAACGCCGCCGAGCTTCGCCTCGATGAGCGCCGCGTCCGTCCGGCTTCCAACGGCCACACCGTCGAGAACTCCACCACCGGCGCTGCCCATGACGTGCGGACCAACGGACACAGCGTCCGTCCGATCACCAATGGATACACAGCCGAGAACTCCCCCACCGGACGCACGCACGGTGACGAATCCACCTTTCGTCCGACCACGAACGGATACAGCGCCGAGAGCGTCACGGACGCGGCACATCACGCGCAGAGCAACGGACACGGCAGTCCTGCGAACACAAACGGCCACGCCGCCGGGATCTCACCCGGCCTCCGCGGTCGGGACCTGCGGGTCAACGGACACACCCCTCCCCTTGCCACCAACGGCCATACGGGCAGCCTCACGCCCGACGAAAGCACACATTCCTCCACCGCCAACGGCGAGGACGTGACAGCCCCGCCTGCGGATCATTCGGCCTCCGCTGTCGCCGATTACGTCTTCCATCTCCCCACCCACGAGCCCACGACCCGAGCGGCTGACGCCCCTGCGCCCACTTCCGAAGCGGACGCGGAACGTGGACAACCGAGCCAGGCAGGCGCTCCTTCGTCGGTCGACGCGGGCGGCACGATCGCGGACCCGGCGGATACCACCACGCAGAAGACGCGTCCCGAACCCACGCAGACGTCTCAGCAGATCTCGCTCGACGACCTGCACGATGGACTCGAATTACGGGAGCGTCGCCTCGTACCGCCGAACCGCGAGCACGGCACCGCCGTTGCGGCATCGCCGCATCCGCATGTCGATCACGGCGGTCATCCGGATCGCGCGCCTCGCGGAAACGACCCCGTTCGGCACCCGAGCGCCGGCGCCGCCGAACCCGGGCGCACACCGGCCTCGGCCACCACGGACGCCGCCACGCAGGTGCATCCGAACGCCACCGCTGCGCGTGCGGCGAAACGCGGAAAGTCGCTGTCCGGCGAGCAGAACGATCGCTCCGCCGAACCGGAGGGCGAACAACTCGCCCTCGAGCAATCCCCGGAACCACCGCGCCCGGAACCTTTGCCGATTCTGGATGCCGACGACGACGAGGGCGGCGAACTCCCCGCCGAGCCGGAAGAGGCCGACACCGACGACGACGAGATCTCGGCGATCGCGCGGGCCATCACCACCCGGCGCCTGTCCAGCTTGCCGATCGAGGAGGTCAGGGAAATCCTCACGCTCGCCGACCAAGGGGGCTCGACTCCCGCCATCGCGAACGAACTCGGTGTCTCCCGCGCGGCGGTCACCCGAGTTCTGGACTCGGCCATCAAAGTCCATCGCCCGTACGCGGTCATCGGCTGACACAGCCGGTCAGCGGCGTTCCGAGGTGGCCAGAACAGCCAACGGCTGATGCTCCGAGGCGACGACGCGAGCGAGGTTGCTCGATCGAGCCGCGGAATGTCCGCACCCTGCGCCACCGACGCCAGCCGGTTCGTATCGGAAAGGGCTGTGCACCGGGCGGATTCCCGGTGCACAGCCCTTTGCTCTGTTGGCGGCGTCAGAGCGCGCGCGTTCGACTATCCACCTCGGGCCCGCTCTTGGTGACCGAAACCTTCTCGGCAGCCTGGTCGCCGTGTCCGGGCCACCATGCTTTGTGCCCGATCAGCGCCGTGACCGCGGGCGTGAAGAACATCGCCATGACGAACGCGGCGATCGCGATGCCCACCGAGATGGCGAAGCCCATCTGGGCGAGGACATTGTTGCCCGCCAGCATCATCGACGCGAACGTTCCCGCCAGGATCACCCCGGCCGCGGCGATGGTCGGTCCGGTGTGCCGCAGGGCCAGCGCCGCGGCTTGTTTCGGCTCGTTGCCCTCGCGGGCCTCTTCCCGCAACCGGGCGACCATGAGGATGTTGTAGTCGGTGCCGAGCGCCACCACGAACAGATACATGATCACCGGCAGCGTGAAGATCAGCCCGGACTCGCCCTGGAACTGCTGGAAGACCAGCACCGCGGCGCCGAGCGTTGCGGCGAATCCGAGAAACACCGACGCCATCAGGTACCAGGGCGCCACCAGACTGCGCAACAGCAATCCCAGCACGATCATGATCAGGATCGCCGCCACCGGGAACACGATCGCGTAGTCGCGCGCCATCGCGTCCTGGAAGTCGACGAAGACGGAGGTCAGACCGCCGACCGCGGCCGTGGCACCGACGGGAGCCGCCGAGTGCGCCACATCGCGCAGCGGTCCCTTGACGGTCTCCAGCGCGGCATCGGACTCCGGCACGGCATCGAGCGTCACCGCGAAGTCGGCGATCGTCTTGTCCGCGGACAACTGCGGCTCGGCTACCTGTCCCACACCGGATACGGCGGCGAGCGCGGCCCGGTAGGCGGTGAGCTGATCGGCGGTCAATTCGCCGCCGCCGGACCGCAACAGAACGTCCGACGGCTGCGTAGTACCGGCAGGCATGCCCTTGACCAGTTCCTTGCTGTAGACCACGGATTCGGACGCCTCGGAGGTCTGCCCGGAGCTGAGGTCGAACGTCGGGTGGAAGCCCAAGGCGAAGATCCCCAGCGCGACCAGTACCCCGCCGGAGACCGCGGCGAAAGCACCGGGTCGTCGGCCGAGTGCGTTGCCGACCGCCGTGAACCGAGCTCCCTTCGGCTCGGTCCGCCACGCTTTCGAGGGCCAGAAGACTTTGGTGCCCAACAGGGAGACCACCGCGGGGACCAGCGTCAACCCTGCCGCGAGCGCGATCGCCACCGCGATCGCCAGTGCCGGGCCCATGGCGCGGAACATGCCGAGGGTGGACAGCACCAGCGCCATGAACGCGATGATCACCGCGCCCGCCGCGGACGTGATCGCCTCACCGACCCGGCTGACGGCGCTGACCATGGCGGTCTTGGCATCCTCACCCGCGCGCAACCGCTCGCGGTAACGGAACATCAGGAACAGGATGTAGTCGGTGCCGACACCGAACAGCACGACCACCAGGATGGCGTTGATCGATGCGTCGATCTGCAGGTCGAAGGCTCTGGCGACCATGGCGATCAATCCGCCGACCATGCTGGAGATCGCGCCGATCACGACGATCGGCAACAACGCGATCACCGGGCTGCGGAAGATGATCAGCAGTAGCACCAGGATCAGCACGATGGTGGCGACGCCGACGATGGCCAGGCCCTTCTCGCTGGATTCCTGCTGGTCGAGCACCTGCGCCGCCTGGCCGGTGATGCCCGCCTTCAGGTCGGTGTCCGCGACGCTCTCCTTCAGCCGCGTGCGCAGCGCCTTGACCGCGTCGCCCTGCGTGGTGTCGCTCGGATCGGTCACCTTGGTCATCTGCACCGCGATGATCTGGATCAGCCGGTTCTCCGAGGGTGGGGCCGGTTGGATCGCGGTGACGTCCTTGACCTTCGCGCCGCGCAGATCAGCGGCGACCGCTACCACCGAAGCCGAGTCCGCCTCGGTCAGCGGCGCACCATCCTTCCGGGCGAACACGATGATCGCCGCGGTAGCGGAGCTTTCCGGAAAAGCCCTCTGCTGCAATTCCAGCGCCTGAATCGACTCGTAATGCGAAGGCAGGAAGGCGGATTGGTCGGTCGTTGATTTCAGTTCCGGCGCCGTAGCCACCACCGCGATGGCGAGCAGCACCCACAGGCCGATCACCTTCCACGGATTGTGGACGACCACGGCCCCCAGTCGTGCGAACATCTGCTGTGAAATCCTTTCCGGATTCGGGAAAAGCTTCGGTCTCTCAGATCTGGAGGTCCTGCGAGGTGGGGTTCTCGGCCACATCGACGACGGTCCGATAGATGTGCTCCGGAATCCGCCCCAGCAGTTCGGCGGGCGAGTCCACGATCTCGACCGTGTAATCGCCCCACTCGCGGCCGCCGGACCGGAGCAGGTCCCGCCAGGTCTTCCATTCGGTCCAGTCGATCGCGACGGACATTCCGCGCCATGACGATTCCCGCCGGTGCACCACGAACTTGCCTTTACGGCTCACATAGACCCGCACCACATCCATCCCGGCTTTGGTGTACTCCCGGGACTCGCCGAGCAGTCTGCCGAAGAACCGCTGTCTGCGCCCGCCGCCGGGGCCGACCCGCAACACGATCTCCCGAAGATCCTCCACCCCGCCCCGCTCGCCGGAATCCTTCAGGAAGGTGACGCCGCCGGCTTGCTCGTCGGCGGTGGCCACACCGGCCGGATTATTCGGATCGGTGGTCATGGCAAATCCCCATTTCATGGATGAATGCACACCCGAGCGTGCGCCTACCGTCAGCCGGCCCGTGCCGAATCCGCTGTGGAGGTGCGAGTTCGATGTTTCCAGGAAGGCCGAGCTGCCATGTCACTATAAGTAGATGTATACGTATAACGCAAGCGCTGACTTACCGCAGGGCACGCCGGGCCGCCGCTCGGCTAATCACCCCGCCCGACCGGACGGCCATGTTCGAGATACCGGGGGCAGCCGTCGATGTGCGCGAGATGTGCTTGCCGCACCCGCCGAGCGAGACGCGGTATCAGGTAGTCATCGAGAGCGCCGACCGAAACCCACTGCCAGGCGTCGAGTTCCGACTCCTGCAATCGGATGGTCCGCTCCTCGGCGCCGAGTTCACCGCAATCGAATACGTAGAGCGCCTTGTCCCCCTCCTCGGGACTCGGAGCCCAGTCGTGCACGAGCAGCCGACGAACGAACCGGTCGATCCCCAACTCCTCACCGAGTTCCCGCCGACAAGCCGCGGCGGGCGCCTCCCCCGGCTCCACATACCCACCCGGCAGATCCCAGCCATTGCCATAGGTCTTGTGCACAAGCAACACTTCGTCGCCGCGAACGAACAACGCCCCCGCAGCCAACCGCGCTCGCCCGAACTCCGCCACCACCCCACCCAACCACGGAAGACACCGTTAGGGCCGCAACGCCGAGCCGAGGCTCGAGCTGCCGATACGCGGCCTACCTAGGACGTGGGGCGCAAGTCGTCCGGCAGGATGCGAAATGCGGAGTAGCGACCGAGAGGCCGCAAAGTTCGGAAGTCACGTCGGTCGAGCGTCAGGATGGTGTCGGTATCGAATTCGTCGGCCAGAGCCACACACACCGCGTCCACCAAATCGAGGTTCAGGGTGCCGTACTTCCCCCGGATGTCGACCGCAGTGCGCAACTGCGCCGCATCGACGTTCGAGATGACGATCCGCGTCGACGCGACTCGCTCCGCGATCAGAGTGAGAATGCCGTCGGCGACCGCACGTCCGGCCCGGACACTCGCAACATGATGCACCTCGGTGAGCACCAGCGGACTGACGACGATCGCGCCCGCCGAATCGGCTGCTCGACGCACCGCGAAGTGCTCGGGGCCCGAACGATTGAATAGCGCCAGAATTCCAGAAGTGTCGGCCACGACGATCATGCGGGTCGGTTCATCGCATTGCGGATGTCGTCCTTGGCGATCGGCCCACCCAGATCGAACGTCTCGTCATCGCCGAGCAGGGGCGTCTCCCATTTGCGGTGCCGCATGAGATAAGCCCGGACCGCGTCACGAGTGATCTCGTGCTTGGAGCGCCCCTCGGCGTCCGCTTGCGCGTTGAGCGCCGCCTCTTCGTCGTCCGGCAATCGCATGGTCCAAGCCATACATAATGGTATCAGAGGTGATACCGCAGTTCTGTGCCCTTCCGTCCGCGAGCTATCTCGCCCGACCTCGCTGATCCGGACTCATACGCGGTGACAAGATCGAGTGGTGCGCGTTCTCGTCACCGGAGCGAATGGTTATCTCGGTCGGGCGGTCGTGGATCTGCTGGGTAGAGCAGGCCATGTGCCGATCGCGATGGTTCGCGGGGGCACTTCGGCCATGCGGGAGACCACTCGGGTCGCCGACCTCCTCGACGAGAGCGGGCTCCGCGACGCACTGCGCGGAGTACAGGTGGTCTGCCACCTCGCCGGGCTGACTCGGGCGCGAGAGTCCACGGTCGATCCGCTCCGGTACTTTCGCGTCAACACGGGCGGGACCGTCGCCTTACTGGACGCGATGGCCGCTGCCGGGGTCGCGCGGATCGTCTTCGCCTCGACCGGCTCGATCTACGGGACGCCTGAGCGCCAACCGATGACAGAGCGCCTGCCCGACGCACCGCCGCACCCGTACGCCGCGAGCAAACTGGCCGCCGAGTCCGCGATCTCGGCACAGGCGCGAACCGGCCGCTTGTCGGCCACCGTGCTGCGCTTGACGAACGTGGCCGGTGGCGCGGACCGCGACCCCACGCGCTTGATTCCCCGGGCGTTCGCCGCCGCGGTGAATGCTTCGGCATTGGAGGTCAATGGCGACGGCAGCGCGGTTCGCGATTACCTGCACGTCGTCGACGCCGCCGCGGCTTTCGTCGCTTGCGTCGACAACCCGCCGCCGGACAGGTTCCGCCGGTACATCATCGGCAGCGGCCACGGCAGCAGCGTCCTCGACGTCGTAGCCGCCGTCGAGCGGCGGACCGGCCGCCGGATCCAGCTGATCCATCGGCCACCGGCATCCGAACCCGCCACGCTGATCAGCGATCCCACCCGGGCGATAACCGAACTACCCTGGTATCCGTCCTATTCCGAGCTCGACACCATCGTTCGGGATACCTGGGCGGCCGGGGGGCACTCGCCCGGACCCGGTTGATTCACCCACCGAGCCCCGCACGGTCGAGCAGATAGGTGGTCAGCGGCCGGTAGTACTCCGGGTGCACCCCGTCATCGAGCGGAACCGTGACGGCGATCTTGCCCTCGACCTGCCCGGCGAACAGTGCGGGGTCGTTGGAGTCGGCGAATCCGACGGTTTCGATGCCCGCTTCGCCCGCGGCGCCTGCCCAGCCGTGATCGGCGATGACCAGGTCGGGCCAGTGGCCGGCCCCGGCGTCGCGCAGTTCCCGCAGGACCGCCCGCATCGGGTGCGGATCGTGCGTGTGCTTCAGCCGCCCGTCGTCGCCGAGCGCCGCGACCCCCGAGGTGTAGACGATTTCGCGATTCTGCGACCCGATGCGAGCGGTGACCCGGTAGGACCACCCGGCGGCAGGCGTCAGCACCACGCATCCCGCCGCGCGCAACGCATCCTCGACAGCTCGATAGACATCCATGAGCGTTTCCGGATGCCCGGTCGCCAGGATCACGGTCTCCCGGCGGCGAGCCGCGAGCCCGATCCGCGTCCCCATCGCATCCAGCGCGTCGAGAGTCAGGTCCGCATCGATGGTGTCGGGGCCCCGCAGATGACGCGGATCTGGGCTGACCCCGCACAGTCGCGCCATCATCGCCAAGGTCTCGTCGAAGGTCCAATCCCTCAGTGTCAGCCCGAACTGGTACCTCGGCTCCTTCTCCACCATCTTGCGATAGTGCGAGAGATTCCCCTCCCGGGGCGTCGCGACGTGCCCCGCTATCCGTGTCTCCAGGAGGTGCTTTCGAAGCAGCTCGCGGTCATCGGATCGACCGGGTCGAGTCGCATATCCCACCGCTCATACCTCCACATGGGCCGTCGGTGCAACCGATCACCGTTCCGGTCACCGAGACGCCGCGGCCGGTTGCTGCCGCAACACGAACACGACAGTACCTATCGGCGGCCCAGCTATCGGGCACTGCCCGGATACGGCGAAGGCCCGCTCTCCGGGACGGGGAGCGGGCCTTGCGGTTTCACGCCGTGGAAGAGGCTTACTTGGCCTTCTCCAGGACCTCGACCAGACGCCAGCGCTTGGTGGCCGACAGCGGACGGGTCTCCATCAGCTGAACGCGGTCACCGATACCGGCGATCTCGTTCTCGTCGTGCGCCTTCACCTTCGAGGTGGTGCGAATGATCTTGCCGTAGAGCGGGTGCCGGTTACGGTCTTCCAGCTCGACGACGATCGTCTTGTTCATCTTGTCGGAGACAACGTAACCGACACGCACTTTACGGGTGCCGCGCTGCCCTTCTACTTTGTCGCTCATGCAGCATCTCCCTTGCCAGCGGGTCCGGTGGCCAGACCGAGCTCGCGCTCACGCATGACCGTGTAGATGCGCGCGATCTCGTGACGGACGACGCGCAGACGACGGTTGTTGTCCAGCTGACCCGTCGCCATCTGGAAGCGCAGGTTGAACAGCTCTTCCTTGGAGTCGCGCAGCTTGGCCACCAACTCCTCTTCGGTGAGCTCGCGGAGCTCTGCGGCCGGTGTTCCGGTAGCCATCAGAACTGCTCCTCCCTGGTCACGATCCTGCACTTCATCGGGAGCTTGTGCATCGCGCGGCGCAGCGCCTCACGAGCGGTCTCCTCATTCGGGTAGCTCATCTCGAACATCACGCGACCGGGCTTGACGTTCGCGACCCACCACTCCGGCGAACCCTTACCCGAACCCATGCGGGTCTCGGCGGGCTTCTTGGTCAGCGGGCGATCCGGGTAGATGTTGATCCAGATCTTGCCGCCACGGCGGATGTGGCGAGTCATCGCGATACGCGCCGACTCGATCTGCCGGTTGGTGACGTACGCCGGCTCCAGCGCCTGGATGCCGAACTCGCCGAACGCCACCGAAGTGCCGCCCTTGGCCATGCCCGAACGGCCCGGGTGATGCTGCTTGCGGTGCTTCACCTTGCGAGGCATCAGCATGCGTCAGCCCTCCTGTGTCTCTGCCGGAGCGTCGGCCACCGCGGTGGCGGCGCGCCCGGCCTCGGTGCTGGTCGCCGTGGTGCCGGTGGAACCGGACCGACGCGGGCGGCTCGGCCGCTCCCGGCGCGGACGCTCGGGCGCGGCGGCAGCGGCGGCCAGCTCACGCTTGCCACCGACGATGTCGCCCTTGTAGATCCAGACCTTCACGCCGATGCGACCGAAGGTGGTCTTGGCCTCGTAGAGGCCGTAGTCGATGTCGGCGCGCAGCGTGTGCAGCGGCACCCGACCCTCGCGGTAGAACTCCGAGCGCGACATCTCGGCGCCACCGAGGCGGCCCGAGCACTGCACGCGGATGCCCTTGACGTTCGGCGAACGCATGGCCGACTGGATGGCCTTGCGCATCGCGCGACGGAACGCCACACGGTTGGACAGCTGCTCGGCGACGGCCTGGGCGACCAGCTGCGCATCCGACTCGGGGTTCTTCACCTCGAGGATGTTCAGCTGCACCTGCTTGCCGGTGAGCTTCTCCAGCTCGGCGCGGATGCGATCGGCCTCGGCGCCGCGGCGGCCGATCACGATGCCCGGACGCGCGGTGTGGATGTCCACCCGCACGCGATCACGGGTGCGCTCGATCTCGACCTTGGAGATGCCCGCCCGCTCCATGCCGGTGGCCAGGAGCTTGCGGATCGCGACGTCTTCCTTCACGTAGTCCGCGTACTGCTTGTCCGCGTACCAACGCGACTTCCAGTCGGTGGTGATACCGAGGCGGAAGCCATGGGGGTTGATTTTCTGTCCCATTTACTTTGCCCCTCCCTTCCGGCGGTTACGAGTGGCTCCACCGGCGGTGGGGATGCTCTCGACCTCGATGGTGATGTGGCTGGTGCGCTTGCGGATGCGGAACGCACGCCCCTGGGCACGCGGCTGGAACCGCTTCATGGTCGCACCCTCGTCGACGTAGGCCGTCGAGATGACCAGCGTGGCCGGGTTCAGGCCGAGGTTGTTCTCGGCGTTGGCCGCGGCGCTGGCGACGACCTTGGCGACCGGCTCGCTCGCGGCCTGGGGCGCGAACTTCAGCAGGGCGAGGGCGTCCTCGACACGCTTGCCGCGGACCAGGTCCACGACACGGCGTGCCTTCATCGGCGTGACGCGAACGTGCTTGGCGGTCGCGCGCGCAGTCGGGTTCGACGGAGTCGTCAGCAGTGTCTGATTGCTCTTCGCTTCGCTCATCGCCGCTTGCTCTTCCGGTCTTCCTTGACGTGGCTCTTGAACGTCCTGGTCGGCGCGAACTCACCGAGCTTGTGCCCGACCATGGACTCCGAGACGAACACCGGCACGTGCTTGCGGCCGTCGTGCACCGAGAACGTGTGCCCGATGAAATCGGGGATGATGGTCGAACGACGCGACCAGGTCTTGATGACCTGCTTGGTGCCCTTCTCGTTCTGCACGTCCACCTTCTTCAGGAGGTGGTCGTCGACAAACGGGCCTTTCTTGAGGCTGCGTGGCATTTCTTACCTCCTCCTTCAGCGCTTCTTGCCGGTCTTGCGGCGGCGGACGATGAGCTTGTCGCTCGGACGGTTGGGCTTGCGGGTGCGGCCTTCCGGCTGGCCCCACGGCGAGACCGGGTGGCGACCACCGGAAGTCTTGCCCTCACCACCACCATGCGGGTGGTCGACCGGGTTCATGACGACACCACGGACGGTGGGGCGGCGGCCCTTCCAGCGCATGCGGCCGGCCTTACCCCAGTTGATGTTCGACTGCTCGGCGTTGCCGACCTCGCCGACGGTGGCGCGGCAGCGCACGTCGACGCGACGGATCTCGCCGGAGGGCATACGCAGGGTGGCGTAGGGGCCTTCCTTACCGAGCAGCTGGATGCTCATGCCCGCCGAACGGGCCAGCTTGGCGCCGCCGCCCGGACGCAGCTCCACCGCGTGGATGGTGGTACCGGTCGGGATGTTGCGCAGCGGCAGGTTGTTGCCCGGCTTGATGTCGGCCGTGGGGCCGGACTCGATGCGGGTGCCCTGCGTCACGCCCTTGGGGGCGATGATGTAGCGCTTCTCGCCGTCCACGAAGTGCAGCAGCGCGATGTTCGCGGTCCGGTTCGGGTCGTACTCGATGTGGGCGACCTTGGCCGGGATGCCGTCCTTGTCCAGGCGACGGAAGTCGATCAGCCGGTAGGCGCGCTTGTGACCGCCACCGCGGTGGCGGGTGGTGATCCGGCCGTGCGCGTTGCGGCCGCCGGACTTGGTCAGCGGGCGCAGCAGCGACTTCTCCGGTTCCGACCGGGTGATCTCGGCGAAGTCCGAGACGCTGGCGCCACGACGGCCCGGCGTTGTCGGCTTGTACTTACGGATTGCCATGAGTTCTTCTCTGCTTTCTGGATTCCCGGGCGCTTAGGCGACCGGGCCTCCGAAGATCTCGATGGGCTTGCTGTCGGCCGAGATGGTCACGAGCGCGCGCTTGGTGTTCTTGCGCTTGCCGTAACCGAAGCGGGTCCGCTTGCGCTTGCCCTGACGGTTGGCGGTGTTGACGCTGGTCACCTTCACACCGAAGACCTTCTCCACGGCGATCTTGATCTGCGTCTTGTTCGAGTCCGGGTGCACCAGGAAGGTGTAGGTGCCTTCCTCGATCAGTCCGTAGGACTTCTCGGAGATGACCGGCGCCAGCAGAATGTCGCGGGGGTCGGCGATGGTGGTCACTTGCTCTCCTCCTGTGCAATCGCCGCGTTGTCCTGCGCGGACTCCGCGGGGCCGTGCACGAACGCGTTGAGCGCCTCGACGCTGAACACCACGTCGTCGCTGTTGAGCACGTCGTAGGTGTTGAGCTGGTCGGGAGCGATCGGGTGCACGTTCTGCAGGTTCGCCACGCTCTTCCACGCGGCGAGGTCCTCGCGGCCGACGACGACCAGGAACTTCTTGCGGTCCGACAGCTCGGCCAGGAAGCTCTTCGCGGTCTTGGTGGACGGGGTCTGGCCGGCCACCAGTTCGGTGATCACGTGGATGCGCTCGTTGCGAGCCCGGTCGGACAGGGCGCCACGCAGGGCGGCGGCCTTCATCTTCTTGGGCAGGCGCTGGGTGTAGTCGCGCGGCTGGGGGCCGTGCACGGTGCCACCGCCGGCGAACTGGGGCGCGCGGGTCGAACCCTGACGGGCGCGACCGGTGCCCTTCTGCCGGTACGGCTTCTTGCCGCCGCCGCGCACCTGACCACGGGTCTTGGTCGCGTGCGTGCCCTGGCGGGCCGCGGCCTGCTGGGCCACGACGACCTGGTGCATCAGCGCGAGGTTGGCGGTCACGTCGAAGATCTCCGCGGGGAGATCGACGGTGCCGTTGGTCTTGCCACCGATCTCCTTGACCGGCAGCGTGAGATTTGCAGACTTCTTCTCTGTGTTCACAGCAGAGCTCGTCATGCGTGCGCACCACCCTTCACGGCGCTCTTGACGATCACGACGCCGCCCTTGCGACCCGGGATCGCTCCCTTGATCAGCAGCAGGCCGTTCTCGGCGTCGACCTTGTGCACCGAGAGGTTCTGCGTGGTGACCCGGTCGTTACCCATCCGGCCCGACATGCGCATGCCCTTGAACACGCGGCCGGGGGTGGCGCAGCCACCGATCGAACCCGGGCGACGGTGCACGGCCTGCGCACCGTGCGAGGCACCCTGACCACGGAAGCCGTGGCGCTTCATGGTGCCCGCGAAGCCCTTGCCCTTGCTGGTGCCGGTGACGTCGACGTAGCTGCCCTCTTCGAAGACGTCGGCGCTGATCTCCTGGCCGACCTCGAAGGTGGAGGCGTCCGCGACGCGGATCTCGACGACGTGGCGGCGCGGGGTGACGCCCGCCTTGGCGAACTGGCCGGAGACCGGCTTGTTCACCTTACGCGGGTCGATGGCGCCGAAAGCGACCTGGACGGCGCTGTAGCCGTCGCGCTCCACGGTGCGGATCTGGGTGACGACGTTCGGCCCCGCCTTGATGACGGTGACCGGAACCACGCGGTTCTTGTCGTCGAAGACCTGGGTCATGCCGAGCTTGGTGCCCAGGATGCCCGCGGCCGGCCTGTTCTTGTTGTCAGTCATGTCTCGAGTCCCCGTCACTGAATGTTGACGTCGACGCTGGCCGGCAGGTCGATGCGCATGAGCGCGTCCACCGTCTTCGGCGTCGGGTCGAGGATGTCGATGAGGCGCTTGTGCGTACGCATCTCGAAGTGCTCGCGCGAGTCCTTGTACTTGTGCGGCGAACGGATGACGCAGTACACGTTCTTTTCGGTCGGCAACGGCACCGGGCCGACGACGCGTGCCCCGGTGCGGGTCACCGTCTCCACGATCTTGCGCGCCGATGCGTCGATCGCCTCGTGGTCATAGGCCTTGAGCCTGATGCGGATCTTTTGTCCCGCCACGCTAAGTGTCCTTTTCTCCGCTTTCCTTCGTGGCCCGGAAGCCGGCTGTGCCGACCTTCTGGACCACCCTCATTTGCACAGCCCGAACACACGAAGACGTCCCAGCCCGATCGGTCGAGCCCGGAGGAGGCAGCCTGCGATTCACGCAGGGCCCTCGGTCGAGCCAGATCCGACACAGTGGAGACCACGACCGGGCACGCCCGATCCTCGCCGCTGTTCATCTGTCATGGTTCTCCGGTACACGCGGTCGGGCGTGTCGCTCTCCCGCTTATTCCTCGGCCTCGGATCGCAAAGCATCTCAGGCCTGGAACGCTGTCCCGGACGTACCCACACCGGAAACCCGGTGAGGTACACGATGGGGTACTGCTCGCCCCGCCCGACCACCCGTTTCACGAGGAAACAGACATGGCCCGGTGCAGGGCAACCCGAACAGTATGCACGACGCCGTCGAGCCACTTCAAATCGGTGGGGTGACAGCGGGGTCGCACCCGAACCCCATGGTCGGCGCACACGCAACTTACTTTCGAGTAATATACGCGCATGACGAAAGAGACCGTGACCTATCGCGGCTGGAAGAAGCTGCCGGACAACCGGCTGGGGCATGCGCTGTTTTCGCTCGGGATGGTGGCCAGGGTGCCGTACTTCGGCACCGTGCTGCCGAATGTGGTGCGGCTCGAGCCGGGGTTGTGCGAGGTGACTTCACCGAAGTGGTTCGGCATCCACAACCATCTGGGCACCTTCCACGCCATCGCGGCGTGCAATCTGGCCGAGGTCGCGATGGGCATGCTGAGTGAGGCGACGGTGCCCGCCACTCATCGGTGGATCCCCAAGGCGATGAACGTGCAATACCTGGCCAAGGCCGAGACCGGTCTGCGGGCGGTCGCGAAGCTGCCCGAGATTCCCGATTTCGCGACCGTCACCGAGGGCCTCGAACTGGTGGTGCCGGTGTCGATCTACGACAAGCACGGCCTGGAGGTGGTGCACGCCGATATCACCACCTGGGTCACCCCGAAGTAGTCGCGGTCGCCCGGGAGTCGGTGCTCGGCCTCACAGCCCACGGCTGCCGACGACTCGACCGTGATCGAGGTGCACGGATTCCTGCGCGCATCCGGCGAGCCCATCCGTCCCGAGGGCCGAGACGACAATGGTCATGTTCTGTCTCGCGAAGTCTCGCAACAATTCGGAGAGGTAGCCGCGACCCTCGTCATCCAAGTCCGCCATGGGGTTGTCCAGCACGAGCACCGCGGGGGCGGAGACGAGCGCTCTGGCCAGGCTCAACCACTTCTTCGTACTCCGCGAAAGATGCAGAACGGGTTCGGCGGAATATTTCCGCAAACGCGCGAGATCCAATGCCCGCTCGACGAGTTCGGCGGATCGGCTCCCGTTGTGTCCTGCGATGCTCGCCGAATAATGGAGCACCTCCGCGATGGACCACGTCTCGCTGCTCTCGTAGACGTCGGGCACCCAGCCGACCTGGGAGCGGACCACCCATGGTTCGACAGCCGGATCCGTCTGCCCCACACGGATATACCCTTTGTGAGGTCGCAATTGGCCCGCGAGCATCAACAGCAGAGTCGTCTTCCCCGCGCCGTTCGGACCGACTACGGCGGTGACTCGCCCCGCAGGGGCCTGGAACGTCACATCATCGACCACGGCGACTCCCGCGAATTCACGGCGCAGCCCGCTACAAGTAATGCCGAGACCCACCGAGGTTCTCCGTTTCGTCTCCAATGATCTTGTCCGGCTGCGGTGCGATCAGCAGGGCAGCGCCCGCAGATCTCCGGCGAGCGCCGAGACAACGGCGGCGGCGGCGCGCGGGTCCTCGAGCATGCCGCTGTGGTCGGCGGTGTTGCCGGGGCATCCGTCCTGGAGCCAGAAATTGCGGTCGGTGGCGGACGGAGCGGTGAGCAGGGCGGTGTCCTGCGGCGTGATCACCAGGTCGGCGCGGGAGGCGATGGCCGTGTACCGCGGACCGGGCACGGTCTCGCCTCCCGCGTTCAGCCGGTTCAGCAGCGGTGACCCGACCACCTGCTGCTGTCCCGGAGCTCCGAAGACCTGGGCCGCGATCTGCGCGTTGCCCAGGCCGAGTGCGGCCAGGTCCGGGTAGCCCGCGCGCAACCCGTCCCAGGTCGTGCCGCGATACGGCGTGCCGAGCGTCACCACCTGCGACACCGCGCCGGCGCCGCCGTCCCCCAGGTACTGCCGGATCACGGTGCCGCCGGTGGAGTGGCCGACCAGCGCAACCCGGCTCGCACCGGTCGTTTCCCGCACGGACCGCACCACTTCGGCGAGTTCGCCCGCCATCCGCTCGATGTCGGCCACCCCGTACAGCACTCGCCCCGCCAGGGCGGCGCCGATCGGGCCGATACCGATCGAACTGGACCCGGACTGCCCGCTCACCGCGTCGATGACGCCCGGCGCGGCACCGAGATTCGCGGCGAACACGCAATGGCCCTCGGCGCGCACGGCGGGGGCGAGCACGGAGAAGCTGCGGCCGATATCGGTACCCGAACCGTGGACCAGCACAACCGGTTCCGGTCGTGCCCGGGTGGGACGGCAGGACCAGTCGTTGGCGCCGTCGAGCGCCGGAGTCGGTGGGGCGGCGGTCGCGCCGGGCGTGTGCAAGAGCGCCGCACAGGCCGCGGCCATCAGCAGGCCCGCGACTCGCGCGGCACGGAAGACAACAGGCATCTCGAATTCCTGACCGATCAGATTCCCAATGGAGCGGCGAGTGTCGGCCACGAGTCCTTCAGCGCGTCCTCCCAATAACCCCACGAATGGGTTCCTTCGGGCCGGAAGTTGTATCGCGCGGGGATGCCGAGGCTGTCCAACCGGGCTTTCATGTTGTGTGAGCAATAATTGGTGGCCGCTTCGATGACCCCGCCCACCACGAGTTGATTCGCGAAACCCCACGGGCCGTTCAGGGAGTATTTGCCGCCGTACTGGTCGTAGACGCCGGGGAGGCCATTCCCACTGGCGATGTAGACGGACTTCCCACGCAGACCCTCCGCGTGCACGTACGGGTCGTTGGCCTTCCACTGCGGGTCGTCCGCGGGCCCCCACATGTTGTCGAGTTCGGCCAGACCCCATTCCTCGACGGTGAGCCGGACGAACTCGCGGCCGATCGGATCACTGGTCTGCGCGCAACCGCTGTAGGCGGCGACACTGGAGAACAGGTCGCCGGTGGTCGCGGCGAGCGCGAGCGTCGTCGTCGCCGACATGGAGAAACCCGCGACGCCATTGCGCCCGCTGGTACCGAGATAGGTGTCGATCAGCGGCGGCAGTTCGCTGCTCAGAAAGGTCTTCCACTTCTGGCGCCCGAGTCTGGGATCGTCCTTCTGCCAGTCCGCGTAGTAACTGAACATCCCGCCGATCGGCGTGACCGCGTGGACGTTCTTGTCCGCGAGGAACTGCATCGCGTCGGTCTTCGTGGCCCACGTCGAGCCGTCGATGCCACCGGCCGCGCCGAGCAGCAGATACAGCACCGGACGCGGCACGCTGGTATCCGCGGCGCGCTGCACTTCGACCGGAATATCGAGATCCATGGCGGCGGAACGCACCGTCAAGGTCACGTTGCGCGCGTCGTGCTCCCGCACGGAGACGATGGAAGACTCCGTGGGCGCCGCATGTGCCCGCACCGACACGACCGCCGATGCGGTGGCGGCAACGATCGCCGCCGACAGCACCAGCCGGCGGAGGTGGCTTCCTCTCATGACTCCCCTTATCCCGAATCCCGGAACGCCTCGCGTTCCGAGCTCAGGCTATGGTGCGGCCCAACCCATTTCACGACTGAAGTTGCTGGGCCACTGATTCTGGGGGCACGCGCGAAAACGGAATTCTCGCCGTATCGTGTTTCGTCTGATTTCGATTTCGCGAGACCCGAATTCCTTGGGCTCGCACGCTGCGAATAGTTGCGCGTACATCGGCGGAGCGGATTGAATGCCTCTATGGGTGTCAGCGCGGGCCGGGAAGTCGATGTGTGCGTGGTCGGGCTCGGCCCCACCGGTCGGGCGCTCGCTCACCGCGCGATGCGCGCCGGGCTGTCGGTGACCGCGATCGACCCGCGCCCCGACCGGCTGTGGCCGCCCACGTTCTCCTGCTGGGTGGACGAGCTGCCGCAGTGGCTGCCGTCCACCGCCATCGCGACCACCATCCCGATGCCCACGGTCTGGACGAAAACCGAACACCGGATCGACCGGCCCTACTGTGTGCTGTCCAAACCCGGCCTGCGCGCGGCCCTGCCGCTCGACGACGCCACCGTCGTAGCGGGCCGCGCCGTCCGGGTGGACGCGCGAGAAGTCGAACTCACCGACGGCACGGTGCACCGGGCGGCGGCGGTGTTCGACACCCGCGGGCTGCCGTCACTCGGACGCCGCAGGGCGGCGAGCGCGCACGGCATCTTCGTCGACGCCGAGACGGCGGCGCCGATGATCGTCGAAGGCTCGGGCTTGCTACTTGACTGGCGACCGGAGAACGGCGCAGGCCCGGACGAGCCGCCGTCGTTCCTCTACGCGGTGCCCCTCGGCGACGGCACGGTGATCTTCGAAGAGACCAGCCTGGGCCTGCGGGGCGGCATGCCGCAGCACGAACTGCGCAAGCGCACCCTCCACCGCCTCGCCGCGCACGGCATCCGGCTCACCGGCGACGAGTCGAGCGAGGCGGCGCACTATCCACTCGACCAGCCGCCGCCCCGAAAGGGTACGGCGCGCGCGATCCCGTTCGGTTCGCGCGGCGGCATGATGCACCCGTGCACGGGGTACAGCGTCGCCGACTCGCTGGCGCTGGTCGACACCGCGCTCACCGCGCTGCGGCAGGGCCGCGACCCGGTCGCCGACTTGTGGCCGCCGCGGGCGCGCCTGGTGTATTGGATGCGGATGCGCGGCCTCTACGGACTCGGCAGGCTCACCACCGCGCAGTCCATCGCCATGTTCGACGCGTTCTTCAGTGCCTCACCCCGCGGCCAGCGCGCCCTGCTGTCCGCGCACGACGACTACACCGCCCTGGGCGCCGTGCTGTGGAATACCGTGGCGCACACCTGGCCGTTCCGGTGGCGCTACGACTTGGTCGGCTGGACCAACCGGGACCGCTGGCTGGACTACGACTTCGCGCCATCGCGCGAATCGGCCGGACGCCAGGTCCGGTGACCAGGGCCTGCGGACGGCCCTGGCCGCGACGGCGCGGTGGCTAGGGGCCGGTCTCCGCGGCCCGCCGGTATCCCCTGACCGCGGGGTAGGCGCAGACCACGATCATGCCGATCGTCCAGGCGAGCGTCTTGATCAGCGGCTCGGCCACCGGACCGCCGTAGGACAATCCGCGCATCGCATCGATCGCGCAGCTCATCGGCTGATTCGCCACCACGTCCTGCAACCAGACCGGATAGGCGAAGACCGGAACGAAACCGGAGTTGAAGAACATCAGCAGGGTGTTGACGATGCCGATGATGTTCACCAGCATCACGCCCTCGGAGACGGTGGCCAGCGCGGTGACCAGCACGGCGAACGCGACGCCGAACAGGACCGGGATGCCGATCAACGCCAGCGCCGCGAGCGGGCCCTGACCGAACCGGAATCCGAGCAGCAGCCCCACCGCCACGACGAACAACGTGGTCACCAGGACACGGACCGCCTCCGCGAGCAGCCGACCGGTGAACCCGGCCGCGCGATGCACCGGCATGGTCCAGAACCGGCCCAGCAGTCCGGTCATCTTCTCGGTCT
Source organism: Nocardia asteroides (assembly GCA_019930625.1). NCBI lineage: Bacteria > Bacillati > Actinomycetota > Actinomycetes > Mycobacteriales > Nocardiaceae > Nocardia > Nocardia asteroides. The sequence continues at coordinate 954,613 of CP082844.1, forward strand.
TGAAGCCGAGCGCGCTCACCACCGCACCGGACATCGCGGCGACCAACGTCAACAGCGGGACGGTGCCGTACACGGCGGGCATACCGGTGGCACCGGAGACCGAGTTGTTCAGGACGATGTAGAACATCAACAAGGTCAGCGCCGGATACACCAGCGTCTGGATGGTCGTCGCCGGATCCCGCGCCCAGATCAGCAGCAGCCTCTTGCACTGGATCAGGCTCTGCACCGCCCAGGTGACCAGCGAACCTTCCGGCCTCGCCCGGACGACCGGGAGGGGTTCGCTCGCGCGCGCCCGCTCTTCGTCCGCCCGCGGGGAGGTGCGCTCCACGGTTGATTCCACCGAACTCATGACCGCCTCACACTCGCCCAGATCGCCACCGGGATGAACACCACCGACAGCCCGATCAACCACAGCAGCGGCACCCACAGCACTTGCCAGGTCACGCCGTCGGCCGTCATGTCGCGCAGGGCGAAGGAGAACTGCGATATCGGCTGGTTGCGCACGAACGGACGAATCCATTCCGGGAAGCTGCGTTCGGGCACGAACCCGCAGGAGAGCATGCCGAAGATCAGTGTCGGCAGCGTCAGCGCCTGACTCAGCGACTCCGGGCTCTTGGTCAGGCTGCCGAGCGCGTCGGCGCCGATCGCGAGCACCGTGCCGACGGCGAGGGAGAACAGGCAGAACAGCACGGCTTGACCGAAGCCCGCGACGAAGCGGAAGCCGATCAGGTGGCCGAACGCCACCGCCGCGGCGAGGGAGGTGATCGAGCGGACCAGCCCGGCGCAGATGCGTGAGGTGAACGGCACCAGCGCCCCGATCGGCATCGTCTGCAAGCGGGTGCTCAGGCCGGTCAGCGCCTCGAACGCGGCCAGCTGCGCGTTCGACATCATCGTGAAGGCCATGGTCTGCAACACGATGATCGGCATGACGTACTGGGCGTAGTCGATGCCCTGGAACTTCATCACGTAGCGCAGCGGCAGGTAGAAGCCGAGCGTGAAGACCAGCGGCGTGACCATCGCAACGATCAGCTCGCCCTTGGTCGCCATGGTGCGGATGATGCGGCCGGTCAGCGCGCGCCACTGCGCGAACGACGACAACCGTGCCACGGGCAGCTCGGCGAACAGCGTCGCCTCGGCGTGGGTGTGCTCCGGGGCGGTCGCAGCGGTCACGCGTGCCCGCCCGAGTGGCCGGTGATGGACAGGAACACGTCGTCCAGCGAGGGGCGGCGCAGCGCGATGTCGGCCAGGTCGACACCGGCGCTGTCGAGCCTGCGCAGTGCCTCGGTCAGCGTGGCGGCGCCCTCCGGCGCCGGGATGGAAAGCCGGTCGCCGCCGTTCATGTCGGCCAACACCGCGGACGGCACCAGGTCGCCGAGCGCGTACGCGGCGGTGCGCAGTTTCTTCGGATCCAGCGGAACGACCTCGCAGTAGCTGCCGCCGGTCTTCTCCTTGAGCTCGTCCGCGGTGCCCTCGGCGATCACCGTGCCCTTGTCGATCACGATGATGTTGTCGCTGAGCACGTCGGCTTCCTCCAGGTACTGCGTGGTGAGCAGCACCGTGATGCCCTGCGTCTTGAGCGCGGTCACCAGATCCCAGACGCCCTGGCGACTACGCGGGTCCAGACCGGTGGTCGGCTCGTCGAGGAACACCACCTCGGGACGCACCACCAGGCCGCAGGCGATGTCGACGCGGCGGCGCATGCCACCCGAGTAGTGGCGCACGGCGCGGCGGCCCGCGCTGACCAGATCGAATTCCTCCAGCAGCGTGTCGGCGCGCTTGCGTGCCGCGGACTTCGCCAAGCCCATCAGCCTGCCGAACAGCTCCAGGTTCTCGCGGCCGGAGAGGTTTTCGTCCAGCGCCGCGTACTGACCGGTCATCATGATCGATCGGCGCACGCCCGCCGGGTCCTGCACCACGTCGTGGCCCGCGACGACGGCGGTGCCGGAATCGGGGCGCAGCAGGGTGGAGAGGACCTTCACCATCGTTGTCTTGCCCGCGCCGTTGGGCCCGAGGATGCCGAGGACGGAGGCGCGGTCGGCGACGAAGCTGACGCCCCGCAGTGCATGCACGTCGCCGAACGACTTGCGGACGTCCGCTACCCGGACCGCTGGCTCACCCGCATGCGAATCTGCTTGATTGGAACTCGGCATCAACTCTCCACTATCGGCCGGTACGGCGACCAGGTCGCCCGAGCGCAGCGCACGCTCGGATTGGTGATCCGTCGCGCTCGGCGTGATGTTACCGGCCCGATCGAACCGGCTTTCGCTTCGCGCACGGTAGGCGCACCGGCATGCACCCTGTGTGTCCTTACTCACATTTCCCGCGGTCCATGCGCCGAGCAAGGGATCGACGCTGGTGAGCGCGATCCGGCACGGGCGGGAGCGGGCGACCGAGCCTTGTCGGCCCACTGCGCCAGACCATAGTCTGCTTCGCGGGGGACCACACTCACTCGTCCGCGGCTGCGCTCCGCTCAGCGGTCCGCACGCCGTTTCCGACACTGCGAGAGGTGATCATGGCCGAGTCCGCGCAGCCACGGTTGGCGGCGCGTCCGGGAGGAACGGGCCGAACGAACGTGCTGACGTCCTACGATCCGCGCACCGGCGAGGTCGTCGGCAACTACGCCGTGATGAGCGCCGGCGAACTCGATCGCGCGGTCCGCGCGGCCCGCTCCGCCGAAAAATGGTGGGCGGAGCTGGGATTCAGCAGCCGTAAACGGTGGTTGCTGGACTGGAAACGCGAGATCGCCCGGCGCTCGGGCGAATTGGTCTCCCTGCTGTGCGAGGAGACCGGGAAACCGCAAGCGGACGCCGCGATCGAGGTGATGCTCGCGGTGGAGGACCTGGACTGGGCCGCGCGCAACGCCGGCCGCGCGCTGGACCGACGGCGCATCGGTTCCAACTGGCTCAGCCGCAATCAGCGCGCCTCGGTCGGCTACCTGCCGCTGGGGGTCGTCGGAGTGCTCGGGCCGTGGAACAACCCGGTGTTCACCCCGATGGGCTCGATCGCGTACGCGATGGCAGCGGGCAACGCCGTGGTGTTCAAGCCGCACGAGCTGACCACCGGCGTCGGAGTGTGGCTGGCCGACAGCTGGGCCCGGCTCGCGCCGAACCAACCGGTGTTGCAGGTGGTCACGGGAGACCAGACCACCGGAACCGCGCTGTGCCGGGCGAAGGTCGACAAGATCGCTTACGCCGGTTCCGAGGCGGGCGCGCGCGAGGTGATCTCGGTGTGCGCGCAGACCATGACGCCGGTCGTCGTGGAGCGCAGCGGCAAGGGCAGCATGGTCGTGCACGTCGACGCCAAGCTGGACGACGCCGCCGAGGCCGCCGTGTTCGGCGCGATGGCCAACGCCGGACAGAACGCCACCGGCATCCAGCGCGCGTACGTCGCCCAGTCGGTGTACGACCGCTTTCTCGACCTGGTCGTGGAGCAGGCCCGCAGGCTGCGGCCGGGCGCCGACCGGAAGGCGTCCTACGGGCCGATGATCATGGAGTCGCAGGTCGACGTGGTGCGCAGGCAGGTACGCGACGCGGTGGCCCGCGGCGGCCGCGCGGTGGTCGGCGGGCTGGACTCGATCCGCGAGCCCTACATCGAGCCGATCGTGCTGGCCGAGGTGCCGGAGGAGAGCATCGCGATCACCGGTGAGGGCATCGGCCCGGTGCTCATCGTGAACAAGGTGGCGAGCATGGACGAAGCCGCCGAGCGGATCAACGCGGTCGGCACCGACGTCGCGGTATCGGTGTTCACCAGGGACGTGCACGAGATCGAGGCGTTCGCCGAACAACTGCGAGTCGGCGTGGTGACGATCAACTCCTCGACCGCCTACGCGGGCATTCCCGCGCTGCCCTTCGGCGGTGTGGGCGAATACGGCCAGGGCCACAGCCACGGCGACCAGGGGCTGCGCGAGTTCAGCAGGACTTTGGCCATCACGCGCAAGCGGTACCAGGCGCCGGTGAACCTCTCCACGTTCGATCGGCACCCGCGCCACCTCCGCGTGGCCAGGACGATCTTCCGGATCCGGCACGGCCGCCGCCCCTGACCGGCGCGAGGCTCAATCGAGCAGCACCGCGTCCATGAGGGCGGTGACCCGGGCCACTTGCGGTGGCCGGGAATCGAATCGGATCAACCTGCCCACATCGATCACCTGGCTGATGGCGGCGTGCACCCGGAAGCGCGCCTCCACCGGGTCCCCGTCGAGCAGGTTGGCCCACTCCAGCACGTTCTGCCGTTGAATGGCGCGCAATTTGTGCTGCTCGGCCTGCGGCAGGTTGCTGAACTCGGCGTAATAGACCGGCATGATCTCCGGCATGGCGAAACTCAATCTCGCGTAGCGGTCGGCCACGCGGCGCGCGGCGTCCTCCCGGCTGGCCGCCTCGGCCAACGCCTCGGTGATCGCGATGGCCAGCCGGTCCCCGGTGCGGTAGAAGGCCGCGGCGAGCAGGTCGGCTTTGCTCGCGAAGTACCGGTACACGCTGGAGGCGTTGATGCCGACGGCGGCGCCGATCTCCTCGATGCTCGCCTCGTGGTAGCCCTGCCTGCCGAAGATCCGGATGGCCTCGGTGAGCAACTGTTCCCGCTTCGAGGTCACCGGAATGCCGCGCAGGGGCGGGCCGGGGTCGGGTTCGTCCGGCGCGGGGGGCAGCTCGGTGCGCAGGATGGCCCAGGCCATCTCGTGCAGCAGCGGAAGCAGCCGGGCGCTCGACAGCGCGGTGCGGTGCGCCGCGATGCTGGCGATCGCGCTGAGCACGCCCGCGGCGAGCATCGCCACGTCGGCGGGTGGCGCGTCGGGTCGCAGCAGTGCGATCGGCGCGGCGAGGGTGTTGTTCAGGTCGTCGTAGATCTTCCTGATCCGAACCCGGTCGTCGCGCTCGAGATATCGCCGTTCCCAGCGGTAGAGCCCGGCCTCGCGGCGGATCTCCACGGTGTGCTCGCTGATCGCGCGGATGAGCGCGTCCAAGCGCTGCCCGGGGTCGAGCCGGGTGTCGTCAGCGGCCTCGGCGACGGTCAGCAGGTGCCGCGCGCCCTCCTCGGCGGCCGCGACCAGCAGCGCGTACTTGTTCGTGAAATGCCGGTAGAGGGCGGGGCCGGAGATGCCCACCTCGGCGGCGATCTCGTCCACCCCGACCGGGTAGTACCCGCGTTCGCTGAACGCGCGCGCGGCCGCCCGGATGATCTGGACCTTGCGGTCCTTCGGACGGCGTCGCACCGACGGCGCACCCGCCCGCTTGCCCGGTTCGGGCCGCGCGGGAGCGAGGCCGACCTCGCTGCGATCCGCGACCATGCACCTCTCCGTTCTCCGGCCGCGCTGGTTGACAGCGCCCGACAATGGAACCTAAGTTAACCACAATTCGCAAAGTTAACCATCATTCACAGCCCGCCGTCCGCCGAATTGCAGCTTAGGAGCGAACATGAGCACCAACGATTCCGTGGCCCCGGCCGCCCCCGCGACCCGGTTCACGGCGGTCCAGGACGGCAAGGTGCTCCGGGTCACGATCACCAACCCCAAGCGGAAGAACGCGATCGACTACGACACCATGGTCGCCCTCGGGGATACCTTCCTCGCGGCCGCCGAGAACCGCGCGGTGCGGGCGATCGTGCTGGCCGGCGAAGGCAGTGATTTCTGCACCGGGGCCGATCTGTCGTCGAGTGCGGACGAGGCGCGCCGCGGCATCACCTCGGACATGGTCATGGACGCGGCCAATCGGCTGGTGCGCGCCATCGTCGACGCGCCGGTCCCGGTGATCGTCCGGATCCGGGGCGCCGCGGCTGGCGTCGGCGTCGGCATCGCCTTGGCCGCCGATCTGGTGTACGCGAGCGAGGACTCCTACCTGCTGCTGGCGTTCATCAACATCGGCTTGATGCCCGACGGCGGGGCGGCCGCGCTGGTCGCCGCGGCGGCGGGCCGGCCCCTGGCGGCTCGGATGGCACTGCTGGGCGAGCGACTGCCCGCCCGCGAAGCCGCGGCAGCGGGCCTGTTCACCGCGGTCGTGCCCGGCGACGAACTCGATGCCGCGGTCGAGGCCGGCGTCGAGAAGATCGCGACCGGGCCGCGCCGCGCGCTGGAACTCACCAAGCGGGCGCTGAACCAGGCCACGCTGACCTCCCTCGACGCCGCATTGGCCGCCGAGAAGGCGGGGCAGACCGAGCTGCTGCGCTCCCCTGATTTCATCGAGGGCGCCACCGCCATGCTCACCAAGCGCAAGGCCGTCTTCGCCGACTGATCAGCCCGCCGGAACGTACCGACCGGCAGGCGACTATGTTCATCGGCTATGACTTACCTGGTTACCGGGGCAACTGGGTTCATCGGTCGGTTCCTCATCCCCGAGCTCCTGAAACGCGAGGGTGCCATCCACGTCCTGGTGCGGCCGGGCGACGCCTCGGCCGACCGGTTCGCCTGCTGCGCGCAGGAATGGGCGGGCGGCGACCGCGTCCGTCCGGTACGCGGCGATCTGGGCGCCCCGGGGCTGGGCATCGACCCGAGCTGGCTGACCCGGCACCGCGGCGAGATCGAGCACGTCTTCCACTTGGCCGCCGGCTACGACCTCACCGAACGCGGCGGTGGGACCAGGCACTTGGTCGATGTCGCCGAGGAATTGGGTGTCGATCTGCTGCACCACGTCTCGACGGTGGAGGTGGCCGGGTCCAGCGAGGGCCTGTTCACCGAGGACATGTTCGATCACGGCCAGACACTGGCCACCCCGGTGCAACGGGTGAAGTTCGAGGCCGAGCGGATCGTCCGGGAATCGTCGCTGCGCTGGCGGATCTACCGGCCGTCCATCGTGATCGGGCATTCCAGGACAGGTGAGATCGATCGGATCGACGGCCCGTACTACTTCTTCCGCCTGCTGCGCATGGGCGCGCAACTGCCCAGGCTGCTGCCGGTCCTGGTGCCCAAGCTGGGCGAGACCAACATGGTCCCGGTCGATTTCGTCGCCCGTGCCCTCGACCACATCGCGCACCGCCCCGGTTCGGACAAGATCACCTACCACCTGGTGGATCCGCGCAGGCAGAGCGCGGTCGACGCGCTCAACCTGTTCGCCGACGAGGCGGGCGCGCCCCACCTGGTCGAGGTGGTGCCCAAGCGCACCCTGGACATGATGTTGCGCGTCCCCGGCGCCAACTGGCTGCTGCCCCGGGTCGGCGTACCGCTGGACGTTCTGGAGCACAGCGAATTCGCCTGCTGGTTCGATTGCAGGCACACCAGCGCGGCCCTGGCCGGCACCGACATCAGGGTCCCGCCGCTGGAGGCGTACGCGCCGCGGATCTGGAAGTACTGGATCGAGAACTGGGTCTGATCACACGCACCGGGTGACGCGTGAAAGACCGACCGCCTGGTTGCGCGGTTCGCAACCAGGCGGTCGATGGAGGTCAGCCGGATATCCCGGCCGTATGCACCGGCTACGCGGCGATCAGAGACCGAGGCCCTTCGCCAGCACGGGCCACGACACCTGGAATTCGTCACGCCAGTAGCCCCACGAGTGGGTGCCCGTGTTGCGGAAGTTGTAGGTGGCCGGGATTCCCAGCTGCTCCAGTTTGTTCTTGAGGTTGTTCGTGCAGTAGTTGGTGCCCGCCTCGATCACTCCACCGATGACGATCTGATTGGCCAGGCCGTAGGGGCCGGGAAGGGTGTACGGGCCGTTGAGCGTGTCGTACTGGCCGGGCAGGCCGTTGCCGGTGGAGATATAGAGGTCGAGGCCGCGCAGCCCCTCGGCGTTCACGTACGGGTCGTTGGCCACCCAGTCCGGCGAGCCCTCCGGACCCCACATGTTGTCGGTATTGCCGCCGCCCCAGGTCTCGACCGTCAGCTTCACGAACTGGGAGCCGACCGGGTCACTGGTCTGCGCACAGCCGCTGTAGGCCGCGGCGGCCTTGTACAGGCCCGGCTTGGCGATCGGCAGCGCCAGCACGGTGGTGCCCGAGGTGGACAGGCCCGCGATGGCGTTCACGCCGTTGGTGCCCAGCGCGCCGTCGATGAGCGGGGGCAGCTCCTCGGTGAAGAAGGTCTTCCACTTGTTGCGGCCCAGTACCGGGTCGTCCTTGATCCAGTCGGTGTAGTAGCTCCACTTGCCGCCGATCGGCTGGATCACGTTCACGTTCTTGTCCGACAAGAACTCCAGCGCGTCGGTCTTCGCCTGCCACGAGGCGTCGTCCTCGCCGCCGCCCGCCCCGTTGAGCAGGTACAGCGTGGGACGCGGCACGGACGCGTCGGCCGGGCGCTGGACGTCGATGATGACCTTCTCGTCCATCGCCGCCGAGTACACGTACAACCGGATGCTGCGCTCGTCCTTGTACTCGGCTTTGGTGATACGCGAACCGTCCGGGGCGACCGGGTTGCCCAGCAGGGTCTTGGAATCGATGATCGGGTCAGCTGTCGCGCTGGACGCGCCGAGACCGGTCATCACTCCCGCGAGCACCGCGGTTGCCGCGATCGCGGCCGCAGCCCGCAGGCCGCCGCGCCGGGTCTGTCGACGTATCAATTTTCGCACCTTCGCTTCGTCTCGAGATTCACTCTGCATGCCCCACGCGCCGGGGGATGCCCTGGACACCACGCCCGACCATACGGCCTATGTAGTCGTCACAACAGAGGACTTCGTTACCGCACCGTTGCCCTATCATGCCGGAACGGTCGCGGGTCGATCACGACCGCCCCGGGTTCCGTGTCATTTCCCAGCCGGGGGGATCCAGCAGTTCGGACAATCGCGGCCCGATCTGCGCCAGCGCTTCCGGCGAAGTCATCTGGTCGTGCGGGACGCCGACGGGATGATCGTCGACCCGGCCCTCGACGTAGGGTTGCCAGCCCGCGGCCGCGGTGTCGTGACCGGCCGCGCTGAAGTAGTCCAATCGTCCACGGAAAACGTCCGGGCGGTGCTCGGCGATCAACTCGGCCGAGCGCACCGCGCTGCGGTAGATCCGGCGGACCCGGTCGGGAGTGAGCACCGCCATGTCCGGGGGGATGGTGGCGTGCAGCGCGGCGAGAGCGTCCTCGCTCAGATCGTGGATGTCCCCGTCGCCGGGCAGCAGGGCGTCCGCGCCGATACCGAGTTCGGCCAGCGCCTCGCGGATCGCCGCCCGGAAATCCGTGACGTCGATGTCCGGGTGACTGTCGAGCATGGCGAGCAGGCCGATGTCCTCACCCGCGGCCTGCAACGCGGTCGCCACCGCGTGCGCCAGCACACCGCCGAGCGACCAGCCGAGCAGCCGGTAAGGCCCGTGCGGCTGCACCGCGCGGATCTCGGCCACGTAGCGGTGCGCCATCTCGGTCAACGACCGCGGCAGGTAGCCCTCTTCGGTCAACGCGGGCGACTGCAGGCCGAAGATCGGGGTGCTCGCGGGCACATAGCGCGCGAGGCCTGCGTAGCACCAGGACAATCCATACATCGGATGCAGGCAGAACAGCGGCCCCGCGGCGGCGACGTCGTGCGGCACCATGGTCCGGATCGGCAGCAGCACACCGAGCGCCGCGTTCGAGTCCTGGTCGTAGTCGTGGTCGTCGGCCAGCGCGGCGAGGATCCGGGCCGCCAGCGCCGCCGGGGTGGGATCGGTGAAGAACCACTGCACCCGCACCTGGGCGCCGGTGAGCGTGCGCAACCTGCTCACCGCGCGGGTGGCGACCAGCGAGTTGCCACCCAGGTCGAAGAAGTCGTCGTCCATGCCGACCCGTTGTCCGGCACCGAGCTCGAGCACCTCGTCGAACACCTCCAGCACGGTCCGCTCCAACGGCGTGCCCGGCGCGCGGTACGGACGGGCGGCCGGTCGCGGTGCCGGCAGCGCCTTGCGGTCGAGTTTGCCGCTGGCGTTGAGCGGCAGTTCGGTGAGCGCGACAACAGCCGAGGGCACCATGTAGGACGGCAGCGCGGCGCGGGCGTGCAGCAGCAGGGCAGCCTCGTCGACGGTCACTCCCGGCGCGGCGGCCACATAGGCGACCAGCCGGTCCCCGGTGGCGCTGCGCACCACAGAGACCGCCGCTTGCCGGATCTTGGCATGGCGCGCGAGCACGGCCTCGATCTCTCCGAGTTCCACCCGCTGGCCGCGCAGCTTGACCTGGAAGTCACTGCGGCCCAGGTATTCCAGCGCTCCGTTGCGCCAGCGCACGATGTCACCGGTGCGGTAGAGCCGGGCGCCGCCGGCATGGGCGACGAATCGCTCGGCGGTGAGGGCCGCGGCGCCGAGATAGCCGCGGGCCAACTGCACTCCGGCGACGTACAGTTCGCCCGCCGCGCCCGGCGGCACCGGGCGCAGCTGCCGGTCGAGCACGTGCACGCGGGTGTTGGCCACCGGTACGCCGATCGGTACCGCCGCCGCCGCGGTGTCGCGCACCGGGTGATCGGTGACCACGGTGGCCTCGGCGGGTCCGTACCAGTTGACCAGCGCGGCGCCGGGTGCGGTGGCGGCGAAGGCCGCCGCGGTCTCCCCGGACAACGCTTCCCCCGCGGCGAACACCCGCCGCAGCGACGGGTACCGCGCGGTGGGGTCGGCGACCGGGTCGAGGAACGCCTCCAGCATCGACGGCACGAAATGCACCGTGGTGATGGCGTTGTCGACGATGAGTCGAGCCAGGTAGGCCGGATCGCGATGTCCGTCGGGCGCGGCGATCACGATCGACGCACCGGTTTGCAGCGGCCACAACAGCTCCCAGGTGGAGATGTCGAAGGTGATCGGCGTCTTGTGCAGCACCACGTCACCGCCGTCGTGCGGGTAGGCCGACTGCGCCCAGCGGAACTGGTTGACCATCTGCCGGTGCGTGATCATCACGCCTTTGGGGCGACCGGTCGAGCCCGAGGTGTAGACGACGTAGGCGACGGTGTCCGGATAAACGTGATCCTGGGGCCGAAGGCCCTGGTAGGGAGGCAGGTACAGCGTATCGACCGCGACCACCGGGACACCGGTCGCGGTGTCGAAGGCGTCCGCGGTGGTGGTCAGGACGCAGATCGGCGCGGCGCTGTCGAGGACGTACTCGCTGCGCTCGGCCGGATGGTCCGGATCGATCGGGACATAGCCGCCACCGGCGCGCAACACCGCGTAGATCGCGACGACGAGGTCGATGCCGCGCCGCATGGCCACGGCGACCAGCGTCTCCGGGCCGACGCCCCACCCCATCAGCTCGACGGCCAGGGACCGGACGCGCGAGTCGAGTTCGGCGTAGCTGAGCGTGGTGTCGCCGAAGCGCACCGCCGGCGCGTCCGGCGTGCGCGCCACTTGCGCGTCGAACAGCGACAGCAGCGTCGCCTCGTCGAGCAGTTCCGGCACGTCGGTGGCGTTGCGCGCGGCCAGCTCGGCGCGCTCGTCGTCCAGCAGCGCGTCGATGTCGCCGACGCGCGCCTGCGGGGTGGTCATGAAGCGACCGATCAGCATCGAGAGCCGCTGCGCGAGCGCCGTCGCAGCCGGTTCTCCGGTCAGGTCGCGCAGGTACTTCACCGAGACCCGCAGCTGACTGTCCAGCACCACCATCACCGTGAACGGGTAATGGGTGCCGTTGGCCGCGCCGACGCCGATGACGTTCATTCCGTCGATGGCGCCGGCCTGGTCCAGGCCCTCCCGGTCCACCGGGAACGACTCGAACACGACGAGCGAGTCGAACAGGCCCTCCACGCCAACAGCTTCCTGGATGTCGCTCAGTCCCAGATAGTGGTGCTCCAGCAGTGCGGCCTGCTCGGCCTGCAACTGGCGCAGCAGCCCGCCCAGGGTGCCGGTCGGGTCGAGCCGCACCCGCACGGGGATCGCGTTCAGGAACAGGCCGACCATCGATTCGACGCCGTCCAGCTGGGGTGGGCGACCCGATACGGTGGCGCCGAAGACCACGTCGTCGCGGTCGACGGTGCGGCCGATCAGCAGACCCCAGGCCGCCTGCACAACGGTGTTCACCGTGACGCCGAGACCCGACGCGAGCCTGGTCAGCGCGGTGGTGTCGGCAGGGGACCACTCGAAACCCACCTCGCCGACGCCTGCGGAGATCTCGCGGCCGGGATCGACCGGAGCCAGCGGCGTCGGTTCGGTGATACCGGCCAGCGCGGCGCGCCACGCGGCGCGGGCCGCCTCCGCGTCCTGCGCCACCAGCCACGCCAAGTAGTCGCGGTAGGACGGCACCGCGGGTAGGTGCCGGGAGTTGGCGCCCAACGCGTACAGGGTGAGCAGGTCCTTCATCAGCAGCGGCATGGACCAGCCGTCGATGAGGATGTGGTGGCTGGTCACGACCAGGTGGTACCGGGCGGCGGCGGAACGGATGAGCGCGAACCGCAGCAGCGGCGCGGTCCGCATGTCGAAGTGCTCGGCCAGGTCGGCCGCCTTGATCCGCTCCACCTCGGCCGCGGCCGCGGCCGGTTCCAGCTGGCACAGATCGATCAGCCGCCACGGCGCCTCGAGCGAATCCTGCACGATCTGCACGGGATTGCCCTCGCTGTCGTCGGCGAAGGCGACGCGCAGGTTGTCGTGCCGGTCCAGCACGGCCTGCGCGGCGGCCCGCATCCGGCGGGGGTCCACCGCGCCGCCGAGATCGAGCACGAATTGGGTGGTGTAGACGTCCACCGAATTCTCGGCGAGCAGGGCGTGGAACAGCATGCCCGATTGCAGCGGGGTGAGCGGCCAGGCGTCGGACAGGTCCGGGTAGGCGCGGGCGAAGCGATCGATATCGGGCTGCTTCAGCCGCACCAGCGGGAAGTCCGACGGGGTGTAGCCGCCCGCGTCCGGACGCAGGCCGTGTTCGGCGAGGCCGCCCAGGGCGCGAATCCAGTGCTCGGCGAAGGTTTTCGCGTCCTCGCCGCGGAACGCGGCGGAGGCGAAGTCGAATCGGGCCAGCAGGCCGTCGTCGGTGGCGTCGACGGTCAGCACCAGCAGCAGCTCGTCGGAGGGGATGTCGGTGTGCACCCGCGCCGGGCGCAGATCCCGGTAGCGCAGCGCGAACCGGCCGTGGCCGAGGCCGCGCAGTTCGGCGGCGGTCTCGGCATCGAGGTGGCGCAACAGGCCGTAGCCGACACCGCGCGAGGGCACCGACCGCCGCAGCTCCTTGATCTGCGCGATCGCCGTGCCCGCCGCCGGGCCGCCGATCAGGGCGTCATCGAGGTCGATCCTGGTCAGCCGCAGTGGAAGCGGATACTCGGTGAGGAAGCCGCCCACCATGCTCTGGGCGTCGGCATGGGTGGCCGTCCGACCGTCGGCGGGCAGCCGGACGACCGAACCGATCGCGCGCGTGACGGTCTCCCCCGCCGAGGTCTGCAGGGCCAGCGCCAGCGCGGTGAGCAGGATGTCGTCCACCCCGGCGTGGTAGGCCTCGGCGGCAGCGGCGACGGCCGCCGCGCCCTCCGCCGTGATGGTGAGCGATACCCGGCTGCGGGCGCGCAGATCACGTCCATCGGTTCCCGCGCCCTCCGGGACGGAGCCGAGCGCCCGTCGCCACCAATCCATTTCGGCGAGGGTGGCGGGATCGTGCGCCTTGGCCGACAGCGCACGGATGAGCGTGCCGAGGCCGGTTTCCGGGGTCGCGGGCGCGGCATGGCGCGCCCGGTTCCATCGCGCGCTGAGCTGGTCGACGACGGTCCGCCAGGAGACGTCGTCGACCACGAGGCTGCTGGCCACGACGATGAGCGTCGAGCGGGCTCCGGGATCGCCGGTGAGCACGAAGTAGATGTTGCGGCCCTCTTCGGGATCCAGCGCGGCCGCGGCCGCCTGCACCACGTCGTCGATGGGCAGCGAGGTCTCGCCGCGCTGCGGATCCAGCCGGCGGAACGCCTCACCGGTGCGCTCGGCGGCAGCCGGGATGCGCAACACGGGCCTGCCCTTGTCGTCGTTGCGCACCCGCACCCACAACATCGGGTGCTGGTCGAGCACGGCGGCCACCGCGGCGCGCACCGTGTCGACGGAGCAGGTCTCGGGAACGTCGAGGGCGATGGCCCGCACCTCGATGCCCTCGTCCACCGTCCGGGCCGCGTTGGGCGTGAGCGGTAGTTCGCCCGCCTCGTCGCCGGATCCGCCCTCTACCGCGGCCGCGCGGGCCAAAGCGGCCACCGTACGGCATTCGAAGACGTCACGCGGGGAGAAAATGACGCCGCGGGCGCGCGAGCGCGAGACCACCTGAATGGACATGATGCTGTCGCCGCCGAGGGCGAAGAAGTCGTCGTCCAGGCCGACTTGGTCGACGCCGAGCACCGCGCCGATCACCTCGGCGATCACCAGTTCGGCCGGGGTCCGCGGCGCACGGTAGGCGCGGGCGTCCATTTCCGGCTCGGGCAGCGCCTTGCGGTCCAGCTTGCCCACCGGCGTCAGCGGGATCGCGTCGAGCCCGACGATCGCCGTCGGCACCATATACTCCGGCAGCGTGCGCCCGATCCGCTCGGTCAGCGCGGCCGGGTCGACGCTGGCGCCCTTGGCAGGCAGCACATAGGAGACGAGCATCGTCGCACCGGAACGGCTTTCGCGTCCCAGCGTGACGGCGAAGCCGACTTCGGGCTGAGCCGCGAGCGCGGCGTCGATCTCGCCGAGTTCGATGCGGAAGCCGCGCACTTTCACCTGGAAGTCGTTGCGGCCCACGTACTCCAGAACCGGAGCAGCACCGGACCGACGCCAGCGCACCAGGTCGCCCGTGCGGTACAGGCGCTCGCCCGGCGCGGCGTACGGGTCGGCCACGAACCGAGCGGCGGTGAGACCGGGCCGGGCGTGGTAGCCGCGCGCCAGCTGGATGCCGCCCAGATACAGTTCGCCCGTGACGCCTTCCGGCACCGGACGCAGCCTGCTGTCGAGCACCAGCGACCGCATGCCGCGGATGGGACCGCCGATCGTGACCGGTTCGCCGGGCTGTAGCGGGTCGCTGATATTGGTCATGATGGTGGTCTCGGTCGGCCCGTAACCGTTGTGGAAGGCGCGCTCCGGCGCACCCGTCCACTCGGCCGCCAGATCGACGGGCACCGCTTCGCCGCCCGCCACGATGGCCCGCATCCCCGACAGCGCGTCCGGGTCGAGCGAGGCGAGCACGGACGGAGTGAGGAAGGCGTGCGTGACGCCCTCGACGCGGATCAGCTCGGCCAGTTCTTCACCGCCGAAGGTCAGTGGCGGCGCCACCACCAGCCCACCCGCCGAACCGAGCGCGAGTAACAGTTCCAGCATCGATGCGTCGAACGATGGCGAGGCGAACGCCAAGGCCCGCGTCGATCGGTCGAGCCGGTAACGCTCCACCTGTTCGGCGCTGAAGTTCGCCAGGCCTGCGTGGGTGACCACGACGCCCTTGGGCGTTCCCGTGGAGCCGGAGGTGTAGATGACGTACGCGGCGTTGCCCGCACGCAACGTCCCGCGCAGTTCGCCGGGTCGCAGCGGCTGGTCCGAGCGCACGGCGACGTCCAGGGTGAAGTCCTGGTCGTCCAACGCGACCCAGGCGCCACCGGTGAGGACGGGCAGGTTGCCCAGCTCGGCGGTGAGCGTCACGCCGAGGGTCACTCCGGAATCCGCGACCATGTGGGCGATGCGGTCGGCAGGATAGGTCGGGTCGACCGGGACGAAGGCCGCACCGGTCTTGGCCACCGCCCACAGCGCCAGCACGGATTCCACCGAACGACGGATCGCGATGGCGACCAGCACGTCCGGTCCCGCCCCGCGGTCGATCAGGGCGCGCGCCAATTGCGCGGAGGCCGCGTCCAGTTCGGCGTAACTGAAGGTGCGGCCGTCGGCGACCACGGCGATTCCGGCCGGGTTCGCGGCGACGGCGGCGGCCATCAGCTCCGGTAGCGTGCGCGGCGGCAGGGCCGGTGCGCCGGCACGGGCGATCAGGGCGGCGCGCTCGGAGTCGTCCAGGATCTCCAGATCACCGACGGCGGTGGCGGGATGCCGGACCACGGCGGCCAGGACGCGACGGAACCTGCGGCCGAACTCGACCACGGTCTGCTCGTCGAACAGGTCGCGGGCGTAGGTGAACTCGGCGGCGAGACCGGCTTCCGCGCCGGACTCGGTGCGCTGCTCGCGCATGGTCAGCAGCAGATCGAACTTCGCGGTGTCGGCGGCCGGGTCGAGGGCGGTGAAACTCAGGCCGGGTAGTCGGAAGCTGGTGGCGGCTAGATTCTCGAACGACAACGCCACCTGGAACAGCGGATGGCGGCCTGCCGAGCGCTCGGGGCCGAGCGCATCGACCAGCCGCTCGAACGGGATGTCGGCGTTGGCGAAGGCGCGCAGATCGGTTTCCCGGGTGGCGGTAAGCAGTTCGGTGAAGCCGAGACCGGGCGCGACTCGGGTGCGCAGTACCAATGTGTTGACGAACATGCCGACCAGGTCGTCGATTTCGGCTTCGCCGCGGCCCGCGACGGGCGTGCCGATGGCGATGTCGTCGGCGCCCGACAAACGGGACAGGAACACGGCGAACGCGGTGTGCACGACCATGAACAACGTGGCGTTGTGCTGCCGCGCGAGACCCGCCAGCGCGGCGTGCACGTCGGCGTCGACGACGAAACCGGTCTTGCCGCCCACGAAGGACTGGGCGGACGGGCGCGGGCGGTCCGCGGGCAGGTTCAGCTCGTCGGGCAGGTCTGCGAGTTCGGCCGTCCAGTAGGCCAATTGTGTGCCCGCGAGTGACTCGGGATCGTCGTCGGCGCCGAGCACCTCGCGCTGCCACAGCGCGTAATCGGCGTACTGGACGGGCAGCGGCGCCCAGGACGGCTCCCGTCCTCCGCTGCGCGCCACGTAGGCCAGCATCAGGTCCCTGGTCAGCGGGCCCATCGACCAGCCGTCGGCGCTGATGTGGTGCGCGACGAAAACCAGTACGTACTCGGGGCCCTCTAGCTGGAACAGCTCTGTGCGGAACGGCACCTCGGTGGTCACGTCGAAGCCGGACGCGACGACCCGCTGCACTTCGCCCGCGACGTGCTCGTCGCCGATCTGCGCGGGAGCCAGCTCCACCGGCACTTCGTGCGGCGCGAGGATCCGCTGTATCGGGCCGTCCGGCGTCTGCGGGTAGATGGTGCGCAGGATCTCGTGTCGCGCCACGATGTCGGCGACGGCCTGCTGCAATGCGGCCACGTCCAGGTCGCCGGACAGGCGGATCGCCGCGGGGATGGTGTAGACCGAGGCCGAGGTGTCGAACTGGTTGAGGAACCACATGCGCTGCTGCGCGAACGACAGGGGGATGCGGTCGGGGCGCGGCCCGGCGACCAGCGGCGTACGCTCGCGGCCTGCGCCTCGTTCGGCCTTGATCGCCAGCCCGGCGACGGTGGAGGCTTCGAACAGCACCCGCACCGGAACACGCGCATCCAACGCCGCGCCGATACGCGCCGCGACCTGCGTCGCCAACAACGAGTTACCACCCAAAGCGAAGAAATCATCATCCGCACCGACACGCTCGACACCCAGCACCTCGGCGAACACCCGCGCCACGATCTCCTCGATCGGCGTCGAGGCCGCACGGAACGCTTGAACCTCGAACTCCGGCTCCGGCAACGCCTTACGATCCAACTTGCCGTTCACATTCAACGGCAAAGCATCCAAAACCACGAACACCGACGGCACCATGTACGACGGCAAACCCGCCGACAGTTCCGACCTCACCCGCGCCACATCCACACCGGCACCGCCATCGGCATCGGCATCGGCATCGCTCGGCACGAGATAGGCCACCAAACGGTCACCGGTCTTCGGATCCGACTTCGCGATCACCGCTGTCTGCGCGATTTCGGGCAGCGCCAACAGTGCGGCTTCGATCTCACCCAACTCGATACGGAAACCACGAATCTTCACCTGGAAATCCGTACGACCCCGATACTCGAGCTCACCACTACCGTTCCACGCAACCAGATCACCCGTGCGATACATCCGCGCTCCAGCCTGGAACGGATTCGCCACGAAACGATCCGCCGACAGATCCGCGCGACCGAAATACCCACGCGCCAACTGCGCACCCGCCAAATACAACTCACCGGAAACACCGTCCGGCACCGGCCGCAAGCGGCCGTCGAGGACATACACCCGACTGTTCCACTCCGGCGCACCGATCGACACCGACACCTCATCAGCACGGCTCACCCGATGACTGGTGATCGACACCGCCGCCTCGGTCGGACCATACAAGTTGAACAACTCAGTACGCGGGTTCTCCCGCAGGAACCGCTGCGCCACCGAACCCGGCAACGCCTCACCGATCGCCAACACCCGCCGTGGCGACCAATTCACCGCCTCCGCGGTTGCTCGGTGTACCAGTAGCGCGTCGAGCATCGACGGCACCACATGCAGTGTGGTGACCGACTCCCGCGCCATCAGGTCGTTCAGATACGCGGGATCCTGGTGGCCCTCCGGGGCGGCGATCACCAGCCGGCCACCGCACACGGCGGCAGACCAGAACTCCCACACCGACAAGTCGAACGTCGCCGCCGTCTTCAGCAGCACCGAGTCGTCCTCGGTCAGCTCGAATTCGGCTACTTTCCACAGCAACTGGTTCACGATGGCCGCGTGCGGCACCGCGACGCCTTTCGGGCGGCCAGTCGATCCCGAGGTGAAGATGACGTATGCCGTGTTCTCCGGCCGCAGCGGTACGACCCGCTCGGATGCGGTGAGCGGCGCGTTCGCGACCGCGGTCAGTTCCAAGTCCTCCAGCCGCACCACCGGCGCGACGTCGGTGTCGAACTCCGCCTCCGCGTTGCTCAACACACACACCGGAGCGGCCGTCGCCAGGATGTAGTTCGTGCGCTCGGCAGCCTGATCCGGATCCACCGGCACATACGCACCACCGGCCTCGGCCACCGCGTACATCGCCACGACCAGATCGACCGATCGGCGGAAAGCGAGCGCGACCCGGGATTCGGGGCCGACGCCCACCGAGACCAGGTAGCGGGCGAGGCGGTTGACCCGGGCAGCCAGCTCGGCGTAGGTCAGTTCGGCGCGTGCACCATCGGGCAGGTCGGCGACCAGCGCGACCGCTGCCGGCGCCGCCGCGACGGCCCGGCGCAACAACGATCCCAGCGTCGCGGCGGGTTCCACCGGGTGGGTCGTGTCGTTCCATACGGTGAGCACGTCGGTGCGCTCGGTGTCGGCGAGGATGTCGATATCGCCGACCGCGACGTTCGCATCCGCGACCACAGCCGCGAGGATCCGCGAGAACCGCGCCGCGAAACCCTCCACCGTCGCCCGATCGAACAAATCCGTCGCATACGTCAAAAACCCACCAATACCCGCAGCCGCACCCGACTCCTCATACCCATCACCAACAATCAAATGCAGATCGAACTGCGACACATCCAAATCCGCATCCACACCAGCCACCGACAAACCCGGCAACTCCAACACCGCACGCCCGACATTCTGAAACGACAACCCCACCTGGAACAACGGATGACGCGCCGTCGACCGCGGCGGATTCAACACCTCCACCAACCGCTCGAACGGCACATCCGCATGCGCGAACGCCGCCAAATCCCACTCACGCTGACGCGCAAGCAAACCCGCGAACGACTCACCACCATCAACCCGCGACCGGAACACCACGGTATTGACAAACATACCGATCAAATCATCCAATTCACGCTCACCACGGCCCGCCACCGGACTACCGACAGCGACATCCGAACTACCCGACAACCGAGCCAACAACACCGCAAACGCCGCATGCACCACCATGAACAACGTCGCACCATGCGCACGCGCCAACTCCACCAGACCCGCATGCGTCGCCGCATCAACCGCAACATCCACCCGCGCACCAGCCGACGACGCCACCACAGGACGCGGCCGATCCGCGGGCAACTCCAACAAATCCGGCAACCCGGCAAGCTGCTCCCGCCAGAATCTGATCTGCTGGGCGGCGATGGATTCCGGGTCCGATTCCTCCCCCAACACCGCCCGCTGCCACAACGCGTAATCCGCGTACTGCACACCCAACGGCGACCACCCCGGCACGTCACCCGCAGTGCGCGCCGCATAGGCGATCATCACATCCCGCACCAACGGACCCATCGACGACGCATCAGCCGCAATATGATGCACCACAACCACCAGCACGAACTCCGACGGCGCGGCCTGTAGCAATCGCACTCGTACGGGCACTTCGGCGGTCACATCGAAGGGAGCCGAGGCGAGTTCGTACACCTCGCCTGCGATGTCGGCCGCACCGATCGGGTGCACGGCCACGTCCAGCGCCACCTGCGCGGCGGGCAACACCACCTGCACCGGACCGTCCGGAGTCTCCGGATACACCGTGCGCAGCACCTCGTGCCGCGCGACGACATCGTGCAGCGCCGCCCCAAGCGCGGCCACGTCGAGCTCGCCGGTCAACCGCAACGCGAACGGCAGGTTGTAGGCCGCCGAAGCGGTGGCCGCGGCAGGGTTGTCCGCATGGTCGAAGCGGTTGAGGAACCACATCCGCTGCTGCGCCGGCGACAACGGCAGACGTTCCGGCCGCGCGATACCGCCGAGCTCTACAGCGCGCTCACCATGCGTATCCGATTCGATCGCCGCCGCCAACGCCGCGACGGTCGGCGACTCGAACAGTGCCCGCACCGGCACCCGCGCACCGACCGCCGCACCGACCCGCGCCACGACCTGGGTAGCGACCAACGAGTTTCCGCCGAGCGCGAAGAAATCGTCGTCCGCGCCGACCCGCCCCGCACCGAGTACTTCACCGAACACCCCGGCCACGATCTCCTCGATCGCGGTCACGGGCGCACGGAAATGCTTGGCCTCGAAGGTGGGCTCCGGCAGCGCCTTACGATCCAGCTTGCCACTGGGGTTCAGGGGAAACGCGTCCAGCGCGACAATCGTGGCCGGAACCATATAGGCGGGCAGCGTTTCACCGATCGCCGCGAGCAATTCGGCCTGTTCGATCGTTCGTCCCGGTGTGGGCACGACGTAGGCGACGAGCTGGTCGCCCAGCGCGGACGGCGCGACGAGAGCCACGGCCTGGCTCACGGACGGTTGAGCCAGCAGCGCCGTCTCGATCTCACCCAGCTCGATCCGCTGACCGCGGAACTTCACCTGGAAGTCGGTCCGGCCGAGATAGTCGAGCCGATGCGGCAGTATTTCGGTCGGGGCGCGCCAGGCCACCAGGTCACCGGTGCGATACATCCGCTCGCCGATACCGAACGGGTTGGCCACGAAGCGGTCCGCGGTGAGATCGGGACGACGCACATATCCACGGGCCAGCTGATCACCGGCGAGATAGAGCTCGCCCGGAACACCCGCGGGCACCGGTTGCAGACGCGAATCCAGCACGTACACCTGGGTGTTCCACTGCGGCACGCCGATCGGCACGGAACGCTCGTCAGCGGCGGTCGCGGGCCAGTAGGTCACCGACACGGCCGCCTCGGTCGGGCCGTACAGGTTGTGCACAGCCGCGTCGGTCACCGCACGAACCGCGGCGACGGTCTCCGGCGGCAGCGCCTCGCCGATCACGAAGATGTCGCGCAGGGTGGGACACGAGCCGGGGGCGGTGTGCGCGGCGAAGACCGTCAGCATGGACGGCACGAAATCCGTTACCGTCACGCCCTGCGCGGCGATGGTCTCCGCGACGTACACCGGATCCCGATGGCCGTCGTGCGTTGCGACGACGAGTTTCGCCCCCGCCCGCAACGGCATGAAGTATCCCCACAGCGAGACGTCGAACGTCGTCGCCGTCTTCTGCAAGTACACGTCGTCGGCATCGAGCGGATACGCCGCGAGCATCCAGCTGATCTGGTTCTGGATCGCGAAGTGCGAGATCGCGACGCCCTTCGGCCTGCCGGTCGACCCCGACGTGAAGATCACGTACGCCGGATGGTGCGGCAGCACCGGGCGCACCAACTCCTCGGCACGGACCGGGGCGTCGTCGAAACGGTTCGGATCCAGGGCGTCCAGCAGCAGTACCGCGGTGCCTTCGGGCACGTCGACCGCGTCGGCGGAGGTCGTGAGCACACAGATCGGTTGCGCCGTCTCGAGGATGTGCGCGATGCGTTCGGCCGGATGATCCGGATCCAACGGCACATACGCCCCACCCGCCGCCACGATCGCATACATCCCCACCACAAGATCCAACGACCGCCGAACCGCCAAACCCACCAACGACTCCGCACCCACACCCTGCGAAATCAACAACCGCGCCAAACGATTCACCCGCGCATCGAACGCCCGATACGACAGCTCGACACCCTCGTAAACGATCGCGACCTCATCGGCGTACGCCTGCGCCGCACGCCGGTAACCGTCCAGCAGCAACTCGGCGGGCACCGGATACCGGGTGTCGTTCCACTCGAGCAGGATGCGTTCGCGCTCTAGGGGAGCGAGCAGATCGATCGTCCCGATCGGCCGGTCGGGTTCGGCGACGGCGGCGGCCAACAGCCGCTCCAACCGCCAGGCGAACTCCGCGATCGTCCGCTCGTCGAACAGGTCGGTGGCGTAGGTGAACATCGCCGTGAAGCCCGTCGGCTCGCCCTCGGCGTCGGGCACCACGGTCAGTTGCAGGTCGAATTTCGCGATCGCGCCGTCCAGCTCGAGCACCCGGGCGGACAAGCCGGGCAGGACCACCTCGGGCCTGCTCATGTTCTGGAAGAACAGCGCCACCTGGAACAGCGGATGATGCGCCTGCGAACGCACCGGGTCCAGCACCTCGACCAGCCGCTCGAACGGCAAGTCGGCATGCGAGAACGCACCCAGATCCGTTTCTTTCGTCTGGGCAAGCAGCGCACGGAACGACGCGCCGAGGTCGATCCGGGAGCGCAGCACCAGCGTGTTGACGAACATGCCGATCAGCGCGTCGAGCTCCCGCTCGCCACGGCCCGCCACGGGCGTGCCGATGGTGATGTCGTCGGTGCCGGTGAGCCGAGCGAGCAGCAGCGCAAGCGCGCTGTGCACCACCATGAATTCCGAGGCGCCCGCGCTGTGCGCCAGTGCGGCCAGACCCTGGTGCACCGAGGCGTCCACCGCGAAGGTGTACTCCGCGCCGCGGCCGGAGGCGACGGGTGGGCGCGGCCGGTCGGAGGGCAGGTCGATCCGGTCCGGGATGCCCGCCAAGGCACGACGCCAGTAGGCGATCTGCGCGGCGGCCACCGAATCCGGATCGTCCTCGTCGCCGAGCATCGCCCGCTGCCACAGCGTGTAGTCGGCGTACTGCACCGGCAGCGGCTCCCAGGACGGTCTGGCCCCGTTGCGCCGGGAGAGGAACGCGCCGAGCAGATCCCGCAGGAACGGCGCGACCGATGCGCCGTCGGCGGCGATGTGATGCACCACGACGACGACCACGTGATCGTCGGGGGCGATCTCGGCCAGAGCGATGCGTAGCGGCACTTCCGCCGCGACATCGAAACCGGTCAGCGCGAAGCCACGCAGCCAGTCCAGCAGTTCGTGCTCGGCGACGGGCTTGGGCGCGAGGTCGGGGACGGCTCGGGCCGCGGGCACGACGACCTGGTACCCGGTCCCGTCCACCGCCGGATACAGCGTCCGCAACGTCTCATGACGCTCCACCACATCCGCGACCGCCGCCTGCAACGCCGCCACATCCAACACACCCGACAACCGCACCGCGAACGGAATATTGTTCGCCGCCGAACCAGTATCGAACTGATTCAAAAACCACATCCGCCGCTGCGCCAACGACAACGGCACCCGCTCCGGACGCTCCACCGCCACCAACGCCCGCCGGTCCCCCGCGCCCTTCATCGGCTCCAGCCGCGCGGCCATCGCGGCGACGGTAGGGCTCTCGAAGATCAGCCGCGCGGGCACCCGCGCCGCGATGGCGGCGCCCACACGGGCCGCGGCTTGCGTGGCGATCAGCGAATTGCCGCCCAGTTCGAAGAAATCGTCGTCCGCGCCGACCGGCGCACCCGGGCCGAGCAGTTCGGCGAATACCTCGCTGACGAGCTCTTCCAGGGGACCGACGGGCGCGCGGAACGCCTTGGTTTGCAACCGCGGCGCGGGCAGGGCCCCGCGGTCCAGCTTGCCCACCGGGGTCAGCGGGATCTCCTCCAGCACCATGACAACCGTCGGCACCATGTGCGCGGGCAGGCTCTGCTCGGCGAAAGCGGCAAGTTCGGCCGCGTCGGCGACCATGCCGGGCGCGGCGTGCACGTAGGCGACGAGAATGGTGGCGCCGCTGTCGAGCTGATGCCCGACGGTGACCGCGAAATCGACCGTCTCGTGTGCGGCCAGCACCGCATCGATCTCACCCAGCTCGATCCGGAAACCACGAATCTTCACCTGGAAATCGTTGCGACCCAGATACTCCAACTCACCATTCGGCGTCCACCGCACCAAGTCACCGGTGCGATAGAGCCGTGAACCGTGGGCGTCGAACGGGTTCGCCACGAAACGGGACGCGGTCAGCCCGCGCCGTTCGTGGTAGCCGCGGGCCAGGTGCGCACCGGTGATGTACAGCTCGCCGACCACACCGCTGAGCACGGGGACCAATCGTTCGTCCAGCACGTACTCGGTGACGGCCCGGATCGGCGCGCCGATCGTCACCGGCTCCCCCGGCACGAGCGGCGCGCTGATATTGGTCATGATCGTGGTCTCGGTCGGGCCGTACCCGTTGAAGAATTCACGGGTCCGCCCGCCGGAAACCGGCAGCACCCAGCGCCGCACCAATTCCGGCTGGCACACTTCGCCACCGGCCACCACCACGCGCAACTCGTCCAGGCCTGCCGGGTCCACCGAGGCGAGCGCGGCGGGCGTCACGAACGCGTGGGTCACGGCCTCCCTGCGCACCAGGGACGCGAACTCCTCGCCGCCGAACACCGTAGGGGCCGCGACGACCATGGTGGCCGCGCCGCCCAACGCCAGCAACAACTCCAGCACCGAGGCGTCGAACGACGGCGAAGCGAAATGCAACGTCCGCGACGCACTCGTCACCCGATACCGTTCACACTGCTCAGCGCAGAAACTCGCCAACCCCGCCTGTGTGACCACCACGCCCTTCGGCTTGCCGGTGGAGCCGGAGGTGTAGATGACGTAGGCGGGATGCTCCCCGCGCAGCGGGCGAACCCGTTCCGTGTAGGTCACCGGGTCGGCGGGGAACTCCTCGAGTCGCCGCGCGCACTCGACGGTATCTATGGACAGCCATTCGACCCGGTCCGGCAGGTCGCCACGGACCTCGTCGACGGTCAGCCCGAAGACCGCGCCCGAGTCGGCGATCATGTGCTCGACGCGATCGGCCGGATAGTTCGGGTCGACCGGAACGAACCCCGCACCGGTCTTGGCCACCGCCCACACCGCCACCACCGACTCGATCGACCGCGGCACACCCACCGCGACCAAATCCTCCGGACCCACCCCACGATCGATCAGCAGACGCGCCAACCGCGTGGACCGTTCATCCAGCTCCGCATAGCTCAGCTGCGCCAGCGTGCTGGTCGCGTCGGCGAACACCAAGGCGGCGCCGCTCGGGTTGGCCTCGACGGCCGTGGCCATCAACTGCGGCAGGGTGGTGACTCGGGGGCGGCGGGTACGGGTCGGGCGCACACGGGCTGGGCGGGTCATGCGCGCACCGCTTCCGCAGTCTCGTCACACCGCTGCCCGACCGCCCGAACCATCGTGCTGCCTCACCCTGTCTGTCGTCGCCACACGCACGTCACCATGCCCCCCCGCATCATGATCATCGAACGCGCGCATGCCGATCGTTACCTAACCGTCGGCGCACGCCGAGCGCCGTCGGCCACGACCGGTGGACTACCGGGCCGCGGAACGGACGCGCGTGACGAGTGCCGGAGATGATTATTCCCTGCCGACGCGCGATTCGGGCCACGGCGTCGGCCGGAACGATCAACGGCGGACGTCGAGCAGGGCGGCCAGCTGCGGGCCGATCACCGCCAACGCTTCCGGTGCGGCCATTCGAGCATGCGTGACCTCGACCGGCCGGTCGACGACCATGCCGTGGACGTATGGCCACCAGTCCGCCGCGGCGGCGCGCAACTTGTCGGCGGGGTCGGCGACGGCCGCGCTGAAGTACTGCACGGTGCCGCGGAATACTCCCGGCCGGTGCGCCGCGATCAGCTCCGCCGACCGGACCGCGCTGCGATAGATCCGGCGCAGTCGCTGTGGCGTCACGGCCACCAGATCCGCCGGGATCATGGCGTGCAGTGTGGCCAACGCCTCGTCGTCGAGTTCGTAGACATCATCGGCGTCGGCAGCCGCCGTACCGAGGCCGAGTTCGGCCAAGGCGCCGCGCACCGCGGCGCGGAACCCGACGATGTCCGGGTTCGGATGGCTGTCCATCATGGCCAGCAACCCCACCTGCTCGCCCGCGTCCTGCAACTTGGTGGCGATGGTGTGGGCGAGCACACCGCCGAGCGACCACCCGAGCAACCGGTACGGGCCGTGCGGTTGCACCGCCCTGATCTCCGACAGGTAGCGCTCGGCCAGCTCGTCCAGCGATCCGGGCAGCTCGCCGTCCTCCGACAGCGCGGGCGATTGCAGACCGAAGATCGGCTGCTCCGCGGGCAGGAACTGGGCCAGGCCCGCATACGACCAGGCCAAGCCGTACATCGGATGCAGGCAGAACAGCGGGGCCGCCGAACCGCTCGCACGGATCGGCAGCAGCACCTCCAACGCCGCGTTGGCATCGGCGTCGCCCGCATCCATGCGCGCGGCCAGGCCCGAGACGGTGGCGTCGGTGAAGAACCATTGCACGCGCACCGTCGCTCCGGTGGCGTCCCGGAGCCGTCCGACGACCTGTGCCGCGAGCAGCGAGTTGCCGCCCAACGCGAAGAAGTCGTCGTCGAGCCCGACCCGGTCGGCGCCGAGCAGGTCGGCGAACGCCTCGGCGATGGCGTGTTCGGTGGCGGTGCGCGGCGCGCGGTAGGCGACCCCGCTGACGAACTCCGGGGCAGGCAGCGCTTTACGGTCCAGTTTCCCGTTCGGGGTCAGCGGCAGCGCGTCCAGCACCACCACAGCATCCGGCACCATGTAGCCGGTCAAGAACCCAGCCACTTCCGCGCGGATCCGCACCGGGTCGACCTGCGCGCCGGTGTCGGCCACCACGTATCCGATCAGCCGCTGTCCGGACTGGTCGTCGGAGCGGACCGACGCGACCGCCTGCCCGATGCCCTCGCACCGCAGCAGCGCCGCCTCGATCTCGCCCAGCTCGATGCGGAACCCCCGCAACTGCACCTGCTGATCACCACGCCCGGCGTACTCGAGAGCCGCGGTGTCGGCGTCCACGCGCCATCGGCCGATATCGCCGCTGCGATACATCCGCGAACCCGGCGCACCGAACGGATCGGCCACGAACCGTGTCGCGGTCAACCCCGGCCTGCCCAGATAGCCACGCGAGAGCTGAGCGCCGACGACGTGGATCTCCCCGGGCACACCGACCGGTGCCGGACGCAGCCGCGAATCCAGCACGAACGCATCCAGACCCGCAATCGCGCGTCCGATCACACTGGCCGCGCTGCCGGTCATCCGCTGATCCAACGCCAGGAACGACACATGCACCGTGGTCTCGGTGATGCCGTACATGTTCACCAGCCGGGTCCCGCCACCGTGGCGCTCATACCAACGGCCCAGCTTACGCAGATCCAGCGCCTCACCACCGAACACCACATACCGCAACGCCAGCTCACCCGCATCCGCCGCCCGATCGGCCTCCACCAGCTGATAGAACGCCGAGGGGGTCTGATTGAGCACGGTGACCCGTTCCCGGATCAGCAACTCACGCAACTGCTCCGGCGACCGCGAGGTCAGATAGTCGACCACCACCACCGTGCCGCCGTGCGCCAACGCGCACCACAACTCCCACACCGAGAAATCGAACGCGAACGAATGGAACAACGTCCACACATCCTCGCGACCGAACCCGAACAACGGCTGGGTATTGGCGAACAACTCCACCACATTGCGATGCGCCACCCCGACACCCTTGGGCACACCGGTGGAACCGGAGGTGTAGATGACATACGCCAAGTTGTCCGGACGCAACCGCGCCCGTCGCTGGCCATCACCCACCGGCGCATCGGAGAAGGATTCCGCCTCCCCGAGCAACACCACAGGCAGATCACCCGCCGGCAGCGCTTGCTGTTCCTGCGTGGTGGTCAGGATGCATACCGGTGCGGCGTCCTCGAGCATGAACTCCAACCGTTGCACCGGATAGGTGGTATCGATCGGCAGATACGCCGCCCCCGCGGTCAGCACACCCAGCAAAGCCACCGGCAATTCCTCGGTACGCGCCACCGCCACCGCCACCACCGACTCCGGACCCGCACCACGGGCGATCAACGCCCGCGCCACCCGATTCGCCCGCCGCTGCAACTCACCAAAGGTCAAGATGGTGTCCCCGAAACGGATCGCGACCGCATCCGGGTGTGACCACGCCTGCTGGGCGATCACATCCGGCAATGTCGCTCCGGGAACCCAGGCCCCCGGCTCATTCCATGCGCTGAGGACTTGATCGCGCTCCCCGGGCGCGAGGACATCGATGTCGCCAACCACAGTGGTGGCGTCGTCCGTGACGGCCGCGAGGACACGGCGGAACCGGCTCGCGAAGTCGCGCACGGTCGATTCGTCGAACAGGTCGGTCGCGTAGCCGATCACCACCGAAAGGCCCTGTGCGCCGGGCTGCTCGGCGAGGGTGATCTGCAGGTCGAACTTCGCGGGCGACACCTGCGGATCGATCCCGGACACCGTGAGGCCGGGCAGCTCCAGCGAAGCCTGCGCGAGGTTCTGCAGCACCAGCATCACCTGGAACAGCGGATGCCGCGCCGCCGAGCGGACCGGGTCGAGCAATTCGACCAGCCGCTCGAAAGGCAGGTCGGCGTGGCCGAACGCCGCGACATCGGTGCTGCGCACCTCGGCGAGCAACGCGTCGAACGGCGTACCCGGCTCGACCTCGGTGCGCAGCACCAGGGTGTTGACGAACATGCCGATCAGGTGGTCGAGCTCGGCCTCGCCCCGGCCCGCCACCGGAGTGCCGATGGCGATGTCCGAGGTGCCCGACAGCCGGGCCAGCAGCACCGCGAGCGCGGCGTGCACCACCATGAACAGTGTCGAATTATGTTGCTGGGCGGTGCGTTCGAGCGCGGCGTGCAGCTGGGCGTCGATGTCGAAGGCGTAGGTGGCTCCGCGATAGGAAGCCTGCGCGGGACGGGGCCGATCGGTCGGCAGCGGCAGTTCCTCCGGCAGAGCGGCGAGCGTGTCGCGCCAGTACTCGGCCTGCTGCGAGATCAGGCTCTTCGGATCGGTCTCGGAACCGAGGACCTCACGCTGCCAGAGGCTGTAATCGGCGTACTGGACCGGCAGCGGGGCCATGGCCGGGGCCACACCTCTGCTACGCGCTTCGTAGGCCATGACCAGATCCCGGGTGAGCGGTCCGAGCGACCAGCCGTCGGAGCTGATGTGGTGGGCGACGAACGCCAGCACATGCTCGGTGGGGTCCTCGGCGCTCGCGGACGCGACCTCGAACAGTGCGACCCGGAACGGGACCTCGGTGGTGACCTCGAATCCCGCGGTGACAACCGCAGTCACCGCCGCGACCAGGTCGGCCGCGTCGACTCGGGTGGGTGCGAGGCCGATCGATACCTCGTCCGTCGTGAGCACTCGCTGTATCGGGCCGTCCGGCGTCTGCGGGTAGATGGTGCGCAGGATCTCGTGCCGCGCCACCAAGTCGGCGACCGCCTGTTGCAGCGCGGCGACGTCCAGGTCGCCGGTGAGGCGGATGGCGGCCGGGATGTTGTAGACCGACGACGCCGGATCGAATTGGTTGAGGAACCACATGCGCTGCTGGGCCAGCGACAACGGAATCCGCTCCGGACGCGGGCCCGCGACCAGCTCGCGACGGCCACCAGCACCCGCGTGCTGCTCGACCTTCGCCGCCAATCCAGCCACAGTCGAAGCCTCGAACAGCACCCGCACCGGAACACGCGCATCCAGCGCCGCGCCGATACGCGCCGCGACCTGCGTCGCCAACAACGAGTTACCACCCAAAGCGAAGAAATCATCATCCGCACCGACACGCTCGACACCCAGCACCTCGGCGAACACCCGCGCCACGATCTCCTCGATCGGCGTCGAGGCCGCACGGAACGCTTGAACCTCGAACTCCGGCTCCGGCAACGCCTTACGATCCAACTTGCCGTTCACATTCAACGGCAAAGCATCCAAAACCACGAACACCGACGGCACCATGTACGACGGCAAACCCGCCGACAGTTCCGACCTCACCCGCGCCACATCCACACCGGCACCGCCATCGGCATCGGCATCGGCATCGCTCGGCACGAGATAGGCCACCAAACGGTCACCGGTCTTCGGATCCGACTTCGCGATCACCACCGCCTGCGCGATTGCAGGCAGCGCCAACAGTGCGGCTTCGATCTCACCCAACTCGATACGGAAACCACGAATCTTCACCTGGAAATCCGTACGACCCCGATACTCGAGCTCACCACTACCGTTCCAGGCGACCAGATCACCCGTGCGATACATCCGCGCTCCAGCCTGGAACGGATTCGCCACAAACCGATCCGCCGACAGATCCGCGCGACCGAAATACCCGCGCGCCAACTGCGCACCCGCCAAATACAGCTCACCGGAAACACCGTCCGGCACCGGCCGCAAGCGGCCGTCGAGGACGTACACCTGGCTGTTCCACTCCGGCGCACCGATCGACACCGACGTCTCGTCGGCGCGGGTGACCCGGTGGCTGGTGATCGACACCGCCGCCTCGGTCGGACCATACAAGTTGAACAACTCAGTACGCGGGTTCTCCCGCAGGAACCGCTGCGCCACCGAACCCGGCAACGCCTCACCGATCGCCAACACCCGCCACAACGAATCCGGCAAACCAGCGCTCAGCAACGCATCCAGCATCGACGGCACCACATGCAACGTGGTCACCCACTCACGCGCCATCAACTCGTTCAAATACGCCGGATCCCGATGACCATCCGGTGAAGCGATCACCAAACGGCCACCACACACCGCCGCCGACCAGAACTCCCACACCGACAAGTCGAACGTCGCCGCCGTCTTCAGCAGGATCGCATCAGCGGCGTCCAGGCCGAATTCGACGTTCTTCCACTGCAACTGGTTCGCGATCGCACCATGCGAAACAGCCACACCCTTCGGACGACCCGTCGAACCGGAGGTGAAGATCACATACGCCGTGTTCTCCGGACGCAACGACCCCACCCGATCAGCATCCCTCACCGTGGAAGCGTCCACCTCGGACAAATCCAGCTCATCGATCCGCACCACCGGCGCGACATCGGTCTCGAACTCCGCCTCCGCATTCGACAACACACACACCGGAGCCGCCGTCTCCAGAATGTAACTCGTACGCTCGGCAGCCTGATCCGGATCCACCGGCACATACACACCACCGGACTTCGCCACCGCATACATCGCCACAACCAAATCCACCGAACGACGCAACGCCAACGCCACCCGCGACTCCGGACCCACACCCAACGAAACCAAATGCCGCGCAAGACGATTCACCCGGACATCGAGTTCGGCATAGCTCAGCTCGACCCGGTCGCCGTCGATCGCTTCGGCGACAAGCGCCGTAGAGCGCGGGCCGGCCGCGACGCTGGCGTCGAGCAGCGAGACCAATGTCGCGTTCTCGTCGACGCGCTGATCGGTGGCGTTCCAGCGCTCCAGCACATCGTGCCGCTCCGCAGCGGCGAGCAATTCGATATCGCCGACCGCGACGTTCGCATCCGCGACCACAGCCGCGAGGATCCGCGAGAACCGCGCCGCGAAACCCTCCACCGTCGCCCGATCGAACAAATCCGTCGCATACGTCAAAAACCCACCAATACCCGCAGCCGCACCCGACTCCTCATACCCATCACCAACAATCAAATGCAGATCGAACTGCGACACATCCAAATCCGCATCCACACCAGCCACCGACAAACCCGGCAACTCCAACACCGCACGCCCGACATTCTGAAACGACAACCCCACCTGGAACAACGGATGACGCGCCGTCGACCGCGGCGGATTCAACACCTCCACCAACCGCTCGAACGGCACATCCGCATGCGCGAACGCCGCGAGATCCGACTCACGCTGCTTACCCAGCAGGCCGACGAACGACTCATCCGGCTCGAATCGCGTCCGGAACACCAAAGTGTTGACGAACATGCCGATCAGATCGTCGAGCTCACGCTCACCACGACCCGCGACCGGCGTTCCGATGGCGATATCCGCAGTGCCGGACAAGCGAGCGAGCAAAACCGCGAAAGCCGTGTGCACGACCATGAACAGCGTCGCGCCGTGCGCACGCGCCAAGTCCACGAGACCCGCGTGAGTCGCCGCATCGATCTCGATGTCCACGCGCGCACCCGCTAGCGACGCCACCGCGGGGCGCGGCCGGTCGGTCGGCAATTCCAGCAGGTCGGGCAGGTCGGCCAGCTCGGCGCGCCAGAACGCGATCTGCCGTGCGGCGAGCGATTCCGGATCGGACTCCTCCCCCAGTACCGCACGCTGCCACAACGCGTAATCCGCATACTGCACCCGCAGCGGCGACCATCCCGGAGCGTCGCCCGAGGTACGGGCCGCGTAGGCGATCATCACATCGCGCACCAGCGGCCGCATCGACGACGCGTCCGCCGCGATGTGATGCACCACCACCGCGAGCACATACGTCTCGGGCGCTCCATCGACCTGAAGGAGCACGGCCCGCAGCGGGACCTCGGTCGTCACGTCGAACGGCGTCGCCGCCAACGCGTACACGCTGCTCGCCACATCGGACTCGGTCAGCACCCGCGGATCCAGATCCACCGAGACCTGCGCGGCGGGCAACACCACCTGCACCGGACCGTCCGGAGTCTCCGGATACACCGTGCGCAGCACCTCGTGCCGCGCGACGACATCGTGCAGCGCCGCCCCAAGCGCGGCCACGTCGAGCTCGCCGGTCAACCGCAACGCGAACGGCAGGTTGTAGGCCGCCGAACCGATCTGCTCCCCCGCGTCGTCGGTCTGGTCGAAGCGGTTGAGGAACCACATCCGCCGCTGCGCCAGCGACAACGGCAACTGGTCGGGTCGGGCGATGCTGCCCAACTCCACACCGCGCTCACCATGCGTGCGTGACTCGATCGCCGCCGCCAACGCCGCGACGGTCGGCGACTCGAACAGTGTCCGCACCGGTACCCGCGCACCGACCGCCGCACCGACCCGCGCCACGACCTGGGTGGCGACCAGCGAGTTTCCGCCGAGCGCGAAGAAATCGTCGTCCGCGCCGACTCGCCCCAATTCGAGTACTTCGCCGAAGACCCCGGCCACGATCTCCTCGATCGCGGTCACGGGCGCACGGAATTGCTTGGTCTCGAAGGTGGGCTCCGGCAGCGCCTTACGATCCAGCTTGCCACTGGAGTTCAACGGGAACTCATCCAGCGCGACGATCGCGGCCGGAACCATGTACGCGGGCAAGGTGTCGCCGATCGCGGCGGACCGCAATGCCACCGGGTCGA
The DNA here is from genome assembly GCA_019930625.1 of Nocardia asteroides. Taxonomy (NCBI): domain Bacteria; kingdom Bacillati; phylum Actinomycetota; class Actinomycetes; order Mycobacteriales; family Nocardiaceae; genus Nocardia; species Nocardia asteroides. Next base: position 987,942 of record CP082844.1, read on the forward strand.
TCCGGTCGCCCGGTGTGGGGACGACGTAGGCGACGAGCTGGTCGCCCAGCGCGGACGGCGCGACGAGAGCCACGGCCTGGCTCACGGACGGTTGAGCCAGCAGCGCCGTCTCGATCTCACCCAGCTCGATCCGCTGACCGCGGAACTTCACCTGGAAGTCGGTCCGGCCGAGATAGTCGAGCACCGCGTCATCCGCGTCTTTACGCCACACGACGAGGTCGCCGGTCCGGTACATCCGCTCGCCGGTCGCGAACGGATTGGCCACGAATCGGTCCGCGGTGAGATCGGGACGACGCACATAACCGCGCGCCAGCTGATCACCCGCGAGATACAGTTCCCCGGGAACGCCCACCGGGACGGGCCGCAACCACGAATCGAGCACGTAGACCCGAGTGTTCCACTGCGGCAGGCCGATCGGCACCGTGCGCTCGCCCGCCGCCGCGGGCCAGTAGGTCACCGACACGGCCGCCTCGGTCGGGCCGTACAGGTTGTGCACAGCGGCATCGGACACCGCCTGCACAGCGTCAACGGTCTCCGGCGGCAACGCCTCGCCGATCACGAAGACGTGCTCGAGCGTCGGGCAGCTTCCGGGTGCGGTGTGCGCGGCGAAGACCGTCAGCATGGACGGCACGAAATCCGTTACCGTCACGCCCTGCGCGGCAATGGTCTCCGCGACGTAAGCAGGGTCGCGATGGCCGTCGTGCGTGGCGACGACCAGTTTCGCCCCCGCCCGCAACGGCATGAAGTATCCCCACAGCGAGACATCGAACGTCGTCGCCGTCTTCTGCAAATACACGTCGTCCGGGCCCAGCGGGTACTCCGCGAGCATCCACGCGATCTGGTTGTTGATCGCGGCGTGGGACACCGCGACGCCCTTCGGCCTGCCGGTCGATCCCGACGTGAAGATCACGTACGCCGGATGGTCCGGCAGCACCGGGCGCACCAACTCCTCGGCACGCACCGGGGCGTCGTCGAACCCGTCGAGTTCCAGCGTGTCCAGGGCCAGGGTCGGGACCTCGCCGGGCAGAGCCGTCGCGTCCGCGCTGGTCGTCACGACGCAGAGGGGACGAGCTGTGTCCAGGATGTGCGCTATGCGTTCGGCCGGATGATCCGGATCCAACGGCACATACGCCCCACCCGCCGCCACGATCGCATACATCCCCACCACAAGATCCAACGACCGCCGAACCGCCAAACCCACCAACGACTCCGCACCCACACCCTGCGAAATCAACAACCGCGCCAAACGATTCACCCGCGCATCGAACGCCCGATACGACAGCTCGACACCCTCGTGAACCAGCGCGACCCGTTCCGGGTGCGCCTCGACGGCACGGCGGTAACCGTCCAGCAGCAACTCGGGACGGACCGGGTAGCGGGTGTCGTTCCACTCGTGCAGGATGCGATCCCGCTCGACCACGTTGAGCAGGTCGATTCCGCCCAGCGCGCGATCGGGGTCGGCGGCGATCGCGCGCAGCAACCGGCTCAGGCGCGCCGCGAACTCGGCCACCGATCGCTCGTCGAACAGATCGGTGGCATAGGTGAACATGCCTGCCAGGCCCGCGTCCGGGCCCTCCTGCGGCGTCATGGTCAGCTGGAGGTCGAATTTGGCCACCGCGCCGTCGAATTCCACCGCGGCGACCGACAGGCCCGGCAGCTCGAGCTGCGCCTGATCCATGTTCTGGAAGAACAGCGCCACCTGGAACAGCGGATGATGCGCCTGCGAGCGCACCGGGTCCAGCACCTCGACCAAGCGCTCGAACGGCAACTCGGCATGCGAGAAGGCCGCGAGGTCGCGTTCCTTGGTCGCCTCCAGCAGTTGGGTGAACGAGGCCGCCGGATCGACCACGGTCCGCAGCACCAGCGTGTTGACGAACATGCCGACCAGATCATCGAGTTCCGCTTCGCCGCGGCCTGCCACCGGCGTGCCGATGGTGATGTCGGTGGAGCCGGACAACCGGGCGAGCAACGCCGCGAAGGCAGTGTGCACCACCATGAACAGCGAAGCGCCACGGGCGTGCGCGAGGTCGTCGAGCCGGGCGCGGGTCGTCGCGTCGATGCTGAAGGTGAAGACGCCGCCGCGCCCGGAGGCCGTGGCCGGACGCGGCCGATCCGTCGGAAGATCGAGCCGATCGGGAATGCCCGCGAGGGCCTCACGCCAGAATGCGATCTGTGTCGCGGCCACGGAGCGCGAGTCGTTCTCGTCGCCGAGCACGGCATGCTGCCACAGCGTGTAGTCCGCGTACTGCACCGGAAGCGGCTCCCAACCGGGCGCGGTGCCCGCGCTACGGGCTACATAGGCGGTCATCAGGTCGCGCACCAGCGGGGCTATCGACGTGCCGTCGGCCGCGATGTGATGCACGACGACGGCGAGGACGTAGTCGTCGGAGCCGATCTGCGCGAGCGAAAGCCGCAGCGGCACCTCGGCCGCGACGTCGAAACCGGCGGAGGCGAAGATACGCAGCCAGTCCGGGAGCTCGCCGGCGGCCAGGCTGTGCGGCGTCAGATCCGGGATCGCCTGGACGGTAGGCAGGACGACCTGGTACCCGGTCCCGTCCACCGCCGGATACACCGTCCGCAACGTCTCATGACGCTCCACCACATCCGCGACCGCCGCCTGCAACGCCGCCACATCCAACACACCCGACAACCGCACCGCGAACGGAATATTGTTCGCCGCCGAACCAGTATCGAACTGATTCAAAAACCACATCCGCCGCTGCGCCAACGACAACGGCACCCGCTCCGGACGCTGCAGCGCCACCAACGCGGGACGAGCCGCGCCGGTGTCGAATTCGGCCAGCCGGGCGGCCAGCAACGCGACCGTCGGCGCTTCGAACACGGTCCGCGCGGGCACCCGCGCGCCGATCGACGCTCCGAGCCGGGCCGCGACCTGCGTCGCGATCAGCGAATTGCCACCCAGCTCGAAGAAATCGTCGTCCGCGCCGATCTCGTCGCCCGCGCTGAGCAGGTCGCCGAAAACGCCCGCGACCAACTGCTCGAACGGACCCGACGGGGCACGGAACTCCTTGACCTGCAACCGCGGCGCGGGCAGGGCACGGCGATCCAGCTTGCCCACCGGGGTCAGCGGGATCTCCTCCAGCACGGTGAGCGAGGTCGGCACCATGTGCACCGGCAGGCTGCGCTCGGCATGCGCGATCAGCTCGTCGGTGTCGATCGAGCGACCGCCGGCCGCATGCACATAGGACGCGAGAATGGTGGCGCCGCTGTCGAGCTGGTGGCCGACGGTGACCGCGAAATCGACCGTCTCGTGCGCGGCCAGCACCGCATCGATCTCACCCAGCTCGATCCGGAAACCACGAATCTTCACCTGGAAATCGTTGCGACCCAGATACTCCAACTCACCATTCGGCGTCCACCGCACCAAGTCACCGGTGCGATAGAGCCGAGAGTGGTTCGGGTCGAACGGATTCGGTACGAAACGCACGGCCGTGAGGCCGGGACGCAGCTGGTAGCCGCGAGCCAGTTGCGGTCCGCCGATGTACAACTCACCGACCACGCCGATCGGTACCGGCACCAAACGCTCGTCCAGCACGTACTCGGTGGTCGCCTGGATCGGCGCCCCGATCGTCACCGGCTCCCTCGGCACCAACGGCGCGCTGATATTGGTCATGATCGTGGTCTCGGTCGGGCCGTACCCGTTGTAGAACTCGCGCCGGCCGTCGGCGATGGGACGAACCCAGCGCCGCACCAATTCCGGCGGGCACGCCTCCCCACCGGCCACCACCACGCGCAACTCGTCCAGACCCTCGGGGTCCACCGAAGCGAGCGCGGCCGGGGTGATGAACGCGTGGGTGACGGCTTCCCGGCGCAACAGAGCCGCCAGCTCGTCGCCGCCGTAGACCGTCGGCTTGACCACGACCATGGTGGCCGCGCCGCCCAACGCCAGCAACAACTCCAGCACCGAGGCGTCGAACGACGGCGAAGCGAAATGCAACGTCCGCGACGCACTCGTCACCCGATACCGATCACGCTGCTCAGCGCAGAAACTCGCCAACCCCGCCTGAGTGACCACCACACCCTTCGGCATGCCCGTCGACCCGGAGGTGTAGATGACATAGGCGGGATGCTCGGCGCGCAGCTGCCGCAGCCGATCCGCGTAGGTGACCGGTTCGGTCGGGTAGTGCTCCAGTTGCCGGGCGCAGGTGTCCGAATCGATGACCAGCCATTCGATCTCGGTGGGCAAGTCCGCCACGACGCGCGCGACGGCGAGCCCGAGCACGGCGCCGGAGTCCTTCACCATGTGCTCGACGCGATCGGCCGGATAGTTCGGGTCGACCGGAACGAACCCCGCACCGGTCTTGGCCACCGCCCACACCGCCACCACCGACTCGATCGACCGCGGCACACCCACCGCGACCAAATCCTCCGGACCCACCCCACGATCGATCAGCAGACGCGCCAACCGCGTGGACCGTTCATCCAGCTCCGCATAGGTCAGGTGTCCGCGTGAGTCGACCGCGTCGGCGAAGACAACCGCGGTGCCGGTCGGATTCGCCTCGACCGCGGTTGCCATCAGTTGCGGGAGGGTGGTGACCCTGGGTCGCCGGGTGCGCGTGGGCCGCACCCGCGCGGGCCGCGTCACGCGAGCCCCGCTTCGTGTTTCCTGGTTCCCCACCCAGAGGCCGGCAGACTATTCCCCGACAAGCGAAACATGAAAACTGTGCACATCCTGCCTGTTCGAACACGTCCCTGACACATTTCCAGCGGACGCCCTGATACAGCAAACCAACCAGCTGTGTGCATAGTCACACAGCTGGGGGCTTGCGTCTGACTGTGATTCGCTTCACTCGCTGTCGAACAGCTCGGTGAACTCGACGATAGCGGCCACATTCGTCCAGGGTCCCGCGGGCACGGCGCCGACACCATTGTCGAGCACCACAGCGTGCAAATCCTCCAACGCCGTCGGGTCGAGCCTGTCCAGCCCGGTCCGATCAGTCACCAGATGACTTACCCATTCGTCGGCGAGCGACTCGGTCAGCGCGCCGTCCGCGTCGACGACCAGCACCACCGACGCGCCCACCGACCCGGCGGCGACCACCTCGACCAGCGCGGCCGCCGACTGCGGGCTGCCGTGCTGGAAGGTGCGCGACTCGAAGGTCAGCTCGGTGCGCGCACGCAGCCGTCCCGCCGCCGTGGCCAGGTCGTCGTAGCTGAACGCCTGCGCGCCGACGAACGCCGGGTCGTTGCCGCGCAATGCGCGCGTGCGGTGCGCGTAGGTGACCGGTCGCGGTGATTCGGCCGCGATCTCGGCGACGACGGTGGCATCGTCCAGTGCCAGCCAATCGACCGCACCGATCGAGCGGGAACCGCCGACCGTCAAGCCGACCTTGATTTCGAGGTGGTCCGGCAGTGACGTGTCGAGTGCGTCGACCGGGACCAGGGCTGCGCCGGTTTTGAGTACGGCCCAGGTGGCGATGACGGCTTCGAGGCCGCGGTCCAGCCGGACCGCGACGCCCGCGCCGGGTCCGCAACCCCGCGCGATGAGCACCCGCGCCAACCGCGACGAGCGCGCGTCGAGGTCCTGGTAGGACAGGGCGTTCTCACCGGAGACCACCGCGGGGCCGTCCGGGTCGTCCTCGACCGCCGCTGCCAGCGCCTGGGTCAGCGCCGTGCCCGCGGTCGCTGTGAGCGGTTCGACGCTCACCGGCTCGGCCGCGGCCGTGATTCGTTCTCGTTCGGTGTGGTCGAGGATGTCGATGTCGCCGATGGGGGTGTGGGGGTTGGTGGCGATGGTGGTGAGGATGCGGTGGAGTCGGTGGCCGAGGGTGTGGATGGTGGGTTGGTCGAATAGGTCGGTGGCGTAGGTGAGGATGGTGTCGAGGTGGGCGGGGGTGCCGTCGGGGTGGTGGTGGGGGGTGACGTTGACTTGGAGGTCGAATTTGGCGGCGACGGTGCCGGGGTCGAGGGCGGTGACGGTGAGGCCGGGGAGTTGGAGGGTGGGTTGTTCGTTGTTCTGGAATGACAGCACGACGCCGAAGAGGGGGTTGTGGGTGGTGGCGCGGGCGGGGGCGACGGTTTCGGCGACGCGTTCGAAGGGGATGTCGGCGTTGGCGAAGGCGGCGAGGTCGGTGTCGCGGGTGTGGTGGATGAGTTGGGTGAAGCTCATGGCGGGTTCGATGTGGGTGCGCAGGGTGAGGGTGTTGACGAACATGCCGACGAGGTCGTCGAGGGCGCGTTGGCCGCGTCCGGCGATGGGGGTGCCGATGGCGATGTCGTGGTGGCCGGACAGGCGGGCCAGCAGGACGGCCAGGGCGGCGTGTACGACCATGAACAGGGTGCTGTGGTGTTCGCGGGCCAGGGCGGTGAGCGCGGTGTGGGTTTGCGGTGCCAGGGTGAGGGTGGTGTTGGCGCCTTGCATGCTGGGCACGGTGGGGCGGGGGCGGTCGAGGGGGAGGTCGGGTTGGGTGGTGAGGCCGTCGAGGTGGGTGCGCCAGTAGGACAGTTGGCGGGCGGCGATGGAGTCGGGGTCGGTGTCGGTGCCGATGACGGTGCGTTGCCAGATGGCGTAGTCGGCGTATTGCACTTCCAGGGGCGCCCAGCGGGGGGAGTTGCCGCCGATGCGGGCGAGGTAGGCGGTCATCAGGTCGCGGGCCAGGGGGGCCATGGAGGCGCCGTCGGCGGCGATGTGGTGGGCGACGAACGCCAGGAGGTGTTCCTCGGGCCCGGTTTCGGCCAGCAGGGCGCGGACGGGGACTTCTTCGGTGACGTCGAAGCCGGTGTGCATCAACTCGGTGATCGCTGTGAGGGGGTCGTCGGTGACGGTGAGTTCCAGCCCGCCGGGTAGTGCTTGGTCCACGGTGAGGATTTGCTGGTAGGGGGTGGCGCCGGGTCCGTCGGCGGGGTAGCGGGTGCGCAGGGATTCGTGGCGTTCGAGGACGTCGGCCAGGGCGTGCCGTAACGCGGAGACATCCAGCGCGCCGCGTAGCTGGATGGCCAGGGGGATGTTGTAGGCGGGGGAGGCGGGGTCGAACTGGTTGAGTACCCACATCCGTTGCTGGGCCAGTGACAGCGGGATCGGTTCGGTGCGCGGACGGCGTTCGAGTACCGGGCGCGCGCCGCCGCCGGCGCCGGGGATCACCCGTGCGGCCAGGCCGGCGACGGTGGGTGCTTCGAACAACTCCCGTACTGCCACATCCGCGTCCAGGGCCTCGTTGATCCGGGCGATCACCCGGGTGGCCAGCAGCGAGTTGCCGCCCAACGCGAAGAAGTCGTCATCCAAACCGACCCGCTCGGCGCCGAGCAGCCCGGCGAACACCTCGGCGACGGCCTGCTGGACCGGGGAACTCGGCGCCCGGAACACCGCACCGGAGCTGAACTGCGGGGCAGGCAGCGCTTTACGGTCCAGTTTCCCGTTCGGGGTCAGCGGCAGCGCGTCCAGCACCACCACAGCATCCGGCACCATGTAGCCGGTCAAGAACCCAGCCACTTCCGCGCGGATCCGCACCGGGTCGACCTGCGCGCCGGTGTCGGCCACCACGTATCCGATCAGCCGCTGTCCGGACTGGTCGTCGGAGCGGACCGACGCGACCGCCTGCCCGATGCCCTCGCACCGCAGCAGCGCCGCCTCGATCTCGCCCAACTCGATGCGGAACCCCCGCAACTGCACCTGCTGATCACCACGCCCGGCGTACTCGAGAGCCGCGGTGTCGGCGTCCACGCGCCATCGGCCGATATCGCCGCTGCGATACATCCGCGAACCCGGCGCACCGAACGGATCGGCCACGAACCGTGTCGCGGTCAACCCCGGCCTGCCCAGATAGCCACGCGAGAGCTGAGCGCCGACGACGTGGATCTCCCCGGGCACACCGACCGGTGCCGGACGCAGCCGCGAATCCAGCACGAACGCATCCAGACCCGCAATCGCGCGTCCGATCACACTGGCCGCGCTGGCGGTCATCCGCTGATCCAACGCCAGGAACGACACATGCACCGTGGTCTCGGTGATGCCGTACATGTTCACCAGCCGGGTCCCGCCACCGTGGCGCTCATACCAGCGGCCCAGCTTACGCAGATCCAGCGCCTCACCACCGAACACCACATACCGCAACGCCAGCTCACCCGCATCCGCCGCCCGATCGGCCTCCACCAGCTGATAGAACGCCGAGGGGGTCTGATTGAGCACGGTGACCCGTTCCCGGATCAGCAACTCACGCAACTGCTCCGGCGACCGCGAGGTCAGATAGTCGACCACCACCACCGTGCCGCCGTGCGCCAACGCGCACCACAACTCCCACACCGAGAAATCGAACGCGAACGAATGGAACAACGTCCACACATCCTCGCGACCGAACCCGAACAACGGCTGGGTATTGGCGAACAACTCCACCACATTGCGATGCGCCACCCCGACACCCTTGGGCACACCGGTGGAACCGGAGGTGTAGATGACATACGCCAGGTGGTCGGGGCGCAGCCGCGCCACTCGCTCGTGGTTGCGGACCCGCGCGTCGTCGTAGCCGCTGGTCTCCTCGAGCAGGATCACCGGAATATCGCCGACCGGCAGCGCTTCTTGCTCCTGCGTGGTGGTCAGGATGCATACCGGTGCGGCGTCCTCGAGCATGAACTCCAACCGTTGCACCGGATAGGTGGTATCGATCGGCAGATACGCCGCCCCCGCGGTCAGCACACCCAGCAAAGCCACCGGCAATTCCTCGGTACGCGCCACCGCCACCGCCACCACCGACTCCGGACCCGCACCACGGGCGATCAACGCCCGCGCCACCCGATTCGCCCGCCGCTGCAACTCACCAAAGGTCAAGGTGGTGTCCCCGAAACGGATCGCGACCGCATCCGGGCGGTTACGCGCCTGGCTGGTGATCACATCCACCAACGTCACCTCCGGCACCAGCGCACCCGGCGTCGACCACTCGTGCAACACCAGATCCCGCTCACCGGGCGCCAGCACATCGATATCCCCCACCACCACCGACGCATCCGCCGCGACCGCGGCCAGGATCCGGGTGAACCGATCCGCGAAATCACGCACCGTCGCCTCATCGAACAAATCGGTGGCATAAGTGAACGCCGCCGACAAACCCCCCACCCCACCGTCACGATCGAACCTCTCCGCCACCGCCAACTGCAGATCGAACTTCGCCACCCCCACCGCCGAATCCACCCCCGACACCGACAACCCCGGCAACTCCAACTCCGGCACCACCAAATTCTGGAACGTCAACATCACCTGGAACAACGGATGCCGCGCGGGCGAACGCGGCGGATCCAGCAACTCCACCAACCGCTCGAACGGCACATCCGCATGCCCGAACGCCTCCACATCCACCGACCGCACCCCAGCCAGCAACCCCGAAAACGACACAGCGGGATCGATCTCGGTCCGCAACACCAACGTATTGACGAACATCCCGATCACATCATCCAAAACCGCCTCACCACGCCCGGCCACCGGCGTCCCCACCGCGATATCCCGCGTCCCCGACAACCGCGCCAACAACACCGCCAACGCCGCATGCACCACCATGAACAACGTCACATCATGCGCACGCGCCACCCGCGCCAACCCCGCGGCCACCCCCGCATCCACCTCGAACCCCACCGTCGCCCCCCGATACGACGACACCGCCGCACGCGCCCGATCCGCCGGCAACTCCAACTGCTCGGGCAACCCCGCCAAACCCGCCCGCCAAAACGCGATCTGCCCCGCCAGCACCGACTCCGGATCATCCTCCGAACCCAAAACCTCCCGCTGCCACAACGCGAAATCCGCATACTGCACCGCCAACGGCGCCCACACCGGCCCCTCACCCCCCAACCGCCGCACATACGCAGCCATCAAATCCCGCGTCAACGGCCCCATCGAAAAACCATCACCCGCGATGTGATGCACCACACACACCAGCACATGCTCGAACTCACCCACCCGCAACAACCGCACCCGCACCGGCGGCGCCACCGTCACATCGAAACCCTCACCCACCACCGCAGCCACCCGACCAGCCACCCCCGCAGCCTCCACCGACTCCACCACCACCGCCGGCACCGCCCGCGCGTCCCCCACCGGCAATACCACCTGAAAACCCTCCCCATCCACAGCCGGATACACCGTCCGCAACACCTCATGCCGCTCCACCACATCCCCCACCGCAGCCCGCAACGCCCCCACATCCAACCGCCCCGACAACCGCACCGCGACCGGAATATTGTTCACCCCACTACCCGGATCGAACCGGTTCAAAAACCACATCCGCTGCTGCGCATACGACAACGGCACCCGCTCCGGCCGCACACCCGCAACCAACGCCCGACCCGCCACCGACCCCGCAAGCCGCTCCACCCCAACAGCCAACCCCGCAACCGTCGACACCTCGAACAACAACTGCACCGGCACCCGCACACCCAACGCCGCACCCACCCGCGCCGCAGCCTGCGCCGCCAACAACGAATTACCACCCAACTCGAAGAAATCATCATCCACACCCACACGACCACCCCCGTCCGCCACCAACAACGCAGCGAACACCTCCGCCACAACCTCCTCCGTCGGAGTCGACGGCGCACGGAAAGCACGAGCGGCGAACACCGGCTCCGGCAAAGCCGCCCGATCCAGCTTGCCCACCGGCGTCAACGGAATCTCGTCCAGCGTCATGATCGAAGCCGGAATCATATAGGCGGGCAGCGACTCCCCGAGGTAGTCGGCGAGCGCGCCGGTGTCCACATCGGCTCCCGGCCGCGGCAGCACGTAGGCCACCAGCGCGGTCGCACCCGACGGCAAGGTCTTGCCGAGGGTGGCCGCGAAGTCGATGTCCGGGTGGCTGGTGAGGGCGTTGTCGATTTCGCCCAGTTCGATGCGGAAACCGCGGATCTTCACCTGGAAGTCGGACCGGCCCAGGTATTCGATGACGCCGCCGTCCTGGCCCACGGATTCACTGCGGCGCACCAGGTCGCCAGTGCGATAGAGCCGCGCGCCGGGGTTGCCGGTGTCGGCGCCGAACGGGCTGGCGACGAACCGCTCCGCGGTCAGGCCCGGCCGGTTGAGGTAGCCCTGCGCCAGCGCGGGCCCGGACAGATAGAGCTCGCCGACCACCCCGGCGGGCACCGGCCGCAGCCGCGAGTCCAGCACGAAAGCCCCGACTCCCGGAATGGCCGTACCGATCGTGATGGGCTCGCCGGGCGTCATGGCTGGCGTACTGGTGGCGAGAATCGTCGCCTCGGTGGGCCCGTAGCCGTTGTAGAACTCGCGCTCGTCCGCCCAGCGGGCGAGCAGTTCCGGGCCGAACTTGTCACCGGCCACCACCACGGCCTGGAGGTCGTCCAGCCCTGCGGGATCCACCGATTCCAGTGCGCCCGGCGTAATGAGCATGTGGGTGACGCGCTCGCGGCGCAGCAGATCCGCCAGCTCGAAACCGCCGAAGACGGTCGGCGGCGCGATCACCAGCGTCGCGCCGGAGGAGAAGGCCAGCAGCAGTTCCAGCACCGAAACGTCGAAGTTCGGGGAGCAGACGTGCAGTACGCGCGACTCCTCCGTCACCCCGTAGTGCTCGCGCTCCGCGGCCACCAGCCCGGCCAGACCGCTGTGCGAGACGACGACGCCCTTGGGCTTGCCGGTCGAACCGGAGGTGTAGATGACGTACGCCGGGTGCCGCTCGTCCAGCGGACGGACCCGGTCGGTGTAGGAGATGGGATGCTCCGGGCGCGCCGCGATGCGCGCGGACTGCACCGGGTCGTCCAGCTCGATCCAGTACACGCCGGTGCCGAGCACCGCGCGGTGCGCCGAGGTTGTCAGGCCCACCGTCGCGCCGGAATCGGCGACGATGTGGTTGATCCGGTCGGTCGGATACGTCGGATCCACCGGCACGTAGGCCGCGCCGGTCTTGGCGATGGCCCAGACCGCGAGTACCGACTCCACGCTGCGCGAGATCCCGATGGCGACCACGTCGCCGGGCCCGACGCCACGCTCGATGAGTTCCCTGGCCAGCCGCGAGGACGCCGCGTCCAGCTCGGCGTAGGTGAGCTCCCGGTCATCGGCCGGATCTCCGGTCGGGTTGTACCGGATCGCGACCTCGGTAGCGGCGGACTCGACCGCGGCGGTGAGCAGTTGCGCGAAGAGCGGACTGCCCGACCTGCGGCGACGGTTACCGCGAGCGGAACGACGGGCGGTTTCCATTCGAGTGCATTCACCTCTCGCATCGAGCCAGGACCCGGACCATACCCTGCTCAGGGCTTGTAAACCGGGGCCAGCGCGGACCGAGCAATCATATAAGGGAGTGACCGCTGAACCCGCGCGCTGTATTGGATTGCCGCGGCTTCCGTCCGTACGGACCGCGCCCCCTTCTTCGGTTTCGTCCTCTCGTCGGACACCGTCCCCTCCCCCTGGAATCGGTGTCTTGCCTGATGCCTGCCGTTATATCGGCGCAGGGCCCGTCTTGTTGCAGGAGTACCCGAATCGGTGAACTTGCTCACAGCCAGCCGCGCCGGGTGGCCTGCACCCCCGCCTGGAATCTCGTGCTCGCGCCGAGCCGCTCCAGCAGCCGTGCGGTGCGGCGGACCACCGTGCGCCGGGACATCCCGAGTCTGCGCGCGATGGTGTCGTCGGTCGCGCCGAGTCCCATCAGGGTCAGGATCGCGCGGTCGCGTTCGTCCAACGCCTCCGCGGCCGGATTGACCGAAATGGGCGCGGCCATCGCCCACAGCACGTCGAAGGTCTTGATCAACAGCTCGAGCGTGGGCGAGCCGGTGATGCGCAGCCCCATCGGGTCGGGCCTGCGTTCGTCGCCGTGCAGCACCAGGCTGGCCCGCTCGTCGTCGCTGATGATCAGCTTGAACGGCGGCTCGGGCAGCGTTCTGGCCTGCGCACCGCTGGCATTCGTCGACAGCGCGTGCCGCAGCCGGTCGGGATCCTGGTAAACGGTGTCCTGGTACAAGGTCTGATAGCGAATGCCTTCGCCGAGCCTGGCCCGTTTGAGCTCGAACAATTGACGTTCGCGTTCCGGATCGCTGAGATACGGGCCGCGCTCGACCAGCTTGACGCAGCTGCGCGCCCCGGTCTGCAGTTCCTCGAAATCCGCCAGCATCTCCAGCCGCTCGTACACCGGCACCACCGCGCCGTTGCCGCGTGGCGAGCGACGCACCGAACGGAACGTCTCGCTCAGCCGCGCTGCGGCAGTGTGCATCTGGTTGATCTCCTGCTGCCTGCGCCGAGCCTCGGCTTCGGACAACGATTCCGGCGCGTGCGCGTCCCACAGCGGTTCGCCGTCGGGCGACTCGATGCGGACCGCGGCGCGCAATTCACACAACACATCCAACGAGTCCGCGGCGAGGTCTTCCGAAACGCCCAGGTACTGCGCGATATCGGCGAGACTCGACCGCGGATGGTGCACCAGCACGGCGTACGCGCGGCCGTGCGGTGACCCAGGCTCGAAGATGTCGCCCAGATCGATCACGGCCCGAGCCTAGCGACCGATCGGTGCCCTTGGGGCGGCTCTGCGAGAGCCGGAGGCAAACCGTTTGCCGCGTCACCCGGACGCGAGGAGCTTCGCCGCGCGCAACCGAGCGCTGATCGGAATAGCAAGTTGGATAGGGAAAGTCAGTGCGAAGACGGGCCCCACTGCATGGGCACCCCCTTGGCGGCCAGGTACGGCAGCGGGTCGATCTTGGTGCCGGCCTGATCCCAGATCTCCAGGTGCAGGTGTGGACCGGTGGATTGACCCCGGTTGCCGACGGTGGCGATCACGTCGCCCGCGTTCACCCGCTGGCCCTCGTGCACGAACATCTCGTTCACGTGGCCGTAGACGGCGGTGGTGCCGTCGTCCTGCAGCACGCGCACCCACAAGCCGAAGCCGGAGGCCGGCCCCGCCTCGATCACGGTGCCGTTGCTGACCGAGTGGATCGGCGCGCCGAGCGCGTCGGCGAAGTCGACGCCGTAGTGCATGGCGCCCCAGCGGCTGCCGAACCCGGAGCTGATCGCGCCGGCCACCGGGCGCACCGCGGGCGCCGGGGCGACCTGCTGCTGCACGCCCTTCAGGACCTCTTCGGCGTGGGCCAAGGGCGCGGCGATCTCCGGAGGAAGATTGGGAATCCCGAACGGGGCGGCGACCGGGGCCGCGATCTGGCCCGCGACGGTGGCGGGCGCCGGCGCGACCTCGGCGACCGGCTCGGCGGCGGCCTTCGCCTCGGCGACCGGCAGTATGCTCGAGCCCTTCACGGTGGTGGGCGCGGCCTGCTTCTCGTCGGCGTCGTGTGAACCGGGCAGCAGCGGCGATGCGTAGGCCAGCGCGGGAGCGACCTGGCTCGCGGCGCCGATCAGCGCGCCCGCGGCGACTGCCGCCGTGGCGGCGGCCTTCACCCGTTCGGTGGCGGACGGCTCGGCGCGGTGCCGCGTCGGCCGACCCTTTTCGCCGCCCTCGCCCAGGAGGCTGTGGACGGTAATGGAACTGGGGCCTACACGGTGCTGCGACAAAGCTGAGTCCTTGGTCGAAGAACAGGGTCCGGGATGCCGGAGCCCGAGCCGAACCGGTTCTATAACGATCCGGTGAAGTCGAGCGATAACGGTTTGGCATCCGTTGTGATGGGAACTCTACCTCGTCGTGACCATTCCGCAACCTTCCTGCCGAAAAAGGCTGGTGAGGTCCGGGTCACACGTCCAGATGAGCGAGACTCGATCCGTGACGGAGACTCGAAGCGTGATCCTGGACCATCTGGACGTTCCGATCGCGCTGGCCCCGATGGCGGGCGGCCCTTCCACTCCCGAGCTGACCGCCGCCGTGGCCGAGGCGGGCGGTTTCGGCCAGCTGGCCGCCGGTTATCTGAGCGCCGCCGACACCGCCGCGCGGATCGCGGCGACCCGCGCCGCCACCGGCAAGCCGTTCGGTGTGAATCTCTTCGTCCCCGGCCCCGCCACTCCCGCCGCCGACTTGGCGGACTACCTCGCCGAACTCGGCGCCCACCACCGACTCGGAGACCCGCGATTCGACACCGATGACTGGGACGCCAAACTCGACCTGCTCGTCGCCGACCCGGTCGCGGCCGTGTCCTTCACCTTCGGCTGCCCGAGCGCTGCGGAGGTCGCACGGCTGCACGCCGCCGGTTCCGAGGTCTGGGTGACCGTCACTTCCGTCGGAGAGGCGCGCCTGGCGGTCGAGGCGGGCGCCGACGTGCTCATCGCCCAGGGGGCCGAGGCGGGCGGACACCGGGCCACGTTCGTGGATCGCCCCGCCGACGACGCGACCGACCCACTCGGCCTGCTGGCGCTGCTGCAACTGCTCACCGCCGCTGTCGACCGCCCGCTGGTGGCAACCGGGGGCATCGCGACCGGTGCTGGCATCGCCGCGGCGCTCGCGGCGGGCGCCGCCGCCGCGCAGCTGGGCACCGTGTTCCTGCGCTGCCCCGAGGCCGGGACCAATCCGGTACACCGCGCCGCGTTGGCCGGGGATACCCCGACGATGCTCACCCGCGCGTTCACCGGACGCAGGGCGCGCGGGTTGCGTAACCGATTCCTGGTGGAACACACCGCAACCGCACCGGCGGGATACCCTGAGATCCACTACGCCACCGCACCGTTGCGCGCCGAAGCACGCGCGGCGAGCAATCCTGACGAGGTCAACCTCTGGGCTGGCCAGACCCACGCGCTGACACCGGAGTTACCCGCGGGCGAACTGGTCGGGGCACTGGCCGCGGACACGAAAAGCGCACTGGAAAAGGCGCTTTCACGCCGAATCCGGCATTGATGACAACGACTTTCGATTAGACTCGGGCATCGCATCGACGTCCAGCACTGGAGGAGAGCGCCATGTCCCTTGATGTCCCCACCGCACTACTCGAACGCGCCGAGCGCGGCGAGGTCGACGACGCCGATTTCGTCGAGGTCGTGCGCAACTCGCTGCCCTACGCCTGGGAAGTAGTCAGCCGGGTCGCCGGTGAACTGCGTTCGGGCACCGCGGAATACGCCGACAACGTGGTTCCGCCGCCGGACGAGGTGGCTCGTGGACAACTGCTGCGCGCCATGGCCAGCGACGCCATTCGCGGTGGACTGGAACGGCACTTCGGCGTGAAGCTCGCCTTCCAGAACTGCCACCGGGTCGCGGCGTTCCCGCTCTCCGCGGTCGGCGGCGAGACCTACACCACGTTCATCGGCACCCGGGCCCAACTGCTCAACCAGAACCCCGAACTGCGCAACTGCTGATCGGCGCGAACCGAACACCCGGCGCGGGCAAACTGTTTGCCCGTGCCGGGTGTTTTCGCGTGTGAGGTGGCGCGTCGCCGCCGTCCCCCACGGCCGCCTGCGCGTAGGGTGAACCGCCATGAGCAGCAACGATCTTCGAGAAGAGGTCGAAGCCCGGCTCGCACCGTGGCAGCAACAGCTCGGGGCGGACCGCGCCGCCTACACCAATCACGTGCTGCGCGTCCTAGCGCTGTGCGACCTGCTCGCCACAGATCGGCAACCGCCACCGAGCGCCCGCGAGGAGTTCCTGACCGCGGCCGCCCTGCACGACATCGGCATCTGGTCGGCGGGCAGCTTCGATTACCTCTCCCCCTCCTGCGACCAGGCACGCGCCTGGCTGGCGAGCATCGATCGCGACGACCTGACCGGGCTGGTGGTGTCCATGATCGACCAGCATCACAAGCTGCGCCCCGCGGGCCCGCCGCACGACCCGGTCGAGATCTTCCGGCGCGCCGACGCGATCGACGTCGAGCTGGGTCTGCTCGGCCGGTTCGGCATCTCCCGCGGTACCTACCGCGAACTGGCGAAGCGCTATCCCAACCACGGCTTCCACCGCAGGCTCGTGTCGCTGGCCGCGCGGCGGATGCGCAGCCACCCCGCGTCACCACTGCCGATGCTGAAGTGGTGACGCGGGGGCAGCGGGTCTAGCCGAGCGTGGTGACTTCCAGATCGCCGTCGGCGTACTGGCCGCGCAACCGCTTCTTGTCGAACTTGCCCACGCTGGTCTTCGGGACCTCCGCGATGAACGTCCAGCGTTCCGGTAACTGCCATTTGGCGAACTTGTCGGCCAGGAAGTCGCGCAGCTCCTCCGGCCGGGCCTCGGCGCCCTCGGCGAGCACGACCGCCACCAGCGGGCGCTCGTCCCACTTCTCGTCCGGCACACCGATCACCGCCGCCTCGGCGACCGCCGGGTGCCCGATCACGGCGTTCTCCAGATCCACCGACGAGATCCACTCGCCGCCGGACTTGATCACGTCCTTGGAGCGGTCCACCAGCGTGAGGTAACCGTCCTGGCTGATCTTGCCCACGTCGCCGGTGCGCAGCCAGCCGTCGTCGAACTTCTCCGGGTCGACCGCCGTGCCGTCGGGTGAGTAGTAGGAGCCGGTGATCCACGGACCGCGCACTTCCAGCTCGCCCAGCGACACACCGTCGTTGGGCACCACGCTGCCGTCGTCGGCGACCAGGCGGGCCTGGACACCGGCCGGGAAGCGGCCCTGGGTCACCCGGTAGGCCCACTTGTCCTCGTCGGTGAGCGCGGTGGCCGGCGGATGCGCGACGCTGCCCAGCGGCGAGGTCTCGGTCATGCCCCACGCGTGCAGCACTCGCACGCCGTGCTTGTCCTCGAAGGTGCGCATCATCGAGGGCGGGACGGCCGAACCGCCCACCACGACCGCGCGCAGGTGCGTGATGTCCTGCGGGTTGGCCGCCAGCCCGGCCAGCACGCCGCCCCAGATGGTAGGCACGGCGGCAGCGAAGGACGGCTTCTGCGCGGCCATGCACTCGAGCAGCGGGCCCGGCTGCAGGAACCGGTCCGGCATCAGCAGATTCGCCCCGGACATCAGCGCCGCGTACGGCAGGCCCCAGGCGTTCGCGTGGAACAGCGGGACGATGGCCAGAATGGTGTCGGTGCCGAGCAGACCCATCCCGTTGTTCGCGCCGACCTGCATCGCGTGCAGCCAGTTGGAGCGGTGCGAATACACCACGCCTTTCGGGTCGCCCGTGGTGCCGGAGGTGTAGCACATCGCCGCGGCGGAGCGCTCGTCGATCACCGGGAAGTCGTAGGTATCCGGCTGCGCACCGAGCAACTCGGTGTAGGAGTGCACCTGAACGCCTTCGGGCGCGATGAGTGTCGCCGCGTCGCCGTTGACCACGATGACGTGGCGGACGGTCGCCAGGTGCGGCAGGATCTGGCCGAACAGCGGCACCAGCGTGCCGTCCACCAGAACCACCTGGTCCTCGGCGTGATTGGCCACGTAGACGACCTGATCGGGGAACAACCGGATGTTCAGCGCGTGCAGCACCGCGCCCATCGCGGGCACCGCGATGTAGGCGACCAGATGCTCGTTGTTGTTCCACATGAACGTGCCGACCCGGTCGCCGACCCCGATGCCCAACCCGCGCAGCGCGTTCGCCAAACGAGCCGATTCGGCGCCGACCTCGCGGTAGGTCATGGTGCGCACGCCGGTACCGGTCCAGGTGGACACGGTCGAATCGCCGGCGAACGTCGATGCGTAGCGCAGCAACGTGGCCAGCGACAACGGCTCGTCCTGCATGGTGCTCAACATCGGAACTCCTTTTTCTTCGGTGACTTCCCGTCAGAAAGCCAAGTCGGTTTCGGCCACCTTCGGGGTCTGCGACGTGACCCCGTAGAGCGATCCCACCCAACGAATCACTTCGGGATACGGAGTCGGTTCGCCGCTGGTGAGCACCGCGCGAGACAACGCGCGCTCGGGATGGGCTCCTGCGACGGCCTCGGCGGCTGGCTCCCCACGGACCGGCGCGCGACTGTCCGCCCGATCGTGATGAATTCCGCCCCCAGGCAGGCATGTTCGGGAATGTGGCGGCCGATCGACTCGTCCCGCTCCAGCAGTCCACGCGCTATGCGCGAATGCGTGTTCGGTGCCGTCGCACTTCTGGACGCGGAGTAGGCGGCGAACGAAGGTTTCACGCCGACCGGGACCCTCGGCACGGCATGGCCGTCGCCGCGCGCCCGGTCGAAGACGACTCGCCCATGCCCGCACGGACCTACCCGGATGGCGGGACGCTCATCCCCCGCGTCGATGTTTCCCGGGATGTGACTGCTTCGTAGCAGGTCAGGCAGCTTCGAAAGGGTCGATACACGCGCCGGCATGGTTCAGCACGCACCGACCATGAGCCACGTCACACGGCGATGCTACCCAACGGTAGGCCGCCTCGGGCAAGCCCGGCGGGAATGCCGCACGGCACCCATCCGATGGCGGACGCCCTCAGTTCCAGCCGGTCAATTCGGCGCCGCTACCTCGGTGTGTGCCGGATAGGCGTGCACCACCGCGGTGTCCAACTTGGGCATGACATGGGTGAGGGAGTGCTGGGCCTCGTGCGCGATGCGATGCGCGTCCGCGAGCGTGATCGTCGGGGCGACGTCCAGTTCGACGTCGGCGTGCAGACGATGACCGATCCACCGCATCCGCAGGCTGCGCACGCCTCGCACGCCCGGTTCGGCGGCCAGCGCCCGCTCGGCCGCCGTGACCAATCCGGGTTCGACGGCGTCCATCAACCGGCGCAGCACGTCGCGCGCCGCGGTGCGCAGCACCGCGAGAATCGCCAGGGTGATGAGCAGGCCGACGATGGGGTCGGCGAGGGGGAAGCCCAGCGCTACTCCGCCCGCGCCGAGCAGGACGGCCAGTGACGTGAACCCGTCGGTGCGCGCGTGCAGGCCGTCGGCGACCAAGGCCGCCGAGCCGATCCGCCGCCCCACCCGGATCCGGTACAGCGCGACCGTCTCGTTGCCGAGGAACCCGGCCAACCCGGCTGCGGCGACCCAGCCCAGATGCTCGAGCGGCACCGGATCGAGCAATCTACGCACCGCCTCGTATCCGGCGATCAGCGCCGACAGGGCGATCATCGCGACGACGAAGAGGCCGGCCAGGTCCTCGGCCCGGCCGAATCCGTAGGTATAGCGCCGCGTCGCGGCCTTACGGCCGAGAGCGAACGCGATCCACAGCGGAACGGCGGTCAGCGCGTCGGAGAAGTTGTGCACGGTGTCCGCGGCCAAGGCCACCGAGCCGGACGCGGCGACGATCACCAATTGCAGCACCGCGGTGCACCCGAGCACCACCAGGCTGATCTTGACCGCGCGGATGCCGACCGCGCTGGCTTCCAGTGCGTCGTCCACGCTGTCAGCGGCGTCATGGCTGTGCGGGACGAAGATTTCCCGCAAGACACCGACTGGCCCCGACCGGTGCCGGTGCTGATGCAGCGCATGGGAGTGATGGTCGTGCCGGTGGGTCATGACGCGCTCGCCTCGTCTCGGCCGGGAAGCTCGCGCACCGCGCCGGCGCCGCGGTGATGCGCCGGAACACCAGGTCCAGCGTGCTCGGCGTTGTACACCGCGTCCACGACCAACTGCCGGACGTGCTCGTTCTCCAGCCGATAGAAGATCGTCGTCCCCGATCGGCGGGTGCTCACCAACCGCGCCATCCGCAGTTTGGCCAGATGCTGCGAGACCGAAGGCGCGGGCTTGCCGACTTGTCCCGCCAAGTCGTTCACCGATAGTTCCCGGTCGACCAGCGCCCAGAGCACTTGGACCCGAGTCGGGTCGGCGAGCATGCGGAACACCTCGACAACCAGTCCGACCTGATCCTGCGCCAGCAGTGGCCGCGATTCCTGGTTATCTGCATTCATATGCAGATAGTAGAACGGACGAGGGCCCGGTACCAGTGGGCTCCGGGCCAGTGTGGCGGCGGCACCCCCTGCGTCGCCGCCGACACACCGGTCGACCCCGTATCCCAACAGCCTTCTGTCTTAGTCGAGTGTGGCGTCAGTGCGCCAGACGATCGAGCGAATATCACCTGAATGAGACAGAGCAATATTGCAGGCGCACGCACGATTTCGGCTTACCCGCGACAAACCCACGGTGACCAGCACGAATGAGTCGACGCCGCAGACACGTTCACGCGCACCTGTACACACAGCTGCACGTGCAGCCCGCCGCTCCCCCGAGTGCCGCAACTCGCCCTCCAGCGGCGGAGGGCCGCTACACCGCTTCGATCGGGTCATTCTGCACTGAAATGTGGCCACTCGCGAGGATCTCTTCCGGACCGTGATGTTCGGCTGGGCCATCCCCTGCGGATTCGTGTCGCGATCGCCAGGGCCGGAGACCGTCTGCGGTATGCCAGGACGAGCCGGTGACCTTCGCACAGCGCCCGGCTACTGTGAATCACGAGAACGCACCGAGCGACCCGCGGAGTAGACGACATGCCAGTGGACCGAATGCTGCCCACCCCCGAGGCCAGGGATCTGCTGGAGCTCACTCGCGACATCGCCGACAAGGTGCTCGAACCCCGCGTCGCCGAGTGCGAGAAGACCGGGATCTTCCCCGACGGCGTCTTCCCCGCGCTGGGCGCCGCCGGACTGCTCAGCCTGCCGTACCCGGAGGAATACGGCGGCGGCGCGCAGCCCTACGAGGTGTACCTCCAGGTTCTCGAGGAACTCGCCGCCCGCTGGGCCGCCGTCGCGGTCGCGGTCAGCGTGCACAGCCTGTCCTGTCATCCGCTGTTCGTCTTCGGCACCGAGGAGCAGAAGCAACGCTGGCTGGCCGGAATGCTCTCCGGTGAGACCATCGGCGCCTACAGTCTGTCCGAGCCGCACGCGGGCTCCGACGCGGCCGCGCTGCGCTGCCGCGCCACCCCGGTCGAGGGCGGATACCGGATCACCGGGGCCAAAGCCTGGATCACCAACGGCGGACGCGCCGACTTCTACACCCTGTTCGCGCGCACCGGGGAGGGCTCCCGCGGCATCTCCTGCTTCCTGGTCCCCCACGACACCGAGGGCCTCAGTTTCGGCAAGCCCGAGGAGAAAATGGGCTTGCGCGCCGTGCCCACCACGACCGCCGCCTACGACGATGCGTTCCTGCCCGCCGAACGTCGGGTGGGCGCCGAGGGCCAAGGGCTCTCGATCGCCTTCAGCGCCTTGGACTCCGGCCGTCTCGGCATCGCCGCGGTCGCCACCGGCCTGGCGCAGCGCGCCCTCGACGAAGCCGTCGCGTACGCCAAGGAGCGAGAGGCGTTCGGCCGCCACATCATCGACCATCAGGGGCTCGGTTTCGTCCTCGCCGACATGGCCGCCGCCGTCGACTCCGCCCGCGCCACCTACCTCGACGCCGCCCGCCGCCGCGACGCGGGGCTGCCGTACTCGCGCCAGGCCAGCGTGGCCAAGCTCGTCGCCACCGACGCCGCCATGAAGGTCACCACCGACGCGGTCCAAGTCTTCGGCGGCTACGGCTACACCCAGGACTTCCCCGTCGAGCGCTACATGCGCGAGGCCAAGGTGATGCAGATCTTCGAGGGCACCAACCAGATCCAGCGTTTGGTTATCGCGCGCCAGCTCGCCGGGAACTGACCAGCACCGCATGGCCGGAAATGCCGATTGATTGACCGCGGATGTCTTCGGACCTGCGGATACTCTTCCGTACGCTCGGAGTATGACGACGCCGTCCATCATCATCATCGGAGCCGGATTCGGCGGGCTCGGCATGGCGCTGGAGCTGCGGCGGGCCGGGCTGGACACCTTCACCATCCTGGAGCGCGCCACCGATCTCGGCGGCGTGTGGCGGGAGAACACCTACCCCGGCGCGGCCTGTGACGTGCCCTCCCCGCTGTACTCCTGGTCCTACGAACCCAGAGCCGATTGGCCGCGGCGCTTCTCCGAACAGCGCGACATCCACGAGTACATGCAAGACGTCGCCGACAAGCACGGCCTGCGGCGCTTCATCCGCTTCGGCACCGAGGTGATCGACGCGGAGTTCGACGAGTGCACCGGCCGATGGACCGTCCGTACGGCCGACGGCGCGCAGCTGACCGCCGACATCCTCATCCCGGCGGTCGGCCAGCTCTCCCGCCCCGCCATGCCGAACATCCCCGGCATCGAGACCTTCACCGGTCCCGCGTTCCACTCCGCCGAGTGGAACCACGACGTCGACCTGACCGGCAAGCGCATCGCCTGCATCGGTACCGGGGCCAGCGCGATCCAGTACATCCCGCGCATTCAGCCGGGCGCTGCCCACCTCACGTTGTTCCAGCGCTCGGCCGCGTGGGTGCTGCCCAAGGCCGATGTCGAGTACAGCGCCCTGCACCATGCGCTGTTCAAGTACCTCCCGCCCACCCGCCTCGCCGAGCGCTTCGCCATCTGGTCGGTCTTCGAAGCGCTGGCCCTCGGGTTGACCGACATCCCGGCCATCAAGACCCCGGTGATCGCGCTGGCCGACCGGCACCGGCAAAAGCAGGTTCCCGACGACGAACTGCGCGCGAAACTGACGCCCGACTACGCGGCGGGATGCAAGCGCGGACTGTTCTCCAACGAGTACTTCCCCGCGCTGGCGCAGCCGAACGTCACCGTGGAGACCACCGCCATCGAGGCGATCACGCCGACCGGAGTCCGCACCGCCGACGGCGTCGAGCACGAAGTGGACGTCATCGTCTACGGCACCGGCTTCAAGGGCACCGAGTTCCTCGCGCCGATGAACATCTACGGCCTCGGCGGGCGCAAGCTGGCCGACGTCTGGGGCGACGAAGGCGCCCGCGCCTACCTCGGCCTATCCGTGCCCCAGTTCCCGAACCTGTTCATGATGTACGGCCCGAACACCAACGTCGGCGCCGGCTCCATCATCTACATGCTCGAATCCCAGGCTCGCTACATCCGCCAGGTCGTGCAATACCTCACCGACCGCCCCGGCCGCTACCTCGCCGCCCGCCCCGCCGCCGAGCAACGCTGGGACGACTGGCTGCAGAAACGGTTGAAGGACACCCCCTGGAATTTCTGCTCCAGCTGGTACCGAAACGCCTCCGGCCGGATCACCAACAACTGGCCCGGCGCAACCGTGCTCTATCGCTGGAAGACAAGAACTTTCGACCCCGCCGACTATGACGAGGCACAGGCTCCCGCGCCGCACTGAGACCGCGCCCGCGCCCTCCCCACCCCGCGGCACACCCGGCTGTCCAGGCCCTTCGGGAAGCAATGCAGCCCCCGGACCCTCGACCCGGTAGACTGCGGGACGTCCCTGGTGGGCCCCGAGCCCACCATGCCTTCGTAGCTCAGGGGATAGAGCACCGCTCTCCTAAAGCGGGTGTCGCAGGTTCGAATCCTGCCGGGGGCACGAAGAACATGGGCAACCGTAGTAGCGGTTTCCCATGGCGTGCCGGGTTGCCCCGTACCGCCGCCCCTGTGGGCTGGTGGCGGTACGGGCCCCGTTTCGGGGGTCGTAGCAGGGGTCAGCGGCGCGGCGGCCATGGCGGCATCTGGGAGTGTTTCTTCGGTCAGGGTGGCGTAGATGGTCACGTGCTTACCGGTGTGGTCGTAAACGATCTTGATCCCGAATGCCTCGTACAAGTCACGTTGCAGGACATCGGGGGCCCGGGTGAGATGCAGCGTCAGCCGGGGCAGGTGGTCCAGGAGAGCGGGTTCGTCGGGGCGTTGCCGGGCGACCTGTTCACGCAGCGTCTCCAGCTCGGCATTCTTGGTCCGGCGTTCCTTTTCGAGTTCTGTGTAGCGGCGTCTCAGCCGTTCGGCCCAGGCTTGGGACAACTCGTCGTCGCCGGTGATGGGACGCGATTCCAGCTCGGCGAGCACGTTGTCCTGTCGTCGGGTGATGTCGGTGAGGGTCTTCTCGATCGCGGCGGCCCGCTGTTCGATGTCGTGGCCCTTGCTCGAGGACTGCCCGCGTAGCTGGTGGCGCAGCAGGGTCGCGCGGTCGGGGCCGAAGATGCGTTCGTTGAAGAACGTCTCGACGCAGGCGAGGAGCTTGTCTTCGCGCACGTACACCGCGCGGGGGTGGTCGGCGTATTCCTCGGGTTTGCCGACGAGGTCGAGTTTGGGTTGGCAGGTGTAGTAGCCGTAGCCCTTGCGGGTCTTGCCGAACATCCGTTTGTTGCACTGCTGGTGGTGCACGAACGAGCGCAGTACGTAGGTGCGGTGGGTGTCGGGGTGGGTGTTCTTCACGCTCATCCGCGACCCTTGGCGGGTGGTGCGGTTCTTCTGGACCGCGTCCCACACCGCGCGGGTGACGAGGGGTTCGTGGGTGGGCTGCGGTGACCATACCCATTTCTCGGGCGGGACGAGCGCGCCGCCTTTCTTGCTGGCGCGCCGGTTCCACACCATGTGCCCGGTATATTTTGGGTTGATCAGGATTTCGCGGACCGAGGAACCTGACCAGCGGCCCCGGGCGCGTTTGCCGCTGTTGGGTTGCGGGGGCGGGTAGCGGTCGGGGTCGGCGTTGAGCCGGTCGGCGATCACCTGGTAGGCGAGGTTCTCGTCGTGGCGCAGCTGGAAGATCCGCACCACCGCCGGTGCGCGTTCTGGGTCCACGAGGAGCCGGGACTTGGTGCGGCCTTCCTCTCGTTTCGCCGCGACCGGGTGCGGCACTTTCTCGTTGAGGTAGCCGTGGCAGGCTTTGCCGATGTTCCAGCCTTGAAAGGTGTGTTCGCGGAACCCTTCCCAGGATTGTTCGAGGGTGTGGCGCAAGAACCATTCGGCGACACCTTGTTTCATGCGGCGCACGAGGATCTGGGTGGCGCGTTTCTCCGACAGCGAGATCGGGCCCTCGTCGGCGGCGAACAGCGGCACCCCGACTTTCTCCAGCTCGTGTTCGAGCTGGGTGGACTGGTGGGTCCAGCGGGCGGCGCGTTCGATCTCCTCGACCACGACCGCCTCGAAGCGGCGGTTGGGGTGGCGGGCTTCGGCCATCAGGTCGGCCAAACCGCCGTCACGCGGGATCGGGATGTCGAATGCCTCGTGCGCGCTGCCCAGACCACGCATCTCGAGATCCTTGCGGGAGGACTCGACGTCGTAGAAGAACGCGACGATCACGAACCCGTTAGGCAGCACCTTGCGGCAGTTGTCGAGCTGGCGCGGCAGCGACAACGTGGGGTCCTGCAAATCCCGGGTCGAGGTGCGCAGGAACACCGCCACCGGGACCGGGGACGACCCACCCATCCCGAGCAGATCAGGGCTGTCGGGTCCGGCGAATGCGGGCAGGCTCATGCCGCCTCCTGTTCGTCGGCGGTGGTGATGGCGTCGAGATCGACCAGCTCGGCTGTGGCTGGGTCGTGGCTGTCGAGCCAGCGCAGCAGCGCCGAGATCGCGCGGGCTTGCCGTTCGGCGACGCGTTTGGCTTCGGCTCCGGTGACATAGCGGATCTGGAACGACGTGGTCATCTCGCCCACTCGAGCATCGACATGCATCGGCGAATCGGCGCGGGCCCGCCAGGGGCGCAACGGGATCACCACGGCGTCGTCGGAAAATTCCTCGTCCATGATTTCCTCTCATGTCCTGCCACGTCGGCCCGATAGGTGGCGGAGGTGGCTGTTTCGTGGGTGGGTCGAACTGCGCGGGAACCGGGCTGGGTCCGTGCAGCGGGGTCCATGAACGCTCCGTAGCGGCCGAGGCGTCAAATGTCTTCTCGTGCAGCATTTCTGCCGAACCGGTCACCCGCGACCAACCCGGGGTGCCGATCGGCCGGAATACGGCGGCCTGCGCCGTTCTGGCGGGTCGAACGGGCGGGTCTGCGGTGTGACCGTTGCACGCCGGAACCCGATCCCGATGCGGTGGTTCGGACAGCGGCGTCCAGGGTCACCCCGCCCACCTGCCGTCGGCTGTTGCGGTTGAGCCGATGTCGACTTCGGTGTCGCGGTCGTCGGCGATGGCGGCCAGGAACTCCGGCGAAGTGGTGATGAGCGCGTTCTCGGTGGGCGAGGCCAAAGACCCGAACACCGCGCGGTCGGTGCCGCCGACCGCGAGCAGCCCCGAACCGCGAGCCGCGGAGAGCAGGAATTGTTGCTCGCCGTCAGAGAGGTGGAAGGCGGTAGCGACCTCGTCGATGGCCTGGGGTGCTTGGCGGAGCAAGATCTGAGTGGCGGCGTTGGAGATGATCGCTCGCCCGAGTTCGGTCGAGCAGACATCCGCGCAGTCCTGGGTAGCGACGGTGAGTCCGGCCCAGTGCTTGCGGAAGCTCTTCGCGGCCCGGAACAGGAACGCCGCCCCGGCGGGCTCGCGCAGCAGCAGCCATGCCTCGTCCACGGTGATCATGCGGGGCCGCCGATGACCGGGGTTCGACACTTTCCGCCACGTCGCGTCCAAAACCAGCAGCGTGCCGATGGTTTTCATTTCATCGGGCAGCTCCCGTAGCGAGAACACGATCATCGCGCCCTCGGGTTCGGTGGTGGTGGGTCCGTCGATCAGCCCGGCATAGGCTCCCTCGCCGGTGTAGGGGTGCAGCCCGGCAGCCAACTCGACGGCAGCGGGCACGGCGAGCTGGTCGAGCTGGTCTCGCAGGTCGCTCAGGGTGGGCGCGGGCCGGGTCCAGGTGGCGGGGTCGTCGGTGATCCCGGCGGCGGTGTAAGCAGCGGCGAGAGCAGCGTCCAGCGCCGACCGTTGCGCGGCGGTTTGGTCCCCCAACAGCACCTGGATCAGGGTGTGGCAGAACAGTTTGCGCCGAGTGAGCGCATCGGTCGGGGCGCTGCGGCTCCCGTCGGGTCGGGTGTGGATTTCCAGGTCGAACGGGTTGAGCCGAACTCCGGGTGCACCGAGGCGGATGTTGGTGCCGCCCACGGCCTCGCTCAGGCGCCGGTATTCGTCTTCGGGGTCGATGATGACCTGTTCGACCCCGCGATACAGCGCTCGCAGGATCTCGGTTTTCACCAGGTAGGACTTGCCTGCACCGGAGCGGCCGAGAACGACGAGGTTGTGGTTGTGGGCCTCGGGACCGAACCGGTCCACGAACAACAACCCCGACGCGGCGTCGCGGCCATAGAGAACACCCTGGGGCCGGTCGGCCTGGGCGGGTTCGGCGGCGGGGAGCTGGGGTGAGTCGAAGGGGAACGCCGCGGCGAGGGCAGTGGTATCGAAGGTCCGCTGGACCCGGATCAGGTCCAACCCGAGCGGCAGAGTCGTCACCCACGCCTGAGCTGCCCGGTAGGACAGGGTGCAGGTGTCCACGAGCAGACTCGCCGCCAACGCGCGAACGGCGGCCAACTCGTCGGCCAGCTCGGATTCCGAGGCGGCATGGACGGTGAGATACACCCCGACGCGGAACAGCCTGGCTTCGGCCCGCGCGACGCGCGCGGACAGGTCGGCGGCGTCCTCGACGGCGACGTCGACCTGCGGGTCGGTCAGACGGCCTCGGCCGAGGTCCTGCCTGCGGGCGGATTCGAGGCGGGCTTGCTGGCGGCGCAGCCGGGTCGCGGCGGTGGCCGGGTCGACCGGCTCGACGTGCACCGCGACCTCGACTCTGCCCGGGTGAGACAGCAGAGGCGCGAGCCAGCCGGCCGTCACCTCGCGCGGGTAGCCGGTTACCGCGAGGGTCGCACTCCAATCCGAGCCGATCTCGAGGTGCCGGGTGCCGATGGTCAGAGATTCCGGGGCGAACCGGTCGAGCCCGTCCCCGGCGAACGGATCCGGTAATCGGGTATTGGGGTCGGTGCTGACGACCGTGTCGGCGGCGGTGATGTCGGCGGCGGCAGAGACGAGGCTTTCGGGGTCGGTGCAACTGGCCAGCACGGCGGTCGCGGCGTCGTGGGCGAGGGCGGTCACCGAGATCCCCAGCGGGGACAGCACATCGGCGGCCTCGTTCATCCGGCGCAGCAGCCTGGACTCGGCCGCCCGGCGCGCACCGCCCGATAGGGTGCGCCGGGCTCGGCGCTGCCCAGGGAGACGGGCACGCAGCCCGCTGGTCGCCACGGCCTCGGTGTGTTCACGCCAGACGAGCAGCACCTGTCGGTGGACGGGGTCTTCGCGGGCGGCCAGCGCGGTGAGGTGGTCGGCGTGGTCGAGGGCTGCCGCGGCGAGGTCGGCCGACATCTGCGCGGCGGCCGTTTGCAGGCCGGTGATGTGCTCGGTCAAGTCCAGCCGCGCCGAACGGATCAGGATCTGGACGGGTTGACGCAGGGTGTGCAGCCAGCCCGCGAGCTGGCCGACCAAGCTGTCCTGTTCGGTCGGGGTCCGCAGCGACAGGTTGAGGGTTCCGGCGACGGCGATGGCGGCGAGGCCGTCGGCGCCGAGGTCGATCACCCCGACCTCGCCGCTGCCACTGCTCGCCACCGACTCGGGCAACCGCGCCTGATCTGCCGATAGTTCCGAGGGCACCGGCGACCGAGGACGTCGTCCTGTGGTGCGCGTCGTGATCCAGTGCGGAGCCCGGGTGGCACCATGTGATCGGATGAGGTGGCGTGGACGCAGGCGGTGATGAACGGCCGCGACGAGCAGCAGGTCGGCCGACAGGCCCTCGCGGCGTGTCAGGACCGCGACTGCCACGAACACGAACATCAGGGCAGCGGTGACCGCGAATACGGGCAGCGGTAGCAGGGTTCGCGTTGCAGCCCAGGCCGCGTACAGCAGTGCCGCGGTCGTGGCCAGGACAGCGAGCTGGCGCGCGGTGAACGGCCCCAGCAGCCGATCGGAGCGGTCGACGTCGGCGGGGATGCGCACGATGGTATTCATTTCAGGGTTCCGC
The DNA here is from genome assembly GCA_019930625.1 of Nocardia asteroides. Classification (NCBI taxonomy): domain Bacteria; kingdom Bacillati; phylum Actinomycetota; class Actinomycetes; order Mycobacteriales; family Nocardiaceae; genus Nocardia; species Nocardia asteroides. Next base: position 1,017,344 of record CP082844.1, read on the forward strand.
CTCTCGGGGCGCGGGGCGCTCGGCGGCGCACGGGCAGATCCGGCATGGGCAGATGCAGCTGCCGCCCCGCCGGACGCGCCGGGGCCGCTGCGGGTGGTTGTAGCGGGTTCGGCGGCGGTGCAACGGGCTTGACCCGGGCGACCGGGAACGGCAGCGGGTACTGGCCGCTACGGTTCGGGCGCACACGCGCGTACGGGTCGGGCGGGGTGGGTTCGGTGAAGTCGAAGGCGAGCTGTTGCGGTGTCGCGCGGCGACCGGGCCGCTGCGGCGGCGGCTCGGGTGGCGGGGGTGTTGGACGGACACGGCGCACCGGGATCGGGAGCGGGTACTGTCCCCCAGCCCCGGCGCGGATGCCCCGATACGGGTCCGGTGGAGTGAAGTCGAACGCGAGCTGGCGTCCCCTCGCCGACCGGTTCGAGCGCGGTGGTGGGGTGCCGGTCGCTTGGGCCGGTGCCGGGTTGGGTTGCCGAGGAACGCGGCGCACTCCTTCCAAGGGCAGCATGAGCTGCCCGTCGCGGCTCGAACGCACCCGCGCGTACGGATCGGGCGGTCCACTGCTGGAGGCGGCGCGGGGTGCTCGTGAGGCACGGACGGGTCGCGCACTCCGCCGTGCGGATGCCGCCGAGGCTGTGGTGCGGGCGCTGCTCGCAGTGGCGCCTTTGAGCATGCCGAGGGTTTTGTAGGCGATGAATCCGCGCACGATCGAGCCGAGGAAGCTGCGGCCTTGCCCGATCTTGAGCACCGACAGCAGCCACATCGGTGTCTTGATCAACACGAACATCAACGCCAAAGCGACAGTGAGGTCGGCGATCTCGTTGGCATCGGGCCCGAACACGTACCAGCCACCGGGACGGAGCATGACCCGCAGCACGGTCACCAACGTCAGTGATTGCACCACCTGGACTGCGAGGCAGGCGGCGAAGCTGCGCCACCACCAGCGGGCGACACCGTCGAGGCCGGGCAGCCCATGACACATCAAAGCCAGGGGTGCGCCCACGATCAGCAAGATCGTGATCGTCACCCGCACGAGGTAGCTGATGATCAGCACGAGCAGCATCACCGACAGCGCCAGCTGCAACAGAACGAGGACACCGAGGCTCTGGGTACTGGTGAACGCCAACTCGGCCAGCGCGTCGGCGGCCGAGCCCGAGTCGACACCATCTCCAGCGAGAGCACCGGCGAGGGCGTTGGCGAAACCGATTCCGGCGGTGGCGATCATCATGCTCAACCCCCCAGTCGCGAATCCGACGACCAGGCGGGGTGCGAGTTCGCGGATCGACCATTGGGTTTGGACGGTCTCACGCATCATCAACAGCACCCCGGCAGCCATCACGACCAGCACGTAGAGGGCGAGCACGATCTGCCACGACTGGTTCCACAAGACCCCGATCTCGGGAATCTGCCCGGGTTCGGGTGTGGTGAGCAGGGTTTGCGACAACAGTTCCAGCAACGGGTTGAGCGAGGTCTCCACGATGCGCCGGAAGAACCCGTCGACCGCGTTCTCCACACACCCGTTGATGTTGGTCACCCCGCACTCGGCCGAGCCCGACCCGGATCCAGGTGCCGGTGCTGGCGCTGTTGTGCCGGGCGCGGTTGTCGTCGGTGGGGCGGTGGTCGAGGGTGGTGTCACCCACCGGCGCGGTGTCGTGGTCGGTGGACTGGTGGTCGGCGCGGGTGTCGCCGGTGCCGTGGTCACCGGCGGAACCGGCGTCGGAGTGGCGGGTTGGGCGGCGGCCCCGCCGGAACCGGTGAGCACGATCAGGACGGCGGCGAGGACCGCTGCTGCGCTAATGGCAGCGAGGCGCGCGGCCGGTGTGAACCGGGTGGGGGTGGGTGGTGCCTGGGCCGAGGTGCTCACGGTCAGGCTCCGATGATGGACTTGAGCACGGCGACGATGACCGGTGCCAGCATCGCCAGCGCGTAGCCGATGCACGCGGCGCGGAAGGCGGTCTTGGCCTTCTCGATCTCGCTGGGATCACCGCCCCCGAGCAGATAGCGGGCTCCTGCGATGGTCAGGAACAGTGTCGCCAGCCCGGCCAGGATGCCGACCAGCCAGTTGCGGGCGTTGTCGATCACCTCGCCCAGCGACGAGGCGATGGCCAGCACCTCGGTGTGCGGTGGCGCCGCCGAGGCGGATCCGGCCGCGACCACCGACACCACCACGGCGGCGACCGCGATAGCGAGGCGCCGGGGCCAGCGTCGTGCGCGGCCAGCCGAGTCCTGTACGGCCCCATCGAGAGCGTTCGTGTGCGGGTTCATGCGGCCACCCGCCCGGACTCGATGCGTGCCGGTGCCGGAGCTGACGAGAGCCGTTTCGGCCGGCGGCCTCGCCGCGGTGAGGAGACCCTCGGCGCGAGCGTGGTCACCGTCGCGGTCTCGACCGGGCCGTTGCGGACCGGGTCGAGGTCGCGGGTGCGGTCGGCCAGCCATACCAGTAGGGCACGTTCGGCACGGGACCGCTGCTTGCGCAGTCGGCCCACAGGGACACCGCGCTCGGCGGCCAGACCGGGCAGCAGCCGGTCTTCCCACCGGGACGCGGCGATGAGTTCTGCGGCGTCGGCGGAGATCACCCCGGCACCCACGGCAGCAGCGAGCACCGTCTCGGGGTGACCCGACTCGGCTCCGAGTACCTGCGCCCGCTGCCCCCATTCGGTGAGGCCAGCTCCGAGGTCGCCGACCACCGTGAAATTGGTTCGCTGCTCGATTGCTGTTTTACGGTCAGCGCGGAAGGCAGCCCACCGTAGGCGATTCCATACGTGCGGCTGGTCAACATCGATGCACGGGAGGTGGAGCAGGAACTCAGCCAGCGCTTCGGACTCGGCATCGTGGCGCTCCGGGCTTCCCGGTGCCGTGTGCTCGCCGGTGATACGGGCCAGCATCGGCACGGCCAGCGCCGCGCTCACGAGCATTGCGGACTCGCAGCGCTGCCGGACCCGTTCGATGAGCCACACCCAGATCGCATCGACCTCGGTCATCGGCGTGCCTGGATCCCACAGCCGCTCACGCAACTCTCCCCACGTCCGGATCCGACCGCAACCGGCCTCCGACACCGGGACCGGACGGGGGATGGTCGGCAGGTAGTGTCCGGCGATCCGGTCGAAACCCCTGTTCACCGCAGCCAGTGGCGAGGGCCGTTTGCCGATCTGTCCCGGAATGGTTTCGTCATGCGTGTTCGTCACCACGATCTCCTTGTTCGGTCGATAGTTTTCCGACCACATCAGGACACCTCGCGGATCTATCCGAAACCTATCCAAACCCTATCCGCAACATATCCAAACACTATCTGAAACATATCCAAGTCATATCTTGCGCAGATCAGCATCCCCTCCGCTACTACGACACACCCACCCGTCGGGGGCACGGCATATCCGCGCGGATATACCCATCTACCAGCACATGTGAAGCGCAGGATAGCGCCAGGATATGACTTGGATATGTTTCAGATAGGTTCCGGATAGGCATCCGAGCACGCTGGCAAACCGTGGTGAAAATTCTTCAAAAAAATTCCCGGGACATCTCATCGATGCACCCGTTTTCTAGGTCCGGATATCGGGCTCAGGAAATTCTCAGAGAGCGGAGTTCGGAAATTACGTCCCGTTTTCGGCTTTTTGGCGGCAGTTAATGAGTAGAAGCACTCTCTCGTTCAGGAGGCCCCTCATGACTGCCCCTTCCCGCCGCCCGCGCTCTGGCACCAATGCCGTGCAGATCCCCTCGACCTTGTGGCCGCTGGGACCCGACCCGCTCGATCCCGCCGATCGCTGGCCCGACCGGGCTCTGGTCCACACGATCACCGAATTCTCCGCGCCGGGCGCGCGGGTGATGCTGCTGGGCTGGCCCGCCCCCACCGCGCGGGGGACGCTGCGGATCATCGAGTCCGACACCGCCGCCGCACTGTCGACGATCGGGGATCTGGGCCGCCACGGACTCGACGCACCCGCCGGCCGGACGTGGACAGGCGCGCCGGTGGATCTGGTCGTCGCGAGCCTGCTCGCCGATCAGCTCGACCCGATCGCCGCCGCCGAACACATCACTGCGCTCGCGACCGACGTCCTCGCGATGGGCGGGTTGCTGGTCGTTTTCTCCCGTTGCCGACACAGCGACTCCGGAACCTTGTTCGACCCGGCCGGTTCGGTCGTGGCCGCCGCGCAGTCCGCCGATCTGCTCTACCTCCAGCACATCATCGCCGCCCCGATCTCCGGGCACCGGATCACCGCGCCCGCCTCGCCGACGCCCTCGAGCACCGCGCGCCACACGGTCGCGCACACCGACGTCTTCGTCTTCCTCCAGCCCGCCCATGGCTGAACCCACACGCCCTGTACCCGACCGGAACTCTCACGTGAAGGACGCCCGAATGTCGCTCGAACCGACCACCCCCGCCTCCGCCGACAGCGCCTCCGGCAGCCCCGCACAGACCGCCCCGGCCGTCGCGCCGGTGTCGGTGTGGGCCACCGCGCAGACCGCGCCCACCGCCCAGCGGCGGGGCCGCTACCACCCCGACAGCACCGCCCACCCGGCGAAGATGTTCCCCGCCATCGTCGCCCACGCCGTGAACACCTACACCCAGCCCGGGGACCTCGTCCTGGACCCGATGTGTGGAATCGGCACCACCCTGGTCGAGTCCCTGCATTTGGGTCGCCGCGCGGTCGGGGTGGAGTACGAGAGCCGGTGGGCGGAGCTGGCGCGCACCAACATCGAGCTCGCCCGCGAGGCCGGGATCGATCTCGCCGCGGACGTCTTCCACGGCGACGCCCGCAAGCTGGGAGAGCTGATCCCGGCCGAGCTACGCGGCCAGGCGAAGTTGGTCATCACTTCCCCGCCCTACGGCGATTCTCTGCACGGGCATGTGCGCGCCAACCGCAAAGACCCGGTAGTAAAGAAGAACCACCGCTATGGCCAGCTACTGGACCGAGGCAATTTGGCCAACGTCGGCCTCGGCCGCCTGCTGTCGGGATTCACGAAGATCCTGGCCGGGGCCGCCGACTACCTCGCTCCCGGCGGGTATGTGGTGATCACCGCCCGGCCGTGGCGTCAGCACGCCGAACTCGTGCCGCTGCCCGCCCACCTCTACACCTGCGGCGAGCTGGCCGGGCTGGTGCCGGTGGAGCGGTGCGTGGCGCTGCTCGGGCGTCTCACCGAGGGCGAACTCGTCGCCCGGTCGAGCTTCTTCCAGCGCGACTTCATCGTCAAGCAGCGCGCGGCAGGGCTGCCGATGCACCTCATCGCCCACGAGGACGTCATCATCCTGCGCAAGCCCGAAGCCACCGAGGCGACCGAACGCCGCCGCGCGGCAGGCCGGTTCCCGTTCGGCAGCGCGGCGACACTGCCGAGTGCCGATAGCACCGGCTCGGGATCGGTGGCCGCGTGAATCCCGAGCAGGGATGGCTGGGCCGGGCGCTTCTCGCGCCCGGCCGGGCCGTGGCCGACCTCCGCGAATCCCTCGAACACGCCCTCGTGTCCACCGATGCCCTGTTCCTGGTGGTGGCTGGTGTCGCGGTGCTCGCCGCGGTCGGGCTCGTGGGCCGGTGGCGGCGAGGCCGGCTGAGTGCGCGTGCCCGTCAGATCACCGTGCTCACCCCACCGGAGGTCGATGCCAAAGGCGCACTCTCCTTCTGGGCCCACCTCATCGGCCAGCTCCGCCCCGCGTGGGCGAGGACGCTGTTGGGGCAGCCGCATCTGGGGTTCGAGTACACCGTCACCCCCGAAGAGGGCGCGGCGATCCGGTTGTGGGTGCCCGGCGCGATCCCACCCGGGCTGATCGAGCGGGCCGTCGCCTCGGCGTGGCCCGGCGCGCACACCGACACCCTTGAGCCCGCTCGTCCGCCACTGCCGAACCCGGTCAAGGGAATCCGGCGGGTCGTGGCCGGAGGCGAGCTGCGTCTCGGGCGCCACGAGGGGCTCCCGTTGAGCACCGAGCATTCCGGTGATCTGGTGCGCAACCTGATCACCGCCGCCGACGATCTGGGCCCCGGCCACGCCGTGTGTGTGCAGATCCTCGCCCGCCCGGTCACCGGCCGCCGCGTCGCCCGAGCCACCCGCTCCGCGGCGAGCACGGGTACCCGGGCCGGTGTCGCGGCCGGACTACTGTGCCAGGCCCTCGACCTCCTCACACCCGGCTCGAACAGCGCTCGCACCTCCCGCGCTACCGCCGGGGCAGGAACCGGCCGGGCCAGCGACCGGCAGACCTCCCTCGAATACAGCGCCGCCGCCCGCGCGGCGGCGGCCAAAGCGCGAGGGGCGCACTGGGAAACGGTCGTGCGCTATGCCGCCTCGATCCCGGTCTCCACCGACCCCGCCGAGATCGACTCGACAGCGGCAGCGCGGGCGGTGGCGCGCGGGCGCGCCGATGCGCTCGCCACGACATTCGGGGCGTGCACCGATCACAACTACTACCGGCGTCGCCGTCGCCCTTTGCGCCTTCAGCGGTTGATCCGGGAGCGGCGTCTCGGGCGTGGGGATGTGTTGTCGGTGCCGGAGCTGGCCACGATCGCCCATCTGCCCACCGAAGACGGGCTACCGGGACTGCAGCGTGCCGGAGCCCGCGCTCTGTCCCCGGCCCCGGAGATCCCCGTCGGTGGGGAACACACGAAGCCGTTGGGGATGTCGGACACCGGCACTCGCCGCCCGGTCGCGGTCAAAGTCAGCGACGCCCGCCACCACCTGCACATTCTCGGTCCCACCGGCGTCGGCAAATCCACGCTGCTGGCGCGCACGATCCTCGATGACGCCGAGGCCGGGCGCGGGGTGATCGTCATCGACCCGAAGGGCGACCTGGTCACCGATGTCTTGTCGCGGCTGCCGTCGCGCATGGGTGAGCGGGTAGTGCTCTTCGACGCCGACGCTTCCAGTGCTCCGCCGTGTGTGAATCCGCTCGACATCGGCCGGATCGGGCGCGCCGGAATGGATCTCGCGGTCGACAACCTGACCACGGTGTTCCGCCGGATCTTTCACCAGTGGTGGGGGCCGCGCACCGACGACATCATGCGCGCGAGCCTGCTGACGTTATGCGCCCAACCCGGCACCGCCACCCTGGCCGACCTGCCCCGTCTGCTCACCGAGTCCGCCTTCCGTTCCCGGGTCACCCGCACCACCACCGATCCGGTCCTGCGCGGGTTCTGGGACTCCTATGAACAGCTCTCCGACACCGGGCGTGCCCAGCTCACCGGCCCGCTACTGAACAAACTGCGCGCCTTTTTGCTGCGCCCGTTCGTCCGCGCGGCCATCGCCGGTGGCCCGTCGACCGTGGACTTCGGCGATGTCCTCGACCACGGCGGCATCTGCCTCGCGCGGTTGCCGAAGGGCTCACTCGGCGAGGAAACCTCACGGCTGGTCGGGTCACTGCTGGTCGCCCGGACCTGGCAGGCGGTGACCGCCAGGGCCCGGGTGCCCGCCGCCGACCGGCCTGACGCCGCGCTCGTGCTCGACGAGGCACAGAACTTCCTCAACCTGAGCACGCCGATCGAGGACATGCTCGCCGAAGCCCGCGGACTCCGGCTCTCTCTGCTGCTGGCGCATCAGAACTTGGGTCAGCTCTCGCGCGAACTGCGCGACGGTATCTCGGCGAATGCGCGCAACAAGATCGTCTTCGCCGTGTCCCCCGATGACGCGCGCGATCTGGCCCGGCATACCGACCCGTGGCTGTCCGAGCACGACCTGTCCCATCTCGACGCCTTTCACGCTGCCGCGCGGCTGTTGGTCGACGGCCGCAACGCCCGCCCCTTCACCCTCACCACCCGCCCCCTGGACCCACCGATCCCCGGACGCGCCCGCGAGATCTCCGCCGCCGCACGCGCCCACATCACCGCACCCGGCCCCTGACCGCGACGAGTGACCCGGTCACGCATAGCGCGCCTCACCAACTACCACCGCCCGTCTTCTTTTCATCCTGAGAAAGGTTGTGCCACCGATGCTTTCCCGCCCCGCCCAGCAGGCCGACAACCGCCGACCCCGCCCCGACAACCGGACCAGGCCCCGCCCCCTCGATCCCACCGCGCTCGTCTCCCGGCTGACCGAGCGCGACCGCTGGATCCTGCGCATGCTCTACGAACACCGCGTCTTGACCACCAACCAGCTCACCGACCTGGCCTTCCCCACCCAGCCCATCGCCCTGCGACGGCTCAACCTGCTCCACCGCTACGGCGTCCTCGAACGGTTCCGCCCCTGGCGCGCCCGAGGCAGCGCGCCAATGCACTGGGTGCTCGCACCGGCCGGAGCCGGCGTCCTCGCCGCCGAAGCCGGAATCACGGTGCGCGAGCTTGGCTACCAGTACCAGCGCGCGCTCGCCATCGGGCACAGCCTGCACCTGACCCACACCCTCGGCGTTGTCGAGTGGTTCACCGCCCTGATCGCCCACCCCGCCCTCGATCAGCGTGGCGACCCCGCCCAAGTCCTGGCGTGGTGGTCCCAGACCCGCTGCGAGCGCCTGTGGGGAGACCTCGCCCGTCCCGACGCTTGGGGCCGCTACCGCCACGCCGAAGCCGTGCTCGACTTCTACCTCGAATACGACCTCGAATCCACCACGGCGCTGTCGCGGGTCGCGGCCAAGCTCACCGGCTACGCCGAGCTGGCGCGCACCACCGGCGTCGTCGCCCCCGTCCTGCTGTGGGTGCCTAGTAGCGCCCGCGAGACCAAAGCCCGTGCCGCGCTGCACCGAACATGGGAACGGCTGCCCGACCCCGAGGCAGTGCCGGTGGCCACCGCCGCCGCCGAACTCCTGGCCCCCACCCACGAGGCGAGCCCCGCCGACCAGGTCTGGCTACCACTGGAGACCGACACCGACCGCAGGTCGCATCTGCACCAGCTGGCCACCATGTGGCCCCGGCGCACCCCGCCCGCCGCCGACAGCGAACTCGACCCCGGCTGGGTATCCCAGAGCGGCGTCGTCGCCTTGCCCCCACCCGCACCCCGGCCACCGACCTACGAGTCCTGGTGAGCTGACGATGCTGGTCAAGGCACTCGGGGCAGGATTCGCCGGGTTCGTGTTCCTCACCGTCGTCATCGCGACCGTGGTCACCACGGTCATCGTGTTCGACCAAGCGCTCACAGCACCCGCCCCGGGAGCTTCGACCGGCACCGGCTCCACCCCGAGCCCCGAAGCACAGCAAGACATCCCAGCCGAGACGCTCGTGCTCTACCAGGACGCCGCCGGGGACTGCCCCGGCCTGAACTGGTCGGTGCTCGCCGCGATCGGCAAGATCGAAACCGACCACGGCCGCTCCACCCTGCCCGGCGTGTCCTCCGGCGAGAACAGCTCCGGGGCCGGTGGGCCGATGCAATTCCTGGCTCCCACCTTCGACTCCGTTGTCTCGCGACACCCGTTGCCCGCCGGTGGAGCGAACCCGCCCTCACGCTACAACCCCTCCGACGCCATCCACGCCGCCGCGTTCTACCTGTGCGACTCCGGCGCACCCGATGACCTGCGCGCCGCGATCTGGGCTTACAACCACGCCGACTGGTACGTCGACCAGGTCCTCGACCAGGCCGCCCGCTACCGCGCCACCGACACCTCAGGCGGCGACTGCCAGACCGCCTCGCCGCCGACCCCTGCTGCTGCACAGGTGGTCTCGTTCGCTTGTGCCCAGCTCGGCTTGCCCTACGTGTGGGGCGGCAACGGGCCTGAGGTGAATGGCGGCTGGGACTGCTCGGGACTGACCCAGGCCGCCTACCGCGCCGCCGGGATCTCGATCCCGCGCACTACCTACGACCAGGTCCACACCGGCACGCCGGTATCCGAAGACCAGCTCGCCCCCGGCGACCTCGTCTTCTACGGCACCGCCGCCGACGTCCACCACGTCGGGATCTACCTCGGCGCAGGCCAGATGGTGCACGCACCCACCTTCAACGAACGCGTCCAAGTCTCGCCCTACCGGTGGAAAAGCGACGACTTCTACGCCGCTAGGAGACCCACACCCACCCACGACGATGGTGTAGGTTCGCATGTTAGCTGACATCTTCTCAATCATTTGGCATCGACCTGGCGAATGCGTCAGATCGGTGAGAATTCCGTGCGGCGTGTCGGCCGATTGCTTCTGCTGGACAGCGGGAGTGTGGTCGGCATGAATGAAACACGTTATATACCAACCGGTTTCGGCGCTTCTCGGTCGGATGATGTGCTGGTTCGGTACCGGAATTCTGATGGTCGTTTCGTGGACGCGACTATGGCTCAATTGCCGGTCGAGGATGTGCTGGCCGGTCTGCCGGTGCGCGAGTTCCGTTCGTATAAGGGGCGTCGGCATTATTCGGGCTGGTATTGGTCATCGACTACCGGGACGCATCTTGTGTACGAGAGCCGTCTGGAATTGGCGAGACTGCTTGTAGCGGATCAGGATTCGACGGTCGTTGCGATCGCGGCTCAGCCGTTTCTGCTGGAGGGGTCCGATGGCGTGCGGGTCCGGCGGCATGTGCCGGACCTGTTGCTGGCCCGTGCGGACGGCACGGTGACGGTGGTCGATGTGAAGGCGCCTTCGCGTGTGGCCGATCCGAAGGTGGCGGCGCAGTTCGCGTGGACCGAGAAGCTTTGTGCTTTGCGAGGTTTCGGTTTCGAGGTGTGGACCGGAATGGATGCCGTCGAGCTGGAGAACCTGCGATTCCTGGCCGGATATCGCCGCGAGTCGACGGTATGTCGGGAGTTGATCGCGCCGGTGCTGGAATCGGCGGCCGAACCGGTGAGCCTTGCGGTGTTGGAGCGCGGCCTGGCGGGGCTGGCCGTTTCGTCGTTGGTGCGGCCGGTCGCGCTGCACTTGCTGTGGCGGTCGCGGATGCGGGCGGATCTGAGGTGTCCGCTTGATGCCGACACCGTCGTTTCGGTGGGAGCGGCGGCATGAGCGCGCGCACGGTCACGATCGCGGTGGGGATGACGTTGCTGTTCGACGGGGAATCGGTGCGGATCGTCGAGTTCGACGGTCGCCGAGTCACTCTGCGTCACAGTGACGATCGGTTCAGCAGTGTTGCGGTGTCGGAGTTCGTCACTCGCGCCCGCGGCACCGAGATCGCCGAGGCCGGCGCGGATGTCGATCCCGGCCTGGTGCTGGCCGGGTTGTCGCAGGCCGAGCGTGAGAGGGTCGCCGAGCGCGCCGGGCATGTGCGCGAGGTGTTGACCGGCTATCGGGCCGGTCACCGTGACGCTGCGGCCGATGGTGAGCCCCGTGCCGAGTACGCGCAGACGGTGGCGCTGATCGAGCGCTATCGGGCCAAGGCCGCCGAACTCGGCATCGGGTTGCGCACGATCCAGCGGTGGGCTGCGGCCTATCGCGCCTGCGGCGAGGCCGGGCTGGTCGACGACCGCTCCCGCAAGGGGCGTTGGACTTCGGTGGATCCACGTTGGGACGCGGCACTGCGGGCGGAAATCGTCGAGGGCGTGGCCAAGTCGACTCCTTCGCGCGCTGCGCTGTTGATGCGGGTCACGCAGCGGATCGAACGCGAACACGGCGCCGGTGTGGTGCCGATGCCGTCGACGGCGACCGCGTATCGACGGCTGGAGGTGCTGGCCAAAGGCACCAATGCGGTCAATGGATCAGCGCGGGGACGTCGCTCGATCGCCGATCGCCCGCACGGGGTTTACGGTCGGCTGCGCGCGACGCGGCCGGGCGAGTATGTGGTGCTCGATACCCAGGATCTGGATGTGTTCGCGATGGAGCCGGTTACCTGCCGGTGGTTGAGAGCACAGTTGACCGTCGCGCAGGACCTGTTCGACCGCCAGATCGTGGGGTTGAAGGTCACGGCCGTGTCGACGAAGTCCGTCGATGTCGCGGGAGTGTTGTTCGAGGCGGTCACCGGGCAGAGTTCGGGACGGCCGGCGCTGGGGTCGGTGCACGGGTTGCCGGATCGGCTGGTGTTCACCGAGTTCGGTGAACACACCTTGCAGTCGTGGTGCCCGCCGGAAACGTTGGTGGTCGATCACGGGAAGGCGTTCCTGTCGGCCCATGTGATCGGGGTGTGTTCGCGCCTGGGTATCTCGATTCAGCCCGCGCAGCCACGCAAGCCCACCGACAAACCGACGGTCGAGCGGTTCTTCCGGTCTCTGCGCGAAGGGCTGATCCAGCATCTTCCCGCCTACAAGGGCCCGGACCTGCACAGCCGCGGCGAGGCAGTGGCCGAGCAAGCGTTCTTGTTCCTGCATGAGCTCGAGGACATCATCCGGGACTGGGTCACCACGGTCTATCACCGGTGCGCCCATGACGGACTGGTGGTGGCGCAGTGGCCGGATCTGGCGCTCTCGCCCAATGACATGTTCGCGCTCGGTCTGGCCAAGGCCGGGGTGTTGCGTATTCCGGCCTCCCCGGATCTGGTGCTCGAGTTCTTGCGAGTCGAGTGGCGCACGATTCAGCACTACGGGGTCGAGATCGAGGGCCGCCGCTACAACGGTGCCGCGTTGGACCCCTACCGCAACGCACGCAGCCCCTACGGCGGAGTCGCTGCGGGCAAGTGGCCCTTGCGCGTCAACGACGACGACGTCCGCGTGGTGTTCTTCCAGGATCCCGAGGATTCGACCTGGCACCGACTGGTCTGGGAACACGCCCCGATGCTGGGCACCCCGTTCTCCTCCGAAGCCGCCCGCTACGCGCGCGTCCTGGCAACACGCGATGACCGGTTCGCAGACCCCGTGCAGGCGTTGAGCGAGGTGCTGGGCCGGTGGAACGCCGGGGAGGTGATCGATCGGCGCGAGCGGCGCATGGCCGCACGGCTGTCGGCCGAACGCAGCGGCGTCCAGGCGATCGCCGATCTCGGTGAAACCGTCGCCGGAGCATCGCTGGGCGCGGTCGAGCCGAGCGCGGAGATCCGCGGCGACGACGACACCGACGAACTCGATGAGAGCTACTGGGCGGATGCGTTGGAGGTGCTGGAATGAGCAGCGCCTACAGCTTGTCTCGCAAGCAGGGGTGGCGTCGATTCGTCGACACCAAACCCCGAACCCGTCCCGACGCTCTCACCGCGGAGGCGCTGGCGCGCCTCGGTGAAGACGCGTTGTTGGACTACAACGATGCCCGTTGTGACTGGCACGCGAACTTCGGCACGATCGCCACACCTCAGCTGACCGCGGTCCGCGACGAGCTCGAGCTGATCGTGGCGTCGAATCGCCAAGATCCCGACCGGGTGCGCGGGGCGGCGGTGCTCGACGGCTACCCCGGCCTGGGCAAGACGACGATCGTGAATCTGTTCGGCCGCGACTTCCACCGCTCGGCGATCCACCGGGTCGGGGATCTGACCGGTGAAGGCCACGAACACATTCCGGTGTTCCGGGTCGGCCTGACCTCCAACACCACCTTGCGCACGTTGAACAAGATGATCTGCCAGTTCTACGGCCATCCGGCCGCCGACCGTGGCAGCGCCGCGCAGCTGGCCACCTACGCGCTCGATTGCGTGCTCTCGTGTGAGACGCGGGTCGGGATCATCGACGACATCCACTTCATCCGTCACGACTCTCGCGACGGGCTGGCAGTCAGCAACCACCTGAAATGGCTGGCCAACGAGCTGCCCGTGACGTTCATCTACGCGGGAGTGGGACTGGGCGAGCGCCGGTTCTTCGAGGAAGGACTCACCGGCCGCCATGCCGCGTTCGCTCAGAGCGGCCGACGTTGGACCCGCTTGAGTGTCGAGTTGTTCGACCGCGACGAACACTGGCGCGCGCTGGTCAAGGCCGTCGATCGCCAGGTCGTATTGGCTCGATCGCGTCCAGGCCAGCTGAGCAGGCAGGCCGACTACCTGTTCAGCCGAACCGGCGGGCACATCGGTTCGCTGATGACCCTGATCAACAGGGGCTGCTTCAAGGCTATCCGGACAGGCACCGAGGCCCTGTCCAGGGACCTTCTGGACAGCGTCCGCATCGACGAGACCGCCGAAAAAAGCTCGCGCCGAACAATATCGGCATCGGTCAAGGCGGTGACTCGATGAGCGCGGCCATGACCCTGCCGCTGCGGGTCGCGATCGGCGAGGGCGAGGCAGTCGACTCCTGGATCGAGGCGCTGGCCCGCCGCAACGGCACCTCCCCACTGGCGGTGCTGCAAGCCCTCGGCGCCCGCCCCGGTCTGCGCAACACTCGACAGCTACTGGGAACCACCGCCGACGAAGCGATCCTGCGACGCCTCGAACATGCCGCGGGCCTGCCCGAGAACAGACTCGACGCGGCAGCGGCACGCGAATGTGACTGGGCGACACAGCTGTTGGTTTCGGGCCGGTCCCGTTTCTGCCCACAGTGCTTGGCCGAGGGCGGTGGCCGCTGGCCGCTGATCTGGCGGTGGAAGTGGCAGCTCGTCTGCGGTGAGCACAACCTCTTGCTACACGACAGCTGCCCGGTCTGCGCCGACACCCCACGTCGGCTCCTACTCGGCGGGCGAGACCCTATCCCGCCCGCGGCCTGCGGCTACGGTCCCTCACGCGGAAACCGCTGCGGCAACGACCTGACCGCGGGATCGACGCGGCGAGCACCCCGAGAAGTGCTCGACACCCAACAGTGGATCCACGACCACAACACCGAGAACCCCGCGACCACAGCCTCCACCGGGTCGCCGCGGGAGTCCGAATTGACGCTGGTCTCGGACTGGCTGCGGGGCATCGACCTCGACAGCGTGACCGCCGAAGCACACGCGATCAATCCCGACCGCGAACCGACGACCTATCACCCCGACGGCAACCCGCGATATCTCGATGCCGCTCTGACCGCCGCGCTACTGGGCCGCGCGAAGAACATCCTCGGCACCCACGACGAACCCGCGATCGCCTTCATCGGCGACATTCACGCGAAAAACCCCGCACCGAACCGGTTCCCACCCCGACGGATCGAGTTGAGGCGATGGCAGAACGCATCCGGGCGCTTTCCCAACAGATATGTGCGCGCGATCGATCCCGATCTGGGCGCGTTGACCCGCCTGCGGCTCAAGAGCCCGACAGCGACTGCGATCCACGTCGGCGGCCAGACCACCGCCCGGCAGCGGGCGCTACCGCAACTGCTCTGGCCGGAATGGTCGGCCCGACTGCTGCCCGCGAGCGGATTCCACGCCGAACGGTTCCGCGCCACATTAGCCACACTGCTACTGGTCCCCGGCAGCGCTGTCGGCCGCGCTCACCGCACAACGCTGAATCCGAGAGTCAACCCGGGCAACTGCACCGCTCTGCTGCAAGGCATGGCGAAACTACCCGGCGGGTCAGCGGTCACCGACGTGATCACCGTGCTCTGCCGAATCGCGGACTACCTCGACAGCGCCACCGTCCCGATCGACTACCAGCGCCGCCGTGAGGTGGTTCCGGCCGAAGCGATCACCTGGCAACGATGGCGGGACCTGGCCTGCGAGATCGGAGCCCACCCGGGCGAACAAGGCAAAGGCCTGGGGCGCATCCACGTCGTCCAACGCCACCTACACGAAATACTCACCGGCGCAGATCTATCCGACCCAAATCACCCGCTGGTATTCCGCAGCCCGCAAGACCGCGGCACCTACACGACCGCCCTGGGACAGTTCACCCCCCACTTGCGCCGCGCCCTGCGCGACTACGGCCAGCAGTTGCTCGCCGAACTCGGCATCGAGGAGCCGATCATCTGGTCGCCACCGGCCGAGCTCGCCGACGGGCTGACCCTGCCGGGCATCGACCCCACCGACCTCGACACCGACAAGATCCGCCGACTCGTCCTCGACGAGAAGCGCGCCCCGAGCGCGGTCGCCGACCTTCTCGGGGTTCACATCGAACACGTTCGCCTCGCGCTGGAAGGACTCGACCGGCCTGTCCGGCAATGGTCCAAACACACCGCTCCGGTCTCCTGGAAACTCGACCGCGACGCCGAACGGACGCTGACCCGGGAATTCTTCGAGCGCGAGTACATCCAGAACAAACGCACCCTCGCCGACATCGGTGAGGCAACAGGATTCGGCAAACCACGCGTCAGCCGCATCGCCAAAGGACTGGGCGTCACGTTGCGCAAAGGCGCAGACGCTCACCCGATCGACCAGGCATGGCTTCGACAGCAATATTGCGACAAGCTGCGCTCCACGGCAGACATCGCCGCCGAACTCGATGTCGATCAGATGGTCGTCAACAACGCGCTTCACCGTTTCGCCATCCCCACCCGGCCGCAAGGAGTTTTCAGCCGAACCGAATTCCTCGCCTCCCTTCCGGACATGGTGCCCACACGAGTCCGCACCACCGTCGAAGGTCGGCTACACGGATGGCTGCGTCTGCACCGGTTCCGGATCGCGATGCAATTCCCCAACCTGCTCACCGCCCAGAAATACCTCGGCCGATCCGTCGCCTTGATCACCCAACTCCAGCAACTGGAGAAACATATCGGCGGCCCTCTCTTCGACCGATCCGAACTCGGCAGGCACCAACACCCCACCGCTCTCGGCCGGGCGTTGCTCGAGGATCTGGAAGACGACAACGTTGCACAGCTGATGATCCAAGCACTCGGCGCCAAGGCCCTGCCAATGCCCGATGCCGAGACCATCGCAGCAGCTGAGGCAGCGGTCTCCAAACTCGCACGGCAAACAGACCCCACATCACCACAGAGCCGATCAGCAGCAGAACTCGCGAGACAGACCGCACAACAACGCAAAAGCGACTACCAGCAGATCTTCGCCGACCTCCAAGTCGAACCGGTGTCCATCAGAGCCGAAAGCAGCCTGATCATCCTCCAGGACCTGCTCGGCGCTGCCAGCGATGAATCGCACGGACTCGCAGTCCTGCAACGCACAGGATTCACCGAGGGCCCCGTCTATCAGGCCCTCAACAGATTCCGCAAAGCGGGCTGGCTGACCGTTCATCTCGAAACCCACGCAGCCCGCCGCGCCCGCATGGGCGGCTCCACCCAAACATCCCGGCGCAGAACCTTCTTCCGCCTCACCCGAGACGGCCGCAAAGCCGCCGAACGAGTACTGGCAAACGCCCAACTCCGAGAAAACGTCAAACCAGTGAGAAGAAAACCCCGCCAAACACATGAGACACAACAGCATTCGAGCCGGTCATGAGGAGCAGCGATGCCAGCTATCACGCGAACCTACAACAACCACAACTCCCCCGCCGCGCCCTGAACACCACCACCTTCGAACGGAGAAACTCCATGCGCCACCACCACTCTCGAACCATCCGCGTCGCGCTGTGCGCGGCCGTCGCCGCGACCACCATGACCGCCGGTGTCGCCGCCGCAGAACCCACACCCGACCGCACCGGTACCCAGTGCCCGCGTTGGACCGCGCTGCTGGCATTGGGCACCTACGAAACAACCACCAACGGACAGACCACACCGGGGGAAATCCTCACCCAGCTCGGGGAATCGCTCACCGCCCGCTACGGCACCGATATCGAGGTCCGCACGCTCGCGCCCACCGCTGGTGCGGGGTCGGTGAGCAGAGCCGACCTCACCGCGGCGGTGAAAGGGCTGTGCTCGGACACCCGAGCCGTTTTGGCCGGCTACGGCCAAGGCGCCGAGGTCACCGGCGACCTCGCCACCACCCTCGGCAACAAAGGCGGCCCGATCCCGGCCTCCCGCGTCATCGCCGTCGCGCTCGTCTCGGACCCGCGCCGCGATGCGACCACCGCCCAGCTCGGCACCCCGGTCTCCGGGCAGGGCGTCACCGGGCCACGCGCGCAGGGCTTCGGCGAACTGACCGACCGGGTCCGCACCCTGTGCCTCGACGGAGACAGCTACTGCTCGACCACCGCCGAGTCCTCGCCTGTCCTCGCCGCGGTGAGCCGCGCCCTCACCACCGCCACCACGACCACTCCGGCTCCTACCAGCACCACCGCGCCCACCACCACGACGAAAGCCCCGACCACGACGACGAGCACACCGACCATCAGCATCGGGTCGGGCTCAACCGGGCAGATCAGCGTGTCCCAGGTCCTCGCCCAGGTCGTCACCGTCCTCAGCGGGCTCGCCAGTTTCACTGCGAACGTGCCCGCGATCGTGGCCGACCTCGCCCAGCTGCCCGGGCTGGTCACCGCTGGAGACGTGCGCGGCGTGCACCGCGTCTCCGGGGACCTGAACAACCAGTTCGCCCCGCTGATCGAGCTTGCCGATGGACTCGACCTGCGCCTGGTAGCGCGGGCGCTGGCGTTGGCCGCGCCGCTGGACACCACCGGGGTCGCCACGATCGCCGCCGAGATCGTCGGTGTCCTGGCCGGACTCGACATCTCCCGCATCGCCACCGATGTCGGCCGGGCACAGGAGATCGCCTGGACCGCCGTGGAATTCCTCGCCGATGGCGACCCGGTCGCGGCGGTGCTGACGCTGACCGGGCTGGCACCGGTCGCCGCCGATCTCGTCTCGGCCACCGCCGCAGCGTTCACCGGCGGGCAGTTCCCCACCCTGACCAACACCTACACCGCCACCACCGGCGGCACGGACACGACGGGCAGCGCCACCGGCACGGATGCCGGTGTTCCGGCTGCCCAGGACGGCCACACGGCCACGTTCGACGCCACCGGCTACAACACCGCCGCGCCCATGCTGACCGACTGGATCGCCCAGGCCATCGACCGCAGCAAGTAGCCCGAGCCCGCCTGCACAGCGCATATAAGACGGCCCGTGGTGCCGAGCGGAATGCTCGGCACCACGGGCCGTTTCAGCGGGCAGGCGGGTCAGGAGATGAGTGGCGGCACCGCGCGCAGACCCGGCGCGGCCGGGCCCCTGTCGTGGCGGAACCGCCACGACGGCAACGCCCTGTACATGGTCACGGTCTGCTCGTCACCGTCATTGCCGCTGCCACTGCCGCCGTCGCTGGTGTCCCCGCTGTCCTGTTCGGGCAGCTGGTCCAGGGTTGCCACGACCACCTCGCGGGCGGCTGTTTCGAGGTCGCCGTACAGGGTTCCGGTCAACGGGCCGGTCATGACACGCACCGCACCGCTGTGTGGGAAGAACTCACCGTCGGTGGTCACCTGCTCGTAGCGCAACGCGATCGGCACCCACGGCACCAACGAGGCCAGCACGGGCATCTGCAGCTCCCGCACAGCCGTCTCGGCGATGGCGATCCACAGCTCGAGGCTGTCGGGGGCGTGGCTGGAGTCGGCGTACACCTGGTACAGGGCCGAGGCGAGGACCTTGGGGGTTGGGGTGGAGTACATAGTCGAGCACCTTTCTCAGGGGGTTAGATTGAGAGGGCGGTGTCGGACTCCCCGGAGATACGAGCTCCGGGGATTCCGGCATCGCCCAGTTTCAGGACGCGAGGGTGAATTTCTTGGGGGCCGTGCTGGTCTGGCGCGCGGTCCCGCCATCGGTCAACTTGACCAGGGCGTTGTGGACCGCGCCGCTGGAGCGGGCCAGGGCTTTGCCGATCTGGTGTGGGGTGAACTCCTTTCCGGGGTTTTCGTGCAGGAAGTCCTCGACCTGTCCCCGCAGCGCACCGGCGGGCAGGCGTTCGACCGTCGACTCCGCGTCGCCCGCAGCGCCGTTGTGGGCCGCCGCCGGGGGTTCCGGGGCCACGGTGGCGGGATCGTCCCCTGTGGGGGCGGCTACCGCCGTCTCCGGCGTGGTGTCGGGCGCGGGGTCGGCCGGGGCCGCCTGTTCGGCGGGGGTGGCCGGTTCGGGCCCGGTGGGTTCGGCCACAACGGGTTCCGGGGTCACGGGGTCGGCCGGTGCGGACTCCGGTTCGGCGGGTGTGGTGGCCACCGCTTCCGGCGCGGCCGGGGCCGGGGCCGGTTCGGGTTTCGCTCCGGCGGTCCAGCTCTTCCCGGCCCGAGGCTTGCCCGGATCGGTGGCCGCCCACACGGCCCCGGCGAGTTCCCATTCCGTCAGCAGATGCCGCGCCGCAATGGTCCCGATGGCCGCAATTTCCGCCAGATCGGCGGTGGTGCTGCCGGGGTGGGTTTCCAGCGCCTTCCACAGTGCCCGAGCTTCGGCGCTGTGCAACGCGGGCACCCCCGCCGCCGACACCGTCGCGGATTCGGTTGCAGGCTCGCCGGTTTCGGGCGTCGATCCGACCGGTTCGGCCGTCTCAGGAGACACCGCGCCCGGATCGGTGGGTTCGGCCGGGCACGGATCGGCGGGCGTGGTGGGGGCCGGGTCCGGTTCGATGGTGGCGGGTGTGCCCGTGCCCTGGGTCCAGGTCTTGGCCGCGCGGGGGGATGCGGGGTCGGTGTGCGACTTTGCGCACCCGGCGGTTTCCCACTGGGTCAGCAGACGCCGCGCGGTGGACTGGCCGATCCCGGCGATGTCGGCCAGTGCGGCGGTGGTGTTGTCAGGGTGGGCGCGCAGCGCCGCCCACAACGCCCGGGTGTTGTCTCGGCGCGGCACCGGCACCGACCGCGAACCGTTTTCCGGGGTGGGTGCGGCCGTTTCCGTGGCCACGGCGGCGTTCTTGGTTTTCGACATGGGGGTTCCTTCCAACAAATGGGTGTGGTGAATTCGGTGATGTCCCCGGGTGGGGGACGGAATGCGCACCGATCGGGGCAAATTCCCCGGGCGGTCGGTGCCGTTCCGGTTTCCATGACCGCTCGATAGGGCCTGTGATGTCAAGCGGAATGTGGAAATTGAATCCGGTCGCGAATTCCTCTCGTCTCATTCCGTAATAGCCTCGGCGCGAGCGGAATTCGAGTCGCCAGTGTTGACTCGGGGATGGCGAGGCGCCTCACGCCGGCGGCCTCGCCGCGGGCGCGTGGCACGCGAGCCGCGGACTCGACGTACGACCCGGTCACGGGTGCGCCGGTGACGAGTCGGCCGTGTCGGTGCCGGGCTCGCCGGAGTCGGCCTCAGCAGGTTCTGTGTTGCCGGTGGCGGGTTGGGTGTCGAGGGCCTCGCGAAGTCGTCGCCCGCCGCCGGTCAGCTCGTAGTCCACATGGTGGTCGAGTTCCCAGCTTTCAGCGCACTCGACGCAGATGGTGCAGCCGTGCGCGCAGCGCCACGTCCTGCCTACCAACAGGATTCGGCCGGGCGGGTCGTCGCTGTCGCGCAGCCTCACCACGACGTAGGCGTTGCCGCTGAGTTTGGCTCCCGGTTTGATGACACCGTCCTCGTCGTGGGTGCGAGTGTCTTTCACGGAGTGCTCCTGTTCGGGTTCGGTTGGGGCGCTGGCGGGTTCACCGGGCGAGGCGGGTGTGCAGGGGGCCGGTGGTGCGGTCGAGCCACACCGTCGCCGCGTGCCCGTGCGAGCCCCGACGCAACCTCTCGGCGGCCCCGGCGGCGTAGGCGGCGATGTCGTCGGGGTGCACGAGGTGGATACGCGGGGCGGCATAGCCGCCCGTGCCGCCGGTCACGTGCGCGACGGTGAACATGCCGCGCTCGTCGTGCGTGCCCGAGGCGTAGATGACGAACTGGTCGCCGGTGACGGCGTTGGCGATCACGTAGATCGCGTCGAGTGCGGTTGTGGTGGGAATGGCGGGATCGGTCACGGTGTCTCCTTGGTTGCCGCCCCGGGTGCGGGGCGGGGTGGGTGGGTGATGGTTGGGCCGAACCGGTGGCCGATGTCGGCCCGGTCCGGGTACCCCTGGGCGTGCTGCACACCCGGGGCACCCGGTGTTCAGGCGGCGGGTTCGAGTGGACTCAGCGGGTCGACTCGCCCGCGCTTGTGCCATCCGTCAACCTCTGACCGGTTCAGTCAAAGGCGAGGTACTGCCGGATTTCCGGGGCTGAGAGCCGACCGCTGTCGATGAGGTGCTGCCGGGTTTCGGCGAGGTGCCCGAGACCGTCATCGATGTCGGTTCCCTCGTGCTCGATGGGGTCCTCGGCGTCAGGGTCGCGGAAACGGCCCGCGCGCAGCATGGCCGCGATCTCGGTCAGGCGCTGGGCGAGGGTTTCCGCCGTTTCGGCGGTTCTTCCTGGTCGCTGCGCAGCTGGGCGAGTGCTTCGTCGCGTTTGGCATCCCGGTAGGCGCGCATCCGGTCGAGCCACTGTGCCGAGGGGTCCTGGTGTGCGGGAACGAGCAGCCACGGGGCGGCGAAACCTCGCCCGCCGGTAGCGGTTTCGATCACGCACTCGGGAACGTGGTGGTCGAACACCTGGAGCACGACGCCGCGCCAGGTGCGGTTGTGGAGGCCGGTGACCTCGTCGCCGACCTCGATCGGGCAAACCACCTCGCCGCGGGTGTCGGTGTCGGCGGGGGTCTGGTCGATAGCGGTGGTGTCGGTCATGGTGAGTGTCTCCTGTCGTTGCCGCCCCGGGCCGGGGCGGGTGGGGTGTTGGTGGGTGATGGCAGGGCCGCGCCGGTGACCGGTAGCGGCCCGGTCCCGGGCGCGGTGTGCGCCCGGGGCCCGGGGGCTAGGCGGCGCGCACGGCGGCAGTGATGGCGCGGGCGATCGCGGTGGCGGTGGTGGCCGGGTCGGTCACCACGTGCACGGTCGCCCCGTTCAGCGGAGTCGGGGCCCCGGGCCGACCGGGGCGTCTGCCCGTGTTCGGGGCCAGCCACAGCACCGCGCACCCGGCCGCGCGTACGGCGTCGAGTCGGCGCTGGGCGGCGGCGCGTTCGTGGGGTCGGTAGATGCCGTCGGAGATGATGACCAGCAGCCGCGTCGCGCCGGGCCGTGACAGGCCGAGGGCCCCGTCGAGGGCGACCGTCGCGGCAGCGAGGGCGTGGTATTTGTCCGGGCAACCGAACTCGGCGACCTGGGCGGGGGCGGTGCCCGGGTAGGTGACCGGGGTGACCTTCGCGCCGAAGGTCACGGTCGCGGTGGTGGCGGGCATCGCGGCCAGCTCGGCGGCGCGGGCGATGATCCACGCGGCCGAGGACACCGGCGCGGCGAACGCACTCATCGAAGAGGACACGTCGCACGCGATGCCGACCTGCAGCGGCGGGTACGGGCTCGTTCTGCGGGAGGTGCGGGTGAACGGTTCGGCGGTCGGGATGGCACCGGCCGCGAGCTGGGCTTGCCGGGCCAGCACACCCCGCATCCGCACCCGCCCCGGCGGGACCACCGAGGTCGTTTTCACCGTGGAGCGTTCGCGGGCGGCGGCGGTGTCCAGCGCGCGGGCCAGCACCCGCGCGGCGGTCTGTTCCGTGGTTAGCGGGGTACGGGTGCGGGCTACGGTGCGCGAGCGCCCCGGTGTCTCACCGTCGCCGAACACGTGCTCGGCCATCAGCTGTGCCTGTTCGGCAGTGGCGGCGGCGGCCTCGCGCGCGGCGGCGGCGGACTCGGCCGGGTCGGCGGGCACCGGGTTCGCCGCGACCTCGGCAGCGATGGCGGCGGCGGTGGCCTCGATGGCCGCGCCCAACAGCGAGGCCGGTATCGGTGTGGCGTGCGGTTCGGGGCCCACGATGTCGAACCAGCGCCGCCCGAGTTCGAGCATGGCGGCGGTGTCGATATCGGCCACGGTGTGGGCCTCGCGCCATATCGCACGCAACTTGGTGAGGGTGTCGGTGCCGAGGATGGACTCGATCTCGCGCACCAGCGGCGCGCATTCGGACTCGGTCAGTACCCCGGCGTCGATCCGGCCGAGCACGAGGGCGGCGTTGTGGGCGGCGGCGTAGGCGGTGCGTGGGAGGTGGGCGGCGGCGGTTTGGCCGCCGTTGTCGCCGATCACGATCTCGGTGGCGCTGGCGCGCAACCAATGCCGGTCATCGGGGCGGCGGCGAATCTGGGCGGCCTCGATGCGCGACTCTTCCAGCAGTTTCGCCGCCTTCACCACCTCCGGGTGTGCCAGCAGCGGGGCCCGCCACACCGAGTGTTTGGCGTGCGCGCACTCGTGCACCAACGCACCCCACACCGCCGGGTAGTTGTTGCGGTCACTGTTGCGGGCCGGGCGCGCGGCGGCCGGGTCGATCTTGAGTCGGGACCCGTCGAGTTCGATGGCGGCCAGCGCTGGCACGAACACCGCCGGGTGACCGAACGCGGCACCGGGCGCGATGCTCACCGTCAGGTCGTCACGGTCGGCGATCGGCGGAACCTCGGCGGTCATGGCGGCCGACAGGGTGGCCCATCCCCCGGTCACCGGCACAGACGTCGGGGCGGAGGTGGCAGGCGTGGCGGCGGGGGCCGCCCCCGCCCCGGCGGCGGCCGGGGCGGAAGCGGTGCCGGTGCCCGGGGTGGCGGGCGCGGCGGGGCTAGCGGGGGCAGGGGCGGCGATCACGTGGCCGGTCATGGCAGGCAATACCTTTCGGGCGTGCGGGCGGCGGGTAGTAGTTAGAGGCGGGGGCCGAGGGCGAGCGGGGTGTGGGTGGTGCCGCACACGGTTTTCATCACGGCGGCCACCACGTCGCGGTCCTCTTCGGGGGCGGCCCCGAGGAGGTTGGCCATCGCGGTGTCGGGGTCGGTGGCGGCGGCGATCTTGCGGAACGCCAGCAGCTCGCGCAGTTGCGGGGCCCACCCGACCTCGCCCTTGGCCTGCCGGGCGGCCAGCTCGCGCGCCACTTTCACCGCGCGTCGTTCCACCCCGAGCTGGGCGGCGAGGTCGAGGTCGGACACCACGCGCACCTGGAACGCGAACCGGGAACTCAGCGCGTCGGACAGGATGGCCCCGTGCACGCCGGGGTTGTGCCCGGCCACCACGAAGAACCCGGGCTCGGCCTTCACCACCGTGCCGGTTGCTTTGACCACCAGCTCTTTTCGCCCGTCCATCGCCGGATACACCGCCGCCAGCACGGTCGGCGAGATCAGGGTCGCGTCGTCGATGAACAGCACCCGGCCCTCTTTCATCGCCCGAACGAGGGGCCCGTCCACGAAAATGAAACGGCCGTCGGGGGTTTGGGTGTACTCGCCCACGAAATCGGCGACCGTAGTGTCCCCGTCGCCCTGCACCGTCAACAGGTCGCCGTAGGCGGCCTCGATGAGCGAGGTCTTCCCGGTGCCGGGCGGACCGTACAGCAGCACCGGAACCTCGGCCGCGCGCATGGTCTGCAACACCTCCACATCGGCGCGCCCGGCGAGCTGGCGCAGGTGGTAGTCCTGCCCGTTCGGCCGGGCCACCGTGTTACCCGTGCGGGCCGGGGCCGCCGGGGCGGCGGGCGCGGCCGGGGCCGGGGTGGCGGATTTCTTGGTGCGGCGGGCCGGTTTCGGCTTGCTGGGGGCCGGGGCCGCCGGGGTGGCAGGCGCGGCCGGGGCCGGGGCGGTAGCGGCCGGGGCGGCCGGGGTGGCGGCGGTAGTCGTGGTGGCGGTGGCGCGGTAGCGGCGGGGCGCGGCCGAGGTGCGTTCGGCGTGCCCGGCGGCGGTCAACGCCTCGAGAGCGTTGCCGACCGCGCCGGAAGACCGGCCGAGCCCCGTGGCGATTTCGCGGGGCGACTGTTCGCGGACGGGGTCGGCGGCCAGCGCAGCGGCCACCATGCGGCGCAGTTCACCGTTGGGCAGGCGACCGGCGGCCGGTGCAGCGGTAGCGGCGGGGGCGGGTGTGGTGGGCATTGCGACTCCTGCAATTCCGGTTCCGAATTCGTGGCCGTTTTCGGCATACGTGCGGCGTGGCCGCCATTCGGATTTCTGCGAATTTCCCGGCGAATTCCGGGAACGTGGTCGACGCTAGCTCGACCTCGAACAGCCTCACAACCCCGAAAACAGCTCAATTTTCCGGAATTTTTCCGGACAACCGCGAGCCCGACTACGCAATTCCGGAATGCGCCATGCAAGCAGCCTCACCAGCGCACACCACACCTCGGCCGACAAAGACCCAAAAAAGACAATAAAATTACAAATTGGAGGAGCGGGGAAGATCGCGGAAGATGGAGATACAGCAGCGGGAAGCGAGTCATTCGAGAGCACGGCCAACCACGCGAGAGAGCCCGCACGAGCATGTCTATCCATCTTTGTGGATAGACAATCCCCGATGATATCCGCGCGGATATCCGCCGCCCGACCTGCCTATATGACTCGCAGAGGGTGCGTCGTTCCAATCTTCGCACCGAATCGCGCATCGAAACCCACCATGGAACGACGCACCGATCTTTTTTCATCGAGCCACTCAGGCTCACCGCAGCTACACCCACAGCCGAGCACGGAGTGTTCAGCGGCGAGGAAACCGTCCCGAATACAATTCGATTAGACATTCCACTACCCCTGGCACGCATTTTCAGTCAGTGCCAGAACAACCGGAATTCCGGCTTCTACATTAATTGACATGCCGCGCGAGCGGTAATGGACGCCAGCATTCAACTCTATTTCTGGGCGCTGCGGAGCTGTTCGAGGAGTTGGCGGGTTTCTGGACTCGGACGCTGCCCAATCTCGGAAAGCCGCCGGGTCAGGAGTCGGTAGGTGCGGGTGAGTGCGGCGGTTTCCCCGCGACGGGCGTGCAGGCGTAGGAGGTCGTGCCAGACCGCCTCGTTGTAGGGGTCGTTTTCCACGGCGGTCTCGAGCATTCCCAAGGTCGCGTCGAGGTCGGTGCTGCTACGGGTCGCCAGCCAGCTCAAGGCGTTGAGCGAGGTCCGCCGGGCCGATTCGCGCAGGGATTGAACCCAGGTGTCGGTGAGGTCGCTGGCCAGCTCGCTTGTGGCCAGCGCCGCGATACAGCGGGCGGCATCCGCCTGCTCGGAGTCGCTGCGCGCGTGGCGACGTTGAGCCACCGCTGCGTTGAAGTCCCAGTAGTCCACCCCCACCTGGCTCGACAGCCGGACCTGGGTGCGGTCCTCGGCGAGTACTTCGCTGACCTGTCCGCCGGTGGCGGTGCCCAGCGCGGCACGCAAGCGGCTCAGGGTGTTCGCCAAGGCGCTGCTGCCCCGGGTGCCGGGCCGCTCACCCCACAGCCGCTCGATCAGCTGCTGGCGTGGCAAACCCTCGGGATGCAGGGCGAGCACAGCCACCAGTTCGCGGGCACGCGGTTGTAGTTGGGTGGTGATTTCCACGCTCTCACCGGTTTCGGCGTCGTTCCAGAAGATGCGGGTGGGCCCGAACACCCGCACTGCCAGCGCGGGCGCGCCGTCGGCCGGTGTCGGCCCCGGTGCAGGCTCAGTGGTCTCGAGGTGCGGGCTCGGCTCGGGCACCGCGGCGAGGTCACCTTCTGCGGGTTGGCCGGCATCCTCGGCCGCCACCGCGAGCACCGGTTCAGAGGCCGGTGTTTCGGTGGTATCGACCACGACGGGCTCACGCGGGCGAAGGCGCGGCGTCGGCACGGTGGCGGGGTCGATGGCATAGATCCTGGGCGCGTCCTCGCCGCGGCGAGTGCGCCGCACCGGACGGCCTTGGTGGCGGGCAGATTGTCCGATGTGGGGTGGGTCGAACTGGCCGGTGCGTTCGTAGCGGCGCAGTTCGATCTCGACGGCGGTGATGGTGCCGCGTGCGGGCGGGATGAGGTGCTGGCGGGAGCGGCGGCCGGTCAGCAGGGCACGGGCACCGGAGCGGGAGACCGGCAGCTCGCCGACGACGGGGAATCCGATCGCGTCGATGTAAGCGCGGCTGCCGCCGATCACCACTAGGCCCCGGGGGCGCCGACGGCGGGTGAGGTCGAGGACCCGCTGGGCGGCGGTCTCGGGGTCGATGTGCTCGGCGCGGACCACGAACAGGGCGGAGTCGGCGGCAGCGATGACCGGGTGCGCGGGCGCACCCGGCTCGGGGACACCGCAATCGGCGAACACCACCGCGCCGAACCCACGCCAACCCCGGTCCAGATCCGTCAGTAGCGCAGCAGCCGGGACCGGGTCGTCGGGGGCATGCCCGGGCGGGGCTGCCAGGAACGCCTGCCCGCCAGGCAGATACTGCACGTGCTGGCCCAGCAGCTCCCCTGTCATGGGCACACCGAGGGCGGTTCGGCGGGCCAGGCTCGCCGAACCCAGATAGGGGTCCGCGCCGACCATGTCGGCGAGCTGGCCGCCTGCGGGGTCGGCCTCGACGATGAGGGCGGTTTCGGGTCCGGGCCAGGTGTGGGCGAGCGCGACGGTGGTCGTGGTGGTTCCCGCGCGCGAGCTCAGTCCTGCGACGGCGATCAGGTAGGGCGCCTGCGGCCTCATCGGTGGGCTCCTATCCCTGCTTCTGGACGTTGGAGATCAGCAACGCGCCCCCGCTGTCGGCGGGTCGGGTGTTGATCAGTTGGAGGTAGTCGGTCCGGGTGCGGTCCGGGCGGATCTCGGCGATGTGAACGTTGGCGGTGGTCGGGGCGATCGGGGTGATCGCGACGCAGTGGCGGGTACCGGGCGGGATCGAGGCGATTCCCGCGGCGAGTCCCTCGAAGGTGATGCCGCTCTCGGGCGCGAGCAACGGCATCGCCTTCCCGGCGTCGCGGTGGATGTAGTAGGCGGCCTCGAAGGAGGCGATCACCCCGGCCAAGGTCGTCGGGTCACCGGCCTGCTCGGTGACCACCTCGCCGGTGAGCCCGGTGCACGGGCCCTGCACTGGCGTGGTCGAGGTGGGTGGTGCGGCCGTGGCCGGTACTTGCGCTCCGCTGTCGCCGGTCTTCCCGGGCGATGCGAGCAGCACCCCGGCCAGGACGGCGATCGTGGCCGCCAGCGCGGCCCAGGCTCCGCGCGGCAGCCGCTCCCCTAGCCCGGTCCCCCAACGGGGAATCCCGGGGGTGTCGGCCGCGCTGGGAGTGTCGCGTATCCGGTGGTACCAGAACTGCTCCGGCAGGAGCGGCTCGTCGGGCTCACCGAGATCATGGTCGGTGCCGGTGTCGGCGACGAGGCGCAGGTCCACAACAGCCGGGGGCAGCTCGACCCAGGCGTCGACCTCGTCGTCCTCGTTCTCAGGTGGGTTGCGCGGGTACCTCGGCATTCATCTCGCCTCGACTCGGATCAGTGGTGTCTCCGGGGGCCTGCCCGCACCCCGGTGGTGGGGGAAGTGGGGTGCCCGGGTGCGGGCAGGTTCCCCCGGAGGGGTTCAGGGGCGGCTCACGCGCCTCGCCTCGCCTCGGCCTCGTCTTGAGCCGGGATCGGCTGGGACACCGGACCGTTGGCGATGTCGGTGGTGAGCCGGGCCAGGACATCGGAGATCGCCCAGTGCGCGGTGGAGCGGTGGTCGCCGTCGTATTCGCGCCAGTCAACGTTCGTGCCGCGCTGCCGGTAGGCGATCATGGCGCGCCGCCCTGATCGCACCGGCACGACCAGGTCCAGCTCGCCGTGGTAGAGGTGCAGCGGCACAGACGATTTCACGTGTGCCAGCGACTCCAGTGCGAGGACTCGTCGCCACCAGTGGTCGTTCCACGGGTCACGGTCGCGGCACCAGTGCGCCAAGGGTTGAGGGAAGCGTTGCAGCAGTTCGACGACGGTGAGGTGACGGGCCTCGGCGGCGGCGGCGAGCCCGTCCTCGTTGAGCACGTGCCGCAGCGGGAGCTGGTTGTAGGCGTGAGACAACCCGATCAGCCCGGCGAACGCCAACCCCGCGATACCTCTGCGGGTGCCCCGGCTGATCAACGGGGCCAGGACCGCCAGATCGGAGAAGACCGCTCCGGCGGCGACACCGCGCAGGTCGATCTCGGGCGCGTACCACGGTTGCAACTCGCCCGCGACGGCCGCGACCCGACCGCCGTCGGCGTACCCCCAGGCAACTACCGGGGCGACGGGCAGGTCCAGATCCGAGGCGCGGTAGACCGCGCGGGCCAGGTCGAGGACCGGTTTGGCACCGGCGGCGCGGGCGGCGAGGAAGGTGTGCGGGCCGGTGCCCGCGCCGAGTCCTTGCCCGTCAGGGATGGCGACGACCCAGCCTCGCTTGAGAGTGGATTCGATGCCGGCGAGGTCGTACTCGGCGCCGGTCGCGAGCAGTTGCGAGGGCGCGCAATGCCCGCCGAGTCCGCGGAAAGGTGGGCAGTAGAGCAGGATCGCACCGGTCCCTGGTTTCGGCTTGGTCTCAGGGATGAGGACGATCGCCGAGGCCGCGATCGGCTGGGAGCGGGAATCGCTGGAGACGTAGACGAGTTGCCACGCCCCGGCCGCGTCCGCCAGCTGCGGGACGAAAACCGGTCGCAGGCGCACGATGTCGCCCGGACGCGCCCCTTCGGGGAGAACGGGGGTGGTGTAGAAGTCGCTGATGGTCATTGGTTGCCTCCGGCGAGGTCGTGGGCAGCGGCGGTCAGCCACGCGGCCCCGCTGGCGATGTGCCCTGACGCGGCATAGCCGGTGTGGCGGGCAGGAATGTCGGTGTAGCGCAACAACACCGCAGGATTGACCAAGTCGGCGTTGTCGGAGACGAGCTGGCCCCACGCCGCCGACAGTCCCGCCGTCAGCGGCGGCAGCGTGGCCAACGGGTTGGCGGCGACCGTGGCCGTGATCTCGGCCCACCGCGCGGTCGCGGCGGCGGTCTCGTCCGGGCCCGGTGCCGGGGTACGCGAGTCTGCGGCCTCGGTGAGACGCTCGGCCAGACTCGCCGCGGGCACGTAAGCCACCGTGCTGGGCCCGACATGGAAGTCGTTGAGCACCACCGTGGTCCAGGCATCCCCGATTGCACCTGACAACAACGACTGGATCGAGCCGACTGCGGCGATTGGGTCACGCAGGTCGGCCTGGGCGGCGATCTGCGCGGCGACCCGCAGCAAGGCGGCCCGGTCGGGTGCCGCGCAGCTGAGGTCACCCTCGACACAGATGTTGGCAACCCGGCCCGTCAACTCGCCGTAGTCGACCCCGGACGTGGTGGCGATCCCGCCACCGGAAGCGACAGCCGAACTCAAGCTCACCCGCGACACCGCCGCCCCGCTCGTCCCGGGGGGCGCGTCCGGAATCGTCTGCCCGGGGCGTCCCGCGATGACCGGTGAACCGGGGGCACGGTCGGGGTCGGAGTACAGGATCACCGCGGCGACTCGCGCAGGCGCCACAGGGCCTTCCCCGGCCCCGACCATCTGCGCGAACCCGGACACGACTTGTGCGCCTTGGGAATAACCGACAATGGCCTGCGAGGTCCCCGGGCAGATCCCCGCAACACGCTCGGACTCGGCCAGCAGCGTGTTCAGTCCCGCGCTGGCCGAGGCCGCATACGGATCGGTGCCACCACCGGTGCCCGGTGCGCCACCGAACGATGCCGGATAGCTGATGTAGGAACGTGCGATCAGACTCGGATCGGCGGCGGCCACCGGGCCGAGCAGGTGACCCAGCATCCCCGAGTCCGCGGTCGTCGAAGCGCTCGGCGAAGACTCTGAGGTCCCCTGCACACCGAGGACCCACAGAGCCGGGCAGCCTTGGCCGGCGACCTCGGGCTGCGCACTCGCAGGGCCCGCGCTCGTGGGGCCGAGGACAGCGGCGACGGTCGCGGCGGCGACGGTCGCGGTGGTGAGCAGGCGTAGCCCGGTCATGGCTGCCCGACCCCCACCCCGGCACCGAACCCCGCACCGACCGTGCCACCGACCAACGCCCCTAGCGCGGCGGCAGGCACACCAGCGACGGCGGCCCCGGCTGCTGCCCCGGCCGCCGCTCCCAACGCGGTACCGGCGACACCGGAGGTGACGGTGCCGATCACCGGGATCGCGATCACGGTGCCGATGGCGGCTCCGGCGATTCCGCCGATCGTGCCTCCCGCGAGCCCTCCCACGACAGCACCGACCGCTGCCGCCGGGGCACCGGTGAGCGCGCCGCCGATCGCGCCACCCGCTCCGGCTCCGGCGACGGTGGCACCGGCGACGCGGTCCGAGCGCCCGGCAGGCAGCCCGACCGAGTCGAGGAACGTCGCGGCCTGGGCTTCCAGGTCGGCGCTGACGGTGTTGATCGTGTCGCCGACCTCCGGGGGCAACCATTCGGGGTCGGGGAACACCGCCGTCCCGATCCGGATCGTGTCCGGGGGCGGTTCGATCGGCGCGACCGGCTCCACCGGTTCCGGCGAGTGCAGTTCCATCAGATACACCGGCGGGGCGGGCGCGGGTGAGGGTTCCGGGCGCGGTTCCGGTCCGTTGCGGATCTCGGGCGGCTGTTCGACATACACCGGCGGTTCCGGTTCGACGGGGGCCGGAGGCGGTGCGGGAGTATCGGTTCCGGGTTGGGCCGGGGCGGTGACGCCGGGCTGGTCCGCGATCGGGGCCAACGGCGCCATCGCACTCGCGGGCTGGGCGGCCAACACCATCAGCACAGGCACCGCACCCGCAGCGACCGCACGGCCACCCCACAGCATCCAGCCCTCATGGCCTCGGCGAATGCACCGGCCTCCGGCACCGTAGAGCGGCCCGACGGACACGACCGTTGACGATGTAGCACCGTTTTTGGACATGACAAATGACTCCTTTCAGGTAAAGGAAGGAATGAAGGAATGAAGCAGAGAAGCAATAGGAAGTTTTGAGGCGAATGAAGCCGCCGGTCCCCGCCGGGAGATTCCCGGCTCCCGGCGGGGATCGCAGCCGGGAGGCTTAGCTGATCATCTTTTGAGTAGTCAAAAAATGATCAGCCTAGATCAGAAGAACGGCAGCACCTGCGTGGCGATTGCCAGCACGTTCGAGACCAGTGACGCACCGGCGCTGAGAACCGACAGGATAGTGTAGAGGTCCATGACTTCCCTTTCAGAGGAGGAGCGATTGCCTCACCATCACAACCCCGAAAACCACTGGTGCGCCACCCTTTTGACGGGGACAAAAATCGGTACCATTTTCCGTCCCCCCATGCACACACACGGTGGCCTGCAACGATCAGCGAAACAGGTACAAAAAGTGTCACCAAAGAAATTTTCCGGCGGGTGTCCCGCACCGGGGAAAGGGTGCCCTGAACACTCCGCGCGCCCCGCGCGGAGGTCCGTAGCTAATTGTCAGCCAGGTCACAGTGAATGATCGGTGGCCGGGCTGTTCCCTTTCTGGTAGAAGTTAATCAACTCGGGGGAGTTAACCCTTCAACCTATCGCGTGGTGAAGGGGCGACGGAAGACTCAAATAGGAGGGGCTTGACACATGAACCGGCGGACCGGCTCGACCCGGCGACCGCGGCGAGGCAAGGCCCGCCGCCCCACATCCGAGCTACCCGACCTGCGCCGATGGGTCCGACAAGTCCGCGAGGCCCGCGGCCTGACCCGAGCCGAGGCCGCCGGCCGACTCCAGATCAGCGAGGACCTGATCAAGAAGATCGAACGCGGCGAACGTTCGGCCTCGCCGACAGTGCTCGAGCAGTTCATCACCGGGCTCGGCATGAACGAGTCCCAGGCCCGCTACACCCGCGAACTCGCCGGGCCACCGCTACCGCTGCCCTCGATCGAGGAGCTACGAGCCCGCCCCGTCGCCTGCGAGCACCACACGACGTTGCGCCGTCTCGATGAGCGAGGTTTGGTCGGTGCGTATCTCGACCCTTTGTGGAACGTGGTCTACGCCAGCGAGCGCTTCCGCAGCGAGCTGCCTGAGCTTGCCGACTACGACGACAACCTCAGCCAGTGGTTCTTCCACCCCGGCAGCACCGCACCCACGGCCGAGCCTCTCCTTGTGCACTGGGACGCCGCCGCGACTTACATGGTCGCGTCTCTGCGCGCGAAGTTCGGCATCTACCGCCACAGTCCCCGCGCACGAACGCTGCACGAGAAACTCAGCGCGGCAACCACTTTCCGGCAGTTGTGGACCGACAGCATCGAGGTCGCCTACGGCCACAAAACCGTGCACCCGCTGCAGGTACGTGATCCCGACACCGGCGAGAAACGCACCATCCGCATACACCTCGGCGTCGGAGCAGAAGGCCCTCCCGACCTGCGATTCTGCTTCGTCTACCCCGACCCGTGCAAGCCGCCGAGCAGCGGCACCTGACCCTCCACCGCCCCACGACCACCCGGAAGCCCCGGGCGGAGACATCCGAACGAAGGAGCCCGACCATGACCAGCAATCCCCAGCACACCCGCCATCGCGGAGCCAATCCCGACGTCGCCAACCAGCCACCGGCACCGCGTGCTGCGCTCGCCGTCGACATCGTCCTCATCCCGCCGCAGAAGCGAGACCACTGACATGCCCCTCGTGCTCTCCGGGATGCCCGACTTCCACGACACCCTGGAATTCCTGCGCCACAAGCGCCAGCTATCCCGCGAATCCACCGCCAACAAAGCAGGATTCGGCATCTCCCGCCTCAACCAGATCATTCAGACCCGCACCAAACCAGGACCCAAGGTACAGAAGGGTCTGTTCACCTTCTTCGACGACCTCACCCCCGACCAACAGCGACACCTGCACGAACTGCTGCACCCCGCCCCCGAGCTAGCCCCGATCACCGGCCTACGCCGCTACCTCACCAACGACGGCGTCCACCACCACCTCGACTACCTCGACCGCTGCGAGGTCATGGGCGCCTACCTCGACCCACTCCAGAACGTCCTGCACGGCAACAAGGTCTTCTACCGGATCATGCCCGGCCTCGATGACGCCGACCACAACATCGTGCGATGGATGTTCACACCCACCGCCCGCGACCTCATCGAGGACTGGCACGAACACCTGCCCTACAACATCCGCAACCTACGCGCCGCGCTCGGCCGCTACCGCGACGCGCCCCGAGCACAAGCACTGTTCCGGACGCTGCGCGACAACCCCGGGTTCCAGCAAGCATGGGACACCACACCCCTGCAGGTCAGCTACAACTGGCACCGCGCGATCCCACTCCGACTCCACCCACCCGGCAACGCGCACCCGATCCAACTGAACCTCGAAATCGACCAGTACGGAGCATGTTTCGAGATCTTGTCCGTCCACGGCCTCTACAACACAAACGCCATCGCCTGCTGAGGTTCACCTCGACCGTTCCAACAAACCGACACCGCCGGTGAGGCCCCTCGGTTCTGGGCCCCGCCGCGCGGTGGGACATGTCGTTTGCAATCTCGCGGCGTGTCCGTGTTAGGCGATCGGGTGCCATCCCGACCACGGTCGTGGGCCATAGGTGCCGCGTAGGCAGTCAACTCGATGTTGCGCTTGAGCAGCGTGGTTAGCCTTCGTTCCTGCTGCTTGGGCCGCCATACAGGTCATCCGCAGCTCGCGAATGTCTCTCAACAGTGAGAAGCCCTCCCAAGTCGTGACGTCGTGGCCGTATGCGTCACAGAAGGCACGGTAGCGTTCGGCCGAGATCCAGCCGAAGGAGCTTTGTTTGATCGCGGTAGAGACGAGGTCCCACTCGGGTGGGCCGACCGAGGCTCGCTCGAGGTCGAGGAACGTGGTCACTCCGGCGTCGGTGGTGACCACGTTGCCTTCCCAGGCGTCGCCGTGGATCGGTGACCACGGCATGCCGGTGGGCAAATTTTCCCAGCCTGCGCGCAGGTCCGCGAGCCGCTGGTACAGCCACTGCCGATCTGCGTGGCTCAGCGATGACGCGCTGTCGATGCGCTGCTCGAGCCGGACGAACGGTTGGACTTCGGGCAGGAACGGCGGCGCGGCCAGCTGGTGCAAGGCGCGCAGCGCCCTCCCGATCTCGTGCTCGCTGCCGTTGTGGTGCGGCGGCAGCTCTTTCCACAGAGTCACCGGCCGCGAGTCGATCACCGCAAAGTCGGCGCGAGTGCCCATCGGCTGCACAGCCGAAATATGCTGTTCTCGAAGCCATTCCGCGATATCCACCTCGCGGCGTGCAGCTTCGGTCTGGCCCGCCCGCGCAACGCGGATGACCATGTGTTGATCAGGTACTCGGAAGATCGCATTCTCCGCGAGTTTGATCGGGACCATCCCGTCTGGGTCGACGCCAGCATCTGCGCATGCCGTGCGAGCGATACGTTCGACCTGCGAGGTGTTCATGTGGTGGTAGCAGGAGTCGGTATCTGAACTTTGGCGCGGTGGGCGTAGCGGCGTAGTTCGGCGATGTCCTCGTTCGCGCGCTGGGACTTGAGGTCACGCGCGCGGCCGAGGGCTTGGTTCGCGATGGTGGTTGCCTCGTCCGGGTCACCGGTGGCCATGACCAGCGATGCGAGTTTGATGGTCGACATCGTCCGGGACCGTGCGGCGGTGTCGGCGTGGCCGTCGACGGCTGCGGTCAGCCGGTCGCGTGCCTCACCGATGAAGCTGCCGTGCACGGCGATGTCGAACAGGGCGTGGCCGGTGTCACCCGCGTGCTGCGCGCTGTCGTAGTACCGCATCCACGCTGGGTCGTTGCCGGGTACACACCTGCTGAAGTCACGGTCGGCGTTGGCGACGGACGTCAGCGTTGCGGGAACGTCACCCAGCTTGGCGTGCACGCGCGCTTCGGTGGTGTGCAGCATTGCGCGTTCGGTGGCGGTGAGCTTGTCTGCCTCGGTGAACGCCCTGCGGACGTATCCGAGTCCGTCGTGGTTGCGGCCGGTCCAGATCGCGTGGCGTGCCATCGACGACAGGATCTTTGCTCGCAGGTTCACCGCCCCGGACTCTTCGGCGCAGTCGAGGGCCAGTGCAAACATCGAGTTCGCGTCGTCGTGTGCGCAGGCGTCGAAGGCCATGAACGCCGCCGTGTGCGCGAGTGACCCGACAGCCATCTGCAGGGCCGCGCGGTCGCGCGCGGAACAGTTGGCTTTCAGGTAGGCGACCGCGACTCGTAGTTGCGCGACAACGACATCGCGGACCAGGCCGCCGCCATAGGTGGCGTCCCACCGGGCGAATAGCTGGGCGGCTTCGTGAATCTGTTTGATCTCCACTGCGCCCACTCGCGTCGGGTTGACGGTGGTGCGGGCTTGGCTGAGCATCTGGGTGAGGCGGTCCGGTGACACGATGACCGTCGCAGCGGTAGCTGCGGCCACACGCAGGAATCCTTGTCGGTCCACGGGCTCCACGGTAGCCACGTTCGGCAGCTTGAACCACAGTAGATCCGGCGGGATGCGCAGGACGGTTGCCCACTTGACCAGCTTGGAGAGCGTCTCGGGCGCCGGACCGTTCTCGATCCTGCTCAGCTGTGCCTGGCTCAGATCCAGCCACTGCCCTACCTGGATCTGGCTCAATGGCTGCCCGTGAGCGGGGTGGTTGCGGTATGCCTCGATGACCGCGCCTATATGCCAGTTCGCCAGCCCCTCACGCAGTGGGCCGTGATCCCAGAACTCGGCTGGCATCTCGGGCGGCCCGTCCGCCGAGGCGATGGGCGAGCAGTTCGCACACCACGGTCCGATGTTGAATCGACTCAACGCGCTCCCACACGTCGCGCATGTGCGCCCATTGCCGGCGCTTTCCGCCATCGCTTCGCTCCCGTCGCTCCGACCCCACACAACGCGAATATTTCGACGCTATCACCAGCTCACGCGACTGGCATACGTCCGGCGCATATCGGTTATGCCTTGTGCGCGTTGCCCATAACCCGCGGGGGAGCGACTGTCAGTTAGTCCGAATTAGCACCGATACGGACTCCGCGACTACTGGCAAAGCCGACCGAGGTGACCAATGACCACCACCCTCGAAAACGATGTGTTCGCCGTCCCCGAGCCCGGGGAACCGATGACCGTAGAGACGATCGCGCACGACCTGAGGGTGGCGCGGTGGACCGTGGCACGAGCATTCAACGCGCTACGTCACAACGGCGATGCCTTCCGGAACCGGAACGCGCAGTCGCAGATTTCGGCGGACAAGCGCCGCCCGGCTCGACAGGCGACCCGATGAGTGGCCACGCCCTGCCGGACCCGACGTCTCCGCCGACCTGGGAAGAGCTGCACACGACCCTGGAAGCGATGCGCACCGACGGGTGGCTCACGAGCATAGCCGCTTCTTCGAACTCGGTCGGAACTTCTACTGATGACCGGACCGAGCCACTACCGCGAGGGACACGATGACCTCGACCATCCCAGCCACGCTGGCTTTCTCCGAGACGCCGCGCTCCCGGTGCGAGTTCTACCGGCGGGTGTGTTCGCTGCCCACCGTGGTCGAACCCACCACTGGGCGAATCACGATGCAGACCAGACAAGTCGGCGCGATCATGATGCCCACCAACCTCGCCCGTCAGGTGAAGTCCAGCCTCGACGCGCGAGGTGTCGCGCCGTTGTCGATCATCGGCCACCCACGCGCCGATATGTGGACCTTCCTCGTGCGTTCGGACATGCGCCCCATCGGCGACCCCACCGTCATCGCGCAACTCTGGCGCGCGCGGGTCGTGGTGATCCGCGAGGGCGACAATGCCTTACCCTCCCCCGCACCCGACCCGCTGATGGTTCGCACCTGGGTCTCACCGGCTACCGGGACATTCCGCCCCTCCGGCGCAGTGGTCATCGAGTGCGCCCGGGCGTGCCTATCGCAGCAGGCCGGGCGATGAACAACGACAGTAGGCAGTCACCGTGTCCTGACGAGTCCGACGTTTGTCTCTCGGTCCTGATTTCCAGCGTTCGAATGGAATTCGCTTCCTGCGTTACCGCCGCGCTGGTTTTCGTTTGTGACGTGGCCGCCCGGCGCCCCGGAACTGTCGCCGTCTACCCCGGCCAATGCACCGGCCTGCCCCGCCTGCCCAACGAACGGCTCTACCTTCTGCCCTGATCACACCCTTGCGCCTCCGGGAGCGCTCCCCCACGCCCAGCGACCACACCCGGTGGATCCCCACCAGATTCTTCAACCGCCGAAATTGGATGAAAGGTTAGATTATGTCCTACTCCAGCTGGTACGCCGTGGCCGATGGCGGCCTGGAGACGTTGCAGCGCAGCCTGATCGACATCGAGTCCACGACCAAGCATCAGCGCGGCTACAGTCCCGAAATCCTGCCTGGCCTCGTCCAGACCCTCGACTACGCCCGCGCGATCCTGTCCAGGTGCACGACCGTGCTCGGCGTGCCTGACGACAGCGAGGCGACCGCGGCGGTGCGGATGCAGCGCCAGGCCGTGCTTGACGCCCCCGGGCACCGCTTCCACCTGCTGATCGGTGAAGCCGCATTGCGGCGCACCGTGGGCAGTCACGCGATCATGGCCGCACAGATCCGCCGGCTCGGTGACATCCTCACCCAACGCGACAACGTCGATATCGGCGTCATCCCTCTCGATGCCGAGTTCATCGGCCAGGCTGAGAATTTCGTCATCCGCGACGAGTCCGGCGTCGATATCGAGACCGTCGCCGGCTCGGTCGAAACCAGCGGCGCCGACGAGATTGCCCTCGCGCTGCGCACTTTCGACCTGCTCGCCGGCCAGGCCCGCTACGGCGAGCACGCCCGAGCCCTTCTCGACCGCGCGCTGGCCGAGCATGTCGGCCCCGGCATCTGAAACTACCCGCCCCCTGCCCGGGCCCGACCTGTCTTCCGTTAGGCCGTACCCCTCGTCACGGCCGGGACGGGTCGGGTCCCGGCAGCCCCTTCTCATCACGGGAGTTGTTCGACATGGCCGATCACGACCTCGCGCTGCGACACGACGTGCCCAACAGCGCCCGCGTGGTCAACAAGCTGCTCGGCGGCAAGGACAACTACGAGATCGATGCACTCGTCGCCGCGGCAGCGGGCAGGAAGTTCGTCGCCTCGCTGCGCGAGGCGCGACGGTTCCTGCTGCGCGCAGTCAACGTCCTCAGCACTGAGCACGGCGTGCACCAGTACGTCGACCTCGGGTGCGGGCTCCCGCTGTCCCCGGACGTGGGTGATGCAACCGCGGACCGCGGCGAGACTGGGCGCGTTCTCTACCTCGACCATGACATCTTGGTCGCCGCGCACGCCCGCGCCCTGCTCGAAAACAGCCCGAACCGCCGCTTCGCCCTGGTCGATATCACCGACACCGCCGACGTCCTCAACCAGATCAGCGGGTTTCTCGACCTCGGCCAACCCGTCGCATTCTGCCTGTCCGGCACCGCCGAACTACTCCCCGACGCCACCACAATGCTCGCGGAACTGACCACCGGTCTGCCGCTCGGGTGCTGGATCATCTTCAGCCACATCACCGACGACGTCTTCAGCGAGGACATCCGTGAGACAGCGGCGCAACTCGAGTCTCACTCCATCACCTACCGGCCCCGCGAGCGCACAACCGTGACCAACATGCTCGCCCCGTACCGGCTGCTGCAACCCGGTCTCGTCGCTCCCCATCAATGGCGGCCCGAAATCGGCAGCCGCGTCTATCGCGGCCTCCATCCCGTCGAATTGGTGTTGAGCGCCTATGCCGCCGTGGGCCACCTCCCCCGCTGAAGGAATCGACCGACGACCAACGCTTCTCGCGAAAGCGCTTCAGCGAACTCACCCGAGCTCAGGTAGCAGCGATCTGTGCGTTGGCCGCCATCCCGAAGAACGCCCGCCAGATCACAGGAGGACACCTGGTGGGACCAGTCACAGCCACGCTGCGGCGCGCGCGCCGGGACCGCAAACCTACTCAGTTTCCCCCAGCCCATTCTCTCCAAATGTTCTCTTATGAAAGGTGATTCACCATGATCGATTCGACTGACCCTCAGTTCGTCGCTACCTGTGCCCGCGAGGGCATCGGCGTCGAGGAGGCCGCTGCTGCGGTCGCCAACGGCACGATGGTGTTCTTGCGGTCCTACGATTCCCGCTCCCAGGACGGCTACAGCCCGATCCTCGTCGGTGCCGGGACGCGCCGGAAGGTGACCGCGCTGATCGGTCTCGGCCCGCGCGACACTGACCGCGCAGCGATCGTCGACAGCATGGCGGTGATCAACGCCGCCGGACCCGACGCCGTCATCGACCTGACCACCAACCCCGAAGGGATCGCGCTGCGCCGCGAACTCAAGGACGTCGTGGGCGTGCCGCTGGGGTGCTGCCTGACCTATGACCTGTTCGCCCAGCCCCGCACGAAGCTCGGCCGCGAGGAGTTCCTCGAGCGCTTCGAACTCGGCCTCGACTCCGGCGTGGATTTCGTGCTGATCCACGCCGGAATCAACCCCGAGTTGGCGCGGCTGAGTGAGAAATCGGACCGGATCATGCCGACGACCTCGCGCGGTGGTGGCTTGATCGCCCGCTACATGCGCATGCACAACACCGAATCCCCACTGCACGAGCATTTCGACGGGATTCTCGAAATCTGCCGCCGCCGTGGAGTTGTGCTCGACCTGGGCGACATCTTCCGTCCCGGCGCGACCGCCGATGCCGGAGACGAGCTGAAATGGCGGGAGATCGAACTGCTCGCCGGACTGCGCAAGCATGCCCTCGACGCGGGAGTGCAGGTGCTGTGTGAGACCGGCGGACACATCCCGCTGCACCGCATTCCCGAACTCATCCCCGCCTACAAACAAGCGCTCGGAGGCGCACCCTTGTGGCTGGCCGGGCCGATGGTCGTCGACAACGCAGTCACCCTGGACTCGATCGTCAACACGATCGGCGTCGCCACCGCGGGTGCGCACGGTGGCGACATGTTCGCCTCCATCACCCAGGTCGAGCACTACCTGATGCCGACCGGCATCGACACCGCCGAAGCTGTGCGCAACGTCAAGGTCGCCATCACCGCCTTGGAACTCGGCCGGGGAAACACCACCGAAGCCGCACGCCAGCGCGCCATCTCGGTGGCCCGGCGAGCCAACGACTGGGAAGTCCAAGCCACCCACGCGCTCTACCCCGGACTGGCCACCAACGCCTTCATCAACGCCGGACTCAAAACCGGTGCACCCTGCACGATCTGCGGATCATTGTGCCCGCACCTGACCGCGAAGAAGGACCGCGAGGAAACCCCAGTCCCGGCCACCGCCATCCCCCTCCCACTCACCATCGCGGAGAGCTGAACCATGACCACCACAGTGGATACCAACCACGCCGCCACCCTCGCAGACGCAATCACCCGACGGCTGCCCGATGCCCAAGATCTCGCAGCACCTGCGCACAGAATCGCCGACGATCTGGTCGCCCTCGGACGCCTGGTCCCCGCCGAGGACTGGTTGATTCTGGGTGGGTCGATGGCCCGCGGCGAGCCCACCTTGATCCACCACCACGGTGGCCGAGTGCTCATCAGCGACGTCGATCTGCTCTACGTCCATTCCGCGCCCGAGCCCGCCAAACCCCTCGACCAGCTGAAAGCGATGGCCGAAAGGTGCTTTCCCTCAGTTGACATCATGGTTCTGCCGGAACACCAGTACCGCCACCTGCACACCTCGCTGGGCTACGACTTTAAAAACCTCGGACTCGATCTGGCCGGCCACGGACTGCCCGAACACACTCCGGTGCGGCTCGATGACCGCGACGCCTACGAAATCCTGCTGTACTACGTGCAAGCCCACTACTGGCACGACCTCAACACCAAATGGCTCGCCGGTTGCGACACCGCTCAATTCCACCTGCTCGTCAACCGCCTGTGCATCAAAGTCCTGCGCGCCACCGCGATGCTGGACGGTGCTTATGCCCACCACGACTTCGCCAGCATGGCCCCGCACCTGTCCGAACAGATGCGCGCCGAGCTGCGATGGCGCACCGACCCCACACAACCACCCCTGGACCCAGGCAGATTCTGGCACTACCTGCATGACGCGTTCCGCCGCTTCGACTACGTATTCGGCGGCCCCCGCCCCGACGCCGTGCGGCTGAGCCGCTACGCGGTCACCAACAGCGGCCAAGTCATCGCCCGCCACCACCGCATCGCCCACGACCTCGCCCGCCAAGTCGCCGCAGCCTGGGTAGCGAAACCGGACCTCGGTGAACTCGCTACGGTGGAGGCCGCGATCTGGTCGCGCGTCACCGGCTGGGCCGGGACCAAACCCGCGCCCGGCCCCTCGGCCTACTTCGCCGCGCACCAACGAGAAATTCATGATCACCTCCTCGCGATGAAAGTGCAGACCACATGAAGATCCTCGTCACCGGTGGCGCTGGCTACGTCGGTGCCACCGTGACCCGGCTCCTGCTCGACGCCGGGCACCACGTCGAGGTCGTCGACGATCTTTCACGCAACGACGACCAGCAAATCCCCGCCGAAGCAACGTTCCACCAGTTACGCGTGCACGACATCGCCCAAGTACTCACCTCGGACGCGGGCTTCGACGCCGTTCTTCACTTCGCCGGGCTCATCGCGGCCGGCGAGTCCATGGCGCACCCACAATGGCACTGGGACAACAACACCGCCGCGTCACTGGCACTCCTCGACGCGATCCAACAGGCCGCGGTGCCTCGTCTGGTGTTCTCCTCCACCGCCGCCGTCTACGGCGAACCCGACCAAGTCCCCATCCTCGAAACCGCCGCGACCAACCCGGTCAACACCTACGGCGACACCAAACTGGCCGTCGACAAAGCGATCGCCTCGATCACCCGCGCCAGCGAGCTCGGCGCGATCAGCCTGCGCTACTTCAACGTCGCGGGCGCACACACCTGCGCAGACGGAACGATGATCGGCGAACGCCACACCCCCGAAACCCATCTGATCCCCCTCGCACTCGACGCCGCCGCAGGACTACGCGACAAATTCTCACTGTTCGGCGACGACTACCCGACGCCGGACGGCACCTGCATCCGCGACTACATCCACGTCACCGACCTCGCCCAAGCCCACCTGCTCGCACTCGACGCGATCCAGCCCGGCGAACACCGGATCTACAACCTGGGCAACGGCATCGGGTTCTCCAACCGCGAGGTACTCGACGCAGTCCGGAAAGTCACCGGTGCGACCTTCGAGACCGAGATAGCGTCCCGCCGCCCTGGAGACCCGGCAGTCCTCTACGCCTCCTCCGAACTCGCACAAAACGAACTCGGCTGGCGACCCACGCACCCTGATATCGTCGAAATCGTTTCCCACGCATGGAAATTCCATCAGCGCTTCACTGGCCGACGGTCAGCGGCGGGCTAGACGAAGACACTCGCAGCGCTGACGGACCTTCTACCGCAACTCTCCACCACCGCGGCGACTCTGACTCGCGATGTCCTGGAAGCTGTCATCGCTTCCCCTTTGATGCCGCTACCCACCGCGCGTCTAGCGGGAACGATCGTCGGCGCACTGACCCTGGTCATGTACACGATTTCCACCGGACTGCGAGCACGCATCGAAGATGTCGTCGTCGACCGAGCAGCGCGAGGTCACGGCATCGGACAAGCCCTGACCAACACCGCGCTCGTCATCGCAAAAGACCACGGAGCACGCTCGATCGACCTCACCTCGACCCCGAAGAGGTCCCCGCGAATCAGCTCTACCAGCAGCTCGGATTCACACCACGCGAGTCCACGACCTACCGCTTGACTCTTTGACCGCACTCGACCAGCCGCTGCGACAACGCCGGCCCCGACCCAAGGACACTGAATGGACACCGCTCAACCGACAGCCGAGGGCCAGATCCGCCAATATGCCATCGCGCTGGCCGCCCTGGCGCACAACGGTCTCGTCTTTTCCACCGATGTCTTCGACCGGCAACGCTACGAACAGGCCAAACAGATCGCTGCGGACCTGCTCGCTCTCATCAGCAACGACACCGTCGAGGACCTGCAGAAGAACGTGTACCTCGAACAGGGGTACATGACGCCCAAAGTCGACGTTCGAGGAGGAGTGTTCGATGAGCAGGCCCGCATCCTGCTCATCCGTGACCGCAGCGACGAGAAATGGACCCTGCCGGGCGGCTGGTGCGATGTGCTGGAACCGCCCTCACTCGCTGTCGAACGCGAAGTCGAAGAGGAATCCGGCCTCGCAGTGCGCGCCAGCAAGCTCGTGGCCCTGCACGACCGGGATGTGCAAGGCCACCAGCCCGCCTTCCCGTATCACGTGTACAAGCTGTTTTTCCTGTGCGAGATCGTCTCGCACGGTCAACCCAGCCCCGTAGAGACCATGGAAGTCGGCTGGTTCGATGTCGAGGCCCTCCCCGAACTGTCATCCACCCGGGTGCTCGATACCCAAATCCGCCTCCTCCACCAGCATTGGAACAAGCCCGACCTGCCAACCATGTTCGACTGACCACTCTCGATGCTCGGACCGCGGTCCCAGAGCTCGTTCACCCACCACAGGCCCGGTTCAAAGCGTGCCGCTCCTGGTCCCAGCAGCCGGTCCCCAGCCCGAAGTCATCTCGTGCTCTCCGGCGTTCCCTGTGGTTCTGCCCCGACCCTGGCTGATCAATTCGAAGGGCTCCACTACCAGGCTGAATGGATCATGGACATGCTGGGGTACGAGCAGCCCCGACCGCCGAGGCCGATGTCGCGGCTGGCCGTGAACGAGCGGATCGTGATCACCGGCTGCGGCGGCAGCGGCAAACTCACCTCACCTCACCTCGCCTCACCAACCAGCTCGCCGACCTGCACGCGCTACCGCTGACACACCTCTGCCGTCTACTACGACACCGACTTGGAACCCGCGCCCACCCGAAGAGTTCCAGGCCATCCGACAGCGCCTCGCCGCCGGGATCACGCCGGCTGATCAAGGCAACTACGCGGGCACCGTGGAACCTGGGCAGAATCATCGCCCGACTCGTCCTTCTGCTGCGGCCTGCCGAATACGTAGCCCGAACGGTGTGAGG
Organism: Nocardia asteroides; assembly: GCA_019930625.1. Taxonomy (NCBI): domain Bacteria; kingdom Bacillati; phylum Actinomycetota; class Actinomycetes; order Mycobacteriales; family Nocardiaceae; genus Nocardia; species Nocardia asteroides. The sequence continues at coordinate 1,062,287 of CP082844.1, forward strand.
CCGCGGGGCTTGAAGACCGCCAGGATCATCGCAGCAGCCAGAACGATAGAAGCGGCTGCACCGTGGACAATGAAAGTCGGCGCCCGCAATTCGAGCAGAGTCGAGTCTGGGCGCGAGGCGACAGCCGCATAGTGGTCGACCGTACTGGTGTAGAGGATCAAGATCGCCGTTGCGACCACGTTGAGCACGAGTTTGATCAGCACCCAGTAATGGCGGATGAGACCCCATGGTGTGCCGAGGGATTGAACGATGCCTGTCACTAGCGTGCCCACCGACAGTGGCACCAGCACCCACCATGCCAGTGGTCGGGCGACGAGGTCGACCGCACGCACCAGCTGCACGTCGGAACTGGTGACCCCGACGACGGCCAAGGCCAGGAAAGCGACGACGGCGCCGAGCCAGCCGACCGAGATGCTGACGTGCGCGGCGAGGGCGAGTTTGCGCCCGCGCGGGCTCAGCATCGCACGAACTGAGCGCTGGCTGGCGCCGCAGCCGACTGACTGTGCCGCCCTGGCCCGTGCTGGCCTCCGCTGACGAGCAGTCCGATGACGAGCACCGCCGCCAAGAGCGCGACGACGACTCCGGTCACTTTCACCCAGCGGGGCGTATTCGGGCCGTGGGGGCGTTGCGGGGAGTTGTTTGCCATCTGGAGTCCTTCGGTCAGCGCACCATAGTTTGCAAGACAGTATGTCTCTATCAATTACGATCTGTCTATGCCCATGGCAGGCTGTATCCTGGTTGGGTGCCGAAGCTGTGGAGCGAGACGATCGACACGCACCGCCGCACGGTGCGCGACTCGATCCTCGACACTGCCGCGCGGTTGGCGATCGAGCACGGGGTCGCCTCGATGACGATGTCGGGGATCGCCGAGCAGGCCGGGATCGGGCGGGCGACGCTGTACAAGTACTTCCCCGATGTAAGCGCGATCCTTGCCGCCTGGCACGAGCGCCAAGTCGGTCACCACCTGGAGCAACTGGTGGCGGTGAGTGATACAGAATCCGATCCGTCCCGACGACTGGATGCCCTGTTGGGCGCCTATGCGCGGATTCTTCGCGAGTCCAGGCACCGTCACGACAGCGATCTCGGCGCGATGGTGCACCACAGCGGCCCGCACGTCGACCACGCCGAACAACGACTTCGCCAGTTGGTGACCGAGGCGGTGGCCGCCGCCGCCGCGACCGGGACGGTGAGGACGGATACCCCTGCCGATGAGCTGGCAATCTATTGCCTACATGCGTTGGATGCCGCCGTCGCGGCATCATCCGACGCTGCGGTAGCCCGGCTGATCACAGTGATCCGGGCTGGATTGGGACCCGCCTGAACATCCGCCGAGCAGCAGCAGGCGCGGCGAATATTTCCAGCGGTCGAGGGTAATCGCGCCTTGTGGGGGTGTGCGCGAGGAGGTGAACAGTGATGCCCGGGATGTGCATGCAGATGATGAACATGCTGCGCGACATGTGGAACATGATGTTCCCGTCCATGCCGATGTGAACGACGCCAAAAGGGTTAGGCTGTGCTGCACTGTCCGTCGGGAGCCACCGATATCTGCGCGGCCCTGCGTGGGTCCCGCGCGGGCCGCTGGTTTGTGTTTCGACGAGAAGATCATGTCCCACTCCTGAGGAGTTCACATGTCTCGACGTTCCATCATCGCTCGAAGGCTCGTTCCGTGTATCGGATTGGTCGCGCTGGTCGTTGCCGGCTGCGGGAATGACGACGATTCGGCACCGGTCCACCATTCCTCAACGACACCCGCCGTCTCGACGAGTGCGGCTACCGGCACCGCCCAGGCCGGCACCTTCAATGACGCCGACGTAACGTTTCTGCAGATGATGTACCCGCACCACGAGCAGGCCGTGCAGATGGCCGAGCTGGTCCCTTCACGATCCCAGGACCAGCAGGTCATCGACCTCGCGGCCGGGATCAAGGCAGCCCAGCAGCCTGAGATGACCCAGATTCAATCGCTGCTGGCCAGCGCTGGGAAGCCCGACCCCGCCGGTGGGGCGATGAACCATGACATGCCCGGAATGATGTCGCCGGAGCAGATGTCCTCGCTCGAGGCGATGTCGGGGCCGGAGTTCGACAAGATGTGGTTGCAGATGATGATCGACCATCACCGCGGGGCGGTGGAGATGGCCCAAACCGAAATCGCCTCCGGAACCAACTCCCAGGCCAAACAAATGGCAGAGACCATCGTGGCCACACAGCAGCAAGAGATCACGCAGATGGAAACTCTTCTGGGACAAAAGTAAGCGTGGTCCGGCCCCCTCGAAGCCCTGTGGCCTGCGCCGCCCTGCGGTTCTACGGGCCGGTGGATTCGAAGCGGCGCTGAGGCTTGACAGGCTGGCCCGCGAGCGCGACGCGGAGGGCTTCGGCGCCGCAAGCCAGAACGCACGCCGCGGCGGTTCGGGCGGCGGGATGGCGGGCAATCCGCAGGATCACCGCTGTGAAGGTGTGCATCGTTGCCTCCGCTTTCAGGAAAGGGTGGGGCCTCACTTGGTTGTGCAGCCCCACCCTCTTTTCTCGATCACATGCTCAGAGCCTGGTTATGTGATGTCGATGGATCCTCTTTCGGCTATCCGACGAGGACTGGTTCGCGTGCTTCGCGCGGCCAACGCCGGTGTGCGTCGTCGATGACGAACGGGTGGGTGTGCTGGTAGATGCGGTCGCTGATGCGGATCGCGTCGGCGAGGCGGGCGGGGTCGATGGTGCCGACCTCGTGCAGGTGGGTGATCTCGGCGGGTTCGTTGCGTGGCCAGTTCCGTACCGCGACGGTGGCGCCGAGCCCTGCCAGGCCGATCAGCACCACCCAGGTGGTGGTGAATCCGGCGGCGCTGGTCAGCCATCCCGCGATCGGGTAGGTGAGCAGCCAGGCCAGGTGCGACAGCGAGAACTGGGCGGCGAACAGTGCCGCGCGATCGGCCGGCTGCGAGGAGCGCCGCAGGATCGCGCCGGTGGGGGTGAGCACGCCGGCGGTGCCGGCGCCGATGAGTGCCCATACCGCGCTCGCGGCGGCCCACCGCCACTGGCCGGCGTCGGCGGTCGAGAGGGCGATGGCCGACCCGAGCCCGAGGATCAGGGTCGCGGCGCCGGCCAGCATCACTGGGCGGGCACCGGTGCGGTCGAGTACTCGCGGCAGCGACAGCGCGATGATCATCGTTCCGAAGCCGTTGGCGGCCAACAGCATCGCGACGCCGGTCTGTGATCCGCCGAGGGTGTCGCGGACGTAGTTGACGGTGTTGACCATGATCACCGAGCCTGCCGCGGCGACGACCAGGTTCAGCCCCAGCAGCCCGCGCAGCCGTGGTGTGGCGGCGAAGATCCGCATGCCCACCGCGATCCGCTTCGCGAAGCTGCCCTGGGTCGTTGCTCCGGCGTCAGGGATGCGGGTCGAGACCACCAGGGCGGCCGAGACGGCGAAGCCGATGGCGGTGCCGACGAACAGCCAGTGGAAGCTGATCAGGGTCAACGCGGCCGCGGCCAGCATGGGGCTGAGCAGCGTTTCCATGGTCGCGGCGAGCTGAGCGGCCGACAGCGCGCGGGTGTAGTCACGTTCGTCGGGCAGGATGTCGGGAATCACGGCCTGGTAGGTCGGAGTGAACGCGGCCGAGGCGGTTTGCAGGATCGCGATCAGGACATAGATCTGCCAGATCTGGTCGATGAAGGGCAACGCCAGCACGACCCCGCCACGGATCATGTTGAGCGCGACCAGGAACAGCCTTCGCGGGAAACGGTCGGCATAGGCGGCCACGATCGGGGCAACGGTGACGTAGACGAGCATCTTGATCGTCAGTGCGGTGCCGAGCACCGCGCCGGCGTCGGCGCCGGCGAGTTCGTAGGCGAGCAGTCCGAGCGCGACGGTGGTCAAGCCGGTACCGAACAGCGCGGTCATCTGCGCGGTGAACAACCGCAGGTAGTCGCGGTGGGCGAACAACGAGGTCATCGGGGGTGTCCTTCTGGTCCTGTGTCGGTGCGGGGCACCGGGTCTAGCTGAGGGTGGCGACCGTCATGGGACGCTGCGGGCCCCCGATTCCCGGTCGTCGTGTCACGCGGGGACACGACGACCGGCCGGGGTCAGCTCTGGACGAGTTCGTAGCCGAGGTTTTCGACGGTGGCCTGGATCAGTGCGGCGTCTGCGGCGCTGGCGCCGGTGACGGTGACCGCGCCGCTGGTCAGATCGATGTCGACGTCGTCGATGCCGGAGAGCTTTTCGAGTCCGGCGCTGACCTTGCCGACGCAGCTGCCACAGGACATGCCCGAAACGACATAGGTGCTCGTGGTGGTTGTGGTGCTCATGGCCGGGCCTCCTTGTGTGGCGTTGCTTTCCGAGGAGAGACGCTACGACATCATCTCGTGAATGTAAACCCCTAGGGGGTATAGGTATCACGCCATTTACCCATATACCTAGTGGGGGTATATTGGTGACGTGGGTCACCGGGACTCGCATCGAACCGGAAAGGGGCCTGGCCGTGGTGAAAACGCAATGGAGTGATCGCGCCGGCATCGAGGCGCGAACCGCCGACAGCACCCGAGGCGAGGACCTCGCCATGGCCGCCACGAGCGTCTGGATCGTCGTGGCCGTACACCTGGACGGGCGTGCGCACTACCTGGATCTACCGGACTCGTTCTTCACCTGGTGGCATCTTCTGTTGTATTCCGGCGTCGGCGCAGCGGCTGCCCTGCTGTTGGCGATGGGCGTGCGGCGCCGCAACGCAGGTCGATCGCTGATGTCGGCAGCGGTGTCGATGCCCCGGGGGTACGGTTGGTCACTGGCCGGGGTCGGCGTTTTCTCCGCCGCCGGGGCCGCGGACATGGCGTGGCATCTGAGGTTCGGGGTCGAATCCGGGCTCGACGCGTTGGTTAGCCCGACTCACCTACTCCTGTTCACCGGGGCCGTGCTGCTGTTCTCCGGCCCACTGCGCGCGATCCAGATCAAACAGCCCTCAGCACCGGCCTGGGCCCCGCCCGCTGTCATTGCCGCCGCCGCGATCACCGGGATCATCGGCTTCGCCCTCAGCTACGTCTCCGCGTTCACCACCGACGCGCCACTGCGCGCGGTCGAGGACTTTCCCGAGGGCACCCCCGAGCACTACGCCACCGAGATCCCGGCCCAGGCCGGGCTCGGCGCCTACCTGATCACCACCGTGCTGGTCGTGGTGCCGATCGCACTGCTGCTGAAGCGTCGGCGATTGCCCGTCGGTGCGATCACCGCCATCGTCACCGGGTTGGCCGTCCTCGCCCAGACCGTGCAGAACTTCACCCGGCCCTCGGTCGTGGTGGCCGCCGTCATCGCCGGGCTGATCATCGAAGGACTCGTCGCGGTATCCACAGCCTGGGTGCCCCGGGTGCCAACAGCAGCCATGGTCGCGGTCGTGCTCCCGGCGGCGCTGTGGTCGGTGCAGTTCGTGGCCTTGCAACTCGGCCCGGGAGTCGCGTGGTCGGCAGAACTCACCGCCGGGACGGTCGTGCTGTCCGCCTTGGTGTCGGTGGCGCTCGTCTCTGCCCTGGGCGCCCGAAAGGCGTGAGGGAACCTAAGCCTGCGGAGGAGAGATCCCGGCGCGCTTACCGGGCAAAGCCGACGGTTTCTACGATTTTCCTACGTAGCTTCGCTCTCGGGTGCCCGCCATCGACGTGAACATGATTCATTTCCGCATACCTGCGCCGTGGTGGCGGCGCCGGATATGCGGCTCGACTGCCCGGGCGCGCCGAGTCGGTGTTCAGCCGAGAGCTGCGATCAATTCCCGGCACGCCGCTTCACAGCGCCGACATGCCTGCGCGCAGACACGGCAGTGTTCGTGGGCGGTATGGCGTTCGCATTCATCCGCGCAGCTCGCGCACGCCGTCGCGCACGCTTCGAGAACCGCTCGGGTCAAGTTCGCGTCGTAGCCGGTGTGACGCGACAACACTCTTCCCGTGGTGTCACAGATGTCGGCGCAGTCGAGATCGGATCTGATGCACTTGACCATTTCGGCCACTCCCCGCTCGCTCAAGCAGGCATCCGCGCACGCGGTACAAGCCTGTGCGCATTCGAAACATCGTTCGATGCACGTGGCAAGCACGTTCCGGTCGACCTGGCCGAGATCGGCCGGATACGAGTCGAGCAGTTCAGCGACGGTACCCATGAAATTCCTCCTCGACGACAAGTTTCAGCTGGTCGTCGGTGCATTACCCGGCCACCGGGCTGCGAAACCGCAGCGCACCGGCGGACTCGACCGGTCACGGGGCGATCGTCTCGCAGTCTCAGGACCCGGCACCCAGCAGTACATGGCGCGCGCCACACCTCGGATCGGTTGCTACACACCGAGCCCGTATCTACTGTCTAACTACGTAGATACTCGTATCCGTTCGACACGAACTCATCGTCGAACCCAGCACAGAGGAGTACCCCACAGTGAGCCAAGCAGGCCGTCCTGTAGTTCTGATCGCCGACAAGCTCGCCCAGTCGACCGTCGACGCGCTCGGTGACGGTGTCGAGGTTCGCTGGGTCGACGGCCCCGACCGCCCGGCCCTGCTCGCCGCGGTGCCCGAGGCCGACGCGCTGCTCGTGCGTTCCGCGACCACCGTCGACGCCGAGGTGCTCGAGGCGGGCAAGAAGCTCCAGATCGTCGCCCGTGCCGGCGTCGGCCTCGACAACGTCGACGTGCCCGCCGCCACCGAGCGTGGCGTGATGGTCGTCAACGCCCCGACCTCCAACATCCACACCGCCGCCGAGCACGCCGTCACCCTGCTGCTCGCCGCCGCGCGCCAGATCCCGGCCGCCGACGCGACCCTGCGCGAGAAGACCTGGAAGCGCAGCAAGTTCAACGGTGTCGAGATCCTCGGCAAGACCGTCGGCGTCATCGGCCTCGGCCGCATCGGCCAGCTGTTCGCGCAGCGTCTCGCCGCGTTCGAGACCAAGATCGTCGCCTACGACCCCTACACCTCGCCCGCGCGCGCCGCCCAGCTGGGCATCGAACTGCTGAGCCTGGAAGAGGTGCTCGAGCGCGCCGACTTCATCTCCATCCACCTGCCCAAGACCCCCGAGACCAAGGGCATGCTCAACGCCGAGACCCTGGCCAAGACCAAGCCGGGCGTCATCATCGTCAACGCCGCGCGCGGTGGCCTGATCGACGAGCAGGCGCTGGCCGACGCGATCAAGTCCGGTCACGTGCGTGCCGCCGGTCTGGACGTGTTCGAGACCGAGCCGTGCACCGACAGCCCGCTGTTCGAGCTGCCCGAGGTCGTCGTGACCCCGCACCTGGGCGCCTCCACCGCCGAGGCCCAGGACCGCGCGGGCACCGATGTCGCCAAGTCGGTGCTGCTGGCGCTGGCCGGTGAGTTCGTGCCGGGCGCGGTGAACGTCACCGGTGGCGCCGTCAACGACGTCGTCGCGCCGTGGCTCGACGTGGTCCGCAAGCAGGGCGCGCTGCTGGGCGCCATCGCCAACGAGCTGCCCGTCAGCGTCGAGGTGCAGGTCCGCGGCGAGCTGGCCTCGCAGGACGTGGCCGTGCTGGAGCTGTCCGCGCTGCGCGGGGTGTTCTCGGCGCTGGTCGAGGACCAGGTCACCTTCGTCAACGCCCCGGCGCTGGCCAAGGAGCGCGGCATCACCGCCGAGGTCACCACCGCTACCGAGAGCCCGAACCACCGCAGCGTCGTCGACCTGCGCGCCGTGTTCGGCGACGGCTCGACCCTGAACGTGGCCGGCACGCTGACCGAGCCGAACCTGGTCGAGAAGATCGTCAACATCAACGGCCGCAACTACGACATGCGCGCCGAGGGCCTGAACCTGGCCATCCTCAACTACGAGGACCGCCCAGGTCAATTGGGTTACATCGGAACGGTTCTCGGCCAGGCCGGAGTCGACATCAAGGCTGCCCAGTTGGCACAGGATGTCGATGCCGCAGGCGCCACCGTTGTCCTCCGGGTCGACAAGGAGGTCTCCGCGGAAACGAAAGCGTGGATCGAGAAGGTAGTCGGCGCCGCCAAGGTCGTCTTGGTCGATCTGGCCTGATCGCACCGACAATCCACCGGTACCAGCAATGACGTGACGCGCCTGGCGACAAAGCCTTCACCGGAACTACGGAGACGAGGCGTAGCGTGACGCGCAGTTTCGCATCCCCAGCGACCTGTCCCCGTTGCACACAATGGGGACAGGTCAGTGTCGGTACCGGCACGACGTGTCAGGGGCAGAGGGTCGCGTGAACGCCTGGATGCCGGGTATGCGGCTCGCAGGGAACACTGACTGAGGAGGCATACCAATGATTGCTCAGCTCACTCGACTCGCCGCATCCGCGGCCCTGGCGTCCGCAGCGATAGCCGCGAGTGCTGGAGCGGCCGCCGCTGACCCAGGCTCGGTCTCGATCGACGGCAATATGCAAGTAGCAGGCATGAACGTGCTCCACATCGACGCCCAAGGCACCGGCGATGGACCGGCGACGGGCACCTACGTCGCGAGCGGCCGGTTGGGGAATATGCCGCTACCGGTACGCGTGACCGGCCCGGTGACCTGTCTGACGATCAACGGAAACACCGTCTCGCTGATCTATCCGATCACAACCGCCGAACCGGTCATGATGTTCGCACCGGACTCGATGGCCATCCAGATCACTGTCACCAAGGGCGTCAACGGGGAACCGAGCCGGATCGGCTACGGAGTCCCGATGCCGACGAACAGCTTCCGGGGATGCCAGCCGGGCGCGACGCCATTGATCTTCGACGGGACAATCGACATCAACTGATTGCGTATATCGCGGCCCGACAGCCACGCCAGCTCGCTGCGCAGCGCTGTACGGCGTGGCGTCAGAGCGGCATTCGCCCGTCAGCTGTTGCTGGAGCGGAAGCCTCGCAAACGCAGACTGTTGCTCACCACGAACACCGACGAGAACGCCATCGCCGCACCGGCGAGCATGGGGTTGAGCAGACCTGCCATCGCCAGCGGCAAGGCGGCAACGTTGTAGGCGAACGCCCAGAACAGGTTGCCCTTGATGGTGCCGAGCGTCTTGCGCGACAACCGGATCGCGTCCGCCGCGGCCCGCAGATCGCCTCGGACCAGAGCCAGGTCACTGGCCTCGATCGCCACGTCGGTGCCGGTTCCCATGGCCAGACCGAGGTCGGCCTGGGCCAGAGCCGCCGCGTCGTTGACGCCGTCTCCGACCATCGCGACGACCTTGCCCTGGGCTTGCAGCTTCGTGATGACATCGACCTTCTCGCGCGGCAGCACCTCCGCAATCACCTCCTCGATGCCGACCTCCTCGCCGATGGCCCGCGCCGCGGCCGCGTTGTCGCCGGTCAGCAAGATCGGTGTCAGCCCCAGCGCACGCAGTTGGGTTGTCGCGTCGGCGGAGGTCGGTTTCACCGTATCGGCGACGACCAGGACACCGCGCGCCTTCCCGTCCCAGGCCGCCACGACGGCCGTTTTCCCCTCGGATTCGGCGACGGCCATGACTCGTTCCAAGTCCGAGTCCAGGCTTTGCGCTCGCTGCGCCAGCATTCGGCGACGCCCGACGACAACCCTGCGGTCATCGACTACGCCCTCCACACCCAGGCCCTCGACGTTGGCAAAGCCCTGCACCGGCGCGAGGTCGCCGAGCTTGTCCCGGGCGGCCTTGGCGATCGCCTGCGCGATCGGGTGCTCGGAGGAATCCTCGAGCGCTCCGGCCAGCTCCAGGATCTGCAACTCGTCCTCGCCGTCGGCGGCATACACCTTGAGCAGGCTCATCTTGCCGGTGGTGACGGTCCCGGTCTTGTCCAGCACCACGGTGTCGACCCGCCGGGTCGATTCCAGCACCTCCGGGCCCTTGATCAGGACACCCATCTGGGCACCGCGGCCGGTACCGACCATCAGCGCGGTGGGCGTGGCCAGGCCGAGGGCGCAGGGGCAGGCGATGATCAGCACGGCGACCGCGGCGGTGAAGGCCGCGGCGACCGAACCTCCGGTGCCGAGCCAGAACCCCAGGGCCACCACCGACAGGGCGATCACGATGGGGACGAAGATGCCGGCGATCTTGTCGGTCAGCCGCTGCGCCTGGGCTTTGCCGTTCTGAGCTTCCTCCACCAGCTTGGCCATCTGGGCCAGCTGAGTGTCAGAGCCGACACGGCTGGTACGCACCACGATCCGGCCGCCGACGTTGACGGTGGCGCCGACCACCGCGTCGTCGACGCTGACCTCGACGGGCACCGATTCCCCGGTCAGCATCGAGGCGTCGACCGCCGAGGAGCCTTCCATCACGACGCCGTCGGAGGCGATCTTCTCGCCGGGGCGCACGACGAACAGGTCGCCCACGGCGAGCTGCTCGGCGGGTATGCGCTGTTCCTTACCGTCGCGCAGCACCGATACGTCTTTGGCGCCGAGCTCCAGCAACGCTCGCAGCGCGGCACCGGCCTGCCGCTTGGATCGGGCCTCGAAGTAACGTCCGGCGAGAATGAAGGTGGTGACTCCGGCCGCCACCTCTAGATAGATGTTCCCGGCCCCACCTTCGCGGGCGATGGTCAGTTCGAACGGGTGCGTCATGCCCGGCATACCGGCAGTGCCCCAGAACAGTGCATACAGCGACCAGCCGAGCGCGGCGAGCGTGCCGATGGAGATGAGGGTGTCCATCGTGGCGGTGGCGTGGCGCAAGTTGGTCCAGGCCGCCCTGTGGAAGGGCAAGGCACCCCAGATCACCACCGGCGCGGCCAGTGTCAGCGACAGCCACTGCCAGTTGGTGAACTGCAGTGCCGGAATCATCGCCATGGCGATCACCGGCACTGTCAGGACCAGCGAGACGAGCAGACGTTGCCGTAATGAGGCCGTCGGGTCGTCGCCTCCGGAAGCGGCTGATGACGCGTCCGGTTTCCCGGCCTTCGAGGTCGGGAGCGCGGCGGTGTAACCGGCTTCCTCGACCGTGGCCACCAGGTCCTCGGGCGTGAGGACGCCGGAGTATTCCACGCGCGCCTTCTCCGTGGCGTAGTTGACCGTGGCGGTGACCCCGTCGAGCTTGTTCAGTTTCTTCTCGATCCGATTGGCGCACGACGCACACGTCATGCCACCGATCGCCAACTCGATCCGGGTGGAGGATTGCGTCGTGGTGCCCATTGCAGGCTCCGTTCCGTACTGGGGAAATCTGGCTAGAGGTAGTGACAGGTTCGATCAGTCGGCAAGCTGATAGCCGGCCTCGCTGACAGCAGCGGCGATGACGCTTCGCTCGACGGTGTCCGTCGCGTCGATGGTCACGCGCCCGCTGGCGAAGTCGGCCTCCACCGCAGTGACACCCGCAATCTTGCCGACTACTTTGTTCACCGAATTCGCGCAGCAGCCGCAGGTCATTCCGGTCACGGTCACAGTTGTGGTGGTCATCGCTGATCATCTCCTAGCTCTGCGGTGCCTCCGACCGCATGACGACCATCATACCCCCCACGGGTATTGCGCGCTGCTGCTCTTCGGTGACCACTCAGGCCGCGTCGATTCCCTCGCACCCGGAGCCGACACACGGGAGGCGAAGTGCGATGCGCGCGACAGTGGACCGACATCTGCTGGCCTGAGAAGGCGCCGGCCGAACTGCATCACGCACGCGGCAGCCCCGTCGCGAACAGGCAGCTGCCGGAGAAGGGCGGGGGTGACGCCCCGACCTCGTCACCTACCGCTTTTTCGATGACGGGGACGGAGGCGAGATGAAGGAAATCGCACGCCTCCGCCCCAGCCGACACCCCAGGTTCTGGGGGGTGTCCCTGTGCCGGGATCACCATTTCGGCACAAGTACTATTCTACTCAGTAGAACGGTAGTCAGGGCTGCCGAGGAATGCAACAGCTCGGCGTCCCCTGGCACAGGCCCATCGGCCGATCTGGGCCCGCGCGGCCCCCGTTCGGCGATCCACATTCGGACGCGGACGTTGCGATCACTGTCGGCATTCGCCGGGCAGTTCGACCAACCGCAGCGATCCACGATCGCAGCGCTGCAACGACTCCGGCTGCTCCAGCGCCATGCGGTGAGAGGCATCGCCGCCGCTTGCGCGTCCATAGACCCTCGCCGGTCAAGAGAGTAATCTGTGGAATTGGCGACAAGCTCGGTCTATGTGGACATCAGGGAGACGCCATGACGCCCAGACGAGGCGGGTGGACGAAATGCCGGGCGTTTACGACACTGGCCGCGCTGTCGGCACTGACGTTGGCGGCATGTAGCTCTGGGGGCGGGGATCCCGGCGCCGCTCGAGAATCCGGCCTCACATCGACCTCGGCCAACTCGACACAGATCGCGGTCAACGAGAACGAATTCTCCATCAACATATCCAACCCTCCATCGACGGCGGGCGCGTACACGTTCGTCGTCGAAAACTCGGGATCGGTCTCCCACGATCTCGTGATCGAGGGCCCAGGCGTGGAGTCGCGACGCACACCGCGGATCGAAAAGGGCGGATCCGGCGAGCTGGCCGTCGATCTGGAGCCCGGCACCTACACGCTATGGTGCTCGGTGGGAAACCATCGAGAACTCGGCATGAGCACCGAAATCACCGTCAGCTGACCGGAACCCAGGATGCGGCACCACTTTCGGCGACAGGGCCATGGCGGGAAACTCGGCCCGTGTTCGCCGTGGGCGGCGATACGGCGGACGGCTCGGGCGGCCTTTGCCGATAGAACGCTGGTAGAACAAAAGTGAGGGCGACGCCACGAGTCGTCGCCCTCACTCCCGAAGGCCGGCCCCGAGCGCGCGAGATGAGGGGATCGCGCGCCGAGGGCCGTGGCCAACACCCCTGGCTCTTAGGGGCGCCCGCGCCGAGAACGGCGCAAGTACTATCTACGTCAGTAGATAGTAGATAGTAGGCTCGTGGAATGCAAGCTCCCGGCGGAGGACCAGCACCGGCGCCGCAGCAGCGCAATCATCGGTCGCCCTCGGGGGCCGATAGTATGGCGGCGAGCCGCAAACGCTGTGGGCAACGCCCGTATCTTGATCCGGCAGAGGAGCCAATCGGTGCCATCGATGTCTGTGCGTACGGTCGCGATCGTTGAAACCGATTCGCTGCGGGCGCTCTCATGAGTGTGGCGCTGTGCCTACTGGCCTACACCGTGGTCGTGGCGGTGCTGGCGCCGCCACTGTTGCTGCGCACGGCCGGCGACGGGCAACATCCCCGCTTGGGCCTCGTAGCCTGGCTCAGCGCGATCGTCTCGGTCCTGTTGTCCTGGGCGGTCGTGGTTGCCTTCCTCGGCGTCGATGTCGTTCGCGATCTGCTCGCAGATCAACATCTGGATCTCGGACGTTGTTTCAGGCAACTACACGACGCCGCGGCCGGCTCGTACGGAACCGCTGTCCAGATCGGCTTGTGGACGCTGGCAGGACTGGCGGTGCTCGCGGCTTTCGTCGCGGCGTGGCGGCTGTGCCGTTCGCTGGTCCGGGCTCGATCGGTGACTCACCAGCATGCGCAGGCGGCACGGATGGTCGGTCGCCGTCATGACCGCCACGACGCGGTGGTGCTCGATCATCCCGAACCGGCGGCCTATTCGGTGGCAGGCAACCCGAACACCATCGTGTTGACCCAGGGCATCGTCGCCACCCTCGACGAGGAACAACTGGCCGCGGTCATGGCCCACGAACGCGCTCACCTGCGTGGACGCCACCACCTGCTACTCGCCTTCACCCGAGCACTCGCCTCGGTGTTCCCCCGCATCGAGTTGTTCGCCACCGGCGCCGCGCAGGTGGCGCGCCTGACCGAGATGATCGCCGACGACGCCGCCGCCGACATCTACGGACCCATCACTGTCTGCGAGGCGCTGGTGACCTTGGCAGACAATCACGGCACGGCCCCGGTCGCGGCCACCGAAGTGGGGCTGGTCGATCGGGTCCGCCGCCTCGCGGATCCCCCGGCACCCACCCGGATCAGTCGTGTCGCCGCCTCGGCCGCTATCGCCGCGGTCGTCCTGGGACCGATGATGGCGACCCTGGCCGCGGCAGGTGGGATCGGTGTCTGCGCGCTGGGCACCTGAACCCGGCAAGGGCCCGCCGGTCGCGGGGCAAGCTCGGCTCAGCGTCCGGCGATCGCGCTGGCGGTTGTTCGGCGTCTTGTGAACTACTGTTTTGTATCCAGGAAGGTGAAGGAGTCGATGATGGCAGGCCGGTCCTTGGTCCCCGACGCCGCCCGCTGGCCCGGTGGTGACCGTTTGCAGTGGCTGACGCTGTCCGCTCTCGTATTCCTCGGCGGCGCCGCGGCGCTGCGGGTTGTCGGTGTCCCATCGGTTGATCTGCACGGGCCGACGCATTTCCTCGGGCTCATGGACCCTTTCTGCGGCGGAACCCGGGCCACCTACCTGCTGCTGACCGGCGAAGTGTCGGAGTCTCTTCGCTACAATCCCGGCGTCCTTGTCCTCGCCGTCGTCGCCCTGCTTGCCCTGGCGCGCGGCGCGGTCGGGGTGCTCACCGGCCGCTGGTTACAGATCGCGCTGCGTCCAGGAATGGGGCGCGTGTTGCGGATCGTCGCCGTGGTCGCGGTGCTGGGGTTGTGGGTGCGCCAGCAGATCAACGCCGACCTGCTGACCCAACCCTGGCCGGTCCCGTAACTATCGAGTGACCGCCGCGGTGTAGCCCAACTCGGTGATCGCGGCGATCACGTCCTCGACGGTGGTGACCGCGACATCGAGCTCCACGGTGCTGCGGCCCTTCTTCATCGAAGTCTGCGTGCCGGCCACGCCGGGCAGGTCTTCGAGGGTGTCGTCGATGAGCAGTGCGCAGCTGCCGCAGTGCATGCCCTCGATCCGGAAAATGTGGGTGGTCATGCGGAGTTGTCCCTTCAGAGGATGGTGATCATGCCCGAGTACATGCCCATACCGCAGGTGTAGTCCAAGCGGCCGGGCTGCAAAGTGCCGACGTCGATGCGGGTTTCGCCGCTGGTCGGCAGCATCGCGGTGATGCCGAGGCTCGGGACGACCATCGACCGGATACATCCTTGTGTTCGGTTGGTCTTGACGACGAGCGTGGTCGGGATGCCCGAGACGGCTTCGATATTCTTGGGACCGTAGGAGCCGGTCTTGGCGGTGATTGTCAGGGTCTGCACACCGTCGGCGACGACAGCGGCCGAGGCGTCTGCTGCTGGGGGTTCGAATCCGATCGACTCGGTGATCCGGCTGGCCGCCAGCGGCGAACCGGCGAGCTCGAGGCCGCCGTTGAGTGTGTAGAAGCCCATCGCGAGCACCACGACACCGGTGGCCAGGGCCAGTCTGCCCCGCCACACCGTGGCCGCGACCCGGGCGGCGTATCCGAGGATCGCGAACAGCGGGCTGGTACCAAGCACGAAGACCGCCATGATCGCCGCACCCCACCACGGTGAGCCCGAGGCCAAGGCCAGCGCCTCCACCGACAGCGTCACCCCGCACGGGATCAGGACCGTCGAGACACCTAGCACCGCCGGAGCAAGCGCGGCCTGCGATCGTGCCCGCTTGCGCAGTACCCGCATCCAGGACGCGGGTGGTTCGACCACGATGCCCCGGAACCCCGGCACGCCCAGCTGCGCGAGACCGAAGACGATGATCAACAGCCCGGCCCCGATCTGCAGCCAGGTCCGGGCACCGGTCGACAACTGCACGGCACCTCCGACGGCACCCAGGACCGCGCCGAGTACGGTGTGCGACAACAGTTTCCCGGCAAGGAACCCGCCGACCGGGGCGAGATCATCGACGACCCGTTGGCCCCAACGCGGCTGGCCCGTCGTTGTCCCAGCGGCACTGTCGGAGGCCGATGCAGCGCCGATACCCGCCGCGGTGGCGGCGCGCTGACGGGTGATCAGACCGGTGAGCAGACCGCCTTGCACGGCAGCACACGACACACCGCCGGCGAACAAGCCGGTCACCAGAACAGGAAAAAGATTCACGAAGACTCCTGCGAGGAAAGGAAAGACAACGGCATGACAGATCGCGCCGACGACAGAGTCGGCGGCGCGAGACCCGAGACGGTCACAACATCGGACACATCCCGGGCGCCCGCTCCTATGTCCGCAACACGCAGAGTTCGACCAAGGTCGGTGCACGCGGCAGGACCGCCCGCACCCGTATCATCGCGACATCCGGGGCTCGGCGAAGCACAGTGGCAACGACGTCGCGCCGCGGAAAGGCGAGTGTCGCCAGCATCGCCAGGAATGCCGCCAAACACGCCATCACCAGACCCACCGGCGGGGCAGGCACGGCATCGTCGGCCACCGTCAACGGCGTATCGGCAGCCTGGACGCCCACCCTGGAATCAGGGCCGTGGTCATGCTCGTGGAAACCGGCATCACCGACCTGCGCACCACCACACTGACCCGCCACACCACCGACCATGGCGGCCGAGTGCGCCATCATCCCCATCGGCATGCCGGTCTGGCACTGCGCCCCGTGCACGAGGGCGATCGCGACGAACGCCGACAGCGCCACCGCAAGCCGCAGCAGCGCGACTCGTCGTGCAGTCATCGGCGCGAAGATCACGCCGTGATCCTACTAAGCGAGCCAGTAGGAAGCGCAGCCCACCCGCGATCACTACGGTCGTGTTCGATTGCCCTCGACGCCACCACCGCTAGCGGCCTCAACTCAGGCTGAGACTTCACAGTCCGGCACTCCGGGCTCCACTGAGCTCGGTGAGCGCGGCGCTGCCCGGGGCGAAGGCATGGCGGCATCGCAAAGCCGACAACGTGCTGCCCGATTCTCGGCGAATGCCGCCACGACCCCGAACAGTGCCATGCGTGGCCCCTGACCAGGCCAGTGAGTGCTAGCGCGGTGGTTTTCTGCATCTGCACCCACTGGCCGCTCAGCGACTATCGAGAGGTGCGGCGGGTGCGTGCCAGTGCGGCCACCGCGGCGGCCGCGGCGATCACGCCCAAGCCCAGCCCGCCCGCAGCCATCCAGCGAGTCGCCGAATCAGTGCCGGTCTCGGAATCGTGCTCGTCCTGGGCCGCCGGGGCGGCGGCGTGGGAGTGCCCGTGTCCGTCACCGGCGGGAGCGGGTGCCAGAGCCAGGACCGGCAGCGGGAACTCCGGTTCGGGTGCGCCCTCGGCGCTGGGCTGGTCCCAGGTGACGACCTTGCCGTCGCTGTAGGTCTGCACGGCCCGGAAGGCGACGGAGTCCTTGGTGGGCAGCGGCCCGGCGTAGAGATCGAAACGCTGGAACTGGCCCGGGCCGACACCGGAACCTGGATCCGCGGTCCAGGTGACCGAGGTCGCCATCTTGGCCGCATCCCGGTTCACCGTGGCCGTCCACCCGGGCAGAGGTTCGGTACGCGCGGTTTTGAGACCGGGCAGCTCGACGGTCAACGCGGTGGTCGAGGCCTGCTCGGATTCATTGGAGATGCGGAAGGTCAATACCGCGGAGGTGTTTTGCTTGGCGCCGGGGGCTTCGACACCCAGGTGCGCCGAGGCGATACCGCCGGCGAACACGGTGGCGGCCGCAGCGGCACCGAAGGTGACGGCCAGGCGCCGCAGAACTGTGGTCATGTCATATTTCCTTGAGTAGGTGGTGAGCAACGATCGGGAGCCGGGACCCGATGGGAGGGCCCCGGCGCTCGACGACATCACCGGCCTGGCTGTGGAACCAGGCGGGCCTCACCGCCTGGTTTCCGGTCCGGTGGCGGGATAACGCGAGCGCCGGTCCTCGGCAGAGGGGTGTGTGCGGGGCGGCGGTGGTAGGACCCGGCGGTGTCCGCGTCGCTCGGGCTCCGAACCCGGCCACGGGCGCGGCGCGCCGTTCGGGATGCGAGGCCCGGGGCCGAGGCGGTCTTCACCGGCTGCTGGCCGAGGCCGTGGCGGTAGGGGCTGTCGGCGGTAGGTGCGCTGGTCGGACTCGGCCGTCGGTCGGAGCTTGGTCGCTGTACCGAGCCGATTCATCGGTTCGACGCCGTGCCCGGGTCGGCGGCGCAGTGGGGTGGTTACCGGATCCGAGCCCGCAAAGGCGGGTTCGGTGAGCCGGTGGCGTCCGCTGGGCAGTCGATGACGTCCGGTGACGTGCTGCTCGGGCGTGGTCGCGGTGCGGTCTGAGCGTTCCAGCCGGGCCAAGGCGTAGGCGGCGATGACGCCGATCGCGGTCAAGCCCGCCCAGACGACCCAGTCCAGTCCGGCGTCGCGCGCGGCGCCGACGAGGGTACCGGTGGCCAGGTTGCCGACCAGGATGCCGACGCCGACGACGGTGTTGTAGAAGCCGTAGTGGGTGGCGACCAGCTTGTTTCCCGACAGCGAGACCACGGTGTCCATCTCGAACGGGAACACCGCCGCCGTGCCGATCGCCAGCAGCGTGGTGGTGACCAGCAGCGCGGTCACCGCGGCCACGGTGCCGAAAAGCCCCGTGGTGGGCACGATGATCAAGGGGATGAACGCCGCAGCGAGCACGGCCATGCCGGCGACCAGGCTCTTGCCCGGCCCCCAGCGGGCACGCAACCACGCGGTGATGCGCAGCTGACCGGCGACAGCGACGACGCCGGAAACCACGAACAAGGCCGAGACCAGGGTTTGCGAGCGTGCCCCGGCGATGAATTCCGCTTGCAATGGCAAGGCCAGATACACCTGGAACGACAAGACATACGAGCCGATCATCGCTACCGAGAACGCCAGGAACCGCCGGTTGGACATGACCCGGCGCCAGTCGTCGAGCACCGAGGTCTTCTCGGCCGGGGCTTCACCGCGGCGGGCGGGCAGGGCGAACAGCTGAGCGATGGTCAACGCGGCGAACACCGCCGCCGCGACCCCGGCGGTGACGCGGAAGTCGACCGCCATCAACGCCAGCCCGACCAGCGGTCCGGCGAGGATGCCCGCTTGATAGAACATGTTGAAGACCGCGAACGCCTCGACGCGGCGCTCGCCGGTGTCAGCGGCCAGATAGGCGCGCACGGCCGGATTGAACAACGCGCCCGCGAAGCCGGTCGCCGCGGAAGCGATCAACACCGCGGGCAGGGATTCGGCGAAGACCAGCAGCGCGAAGCCGCCGGTACGCAGCAAGCATCCGGCCACGATCAACGGTTTGTAGCCGAGCCGATCAGCCAGGGTGCCGCCGATGAGGAACATGCCCTGCTGGGAAAAGTTGCGTACACCCAGGACCAGTCCGACCGCCCACGCCGCGAGCCCCAGTGGGCCGGCCAGGTATCCGGCCAGGTACGGCATCAGCATGTAGAAGCCGAGGTTGATGCCGAACTGGTTGATCATCAACAGCTGCGCGGGCCGGTCGAAACTGGCGAATTTGGTGACCACGGTCACGAGGCGAGTTCTCCTTCTGCCATTGCCGTCGGCGAGACCACCGTGGTGCAGCGGGTCCAGCGCTGCACGACCCGTTCACCGGGGTGGCTGATCGCTTCGGGCGCGATCGGCGGGGTGGTGTCGAGGAGCCCGTGCTCGGCGCAGTAGGCGTCGTTGTAGATGGTGTCGAAGTAGCGGTGTGGCCCGTCGGGGAACACCGCGGCGATTCGGGTCGACGGCGCGGCGACGCGGGCGGCCCATCCGGCGACCAGCGCGACCGCGCCCACGCTCCACCCGCCGGTGGCGTGGTGTGTCGCTGCCAGTGTGCGGCACGCCCACACCGATTCCGCCGGGGCGACCCAGTGGACTTCGTCGAAGGCCGCGTAGTCGACGTTGGCGGGGTAGATGCTCGAACCCAGGCCGCGCATCAGCCGCGGCCCGGCCGGTTGGCCGAAGATCGTCGAGGAGATCGTGTCGACGCCGACCAGTTTCATCTCCGGGTTGTAGCGGCGCAGCACGCGCGCGACTCCGGCCGAGTGTCCGCCGGTGCCGACCGCGCACACCAGGACATCGACGGTGCCCAGCTGCTCGATCAGTTCCAAAGCCAGGGATTCGTAGCCCTCGACGTTGTCGGGATTGCTGTACTGATCCGGGCACCAGGCGTCGTCCTCGGCGGCCAGCAGCTCGGCGACCCGGTCGCGCCGCGCCTGCTGCCAGCCACCGACCGGGTGCGGTTCGGTGACCAGGTCGACCGTGGCGCCGTAGGCGGCCAGCATCTGGGCGACGATCGGTTCCAGCCCCGGGTCGGTGACCACGGTCACCGGGTGCTGGTACACCATCCCGGCCAGCGCCAACCCCAGGCCCAGCGTGCCGCTGGTCGATTCGACGATGCGCGCGCCAGGCGCCAGATCGCCGCGTTCGCGCGCCTTCTGCACCATGTGCAGCGCGGGACGGTCCTTCATCCCGCCAGGGTTGAATCCTTCCAGCTTGGCCCAGAACCCGCGATCGGCGCCGGCCAGAGGTTCTCCGATCCGCAGCACCGGGGTGTTGCCGACCAGACCGCGGGGTGCATCGATGGCATCTGGGGCGCCCAGCATGCGACGGGTGTGGGCGAGTTCGAGGGTGGGGAAGGTCGAGGTGTTGTTCACGGTTGCTGTCTCTTCTCTGCACAGGCGACCGCTTTCGCGGTACGCCACGACGATGGGCA
Organism: Nocardia asteroides; assembly: GCA_019930625.1. Classification (NCBI taxonomy): domain Bacteria; kingdom Bacillati; phylum Actinomycetota; class Actinomycetes; order Mycobacteriales; family Nocardiaceae; genus Nocardia; species Nocardia asteroides. The sequence goes on from CP082844.1 coordinate 1,082,619, forward strand.
GCGAGCACCGGCCGGACACGACGGATCGGCCTGGCGCTGACCGATCAGCGTCGGGAAATACAGAACAGAGTCAGTACAGTGCGCCCATCAGGCGAACGCGGCGCAGTAGGCGGCCCACGAATACCACCAGCGCGGGAGTCCGGTGTCGACGCCGGCGTCCAGACCGCGGTGAAAGCGGCGAGCACCAGAGCGGCCAGCGTCAGCGACACGATGCCCGGCGGCAGCGCCTTGTCCGGGCAGTGCCCGGCGTGCGCGATGCACAGCTGGGTCGCGTCGACGGTAGGGAGGGCGTGGTCGTGGCCGGTCGCGGCGTCGAAATCGGCGTGGTCGTGGTCAGTCGCGCTGACGGGCGCGGCAGCGGTGAGCGCGTGATGGACACGTGAGCCGGTCTGATCATTGAAGAGCAGGCAATCGGCGGCAGGAACGATCACCAGGGCGGCCAGCAGCAGAACTGCCAACCAGCTACCCCTGCGCATCCGACCGAGAGAATTCACGATGCCGCGACAATAACGAACACATAACGGCGAACGCAATGGCGCCGCCGCCACATCCACAGCGTCGCGATGGGATCGTGTGCCCGTCTTCGTGTCGTAGACCGGCGCGGAGAGCCCCCACGCTGCCTTGCTGCGCAAACTCCACCTCCCGAACTCGATCACGCTGGGCACCAATACTTTTGGCGGTTCCTACCCTATCCGCAAGCGGAGGGTTGGTTGACAACCACAGCGATCAATCTACTATCTCGGTACGTAAATAGTTTGTGTTGTGTGATCAGGCGCACGCCTCGGCGTGTCGGACCACAAGACCTTGCGCGAGTCACATCCGTGACATGCCCCGGTGACGAGCACGTGACGAGCACCGTTTGTTCGTCCGAATGCGGCTAACCCGCCGCCCGCCGGCGGTAAACCGCACCGGCAACGATGAAAGGGACCATCATGACCACCACCGCCCGACCCCAGCGACATCGCCTTCCCGCCCGCCTGCTGGCTGCCACATCGATCGCCGCGGCTGCGACCTTTCTGGTCGCTGTTCCCGCGACCGCGGCACCGTCGGCCTCGGGGACCAGCGGCCGACCCGCGGGCGCCGATGACGGCCGGGGCACCGCCTGGCATGGCAACTCTCGCGTCGACAACGGCCACAGCACCGATGGTGGTCCACGCGGGCACGGACACGATCGCGCCGACGCCGGTCGCCACGACCCGTCCGACGACGGCGGCCACTGCACACCTCGCGTGTGCTCCGGACCCCGCTAGCCGCTGGAGTCGGGGTGATCGATCCCTCGCGGCCGCTGCCGCAGCGCCTCACGCAACCGCTGCGATTGCGCGGGGGTCATCCTCTCGATGAACCGGGCCAGCACGTCTTCAGCGCGGCCGCCCGCATCGAGCGCGGCGCGCATCAGTCCGGCGCTGTACTGCTCGCGAGTCAGAGTGGGCCAGTAGAGGTAGGCCTTGCCGTGACGTTCGCGGTCGAGCCAGCCCTTGCGGTGCAGGTTGTCCATGGTGGTCATCACCGTGGTGTAGGCGATCTCACGCCCGCCGGCGATCACCTCGCGCACCTGGCGAACACTGACCGGCTCGCCGGCCGACCACACCGTGTCCATGACCACCGTTTCCAGCTCGCCGAACCCGCCGCCTGCCACCCGAACCTCCTCACCTTCCGGCTTACCCGCACCGAGCGGGCCGCGCAGATCTCGGCGACGAGACGCGCGCGACAGCCTGGCCGTGATCGTAGGACGAATTCGTTTCACTCGCGCGGCAACGAGGTGAACAACCAACACGCCCGCTCACGTGCCTCTCCCCACACACGAGCGCCCTAGCATGCGACGAGAAATCCTCTTCACCTGCACAAACCCAGTCATTCACCGGCCAGTCGATCACCGGTATCGACACGACGAAGGAGACGCCCATGTCGTCACCACCCAACCTCGGCATGCTCAGAACCCGGCGCAACTTTCTGGCGCTGAGCGCCGGTGCGGGCACAGCCGCACTGCTGGCGGCATGCGGGAATTCCACCTCGCCTCAGCGTTCTCCGGTCGGCCCCGATTCCGAAGCGGTCCGATCCGCCGAGGACACCCGGCGATCGGCCACCGCGGCGGTGCGCGAGGTATCGCTGCGTCCCGCGCCGAGCACGGTCGATCTCGGCGGGGTCCAGGTCCAGACCTGGACCTACGACGGCTCCCTGCCCGGGCGTGAGATCCGGTTGCGCCGCGGGGAGGTGCTGCGTGCCGAACTGAGTAATGCTTTGCCCGCGCCGACGACGGTGCATTGGCACGGCATCGCCTTGCGCAACGACATGGACGGCGTTCCCGAGATCACCCAGGACCCGATCGCCGCGGGCGCGAACTTCCGCTACGAATTCACCGTTCCCGATGCGGGCACCTACTTCTTCCACCCGCACGTCGGTGTCCAGCTCGACCGCGGCCTCTACGCCCCGCTGATCATCGAGGACCCTGACGAGGGATCCGACTACGACACCGAAGCCGTCATCGTGCTCGACGACTGGCTCGACGGTGTCGACGGCCGCGACCCGGACAAGGAGCTGGCGAGGCTGCGTGAGCAGGGCATGGCCGGAATGGACATGGGAGGGCAATCCGGCGGCATGGACCACGGCGGAATGTCGATGAGCGGCTCGGCGCCGATGTCGGCACCCAGTGACCCGGCGATGCCGTTGGGCACCGACACCGGCGACGTGCAATACCCCTACTACCTGATCAACGGGCGCCTGGGCACCGACCCCGTGGTCCTGCAGGGCCGCCCGGGACAGCGGATGCGGCTGCGCATCATCAACGCTGCCTCCGACACCGCCTTCCGCGTCGCCCTCGGTGGTCACCAGCTACGGGTCACCCACACCGACGGCTTCCCCGTGGATCCGGTGTCGACCGCCAACATCCTCATCGGGATGGGCGAACGCTACGACGCCGTGGTCGAACTCGGCGACGGGGTGTTCCCGCTGGTCGCCTCCGCCGAAGGCAAGACCGGTCAGGGCTTCGCGCTCATCCGAACCGGATCCGGCACTCCACCACCGCCGGATGCTCGCCCCACCGAACTGGCCGCGATCCCGCTGTCAGCGGACAGGCTGAGCGCGGCCGAGGCCGTCCGGCTGCCCGACCGCAAACCTGATCAGATCCTCGATGTGGTCCTGGAAGCCGACGTGAACAAATACATCTGGACGATCAACGGCAAAGCCTTCCCCGACCATGCCCCGCTGGATGTGACTGCCGGGCAACGGGTCCGGCTGCGGTTCAACAACAAGACGATGATGTGGCACCCGATGCACCTGCACGGCCACACCTTCCAGGTCGTCACCGGCTCCGGGGCCGGGCCACGCAAGGACACCTTGATCGTGGTGCCCAACCAGACCGTCGAAGTCGACTTCGACACCGACAACCCCGGCCAGTGGATGCTGCACTGCCACAACGTCTACCACGGTGAAGCCGGGATGATGGCCGTCGTCTCCTACGAGCAATAACCCCAGGCCGAGTGCCGCTGCCCCATGCCGCGGTTTCCACCGCGCGTCAGTGCGCGTACCGCCCACCGATACCTGATGCCCGCCACCGATGCGAAAGGAGGTGACCGACCGATGAACCCGATGAAGATGTTGTGCGACTGGATGTGCTCGATGATGGCCTCGTGCTGTCAAATGTGACCCCCAACGGGTCACGTGGGTCGGCCGTCGAGTCGCCAGTCGGCCGACCCACGAAATTCCACCAGGGCGACGTGACAAGCAAACTACTATCTGCGTACGTAGATAGTAGTTCTACGAGATAGGCCACTATGAACACCAAATCCTCACCGCAGAGCACGCGCCGGATCGCCACTAGCGTCGGCCTTGCGATCTTCACCGTCGCCGCCACTGCCACGCTCGCCTCTCCGGCGCTCGCCGACGCCGGCACCACCGCATCGGCCACCGAGGTCTCCGCCGCACACGACAACCGCCACCGTGACCACCACCCGGGCAGTCGCCACGGCAACCACCGCAACCATCAGGCCCCGCTGCTCAACAACTACCGGCCCGGATTCCCGCTTCCGCGCACCGGCAGCTGGTAACACAGGCCTGGTCAGATGAGGGTCGATCCCACGATGGCGATCGACCCTCATCTGCACTTCGACCAGGTCGAAGTGACAGAACATCACCGAACAACCTACGATATTGCTACGTAGATTTAAGGTTCCTGTCAGGAGGTTGGTCGTGGCACACCGATTCGGCGATCTCGAAGCCGTCGTGATGGAGCGCGTGTGGGCGGCCGAAGACGACCTCACCGTCCGTGACGTCTACGAAAGTTTGCTGCTCGAACGCGAGATCGCCTACACCACGGTGATGTCCACCATGGACAACCTGCACCGCAAGGGCTGGCTCGACCGCGAACGCCATGGCAAGGCATACCTGTACTGGCCCACCCTCACCCGCGAGGAATACAGCGCACAGCTCATGCGTGATGCCCTCGAAGGCACGCGCTCCGATCTCGTGCTGGCGCATTTCGTCGACCAGATCAGCGAGGATGAATCCGAGGCCTTGCGCGCCCTGCTCCGCCGCGGAAAATCCAACCGATCCAAAAGCTGAGCCATCCCGTTCGCCCTGGTCGCGGCGAGTTCGGCCGCGGCTGCGCCCCTGCCGTCGACCCAAAGGAACGTCAGCGCATGTCCAGCGATCACCTACGCTCCGACGCCGACCCAGCGACCGCCCACACTCACGAACACGGCGGAAGCCGTGGCCCTGACCACAACGAGGCCTCGCACCCGAGACCCGAACATCACGAGCACACCGCCACCTCCGGCCACGATCACGGTGCGCCTGCACCCGACCACGGCACCCACGACGATCACGCCGGGCACACAGGCCACGGCGGGCACGCGGGCCACGGCGATCACGTCGCGATGTTCCGGCGCCTGTTCTGGGTGATGCTCGCCCTGGCCGTGCCGGTCGTCGCCGCGGACATGATGTTCGCCGACCTCATCGGCTACACCGTGCCCACCGGGTTGCAGTGGGTGTCCCCTGCGCTGGGCACCGTGATGTTCTTCTGGGGCGGACGGCCCTTCCTGACAGGGGCGGTCAGCGAGATCCGTTCCCGTCAGCCAGGGATGATGCTGCTGATCGCGCTGGCGATCACCGTGGCCTTCGCCGCCTCCTGGGGCTCGACACTGGGCCTGCTGGCCCACGAGCTCGACTTCTGGTGGGAACTGGCACTGCTCATTGTGATCATGCTGCTGGGCCATTGGATCGAGATGCGTTCGCTCGGCCAAGCCTCCAGCGCGCTGGAATCGCTGGCCGCGTTGCTGCCCGACGAAGCCGAACGTCTCGGAGAGGACGGCACCACCGCCACCGTGCCGGTCACTGACCTGCGCACCGGCGACCTGGTCGTCGTCCGCCCGGGCGGACGAGTCCCTGCCGACGGCAGCGTCGAGACCGGCAGCGCCGACGTCGACGAATCCATGATCACCGGCGAATCCCGCCCGGTCCACCGTGGCCCCGGCGACCGGGTTGTCGCCGGAACCGTCACCACCGACTCCGCTCTACGGGTCCGGATCACCGCAGTCGGTTCCGACACCGCGCTGGCCGGAATCCAGCGCCTGGTCGCCGAAGCGCAGAACTCGACCTCACGCGCCCAGGTGCTGGCCGACCGCGCCGCGGCATGGTTGTTCTGGTTCGCTTCCGGCGCAGCGGTCATCACCGCGATCACCTGGCTGCTGCTCGGGCAGCCCGAATCCGCGGTCACCCGCACCATCACCGTGCTCGTCATCGCCTGCCCCCACGCCCTGGGACTGGCGATCCCGCTTGTGGTCTCGATCGCGACCGAACGAGCTGCCAAAGCCGGTGTGCTGATCACCGATCGCCGCGCTCTCGAAAGAATGCGCACCGTCGATGCGATCCTGTTCGACAAGACCGGCACCCTCACCCGCGGCGAACCCGCCGTCGTCGCCACCACCTCGACCCAACCCGGCATCGGTGACGACGAAGTCCTGGCCTTGGCCGCAGCCGCAGAGTCCGACAGCGAACACCCCTTGGGTCGCGCCATCGTCAACACTGCTACCGAACGCGGCATCAGCATTCCCACCGCGACAGATTTCACCGCCCAGAACGGTGTCGGAGTCACCGCCACAATCAACGGCACAAAGATCAGCGTCGGTGGGCCCGCGATGCTCGACCAGCACAACCTCGACCCAGCACCCGCTGCGGCCGAGTGGTCCGCGCAGGGATCGACCGTGCTGCACGTCCTGCGCGACGGGAAGCTCATCGGGGCACTAGCTCTGGCCGACGAGATCCGCCCCGAATCCGCCCAGACCATCAAGGCCCTGCACGCTCGCGGCATCCACGTGGCCATGATCACCGGCGATGCCGAGCCCGTCGCCCGCACTGTCGCTGCCCAACTCGGCATCGACGAAGTCTTCGCCGGAGTCCTGCCCCAGGACAAAGGCGCCAAAGTCCAAGCCCTCCAAGACGCCGGGCACACCGTGGCGATGGTCGGCGACGGCGTCAACGACGCCCCCGCCCTCGCCCGTGCCGACGTCGGCATCGCCATCGGCGCCGGCACCGACGTCGCTATCGCTTCCGCCGGTGTCGTGCTGGCCTCCGACGACCCCCGCGCTGTCTTATCGGTGATCAAACTGTCGCACGCCACCTACCGCAAGATGATCCAGAACCTGGTCTGGGCAGCCGGATACAACATCATCGCCGTGCCCCTGGCCGCGGGCGTGCTCTCGCACTGGGGCATCACACTTCCGATGGAAGTCGGTGCCCTGCTGATGTCGGCCTCTACCGTCGTCGTCGCGGTCAATGCCCAACTGCTCCGCCGCCTGGACCTGAGTCCGGACGCGGTGCTAGCTGACTAAGCCGAGTCGCGTCCGCTCGAGCCATCCTTTGCGGTGCAGGTTGTCCACCGTCGTCATGACGGTGGACAACCTGCACCGTCGTCATGACGGTCGTGTAGGCGATCTCTCGGTCACGAAGCAAGTCGCCGTACACCTGCCGGACCGTGATGGTGTCGTCGGCCGACCAGGCACGGTCCATCACAACCGCTCCCCAGTTCCCCGAAACGATGCCCCATCGCCGCTCTCCCGGCCCGACGTGCCGACGGCTCGCGGACCGGCAGCACGCAAGATGCACCTACTATGTCTCTACGTATTAGACGCCGAAAACTGGACTGCCCGGTCTCACAACTCGGCCGACGGATACCGCTCCCAAGACTGAGCGGAGACAGCCCAGAGATCGTGATCGCGGCGCCTACCACCGACGCTGAGATAGCTGACCATCGTGCCTTCACGCACCAACCCGATCCGGCGAACCAATCGACTCGAGTTGACATTGTCCACATCTATCGGCGCAGTGACGCGCGCGAGATCCAGTTCATCGAAGGCATACCCGACGATCAGACGCCCCGCCGCCGCACCGATGCCGCGCCCGGACAGTCGAGAGTCGACCCAGATACTGAGTTCGCCACGCTTGTCGTGAGGCTGTATCCACAGGTCGCATTGTCCCGCGAATCGGCCACCGACCTCGATGACCGTGCGCACGATACGGTCGGCCTTCGCCTCCGCTCTCGACCATAGCCACTCGTGAATCCACACCCGCTCGCGGTGGCGCGATTCCCAGCTCCGCTCGTCGGTCAGCCAGAACGGCTCGATCGCCGAACGGTCGGCGATTCGGATCGCGCGCCAGGTAGACGCGTCGGACAGTCGCGGAGGGCGCAGAATCACCGGCTCACCACTGGAGGTTCGGCCGACAAGAATGACACGACGCGGAGTGCGTAGCGAGGTGACCACGAGACGGAGTACACGCGATGCGCAATAGCGCGCCACCGCGACCACCATCACCAACGCCGGTCTACACCTCGACACGACGCTCCGACGAAGGCTGCCCGCGCGCACTCCCGTTTGAGCTGGCAACCCGTCGGAAGTTGCAGATGCGGGACGCCGATTCACGCGAACGGGGCTGCTGCAAGATCGGGTGACAGTGGTTAAGCAGCCTGTCGGGCTGCTGGGGACATGATGGTTTCGAATTCGATCGGGGTCAACCGGCCGAGCCGAGCTTGTCGGCGCCGACGGTGATAGGTGCGTTCGATCCAGGTGACGATGGCGATCCGGAGCTGATCGTGGGTTTCCCCAGCGCTGCCGGTCCAACACGTTGCGTTGCAGCAGGCTGAAGAAGCTTTCCATGGCGGCGTTGTCGCCGGCCGCGCCGACGCGCCCCATCGATCCGACCATACGGTGACGGTTGAGCGTGTGCACGAATCTCCTTGACCTGAACTGAGATCCGCGATCGGTGTGCAGAATGCAACCGGCCACATCACCTCGCCGGGCGACAGCATTGTTCACCGCGGTCACCGCCAGCCGGGACTTCATTCGTGAATCGATCGAATAGCCGATGATCCGGTTGGAGAACACGTCTTTGACCGCACACAAATACAGCTTGCCTTCACCGGTGCGATGTTCGGTGATGTCGCTGAGCCACAAACGATTTGGTGCGTCGCTGCGGAAGTTCCGCTGCACCAGATCATCGTGGACAGGCGGCCCTGGTTTGGCGTTCTTGCCGCGCCGGGACTTGCCGAACGCGCTCCACCACCGATTGCTCGAGCAGATCCGCCACGCGGTCCGCTCGGCCATCGTCTCACCGGCTTCGTGGGCCTCGTCGGCGAGAAACCGGTAGCCGAATTCGGGGTCGTCGCGGTGCGCATCGAACAACGCATTGGCTCGATACGCCTCGGCGACCTCGGCGGCGGTCACCGGATCGGCCAGCCACCGATAGTAGGGCTGGCGAGCGAGCTGCAGCACCCGGCACGTCACCGCCACGGGGATCCCGTCGGCGGCAAGCTCTTTCACGAGCGGGTAGAGCCTTTTCCCGGTATCTGAGCCTGGGACAAATAGGCAGCCGCGCGCCGCAGGACCTCGTTCTCCTGCTCCAGCAACCGGATCCGGCGGCGGGCATCACGCAATTCGGCGGACTCGCTGCGAGTGGTTCCCGGCTTGTTCCCGTCGTCGACGTCGGCTTGGCGCATCCACTTCGACAACGTCATCGGATGGACGCCGAAATCGGCCGCGATCTGGTCGAGGGTCACCCCGTCGTCGCGGTTGCGGGCGACCCTGACCACGTCGTCGCGGAACTCTTTCGGATACGGCTTGGGCACTGTGACATCCTCTCAGGCCCGCCTCCCGGCAAGCCATCTCGATTGTCACCTACACCTGCAGCAGCCCCGAACCTATCCCGGGTCACGCGTGACTGCATCTTCGTTGTGCCTCACCCGCAGGCACAACGTAGATGGGAGCGCGATAGGATAGGTCGCGGCCGGACAGCATCGCTAGATCGGGTAGGAATCCGCGATGACCAGGCGTTTTCCGGTTGCCCATGTTTTGTGTGTCCTGCCGGGGGCGCCAACCTGCGCATCATTTGCGCAGGTCAGGGCCGTTTGGACGAGATCGAGATGCTAGAGAGCGAGGAAAACCCCAGGTGACGGGTCGCAGGTTGGCGCCCTAGGGGGGTTAGCTGACAGCTAACGACACGCCGACGGAATCCGGCGACACGCCGGAGGTCCGATTTGTCAGACGGCAGCGTAGATCGGTGGCACAACATGAGAATGACCGAGAACACAGCGCCACCCGATCCGAACGCCTCCAACGAATCCCGACAGCGGCGTCCGCCACTCGAAGCGGTCTGCGAGATACTGATTGCCAAAGACCGAGACAGCGAGCAGTTAGCACGGCAGCAGGCTGAAGCTCTCCTCGACGTCCTGCGATGGCATGCCACACAACGCCCATCATCTCCGTAATCCGCTGGCCGACATCCGCATATTCGCTGCGCACCGACAAGCGAGATTCGGTTGAGATCTCGCTGAGCGGCCGCATACGAACCGAGTCAGTGTGACGAACGACTTGTCGGCCGACACTACGCTCGCCCGAATCACCTGACGTCAGCGTCATCGTCACGATGGGCCTGCGATTCCGTGGACATGCTTGTGTGCTGGGACTTCTCCGGTTCCGGGCCCACCGGCGGGGCCGCCGGTTTCGCTACCCGGGCACCAACAGCCGATCACGTGGATACCGTTGTCTACGTGCGTGATCTGCTCGGTGGTTCGGCGACGGCGGTCGCGCTCGCGCTGGGCTGTTACGGTGCCGGATCAATGGTGGTGGCCTGACGCTCGTGCGCCTCACCCAAGAAACACGGCCTAGCGGCCAGCTACGCCTCGCACGGGCGCTGCTCCGTCTGCGCAGGTGAGTGCGCCTGCGATGTCGAAATAGCGTGGGCTGATCCGTCGAGCTCGCTGGCGCGCGTGATCGATGCGATCACTTCGTCGGCGGCCAGTTTGGTGTCGCCGTCAGTTCGAGCCTCGCGCCCTGGTTGTCGTGGCGCGAGGCTCGATTGGGTTGACCGTGTGCGGGGCCTTGTCAGGCGCGCGTCGGCAGCAGCTCGGCGACGAGGGCTTCGACGCGGGTCTTGATCTCGTCGCGGATCGGCCGCACGGACTCGACTCCCTTGCCTGCGGGGTCTTCCAGGACCCAGTCCCGGTAGCTGACGCCCGGGAAGGCCGGGCAGGTGTCGCCGCACCCCATTGTGATCACGACGTCGGAGGTTTCTACCGCGTCGTAGGTGAGGATCTTCGGGGTCTGGTCGGAGATGTCGATACCGAGTTCGGCCATCGCCTCCACTGCGGACGGGTTGATCGTCTCGGCAGGGGCGCTCCCGGCGGAGCGGACTTCGATCGAGTCGCCGGCGAGGTGGGTGAGGAATCCGGCGGCCATCTGGGAGCGTCCGGCGTTGTGGACGCAGACGAACAACACGCTGGGCTGGGTGCTCATGTGGGGCAATGCCTTTCAGTTGGCGGGGAGGTCGAGTTCGGTGAGCAGGAGCCGGACGCGGGTTTCGATCTCGTCCCGGATGGGTCGGATGGCGGTGATGTCGAGTTCGGCGGGGTCGTCGAGGTCCCATTCCTCGTAGCGGCGTCCGGGGTAGAGCGGGCAGGCGTCGCCGCAGCCCATAGTGATGACGACGTCGGCGGCTTGGATGATTTCCTCGGTCCACGGTTTGGGGAACTCGGCGGTGATGTCGATGCCGACCTCGGCCATCGCGGCGATGGCGGCGGGGTTGATCTCGTCACCGGGTTCACTGCCGCCGGACCAGGCCACCGCCCGGTCCCCGGCGAGATGGGTGAAGAACCCGAGGGCCATTTGGGAGCGTCCGGCGTTGTGGGTGCACAGGAACAGCACTGTGGGAGTGCCGGTGTGGGCTTTGCCTTCGACGCGGGCCAGGGCGTGCAGGCGTTGGCGGGCGAAGCGTTCGGCCAGCAGCGGCAGAAAGTTGATGACGGTCGCGCGTCCGGCGAACTGGTCGTAGGAGGAGTGCAGGAACCGTTCGATGGTCTCGACGCCGAAGGTGCCGTCGAACTCGCGCTGCAGGTGCGTGGCGGCGGTTTTCAGGGCGAGTTGCTGGTCGATGGTCAGGTCGTGGCGGGTGTGGGTGGGCGCGAGTGGGCTGTCGCTCATGATGTGGTCCGTTGCTCGGCGGGTGTGGTGAGTTCGGTGAGCAGGTTGTTGACGCGGGCGGCGATGTCGTCGCGGACCAAGCGCATGCGCTCGATGCCGTCGATGCCGCGTTGGGAGGGTTCGTCGGTGTCCCAGTTGACGAGCCGCACCCCGTCGACCGGGTCGATGTGTGCTTCCCGCCCGAGCGTGACGACCACGTCGACTGAGCGCAGTAGGGCCGGGTCGATCGGTTTCGGGATCTCGGCGCTGATGTCGACACCGACTTCGCGCAGCGTTTCGGCGGAGAGTGCGTTGATGGTGGTGCCGGGTGCGGTTCCGGCGGAATGGACCTGCACGCGGTCACCGGCGACGGCTCGCATCAGCCCGGCCGCCATTTGCGATTTGCCGCCGTTCTTCACACAGACGAACAGCACGGACGGGGTGGTGCTCACCGCGGTGTCACCTCATCGGTTGTCGCGGCGCCGGTGCGCTGGGTTGGCTGGAATCGTTTCCGCAGGGCGAGGGACACATAGACCAGCGCCACGAGGACGGGGACCTCGATGAGCGGGCCGACGACTCCGGCCAGGGCTTGGCCGGAGGTGGCGCCGTAGGTGGCGATAGCGACGGCGATGGCGAGTTCGAAGTTGTTGCCCGCAGCGGTGAACGCAAGGGTGGTGGTGCGTTCGTAGCCCAGGCCCAGGGCCGCGCCCATCGCGTAGCCGCCGCCCCACATGATCGCGAAGTAGGCCAACAGGGGGATCGCGATGCGGATGACGTCGAGGGGGTGGGAGGTGATCTGCTCACCTTGCAGGGCGAACAGGATCACGATGGTGAACAGCAGCCCGTAGAGCGCCCACGGCCCGATCTTGGGCAGGAAGCTGGATTCGTACCATTCGCGGCCCTTGGCACGTTCACCGAAGCGGCGGGTAAGGAACCCAGCCAGCAGCGGGATACCGAGGAAGATCAGCACCGATTTCGCGATCTGCCACGGTGAGGTGTCGATGGTTGTCTGTTCCAGGCCGAGCCAGCCCGGCAGGACCGAGAGGTAGAACCAGCCCAGGACGGCGAACATGATCACCTGGAACACCGAGTTCAACGCGACCAGCACGGCAGCGGCCTCACGGTCACCGCAGGCGAGGTCGTTCCAGATGATGACCATCGCGATGCAACGGGCCAGCCCGACGATGATCAGTCCGGTCCGGTACTCGGGCAGAGCCGGCAGCAACAGCCACGCCAGGGCGAACATCAAGGCCGGGCCGAGGATCCAGTTCAGCACCAGGGAGCTGATCAGGAGTTTGCGGTCGCCGGTGACGGTGTCGAGTCGGTCGTAGCGGACCTTCGCCAGGACCGGGTACATCATGATGAGCAGGCCGATTGCGATCGGTAGCGAGATGCCGTCGATCTCCACGGCCGAGAGGGCGTCGCCGAGACCGGGAATCATCCGGCCCAGCAACAGCCCGGCGATCATGGCGACGCCGATCCAGACCGGCAGGAACCGGTCGAGAGTCGACAGCTTGCCGACGACGGCGGGGTGCTCGGTGGTGGTCGTGCTCATGCGGTGACTCCGATCGCGGTGCCGCTTTCGACGAGCAGAACTTCCGACAGTCGTTGCAGGGCTTCGGGGACGACCCGGTAGTACACCCAGGAGGCGCGGCGTTCGCTGTCGAGCAGACCGGCTTCGCGCAGCACCTTGAGGTGATGGGAGATCGTGGGCTGGGTCAACTCGATCCCGGCCGACAGGTCGCACACGCAGGCTTCCTGGCCTTCACGGGAGGCGATGGTGCTCAGCAGGCGCAGCCGGACCGGATCCGACAGTGCTTTGAACACGCTCGCCAGCTCGACGGCGTGAGGCTCGGACAGGGGCTCACGCACCAGTGGCGCGGCGGAGCACGCCTGCACAGGCGTCACCACCAACTTCGACTTCGACATACGCCAATATTGACCGATATCAATATGGTGAGGCAAGCAAACAGCCGGTGAACGCCAGGGACGAGCCCTACCGCATAGGCGAGCGGCGCTCGAGCAGGACGGTGTCGTGCCAGACGCCGTCGCGTTGGGCGATGCGTTCGCGGACGCCGACGGTGCGGTATCCGGCGCTGTGGTGCAGGGCCAGTGAGGCGCGGTTGTCGGTGAAGATCGAGGTCTGCAACGTCCACAAGCCGTCGTCGTCGGCGGCGAGGACCTGCTTGTGCAGCAGTGCCTTGCCCACGCCGCGTCCACGGTGAGAGTTCGCGACGTAGACCGAGGTCTCGGCGACACCGGCGTAGCAGTCGCGGCTCGATACCGGGGTGGCGGCGGTCCAGCCGACGATCCGTCCGTCGATCTCGGCGACCCATCGGTGGGCGGGCAGCCAGTGCTTGTCGAGGTGGGCGCGGGTGGGGACTTCGGTCTCGAAGGTGGCGATGCCGGTGGCGATCCCCTCACCGTAGATGCGCCGCACGTCAGCCCAATCCCTGGGCTCCAGGGCGCGGATGGTGACGTCGACGGGCAGGTCGGCGGGGCAGCACGGACGCGGGGCGAGCAGGCCCATCACCGCGTCGGCGGCGTGCGGCAGTCCGGCGCAGCATGCCTCGTTGACGGTGACGATGGTCGCGGCACCTTCCTTGTGCAGGCGCACGAATCCCACGTCGGCGAGCTTGCGGACGTGATGGGAGGTCGTGGACTGACTCGTGCCCAGGATCTCGGTCAACGCGCCGACCGTGATCCCTTTCGGGGTCGTGGCCACCGCGTGAAGTAGTCGCACCCGCACCGGTTCGGCCAGGCAGGCGAACCACTCGGCGTAGGTGGTGGCTTCGCCGGTCGGCAGGACCTGGGCTTGGGGCAGAGCGATGGGCATGCGGCCAGTATATCGACGTAGATCGATGGTTGCTTTCATCGATGCCAGTCGATACTCTCGGCCGTAGTTAATCGATCTGTATCGATGAAAGAAGGTTCGTCATGAACTCCCTGCCCGTAGTTGTCGTCGGAGCTGGGCCGGTCGGTCTGGCTGCCGCTGCCGAGCTGTCCCGCCGTGAGCTGCCGTTTTTGCTGCTCGAACGCGGTGAGCACGCCGGTGCCGCTGTCGCGCAGTGGCATCACGTGCGGGTGTTCTCGCGCTGGGCCGAGCTGATCGCCCCGGCCGCACGCCCGCTGCTCGACGGTGCGGGCTGGTCCGAACCCGACCTCGAGGGCTACCCGACCGGCGCGGAGTGGGTCGAGCACTACCTGCGCCCGCTCGGCGCAGCACTCGGCGATTCGGTCCGGTTCAACACCGAGGTGACCGGTGTCGCGCGTCGAGGCCGCGACCGGGTCGTGGACGCCGGACGCGACAGCGAACCGTTGACCGTGCACGTGCGTAGCGCGCACGGGCGCGAGGAACGAATCATCGCCCGCGCGGTTATCGACACCTCCGGCACCTGGACGACACCGAACCCGCTCGGCGGAGACGGGCTGCCCGCCATCGGCGAAGCCGCTGCGGCACAATGTATTTCCTACCGTGTGCCCGACCTCACCGACCCTGATATCGCGGCCCGCCACGCAGGCCGTCACGTGGTCGTCGCCGGAAGTGGGCACTCCGCGCTCACGGCGTTGATCGTGCTCGCCGAACTGGCCGGCGAGCACCCGGGGACTCGCATCACGTGGCTGCTGCGTCGGGGCACGATCGGATCGACCTTCGGTGGCGGACAAGCCGACGAACTGCCCGCTCGCGGCGCCCTCGGGTTGCGCGCTCAGGCAGCGGTCGAGGCCGGACACATCAACGTGGTCACCGGATTCCGCACCGAGACCGTCGAACACGCCGACCAGGGCCAGCTCACGCTCATCCCCGCCGAAGGCGACCCCGTCACCGATGTCGACGAAGTGATCGTGCTGACCGGGTTCCGCCCGGACCTGTCCTGGCTGTCGGAAATCCGTCTCGACCTCGACGCCACGTTGCAGGCTCCGACGAAGCTGGCGCCGTTGATCGACCCGAACGCGCATTCCTGTGGCACGGTCTACCCGCACGGAGTCACCGAACTGTCCCACCCCGAACCCGGCGTGTTCCTGGCCGGGATGAAGAGCTACGGCCGCGCGCCGACGTTCTTGGCGATGACCGGATACGAGCAGGTCCGCTCCATCGTCGCCGCCCTCGCCGGAGACCACGAAGCCGCGCAGCGAGTCGAACTCACCCTGCCCGACACCGGGGTCTGCGGCGGATCCGGCTTGTTCGACGCCCCCGCCGAAGAATCCACGGGCGGATGCTGCGGGGCCCCGACCGCAGTGCAGGAGCTGACCCTCAGCGTCCCGACCGCGATCCAGGAACTGCCCCTGACCTCTTCGCCTGCGCGCTGATCCACTGCGATGCAGGTTGTTTCGATATCAGCGGCACCCGCCGCGACCGGGTTGCGGCGGGTGCTGGTGGTCTTGTGCGTCACCGAGATCACCAGCTGGGGAATCCTGTTCTACGCCTTCCCGGTCCTGCTCGGAGCCATCGCCACCGACACCGGTTGGTCGGCCACCGCGCTGACAGCGGTGTTCTCGGCCGGACAACTCCTCACCGCGCTCACCGGCATCCTCGTCGGCCGTCGCCTGGACCGCCACGGACCCCGCATTGTGATGACCGCAGGCTCGGCGCTCGCGGTCACGGCACTGATCGTCGTGGCCACCGCGCAAACCCTGACAGCGTTTCTGCTGGGCTGGGCGCTGGCCGGGATCTCGATGGGTGCGGTGCTGTATCCCCCGGCGTTCGCGGCGCTGACCCGCTGGTACGGGCCCGACCGGGTGAAAGCGCTGACCGTGCTGACCCTCGCAGGTGGGCTGGCCTCCACCGTCTTCGCACCCTTGACCGCAGCCCTGGCAACCAGGTTCGACTGGCGCGCAACCTATCTGATCCTCGCCGCGATCCTCGCGGTCGTGACGATCCCGGGCCATTGGTTCGGATTGCGATTGGTCTGGCCGACCCGGCCCGAAGAAGGCACCGAACACGCCCACCTGGGCAACCCCGGCAGCATCGCGCGCAGCCGGGCATTCATCACCCTGGCGATCGCGTTGAGCGTCACCGGATTCGCGTCCTTCGCGGTCGTGGTCACCCTCGTGCCGTTGATGACCGAGCGCGGGATCTCCACCACCACCGCAGCACTCGCTCTCGGACTGGGCGGACTCGGGCAGGTCGTGAGCCGGATCGGCTACAGCGCCTTCGCCGACCGAACCAGTGTGCGCACCCGCACCGCAATCATCCTGATCGCGATCGCCGCCACCACGATGCTGCTCGGAATCTTCACCACCGCAGCAGCACTGACCGTCGCCGCGATCCTGTCGGGTATGGCACGCGGGGTGTTCACCCTGCTGCAAGCCACCGCGATCACCGATCGGTGGGGTTCGGCCCACTACGGGCAACTCACTGGGCTCGTCTCCGCACCGATGACCATCACCATCGCCTCAGCACCGTTCGTGGCCACCGCCCTGGCCGCGAACCTGGGCGGCTATCCCGCCACGTTCCTGATCCTGGGCACAGCCGCCGCCCTCGCCGCGGCACTGTCGCTGACCACCATCCCGAAACACTCACCGAAAGAACAACACTCATGATCGACGCAATCGTCATCGGCGCAGGACAATCCGGACTCACCGCCGCCCGCGCGCTCACCGACCACCACCTGACCCCAGTCGTGCTCGAGGCCGGGCCCGACCCCGTCGGGTCCTGGTCGCACTACTACGACAGCCTCACCCTGTTCTCACCCGCCCAACACTCCAGCATGCCCGGTCTGGGCTTCCCCGCCGAGCCCGACCACTACCCGCATCGTGACGAGGTCGTCGACTACCTGCGCCGCTACGCGAAAACCCTCGACGCCGACATCCGCACCAACACCACCGTCACCACCGTCGAGTCCCACCCCGACCAAGGATTCGTCGTCCACACCGGCGACGGCCAACAACTCCACACCGCCGGAATCGTTTCCGCCACAGGCTCCTTCGGTAACCCCTATGTGCCCGAACTGCCCGGAGGAGACAAATTCCAAGGCACCGTCCTGCACGCCGCCGACTACCGGCGCCCCGAGCACTACTCGGGTCAACGCGTCATCGTCGTCGGCGCGGGCAACTCCGCCGTGCAAATCGCCTACGAACTCGCCGACCACGCCACCGTCACCCTCGCCACCCACAACCCGATCAACTTCTTGCCCCAACACCGCGACGGACACGACATCCACCACTGGCTCGTCTCTACCGGATTCGACCAACTCCCACCCGAATGGCTCATCCGCTACGTCGGCGGCACCCTCGTCATGGACACCGGCGACTACCAACACGCCCTCACAACCGGGCGCATGGACCGCCGACCCATGTTCACCAGCTTCGACACCGACGCCATCGTCTGGGCTGACGGCACTCGCGAACCGGTCGACACAGTGCTCTTCGCCACCGGTTACCGACCCAACCTCGGCTACCTCACCGAGCTCGGCGCCCTCGCTGACGGATACCCACTCCACAACGCCGGTATATCCACCACACACCCCGGCCTCGCCTACGTCGGGCTCGAGTTCCAGCGGACGTTCTCCTCCAACACGCTGCGCGGCGTCCACCGCGACGCCGAACACGTCACCACCGCGCTGGCCGCTCACATCAACCGGGCACCGGCGAAAGTCGGTCTGTAAGCCTCCCAGCGCTAGGCGTCCGGGTGTCGCCTACCAGCAACACCCGGGCTATAGTCGAACATGTGTGCGAATCCACGCGACCATACGTGAGGCTCGGTGTCTGGACAGAGCCCTCGCCGCGGTTCTGCCCCAACGGCCACCGCCTCGGCGCAGGACGAGCAGTCGTCGCCGCAATGCCGTGTCGGCGCGTCGGCGGCCACCACCGCGCACACACCTGCCTCGCCTGCGGCGCGACCACCTACAGTCCGCCCGCGCACACCGACTGCGAACACTGACCGCCTCACGCCAGAAGTTCTACTGACGGACGGTTCGGCACCACGGCGACCGGGCGCATCATGGCGACCAGGACGACAGACAGCCCGCAGGCGGCTCACGGGCAGCGCCGCTAAGGCTCCCTACTTGGCGGGCCAGACGCAGTTCCACTAACCGCACGGCGTGGTGATGGTCGAACATGGATTCGATCGAGCAGTGTGTGGCACTGGATAGCGTCGATGCAAACGTTCTTCGCAAGTGGGGTTCAGCTTGGCTTGACTTCACTCACGCCGACTCGGTTCTGCTAGCACGCCGCAGTATCCCAGCGACTGCTCCGAACCTCTTCTTGCGCCGAGTCCTGTGCGAGTCGGCAGTAGTCAGCTACCGCCGGGTCGGGCAAGGCCAACAGCGACGATAGACCGACCTCAGCGCGCTGTTTGCCGAGTGACGACTGAACTGTCCGGACAGAGCGGGCCGATCGACACCGGAACCGTCCAGAGTCGATCGGCCCGCCGTGATTGCGGGAGCCGTCCTGCTGTCACATGGGACAGCAAGGGCCCATCATGCTGCACATCCAGTCACAGATCATCTTCAGCGGGTTCACGTAAATCACCTCCCTGGGTTGCGTGTTCGGACTCGTCGGCCGCGCGATCGGTGGATTGATACGGTGCCGTCGTCGTGGTTCCCAGAGCTGCCAAGACAATCTCGGCTGACCGGTGGACCACAGCGATGCTAAACGTTCCATTAGGATGGAAGGTCAAGTCGTGCAAGCGGCTGGCGATCGGTTGATCGGGCTATTGGGTGCCGACGGATTGGTGCTTGCCAGGGCGGCGCCGGTTGCGCCGTGCTGGCTTGGAATTGGGCGAATGTAATGAGGCCAGGGTCGTCACGAGTCGACCGTTGCGGTGTAGCCGAGTTCGGCGATGGCTGCGATGACATCGCCGGGGGTGGCGTAGTCGAGGTCGACGGTGGTGCGGTTGTGCCTCCGGGAAGTGCGGGTCTCGCGCACACCAGGCAGGTCTTGCAGGGTGTCGTCGATGAGCAATGCGCAGCTGCCGCAGTGCATGCCGTCGACCCGGAAGGTGTGTGTGCCCATAGGTTTTCGATCCCTTCTCAAGCAATGGTGAGGGTGCCGGAGTACATGCCCATGCCGCAGGTGTAGTCCAGGCGGCCGGGTCGAAGAATCCCGAGGTCGATACGGGTCTCGCCGGTGGTCGGCAGGACTTTCTGGATGTCGAGGCTCGGTATGACCAGCGACCGGATGCAGCCCTGGGTGCCGTTGGTCTTGACCACCAGGGTGGTCGGTACACCGGGCTTCGCTGCGACGTTGTCCGGTGTGTAGGCGCCGGTGCGGGCGGTGATCGTCACGACCTGCGCGCCGTCTGCGACGGTAGCGGCGGAGGCATCGGCCACCGGCTGGCTCGCGCCGAACGCCTCGGCGATACGCCCAGCGGCCAACGGTGAACCGGCGAGTTCGAGTCCACCGTTGAGGGTGTAGAACCCCATCCCGAGCACCACCAGTCCGGTCGCTACCGCCAGCCCGGCATCACCGAGAAACAGCGCGTACAGCGACCAACCGAACGCGGCCAGCACGCCCACCGAGATGAGAGTGTCCATGGTCGCGGCGGCGTGACGCAGGTTCGTCCACGCCGCTTGGTGGAACGGCCAGGCGCCCCACACGACTATCGGCGCCGCCAGGGTGAGCGGCAGCCACTGCCCAGTTGGTGAACTGCAACGGTGGCACCATTGCCATCGCTACCACCGGCACCGCCAACGCCAACGCCACCGACACTCGCATTCGCTGGCGCAGTGAGCGAGTGTCGGTGTCGTATGTCTCGGTCTCATAGGAGGTTTCGCTATCAGGACCTCGCACCGGGTGTGGAATTCGTGCGGTGTACCCGGTGGCTTCGATCACCTCGATCACGTCGGCGTCTGCGGTGTCGGAATCGATCTCGACACGGGCCTTCTCGGTGGCGAAGTTGACGGTGGCCACGACACTGTCCATCGTATTGAGCCGCCGCTCGATTCTGGTCGCGCACGACGCGCACGTCATCCCGCCGATAGCGACTTCCAACCGCCGCGGCGCGGCAGCCGCGTCCTCGGCCGGTAGGGGTCCGCTCGACGCGGGCATCACCGGCACCGCGACGAGCACCAGCACGTCATCCCGCATACTGCACACTCGAGCTCGTTCACGCCGACCTCCATCCATCCACACGCCTCCCGCTTGGCAATCCCATCCTGAACCTTCCAGTAAGATGGAATGTCAAGGGGCCGGATCCGAGGGAGTATGCGATGAAGATCGGTGAACTGGCTGCAGCGGGCGGAGTCACGACAAAAACGATCCGGTTCTACGAGGGCGAGGGCTTGATGCCTGAACCGGGCCGCACTCCTACCGGCTACCGCGACTACAGCTCCGAGCACCTGGCCCGGTTGCAGTTCATCCGCCGGGCGCAAGCGGCGGGGCTGAGTCTGCGCGAAGCCGGTCAGATCCTGTCTGTCCACGACCGCGGCGAACAACCCTGCGGCCATGTCCAAGCGATCCTCAGCGAGCGCCTCGACCAGGTCCGGGCCCAAATCGCCGAACTCATCACCCTCGAAGCCCACCTGCAAACACTGCTGGACACTTCCCGTACCGACCAGCCCACCAGCCACGACGACTCCACAGTCTGCTGGATCATCGAATCCAACGTCTCGGTGTCGAACGACCAACCGCTCGATGCCGACCCGTTCGGTCATGTGAGCGAAGCGGGCTCAACTCCTCCAGGTGGTGGAGTTGGCAGGTGAGTTGTTCTCGCTCATCGAAGTTGGCCACCAGACGGCGTGCGGGCAGTCGGTGGCTCGCCACTGAGTCGCCGCGGCGTCATATCGGCAGCACGACCGCGGTGACGAATTCGTTGCGCAGCCAGCCGATGAACACCGCCCACACACCGCTGACCAGCGCCGCACCCACCAGGATCAGCATGACACCACCGGCGATTTGAATAGTCCTGGAATGTCGGCGCAACCAACCGACACCGCGCAAGGCCTTCGCGGAGCCGAAGCCGAGAACGATGAACGGTGATCCGAGTCCGACGCAGTAGGCAACGATCAGCGCCACGCCGCGCGCGGCGGTCGTGCCTTCGGTTCCGGCGGCGACCGAGAGGACTCCCGCAAGAGTCGGCCCCAGACAGGGCGTCCACCCCAACCCGAACACTCCCCCGAGCAAGGGCGCTCCGGCAAGCGAGGATATCCGCAACGGGGCGAAGCGGGTGTCCTTCTGCAGCGCCGGGATGAGCCCGACAAAGGTCAGACCCATCACTATCGTGACCACACCACCGATGCGCTGGAGCAGATCCTCGTTGATCCGCAACGCTCCGATCACCCCGAACACCGACGCGGTGGCAAGGACGAACACCACGGTGAATCCGGCGACGAACAACGCCGCCGCACCGGCCACCCGCCAGCGGTCTGCGCCCGAGCCCGGCTCATCGGCACCGCCGGGTGAGGTGCTGGCGCCGGAAACACCAGCGAGGTAAGACAGATACCCGGGCACCAGCGGGACAACACACGGCGACGCGAACGAGACCAGCCCGGCGAGTATGCAGGCGGCGAGCGCGAGCAGCAGTGGCCCGGTCGCGGCGGCGGTCTGAAAACTGGTGCCTATCCCCTGGGCGAGCGCCGTCATCGTCGCGCCGCCACACGCTCGATCACCGGTTGCAGATCCTCTGCCAGCAGGGCACGCAGGAACACGGCCGCTACCCGGTGCTGCCGATCCAGAATCAAAGTGGACGGGATGACGCTGGTGGGATAGCTGCCGCCGAGCGCGATCAGCGTCCGCATCGAGGGGTCATAAATCGACGGATAGCCGACTTTGTAGTCGATGACGAAATCCTGGGCTTTGTCACGCTGCGGATCACGGACATTTATCCCCAGAAACTGCACTCCCATGTCCTTGGTGGCCGCATATACGCGTTCGAGGTCGTCGGCTTCAGCACGGCACGGCCCACACCATTGACCCCACAGGTTGATCACCACCACCTGCCCGGCGTAGTCGGCCACGGACACAACCTTGTCTTCGGCCATGAGGTCGGGCCCCGACAGGGCCCCGATCTGCCCGCGAGCCTCCGGCGGATCGTAGAAGATGTCTGTCTGCCCGCCCGGTGAAACGAAGTCGAACGTGCCACCACCAGTCGCGACCGAATCGGAGCCCGCAGCGCAACCGGTCACGGCGATCACCGAGCAGATGCCAAGGGCGAGCACGGCGATAAACTGGGATCGCCGAACGTGTGTTGGGGTGGGTCGTGCGGTCGTTCGCGTGCCTTGTCGCTGGATCATCGGGTCATCTCACTGATCGCGGCCCGAATCTGGGCGGGGTTGTCGAATACAGCGGGTGTAGTGATGCGCGCGACCGAACCATCCTGCTGGACAAGGAAACTCAGCGGCAGCACCGGGGGCGCGGACAATGCCCCGCGCACGTCGCCGGAATCGACGAATGACGGATAGTCGGTGCCCAGGGCTGTCAGTAGATCCAGGGCAGCGACGGGGTTGTCTTGCACGTTGATCCCCACGACGCGAACCGAACCGGGCTCGTTCGCGTACGCATCGAGCACGGGAATCTCTTCCCGACACGGCCCGCACCAAGATGCCCAGAGATTGATCAAGGTCGGCTCGCCGGTCAGCGCGGCGCCGAGGTCGACGGTGTCGGTCGACCCGAGACACCGCGCCGAGACACCGCGCAAGTCGGCGTCGGCCTGCGGCGCTACGGCGGTAGTCGGGCAACGCCGCAGCTGTGCCAAGCCCGCGTGACCCACCTCGGGAGCGTTTGCGGCGGAGCCGGTGACTGCATCCGCCGAAACACCCGGTTGCCCGGATCGGGTCTGCGACGAAGTCGATCGCGGCCAGATCGCCACGATCAACGCGACAATTACCAACAGGCCAACGACCACCCCACGAGCACCCGGCTGCACGCGCGACAACTTCTCCATCACCACCACCTGTCTACTATGCATCGTAGTAGACAGGTGGGTGGCACGGACCGGCGCCCACGTTCACAACAGCGTGCTCCAGTAGCTCCAGAAGCGGATGCCGATCAACGACACGATCGTGAGAGACCAGACGGTGACAACGACGCCGTGGTAATCGGCCGTGACGTCGGCCAGTCGCCGGCCAGCGGCGGGGACAGGCAGATCACCCACCACGAGGTTGCGCAGGGTGACGTAGCCGAAGATCGGGATCGTCACTGCCCACACCACCATGCAGTACGGGCACAGGGCCCCGATGCTGTATAGCGTGTGGTAGATCAACCAGTGCACGAACACGACACCGAAGCTGACACCGGCCTGTAGTCCCAGCCAGAACCAGCGCTGGAACCGTGCTCCGGACAGCAGCCCGGCACCCACAGTGGTGACCACCGCGAACCCGGCGATCCCCAGCACAGAATTGGGGAGACCGAACGCCGCCGCCTGCGGGCTGTCCATGACCGACCCGCAGGACACGATGGGGTTCAGACTGCAGCTCGGCACATAGGCGGGATCCCGCAGTCGCGCCATCTTCTCCACTGTGAGCACACTCGCAGCCACCGTGCCGAGGAGACCACCGATCAGCAACAGCCAGGGCAGCAGCCGCGGGAACGGGTCCCGATAGTCCCTTCTCCGAGTCGGCGTGGCGATGCTTGCCTCACTTGGCGAGTGCGGCATCGATGGCCTCGATGAAGTCTTCGGCGGAGCGCGGTTGGAGTTTGACACCGTCGAGGAAGAAGGTGGGCGTTCCCTGCACACCGAGGGTTCGGCCGTCGGCGACGTCGTCCTTGATTCGTTGCAGGGTGGCAGGATCGCTGTAGGCGGAGTCCCATTGCGTCATGTTCAACCCGAGCTCGCTGGCGAAGCCACGGAAGACGTCGTCCTTCGGAACGCGCTGCTCGGCCCACTCGGACTGTGTTTCATACATCTTCTTGTACATCGCCTCGAACGCACCCTGCCCGGCGGCGGCCTCCACTGCACGTGCCGCGCGTTCGGCGTTGAAGTGCGACGGGATCGGGAAGTAGCGCACGACGAATGTCACTCGCCCGCTGTAGGTTTCGCGAAGTTGCTCGACGAAGGGAAACGCTGCGCCGCAGGCCTCGCATTCGAAGTCGAGAAATTCCACCAGCGTGACCTTGCCGTCGCCGACGGGACCGACCCGATGACTGTTGTCGCGGACGAGCACGCTCTGA
This sequence comes from Nocardia asteroides, assembly GCA_019930625.1. Lineage (NCBI taxonomy): Bacteria > Bacillati > Actinomycetota > Actinomycetes > Mycobacteriales > Nocardiaceae > Nocardia > Nocardia asteroides. Next base: position 1,107,110 of record CP082844.1, read on the forward strand.
ATGTCGGCCCCCGCGTCGGGCTGGTCCTTCTCGGAGCCGGAGTTGATCGCGACGATCACGGCGGCCACCGCGACGAAGACGGCAACGATCACTGCCGAGATCATCAAGTTTCGCGTTCGGCGAGAGGCTCGTTTGTCCGGGGTTGACGTGTTCATACGCTGGGCCTCGCCAGCCTTGCTCTGCCTTTGCGGCATGTCGGTTCCTTACTGTTTTCCGAAAGCGGGAATGTCGGACGGGTCTCGGTGCGCGCGGTTTCCCGCCATAGAGGGCGCATCCGATGCCGACGACAGAGGCCGCTCGCTATGGATGACGGTGATGGGCAGTTTGCCGTGCGTCGAACACGACACGGCCGCGTCAAGCAGTTGCCCCGAATGGTGCGTCGGCGGTGCCGACTGCGGATGCCGACAACACGCGGACGCACCGAGAGAAGGCCTGCTCCTATGTGCGCAACACGCAGAGCATGGCCAAGCTGTGCGCGTGGCAGCGCCGCTGAATGTTGCGCGGGCGCGGCCCCGCGCGTGCCGGTACAACAAGGATCGGACGGGCGCGGGCCTGCCGAGCCACGGCGAACAACACGCTCAGGAGCAGAATCACACACAGCCCGAGCACTCCGACCGGAGCCTCCGGCCCCAACACGGCGCCGGCGAGAAGATCAGCGCCAGCGTCGAGGTCGCCCGCCACTTCCGACGCTGACGGCGCAGAAGTGCCCTCATCGCTGACAGCAGCTGACGACACATTGATGGTCGCGCACCGCATGTCATGACCGAAGGCGCGAACCTCATCCGCGCACGGTGAAGTCTGCATCATCGCCAGTCCCATCAGAGCTGCCAACACCGCGGTCAACCGCGCGAGTCCCACTCGCACAGCTACACCGCGACGCCTGCTCTGCACTCCGCCAGGGTAATAGATGATCCGAAACCGCCCAGACGACCGGGCCGACGACTACTCGCGACAGACGACTGCTCAATCAGCGGGCTTTTGCGCCAGAACCCGGAAGGTGACCCCACCGCGGCCGGTGCGACGTGATTCGGAAATCACGAATCCGGCGGCTTCCAGGTAGGGAATCGGGTCACGCAGCAGATGGTCGGCCCCGAACCTGACGCTGATCGGCTCGATCAAGCGCATGAAGAGCCGAGCCGGTGCTGAGGTGGATGGTCCGTGCTCAGCGAGCACGAAAACCCCACCCGGGACCAGCGCCCGGTACGCCTGCGCACAGGCACGTCCCGGGTCGGGAATGGTGCAGAAAGTGTAGGTCGATACCACCGTATCGACGCTCGAGTCAGCAACATCGAGGTCCTGCACGTCACCCAGACGGAGCTGCACCGCGAGATCCTGGCGGTGCGGACGCTGTCGAGCGATATCGAGGACACCTTGGGAGACGTCGACGCCGATGACCCGTTCCACCTCGCTGCCATAGCGGGGCAAGTTCAACCCAGTGCCTACGGCAAGTTCAAGGACCCGTCCCCTGGCATGCCCCACGGCCCAACCACGCGCGCCACCGAGCATAAATCGCTCGAACGCGCCGATCTGGCGGTCGTAACGTGTGGCGTTTCTGTCGAAAACCGCAGCGATGCGGTCGATGCTCGGCTGCTGCATGATGCCTCTGTTCGGTGGTCCGTCGGGTGAGTCCCAGTCTGCGCTGCATCTCCAACAGTCACTATCGGGAAAACCCCTGAACTCTCTAGGTAGCGGCTTGGTGCCGCCAGCGCGTCCAGGTCCCGCGGGGTCGGCGTGGGGCTGATCTGGTCACAGACCCGAGTCCGTCGGTCGGGTTGCGGCGAACACTCGGCCCAGGCGGCGTGAGCGCTCAATGATCGGCGTCCACGTCGTCGCTTTCGTTGAGCACGGTCGTGCATAAGTGCCGCAGTCGCACCGTATGCGGGCCGTCGTAGGCAGCAGCGAGCAGCAACCAGCAGGGCACCCACGCGAACGGGCACGCCGGATCAAGATGCAGGTCGATTTCGGCAGCGATACAGCCCAGTCCCCGGCGGTGGCTCGCATGAACTCGACGATGCCCATGAGGCTGCAGTTGGTTGCCGCGAGTAGGGGGCGGGATGCGCCCGCCAATACCCCCTCGGGTATCTTCGTCTCGACACGAGGTATACCCCCTAGGGTATTTACGAAAGGTGGAATGGTGGACACGAAACTCGCTGTCACCGAACCCGCTCACCACGGCACCGGGCACTCCGGTGCGCTGGGCCGGTGGGGTGCGTTCATGGCTGGCCACACCAAGGCGGTGATCGGGGTGTGGTTGCTGGTGCTGATCGCACTCGGAGCCGCCGCGCCTAGCGTGTTCACCTCTCTGGCCGGGGCGGGATGGCAGGCCAACGGCTCGGAATCGGTACGCGCACGCGAACTGGCCCAGCGACACTTCGGCGGCAATTCCTCGGCCGCGGTGCAGGTGGTGATCCATTCCGAGGCCGCCAGGATCGGCGATCCGGCGATGACCCGTACGGTCGAGCAGGTCACCGCGGTGTTCGCCGGTGACAAGCGGATCGCGCAGGTGATCGCCCCGCAGCCCGGATTCACGATCAGCCCTGATGAGCACACCGGAATCGTGATCGCGGGCGCAAACGCCTCCACCGACGACATGGTCAAGGCCGTCGACGAACACAAGGACGCGTTGAGCGCGCTGTCCCAGGACGGGATCGAGGTCTACCCGACCGGGGCCTCGGCGTTGTGGAGCGATTTCAACGTCGCCAACCACGACGCGATGATCAAGGCCGAGATGTACTCGTGGCCGGTCACTTTGGCGATCATGGTGCTCGCGTTCGGGTCACTGGTCGCTGCCGGGCTGCCGTTGCTGCTGACCCTGGCGGGCCTGGTCGCCTCCGCGGGTGGGCTGGTGTTGCTGAACCAGATCACCCCGATCTCGGTGTGGGCGATGAACTTCGCCATGATGTTCGCCCTGGCCCTGGGCATCGACTACGCGTTGTTCCTGGTGGCTCGCTTCCGCGACGCCCTGGCCCGCACGGGCGATCCCCGCGCCGCGGTCGCCGAGACCATGGACACCGCCGGCAAGGCGGTCCTGCTCTCGGGGTTGACGGTTCTGGTGAGCTTGTCGGCGGTGCTGATCGTGCCCGCCCCCGCGGTGCGGACCATGGCCGTGGGGATCATGCTCGCGGTGGTGTTCGTGCTGGCCGCGACCCTGACCCTGCTGCCCGCCGCGCTCGGAGCGCTCGGTGGCAAGGTCAACGCTGCGGCGTTGCCGTACGCGCGCCGTCAGCAGCACCGCTCCCCGGTGTTCGCACGCTGGGGTCAGATCCTGCACAAGCACCCGTGGCCCCTCGCTGCGGTGGCGCTGACCATCCTGATCGGGTTGGCGATACCGATGTTCGGGCTCAAGACCGCGATGCCCTCGATCACGGTGGTGCCCGCCGAGGCCCCCGTGCGCCAAGGCTATGAACTGATTCAGCAGCAGTTCGGACCTGGAGCCCCGGGCATGCTCTCGATCATCGCTCCCGCCGCCGAGGCCGAGACCACCGCGACCATCGCGCGCGCCAGCGACGGCATCCTCATGCTCACCCCACCCCAGCCCGCCGCCGACGGCGCCGACCTGGTGATGATGCAGGCGATGCCCGCGGTGGATCCGTCCGCACCGCAGATGGCCCAGATCCTGGACCGTCTGCGCGCCGATCTACCCGAGAACGCCGTCGTTGGTGGTGCGGCGGCGGAGAACCTCGACCTGCAACAAGCCCTGAACGACTACCTGCCCATCGTGGTGGCGGTCATCCTGATCCTGGGGTTCGTGCTGTTGCTGATCGCGTTGCGGGCTCCGCTGATCGCGGCCCTGGGCACCCTGGTCAGCTTGCTCTCGACCGCGGCCGCGTTCGGGGTGGCCAAGCTGATCTTCCAGGACGGGCACGGTGCCGGGCTGCTCGGTTTCACCCCGCAAGGGTTCCTGGACGGGTGGGGGCCGGTGTTCTTCTTCGCGATGATCTTCGCCATAGCCATGGACTACACGGTGTTCCTGTTGGCTACCGCCAAGGAGCATTACGAACGCACCGGCGACCCACACGCCGCGCACCTGGACGGGCTGGCGCATTCCGGGCGGGTCATTTTCGCCGCCGCGGCGGTGATGGTGGCGGTGTTCTTCACCTTCGCCCTGGCCGAGCCGCTGCCGCCGAAGGAGATGGGCATCATCCTGGGTGTGGCGGTGCTGCTCGACGCGCTGCTGGTTCGACTGGTATTGCTGCCGGTGATCCTGCGCCTGACCGGGCACGCGGCCTGGTGGAGCCCGGCGTGGTTGCACCGGGTTCTGCCCGCCATCAGCTTCGCCCACCACTGACCCAGCGACACCGACCCCTCTCCCGGATCCTCACTTCAGATACCCCTGGGGGTATTGTGGGGTGAGGATCCGAGAAAGGGACACATCATGATCGGCAACGACGACGAAATCGCGCAGGTCCTCAACCGGCTGCGCCGCGCGCAAGGCCAACTGGCCGGGGTGATCGCCATGATCGAGGCCGGGCGCGACTGCAAGGACGTGGTCACCCAACTCGCCGCGGTCTCCAAAGCCCTCGACCGCGCCGGATTCAAGATCGTCGCCACCGGTCTGCGCGAATGCCTCACCGAAACCCCCGACGGTGAGCGCGCACCCCTCAGCATCGAGGAACTGGAAAAACTCTTCCTCGCCCTGGCCTGACCCCCAACACACGCCCGGGGTCTGGCACTCACCGAAAGGACTCCCGCCGATGGCACTGCCACCGCGACCGCGCGAATGGACCATCACCCGCCTCGTCCCGGCCCTGGCCGGAACCCTGGTCCTGCTCAGCGCACTGCTGAGCACGACCCTGTCGCCCTGGTGGTTGATCCTGACCGCCTTGGTCGGGGCGAATCTGCTGCTCTACAGCGCGATGGGCTGGTGCCCGGCCACCCTGGTGATGCGCCGGTTCGGCCTCGCCGACACGTCCTGCCCAACCCCTACCGCCTGACCACTCGTCTCGGATCGGAGCACATGATGGACCTAGCCCTCTCGACGAGCCTGCACACCACCTTCGACGACGCAATCGAACGCACCCGAACCGCGCTGGCCGAGCAAGGATTCGGCATCCTCACCGAGATCGACATGCAAGCCACCCTCAAAGCCAAACTCGGCCACGACATGGAGGACTACCGCATCCTCGGCGCCTGCAACCCGCCCCTGGCCCACCGCGCGGTCGAGACCAACCGCCAGATCGGACTCCTGCTGCCCTGCAACGTGGTGGTCCGCCGCGACCGGACCGACCCCGACACCATCATCGTCGAAGCCATGAACCCTCAACTGATGGTCCAGGTGACCGACCAACCCGCCTTCGACACCGTCGCCGACGAGGCCACCACCCGGCTGCACGCAGCACTGGCCGCGCTGGACTCGACCCGGACCTGACACCTCGCCCAACCCACCGCGGCCAAACGAGTCGCCCGTATCGAGACACCGCCTGACCGGGTGGCTACCGGATCAGCTCGACTCCAGCAACGCGGCGAGATCAGGCGGAGTGGTCATGGTTTGGCGCAATCCGACATCGGCACGGCCGGTGTTGCCTTCCGGGGCGAGCCCGGCCAGCGACCCTGGTGCGGCGAGGATGATCCGGATGACCTGCCCGAAGGCTTCGCGCCGGTCGCGTTGACGTACCGCCAGGGCGAACATGGCGACGTGGTTGGCGGTGTGCAGCCAGGGATCGGGTTGGGACAGGATGTGGGCGCGTTCGAGATGGCTCCAGCGTCGTGCCAGGTCGGTCGTGGTGTTCGCGGCCTGCATCTCTTCGTGGTAGCGGGCACGGGCAGCGTCGGGAATCTTCGCCATGGGGGTGCTCCTTCGTGTTGAGCTGAGCGTCAGGCTTTCTTCGCCTGTTCGGCGGCGCCGAGCACAGCCGTCGCCTCCGGGCTGGGCTGGACGGTGCCGTGACGGGTGAAGGGTTCGGCGAGTTGGGCGAGGTAGCCACTGGGGTAGTCGGGTTTGGCTGCCATGCCGAGGTCTGCGCTGGAGAACCGTCGGTGCGGGTCGTAGCTGTAGGTGCGCAGCAGGTGATCCCAGATCAGGGTGAACAACCCGAAGTTGACGTCACCGATACCTGCCCATTTGAGGTGGTGGAAACGGTGGCCTTCGTTGAGCGCCAGAACGTATCTGAGCGGGCCGACGCGATAGTCGGCGTTGGAGTGTTGCAGCAACAGTTGCACCGCCACCGCTAGCGATAATGCCGCCGCGACCGGGACCGGGATCCCGACCAGCAGGAGCGGTGTGACTCCGGCGGTCATCTCGACGGTTTGGTGCAGCGGGTGTTTCATGAGGCCGTTGAGGCCGTAGAACCGTTGCACGCTGTGGTGTACGGCGTGGAATCGCCACAGGATCGCGATCTTGTGGCTGGCGTAGTGAGCCAGGGTGATACCGAAGTCGGCGACGAGTATCGCGATCAGCACCTGGACAATGAAAGGCCAACTGCCAGGCCAGATCCCGTCACCAGGAATCAGCGCGGCCAGTGCGGGGATGGCGGCGACGCTGCCCAGGATGAGGGTTTCGTTGACGAAGCCGTGTGCGGTGTCGCGGCCGGTATCACCGTGGGAGGTGTTCCAGTCCGCCCGGTACGGCAGAAGCGCTTCGGCGGTGAACGACACCGCCACCGCGATCCCGAGTAAGGCGAGCAGCCACAGTTTGTTGGCACCGGCGGCGGCCAGGGCGACACCGGCACCGTTGATGCCGAGCAGCATCAACGGCGCATAGCCGAAGCGGACGAGGGCAGAGATGAGCGTGGACACGGATTCAGCTTCGCGCCCAGGCAGTAGGTCGGGCTTGAAGAAATCAGCTGACTCTCCGCGCCGGTGACGTCTCATCGATCAAGCGGATGCCCCGGGTGTCGCACCGAAGTATGGCTACACCCTGGCTACAGTCTCAAGTAACACTTCATTCTTTGAGGTGGCTGTGGCTGGTGTGATCGATGGTGCCGGTTCGGACGCATGATCCGGGCCCGCCATCGTGGTTTCTACTGACGTAGGAGTATTCGTGCCGAACTACACCCGCAAACGAAGCTATGTGCTTCCCCTGGTCGCGGTCGCTGTGGTCGCGGCGCCGGTCGCGGCCGGTTTCCTCGGTGGTGACGGACAGTACCGGTTCTCCAACGACAGTGAAACCGATCGGCTCCGGCCTACTGCGACGACCCAGGTCGGGTTGGCTGGGGCGCCGAGGGTCGTGTTGCCGTTGCGCGAGCTGGCCGGCATGCAGTTACCGGACCTGAAGGTCGCGGATCTTCGGCTCGTGCCCGGCGCCCCGCCGTTGCCGGAGGGTTCCCGGGTCGGGCCGATCGGGTTCGTCACCGACGAGGGGGCTGCGCCGATCTCGGCGCGGACTCCGGCGTTGGATCCAGGTGTGGTGCCCGAGCACTTGGCAGATCGGGTCGGTGCTCAGGTCACCGAGCTCACCAACGGGAGTCATTTCAGCATGGTCGGGTTGACCGCGCCGGATCTCGCGGGTGTCACCACGATGGTGCGGGCCCGCCAACTCGACAGTTCCTGGGGTCCGTGGTTCGAGGCCGGGACCGACGACAGTGTTTCGGCTCGCCGCCCCGGTCCGGGGCGCATGCAGGGTAGCGAACCGGTCTATGTCGGTGACACCGACGCGGTGCAAATCCTGAGCACGCGCAAGCTAACCGACACAGCGGAGCCCGGATCACGGGGACCGGCCCCGGTCGCGGGCCCGGACCATCTCGGTCCCGCAGTCCCGCAGATGAGCGCGGTGTTGCTCGATCCCGGCCGTAGTGAGGAGAACCTGTCGGCGATCGCGGCACCGCTGGCTGGTGGCGGGCCACGGGTGATCAGCCGCGCGCAGTGGGGCGCCGACGAATCGATCCGGTGTGAGGATCCGACCTACGACGACGGCCTGGGCGGGATCGTGGTGCATCACACCGCGGGCCGCAACGACTACAGCAAGGCCGAGTCCGCGGCGATCGTGCGCGGGATCTACGCCTACCACGCCGAAACGTTGGGCTGGTGCGATATCGGCTACCACGCACTGGTGGACAAATACGGCCAGATCTTCGAAGGCCATTTCGGCGGTTTGGACGAGCCAGTGCAGGGCGCGCACACCGGTGGTTTCAACGAAAACACCGCTGGAGTGGCGTTCATGGGCAATCACGAATCCGAGGACCCGACCCAGGCGGCGATCACCGCGATGGGTCAGTTCGTCGGATGGCGTGCTCGCGTCGCGGGTTTGGATCCGCGGGGGACCACCACGATGATCTCCGAGGGCACCGAGTTCACTCCGTATGGCGAGGGTGAACAGGTGCAGTTACCGGTGGTGTTCTCTCATCGCGATGTCGGTAACACCACCTGCGCCGGGGATGCCGCCTATGCGCTGATGGACCGTATCCGTTCGATCGCTGCGGGTGTGGGTTCGGGTGCGGGGCCGAGACAGGCTTCGGTGCCGGTGCCCGCGCAACCCGATCCTGATGTTGATGCCGACGTGTCGGCGCTGGCGGCGTTGACGGGCAAGCTGTTGGATCTGGTCGACCACAATATGTTGGCTCGGCGTTGGGTCGATGCCGGTGGACCGCAGGGGCGGCTGGGGTTGGCCGCCTCGGAGCCGGTGCCCACCGCCGAGGGCGGGCAGTATGCCAGGTTCGTCAACGGTTACCTGTTCCAAGCCCCCGACGGTCAGGTCTATGAAGTCGCCGGGCGCATCGGGCAACGGTTCGCCCAGCTCGGCGGGGACAACGGCGTGCTGGGCACGCCGCGCAGCAACGAGTACCCGGTCCCGGGTGGCGTGCGGGTCGATTTCGGTCGCGGGTCGTTGGTGTTCAACGAGGCGACCGGTGTCGTCACCACACTGGGGCTGCCCCAGCCAGGTTCCGATCATCCGAGGCCGCCGGCCACTCCCACGCCGGCAACAGCAGACACTCCACCAGCACCTGCACCGCTACCGGCAGAGCCCGCACAGGTTCCGGCTCCGGCGCTGGCTGATACGCCAGAAGTTGGGCCCGGCGAGGTGCCGGCGGCCGGACCGTGAGGTAGTTCGCGCGCTGCCATCAGCGTGATTCGGTGGTGACTCGCTCGCGTGGGGGTGGTGGCCGCCATCCGGTGGCGACGAGTGCTTCGGTCGGAGAGATGCCGATCAGATCGCGGCAGGTGCGAGTGAGGTGGGCGCTGTCGGCGAACCCCGCTGTGTGCGCGGCTTCGGTGAGGGAACCGCCTTCACGCACGACAGCGAATCCGAGCTGCAGGCGTACCCACCGCCGCCACGCCACATACGGCAATCCCACCTGCGCGGTGAAAATATGGGAGAGGCGGCTCGCCGAAATCCCGATGTCGGCGGCGAGTTCGCCCAGCGAGGGTGGACCTCCCACCCAGCAGGTCGCCCGGCGCAGCGCCTCGGCCACGACAGGGTGCGAGGCCCGGCGCACCGATCTGGTGACCGGACCGCCGCCCGGCGGAGCCGGTAGGGGCGCAGCGACGCTGACCCAGCTGGTGACTGCGTGGCGCGGTTGCCCGCCCAGTCGGGCCAGTGCCGCGTGGGCGGTCACGCTGTCGGGATCGAGGAACGCGAGGAATCCGCTGGTGCCCGGTTCGGTACTGACCTGGTGGACTACACCGGGTGGGATAATCGCGGCGAGCGCGGGCGTGGTGTGTCCGGCCGCGTCGGCGAGGGTCAGTCTCCCTCGTGCGACGAAGAGCACCTGCACGGCGGCGTGCGCGTGGGCAGCTGCGTCGCCGATCTCGCCGGTGAATGTCATGAGCCCGGGAGTCAACGAAACCCCGCCGGACCATCGGTGCTCGGGAGCGCTCACCTCCGCACGCGCCATGTCCGGTCGTTCCCGGACAGCAATCGACAACACGAGCACGGGCACAGACAGGTCACCTCGCGTCCTCCCTCTTGGTGATCTCGTGTGTAAACAGGGTGGTGGGCGGTCAGAGGCCGAACGCGCCGCCGCTGACGAGGATGACAATTCCGAGAACGACCAGAACGAGCGGAAAGAGTATGTGTTCCCACCGCTCCAAGATCTCGGCAATGCCCTTGCGGGTGGTGAGGAACTTCGCGGCGAGCACCAACACCCCGACCAACAGCAGGAACACGACCGAGTAGGCGAAAATCGCCGCCGTTCCCACGGTGGCGAAGACAGGGACATAGACGCCGATGTTGTCGCCTCCGTTGGCGAAGGTCACCGCGGCAACCGTCCACACCGCCACCTTCTTGCCCTCGACCCGATCGTCGTCGTCGTGGTTTCGCCACGCTCGCCATGCGGCGAGCAAACCGAGCAGCAGCGGTATCAGCCCGAAGTAGGCGATAGCGTGTTCCGGCAGCAACGCGGTCACACCGAGCGCGACGAGGATGGACGCGGCGAGGATCGCGCCGAAACCGAGATATTGCCCCGTTGCGATGGCGAGGGTGGTTCCGCGAGTCCCCGCGCCGCGGGCGAAGAACAGGGACAGCACGATGATGTCGTCGATGTTGGTCACCAGGAAGAGCCCGATGGCCTGCAAGATCGTGGTAACCATTGGCGTGGAGGCCTTTCTCGGGGAGCACACAGTGATTGGGCGGACGTGCGTTGTCGGGCTGCACCCTCGCGGCTGGCTACCGACTGTCTACCTCATCGCGGGCTGGGCGCCGGTGATGTTCGCCCCGGCGAGGGTGTCTGTTTGGGGAGCTTGGCGGCGATGGCCGCGGCGAGCAGGGCGCTGACAGCGGCGCTGGCCAGGAACACCGCAGATATAGCTTCGGTGTAGGCGTGGGCGCTGGTGGCGGTAAGGTCGGCACCAGCTGGGTCAGGAAGCCCGGTCGCGACCAGTTGTGCTCCAGCGATGTTGTCGCGTGCCGCGCCGACCACGGCCTCGGGTAGCCCGTTCAGGTGGGGGTCGAGGTCGCGGGTGTAGACGACGGTGAGCAGGGTGCCCAGGATGGCGACGCTGAACGCGGCCCCGACCTGTCGGATGGCCATCAGCAAACCGGCTCCCGCGGCGCTGCGGTGTTCGGGCAAGCTCGCCATGACCGCGTCGACCGCCGGTGCCAACGCCAGCCCTGCGCCCAAGCCGATAACCGCGAGGCACGTCGCCACATAGCCGTAGCCGGTGTCAACGGTGATACGGGACGCGAGCACGAAACCAGCTGACGCGATTACCATTCCGGTGACGATCGGGACTTTCGCGCCGACGCGGGTGACGATCTTGTCGACCGCGGCCGCGGCGACGATGATCGCCAGCACCAACGGAACCAAGCGCAGTCCGGTGCCGAAGGCGTCGTGATGGCGCAGGATCTGCAAGTATTGCGGCAGCACGAACAGCACTCCGACAAGGGTGAAGGTCCCCGCAGTAGCGGCCAGGGTGGGCCAGGTGAAGGCGGGATCGGCGAACAGTGCCAGATCGACCAGAGGGTGGCGGGCCCGCCGTTCCCACATCACAAATCCCACGATCAGCACCACACCGGCTGTGAGAGTGGCGAGCACGATGGGGTCGGCCCACCCGTACTCGGGTGCTTGGATGACGGCGAACACCACCGCCGCCGTACCGGGCACGGCGGTGACGATCCCGAGCCAGTCCAGCGGCGGTGCGTCCGGATCGGCCGACTCGGGCACCAACACCATGCAGGCAACCACAGCGGCGACACCGACCGGGACGTTGATGAGAAACACCGAGCCCCACCAGAAGTGCTGCAAAAGCCAGCCTCCGACGATCGGGCCCAGCGGCAAACCGACGCCCAGTGCGCCCACCCACACCGCGATCGCGCGACGACGCTGGTCTGGACCGAACAGCGTCGGCAGGATCCCGAGTGAAAGCGGCACGATGATCGCGGCTCCGATGCCCATGACCGCGCGGGCGGCGATCAGCGAACCGGTGGACCCGCTGTAGGCGGCCCATGCCGACGCGGCGACAAAGGCGACCAGACCTACCAGCAGCAGCCGTTTGCGGCCGTAGCGGTCGCCGAAGCCACCGGCGGGCAGCATCAGCGCGGCGAAGACCAGCGTGTAGGCGTTGACGATCCACTGCAGCTGGGTGGTGCTCGCGCCCAGGTCTTGCGCCAGGGTAGGCAGGGCGACGTTGAGGACCATCAGGTCCAGCCCCACGGTGAGCAGGGCCACGACCAGCGCCGCCAACCCTGCCCACCGACGCGATGGGCTCGGTTCAGTCCCGATTGCCGGTGTGGCGATCGGGTGAGAGTTGTTCTCGCTCATCGGAGTTTCCGATCAGGGTGGTGATGATCAGGGCGGTCGCGCCGAGCACGATGAAGGTGTCGGCCAGGTTGAAGGTGGGCCACCAGCCGGTATGCAGATAGTCGGTGACCAGCCCGTCGGGGGCTCGGTCAATGACATTGGCAGCGGCACCACCCAAAATTGCGGCGAGTGCGACCCGGGTGAACAAGTTCGCGCGCGGTGCGACAACCCATCCGGCCACCGCGACCGCCGTGGTGATCACCGTGGTGATCGACAGCATCACCCAGGTCGGTGCGTCGGCGGCGATCGAGAACGCGGCGCCGGGGTTGAACGCCAACCGCAGATCCACCGGCCCCGCCTCGATCGGCGACCCGTCCAGCGCGGTCTGCGCCCATGCTTTGAGCGCGAGGTCGATCCCGGCGAACACGGCTGCGGCTGCGGCCCACCGCAGTCGCCGCCCCCACCGCGAAACGGTGGGAGCAGACGACGAGGTGGCGATCACGCGGAGGCTCCGGCCAGCGCCGGGGCGGGCTTTGCCGTCGAATCGGGCAGCGAGGCCAGGGACTTCGTGCGTCCTGCGCGGACACCGTTGGCGATCACGACGATCTCGGCGAGCTCGTGGACCAGCACCACCGCCGCCAATCCGAGGATTCCGAACAGTGCCAGCGGGATCAGGATCGTGATCAGCCCCAGCGACAAGCCGACGTTCTGCAACATGATCCGCCGGGCCCGGCGGGCGTGCTCGAGCGCGCGCGGCAGGTGCCGCAGGTCCTCCCCCATCAGCGCCACGTCGGCGGTCTCGATGGCGACGTCGGTGCCCATCGCGCCCATCGCCACACCGAGGTCGGCGGTGGCCAGGGCGGGGGCGTCGTTGACGCCGTCGCCGACCATCGCGGTGAACCGGTCGGTACGCAGTTCGGCCACGATGCGGGCCTTGTCTTCCGGGCGCAGGTCCGCGTGCACGTCTTCGATCCCGGCCTCGGCGGCCAGCGCGGCGGCAGTGCGCGCGTTGTCGCCGGTGAGCATCGACACGCGAATACCCAGGGCATGCAACCGGTCGATGACCTCACCCGCCTCTGGACGCAGTTCATCGCGCACAGCGATCGCACCGATCACCTGGCCGTCGAGCTCGATCAGCACCGCAGTCGCCCCCGCGTGCTGCATCCGCTCCACATCGGCAGCCAGCGCACCGGGTTCTATCCAGCCCGGGCGGCCCAGTCGTGCCGCCCGGCCGTCGACCAGACCGGTCAACCCGGCGCCGGTGACGGCCTCGACGTCGGTCGCGGGAGCGAAGGTGTCGACGGCGGCGAGGATGGCACGAGCGAGGGGATGCTCACTGCGCGATTCCAGCGCCGCGGCGACACCGAGCACAGTTTCCTGATCGACGCCGGTGACCGTCGAGATCTCGACGACAGCGGGCTTGTTCGCGGTCAGCGTGCCGGTCTTATCGAGCGCGACCTCACGCACCCGACCCATCGCCTCGAGCGCGGCGCCGCCCTTGACCAGCACACCCAACTTGCTCGCAGCACCGATCGCGGCCACCACGGTGACCGGTACCGAGATCGCGAGCGCACACGGTGACGCCGCGACCAAGACGACCAGCGCGCGTTCGATCCAGGTGACCGGATCGCCGAAGAGCGCACCGATCACCGCGATCGCGGCGGCCGCGATCATGATGCCGGGCACCAGCGGTTTGGCGATCTTGTCCGCCAAGCGTTGGGCGTCACCCTTGCGGGCCTGCTCGGCCTCCACGATCCGTACGATCCGCGCCAAAGAGTTGTCCTCAGCGGTCGTGGTGACCTCGACGGTCAGCACGCCGGTGCCGTTGATAGACCCCGCGAACACCTCCGCACCCGGCCCTGCCTCCACCGGTACCGATTCGCCGGTGATCGCCGAAACATCCAGCGCGCTACGGCCTTCGACGATCACGCCGTCGGTGGCGACACGCTCGCCGGGGCGAACCAGCATCCGGTCCCCCACCCGCAGCTCCGCCGGGCTGATCACGGTTTCAGTGCCGTCACGCAGCACGGTGGCCCGGTCGGGGACCAGGTTCAGCAGCGCGCGCAGACCGCGGCGAGTGCGGGCGACCGCGTACTCCTCGAGGCCCTCGCTGATGGAGAACAGGAACGCCAGCATCGCGGCTTCGCCGACCTCGCCCAGGATCACCGCACCGATCGCGGCGATCGTCATCAGCGTGCCGACCCCGATCTTGCCCTTGGCCAACCGTTTGAACGTCGACGGGACAAAGGTGTAGGCACCGACCAGCAGTGCGGCGATCTCCAAACCCAACTCCACGGGGCGTGGGCCGCCGGTCCAGCCAACGATCAGTGCCGCCACCAGCAGCACACCGGCAACTGCGGCAGCGCGCAGTTCACTGACCTCCCAGAGCTTTTCGGGTTCCCGCTCCTCGGTCTCGCCGTCTGCGGTGGGTTCGTCGTGGCCGCAGCCGCACGCGTCGCTCACGCTCGCACCTCCGCAGTGGTCTCCGTCGTCGGGGAGGTGGCGTCGGTGCCGTAGTTCGGGCACAACGCCACCGCGTTACCGGTCGCCGCGAGCAGGGTCTCCGCCGAGGCGAGCAGATCCATCAGCTCAGGACGGGCCAGACTGTAGAACACCTGCCTGCCCTGCGGACGACCCACCACCAGCCCACAGTCACGCAGGCACGCCACATGCGCCGACACCGTCGACTGCGCCAGACCGAGCCCGGCCATCAGATCCGCGACCCGCGCTTCCCTGGACGCCAACCGCTGGACAATCGCCAACCGCGTCCCATCCGAGAGGCTGTGGAACAACGCCACCGCCGGATCCAAGCCCTGCGTCTCGACGAGGCAACCCTCGCCCTCATTAATCGCCATACGACGATGATAGCGGCAGAGGGTATTGATATCGACCGCTTGCGTGATTAATCTCATTTCAACGATCACATCGTCATTTGACGATCAATGGTGATCGGTTACGGAGGGAGAACACGTGAACCAGCAGCGGATCACCGTCACCGAGAGGTCGCGGCAGAAACCACTGCCACCTGGCTCGCCAGGGCTGCTGTATCGGTGGGGCGTTCTCATGGCCCGACGCAGACGCGCGGTCTTGGCGATCTGGGCGCTACTACTGGCGGTGTGTGCGGTGGCCTACCCACTACTCGAAAACCGGCTCGGTGCCATGGACTTCGGCGTCGAAGGCTCCGAGTCCACCGGGGTCGATCGTCTTGTTGCCCAGCACTTTCCACAGTTCGGCGCCGAGCAGGCGGTCATTGTGCTGAGATCCTTTGCCCTCACCGCCGACGACTCCGACTTCCGTGCAGCGGTGACTCACACAGTCACCGCGGCCAAGGAGGTGCCGGGCGTGGTCGATGTCATCGGCCCCTACGACGGGCCGCCCGGATCCCAGATCTCGGCTGATGGGCACGTCGCGATCGCGCTGGTCGGTATCGGCGGCGACATGGCAGAACGCGCGAGGGTCGCCCGCGACCTGCAGGGCGCTATCGCCACCACGGGCGACGACTCCGTCGAGGTGGGACTGACCGGATATTCGGCGGTGCAGAACGCGGCCACCGAACTACAGAACGCCGACCTGGCCCGCGCCGAGGCGATCGGCATCCCGGTCGCCCTGATCCTGCTCGTCCTCGCGCTCGGCGCTCTCGCCGCCGCGGCGGTCCCGATCGGAGTAGCCATCGCGGGATTGCTGACCACTGTCGGGGTGTTGTTCGGTCTCACCACGGTGACCGTGTTCGATTCGCTGACCGTGGCCATGGCCACCATGGTCGGCCTGGGCGTCGGTATCGACTACGCGATGTTCATCGTCAGCCGCTTCCGCGAAGAACTCGCCCATCCCGTGGTCGCCGACCACGCCGCGATCGCGGCCGCGGTCGGCCGCTCACTGGCCACAGCAGGCAAGACGATTCTGGTCTCGGGCCTGGTGGTGATGATCTCGCTCTGCGCATTGATCATCATCCAGGCACCGATCTTCCGTGGCATTGCCATCGGCGTCGCCACCGCTGTCATCAGCATGCTCATCGTCGCCGTCACCCTGCTTCCCGCCCTGCTCGCAGTCCTGGGCCCTGCTGTCAACCGCGGCGCACTCCCGGCCCGCTGGCGCCCCGCCGACAGCGTCACCGACCTTCCTGGTGCCAGCCCGGGTCGCTGGGCGCGCTGGGCGTATCTAGTCATGCGCCGACCGGTCCTGTTCGGCACGGCCGCAGTAGCGGTGCTCGTCATCGCTGCATTCCCGGTATTCGGGATCCGCTACGGCCTCGATATGGGCACCAGCGCCCTCGACGACACCCCCACCGGACGCGCCACCACCGCACTGACCACCAACTTCCCGGCCGGAGCACTCTCACCAGTCGAAATCATCGCCACCGGCCCTGGCGACACCCCACTCAGCGGCGACGCGCCCGAACGGGTCAACCGATTCCTGACCGAGATCGCCGGCGACGAACGCATCGCCACCGTTCTCCCCACCCAACTCAACGACGGACGAGTACTGGCAATGGCGATCCCGTCAGTCGCGTTCGACTCCATGGAGGCCACCAACCTCATTCGCGACCTTCGCACCGCAGCGGCTGACGCGGCCGGAGTCGAGGTCCGCATCGGTGGCAGCACCGCCGAATTCGTCGACCTCTCCGACGAAATGACCACCAAACTGCCGCTCGTCGTCGCCCTCGTGCTGACTGCCTCACTGATTTTCCTCATCGCCGCGTTCCGCAGCATCGCCCTGCCGGTCAAGGCCATCGCGATGAACCTGCTCGCCACCGGCGCCGCCCTCGGCATCACCGTCGCGGTATTCCAATGGGGCCTCGGCGAAAACCTCCTCGACTTCACCAGTCCCGGCTTCGTCCAGGTCTACCTGCCCACCGTCGTGTTCGCCCTGCTGTTCGGCCTCTCGATGGACTACGAGGTCTTCCTCATCCGCCGCATGCGCGAATACTGGGATGCCACCGGCAACAACCAGCACGCAGTCGCTGCCGGACTCACCCACACCGCCCGCCCCATCACCGCGGCCGCCGCGATCATGATCGCCATCTTCGCCAGCTTCCTCACCGCCGACATCCTCGAACTCAAACAACTCGGCCTCGCCCTCGCTGTCGCGGTCTTACTCGACGCCGTCCTGATCCGCCTCGTCCTCGTCCCCGCCCTCATGCGCCTGCTCGGAGACTGGAACTGGTGGCTACCGACCCGGCACCGGATCCGATCCGACACAAGCGCACCCGAAACGTCGGCCGCCGCTGATTAGCACGGCGATCACGACAGGTTGGTGTCTTCGCGTTTGCTGACCGACAGCCGGGCGCGCACGGCCCAATGATCGTCCTCAGCGCCAACGGTCAGTGCGCCACCCGCGAGTTCAGCACGTTCCCGCATTCCGACGAGGCCGTGCCCATGGGGCACCCCATGGGCACGGCCACCGTTGAGCACGACCATCGCGATACCGCCCTCATCACTGCTGATCCGAAACATCACCGGAACGTCGCGATCCGCGTGCTTCATCACATTAGTGAGCGATTCCTGCACCAACCGCAGCAGCGTCAGACGATTGATCGCGTCGAGCCCGCCGAGCTCGGCGTCGATCTGCGCGTCGACGGTGAATCCAGCGCTACGGACGCGGGTAATGGCCGCGGCGATCTCGGTGGCCACCGCATCGCTGTCAACCAAGGCCACCACACCCAGCGCTGGATCGCGTAACCCGGTCAGGAGCCTGCGGATATCGGACAGCGCGTCGGCGGCGGTTGCCCGTACATCGTCGAGCACCCCGACGATGCGCGAATCCGCCCCACGAACAACATGTCCGGCGACCGAGATCCGCAAAATGATCGAAGCCATGTGATGAGCGACCACGTCGTGCAGTTCTCTGGCCATGGCTGCGCGCTCATCGATGCGCGTGCGCGCCTCGGCGTCGGCGGCCTGCCTGCGCAAGTTGTCGGCAAGATCGCGTTGACCACGCAGATACAAGCCCAACAACAACGGAACTCCTGCATAGGCAGCTACTTCGACTGCGATATAGGCACGCCCGATGGAAGTCTCATGCAAACCAACCCGCCCGAGCACGATCGCAGCCGCCCAACCCGCAGCTGCGACCACCACCGTCGCCCATCGATGCGTCCTGGCGATGACGACCACCAGCGCAACCGCACCAAGATAGGGCACCAGCCCCGACACACCCCACGCTGGTGCACGCAGCATCGGCACCGCCAACGACGACAGCACAACCGAGACCACCAACGGCCACCGCGCGACCGCCACGAACACCACTGCGGCGGCCAACGCCAGCAGCCAATAGTAGGTCGGCACCCGGTACTGGCCCGGATACGTGCTGGCCAACAACAGTATCGGGATCAACATCAACGGTAGCCACCGCAACAAACGCTGCAGGTCGCGGCGTGCACGCAAGTCGATCACACGCTCACCGTAGGCGAAGCGCTGCCGAGCAGCTGACAGCGCCGGAGCGACACACTGTTGTCAGCTCTTAACTCACCGCGCGATATGATCGGCACAGGCGGACCGGGGTCGCTAGACCGTGTAGGAATCCACGATGACCAGGCGTTTTCCGGTTGCCCATGTTTTGTGTGTCCTGCCGAGGGCACATCGAACGTCAGGTCTGGGAGGCTTCTTGGCCTCCCCATCCATTTTCGTCCATTGCTCTCTTCGGCTCCACCAGGGAGCGCAGGAGATGAGTAGGAATCAGGTGGCTTTAGACATCGTTGTACAGGACATCAACCATGCCGAGATACACCGCTTCGGTGACGATGCGGACGAGACGCTGTTCGGGCTGTGCGCCGCGCAACCAGACACCAGTCTATTACGGGGTATCTACCGGTACGGCGACACCATGTTCAACCGGTACCAACTCGGCTTGATCCTCGATCAGATCGAGCGGATCGAGGTACGGACCGATGCCGAGCGGCAGGCTGTCGACCTGCTGAGGCGGGTATCGTCGATCGCACTCCGCGCCAACGGATATCTCCTGTTCATCGGCGACTGACGGGTAGGACCGGTCGAATATCGGGCGAGCATGCCGCGTGGGTGACGGATCGCATTACGCCAGCAGCAGGCGACATACCCAAGATTTGTGGGACGTGGTCAGCCCGACCAGACATCATCATCGCCCACTCATAACTGATAACCCGCTTCGATCACCCATTGTCCACCCGAAGACCGCAGGTCGCCCGCGTTATCACGCTCACCACGCCACTCAGGACGCAATGGAGCTGGGAACCGGTGGACCAACTTCCGCAGAGCATGGCAATCCCTCAGGCAGCATACGTACCCGCGATGACAGGGCGTTTCCCAGTTGCCCATGTTTCGCGTGCCCTGCCGAGGGCACCAATCTGCAACACGTTTCCGCAGTTCAGCCACCTTTCCTGATCAATGGATTGTTCTGTTGCCAACGGGTGGTATCCGCCGCGCCTTCTTCGCCGAGGCGTCGAGTGTCTCCGACACTGCTCGATCCTTCCCGCCGAACCGTCAGGTCCGGCCAGTCAGACCAAGGTCGAATCCGCTGTTGTTCCGTCAGTCCCGGCAACGGACAACGGCACCACCACCGGAGGCGGCGACGTCATCACACTGGACCTGGCGCGGGGGGCGCTATTCCCCGGCGCATCACCCAGGCTGCCACCGCGCTGCGGCGGACGCGGCCGCGTGTCACTGCGAAGAAGGGTTCCTGATGGTCAGCTCGGACCCACCCGTTACCGGCCCGTGCGCGACACCCTGTTCTGAGTACAGGGCACGGACGTCGCGCGGCTCGTCAGTGACGTAGCCGGGCGGCTGCGGCCAGAATCGGGGTGCTCACGGCGGTGGCTGCGGCGCCGAGTGTGGTGTCGGTGGCCAGGATCCACCGGACGGTCTTCATGGCCAGGGTGAGGACTTCTCCGCCACGCTGCCGCATGTCGGCTTCGAAATGTTCCACGGCGTCGGTGAGGGTCGCGGTGCCTGCGGCGGCGGCGTTCACGTGCTCAAGCAGGCTGGCGGCGTCGCGGATGGCCGCGCCCGCTCCCATTCCCGCGGTGGGCGGTGTGGCGTGGACAGCGTCGCCGAGCGCGGTGATTCGACCCGCAGGCCAGGGCGCGAGATCGTCCGCGCGGGTGGAGGCGGCGTTGAAGCGGAACCCGGCCACGCTGCGCGGGTCGGCCTGGGCGATGACCTCGAGCGTGTGCTCGGCCCAGCCCCGTTTGCGAAACCGGCCCAGCAGCGCGGCCTGCAGCGCACCGCCGCGCAGGTCACGCAGGGAGTCGGTGCCGGCGGATTCGGGGAACATCGCGCCCCAAATGTAGGTGGGTCCGGTGGTGATCGACGTCCGCAGCTCGGGAGCGTCGAGCGCGGCGTTGCCGACCGGGTCGAGGAAGCCGATATAGAGCGCTGCCCCGTGCGGGCCGATCGCCAGCCCCGATCGTGGCCTCAGTCGCTGCTGCTCGCCGGGGCTGAGGTCTCGCACGAGGGTGCGGCCGGAGAACCCGATGATGCCCGCCGGTCTGTTGGTCGGGCCTCCCGCCAGGTGGCGGGCTACCACCGAGTGGGTGCCGTCCGCGCCCACCACCAGATCCGCCGAGACCGGCGCCCGATCGGTGAACAGCACCTGGGGCGCGCCGTGGTCATCATGGCCGACGCCGGACGCGCTGCATCCCAGGTGCAGGGCATCACCCACCGCTTCGGCCAACAACATCCGCAGGGTGATCCGATCCACGTCGACACTGCCGCTGCCGCTGAGGTCCGGCCCGTGGCCGAGCAGCCGGCCGCGGCGGTCCCAGAACGCGTCACGCTCGCGCAGCCGCAGCGCCGACCCCGATGCCAGCAACCGCTGCATGATCTTCGGTTCCACTAAATCTTTCAGCGCCGACTGCGCCCGCTCGTCCAGGGTGATGTGGTAACCGCCTGTCGCCGCCACGTCGGTGTCGCGGTCGAATACCGCCACCTCGAATCCCCGGCGCCGCAGCCCTGCACCCAGGGCGAGCCCGCCGATCCCGCCGCCGACCACAACCACCCGCATACCCAACCGTCCTCTCTGCCAATGCTCGCTGAACAGAACCCACCCTGACATCGGTAGAGGACACCGAGTGACCACTACCGGTCATGATGAGACGATGGCGAACACCTCGCACCGGGCGTTGCGACTGCTGTCTCTGCTCGGGTCAGGACGGCAGTGGCCGCTGCGCGAGCTGGCCACCCGGCTGGAAGTCAGCGAACGCACCGTTCGCCGCGACATAGAAACACTGCGCCGGCTCGACTACCCGATCACCACCATCCACGGCCCCGACGGCGGCTATCGGCTCGGCGCCGGGCACACCCTGCCGCCGCTGCTGTTCGACCACGACCAGGCCCTCGCGGTCGCGGTGGCCCTGCAGACCGCACCCAGCACGATGTTCGGCCTCGGCGACGACGCGGCGCGGGCACTGGCCACTCTGCACCAGGTCATGCCGCCTGCGCTGCGGGCATCCATGGAATCCCTGCGCCTGACCCGGCTGCAGAACTACTGGGAATTCCCCGCACCTCCCATTGACCCGGCCGCTCTCACCGCCGTCGGAACCGCGGTACGCCACCGCCGCCTACTCCTCACCGAGACACTGCGTCCGGACGGCACACGCCCCGAACCCGGGGATCCCGATTTCCTGCCCGCACACCGCATCGAGCCGCATCACCTGGTGGTCTGGGCCGCCCGGTGGTACCTGGTCGCCTACGACCTCACCGACCACGAATGGCGAGTGCACCGCGTCGATCGACTGAACTCCCGCCCCACCACGCAACACTTCTCCGCCCGCGCGCTTCCCGACGACGACCTCGCCCACTTCGTGATGAGCACCCACAACCGCGGCGACACCCCCGCCGACTGGCAATGCACCGGCACCGCACGGCTCAACCTGCCCGCTCACATCGTGGCCCGCTGGGCGCCAGGCGGCTCCGTCGTGGAACACCTCGACACCGAACACTGCCGGCTCACGCTCGGCGCCTGGTCCTGGGCCGGTGTCGCCGGCATCCTCGCCACCTTCGACACCGAACTCACCGACCTTCACCCAACCCAGCTCGTCCACGCATGCCGCCGGCTCACCCGCCGATGGGCCACTATCGCCGACACATGAGTTCGTTGTGCGCGCTCAGCTTCCGCTCGGCTGGTTCGGCAGTGAACGCATCACCGCTGAACTCGGCGCCGTTCGTGCGCGGCTTATTCTGCTGAGCCGACATCACGGCTGCTCATCGAACGGCCGTGCCGCCTCCGCCTGACAGGCTGCTGATCGCGCAGACCAGCGCCACGAACGGGTCGGTGATACCCCCACAGCTCCCTGCGACCGACACGGCCGGTGCGGGCGCCTGCGGTTCGAGCGGCAACGGCGCCGCGGCGGCCGCCCCAGCACCGGTCAGGGTTGCGGCACCGATCACGGCGGCGGCAAATCCACGTACTGCGAACATTCCAACTCCTCGTGTATCGGGTAGACGGCCGAACCTGATCGGCAAGCCCTCACCACGCATGACCCGAATTGTGTTGTCCTCGAATCGGGGGGTGCAGAACTCAGTGATTGGTCGAAGGCAGGTCGCGGCAGCCTCGAGATCCGCCTTGCCGGTTCCCGGGCAGCGGCCGGACCATGAGTTTGTTCGCCAAGCTTTCGGTGATGACGCCGTAGCCCGCGATATCGGTGCGCCAGTGCATGGCGAACTTGGGCCACAGCTCGCCGCGCCACACGAAGGTGAGGGACGTTTCCTCGTCGGCCTGGATCTGGATCGGCTCGACGAGCCGCACCAGAGTCCAGATGTCGTCTTCGGACTCTTCGACAGCGATCGCCAGGCGATGTGGTGGCTCGGCACCGCGATAAAGATCGACTCGGAGTTGCTGCATCTCGATGTAGTACTGGCATTTCGTTTCGACGCCGAACACGAACCGGTCCGGACCCACTTGGTAGCCGTGCACTTCGAGGAACGGCACCGAATCGACGGTCCAGTTGGTGGCGATCAGCGCCGCCAGTTGTCGAATGCCTTTGTCGGAGTAACGGCGTACGTGACGTTGCTCGTAGCCGCGCTCTCCCCCGAAGTCGTCGAGCCTGCCGAGAACGGTTTGTTTGTCGCTGGTCAGGCCGAGTGAGCTGGTTGCCGCTTCCAAGCCCGTATCCCGCTCCGCGCTCAGTATCAGGTGCTCGAGGGTGTTGTAGGCGATCTGTGGATCGCCCGCGCCGAGCAAGCCGCGAATGACGGGGCTGCGGGCGACCGCGGCGGGTGTCAGTCCCTCGCTGGCCTTACGGATGGCAAGCAGCTCGGCTCTCACCTGGTCTTCGAGGCTCAACGGGTTGTCCGTGAGCACCGGAACGCCGGGATTCGCTCGGTCATGGCATTTCCTCTGCCGCCTCGCTATGGAGGCGGCCCAGTTCGGCGGCGAGTTCGGCAAGGGCGTCGATGTCGTCGCCGTCGTGGTACAGCGCCAGGCCGGTCGCGCCGCGGGTCGAACTGCTCATCTCGATGACCTCCGCGGGGAAGCCGATCGTCCGGGTCACGATGGTGGGCTGCATTTCTCCGAGCCAGATCAGCTGAAGGTGGACCGGGAATCCGACGTCGACCTCGATGGCGTTCTGCGGCTGGAACTTGTCCTGGCCGACGGCTTCCATGTCCTCGCGCGCGAAGACATGGACGGCGTGCGTTTCGGCGCCGACGACGATCAGCATCGGGTCGTTCATGACGTAGCCGTGCATGTGGTAGATCGTCGGAAGCACGATCAGGACGGTGCCCTCGCGGCGGAGAACGTCGAGATGCAAGGTGGGTGGCTCGATGCCGGACGCCTGCACGATGAGGTCGGCAAGGATTCGTTGGCCGGACATCGACCACCGCCGGACGCTGCGGCTGGATGGCTGGTCTTTTCCTTTGGGCTCTCGGTCATGTTGTTCGGCCGCGAACTGATCAAGCGATCCTCGGTGTTGCCGGCGTAGCCGAACCCACCGAGATGGGCGAACGCCGCGCCCACGTCCTGGCTCGTGCTGCGCTTGCGGATGCCGTCGAGTACCAGGTACGCCTGCCCGGTACCGAAGTCGGTGTGCGCCGGGAAGATCGGCTCACTCGCGAGGGCTACTGTGTGCTGTATGCGGTGGGCGGTGCTCGTGGGCTTGGTGATGATGTCGTGTGCGTGTTCGCATAACACCATCGGGCACCCACAGCCGGCGAGGGAACCGGGTTCGTCGCAACCCAGCACGTCGGCGGGTGCGCCCGAGGGCGAGTTCCGGGATCGCGTCGACTGGGTTCGGCGAGGGTCGCCGATTGATCTCGGGCCGTATCACTCGGTCCGAGTCGAGGGCGGGCCGGTGACCGATCTGGCGGCCGATATCGCGTTCGTCAGCCCTACGCGCAAGATCAGCTGCATTACCGGGACCGCGTTGGGTATGGACGGATTCGACTGCGTGGTCGAACTGAAAGTTCCGGCGCCCGCACCCGGAGAAGGCTTCGGGAGCTGGTTCGGCGGATACGTCACCTACTCGGGCCAACGCCTGACCGTCGGCCAATTCCGCGGTGATCCAGGGCTTTTCATCCATGGTGAGGGACAGACGCTGCCGTACGACAGCACGCTCACCTTCGGCGACTACGCTTGCCGCCTCGCGACTACCGGCCTCACGTGCGTTGATACCGAGACGGGCAGTGGCGTGCAGATGAGCAGCGACGGCGTCGTCCCGCTCGGCTGCCTGCACGAGGTCCCGGAGGCCGATCGGGAACCGGCCGTCGGCCGCGCTTACGCCTGCTGAGCAGAAGCGGCTGCCGTCGGCTCCATTGGACGAAGCTGCGTGCCGGCGAGGCGCACTCGCATGTGAAACGCGAACGGCGCCGCTCCCGAAGGAGCGGCGCCGTTGTCAGCGATTCAGCGAATCACTTGATGATCTTCGTGACGCGACCGGCGCCGACGGTGCGGCCACCCTCGCGGATCGCGAAGCGCAGACCCTCGTCCATGGCGACCGGCTGGATCAGCTTGACGGTCATCTCGGTGTTGTCACCGGGCATAACCATCTCGGTGCCCTCGGGCAGGGTCACAACGCCCGTCACGTCAGTGGTGCGGAAGTAGAACTGCGGACGGTAGTTGTTGAAGAACGGGGTGTGGCGGCCGCCCTCGTCCTTCGACAGGATGTACGCCTGGCCCTCGAACTCGGTGTGCGGGGTGGTGGTGCCCGGCTTCACGACGACCTGGCCGCGCTCCACGTCCTCGCGCTTGATACCACGAACCAGCAGACCGACGTTGTCGCCCGCCTGGCCCTGGTCGAGCAGCTTGCGGAACATCTCGATACCGGTGACCGTGGTCTTGGTCTTGTCCGGACGGATGCCGACGATCTCGACTTCCTCGTTCACGTTGATCACGCCACGCTCGACGCGACCGGTGACGACGGTGCCGCGACCGGTGATGGTGAACACGTCCTCGACCGGCATCAGGAACGGCTTGTCGGTCTCACGAACCGGGTCCGGGATGGACTCGTCGACCGCGGCCATGAGCTCCAGCACCGACTCCGACCACTTCGGGTCGCCCTCGAGCGCCTTCAGACCGGAGACCCGCACGACCGGCGCGTCCTCGTCGAACTCCTGGGAGGCCAGCAGCTCGCGGACCTCCATCTCGACGAGCTCGAGGATTTCCTCGTCGTCGACCATGTCGGCCTTGTTCAGCGCGACCAGGATGTAGGGCACGCCGACCTGACGGGCGAGCAGCACGTGCTCACGGGTCTGCGGCATCGGGCCGTCGGTGGCGGCGACCACGAGGATGGCACCGTCCATCTGCGCCGCACCGGTGATCATGTTCTTGATGTAGTCGGCGTGACCCGGCGCGTCGACGTGCGCGTAGTGGCGCTTCTCCGTCTGGTATTCGACGTGGGAGATGTTGATCGTGATACCACGAGCCTTCTCCTCCGGCGCCTTGTCGATCTGATCGAACGCGAAGCTCTCGTTCAGATCCGGGTACTTGTCAGCCAGCACCTTGGTGATCGCTGCGGTCAGCGTGGTCTTGCCGTGGTCGACGTGACCGATGGTGCCGATGTTGACGTGCGGCTTCGTCCGCTCGAACTTCGCCTTCGCCACTGTTTGTCCTCCTGGACTTGTTGGTGCGTGCAGTTGCAGCAGTGCGGGGGTCATCCCCGCGGACACGGGGAAAGGGGTATTACAAACGCCCGGGAGCCATTTACTCGCCGGTCGCCTTGGCGATGATCTCCTTCGACACGTTGGCCGGAACCTCCGCGTACGAGTCGAACACCATGGAGTAGTTCGCCCGGCCCTGGGTCTTCGACCGCAGGTCACCGATGTAACCGAACATCTCCGAGAGCGGAACCAGCGCCTTGACGACACGGGCACCACTGCGTTCCTCCATGGCCTGGATCTGACCACGGCGGGAGTTCAGGTCGCCGATCACATCGCCCATGTAGTCCTCGGGCGTGGTGACCTCGACCGCCATCATCGGCTCGAGGATCACCGGACCGGCCTTGCGGGCCGCTTCCTTGAGCGCTTGCGCACCCGCGATCTTGAACGCCATCTCCGACGAGTCGACGTCGTGGTAGGCGCCGTCGAGCAGCGTGACCTTCAGGTTCACCAGCGGGTAGCCGGCGAGCACGCCGTACTGCATGGCGTCCTGGGCGCCCGCGTCCACCGAAGGGATGTATTCCCTCGGCACGCGGCCACCGGTGACCTTGTTCTCGAACTCGTAGTGCGCGCCGTCCTCGCCGACGAACGGCTCCAGCGCGATGATCACCTTCGCGAACTGGCCGGAACCACCGGTCTGCTTCTTGTGCGTGAACTCGAGCTTCTCGACCCGCTTGGTGATCGTCTCGCGGTAGGCCACCTGCGGCTTGCCGACGTTCGCCTCGACCTTGAACTCGCGCTTCATACGGTCGACCAGGATGTCGAGGTGGAGCTCGCCCATACCGCCGATGACGGTCTGGCCGGTCTCGGCGTCCAGCTTGACCGAGAAGGTCGGGTCCTCTTCGGAGAGACGCTGGATCGCGGTGCCCAGCTTCTCCTGGTCGGACTTGGTCTTCGGCTCGATGGAGACCTCGATGACCGGGTCCGGGAAGGTCATGGACTCGAGCACGATCTGGTTCTGCGGGTCGCACAAGGTGTCACCGGTGGTGGTGTCCTTGAGGCCGATGACCGCGTAGATGTGGCCCGCCGAGGCCACGCCGACCGGGTTCTCCTTGTTGGAGTGCATCTGGAACAGCTTGCCCAGACGCTCCTTCTTGCCCTTGGTCGAGTTGATGACCTGGGCGCCGGAGTCGACCTTGCCGGAGTACACGCGGACGTAGGTCAGCTTGCCGAAGAAGGGGTGCACCGCGATCTTGAACGCCAGGGCCGCGAACGGCTCCTCGGCGCTCGGCTTGCGGGTGAGCAGCTGGTCTTCCTTGCCGGGGACATGGCCGGTGGTGGCCTCCACGTCCAGCGGCGAGGGCAGGTAGTCGATGACCGCGTCGAGCATGGGCTGCACGCCCTTGTTCTTGAACGCCGAGCCGCACAGCACCGGGTAGAGCTCGGAGGTCACCGTCAGCTTGCGGATGGCACCCTTGATCTCCTCGACGGTCAGCTCTTCGCCGCCGAAGAACTTCTCCAGCAGCGCTTCGTCCGACTCGGCGACGGTCTCGAGCAGCTCTTGGCGGTACTGCTCGGCCTTCTCCTTCAGGTCGTCCGGGATCTCGACGACCTCGTACTGCTCACCGAGCTTGGTCTCGCCGCGCCAGACCTTGGCGTTGTTCTCGACCAGGTCGACGATGCCCTCGAAGGTGTCCTCCGCGCCGATCGGCAGCTGGATGACCAGCGGCTTGGCGCCGAGGCGGTCCTTGATGGTCTGCACGGTGAAGTAGAAGTCCGCACCGAGCTTGTCCATCTTGTTGACGAAGCAGATCCGCGGCACGTCGTACTTGTCGGCCTGACGCCACACCTGCTCGGACTGCGGCTCGACGCCCTCCTTGCCGTCGAACACCGCGACGGCGCCGTCGAGCACGCGCAGCGACCGCTCGACCTCCACGGTGAAGTCGACGTGCCCGGGGGTGTCGATGATGTTGATCTGGTTGTCTTTCCAGAAGCACGTGGTAGCCGCGGAGGTGATGGTGATACCACGCTCCTGCTCCTGCTCCATCCAGTCCATCGTGGCGGCGCCGTCGTGGACCTCACCGATCTTGTAGGTGATGCCGGTGTAGAAGAGGATGCGTTCAGTTGTGGTCGTCTTGCCCGCGTCGATGTGGGCCATGATGCCGATGTTGCGGACCTTGTTCAGGTCGGTGAGCACGTCCTGTGCCACGGAAATCTTCCCCGCTCGTAGCTAGTTGGGATTATCGGGGACGACCCTGTGGTCGCCTCTATGTCAACGCCGGAAGCGGCCGGTGAGTGCCGCGCTCCGGCTGTGCCTCCCCGACCCAGACGACGGGCCGGGCAGACGTCACCAGCGGTAGTGCGCGAAGGCCCGGTTGGACTCGGCCATCTTGTGGGTGTCCTCGCGGCGCTTGACCGAGGCGCCGAGGCCGTTGCTGGCGTCGAGCAGTTCGTTGGCCAGACGCTCGACCATGGTCTTCTCCCGGCGCGCACGCGAGAAGTTGACCAGCCAGCGCAGGGCGAGGGTGTTGGCGCGGCCCGGACGGACCTCGACCGGAACCTGGTAGGTGGCGCCACCGACTCGGCGGGGCTTGACCTCCAGCGACGGCTTGACGTTGTCCAGCGCGCGCTTGAGGGTGACCACCGGATCGGTGCCGGTCTTCTCCCGCGCCTGCTCCAGCGCACCGTAGACGATGCGCTCGGCCGTGGACTTCTTGCCGTCCAGCAGGATCTTGTTGACCAGCTGAGTAACCAGCGGCGAACCGTAGACCGGGTCGTTGATCAGCGGACGCTTGGGTGCGGGGCCCTTGCGTGGCATATCAGCTCTTCTCCTTCTTGGCGCCGTAACGGCTGCGGGCCTGCTTGCGGTTCTTCACACCCTGGGTGTCGAGCGAGCCGCGAATGATCTTGTAGCGGACACCGGGGAGGTCCTTCACACGGCCGCCGCGCACGAGCACCATCGAGTGCTCCTGCAGGTTGTGACCCTCGCCCGGAATGTAGGCCGTGACCTCGACCGCGCTGGTCAGGCGAACACGCGCGACCTTGCGCAGCGCGGAGTTCGGCTTCTTCGGGGTCGTGGTGTACACGCGGGTGCACACGCCACGACGCTGCGGGCTCCCCTTGAGGGCCGCGGTCTTCGTCTTGGCGACCTTGTCGCGGCGACCCTTGCGGACCAGCTGGTTGATGGTTGGCATAGACCGGCTTTCCTTATTAGTTAACGCGGTGTGTGGACTTCATGTCTGTTTTGAGTTCGCGGCGTTCCCGGGGCCCTTGGTGGAGGCAAGCTTCCACTTCCGGGCCCGTCGTTCACGCCGCTGTCATCGAGCTTTCACTCGCACGTCCGGCCACGTTTCTCGCGTCCCGAGGTCGGGCGTGTCGCGCGCGGCGCGGAGCCCGGATTCCGGGCACGCTGGAGTCGTCGGCCGCTCTCGCTGGCCTACGGTCACGCACGAACTTGCCCGCATGCTTCCGGGCACAGCGGTCCACGATACCCGTGGCCGGGACACAGGGTCAAAGCGGGTCGGCCCGGCGCCGGTCTACCTGGCCAGGTTCAAGGTCATTTCCATCAGCTTCCCGGCCGCGTCGCACGGATCGGGGTGCGCCGAGCCCGGCCGGTAGTTGATCCACCAGCCGATGACGCCGTTGTCCGGCGCGCTCGCCGTCACCCCACAGGAGTCCGGATCGTTCGGCCTGCGGATCTGCAGCGCGAGGGCGCTCTGCACGGTGATGTTGGTGGTGGTGTAGCCCAGCTTGTTGTTCGTCTGCTTCTCGTTGCTCAGCGTGCCGTTCTCGTACCAGTTGAGCGTCGCCATGCCGTTGCCGCCGGGCGCGCCGACCAGGTCCCACATGCAGACCGCTCCGAAGAACGACTCGCTGACCTGGATGCTCTCGCCGATGGCCTTCCCGATCTGCTCTTTGGAGAGGATCTCGCACTCCCGGAGCAACTTGTCCAGCTTGGTGTTGATCGACTGACTTCCGCCCACCGGATGCGCGGACCCGGACACCACGCGGCTGCAGCCGCCCACGGACAACGCCAGGGCCGCGGCCACGACGACGGCCGCGCCACGCCGGTACAGACCTCGTCGGACGTTCATGCTCTCCCCCTACTGCAATCGCTGCAGAGTCAGCTCGGCGAGGGCACGGCTGCGGTCGCACGGATTCCCGAGGTTATCGGAGAAGAACCCGAAGGACGTCGACCACTCGAAGAAGTCGTCGCCCAGCTGCACCGCCAGATCGCAGATCTGTCCGCCCGGATCCAAGGCTGCGAAACCGTCCCGGCCGGCCACCTTGATCGGATCGGGAGCGCGGCCGTTGACGGTCACCCACGCCCGCTCCCGCTCGATGGGGCTGCCCCGGTAGGAAGCGAATGTGATACTCGGAGAACCGATTCCCGCCGACTGCCAGTTGCATCCGACGGCGTTGCGGAACACTCCGGAGATCTGGCCGAGGCCACCGAGAGTGCGCACCTCGTCATCGGTCACGTGCCCGCACTCCCCGACGAACGGGCCCAGTGCCACCACCTTCGGCGCGGGACGCGACGGACCGGAGTCCTGCGACTGCTCGCCCGAACCGCAGGCCGTCAGCGCGAGCAGCAAGGCTGTCGCGATGACGACCGCCGACTTGATCCGCATGGGAAGAACTCTACCGATTCCGCGACGAGGTGACCGTCCGACGAAGGCGGCCGCGTGCGGCGCCTCACAAATTGCCGCGAGCCGCTTGTTCGCGTTCGATCGCCTGGAACAGCGCCTTGAAGTTCCCTTTGCCGAAGCCGAGAGAGCCATGGCGCTCGATCAACTCGAAGAAGACGGTGGGCCGGTCGGTGAGCGGCCTGGTGAAGATCTGCAACAAGTAGCCGTCCTCGTCCCGGTCGACCAGAATGCCGCGGCGCCGGAGTTCCTCGACCGGGACGCGGACCCGGCCGATGCGAGCCCGCAATTCCGGGTCTTCGTAGTAGGCGGCCGGAGTCTCCAGGAACTCGACGCCCTCCCTGCGTAAGGCGTCCACGCAGGCGAGGATGTCACCGGTGGCCAGCGCGATGTGCTGGACGCCGGGTCCGCGATAGAACTCCAGGTACTCATCGATCTGCGAGCGTTTCTTGCCCGCGGCGGGCTCGTTGAGCGGGAACTTCACCCGGTGGTTTCCATTGGCGACGACCTTGCTCATCAGCGCGGAGTACTCGGTGGCGATGTCGTCGCCGACGAACTCGGCCATGTTCGTGAAACCCATGACCCGCCGGTAGAACTCGACCCACTCATCCATCCGCCCGAGTTCCACATTGCCCACGACGTGGTCGATCGCCTGGAACAGGCGGTTGGGCGCGCCGTCGCGCCGCTGATAGTTGGAGCGGCGGGCGACATAGCCGGGCAGGTAGGGCCCCCGGTAGCCGGAACGGTCGACCAACGTGTGCCTGGTCTCGCCATAGGTGGCCAGCGCCGCCGAACGGACAGTGCCGAAGTCGTCGGTGTCGTCGTGCGGCTCGACCAGGACGGTGGCGCCGTGTGCGCGCGCCCACGCCACGCAGCGGTCCACGTCGGGCACTTCGAGCGCGATGTCGACTACGCCGTCGCCGTGCCGATCGTGATGGGCGACGAGTGGACTGTCCGGGTCCACCGCGCCGGTGATCACGAAGCGCGCCGCGCCGCTGCGCAGGACGAAAGCCTTGTGATCCCGATTGCCGGTCTCCGGGCCGGAGTAAGCCTCCAGCCGCATCCCGAAGGCGGATTCCAGGAAGTGCGCGGTCTGGGTGGCGTTGCCGACCACCCAGACCAGGGCGTCCCACCCGATGACCGGGAACGGGTCACCGCTGTCGTCGTGGTCGACCAACCCCACGAGCGTGCGTAACTCGCCGTCGCTGGGAACGGCGGCGGGCCGGGCGTTCGGCAGGTGCTCGATGGTCATCTTCCAAGGAAATCGCCGGGTCAGCCGAGTAGGCAACAGGGTCGATTCTCGATAGGCAGTGTGGCGAATTCGGCTAGCAACCGGCAGGTGATGCTGGACAATTTGAATAGCTTCGATGGGTCGGGCAGCGAGCCCGCCCCGGCGCTCGAACGGAGGCCGCCATGATGCGCACACCGGCGAAGCTCGACGAACTCGATCTCGCCATCCTCACCGCGATGCACGAGTACCAGAAAGCGGGCATTCTCGAACTGTCCAGGCGGACCAAAGTCGCCAGGGCAACGGTGCAATCCCGGATCTCGCGCATGGAGGAGTCCGGCGTGATCGCCTCCTACGACCCGCAGATCGATGTCACCGCGGCGGGGTTCGACGTGCAGGCGTTCGTCACGCTGGAGATCGCCCAGGGCGCGCTGGACACGGTGGCGGCCGAACTCGACGCCATCCCCGGCGTGCTGGAGGCTTACGCCACCACCGGCTCCGGCGACGTGCTGTGCCGGATCGGAGCGGACTCGCACGCCGGATTGCAGGCCGTGCTGCTGAGCATCGACCGGACCTCCTCCGTGGTGCGCTCGCACAGCGTCATCGTGCTGTCCACCGTGGTGTCGCGCCGGGCGCTGCCCCTGTTGCGCACGCTGAGCCCCACCGGAACCACCAAGGCCCCCGCATACCGCGCGGCCCGCGAGCCGTAGCGGAGTTCAGGGGCGCAGGTCGGCGTGCACGTCGAGGATTTCGACACTCCCCTGCTTGCCCGCCTCCAGGAAGGCGAGCAGAGCGTGCGCCTCCGCCTCCACCTCGGCGCGCTCGGCGTTCGTCCAGGTCCGGGTCGGACTGATGCGCAGCCGCGCGGACTCGGCGGTCACGAAGACCTTGTACAGACCGGAGAGGAACCCGTCGATCAGCACCGGGGAGACCTGAGCGGCGAAGGAGCGCAGCGGAGGGGCCGTGCCGTCGGGCACGATCCGCGTTCGGTCCTGGTGCGACAGCAGGGCGTTGTCGTACCAGCCGAGCAGCCGCACCGGAGCGGGCGCGTCCGGATCGGCCAATTCGGCGTCGGCCACGTCGTAGAGCGTGCGGCCGCGCTCGTCGGTGTAGGTGCGCACCCGATCCCCGAGTTGCGCCACCGCCCGCTTCATGCCGAGCAGCCTCGACCAGGTCTGCATGTCCATCGTGCTGGCCGGGCCGAAGGCACGCAGATAGCGGAAGAGCAACTCGGCCAAGGGATAGGTGGGATCCAGGGGTGCGCCGAGCCAGGGCTCGACCCGCGACCAGATCGGCCTGCTGTTGTCTTTCCACTTCCCGCGCGGCGGCGTCTGCAACACCGGCAGTTGATACAGCCAGGTCTGCAACACCGCGCCGGGGTCGCGGTCGGGATACAGCTCGGCGGCGCGGGCACGCAGGTCCGCGGCGGACATCGGCTCGTCGCCGAGCACCGCCTCGCCGTTGCTGCGCACCTCATCCGGATCCAATCCGACCATGGCGCCGTAGTTGAAGCCCTTGCGGAAGGGCGCTTTCTCCAGTTCCGGCTGCACGTGCGGTGCGATCCGCAACGCGTCCGGCGGGGTGACCATATGGATGGTCCCCCGCATCAGAGTGATCCGGACCAGGGAACGGTCCTCCAGCGCGTCCGACACCGTCGCCGGATCGAAGGCCGCGACGCGGCTCCACAATCCGACGAACGGCGGCGGCGAATCCTGCGCCTGTAATCCGACGAGGTGCTCGCACATCTCGTGCACACTCAGCCGTGAGCGCTCGAGCAGATGCTGGCGAGCCAGCAGGGTCCGGTTCAGGACCCGATTGGACAATTTCATGACGCGGGCTTGTCGAGACGTCTCAGCGCAGCGTGACCACGACCTTGCCGGTGGCCGTCCGGTTCTCCAGCGAGGCGACGGCCTCGGCGGCCTTGTCCAGCGGGTACAGCACCGGCTCCGGCGGCGCGATCTTGCCGGAAGCCAGCAGCGGCTCCACCTCGGCCCATTGCTCCTGCAGGTAGCCCGGGTGCGACATCACCCATTCGCCCCAGGCCGCGCCGGTCACCTCGACGTTCTTCAGCAGCAACCGGTTGACCTTGACGGTGGGGATCTCCCCCGCGGTGAAGCCGACGACAAGCAATCGGCCCGCCGAAGCGAGCGAACGAACGCTGTCGGTGAAACGGTCGCCGCCGACCGGGTCGAGCACGATGTCGACGCCGCGACCGCCGGTCAGTTCCTTCACCGCCGCGAGCCAGCCGTCGGTGAGCACCACGTCGGTGGCGCCGTTGGCGCGCGCGACCTCGGCCTTCTCCTCGGTGCTCACCACGGCGACCACCCGGCCCGCCCCGAGCGCGGCCGCCATCCGCAGCGTCGAGGTGCCGATGCCGCCCGCGGCGCCGTGCACCAGCACCGTCTCGCCCTCCGCCAGCCTGCCTCGCGTGCGCAGGCAGAAGTGCACGGTCAGGTCGTTGAACAGGATGCCGGCGCCCGCCTCCAGGGAGACGTTGCCGGGCAGCCGGAAGACCATCTGCGCGGGCGTGACGGCCGTCTCGGCCATGGCGTTGCCGAGCATGGTCAGCGCGACGACCCGGTCACCGGGGCGCACGTGCGCGTCCTCGGGAGCTTCCCGGACGATGCCCGCGACCTCGCCGCCGACGACGAACGGCAACTCCGGCTTCATCTGGTAGAGGCCGCGCGTCATGAGCACGTCCGGAAAGGCCACGCCCGCCGCGTGCACGTCGATCACGACGCCCCCCGGGTAGGACGCAGGCTCCGGAATCTCCACGATCCGAACCGCTTGCGGTCCTTCCAGCTTGTCGACCTGGGCTGCGCGCATGTGCTGACCTCTCTGTCCTCGCACCGGCACGATCCACGCCGGCGCCACACCGACAACATAACGGGCGCCGCCCGAGGACGCCCGGCCCGACACCCGATTTTGCTATGCTGGCCGCGACCTCGCGGTCGGGAGGGAAGGGGGATTAATGGTCGAGCAAAACCAGCCGCAAGCTGCGACGATGCAAGTCGATCCCACGGCGCTGCGCTCGTTCGCGCAGACGCTGCGCACGGAGGCGACGTCGGTCGCGGACCTCGGCGCCGGGGAGGACCTCGCCGCCGTCGTCGGGGCGCTGCCCGGCACCGATTTCGGCCCGGTGGCCCAGCGCGCGAACGACGCCGTGCACCGGTGCCTGGAGCGGATCGGGTCCCGGCTCACCACGATCGCGGACAACCTGCACAACGCGGCGGGCAATTACGAGCTGGCGGAGGACGACTTCGCGGCCGAGCTTCGCACCATCGGACTCCAGCTGCCATGACGCTCACCATCCCCGATGTCGAGAACTGGCAGCCGGAGCGCCTTTCGGCGGCGGGCGGGCTGGCCGAACGCATCTCGCAGGGGCTGGACACCGCGGTCGGCAAGGGCGCGGATGACACCAAAGCCCTGGCCGACGCGAAAAAGTGGTCCGGCACAGCGGGCGACGCCGCGAACGCCAGGATGCAGACCGAGAAGACCCGCGCGTCGGCCGTGAGCGCAGCTTTGCTCGAACTGAAGACCGCGCTCACCACCCAGGTGCAGAACCTCGCCGACGCCAAAGCCAAGGTATTGAGCCTGCGGGACGACGCGCTGAACCAGACACCGCCCTTCGATGTCGCGCCCGACGGCACCGTGGGTGCCAAGACGCGAATCGACTACCTCCGCGCGCACGCGGACAAGGCCGACATCGACGGGCTGGTGTTCCAGGAAGCGCTGCAAGCGGCCTCTCGCACGTGGGAGCTGACCAACGCTCTCAAGACCGCCGAGGACGTGGCCGCCCAGGCCAGAACCCAGGTCGAGGGGGCGGCCGGGAAGTTGGAGGCGGCGTTCGCCGGGCTCGGCGAACCGAGCGCGAACGTACCCACGGCCCCCACGACGCCCGCCGCCACCGCACCGGCCGCGACCTCGGGCGCCCCGGTCGCCGCCCCTTCGTCGGACCGGCCGAGCCGGCTGATGTCCGGGCACAACGACTCCGGGTCGTCGTACGGCACATCGTCGGGCACGCCGTACCAAGGTGGGCCGAGTTCGTCCGCGCCGACCGGTCCGCTGCCCAGCGGTGACGTCGCGCGGTGGATCGCCGAGGCGAAGCAGAAGCTCATCGCGATGGGATACGACCCAGCGACCATCGACGAGCGTGCCATCGCGCTGATCATCCAGCACGAATCCGCGGGCAATCCGTACGCGGAGAACCGCTGGGACAGCAACTGGGTGGCCGGACATCCGTCGAAGGGGCTGATGCAGACCATCGACAGCACGTTCAACGCTTACAAGGCGCCCGGACACGACGACATCTGGAACCCGGTCGACAACATCATCGCCGGAGTGCGGTACTCGATCGACCGTTACGGGTCGCTGGGCAACGTGCCCGGTGTCGCCGCCGTGAACTCGGGCGGGGCATACCAGGGGTACTGAGCCGTTCACCGCGATGACCTGCGGCCGCCGAGCCGGCGCTCCCGCCGACCGACCGACTCGTCCCGGGATGCTGAACGCAAGACCCGATTGTTGCTGGCCCAGGTCCCGGTGGGCGGACTATTAAGGAGGTACGGACGGCTCGACGCGAGGGTGTGACGTACGCCCCGTAAAGTCGTCACAACAGCACCGCATGAAGAAACGCGGCACACCGTGCAGCGCGAGGAGCACAAGTGTCACTCGATCAGCCACTCGCCCCGCTTCCCCAGGAGGGCATGGGCTTTGCTTCGGCGTGGCCCGTCCGGGCTGGCGATGTGGATCCCTACGACCGGTTGCGGTTCGATGCCGTCGCCCGCTACCTGCAAGATATCGCCTGGGAAAACCTGCATAAGACCTTCTTCCACCGAACCGACCCGAACTGGATCGTCCGCCGGACGGTCATCGATGTCATCCGGCCGATCCTGTGGCCCGACGAGGTGCGGCTGCTGCGCTGGTGCTCGGCGATGTCGACCCGGTGGACGAATATGCGCGTCCGGATCACCAGCGGAAACGGCGGCCTGATCGAGACCGAGGGTTTCTGGATCAATATCAGCGAGTCCACCGGCATGCCCGCGCGAATCAGCGACGAGGGCCTCGCCTATCTCGCGCGCACTTCCAGCGAACACCGCCTGCGGTGGCGGCCGTACCTGACCGACGCCACGCCGCCGGAGTCGGACACCGACCTGCCGTTCCCCGTGCGCGCCACCGATATCGACCAGTACAACCACGTCAACAACGCTTGTTACTGGCAGGCGGTGGAACAGTTCCTCGTCGAATATCCCAAGCTGCTCGCGGGCCCGCACCGCGCGGTGATCGAATACGTGGCGCCGGTGCTGGCACGCCAGCACGTGAGCGTGCGCAGCCGGTACGAGCCCGGTGACCGGACCGGGCAGCCGGTGCTACGGCTGTGGTTCGTGGTCGGCGGAACCACCACGACGGTGGTCCGCATCATGCCGCTGCCCGGCTCCCCCGCCACTGCGAATTTCTAGGCTCGCCCGCCTCTGGCGAGTCTTCGGGCCGTACTGGTGGGCGTCGTCAGACGGCGGCCCGGCCGGATCTCGGACGATCCGACCGGACGTCCGATCGTCAGCCGCGCGCGGCTTTGAGCAGGTCTTCGCGGGTGGTGAACTTGACCCGGGGGCGGCCTGCGGGCTTGCCCGCGGACTTCTCCGCCTGGTCGATCGCTCGCCAGCCCGCCCGGTCCACCAGATCGGCCTGGCGTTCGGCCAGCAGCGCCCGCAACGCGGCGCGGTCGGCTTGCGGCGGCGCCAGTTTGCCGGCGGTGAAGTCGGCGAGCAGCAACTCCACCGTCTCCTCGGAGTCGATCCGGTTCGAACCGATGACCCCGCGTGGCCCCCGCTTGATCCACCCGCTGACATACACTCCGGTCAGCGGCATACCGTCGTCGCCGACGACCCGGCCGTGCTCGTTCGGCACGACGCCGCGCCGCTCGTCGAACGGCAGCTCGCCGACCCGCTCGCCGCGGTAGCCGATGGACCGCAGCACCAGCGATGCGTCGATGCTCTCGGTGCGTCCGGTCGCCCGCGCGACGAGCTGACCGCCCTCCTCGAACAGTTCGTTGTGCGCGATCTCGACCGACTCGACCCGCTCGGCGCCGGTGAGCGCGACGGGCGAGGTCAGGTAACGGAACACGATCCGCTTGTTCCCCTCCGCCCTGCGACCGCCGGCGTACTCCTTGGCCAGGGTGTACTTCAACGCCAGCGACGGCTCGATCTCCGGGTCGTCCACGATCGCCTGGCTGGCATGGTCCAGCGCCAGGTCGTCCTCGTCCACGACGACGTCGACGCCCGTCAGATGCGCGAGCGCGAGGAACTCCGGCGAGGTGTAGGCCGCCTGGAGCGGGCCGCGCCTGCCGAGCACGACGACTTCGCGAATATTGCTCTGGCGCAGTGCGTCCAGCGCGTGATCGGCGATGTCGGTCTTGGCGAGTTCGTCCGGGTCGACGGTCAGCACGCGCGCCACGTCCAGCGCGACGTTGCCGTTGCCGACGATCACGGCCCGTTCGCCGGACAGATCGAAGGTCCGGTCGGCGAAGTCGGGGTGGCCGTTGTACCAAGCGACGAACTCGGTGGCGGAATGGCTGCCCGGCAGATCCTCCCCCGGGATGCCCATTCTGCGGTCGCTCGAAGCGCCGACCGCGTAGATCACGGCATGATGGTGGCGCAGCAGTTCCTCGTGTGAGATGTGCGTGCCAACTTCGACGTTGAGGTAGTACTGCAGCGTGTCGCGGCGGAAGGCGGACTCGAACATGCTCGAGACCGTCTTGGTGCCGGGGTGGTCGGGAGCCACGCCCGCCCGGACCAGGCCCCACGGCGTCGGCAGCCGGTCGAACATCTCGATCTCCACGTCGGCCCTGCGCAGCAGCTCGTCGGCCGCGTAGCAGGCCGCGGGCCCCGCGCCGACGATCGCGACGCGCAGGGTGCCCAGCTCCTTCGGCGGACGCGAGGGCGTGACGATCGGATCGAAGTTCGATTCCAGTGGATGCCGTTGGAAGTAGGCGGCATTGATGTCGCGGAATCGCGCCAGCGAAGCGGTCAGGTCGTCCTCGGAGAAGATGGCCTCCACCGGGCACGCGTCGACACAGGCTCCGCAGTCGATACAGGTGTCGGGGTCGATGTAGAGCATCTCGGTCGTCGCGAACTCCGGCTGGTCCGGGGTGGGACGGATGCAGTCGACCGGGCACTCGGAGACGCAGCTGGCGTCGTTGCAACAACGCTGCGTGATTACGTAGGCCATATTGTGCTGATCCTCGAAGAAGTACGTGGGCCGTGGCCACCCATGGGGTTGTGGTGGACAGATGAGCGGCGTCCGTCACGTCCACCGCGAGGGTCGCCCGCAGCCGCCCGTGATGTGATGCCGCTTTCAGTTTGCCTCGAGTGTGGTCGAGACCTCTCGCCCGGAGGCCTTACCGTATCTCCATGGCGCGGACTCTGATCCTCATGCGGCACGGCAAATCGGCGTATCCGGAGGGCGTCGACGACCACGAGCGACCGCTCGCGCCGCGCGGCGTGCGCGAAGCCGGGCTGGCGGGTCGATGGTTGCGTGAGACCCAGCCGCCGATCGACGCCGTGCGCTGTTCCACCGCCGTCAGGACCAGACAGACGTTGGCCGCAACGGGTGTCACCGCGCCGGTCGTCTTCGAAGCCGGGATCTACGAGGCCACGCCGGAGACTCTGATCGAGCTGGTCCGGCTCGGCGACGACGACGTGGCGACGCTGCTGGTGATCGGGCACGCTCCCGGCATGCCGTGGACGGCTTGGGAATTGGCGAGCAATCGCGACGCGCCGCCCGCCGTCGAACTCAGCCGCAAGTTCCCGACCTCGGCGCTCGCCGTGCTGCGCTTCGACCGCCCTTGGACGGGTGTCGACCCGGGAACCGGGGAACTGGCGCATTTCCACATTCCGCGCTGACCACGCGGTACAGAACGCGCGGTCAGCGCAGAAATTTGCCGCCGACCACGACGACCGCACCGAGGACGAGCAGTAGCGCGAACGCGGCCAGACCACCGAACAACCACCACACCACACCGAGCGCGACGGCGAACGGCGCGATCGCGACGGCGGCGATCACGGGGCTTTCCTTGACCGTCGCCCAGGCTGAACGAGCCCTGATCCGGTCTATGTCCTTTCCAGGCATGTTCCCAGCGTAGGCCGGAATCCGGGACTTTGTCGGCGCAGGGTGGAATGCTCGGCGGATGGATTGGAAAATCGAGCTCGTCGCCATCCCGGTAACCGATGTCGACCGCGCCAAGGACTTCTACACCAAGATCGGTTTCCAGGCCGATCACGACCACAGGGTCGATGAGAACATGCGCTTCGTGCAGCTGACCCCACCCGGCTCCGGTTGTTCCATCTGCCTCGGCGAGGGCATCACCGAGGCAGCGCCCGGCAGCGTGCAGGGCATGCAGATGGTGGTCTCCAGCGCCGAGGACGCCTACCAGCAGCTGATCGCCGCCGGTGTGGACGCCACTCCGGTCCAGGACCTCGGCTGGGGCCTGTTCACCTTCTTCGCCGATCCGGACGGCAACAAATGGGCGGTCCAGCAGCTGCCCACCTACGACAGCTGACGGACGATCCCTCCGCCCCGAATCCCCGACCGCGCAGCGCTGGGGTGCCGGGGCTGGAAAACCGACACACCTCTTGCTTGGAGTGCACTCCAGGTGACTAGCGTCGTCGTTGTTCAACGGGAAGGGCGAGTGCAGTGAGCGAGCGTCGGCGAGTGGACCGGGAACACAGCGCGTCGTCGCGCACGACGGAGCCGAGCGACGGCGAGGTGCGGTCGTGAGCGAGACGGCATCGCACACGAGTGTGAGCGAGGACAGGGAACAGCCGCGGTATTCGATCGGCGAGGTGTCCGAGCGCTCGGGGCTGAGCCGGGACACGCTGCGCTGGTACGAGCGGATCGGGCTGATGGACTACATCGGCCGGGACCACACCGGCAAGCGGCGGTTCAGCGACCGGGATCTGGAGTGGCTGGCGCTGATAGGGCGGCTGCGCACGACCGGCATGTCGGTGGCGGACATGGTGCGCTACGCCGAGCTGGTACGGGCCGGAGACGTCACGCTCCCGCAGCGGCTGGAGATGTTCCGGGACACCCGCGCCGAAGTGCTCGCCAAGATCGATGAACTTCGTCAGACCCTGGCCGTGCTGGACTACAAGATCACCCTGTACGAGGGCAAACTCGAGCACGTCCCGCAGGCCACGGTCACCGCGCACGACAGCGAAGGGATCACGCTATGACGACGGCCGACAGGCTTCCCACCACTACGCTGGGCCCCGGCGGCATCCCGGTGGGGACGCAGGGCCTGGGTTGCATGGGCATGAGCGAGTTCTACGGACCCAGCGATCTCACCGAGTCCCGAGCGACCCTGGATCGCGCGCTGGAGCTGGGTGTCACGCTGTTCGATACCGCCGATGTGTACGGCTTCGGCCACAACGAGGAATTCCTGAGCGATTTCGTGAACGCCGAGCGCGACCGGGTCGTGCTCGCCACCAAGTTCGGCATCGTCCGCAAGCCCGAGGATCCGTCCTACCGGGGCTTCGACAACTCCCCCGCCTACATCCGCGGCGCGGTGGAGGCCAGCCTGCGCAGGCTCGGCATCGACACCATCGATCTGTATTACATGCATCGCAAGGATCCCGGCGTGCCGATCGAGGACACCGTCGGGGCGATGGCGGAATTGGTGCGGGCGGGCAAGGTACGGGCCCTGGGTCTGTCCGAGGTGACCGGAGCCGAACTGCGTGCGGCGCACGCCGTGCATCCGATCGCCGCCGTGCAGTCGGAGTGGTCGCTGTTCTCCCGGGACGTGGAGCGCACGGTGGTGCCCGCGGCCGCGGAGCTGGGCGTGGCGTTCGTGCCGTACTCACCGCTGGGTCGCGGTTTGCTCACCGGATCGTTCACCGGTTCCACCGACGCGCGGGATTTCCGGTCCTCCATGCCCCGCTTCTCCGGCGAGAACGCGGCACGCAACGCCGAGCTGCTCGGCCCGCTGCGGGATATCGCCGAAGCCCGCGGCATCACGTTGGCGCAGGTGGCGCTGGCGTGGGTGCACGCGCAGGCG
The DNA here is from genome assembly GCA_019930625.1 of Nocardia asteroides. Classification (NCBI taxonomy): domain Bacteria; kingdom Bacillati; phylum Actinomycetota; class Actinomycetes; order Mycobacteriales; family Nocardiaceae; genus Nocardia; species Nocardia asteroides. The sequence goes on from CP082844.1 coordinate 1,149,148, forward strand.
AAGGTGCGCGATCTCGCGGTGGTCCCGATCCCCGGCACCCGCAGCCGGACCAGGCTCGCGGCGAACGTCGCGGCCGCGACCATCGCGCTGACCCCCGACGAGCTGGCGACGCTGGAGCCGATCGCGAGCCGCGTGGCCGGGAACCGGTACGCGGACATGTCGTTCACCTCGGCAGGCCGGGAATAGCACTCGAGATAGGAGACGCCCATGTCGACGTTGACGCTCAACGTCCGCTTCACCGCCAAGCCCGGTCGCGGAGCTGAACTGAAGGATCTGCTGCAGGGGGTGATCGAACCGACGCTGGCGGAGGAAGGCTGCCTCGGTTACGAGCTCTACCTGCATCCCACCGACCCGAGCCGGATGGTGCTGCTGGAGGAGTGGACCGACGCGGACGCCCTGGCGGCGCACTTCCAGACGCCGCACCTGAAGGCTCTGGCCGCCGCGTTGCAGGACGTCCTGGTCGAACCGTTCCAACTGCGGCGGTTCGCCGAGATCACCTGAGGGTGCGGCGGCGGCCGGGTACGGTGTGCGCCGACCGCCGCCGGAGCGCGGGCCGCGAGCGGCGACACGAGCCGCTGGGGGTGATCCGGCACGAACCGCTCACCGGACCGAAGTCCGCTTCTTCACCGGCCCGGTCGGCGCCGTTCACCGGCGAGGACTAACATCCCACGAATATGAAGCCCGATGAGCCCCGCGATCGCGTCTGGATCGACAAGCAGACGCCGGCCGCGTTCCGCGCGCTCAACAGCGTCGCGAGCCAGGTCAGGGCCGCCGGGGCGGCGGTGGGGCTGGACCGCCGGATCATCGAACTGATCAATCTGCGCGTCTCCCAGCTCAACGGCTGCGCGTATTGCCTCGACGTGCACTACCGGGCCGCGCTGGCCGCCGGGGCCACCGAGCAGGAGATCGCGGTGCTGCCCGGCTGGCGGCGCGGGGGCACGTACACCCCGTTCGAGCAGGCCGTGCTCGCGATCGCGGAAGTCACGGCGACGCTTCCGGACGAGAACGTCATCGAGCGTGCGTACGCTTCCGCCCGCCGGTATCTGACGGATGATCAGCTGTCCGTCGTCATCTGGGTGGCCACCACCATCGGCGCGTTCAACCGGGTCTCGATTCTCAGCGGGCATCCGGTACGCGCACGGAAGGAGAAGGGAACCATGAGCGAATCGGCTTCGGAGTCCAAGGTCGTCCGCAACGACGAACGGCACCGCTACGAGGTATTCCACGGCGAAGAGCTGGCGGGCTTCGCCGACTACGAGGAACGCGGCGACGAGACGGTGTTCACGCACACCGAGATCGACGGCGCGTTCTCCGGCAAAGGGCTCGGCTCCGTCCTGGCGAAGAACGCCATCGAAGACGTCGTCGAGCGCGAGCGCGTGATCCGGCCGCTGTGCCCGTTCATCAAGGCGTACCTGGACAAGCACCCGCAGTACGACGCGCACGTGATCGGCAAAGGCGTCACCCGGTGAGCGACCTGGACCCACGCCCGGCCGAGACGCTCTGCGAACCCGCGCCGGGGCCCGGTCCGGTCGCGGAGCGTTATCCGGCCCGGGAGGTGCCGCTCGGCGGCGTGCGCGGCGTCTTCGTCGAACGCGTGCTGCCGCAGCGCGACCTGCCGACCGTCGGCGCGTGGTGCTTCCTGGACCGCTTCGGCTCACCGACGGTCACCAACACCGGTGCGCCGCCGGACATCGATCCGCACCCGCACATCGGCCTGCAAACGGTGACCTGGCCGTTCGAGGGACGCATCCGGCATCGCGACTCGGTCGGCTCGGACGTGGAGATCGAACCCGGTCAGCTGAACCTGATGACCTCAGGGCGCGGTATCGCCCATTCCGAATACGCCGTGCCGGGCGCGCACGCCGGGCACGGTTTGCAGCTGTGGATCGCCCTGCCGGGTGACCGCACCGGCATCGCCCCGCACTTCGAGCAGCACCGGGAACTGCCGGTCGTCGAGGCGCCCGGCCTCCGGGCGATCGTGCTGATCGGCTCGCTGGCCGGGGCGACCTCGCCCGCGATCGCCTACACACCGATCGTCGGCGCCGACGTGCGGCTCGAGCCGGGATCCGATGTGACTTTGCCGCTGAACCCTCGTTTCGAGCACGCGGTGCTGGCCATCGAGGGCGATGTCACGGTCGCGGACGCCGAACTCTCGCCGGGGCCGCTGCTGTATCTCGGCACCGAGCGCGACGAACTCCGGCTGCGCAGTGCCGGTGGCGCCCACTTCGCGTTGATCGGCGGCGAGCCGTTCGGCGAGGAGCTGGTGATGTGGTGGAACTTCGTCGGCCGCAGTCACGAGGACATCGTCGGCGCCCGGGCCGATTGGGAAAATCACGACGTCACCCGATTCGCCGACATCGCCGGGCATACGCCGCGGCAGCGCATACCCGCACCGCCGCTGCCCGGACTGCATCTGAAGCCGCGCAAGCGCCGGATCGGCCCGGCCCGGGGCTGATCGCGCACGATGCGATCAGCCCGCTCACCGAGGCAGCGAGCGCGTTTCGGCCTAGCCGCGCGCGAGCAGGGCGTCCAGCGCGCGGTAGCTCTCGTTGAGCCCGGTCTCCATGCCGGACTGCAGCATCCCGTCGCGCTCCTGCGGCGTGTGGAACTGACTGTCGGTGACCACCTTGGTGCGGCCGTCGCCGAGATCGACGAAGTTGACGCTGTCGATCGCCACGTGGGCGGGCATGCCGTCCCATTCGAAGGAATACACGATGCGCTCCTGCGGGGTGACCTCGCGGAAACGGCCCTCGAAGCCATCGGTTCCCTCGTCGGAGTGCTCGACGAAGCGCCAGTGCCCGCCCGGACGGAACTCCCAGCGCTCGATGTCCAGCCGGTTGCCGCGCCCCCACCACTGGGAGAGCAGTTCGATCCGGCTGTAGGCCTCCCACACGCGTTCACGCGGGGCGTCGAAGATCCGCTCGATGTGGATCGTGCGGTCGGTGTCGGTCGTGACGACGGCGTCGTTCGTGGTTGTGCTCATCGGTCCTGCTCCGTTCGCTCGAGGAATTCGCCGAGACGGTCCAGTCGCGCTTCCACCATCCGCCGGTAGCCCTGCATCCAAGCCACTTCGCGGTCGAAGACGTTCTCACCGAGGCGGCAGTACCGCACCCGGCCGCGTTTCTCCGTGACCACCATGCCCGCGGCCTCCAGCAGGTGGATGTGCTTCTTGACGCCGGTGAGCGTCATCTCGAAGCGCTCCGCCAACTCGCTCACGGTCGCGGGCCCACGGCCGAGGCGTTCCAGGATCCCACGCCGGGTGGGATCCGCGAGCGCCCCGAAGGAGGCATCCAGAAAGTCATACTGAACCATCTAGTTCAGTGTTGCTCCTGCCGGCGCGGACGTCAAGAGGGAATGCGCGCTTTTCCGCACAGCCGGAAACGGCGCCTCGAATGCCCGGTCATCGGCGACCCGGCCGGGCAGCGCGAAAAACTCTGTGACTCAACCCCTTCTGATCGGGTCCACCGAGCGGTATCTTTTCGGACGAACCGGACACGGGGGCGGCACATGGAAAGAGCACGATGAAGATCTCTCGCTTCACCGCGACGACAATGGCCGCGCTGGCGGCCACCGCGATCACCACGAGCGCCGCGCACGCGCAGCCCGCGCCCGACGACGCGCCACTCGACCTGCACGGATCGTTCCATCAGATCGCCTACGAGGTCGCCGCCACCGAGGACCGGCGCGCAGCCGTGGCGACCATCCAGGACGGCACGTTCGCCTCGGTTCACGACGGCCGGATCGTGACGGTCTCCGACCGCGACGGCGAGGTGGTGGCCGCGCTGCCGATGACGCTGCGCATCGGCGAGCACCGCGTGGCCCTGCGCCCCGTGCTCGAGGACGCGGGCCGCCGGCTCACCGTCGCACCGATCGCGATGGCCGAAACACCGGTGCGCGACGTCGCCGCCCAGGAGCGCTTCTACGCCGAGGCCGAGAAGGCCATGCCGAGCATCCTCGCGGGCGCGGGCATCGGCGCCGCCATCGGTTTCGTCGTCGGATTCCCGCTCGGGCTGTTCGTGTTGGACTTCATCACCGTGCCCGCCGCCGCGGTCGCGGGCGCCGCGATCGGCGCGCTGGCCGGATATGTCGTCGGCGGCGGGCAGCCCGCGGTCGACGCGGCGCTCGAATACGTGACCGCCCCCTAGTGGGGCTGGTCGGCGGACGCCAGCCGCTGGGTGCCGATCACCCGCAGCAGGTCCAGCTTCTCGGCCGCGTCCGTCCAGGGTGAGAACCTGAACCGGAATCTCGAACTGGTCCGCGCGCTGGACGAGATCGCGGCGCGCAAGGACGCCTCGGTGGCGCAACTGGCCATCGCCTGGGTGCTGACTCGTGGAGCGGACATCGTGCCGGTCATCGGCACGCGCCGACGCCGGCGCTGGGCGGAAGCCGTGAACGCTCTCGATATCTCGCTCACCGAGGAGGAGCTGTCCACAATCGAGGCGGCGGTCCCCGCCGACCGGGTCGCGGGCGAACGCTACGCCACCGCGCAGATGGCGATGCTCGACAGCGAGCGGTGAGGTCGGCCGGAGCGCGGATGCCCCAGCCGCGCTCCGGAGGAGCGGAGGCCGGTCCGGCGGATCGCACCGACGATTCGGACCGGCCCCTCGCTGTGTCCCGAGTCCGAAGACCCGACACCAGGTGCGCCTAGGCAACGGTGCGATTCGAATGCCACAGGCTAGAGCTGCGCTAGTGCGAGCAGGTACCCGCCAGGCGATCAGGCCCTGCGGGGACGGAGCACGGCGGTGAATAACGCTGTGGCCACGGTCTTTCCGGTGTCGTCGGTGATGTCTACCGGCACGTCGAGTTCCAGCGGCACTTGGGCCTCGATGTCCGCTCGCATCTTCGCGAGGGTCTCCGCGGAGAACGCGGAAGTAGCGCGGAACGGTCCCGCATCCCCCTTCGCACGGGCTTTGTACTCGATCCGCCCGTCCTTGGCGACGATGAACGTATCCCCCATCAGGTCCACGATCCCCGACACCGAAGCCCCCATGGCGGCGGTCTCCGCCATCCCGAACAACACCGCGGCATGCAGATCTCCGTTGTGGTTCAGATGCTCCGCTCGCGGCACCATCGACACCACATTCCGCCCCGCCGCGAACTCTTCCCACTCGACCCCCGCGTACTGGATGAACCCCAGCTTCCGGAAGCCCGCCACCACCAGATCCCCCACCGCCGCGCCGTCCACCGCCACCTCCCGGACCCAGAAACTGCAACCTGTTCTAATTTTCTACTCGGTGCCGCGTCAGTTGTCCACTGGAATACAGTCGCCGACGAAGTCGGACTCTCCACCCGCTGATCGCTAGGTAATGTGTTCGCTGCACAAGGAGGGGAGTCTCGAACCATGGATGGTGTCAGCGCGCGTGCGCTCGAAATCAAGCAGATCAACGAGCAACTCGCGGCAGTGCGCGGCTCGGCCCGGTCCGCGGACGGCAGCGTCTTCGTCGAAACCGACGTCAACGGCCGCATCACCGATCTCTACCTCGCCGATTACGCGATGGAGAACGGCCCCGATCGTCTGGCCGCGCTGATCACCGATCGTCATCGCACAGCGTTGGACAACGCCAACGCGGAAGCGAGGCGAATCTTCGAAGCGCCCCGCAACACTCCCGCGCGTGAGGAGCCGACCCTGGAGTGGATCCCGACCCACCTCAGGCGGGACGACATCCAGCGGGGGAACGAGTGGCGCGAGCCATCCGACTGGGAACGAGGGCGTTGATGTTCGAAGTCGATCCTGCCAGGATGCGTGACCTGGCAAAGGATGTGCGCACGAACGCAGACGCGCTGGCGGCCAAGGCGCCGATCGCGCTGGACAGCCGCAGGCAGGTGCGACCGAAGATGAAGAACTCCAACCTCGCCACCAAGATCGAAGAAGTCCTGCAGGCGATGGACGCGGTGGTCGGTTACCACGCTGGTCGGTTGCGCGATTGCTGTGATGAAATCGAGCGGCAGGCATCCGCCTACGAGAGCGTCGACAACCATCGCGCCGCGGATTTGAACGGGCAGGGGCGATGAGCGTCGAGCTGCTGACCATCACAGAAGTGCTCTCCTGGAATCTTCAAGCCGCCAAGGAAACTGCGGCAAAGGTGCTTTCCGCAGCCCAGAGCATCGATCAGGAGGCCACCGCTGCGGAGGGCAAGATCGGCCGCTCCCAGGACTACTTCGACAGCGCGGCGGGAGACGCAGCGCGCGTACGCGGTCGTAAGGATCGCGACGAAACCTTCGGCACCGCAGACGTGCTCGAGGAGATGGGCACGATGATCCGCGCGCTAAGCGATGACATCGAGGCCAATATCAGAACTATTCGAGAGAAGATGGAGGAAGTCGAGGATTCCCGCTGGAACCTGTTCGTACAGGAAGACGGCGAGGTGTTGTCCCATGACTCCAACTGGGAGACTTCCAATAAGTACTTTCCGTTCGGCGGTCCCGCCGTCGCCGCGAAGGAGTTGGCGATCACCCTCCTGAGCAGTGCCATACAGGGCGCGCTGCGCAATATTCAGCGTGACGATCAAGAGGGCGCTGAGAAATTCGTCCGGCTGATCGAAAAGCTGCCCGACGCGGTAAAGCAGGGCGTCGCTCTGGTGCCGGCGGATCCCGAACTCGCCAAGATACTCACCGACTATCAAACGGATGTGTCGAAAGGCGCACCCCAGCTGTGGCCGCTCGGACTGGAACTCGAAATAATGCGCCAGTTCAAACCCGATTTCAATCCGTCCCTGATGACGTCCGAAGAGATCGACGCGATGAAGAAGCTGTTCTTCAGCGGCCCTACGGGCCCAGCGGCCGTCTTCGAGCACGCGGAGCTCACGCAAGACGCGAAAGATACTGCGGAACAGGTCTTCCCGGCTTCAGTTGACGATGGCAAAGGCGATGCCTTCCGGCACGCGTATTGGAACGCGTTGATGACTCAGAAGTACGGCGAAGACTGGACGAAAGAGTTCGCCACAGCACACGAGAAGAGCGGTGGTAACACACCGCAGCGTGAGGCTATGGACCTGTACAACAACGAACTCGGCCGCAAAGTCGCCCTCGCCCATCCCGACGCCTCCCCGGAGGAGATGAAGGAGCTGATCCGTAACGAGATCAACAACGGCAACGCGATCGTCATCGAGAACAAAGAACTAGACGGCACCACCACCAAGCCTGCACAGATCACGTGGAGTAACGCCGTCAGTGAAGCTCAGACCGGTCCGCCGCCAGGCGTCGGAGTCCCGCTACCAGGAAAGAAGTGACAGCCGATGATCACAGCGCGGCGAATGATATCGGTTCTGTTGGCTATTGCGGCCATGTCGGCCAGCGCGGGTTGCGGATTTCTCCTTCGATCGAACGAACCCGAATCCGAATCACAATGCGCGAACGTCTTCAGTATGGCCTCGAGCGCGGAACCACTGGGTTCCACGAGCGGATTCACCCGCGCCGCGATGAACGCCGCGACAGGCACCGAACCCGTCTCGCTGGCTGATATCGCACGCGCCGCAGGGTGGAACGACGGCTGGGACCGAATGGTCGACGTGCCGGAGGAGATCACCGCAGAAGAACTCAACCGGAGAGCCAACACCCCGGCCAACTGCTGGAAGAGTCTTCCCCGACCATTCAACAGCGACGGAGAAGGCCCACCCCACGGCTACTACCTGTTCCTCCTGGGTGACAAACCCGTGCAGACGGTGAACTGGTACTACGGCAACGATCAGGCGTTCGATCTCCGGGGCCAAGACGCGATCTACCCGACTACCATCCTGACTCCCCGGGCAGGTCAACTCCGTCCGAGCCCCTGATCCGTCACTTGCGCCCCTGACCTCGGTTCGACAAATCGCAAATCACTTCGGCCCAGCCTCGTCGATGGCCGATACCCACCGCTCGGCAGGCACGATTCAAGCTGCAATCCGGCTGCCGTGCACCAGACAATGGCAGCGCAATTCCTTACCGCATCGCGCGACCATCGGCTGACGAATAACAAACGGCCCCCGCTCCGGAAAGGAGCGGGGGCCGAATGTTCTTACGGCTGACCGGATCAGCGGTAGTCGCTGAAGCCGTAGTCGTCCAGCGGGACAGCCGCGCCGGTGGTCTGACCGAAGCTGTCCGGGCTGTAGTAGGTGTCGTCGTAGGACGGCACCGCGTACGCGGCGGCACGGGCTTCCTCGGTCGGCTGCACCTGGATGTTGCGGTAGCGGTTGATACCGGTACCGGCAGGGATCAGCTTACCGATGATCACGTTCTCCTTGAGACCGATGAGCTTGTCGGAGCGGCAGTTGATCGCCGCGTCCGTCAGGACTCGGGTGGTCTCCTGGAAGGACGCCGCCGACAGCCACGAATCGGTGGCCAGCGACGCCTTGGTGATACCCATCAGCACCGGGCGACCCGCCGCGGGCTCGTTGCCCTCGGCGACGACGCGGCGGTTGGCGGCCTCGAACTCGGCACGCTCGGTGAGCGAGCCGGGCAGGAACTCCGTCGCACCCGAGTCGATGATGGTCACGCGACGCAGCATCTGGCGCACGATCACCTCGATGTGCTTGTCGTGGATCGACACACCCTGCGAGCGGTAGACCTCCTGGACCTCGTGGACCAGGTGGACCTGCACCTGACGGGGGCCCATGATGCGCAGCACCTCGTGCGGATCCGCCGCGCCTTCCAGCAACTGCTGGCCGACCTCGACGTGGTCACCGTCCGAGAGCAGACGCTCGGTGCCGTCGTCGTGCTTGAACACACGCAGACGCTGCCGCTTCGAGAGCTTGTCGTAGACAACCTCTTCGCCACCGTCATCCGGGATGATGGTGATCTTGTAGAAGCGATCGTCGTCCTCCAGCCGCACGCGACCGGAGACCTCGGCGATGGGCGCCTTGCCCTTGGGCACGCGCGCCTCGAACAGCTCCTGCACGCGGGGCAGACCGCCGGTGATGTCGTCACCCGCGACACCACCCTGGTGGAAGGTACGCATGGTCAACTGGGTACCGGGCTCACCGATGGACTGCGCGGCGACGATACCGACGGCCTCACCGATGTCGACCAGCTTGCCGGTCGCCATCGAGCGGCCGTAGCAAGTGGCGCACACGCCGGTGCCGGTGGTGCAGGTCAGCACGGAGCGGACCTTCACCTCGGTGATACCGGTCTCCAGCAGCGCCTCCAGCGCCGGATCGCCGAGGTCGGCGCCCTTCGCCACGATGACGTTGCCCTGCGCGTCGAGCGCGTCGGCCGCGAGGGTGCGCGCATAGGTGGAGGTCTCCACGTGCGCGTCGCGGATGATCGAGCCGTCGAGCTGCTTCTCCGCGATCGGCACCACGATGCCGCGCTCGGTGCCACAGTCGTGCTCGCGCACGATGACGTCCTGCGAGACGTCCACCAGACGACGGGTCAGGTAACCCGAGTCGGCGGTGCGCAGCGCGGTGTCGGCCAGACCCTTACGAGCGCCGTGGGTGTTGATGAAGTACTCCAGAACCGTCAGGCCCTCACGGAAGGAGGACTTGATCGGCCGCGGGATGAACTCACCCTTCGGGTTCGTCACCAGGCCCTTCATACCGGCGAGGGTACGGGTCTGGGTGAAGTTACCCGTGGCGCCCGAGTCGACGATCGTGATGATCGGGTTGTCGGCCGGGTAGTGCGCGCGCAGCGCCTTACCGACCTCCTCGGTCGCCTCCTGCCAGATCTTGACCAGGGCGTTGTTACGCTCCTGGTGATCGAGCGCACCACGCTGGTACTTCTTCTCGATCTGATCCGACTGCGCCTCGTAGCGCTCCATGATCTCGGCCTTCTCCGGCGGCACGAGCACGTCGGACATCGAGACCGTTACGCCCGAACGCGTGGCCCAGTAGAAGCCTGCGTCCTTGAGCTTGTCGACGGTCTGCGCGACCACGATCATCGGGTAGCGCTCGGCGAGATCGTTGATGATCGTCGCCTGACGCTTCTTCGGCATCTGCTCGTTGATGAACGCGTAGTCCGCGGGCAGCAACTCGTTGAACAGCACCCGGCCCAGCGTGGTCTCGGTGGTCCACGCGTCGCCGCGACGCCAGCCCTCCGGGAACAGCTGCGCTTCGACGTCCTTCGGCGGACGCTGGTCGGTCAGCCGGACCTTGATCAGCGAACGCACGGTGAGCTCACCGCGGTCCACCGCCATCTGCGCCTCGGCGGGCGAGGAGTACACGCCCTGCTCCGGACCGTCCTTGGTGGCCGGTTGGTAGGAGCCCTTCGCGCCTTCTTCCAGACGGGTCAGGTAGTACAGGCCGGTCACCATGTCCAGACGCGGCATGGCCAGCGGCCGGCCCGACGCGGGCGACAGGATGTTGTTCGACGACAGCATCAGGATGCGCGCCTCGGCCTGCGCCTCCGCCGACAGCGGCAGGTGCACGGCCATCTGGTCACCGTCGAAGTCGGCGTTGAACGCCTCACAGACCAGCGGGTGCAGCTGGATGGCCTTGCCTTCCACCAGCTGCGGCTCGAAGGCCTGGATACCGAGGCGGTGCAGGGTGGGCGCGCGGTTGAGCAGCACGGGGTGTTCGGCGATGACCTCTTCGAGGACGTCCCACACCTGCGGCCGCTGCCGCTCCACCATCCGCTTGGCCGACTTGATGTTCTGCGCGTGGTTCAGGTCGACCAGGCGCTTCATCACGAACGGCTTGAACAGCTCCAGCGCCATCAGCTTGGGCAGACCGCACTGGTGCAGCTTCAGCTGCGGACCGACGACGATGACCGAACGGCCCGAGTAGTCGACGCGCTTACCGAGCAGGTTCTGCCGGAAGCGGCCCTGCTTGCCCTTGAGCAGGTCCGACAGCGACTTGAGCGGACGGTTGCCCGGTCCGGTGACCGGACGGCCGCGGCGGCCGTTGTCGAACAGGGCGTCGACGGACTCCTGCAGCATCCGCTTCTCGTTGTTGACGATGATCTCGGGCGCGCCGAGGTCGATCAGTCGCTTGAGGCGGTTGTTGCGGTTGATCACGCGACGGTACAGGTCGTTCAGGTCGGAGGTGGCGAAGCGGCCACCGTCGAGCTGAACCATCGGGCGCAGCTCCGGCGGGATCACCGGAACGGCGTCGAGCACCATGCCCATCGGCGAGTTGCCGTTGGACTGGAAGGCCGCGACGACCTTGAGCCGCTTGAGCGCGCGCAGCTTCTTCTGGCCCTTGCCGGTGCGGATGGTCTCGCGCAGCGACTCGGCCTCGGCCTCGATGTCGAAGCTCTCCATCAGCTTCTGGATGGACTCCGCGCCCATCGCGCCGGTGAAGTACTCGCCGTAGCGGTCGACCAGCTCGCGGTAGAGCACCTCGTCGACGATGAGCTGCTTGGGCGCCAGCTTGGTGAAGGTGTTCCAGATCTCCTCGAGCCGGTCCAGCTCACGCTGGGCGCGGTCGCGCAGCTGGCGCATCTCCCGCTCGCCGCCGTCCTTGACCTTGCGGCGGACGTCGGACTTGGCGCCTTCGGCCTCCAGCTCGGCCAGGTCGGCCTCGAGCTTCTGGGCACGGGCCTCGAGGTCGGCGTCACGCTGGTCTGCGACCGCCTTCTTCTCGACCTCCATCTCGGCCTCGAGCGTGGACAGCTCGTTGTGCCGCAGCTCCTCGTCGACAGCCACGATGACGTAGGCGGCGAAGTAGATGATCTTCTCGAGATCCTTCGGCGCCAGGTCGAGCAGGTAGCCCAGGCGCGAGGGCACGCCCTTGAAGTACCAGATGTGGGTGACCGGAGCGGCCAGCTCGATGTGGCCCATACGCTCGCGGCGCACCTTGGCGCGAGTCACCTCGACGCCACAGCGCTCACAGATGATGCCCTTGAATCGGACGCGCTTGTACTTGCCGCAGTAGCACTCCCAGTCCCGGGTGGGACCGAAGATCTTCTCGCAGAACAGGCCGTCCTTTTCCGGCTTGAGCGTGCGGTAGTTGATGGTCTCCGGCTTCTTCACCTCGCCGTAGGACCACTGACGGATGTCGTCGGCGGTGGCGAGGCCGATCCGGAGTTCATCGAAGAAGTTGACGTCTAGCACGTAACTTCCTTTCCCCTGTGCGGGTCGAATTCGAGCAAAAGTTCACTAGTGGGGTAATCCACGGTGGGAGGCCGGATGCCGCCGTGGCGGCATCCGGCCGGCCGCCTAGTTCGCCAGATCGTCGACGGTGGCCGCTTCGTTCCTCGACAGGTTGATGCCGAGGTTGGCCGCCGCGCGCTCCAAGTCCTCGTCGTCGCCGTCGCGCATCTCGATCGCGGCGCCGTCGGACGACAGCACCTCCACGTTCAAGCACAGCGACTGCAGTTCCTTGAGCAAGACCTTGAACGACTCCGGAATGCCCGGCTCCGGAATGTTCTCGCCCTTGACGATCGCCTCGTAGACCTTCACACGACCGACCACATCGTCGGACTTGATGGTCAGCAATTCCTGCAGCGTGTACGCCGCACCATAGGCCTGCATGGCCCAGCACTCCATCTCACCGAAACGCTGACCACCGAACTGCGCCTTACCACCCAACGGCTGCTGAGTGATCATCGAGTACGGACCGGTCGAACGCGCGTGGATCTTGTCGTCGACCAGGTGGTGCAGCTTCAGGATGTACATGTAACCGACCGCCACCGGATACGGGAACGGCTCACCGGAACGCCCGTCGAACAACGTCGCCTTACCGTCGTCATCGACCATCCGCTCACCGTCACGGTTGGGCAACGTCGAGGCCAGCAGCCCGGTCAACTCCTCCTCGCGCGCGCCGTCGAAGACGGGCGTGGCGATGTTCGAGTCGGACGGAGCGCCCAGCATCTCCTCCGGCAGCGCCCGCGCCCAATCGGGACGGGTGCCGTCGGTGGCGACGTCGACCTGCCAGCCCGCTTTGCCGATCCACCCCAGATGGGTCTCCAGGATCTGGCCGATGTTCATACGACGCGGCACACCATGAGTGTTCAAGATGATGTCCACCGGCGTGCCGTCCGGAAGGAACGGCATGTCCTCGGTCGCCAGGATCTTGCCGATCACACCCTTGTTCCCGTGCCGGCCCGCGAGCTTGTCACCGTCCTGGATCTTGCGCTTCTGCGCCACATACACCCGGACCAGCTCGTTCACACCCGGAGGCAGATCGTCGTCGTCCTCCCGCGAGAACACCCGGATACCGATCACCTTGCCCGACTCACCATGAGGCACCTTCAGCGACGTATCACGCACCTCACGCGCCTTCTCACCGAAGATCGCCCGCAACAGCCGCTCCTCCGGAGTCAGCTCCGTCTCACCCTTCGGGGTCACCTTCCCCACCAGGATGTCGCCGTCACGAACCTCCGCACCGATCCGCACGATGCCACGCTCATCCAGATCCGCCAGCACCTCATCGGAGACATTCGGGATATCCCGCGTGATCTCCTCCGCACCCAGCTTCGTATCCCGCGCGTCGATCTCGTGCTCCTCGATATGAATCGAGGTCAGCACGTCCTCCTCCACCAGACGCTGCGACAGGATGATCGCGTCCTCGTAGTTGTGACCCTCCCACGGCATGATCGCCACCAGCAGGTTCTTACCCAGGGCCATCTCACCGTTCTCGGTGCACGGACCATCGGCCAGAACCTGACCACGCTCCACCCGCTGCCCCTCGTCCACGATCGGACGCTGATTGGCACACGTGCCCTGATTCGACCGAGCGAACTTACGCATCCGATAGGACTTACGCGTCCCGTCATCAGCCATCACCGTGACGTAGTCGGCGGAAACCTCCTCCACCACACCGGCCTTCTCGTTCACCACGACATCACCGGCGTCCACGGCAGCGCGCAGCTCCATACCGGTGCCGACGATCGGCGCCTCGGAACGGATCAGCGGCACGGCCTGACGCTGCATGTTCGCGCCCATCAGGGCGCGGTTGGCGTCGTCGTGCTCGAGGAACGGGATCATCGCCGTCGCGACCGACACCATCTGACGCGGCGACACGTCCATGTAGTCGACCTCGGTGGCCGCGACGAGCTCGTTCTCCTCGTTGCCCCGGCGGCACAGCACCCGGTCCTCGAGGAAGCGGCCGTCGGCGTCGACCGGCGAGTTGGCCTGGGCACGAACGTGCCTGTCCTCCTCGTCGGCGGTCAGGTAACGGACCTCGTCGGTCACCCGGCCCTCGACCACCTTGCGGTACGGCGTCTCGATGAAGCCGAACGGGTTGACCCGCGCGTACACCGACAGCGAGCCGATCAGGCCGATGTTCGGGCCTTCCGGGGTCTCGATCGGGCACATGCGGCCGTAGTGCGACGGGTGGACGTCACGTACTTCCAGGCCGGCGCGCTCACGGGACAGACCACCCGGGCCCAGCGCCGAGAGGCGGCGCTTGTGGGTCAGGCCCGACAGCGGGTTGTTCTGGTCCATGAACTGCGACAGCTGGGACGTTCCGAAGAACTCCTTGATCGCGGCGACGACCGGGCGGATGTTGATCAGGGTCTGCGGCGTGATCGCCTCGACGTCCTGAGTCGTCATGCGCTCGCGGACCACGCGCTCCATGCGGGAGAGACCGACCCGGATCTGGTTCTGGATCAGCTCGCCGACGGTGCGCAGGCGACGGTTGCCGAAGTGGTCGATGTCATCCACTTCCACCGGAACCTCGACGCCACCGGGGGCGGTCATGGTCTTGTCGCCCGAGTGCAGCCGCACCAGGTACTCGATGGTGTTGACGATGTCTTCCCTCGTCAGCACCGAACCGACGACCTGCTCGCCCACGTGGATGCCGAGCTTCTTGTTGATCTTGTACCGGCCGACGCGCGCCAGGTCGTAGCGCTTCTCCTTGAAGAACAGGTTCTCCAGCAGAGTCTGCGCGGACTCCTTGGTCGGCGGCTCGCCCGGACGCAGCTTGCGGTAGATGTCCAACAGCGCCTCGTCCTGACCGGCGGTGTTGTCCTTCTCCAGGGTCGACATCATGATCTCGGAGAAGCCGAAGCGCTCGACGATCTCCTCGGTGGTCCACCCCAGCGCCTTGAGCAGCACGGTGACCGGCTGACGGCGCTTGCGGTCGATGCGAACGCCCACGGTGTCGCGCTTGTCCACGTCGAATTCCAGCCACGCGCCGCGGCTGGGGATGACGCGCACGCTGTGCAGGTCCTTCTCCGTGCCCTTGTCGACGCTGTGGTCGAAGTAGACACCCGGCGAACGCACCAGCTGCGAGACGACGACGCGCTCGGTGCCGTTGATGATGAACGTGCCCTTGTCGGTCATCATCGGGAAGTCACCCATGAAGACCGTCTGGCTCTTGATCTCACCGGTGTTGTTGTTGATGAACTCCGCTGTCACGAACAGCGGAGCCGCATAGGTCATGTCCTTGTCTTTGCACTCATCGATCGAGGCCTTGACCTCTTCGAAGCGCGGGTCGGAGAACGACAGCGACATGGAGCCGGAGAAGTCCTCGATCGGAGAGAGCTCCTCGAGCACCTCCTCGAGGCCACCGACTAGGCCGACATCGCCGCGAGCGGCCGCGCGCTCGCGCCATTCCGGCGAACCGATCAACCAGGCGAACGATTCCGTTTGTAGATCGAGAAGTCCGGGCACCTCCAAGGGTTCACGGATCTTCGCGAAAGACACCCGCAACGGGGCTCCGGGGATTCCGGCAACTGCCTTGGTCTGGGTGGAGACTGCCAAGATGCGTCCTTCCAGCACCTCACGCGCGTCGCGTGGTGGTCCGCGACCGTCGCTTGTCTGCTACGAATTCCGCTGGTTACTACCCGAACGAAACTCGAACAGGCAACCACGGAAGTAACACCGGAAGGGTGAACTTACGTGTGCAAATCGAGGTATGGACAGGAGGCAGCCAGCGCAACGTCCAAACCTACACCCAAGTACACGGGAGTGTCAAAGTACCACCCGTGTGATCGTCCGCATGGCTGCCGCGCCGCGTCGAAGTCGCTGGCTGCGTCCTTCAGGTGCGGTGCGCTGGAAGCCACTGTGACAGCTGCCGCTGTTGTGAATAGCGTGACGGTTCGGGCGAAACTCGTCAAGTGGCAGGCCCGGCCGGGGAGCCGGTGAGATCGCCTGCCGCGCTGCGTCATCCCCGCCGATACGGCGGGGGTTACTGGTCCACGATGTCGCTGGCCAGCCAGCGACCATCCACCTTCTGCATGTGCAGGACCACCGGTCCCGCGACACTCTGCTGCGCTACGCCGTCCTTGGTGGCGCTCACCACCAAGTTGACGATCAGCTCGGCGCGATCATCGGTGAGCAACGTCACAGCAATCGGATCGGCTTTCGCGTCGGCGCTGGTCTGCGCCTGCTTGACCGCCGAAATCGTCGTGTCGGCGTACTTGTCCAAATCGGCGAGCATCTTCCCGGTGAGCACCTGCTTGGCGGTGTCCCGGTAGCCGTTGATGTTCTGTACGTCGTAGGCGTAGACGGTGCGCAGGGCGTGGTCGGCGGCCGCGCGCACTTCTTGGGTGGCCTCGTTGTCCACATACGCCCGGTTCGAGGTGTCCACCCCGGGCCGCTGGGCGGCCAGCCATGCGAAACCACCCAGCAGGGTAGCGGCGATCAGCATGCCGGCGACGAGTCCCCGTCGGGGGCGCCCGCCGTCGCCGCGCGACGGACGACTCGGCTTCCGCGACAGGATCCCACGCCACCGCGACGACCCGCCCGCGTCCGCACGGGGCTCTTCGCCGCGAACGGCACCCGATTGCCCGCCGGGCCGGGAAATGCCCGTCACGCGCGGTTTACGGCCGGTTGCGGGCCGCTCGGTACGCGCGGAGGCGGTACGCGCGGAAGACTCCGTGGCGGGCCTGCGCTTGGAGGTGACCCGGTTGACCGGTCGGCGAGACGTCATGGGTGTTCCTCCTACGATCCCGGCTTGGGCGCTGCGGGCGGCTGGTCGGCCGCCGGGGCGGGCGCCTGTTGAGCGGGGCCGCCGCTCAACAGCACCGGCTGGCTGAGCGAGGAGATCTGCTCGGCCTTCCAGATGTCGCCGTCCTTGGCCAGGTCGACGGTCCAGGTATAGCGGTAGTCGGCGGACGGGGAGTCCTTGCCCTTTTCGGTGACCTGTAGCACGACCAGCGCCGACGCCTTGTCCTGTTCGCTGTTGAGCGAGGTGAGCGCCGCGCCGAGCACCTTCGAGGTCATCCCGATCCCGCTCTGCTGGGCCAGCTTCTCGGCCTGGTCCTTGTTCTTCGTGGCCGAGTCCAGCAGCGCGCCGGTCATCGAGGACCTGGCCAGCGCCAGCGAGCCGGGCACGTCGTCCAAGTTCATCGAGGTCATGTTGAGCGCGGCCTGCCGGGCGGCGTCCAGCGCGGTGTCGCGGGCGTCGGCGCGCGGTCCGTCGGTCAGCGCGGCCCGCACCCAACCCGCTCCGAACCATGCTGCGCAGCTCAACGCGATCACCAGCAGCGCGGCGGAGCAGACCACAACCGCCCGGCCCAGCGCGGACCCGCCGCCCGGACGCACGGAGTCGCTCCGGTCGGCGGCCTTCTGATCGCCCGCGTCGCCCGGCTTCGCGGGCGGGGCGGGCGTGTCCGCCGTCGCGGTGTCCGGCGCGTCCTGCGACACCGCATCGGACTGCTTGGCCAGGTCGGCGGTCACGGCAGCGCCTCGCCGTCGCTCGGCTCGGTCGCGCTCCAGGACAGCATGCCCGTGGTTCGCTCGCTCCAGTCACTCACGCTCGACACCCTAACGTCATTGCTCCTGGTCACCGCTTCGGTGTGACCCCCAGCAGGGTCGACAACTGCACGGCGACCGGAGTCAGGTTCAGCTTCTCCGGATCGGTTTTGGGGTTGGAGTCCCAGGGCTGGACGATGGCCGGATCGGCGAATTCGGCTCGGTCGCCACCCCGGACGGCGGTCGGATTACCGAAGGGGACAAGACATCTGGCGTCTTTGTTGAACGGGAACTCGTCGCGCGTGTCGTCGAAGTCCGGGTTCTGCGCCTTCATCTGTTCCAGAATCCGATGCGTGCCCTCGTAGCCCACGGTACAGGCGGGTGGGTTGTTGGTTTCCAGCACGAGGCCGAAGTGGCTGGTCCCATCGCCGGGCGCGGTGGAGGACCCGCCGATCGACAGCTGCGGGATCATCTGCAACAAGGGCTTGATCGCGTAGAACTTCGGCGAGATCGCCTGCAACAACAGCCGCAAGTTGGCCAGGTCCTGGGTGAGCGCGCCGCCGCTCTCGTCGATCAGCGCGCCGATCTGCTCCCCCGCGTCGGTTCCGGTGCCGATGAGCCTGCGCACGTCGGGGTCGCTGGAGCGCAGCTGGGCGGTGAGCCGGTCGAGGCCGTCGCTGAATTCGCGGATCGCGGCGGACTGGTCGGCTTGCGTGCCGAGCGCGACACGGCCGTCGCGGACCAGCTGGATGGTCTGCGGGAGCGTCGCGTGGAAGGTCTCGGTGAACTTGTTCAGCGAATCGATCAGTACTCGCAGATCGTCGCCTTTGCCGTCGAACGCCTTGCCGAGTTCGCGCACCGTCGTGTTGAGCGCGTTCAGGTCCACCGAGCCCGCGAAGGAGTCCACGCTGGAGATCAGCTCCTCCACCGGCACCGGCAGGGTCGCCGAGGTGATCACCGAGTTGTCCCGCAGGTACGGGCCGGCGTCCGAGTCCGGCTGCAGGTCGACGTACTGCTCACCGATCGCCGAACGGTTGGCCACCACGGCTTTCGCCGACGCCGGGATCTTCGGCGAACTCGAGTCGATGACGAGGTTCATCACCACGCCCTCGCCGGTGAGTTCCAGCTCACCGACCCGCCCGACCGGGACGCCGCGGTAGGTCACTTCGGCGCCCTTGTAGATGCCGCCGGTCTGCGCCGCACGCAGCTTCACCGTGTACTCGTTGAGCCCCACCATGTGGTCGAGGCGGATGTACTTGCCGCCGACGTACACGACGCCGAGCACCGCGATCACCAGGAACGCGATGAGCTGCCATCGGACCAGACGTGTCACCGCGGACCACTCCCCACACCGAGTTGCTCGAGGATCGCCCCGGCCGGGTTCGGCGGCACACCCGGCGCGGGCGGCTGCGCCATCAGCGGCGGCAGCGGCAGGATCGATACCGTCGGCCAGCCCGGACGCGGGCCGTTGCCGTTGTAGTACGGATTGGTCGGGTCCACCGGCACCGGGGGGCCGACCGGCGGGATGTACACCGGATCGGGCTTGCCCACGCCGAGGTTGCCGAGGGTGACGCCGATCTGCTGGTCCACCGACAACCACGTGTTCACGCTGCCGCCGAAGGTGCTCTCCAGCGCCGAGTCGGGGAACGGGTAGGTCGGGATCAGGGGAACCGCGGCGACCAGATCCGGCGCCGCACGGCCCAGTTCCTGCAATGTCGGCCGCAGCGCGGTGAGGTCGCGGATCAGGTCGTCCTTCGAGGTGTTCAGCACGTCGAAGCCCACCTCGCCGAGCCGGTCCAGCTGCGCGAGCAGGCCGACCAGCTGCGGGCGCTGTTCTTCCAGGATCTTGATGCCCTGCGGCAGCTCGTCGAGGATCTTGCCGATCTGGTCGGTCTGCCTGCTGACCCGGCTGCTGAGCACATCGAGACCGTCGAGCGCGCGGGTGATGTCGTCCACCTGCTGGTTCAGGCCGCCGATCAGCGTGTTCGCCTGCTCGATCAGCGAGCGCACCCGGTCTTCCCGGCCGCCGAGTGTCTTGTTCAGCTCCGTGACGATCGGCTGCAACTGCGCGACGCCACCGCCGTTGAGCAGCAGCGACAGCGCACCGAGCACCTGCTCGACCTCGGTGGCGTGCCGGGTGCGGTCGAGCGGGATGACCGACCCGTCGGTGAGCCGGTAGGGATCGGGATCGGCGGCGGGCCGGGAGAGCTCGATGAACTTCTCGCCGAGCAGATTCGACTGCCGCACCTCTGCGCGCGCGTTCGCGGGCAGGTCCACCGAGGAGTTGACCAGAGTACGCACGGTGGCGGTCCACTGGTCTTCGCCGAGGCTGATCTTCTCGACCCGGCCGACCGGCACGCCCTCGACCTTGACCGCCGACTGCGGAACCAGGTCGAGAACGTCGTCGAACTGGATATCGATGTGCATCGGGCGCTCGCCCACGTCGGCGCCGCCGGGCAGCGGCACGCTGTAGATGCCGTCGGCGGCGCACGAACTGACCAGGGCGGCGGACAGACCCAGCGCCAGGGCCGCGCCGAAACCGCGTGCGACCGAACGGATCCGAGTGCTCATCGCTCACCTTCCTGCGACGGCGGAAGCCGGTCCGACGGCGTGCCGGGCACCGTGCCCGGCACCGGGTCACGCTGCTGGTTCTCGCCGCTGAGGATGCCGAACGGCAGGATCAGCGTCGGGGTCTGCACCCCGGCGGTGATCTGGTCGGTGATCTCCTTGCAGTGATCGAGAACCGGCCGCATCTGTCTGCCGAGGGCCTCGAACTTGGGATCGCCCGGCATCAGTTTGGACAGGTCGAGCATCTTGCACACCACACCGAACGGGTCCTGCAATTCGGGGAAGTTGGCACGCATGTCGAGGGTGCCCGATTCGGCGTTGTGCACGTTGATCAGGTTGCTCAACGCCACCGGCAGGACCGGCAGCAAGGCGGCCACGTCGTCGCGCTGGTCGGACAGCGTCTTGGTGAGCGTGATCAAACCTTCGGCGTTGCTGGCGATCAGGTCTCGATTGTCGTCGATGAAGCGGGCGACGTCGCCGAGCGCGACAGAGAGCAGATGCAACGCGGCGCCGAGGTCCTCGCGTTCGTCGGCCAGGAACGTCGACAGGTCGGCCAGCTGGGTGTTGAACTGCCGTACCTGCTGGTCGTTCTGGGCCAGCATGGTGATGAAAGCCTGCAAATTCTTGACCGTGTCGAAGATGTCGCCGCGCGCGTCGGACAAGTAGCGGGCCGCCCTGGACAGCTGGGTCAGGCTGTTGGCAAGCGCCTCACCGTTGCCCGCCAGATTCGCCGCGCCGGTGCGCACCAGGTCGTTCACCGCGCCCTCGGCATTGGCGCCGTTGGGGCCCAACGCGTCCGACAGTTCGGTGATGCTCTTGTACAACTGGTCGACTTCGACCGGCGTCGCCGTGCGCTCGCGCGGAATCGTCGCGTCGCGCGGCATCTTCGGGCCGCCGGTGTAGACCGGGGTCAGCTGGATGTAGCGGTCGGAGACGATGGACGGTGTGATCTGGGCGGCCCGCGCGCCCGCGGGCACGTCGAACTCGCGGTTCACGCTCATCACGACCTTGACCTGGTCGCCCTGCGGCTCGACCTTGTCCACCGAGCCGACCGGCACGCCGAGAATCCGCACGTCCGAGCCCTCGTAGATGCCGACCGACCGATCGAAGTACGCGGTGATTCTGGTGGTGGTCAGCCGGTTGAACAGCCACCACAGCACCACCCCCACCAGCACGGCGAGGACGACTACCAGCGCGATGCCCACCTTGGCGCCGCGGCTGGAACCGCGCACCGCGCCGACGGGATCGTTACGCCAGTTCTCCGCCACGTCAGTTACCTCCCAGGGTGCGGATCGGCTGACGGTAGCCGGGGATTTCGGGTAGCGCGGGCGGCAGCACGTTGACGATCACCGCGTCGAACCAGCGGCCGGTCCCCAGCACGTTGGCGTAGAGGTTGTAGAACGGGGCCGCGAGTTCCAATGTCTTGGAGATGTTCTGCTGGTTGGCGTTGAGCAGATCGATGGAGGCGCGCAGATTCGTCAGCGCGGGGCCGATCTGCTCCTCGTTGTCGTGCACGAGCGCGCTCAGCTCCGCCGAAACCGTCTTGGCGCCGGACAACAACTGCTTGATGGACTGCTGCCGGATGTTCAGTTCGGCCAGCAGCTGGCCGCCGGAGGCCAGCAGCCGCTCGAACTCGGCGTTGCGGTCGGCGAGTACCTGCGTGGTCTGCCTGGTCGCGGCGAACAGCTTCTTCAGCTCCTGGTCGCGTTTGGCCAGCGTCTCCGACAGCCGCGCGACCCCGTCGATGGAGCCGCGGATCTCCGGCGGCGTCGTCTCGAACGCCTCCGACAGCACTTGCATGCTCTTGGCCAGCTGTGAGGTGTCGATCTGATCGATCGTGCGCGCGGCATCGGTGAACGCGTCCACCACGTCGTACGGAGAGACGGTGCGGGACAGCGGAATTCGCGTACTCGGATCGGCAGGCTTCGAGCCCCTCGGGTCGAGCGCGAGGTACTTCTGTCCGAGCAGCGTCTTGATCTGGATGGACGCGGTGGTGTCGTTGCCGATCCAGGTGTCCTTGGTGCGGAAGTCCACGAGCACGCGGTCACCGGCGAGCCGCACATTGGACACCGAACCGACCTTGACGCCCGCGACGCGGACTTCGTTGCCCTTCTTCAGGCCCGCCGCCTCGGTGAATTCGGCGGTGTACTTGGTCCCCGCGCCGATGATCGGCAACTGATCCAGGGAGAACGCCGACACCGTCACCAGCAGCACCATGGCGAGGCCGAGTACGCCCATGAACGCCGGGCTGCGCTTACCGAGCAGAGTCCGGTCGTCCATCAGCGAGCCTTCCCATGGCAGCGCGGCGCCGCGTTGGTGTACAGCGGCTGGTTGATCGTCGGCAGGCCCGCGGGCAGGTTGAGCTGCGGCGCGTCGACCGCGCCCGGTCCGACGACGATGTCGATGCCGCACAGGTAGAACTGGAACCAGGAGCCGTAGCTGGCGGCGCGGCCGAGCTTCTCCATCTTCAGCGGCAGGTTGTACAGCGCTTCGTTCACCTCGTCCTGACGCTCGTCGAGCGTGCCGGTCAGCTGGCTCAGGCCCGCGATCGAGCCTTGCAGCGTCGGACGCACCGGGACGAGCAGGTCCGATGTCGCCGAGGTCAGGTTGGCCAGCGAGGTCACCGAGCGCCCGATCGTGTCGCGGTCGGCATTGAGGCCGCTGATCAGCGCCTCGGTGTTCACGATCAACTGGTCGAACTGGTCGTCGCGCTGGTTGACCGCGTCCAGTACGGCGGTCAGGTTGCGGGTCAGCTCACCGATCACGGCGTCCTTGTCCGCGATCTTGTTGGTCAGGTTCGCTGTGGTCGCGACCAGATCGCGGATCGTGCCCTGCTCGCCCTGGAAGACCTGGATGATCTCGAAGGACAACTTGTTCACGTCGTCGGCGGTCAGCGTGCGGAACAGCGGCCGGAAGCCGTTGAACAGCGTGGTCAGGTTCAGCGCGGGCCTGGTGCGCTCCAGCGGGATGGTGCCGCCCTTGTTCAGTTTGCGGCCCTGTTCCCCCGTGCCCTGCTCCAGCGCGATGTAGCGCTGGCCGACGAGGTTGCGGTACTTGATCGTGGCCGTGGTCGAGGCGGGCAGCCAATCCCGGTCGAGCAGATCGAACCGGACCTCGGCCAGCCGCTTGTCCACGATCGAGACATCGGTGACCTTGCCGACGCGGACGCCGGCGATGCGGACCTCGTCGCCCGGGTTGAGGGCGGTGACGTCGGTGAACCTGGCCTTGAACCCGGTGCCGCGACCGCTGTAGTTGGCGATCGACAGCCCGAGCATGGTCGTCACGAACAGGGTCACCACGACGAAGACGACCAGCTTGGTCAGCGGCCCGCCCAGGCCGCGCAGCTGCTGTTTCATCGCACGCTCACCTCGCTTCCGCGGAACGCGGGCGCGCCGGCCCGGGTCACCCAGCCCGGCACCTGATCCGGGGCGACACCGTTGGCCGCGCCGTAGATCGCGCCGAGCGACTGCTGCTCCATGGGAGAACCGGCGATGGTCGGCATCTTGCTCGCCGGGTAGACGCCGAACTGCGGCGGCTCCAGATGGCCGATCTCCTGGTCACCGGGGTTGCGGCTGGGGACAGCGTAGGAGCCGTCGTTGTTCGGGCCGCCGGTGTACTGGCCGGGGTCGACGCCCAACGGCATCTCGGGGATGCACCACGGCCCCCTCGTGTCCAGCCAGCGCGGTTCGTCCTGGTTGGGCAGGTACTTGCCGCGGGTGTTGGTGAGTTCGATGGTCACCCGGGAGCCGGGCGTATCGGTGCCCTTGCCGAAGATCCGGTCGATACGCGGCTTCAGCTGCGCGAAGTTCGCCAGCGAGCAGGCGTAGTTGGGCGAGTAGTAGGCCAGTTGCTCCAGCGCGGGGCGGGAGTCGGCGGCGACGTCGATGATGTTGTCGCGGTTGGCGATCAAGAACTCGGTGGTGGTGGCGGAGGTCGGCGTCAGCGTCGCGTACAGGACGTCGATATCGGTGCGTCGCTGCACGATCGTGGCGTTGGTCGTGCGTAGGTTGTCCAAGGCTTGGATCAGCTGCGGCGCCGCATCGGAGTAGGTGGCCGCCACCTCGGCGAAACTGCGTAGGTCGGCTTGCAGGTCCGGAAGCACGACGTTGACCTGACGGAAGATGTCGTCCAGCTTGTCCACGCTCTGGCCGAGCGCCAGTCCTTGCCCGGCCAGCGCCTGGGACAGCGCGCCCAGGGTGGCCGCGAGATCCTGCGGCGGGATGGCCTGCAGCAGCGGTAGCAGGTCGTCGAGCAGTTTGCTCAGCTCGATCGCGTTGCCGCTGACGTCCTGGTGCAGCGTCAAGCCATCGGTCAGGTGCTGTGGGCTGGGATTCTGCGGAATCACCAGGTCCACGTAGCGCTCACCGAACAGCGTCTTGGGTAGCAGGCGCGCGGTCGCGTTGGCGGGGATCTGGCGCGCCTTCTCCGGATCGATGGCCAGGTTCAAGGTCACCTCGCCACCCTCGGAGCGGCTCGACCGCACCGTGCCGACATTGATGCCGCGCACCTTCACGTCCGCGTTGCGGGTCAGCGCGTTGCCCACGCTGTCGGTGATCAGGTCGACGTCGACGGTCCGCACGAACTGCTTGTTGTAGATCGCGACGGTGGTCCACAGGAACAACGCGACCACGACGAAGAACGCGATGCCCAGCACTCGAATGCGCAGTCTCTCCGTCGAGCGCCAGGTCTGTGTGCGGCTCATCCGGCCACCCGCACCGTGGTGGTGGTGCCCCAGATCGCGAGGCTGAGGAAGAAGTCGAGCACGTTCACCAGGACGATGGCGGCGCGGACCGCGCGGCCGACCGCGACGCCGACGCCCGCGGGCCCGCCGGTGGCGTGGAACCCGTAGTAGCAGTGCACCATGATGATCACGAACGCGAAGACAAGCACCTTGAGGAACGAATAGAGCACGTCCTCCGGTGGCAGGAACAGACTGAAATAGTGGTCGTAGGACCCGCTGGACTGCCCGTTGAACCAGATGCTGATCGTCCGCGATGCCAGGAACGTGCCCAGCAGCCCGACGATGTAGAGCGGGATCACCGCGAGGAACCCGGCGATCACCCGGCTGGTCACCAGGAACGGCACGCCGGGCACCGCCATCACCTCGAGCGCGTCGATCTCCTCGGAGATCCGCATGGCGCCCAGCTGCGCGGTGAAACCACAACCGACCGTTGCCGAGAGCGCGAGCGCGGCGACCAGCGGCGCGATCTCGCGGGTGTTGATATAGGCGGTGAGGAAGCCGGTGAGCACCGAGCTGCCGAGCGCATCGAGGGCCTTGAATCCCTGCAGTCCGACGACGACGCCGACCGAGCCGGACATGAACACGATGACGCCGATGGTGCCACCGATCACCGCGAGCGCGCCGCTGCCGAAGGTGACCTCGGCGAGCAGCCGCATGACTTCCTTGCGGTAGTGCACCGCGGTGCGCGGAATCCACGCGATGGCCCGCAGGTAGAACGACATCTGTTCGCCCGCGCGGTCGATGACGCCCAGCGGCATACGAGCGATCTCACCCACCCGGCGCATGGACTTGGCGACCGGGGTTCGGTATGACGTGGCCATCCGTCAGGCGCCCTTGGCCGGGACGACCTGTAGGTACACCAGGGTCAGAATGAGGTTCACGAAGAACAGCACCATGAATGTGATCACCACGGATTGGTTCACCGCGTCACCGACTCCTTTCGGACCCCCTTTGGGATGCAGACCCTTGTACGCGGCGATCACACCGGCGATCAGGCCGAACACCGCTGCCTTGATCTCGCCGATCCACAGGTCCGGCAGCTGGGCCAGGGCGGAGAACGACGCCAGGTAGGCGCCCGGGGTACCGCCCTGCAGCAGGACGTTGAAGAAATACCCGCCCGCGATGCCGACCACCGAGACCAAACCGTTGAGCAGCAGCGCGACCAGCATCATGCCGATCACGCGCGGCACCACCAGCTTTCGCACCGGATCGACGCCGAGCACTTCCAGCGCGTCGATCTCCTCGCGGATGGTGCGCGAGCCCAGATCGGCGGCCACCGCCGACCCGGCCGCGCCCGCGATGATCAGGGCCGTGACGACGGGAGCCGCCTGCTGGACTGTTGCCAGGACGCTGGTCGCACCGGTGAAGGATTCCGCGCCCAGCTGCTTGATCAACGAGCCGGTCTGCAGTGCGACGACCGCGCCGAACGGAATCGCGACCAACGCGCTGGGCAGGATCGAGACGCTCGCAATGAACCACGACTGCTCGATGAACTCCCGCCACTCGAAGGGACGACGAAAGGTCTTGCGTAGAACGTCGATGAACAGCGCAAATATGTTGCCGGCCTGGGCAAACCCCGACTCCAGTGGAGTTCGCAATCGCGCCAGGGTCGAATTCACGATCGCAGATGTTACCCGTTAGTTGTGTTGTGTCGCACGGTGGTGTCGTACGCGCCGCCCGGATAATTAGCCAGGTCGCCGCTGTTGTACGCCATCACCTGCGTGTCGTCGCTCTCCGCAAGTGATTCACGGATCGCCACCTGGGCGGCGTGCGGCAGGGTGTGCATGATCTCGCGAACGCGTTCCTTGCGCCGCAGCACCGCCTGACGCACCGGCATGCCCGGGGTCGCACGCATCTGCGGGATGATCCCCTCCACCTCTTCGGCGCCGCCGTGGTGGTGACCGGCGTCCACCAGCGCCTGCTCGCGCGCCATCTGCGCCTCGTCCTTCTCCTCGGACATGCCGATCGGGCCGAGCATGCGGCCGTTGAGGAACTGCTTGACCACGGGCTCCTCGGAGGTCAGCAGCACCTCGCGCGGGCCGAACATGACCAGCTGACGACGGAAGAGCATGCCGATGTTGTCCGGCACGGTGCGCGCGAGGTTGATGTTGTGCGTGACGATCAGGATCGTGGCGTCGATCTGGGCGTTGATATCGATCAGCAACTGCGACAGGTACGAGGTGCGCACCGGGTCCAAGCCCGAGTCGGGCTCGTCGACGAGGATGATCTGCGGATCCAGCACCAGGGCGCGCGCCAGCCCCGCTCGCTTGCGCATACCGCCGGAGATCTCGCCGGGCAGCTTGCCCTCGGCCCCGAGCAGACCGGTGAGCTCCAGCTTCTCCATGACGATCTTCTTGATCTCGGATTCGCTCTTCTTGGTGTGCTCGCGCAGTGGGAAGGCCACGTTGTCGAATAGATTCATCGACCCGAACAGCGCGCCGTCCTGGAACAGGACGCCGAAGAGCTTGCGGATCTCGTACAGCTGCTTGTTGGAGCAGGTGGTGATATCGGTGCCGTCGACGTAGATCGAGCCGCGCTCCGGGCGCAGCAGTCCGATCAGCGACTTCAGGAACACCGACTTACCGGTGCCCGACGGGCCCAGGAGGGCGCTGACCTCGCCCGAGGGCAACGTCAGAGAGACGTCCTGCCAAATCCGCTGCGAACCGAAAGACTTGGTTACACTCTCGGTCCTGACCTCGACGCCCACGCCAACCTCCACAATTCTCAGCGAGCTGCCCACCGGCGAACCGCGCGCTCGGACATCGCGGTGCGTCACGTCACAGTGGGTTCGGTCACTGTAACCCATGAGAGAGACGGGGCACACCCCGAGCTGACTGAAGAGTAACCCCGCGATCCTTTCGCCATTTGTAATTGCGGCAAGTTTGCCGAAAAACAGCAAACGGGCGGCCCCACAAAGGGGACCGCCCGTTCGGCGTGTTTCGGTCCGGAATTACTTGACCGAGACCTTGGCGCCGGCCTCTTCCAGCTTCGCCTTGGCAGCCTCGGCGGCATCCTTCGCGACCTTCTCCAGGATCGGCTTCGGAGCGCTCTCGACGAGGTCCTTGGCCTCCTTCAGGCCCAGGCCGGAGACGATCTCGCGGACCACCTTGATGACCTGGATCTTCTTGTCGCCCGCGCCCTCGAGCACGACGTCGAACTCGTCCTGCTCCTCGACGGCCTCGGCCGGAGCAGCGGCACCGCCGACGGCGGCGACGGCGACCGGAGCAGCCGCGGTGACCTCGAACTTCTCCTCGAACTTCTTCACGAAGTCCGACAGCTCGAGCAGGGTCATGTTGCCGAAGGTCTCGAGCAGTTCGTCAACGTTGGCCATTGTTGTTTTCCTTTCGGTAGGTGATGTCTATGCGGGCGTGTCGTGCCGCACGGGTCTTACTCGGCGGCAGTCGCGCCTTCTTCGGCCTGCTTCTTCTCCTGCAGCGCGGCGGCCAAGCGGGCCACCTGCGAAGCGGGAGCGTTGAACAGACCAGCGGCCTTGGCGAGGTTGCCCTTCAGCGCGCCGGCCAGCTTGGCCAGCAGCACCTCGCGGGTCTCCAGGTCGGCGATCCGCTCGACCTCGGACACGGACAGCGGAGCGCCGTCCATGTAGCCGCCCTTGATGATGAGCGCCTTGTTGTCCTTCGCGAAGGTCTTCAGGGCCTTGGCCGCGTTGACCGGCTCACCGGTGATGAAGGTGATCGCGGTCGGTCCGACGAACAGCTCGTCGAGGCCTTCCACGCCCGCCTCGGCGGCGGCACGCTTGACCAGGGTGTTCTTGGCGACGGAGTACGTGGCGTCGGCGCCGAGCGCGCGCCGCAGCTCGGTGAGCTTGCCGACCGACAGGCCACGGTATTCCGTGACGACGGTGGCCGTCGAGCTCTTGAACTGCTCCGCGATCTCCTCGACCGCGGTGACCTTCTCGGGTTTTGCCATACTTCGCCTCCTCTCTGATTGGTCGGTTCGTATACGCGAACTACCGATCAGGGGCCGGCGACAAAACAAACGCCCCGAACGCAGAGCGTTCCGGGGCGCAACAGAAAACCGATCCGAGATGTACCCGGATCAATTCCCAGCCTCGGCTCTCCCTGCGTGGGCCGCCGGCAATGTCGCCGGACCTTCGACCGAACCATGCGGGATCGGCGACCAACGGTCTTCGGTAGAACGGATTGGGTAGCGATCGAACTCGTCGATAACTGATGTCCAATGTACCTGTAGGGGTTCTTTCTGCCAAAACGACCCCTCACAGAACACCCGATCAAACGTGCCGCCTCTACCGTGTTGTGGTGCGGGACACATGGCCGGGGCGGCGAGGGCGAGTGCGAACGGCGATGAATGCACGGTAGGTCAATGATTCGCCGCTCGACTGGAAGCGCCGAGCCGGGTTGCTGAGCTGTGATATCAGTCAGCCGAGCCGAAGGGCGCTGGTTCGACTCGGCTGACGCTCTTCACCTTGTCGATACCTTTGCCGAAGGAGGCGACACTCGATCCAGGATCGGCCTCCGCGAGCGCGACCAGATAGGCGTCGGCGAAGGACAACCGTAACGCCGCAACGGCGGGAACGCGAATGCGTCCCCGCCGTTGCGGTCAGCTCAGCTGCTGCTTACGCGTCCTCGTCGAGGAGGTTGCGGGTGCGGTTCGGGTCCACCGGGATGCCCGGTCCGGTGTTCGTCGAGACCGTCACCTTCTTGACGTAACGCCCCTTGGCGGTCGACGGCTTCGCACGCAGGATCTCGTCCAGCGCGGCGCCGTAGTTCTCCACCAGCTTCGCGTCGTCGAAGGACGCCTTGCCGATGACGAAGTGCAGGTTGGCCTGCTTGTCGACGCGGAAGTTGATCTTGCCGCCCTTGATGTCGTTGACAGCCTTGGTCACATCGGTGGTGACCGTGCCCGTCTTCGGGTTCGGCATCAGGCCGCGCGGGCCCAGGACGCGCGCGATCCGGCCGACCTTGGCCATCTGGTCCGGGGTGGCGATCGCGGCGTCGAAGTCCAGCCAGCCGCCCTGGATCCGCTCGATCAGGTCCTCGGCGCCGACGGCGTCGGCTCCGGCGGCCTCGGCCTCGGCGGCCTTCTCGCCCGCCGCGAACACGATGACGCGGGCGGTCTTACCGGTGCCGTGCGGCAGGTTGACCGTGCCGCGGACCATCTGGTCCGCCTTCCGGGGATCCACACCGAGACGTACGGCGACCTCGACGGTCGCGTCGGTCTTGGTGGTGGCGGTCTCCTTCGCCAGGCGCGCGGCGGCCAGCGGGGAGTAGAGCTTGGTGCGATCGACCTTCTCGGCCGCGGCGAGGTACGCCTTGCTTCGTTTTGCCATGATTCTCTGTCCTGTTCGATCCGCGGCGCTCCCGGGCTCTCCGTGGTCACGCAGGCTTCCGCCTCCGAGCCCGTCGCTGGCGCCGCTGTGTTGGTAGTTCAGACGTGGTTATCGGGCCTGGCCGGCCCTCCCACCAGGGAGCGATTCCGCTCAGCCTTCGACGGTGATGCCCATCGAACGCGCGGTACCCGCGATGATCTTGGCCGCCTGATCGATGTCGTTGGCGTTCAGATCTTCCTGCTTGGTCTTGGCGATCTCGCGCACCTGGTCCATGGTCACCTTGGCGACCTTGTTGCGGTGCGGCTCCGCCGAGCCCTTCTGCACGCCTGCGGCCTTGAGCAGCAGCTTGGCGGCGGGCGGGGTCTTCAGCTTGAAGTCGAACGACCGATCCTCGTACACCGAGATCTCGACCGGAATGACGTTGCCACGCTGCGACTCGGTCGCGGCGTTGTACGCCTTGCAGAACTCCATGATGTTGACGCCGTGCTGACCGAGCGCGGGGCCGACCGGAGGGGCCGGGTTCGCCTGGCCGGCCTGGATCTGAAGCTTGATGATCCCGGCGAGCTTCTTCTTCTTGGGGGGCATCTTTCTTTCCTAGGTGTTTGGTGTCCTTGCTCTTTGCAAGTCTGGTGTCGCGATCCTCGACCGGGCGGATTCACCCGACCGCTGACAGCGGTCTAGATCTTCGCGACCTGGGTGAACGCCAGCTCGACCGGGGTCTCGCGGCCGAAGATCGACACGAGCACCTTGAGTTTCTGCTGCTCGGCGTTGACCTCGGAGATGCTGGCGGGCAGCGTCGCGAACGGACCGTCCATGACCGTCACCGACTCGCCGACCTCGAAGTCGACCTCGATGACCGGCTTCGGCGCGACCTCGCCGCCCGCGGCCTCGGCGCTCGACGCCGCGGCCGCCGCGGCGGGCTTCTTCTGCTGCTGCGCGGCCGGGACGAGGAACTTCACCACGTCATCGATGGACAGCGGCGACGGACGCGAGGTGGCGCCGACGAAACCGGTGACACCGGGGGTGTTGCGCACCGCGCCCCACGACTCGTCGTTGAGCTCCATCCGGACCAGGATGTAGCCGGGCAGCACCTTGCGGTTGACGTGCTTGCGCTGCCCGTTCTTGATCTCGGTGACCTCTTCGGTGGGCACCTCGACCTGGAAGATGTAATCCTCCAGGTCCAGGTTCTGCACGCGGGTCTCGAGGTTGGCCTTCACTTTGTTCTCGTAGCCGGCGTAGGAGTGGATGACGTACCACTCACCGGGGGCGCGCCGCAGCGCTGCCTTCATCTCGGCGACGGGATCGGCGGGCTCGGCATCCACAGCGGCGGCAGGGGCGGACTCAGCGGGCTCCGATTCCTCGAGCGCGGGCCCGTCGGTCGCGAACTCCTCGACGGAGTCGGTGGGCTCGGCCACCGCGTCGTCGGCCGGGAACTTGTCGGGTGTGTCGTTCTCCGGGGTGCTCACTGGGGCACTCGCTTCCTGTGTCGTCACGTACATCCTCTGCGTGCCGGGCCGGGCGCGCGGCGAAATCACTGCCACCCGTGTCCGCCCGGGATCGGCTACCGGCGTCGGCGTCGTTCAGCTAGCCGAACAGCCAGTTGACACCCTTGATGAACGCCAGATCCAACCCGCTGATGAACGCGACCATGAAAATCACGAACACCAGAACAACGCTCGTATAGGTGACCATCTGCTTCCGGTTGGGCCAGATCACCTTGCGCAGTTCCGCGATGACCTCACGCAGGAACTTGATCAAACGCTTGAGCGGATTACCCGGCTTCTTGCGTTCGGCCCGATCGGTCGTCTTGGTTGCCTTACGCGACGGGCGGTCGAGCGTGGCGATCGAGCCCGTGTCGACCTGGGAGGAAGCACTGCGGGACCGCCGGGCGGACCGCTTTCCGCTCGGCCGTGTCGCTGCGGCGGTGCCATCGCCTTCGTCGGCGGCATGTGCGCCGCGGCGAGTGTCCCGCTCGTCGCTCACGCCTTCTCCTCGCTGCGCTCGGTGCCGCCGTGCGCGATGCGCGCTGTGCCAATGGCTCGCTCGCTACGCTCGCTCACGTCGGTCCTCTCTCGTCGCTGGCATCCAGGGCAGGGGCGACAGGACTTGAACCTGCAACCTGCGGTTTTGGAGACCGCTGCTCTGCCAGTTGAGCTACGCCCCTTCGGTCGGACGGTATCGGCTGTCCGACCACTGTTCGATATTCAGTTGTGCTCCGGTGTCACACAACACGCGCGCTACTCCGGCAGTTGCCGGCCCCGTCGACGATCCTCGCGGACCGCTTGGAACCAGCCCCACAGAGCAGCGCGCAGCGGCTGGCGACCCCAGAAACCTGAGTGTACGTTACCGTGCGCGCCATTAGCCAATCAGGGTCGCTGTAGCTGGTCAGGCCAGCTGCACCGTGGCGGTGGCGCGGCCGAAGATCTTCTTTCCCGCCGCCTTCGCCACGATGGCGACGACCGCGGTTTTCGACTCCGGATCGACCGATTTCACCTTACCGGTGTACTCGACCTCGGCGGCCTCGTCGGTGCCCACGTAGACCGGGCTGGTGAAGCGGACGTTGTACTCCTTGATCGCGCCGGGATCACCGAGCCAAGAGGTGACGAACCCGCCACCGAGACCCATGGTGAGCATGCCGTGCGCGACGACGTTGTCCAAGCCGACCAGCTTCACGACCTCGTCGCTCCAGTGGATCGGGTTGGCGTCGCCGGAGACGCCGGCGTAGTTCACCAGATCGCCGCGAGTGAGCCGGACGATACGCGCCGGCAGCTCGTCGCCGACCGAGACGTCCTCGAAGCGGATGGCGTGCTTGGTGCGCACCGCCTCCGGCACTTGCGCGACCGGCGAGGGCGCCTGGGTCACGACGGGCGTGCTGCGCGGGCTGTGTCCCGGCGCTTCCTCACCGATGCCGTGCATGAGCACGTTGCGGACCGCCGCGTTGAGGTTGGGGTCGATATCGGCGCCGCTGCGGCCGACCAGGGTGGTGTAGGTGGTGAGTACCAGCTCGTCGTTCTGCGCGGTGACGATGTTCTTGGTGACCATGATGTCGCCGCCGAAAGCCTGGCGGAACGAATGCAGGTAGACGTCGCAGGTGAGCTGGTCGCCGACCTTGATCGGGCGATGGAACTCGAGGATCTGGTCGGTCTGCATGATCTGGCTGAGGTCGTAACCGGTGACGACCTGCTCGAACAGCTTGCGCTGGGCCAGGATCCCGACCAGGGAGATGAAGGTGACCGGCGCGAGCAGGTTGTCGTACCCGTACTCCTGCGCCACGTCCTCGTCCCAGTGCACCGGGTGGTAGTCCTGCACGGCGCGGGCGTATTCACGCACCTTCTCGCGGCCGACCTCGTAGTAGTCGTCGACGCGATAGTGGTGACCGACCATCGCCGCGGCGTTCGCCGCGGGGTCGAGCGCCGCGCCCGTCTGGACCGCTTCGTCTGTACCGGTGTTGATTGTCACGGGAGGACTGTACCTATCTGACCCCGTCGCCCGGAGTCGGCGGAGCGCTCACCACCGCACCCGCACCGTGAAAATGCGTCAGGGCCGGACAACTGTCCGGCCCTCGCGGTGCCACGGCCCGAGATACCGGGATGCGACTCCCGGCGCTACACCACGCGGTAGTTCACGCGCGGAGGACTAGCGGGATTCGCGGTGCGCCCGGTGTGTGCCACAGTTCGGGCAGAACTTCTTCAGCTCCAGACGATCCGGGTCGTTGCGCCGGTTCTTCTTGGTGATGTAGTTGCGGTGCTTGCACTGCTCGCAGGCCAAGGTGATCTTTGGCCGGACATCGGTGGACTTCGCGGCCACGATATGCCTTCTTTCCGGTACCTGATGGGCTTGTATCGGTTGTGGTAGCGATGGCCGGACTTGAACCGGCGACACAACGATTATGAGTCGTTTGCTCTACCGACTGAGCTACACCGCCACGGCGTCGCATTGCCATGGTGCCGAGCCCGCACTACGGGAGCGATGCCGAGTCGGTCACCACCGGCAATCCGGCGAGCCCCCTAACGGAATCGAACCGTTGACCTTTTCCTTACCATGGAAACGCTCTGCCGACTGAGCTAAGGGGGCATGACTACTTCCGCACCGAGCCCCGAACACTCGACCTCAGCGCGGTGAAGTCTTGAACGAGGTTACACACTCCCAGCTCCCACCACCAAACCGCGTGGTCAGAGGGGTGTTTTACGCGCGGATTCCACCGTCCAGGGCCCGTTTGCGGCTCCCATTCGGGCACGAAAGCGCTCGTAGAAGTCGCGCCACGCGAGGCGACGATAGCGGACGGTTCCATCAGGTCGAGCGAGTGAGGGCGGCAAATACCCGCGCTTAATTGCCACGTCCACGTAGACCCGCTCGAGGGCAAGCGCCGACAACCTGCCGATCCGGCGGTGGGCGCGTTGTCCCGGATCATGTCGAGCGACGGAACGCAGAGCCGTGAAGTGGAGCGAGACCAACGTCGATCAGATCTCCTGGAGCACGGACCGAAGGCTCCGATCCCCGGAGCACGAAATCACTCCGTTGTCAGCTTCCCCACAAACCGCACACCCCCCAACGCAACCACGACAAGGGGGTCCGGGGGGCGAAGCCCCGCCGGGCGGGGCGTGGGGGTTGCACCTTCACAAGACATTACGAAGCGAGCCCTGTACGCGCTTTCTGCGTACAGGGCTCGCCCAGTGAGCGGAGTGGCAGGTGTAGGATTCGAACCTACGTAGGCTTTCACCGACAGATTTACAGTCTGCTCCCATTGGCCGCTCGGGCAACCTGCCGTTCGCGCATTCTTTCGCGCGCTGAGCAGAATACATCGAACCCGCACCCTGAATGCAAACCGGCTGGCTATCGGCCGTGCGACACGACTACCCTCGGGTCTCCGGGTAGAACTGACGGTGGCTGGAAGCAGAGGGTTCAGCTCACCCGTCGGACCGTCAGAACAGGAGCGCAGCGTGGCTGATTCGTCTTTCGATGTTGTGAGCAAGGTCGACCGGCAGGAGGTCGACAACGCCCTGCATCAGGCGGAGAAGGAACTCAACACCCGCTACGACTTCCGCGGCACCGGCGCGTCGATCGAATGGTCGGGCGAGGACAAGATCGTGCTCACCGCGGAGGCGGAAGAACGCGTCAAGGCCGCGCTGGAGGTGTTCAAGGAGAAGCTGATCCGCCGCGACATCTCGCTGAAGGCGTTCGACGCGGGCGAGCCGGTCTCCTCCGGCAAGGTGTACAAGATCACAGGTTCGCTGGTGCAGGGCATCGACTCCGAGCACGCGAAGAAGATCTCCAAGAAGATCCGGGACGAGGGCCCCAAGGGCGTGAAGGCGCAGATCCAGGGCGACGAGCTGCGGGTGAGCAGCAAGAAGCGCGACGATCTGCAGGCCGTGATCACCCTGCTGAAGAGCGAGGATTTCGGGATCGCGCTGCAGTTCGTCAACTACCGCTGACCGCCGGACCGGAGCGCGGCCGGGTCGGTCGCGTCGAGCGTGTCCACGAGGGTGTCCTCCTCGTAGGTGAAGTGGGTTTCCAGTTCCGTCGCGAGGCGTTCGAATTCCGCACGCAGCCGCGCGGGGGCGCCCAGGTGCGGCGGGTCGAGAAGGGTCCGTAGTTCGGTCAGCGCGGTGGCGACCACGCCGTGTTCGTGGCTCAGCCGGTCGACCACCGGCGCGAGTTCGGGATGCAGCCGGACTCGCTGGCGCCCCGGCACCTGTCGCTGCTGGCCAACCTGGTGTTCGACGGCCCGACCACGGTGACGGATCTGGCCGCCCGCCTGGAAGTGGCTCCGACGACGGTGAGCCTGATGGTCGGCGAACTCAGCAAGCAGGGTGTGCTCGACCGCGGCGCGGACCCGGACGATCGGAGGCGCACCATCGTCGCCATCGCGCCCGCCCACGAGCAATCCGTGCGGGAATGGCTCGGTCGCAGCGCCCGGGCCTGGCGTACGGTGCTCGAGCCCCTGACGGCGGAGCAGCGGAAATTGTTCGTCGACACGTTCCGCGCTTACGAGGACCAGCTGGCCTCGGACGATTGAGTCCGCCGGGACTCAGTACCGGCGCGGGCCGCCCGCCATCTCCTCCAGCCGGGCAATGCGCTCGTTCATCGACGGGTGTGTGGAGAACCAGCGGGCGACCTTCTCGCCCGGACGGAACGGGTTGGCGATCATCAGGTGCGACTGCGCCGCCAGCCGTGGCTCGGGCGGAAGCGGAGCGGTGTGCACGCCACGCTCGATCTTCCGCAGCGCCGACGCGAGAGCCAGCGGGTCGCCGGTGAGTTCGGCGCCGGACTGGTCGGCCTGGAATTCGCGCGAGCGCGAGACCGCGAGCTTGATCAACGTCGCGGCGATCGGGCCGAGCAGCGACACCAGCAGCACGGCAAGCAGGTTCGGGCCCTCCCCGTTGCGGTTGCCGCCGAACATCGACAAATAGAAGGCCAGATTGGCCACGCCCGAGATGACCGCGGCAAGCGCGCCCGCGATGGAGGAGATCAGGATGTCGCGGTTGTAGACGTGCGAAAGTTCGTGACCGAGCACGGCCCGCAATTCCCGCTCCTCGAGAATCTGCAGGATGCCGCTGGTGCAACAGACAGCGGCATGGCGGGGACTGCGTCCGGTGGCGAAGGCGTTGGGCGCGTTCGTCGGGCTGATGTACAGCCTCGGCATCGGCTGGCGCGCGGTGGTGGCCAGTTCACGCACGATCCGGTACATGACCGGAGCCTCCAGCTCGCTGACCGGCTGGGCGTGCATTGTCTTCAACGCGATCTTGTCGCTGTTGAAGTACGCGTAGGCGTTCATGCCCACCGCGAGCAGGATGGCGATGACCAGGATCGTCGGATTGCGGAACAGCGCGCCGATGAACACGATCATGGCCGACAGGCCCACCATCAGCCCGAAGGTCTTCAGCCCGTTCGCAAGCCCGTGTCCGTGCATGTGTCTCCCTTGCCCGCTCCCCCGTTCACCGAGTCGCCTGACAGCAGGTCAACGATAGAAGCCGCAGGCAAAGTTCCGGTGAATCCCCCACCGCGCCGAAACCAGCCCGAGGAAATCACTCCGCGCCCGCATGGGACCGTTCTTCGACGCGCGGATCACCCCACGCGTTCGATGGTGTACCGGACCAGCCGCTCGAGGGCGTCGTTGGCGGGGCCGTCCGGGAGCGCGGACAGCTCGGCATAGGCGAGATCGGCGTAGCCCTGCAGCTTCTCCTTCGCCAGCACCATGCCGCGGGAATCGGCCAGCAGATCGAGCGCCTCCGCGACCTCCTCGTCGGTTTCCAGCGGACGGGCCAGCAGTTTGCGCAGGCGGTCGCCCGCGGCGCCGTCTTCGCGCAGCGCGTACAGCACCGGCAGGGTGTGCACGCCTTCGCGCAGGTCGGTGCCCGGGGTCTTGCCGGACTGCTCGGAGGCGGAGGAGATGTCGATGATGTCGTCGGAGATCTGGAAAGCGGTGCCGACCGCGTCGCCGAGGCGGGCCAGCCGCTCGACGTGCTCGGGGTCCGCGCCGGAGAAGGTGCCGCCGAATCGGCCCGCGGCGGCGATGAGCGAACCGGTCTTCTCCCACACCACACGCAAGTAGTGCTCGACCGGATCCTGGGATCCGCGTGCGCCCACGGTCTCGCGCATCTGACCGGTGACGAGTTCGGCGAAGGTCTCGGCGATGATGCGCACCGCGTCGGGGCCGAGGGTGGAGGTGAGCCGGGACGCGTGCGCGAACAAGTAGTCGCCCGCGAGGATGGCGATGTTGTTCCCCCACCGCGAGTTGACGCTCGGAGCGCCGCGGCGCATCGGGGCCTCGTCCATCACGTCGTCGTGGTACAGCGTGGCCAGGTGGACGAGTTCGACGACGGTGCCCGCGGTGATCAGAGCGGGATCGGTGGGGCGCGGGCCGAGCTGGCCGGTGAGGATGGTGAAGAGCGGACGGAAACGTTTACCGCCGGCCTTGGCCAGGTGCAGCGCGGCCTCCTGGAGGAATTCCGCACCGTCGGAGAGCTCGTCGACCAGGAGCTTCTCCACGTCGGCAAGGCCGTCGCGCACCGTGTCCGCGAGCCGGGGGTCACCGAGGTCGACCCCGGCCACGACCGTGCTCACGTCGCTCCCGGCTTCGCTGTGCCCGCCGTGCGCCGTGCCCATGATTCGCTCGCTGCGCTCGCTCATGGCCGATGTGCTCATTTCTTCTCCCAGCGATGCGTCCGACCCCACGGTAGAGAACCTAGCGTGTCCCCGTCGGATGGCCCATGAACACCGTCACTCTGTGGTGGATCGGCCACCGCCGCACCGCGTCGCTCGTGACCGTCCACGACGCGAGCGCGACCGCCGTCGACACGGAAGAGACGGCCCTGCGAGTATGGACCGCATGGGTTCACCGGAAGCGAGTCCCGCGAGCGACGAGGACGCGTTGCCCAGCCGGGCCGAGGTGCTGGTCGTCGGCGCGGGCCCGGCCGGATCGGCGTCGGCGGCATGGGCGGCGCGGGCGGGACGGGACGTGGTGCTCGTCGATTCCGCCGTTTTTCCCAGGGACAAGACCTGCGGTGACGGGCTCACCCCGCGCGCGACCGCCGAACTGGAGCAACTCGGTCTCGGCGAGTGGGTGCGCGCACACATCGTCAACCACGGCCTCCGGATGACCGGCTTCGGCCGCGAGGAGCTGCTGAGCTGGCCGGGCGGTTCCTTCCCGACGTACGGCAGCGCGGTCCCCCGTACCGAACTCGACGACAAGCTGCGCGAGACGGCGGTGAAGTCCGGCGCGCGCATGGTGGACGGGACGAAAGTGGTCGACATCACCCGCGACGGCGACCGGGTCACCGGTGTGACAGTGCGCACGGCCGATGGCACTCGGACGATCGCTTGCCGGACGCTGGTGGTCGCCGACGGAGTCCGTTCGCCGATCGGGCGGCTGCTCGGGCGCACCTGGCATCGGCAGTACGCGTACGGCACCGCGGCGCGCGCCTACATCAAGTCCGGCCGCAGCGACGACCAATGGATCACTTCGCATCTGGAGTTGCGCGACGCCGCGGGCGAGCTGGTTCCCGGCTACGGCTGGGTGTTCCCGCTCGGCAACGGTGAGGTGAACATCGGCGTCGGGTCGCTGGCCACGGAGCGGCGGCCCTCGCACATCGCGTTGAAACCGCTGCTGGGGCACTACACCGCGCTGCGCAGCGAGGAATGGCAGTTCGAGGGCTCGCTGCGCGCGGTGGCGTCGGCCTTGCTTCCGATGGGTGGCGCGGTCTCGAACGTGGCCGGACGCAACTGGGTCCTGATCGGTGACGCCGCCGGCTGCGTGAACCCGCTCAACGGCGAGGGTATCGATTACGGCTTGGAGGGCGGTCACATGCTGGCCGACCTGCTGGACGAGCCCGACTTCACCGCGGTCTGGCCGCAGGTGCTGCGCGCCCGCTACGGACGCACGTTCTCCGTGGCCCGGCGGATCGCCGGACTGGCCACCCACCCGCGCATGGTGCCGCTGGGTGGTCCCCCCGTGATGCGCTCGAAGTATTTGCAGCGCACGGCCGTCCGGGTGATGGGCAACCTGGTGACCGACGAGGACGTGGACCTGACCGCGCGGGCCTGGCGGATGGCGGGCCGGGCGTCGCTGCGCTTCGACGAACGCCAGCCGTTCGGATAGGGACGGTGGCCGGCGCGATGGGCGAACAACGAGCCCGCGGATTGCCCGCGCTGTCTCTGCTCCCGCATCTGCGCCGAGCCAGGGACCTGGCGGACCGGCGTTACGCCGACCCGCTCGATCTGGACGAGCTGGCGGCGGCCGCCGGGGTGTCGAAATACCACTTCCTGCGCGCGTTCGCCGCGGTCTACGGCCTCACCCCCGCCGCCTACCTGGCCGAGCGGCGCATCGAACGCGCGCAGGATCTGCTCCGGGCGACCAACCTCACGGTCACCGAGGTGTGCATGGTGGTCGGTTACAGCAGTCTCGGCTCGTTCAGCAGCAAGTTCCGCCAGCTGGTCGGGGTCACGCCATCGGAGTATCAAGCGAAGTTCGCCGACGGCGCTCCGCGCATCCCCGGTTGTTTCGTCTTCATGCACGGGCTGTCGGACCGCAAGCGGACCGGCTGAGCAAACGGCGCAATTTCGGAGAAGCCCGCGGCGAGGCGCGCGCCATAGCCTGGGCCGCATGACGACGATTACGAACGTTTCCCTGGTCACGGTGTATGTCACGGACCAGGACGCAGCAAAACAGTGGTATGTCGACAAGCTCGGCTTCGTCGAGACCAGCGATGTCACGATGGGCGACAACGGTTTCCGCTGGGTCACCGTCGCGCATCCCGCGCACCCGGAGCTGGAGATCACGCTGATGCTCCCGGGCCCGCCGCTGGACGAGCACTACGCCGACGCCGTCCGGCGCGCGCTCGCCAACGGTACGCACGGTTCGCTCGGCTTGCGGACCGAGAACTGCCAGAAGACCTTCGAAGAACTCACCGCCAAGGGTGTGGAGTTCGTTCAGCCGCCCGCCGAGCGGCCCTACGGGACCGAGGCGATCATCCGGGACAACTCCGGGAACTGGCTGGTGCTGATGGAGCCGAAGGAGTACTCGCCACAGGACTTCGCCTAGAGGTGCCTGGGGCGAAGGGAAGTTGCCCCGGCGCACGCCGGGGCAACTCGCACGCTCAGGCGGTCGGCTTCGCGGACAGCCATTCCTCGATGAATTTGCGCTCGCTGTTGAGCACCCGGTGGTGCAACTGTTCGGCGAGCGGCTCGATCGCGCCGCCGACCAGTGGCACCTTCACCTGAACGGTGCCAACGACCTCGATCTCGGAACCTTCCGCTGTGGAGCGGATCTCGTAGGTGCCGGACATCACGGTATTGATGCCGCCGGTGCTGGCCTCGAAGGCGCCCTTGGCCATCTCGCCGACCAGCGGCTGCCAGTTGTCGGTGCGATCGAAGGTGAGCTCGCTCTTGAGGACCTTGCGCACCAGCGCCGGTACCTTGTCCTGCGCGGCCTTCTCGGTCATGTGGATGCGGATGGTGCCCGCCCCGTCCGGATGCGACAGCTCCAACGTCGCGGTCGGGGCGTCGGCGAAGCGAGCCCGCCAGACGTCATCGGTGGTGAGTGCCCGGTGGAGATCTTCGACCGGGACGGTGTAAGGCACGGTGAAGCTGAATTTTCGGGACATGGCCGTCACCGTAGCCGAACCGCTCGGTAGCCTGTGGCGGTGTCGGAAACCAGTCGGTCCAGTGGGCGGCCGATCCGCCTGCGGCGGGCCAGGATCGGGGTGCTGATCGCCGCGACGGCGGTGAGCGTGCTCGTCGGGCTGCTGGTGCTGGCCGCTTGGCGCAACGACTACCTGATCAGCTCCGACAAGGGCAGCACCACGGCCGAGGTGCTCTCGGCGGGGCGGCTGCGCTCGGCGGTCATGTATGTCACACCCGATGGAGAGACGCATAATCCGAAGGTCGGCGTCCTGTATCCGACCAACCTGACCGCGGGTGAGCGGATTCGCGTGGAATACAGCCGCAGCGACCCCGACTTGGTGCGCGTGGAAGGCCGTGACGTGCGCGTCGCCATTCCGCCCGCGCTGTCGGTCATCGTGGTGGTGTGGCTGCTCGCACTCCCCGCGCTGTGGTTGCTCACCCGCACGGGCAG
The DNA here is from genome assembly GCA_019930625.1 of Nocardia asteroides. NCBI lineage: Bacteria > Bacillati > Actinomycetota > Actinomycetes > Mycobacteriales > Nocardiaceae > Nocardia > Nocardia asteroides. The sequence goes on from CP082844.1 coordinate 1,190,828, forward strand.
GCGTGGTCCCGCTCCGGTGACCTGATCCGAGCGTGCCACCGCCCCCGCAGCGTCGCGGCCCCGACAGTTCGCCGGATCTTTCCGTGTCCTTCACTTCGGTGTGGCGGCGCGGCGCGGTGCACCCGTCACGCTGAGAAGGTGCGTGTAGCGATCGTCGCGGAGTCGTTCCTGCCGAATATGAACGGCGTCGTCAACTCCGTGCTGCGGGTGCTGGATCACTTGGACCGGCACGGGCACGATGCGCTGATCATCGCGCCGGACACCCCGCGCGGGCAGCCCACCGCACCGCGGCGCTATCAACGTTTCCCGGTACATCGGGTGCCCGCGGTCATGGTGCCGAAGATCAGCTCGCTGCCGGTCGGGTTGCCGCAGCCGGGCATCGTCTCGGCCATCGACGACTTCGACGCCGACGTGGTTCACCTGGCCTCGCCGTTCCTGCTCGGCGCGGGCGGACTGGGCGCGGCGCTGCGGCTGGACCTGCCGACCGTCGCGGTGTACCAGACCGACGTCGCGGGCTTTGCCAAGAGCTACGGGCTCGGCCTGGCGAGCCGGGCCGCCTGGAGCTGGACGCGGCGCATCCACGAAGGTGCCACCCGCACGCTCGCCCCGTCCCGGGCGGCCGCGGAGGACCTGGTCCGGCACGGTATCCCGCGCGTGCACCGGTGGGGCCGGGGTGTCGACATCGCGCGGTTCACGCCGAGCGCCCGCTCCGCCGAGGTGCGCGACTCCTGGCTGGGCGGCCGGGACCGCCTGCTGGTGGGCTTCGTGGGGCGGCTCGCCCCGGAGAAGCACGTCGAACGCCTCGCGGTGCTCGACGCCGACCCCGACATCCAGCTGGTGATCGTCGGCGACGGGCCGGAACGCCAGCGGCTGGCCCGTCTCATGCCGACCGCGGTGTTCACCGGCGAGCTCGGCGGTGACGAGCTGGCACAGGCGTACGCCAGCTTGGACGTGATGGCGCACGCGGGCGAGCACGAGACCTTCTGCCAGGGCGTACAGGAGGCGCTGGCGTCGGGAATCCCGGTGATCGGCCCCGACGCGGGCGGTCCGCGCGACCTGATCGCCCACTGCCGTAACGGCTACCTGCTGCCGGTGGACCGGTTCTGCGAGTTGTTGCCCAGCGCCGTCGCAGCGCTGCACGATCCGCGGCTGCGGAGCCGGTTCGCCGGAGCGGCCAGGAAGTCGGTGCTGTCGCGGACCTGGCCCGCCATCTGCACCCAGCTGATGGGCCACTACGCCGAGGTGACCGGTACCCGGATTCGGTTGCCGCATACGGCCTGAGAGCCGGCTCGGCGTGACGGAAGTATCCCCGTGCCACGCTCGGTTCGGAACAGACCGCGAGTTAGGGTCTTGGCGTGGCGAAAACGCAATCGAACCGGGCCTCGTTGGACAAGCAGCCGCGCGAAGTCGCGTCGATGTTCGACGGCGTCGCCCGTCGCTACGACCTGACCAATACGGTGATCTCCGGGGGGCAGGACCGCTACTGGCGCTGGGCGACCCGCAAGGCACTGGCGCCGCGGCCGGGCGAGCGATTGCTCGATCTGGCCGCCGGAACCGGTGTGTCCACCCTGGAGCTGCAGAAATCCGGAGCCTGGTGCCTGGCGGCCGACTTCTCCAAGGGCATGCTCAGCGCGGGCCGGTTCCGCGATGTGCCGATGGTGGCGGCCGACGCGATGGCGCTGCCGTTCGCCGACGACTCCTTCGACGCGGTGACCATCTCGTTCGGGCTGCGCAATGTGGCCGACACCGACCTCGCCTTGCGCGAGATGCTGCGCGTCACCAAACCCGGCGGCAGGTTGGTCGTCTGTGAGTTCTCCGCACCGGTTCTCCCGCTGTTCCGCACGATCTACCTGGAATACCTGATGAAGGCGCTACCCAAAGTGGCGCGCGTGGTGAGCAGCAATCCCGACGCGTACATCTACCTCGCCGAATCCATCCCGGACTGGCCGAATCAGCGCAGGCTGGCGATGCGGATCGCGGCGAACGGGTGGTCGTCGGTGAAGTGGCGCAACCTTACCGGAGGAGTGGTCGCCCTGCACCGGGCGTACAAGCTCGGCTGAGCCCGGAGATCCTGATCACACCTCACCGCCGGATTCGTGTGCGGTGAGGTGGAATGTCACCTGGCGATAACGCGAGGTAAATCCCGCGCAATCGGCGGTCCGCATGATCGAAGGCATGTCTGACGCAGTGACCGGCCGCAGCGACGGCACCGCCCGAACGGCGTGCTCGTACTGCGGCGTGGGCTGTGGAATCACGGTGCGGACCGCTTCGAACGACGCGGGGCAGCCGGTGATCGCCAAGGTCAGCGGCGACAAGTTGCACCCGGCGAACGCGGGCAGGCTGTGCACCAAAGGCGCGACCCATGCCGAGCTGATGCGCACCCCCGGGCGGATGGAAACCGCCTACCGGCGCTTCGAGCGCGGCCAGGTCCCGGTGCCGTTCCCCGTCGACGAGGCCGTGCACGAGGCCGCCACCCGGCTGCGGGCGATCCTGGACGAGCACGGTCCGGACGCGATCGCGCTGTATGTCTCCGGGCAGATGTCGCTGGAAGCGCAGTACCTCGCCACCAAGCTCGCCAAGGGCTATCTGCGCACGGTGCACATCGAGGCGAACTCGCGGCTGTGCATGGCCAGTGCGGGCACCGGGTACAAACAGTCGCTCGGTGCGGACGGGCCGCCCGGCTCCTACGACGACTTCGAGCACGCGGACCTGTTCTTCGTGATCGGCGCGAACATGGCCGACTGCCATCCGATCCTGTTCCTGCGGATGGCCGACCGGCTCAAGGCGGGCGCAAAGCTGATCGTGGTCGATCCGCGGCGCACCGAGACCGCCGAGCGCGCCGACCTCTTCCTGCAGATCGCGCCCGGCACGGATCTGGCGCTGCTGAACGGACTGCTGCACCTGCTGGTCGCCGACGGTGACATCGACGCGGAGTTCATCGCCGAGCACACCGAAGGCTGGGAGGCGATGCCGGAGTTCCTGGCCGACTATCCGCCGCAGCGGGTGGCCGAGATCACCGGACTGTCCGAGGCCGACATCCGGACCGCCGCCCGGTGGATCGGCGCGGCGGGCGAGTGGATGTCGCTGTGGACGATGGGCCTCAACCAGTCCACGCACGGCACCTGGAACACCAACGCGCTGTGCAACCTGCACCTGGCCACGGGGGCCATCTGCCGTCCCGGCAGCGGGCCGTTCTCGCTGACCGGGCAGCCGAACGCGATGGGCGGGCGGGAGATGGGCTACATGGGCCCAGGGCTGCCCGGCCAGCGCAGTCTGCTCTCCGCCGAGGACCGCGCGTTCGTGGAGACCGCGTGGCAGCTCGAGCCCGGCGCGCTACGCGCCGAAGCCGGGCCCGGCACGGTGGAGATGTTCCGCGGACTGGCCGAAGGGGAGATCAAAGCGGCCTGGATCATCTGCACCAATCCCGTGGCCACCGTGCCGAACCGCAAGACGGTGATCGCGGGACTCGAGGCGGCCGAACTGGTGATCGCCCAGGACGCCTACACCGAAACCGCGACCAACGCCTACGCCGACCTCCTGCTCCCGGCCACGCTGTGGGCGGAAGCCGACGCGGTGATGGTGAATTCCGAACGAAATCTCACCCTGCTGCAACAGTCGGTCCCGCCCGTCGGCGACGCGCGGCCGGACTGGCGGATCATCGCCGATATCGCCACCGCGATGGGGTTCCCCGGCTTCGACTTCGCCTCCAGCGCCGAGGTGTTCGACGAGATCAAGCGGTTCGCCAACCCCGCGACCGGCTACGACCTGCGCGGCGTCAGCTACGAGGCGCTGCGCGACGGTCCGATGCAGTGGCCGTGCGCGCGGCCGGAGCAGCGGCGCAATCCGATCCGCTACCGCAACGACGGCGTCAGCCAGACGCTGTTCGTCGACGAGAACGGGCACCGGCCCCGGCTGGCCTTCGCCACGCCGAGCCGCCGCGCGGTGTTCTGGCCGCGGCCGCACATGCTGCCGGAGGAGATGCCGGACGACGACTACCCGTTCCTGCTGAACACCGGCCGCCTACAGCACCAGTGGCACACCATGACCAAGACCGGCAAGATCGACAAGCTGACCAAGCTGAACGGACAGCCGTTCGCCGAGGTGCACCCGGCCGATGCCGAGCGTCTCGGGTTGCGCGAGGGCGACCAGCTCGAGATCGCCTCCCGCAGGGGCCGGGCCGTGCTGCCGGTGCAGGTCAGCGACCGAGTGCGCCAGGGAGATTGCTTCGTGCCGTTCCATTGGAACGACGAGCAAGGCGAATACCTGACCATCAACGCGGTCACCAACGACGCGGTCGACCCGGCCTCGCTGCAACCGGAGTTCAAGGCGTGCGCGATAGCGCTGCGCCGGGTGGCCGCCGTGCCGCGACCGAAAGCGCCCGACGCCCTGCCCGCGACGGAGTCGGCGCACCCGCTGGCGGCCGTGCTCGGTCTCGACAGCGGCACCGCGCCCACGCTCAGCGAAACCGAGCGGATCTATCTGAGCGGTTATCTGGCCGCGCTGCAATCGCTTCCGGTGACGGGTCAGCCGGTGCTCCCGGAGTCGGCGCCGATGTCCGCGCACAGCAGGTTGTGGGTCGACGGTCTGCTGGCAGGCATCTACTCGCGTGCGGCGGCGGGCTCGGCGCCCGCGACGGACGCGGGTGACACCGGGCACGCGATCACCGTCCTGTGGGCCTCGCAGACCGGCACCGCCGAGGAATTCGCCGCCACGGTCGCGGCGCACCTCGCCGAGCACGGCTTCGCGCCCCGCCTGCTGGACCTGGATTCCTGCGAGCTGAGCGCGATCCAGGGTGACGTGCTGGTGGTCAGCAGCACCTTCGGCGACGGCGGGCCGCCGGACAACGGAGCCGATTTCTGGGATCGGCTGGCCGACGGCGCCGTGCGGCTGACCGGCGTGCGGTACGCGGTGTTCGCCCTCGGCGACTCCTCCTATGACGACTTCTGCGGCTACGGCCGCAAACTCGACGAGAGATTCGCCGCACTGGGCGCTACCCGGCTGCTCCCGCGCGTCGACAGCGAACCCGACTACGAAGACGCGGCCCAGCGCTGGCTCGACGACGTGCTCGCCGCGTTCGGCGACGGCCCGGCCGAGGCCCCGGACTTCCCCACCGCACTTCCGGCGCACGGTGCGACCGACTCGAGGCGGTCCGCCCCCCGTGGCGGTGGAGTCGCGACCATGGAGTTGCCGACCGCCGCACCAGCGCTCGGCCGCCCCCGTGGCGCACCCACACCATTCACTCGCACGGCGCCCGTGCGTGCTCCACTCGTGCGCAACGAGTTGCTGTCGACCGCGGAGTCGTCGAAAGAGGTGCGCCGCTTCGGGTTCGATCTGCGCGGTCTGAACGCGGCCTACGAGGTGGGCGATTCGCTGGGCGTGTGGCCGGTGAATTCCACCTCGCTGGTCACCGAATGGCTGGCCGCGACCGGGTTGGACGGCCGTCGCGTCGTCGAGGTCGACCAACGCGAACTCCCCTTGGCCGAGGCGCTGCGCACGCATTACGACATCACGAAGGTCGGGCAGGATCTGCTCGGCTTCCTCGCCGAGCGCAACCACAACGGCAAGCTCGCCAAACTGCTGCGCCGGGACAATCGCAACGAGCTGGCGAGCTACCTGTGGGACCGGCAGGCCGTGGACGTGCTGCGCGACTTCCCGGTGCGGGCCGATCTGGTGGAGTGGCTCGGCACGCTGAAGAAACTACAGCCGCGCCAGTATTCGATCTCGTCGAGTCCGCTGGTCAGCCCGGACGAGGTGGAGCTGACCGTCGGCATCGTGCGTTACGGCGATCCCGCTGCCACCGGTTCGGCGGCGCGGCGCGGCGGAGTGTGCTCGACCTTCCTCGCCGACCGGGCGCACGCCGACCGCACCGACCCTGCGGTGCCGATCTTCCTGCAGCGCGCACCGCATTTCCGTCCGCCCGCCGACCCGACCGCACCGATGATCATGGTCGGCCCCGGCACGGGTATCGCGCCCTTCCGCGGGTTCCTGCACGAGCGCAGGGCCCTCGGCTGCACCGGCCGCAACTGGTTGTTCTTCGGCGATCAGCATGCGGCGCAGAACTTCTACTACCGCGCCGAGCTGGAGGACATGTTCCGTTCCGGCTTCCTCACCCGCCTCGACCTGGCCTTCTCCCGCGACCAGCGCGAGCGGATCTACGTGCAGCACCGCATGATCGAGCACGGCGCCGAGCTGTGGTCCTGGCTGCGCGAGGGCGCCCATTTCTACGTCTGCGGCGACGCCAGCCGCATGGCCAAAGACGTCGACGAGGCGCTGCTGCGCATCGCGCGCGTCCACGGCAAGCTCGACGAGGACGGCGCACTGGCCTTCAAGAAGCAACTCGTCGCCGAAAAACGTTACGTCCGCGACGTCTACTGATGTTTCAGTTCGCCAGTACCACCTGAGACGGAGGAAAGGCTTGCCGTGGATGAGCCGACATACGACGAGTTGACGGACTCCATCGTTCGCGCCGGGAACTGGGAGGGTTTGAAAATCTCGGTTCGGGAAGGCATTCCGTACCTCGTCGAACGCGCTGGCGTGGCGCTGGCTCCTCCCGTCGCCATGCGATTCACCCCGGACACGCTGCGGGACTACTACCGGAAGGTTGCGGAGGACGCTCTGCGTGGCAGGCCTGAATCCCCCTGGGACTGGTGGATGGACTTGATGTCCACCCACCTCGGCGAGGCGATGTACGACATGGACCGCTTAGGCGGTCCAGTCGTGATCACGATCGGTGAGTTCGGCTTCACCGCGACCCCGGTCGGAGCGGATTGACGATCCTTCCCCCGCGTTCACACCGCGGGCGGGTTCAGGCGGCTGAAGTCCGGGAGACGGTAGTACGGGTAGTAAGGGTAGGGCGGGGTGGTGGCGCTGGCTTTGTCCAGGCGGGCGACCTGGTCGGGGGTGAGTTCCCAGCCGACGGCGCCGAGATTCTGGCGCAGCTGCTCCTCGTTGCGGGCGCCCACGATGACGGTCGAGACGGTGGGGCGGCGCAGTAGCCAATTGAGGGCGATCTGCGGGACCGTCTTGCCGGTCTCGGCGGCCAACTCGTCGAGGACGTCGACCACGTCGTAGAGCTTCTCCTCGTCCACCGGCGGGCCCGCCTCGGCGGTCCGGTGCAAGCGGCTGCCTTCCGGGAGTGGCCGTCCGCGACGAATCTTGCCGGTGAGCCTTCCCCAACCCAGCGGACTCCATACCACCGCGCCGACACCCTGGTCGCGGCCCAGCGGCATGAGTTCCCACTCGTAGTCGCGCCCGACCAGCGAATAGTAGACCTGGTGAGCGACGTACCTGGTCAGGCCGTTGCGATCCGCCGTGGCAAGGGATTTCATCAACTGCCAACCCGCGAAGTTGGACGCGCCGACATAGCGGATCTTGCCCGCGCGCACCAGATCGTCCAGTGCCGCGACGACTTCCTCCACCGGCGTGCCCGCGTCGAAAGCGTGCAGCTGGAACAGATCGATGTAGTCGGTACGGAGCCTGCGCAGCGACCCCTCCACCGCACCGATCAACCTGGCCCGGCCGGACCCGGCGTCCAGCGGACCCGGGCCGGTCGGCAGTGTCGCCTTGGTGGACAGCAGCACCCGATCACGCCTGCCCTTGACCGCGGCGCCCAGCACCTCCTCGGAGGCGCCGTCGGAGTAGACGTCGGCGGTGTCGAACATGCTGACACCGGCGTCCAGACTGATGTCGACCAGCCGTCGCGCCTGCTCGGCGTCGGTGTCGCCCCACGCGCCGAACAATTCGCCCCGACCGCCGAAGGTGCCCGCCCCGAAGCTCAGGGCCGGCACGTGCAGGCCCGATGAGCCGAGCCGCCGGTACTCCATCTGCGTGTCCACCGTCTGATCGTTCACTGGAGCACCCTCCTAAAGGGTCTATAGTTCCGTTAACGATTCGAACGATACACCCGTCCACGCTTAAATGAAACTGGAGTGCCGTTATGGAGCTTGAAGACACCACACCCGGCTCGGTTCGACCCGGTGGACGGACCGCGCGGGTCCGCGCGGCCGTCCTCCAGGCGGCGGGCGATTTGCTGGCCGAACGCGGCTTCGCCCATCTGGACCTCGCCGAGGTCGCGGCTCGCGCCGAAGTAGGCAAGACCACCGTCTACCGCCGCTGGCGCACGCCCCCCGGCCTGATCGCCGACCTGCTGGTCGGCATGGCCGAACAGTCGCTGCCACGCGTGGACACCGGCTCGCTACTCGGCGATCTCACCGCCAACGCCCGCCTGGTCGCGAAGACACTCTCCGACCCCCGCCAAGGCAGGCTCTTCCGCGCCGTGATCGCGGCCGCCACGTGCGACGAGTCGGCCGCGTCCGCCCTGCGCCGCTTCTACGACGTCCGGCTCACCGAATGGTCCGCCTGTGTGGATGCCGCCATCGCGCGAGGTGAAGCGCCCGAGCACACCGACGCACGCGCGGTGCTTTCCGCCGTGTCGGCCCCGCTCTACTACCGGCTGCTCGCCAGCGGCGACCCGATCGATGACGCCGCGGCGGACATGGCCGCCCAGGCCGCCGTCGACGCCGTCACCGCGGGCACCTTCGTGACCACCGGTGGACGGCACTGCGCCGACTCCGGCTAGTCGAGCACCGCTGCCCTGGTCTCGGCAGTCCAGTCGGCGCGGCGGCCGGTGAACGCGAGGACCCGCTCCCAGTCGGACGCCGCCGCCGCGACCGGCACCACCGGCCCGAACAAGCCCGGCACGCCCTCGGCGGGAGTGTCGCGCAGCATGTCCAAGAGAATCGCGCCGGACCGGGCATCACACGTGAACGGCTGGCCGGTGGCCTTCGCCAGATCCCAGCCGTGCACGACCACCTCGTCCAGCGCGAACCTGGCCATCACCGGGGCGGGCTGGCTCACCCCACCCGCCTCCGTCACGCCGTCCCAGGCCGCGGGCTCCCGCCACGCTGCCACCAGGGCATCGAGCCGGGCAGGGATGCGCGAGCGCCAGCCTTCCGGCAGGGCGCGCTCGGCAGGGGAATCCGGCGCGACGGACCTGCCGACGGCCTCCTTGGTGGCCGACTGACGAAACGCCTCGGTCAGATCGTCGACGTGCGCGAGCAGAGCACCGACCGTGATGTCCGCGCAGGGTGTCGGCGCCGCGAGCTGGTCGTCGGTGATGCGGCCGATCACTGTCGCCAGCGCGGTAGCGGCCGGTTCGAAATCGAATTCCGGATTCATCGGATCTCCTGAGCCGGGGATATGTCCAACCATGTAGACACAACCGCCGCGCGGAATTCATCGGTCCGGAGGGAACGCGCCGAGCCAGCGCCGCCGCCGCGTGAGCGCTCCGGTCAGCCGTCCGACGCGATGCGGTCGGTTTGTCCGCGATGGACGGCGAGCGCGGTATGCAGGAAGTCCAGGATCAGCGAAAGCTGGGCGGCGTCGTAGCGATCGAGAGCCTGCGCACCCGCCCGGCCGACGGGTTCGAAGATCCGCTCCGCCACCTCTCGCGCAGCGGTGGTGGCGGTTACCAGCACGCGCCGCCGATTGGACGGATCCTGACCGCGCACGACGAATCCGGCACGTTCCAGTCGATCGATCGCCGCGGTGGTGGCCGCGGGGCTGAGTTTCACCGCGGCACTCAGCTCGCCCGCAGGCAGCGGGCCACGGCCGAGCACCACATCCAAGCACCGCATATCGGTGCGGTTCACGCCGAGGTGTGCGGCGACCGCCTCGTCGAAGACGTCGAAGCTCTGCTGAAGCAGCCGCAACTGCATGCCGATTTCGCCGATGAGCCTATCTTTCGACATTCGAAACTTTCTGTTATCGTAACTTTTGTTGATCGAAATCATAGCACGGAGGGGCACCGCCATGACCGACACCCGCGACCGCACCGACGACGACGCCCGGATCCGGGCGCTGTTCGGAGACCTCATGCAGGCGTGGACCGACAACGACGCCGAGGCCTACGCCGGATATTTCACCGACGACTCCGACTACGTGTCCTATGACGGCACCCGCGCCATCGGCCGCGCCCAGCACCAGCACAATCACGACAAGCTCTTCCGAGGCGTGCTGGCAGGCTCCGCACTGGTCGGCGACGTGGAGTCGATCCGCTTCCTCACCTCCGACGTGGCGATCCTGCACGGCACGGCGTCGGTACTGATGCCATGGCGCTCCCGGCTGCCCGAGCGCAGGCTGTCGCGCCAGACACTGGTGCTGGTACGCACGTCCGAAGGCTGGCGTGTTACCGCGATTCACAACGGCCGGGTCCGCCCGGTCGCGATCCCCGAACCGGATTCCTTTCCGGCCGAGATGTCGCGCCTCATTGCCCGCCTCGCGCGCAAGCTCGGACTCGGATCGCGCCGGCCCGCTCCGTGATCGGCACCACCGAGACCGAACCGTCCCGACCGGCTCGCCACACCGCCGTTACCTACTCGTAGCGGCGAAATGCGCTGGAAAAGCGGACAATTGGTAGATGAAGGGTGATCGGGTGGAGATCGTCGTCGACGTGGGCGACGGGTCTCGCAGTTACGAGATCGCGGCTACCCGGGCGGGGCGGCGGGTCGAGGTACGGATCGCGCGCGGCGTGGTCGAAGTCAGCGAAGTGACGCGATCGGGGACGGCGGTGCGGACCGCTCGATTCATGGCCGGGCGCACCCTCGCACTCGTCGAGCACCCCGCCGACGCGACGGCGCCGCAGATCGGCGAAGAACGACAACGTTGACGGGGAGATGCTTGCCGTACGGCCTTGCCGCGGGCATCCTCGATGCAGCCGAAGTTGAACGTCCGCCTCGATTGCGGCGCGCCACGACGGGTATGCCGATCGAGAGGCCTACATGGAGAGGAGCGCACGATGTCAGATCCCCTTGCCGACGCGGTCCCGGAGGCCGATCTCGCCGAGCAGTCCGTTCCGGCGTATCCGGAGGAGCCGGTGCTCGCCGACGACCTGCCGGAAGAGGACGTCGTCGAGCGGGCGATCCTGGAGCGCGACAGCTTGGAGGCGAACCCCGCGGACGTGATCGAACAGTCCATCGCGGTTCCGATCGATGACGATCCCGAGGAGGACCTCGACTACTGACCGCCCCGGCCCGCGCTCAGGGCTGAATCTTCGCCCGCACCGTCGTGTGCAGTTCGCGCAGGCTCGACCGCTCGGTGGCCACCTCCAGCACGCGCACGCCGTGGGCGTGCCCGGTCAGCTCGGTGGCCAGTTGCTGCGGGTCCACCTGCCGGTGCGGGATGCGGTAGGCGGCGCACAGTGCGGCGAGATCCATGCCGTGCGGGGTGCCGAAGACCCGCTCGAACACGCCCGCGTACTGCGGGTCGCCCTGTTCGAGCAGCTCGAAGATGCCGCCGCCGTCGTCGTTGGCGACCACGATGGTCAGATCGGCCGGCCGCGGTTCGCCGGGTCCGATGAGCAGGCCGGACGCGTCGTGCAAGAACGTCAGGTCACCGATCAGCGCGATGGTGCGCCCCTCGTGATGCAGAGCGGCGCCGACGGCCGTGGACACCGTGCCGTCGATACCGGCCACGCCGCGATTCGACAGCACTTCGATCCCCGGCCGCGGATGCGACACCAGCGCGGCGTCACGCACCGGGTTAGAGGCGCCGAGCAAGAGTTGGTCACCTTCGCGCAGCGCGTCCATAACGACAGCGGCGACGTGCAGCCCGGTGGGTTTCGGGTGCCGGGCCAGTTCGGCCCGCACCACTTGCTCGGCTTTGGCGTTCAGTTCGCGGCAGTGCTCCAGCCATTGCGCTCTGGGCGTGCCGGTGATGACAGCACGCGTGCCGGTTCCCACCACATTGCCGGACACGTCGGGCCATCGCGGCCCGGTGGTCAGCGCGTAGACCCGCACGTCGGGATCCGCGAGCACCTTCGAGACCTGCCGGTGCAAAGTGGGGCGGCCGGTGATGATCGCCTGCTTCGGCCGCAGCAGCGGCAGCGCCAACGGATGCAGCGCCGGACCGTGCATGGGGGCGGTGGGCTCCGCGACGGTCGGCAGATGCGCCAGCTCAGGGCGCAACCCGGCGCCGTGTCCGGAGATGACGACGGTGTCCGGGGTGAGGTCCAGTTCGAGCGGCACGTCGAGCGTCGCGTACTGGGTCTCGGTCCAGGCGCACTCGCCCGCGCGACCGGCGGGAGCCGACTCGCCGGGCGCGAGGTCGGGGACCAGCGGCTCGCGCAGCGGCACATCGAAGTGCACCGGGCCCGCATTGCCGGAGCGGGTGCCGCGCGCCGCCGCGAGCACCCGGCAGACCGCTGAGCGCCACTGGCTGTTCTGGTGGCCGTACGGCTGGTGATCGCCGTCGCCCGCCTCCTCCTCTGCCAGACCCAGCGAGATGGCGGCGCGTACCTGGCTGCCGAACAGGCCGAACTGCTCGACGGTCTGGTTGGCGCCGGAGCCGAGCATCTCGTAGGGCCGGTTGGCGCTGAGCACCACCAGCGGGACCCTGGCGTAGTTCGCCTCCAGCACGGCAGGCCCGAGGTTGGCCACCGCGGTGCCCGAGGTCATCACGACGGGGACGGGGAGCCGGCTGGCGATCGCGAGCCCGACGGCGAGGAATCCGGCCGTCCGCTCATCGATCCGCATGTGCAGCCGCAGGCGCCCGGCCGCGTCGGCAGCCTGCAGGGCGAAGGCCAGCGGAGCGTTCCGGGAGCCGGGGCACAGGACGACATCCCGCACGCCCCCGCGCACGAGTTCGTCGACGACGACCTGCGCTTGTGCTGTAGACGGGTTCACGCCTCCAGACTGGCAGACAGTCAACTAGAAGTCGCCGCCGGGAGGCTCGCAATCACACTGTGTCATCGCACACCCTGCGGCTTCGCGCAGTGGCTCGCCCATGAATCACCCGCACCGCCGCCATCGACCGGAGCGTGATCCGGTATCCCGCGTCGCGCCCTCGTGCGTCGGCTCCCTCGCCGTCTCCATAGGGGGTCGGCCTCGAGGCTCATCAATCGCTGCGTGACCCCACCGGTTCGGCCAAGCCTTTCGAGCGAAGCGAGACCGAGCATCGGCCGTTCACGGCCCGGCTCGTGTCCGTGTGGCCGTCGCGTAGGCGACGAACGAGCAAGCGGCGGCCGCTGGGGTCGCGAACCTTGATGGGGCCGCGAACACGCCGCGTGGAAGGCGCGGCAAAACGAACAAGCCCGCCAGTCACCGGGTGCCGCGAACCCTAGCGACCAAGCGCCGGCAAAACCGAACAGCCGAGAGCACCCAGCATGGAAGGCGCTGGGAACAAACGCAGCTCGCGTCCGAGCGACCGACCCGTCCGCGACGAAGTCGTCGGCGGTGGCCGCTCGGACGCGAGCCGTACAGGGGCGCGAACTCGCGCTGCCCGACGCGCTGTGCACAAGCACAGCGCTAGGAGATCACTTGGCGTGCTTCTCGATCAGGTCGCCGACCCGCGGGAGCGCCTCGATGACGTTCTTCTTCGCCGAGGAGCGCATCGAGGAGTAGACCTTCTTCAGGGCGGGGCGAGTGGAGGACTCGGCCCGGGCGTCGGTGACGGCGAGCAACGCCTCGGCGACCTCGTCGGACTTGGCGACGAGCAGATCGGCGAACTTGCCGGAGCCCGACGCGGCGTATTCCTGCCAGAACGGCTCCAGCTGCGCGACGAGCTTGGGCGCCAACGACTCCAGCGCATCGGGCACGATGGACGGGCTGATCTTCTTGACCGCCGCGTAGCCACCCTTCACAGCCAGGCCGGACGCACCACCCTTGTCCGAGACCTCGGCGTCGAGAACCTCGACGGCGTCGGCAAGGAAAGCCGGGCGCTTCGCGTCGTCGAGCAGGGATTCAGACAGTGCTGCAACCACTTTCAGGTTCCTCCGGATCGGTATCGATGAACGAGCGAGGGCAACTATACGCACCCGCGCCAGCATTCACCCGGCTATGGCTGCCAGGGCAGCAACTCCACCATAAGTCCTTCGCAGTCCGCGAGCAGATCGCCCTGCTCATCGCGCAATTCGGCGGTGATGAAAGTCTTGCGCCCTTCGATCCGGTCGACCCGCCCGCGAACCGTCAGCGGTGCTTCCAGCGGAGTGATCTTGCGGTAGTTCACGTGCAGGTACGCGGTGCGACTGATCGGCCGTCCGGCGTAGTGCACGATCATGCCGAGCAGGTCGTCGAACAGCAGCGGCAGTACTCCGCCGTGCGCGGCCCCGTTTCCGCCGAGATGGAAGCGGCGGAACACACCGGTCATCTCGATGCCGTCCGGCCCCGCCTCGACCACCTGCCACGGCAGCAGCAGAAGGTTTCCCCGCCCGGGCAATTCGACGGCGCGGCCCGCCGGGCCCTGCAACTCCGGCGCGCGGTGGGGCTCCAGCAGCTCGATCAGTTCGCGGGCTTTGGCCTGCGCGGCCCCGAAGACGTCGTCCGGCGCGTCCGCCGACACCGCCAGATCCTGCAACGTCCGCATCGCTTCCACGAACCCGCCGAAGTTCGGTCCCACCCGCGCAGGCGTGACCTTCGGAAATCCCCCGTGCTTCTCGTACCGGGAGGCATCCACCGCAGTCCGGTCGATAACCGGTTTCACTCGCTCGCTCATACTTGCACGGTAACGCGTAGTTTTACACCGTCAAATCGAAGTCCGGCGCACACGGCGGCAAGCCAGTCGCCGGCACCCGTCCGAGCACCGCCACGAACCGTGCTGTCCGAGACACTCATAGAGCCCGACGGACTCATGAGTCGCATCCCGACGCCACCACACCGGCTCGACCACCGGTTTCGAGCGAAGCGCGACCGAGCATCCGCCGTTCGTGGCCCGGCTCGCGTCCGAGTGGCCGCCGCGTAGGCGACGAAGGCGCTGCGAATCGGACACAGCGATAATCACAAGGTGACGTTCAATCCGAAGCTGTGGCGTCCCGTTCCGGGATTCGAGAACCTGACCGACATCACCTATCACCGGCACATCGAACAGGGCACGGTACGTGTCGCATTCGACCGGCCGGAGGTGCGCAATGCGTTTCGCCCGCATACGGTCGACGAACTCTATCGGGCCCTCGACCACGCCCGGATGACGCCGGACGTCGGCGCGGTTCTGCTCACCGGCAACGGCCCCAGCCCCAAGGACGGTGGCTGGGCCTTCTGTTCCGGCGGTGACCAGCGGATTCGCGGTCGCAGCGGATACCAGTACGCCAGCGGCGACACCGCGGACACGGTCGACCAGGCTCGCGCGGGCCGGCTGCACATTCTGGAGGTGCAGCGGCTGATCCGCTTCATGCCGAAGGTAGTGATCGCGCTGGTGAACGGCTGGGCCGCGGGGGGAGGGCACAGCCTGCACGTGGTCTGCGACCTCACCCTGGCCAGCCGCGAGCACGCCCGCTTCAAGCAGACCGACGCCGACGTGGGCAGCTTCGACGGCGGCTACGGCAGCGCGTACCTGGCCAAGATGGTCGGCCAGAAGTTCGCCCGCGAGATCTTCTTCCTCGGCCGCCCTTACACCGCCGAGGAAATGCATCAGATGGGCGCGGTGAACAAGGTGGTCGACCACGCCGAGCTGGAGGACGTCGCGCTGGAGTGGACCGCCGACATCAACGGCAAATCGCCGCAGGCTCAGCGCATGCTGAAGTACGCGTTCAATTTGCTGGACGACGGGCTGGTCGGCCAGCAACTGTTCGCGGGTGAGGCGACGCGGATGGCCTACATGACCGATGAGGCCGTCGAAGGCCGTGACGCGTTCCTGCAGAAACGCCAGCCGGACTGGACCCCCTACCCCTGGTACTTCTGACATGGACATTCTCAGCAGCCGGGTCATCCTGCGGCCCGCCGACTACGAGGTCACCCTCGCGTTCTACCGGGACGGGCTCGGCCTGGCGATCGCGCGGGAGTATCCCGGCGGCACGGTCTTCTTCGCCGGCCAGTCGCTGATCGAGGTGGCCGCGCACGGCGGATCGGGCCGGGCGTCATCGTTCGAGGGCGCCATCTGGCTCCAGGTGCGTGAACTGTCCGACGCGGCCGCGGAGTTGGCGCTGAAGGGCATCCCGATCGACCGCGCCCCGGTCGAAGAGCCGTGGGGTTTGCACGAGATGTGGGTGCACGACCCGGACGGGGTGCCGATCGTGCTCGTGGAAGTCCCGCCGTCCCATCCGATCAGACGGGATTCTCGCTGGTCACCGTCGTAGCGATGATTCCGTTCGGTAGCTCGGCGGGCAACACCGAGTTGCCAACGCGACAACCGGCGAGGACGATAACGCTCGGATGGCCACCCGACCGCCGACGTCCGGGCCGGCTGCGTCCGTGTCCCGTCCGACGAGTGAATCGCAGTCTCGATGTCTGTCGTACTTGAGCCCCGATCCGACCGGGTGGCCGCGCCGCGGGTGCGCCACTCCGGCATACCGACCCGTTCCGCGTGCGGCGACGCGGGCATGACACGATCCCTACCGTGAGGGAGTGCAGCGAGCGAGCCGTGGGTACAGCGGCTCTGAGCACGACCGCGCCTGGTGAGCGGCGAGGCACGGTATGAGTAAGACACTGCGAACCTTGCCGATGCCCACCGGGTCCGGTCTCGGCGACGTCATGCCGCACCTGCGGGAGGCGCTGGAAGGTAGCGGGTCCGCCTGGCTGCCTATTCCCACCAGCGACCGGCGTGAGGCCAGACGCCTGAGCGACGCCCTGTCGCCGGGCGAGCCGATCGATGACGAGATCGCTCTGGTGGTGACCACCTCCGGCACCACGGGCGTGCCGAAGGGCGCGATGCTCGGCACGGCGGCTCTGCGCGCGAGCGGCACCGCGACACACGACCGGCTCGGCGGCCCCGGCAACTGGTTGCTGGCCCTGCCGACCCATCACATCGCCGGTATCCAGGTGCTGCTGCGCAGCATCCTGGCGGGGACCGAACCCACCGTGCTGGACGTGTCCGGCGGATTCCTGCCCGAGGCCCTGGCGGGCGCCATTTCGGGGATGCGCGGGGAACGCCGCTACACGGCCCTGGTGCCCACCCAGTTGATCAAGGCGCTCGAATCGCCGGTCGCCGCTGCCGCGCTGGCCGAACTCGACGGCGTGCTCGTCGGCGGCGCGGCCACTCCGTTGCCGGTCTACGAGCGCGCGCGAGCGGCCGGCATCCCCGTGGTCCGCACCTACGGTATGAGCGAGACCTGTGGCGGCTGCGTGTACGACGGCGTGCCGTTGGACGGCGCGAAGGTGCGTATCGAGGACGGCAGGGTCGTCCTCGGCGGCGCGATGCTCGCCTCGGGGTACCGCAATCAGCCCGACCATCCCGCGTTCGCCGAGCCGGGTTGGTTCCGCACCGAGGACGAGGGCACCTTCGACAACGGCGTGCTCAGCATCACCGGACGGCTCGACGAGGCGATCACGACCGGCGGCCTGCTGGTGATCCCGCAGGTGGTCGAGGCCGTGCTGATCAACCACCCGGCGATCAGCGAAGTGGTGGTGCTCGGCCTACCGGACGAACGACTCGGCCAGCGCGTCGCCGTAGCGGTGATCCCCGCCCCCGGCGCGGCTCCCAGCCTGGCCGAACTGCGCGAATACGTGGTCGCCGAACTGGACGCCATCGCCGCTCCCCGCGAACTCGCCGTCCTCGACGAGTTCCCGCTCCGCGGCCCGGGCAAGCCCGACCGCGCCAAGCTGCGCGAATACCTGTTGGCCGAATCGTCGCACTAGCGGTCGTCTGCGGCACTCGCGACGCGGCAGGATCCCGCTGCCGCGGAACCGAGCAATCGCGGCGCGCGGCTACGGCGAAGCGGCTGTGGGCCGCTCGGACCCGAGCCGTCAGAGGGTCGCGAACACACGACACCGAGAAGACAGAGCTGTGCAAGCGCGGTGCAAGCGCAGGTGGCCACAGTAGTCCGCATGACTTCTTTCGCACCAACTTCAGCGCTCGCCGTCGAGGCGGACGGCCTGGTCAAGGTGTTCGGGGAACAGCGAGCCGTGGACGGGGTGAGCTTGGCGGTGCCGCGGGGCTCGGTGTACGGCGTGCTCGGACCGAACGGCGCGGGCAAGACCACGACCATCCGCATGCTCGCGACCCTGTTGCGACCGGACGGCGGCAGCGGGCGCATCTTCGGCCGTGACGTGGTCGCCGAGCCGACGGCGGTCCGCTCGCTCATCGGCGTCACCGGGCAGTACGCCTCGGTCGACGAGGACCTGACCGCCACCGAGAACCTGATCGTCTTCTCCCGCCTGCTCGGCCTGAGCCGAATCGACGCCCGGCGCAAAGCGACCGAACTGCTGGAGGAGTTCGACCTCACCGAGGCGGCGAACAAGCCGCTGCGGAACTTCTCCGGCGGCATGCGGCGCAGGCTCGACCTGGCGGCCAGCTTGATCGCGACGCCGCCGCTGCTGTTCTTGGACGAACCGACCACCGGCCTCGACCCGCGCACCCGCGCCCAGATGTGGGAGACCATCCGCCGCCTCGTTCGCGACGGGGCGACGGTGCTGCTCACCACGCAGTATCTGGACGAGGCCGATCAGCTGGCCGACCGGATCGCGGTGATCGACCGCGGAAAGGTGATCGCCGATGGCACGGCCGACGAACTGAAGGCCTCGGTGGGTGGTTCCTCACTGCACTTGACCCTGGTCGATCGCGGGCAGCTGGAGGAAGCGCGCCGTATCATCGGCGACTTCCTCGGCGCCGAGGCGCAGATCACCCCGGAAGCCGGGCGGCTCACTGCCCCGCTGACCGACGCCGGTGTCACCGCTGACCTGCTGATCCGCCTGCGCGAGTGGGAGATCGGCGTCGACGAGATCACCGTGAACAAGCCCAGCCTGGACGAGGTCTTCCTCACCATTACCGGCCACCCGGTCGAAGACACCACCGACGAGTCCGAAAGGAGCGCGGCATGAGCGTCAGGCCCGGAGGCGGCAGCGTGCGTAACCACGAAGGGCCCGCGCATGCCGACAACGAACACAGCATGAGCGTCAGGCCCGGAGGCGGCAGCGTGCGTAACCACGAAGGGCCCGCGCATGCCGACAACGAACACAGCATGAGCGTCATCGCGACCGACACCGTCGCACACCATGCGGCACCGACCGCGATTCCCGAAGTGAGCAACCGCGTTCCGCTGGGTCGAGCGGTGACCAGTTCGCTCACCATGGCCTACCGCGGCCTGTTGAAGATCAAGCACAAGCCCGAGCAGCTGTTCGACGTGACGGTGCAGCCGATCCTGTTCACCGCCTTGTTCGCCTACATCTTCGGTGGCGCCATCGGCGGCAGCGTGCAGGACTACCTGCCGGTTCTGGTCCCCGGCATCCTGGTGCAGACCGTGGTGCTCACGTCGGTCGTCACCGGTACCCAGTTGCGCGAGGACATGGACAAAGGTGTCTTCGACCGGTTCAAATCCCTGCCGATCGCGCGTATCTCGGCGCTCGCGGGCGCGCTGTTGGCGGACATGGTGCGCTATGTCATCGCCACCGTGCTGACCATCGTCGTCGGCCTGGTGATCGGCTACCGCCCGGAGGGCGGCGTGCTGGGCGTCGTCGCGGCGGGTCTGGTCATCGTGGCCTGCTCGTTCGCGATCAGCTGGATCTGGGCGCTGGTCGGGGTCACCGGCAAGAGCGCGGCGGGCGTGCAGGGCATCTCGATGATGATCATGTTCCCCCTGACCTTCATGTCCGGCGCCTTCGCCTTGGTGAGCACGATGCCGGGCTGGATGCAGGGGCTCAATCACGTCAACCCGGTGTACTACATGGTGAACGCGTGCCGCGGGCTGATGAACGGCGCCGGCTTCGGCGGCGACCTGGCGTGGTCGCTGATCGGGTCGCTGGTCGTCATCGCGATCTTCGCCCCGCTGACCGTCAAGGCGTACATGCGCCGGGCGTGAGACGCGCGCACGCGAGACGGCGGCACGCCGGGGGTGACGACCAGTCCACCGGCGTGCCGCCGTCGTGCTCGCGATTCCGCTCAGCCGACACGGCGCCGCGGGAGTGTCAGCGGGCGGCGTCCAATTCTCGTAGCGCTCGCAGGATACGAGCGGCGGATTCCCTCCTCCCCAAATGACCCGAGCGGCGACGCGCCTGGTCAACCCGTTCGGAGCCCAGCTTCACGACGGCGGCGTCCAGGTGCCGGTCCCAGCGCAGGGAAGGGAAATCCTGGCGGCAGGACACCTTCGGAGCCAGCATCAGCAGCTCGAGACCGCGGTCGATCTCACGGTCGACCGCGATGAGATACGAGCCGATCGCACAGGCGACGGTGCCGATCTGCGGAAGGTCCTGATACTGCGCCATCATCGGCACCGTGAGCTGCGCCAGTTGAGCGCACAGCGTCGCGGCGGCGCCGACGGCGCCGTGCAGCACCTGGGCGGCGAGTGCGGCCCCGGCGAGCATCAGTGCGCCCGGCCCCGGGCCGAGCGCGCTGTCCGGCCAGCCGAACCGTTCCAGCGCGCGCTCGTAGCGAGCCAGACCGCCCGCGATGTCGCCCACGGCGAAAGCCAGCTCGGCGGAACTCTGCAGCACGGTGGACAGCAGTCGATTCTGTCCGGCGGCCGAGAAGTCCAGATCCGATGTGCCGAAGGCGAGGTCGAGTTCCCGTCGGGCCTGCTCCAATTCGCCGATCCCGACCAGTGAAGCCACCAGCACGCTGCGGATCTCCACGATCTCCTCGTAGGCCCCGAACTCTTGCAGCAGGTCGAGCGAGCGGCGGTAATAGGTCACCGATTCGGCGTACCGGGCGATCTGGCCGCAGGCCTGTCCCAGGTGCCTGCACACCATGGCTACGCTCCAGACGTTCTCTTCCCCCAGGATCTCCAGCGCCTTGGTCGCGTCGAGGGTGGAGCCGCGCACATCGCCGAAGTTCTCCCTGATGTTGGCCCGCAACAACAGCGCCGTGGCCTTGGTCTCCGGATCGGCCGAACGCGCCGCATCGGCGAGCAACCTGCCGAGGCCACGCCCGTCAGCCCTGGTGAGCAGGACTCGGCCGACGAAACGGTTGTTCTCGCTGAGTTCGGCGGGGTTGCGCAGCAGTCGGCGCACGCGCAGGCGCAGCTCGGCCATCCTGCGGGCGTCGCTGTTGGTGTAGGCGAGATGCAGGAACATCATTTCGTAGGTGACGAGCACCAGGTCCGGACGCGGTGCCCTGGGGCCGAGGTCGACCGCCTCCAGCTCGATGACCCGCTCGGCCCAGGCGACCACCTCGAGGTGCGATCCGCGGATCACCCACAGCGTCGCGACGACGGGAAACACCGTGTAGGCCGTCGCGCTGTCCTGCCGGTCGATCGCGCAGCGCAGGGCAGCGACCAGGTTGTCCAACTCCGCCGCCACGGAGAGCGCGAGGCGGATCTGATCCCCGGTCAGGTACCGGCTCGCCACGTCCTCGGCGTAGTCCTCGGCCCATCGCATCATTCGGGTGTCGACCTGGTCCGGCTCGCCCGCGACGGCAGCCAGCTGTTCTTCACCGAACTCCCGCACCGTCTCCAGCATGCGGTAGCGGGTACCGAGTACCTCGTCGTCCAGCACGGTGAGCAGTGATTGGTTGACCAGGCCGTCGATAGCCGCGGCGACATCGCTCACGTCGGTTCCACCCGCGACCGCCTCGGCGGCCACCGCGGTGAATCCGGCCGGGAATCGGCACAACCGGCGCAGCGCCGCCCGCTGGTCGGTGTCGAGCAGATTCCAGCTCCAGTCGATCACCGCGTGCAGGGTGCGGTGCCGTTGGGGCGAGCTGCGATCGCCGTGCCGCAGCAGCGCGAACCGATCGGCGAGCCGCTCGGTGATCTCCTCGACGCTCATCACGCGCGCTCGGGCGGCGGCCAGCTCGATGGCCAGTGGCAGCCCGTCGAGGGTGCGGCACAGCTGGGCGACGACGTCCGGGTCCAGCCGGACCGCCGGTCGCACCGCCCTGGCGCGCGCGGCGAACAGCTCGGTGGCCGGTGAACCCGCCGGGTCGATGGTCAGCGGCGGTAGGGGATACACGGTCTCGGCGGTGATCGTCAGCGGCGAACGGCTCGTGGTGAGCACGGTCAGCCGGGGCGCGACGCCGATCAGGTCGGCGACCACCACTGCGACGGCGTCGATCAGATGCTCGCAGTTGTCCAGGATCAGCAGCATCGAGCGCGCCGACACCGCGTCACGCAGCCGCCCGCGCATATCGACGGTCTGCCCGGCACGCAACGTCGCCGTGTCGAAGGTGACCTCGCTGAGGCCGAGCACCGCGGCGATCGCCGCCTCGATCTCGACCCTGGCGTCGTCGTCATCGGCGCGCACCGACGCCAGCTCGACCAGCGCCACGAACCGGGTGGCCGCCGCCCGCGCACCGATCTCGTTGACGACTCTGGTCTTTCCGGCACCGCCGGGGCCGAGCACGGTGACCACCCGGCAGTCCCGGAGCAGATCGGTCAACGCGGTGAGATCGGCGGCCCGGCCGAGCAGTGCGTTGGGCGCAGCGCGCAGGCCTATCGCCGCATGCTGCGGTCCCAGCGCGAAGTCACCGGGCGAAAGGATGGCATCCGCCGCGAACCCGCTGTGGGGAACGCCGTTCGCCGCCGGCGTCACGACGCCGGCGGAGCGAGGGGGCGCGATGCGTGCTACCGGCTCTCCGCGCAGGATCGCGGTGTGCATCTCGGCGAGCGCCGGTCCGGGATCGGTGCCGAGTTCCTCCGCCAGCCGGGAGCGGAATGCCGCGAACGATTCCAGCGCCTCGTTGGCCCGTCCCGCAGCGGCGAGCAGCCGCATCAAGGTCTGCTGCGCGGGCTCGTGGAACGGGTCGGCGGCGGCGCGCACACGGGCCAAGCTCAACGCGCCGTCGAGGTCGCCGCCGTCCTCGCGTGCGGTGAGTTCGAGCTCGTCGAGTTCGGCGAGGCGCTGCTCGGCGGCGGCACGCAGGTCTTCGGCGAGATCGCCCGGCGGCAGATCGGCGCCGGGGTCGCCGCGCCACAGCGCCCGTGCCCGCTCGATCTCCGCCAGACACCCGGGAAGGTCACCCGCGGCGCGGCGCCCGCGCGCCCGTGCCAGTCGCTCGCCTACCGAGGACAAGTCGATTTGTTCGGCGCCGAGCGTCAAGCGGTAGCCCGCCGGGCCGATTTCCAGCGCGCCTTCCGGCAGCGCCGAGCGCAACCGGGAGACCTGGGTATGCAGCGCGTTCATCGGCGATCGCGGGGGCTGTTCCCCCCAGACCTCCTCGATCAGGGCGTGCGCACCGCGGCTGCGTCCTGGCCGCAGCGCGAGGGCGGTGAGCAGGAGCCGGGAGCGCGCGCCGGGCAACGGCGTCAGCGCACCGTCACGACGCAGCGCCACCTCGCCCAGCAAGGCCACCACGACCGATTCGCCTGCGGGCGGCATCACTGCTCGACTGTGGCCGTGCGGGCCGCTGTGCTCCGGAAACATCCCGCGGTCATCGTAGGCGAGCAGGCCGGACCGGCCGACACGAATTCTTTGCCGCTGATGCGAACGCCGTCTCGCATAGGGTGACCCCCATGGCTGAGTTCGAGGTGGTCCGATCGGCTGTCATCACGGCCGATCCCGCGCGCGTGCACGGGCTGATCGACGATTTCCACGAATGGGTCAGATGGTCGCCATGGGAGGACCTCGACCCGCAGCTCCAGCGCAGCTACTCCGGCGCGGAATCCGGCGTCGGCGCGAAGTACGCCTGGAGCGGCAACCGCAAAGCGGGGGCGGGCAGCATGGAGATCATCGGCAGCGCCGACCGGGAGATCGCGGTGCGCCTGGAGTTCCTGAAA
Organism: Nocardia asteroides; assembly: GCA_019930625.1. Taxonomy (NCBI): domain Bacteria; kingdom Bacillati; phylum Actinomycetota; class Actinomycetes; order Mycobacteriales; family Nocardiaceae; genus Nocardia; species Nocardia asteroides. Next base: position 1,214,397 of record CP082844.1, read on the forward strand.
CCGATGAAGGCCACCAATATGGTGACCTTCACCCTGGACCCGGTCGAGACCGGCACCGAAGTGACCTGGCGGATGACCGGCCAGCAGACCGGCCTCATGGGCTGGATCGGCAAGCTCATCCCGATGGACAAATTCGTCGGCCGGGATTTCGAGAAGGGACTGGCGCGGTTGCAGCAGGCTGTGACGGACGAAACGACCTGATCGACCCGCGCGCACCAGGCGTACCTGCGCCTTCGCTCCGGCCGTGCGCGGGCTGAGGACGGACTGCGTCCGACTGCGCCCATTATGCTGCGGACATGGCTACTGCAGCGCAATGGATCGAGGGCGCGCGACCCCGTACTTTGCCGAACGCGATCGCCCCGGTGCTCGCCGGGACGGGCGCCGCGGCGTCGGTCGACGGTGCGGTGTGGTGGAAAGCGATTCTGGCGCTGCTCGTTTCGCTGGCGCTGATCATCGGCGTGAACTACGCCAACGACTACTCCGACGGCATCCGCGGCACCGATGACGTCCGCGTCGGCCCGTTGCGTCTGGTCGGGCAGAAACTGGCCTCGCCCGCCGCGGTGAAGAACGCCGCGGTCGTCAGTCTCGTCATCGGGGCAGCGCTCGGTCTGGTGCTGGTGTTCACCAGCGCGTGGTGGTTGCTGCTCGTCGGCGCGGCCTGCCTGGCCGGGGCCTGGTTCTACACCGGGGGCAGCAAGCCGTACGGCTACAGCGGATTCGGCGAAGTGGCGGTGTTCGTCTTCTTCGGGCTGGTGGCGGTGCTCGGCACCCAGTTCGTGCAGGCGGGCCGGATCGACTGGGTGGGCGCGCTGCTCGCGGTCGCGGTGGGCGCGTTCTCCAGCGCCGTGCTCGTCGCGAACAACTTGCGCGACATTCCCACCGACACCGAGTCCGGGAAGGTCACCCTCGCGGTCAAACTCGGCGACCCGCGCACCCGCACGCTGCATCTCGCGCTGCTCACGGTGCCGTTCCTGGCGACGCTCGTGCTGGTCGCGCGCACGCCGTGGGCACTGCTCGCGCTGATCGCGGCGCCGCTCGCCGTGCGGGCCAACGCGCCGGTGCGCGGCGGCAAGGGCGGCCTGGAACTGATCCCCGCCCTGCGGGATTCCGGCCTGGCCCTGCTGGTCTGGTCGGCGGTCACCGCGCTGGCGGTCGGGCTGGGTTAGCGGCGCCGAGGATCAGTCTCCGTCGGGGACCAGGATGCCGAGCACCCAGTTCACGATCGAGACGATGATGCCACCGAGCACCGCGGCCCAGAAACCTTCGACGCGCAAACCGTAATCGGTGAACGCATCGGTGATCTCGGCGGTCAGCCACAACATGAGCGCGTTGACCAGAAGCAGGAACAGCCCGAGCGTCACGATCACCAACGGCAGCGACAGCAGCTTCACGATCGGCTTGACCAGCGCGTTCACCGCAGTGAATACCGCGGCCACCGCGAGGACGACGGCGATCTTGGCGCCCGTGCCGCCTTCGGGGGCGAGAATGTCGATGTTGTCCACCCAGAACGCGGCCAGCCAGATGGCCGCCGCGTTGATGATCAACCGAATCACAAGCTGCATGGGCCAATGCTAGGCCCCGGGTGGGGACATGCGCCGTGGGACAGCGGGAACCGGCACAGCGCATGTCCGCTCACTCACGCCGCACGGTCGAGCAGGGCGTGCACTTCGGGGCGCAAGGCGTGGACCGCGTCGGCTCCCCCGAACAGCCGCTGGGTGGTCGGGTTGGGCGCCCGCAGGATGCCGAGCAGGACGTGCCCGGATTCGATCGTCTTGTCCTTGCGGGCGAGCGCCTCGCGCAGGGCGAGTTCGAGCACCTTCTTCGCGTCTCTGGTGAACGGGATGTGCCGGTAGTCCCCGGCGCGGCCCCAGCCGAACAGCCCGCGCCGCGGCTCGGGCGCCGCACGCTCCAGTGCGTCTTCGCCGAAATGAGCTTCCAGCGAATCCCGCACGGCGTCGAGATCGATGCCGATGGATCGCAGCGCCTCGGCGTCTTCCGCGCCGAGCGGGTCGCCCTTGCCCTGGTCCGACAGCGTGCGGATGACGCCTTCATGGGTGAGCCCCGCGTCGGCGAGCAACGCCGTGAGCTCCGGCTCGCCCTGCGCGAGCAACCCGAGCAGCACGTGCTCCACATCGATATTCGATGCGCGCAATGCGCGCGCGTCCTCCTGCGCGACCACGATCGCCGTGCGTGCCGACCTGGTGAATCGTTCGAACATCAGCGGCTCCTGTCTCTCCGGTTGTACTTCTGGTGGACCGCCTGCTTGCTGACCTCGAGCGCCTCCGCGATGGCCTGCCAGGACCAGCCCTGAGCACGGGCATTGGCCACCTGGATCGCTTCGAGACGTTCGAGCAGCCTGCGTAGCGCGAGTACCGCGCGCAGCCCGACCTTGGGATCGGGGCTGCCCGCGGCGGCCGCCAGAGTGGTTGCTTCGGTCATGACGTCAATTTTGATTGACGAGAGCGCACGGTGTCAACAAAAATTGACGATCGGCGACGTGGCAGCGCTCGATTCCACTTTCGGCGAACATCCGGAGGCCGCGCCCCGCGCGAGGCGGGAACCGCTCAGTCGTCCCAGACTCCGGTCGCGAAGAACTTCTCCAAGACGGCGGTGGGCTCCGCGAGATCCAGCCCCTGGGACGCGACCCACGCGTCATCGAAATAGGTTCCGGCATAGCGATCCCCGCCGTCGCACAGCAGAGTGACCACACTGCCACCGCACCCTTCGGAGATCATCTCCGCGATCAGCGCGAATACGCCCCACAGGTTGGTCCCGGTCGATCCACCCACCCGGCGGCCGAGGCGCGCGCTCGCGAACCTCGCCGTCGCGATGGACGCCGCGTCGGGCACCTCGAACATGCGGTCGACCACTTGTCCGACGAACGACGGCTCCACCCGCGGACGGCCGATGCCCTCGATCCGGGAGGGCATTCCGGTCTGGTAAGCCGAGTCACCCGTTTCGTAACCGCCGTAGAAGGCGGAGTTCTCCGGATCGACCACGGCCAGCTTCGTCGCGTGCCTGCGATACCGGATATAGCGACCGATCGTGGCGCTGGTTCCGCCCGTGCCCGCGCCGACAACGATCCATTCCGGCACCGGATAAGCCTCCAATGCCATCTGCTGGAAGATCGATTCGGCGATGTTGTTGTTGCCGCGCCAGTCGGTGGCGCGCTCGGCGTGGGTGAACTGGTCCATGTAGTGACCGCCGCATTCGGCCGCCAACCGCGCCGCCTCGGTGTACATGTCCGGCGGGCGGCGCACGAAATGGCAACGACCGCCCTGCGCCTCGATCAACGCGATCTTCTGCGGCGAGGTGCTCGCCGGCATCACCGCGACGAAATCCAAGCCGAGCAGCTTCGCGAAATAGGCCTCGCTGATCGCGGTCGAACCGGAGGACGCCTCCACCACGGTCGTTCCCTCGGTGACCCAGCCGTTGCAGATCGCGTACAGGAACAGCGAGCGGGCCAGGCGGTGCTTGAGGCTGCCGGTGATGTGGGTGGACTCGTCCTTGAGGTACAGCTGGACGTTCCACTCGACGGGCAGGGGGTAGCGCAGCAGGTGGGTATCCGCGCTGCGCTGGGCATCGGCGTCGATCAGCCGCACCGCGTTGTCGACCCAGTCGCGCGGGGCGGTGCGACCACAGGACTTCACGAAGACGTCCCCGCCTCCGGCGGATCGCGTGGCTCGTCGCCGCGTAACCGCGCCCGCAGCTCGGCCTTGTCGCGGCGCCTGCGCTCGTCGACCAGGGCGATGTCCTCGTTGACCTTGGCCCGCAGCCGCTTGAACAGGGTCAGTGACAGCGGCATCGCGATGATCAGCGCGAACAGGGCCGCGACCACCACGGGGATGTCCACCGACACCAGCCGCGCGGCCAGCATGATCACCGCGGTGAGCACTACCACGAGACCCAGGCGGGCGACCGTGTAGAGGGCTAGATTGCGGGCCAGCCTGCGACCTGCGCCAGCAGTTTGCTGTCCGGAAGCACCTTTTCGTGGAGTTGCGTCACGCACATCCATCAGCCTATGCGAAGCTGTTGCCCGCCCCCGGTGCACGCCCATAGCCGAGGGTGGGCGCACATCCGATTTGTCTATTACCTCCCCTTTACCAACTGTAGGTGGTTCGAGTACCTAGGGGTTTCGGTGCGACGATGGCGCCATCTGATGAGGGAACTGTCGAGAACGGAGAGGTTTGCTATGACTGCGATCACCGTCGGCGGCCAGGACACCCTGCTGACTCCGGGCCAGGTTGCTGCCCTGTTCCACGTCGACCCCAAGACCGTGACGCGCTGGGCTCATGCCGGGCGCCTCGGGTCACTGCGCACACCGGGCGGACATCGCCGGTTTCGCGAATCGGAAGTACTCCAGCTGCTCAAGTCGCTGACCACGGAGGCGACGGCACGCTGATCGCAGGGCGCGCGGACTCGTCGTGCTCGGGTCCGCGCTCGCCCACAACTCATTTTCGCGTCTGCGGTGTGCAGCGGTCACGTCCGCGGCTACCCTCGTAAGCAGGAGGTGAGCGACGTGACGTACCTGTTGGCACTCATCGCGGTGGTGGCGATAGCGGTGTTGTGCTGGAAGGCGTTCGGCCCCGAGCGGACTGGACCCACTGCCCCGCAAACGCGTTCACCACAGCGCAAGCGCGTAATCGGACCCGACGACGACCCGGAGTTCCTCTGGCGACTATCTCGCCAGCACCGCGACGGCGAGTCCGGTTCCGCCGAGCGCTGATCTTCGGCACGACCCGCGCGATAGCACGCGCCCAGCGGTATTCGGCGTTCGCGCGTTTCCTTGCTCAGTACATCAGCCGTGGCGCCGTCCGGCCGGGGGCGAGCTCGTTCCCCGCGCCGGGCGGTACGGCGATCGGCGACAACCCGGTCCGGGTGGGGCAGGTCCTTGCTCAGTACATCAGCCGTGGCGCCGTCCGGCCGGGGGCGAGCTCGTTCCCCGCGCCGGGCGGTACGGCGATCGGCGACAACCCGGTCCGGGTGGGGCAGGCGCGCTGCGGTGCGCCTGCCCCACCCCGATCCGTGCGTCACCGATCAGGGTTCTCCGTTGACGACCGCCATCAGCGCGTCGGTGAACGGCTGCCCACCCTGGATGGCTCCGCCCGCGACCGCGCCGACGACCAAGCCGATCGGGCCGGTGATGATGCTGAAGAAGCCCAGACCGATCAGGGCTCCGAGCAGGCCGCCGAGCAGCGCGCCCGCGACCACGCCCACGACGTTCTTGTTCAGTTCGGCGATGAGCCGGTTCATCGAGCTGATCGGCTGCATCTCGCCGATCTCCTTGGCGCCCGCCACCGGGGTGAGCGCGAGCCGCCGTCCGCTGTCGCTGATTTCGTGCGCGACCGACAGCTTGCTGCCGGAAACCTCGAAGCTCAGCGGCACTTCGGCCACCACGGCTCCGGTGTCGGAGGTCAGCTTGATCTTGGTGCCGTCGTCCACCACGGCGAAGGTGCCGTGCTCGACGGCGGTGGTGATGGCTCCCGTCTCGCGGGAAACCGTGGTGCGGTAGTCGACGCCCTCCTCGACACCGGTTGTCGCGATCTCTCGATCTGGCTCTACGGGTTGCGCGTTCGCGGCCCCCGCGGTGATGCCCAGTGCGGCAACCGCACCGAGCGTTATGGCGGCAATAGTGCCGAACTTCATTGTGGAATTCCTTCTCACCGAGACACCCGGCTCCGGAGGCCGGATGGCGTGTGACTGTACAGCGCCCGTGACTTGTTTCCAGATCTGGCTGTCGGCACACGCAATCGTGATCGTTCGTTATCGGATTGTGATCACTTCGCCAACGATGAGGCCACGCAGGTGGATTCCCGGGGCGGATCACTGGTTATGGGAAGGAAAACTCGACGCGGACGTGCCGCGTAGTGTATGCATGGCGTGGTCTTCAATCCGCAAGATTCACAACTTCGGGTCGCTAGGTGGGTTCGAAGGGTTTACAGCTCTGGAGGACGTGACGTGTCGCGCCAACGTGTCCGTGCCGGTATCACCCTGGCCGCCTTCATGGTCGGGACCGGGTTGGCGGCCGCCCTCGTGGTCTTCGCCGCCGTCTCGATGACCGGCCCCGCCGAGGAGCCGGCCAACGCCGCCCAGACCGCCTCGGCGCCGACTACATCGGCGCCGCCGCCCACCACCGAGGAGCCGCTGCCGACCAGCACGGAGGCGCCGCCGACCACGTCGGCGATGCGCGGCGCGTCGAACAAGAGCGCCACGAGCCTGCAGGTGAACATCGGCGACTGCGTGCACCTCGGCGGCGCGGGCGGGATCGACAAAACCGCCTGTGGCAGTGCCAACTCCACTTACAAGGTCATCGAGAAGGCGCCGGCGAACGCCGCGTGTCCCACCGACGCCGACCGCACCTACCACGAAACCCTGCACGGCGCCGCGCAGGCCGCGCTTTGCCTGGACATCGACTGGGTGGTCGGCGGGTGCATGGAACTGACCCCGGACAACCCCAAGCGACTGGACTGCGCCACACCCGCACCGGGCGCCGTCCAGGTGATCGACATCAAACAGAACACCGTCGACGTCAACGCCTGCGGCTCGGCCGACAGCGGAATCGTCTACCAGCAGCGCCATTTCGTCGTGTGCGTGGCACGGCTCTAGAACGTCCGCCGCGGCCGTCGTAGCACGCTGCCGCCTCCGCAACCCGGCCACGTGCGCGGTCTTATCAATAGACATGCGAAGTCTCGTGTCCCATTGGACAGTGGGCCCCGAAGCGTTATTGGTTCGGGCAGTTGATATTTCGTGTGTTGCCAACTCGCGCTTTGCGACCCTTGGTCACTGACCTCAGAGACCGAAGTCGGACTCGCGCAATTTCCGCCCACATTGTGAAAACGTTTTCATCCAGATTTCTGGCGCAAACGATTCAATAAACCGACTATTTCGGTGAGTAGCGCTTCGGGCATGCACCCATCAGACTGCGTCGTCGAGTGGCAGACCCATGAGCACCGCATCCCACAGCTCGCCCCCGCGGCGTCGGTAATGCCCTCGCAACACGCCTTCGACTTCGAAACCGGCCCGGTCGTACAGCGCCATCGCGGGCTGATTGTGTGGCCATACCTGCAGAGTCACCTTGTGAGCACCCTGGTCCCGGGACCAACCGATGACTCGGTCGAGCAGCGCCGTTCCGATTCCACATCCTCGTCGACCCGTCGCGACCATCATGGCGAAAACTGTGACGCCAGGCGTGGTGAAGTAAACCGTCGCCGTGCCCGCGAGGCTTCCGTCGATCTCCGCCACGAAGACACCGCAGCCATCATCGCCGAGATTCGATCGCACGTGGCGGGCAGCGTCTTCCGTATCGAACGGCGCCTCGGCACCGATCCATTTGCCCTCCGCCGCGACCGCGACGCGCAATTGGACGATCCCGTCGACGTCCGCCGGTATCGCAGCACGGACGATCGGCGCGCCACACAGCGATCGCGGACTCTTCGATCCGGTCGGCGCCAGCCGCGCGTACATGTACATGTCGCGACGGCTTTCGCCGACTTGCTGCCACCCACGCAGGAGCCCTTCGCGCCGGAAGCCCGCCCGCTCGTCGGTCCGGACGGACGCCGTGTTCCACGGTTCCACGTAGAGCTGCAACCGGGGAGCGCAGAGCTGCTCGAACGACCAGGCGGTAACTGTCCGCAGTGCGTGCGCGGCAATGCCCTGTCCCCGAGCGGACCTCACCAACCAGTAGCCGATCGACGCTCGGCCCTCCCGGAGATCTCTCACCCACACTCCGATACTGCCGAGCGGCTTACCGTCCACAGCTCGCTCGATCACGAAGGGGTACCCGCTCCCGCTCGAGACCCGCTCCCACTGACGCTCGATGAACCTCGTCGCCTCCTCGGCGGAGTAAACCGACGGCACGCTGGTGATCAACGGGATCAGATCGTCGTCGGCCGCTTCCCGCACCAACTCGGAATCCGCAGAAGACATCGACCACCGTCGGAGCACCAACTCCCCTGCCGCCGCGGTCAATTCCGGCACTCGACGTTCCCCGGCCGTACCCCAGTTCTCCCGCATCACACGATGATCACCGAGCGGGATCACGACCGCCAATGGTTTCGGCCGCGATGCCGACCCGTCAGTATTCGAGTTCGGTCCACGGGATGCTGATCGGGAACGGGAAATCGAACTCGATGCCATCCGGGTTCTGGTGGGACCACTCGGCGGCGAGGATGTAGTTGGCGGTGCGGAGCGGGTGGACCCCGTCCGGGAGCTGAGCGTGGCCGATATCGAGGCCGTAAGCGCGAACGGTGGCGATGACGCTGCTCTCACGGGCCAGTGTCACCTCCCAATACCACGGGATCCCGGCGCCGGCGTAGCGTCCCTTCTTGGCTTCTACGTCGGTCTGCGTGTTGCCGGGCGACAAGACTTCGCCGACCAGGATGACGTCGCTGCCGCGCACGTCCTGATAGGGGGCTCCGAGACAACGGTGGACCAGGAAATCCGGTGTCAGGAAGTCGGACTTGCCCGTGCGACCCAAAAAGACGTTCGTCTCGGTGGTGACACGCCAGCACTGTTCGGGATTCTCCGACATGATTTTTCGTGCACAGCGTTCCAGCGTGGCCCAGAGCCGGTTGGAGAAAGTCTGATGCTCGGCCGGGCCGCGGCGCAACCAGACCACATGACCGTCCCACAACTCGATCTGCTGCGCGATCTCCTCGGGGAGTCGCTCCAATTCCTCCCACGTCATCGACTCTGGAAGGTCCGGCCGCTCGATGTGTGGCACCGACATGCCGCAATGGTAATGCCAGGTGCGAGGAGTACCGCCGGCCTCAGTTCAGTCCGGCGTACGAGTGCAGCCCGCTGATCACCATGTTGATGATGAACACCCTTCTCGGCGTTTGCTGGCGCTGGCGAGTACTGGTCGCAACACAAACAGGCTGGTAGATACGATGCTGGCGTTGGTGTCAGTCGGCGCTGATGGACTGCGCTGCGTACCCGGTGCGTACTCGCATCTCCTCCATGGAGTGAAGAGGCCGTGTCCCGTGCCAGAGGCGGCAGGCTGCCCGCGACACGCCACCGCCAATCACACGAAATCCGACTCGGTGCGATTACGCTCATCGTGCTACTCGACTCGACAGCGAGCGTAATCGCGCCGACATTGCAAGGTCAGCATTTCAGCAGCTCAGAGGCTCCGAGAGCCCTTTAGATCGCTCGCAACTTGTCGACCTTGTCAGGTTTGTCACCCGCAATCGGCGGGATCACCTCGTACCCCAGCTCTCTTAAGACCCGGGCCGCCGTAGCTGGCGCATCACGCACTGACGTCGCGATTTGAAGACGTCGCCAATGCTCTCGACGCTCTGCGAGTTGGCGGTACGTTGTAGCAACCGGCCCTCCCTGCGGGGTGATCCCAAACTCTTCGATCACCATCTGCATGACGTCCTCCAAGCAGGGCCGGAAACGAGTCCCACCGACAGGAAAATGCAGGTCGGTCAGCAGCGACTTCGTTTTCCCTCGGCGCCGGCGCTTCGCCCGTGCGGTGCTTTCACCACACGCACGCATGGCCGCCTCCAGCTCGCTGTGCTCACCATGGAAGTGAATGTGCGCCGAGGGCAGGGCGTCAGTCGTCCTCCGGTCGAACTCGTAGCGGAACAGAGGTTGGCGGCCATTGGGCTCGACGAAGACATGGATCTTGGACCGATCGACAGCCAGGTACCGCTCGTAGCCGTCCCATGTGCACATGTACTCGACCGTCAGGCGTAGAAGCGGGCCGGTCTCGTCGCAAAGCACGACGCCAGATTCAGGCACTTGCGCGACTCGGAACATGTTCAGTTCCGGAACTGCCGTCGCAGCGAATCCGGGGGTTTCCGGCCCCGCTACGAACTGCACCGTCTCCGTCAGCTGCTCTGCGAACTCCTGCGCCTGATGTTCAAGCTCGATCAACGCGCATCGCGCGCGAGGAAGTACTCCAAGCTCAGGATCTCGGCTAGTAGTGCGCGATCGTCAGAGTCGAGGTCCCAGCGCTCGCCTCGTTCCTTGAACTCGGCAAGGCTACAGTTCCGCCGCTCAACTTCACGGGTGAGTCGGACCAGCTCTGCACGCACCTCGTCCAGAGTTAGCACACGTACCCGCCCGGCTGCTGCTGGCATTACCGCAGTCATAGTCCTACCTCCTTCTCGCACGCTCCAACGGAGGTACCCCTATGGTTACAGGGTAGGCGCCCCATGTGACAAATAGGCCACGAAGTGGGATTCTCCCCCAAACTCGGTGGCCCCGCCGCACGGTAGGCCAGCGGTGCGCGTGTCGCACGCCCGGCGCAGCCCTTGTCAGGTCGCCGCCGTCTCGTACCGCTGTGAAGACCCTGCCTACTCGCTCCGTGCACACCCGCTCGCCCAGCCTGCAGTTCTTCTGCCCCTGGGTGGCGGCGCTTGCGCCTCCATCCCGGGCAGGCCACCGGCCTGCCCCTTAGCGCCTGCTCTTCTCGCGTAGAGGCTCCAAGGTCAAGGGTGGCCGCAGGCCATCGGCGCAGCCGACGCGAAGCGCCCTTGAGGTTGGAGGGGCGCGGGAACACAATGCAGGCGCCACCACCCAGGGGCACGCGGCCGCAGGCCGCGCACGGCGCGCCGCGCCGCAATCGGCAAGTACGGCGACCAGTGCCAAGAATCTTAAGAAGCAGTTACGTTACCTTAGGAAGCTCACGCTATGCTGCACTAGCAAATCGAACGCTGTTTTGGCTGCCCCGCCTTGCGGATCGTTAACATAGGGATTGGGAATTACTCCTGCTCGGAACAGTTCGTAGAATAGTATCCATTTTCTATCAATGTCGTACCCGATTAAAGATTTCGCCAGAAGCCCTTTCGCGTAACTCTCGACGGCGGCCACGGAGCTACCCTGCCCAAGGTGATGCAATAGCAGAATAGGGATACAGTCCGCCGAATCAACCACGGCCTGAATTGCTGACTTTTCTATTCTTACTCCTTCTGCTCGCATAATATGAAGCACCCACGACATGCCGTCCGATCGCCTAAATCGAGCATGTCTTTTCAGAAGCGTATTTAATTCGTCAGTATACTCCACACCATTTGCATTGCTGATATCGAATATGTGACTGACCTCCGGAAGCAAACCCGGGTTGTGAAAGCAGATTGTAAACAAGCAAGGAAGTATCTCATCTGCACGATTGTCGATATCTTTCGCTCGCAATACTGCGTCAATTGCGAATTTTAGGACACTGCCATCGGGTGATGATTTAGCCAGCTCAAGCGCCTCCTCAAGATATGGTTCCAATCGAGAAAAATGAGTAGGCCGCGGAATCTGCGGTATGAGAGTACGCATCCAGTCAGGCTTGTCAGGAAGAGGGAGGGGCTCAACCTGCGTCTTCCTTCCGTTGAGTTTCAACCCGAAGGATGATAACGCCTTTGAAAGATCAAGTATGAACGCTTCAGCTTCTTCTCGACTTCTGGCATAGAATTCATAGTCGTCTACAAAACGAATGTACTTGTAGCCCAATGACTTCAAGTCGTCATCGACAGCACTCAAGACTATTTCAGCCCCCAGGGCGGAAGTGCCGGGGCCTACATGAAGTCCCAACGTCTCCCCACGACTACAGTCGCGGAACCGCTTATCCAGCTCGTTGTACCAGATCTGTGACTGCCGGTTCTGTTTGGCCACCTGATGTCCGACGAGTGCCCATGGTATCGAGTGTGTATAAAATCCCGGGTAGAAGTTTGCCACATCGGCCGAAACTCGATACTCGGCCCCGAAGCGTATCCATCGCTAATATAAATTATTCTGCGATTGTTGACGTCCGTAGTTCATTGCAAATAAGCGCCCATCACCATGGTTAGCAGGGCGAAATTGACTGAAGCTATTTCGGGCCAGGAATTTCAATGACGACCAATTTTGAGCGATTGTGCCAACCAGACGCACGTAAGGCAGAGGATGTGGTATGGCGAGCTGCCTGGCTACCAAATTGAACCTGGTGGCTTCATAAAATACTGCGTCAAAGTCGTTCCGTACGTTTCTTCCAGTTGCGCAGTGTGATATCAAATCGCGAGCTATGTTTACAGTTAGCGCTGTCGAATCTAGAGATGGCGGAACTTCGTCGCGACGTTTTCCCATAGCTGGAAAGTAATTATGGCGCAGCAGGCTAGCATGTACTTGTGTCGATGTCGGTGAGCGGAATCGCAAACCGCCGATTTTTGCCATTAGTCTCTCAAATCCCTCTCAGATGGATAGCACACTCCACGCTTTGAGTCTTCGACTATAGTGCAGTCTCGATGATCCCATCGACTCTTTTGCATATGGGTACTGCACCCTCACTTGTATGTCTCCGACCGTCAGTAAGCGACAGTAATGTGATGTCCACTATTCCGATGGGGGCAGACGAATACATTTCTCGACGGTTCTCATTCACCTGCTGCGCTTCACCATTTCAACCCGACACCCCCACACCCACTCACCCACCTGGCAGCCGAATCGAGTCACACCAGCCGCGTGCAGTAGATAGATACCTCCGCACACGACGCCACCAACCGGCGGCCGTCTCACATCGCAACCCACCCGCAAACCGCCGATGCCCACCCACCGCAACCACTTCTCCTTCTCTCAACCACCATCCCATCCCTCCCTTTCTGATCTTTTGATTTCTGATTACTCCCCACCCCCACCCCAGTACGACATCTCGTGCACACGAAGTGGGTATGAGATGTCGTACTGGGGTGGGGGTGGGGGTGGGGAGTGAGCAGAAATCCCGCCCTTTCCCCAGCTCAGCGGACGGTTGGGGTGAGTGGGCACCGTGGCAAACGACGTCACAAGATGTGACGCTTTTTGCCGGGAAAGTGACAGGGTTTTGACACCCCGAATCACCCAAGAACGGCATCCGGTCTGCCGGTCACAGAGACCCGTAAACACGAGAGAAGCCCTTCCTCGGCCGGATAGCCTGAGCCCGGCCCGGCGATCGTTCAAGGGCGCTCCTACGTCGCGTCGGCTTCGCCGATAGCCTGGCGGCCACCCTTGAGCAATCACCGATCCGTGCTCAAAATGCCTTCGGAGGAAGGGCCAGGGGAAGGTTCAGGGGGAACAGCCGAGCGCTGTCATCAGCTCAATCGCACCACGGCGACTGTCTTGTCGTCGTGGCGTTTTGCCCCCGGGCGTTCAACGCCATTCGGATCCACTTCGGCTTCCCACATGTGGCATCGGAACAGGAGCTCCGCAAGCTCGGCGTTGTCAGCGGCGGCAAGATCCGGCCAGCGGGCACCGACGGCTTCGATGCAATCGGCTGCGCCGTCAGTCGCCAGGACTAACCAGTCCGTAGCCCTCGTCGCCCTGGTCGCAGTGACGGCATGCCGAGCCGCGGTGGGGTCGGTCGATGCAATCCAGTACCCCCCAGGTCGATTGCGTCGACGCTGCTGGGCGCGCTGTAACTCCGCCAAGATCTTCCGATGGGCCTCGTCGTAGCCAGCGCCGCTCAGCAACCGTGACTTGTACTGATCAACCTCCGGAAGGCCGAGCACTTGAAGTCTGGCGTCGGTGATGAACTCCGTGGTTCCATCCGAGTTGCCCACAGCGATAGTCGAATCCCCCAGAAGCAACAGGTCAAGCCGGTCACTAGGGCGAGTGCGGACCAGTGCCACCGTGCAGGAGGGAGCCTCTCGGACGCCTCGCTCGAGCCGCAGCGCCGCGATGGTCCGATCGATCGCACCTTCGAGAATCGTTACGAGCGGTGTCAGCTCGCTTTCCCGGTCAAGAGCCTCCGCGAGGGCGTTGCCGAGTTTCTCGGCGTACTGCCCACCTGTTGGCCCATTTACGGATCGATGCGAGGTTGCGCCGTCGAGGACTACAACACCGGACCGGGTTACGAACAGGTGATCCTCATCCGACTCCGCTGTGCATATGCGCGGTGCGGCCATCATCTCACCAGACGTAGGGGCCAGCGACGAGACGGCTGGACTCGATCGCGAACTGGTCATCGAACTCGCATTGGACGACTCCGCTCACCGAGTTGTTCTCGTTGCCCGAGAAGAGCATCGGTAGATTCTGGTCCAACCAGTGGATGACGCCGAGCGATCCCACGCTGGTCACTCCCGCAACGTGAACGATCACCCTCGTCCGCGACACATGCCGGGCGAAGTAGCCGACGTCCGACCGGATGGGGTCAACGCGACGATATGGAGAGTCGAACCAGAGGTGGCCGGCGTCTGTGTCGCCCCTGATCCACCATCGACCGCCGCCATCCTGCACAAAGCTCAAAACGGGATCGGCGGCAAGTAATGTCCGCGCTACAGGCGCGGACTTCGGACCACAAATTACGACTGCGTCCCCCTCCGGCACCGTCTCGGCCGTGGGCTCGATCGCTTGCTGAGACGATGCGATCGACCAGGCGGTTCAGGATGCCTTCGACCGTCGTTTGCGAAACCATATCGACCGCGTCGAAGAAGGGGCGTTCGCGTCCTTCCTCCACCCCGTACCTGCGCGGTATCCCGATCGACACAGAGCCGCGAAGTCGATGTCTTCGACGCGGAGCCCTGCCGCCTCCGAGATCCGTAGTCCGACGAAAGCGCCGAGGAGAATCGCAACCCGCACATGACCACGGCGTCGTCTATCCGCAACGCCAATGGCCGGACCGGCCACTGAAGACAAAGGGCCAGCGACACACCGGTGCCAATCCCTGCCGAACTCGTTCAGCTGTTGAAGGAATCGACGCAGGAGTACAGCGGAGAGCACGTGGTGTGCGACGAGCTGGGCAACGCGGCGTCACCATGGGTGATCGGCTGGAACCTGCGCGGAGTGAAGGAGCAGATTGCTGGTCTCCCTGACGGCTTCAGCTTCCAAGACCTGCGGCACTGCATCCACGACGGCCGGTTCCTCACCGCACTACGCCTCGCTCCTGATCCGCCAGGGCGCCGACATCAAGACCGTGCAGGCTCGTGTCCGACACGGCAGCGTGGTGACCACCTTGCGCTACTACGCCCACCTGTGGCCGGATGCCGACGAGACGACGCGGGCAGCGGTCGGCGGCGTACTCAAGGACAGACTCGGCACTACTGCGTACTCACTGCGTACCGACGCCGCGAGCGACCATGCCGAGTAGCGCACTAAACGCACGAAAGCGCTGGTCAAGCCCTATCAGTTCAACCCCGCATACGAATGCAGCCCGCTGATCACCATGTTGATAATGAACAGGTTGAACAGCATGGCGACGAAGGCGGCGATGTTGATCCAGGCGGCCTTGGTGTCGCGCCAGCCGGAGGTGGCGCGGGCGTGCAAGTAGGCGGCGTAGAGGACCCAGGCGATGAAGGAGCAGGTTTCCTTCGGGTCCCAGCCCCAGAAGCGGCCCCAAGCGGCCTCGGCCCAGATGGCGCCCAGGATGACACCCGCGCCGAACAGCGGGAAGCCGATGATGGTGGTTTTGTAGGCCAGCCGGTCCAGGGTGCGGGCGTCGGGCAGGCGGCGGGCGATCGCGCCCAGAATGTTGTTCGACTCCTGGCCCTGGGGCTGGCGCAGGCGGTACAGGAAGAGCATGCTCGCCACGCCCGCGAACAGGA
The DNA here is from genome assembly GCA_019930625.1 of Nocardia asteroides. Taxonomy (NCBI): domain Bacteria; kingdom Bacillati; phylum Actinomycetota; class Actinomycetes; order Mycobacteriales; family Nocardiaceae; genus Nocardia; species Nocardia asteroides. Next base: position 1,229,879 of record CP082844.1, read on the forward strand.
ACACGCCGCTGCCGATGGCGACGATGGTGACGTGCAGCGGCAGCCAGAACGACCGCAGGGCGGGCACCACGGGCGCGGCGTCGGCGTAGAGCACGGTGCCCGCGAGGAACAGCAGGAGCAGCACCGGCACCAGCACGAAAGCCCAGATACCGCGGTAGCGCTGATCGCGCAGGAACACCAGACCCACCACAACGGCGGCGGCGGTCGCCATCGTGACGAACTCGTACATGTTGCCCAGCGGGAAACGGTGGGTCGAGAAGCCGCGCAACGCGATCGCGCCCACGTGCAGGGCGATGGCGACCATCAGCACCGAGAACGCCATGTTGCCCAGCCGCTCCGACAGCGGCCGCCGCGCGGGCTCGGTGATTCGGCCCGGCCCCTGCGGTATCGATCCGCCGCCCACCGTCACCAGCTCGCGCTCGGCGACCTGGCGGCTGCGCGCCGTCGCGTACTGCCAGATCAGCAGCACCAGCACCAGCGCGTACACCACGATCGCCGTCTTGAAGGCGAAATCGCTGTACCTGGCGATGGTCTCGTCGATCGGCATGTTCACTCTCCCGTGGTCTCGGCGCCCCGCGCCACAGTGGTCTCGGCGCCCCGCGCCACAGTGGTCTCGGCGCCCCGCGCCACAGTGGTCTCGGCGCCCCGCGCCACAGTGGTCTCGGCGCCCCGCGCCACAGTGGTCTCGGCGCCCGTGTCGAGCAGGCGGGCGCGCAGCCGGTCGAACTCGCCGCCCCAGCCCGCCTGGTCGGTCCTGGCGAGCCCGCCCATTTCTACTACAGTGCGTCGTTGACCAACGGTACCGGCTGGGTCCTCGGCCGGATAGACCCGCACCCAGATCCGCCTGCGTTTGATCAGCAGTGAAGCCAGCAGGCCCGCCATCATCAACAGCGCGCTCACCAGCACCCACTGCTGAGCGGGGTCGTGCGAGACCTGGATATTCACGAACTCGTGCGCACCGTCGAAGCTGACCTTGGTGCCGTTCGGCAGTGTGGTCGACTCGCCAGGACGCAGATTGACCCTGGCCTCCTTGGTCAGCCGGCCCTGTTTGACCTGTTCGGGGTCCAGGGCGAACAACGACTGCGGCTTCCCGGTGTCCAGGCCGGTGTCACCGCGATAGATGTCGACCGCGACGGCCGGATCGTTCATCGCGGGGAACGCCGAGGTCAGCAGTGACCCGTGGAACATCGCGGTGGGCGCGAACAGCCCCTCGATCGCGATCTGGTTCTTCCGGCGCTCCTCGTCGGTGGCATACATGCCACCGGGCGGGTCGATCCGCAGCACGCCGCTGGACAGGAACGTCGAGGCGTCGTCGGGACGCCACTGGATGGACTCGGTGCGGGTCTGGCCGTTGGGGAAGGTGACGGTGAAAGTCGGTGCGTAACCGTGCCCCTGCAGGTAGAGCCGGTCGCCCGCGACGCGCAACGGATGGTTGACCTGCACCCGGGTGTCGCGCCAGGTGTGCGTCCGCAGGTCCTCGCCCGCCTGGTAGGCGAGGTTGGCCGTGAACATCTCGGCTTGCCCGTTGGTCAGGTAATCGGCCTTGAAATCCTTCACCCGTACGCAGATCGGGGTCATGCCGGTGCCGTCGTTGACGTTGCCCGCTTTGAAGGAGTCGAACACCGCGGGCGAGGTGGTGCAGAAGCCAGGGCCGTTGTTCGCCAGCACGATGACGCTGCCCTCGCACCCGAACAGCTTGCCCACCGCGATGGCGACCAGCAGCCCGACCAGCGCGAGATGGAACACCAGGTTGCCGAGCTCGCGGGAGTAGCCCTTCTCCGCCGACAGCGCCAGTTCGCCCTCGCGGGGACCGGGGCGGACCTCGGTGCGCCAGCCGCGCAGCTGGGCGCGGGCGTGGTCGACGAGTTCCCGGGGCGACTGCTCGACGCGTTCCGAGTGATGGTGCGGCAGCCTGGTCAGGTTGCGCGGCGCCCGCACCGGTGGTGTGCGCAGAGCGCGGTAGTGGTCGAGCGTACGCGGCAAGATGCAACCGACGAGCGAGATGAACAGCAATACGTAGACGGCGGTGAACCAGAAACTGGAGAACACGTCGAACAGCTCGAACCGGTCCATCCACGGGCCGAGCGTGGGCCGGTCGGCGATGTACTGCTCGACCTTCTGCTCGTTGAGGTTCCGCTGCGGCAGCAGCGCACCGGGGATCGCGGCCAAGGCCAGCAGGAACAGCAGCACCAAGGCGGTGCGCATGCTGGTGAGTCCGCGCCAGGTGTTGCGCAGGAACGCCCACGCCCTTCCGGCCGGGGATCGGTGCGGTGGGCGTACGGGAGTTTCGCTCGTCGGCTGGCCGGTCACGGTCATATCGGCAAGGTCACCTCGGAGACGAACGCGTCGCGCACCCAGGCGACGAACTGGTCCCACGCGCCGGTGACCAGTGCGACACCGACCGCGACGAGCAGCATGCCCCCGATGATCTGGATGGTGCGGGAATTACGACGCAACCAGCCGACCCCCCGCAACGCGCTCGCCGACCCGAACGCGAGCACCACGAACGGCAGACCGAGGCCGAGACAGTAGGCGACGATGAGGGCCACCCCGCGCACGGCCGTCGTGCCGTCGGTGCCCGCGGCCACCGCCATGACGCCCGACAGCGTGGGGCCCAGACACGGCGTCCAACCCAGCGCGAACACCCCGCCCAGCAGCGGCGCGCCCATGATGCTGGTGAGCCTGCGCGGCTCCATCCGCGTGTCACGCTGCAACGCGGGCACCAGACCTATGAAGACCAAGCCCATCAGGATCGTCACCACGCCACCGATGCGTTGCAGCAGTTCCCGATTCACGTTCAAGGTCTGGATGACGCCGAAAACGGTCGCGGTGGCGAGCACGAAGACCACGGTGAAACCGGCGACGAACAAACCGGCCGCACCGGCGACCCGCATCCGTCCCGAGCGAAGGGGCTGCGCGACGGCCGCCGAACCCGGTCCGGCCGCGCGGGTCCCGGCCGCCTGCGCGACCGTGGCGGGCGGCGCTTCCGCACCGACCAGGCCGGCCAGGTAGGACAGGTACCCCGGCACGAGGGGAACCACACACGGCGAGGCGAACGACACCAGACCCGCGAGCAGGCACGCGCCGAGCGCCAGCAGCAGCGGCCCGGAGGCCGCCGTCTGCTGGAACGAATCACCGACTCCGGCGAGCACCGTCACAGGTCCTCCCCGGCACGGGGCGCGTTGCGCTCGGGTGTCACACCGATTCCTCCCGCGTGTCCTGCGAGCGTCCGGCGGCGCGGCGCGGCGAAACCTTCCGCTCTGTGGCGGCGGGTTCCTCGGCCCCGTCGAACACCGCGAAGTCCAGCAAGGACTCGGCGGCGACGCTCCGCGGCACGGTGGCGATACCCGCCCACCGGTCGTCGACGGCCCATCCGCCGCCGATGCGTCGAGCGCCCTGCCGGGGCCGGCAGGCGCGCAGGTGGCGGGTGCGACGGTCGCGATTCACTGTTTTTCCTCCGAGGCGATGCGTTCGACAATTGGCTGCAGATCCTCGGCCAGCAGGGACCGCAGGAAGACCGCGGCGACCCGATGTTGCCGGTCGAGGACCAGAGTGGTGGGGATGACACTGGTAGGGAAGTTCCCGCCGAGCGCGAGCAAGGTGCGCATCGACGGGTCGTAGATGGACGCGTAGCCGACTTTGTTGTCGACCATGAAGTCCTGGGCCTTGTCCTGTTGCGGATCGCGGACGTTGATGCCGAGGAAGGCGACGCCCTTGTCCTTGGTCGCCTCGTAGACCTTCTCCAGGGCGGGCGCCTCCGCGCGGCACGGCCCGCACCACTGGCCCCACAGGTTGAGCACCACGACCTTGCCCGCGTAGTCCTCCACCGCGATGGTCTTGCCCGCTGTCATCAGGTCCGGGCCGGCCAGTTCACCGATGGTGCCGCGCGAGGCGGGCGGGTCGTAGAGAATGTCGGTCTTGCCGCCGGGCGAGACGAATTCGAAGGTGCCACCCGAGGCCACCGCGTCCGAACCGGTCGAACAACCCGCGAGCGCGGCGATCAGCGCCACGCATGCGAGCAGCACCGGCAGCACCCGTCCGGGGCGTGCCGAGGGCGGAGTGGGGAACGCGGTGGAGCGAGTCATGCGCCGTGTACCGAGGGGTCCGAACCGCCTGCGGGCTCGGAGTAGACGATGTCGACGAGCGTGTCGCCGTGATAGACCAGCGAGGTCAGCGACGCGAGTGAGCATTGCCGCTGGCGCGGATCGTGCCAGAGGCGCTGCCCCTGGAGGAATCGCCGCAGCGTCCACACCGGTAGCTGGTGGGACACCAGCACCGCCTCGCGCCCGGCCGCTTCGACTCGGGCTTTGTTCACCGCGGCCAGCATCCGGTGCGCGATCTGCAGATAGGGCTCGCCCCAGGACGGGGTGAATGGGTCGCGCAGCTTCCACCAGTGCCGCGGCTTGCGCAGTGCGCCGTCACCGACCGAGACGCGCAGGCCCTCGAAGGTGTTGCCCGCCTCGATGAGGTTCTCGTCGGTGCGCACGATGACGTCGTGCTGGGCGGCGATCGGCTCGGCGGTCTCCTGGGCGCGCTGCAGCGGGGAGGCGATGACCAGCGCGATGTCGTGATCGGCCAGAGTCCGCGCGACGGCGGCGGCCTGCGCTCGCCCCGCCACCGAGAGGCTGAAACCGGGCAGGCGGCCGTAGAGGATGCCGTTCGGGTTGTGCACCTCGCCGTGCCGCAACACGTGCACGATGGTCTCGATCGGGGCGGCGCCGCCGTCGTGCGCCCGTTCGGCCGCGCCGGTCCGGCTGTCGGCGCGCTCGGTCCCGGCCTCGTTCTCGGCCGGGGCTGCCTCGTCCCCTTCGCGCGCCGCGCCGACCGGGGCGTTCGACCCGGCGGCCGCCGCGAAGTGAGCACCCGCGTCGATCACTGTGGCTTCCGCGGCGGAAGCGGCGGCAGGCGCCGCGGCGACCGCACCGTTCGTCGCGGACACATCAAGCTCGGCGGACGGCTTGGTTAGATCGCGCCGGTCGGCATCGGGCTGATCGAGATCGGAGCTCACGCGCGGGATCCTTCGGGGGTGGCGGCCGCCGCCGCGTGCGCGGCGGCGGGCAGGGCGGCAGCGATACGGTCGAACGCGTCCTCGTCGAGCGCCGCGGAGACGAACCACGCTTCGAACGCGCTCGGCGGCGCGTACACGCCGCCGTCGAGCAGGGCGTGGAAGAACGCGGGGTAGCGCCAGGTCTGACTCGCCTTGGCGGCGGCGTAGTCGGTGACCGGGCGTTCGGCGAAGAACACGCTCACCATATTGCCCGCGAACTGGACTCGGTGCCCGACCCCTGCGGCCGTCAGCGCCGATGTGAACAGATCGCCGAGCCGCTGCGCGTTGCGGTCCAGCGCGGCATAGACCGCGTCGTCGGCCGCCCGCAGCGTGGCGAGGCCCGCGGCCACCGCCACCGGGTTACCGGACAACGTGCCCGCCTGGTAGACCGGCCCGAGCGGCGCGAGGTGATTCATGATCTCGGCGCGCCCGCCGAACGCGGCCGCGGGCAGCCCACCGCTCATCACCTTGCCGAAGGTGTAGAGGTCGCCCGCGACGCCTTCCCTGCCGAACCAGCCCGCGCGGCTGACCCGGAAGCCCGTCATCACCTCGTCCATGACCAACAGCGCACCGTGCTCGGTGGCGAGCGTGCGCAGACCGGCGTTGAAGCCGGGCAGCGGCGCGACCGCGCCCATATTCCCCGCCGCCGCCTCGGTGATCACGCAGGCGATCTCGCCGGGATTCGCGGCGAACGCGTCCGCGACGGCCTCGAGGTCGTTGTAGGGCAGCACGATGGTGTCGGCCGCCTGCGCGCCCGTCACGCCCGGCGAGGTGGGCAGTCCGAGCGTGGCGACACCGGAGCCCGCGTCGGCCAGCAGCGCGTCGACGTGGCCGTGATAGCAACCGGCGAATTTGATGATCTTGGTGCGGCCGGTGTAGCCGCGGGCCAGCCGGACCGCGCTCATGGTGGCCTCGGTGCCGGAGTTCACCAGTCGCACCCGTTCCACCGGCGCGACCCGCTGCACGATCGCCTCGGCGAGTTCGATCTCGGCCTCGGTGGGCGCCCCGAAGGACAGGCCGCCGCCCGCTGCCCTGCGCACCGCCTCGACGACCGCGGGGTGCGCGTGGCCGAGGATCATCGGCCCCCACGAGCAGACCAGGTCCACGTACTCGTTGCCGTCGGCGTCGACGAGCGTGCAGCCGTCGGCCGAGGCGATGAATCGCGGTGTGCCGCCGACGGATCGAAATGCCCGTACCGGAGAGTTGACGCCACCCGGAATCACCGAACTCGCCCGGTCGAAGAGCTGAGCGGAAACCGGCACCGCTGCACTGGTCACGCGCGGAGAAGAACTCACGCTTTCCAGTCTCTCAGCACCGGAAAATCGGTTCGACGACAGGGTGTAGTGCAGTGATGCAGGCCGCAGCCGCCCGGCAACACGCCGAGGTGATGTTCGCGCGAATTTTGATCGCTGAACGGTTGCCGGTGCGTAGTCTCAGCTCACATTCGTCCACCGCCAGGGAGGGTCTGCATGCGGATTGCCATCGTCAGCGTGGGTGTGCTCGCCGTCGTCGCGGGGGCCATCGTGGCCCTCGGCGCCGGGTCCGCCGCCGCGCAGCCGCTGGATCAACTCGACCAAGCGCGACTGGCCATCCCCCTGGACCACACGGCTACCGCCGCTCTGGCCGCCGGACCCATTCCAGCGCTGGTCACCATGGTCGTCCCGCCGAACCGGATCGGCGCCGGGCTGAAAAGCGACTCCGCGATCCACCGGGACGAGCGCGGCGCGGTGCACGCCACGCTTCGCCAAGTGGTCCTGGAGGCGGCCGGCCATCCGGACGGGACGGTCACCGTGTATCTGAACGCTCCCGGCGCCCGCAACGGCCGCGTGCTGGACGTCTACCAGCACTGGAACTGAGCGGGCGCCCGCGCCTCCGCCGTCAGGCGTACATGCAGGGGACTTGCGCCGACATGGTGTGCAGGAAGCACATGAACCCGTTGTAGGGGCCCGCCGAACCGGAGTCCGGCACGAGGATCGGCGCGTCGACCGGGCTCGCGTCCTCCAGGGGCAGTCCCGGGTCGGCGCCCGCGGGCGCGGCCCCGATCCCGAGGGCGGCGGCCACGGCAAACGCGGCACAGATCTTCACGGCGAACCGGTTCATCAAGCACTTTCCTTCATCGACGCACGTTCGAACTACGGCCGAAATACTAACGGCCACAGGGGCACTCCGGCCAAAGTGCGGCCGGGTGGGCGTCGGGCACCCGACAGCGCGCGGTCACACGGTAACTCGTCGCGCCGTGCGCAACGCTTCGCTGGGCAACCTGCGGCTACGTCAGGCCCAGGCAGAACTTGGCGAACCCGGTGGTCACCAGGCAGGCCAGCGGCGTGGGCAAGGCGTGCAGCAACGGCGCGGGCGGAGTGGCCGCGAATACCGGTGTCGCCGGAACAGGCGGCGCCGGAACGGTTTCGGCGGACGCGGTGGCGGGCACGGCCGCGGCGATCACACCGGTCGCCACCGCGCCGAAAAGTGTTCGCTGGACGATTGGTTTCATGGAGTTGGCGTTCCCGTGCTCCCCCACGTCAAACGGCGGCAAGCGTATTCGCGCCGATCAGCGCCCGGCGCGCAGACCGCGCACGATCCGGGCCGCGGCGTCGATGGCGAGCACGCCTGCCACCGCGACGAGCGCGGCGGCCAACAGCCACCAAGGTCCGGCGTAGCGGGTCGCGGTGAAAGCCGGGGCGTCGCCCGCCGGCGCGAAGTCGGTGGTGCGCACGCCGGTGCGCGCGCTCAGCACCGCCCCCAGCAGGGCTAGTACGAACAGGTCCAGTTCCACGAGCACCGCGACTATCCAGCGCCTCATCGGTCCGCTCCATCCGCACTGCGCTCCACGGCTTCGGTCAACGCCGTGCGCAACGTCTTGTGGTCTCTGGCCCAGGCCTGCACCAAGCCGCCGTCGGCCAGCCGCAATCCGATGCCGGTGCGGCGGCGCGGCACGCCGGTCAGCTCACCGAGCGCTCGTGCCGATTCCCACTCTTGCTCGTCCCAGGAGTCCTCGTCCCGCTCGGGAAGGACTTCCGCGATCGAGCACAGCGGCAGCGATTCGGTGCCCGCACGCAGCGTCTCCGTGGTGAGCTCCACGCTGACGTGCCGCTTGCCCGCGACCACCTGCAACGCCACGAAGCCCGCGATCAGCGCGGCACAGAAAACGAGGGCGAACCAGTGCACGGCGCCACCGGTGACGATTTCCAGGACGAGAACCGCGAGGCACAGGATCGGCCCGTAGGCCACCGCGCGCCAGCGAGCGCCCGGCTCGACGAACAGGACTGTCGCGGCGGTCACGCCAGGCCCATCACGGCAGCGCGCGCCGACGCGACGAAAAGCGGAATCAGCGAGTCAGGCCGGGCAGCAACAGCACGGCGACGGTCAGCACGGCGAACAGAATCAGCAGGCTCAAGACGGCCAGATCCCGCCGAATGCTGTGCGGCTGCTGGATCACCACTCGCATCGATGCCTCCGATCCTCCGGAGCCGTCTGCCGAGATCACGCACGTAATGCGAGTCAACGCACGACAAAAGACCACCGGTTCCCACGTCCACTGTGACAACCCTCACCATACATGCCGGACTGTCTCGGACAAATTGGGAACGTGTTCCATCCAGGCGCTCAGCGCCTGCCCAGTTGGAAGTACGTGGTGGATTCGGGCCGGTGGGACAGATAGATCGCACCGGCGGCGAGCACGGCCTGCACGATCGAAGCGCCGCCCGCGACGAGCGAGGCCGTCCCGGTCACCGCCTCGATCGCCAGCAACGCGCCGACGCCGATCACGACCACCCACGCGCCGAGCACCGTCAGCATGGTGCGCGCCCACAGCTTGCCGCGCCCGAACTGGTACACGATCACCGAAGCCAGCGCCGCGACGCCCAGGCCGAGCAGGACGACGAACACGTAGACCAGCGACACCATCAGTTCGGCGCTGGCCAACGTGACCTGCGGATCCTGCACCCTGGCTTGCTCGAACACCTCTTCGGCGAAAGTGCGCCGACGATCCAGCGCGGCGACGATCGAGGCGATCAACTGCACCACGCCGAAGCCGATGACACCCCACCACAGCTGCCGCGCGGTACCGACATCCTCCGGCATCGGGGGACGGACCGGGCCCGCGGCGAACGGTCCCGCCATATTCGTCACGACAGCCAGTGCGCGGCCTCGGTCGCCCAGTAGGTGAGCACGATGTCCGCACCGGCCCGGCGAATGCCCAACAACGACTCGAGGACGGCGCCGCGGCGGTCGATCCAGCCGCGCTCGGCGGCGGCGGTGATCATCGCGTACTCACCGGAGATCTGGTAGGCAGCGACCGGGACCGTCGAGCGATCGGCGACCTCGCGCAGGATGTCCAGATACGACATCGCAGGCTTGACCATCACGATGTCCGCGCCCTCGGCCAAGTCCAGCTCCAGCTCACGGATGGCTTCGCGGCGGTTGGCCGGGTCCTGCTGGTAGGTGCGCCGGTCGCCTTCCAGCGAGGAACCGACGGCCTCCCGGAAGGGGCCGTAGAACGCCGAGGCGTATTTCGCGGAATAGGCCAGGATGCCGGTGTCGATGCGCCCCGCAGCGTCCAGGCCCCGCCGGATCGCGCCGACCTGGCCGTCCATCATGCCGCTGGTACCGAGCAGGTCGGCCCCGGCCTCGGCCTGGGCGAGGGCCATCTCGACGTACCGCTCCAGCGTCGCGTCGTTGTCGACCGTGCCTTCGGCGGTGAGCACACCGCAGTGGCCGTGGTCGGTGAACTCGTCCAGGCAGGTGTCGGCCATGACCACGGTCGAGCCCCCCACCTCGTCTGCGAGCACGCGCAGTCCGCGGTTGAGGATGCCCTGCGGATCACTGGCCGCGCTGCCGACGGCGTCCTTGTCCTCCGGACGCGGCACACCGAACAGCATGATGCCGCCGACACCCGCCGTGACCGCCTCGACAGCCGTCTTGCGCAGCGAGTCCAGCGAGTGCTGCACCACGCCCGGCATGGAGCTGATCGAGCGCGGCTCCGCCAAGCCGTCGGCCACGAACATCGGCAGTACCAATTGCCGTGGTTCCAGTGTGGTTTCGGCCACGAGACGGCGCAAAGCCGGGGTACGGCGCAACCGCCGCGGGCGGTCCATTCCGGTCATGAATCGCACGATACGCCCGGTGCGATCCGCTGTCGCGAGCACCCGTGGGCGGCGCCGGACCCTCGTCCCGGCTCTCTGGGACAGCCGCCGCGCGCGACCCGCCGACAAGACACGTCATCCGACTGATAACGGTGTGTGAAATCTCACCTCCACCCCCGCGCGAAGGCGCATACTCCGACTAGGCGAGACCCGCTGGGGGACAGGATGACCGATCCGCACATCGACATCTCGCTGGCCAGAGCCGCCGACTTCGAGTCGTGGGTGGCGGTGCTGCTGTCGGACTGGTGGCCGGTGCTCACCGACGGCCTGCCCACGCCCGCGGCCGCGTTGCGGATCTGGTACGACGCCGACGGCGGCTGGGAAAACATCAGCGTGGAGTTCGTCGCACGGCAGGCGGCCGAGCCGCAGGTTATGCCCTGCGCGCACGTTGCCTTTGCCACCCTCGGCATCTATCCCGACGAGCCCGAATGGGCGCGCAGCCGGGGCACCCACCTGGTCGGCGGCACCGAGGACGTCCTCGTCCAGCTGCGTTTCTCCGACACCCGCACCGTCTTCGTCGGCCTGCGCAGCAGGCCGTGTCCAGTCGCTCCGGAGGCGGGCCGACGGCTGCTGGCCGCGGCCGAGGCGACCTTGCCGTTCCCGAACACCTCCACCGGACCGTTGGACGTGCGGGTGGCCCGCAACAGCGCGCGGCATGCCCTCGCCGAGCACAGCGCGCGAATTTCCACCCCGGCCGATCCGTTGCAGCTGGGACCGCCGCAGCGAGTCGCCGACATCGGCTGGGCCTTCATCTTCCCTTGGTCGACCACGTCCTGGTACACCGAGGGCGCCGTCCCCACGTTCCCGCCGGGCACCCGAGGGCCGATCGTGGTCGTCAAGGACACTGGACACACCTGGCTGCTGGACAGCCTGCGCAACTACGACGCGCAGCTGGCCGCGTACGCGCGCGAGCACGGGTACCGTGCCCCGGTCGAGCAGGCGCGATGATGGGGAGCGTGATTGTCGCGGAGTGTCGCGAGGCGAGGGTGCTGAGATGACCGAGCCGCCGAGTGAGGTCGAACTGCTCGCCATGCAACGGCGCGCCGAGGCGCTGTGGGACGCGGGCGACGCCGCGGGCGCCGAGCATTGGCTGCGCCGGGCCGCCGCGGGCGGCAGCGTGCCCGCGATGGGGATGCTGGGCGCGCTGCTGGGAGCCGACGGCCGGCTCGGCGAGGGGATCCGCTGGCTGGAGGACGCCGCCGCGCGCGGCAACGAGCCCGCGGGGGTGCAGCTGGGCCTGCTGCACGTGGAACGTGGAAATCTCGATGAAGCCGAGCGCTGGCTGCGTCCCGCCGCCGATCGGGGATTGCCCGAAGCGCTCTGCAACATGGGCGTTCTCGCCAATCGGCGCGGCCGGGACGACGAGGCCGAGCAGTGGTACGAACGCGCGGTCCGTGCCGGAAACCCTACGGCCATGCGCAGTCTCGGCCTGCACCTGGCGCGCCGCGGCGAAACCGACCGCGCGATGGAACTGCTCACCGAGGCCGCGCGCCGCGGAAGAACCGACGCGTTGGCGGTGCTGGGTGCCCTGCATCTGGACCGGGGAGAACGGATCGAGGGTGAGCGCTGGCTGCGCAAGGGCGCCGAAGCGGGCGACCCGGACTCGATGTTCCACCTCGCACTATTGCTGCGCGCGTCGAATACGCCGTATCTGGCAGGTGATCTCACCGATCCCGAGGTGCTGCGAACCGCCGCCGCCATCGCGACCGGCCGCACGCCCGCGCAGCGGGAAGCACGGCAGTGGCTCGAACGTGCCGCCGCACTGGGACATCCACAGTCGCTGCGGTTGCTGCACGATCTGTGAACCCACCCGCTGCGGCTCGAAAACCTTTGTGGCCAGCGAAGTTTGTCGGTACCCGAAGGTAGAATCGAAGGTACGTTCGAGGGGGCTCGCCTGCCCCCGATCGCCACGGGAGGGATGCCAATGCGCACACCGCAAACCGTTCTCATCGATCGCCCCTACGCACCGCTGCAGAAGCGCCCGCTGCCCGCGGGCCGCCCCCGGGCGTGGTACGTGATGCACAACCGGCGGCTGAAGGCGATGCGCCTGGCGATCGCGCTGCTGGACTCGGGCGTCTACGCACCGAGTTACGCCACGAACAAGCGGATCCGGCACACCGCCGAAGTGATCGGCATCAGACCGCCCTCCGACGCCACCTGTTCCATGGTTCGCACCCTGATGCGTAAGCGGTACTGAGACCGGATAGGTGACGCTGCCCGCCGCGCGCCGATCCGATATGCCCGGGCCGAGCACACTTCGGCCGGGATCGGCCGGCCGGCCGTGCTGAATCGCCGTAGCAGTGAGGGAGCGGCGCGCGGGCAAGGGAAACCGCCGACCTGACCGGCTCTCGACGGATTGCTGGCAACCGTGCGGGGTGTTCACGAACGAACTCCCCGGCCCAGCTCGAGCCGTGATCGGCACGACCGCGCCCAACGCGCGGAGGTGCGGCCGACCATCGGCTCTGCAGCCTCCGCCACGGTAGGGCGGTGCGCCCTCCTCTACTCCAGGCCGAGTGACGCGGCAGCACGCATATCCGCCTGGCGACCAGGCCACAACGGCCGCCCCTGACCTCAGCACACTGACCAAGCTCCGGGGTCGAGCGAAGCGAAACCGAGCATGCGCTGTTCACGATAGGAGCTGCCAGGACCGACCCGGTTACCGGCTGCGGCGGCTCTTCTTGCGCGGCGGCGGCAACAGCCCCTCCGCACGCAGCCGGGCCGCGTGCTCGGCCAGCGCTTCGACCAGCGGACCGACCTGGGCCACCTCGGGCTGCACGTCCACGCGCAGGCCGAATTCGATGGCGGTTTCGGCGGTCTTGGGGCCGATGCACGCCACGATGGTGCGCGCGTGCGGCTTGCCCGCGATGCCGACCAGATTGCGCACCGTGGAGGACGAGGTGAACAGGACGGCGTCGAAGCCGCCGGTCTTGATCATCTCGCGGGTCTCCGCGGGCGGCGGCGAGGCGCGCACCGTGCGGTAGGCGGTGACGTCGTCGATCTCCCAGCCGCGGTCGCGCAGCCCTTCGGCCAGCGTCTCGGTGGCGATGTCGGCGCGCGGCAGCAGTACCCGGTTCACCGGGTCGAACACGTCGTCGTAGGGCGGGAAGTCGGCCAGCAGGCCTTCGGAGGACTGCTCACCGCTGGGCACCAGCTCGGGGTTGATGCCGAACGAGCGCACCTTGTCCGCGGTGGCCTCGCCGACGCAGGCGATCTTCACGCCGGAGAACGCCCGCGCGTCGAGACCGAACTCGGCGAACTTCTCCCAGACCGCGCGCACCGCGTTGGTGGAGGTGAACACCACCCACTGGTAGCGCCCGTCGACCAACCCCTTGACCGCGCGCTCCATCTGGGCGGGGCTGCGCGGGGGCTCGACCGCGATGGTCGGCACCTCCATCGGGATGGCGCCGTGCGTGACGAGCCGCTCGCTCATCTCCGCGGCCTGATCCTTGGTGCGCGGCACGAGCACGGTCCAGCCGTACAGCGCGCGTGACTCCCACCAGGACATCTTCGAGCGGTGCGCGACCACCTTGCCGATGGTCACCACCAAGGGGCCGACCAGCTCGGAGGCCGCGCTGTTCAGCGTGGCCAGGGTGGCCTCGATGGTGCGCTGCTGGCGGGTGGTGCCCCGTACCGTCACCGCGACCGGGGTCTGCGGAGCCATGCCGTGCTCGACCAGGGCGCTCGCCGTCTCGGCGAGATGCCCGGAGGTCGCGTGGAGCACGAGCGGGCCGGGTGCGGCCGCCAGCGCGGCCCAATCGACCTCGCCGCGCACGTCGGCCTCGGTGTGCCCGGACCCGAGCGCGATGCCCGCGTAGCTGGGGACCGCGGAGCCGTTGGGCAGGCCGGGCAGCACCTCGAAGACCATGTGCGACCGCGTGACGGCGTTGACCTCGGCGATCACCGAGTCGGTGGTCAGCGGGTCGCCCGCGACGACGCGCACCACGTCGTGGCCGCCGCGCGCTTCGGCGATCAGCGTCTTGGCCACCTCGGCGGGCTCGCCGAGCGCGGGCCGCACGTCGACGGGACGCTCCCCGTCGGGCCCTGGTTCGACCGCGGTGCCGATGAGGGCGAGCACGCCCTTGTCGACGTCCGGGTCGGTGAACGCCAGCGTCGCCCGTCCGATCACCTCACGGGCTCGTACCGTGAGCAGCGCCGGGTCACCCGGGCCCGATCCGACGAAAAGGATCCGACCGGGGTGCTTCTTCGTCGCTCGGCTCATGCCAGCACCTCGCTTTCGCTCGGCTCCGGCATGCCCGAGGGCTCGGTGCCTATGTTTCGCTCACTCATGACTCCGCCTCGCTGTCGCTCGGCTCCGTCACGAGCGAGAGCTCGGCTGTGCCTGTTGTTCGCTCGCTGGCACTCGCTCATCGGCTGTTCTCCATTGGGCTGGGGTTGGGCAAGTCTGTGGTGGGCGAACTCACCGCCCGGGTGGGGGAACCGTCGTCCGGTTCGACGGCGAGCAACTCGCGCGCGCCCATGTCGAGCAACTCGCGGGCAAGCGCACGGCCGAGCTCCTCGGCGTCGGCCGGGTCGCCGACCACCGACGCGCGCAGCACGTCGGATCCGTCGACCGCCGCCGCGCACGCGCGCAGCGAGAGCTCGTCCACGATCCGCCCTTCGTCGTCGAGCGATTCGACGACCTCGGCGAGCGCGCCGATCGGCGCGGTGCAGCCCGCCTCCAGTTCGGCGAGCAACGACCGCTCGGCGACGACCGACGCGCGGGTGGCCGCGTCGTCCAAGCCGGACAGGATCTCCACCAGGGCGGCGTGGTCGCTGCGGCATTCCACCGCGAGCGCGCCCTGGGCGGGGGCGGAGAGCATCTGCACCGGCTCCAGCGCCTCGGTGACCGCGTCCAGCCGGTCGATGCGGGCAAGTCCGGCTCTGGCCACCACGACGGCGTCCAGCTCGCCCTCGCTCACCTTGCGCAGCCGGGTGTCCAGGTTGCCGCGGAGCGGGACGATGTCCAGGCCCAGCCCGAGCGCCCGCAGCTGGGCGGCGCGGCGCGGCGCGGACGTGCCGACCTTGGCGCCGGCGGGCAGCTCGCCGAGTACCAGCCCGTCGCGGGCGACCAGCGCGTCGCGCGGGTCCTCCCTGGGCGGAATGGCGGCGATGGTGAAGCGGGGGTCCTGCGCGGTCGGCAGATCCTTGTAGGAGTGCACGGCGATGTCGATCGCACCCGCCGCCAGTTCGTCGCGTAGCGCGGAGGTGAACACGCCGACGCCGATCTTCTGCACCGGGTCCGACGAGAGGTCACCGGCGGTCTTGATCACGACCAGCTCGGCGGGCTGCCCCGCGGCGATCAGGGCGTCACGCACCGTGCCCGCCTGGGTGAGCGCGAGCAGGCTGCCCCGGGTGCCGATCCGCCACGGCGTACGGGTGCCCTCCGTGGTCGCGCTGCCTTCTCGGTGCACCATGGTCATGCCGTCTGCCCCTGTTCCTCGCCGCGATGGCCCGCGGTGAAGTCGTCGGCCAGCGCGATATCCCCGTCGGCCAATGTGATTTCGGCGCCATCGCCGGTGACTGCGGTGATCTCCATCGGCGCGGCGACCGCCTGCGCCGCACCGGGCTTGAGTTCGAACAATTCGCGCAGCGCCTCGGCGTAGCTGTCGCCGCCCGGCGTGGACGCGAGCTGCTTGACCCGCACGGTCGGCGCGTGCAGCAGTTTGTCGACGACCCGGCGCACCGTGCGCGCGACCTCGTCGCGCTCCGGGTCGGCCAGGCCGGGCAGCCGCGAATCCAGGCGGAGCAGTTCGGCCTCGACCACCTCCGCGGCGCGCTGGCGCAACGCGGCCACCGTCGGGGTGACCTCGGCCATCCGCTGTCCGGCGAGGTATTTGGCGAGTTCGTCGGCGACGATCGAGCGGGCGGCCGCGGTGTCGTCGGCGGCGGCGCCTGCGGCCGGCTCGCGCTGCAAGCTCTCGATGTCGATGAGCGTGACGCCGGGCAGCCCCGCCACGGCGTGCTCGACATCGCGCGGCAAGCCGAGATCGCAGAACACCAACGGCCGCTCCACCGTGGCGAATTCCTCGCCGCGCTCGCGTTCGGTGAGCGCACGGTGGGTGTCGGCGAGGGTCACGACCGCGCCGACCGCGCCGGTACAGGTGACCACCACATCGGAGGCCGACATCGCCTCGGTGAGCCGCGACAGCTCCACGGCATCGGCCTCGACACCGTGCGTTCGCGCGGTCTCCGCGAGTCTGCGCGCCCGCCCGAGAGTGCGGTTCACCACGATGATCCGGCCGATTCCGGCGCGCGAGAGGTGCGCGACCGCCAGACCCCCCATCGCGCCCGCACCGACGACCGCGGCGGTGCGGCCCGCCAGCGGGCCGAGCACCTGCTGCGCACGATCCAGCGCGACCGACACCACCGACGCGCCCGCGCGGTCGATGCCGGTTTCCGCGTGCACCCGCTTGCCGACCCGCAGCGCGTGCTGCGCCAATTCGTGCAGTGTCCGCCCGACCGCCTGCTGCGCGTCGGCGGAGGCGTAGGCGCCGCGAATCTGGCTGAGTACCTGCTGCTCGCCGACCACCATCGAGTCCAGGCCGCTGGCCACCGCGAACAGATGCTCGGCGGCGGCCTCGGAATAGCGAACGTAGGCGTGCTTGGTCAGATCGGGCATCGGCAGCCCGGAGTGCTTGGTCAGCAGGTCGCCGATTTCGGCAAGACCGCCGTGGAAGGCGTCGACCACCGCGTAGACCTCCACCCGGTTGCAGGTGGAGACGATCATCGCCTCGGACACGTGACTGGATGCGAGTAGACGGTCGATCAGCTTCGGCCGGTCGGCATCGGTGACGGCCACCTTCTCCAGCACCGGAACCGGCGCGCTGCGGTGCGAGATGCCGACGAGGAGAACACTCATGGTGTGACCACCGATCCCTTGCTGTTTGGCTCCGTTGCCGTATGCGAGGTTGTCGTATGCGAGGTTGCCGAGTGCTGGAGCGCCGGGTGCGCGGGCGCCGCGTGCGGCGACGGCAGCCGATGCGCGATGCGCCCCGATCCGGCGTGCGCCACCTCCGGCAGTGGGGTCTGCTCCGCGTTGCGTACCCGCTCGAACGACAGCATCTGCATCTCCACGGCCAAGTCGACGCGACGGACCTCGACCGTCGCCGGTGCGACCAGCTCGCGGGGGGCGAAGCTCAGGATCGACTGCAGTCCGGCCGCGACGAGCCGGTCGCACACGTCCTGGGCGGCGTCGTCGGGAACAGTGATGACCGCGATCGTCGGCTCCAGCTCGGCGACCGCGCTTGCCAGCTCGGCGACATCGCGCACCACCAGACCGGCGACCGACATGCCGATCACCTCGGGATGGCTGTCGAAGATGCCGACCACGGTGAAACCGCGCCGCCGGAACCCGCCGTAGCCGACCAGCGCCCGGCCCAGGTTGCCCGCGCCGACCAGGACGACACGGTGGCCCTTCGACAGCCCCAGCACGTCTTCGATCCGGGAGCGGAGCTTGGCCACGTCGTAGCCCACGCCGCGAACGCCGTTGGGGCCGAGGAAGGAGAGATCCTTGCGCAATTTGGCCGAATTGACACCCGCCGCGACAGCCAGTTCCTCACTCGATACGATGGCAACACCGTCGTCGGCCAACATGGCGAGAACCCGAAGGTAGGTAGCCAGCCGCGCGACGGTGGCCTGCGGGATGTCCTTCTGCAGAGCCCTGCCGGAGACGCCGCCTGGCGCCTCATGCTGCTCTGTCACGTCGTCGGCTCCTCGTACCGGGCTCGGGCACCGGTTCGTCGCTCGACCCCTCTGACCCGGGGGCGGTCCGGTGCCATGGTGTCGAAGTTTCGGATTTCGGGGCGGCTCCGCAGCCTCGGCATGCGGGTCGCGTGCCACCACCGTAACTGCTTGTGAAGCCCTGCACAAAGTCGGTGAAATTGGCCTCATTTTCCGCTGCGACCAGCACAGCGGCCGAATCGGACCGAAAACGGGCGCCTCAGCGCTTCAGGTCCGCCCGCAATCGGGTCTCGTCGACATCGAAATAGCTGTGCTCGCGGCCGTCGAGCAGGACGACGGGAAGCCGGTCGCCGTACTCCGCGCGCAGGCCAGGGTCGGTGCCGGCGGCTTCGTCGACGTCCACGGTCCCCGGTTCGATGCCGAATTCGGCGCAGATCGCGCGCAGCTGTTCCAGTGCGGTCGCGCACAGCCCGCAGCCCGCGCGGGTCAGCAATGTCACCGAATGTGTGGGATTGGTCATGCGGGTATTTAATCCGCCACGCGATTGTGTCGCACGCCGCCTTCCGCCGTCACTGTCAGCCGATCCGGCTACTGTTGACATGGTTCGCGCGACGGGCGGAGGTACTGGTGCCGGAACGATCGAAGGTGGCGAGGGCCGGATTCATCGCGGGACGATTCGGTGAGTTTCCGGCGCGGTGGAATCTGAGCCAGATGGGCCAAGGCCTGCAGGGTCTGCAGGACCAGCTCGCCCGCATCTCGCGCAGCCCTTTCGGCCCCAGCGAAGAGGAATTGCGGGCCAATCTGGCCGGTGAGGCCAGCGCCGACGCCGCGCTGACCCTGCACGACGCGGACCTCGCCGCGGGCGAGGCTCAGCCCCCGGAGGCGCCGCGCGATCTGACGGCGGCGGCGTTCTTCGACGTCGACAACACCATGGTGCAGGGCGCGTCGATCGTGCATTTCGCCCGCGGCCTGGCGGCGCGCAAGTACTTCAAGACCTCCGATCTGGTGGACGTCGCCTGGAAGCAGGTGAAATTCCGGGTCACCGGCAAGGAGAGCAGCACCGACATGGCCAGCGGCAAAGAGAAGGCGCTGGCGTTCATCGCCGGGCGCTCGACCGCCGAACTGGCCGAGCTGGGCGAGGAGATCTACGACGAGATCATCGCCGACAAGATCTGGCCCGGCACCCGCGCGCTCGCGCAGATGCACCTGGACGCGGGCCAGCAGGTGTGGCTGGTGACCGCGACCCCGGTGGAGCTGGCGCAGGTGATCGCGAAACGGCTCGGGCTCACCGGAGCGCTGGGCACCGTGGCCGAGAGCGTCGACGGGAAGTTCACCGGGCGACTGGTCGGCGACATCCTGCACGGCCTCGGCAAAGCGCACGCGGTCCGCACGCTGGCGATCCGCGAGGGCTTGAACCTCAAGCGGTGCACCGCGTACTCCGACAGCCACAACGACGTGCCGATGCTCTCGCTGGTCGGCACCGCGGTGGCGATCAATCCGGACTCCGATCTCCGCGAAGTCGCGAAGAACCGCGGCTGGGAGATCCGCGACTTCCGGACCGGTCGCAAGGCCGCCAAGATCGGCGTGCCGACGGCGCTGGCCCTGGGCGCGGCAGGCGGAGCCGTCGCCGCGGCGGTCACCCGCCGCCGCGACGGTCAGTAACCGTCTTTACCCCGTGAAGACGTTGCGGCGCTTGGTGAGCAGCTTGTAGAGCGTCTGCTGGATGGTCTCGCGTACCTGGTCGGTGACCTCGAACATGGTCATCGGGTCGTCGGCGGCTTCCGGCTCGTACGGCGTGGTCGAGACGGGGGTGCCGAATTCGATGTACCACTTGGATGGCAGCGGCACCGCGCCGAGCACGCCGAGGTGCGGGAACAGCGGCGTCACCGGGAAGTACGGGAGGCCGAGCAGCCGGGCCAGCGGCTTGAGATCGGCCAGCTTCGGGTAGATCTCCTCGGAGCCGACGATGGAGCAGGGGATGATCGGCACGCCGGTGCGCACCGCCGCGGCCACGAAGCCGCCCCGGCCGAAGCGCTGCAGCTTGTAGCGATCGGAGTACTGCTTGCCGACGCCCTTGAACCCTTCCGGAAACACACCGGTCAGCTCGCCGGAGCGCAGCAGCCGTTCGGCGTCCTCCCGGCAGGCCAGGGTGTGGCCCGCCCGGCGCGCCAGCACACCGAGCACCGGCGTCTCGAAGATCAGATCGGCCGCGAGCAGGCGCAACGCGCGCTGCTTGGGATGCCGGTCGTGCACGGCCAGCTGCAGCATCAGGCCGTCGAGCGGGATGGTGCCCGCGTGATTGGCCACGATCAGCGCGCCACCGGCCTCCGGGAGGTTGTCCATCCCGCTGACCTCCACCCGGAACCACAGGTCCGCCAGCGGCCGCAGGGCGGGCAGGATGACCGATTCGAGCAGGTGCTCGTCGAAGCCGAACTCGTCGACCTGATAGTCGCCGGTGAGCCTGCGCCGGGCGAAATCGGCGGTCTTGGTGATCTGCTTGCCGAGCGCGCCACGCAGCATTCCCGACAGCGACTCGGGCGCGGGAGGCACCGCCGCCGCTCGCCGCTCGCTCAGCGATGTCACCGGGCTCGGAGCGGCCAGGCGCCGTGGCGCCGGCCGCTGACGAGTCTCGATCTGAAGATCGTGGAGTTGGATGACTTTCGCTACGTCGTTCATTGGTGTGCTCCCGTACCGGCCCCGAGCAGGCCGAGCAGTTTGTGTTCTGCGGCGTCGATCCACGCTGGATCGACCACGGGCCGCAACGCTGCGCCCCCTATGAAGTCGTCGAACGCCTGCACCGTCGTCCAGCGCGGCACGAACCCGAGTTCGGTCCGCATGCGCGTGGTGTTCAGGCCACAACCGAAGTGGAAATAGTCGAGCTGTTCGGCGGAGAACTCCCGCATCACCGGGCCCATGAGCAAGCGACCCGCCGTGCGGAACACCGTGAAGGGCACCGGCAGCTCGATCCGGCCCGCCCGCCGGACCGCCTGCGACAACGACAGCGAGCCGTCACCCGCGATGTTGTACGTCCCGCTCGCCGCGGTGCGCGCCGCGAGCGTCAGCGCGGCCACCGCGTCCTCCTCGTGCAGCAGCTGCATCCTGGCGTCCCGGCCGAATACGGTAGGTGTCACCGGCGAACGCAAGTATTGCACGCCGCGGGCGGCCAGCCGCGGGCCCACGATCGGAGCGAATCGCAGAATTGACGTGGCGATATCGGGGCGTCGGCGGGCGAGCCCGCGAACATAACCCTCTATATCGATCATGTCGCGCGCAAACTCGCCTCGCGGCGGTGTGCGCGCGCTCATTTCCTCGCTGAATTTCGCAGGGTCCTTCGCACTGCAACCGTACACCGCCGAGGACGAGCGCAGCACCACCCGGCGCACCGAAGACGCCTTCTGGCACACCGCGAACAGCTGCATCGCGCCGAGGACGTTGTGATCCTTCATGACCGCGCGCCCGCCGCCCGCGGGCGGGCGCGTCAGCAAGGCGGTGTGCACGACGGTGTCCACCTCGCCACCATCGATCACCTTACGGATCAACGGGTTTCGGATGTCCGCGCGCACGAACTCGGCGCGGCCCATGCGCCGCTGCAGCTCTCGGCCGGGCGTCATCGTGTCGACCGCGAGAATGCGTTCGATCCCGGCGTCCTGGGCGAGCCGGGCGACGACCGTGCCACCGAAGAACCGGCTGGCCCCGGTGACCAGCACGACCTTCGGTGTGTGTCCTTCCCGACCCTCAGAACCCACCGGCACCCGCTTCCTCTGCCAGTCGCCGTTGTGATTATTCCCAGCACCTAGCGTAGCGGGTCGTTACCCGCCCACCGAGAGTATTAACCAGGATCTAACGATGACTTCAGTCACGCGATACAAATGATAATTCCAAAATTTGAAATTTCAAACGAAAAGGCCCGTCACCTATTGGTGACGGGCCCCCGCAGCTATCACGCAGCGATGCCTTACTTGCCGAGTTTGCGCCGCTGGACACGCGTACGGCGAAGCAGCTTGCGGTGCTTCTTCTTCGACATGCGCTTGCGGCGCTTCTTGATCACAGAACCCATAGGGTTGTCCTCGCGTTCTCTCTACTCGGCGCGCACGCTGCCCGTGCGCGATTGCCGGACGCCCGTCCGCCGGGACCCCGGCCCACGGGGGCCAGGGTCGCTCGGCAAGCCTCACGCCCCGTGTTCGCGCCGCCGGATACCACGAGGCAACCAACAGCGATGCCACCGGCGGGCGAACACGAACCGAGGAGCTATCGTACCGGCACGCCCGGCCGGTCCCGAAACCGCCTCATCCGGCGTCGAAATAGGACGTTTCCAGATAGTCGTGTACCGCCTTGGCGTGTACCCGGAACGATCGGCCGACGCGCACGGCGGGCAACTCGCCCGAGTGCACGAGCCGGTAGACCGTCATCTTGGACACCCGCATCAGACTCGCCACTTCGGCGACGGTGAGAAACTGGGTGCCGCCGCCGAGCACGGGTTGCCCCTGCGTCGCGGCCTCACGCTGTGGACGGGCGTTCCCCCGACCGCCCGCGGGACCGGAGCCGCCGGACGCTCCGGAATTCGCAGACATCTTGTTCGCAGACATCATTGCACCATTGACCTCCGGCACGTCCGCGCCGCCGGCTTCCCCACCGGCGGAACAGACACGCACGTGCTCCTTGAAGCTTAGCGGGACCAGTGGTGTTACTGCGACGGGTGTGAGAAATCGGGTTTTCCGAATTCAAACAGACCGGTCACTCCGCTGATGCGCCTTGTTCGGCCGACCTTTGCTTGGCCGCGAAAAGGGCCTCCAGGAATGCCGAGCGTAGTCCTCCGCGCTCGAGTTCGCGGATGGCGGCCGCCGTCGTGCCCGCGGGCGAGGTGACCGCGGCGCGCAGTTCCGCGGCGGACTGGCTGGAGCCGTCCAGGAGAGCGGCCGAACCGACCATGGTCTGCACGACGAGCTGAGTGGCCACGTCCCTGGTGAGCCCGAGCCCGACGCCCGCGTCCACCATGGCCTCGACGACCAGGAAGAAGTAGGCGGGCCCCGAACCGGACACCGCGGTGACCGCGTCCATCTGGCTCTCCGCCACCGCGACGACCTTGCCGACCGCGCCGAGCACCTCGGTCACCAGTTCCAGATGCTGCTCGCGCGCGTATCGACCCGGCGCGATGACGCTCATCCCCTGCCCGACCAACATCGGCGTGTTCGGCATGACCCGCACCACCGGGAAACCGGCGGGCAACTTGCCCTCCAGCCGCGCGGTCGGCACACCGGCCGCGAGCGAGACCAGCACCTGATCGCGATCACTGCCGATCTCCGCCTTGCCCAGCGGCGCGAGTACCGCGTCCACATCGCTCGGTTTCACCGCGATCACCAGCAAATCCGCGCCGACGGCGGCATCGGCCACATCGTCGGTGACCCGGATACCGAAGCGATCAGCGATCTGATGGGCCCGCTCCCGATGGGTCTCGACGACGACCAAGTCCTTGGTCAGCCGCCCGGACTCCAGCAACCCCGCGACCAAGGCCTCCCCGATGCGCCCGCCACCGATCACCGCAATTCTCGTCATGGGGCTCAAGGCTAGACGGCGCGCGCGGAGACTCAGCGCTGGGGAACGAGCGCCAGCTGACGACTCTGCGCGACGACCGCACCGGTCGAGTCGAGGACCAGTTGATCTTCGTCGAACATGCGCTTGCCCACCTCGTGCGTGGTGGCGATGATCCGCAGCCAGCCCGGCGCGGGCCTGCGACGCAGGTAGGTGGTCATCTGCACGGTGGGGGCCCAGCCGAAATGGCCCAGGTTGGTCGGCACCGGCGGGCTCATGTCGGCGCTCATCATGGCGAAGTACATCGCGACCTCGGGATCCTGCTCGTCACCCTGGCGTGGGCGCATCCACAGCCGCAGGCGCGGTTCGCCCTTCGCGCCTTCGAGGAACCGCGCCCACTCGCGGTCGAGATAGATCTCCGCGCCCTGGCCCACGTGCACGATCTCGCCCATCGGCGAACCGGGCTCGTAGCCGATCGCGTCGGCAGGCGGCTGGGCGGGCATGTCGGCATGCTCCGGCGCGTAGATCGGGTCGGTGTCGTCGAGGCGGCTGAACGTCAGCGCCGTACGCACCAGGACGCGGCCGTCTTGGACGAGGTCGGCGTCGGCCAGGCAGATCTGGCGGCCGATCTTGCGGACGCGCACCTCGTATTCGACCTCGCCGGGATTGGGGGCGCCGAGGAAATCGGAGCTGGCGGCGATCGGGGCCATGTCCACCAGGGCGGGATCGGACGCGCGCAGCCAATTGGCGGCTGCCGCGGCGCTGGCCGCGACCATCGTCCCGCCGTGGACCTTCGGGCCGATGGTCCAGATGTCGTCGATGACGCCGAGATAGCGCCCGGTCCCCGGCGTGGCCGGTGGCGCCTCGGTCAGCGCGCACACCTGGCTGAACGGCGCGTCGGTCGTGGCCACCGGGCCGAAGTCGGCCGTCAGCTCCGTCGTCATCCTCACTCCTGTCCTCCGTCGACCGCACCCGATGGCGTCGTTCGCGGCGTCGTAGCCCGCACTGTCGCCGAGCGGCGTTCGTACAGCGTACAACGAGGCGCGGGCCGCACCGCATCTCTCCGTGCGGGGGTAGCGACGAGCGTCACACCGGCGGTTCGGGCGACCCACGTCGGGCGCCGGTGGGTGTGGGCGCGGCAGTCAGATGCGCGCGGGCGAAGGCCAGGGTGCGGTGCAACATGGCGGCCCGCTCCTTGGTGGTGCGCGCGTTCTGGGTGTTGATCTCGGCGACGACTTGGCCGGAGAAGCCGGTGCGGACCAAGCTCTCACACACCTCCACGCACGGTTGCGTGCCCTCGCCGGGAACGAGATGTTCGTCGTGTGCGGCGCCCCGGCCGTCGGCCAAGTGCAGGTGAGCCAGACCCGGACCCATGCGGGCCGCCAAGGCCAACGGATCGGTTCCGGCGGTCGCGGTGTGCGACAGGTCCAGGGTGTAGTGACGGAACCCGGTATCGGTCGGGTCGTAGGAGGGGCTGAACGCGGTGAGCGCCGGCCCCGGGCCACCGCGCCGCTCCAGCCGTTTCACCGCGCCCTCACGTCGGCCGAACAGCGTGTCCGCGCGCATCGGGAACATGTTCTCCACCGCGACGATCACCGGGCTGTTCTCTTCCAGCTCGGCCACCTGCGCTGCGAACCCCGCCGCGTAGCGGCGCTGCCAGCGGAACGGCGGGTGCACGACGACCGTGCTCGCACCGAGCGCCTCGGCCGTGTGCACACTGCGCTCGAGTTTGGCCACCGGGTCCGAGCCCCACACCCGCTGCGAGATCAACAGGCACGGCGCGTGCACGGCGAGCACGGGGACACCGTATTCGCGGGAGTAGGCCTGCGCGGTGGCGATGCTCTGGCTGGCGGGCTCGGCCCAGACCATCAATTCGACGCCGTCGTACCCGAGCTCGGCGGCATATCGGAACGCGGCCTCCGTGTTCTGCGGGTATACCGAGGCGGTCGACAGGCCGACCTGGATCGGCTTCGGCCGGGACGCGCCATCGAGGTCACCCGGCGAACCGGCGCCCGTGCGCGACCCCGCCTCGGGCGCGGGCCGCACCCCGGTCTCGTTCGCCTGTCCGATATTCCCCACGACGGCTCCCTACTCAGTTCGTACTGAGAAGAAAGGCTAGCGGGCCCAGCGTGACGAAGATGCCGACGACCACGGCGATCACGGTACTGAGGATGTCGTCGGTCTTGCGCAGAATCCGCACGAGCGCCACCAAGCCGAGAATCACGATCATCGCCAGAGCCAGCGCCACCCAGGGAAGCATCTCCCACATGCGCTCGAAGCCCTTGAACAGCAACATGCCCGCGACGGCGGCGCCGGTGCTCTGACCGCCGAGGATCATCCACTGGCGGCGATTCGCGTCGTACTCCGCCTTCTTCGCCGCCCTGGACCGGCGCGGCGAGGTGGTCCGGGCGGCGCGAGGCTCGTCGGCGATGTCGTCCTCGTCGTCTTCGTCTTCGTCCACCGTGATCGGCTCGTAGACGTCGGTGACGCCGTCCATCTCCGCGGGGTCGACGGCGGCACGCCCACCGCGCCCATTGCGCCTGCCGCGTTCCGCGGCGCCGCGCTCGGCCCGGTCGACCCCGTCGCGCAGCAGGTCGCCCGCGACCGTCTGGCCGGAGATCAGCTGCTGGTCCTGGCTGGCCAGCGACCAGGCGGCGGTGGGGATGCCGGCGGATGCCGGCGGCGGATCGGCTTGCGGCTTGTGCCGCCGGGCCGACCAGGCCGGGAGACCGTTCTCCCCCGCGCCGTTGCGCCGACTCGGTCTGCGCTGCCCCTCCGGCTGCGGCTCGGGCGGAACCGGTCTACCTGGCTTCGGTCGCGGATCCGGCGGCGGCGGGAGGGGTAGCGGTTCCGATTCGGGGGCGAAGCCGCCGGTGGACGGAGACCACGCCGCGGTGGACGGACCGAGGTCCTCGGCCGCTTCCGCGGCTTCCGCCGCCCTGCGCCGGGCCGCGCGCCCGCCCCCGGCGCCATTGCGCTCGGGAAGATGCGCCCGGCCGAAATCTGGCTCGCCGGGTTCGGCGTAGCCGCCGCCGAAGCCCGGTTCGGCGACGCCCCGGTCGGGCGGCGCGGCCAGGCCGAACGACTCGGACGGCGTCTCTTGCCAGGACCGTACCTCGGTGGCCGATTCGTCCGGTTCCTCACGCCTGCGCCTGCGACCCGAACGCGGGGACGTCTCGGGCACGCCGCCCGGCGGATCGGGGACGTACGGGCCGGGGGCGGCTGAGAACAGATCGGATACGGGGGTATCCGGCGAGAGCGGATCGAACGACGTGCTGTGCCGCGACGAGGGCATCTCCCGGCCGGGCATGACGCGGCTGGATCGCCCCGGCGGCGGATCGGCCTGTGGCGAGTCGGGCTGCGCGTAACCGGCCAGCGGGTCGTACATCGAAATCGGGCCCGACATGGGCGAATACGACGACGGGTCCGGCTGCGGCTCCGGGGGGTGGGAAACCGGCTCGGGCGCGGACGGTTCGAACGAGGGCGGCGCGTAGGCCTGCTCCTGGGCGCCCGACTCGGGCGCGGCGTGCGCGGAATGACCGCCCTCCCGGATGACCGGCAGGTCACCGGTCAGTTCCGCGACGGAGATGCCCCGGCCACCGCGGCGGCGTCTGCCACCACCCGACGAGGCGCCCTGCTGGCCGTTACGCGCCAGCAGTTCCGCGACCGACAGCTGTTTGGAGTCCTCGCTCATGACGACACCGTCCCGATCGAGCCCGGCAGCGGCGCGCCACCGTCGGACGCCGGTCGGCCGTCTCCGGCCGCCGAGCCCGCTGAGTACGTTGCTTCGGGTCCACCATTCATATCGGTATCCAGTTTGCGCAGGATGAGCCCTTCACGCAGCGCCCACGGACAAATCTCCAAGGAATCCAGCGAAAGTGCCCGCATACTCGCCTCCGCGACCAATGCGCCGGCCACCAATTGTTGTGACCGATCGGAACTTACGCCTTCCAATTCTGCACGGTCCGACGCCGTCATCCGCGAGATGAACGCGATCAGCTGGCGCAGAGCCGAGCTCGTGAGTGTACGACGCACCCGCGGACCCGCCGCGGACGGCGCCGCTCCGGTGAGCCGGGCCAGGGAGCGGAACGTCTTCGACGTGCCGACGGCCAGATCGGGCTTGCCCGGTTCGATCAGCTTCTTCGCCGGGACCACCAACTCGGCGTCGAGCCAGTCGCGCAGCACGGCCACCCGGCGCTTGCCCGGCGGATCCTCCCGCAGCCATTCCCTGGTCAACCGGCCCGCGCCCAGCTGCAAGGACAACGCGACATCGGGCTCCTCGTCGCCGCCGTTGGTCATCTCCAAGGAGCCGCCGCCGATGTCCAGATCGAGAATGCGCCCGGCGCTCCAGCCGTACCAACGGCGCACCGCGAGGAAGGTCAGCCGCGCCTCGTCGACGCCGGACAGCACTCGCAGCTCGACGCCGGTCGCCGCGCGCACCCGGCCGAGGACCTCTTCGGAGTTGGCCGCCTCGCGCAGCGCGGAGGTGGCGAACGGCATCAGCTCGACGCACTTGGAGGTCTCGGCGATGCTGGCGAATTCGGCGACGGTGTCGATCAGCCGCTGCGCGCCCGCCTCGGTGATGCAGCCTGCCTCGTCGATGTTCTCCGCGAGCCGCAAGGTGGCCTTCGTCGAGCTCATCGGCAGGGGATGACCGCCACGATGCGCGTCCACCACGAGCAGGTGAACGGTATTGCTTCCGACATCGAGTACCCCAAGCCGCACATGAACACGGTACTGGGTGGTGCGGCACTTCAGCCCAGGCGACTGAACTGTTAGCGTCCTATTTCGTGACGGTAGGCGCATCCCCGAGCAGCCCGACCCGGCCCCGACCAGCGGGGAAGATCGACCCGGCCCCCGAGGTCGACCCCGACTTTCCCCGTGAGTGGATCGAGTTCGTCGATCCGGCAAACGACGAGCATTTGATCGTCGCGGACCTCACCTGGCTGCTGTCGAGCTGGACGTGCGTGTTCGGCACGCCCGCCTGTCAGGGCATCCTCTCCGACCGGCCGGATGACGGCTGCTGCTCGCACGGCGCGTTCCTCGCCGACGACGACGACCGCAAACGCCTGGGCCGCGCTGTGAAACTGCTCACACCGCAGGACTGGCAGTTGCTGCCCGAAGCCGCCAACGCGCAGGGCAAGGTCACCAAGAGCGGCTATCTGGAACTCGACGAGCTCGACGACGAGCCCGCGCTGCGCACACGCCGGTTCGAGGGCGCGTGCATCTTCCTCAACCGTCCCGGCTTCGCGGGCGGCATCGGGTGCGCGCTGCACAGCATGGCGCTGCGGCGCGGCATCGAGCCGCTGGAGGTCAAGCCGGACGTGTGCTGGCAGCTGCCGATCCGCCGCACCCAGGACTGGGTCGACCGGCCCGACGGGGTGCAGATCCTGCGGACCGTGATCACCGAATACGACCGCCGCGGTTGGGGACCCGGCGGCGCCGACCTGGACTGGTACTGCTCCGGCTCCCCCGACGCCCACGTCGGCGCGAAGCCGGTCTGGCAGTCCTACGCTCCGGAGCTCACCGAGCTGATCGGCGCGCCCGCCTACGCCGAGCTGGCCCGGCACTGCAAACGCCGCGAGGGCCTCGGGCTGATCGCCGTTCATCCGGCGACGGTGCACGCCGAGCGGATGCGGGACTGCGTGGATCCGCTCCCCTGATCGCGATCGTTTGCCGAACGAGCGCTCGGTATGGTCGCCGCGCGCCGTGTGATCCAGCGCGGGGTTCACCCCGTCGCCATGCGAGCTTCACCCGGATCGGGTTTGATGTGCCGTTATGTCCAAGAAAGTTCTCACCGTGGCGACCATCGCTCTGGGTGCCGCCCTCTCGCTGACCGGAGTAGCCCACGCGGAGCCGAACGGCGACCCGCACAAGTTCTACGACTTCACCTCGGAGTTCGTGGCGGCCACCGACCCCGCCGCGATCAATGCCAAGGCCGCGGGCAAGCTCCTGATCGCGAGCCCGTACGGCACCTCGCACACCATCGCCTGCCGTGGCACCAACACCGCGGACCTCTACGACTGCATGCAGGAAGACGACCTCGGCTGGATCACCCTGCAGAAGACCGAGACCCCGCTCGGCACCACCTGGATCTACTTCCCCTGACCACCCCGCCTCGCCGGGTCTTCAGGCCGTAATGGTCAGGTCTCGCGGGATTCGCGTTCAGATCCCGCGTCGCGATGCCACTCGTGTTCTGGGCATACCCGGTGAGTTACCCATGTGCTCACGAAGACGGAGGTTCCGTTTCGTGAGCACATGGGTTTTCGGCCGAGCCGGATGAGTTCGCTCTCTATGCTTCGAGTTTGTAGCCCAAGCCGCGCACGGTGACCAGGTGTTCCGGCTTGGCCGGGTCCGCCTCGATCTTCGAGCGCAGCCGCTTGACGTGCACGTCCAGGGTCTTGGTGTCGCCGACGTAGTCCGCACCCCACACCCGGTCGATCAGCTGACCGCGGGTGAGCACCCGCCCGGAATTGCGCAGCAGGTATTCGAGCAGGTCGAATTCCTTGAGCGGCAATGTGACCGGCTTGCCGTTCACCATCACGGTGTGCCGGTCGACGTCCATCCGGACCGGGCCTGCTTCCAGGACGCCGCTCTCGTTGGATCCCTCCAGCTCGTCGCCCGCCCCGCGGCGCAGGACGGCGCGGATGCGCGCGATGAGCTCACGAGCGGAATACGGCTTGGTGACGTAGTCGTCGGCGCCCAGTTCGAGGCCGACCACTTTGTCGATCTCGCTGTCGCGCGCGGTGACCATGATCACCGGCACACCGCTGCGGGTGCGCAACTGCTTGCACACGTCGGTGCCGCTCATGCCGGGCAGCATGAGATCGAGCAGGACGATGTCCGCCCCGGACCGGTCGAACTCGGCGAGCGCGGACGGCCCGTCACCGACCACGGTGACCTCGAAACCCTCCTTGCGCAGCAGGAACGCGAGCGGATCGGCCAGCGACTCCTCATCCTCGACGATCAGAACACTCGTCATCTGCGTGCCTCCACACCATTCGGTCGGCCCGGTCCGGTGGGACGCGGGCTTGTTTCTTTCGTGCTCACCACGGCGCCGTCGTGGTCTTCGTCCGCGCCTGCTTCGTGGTGGGCGGGTATGCGCAAGGTGAACGTCGATCCGGTGCCCAACTTGCTCCACAGGGTGATTTCCCCGTTGTGGTTGGCGGCCACGTGTTTGACGATAGCCAAGCCCAGCCCGGTGCCGCCGGTGGCGCGAGACCGCGCCTTGTCGGACCGGAAGAATCGCTCGAACACTCGCTCCTGGTCTTCCTTGGCGATGCCGATGCCTCGGTCGGTGACCGCCATCGCCACGTGATCGCCGCGCAGCGAGCGGCTCACCGATACGTGCGAACCGGCCGGCGAGTAGGCGATCGCGTTCTCCACCAGATTGGAAAGGGCGGTGACCAGCAAGGTCTCGTCGCCGAGCACCTCCAGCCCGCTGGGTCGGTCGGTGCTGACCGTGATCCCGGCGGCCTCGGCGGCGGTGCGGGACCGATCGACCGCCTGCATCACCACCGTGTCCACGTCCACCACCTCGAGTTCGGGCAGTTTCTCCGCGCCCTGCAGGCGGGAGAGCGCGATGAGTTCGGTCACCATCTTGCCGAGGCGGCGGGATTCACCGAGCACGCGCTGACCGAAGTGTCGCACGGCCTCCGGGTCCTCGGCGGATTCCAGCAAAGCTTCGGCCAAGAGGCTCATCGCGCCGACCGGGGTCTTGAGCTCGTGGCTGACGTTGGCGACGAAGTCGCGCCGGGTGGCCTCCATGCGGGCCTGTTCGGAATCGTCGTCGGCGAACAGCACGGTGAAGGTGGTCTCTTCGCGCGACAGTTGCCTGGCGACGCCGCGCACGGCGATGCGGCCGCGGCCGGGGACCGGATTCTTCGCGGTCAGGTCGAACTCGGCGGATTCGCCGGTGGCCAGCACTTTCTCCACCGCGGCCCAGGCGCGCTCGTCGAGCAGGCGGTTGCGGACCAGTCCGAGTTCCTCCGCGCGCGGGTTGACCAGCACGACGTCGCGGTACTCGTCGACCACCGCGATACCGCTCTCGGAGGCGAGCACGATCAGGTCGAGGACTTGGGACATGGTGAGACCGGACTCGGCCTGCCTGCGCGCGGCCTGCCTGGCATTCACATACGGGATCAATAGCCCGCCGACTGCCAGGCCGACGACAGCCGCCAAGATGGCCAGCAGCACGGCCTGGGGAACACTCACACTTGAATCGTACGGTCGCCGACCGGTCGGCCGACGCCGGGTACATGAAGTTTCGCGCAGGTCATAGGCCCTTCCGGCCCCGTTAGCCGCATGTTTACGCACTGTTCGAAGTGGCGTATCCCAGCGTATTCGCCGGCCGGTCAGTCCGCTTCGTCGTCGGCTCCGGCGACCGCCTCGTTCACGGCGTGGCCGTGCTTGTCCACCCAGTCGCCGAGTGCGTAGATCGGGACGAGCAGGTCCGCGCCCGCGGCGGTCAGTTCGTATTCGACCCGCGGCGGGGCCTCCGCGTAACGGTGACGGCGCACCAGCGTCATCCGCTCCATCCGCCGCAGGGTCTGCGTCAGCATCTTCTGGCTGATTCCACCGATGGCCGCGCGCAGCTCGCCGGGACGCATCGGTCCTTCGCGCAGCATATAGACGATCACCGGCAACCAGGAGTTGCCGAAGATGTCCACACCCATCCGGGCCGGGCAGTCGGATTCGTAGTCGCCGTAGGGCGCGAATTCCACTCGCTCGGCGCTGACCGGTTCGCTCGGTGCCGCGCTCACTGTTCCAGCTTGCCAGTGCCGTCGCGCACCTCCGGGTGCGTATCGGAATTCCTAGCGTCGTATCGGAACACTTTTCGAGTCAGGAGTTGGGATGCGAATCGGAATCATCGGAGCAGGCGCGATGGCGCGGGCACTCGCCGGCGGCTGGAGTGCGGCGGGTCACGAAGTGCTCGTCGGCGCACGGTCCCCCGCAGCGGCGGCGGAACTGGCGGCCGCGATCGGGGGGCGGGCCGGAACGATCTACGACGCCGCGGTTTTCGGCGATGTCGTGCTGCTCGCGTTACCCGTCCCGGCGTTGCCGGAGGTGCTGCGCGCCGTCGCGGAGCCGCTGGCAGGCCGCACGGTCGTCGATTGCACCAACGCCTTCGCCCCCGATACGGCGGCGCCCGAGGGAGCCACCGCGTTCGTGCTCGCGCAAGACGCTGTCGCGGAGGCGATCGCGGCGCAGGCGCCCGGGGCGCACGTGGTGAAGGCGTTCAACCTGTGTGCCGCCGAGGTATGGGAGGCGAAGGCGCGCGTCTTCGACGATCGCCGTTTGGCAGTGCCGATCTGCGGCGACGACGCGGCCGCCGTGGCGGCGGTCGCGTCGCTGGCCGGAGACCTCGGCTTGCGGGCGATCCCCGCAGGCGGACTGCACCGGGCCCGGTACCTGGAGGCCCTGTCGGTATTCACTGTCGGTCTCTGGTTCGCCGGACACGATGCCCGCGCGATGTTCCCGCCGTTGGAGGCCGCGTTCGCCGTCGCCGACTGACAGGCCGCACGGGTCAAGCGGGATCTACCGAGCCGAGATCGGCGAGCTTACGCGCGAGCACCGCCCGTTCGCGCTGGTTGCCGCACAACCCGCTGGCACGCTCCAGTTCGATGCGCGCCTCCTGCGTGCGTCCCAGCCGGACGAGCAGTTCCCCGCGAACACTGGGCAGCAGATGCGAATGCGCCAGCGTTTCGGCGGCTGCCAACCTGTCCACGATCGGCAGCGCCGCGGCGGGTCCCTGGGCCATGGAGACCGCCACCGCGCGGTTGAGGTCGACCACCGGCGACGGCGCGAGCCGGCCGAGCGCCTCGTAGAGGAGCACGATCCGCTCCCAGTTCGTCGCGTCCACCGATGCCGCGATGGCATGGCACTCGGCGATCGCCGCCTGCAAGCCGTAGGCGCCCAGGCCCCGGCCGACCCGCTCGGCCCGGGCCAGGGCGGCTTGTCCCCGGCGAATCGCCGAGCGGTCCCAGCGGCGGCGGTCCTGGTGCTCCAAGAGCACCGGCTCGCCGTCCGGCCCGATGCGGGCGGGGAAGCGCGCCGCGGTCAGCTCGAGCAGCGCCAGCAGGCCGTGGACCTCGGGCTCATCCGGCACCAGCCGGGTGAGCACCCGCGCCAGGCGCAGTGCCCCGCTCGCGAGGTCGAGCCGGATCAGATCCGCCCCCGAGCTGGCCGAAGATCCTTCGGTGAAGATCAGGTAGACCACGCTGAGCACCGAGCCCAGGCGCTTGGTCCGCTCCCCGGCCGATGGCAGCTCGAACGGCACCCGGGCCGCCGCGAGGGTCTTCTTCGCCCGGGTGATGCGAGCCTGCACGGTGGCAGCCGGAACGAGGAACGCCTTGGCGATCTCGTCGCTGGTCAGACCGCCGATCACTCGCAAGGTGAGCGCGACTCGCGCCTCCCGCGACAACACGGGATGACAGGAGATGAACATCAGCGCGAGCAGGTCGTCATCGATCCGGTCCGGGTCCCACAGCACATCCTCGGCGTCCCGGGCCGGATCGGCCGGCGAGCCGCCCGAGACGGCGCCGCCCTCGCCCAGATCCCGGGCGAGCGCGGCGTACCTCTCGTCGAGGGCGGAGCGCCGACGGAACGCGTCGATCGCGCGACGGCGGCCGACGGTGAGCAACCACCCCGCCGGGTTGCGTGGCACACCGTCACGCGGCCACGTCACGAGCGCCTCGGCCAGCGCCTCCTGCGCCAGGTCCTCGGCCAGCGCGAAATCGCCGGTATACCGCGCGAGCGCTCCGACGATCCGCGCGGACTCGATCCGCCAGACCGCGGCGACGGCTGCGCGGCCGGTGTGGTCGGCCATCGCCCCTCGATCCGCTCAGAGCTGGCCGGTGGCCTCGCGCCACGCCCGCTCTTTCTGGATCCACTCGTTGTCCTGCGGGAACTCATCGATCGTCGGGACCCGGCGGATCTCGGTCTTGAACCCCGGGCCGGTCATCGGCATCCGCTTCGCCCACTCGATCGCTTCTTCCTTCGACGCCACGTTGAGGATGTAGAAGCCGCCGAACAGCTCCTTCGTCTCGCCGTAAGGGCCGTCGGTGACGACGGGAGTCTCGGAGGAGTAGTCGACGACCACGCCCTCGGCGGCGTCTTCCAACCCCTCCGCGGCCAGCAGCACGCCCGCCCGGATCAGCTCGTCGTTGAACTTGCCCACGGTGTCGAGCATCTGCTCGAAGTCGGTGTTCGCCATCCCCGCGAAGGCCTCGTCGGTAGCGCGCATGATGAGCATGTACTTCATGGTTGTCTCCCTGACTGTTCGGGTCCCTCTCTGGACCCTCTCACCCATAGGTCGAACGGGGGAACTCGGAGATCGACACACGCGCCGAAATTTTTTTCACCTGGTTCGAACACGCCGATCGAAGCGTGCACCCTCGCCCATACCCCGCAGCGTGAAACATGATGCGCGACGGGTGCACGCTCGGACCGCGCCCCAGCTCTACCAGCCCGGATTCCCGCGGACCGGGATGTTGACGAAGCTCGGACGGTCGGGATCCAGGTCCAGATGCTGTGGCCGCAGGCCGGTGTCGATCAGCATCGGCATGATCGGCAGGCCCTTGGGGAAGTTGCCCGCGTACACGTCGACGCGCAGACGGTGACCCGGCTGCAGAAGCGCCTCCGTGGCGGGCAGCGCGATGTCCAGCGTGGTCACTTCGCCGGGGACCGTCATCTGCCGCTGCTCCAACGAGGTGAACGGCCGCGGGTCGGTGTAATCGCCGTTGGCGGACTTGCTGCTGTTCGCCTCATCGATCGCCCGCAACGACGCCATCAGCTGCCCTGACGACAGCACGCTGGACTGCCCGTCCGGCGCAACGTCGTTCACCGTGACCACCCAGTAGCCGTCGGCGGCGTCCTGCACGGTGTTGAGCCGCACCGCGATCCGTCCGGAGATCGAAGTAGGCTCGGCGACCGGCGCGCTGGTGAAGGTCAGCCCGTTCGACTCCTGAATCCTGGAGTCCTTCGCACAGCCGTCGATGACCGACAGCGCACCCGCGGTGGCTTGGGCGGCGTCGTTGGAGCACAGGCTGGTCAGGCCGGGCGCCACGGTCAGGCGCGCGGGCTCGCCGGTGCCCTCGGGGCTGAGCGAACCGTCGTAGAGACTGTCGGCGGTGCCGCTGGGCGCGGCGGTCAGGTACATCCTGCGGTGCGACGCCTGCTGCGAACCCTCCGCACCGGTGGACGCGGCGAACGAGTCGGTGGTGATCCAGCCGCCGCCCTGCTGGCGCAGGGTGATCGGACCGTACTGGTCGATGCCGTTGTCGATGTCCTTGAGCCACTTGTCGAACCAGGCGCGCTGCAACACGTCCAGCCGCGGCGGCAGGCCCGGCTTGCCGTACTCGTTGCCCGAGTTGATGTGATAGGTGTCGCCCATCAGCAATTGCTTGTGGCCCGGCGGCAGCGGAATCTCGTTGTAGATCTTGGATTCCGAGTAGGTGAACAGGTCGTGCCAACCGCCGGTCACGAAGGTCGGCGTCCGGATCTCGCCCGGATCACCCAGCCAGTCCCGCCTCGGCCCGGAATCGTCGGTCAGCAGTTCCTTCGCGCGCGGGTCGAGGTCCTCTATGCGCGCGGTGGTGTAGGCGTTGAGCAGGACGTCCATGAAGGTCAACGGATCTCGGGCGCGATCGGCCAGCCACCTGGTGTCCAGTTGCCCGTTGAGCACCGACGCCAGGTCGGGAAGGAGCTTGAGGCCGTTGATGGCGGTCAGCCACAGCGGGATGAAGTTGAAGCCGAATCCGCCGCCGGGCGCCAGCACGTCGTTGACCAGGTCGCTGCCCGGCACGACCGGGAAGATCGCCCGCAAGGCGGGCGGGCGCTGCTGGGCGGCCTGCACCTGGTTGATCCCCGAGTAGGAAATGCCGTTCATGCCGATCCGCCCGTTGGACCAAGGCTGCCGTGACGCCCAGTCGATCACCTCGAGCGTGTCCTGCTGTTCGCGCCCGCGCAGCATGTCCCAGACGCCCTGGGAGAAACCGGTGCCGCGCACGTCGACGACCACCTGCGAGTAGCCGCTCTTGATCAACTGCCGGTCGACGGTGAAGTTGCGCAGTTCGCCGCCGCCGAACGCCTTGGTCAGGTCGGTGACGCCGGACAGCGGGGTGCCGCTCATGTCGATCTGCCGGAAGAACTCGATCAGCGCGTCGGACAGCCCGGGAATCGACTGGGCGTGGTCGGCCAGATTCGAGACCAGCTTGGTGTAGGGCGTCAGGTTGACGACCGTCGGCGTGGGGAGGTCGATCGGCCGGCCGGAGGCGTCCGCGGGACGGTAGACGTTGCCCTTCAGGACGGTTCCGTCACTCATCGTGATGGGGACGTCCCACTGGATGTGGATGTTCGGGTACTGCTGTGGTCCGTCTTGGGTGGCCGCCCATGCCGCTCCGGCGGCGCCGCCGTCCGGGCCGGTCGGCGGCTCGACGGCGTCGGCGAGGAAGGGAACGAGCATCGTGACGGCTATCGCCGCCACCGTGGCCCGGAGCGCGCACTTCATCGAACGTGATCCACCTCTCGGCTGGTCGAACGACCGAAGTGTACCTACCTACTTGTCGGTAAAAACAGTGGGTAACTTAATCCGCCGTTCGAACGGTAGCCGCCCGCCGCGCCGACCGGCACTCGATCCTCCGGCGTGTCGCAAGGCAGCGGACCTGCTCGCGAACAGACGAACGCGCTGCCACCCGAGCGGGTGACAGCGCGTTCGCGTGGTCGCTGTGGTGCGCGGTTATTTGCCGCCCTGGCCTGCGACGGCGGCGGCGCCCGCGGCGGCCGCCTCCGGGTCGAGGTACTCGCGCGGACGCACCGGGCGCAGGTCCTCGTCGAGGTGGTAGACCAGCGGGATGCCGGTGGGGATGTTCAGGCCTGCGATCTCCTCGTCGGAGATCTGGTCGAGATGCTTCACCAGGGCGCGCAACGAGTTGCCGTGCGCGGCGATCAGCACCGTCTTGCCGGACAGCACGTCCTTGGAGATCACCGACTCCCAGTAGGGCACCATCCGGTTCACCACGTCGAGCAGGCACTCGGTCTTGGGGACCTCCACGCCCGCGTAGCGCGGATCACCCTCCTGGCTGTACTCGTTGGCCGGATCGATCGGCGGCGGCGGCGTGTCGTAGCTGCGGCGCCACAGCATGAACTGCTCGTCGCCGTACTTCTCCCGGATCTGCGCCTTGTTCTTACCCTGGAGTTCACCGTAGTGCCGCTCGTTGAGCCGCCAGTCCCGGATCACCGGAACCCAGTGGCGGTCGGCGGCGTCCAGCGCGATGTTCGCGGTGGAGATCGCCCGGCGCAGCAGCGAGGTGTAGACGACGTCCGGCAGGATGCCGTGCTCGGCCATCAGCTCTCCGGCACGCTTGCCCTCGGCGATGCCCTTGTCGGTCAGATGCACATCCACCCAGCCGGTGAACAGGTTCAGGGCGTTCCATTCGCTTTCGCCGTGGCGCAGCAGCACGAGGGAGTACGTCATGCCGTCATCCTCCCATGCGCGCTCGACCGGGTCGCATCGGTTCCCGCCACGGCCGTCGCGGAAAGCGCGGCGTCAGACCGGTTCGTTCGCGGCGAGCACGGCCGCGCCCGCCAGCGTGGCGCCTGCGGTGATCTGCGACAGCTCCACGCGCAGCTCACGCAGGAATCTCAGCCCGGCGTGCTCGTCCACCGCGGTGCGCAGCGGATCCCACAGCGGCGCACCGGATTGCGCGAAGCCGCCGCCGACCACCACGCGGTCGATGTCCAGCAGGGCGGCGGCCGAGGCAATCGCCGCGCCGAGCGCGGTGCCCGCCCGGTGCAGCGCGGCGACGGCGATCGCGTCGCCCGCGTGCGCGGCCTCGGCCAGTTGCGCTCCCGTGGCCCCGGGCCAACCCTGCTCCCGCGCCCAGCGCACCGAGGACATGCCGCTCGCCACCGCCTCGACGCAACCGCGACCGCCGCAGCCGCACGGCGTGTCCCAACCCGGCACGACGATGTGCCCGACGTGCCCGGCATTGCCGGTGCGCCCGAGCAGCACCTTGCCGTCCGAGACGATCCCGCCGCCGATCCCCGACGACACCGTCATGGCCAGCGCGTCGGCCACCCCGCGCAACGCACCGAGGCGGTGTTCGGCCAGCGCCAGACAGGCGCCGTCGATGGCGAAGCGAATCGCGGCGGCGGGAAACAGCTCCTGTACGGCGGCGACGACCGGGAAGCCCGCTTTCCACTCCGGGATGTTCAACGGGCCGGTGATACCGGCGCGCACGTCCACCGGCCCGGCGGCGCCGATGCCGACGGCGCTGATCCGTTGCGTCCCCGCCACCTCGAGCAGCAGTCCGCGACAGGTGTCCCACACGCCCGCGTCCGGCACGTCGACCCTGCGCACGTCACATACCTCGGCACCGCGGCGCACCACCCCGGCCGCGAACTTCGTCGCGCCGATGTCCAGAGCGAGAATCGCCAACGCCGTGTCCCTTCGCCGATCCGAGCCACCTGCGATTGTCACCCGGGGCGCCGGGCTGGATCCGGCGATCGGTCAGGGCTGGTCGGCGGAATCGACCAGATGCTCGAAGGCGCGCAGATTCTGCAACGACTCTCCGCGCGAAACGCGCCACTTCCATTCCCGCCGGATGGATTCGGCGAAGCCGAGTTCCAGCAGCACGTTGAAGTCGGCGTCGACCGCCTCGAGGATCTGCCCGAACACCCGGTCCAGCTCGTCGGACGTGACAGCGTGTGCCGAGAGGCGGCCCACCAGGTAGATGTCGCCGACCCGGTCGAGGGTGTAGGCGACGGCGTAGAGCCTGCGGTTGCGGCGCAGCAGGAATTTGTAGACGCCTTCGAAGTTCTCGTCCGGCTTGCGGCAGACGAACGATTCGACGCGGACCCCGTGCTTGCCCACCGTGAGCATCACCGTGGTCTTGAGCTTGCGCTCACCGGGCAGGACGACGACGAAGGTCTCCTCACCCGGCCTGGTGTACTCGATCTCCCTGTCGCGCAGCGTCTCCTCGATGAGCTGCGCGGTCGACTGGATCTCGTTCACCGGCGTACTCCCATCCGGCGCCGCCACAGCGCCCGCGATCTGGCCTGGCTGCTCTCGCCGAGGAGGGCCGCCGTCCGTTCTCCGGTCAGGTTGGTGCGGTCGGCGGCGACGCGGTCGTACGCGTCTTCGCGCACCGCGCTGTGCGCCAGGCCGCGCCCGCCGAGCACCACCCGGTCCTCGCGGAAACCCGCCAGGGCGGCGGCGTAGCTGGCCAGCAGCCCGTCGGCGGTGTGCGCCCAGGAGAAATTGGCGGCGTGCGTGACGGCTCGCTCGCTCATCCGGCGCAGCTCGCCGGGGTCGTTCAGCAGGTGACGCAGCGCATTCGCCCAGTCGGCGGTGCGGTGCCCCGGGACGAGCAGGCCCGACTCGGCGTGCCGTACCGCCGTGCCGAGGCCGCCGACGTCGGCGGCCAGCACCGGGGTGCCGCTGGCCTGCGCCTCGATCGCGACCAAGCCGAAGGACTCGTTGTAACTCGGCACCGCGACCAGGTCGGCGGCGCGATAGACCAGCACCAGCCGCTCGGGCGGCTGCGGCGGCAGGAAGCTGACCCGCTCGGCGATGCCCAATTCGGCTGCCAGCTCGATCAGCGCGTGGGGCCGCTCCAGTCCGGTGCCGGAGGGACCGCCGACGATCAGCACGCGCAGCGCGCGCTCCGGATCGGCGCGCAACACCTCCGCCGCCGCGCGCACCAGCACATCGGGCGCTTTCAGCGGCTGGATCCGGCCGACGAACGCGACGATCTGCTCGTCGGCGGCCAACCCCAGCGCGGCGCGGGCGGCGGCCTTGTCACCCGGGCGGTAGCGGGTCAGATCGGCGCCCGGCGGCACGACGTCGATGCGCTCGGGGTCGGCGCCGTAGAGCTCGACGAGCTGGCGCGCCTCCTCGGCCGTATTGGCGACGAGCCGATCGGATTCGGCGATCACCTGCTTCTCACCGATCTCGCGGGTCGCCGGTTCGGGGCAGTCGCCATCGGCGAGCGCGGCGTTCTTCACCGCCGCCAACGTGTGCGCGGTGTGTACCAGCGGCACCCGCCACCGATCCCTGGCCAGCCAGCCGACCTGGCCGGACAGCCAGTAGTGCGAGTGCACCAGGTCGTAATGGCCGGGCAGATGCCGGGCCTCCTGACGCAGCACTTCCGCGGTGAAAGGACACAGCTGGGTGGGCAGATCGTGTTTGTCCAGTCCCTCGAACGGACCCGCCACCACGTTGCGCACCAGCACGCCGGGCGCCGCCTCTTGGACGGGCGGGACGTTCGAGGAGGTGGCCCGAGTGAAGATCTCCACTTCGGTGCCGCGCCGGGCCAGCTCGACGGCCGTTTGCAGGACATAGACGTTCATGCCGCCCGCGTCACCGGTGCCCGGCTGAGCGAGTGGTGAGGTGTGCACCGATAACACGGCGATACGGTTCGGCCGTAGGTCCAGGCGCTGACTCACACTATCCATAGTGCACGTTGCGTTCCCCGGCCCAGACACGCTATCCGCGGCAAGTGAGAGCTATCACAGGGCGGACATGACACCGATCACAGGCTCTCGGCGAACGCGCTCACCTCGGTGACGAACCGGACACGATCCTCGATGAACAGGCCGTGCTGGGCGCCTTCCCAGAACGACACCCGCGCGTCCGGGGCGGTGTCCGCGATGTAGCGGCCGTTCTCGATCGGCACGACCTGGTCGGCCGTACCGTGCAGGACCAGCACCGGAACGTCCAGCCCGCGCAGGGTCCCGGTGTTGTCGACGGTCCGGTAGAACAGCGCTTTGCGCACCGCGGGCGGGGTGGCGAGGCTGGCTCCGAACAGGCGCTGCGCGTCCGGCCCCTTGTCCGCGCCTGGACCGGTGTTGGCGTTGCCGAACGCACCGAACGCGCGCACGGCCCGCCCCGCGCTCTCCTCGAAGACGCCCGGTATCGCCTCCCGCATCCGGTCGCCGGTCGCCGCGCCCGGCACGCCGGGACCGATGTTCGCCATCGAGCCGGTGTAGACCACACCCGCGACGGCGTCCGTGCCGTAGACGGTCAGGTAATCGGACAGCACGATTCCGCCGTAGGACCAGCCGAGCAGCACCGCACCGGAGTCGATGCCCTCGGCCGACAGCACCGCCGCGACGTCGGCCGCCCAGTTCTTCGGATCGTCGTATCCCGCCGCGGGCGCGTCGGAGTAACCGTGGCCGCGCAGGTCGACGGCGATCACCCGGAAGCGCGCGGCCAGATCGTCGGCGGCCGCGCCCCAGCAGCGCAGATTCGCCGACCAGCCGTGCAGCAGCACCAGCGGGCGGGCAGACGCCGGACCGCTCACCCGGTAGACGATGTTCGTTCCGTCCGCGCTCACCACGTCCCGAATAGGCATGCCCTTCAGGCTAGCCGCGCGCCCGGTGACCGCTCGGGCCCGGCAAACCTCGCGCACCTAGGATCTACCGGCATGAGCACTCGCACCGCCGTCGTCACCGGAGCCAGCTCGGGCATCGGAGAGGCCACCGCCCGGGAGCTGGCGAAGCAGGGCTGTCATGTCTACCTCGGCGCGCGAAGGCTCGATCGGCTGCGCCGCCTCGCCGACGAGATCGGCGGCACCGCGCTGGAACTCGACGTCACGTCCGACGAGTCGGTGCGATCGTTCACCGAGGCGGTCGAGCGCGTCGACGTGCTGGTCAACAACGCGGGCGGGGCCAAGGGCTTGGCGCCGGTGGCCGAGGCCGACCTGGACGACTGGCGGTGGATGTGGGAGACCAACGTGCTCGGCACGCTGCGCGTCACCAAAGCCCTGCTGCCCAAGCTGATCGCCTCCGGCGACGGTTTGATCGTCACCGTCACGTCGGTGGCCGCGTTCACCGCCTACGACAACGGCTCCGGCTACACCTCCGCCAAGCACGCGCAGGCCGTGCTGCACCGCACCCTGCGCGGCGAGTTGCTCGGGCAGCCGGTGCGGCTGACCGAAATCGCGCCCGGGGCAGTGGAAACCGAGTTCTCGCTGGTGCGCTTCGGCGGCGACGCCGAGCGGGCGGCCAAGGTGTACGAAGGCATCGACCCGCTGGTCGCCCAGGACATCGCGGAGGTCATCGGCTTCGTCGCGTCCCGGCCCGCGCACGTCAACCTGGATCAGATCGTCATCAAGCCGCGCGACCAGGCGGACGCGGGCCGGTTCGCCCGTCGCACCTGACGTTTTCATAGCCGAAGCGAATCACTCGATATACGTGGCTGGCCCGGCCGCGAATTGGCCAGACTTCGCCGATCGGCCCGAGCCGTTAGCATCCCAGACGCCACAAGACATCGGATGGGAGTGGTTCGGCTCATGTTCAAGGGCTTCAAAGAGTTCCTGATGCGGGGGAACGTCATCGACCTCGCGGTCGCCGTCGTGATGGGCACCGCGTTCACCGCCGTGGTGACCTCGGTGACGAAAGGCCTCATCAATCCGCTGCTCGCGGTCTTCGGTAGCACCCATGAATTGGGCCTCGGCGTGCAGTTGATCGGCTCCAAACCCGCCACTTTCATCGCGTTCGGCCCGATCATCACGGCGGTCATCGATTTCATCATGGTCGCCGGGGTGCTGTATTTCGCGCTGATGCTGCCGATGAAGACCATCAAGAACCGCTTCGGCACCACCAAGGCCGCCGAGCCAACCGAGACCGAGCTGCTGATCGAGATCCGCGACCTGCTCGCCGAGCGGCACGACGCGGTTCGCGCCCAACGCGCCGCCGATCGCGAAGTCGAAGAGCAGGACGCGAACGCCCGCTAGCTCTGGTCAGCGGGCGCCGGCGGGCTGCGGAGGCACGGGCGTCGCCGAGACCACGGCCGAGGGGGCGCCCCGCAACGCCGACATGGTCTTCCAGGTGTTCCAGTCGATGGTCCAGTCGTAGAGGTCGCCGTCCGCGGCCGAGAGCGGGATCGCGGTTCCGGTCACCTCGACCGGGTCGCCGTACAGGGCCGTGGGGAAATAGGCCTGGGCATCGGCGGGCGACAGATTGATGCACCCGTTGGTGACATTCGCCGAACCCTGCGCCGACAGCGATTCCGGGTTGGCGTGGATGAATTCGCCGTTGTTCGAGATGCGTACCGCCCAGCGTTCGCGGACATTGGTGTAGTACGGCGGATTCGACATCATGAAGTCCTCGTATTTCTCGGTGACCACGTGGATGCCGGAGCGGGTGACATTGCGCGGCTCGTTGCCCTCGCCATAGCTGACCGCGAAATCGAACAACGTTCGCCCGTCACGGATCACCTGCATGCGGTGACTCGGGGCGTTCGCCTTGACGATCTGGCTGCGGCCGATGCGAAAATCCGAGGTCAGATCGGAGTAGCCGTAATTGCCGCCGCCCAGGTCGAGTCCGTAGAGCCGAGCCGAGACATGCACGCTCGTGCCCGGCGTCCAGTACTTCTCGGGACGCCAGTGCAGCCGCGAGCCGCCGTCGTCCGGGAACCAGGCCCACGCGCCCTCGGTGGGCGGGTCGGTGGTGACCGTGAGCGCCCGCTCCACCGCCGCCTTGTTCACGACGGAGGACTTGAATTGCAGGATGATCGGCGCCGCGATGCCGACTTCCTGGTTGTCACCGATGTTCAGGGTCGCGGGGACGGTGTTCGCGGGCGCGAGCGTGCGGAAGGATCCGTCGATCGGGATCGGCTTGCCGTCGGTCCCGACTGCGGTGCCCGACCAGGTGTAGGTGGCGTCGTAGCCGAGCGGCTCGGTGATGGTGTAGCCGCGCCGGTCGGGTGAGAGTTCGCCGCGGACCTGCTTGCCCGCGGCATTGGTCAGCGCGACCTGATCGATCGTGCCGTCGCTGATCGTCACCGACACCGGAGCGGTCGGATTGACGTTCGTGGCGTCGTCGGCAGGGGTCAACGTCACCTCGGCGATCGGACCGGAGCCGGTGCCCGGCCCGCCCGAGTCGCGGTCTGCCGTGCAGCCTGCCGCGAAGGCGACGACCACCAGCAGGACGGCCGACACCACGGCAACCGATCGGCGGATCATCGGGCGGTGGTTCACCGCATCGAATCTACGCGCGGCGCGCGGTCGGATCCGTCGCCGCAGCGTGTGGTGTCCACCTCAGCCGATCACAACGTGACGCCGACGGTGACCGGTTCCGGTTCCAGACGGATTCCGAAGCGCTCGGCGACGCCGTCGCGCACCGTCCTGGCCAGCGCGACCAGATCGGCCGCACTGGCCGCGCCCCGATTCGTCAGTGCCAGGGTGTGTTTGGTCGACAGCCGGGCGGGCGCCCCGGCGCCGGGGAAGCCCTTGGCGAAACCCGCCCGCTCGATCAGCCAGCCCGCG
Organism: Nocardia asteroides; assembly: GCA_019930625.1. NCBI lineage: Bacteria > Bacillati > Actinomycetota > Actinomycetes > Mycobacteriales > Nocardiaceae > Nocardia > Nocardia asteroides. The sequence continues at coordinate 1,274,548 of CP082844.1, forward strand.
GAGAATTTGACCCCCTCCGGCGCGGGGTAGGTCGGAATCGTGACCTCGCCCACGTGAGCGGCGATCGCGGCGCGTACCTGCGCCACCCGCTCCGGCGCGACCACCGGGTTGGTGAAGAACGAACCCGCGCTCCAGGTGTCGTGATCGGCCGGATCGAGCACCATGCCCTTGCCCGCGCGCAGCCGCAGTACCGCGTCCCTGACCTGTCCCGCGGGCCGGGACTCGCCGGGCTCGGCGCCCAGCGCCGAGGCCAGTTCGCCGTAGCGCAGCGGCACACTGGAACCGTCGGCGCGCAGCGCGAAGTCGACCGCGAGCACGACGGCGTCGTCGCGGTGCTTGAGCACGCTGGTGCGGTAGCCGAACCCGAGTTCGCCGGGCTCCACCCAGCGGATCTCCCCGGTGGCGCGGTCCAGCAGGCGCACCCTGCGCAGCAGATTCGCCACCTCCGCGCCGTAGGCGCCCACGTTCTGCACCGGCGTCGCACCCGCCGAGCCGGGGATGCCGGACAGGCACTCCAGTCCCCCGAGACCGGCGCCGACCGTCGCGCGCACCACGTCGTCCCAGTTCGCGCCCGCCTCGGCGACCACGCCGCCGTCGCCGAGTTCGACGCCCGTGGTGGCGACCCGGACCACCACACCGTCGAAGCCGTCGTCGCCGACGAGCAGATTGGAACCTCCCGCCAGCAGCAATACCGGGACACCGGCCGTGTCGAGGGCCCGCACCGTGGCGACCAAGGCTTCGGTAGTCGCACATTCCGCGACCAGTGCCGGCCCGCCCACCCGCAGCGTGGTCAGCTCTGCCAGCCGCACGTCGGGGCGCAGCCGCGCACCGGTACCCGCGAGGAGATGCGAGGGCACCATTCGTGAAGTTCGCACGCCACACGGTAGCGTGCGCGCTCACGGCTACACGCCGGCGTATTCGGCCCGCGAGCAGATCGGATGCCACCATTCGTCTCGCTCGCGCCCCACACGGTAGCGTGTGGTGCCATGGCTACACCGCTGGCGTACACGGCCCGCTACTCTTGCCCGCCCGCCGCCGTGCGCGCCGCGTTCGCGAACGACCAGTACTGGAAGGATCGCATCGCGGCGGTCGGTGGCCCCGACGCCCGGCTGGAGTCGGTCACCGTCAGCGGTGAGCAGGTGCGCATCGAGATGGTGCAAGCCATCGCCGCCGAGAAGCTGCCCGCCGCGGTCACCGCGGTGCGCCCCGGCGATCTGATCATTCCGCGCGTCGAGGACTGGACCGGCGAGCACGCCTCCTTCGAGGCACGCGTCGAGGGCGCGCCCGCCGAGGTCCGCGGCACCATCACGCTGGCCGCCGACGGCTCCGGCGCCGTCGCTACGGTCGAGGGCACCATCGAGGTCAAGATCCCGCTGTTCGGCGGCAAGATCGAGAAGGCGATCCAGGAGCACCTCACCGAGCTGCTGAAGAACGAGGCGGAGTTCACCGCCGACTGGCTCGCCGCGCACTGATCCGAGCCGGGAGCACGGGCACTGTTCGACGTCACATCGTGTGGCGCCCGCGTTCGTGTCACCTCCGCACTCCACCCGCCCGGCGAGGTCGGCCCCGCCGGACCCAGTAACGTGTGAGCCCATGGCACGCCGATTGGACTACTCCGCCCGATACCCGCTGCACACCACAAAAGAGCTGTACGCGGCGCTGTCGAACCGCGATTACTGGGAAGCGCGGATGGAAGAGATGCGGAAGTACTCGCCCGGCAACCAGGTGGTCCGGCTGGAAGCCGGCGACGGCGGGATCGACATCGAACTGCATCACATCCTGCCCCGGGAGATGCTGCCGGAGATCGCCCAGACGGTCATACGCAAAGACATGGTGATCACCCGCAAGGAGACCTACAGCCCCTACGGCGCGGAGGAGATCACCGGTAAGTACTCGGCGTCCATCCCGGCGGGGCCGGGCAGCCTCGGCGGCACCATTCGCCTCTTCCCCACCGAGACCGGCTGCACGATGCGCTTCTCCTCGGAGGCGAAGGTGTTCATCCCCATGGTCGGGCCGCGCCTGGAGCAGCTGATGCTGGTGAACCTGGTCGATCTGTTCCGCGGCGAGGCCGAGTTCACAGTCCAGTGGTTGGAAGAGCAGCACCCCACCCGCTGACCAAACCGGTCGGCACCATCACCCGTGGCACCACCGCCGTCAACCGTCTCCGCCGCAGCGATCGCTGGCTGATCAACGACGAGTTCGTCGCAGACCGGCTGGCAGGCGCTCCCGATCCGCTGGTGGTCGACCTGGGGTACGGCGCGAGCCCGTGGACCACGTTCGAGCTGGCCGCACGGCTGCGCACGGTCCGCGCCGACGTGCGGGTGGTCGGGCTGGAGATCGACCCGCAGCGCGTGGTGCCCGGCCGCGACGGCGTCACCTTCGCCCGCGGCGGGTTCGAACTGGCCGGGCTGCGCCCCGTCCTGGTACGCGCCTTCAACGTCCTGCGGCAGTATCCGGAAGCGGCGGTTCCCGAGGCGTGGTCCACCGTCCTGGCCGGGCTCGCGCCGGACGGCCTGCTCGTCGACGGCACTTGCGACGAACTGGGCAGACGCTGCGCATGGGTCCTGCTCGACCGGGACGGACCGCGCTCGCTCACGCTGGCCTGGGACCCATTCACCGTCGAACGCCCTTCGGACCTGGCCGAACGCTTGCCGAAGGCGTTGATCCACCGCAACGTTCCCGGTGAGCCCATCCACGCGCTGCTCGCTGCCGCGGACCGCGCGTGGGCACGTGCCGCGCCGATGGCGCCTTTCGGTCCGCGCGTCCGGTGGCGGGCGGCGGCGCAGGCGCTACGCGAGGAAGGCTTCCCGATCCGGCACTACCGCCGCCGTCTGCGCGACAACGTGCTATCGGTGCCGTGGTCGGCGGTCGGGCCGCTGGCTACCAGCTGATCGGGCACTTCCGAACCCGCACAAGTTTCGTCACGCTACGGCCAGCGCCCGGTACAGCCGTTTCGCGGCACGCGGTGACAAGCGCGCCCCCGCGTCGGTGATCTCCTCACCCGCACAGCGGTGAATGGCGACCGCGTCGGCGACCACTTCGTTCAAGGCGTCCTGCCCGATGTCGGCCTCGGCCAGGTCGAGCACCGTGCGCACCGGTGTCGTCACCAGGAACGGGCCCGCCGATTCGAAGTCGGCGCCGGTCAGCGAGCGGCGCAGGACCACGAGCCGCGGTATCGCCGGGGCACGGCCCGCGCGCACCGACAAGTGCAGGAACCGCGGGCCCAGGCTGCCGAGTCCATGCAGTTCCGCCGCGCTCTGATGGGAGACGACCGAAGCACCGTCGAACCAGGCCGCCCACATCGCGTATTCGTCCAGCGGACCGTCCGGCCACTCGGCCAGCCGCAGCACGCCCACCCCGGCCCTGGTCACCGAACCGTCGCCGAGTCCTGCCCGCACTCGCGCCCCGCAGCCGGTGCGCAGGACCTGCCGAGTTGTGAAGAAACCGGCGTGCCGACCGGCCCAGCGGCGCAGGACACGCCATCCTTGTTCCGCGGATCCGATCGCGCGGCTTGCCGCATCGCCAGCCATGGGCACCAGGCTACGCTGGGTTTTTGTGCCTCATGTCACATTCGGACCCCTCACTGCCTCCACAGAGACGGCACAGAAAGGTCGGGAAGAATTTTCGCCATGAGTACGGACGCAAGCTCCACCTCGACGGTCAACCGGCGGGCCCTGCTGATCGCTGTGACCGTGGTAGCGATTCTGCTCGCCACGGTCCTGGTCGGCGGTGAGGCGTACGCCAGGCACAGGGTCTCGAACTGCATCAGCTCGCAGTTCGAGAAAGAGATGGGATCGAAGATCGACGTGAGCTTCGGTCCGAAGCCGATGCTGATCACCTGGATCGACGGCAAAGTGCCCACGGTGCGGGTGAACAGCAACGACACCAAGTTCGGACCCGCCGTCGGCATGGTGGTGCACTCCGTCTTCCGGGACGTCGACGTCGACGATCCGAACGGGAGCGTGATCGGCAGCTCCTCCGCCGACGTCACCTGGAGCAACGAAGGCATCAAGGAGACGCTCGGCGGGATGGTCAGCAATGTGAGTTCCTCCTCGAGCTCGGGCATGCTCACCCTGTCGGTGCTCGGCGGTCTGGCCGAACTGCAACTCAAACCGCAGATCGTGAACGGGGCGGTACAGGTGGAGACGATGTCGGCGGAGCTGCTCGGCATCGGCATGCCCGCCGACCTGGTGCAGAGCATCGTCGACATCTTCACCGAGAGCTTGCAGAGCTACCCGCTCGGCATGACGGCGACGAAACTCGAGGTCACCGACTCCGGCGTCGATGTCCAACTGGCGGGTGGACGTACCCAGCTCGAGCCCGCGAGCGACAACTCCAGCACGCGCTGCTGAAACCCACCACGGCAACGCCTCCGGATCCGGCGGCGGGCGAACCGGGTGCCCGCGAGAGCTTTTCGGCCGCCGGTCAGGCCGCGAAGCCGTCCAGCACCTCGCGCGATCTCGACAGCCCGAGCCGAGTCGCGCCCGCCGCGATCATCTCCGCCGCTGCCTCGGCTGTCCGGATACCGCCACTGGCCTTGACGCCGAGGCGTCCGCCGACTGTCTCGGCCATCAACCGCACCGCGTGCGGGCTGGCGCCGCCCGCGGGATGAAAACCCGTGGAGGTCTTCACGAAATCGGCTCCTGCCCGCTCGGCGGCCCGGCACACCCGCACGATCGCTTCGTCCGGCAGCGCGGCGGATTCGATGATCACTTTCAGCAGCGCCCGATCGCCCACCGCCTCGCGCACCGTGACGATGTCTGCGAGCACCGCCTGGTAATCACCCGCGCGGGCCGCGCCGACGTCGACGACCATGTCGACCTCGGCCGCGCCCTGGTCCACCGCGAGCCGCGCCTCGGCGCCCTTCACCAGCGAGTGATGTTTCCCCGAGGGAAATCCGGCGACCGTCGCGACCACGAGCCCCGGCGCGCGTACCGGCAGCATGGAGGGCGACACACAGATCGCGAGCACGCCCAGCGCACGCGCGTCCTCGATCAGCGTGTCGACGTCGGCGCGGGTCGCCTCCGGGGCGAGCAGGGTGTGGTCGATCATGGCGGCCACTTCGGCCCTGGTCAGCGACGCGGAACTTGCCATGGGGTGAGAGTCTGGCATACCGGAGGCGAATTGCGTTGCGCGCGTGGCGGCACTTCCCGCACACTCGTAGCTGACGGCGCATCGGAGAACGTAACGCCTGGCCTCGACTGACTAACGTGTGCGGATGGGCCCTACTTCGTTCGGGAGGAGACGACCGTGCTGATCCGTCGCGAACGCGCCGACGACGCCGCTGCGATCGCAGCGGTGCACCGCAGCGCATTCGCACCGCACTATGCCCGTGCCGAGCATGTCGAGGAGGCCGTGGTGTCCGGCAATCCCGGCAGCGCGGATCCCCCGGAGGTTGGTCTCGTCGCCCAATTGCGCAGCGACGAGGGCTGGATCCCGACGCTGTCGCTGGTGGCGATCGAGCACGACAGCGTGGTCGGACACCTGTGCCTGACCAGAGCCGCGGTCGGCCCGTTCCCCGTGCTGGCACTCGGCCCGATCGGCGTCCTCGCCGATCATCAAGGCGCGGGCATCGGCTCGGCGCTCATGCACGCGGCGCTCGGCGCCGCCGACGCGCTCGACGAACCACTGATCGGCCTGCTCGGCAGCTTGGAGCTCTACCCACGCTTCGGTTTCGTCCCCGCCGCCCGTCTCGGCATCACACCGGACGACCCAGCCTGGATCAGCCACTTCCAGGTCCGATCCCTGTCGGCCTACGACTCCCGGATCGCCGGCGAATTCCATTACGCGGAACCGTTTTACACCCTCTGACCGACCGGACGACATGGATCGTCCGCCGAGGCGACCGGTGGCGCCCACGCGGTTCGATCCGCACCCTCGACCGTGCGGCGTGCGGTTCACGCCCAGGGGTCGATGACACGCACCCCGGCAGCCTGGAACGGCGCGCAATCGCGAGTCGCCACGGCCATGTTCGCGGCACTCGCCGTCGCGGCGACATAGCCGTCAGCGGTCCCGATCCCGGCACCGGCAGCCCGTGCCGTGGCCATGAGTTCCGCGGATGCGATGGAAGCAGTCGAGTCGAATGCGAGCACTCGTCCCGCGAACAGGGGCAGCACCCGAGTTTCGAGTCGTTCGCGCAAATAGGGCGGATAAGGATGCTTCGGACCTCCCTCGGCTCGCAGGCCGCAGCGCGAAGGCGCGGCAAATCTTGTACGGCGCACCTGGGAGGATGAACGCATGAGTTCCGCTCCACCCGTTCAGGACGACCGCCGCTACGTGCTGACCCTCGGCTGCCCGGACCGGCCCGGCATCATCGCCGGGATCACGTCGTTCATCGCCGAGTTCGGCGGCTCGATCGTGGAGGCCGGATACCACTCCGATCCGGATACCGGCTGGTTCTTCACTCGCCAGGCGATCAAGGCCGCGACGGTGCCGTTCGGGATCGCGGAACTGCGTGACCGGTTCGCCGCGGTGGCGGCCGCCCTGGGTCCGGAGACCGAATGGCAACTGCTGGACTCCGGCGCGCGCCGCCGGGCGGTCCTGCTGGTCAGCAAGGACGGCCATTGCCTGCACGACCTGCTCGGACGCGCCGCCAGCGGTGAGTTGCCCGCCACCATCGAGGCGGTGATCGGCAATCACCCGGATCTTGCCGCGATGACGGAGGCGCACGGCGTGAAGTTCCATCACGTGCCGTTCCCGAAGGACCCGGCCGAACGCGGTCCCGCGTTCGAAGAGGTCCGCGCCCTGGTGGACGCGCACGACCCGCACGCGGTGGTGCTGGCCCGGTTCATGCAGGTGCTGCCCGCGCGGCTGTGCGAGCACTGGGCGGGCAAGGCGATCAACATCCACCACAGCTTCTTGCCGTCTTTCGTCGGCGCTCGCCCGTATCACCAGGCGTTCGCCCGCGGCGTGAAGCTGATCGGAGCCACCTGCCACTACGTGACCGCGGAACTGGACGCGGGCCCGATCATCGAGCAAGACGTCATCCGCATCGATCACGCCGACGAAGTGCGCGACATGGTCCGCCAAGGCCGCGACATCGAGCGGGTGGTCCTGGCGCGCGGGTTGCGCTGGCACCTGGAGGGGCGGGTCCTGGTGCACGGTCGCCGGACGGTCGTCTTCTCCTGACCTGCGCGCGAACGGAAACCCGGTAGATCAGCCCGCGAGGTCCGCGCGGGCGGGTTTGCCCACCGCGGCGAGCAGGCGCGCGAGCTCCTCGTTGAACCGCTCGTAGGCCTCGACATTGCCGAGATGGCCGGCCGGCAGCATCTGGTAGCGCACCGGACTGCCGGTCTGCCGGAGCATGTCGACGATCCGCTCGGAGTGGACCGGCGGCGTCATGTCGTCGAATTGGCCAGAGAGCACCGTCGTGGGGACCACCAGGTTGCGCGCCGACTGCCCGACATCCATCGTGGCGAGCAGGAAACCGAACTTCGAACGCACCCAGGCCGGGCACGAGCGAACGATGGCCATGCTGAAATCCAGCAGGTCGCCTTTCGCCGCGGTGCTGAGAATCTGGCGCGCGAACAGCCAGCGCACCGGCGCGACAGGCGGGAAGACGATCGGAGCGCCGAGGCCGAACCTGCCGAACAGGAACGGCAGCGGCACCTTCAATTGCAGCAGCCGCAGCGGCCGGTTCAACAGCGGCACCACCGTGGTCTCCAGGATGAGCCGGTCGGCCGCGGTATTGGTCAGCAGCACCGCCAGCGCCTGCCGCGCGACCCGCTCGGGATAGCGTCCCGCCCACGCCTGCAGGGTCATGCCGCCCAGGCTGTGGCCGACCAGCACGGCTCGCTGTCCGGGGGCGAGCGCGGCGTCGAGCACCGCGGCCAGATCGTCGGCCAGCAGGTCCGTGGTCAACTCGCTCGACCCGTATTCGCTCTCGCCGTGGCCGCGCTGATCGTAGGCGATCACTCGATAGTCGCCGGCGAACGCGTTGATCTGCGGGTTCCAGTATTCGAGGCAGCAGGTCCAGCCGTGGACCAGCACGACGACGGGACGATCCGCCGGGCCGTAGGCGTGAACTCGCAGCCGTGCCCCGTCGCCTGCCCGGACCGGCATCACCTCATGGCGCACGGTCGGGGGATTGAACGCGGCGGTCCGGTAGGTACGGGAACGCAAGTCGGCGCTGTGCGCGGCGCGCAAGCTCCGGAGCAGCCCCGGGAAGCTGGTCAACGCGGTCGGCAGCATGGCACGCATCGGACACTCCTTTGTGTTACTGATAGATACAGTAACCCCGATTCGCACCGCTTGCTAGTGCAAGCACCCTTATCCGTCGGCGAACTCGCCTCTCACCAGCGCGGACCTCGCTGCACCTCGTCCACCTTGGGCCGGACGTCGGCCAGGTAGATGCCCGTCGCGATGATGGCCGCGAAGGAAAGCAGGCCCAGACCTGCCGGGAAGAGAACGAGCACGAGCACGGCCGCCCCGAGAATCGCCAGCCAGATCGGCTTGGTCAGCTTGTCCACCGCGGTGAACGCGTCCGGACGCTGACGCACGGCGTGGATCAGCGCGAAAATCGTCGCACCGAGCGCCGCCAGCCACAGCACCAGCAGGATCATCCCGGTCAAACCGTGCACCATATTCACCCCACCCATCATAGAAGCAACGCCCCCGCACACCAGGGGTGTACGAGGGCGTCGGGCAGCCTCAGCGGCGTATCGGTCAGGCCTTCTTGGGGGCGGCCTTCTTCGCCGGAGCCTTCTTGGCGGCGGTGGCGGTGGCGGGAGCGGCCTTCTTGGCCGGAGCCTTCTTCGGCGCGCCGTTCACGACGGGAGCCGCGGCGGGCTCGGTGGTCACCTCGACGACCTCGGCCTCTACGACCGGCGCCGGATCGGCCACCTGCTCGGCCTCGGTCTCGACCTTGGCCGGGCGGCCGAGCAGTCCGTTGACGCGCTCGAGCACGTCCTCGGCGCGGCTCACCGCGTCGCCGTAGATGGTCTCGACCTTGCCGATCCGCTCCTCGACGAGGTGGTTGGCGCGCAGCCGGTCGATGGCTTCCTCACCGCGGACGGCGAGGTCGGCGTAGATGTCGAGCGCCTGCCGGTAGTACCTCTCGGCCAGCGTGCGCAGCTCCTCGGCGGTGAACTTCTCGCGCAGCTCGGCGAGGTCCTCCGGGAGTTCCGACGGCAGCCCGGACAGCCGCTCGCGCAGCGACTCGAACTGCGCCTGCACGTCGGCGGGGACGTTGGCGAAGCGCTCGCGCGCCTCCTCCACCCGGGCCTGCACCTCGGTGGCGACCGCACGCTCGCGCACCTGCGCGACGACGTCGTTGACGGCGGTGTAGAGGGCGTCACCCGCGCCGACGGTGGCGAGTAAGGGCTTGGTGACGGTGGCGTTCTTCTCGGTCATTGTGTTTCGTTCTCCTGGCGTGGCGGAGTGTCGGTTGTCGTACGCGGAACGTCGCTGTCCCATACGTCCCCCCCTGCCTCGTTTCCTCCGTTTTCCCGGCGAAACGATTCATAGATGTCCAGCAGCACCTGCTTCTGCCGCTCACTGATGAACGTGTCGGCGAGCAGTGCGTCCCGGACCGGACTGTGCGGCCGCTGCTCGAGATAGCCAGCCCGTACGTACAAGACCTCCGAGGAGACCCGCAGCGCCTTCGCGATCTGCGTGAGCACTTCGGCGGACGGGTTACGCAGTCCGCGCTCGATCTGACTGAGGTACGGATTGCTCACCCCCGCCAGCTGGGCGAGCTGACGTAGCGAGACTTGCGCGGCCTCGCGCTGCGCCCTGATGAAGCCTCCGATGTCGTGCGCCGCACTGACGACGCGCCCTCCTCGTTCGCCGACGCCGGACGAGTGCTCGTCCGATCTGTCGGTGTACTCGGCGGAAACCTCGGGCTGGTCTGCCATCACTCACCTTCTGGCGGTTTGTACGGGTTCGATTCTAGGTCAGGGTGCTAGCTATTGCAAGCAGTCTGCTAGCAGCGACTGGGCAAACGTTCCGCGTGCCGTGGATCAACCGCCGAACATCAGATGCGAAATCGTGTAGATCGCCAGTCCGGCAAGCGAACCGACGACAGTTCCGTTGATGCGGATGAATTGCAGATCCCGGCCGACCTGCAATTCGATCTTCTTGCTCGCTTCGTCGGCATCCCACCGGGCAACCGTGTCGGTGACCAGGGTGCTGATCTCACCCGCATAGTTTTCCACCAAGTAGCGAGCGCCGCGGTCGATCCAGCCGTCGACGTTGGCGCGCAGGTCCGCGTCGTCGCGCAATCGCTCCCCGAGCTGCTGGACGTTCTCGGCGACCTTGCGCCGCAACGTGCTGCCCGGATCGTCGGCGGATTCCAGGATCAGCCGCTTCGCCGCGCGCCAAGTGGCCGAGGCCAAACCGGTGATCTCCTCGCGACCCATGATCTGCGCCTTGATGCGTTCGGCCTTCTTGATCATGGCGTCGTCATATTGCAGGTCCTCGGCGAATTCCTCCAGGAAGCGATTCGCGGCGAGGCGGACTTCGTGCTCCGGATTCGAGCGGACTTTCCAGGTGAACTCGACCAGTTCCCGGTAGATCCGCTCGGAAAGCAGGATGTTGACGAATTTCGGAGCCCACTGCGGCGCGTCCCGCAACACGATCCGGTCGATGGTCTCCTGCGAGCCGAGCGCCCACTGGTGCGCGCGCTCGGCGAGCAGGTCCAGCAGCGCCAGCTGCCGGTTGTCGGCGAGCAGTTCCGCCAGCACCCGCCCGATCGGCGGACCCCACAGCGGCTCGGCGATCCGCTTGACGATCGTGTTGTCGATGACCTGCTCGACATCCTCGTCGCGCAGCACGCCGACGACGGCCCGCAGGATCGTCGAACTCTCCTGCGCCACCCGCGCGGCATGACCGGGATCGGCCATCCAGCGCCCTACCCGCCAGGAGATCTGCGCTGAGTTCACCTTGGCCGACACCACTTCCGGCGCCAGGAAATTCGTGCCGACGAAACTACCGAGACTGGCGCCGAGCTGGTCTTTCTTTCGCCGGATGATCGCCGTGTGCGGAATCGGCAGGCCGAGCGGATGACGGAACAGAGCGGTCACCGCGAACCAGTCCGCCAGCGCGCCGACCATGCCCGCCTCCGAGGCAGCCCGCAGATAGCCGACCCAGTCGCCACCCGCCCCGCGCGATTCGGTCCAGCGGCAGAACAGATAGATCGCGGTGGCCGAGGCGAGCAGGCCGGTCGCGAGCGCCTTCATCCGCCAGAGGTCGCGACGCTTGGCGGCCTCGTCGAGCACGGCGTCGAAGCCGAAGGACGCGGCGGCAGGCGCGGCGGGGGCGTCCAGCACCGCGGTGTTGCCGGGGGCTTTCTCCATGCCTCCCATTCTGCTGTGCGCGGCGAAGTAGGCGAGCGGGCGAGCGGATCTCGACACGCCAGACGCGCCCGACGCTGTGGTTCGTACCGCATCCGGGCCCAAACGCGCATATCACGGGTAGCGGGGACCTAAGCTGGTAGCCACCGGAGAAGTTACGAACGAGGGAGCCCACGCTGTCCACCGAAGATCTTGTCGATATCGACGAGCGACCGTCGGCGGTGCGCGGCGGCCGGATGGACGGCCGCAAGCGCCGGTGGCGGCAACACAAGATCGATCGCCGCGAGGAACTCGTCGACGGCACCCTGGCCGCGGTGCGCGCCCGCGGCAGCAACGCGGGCATGGACGAGATCGCCGCGGAGATCGGCGTCTCCAAGACCGTGCTCTACCGCTATTTCTCCGACAAGAACGACCTGGTCCACGCGACCATGCAGCGGTTCATCGAGACCACGCTGATGCCCCGGGTCTACGGCGCGATCAGCCTGGACGCCGACGAGTATCAGCTGGTGCGCTCGGCGCTGGCCGAGTACGTCGGCACGGTCGACGAGGACCCGGAGGTCTACCGGTTCATCATGGGCAACGGCTCGGCCGACCAGTCCTCGCTCGCGGAGTTCGAGAAGCTCTTCGCCGAGGTGGTGTGCGCGGTCATCACCGAGCGCGCGCGGGAGCGGGGCGTGCGGACCGAGGGCGCCGCGCTGGCGTCGTACGTGCTGGTCGGCGGCATTCAGCTGGCGACGCACTGGTGGACGACCAACAAGTCGCTGTCGCGCGAGGACGTCATCGACTACCTCACCATGCTCGCCTGGAGCGCCATCGAAGGCATGGCCCGCGCGGGCGGTTCGCCCGCGGCGTTCAACGCCCAGACGCACGTGCTGTCCACCCCTGAGGCGCCCGCGGAGGACTGAACCGGCCCGATCCCCGGGGTGCTAGCTGGGCCGCTTGCTGAAGTTCACCGGCCCTCTCGACTTTGCCGGAACGTTGGCTAGTCTGAACCCGAGCGGTGCGCCGAGTGCGCTGCGTCACCGCCGGCGCCGTACGCGACGGCGGTCTGCGCGGGACACCACGGTCACGCAAGGGGCCGCCTGCGCGTCCGTCGCTCCGACCGCGGCACCAACGGAGGTACCTCGATGGCGAAGCAAGTACCGACCTCTCGGCTTGCTCGTGGCACCAAGCTGGGTGCGGTGGCAGCCAGTTCGGTGCTTCGCACACAGCGCGCACGGTTGACCATGCGGGGCAGATCCGAAGCCGTCCGGGCGAAGATGGCCGAGGAATCCATGATTCGCACCACCGAGCAGGTGGTCATGGTGCTGGGCACCATGAAGGGCGTCGCCATGAAGCTCGGCCAGATGATGTCGGTGCTCGACCTGGATCTGGTCCCCGAGGACCACCGGGAGCGATTCCAGAAACGCCTGGCCGTGCTGCGCAACGCGGCCCCGACGGTCTCCTTCGCGGCCATGCGCCAGGTGATCGAGGACGATTTCGGCAAGCCGCTCGACGCGGTCTTCGCCGAGTTCGACGCCGAGCCGGTCGCTGCCGCCTCGATCGGCCAGGTCTACCGGGCGCGACTACACGACGGCCGCCAGGTCGCGGTGAAGGTGCAATACCCGGGCATCGACGCCGCGGTGCGCGCGGACCTGAAGAATCTCGCGATGTTCCGGCGCGTGCTGCAATCCGCGATGCCGTGGGTGACGCCCGCGGTGCTGGACGAATTGCGGCTGAACATGGAAGCCGAACTGGACTACCGGGCCGAGGCGGCCACGCAATTGCAGATCGCCGAGCTCTACGCCGAGCATCCGTTCGTCATCGTGCCGCGCTCACTGCCGGAATTCTCCACCACCCGAGTGCTGGTCACCGAGTATGTGCAGGGCAAGGGCTTCGAGGAGATCCGGCAGTTGCCCCAGGCCGAACGCGACCGGATCGGCGAGATCATCTACCGGTTCTACGTGGGGTCGCTGTTCACCTTCAACGAGTTCTGCGGCGACCCGCATCCCGGCAACGTGCTGCTGGCCACGGACGGCCGGGTCGGGTTCCTGGATTTCGGGTTGTTCAACCGGATGGACGCCGAGCACGTGCAGTTCGAGCTGACCTGTCTGCGGGCCGCCGCGGAAGATCGCGCGGAAGATCTGCGCGAGTTGATGATCGAGCGCGGCGTCATCGATTCGCCGCAGGAGATCGGCGCCGAGGAGTGCCTGGAATACGTGCTGGCCGCCTCGGAATGGTGTCTGGTCGACGAGGAGCTGACCATCACCCCCGAACTGGCCAGCGGCGCCTTCCTGCTCGCGGTCGACCCGCGGGCCAGCGAGTTCACCGGCATGAAGCAACAGAATCTGCCGCCGGAGCACCTCTTCTCCCGCCGCGCGGACTTCCTGACCTTCGGCATGCTGGGTCACCTCGGGTGCACCGCCAACTGGCACCGCATCGCCCGGGAGTGGCTCTACGACGAACCACCGGTCACCGAGCTGGGCCGGACCCATCACGCCTGGCTCGCCGACCGTGCCCACACCGCGTCGCAACGGCCGCGGGCGCGCAAGAAGACCACGAAGTAGCCGATCGGCGACACGACCCCAGAACGGAAAACCATGGCAGACACTCGGGAATTCGACCTGGTCCTCTTCGGCGCGACGGGTTTCGTCGGCAAGCTGACCGCGGAGTATCTCCTCGCGGCCGCACCGGAATCCGCGCGGATCGCGCTGGCGGGCCGGTCGCTGGACAAACTGACCGCCGTGCGGGAGGGTCTGGGGCCGAAGGCCGCGAGCTGGGGGCTGGTAGTGGCCGACTCGAAGGACCAGACCGCGCTGGACGAGCTGGCCGCGCGGACCAAGGTCGTGGTCACCACCGTCGGTCCGTATCTGCGCTACGGGATGCCGCTGGTGGGGGCATGCGCCAAGGCCGGAACGCATTACGCCGACCTCACCGGTGAGCCGCTGTTCATCCGCGAGGCCATCGACGCCTATCACGAACAGGCCGTGGCCACCGGCGCGAGAATCGTGAATTCCTGCGGCTACGACTCGATTCCGTCCGATCTGAGCGTGTACCAGCTCTACCGCCGCACGGTCGAGGACAACGCCGGTGAGCTCGTCGACACCACGCTGGTCGCGTCGTTGAAGGGCGGTGTCAGCGGCGGCACCATCGATTCCGGCCGCGCCATGATGGAGGCGGTCGCCGCCGATCCGGCCAAAGGCGCGGTGCTGTCGCATCCGTATTCGCTGAGCCCGGACAAGTCGATGGATCCCGATGTCGGCCGCCAGTCCGATCAGGCGCTGGCCCGGGCGAGCGCGATCGACCCGAGTCTGGACGGATGGGTGAGCACGTTCGTCATGGCCGCGCACAACACCAAGATCGTGCGCCGCACCAATGGGCTGCTCGGCTGGGTGTACGGCAAGAACTTCCGCTACCGCGAAGTGATGAGCGCGGGGAAATCGCGGGTCGCGCCACTGGTCGCGGCGGGCGTGGCCGGCGGCATCGTGGCGGGTCTGACCGCGGGCGCGCTGCTGTCGCGGGCTGCCGCGGGCCGCAAACTGCTGGACCGCGTGCTGCCCAAGCCGGGGACCGGGCCCAGCGAGGAGGCCCGCAAGAGCGGTTGGTTCACCATGAAGACGTTCGCGCACACCACGTCGGGCGCGAAGTACGTGGCCACCTTCTCCGGCGCTGGCGACCCGGGATATCAGGCCACCGCGGTGCTGCTCGGCGAGAGCGGCCTGTGCCTGGCGTTCGACACCGGCAAGCAACCCGAACTCGCGGGCATCCTCACTCCCGCGGCGGCGATGGGCGACGCGCTCACCGACCGGCTGCGCGCGGCGGGCATGACCATCACGGTCGAGCGTGCCTGAGGTCGCACGCCGGTGAATCTCGCACGCAAGACGATGAATGCCCCGGCCCTCGCCGCGGTGTACGAACGAGCCTGGCGGCCGACGCTGTTCTATCTCGCCAGCGGGCGCACGACCGCGGCGGACCGGGGCGACGCGGTCGCCACGCTGCGGCTCGGCGGCGCGCAGAAGGTTCTCGACATCGCCTGCGGGCCGGGCAATTTCACCAGATACCTGAGCGAGGCGCTGTCGGGTGACGGCTACGCGATCGGTTTGGACTACTCCGAACCGATGCTGGCGCGCGCCGTCGCCGACAACGCCGGACCGCGCGTCGGGTATCTGCGCGGGGACGCGCGCAGGCTCCCGTTCGCGGACGGAACTTTCGACGCGGTCTGCTGTTTCGGCGCGCTCTACCTCATTCCCGACCCGCTCGTCGCCGCTCGGGAGATGATCCGCGTCCTCGCTCCCGGTGGCCGCATCGCCATCACCACCAGCCACCGAGCCCCCAACCCCGTCGGCGAGGTGAGCCGCGTGGTCGGCGGCTTGAGCGGTCTGCGGGTGTTCGGCACCCGGACGTTCCCCACCCTCTTCGCCGAACACGGCTTGGGGGAGATCGACCAGCGGGTCCATCGCCTGCTCCAGTACGTCAGCGCGACGAAACCGGCTTAGCCCCGGCGCTGCTCACCGGTGACGGCTCGGATCAGGAATTCGAGTTTGTCCACGGTGTGATCGAGCGGACGGATGCTGCGTTCGGCCCGGCACATCGCCACCGTGCCCTCCATCGCGGCAACGACCAGGGTGGCGGTCTGCTCGGCGTCGATCTCGCTCGCGCCGTGCTCGCGCAACGACCGTGCCAGCAGCCCGGTCCAGTTCTCGAACGCGGCGGCGGCGGCACGCTGCGGTTGGTCGTCGTCGCCCGGATCTTCGATCGCGACGGCGAGCACCGGGCATCCTGCCTGGAAGTCGCTGTCCAGCACCACCTTTCGCCACATGTCCACAAATGACCGCAGACCGGCGACCGGCCCGGCCGCAAGCCCCCCGGCGAGTTTGCGGGCGGCCAGCGCGTCGGTGAACCGAACCGCTTCGGCGGCCAGTTGCGATTTGCCGCCCGGGAAATAGTGGTAGGTGGAGCCCAGCGGCGCCTGGGCGTGCTTGGCGAGTTCCCGCACGCTGGTCGCGTTCAGGCCGCGGCGGCGGATCATGTCGGCCGCGCCGGCCACCATCCGCTCCCGCGCCTGCGGCGTCTCGGCCATCGCTTCTCCTCCCTTGCTCATGACGACTGTCATAGCGTACCGTGCAGGAGTTATAACGATCGTTATAAACGCCGGTATTCGTTTCGAATGGAGTTCGCCATGCCGATGATCCAGCTGACCCTGCCCACCGGAGTCCTGTCCGCCGATACTCGCGCCGCGCTGCGCGGCAGGCTCGCGTCCACCTTGCTGAAGTGGGAGGGAGCGCCCGACGCGGCGTTCTTCCGCGCGCTGGCCTGGAGCCGCATCGATGAGGCCCCGGCAGGCGCTTTCGGCAGCGACGAGGACGAGCTGCCGAGATTCCGGGTCGACGTCACCGTGCCCGCGGGGGCACTGTCCGATCGCCGCAAAGAGGGCCTGATCAAGGAGGTGACCGCGGACGTCTCGGCCGCGGCGGGACTCGGCGACGCCGACGGCTTACGAGTGTGGGTGCTCATTCATGAACAGCCCGAAGGCACCTGGGGCGCCGCCGGGAACGTGGTCCGCTTCGCTGAGCTGGCCGCTGTGGCCAAAGGTCAGCGCGCCGATGCGTGAGCCGCGCCTTGTCGAGCCATCCGCCACAGCTGTCTGTCGCTGCCTCGACCGCGGCTCACCATCTGAGAGTGCGGGCGCGAGGGGATCAGGGCGTGGGCGGGGCCGCGCCGAGATCGACCATGCGGTGGAGGATGGCAGGGGCCAAGGCCAATTCGAATTCGGTTCCGCTACTTTCGAAGACGAAGGCCAAGTAGTCGTCGCGAGTTAGTGGGGCCAAGCGGACCGAGCACTGCTCCCCCACGACCACCCAGCCGCCGACGGTCAACTGATCGGACATCGCCACTCCCCACCCTCCGACACTTCCGACAAGTGGACTATGCCAGTTGCGGGCTCGGGGTGTCAACGGCGGAAATCGGCCGCTGAGCTGGTGAAATACTCCTGTGCGCACCACTGGCCGGGCGGATGGGTGATCTCACGGTACTCGAGCGCGACGCGCCCGGCGTCGAGGCCGACGCGGCGCACCACCAACACCGCGGCCGGGTGTGGGAGCGCGAGGTGGCGGCGTTCGTCCTCCGTGGCCAGCCGGGCGCCGACGCTCTCGCGCACGACCGTGGTGACGCGACCGACCGCCGATTCCAGGTAACGCCGGACTTCACAGGGCAGCGGATCGGAGCCGAGCAGGAGGGTGGCGGGTTCGGCGAATCCACCCGGAAACCAGCAGGTGATCAGCCGCGTGCCTGCGGAACCCGACTCCCGCAGCGTTGTTCGCACGATCACCCGGCTTCGCGCGGGCACGCCGAGCGAGTCGGTCACCTCTCGTGGCCCTTCGACCACCTCCGCGCGCAGCACGGTCACCGACTCGCCCGCGAGCGCGGACGATCCGTATCGGGGCGCGCTTTCGCGCATCAGCACGCCGCGTTCGGCGACATAGGTACCCGATCCACGGCGGGTCTCCACGATTCCCTGTCGGCGCAGGACATTCAGCGCCTTGGCGGCGGTGGGTCGTGCCACCTTCCAGCGCGCCGCGAGCTCCCGTTCGGAGGGCACCTCGGCGCCGGGAGCCAGCTCGCCGCTCTCGATCAGCCCCAGCAGATACGCCGAGATCCTCAGGTATTTCGGATATACGTCATGGATTTCGGCCACCGGTCGCCCTCCCCTGCCGACACCGCCCCTCGGACCGCTGGCCAGTGTAACAACGGCGCGCGGGGTCGCCGGGGGCCTCGCACAAGCCGGTACCGAGTCGGTCCACGGTGTTGTACCGACCGGTAAAGTGCGGATCCAGTACAGCGCGGTACGAGCAGGACCGAGCGGAAGGGGGCTTCCACGTGGCGGTACCCGATACCGGACAGGGGACGGCGCGAGAGCTGTACGCGGCGGCCATCGGCGCGGGCGGGGGCGAACCGTTCGAGCTGGACACCGCGGTGGCGGAGAATCTCGCCGCGGCGTGCGACAAGCTGGTCGACGATCTAGGTCGCGCGATGACCGACCAGCACTTGGTCACCGACGTGACCGGCTTCCCGGATCTGCCCACCGGACATGGCCTCACCCGCGGATTCGCCGACAAAGGACGGCAATACCTGGACACCCTCGCGGCGTTCCAGGAAACCGCGCTGCTGTTCAAGGCCGCGTATCTCGCCGCGGCCAACCGGCTGGCCGAGGCCGAAGCGGCCAACCAGGCCGCGCTGCGGCTGATCGCCGAATACCTGGAGCCCCGATGAGCGGGCCTCCGCACGCCGGGATCGACTGAGGGGGACGAAGAATGGCAGACTCCGCAGCACGGGCCGCCGCCGACGACATCCGGCAGGAGCTGGCCGGATTCACCGCTGGTGCGACCGATCCCGCCTACGCGCCGGATCGAGAGCTGTTCGGCGCCTACACCCATCAGCAGATATGGGACCTGGTGCACGAAACGCTCGACCCGGCGGCGCTCGGCCGGGTCGCCGCGGCGTGGCACACCAACGCCGCCGCGATGGCCGAAGCGTTCCAAGCCTTCTCCGATGCCACCAACCGGGAGTTCGCGCGCTGGTCCGGCCGGGCAGCCGACGCCGCCGTGGGTGCGACCAGGCAGTTCGTCCGCGCGGGCGAGGAGGCTCACGACGTGTGCCGGGCGGTCGCGCGGCTGATGGAGTTGAATAGCGATGCCGCGCAAACGGTCCGGGGCGCGATCGCGCCACCGCAGCGGTATCGGCCACTGGCGGACCCGGCCGCCGAAGCGGTTTACGGTGGAAAACGTAGGATGGAACACGATAGTGCGGCGGCAGACATCGAGGCGGATGTCCGGGACACGATGACTTACGTCTACACCCCGACGATGCCCGCCACCGGCGACCGCGTTCCCCAGTTTCCCCAGCCACACGAAGGTTCGACCGCCGACAACGGCGCACCCGCTGATCCGGACTCCGTCCGCGGAGGCGGCGCACGGTGAAATGGGTGCTCACCCCGGACGAATTCACGCATGTCTGGACGAACGAAACGAGCCTGGACCGTAGGCCCTACCCGGTCAATATGGTCCCCTCGGCTACCGTGCGCACCGAATCGGAGTATCACGCCCTCGGTTTGCCGCAGCGCTTCTCCCGGCAGGCCGACCCCGATCTGGCCGCCGCGCTGATGCTCTGCGCGCGCCACGACGCGACCACCATCACCGTCTCCGGCGAGCGTTCCGCGGCGTCGCACAACGGCAGCGCGGCGGAACCCGTACGGATTCTCGCGTTCGCCGCGGTGGTGCACAACCACGCGAGCATCCTGGTCGCCACGCCGGACCGGGTGACCGTGCACATGTGCCATGTCCGGGCAGTCGGCGAACGCCTGGTGCAGATCATCGGTTCGGCGCGGCCGGGCAGACTCGCCCCGATGCGTGAGCCGCAGGACGCCGTGCTCAGTCCGGACCGCACCGAGCCGTTCGTCACCAACGGCCAGCGCGGCGCGGCGAAATTCCGCCAAACCCTGCGCAAGCCGGTGGACGGGCGCGGCTTCATCACCGTCACGGTGGAGCCGGAGAATCCCATGTCCCCACCCACCCGCCACCGCACCTGGCTGGACTTCACCGGTGACGGGCGCTACCTGCTCACCACAGCGCACGATCTCATCCTGACCCCCGTATCGGACGAGGAGTTCGCCGCCCAACTCCTGCGCCTCGCGCAGATCTGACCACTCGCGACTACCGCGGGTAGGTTCGGAACATGTCGAAGCTGTGGACGGTCACACCTGCCGAGGCCCTGAAAGCGGACGGGTTGCGAGTCGCCGAGCTGGACACCTCCGGGCGCCCTGGATTCACCGGCGACAAGAAGACAGGCCTCGAACTGCTCGCCGAACGCAGCGTGGTGCTGTCGGATCTGCAGGAGAAGCTGTACGCCAACGGCCGGTCCGGCGGCGACCGGCGCAGCGTGTTGCTGATCCTGCAGGGCATGGACACCGCGGGCAAGGGCGGCATCGTCCGGCACGTGATCGGATCGGTAGATCCGCAGGGCGTCGACCACGCCGCGTTCGGCGTGCCGACGCGGGAGGAGCGGCGTCATCACTACCTGTGGCGCATCCGCAAGGCGCTGCCGCGCGCCGGTCAGCTCGGCGTGTTCGATCGCTCGCACTACGAGGACGTGCTCGTGGTGCGAGTGCACAATCTGGTGCCGCCCACCGTGTGGGAGCCGCGCTACGAGGAGATCAACACCTTCGAGCGCGAACTGGTGGACGAGGGCATCTCGCTGGTGAAGGTCGCGATGTTCGTCTCGCTCGACGAACAGAAGAGGCGGCTGGCCGAGCGGCTGGAACGTCCGGACAAATTTTGGAAATTCAACCCCTCCGACATCGATGAGCGCGCGTTCTGGCCCGCCTACCAGGAGGCATACCAGGCGATGCTGGAACGCACGTCCACCGAGTACGCGCCCTGGTACGTCGTGCCCGCCGACCGCAAGTGGTTCGCCCGCCTCGCGGTGACCGAACTGCTGATCGCGGCGCTGGAGCGGCTGGAGTTGGATTGGCCCCCGGCGAAGTTCGACGTCGAGCGGCAGAAGCAGCGGCTGGCGCAAGCCTGAGTCGACGCGTCCTGTTGTCGGGCCCCAAGCGGCTCGCGCGAGACCACATCGCCGTGCTCCAGTCCGCCGGAGCCAGGCCGCCCCGCTCGACGTAGATCTCCGATGCCGTCCCTTCGAGCTGTCCGCCGGCGCGGCCGGGGCGGCCTGCGGCGCGGGGTTCCAGCTCCGAGTAGGCGAGTGCGCTGCCGACGACGTGGTCGCGGTGCCGCTGACCCGGCAGCGGATGCGCGTCGGGGGCCTGGACGAACTCCTAGCTGCTCACGGGACCAGAGGCCGGACCTCCTCGGCGACGAACCGGAGGAAGGCGGCGGGATCCGGATCGTCGGCCGTGGTCTGGAGCACGACGGTGTCGGCGCCCGCTTCGGCGAGCATGGTGACCGCCGCGGCGATCGCCTGCGCGTCACCGGCCACACCCGCGCCCGGCGCGTGCGCCGGAGTGCGTTCGGCGGCCAGGCGCGCGTCGGCCTCGGGGCCGGTGACAGCCAGCAGATTCGCCACCACGTGGTGGTGATCGGTGCGCCCCGCGGCGGCGCGGCCCTCGTCGATCAGCGTGCGGGCGGCCCGCACACCGTCGGCATCGGTGATCGAATCGAGCAGGGTGCCGTCGGCGTGCTCGCCGGACAACCGGATCGAGCGTGGGCCGCGCGCGCCCGCGTAGACCTTCGGCGCGGTCGCGGGTGGCCAGTCCAGCGCGACGTCGTCGAGATGCACATAGCGGCCGGAGACGGTGACCCGCTCGCCGCCCAGGAGAGCGCGCAGCGCGGCCAAGTGCTCGCTGAGCAATGTCACCGGCGATTCGACGCGGCCGCCGACCTGAGCCATCCAGCTCTGCACACCGTGTCCGACGCCGAGAGTCAGCCGGGCGGGGAACAGACGATGCAGCGTGGCGGCCTCCATGGCGGTGAGAGCGACGTTGCGCAACGGCACGGGTAGCAACCCGATACCGACGCGCAACCGCTCGGTCCACGCCAGTA
Source organism: Nocardia asteroides (assembly GCA_019930625.1). Classification (NCBI taxonomy): domain Bacteria; kingdom Bacillati; phylum Actinomycetota; class Actinomycetes; order Mycobacteriales; family Nocardiaceae; genus Nocardia; species Nocardia asteroides. The sequence goes on from CP082844.1 coordinate 1,296,371, forward strand.
CCGCGGCAGCGCTGGCGATTCCGCTTTCCAGGAAGCAGTCCTCCCACAGCCACAGTTCCTCCAGGCCCGTGGCCTGGGCCACCTGAGCCGCCTCGCGCAGCAGTTCGGGTGGATTTTGCGGGCGGAACACAGCACCGAGAACAGTCATCCCACCATTCCTACCCGCCGAGCCCGGCGGACGCGGGTTTTCTCGCGTGGAGACGGCCGACGCGGCCGCGCTCAGGGTAGCTGCCGGGCGAAACGCGAGTTCGGTCGATGTGCCGTCCAGTCGGGGTCGCCGATTCGTCCGGTGTGGACGAATTCCCCCCAATACCGCCGGGTTCGGATGCCCAGCGCGTCGATCTCGGCGGGGGTGAGCGGCGCGAGCATCGGCGCCGCGCGCCATGTATCGGCGTCGCCGAACAACAGCGGCAGGTCGACGCAGTGGCAGGCGCCGTACGGGTTCGCCGGATGCAGCCGTCCCACGCGGTAACAGTAGACGGTGGCGCCGGCATCGACCAGCTCGTCGGCAAAGCGGAAAAGTCCTTCCTCGAACGCTTTTCGCCCGATCAGGCGCTGCCCCGCCGAGTCGAGCCTGCCCCCGATCCCGGGCAATCGCCGCAGCCTGCCGAAGACCGGGTGCGGGCCGCCGTAGAACGCGCGCGCTTCCTCGGCCGCGCAACCGAGCACCACCGGCAGTCCGCCCGCCGCGTCCCGCACCGCCTGTCGCCACTCGCGCTCGCCGGGCAGCGGGCGCGCATCGGCTACGGGCAAGAAGGGCGGTGCGGAGTTCAGTGCTGCCGGTCCCGCCGCGCGGCGCACCGTACGACCCTGCGCGGCGAGCAGGTCGGACACCGGCGCGGTGAACGGATCGGCGCCGAGTTCGGCGAGGAACATCGCCCCCGTCCGCTCGGCTTGCCGGTGGTTGTGGAATCCGACGCCGAAGGGAGCGCTCTGCACGATCGCCTGGGCGAACAGCGGCCTCGCTTCCGCGATGCCCAGCAGCGCGACGACCGATTGCGCGCCCGCCGACTGCCCCGCGACCGTGACCCGCCGCGGATCGCCGCCGAACTCGGCGATGTGCTCGCGCACCCACCGCAGCGCCGCGATCTGGTCGCACAGCCCGAGATTCCCCGCCGAGACGCCCGGCGCGCGAAGGTAGCCCAGCACGCCGAGCCGGTAGCTCACCGACACCACCACGACGCGCGTCTCACGCACGAGCCGGTCCGCGTCGTACAGGTTCCATTGCCCGCTGCCCGCGAGGTATGCGCCGCCGTGCAGCCACACCAGCACCGGACAGCTGCCCGGTTCAGCGCCCGCTGGGGTGGTGACGGTTAGCGCCAAGCAGTCCTCCGACTGCTCGAGCGGGTCCGCCCGCCCGATCACCCCCTCGAGCCGTCCGGGCAGTTGCGGTGCGACGGCGTAGCGGCGCGTCGCGTCGTACACCCCCGTGTGTGCCGCGACCGGCTCCGGCGCACCGAATCGCTCGGCCCGCGCGTAGGGAATCCCGCGGAACACCACGGCCGAGCCGCGGGTCTCGCTCCGCCAGCGCCCCGAGGGCGCGACCACGTCGTTCATGCCTCTCTCACCTTCTATCGCAAGTCTACTTGCGATAGCACCACGCTAAGGCTCGAAGGCGAAACAACGCAAGAGGAGTTGCGATAATCGGCGCATGAGTGACTCCCCCGCGCAGATCCGTGGTGCGCGCCTGCAGAAGGCGGTGCTCGACGCGACAGTGGCCCGCATCGAGTCGGCGGGCATCGGCAACGTGCGCGTCGCCGACGTGGCCGCGGACGCCGGCGTGCACGAGACCTCGATCTACCGACGGTGGAAAACGCTGCCTCGGCTGCTGCTGGACGCGCTGCTGTCCCGAGTGGCCGAGGAGATCCCGCTGCCGGACACCGGGTCGCTGCGCGGCGACCTGGAGCGGTTCATGACCGATCTCATCCGGTTCGCGCGGACACCGTCCGGCCAGGCCCTGATCCGGGGCACCGTGATCGCCGAGTCCGACCCCGAGGTCGACGCCGCACGGCGCGAATTCTGGGTACGGCGGCTGTCGGCGTCGGAGGAGATCGTCCGGCGCGGTATCACCCGTGGCGATGTGGCCGCGACGGTGGACCCTCGGCTGACCATGCTGACCCTCGGCGGACTGGTCCACCTGCACGTCACGCAACTCGGCGCGGAACTGCCGCCCGGCTTGGCCCGCGACGCCGTCGACCTCGTCCTCGGCGGCATCACGCCGCGTTGAGCGCGTCTTCTCGGCACGCTCCCGCCCGGTATCAGCGACCGTAGGCGGGATGTTTCGGAATCTCTCAGGTACGCCGACGATGATGACCGCGTGTGGCCCGATCACCCGGCAAGGTGGTCGGCGGATCTACCATCGTGGCGGTAGGAAACCGTCCGGCGAGCGAAAGGCGTGGTGAGCGCACGGTGAGCAAAAACCAGGGTGGGAAGTCGAACCCGCTGCTGGCGGCGGAACGCGCCGACCGCAACCGCAAGATCTTGATCCAGGTGGCCGTCGCCGCCGTGCTCGTCGGGTTGATCGCGGCCATCGGCATCGGCATCGCGGTGCAGAAGGCCCGCAAGGACGACCCGGGCCCCACCCCGTCCATCGCCGCGACCGGCGCGGCGAACGCGGGCCCGGTGGCCGCCTCGATCACCGACAGCGGCGCGGTCCGGATCGGCAAGCCGGACGCGAAGGTCAGCGTGCGCGTCGTCGCCGACCTCCAGTGCCCCGCCTGCAAGGCCTTCGAGTCGGCCAACGGTCAGGTGCTCACGGACGCGGTGAACAACGGCACCGCCGTCGTCGAGTACAACATCATCGCCTTCCTGGACAAGGCCTCCACCACGCGCTACTCCTCGCGCGCGGGCAGCGCCTCCTACTGCGTCGCCGAGGCCGACCCCACCAAGTACCAGGACTGGCTGAAGGCCATGTTCGCGCAGCAGCCGCCGGAGGGCGGCGCGGGGCTGTCCGACGACCAGCTCGTCCAGATCGCCAAGAGCGTCGGCTATACCGACGACGCGGTCGCGCAGTGCATCACCGAGCACAAGTACGACAAGTACATCCAGGCCCGCACCAAGGAAGTGCTGGAAAGCGGCATCCAGTCCACCCCGTCGGTGTTCGTCAACGGCAAGAAGGTCGAGTCCAGCCAGGAGATCTTCGGACCCGGCGGCCTCGCACCCGTGATCAGCGCCGCCGCTGCCCAGTGATCACCGCGGGGCCGCGCGCCGCGTGGGTGCTGCTGGTCGGCGGACTCGCCGGCTGGCTGGCCGCCGTCGCGCTGACGGTGGAGCGGTTCAAGCTGTTCACCGACCCCGGCTACACCCCGTCGTGCAGCATCAACCCGATCCTGTCCTGCGGGTCGGTGATGGTGACCGACCAGGCTTCGGTCTTCGGGTTCCCGAACCCGCTGATCGGCGTCGTCGGGTTCTCCGTCGTCGTCACGCTCGGCCTGCTGTCGGTGGCCGGGGTCGGCTTCCCACGCTGGGTCTGGGGCAGCCTGTGGCTCGGCGCCCTGCTCGGGGTCGGCTTCGTCTGCTGGCTGATCTTCGAAAGCCTCTACCGGATCAACGCGCTGTGCCCGTACTGCATGGTGGTCTGGGCGATCATCACGCCGCTGCTCGCGGTGTGCACCGATCAGCTGTGGGGAGGCTCGCGCGGTCCGCTCGGCGTGCTCGCCGAATGGCGCTGGACGATCGTCGCGCTGTTCTTCGCGGTCGCGCTGCTGCTGGTGTTCCTGCGTTTCCAGGACTACTGGTTGTCGCTGGTCTGATCCGCCGGTTCAGTTCGGCGGGCCCGCGACCAGGACCACGGCTACCGTGCGCGCCCCGTGTGCGCCGGTGACGCCCAACCGGACGGTGTCGTTCGGCTTGCGCGTGTTCAGCGCGGCGCGCAGGGACTGCGCACTGCTGACGGCGTGACCGTCGATCGAGGTGATCACGTCACCTGAGGCGAGACCGGCGGCGTAGGCGGGCATGCCGTAGATCGCCACGTCCACGCGCGCTCCCGTGCCGACGGGCAGCGCGTTGGAAACGAGCACACCGAGGGTTGCCGTCGGGCCGATGTGCACGGTGTCGGTCGGGGTGCCGGAGCGAATCTGCTGGACCACTCGCATCGCGGCGTCGATCGGCACCGCGTAGCCGTTCGCCGGCTCGTCCGCCGCGCGCGCCCCGTCACCGGATGCCGCGGCGATGACACCGACCACGTGCGCCTTCCGGTCGACCAGAGCTCCGCCGGATTGGCCGGGAGTGACCGCCGCCGCGACCTCCAGCATCCCGCTGAGCGCTTTGCGCGACAGATCGGCGGCGTTGACCGCCACGATCGCGCTGTCCAGGTCGGTGAGCGGGCCGTGCACCGCGGTCGGCGCGCCACCGGTCCCGCCCGCGTTGCCGATCGCGAGGACCTCCTCACGCAGGCGCAATCCGGCCGAACTGCCGATCGTTGCGATCGGTAGCTCGGCGGCGGCCAGGTCGAGCAGCGCGATGTCGGCCTCCGCGTCGTAGCCGAGCACGACCGCGTCGTAGACCTTCCCGTTGCCGACGTCGGTGACGGTCACGGTGTCCGCGCCTTTGACCACGTGGTGGCTGGTGAGCACCTCGCCGTCGGCGGTGAGGACGATGCCGGACCCCGCCGCGCCGGGCCCGGACCGCTCGGTGGAGGCGTTGACGTTGACCAGCGCCGGACGCACCGCCGCGGTGACCAGTCCCGGGTCCAGCGGATCGGGCGGGGCGAACGCGACCGAGGCCGGGGCCCCAACGGTGCGATTGTGATCGGGCAACTCGCCGCGATACCCGAGGAAAGCGACGACCGTGAGCACGAAGGTGACGACGAGCACGAACACCCGGCCACCGCCCGGCGTGCGCCGCGCCCCGGTCCACTGCTGCCGTTCTTCGTCCATGGCTCTCCCGCCTCGGCCGAACCGCTCACCGATTCCATTGTCCCCACCAGACGCCGCCGAAGATCATCGAACCGGGGACCGCGCCCGAAAAATACCCCGTGACCGCGCCGTTCTCGTGTCCCAGTTGGCAACCGCACCCATGCGACGGTAGGCATGTCCTCATGAGCACAGCCGCCGCCTACGCCCTGAACGCCCCCGAGGGCTCGTTCGAGAAGGTCACGATCCAACGCAGGGACCTGGGCCCGCACGATGTGCTGATCGACATCAAGTTCGCGGGTATCTGCCACTCCGACATCCACACCGCGCGAGGCGAGTGGGGCCGGACCCGCTACCCCTGCGTGCCGGGGCACGAGATCGCGGGCGTGGTCGCCGCGGTCGGGTCCGCGGTGTCCAGGCACCGGGTCGGTGATCGTGTCGGCGTCGGATGCATGGTCGGTTCCTGCGGGGTGTGCGCACCGTGCCTGGCCGACGAGGAGCAGTACTGCGCCGCGGGCGCGACCATGACCTACAACACCGTGGTCGACCCGGCGGTGCAGCCGGGCGGGCACACCCTCGGCGGGTACTCCACGCAGATCGTGGTGACCGAGAACTTCGTGGTCGCGATCCCCGAGGGCATCGGCCTGGATGTCGCCGCGCCGCTGCTGTGCGCGGGCGTCACGCTGTACTCGCCGCTGCGGCACTGGGGCGCCGGACCGGGCAAGAAGGTCGCGATCATCGGCATGGGCGGGCTCGGCCACGTCGGGGTGAAGCTCGCCGCCGCCATGGGCGCCGAGGTCACGGTGCTCAGCCACTCGCTGAGCAAGCAGGACGACGGCAAGCTCTTCGGCGCCGCCGCCTACTACGCGACCGGCGACGAGCGGACCTTCCGTGAGCTGCGCGGCCGGTTCGACCTGATCCTCAACACGGTGTCGGCGGACCTGCCGATGGACGCCTACTTACGCCTGCTCGCTTTGGACGGCACCCTGGTGCTGCTCGGTCTTCCCGAGAACCCGTTGACCGTCCGGCCCTTCCACCTCGCCGCGTACCGGCGCTCGCTGGCGGGCTCGTCGATCGGCGGCATCGCGCAGACCCAGGAGATGCTGAACTTCTGCGCCGAGCACGGCATCGGCGCGGAGATCGAGTTGATCGCCGCCGACGAGATCGATGGCGCCTACGACCGGGTCGTGGCCAGCGACGTGCGCTACCGTTTCGTCATCGACATATCGACCATGTGAGCCTGCTCGCCCACCGACGCGGCCACGCGGTGTCCGGCCGCTAACCGAACGCGGCGTGGGTACCTTGACCTTGTGTCTGTGGAGGACGAAGACGAGACGCCACCACCCGACAACGGTGGAGGCCGCGGCATGCCGCCGTGGGTGCCGCGAGCATTCCTGCTGGCGGCGGCGACGATCACCGGACTGCTGGCGGCCTTCTGGGTGCTGGAGCGCCTGCAGGGTCTGCTGACGGTTCTGCTCGTCTCGCTATTCCTCGCCTTCGCGATCGAGCCCGCGGTGAACTGGCTGGCGCGGCGCGGCATGCGGCGTGGACCGGCGACCGGATTGGTGTTCCTGGTGATGACGGCCCTCGTCGTCGCCTTCCTCTGGACCCTCGGCGCGCTGCTGGTCGAGCAGGTCACCACTCTGGTCGAGAACGCCCCCGAATACGCGGACCGGGGCGTGGAGTGGATCAACAACACCTTCAAGACGGATGTGTCCAGCACCGACATCCAGAAGTACGCCACCGACTGGAGTTCCACCCTGGAGGGTTACCTCACCGGACTGGCGGGTGACGTGTGGGGCATCGGCACCGCCGCGCTCGGCGCGCTCTTCCAGGGCCTCGGCATCCTGCTGTTCACCTACTATTTCGCCGCCGACGGTCCGCGCATCCGCACTGCCGTCTGCTCGCTGCTGCCGCCGCGGCGTCAGCGGCATGTGTTGCGCGCCTGGGATATCGCGGTGGAGAAGACCGGCGGCTACATCTATTCGCGAGCTCTGCTCGCACTCTTCTCCACGCTCGCGCACTACGTGGTGCTGCGCGTGCTGGACGTGCCATCCGCGTTCGCCCTCGCGCTGTGGGTCGGCGTGGTCTCCCAGTTCATCCCCACGGTCGGCACCTATCTCGCCGGTGCGCTGCCGGTCATCGTGGGGCTGGTGCACGGCCCGAGCACCGCGCTGTGGATTCTCGGCTTCATCGTGCTCTACCAGCAATTCGAGAACTATGTGCTGCAACCGCGCGTCACCGCGACCACCTTGGACATGCATCCGGCCGTCGCTTTCGGGGCGGTGCTGGCGGGCGCGGCGATGCTCGGCGCGACCGGCGCACTGCTCGCCATTCCGGTCACCGCGACGGTGCAGGCGTTCTCCGGCGCCTACATCCGCCGCTACGACGTCCCGGCCGACGTGGAAGCCGACCTCGACCGCACGGCCCCGCGCAAACGACGGCGAAAGTTGGCCAGGCAGTTGACCCTTCGTCTGGCGGGCCGCCACAACCCGCCTCCGCGCTGAACCCGGCGCGGGGTCAGCCGGCGCGAACGGAGGTCAACGCCCCGATCAGCGCCTGGCGTACCTCGCCGAGCTGGGCACCGCTGTGCCGCGCGGTGTCGTACTCCACCTGAATGGTCATCCTGCCGTCGACCGTGAAGACGGTCAGTTTGGGCGGCATGCCCGCCGCCATGGCGAAGACGTCGTCGCGGATGATCCGCACACCCGGCGGCGTGGAATGCGCGGGCAGCCGACCGATATTCGAGATGGTGAAGGTGTTCTGCGCCGCGAACATCGCGGCCGTGGCCGGATCGGTGACACGCTGTGCGGCGAGCATCATGCCCAGCGCTTCCCCGCGTTCGGCCGAAGCCCGCATTCCCGCCGCTACCACGTGCGCCAGTGCGACCGGGTCCGCTTCGGCTTCGACCAGCGCGAACGTGCCGACCCCGGACACGCAGTTGAGCACGGTGCTCGCAGGCAGCGGCGGCGCCAGATCCGCGCGGACGTCCGCCGCGTGGCCGCACACCATCGGCAGCGCTCCCGTCGATGGCGCCAACTGGGCCCGGAACGCGGCGAACGCCGCCCCGCCGATCAGGCTGTTCACCGTAAGACCGTGCGAGCGAGCGGCCGCGACCACGGCGGCGGTTTCGCTGTGATCCAGCTCGATACGGTCGAGGGTCAACCGGCCCGGCGCGCCGACGCCGAGTTCCGGCAGGTAGCGCGGCGCGAGATCCGGGCTCATCATCGCGGCGCCCGCGCGCATCAGGTCGAGCAGCTGGGCGACCTGCTCGTCGGAGACGATCCGGGCCAAGCGGATGTCCATCGCTTCGGGCAGGCGCTGATCGGATTCCGGTCGCGGCGCGAAGGCGCCCGTCACCTGCGCGGTGTAGCGCTCCCACAGTTCCGCCAGCAACGCGAAAGCCGATCTGCCATCGGCGATTCCGTGATGGAGGATCAAAACGATCCGATCGCGGTCACCCGCGCGGAACAGATGCGCGTGGAACAGCCCGTCGTTCCAGTCCTGCGGCGTGTTCACCAGGTCCAGGTACTCGGGTTCGCCGCCCTCGGTGATCGCCAAACGGGGCAGGTAGGAATCGTCGCGCCGGAAGTATTTCGCGCCGTGGTCGTCCACGAGCTGCTTGCTGCGCAGCAGGGGGTGTGCGGCCGCCAGTTCGGCGAGCACTTCGCGCAGTGTGGGCACGTCGAGCGCGCCCTGCACGGTCGAACCGATGAACAGCGGCATGCCGCCGACCGGGATGCTGCCGATTCTGGTGCCGGAGCCGAAGTAGCCGGCCTCGAAGGAGGACAGGACGCGCTGAGCAGTCATCATCTCGTTCTTTCTCGTGGGAGTGACCACCTGAACATACAAGCGTTTCAAACGTCTGTCACATACGTTTGTTTGAAACATGTGTGTTAAACGCCTGTATGGCGCGCTGCTAAGGTGCAGGAGTGGGAACCCGGGAAGACCTTCTCGCCGCGGCCAAGCGGTGCCTGGCCGAGCGCGGTTACGCGCGAACCACCGTGCGCGAGATCGTCGCCGCCTCCGGCAGCAACCTGGCGGCGATCAACTATCACTTCGGCACCCGCGACAAGCTGCTCAACCAGGCGATGATCGAATCGAGCGCCGAAGCGGTGCAGCGGATCGCCGCGGCGCTGCCGCGGGACGACTCGGATACTCCGGCGGCGCGCCTGGAAGCGTTCTGGCGGGAACTCATCGCGTCGTTCACCGCGGACCGGCCGCTCTGGTCGGCGAATATCGAAGGCATGGCACAAGCGCTGCACTCCCCCCAGGTGCGCGCGGAGTTGGCGGTCGCGCAGGAACGCGCACGCGAGTCGATCTGGCAACTCTTCGGCCCGACGCGCGGCGCCGAAGCCGACCGCGCCGTAGGCGCTGTGTTGCACGCGCTGATCGGCGGTCTCATGGCCCAATGGCTGGTCGATCCCGAACACGCGCCCTCGCCCGATGACCTGATCGCAGGGTTGCGCACACTCGCGGGCGAGATCGGCGCCGACTGAGCCCTCCAGCACCCGGGTGCGGGTATGAGCCTTCCGAGAACCGGGGCGCACGGCCTATCCCACGCTGTGGGTAGCCATGGATCGCGCGCCGATGTACAACTCTTCGGAAACGATTAGCACCACTCGGTGCCGAGGCTGGATGGGAACAATGCTGAAGCGGCCGCCGGACCTGGCCTTCGACCTCGGCAAGATGCACCGCAGGCGCAACGACGTGGCGGCCGCGCGCGAGGCGTTCCAGATCGCGATCGCCTCCGGTCATCCGAACTGGGCGCCACTGGCCGCCGCGGAGCTGGGTGGGCTGCTCAGCGCGGTGGGTGACAAGCCGGCCGCGGAAGGCGCCTACCACGTCGCGGTCGATTCCGGTCACGAGGACGCGGCGCCACGCGCCGCCTACAACCTCGGACTGCTGCTGGCCGAGCGCGGCGACACCGCGGCGGCCGAGGCGATGTACGAGCGTGCCGCCGAGTCAGGGCATCCCGACGCCGCGCCCCGGGCCTGGATCAATCTCGGCTACTCGCGAGCCAAGCGCGGGGACTCGGACGCGGCGCGCACCGCCTACCAGCACGCGATCGACGCGGGCCCCGGTGATATCGCCCGGCTCGCCCTGTCCAATCTCGCCTACCTCCTTCGCGCCGAAGACGATCTGGACGGCGTGAAAGCCGCCTATCGCGGCGTCATCGACGGCTGGCCCGAGGATCAGGCGCTCGTCGCCGCGGGCGATCTGGTCCAGCATCTCGGCGAGGCCGGAGATCTGGCCGGGGCCAGGGAGGTCAGCCGGTCCATGGCCGAATCGGACGATCCCGCGGTCGCCGCGCGGGCCAGCTTCGACGTCGGGGTGTTCAGCGAGCGGCTCGGCGAACCGGACGTGGCGCTGGCAGCCTTCCAGCGAGCGCTCGATTCGACGGATGCCGAAGCCCGGACCCGGACCGCCGCCGCGCTCGCCCCCATCTACCACGAGCGCGCCGCGACGGTGCTGCGCGAGACGGACTGGGCGGGGCTGTCACACGCCCACGGAGCAGCCCTCGACGCGCCCGCCATGCTCGCCGACCTGATCGGCGCCGCCGTAGAAGACCAGACCCGCGGCGTCGTATTCCTGTACTCCGCTGTCCTGCATCAGGGTTCGATCTACTCGGTCACCGCTCCCGCAGCCGAAGTCGTGCTCGGCGCCCTGCTGCACGAGCGCACGGACGTGACCTATGCCCGCGCCTGGGTGCACGAGCCGCAACCGCTGCGCTTGGAGCTGCTCAACTGGCTGCACGAGGTGATCGTCACCGCCGCATGGCAATCCGCCGTCGAGGACGACGCCGAGACGACCCCGGCCGACCGGGACGCCGCCGCTGCCTGCTTGGCGCTGTTGCCGCACGTCCGCGCCGCCACATCGGCCGCGCTGGCCATGGCCGGAGCCGGCTCGGTCGCCAACGCCGCCACCGAGGTGCTCGCGACGCTCAGCGCGCTGTCCGCCGTCGGCGAGTGATCGCGCTCACCACCGCCGCGACCGACTGTTCGGCGAGTTCGTCCGACAGCGGCAGGTGGCCGAACAGCGCCCGGTAGTAGATCGGCGCGGCGACCGAGTCCAGGACGAAATCCAGATCGATGCCGGGGTCCACGTCGCCGCGCGCGATCGCCGAGCGCAGCGCCGTCGCCGTGGTCCGCCTGCGGGGTTCGAAGACGGTGGCCAGGAAGTGGGCGCGCAACTGCTCGTCACCCGCCAGATCGGCGACCAGCGCGGGCAGCACACGGTGCAGCGAGGTGTCGCGCAAGGCCGCGACCAGATCGCGCATCGCGCCAACCAGGTCGGCGCGCAGGTCGCCGGTGTCCGGGGTCGGTCGCAGGCCGAGCAGGTCGGCGACGACATCCACCACCAAGTGCCGCTTGGACGGCCATCTGCGGTAGATGGCGGGACGGTGCAGGCCCGCCCTGGCGGCGACCCGGCCGATGGACAGGTCGGCGTATCCGACCTCGTCGAGCAGCTCACGCGCGGCCTCGAGCACCGCTGCGTCGATGCGGTCGTCGCGAGTTCGTCCCGCCATCAGAAGACCGGCCGCGGCATCAGGATGACCCGCCAGCCGTCCGGATCGGGAAAGGTCAAGCCGCCGTTGGCGGCCCAGAACGGATTCTCCGCCCGCACCGGTTCCACGCCGAACTCGCCGAGCCGCTGCGCCGCGTCGTACATCTGCGACTCGCCCTCGAAGTAGAGCACCAGCAGGTTCTCCGCGCTCGGCGCATCGCCGGGGCTGCCGTCCGCGTGCGTGGTGAATTCCAGATGGTATGCGGCCCCGGGCAATCCGAGCATCACCCCGTCATATCCCGCGTGGTTCCGGAAGCGGTAGAGCTCGCGCAGGCCGAGCCCTTCGACATAGAACCGCACCACCTCGTCGAGCCGGTCGGTGGGGCGAGCGATCCGGACCTGCGCGACGCGCAGCGAGTCCGGCCAGTCGTTGTCGGTCTCCATACTCGAATATTACAGTACGTACTGTACCGAAATAGATCCCGGACAGACCGAGGGCCGCCCCGTTCGGTCGAACGAAGGCGGCCCTCGATGCGCTGTCGCGCCTATCTCACTCGGCGGCCGCCGCGCGCCTGCGGACGCGCCGAGCCGCGGCGACCATGTTGCGCAGCGACGGTTCGAGCTGCCAGTAGTGCCGGGTCTTCAGGCCACCGTCCGGATTGGCCCACAACCGTTGCGGTGTCACGGCTTCGGCCGCCGCGGTGAGCAATTCGTCCAGCTCGTCGATGTCCGGGATGCGCGCGGAACGGCTCTCGTACACGCCGGGCCCGACGCCGTGGCTCAGGCCGTGCCCGGAGGCGCAGTCCTCCTTCAGCGCCCGCAGCACCCACTCGATGGAGCGCGTGGCCACGATGGCGGTGACGTCGGCGTCGAGTTCATCGATCGCCTCGACCACCTCGGCACGGCCGGAATAGCCGATGTGCGTGTGGATCTGAGTCTCGGCCCGCACCCCGGAGGTGGCCAGCCGAAACGCGCCGATCGCCCAGCGCAGGTACTCCGCGCGGCCCTCCGGCCGCAACGGCAGCATCTCGCGGATCGCGGGCTCGTCGACCTGGATGATCGATATGCCCGCCTTCTCCAGGTCCACCACCTCGTCGCGAATGGCCAGCGCCACTTGATCGGCGGTCTCGTGCAGCGGCTGGTCCTGCCGGACGAAAGAGCGGGCGATCATGGTGACCGGCCCGGTGACCATGCCCTTGACCGGCTTGTCGGTGAGCGACTGCGCGTAGCTGATCCACTCCACCGACATCGGCGCCGGGCGCGACACGTCGCCGTAGATGATCGGCGGCCGCACGCAGCGGGATCCGTACACCTGCACCCAGCCGAAGTGCGTGGTCGCGAAGCCGTCGAGCAACTCGGCGAAGTACTGGATCATGTCGTTGCGCTCATGCTCGCCGTGCACCAGCACGTCCAGGCCGATGTCCTCTTGCAGCCGGATCGTCGACTCGATCTCGGCCTCGATCCGCTTGCGGTACTCCTCGTAGGACAACCGGCCCTCACCGAGTTCGTAGCGCGCCTGACGGATCCGGGCGGTCTGCGGGAAGGACCCGAGCGTGGTCGTCGGCACCGGAGGCAGATTCAGCTTGCGCTGCTGGGCTTCCCTGCGGACCTCGTAGGGTTCACGCGAGCGCATGTCCGGGGTGACCGCGTACACCCGCTGCCGCACCGCGTGCTTCTGCTTGAAGTGCACCTCGGTCGGGCGCTTGCGCCACTTGTCCGATGGGCCCTCGGTGAGCGCCTTGGCCAGCGAGACCACCTCGCCCACCTTCTGTTTGGCGAAGGCGAGCCGGTCGGCGACGTGCCCCTCGATGTCGTACTCGATCAGCAGGTCGTAGGGCACGTGCAGCAGCGTGGTGCCGGTGGAGACGACCAGGTCCGGGCACACCTTGGCCAATTCGTTGAGGTATTCCAGCGTGACGTAGCGGTCGGCGCGCCACACGTTGCGGCCGCTGATCACACCCGCGTACAGGCGCTTGCGCCGGATGCCGGGAATCTCGGCCAGATCCTCCGGCCGCATCCGGTAGCTGGCGAGGTCGAGGCCGATCGCCTCGACGTTGGTGCTCGCGAGAATGGTCAGCGCCTCACCGAAATCGCCGTACTGGCCGGTGACCAGCATGCGCGGGCGCAGCGGCGCCTTCGCCAGCCGCTGATAGACGGCCTCGAACGCGGCCAGTTCGGCGGGCGTGCGCTCACTGGTGAACGCGGGCTCGTCCAGCTGCACGCAGGTGGCGCCGCGCTTGGCGAGGATCTCGAACAGTTCCTCGTAGACCGGCAGCAGCTTGTCCAGCAGGCTGATGGTGTCGAATCCGCCCGACTCGCCGGGGATGTGCCCGGCCTTGGACAGCAGCAGCAACGACACGGGGCCGAGGACGACCGGCCGCAGCTCGATGTCGACGGCCTTCGCGCGGTCGAACTCGTCGAGCAAAGCCTCGGGATGCAGCGAGAACTCGGTCTCGGCGTCCACTTCCGGCTGGCGGTAGTGGTAGTTCGTGCCGAAGAAACGGACCAGCTCGAGCGGCGGCAGGTCCGGACGGCCGCGGGCCATCAGGAAGTAGAAGTCCAGCGGGTGCATGCCCTCGCGGTAGGGCTCGAACCGCCTGGGCACCGCGCCGAACAGCAGCGCGTTGTCCAGCACGTGGTCGTAGAACGAGAAGGTGTTGCCGGGCACCTGGGTCAGGCCGGTGGCCGCCAGCTCGTTGAACTGGGTCTCCTGGATCTCCCGACCGACCGCCAGCAGTTCCTCGCGATCGAGCGAACCGTGCCAGTAGGCCTCCAGCGCCCGCTTGAGCTCGCGGTGCGGTCCGATCCTGGGATAGCCGAGAATGCTCGACCCGTAGCCGTCGGTCACGTTCACCATGAGCGGATTACCTTCTTTCGATCACCTGCGCGGCCCGCCGAGATCGACGGGTCGATCCGGCTGCGCTCTGGATACCCAGCCGCACCGTCGACATGGCCCGGCTGTTGTGCAGCTTATGCCGACCGTCCGAGTGTCCGTCGCGCATGCGCCGCGGGCGCGAGCGGCGGGCACTCGGACGCGAGACTCCCAGGGGCCGCGAACACGCGGCGCCGCAGGCGCCGCGAATCAAGCCCGGTACTGGTAGAAGCCCGCTCCGGTCTTCTTGCCGAGCAGGCCCGCCTCGACCATGCGCATGAGCAGCGGCGGCGCGGAGTACAGGGGCTCCTTGAACTCGGCGTACATCGAATCGGCGATGGACTTCACCGTGTCCAGGCCGACCAGGTCGGTCAGCGCCAGCGGGCCCATCGGGTGGGCACAGCCGAGCACCATCGCCTTGTCGACGTCCTCTTTGGTGGCGAAGCCGGACTCGACCATGCGGATCGCCGACAGCAGGTACGGCACCAGCAGCGCGTTGACCACGAAGCCGGAGCGGTCCGCCGACCGGACGACCTGCTTGCCGAGCACGTCTCCGGCGAAGGCCTCGGCCCGCACGGAGACCGACTCGCTGGTCTTGAGCGTGGTGACCAGCTCGACCAGCGGCAGCACCGGGACGGGGTTGAAGAAGTGCATGCCGACCACGCGCTCAGGGTTCGCCGTGGCGACCGCGATCTTCATGATCGGGATGGAGGAGGTGTTGGAGGCCAGCACGGCCGAGGGGTCGGTGACGACCTTGTCGAGCTCGGCGAAGATGCTCGTCTTCACCTTCTCGTCCTCTAGCACCGCCTCGACCACCAGCTGGCGGTCGGCGAAGTCGCCGAGATCGGAGGTGAATCGCAGACGCCACGCGGCCTGTTCGCGTTCGCGCTCGGTGATCTTCCCGCTGCTCACACCGCGATCGAGGGACCGCAGGATGCGGGCGCGGCCCGCAGCGGCCAGTTCCCGGGTCTGCTCGAACACCAGCACGTCGATATGCGCCCTGGCACACACCTCCGCGATTCCGGCGCCCATCTGGCCGGCGCCGATAACACCGACGCGTTGGATCTTTTCGCTGCTCACGTCCCGCTCCTGCTGGGTTGTCTGGCTCTGGGGTGGCTGGTCTGCGAAGGTGTCGCTCCGGTGTGAGCGCGCCCTTCGATGGTCCAAGGTATAGGGATGCCCTCCCCGCCGGGGCTGTTCAGCGGGGAGGGCAGTACACCCCTACCGGAGTAGAGGAATGTCGGTTTTCACGTCGGGAACCTCACTTCCCTTTGCGAGCACCTGATGTGATTCAGCTCAGTGGAACTGGCCTTCTTCGGTGGAGCCCTTCAACGCCGCCGTGGAGGTGTTCGGGTCCACGGTGGTGGCGATGGTGTCGAAGTAGCCGGCGCCGACCTCACGCTGGTGCTTGATGGCGGTGAAGCCACGCTCGGCGGCGGCCTTGAACTCGCGCTCCTGCAGGTCGACGAAGGCGGTCATGCCCTCGCGGGCGTAGCCGTAGGCCAGGTCGAACATGCCGTAGTTGAGCGAGTGGAAGCCGGCCAGGGTGATGAACTGGAACTTGAAGCCCATCGCGCCGAGTTCACGCTGGAACTTCGCGATGGTCGCGTCGTCCAGGTGGGCCTTCCAGTTGAAGGACGGCGAGCAGTTGTAGGCCAGCAGCTGGTCCGGGAACTCGCCACGGACGGCCTCGGCGAACTTGCGCGCGACC
The DNA here is from genome assembly GCA_019930625.1 of Nocardia asteroides. Lineage (NCBI taxonomy): Bacteria > Bacillati > Actinomycetota > Actinomycetes > Mycobacteriales > Nocardiaceae > Nocardia > Nocardia asteroides. Next base: position 1,312,314 of record CP082844.1, read on the forward strand.
TCGAGGTCCGGCACGCCGGTCTCCATCCAGATGAGGTCGGCGTAGGGGGCATAGGCCTTGGCACGCGCGATGCAGGGCTCGATGCCGTTCTTCACACCGAAGAAGCCCTCGGGGGTGCGGGTGCCGTCCAGGAACTCCCGGTCGCGCTCGTCCACGTCCGAGGTGATCAGAGTGGCGGCCTCGGCGTCGGTGCGGGCGATGATCACCGACGGCACGTCGGCGACGTCGGCGGCCAGACGCGCGGAGGTCAGGGTGCGGATGTGCTGCTGGGTCGGGATCAGCACCTTGCCGCCCAGGTGGCCGCACTTCTTCTCGGAAGCGAGCTGGTCCTCCCAGTGCACGCCGGCGGCGCCGGCGGCGATCATGGCCTTCTGCAGCTCGTAGGCGTTCAGCGCGCCACCGAAGCCGGCCTCGGCGTCGGCGACGATCGGGGCCAGCCAGTTGGAGACGGCGGTGTCGCCCTCGACCTTGGCGATCTCGTCGGCGCGCAGCAGCGCGTTGTTGATGCGGCGGACCACGGACGGAACCGAGTTGGCCGGGTACAGCGACTGGTCGGGGTAGGTGTGGCCGGACAGGTTCGCGTCACCGGCGACCTGCCAACCCGACAGGTAGATGGCCTTCAGGCCGGCGCGGACCTGCTGGACCGCCTGGTTGCCGGTGAGGGCGCCGAGGGAGTTGATGTAGTCCTCGTTGTTGACGAGATCCCACAGGATCTCCGAGCCGCGGCGGGCGAGGGTGTGCTCCTCGACGACGGTGCCCTGGAGCTTCGACACCTGCTCCGCGGTGTAGTTACGGGTGACGCCCTTCCAGCGGGGGTTGGTGTCCCAATCCTTCTGGATTTCCGCGGCGGTCCTCGGGGTGCCGGTGGTCGACATCTGTGACTCCACTTCTTCGTTCGGTCCATGCCGCCCGGTCGAGCTACGAGGCAGCTCGTACTGCTGAAGCGGCAATTTGCAGGCTTGCTAGGCCCGTGGGGTGTACTTCCACACGATGGCACACGAAGAAATGGCCGTCTACCTGTTGTTCATGTGAATCTAAGCTAGCTTTCCAAGCCGCTTTGCTAACCCTGCAAAATTTGCCCCCGAATTGCAAAGGTGCGATCTACTGGCGGGTAGCTCTGACGTGGGGTTTTAGCGTAACGCTTGTACTGTTAGCGACCGGCGAGCGGCCCCCGCCCGGAGAGCCGTGCGCGGCCCGACTGTGAGCACCTTCACAAGCCCGCTGTGGCCGGCGCCACGTCCAGGATCCGACCGTTCCAGCTCACGACGAGGCATTCACCGGATGCACCGCGCGCCAGTGTTCGGCTATGTCGAGGCGTCGGGTGATCCATACCTGGTCGTAGGACTGCACGTGGTCGAGCAGGCGTTCCAGGGCGGCGGTGCGGGCGGGGCGGCCGATGAGGCGGCAATGCAGGCCGATCGAGAGCATTTTCGGGCTGCCCTCCGCCCCTTCGCGGTAGAGCACGTCGAAGGCATCGCGGACGTGTGCGAAGAACTGGTCGCCGGTCGGGAAACCGGCGGGTGAGGCGAAACGCATGTCGTTGGTGTCCAGGGTGTAGGGCACCACCAAGTGGTCGCGGCCGTGCACGCGCACCCAATAGGGCAGGTCGTCGGCGTAGGAATCCGAGTCGTAGACGAAACCTCCGTGCTCGACGACCAACTCCCTGGTGTGCGGGGAATCGCGACCGGTGTACCAGCCCAGCGGCGCGGCGCCGGTCAACTCGGTGAGGATGCGCACCGCCTCGGCCATGTGCGCCCGTTCGGTGTCGCGGTCGGTGAGCTGGTAGGACTTCCAGCGCAGACCGTGGCAGGCGATCTCGTGGCCGAGTTGCCGGAAGGCCGCCACCGCCTCCGGGTTGCGTTGCATGGCGCGAGCGACCGCGAAGATCGTCAACGGCAGGCCGCGTCGCTCGAAGACGCGCAGTACCCGCCACAGCCCGGCGCGTGAACCGTACTCGTAGAGCGACTCCATGCTCATATGACGGTTCGGAAACGCCTCCGCGGGCGTCATTTCCGACAGGAACGTTTCGGAGTGGTCATCACCGTCGAGGACGTTGTTCTCGCCGCCCTCTTCGTAGTTGAGTACGAACTGAACGGCGATCCGCGCCTTCCCCGGCCATTTCGGGTCCGGCGGATTCGGGCCGTAGCCGACGAAATCCCGTGCATCGCCCGCCGTCACGCTGCACTGCCCCCTCCGGCCCGACCGCTCACGACCACGCCCCGTCGCCGCTCGGCTGCCCGCCCTGGAGCTTGGCTCCTCACGACCGCACCTGGTCGACGCTCCGCTCCCGCAGGAGCGGTGCGCGGTATCGACTTCCGCTCGCCGCGCATCCTCACGCGCCGAGTTCGCCGTACAGCCGCAGCCGCGCCAGCCCGCCGTCCGGGTAGATATCCAGACGGACCTGCTCCACCGACGCGGCCATCGGTGCGATCGGGAACCGGTGCCTGGTATCGGGTTGCAGCGCGGTGCGCGGCAACAACTCCAGCTCGGTGCCGTCGTTGGTGCGACCGGTGAGCCGGGCCGCGCCCGGGCTGTTGCCCAGGAAGTAGGAGGTGTCGAGTTCGGCGAGCCGGATCAGTCCCGGACCGGCCAGGCGGATGCGCACCCAGTCGTTGCCGTCGTCTCTGCGCCGCGCTGTCTCCCAGCCCTCCCCCATGGTCCGGGCCCGGCCGGGATACAGCAACTGGTTCGGCGAGCTGTAGAAGCGGTTGGAGCAGTCCAGCACCAGCGCGCCGTTCTCCAGCGCGGCCAGATCCAGTGGGCCCAGTCCGAGTAGTCGCGGATCGGGCCTCCCCTCGCCGTGCACCCGCAGCCTGGCCACGCCGCCGTCGGGATGCATGGTGAGTTTCACGTGCGTCCAGCGCTTCTCGTTCTCGACGGAGAACAGGTTGCGGCTGTCGCCCGCCACCGGGGAGCGATCGACCAGCATCACCCAATCGTCACGCGCCGCGATGGATTCCGCGGATGGGTAGTCCTCGATCTCCAACGCCGAAACCGAGACGGCGGGCGGGTAGTTGCCCGTGAACCACGCGGTGTCCACGACGATCCCGCGGATCACGCCGGGCACGCCGAGTCGCACGATCGCGGAGTCGTCGCCGGGGCGCCCTCGGTGTCTGCGGGTCTCCCAACCGTCGTAGATCTGCCCCTTGTGCCCGAAGGTGGACGGTTGGAACCGAGGCGGGCCAGGGTTTATCAGATTCTCCTTCTCCGCGAAGAATTCGTCGCTCGCCCAGATCACCGAGCCGCCGATCGGCCGGGCGGCCAGATCCGGCAGTAGCGTGAACTCCTCGTCGTCGCCCCGGTCGCCCATCGCTTCTCCCGTGTCGGTAGGGACCGTCCCGTTCGGATGGCCGGTCACGGCGTCTCCGTCGGCAGCGGCGCGCGTGCCGCCAAGGCGCGCAACACCGCCTCGGTCAGTTCCGGAGCCCCCGCGTCCGGACGGGCGCCGCATTGGATGCCGCGCAGTACGGTGGCGGCCAGCGCTTCCGCGGTGGCGGGCTCGTCGACGACGTCGCCTCCGCGCCGCGCCAGGTAGTCCCGCAGGCGCGGAACCGCCACGTCGATGGCCCCGCGGAAGAAGTCGTAGGTGGCCAGCCAGCGCGTGACCAGGTGACCCGGGTGCATGTCCCAGCCCTGGTAGTACCCGCGTCGCAACGCTCGCGCGACCAGGCGGTGATGGTTGCGCAACGCGGCTTCCGGGTCGCCGTCGGGCACGACCTGAGTGGAGCCGTCGCACACCCACACCCCGGTCTGCGCGGCGGCCACCTGCATGACCGCCTTCGCGTAATCGGCGGCCGGGTGGTCGAGCGCTTGGTCCGGCGCGGCGACGCCACAGGCGGCGGTGTAGTCGTAGGTGCCGAAATGCAACGCGCTGCAACGTCCCTCGGAAACACTGAGCATCGAGGCCACCGGCGCGGTGCCGTCCGCGGCGATGATCGCCTGCGGACTCTCGATCTGCAGCTCGAAGCGCAGGCTGCCTTCGGTGATGCCGTACGCACGCTCCAGCCCGACGCACAACTGCACCAGAGCCGTGACTTGCTGCACAGCGCGAATTTTCGGCACCGTGAAGACAAAACCCTCTGGTACCGCGCCCGCGCCCTCCAACACGAGGTCGAGTGTGCGCAGCGCGCGACGACGCTCACCGCCGGCCAAACCCTTCATCCGGATGCCACTGCGGCCCGGTGCGTCCGAACGCCGCGCCCAGGCCGCGAGCGCGGCGCCCGCCGCCGCGGCCGCGCGATCCTCCTCGGCGTCGGGGCGCAGGCCGTAGCCGTCCTCGAAGTCGATGCGCAGATCCTGGACCGGGTCCACTTCCAGCCGTTTGCGCACGTCGGGCAGCGAACCCGTCTCATCGAGCGTGGCCAGCAGGTCGTGGTGGCGGTCGAGCAGTTCTACCGCGGTCGCGCCCCATTCCCTCGGCGTCTCCTCGGCGATCCGGTCGGCGGGGACGTACACCGTGTGGATCGGTTGCTGCCGCCCGTTCGATCCGGGATATCGGCGGCGCAGCTCGGCGTCGGCCCCGTCGAGCATCGACTCTATCCGCGCGCGAACATTTTCCGGCACCTTCATCGTGACCCCTTCTCGCGCAGCGCGGCCCAGATCCGGTCCGCGGTCATCGGCAACCGGTCCAGCCGCACGCCGACCGCGTCGCGAATCGCGTTGGCCAGCGCGGGCGCCACCGGGTTGTACGGCGACTCGCTCATCGACTTGGCGCCCAACGGGCCGAGCGCGTCGGCCGTGTCGGCGAAGTACACCTCCGTGCGCGGCACGTCGGCGAACTGTGGCACATGGTAGTGCCGCAGGGTTCGCGCACCCACCACCCCGCGCGCACTGCGCATGTCCTCGTACAGCGCCGTGCCGATGGCCTGCGCCGCACCTCCCTCCACCTGCCCGCGGCACTGCACCGGATTGAGCACCGTGCCCGCGTCGGCGGCCTGGATCGACTGGAGGATGCGCACCGAGCCGGTGGCGGGGTGCACGGCCACGCGGAAGGCGTGCACGTTGAAGCTCACCGACCTCGGGCTGCCCCCGTGCTCGGCGTGGGCGGTGAGGTCGCCGCCGGTCAGCAGCTCCCGCGCGTCGAGCAGCCGGTCACCGCAGTGCACGCCGCCGGAGGTCAGCACGCAGTCGCCCTCCGGAACACCCGACAGTTCGGCCGCTCTGGCCAGGAGCAGTCCCCGCAGTGCGCACGCCGCCGCGTACACGGCTTTGCCGGCGACCACGATGCCGGTGGACCCGAACGCGCCGGTGTCGAAGCCGACCAGATCGGTGTCGGCGTGCCGGACCACGATGCGAGCGACCTCGGTGTCCAGCGCGGTGGCCGCGAGCTGGGCGTGCACGGTGGTGGTGCCGTTGCCGAACTCTGCGGTGCCGACTCGGATCTCGTAGCGTCCGTCGGGTAGCAGCGACGCCGTAGCCGCCGACCGGTGCCCGCGCGGCGGGATGGTCGCGATCATCGCGGCGGCCATGCCGGTGCCCACTCGCCACTGCGGGCCAGGCGCGTGCACGTCGTTGCCGCGCAGCAGCGCCCGTTCGGCGAGGTCGAGACACTGGTCGAGGCCGTAGCTGCCGAACTCGAGGTCGCTTTCGTTCACCGCCGCGCCGACGAACCGGTCGCCGGGCGCCACGACGTTGCGGCGGCGCAATTCGAACGGGTCCATGCCCAGCGCGTGCGCGAGTTCGTCCAAGGCCGACTCCACCGCGAAGATCACCTGCCCGAGCCCGTACCCGCGGAACGCTCCGGAAGGAACGTTGTTGGTGTACACCGCCTGTGCGTCCACCCGCTTGTTGGCGCAGCGGTACAGCTCCACCGACTCGCCGACGCCGTGATACATCACCCCGCCGCTGTGGTTGCCGTAGGCGCCGGTGTCGGCGAGCACGTCGACGGCCAAGGCGGTCAGCACGCCCTGCGCGTCGGCCCCCGCCGTCACCGCGACCCGCATCGGGTGCCGGCACGTCGCGGAGGTGAACTCGTCCGAACGCGTGAACTCGTACTGCACCGGCCTGCCGGTGCGCAGCACGGCCAGCGCGATCAGGTCCTCGGCCAGCATTTCCTGTTTCGCGCCGAACCCGCCGCCGACCCTGGCCGCGAACACCCGCACCCGCGTCGGCGGCAGACCGAACAGGCGGCACAGTTCGTCGCGGACGAGGAACGGAACCTGGGTGCTGCACCGGATGACCAGCCGCCCGGCGTCATCCAGCCATCCGACCCCGCCGTGCGTCTCCAAGTGCACGTGCTGCCCGCGCGGCGAATGCCATACGCCCCGCACGACGTGAGCCGCGGCGGCCAAGCCTGCCTCGACGTCGCCCACCTCACCGTGCAGTTCGGCGACCAGGTTGCGGCCCGGATCGGCGATGCGGGCCGAATCCGGCTTGTCGACGTGCAGTTTCGGAGCGTCCGCGCCCAGCGCCTCCCGGGGGTCGAACACCGCGGGCAGGACCTCGTAGTCGACGACCAGCAGCCGGCACCCCGCACGGGCGAGCGCGACGCTGTCGGCCACTACCGCGGCCACCCGCTGCCCCACGAATCGGACGGTCCGGTCGAGCACATAGGTGTCGTCGGGGTCGTCGGTGCGCAGCTCGTGCCGCGCGGTGGAGAACGGCAGGTCCGGCGCGTCGGCATGGGTGAGCACCGCGTGCACGCCCGGCAGGGCCTCGGCCGCGGCGGTGTCGATCGAGCGGATTCGCGCATGGGGATGCGGACTCGTCAGCACCGCGATATGCAGCGGGGCGGTCGGCGGTGTGGTGGCGGCATCGCCCGATCGGGGGTGGTCGGCAGCGAGAACGGCGGCCGATGGGAGGTCCAGGGTGAACGGCTCGCCGCCGCAGACGATGCGGGGTCCGGCCGGGGCGCCGACTCCCGCACCCGCGCCCACGGTGGTCGTCGCGGTGGGATCGGGGGCGACGGCGGCGGGGTCGTCCGGGGTGAGCGGCTCACCCAGGGCGGCGCGGATAGCACGGTAACCCGTGCAGCGGCAGAGGTTTCCCTTCATCAGTTCGGCGAGTTCGTCCCCTGACCGCTCGGCGCGCTCATCGGCCCCACACCCCAGTCCCGCGGCCGTGACCACCATGCCCGCGGTGCAGAACCCGCATTGGAATGCGGCGTTGTCGATGAATCGCCGCTGCACGGGGTGCGGGCGCTCGGGGGTCCCGAGCCCGGCGGCGGTGGTGACGGAACGTCCGGCGGCCCGGTAGGCGGGAAAGACGCAGGAGTGCACCGTCGATCCGTCGACCAGCACCGAGCAGGCCCCGCAATCGCCCGAGTCACATCCCTTCTTCACCGCCAGGTTGCCGCTGTCCCGCAGCACCGTACGCAGGCACTGCCCCGGTAGCGCCTCGATCTCGACTGGCCTGCCGTCCACCTCCAACCGCATCACGGCCCCCGCAGTTCCTCGGCGACCTCGCGGGCGAGCAGCCCCGCGACGTGCCTGCGCCACTCCGGCGACCCGTGCGGGTCGTCGAACCAGAGTTCGGGGCCGATCGTGCCGAGGGCGTCGTGGATCTCGCGCTCGCTCGGCGGTGCGGCGAAGTCCAGGACGACCGGCTTGGTCGTGGCGGCCGTGATGGTGACCGCGCTGCGGCCGTCCCGTTCCCGGCGTCCCATCACGACGGCACCGGACCGGCCGAGCGGAGCGAGCGCGATCTTCCGGAAACTGGTGTGTGCCAGCAGACTCGCGCGCGGCAGGAGAATCGAGCGCAGCACCTCACCGCGCCGCAGCGCCGTGCGTCCCGGACCGATCACGAACTCCCGCAACGGAATACGCCTGTCGACCCGATCCGCCCCCCACACCGTCGCCATCCCGTCGAGCGCGACGAGCGCCCCGAGCACCGCGCCCGCGGGCAGCGCGAGGCAGACGTTGCCCCCGACGGTGGCGGTGCGCCAGATCTTGTGCGAGGCCAGCAGCGCCCGGCAGGACGGAGCGAACAGCGCGGTCCCCGGCCAGGCATTGTGCAACACCGGCATCCCCAGCTCACGCCCCGGCGCGGCTGCGGCGAACTCGGCCAGGGTGCAGGTCGCGGCGATCTCCAGTCCGTCGTCCACGGCCTGGAGCGCGGGCCACCCCAGGCCGGTGATGTCGACCAGGCGCACCAGCTGATCCTGGGGTTCGGAGAACAGGAAGGTCCCTCCGGCGAGCACTGCGGTCGACGCGCCGAGCAGCGCCAGGTCTTCCCGTTCCCGGGCGATCACCACCTCGCGGATCGTGTCCAGGTCCACGTCTCACCTCGTTCCGGCCTCTCCGTCACCGTAGAGCCAGTCGGTTGCCGCCATATTGCGCGCGACGCACGTCAGGTTGCGCGGCAGTTACCTCGCCGCACGACGACCGCCCGCCGCCGCGGCCGAGCGCTCCCTCCGCGACACCACAGCTCCCGCCCACCGCACGCAGGCCGTGCGAGCCGACACTGCTTCAGTATCGCGCGTCCGGGCTGACCAGGCACGACGCCCCGCCCGCAGATTCGATGGAGATCTCCCGCGGAGGCCGGTTCACCCGGCCTTCGCGATCAACGCCGCCTGCGCTCGCGCCACCTGCGTGGCGACCACATCCATATCGACCGTCCGGACCTCGCCGTCGCGCACCACCTCGCGTCCGTCGACCAGCAGCGCCGCCAGCGGCGGGGCCGAGCCGAGCACCAGGGCGGTGACCGGGTCCGCGATCCCGGCGTGCGCGGCCGTGTCCACCCGCCACAGCGCCAGATCCGCCAGCTTGCCCACCTCGATCGACCCGATCTCGGCGTCCCGGCCCAGTACTCGCGACCCGCCGATGGTGGCCAGTTCCAGCGCGGTGCGCGCGCTCATCGCGCGCGGTCCGCCCCGGTTGCGCGCCCACAGCAACGCGTGCCGTGGCTCCTCGATCATCGAACCGGACTCGTTGCTCGCCGCGCCGTCGACGCCGAGCCCCACCGAGACGCCCGCGCGCACCAGGTCGGCGATGCGGGCGACGCCCGCGCCGAGCCGCGCGTTCGAGGTCGGGCAATGCGCCACGCCGGTCCCGGATTCGGCCATGGCGCCGATCGCGTCGTCGTCCAGGTGGACGGCGTGCGCGTACCAGACATCCGGGCCGAACCAGCCGAGCCGCTCCATGTACCGCGCGGGCGTGCAACCGAAGGTCGCCACGCAGTAGTCGTGTTCGTCGACGGTCTCGGCGAGGTGGGTGTGCAGCCGGACCCCGGTGGCGCGGGCCAGCGCCGCCGACTCGCGCAGCAGGTCCGGGGTGACCGAGAACGGCGAGCACGGCGCCAGCGCGATCCGCAGCATGGAGTCGAACGACGGGTCGTGCCACCGGGCGATGGCCTCCGCGCTCGCGGCGAGGATGTCGTCCAAGCGCTCCACCAGATGATCGGGCGGCAACCCGCCCGCGCTGACCCCGAGGTCCATCGAGCCGCGGCAGGGGTGGAACCGCAACCCGACCTCGGCCGCCGCGGTGATCTCGGCCGCGAGCGGATCACCGCCGTCGCGCGGGAACACGTAGTGGTGATCGGTGGTGGTGGTGCATCCGGTGCGCGCGAGCGCGGCGAGCGCACCCGTCGCCGCCACTCGCACCCCGTCCTCATCGATACCCGCCCACACCGGGTAGAGCGTGCTGAGCCATTCGAACAGCGTGTGATCGGTGGCCAGGCCGCGGGTGATCCATTGGTAGAGGTGATGGTGGGTGTTCACCAGCCCGGGAGTGAGCAGGCAGCCGCGCCCGTCCACAAGCCGCGCACCCTCGCCGAGTGCCGGTGCGTCGCCTTCGCCGACCGCGTCGATCCGATTTCCGCGCACGACGACGTAGCCGCGCCGATACTCGGTCCCGTGCGCGTCGACGGTCGCGACGGCGCAGTCCGCGACGACGGTCACCTGGTCCACGCGGGACCGGCTTCCGGCGCGTCGGCACGCGCCACGGTGGCGTGGATCAGCCCGTAGGGACGGTCGTCGGCGTGGTAGACCTCGCCGCGATTCTCCATGCCGAAGCGGGCCAGGTCGTAGTCGAAGTGATGTTTGTTCGGCGCCGCGAGCCGGATCTCGGCCAGCACCGGGTACGCCGACAGCGCGGACTTGCCCATCTCGAACAGTGTCTGTTGCAGCGCCTTCGAGTGCAACGTCGCGAAGGTCTCCACCAGCCGCGCCCGCACACCGGTGTAGACCTCGTCCCAGTCGATGCCCGCACTGTGCGCGAACCGCCACTCGGCGACCAGCGTGGTGGCCAGCATCCGATCGTCCGTCGGCGCGAGCACGGTGAAGTCGTCGGTCAGGAAGTCCGTGAACTGCGAGCCGGTCGACTTCAAAATGGTCAGATCCTTCACCCCGCCGACGACCCACGCCTGCCGGTCGGCGCCGCTGCCCACCACGGTGACCGCCGCGGTGCGCACTTCGGGACCGCCGCGCACCCAGGTGTGGTCGTGCTCCACGCCGCCCACCGGCACGCGCCGCCAGGCATATTCGTCGACCTCGACGCGCGCGCTGCGCACCGGTTCGATGTCGGCGACGAAATGATCGGCCAGCGCCAGCGCGTAGTCCTCGATTCTCCGCAGGCCCGGCTGTTTGGCGAAGGCGTAGGCGGTCTGCTTCTGCGAGTCGGTGGGCAGGACCTTCGCCTGGTCGCCGGTGACGTACGCGTCGGCGAAGTCGCCGCGCAGCACTGTGGAGACGTTCACATCGCGGATCTCGTGCCGTGCGCCGTCCCGGCGGATACGGACGATCCGGTTCTCCGCCTTGCCGTAGCGGTGGTCGGTCAGCACGATCGGCCCGGTCAGTTCCATGCTCGGCTCAGCTTCCTCGATAGGTGGAAAAGGCGAAGGGCGACAACAGCAACGGAACGTGATAGTGCCGCTCCTCGGTGACGGCGAACGCCACTGTCACCTCGGGATAGAAGGTCTCGACCTCCCGGCCCGCGAAGTATGCGCCGGTGTCGAACACCAGCCGATAGGTTCCCGGCTCGATCGTTTCGCCGAACGCTCCGATCCGCCCGTCGATGTCCGTTTCGCCCGAATCGATCTGCCGTTCACCTCGATACAACGTCACTGTGACGCCCATGGCGGGCGCGCCGCGCACCGCGTCCAGCACGTGGGTACTCAGCGTGCTCACGGCCGATCCGCCAGCATCGCGTGCAGCCGGATACGGTTGATCTTTCCCAGTTCTGTTCGCACGAAGCGCCTTTCGGTTTCGGGGTCATTGCGTAGCCGGGCGTTGAGCAGCGCGAGCAACTCCTCGGCCGACTTTCCGCTCGCGCACACCAGGTAGATGTGCCCGAACCGTTCCTCGTAGGCGCGGTTGCCTTCGGCGAGCGCCGCGCGTACGTCCTCGGCGGCTCCCGCCACACCGGCCTGTTCCCGCGCCGAAACCGCGCTGTGCGGCCGATCGCCGATGCGCGGGTGCCCCGCGAGCGCCAGGTCGAGTTCGGACTCCGGCAGTCGCGTCAACGCCGCGTCCGCCGCGTCGAGCAGCGCCTCGACGCTCCGGTACGGACGGCCTGCGACCAGCGACCGCGCCAGACCCGGGGACGAGCAGCAGCCGAAGATCGCCTGATAGGCCGCGTCGTCGGACAGCGCGTCGAAGGCCGCGATCCCGGGTCGCTGATCCGTCATCGGACCAGCATCGAATACGACCCGGCGAGCCGCCACCGGAACGGGACGGAACCCTTTCGGCGTGTCGCCCCGGGAAGCCGCCTGAGCACCGTTTTCACATCGTGCGGGGCAAACCGCGCGGTATTACCGTTTATCCATGGCCGACTCCGATCGTCCCGCCGTGGCACCCTGCGCGGGCGTTGTGCTCGCCGCGGGCGCCGGAACCCGCTACGGAAAACCCAAGGTGCTCGCCGAGGACGGCGCGTGGCTGCGAGCGACGGTCGCCGCGTTACGCGACGGGGGCTGCGATCCGGTGATCGTGGTGCTCGGTGCGACCGGACCGACGCCGCGGATCGTCGATCTTCCGCCGGGCGTGCGGCACGTGTGGGCCGCCGATTGGGCTACCGGCCTCAGCGCGTCACTGCGTGCGGGGCTGATCGCCGCGGCGGCCACCCCCGCGCGCTATGCCGCGATCATGCCGGTGGACACCCCCGACGTCGGGGCCGACGTGATCGCGCGGGTGCTCGCCGCCGCGCTCACCGCCCCGAGCGGCTTGGCACGCGCTGTGTTCCACAACACACCCGGCCACCCTGTTGTTATCGCCCACAAGCACTGGAATGCGATTTCTGGGTCCGCCGCCGGAGATTCCGGAGCCCGCACCTATTTGACCGGGAGAAACGATATGGTGTGCGTCACGTGCGACGATTTGGCGACGGGCGTCGATCGTGACTTCCCGGCCACGACCGCACGGTGATCGGAGCTAGCTGATGCGGGACATCGTCGACGACCTGTTGCGGGTGTGGCACTCGGGCCGGACCGGCGGACTCGGCACCGTCGTGCGCACCGTGGGCGCCGCCCCGTTGCCGGTGGGCTCGGCAATGCTGGTCGACCCGGAGGGGGGTGTCTACGGTTCGGTCGCCGCGGGCGGGCTGGAGGAGATCGCCTACGAGGCGGTGCTCCAGGCAGCGCGGACCGGCCGTCGCGCGATGCACCGCTTCGGCGTTGCCACCGGCCTCGAGGCGGGCGCGAACGGCGAGGGGATGCTGGACGTCTTCACCGAACCGTTCTCCCGAAGACACTTCCCGGAGTTCCCGGATGTCGCCGCGGAGATCGCGGCACACCGCAGGGTCACCGTGTTCACGGTGGTGTGGAACTCCGATGCCGACCTGATCGGCCAGCACCTGATCACCGACAAGAAGCACGCCACCGAACTGGTCGCGCTACCGGATTCGGACGTGTTCGTCGCCTCGTTCGCCCCGCCGCCGCGGCTGATCGTCTTCGGCGCGAATTCCTTCGCCGCCGCGCTGACCGTGCAGGCCGAATTGCTCGGCTACCGGGTGACGATCTGCGATTCGCGCCCCAATTTCGCTACCCCGGAGTCGTTCCCCGGCGCCGAGGTCGTGGTCGACTGGCCGCACCGCTACCTCAACACCCTCTCCGCCGCGGGTGAGATCGACAGCAGCACAGCCATAGTCGTGCTCTCGCACGATCCCACCTTCGAGATTCCGCTGCTCACCGTGGCGCTGCGACTACCCGAGCTCGGTTATCTCGGGGCGATGGGATCACGACAGGTCCACATCCGGCGCATGGAGGACCTCCAGGCCTGCGGTTTCAGTGCCGAGACGCTCGCGCGTCTGCACTCGCCCGCGGGCATGGACATCGGCGCGCGCACCGCGCCGGAGGTGGCGGTCGCGATCGCGGCCGAGCTGCTGGCCGCCCGCGCCGCGCAACCGGTGCGCGCGGTCGATCCCTACAGCGGCGAAATCCCGGTCACGCCGAAAACCGCGGTCGGGCTCGGTATCTGATCACTTCAGCCCGGGATTCTCGGCATACACCTCGCGCAGCACCGACAGGTCGAACAGCTGCTCGGCCTTGATATCTATCTTCGCGGTGCGCAGCGCGGCGATATTCTGTTCGATCAACGCGTCGGTCATGGTGAGCAGGCCGTTGGCGACCGTGTCCGGTGAGACCACCAGATCGTTCTGCGCGATGGCCTGTTTCGTCTGCTCGGCCAGATCCAGCTTTTGATCCTTGCCATAGACCTCGACGGCGAGCCGGGCCGATTCGGCCGGGTCGGCCACCGCGTCCTTCCAGCCCTTGATCTCGGCGACCAGGAACGCCTTCAGCTTGTCGCGCTCGTTGTCGATGGTGGACTGCGCGACCGTGAGGGTCTCGGCGACCAGCGGCAGATCGAAGTCGGCGAACAGGAAATGCGTGTTCTGGAAGCCCTTCGCCGCCAATGTGATCGGCTCGTTCGTCACATAGCTGACCCAGCCGTCGACCTCGCCGTTGGCCAGTGGGGTGGGATCGAATTGCGCGGGCACCACGGTGACGTCACCGGGCTTCAACCCGTTGGCGGTCAGCAACGCGTTGAAGATCAGCTGGTTGGTGTCCTGCACACCGATCTTGCGGCCCTTCATGTCCTCGGGCGACTTGATCGGCTTCGCCGCGGAGGAGACGATCGCGAACGGATTCTTCTGATAGGTGGTGGCGACGATCTTCGCGGGCAGTCCCTCCAGGATCGCCGGTGCGGTGGTCTGCGGCGCGGACAGGCCCAGCCACACTTTCCCGGTGTCCAACCCGGCCTCCACCGAAGTGCTGGCCGCGCCACCCGCGATCAGCTCGACCGAGCCGAAACCGGCTTCGGTGAAATAGCCTCTGGCGTCGGCGAAGTATTCACCCGCGAATTCGATGTTCTTCAGCCAGGACAGCTGCACCGCGACGCGGCCGTGTTTCGATCCGTCCGGAGTGGAGCCGCCCGGCGCGTCGCCGGCATTCCCGCCGCAGGCGGCCAGCGCCCCCGCACCGCCGAGCGCGGCCCCGGCGAGCGCGGAGTAACGGAGAAACGAGCGTCGGTTCAGGTGCCCGAACGTGGAGCGTTGCACGGGTGTCATGGGCCGAATCTAAGGGGAAGGCGTTTCGTTTTCTTTACTTTGGCGTTCCGAGCGCGAATTCGCGCGAATATCATCGGTCGGACATATCGGTCAGCTTCGCCCGGCTTCGGGTCCGAACCGCGCGAGCACCAGATTCTCGACCACCCCGACGATCGCGTAGAGCGCCACCGAGACCAGGGTGACGATGACGATCGAGGCCCACAGCTTGCTGTATTGGAACGTCGGGATGGCGCGGATCAGGCTGGCGCCCAACCCGGTGCCGCTGCCCAGCCACTCCCCGAGCAACGCCCCGATCAGCGCGCCCGGCACCGAGATCCGCGCCGCGGCGAACACCGAGGGCAGCGCGGCGGGCACGGCCACCATGCGCAGCCCGGTCCACCGCGACCCGCCAAAGGCGGTCACCAGCTCCAGCGCTTGCCGCGGCGCGCTGCGCAGGCCCGCCATGATCATGACCAGAGCGGGGAAGAACACCACGATCGCGGCGAGCACCGCCACCCCGGCCAGGCCACGGCCGAACACCAGCACGATGATCGGCGTGAGCGCAACCAGCGGCACCGAGCGCAACAGCATCGCCACCGGAAGGAAGGTCTGCTCGACCGCGGCGAACGACACGAACAGCGCGGCGACCACCAGTGCGGCGAGCATGCCCGCGCCGAATCCGATGGCCGCGTCGCGCAGCGTGATCCGCAAGTCGTCGATGATCGCTTCCCGCGCGGCGTCGGCGCCCTGCGCCGTCACCAAGTAGGTCCAGATATCGCCGGGCGTCTTGCCGACCCGCGGGCCGACCTGCGGGAACGCCTTCAGGAAGACGTACCAGATCCCCAGCATCAACAGCAGCGAGGTGCACAGCGGGAACAGGAAGACCCCGATTCGGCGCAGGAGGTTCATCCGGCGTCCTCCACATTCGCGGCCGAGACAAGGCCCGTCGCATGGCTTTTCATCGCGCCTCCTGCGCGGTCCACGGAGCGGCCATCCGGGCGGCCAAGGCTACCAACGCGTACCCGAGTCCGGCCAGCGCCGCGGCGGCCAGCGCCATACCCCAGGTGCGCGGCACGTTGTAGGACGTCTGCGCAGCGGTCAGCGCCACCCCGATACCGCTGTCCACGCCGCCGAGATACTCGCCGATGATCGCGCCGAGCACGGCCGAGGGCGCGGCGATCTTCAACGCCGCGAAGGTACTGGGCAACGCCGAAACCGCCCGCACCCGGTACAACTGCTGCCAGCGGCCGCCGCCGTAGGCGCGCACCAGGTCCAGACTGGTCCGGTCGGCCGAGCGCAGACCGGTGACGGTGCCGACCATGGTGGTGAAGAAGCAGTACATCGCGGCGAGGAACACCGTCGGGGTGCGTCCGCCGAAGACGACCAGGATGATCGGGCCCAGCGCGAGCAATGGAGTGCAGTAGCTCAGGATCGCCAGCTGGGTGGCCAGCGACTCGATCGGCGGGATCAGCACGATCAGGATTGCCAGCGCGATGGCCAGGCCGTTGCCCCAGACGAATCCTTGCAGCGCGCCGAGGGCGGTGATCCGGAAATTCGGGCCGTACAGATCCCATCCGTCGGTGTACATGGTGTGCAGCACTCGCCAGGGGCTGGGTATGGTGCCGCCCGCGACCTCGAACGCCGCCAGAGCCCACCACACGGCGACCAGTCCGAGCACGCCGAGCGCACCACCGAAGCGCTTCATGCCACCCCTCCTTTCCCCGAGGTCCCGAACAGCAGCTCCGACAAGTAGTCGTGCAACTTGTGGAACTCCGGCGTGCGCATCATCTCCGGCAGTCGTGGGCGCGGCAGATCGATCTCGACCAGTTCCAGCACCCGTCCCGGCCGCGGGCTCATCACGGCCACCACGTCGGACAGGAACACCGCCTCCGCGATGCCGTGCGTGACCATCAGCGTGGTCGCGGGCTTCTCGGTCCAGATCCGCAGCAGCTCCAGATTGAGCCGCTGCCTGGTCATGTCGTCGAGTGCGCCGAACGGTTCGTCCAGCAGCAGCACCGCCGGCTGCACCACCAGCGCCCGCGCGATCGAGACACGCTGGCGCATACCGCCGGACAACTGCGCGGGTTTGGCCTTCTCGAACCCTTCCAGCCCCACCAGCCGGATCAGGTCATCGATCCGATTCGCCTCCGGCGTGATGCCCGCGACTTGCAGCGGCAGCTTGATATTCGATTCCACCGAACGCCACGGCAACAGCGCCGAATCCTGGAAGGCGATGCCCAGCGCGTGGCGTCCGCGCAGCTCGGCGGGGGTCGCGCCGTCGATCAGCGCCTTGCCCGCGGTCGGCGTCTCCAGCCCGGCGAGAATGCGCAGCACGGTCGACTTGCCGCAGCCGGAAGGACCGAGCAGCGACAGGAAGGCACCCTGCTCGGTGTGCAGATCGACGCTCGCCAATGCCTGCACGGTTTTCCGCCCGACCCGGAAGGTCTTGGTCAATCCGCTGAGATGAATCCCGGTCCCCCCGGCGGCGGCGCTGTCCGTGCTCATGACGGCCACCCTAGGAGCACGCCATTGCACCGATATTGCGAATCGCGCCGCCAGATTGCGCAATCGTTAAGGTCCGCACCGCGGCCGCGAGATGGATTTCGAATCGCGGCGATCCGATCCGGATGAGAAACGGCCCGCCGCGGGTTGCACGACAGGTGAACCCGATCCTCACGCTGCTCGACGCCAAGTTGCACATCGCGGGCTCGGAGATCCTCTGGCGCGAAGTGATCGGCAACGGCTTCGGCTTGGCCTCCGCGATCGGCGGCATGCGGCGGCGCGTCTGGGCCTGGCCGGTCGGCATCGCCGGGAACGCCCTGCTGTTCACCGTGTTCGTCGGCGGCGTCTTCCACACCCCTCAGCAGCTGAACATGGCCGGGCAGGCCGGACGCCAGCTGATGTTCGTCGCGGTCAGCGTGTACGGCTGGTGGAGCTGGTACCGCCACGCGGCGCGGCAGACCGGGCTCGAGCATCGCGGCGTCGACCCGCGCTGGGCCAGGACGCGCGAACGCGTCGTGCTCGTGGCGGCGATGCTCGTGGGCACGGTGGTGTTCGCCCAGCTCTTCGAGTGGCTCGGTTCCTACGGTCCGTGGGCCGAGGCGTGGATCTTCACCGGCTCGGTTCTGGCCACCTACGGCATGGCCCGCGGGCTGGCCGAGTTCTGGCTGATCTGGATCGCGGTCGACCTGGTCGGCATCCCGCTGCTGGTGCGCGCGGGCTACTACCCCTCGGCCGCGCTGTATTTCGTCTACGCGGGCTTCGTGGCCTGGGGATTCCTCGTCTGGACACGCGGCATGCGGCCGGACGCCGAGACCCCGCGGCCGCTGACGCCCGCCACCGCGGAGTAGGCCGGAAAACGGGCAGCGTCCCGTATCCGGCTCCGCTACACCACGTCGACCCGTACGCCCGCCGCTCGGATCTTCTCCACCGCGACCGGATCGGCGTCGGTGTCGGTGACCAGCACGTGCACCTGCTCGATGCCGCAGATGCGGGCCAGGGCGGTGCGTTCGAGCTTGTCCCCGGTGGCCACCACCAGCACCCGCCCGGAACGCCGCACCATCTCGGTGGTCACCCCGGCCTCATCGATGTGCCTGCACTGGGCGCCGCCCTCGGCGGAGATCGCGTTCACCCCGAGCACGAGCTCGTCGAGCCGCAATTCGGCCAGCGCCCGTTCGGCGAGCGGCCCGTGCAGCTCGTAGGACTCCCGCCGCGCCACTCCGCCGAGGACGATGGTGCGCATGTGCGGCCGCAGCACCATCTCTCCCGCGATGTTCAGCGCGTTGGTGACGATGGTCAGCTGCTCGTCCCCCGACGAATCCGGATCGGTGCGCCCGGCCAGCGCCCTGGCCACCGCCGTTGTGGTGGTGCCGCCGTTCATCCCCACCACCGCGTGCGGATCGACCAGGGATGCGGCGTGCTCGGCGATGCGCTGCTTGGCCTCGCCCGCGCTCTGCCGGTAGCGGGCGGGCAGGTCGTAGGCCACCGAGGTGGCCACAACACCGCCGTGCGTCCGGGTCGCCAGCTGTTGCTCGGCGAGCGCGGTGAAATCGCGGCGCACCGTCGCGGCGGACACGCCGAGCCGCTCGGCGGCCTCCTCCACCGAGAGCCGACCGGACTCGGCGAGCAGCTCGAGCAACCGGTTCCACCGTTGCGGTCGATCCGTCGACCCGGTCATCTCACACCGCCCCGCTCGCACGGGGGACCTGCTGTTTCGGCGAGCACGCGAACAATATGACCACACGCACGCGCCGACCGCGAAGATTGCCTGCGGCCGGTGCCGAGCCGGGTCGGCTCAAGGCACATCGACCTCGACCGCGGGCCTCGACCGGAGCGTCGGTGGGTGGGAAAAGCGTCCGGCCCCGTCTCCCCTGGGCACATCGGCCCCTGTGAGAGACAGACCGGAGTTCACGAAATAGGCGATTTCTTCGCAGATTTCGTCCAGACTCACTGTCGCGTCCGGGGCGGTGCTGTGCACCAATTCCTGGGCCAGGGACGTGACCGCGCCGATCACCGCCAGTGCGAAGAGATCGAAACGCCGCGGGCCGGTCTCGCCGCGGCCGACGGCGCGTTCGGCCTCGCTGATCAGCAACGCCGAGAGCAAGCGGCGCTGCTGCCTGCGCCACTCCTCCACCGCGGCGCTGACGCCGACGATCTCCACATAGCAAACTCGCGCGCACCGGGCGTCGGCACACGTGACGCCCAGATACGCGCGGAAACTCGCCACCACGCGCGCGGGCAGGGGCTCGTTCTCGGTGGCCGCCAGCGCCGCGATCGCGCATTCCAGCGCACGGGAGGTGATGCGATTGGCCAGGGCGATGAGCAGTGCCTCGCGGCTGCCCATGTCCTCGTAGAAACTGCGCGTGGAGACATTCGCCACGGCGCAGAGGCGTTCGATCGACGTGGCCGCGTAACCCTGGGTGCCGAATAGTTCGAGAGCGGCGTCGATCAGCCGGGTCTGCCGCTGGGCAACCCGCTGTTGCTTGGACAGTCCGCCGTAGCTACGACCGTCTCTGGGTCGGTGATCCCGCCGTGTCACCGTTCGATGCTACCGCGCGGCTACCTTTCGTCAGCGCGCTGAACGGTAGACACGCAACCATGTCGCCGGACGTTTCCGCCATGGGCGGCAACGGAATCGATCGTGCCCGAACTATTTCACGCTGCCCGCCGTCAAGCCGGCGACCAGACGCTTCTCGATGACAGCGAACAGCAGCACCACCGGGATGATGCCGACGGTGGAGATCGCGAACACGTACTGCCAGGCGGTGTCGTACTGGCCGACGAACTTGGTCAGCGCCACCGACAGCGGCTGATTCTCCGGCGTGGTCAGCACGACCAGGCTGGCAGCGAATTCGTTCCAGCACGCCACCGCGACGAAGATCGTCGCCGTGACGATGCCGGGCCAGACCAGCGGCAGGCTCACCCGCACCAGCGTCTGCCAGCGGCCGAGTCCGTCGAGCATCGCGGCTTCCTCGATCTCCACCGGGATCGCGGCGAAGAAACTGTGCAGGATCCACACCGCGAAGGACAAGTTGAACGCGGCGTTGACCAGGATCATGGCCAGCCAGGTGTCATTGATGCCGAGCGCGAAGAACTCGCGGATCAACCCGGTGACCAGCACCGTGGGCTGCAACATCTGGGTCACCAGCACCACACCGAGGAACACTCCGCGACCCGGGAAGCGGTGCCGGGCGGTGTAGTACCCCGCCGGTATCGCCACGGCCAGCACCAGCGCGGTGGCGCAGACGGTGATGATGATCGTGCTGGCCAGATTGAACGGCAGCGGCGTCTCGGGGGTGTCCCACATCGTCGTGTAGTTGTCCGGATGCCAGGACTGCGGCAGATACGTCGGCGGGATGCGCAGGATCTCGGCTCCGCTCTTCAACGACCCGAGCACCATCACGACGAAAGGCAGCAGGAACCCCGCGGCGAGCACCACGCCGACCGCGGTGAGCTCCCAGCGCCGTCGCTCCCGCCGCGCGGGTTCGGCCGCGGCGACCGGCGCCATCGGCACCTGCTCGCGGACCCGCACCCGCGTCGTCATCGGTCGACCTCCCGGGTCGGGCGGACCAGCCGGACGTAGATCGCGATGACGACGACGATCAGCGCGAAGTTCAGCACGCTCATCGCGGCGGCGGTGTCGACCTGCTGGTTCTGCCGGATCAGCTTGAACGTGAGCGTCGTGGTGGTGTCCGCCGAGAACCCGGCGATGCTGCCGGTGATCACTTGCAGGATCGGCAGCGAATTGAACACGTTGATGATGTTGATGATGGTCGCCACCGCGATCGCCGGACGCAGCTGCGGCAACGTGAGATGGCGGTAGCGCTGCCACGCGCTCGCGCCGTCGACCCGCCCCGCCTCCTCGATCTCCGCCGGGATCGACTGCAACCCGGCCAGAATCGTGTAGGTCGTGAACGGCACCGAGACGAATACCGCGACGGCCATCGCCACGAGGAACGCCTGTGCCGGCTGCTTGGTGAAGCCGTAACCGCGGTCGAGCAGGCCGATGTCGACCAGGAACCGGTTCGCGATGCCGACGTCCGGGTCGAGCATGTAGTAGAAGATCGTCGTCGTCATCACCACCGACGCCGCCCACGGCACCAGGATCGCCATCCGCACGGCGGTGCGGCCGGGGAAGTCCTTGTGCAGGAACTGGGCCAGCGCCGCGGACAGCACCAGGGTGAGCAGCACGACGCCGACCACCCAGACCACCGTGTGGGCAAACACCGAGCCGAGTTCCGAGATCGCGAACAGGCTCCGGTAGTTGGCCAGTCCGGCGTTGCCGCGGTCCTGGCCGTAGGCGGTGAGGTCCCTGGTGCTGGTCCACACCATGTAGCAGGCCGGGAAGGCGACGATGCCCGCGATCAGGACCAGCGAAGGCGCGATCCACGGCAACGCCGCCGGCAATCCCCTGCGCCGCACGTCAGTTCGCGGCTTCCTGGATGCGACGCAATACCTGAGCCGGGTCCGCGCCCTGTCCGATCGTGCCCATCTGCTGGCGGATGGCGCCCTGAGCCGCGGCCCATTTCGGGTTGTTGCTCGGGTAGAACCGTGCCACCGAGAGCGTGGCGGCGAACGCTTTCGTCACGGGGTCATCGGCGAGCGCGGCGGCGGCACTGTGCGTGATCGGGATGAAGCCCTCGTGCTTGACGAAGTTCGCGTACACCGCGGCCGAATAGAAGTAGTCGAGGAACTTCTTGATCGACTCGGCTTTCGCGCCGTCCTTCTTGAACGCCATCAGGTGGTCGGCCACACCCAGCGTCACCGGGTTGCCGGTCTTGGTCGGCGACGGCGCGGTCGCGTAGCGCAGGCCGGGGTTCTTCGCGGTGATCTGGCCGATGGTGGGCGGCAGCGCTTCGATCATGCCGATCTTGCCCTGGATGAAGGCGTTGATCACGTCCTTGCGGTCGGTCGCGCCCGGATTCGGTTGAGTGGCGCCGGCATCGATGAGTTCACGCATGGCCCGCACACCCTCCAGGTTCTCCGGGGTGTCCACGGTGATCCGGTCGCCGTCGGCCCAGGAGCCGCCCGCGCCGAAGGTCCAGATGGAGGCCTCGCCCTGCGCCTCCTCGCTACCCAGTGGGAGCCCGTACCCGGAGACGCCGCCGCCGAGCGCCTGGATCTTCTTCGCCACGTCGGTCAGCTCGGCCCAGGTCTTCGGCGGCCGGACGATGCCCGCCTTGTCGAACAATTCGGTGTTGTAGAACAGGGTGCGAGTGGAGGCGAACAACGGCAGTGCGTACTGGGTGCCGTTCAGCGACGCGTTCTGCGCGAAGGCCGGCTGGATGTCCGCCAGCACCGGCGCGGAGACGATGTCGGTGGCCGGGTAGAGCAAGCCGTCTGCGGCGAAGCTGGCGTAGGCGTCGATGTTGAGGATGTCCGGGGTGGTCGCCTGCGACTGGAGCTTCGTGCGCACCACGTCGTTGATCGAGTTCCACGATTCCATCTGCAAATTCACCGTGATGCCCGGGTTCTGCTTCTGGAATTCGGCGATGACGCCGTCCCACAGCGCCTTGGTGCCCGTGGCGCCGTCGCTGTAGGCGGGGGCCAGGAGATTGATCGTAGTGTCGGAGTCCGCGGCATTCTTCGGACCGAACCCGCAGGACGAGAGGGTCAGCGCGAGGCCGGTGACCATCGCGACTCCGGCAAGCACGCGGTGGAATGGTCTTTTCACGAGCAGAACCTTTCAGATTTACCCACCCGGCGCCAGCGGAGCCGCCGATGATGGGAGGACACACCGTCCGTGCGCCTCAATCTAGCCCGGATGGTGATCATATGTGACCGATTTGATCGTAAATTTGACATGAACGATCACGTCGAGCGAAGCTGTTCAGGTGCCTACGCCTGCCGACCACACGCCGGAACCACATCTGGCCACCGAGGTGGCGACCCAGCCGGACGACTGGACGCACGCCGCCACCATCGCCGCGGATCATCACGCCGCACTGCCGAAGCCGGGCGAGCGCGTCGCCGTGATCGGGTGCGGCACGTCGTATTTCATGTCCCGGGCGATCGCGGCGCTGCGGGAGGGCGCGGGCCGGGGGCTCACGGATGCCTGGCCAGCCAGCGCGGTCCCGGCCCGGGAGTACGACCGCTACCTCGTGATCTGCCGCTCCGGCACCACCACCGAGGTCATCCGCGCCATGCGGGCGATCCCGGCGCGCGTCCCTCGCGCGGTGATCTGCTCCAGTCCCGGCACACCTGTCCTCGAACTGGGTGATCCGATCCTCATCGAGCAGGTCGACGAGCGGTCGGTGGTGCAGACCCGTTTCGCGACCACCACCCTCGCCATCCTGCGCAGCCACCTCGGCGAGGACCTCACGCCGGTGATCGCCCAAGCTCGCGCCGTGCTCGCCGAGCAGCCCGCCGAGTCGCTGGTGGCGGTACGCGGCGCCGAGCAGATCAGCTTCGTCGGCATGGGATTCGCGGCGGCCATCGCCGACGAGGCGGCGCTCAAGCTGCGCGAATCCTGCCAGTCCTGGACGGAGGCCTATCCGGCGACCGAGTACCGCCACGGCCCCATCGCCATCTCGGCGCCGGGCCGGGCGGTTTGGGCCTTCGGGCCGCTGGAGCCGGGATTCGCCGACGATGTCGCCGCCACCGGCGCCCACCTGGAACACCGCGAGATCGACCCGATGGCGGATCTGCTGCGGGTGCACCGGCTCTGCGTCCTGCGTGCCGCCGACCTGGGGCTGGACCCGGACCATCCGCGCGGCCTGAATCGCTCCGTGGTCTTGAAGTCGTGATCGAGCACGTGCGGTGAGAACCGGTCGTGGCCAGGCCGCGCGCACCCTGGCCCAGGGTTCGCCACGAACTACTGTGCCGAGCATGGGAAACGAACAGCCGAGGACACCGGCGGGTTCTGGTGCGTCCGTGGCCGGGCCGCGCACCCCTGAGACCAACTCGCGCCGCGACGAGCCGACCGGGCGTTCGGGCTCGGGGCGGGCCACGACCGTGCTCGGCACGACGACGCTCACCGCGCCGCTACCGGGCGAGGCGCTCGTGCTCGGACTGGATGTCGGCGGAACCACCATCAAAGGCGAGGTCACCGATGCCGAAGGCGCGGCTCTGGCGATGGGCTCGGTCGCCACGCCCCACGGTCCGGTCGCCTTCGACGCGATGGGCGAGCTCGGCGAGCGGTTGCTGGCCGAACTGCCGGAATCCGACCGCGGCCGGGTGCGCCGCGCGGCGGTGGTGCTGCCGGGGATCGTCGATACCACGCGCTCGATCGCGGTGTTCAGCAGCAACGTCGGTTGGCGCGACGTGCATGTGGGCGATCGCTTCACCGAGCGCTGGGGCGTGCCGACGCTGATCGAACACGATGTCGCCGTGGCCGGTTGGGCGGAATGGAAGTACGGCGCCGGGCAGGGCCACGAGAACGTGTGCGTCGTCATTCTCGGCACCGGTATCTCCGGGACGCTGTCGGTCGGCGGGCGGTTGGTGCGCAGCAGCTACGGGCAGGTCGGCGAGTACGGGCACGTGCCGGTGCGGCGCGCGGGCGGCTTGCCCTGCCCGTGCGGCAATACCGGCTGCGTCGAGACGGTCGCGTCGGGCGCGGCCATCGCGCGCGCCTACACCCGCCGCACCGGACGGGAGACGACCGGCGCCGCCGAGGTCTTCGCCCTCATGTCCACCGACCCCGACGCCGCCGCCGTGGTCGAGGACGCGGTCGAGGCGCTCGCCGACGGGCTGGTCGGCATCGTGCACGCCGCCTGTCCCGAACTGGTCGTCCTCGGCGGCGGCCTCGCCGGAGCGGGCACGGCGCTGACCGCCCCACTGCACCGGGCGCTGACGGACCGGCTCCGCCTGGTCCCCGCACCGCGAGTGGTGCTCGGCGAGTTCGGCGCCCGCGCCGGGCTGGCGGGCGCCGCCCTCTTCGCCCGCCGAGGGGCACTGACATGACGCCGTACACCGAACTGATTCGCGGACGCATCGTCTCGGCGAGCGTCACGCTGAACGACGGCGTCGTCCTGGTCTCCGGAGACCGGATCGAGGCGGTCCGGTCGTTCAGGCAATGGCGCGCGACGCATCCCGATTTACCTGAGCCGCCATTTTCCGGCACCGTGCTGCCGGGGCTTGTGGACATTCACAATCACGGCGGATTCGGGTACCGGTTCGACACCGTGAACAGCACGTACGCGCGGATGGCGGCCGAATCGCACCATGCGCGCGGCTCGACCACGGTGGTGGCGAGCGTGGTCACCGGCCCCGGCACGGAGATGGTGGCGCAGACCGCCACCCTGCGCGAACTCGCCGAGGAAGGCGTGCTCGGCGGAATCCATGTCGAGGGGCCTTTCCTCTCCGAGGCGCGATGCGGAGCACAGGATCCGCGTTTCCTGCGCGACCCCGATCTCGGGTTGACCGAGCAACTGCTGGCCGCCGGAGGCCCACACCTGCGGGCGATGACGCTCGCGCCGGAGCGCCCCGGCTACGCGGCCGTCGCGCAGCGGCTGACCGACAACGGGGTGGTGGTCGCGCTCGGCCACAGCGACACCGACTACCGGGCTTTTCGTAATGCCCTGCGCCCGCACGGATCGGGCAGCATCGTGACGCACCTGGCGAACGGCATGCCACCGCTGCATCACCGGCACCCGGGTCCGGTGGCGGCGGCTTTGGTGGCCGCGGCCGCCGGGGACGCGATCGTGGAGCTGATCGGCGACGGCGTGCACGTGGATCCGGGCTTCGCCGCGCTGGTGTTCGCGACCGCGCCGGGGCGGGTCGCGCTGGTCACCGACGCCATGCAGGCGGCCGGACTCGGCGACGGCGAGTACCAGCTCGGTCCGCAGCCGGTGACCGTGCGGCACGGGGTGGCGCGCATCGCCGACGGGTCGATCGCGGGCGGAGTCAGCACCCTGCTGGAGTGCCTCGCGCGCGCGGTGCGCGAATCCGGCGTCGGGCTGCGGGAGGCGGTGTGCGCGGCCACCTCGGTTCCGGCCGCCGCGCTCGGGCTCGCCGACGTCGGTGACCTGCGGCCCGGCCACTTCGCCGACATTCTGACAGCCAGTGACAATCTCCACTTGCGCAGGGTGCTCAGACGTGGACAGTGGTTGAGGTGATCCTCACCGTGACAATGAATCCCGCGTACGACATGACCTATCGCGTCGAACGCTTCGAACGCGGGCAGGCCCATCGGGTCCGGTCGGTGGAGCAGCGCATCGGCGGCAAGGGCATCAACGTGACCCGGGTGCTGAACCAGCTCGGCAGGTACGCCAGGGCTACCGGATTCTCCGACCACGCCTTCGCGGCCGCCGCCGAACTGGAGTTGCCGGTCGACTTCGTGCACGCGCTGCCCTGGGTGCGCCGCACCGTGGTGATCAGCGAATCCGACGACGGGACCGCCACCGCGCTGTGGGAGCCGGGCGCGCGGGTCTCCAATCCGCATGCCGCCGAGCAGTTGGCCGTCCGGGTGGCCGGCATGCTCCCCGATATCGCCGGGCTGGTCATCTCCGGGTCGCTGCCGGGCGGCATCGAACCCGCGCTGCCCGCCGAGATCGCGCGCAACGCCATCGCGGCCGATGTGCCCACCATCTGTGACGTCGACGGCGAGGCACTGCGCTTGGCCGCCCAGGTACCTGGCATCGTGCTCACGCCGAACGCGGCTGAGCTGCAACGCCTCACCGGCGCGGAACCCGCGTCCGCGGACGAGATCGTCACCGCCGTGCACCCGCTCATCGAGAACGGAGTCCGGGCCGTGATCGCCACGCGCGGGACGGAGGGAATCACCGCGGTGACCGCTGACGGCGCGTGGTCGGCGGCGTTGCCCGAACCGCTCGCCGGGAATCCCACCGGTGCGGGCGATGCGGCGGTGGCGGCGATGATCGCCGCCCTGGCATCCGCATCGAGCACGGACTGGCCCGCGCTGCTCGCCGATGCGGTGGCGACCTCCGCGGCGGCCGTGGTGGTCCCGGTGGCCGGTGAGATCGACCGTTGTCTGCGGACCCGACTGGCCCCGACCGTTCAGGTCGAACAACTGGATCTACCCGAACCACAGAAAGCGCTCCCATGACCACCGCCGACCACACCGAGCCTCCAGCGGAGGCCGAAGGGCAGCGCGAACTATGCCACTGACCTCGATCCCGGATCTGATCTCCGCGGCCCGTCCGGGTGGGCTCGGCGCGTTCAATGTGATCACCCTCGAGCATGCCGAGGCGATCGCCGCAGCAGCGGAGTCGGCGAAAAGGCCAGTGGTCTTGCAACTTTCGGAGAACACGGCGATCTATCACGGCGGCATCGCGCCCCTCGCACTCGCATGCCTGCGCATCGCCGCCGACAGCGACGCCTCCGTCGCGGTTCATCTCGACCATGCCACCAGCGCCGAATTGGTGCGCACCGCGGTCGATCTCGGTATCCACTCTGTCATGTACGACGGCTCGGCCCTGGACTACGCCGACAACCTCGCGACCACCGCCGAGGTCGCGGCCTGGTGCCATGAGCGCGGGGTGCACGTCGAAGCCGAACTCGGCGCGGTGGGCGGCAAGGATGGCGCGCACGCACCCGGGGTGCGCACCGATCCCGACGAAGCCGTCGAGTTCGTGAGCGCCACCGGTGTCGACGCACTGGCGGTGGCCGTCGGCTCTTCGCACGCCATGCACACCCGCACGGCGGCACTCGACAACGACCTGATCGCCCACCTGGCGGCGAAGGTTCCCGTCCCCTTGGTGCTGCACGGCTCCTCCGGCGTCCCGGATCGAGGTCTCCGCGACGCCGTGGACCACGGCATGACGAAGATCAACATCGCCACCCGCCTGAACATTCGGATGACAGCCGCCGTCCGCGCCTGCCTCGCATACGATTCCCACCTCTCCGACCCACGCAAGTACCTCACCCCCGCCCGCGCCGCCGTGCAGGCGGAAGTCGAGCACTTCCTCCGCCTCCTCGCCTGATCGCGCGTGCCGCTTCATCACCGGCCCACCGCGTGATCAGATGAGGGAATGATCATTCGACATGTGACGGTCGACTGTTCCGACCCCTTCGCCCTCGCGTCGTTCTGGAGCGCCGTCACCGGATGGCCGGTGGCGCAGGCCAATGGACCCGACGACGACTACGCCGTCGTGGAGGCACCGGAAGGAACCCCGGGCCTGCTGTTCATCCGAGTCCCCGAACCAAAGGCGGTGAAAAACCGAGTCCACCTCGACTGGATGCCCGCCGAACGCACCCGCGACGAGGAAGTCGACCGCGTCCTCGCCCTCGGCGCAACCCTGCACGAAGACCACCGAACCCCCGATGGCCTCGGCTGGGTCACCCTCCGCGATCCCGAGAACAACGAATTCTGCATCGAACGCCCCCACCACTGATCCTCCACTAGTGGCGCATCACCGAGACGTCTACTCGGGTTTCGCCGCAGCCAGGTGCCCCTGGCGAAAGCGAACGGCCGGCGGCGCACGCGAGGGTGCGCGCCGCCGGCCGGTTCTCATGGTGGGCAGGGCAGTTGTCCACCGGCAGGGCTGTCGATGGATCGCTTCGCATCGACGGGGTCACTCTTCCCGGTGGAGCTGAGTTTTCGGTGTAGTGAAGCTGAGAGTCGGCTGGGAGAGGCGCGCTGTGGTGGGGCCGCTAGGTGATTTCCGCGGCGCGGATGGCCGTTGTGAATGCCGCCCACTGCGTCGGCGTGAACGCCAGCACGGGGGATGCCCCCGGTACTCCCGCGAACTTGCTGTCTCGAACCAGGATTCGGTCGCCGTCGAAGCGAACCTCTACGCACGCCTGGCTGTCACTGGAATAGGACGACTTGAACCAGCCCCGCACAGGGAAATTCGAGCTATCCACAATCTCGAGCTTACAAGCCGTCGACTCTGGCCTCGATCAGCGCGAGCGAATCGGTTCGGGACATGGCGTGCTCGGCGAGCGCGCTGTCGAACATCGTGTTCAGATGCCGTACCGGCTCGGCATCCTCGATCAATCCCAACTGAACGAGGGTCTCGCTCCAACCGATGTCCGGCAGCAGTGCGCTCTCGAAGCCGAGCACGTGAAAGGTCGCCCCGCCGAGCAGCACTCCGCCAGGCGCGTCGAACGGAATGATCCTCAGGTCCACGGTTTCGGGGTAGCGCTCGATCAGCGCCGCCAGATGGCGGAGTTGCCCACGAAGCACGTCGCCACCACCCGTGCGCTGGGTGAGCGTCGCTTCGCCGATCACAGCAACCAGGCGCAGCGGATCGGACCCGGTCACTCTTTCCTGGCGGCGCATACGCACCTCGACCCACTGGTCGATCTCCACCCTTCGAACACGAGCGAGGTCGTTGGTGAACAGTGCGCGTGCGTACTCGCGCGTTTGCAACAACCCAGGGATCAGGACACTTTCGTAGGTACGAACGCGCTCGGCCCCGTGCTCCAACCCGTACAGGCGCAACACCTCGTCCGACAGCAACCCGGCGTACTCAGACCACCACCCTCGGCGCTTGGCGATATCGCGCAGCCGCAACATCTCCTCGCGCTCGTCCGGGTCGAATTCCAGCAGGCTCATCAGCTTTCGCAGTTTGTCCTCGGCCAGGACGCGTTCCTTCTCGACCTTCGACCAGTACGACAGGGTGAAGCCCAGTTCCTTGGCGATGAGGGACGCGGAGACGTCGAACTCGGTGCGGCGGCGCTTGATCCGGAGCATGAGCTCCCAGCGGGCGACCGTGGGCGAGAGTGGTGCCATCGTCCGATGAGTCCTTCCGGCTCCGGCTGTTCGTGCAGATGACCGTACCCGCATCCACAGCCCGCGAAGTTTGTCAAATGGACTGGTCAACTTGACCTATCACGGACCGACTTCTAAGCTGCTTGTGTTGTGCATCACAGGCGGGGGCTGTCATCGGAACCCGCCCTGCGGGGATGGAGGGGGTTCTGATGTCCGTGCACGTCGTCGACCGGATCTGGATCGTCAGTGACCGGACGCCGCATCAGGCGCGCCGGGTCAGCGACGACGCGTGGGTGGTGTCCTACCTGCGTGGCCGGATGGTGACCACGGAGCAGGCGACGGCGGCTATCCAAGCGGCGGAGATGGTTTCACTGACGGAGGAGCTGACGTGCCGGTTCGGGCTCACGGCACTGGAGGCCGTCGGGCTCGTCGTCATCGAATCGCCATGGGACGGCGGGCCGTTGTCCCATCGCCACCGTCCGGGCGGGCGTCGTCGCCGCTGATATTCGCGTCTCGCGTAATGCCCGGCGCGACCATTTCGACCGAGGGGGTTATCCGCAGTGGAACCACTGCCGACCAAAGAGCTCGTCCTTCAGGCCTGCCGTAGCGCGCCGCACCGCGCCCACCCCATCCTGGAGTCCGCCCACCTACTCACGGGATTGCACAAGCGCCGCCTCGGCCGTGAACCGGGCGGTGCGAACGACATCGACCGGGATCGCGCCCGGCTCGTCCTCGCCGTCGATCGCTGGGTCGCCACCGAGGCGCCGCCGCCACACGGCGGTGCGCACATGCACACCGAGACCGTCGGCATGGTGGTCGATCGTCTCGCTCAGTTCTCCGCCTGCGCGTACGCGATCCTCGCTGGGGCGCCGGAATGGGCGGTGCACAATGCTTGGGAGCGCCTGGCCGAACTGGCGCTCGGCTACGAGGATCTCGCCTATGAGGTCGCGGCGGGCGTGCGCCGCTTGCCCTACCTCAGCGGCCCGCGCGAGCAGCCGTGACTCATTCCCCGTCCGGGTGCGGCCAGGCATTGGCCTCCACACGGGCGCGCACCCGGGCCACGTCGGCTTCCGACGGCATCGCGTTGGTGATCTTGGTGATCATCACCTGGATATCGGTCTCATCGATGTCCGCCCCGCCCGCACCGGCCAGCTCGGCGGCGATCCGTGCGACCTCCTCGTCGGACAGGCGACGGCGCAGCAGCGCGAGCAGCGGGATGTAGTCGGATTCCGGCACGCCATCCGGGTATCCGACCCGCAGCCAGCCGATGATCGCGTTCAGGAAAGGTGGCATCGGCGGCGGCTCGGTCAGTCGGAATCAGCGGGTGGATCGGCCAGCGGCCAGCCGCCTGCCGCCAAGTGGGAGG
Source organism: Nocardia asteroides (assembly GCA_019930625.1). NCBI lineage: Bacteria > Bacillati > Actinomycetota > Actinomycetes > Mycobacteriales > Nocardiaceae > Nocardia > Nocardia asteroides. Next base: position 1,343,209 of record CP082844.1, read on the forward strand.
CAACGCGGGCGACGTCGCCTTCGTCCGGCTGTTCCATGGCGATCCGGGCGATGGCCTGCTCGATCTCGACGCGGGTGATCCCGCTGTCCGGGTTCGAAGCCACCAACTCCTCGGCGATGACGACCACCTCGTAGTCGGTGAGGTGCCGGTGCAGCACGGCGAACAGCGCCACGTAATCCGATCGCGGAACGCCCTGCGGATACCCGGCACGGAGCCAGCCCACTACCTTGCCGAGCAGCTTCGGCCGGGTCGGTGCGGGTTTCACTGGTTCGGTCACGGTGCCACTCCTCACGCCTGGCCGAACAGATGGATGCCGAATCTGGCGGCGAGGAACGCCTTCGCCGTGTACAGGATTCCGCCCACGATCGCGACGACGACCACCGCGAAGCACGTCAGCGCTGCCGTGAGCGCGGGATAGTTGCGCCGCACGGTGCTGGTATCCGCGTCGGCCGTCTCCGACATCGACCAGAAGCGCACCCCGATCGCGAAGATCATCGGCAAGCCCGCTCCGAGCACCAGCCCGGCCGCGACGACTTTCCACAGCCCGCTCAGATTCGTGACGAGAGTGTGCACGCTGGTCCTCCTACACCTGGGCCGATCGGTTCGAGTCCGCCGACGTGGTCCGGTCGTCGCCGGCGGGTGCCGCCGGGTCGGTCCCGTCGCCCGGCCACTCGTTGACATTGCCGGTGTGCACCGGATTGCGCCGCGACCGCAGCCACATCAGCGTCGACAGCCCGATCAGCAGACCGAAGACCACGAGCACCCCGGCCAGCCCGCCGACGAAGTGGGCGATGGCCCAGCAGATCGCCCCGGCCACTCCGGCCAGCGGCAGCGTGAGCAACCATGCGACCACCATCCGCCCCATCACGCTCCAGCGCACCTCGGCGCCCTTGCCGAGGCCGGTACCGAGGATGGAGCCGGTGGCGGTCTGCGTGGTGGACAGCGGCAGACCGAAATGGGCGGAAGTCAAGATGATCGCGGCCGACGCGGATTCTGCCGCGAGCCCCTGTGGCGAGTCGATCTCGACCAGGCCCTTGCCCAGTGTGCGGATGATCCGCCAGCCGCCGAGATAGGTGCCCGCCGCGATGGCCACGGCACAGGCGGCCATCACCCACAGCGGCAGCTCGGCGTCCTTGGTGAGTGTCCCGTGCGCGACGAGCGCGAGGAAGATCACGCCCATCGTCTTCTGGGCGTCGTTCGTGCCGTGCGCCAGCGAGACCAGCGAGGCCGAGCCGATCTGGCCCCACCGGAACCCCTCGGTGACCTTGTCCTCGTCGGCGCCGCGGGTGATCCGGTACACCAGCCACGTGCCGATCGCCGAGACCAGCGCGGCGACGATGGGCGCGAGCACGGCCGGAAGAACGATCTTGGTGAGCACGCCTTCGGAGCCGGACGCCCAGATCACGCCGCTCCACCCGAGCGCGGCCAGCGTCGACCCGATCAGGCCACCGAACAGCGCGTGCGACGAACTCGACGGCAGACCGAACAGCCAGGTGAGCAGGTTCCACAGGATTCCGCCGACCAGACCGGCGAACACGATGACGAGCAGATCGTGGCCGCTGACGGCGTCGAGCCGGACGATGCCTTTCGCCACGGTGGCGGCCACGGCGACCGACAGGAACGCGCCGACCAGGTTCAGCACCGCCGACAGCGCGACCGCCACGCGCGGCCGGAGGGCTCCGGTGGCGATCGAGGTCGCCATCGCGTTCGCCGTGTCGTGGAAGCCGTTCGTGAAATCGAATGCGAGTGCCGTGACGATGACGATCAGGAGAACCAGGAATTCGACGGTCACGCCTCCAGTGTGCTGCACCGCCGAACGTCATAGCCATGTGGTTACCGAAAGTCCTCCGGCCGCCATGGACTAGCCTGGTTCGTCCGGTATCAGCCGGATCGGGTGCAGTGCGGGATGGTCGCACGCCCGGCGAACCGGTCATCGATCCACGAGTTCGCGCCGGGTATGCCGCTGAGGCCGACCAGGAAGTGTTCGCCGAGATAGACCTGGAAATCCACCGGCGTCCCCGCGCCGCACCAGTCCGTGTAGAGCTTCTCCGCACCGGCCAGCGGCACCCATGGGTCGTGCGTGGCGTGATAGAGGAACACCGGCACCGTCGGCGCGCTCGCTCCCAGCCGGTTGGCGGCCAATATCTCCTGGATCATCGGCAGCTCGGTGGGCGCGGCGGCGTGGGTGAGCGCCTGCACCGGGATCGGAGCGACGACCCCGGCGAATTCCTCCGCCGACATGCACACGTCCTTGCCGATCTGCGCCAGCCGCCAGCCGTTGTCGTTCATCAGGTCGAGCATCTCGGGATACTCCCGGGCCAGTCCGAGCGTCGCGGCCAGGAAGACCCCGGAAGCCAAGTTACGGCCGTTCATGGTGGACAGCAGCATGCCGAAGTCGGCGGGAACACCGCCGAACGCCGCACCCACCAGATTCAGCTCCGGCGCGTATTCGGGGGCCAGCTGCGCGGCCCACCCGCTCGCGATCGCCCCGCCGGAGTATCCGGTGACCACCGTCGGAGCGTCCGGACGCAGCCCGAGCTCCGGCGTTCCCACCACGGCCCGGATCGAGTCGAGCACCGCGTGCCCGGCCATCAGGCCCGCCCCGTATGCCTGTCGCGGGCCCTGGTGGTCCGGCACGAGCACCGCGTACCCCCTGGCCAGCGGGATCTGGGCGGCCCACAACTTGGCCGACAACACGGTCCTGAGTTCGTAGGACGGTGCGCACCGATGCCCGAGCGAGTCGATGGCGGCATTGAACGACAGCACCGGGCGCGGCCCCGGCCCGGGCCACGGTGTCCGCGGCACGAGCAACGTCGCGACCACCGGCACCGGACGCCCCTTGGAATCGGTGGACCGGATCAGCAGTTCGGTCGACTCCAGCGGGAACACGGTCAGGCCGGTGCCTCCCGGGCGGGACGCGAGAACCGTTCCCGGCGGCAGGCTCTCGAAGTCCGGCGGCGGCGTGTAGAACGGATCACCCAGCGGCGTGGGGAGGATCCCGGGATATTCGCGGGAAGGCGTGAGGAACTGCTCGATCGGATTCGCCTGCGCCTGCGGACCTACCGCACTCACCGCCAACGCGCCCAGCAGCGACATTACGAGCCGGACACACCGCCCGGACAGCACCATTCGCATCATCCCACCCGCCCGCCGATTCCTTGTCCGGAAGCACGAACCGGCCGGACCAGAGCATTGTGGCGGCCATCCGGAACCTTGCGCTGCCCATACTTACAGCGGCTCGACGCGCCTCGCGCGACCGACACGCTCCTGCTCGGGAGCGTGCGCGCTTCACATCACGGCAGCAGCGCGCGAACGGTGTCGATGGTGTCGGCTTCGGCGGGTTCTTTGTCGGGGCGATAGCGCACCACCCGAGCGAAACGCAACGCGACACCACCGGGATAGCGTGGGCTGACCTGCACGCCGTCCAGGGCTATTTCGACGATCAGTTTCGGCCACAGATACACGGTGTGCTGATCGCGGGAGCGTTCGTGCCGTGGGAATTCGGCGGTCTGCCATTGCAGCAGCGCGTCGGTGAGTCCTTTGAACGTCTTGCCCACCATGACCGGCTCGCCGGTGTCCGGGTCGAGAGCACCCAGATGCAGGTTCGACAGGTAGCCCGTGCGGCGGCCGTATCCCCATTCCGCGCCGAGCACGATCAGATCGAGGGTGTGCGTGGGCTTGATCTTCTGCCAGGCCCGGCCGCGCCTGCCCGCCGCGTACGGCGCGGTCAACGACTTGATCATGACGCCTTCGTGACCCGCTGCCAGCGCGCCGTCGAAGTATTCCGCGGCCGCCTCGGCATCCGGCCGCAGCAGCGCGGGAATGGTGTGCGCGCCGGCCACCTTCGTCAGCGCCGCGCGCCGCTCGGACAGCGGAGCGTCCAGCAGGTCCCGGCCGTCCAGGTGCAGGCAGTCGAAGAAATACGGATGCAGCAGCAGTTCCCTGGTAGTACTCACCTCGGCGAACCGGCTCATGGTCTCCTGGAACGGGCGCGGCCGCCCGGAGTCGGTGAGCGCCAGCGTCTCGCCGTCCAGCACGACGCTCGTGCAGTTCAGACCCCCCACCAGCTCGACGAGTTCCGGCACGCTCGCGGTGATCTCGCGCAGCGTCCTGGTGAACACCCGAATCCGGTCGCCGTCCCGATGCACCTGGATGCGGGCGCCGTCCAGCTTGTGCTCGAGGCTCACCTCGCCCTCGAACTCGATCAGCGCCTCGTCCAGCGTCGCACCGGGTGCGGCGAGCATGGGCTGGATCGGGCGGCCGACTTCGAGCCGGAACTCCGCGAGCGCGGCAGCGCCACCGGTCAGCGCCGCGACGGCGGTGACCGGCAACCGGCCCGACAGCATGTACGCCCGGCGCACCAGATCGGGCGGCACGCCGGCGGCGACGGCCACGGCTTCGGCGACCACGGCGGTGAGCGCGCCCTGGCGCAGCTCTCCGGTGAGCAGGCGTACCAGGAAGCCCTGCTCCTCCGCGGTGGCCGCGGACCACAGCGCCGCGAGCAGTTCCTTGCGCCGAGCCGCGGAACCGGCGCCGGAGGTGCCTGCCAGATCGCTCAGCGCGGCGTGCACCGCCGACACCGTCAGCGTCGCCACCGGGGCCGACGGGATGTCGAGGGTGGTGAGCGTGCGCCAACCCGTGCCGATCCGCCCCTGCGGTAGCTCGCCGGACGCCCAGGCGACCACCGGCGTCAGCTCCTCGGGAGCGGCCGCCGTCAGCAACCCTGCCAACGTGGCGATTTTCGTCTTGCGTGACCTGGTCGCGCGCACGGTCTCCGAGCCGAGGACGACATCCGAGAACAACACCCTGCCGACGGTAGCCGCCGGGTACGACACCGCGCTGGAACCTGCTGCTAATCAGAAATTGGCACGAATGCGAAAGCGTCCATAAGCTGGACGCATGGCCAAGACCTACGTCGGCGCTCGGCTGCGTCAGCTGCGGACCGAACGCGGGCTGAGCCAAGTCGCGCTGGCCCAGCAGCTGGAGATCTCGGCGAGTTATCTCAACCAGATCGAGCACGACGTGCGGCCGCTCACCGTCCCGGTGCTGCTGAAAATCAGCGACCTGTTCGGCGTCGACGCCACCTTCTTCTCCGCGCAGGACGACACCCGGCTCATCGCCGAACTCCAAGAGGTCGTGATGGACCAGGAGCTGGGCATCGAGGCCGACGCCCAGGAGATCGCCGACATGGTCTCGGCGCACCCGAGCATGGCCCGCGCGCTGGTCAACATGCACAACCGCTACCGCAACACCTCCGCCCAACTGGCCGCGGCCACCGAGGACCGGTTCGCCGACAGCGCGGGCAGCGGGGCGATCAGCAAGCCGCACGAGGAAGTGCGCGACTACTTCTATCAGCGTCAGAACTACATTCACGAGCTCGATACGGCCGCCGAAGACCTCACCGCGCGCATCCGTTTCCACGGCGGCGACGTCAACAGCGAGATCGCCAGGATTCTGCGCGCGCACGACGTGCGGATCACCGAGCGCATCGACCTCGGCGAAGGTGTGCTGCACCGCTTCGACCCGCAGACCCGCAACCTGGAGATCGCACCGCATCTGTCCGGCGGGCAGCGCACCTTCAAGCTGGCCGCCGAACTGGCCTACTTCGAGTGCGGCGAGCTGCTGGAGAAGCTGGTCGAGGAGGGCAATTTCGCGTCCGAGGACGCCCGCAAGCTGGCCATGCTCGGGCTGGCCAACTACTTCGCCGCGGCGACGGTGCTGCCGTACACGCATTTCCACGAGGTCGCCGAGGACTTCCGTTACGACATCGAACGGCTGTCGGCGTTCTTCACCCAGAGTTACGAGACCATCTGTCACCGGCTCTCCACGCTGCAACGCCCGTCGCTGCGCGGCGTGCCGTTCTCGTTCGTGCGAGTGGACCGGGCGGGCAACATGTCCAAGCGCCAGTCGGCCACCGGATTCCACTTCTCCGCCAGCGGCGGAACATGCCCGCTGTGGAACGTCTACGAGACCTTCGCCTATCCCGGCAAGATCATGACGCAGATCGCGCAGATGCCCGACGGCCGCAAGTACCTGTGGGTGGCCCGGACGGTGGAACGCCGCGCCACCCGCTACGGCCAGCCGAGCAAGACCTTCGCCATCGGACTCGGCTGCGAACTGCGGCACGCGGCCCGCGTGATCTACGCCGACGGCATCGATCTCGACGAAGTGCAGCCGACGCCGATCGGTGCCGGATGCCGAGTCTGCGAACGCGCCAATTGCCCGCAACGCGCCTTCCCGCCGCTGGGCAAGGTGCTCGACATCAGCGAACACCGCAGCTCGGTGTCGCCGTACGTGCTGAAGTAGTCGTAACCGATCGTCCTGGACGACGTCCGGCCGGTGTCGCAGCCCGACCGGCCGGACGTCGTGTCAGGCGGCCTGTGTCCTGCGCGCGATACGCAGACCGGCCACCGTCATGCCCAGCGCGGCCACGAGCAATCCCGCCAGAATCCAGGCCAGCGCCGCGAAACCGTGCGGTGCGGCGGACGCGGCGACCAGCGGGCCGATGGTCGCGCCCACGTAGAAGCTGAACATCGCGACCGACATGGCGGCGGCCCGTGATTCGCCGCCCAGCTCGCCCGCGCTCTGCAGCACGGCGGGAGCGATGATGCCGAGACCGCCGACCAGAACCGCGAGCAGGACGGCCAGCACGGCCGGATGGGTTCCCTCGAAGGTCGCCAGCACCATCGCCGTCGCGGCGATCAGTACGCCGAGCACGATCTGACCGTGCTTGGACAGCCGGGCCAGCGGCACCGCGAGCAGGGGAAGCGCGACCATCACCGGCAGCGCGCCCGCACGCAACGCGAGCAGTTCGCCCGAGCCCCGCACCACTCCGGTCAGTTCCAGGCCGGTGTACACCCCGACCATCACGGCCATGCTCATCGCGCCCGCGATCAGCATCGGCAGCAGCGCCCGGATGCGCAGCACCGCCGGAATGGCGGCGTAGCTGTACCGCAGCGGCAGCTCGCGGCCGGTGGGAGCGTCGGCCAGCAGCACCGAACGCAGGACCAGCGCCAGTAAGGCGAAACCGACGGCGGACGCGAGGAAGACGGTGCGCCAGGGGAAGACGTCCACCATCGCCTGCGACACGATCTGCGCGATCACCGTGGCCGCGAGAAACGACGTGGCCACCGACATGGTGGCCACGGCACGGTGCGCTGGATCGATGCGGGTGGCCACATAGGCCATGATCGCGGGCGGAATCGAGCCGACCACCAGGCCCTGCACGACCCGCAGGCCGACGGCCAGCGGTGCACCGAACGCCAAACCGGTCAATAGGGTGACCACTGCGGCGACCAGCATTCCGGCCACGAGCACCCGGCGGTGTCCGTAGCGATCCGCCAACGGCCCGAACAATACGAAGCCCCCGGCGTACCCGAAGGCGAACGCGCTGATGATCCAGGTCATCACCGCGGAGCCGACGCCCCAGTCGGCCCGCATGGCGGCGAAAAGCGGGATCGGGACGTACATCTGGCCGGTGGCCAAGAGGGCGGCCAGAACGAAGAAGGGCAGGGTGCGCCCCGTGTGGGCCCGTGCGGACGTATCCCGGACGGGCGTCGCGACCGGAGCCGCGGACTGGAAGGTGGGCATTGCCATGGACTCGAAGGTAGGCCCGGCGGGACCCGCTGTCAACCAAATAGTTGGTTTAATGAACTGGTAAAGTGTTCGTCATGACGGCCACGATGAAACGCAGTGACGCGACCAGGCAGGCCCTGTTGCGCGCCGCCCGCGACGAATTCGCGCAGTACGGGCTGGCCGGGGCGCGAGTCGATCGGATCGCCGAGACGGCCGGCGTCAACAAGGAGCGCATCTACGGACTGTTCGGCAGCAAGGACAAGCTGTTCGACGTCATCCTGATCGAGACGCTGCGCGAGTTCATCGACGTGGTGAAGCCCCTGGCCGATACCGAACCCGGCGCGTACGTCGGCAAGCTGTTCGACTACCACCGCGACAATCCGCAGCTGTTGCGGCTGATGCTCTGGGAGGCGCTGCATCGCGGCGCCGACGCCCACGACATCGACGGCTGGCGCGCCCGGCACTACGTCCGCAAATCCGACCGCGCCCGAGAGCAGTTCGACATCGACGCCACGAACGCGGGGCGCCTGCTGCTGGCGCTGTGTGGCCTGGCCAACTGGTCGCTCGCCGTCCCGCAGACCACCAAGCTGCTGCTGGGTGAGGCCGGTGCGCAGGACAAGGACGCCACCCGCGCGTTCCTGATGGACTTCGCCAGGGCGGCGATGCGGCGCGACGCGGCCCCGGACGAGCGGGGAGCACGCCTGCCGGAGGTCGAACTGGTCAATGATTTGACCACCGGCGACGGACAGTCCGAGGTGGACCGCGCCGCACGCAGGCTGCGCGACGCCCAGGCCACCGCCGAGGCCGCCCGCGCGGACCTCGCCACCGCCCTGCGGGCGGCCCATGCCGCGGGCGCGAGCGCCAATAAGCTCGCCAAGCAGATCTCCGGCACGCTGTCGCGGCCCGTCGTACTCAAACTGCTGTCCGATTCAGAGGGCTGACCGCTAGAACGCCGCCTCGTCCAGGTTCATGATGTCGTTGTCGAGTGACTCGATGATCTCGCGCACCGCGGTCAGGTTCGGCAGCGCGTTCTTGGCGAAGAAGCTCGCGACAGCGACCTTTCCGGCGTAGAAAGCGCGATCTTTCTCGGGCGCGCCGGCGCCGAGTGCCGAGGCCGCGATCTCCGCTTGCACCAGCAACCGCCAGCCGATGAGGAGGTCGCCGACTGCGAGCAGGAAGCGCACCGAGCCCGAGCCGACCTTGTACAGCTCGCTCGGCTCCTCCCGGGCGCCCATGAGGAAGCCGGTGAGGGCGGCCGCCATCGCCTGCACATCCGCCGCGGCGGTGCGCAGCAGTTCGCGTTCGGTCTCGAACCGCCCGGTCTTCGCGTCCAGGAACGCCGCGATTCGCGCGCTGACGTGGGCGAGCGCGACGCCGCGGTCGCGGGCGATCTTGCGGAAGAAGAAGTCCTGCGCCTGGATGGCGGTGGTGCCCTCGTAGAGCGAGTCGATCTTCGCGTCGCGGATGTACTGCTCGATCGGGTAGTCCTGGAGATAGCCGGAGCCGCCCAGGGTTTGCAGCGACTCGGTGAGGTACTGGTAGGCGCGCTCGGAGCCGACACCCTTGACGATCGGCAGCAGCAGATCGTCCACGCGGTGCGCCAGATCGGGGTCCGCGCCCGAGACCAGTTGCGCCACGTCGTCGTTCTGGTGAGCGGCGGTGTACAGGTACACCGCGCGCAGCCCCTCCGCGTACGCCTTCTGCATGGCCAGCGACCGCCGCACGTCCGGGTGGCGGATGATGCTCACGCGCGGCGCGGCCTTGTCGGTCATCTGCGTCAGGTCGGCGCCCTGGACCCGCTCCTTGGCGAAGGCCAGCGCGTTGAGGTAACCGGTCGACAGGGTGCCCGACGATTTGACGCCGACCATCATGCGCGCGTTCTCGATGACCTGGAACATCTGGGCGATGCCATTGTGCACCTCGCCGACCAGCCAGCCCTTGGCGGGGATGCCGTGGCCGCCGAAGGTCAGCTCGCAGGTGGGCGAGGATTTCAGGCCCATCTTGTGCTCCACCCCGGTGACGTACACACCGTTGCGCTCGCCGATTTCCAAGGTCTCGGGGTCGAAGAGGAACTTCGGCACATAGAACAGCGACAGGCCCTTCGTGCCCGGTCCGGCGCCCTCGGGGCGGGCCAGCACCAGGTGGAAGACGTTCTCGGCGGTGTCGCCGACCTCGGCGCCGGAGATGAAGCGCTTCACGCCCTCGATGTGCCAGGAGCCGTCCTCCTGACGGATCGCCTTGGCGCGGCCGGCCCCGACGTCGGACCCGGCATCGGGTTCGGTGAGCACCATGGTGCCCTGCCAGCCCTTCTCGAAGCCGAGTGTGGCCCAGTGCCGCTGCTGCTCGGTGCCGACGTTGTAGAGCACCGACGCCATGACCGGGCCCATGTTGAAGAACGACGCCGACGGATTGGCGCAGGTGATCATCTCGGCGACCGCCCACACCAGCACCGCGGGCGCGGGCGTGCCGCCCATGCCCTCCGGCATGCCGAGCCTGCTCCAGTCCGCGTCGCGCACGGCGGTGACGGTCCTACGTAGCGGCTCCGGAACAGCGATCGAGAAGGTGGCCGGATCGTAGACGACCGGATCACGATCGGCCGCCGCGAAGGAGTCCGCCACCGGTCCCTCGGCCAGTCGCCGGACCTCGGACAGGATCTCCCGGACGGTGCCGGAGTCCAGGTCGCCGTAGGCGCCCGTATCCAGGAGCTTGTCCAGCTCGAGCACCTCGAACAGGTTGAACTCGATATCCCTCGGATTCGCCTTGTAGTGGCCCACCGGGTCCTCCTCGACTCGAGTCCGCGGGCCGCCGCGGATTGGGACGGTTCAGGCGTCGTACGAATCGAAGCGTGCCGCATCGCGGCGACGCTACGCAACCGTAGCCACCTCCGCCCCGGCCAGCGGGTTTGCCGGAACCTCACAGCGGGGCACCGAACATTGACCGGGAATGTTCACCTCCGCGAAACAGACGAAACGGACTTGTCATCGAGAGATATTCCGGCGCAACAACTTCTGTCTACCGTTCGCATCACGAATACAGCCGTTGTATACAGCCCCGTCTACAGCCGTGAGCGGGGCGAAGACGGGTGTGTTCGATGCGGCGCCCTGCCGACGCCGCCGCAACACCTGATGAGGAGAGGGTTCGCCCCATGCCAGATTCCCGTGCCATCCATCGCTCCGGGCGTGTGGCGAGAGTGATGGCGGTGCCCACCGCGGTCGCGCTCGCTGCCCTGTTGCTGACCGCCTGCGGCGCCAAGGACGACGCCTCCACCACCGGCTCCGGCGCCGCGTCCTGCGTCGACACGTCGAAGGACACGATCAAGATCGGTTCGCTGCACTCCCTGTCCGGCACGATGGCCATTTCCGAGGTCACGGTCGCCAACTCGACCAAGCTGGCCGTCGACCAGATCAACGCCGCGGGCGGCGTGCTCGGCAAGAAGATCGACCTGGTGCTCGAGGACGGCGCCTCGGACCCGAAGACCTTCGCGGAGAAGGCGGAGAAGCTGATCAGTTCCGACTGTGTCGCCGCCGTGTTCGGCGGCTGGACCTCGTCGAGCCGAAAGGCGATGAAGCCGAAGTTCGAGAGCCTGAACTCGCTGCTCTACTACCCGGTGCAGTACGAGGGCCTCGAGGACAGCAAGAACATCTTCTACACCGGCGCGACCACCAACCAGCAGATCATCCCGGCGCTGGACTACCTGAAGCAGAAGGGCATCACCTCCCTCTACCTGGTCGGGAGCGACTATGTCTTCCCGCAGACCGCCAATCGCGAGATCAAGGCGTACGCCGCGGCCAACGGCATCGAGATCAAGGGCGAGGATTACACCCCGCTCGGCTCCACCGACTTCTCCACCATCGTGAACAAGGTCCGCAGCGCCAAGGCGGGGGCGGTGTTCAACACCCTCAACGGGGACTCCAACGTCGCGTTCTTCCGCGAGTACAGCAACGCGGGCCTGAAGGCCGCGGAGATGCCGGTGGTCTCGGTGTCGATCGCCGAGGAGGAGGTCGCGGGCATCGGCGCGCAGCACATCGCCGGGCAGCTGACCGCGTGGAACTACTACCAGACCGTCGACAGCCCGGTGAACCGGAAGTTCGTCGCCGACTACAAGGCCGCCTTCGGCGCCGACAAGCCGACCTCGGACCCGATGGAAGCCGCCTACGCGTCGGTCTACCTGTGGAAGAACACCGTCGAGAAGGCCAAGTCGTTCAAGGTGGAGGACATCCAGGCCGCCGCCGACGGCGTCAGCTTCGACGCCCCCGAGGGACTGGTCACCATCGACGGTTCCAACCACCACATCACCAAGACCGCCCGCATCGGCGAGATCCGCCCCGACGGACTCATCTACACCGTGTGGGATTCCGGCAAGGCCGTGACACCGGACCCCTACCTGAAGTCCTACGACTGGGCCGAGGGCCTGAAGTAGTCCGCCGCTGTCCGCGGCCCAGCTACCGGTGCCCGCCCAGCGACACAGTCGCGACGGCGATCACGCGGAGCGCGCAATGAGGGGGGCCGCGGACAGCAACGGACCACCACAGCCAGGCCGACATCCGGTCAGCATCGACCTCCGGTCCGCATGTCGAACACCCAACGCGCCCAGCGCACCTCACCTCCCGGTTTCGAGCGAAGCGAGACCGAGCATCCGCCGTTCGCGGCCCTGCTCGCGTCCGAGTGGCCGCCGCGTAGGCGACGAAGGAGCACGCGGAGGCGCGGCAATCAGATACAGGAGCTCCCATGGAAGTCGTGATCAGACAGCTGTTCACCGGGCTGAGTCTGGGATCGATTCTCTTGCTCGCCGCGCTCGGTCTCTCGCTGACCTTCGGTCAGATGGGCGTGATCAACATGGCGCACGGCGAGTTCATCATGGCCGGTTGTTACACGACCTACGTCGTGCAGAAGGTCGTCTCGTCGGCGGGCGTCTCGCTCGTCGTCTCCCTGCTGGTCGGTTTTCTCGTCGGCGGTCTGCTGGGCGCCGCGCTGGAGATGGGCTTGATCCGGTGGATGTACGACCGGCCGCTGGACACCCTGCTGGTCACCTTCGGTGTCGGGCTGGTGCTGCAACAGCTGGCCCGTGACATCTTCGGCGCGCCGGCCAAGAACGTCATCGCGCCGGAGTGGCTCAGCGGCGGCGTCACGATCCTGGGCGCGGTGGTGCCCAAGACGCGCATCTTCATCCTCGTCCTGGCGGTCGTCGCGGTGACCGCGCTGGCCGCGGTGCTCAAGGCGACGCCGTTGGGCCGCCGCATCCGCGCGGTGGTGCAGAACCGCGGCTTGGCCGAGACATCGGGCGTGTCCAGCCGTTTCACCGATATCAGCACCTTCTTCATCGGTTCGGGACTGGCGGGCGTGGCCGGTGTCGCGCTGACGCTGATCGGCTCCACCAGCCCGACCATCGGCCAGAGCTACCTGATCGACGCGTTCCTCGTGGTGGTCATCGGCGGGCTCGGCCAGATCAAGGGCACGGTGATCGCGGCGTTCGCGCTCGGCCTGCTCAATTCCTACATCGAGTACTCGACCACCGCGTCCATCGCGAAGGTCATCGTCTTCGTCGTCATCGTGATCGTCCTGCAGGTCCGCCCGCAGGGCCTGTTCACCGTCCGGACAAGGAGCCTGGCATGACCTCGCTCGTACAACGGTGGCGCGCGCACTCCTCGCTCGGCGCGCCGACCGGATTCGCCGTCGCCGCCATCCTGTTGTTCGCGGTCGCGCCCGCCGTGCTCAGCGATTTCCGGCTCAACCTGCTGGCGAAGTTCCTGTGCTTCGCGATCGTCGCGGTCGGCATCGGCTTGGCTTGGGGGCGAGGCGGAATGCTCACCCTGGGTCAGGGCGTGTTCTTCGGTATCGGCGCCTACATCATGGCCATGCATCTGCAGATGGCCGACGCCGCCCGGCTCGGCAACGACGTGCCGGAATTCATGGAGATCGCGGGCATTCGCGAGTTGCCGTCGTTCTGGAAGCCTTTCGCGTCGGCTCCGGTGGCGCTGCTCGGCATCCTGGTGCTGCCCGCGCTGATCGCCGCGGCCTTGGGATACGGCGTGTTCAAGCGCCGCGTGAAGGGCGCGTACTTCGCCATCCTCAGTCAGGCGCTGGCCGCCGCGCTGGCCATCCTGCTGACCGGCCAGCAAGCCATCGGCGGGTTCACCGGCCTGTCGGATTTCCGCGCGTTCTTCGGGTTCAAGCTGTCGGACCCGGTCAACCGGCAGATGCTGTTCTTCATCGCCGCCGGCACGCTGCTGGTGGTGGTGGCGCTGGTGCGGCAGCTGATGCACAGCCGGTACGGCGAGCTGCTCGTGGCGGTGCGCGACCAGGAGGAGCGCGTGCGTTTCCTGGGGTACGACCCGGCGAACGTGAAGATCGTCGCCTACGTGGTCGCCGCCTTCTTCGCGGGCATCGCCGGTGCGTTGTTCACCCCGATCGTCGGCATCATCTCCCCCGCCGACATCGGTGTCGTTCCCTCGATCGCCTTCCTCATCGGCGTGGCGATCGGCGGCCGGACCACCCTGCTCGGTCCGGTGCTCGGCGCGATCGGCGTGGCGTGGGCGCAGACGGCGCTGTCCGAGGAGTTCCCGTCGGGGTGGACGTATCTGCAAGGCGTGCTGTTCATCGTGGTGGTCGGGTTCGTCCCGGCCGGGCTCGCCGGACTGTGGCCCCTGGTGAAGGGCGTTCGGGACAACCGATTCCGGCGTCCCGCTCCGGCTCCGGCCGTGGTGGCCGCGGCGGCGCAGGCACCTGTGACGGAGAAGGTGGAATCGCGATGACCGAGACCGCGCACGAACCGAAGCTCGGCGGCAACGCCGGGATGTCCAGTGAGTACCTCGAGATCCGTGGCCTTTCGGTGAGTTTCGACGGATTCAAAGCCGTCACCGACGTCGATTTGACAGTGTTGCAGGGCGATCTGCGCTTCTTGATCGGTCCCAACGGCGCGGGCAAGACGACGCTCATCGACGCGATCACCGGGCTGGTCCCGGCGACCGGGTCGGCGCAGAAGACCGGTGTGGAACTGCTCGGCAAGAAGGTGCACCAGATCGCCCGGCTCGGAGTCGGACGCACGTTCCAGACCGCGAGCGTGTTCGAACAGCTCAGCGTGCTCCAGAACCTCGACATCGCGGCGGGCGCGGGACGTTCGGCGCTCACCATGCTGCGCCGCCGCAAATCGGTGCTGCCCGCCATTGAGGAGGCTTTGGAGACCACGGGTCTGGCCGACCTTCGCGACAAGCCCGCCGGGGTGCTCGCGCACGGACAGAAACAGTGGCTCGAGATCGGCATGCTCCTGGTGCAGAACGCCTCGGTGCTGCTGCTGGACGAGCCGGTGGCCGGGATGAGCGCCGAGGAGCGGGAGGAGACCGGCAACCTGTTGCGCCGCATCGGCGGCGACCGGGTCGTCGTGGTGGTCGAGCACGACATGGATTTCATGCGCGCCTTCGCCAGCTCGGTCACCGTCCTCGCCGGCGGCACAGTGCTCAGCGAAGGGACCGTCGAACAGGTCCAGGCGGATCCGAAGGTCCAAGAGGTCTATCTCGGCACCGCCGCGGCGGTCGGGACCGAACTGGAGGACGCGTCGACCGCACCTGCCCCGCAGTTACCCCAGGAAGGCGACAGCGATGCTTGAACTCACCGATATCCACTCCGGCTACGGCCGCACCGAGGTGATCCACGGCGTCTCGGTGACCGTGCCGGACGACAGCGTGGTCGCCATCATGGGGCACAACGGCGCCGGGAAGACCACGCTGCTGCGCACCGCCGTCGGCTTGATCGGCGCGAAGTCGGGCCGCATCGAGTTCGATGGGGAAACGATCACCAAGCTCGCGCCGTCGCGGCGAGTGCGCCGCGGGATCGCGTACGTGCCGCAGGGACAGCAGAGTTTCCCCCAACTGACCACCGCCGAGAATTTGCAGGTGGTCGCGGACGGCCGTAAACGCGGCAAGGCGCTGATCGATGAAGCGCTCGAGCTGTTCCCCGCGCTGCGCGAGTTGCTCACCCGCAAGGCGGGCCTGCTGTCCGGCGGCCAGCGTCAGCAACTCGCCATCGCGCGGGCGCTGATCACCGAGCCGAAACTGCTCATCCTCGATGAGCCGACCGAAGGGATCCAGCCGTCGGTGGTCGCCGAGATCGAGCGCACCATCATCGATCTCACCCGGCGCGGCGGGCTGAGCGTGCTGCTGGTCGAACAGCACATCGGCTTCGCGTTGCAGGCGGCGCAGCGCTACTACGTGCTGCAATCCGGCCGGGTGACCTCCACGGGCGCGGGTGGCGCGGGCGCCGAGAGCGCGGTCCGCTCGGCGATGGCGATCTGAGCACCGCCGTGACGCGCGACAGGGGGCGGATTCCCTTGCGTGAGCAGGTGTACGACTCGTTGCGCCACGACCTGGCCACCGGAGCCATCGTGCCGACCGAACGGCTCGGCGAAGAACGTCTCGCCGAAACTTACGGGGTCTCACGCACCCCGGTGCGCGAGGCGCTGGCCCGATTGCAGGCGGACGGCCTGGTGGAGCGGCTCGCCGACGGCTTGTACCCGTACCGTCCCCGACTGGACGAACTCGATCACCTCTACGAGTTACGGCTCGTGCTGGAGGCCAGGGGCATGCAACGAGTGGGGCCGTCCGGCGAGGCTCCCGTGCACGATCTGGAACTCGTGCGCGCGGAACTCGACGTCTGGCGCGCGCTCCTCGACGACCCACCCGAACCCGGCCCGGCGCTGGTGGCAGCCGACGAACGATTCCACACCACCCTGCTCGCGGCCGCGGGCAACGCCGCTCTCGCCGACGCCCTCACCGCCGTGCACGTCCGTGTGCGCCCGGTGCGCACACTGGACATGCCGACCCCGGAACGAATCGCCACGATGACCGCCGAGCACATCGCGGTGGCCGAACATCTGGTCTCCGGTGCGGTGGACGCGGCGGCGGCCACGCTCACCGCCCACATCGACACCTCGCGAACGCACGTGCTGGCCCGCGCGCAGCACGCGCTGCGCCTGACCAAACTCGGCCGCGCCGTGCGCGATTGACGTGTCAGCAGCTCTGCTGGAAGGGGAAGCACTCGGTGGGCCGGTACGCGGGCGGCGACGGGGTGGGAGTCGTCGTATCGGTCGCCGGGAGCGGCTGCGCCGAGTCGTGGGCCAAGGCGGTGGCGATCACCCCGAGCACGAACAGGACTCCGACCACCGCGATCACGACGACCGACCAACCGGCGTAGGCCTGTCCCTTCGTCGCGACGCCCGGCGTCGGCTGCACGCGCGGCTTGGGTGAGCGGGCGATGGTCGTGACCGGCTCCGGCGCCTGGTCTTCGAAGCCCGCCTCGAGCAGTTCCGCGCGGGACGGCGCGATCTCCGCCAGACCGAGCGCGCCGCACGCGCCGATGACCCGGTCCACGGTCCAGTTGCGCGGTCCCGCGGAGAATCCCTCCAGGTAGATACGCAGCTCGGTCGCGTCGGTGACGTTTCCGACGACGACGTCCAAACCCGGCCGCAGGCTGGTGCGCGCCGGTCGCACCACGGCGCCCCGGAACGGGACGAGCACCACGGCGCCGCTGATGTGGCCGGGGTCCTGTAACGCCCGCTGGAGCATGTGCTTGACCGCGTAGATGCCGTGTTCCACGCGCTCGGCGGGGCTCCCGGATTCCGGGTCGTCCAATTCCACCGGTGCGTCGCTGATCTTCCACGGTTCTTCGGCCGGTGTGCTCAGAATGCCGCTCTGCCTGCGCCGGAACCCGTGTACCTCCAGCACGGTCAGCCCACGCGGGGTCCACACCACGGCGTCGACGCGCCGGTTGTCCGCTTCCAGATCGATCACGGCGAGGCCGGTCGTCGGATACGACCGCAGGCACGCGACGAATTCCCGCTCGGCACCGGAAAGCTCCGCTCCGGGCCTGATCCTCACCAGCATCTGTTCCCCTGCCGACCTGTTGTCCACACCTGACGCCGCGAAACGCACTGCGGCCGCGGTGACCCGCACCGGTACTGATGATGACGGGGTACCCGGCCGAAAACCACTCCGAAAGCAAAAGAATGCTGACCTCCGCACGGGATACTGCCAAGTAGGCTCGAATCTCGGTCGGCACCGACGCCGGCCGAACAGACCACGCGGAGGTGGCAACCAGCATGGTTTCAGCGCTGCAACCACGCATCTCACCCGGACGGTTCCGAGAACTCGGCCCGCTCAACTGGGTTGTCTGGCAGGTGCTTTCCCGCGCCGCAGGCACCGGTGACGCCCACTTGTTCAGCACGCTCGGCCGCACCCGCGGTCTGTTCCGGGGCTGGCTGCACTACTCGGGCAAACTCATGCCGGGCGGACGCCTGCCCCGTCACGAGTCCGAGCTGGTCATCATCCGGGTCGCGCACCTGCGCGGCTGCGACTACGAGATGGACCATCACATCCGGCTCGGCAGGCGCGCCGGGGTGACGGGCGAAATCCTCGAGCGGCTGCGCGAAGGCCCCGCGGCAGCGGGCTGGTCGGACAAGCACCGGGCGCTGCTGGCCGCCGTGGACCAACTCGTGCGGACGCGCGACCTCGACGACGACACCTGGGCGGAACTGGCGAAGCACTACGACGAGCGCAGTCTGATCGAAATCGTCCTGCTGATCAACCAATACGACGGGCTGGCCTCCACCATCACCGCGCTGCGCATCCAGCGCGACGGCGTCTAGGAGCCGACGGGCGGCCCCTCGATCCGGCGCGCCAGACCGTCCAGCACCAGCGCCAAACCGAATTCCCAGGCGTGATCGGCGCTGTAGGCGGCGTCGTGCGCTCGGCCCGCGGACGCGCCGATACGTGCGGCCAGCGGGTAGCGCTGGGCATCGAAAACCTGCGCCAGGATCGGTGCGGCCCGTTCCCACCACTGCCCGTCGGACATGGCGCTGTCGGCCGCGGCACGCGCACTGTCGATGGCGATGCGGGCGACGGAGGTGACCCAGCCGAGCACGAACGTCAGTGCGGCGTCCATGGCGACGTCGTCGAGCCCGAGGCCCGCGAAGGCCTCCAGCTCGTGGTCGTATTTGGCGGCGAGGCCGGGGCCGAGCGGTGGCCGGGTGGTGGGCAGATACGCCACCCAGGGATGGCGGGCCAGCATGACGCGGTTCTCGGCCGCGATCCGGGCGACCCGCTCGCGCCAGGACAGGCCGGTGAGGTCGGCGCGCTCCATCCGCGCGTAGACCGTGTCCAGCATCAGGTCGAGCAGTTCGGCCTTTCCCGGCACGTAGGTGTAGGTGGCCATCGGGGTCAGGCCGAGCCTGGTGGCGACGGCGCGCATCGTCAGCGCGCCGAGCCCGTCGGTGTCGGCGATCTCGATCGCCGCGGCGACGACCGCCTCGATGCTGCTGCGCTGCTTCGGCCCCCGGCCCGTGCCGGAAGCGGGCGGAATCCGCCACAGCAACTCCAGCGTGCGCACCGGGTCGCCCGCACCGCTGCGTTCCTTCGGCTGTTCCACCGCCGCCTCCTCAACCCATTCGGATCACCGATCGTATCGATGTGACCCAGCTCATAGTGCACCACTCCAAGAGAATCTATACAAAGTATAGAGTACTTAGTACAGAGTTGATTGCCGTCGCCGAGGAGGACTCATGAACATCACCGCTTCCGCCATCTCGCTCAACGTCCCCGACCCGGCCGCCTCGGCGAAGTTCCTCATCGACCACCTCGGTTTCGAGGAGAAGATGTCGGCCGACGGGTTCGTCTCCCTGGACCGCGCCGACGCCGGATCGAACGTCATCTACTTGCGCACCGGGCTGGCGAGCTTCAAGCCGAAGAGCGCCGCGGGCAGCGCGGGCGAGGGCCTGCTCGTCGTCTTCGTCGTCGATGACATCGACGCCGAGTACGCCCGGCTGCAAGGCGAGGGAGTGCCGATCGTGACACCCATCGAGACCGAAGAGTGGGGCGAGCGGTACTTCCAGATGAGTGATCCGAACGGAATCATCATCCAATTGGTGCAGTGGGTATGAGCGAACGGCGCGGATCTCGCGAGGATCCGCGCCGTTCGGCTTCGGCGGCCCTCAGCCGAGCGCGGCCCGGAATACTTCGACGGCCGCGGTAGCCGGTCGGCCGAGCAGTTTCTCCAGGTCTCCTGAGCGCACGTCGAGAATGCCCTCGGCGATGCCCGCGTCGGCGTCGGCAAGCGCCTTCGCGTAGGCCTCCGGCAATCCGGCCTGGATCAACGCGGCGGCGTAGTCCGCCTCCGGCAGGTTCTCGTAGCGCACCGGCTTGCCCGCCGCCTCCGAAATCGCTTGGGCCAATTCGGCATAGGTGAGGCTGTCCCCGCCGCCGAGTTCGTACACCCGGCCCGCGTGACCCTCGGTGGTGAGCACCCGTGCGGCAGCTTCGGCATAGTCGGCGCGCGCCGCACCGGCCACCCGCCCGTCGCCCGCGGCTCCGCGCAGCACGCCCGACTCCACCGCGCCCGCGAGGCCGCCCAGGTAGTTCTCCCAGTACCAGCCATTGCGCAGAAGGACATGCGGCACGGCGGATTCGGCGAGCACCGCTTCGGTGGCCTTGTGCTCCTGCGCGAGAATCAACGGGTTGTCGATCGCGTTCGGAATGCTGGTGTAGGCGAGTAGTTCCACGCCCGCGCGTTCCGCCGCGCGGATGACGTTGGTGTGCTGAGCTACTCGTGCGCCGAACTCGTTGCCCGAGACCAGCAGCACCCGGTCGACGCCCTCGAGAGCGCGTTCGAAGGCCGCCGGGTCGCCATAGCCGGCCTGCCGGACATCCACTCCACGTTCGGACAGGTCGGCCACCTTCCGTGGATCACGCACGATCGCGACGACGGGCGTCGCCCCCGCGCGCAACAACTCCTCCACCACCAGTCGGCCCAACTGTCCACTGGCTCCGGTCACGGCGACGGTCATGAATACCTCCCAGGCATACGAATTTTATAGTGCTAACTATTCGTAAGTACTATGCATTCCGTGGCCACTGTGGTCAAGTTCGCTACCATTACGGTCATGACCGCCCAGCGAACCGTCTCGGCCGAGGCCGACGACCCCACGCTGGAAGCCGACGTCTTCGCCCGGAACTGCACGTCACGACCGGTCTTGCAGAACGTCGCCAGTCGCTGGGGCACCTTGGCGCTGGTCGCGCTGCGCGAAGGCGCCTTCCGGTTCAGCGCCCTGCGCCGACGCGTGGACGGCGTGAGCGAGCGCATGCTGTCGCAGACCCTCCAGGCACTCGAACGCGACGGCATGGTGCATCGGGAGGTCCTGGAGACCATTCCGCCGCGGGTGGAATACACCCTCACCGAACTCGGCGCCGAGGTCGCCGCCCACTTGGAGGCGCTCATCCAGGTGCTGGAGACCAACATGCCGCGGGTGCGCGAGGCCCAAGCGGCCTATCACCGCGACTGAACCGCGACGGCGGGAAGAGACCGGCGTCACCGCGGGTTACACGGGCATGGAACTCGCCGCCGCAGTCGCTTTCGCGCGCGACCACCGCAGGTCCGTGCTCACCACGATCCGCCGCAACGGACGGCCGCAACTGTCCAACGTGCTGCACGTCGTCGGCGATGACGGCCGCATCCGCATCTCCATCACCGCCGACCGTGCGAAGTATCACAACCTCGTTCGCGACCCGTGGGCGGCGCTGCACGTGACCCGCGACGACTTCTTCGCCTACACCGTGCTCGAGGGCACGGCCGAGCTGACCCCCGTCGCCGCCGCGCCCGGCGACCCCACCGTCGACGCGCTCGTCGACTACTACCGCACCGCCACCGGAGAACACCCCGACTGGGACGAGTACCGCAACGCGATGGTCACCGATCGCCGCGCCTTGGTCCTGTTCACACCGACCCACGCCTACGGCATGCTCTGATACAGGGTCGTCGAAGCACCGTTCGCCGGTCCACGATCACGCGGGCTGGTCTTTGTCCGAGGCCAGCCAGACTTGCAGGTTCTCCGGGTTGATCGGAATCGAGACATGCTCGTGCCCGATCAGCCGTGTGCCGTTCGACTGTCGAAGGCACACGGTCTCTCGCACCCATATCGCGCTCTGAAACCCTCCCTTGCGCGTTCCCGAGTCCGGCCGCATCTGCCTCGACCTGCTCGGCTCGGCGAGCGCCAGAGGGGAACGCTATGTGGGCGAGTGGATTCCCGCACCCCTGCCCGACCACGGAGAGTGGACCGGCAACCGGTCCGGCGGCGCCGCCGACCCCGCCGACCGGATCACCCTCGACGAGTCGGTCGACATGGCGTTCCTCGTCGTGCTCGAATCCATGACCCCGGCCGAGCGCGTGGCCTTCATCCTGCACGACATCTTCCGCTTCCCCTTCGGACATCAACGCCCTCATCGGCCTGCTCGACCCCGATGCCATCGGAATCGCCGACGGCGGCGGCCAGGCCAACGGCCCTCCCGCACCCGATCGAAGGCGGCGAGCGGATTGCTCGCTACA
Organism: Nocardia asteroides; assembly: GCA_019930625.1. Lineage (NCBI taxonomy): Bacteria > Bacillati > Actinomycetota > Actinomycetes > Mycobacteriales > Nocardiaceae > Nocardia > Nocardia asteroides. The sequence continues at coordinate 1,365,148 of CP082844.1, forward strand.
TCATCGGTCTCACCGCCAGGACATCCGGCCAAACGATGCTGGAACGCACGGTCAACGGCCGTCCCGGTCTGGTACTCCAGCTGGGCGAGACCACAGCGACGGTGGTGGCGTTCGAGATCGCGGGCGACCGGATCAAACGCCTCTGGGCCGTCCGCAATCCCGACAAGCTCCGCCAGTGGACAACCGGAGGCAACGACTGAGCGAAGGGCCGCGGGATGGCCGACCACGGCCGCATCGGCGGTGGGCCGACGAGAGACTCAGCGGGACATCAAGTCCGATACGGTGACGAACTGGTAGCCCGCCGCACGCAACTCGGTCACGATGCGCGGGATGGCGTCCAAAGCGGCGGTCGTACCGAACATGACGTGCAGCAGGATGATCGAGCCGGGACGGACCTCGGCGAGGGTCTCGGCGACGATGTCGTCCGCGGTGGCGCTCTTCCCGGAATCGGGTTCGACGTCCCACATCACGGTGGTCCGGTCGTGCTCGGCCAGGTAACGCGGCAGCGTGAACAGCTTCTTGCCGTAGGGCGGGCGGAAGGTGATCGGACCGACGTAACCGGTCTTCATGATCTCGGCGTCGGTGCTCTCGACCTCCTCGCGGACCGTGCCGGGGGTGACGAAGACCATCCGCCGATGCGAATAGGTGTGGTTGCCGATCTCGTGGCCCGCCGCGGCGATCGCCCTGCCGTGCTCCGGGCGCGCCACAAGATCGCGGCCGTTCAGATAGAAGGTGGCCGGAACCTGAGCGGCGGCGAGCACTTTCAGCACTTCGGGCGCGCGATCTGACGGCCCGTCGTCCAAGGTCAGTGCGACCACCCGCGCGTCGGTGTCCACCCGGCTGACCACGTGACCGGCCAATTGGAAGGTGCGCGCTTTCGTCAGATAGTAGGTGCCCGTCACCAGCAGCACCACCACGACGAGCACCGGCACACTTCCGATCAGCCACCTGCGAAACATGCACGCTGTATAACAGAATTCGCGTATCGGCGCCGTGTCCCGCCGTCGCTACCGACGCGGAAACCATTGCCCGGGAGACGAAAAGGGCGTGCGATCGATGACCGCACGCCCTCGTCGGGGACAGCTCAGAAGTTGATCATGTGGCCTGCCAAGCCGTGGAAGGCTTCCTGCAGGGCCTCGCTGAGCGTCGGGTGGGTGTGCACGTTCCTGGTCAGCTCGTTGACGGTCAGATCCCACTTCTGCGCCAGCGTGAGCTCGGGCAGCAGTTCGGAGACGTCCGGGCCGATGAGGTGCCCGCCGATCAGCTCGCCGTACTCGGCGTCGGCGATGAGCTTCACGAAACCGGTCGGGTCGCCGAGGCCGTGCGCCTTGCCGTTGGCGGTGAACGGGAAGGTCGCGACCTTCACGTCGTAGCCCTCGTCGCGGGCCTGCTGCTCGGTCAGGCCGAAGCTGGCGACCTGCGGCTGGCAGAAGGTGGCCCGCGGCATCATCCGGTAGTCGCCGAGGGTGACGGTCTCCGCACCCGCGATGGTCTCGGCCGCGACCACGCCCTGCGCCTCCGCGACGTGCGCGAGCTGGAGCTTGCCGGTGACGTCGCCGATCGCGTAGATGTGCGGCACGTTGGTGCGCATGTAGTCATCGATCCCGATCGCCCCGCGGTCGGTGACCTGCACGCCGGTGGTCTCCAAGCCGTAGCCGTCGACGCGCGGGGCGAAGCCGACGGCCTGCAGCACCTTGTCGACGGTGACGGTCTCGACCGAGCCGGTCTTGTTGTCCTTGATCGCGACGGTGACCTTGGCGCCGTCGTCCTCGATGGACTGCACGGCCGCACCGGTGGTGATGGTGATGCCGAGCTTCTTGTACTGCTTGGTGATCTCCTTGGAGACGTCCGCGTCCTCGTTCGGCAGCGCGCGGTCGAGGAACTCGACGATGCGCACGTCGACGCCGTAGTTCTTCAGAACGTAGCCGAACTCCATGCCGATCGCGCCCGCGCCCACGATGAGGATCGAACCGGGCAGGTCCCGGGTGAGGATCTGTTCCTCGTAGGTGACCACATTGGCACTGAGCTGGGTGCCCGGCAGCAGTTTGGTGACGGTGCCCGCCGCGATGATCGCGTTGTCGAAGGTGATGTTCTCGGTGCCGCCCTTACCGAGTTCGACCGAGAGCGAGTTCGGGCCGGTGAAGGTGCCCTTGCCGTCGAACTCGTCGATCTTGTTCTTCTTCATCAGGAAGTGGACGCCCTTGACCCGGCCGTCGGCGACCTTGCGGCTGCGGTCGAAGGCGACCCCGAAGTCGAAGTTCACTTCGCCGGAGATGCCGAAGGTCTTCGCCTCCTTGGTGAAGATGTGGGCGAGCTCCGCGTTGCGCAGGAGCGCCTTGGACGGGATGCAGCCGACGTTCAGGCACACACCGCCCCAGTATTTCTGCTCGACGATCGCTGTTCGCAGGCCGAGTTGAGCGGCGCGGATCGCGGCGACGTATCCGCCGGGACCAGCACCGAGAACGACGACATCGTAGTGGGAAGTCACGACCCGAGCCTAACTCCGCGGCGGGAAGTTCACCCACCCGTCCCCCACTACTGTGAGGCGTGGACCACACCGGCGGGCGAACTTCCCCTGATCGGGAAGAACGCGGTGGCTGTGCGGGGTTAGCATGCCGCGTGAGCAGCCGTGTCGACCCGATCGCGGCACCCGTTCGCGGCGCGGCCGAGACCCCCTCCGACCCGCTCGACGGGACCGCTTCCACCCATCTGACCCGGCTGGTGCGCGACACCGCCGCGGCCGCGGGAGTCGGGCCCGACCTGCTGGCCGCCATTCCCGGCACCGATGACGCGACGCTGACCGGCGAGTTGAACCGGATTCCGCTGAGCTCGGTGATCCGGCTGTGGGACCTGCTCGCCCGCACCGCACCCGAACCGGGCGCCGGGCTCGCCGTGGCCGCCGCCGCACCGCTCGGCACCCTCACCACCTGGGACTACCTGGTCACCAACGGGCCGACGCTGGCGGATTCGCTGCGCACCGCCCAGCCCTACCACCGCCTGGTCACCGCGGCCCCCGAACGCTTCGATCTCGGCGAGGACGGCGCGCTGACCGTCGCCTTCCACACCACCGCCCCGGACCCCGCGACGGTCTCCGTGGTCACCGAATACGTGCTCGCCTACTACCTGCGCCGCGCCCGCGAAGCCACCGGCCGTCTCGTGGTCCCCGAACGGGTCGTCCTCAGTCGCTCCGCGCCGCCCGGCCACCGGATCCTCACCGAGGCGTTCGGCACCGCACGTATCGACTTCGACGCTCCCTTCGACGCGATCACCTTCGCCGAAGCCGATGCCCGAGCGCCGCTGGTACGCGCCGATCCCCGACTGGCGGAACTGCTGCGCAGCCACGCCGACCTGGTGCTGGCCGCCGCCCGGCCGATCCCGGGACCACTGGAGTCCTTGCGGCTGGCGATCGCGGCGGCGATCGATGACGGCGATGCCTCACTCGGCGCCCTTGCCCGCAGACTGACGGTGAGCACCCGCACTCTGCAACGCCAACTGGCCGAGCAGGGCACCACGTGGAGCAAGGAATACGACCGCGTCCGCTACGAGCGGGCGCGCACCCTGCTGACGGAGGGACGGCTGACCACGGCCGCGATCGCGGGGCGGCTCGGGTTCGCCGACGACCGCGCGCTGCGCAAGGCCTATCAGCGGTGGAGCGGCTCACCGCCGTCGCGGGCCAGAGGGCGGTAGCGCTTCCTGCCAGGTCTCTGATCGCCCGGCGCGTCCGGACCGGTTGATGGCGGCGGAGGACCTGGGCGCGGGACCTCGGCGCTCATAGCGTCGTCGGTGCCGGATCGCATCCGGCGAATCCTGAACAACCGGCCGCCCCGCGGCCGTACGAAAGGCACCGCCATGACCCTCCCGCTCACCGCGCGTGAGTTCCACCTCGCCGCACGCCCGACCGGCGCGCCGACGGCGGCGAACTTCGCTCTGGTCGAACGCCCGATCCCCGAACTCGCCGAAGGACAGATCCTGGTGCGCAACACCTGGATGTCGGTCGACCCGTACATGCGCGGCCGGATGGACGACCGTCCGTCCTACATCCCGCCGTTCCAGGTGGGCGCGGCGCTGGAAGGCTCGGCGGTGGGCGAAGTGATCGCCTCGGCATCCGGCATCCCGGTCGGCGCGACCGTCACCCATTTCGCGGGCTGGCGCGACTACTCGGTGGTCGACGCCGCCACCGCCACGCCGGTCGACACTTCGCTCGCCGCACCGCAGCACTATCTCGGCGCACTCGGCACCACCGGCTTGACCGCCTATGCGGCGCTGACCGATGTCGCCCGGGTCGATTCCGGCGACACCGTGTTCATCTCCGCGGCGGCAGGCGCGGTCGGCAGCGTCGCGGGGCAGATCGCCAAGAAGCTCGGCGCGGCGCGGGTCATCGGGTCAGCGGGCGGCGCGGCCAAGACCACCCTGCTGCTCGACGAGTTCGGTTTCGACGCCGCCATCGACTACCGAAAAGGTGACCTCGCCGGACAGTTGACGTCGGCTGCCCCCGAAGGCATAAACGTGTATCTCGACAGCGTCGGGGGGGAACACCTGCGCGTCGCGGTAGAGGCCATGCGGCCCACCGGCCGCATCGCGCTGGTCGGCGCGGTCAGCGGGTACAACGGCCCCACCGCCGAAGCGGGCCCCGACCTGTATCTCGCCGCGACCAGGGAGCTCTCGCTACGCGGCATGCTGGTCAGCAGCTATTTCCCGATCTTCGGCGAGTACATCACCAAGGCCGCCGGCTGGCTGACGGACGGCACCCTACGCACCAGGCACACCGTGTACAACGGCCTGGAACAGGCCCCCGCCGCATTCCTCGGCGTCCTCTCCGGCGCCAACACCGGCAAAATGCTGGTCCGGCTGGCGTAATCCCCCGACTTGTCTCGCGAGCGGCACAGGGCGGCTGCGGCAAGCTGGGTCGAGGACTATTGCGAGGGCGACTACAGGTGCGTCACACGCTGGGGACGCTACCCCAGCAGGTCGGTCGTGAGCCGGTCAGGGCGCAGAGGGCGTTGAGTGCCGCTTCCAGCAGATAGCCCGAGCCGGATGAGGATCCGGAATCGACCGGCGACGCTACCGAACCAGCGGTAGCGGGTTGGCCGGGGAAGGCCGACGCGGCAGGGGCTCCGGCCACGGCCAGCGTCAACCCGATGATGACAGTTGTCACAGCCCTGTGGAGACGGGTGCGGGTGGTTTCGGTTCGCATGGTGTTCGACCATGCGCCGCCGAATCGAGAATCACAAGCCCCTATTAGATACGGCTGGCTTCGCGCCGGACGACGGACTAATAGTTCCGGTAAGACCGGCACGGGCACGACACAATCCCCGACATGTCTCGCGAGTGCTACATGGCTGTGGCAAAACACGAGTAGGTCCTACGGCGATGTGCCTCCATGGCAGGGTTCGGTGGGACCACCTGGCTGGGTGGGGGCGAGGCGTCGGCGCGGCCGACGGGTGTCGATGCGAGATTCGGCCCCACCCGCAGGTGATCGGGCTCAGTTCAGCAAGCGGTCACAGACACTCGCGTCCGCCCCACGACCGTAGGCCCGTTCGATATCGGAGTAATCCGGATCGACTTTGTCCAGATAGTATGGAATCAAGGCCGCCTCGACGGTGCCGCATACCCACTTTTCACCGGTCGCACTGTTTTCCATTTGGAAAGTGATCATGTGCCAACCGCCCAGTGGGGCACCCCCCGAGGAAGTGCATTCGCGGCCTTTCACGGATCCGAAATGCGGTTCGTCGAGCGTGTATTTGCAGGTGTAAGTCGGCAGGGCTTGCGCGGCAGCGGTGGCGTCGGTCATCAGACAGGCGGTGGCGGCCAGCACGAGTGCGGGCAGCCCGAGGCGGAACAGGGGAGTCGTGATCATCGTGTTTCTCGTTCCGAATAGAAATCGGCAATTATCAGAAGAGGCGGCTCGCATGCTGCATCGTTTGCGTCGCGCGGTCAGATCGGGCGGCAGTTGCTCGCGTCGACCCCGGCGTTGAGCACCTGCTCCGCGTCGTACTGAGACATTCCCGGGTGGATCGGATTGTCGAGGTACACGAATGCGGCGCCGCAGTCCCATTTCTCACCGGTGAGGCCGTTTTCCATCCTGACGGGGTGGAAATAAATATCGTCCAGCGGGGCGCCCGGTGACGCCGTGCATTTGCGCCCCCTCATGGAGTTCAATACTACGAAGTAGTGCTCGATGTGCGTGTATCGGCACGTGTAAGTCGGCAGCGGGTTTTGCGCCGCTGCGACCGGAGTCGTCGCCGGACCGGCAACAGCGGCCAGCACGAGCGCGGGAAGCCCCAGGAGGGCGAGGCGGGTGGTGATCATCAAGGCTCCGTTCGACATCGAAATCACTGCCGCAATGGAAATCCGGCCGCACAGTCCGAGTCTTGTCAAGTTCTCGTACCGACCGGCGGATTCGCGATCACACTCGCCGATCAGCCTTGCGAAATCCTTAACGACAGGTGAAGAGGCCGACCGGTATCGCTGCCGTACAGACCATTTCCTACCGCAGCGCATTCGACATCCTCCCGATACGATTGCGCCGCTCAGAGCAACGGGTCCAGCCTTGCTGAAATCGCCTCGGCTACATTGCCGTCGGTACCCGGATCCGCCCATGCGGTTCCGCATCACCTGTGGCCTTCAATTCCTCCACACCAGCGCGGCGGCGCGCCGGAAGTTCTCACCGAATACCGCCGCCAGATCCGCAGCGGTGAACCCGCGCCGGGCCAGCGCCTCGGCGAGGGCGGGCACGTCGGCGGCGCCGAGCAGATCCTCCGGCGGAACCCACTGCAACGGACCCCATTTCGTGTATGCCTCGGAGAAGGCGTGCGGATTCTGCCGCATTTCGGCGTTGAAGTCCTCGGCGTCGAAGGAGTAGTCCGAACCGATCCCGATGTGCTCGATTCCGACGAGTTCGGCGCCGTACTCGATGTGCCGCGCCATCGCCTCGATCCGTTCGGCACGCTCGCCAGGAGCGTTGCGGCCGAGAAAGATTCCCACGCCGTTGATCCCGATCACGCCGCCGGTCGCCGCGCAGGCTCGCGCCTGCTCGTCGGTGATATTGCGCGGATGCTCCCACAGCGCGGCGAAGTTCGAGTGGCTGTAGATCATCGGGACGACACTCAGCTCGGCGATCTCCAGCCCGGTGCGCCGGGAACAGTGCGACCCGTCCGCGAACATCCCGGCTTCGTTGAGCGTGTGTACGAGGTCGCGCCCGTACCCGGTGAGTCCGGTGTCCTCGGTGTCCAGACACCCACAGCCCGCGGCGTTGGCGTGGTTGTAGGTGGGCAGCAGCGAGCGCACGCCGAACTCGTAGAACCGCGCGACGTTGTCCAGGTCGCCGCCGAGCGGCCCGGCGTCCTCCAGATCGAACGCCAGCCCGATGGTGCCGGGATCGCCGATGTCGTCCACGGTGCGGACCAGGCGGAACCGGTCGTCCGCCTGCGCCTCCCGGCGGAAACGGCGCAGCAGGGCCAGAGAGTCGTCGGTCGACTGCCGGGAGTACCCGACGTTCACCGACAGGTAGGACCCGGCCGGGTAGCGCGCGAGGTCGCCGATGCGCGCGGCGGGCGACAGCGGTAGACAGCAGTGCTGCTCCCATAGCAGTGGTGGCAACCTCAGCAGTGGTGGCAACCTCGAACCTCCTGGTCGGATCGGCCTCGGAGCAGCGATCCTACTGTCCGGTCGCAGCGGGCGTCCGCAGACAGCAAACGATGAGCCCCGATGCGCCACACAGTGGCCGAGTTGCCGCGTTCGACAACGCTTTTGGGTCGCTGCAGCTGTAACAGGGCGCCCGCGATGACCGATGCATATTACGCATCAATACTCCTGTGCCCCGAAGGCGGTGCGGCCATGCGTCGCTTGCTTCTCCTGTTCTTCTCCTTCGTGACATTCGCCGGTCTCTGGATCGCGCCCGTCCCCGCCTCCGCCGCCCCGGAGTGCGCCTCCGGCTGGGGCTCGATCCCCAAGGTGAGCCAGGCACGAACGCCCGCGCCGCTGACCGGCGTGCGCGCCGGGCGGCACGACTGCTTCGACCGCTTGGTCTTCGACATCGCCGGGCCCGCGACGGGCTACCACGTCGGCTACGTCGAGCGGGTGGTCATGGACGGCTCCGGCGCACCTGTCCCGTTGCGCGGCGCGGCGTTCCTGAGCATCACCGTCAACGCCCCCGCCCACGACGACGCGTTCACCCCCACCTACAACCCCGCGAACCGGGCCGAACTCGCCGACGTGCGGGACTACCGGACCTTCCGCCAGGTGTCGTGGGCCGGTTCCTTCGAAGGCCAGACCACGGTCGGTCTGGGTACGCGCGCCCGGTTGCCGGTCAAGGTGCACACCCTCGGCGGGCCGGGCAACGGATCGCGCGTCGTGGTGGACGTAGCGCACTCCTGGTGACCCCGCCGCGGCAGGGCTCGGCAACAATGTGGGGATGAGCGGCGTTGAGCAGAACGTGACCGACCCCTACCTCTGGCTCGAAGAAGTGACCGACGAGCGTGCCCTGGACTGGGCCCGCGCGCACAATGCCGTCGTACATGCCCGGTTCGCCGAATCCGATCGCTTCCGCGAACTGGAGCGCCGCATCCTCGACATGCTCGACACGGACGCCAAGATCGCCTACCCCGGCCGCCGCGGCCGCTGGCTCTACAACTTCTGGCGGGACGCCGAGCACCCGCGCGGCCTCTGGCGGCGCACCACGTTCGCCGAGTACGCCAAGGACGCGCCGGACTGGGAGGTGCTGATCGACGTGGACGCGTTGGCCACCGCCGAGGACGAGAACTGGGTGTGGGGCGGGGCCGGGGTGCTGCGGCCCGAACAGTCCCGCGCGCTGATCAGCCTGTCGCGCGGCGGCGCGGACGCCAAGGTGGTGCGCGAGTTCGACATCGAGCGCAAGGTATTCATCGATCCGGCCGACGGCGGCTATTTCCTGCCCGAGGCCAAGTCGGAGATCCGCTGGATCGATATCGATTCGGTGTACGTGGGCACCGACTTCGGCCCGGGCTCGCTGACCGATTCGGGGTATCCACGGATCGCGAAGCTGTGGCGCCGCGGCACCGCTCTGGCGGAGGCGAAGACCGTCTTCGAGGGCGAGCCCGGTGACGTCGCGGTCTCGGCGGGTTACGACCGCACTCCGGGTTACGAACGGCACTACGTCGGCCGCGCCACCGACTTCTTCAACGAAGAGGTCTACCTGCTCGAGGAAGACGGCACGCTGCGGCATCTCGACATCCCGAGCGACGCCAGCGAATCCTGGTACAAGGATTGGCTGCTGGTGCGGCTGAAGTCGCCCTGGGAGGTCGGCGGCGCGAGCTATCCCGCGGGTGCGCTGCTGGCCACCGACTTCGAGAAGTTCCTGGCCGGCGCGCGGGAATTCGAGGTTCTCTTCACCCCCGACGCGCACACCGCGCTGCACGGCTACGGCTGGACCGAGAATCACCTGTTGCTGGTCACGCTCGAGGACGTGCAGACCGAGCTCTACGTGCTGACCCCCGGTACGGAGGGCTGGCGCCGCGAACCGCTGGCCGACAGCCCGTCGATGGCGACCACCAGCGTGCTGAACCTCGACCCGCTGGAGGGCGGCGACGAGTTCATGTTGAGCACCAGTGGATTCACCACTCCGGCGACGCTGCTGACGAGTTCGGTCGGCGGGCGTACCGAGCGGCTCAAGCAGGAGCCCGGGTTCTTCGATGCCGACGGAGTCGAGACCGAGCAGTTCTTCGCCCGCTCCGACGACGGCACCATGGTGCCGTACTTCGTGATCCGGCGCGGTGACCGCAAAGACGTTCCGGGACCGACGGTGATGTCCGGCTACGGCGGCTTCGAAGTGTCGCGCACCCCCGCCTACAGCGGCGCGTCGGGCATGGGCTGGCTGGAGCGCGGCGGAACGTGGGTGATGACGAATATCCGCGGCGGCGGCGAGTACGGGCCGCAGTGGCACACCTCGGTGCAGAAAGCCAACCGGCACAAGGTCTACGAGGACTTCTCCTCGATCGCCGAGGATCTCGTCAGGCGCGGGGTCACCACCGCCGATCAGCTCGGCGCGGTGGGGGGCAGCAACGGCGGACTGCTCATGGGCGTGATGCTGACCCGCTACCCGGAATTGTTCGGCGCGATCGTCTGCCAGGTGCCGCTGCTGGACATGAAGCGCTACCACCTGCTGCTCGCGGGGGCCTCGTGGATGGCCGAGTACGGCGACCCCGACAAGCCGGAGGAATGGGAGTACATCAGCAAGTACTCGCCCTACCAGAACGCTCGCGCCGACCGCGCCTACCCGCCGATCCTGCTCACCACCTCCACCAGGGACGACCGGGTGCACCCCGGCCACGCCCGGAAAATGGCCGCGCTGCTGGAGGAGCAGGGCCACGAGTTCTGGTATCACGAGAACATCGAGGGCGGTCACGGCGGCGCCGCCGACAACAAGCAGTCGGCTTTCCAGGCGGCGCTGATCTACGAGTTCTTCACGCAGATGTTGATCGAACGCCGCGCCTGATCAATCGACGCGCCTGATCAATCGACGCAGCCGTGCGCAGTCCGTTCCGTTCCCGCGCACGGCGCGGCGGCCTGCGCACGGTCCAGCGAAGGCGCAGGTTGGGCTATCGGTCGCGCAGCCACTTCTCGATCTGGTCGACGGTGCTGGTGTACTGGCGGATCCAGCCGTTGTGGCCCAGCGGTTCCGGCTGACGCCAGCGCGTCACCTCGGCGTTGGGCAGCTTCTCCAGCAGGTGCTCGGCGGAGCTGGGCGGGGTGAGGTCGTCGCCGGTCATCGTGATCGACAGCACCGGCAGTTTCAGCCTGGCGATGCGTTCCTCGTAATCGATGTCCGCGCCGACGGGTACGAACCGGCCGGTGCGCGCCAGCCGGGCCCAGTCCGAGATCAGGACCTTGGACTGGCGACCGAAACCCATCGACACGCGGTCGCCGGGCCAGAAGCCCGCCAGGTTCGCCGTCAGCGACATCGCCGCGGTGCCGACCAGCATGCCCGGACCCGAAAGTCCCCGGTAGCCACGGTAATACGGGGTGCCCGACGCCACCAGGATCAGCCCGCCCAGCCTGCCCCGGATGCGCGCGGCGTACATGACGCCGAGCTGGCCGCCCATGCTGTGACCGAGCAGGTAGGGCGTGCTGTCCGGGAACTGCTCGCGGACCACCTCGAAGATCGCGGGGAAGTCCACCGAGACCAGTTCGTGGTAGCCGAAGGTGCTGGCGGAACTCGGCCTCGGCCTGCTGTCGCCGTTGCCGCGCATCTCGCCGATCGCCACGTCGAATCCACGCGCCGCCAGACCCGAGGCGAACAGTTCGTAGTAACCCCCCGGAACGCCGAGCCCGGGCACAATCACCAGGACCGGGCGCGGTGCGTCGGGGGTGACCGGGTGCCGGTGCGCGCCCTCGGCGGGTATCAACCGCACCGGAACCGTGGTGCCGTCCGGCATCTGGATCGGAACTGTCTGCATGTTCGCACGCTACCGCGCCCGTCGCCCCTGGTCGCGCAGGCCGGGACGCTAGGCGCGGACCGCGCCGATGATCACTCTGCTCAGCACCCGGATGACGTCGTCGAGCGGCGGGCGCGGCTCCGCGCCGCTCCACGAGTCGACCACGTAGTTGACGGCGCCGATGGTGGCGAGCATGCGCATCTCGTAGTCGCCGGTGGGTATCTCACCGTGCAGCGCGGCGTCTTCGGCGGCGCCCGCCAGCAACGAACCCCACTCCCGGCGCACCGCGAGGCGGAACTTCTCCACCTTCGGGCCCGCCCCGACCACTTCGACCAGGGCGACGCGCGCCTTACGCGGATCGGATCCGAGGGATTCGACGTAGGCGCGCACGGCGGCGTCGATGACGTCCAGCGCCTTGGCGCCGGACTTCGCGTCCAGCGCCTTCTTCACGGCGTCCCGCGACTCCCGGTCGATCTGCTCGTAGAGTTCTAGGAGTAGCGACTCGCGACCGGTGAACTCCTCGTAGAACTGTCGCGAGGAGAGTCCGGCGTCCTTGCAGATGGCGCCGACCGAACTGTTGGCGTAGCCGTCTCGTGCGAAGACCGTCAGGCCTGACTCCAGAAAACGCGCACGCCGCTGACGCTGCCGGTCCTCGACGGGTTGCCCGGCATACATTCGACCTGTATTCGCATCCTGTGACATTGGGGCAGACAATACAGAAGGGCCCGAACTCATCGTCATCGATCGGGCCCTTCGTTACAACCCTCGGCGGACCAACAATTAGCCGAAAGTTGGCTGAGCAGTTGCTACCTCATTGATCGGTCGCCGAGCCTGAGCCCGGCGACCATAGTAGCCTGCGCACTAGCACGCTCATCAGCGGATCGAACATCCGGCAACTCCGATCTGACCGTTGAACTTTCCTTGTCACTGGCTATTTGCCGAAACAGACCATACCGAGACACCTTGTGATTGCGGGCAATTTTAGAGGGAAACTGTAGAATTTTTTGTTCCATTCCGATTCGTCGGTTACGGCCGGTTCGCCCACTTTGTCGGAACACCCAATAATTCCGGCAGCGCGGCCACGGAATCGAGAACGTGATCGGGCGCGCGGTCGGCCGAAGCGAGCACACCGGACCGGAACTTTCCGGTGCGTACCAGGACGCCGGTCAAACCCGCGTCTTGCGCCGCAAGCACATCCGAGTGCAGGTCGTCACCGATCATCAGGACTTGCGCCGGGTCCAGGCGCATCAGCGCCGCGGCGGTCCGGAATCCTGTCGCGGCCGGCTTGCCGACCACCTCGATACGGGCGTTGCCCGCCGCTTCCAAGCCGGGTAGGTAGGCGCCCGCGTCGATGCGCAGACCCTCCGCCGTCGCCCAGGTCAGCCCGCTGTGCATGGCGACGACGGGCACGCCGTCCAGCATCAGTTCCGCCACCCGGCTCAGCGCCGCATGGGTGAATTCCGGTCCGGCTCCGCCGACCACGACGACGTCGGGATGATCGTCGTCGAGCGGCAGACCGGTGAGGTCCGCCGCGATGTCGCCGTGATTGAGCACCCAGACGGTGGCGTCAGGGTAGCGGCCGCGCACGAACTCGGCGGTCAGGCGTGCGGCGGTGACGATTTCGGCGCCGTCGACCTCGATACCGGTGTCGCACAGGCGTTCCGCGATCTCGGCGCAGGTGCGCGAGGTGGTGTTCGTCAGGAAGGCGCGGCGCAGCCCGCTGTCCCGGATCCGGCGCACCGCGGCGGCGGCGCCCTCGATCTCCTGCCAGGAGGTCACCAGGACGCCGTCGATGTCGTAGAGCACGCCCTGAATCCGATCGCGGTCCGGCATGGCTTCAGCGTACGACCGCCACCCCCGCCAGACGCCGGGAGCCGCGGCTACGAGGCCGGGTCGGGACGGATCGAGTCCAGTCGGTCGGCGCATCGAGTGAGCAGGTCTTGCAACGTCGCTCGTTCGGCGGCGGTGAATTCCTCGGCCAAGGCGCGTTCGACGCGGATCGCGCGGGCGTCCGCCTCGCGCATGAGCGCCGTGCCTTGCTCGGTCAACGTGGTCTCCAGGACGTTCTTGTGCCACGGGTGCGGTGTGCGCTCGATGAGGCCACGGTCTTGCAGATTGCTCAACACGGTGTTCATCGACGGTGGGGTGACGCCGCACAGCCGCGCCAGGGCGGCGGCCGAGATGCCGGGATTCTCGGCGAGGTACAGCAGCGCGGCGTACTGGGGGACGGTGACGCCCGCCGGCTTCAACGCGGCGTTCTTGGCCGCGTTGAGGGATTGCTCGGCACGTTTGAGATACGAGCCGATCCGTTCGGCGGCGGGCATGGACGTCATGAACGCATGCTATCCGCCTGATCTGTTATTCGACCCTTGACTGATATTAGAGTTCTAACTTATGTTCTATGACATAGAATGATGTAAGTCGATTCGATCGCCCTGACCCGAAGAGGTAGACCGATGTCCCACGCCCTGTCCCGCCGCCTGCTGTCGAGCCTGGCGTCCGCGAGCGCCTGCGTCACGCTTGTGGCCTGCGGCGCGAGCGACGCGCCCGCCACCGCCGTCCACACCGCCTACGCACTGCCGGGCGAGCATGTCTACCCGGAGGGCATCGCGGTGGACGAGCGCACCGGCGACAGCTACGTCGGCTCCTACACCACCGGGGCGGTCTACCGCGCGACTCCGAACACCCGTCGAGCCGAGGTCTTCCTGCCCGAAGGCGCCAACGATCACAAAACCGCCAACGGCTTGGAAGTCGACGCGGCGGGCCGGCTCTGGGTCACCGACTCGACCACGGGAGTCGCGGTCTACGACCTCGCGACTCGCGCGCTGCTGGCCGACTTCACCGTGCCCGGCCCCGACCCGCGCTTCGTGAACGATCTCGCCATCGCCCCGGACGGCACCGCGTATCTGACCGACAGCATCCGAGCGGTCGTCTACAGCGTCAGCCCCGACCAACTCGCCGCTGCCAGAGCACAGGGCGGGCGCGGCGAACTGACCCCGCGGTTCGACCTGCGCTCCGCTCTGCCGCCGATCGAACCGGGCGCCTTCAGCCTGAACGGCATCGTCGTCGATCCGGCGGGCCGCTATCTGCTCACGGTCGACATGCCGCGCGGCGACCTCTACCGCGTCGCGTTGACTCCGCAAGCGAGCGCGATCAGCGAAGTCACCCTTCGGGGCGGTGATCTCCGGCAGGGCGACGGCCTCGAACTGCGCGACGGCACGCTGTGGGCAGCGCACAATACGACCAACACCATCAGCCGCTGGACCGTCTCCGACGACGGCGCCACCGCGGCGCTGGCGCAGCAGCGCACCGACGAAGCGCTTTCCATCCCTACGACTCTGGCCCGCGCCGGTGACCGCACCCTGATCGTCTCCTCCCAATTCGACAAGGGCGGTCCGATGGGGCCAGGCAGCCCGCAGACGCCGTTCGCCGTCGTCACCCTCGACGGGATCTGAGCGGAAACGCCGGAAGCCGGCCCACCTCACGGTGGGCCGGCTTCCGGTTCGAAATGTGCTGCCGGGTGGCCGGACTCAGAAGTCCATGCCGCCCATGCCACCGGTCGGGTCGCCGGCGGGAGCGGCGGCCTTCTCCGGCTTGTCGGCGACAACGGCCTCCGTGGTCAGGAACAGGGCCGCGATCGAGGCCGCGTTCTGCAGCGCCGAGCGGGTGACCTTGACCGGGTCGGCGACGCCGGCGGCCAGCAGGTCCTCGTACTCGCCCGAGTCGGCGTTCAGGCCGTGACCCGCGGGCAGGTTGGAGACCTTCTCGGCGACGACGCCGGGCTCGAGGCCCGCGTTGAACGCGATCTGCTTCAGCGGAGCCGACAGCGCGACCCGGACGATGTTCGCGCCGGTGGCCTCGTCACCGGTGAGCTTCAGCTCGTCCAGCGCCGGAGCCGACTGCAGCAGGGCGACGCCACCACCGGCGACGATGCCCTCCTCGACGGCGGCCTTCGCGTTGCGGACGGCGTCCTCGATGCGGTGCTTGCGCTCCTTGAGCTCCACCTCGGTGGCCGCGCCCGCCTTGATCACCGCGACACCGCCGGCCAGCTTGGCCAAGCGCTCCTGCAGCTTCTCGCGGTCGTAGTCCGAGTCGGAGTTCTCGATCTCGGTGCGGATCTGCGCGACCCGGCCCTTGATGGCCTCCGGGTCACCCGCGCCCTCGACGATGGTGGTCTCGTCCTTGGTGACGACGACCTTGCGCGCCTGACCGAGCAGCTCGAGACCGGCGTTCTCCAGCGAGAGACCGACCTCTTCGGTGATGACCTCGCCACCGGTCAGGATGCCGATGTCGGCCAGCTGCGCCTTACGGCGGTCGCCGAAGCCGGGCGCCTTGACGGCGACGGACTTGAAGGTGCCGCGGATCTTGTTCACGACCAGGGTCGACAGGGCCTCGCCCTCGACGTCCTCGGCGATGATCAGCAGCGGCTTGCCCGCCTGGATGACCTTCTCCAGCAGCGGCAGCAGGTCCTTGACGGTGGAGACCTTGGAGCCGACCAGCAGGATGTACGGGTCCTCGAGGACCGCTTCCTGACGCTCCGGGTCGGTGACGAAGTAACCGGAGATGTAGCCCTTGTCGAAGCGCATACCCTCGGTCAGCTCCAGCTGGAGGCCGAAGGTGTTGCTCTCCTCGACGGTGATGACGCCTTCCTTGCCGACCTTGTCCATGGCCTCGGCGATCAGCTCACCGATGGACGAGTCGCCCGCCGAGATGCCCGCGGTAGCAGCGATCTGCTCCTTGGTGTCGATCTCCTTGGCGGTGTCGAGCAGCTTGGCGGTGACGGCCTCGACGGCCTTCTCGATGCCCCGCTTCAGGCCCAGCGGGTTCGCGCCGGCCGCGACGTTGCGCAGACCCTCGCGCACCAGCGCCTGGGCGAGCACGGTGGCGGTGGTGGTGCCGTCGCCCGCGACGTCGTCGGTCTTCTTGGCGACTTCCTTGACCAGCTCGGCGCCGATCTTCTCGTACGGGTCCTCCAGCTCGATCTCCTTGGCGATGGACACACCATCGTTGGTGATCGTGGGAGCGCCCCACTTCTTCTCCAGGACAACGTTGCGACCCTTGGGGCCCAGCGTCACCTTGACCGCGTCGGCGAGGCTGTTGAGACCCCGCTCGAGGCCGCGGCGGGCCTCTTCGTCATACGCAATTGTCTTGGCCATGGCGTTGTTGAGATCCTCCATGTGTATGGCTGACACACAGGACGACCGCTGGTTGGGTCGCCCCAGTTACGCTGGCCAGGTTCGGTGCCCGCGACGGACGACCGAGGGTGTCGATGGAACCCGGTCTCACCGTCCCGACCTGGCACTCACAGGTCGAGAGTGCCAAAAGCATTTTTAGCACTCGATGGTGGCGAGTGCAAGGTCCCCCGGCGCCGCCGCGCCGGTCAATACCGGTCGTCGACGCGCAGGACCAGCGCGACGAAGGCGTCGGTGCGGCGTTCCTCGGGCGTGCGGGGCTCCCCGCCCTCGACGGTGACGAGCTCGGCGTCGTGCAGCAGCAACTCCGCCTCCACGCGCATGATGGCGCGGATGAAGGGCGGCGCGACGTCGGGCGGCAGGTCGCCGTTCACCACGTAGCTGCCGTCCGGTTGGGACTCGGTGGACACATACGAAAGCGCGCGCAGCAGATCTGCGCGCCGTTCCCCCGCTATTAGGTCGGAATCCGTTTCATCCGCCATTGCTATAGCTTAGCCGCCAGCGGTTCGCCTCTGCCCGACCTACGATTCGCCCGCTCCGGCGCCGACGGCGAAAGCGCAGTTCAGAACGCCGCCTCGGGGACCTTCGGCATTCCGACGCCGCGCCCGCACGGCCGTGGCGGCGTAGATTCCGGGTGCGACCATGATCAACCCGATCCCGAGAGGGGAGCCGGTGACCGCCCTGCCGTTCGATTCGCTGTACCGCCACGGATTCGCGCGGGTGGCGGTCGCGGTACCCCGGGTACGGGTGGCCGACCCCGCCTACAACGTGGAGCAGACCGTGGAACTGGCCGCCCAGGCCGCGTCCGCGGGCGCCGTGCTGACGGTGTTCCCCGAGCTGGGCTTGTCCTCCTACACCGCCGACGACCTGTTCCACCAGGACGCGCTGGACGCGGCGGTCGAAGCGGCGCTCGCCAGGCTCGTCGCGGCCAGCACGGACCTCGACACGGTTCTCGTGGTGGGCGCCCCGGTACGGGCCCAAGGCAGGTTGTTCAACTGCGCGATCGCGATCTGCCGGGGCCTCGTGCTCGGCGTCGCGCCGAAGAGCTACCTGCCGAACTATCGCGAGTTCTACGAGAAGCGCCAGTTCGCTGCGGCGCGGGAAGCGCTGGAGGATCACATCACCGTCGCCGGGCATCGAGCGCCGTTCGGCTCCGATCTGCTGTTCCGCGCGACCAACCTGGAGGACTTCGTCTTCCATCTGGAGATCTGCGAGGACGGGTGGGTTCCGTTGCCGCCGAGCGGCTTCGCCGCGCTGGCCGGTGCGACCGTGCTGGTCAACCTGTCCGCGAGCAATATCGTGATCGGGAAGGCGGACTACCGCCGGTCGCTGTGCACCTCCCATTCGGCGCGCTACCTCGCCGCGTATCTGTATTCCGCCGCCGGGACCGGCGAGTCCACCACCGACCTCGCCTGGGACGGGCAGGCGGTGATCTGCGAGAACGGTGATCTGCTCGCGGAGGGCGAGCGGTTCGCCGATCATCCCCAGCTGGTCACCGCCGACCTGGACTTGCGCCGCCTCGCCGCGGATCGCCTGCGCACCACAGCCTTCGCCGACAACGTGCACGACCACCGCGACCGGCTGGTCACGATGCGACGCATCGACGTGCGGCTGCCGGTCCCCGAGGAGCCGGTCACACTGCGCCGCGAGATCGAGCGCTTCCCCTACGTCCCCGCCGACCCGGCCGTACGCAACGAGCGCTGCGCCGAGGTGCACCACATTCAGGTCGAGGGCCTGAGCACGCGGTTGCGCTCCACCGGCCTCGAGCGCGTGGTGATCGGAGTATCCGGCGGATTGGACTCCACCCAGGCGCTGATCGTGGCGGCCAAGACCATGGACCGGCTCGGCCTGCCGCGGGCGAACGTCTTGGCCTACACCATGCCCGGATTCGCGACCAGCACCAGGACCAGGACCGACGCGCACCGCCTGATGGCCGCCCTCGGCGTCACGGCACGCGAGATCGACATCCGGCCCTCGGCCACGCAGATGCTGCGCGACCTCGGCCACCCCGCGGCCGACGGGACGCCGCAGTACGACATCACCTACGAGAACGTGCAGGCGGGCGAGCGGACCTCGCATCTGTTCCGGCTGGCCAACATGCACGGCGCGCTCGTCGTCGGCACCGGGGACCTGAGCGAACTCGCGCTCGGCTGGTGCACCTTCGGCGTCGGGGACCACATGGCGCACTACAGCGTGAACGCCTCGGTACCCAAGACCCTGATCAAGTACCTGATCGCCTGGGCGGTGGACACCGATCAGCTCGGGCCCGAAGCGGGTGCGGTGCTGTCGTCGATTCTGCGCACCGAGATCTCCCCCGAGCTGATCCCGCATGCCGACTCCTCCGCGCCGGCCCAGAGTTCCGAGGCTACGGTCGGCCCGTACGAGTTGCAGGACTTCCACCTCTACTACGTGCTGCGCTTCGGCTACCGGCCCAGTCGCGTCGCCTACCTGGCCAGGCACGCCTGGTCCGATCCCGCGACCGGCCGCTGGCCCGATCTCGTCCCCGCCGACCAGCGCAACGCCTACGACCTCGCCACAATCAAGCACTGGCTGGGCGAGTTCTTGCTGCGCTTCGTGCAGACCAGCCAGTTCAAGCGCTCGACGCTGCCGAACGCGCCCAAGGTCGGCTCCGGCGGTTCGCTCTCGCCGCGCGGCGATTGGCGAGCGCCGAGCGACGCCTCGGCGGCGGCCTGGCTGGAGGAGCTCGCCCGCAACGTGCCGGACGCCTGACCCGGCGAAGGGTTCGACGCCCCGGCGTCGGCCGGATGCGCCCTGCCTATGGTGGCTGGGTGAGTGAAAAACCCGGCTGGGATGCCATCGATGAGGCGTTGCGGCCGCTGTACGGCGATATCGAGCCCTTCCACTGGGCGTCCGACCAACCGTGGTCTCTCGGCGGGTCCGACCCGCTCGACGGGATCAGCGCCTACGCCCGCACCGAACCGGTGCCGCACTGGCACTACATCAGCTACGGCATGACCGAGCTGTACGAGAAGGAATGGGACAACCCGGCGGAGTCGGGGTGGGGCTTCGAGTTCACCTTCCGCTTGGCACGCAGGCCCGACGAGACCGAACCGCCGGTGTGGCCGACGAACTTCGTGCAGAACCTCGCCCGCTACGTCTTCCAGTCGGGCAAGTGGTTCGAGCCCGGACACACCATCAAAGCGAACGGGCCGATCGCGGCGGGACGTGCCGACTGCACCAATCACGCCGTCTGCTTCGCGGTCGACCCGGAACTGGGCAGCATCCACACCCCGCACGGCCGCGTCCTGTTCTTGCAGATCGTCGGGCTGACCATGCGGGAATACCGAGCCGCGCAAGGTGGGCGCGCCCTTTCTCTGCTCGCCGAACTCCAACCGCGGCTTCCCCTGTACGTCACCGATATCCACCGCGAGCCTTTGATCACCGAGCCGAAGCCGCAAGCTCGATGGCCGCGCTGGGGAGGCGGCCTGGCGGGGCGAGGGTGATCAAGCCGCGTGCATCATCCGTCGTTCGACCGGAGCGCGCCGGGGCGGCCCGGCGCTCCACGCTCCTCGGGTGCGCAGCGCCCGGCGACGGCGCACCCGTGCGCTGTGCGCGCCACGCATCCCGTTGACGGCGTTGCGTATTCGGTGACCGGAATCCGCTCGCAAAGACTCGGTGATCACCAGTAGGGCCACCGTGACAGCGAGTACGATCCCCGCGCGGAGCTTCCCGCCGCTCATCGGGGATCAGGATTGCCCGGAGGTGAACGTCGCGAGCAGCTCGCCCAAATGCAACTCGGCCCTGGCCTTGTCGACGCCGAGATCGCTGAGCAGACCGGCGCCGTTCTCCTGTTCCAGCAGCGCGAGCAGGACGTGCTCGGTGCCGATGTAGTTGTGCCCGAGGCGAAGCGCCTCGCGGAAGGTGAGCTCGAGTACTTTCTTGGCGTCCGTGCCGAACGGGATGAGCGTGGGGACCTCCCCCTCGCTCGGCGGCAGGGACGCCGACGCCGCGGCGGATAGCACATCGAGGGAGACGCCCTGGTGGACGAGCTCGTGCACCGCGAGTCCCTCCGGTTCCGTGAGCAGTCCCAGCACCACGTGCCCGAGCGCGATCTCCTGGTTGCCCGCGGTGCGCGCGGCCTCCTGCGCCGCCATCACGACCGCGCGCGCCCGCGGGGTGAACCGCGCGAAGCCCGCGTTCGGGTCCATGGCCGAGGCGGCGGCCGGATCGGGCGCTTTGGGCACGAACCGCTTCTGCGCGGCCTGTTTGCTGACGCCCATGCTCGCGCCGATGTCGGTCCACGAGGCGCCGGAGCGACGGGCTTGGTCCACGAAGTGGCCGATCAAGTGGTCGGCCACCTCGTCGAGGTGATTGGCCACGACGACGGCGTCGGACAGCTGCTCGAGCACGTTGTCGGGGCGGGCTTTCTTGATGCCTTCGATCAAATCGTCGAGGCGGAATTGTGAGGTCATGCGTCAACCATAGGTTGACGACAGCGCGTCGTCAACCAGTAGTTGACGATTGCCGCCTCAGGGTCGGGCAGCCCAGACCGCGCTGCGCACAATCCGCTCCTTCACCCATGCGCCCGTCCGTCCGGTCAGCACGATCCGGGCAGGAGTGTCGTCGGCGTGCACGGCCTGGACTACCGCGTCGCGCCGCCCGAGGCTGATGCACTGCAGCACATAGCGGAACCGCAGCGGCGCGGGCTCGCGGCCGCGTATCCGGGCGACGGCGGCGTCGGCCGCGTGCTTGCCGGTGGGCAGGGCCGTAGCACAAGCCATGCGCAGGTCACGCCCGCCCGGTCCCGCGATGACGGCCGCGTCCCCCGCCGCGTAGATGTCCGGGTGCGACACCGAACGCAGGGTGACGTCGGTCAGCACCCGGCCGTCGGAATCCACCGCCAAGCCGGCGCGCGCGGCGAGGGCGGGCACGCGAAAACCGGTGGTCCACACAGTGGTAGCGGCCTCGACCAGCGAACCGTCCGCCAAGCGCGGCCCCTCGGGCGAAACCTCGATCACCTTGGCGCCGGACCGGATCTCGACCCCCAGACGTTCCAAGGTCCGCCTGATGTGCGCCTGCGCCCGCGCCGAGAGCCAGGCGCCCGGTTCCTCCGAGCCGAGCAACAGCACCTTGGTCCCCGGGTGCGACTCGGCCAGTTCCGCCGCCAGTTCGATCCCCGTCGCCCCGGCCCCGACGATCGCCACGGGTCCGCGGACAGCCGACAGCGCGTGCACGTCTTCTTGCGTCGCGACCGAATACGCGTGCTCCGCCACGCCGGGGACGCTCTCGGCATCGGCGACGCTGCCGAGAGCGTAGATCAGGATGTCGTAGTCGAGGGCGGGTGCCACGTCGAGCACCACGCGCTTCGCAGCCGTGTCGACGTCCGTCGCCATGGCGCGCACGAAACCGATCTTCTTGCTTTCCAGCGCTTCCCGCAGATCCCACGAGGAAATCCGTTGCCCTGCCGCCTGCTGGTGCAGTCGTACTCGCTCGACGAACGACTCGTGAGCGTCCACCACGGTGATCCGCGCGCCCCGCGCCGTGCGAGCGAGCCTGCGTGCCGCCGCCAACCCCGCGTACCCCGCGCCGAGAACAACGATCCGATGCTGTCCGGTCATGATGTGGCTCCTTTCGATCGGCCATCACCCTTCAGACCGGACAGGCCCCCCGATCCTGACAACCCCGGCGGTGAAGCGCGTCACAGCCGGTGGTGGCGCCGGTCGGGCAGCGCGCCGACGCCGCCATCCGGCCCGCTCGACTCGGCGAAGTAGGACAATTTGTCCGGATTGACGATCAACCGCAGCGCGGTGACCACGCCGTCGGCCACATCGATGCCCATCACGAGCAGTGGCGCGCCGTCCACGCGCGCGACCACGGCGGGCGCGCCGTTGACCTCTTCCACCAGCAGCCGCATTCCCGGCACCTCCCAGCGCAACAGGCCCGCCAGGTAGCGCGCCACATTGTTCGCGCCGTGCACCGGGCGCCGTGCCGCGTTGATCTTGCCGCCGCCGTCGGCCGTCGCGCTCACGTCGGCGGCGAGCAACCGCTCCAGCGACTCGACATCACCTTCGCGTGCCGCCTTCGTGAACCGTTCGACCAGTTCGCGGGCATGCTCGGCCGAAATATCGAAGCGCGCCTTGCCTTCTCGCACGCGCAGGCCCGCCCGGCGGAAGATCTGCTGGGAGTTGGTCTCGGTCACGTCGAGCATGTCGGCGATCTCGCGGTGCGCGTACCCGAATGCCTCGCGCAGCACGAAGACGGCGCGCTCGATCGGGGTCAGCCGCTCCAGCGCGGTCAGCAGCGCGAGGGAGACCAGTTCGCGCTCTTCGACGGTCTCCAGCGGACCGAGTTCACCGCGCGCGGTCGGCACCGGCTCCGGCAGCCATGGGCCGACGTAGCTCTCCCGCCTGGCCCGCGCCGAAACCAGCCAGGTACGACAGATATTCACCAGCACGGTGGTCAACCACGCCTCGGCGGAGCGGATATTGCCGCGGTCGGCGCCGTCCCAGCGCAGATAGGTCTCCTGCACCGCGTCCTCGGCCTCACCCGCCGCGCCGAGCATTCGATAGGCGAGCGCGAACAGCCGCGGCCGATGCTCTTCGAATTCCCGCAGCCCGTCCGGCTCCATCGCTGTCCCGCCTCCCCGAGTATTCAGGCCGTGCCGGTCACTGCCGCGAGATTCGCGTGCAGCTCCCGCGTTCGGTGCCGCTCAGCTCTGGGCGTACCCGATGAGTCACCCATGTGCTCACGAATGCAATTGTTACCCGCTAGATGCCGGTTCCCGGCGGTGGGTGGCCGTTCTAGCGTTGCTTCGCACCAGGTCGGCGCAGGCGCAGACGAGCCGAGGAGCCACGAATGGCCGGACGCCGGATCGCGGGCAGCCGCCGGTTCGCCCGTCGTTGCGCACGCCGCTCGGCGGGCTTGTGGGTCCAGGTCTCCGGGCGCGCGGCCACCCAGCGCTGGGAATGCCAGGCGAAGGGGATGTGCCCCAGATACAGCGCGACCAGCACCAGCAGCAGCACGATCGGATAGGTGACCAGCGCCGCCGCGGCGAGCGCGACCAGCACCAGCAGCCCGGCCGCGGCCTGCGGGGCCACCGAGACCGACTTCATGGCCAGCGTCGGGATGGTGCTGACGCACAGCGCGGCCGCGAACACCGTCCACGCCGCGACCTCGTAGAAGCCGACCCACCAGCCGTCACCGAACTGCACGAGCAGCGCGACCGGCACCATCGCGATGAGCGCGCCCGCCGGAGCGGGCACGCCGACGAAGTACTCCCGCGCCCAGTCCGGCCGGGTGTCGTCGTCCATCAAAGTGTTGAACCGGGCCAGGCGCAGCACGATGCTGACCGCGAACAGCAGTGCGACGATCCATCCCACGCTGTTGCTGCTGAGCAGGGTCACATACAGCACAAGCGCGGGCGCGACGCCGAAGGAGATGGCGTCCGACAGCGAATCCAGCTCGGCGCCCATCTTCGTGGTGGCGTCGAGCATCCTGGCCAGTCTGCCGTCGAGGGTGTCCAGCACCGCTGCCGCGCCGATCATGGCCAGCGCGATACCGAGCTTGCCGTCGAGGCCGAACTTCACCGCCGACAGCCCGGAGCACAGCGCCAGGATGGTGACGATGCTGGGCAGCAGCCGGATGCTTCGCCGCCTGCGCCGCTGGGTGGGTACCGCCGCCTCCATCACGCGTCAGCGGGTGAGCCGAGCACGGCGAGCACGGTCTCGCCGCCGATGGTGCGCTGGCCGGGCTGTACGAGCAGTTCGGTGCCGGGCGGGAAGTACGTATCGACCCGCGAGCCGAAGCGGATCAGTCCATAGGTGTCGGCGATGGTCAGCACGTCACCGACCTGGGCGTCGCAGACGATGCGGCGCGCGAGGAGCCCGGCGATCTGCACCACGACGATCCGTTCGCCCTCCGGGGTCTCCAGGACCATGCTGTTGCGCTCGTTCACCGAGCTCGCCTCGGGCAGGTCCGCGGAACGGAACTGACCGGGCTGGTGCAGCACGGTTCGCACTGTGCCGGAAACCGGCGTCCGCTGCACGTGGACGTCGAGCACGGACAAGAAGATGCTGACCCGGGGCAGCGGTTGATCGCCGAGACCCAGCTCGGCGGGGGGAGCGGCGGTGTCGACCAAGGCGATCTCGCCGTCGGCGGGGGCCACCACGACGCCAGGCCGGTTCGGCGGCACGCGATGCGGGTGGCGGAAGAACGTCGCGCAGGCAGCCGCGGCGAACAAGCCCGTACGCCGCACCCACTTGCGCTTGCCGCCGACCACGGCGACCGCGATGGGTGCGGCGACGAACGGAAGCCCGGCGGGATGCAACGGAGGGATCGCATTGCGGACCAGATCGACGACGTGGCCGACTCCGGTTCGTTCAGGCGTGCCGGGCGGGGTGGGACGGCGGGCCACAGGCTCCTCTTTCGTGCTCGATGCAGACGGATTGCGCCCCTCAACGATAGGACCGGCGCAAGCGTTCACACCTTACGGGAAGGGAGCCTGTGGCACGCGAGGTCAGGACCTGACGCGGGAGCCCATGACCAGCCGAACCAGGAACAGCAAGATGATCGCGCCACCCAGGCAGGTGAAGAAGCTGAACCAGAGTCCGGCGCCCTCGACATCGACTCCGAACAGCCTCAGCAGGAACCCACCGAGCAGGCCACCGATCACCCCGACGACGATATTCAGCAGAATGCCCTGCTGCGCGTCCGTCTTCATGATCTTGCTGGCGATCCATCCGGCGAGACCGCCGATGATGATCCATCCGATAATCCCGAGACCGAGCATGGTGTCCTCGCATCCTAGTTGGGCCACGCCTCGTGCAGCGGTGGCGTGCGTCGGGGGAGATACCCACCGATTGTCGAAATACGCGCGGCAAATGAGCGACTTTCGGGCTAATATGAGGAGGCCTCATGTCTATCCACCGATGGACAGTGGCTGATGAGGGACCGATTTCGATGCTTCGGGGAACACCCGGCGGCGCCGCCGCAGGTACATAGGAGACGCAGATGGCTGCTCGAATCGCCCAGACCACCGGGGCAGAGCACACGGCGATCCTCGGGCTCGGCGTTTACCGCCCTGCTCGAGTGGTCACCAACGACGAGGTGGCGGGTCCGATCAACTCGAGCGACGAGTGGATCAGGACCAGATCGGGCATCAAGACCCGGCGGTTCGCCGACGAATCGGAGACGATTCAGAGTATGAGCGTCGCGGCTTCGCGCGGCGCGCTGGAATCTTCGGGCATCGCGGTCGACCAAGTCGATTGCGTGATCGTTGCTACCTCCACCCATCTGTTGCTGACCCCGGCCGCTGCCCCGCGCATCGCCACCGAGCTCGGCATGAACGGCGCCGCCGCCTTCGACGTCTCGGCCGGTTGCGCGGGTTTCTGTCACTCGATCGCGCTGGCGTCGGATCTGGTCCGGGCCGGTACCGCCGCGCACGTGCTCGTGATCGGTGTGGAGAAACTGACGAACACGGTCAACCCCACCGACCGCTCCACCGCCTTCCTCTTCGCCGACGGCGCGGGCGCGGTGATCGTCGGCCCCTCCGACGAGCCGGGCATCGGCCCCACCGTATGGGGCTCGGACGGCACCCAGCATCACGCCATCCGGCAGGACAAGGACTGGATGGAGTACTTCCACGAGATCGACGAGAAGGGCTTGGACGCAGTGCGGCCCTATCTGGCCATGGAGGGCACCGCGGTGTTCCGGTGGGCCGCGCACTCGTTGGAGAAGGTGTGCCGCGACGCCATCGACCGCGCCGGTCTGTCCCCAGAGGACCTGGACGCGATGATCCCGCACCAGGCCAACGGCCGGATCATCGAGATCATGGCCCGGGTGCTGAAGCTGCCGGAGCACTGCGCGCTCGCCAACGACATCGAGGAGGCGGGCAACACCTCCGCCGCCTCGATCCCGCTGGCCATGGAAGGGCTCCTGCGCAAGGGCGAGTCGAAGCCGGGTGACACGGCGCTGCTCATCGCGTTCGGTGCGGGTCTGTCCTACGCGGCCCAGGTCGTCAACCTGCCCAACTGGAAGTAGCTCACGCGAACAGCTCCGCCCTCCCGGTCGCTCGCCGCGGTGCCGGTCACGGCTTCGGCGTGACCGGCACCGCGGCGAGCGACCGCGTGCGCTCAGGCGCCGGTCTCGACCGCCTTCTTGATCTTGCCCAGCGTCTCGTTCATGCCGCGCACCAGATCTTCCTCGAACGAGGCCTCGCCACCGAGCGCTACATCGATCCCTTTGCGGGAAAACCAGGTGGTGCCGTTGGGCACATCCCGCCGCTCGATCAGCCGCGTGCCGGATTCGGTCGGCTCCAGGGTGTAGCTCCACACCGTCCGGTTCTCGTTGACCTTGAAGGCCCAGGCCTGGTTCGGCTCGAACCGCACGATACGGGCGGTGGTCGGCCAGAATTTCTTGCCGTCCCGGTTGAGGTTGATCGTCCAGGTGCCCGCCGCGGGCCTGCCCAGCGCCACCATGCGGACGCACTGTGGGCTGAACTCCGGCATCCGCTTCAGATCGGCGACCACCGCCCACACCCGCTCCGGGGGCGCGGCGATGTCGATGCTGGCTTCGAGATTTTTCGGCAACGCTGCCTCCGGGTGACGAGCGACGGACCGACGACCATCCGTCCGAGCGCTTACGGTCGATTCGCGCACATTTTAGACGGGAGGACAGTTGCGTCACATTTCCGCTATACGCGCACCGGCCGCTGTAATGAACGGCGCACAATAACGGATAGATGAAGCAACAGACCAACAGACACTGCCTCCGACTTTCGACGTCCCCACGTGAGGTGATCGGCCGTGAAACTGCGCTCCCTGCTGCATCGTCGACCAGCGGACCAGGTTCCGCTACTGCCGGCTATCGAGCCCGAGAACGGGCGAAGAGCCTCCGGCGCCTCGGCGTCCCTGCGCAGCGTCCGCGCGGCCGCGCAGGAAGAACGCCTGGAGCGCCTGCTCACTCCGAGTGAGCTCGATCTCGTCCTGCGTCGTCGGCTCTGAGCTCTGCGCGAACGCCCACGACAGAGCCCGTCCAGAGGCTCCATACTCGTCAGGTGACTTCACCCGCTGCTACGAAACCGGCCATCCTGAGCGTCGATGACGATCCGGGTGTTTCCCGGGCGGTCGTGCGCGACCTGCGCCGCCGTTATGGCGCCGATTACCGGATTCTGCGCGCGGAATCGGGTGCGCAAGCGCTCGACGCGCTTCGCGAGATGAAGCTGCGCGGCCAGCCGGTCGCGGTATTGATCGCCGACTATCGGATGCCGGGCATGGATGGCATCGAGTTCTTGGAGCAGGCCATGGACCTGCACCCCTACGCGCGTCGCGTGCTGCTGACCGCCTATGCCGACACCAATGCCGCGATCGACGCGATCAACGTCGTGGACTTGGACCACTACCTGCTCAAGCCGTGGGATCCGCCGGAGGAGAAGCTCTACCCGGTGCTGGACGGCCTGCTGGAGGCCTGGCGCAGCAGTGAGCATCGTCCGGTCACCGAGACGAAGGTGGTCGGCAATCGCTGGTCGCCGCGCTCGTCGCAGGTGCGGGAGTTCCTCGCCCGCAACCAGCTGCCCTACCGGTGGTACCTGGCCGACGAGCCCGAGGGCGCGCGGCTGCTGGAGGCGGCGGGAGCCGACCCGGAGCGCTGTCCGGTGGTGATCACCTCGGCGGGCGAGGCGCTCGTGCAGCCCACCGACAGCGAACTGGCGCAGAACGTCGGCCTGACCGTCGACCCGGCGGGCGAGTTCTACGACCTGATCGTGGTCGGCGGCGGTCCCGCCGGTCTCGGCGCGGCGGTCTACGGCGCGTCCGAGGGTTTGCGCACGGTGCTCGTGGAGCGGACCGCCACCGGCGGACAGGCCGGGCAGAGTTCGCGCATCGAGAACTATCTCGGCTTCCCCGACGGCCTGTCCGGCGCGCAGCTGGCCGACCGGGCGCGGCGGCAGGCCGCGAAATTCGGCGCGGAGGTGATCACCACCCGCGAGGTGGTCGGGCTGGAGGTCAACGGGTCCGCGCGCACCGTGCGGTTCGCCGACGGCGGCAGCCTGTGCGCGCACACCGTGATCATCGCGACCGGCGTCGACTACCGCCGCCACCCGGCGCCCGGCGTCGACGACTTCACCGGGCGCGGCGTCTACTACGGCTCGGCCATGACCGAGGCCTCCGAGTGCGCCGATCACGAGGTCTACATCGTGGGCGGCGCGAACTCCGCGGGGCAGGCCGCAGTGTTCCTGTCCCGCAACGCGCGCACCGTGCACCTGGTGGTCCGGGCGGATTCGCTGGAACAGTCGATGTCGCACTACCTGATCCAGCAGATCGCGCAGATCGCGAACATCGAGGTGCACACGAACACCGAGGTGATCGCCGCCGACGGTGGCGATCACCTGCAGCAGATCGTGCTGCGCGACAACCGGACCGGAGCCGAGGAGAAGGCCGACGCGGAGCGGCTGTTCCTGTTCATCGGCGCCGCGCCGCAAACCGATTGGCTCGACGGCGTGGTCACGCGCGACAGCGCCGGTTACGTGCTCGCCGGGCCGGACCTCATGGTCGACGGCGCGCGCCCCGCCGGCTGGGAACTACCCCGGCCCCCGCATCATCTCGAGACGAGCGTGCCCGGTGTGTTCGTGGCAGGCGACGTGCACGCCGAATCGGCCAAGCGCGTCGCCTCCGCCGTCGGCGAGGGTGCGATGGCCGTCATGCTCGTGCACCGCTATCTCGCCTGATCAGGAGGCTGCCAGATGACTTCGAACCCGACCGCGGACCGCCGTAGCCGGCTGGTCTGCGACCCCGCCGAGCTGCGCACCTTGTTCCTGTTCGAGAAGCTGAGCGACGAGCAGCTGGCCTGGCTGTGCGCCGACGGCCGGATCGAGACCATCGAGCCGGGGGTCGTCTACCACGAAGGCGAACCGGCCACCTGCCTCTACGTGCTGATGGACGGCGAGGTGGTGCTCACCAAGCAGTCCAGCGGCGCGGAGATCGAGCTGGTCCGCACCGACCACCGCGGCTCATACGCGGGGGCGTGGATGTCCTACATCGGCGACAAGGTCGAGCAGACCTACAACAGCTCGCTGCACGTGACGCGGCCGTCGCGGTTCTACGTGCTCGACGCCGAAGTCTTCGCCCGGATGATGCGCGAGTGGTTCCCGATGGCCGTCCACCTGCTCGAGGGCGCGTTCTTCGGCAGCCGCAACACCAATGCGCGCATCGGTGAGCGCGAACGGCTGCTCGCGCTCGGTTCGCTGTCGGCGGGTCTCACCCACGAGCTGAACAATCCGGCCGCCGCCGCGGTGCGCGCCACCTCGGGTCTGCGCGAGCGGGTCGCGGGCATGCGGCACAAGCTGGCGATGATGGCGGAAGGCAAGTTCGACGCGGCGTCCTTGGGCGCCTTGGTGCGCCTGCAGGAGGAAGCCGCCGCCCAGGTCGCGAAGGCGCCGGAACTCACGCCGATGGAGGCCGCCGACCGGGAGGACCTGCTCGGTGAATGGCTCGAGGAGCACGGGATCGCCGACGGCTGGAACCTCGCGCCGAACTTCGTGCAGGCCGGTTTCGACACCGACTGGCTGGAGCGGGTGGCCGCCACCCTGGAGGGTTCTCCGGAGCAGGTGTTCCAAGGCGCGATCCGCTGGTTGAACTACACCATCGAGACCGAGCTGCTGATGAACGAGATCGCCGACTCGACGACGCGCATCTCCTCGCTGGTCGACGCCGCGAAGCAGTATTCGCAGATGGACCGGGCGCCCTTCCAAGTGGTCGATGTGCACGAACTGCTGGACAGCACGCTGGTGATGCTCAGCCGCAAGATCGGCGACGGGGTGCGCGTGGTCAAGGAGTACGACCGGAGCTTGCCGCAGGTGCCCTGCTACGCGGCCGAACTGAACCAGGTGTGGACCAACCTGATCGACAACGCCGTATACGCGATGAACGGCAGCGGCACGCTGACCATCCGCACCAGGCACGAGAACGACTGCGCGGTCGTGGAGATCGGCGACACCGGGCCGGGTATCCCGCCGGAGGCCCGCAACCGGATCTTCGAACCGTTCTTCACCACCAAGCCGATGGGCGAGGGCACCGGGCTCGGGTTGGACATCTCGTTCCGCATCGTGGTCAACAAGCACAACGGCGACATCCGGGTGGACTCCGAGCCGGGCGACACCAGGTTCACCGTCTGGTTGCCGCTTCGCCGCCCCGAACAAGAGCAGATCGATGCCGTCGCCGCGACGATCACGGAAGGACAGTCATGACCGAGCAAGTCGCGGGCATCGATCCCGCGGTCCCACCCAGCGGCCCCGGTTGCCTGGAGTGCGAGCAGAACAGCGGCTGGTGGGTGCATCTGCGCCGCTGCGCCCAGTGCGGGCATGTCGGCTGCTGCGACACCTCGCCCGCGCAGCACGCGACCCAGCACGCGAAGAGCACCGGACACCCGTTCATCCAGAGTTTCGAGCCGGGCGAGGACTGGTACTACAACTTCGAAACCGAGCAGATGTACACGGACGGACCGGAATTGGCTCCACCGCGCAGTCATCCAGCCGATCAGGGCGCGCCGGGCCCGCGTGGGCGGGTTCCGTCGGATTGGCAGGCACACATCCACTGACCCCGGGAAAACCGGTACGCTGCTGCGAACGCCGGGCCTTCCGGCGCCACGATCCACCCGGGAAAGCACGGTATGAAACGAATTTCCACCATCGTCCTGGCTGTCGGGACGGTGGGTTTCCTGCTGGCAGGCTGCGGCGGAGCGGACGAGTCCAGCGACGCGAACGCATCGCGCCAGAGTTCCCTGAGCGCGACGATCTCCGCCCCGGCCACGCGCACCACGACCGCTCCCGACGCCGCGACGACGAGCGATTCGGCGCCGACCGACACCCCGGCCACGACGAAGGACAGCGACTCCTCCCTCGGTCCCGCCTCCAGCACCACCTGCGGTGAGTTCCGGAAGCTGGACACCGACGCGGAGAAGGCGCTGATCGAGCAGATCCTGGCGGAAAACCCGGGTGGCCCGTTCGACGGCAGTCCGAACGTCGCGCTGGGCACGGCCAAGCTGGTGTGCCTGTCGCCGAGCGTCGCCGACACCTCGGTCGCGGTGGCCGCCGGAATCGTGCGGAAGTAGCCGGTAGATCGCGGTCCGCGGCCATACCGAGACGACGGACCGTGACCGAGGGCGGGGGCGCGCGGCAGAATGGCACAGTGGCAGAACTGGCACTCACCGCCCGCCTGAATCCCTCGGCCGCCGACGCCCGGCGGGGGGTGGTCCGACTGCATCCGGAAGCGCTGACCGCGCTGGGGTTGCGGGAGTGGGACGGAATCATGCTGGTCGGCTCACGACGCACGGCCGCTGTGGTCGGCGTCGCTCGCCAGGGAACGCCCGCCGGGGTCGCCCTGCTCGATGACGTCACGCTGTCCAACGCCGGACTGCGCGAGGATTCGACGGTGGTGGTCTCCCCCGCGACCGTCTACGGCGCGAAACAGATCGCGGTGAGCGGCTCGGTGCACGCCACCCGCACGATCCCGGCCGCGACACTGCGGCAGGCGCTGCTCGGGAAGGTCGTCACGGTCGGCGACGCGGTCTCCTTGCTGCCGCGCGACCTCGGACCCGACATCAGCTCCACGGCCGCCACCTTGGCGCTGTCGCGCACCTTCGGGATCGCGTGGACCACGGAGTTGCTCACCGTCACCGCCACCGATCCACGCGGGCCGGTGAGCGTGCAGCCGAATACCGCGGTGGTCTGGGGCGCGGGAGCGGTCGCCGCGCGGTACGCCGCCGATCTGGCCTCGGCCGGGACCCCGATCCCGGTTGGCGAGGCCTCGCGCGGCGCCACCGAAGCCGCCGTCTTCGGCACGGCGGCGGGCAACAACGGCGTCGCGACCGGGCGGACCGCGGCGGCCAGGGACACCACGCCGAGCATCTCGGTCGATGACCTGCCGGGAGTGCGCGGCCAAGCCGCGAAGCTCGACGAATGGCTCAGTCTCGCCTTGGACGAGCCCGAACTGCTGCGCACGCTCGGCGCACGACCTCATCTCGGCGTGCTGATCACCGGCCCGGCCGGCGTCGGCAAAGCCACTCTGGCCAGGGCGGTCGCGTCGCCGCGGCGCGTCGTGGAACTCGACGGTCCCACCATCGGTGCGGCCGAGAGCGGCGCACGGCTGCGCGAAGTCGCCGAGGCGGTGGCCGACATCGGCTGCGGCCAGGGCGGCGTCCTGCTGATCACCGACATCGACGCGCTGCTGCCCGCGGATGCCGAGCCGGTCGCCACGCTCATCCTCGACCAATTGCGCGCCGCGATCGCCGAACCCTGCGTCGCGTTCCTCGCGACCACGGCGCACCCCACCGGAATCGACCAGCGACTGCGGGCGCCCGACCTGTGCGACCGCGAACTCGCGCTGCCGCTGCCCACCGCCGCCGTGCGCAAGCAGCTGCTGGAACAGCTGCTGCGCAAGGTGCCGACCGCGGAGCTGAAACTCGACGAGGTCGCCGCGCGCACGCCGGGCTTCGTGGCCTCCGATCTCGCGGCGCTGTGCCGGGAGGCGGCGCTGCGCGCGGCGTCGCGGGCCAGGGAGCACGGCGAACCGCAGCTCACCCAGCCGGACCTGCTCGGCGCGCTGGAGGTCATCCGGCCGCTGTCGCGCTCGGGCATGGAGGAACTCGCCATCGGCAGCCTGGGTCTGCACGACGTCGGCGACATGGTGGAGACCAAGCAGGCGTTGACCGAGGCGGTGCTGTGGCCGCTGCGGCACCCGGACTCCTTCGCCCGCCTCGGCATCGAACCGCCGCGCGGGGTGCTGCTCTACGGCCCGCCCGGCTGCGGCAAGACTTTCCTGGTGCGCGCGCTGGCGGGGACCGGTCAGCTCAGCGTGCACGCGGTCAAGGGCGCCGAGCTGTTGGACCGGTGGGTCGGTTCGTCGGAGCGGGCGGTGCGCGAACTGTTCCAGCGAGCGCGCGATTCGGCGCCCTCGCTGATCTTCCTGGACGAGGTGGACGCGCTGGCCCCCCGCCGCGGCCAGAGCGCCGACGCCGGCGTCGGCGACCGAGTGGTCGCGGCTCTGCTCACCGAGCTCGACGGCGTGGAACCGCTGCGCGACGTAGTGGTTCTCGGCGCGACCAACCGCCCCGATCTGATCGACCCGGCGTTGCTGCGGCCGGGCAGGTTGGAACGGCTGGTCTTCGTGCCGCCCCCGGATGCCGCCGCCCGCAGGGAGATCCTGCGCACGGCGGGCCGCGCGGTGCCGCTGGCCGACGACGTCGACCTCGAAGCCCTCGCACAGCAATTGGACGGCTACTCAGCGGCCGACTGCGCCGCGCTGCTGCGCGAGGCCGCGCTCACGGCGATGCGCCGGGACCTGCAAGCGGCCGACGTCACCGCGGATGACGTGCAGGCCGCCCAAACGGTGGTGCGGCCATCGCTCGACCCGTCGCAAGTCGACGCGCTGCGCCGCTACGCCCTGGATCGAGGATAGGCCGCGCAAATCGCCCCGTTAAGGGCAATTTGTCGGCAATCACAAGATCGCGCGCGAACCACGGGTATGTTCGACAACCGTGCGCAGGGTCGGCGACATTCTCGACGCGACCACGGCCTTCACGGGAGCCGCGGTCGCGGGCGTCACGCTGTTCCTGCCCGTCAGCGTCGGCACGCAAGGTCAGGCCTCGTCGTACCGGATCGCGGGCCTGCTCAACAGCGTGCCCCGCGGCGCCGCGCTGGGGATGATCGTCGCCGTGACGGTGGCCGTGCTGGTCACCACCACCAAGCGGCCGCTGACCGGGTGGGCGACGGCGACGGCCGCCGCGCTGGCGCAGCTGATCAACCACTTCGCCGGACGGCGGGGGTCCACGGCCGAGATGCTGACCACGCAGAACTACATCGACGCGGTGTGCGCCGCGGTGCTGCTCGGCGGGCTGGGCGCGGTGGTGCTGCGCCGACCCCTGCCCGGCGCGGCGTTCGCGGTCGGCGGGGTCGGAATCTTCGGCTTCGGCGATCTCGCGGCCCTGCTGAACATCACCGCGGATCCGTACGCGGTGCTGGAGACCCCGACGCACTGGATGATCGCCGCGGCGCTGGCCATGCTGATGATCAGCACCATGCACAACTGGCGGCGCACCGAGGAGCCGAAGACATCGCGGATGGCGATCGCGCTGCCGGTGGCGCCGATCCTCGCCGCCATGGTGCTCGCGCTGGTGGTGCTGGCCGGCACCGAATGGCTGGGCCGGCAATACAGCAAACTTCCCGCGGAGGGTCACGCGGTCGAGATCGGGATCGTCGTCGCCGCGACGATCGTCAGCGCGACCGCCGCGGCGATGCTGCTGCCCGGACGCGACGGCACCGGCGTGTACCTGGCCGTCAGCCTCACCGCGGCGGTCGACGCCGTGGGTTACGCGGTCCGTCCCGGGTGGACCTCCGCGGTGCTGATCGCGCTGACCGCGGCTGGCGTGGCCATCGGCGCCCGTGTGCCCTCGACGGCAATCGCCATCCTGCTGCTGGCGGGCATCGCGGTATTCGCCATCGTCACCTCCACGTCCGCGGGCACCGTCGCCTTCGCCGTCATCAGCGGCGTCATCGCGTTGACCGCTGGTTACTGCTGCGGTACGACACGACCGCAGTACGCGCCCAGCGGTGTCCTGGCGATCACCGCTCTCTACCTTCCCTCGGCGGTGTCGGTGATGCCGGACAAGTTCAAAGACTGGCGCGAGGACGTGGCGATCCACGACGCGACGCCCGGCCGCACCGCGCTGGCCATTGTCGTCGGCAGCGCGATCGGCCTCGTCATGCTGCGCAAACTCCGGCCGCGCAGCAAGTCGCAGGCGAAAGGGCAACTCGAGAGCGAATCATTAGCGGACATATAGCCCCGCTTCGAACCGATGGCGGACGCCATACTTGCCCCGTCCGCGAAAAATGCAGGGTTTACGTAGGATTGTCCCGAACACCCCGCCGCCCCTACTCGACGGAGTGAGTTTGCTCGCAATCCTGCTCGTCCATGCCGCAGCCGCCTTGTCGGCTCCGCTGTGGGTGCGGGCACTGGGGCGCAACGCTTTCTACCTGCTGGCTTTGGTCCCGCTCGGCTGTCTCGGCTGGGTGATCGCGAATTGGTCCGTTCCGCAGCGCGTTCGGCTGACCTGGGCGCCGAGCATCGCGCTGAACGTCGACCTGCGCTTCGACACCCTCGCGGCCGTCCTGTGCGCGCTCGTGCTGGGCATCGGGGCGCTGGTGCTGGTCTACTGCGCCAGGTACTTCCAGGACGACGAGCCGCGGCTGGAAGTGTTCGCCGCCCAGCTGGTGGCGTTCGCCGGGGCGATGTTCGGCCTGGTCACCAGCGACAACATGCTCTTGCTCTACGTGTTCTGGGAAGCGACGACAGTGCTGTCGTTCCTGCTGATCGGTCACAACGCCGAACAGGCGGCCGGCCGCAGAGCCGCGATCCAGGCGCTGCTGGTGACCGGCGCGGGCGGATTGGCGATGCTGGCCGGCATCGTCGTGCTCGGCACGGTGACCGGCAGCTATCTGCTCTCGGACCTGCTGTCGGGAGCACATTCCCCGAGCGGGGTGGCGGTCGAGATCGCGGTGGCGTTGGTGCTGGTGGGCGCGCTCACCAAATCCGCTGTGGTACCGCTGCATTTCTGGCTGCCCGGCGCGATGGCCGCGCCGACACCGGTGAGCGCGTACCTGCACGCCGCGGCGATGGTGAAGGCCGGTGTGTACCTGGTCGCCCGGCTCGCACCGGTGTTCGCGCAGCACCCGGTGTGGCATCCGCTGGTGCTCACCCTCGGCTTGGCGTCGATGCTGCTGGCCGGGCTGCGAGCACTGCAAGTGGTGGACCTGAAACTGGTGCTGGCCTTCGGCACGGTCAGCCAGCTGGGCTTCCTGATCGTGCTGGTCGGCATCGGCACGCCCGGCGCCGCACTGGCCGGAGTCACCCTGCTCGTCGCGCACGCGCTGTTCAAGGCGTGCCTGTTCCTGGTGGTCGGGATCATCGATCACGGTGCGGGGACCCGCGATCTGCGGCGGCTGTCGGGTCTCGGCCGCCGTGCTCCGGTGCTGTGCGGCACCGCGATCCTCGCCGTGCTCAGTATGGCGGGCATCCCACCGCTGCTCGGGTTCGTGGGGAAAGAGAGCGCCCTGAGCGCCGTACTGGACGCCGGCGTGCTCCCCGCCTGGGCTCGCGGCACGGTGCTCGCCGGAATCGTGCTCGGCTCGATGCTGACAGTCGGCTACAGCATCCGGTTCATCTGGGGAGCTTTCGCGGACAAAGGCAACGAGCCGCGGGCCGCTCCTCGCGCCGCATCCATGGCCCACCAGCCCAGCGACGTACCCGTCATCGGGGGCCGGCCGGAGGCGGTAAGCAGTTTTCGCTGGCACGCGCCGGGCGCTGTCTTCGTGGCGGCACCGGTGATCCTCGCCATCGCGAGCCTGGTGGCAGGTCTCGCACCGTCCTGGCTGGACGCACGGCTGCGCCCCTACGCCGAAACGCTGACCGGCCCCGCGTTCCCCCCTCTGGCGCTGTGGCACGGATTCACCCCGCCGCTGGCGTTGACGGTGCTGATCGTCACCGTGGGCGTCCTGCTGTTCCGGCTGCGCGACCGCTTCCCCGAATCCGCGGCCGCGCAGCCCCGCCTGGGCAACGCCGACCGCGCCTACGACGCCACGCTGCGCGCGATGGACACCCTCTCGCTGCGGATGACCGGCGCCGTGCAGCGCGGGTCGTTGCCGCTGACCCAGGCGACGATCCTGGTCACGCTGATCATCCTGCCGACCGTCCTGCTCGCCCTCGGCGCCCGCACCGGCGTGACGCCGCGCCTGTGGGATTCGCCGCTGCAAGCGGCCATCGGCGCGATCATGGCGGTGACCGCGATCGCCGCGACGGTGCTGCGCAACCGCTTGGCCAGCGTGCTGGTCGTGGGGGTGACCGGGTACGGCTGCGGGGTGATCTTCGCGCTGCACGGGGCGCCCGACCTCGCGCTGACCCAATTCCTGGTGGAGACGCTGACCCTGGTGATCTTCGTCCTCGTCCTGCGCGCTTTCCCCGCGCGGATCGAGGCCCGCCGCAGGGCCGCGTTCAAGGTGCGCAGGGCGATCCTGGCGGTGGGGACGGGAACGGCGGTCGCGGTGCTGGCCGGTTTCGCCGTCGCGGCCCGCACCGCCGAACCCGTCTGGCCCCGGATTCCCGATGCCGCCTACGAGTTCGGCGGCGGCAAGAACGCCGTCAACGTCCTGCTCGTCGACCTGCGGGCGTGGGACACCCTCGGCGAGATCTCGGTGCTCGTCGTCGCCGCTACCGGCGTCGCCTCACTGGTGTTCCGCAGCAGGCGTTTCGGCAGCGCGCCGCGCGCGACGGACTCCCCCGACTACGACCCGGAACTGGTGAGCTGGCTGCCCGCGGGCCGTCTGGTCGACCGGGCCGAACGGTCGATGGTCCTGCAGATCACCACGCGGCTGGTGTTCCCGACCATCATGGTGCTGTCGGTCTACTTCTTCTTCTCCGGCCACAACGCACCCGGCGGTGGATTCGCCGGTGGGCTCACCGCTGGACTCGCGCTGACCCTGCGGTATCTCGCGGGTGGCCGCTACGAATTGGGCGAGGCGCTGCCCGTCGACGCGGGTCACGTCCTGGGCGCGGGTCTCACCTTGGCCGCGGGCACGGCCGTTTCGTCGCTGCTGCTCGGCGCGCCCCCGCTGTCCTCGGCGATCTTCGAGGTGTCGCTACCGGTTGTCGGCCACGTCAAGGTGGTCACCGCTCTGTTGTTCGATCTCGGGGTCTATCTCATCGTGGTCGGCCTGGTGCTGGATGTGCTGCGCAGCCTGGGCGCGCGGCTCGACAGCGAACTGGCCGACGCCGAGAACCCCTCGGCGAAAGGCGACCCCGGCACATGACCGTCAATCTGACACTGCTGGTGGTAATCGGCATCCTGGTCGCGTGCGGGGTGTATCTGATCCTGGAACGCGCCGTGTCGAAGATGCTGCTCGGGCTGATCCTGTTCGGCAACGCGGTGAACCTGCTGATCCTCACCGCGGGCGGCGGCGACGGCAAACCGCCCATCCGCGGCGAGGCGGACGTCGACGAGATGGCCGACCCGCTCGCCCAGGCGATGGTGCTCACCGCGATCGTGATCACCATGGGCATCGCGGCATTCGTTCTCGCCCTGGCCTACCGCGCCTACACGCTCACCACCAGCGACGACGTCGCCGACGACCAGGAAGACGCGGATGTCGCACGGCGGCGCGCCGGAGAGGACCCGGAGACGTGAACCTGTCCCCCGGCCTGCTGCCGATTCTCGCGCCGCTGCCGGTGCTCGTTCCGCTGCTCGGCGCCGCGGCCACGCTCGTGTTCGGCCGCAGGCCCCGCGTCCAGAGCGTGGTCATCGTCGCCGCGCTCGCCGGTGTCGTGGTGATCTGTGGTCTGCTGCTGTACCTGGCCGATCGGGACGGCACCACCGCGTTGCAGGTCGGCGGCTGGGCGGCCCCGATCGGCATCACGCTGGTGGTCGACCGGCTCTCGGCGGCGATGCTGCTGGTCTCGTCGGTGGTGCTGCTGTCGGTCGCGCTGTACGGCGCGGGCCAGAACATCCGCGACGGCGACGAGCGACAGCCCACCTCGATCTACCGCCCCACGTATCTGGTGCTGACCGCCGGTGTCTGCGCCGCCTTCCTGGCCGGTGACCTGTTCAACCTCTTCGTGGGCTTCGAAATCCTGCTCGCGGCGTCGTTCGTCCTGCTCACCGTAGGCGCGACCACCGAACGCATCCGGGCGGGCGTGGCCTACGTGATGGTTTCGATGGTGTCGTCGCTGATCTTCCTCACCGGCATCGGCCTGGCCTACGCGGCCACCGGAACGCTGAACCTGGCCCAGCTCGCCGTCCGGTTCGGCGACGTGCCGGAGGGCACACGCACGGCGATCTTCGCGGTGCTGCTGGTGGCGTTCGGCATCAAGGCGGCCGTGTTCCCGCTGTCGAACTGGCTGCCCGACTCCTATCCGTCCGCCCCGGCCCCCGTCACCGCAGTTTTCGCCGGCCTGCTCACCAAAGTCGGTGTGTACGCCATCATCCGGACGCACTCGCTGTTGTTCCCCGACGGCGGCTTCGACTCGGTGCTGCTGGTGTGCGGCCTGCTCACCATGCTCGTAGGCATCCTCGGCGCCATCGCGCAGAGCGACATCCGCCGTCTGCTGTCGTTCACGCTGGTCAGCCACATCGGCTACATGGTGTTCGGGGTCGGACTGGCCAATGCGGCCGGACTGTCGGGCGCGGTGTTCTATGTGGCGCACCACATTCTGGTGCAGACCGCGCTGTTTCTGGTGGCGGGCCTGATCGAACGGCAAGCAGGATCCACTTCGCTGCGCAGATTGGGCGGGCTGGCCGCGGCCAGCCCGCTGCTGGCCGTGTTGTTCCTGATCCCCGCCTTGAATCTCGGTGGCATTCCGCCGTTCTCCGGGTTCGTCGGCAAGGTCGCGCTGTTGCAGGCGGGCGCCGAGCGGGGCAGCGTGCTGGCCTGGATGCTGGTCGGCGGCGCCGTGCTCACCAGCCTGCTCACCCTCTATACCGTCGCACGGGTATGGAGCAAAGCGTTCTGGCGACCGCGCGAGGACGCGCCCGAGGGCCATCTCACCGCGGCGAGGCCGCCGACGCTGATCGAGGAAACGACCGACGTGCACTACGACGAGCGCACCGATCCAGGCCGGATGCCGCCGCTGATGGTGTTGTCCACCGCGGCGCTCGTGCTGGCCGGTCTGTGCCTGACGGTGCTGGCCGGTCCGATCCTCGCGATCGCCGACCGGGCCGCGCTCGACCTGCGCGACCCCGGCGTGTACATCGTTGCGGTGCTGGGTGATACGCCCGGCGATCGAGGAGGTCCGCGATGAGCGTCGAGCAGACCGGCCGCGGCAGGGCGCGCGACACTGTCGTCCGGGTCGGCATCCTGGTCTGGCTCACCCTGGTGTGGCTCGCCCTGTGGGGTGATCTCAGCACCGCGAACCTGTTGGGCGGACTGGTGATCGCCGCACTGATCATGGTGGCGCTGCCGCTGCCGCGAGTGCCGGTGTCCGGCCGGCTGAATCCGTTTCCGCTCCTCGAATTGGTCGTGGTGAGCGCTTATTACGCGGTGGAATCGAGTCTCCAGGTCGCCTGGCTCGCGATCCGGCCCGCCCCGATGCCGGTGTCCGGGGTGCTGCGCGTGTACGCCCGCACGCGATCGGACTTGGTGCTGGTGTTGTGGAGCGATCTGCTGAACCTGATTCCCGGCAC
The DNA here is from genome assembly GCA_019930625.1 of Nocardia asteroides. Taxonomy (NCBI): domain Bacteria; kingdom Bacillati; phylum Actinomycetota; class Actinomycetes; order Mycobacteriales; family Nocardiaceae; genus Nocardia; species Nocardia asteroides. The sequence goes on from CP082844.1 coordinate 1,405,928, forward strand.
CATGGTGCTGGAGATCGACCGCGGGCGCTGTGTGGTCTACGTCCACGTCCTCGACGTCGGCAGCGACGCGGCCGTCGACAAGTTCTACCGGACCACCCGGCGGCTGGAACGACTGCTGATCGAAGCGTTCGAGCGCTCGACGGGATGGCCGTACTCCCGACCGGTCGAGCCTCCGGAGGTGACATAGTGACCGTGGTCGCCGTGGTCGCCGCCGTCATCCTGACCGCGGCCGCGCTGCTCACCACTTACCGCGTCGTCATGGGGCCGAGCACTTTGGACCGGGTGGTCGGTGTCGACTCGCTGATGGCCATCGCGGCCTCCGGACTGGCCGTGTGGGCGGCTTACAGCGCCGACACCACCGTGGTGCCCGCGATCGTCGCGCTGGCGCTGGTCGGGTTCCTGGGCTCGGCCGCGGTGTCCCGATTCCGGGTGCGGGACGACAAATGAATCTGTGGCATGTGCTCGCGGGCACCTTGATCCTGTTCGGCTCGACGCTCGCGCTGACCGCCGCGGTCGGCATCGTGCGCTTCCCCGACACGCTGACCCGGATGCACGCCGCCACCAAGCCGCAGGTCATCGGGCTGATCCTGGTGCTCGCGGGCGCCGCGATCCAGCTACGCGGGCACGGCAACGTCTGGGCGCTGGCGCTGGTCGGCCTGTTCACCCTGCTCACCGCACCGGTGATCGCCCATCTCATCGGCCGCACCGCCTATCGCGAGCAGCGCCACCGCGACGGGCTGTTGCGCATCAACGAGATGCGCGACGACGACATCGACTAGCTCGGGTCTCGAAGTCGGTGAGGGCGGGCCTTGCCCACCCTCACCGGTGTCGGATCCATTGGTTGGTGGCGGCGATGTGGAGTGCGGCAGGTAGAGGTAACCCGTCAGTGGTCAGGCCGGAACCCGGTCGGCGGCGAGGAAATCGTCGACGAAGCCCAGCGCCCGGTTCTCGAAGCCCACATAGTGGGCTTCACGGACCGCGCCGGTGAGGGCTTCATCGAACAGCAGATTGCCCGCGGCGTCCAGACGCTGCCGCTTTTCCTCCGCGCCGGCCAACAGCCCCACCGACGACTGTGCGAGGCCGCAGTAGTAGGCGACACCGTCGTTGAGTTGCGCGCTCAGGGCATCCTGCATGAGTTCGACGACCGCGTCGTCGTCTGCCGCGCCCGCCAGGCCCAGCCACAGCATCCGCTTGCCCGCGAGCCGGGGCTTGCTGCGGCCGTAGGCGAATCCGTAGTTCCACACCCGATCGATCCAGCCCTTCAGGATCGCCGGGACCTGCATCCAGTACACCGGGAACACGGCGACGATCACGTCGGCGGCGCGGATGCGCCGCATATGGCTCTCGACTTCCGGAGAGTAGGTCTTCTCCCGATTGCCCCAGTCCGGGAGGTCGGCGGCGGTCATCCGGGGATCGAAGTTCTCGGCGTGCAGGTCCAGCAGGTCGATCCGGTAGCCGGCCGCGGTGAGCCGCCGGGTGGTCAGTTCAGCGATATGGGCGGTCAGCGAATCGGGCCGGGGGTGAGCGACGACAACCAGCGCGGTGCGGGTGGTCGTGGTGTCCACGGTCGGGTTGTGCTGCACGGGGGCCTCCCATGTGAGTCCGGAGTTCCGGACGAGTCGGTTTGTGCGGTCTGGTCCCATTCCACACTCCCGACAATGGACGATCTATGGGTAAAGATCTACATTCGATAGGAGTTCGTCTACCATCGACGGTGTGGACCCATTGAGCAAACTGCTGGGCGGTATCCGTGCCGAGGGAGCCGTGCTCACCACCGCGGTTTTGGAAGCACCGTGGAGCATCCGGTTCGCCGACGAAGCGCCGCTGACCATGGTCACCGTGCTGCGCGGTGGGGGAACACTGCTGCTGCCGGGCGGTCTCGAGCGTCGGATCACGGTAGGGGACACCGCGATCGTGCGCGGCCCGGAACCCTTCGTCCTCGTCGACAGCGCGGATACTGTCCGCCTACCGCACGAGGAATACGAGGTCGCCTGTTTCGCGCCGGACGCGAAATGCGATCCCGTGCTGGACGGCGGTCGCTGGGGAAACGGCCCCGCCGGTGAGACCGCTCTGATCGTCGGCGCCTACCGCGCGTCCGGCCGGCGCCACGAACGGCTGCTGAGTGCTATACCACCCGTCCTGGTCGTGACCGACGATGTCGAGGTGTGCGCGTGGATGGAGTCGATCGCCGTGGATGCGGCCCGGCGTCCGGCCGGAGCGCAGGCGATGATGGACCGGCTGCTCGACTGGGCGCTGGTGTGCACGCTGCGCGACTGGTTCGAGGGGCTGGACGCTGCCGCGCCGGGTTGGTACCGCGGGTCGGCCGATCCGGTGGTCGGGCCGGCGTTGGAGGCCATGCACGGAAAGCCGGCCGCCGGTTGGACGGTCGCGTCACTGGCCGCCGAGGCGGGGGTATCGCGGGCGCTGTTCGCACGGCGGTTCTCCGAGGTCATGGGACAGTCGCCGCTGGCGTATCTCACCGAATGCCGGATGGATGAGGCGGAGGAACTACTGGTCGACCGGAGTCTCACCGTGGCGCAGGTGGCGAAGGCCGTCGGTTATGCGGACGCTTTCGGTTTCAGTGCGGCGTTCAAGCGCCATCGGGGTATCCGGCCCAGCGATTTCCGCGCCACCGCCGATCTCGGAGCGTGAACCGGTACCGGTCTCAGCTCGCGACGGGCTCGACTTCCCGCTCGGCCTGCCGCGGCTGCCGCACGGTCGCGAACCACGTCGCGTGGAATGCCGCGGCGAGTCCGGCCAGCAGCCCGAGCACGACCGTGCCCGCGAACACCGGGTACTCGGCCATGGGCACGGCGAGGTACCGGTAGGACAGCAACAGCACGGCCAGCACGACCGCACCGGAGGCGACCAGCCGGACCCGGAACCATCCCCAGCCGCGCTCCGGCTCGCGCAGCGCCGACTCGACGGTCAGGCACAGCACCGCGCCCGCGACCAGGTCGACGCCGTAGTGGTATCCGAAACCCAGGGTGGCGGCCAGAGTGGCCAGCAGCCAGAACGCACCACCCCAGCGCAGCCAGGCCGGTGCGGGCTCGCCGTCGCTGTCGCGACGGGTGTGCAGGAACACCGACAGCGCCCAGGCCGTGTGCATGGAGGGCATGCAATTGCGTGGAATCGCGGCGTCGAACGGCAGCGGCATCGGAGTCCGGTCGATCGGCGGCACCACGCCCGGCCAGTAGTTGCCCAGTTGCAGCCCGTCGCCGTCCGGTCCGTACGCGAACATCGGCCCGACGACCGGGAACAGGACATACACCAAAGGGCCGATCAACCCCAGCACCAGAAAGGTCCGCACCAGGTAGTGCGACGGCCAGCGGCCCGACGACATCACGCGGCGCAGCTGCCACACCGCCACGACGATCGCCGCCACCGGCAACTCGATATAGACCCAGTGCAACACCGCGTAGACCACTGGGCCGAGCGCGTCGACCGCACGGCCGAGCACCCACGACGGATCGCCCAGCGCGTGGTCGGCCAGCATCACGTACTCGTCGAGCACCGTCGGCCTGCCGATGACGGTGACGTGCAGCCACACGTCGCCGACCTTGGTGGCCAGGATGAGCAGCGCGCCCAGCGCGGCCGCGTGCAGCGCGGCGCGTCGTTCGGCGCCCGGCCAGCGCAGCCAGGCCACCAGCGCCAAGCCGGTCAGCACGATCACCGGGCCGTTGCCTATCGCGAACGGCTCGCCCGCCAGCAAGCGGGCCCCCGCCCACACCACGTCGACGGACACCGCGATGCCGACCGCGACCAGCCGCCTGCGGGCCGAGATGCCCACCAGCGCAAGGACCAATCCGGCCCAGGGCACCGACATGGATTTGGGTGTACCGACGTAGTCCCGCGCCAAACTCTCCAGCGGGCCTTCGAACCTCTGCCAGGTCGCGACGACCTGCAACACGATCAGCAGCACCGGCACCGCGGCCACCGCCGCGGTGACCCGAACCCGGGTCTGTGGCACGCGGCGGCTCGATACCGCTCTTCCTGCTTTGGAACCCGGGTCTTCGACTAGCATCCGACCATAGTAAACGGGGGGTGAACTGCGTCCCCCTGGCCAGCTGAACAGCAACCGACCTGTCCGCGGCCGGACGCTACTGTTTCAGCTCCTCGACCAGCGCGTCCACCACCGCGACCAAATCGCCCTGCGACGCCGCGGCAACTCGGCGTTGACGCTGATAAGAGGCCCCGCGCTTGGGGATCTCGGCGACCAGCGCGAGCTCGTCCGCGCAGTTCAGCCGTGCCGCCGTCGGTTCCAGCCGGTTCAGCAGATCGTTCAGGTCGTCGGTGACCAACCGCTCATTGCTGTCGGAGTCGGTGATGATGATCGCGTCCAGCCCGTAACGGGCTGCCCGCCACTTGTTCTCCTGCACATGCCACGGAGGCAGGGTGGGCAGGTCCTCGCCGTTCTCGACGCGGCGATCCAGGTCGACGATCAGGCAGTGGATGAGCGCGGCCATCGCGGCGAGCTCGGCGCGCGTGGAGATCCCGTCGCACACCCGCACCTCGATGGTGCCCCACTTCGGCGCCGGACGGATGTCCCAGTGCATGCCGCCGAGCTGTGTGAAGACGCCGGTCTTGATCTGATCGTGCACGAAATGCTCGAACTGGGTCCAGTTCTCGAACTGGAACGGCAGGCCCGCGGTCGGCAGCTGCTGGAACATCAGCGTTCGGTTGCTGGCGTAGCCGGTGTCCGATCCGGACCACATCGGCGAGGACGCCGACAACGCGAGCAGATGCGGATACGACAGCAGCAACGAGTTGAGGATCGGGAACACCTTGTCGCGGTGGGAGACTCCGACGTGCACGTGCACGCCCCAGATCATCATCTGCCTGCCCCACCACTGCGTGCGGTCGATCAGCTCGTCGTAGTGCTCCGACCGGGTCAGCTGCTGAGCCGACCACTGCGCGAACGGATGGGTTCCCGCGCAGAACACGTCGACGCCGAGCGGGTCGCCCGCGCGCCGCACCGTGTTCATGGTGCCGGTCAGATCCTCCACCGCCGCGCCGACGGTCTCGTGCACGCCGGTGACGAGTTCCACGGTATTGCGCAACAGCTCCTTGGTCACCTGCTGCGTGCCGTCGTGGGCGCGCAGGTCACCGAGCGAATCGAAGACCGCCGCAGCGGTATTCGACAGATCGCGGGTCACCTTGTCCACCAAGGCGATCTCCCATTCGACCCCGATGGTGGGCCGGGGCGAACCTTCGAAGGGAACGTGCTCGATTCCTGCCCCGGCCATATGCCACCCGCGCTACTGGATCACGCCACAGGCGACACGGCCACCCGCGTCGCCCGTCGCTAGGGTCGTGTCGTCGGGGCCCGCGACGCCATCGGCACGGACGTAACGGTTGGGAATGTTGCCGAAGTTGTCGGCGTCGGCGTGGATGATCAGGGCCTTGCCCTTCACCTCGTCCAGGGTCACCGAATCGGTGGTGGTGACCAGCTTGGCGGCGCCGTCGGAGCGCACCTCCAACGATGTCAGGTCACCGCTGGCCGGGTGGGTGTTGGCGCTGCCGACCTGGAGGTGACCACCGGCGGACAGGAAGTCGCCCGCCGGGCCTCCGGTCGGCGCGACCGAGTTGGGCTCGCACTTGCCGACCTGGTGCACATGCATGCCGTGGAAGCCGGGACGCAGTCCGCGGACCTCGACCGTGACCTGCAGGTGCTCGCCCTCCTCGGCGAAGTTCGCGGTGCCGATCGAGGCGCCCGAGGGGTCCTTCAGCTGCACGGTCACCCCCGGAGCGGTGTGCGGCGTGCCGTGCTCGGTGCTCGACTGTCCGGCCGGAGCGGGGGACCCGGTCCACACCGGCGGGGGCGTTCCCTGGACGTCACTCGACTCCTGGCTGTTCGAGCAGGCGGCGAGGCCGAAGACCGCGACCGCGAGCACCGGGGTCACAGTCCGCCAGGACGGGCGTCGAGTTGGGGACGGGGCCATCGGGGAACTCCTTTACGAGTACCGAGTTTACGAGTAAAGCTGGGTGGACACGTTCGTTACCGGACAAGATGATGCCACGGCCGCCGTGTCGCGCCCCCGACAGGGCGGCACGCCCTCACCTGACCTTCACCGCTGCGTGCGCGCGAACGGCGACCACACGGGTCAGTTACCCGTGACGATCACCGTTACACCCGGCCCGGTGTCCCCGATCCCGGCCGACTTCGGCTCCACGGATGCGTCGAGTTCGTCCGCGACGGCCTGCGCCGCCTCCTTGTCGCCGGGCGAATTGCCGTAGTACACCGTGGTTTTCGCGATATTGGCGCCGGGATAGTTGCCGGTTCCCGCGATCGTCCACCCACTTGCCGAGAGCTGATCGGCCGTCTTGGCGGCGAGCCCGGCCACCATGCTGTTGTTGAGCACGCGCACCGGCACCGAACGGGCTGCCGTGGAAGTGGACGCCGCGGGAGTCGACGTCACGGTCGCCCGCGCGGTGGACGAGGACGCGGCCGAGGTGGGCGCCTTGGGCGCGGTGGTGCTCGCCGGTACCTGGGGCGCGGCGGTCGCGCTGGTGGTCGGCGATTCGCTGGTTCCCGAGGCGTCGGTGTCGGCATCGGAATTCGACAGCGACATCGCCCCGAGACCGGCGAAAACGATGGCCAACGCGATCAGCACCATCGCCAGGGCGCGCAACGGTGGCCCACCGGAGGTGGGATTCGGGTAGCTCACCCTCGCGAGCCTAGTCGCACCGGGCGGGTCCGGGTCCGCATCGCCGGGTCAGACCTGGAATCCCAGCCGCCGCGCCGCGCGCGCCTTCTGCCTGCTCGCGCGCAGCCTGCGCAGCCGCTTGACCAGCATCGGATCGGCGGCCAGCGCTTCCGGCCGGTCGACCACCGCGTTCAGCACCTGGTAGTACCGGGTCGGCGACATGGCGAACAGCTCGCGGATGGCCTCTTCCTTCGCCCCGGCGTACTTCCACCACTGGCGCTCGAAGGCCAGGATGTCGAGGTCGCGACGGCTCAGCCCGTCGCCGTCGGCCTGCTCGGCCGCAGTGTGCCCCGCCGTGGCATCCGCGCTTGCGGAAGGGTCGTCCTGGATCGCGGAAAGATCCCGTGCCGCTGCGCCGTCCATCTCGCTCCCTCGCCGAGTGACCACCAGACGAAAATGGTGCTTGTACGTCGCGGAACATTCAACCACGCGCACCGGGAATCGCCCGGTCCGCGGCGCGGCGTGTTCCCTACCGGCCGGTAGCGGCGGTACCCGAGGCGCTGTGACGTGGCACCCACGGCAATAATCGGCATATGGCAATCCTCCCGATCGTGATCGTCGGCGACCCGGTTCTGCACAACCCGACCGCGCGGGTCACCCAATCGCCGGAGGAATTGGCCCCGCTCATCGCGGACATGTACGACACGCTCGACGCGGCACACGGCGTCGGGCTCGCGGCCAACCAGGTCGGCGTCGGGCTGCGCCTGTTCGTCTACGACTGCCCCGACCTCGGCCCGGACGGCACCGCGACCCGGCGTCGCGGGGCGGTGATCAACCCGGTGCTGGAGACCTCGCAGATCCCGGAGACCATGCCGGACCCGGACGACGACGAGGAGGGCTGCCTGTCGGTGCCCGGCGAGCAGTTCCCCACCGGCCGCGCCGAATGGGCCAAGGTGACCGGCACCGATGAGCACGGGCAGCCGGTCGAGGTGGAGGGCAAGGGCTTCTTCGCTCGGATGCTCCAGCACGAGGTCGGGCATTTGGACGGGTTCCTGTACGTGGACGTGCTGCTCGGCCGCAACGCGCGGGCCGCCAAGAAGGCGATCAAGCGAAACGGCTGGGGCACACCGGGTTTGAGCTGGCTGCCCGGCACCGATCCCGACCCGTTCGGGCATGACGACTGACCCCGCCGCCGGCCTGCCCGATATTCCGCTCGGCCGCCGCGTGGTGCTGCGCTATCAACTGCCCGCGGGTTATCCCCAACCGCTGACCGACGTGATCGGCGAGCTTCTCTCGCTGGATCCGCCCACCGTGCGCGGCGCCGACGGCCAGGTCGTCTCGGTGGCGCCGGACCGGGTGGTCGCGTTGAAAGCCATCGGCCCCAGACCGATTCGCACGAAGGAGATCCGCGCGCTCGAGGCCGCGGCCGCCTACGCCTGGCCCGGTGTCGAGCACAGCTGGATCGACGGGTGGTTGGTGCGCGCGGGCCACGGCTACACCGGCCGAGCGAACTCCGCTGTGCCGCTGGGCAACTCCGGCAGCCCCGCCGTCGTGTCCGCGGAGACGCTGCACCGGATCGGCGAGTGGTACACCGCGCACGGCCTGCCCTTGCAGCTCGCGCTGCCCGACCGGCTGGCACCGACGCCGCCCGGCTGGCACAGCTGGCGGGAGACGCTCATGCTGGCACTCGACATCGACAATTTCGTCCTGCCGCGGGGTCCGTCGATGGTGCGGATCGCGCCCGCCCCCGACGCCGACTGGCTGGAGATGCACCGCTATGGCGGCGAGGCCCCGGCCGCGCAGGCGGTGCCCGCCCCCGCGCCGGTTCCCGAGGTGCTGACCGCGGTCCTGGACGGCGAACTCGGCTTCGCCTCGCTGGGCCTGCCGCGTCCCATCGCGATCGGCCGCGGCGCGCTCACCACCGCCCCGGACGGACGCCGGTGGGTCGGGCTCACCTGCGTGGCCGTCGCGGCCGCGCACCGCAGGCACGGGCTCGGCTCGCTGGTCTGCGCCGAACTGGTGCGCTGGGGCCGCGAACGCGGCGCGAGGCACGCCTATCTCCAGGTGGAAGCCACCAACGAGCCGGCCCGCGCGATGTACCGCGAACTGGGATTCGTCGAACACCACGCCTACCGCTACGCCGCGCCCGAACCCCTCGCCGGGCCCGGCGGCCTGCGGTAGAACAGACCTGTCACCCCGTGCGAAGGAAGTCCGCAGTGCGTCTCGCCACCTGGAATGTCAACTCGATCCGCTCCCGGCTCGACCGCGTCGCGGACTGGCTGGACCGCCAGGACATCGACGTGCTGGCCCTCCAAGAGACCAAGTGCCGCGACGACCAGTTCCCGTTCGAGCGCTTCGACGAGCTCGGCTACGAAGTGGCCCACCTCGGGATCAATCAGTGGAACGGGGTGGCGATCGTCTCCCGGGTCGGTCTGACCGACGTCGAGTTCGCCTTCCCGGACCAGCCGGGCTTCGACAAGGACGCGGAAGAGTCCCTGATCAGCACGCCGGTGGTCGAGTCGCGCGCGATCGGGGCCACCTGCGGTGGCGTGCGGGTATGGAGCCTGTACGTGCCCAACGGCCGCACGCTGGGCGATCCGCACTACACCTACAAGCTGGAATGGCTTGCCGCGCTGCGCGACAACGGCGCGCGCTGGTTGGCCGAGGACCCGCAGGCCAAGATCGCGCTGGTGGGCGACTGGAACATCGCGCCGACCGACGACGATGTGTGGTCTGTGGAGTACTTCGCCGACAAGACGCACACTTCGCAGCCCGAACGCGACGCTTTCCAGGCCGTCGTGGACGCCGGCTACGCGGACGTCATGCGTCCGTTCGCGCCCGGGCCGGGCGTCTACACCTACTGGGACTACACCCAGTTGCGCTTTCCGAGGAAAGAAGGGATGCGCATCGATTTCATCCTCGCCTCCCCCGCGCTGGCCGCCACCGCGACGGACGCGATGGTCGATCGCGAGGCGCGAAAAGGCAAGGGCGCCAGCGATCACGCTCCGGTGATCGCCGAGTTCGCCGACGGCCCCGGGCACTCGTGACCCGCCCGGCGCAGCCGCCCTTCCCCCGCCGCAGCGGGAGCCGGACGACCGGCGCCAGGTTGGGCGGAATGAACAACGACGCGGCCGTGGGGCCACGGCAACGTGCGCAACACCTCGGCCCGGAGCGCCGCCGCCCGCAGGTGCTCGACACCGCGCTCGCCATCGCCGTGGAGGACGGCATCGCCGCGGTCACCATGGCCGCGATCGCGGAGCGCATGAACGTGACCAGGCCGGTGGTCTACGCCTGCTTCGCCGATCGCGTGGAGCTGATCGAGGCACTGATCCAGCGCGAGGAGGGCTACCTGGTCAGCGGCGTGCTCGAGGTGGTCACGCCGCGCCCCGTGAACGCGGACGAGACCGTGTTCGTCGAGGGGTTCCGCGCCCTGCTGACGAAAGCCGCGATCCGGCCCGAAGCCTGGCGGCTGGTCTACGGCAATCCCGATCCCGCGGTGGCGAATTCGTTCGGTCGCGGCCGCGCGCTCGTCATCGAGCGCTGTACGAAACTGTTGCGGCCGACGCTGCGCGCCTGGGGCACCGCGGACGCCGAGCGCAAGCTGCCCGTGCTGGTGGAGCAGTGGGTGTCCGCGGGCGAAGGGGCGGTGCGCGCGCTGCTCGCGGACCAGCAGGGCTGGACACCGGCGGATCTCGGCGCGTTCGTCGGCGCGGCGGTCTACCGCGCCCTGCGCAACGCCTGATTGTCAGGCTGCGTTTCCACTGCCCTCGCCCGGCCCGGTCACTACGATGGTGATCAACTATCCGACCACCGGCTGGCGGAGGAACGGTCATGGCGTTCTATCGGCAAGTGGGTGCGGTGCCGCCGAAGCGGCACACCCAGCATCGTGACGAGCGGGGCCGGCTCTACTACGAGGAGCTGATGGGCGAGGAGGGCTTCTCCGGCGACTCCTCGCTGCTCTATCACCGCGGCCTGCCACCGGCACTGGTCGACTCGACAGTGTGGGAACTGCCCGATCAGCGGACGACGCCGAATCATCCGCTACGCCATCGGCATCTGCGCCTGCACGCCCTGTTTCCCGGCGACGTTGCGGCGGAGACCGATCCGGTCACCGGGCGGCGCCTGCTGCTCGGCAACGCGGACGTGCGCATCTCCTACGTCGTCGCCGAGAACGAATCGCCGCTGTACCGCAACGCGATCGGCGACGAGCTGGTGTACGTGGAATCCGGCACCGCGATGGTCGACACCGTATTCGGCGCGCTGCCCGCGCGGCAAGGCGATCAGGTGCTCATCCCGCGTGCCACGACCCACCGCTGGCGGCCTACCGGCCCGGACCCGTTACGGGCATATGTGATCGAGGCGACCGGGCACATCACGCCGCCGAAACGCTACCTGTCGAAGTTCGGCCAGTTGCTCGAGCATGCCCCGTATTGCGAGCGCGACCTGCACGGACCGACCGAGACGATCACCGAATCCGGCGCGGAGGTGGAGGTGCTCGTCAAGCACCGCCCCGGTGGAAAGATCGTCGGCACCCGGATGGTCTACGCCACCCATCCGTTCGACGTGGTCGGCTGGGACGGCTGCCTGTATCCGTGGACGTTCAATATCGCCGATTTCGAACCCATCACCGGCCGCATCCATCAACCGCCCCCCGTGCACCAGGCATTCGAGGGCGGCAACTTCGTCGTCTGCAACTTCGTTCCGCGCAAGGTGGACTACCACCCGCGATCGATCCCGGTGCCGTACTACCACTCCAACGTCGATTCCGACGAAGTCATGTTCTACTGCGGCGGGGACTACGCGGCGCGGAAAGGATCGGGTATCAGCCAGGGCTCGGTGTCGGTGCACCCCGGCGGCTACGCCCACGGGCCACAGCCCGGCGCCTACGAGAACAGCATCGGCGTGGAGTACTTCGACGAGCTGGCCGTCATGGTCGACACCTTCCGCCCGCTGGAACTCGGTGAAGGCGCCTTGGCCTGCGAGGACCCGGCCTATGCGTGGACCTGGTCCGGGCGGAGCCCCGAGTGAGGACCGAGCTCGAGGTACCCCCGGAGTCCTTGTTCGGTCCGGACAACCTGCCTTATGGAGTGTTCGCACCGGCCGGCAGCGCCCCTCGGGTGGGCGTCCGGCTCGGCGAATACGTCATCGATCTGGCTGTGCTCCTCGATGATCCGGTGTTCGCCGCGCCGAATCTGAATGCTTTCCTGGCGCAGGGCCCCGCACGCTGGCGCGAGGTACGCGATCGGATTCGTGAATCCGTGGGCGGTGAGATCGACAGCGCCGCGGTACACCACCTGGACCGAGTGGAACTGCGGCTGCCCGTGCGAATCGGCGATTACGTGGACTTCTACGCGAGCATCGATCACGCGACGAACCTCGGCCGCCTCTTCCGGCCGGACGGTGACCCGCTGCTGCCGAATTGGCGCCACCTGCCGGTCGGCTACCACGGGCGTGCGGGCACCGTCGTGGTCTCGGGCACCGAGGTGACGCGGCCCTGCGGCCAGCGCAGGAGCGATTCGGGCGCACCGGATTTCGGCCCGTCGCGGCGGCTGGACATCGAGGCGGAACTCGGCTTCGTAATCGGCGTCGGGTCCCGGCTCGGCGTGCCGATCGGCATCGATGAGTTCGCCGACCGGGTCTTCGGCGTCGCGCTGGTCAACGACTGGTCCGCGCGCGACATCCAGGCCTGGGAATACCAGCCACTCGGGCCGTTTCTCGGCAAATCGTTCGCGACATCGATCTCGCCATGGATCACTCCGCTGGCAGCCCTGGAGTCCGCGCGGATACCGCTGCCTGAGCAGTCCCCCGCGCCTCTGCCCTACCTGCGGGGAACCGAGCCCTGGGGCTTGGACATCGATCTCACCGTGACATGGAACGGGCAACCGGTCGCCCACCCGCCCTATGCCCGGATGTACTGGTCACCGGCGCAGATGCTGGCCCACCTCACCGCGAACGGCGCGTCCACCCGTACCGGCGACCTGTATGCCTCCGGCACGATCTCCGGGCCGGCGCCGGACCAGCGCGGATCGTTCATCGAGTTGTCCTGGGGCGGAGACCGGCCGGTGGTGGTGAACCACCAGCGGCGCACCTTCCTGGAGGACGACGACGAAGTGACGATCTCCGCATCGGCTCCCGGTCCGGGTACGGCGCGCGTCGGATTGGGCGATGTCACCGGCCGCATCCGCCCCGCACACACGCGCTGATACCCAGGAATCGAGGGCTACGCAGAAATTCCTACTGTCCGTAGCGTCTCTCATCGGAGGAGGAACCATCGGGGACGGATAGAGAGAAGGATATGAAGCGCTCGTTTGCCGGATTCGTCGTCGCCGGTGCACTGTTGATTGCCGGGCAGTTCGCCCCCGCGGTCGCCACGGCCGCCCCGGTCGCCGACTCCGGCTCGGCCAACACCGGCTCCGGCTGCACCTCCAGCCAGCCGCCGACCTGCAGCTCTCCCCTGGCCTCCCTGCTGGTCCAGATCATCCAGGCCGTCAACACGGGCTCGGCCAACGCCAGCTGACGCGATCACGGTGCTCCGCGCACTCCTCGCCTACGCCATGTCGTAGGCGTGGAGTGGGAGAGTTCCGGGCTGTGGGGCAGCCACGGCAACCTCCCAGTGCTTGAGCGCGACGCTCTCCGGGTACGCCGCTAGCGCCCCATACGCCGGACAAGGAGCCAGGTCATGAGCGATCGCCCGGACATCGCGCACCGCCGCCCGGACGGCGTCGACGACGCCACCGTCGCCGCGACCGGCAAACTCTCCGAAGCGCTGGAGACCGTCGAACGCGCCCGCGGCCACCTGTACGCCTTCCATCAGCTGACCGGCGGCGCCGACCTGGCACTGGACGAGGCGGTGGAGATGTTCCGCGCGGCGGGCCACGCCCACATCGCCGACCGCATATCGACCGAGCTGATCGGGCGCAACGTCCTGGCCGGGCGCTGGACGTTCCAGATCGTCGAGGATTACGACGACAATTACTACGACGTGTTCCGCGGCATCGAACGGGCCACCCGGGAGGAACTGCTCGGCGGCCGCCGCCATCTCTACGAAGCCGAGATGAAGGAATCGCGGCGCACCCACGGTTTGCCCGGCCATTCGGCCACCCCCGAAACGGCGGAAGGCTCGTAACCCGGGCGTCGACACGACATTCGGCGCCTCGGATCACCCATGACCCGCACGAGCGCTGCCCCGGCTGCCTGGCATTTCAGTCGATCCTGCCGAATCGCCGGGCGCTCGTCGAACCGGTCCGGGTATGGTCAGGCGGGACAATTTCACACCCAACGGGGGCTCGCACCAGCGGGCTGAGAGGACGGCTAGCCGAGAGGCGTCAGGGCCGTCGACCGTATGAACCTGACCGGGTAATGCCGGCGTAGGGAGGAACAATATGGCACCCGCCGCTGCGTCCGACGGCGCATCCGCACCTGTCGACAGCGTCACCACCGGCCCCATCGAGGGCAGCGTCAAGCACTATCTCGAAGTCGACGACCTGCGCATTCCGGTGCGCCGGGTCAACCTGACCAACGGAGAGCACTTCGACGTCTACGACACCTGCGGCCCGTATACCGACGAGACGGCGACGATCGATCTGGAGAACGGTCTACCGAAGCTGCGCGATACCTGGACCAAGCCCGAGGGGGCGGGGCCGCGCACCCAGCTCGCCTGGGCCCGGGAAGGCATCATCACGCCGGAGATGCGCTTCATCGCCGCGCGCGAGGGCGTCTCACAGGAGCTGGTGCGCGAGGAAGTGGCCGCGGGCCGCGCGGTGATCCCGGCCAACCACCGGCACCCGGAACTCGAGCCCACCATCATCGGCAAAAAATTCCTGGTCAAGATCAACGCCAACATCGGCAACTCGGCGGTCTCGTCCTCGATCGCCGAGGAAGTGGAGAAGATGGTGTGGGCGACCCGCTGGGGCGCGGACACCATCATGGACCTGTCCACCGGCAAGAACATCCACGAGACGCGCGAGTGGATCCTGCGCAACTCCCCCGTCCCGGTCGGCACCGTGCCGATCTACCAGGCGCTGGAGAAGGTGAACGGCGATCCGACCGCGCTCACCTGGGAGATCTACCGCGACACCGTGATCGAGCAGTGTGAGCAGGGCGTGGACTACATGACCGTGCACGCCGGCGTGCTGCTGCGCTACGTCCCGCTGACCGCCAAACGGGTGACCGGCATCGTCTCGCGCGGCGGGTCGATCATGGCGGCGTGGTGCCTGGCGCATCACCAGGAATCGTTCCTGTACACGCACTTCGAGGAACTCTGCGAGATCCTGGCGCGCTACGACGTCACCTTCTCCCTCGGCGACGGCCTGCGGCCCGGCTCCATCGCCGATGCCAACGACGAGGCGCAGTTCGCCGAGCTGCGCACCCTGGGCGAGCTGACCAAGATCGCGAAATCGCATGGCGTACAGGTGATGATCGAGGGCCCCGGCCATGTGCCGATGCACAAGATCGTGGAGAACGTCCGGCTCGAGGAAGAGTTGTGCGAGGAGGCGCCGTTCTACACCCTCGGCCCGCTCGCCACCGACATCGCGCCCGCCTACGACCACATCACCTCGGCCATCGGGGCCGCCATCATCGCCCAGGCGGGCACCGCCATGCTCTGCTATGTCACGCCGAAAGAGCATCTCGGCCTGCCCAACCGCGACGACGTGAAAGTGGGCGTGATCACCTACAAGATCGCCGCGCACGCCGCCGACCTCGCCAAGGGACATCCGCACGCGCAGGAGCGCGACGACGCGCTGTCCAAGGCGCGTTTCGAGTTCCGCTGGCGTGATCAGTTCGCGCTGTCGCTGGACCCGGACACCGCCCGCGAGTACCACGACGAGACGCTGCCCGCGGAACCCGCCAAGACCGCGCACTTCTGCTCCATGTGCGGCCCGAAGTTCTGCTCGATGCGGATCTCGGCGGACGTGCGCGAGTACGCCGCGCGTCAGGGACTGACCGAGACCGAGGCGCTGGAGGCCGGTATGGCGGCGAAGTCCGCCGAGTTCGCCGACAAAGGCAACGCGGTCTATCTGCCGGTCGTCTCCTAACGATTCGCTGCCGCCCGCCGCGCTCCGGCGGGCGGTAGCGCTCTACTGGTCCCCGCGCAGCAACGCGGTCACGCGCAACGACGTCTCGTGCAGACGGTCGAACACGTCGAGCACGAGTCGCAACTGTTCGGCGGTGTAACCCGCCATGGCCGCGCCGAATTCGTTCGCCAGAATTTCGTAGTGCGGCGCGATCTCATCGATCTTCTCTTCGATCACGCTCACGATGACCCTCCGCCGGTCCTGCTCGTCGTGTTCCCGGCGGACGTAACCGGCTTTCAGCAGTCGATCGATCATCCGGGTGACGGCGCCGGTGGTCAGGCCCGTCTGCGTGGCCAGCTCGCCCGCCGTGGCCGGGCCGCCGAGGCGCAACAGGTTCAGGCAGCGCAGGTCGGTCACGTGCAAGCCGAGTCGATCGGCCACTGCCTGGTGCAACATCACGGCGTCGGTGGCGCTGCGCTGGGCGGCCATGGTCAGCGCCAGGTCCAACTCCGCACGGTTCGACATTGACATCCTCGTCTTACTCGGTAATTATCTTATCGAGTCAACTATTTACTCGATCAGTTATTGATCCAGTCATCTTACGGGAGATGCCATGTCCGTAGACCAGCGCACCGACGAATCGGCTATCCGCGACCTGCTCGACCGGCAGGCCGAGGCGTGGACCAACGGCGACGCCGAAGCCTTCGCCGCCGTATTCACACCCGACGCGGACTACGTCACATGGCTCGGCAGCCACTTCAAAGGCCGCGCGGCCATCGCCGCCAGCCACGTACCGCTGTTCGAGAAGTATCTGAAGGGCACCCGCCTGGACGGTGAGATCACCCAGTTCCGTTTTCTGACACCCGATGTCGCCGTCGTCCACGGCAAAGGCGCGGTACTCAAAGGCAAGCAGCGGCGCACTCGGCGCAACACCAAGGTGCAGACCACCGTCGCCGTGCGGCAGGACGGACAATGGTTGCTCGCCGCGTTCCAGAACACCAAATATCACTGGTTGCTGGAAACACTCGCTTCGAAGTTCGATTCCCGCCAGGCTCCGTCGCAGCTCTGACAGGCACAACCAGGGCGTGGATCTGCTGCGAGGACATACCGGACCGCGACTCAGCGCACCGTCTGCTCGATGAGGCGGCGGGCCGCCCGATCGGTGCGCTCGACTTCGCCGGTGATCAGTTGATCTTGGAGTATGCCCCGCAATCCCGAAACAAGCAGCGTGGCAACCACTTCCGGGTCATCGAGCCCCAGGCTGCGCAGCCCGTCGGTCAGCGCCGCCACGAAGGCGGCGATGGCCGCGGTGGCGTAGTCGATATAGGGACTACGTGGAGCGCAAGCCGCACCGAGAACTTGGAGCATCACTCGGACGCTCACCCGGCCGTGGCCGGAGGTGTTGGCGGTCCAGAAGTCCCATAGCCGGTCCCGGAGTTCGGATGCGTCGGCGATGTCGGCGAAGAGGGCCGCGATGTCCGGACGCTGTGTCGCCAGCGCCTGGACCAGCAACTCCTCCTTGGTCGTGAAGTAGTAGATCAGCATGCGCGAGCTGGTGCCGAGTTCGGCGGCCAGCGGGCGCAGCGACAGGTCCGCGAGTCCGTGATCGGCGATGTAGCGCACGACGGCGGCGAGCAATTCGGCACGTTTGGCGTGATCGAGGGGGCGGGCCATGAGTTGACTGTAGCGATCGGTACAGGTATTCATGACATCGTGACTGTAACAATCGCTTCAGAAACTACGGATTCGGTCGTGGTCACCGGATACGCGGCGACCACGTCGCTGGCCGACGACATGGACTCGACCTGGTCGGGGTTGCTGGCCGGACACAGCGGGATATCCCTGCTCGACGACGATTTCGTGGCCGAGTACGACCTCCCGGTCCGCATGGGCGGCAAGCTGAAGTCACAGCCCGGGGCCGAACTGACCCGCGTCGAACAGCGCCGGCATTCCTACGTCGAGCAAATGGCACTGGTGCTCGGCCGCCGAGTCTGGCGCTCGGCGGGCGCGCCCGAGGTGGACGGTGACCGATTGGCGGTGGCTATCGGCACCGGGCTCGGCGGCGGCGACGCGTTGATCGGCGCGGTCGACGCGCTACGCGCGGGCGGGTACCGCAGGGTGTCGCCGATGTCGGTGCCGATGGTGATGCCCAACGGGCCCGCCGCCACTGTGGGGCTCGAGATCGGCGCCAGAGCTGGGGTTTTCGCGCCGGTCTCGGCCTGCTCGTCGGGTTCGGAGGCGATCGCGCACGCCTGGCGGCTGATCACCACCGGCGAGGCGGACATGGTGGTGACCGGCGGCGTCGAAGGACACATCGACGCCGTGCCCATCGCGAGCTTCGCGATGATGCGCGCCATGAGCACCCGCAACGACGAGCCGCAACGCGCGTCCCGCCCGTTCGACCGGGACCGCGACGGGTTCGTCTTCGGCGAGGCCGGCGCGCTACTGGTGCTCGAGTCCGAGCGGCACGCACGCGCACGCGGCGCCACCGTGCACGGGCGGGTGCTCGGCGCGGGCATCACCTCCGACGCCTACCACATCGTCGCCTCCGAACCGGAGGGGATCGGCGCGGCCCGCGCGATGCGCAAGGCCATCGAGACCGCGGGGCTGCGCGCTTCGGATATCCAGCATGTGAACGCGCACGCCACGTCGACGTCCATCGGCGACGCCTCGGAGGCCAGCGCGATCGCCGCCGTCGTGCCCGATGCCTCGGTCTACGCGCCGAAATCCGCACTGGGCCACTCCATCGGGGCGGTCGGCGCGCTGGAATCGCTGGTCACCATGCTCACCCTGCGGGACCAGGTCATCCCGCCCACCCTGAATCTCGACCATCCCGACCCGGCGATCGATCTGGACATCGTCGCGGGCGGCCCGCGTGCCCAGCGCGTGAACTTCGCGTTGAACAACTCGTTCGGTTTCGGCGGGCACAACGTGGCGCTCGTGTTCGGCCGGGTCTGATCTCGAGTCCGGTCAGGGTGCGGGCTACCGTCGTCGTAGAACGGATCGATCGGCCCGGAGGATGGACGAGGACGTGAGCGAGCGCCAGCGAGGGAACACAACGGAGCCGGGCGAGGCGCGGCCATGAGCGACGCCTTCTACCTCCCCGACCCGCAGCGTCCGGATCGCTTCGTCTCCACCGAACTCACCCGCGGCCCCTGGTCGCCGGACGCCCAGCACGCAGGTCCGCCCTCTGCCCTGCTCGGTCACGTGATCGAGCGGTGCGAGCCGCGCCCGGGATTCCAGGTCGGCCGAGTCGCGGTCGAGATCCTCGGCCCGGTGCCGATGGAACCGCTGACCGCGGCCGCGCGTGTCGCCCGTCCCGGCCGCAGCGTCGAGCTCATCGAGGCGACGTTGTCCACCGATCGCGGCCCGGTGATGCGGGCCAATGCCTGGCGGTTCAAGCTCGCGGAACCGGAATTGCCGCTGCCGGAACGTTTCCTACCGACCGGCACGCGGCCCGGCCCCGAGCAGGCGGACCTGCCCGCGCCGTTCCCGTCCACCCAGCCGGTGGGCTTTCATACTGCCATCGAATACCGCTTCATCAGCGGGTCCTTCACCGAGCCCGGCCCCGCGACCTGCTGGATCCGGATCAAACACCCGATTGTCGCCGGCACCGAGCCGAGCCCGCTGGAGCGTACCCTCGCGGCCGCCGATTCCGGCAACGGCGTCAGTGCCATCCTCGACTGGTCGAAGTACTTGTTCATCAACACCGATCTGACGGTCACCCTGCACCGCCAACCGGCGGGTGAATGGGTCTGCCTCGACGCCGTCACCTACCCCCAACCCCATGGCATAGGTATGGCCGAATCGGCGCTCTACGACGAAAAGGGCCCCTTGGGCCGCAGCACGCAAACCCTCTTCCTCGGCACCCGGTAGCCGAGACAGACCCACCCGAGGTTCGTCACGGATCCGCTCACGGACGGGTCGAGATCTGTTGTGTTGTATGACCGTTGCGATCGAAGTCCCGATAACGGAGCCACAATAGTCTCCGCTGTCCAACCAGCAGAGGGACGACCGCGGCCACGGCGCAGGCTGAGGAGATGCGCGCAAACAGCTCCAGCCTCACCCGCACACCGCCGAGGCTCGCTTCAGCGCGCCCAGGAACTGCATGCAGCACTCGCCGTGCCCAGCGTGCTGGGTCAGAATTATCTTCGCGACGGCGAGTGAGATTTCGCCGGGTTGTTCGCCGCAGACGCGATGGCGGATTCGAACGATATCCGCGCTGACGGGTAGGGTCATGGCGCCCTCCGCTGCACGCGTTCGTCCGGGACGATCTGCCCGGCACCGACCAGCGTCCAGTACGCGAAAGCCTTGTCCTGGCAGGAATCAATGCTGCATTCGACGTGGTCTTGCATCGTCGCATGTGCGTCCTCGATGTCGAGGCGGTCGATGATGTCGCCGAGGGGTACTGCTGATTTCAGTAGGGCGTCGTCTCTGTCGAGCAGGTAGGGCAGAACGTAGAAGGTACCGACGGCCAACAACCCCAAGCCGACGGCAACGATTCCTGCGGTGACGATCTGAACCATGCGAAGAGTTTCGGCAGCGCACCAGTCTGTCCGCGTCGCCACCAATGCATCACCTTGATCAGCGAAACCGACGGAGGTATCTTCTATGTCTCATCTTCGCTGCGTGGCTGGAGTCAGAAAACCCGAGAGCCGGTGCACCTATGCCAACCGTACTGAAAGCACTACTGCAACAGCGCCACCTCCAAACCGTGTCCGCGTTCAACCGCGAATACGACAGGGTCGCGAGCGAATCCGAACCCGAACTCGTCGGCGCAGGACCGAAGAAGGCGCAGTTCTATCGTTGGCTCTCCGGAAATCTCACCAGCCTCCCCTACCCCCATCACCGCCGGATCTTGGAGGCCATGTTCCCCGGCTGGTCGGCCGACGAGTTGTTCGAAGACTGTGCGAGTTCCAGCGATGTTCGATCAGGCCGCAAAATACGCAATATCGCAGACTTTTCCGTTCGGGACATGGCCGACGTCGAGGCGATCTTCGCAAACCGAACCGACTTCCTGCACGCCATGCCGCCACGAAAGCTGTTCGAGAGTACCCGGCGGATCGATATGGCGGGCCTGTCGCTGAATCTGCTCTGCCAGCAGTATTCGGATACCGACCTCATGAAGTTGCTCGAGTCCGGTGTCACCCTCCGCTGCCTATTCCTCGACCCGAGCGGAACCCATATCCGCCTTCGAGAGACCGAGGAGGGTCATGCACCTGGTGTGCTGTCAAGCCTGACGGAACTGAACATGAAGTGCTTGATACGAGTGCAGAAAAAATTCGCCCCATCACAGGCGAAGCCCATTCGAATCCGCACCTACGATGAAACCGTCCGCTTCAATATCACCATTGTCGACTCGGCAGTCTGCATCATCCAGCCCTACCTACCCAGAGCCCGAGGAGTCGAATCACCGACACTGGTCGCTCGAAAATCAGAGTCAACAGGGCTTTTTGACACGTTCTCCGAAGTTTTCGAAACGATGTGGTCCAGTGGCCGGGAGGTACCGTCGATATGACAGTGAGTCGCGACGAACTGCTCGCGGTCGCCCGTTCGGCTGTCGAGCGGGGAGCGGCACTGCTCCGCACGGCTGACCGAGGAAGCGTCCGCGCAAAGAGCGACCGAGATTACGTGACCGACCTCGATCATCTGATTCAAGACCAGATCAGGAGATATCTGGCCGATACGACGCCCACGTTCGGTTTTCTGGGGGAGGAAATCGATGACATGTCGATCCCCAGCTCTGGAGAATCCCTGTGGGTGCTCGACCCGATCGACGGTACATCCAACTTCATCCATGGACTCCCGCTCTGCGCGGTGTCGCTGGCTCTGGTTCGCGACAGGAAACCAGTGATCGGAGTCGTCGGCGCACCTTTTCTCGGCCTGGAGTACCACGCTGCCGCCGGGCAGGGTGCGTTCTGCAATGACAAGCCGATCTACGCGAGCAAAACCGAAACACTCGGTGGGGCGATCGTCTCGATTGGTGATTACGCGGTCGGACCGGAGGCGGAGCTGAAGAATAAGCGGCGGATCGCTCTCACCGCCGCACTGGCGGCAACCATGGAGCGAGTACGCATGTTCGGATCTGCTGCTCTCGATCTCGTGTGGGTTGCCGAGGGACGAACCGACGCCTGCGTTATGCTGTCCAATAAGCCCTGGGATACAGCCGCTGGTGTGCTCATCGCACGAGAGGCGGGCGCAATCGTCCTCGACTCCGCCTCCCGCCGGCACAGCCTCGACTCCGCTGACACGATCGCTGCCGCACCCGCCATCGCCGATCAACTCATGAGCCTGATCGATGAAACGATCCGCTGACTACCGACGACCTGACCCGACGGGGTCGGCCAGGCTCTCCATCGGTAGCTGATCATCCTCTGGCGCTCCAAACGGATGCGCCCGTAATCCGCAGCAAAGCTCAGGGGCGAGTCGAGATCTGCTGAACGGCCCAGCCGTTTCCGTCCGGGTCGTTGAAGAAGAAGAATCCGACGTTGTCCAGTGGGTCGGGCATGGGTGTCGGGTTTTCGCCGACGGCTTGGATTTCAGTTACCTCGACGCCCCGGGAGGTCAGTTCCTCATGGGCCTTGCGCAGATCGTTGACCACCAGTTGCAGGCCCTGCTGGGAGCCGGGCGGCAGGTCCGGCACCGCGCCCTCACCGATCACGATCGAGCATCCCGAGCCGGGCGGGGTGAGCTGCACGATGCGTACGCCGTCGGCGACCTTGGTGTCGTGGTCGACGGTGAAGCCTAGTTGCTCGGCGTAGAACTGCTTGGCCCGGTCGATATCCGACACGGGGACGATCACGACCTCGAGTGTCCAGTTCACGGCACATCCTTTCCGGCGACTGCGGTATTCCTACCAGTGCAGACCAGTGCGCACGGCGAAATTCATCGGCGCGCTATCGCCGTGCCCACCGCCAGGCGAACTCGCCCGGCCCCGGTGGGGGGCCGGGCAGGTCACCGTCCGCGCTCAGCCCGGCCACGAGCATCGCGAGGACGCGCCTGCGCAGCTGGACGGTGCGCTCCGGGGCGGGTACCGCGACCGCCGCGCAGGACTCCAGGATCAACCCGAGATCCTGCGGCGTCACGTCGGGACGCAGCTTGCCGGTGGCGTGGGCGCGGCTCACTATCTCTTCGGTCGCCGCACCGGAGCGCCGGATGTCCGGCAGCATCGACTCGTCGGGGGTGAAGGTGCCCGCGAGATGCACGGTGAGCGAGTGCACGTCGGCGTCCACCACCCGCTCCAGAAAGCCGACGAGGCCACGCCAGCCGTCCGCCTCCCCGAGCGCCGCTTCGGCTTCCACGTTGTACCGGCGCAGGCCGTCGTGGCAGAGCTTGCGCAGCAGCGCTTCTTTGCTCGGGTAGCGGCGATACAGGGCGCTGATCCCGACGCCCGCGCGTTCCGCGACGGCGGAGATCGGGGCGGTGGCGTCGGCGAGGAACACCGCGCGGGCAGCCTCCAAGATCAGACCGTCGTTGCGGGCCGCCTGCGCCTTGCGGCCAGGTAGACCCTTCTGAGCTGGGATATCAGTTGTCTTCGGCATGAATTCAGGATAGCAGTTGAAACGGAATGCTCCGTTCTGATACAGTTGAAACAGAACCGAGCATTCCGTTTCGATCAGGAGCAGCAGATGACCGCGATCACCCCCTTCCGCATCGACGTCGACCAGGCCGACCTGGACGACCTGCGCGACCGGCTGGCCCGCACCCGCTGGGCCGAGCAGATCCCGGGCTCGGGCGACACCTACGGGGTGAGCGTCGAGCGGGTGCGCCACCTGGTCGGCTACTGGCGTGACGGGTTCGATTGGCGGGCGGTCGAGCAGTCGCTGAACGCGTATCCGCAGTTCACCACCGAGATCGACGGCCAGAACATCCACTTCCTGCACGTGAAGTCCGCGCAGGACAACGCGTTTCCGCTGATTCTCACGCACGGCTGGCCCGGCACCTTCGTCGAGTTCGTCGGCGTCATCGAGCCGCTCACCGCGGCCGGGTTCGATCTGGTGATCCCCTCCGTGCCGGGATACGGATTCTCCGGTCCCACCACCGAGACGGGCTGGAACGACACCCGGATCGCCCGCGCCTGGGCCGAGCTGATGCGACGGCTCGGATACACCCGCTACGGCGCGGTGGGCAACGACGGCGGCTCGCAGATCTCGCCGGAACTCGGGCGGGTGGCGCCGGACAACGTGGTCGGCGTGCACGTCACGCAGGTGTACTCGTTCCCCTCCGGCGATCCGGCGGAGCTGGCCGATCTCGACGAAGGCGAGCAGCAGTCGCTGGCCACCCTGGACTGGTTCGTCAAGAACAAGATGGGCTTCAACGTGCTGCAATCGCAGCAGCCGCAGACGCTGGCGCACGCGATCACGGATTCGCCCGCCGGGTTGGTCGGCTGGAACGGCCAGCTGCTCGGTCCGGATCTCGACGACGACTTCGTGCTGACCAACATCGCGATCCACTGGCTGACGGGCACCGCCGGTTCGGCGATCCGGCACTACTTCGAGAAGGACAAGGCCGAGCACCCCACCGCCCCGACCACGGTTCCGCTCGCGCTGTGCGGCTCCGCGGGCGATTTCCACGGCATCCGGCGCTTCGCCGAGCGCGACCACAACATCGTGTCGTGGCGCACGCACGACGTGTACACCCACTACCTGCACCATGTGGCGCCCGCGTTGATGGCGGAGGAGATCACGAAGTTCTTCACCGAGCTGCGCTGATCGGTGACGTGGCCGCCACGCCGGTCGCAGTGGCGGCCACTTCGCACGCTGGTTCGAGACAGTCTCTTATGTCATCGAGACTCACGGCCATGGTTCGTCTCGCTACGCGCTGATGTACTGGATTGACCAACAGCACAGAAGCTTTCGAACCAGGAGAGAAACCATGAGAATCGCAGTCTTCGGCGCCACCGGTACCGTCGGTCGTCTCGTCGTCGAGCGGGCCCTGCAGGAGGGGCATGAGGTCACGGCGTTCACCCGCAGCGCGGCGGGCGTAACGCAGCGCCACGAGCGGCTGCGCGTAGTGGAAGGCGACGTGCTGGACACGCATTCGGTGCAGCGCGCGGTGGAGGGACAGGACGCGGTGCTGATCTCGCTCGGCAACGGCCGCAAGGGCGTGGTCCGGGCGGGCGGCACCAAAGCGGTCATCGACGCGATGAATCGCACCGGTGTCAAGCGACTGATCTGCCAGACGACCCTCGGCGTCGGCGACAGCCGGGGCAACCTGAACTTCCTGTGGAAGTACGTGATGTTCGGGCTGCTGCTGCGTCCCGCCTACGCCGATCACGTCCGGCAGGAGCAGTACGTCCAGGCCAGCGATCTGGACTGGACGATCGTGCGGCCGAGCGCGTTCACCGACGGACCGCGCACCGGCAGCTACCGGCGCGGATTCCCGGCGGACGAGCGTGGTCTCGCCTTGAAGATCACCCGCGCCGACATCGCCGACTTCATGATCGAGCAACTGACCGACACCACCTACCTCCGCCAGGCGCCCGGCATCTCGAGCTGAGAACGGCCCGCCATGCGGTGGCGCAGCGACGGCCCACGTCCCGGCATCGGCGAGCGTGGGCCGCCGCCGTTGTCAGGCGTGTTCGTGCAGGTCCTCCCAGACCGGGAAGGGGTCGGGGTAGTCGGCCCACGCGCTCGGCCCCTCGGTGAACTCCTCGTCGGTGAGCAGGGCGGCATCCAGCAACGCGCGCACCTCCTCGGAATCCAGCTTTATCCCGATGAAGACGATCTCCTGTCCCGGCGGCACCTCCAGCGACGACCACCAGGCGGCGGGTTCGAAAACCAGGTTCGGCCCCGCCTGCGACCACACCGCGGCCAGCGTCGAACGGCTCGCGATCCAACAGAACCCCTTGCTGCGCAGCAGGCCGCGCAGCTGCTCCAGCGCTTCGGACAGGCGCAGTGGATGGAACGGGCGGTCGGCGGTGTAGGTGAGACTGCGAATGCCGTACTCCTCGGTCTCGGGCGTGTGCCCGCCGGCGAGTTCCTCTGCCCAACCCTCGGCCTCCGCGGCGACCAGCGGGTTGTAGCGGCCGGTGTCCAGCACCTCGGCCAGGTCGACCACGCCGTTGCTGGTGCGCAGCACGTGGGCGTGCGGATTCAGGCGGCGCACCGCGGCCTCCACCGCGCCCGCGGCGGCGGCGCCGACCAAGTCGGTCTTGTTGACCAGCAGCACGTCGGCGAACTCGACCTGATCCACCAGCAGATCGGCGATGGTGCGCGCGTCGCCCTCGCCCGCTTGCAGGTTCCGCTCGGCTAGCGCCTGCCCGCGCGCCACCTCCGCGAGGAAGGTCGAGGCGTCCACCACGGTCACCATGGTGTCCAGCCGGGCGATGTCTCCCAGCCGGAACCCGTCCTCGAATTCCCAGTCGAACGTGGCGGCCACCGGCATCGGCTCGGAGATGCCGGTGGACTCGATCACCAGCTGATCGAACCGCCCCTCGCGAGCGAGCCGGGCGACGGCCTCGATCAGGTCCTCGCGCAGGGTGCAGCAGATGCAGCCGTTGGTCAGCTCGACCAGTTTCTCCTCCGTGCGGTCGAGGTGACCCTGGCCCGCGACCAGCGCGGCGTCGATGTTGACCTCACTCATGTCGTTGACGATGACCGCCACCCGGCGGCCCTCTCGGTTGGCGAGGATGTGGTTGAGCAGCGTCGTCTTGCCCGCACCGAGAAAGCCGGACAGCACGGTGACGGGAAGCAGATCGGAGTCCATGGGGTTAATGATAACGATTTTCATTTGCTGTCGGCGAACCGGTCCCGGGCGCCGGTGTCGACGCGGCCGCACCGCCGTAGGGTTTGTGTCGTGAAATTGCTGCCATTGCCCGCCGAGGGGCAGACCCCCGTCCGGGCGCTCACCATCGCCGGTACCGATTCCGGCGGAGGCGCCGGAATCCAAGCCGATACCCGCACGATGGCGTTGTGCGGCGTGCACGCCTTGGTGGCGGTGGCGGCGGTGACCGTGCAGAACTCGGTGGGTGTCAGCGGCTTTCACGAGATTCCGCCGCAGGTCGTGGCCGATCAGGTGCGCTCGGTCGCCGGGGACATCGGCGTCGGTGCCGCGAAGACCGGCATGCTGGCCTCCACCGCGATCATCGAGGCGGTCGCCGCGGTGTGCCGGGAGGTCGGCATCGGTCGCGAGGGCGACATTCCGCTGGTCGTCGATCCGGTCGCGGCCTCGATGCACGGCGACCCCCTGTTGCACGCCGAGGCGCTGGACGCGGTGCGAAACACGCTGATTCCGCTCGCGACCGTGGTGACGCCGAACCTGGACGAAGTCCGCCTGCTCACGGGCATCGACGTCGACGACGACGATTCGGCGCGACGCGCGGCCGAGGCGCTGCACAAGCTGGGGCCGCGGTGGGCGATCGTCAAGGGCGGGCATCTGCGCTCGTCGGAGTACAGCACCGATCTGCTGTTCGACGGAGAGCAGTTCCTCGAGTTCACCGCGCCGCGCATCGCGACCGGCAACGACCACGGCGGCGGCGACACGCTGGCCGCCGCGATCGCCTGCGCGCTGGCACACGGCTATCCGGTGCCCGAAGCGGTGGAATTCGCCAAGGAGTGGACCTATCGCTGCCTTGCCGCGTCCTACGACCTGGGGGCGGGCCACGGTCCGGTCTCCCCGCTGTGGCGGTTGCAGAGCTGACCGCTCGGCGCGCGTCGTTTCTTGTCGGTGGCTGCTGCGATACTGAGGAGGTCGCGGACACAGGTGGCCTCAACGGCGAGGCGATCAGAACAACGTTGTTCGGCGTGGATGCGGCACCCGACCTCGGCGCCGTCCCGGGGGCGCTCCGGTCACATAGATGAAAAAGCCGAATGCAGCGGAAGTTCGGCCGCGATCACGATGCCGTGTAGCCGAGCGCTCGCCGTTACCAGCGCGAATATGATCTCGCTCAGATAGTCGGCGAACTCTTCGACCGACATGGCGGGCGGCTGCGAACGGTTCACCCCCAGCCACCAATCGGTGGCCGATGCCACCGCGCCGAAGATCGAATAGATCACCAGCTCCACGCTCACGATTCGCACCGACTCGTCGTCCACGGCGTCGGCGAACAGCTCGGCGGCGCGTGCGGCGGACTGCCTGGCCGATTGCAGGGCGCGGTCGCCATCATCGGACCGCTGCGTGAAATGACTGTGCAGCATGAACCGGAAGACGTTCGGCTGCCGCGACACCACCAGCGCGTATTCGGTCGCCGCGCGGCGCACGAGGTCACCGGCCGAGTCGCCGGTCAGGTCGAAGCTGGTCATGATCTGTTCCCAGAGCATGTCGCGCACCCGGTCGGCGATCGCGTTGTAGAGGTCGGTCTTGTCCTCGAAATGCCGATACAGCTTCGGCTTGGCCGCGCCCGCCTCCTTGGCGATGTCGCCCATGCTGACGGCGGGACCGAACTTGTCCAGCGCGCGGAACGCCGCGTCGACGAATTCCTCGCGCACCTTCTTGCGATGCTCGCGCCAGCGCTCGGTGCGCGCGTCCACGCGTCTGCTCGGCTGGTCCCCTACCGTCCGGCCGCTGAGCATCACGAATTCGGATGCTACCTGCAACCACCGGTACCAAGCCCGCACCCGCCGACTCGACCGAGCTGTGCGGGCACTACGGGAGGTTCGCGATGCTCGAGCAGGACGCGCCGCCCCCGGCGGGAAACCCGCTGAGCGAGGGATTCTCGCTCAGCGGCGAGATCAGCGCTTCTTGGAATCGATGGTGGGCTCGCCGGCGGCCTTGGCCTTCTTGTCCGCTCGCTTTTCCTTGAGGGTTTTCTCGGACTTCTTGGACATCGAGCTGCGCGGAGATTTGTCGGACAATCGTGGTCCTTTGTTCGGAGACCTGAATGGTCCCGCTGCTACCGACCGTACGCTACGTGGGCCACTTTTCCGGTGCGACCGACGAGTTCGGCTTGCAGGAACCTCACAGCTGAGACCCAGCTCCGTGGCAGCGTGGCCGCCGAATGTGGTCCGCATGACCGAGACTCTGACCGTCACGGCGGCGGAGCGAACCGTTCCACAACGGATTCGGGCGCCACTCTTGGCATCCCGCAAAACGCCAGCGATGATGGTCGGGATGTGTGACGGCTCCTGGTCGGAGCCGGGGCCACCGCCACCATCAGGTCACGCGTCCACCGCGAACATCCAGGGAAACAATTGAACGCTTTCGTGAAGCTGGCCGTGACGGTGGTCAGCGCATTGGTCGCAACCGCGCTCACCGTCGGATTCGCCGCCACCGCGTCGGCCGCCCCCGCCGACCGGGCCGAGCCGATCGCCGCCGCGACCGGTGAACCCCCGCAGGTCACTTACATCAAGGCGTGCCTGCCGCCCGGCGACACGATCGAACTGCGCACGGGCATCGGCGCGGCGATCGGGGCCGCGATCGGGGCGCTCGTCGGCCTGCCCGTCTTCTTCGTCGGCGCGATCCCCGGCGCTATCATCGTCGGCCTGATCGGCGCCGCCATCGGAGCGTCTTCCTACGCCATCGACTCCGGGCGGCTCGAGCAACAAGGACTGTGCTGATTGCCTGATTCGGCCGAACAGGCTCGCCACGGCGTCGCACCCTGCTGAAACGGGTGATGGCACTTGTGCCGTGTCCGTGGCAGGCCCGGCCTCTCGGGCACCGAAGGTCGGGCCGCACGTCTTTCGGCCCACGGGCAGCGGTTTCAGCGCGATGCGTGCAAGGCGTCGTGCAGGGTGGCCGACCACTGCTGGACGATCTGCTTGCGGCGAGCCGAGTCGTCGGTGAGGACGTCGGCCAGGCCGAGGCCGCGCGCCATGTCGAGGGTCGCTTGGACCAGGTGGTGGGTGACGGGGTCGGAGTCGTCCACGCCGAGCGCTTCGACCGCGCGGCGGTGGGACGCGCGGCCGAAGCGGGCCTCCAGCGGGACGATGCGTTCGCGCAACGCCGGGTCGGCTGCCGCGTGCGTCCACACCTGGAGCGCGGCTTTGAACAGCGGACTGGTGTAGGACTCGACGAGACCGGCCACCACGGCTTCCGTGCGGGCCAGGCCGTCGCCCAGCTCCACCAGCGTCGCGGCCTCCTGTACGGCCTGCCCGCTGCGCGTGTCGAACATGTACTCCAGCGCGGCGGTGATCAGATCCTCCCTGGTGGGGAAGTGATGCTGCGCCGCGCCACGCGACACCCCCGCCCGTTCGGCGACGACGGCGACCGTCGCGGCCGCCCAGCCCATCTCGGCCAGGCAGTCGATGGTCGCCTCGAGCAGGCGCTGCCGGGTGGCTCGGCTGCGGTCCTGCTTGGGTTCGTGCGGTGTCGCCATGGTCGCTATTCTGCCCAGCTGGGCGGGCGCCGCTGCAAAAAGGCCAGCATCCCCTCGCGAACTTCCGGGGTGCCGAAGAAGCTCGCCGAACGACGCGCCAGTTCCTCGGCGGAGGCGTCGAACTCGGCGAGGATGCCGGCGTTGACCAACCGCTTGGCCTCGGCCAGTCCCTGCGGCGAGCCCTTGCGCACCTGCGTGCACAACCGCGCCACCTCGGCCGCCGGATCGTCGGCGGTGACGGTGACCAAGCCGATCTCCCGCGCCACGGCGGCGTCGAACTTCTCGCCGGTCAGGTAGTACCGGCTGGCCGCGCGCGGGCTGAGGCGAGGCAACAGGGTCAGCGAGATCATGAACGGCGCCAACCCGATGCGGACCTCGGTGAGCGCGAAACTGCTGGCCGGCCCGGCCACGACGACGTCACAGCCCGCCACGATGCCCATGCCGCCCGCCCGCACGTTTCCGTCGATCCGCGCGATCACGGGCTTCGGTATCTCCACCAGCCTGCGCAGCACGCCGATCATGACGCGGGTGCGCTCGTCGGCGGCCACGGCGGGATCGGCGGAGCCCGCTTCGCTGAGATCCGCGCCCGCGCAGAAGGTGTTGCCGGTGTGCGTGAGCACGATGACCCGAACCTTCTCGTCGGCGGCCGCGTCGTCGAGCCCGCGCAGCAGCTCGGCGACCAGCTTGGACGACAGCGCGTTGCGGTTGTGCGGCGAGTCGAAGGTGAGGGTCGCGACACCGTCGCCCACCTCGTAGCGGACGAACGGACCCGTCTCGGTCATGCGGTTCCTCTCAGTACGACTTCGGCAGACCCAGCGAGTACTGGGCGACGAAGTTGAGGATCATTTCGCGGCTCACCGGCGCGATGCGTCCGATGCGCGCGGCGGCGAGCATCGCGGCCAGGCCGACGTCCCTGGTCAGGCCCGAGCCGCCGTGCGTCTGGATGGCCTGGTCGAGTGCTTTGATACTGGCTTCCGCCGCCGCGTATTTCGCCATGTTGGCCGCTTCGGCGGCGCCCATCTCGTCGCCGGTGTCGTAGAGGGCGGCGGCCTTCTGCATCATCAGCTTCGCCAGTTCGAGTTCGATCTTCACCTGCGCCAGCGGATGCGAGATGCCCTGGTGGGCACCGATCGGCGTCTTCCACACCGTGCGCTCCTTGGCGTATTCCACGGCGCGATCGATGGCGTAGCGGGCCAGACCGATCGCCATCGCCGCGCCCATGATGCGCTCGGGGTTCAACCCCGCGAACAGCTGCATCAGCGCCGCGTCCTCCTTGCCGACCAGTGCGGTGGAGGGCAGGCGGACGTCATCGAGGAACAGGGTGTACTGGTGATCGGGCTCGATGATGTCCATCTCCTGCGCCGTCTTGGTGAAGCCTTCGGCGTCGGTCGGCACGATGAACAGGGCGGGCTTCAGTTTGCCGGTCTTGTGGTCGGAAGTACGGGAGACGATCAGCACGGCCTCGGCCTGGTCCACGCCGGAGATGAAGATCTTGCGGCCGTTGAGGATCCAGTCGTCGCCGTCGCGGCGCGCGGTGGTGGTGATCTGGTGGGAGTTGGAGCCCGCGTCCGGCTCGGTGATACCGAAGACCATCTTGCCGGAGCCGTCGGCGAGCTTGGGCAGCCATTCCCGCTTCTGCTCGTCGGTGCCGTATTTGGTGATGATGGTGCCACAGATGGCCGGGGAGACCACCATGAGCAGCAGGCCCGCACCCTGAGCGGACAGCTCCTCCATCACCAGCGACAGTTCGTACATGCCCGCGCCGCCGCCACCGTACTCCTCGGGCAGGTTCACCCCGAGGAAGCCGAGTTTGCCCGCCTCCTGCCACAGTTCGTCCAGCGGCTCGTTCTTGCGCGCCTTCGGCAGCACGTAGTCGCGGTAGTTGTATTTGGCGGCCAGCGCGGCGACGGCGGCCCGCAGCGCCTTCTGCTCGTCGGTTTCGATGAAGCCCATCAGTTCTCCTGTGTCTTGCGGGGGCTCACGCACCCCGTCGGATCGATGAGCGCTGCGCGATTGTGGCTCATCGCTCCTCCTGTATCTTGCGGGGGCTCACGCACCCCGTCGGATCGATGAGCGCTGCGCGATTGTGGCTCATCGCTCCTCCTGTGTTTCCTCGTTGTCGGCGG
This sequence comes from Nocardia asteroides, assembly GCA_019930625.1. Classification (NCBI taxonomy): domain Bacteria; kingdom Bacillati; phylum Actinomycetota; class Actinomycetes; order Mycobacteriales; family Nocardiaceae; genus Nocardia; species Nocardia asteroides. Next base: position 1,437,969 of record CP082844.1, read on the forward strand.
GTTCGACGACCGCGAGCACGGCGCCGACCTCGACCTGCTGGCCGACGGTGACGTTGACGGCGCTGAGCACGCCCGCGGCGGGCGCGGCGATGGTGTGCTCCATCTTCATCGCCTCCAGCCACAGGATCGGCTGGCCCTGTTCGACGTGGCTGCCCACCTCGGCGCCGAGCCGGATCACGCTGCCCGGCATGGGCGCCAGCAGCGAGCCGGTGGCCACCTGGTCGGCCGGGTCGCTGAAGCGCGGCAACCTGCGCACGGCGACCGGGCCGAGCGGTGAATCGACGTACACCTGGTCGCCGTAGCGGGCGACCTCGAAATGCCTGCGCACCGGGCCGCGTTCGCCCCGGACCGACAGCACGACGCGATCGGGAGCCGACTCGACCAGCTCGAGACCGTCGTGACCGTCCACGGTGACGCCGGTCCGTCCGAACCGGTATCCCACCTCGTGCGTCCCGGAGACGCGGCTTCCGTACGACTTGCGCTGCGACTGCGCCGGCAGGTTCCGCCACCCACTGGGCAGACCGCCGCCCACCCGCGCGCTGCCGCGATTGGCGGCGGCGTCGGCCAGCGCGGCGGCCACGATGGACAGGGCCTCGTCGGACTCCGACACCAGCGGGGCGGCGAGAGTCTCCAGCCCGTGCGTGGCGAAGAACGCGGTGTCGGTGTCACCGGCCAGGAACGCCGGATGACGCAGCACGCGCACCAGCAGGTCCCGATTGGTGACCAAGCCGTGGATCTTCGCCCGGTGCAGCGCCGCGGCCAGCAGGCGCGCCGCCTCGCCGCGCGTTTCGGCGTAGGAGATGACCTTGGCCAGCATCGGGTCGTAGTGCACGCCGACCACCGAGCCGTCCACCACACCCGTGTCCAGGCGCACGCCCGGCCGGTCGAGCAGGTCGAATTCGGTGCGCACCGAGGGGATGTCGAGCCGGTGCACGGTTCCGCTCTGCGGCTGCCAGTCGTGTGCCGGGTCCTCGGCGTAGAGCCGGACCTCGATCGAATGTCCGCGCATCGCGGGCGGTTCGGCGGGCAGCGCGCCGCCCGCGGCGACGTCCAGTTGCAGCCGGACCAGATCCAGCCCCGTGGTGCACTCGGTGACCGGATGCTCCACTTGCAGGCGGGTGTTCATCTCCAGGAAGAAGAACTCGCCCTGTTCGTCGGCGAGGAACTCCACGGTGCCCGCGCCGGTGTAGCCGATCGCGCCCGCCGCCAGGCGCGCCGCCTCGAACAGCCGCGCCCGCATGCCATGGGTGCGTTCCACCAGCGGCGAAGGCGCCTCCTCGATCACCTTCTGGTGGCGGCGCTGGATAGAGCATTCGCGCTCGCCCACCGCCCAGATGACGCCGTGCGTATCGGCCATCACCTGGACCTCGATGTGCCTACCGGTCTCGAGGTAGCGCTCGCAGAAGACCGTCGGGTCGCCGAACGCGGATTCCGCCTCGCGCCGGGCCGCCTCGATCTGCGGAGCCAGGTCGGCCAGCTCGCGGACCACGCGCATGCCGCGACCGCCGCCGCCCGCCGACGCCTTGATCAGCACCGGCAGGTGCGCCTCGGTGACCTGCGCCGGATCCAGTTCGGCGAGCACCGGCACTCCGGCGGCGTCCATCATCTTCTTCGACGCGACCTTCGAGCCCATCTGCTCGATCGCCTCGACGGGCGGTCCGATCCAGACCAGCCCGGCGGCGAGCACGGCCTCGGCGAATTCGGCGTTCTCGGAGAGGAATCCGTAACCGGGATGGATGGCGTCGGCGCCCGCGGCCAGCGCCGCCTCGATGATCAGCTCACCGCGCAGATACGTTTCCGCGGGCGTGCTGCCGGGCAGCCGCACGGCGGCGTCCGCGTCGCTGACGTGCGGCGCGGCGGCATCCGCGTCGGAGTACACCGCGACGGTGCCCAGGCCCATCCGGCGGCAGGTGGCGAAGACCCGCCGGGCGATTTCGCCGCGATTCGCGACGAGTACGTTCGTGAGCCCGCCCGTCACCCGGTCGCCGCTGATCGAATCGCTCTGTGATGCGGTCATATTCGGCCTCACATTCGGAAGACGCCGAAGCCGTCGGCGCCTTTGATCGGGGCGTTGTGAATGGCCGACAAGGACATTCCCAACACGGTGCGGGTATCGCGCGGATCGATGACGCCGTCGTCGTAGAGCCGCCCGGACATGAACATCGCCAGCGACTCCGCCTCGATCTGCGCCTCCACCATGGCGCGCATCCCCGCGTCGGCCTCCTCGTCGAACGGCAGGCCCTTGGCCTCAGCGGCGGCCCGGCCGACGATCGAGATGACGCCCGCCAGCTGCGCGCCGCCCATGACGGCGGATTTCGCGCTGGGCCAAGCGAAGACGAACCGCGGATCGTAGGCCCGGCCGCACATGCCGTAGTGGCCCGCCCCGTAGGACGCGCCCATCAGCACCGAGATGTGCGGCACCTTCGAGTTGGAGACGGCGTTGATCATCATCGCGCCGTGCTTGATGATGCCCTTCTGCTCGTACTCCTTGCCCACCATGTAGCCGGTGGTGTTGTGCAGGAACAGCAGTGGCGTGTTCGTCTTGTTGGCCAGCTGGATGAACTGGGTGGCCTTCTGCGACTCCTCGGAGAACAGCACACCGCGCGCGTTGGCCAGGATGCCGACGGGATATCCGTGCAGTTCGGCCCATCCGGTGACCAGGCTGCTGCCGTAGAGCGGCTTGAACTCGTCGAAGTCCGAGCCGTCGACGATGCGGGCGATCACCTCGCGCGGGTCGAACGGGATCCGCAGATCCGACGGCACGATGCCGAGCAGATCCTCCGGGTCGTAGAGCGGCTCGATCACCTCGGCGCGCGGGGCCGGGCCCTGCTTGCGCCAGTTCAGCCGTTTGACGATAGAACGGCCGATGCGGATCGCGTCCTGCTCGTCCAACGCGTAGTAGTCCGCGAGGCCGGAGACCCGCGCGTGCATGTCCGCGCCGCCGAGGGATTCGTCGTCGGACTCCTCGCCGGTGGCCATCTTGACCAGCGGCGGACCGCCGAGGAATACCTTCGAGCGCTCCTTGATCATCACCACGTGATCGGACATGCCGGGGATGTAGGCGCCGCCCGCGGTGGAGTTGCCGAACACCAGCGCGATGGTCGGGATGCCCGCCGCCGACGCCTGGGTGAGATCGCGGAACATCCGGCCGCCGGGGACGAAGACCTCCTTCTGCGTGGGCAGGTCCGCGCCGCCGGATTCCACCAGCGAGATCACCGGCAACCGGTTCTCCCGCACGATGTCGTTGATGCGCAACGTCTTGCGCAACGTCCACGGGTTCGAGGTGCCGCCGCGCACGGTCGGGTCGGGCGCGACGATCATGCACTCGACGCCCTCCACGATGCCGATACCGGCGACGGTGCTGCCGCCGACGTGGAACTCGCTGCCCCAGCCCGCCAGCGGGCACAGCTCCAGGAACGGCGAGTCCTCGTCGACGAGCAATTCGATGCGCTCGCGCGCGGTCAGCTTGCCGCGCTTGCGGTGCCGGGCCAGCTTGTCCGGACCGCCGCCCGCGATGGCCTTGGCGAACTCGGCCTCGACCTCGGCGAGCTTGGCCGTCATGGCGTCGGCCGCGGCTTCGTACTCCGGCGCGGTGGTGTCGAGGGCGCTGCGCAGGATGGTCATGACTGGTACCCCATTCGCTTCGCCGCCAGGCCGGTGAGGATTTCGGTCGTGCCGCCGCCGATGCCGAGGATGCGCATATCCCGGTACTGGCGCTCGATCTCGGATTCGCGCATGTAACCGAGACCGCCGAACAGCTGGACGGCCTGGTTGGCCACCCACTCGCCCGCTTCCACCGCGGTGTTCTTGGCGAAGCACACTTCGGCGATGAGGTCGGTCTCGCCTTCGGCGCTGCGCCGCACCACCTCGCGGGTGTAGACGCGGGCGACATCGATGCGCCGCGCCATCTCGGTGACCGTGTTCTGCACCGCCTGCCTGCTGATCAGCGGACGGCCGAAGGTCTCCCGGTTGCGCACCCACTCCAAGGTCAGGTCCAGGCAGCGCTGGGCGCTGGAATACGCCTGCACCGCGAGGCCGACGCGCTCGCTGACGAACGCGCCCGCGATCTGGAAGAACCCGGAGTTCTCCGGCCCGACCAGGTTTTCCACCGGCACCCGGACGTCGACGTAGGACAGCTCGGCGGTGTCGGAGGCCAGCCAGCCCATCTTGTCCAGCTTGCGGCTGACCGTGAAGCCCGGCGTGTCCTTGTCGATGATGAGCAACGAGATGCCGCCGGAACCCGAGCCGCCCGTGCGCACCGCGGTGACGACGAAATCGGCGCGGACGCCGGAGGTGATGTAGGTCTTGGCGCCGTTGACGACGTAGTGGTCGCCGTCGCGGCGCGCGGTGGTGGTGAGGTGCCCGACATCGGAGCCGCCGCCGGGTTCGGTGATCGCCAGCGAGCCGATCTTCTCGCCCGCCAGCGTCGGCTTCACCCAGCGCTCGATCTGCCCGGCGTCGCCCGAGGCGATGATGTGCGGCACGGAGATGCCGCAGGTGAACAGCGAGGCGAACACTCCGCCGGACGCACCGGCCTGGTGCATCTCCTCGCAGACGATCATCGCGTCCACGCCGTCGCCACCGGACCCGCCGACGGATTCCGGGAACTGCACGCCGAGCAGGCCCAGCGCGCCTGCCCTCTTGTGCAGCTCGCGCGGGATCTCCCCGGCGCGTTCCCAGCCGTCCAGGTACGGCAGGATCTCGCGTTCTACGAATCCGCGCACCGTGGAACGCAATTCGCGCCGTTCCGGCGTCTCCCAGAGTTTCGTCATGACAGCAGCTCCACTGGAATGTCGAGGTGACGAGACCGCAGCCATTCGCCGAGTCCCTTGGCCTGCGGATCGAAGCGGGCCTGATAGGCCACACCCTGACCGAGTAGGCCTTCGATGATGAAGTTCAGCGCCCGCAGGTTGGGCAGGACGTGCCGCGTGACCGTCAGCGCGGCCGCTTCCGGAAGCAATTCCTTGACGCGCTCCACGGTGAGCGTATGCACCAGCCAGCGCCATTGCTCGTCGGTGCGCACCCACACGCCGACGTTCGCGTCGCCGCCTTTGTCACCACTACGGGCCAAGGCGATCGTCCCCAGCGGCACGCGGCGGGTTTCCCCGGGGGGCAGTGGCTCCGGAGCGGGCGGCTCGGCGACTTCGGTGAGTTCGGCTGTCTCCGTGGAGGGCGCGACCTCGACGCGGGCGCCATCGGGCAGCACCGCCGTGTGCGGCACCTCGGCGGCGTCGACGAACCCGGGCGTGAACACGCCGTAGGGAGATCCGTGGCCAGGCAGCGTCGTGAAACTGCATCCCGGGTAGCTGGCCAACGCCAGCTCCACCGCGACGTTGGAGAACGCGCGCCCCACCTTGTTCGGGTCCGGGTCGCGCACCACGCAGCGCAGCAGCGCGCTGGCCTGCTCCTCGGTCTGCGCGTCCGGCCGGTCCAGGCGGGCCAGGGTCCAGGTCAGCTCGGCGGGCCGGACCGGCAGCCAGGACTCCAGCTGCCGCCGCGCCAGCTCCGCTTTCGCCTCGATGTCCAGACCGGTGAGGACGAACTCCATCTCGTTGCGGAAACCGCCGAGGGTGTTCAGCGACACCTTGAGCCGGGGCGGCGGGGCCTCACCGGTGACGCCGCTGATCCGCACCCGGTCCGGCCCGTCCTGCTCGAGCCGGATGGTGTCCAGGCGGGAGGTCACGTCGGGTCCGGCGTAGCGAGGTCCCTGGATCTCGTACATCAGCTGGGCCTCGACAGTGTCGACGGTGACCGCGCCGCCCGTACCCGCGTGCTTGGTGATGACGCTGCTGCCGTCGGCGCGGATCTCCGCGATCGGGAAGCCGGGCCTGCCCAGGTCGGCGAGTTCGGTGAAGAAGGCGTAGTTGCCGCCGGTGGCCTGGGTGCCGCACTCGATGACGTGCCCGGCCACCACCGCGCCCGACAGCCGGTCGTAATCCGTTCGGCCCCAGCCGAAGTGCGCGGCGGCCGGGCCGACGATCACCGACGCGTCGGTGACCCGGCCGGTGACCACGATGTCCGCGCCCGCGTTCAGGCATTCGACGATGCCCCACGCACCGAGATAGGCGTTGGCGGTCAGCGGCGCGCCGAAACCGAGTTCGGCGGCGCGCGCGACCAGATCGTCGCCCTCGACGTGCGCGATCTTCGCGTCCAGTCCGAGGTCGGCGGCGACCTTGCGGAGCTTCTCCGCCAGACCGGCCGGGTTGAGACCGCCCGCGTTCGCCACGATGCGCACGCCGCGCTCCAGCGCCAGGCCCAGGCAGTCTTCGATCTGCTTGACGAAGGTCTTGGCGTAGCCCAGGTCCGGGTCCTTCATCCGGTCCCTGCCGAGGATCAGCATGGTGAGTTCGGCGAGATAGTCGCCGGTGAGCACGTCGAGCTGTCCCCCGTCCAGCATCTCGCGCATGGCACCGAACCGATCACCGTAGAAGCCGGAACAGTTGCCGATCCGGAGCACGTCCGGGTCGGCGGCGAGCATACTCATCAGCGGGAATGCCTCCTGTACGGCGAACCGTCAGGATGAGCCGCATGCCGCATCCGTGAAGTCCGCGTTCCGCGACCAGCATCACATCCGGGTAAGAAAAAAGCAAGCATGCGTGCTTGTTAATTGCCCTGTGACACCCGGGCACCGGATACGCCACCCGCACCGAGGTGGCCGACCGGGCTGGAGCAAGATGGGCACGGTGTCCAGCGACGTCACCGTGATCGTTCTGTTCGCCCTGTCCGGCTTCCTGCTCGGCGGCGCCTACACCACCTGGAAGACGGCCCGGCCGCTGTCGATCGCGCTCGCCGTCTGCGCCGTCCTCGCGGCGGGCGGCGCGCTGGTCTGGTGGCTCGGGTAGGGACGAAGGCTCGGCAGACGCCTAGCTCTTCGACAGCCGGAAGATCCGTAGGCCGTCGGGGACGCCGTTCAACGGCGCGGCGAAGAGACTGCGGCGGTAGGGCTTGACCGTCAGACCCAACTCCGTCAGCGTCTCCGGCCGCAATTCCCGCAGCGTGACCTCCGACAGCATGGTGTGCCCGTTGCCGCCCGCCTCCATGACCCTGGCGGCGATCGTGACGTCCACGCCCAGCCAGTCGCCGCCGATCTCGCGCGGCGAACCGGTGTGCAAACCGATCCGCATCTGCGGGGTGTAGCCGCGCACCTGCACATCGGCGAGGTTGCGCTTGGCGGTCACGGCGGCGCGCACCGCCCGGTCCGCCGAGGGGAACACGGCCATCACCCCATCGCCCATTCGCTTGACCACGTGTCCGCCGCGCTCGGCGATCGGGGGCTCGATGGCCTTGGCCACCTTGCGCAGCAGTTCCAGGGTGGCCTCGTCACCCGCCGACAGCGACCATCGCGAGAAGGCCACCAGGTCGGTGAACATGACAGTTACCTCTTGGTTACCTCTGCCGCGTCCAACTCGCTCCAAGGCGGCCTGCCAGACCTGCAAGGCCCCGAAACCGATCTCGCGCGCCGCGCTGGGAGTGTCGCCGACCAGTTTGTCCGCCGCGCGCGCGACCGCTCGCGCGCCACCGGGCCCGGAAACCGAGAGCGGATCACCGAAAGCGGGGTCCCCCGGCAACTGCCTGCGCGCCCTACGCAGCACGCCGATCAGGTCGGCCCGCTGATTCGCCGCGCTCACCAGCGCGGACAGCTGGCCGCGGCGCAATCCGCCGGTACGGCGGGGAGGATCGACCGCCTCGGACGGCTCCAACGGAATGACCACCTCGGGCGGTACGCCTCCATCGGCCTCCGGCCTCGGCCTCGACTCGGCGCCGCCGGAAGGTGTTTCACTCACGCCCCGAGGGTATCTCAGCCCGCCAGGCGTGGACGGGTTACCGATCATCGCCATCTGCCACCTCCGCTACGAACCTCGGCGAGCACACCGTCGGGCTCGGCGATGGATAACGAGCTGGTTGCCGAATCGAGGCTACTCGGGCGAGAACGGGTCTCGGAAGCGGCGCGCGGCATAGTTTCCTCGATGTTCACACGCACGATCGGCCCGGCGCGAAGGCATATTCGCACCGGGCCGATCGCCGCACCGTCCGCCGGGCAGTGACGGGCGGTGGGCGAAGCGCCGGACCTCCCGACAAGGTCGGCGCTCCTACCACCCGAGTGGCGAGGGAGGGCGACTCGGGTAGCTGGGCGGCTCCCCGGCGCTGGTCACGCGTCGCGCTGGTTCACCACGACCAGGGCCGCGCCGAAGACGATCGCGACGAAAGCGGTGAAGTACAGCAGGCTGCCCCACGGTCCCCAATGCCAGTTGGCCGTGGACGGGGCCGCGCTGAAGAAGTGGTTGGCGTTCGCGAACGGCAGGAACGGGGTGACGTTGCGGCCGAAGCTGCCGAACGCCCCGAGCAGTCCCTCGATGAGCAGCGGCCACAGCACGATCAGCGAGATCGCGGCGGCGGACTGCCGCACCAGCACGCCGACGCCGACCGCGAGCAGGACGCACAGGAACGCGTAGATCGGGATGCCGTAGACCTCCCGCCAATCGTCCGGGCTGGACAGGGTCAGGGTCGCCCCCGCGTCCGGACCGCCGAGGGCCTTGGCCACCAGGTAGGCGAGGAATACCAGCACGAGGGTGAGCACCGCGCCGTACACGCCCACCAGCCCGGCCTTGGTCAGGATGACCTTGGCCCGGTGCGGGGTGGCCTGGAACGTCGTCCGGATGATTCCGAAGCGATATTCGCTGGTCACGGTGAGAGTCGCCATGATCATCAGGACCATCACGCCGAAGCCGCTGATCCCGGCCACCGCCGTGGAGACGGTCAGGTCGATCGCGCCTTCCTTGCCGTAGGACGCGCGCGCCACCGAGGCGAGCAACGCGGCCATGCCGAGCGCGAGGGCGACGACGATCGCCGAGCACCACCAGGGCGACCTGGTGGAGGTGAGCTTGATTCGTTCCGCTGCCAGCACACCCATCAGAGCGCACCTCCCATAACTTGATCGAAGCCTTCGCCGTGGTACTCCACGGCGCCGCCGGTCATCCGCATGAACGCCTCCTCCAGCGAAGCGCGCTGCGGAGCCAGCTCGAACAGCGTGATCTCGTTCGCACCGGCCAGCTTGCCGACCGCGTCACTGGTCACGTTCGCCACCACGAGCGCCGGCCCGTCGGGGCCCGCCCCGTCCTCGCGGACGGTCATGCCGTTGGAAGTGAGCACACTGCGCAGCTGGTCGAGCTGCGGGCTGCGCACCCGGACCGACTGCTCGGAGGCGCGCTCGATGAACTCCTGGGTGGTCGAGTCGGAGATGAGCTTGCCGCGACCGATCACCACCAGGTGCTCGGCGGTCTGCGCCATCTCCGACAGCAGGTGGCTGGAGACCAGCACCGTGCGGCCCTCGGCGGCCAGCCGCTGCATGAACCGGCGGATCCACAGGATGCCCTCCGGGTCCAGGCCGTTGACCGGCTCGTCGAACAGCAGCACCTGCGGGTCGCCGAGCAGCGCGCCGGCCAGGCCGAGCCGCTGCGACATGCCCAGCGAGAATCCGCCCGCGGACTTGCCCGCCACCTCCGAAAGGCCGACCAGCCGCAGCACTTCCTCCACACGGGACTTGGCGATGCCGTTGGACGCGGCCATCCATTCCAGATGGGCGCGCGCCGACCGGTTCGGATGCACCCACTTGGCGTCGAGCAGCGCGCCGACGGTGCGCAGAGGATGGTCCAGTTGGTGGTACGGCTTGCCCTGGATCAGGGCAGTGCCCGCGGTGGGCTTGTCCAATCCGAGAATCATCCGCATGGTGGTCGACTTGCCCGCGCCGTTCGGTCCCAGGAACCCCGTCACTTGTCCCGGTCGAACGGTGAAGGACAGATCCTGCACCGCCACGGTCTGCCCGTAGTGCTTGGTCAGGCCCCTCAGCTCGATCATGCCGCCCAGCATTCCGCAGATCGCGGCCGCGCGCGTCGATAAATGGTGTCGAGTTGCCTCATCCTCGAGGATGAGGACGCGGGCTTACCCCTAGGGGCTCGACCCGCACCGACCCAGCAATTCGGCGACATGGAGCGGCGGCGCGACGTCACCGGGGATCATGCGCCGTTCACGCAGCGCACCTTGGCCGGAACGCAGGTGAGCAGTTCGACTGGCTGCGATCACACAAAGCGCTGTTGCCGGGCCGGGCATCACCACGTGGGGGCGTTGGTCGCCGAAGGCCGCACCACGGCCGGCGATGTTGGAGCCGGATCAGCGACCAGAGCAGGCCGGGAACGGGGCGGCGCTGATGCGGCTGTGGACGTCCCGGAAGACGCCGAGCCACGGGTCAGCGAGCTGGAGCCGCTGCGAGGGCACAATACGCACCTCATCGAAGGGAATGGTCAAGGCTTTGCGCCAGCTGGGCGACCTCCAGGCGATCGGGACGGGTGAGGTGGATCTGAGCTTGATCCGGCCGCGCCGGCTCATGAGGTAGGCGATGAATTCAACCTCTACATCGGTGTCGATGTGGTGTGAGACATGATCGAGAAGAATGTCACTCGCTTGGAGCTGTCACGCGGTCGAGGCAATCGACGAGCTGTGCCCGCCGGGTTCGCCGAGTTGGACGGGCAACGCCTGGCCGAGTTGGCTGGGAAGTTGTGCACGGCCAGGCCGTTCCTGCCGCGGCTGATGGAAAGGTGGCCTTGTGATCATCACCGACACCGGTTCCTACAGCGACATCGTCTTCGGCTGCTGCATCTATTGGGTTTCCAGTACAGGCCGAAGCTGGCGAACCTGCCCGATCAGCGGCTGCCGCGCATCGCCCACTATGGGCGGATCTTCAAAACCTGCATATCCGACGGCTGGCCGACGAGAAATCTATCGCCGCGAAGGCAAGCGCCAGTCGAACCTCATTGCGGACATCGCGATTTGGCACGCTCCGTCTCCCACGGAAGAAGCGCGAGATGTACCGGGCCTACTACAAAGGGATGCAGGACTGTCGGCCCTCGGGCTCGTCCTGAACTGCGTCGTGTTGTGGAACACCGTCTACCTCGACCAAGGCCTGAGCAGCCTGTTGCGTGGACGAGGCTATCCAATGCTGGATACCGACGTGACGCGGCTGGTCGGCGTTCATCCGCGCCCAACTGGAGTTGAACGGGCAGTACAGCTTCGCGCTGCCCGACCTGGAGGGGCGGCCCCGGCCACTATGCGATCCGGACTCCCCGACGACCGATGAATGAGTTCGGCCGTGTCATGGGTGAGGCTGTCCATCGCCTCCTCGGGGCCACCAGCAAGGCGGTCAAATGGCGTAAAGGTCATAGCGATGCCGTTACCGGGGAGCTTCGGCATGGAGTCGCCGAACACAGCCTCGACACCGACGAGCACTGTGGATATCGGGTCGCACGAAGCGAATTCGCGTCGTCGGATACAGCAGTGTCCGCCCCCGGTGAGATCGCTGGTGGGCGCAGGCCGGATGCGCCGCTGTTGGTCGCGGACGAACTGGACACGATGCTGGGCATCGAGGCGACATGGGGAAATATGGTTGAACCGAATCGGACGTTCGAGATGTGGGCACGCTCACCCGACGGAACGCCTCGACCGCCGGTGAACCGGGACGCGGTGCTGTCCTGCTGGGACTTGATCCTGGAGGCCGGAGTCCGTTCCGGCGTGCTGGAACACGCCGACATCCGTCGAATGTACGAGTGGTTCCCACTGAATGAGCCCTCGAATTGGTACCGACAGCACGGGGGGAAGGTCTCGGAATCGATCCAGGACGATTCCGATGCATGGGGAGAACGCTTCAAGCGAATGCTCGCACCCCATGGATTGCAACTCTTCACACCGGGTGATCACCTGTGCCCTCAGCCGCGGCGCGGTGATTTGATCGTGTGGGCTACCGACGAGTATCCCTTAACCCATGTTGGAGTTTTCACCGGGCGCTTTGTTGGCGAGGGCAGTAGCAGATCACCCGAGGTGTACACCTTTTGGCCGCCACCGGGAAATTTCGACATGCACGAGGGCAGCTGGGCCACGGTGACCGCCCTGAAAACAGCATCGGCCAAAGAACTGACCGACTACATGGTCGATCCACCACCAGGATCCAACGCAGACCGGTTTACATCTCCGGTACTCTATTTCGCGCGAGGCCCCTGGTAGACAGCGCCCCCGATCTCCGTACATCCGGCCAGCGTCTTGGCGAACGCCGGATCCACTGTGGCGATCTCGTACCGCGAGCCGGCCAGCGCGAAGTTCGTGTAGCAGCGGAATGGGCAGCTCGTCACTCCAGCGAGCGAGAGCCGGGCGGTCCGTTCTCGCCTGCGCCGGTTTCCGACTGGGAGCTTCCCGCGAGCGCGATCACGGCGGTGAGCGCGGCGGCCGCGTCGAGAAGCGCACGAGAGCGGGCCGTGATGCTCGCGTCCCGAGCCGCCAGCGCGGCTTCGACGTCTTCGGAACGGTCGCCGCGCGGCAGGTCCGGCATCAGAATCCGGAGGCTGTCGACGCGGTATCCGGCGCTGCGGAGCTGGTGGACGATCCGGGCATCTCGCACTTGCGCGGGCGAGTACCGTCGCACTCCCTGTGCGGTGGGGCGGTCCGGAACCACCAATCCCTCGGCGTCCCAATGCCGCAACGTCGACGGGCGCACGCCGAGCGCCGCGGCGAGCTCGGACACGCTCATCGAATCCGATGGACGCACGTCATCGATCGGTTCGGCGGAGATCGCTGCGGCCGCCCGCTTGGCGAGCCCGAGATCCCGGCGCTCCCGGTCGAGCCGGGCATGCGCCGCGTCGAGCAGCGCGAGCACCTCGGCGATAGGCCTCTCGTGAACCGCGCGAACGATTCGTTTGGCCTCGACCGGGCCGACACCGGCAGCCAGCGCCCGATAGGCCAGCGCGCAACGCAGGTGGATCTCCCCGTACCTGCGATAGCCCGATGCCGTGCGCAGCGCGGACGGCAGTACGCCGTCCCGCTCCAGGTTGCGAATCTGCTGCACGGAGTACCCGGCGCGGCGCGCGACATCGACCGTGCGCATGGACGAGTTGAGAGTTGGCACCCTACCTATCCTCGATATCCGTCCCAAAGTCTCCACAAGCACCTCAATGAAACGCTGGAACCATGACCATCGACGAGATCATCGACTTCGTATCGGCTCTCGAGGGCGTGTTGACCCTCCGCCCCGGACCCGGCGACGGCTCCCCGCAGATCAGCTGGGGCGACACGTTCTTCTACTACTCACCAGACGGCGGCGTGCCGAAGGCGACCCAACCCTTCGCGACAATCGTCACCAAGAACTATCCGGACGACGAGCGGTCCCGCCTGGACCGCCCCGACACCTTCCGCGTCAACATCGCCGCCGGAAAAGAAGCCTTCACCCACTGGACCGGCCATGCTCCGCGTGAGCTACCCCCGAATCTCGACCACAGCGTCACCGACACCGTGTTCCCGCATCCCGTCTACGGCTCCGCCGGTTGGCTCGCGATAGTGAACCCAGACAGCCGGACCGATGAGACGACCCGCGACCTGCTCCGCACCGCGTACGACCGAGCCCGTGCACGCTACGAACGGCGAGCCGCATCCACCGAGAGCTGACGCAACTTTACAGTCATCTCACGGACCGCTCCTCGGCGAGCTGACACGCCACGGCCGCCGACGACAAGCCGACATGGGGCTTCGGCGAGCTGAGAATTCCGGCCGCCCTGCCCATGCTGTAGGCGCGAGAGTCCTCGTCATCGAGCCGGTCCGCTGCACTGGAGGCGTCGGTGGGGTCGGTGTGCTGCACAACACCTCTGGTCACGACGCCGACGGGCCCCGGCGCACTGTTCACCGGGGCCCGGGATCGAGGGGGTTTGATAGCAATTCCAATCGCCGACCCGCAGAGCCGACGTCGAACACCGCGCCCGGCACTTCTTCCCGGGCGCGCAAGGTGTAGGTACCTGTCTCAGCGACCACCTCCCGGATCGACGAACTAGACCTGCGGTATGTCATCCCCTCCGGCGGTCCGGTCGACTGCACCGGATTCTCTTCTCCGCCGGAGGGGATGGTGATTCTTGCTCTCCGGGCAGTTCACCTGCCCGGCCAACCAGACTCTTCATCTCCAACGACAGCGACTGTATATCAGCCTTCGGAGAATGTCTCCATTCTGGAGTACAGCTTTTCTGCGCAAGGTGAGGTGTCCTGCACGACGGAACTTCGGGCCCGGCTGCGCGAGTTCCGCAGCAGTCTTCCGGTTCGGAGAGGATGTAACCGCCGCCGAGGGTATCCACGCCTCCCGCCGCGCACACCTGATCGCGTCCGCGCGCGGTTGACATGGAGTGCGCTCCAGCTCTTAGCGTCGGAACCGATGGTTTCGAGTTCAGGAGGTAGCAACATGATCGACGTCCCCACCCGGCAGCTCGGTGAACTGGCGGTCTCCGCGCAGGGCCTGGGATGCATGGGTATGAGTCACGCCTACGGCGCGGCGGACGACGCGCAGTCGATCGCCACTCTGCACCACGCCCTCGACCTGGGGGTGACCTTGCTGGACACCGCCGACTTCTACGGCGCCGGGCACAACGAGGAATTGATCGGACGGGCCATCGCGGGGCGCCGCGACGAGGTGGTGCTGGCGACGAAGTTCGGCTTCGCCAACCGGTTGGGGGAGCCCACCCGGATCCGTGGCGACGCCGCCTACGTGCGGCAGGCGTGCGACGCGTCGCTGCGCCGGCTCGGGGTCGATCACATCGACCTCTACTACCTGCACCGAGTCGATCCGCAGGTGCCGATCGAGGAGACCGTCGGAGCCATGGCGGAGCTGGTGCGGGCGGGGAAGGTCCGCCACCTCGGGCTGTCGGAGGCGGGCGGGCAGACCATCCGGCGGGCGCACGCGGTGCATCCGATCGCCGCGTTGCAGAGCGAGTGGTCGTTGTGGACCCGCGATCTGGAGGCGGAGATCCTGCCGGTATGCCGTGAACTCGGCATCGGCGTGGTTCCGTTCTCCCCGCTCGGGCGCGGATTCCTCACCGGCCGCTACAACTCGGTCGAAGGCTTGGCCGAGACCGACGTGCGGCGCAGCCAGCCCCGTTTCGCCGAGGGCAACCTCGAACGGAACCTGGCCATCGTCGCGAAGCTGAACGAATTGGCGGTGGCGAAGGGAGTCACTGCGGGCCAGCTCGCTCTGGCTTGGGTGCAGTATCGGGGCGAAGACGTAGTGCCGATTCCCGGCACCCGGCGGCAACGGAATCTAGAGGAGAACCTCGCGGCACTGACCGTCGAGCTGTCCCCCGAGGACCTCGCCGCCATCGAGGCCGCCGCCCCGCCCGAGCAGGTCGCGGGCACCCGCTACGACGCGACGAACCTCACCTTCGTCAACGGCTGAGCCCGCCGCGTCCCGGCCCGCTCTCGTCGCGGGCGTGAGCGACGCCGCCGCCCGCCGAGCGGCGCCGCTCACGCCCAACCGACGACAGCTGCTCCATCGGAACGGGCTGCGCTGCACACCGAGATCCGCTCGGACGAGCCGTTCCGGGACCACCCTGCTCGGGGGTTCGAAGCCGAGACAGCCCTGCCGACGCGGGGGCGATCGTCAACATTCCTGCCCTGGACTCGAGCGAATCCGTCACAGCGCCGGAGACGACGCCTGCGCCCAGAACCGCTTCGGGATGCGCCCGGCCAGCCGGGCCGCGTATCCGGCGCGGACCGCATCCGCCATCGCGGCGGCCATCAGTTCGGGGCGGCGGGCCCTGGTCACGGCCGTGGCGAGCAACACCGCCGAGCAGCCGAGTTCCATGGCGAGGGCGGCGTCGCTCGCGGTGCCGATGCCCGCGTCCAGGATGACGGGGACCTTCGCGTCGGCGACGATCATCTCGATGTTGTGCGGGTTGCCGATGCCCAGGCCGGTGCCGATGGGCGCGCCCAGCGGCATCACCGCCACGCAGCCGGTGTCCTCCAGACGGCGCGCCAGAACCGGGTCGTCGTTGGTGTAGGGCAGCACGACGAACCCGTCGTCGACGAGTTCTTCGGCGGCGGTGAGCAATTCGATCGGGTCGGGCAGCAGGGTGCGCTCGTCGGCGACCACCTCGAGTTTCACCCAGTTGGTGCCCAGCGCCTCGCGCGCCAGCTGCGCGGTGAGCACCGCTTCGGCCGCGGTACGGCAGCCCGCGGTGTTCGGCAGCGGCGCGATGTCCAGCCGCTTCAGCAGATCGAGTACGCCGGTGCCGCCCGCGGCATCGACCCGCCGCATGGCCACGGTGGTCAGCTCGGTGCCGGAGGCGATCAGCGCCTCCTCCAAGACGGCGAGGTTCTCCGCGCCTCCGGTGCCCATGATCAGGCGGGAGCCGAATTCCCGGTCGGCGATCCGCAGCGGGGCGTCGGCCCGCTCGGATGCCGTCGCGACCTCAGCCACCTTGAACCGCCGTCAGCACCTCGATCTGCCAGCCGCGCCCGACCGGTTCGTCCCAGCGCGACTTGGGAAAGACCGCGCCGTCCACCGCCAGCGCGACGCCCCGGCACGGCAACCCGAGTCGTTCGAGCAGCTCGCGCACGGTGAGCGGCTCGGCGAACTCGTGCTCGTCGCCGTTCACGGTGACACCGATGGGGATGGATGACAGCGTCATCGGCTTCCTCCTACAGTCGTCGAAAAGCGTTGCGGGTCGGCGGCTTCCGCCTCGGGCAAGGCTGCCCCGCCGAGCAGGCCGGTCACCGCTTCCGCGGTGAGCGGCACGGTCAGCATGCCGTTGCGGCCGTGCCCGGTGGCCGCGATGATCCGGTCGGTGAGCCGGCCGATCAACGGCAGGTTGTCCGGGCTGCCCGGCCGCGAACCGGCGCTCGCCTCGGCGAGCTCGTATTCGCCGATGCCGGGGAACACCGCCTCGGCGTCGGCGATCAGGTCGCGAACGCCCGCGACGGTGACCGCGGTGTCGAAACCCGCCTCGTACTGGGTGGCGCCGACGACGATGCCGTCGGCGCGCGGCACCAGGTAGACCGGCCGCCCGTGCACCCGCGCCCGAATCACCCGGCGTGGCGCGGGAGCGACGCCCGGCCGTTGCCGCAGGCGCAGGATCTCGCCCTTGACCGGGCGGACCGGCAGTCCGGGCCACAGCTGCGCCGACGCGGCTCCGGCGGCGAGCACGACTTGGTCGTGCGGAAGTTCCGTCAGCGAGTCTACGGACTCGGCGCGCACACCGACGCCCGCCGCCTCGGCCGCCCGCCGCAGCGCGGCGACCAGCTTGCGATTGTCGATCGCGGGTTCGGCGGGCGCGAGCAGCGCGGCGCGCACCGTTCGGGCCAGGTTCGGTTCCCGCTCGCGGACCCCGGCGCGATCCAGGATGGACAGCTCGTGCCCGCGCCCGCCGACCCAATCGGCCACGGTGCGCAGGTCGGCCGCGTCGGCCGCGTCCAGCGCGACGGTCATGGTCTCGTCTGCCACGAAGACCGAAACTCCGGTCGCGGCCTCGAGCCGGGCGGCGAATCCGGGCCAGCGGGCCAGCGACGCCGCGCCGAACTCGAGCACCCGATCCTCGCCGGGCCAACCCTCCGACAGCGGTGCGAGCATGCCCCCGGCCACCCAGGAGGCGCCGGTCGCGACCGCCGGATCGAGCAGGGTGACCGACCAACCGGCTTCGGCGGCCCGCCAGGCCACGGCGAGCCCGATGGCGCCGCCACCGACGACGGCCAGAGTCCGCATCCGATCCACCTGCCTCCTGTTTCGCATCCCCACGGTAGCGCGGCTACCGTCGAAGGCGTGCAACCCTCCCACCCGAATCGACCCGCCTCGCCGCGGGAACGTCTGGCGAACGCGCTCCTGTATCTCTGCACCGACGCACGCCGGGAGAAGGGCGATCTGGCCAAGTTCGCCGAGGCGGCGTTCGCGGGCGGAGTCGACATCATCCAGCTCAGAGACAAGGGATCGGCGGGCGAGGCCCAGTTCGGCCCGCTGGAGGCCAAGGCCGAGCTCGGCGCGCTCGCCGAGTTGAAGGCCGCCGCGCGCAGGCACGGCGGCCTGGTCGCGGCGAACGATCGCGCCGACATCGCCCTCGCCTCGGGCGCCGACGTGCTGCATCTCGGCCAGGCCGACCTCCCGCCCTGGTACGCGCGCCGGATACTCGGACCGGACGTGGTGATCGGACGATCCACGCACAATCGCGCGCAGGCCGGACTCGCCGCGATCGATGAGCACATCGATTACTTCTGCACCGGCCCCATCTGGGCGACCCCGACCAAACCCGGCAGGCAGGCGGCCGGTCCCGAACTGGTCCGATCGACGGCGGATGCCCATCCCACCCGGCCTTGGTTCGCGATCGGCGGGATCAACGCCGACAACCTCGCGCAAGTGCTGGAGGCCGGGGCGAAGCGGGTCGTCGTGGTGCGCGCGATCACCGAGGCCCGCGATCCGGAAGCCGCGGCGCGCGAACTCAAAACGGCCCTGCTCGCGAACGCGTGAGCGCAGCGGTCAGGACAGCACCTGCCCGCGGGTGAACGAAAGCGCGGTCTCCACCGCGGTGTTTCCGCTCTGCGCGGGCTCGACGACCTGCGCGTCCGGCTCGTCGATGATCCTGGCGTAGTCGCCAGGACCGGCCGGATCCGAGTGCAGCCAGACGAACCCGAGACCGGCGAGGTCCAGCGTGCGCGGCAGCGCGGCGGCCACGGCGCGGTCCTCGCCGATCTCGGCGAGCAGCACCCGTGCGGGTGCGGCGCGCAGGGTGGGCCAGGATGCGGCGAAGCCCGGATGCAGGGGACGGGCCTCCACCTCGTCCTCCGGGACCCACGCCAGCTCGGTGCTCTCGCGATTCCCCGTGGTCGGCAGGGTCATGACCGCGTCGGCGACGACCGTCGTATAGGTCCAGCCGCTCAGGGCCGACGCCGTCACCCGCTCGGCGCGCACCCGGATGTCGTCGGCATCGATCCCCGCCTCCTCCCATGCCTCGCGCACCGCCGCGTGCACGGGCGTCTCATGGCTGTCGCGTGCCCCGCCGGGCAAGGCCCATGTTCCGCCCTGATGACTCCAGAGGGCGCGGTGTTGCAGCAGTACCGCCGAACCGCCGTCGGCGAGCGGAGCGCGCAGGAGAAGTCCGGCGGCGCCGAAGCGACCCCAGTGCCGCAATCCGTCGGGGCCACGCGACCAACCGTCACCGTCACCACGCATCTCGTACCCATCCTCGTCCAGCTACGACACTGTCCCGCCCCGCTTCCTCCCAACCGGGGGTGTTTCACACGCCGCGGCGCCCGTACGACCACAATAAACTCCGCACCAATACGCACGGGTGGACCGGATATACGGTCGAGCCGTCGAAAAAACCGCGTTTGCGGCCCAAACTGGGGAGGTGGACATGGCTAGCTCCGAGCCGACGACGGCCGAACTCCGGCCGTCGTCCGCGCCCGAGCCCGCCGGTCGGGACGATCCGGGCGGGCTGAGCGTCGCGGTGGTTCGCGAACGTATCGACCTGGCCAACTTGCTCTCGTTCGCCAATTCCTCACCGGGACGGCTGATCGCGCTCGGACTGCTGCTCATCGGCCTGTGCCTGGCCGCGGGTTCGGTGACCGCCGCGACGGTCGGCGACCGCCAGCAGAGCCTGGACGTCTTGCTCTACAACACCGAACCGGACGCCCACTCCGCACATCGGCTCTACACCTCGCTGTCGATCGCCGACGCCGCCGCCAGCACCGCCTTCATCGCGGGCGGGCTGGAACCGCAGGCGGTACGGGATCGCTACACGCAGGCGATGGGCGAGGCGGCCGCGGAATTGGTGACCCAGTCCGACCGCGCCGTCGGGCCGAACGCGGCGAGCGATCCGGATTCCCGGCTGCGCACCGGCATAGTTACCGGGCTGCCGGTGTACTCGGGTCTGGTGGAGACCGCACGGACGAACAATCGCAGCGGATATCCGGTCGGGGCCGCGTATTTGAGCGAGGCGTCCAACCAGATGCAGACGACGCTGCTCCCGATGGCCGAGGAATTGCACAATCATCGCTCGGCGGCGGTGACGGCCGCGCAGCGCAACCACGTGCGGCCACCGTGGCCCGCGATCGGCCTGCTGATCCTCACCCTCGGCGTGCTGGTCTGGGTCCAGCGGGATCTGGCGCGTCGCTGGCGGCGGGTGCTCAATCCGGGCCTGCTGCTCGCCTCGGCCGCCATGCTGATCCTGCTGGCCTGGACGGTGATCGCGGGCTCGGTGTCGGCGACGTCGATGATCAGCGCACGCGACGACGGCGCGGTGCCCTCCTCGCGGCTGACCGAGAGCCGGATCCTGGCCCAGCAGGCGCGGGCGGCGGAGACGTTGAAGCTGGTGCGCCGGGACGCGACCGGCGACTACGACCGCACCTACGACGCGGACATCGAGCGGCTGGCCGATCTGATCGGCAACTACCCGGATTCCGCGCCCGCGGCGGGCGAGGTGCGCAACGCCGTTCCGGCGCTGGCTCGCTGGCGGGTGGCGCATCAGCGCATGAACGACGCGCTGGCGAAGGGCGATTTCAACAGCGCGGCCGCGGTGACGACCGGCCCCGGCTCCGCGGACGCCACCGCGCAGGTGGAGGCGCTGGACCGTTCACTCGAGCAAGGCATCGCGCAGACCCGGGACACGCTGCGCGACGAGATCTCCCAGGCGGCACGGGTCCTGGACTTCTTGGGAGCGGGAGCGATGGTGCTCGGCATTCTGGCGGCGGTCTATGTGGGACTAGGCATGTGGCCCCGGCTCCGGGAGTACCGATGAGATCCGCGCGCGGCATTCTGGTAGCCGTCGTCCTGGTGGTGGCACTGGCGAGCGGCTGCGCGAGCGATTCCAGCGCGCCGCTGCCGACCAAGACGCCGAA
This sequence comes from Nocardia asteroides, assembly GCA_019930625.1. Lineage (NCBI taxonomy): Bacteria > Bacillati > Actinomycetota > Actinomycetes > Mycobacteriales > Nocardiaceae > Nocardia > Nocardia asteroides. The sequence goes on from CP082844.1 coordinate 1,458,645, forward strand.
GTACACCGATCCTCCGCTGCCCGCGAAAGCCGTACCGGTGCTCACCGATTCGCCGGTCCCGCCGCCGCCGGGCACACCGCGGTGCGGGGACCCGACCGCCAGCCTGCGCCCGACCGGAGCGGGCGCCGCCGCGCGCGGCCCGGCGATCGACGCGATCCGGGCGCGGGGCAGGCTGCTCGTCGGGCTGGACACGGGCAGCAATCTGTTCAGCTATCGCGACCCGGTCTCGGGCGCCATCGTCGGCTTCGACGCCGACATCGCCCGGGAGGTGGCCCGCGACCTGCTCGGCAGTCCGGATCTGATCGAGTTCCGCAGCCTCGGCTCCGCCGAGCGTGAGACGGCGTTGCAGAACCGCACCGTCGACCTGGTCGCCAAGACCATGACGATCAACTGCGAGCGGCGCGAGAGGGTCGCGTTCTCCACCGTCTACCTGCACGCGAATCAGCGGGTGCTCGCGGTGAAGAACTCCGGGATCCGAAGCCTGGCCGACTTGGCCGGCCGTCGGGTATGCATCGTTTCCGGCACCACGTCGCTGGAGCACATGCGCCGCGAGCAACCTGCCGCGACCATCCTCACCGTGCCGAGCTGGGCCGACTGCCTGGTCGTCCTGCAACAGCGCCAGGTCGACGCGGTCAGCACCGACGACGCCGTCCTCGCGGGTCTGGCGGCGCAGGACCCGTACACGGAGTTGGTCGGCGGCAGTATCAGCGAGGAGCCGTACGGCATCGGCATCCCCAAGGGCAACGACGATCTCGTCCGCTTCGTCAACGGCACGCTGGAACGGATCCGTAACGACGGCACGTGGGTCGGGCTGTACCAGAAATATCTCACCGTCCTCGGCCCCGTTCCCGCCCCACCCGCTCCTACCTATCAGGATTGACAGGCCAATGAGCACACGGCCGGCTCCCGAGCCCGACCCGGGCGAATCCGCCCCGGGACGGCCCGGTTCGGCCGATGTGTTCGAGGACGGGGTCACCGGGTCGCATGAGCATCGTCCAGGGGCCGCACCGGAGCCGCTGCGCACAGACCACGAGCCGCCCTCGAATCAGGACGCAACCGGTGTGGCCGGTCGGTCGAAACCGCAGGCCGAGAACGACCCGGACGCGACCCGCATGCAGGTGCATCGCCTGGACACGACCGCGGGCACGGTCGCCTGGAACCGCGAGCCGGACGACGAACGGTCCGGAAGGCCGCAGCCACCGGCCCCCGACCTGGACGTCGCGGAACCAACGCTCGCTGCCGGGGCCGACGACGGCCCGGGCACGGAGGTGGCACGCGACGAGCGGGGTACGGCAGCGCGGACCGAGGCAGCGGGGCAGGAAGGCACTCGCCGAACGGACTCCGACCCCACATCGGCGCCGCTGCGCACCTCCGGACGCAGCGTGCGCACCGCGCGAACCCGTCCGGTGGTGCGGCGGCTCGGCGCGGGACTGGTGCCGATCCCGACGGTGACGCCCGCCGACCCGCGCGACGCGGTGCTCACCGACGCGGTGGTCTCCGAGGGCAGGCGATTCTGCTGGCGCTGCGGCAAACCCGTCGGCCGGGCGACCGCGACCAGGCCCGCGACCACGGCGGGTACCTGCGCGACCTGCGACGTGCCCTTCGACTTTCGCCCCACCCTGCACGCGGGCGACATGGTGGCGGGGCAGTACGAGATCCAGGGTTGCATCGCCCACGGCGGACTGGGCTGGATCTACCTGGCCATCGACCGCAATGTCAGCGACCGCTGGGTCGTGCTGAAGGGCCTGCTGCACACCGGCGACGCCGAAGCGCAGGCGGTGGCCATGTCCGAACGTCAATTCCTCGCCGAGATGGCGCATCCCAGCATCGTCAAGATCTACAACTTCGTCGAGCACACCGGCGACGACGGCACACCGGTCGGCTACATCGTCATGGAGTACGTGGGCGGCCGGTCGCTGCGCGACATCCTCGACGCCTACGAACGCCCGCGGCGCATGCCGGTCACCGAGGCCATCGCCTACCTGCTGGAGATCCTGCCCGCGCTGGACTACCTGCACTCGACCGGATTGACCTACAACGACCTCAAACCCGACAACATCATGGTCACCGAGGACCAGGTCAAGCTGATCGATCTCGGCGCCGTCACCACCATCGAGGCCTACGGAAACCTCTACGGCACCAGAGGATTCCAGGCGCCGGAGCTCGCGCGCACCGGCCCGACCATCGCCTCGGACATCTACACGGTGGGGCGCACGCTGGCCGTGCTCACCTTGCACATGCCCTCCGAGCACGGGCGTTACCTCGACGGACTTCCCGAGCCCGCCGACGAGCCGGTGCTGGCACGCTACGAGTCCTTCCACCGTCTGCTGCTGTGCGCCACCGACCCGGACCCGCAGCGCCGATTCCCCTCCGCCCGGGCGATGTCGGCCCAGTTGTCGGGCGTGCTGCGCAAGATCCTCGCGCTGGAGACCGACACCGAGCACCCGCAGCTGTCGGTGGTCTTCACGCCGCCACGGGCCAGTTTCGGTACCGAGGAGCTGATCAGCCAGACCGACGCCTACACCGACGGCCGACCCCGCAGCAGCGGATTGGACGCCCTCGACGTGGTGGCAGGGCTGCCGATCCCGCTGCTCGACCCGGCCGAACCGTCGGCGCCCCTGCTCGCGGCCGCGGTGCATCCGGAACCAGCCCACGCGTTGGAGGCGCTGCGGCACGCCCGAGACCGAGCCGAGTCCGACCCCGGCAACGCTCCGGAGACGCTCGACCTGGAACTCACCCTCGCCGAGGCGCGCGTGCGGCTCGATCTGCGCGAGTCCGCCACGGTCTTGGACCTGCTCGCGCGGCTGCCCGAACGGGAATGGCGGGTGAGCTGGTATCGCGGTATGGCCGAATTGCTCGACCGGGAGTACGAGCGCGCTTTCACGAATTTCGACGAGGTCTTCCGGGTGCTCCCCGGTGAGATCGCACCCCAGCTCGCCATCGCCGCCACGGCCGAACTCGTGCTCCAGCACTGGGATTCACCCGACCCCGAACAGTGGCGCGCCTACGCCGAGAAGGCATACGAGACCGTCTGGCGCACCGACCGCACCGTGGTCAGCGCTGCCTTCGGGCTGGCCAGGCAACTGGCCGCGGACGACCGGGTGGACGAGGCGGTGCAGGCGCTGGACGCCGTGCCCGCCGCGTCGCGGCATTTCACCACCGCGCGGATGACCGCCGTATTGCTGATGCTCACGGCCGCGCCGGTGGCCGACCTCGACGAGGCCACCCTGCACATCTCGGCGTCGCGGGTGCTGAGCCTGCCCGCGGGCGAGAGTCGCGCGGTGCAGATGCGGGTGCTGGTACTCGGCGCCGCCCTGGCGTGGCTCCAGGCGGGCAACACGCCGAAGCGCCCCGATGCCACGCTGTTCGGCGCGCCGTTCACCGAACGCGAGCTCAGGGCGGGCACCGAGGCGGGCCTGCGCTCGCTGGCTCGGGGAGCGCCCAATCGCAAGCATCGCTACGCGCTGGTCGACCTGGCCAACGTGATCCGCGCGAAGACCTGGATCTAATCGAGCCGGTCGACCACCTGCCGTGCGGCGCGGGCGATCGCCAGTTCCTCATTGGTCGGCACCACGAGGACCGCGACCGGCGCGTCGGGCGGGGAGATACGCCGCGCGCCACGGTTTTCGGCGGTGTTGGCCGCCGGGTCGACCTCGATGCCGAACCGGGTGAGGCCCGCGAGGGCATCGGCGCGCACCTGCGGGCTGTTCTCCCCCACTCCGGCGGTGAAGGTGATCGCGTCGACGCCGCCGAGTTCGATCAGGTACGCCCCGAGGTAGCGGCGCAACCGATGGATGTACACGTCGTAGGCGAGCCGGGCGGCCTCGTCACCGTCGGCGATGAGGCGGCGTAGTTCGCGGAAATCGTTCACGCCGGACAGCCCCTTGATGCCGGAGTCCCGGTTGAGCAAGGTGTCGATCTCATCGATGTCCATGTGCGCGGATCGGGCCAGATGCGCCACGATGCCGGGGTCGAGATCGCCGGACCTGGTGCCCATCACCAGACCTTCCAGCGGGGTGAGTCCCATGCTGGTGTCGACCGGACGCCCGCCGCGGATGGCGGAGGCCGACGCGCCGTTGCCCAGGTGGAAGACGATCTGGTTCAGCTCGGCAGGGTCGCGCCCGAGCAGTTGCGCCACGCAGCCGGACACGTACTCGTGCGATGTGCCGTGAAAACCGTACTTCCGGATGCCGTGCGCGGCGGCCACTTCGGCGTCGATGGCGTAGGTCTTCGCGGCGGCGGGCAGGCCGTGGAAGAACGCCGTGTCGAAGACGGCGACCTCCGGCACTCCCGGCAGCAGCGCACGCGCGCTCTCGATCCCGGCGACGTTGGCCGGATTGTGCAGCGGCGCCAGCGAAGCGAGTTCGGTGATCGCGGCGACCACGTCGTCATCGATCAGCGTGGGCCGGTAGAACACCTCGCCGCCGTGCACCACCCGGTGCCCGACGGCCCGCACACCCTCTCGGACCAGATCGTGGCCCGTCGCGGCGAAGGTGTCGAAGACCAGCCGCAGCCCGGCGGCGTGGTCGGCGATCGGCTCACGACGCTCGGTGGTCGAGCCGTCGGCGCGATGCACGATCCCGCCCTCGTCCTCGCCGATGCGCTCGACCATCCCGGACGCCGCGACCACGCTCGAATCCGGATCCACGAGCTGGTATTTGATGGACGAGGAGCCGGAGTTGATCACCAGCACCATGCCCTCGGCCGTCTTGCTCATCCCGCCTCCTGTGTCCCGCGCGGCGCCCGCACCCGGCGGGCTCGCCGCACTCGCACGGCAACCACGATCACGACGCGATCATTCCGCGTCGCCCGCTCGCGGCGGCATCAGCTGTCCTGCGCCTGGATGGCGGTGATCGCCACGGTGTTGACGATGTCGGCCACCAGCGCGCCGCGGGACAGATCGTTGACCGGCTTGCGCAGCCCTTGCAGCACCGGGCCGATCGCGATCGCGCCCGCGCTGCGCTGCACCGCCTTGTAGGTGTTGTTGCCGGTATTGAGGTCGGGAAACACGAACACCGTCGCGCGCCCGGCGACTTCGGAATCGGGCAGCTTGGTATCGGCGACAGTCGGTTCGATCGCGGCGTCGTATTGGATCGGCCCTTCCACCGGCAGCTCCGCCGCGCGCTCACGCACCAGCTTGGTCGCCACGCGCACCTTGTCCACATCCGCCCCGCTGCCCGATTCGCCGGTCGAGTACGACAGCATCGCGACCCTGGGTTCGATGCCGAAGCGGCCGGCGGTCGCCGCGGAGGAGATCGCGATGTCGGCCAGTTGCTGAGCGCTGGGGTCCGGCACGACCGCGCAGTCGCCGTACGCGAGGACCCGGTCGGCCAGGCACATGAGGAACACGCTGGAGACGGTGGAGACCCCCGGCACCGTTTTGATGATCTCGAGCGACGGCCGGATGGTGTGCGCCGTGGTGTGCGCCGCACCCGAGACCATGCCGTCGGCGATCCCCTTGTACACCATCATGGTGCCGAAATACGAGATGTCGGCGACGGTTTCGCGCGCCCGCTCCAGCGTCATGCCCTTGTGTTTGCGCAGTTCGGCGTACTCGGCGGCGAACTCGTCCAGGTAGCCGGAGCTGCGCGGGTCGAGCACCTCCGCGGCGGAGATGTCCACCCCCAGTTCGGCGGCGCGGGCGCGCACGGCGGTCTCGTCGCCGAGGATGACCAGGTCGGCGATCTTGCGCTGGAGCACCCGGCCCGCCGCACGCAGGATGCGGTCGTCGTCGCCCTCCGGCAGCACGATGCGCTTGCGATCGGCCCGCGCGCGCTCGATGAGCTGGTACTCGAACATCTGCGGCGTCACCACCGAGCTGGGCGGAACGTCGATGCGCCGCAACAGCTCCGCGGCGTCCACGCGCTGTTCCATCAGCGCGAGGGCCGTGTCGACCTTGCGCGGGTTGCCCGCGGACATGCGACCACGGGTGCGGTACGCCGCGCCCGCCGTGTCGTAGGTGCCGAGATCGGTGGTGAGGATCGGCAGCTTGGGCTTGAGGCCGGTCATCAGTCGCGCCACCGCGGGATGCGGCAGCAGGCCGCCGTTCATGATGATGCCCGACAATGACGGAAAGCCCTCGGCCTCATGCGCGTTGACGACGCTGAGCAGCACATCCGAGCGGTCGCCAGGGGCGATCACGACGACGCCCTCGACCAGCCGCTCCAGGATGTGCTCGGCCGTCATGCCGCCGACCATGACTTTCAGCGCCTCGCGGTGCAGCAACTCCGGATCGCCGCTGTACATCTCGCCGCCGACGGCCGTGCACAGCTCGGCCATGGTGGGCGCGATCAGCAGCGGGACCTCGGGCAGCGTCCACGACGGGACGCCGAAATCGCGCAGCGCCGCGCACACCTCCTCCAGTCGCTCCGGGTCGCAGCGATTGGCGATGATGGCGACCAGCTGCGCGTGCTCGTGCGACAGCTCGGCCGCGCACAGCTCGGCCAGCTGCTTCACCTCGGCCGGGGTGCGGTCCGCGCCGCGCACCACCAGCAGCACCGGTGCACCCAGATTGACCGCGATCCTGGCGTTGAAGCGCAGTTCGCTGGGGCTGGCCACGTCGGTGTAGTCGCTGCCGACCACGACCACCGCGTCGCACATCTTCGCGACCTCGTGGAAGCGCATGACGATCTCGCTGATCGCGGCGTCCGGGTCGGCGTGCACCTGCTCGTAGGTGGTGCCGATCGCCTGCGCGTAGTCGATGTCGGCCGTACTGTGCTCGAGCAGCAGCTCGAGAATGTAGTCGGGCTCGGTGGTCGAGCGCGTGATCGGACGGAACACCCCGACCCGCGCGGTCGTCGCGCACAGCATCTGCAGTACCCCGAGCGCCACCGTCGATTTACCGGTGTCGCCTTCGGGAGAGGCGATGTACACGGCGGATGGAGCGTTGTCGGCCATGACCGAGAGCTTAGTGAACCGGCGGCTACCGGGCCGTGCCACGCGACGGTCGGCACCGGCCGCGTGACCCGGGCCTCTCCCGCTCGAGAGCGGGTCCAGCGCGACGCGGACCTGCTCGGGGCGAGTCCCGACGCGACGGGTTCGCCGCGACAACGAGAGCGCGAGCAGCGCCGCCTCCCGAAGCCGCCGTGGCCGTTGCCGCTCGCCGCTATAGTCCGGGCATGGCTGAGCAATTTCCGGATCGGCAGTGGGGTTCGCGCACCAACCTATACGCCCGCGCGGCAAGTAGATTCGCGGCTACGAAGCTCGGTTCCCGGCTCGTCCGCGCCCTCACCCCGCTGGACCGGGCGGTCCTGGAACGCACCCACGCCAAATACACCGTGCTCGGACCGATCGGCGCGCCGGTCATCCTGCTCACCACCATCGGTCGCAAATCCGGCCGACCGCGCACGCAGCCGCTGCTGTACGTGCACGACGGCGACACGCTCTACGTGATCGGCAGCAATTTCGGCCAGGCCCATCACCCCGCCTGGACCGCCAATCTGCTGGCGAACCCCAAGGCGACAGTCGCCATTGCGGGCCGGCGCTTCGAGGTAACCGCCACCCCCGTCGAGGACCCGGATAAAACCGCCATCTTCCAGCGCTTCGTCGACATCACCGGCGCCTACGCCGCCTACCGCTCCCGCACCACCCGCGACCTGCGCATCTTCGCCCTCCGCCGGGCGTGATCGCGCGAGTGGCACACCGTCGCGGCCGAGAAGGCCACCGCGTGGTGTGCCGGTCGGGAAACGTCAGGCCAGCGCGCGCAGGCGGGGGGCCAGGTCGCGTTGGAAGAGGTCGAGGAAGCGCCGCTGGTCGTGGCCGGGGGCGTGGAAGACCAGGTGGTTGAGGCCGGCGTCGAGGTAGGGCTTGATCTGTTCGACCGCTTGGTCGGGGTCGCTCGCGACGATCCAGCGCTTGGCGATCTGTTCGATCGGCAGCGCGTCGGCGGCGGCCTCCATCTCGATCGGGTCGGTGATGCTGTGCTTCTGTTCCGCGGTGAGCGAGAGCGGTGCCCAGAAGCGGGTGTTCTCCCGGGCCAGTTCCGGGTCGGTGTCGTAGGAGAGCTTGATCTCGATCATCCGATCGATGTCCTCCACGCCGCGTCCGGCCTTCGCCGCGCCCTCGGCGACCGCGGGCATCAGCTTCTCGGTGTAAAGATCCATGCCCTTGCCCGAGGTGCAGATGAACCCGTCACCCGCGCGCCCGGCGTATCGCGCGACCAGCGGGCCGCCCGCCGCGACGTAGATCGGGATGCCACCCTTGGGCACGTCGTAGATGGAGGCGCCGACGGTCTTGTAGTACTGCCCGTCGAAGTCGACGCGGTCGCCGGTCCACAGGGCGCGCATCAGGTCGACCGCCTCGCGCAGACGCGCGAAACGCTCCTTGAACTCCGGCCATTCGCCGGTGTACCCGGTGGCGATCTCGTTGAGCGCCTCGCCGGTGCCGACGCCGAGCATGACCCGCTCCGGATACAGGCAGCCCATGGTGGCGAACGCCTGGGCGATCACCGCGGGGTTGTAGCGGAAGGTGGGGGTGAGCACCGAGGTGCCGAGTTGGATGCGCTTGGTGCGCTCGCCGACCGCGGCCAACCAGGCCAGCGAGAACGGCGCGTGCCCGCCCTTGTGCCGCCACGGCTGGAAGTGGTCGCTCACGGTGGCGCTGTCCAGGCCGTGTTCCTCGGCCAGCACCGCGATCTCCACGAGTTCACGCGGACCGAACTGCTCCGCCGATGCCTTGTATCCGAGCTTGAGTCCGCTCATCTGCCACGCTCCTCGCGTTTCGTTTCGCTGCCATCGCGATCCGTCATCGACAGTAGCCAACGCTGCCGCCGCCCCTGCCGATGGCCCGGCGCGGATGATCTTCGCAGTGGGGCGATCGCAGGCCCACCTCGACCGGCCGTAACAGGAGAACGCCGTGCCGGGGGTGGAATGTTTCTGCGGCCGAAGATGCCGACGGCACCGGCCCGGCCGGTCGTGCCGGTTTCGGTCGCGGGGCGATAGCGGATAATGGCCCGCGTGACCGCAGACGACGAGCCGATCCTGTCCTACTTGACCGATATGGACGGCGTGCTGGTGCACGAGGACCACCTCATCCCGGGCGCCGACAAGTTCCTCGCCGAACTGCGCGCCAACGAGACGCCGTTCCTGGTGCTGACGAACAATTCGATCCGCACCCCGCGCGATCTCCAGGCGCGGCTGCGCCACACCGGCCTGGACATCCCGGAAGAAGCGATCTGGACCTCCGCGCTGGCCACCGCTACCTTTCTGAGCGAACAGCGGCCGAACGGAACCGCCTACGTGGTGGGCGAATCCGGGCTCACCACCGCCTTGCACGAGATCGGCTATGTGCTGACCGACAGCGATCCGGACTACGTCGTGCTCGGCGAGACCCGCACGTACTCCTTCGAGGCGATCACCACCGCGATCCGGTTGGTCGAGCGAGGGGCCCGTTTCATCGCGACGAACCCGGACCCGACCGGGCCGTCCCGCGAAGGTTCGCTGCCCGCGACCGGCTCGGTGGCCGCGCTGATCACCCGCGCGACCGGCCGCGAACCGTACTACGTCGGCAAGCCGAACCCGCTGATGATGCGCTCCGCATTGCGTCGCATCGGCGCGCACTCCCAGTCCTCGGTGATGATCGGCGACCGGATGGACACCGATGTCATCTCGGGGCTGGAAGCGGGCATGCGCACCATCCTGGTCACCTCCGGCATCTCCACCCGCGCGTCCTTCGAGGCCTACCCCTACCGGCCCACGATGGTGGTGGACTCCGTCGCCGACCTGATCGGCAAGACCAAGTCCCCGTTCACGGCCTGATCTGGTGCGCGACAGCCGCCCACCAGATCAGGGCTGGACGCTTCCGGTCCGAACACCGTCACGCGCACCGAGCGGCCGTGATGCGTGATTCCTTCTGCGCTCGAGCCATTCGAGGAAATCCCGCCCTCAGTCGGCGTCGGTGGTGATCGCGTTCATCGCGGCGGACAGCTTCGTGAGCATCTCGACGGTGCGCGCGAGCTGCTCGGGGCCGAGTTCGTCCGCGAGCCGTTCGGACATCACTTTGTGCTGCGGGTCGATGCGGCGGACCGCGGCCAGCCCCGCGTCGGTGACTGCGACGAGTTTCGCGCGGCGGTGCGCGGGGTTGGGACGGTATTCGGCCAGTCCCTTGTCCACCAGCAGATCCGCGATGCGCTGCACGCTCTGGCGGGTGATGCCCATTTCGCGGGCGATCCCGGCGACGGGCAGCGGCGTCCGCAACACCGCGCCCAGCACCTGCCACCAAGCGGCGGTGAGACCCGCCGGTCGCGCCAGTTCCTCGGCCACCGCGAGGAACTGACCGTTCAAACGGAACGACGTGATCGCCGCCGTGGCGAACAGCTCCTGTTCACCGGTCATGCCGAGCCTCCGATATCCCTCGCTCACGCATGCTGCGCGTCGTACTCCGCGAGCACCGCCCACCCGGCCGGATCGGCGTGGGCGAACAATCGGTACCAGCCGTCGAGCACACGCGGCTCGTACACCCCGAGCCTGCCGAGCACCTCGCGCGCGAATTCGAACGGCGCGCTCGCACTGGCGGTGATCACGTCACCGTCGGTGACGGCAGGCTCGTCGACATAGTGCTCGGCGCCCGAATACCCGCTGTAGAGCAGGAATTCCGCGACATTGCTGGTGTGCCTGCGCGTATCGAGCAGGCCCGCCTTGGCCAAGCCGAACGTCGCCCCGCAGATCGCGGCGACCGGAACACCCGCGTCCACGAACTCGCGCGCCTTGTGGGCGAACGGCTCCAGCTCCGGCCCCTCCCAGGTCTCGGCGCCCGGCAGGACCAGCATCGCGCTGTCGGCGGGCGTGAGATCGGCGAGCACGAGGTCCGGCACGATGCGCATCCCGCCCATCGTTGTGATCGGTTCCGCCGTCGGGCCGACGGTCCGCACCTGCCAGGTTCCCGGCTCCCGATGCCAGCTCGACTTGTTGATGTGCGCGGTGGCCGCGCCGACCTCCCAGTCGGCGAGCGTGTCGTAAACGGCCATGTGCACTGTCTTCGTGGTCATGACAGTATCCTGTCATAATTGACAACATACTGTCAATCCTCGCAGCGCCGTCGAACGCCGGGTAGGAAGCACGACGCCTGGGCGAACCGGGAACTACGCTGAGTGCATGCGGATCTCGGTGGCGGCGGACGAGTGGGTCGGGGTGGCTCGGGAGCTGGTCGAGGAGCTGGGCAAGCGCGGCCACGAGATCGTGCCGCACGGCGCGCTATCGGACGAGGAACGCGACGACTGGGCGTGGGCCAGCGAAGCGGCGGCCCGCGACGTCGCCTCCGGCCGGGCCGATCAGGCCGTCGTTTGCTGCTGGACCGGTACCGGCGCCTCGATCGCGGCCAACAAGGTCGCCGGCGTCCGCGCCGCCCTCTGCGCGGACGCCTCGACCGCGGCAGGCGCCCGCACCTGGAACGACGCCAACGTCCTGGCCCTGAGTCTGCGTTCGACCTCCAGCGCCGAACTCCGCGAAATACTGGACGCGTGGTTCACGACCGAACCCAGCTCCGCCCCCGACGACCAGGCCAACATCGCCCATCTCGCCGAGATGGAACAGCGCTCCTGACACGCCGCACAGCTGCCCGAGATTCCCCTGACCCCTTGCCCGCGCGCGGCGGGATCAGGAGAGGGCGTGCTCGAGATCGGCGAGGAGGTCTTCGACGTCTTCCAAGCCCACCGAGATACGGACGACGCCGTCGGTCAGGCCGATGGTGGCCCTGCCTTCGGGGCCCATGGCGCGGTGCGTGGTGGTCGCCGGGTGCGTGATCAGGGTCTTGGCGTCACCGAGGTTGTTGGAGATATCGACCACGCGCAACCGGTTGAGAACTTCGAAAGCGCGCTTCTTCGCCTCGTGCTCGGGGGCGTTGAGCTCGAAGGTAACCACGGTGCCGCCCGCGCTCATCTGGCTGGTGGCCAGGGCATACTGCGGATGCGACGCCAAGAACGGGTAGCGCACCCAGCTGACCGCCTGATGATCTTCCAGGAAGCGGGCGATACGCAGGGCGGCCTCCGCCGAATGGCCTACCCGCAGCGGCATCGTCTCGAGGCCCTTGAGCAGCGTCCACGCGTTGAAGGGGCTCAGCGCGGGGCCGGTATGACGCATCAGCGTTTTCACCGGACCGTCGATGTAGTCCTTCGCGCCCAGGATCGCCCCGCCGAGCACCCGGCCCTGCCCATCGATGTGCTTGGTGCCCGAGTAGACCACCACGTCGGCGCCGAGCTCGAAGCCGCGTTGCAGCAGCGGAGTGGCGAACACGTTGTCGAGCACGACTTTCGCGCCCGCCGCGTGCGCCAGCTCGGTCACCCGGCGCACATCGACCAAGGTCTGCATCGGATTGGCCGGCGTCTCGAAGAACACCGCCTGGGTGGGCACCGACAGCGCCTGCTCCCACTGGTCGAGGTCCTCGCCGTCGACGAAGACGGTCTCCACGCCCCAGCGCGGCAGGATCTCGTTGCACACCACGAAGCACGAGCCGAACAGGCTGCGCGCGGCGACGAGCCGGTCACCCGCCTTCAGCAGCGCGCCCAGCGCGGTGAACACCGCGGACATGCCACTCGCGGTCGCGAAGCACGCTTCGGCGCCGTCGATCAGGCGCATCCGCTCCTCGAACATGGCCACCGTCGGGTTGCCGTAGCGGGAGTAGACGAAGTGCTCGACCTCGCCGGTGAACGCGGCCTCGGCGGCCTCGGCGCTCTCGTAGACGAAGCCGGAGGTCAGATAGAGCGCCTCGGCGGTCTCCTCGAAACCGGAGCGCCGCAGCCCGCCGCGCACGCCCAGCGTCGCGGGGCCGACGCCGTCGGGCAGCGGCTTGTCGAACGCGCCGCCGGTGATCACGACTGCCGCCAGGGCAGTCCGAGGGCGCGCCAGCCGGCGCCGCCGCGATGCCCGAATTCGTCGAGAGGGCCTTCGAAGCCCTCGAGCACGTTGTAAGAGGTGCGGTAGCCCGCCGACGTGGCGGCGATCGCCGCGCCCACCGAACGCTGACCGGAGCGACAGAGGAAGACGACGGGGGCCTCGGGGTCGTGGCCGTCGAGCGCCTGCTTCAAATGCTCGACGAAGGCCTCGTTGCGGGCGCCCGTGGAATCGACCCACTCGATCAGCACGGTCGGCCGTTCGATCGAACTCGTGTCGGGGACGCCGACGAACTTCCATTCCGCTTCTGTCCGCACGTCCACGAGGACGGCGCCGGGATTGTCCCGCAACAGTTCCCATGCCTGCTGCGGAGTGATGTCACCGGCATAACTCATGTGCACCTCCTGCGAATCCGCACTTGCCGCGCCCGGGACCGAGGCGCCGCCAGGTCGTCACCCGGAGCACCCCACCGCGGAGGAGGGTTGCCGACCAGTAATGCCGGGGCTTGACACTGGTTCTCATGACCTTCGACTGAGATTGCACCGACCCGGGTCATCGTGTCAAACGATGGCTCACACTGCGGGAACGCTCAGGTGCAGACCAGCCACTTGTCGCCGGATCTGGTGAGAATCCAGGTGGAGGTGGCCGCCCTGCCGTCCACCGTCGTGGTGACGGTCGCCTTGCCCCGGTCGCCGTCCACCATCGGCGGGTCGATTTTCGCGATCTCGACGGGCTTTCCGGCGCCGTCCTGTCCCGCCAGGGGCGAGCGGTCGGCGTCGAATCCTTGGCACGCGGTGCCGGGCGGCGGCACGATGTCGCTCCGGTTGGAGCCGTCGACGAAGTTGCGCACGGCCGCCACGATGCGGTCGGCTTCTGTGACATTTTTCTCAGCGGGCGACAGCACGCCACCGAGCACGATCGCGATCAGCACGATCACCGCGACCACCGCTGCCGCGACGAACGGGGCCGCGGAGCGCTTGTCGGTCTGATCGACCCGGATGATCTCGTCCTCGCCCGCGGTCGGCTGCTGTTCGGTCATGGCTCGATGATCCCTGGTCGGCGCCGGTATCGAGCGCTCGGCCCCCGGCTCGAGACAGTGGCGGCGCGGACCAGCTGCGGGCGGGGCGCGATAGGCGGCGCGGGAGCGGGTAAGCGAGGAATGTGACATGCGATGGCATCCGCCGAGTTCACGCACCGACGCGGGGCGGTATGGACCATCCCGATAGAATCGCGGGACGGCGGCCTGCTGTCATAGCGAATCGGCAGCTCATCGCCGCGGCGAACGGAGCACCGTGCAGCCACGAGCCGGCAACGCCGGCGTCCGCACCGGACGGGTGCGACCGAGCCGGTGCGTCAACTTAGCCTAAGCTAAGCCCAGACGTCATTTATTGTTTCGACCATAAAGGTGCGCGTAAAGAGATGACCGAACAGAGTGAAGTATCGGATGGCGGTGTGCGCGAGCCCTCCGTGGTGACGCAGGCTTCCTCCTCCGGGCCTGACGCGCACACCGCGAGGACCCGCCCGCTGCGCATCGCGATCGTGGGCGCCGGGCCGGCTGGGATCTACGCCGCCGACGCGTTGATGAAGTCCGATGCGGAGGTGAGCATCGACCTGTTCGAGCGCATGCCCGCGCCGTTCGGGTTGATCCGCTACGGCGTCGCGCCCGACCACCCGCGGATCAAGGGCATCATCACCGCCCTGCACAAGGTGCTGGACAAGCCGCAGGTCCGCCTGCTCGGCAACATCGACTACGGCACCGACATCACTCTCGACGACCTGCGGGCCTTCTACGACGCGGTGATCTTCTCCACCGGCGCCAACGCCGACCGGGCGCTGCCCATCCCCGGCATCGATCTCGACGGCTCCTTCGGCGCCGCCGACTTCGTCTCCTGGTACGACGGCCACCCCGACGTCCCCCGCACCTGGCCCCTGGACGCGGAGAAGGTCGCGGTCCTCGGCGTCGGCAACGTCGCGCTCGACGTCGCCCGCGTGCTGGCCAAGACCGGCGACGAGCTGCTGCCCACCGAGATCCCGCCGAACGTCTACAAGGGCCTGAAGGAGAACAAGGCCGTCGAGGTCCACGTCTTCGGCCGCCGCGGACCCGCCCAGGCCAAGTTCACCCCGCTGGAACTGCGCGAGCTCGACCACTCCCCCACCATCGAAGTCATCGTCGACCCCGAGGACATCGACTACGACGAGGGCTCCGAAGCCGCGCGCCGTCATTCCAAGCAGGTCGACATGGTCGCCAACACCCTCGAGCAGTGGGCCATCCGCGACGTCGGCAACCGGCCGCACAAACTGTTCCTGCACTTCTTCGAATCCCCCGCCGAAGTGCTCGGCGAGAACGGCAAGGTCGTCGGCCTGCGCACCGAGCGCACCCAGCTCGACGGCACCGGCAACGTCAAGGGCACCGGCGTGTTCAAGGACTGGGACGTGCAGGCGGTGTACCGCGCCGTCGGCTACCTGTCGCAGAACCTGACCCAGCTGCCGTTCGACGACCAGGCGGGCACCGTGCCGAACGAGGCGGGTCGCGTGATCGCCGACGAGAACGCCGACGGCGCCGAGCGCTACCTGCCCGCCACCTACGTCACCGGCTGGATCAAGCGCGGCCCGGTCGGCCTGATCGGCCACACCAAGGGCGACGCCAACGAGACCATCGCCTGCCTGCTGGACGACGCTCCCGGCTTCGCCCCGGCCGAGCGACCCGAGCCCGAGGCCGTCACCGAGTTCCTGGAGAGCAAGGGCATTCCGTTCACCACCTGGGCAGGCTGGTACCGCCTCGACGCGCACGAACGCTCGCTCGGCGAGCCGGAGGGCCGCGAGCGGGTCAAGGTCGTCGAGCGCGAGGACATGCTGCGCGCCAGCGAGCCGCACAAGGTCTGATCACACCGCGGTGACCGACGCCGCTGCCACCGCCGCACCCCCGCTGTGGCAGCGGAAATTCCGACACTGAGGCATTCTGTACAAGTGTTCGATGCCCACCTGCACATCTTCGACCCGCGGTTTCCGCTGGCCGAGAACGAGGGCTACCTGCCCGATCCGTTCACCATCGCCGATTACCGCAAGCGCATGTCGCGATACGACATCGGAGGCGGCGCGGTGGTCAGCGGGTCGTTCCAGGGCACGGACCAGAGTTATTTGAAGGCCGCCCTCGCCGAACTCGGCGAGGGCTGGGTCGGCGTCACCCGGCTCGATCTGGACGCCACCGACGAGGAGATCCTCGAACTGGACCGGGTAGGTGTGCGCGCGCTGCGGTTCAACCTCAAGCGCGCGGCCACCGACATCACCGGGATGACGTTGCAGGCGCTGCGCGCCTACGAGCTGGCAGGCTGGCACGTCGAGGTCTACATCGACGGCACCATGCTGGCTTCGCTGCAACCGGTCATCTCCAAGCTGCCCGCGCTGTCGGTCGACCACCTGGGCATGTCCGCGGAAGGCGTGCCCTTCCTGCTCGATCTCGTCGACCGCGGAGCCAAGGTCAAAGCGACGGGTTTCGGCCGGGTCGCGATGAACGTCGCCGACACGCTGCGCCGTATCCACGCGGTGAATCCCGAAGCGTTGATGTTCGGCACCGATCTGCCCGGCACCCGAGCCGGACGCCCGTTCCGGGACTCGGACGTCGATCTGCTCTGTGATGTGGTGGGCACCGACATGCACGCGGTGCTGGAGGACAACGCCCGCGCGTTCTACCGGCTTCCGGCCCGGGAGCGCACCGTCAGCGACGATCCCGCCCCCACGCTGCCGCTGTACCGCCCGGAACCGCCGACTCTCCGGCTGCACCGCGACGAACTCCCGGGAAGCCGTGCGGGAGACACCATTCCGTTCCCCGCCATCGATCGGTAGCGCTCAGACGGCGAAGACGCCGACGATCCAGACACCGATGGCCAGCAGCGCGCCGAAGAGCTCGATCAGGATGGACAGGCCGACGCCCTTCAGCGCGTGTACCGTCGCTTGCCAGGCCTGCTGGTTGACGCGCAGCCGCTGGAGTTCCGAAAGGTACACGCCCAGCACGAAACCGATGAACAGGCCGACCACCGGAATGACGAAGAAGCCGACGACGCCGAGGATCGCGCCGAGCAGGACCGCTCGGTTGGACACTCCCGCGTCCTTCATCTTGCGCCCCGGCCAGGTGTATTTGACGACCCCGGAGAGCACCAGCAGCAGCGTGCTGATCGCGAAAACCGTCCAGGCCGTGGCCCCTCCGGTCAGAAAGGCCCAGACGGCGATCGCGGCGAAGATCAGGATGACGCCCGGCAGGATCGGGACGACGATCCCGACGAGGCCGACCAGAATCGCGAGGGCGGCGAGAAGGGTGTACCACCCCTGATCAGAGAGCGCTTCCACACGTGCAGCCTATAGTGGCCTGCCCCGCCGAGCCGTCATGAGATTCCGCCCGCTCAGAGGAACTCGGCGAGTGCTTCGTTGAAGCGCTCCGGTTCCTCCGAGAACGGCGCATGACCGCTGTGCTCGAAGCGCACCGCCTTCGCGTTCGGCAATCGCGCCGCGAGCCATTCGTCGAGCGGACCGGGGAAGATCTTGCTCTGCGCGCCGTAGATCAGCAGTGCGGGCACGGTGACCTGGGGCAGGACCTGCCGGAAGTCCGCGAAGGCCATGTCGTACCAGATGGCGCAGGCCGCCGCGGTCGGCGTTTTCGCCGTCTCCGCGTACACCGCGTCGATCACCTCCGGTGGCGGGGTGTCGGCGAAGCATGCCGCGATGAACGGCTTGATCACCGACGGCCGCGCATGCTTCACCGCTTGCACGAAAACCGCGAGATCGCTCTGGGAGTAGCCGCCCTGGAGCGGAAAGTCCCAGCCCGGCGCGTCGAGAAACCGCGGCGACTGGTCCACGAAAACCACCGAATCCAGCAGCTCGCAATCGAACTGCTGGATGTAGGCGAGGATCACCGCGGTGCCCATCGACCAGCCGACCAAGCACACGTCCTCGAGCGAGAGGTGTTCGAGCAGACTGCGGATGTCCCGTGCGTACTGCGCGAGGGTGTGCCCGTCGTCGGTCTTCCCGGAGGCGCCGTGCCCGCGAAGGTCGAGATTGATCACCCGATTTCGCTCTGCCAGGGCGGGCACGTTCTGCGCCCAGAAGGTGGTGTTCATGGTCCATCCGTGGATGAGCACGACCGGCCGCCCGGCCCCGTGATCCTCGTAGTACATCGGCACACCATCGGGCAGTTCGAAGTACGGCATCGACAACCTCCAGTCCACGAGCAACGGTTTCGCACACGATGGCGCGCATTCGTCGCCGTGGAAAGGCGCCGGTCGGGGGTTGCATCAACGTTGCAGCGCAGCGCGACTCGTTGTCAGGGCGACGGCGCGGTCCTTAGTCTGGTCCCGACGCCGGGACGTCTCCGGGCGGTAGGACACCGCGGCCGATCCGAATACCACGAGGCACACGCTTTTGGTGACAAGGCAGACACACTCGACGCGTGCGGACGTGCGCGCCTCATGGGATCGCGCCCGAGGTCGCGGCCTGCATCCGGACCGGCATCTCCCCGAGGTCGGCCTGACCGACGACGAGGTGCGCACCTGGCGCAGGAATCATCGGATGGCCTCCGTTTGGCCGGTCCTGTTCGCGAGCCTCGAGGGCGCCGCGTTCGAACCGGGCCACGTGCTGTTCGGCGCCGACGCGGACGGGCATCTGCTGTGGGTGCAGGGCGATCCCGCGACCAGACGAGCGGCGGGACGAGCCAATCTCGTCCCCGGAGCGCGCTGGCACGAGACCGAAGCGGGGACCAACGGCGTTGGCACCGCTCTGGCGCTGGGGCGCGCGTTCCAAGTCCGCGGCACCGAGCACTACCTGTCGGTCGCCGCGGACTTCACCTGCTCGGCAGCCCCCATCAGGGATCCCGTGGGCGGCGCGGTGATCGGCGTCGTCGACGTCACCTGCCGACTGCGCGACACGAATGCCCTGGCGTTGCCTCTGGTCACGGCGGCGGCGCGGCTGGCCGAGGCGCATCTTCGTTCGCTCACCTGGCGGCATGACGCTGAGATACGGACCCGCTACCTCGATCGTGTCCTCAGCCGGCTCGGCGACCGTGGCGCCCTGCTGTCACACGACGGCCGGCTGTTGCACGCGTCGCCTCGCGGCTGGCTGCCCGACGTCTGGCCCGCACCACTGGTCGAGGGCGAAACCGAACTGCCCGACGGTCGTCGCGTGGTGCTCGAAAGGCTCGCGCCGGGCGGACCGTTCTCGGTCTGCGCTCTGGCGGGCAGCGTTTCGGGCGAACGGGCGCCGCGCGTGAGCACACTGGGCCGCGCCCGCGCCCTGTTGTGGATGGACGGCGTCGTCCATGAACTCAGTCCTCGGCACAGCGAGCTGGTGGTTCTGCTGCTCGACAATCCCGATGGACTGACCGCGGCGCTGTTGGCCGAAGAGCTGTACGGGACCGGCGGAAAGGCGGTGACGGTACGCGCGGAACTGGCCCGGCTCCGGCGAATCGTCGGATATCGCCTGGTATCGGACCCGTATCGTCTCGACCCGCGAATCCGCGCCGACTTCCGTCAGGTGGAGGACGGTCTCGGGCAGGAATCGGTCAGCGAACTCCGCAGCCGATATCCGGGTCCCTTGCTGCCCGGCTCCCAGGCACCCGGCATCCGGAGAATTCGACATCGGTTGGACAACCGGCTGGCATCCTTCGGTCCTGCTCGGTAGTGCCGGCTTCCGGCGGATGGCGTCTCGCGATTCCCAGTGGTGAGGACCGCGCGGTGAAATCGAGCGGCACAATCGATCTCGGCAACAGCGCTGGTTGAGGGGCGTGCCGGATGGGCGTGTGGGCATGCGGAGGTGGTCGTGACTAGCGGGGAAGCGACTCACCTCGTGGATGGCGAGGCAGCTCCCGAGGGCGGCGCTGTCGAAGACTCGACCAGCGCCCCGGGGCCCGCGACCTCCGCGTCTGAGCGAAAAGACTCCGACATCGCCGCCCAGGCAGCCCGTGTCCTCGCCGATCTGGCACGACACGCGCCCGGTGGAGCCCCCGCAGCCCCCACGTCGAACTCACGCGCGCAGCCCGTTTCCGCCCCCACCCCCGCCGCTCCGGCACCCAATGGCGCGCAACCGCCACCGGCTACCGGCACCGCGGTCCACGGCGGAACGGTGGCGCCGCAGCCCGGTGGCGTAGTGGCGCCGCCCGGGGGCGCTGCACCGCCGCCGAACGGCGCCCCGCCACCACCGGACGGGGAGCCCGCCCCACCACCCCCCGGGATCGATCCGGAGACGATCGCGGCCATCGCCCCGACCGCCTTGATGGCCGGATCGATGGCCATGATGGCACTGCCGATGCTGGCGCAGGCGCTCGCCGGCCTCGCGGGCGGCGGATCCGGCGCGGGTGCGGGCGGGACGAATGCCACCCCCACCGCCGCCAATGCGGCCGCGCTGACTCCGGAGGCGCAACAAGCCCTGGACGCGTTGAAGAAGCTGGAGGCGCTGTACGGCACCGACGGCGACGCGGCGGGCACCGCGGGTCTGGGCGCACGACCCGGTGGGTCGGTCGGTTCGGGCGCGGGAGCTACAGCGATCAAGGCGCGAGCGTTGTACCAGAAGAACGCGGCGAAGGCGTTCAACAATCTGGACAACGACCTCGCGCGCTACATTGCCGGCCTGGCCGGGGACAACCGAGCCGACCGGAAAGCGGTGGTCCGGCTGATCCGGGAGGTCAACGTACAACTGGCCGAACTCGGGCCCAGCGCCTACACCAAGGAAGGTCAGCGGAAGGTACACCAGATACTCTCCGAAGCTTTGCGCAAGGCTCAGACCATAGTGCGGGGCGGGCAGGCCAAGGCGACCGAAACCGCCGCCATGGTCGACCGCCTCACAGCGCAATACCTCAACGGCATAGCCGGAAAACACACCAGACTCGCAAGCGCCTTGCCGGGCGACGGCCGCCCCCGCTCGCCCATCGAACCCGGGAAATACCGAATCAGCTCGCACTACGGTCCCCGGGGCGGCAAGCACCACGGTGGGCTCGACCTCGCCGCCCCCGCAGGCACGCCCATCTACGCCGCCACCGGCGGCACCGTGGTGAAGGCGGGCAACTTCGGCGACGGTTACGGCTATCAGGTTCGGATCCGGTCCGCCGACGGCACCGAGACCATCTACGCCCACCAGACCCCGGGCAGCATCCGGGTCCAGACCGGCCAGCGAGTCGCCGCGGGCGCCGTGATCGGCGCGGTCGGATCCACCGGCAACTCCACCGGCCCGCACCTGCACTACGAGGTGCGGCGCAACGGCCGCGCCGTCGAGCCCGTCGCCTATCTGGCGTCGCAGGGTGTTCGTGTATGACCCGGCTCCGGCCGCAGCGTTATTGTCATACTGTCAATACACCCCTCCCGGTCGCGTCCGGGAGGACGCACCGGCCATTCGGTGCGCTGGATCAACGACGAACCGAGGTAGGGCGTGAGCATTCCATCCACCGCCGAGAAGGGCCCGCTCGCGGGCATCAAGGTCATCGAGTTGGCCGGTATCGGCCCTGGCCCGCACGCCGCGCTGCTGCTCGCCGATCTCGGCGCCGACGTGGTGCGGGTGCAGCGTGCGGGTCAACTGCCCGGCGGGTTCGACCGCCCTCAGCTGCGCGGCCGGACCATCGTCGAGGCCGACCTCAAGGACCCCGCCGACATCGAGAAGGTACTCGGCCTCATCGAGAAGGCGGACGTGCTCATAGAGGGCTTCCGCCCCGGCGTCACCGAGCGGATGGGCCTCGGCCCGGACGACGCGCTCGCCCGTAATCCCCGCCTGGTCTACGGACGGATGACCGGTTGGGGCCAAGAGGGCCCGCTGGCCGACCGCGCCGGACACGACATCAACTACATCTCCATCACCGGCGTGCTGCACGCCATCGGCCGCAAGGGCGAGCGCCCGGTCCCGCCGTTGAACATGGTGGGCGATTTCGGCGGCGGTTCGATGTTCCTGGTGTTCGGCATCCTCGCCGCGCTGGTCGAACGGCAGCAGTCCGGCAAGGGCCAAGTGATCGACGCGGCCATGGTCGATGGAGCCCTTGCCCTTTCGCACATGATCTGGGGCATGCGCGGCGCCGGCGTCTGGTCCGATGAGCGGGGCGTGAACCTGCTCGACACCGGAATGTCGTTCTACGACACCTACGAGACCTCCGACGGCAAGTACATGGCGGTCGGCGCGATCGAACCGCAGTTCTACGCCCAGCTGCTGACCGGGCTGGAGATCGACGCGGAGGGCCTGCCCTTCCAGCTCGACCCCGCCGGGCAGGACACGCTGAAAAAGCTGTTCGCCGAACGCTTCCGGACCAAGACGCGCGACGAGTGGACCGAGATCTTCGTCGGCACCGACGCGTGCGTCTCGCCGGTGCTCACCTTCGAGGAGGCCACGCGCAACGAGCACATCGCGGCCCGCGGTTCGTTGCTGGAGTTGGATGACATCACCCAGCACGCCCCGGCCCCGCGATTCTCGCGCACTCCGAACGGGATTCCGACCCCGCCGCCCACCACCGCGACCCCGATCGAGTCGGTTTGGGTCGACTGAGCACGCGGCGGGGTGTCGCGGCGCGGCATCCCGCCCGAGCGCGGCTGATTGAAAGTTGTAACAAACCAACCGGTTCGACAGTTCGACGCTGCGCCTGCCATACTGTCCGCGAGCAGGTGGCTTCCGAGAACAGCGGATGCCCCGGACATCCTTCCGGTCCGCTTATTGACCGCCGCTCGAGCTGGAGGCCTCGGCGCCGTGCGAGCTTTCTGCACGCTGCCCGAGCACGAGGAGGGCCAGCCCCGAGGGGTGGCCGGCCGATCGTGCCCGGCGGCGCTCGGAGGGGAAGTGCCGCCGGCGGAGGCTCTCCCCGCTCCAATTCGGCAGAAACGAACGCGAAATCCTCTCAGTAGCAGGTCAACGGCGTCAGCGGATCTACCGCGCGCGGCGTCAGCGCTGCGTAGGCGGACGCGATGGCCTTGACCGCCAATCGCAATTCGGGCTCCTGATGGGTGAAGGGCAGCCGCAGGAACCGTTCGAACGCGCCTTGCACGCCGAATCGGGGCCCGGCCGCGAGCAATACGCCGTGGTTGGGAGCCGTGGCTGCCAGCGCCGTGGAGACCGAGGTCGGCAGCTGCGCCCACACCGACATGCCGCCGGCGCCGACAGTGACGCGCCAGTCCGGCAGTTCCTCGGCGAGCGTGTCGAGCAGGGCCGCACGCTGGGAACGCAGCTGGTCCCGCCGGCGGTCGAGGATGAGGTCCGCGTGCTCGAGCAGGTGCACGGTGGCCAGCTGATCCATGACGGGGGTGCCGAGGTCGACCGTGGAGCGGATGCCGAGCAGCTTGGTGATCAGCGCCTGGTTGGTCCGGATCCAGCCGACGCGCAGACCGCCCCAGAACGATTTCGAGGCCGAGCCGATGGTGACGATCTCGGAGCCCTTGGCGAAGGACGCGACCGGCGGCGGCGGAAGGCCGCCATCGAGGCCGAGATCCGCCATGGACTCATCGATCACGACGGTCATCCTGGTATCCCTGGCGATGGCGGCCAGTTCGGCGCGGCCCTCGGCGTCGAGCAGCAGGCCGGTGGGGTTGTTGTAGTCCGGCACCAGATAGGCCAAGCCGGCGGCGGTCTGCCGGGCGGCACTGCGGATTCCGTCGAGATCCCAGCCGCCCGCCGGGTCCTCCGGCCGCAAGGGCACCGGCACCGGCCGAGCGCCGACGTCGCGGATCGCCTCGATGGCGTTCGGATAGGTCGGATGGTCGATGAGCACACGGGCCGCGGGCGCCGTGAGCACGTTCAGCAGGAGACGCAGACCGTGCTGGGCGCCGAGGGTGACCAGGATCTGGTCGGGTTCGGTCGGCAACCCGCGCTCGGTGTAGCGGCGGGCGATCGCCTCGCGTAGCGCGAGCACACCGACCGGGTCCATGCCGTGGGTGCCCAAGTAGGCCGGAATCCCCTCCAGGGCAGCGGAATACGCCTCCTGCATCTCCAGCGGGGCGGCCATCGCGGCGTAGGTCATGTCGATGGTGGGCAGCTCGGGCGCGGCCATCATCGCCAGGATGCTCCTGGCCGGTTTGACGCCGTCGTGTTGCACGTCCCGGGGCAGTGCCACCGTACTGCGCGATCCCTGGCGGCTGATCAGGTAGCCGTGCTCGCGCAGCAACGCGTAAGTGGAGGTGATGGTCGTGCGGCTGACCCCGAGGGTGGCGGCGAGATCGCGTTCGCTGGGCAACGCGACACCAAGTGGTGCGCGACCGTCGTGGATCAGCAGCCGGATGCCTTCGGCGAGCGCGAGATACGCCGGGCGGGTGGACCGCCGCCCGGCCGCATCCGGACCACCGTCGTGCGCCTGCCGCCAGCGGCCCAGATCGCGGGCCAGACTGCCCGCGCCGATCACTCTCGTCGCCATGCGGTCCAGTATCGGCCGATTGGATATTTCTTGGCAAGGCCAGTGGCGCGCACGCTGACGGACATGACCGCCCTCGCCACCCTGCTCATTGTCGCCCTCTTCGGCTACCTGATCCACCGATTCGCGCCGAGGAACGACGAGCCCGCCTTCCGGCTCGAACGCTTCCACCCGGGCATGCCGGTGTCCCACCAGAGCCTGTCGTACTACGACCACCAGCGGCGATACTCCGATCTCACCGCCGTCTACGGCCGTGGCGACGTGCCGGACCAAGGCTTGCCCGGCTGAAAGGAGCCGCGCGAAACGCGCGGAATCGACTTCGTGCCGCGTACGGACCAGCGCCCCGCTAAGCCACACTGCGCCCATACCAGGCCAGTGGGGGCGGCACTCCGTGTACCGCCACGTGACCCAGCACGTCGACGCCGCACGCGATCGTCGCGACACATACTGATACAAGGCCACTTGTGAAACTGGCCTGCTCATTGCGTACTTGTCGGTCCCGCGGTGCAAACTTGGCTCATGAGTGACGCCACTCGGCTCGCCGCCGCGACCGAGCCACCGGCGACGGAGACCACCGGTTCCGCTACCGAGCCTGGAGCCTCCGGCCGCCACGCCGCCGCGACGCTGTTCGACACGACGATCGGCTGCTGCGCGATCGCATGGAGTTCGGAAGGGGTGATCCGATTCCAACTCCCCGAGGCGAGCCCGGCGGCCACTCGCGCGCGCATCACGCGCCGTCGCGCCGGACACCCGGACGCGGAGATCCTCGAGGAACCACCCACCGACGCCATCGCAGAGACGATCGCAGGCATTCGCGCCCACCTGGCGGGCGAACTCGACGACCTGCGCTGGATCGCCCTGGACACCAGCGGCATTCCGCAGTTCCACCGTGCCGTCTACGCTGTCGCCCGCGCCATCGACCCCGGCCACACGCTCAGCTACGGTCAGGTCGCCGACCGCGTCGGCGCACCCGGTGCTGCCCAAGCGGTCGGGCAGGCTCTGGGCCGAAACCCGATTCCGCTGATCATCCCGTGCCACCGCGTACTCGCCGCCGATCACGCACTACACGGCTTCTCCGCACCAGGCGGCATCGACACCAAGCAGCGTTTGCTGACCATCGAGCGCACATCGGGATTCGGCGAGCCCACTTTGTTCTGAGCAACCCAGGCGCCGGTACCGGCCCCGTACAGCGCCGGATCCGGCCGCTCGCAGTCCCGCGGATCCCACGCTCCGATGAATTCGTGGAGTTCGCTTCGTCCCTATGAGCGAAGCATCGGCGGAACCCGCCCGATAGGAAAGAAAGTGAGCAAACGATGGAGACTGTGACCTCGGCCGACGGTACAGCGATCGCGTTCGACCGGTACGTCGGCGGCGACAACGGAGTCGTGATACTGATCGGCGGCGCCTTCGGTTTCCGCCGATTCCCCAAGATGGTCGAGTTGGCCTCGGCACTGGCCGAGCAGCACCACCTGACCGTGATCAACTACGACCGGCGTGGCCGCGGCGACAGCGCGGATTCGCCTGGCGTCTACGAAGTCGACCGGGAGATCGATGACATCGCCGCGCTGGTCGAGGCCGCGGGTGGCACGGCGGCGTTGTTCGGCTGGTCCTCGGGCGCCGCGCTCGCGCTCCGCGCCGCCGAGTCCGGCCGGGTGCGGGGCATTACGAAGGTCGTCGCATTCGAGCCGCCTTTCGTGGTCGACCGCGAAGGATTCGTGCCCCAGGCCGACCTGGAGATACGGCTGCACGAACTGATCGCCGCCGACCGCCGCGGGGACACCGTGCGGTTGTACATGACCAAGGCTATGGGGATGCCGCGTGTCATGGTCGCGGCCATGCGTCTGACCCCCTTCTGGAAGGATCTGCGCGCCACCGCACCGTCCACCGCGCACGACTGGGCGGTGATGCGTGACTTCATGCGCGGAGAGCCGTTGCGCGCCGAGGATTGGTCCGGGGTCGATGTTCCCACGCTGGTCATCGCGGGCGGCAAGAGTGACGCGCTACTCCGCAAGGGAGCCCGCGCCATCGCCGCGGTTCTTCCCGACGCCGTATTCCAGGAGATCCCCCGACTCAGCCACAACCCGGATATCAAACTCCTGGCCCCAGTCGCCGGTTCGTTCCTCACCGGTGTCGAGCAGCATGCCGAGTAGGGCGGCTCACTCTATGGGGTGCGCGCGGAAGAATTCGCAAGCTTCTCCGGTGATGTAGCCGTCCGCGCAGCCGAAGTAGGTCTGGATGCAGGCGTTCGACGAGCAGCCGAGTTCGATCAGTTTCTGCCTGATCCGCGCGTTGCGCTCCTGAGGCGTCTCGGTCTTCGACGCCACCGTCGCCGAGGGAGGCGCCGAACTGGTGGCCGGTCCGGGCCGGCCGTCCGAGCATCCGGCGCCCAGGACCGCCGCGGCCGCCAGCACGCACATCACGAGGGTGGATCGCACGACCACTCACCCGCTCCCGGACTCGCCGCGCATCAGTGCTCCGAGGGACTCGCGATCGGTGACGTCCATCTTGATGCAGGCGCGGTACAGATGGCCTTCCACCGTGCGCACCGAGACCGTGAGCCGGTCGGCGATCTGCCGGTTGGACAAGCCCGCCGCCACCAAGTTCGCGATCTCGCGTTCCCGGGCGGTCAACGGCAGCGGCTGCGCGGCCTGTCGCAACGCCGGGGTACTCGCTCCACCGCAGGCGGCGGCGAGCCGGTTGGCCGTGGCGGCGGACTCCAGCAATCTGCGCCGGTCCCCGGCTCGCTCGTGTGCCGACGCGGCCTGCGCCGAGGCGTCGGCAGCCGACAGCATCACGCCGATGCGCTCGAAATCCGCTGCTACCGCGTCGAGTCCGGGGCCGTCGTGGTCGGCGAGCGCCACCGCGTGCCGGGCCTGCACCTGCACCAGCCGCCCGTCCAGGCGTGCGGCCAGGTCCGCCAGTCGTCCGGCCACGGAATGATCGCCGAACCGGGCCGCCGTGTGCAGTGCCATGGCTTCGATCGCGTGCTGATGTGAGCGGGCGGCCGAGTCGGCGGCGCTCACCGCGATCCGGATGGCCGGGGTCACGGTGCCTTCGGCGGCCGACAGCCAGGCCCGCGCGATTTCCAGCTGCGGTTCGTACACCGCGCTGTGCCTGCCGCCTCGCGCGGTGGCGTGCATGATCGACTCGGCGGCTTCGGCGGCGCGCCCGAGCGCCGAATACGCTTCGGCCAAACGGATCCGCGCGGGGAACATCCAGGCGGCCGCGCCCTCGGCGGCCAGTGCGGCCAGCGCCTGTTCCAAATTCTCGATGCCGTCTTGGAACCGGCCCTGCGCCACGTCGACGGTGCCCTGCAGGATCTTCGACATGCCCCAGGCCAGGTACTGGCCGGGTGAGGAGTAGCCGACGAACGCCCCGGCGCAGCGTCGCGCCTCCTCCAGGTCGCCGGTGAAGGTCAGGGCGAGCACCTCGGCGTGCGTGGACATGAAACGGTTGAGCCCGTCGATGTGGCCTTCCACCTCGTGCCCACGGGCCGCGTACTGCCTGGCCGCTGCGCCCTTGCCCATCAACGCCAACGCCAAGCCGCCGCCGAAGGAAGCCCACCACACCGCCCACGGCGGCGCGCCATCGGCGGACATGACCGTTTCCGCCTCGGCGATCGCGTTCTCGACCAGGTTCTCGTTGACCGCGCTCGCGGACGCCAGACCGGTGAAGATGGCCGCGATCTTGGGATGACGCACCTTGCTCCGCACCAGTTTCAGCACCTCGTCGGCGCGGTCGGCGTCACCCATGGCCCACAACAGGTTCGCCACCCGGGTGCTGCCCCAGCGCGCCAGCTGCACCTCGTCGAGCTGGTCCGGGTCGAAGCTGGCCAGGGTGCGCTCGGCCTCGATCCGGTGCCCCTGCCACAGCAGGGCGCGGGCCAGCAGGTCGGCGGACTCCACACCGCCGCGCCGCTCCACCGCCGCCCGCGCGAAACGTTCCCCCAACGGCAGATTCGCCAATCCGATCGCGTCGGCGGCGGCGGCCTCGAACAACTCCAGATCGGCGGATTTGTCGCTGTCCAGGGCCAATTCGGCCAGCCGGATGCGGTCGGCGGCGGAATTGATCGGGCGTTCCTTCAGCGACGAGTACAGCCTGCCGCGCAGACGCCGCGCCGAGGCGATGCCCAGCCTGCGCCGGATCACCTCACCGAACAGCGGGTGGTTGTAGCGCACCATGAGATCCCGGGAATTCTCCACGACCCGGATGACGCCGCGGGTTTCGGCGGCTTCCACCGCGTCCTCGCCCGCCAGCTCGGCGAGGACGTCGAGATCGATCGGCTCACAGAAGGTCAGCAGTTCCAGCACCCGCAGCACCGGCTCGGGCAACTGCTCGACCCGGTCCTCCAGCAGCGCGGCCAGCTCGGAGGTCACCGCCGCGCGGCCGCGCAGCTGCCACACGCCGTTGACTTGGCGCAGCGTGCCCGCCTCCAGCGCTCCCTCGACCAAATGCCGGAGGAACAACGGGTTTCCGGCGGAGGACTCCCACATCAGATTGGCGGTGAATCCCTCGAGCTGCCCGCCGAGCATCGACTCCACCAGCTCCACGCTCTGGCGCTGGGTGAACGGGCGCAGATCGATGCGCGTCAGGTGGCCGTCTTTCCACAGCGAGGTGACCGCGTCCGGCACCGGGACTCCGCTGCGAACGGTCACCACGATGTGGGCTGCCTTGTCGATGGCCAGCTGCAGCAGCAATGTGGCGGAGAGCTGATCGAGCAGATGCGCGTCGTCCACGCCGATCACCGTGTCCCCGTCGGCGAGCAACGCCTCGCGCGCCGCCGACATGAACGTGACCGGGTCGTGCGCCGTATAGACGCCCACCATGTGCGCGAACACGCCAAGGGGGATGCTGCGCGCCGACTCGGTGCCCGCGACCCAGCGCACGTTGCCGCCGATCGCGGAGGTGGCATGCCGGGCCAGGGTGGTCTTACCCACGCCCGCATCGCCGGTCAGTACCACCCCGACGTGCTCCGGACCGGTCAGTGCCGCGCGGATTGCCTCGAATTCGCTTTCGCGCTCGATCATCGGCCAGTTCCGAGCCATGCTCTAACTGTAGTTCTTCATCGATCATGATCGAAGCCGAGCGAGCACGATAGATGGGGCCAATGTGTGGTGATGTCCACGAATCTCCGCTGGACCGCGCGAAATTCGAACAGGTTCTAGCCGAGCACGTCGTGGCGGACGATGGTCTGATCCCGGCCCGGACCCACGCCGATGCAGGAGATGCGGGCCCCGGAGAGCTCCTCCAAACGCAACACGTACGCCTGGGCGTTCGCGGGCAATTCCTCGAAGGTGCGCGCGCCGGAAATGTCCTCCCACCAGCCGGGCATTTGCTCGAAAATAGGCTTCGCGTGATGGAATTCGGTCTGGGTGGTCGGCATCTGCTCGACTCGCTCACCATCGACCTCGTAGGCGACACAGATCGGCACCGTCTCCAGACTGGATAGAACGTCCAGTTTGGTGAGGAAGTAATCGGTGATGCCGTTGACCCGCGTGGCGTAGCGCGCGATCACCGCGTCGAACCAGCCGCAACGGCGGGCGCGGCCGGTGGTGACGCCGACCTCGCCGCCGGTCTTGGCCAGGTAGGCGCCGAACTCGTCGAACAGCTCGGTCGGGAAGGGGCCGGAACCGACCCGGGTCGTGTAGCACTTCAAGATGCCGAGCACGGTGTTGATCTTGTTGGGTCCGATGCCCGCCCCGACCGCCGCGCCGCCGGAGGTCGGATTCGACGAGGTGACGTAGGGGTAGGTGCCGTGGTCGACGTCCAGCAGGGTGCCCTGCGAGCCCTCCAGCAGCACGGTCTCGCCGCGCTCGAGCGCCAGATTCAGCTTCAGCCTGGTGTCGGCGATCCGATGGGAGAACCGGTCGGCCTGCGTGAGCACCTCGTCGACCACCTGCTGGGGATCCAGCGCCCGGCGGTTGTAGATCTTGACCAGCACCTGGTTCTTGAACTCCAGCGCCGCCTCGACCTTCTGGGTGAGGATCTTCTCGTCCAGCACGTCCGCGACGCGCACGCCGACGCGCGCGACCTTGTCCTGGTAGCACGGCCCGATGCCGCGCCCGGTGGTGCCGATCTTCTTGTTGCCGAGGAAGCGTTCGGTGACCTTATCGATGGCCACGTGGTAGGGCATGATCAGGTGCGCGTCGGCCGAGAGCAGCAGGCCGGAGGTGTCCACGCCGCGCTCTTCCAGCCCCGCCAGTTCGTCCAGCAGCACGCCGGGATCCACGACGACGCCGTTGCCGATGACATTCGTCACGCCAGGGGTCAGGATGCCGGAGGGGATCAGGTGCAACGCGAAGTTGTCACCGTTCGGCAACACCACGGTGTGGCCGGCGTTGTTGCCACCTTGGTAACGGACCACCCAGTTCACCCGACCGCCCAACAGGTCGGTTGCTTTGCCCTTTCCCTCGTCACCCCACTGGGCGCCGATGAGGACGATTGCCGGCATGGTCGTGTCTCCTACGGTTCGACAGGCAACACTGATGTGTTGCAGCTACCTGCCGTACTGAGGCGGTGGCCGGAAGGACAGTCTAGCCGACCCGTCCGCGGCGGCATCGCGGCGGATCTCGTCGTAGGCTCGACAACCGTGTGGTCGCGGCCGGGCAGGGCTATGGTTGCACGGCACGCCGAGCGGCAGCGCGGCGTGGACGGACGAGCCGCAGCCGGTTCGGCCGCAATGGCGAGGGGCCCGACGGTGTCGGCTCGAACCGAGGAGGGTGTACGGCAGCTTGAGTACCCATGTTCTCCGCTGCGACGGCGCCCCCGTACCCATCGCGCTCGCGGCGCTGCCGACCACCCAGACGGCCGCCATCCCCGAGTCGTCCGTGATCGATGAGCTGCTTCCCGTGCTGGCCGCCGACAGCCTGCCGCGGCTGATCGTGCTCGGCGAGGACGCCGCGCTGGCCGCGGTGCTCACCCACCTGATGCGCACCGAGCGCCTGCACGTCGAGATCGGCTACGTACCGATCGAGAAGTCCTACGCTTCGCGCGCCTACCAGACCGGCACCGGCAACGCCGCCGCCAAGCGCGCCATCGAGGGCCGCGCTGTCCAGACGCCGCTGATCCGCGACGACACCGGCAAGGTGCTCGCGGGCCGAGCCGTGATCACCGGCGTCGGCGGGGAGAAGCTGGAGGGCGAGGCGTACGTCGACGACACGCAACTGTTCTCCGGCAAGGTGGCGGCCATGCTCGTCTCGCCGTGCCTGGAACCGCCCGGCGTCCGGGCGACCGTGCGCAAAGGCTTCCGCAAGCGGCGCTGGCTGGAGGGGCGAGCGGCGCAGCTCGGCACGCCCGGCGCCATCGTGACCAGGGACGGCATCCGCGCCGACCGCCCGGTGCCGCGCTCGACTTTCTACCGCCACCACGAACCCTGGCTGCTTGTGCGATGACCATTCCGATCGACCGCAGGTCGCGCGCGGTGCGGCCGAGCCCGGTGTTCCTGCTCGTGATCGCCCTCACCGCCCTCGGCGGTGCGCTGGCCTGGGATGCCCCGCTGGACTCGACAAGAGCCAAGGCCGGGGTCTTCGTCTTCGTGGTGTTCGGCTGGGTGGTCTCGCTGTGCCTGCACGAGTTCGCGCACGCGTACACGGCGTGGCGGGCGGGTGATCGTGAGGTCGAGTTGCGCGGCTATCTGACGCTGAACCCGTTGAAGTACAGCCATCCCCTGCTGTCGATCGTGCTGCCGATGGTGTTCATCGCGCTGGGCGGCATCGGCCTGCCGGGCGGCGCGGTCTACGTGCACACGCACAATGTCGCGCCACGTACGCAGCGGATCATCAGCGGTGCGGGGCCCGCCGTGAACGCACTGTGCGCGGTGCTCCTCTTGGTGGTGGTTCAGCTCTGGGGCAGCACCGATTCCCATCCGGCTTTCTGGTTCGGTGTGAGTTTCCTTGCGTTCCTGCAGATCACCGCGACGCTGCTGAACCTGATCCCACTGCCGGGACTGGACGGTTACGGCATAGTCGAGCCGTCGCTGAGCTACCAGACCAGACGCTCGCTCGACCAGTTCAAGCCGTTCGGCATGCTGATCCTGTTCGCGCTGCTGTTCACCCCCGCCATCAACGAAGTGTTCTTCGACGCGGTGTACGCCCTGTTCGAGCTGTCCGGCGTTCCGTCGGACTGGTCGCGCTACGGCAGCTACCTGACTCGATTCTGGACCTGATCCGCGGCTCGAACCGGCCGACCTGCGACGCTCCGGATATACGCGGGCGCAGGGCCGCCCGGTCGAATCGGCCAGGCGGCCCTGCTTCTTCGCTCGCGTCCGATCCGCCCCTTCCCTGGCCACCACACCCCTTGGCCAAGGAACCATTTCGTCCGCGTGCGAAGCGGTCGACCGCGATTCCCCTCGACTCGCGGTCACATCGCAAAACTACGGCGGGAAGACGCGCGGAACACGAGTAGCGGACTACCCGAAGATCAATTTTTCGGCGCGCCGCGCCGGACGCGGACCACGGTGCCGGGCGCGAATGTCCGATTACCGCTGAGTAGTCCGGGTTCAGACCTCGGGCCGCACGTAGGGGTTCTTGACCGTCGGCGGCAGCAGGGCAATCGCCGAGACACGCTGGACGCCGCAGACTTGCATCAGGTCTACCAGCGTCGAACGCACCTGCGCGAAGACGACGTGGGCCGAAAGTCCCGCGCCCGCTACCAGTTCCGGACGCGCACCCTTCGCGACCGAGCGCAGTACGCGGGCGGCTTCGGCCCGGTCGGGCTGTTCGCCGGGGTCGGTCAGCATCATCCGGCGCACCACGTCGACGGCCTGGCCGAGGCGCTCCACCTCGTCGATCAATCCGGGGTGGAGGATTTCGTCGTCGCGCACCAGAGTCAGCGAGCGCCGCAACAGGACTCGGGTGTTGCGGATGGCATTGTCCAACGGATCGGCCGTGGCCCTGATGCGTTCGAGGCGGGAACGGGAGTTCCAGTACAGCGGCGAGATCCGGCTGATCTCGCGGCCGCCCTCCAGAGTCGCGCGCAACGAGTCGATCTGCGGCTGGGTGGCGCGCATCGCGGTGAGCGCACGGTGCAGCTTCTCCGGATCCTGCTCGAGCAGACCGTCGGCGCAATCGGTGATAGATCTGCCCATCACGCCGAGAATGTCCGCGGCGAGCGTTCGCGCCCTGCGCACGGGGTGCAGGGGAATCGCGGCGACCACCACCACGCCGACCAGACCGCCCACGAGGGCGTCGATCATGCGGGAGAAGCCGCCGCCCACCGAGGGCGGCAGCAAAGTCGCCACCAGCACGGCGGAACCCGCCGCCTGCATGGTGATGATCGAACCGCCGTCCAGGAACACCGCCGCCGCCATGGCGACCGCGACGACCAGCGCGATCTGCCAGACACCGGTACCCGCGCGGGAGATGAACAAGTCGCCGATGCCGATGCCGACCGCGACGCCGACCACCAGCTCCACCGAGCGGCGCAACCGGGCGCCGAAGGAGATGCCGATCGACACCACTGCGGCCGTCGGCGCGAAGAACGGCAACGCGTGGCCGATGACGTGGTGGGCGAGGAACCAGGCCAGCGCGGCGCCGACCGAACACTGGATGATCGGCAGCACCGACCGGCGCAGCCGCGCCCAAGAAGTGCGCAGCCTCGCCATACTGCTCGCGCGGGCGACGCCGACGCGGGAATCGGGCGCCAGCCCGCCGGTCAACCGGCCGCCGCTGCTCCTGGAATCATTACGCGATGCTGCGCTCACTACGGCTCAGTCGAGACCCAGCTCCGCGGCCGCCCGGGGGTCGCAGTCTTCCAGCAGGTCGAGGCAGCGCGCGTACTCCTCGGTCTCACCGATCGCCTTGGCGGCGCGGGCCAGCGCGCCCACGCTGCGCAGGAAGCCCCGATTGGGCTCGTGGCTCCACGGCACCGGCCCGAAGCCCTTCCAGCCGTTGCGGCGCAGCAGGTCCAGGCCGCGGTGATAGCCGGTGCGGGCGAACGCGTACGCGGCGACGATGTCGTGGTTGACCGCGTCGTCCTGGGCTTCGCCGCGACTCAGCGCCGCTTCGGCGAGGTGCGCCCATGCGATCGAGGCGGCCGGGTGATCGGCCGCGACCCGCACCGGATCGGCGTTGTCGAGCAGCGCGTCCTCGGCGTCGGAGATTTCGGGTAGCAGTACCGGTTGCGGTCCGAGCAGGTCACCGAACGAGGTCATGCGGTTCATTGTGCACCGCAGGCCGATTTGCCCGATAGGCGGCTGCCTCTGCTCCAGCTCGCGTTCCGCTCTCTCCGGCGCGAGCCGAGCACGGATTTCGGTCCGGTCGCGGCTCGTCGTGCGGGACGGTCGGCGCCGGTTCGGCTCGGCGTGGGTTGATGACGGACTTCGGCGGGCCGCGCCCATTAGGCTGGCCGTCGAGTTCAACAGTTCCGCCTTAGCGAGGGGTGTGCGTGTCCGACCCGAACGACGAGAAGAACACGGCGCGTGACAGTGCCGGACCGGCCGACACGGCAGGGGCCGACGCACGCCCTGGCGCCGCCACCCAACGTATTCCCGCCCCGGGCAAGAGCGCTGCGGATTCATCGGCTGCCCCCACCGAACGCATCGCCAAGACGCAGCGGCCGGGCGGCGAGAAGGCGCCGACCGGTCGCGACACCCCGGACGCTTCCCCGGCGGCATCGAAGGCGGACGCGGGCGCCGGTGGTCCGGCCGCCGGCGCGGCGCACGCAGAAGACCCGAAACCGGCAGCAACCGATAACGCGAATCCGGCGATGCCGAAACCGGTGACCCGCCCCGCGGACGGCACGAACTCCTTGGCCTCCGCCCCCGCGAACCCGGCCGCCCCCGCGAATCCGGCCGCCTCCGCGTCGGCGAACACCACCGCGAAGAATGTTCGCCCGGCACAGCAGACCTCACCCGGGCTCGGAGCGTGGAGCGGCACGAGGCCCGCCGCCCCCGCCAGGAAGAAGTCCCCGAACCAGCCCGCTTCACGTCCGGCCGCGCCGAGTTCCCCCGCGACCGGTGTTTCCGGTGGTTCGGGCGCATCCGCCGCCGGCGGCCCCGGCGCACCGGTCCCCGGCTCCGGAGGCGGCGCGAAGACGCCTTCCTCCGGCCCGGTCCCGAACTCACCGGCTACGGACAACGCACGTACCGGCGCGGCGGGTAGCGCAGACAAGTCGAAGCCCCCTGCTACCGGTTCGGCGGCTCCTACTTCCGCGTCGACCGGACCAGCCGTCCAGCCGAAGACCGGACCGAATACGCCGACCTCTTCCGGGCCCGCCGCATC
Organism: Nocardia asteroides; assembly: GCA_019930625.1. Taxonomy (NCBI): domain Bacteria; kingdom Bacillati; phylum Actinomycetota; class Actinomycetes; order Mycobacteriales; family Nocardiaceae; genus Nocardia; species Nocardia asteroides. The sequence continues at coordinate 1,494,041 of CP082844.1, forward strand.
GCCCGCACCCGGCGCCGCGGGCACGGCGCGTTCCGAATCGGCGAGCACCGGCAAGGCGAACGCCGCGCCCGAGGAATCCCGCGCCGACGCGGGCACGCCGGGCGCCGACGCGGAGACGACCGCGATCGATCGGACGTCCGCGTCGAAGCGGCCGGAGGGCGGTAGCGATACGACTGCCGACACCCCGAAGGCCGGTTCCGCAGAGGCGCGCACCGTGGTGATCAAGCGGGATCAGTTGCCGTCCGCCACCACGCGGGGTTCGGCAGCAGCGAGCGGCTCCGACGCGAAAGAGTCCGCGAAGCAACGGGAGCAACCCGCCGCGGACAAGACGGCGCCCGGCTCGGCCGCGAAAGCCGCCGCCGCCGCGAAGACCGAAGCGGCCGAGCCCGCCGAGGCTGCGCCGGGTTCGTCGGCGGGCACAACCCGGAGCGGGAAAGCCGCGGCGAGCGATTCCGATTCGCCCAGCGGCGCCGCCGAGACGGCGGCACCCCCGCAGGGCGGCCCCGCTCCGGCGGGCGAAGGCGCGACCGTCGTGATGCGCAAGCCGCAGCCGCCGGCCGGGCAGGCGGGTCCGGGCTCGGCGACCGCCGCTGAGCCCACCCAGGGAAACGAGCAGAACCCACCCGGTTCCGATGACGTGACGATGGCGATGCCGGTCGTCGGCCTGGACGACGCGAAGACCGTCGCGCTCCCCATCCAGCGCCCCGCGGACGGCGGCAGGCCGGGGACCGATCGCGTGGTCGCGCCGCCCGCGGGACCGGTGCCGATCACGAAGCCGCCGAGCACGCCGCGTCCGGCCTCCGGGCCCAAGCAGTCCGGTCCGTCCGGTCCGCAAGGTCCCTCGGCCCCGCCGCAGCACGGACCGGGAGTCGAGGAGACCCGGCCGTCGCCGCAGCGCTCCCAGGGCAGACCGCGACAGGTGGCTACCGCACCGTCGCCCGCCGACGTCCAGCAGACCGTGCCCGCGCAATCCATGGCCGGTCCGCGGGCGCCGCACACCCGGCCCGTCGCGCCGCCGCAGCGGATCGCCCCTGCTCCGCAGCCCGGCGCCGGGGCGTCCGCCACCGGGTCCGCCGGGATCAATCGCCGACTCCTCGGGGTGGGCGCCGCGGTCGTGCTGGTGGTCGCGCTCGTCGCGGCGATCGTGGCGCTGGTCACCATGACCGGAGAAGACTCCCCCGAGACCCAGGTGCGCGGCGCGATCACCAGCTACACCGAGGCACTGCGGGCCGGCGACCTGGAGGCGCTGCGCTCCAGCACCTGCGGTCCTCTGCACGACTTCTATCAGGGCATTCCGAGTGACCAGTTCGCGGGCGTGCACAAGTTGTCGATGGAGCGCAAGAACATTCCGGTGGTCGACAGCGTCGACGCCATCCGCATCACCGACGACACCGCCATCGCCCAGGCCACGGTGTACACCGAGGCCGACCCGGCGAAGCGGTCGGCACGCACCTTCGATCTACAGCGCACCGACGGCGGATGGAAGGTTTGCGACCCGCCCTCCGGCACGCAGTAACCACTCAGCCACGCGATAGCCGACACGCATCGATGCCGGTCGCGCATATCACACACACCTGGTCAATGGTCCGGCTCGGCAGTAGCATGGCCCGGATCATGAGCAGGGAACAGACGATGGCGCGGCCGGATGTCGCTGTCGCTGCGGCGACGCCGGCCGGACAGCGATTCCGGGTGCGTGACCATTACGAGGTGGGCCGGGAGAAGGTCCGGGAGTTCGCGCGCGCGGTACAGAATCACCACGCGGCGCATCAGCGCGACGGCGATGCTCGCGCCCTCGGGTATCCCGGGATCATCGCGCCGCCGACCTTCGCCTCGGTGATCGGGATGACCGGGACCAGGGCGCTGCTCGACTCGGTACTCACCGACTACGACCTGTCCCAGTTCTTGCAGACCGACCAGGTCTTCGAGATCTATCGCCCGATCCTGGCCGGCGACCGGGTGCGCAGCGAGATAGTCGTCGAGTCGATCCGCCGCTTCGGTGACAACGACTTCATCGTGGTGCGCTTCGCGCTGAGCAACCGGCACGGCGACGTCGCCATCGTCGGGTCGACCACGATCGTCGCGCGCCGCGGCGCCGAGGCCGACGCCGCCTTGAACGACGTGGTCGAGAACATCATGATGCACGGGCGCCCGGCCGAGTCCGATTCCGCCGGAGCCACCGTCGGCTCCAACGACGCCCTGGTGCCGCTCGGCGTCGGTCCCTTGGTCGAGCCGCACGAACACGAGAACGCGCCGGTGCACACGCTGCCGTCGTTCGACGAGCTCGCCCCGGGCGACCAGCTCCCCGACGGCTCCTTCCGGCTGACCCGCGGCGACCTGGCGAACTACGCGGGCGTGTCCGGCGATGCCAATCCGATCCACTTCAGCGATCACGCCGCACAGATCGCCGGGCTACCGACCGTCGTCGCGCACGGCATGCTGACCATGGGCTTGGCCGGTGGCTATCTCACCGCGTGGCTGGGCGATCCGACCGCCATCCGCAAGTTCAGTGTGCGGTTCTCCGGCTTCGTCCCGGTCGCCGCCGACGCGGCGAGCACGGTCGAGTTCACCGGCCGGATCAAGTCCCTGGACCCTGGTAGCCGCACCGCGACGATCCTGCTCGGCGGTTCTTCCGAAGGACGCAAGCTGTTCGGTCGCGCGCTGGCCGAGGTCCGGCTGCGCTAGGCGACCTGATCACTCGGCAAAGACCGAGTGCATCAGGTAGACGTTGTAGTCGTTCCAGGTCGACATGGTGAAGTAGAAGTCCGATCCCGAAGACCAGGGGTGGATGAACCCGCCGTAGAGCTCCGGATAGTTCAGCACGGACACCGTAGGCGTGCTCTGCGACCACACACCCTGCGGTGCGTCCGCCTCACGCACGACGATGGCGGCCTTCGCCGTGTCCAGATAGCTCATCTGCCAGACGTCGCGGGCGGCGTCGTAGCGCACGGAGAGTTCTCCGGCAGGGCCGTCGACGATCGGCGTGGCCGAGGCGAACCCGCCGACCGGCGTCCACACGCCGTCGCGCCAGTACTGGTAGGCGGTGGTGTTGAGGATCTGGTCCTCGGGCACCCGGGCCAGGCCGACCGCGCCGAGCCGGGTATTGGGCGTGCCGAACATGTACACGTAACCGCCCTGCGGAACCATCGCGCTCACTTGGAAATTGGCGAGACCGAAGATGTTGTCCCAGCGTGCGTGCGGATCCTTCGTCCAGGTCTGCCCGTGGTCGTCGGAGTAGGCGATGCCGCCGTAGTTGGTGAAGAACGTGCCGGGGAGGCTGTTCCAGGTCCGAATGGACATGTAACTCAGGTACTGTCGCCCGCCGAGCGCGAAACCCGACGTCGGAATGGTGGTGACCTCGACGTTGTCGAGTTTGCGGCTGGAGAGCACCTCGGCGGCGTGGCAGCGGTCGTCGGTGACCATCCGGTCGAAGCTCACGCCGTCGGCGAGGTCGCGGTCTGTGCTGAAGGCGAGCACGTTGCTGCGCCAATCCAGCCCCATGCCGCCCGGTGGATGGAAGCCGCGCCCAACGGTGTCGCCGAACGCGGCCGCGATCTCGCCCGGCGCGCTCTCCCACATGATGCCGAGGTCGGTGCCGTCCACCTGCCACCGTTTATCGGTGCGGTTCACCGAGTTCGCGCCGGTCAGCTTCGCCACCTCGCGGGCGGGGCCCAAGCGCGGCGCGGGCCGGGCGGGCGACTGCGCCGCGGGTTCGACCGGCGGCCGGATCGGCGCGGGCGGCGCGGGCACCGGGCCGGGAGCAGGACCGGGCCCTGGAATCGCGAAGTGGAACGGTTTGGGATTCAACAGGATCTCCGGAACCCCGAGCTGGGCGGCGAGACCGGGCGGCGCGCCGGGCAGATCGGTGAGATCCGGGCAGGGACTGGTGCAGGGGTCCGGGGGAAGCTCCATCCGCGTCCGCTTCGGCACGGTTTCCGGCGCCTGCGCCGGGAGCACGGTGACCACCGGATAGGGGATCGGCACCTCCAGCGTCTTGGGCACCAGCGGCTCGTGGGTCGCCACCGGGTCGGTCGCGCACGGGCCAACTCCGGCTGGGCTGTCGGTCGCTTCCGGCGCGGCGGCGGCAGGCCCGTCGGCGTAGACGAGCACTCCCGCGCCGACAACGACCGCACCAACCGCGGCCAGCATTCGCATCGCCATTGCAAACCCCTCGAAATCCATTGCGGACACGAAACTCGCGGACACGAACCAGCGGAACGACCCTACCCCGTTCGAGTTTCGGATACGGCCGACCGACACGCCGAATAAAAAGCATGAGATTGCTTCATTTTGTCCAGCGGGACACGGCAACCCTGCTAGCGTCCACTCCGCGACGACTCCTGTCGGGGAGAGTGGCCGTCCGGAGCACCGCTCCGGGTCATAGTTCGAACCCGTTGCCGCCGAGTGTGTCCGACGCGCCCGGCGCCGACCGAAAACGGATCACATGAAGAACACGCTCCTGCGTACCCTGCCCGGCGTCGGCTCCGCCTGCCTGCTGACCACCGCCGCGCTCACCCTCGGATCGCCCGTAGCGGTGGCGGACCCGCTGACCAATCTGTTGTGCAATTCCGGCTCCGCTCAGTTCTGCCCGCCCCCCGCGGCACCACCGCATACACCTCCACCCCGGTCGGACAATCCACGGCAGCCGAACAACCCGCCGCCACAGGTACCGCCGAGCCCCTCCTACAAGAACTGCACGGAGGTCCGCAACGCGGGCCGAGCTCCCTTGCTGCGCGGACAACCCGGTTATGCCTCGCACCTGGACCGGGACAACGACGGAATCGCCTGCGAGTGAATCGACACCGAGTCCGGTGAGCCATCGCGGAAGACCTACACCGATTGCGACCAGGTCCGTGCGGAAGGGGCCTGGCCGCTCTACCGCGGGGAGCCCGGCTTCAACGCGCATCCGGACCGGGACGGCGACGGAATCGCCTGCAATCGGCGCGACCAGCGATCGGAGCGACTAGCGCAGCGCCTGGAAGGTCAGGATCGTCGCGCCGATGCGGATCTGATCGCCGTCGGCGAGCAGTGCGCCGCTGTCGATCTGATCGTCGTTGACGAAGACGCCGTTGGCCGAGTGCAGGTCCTTGATGAGCAGGCCCGCGCGGCTCGGCATGATGTGCGCGTGGTAGCGGCTGGCTCTCGGATCGTCCAGGACCAGGTCGTTGTCGGTCATCCGGCCGATACGCAGACCGCCCTGGGCGATCGCCACCACTCGCCCGTCCGGCATGCGCAGTTGGCCGCTGCGCACGGCGCGCGGCACCTCGGTGACGGTCTCGGTCATCGCCGCGGCGAGGCGCTCGACCTGACGCAGTTCGACCGTGCTCAGCGGCTCCTGCCGCAGCACGCGCTGCTCCAGGTCGACCAGCGCCGGTCCCGGGTCGATGCCCAGTTCGTCGGCGAGCACCCCGCGTACCTTGCGGCAGGCTTCCAGCGCGTCCGCCTGACGTCCGGACAGATACAGCGCGGTGATCAACTGACCCCACAGCGGTTCGCGCAGCGGGTGCTCGGTGGTCATCGCGACCAACTCGCCGATCACCGAGGACGCCCGCCCGCAAGCGATCTCGGCGTCGATGCGGGCCGAGGCCGCCAGCAGCCGCTCCTCGTCCATGGCGGTGGCGAAACCGTCGGCGAACTGCAGACCGGCCAGATCTGCCAGCGCCCGGCCGCTCCACTCGCGCAGCGCGGTACCGAACAACTGCGCCGCCCCCGCGTGATCGCCCACCGCGGCGGCACGGGCGCCCGCTTCCCGCGCTGCCTCGAAACGACCCAGGTCACAGGCGGTCTCATCGATCTCCAACCGATAGCCCGAGGACTCGGTGCGCAGCACCGTCGCCGGGTCGACGCCGGAATTGCGCAGCGCCTTACGGATGTTCGAGACGAAGACCTGCAAGCTGGCGGCATAGGAGTCGGGCGGTTCCTCGTTCCACACCAGGTCGGCGAGCGCGGCCGACGACACCGCGCGTCGCCGGTTCACCGTGAGCGCGGCGAGCAGAGCTCGCGGTTTGGGCCCGCCGACCGCCACCGGCTCACCACCGACGAGCAGGCGAACGGGCCCGAGCACGCGCACATCCAGACTCATGTGCACCTAGCCCTTGACGGGTGTATCAGGGTCAGGCGCTGATCGAGCGTCCGGCGGAGTGCAGGTCGTTGCACGCCTCGACCACGCGCGCCGCCATCGACGACTCGGCCTTCTTCAGGTAGCTGCGCGGGTCATAGGCCTTCTTGTTGCCCACCTCGCCGTCGATCTTCAGCACACCGTCGTAGTTGGCGAACATGTGCCCGGCGACCGGCCGCGTGAACGCGTACTGGGTGTCGGTGTCGACGTTCATCTTCACCACGCCGAAGCGCAGCGAGTCCTCGATCTCGGACTTCAGCGAGCCGGAACCGCCGTGGAAGACGAAGTCGAACGGCTGCGCGTCGGCGCCGAGGCCCAGCTTGGCCGCCGCGACCCGCTGCCCTTCGGCGAGCACCTCGGGCTTGAGCACGACGTTGCCCGGCTTGTACACCCCGTGCACGTTGCCGAAGGTGGCCGCGAGCAGGTACTTACCGTTCTCGCCCGCGCCTAGCGCGTCGATGGTCTTCTCGAAGTCCTCCGGCGAGGTGTAGAGCTTTTCGTTGATCTCGGCCTCGACACCGTCCTCTTCACCGCCGACGACGCCGATCTCGACCTCGAGAATGATGTTGGCCGCGTGGGTGGCCTTCAGCAGTTCCTTCGCGATCTCGAGGTTCTCGTCGATCGGGATCGCGGAGCCGTCCCACATGTGCGACTGGAACAGCGGGTTCTGTCCGGCGTTGACCCGCTCCTGCGAAATCGCCAGCAGCGGCCGGACGAAGGTGTCCAGCTTGTCCTTCGGGCAGTGATCGGTGTGCAGCGCGATGGTCACGTCGTACTTGGCCGCGACCACGTGCGCGAACTCGGCCAGCGCGACCGCGCCGGTGACCATTTCCTTCACACCCTGGCCGGAACCGAACTCCGCGCCGCCGGTGGAGAACTGGATGATCCCGTCACTGCCCGCGTCCGCGAAACCCTTGATGGCCGCGTTGATCGTCTCCGACGACGTGCAGTTGATGGCCGGGAAGGCGAAGGAGTTGGCTTTGGCCCGACCGAGCATCTCGGCGTAGACCTCCGGAGTCGCGATGGGCACAGTAAGACCTCCGTGTTGTGCGGCAAAGACCTATTTTGTCAGCCTTCACCCTAAGGCAGCAGTGTTTCGCCTGGTATGCAGGGAGGGAGTGCGCAGATGACCCACGGGTAATTTCGCGCACAGCATGAGCATTCTCAGGTGGAGCCGGTACTGTGGTGCCGGTAATTTGCGCTGGCAGCTTCCGACGCGGTGGCAAGCGATGCAAGCCAGCCGTATCGGACAGGAGGCCACGTGATTCTGCAGGCAGCGACAGAATCGGTGACGAGCAACCTCGCGCTTACCGAGTTGCTCGACCCGATGCACCTGCTCACGGAGACGTGGCTGAAGAACGCGGTGCTCCCGGCCATCCTGGTCATCGTCTTCATCGAGACCGGCCTGCTGTTCCCGATCCTGCCCGGCGATTCGCTGCTGTTCACCGGCGGCCTGCTCGCCGCGCAGCCGAGTCCGCCGGTGTCGATCTGGGTGCTGGTGCCCGCCACCGTGGTGGTCGCCTTCGCGGGTGACCAATGCGCGTATTGGATCGGCCGGGCGATCGGTCCCGCGCTGTTCCACAAGGAGGACACCCGGTTCTTCAAGAAGCACTACGTGACCGAGACGCACGAGTTCTTCGAGAAACATGGACCGAAGACGATCATCCTGGCCCGGTTCGTGCCGATCGTGCGCACCTTCATGCCGGTGCTGGCCGGTGTGTCCAAGATGGACTACCGCAAGTACGTCGCGTTCGACATCGTCGGCGCGCTGCTGTGGGGCGGCGGTGTCACGATTCTCGGCTACTTCCTGGGCAACGTCGCGTTCATCCGGGACAACATCGAGGCGATCTTCCTGCTCATCGTGTTCGTCTCGATCCTGCCCGGCATCACCGCGGTGGCGAAGAAGCTGCTCAACCGCAGCGCGCCCGCGACCGAACCGGTCGAGGCCGAGCTGACCGCTTCGACCAGCGAGCCCACCCACTGAAGCCGGTGACGACCGAATCGTCGCCCCTAGCCGTGGGCAGTTTCGATCCCCTGTTGTCGGCGGGCCCCGCGCTCGTCTGGACAGTGGTGTTGACCTTCGTCTTCCTCGAGTGCGCCGTGATCCTCGGGCTGTTTCTGCCCGGTGACTCGATGCTCATCACCGCGGGCATCGTGATGGCCTCACATGCCTCGGGTGAGGCGCACGTCTGGGCGCTGTCGCTGGGCGCGATGGTCGCGGCCATCGCGGGCAACCAGGTCGGCTACGTGATCGGGCACCGGACCGGACAACATCTGGTCGCCCGCAAGGACGGCAGATACATCAACGTCCGCAACCTGCAGCGTGTCGCCGAGTTGCTGCACCGGCACGGATTCGTCGCGGTATTGATCGCCCGGTGGATTCCGTGGGTGCGCACCCTGTGCCCCTCGGTCGCGGGCGCGGCGCGCATGGACCACCGCAAGTTCACCGTGGCCAGCACCATCGGAGCGATCGTCTGGGCGCCGGTGCTGTTGCTCATCGGCTACTACGCGGGCAGCTTCTTGCAGCGTGTGCCGTGGTTGATGCCGATCGTGATCGGCACGCTGGTGGTGGGCCTGATCATCGGAACGGCGCTCGGCGTGCGGCACTACCGGCAGGAGATGTCGCAGCCGGCCGAGGACTTCACGCTCGAGACCACACCGAGCGTGGTGCTGGAGTCGGAGAGCTGAATCCGGTCACAGACCCGCGGCGCTGACCTGGTAGGCCGCCTCCATGAGCAGCCAGCCGGACAACTGCACGGACAGATCGCGTCCCGGTACTTTCGACGAGGTCACCGAACCGCCGGAGGTGAAGTGGCCCGCTCCGGCGCTGCCGCCGGGCAGTTGCGCAGGCTTGCTCCAATCGTGCCCGAACAGCGGCTCGCCCTCGACCTGGAGCCGGTTGGCCCAAGCCGCCTCGGCGGACGCTTGCACGATCGCGGCGGCCCGACGGCGGTCGGCGACCTGTTCCCGATCCTCACCCGGCAGCATCACGGCGACCAGCGCCAGGTAGCGGACCAGGATGCCGTTGAACAGTCCGCCGTCGCCGCCCCCGCCGCCGTTCACGACGCCCTCGGTGGTCATGTGTTCCTCGACGGCCGCGAGCAGCCGGTGCACGCGTTCGATGTGCTCGGGCTCGCCGGTCTGCACGGCCAGCTCGGTCTCCAGGCCGAGCGCCACGCCTTGGCAGTAACTGAACACCGGACGCTCGATCTCACCGGAGGGCAGGTGGATGCCGTCCAGGATCAAACCGGTCTCCGGATCGCGCAGCGTGGCATGCAACCAGTCGGCCATCTGCTGGGCGCGCTGGATCCGCCCGAGGCGCAACAGCGCGATCGCGGCGGGACCGTTCGCGGGCGCGTTGAAGTAGTCCGAGCCCAGGCGCCACGGCAGACCGCCGCCGATCTGCGGGCGCCACCCGTCGTGCAACTGCTTCTCCAGCGCGGCCAGCGCACTGCGCACGTCGGCGCCCTGAGTGCGCTCGGCACGTTCCAGCGCGATGGCCAGCCAGGCCATGTCGTCGTAGTACCGGTTGGTCCAGCCGGTCAGGTTGCGGATACGGTGCGAGCGCGCCAGCGCGGCGATTCGCCTGCGGCGCAGCGGTGTCGGCGTCCGGTTCGCGGCGTCGACCGCGCACTCGAGCAGATGCGCCTGCCACCAGTAGTGCCACGAACCGAAGACCCGCTCGCGCTTGGTGGCAGGCCAGCCGACCACGCCGAGCTCGGTCCCCGGCAGCGCCCACAGCGCGCGGAGGTGGCGTGAGACGACCGCCGATTCGGCCATGTCCGCCCGTTCGGACCACAGCGTCGCGGGCGCCCCGGCATCCCGGCCCGCCTGCGCCCGGCCGGCCGGCGGACGCGGTGCCGAGGAGCGCTTTTCGGCGTGCTCCGCGCGCGGCACCTCGATATCGTCGCTCCGCGAGGTCATGTGTCAATGGTGCCAGGCCAGAACGGATTTACGCGCCCGATTTGTTACGAAAGCGATGTTAAATCGTGCCGGTTCGCACCGTCACCGGAAGATCTCCTGTTCACGAGGCCGAGCGCGCGACACGATCATGACCACGCCGTGGACAGATCGGCGTGTTGCCGGATCCACGCGTGCATCGCGATCCCCGCGGCCACGCCCGCGTTGATGCTGCGGGTGGAACCGAACTGCGCGATCGACACCGTCATCACGGCCGCCTGCTTGGCGTGATCGGTGACACCGGGGCCTTCCTGGCCGAACAGCAGCAGGCACGCGCGCGGCAGCGTGACCGTCTCCAACGGGACCGAGCCCGGCACGTTGTCCACGGCGACCACCGTCAGCCCGGCGCGTTCGCTGAACGCCAGCAGCTCCCCGATGTCGGCATGGTGGCGGATGTGCTGGTAGCGGTCGGTCACCATGGCGCCGCGGCGGTTCCAGCGCCGTCGGCCGACGATGTGCACCGCCGCGGCGGCGAAGGCGTTCGCCGTGCGGACCACCGTGCCGATGTTCGCGTCGTGCCCGAAATTCTCGATCGCGACGTGGAACGGATGCCTGCGCCGATCGATGTCGGCGACGATGGCCTCGCGGCTCCAGTACCGGTAGGCGTCGACCACGTTGCGGCGGTCGCCGCCCGCCAGCAGTTCGGGGTCCAGACGCGGATCGTCCGGTGGCGGCTCGACGTGCTCGCTCGCCCACGGGCCGACGCCGTTGGGATGCTCACCCCACTCCGTCGGCCCGGGGAGGTCCTGCTCGGCCGTGTCCGGGTGACTCACCCCGACGATGCTAATTCCGGCCACCGCGCCGACGCGGGGTGGCCCTGTGCCCGGCTCAGTAGCTGGACGACGAGCTTCCCGCGAACGCGCCGACCAGGCCGAGTATCACGAACAACACGACGAACACCAGGCTCAGGCACAGCAGCGCGGTGGCGATGATCCCGCAGATGTAACCCGCGTTGACGTTCCCCCGGCCACCGATGGCCCCGCCGGACGTGTCGATCTCGTTCAGCGCCCGCTTGCCCATCACCCAGGCGAAAGGCCCCATGATCTGGCACAGCACGAGACTGAGGATGCCCAGGATCAAGATCGTGGTGGCCTGCGGGTGGTCCGGCGGAGGTCCGTAGGCACCGTAGGCTGGATAGCCGTACGGTGGCTGCTGCGGCGGATAGCTCATCAGCAGGATGGTAGTGGGTGTGGCCGACTACACCACATATTCGGCGGACAGCTCTATCGAACCCCCGAACCGCCGCGACAACCATGGAATCCATGACCGAGACACACGCCGAACCGACCCTCGCGCTCGACCCGCCGCCTGCTGCGCCGGAACCGGAAGAGCACGTGCTGCGCGCGGTGCTGCTCGCGCCGGTGCGCGCCCGGTTCTGGAAGGAACTCGTCTACGTACTCACCGTTTTCCTGCTCGGCTGCGTGGCGGTCGTCTATCTGTTCTTCGGGTTCGGCGGCGGACTGTATCTCGCGATCACCATCATCGGCCTGCCGGTGCTGGCACTGGTGCTGCTCGGTGGGCGGGTGTGGGGCCGCGTCTACCGCGCGCTGGCCGAGGACCTCCTCGGCGTCGCCGTCGCGCCGCCTCCGCCGTTCGCGCCCGCACCAGGCCCGATCGGATTCCTGAAGGCCGCTTTCACCGATCGGGCGAGCTGGCGTGTGGTGCTGTTCCTGCTCGCCCAGGCCGTGCTCGGCGTGGGGGTCGGGTACCTGGTGCTCGTCGTGGTCGCGATGACCATGTTCATCGCGCTGTCCCCGATTCCGTGGGCATTGGTCCACCCGACCAACGTCGACGAGCACGGCGTCGAGCACCAGTCGATGGTCCAGTTCGGCGATTTCTACATCGACAGCTTGCCGAAGGTGCTCGTCTTCGCGCTGATCGGCCTGCTCGGCTGCCTGGCGCTGCCCTGGCTGCTGCGCGGCGTCTGCTGGGTGCACCGGCTGCTGACCATCGCCCTGCTCAGTGCGACGGCGCGTGACCGCCGGGTGACCGAGTTGCAGGAAAGCAGGCGGACCGCGGTCGAGGACGCCGCGGCGACGCTGCGCAGACTGGAACGCGACCTGCACGACGGCACCCAGGCCCGGCTGGTCACCATCGCGATGGCGCTGGGCCGGGCCGAGGATCGGCTCGCGGCGGGCGGGGATCCCAGCGACCTGATCGCGGACGCGCACGCGGGCTCCAAGGAGGCGCTGGCCGAGCTGCGCGAGCTGGTGCGCGGAATCCACCCGCCCGCTTTGGAACTCGGTCTCGAGCCGGCCCTCGAGACGCTGACGGCGCGCTGCTCGGTGCCGGTGGAGCTGCGGGTGCACCTGCCCGAACGACCGACTCCGGCCATCGAGGCGATCGCCTACTTCTCGGTGGCCGAGCTGCTGACCAACGTGGTGCGGCACGCGCGGGCCACCAGCGCGTGGGTCTCTGTGCTGCCGAGTGACGGACGAACCATCGCGGTCACGGTCCGCGACAACGGGATCGGCGGCGTGGCGCCCCCCGCGGACGGTGCGTTCGGCGTGGGCAGCGGGTTGTCCGGTCTCGCGGCGCGGGCCCGGACCGTGGACGGGACGCTGAGCGTGCAGAGCCCGGCAGGCGGACCGACCGTGGTGACCATCCTGCTCCCGCTGGCGGGGTCGCGATGAGCCGGCGGCGGGACGCGGCCACGAGCGAGGGACTGCGCATCGTGATCGCCGAGGACAGCGCCATCCTGCGGGACGGGCTGGCCGGGCTGCTCACCGAGCGCGGCCACGAGGTGGTCGCCATGGTCGGTGACGCGACCACCCTCGCCGACGTGGTCGGCGCGCACGATCCCGACGTCGCCGTGGTGGACGTGCGAATGCCCCCGAGCTACACCGACGAAGGGCTGCTCGCGGCCATCGAGCTGCGCCGCAAATACCCGATGACCGGCGTGCTGGTGTTCTCCCAGTGGGTCGAGACCCGCTATGCCACCGAACTTCTCGCCTGTGGCGCCAGCGGCGTCGGCTACCTGCTCAAGGATCGGGTCGCCGACGTCAGGGACTTCGTGGACGCGCTCTACCGCGTCGCCACCGGCGGCACCGCGCTCGATCCGGAGGTGGTGAGTCAATTGATGGGCGCCTCGCGTCAGCAGGATTCACTGGCCCGCCTCACCCCACGTGAGCGCGAGGTGCTCGAGCTGATGGCGCAGGGCCTGTCCAACAGCGCCATCGCCGCCGCCCTCACCGTCACCGAACGCGCGGTGGAAAAACACATCGGCAACATCTTCATCAAGCTCGATCTGCCGCCCTCCGACACCCACCACCGCCGTGTACTGGCGGTATTGCGACTCAAAGGGTGATTTGTCGGCCGCCTCGCCCACACTATGTGCCACACTCCCCAGCGAATCGACAGCATGGGAGGGCATCGTGAGCATCGGTTCCTACTGGCCTGATCACCTTCTGACGCTCGCGGAATGGGAGGCGCTACCCGAGGACAACAGCCGTTGCTACGAACTGGTGGAGGGTGTTCTGCTCGCCTCGCCGCGCCCGGCATCGCGACACCAGTGGGCGACCTTGCGACTCGCCGCACAGATCGAGCCGCAACTGCCCGCCGGCTACAGCGCCCTCGTGCAGTCGGAAGTGGTGGTCTTCGATGGCCGACTGCCGACTGTCCGTGTCCCTGACGTGCTGGCGGGGCCGAGTGAGGACCTCGCCGCGAACCTCCCGCGCTGGAACGCCACCGACATCCTGCTCGCGGTCGAGATTCTCGCCGACGGCACGCGCCGCACCGATCGACTGACCAAATGGTTCGAGTACGCCGACGCCGGTATCGAGCACTACTGGCTGCTCGACCTGGAGCCGGTCCGCTTGACGGCATACCGGTTGATCGGCGGCGGCTACGAGCTGGTCGCCGAACGCTCCGGCTCCGTGACAACGGAGCTGGCGGGAAGTCCGATCACGATCGACCTCACCGGCCTGACCAGCCGTCGAGCGCGCGGATAGCCGTCCGCGTCGACTGTGCCGGGCCTATCCTGGAGGTCTGGCACTCGGGGTGGAGGCTGGCATGGAACACGAGCGGATATTGCGCACGGTGCTCGGGGTCACCGCCGGGTATCTGGTTCTGCTCGCGTTGTGGCTGGGGTGGGTGGTGCACCGGACGCCGCCTGGGACGGTGCCGTATCAAATCGTGGCGCTGGTCGGGTTGTTCGGCTCCTGTGTCGGCGTCGGGATGCTTCTGGCGGCTCGTCCGTCCAAGGCGGATCGCCAACTGTGGCGACACGGCTTGGAGGGTTGGGCGACGGTGGAGGGCGTGCACCCGCTGGAGCGCACCGACCATCACACCGAGCTCACCGAACTGGATCTGGAACTGACCGTGCCCGGTTCGCAAAGTTACCGGGGCACCGTCGTTTTCGACGTCACACCGGCCGACAAACCCCGCCTCGCGGTCGGCGAGATCCTTTCGATCCGCGTGGACCCGGCGAACCGGGATCGCATCATTCTGGTGCTGTGACCACCGGCTCGAGGTGGGCTTTCGGGTCGGCGAGCAGATACTGCGCGGCCGCGTAGGTAGCCAGGATCACGCCTTCGGTCACCCGGCGGGCGCGCTCACCGCGCGCGAACAACCGCCGCAGCACGATGAGACCGTCGGAGACGGTGAACAGCAGCGCGCCGAGTCCGAGGCGGCTGCGCGGATCGGCGCCGGGGATGTTCAAGCCCGCCATGTTTTTCGTGGTGGGCGCCAGCGCCGGGTCGGAGGCCAGCACGGCCGCGGCGCCCAGGGTGACGCCGTATGCCGTCAGCGGTGCGGCTACCGAGGGCGCTTTGCTCCGCAGCAACCCTGCCGCACCCAGCCAGGCGACCACCCGCGGTATCGCTGCCCCGACGGTGGGCCTGCCGCCCATCCGCCACCACAGCGTCGCGTACCCGGCCTGCATCACCGCGAACGACGAAGCCCCGGCGATCAGCCTGTGGTCGTCGTCCGGGTCGATGAGCAATATGTCGCCGACGGTCGCCGCACCCAGCGACCCGATCAGCACCCTACGCTCAGTGGGCGGCAGCTGCTTGCCCTCGGTCGCCACGTCGGCCGCGAGCAGTGGCATGAGCAGCGGTTTCGCGATCCACTGCACCTTCTCCCGTCCGGTGACCGCGCCGTAGACGGTGACCGCCGCCGCCGCGAGATACCCGGCTCGGAACAGGCGCATCGGCTAGAAACTCGGCTCGGTCGGGGCGGGGGGCAGCGTGACGACCTGGCCCGCGTAGCTCAGACCCGCGCCGAAGCCCAGCAGCAGCGCCGTCTGCCCGCCCTTCGCCTTACCGGTGACAAGCATCTCCTCGATGGCGAGGGGGATGGAGGCAGCCGAAGTGTTGCCGGTGTTCTCGATGTCGTTGGCCATCGGGATCTCGTCGGCCAGCCCGAGGTTCTTCTTCATCAGCTCGTTGATCCGGGCGTTGGCCTGATGCGGGACGAAGACCTCGATGTCCTCCTTGGCCACGCCGGACACCTCGAGCGCGGTGGACAGCGCACGCGGAAGGGTGACCGCGGCCCAGCGGAAGACGCGCGGGCCTTCCATTCGCAGCGACATCCGGCCGACCGGATCGACGGCCGGGTCGAGACCCTGCATGGACTGGGCGCGGTGCATGTATTCCAGGAAGTCGATGTCCTGCATGATCGCCGCGGCGTTCTCGCCGTCGCTGCCCCACACGGTGGGCGAGATGCCGTTTTCTTCGCTCGGTCCGACCACCACCGCGCCCGCGCCGTCACCGAAGATCATCGCGGTGCCGCGGTCGGTGGGGTCGAGTCCGACGGTCATCGTCTCGGCGCCGATGAGCAGGACGTACTCGACGGAGCCGGAGCGGATCATGTCGGCGGCCACGCCGAGGCCGTATCCGAAGCCGCCGCAGCCGGAGGTCAGGTCGAAGGCCGGGACGCCGTTCATCCCGATGTCGTAGGCAACCTGGGGCGCGCCGTGCGGGGTGAGGGTCAGCCAACTGGACGTGGCCAGGATCAGCGCGCCGATCTTCGACCGGTCGATACCGCTGTTGACGATCGCGCGCTCGCCCGCCGCCGCGGCGATCGAGCGGAGCGTCTCCTCACCGCTGATCCAGCGCCGGTTGCGGACACCGGTACGCTCGTAGATCCATTCGTCGGTGGAATCCAGGACCTCGCACACCTCGGCGTTGCTGACCAAGCGCTTGGGTCGGTAAGCGCCGATTCCGAGCATCGCAACGTTCTCGCGACTTCTGTTGACTGCAATGCTCACCACTGGAGACTCACACGACCCTTCGCCTTTTTCGAAGACTTGACCATCGTCCAGGTTATCCCAGGGCGAGATCCTTCAAGCCGAGGATCGACCGGTACTCCAGCCCTTCCGCGGCGATCACCTGGTCGGCGCCGGTCTCCCGGTCGACGACGGTGGCGACGCCGACCACGGTAGCGCCTGCCGCGCGCAGCGCACGCACCGCGGTCAGGGGTGAGTTTCCGGTCGTGGTGGTGTCCTCGACGACCAGCACCCGCTTGCCCACGATGTCCGGGCCTTCGATCTGGCGCTGCATGCCGTGCGACTTCGCCGCCTTGCGCACCACGAAGGCATCGATCGGGCGGCCGGGCGCGTGCATGACGGCCAGCGCCACCGGGTCGGCCCCCATGGTCAGGCCGCCGACGGCGTCGAAGTCCCAGTCCGCGACGAGCTCGCGCAGCAACTTGCCGATCAGCGGGCCCGCGCCGTGGTGCAGGGTCGCGCGACGCAGGTCGACGTAGTAGTCGGCCTCCTTGCCCGAGGACAGGGTCACCCGGCCGTGGACCACGGCGAGCTCGCGTACCAGCGCAGCCAACCTATCCCTGTCGTTGGTAATCACGTCGATCATGTCAAGTCCTTCCGCGTGCGTTGAACAGCCCGCGATTGAGCCGGGCCCCCAGGGTTCGCGGGATCATTCCGGCGACGGTAGTGAGCGCTTTGTACTGCATACCGGGCACGCTGAGCACCCGGCCCTTCTCCAGATCACGC
This sequence comes from Nocardia asteroides, assembly GCA_019930625.1. Taxonomy (NCBI): domain Bacteria; kingdom Bacillati; phylum Actinomycetota; class Actinomycetes; order Mycobacteriales; family Nocardiaceae; genus Nocardia; species Nocardia asteroides. Next base: position 1,511,068 of record CP082844.1, read on the forward strand.
AGTGAGCCGGCGACTACCTGGTCGACGCTCAGCCACAACGCTTTCGGCAGCGAGGACATCTCGATGCCTGCTCGCCGATGAAATTCCGTGCGGACGAATCCCGGGCACAGGGCTTGGACCCGGACTCCGGTTCCGGCCAATCCCCCTGCCAACCCTTCGGTGAAGGATACGACGTAGGCCTTGGACGCCGAATACGTCGACCCTCGTCCGGGGATCAGGCCCGCGACACTGGCCACGTTGACGACGCAACCGTTCGCCGCCGCGATCATCGACGGCAGCGCGGCCCTGGTGAGCCGCACCACCGACGTGACGTTGACGTCGAGTTGCGCCTGCAACTGCTCGGGCGGCAACGTCCAGAACTCCCCCGAGTGCGCGAAACCCGCGTTGTTGACCAGGAATTCGACGCCGTCGGACAGCCGTGCCGCGACCTGCTCCCGATCCTCGGGCCGGGCCAGGTCGGCGACGAGTATCTGCGAGCGGGTGCCGAAGCGCAGTTCCATGTCGGTCGCGAGGGCCGCGAGCCGCCGCTCGTCCCGGGCGACCAGCACCAGGTCGTAGCCGAGCGAGGCCAGGCGCGTCGCGTAACCGTGGCCGATGCCCGAGGTCGGCCCGGTGATCAAGGCCACCGGGCGGGTGGCGCCGGGCAGCCTGGGATGTGGGTGCTCGGTCATGACCGCGCGATCGTTCGCAGTCGCGCGGGCCCGACTGCGGTGGGCGCGCGGCCGGTCACTTCGGCACGGGTCCCTGGTAGGGGCGGAATCCGGGATGGAACGGTCCGCCGGGCGGGTCCGAGGGCCGCTGCCGCGACTCCGCGTCGGACCGGCCCTCGGCGGCGGCGCGCTCGTCGCGCTCCCCGCGTGCCCGAGTCTTCTCGTCCTGGCGCGCGCGGGCACGGGCGTTCGGCACCACGGCGAGCGAGGGGCGACGGGCGGGTTCGGGACCCGGCTCGTCCGCACGGTCGTCCGAGTGGGAGTCGTCGCCGGGACGTTCGTCGTCCACGTCGTCTGCGCGCGACCGGTCCGCGGCGTCGTCGTCGATGTTGCGAGCGTTCTCGCCCCGCTGGCGCTCGCGTGGCCGCGGACGGCCAGGATCGTGCCCGCCGTCGTCGAAGCGCGGCTCGCTGACCGGCGGCAGCACGTGCAGCAGGCCGGACAGGCGCAGCACCGCGTCGATCGCGCTCTCCCAGTCCTTCGGAGTGGTGCCGACCAGCAGCATGCCCAGCGTCCAGTTGCCCTCGCTCCAGAGCATCTGCACGGTGTCGGGCAGCGCCTCGATGAACGCGACCATGCGCTGATCGACGGCGTGCCTGGCGATTTCGGGATTGGTCGCGAAGACCACACGGTCGCCGATGGCGCCGAGCAGTTCCAGATCGTGGTCCTTGGGCGGCGAGGCCGTCTTCAACCGCATGTCCACGTCGATGTCCGAGCCGATCTGGCGGCGGACCGCGACCAGGGTCGCGGAATCCTCCAGGTCGAACAGCACGAACTTCTCGCCCTTGCGGATGCCGGAGACGACGTCGACCGCGGAGAGATAGCCCAGTTTGGCCAGCGCGCCACGCCGCCACGTCGACGGCAGCGCGGGTTCCACGGACACGTAGGTATAGCCCTGCGACTTCGCCCAGACCTGTCGCGCGTGACCGGTCCGCTGCCGCTGGAGCCGATCGAAATACAGCAACACGATCGCGCCCACGAGCGCGACCGCCGCCAACCCGAACCACATTGCCGTCATCGACGCCTAGCCTAATGGTCCCGGCCGGACATGGTCCGTCATTACCCCCGCGCCGGGCCGAGCGAAACCGCGGCGGCCGCTCCCGGGACGAATGGGCGCCGCTGCGCGCGAAAGGCACTCGGGTCGGCTCATCGTCCGCCGCCGGGCAGCGAGGTACCGATGATGACCTTGGCCTGGATGGAACCGTCCGGCGCCTTGTCGCCCTGGATCAGCACGAGCTCACCGGGGGGCAGATCGGACACTTCGGTGCCCGACAACGCGATCACCTGGGTGTTCGCGTCGGTGCGCACCGTAATTGTGTTGCCCATCACCGAACTCACCGTCAAGGTGCCGCCGTCGTTGGCGGTGATGGTGCCCATGGTCGCGCCGAGTCCTTCGACGTCGCCCAGGCCTGGCACGCCCGGCAGCCCGCTCGGCGGGCTCGGCGGAGCGGTCCTGGTGCCGGGCAATGGCCTCGTGGTGGCGGGCGCCGTCGAGGCGGCCGCCGTGTCGGACGGACCGGAATCGCTGCCGCCGAGCAGCACGCCCGCGACAACGCCGATCGCACCGATCAACAGCACGACGCCGATCGCCAGGGCGATCCACAGGCCGGTATTGCGCCGCGGCGGCTCCGGCGGCCGGGGCGGCAATCCACCACCGGGCGGCGGCGCCGTACCCGACCACCGATCACCGCCACTGTCGGGATAGGCGGTCCACTGGGAGTCGTAGGGCGGGAACTCTCGCGTCGCGTTCGTCCCCGGCGGGCCCCAGGAGCCGTATTGCTGCGTCGGGGGGTACTCCGACGGAGCACCGGTGCCGTACGCGTCGTGGTACTGCGTGGTGTGCGTCGGATCCCCGTACCCGGACTTGCCCGGCGAGCCCAGGTGTTCGGTCGGCGCCTCCTCCGGCCGCTGCCCCCATGGATCGTTCGGGTTGGTCATGCGCTCCAGCGTAGGTCCGTTCGGTCGCCCGCGCCCGCAAGTAGGCGGCCTCGCTCCCAGCGCTGCCCGGAGCGAGTCCGCCTACCCTCCTCGTCTCATCTCCCGACGATCAGTCCGTCGCCGTCGGGGCTGACGGCCACCTTGACGCTGTCGCCGTCGGAGATCTCGCCCGCCAGCAGTTCCTTGGCGAGGGAGTCGCCGATGGCCTGCTGGATCAGCCTGCGCAACGGGCGCGCGCCGTAGGCGGGGTCGTAGCCGCGCACGGCGAGCCAGAACCGCGCCGAGTCGCTGACCTCCAGCTTCAGCCTGCGCTGCGTCAGCCGCTTCTGCAGCTGCTCTAGCTGGATGTCGACGATGCGCTCGAGCTGCTCCTCGTCGAGGGAGTGGAACATGACCACGTCGTCGAGGCGGTTGAGGAACTCCGGCTTGAACGCCGAACGCACCGCGTTCATGACGAACTCGCGATCACCGCCGGCGCCCAGGTTGGAGGTCAGGATGAGGATGGTGTTGCGGAAGTCCACCGTGCGGCCTTGTCCATCGGTGAGCCTGCCCTCGTCGAGCACCTGCAGCAGGATGTCGAACACGTCCGGGTGCGCCTTCTCGATCTCGTCGAACAGCACCACCGTGTAGGGCCTGCGCCGCACCGCCTCGGTGAGCTGACCGCCCTGGTCGTAACCGACGTAACCGGGCGGGGCGCCGACCAGCCGGGCGACGGAGTGCTTCTCGCTGTACTCGCTCATGTCGATGCGGACCATGGCGCGTTCGTCGTCGAACAGGAAGTCCGCCAACGCTTTCGCCAGCTCGGTCTTGCCGACGCCGGTCGGGCCGATGAACATGAACGAGCCGGTCGGGCGGTTCGGGTCGGCGACGCCCGCCCGCGCCCGGCGCACCGCGTCGGACACCGCCTGCACCGCCTCGGTCTGGCCGACCACGCGACGCCCCAGCTCCTCCTCCATGCGCAGCAGCTTCTGCGTCTCCCCTTCCAGCATCCGGCCCACCGGGATGCCGGTCCACGAGGACACCACCTCGGCGATGTCGTCCGGGCCGACCTCCTCCTTGAGCATGACCTCGCCGTCACCGGCTGTCGCCGAGACCTTTTCGGCCTCGGCGAGCTGCTTCTCCAGCGCCGGAATCCGGCCGTAGCGCAGCTCGGCCGCCTTGCCCAGGTCACCGTCGCGCTCGGCGCGTTCGGACTCGCCGCGCAGCGCCTCCAGTTGCTCCTTGAGCGTGCGCACCTGGTCGATCGCGTTCTTCTCGTTCTGCCAGCGGGTGGTCAGCTGGTTGAGCTTCTCCCTGCCGTCGGCGAGTTCGGCCCGCAGTTTCTCCAGCCGCTGCTTGGAGGCCTCGTCGGTCTCCTTGGCGAGCGCGACCTCCTCGATCTCCAGCCTGCGCACCGCGCGCTCCACCTCGTCGATCTCCACCGGTCGGGAGTCGATCTCCATCCGCAACCGCGAGGCCGACTCGTCGACCAGGTCGATCGCCTTGTCCGGCAGGAACCGGGAGGTGATGTAGCGGTCCGACAGCGTGGCCGCGGCGACCAGCGCGGAGTCGGTGATGCGCACGCCGTGGTGCACCTCGTAGCGATCCTTGATGCCGCGCAGGATTCCGATGGTGTCCTCCACCGACGGCTCGCCGACCAGGACCTGCTGGAAGCGCCGCTCCAAGGCGGCGTCCTTCTCGACGTGCTTGCGGTACTCATCCAGGGTGGTCGCGCCGACCAGGCGCAGCTCGCCGCGGGCCAGCATCGGCTTGATCATGTTGCCCGCGTCCATCGCCGACTCGCCGGTGGCGCCCGCACCGACGATGGTGTGCAGCTCGTCGATGAAGGTGATGATCTGGCCCGCACTGTTCTTGATGTCCTCCAGCACGGCCTTGAGGCGCTCCTCGAATTCGCCGCGGTACTTCGCCCCCGCGACCATCGCGCCGAGATCCAGCGCCACGACCGATTTGCCGCGCAACGATTCGGGGACGTCGCCCGCCACGATGCGCTGAGCGAGTCCCTCGACGATGGCCGTCTTACCGACGCCCGGCTCGCCGATCAGCACCGGGTTGTTCTTGGTGCGTCGGCTCAGGACCTGCACCACCCGGCGGATCTCGGTATCCCGGCCGATGACCGGGTCGAGCTTGCCGGAGCGGGCGGCGGCGGTGAGATCGGTGGAGTACTTCTCCAGCGCCTGGTAGCTGCCCTCCGGATCGGGGCTGGTGACACGGGCGCTGCCGCGTACGGCGGTGAACGCCGCACGCAGCGCGTCGGCGGTGGCACCGTATTTGGTGAGCAGCATCGTGACATCGGAGTCGCCTGCGGCGAGACCGACCATCACGTGCTCGGTGGAGACGTACTCGTCACCCAGCTCGGTGGCCAGACGCTGCGCCGCGGTGATCGCGGCGAGGGCCTCGCGGCCCAGCTGCGGCGCCGTGGTGGCGCCGGTGGCCCGCGGCAGCCGGTCCACGATGTCCTGGGCCTCGCGGCGCACGGTCGCCGGGTCCGTTCCGACGGCCTTCAGCAAGGGCGCGGCGATGCCGTCGGTCTGGTCCAGCAACGCCACCAGCAAGTGCGCCGGACGAATCTCCGGGTTGCCCGCGGCGGAGGCCGCCTGCAAAGCGGCCGTCAGAGCCGCCTGGGTCTTGGTGGTGGGATTGAACGAGTCCACGAGTCACCTTCCTACTAGTCGATTCCACGGCGCCGAGCGCGATCGTCCAGTGCGTACCCCGAGGCTCACCCTCGCTTCGTCTGGCCGCTTCTTCGGCTCGGCGCCGTTCCTTACCGTCCAACGTTGGAAAGGTTGAGTCTGTTCCGCTCAAGTTTCAATTTCTTCGGCGCGCCGGTCCCGCACCGCCGGATCGAGTCGAACGCTACGCCCCGACACGGGCGAATGCGACGCCCGCGACACCGCCGAAGCGATGATTCCGCACGTCGGCGGGGTTCGGATGCCTACGATGACCACGGCCGTCACTTTGTTGCATCACTCTTCACCCCGAATCAAGGAGCGAATGGATGCGCGCGATCGTGGTACGGAAGTTCGGAGCGACGCCGGAACTGGCCGAGATGCCGATGCCGGAACCCGGGCCGGGAAGCGTGCGGGTTCAACTCCAGGCGGCCGGGGTGAACCCCTTCGACCAGCGCATGGCCTCCGGGATCCTGGACGGCCGACTACCCCACGACTTTCCCATGATCCTCGGGGTGGACGGCGCGGGCACGGTCGCAACGATCGGCGAGGGCGTCAGCCGCTTCGCCGTCGGCGACCGGGTGGTCGGCAAATTCCTCACACCACCGGTGGGGCACGGCAGCTTCGCCGAGTACGCGGTGCTGCCCGAAGGCGGCACGCTGGTGCCGATCCCGCCGGGCGTGCCGACCGTCGCCGCCGCGGCGCTGCCGACAGCCGGAGTCACCGCCCAGGATCTCGTGGACGCCACCCAGATCCGGCCCGGCCAGACCGTGCTGATCGTGGGCGCGACCGGCGGCGTCGGCTCCTTCCTGGTGCAACTGGCCAATATCGCGGGCGCACGCGTCATCGCCACGGCGCGGGGCAGCTCCGCCGATCAGATGACCAGGCTGGGTGCGGCCGAGACGGTGGACTACACCGCGGCCCCGGTACGCGACCAGGTCGCCGCCGCGCATCCCGACGGCATCGACGTCCTGTTCGACCTGGTGAGCACGCCCGAAGCGCTCGCGGAGCTGACCACGCTCGTCCGCGACGGCGGCACCGTCTACTCCACCACCTTCGCCGCCGACGAGGACGCGTTGCGCGCGCGGTCGCTGCGGGGCGGCAATATCGAATCCAAGGGCAAGGCGCCGGAGCTGGCCCGGCTGATCCAGCGTGTCGCGGCGGGGGACGTGGTCGTGCCGATCGACGCGACCGTCCCGCTCGCGGAGGGACCCGCGGTCATCGGAGCGCGGGGCGCGCGCGGGAAGACCGTGCTCGCCATCTGAGCCGTACCGGCCCACAGTGCGGGCCGGCGTCCCGCGAGACCACCCGGAGGTGTGCGATGAGCAACCGAGCACCCCAATTCGGCTTGTTCCTGATTCCCGAGGCCGACGACTTCCGCCGGCTCGCCGAACTGAGCGCGTACGCCGACGTTGCCGGACTCGACCTGATCGGGATCCAGGACCACCCCTACCAGCGCCGCTTCTTGGACACCTGGACGCTGATCACCACTCTCGCCGCGCGGACCGAGCGGATCACCTTCTTCCCTGACGTGGCGAACCTGCCGCTGCGCCAGCCCGCGCTGCTGGCGAAAGCGGTGGCCTCGCTCGACATCATCAGCGACGGCCGGATCCAGCTCGGCCTCGGCGCGGGCGCGTTCTGGGACGCCGTCGCCGGAATGGGCGGGCCGCGCCGGACCGGCGGCGAGGCGGTGCGCGCCCTGGCCGAGGCGATCGCGGTGATCCGGGCCATGTGGAGCGACGCGCGATCGGTGCGGGTGCCCGGCGCCTTCTACTCCCTCGCGGGCGCGCACCCCGGTCCCCAGCCGCGGCACGATCCCGGCATCTGGCTAGGCGCGAAGGGGCCGCGCATGCTCGAGCTCACCGGTCGGGTCGCCGACGGCTGGGTGCCGTCGTCCGCGTGGGCGCCACCGGAGTTCCTCGCCGAGGCGGGCAGCCGGATCGATGACGCCGCCGCGGCGGCGGACCGGGACCCGCTGGCCGTGCGGCGGGTGTTGAACGTGTCCGGGCACATCACGGCGGACGGGGCCGATCACGGCTTCCTGGACGGTCCACCCGAGCGGTGGGCCGACGATCTGCTGACACTGCACCGCGACCAGCGGATAGACGGATTCGTCTTCTGGCCGACCGAGGGGGAACCGGTCGAGCAGATCCGTCGTTATACCGAGCAGGTCGTGCCTGCGGTCCGTACCGGCGCCGGGACCTGACCTTCCGGGAACAAGCGTCTGGGCACGCCGGAGGGGTCGCGGCGACGGTCCATGACGGGTCAGCGACATTCGTCGTTTGCCCACCGATTACCGTGTGGCCGGGTCTCACGGCACCGACGGCGCGGTCGGACGTAGTCCGTCTCCAGCCCGCGCCCGGCCGCAGCGGAGGCGAAGGTACGCCTATACCCACACGACCACGGCATTTTCGGGGATACTTGTCGGCGGGAGACCGCCGGTAACGGGTATGTCCCCGGGCAGAACTGAGGGAAAGGAAGCTCCACGTCGTGGATGCGCGTTCGGCTGCGCTGGTCCGCGCCAATTTTCGTTCGGTGACCGAGTCGCCGAATGGACCCGAGCGGTTGGTCAGTGCGTTCTACGGACATTTGTTCGCCGAGGATCCCCGGCTGCGCGAATTGTTCCCACCGGTCATGGAGATGCAAGCCAAGCGCATCGCCACGGCGATCCAGTACGTGCTCGATCACCTGGAGGACTGGGAGCGGGCGCAGGCATTCCTGGAGCAGCTCGCCCGCGACCACCGCAAGTACGGCGTCGAGGCCGCGCATTACGACATCGCCGGCCGTGCGCTGCTCGCGGCGTTCCGCGCCTACAACGGCGTGGCCTGGAATCGCGGCTTGGAGGAGGGCTGGCGCGACATCACCATCCTGATCTCCGCGTCCATGGCCATCGGCGCCAACTCCGACAAGTCGCAGCCGGTGTGGGAGGCCACGGTGGTCGGCCATCGCCGCGTGCTGGAGGACCTGGCCATCGTGCGGCTGCAATCCGACGGTCCGGTGCCCTACCAGGCCGGGCAGTACGTGCCGGTCACGATTCCGCAGCGTCCCAAGATGTGGCGTTATTTCTCCCCGGCGATCCCGTCCAACCCCTATGGCGAGATCGAGTTCCACGTGCGCAAGATTCGCGGCGGCTGGGTGAGCCCCGCGATCGTCAACGAGACCAGGGTGGGCGACCGGTGGCAGATCGCCGGCCCGCTCGGCGGCCTGCGCGTCGACCGGGACAGCGGGCGCGACGTGCTCATGATCGGCGCGGGCACCGGCATCGCCCCACTGCGCGCACAGCTGATCGAAATGGGCCAGCGCGGCATCAACCCGCGGGTGCACTTCTTCATCGGCGGCCGCTACCCCTGCGACCTGTACGACGTGGAGAACATGTGGCAGCTCTCGCAGAGCAACCCATGGCTGACCATCGTTCCGGTGTGCGAGCAGAAGACCAACCCGTGGTGGTACCCGCATCCGCCGCAGGACGCACCGTACGGCATGCACCGGCGCCTGATCGGTAATCTTGGCGCCGTGGTCGCGAGCTTCGGCGCGTGGGAGGACCGGCAGATCCAGATCGCGGGATCGGCCCGGATGATCGCGGACACCCGGCGCGCGCTCATCGCGGTCGGCACGCCGGAGCAGAACATCAGCTGCGACCCTGTGTAACGAAGGAGGCCCCGTTGGGGGACCCGAGCACGCTCGGTAACGGTGCGGATCAGGCGCCGGAGTGGACTTCGACCGTCGTCGGTCATCACCGGTTACGGCACGATCTCGCGGTGATCCGCCTGATCGGCGAATTCGTGCCGTTCGCCGCGGGGCAATCGGTCGAGGTGCGGGTGCCGCAGCACCCCGGTGTGCGGCGCAGGCTCTCACCCGCGCTGCCGCCGTCACTGGACGGCAAGCTGGAATTCCACGTGCGCACGGTGCCGGGCGGCTGGTGCAGCGGCGCGATCGTGGCCGACACCCAGCCGGGCGACGAGTGGCGCATCGGCGCTCCGCTCGGCGGGTTCTGGGTCGACCCCGACGGCGACGAAGTGGTGATGATCGCGGGTGGCACGGGATTGGCGCCGATGCGCGCGCAGATCCTGGAGCTGGCCCGCAAGCCGTCGCCACCGCCCACCTATCTGTTCATCGGCGGGCGATCCCCCCGCGACCTGTACGCCTCGGACATGCTCTTCCTGCTGGCCGCCGAATTACCTTGGCTCACCGTGATTCCGGTGGTCGAGAGTCCGGAGGACCCGGACTGGGTCGATGAGTGGTACGAGCAGTCCCGCGTCGACATCGGCTTCCCGCCCGACGACATGCTGTACGGGACGCTCGCCGACGTCCTGGGCTCCCATGGCGCATTCCTCGAGCACCAAGTGCTGGTCTGCGGCTCACCGGCCATGGTCCAGACCACAGTGGACCGCCTCCTGGAAACGGGAACTCCCCCGGAGCGGATCCAATTCGAGGGCCTGTGATCAGTACAGCGGATCGTGGCGGATGTTCTTCGCGAGCGTTCCCGCTGCCATGAGGCGGAACTTCGTGGTCTGCACCATCGATGGGGAACCGGCGATCTGCACGTCGCGGTCGGACCAGGCGCCGAAGCTCGCGACGACCTTGCCGATCTGGCCGGTGACTCGGGGTTCCAGACCGGGCCATGTGGTGCGGGGCTCGTCGGGTTCGGTGTACCACCACGGGTTTTCGTCGTGCTCACTGACCGGCGTGACGGTGAGCCAGCGGTTGGCCATCGCCAGCTTGCTCAGCGTTTCCAGGTCGTAGAGGTCGCACGGGTGGTGACCGCCGACGAACAGGTGCACCTTCGGATTGGTCCGCCGCATCGCCATCGACATCAGTTGTGCCCGCAGCGGCGCGATGCCGGTGCCGCAGCCGACCATCAGCATCTTGCGTTTGATGTTGCGCGGAACGCCGAGCCCGCCGAGTGGTGAGCCGAGCAGCCACTGGTCGCCGACGACGGTCTGGCCGACGACGGCCGAACTGACCCAACCGCCCAGCACGCTCCGGACGTGGAACTCGATCTCCCCGTTGGCATTCGCGGGCACCGCGGGCGAGAGATAGCGCCACATGCGCGGCCGCGAGGGGATCTGCACGCTCAGGTACTGACCCGCCGCGTAGTGCATCGGCTGGTCCAGTTGCAGCCGGACGACGACCAGGTTGCGCAGCACCTCACGCCGCTCGATCACGGTGCCGGTCCACACCGGCGGCGTGGCCTCCTTCTCCGCCGCGCCGATCATGGTGTCGGCGATGATCTTCAGGCCCTCGTCCCAGGCCCGGTCGACCTCGTCGGTCCACATCTCCGTGCCCGCGAACACCTTGACGGCGGTCTTCAGCGCGGTGGACACGGCGGTGTAGTGCGCCGGCTGCACGCCGTACTTGCGATGGTCCCTACCGAGTTGGGCGAGGAAAGGCAGGAGCTTGTCGGGCTCCTCCAACCGGTCCAGCGCGTAGGAGATGGCCTTGACCAGGCGATCGCGCTGGGCGTCCATCGCGGCGGGAAAGAAATCGCGGACATGCGGGTAATCGGTGAACAAGATCGCGTAGAACGATCTCGCCAGTTTCTCCGGTCCCCCGTCCTCCGCAGCAACTGCCTTGAACGTGGTTCTGATCAAAGCGACAGTGCGCGAATCCATTGCCGTCACAACCCCATTTCGCACTCGTTCACGAACCATGCCGGCGAGTGAGGTGCTGCGGGCCACTCGACAGCAGCCGACGGAAAGGAGTGTAGGCGAGGTTTGCCAGCAACGGAATCTTTCGGAGGAACATCACGCGTGTAATTCTGTCGAAACGAGGTCGCCCGGCGAGACACGCCAGAGAAACCGACTGCACGACGGTGGATCTGGCATGAATTCGGTCGCGTTCACGGCGAATTGGCAACGGCCGCTTGGGAAATTCCATAGCGACTGGTCTGTTCTAGCGACATCAGGGCAACATGCATATCGCCACACGTAAAGCAAACCGGGCATACCGCACCGTTACCGTGATCCGGTCTATGGTGAGCAATCCCAATTGATTCGACAACGAAATAACTTTCGCCACATGACCTCTGCCGAACATGTTCTGGTTTACCGTCAGCAAATACAGGGTGATTCCGGCTCCCGAAACGACGAAGGCCCCGGCCTCGAATCGCGGTGTGCGACCGAGGCCGGGGCCGTCGTCGTGCCGGTTATCGCCGGTGCCTGCCGTCCTCACGACGATGCCGAGGCTGCCAGACGACCAACGCCGTACTGCGCTGCGGCGGCGAGAGATCGGGACGGTACCCGGCGCGCATTCGCTCCAGCTCCGCCGTCAGGTCCGCGACCTGGTTGCGCAGCTCTTCCACCTGATTGGTCAGTTCGATGATGCGCTTGATGCCCGCCAGGTTGACGCCCTCGTCCTGGGACAGCCGCTGCACCTCGCGCAGCAGCTCCACGTCCCGGGCCGAGTAGCGCCGCCCCCCGCCCGAAGTGCGTTGCGGCGTGACCAGTCCCAGACGGTCATACGTGCGCAGCGTCTGCGCGTGCATGCCGGCCAGCTGGGCCGCCACCGAGATCATGAAGAACTCGGCGCGCGACCCGCCGGACGCGTTCTTCGGTTCAGAGGACATCACGCACCTGCCCATCCCGCCCGTGGATCGAAGCCGCTGAGCCGCTCCACCTCCTGGTAGCGCTTGAGCGCCTCCACGGCGTCACCGTCCAGCTTCTGCGGTATCGCGACCTTCACCGTCACCAGCAGGTCGCCCGCGCCGCCGCCACGCTTGGGCACGCCACGGCCGCGCACCCGCAGGATACGACCATCGGCGGTGCCCGGGGGCACCTTGACGCCGACCCGGCCGTCCAGCGTTGGCACCGAAACCGTTGTGCCCAGGACCAATTCACTGTAACTGACCGGCAGTACCAAGGTCAGGTCGTCGCCGTTGCGGCCGAAGACCTTGTCCTGGCTGACGTGGACGGTGACGAAGAGGTCGCCCGACGGCGCCCCGCGCAGTCCCGCCTCGCCTTGGCCGGCCAGCCGGATCCGTTGGCCGTCACCGACTCCCGGGGGAATCCGCACCGTGATGGTGCGCGTGCGGTTCTGGATGCCGTTGCCGTGACAGTCGACGCACGGGTCGTCGATGATCGAACCGCTGCCACGGCACTCGTCGCACGGCTCGCTGAAGCCGAACGCGCCCTGGTTGCGGCTGACGACGCCGGTGCCGTTGCAGATCGGGCAGACCCGCGGACTCGTGCCCGGTTTGGCTCCGCTGCCGTGGCACGTGGTGCACGGCGACGGGCTGGTCATCCGCAGCGGAACCGTGACGCCCTGGGCGGCCTCGCGGAAACCGAGCGTCGTCTCGGTCTCCACGTCGGCGCCGCGCCGGGGGCGGCTCGACGTCCGCGTGCCGCCCCGGTTGAACAGACCACCGAGCAGGTCACCGAGGCCACCGTCGGCGGCGCCCGCGCCGCCGAAGATGTCCCCGAAGGTGAATTCCTGCGAGAAGCCGCCACCCGCACCGGGACCGAACCCACCGCGACCGTAACCGCCACCCGCGAAGAGCTTGCGGGTGTCGTCGTACTCTTTGCGCTTGGCCGGATCCGACAGCACGGCATGCGCCTCGCTGACGGCTTTGAACCGCTCCTCGGCTTTGGTGTCACCGTGGTTGGCGTCCGGGTGCAAGTCACGCGCGAGCTTGCGGTAGGCCTTCTTGATCTCGTCCTGCGAGGCGCCGGAGGAAATACCCAGCTCCTTGTAGAAGTCCTTTTCGATCCACTCCCGCTGGCTCACCGAGCATCTCCTCCTCTCGCGTCCTTATTGTTCGTTCGCGCCGGCATCAACATCCGATGCCTCTTCGGTCGGCTGGTCAGGGGTTTCCGTCGCATCGGCTACGCCGTCGGTTACCCCGACGAGCGCGTGCCGAAGCACCCTATCGCCAAAGCGATAGCCTTTGCGCATCACGATGCCGATCACCGGGTCGTGGCCGGAGCCCTCGTGCTGCACGGCCTCGTGCAGGGTCGGATCGAAAGGCTCGCCCTCCGAACCGAACTCCTCGAGGCCCTGCTTGAGCAGCGCGGCCGACAATTTGTCGGCCACCGACTTCAGCGGACCGGACTCCAGGTCGCCGTGCGCCCGCGCCCGGTCGAGATCGTCGAGCACGCCGAGCAGTTCGGTGACCACCGACGCCTTGGCGGAGTCGATCGCGGCCTTGCGGTCGCGCTCGACCCGGCGCCGGTAGTTGGCGTACTCCGCGGTCAGCCGCTGCAGGTCGGCGGTGCGCTCGGCGAGCTCGCCGCTGATGGTGTCGGCGAGCGCCTGGGCGTCGCCGCCGTTGTCGGCCTCCGCACCGTTGCCCGACTCCGGGGCCTGCGCGGCCGCGGCGCCGTTGTCCGCGGCCTGCTGCCGGATCTCACCGGTCTCCGGGTCGATCTTCCGGTTGTCGACGAAGGTGATCGGCTCCTTCTCAGAGTTGCCCTCGGTCACTTCTTCTCCGTGTCGACCGGCTCGTCCACGACCTCGGCGTCCACGACCTGGTCATCATCCTGCGCCGAGCTCGAAGCACCGTTGCCCTGCGCCGCGGCGTCCGCGGCGGAGGCCTCGTAGATGGCCTGGCCGAGGGCCTGCGACTCGGTCGCCAGCTTCTCGACGGCCGCCTTCACCGCGGCGATGTCGGTGCCCTTGAGCGCCTCGTTCGCCTCGGCGATAGCCGCCTCGACCTTGGTCTTGACCTCGGCGGGGACCTTGTCCTCGTTCTCCTTGATGAACTTCTCGGTCTGGTGCACCAGCGACTCGGCCTGGTTGCGGGTCTCGGCCTCCTCGCGGCGGGCCTTGTCCTCGGCCGCGTGCGCCTCGGCGTCCTTGATCATCCGATCGATCTCTTCCTTGGACAGGCCGGAGCCGTCCTGGATCTTGATCGTGTTCTCCTTGCCGGTGCCCTTGTCCTTCGCGGTGACGTGCACGATGCCGTTGGCGTCGATGTCGAAGGTGACCTCGATCTGCGGCACGCCGCGCGGGGCCGGCGGGATGCCGGTCAGCTCGAAGGAACCGAGCAGCTTGTTGTGCGAGGCGATCTCGCGCTCACCCTGGAACACCTGGATCTGCACCGACGGCTGGTTGTCGTCGGCCGTGGTGAAGGTCTCCGAGCGCTTGGTCGGGATGGTGGTGTTGCGCTCGATGAGCTTGGTCATCACGCCGCCCTTGGTCTCGATGCCCAGCGACAGCGGGGTCACGTCGAGCAGCAGGACGTCCTTGACCTCACCCTTGAGCACACCGGCCTGCAGGGCGGCGCCGACGGCGACGACCTCGTCCGGGTTCACGCCCTTGTTGGGCTCCTTGCCACCGGTCAGTTCCTTGACCAGATCGGAGACGGCGGGCATACGGGTGGAACCGCCGACCAGCACGACGTGGTCGATGTCGGACACCTTGATGCCCGCGTCCTTGATCACGGACTGGAACGGCGCCCGGGTGCGGTCCAGCAGATCGGAGGTGATCTTCTGGAACTCGGCGCGGGTCAGCTGCTCGTCGAGGAACAGCGGGTTCTTGTCCGCGTCGACGGTGATGTAGGGCAGGTTGATCGAGGTGCTCTGCGAGGAGCTCAGCTCGATCTTCGCCTTCTCGGCGGCCTCACGCAGCCGCTGCATGGCCATCTTGTCCTTGGTCAGGTCGATGCCTGAGCTGGCCTTGAACTTGTCGACCAGCCACTGCACGACCCGCTCGTCCCAGTCGTCACCACCGAGGTGGTTGTCGCCGGAGGTGGCGCGGACCTCGACGACGCCCTCGCCGATTTCCAGCAACGAGACGTCGAAGGTGCCGCCACCGAGGTCGAAGACCAGGATGGTCTGTTCCTTGTCGCCCTTGTCCAGGCCGTAGGCCAGCGCCGCCGCGGTGGGCTCGTTGACGATGCGCAGGACGTTCAGGCCCGCGATCTGCCCGGCTTCCTTCGTGGCCTGCCGCTGGGCGTCCTCGAAGTAGGCGGGCACGGTGATGACCGCGTCGGTGATCTCCTCACCGAGGTAGGCCTCGGCGTCGCGCTTGAGCTTCATCAGCGTGCGAGCGCTGATCTCCTGCGGCGTGTACTTCTTGGCATCGATCTCGACGGTCCAGTCGGTGCCGATGTGCCGCTTGACGGAGCGAATGGTGCGGTCGACGTTGGTGACGGCCTGGTTCTTGGCCGGCTGGCCGACCAGTACCTCGCCGTTCTTCGCGAACGCGACGATCGACGGGGTGGTGCGCGATCCTTCCGAGTTGGCGACGACGACCGGCTCGCCGCCTTCGAGCACGGCGACGACCGAGTTCGTGGTCCCGAGGTCGATTCCGACCGCACGAGCCATTGTGGTTCCTCCTAGTTGACGTACCTATGTGTGTCGGTGCCGAGGCGGACAACCGCCCTGCGACGCCCGGTGAAGGACGCCGCGAGACCTCGCCCCTAGCACCTCACGGAGCACGGCCCCAGCAATACTGAGCGTGGTCGGCTCAATCCTGCCCGGCGGGCGTTCCGGAGTCAACCGAAACTTGAGCCCTACACACTCAATCTTGTCGAAAAGCTCAACGGGCGACGCGCGCGATTAATTCCCGGACGGCGGCACGGAGCCGGAAAATTCTCGGGTCGGCCCGAGACGCCGGGCTCGACCACGAGGCGTGTCGCATCCGCCGTCGGTCCGCACCCTCGGTTCCCCGCGGTGTCGCCGGTTCCCGCTTGATACCGTCGTCCGAACTGGCAGAATCGGCGGTCATGGACTCCTCGGCGACGACCTCCTGCTGCGATGACGGCGACTACGACGTTCTGCAGTGGGACACCAGGGCCGACTGCGAGGTGCGCCAGATCCTCGACCGGGTCGCCGACAAGTGGTCGCTGCTGGTTATCGCGCTGCTGGACCAGCGCAGCCTGCGGTTCACCGAACTGAAGCGGGCGATCGACGGCGTCAGTCAGCGGATGCTCACCAAGACCCTGCGGCATCTGGAACGCGACGGACTGGTCCGGCGCACCGTGTACCCGACGATCCCGCCGCGGGTGGAATACGCGCTGACGCCGCTCGGCGCCAGTCTGCACGCCACGATCAACGCACTGGTCACCTGGACCGAGACGCATCAGAACGAAATCGCCTCCGCCCGTGACGACTACGATCGCCGCGCGGCGGAGGAAGCGACGATGGGCGCCACCGCGCAGTAGGGTGACGACGGGCGTCCCGGCCGGGCCGCCCGCGCGCGCCGTCCATCGAGGAGCCGCCATGAGGGCCGCCGTCGTCACCGCTGCCGAGTTCGAGGTCGCGCGGCTGCCCACGCCGCGGCCTGGCGCGGGTCAACTGCTGATCGACGTCGCGCGCTGCGGCATCTGCGGCTCGGACCTGCACGCGCGCACCCACGCCGACGAACTGGCCGACCTGGCCGTGGCCACGGGCTACGAACACTTCATGCGCTCGGAACAGAGCGTCGTGCTCGGGCACGAATTCAGCGGCACCGTGGTCGACTACGGGCCCGGCTGCCGCAAGCGGTGGAAGAGGGGAACCCCGGTCGTCGCGCTCCCGATCGTCCGGCACGGCGAGCAACCCCATCCGGTGGGGCTCTCGGCCGCTGCGCCGGGCGGCTATGCCGAACAGGTGGTGGTCCAGGAATCGATGACCATGCCGGTGCCCAACGGCCTGCCCCTGGAACACGCCGCGCTGACCGAGCCCATGGCGGTGGCCTGGCACGCCGTGCGCAGAGGCCGCGTGGGCAAGGGACAGACCGCGTTCGTCATCGGCTGCGGGCCGATCGGCTTGGCGGTGATCAGCATGCTGAAGGCCGCGGGCGTGCGCACCGTTGTCGCCAGCGACTTCTCGCCGCGCCGGCGAGAACTCGCCACGGCGTGCGGCGCGGATGTCGTGGTCGACCCGGCGACGGAATCGCCGTGGGCAGCCGCGCCGAAGAAGAGCCGGATCAACGACGTCACCGACATCCTGGGTCTCGGGTTCGACACCATGGACCGCCTGCGGCGGGTTCCGAACCTGCCATGGTGGTACGTCTTCCGGCTGGCGCACACGTTGAACGCGGGACCGGCCGGACCGGTGATCTTCGAATGCGTGGGCGTACCCGGGATCATCGACCAGATCCTCACGGCCGCACCGCCGCTGTCGCGCGTGATCGTGGTCGGAGTGTGCATGGAGGCCGACCGCTTCCATCCCGCGATGGCGATCAACAAGGAAATCGAACTGCGGTTCGTGCTCGGCTACGACCCCGGCGAGTTCCGTGACACCTTGTACATGCTCGCCGGGGGAAAAGTCGATCCCAGCCCGTTGATCACCGGGACCGTCGGGCTGGACGGCGTGGCGGACGCCTTCACCGCCCTGGGCAACCCGGAGCGCCACGCGAAGATCCTGATCGACCCGCGTGGTGTCGGCGCCGCGCCGATCTGAGAGCCGCTCAGGGCGCGGCGGCGAGGACCTCGTCGGCGATTTTCTCGTCCAGCGTCACCCGCACCAGGGCGGCGGCGAGTTCCGCGGTGTGGTGGTCCGGCGCCAGACGCGCCAGCCGGTCGGGGTCTTCCGGCAGCTGCACGCGCTTGGCGCCACGCAGTACGCGCTCGTCGAAGTGCGGCCGGACCCACGACCAGACGTCCTGGATCTCGCGCAGGAAGATATCGGCCCCGGTAGGACCGATGCCGTCGAACTCCTGGAGCAGTTCCGCGGCGCGCTGCGGGTCGTTGTCCGCCTTTTTCGCCAGTTCCCGCAGGTCACCGTGGTAGCGATCGAGTACGCGGGAGGCGTTGTGGCTCAGCCTCGTCGCGGTGCTCTCGTCGTATCGGCGGTAGTTCCCCCGCCCCAGCGCATCGACCAGCTCCTGCCAACTCGCGTCAGCGACCCGGTGCGGTGTCCGGTAACCGCTACAGATCAGCTCTCGCGTCGCCCCGATCGCGATATCGGCGGAGATGCGGGCGCTGAGCAGCTGGGAAAGCATCAGCAACTGGAAAAGCGCGGCCGGTTTGTCATCGAGCGTGATACCCGCTTCCTCGGCATATCCCGTGCCCGCGCGGACGAGCAATTCGTGTACGACGTCCTCTTGGCTCATCGTTACCTCCTCTCGCTACCAGGGCGCATACCCGGGCGCGAGGGGGCTACACCGGCGGCGCGGCCGCGGTTCGGCGAAACGTTTCGCCGCAGGTCACGGTGCTGTAGCGGTGCGGGCGCGGGGACATCCGCGGATCATTCCGGCAGGACGCTCAAGGTGCCCTCCGCGCTGCGGGCGGCGGTCAGGCAGGCCGTGGCGGTGAACTGGTCGGCGAGGGGGTGGCGGGCCCGGGCACGCCACTTCCGGACGGCGGCGACCGCCTGGGCACGCTGCGCGGGCAGCGGCGCGTCGATCGGCAGGCCGAGACGCAGGTGGGGTGCGATGCCGGAGCCACCGATGAGGCGGTGCAGTTCGGCGAGATCGTCGGCGGGCAGCGTCAATTCGTCGGTGCGCAGGCGGCCGAGCAGGCGCAGCTCGGCGAATCCGTGCACGTCCGCGAGCAACGTGCGCACCCTCGGCAGCAGGCGGTCGGCCGGGGTGCCGCGGTAGGCGGTCAGCACCCGGGCCAGCGCGGTGAGCGCGGAATGCGCCTTGAGCTGGTCGGCGCGCTGACCGAACTGAACGTCGAGCACCGAGCGCAATTCGTCCACTCCGCTGCGGGCGGTCAATTCGGCGGCGAGCGTGGCCGAATCGCGCACGCCGAGCCGGATCAACGTCACCGCCATGCGGATGCCGAACAAACCGAACCGCTCGGCGAGCTGCGCGCGCAGCTCCGGCGGCACCGGCAGCGGCACGTCGGCACGCGCGAAACGGTCCGCCGAGAGCAACGCGGCGCTCAGCTCGTCGACCGGGACACGCGCCAGCGTCTCGAAAGCCGCGAACTCCTGCTGGCGCAGCGTCGCCGCGGCGAAGGCGAGCAGCCCGGCGACCGGGATCACCGCCTGGCACAGACCTGTTCGCTCCAGTTCGCCCGCGAAACGCGTCGCGACGTCGCGCGCCGAGTGCAGTGCGTCGATGCGGCCCGCCCCGATCTCGTCGGCTCGGGAAACCACGCCGACTATGCCGAGCGGGCCTGCGGCGCCGTTGGCCACGGCGGTTCCGGCGCCCACACGCTCGAGGAACTGCACGTCCGTCGCGTCCAGCCTGCGCAGCAGATAGACGACCGCGTCGGCGCCCGGCATCGCGATTGCCTGCTCGGACCGCTCGTCGTCCGCACCTGGTGTCAACAGGCGCGCTGTTCGCAGCGACACCTCCCGCGACAGCGAGGACGTACCGGGGGTGTCGATGATGGTGGTGTGCGCGAGCGCCGCGGCGGGCCACTCGACCTCGAGATGGTCGACCTCACGCGGGGCCGGGACATTCCAATTGAGCCGGTCGAGGTCGAAGGTGAGCCCGTGCGTTCCGCTGCCGCGGCGGACCACGACGTGCGCGCGGGCGCCATCGGGGGCGTACGCCGTCACGCTGGGTGTCGAACCGTACCGGTACCAGGTGACCACCCTGGTGCACTCGGTCGCGTCGGTGGGAGCGATGTCTTGTCCCACAAGGGAATTCAGCAGGGTCGATTTGCCCGCCTTGATCGAACCGGCGAGCGCGACGCGCAACGGCTGATCCAATCGGCGGGCGCAGTCGGCCAGCATGGCACGCGGCCGCGGCTCGCTCGCGAGCGCCGCCTGTGCCGCGCCGACCAGCCGATGCGCCTCCGCGACGATTCCCGGCACCGCGCCACCATCACGTCTCACGGGGCTACCGTACCGGCGGGTCCCATCGGTAGTGCGGTCTGCATGGCATCGGCATATCGGCGCAGCTCGGCGACTACGCGCAGTTGCTGTTCCAGCTGTGCGCCGCGTTCGGCCCGGCGGGTGGCGACCATGCTCGCCGCCTCCTGCGCGGCCCGCAACGACTCATCGATGGAGCGGAGGCTGCGCTCGGCGACGCCCGCGTAGTGATCGCGCAACGCGCGGTGGATGCGGTGCAACCGGTCTTTCGACTCCTTGCCCGCCTGGAACGCCACATCGTCGACGAAACGGCGCACCGCCGCCTTCGCCTCGATGCGCCGCTTGGCCAGCCTGGCCTGCTTGTCGTCCCGGAAAGCCTTGCCGCCCACGATCAGCCCCGCGCCGATCGAGATCGGGTTGAGCAGGGCGAGCCCGGCGAAGGTGCTGGCCAGCCCCACCATGAGCACGCCGCCGTAGGAACCGCGCATGCCGACGAGCAGCTTGCTGCCGAAACCGATGTCCGGTTCCAGATCGGCGAGCGTGCCGGAGAGCGCACGGCCGCTATCGGCCCCCGCGCCGGGTCGCACATCCGGCAGGTCGACGGCGCCGAATCCGGAGAAATGCTCGGCGACGCGCTCGGCGAGTTCGATCGCCCGGGAGTGGGTCCACAGCAAGTTGTCGCCGAGCGCGGTGTCGACGGTGCCGGTGAGGTGTTCGGCGATGCGGTCCCAATGCCTGCCCGGATCGTGCTCGTCGATCCATTCCTCCGTGCTGCGCGCGATGTTCCGCAGGCGGTCACGCAGATCGTGGTCGACGTCGCCGGCCAGGTCGGTGATGCCGTCGGCGAGCGTCTGCTGCCAGGCGGCGGTCCTGCGGTGCAGTTCCTCGGCCGCGCCGCGGGCGGATTGCAGCTCGCGCACCGCCGCCGCGCCCTGTGCCGGATCGCGGACCGCGACCAGCTCACTGCCCAGCGCCAGCGCGAGATGCTCCGCCGCGGAGCGGATATCGCGCGCCACGGCGGTTAGTGTGGCCTGCTGATCGCGCGCCACCACCTGGTCGCGCAGGAATTCGTAGAGCACACCGAAGCCGGATTCGACACCCAGCTGCCTGTCCTGCAACCGCATCGCGTGGCTGCGCAGCAGCGACGACACCGGAATCATCGGCACGTCGAGGCGGGCCCGAGCGAGATGGCCGAGATCGGCCTCGTGCACCTGCCGCCAGTGCGGATACAGATCGGTCTTGGTGAGCAACAGCGCGACCGTCGGGCACAGCTCACGCACCTGCCGCAGGAACGCCAGTTCGGGCTCGGTGAGCTCGGTCGAGGCGTCCGAGAGCACCAGGACCGCGTCCGCGGCGGGCACCATGCCGAGCACACCCGCGGCATGGGCGTTGCCGTGCCCGCCGACGCCGGGAGTGTCGATCAGCACGATGCCGTCGGCCAGCAGCGCGTTGGGTATCTCGACCTCGAGGCGCACGATCCGTCGTCCCTGCGCCAGCGGCGAGCGCGAGTCGATCGCACCGATCTCCGCGATCGGCACCGTCACCCTGGTCTCCGCCCCGCTGGAGTCGCCGTGCGCCGCGAGCACCAGCTCCGCACGCGGCTCTGAGCCATGCGCCAGGAGCATCGGAACCGTGGTGGTGGCGTCGTCGCCGACCGGGCAGATGTCCAGGTTCAACAGCGCGTTGACGAAACGGCTTTTGCCCTGGTCGAGCTGTCCCGCGACGATAATGCGCCGACGCGGGTCACGGACCCGGTCGGCCGCCACTTCCAGGCGGCCGACCAGATCGTTGCGGCCCGCGGCACGCGCCGCCGCGATGGTTTCACCGAGTACCGAGAGCAGCGGTACCGCCGGTGGAGTGGCGTTCGGCGCGGGCGTCCCCATCGCGGTATGGACCTCTTTTCCGTACTACCGGGCATTCCTACCGGGCAACTGTCAGTGCAGGAATGTATCGCCACCGAGGTCGGCGCCTGCCGAACCGCTCAGCTCCGTGCCGGCATGGGTGTCGCCGAACAGGCCCGAGTCGGTGTGGCCGCTGGTCGTGCTGTCCAGGCCGGAACCGAACGCGCTCGACACGTCCAACGAGGACCAGGTGTTCGCGGTCGATCCGACGCTGCCGCCGAGACCTGCCCCGGTGTCCACTGTGCCCTGCGCCGCGCCGCCCGCCGAGCCGGCCAGTCCGGCCCCCGCGTCCACCGCGCCGCCGACGCTCGACTGCGCCGCACCGCCGAGACCGGCCGTGGCGTCCAGGCCCGACGACAGGCCGGAGGTCGCGTGCCCACCCGCGCCGATGCCGCCGCTGATCCCGCTGTCCAGGCTCGAACCCAGGTGCGCTCCCGCGCTCGACGCGCCCTCGAGACCACTCGACAGACCCGCGCCCACGTTGCCCGCGGCGCCGAGACCGGTTTCCAGGCCCGCGCCCGCCGCGCCTTCGATTCCGGTGGAGAGGCCGGTACCGAGACCGGCACCGGCTTCTGCGCCCGCGCCGAGTCCGGCCGACAGGCCCGAAGCGAGTCCGGCGCCCGCTTGGGCTCCCGCGTCCAGCCCCGCCGACAGACCCGAGCCCAGCCCCGCACCAGCCTGCGCTCCCGCGTCCAGCCCCGCCGACAAACCCGAGCCCAGCCCCGCACCAGCCTGCGCGCCCGCGTCGATCGCGCCGGTCAGGCCGGTCTCGAGGCCGGTGCCTGCCTGCACCGCGCCGTCCACGCCCGTGGACAGACCGCCACCGAGGCCGGTGGACAAGCCTGTTTCCAGCCCGGTCGCCGCTTCGATCCCCGCGTCGATGGCCCCGCCGAGACCGGTTCCCAGGCCCGTGCCGAGCTGGCCGCCGATGTTCAGGGAGCTGTCCAGTCCGCCGCCGAGTTCCGCTCCGGTGCTCACAGCCGCGCCGAGACCGGTCGCGAGTCCGGTCTCCAGACCCGCCGTCGCCTGCGTGCCGAGATTCCCGGCACCGCCGATGGCGGAGGAGAAATTGCCTCCCAGTCCGGTGGTCAGGTTGCCGGAACCCTGCACCGCGCTATCGAGGCCGCCGGTGAGTCCGGTCGTCGCCTGACCGGTGGCGTCGAGCGCACCGCCGAGACCGGACTCGAGACCGGAACCGATCTGCGCGCCCGCGTCGGCCGCTGCGTGCAGTCCGGTGGAGACCCCGGCGCCGAGGCCGGCGCCCGCCTGCGCACCGCCGTCCAGAGCAGCGTCCAAGCCTGTCGTCACCGAACCGGCCCCGTTCACGGCCCCTTCCAGACCCGCGCCCACACCGGCAGTCAGGTCCGTCGCGGCACCACCAACGCCCACGAGACCTGCACCCAAGCCCGTGGTCACACCCACCATCCCGTCGATCGCACCTTCCAGGCCCGCGCCCGCACCGGCGCCGAGACCCGCGGTCAGGTCGGTCGCCGCACCCGCGGCGCCGCCGAGACCAACGCCCAAACCGGTCGCCGCATCGACCGCGCCCTCGAAGCCCGCACCGACACCAGCGGTCAAATCAGTCCCCACACCCACAGCGCTCTCCAACCCCGCACCCAAACCGGTCGTCAGGTCCGCAGCGCCCTCGAGACCCGCACCGATCTGCCCACCAGCACCCAGCGCCGCATCCACACCACCGACCGCATCGAGCGCACCATCGAGACCGACACCAAGACCCGTCGTCGCGTCGATTGCACCCTCCACACCGGTACCGAGGCCTGCGGTGAGATCGGTCGCCGCACCCGCGGCGCCTTCCAGCCCCGCACCCAAACCGGTGGTGAGGTCCACCGCGCCTTCCAGTCCTGCGCCGAGCCCGGTTGTCAAACCGGTCGTCGCATCGACAACGCCCCCGAGACCCGCGCCCAAGCCTGCGCCCAGATCAGCACCCGCCTGCGCACCCGCGCCGAGGCCTGCGGTCAAGTCGGTTGCCGCCTCCACGGCACCCTCCAGACTCGCGCCCAGCCCGGTCGTCGCATCGATAACGCCCCCCAGGCCCGCGCCCAAGCCGGCACCGAGATCAGCACCCGCGCCCAAAGCCGCGTCCAGACCTGCGGTCAGACCGGCTGCGGCGTCTACTGCGCCTTCCAGTCCGGCTCCAAGGCCCGTGGTGACACCGGCTGCCCCGTTCACCGCGCCTTCCAAGCCCGCGCCCAGGCCTGCCGCCGCATCCACCGCGCCGCCCAGGCTCGCGCCCAGCCCGCCGCCCGCGCCCAGTGCCGCGTCGATGCCGGTAGCGAGGCCGGTCCCGAGTCCGGCGGTGATGTCTCCCACGCCTTCGAGGTCGGTGTCGAGGTCGAGGCCCGCTCCGATGCCGCTGATCACCTGCGCACCCGCGCCGAGCAGACCGCCCACGGCGGCGGAGAGGTCGGCGCCCGCGTTCACCACGGTGTCCAGGCCCGCCGCCAGTCCCGCACCCAGACCGGCCCCGAGCTCGAGCCCGGTTTCGATCACGGTGTTCAAACCGGCGCCCAGGTCCACGCCCGCGCCGAGATCGACGCCCGTGCCGACGCCGAGATCTATGTCGACATCCCCGCCCGCACCGGCGCCGAGGTCGACTCCCAGATCCGCGCCCAGATCGACTCCGGCGCCCGCCACCGCCGCCGCACCCACGGTGCTCGCCGCGCCGACCACGGCCGCGGCGCCGGTCTGCGCGCCCGCCGCCACGATGGCTTGCAATTGAGAGCCGCCGGTGACCAGCGCCGATTCCGCCACCATCGGGGCGCAGAGCGTGATGTCCTCTGGTGTCACCGCGCTCAGGCCCGCGGCGGCCAGCGCCTGGATGGGGTTGGCGCAGTAGGCGACCGCGGCTTCGTCGTTCCGCAGCAGATCGAGGATGAACTCCAGAATCGCGTTGGGTGTCATGAGAATCGTCTCCTGAGTCCCGGCGGACCTAGATGATCCGCAGTCGTTGGAATGCAAATCACGCTAGGAGCGCAGGGCGTTACGCCGAAACGGGGCGAACCCCTACGACTGAGCGGGGGCACCCGATAGGGGTGGGAGCGAAATTAGGGGAATTTCCCTAATGGTTCCCCTAACGGGGTAACGGCTGATGGCCAGCAACCGACAGAACGGTTGCGTCGGCAACTACCAGGCCAAGCGCACCATCTCGCACACACTGCAGCGACACCGGACCAGACAGCTCTTCGAACGGGGTTCTCGAATGACACAGCGCCTGGCGCTCGGCATCACTGTCGGGGCGTCGAATTCGGTCGCCGTGGCGGCAACGGAAGATGGCGACGAGGGCATCGGCCCGTCCGGCGGCGGCTATCTACGCTCGCATCCGAGCGTGTTGCGGCTGTCGCAGGACATGGCACCCACGCTCGGCGCGGGCGCGCGCCCCACCGGCCGCCATTCCAGCGATGTCCTGCTGGAGGGCTTCCTCGCCAGGGTCGGCGATCCGGTCGGCATCCTCGCCGAGGACGGCTCCTCGTATTCCGCTCCCGACCTGGTCGCCACCGCGATCGGATGCCTGGGCGACGAGATCGCCGCCGAGACGGGAACGAACGCCGCCGCGGCGATTGTCGCCTGCCACCCGGCGTGGTGGTCGCGGCACACCGTCGAGATCCAGCGCGAGGCGCTCGAGCGGGCCGCGCTCGGCGAGGTCACCCTGGTGCCGGAACCGACCGCCGCGATCCGCTGGCTCGACGCCGCACACGGCAGGACCGACGACGGCGCGGTGATCGTCTTCGACCTCGGCGCGACCGGCTCGACCGTCTCCGTGGTACGCACCGGTGAGCATGCCAGTCTGCTGGGCACGCCGCTGCGCACCACCGACGTCGCCGGTGCGGAATTCGATCTGTTGACCATGCGCTATGTTCTGGCAAACGCCGTGCTCGCCGCGGATTTCGATCCGTTCGATCCGGTGGTCGAACGTGAATTAGCGGCTTTGCGCGAGCGCTGCAGAAAAGCGAAAGAAGAGCTTTCCATAAATACCGCGACCGTTGTCCCGGTTCGGGTGGACCCCGCCGATCCGCATGGCAGCACCGTACGGCTGGTACGCGGTGAACTGGAAGACCTGCTGCGCGGGCCGTTGTCGAGTTCGATCGACCTCATCAGAGACGCGGTGCATCGGGCCGGGCTCGATATCGGCGACGTCGGCCGCGTCCTGCTCACCGGAGGCGGCGGCGCCATCCCGCTGGTCGCGGAACTGATCTCCTCCGAGTTCGGATTGCCCGTCGTGGCGGCTCCCGACCCGGAGCACACCACAGCACGCGGCGCCGCGCTGCTGGCCGCCGATCTGCTCGCCGCCGAAACCGACCAGCTGCCGATGGTGGATCCGGGCGCCGAAGACGAGACCGTGCCCCAGCCCAGAGCGCTCCCCTCGTCCCCCTCGTCGGGACTCCCGGCATTGCCCGAGGAACGCCCCGCACGCCGACGGGCGCTCACCAGCAGGCGACGCCTCGCGGTGGTGGCGGGCGCGGCGGCCGCCATCGGCCTGCTGGCCACCGGCACGCTCGCCATCGGCACCGGCATCCAGTCCGGCCCGAGCCATCCCGCCACCACCGAGCAGTCGACCACCGGCGCCGCGCAGGTCGCCGCGACCACGGGAGCGCAGACGGGCGATCCGTCCGCACCTTCCGGTGTCGCCGCCACGGACTCCACGACATCGACCGGCCGAGCGCGAACCGAGGCGACACAGGCCGGTTCGCCTTCGTCCCCGGCTCAGGGCACCACCGTGGCCGTGGTGAACAGCGAGCAGACGCCCGGCCGGCCCGACCCGGGACCCGCGGACTCACCGGCTCCGCAACCCGCGCCGCAGCCCCAACCCCAGCCTTCTCCCGCTCCCGCGCCCGCCCCGGCCCCGACCAACCCGCCGCCGCCCACTCAGCAGCAGCCGCGGCCTATGCCGCCCACCGCGCCGAACCTGCCGACCGGCGTGCTCGGCGACACTCTCGGCACGGTGCTGCGCGCTCCCGGAGAGATCCTGGGAGGCTCCGGTGGCTGACACCGCATTCGACACCCTCCCGTCCGCACGGGACGTCTTCCGCGACCTGGAATCCGCCGATGACCAACCGGTGGTCTACCTGATCCGCGGCCGCTCGCAAACCGGCAAGTCGACGCTTCTCGCGGAGATCCGGGCGCGTCTGCGCGCCCGGGGCGTCCCGCTGCAGGACGACACCGCCGCCGTCCAGCACGCGCACAACGGCTCGCACCCACTGACCCGCACGCCGGCCTCGGTCGCGGGCGCTACGGCAGGGGTGACGACCGACACCGCCCGCCCGGCCCTGATCATCGACAACGCGCACACGCTGGGCGGGCTCGATCTCGAATATCTCCGCGCCGCCGTGGAAGCCGGGCGCCGCACGATGGTGATCGCCGCCCAGCCGCGCCCGCACGACCCGCGGCTGCGGCTGCTCGCCGACGCGGTCGCCCGGCGCGGTCGCGTCGTGGACCTGCGCCCGCTCGGCGTCGCGGACATGGCGCCGTTCGCCAGGGAACTGGGCATGATGGTGCCGCGCCAAGTCGCTCAGCACATCCACGTGCAGACCGCGGGTATCCGCGGTGGCGTCGTGGCGGCGCTCACCGCCGCCTGCTCGGCGCGTCTGGACGCGGGCATCGCCGCCGTCGACACGGCCGTCGCCGCGTGGGCGCGCGGTTTGCTGGACAACCTCGAGCCC
Organism: Nocardia asteroides; assembly: GCA_019930625.1. NCBI lineage: Bacteria > Bacillati > Actinomycetota > Actinomycetes > Mycobacteriales > Nocardiaceae > Nocardia > Nocardia asteroides. Next base: position 1,538,591 of record CP082844.1, read on the forward strand.
GACCTGTTGGAGACCCTGGTGGTCGCCACCACGGGCACGGGCCTGGATTCCAGCGAGCTGACCGAGGTGCTCGGCGTGGAACCGGCCGTTGCGCAAGATCTCATCGACCGAGCCAGGGCCAGCGCCCTGGTGACCGATGCGGATCTGCTGATCGAACCCGCCGTCGCCCCACTGCGCACGCTGCTCGGCGACCGCAGGTTCGTCGCGGTCGAGCGCCGGTTGCTCGGCGCCCGGCTGGAGGCGGGCCTGCTGCGTGACCGCACCGCGCTGCAACTGGCCGAGTCCGGCGTCCGTGATCCGCGCCTGGCCGATTTCCTCGTCGACGCCGCGGAGCGGACCGGCCGCGAGGCGGTTCGCTACTACGCCGCCGCGGCGGCCGCGGGGGCGGAACTCGATCTGATCGCGCTGCGCTGGGCCGAGGCGGCCGCACGGACCGGTGACGGTGACACGGCGATGCGTCTGGCCGAGCCGATGCTGGCTCGTTCGGGCAGTTCCGGTACGGAACTCGCGACGGCGGTGCGCATCTGCGCGGCGGTGCTGACCCGACGTGGCCTGGTGGGTCGCGCGGCCCAGTTGTACATCTGGCTCGGTGCGGATCGGGTAGGCCCCGATTGGGCGATCGGCGCTACGGTGCTGCGCTTGGCCGGAGACGTGGCCGGCGCCGAGGAGATGGCCTCCTCGGCGACGCAGTGGCCCCCCACCGAGGCGCACGCGCACGCGCGGCTGATCGCGACCGCGCTGGCGGACTCCATCGCGCCGGGCAACAGCACCGCGTCCGCCGTGTCGGCGCTGGTGCAGGCGGCGAACGCGGACGCGGGCGTGGACCGCTTCCTGCCCTGCACGGCGGCCTCCATCGCCGCGCTGCTCTCGCTCGGCACCGGCGAGCCGCGCCGCGCCCAGGACGCGTTGCGGCGGGCCACCGCGAGCGGGCTGCGCTGCCACCAGCTCGACGTGCTCGCGGCCTGGACGGCGATGCTCGGTGGCGACGAGCGCGCCGCCGCCGCCACCGTGGCCGCCCTGGATTACGACCGACTCGACGCCCGCGACCGGCTGCTGGCTCACGGCGTCGCCGTCGGCCTCGCCCGGCGCAGCGGCGATCACACCTCGCTGGCCCGCGCGTGGCAGGCGGCGTATCCGCTCTTCGACGACGTGCAGGCCGACCTGCTGGCACTGCTGCCGATCGGCGAACTGTGGCTGGCCGCCATCCGGATGCGTGACGAACGTCGGATCGAGCCTCTGGTGGAGGCCGCCCTCACGCTGCTGCGCCGCTTGAACGAACCGCCCGCCTGGTCCAACGCCTTCCATTGGTACGGCGTGCAGGCCGCGATCGCGCACGAAAGCCCCGACGACCTGCTGCCGCACGCGCGAGCGCTGAAAGCCGCGGCCGAGGCGGGTGACCGGCACGCCGCCGTGCTCGCCGACGCGGGCCGCACCTGGGTGCTCGTGCTGCGCGGCCAGGTCGCGACCGCGCCGGTCCACGCGGCGGTCGCCGCGCTCACCGAGATCGGCATGACCTGGGACGGTGCGCGGCTGGCCAGCGAGGCGGCGCTGGCCGCGCCCGACTCCGCGACGGCCACCGCGCTGCTCAAACTGGCTCGCACGGTCCGCGCCGACGCTCGTCCGCAGGAACCGCAGACCCGGCCCGCCGCACCGGCCGCAACCGACGGCGACACCCCGGCGCCGCCGCCCACGCCGCCGCAGGCCGCGATCCTCAGCGAACGGGAACGCGAAGTGGCCGAGCTGGTTCTGCTCGGGCTCACCTATCGCGAGATCGGTGCGCGCTTGTACATTTCCGCGAAGACGGTCGAGCACCACGTCGCGCGCATCCGACGCCGGGTCGGCGCCCGTTCCCGTTCGGAGTTATTGTCGATGCTCCGCGCCATGGGACACGGCTCGCTTCTGGTGTGACTCGGGTGCGGTTCCGTCAGCGGGAACGCCGAAGCGAGGTAGGTGGAGGATGGCCACTGGGGTTGGCCTGCGCGTCGCCGAGGACGAGTGCACGGCGGTCATCGTCACCGATGGTGACGAGCAACCGCGGTACATCGTCCGGGAGTCGATCCTGCACATGTCCGAGGACGGTGACGCCGAACTGGGCGGTCCCGCGCCCGCCGGGCACTCCCATTCGATCACCGGCTTCGTGCCCGCCGTCGGTGACCCGTCCGGTATCCCGGTCGACGACGGCGAGGCCTACCGCGCCGAAGACCTCGTCGCGACCGCCTTGTTCTGCCTGATCAATCTGGCCGCCGAACATCTCAGCGGCCCGGCCGAGTTCTACGCGACGCATCCGGCGGACTGGCCCGCCGAGCACGTGCGTTCCTTGCGGGACGCGCTGGACTACCTCGGCCTGCGGTCGGTGCTGCTGGTCAGCGAGGGCGAACTGCCCAGCGCCGGGAGCACGGCGCCCGACGGCTCGTTCGCCTACGACGCGGCCCGCGCGGCGCTGGCCGCCGTGCTGGCCACACCCGCGGGCGCCACTCCACCGGACCCGTCCACCGCCGAGAACTCGACGGTGGACACCATCGTCATCCCGGCGGTGCCCGCCGCCGAGCCACAGCCGCAGGCGTACTCGGCGGCCTTCCCGATCGCCGAGCCGGTCGCGACCGCCGACCCGGAGCCGGCCGAGAAGCCCACGGCGACAGAGGTTCCCGCGAAAGTTGTCGCGAAGAACCCGCGGCGTACGCCCTTGCTGGTCGCCTGCGCCGCCGTCATCGGCTTGGTGCTCGGCGGCATCGTGGTGGCCGCGCTGTTCCGCGACGGCGGGGAGACACCGGTGCCGCCCCTGCCCGACGCGAAATCGGAGCAGACGTCGGCGAGTCCCGTCCCGCCTCCGCCGGTCGTGTCCTCCACCGAGCCCATCACCACCGAGCCGTCCGAACCGCCGGTGGAGATCACCGAGACCACGACGCCGGACACGACCACGACGCCTCCGCCTCCGCCTCCGCCCCCGTCGACCACCGAGCCGCCGACGACGCCACCGAGAACCACCCGTCCCTCGACGACCCGGAGCACGACGACTGCCCCCTACCCGTTCCTGCCGCTACCGCAGTTACCGACCATCCCCGGTATGGGAACACCGGGTAGTCGGTGATTAGTAGCGTCCTTTCCTGGTTTGTGGCCTAGAGTGATGCGCTGACCGTGTTGTCGGATGACTTCCGGCACAGGTCGGTTGCTGGACGAAGACTGTGCGCCAACGGATTCTGCCCATGGCCACGGATTTAGCTGGCACGTGCGTGCCGACGAAGGGACTTCATGCGCAAGTTGGTGGCGCGTCGCGCCGCGGTCAAAGCTGTCGCCATCGCCTCGACCGTTCTCCTGGCTCCCTTGTTCGGCACGACGACCGCATCGGCGGTTCCCGACGCTCCCGCCCAGCTCGCCGCGGACAACCTGCCCCCGGAACTGGTGCAGGCCATCGCGCGCGACCTGAAGATGACCCCGACGGAGTACCTGGACCGCGCCGCGCGCGCCCAGCAGCTGCGGGATTACGCGCGCGAGTTCCGTTCCGAGCGACCGGATTCCTACGCGGGCGCTTGGATCGGCCCCGACGGCAAGCCCGTCGTGGCGGTCACCTCGCTGGACGCCGCCAAGATCGCCGCGGACGACGGCTACCAGACCCGACTGGCCCCGGTCTCCGCGGACAGCCTGGAAGGCTCGCTGGTGCAGCTCAACCAGTGGGTCACCGGTCTGCCGCGGGAGATCTCGCAGGCGATCAACTCCGTGGCCATCGACTTCCTGAACAGTCAACTGGTCCTCAGCGTCGCCAACACCCCCGCGGGTCACATGCTCAACCTGCCGACCTTGCTGGCGAACATCAAAGTCATCCTGTCGCCGGGCAGCGGCGGCCCGGTCGAGCGCAGGCCCATGGGCGGTGACACCTACATCAGCGCTCCCGGTCCGCTCGCGGACTCGTCGCTGCGCGCGGTCGACGTGTGCTCGTTCGGGTTCAACAGCATCGACGCGTCCGGCAACGCGCTGAACATCAGTGCGGGACATTGCGATCCGAATCTGGGCAAGGCCAACCAGGAAGCGGCCGTCTACCTGCCCAACGTCCGGGACATCCCGGCCAGCCCCGAACTGGGCACCTTCGTGCATGCCTCGCTGGGTGGGCACTCCGCGCTGGACTACTCGGTGATCAAGCTGAACGAGCGCGCGGTGCGGGCCGGCATGGACCAGCCCTCGGTGCGCGGCGCCAACGGCACCACGCTGGCGATCACCGGCACCGCCGACCCGATCACCGGCGCCCCGGTCTGCAAGTCCGGTCAGTCGTCCACGTTCACCTGTGGCTTCGTCGTGGCCGACCGGGTGGAGACCCAGCTGTTCACCGCGGAGGGCGAGAGCAAGACCGTTCGCGGGTTCGCCAGCTCGGCCTGCACGCTCGGCGGCGACAGCGGCGGCGCGATCGTGTCCGGCACGCTGGCGCTCGGCATCACCAGCGGTTCCAACGCGGCGGACGCGCCGAACTGCAACGAGGCCAACATCGCGCTCGCGCAGTACGGCGGCACCGCTTCGCTGGGCATTCCGATCCGGGCGATCCTGGCCGATGTGGACGCCTCCTCCGGTGGCGGAATCGGCAGCGGTATCACCGTGCGCACCCGGTCGAACGTCGGCTGAGCGCACGCACGCGTCCTGTGTCGATCGGCATATCGCCGGTCGCCGGGCTATGCGGGAATCGGAACCACAAGATGAGTAGGCATACCGCTGCGAACCCCATATAGTCTGCTCATGCTCCTGCCACGTATAGGTCCTCTTCGATCAGCCGCGCGACAGACCGGAATCCGAAAAACAGTGATCGCCGCCTCGGCGGCGATCCTGCTGTTCGGGCCCACGGCGGCAGTAGCGACGGCTGAGCCCGATCAGGCTCCCGGCCTGCCCGCCGAGCTGGTCGCCGCGGTGACCCGTGATCTGAAGATCTCGCCCGACGAGTACCTGCACCGCGCGGAGCTCGCGCAGCAAGTGGCCGCGTTCGCCACCACCGCCCAGCGGCAGTACCCGGCCGTGTTCGGCGGCTCCTGGCTCGACGACGCGGGCAAGGCGGTCGTGGCGCTGGCCCAGGGCCCCGGCGCCGACGAGGCCAAGAAGGCCGCCGAATCGGCCGGTTTCGAGGTTCGCAACGTCGCCAAGAGCGAAGCGGCGCTGCGCGGCGAGAAGAGCGCGTTCGAGCGCTGGCTGGAAGGCCAGCCCGAGGCGGTGCAGTCGCTGGTGCGCGGCGCGGTGGTGGACACCGTGAACAACGCGATCGCGGTGCGCGTCGACCAGGCGGGCCTGCCGATGCCGAACTTCATCGACCCGGCGCGCGTCATCGTGATGGCCCCGCCGGTGGCAGGCGAACAGGGCACCCTGCAGGCCGGTGAGATCGCCGGTGAGGCGCGCGGCGCCCTCGCGGGTGGCGACGGCTACGCCTCGGTCGCCGGACGCAGCTCGCTGCGCTGCTCGCTCGGCTTCAACGGCACCGACCGCAACGGCAACACGGTGAACATCACCGCGGGCCACTGCAACCCGGACATCGCGTCCGCGGGCAACGGCAACGCCGCAGGCGTCTACGAGATGAGCGGCGAGCGCCTCGGCCCGCAGCTCGGCGTCTTCCAGAAGTCGGTGCTCGGCGAGCAGGACTACTCGATCGTGCGGATCAACGACCAGGCCAAGGACCGCTTCGCCAACAACGGCGTGCGCGCGCCCGGCGCGGCTCCGATCGCCGTCGAGGGCGTGGCGACGCCGGTCGTCGGCGCTCCGGTGTGCAAGTCCGGCGCACGCACCGGCTTCAGCTGCGGCGTGGTCAACGCGGTCGACCAGACCGTGCAGGTCGGCGACCGAGAACTCACCCAGAGCTTCTCGGCCAACATCTGCGCGCTGCCCGGCGACAGCGGCGGCCCGATCGTGACCGGCCGCCTGGCGCTCGGCATCTCCAGCGCGTCGTCGGTGGCGGACTACCCGATCTGCGAGATCCCGAACCTGATCGGAGCCCTCACCGGTAACGTGCCGCAGCTGTTCGCGCAGCCGGTGCACGTGGTGCTCTCCGACAACCCGGGGCTGCGCGTGCGCACCAACTGACAGCAGTGACGCGAAGAGGCCGGCAGCCGTTGCGCTGTCGGCCTTTTCGCCGTCCCGGGGTCTTTCCACTGCCCTTACGCGGCCCCGCGTGCGGGAAAGACCGCATGGAGTGCGGCGCCGGTCCGGCATTCTGGTCGGCATGTGTTTGGTGTTGATCGGCTGGCGCGCCCACCCTGACTACCGGTTGATCGTGGCCGCCAACCGGGAAGAGTTCTATACCCGGCCGACCGAATCCATGCGCTGGTGGCCGGAGGCGCCCGGCCTGCTCGCCGGACGCGATACCGGGGCCACCGGCCGCACCGAGGGCGAACCTCCCGGCACTTGGCTGGGGCTGAGCACCCAGCCGCACGGCAACAACCGCTTCGCGGCCGTCACGAATGTGCGTAATCCCGCCGATCAACGCGTCGATGCCCGTTCCCGGGGCGCCCTGCTGCTGGACTTCCTGCGCGGCGCCGCCGACCGCGGTCGAGCGGGCGAGTTCCCCGGGCCGGAGAAGTACGTGCTCGACGTCGCCGCCGCGCCGGACGACTACAACGGCTACAACCTGTTGGTCTCCGACCTGCGCACACTGTGGTGGCACTCCAATCGCAGTGCGACCGAACCACGCGAGCTGACTCCGGGCTTCCACGGGCTCTCCAACGGCACGTTCGTCACGTCCGCGGGTCCGACCCTGGGCGAAGCGAATCTGACCGCGCCACAGCCCATCTGGCCCAAAGTGCGGGCGGGCGTGACCGAGCTGCGCGAGATCGTGGGGACCGAGCCCGGTGCGGTGGATCGCTACTTCGAGGTGCTGGCCGACCGCACGGAAGCTCCGGACGACCGGTTGCCGCGCACCGGCGTCCCCTACGAGATGGAGCGTGCGCTCTCGGCCAGGTTCGTCGCGCACACCGTGCACGGCACCAGAGCCAGCACGGTGCTGGTCGTCCGCGAGGACGGGACGTTCGAGATGGTCGAGCGCTCGTTCGGCCGATTGGGTGAAGAACTGGGCGAGGTCGTCGTCCGCGGCTTGCTCGATTTGACCGGATAAACGACCGGCGGCCCGCCCTCCGAGGAGAGCGGGCCGCCGGGGATCGAACGTGCAGCGTTCGGCCGAATATTTAGTTCGGCTTGTCCGCCCACTTGGTGGTGCCTTCGGGCGCCTGCAGCGTGTTGATCAGGTCGATGCCCGCGACAGCCAGCATGGGGCCACCGACGGCCACCGTGCCGAGGATGCCGCCGATACCCGCGCCCGCGATCGCGGCGGGGATGCAGCCGACACCGAGGAACGGCAGGCCGAGGATGCAGCCGATCACGGCGCCGCCGATGGCGGTGCCGACGAAGCCGCCGACGGCGGTCGCGATGCCGAACTGGCTGGCGAACTCGTTCTGCGCGCGCTGGTTCTCGATCGGCGAGGCGATCGGCTGAGCAACGACGTTGACCGCGTTGGCCGGCTTGTCCCTGGGGACCTCGACACTCTGGTCAGGCGTGAGTTCGAGGACCGTGGCGTCTTCCTTCACGACCGGCTTCACCGGGACGACGGTCCCGGCGACCGTGAAGGCGATCGGCAGGGCCAGGACGTCGTTGCCCTGCGAGTCCTTGATCTTGTAGACGTCGTCTTCCTTGACGTCCTCGGAGGACTTCGCCAGTTCGAACGTTCCCCCCTTGAGCGTCGTAACGACGGTCTTCTCCACCAGCTTGACCGAGTACCGGATGGGATCCGGCGCAGCGTCCGGCTCGGCATGGGCGGTCCCCAATCCGATGGTCATCGCACCGATGACCATCGCGGCCGCCGCGGTGGTTCTGCGGAAGTTCATTCAGTTTCCAATCCATCATCAGGTCGATCGTCGCCGCGGGTCTCCAGCACGCGAGAGCTCTATCCAGCAAATCCGGGTGGTCGGCTCCGGATCCTCCCCGAGCAGTGTGCAGACGAGTCGCAAGCAACAGAACGACGTGAGCCTAATAGAACGCCGCGCATTAAGCGAGATGCCTTATCAGCCCTGGGGACTAAGCCAATCCTTACCGACTGGACGGAATGGTTCCCCGTTTACGGTGGTGACCAACCCTCTGTCCGCGAGATCGGTGAATTTTACTGTGATATTGATCACAGGTAAATCAGCGGTCAAGCCCCAGCATATGGGGCTATAGCCCAAAAGCCGATCGTACGATGGACACTGTTGTTACTGGCGGGTAACTTACCTCCGGTTAAGATACGAGCCAACCGAGGCGGTAGCGGAAACTGCCGCACTCGAGGTGCCTCTAAAGAAAGGTCGCGACATGAATGCCCTGACAGTGACGCTGGGCACGATTGGGGCGGCGCTCAGCCTCCTGTGTTGGGCGTCGTTCTTCGGCGGCGTCCGCAATATCGTTCGCGCCATCATGATCGGACAGCCGGCCCCGGACCGCTGGCGGCCCTTCTTCCCGCGCTTCAAGCAGATGATCGTGGAGTTCCTCGCGCATACGCGCATGAACAAATTCCGCACCGTGGGCTGGGCGCATTGGCTGGTGATGATCGGCTTCCTGGGCGGCGCCATGCTGTGGTTCGAGGCGTACGGGCAGACGTTCGACCCGGCGTTCCACTGGCCCATCATCGGCAACACCGCGATCTACCACCTGTGGGACGAGATCCTCGGCATCGGCACCGTGGTCGGCATCCTCACGCTGATCATCCTGCGTCAGCTCAACCATCCCCGGCTTCCGGAGCGGCTGTCGCGCTTCAGCGGTTCCAAGTTCGCCCCTGCCTACGTCATCGAGGCGATCGTGCTGCTCGAGGGCCTCGGCATGGTCTTCGTGAAGGCGGGCAAGATCGCCGCCTACGGTCACGCGAACCCGGCGACCGACTTCTTCACCATGCAGGTCGCCAAGCTGCTGCCCGCCAACACCACGATGGTGGCGCTGTTCGCATTCGTGAAGCTGATGTCCGGCATGGCGTTCCTCTACCTGGTCGGCCGCAACGTGACCTGGGGCGTGGCCTGGCACCGCTTCTCGGCGTTCCCGAACATCTACTTCAAGCGGGATGAGGACGGCGGCGTCGCGCTGGGCCCGGCCAAGCCGATGATGTCGAAGGGCAAGCCGGTCGACATGGAGACCGCGGACCCGGACACCGACACCTTCGGGGCGGGCCGGATCGAGGACTTCTCCTGGAAGGGCTGGCTGGACTTCACCACCTGCACCGAGTGCGGTCGCTGCCAGTCGCAGTGCCCCGCGTGGAACACCGGTAAGCCGCTCTCGCCGAAGCTGCTGATCATGTCGCTGCGTGACCATGGTTACGCCAAGGCCCCGTACCTGCTGGCCGGTGGCCGCAAGGACATGGGCGGCGACGAGGTCGGCCTCGTCGACGCCGAGGGCAAGCCGAACGAGGCCCAGCTGGCCAAGATCTCCGAGGCCGCCAAGGCCGAAGCGGAGCGCCCGCTGGTCGGCGGCCCCGAAGTGGGCGGCGTCATCGACCCCGAGGTGCTGTGGAGCTGCACCACCTGTGGCGCGTGCGTCGAGCAGTGCCCGGTGGACATCGAGCACGTCGACCACATCATCGACATGCGCCGCTACCAGGTGCTGATCGAATCGGAGTTCCCGTCCGAGCTCGCCGGCCTGTTCAAGAACCTGGAGAACAAGGGCAATCCGTGGGGTCAGAACGCCAAGGACCGGCTCAACTGGATCAACGAGCTCGATTTCCAGATCCCGGTCTTCGGCCAGGACGCCGACAGCTTCGACGGTTACGAGTACCTGTTCTGGGTGGGCTGCGCGGGCGCCTACGAGGACCGCGCCAAGAAGACCACCAAGGCGGTCGCCGAGCTGCTGGCCACCGCGGGCGTGAAGTTCATGGTGCTCGGCGCGGAGGAGACCTGCACCGGTGACTCCGCACGCCGCGCGGGCAACGAGTTCCTGTTCCAGCAGCTCGCGCAGCAGAACATCGAGCTGCTGAACTCGGTGTTCGAGGGCGTCGAGGATCGCAAGAAGAAGATCGTCGTCACCTGCGCGCACTGCTTCAACGCGCTGAACAACGAGTACCCACAGGTCGGCGGCACCTACGAGGTCGTGCACCACACCCAACTGCTCAACCGCCTGGTGCGGCAGAAGCAGCTGATCCCGGTGGCCTCGGTCTCCCAGAATGTCACCTACCACGACCCGTGCTACCTGGGCAGGCACAACAAGATCTACAACGCGCCGCGCGAGCTGATGGCCGCGTCCGGCTCGAACCTGGTCGAGATGCCCCGGCACGGCGAACGGTCCATGTGCTGTGGCGCCGGCGGCGCGCGGATGTGGATGGAAGAGCAACTCGGCAAGCGGGTCAACATCGACCGGGTGGAGGAGGGATTGAGCACCCTCGCCGCGCCTTCTGGTCGCTCCGCGGGCTCCGCCCCTGGGAAGATCGCGACCGGCTGCCCGTTCTGCCGCGTGATGCTCACCGACGGCGTCACCGCGCGCCAGGAGAAGGGTGAGGGCGAAGGCGTCGAAGTGGTGGACGTCGCGCAGTTGATGCTGGATGCCATCGAGCGGGTCGAGCCGACGGTGCTCACCGAGAACCTGACCGTCATCCAGGAGCCGAAGGCGCCCGAGGCGGAACCCGAGCCGGAGCCCGAACCCGCCCCGGCCGCCGAGGCTCCCGCCCCGGCCAAGGCCGCGCCGACCGGTGGCGGTCTGGCCATGAAGGGCCCCGCGAAAGCGCCCGGTGGCGGCGGTCTCGGCATGAAGGGCGCCGCGAAAGCTCCCGGCGCGAAGGCCCCGGCCGCGGAAACGGCGGAGACCGAGGCCACGGCGGCGCCTGCCGCTCCGGTCAAGGGTCTGGCCATGAAGGGTCCGGCGAAGGCTCCCGGTGGTCTGGGGATGAAGGGCGGCGCCAAGGCGCCCGGTGGCGGTCTCGCCATGAAGGGCGCGGCCAAGGCTCCCGGCGCTAAGGCTCCGGCAGCGGAAACGTCCGCGGCTGCGGCCGAAGCAGCACCCGCCACCCAGGCGGCTGCGGAACCGGCCGACGCCGAGCCGACCGAGACCAAGCCGACGGTGCCCGCCAAGGGTCTGGCCATGAAGTCCGGCTTCAAGCGTCCCGGCCCCAAGGCCCCTGGCAAAGCCGCTCCGGTCACTGCCGAACCGGCCTCGGCGGACGAGCCCGCCGCCGCGGAAACTCCTGCCGCGCAGCCCGAAGCCGCTGCCGAGCCGGAGCAATCCAACGGCACCGGCGGCAACGGCGCGCACCAGGTCGTACCGCCCGCCGCCAAGCCGGGCGGCTTGGGCTTCAAGTCCGGCGCGAAGGCGCCGGGCCGTAAGAGCTGAGCCCAGAAACAACCGAACACCGACATCGGCCGGGTCCAGCGATGGACCCGGCCGAGTTGTATCCGGTAGTTTCGAAGTCGCTGAAGTGACCAGCGCACCTGGCGCTCTTGTGGCGGGATGTCATCTCACCGCGCTCGAGATCGGCTACTCGGCGCGATCCCATGCCGACTACATCGCCAAGATCGCCGGTCAAAGGCTTTGGTCTGGCTCCCGGTAACGGAAGAAGCGATGGACCGGGCCTTGGAGGTCCAGGGTCTTCTCGCCGCCCGAGGCGCACATCGTTTACCGATTCCCGATCTCATCCTTTCAGCGACCGCTGAAGTCCACGGGGCAACCGTTCTGCATGTGGACAGCGATTACCAGACCATTGCGGAGATCACCGGTCAGCCGCATCGGCGACTCGGGACAAGCTGATTCGGCAGCTCGTCCGATACCACCGCAGCGGTAAGGACGGCTGAGCACGAGCCAGTGGGGCCGGGGAGGTGTGGCCCCGGCCCGAGAACCGGATTACGGCCGTGTCAGCGCGGCGTAGCGCGCGAGATGCTCGTCGGTGGAGCCGAATTCGTGCTCGACAACGGTGAGCCGTTTGAAGTAGTGGCCGATGGCCAGCTCTTCGGTCATGCCCATCGCCCCGTGCAGTTGCACGGCGTTCTGCCCGATGAACCGCGCCGCGCGCGCGACCGTGACCTTCGCCGCGGAGACGGCGCGCGCACGGTCCTCGGCGGGCGCGCGCAGCGAGTGGACGGCCAGGTGGACCGCCGCGACGGCCTGTTCGAGTTCGATGTACATGTCGACCATGCGGTGTTGCAGGACCTGGAAACTGCCGATCGGCTGACCGAACTGCTGACGCTGCTCGGCGTATTCGATGGTGTCGGCGAGCACTTTCCGCATACAGCCGACGGCCTCGGCGCAGACCGCCGCGGTCGCCTCCGCGATGGTCGGCTCGATGACGGTCCAGGCGTCCGACTCCGCGCCCAGCAGGGCGTCGGCGGGCAGACGCAGGCCGGTGAACACGAGATCGGCGGCGGCCCGGTCGTCGATGGTGCGGTAGCTGTGCACTTCGACACCGGCAGGGGGCGCGACCGCGTCGAACTCCACCCGGAACAACGAGATCCCCGCCTTGTCGCGCCGCTCGCCGGATGTGCGCGCGGTGATCAGCAGGTGAGTGGCCAGCGGCGCGCCGGTCACCACGGTCTTCGCGCCGTCGAGCACCCAGCCGTCGTCGTCGCGGCGGGCAGTGGTCGACACATCGTGCAGCGCGTGTCCGGAGGTCGGTTCCAGCGCGGCGAACGCGATGCGCGCGTCACCGGACACGATCCGGCGCAGCACGGCGTCCGCCTGTTCGCCGCCGCCACGCTCGAGCAGTCCGGCGCCGATCACGACCGTGTCGACGAACGGCTCGACCACCAGCGCGCGGCCGAGTTCCTCGGCGATCACCATGAGCTCGACGGGGCCGCCACCGGTGCCGTCCACCCGCTCGGGAAGCGTCGCCCCGAGAATCCCCAGCTCGTCGGCGAAGCCGCGCCAGACCGCAGGCTGCCAGCCCTCCGCCGATTTCGCGGCTGCGCGGCTCTTCTCCAGGTCATAGCGGGCGCCGAGGTATCCGGCGACCGCGGAGCGGAGCAGTTCCTGCTCGTCGGTAAGCGTGAAGTCCATCAGAGCCCCAATGCTGCTTTGGCGAGGATGTTTCGCTGAATCTCGTTGCTGCCCGCGTAGATCGAGCCCGCTCGGTCGTTGAAGTACCGCAGCGGCGCGACAGCTTGCCAGTCCGCGCCGCTGTGGTAACCGTCGGTCGGCGGCGTGAACTGGGCGATCGGCCCGCCGGGCTCGGTGGCGTGCGGTTGGTAGACGCGACCGCGCGGTCCCGCGGCTTCCAGCGCCAGCTCGGTGAGCTTCTGGCTGAGTTCGGTGCCGAGGATCTTGAGCATGGAGGACGCGGGCCCCGGGTTCTTGCCCTGCGCCATCGCGGAAATGGTGCGGTACTCCAGGACTTCGAGCACTTCGGTGCGGATCCGCAGATCCGCCAGCTTCGCGGCGAACGCGCGGTCATCGATGAGCGGGTTGCCGTCCGGGCCGGGCTGCTGTGCCGCGTTGGCGGCGATGTCCTGGGCCATGACCTGCAGCCACGGGGCCGCCGTGCCGCCGCGCTCGTGCACCAGCAGGTATTTCGCGACGGTCCAGCCGTCGTCGATCCGGCCGAGCACATTGGTCTTCGGCACCCGCACGTTATCGAAGAAGACCTGGTTCTGCACCTGTTCGCCCGAGGTCATCACCAGCGGCCGGATCTCGATGCCCGGTGAGGTCATATCGATCAGCAGGAACGTGATGCCCTGCTGCTTCTTACCCGTGCGCGAGGTGCGCACCAAGCAGAAGATCCAGTTCGCCTCGGTGGCGTGGGTGGTCCAGATCTTGCTGCCGGTGCACACGAAATCCTCGCCGTCGTCGACGGCGGCCATGGTCAGCGCGGCCAGATCCGATCCGGCCTCCGGCTCGGAGTACCCCTGGCAGAAGAAGACCTCGCCGGTGAGGATGCGCGGCAGATAGAAAGCCTTCTGCTCGGCGGTGCCGAACGCGATGATCGCGGGGGCCACCATCTTGATGCCCATCGGAGACAGCGCCGGCGCGCCCGCCAGCGCCGATTCCCGCTGGAAGATGTAGTGCTGGGTCAGACTCCAGTCGCATCCGCCGTGTTCCACCGGCCAGGCCGGCGCCGCCCAGCCGCGCTCGTGCAGGATGTGCTGCCATTCCATGCTCGCCTCGTGGTCGGGATACACGCTCGTCGCCAAGCGCCCGGCCCGGCGCAATTCCGGCGTCAGTTTCGCCTCGAGGAACTCGCGTACCTCGTCCCGAAATGCCAGATCCTCCGCTGACCAGTCGTAATCCATCTGCCCTCCCGGAGGGTGCGCACCGTTGCTTCCCTGGCGACCATCCCGTCACCATGCGACAAAATGTACGATTGTTTCTCTCATCGAGTCAAACTGAAGGCACCCGCCCGCAAATTTTGGGCATTACTCGCCGCGCGGGCGGCTCGCGTGCCGGATCCACCGCTTCTAGCAGTCCTCGACGAAGGCTTTGGTGAAACCCACGGATTGGTAGAGGTAGTCGTAAGCCCAGCGTGGGAGGGAGAGGTCGGGGTTGGTGTCGACGAAAAGGAGTTCTCCGTCCCAGCACTTTCGCAAGATGTAGCGCGCTCGGGAGACGTGGGGCGTGAAGGTGACGACGATGACTCGCCGCCAGTTGTGGGCGCGGGCGAGGCGGGCGAGTTCGCGGCCCTCGCCGCGAGTGGTGCGCGGCGAGGGGTCGAAGCACAGGACCTCGAAGCTGTAGCCGCCGTGACAGATGCGGTTCAGCATGGCGCTGTTCTCACAGGGATCGGAGAACACCACGCGTGGCGCGTACCCGTCGCGCGCCAGGCGTAGCCCGAGTTGCTCGCGTCCGTCGTGCGCTCCGCCCAGGACGAGAACGGCGTCCGCTCGCGCGGGCGGGTCGGTGCGCGGACGTACGTAGACCGGCCACAGCGCGCCCGCGGCGACGGCGACCGCCAGACCGGCGCCGAGGAGGATCCAGGCCCACCGATGACGTCGCACCCCGCCGATGCTAGCGGGCGCGGGAACCGATTCATCCAGGTCAGGGCGTTGCACCGCGCGACGTCGCCGCATGTACATCTGCTGTTGCCCGGACCCTTGCCTCGGTGACGTGGCGTGGCCACCGGAGGGGCTTACCAATCGATCATGCGATGCACAGTCTTCGGAACCGGGTATCTCGGGGCCACGCACGCTGCGTGCATGGCCGAACTCGGGCACGACGTCATCGGGGTGGACGTGGACCCGGGCAAGGTCGCGAAGCTGTCCGACGGGGTGGTGCCGTTCTACGAACCCGGCTTGGAGGCTGTGCTGCGCCGCAACCTCGACGCGGGCCGGCTGCGGTTCACCACCTCCTATGCCGAGGCGGCCGCCCACGCGGAGGTGCATTTCCTCGGCGTGGGCACCCCGCAGAAGAAGGGCGAGTACGCCGCCGACCTGAAATACGTGCACGCGGTGGTGGATACGCTCGCGCCGCTGCTGGAGCGCCCCTCGGTGATCATCGGCAAGTCGACGGTCCCGGTCGGCACGGCGGCTGCGCTCGGGACCCGGGCTCGCGCACTGAGTCCCACCGACGTCGAGGTGGCGTGGAATCCGGAGTTCCTCCGGGAAGGCTGGGCGGTCAAGGACACCTTGCGGCCGGACCGGCTGGTCCTCGGTGTCGACCGTGCGCGCGCCGCCGCCGGGTGGGTCGAAGATCTGGTGCGCGAGATCTACGCGGATCTCATCGCCGCCGAGATCCCATTCCTGCTGACCGACCTCGCCACAGCGGAATTGGTGAAGGTCTCCGCCAACGCTTTTCTGGCGACGAAGATTTCGTTCATCAACGCCGTGTCTGAGGTGTGCGAGGCGACCGGCGCGGACGTGACCATGCTGGCCGACGCCCTCGGCTACGACGCGCGCATCGGCCGCCGATTCCTCAACGCGGGCCTCGGTTTCGGCGGGGGATGTCTACCCAAGGACATCCGCGCGTTCATGGCCCGCTCCGGCGAACTCGGCGCCGACCACGCCGTCGCCTTCCTGCGCGAGGTGGACAACATCAATATGCGCCGCCGGACCAAGGTGGTGGACATGGCCGCACGCGCCTGCGGTGGTTCGCTGCTCGGCGCGAACGTCGCGGTGCTCGGCGCGGCGTTCAAGCCGGAGTCCGACGACGTCCGCGACTCGCCCGCGTTGAACGTGGCGGGCATGATCCAACTGCACGGCGCCGTGGTGACCGTGTACGACCCCAAAGCGCTGGAGAATTCGCGCCGGGTGTTCCCCACCCTGAACTACGCGACCTCGGTGGCCGAGGCATGTGAACGCGCCGACGTGGTGCTCGTCCTCACCGAGTGGGACGAATTCACCGCGCTGCGACCGCAGGACCTGGACCGAGTGGTGCGCGCCCGCTCGATCATCGACGGCCGGAACTGTCTCAATCGTGCCACCTGGAGAGCAGCCGGATGGGTGTACGCGGGACTCGGCACGCCGTAGAGTTGCGGAGCGAGGCGGGCTACTGCCGGACAGGTGACCAGTCCTGCCTTAAGCACAGCTGATCGCCGGCGGTAGGGTCCGTCCAGCGGGCCTCCGCCGACGGACGGCGCAGGCTCGCATGTCGTGAAGTGTGGAACGAGATGGGCAGCTGATGAGTTCGGTACTGGGAGTTTCGGTGGGGGCCGGCGCTGTCCGTATGGCCCGGCCACACGCCGGCAACCCCCACGGGCATGTCTCCCCGCATTCCTTCGATCTGCAGACCATTCCGGTCGTCGACCAGAGCGTGGAAGAGCTGGCGGCCGAAGCCATCGGAGTCACCCTCGAAGCCACGCCGGGCATCGGCGCCACCGCGATCGCCTACCGCAGTGAGCAGCACGCCCGCGCCATTCGCGCGGCCATGGCCCGCCAGCAGCTGACCAATTACGAACTCGTCCCGGAGATCGCGGCGGCACTCGAGTTCGCGCAGGCCACCGGCGATATCCGCGGCATCTCCTCGCTGGTCGTCTATGACCTGGGCAGCTCGGGACTGACGGTGAGCGTGGTCGACACCCAGACTCGTGAGGTGCGTCATAGCGAGCGCACCAGCGACATCAGCGGTGACTATCTCGACTCTCTGATCCGCGAGCAGCAGATCGCGTCGGGGCGCATCGCACACCCCCCGAACGCCGCGGGCCTGGCCGCTCTGGACGCGCTGTGCCGGGAGGCCAAGGAGCAGTTGACCACCAACACCGCGGTGGCGCTGCCCAGCGAGCAGGGTTTGGTCCTGCTGGCGCAGGAGAACTTCGAATCGCTGATCATGCTGGCGATCGAGTCGTCGGCGCGGATGGCGCGCGACGTGATCGTGCGCTCGGACCGCCCGGTGCACGGCGTGCTGGCCATCGGTGGCTGCGCTCGAATCCCGTTGGTGGCCAAGGTCCTCGAACGGTGGATGGGCGTTCCCGTCATCGTGCCGGACAGCCCCGAGACCGTCATGGCGCGCGGCGCCGCCCTCTTGGCCAGACCGGTCCGCAAGGAGAGCCCGGCCGCGAGCGCCGTGCTGGACGACGACTTGTCACCCGCCTGGTTGTCGGCGCCTGCCCAGCGCGGCAAGCGCGAGATCAGCGGGGCCGTGTTGACCGTCAGCGCGCTGGCCGTGGTCGCCGCGATCGGGCTCGGCCTCGGCTACGGACCGCAGGTGCTGGAACGGGATTCGCACACCAGCGAGAGCTCGCCGTCGTTGTCACCGACCACCGCACCGCGTACGACCAGCCTCGATCCGCAGATCGCGGTCGCGCCGGGTACAACCGAGGCGCCCGCGCACGAATCGGTCGCCGCGCCACCGCCGAACCGGCGGCAGACCACCAGCGAGGCGCCGCCGACACCCGGCCCGAACACTATTGTGGTGCCCGGCCTTCCGCCGATCGTGGTTCCCACGATCCCGCCGGAGGTTTTCCCCTTTCCCCCACCGCCGCCACGCTGAGCCGGGTTCACCGGCGGCGTCTCAGCTCACCGGGATTCGGGCTCAGACCCTGGCGTGCTTGGCCCGGCGCGGGCGCGGCGGCGGGCTCGATTCCTTGGCCTTGAACGGGCGAGCCAGCAGGACCGCGATGCCGGTGGTCAACGGCACCGAGAGCGCCAGCGCGATGCCGCCGACCGAGGAACGCGCGATCTCGATGGCCACCGCGTCACCGGCGAGCACGTCACGGATGGACCGCCCCGCCACGCTGAACAGCAGCAACAGCGGCAGCGCCCCACCGGCGTAGGCGAGTACCAGCGTGTAGACGGTGCTGGCGATGTGGTCGCGCCCCACGCGCATGGCGGCGGCGAAGATCTCTCGCCGCGATGCCGATTCGTCGAGGGCGGCCAGCTCGAACGCGGCCGACGCCTGGGTGATCGTCACGTCGTTGAGCACGCCCAGCGAGCCGATGATGAACCCGGCCAGCAACAGTCCGGTGATGCTGACGTGCTCGATGTAGGTCGCGACGTTCGTGTTCTGTTCCTCGGAAAGCCCCGTCAGATTGGTCATCTCGATCGTGAGCCAGGACAACACGGCGGCCAGCAGCATCGAGGTGAGCGTGCCCAGCAGCGCCGAACTGGTGCGCAGGTTCAGCCCGTGCGCCAGATACAGCACGGCGTAGAGGATCAACGAGCCCGCGACCAGCGCGACCGGGATCGCGGGTTTGCCGTCGAGCAAGGCGGGCAGCATGAACATCACCAGGACCGCGAAGGCGAACACCAGACCCAGCAGCGCGCGGACGCCGCGCCAGCGCGCCACCACGATGATCACCACCACGAACGCCAGGGCGATCAGCGTGAGCGGCAGCCCCCGTGAGTAGTCCTCGAACGAGTACAGCGGCGTCCCGGTCGGATCGGTCTGGCGGACCAGTCGGAGCTCGTCGCCCGCGCGCAGATCGGGTTGTCCTGGGCCCGGCGCGATTTCCAACAGCGTGCGGTTGCCCTTGTGCGGGCCGGACTCGATCGCGATCACACTGCGCTGACAGTTGTAGGCATTGCTGCGCGGCGGTTCGGGCTTGTCGATGAACACCTTGCCCAGTGACGGACTGCCGCACGGGCCGATATCCTGCATGACCACCGTGCCCGCCTCGGTCTGCACCGCGCCGCCACCCGCGTTCTGCATCGGCAGCGGGATATCGACATGCTGTTTGCTCGGCCACAGCGCGATCGCGCCGATGAGGACGGCGACGCCGATCACGGTGAGTAGCCCGATGACCACCCGCGCCGCGGTCGCGCCGATCGCGATCGGACCCGAGTGATCGTGGTGATGGTGGTGGTCGCTCACCGCGCTCCTACCTGTCAGATGTGTTTCTGCCCGCAGCGAGCCTAAAGGATTTCATTTTCAAGACCGTCGCGGCTGCTACCGAACACAGCGGATACACACTCGGAGCGATCCGATCGCGGTAAGGAAACGGGATTTGGAGGGGGCGGCGGAGAGCAGGGGGATGTCTCCGCCGCCCGCAGGGCAGGCGGCCCAGGGGGGTAGGCGGCCTAACCCAAGGCCGGATGTGCCCAGGGGGGGTAGGCAATCCGGCCAGGCACCTTAAGTGCCGAGGACTACTGTACACAAAAGTACTTCTTTTGCGCTAGTTAGTCGCCAAATCCGACAGGTATCCGTACATCAGGTTTGTTTCCGGGCCGGAAGCGGGGCGATTATATTGTCGCCCGACCTCCTTCCCACTATTGGCGATAGCTGGCGAGGAAGTTGCCGAACCGTTCGATCGCGACCGCGAGATCCCGGGCCCAGGGCAGGGTGACGATCCGGAGATGGTCGTGGTGCGGCCAGTTGAAGCCGGTGCCCTGCACCATCAGGATCTTCTCCTGCAACAGCAGATCCAGGATCAGCTTGGAGTCGTCGTAGATCTCGTACACGTTCGGATCCAGCTTCGGGAACGCGTACAGCGCGCCCTTCGGCTTCACACACGAGACACCGGGGATCATGTTCAACCGCTCCCACGCGACATCGCGCTGTTCGAGCAGCCTGCCGCCGGGCAGGATCAGATCCTCGATGCTCTGGTGGCCGCCGAGCGCGACTTGGATCGCGTGCTGCGCGGGCACATTCGGGCACAATCGCGACGAGGCGAGCAGGTCGATGCCCTCCAGGAAGCCGGCCGCGTGGTCCTTCGGCCCGGTGATCGCCAGCCAGCCCGACCGGTAGCCCGCCACCCGATAGGCCTTGGACAGCCCGTTGAAGGTCAGGCACAGCAGGTCCGGCGCCACGCCCGCCAGCGAGATGTGCTTGGCGTCGTCGTAGAGGATCTTGTCGTAGATCTCGTCGGCGAGCAGCAACAGTTGATGCTTACGCGCCACGTCGGCGAGTTGCTGGAGCACCTCGGCGGAGTACACCGCGCCGGTGGGATTGTTCGGGTTGATCACCAGCAGGGCCTTGGTCTTGTCGGTGATCTTGGCTTCGATGTCCGCGATGTCGGGTTGCCAGCCGTTGGCCTCGTCACAGAGATAATGCACCGGGGTGCCGCCCGCCAGGCTGGTCATGGCGGTCCACAGCGGGTAGTCCGGCGCCGGGATAAGCACCTCGTCGCCGTTGTCCAGCAGGGCCTGCATGGTGATGGTGATCAGCTCGGAGACGCCGTTGCCGAGGTAGACGTCGTCCACGTCGAGCTCCGGGAAGCCGGGCACGAGTTCGTAGCGGGTCACGATCGCGCGCCGCGCCGACAGGATGCCCTTGGATTCGGAGTAGCCCTGGGCGTACGGGAGCGCCGCGATGATGTCGCGCATGATCACGTCCGGCGCCTCGAACCCGAACGGGGCGGGGTTGCCGATGTTGAGCTTGAGGATGCGGTGCCCCTCGGCCTCCAACCGTGCCGCCTGCGCGTGTACCGGTCCACGGATCTCGTAGACGACGTTCTGCAGCTTCGTGGACTGCTCCAGAACACGCGGGGGACGGTGCGGATGATGAGGACTCACCCGTCCCATGGTGCCATCCGTCGCAACTGGATAAACCGCCTGTCCGAGCCCCGCCCCGGGCTTCCGCGGCCACGACGGCGTCTGCCGCGTCACCGGATGTGACGCGTCACTCAATGGGCGGGCCCTCCCGGTGGGATGCCTTTGGCCGCGGTGGAGCCGCAGAACTCCTCGATGCGCTCGTCCAACCGCCGCGCCTCGATCGCGTCACGGAAGGTTCGACTCGCGATCCGCCTGCGCACACCGGTCAGCCGCTCCTCCAGTTGCGCGATGCGCTTGTCCTCCTCGAGTCCGAGCACCGGCTGCAACGCCTCGGCCGCGCCGTCCAGGCTGCCGTTGATCAGATGGGCGGCCGCGCAGTCGACCCTGGCCAGGGATTCCGCACCGTAGGAGCGCTGTTCGGACGGTCCTTTCGAGTACAGCTCGATGGCCCGCTGCGTGGCGGTGAGCGCGGGCTCCGCCTGGCCGAGGTGGATGTAGGTGGCGCCAGCGTAGTAGTTGGCCTTGGCGTCGTTGAACCCGAAGACCCCGCCCACCTCGTCGTGCAGGGGGTCGGTCGCGGCGATCTCGCGGGCGTCGTCGGCCGCGCGGACGCAGCGGTCGGTGTCCGCTGCGCTCCCCAGCGCCGACCAGATCCTGGCCTCGATGTTGAGCAGTCGCACCTGCGCGGTCGCGGACTCGGCGAACTCCTGTCCGCTCTGGGCCAGCTCCACCGCCCGGCGGGGGCGCTGCGACCAGTACTCGATCAGCGCGTGCATGCCGCGGGTCCAGGCACGAAGCCCGTTGTGCCCGCACAGTTCCGCGTAAGCCCAGGCAGCCCGCACCTGCTCGCCCGCAGCGTCGTAGTAGCCGAGATCGGTGCTCGCGTTGGCGAGCAGTCCCGAGAGCGTGCCCGCCAGGAGATACAGATGCCCCGTATCGGCGGGCCGCTGATGGCCCTCCAGCAACCGATACACCCGGCGTCGCACCCGCACCATCTCCACCATCATCGGCACCGGCGGAATATGCACGTAATCGTTCGCGATGCGTACGACATCCGCGTCGAGCTGTTCCAACGTGCTCGCACCGACATTGGTGCTCTCGGCCTTACCGGCGTGCTCGCTGGCCTCGTGGGCAGCCGCCATGATCAGATCCCTCTCCGAAATCGCTGCTAACGCAACACCTCTCATCGCACCGGCGTCTATGAGAGCCAAAATGTCAGCGTCGCTCGAATAATGAATGCGCGCCGAGGCGTCGGCAGGCGCGTCGAATCCCGGCGGGACGGCTCGATCGCTCGAGGGCTGATCGATCAATGCCGCGAACCGCGCCCGCACCACATCGTCGGACCTGGCCAGTGAGGTATCCAGAGCGGCTTGGTTGATCGGTCGTGGATGGACCCGGGCGCCCCCGGCTTCCCACTTCGACACCAAGCGTTCGTGCACCCCTAAATGGGCAGCGAATTCCCTGATGCTCATCCGCTTGGCATCGCGAAGGGCGCGGGCCTCTTTGCCTGACCAATGCCTGATCACGATGCCATCCCTTCCGAACGAGCCCCCTCCAGAGTACGAGCGGTTTGTGATCACTGCCACAAGTGAATTGCGCCTTCTATCAAAGGCAGTGGAAGGGCAGCGTAAGGCGGGTAGGCAGGCAATACCGAATCCAGCTGCGGGCCGGGACTATTGAGGCGGAAGGCAAGGAGTTCGCCGTGAATGTCGAGAAACTCAGGACCGTGGACGATTGGGTGGCTTTCTATCGGCACGAGTTCGGGTTGCCGGTCACCGAGCGTGGCGGTTTCGCCATGCTTCCGATCACCGGACGCGTCTGCGTAGTCCACCTGCCGACCGCGCGGGCCGAGAAGGTCCGCGTCGCACTGGAACAACAGGGAACGAGGGGTCCCATGTTGGCCAGGCAGATCCGATGGAGCTTCCTCGCCGAGCCCGACAGCCGACCGGGACCACAGGTGCTCGAGGTGCTCAATCGGCTGGATATCGGCCTGCCGGCCATCGGCAGTGCCGTGATGTTGCCGACCGGTCTCGGTCGCTGGACTCGGGAAGGGTGCTTCTGGGTCAGCCCGCCGAACCGCGGTGACACGCTTCCGCCGCTGTCCGTCATCCTCACTACGGCGCTCGCGGTGGGAGCGGGCGGCGGGGACTGATCACCTCCGCGATCAGCTCCCCGCTGCCACCCGCCGGGTCCGCTTCCCCGCACAGTCGACGAGGCGGACTCGGCGTGGGTCGGTCAGCGTGATTCGGCGGCCTCGATAGCCGCGGCCGCGATCGGGAAGTTGAGATAGGACCGCGACGGCGTCGGTCCGCGCTGGCCCTGATACTTCGAGCCCGCCACGGCACTGCCGTAGGGATGCTCGGCCGGACTGGTCAGCCTGATCAGGCACAACTGACCGATCTTCATGCCGGGCCACAGCGTGATCGGCAGGTTGGCCACGTTGGACAGCTCCAGCGTGATGTGCCCGCTGAACCCGGGATCGATGAAGCCCGCGGTGGAGTGGGTCAGCAGGCCGAGCCTGCCCAGGCTGGACTTGCCCTCCAACCGTCCGGCCAGGTCGTCCGGCAGCGTGCACACCTCGAGGGTGGAGCCGAGCACGAACTCGCCCGGATGCAGCACGAACGGCTCACCCTCGGTCGGCTCGACCAGAGTGGTGAGTTCGTCCTGCCGCTGCGCGGGATCGATGTGGGTGTACCGGGTGTTGTTGAACACCCGGAACATCCGGTCCAGGCGCACGTCGATGCTCGACGGCTGGATCAGGTTCTCCAGCAGCGGCTCGACGCCGAGACGCCCAGCGGCGATCTCCGCACGGATGTCACGATCGGAAAGCAGCACGCGACGAGCGTAGCGCCTGTTCGCCGGGACTCCTCAGCCGCACAGCGATATGGAGAGAGCGATATCCTCGCATTCAATCGCAGCGCGTCGCCCGCGATCGAAGGGATGGACAATGAGCGAGGGTTCGCTGTTCGACCTGACCGGCCACGTCGCCGTCGTCACCGGAGGCAATTCCGGCATCGGGCTCGGTTTCGCCCGCGGGCTCGCGCGAGCCGGAGCCGACATCTGTGTCGTCGGACGCAACACCGAACGCAACGAGGCCGCCGCCGAGGAATTGAGTGCCTTCGGCGGGCGGGTGCTGGCCCTGCGCTGTGATGTCGGCGAGGAACAGCAGGTGATCGACACCTTCGGCCGCGCGGCCGCCGAACTCGGCCGGATCGACTCGTGCTTCGTGAACGCCGGGGTCATGCAGGGCTTCATCCCCTTCGTGGAGACCGATCTCGCGGAATTCCGCCGGGTCACCTCCATCAACCTCGACGCCGCGTTCGTCACCCTGCGCGAAGCGGCGAAGGTTCTGCTCGCCCAAGGCGAGGGCGGCAGCCTGGTCGCCACCGCGAGCCTCGCCGCCCGCCAGGGCGTTCCGCGCGGCCAGTCCTATGCCGCGAGCAAGGCGGGTTTGATCGCCATGGTCAACTCGATCGCGGTGGAACTGGCCAAGCACGGCATCCGCGCGAACTCGGTGCTGCCCGGGTGGGTCGAGACGCCGATGACCGAGGGCGCCTTCGCCTGGGACCGTTTCCGCGAACGCGTCGAGCCCAGGATTCCGGTGCGCCGCTGGGGTCAGCCCAGCGATTTCGAGTCCGTCGCCGTCTACCTCGCCAGCCCCGCCAGCGCCTACCACACCGGCGACACGCTCCTGATCGACGGCGGCTACAGCCTGTTCTGACGCATCCCGCGACCGGCGCTTCGGCGTCCGGTTCGCCCGGCGAGGCGCCGGTCGACGGCGGTGCTCGCTACGGGATGACGAAGCCGCCCTGGGTTGTCATCCCAAGTGGGAAGCGCGCCGGGTTAACTTGCGGCGTCGGGCATGGGAACGTGGAGTTGTGACCTCCCCTCGCATTCGGAACGCCATCTGGGTGCTCACCGCGTTGCTGGTGGTGTGCGCCGCGGCTCTCACGGCAGGTGTGGTCGGGGACGGCGGCCCCGGCGGGATTGATCGCGGCATCGCCGACTGGGCCGTCGCACAGCGCAGCGACGCGCTGACTCCGGTGGCCGTGGTGGTCAGCGTGCTGGGCGGCACGCTCGCGATGACAGCGCTGGCCACCGCCACCTGCCTTGTGCTGTCCTGGCAGCGACGCTGGTCGTCGGCGGCGCTGGTCGCGGTCACCGGCCTCGGCGGCGGGTTACTGGTCCGCGGCGGCAAGCGCCTGACCGACCGCGACCGCCCGCCCGTCGAGGACCACCTGATCAGCGTCTCCAACCAGGCCTATCCCTCCGGGCACAGCATGGGCTCGTTCGTCGTGGTCGGCATCGTCCTAGTGGTCACGCTCCCCCGCCTGCGCGGCCACGCCCTGCGCGTCGGCGTCGCGGCCGCCGCCGCGCTTTTCGTTCTCGCGGTGGGAATGACCCGGATCTACCTCGGCGTCCACTGGACCACCGACGTCGTCGGCGGCTGGTGCATCGGCGCGCTGTGGCTCATCCTCTGCCTTACCGCCTACCGGTACCTGGTCCCCGCCGCGGACTCGAGCTTGTCCGCGCCTCCGCGCGACCTCCACAGCAGAGGACCTGACAAGGCCGGGACTTCTTCCGACCATCGGCAGGCATAGCGAAGTAGTCCGCACCGCATATTCTCTCGAGCGTGGTGAAGTTCGACGACCCGGTAATACTCCTGCATGGCGACGGCCACTGGTGGGTAGCACTCGACTACCGCGGCTGCGGCCGGACGGGCGAGCCGTCGGTGGTATGGATCGATGACGAAGCCGATGTCCTCTTCCTCGCCTCCGATTTCGAGTCGTTCATCGAAGGCTTGACCTCGTCCGACCAGTTCGCCACCGATGACGATTAGCCCCGTCACCGGCTTCTAGCTGCACTTTTCCCACCCCGTGCGCAGCTTCTGCTACAGTCTCGGTTGGCGCATCTGCGCCCTGCCGATGTAGTTCAATGGTAGAACTTCTGCTTCCCAAGCAGACAGCGCGGGTTCGATTCCCGTCATCGGCTCCACGAGAAAACCCGCCCTGACCAGGGCGGGTATTGTTTTGAAACCACCGGTCGAGCGGGCACTGTACCCAATGCGCGTTACCGTGCGTGCAGTTGATTCGGGCGAATCACCCCAGGTCAGGCGAGTGCAGATCCGTTGCCGGACAGCATCGATCGCAGATCCGTACACTCACCGGCGTGGTTCCGACCAAGCGCCCGTTCCCGTTGCTGCAGCCCGCATCGACGTCCGACCCGTCAGCCATTCGCGCCAACGATTGGACGGCGTTCCGCCAACTCGGGACCCTGCATGACCACTGGACTCTGAAGTCCTGGGAGCCTGGCCAGTCGGGCTACTACTGGTATCTCACTTTCGACGATCCCGCGCTGACTGATCTCGCCGAGCGGTGTCAGAAGAGTCTCTCCGACGACGGGATCGACCCGGTTCCTCTGGACGCTCTGCACATGACACTGCTGAGCGTCGGCAAGGTCGGCGATGTCTCCGGCGAACAGCTGGCGGGAATCGTCGACGCCGCCCGTGCACGGCTGGCGGGCGTCGGACCGTTCGACGTCGAGGTCGGGCCGCTGACGGGATCCCGTAGCGCATTGCGGTTCTCCGTCACTCCATGGGACAGCTTGCTCAAGCTGCACCGCACGCTGCGTGAGGCGACCGCCACGCACCGGCCGACGAGTCGCCTCGCCGAGACGACCGAGCTCCGGCCACACCTCGGGATCGGCTACATCAACCGCCCTCAGAACGCCGCGGCGCTGATCGCCGATGTCGCCGCGCTGCGAGACCTGCCGCCGGTCACCGTGCAGGTGAGCAAGGTCGACCTCGTCGAGTTGCGCCGCGACGGCCGCCAGTATCGCTGGATCGACCGCGCTGTGCTGCCGCTCGTTTGAGCGGCTACCCCTCTGGCGCAGAGAACTCCCGCGCGGAGGACGACCACTCATGCAGGAAGTCGAGGTACTCGCCCGACCCGTGGGCGGGGACCGCCCCCATGATCGCGCCGAGTTCGTGGGCTCGCTGCCAGACCGAGCGGATCGGCCGATCTCTGGACGCTTCGAGTGCCTCGACTCCGAGGCGCACAGCGCGCTCGACGTCGCGCCGCCGACCAGCGCCGAGCATCGCCGCAGCCATGTCGAGCCGCACCAAAGACCGGCTCCACACCGAGTCGGACTCGGCGACACGGTCTTCGACCTGATCGCCGTAGTCCAAGCAACGCTGATACTCCCCGGCCGAGAGGAACGCGGTAGCCGCGTTCGCCATCAGCCGCGCCTCACCGTATGGCTCGAAGGTCAAGGCGGGCGTCAGTCCTGGTCCCGTGTCGAGCGTGGCCGCAGTGGCAATCGCGGCGTCGATCGCCGCGGCGACACCGGCGGAGTCCCCGACTTTCCCGAGCGCGCGCGCCAGACCGTTCGAGTACAGGCGGATGGATTGCGGGCCACCGCTGGCTAGGTCCAACCCCTCATAGGCCGACCGAACAGCAGCCGCGTAGTCGTTTTGGTAGTAAGCGCAGAAGCTCTCGGTGCCCTTCACCCATGCCTGCAGATCCGTGTCTCCGAGCAGTTCTCCGATGGCGAACGCCTCACGGCAGTACATCCGAGCGTGACCGAATCGACCGCGGTTCACCGCCATGTAGCCGAGCACACCCGAAAGGCGACCCGCGATCGAGTACAGCGCGTGCAGTTGAGCGGGGTGCCGTCGCTGCCCCAGCATCACCTCGACTTGATGGCGCGCCGAGACTACTTCCGGGGCCAATAGGCGCGGCCCCTCCAGTTCGTAGCGGTCTACAACGTCATCGACCGCCAGTTTCAGGATGTCGACAAAGCTGCCGTCCGCGTCGAGTTCGGACAGGCCCTGCACCCGTCGGGCGATATCTGTTGGCGACTCGAAGGTGTCGGCCACCGTCCGCATGTGAGTTGGCCGTGGCTCCGGCATCAATGCAGCTTCGAACCGCGCCCGCTCGGAATCGGTCAGCCGGTCGAGCATGGTGTCCATCGCCGCGGCGTACTTGCCTGACAGCTCTATGGTTTGGCGGCGGCATTCCCACTTGCGCACCGCTGCGACGGTGAACCCGAGGATCTCGGCGAATTCCAGCTGACTGACACGCAATGCGGCGGTCCGTAATGCACGAACCTCGACCCCCGTCCACTTGGTCACGATCATCTGATCCGGCCCATCTGTGCGTCCGTCCGTGAACGTCAGCGTAGATGTTCCGTAGTAGTCGCGTGGATTCAATCGCCGGTATATCCGCTGGAAAGTGCTGGTAGGCACCCGACGCCGGGTGATGCCAGTCCATCGGCAGCACTGAGCCGACCGATGGCAAGAGCCCCGGCGCCGGGTGCACACCAACGCACCCAGCAGCGAGGACGGTATGACCGCAAAGGCAATCGGGTACCTGCGGCAGGATCTGGCAGCAGACCCTCAGCGAGACGCTACAACGATCCGCGAACTTGCCGAGCACGTCGGCTACACGCTCACATCGCAGGCCACGTCCAGTACCCGGAGGGCTGAGCGATGAGTCTCGGACCGAACGCACTCGGATTCCTGCGAGTCGACGTGCCTGGAGACCAGGGCGCGATCCGCCACCTCGCCACCCAGAACAACTACTTCCTGATCGACACACTGACGTTCGATACCAGCACGAAGACCATGGGTCTGATTCTCGTGCAAGCCATCCGCCAGGCGGACGCGGCCGCAGTGATCGCGCCAAGCCTTCACCATGCCGCGGGGCTCCGGCGGGCGATCACGGAACTGTGCGACCTCGTGACCCCCGAGCAGACGTACAAACGGGGGCACAAGTGGCCGTCGCAGATCCCGTCGATGTTCCCCTCCGGGATGTGATCGGCATGAACGGATGGGTCATCTTCGCGATCGGACTCGGCGCCGCGCTCGTCCCCATAGTGCCTGTAGTCGCGGCTTCGATGTGGTGGCAGGTTCCTGTCGACCCCGACACCGTTCGGGCGCGGGGAGCGGAGCGCCGAATGGACAACACGTTGTGGGCCACAGGGTTCCCGCACGACGCGCCGGATCACGAGCTCGGCGTCCAGGAGGCGCACCAAACGATGCAGCGGCATCGCGGGTGCCGCGCAGACGAGTGCCGACGTAAGGCGGCAGCACGGCAGACCCTGATCAGCGCGGGCCGGATGAAGCCCGACACCTCACGGGAGTACTGAGCATCCGCCACAGGGGGCGGTTCTGATCTCTCCCGTGGGGTGCGGGAGTCGTAGGTAATGGAGGATATCCGTGAGATACAACGCGATTCGCGCAGCCGTGACGGTTGTCTCTGTCAGCGCCACATTGCTCGGCGGGCAGACGCTCACCACCACACCAGTCGCGCAGGCAGCTGACCGTTCCTGCGCGTTCTCCTTCAACAAGGAGCCTTACCTGCTGCACAAAGCCGTCGTCGTCGGCGGAACAGTGAAATGCGACCCCGCCCCGCTCGAGTTCCACCTCACGTTGCAGCTGTGGTACCGGTCGAGCCACAGCAATCCCACGCCGAAGGGGGAGCCAGCCGTTGTTAAGGACATCCCTAAACCCACTCGCCACGTCGCCGCGATGGCGTTGGACTGCCTGCCCGGCGTGTGGCAGGGCAAAATCGTCATGCGGGCTGGCTGGGACACTGGGTCGAACGAGGTCCGCAAGGAGACAACGCCCACCATCATCCCGTGTTAGGTTGCCCCCGTGAAGCTGCTCTATATCAGTAGCGGCCCTGTCACCTGGTCGACACGCTGGCTCTGGTTACGCCAAACCCTGTACCTCCGGTTCCGGGGTGTCTCCCGCCCGCCCGGCTACACCAGGAAACTCCAGTGGAATTCTCGCCGCGAATACGGCGGCTGGGTCATCCGTCCATCCATCGGATGGCGTCGGATCCGCTGGATAACCCCACCGCTGCACTACACGCGCGCCATCCCCGCTGACGACATGGACGCCCTCGGCAGTTGGATGCTGGCGAAGCTGGAGAAGTAAGGCCGGCATATCGCGAATCATGCAGAAAACCGACGCAGCCCCAGTGAAAGACAGACGCACCCCAGCCGATCGATCGGCTGGGGCGCGTTCATCGGTGGGATCGGCCGCATCCGCAGAGCTTCCGGCAGTAACTGTCGGTGCCAGCGCGGTCACGGTGGCGGGCATCGCTGGCGGTGCGACGGCAATGTCTGCAACCCGGACGGGCATTTCCAGGACCTTTTCGGCACCCCACTCAACGAGGCGCCAGGCGGTAGAGGGACGTCACCTCCGCAGCTCGGGCGGTGTGCAGCGGTGAGGCCGGGTCGTGGGCTCGGCGGTGGGTGGGGCGCGTGTCCAGTCGGGCGATCACGCGGAGGTCGGCGGCGGTGATGCGGTCGAGTAGTTCGTCTCGGGTGCGTAGACCGAGGTGTTCGGGGAGGTCGGAGAGGATCAACCAGCCCTCCCCGCCGGGGCGTAGGTGGGCACGGAGGCCGGTGAGGAAAGCGTGCAGCATGGACGAGTTCTCGTCGTAGACGCCGGTTTCCAGAGCCGAGGTCGGCACGCCGGGGAGCCAGGGTGGGTTGCACACCACGAGGTCGGCCTTGCCGTCCGGGAAGAGCGCCGGGCCTCGCACGGCGACGGATGACAGGCCGATTCGGTCGAGATTGTCACGGGCGCAGGTCAGTGCCCGAACGTTGTTGTCGGTTGCGGTGATTCGCGTGCAGCCGCGGCGGGCCAGGACGGCGGCGAGAACGCCGGTGCCGGTGCCGAGGTCGTATGCGATGTCCGCCCGTGCGGGCAGTGGAGCGCCCGCGACGAGATCGATGTACTCACCGCGAACCGGGGAGAACACGCTGTAATGCGGATGGATGTGGTCGCCGAGGGCGGGCACGTACACGCCCTTCTCCCGCCACTGCGCCGCACCGAGCACGCCGAGCAGTTCGCTGAGCGCGACCACCATGTGCCCTTGCGGCGCGCCGTACGCCTCGATACAGGCGCGCCTCACGTCCGGGGCGCGGCGTAAAGCCAGCGAATAGTCGTCTTCCAGCAGCACGAGCAACTTGCCGAGAATTTGCGCGCGGCGACGACGCGACGCACGATACCGCCGGAACGATTCGGCGGGATCGTCGCTGGTCGGAAGCTTCCGCTCCACCCGCCGCCCCATCGCGCGCAACAGTTGCCGCGCATTGTGGAAATCACCGCGCCACAGCAGGCCGGTTCCCGCTCCGGCCATCCGGCAGGCCGCGTCGGCGGTCGTCCGATCGTCCGCCACCACGATCGACTCGGGTGACGAGGCGGCACTTTCGGAATGCCAGCGAGCGGTGCGGGATGTGTTGTCTTCGGTCCAGGAAATGGTGGACACCGAGTACTCCTCGTAATCGAACGTGCAAGGGCACGACGAGCACTTCGACGCGGCGTCGCGAAAAAAACCGTGCGGCTAGCGCACAGGAATCACTCGAGATTGATCTACACCCGCGCCGAAGTGCGCGGGTAATCGCCGAGAACCATGCCGAGCGTCACGACCAGGACCTTTCCGAAAGAGACATCCGAGTCTCCCACAGCGTCGAGAGCCGGAGGAATCCGCCTCGTCAGTCGGCGAGCAATCGTACGGCCGTGCGGATCGCCGCTTCGAAGCTGTCGCGGTTGCGCGAGTGGTTGATGCCGGGCGGGGACGGTGACGCGCCGTGTACCAGCTGAATGTCCGGACCGGTCAACGCCATCTTCATCCAGGCGTGCTGAGCGGGACGGCCGAGCAGGACGACCACGCGCAATTCGGGAAGCAACTCGAGCATTCGGCGCGTGTACGGCTCGGCCCGGCCGAGTTCGAAGCGCGAGGGAGTGTCACCCTTGATCGGAAACGGGCAGGCGTTCCAGG
Organism: Nocardia asteroides; assembly: GCA_019930625.1. Taxonomy (NCBI): domain Bacteria; kingdom Bacillati; phylum Actinomycetota; class Actinomycetes; order Mycobacteriales; family Nocardiaceae; genus Nocardia; species Nocardia asteroides. The sequence goes on from CP082844.1 coordinate 1,570,128, forward strand.
CGGTACAGCGTCTCCGGTCGAGACCGTACGCGGCGCAGGTGCGGAAGAAGTTCGCCGCTCCCGCGTCGTCGTTGTCCCAGCTGAGGAAACGCCTGTCGTGCAACTCGGGACTCGCGTCGCCCTCGGGCGCTTTCAGCACGAACAACAACTCTGCCGCGACGCCGCCGAACAGTGGATCGATGTATGGCAGATTATCCAGACCGGTATCCGCTTCTATGCGATCGACCAACTGGTTGAGCGCCCGAACGTGTGGCAGCTCGATCGCGGCGGCAGCCCGGTCGCGACGAATTCGCCGCTCACGCAATGCTCTCGGATGATCGGGGACTTCCATGGGCCACCTCGGAGGACCGCTGACAGCGCTACGAGAGTCACCCTACGCGCCGGCCATCCGGTATCGGACGATTCCGTCCGTCAGGCCGCCCCGTTCGCCGTTTCGGCGTGCAGCCGGCGGAAACGGCTGCCGTGGAAGACGAGGGGGTCGACGTCGGTGCGGGTGGCGATGCGGTGGATACGAAGGATGACGACGGCGTGGTCGCCCGCCGGGACGTGCGCCTCCTGGACGCCCTCGATCCAGGCGGAAGCGCCGTCGATGAACACGGCGTCGCCCGAGCCGCGGTGCAACCGGATATCGCGGAAGCGGTCGCCGTCACGGGTGCCGAGCGAGCGGGCGGCGGCCTGCTGATCGGTGCCCAGCAGGCTCAGGCCGAGATGACTCGCGGCGGCGAGCTTGGGCCAGGTGGCCGAGGAGTTCTGCACGCAGAACGAGACCAGCGGCGGGTCGAGCGAGACGGGAACGAACGTGCTCACCGCGAGACCGTGTGGCACACCGTCGATTTCGGCGCAGACCGCGACGACGCCGCTGGGGAAGTTGGCGAACGCGCGACGCAGACCGGCTCCGTCTGCGGGGAATTCGAACAGGTCATGCATGATTCGCAGCCTTCGAGCTGTGGGCCAGTGCCTGGGCGACCGAACGCCACCGACCACTGTACCGGTCGATGACGCCGTCCTCGGCGAATGTGCGATCGGACAGGTAGAGCCCGGGCAGCGCCGCGGTGGCCCCGATCTCCACGAGCACGGGCTTCAGCAGCAGGTCGGGCGCCAGAGCGTGGGCCGGTCCGGCGCCGAGCATCAACGGCACCGCGAGCACGCCTTCGAGTCCCGTTCCGCCTTCGAATTGTTCGAGGAACAACTTCAGCAGACCGGTGTAGGTCGCCTTGAAGGTCGGGCTGGCGAAGACGACGAGTTCCGAGTCCGCCACGGTGCGCACCGCCTCGGCCACGGCAGGGTCACCCCAGCTGAGCAGACCCGGACCGAACTCCACCAAGTCGATCACGGTGGGCTCCGCCTCCGGCCGCAACCCCTTCGCGACCAGCGTGGCCGCGGTGAGCGTGCGCGAAGCCGGTTTCGGGTTGCCGACGACGACAGTGACAGTCATTGCGTCTCCTCTCAGATCACGCCGTGCAGTGGCGGTGGTGCGTCGTGCAGCACGGCACGGCCGATGTGCTGGTATTTCCAGCGCACCGGGTCGTGCAGGGTGTGCGTGCGCGCGTTGCGCCAGAAGTGATGCAGGTTCAGATCCGCCGCGGCGCTGCGCGTTCCGCCGACCTCGAACAACGCGGCGGACACGTCGTTGGCGGCGCGGTCGGCGAGCACTTTGGCGGTCGCGACGGCCAGCGACGCCTCGGCGACGCGATCGGCGCTCGGATCGGTCCTGGTGGCCGCGTCCACCGTCCATCCGGCCGAAGCGAGGGTCGCCTCCGCGGCGGTGACCGCGACGGACAACTCACCGAAGCGCTGGACCAACAGCGGGTCGTCGACCGCGTTCGCGACCCCCGCCTCGAACCATGGACGACTCTTCGTGCGCACGAACTCCGTCGCCGCCGTGAGCGCGCCCCGGGCGATGCCGGTGTCGATGGCGGCGTGCAGCAGCTGGGCGAACGCGCCGTAACCGGTGGGCGCGCGCACCGCACCGGCACGGGGGATCACTTGATCGCGGTCGACCACCACGTCGTCGAAGGACACCGTTCCGCTGCCGGTTGTGCGCTGCCCGATCCCGTTCCAGTCGTCCACGACGCGCACGCCGGACGTGTTCGCGGGCAGGTAGGCGATGTACTCGCCCGGCTCGAGGCCGCTGTGCCCCGGCGGATCGTCCAGCCGGGTCAGCACCGCGAACAGGTCGGCGAACAGCGATCCGGTGCAGTAGTACTTCACGCCGTCCACGCGGAAGCGATCGCCGACGGGTCGCAACGTGGTCGATATCTCGGCTACCGTCGCGCCACCGCGCTCGGACTGCGCGTTGGCGATGCGCCCACCGTCGAGCACACGTCCGAAATACCGCTTCTGTTGCTGGTCCGTTCCCGCGAGCCGGAGCAGATTCAGATACACGAAGTGACTGTGCGGAATCTGCGCGATGTTGGGATCGGACGTGGCGAGAATCCGTGTCACTTCCGCGACCGCGCTCGGCGGAAGATTCGCGCCGCCGTGTGCGGCGGGCACCGTGATCGCGAGCAAGCCGCTGGCCGCCAGCCGATCGACCTCCGCGTACGGCAGCGCGCGGTCGCGGTCGCGCTGCGCGGCCCCCGTAGCGAAGTCGGCCGCGAGCCGCTGCGCGACGGCGAACGCCTGTGCCGCCGAGAGAATGCGATCGGCGGCGACCGCGGTCATCAGCTCACCGCCGCGACAGGTCGCTGCGCGGCTTCCAGCTCGCGCACCAGCGGGAGCACCTTCGCGCCGAAGTATTCGATCTCCTCCTGGAAGTGCAGGAAGCCGCCGAGGATCAAGTCGACGCCGAGCTGCTTGTAGGCGACGATCCGCTCGGCCACCTGCTCCGGCGTGCCGATCAGCTGGGTGCGGAAACCGTCGTTGTACTGCACCAGGTCTTCGAACGTGGAGTCGGCCCACATGCCCCTGCGGTCCTTGGTGGACGCGCCCGCCTGCTGCACCGCGTCCCGGAAGCCCTCCACCGCGGGCTTGTTCGCCTTCTCGATGATCTCGCGGAGCGTGTCGCGGGCCTCGGCCTCGGTATCGCGGGCGATGATGAAGCCGTTGAGGCCGAACTTCACCTCGCGGTCGTGGGCGCGGGCGACGCCGCGCAGGTCGTCGAGCTGTTCGGTGACGCCGTCGAAATCCTTGCCGTTGGAGAAGTACCAGTCGGCGTAGCGTCCGCCGTTGCGCCGGGCGGCCGTGGAGTTACCGCCTTGGAACAGTTCGGGATTCGGGCGCTCAGGCGTGTTCAGCGGCTTGGGCTTCAGGGTGAAGTCCCGGATGCGATAGAAGTCACCGCCGTAGTCCACGTTGTCCTCGGTCCAGATCTTGCGGATCACTTCGAGGAATTCCGCGCTGCGCCGGTAGCGCTCGTCGTGCTCGAGCCAGGGCTCGCCGAGCGCGGTGAACTCACCGGCGAACCAGCCGGAGACGACGTTGATGGCGAACCGGCCGCCCGACAGGTGGTCGGCGGTCGCGCCGAACTTGGCGAGCACGGCCGGGTGCCACAGCCCGGGATGCACGGCCGCGATGACCTTCAATCGTTCGGTGGCACCGAGCAGCGCGAGGCTGAACGAGGTCGACTCGTGCTGGAACTCCGCGCCGTAGGAGGCGGTGTAGCGCACCTGGGACAGCGCGTAGTCGAAGCCGTTGTTCTCCGCGGTCTGCGCGAGCTTCTTGTTGTAGTCGAAATCCCAGCTGGTGCGCTGTTCGATATCGCTGGTGACCAGTCCCCCGCTGACGTTGGGCACCCAGTAGGCGAACCGGATCTGTTCGGCGATCTGCTCCGTTGTCATAGCTGCTCCATGGTTTTCGGGGGTAGCCGTCGGATCGGAGGCCGGACGCCACGAATGCGTCCGGCGCTCCTTCCACTCCAGCACCGGCCCCCGATCGGGACGAGAGTTCGAATCCGTGCGATCGGATCAGGCGTCGGCGAGCGCGGGCGCGTAGCTCGACCTGGAGAACGTGCCCGCGGGTGCGAACCTGCCCAGCAGCTCGGCGGCGTCCACACCGGTGACCCGCGTGATGAACTCGTTGGCCGCTTCCGGCGAGTCGACGGGCAGGAACGGCTGCGGGCGATGCAGCAAGCCGACCAGCGCCGAGGCGAACGCCGGGTCGACGGCCGCCGCGGCGAAGAACGCGTTGCCGATGTCGGCCAGCTCGGGATCGCTGAGGAACAGCCTGGTCACTTTGTTGGCCGCGTCGGCGCGGGCGGCCAGGAACGCCGTGTACTGACCTGCGATCCACGCCTCGTCGAACGGTCCCTCGTGCACGGCGGCGGCCGCGACCAGCCGCTGCGCCTGGATCAGTCCGCTCTGCGCGCCCTGCCCGGCGATCGGGTCGTAGGCGATGGCGGTGTCACCGAGCGCGGCGACCGCGTGCCCGCCGGCCGTGCGCCCCACACCGGACCGCACGACCGGACGCACCGCGCCCTTCAGCCACGAGTGCGGGTCCTCCGGAATGGTCCGGGTGGCCAGCACTTCCGGCAGATCCCAGTCGATGTAGTCGCGGTAGAGGTCCTGCACGATGCGGTGCGCCGATTCGGCGGAGTCCGCGGCGGCGAAACGCTTCTCCCAGTCGCTGCCGGGACGTGCCCAACCCAGGAACGCCCAGCTGGGGCCGACGTCCTTGTGCAGGTAGGGACCCCACCACCCTTCGCCCTGCTCGACGAGGATGGAGAAGCCGCTGTGCGCGCCGCCTGCGACGCTGCGATGGGCGAAAACGCTCTCGTCGTGACCGATGCCGGTCACCGTGACGGTGAGCAGCGAGCGCTGCGGGGCGTCGTAAGGGGTGCGCTGCGCGTCGACGGGGAACAGGTCCGACAGACCGCCACGCCCGGTCGCGACCAAGGTGAGGTCGTTGGCCGCGGCGATGCCGTCGAGCGTCTCCGGCGTCACCTGCTCGACCAGGAACCGGCCGCCGCGCTCGAGAAACGCGGTGAGCCGCTCGTCGGACTTGAGCCGGGTGTCGACCGCGACGCCGACGTATCCGTCGAAATGGCCGTCGAACTGGATCAATTCGGCGCGCTCGGGTCCCGCGATGCGCACGCTCAGGCCGGTGTGGCGGGGCGCCCGCGCGGTGTAGCTGTCCAATCCGAGGGCGGCCTCGGCTTGCTGGGTCTCGCCGAATTCCAGCGCGGTGCCGGTGGCGGGCACGCCGTCACGCAAGGCTCGCTGATCACGCTCGCTGTAGAGGGCGACGTCGAAACCGGCGTCGAGAAGTCCTAGCGCCGCAGTGACGCCGGTCTGTCCGGCGCCGATAACCGCGGCCGAACGAGTGGAACGGGATACGGATTGCTGCGATGTCATGCAGGGATGATGCTGTGCCCGCATGGCGTTGCGAGAGTGTTGCGATCACCGAGAATCAATGGGCAGACAGCGCTTTCCGAGCGCGTACCATTCGGGCCATGTCGTTCGTCGTCGCCGAATTGACCGGAGACCGCACCGAGCAGTACCGTCGGCTCGCCGCGCAGGCCGAAGCGCTGGTCGAGGGCGAAACGGATCGTATCGCCAACGCCGCCAACCTCTCCGCGCTGGTGTTCCATGCGCTGCCCGATGTGAATTGGGTGGGTTTCTATTTCTACGACGGACGCGAACTGGTCGTCGGCCCGTTTCAGGGCAAGCCCGCGTGCGTACGCATCGCGCTCGGAAAAGGCGTGTGCGGCACTGCGGCGCAGACCGGACAGACTCAGTTGGTGCCGGATGTGCACGCGTTCGACGGCCATATCGCCTGTGATGCCGACACGCGTTCGGAAATAGTGGTGCCCTTGGTGCGGGACGGAGTACTCGTCGGGGTGCTCGACCTCGACAGTCCGCGCCCCGGGCGTTTCGACGAAGTCGATCGTGCGGGATTGGAAGCGGTAGCCGAAATATTCCTCGCCGCGATCTGATCGCCTCGCGGGCAAAGACCCGCCGGGCGGCGCCGAGCAGGGTTTCCGGCGCCGCCCGACTACGTTACGGAAGCACGTCGGCCGCATCGGCGGGAGCACCTCGCGGCGGCACCGCGGGCACCGGTAGTCGTACTGCGTGCCGTAGCGCACTGCCCCGGACAACGGCACCCCGGTCTTCCACGACCAGACCGCCTCGACGTCGTCGTGCGAGGGGATCCTCGCCTGGGCGCGGGATGTGTGCGGGGGTCGCCGTAGTATCGGCCGAGAATCGGGCGGATATGGCTTGGCGGGCTGGTAGAGAACGTTTTCGTGTTCGGGGTCGGGTGGGTTGGGTTGGTGCTTGGGATCGGCTGCCGATGAGGGTTTGGTTCGGCTTCTGGTAACGCGCCATCGCTGCTGGTCGGACCCTTGTCGTTGTTTTCCGCGCGAGTACTACCAGGACCCTTTACCGGCTCTCGAGGTGGGGTCGTACAGGGTTTAGCGGTCGGATAGCATGCTTCGAGGGCATGCAACGGAAGGTCACCGCAAAGGTTCGATTCATGTGGGCCAGACACCTGCTTCGCGAGGGCGCCCAGCGGATCGGTCGAAGTTTCGGAAGGTTCACCCAGGGACACAAATCCTTCTCCGATGACATGACCGGGGAACTTCGCTCGGGGCTCGACGAACTCGAGGCAAAGGACGCACAAGGCGGCGATCGGGTCGCTCGGTCGATGGGAGATACGGCCGGGTCCGAAGGCGGGCCGGGGAAACCCGACACCCCGACGGTCGTCCGTCGTGTCTGCCCGGCCCCTCCTGACGAGCGAACTCTCGCGACGGCCAGGCAGGACTTGGACCGCAAACTACGCGAGCGGTTCGGAGACCGCGGCCCCACAGAGTTCGAGCTGGAGGACTTACGGGACGAGCCCTGGTCACGACTCGAGCAGTACGCTCACATTCATCGGAATATGGAGCAGTTGGCGTCCTCGCTCGGTCGAAGTCTCGACGATGTGCGGACGCAGATGAGAAACGAGTTGCGAACCGCCCTCGAAGGCCAACCGGTGGTGATCCGAGTGCCGACCGAGCGGGACTTGATCTCCATACTCGGTGAGGGCCATTACAAGCCGGTCTGGAACGACAGATGGCGCGAACACGACGAAAGCCAGTGGTTCGGTCGGGAATTCGTAGCCGGACGCTCCCCCGTCTACGGTTCTGTCGCCGTCGGGGGCGTGCGTCCTGCCGGACCTCTCCTGGATGGCTTAGGACCGGATTTCTTGACCAGGGAGTACGGCCGTTACCAGCTCTACCTGACGCCTGACGTTCGTGAACGCACCGCCTTCGTTGTCGGTGACTCGGGCGTACACAAGCCATACGCAATTCCGTCCCCGCTCACCGATCCCCTCGAATGGTCCTATCACGCCCGAGCGCGGTCTGCCGATCCCGTGCTGAGCGGCGTCGGCCGCGACTACGACGGTCAGCCGTTCAGATCGAGGCAGCATGTCGAAGCGCAGATCCTCGGCGACGTCACGACGCCGGATTTCGATCTTGTGGTGCTACCCGAAGCACCCGGCCCGCAGTTGCGCGCCGCCCTGCAAGGCTCGGGCGTCGATTGGCGGGTGGTGACCAATGAGACCATCGCCCGTGAAGGCACCCCGCTCGAACGAGCTTCGGCGATCCGACGGACCGCCGAAGACTTGCAATGGGCGCAAGAAGGAACCAACTCCGCCGTGTCCGAGGGCTCCAGGAACGCTTATTCGAGTCTGGAACAGACCCTCCGTGCGGATCTCGACCGGTTGCTGGCAGCACGTACAACATGAGCACAGCAACCCCCAGCTACAAAGGGTCGCGGTAGTAATCGCCGAAAAACAACATATGCTCGTTCTCCCTGGTCAGTGCGACCGCAAATACACGCCTAGGGGGTATACGTTGGCACACCCTTTGCACCATGCCTCCCAACTTTCGTCGCCGTGTTGGTAGCCGTAACCGTCCGGGTACCGCTGCGACGGCTCAGGTGCGCGAGCCCAGCGCAGCCCGTGGGCTTCGACGAAGTCGTTGACCGCGGCCAGCTGGCCGAGAGAGGTCGCCAGTTCTGGAAGCCGACCTTCATAGATCTCGGCGGCTGTCGATGCCGGGCCGAAGACCCGCTCGGCCTGTCGCTCCGGTGACCGGTCCGGTACAGGGGCTCTTACGTGCACGCGCTGAGCCACATCGCCGAAACCCGCCTCGGCGCCGACCGCCGCGCCGGAATCACCGCAGCCGCGCCACGACTCGCCCCCGGTGTCACCGACGCCGACGCGCTGCTCCCGGCCGCGACACCGCGTCCGGCAAGGCGGTCGATCCGGAACCTCCCAACCGGTAACTCGCGCCACGATGGTCCGTGGGTAACCGGTCGCCTGCGCCGAACAGGGCGTTGCGCAGCGTGCCGGGCACGTACTCCTCCGCGTACGCGCCACGGGCGGTCAACACCGGAACCACGTGCCGGACGATGTCTTCGAAGGATCCCGGCGTGATCGCGTAGGCGAGGTTGCCGTCCAGATCGGTCTCGGCCGCCCATTCCTGGAGCAGGTCGGCGACCGTCTCCCCGGAACCGACGAACACCGGACCCATACCGCCGATGCCTGCCCACTTGCCGATATCGCGGACCGTCCACTCCCGCCCGTCGTCGTCGAATTCCTGGAACGCCGCGACCGCCGACTGGATCGCGTTGCTCTGCACCTCGCCGATCGGGTCGTCGAGGTCGTAGCGGGAAAGATCGATGCCCATCCATCCGGACATGAACACCAGACCGCCCTCGACGCTGGCGTAGGACAAGTACTCCTCGTGCTTGCGCCGCGCCGCCTCGTCGGTCGCGTCGGTGATGATCGTCGCGAGCGCGTAGACACGCGCCGAGTCACGCGCGCGGCCCGCCGCTTCCAGCGCGTTCCTGATCCGGGACACCGTCTGCGCGAGCACGCGTTTCGACGGGCCGGCGATGAAGATGGCCTCGGCGTTCTCGGCCGCGAACCGTACCCCGCGCGGCGACGCTCCCGCTTGATAGATCACCGGCGTGCGTTGCGGCGACGGTTCCGAGAGGTGGATGCCGGGCACGGTGAAGTGCGTGCCGCGATGGCCGATGTGGTGCACCTTGGCCGGATCCACGTAGATGCCCGCCGCCCCGTCGCGGACCACCGCGTCGTCCTCCCACGAGCCTTCCCACAACTTGTACAGCACCTCGAGGTACTCGTCGGCCTGGTCGTAGCGCTCGTCGTGGTCGAGCTGGTCGGCGGCGCCGAAATTACGCGCCGCCGAGGGCAGGTAACCGGTCACCACATTCCAGCCGAGCCTGCCGTCGGTGAGATGGTCCAGGGTGGAAAGCCGCCGCGCGAACGGGTACGGGTGCTCGAATCCGGTGCCGGTGGTGATGCCGAACCCGAGATGCTCGGTCACCGCGGCCATGGCCGAGACCAGCAGCAACGGGTCGGCCACCGGAATCTGCGCCCCCTGGCGCAGCGCGGCGGCGTCGTCGCCGCCGTAGACGTCGTAGGTGCCGAGGACGTCGGCGATGAAGATGCCGTCGAAGCGCCCCCGTTCCAGCAGCCGCGCCAGCTCGGTCCAGTAGCCCAGCTCCTTGTAGCGGTGCGACTGGTCATCCGGGTGCCGCCACAGCCCGGGTGACTGATGGGCGACACAATTCATGTCGAAGGCGTTGAAGCGGATCCGGCGGGTCACTGCGCGGCTCCCCTGGCGGGCGTGCGCTCGCCCGCGCTCCAGGCGAACGGCAGATCGACGCCGTTGAGCAGGTGATCGCCGACCGCCCGCGCCTTCTGGATCGCCGGATTGTGCACCGAGATGGTGCGAGCGTTGCGCCAGTGCCGATCCAACCGCAGCCGTTCGGAGACCACCGAAGCGCCACCCACTTCGAACAGCAGCGAGGTGGCGGGCAGCACCAGGTCGATGACCGCGAGCTGGGCTTGCGCCGCGGCGAGTTCGGCCGCCACCACGGCACCTTCGTCGTCCGCGCCACCGGCCAGCACCTCGTCGAGCACATCGGCGACGGCCAGCACACTGGCTTCGGCGGCGAACGCGGCCGCCGACAGCCGCCCGATCACCTGCTGCACCAGCGGATCGTGCCTGGGCAGATCGGCGGCGGAATGCGTGTAGCCCCGAGTGCGCGCCGCGACCCATTCCCGGACGTCGCGCTCGGCGCGCTTGGCGATGCCTGCGAGCACCGCCAGTTGCACCAGTTGCAGATAGGAGGTGGCGTAGGTCGGGCCGGGCGCGCCGTAGCCCGGACCCAGGATTCGGTCCTCTGTCACCACCACGTCGGTGAATTCCGTGGTGCCGCTGGCCGTCAGCCGCTGCCCGAAGCCGTCCCAATCGTCGTGCCGGCGTACACCTTCGGCGTGCGCGTCCACCAGCACCCCGACGCGCTCACCGTCACGGTCGGCGGCCGCCAAGATGTAGTCCGCGTACAGCGATCCCGTGCTGTAGTACTTCACACCGTTGAGCAGCCACCGTTCCCCGTCCTGGGTCAGTGTGGTGCGGTAGCGGTCCACCGCGCCGACGCCCGCTTCGGTGATCGCGTTGCCCACCAGCGTGCCGTCGGACACCGCGCGCAACCAGCGCTCCCGCTCGGCCCCCTGGCCCGACAGCAACTGGTCCTCGACGAACGAGAAGTGGACCCGCAGCGCCTGCGGCAGGTTCGATTCGGCGGCGGCGAGTTCTACGAGCAACCGGAACAGCTGCCGGACGGTGACGCCGTACCCGCCGAACTCGACCGGAACGCGCAGCGCGCCGAACTTCGCCGCGCGCAGCAGGCCCACCTCGTCATAGGGCAGGGTTCGATCGATCTCGCGCGCCACGGCGCCCTGGGCGATGCGGTCGAATATCGGTCCGAAGATCGCATCCAGTTCGGCGTCGGTGGTGGATTGGGCCTCGGTGGTCGTCATCAGCCCACCATCGCGCACCCCGGCCGGGTGCTCACGAGTTGCGCGCAGCGCGATCGAAATGGGGGCCTGCACCTCCTGCCCAACTCCGGCGCCGGTCGCTCACCGCTGATCGGTGCGGGCCGGCGTGGCCGGTGGGATCCCCGCGAGGCTTTGCAGCAAGGCGAGGGCACGGGGATGGTCGTCCGGTTCGAGTACCTCGAACAGGATGCGCTGAACTTCATCGGCTTTCGACAGCAGCTGCGCGTATTCCCGGCGTCCGGTGCGGGTGAGGGCGATCCGCCGTTCCCGCTTGTCGGCGGGGTTCACCGATCGTTTGATCAGATTCTTGCGCTCCAGTGAGGCGGCGGCTTGCGCCATTGTCGAGGTGTCGGTCCGGACTCGGACGGAAATCTCGTGCTGGGTCGAGGGCCCGTCGCTGTAGACGACGTTGAGAATGGCGAACTGCGTCGGCGTGATCGAGTCACCCACCGTGGCGTGCCAGATGGAATTGTGCCGCTGGTAGAGCAGCCTGATCAAGTGTCCCGGCGTCTCCGCGAAGACGTGCGGCACCAGCGCCGAGGTGAGTGACTCCATTCGCTGATTAGACCACGGTCACACCGATCACCGGCGTGGGTCGGTCACTTGTCCAGGCGAATCTACGGCCACTGAAAGATGGTCGATAGTACGTTTACGGACGATCTTCTGTGCGGCAGTCTGGCACGAAATATGCTCTTGCACAACATGTTTCGACATGTCTCCACCGACGATCGGGGTACACCCCTAACGTTTAGGGGTTGCCACCCCTGATCGAGCAGGGGTACTGTTCGGAACCGATCGAGGTTTCGCTTCCGGGCCTGACCAGAAGCCGAACCACCACATAGCCGCCATGCGGCTGTGCCGAATTGATCAACTGCTCGGGGGGAATGGGGGTGGCATACCAATTTATTCGATGTGCCCTGCTCGATGAATGCGTAGCACGCATTCACGGGCGATAACAGTCCGACTTACTGTCGTCTGCCGGCTGCCATGTAGCGCCGGCCGTAAACGCATCGCATTTATCGGTCTCTCGCGCCCGCACGATTGCGCGCCTCCACTTATCAGCACAGGAACTGAGCATGACGACCATGAGCACCGCCCGGGTCGAAGCACTCGAGCAGAACCTACGCAGCCACACCCAGCGGGTGGCCACTCCACCGAAGTTGCTCGGAGTGGCCACAGCCAACCCGCCGGATCGCTACAACCAACGTGAACTCATCGATCTGCTGAAGATCACCGACCCGAAGATCCGGGGCGTCTTCCTCAACGGCGGCATCGAGCAACGACATCTGACCCTGCCCCCACGGGGCGACGACGGCGAGTTCCGAGTCGAAACCCAGGGCGAGCTGCTGGAGAAACATCGCCGTCAGGGTGTGCGCACCGGCGCCGACGCACTGCGCCGATGCCTGCGCGAAATCGGTCGTGAACTGCACGAAGTGCGCTATCTGGTGGCCGTCACCACCACCGGATTCCTCACGCCCGGCTTCAGTGCGCTCCTGATCAACGAGTTGGGCCTGGATCCGGACACGGCCCGGCTGGATGTGGTCGGCATGGGCTGCAACGCCGGGCTCAACGGACTCGGCGCCGTGGCCAACTGGGCGTCCGCGCATCCGGGCGAGCTCGCTCTGCTCGTCTGCTCCGAGGCATGCTCGGCGGCCTACGTTTTCGACGGGACGATGCGCACCGCGGTGGTGAACAGCCTCTTCGGCGACGGTGCGGCCGCGTTGGCAGTGCAGGCCGGCGCGGGCAGCGGCGCGGCGGCGCGGGCGGGTTCGAGCCCGACGCCTTCGCTGCTGACCACCAGCAGCTACATGATCCGGCACGCGGTCGGCGCGATGCGCTACGACTGGGACGAGGACGCCGGGAAGTTCAGTTTCTACCTCGACAAGGAAGTGCCCTACGAGGTCGGCGCGCACGCCGAGATCGTGATCGACAAGCTGTTGCACGGCACCGGATTACGTCGCAAGGACATCGCGCACTGGATCGTGCACTCCGGCGGCAAGAAGGTCATCGACGCGGTCAAGATCAACCTGGGTCTCACCGCCCACGATCTTCGCCACACCACCGGGGTGATGCGCGATTTCGGCAACCTTTCCAGCGGCTCGTTCCTGTTCTCCTATCAGCGGCTGCTCACCGAAGGCCGGGTCCGCCCCGGCGACTACGGCGTCCTCATGACGATGGGCCCGGGTTCGCAGATCGAGACCGCTCTGCTCCGCTTCTGATCCACGGCGATCGCACTACACACAGGGGGAACGATGACTACATCCAACGGGTCCGGCACCAACGTCCTAGCCGCGGTGATACCGGCCGATCAACCGCTGTCGGCCGAGCTGATCGACGCGGTCACCACGATCGCACTGCGCGCCGAAGACGCCCCGCGAGACCGGCCGCACAGTGTCGTCCTGTACATCAGGGGGCCGGAGGCGGGCCACGATTTCTCCTGGCCCGGTGCGGTGGACATCGGCACCGTCGGCAAGTGGGAAGGCGCCTTGCGACGGTTGGAACAGGCGCCCGCGCCGATCGTCGCCGCCGTCGACGGCGATGCCTACGGTCCCGCGGCCGAGCTGCTGCTCGTCGCCGACTACCGCATCCTGCGATCGGGGTCGGTTCTCGGATTCGTTGCTTCCGACGGAGGTAGCTGGCCGGCCATGGCGCTGCATCGGCTGGTCGCCCAGCACGGCGCGGGGCTCGCCAGAACGCTCGCGATACAGGGCCGCAGCCTCTCGGCATCCCAAGCGCTCGAGCACGGCTTGGTGGACGCGGCGATCGATGACAGCGCCGAAGCCGAAACCCAAGCGATCCAGGCAGGTCTGGCGCTGTTCGAGGCGCCGCGGGGTCGGAGATCGCCATCCGCAGGCGCCTGGTCCTGGATGCCGCGGCCACCCGATTCGAAGACGCGCTCGGGGCGCATCTGGCGGCATCCGACCGCGCCCTGCGTCGGCTCGGGAGCACCTTGTGACCACACTGCCGCAGTTCATCGGCGATCTCGGATACGACAAGGCCGCATTGCAGGACGCGGCCGCCGAATGCGGCCGCGTCCTAGCCGAACTCGGGCCCGTCGCAGGCCGCGACGATGCCCAGGCCGCACGAGCCGCGCAAGCCCTCGATGCTTTGCGAGCCCAACGCCGGGCATTCTTACGCGCGCATCTGCACGAGGTGTATCTCGCCGCCACCGACAATCTGCGTGAATCGCCGCGGTTGACCGAGCTCGCCGCCGCCGTCACCACCTTGTTCCCCGGTCTGCTCCCCGACCCTGGTCAGCTCGCCGCGGACGCCGCGGCGGTGCAGGCGCACAAGGAAGGCTGGGAGGTCGACCAAGGGATCTTCTTCCACGCGGTGTTCGCCGACCCGATCGCCGGGAACCACCTGCTCGACGCGATGCGCAGGCCGACCCGCCGCGCACAGGCGCTGCTGCCGGATTTCGAGAGCACCGGCCGGATCACCTTGCCCGCGGCGACGCTGACCCGGTCCGGCCACACCGCGACCATCACGATCACCAATACCCACTGCCTCAACGCCGAGGACAACCAGCACGTCGCCGACATGGAAACCGCGGTCGACCTGGTGCTACTCGACGACCGGTCCAAGGTCGGGGTGGTGCGAGGCGGCGAGATGAACCACCCGCGCTACCGCGGCAAACGGGTGTTCAGTGCGGGCATCAATCTCACCCGGTTGCACCAGGGCAAGATCTCCTACGTCGAATTCCTGCTCGGCCGTGAGACCGGGTACATCGCCAAAATCCTGCGCGGCCTGTCCACCCTCGGCGATTCCGCCGAATGGCCCCCGCGGTTGCACACGAAACCGTGGATCGCCGCCGTGGACACCTTCGCCATCGGCGGCGGCGCGCAACTGCTGCTCGTCTTCGACCGCGTGATCGCCGCCGCCGACAGCTACTTCAGCCTCCCGGCGGCACAGGAAGGCATCGTGCCGGGCGCGGGCAATCTCCGGCTGGGGCGCGGCTCGACCTCGCGGCTTTCGCGCGAGGTGATCCTTTGGGGCAAGCGGATCCACGCCACCGAACCCGCCGCGCTATACGTCTTCGACAGCGTCGTCGAACCCGACGCGATGGACACCGAGATCTCCCGCGCCGCCGAGCAACTGGCAGCCGACGCGGTGGTCGCGAACAAACACATGATCGTGACCGCCGAGGAACCGCAAGACACGTTCCGCTCCTACATGGCCGAGTTCGCCCTGCATCAGGCGCTGCGGCTCTACGGCGTGGACGTGCTGGCGAAAGTGGGCCGGTTCAGCGCGGGAGCGCGGCAGTGACACCGCTGCCGGACCTGACCACCGTGGTCTACCGCAAGCAGGGCCGGGTCGCCACCGTCGAGCTGGATCGCCCCGACGTGCTCAATGCGATGAACTCGCGGATGCACACCGAGCTGGCCCAGGTGTGGGACGACATCGAACGCGACGATGAGATCTGGGTGGCCGTGCTCAGCGGTCGCGGCGGGCGCGCGTTCTCGGTCGGGCAGGACCTGAAGGAGCTGTCCCAGCGCGTCGCCCACGGCGAGGGATACTCGACGTTCGGCAGCGCGGGCAGACCCGGCCATCCCCGGATCACCGATCGGTTCGGCTTCGCGAAGCCGCTGATAGCCAAGGTCGCCGGCTACGCACTCGGCGGCGGTTTCGAACTCGCGCTCGCCTGCGACATCGTCGTCGCCGCCGACAACGCCGAGTTCGGGCTCACCGAAGCCAAACTCGGCCTGATCCCCGGCGCGGGCGGAGTGTTCCGGTTACCCCGGCAGGCGCCCTATCGGATCGCGATGGGGCATCTGCTCACCGGCCGCCGGATGACCGCGGCCCGCGCCGCCGAACTCGGCCTCGTCAACGAAGTTGTCGCCGTCACCGACCTCGACGCGTGCACAGATGCCTGGGTCGCCGACATCCTCGCCTGCGCCCCGCTGTCGGTGCGGGCCATCAAAGAGGCCGCGGCCGCGGCTTCCACCATGCCACTGCCCGAGGCGTTCACCGCCCGATACCACTGGGAGACCTTGCGCGCAGGCTCCGCCGACGCCAGAGAAGGGCCGCGCGCGTTCACCGAGAAAAGACCACCGAGCTGGACCGGCCGCTGAGCCGCGTCACTACCCGGGTGCAGACAGACCTATCAGGAACGAAAGGGACATGACCTCTACACCGCCCCGCAGGCTGGGCCGCGACATCATCTTCGACTATCTGCGTGAGGTGGGCACCGAATATGCCTTCGGTGTTCCCGGCACGCACGAGATTCCATTGCTCGACGGGACGACCATTCCGGAGAACGGTGTGGAGTACGTGCCGTGCCTGCACGAGAACATCGCGCTCGGCGCGGCCATGGGCTATGCCCGGATGTCGGGACGTCCCGGCGCGGCGATCGTCCACATCACCCCCGGCACGGCCAACATCATCGGCAATCTGTTCAACGCCTACCGATCCAACATCCCGCTCATCGTGCTCTGCGGACAGCAGCACAGTGAGCTGCTGATCCAGGAACCGATCCTGGCTTCCGATCTGGTCCACACCGCCGAGCAATACACGAAGTGGGCCCACGAGATCCGCAGTGTCGACGAAATGCCGCTGGTGCTACAGCGCGCGTTCAAGGAACTCCTGGTTCCGCCGTTCCGGCCGGTATTCGTCTCGCTGCCGTGGAATTTCCTGCTCGAAGCGCCCACCATGCAGGAGCCTGGGCGGGTGACACGCATCGCGCACGCGGTAGCGGCCGACCCGGCCGGTGTCGCGGACGCCGCCCAACAGCTCGCGCAGGCGAAGAATCCCGTGGTGCTCGTCGGGGACGGGGTCGGCGAGGCGAACGCATGGCCGGAGATCGAGCGCCTGTCCCATGTGCTGGGCGCGGCGGTGTACTCGGAGAACCAGGCCAGCCGCATGAACTATCCGAACGATCTGCCGCACTGGCAGGGCGAGCTCGTGCCCACCCAGGACGGGGTACACATGCAGCTGGCCGATTTCGACACCATCTTCCAGGTCGGCGTGAACTCCCAGGCCCAGATCCTGGTGTTCCGCTGGGAGAAGGGCCCGATCATCCCGCCCGCGCTCACGCAGGTGACGCTGCACAACGACCCGTGGGAGATCGGTAAGAATTCTTACGCGAGCGTCGGTGTGCTCGGCGACATCAAACGCAGTCTGCCGCTGATCATCGACGCCGTCGTCGGCCACCCCGCCTACGACGAATCCGCGGCGGCACAGCGCAATAGGCGGATTCTCGAGCTCGACGCCCGTCGCGACAAGGCGTTCACCGCGGCCGGGGCCACGGCCCCCGGGCACGAACCGACGATTCCGGACTACATCGTGCCGATGAAGCTGGCCGAGGTGCAGAAGACACTCCAAAAACCGCTGACCGTCATCAACGAGGACTTCGCGATCTCGGCGGCGATTCAGAAGGCGATCGCCTACGACGCACCCGATTCCTATTTCTGTACCTCCGGCGGGTCGCTCGGATTCTCCCTGCCCGCGTCGATAGGTATCGCCCTCGCCGTGGGTAAGCGCCGCTACGTCGTGACCATAGTCGGCGATGGTTCGGCCCTGTTCCACACCAACTCGTGGTGGACGACGAGCAAATACGCGCTGCCGGTGCTGTATCTGGTGATGAACAACCACGAATACAAGACCCTCATGACCGGTCTTTCCGCCCTCGGACAGATCTACGGCTGGGAGCCGACCAGCGACGCGTGGTACCTGCGATTGGGCCGGCCTACCCAAGATTTCGCCGAGATCGCCGAGACATTCGACATCGAGGGCGAGGTGGTGACCAAGACCGCGAAGCTCACCGATGCGCTCGAGCGCGGGTTCAAGGCCCTCGACAAGGGCGAACCCTACGTGATCGACATCCGTATCGCCTCGGCGTCCGCGCCGCCGATCGACATGCTGCTGGCCGACAACCCCGACGTCGACCCGGTTCTGGTCGAACGGCTCCAGTCCATGGGTCCGCCGTGATCCGCGAGACCGCCACGTCGTGCTCCCGCGCCATGCGCGGGAGCACCGCACACGGAGAAAGGGAATCATGACCGAGGCAAGCCGGCACTCCTTACTGAATCGCCGCACGCTGCTCGGCAGCGCCGCTGTCGCCGCGCTCGGCGCCGCCGGAATCGGAGGGTTCTTGCTCACCGAGAACGTGATCGGGCCGTGGCGACTGACCGCTCGCAGACTGGTGGATCGCCTGCAGGACACCGCGGGCGGCTCCTTCCCCGGTTGCCGGCGTAATCACGCCAAAGGGCTCGCCGTCGCCGGATATTTCGAAAGCAACGGCAACGGCGTCGAGCTGTCGAAGGCATCGGTGTTCCGGCCGGGCCGCTACCGGCTCGACGGCCGGTTCTCTCTCGCAGGCGGCAACCCGCACATGCCCGACATACCGGCCGCACCCCGTGGACTGGGGTTACGGCTGTTTCTGCCCGGTGGGGAGCAGTGGCGGATGGCGATGATCAACATCCCCGTGTTCCTCGACGCGTCGCCGCAGGACTTCTACGACCGCACACTCGCCTTCGCACCGGACCCGGCTACCGGCAAGCCCGACCCCGCCGCCATGAGCCGATACGTCGCGGCGCACCCGAAGACCGCCGCCGCGCTGAGCGTGATCGAACAAGGCGCCCCGCCGGCCACTTTCGCGGATACGGCGTTCTTCGGGCTGAACGCCTTCGAGTTCTCCAACACCAGGGGCGACACCGTACCGGTGCGGTGGCGGCTGGTCCCGGACAACCCACCTCGACTCGCGCCGCCCGCAACCGGCGAGAACGCACTCTTCGAGGGTCTGGTCGCCGGCATTCAGGCGGCGCCGCTGCGATGGAAGTTCCTGGTGACGGTCGGCCGACGCGGCGTCGACCCCACCGACGACGCCACCGCGGCCTGGCCGGCTGATCGGCGTGAAGTGCAGGTGGGCACCGTCGTGCTGGACCAGGTGCACACCGAATCCGCGGACAACGTGCAGAACGTGAACTTCGATCCGCTCGTGCTGCCCGACGGCATCACGCCATCGGACGACCCGCTCCTGCAAGCTCGCTCGGCGGCCTACGCCGAGTCCTTCCGCCGCCGTGCGGGCGAAGCGAAACCCACCGGCGCCGTCGTCGTGAAGGAGGCATGATCCGATGGCGCTCTCCGAACGCACCGGCGACACCACCCGGTTCGGCGTCACCGCGCGCATCCTGCACTGGACGATGGCGATTCTGATCCTCGCGATGATCGGCACCGGCGCGGCGATGGTCGGCTACCTCGGCGCCTACAGCCAATTGCTGAGCTGGCACAAAACCATCGGGCTGGCCATCCTGCTGCTGGCGGTCGTCCGTCTCGTCTACCGTGTCCGCCACCGTCCGCCGCCGCAGATCGAGACCATGGCCAAACCCGAGCGGCTCGTCGCGACCGGATCCGAGATCCTGATGTACGTACTGTTCCTCGCCCAACCGCTCGTCGGCTGGGCTTTGGTCTCGGCATCCGGGATTCCCATCGAAATTCTCGGGGGGCTGGGCGTCCCGGCGATCGCACCGGCCGATCCTCAGCTGTACGCCGCGTTGCGGACGCTGCACAGCGTGCTCGCCTACCTGCTGTTGTTCGCGTTGATCGCGCACATCTGCGCGGTCACTTTCCACGCGTTGGTCCTGCGCGACAAGCTGCTGCGCCGCATGACGTTTTCGACCTCGCAGCGATAGATGAGCAGACCGGCCGTCCCCGGAATCGCGCTCGTCGGCGCGACCTTACGTGCGCCTTTGACCTGCGTCGGCCCGCTGATGCCGGTGATCACCGGCGACACCGGGCTGTCCAGCACGCACGCGGGCCTGCTCACGGCCCTGCCCTTGCTGATCTTCGCGGTCGTCCCCGTGGCGGTGCTGCGAACCGTGCGTCATGGACCCGACCGGCTCGTGCGGCTTGCGCTGGTCGCGATGCTGGTGGGACTGCTGGTTCGCTCGACGCCCGGCCAGGTGGGGCTCTTCGCCGGGACGGTGGTGATCGCGGTGGCGATCGGGTTCGCGAACGTGCTGCTGCCCGCGATCGTGCGAGACAGCGTCGGTTCCGCCCGTGTCACGGCGGTCACCGGCGCGTGGGTCGCGGCGATGTGCGCGGCGGCGGCCGTGTCGTCCGGGATCGCGGTTCCGCTGGCAGAGGTGCTGCCCGGCGGCTGGCGCCCGGCGCTCGCCTCGGCCACGCTGCTGGTCGTCGTCGCGTTGCTGGTGTGGCGGATCGGGGACAGAACCGTATCGGAGCCGTCCTCTCCCGCCCGCGGAGTCTCGATGCCCTGGCGTTCGCCCTTGGCCTGGCAGGTCAGCGCTTTCATGGGTTTACAGGCGTTGGGGTTCTACACGACGCTCGCCTGGCTGCCCACCGTCCTGCACGACAACGGCGTGACGCCCGAGACCGCGGGCTGGTCGCTGTTCGCGTTCCAAATCCTGGGTTTGGTGGTCATCAACACGATGCCGTGGCTCACCCGCACCGCGGCGGCGAAACGCCGCCTCGCCATCGCCGCCTCGATGCTCGATGCCGCGGGCTTCCTGCTCCTCGCCGTAGACCCCGATCTGGCGCCCCTGGCGATCCTGCTGCTCGGCACAGGCGCCGGTGCTTGCCTGGCCCTGGCCATGGCCTTTCAGAGCGAACGCGCCGGCGACGCCCTCCACGCGGCCGCGCTGGCCGCGATGGCTCAGACGGTCGGGTTCGCCATGGCCGCCGTCGGCCCGACGCTCCTGGGCATCCTGCACACGCACACCCAAAGCTGGGCGCCGGCGCTGGGCGTGCTCACCGCGCTGACCCTCCTCCAGGCTGCCGCGGCGGCCGGGGCCGGACGCACCCAGATCGTCAGACCTGCCCGACAACCGGTCCAGGCGGACCTCTCATGATCTTGGGGGCGACACCGAACTGCGCACGGTCCCGCGGTACACGGACTCGACGGCTATCCGGATGTGGGTGGGCTGATCGAAGACTCCGTTGCCTACCTCGCCGCCCGGCTCGGCGGCCGCACCTCGCGCCGAGCGGTTCGGTAGGGCCCGGACACTCGCCTGGTGTTGCGTCGCGTGCGGGGCAGTTCCCGCGCGTGCGACGACGCGGTGCAGCGCGGACTCGAAAGGAGTCCAGGCGGTCGTCGCTGATTGCCGTGCCGATCGGACTCTTCAGCTATGGCGGGGCGGTGTTCGCGCGGGGGCGAGTTCGTGTCCCCGCGGAAGCGGGTCGTCGGCGCCTCAGGCCGAGGCGCGATCACTGTCGGTCCGCACCGCTACAGTCGCGACGTGGCTGGTTCGCGGTACTCGTTCACGGCGGAAGTGTGGGAACACCAGGGGGATGCCGCCTGGCATTTCGTGTCGCTGCCGGAGGACGTGGCCGATGAGATAGAAGAGCGGTACGCGCATCGTTCGGGTGGGTTCGGCTCGGTGCGGGTGCATGTGGTCGTCGGCGCCAGCCGGTGGTCTACATCGCTATTTCCCGACAAGTCGCGGGCGACCTATGTGCTGCCGATGAAGAAGGCCGTGCGGGTCGCGGAGGGACTGGAGGCGGGTTCGACGGCGCGAATCGAACTCACTGTCGCTTGACCGCCACCACCACGATCATGAGCACACCGAGCACGATGCCACCGAAACCGAGGGCGCGAACCAGCGGCCGGACGGAGTGACAGGTCGGGCTGTCGGCGATCAGACCGGGTTCGGCGACGTCGGGAGAGGCGGCTGTGACACGGTCGGATCCTCGGCTTCTGGTCGACACCCGCGTCGACGTAGGCGTCAGCCTCCCGGCCCTGCCACGCGAATCATCGACTACCCGGCCGTGCCCGTGGACCGCCGGCGGCTCAGCGCTGCTGGGGCGCCGCCATGCACTCACCGGCGATGCGACCGCTGGCGGCGCGCGCCTTGTCCGCGTCCTCCTTGCTCATGCCCAGGGTCTCCTGGTTGGGAGTCTTGGTGTCGTACTCGTCGCTGATCATGATTCGCAGTCCGTCCTGCGAGATTCCCTGGTCGACGAACACCTTCGCGGCGCAGTCGGCCAGTTGCTTGTTCTTGAGGCCCTTGTCCTGCAACGACTTGGCGAGATCGGCCTGCGTCACCGTGGGCGCCGCCGTGTCCTTGTCGCTGCCGCATGCCGCGAGTACCGGCAGCGCGATCAGCGCCGCGGCGATCATGCAGATCCGCACCTGACTCCTCTTCCTCGACTGACCACCCGTCGGTGGCGTGGCCACCATAATGCCGTGTGGCGTCCAGCGGTAGTCGTTCCCGGCGAGAGGAACGAAAGATGTTGCCGCGAAAGCTATATACAGACAGACCTCAGAGATCCATTGCCGCCCGCAGCGCGGTGTCGAGCCGTTCCAGGGTTTCGGTGTCCACCGCGTCCACCCGCTCGGCCAGCCAACCGCGGAAGATGCGCCCGATGTTTCCGGCATGCACCCAGCCGTGATCCTGCACCGGAACCGCGAGAATGTCCTGCGGATCGTCTTCGATGACCTCGGCCGCGATCAGCCAAGGACGAGGCGATTCGTTGATGCCGTCACTGCTGATGAGCACGACCGTTCGGCGACGCGGCGAACCATGCGGGTTGTAGATCCACAGTTCACCCCGACGCACGCATCGCCTCCTCGGCGGCCGCCAGCTCGGCCGCGTCCGCGGCGGCCTCGGCGGTCACATCCGACACCGGACCGACCCCGGTGCGCACGGCCTCCCGTCGCGCGGCCTTGGAAATCCAAGCCGACGGCGACATTCCCGCCCGAGCTGCCGCCTGCTCGGCGTACGACCAGGCGGCTTCATCCAGCGAAAGGGTGACCTTACGCGTTGCCATACCAATTATCGTACCGACCATGGCCGCGGTCACGCCAGTCCTCCACGACGCCGGATGAGAGGGAGCGGCACACGGCGCGATCCCAACTGATGGCTGGTGACTGCTGTTAGTGTTGGCCGCATGACGACGTTGCACCATCACCGCGTGGGCGCGGGCGAGCCCCTAGTGCTGGTCCACGGGGTCGGAAGCCGGTGGCAGGTGTGGGAGCCGATCATCGACACACTGTCCGCGTCGTACGAAGTAATCGCGGTGGACCTGCCCGGTTTCGGCGGCTCGACGCATCCGCTGGCGCACACCACGGTCGCCAACCTCACCGAGGCGCTCGCCGAATTCCTCGCCGCGCAGGGCATCGACCGGCCGCATCTGGCGGGCAATTCGATGGGCGGGCTGATCACTCTCGATCTGGCCGCCCGCGGGCTGGCTCGTTCCGTCACCGCCTACTCGCCGATCGGGTTCTGGGACACCGCGGGTCGCGTCTGGTGCCAGCAGTCGCTGGGCAAGTCACGAGCGCTCGCACGCAAGTTGCGCCCCGCCCTGCCATCCGTCCTCGGCACCGCCGCGGGCCGGACCGTGTTCCTCTCCCTGATCTTCGGCAAGCCGTGGGCACTCGATGCGAAGGTCGCGCTGGACACCGCGATCGGCGCGGTGGAGGCGGCCGGCTTCGACGAAGCTCTCGCCTCGTTCACCGACGTCCGCCTGCCCGAGATCGGCGCGCTCGCCGAGATTCCGGTGACGGTCGCCTGGGGCAGCCGCGACATCCTGCTCACCTACGCGACCCAGAGCCGCAAAGCCCGAAGCGTGCTGCCGAACGCCGAGCACGTCACCCTGCGCGGCAGCGGGCACACACCGTTCTTCGATGATCCGGCCGGCTGCGCACAGGTCCTGCTCGAGACGGTCACACGCACACGGTAGGAGTCAGCGGGCGGGCGGATCGAGCAACGTGTCCGCGGCCGCCGTGCCGAGCAAGACGCGCACGGCGTTGCCCCACCGGTGCCTGAGAATTCGATTGCTGGACCCGTCACCGGTGAGCAGCACGCGCAGCGCCAGGCCGGTCATGATCTCGATGGTGAACTCGGTGATCGTCGGAACCCGCGGATCGTCGGGGAATTCGCGCCGGAAGCTGTCGCGAATGCTGGTGTGCATCAGTTCGAACAGGCGCACCTCCAGCGGGAGGAACGCCGCGCGCAGTTCCGGGTCGGTCCGCGCGCCGACCCACATCTCCAACGCCGCCCAGAACGACGGCCCGCTGAGCATCCGCATGGTCAGCTCGACCGCCGTCTCCAACCGGTCCGCCTCGTCGGGGATCGCCTCGAATTCGCTGGTCAGCTGGTCGAATCGGCGTTGCGCCACGTGCTCGACGGCGCCTGCGAGCAGGTCGGCCCTGGTCGGGAAATAGTGCTGCAACGTCCCCCGCGGCACACCCGCCCGTTTCTGCACCTCGAGCGTTGTCGTGCCCGCGTAACCGACCTCGACGAGACTTTCCACCGCCGCGTCCAGCAGGCGCGTGCGCATACGCTCCCTGCGCTGCGCCTGCGGCTGCCGGACGTGTCCCGGCCCGCCTGTCAGCGGCCCTGCCACTTCGGCTCGCGCTTCTGCGCGAACGCCAGCGCGCCTTCGGCGGCGTCCTTGGAAAACAGTGCGGGCAGGGCGATCTCGCCCTGTTTCGCGAACGCTTCCGCGACCGGCCAATCCGGCGACTCATCGATGATGCGCTTGCTCGCGGCCACCGCCAGCGGCGCGGCGGCGGCGATCTCGGCCGCCAGTTCGAGCGCCACCGACAACGCGCCGCCCGGCTCGGTGACCCGATTGACCAAGCCGAGTTGGTAGAGCCGCTCGGCGCTGACCCGCCCGCCCGTGAGCGCGAGTTCGGCGGCGGTGCTGCGCGGCAGCCGCTGGGTCAGCCGCAGCACGCCGCCGCCCGCGGCGACCAGACCGCGCTTGACCTCGGGAATGCCGAACTGCGCGTCGCGCGCCGCGACGATCAGATCACCCGACAGCGCCAGCTCGAAACCACCGGCCAGCGCGAAGCCCTCGACCGCGGAGATCATCGGCTTCGCCGGGGGCTTCGCCGCGATGCCGAGCGGGCCGCGCCGTTGCGTCATCGGCATCTCGCCCTTCGACGCGGCAACGAGATCCATTCCGGCACTGAAGGTTCCGCCCGCACCGGTGAGCACGAGCACGCGCGCGGCATCGTCGGCCTCGAACTCGTCGACGGCGGCCTCGATGGCTTGCGCGGTGGCCAGGTTGATCGCGTTGCGCGCCTCGGGACGGTTGACCGTCAGCACGGTGATCGCGTCGCGCCGCTCGACGAGAACCACGTCGGGTCCCACCGTCTCACTCATTCGGCGCTCCTCTCGGTGAGCAGGGTGAACGTGTCCGCGGTGACCTCGGCGTCCGCGCCGAGCGGATCGCCTGCGGTGAACGCCGCGAGGGTGTCGGCATCCGACGCCCGAACCAGTATGCGGGTCCCCGCGGGTGTCAGTGCGCTCACCACAACGGCTTCCGGTTCGTCGGCACGGTCCGGCGCCGAGCCCTTGCGGTAGGCGACGGTGTACGCCTCGATCGAGACCGGGCCGGTGTACCCGGGCGCCGGTTCGCGTCGCGCCGGAGGCACTTGCGCCTCGATCGCACGGAACAGCCGCGCGGGCGGTCGGGCGGAGTACACGCCGACGCCGTGCTTGGTGCTGTACCAACCGAGCGCCGTCGCCAGTCCATAGGCGTCCGGGTCGGCGCGGAGAATGCCGTAAAGGGTCGCGATCGAATGCGTCGTGTAGTTGTTGCCCGGCCCGCCCGCGAAGGTGAGACCGCCGGTGACCGACAGCGGCCGCACCGGATCATCGAGCGGCAGACCGAGTTCCTCGGCCGCGACCTGCACCGCGACCGGGAAGCAGGAGTAGAGGTCGATGTGCGCGACGTCGTCTATCGCGATCCCCGCCGCGCCCAGCGTCGCTTTCCCCGCCGCGGCGATGGCGGGCGAGCGGGACATGTCCGCGCGCTCGGAGACGAACCACTCGTCGGTCGCGGTGGCGCCCGCGTGCGGGAACACCCACCGGTCCCGCGGCACACCGGCGGCGTCGGCGGCCGCCGCACTGCACAGGACCAGTCCGGCGCCCAGGTCGACGGTCAGGTTCGCGACCATCAGCTTCGGATAGGGTGTCGATACCATCCGGTTGGTGGGCGCGGGTGTCACCAGATCAGCGGCCGTATGTGCGGTGGGCTGCCACGCATAGGGATTACGTGCCGCGATGTCCGACAGCCGCGACCACAGTCCGCCGATCCGCTGCCGGTGCGTGGCTTCACTCGTCCCGAGCCTGCGGCGCAGCGCCGTTTCCATCAGCGCATAGAAGTAGACCGGCCCCCACAAGCCCGCCGCGGTCTCCATGTCCGAGTTCGGCGCGCGATCGGAGCCGATGATCTCGTCGGGCCCCACATCCTCCGGCTGCTCCGGCCAGTCCACCGCGGCGCCGTTGCGGGTGGCGGCGTTCCACGAGGACACCGCTTCGGCGCCGGTGAGCAGCGCGACGGCCGAGCGACCGTCGGCGATGGCCTGCGCGACCATGTTGAGCAGCCGCTGCGGCGCGTCACCGCCGAAACGCACCGATTGCACGGTCCGTTTCGGACTGATGCCCAGATCGGCGGCGACGAGTGCGCCCAAGTCACCGTAGGGGCGGCTGACCGGAGCGACGGCGGCGATCAAGTCGGCGGACCGCAGCAAACTGTCGCCGACGCCGCTGTCGGCGCCCGCGCGGCGCAGGGACTCGGCGGCGAGTTCGACCGGGCCGGGCAAACCCGGCTCTCCCGGTCGGTGTACGACCTGCCCGGCGCCGACGAGCACCGGCGTCCTCGGGTCCATTCCGGCTGGCAGCATGCGTCCTCCGCTCCAGAACCGTCAACATTGACGGTAACTCGAGTTCGATTAGAACAGAACCGAAGCTTCACGGGCAACAGCGCGAGTCCCGCAACTGACCGGTGAGTAAGATCCGAGAATGGGCACCAACATCGCACTGCGGATCGACAACAACCTCGCGTACGTCACGCTCGACCGGCCGGACAAGCACAACGGCCTTACTGTCGAGATGCTTAGCGGACTGATTACCAGTGCGAAAATCGTGGCTCGCCGTGGTGATGTGCGCGCGGTGATCCTGTCCGGGAACGGACCCAGCTTCAGCAGTGGACTGGACATCGCAGCGGCCACTAGCAATCCAATAGCTATCATCCGAAATTTCGCGCCGCGACCCTGGCGGGGCACGAACGCGTTCCAAGAGGCGTGCTGGGCCTGGCGCCGCCTGCCCGTGCCGGTGATCGCCGCGGTGCATGGGCGCTGCTACGGCGGCGGGCTGCAGCTCGCACTGGCCGCCGACTTCCGTTTCGCCACCCCCGACGCGGAGTTCTCCGTCATGGAAGCCGCGCACGGTCTCATACCGGACATGACCGGCGCGGCCTCGCTGTCACGCCTGGTCGGGATGGACCGAGCCCTCTTGCTCACGATGACCGCGGACACCGTGGATGCCGCCTACGCAGCGAAGATCGGCTTGGTCACCGAGTTGACGGAAGACCCCGTCGCCGAGGCCGAGAAACTGGCCGACCGCCTCGCGACCCGATCGCCCCACGCCGTCGCCGCGGCCAAGCGGCTGTTCGAGAAGCCGTGGCAAGCGTCCCCCCGGCGAACCTTTGCCGTCGAGCGCGCCACCCAGCTACCCCTCATCCTCCGGAAAGCGCTCCGCCAGCGGACTCTGCAATAGCTGCTTGTTCGCCAGTATGCGACATAAGGCACATCCGCGCCGATTTCACTGCTAGCATTTGCCCACGATTTGCCAGCCAGTCGAATAGTGGTGCGCGGCACACTGCGAAGGGTCTGTGTATCGCGGGACATCTGTGTTTCGCACCGCTCACGGCAAGAAACCGGAGGGCTCACAGACAGTGATCAGGACCGCATGCTTCCTGCTCTCGGCGCTGGCGGGTGTCTCGGCCTTGCTCTTCACGGCGACCACCCCCGCCATCGCCAACCCGAACGCCATCAATCCGATCCCGGTGCTCAACGGCACGACCGGGTTGCCGAATCTGCTCGGCCGCACCAAGGCGGTGTTCCAGGTGACCGGGATGGCCAGCCCGAACAACACCCAGACCTACAACGTCCTCGGCACCGACCTCGGCATCATGTGGGACAACGGGCGCGGCGAAATGCTCACCGCGTTCGGCGACACCGCGGGCTTCGGCTTTCCCAATCTGCTCGCGGGCAGCATGTGGTCCTGGCGCAGCAATATCCTCCTGCGCAGTCACACCAAGGACCCCGCCGAGGGCATCTATTTCGACAGCGTGGTGCGCGATGTGTTCGGCCAAGCGCGCGACCTGATTCCCAGCCCGAAGATTCCCTTCCTGGAGATCAGCCGGATTCCCACCGCGGGCATCGCGGTGGACGGCGTGCAGTACATGAGCCTGATGTCGGTGAAGACCTGGGACGACGTCGGTCAATGGAGCACCAGCTTCTCCGGGCTCGCCGTCTCCGGAGACAACGGCGAGACCTGGGCCGAACTGCCGGAGACACGGCGAACGAACGAGGGCGGAAACGCCAACTTCCAGATGAACGCCTTTCTTTCCGACGGCGGGTACATCTACGAGTACGGCACCCGATCCGGGCGCGACAACACCGCACACGTGGCCCGTGTGCGCGCACACGACATCGCGAACCTCGCCGAATACGAATACTGGGACGGCCGCGCGTGGCGCAAGAACGACGTGAATGCCGCCGCACCGATCATGTGGGGTGTCGGCGAATTGTCGGTGATGTACAACGCTTATCTCGGACAGTACATTTCGCTCACCACCGACCGGTTCAATTCCGTGGTGATGCGGCGCGCGTCCACACCGGCCGGTCCGTGGAGCGATCCCGAAGTGCTGATCGACACCCGCGAATTGCCCACCGCCTACGCGCCCTCGATCTTCCCGTACCAGACGGGACGTGATCTGTACTTCCTCACGACGGTGCACAGCCAATACAACGTCTTGCTGATGCGCACGACACTGTAGCCCGGGGCAGACGGTCCGACGCGGCACTTGACCTCAACAAAGGTTGATATATGAGGCTGAACCGCGTCGGTCCGTTCCCGTCCCTGGAGGCATCATGCTCAGCACCACCGTCGACGTCCGCACCTGGCTGCGCGAGAACGCCGTCGCGATCGACAGCTTCGATCCTGACTCCCCCGGCTCGGACCTCGACAGCTTGATCGCGCGACTCGGCACCGCCACGGTGGTGGGCCTGGGTGAGTCGACACGGTTCTCCCGGCAGACATTCGGTGTGCGCGAACGGATATTCCGTGGGCTGGTCGAACGGCACGGTTTCCGCGCCTTGGCCATTCAGGACAGCGCGCGTTCGGGTGAACGCTGGGACCGGTTCGTCACCAGCGGGGAGAGCGACCCGTTGACGGTGCTCGCCGGCGCGTGGCGGCCGTGGCGGACCGAGGAGTCGGTGGCCACGCTGCGCTGGATCCGCGCGTACAACCTGGCGCATCCGCAAGACCCCGTGCGGATCTTCGGCGTGGAACCGCCCCATGCCGAGCCCAGTGACTACGACGCGGTGCTCGATTATGTGCGACGCGCTGCCCCCGACCGGACGGCCGCGATCGAGGTGCACCTCGCGCCGATCCGCACCGCGCACCAGATCGACGAGCACGTCCAGCGCCACCAGGGCATCCACCCCGGCCGCCCGTTCGTGGAGCACGCCGAAGACGCATTCGCGCTGCTCACGGCGCTGCCGGACACGAAGGAGCGCGCTACTGCCCTGGACCACGCCCGCCTGATCCTCGACTTCCACCGGCACAGCGTCGCGAGCCAGGGCTTCGCCCGGGACGAGCGGCCTTCCGCCGAGACGGTGCTGGGATGGCAGCGAGCGACCGGCGCCAAGATCGTCTACTGGGACGGGATCGCGCACACCACCAGTCTTCCGATCGCCTTCGGCGCGGCCGAATTCCATGGCGCGGGAAGCCATCTGCGTGCTCGGCTCGGCGCGGGGTACACGTCCGTCGGCATCGGCTTCCACCACGGCGACCTCGGTGTGGCGACGGCGCCCGACCCGCAGGACGACTTGGTCGATGCCGCCCTGGGCGAGGTCGACCTGCCCGCGTACTACGTCGACCTGGACGCCGCCGCGCCGGAACCGGTGCGCGACTGGCTCACCGGTCCGGCGAAACTGCGCACCATCAGCGGCGTCTACGACCCGGCCCAGGACGCCTCGGCGAACATCCGGCTCTCCGCGCTCGCCGACGCGTTCGACGTGCTGATCCACGTGCGCGAGACCACGCCGGTGCACTGGCTCTCGCAGGTATCGGACTGACTCGGGCGACCCTGGGGATCGCGGGCCACGCGATCAATAGACTCGAAACATGGATGCGGCCGACTGGGACGAGCGCTACGCGCAAACTGAATTGGTCTGGGGCGCACCGCCGAACAACACCGTGGTGGAGCATGTCTACGGGTTGGAACGCCGTGCCCCGCTCCAGGCCGCCACCCCCGAGGGCGATGCGCCGGAGTTTCCCCGCGCCCTCGACCTGGCGTGCGGCGAGGGGCGCAACACCCTGTGGCTCGCCACACACGGTTGGCAGGTGCACGCCGTCGACTACTCCCAGGTGGGCATCGACAAAGGCCGCACCGTCGCGTCGCGCTTGTCCCGCTCGGTCCGCAATCGCATCACCTGGCAGTGCGCCGACGTCACCGACCTGGACGAGGCGGGAATCACCGGGCCGTTCGAGCTGGTCTTGATGGTCTTCCTGCACCTGCCCGCCGAGCAGCGCCGCGCGCTGGTCCGCAAGGCGGCCGACCTGCTGGCTCCCGAGGGCACCCTCCTCGTGCTCGGCCACGACACCACCAACCTCACCGACGGCTGCGGCGGGCCACAGGACCCGGCCATCCTCTTCACTCCCGACGACATCGTCGCCGACCTCGGTCCCCTGGCGACCGCGAGCCACGTACGCGTGCGCCTCGCCGACCGCGTCTACCGGCCCACCGAGACCGGCGACGCCATCGACGCCTTGGTCATCGCCACCCGGGCAGCGGGGTAAGGGCCGTGCTTCGGTTCACGACCAGCGCTCGAGCCACGGGGTCACGGTCTCGGCGATCAGGTCGAAGCCCGCGCGGAAAGCATGCGGCTGCCCGGGAATGACGCGGACCTCCGCGGCGTCGGCTGGATCGGGGATGCCGAACGGGTCGTTGGCCCCGTTGACGACCACCACTTCGATGTCCCCCGGAGCGAGCAACTCGTCCCGGCGGGAGTTCTCCGGCTTGCCCGGCGGATGCAGCGGGAACGACAACGCGAGGACACCACGGGCGCGCGCCGCGACCGCGGTGCGACAGGCCACCCGCGCCCCGTTGCTGCGGCCGCCCTGAATAAGCGGCATGCGTTTGCGGCCGCGCAGCCGAGCGACGATCTCGAGCCAAGCCTCGTCCTGCTTGATCGCCGAACCCGGCGCACGTCGCCCGGCGACCCGATACGGCTGCACCACCCGCGCGACCGCGCCGCCGAGGCGTAGCGCCGCGTCACGCACCGCGAGCAGGTCCTTCGCGTCCACCCCGCCACCCGCGCCATGCGTGAGCAGCAACAGGAACGCCGGCCTGCGCGGCTGTTCGAGCTCGACCTCAGCCGGTCCGGCACTCGTCTCGATACGCACTGTGCTTATTTTCCAGGAACGGACAATGCTCGATCTCGCTTCGCTCGAAACCGGTGGCGGCGCCATCTCGGTTACCGGGGCACCAGCCGTATGACCTGCGGTTTCGCCTTAGTTCATGCAGTCGGTTGGGAGGACCAAAGGCTGAGCCCGAGGCTTGGCGGCCACTCGGAGCAGGCTGCGCGGTGGCGCTGCGCTCGGCATCGGGGAGGCGACGAGCCGTTAGGCTTCTGACTCGGCTTCGTCCCCGGCCCGGTTGCGCGCGGGAGGGCGGGACGATCGCATCCGTGGTCAGCGCAGTGCGCGACGGTGTGCCGGGATCTGGATCGGACACTGTAAAACGCGTCACATTGCCAGCTCAGCTCTTTGCCACTTCATTACCGCTCGGTAATATGTCAAATAAGTTACCCGCGAGTAGCATGCGGAAAACCGGCACGACTACCCCGGTGGAGCGAACACGGGCGGGAACGGCAACCGACCGACCGCACCAACTCAACGGAGAGTGAGTACTGACAATGGGTCACTACAAGAGCAATGTCCGCGACCTGGAGTTCAACCTCTTCGAGGTCCTGGGCTTGGGGTCCATCCTGGACAGCGGCGCATACGGCGATCTCGACGCGGACACCGTCAAGGAGATGCTCAACGAGGTGCGGCGCCTGGCCGAAGGCCCGCTCGGCGAGTCGTTCGCCGACGCCGACCGCAACCCGCCGGTCTTCGATCCCGAGACCCACACGGTGACGCTGCCGGAATCGTTCAAGAAGAGCTACCGCACCCTCCAGGACGGCGGCTGGGACAAGCTGGGCATCGCCGAGGAGCTCGGCGGCCTGCCGATCCCCCGCGCGGCCTACTGGGCCATCGCCGAGCTGATCCTGGGCGCGCAGCCCGCCGCCTTCATGTACGCCGCGGGCCCCGGCTTCGCGAACATCTTCTACAACAACGCGACCGACGAGCAGAAGAAGTGGGCGCAGATAGCCGCCGACCAGGGCTGGGGCGCCACCATGGTGCTGACCGAGCCCGACGCAGGCTCCGACGTCGGAGCGGGCCGCACCAAGGCGCTCGAGCAGGAAGACGGCACCTGGCACATCGAGGGCGTCAAGCGGTTCATCACCTCCGCCGACTCCGACGATCTGTTCCCCAACATCATGCACCTGGTACTGGCCCGCCCCGAGGGCGCCGGACCGGGCACCAAGGGCCTGTCGCTGTTCTTCGTGCCGAAGTTCCACTTCGACCCCGAGACCGGTGAGCTGGGCGAGCGCAACGGCGTGTTCGTCACCAACGTCGAGCACAAGATGGGCCTGAAGGTCTCGGCCACCTGCGAGGTCACCTTCGGCGGCCACGGCATCCCCGCCAAGGGCTGGCTGGTCGGCGAGGTGCACGACGGCATCGCGCAGATGTTCGATGTCATCGAGCACGCCCGCATGATGGTGGGCACCAAGGCCATCGCGACCCTGTCGACCGGTTACCTGAACGCGCGGGATTACGCCAAGGAGCGGGTCCAGGGCGCCGACCTGACGCAGATGACCGACAAGGCCGCGCCGCGCGTGACCATCACCCACCACCCGGACGTCCGTCGTTCGCTGGCCACCCAGAAGGCGTACGCGGAGGGGCTGCGCGCGGTGTACCTGTACACCGCCGCTCACCAGAACGACGACGTGGCCCAGCAGGTCTCCGGCGCCGACGCCGACCTGGCCGCTCGGGTCAACGATCTGCTGCTGCCGATCGTCAAGGGTGTCGGCTCCGAGCGCGCCTACCAGTACCTGACCGAGTCGCTGCAAACCCTGGGCGGCTCCGGCTTCCTGCAGGACTACCCGATCGAGCAGTACATCCGCGACGCGAAGATCGACTCGCTCTACGAGGGCACCACCGCCATCCAGGCGCAGGACTTCTTCTTCCGCAAGATCGCCCGCGACCGCGGCGTCGCGCTGGCCCATGTGGCCGGACAGGTGCAGAAGTTCATCGACGCCGAGGCGGGCAACGGCCGCCTGAAGGGCGAGCGCAAGCTGCTGGCCACCGCGCTGGAGGACGTGCAGGCCATGGCCGCCACGCTCACCGGCCACCTGATGGGCGCCCAGGAGCAGCCGAGCGAGCTGTACAAGGTCGGCCTGGGTTCGGTGCGCTTCCTGCTCTCGGTGGGTGATCTGCTGATCGGCTGGCAGCTGCTGCGCCAGGCCGAGGTCGCCATCGCGGCGCTGGACAACGGCGCCACCGGCGCCGACGAGGCGTTCTACCAGGGCAAGGTCGCGGTCGCGCAGTTCTTCGCGCGCAACGTCCTGCCTGAGCTGACCGCCACCCGCGCCGTGCTGTCCAACCTGGACAACGACATCATGGAGCTGGACGAAGCCGCGTTCTGACGCTCGCACCACCGATACGGCACAAAGGCCCGGAGATCTTCTCCGGGCCTTTGTCGTCTAGATTTGTCGTTTCGTGACATTCGATCGCCGTTCGGCGCCGATTCTCTCCGGTAGATTGCGTGCTCCCGGAGGGCAGCAGGAACCTCCCGATCCACACAGTTCGACGCGAATATTGTCGGCAGGGGTGCCCGAGGTGACGCGCAACACGACTGGCATCGGCGCTTATCTGCGCGAACGACGACTCGCCGCGGGATTGACACCGACCCAACTCGCCCAGCGCGCCGGCCTCGCCGAGGCGGTGCTGGACGAAGTCGAAACGGGCGCGGTCGCGCCGAATCACGCGCTGCTGCAACAATTGTTCGACGCGCTCGAGGTGCCCATCTGGTATCGCAAGCACATCGTCGTGCTGACCTTGCCCAGCTTCTTCACCTCCGCCTACGGACCGGGCCCCGACGTGCCGACCCCGGACGACCGAGCCGACCTGCACAGCCTCCCCGACCCGGCCTGCTACCAGCGGATGCCGACCCAGGATCTGGTGGAGGCCAATTCCGCCTACGAACGCGCCTTTCCCGGAGCTGTCGCCCGAGCGAACGTGCTGGAGTGGATGTTTCTCGACGCGGCGGCCCGGCGGGTGATGGTGGACTGGGCCGTGGAGGCGCACCTGCTCGTGGACGCCTTCCGCATCCTGTCTCCGCTCGCCCCGCGCGAGCGCGTCGAACAGGTCGCCGAACGCTGCCGCCGTTCCCCCGATTGGGACCGTATGTGGACCACCGAAGTACGCGCCGCCGACATCCCCCGCCGCAGTTTGCGGGTACGCGAACTCGCCACGGGCCGGATCCGCTCGATGAGCATGCGGGTCTACAGCCCCGAGCTCCCGGAACGCCCGTGGTGGCTGCACCGGCTGGTGACGATCGGCCGAACGCGCGGAGCCCACGCGTCGATGTAGGCGACATCGCGGCGGCGAGCAGGCAGAATTACCCAGCAGACTGCGTCCCACGAGAAGGGAATTGCCGGATGACTCGATCGCTGTCCGCACTCGCCGGAGCCGGCGCGCTCACCGCGGTTCTCGCGCTGACCGCCGCCGCGCCCGCCGGAGCAGACCCGAACAACGTCATACCGATCCCGGCGCTCAACGGCATTCACGGCCTGCCCGAGCTGCCCGGCCCGACCAAAGCGGTGTTCCAGGTGACCGGCATGGACAGCCCGAATCGCACGCAAGCGGTCAACGTGCTCGGCACCGACCTCGGCATCATGTGGGACGACGGCAACGGCCGGATGATCACCGCCTTCGGCGACAGCGCGGGCATCGGCGTGCCCAACCTCCTCGCG
This sequence comes from Nocardia asteroides, assembly GCA_019930625.1. Classification (NCBI taxonomy): domain Bacteria; kingdom Bacillati; phylum Actinomycetota; class Actinomycetes; order Mycobacteriales; family Nocardiaceae; genus Nocardia; species Nocardia asteroides. Next base: position 1,604,986 of record CP082844.1, read on the forward strand.
GGCAGCCTCTGGGCTTGGACCAGCAACGTGCTGTTCCGCAGCTCCTCGCACGACCCGGCCGACGGCATCATCTTCGACGACGTGGTGCCCAACCCGTTGCCGAGCCCCAAGATCCCCGGCATCGAGATCAGCCTGATTCCCACGGCGGGCATCTCGGTGGGCGGCGTGCAGTACATGAGCATGATGTCGGTGCGCGAATGGGGTGATCACGGCAGGTGGCACACCAATTTCTCCACCCTCGCCGCCTCCCATGACGGCGGCACCACGTGGTCGCAGCTCACCCACACCCGCCGTGCCAACGTCGACGGCCACGAGAACTTCCAGCAGAACGCCTTCCTGAAGGCGGGCGGCTACATCTACCGCTACGGCACGCCGGCGGGCCGGAACAATCCCGGTTTCGTCTCCCGCGCGAAAGAAGCCCAGATCGCCGACATCGACGCCTACGAGTACTGGGACGGCAAAGCGTGGAAGCCCACCGACGCCAAGACCGCGGCCCCGATCCTCGGCGGCGTCGCGGAACTCTCTGTCATGTGGAACGAACACCTCGGCCAGTACGTCATGCTGACCACCGACCCGGCCAACAACGTCGTCCTGCGCACCGCGTCCGCCCCGGAAGGGCCGTGGAGCGAACCTCGCGTCCTCATCGAAGCCCGCTCCCTCCCCACGGCTTACGCGCCGATGATCTACCCCTACCAAACCGGCCGTGACCTCTACTTCCTGGTCACCCAGCACACCCAGTACAACGTGCTGCTGATGAAAACACCGTTGTGAAAGTGCGAATCCGCCCTGTCCAGCGCGGGACGGAGCGGATTCGCTCGGCGTGCGTTCGCCGCTGTTTCCTCACTCGCACTTCACGATGGGAATGGGGTCGTACTTCACCGTGCGGGTCTTGCGGGAGACTTCGCGGCCCGTCTTGCGGTCGGTGATGACGCGGGTGTCGGAGATGGTGAAGCCGGGTGCGCCTTCGGAGGCGATGCAGTCCTTGCCCTTGGGCAAGGTGATCGTGTTGGGTTCGGTGGGTTTGGTCTTCTCGCCGGTGATGGATTCGACATCGACCGTCTTGGTGCCCCACAGGCGGACGGTGATTTCCGAGTCGGTCGCGAAAGTCTCGATGTAGATGCCGGTTTGCGAGTTGTTGCGGAATGCGAGGTCGATCGCGCCGTCGAAGACGGTGGCCTCGCGGGCGGCGGGGTAGCGGGAGATGTAGTAGCTGTGCTCGGTGTGGCCCGCGTCCTCGAGGCCGGCGAAGTACGCCGCGTTGTAGAGCGTGGTGGCGAACTGGCTGATGCCGCCGCCGACGGCGGTGCTGGGACGGCCGTGGTCGATGATGCCGGACTCGACATATCCCTCGGCGGTGCCGCGCGGACCGGTGAACTCGTTGAGCGAGAACGTCTCTCCCGGCTTGACGATCGCGCCGTTGACCTTCCTGGCCACGGTGCGGATATTGACGCCGGAAGGGCCGCTGAAACCACCGGTGGTGAACGATCCGACGGTCTCGATCACGCCGAGACCCTGCGCGGCCTCGGTGGTCAGTTTCGGTTCGATGCGCTCGTAGACCGCCTGCGCGGTCCGCTCGCCCGGGGCGACCAGCAGTGCGGTGAACTGTTCCAAGGTCTTCGGCCAGTTGATCTTGTCGCCGACCACGGCGGGGACCACTGACGGCTTGCCACCGGACACCGCGAACGTCGCGTCCTTCGGCTCCACTTCCGTAGTGGCGAGTTGCGGCGCGAGCAGTCCGATCGCGGCGTCCTGATTCACCGACACTGCCAGACCACCCTGCCCGTCCGGCGCGAAGGTCAGGACGGAGGCGATCTGCTCGGGATCGAGCCTGGCCGCGCCGCCCTTGCCGGCGAACGAGATCGGCGCCTGCACGGCGGGTTGGGCGATCTCGCGCAGTGCCTTGTCGACGGCTTCCGGACGCACGCCCAATGGGGCGGGAACCACCGGGAGATCCAGCGTCGTCCCGGTGATCCAGCGGTCGGCCAATTCCGTACGAGCGGCGGCGGCGTCGAGCACTCGTCCGGGGACCGGCGGCACCGCGACGGGTCTGGCCCGGTCGAAGGTGATGGTGCCCTCCACCGAGGGGCGGTCGTGCACCCGCAGCTCGGTCAGCTGACGATCCATGGCCTGCTCGTCGACCGCGCTGACGATCGCCACGTCGCGCGTAGTGAAGAAGGAGGCGAGCCGGGTGAACGGATTGAGCGGCTGGGAGCCGATCCGCGACCAGGTGGCGTCCCAGTTCACGGCCAGTCCGGCGGCGCTCGGCACGATGCGGGTCTGCACGTCGCCGATGCGCAGCGGCAGTTCCCGGCTCGTCCTCGGATCGAGTTCGGCGCGCAGAGCGGCATCGGCCGCGGACTTGTCCATGCCGCCGACGTCGACGCCCGCGACGACGGTGCCGCGCGGCACCTCACCCGCGGACAGCACCCAGTCCACCGCGTATCCGAGACCGGCGACCGCCAGGACGGCGCCGACGGCGATACCCGCTCGGCGCACGAGCGCGGTGTCCCGGCGCTTCGGTGGCGGAGTGGAGATCGGGCGACGCGCGGGCGCACGGCGAGGTGCGGGCGGCACGGGCCCTCGCCGGGTAGTGTGCAGAGGCTGAGTGGGCTGCGCGTCGCCGCTCCACGCGACCGACCGGTCCGATCCTTGGGGTTGCTCCGCCCCGAGGAGCTGGCGCCGTCCGACTTCGCCACCAGGGTGTGGGCCGTGTCCTCCGGTGCTCGGCTGGCTCGTCACGAACCGTCCTCCCCGTTCCATGGAATTGTGGACCCGCACGATGCGAGTCCCCGCCAACGATAGTGGTCCCTACCGACAGCGGTCGGCACAGCTCGGGCGTAGAGCAAATCCCGCGCAAAGAACCGGGTACACCACACAAAGAGGCCCGCGCAGTTGCCGGGTCGGGGGTCTGGCAACTGCGCGGAGCCGACCTGTTTATCGGTGTGCCGCCAGGGGCGTTACACCCGCGGGACGAACCGTGACCGATCCCACGCGGGGAGAATCGAGAGGAGGGACGACCCGCCGCAAGACTTCGCATACAAGGGAGATGGATGGCATGCAGTTGGGAATGATCGGCCTCGGCCGGATGGGCGCCAACATCGTGCGTCGCATCGTCAGGGACGGACACACCGCCGTCGGGTACGAACGTCACTCCGCTCACATCGACGAACTGCGCGCCGAGCTCGGGGACAACTTCCGCGGCAGCACCGATCTCGCCGAATTCGTCGGCATGCTCGAGACCCCACGCGTGGTGTGGGTGATGATTCCCGCCGGCGCGACCGGTGCGGTGATCGAACAGGTCGCCGAACTACTCGAGCCGGACGACATCGTCATCGACGGCGGCAACAGCCGCTATCACGAGGACATCCGGCGCGCCGAGCAGCTGAAACCCAAGGGCATCCACTACGTGGACATCGGCACCTCGGGCGGGGTGTTCGGCCTGGCCCGCGGCTTCTGCCTGATGATCGGCGGAGAGACCGAGCCGGTGAAGTACCTGGACCCGCTGCTGAAGTCCATCGCACCGGGCCTCGAGGCGGCCGAACGGACCGCTGGACGCACCGGCGAGCCGTCCACCGCCGAACTGGGCTACCTGCACTGCGGGCCCGCGGGTGCGGGTCACTTCGTGAAGATGGTGCACAACGGCATCGAGTACGGGGCGATGGCCGCCTACGCCGAGGGGTTGAACATCCTCCAGAAGGCCAACTACGGAGCCGAGCACCCCGGCGAGTTCTCCGCGGAGGAGACACCGCTGGAGCACCCCGAGTACTACCGGTACGACATCAACGTGCCCGAGGTCACCGAGTTGTGGCGGCGAGGCTCGGTGGTCGCCTCCTGGTTGCTGGACCTCACCGCGGCCGCGCTGCACGCGGACCCGAACCTCGATTCCTACAGTGGCCGGGTCTCCGATTCCGGAGAGGGCCGCTGGACCGTCGATGCCGCCATCGACACCGGCGTACCCGTACCCGTCCTGGCCTCGGCCCTCTTCGCGCGCTTCTCCTCCCGAGGCGATGCCCAATACGCGGACAAAGTGCTCTCGGCGATGCGCAAAGCTTTCGGAGGGCACATCGAACTGCCCGGGAAATGAGGCGGTTTCCGCTCCGCGCATGAGCCCGAGAGCGGCGGACTACGGCCCGGTCCGCGAAATCGGCGGATTACTGCCGCCAACAACCTCTTGCCCGGCCTATGGGAGCCCGCCCCGCAGCGATCGGCGAAATACCGCTCACCGTTCTCACAGCTTACAGACGGCAAGGCGGTATGGGTCCGCTTCTTCGAACCCATACCGCCTTCGATGCCTACCTGCGAGGAGTGGTCTAGCGCTCGAGGATGGCGACGACGCCCTGGCCGCCCGCGGCGCAGATGGAGATCAGGGCTCGGCCGGAGCCCCTTTCGGCGAGCATCTTCGCGGTGGCGGCGACGATGCGGCCGCCGGTGGCGGCGAAGGGGTGGCCCGCGGCCAGCGACGAGCCGTTGACGTTGAGCTTGCTGCGGTCGATCGAGCCGAGCGCGCCGTCGAGGCCGAGGCGCTCCTTGCAGTAGGCGTCGGACTCCCACGCGGCCAGGGTGGCCAGGACCACCGAGGCGAAGGCCTCGTGGATCTCGTAGTAGTCGAAGTCCTGCAGGGTCAGGCCGTTGCGGGCGAGCAGGCGCGGCACCGCGTAGGTCGGCGCCATCAGCAGGCCGTCGGGACCGTGGATGTAGTCGACCGCGGCGACCTCGCTGTCGACCAGGTGGGCCAGCACCGGCAGCTTGCGCTCGGCCGCCCACTCCTCGCTGGACAGCAGCACCGCGGAGGCGCCGTCGGTCAGCGGAGTGGAGTTGCCCGCGGTCATGGTCGCGTCGCCCGCCTTGACGCCGAAGACCGGCTTCAGAGTGGCCAGCTTCTCGATCGAGGAGTTCGGCCGCAGGTTGTCGTCGCGGGTGAGACCGAGGAACGGCGTGATCAGGTCGTCGAAGAAACCGCGGTCGTAGGCGGCCGCCATGTTCTTGTGCGACAGGTAGGCCAGCTCGTCCTGCGCCTCGCGCGGGATGCCGAACTCCTTGGCGGTGATGGCGGCGTGCTCACCCATGGACAACCCGGTGCGCGGCTCGGCGTTGCGGGGGATCTCGATGCCCAGCATGCTCGGGCGCAGCTGGCCGACCAGTTTGAGGCGGTCTTTGTTGGTCTTGGCGCGGTTGGCGTCGAGCATCCACTCCCGCATGCCCTCGCTCACGCCGATCGGAGCGTCCGAGGTGGTGTCGGTGCCGCCGCCGACGCCGGCCTCGATGCGGCCCGCGGCGATCGCGTCACCGACGGTGACGATCGCCTGGAGCCCGGTGCCGCAGGCCAGCTGCAGGTCGTGCGCCGGGGTGTACGGGCTGAGCTTGCTGCCGAGCACGCTCTCCCGGATCAGCCCGTGCTCGCCGACCCGCTTCAGTACGGCGCCGCCGACGACCATGCCGAGCCGATCGCCCTGCAGGCCGAAGCGGCTGACGAGACCGTCCAGCGCGGCGGTGAACATGTCCTGGTTGGAGGCGTGCGCGTACGCCTTGTCCGAGCGAGCGAACGGAATCCGGTTGCCGCCCACGATCGCGACCGGGCGGGTGGTCTTACCGGTATTGGCGGTGCTCTTCGCCGAACGGGCTTTGCTAGTCACTCGAGTCTCCAAGGTCTCGTGGATGGATGTCCCGGTGGCCCGGTCCGGCGCGGACATTCCGCGCTGATCGGCGCCCCGTCGCGGTTGTTTACATTAAACTTACTCTGGAGTAAGTTTAATGTCGACACGTACCCCGCAAATGTGCGCCAGCAAACCACGCCGGGGCTACCCCAGACCCGAGAGACTGAACTCAGAAAAGGTAGGAATAGTGGCAGCCAGCAAGAGCAAGGGTGCTCCCAACCTCTACGGATCGTTCGTACACTCCGCACCTGGCGCGTTCCTGGCCAGCAAGCTCAACCTTCCGAAGCCGGAGGCATTGCGCCGCTACGTCAAGGGCGAGCCCGCGCTGCCGGGCCCGGTGCTGATCGGCGGCAAGGGCCGGGTCGCCGAGCCGGTGCGCGCGCTGCTGTCGGACTACACCTTCGCCGACGCGCTCAGCCCCGAAACCAAATACGGCGCATTGGTGTTCGACGCCACCGGCATCGGCACCATCGAGGACCTCTCGCAGCTGTTCGAATTCTTCCAGCCCGCCCTGCGCAGCCTCACCCCGTCCGGGCGCATCGTGGTCATCGGCACCACGCCCGAACTGGCGTCCGGCGTGGACCAGCAGATCGCGCAGCGCGCGCTGGAGGGCTTCACCCGCTCGGTGGCCAAGGAACTGCTGCGCGGCTCGACCGCTCAGCTGGTCTACCTGCACCCGGATGCGTCCGCCGCGGCGACCGGCTTGGAGTCGACCCTGCGCTTCCTGCTCTCGGCCAAGTCGGCGTTCGTCGACGGCCAGGTGATCCGGGTCGGCAAGGACGACGCGAGCGCGCCCGCCGACTGGGACCGCCCGCTGGACGGCAAGGTCGCCGTGGTCACCGGCGCGGCGCGCGGCATCGGCGCGACCATCGCCGAGGTGTTCGCCCGCGACGGGGCCCAGGTGATCGTGGCCGACATCCCAGCAGCGGGTGAAGCGCTGTCGGAGACCGCGAACAAAGTGGGCGGCACCGCGCTCGCGCTCGACGTGACCGCGCCCGACGCGGCGGAGAAGCTGGCCGAGTTCGCCACCGAGCGTTTCGGCGGCATCGACATCATCGTGCACAACGCGGGCATCACCCGCGACAAACTGCTGGCGAACATGGACGAGGGCCGCTGGAACGCGGTCATCAACGTCAATCTCGCCGCGCCGCACCGGATCACCGAGGGCCTGGTGGCCAGGGGCGCGCTGAAGGAGGGCGGTCGCGTGATCGACGTGTCCTCGATCGCGGGCATCGCGGGCAACCGCGGCCAGACCAACTACGGCGCCTCCAAGGCGGGCGTCATCGGTATGGTCGACGCCGAGGCGCCGAAGCTGGCGGAGAAGAACATCACCATCAACGCCGTCGCGCCCGGGTTCATCGAGACCGCGATGACCGCAGCCATCCCGCTGGCCACCCGGGAGGCGGGCCGGCTGATGAGTTCGCTGCTGCAGGGCGGTCAGACCGTCGACGTCGCCGAGACCATCGCCTACTTCGCGAGCCCGGCTTCCAACGCGGTGACCGGCAACGTGGTGCGGGTCTGCGGGCAGAGCCTGATCGGAGCATGATGACCCAGGCGCAGGCAGGCCGAGAGAAGACGCAGGTGATCGCCCTCACCGAACCGCCGAAGAACAGCCGCCTGTTCGCGAAGGCCGCACTCGGTGCGGTGCCGCTGCTCTCGGCGCGCAAGCCGACGCTGCCGGACCGGGCCGTGCAGCTCGAGGGCCTGCGGGTGGATCCGGATCATCTGGCCGCCTATTGCCGGGCTACCGGTCTTCGGTTCGGCGACGCGCTGCCGCTGACCTATCCGTTCATCCTGACCTTCCCGCTGGCGATGCAGCTGGTGGTGGCGCGGGATTTCCCGTTCGTGGCGGTGGGCGCGGTGCACGCGCAGAACGTCATCGAGCGCACCCGGGACATCTCGGTGAGCGAGCCGCTGGACATCCGCACGCACATCGAGAACCTTCGCGAGCACCCGAAGGGGCTGCTCGTCGACGCGATCAGCGATGTGAAGGTGGGGCGGGAACTGGTGTGGCACCAGGTCACCACGTTCCTGCACCAGCAGCGCACCTCGCTGTCGGGCGGGCCGAAGCAGGAGCCGAAGCCCGACGAGGTCCCGCCGCCGCCGCTGCGCACGTTGCGGGTGGATCAGAAGACGATCACCCGCTACGCCGCCGCGTCCGGTGACCACAACCCGATCCACACCTCGGCGTTGGGCGCCAAGGCGTTCGGCTTCCCGAGGTCGATCGCCCACGGCATGTGGTCGGCCGCGGCCATCCTCGGCGCCGTCGAGGGGCGCATCCCGGAACACACCACGTACTCGGTCAAGTTCGGTAAGCCGATTCTGCTGCCTTCCACCGTCAACGTGTATGCCGACCAGGCCGAAGGTGGTTGGGATCTGGCACTGCGCCACCCGAAGAAGGGATACCCGCATCTGACGGCGACCCTGCGCTGAACGATCCGCTGAGCCGCATCCCGATCTGGGTGAATCGGGATGCGGCTCAGTGCGTTCGGCGAGCTCTGCGGGTGCGGATCAGCAGTCGCAATTGCAGTTGCAGCAGCCGCAGTCACCGCAATTGCAGCAGCCGCAGTCACATTCGCCGCAATCGCCGCAGTCGCAATTCTTGATCCAGGCGTCCTTGCGTTCGCCGGTGCACGGCTGAGTGTGGTCGGCGCAGCACGCGTACCCGGTGCAGTAGCCGCCCAGGATGAGCGCGAGGGATTCGCCGACGCCCGGACGACGGGTCGGCGGACGGCTCCCGGTTCCCGGTACGCGGGCGCGAACCTCGGCGCGCGGCGAGCCTTCGGTATCGGGCGACGCCGAGCAGGTGTGGGCGGCGAAGGTCCCCAGACCGTGACCGAGCCGCCGCAGCACCGCGGTCAGCGGGTCCAGCAGCATCCAGCGGACGGTGGGCACCCGGCTCAGCTCGGCCGCCGCGACGGCCGCGCGCAGGCGCGAATTCGATTGCCGCAGCAGGTCGTAGGCCTCGGGCACGGTGATGCCGGTGATCGCGAGGGGGTTGAAGCGATCATGGGTGGCGTCGTCGTCGTAGTCGGCGACGGCATCGGCCAGATGCGCGATCCGGCCGAACTCCCACCCTGCCTGCCGCAACGCATCGATATTGCCCGGGCGGTCGGCCAGCACGGCGGTGTGCGCGAAGAACGACGAGGCGCACAGCTGGGTCGGCGCGGTCAAGCGGTCGAGCGGATCGGCCGACGGCCCCATCGCCGAGCGCCAATGCGGCGAAGCGGCAAGCGATTCCGGCTCGAACCCGGCCGACCCCGCCCTGCCCGAACCGCCCACCGCGACTTTCGCCTCCTGCTCCAGTCGCACCTGCGCGTTCAGCGCCGCGACGAGCGGTTCGACGTCGAGACCGATCCGCTCCGCGCCCGCGCGGGCCTCCCGGTCCCAGCGCGTCGCGGCTTTCGCCAGCGGCGCGCGGGCGAGCGCGGCAACCTCGCCGTCGTCCACGTGGTCGCGAATCTTGGCCGCCGCCAACAGTAGTGAGGCGGTGGTGGCGAGCTGAACGCCGGGCGAATCGGCGGTGGCCACCGACGCGCGGCGCATTCCCCGCAGCGGACACGGCGCCGCGGTGGTGCGTGCCGACGAACCGGACTGCGCCTCGGTGAGCATGCTCAGCACCAGCGCGTCCTTGTTGGTGGTGGCGCGGGCGAGCTGACCGTGCCCGTCCCGCAGCCCGAGACACAAACCGCACAGATGCGCACGCCACTCGGCCGCATCGATTCCGTACTTCTGAGCGCCGTGCGCACACGGCCTGAGCAACCCGAACACTTCCGCCCCGTTTCTCCCGGCTCGATCGAATGAGCCGGTCCGCGTTTTGCGAACTCACGCACTGTGGCAGGAGGGAGGCGCGGAAGCAACCAGGGTGGGAAAAAGGCGGGCTACTCGGTCTTCTTCCGGCCCGCCAGGCCGCGCCAGGCCAAGTCGTCCAGCAGGTCGACCGCCTCGGCGACTTCGATGCGGCCACTGGCCAGCCGGTCGGCGATGGCCTCGCCCGCGCCGATCACCGCGACCGCGACAACGTCGAAGTTCGTCCCCGGTTCGGCGTGCTTGGCGCTGGACTCCAGCAGTTTGGCGGTCAGCTCGATGACGCGTTCGCGCGCGTTCTCGATCTCCGAGGCGAACGCCTGCTGGCCGATGGCCTGCCGGTAGAGCACCTGCCAGGAGCGCCGGTTGCGGTCGACGAAACCGAGGAAGCCCTCCAGCGCGGTGCGCACCTGCTCGTGTGGTGTCAACAACGGGTTGCCCGCGGGCGCGACCGATTCGATGAACCGCAGCCCCTCCCGCTGGATGCAGGCACGGAATAGCTCGTCCTTGGAGCCGTAGTACAGATAGAGCATCGGCTTGGAGATCTTCGCCTCGGCGGCGATCGCGTCCATCGACGTGTCGTGGAAGCCTTTACGCGAGAAGACCTCCACGGCGGCGTCGAGCATCTGCTGCTCGCGTACAGCCCGCGGAAGTCGCTTCGTACCGCCCGCCATCAACACTCCTACCACAGGTGAATCTCATATATTACTCCAAGGTAAGTTCCGGCGGTCCGATTTGCTCACCAGTCGCCCGACTCGGCCGTGCGGCGCGCTCAGCAGCGCGGCAGCGCACCCTTGAACGCGGCCATGCGCAACACCGAGGCATCCACCTGCGCCATCGGCAGGCGCCCGCTCGACACGGCCTGCTCCAGCCGGTCGAGCACCTGAGGCACCGCATCGGTGGTGATCCACAGGGCATTGTCCGCGCCGGCGAGCAGCGCGGCTTCGACGGCGTCTTCGATCGACATCCGGCTGGTGATCGCCGCCATGCCGCCGAGATCGTCGGTGAAGATCGGTCCCTGGAACGCGGCGGCGCCGTAACCGGTGCCCTCGCGCAGCAAACGCATCGTTTCCGGGCTGATGCTGGCGGGGACGTCCGGTGTGGTCAGTCCGGGCACGTCCAAGTGACCGACCATGACGGCGGCGCCCGAACCGACCAGGTCGCGGAACGGCGCCAAGTCCACCGTCTGCATCTGCTCCAGCGGCGGGGTGCGCACCGCGCCGGTGTGCGAGTCGCCCGAGGCGGAACCGTGGCCGGGGAAGTGCTTCATCACCGTGCCGACGCCGACCTCGCGCATAGCCCGGACGTAGGCGTCCGCGTAGCGGGTGACCACCGCCGGATCGTCGGAGAAGGAGCGGTCGCCGATGACCGTGTCGTCGGGCTGGGAGCTGACGTCGACATCGGGGGCGAAGTTCACCGTCACGCCGAGGTCCTTCAGCGCCCGACCCCTGGCCAGCGTCGCGCTGTAGTACTGCTCGGGACTCATGGTCTGGGCCGTCTCCCGCGCCGACGGAGCCGGGCCGATCAGGTCGCGCACCCGCGAGACGCGGCCGCCTTCCTCATCGATGGTGACCATCAGCGGTACCTTGGCGGCCTGTGTCACCTGCGTGATCTGCCCGGAACCGAGCAGCGCCTCGTCGGTCCAGCCGCCCACGAAGATGCCGCCGATCTGCTCATCGCGCACCACGCCGGTGGCATCGGCGGCGCCGGTGACGCCGACGGTCAGCAACTGGGCGAGTTTCCCGCGGGTGGTGAACTGCGCGAGGTATCCGGCGTTGCAGTCCGGGGGCGCCGAGCCGGTGGCCGGGATCGCTGCGGTGGTCGCTTCCGGCGTGGTGGTGCTCGACGAGGCCGACTCGGTGGAGCCGCCGTTCGAGCAGGCGGTCGCGACGGCGGCGAGAACGGCGAGGACGAGCAGAGGCGTCTTCCGCATAGAGGCCAACCGTACTCGTCGCGAGGTGCGCGACCGCAGTCGCTCCAGCCCTACCGGGCAGGTAACTCGCGCGCGGCACCGAATGGCCGTCCCGGCGCGGGGCCGCCTCGGAGCGATTTCGTGTCGCCGCCCTCCGGCAGCGCGCCGGCGCCGGCCGCGCGCCGCCTGCCGTCGCTCACGCCCGGACGGGATACACCGGACATCACCGCGGCCGGGTTGGTCGCGGCCCGCGTTCTCGCAGGTGGAAGCCGGAAAACGAGCCGGTTGACGCGCGCCGCCGAGGGTAACCTCATGGTGTCGGCATGCGCCTGCCCAGGAGGTCATCGTGCCCTGCGATCTGATGCTCATCGCCTACGACGGCTCGGAGAACGCCAAACGCGCCGTCCAATACGCCGGGCGATTCCTCAGCGCGAATAGAGCCATCGTGCTGACCGCCTGGGAGCCCATGGTGCGTCAAGCCGCTCGCCTGTCCGGGCTTTCGGGCGTCATGCAACCGGAATGGGTGCCCGACGACCAGCTCGAGGACATCGCCTACGTCGACGCGCGCGCCACCAACGCCGAGGGCGTGCGGCTGGCCGAGTCGGCGGGACTGAACGCCGAGGCGCGCACCGCCGAATGCACCACGACCATCTGGAACGCCATCGTCGATTGCGCCGACGAGCTGGACGTCGACATCATCGTCGCAGGCACCCGTGGCGCCACCGGGATTCGCGCGCTCCTGCACAGCAGCGTCGCCGACGCCGTCCTCAAGCACTGCCACCGCCCCGTTCTACTGGTCCCACCGGGCAAGAACTCCCCGGCCGCGCACGCGTGAGATCTGGATCGCTCCAGCGCGATGGGGCGCGTCGACGGGGTTAGGTTGGGGTCATGGATGGGTTCCTGCTTGCTCGGGCCGACGGAGTTGTTCGGGGTCATGGGAGCCGCGTCTTCTTCGACGACGCGCGAAAAGCGCGGGCAGCGCTGCGGGAGGGCCGCGCGGAGCTGGTCGTCGGTGCGTTGCCCTTCGATCCACGCAAGCCCGCCGCGCTGTGTGTGCCGGAGCACGCCGAGCACACGGCGGGTCCCTGGCGGCCCGCCGCGCTGCCGGATCTGCCCGACGTGCGAGTGGTGGCCGAGATACCGAGCCCGGCCGAGCACGTGGCGCGCGTGACGAAGCTGGTCGAGCAGCTCAACGATCCCGCGCAACCACTCCGCAAAGTGGTCGCGGCGCGTTCGGTGCTGGCCGAGGCGCGTTCGGCGCTCGACCCGGAAGTCGTCGCCGGGCACCTGCTGACCAGGCATCCGCACGCGAACGTCTTCGCGGTCGACCTGACGCCCGCCGGACGCCCCGGCGCCACCCTGGTGGGGGCGACGCCGGAGGTGCTGATCGCTCGGCAGGGCGACATCGTGACGCTGCGCCCGCTCGCGGGCACCTCGCCGCGGCTGCCCGACCCGGATGCCGATGCCGCCCAGGCCCGGGAATTGCTGACCAGCACCAAGAATCGCGACGAGCACGCGTTCGTGATCGACTGGATCCGGGCGCGGCTCGGCCCGATCTGCGCCGAACTGTCGATTCCCGACACACCGGAGCTGGTCAGCACCCATGAGGTGTGGCACTTGGCGACGCCGATCACCGGCCGCCTGAGCGACGCCACGATCACCGCACTCGAGTTGGCGCTGCTGCTGCACCCGACGCCCGCGGTCTGCGGCACCCCCACCGATCTGGCTCTGGACACAATCACGCAGATCGAGGAAGACCGCGGGTTCTACGGCGGCGCTGTCGGCTGGTGCGACGCGGACGGCGACGGCGCCTGGGTGGTCGCGATCCGCTGTGCGGAACTCTCGGCCGACGGCCGTACCGTGCGGGCGCACGCGGGCGGCGGCATCGTCGCGGCCTCCGACCCGCAGGCGGAACTCGACGAGACGACCGCGAAACTGCGCACCCTCCTCGACGCGCTGCACTGCGCTCTGCCCTCGCGCTGAAGCGCCCGATCGGGACCGTCCGGCAGCAGCGTGCCGAGCTGCTCGGTGCGCTCCAGGCGGCGGTCCGCCGGACAAGCCGCCGGAGATTCGGCGGCCTGAACGCATACAAATACCGGACGCCCTGCTAGGTTGACCGGGAACGTGCCTGCATCGACGTATTGGAGTGCCGCGATGAAGTTTGCTGTCCCTGGTGTTGCGAGTGCCGTCGCGGGCGCCGTGCTGGGCGTTATCGGTGTCTTCCTGATCACCATGGCGATCCAGCAGAACACGCGACCGGACATCGACCGCAGCGGCGACAAGGACTCCTCGCTGCTGAACAACGTTGAGTACGGCAGCCGCTGACCCGCTGACCTCCGCTTCACCCGCCGACTCGCTCGGATCGCCCGTGGCGCCGGGGCAGCACAGCACCGCGCCGCTGGGCAGACGTTGGTTCGCCGCGACCGTCGTCGCGGCGTTCCTGCTGACCTTCGCGCAGGCGCCCGGCCTCACGGTCGCCGACACGAAATACGACCTGGCGCAGAATCCGCTCGGCTTTCTCGCACGCGCGAGCCATCTGTGGAGTAGCCAGGCGCCGATGGGCCAGGTGCAGAACCAGGCCTACGGATACTTCTTCCCGCACGGTGCGTTCTTCTCGCTCGGCCATGTGCTGAACGTGCCCGCCTGGGTGACGCAGCGGATCTGGTGGGCGCTGCTGCTGCTCGCTGGATTCTGGGGGATCGTCCGCCTCTGCGAAACGCTGGGCATCGGGACGCGCGGGTCGCGCGTCGTCGCCGCGCTCGCCTTCGCGATGTCGCCACGGGTACTGACCACCATCGGGTCGATCTCCTCGGAGACGCTGCCGATGATGCTGGCGCCGTGGGTGCTGCTGGCGCCCGCCGCGCTCGGCGTCGCCCGGCGCGACCGGCGGCGGGGCGGAGCCGCCTCGCCCGCCGGAAGCGCGCTGGCGCTGGCCTTGATGGGCTCGGTCAACGCGGTCGCGACGGTGGCCGCCTTCCTGCCCGCTCTGCTGTGGTGGGCGTCCTACCGGCCGAACCGGCGGTGGTGGCGTTTCACCGCGGCGTGGATCCCGTTGCTGGTGCTGGCCACGTTCTGGTGGGTGGTGCCGCTGCTGCTGCTCGGCAAGGTGAGCCCCCCGTTCCTGGACTACATCGAGTCCTCGGGCGTGACCACACAGTGGGCGTCGCTGGGCGAAGTGCTGCGCGGCACCGACAGTTGGACGCCGTTCGTCTCGCCGGAGCGTATCGCGGGCGCGGTGCTGGTGACCCAGCCTGCGGCGGTGCTGGCGACCGGGTTGGTCGCGGCGGCGGGCATGGCGGGCCTGGCTCTGCGGTCCATGCCGTATCGCGGCAGGCTCGTGCTGATCCTGTGTGTCGGGCTGGTCGGTATCTGCGCCGGATTCGTCGGTGAGCTGGGTGGACCGTTCGCGGAGTCGGTGCGCGTCTTCCTGGACTCCGGCGGCGCCCCGCTGCGCAACGTGCACAAGCTGGAGCCGCTGATCCGTATCCCGCTCGTGCTCGGGCTGGCTCAGCTGCTCGCCCGGGTTCCGCTGCCCGCCTCCGCGCCGCTGCCGGTCTGGCGCGGCGCGTTCGCGCACCCGGAACGGGACCGCGCGGTCGCGGTCGCGGCACTGATCCTCACCGCGCTCGCCCTGTCCACCTCACTGGCCTGGACCGGCAGACTCGCGCCGCGCGGCGCCTACGACCACGTGCCCGCGTACTGGCAGCAGACCGCCGACTGGCTGGCGGACAACGCCGTCGACACCCGCGCTCTGGTGGTGCCCGGCGCTCCCTTCGGCAGCCAGGTCTGGGGACTCACCCGCGACGAACCGCTGCAAGCGCTGGCCGAAACCCCCTGGGCGGTCCGCGACGCGGTGCCGCTGAACCCGCCCGGCACCATTCGCGCGATGGATTCGGTGCAGCGGCTCATCGCCGACGGCAGGCCCTCGGCGGGGCTCGCCGCGACACTGACGGCCCAGGGCATCGGCGTCGTCGTCCTGCGTAACGACCTCGACCCGGAGACTTCCCGCTCGACCCGGCCGATACTCGCCCACCAGGCGCTCGACGGCTCGCCCGGCCTGCGCAAGGTGGCCGAGTTCGGCGATCCGATCGAATCCGTGGTGATCGCCGACGACCTGGTGGCCGACGGCGACCTGCGCCCGCCGTACCCGGCCATCGAGATCTACCGGGTGGACGCGCCGGGACCGGGCACGCCCGCCGAGGTACGAGGCGGAACCGGCGCACCGGAGGCGTTCCCCGGCGCGTACACCGTTCCGCTGGGGGACGTTCCGGTCGTCCAGGGTGGACCGGAAGTGCTCGAGCGAATGCATCGTGACCCGGGCGCCAACCGGACCCCCACCTTGCTCGCCGCCGACGCGGCCGAGGCCGGGTTGCCGATCGGCCCGGTGACCGTCACGGACACGCCGATGGATCGCGAAGCCGATTTCGGCCGGGTGGACAATCACAACTCGGCGCTGCGCGCCCCCGACGACGCGCGCCGCACGCACAACCTGGTGCCCGATTATCCGGTGCCCGGCGCGGAACTGGTGCGCGGTGAATGGTCCGGCGCCACGATCACCGCGTCGAGTTCGGCCGCGGACGCCACCCAGCTCGGCGGAGCGGCGCCGGGCAGTTCGACCGCGGCCGTCGTCGACGGCGACCCGGCCACCGCGTGGATCAGCAACGGCATCGAACGCGCCCTCGGCCAGTGGCTCCGGCTCGATCTCGATCGCCCCATCCGAGCCGGGCAGCTCAGCATGACGACCAGTTCGGCCGCCATCGGCGACCCGATCAAGTGGATCGAAGTGCGCACCGCGAACGGCACCGTCTCGGTCCGGGTCTCCGAACCCGGTGTGCCGGTCTCGGTTTCACTGCCCGCGGGCCGCACCGAGTGGCTGACCATCACCGCCATTCGAACCGAAGGCGGCTCCGGCGGCGGGCAATTCGGCCTCAGCGAACTCGCGCTGGACGACTATTCGCAGCGCGACGCGCCCGTGCGGGTAGACATCCGGCACCGGACCGTGGTGCCGTCGGGTCCAGCCGACGCTCGCGTGCGGGCGTGGGATCTCGGCCAGGAATTCCCCGGCCGCAGCGCGTGTTTCGACGCGCCCGACCGGGTGCGTTGCAGCAAAGGTCTGGCCCTGGCGCCGGAGGAGCCCGGCACGTTCCAGCGCACGCTGACCGTTCCGGAGCCGATGGCGGTCTTCCCGGAACTGACCGTCCGCACCAGGCAGGGTCCGGCCCTGGAGGCGCTGCTCACCGACCGCGCCCGCCCGGTGGCCAGGGGCAAAGCCGACGTGGGCGATTTGCGCGGCGCCGCCTTCGCCGCGACCGACGGCGATCCGCGTACCAGCTGGACCGCACCGGAGGACTCGGTCCGCGAACTGACCGGCGGCAGGCCGACCCTCACGATCGAGCTGCCCGAGCCCGCGCTGGTGACCGGCCTGGAACTGACCCCATCGCTCGGCGGCCTGCCCGCGGCGCCCACCTCGGTGACGGTGAATCTCGGTGACGGTCCGCAAGTGCGCGAGCTGGACGACGGCGATCCGGGCGCGCCGACGCGAATCTCCCTGCACCCCACCGTGACCGATCGCATCGAGCTCAGCATGCGGACCTGGCGGCCGGTACTGGACAAGACCGCGCTCGGCTTCGTGCAGACCCAGCCGTCCGGCCTGGCGGAGGTGACGGTCCTGGGGCCGGACTACCCCACGGCCGCGCCACTGGACCGCGAGATCACCGTCCCGTGTGCGCTGGGCCCGACGATCGACGCCGGCGGGCGCACTTTGCGCACCACGGTCACCGCCACCGTCGGCGAATTGCGTTCCGGCGCACCGGTTCCCGCCCGGGTGTGCACCGACGACGCGGCCGAGCCGGAGTCCGGGGCACCGGGCGAGCTCGCGCTGCCGCAGGGCCGGGCCGACGTGGCGGTCGGGCCGACGGACCTGTTCTTCGTGGATCGGCTGCGCTTGAACCGCTCCGGGACGGAAACCTCCGCTCCGCCGGTGTCCGACGCCCGAACCCGCCTGCTCGTGCTGCCGCTGAGCACCAACGTCGGATGGCGCGCGACCAGCGCGGACGGGCGCGCGCTCGAACCGGTGGTGGTCGACGGCTGGCGGCAGGCCTGGCTGCTGCCTGCCGATGCCACCGGCCCGGTGACGGTCGCTTTCCCGGTCGATCGCTGGTATCGCCTCGGCATCTTCGGCGGCCTGCTGCTGCTCCTGCCGCTCGCTGTCCTGGCCGTCCCCCGTCGCGGCCGCGGATCGACCCGCACCGATGCGGTCGAATCCGAGCAGGTCCGCGCCGACACGCACTCCCCTGCCCCCGACGCGCGCGGCGAAGTGCCGGATACCTGGGGCCGCCGCTGGCTGGGCGCGGTGGGACTCGCCGGTGCGACCACCGTGATCGCCGGTCCGGTGGGCGCGGGCGTCACAGTGATCGCCTTGGCCGCGCATCGTTGGACGTCGTATCTCCCCGCCCGGGCCCTCGTCGTCGTCGCGGGTGTGGGCACGATGCTCTCGGCCGCCGTGCTGTCCACCGGTCCATGGCGCTCGTCCGAGGGTTATATGGGCGGGTCCTTGCTGGTGCAACTGCCCGCCCTGGTCGCGATCGTCGCGGTGGGAGTCGCGGCGCTGCCCCGGCCGAAACGCGCCGAACGAGCCGGTGGCGGCCGGTCGGAGGATGCCGAGCCTTCGGCGCCACCGCGCTGACCGCTCACCGGTCGTCGTCACGCGCCGACGCGCCGACCGGAACGCACGAACGGTCTCGGGTCGCCGAGGCGCCCATTCGCAATGCGACGCAACGGCACTGGTTGCTAACGTGACCACGCGTGAACACCTGTGCCGAATGCGGTTTCGTCTACGACTTGGCTTCGGCGGCCGACGTGCCGTCGCTGGCACGGGAGCACGCCGTGGAATACGCCGATCTGCTCGGTAGCGACAGCGGCAGACTACGACAGCGCGGCAAGCCCGATGTCTGGTCGCCCCTGGAATACGCCTGCCACATGCGCGATGTCCTGCTGGCCCAGCGCGAGCGCGTGCTGGAGGCCCGCCGCTCGGACAACCCGACCGTCACGCCGATGGGCCGGGACGAGCGCGTCGAGTACGACGGCTACGCCGAGCAGAATCCCGCGGACGTGGCCCGCCAGATCCGCGACGCCGCGCTGCTGTTCGCCAACGTGCTGGAGCGGCTCGGCGACGACGACTGGGAGCGCACGCTGCGTTTTCCCTACCCGGAGCCCGACGAGCGTTCGCTGCGCTGGCTCGCGGTGCACACCCTGCACGAGCTGCGCCACCACCTGGTGGACATGCACCGGCAACTGGACGGCTGACCGCGACGATCAGGGCGCGGGCTCGGGTTCCGCGGTTCGCCGGACCCGGTCCCGGCTGCGGACCCAGCGCCGCACCGGCTCCTCCACCAGCGCGTAACTGGCCGCGGCGACCGGAAGGGTGATGGCGACCGTGAGCACCAGGACGTAACCGAAGTCGCCTTGGAAGGGCAGGATGCCGAACACCGGGAACACGATCGACAGCACCGCGAGGTGCCAGATGAAGATGCCGTAGGACCAGCGCCCGAGCGCAGCGGCCACCGGCGACTCGAGCCAGCGGTGCCCGCGCGCCGCCGGATCCCGCAACACCAATGGCGCGAGCAAGGCGAACCCGATGACCGCGCCGAGTCCCATCTTCACCACGTACTGCCAAGGCTCGGCCCGAGTGAGCCCGGCGGGACCGGCCACATCGGTTGCCGCGAGCAGAAAGGCGGCCGTCGCGACCGTCCACATCAGGGGCTGATTCGCCCCGATTTTCCACCAGCGTGATAGCCGAACGCTATGTTCGGCGAGCTCCGCCAGGAGCATGCCCGCGGCGAACCAGGGCAGATAGCCGGGCAACCAGTTGTCCGCGTGGATCGCGTCCGGAGTCGGCACCGGAATGAAGTTCCAGCCGAGGCTGACGACGGCCACGGCGAGCAGCACCGGCACCCGCAGGCGCGCCGCTGACCCGCGCAGGCGCACCAGCGCGAACGCCAGCACGGGCAGCACCAAGTAGAAGGCCACCTCCACCGACAGACTCCACATCTGCGTGAGACCGTCGGTCAGCGTCAAGGGCACGTAGATCTGCAGCAGCGCCAGGTTCGACACCCACACCCGCAGGCCCGCGGTCCCGGCGGCGCTGGGCAGCAACACCAGGACCGCGCACACCACCACCCAGTAGGCGGGCAGGATGCGTGCGGCACGATGCCGCAGGTAGTAGCCGACGGGCGGCGCGGAGTCGAGTCCGCGCGCGGCCGCGGCGTGCGGCCGCCAGAGCAGGAACCCCGACAGCGCGAAGAACACCGCCACCGCCATGTCGAACCGTCCCCACACCCGGCCGACGACCGGCGTGCCGGATTCTCCGGTCTGGAAGGCGACGTGGGTCAGCAGCACGCCGAGCGCGGCCATCCCGCGCATGCCTTCCAGCGCGGGCACGAACGCGCGCGGGCGCACCCGTTCTCCGGCGGGCGTGGGGGTAGGCAGGGTCGCTGTCATCGGCTCCAGTCTGCCTTGCGAATCCACAGTTGATAACCCGACGTTTCAGATTTCGCGTTAGACTCGGGCGATTTCTCGGCCGTTTCCGGCCTCGACGCGGCATAGTACGACATCGGACTGTTAGTGTCGGGGCTCACGAGTGCCGCGGCCTGCCCGCAGTGCTCGCCGGAGCGACCTGTGTTCTACGACGAGGAGAGTTTGCATGGCACTGAGTGCCGGTACCAGAAGGACGGTGGCCTGCCTGCTCGTGGGTCTCGGCGCGTTGCTGATCGTCGCCGCAATCATGATCCCGACCTACACCGTCGACAAACTGGCGAAGACTCCCCTCGATCTGGAGATCACCACGATCGCGACGAATCAGCAGGGGGAGGACAGCCTCGTGCTCGACTCCAAGTCGCTGACCGCGCCGGAGGGCTCGGCCAAGGTCGATACCAACGTCCCGCTGGTCTCGCAGCGCTTCCTCACCGTCGAGGAGCCCGCCGACGCCCAGCAGATGACCGTGCAGGCGGGCCAGACGCTGCGGCGCATCGACAAGCAGGGCGACACCGGACTGCTGACCGCGACCATCGACCGGGTCACCATCGACCGCGTAACCGGCATGCCGGTCGACACGGACCCGAACGGCTCCATCGCGGTGACGACGAACCCCCAGGGCGAGAGCATCGCCGAGCCGGTGCAGCACACAGGTCTGCAGTACCGGTTCCCGATCGGCACCGAGAAGAAGAGCTACCCGTACTTCGACCTCAACACGCGTAAGACCTACGACGTGAACTTCATGGGCGAGACCGAGGTCAACAACACGAAGGTCTACCACTTCCAGATGTCGGTGCCCGCCACCAGCCTCTGGGACGTCGTGCAGGCGCCGACCAACCGGCTGAGCCTGCCCGCTGCCAAGTGGGGCGTCGAGGGCGGCGAGGCCCCGGTGACCATGACGCGCTACTACACCAACACCCGTGACCTGTGGGTCGAGCCGGAGACCGGCACCGTGGTCAAGGGCGGCGAGGCACTGCACCTGTACTACTCGCGCACCGCGGACAAGCCCGAGGTCACCGCGCTGAAGTCGCACCTGGTGTTCGACGAGAACACGATCGAGTCGCAGATCTCGGTGGCCAAGGAGAACATCGACAAGCTGTCGCTGTACGGCCGCGTCATGCCGATCGTCCTCGGCGTCCTCGGCGTGATCGCGCTGATCGCCGGTGTGGTTCTCGGTCTGCGCGGCGGCTCGGCTGCGCGGCCTGTACGGGCGGGCGGCGCCCCTGGCCAGCGTCCGAGCGGCGCGGCTTCATCCGGTCCCGCTCCGCGTGGTAACCGTGGCGCCGACGATGCGCCGACCGAGCAGATCCGGATCAACAAACAACCCTGATCCGGCTGACCGCCTCTGAATTCGGCTCCCCCGCCCTGCGGCTGGGGAGCCGAACTCGTTTCGGTGTCCGCGCGCTTCGGCGACACGAGCGTGCCTCGATTGATCGGCAGCATCGCGCCCGCACGCCGGGACGCGAGGCGGCCGAAGCCCGCTCGGCTATCTCGCCCTCGGGGTGGGATGGACACCCCCAACTCACTCGGCCCGGTGGCGAAACAGGCAGCCAACCGTCGTGGCGTCCTCCTTCGGGCATCACCAGACGGGGCGGAAGAATGCGCGGGCAGCGCCGTGATCGTCCGCGCTCGAAATGTCGACCGCGAACGATCTCCGGTCAGCCGACCGGGCGCAGCGGCTCCGGACGTGTGGTGTGATCGGCCGCGCGCAGGACGATGACGGCGACCACGAGGGTGGTGGTGGCCGCGACCGATACGGCCGTGATGATCAGCGCCGGTGTCGAGCGGGCCAGCGTGAGCATCAACGTGACTTCGACGACCAGGCCCAGCCAGGTGACCAGCGCGAGCGAAGTGCGGTCGACGGCGATGGCCGACAGCACCGCGCCTTGCAGCACGGCCAGCAGCGCGCCGTGCAGCGCGAACACCCACAGCAGATCCTGGATCGGGGCGTAGTCCTCGCCCGCCAGCAGCGGAGCGAGCGGCGCGGCGAGCACGGCGCCGAGCACCGCGATCAAGCCGATCCCGCTGAGCACCGCGAGCGCCGCCCGGATAGCGCCCGCCGAGTGCGTCGGCTGCGCCATCCGCGGATAGAGCACGACACCGACCGCTTGCGGCAACCAGAAGGCGATCTTGGTGGCGATGGTGCCGAGCGCGTAGCGGCTGGCGTCCACGTCGTCGAGCACCATCCGGACCACGATCAGGTCCGCCGACGACAGCGCCATCAGCGCCGCCTGCACCTGGGCGGCCCGCAGCACCGGCAACACGCCCGGGGCGGCGGCGACCGCGTCGGCTCTGACTCCGCCGGGGACGCGCGCGGACGCCACACCGGCGACGATCCTGGCGAGCAGAGCCGCCGCGGCGACCCCGCAGGCCGCCGCCCACAGCGCGAGCGTCGCGCCGCCGCCCAGCGCGAGGACGACCAGGGCGGGCGAAACCCGGGCGATCCCGGCGGCGCCGAGCACCATGCCCAAGGCGCGAAACCGCCTGCCGCCTTGCAGCACTCCCTGCTCGCCGGACAACAGCACCAGCGCAGGCGCCGCACCCAGCGCGGCCGCGGTGGCGGCCACCCCGACGTTCAACGCGACGGCGACCAGCGGCACCAGCACCGCGGCCACCGCGGCCACGATCACCGCGCACCGCCACTGGAGCCCCCGCAGCGCCGCCATTCCCGCCCCGCGCACGAGTTCCCGGGCGACCACGTTCTGCAACGCCAGCGCGGGCACCGCACACAGCAGCTGCACCGCGAGCAGACTCGCGAATTCGCTGTATCCGGTGACCCCGAGCCACCGCCCGGCCAGCAGCTGCAGCAGATACCCGGCGACGTTGGCGGTCATCGCACCCGCCGTCACCCACGTCAGATCCGCCACCACAGGAAACCGATGGACAGCAGACACGCCGCCCATCGTCCCACCCGCACACCCGGTCCCGCGTCCCGCCCCGCCGGACCACGCGACCTGCTCGCGGCGGACGCGACAGTTTCGGAGCGCGGTTCGGGCGCTCGCACACGGCAGGGCCGGTAACGCCAACGGCACGGCCCACGCGCGCTCGGCCCTGCGGCGGCGGTGATGGGGACGTACAGTGCTCAGGCGTGAGCGGGAGCGGTCGGGATCGAGCGGTGGCTGCGGTGTACAGCGCGGCCGGGGCTCTGCTCGTGACCGGGCCGTTGGCCGCGCCGGGGTATCTGCTGTTGCGGGACGCGGTGAGCACGCCGCGCAGCTATCCGACCGACTCGGCGCTCGGTCTCGGCGACGCGGCGCCGCGGGCGGTGCCGCAGGACGCGCTGCTCGCCGTGCTGTCGGCGTTCGTCGACGGTGGGGTGCTGGTGAAGGCGATCCTGATCGTCGCCCTGTGGGCCGCGGCGTACGGGGCGGCGACGCTCGCTCGCGTACTGCTGCGCGCGTCGCTCGGGCCACAACTGGTCGCCGCGACGGTGGCGCTGTGGAACCCGTACGTGGCCGAGCGCCTGCTACAGGGGCATTGGAGCCTGCTGGCCGGTTATGCCGCTCTGCCGTGGACAGCCCTGGCCGCCTACCGCCTCCGATCGACGGCCACCGCGAAGAAACGCGAGGGATTTCTGTCGCATCCACCGGCCCAGCCCGAGAACGACCTGGTAGCAGACCGCCCACCGCATGAAGCCGAGCACGTCGACAAAGCCCCGATCTCGGATACGACCGAGACCGGCGGGCAGACCGATGAAGCCCAACCGGTGGACGCACCGACAACCGGTTCGTCCGAACGCCTCGGCGCGGCCACAGCAGCCGACTCGACGGCACGTTTCCGCAACGGCGCGCGATCCGACGCGGCGCGCAGAGACCGGAGGAAACTGCCCATCGAGGCGGCGCAGCGCGGGAGTGCGCGAACGGCGACCGCCTGGGCGGCCCTGGCCGGATTCCTCGCCGCCGCGGGGCTCACACCGACCGGTGCGCTGTTGGCGGGCGCGACCGCGTTCGCCCTGGTCCATCGACGCCAACTGCCCGCTACGTTCGTCCTGTGGCTGGTCGGCTCGGCGCCATGGCTCGCCGCGACGGTGCTGTCGGGCGCGGGCAGTGAGCCGTCCGATCCCGCGGGCATCGCGGCCTTCGCCGCTCGTGCCGAACCCGGCCTCGGCACGCTCGGCAGCCTGGCCGGCCTCGGCGGGATCTGGAACTCCGAAGCGGTACCGGATTCGCGCGCCACGCCGCTGGCCACGATCGCGACGCTGCTGTTGCTGGTGATAGTCGCGCTGGGCGTGCGCTCCGTCGCCAAGGGCGGCGCCGACCCGGACAACCGCCATGTCCGCCGCGCGCTGCTCCTGCTCGCGGCGGTCGCGGTCCTGTTTCCCGCGCTCGGCGCGACGGCGTGGGGAATGCACGCACTGGAGTGGCTGGTCACCCACGTGCCCGGCGCGGGACTGCTGCGGGACACCCAGAAGTACGTGGCCCTCGCCATGCCCGCCTATGCCTTGTGCGCGGCGGCGGGATGCGCGGTGGCGGCCCGGCGCCTTTCGTCCGCACAGCGGTTCACGACAACAGATCGGCCTGCGGCGGCGCCTCCGGCCGTGACGTCCACGGTCGCGGCGGTATTCGTCGTCCTTCTCGTGTTGCCGTTCTACGACCTCGCGTGGGGCGTCGGCGGCGCCGTGCGGGCGGTGCACTATCCCGCCGGTTGGCAGCAGGTCGCCGAACGTATGGACGGCCCCGGCGACGTCGCGGTGCTGCCGGGCGGGATGTTCCGCAAGTTCCGCTACAGCGGACCGGCGCCCGTGCTCGACCCGGCGCCGCGCATGTTGCCCAACGACGTCCTGCAGACCGGTGAGCTTCCGGTGCGCGGGCGTACGGTGTCCGGCGAAGGTTCTCGCGCGCGAGAAACGGAAACACGTCTGCTCCACGGCGCCTCGGCTGCGGACTTGGCCGGCCTCGGAGTCGGCTGGGTCCTCGTCGAACGGACCACCCCCGGGCCGCTCGGCGCATCGGCGACGACTCTCGCCCAACTGGAGCGGATCTACGAGGACGCCGACCTGGCGCTGTATCGCGTGCCCGGTGTCATCGAGCGCGGTGGATCGACGACCGCGCAACGCTCCGTCACCGCCGCCGCCCATATGCTGTGGGCCGCGCTACTCGTCGCGGGCCCGCTGGTCGCTCTGAGTACGCGCGCCCGCGCCCGCGCCAGAACGCAGCGCTAGGACCGACCCGCACGCGACTGCCCGAGCAACGGCTCCCCGTGAGCACCGGCCTCCGCGACGAACACACCCGCGCTTCTCGGCGCGCTGGGTTCAGTCGACCGTCCGGGGCGCGATCAATCCGGTGACATGCTCACCGCGGGCAGCGGCGACCAGGACCTCGTACACGCCCTTTCCGGTTTGCTCCCAAGAGAATTCGCGAGCGCGGGCGCGGGCCTTCTCACCCATGACGGTGCGCGCTCCCGGATCGTCCAGCAGATCGCCGACGGCGTCGGCCAACTGGGCGACGTCGTCGACCAGGATGCCGGTGGCGCCGTCGACGATGGAATCGGTGAGCCCGCGCGAACTCCGGTATCCGACCGTCGGCACACCGTGCTGAGCGGCTTCGATCACCGCCAGGCCCCACCCTTCCTTCCGGGAAGGCAGCACGTGCACCCAGGCGCGGGCGAGCAGTTCGTGCTTGCGGCGCTCGTCCACGTGCCCGTGGAAGGTGACGGCGTCGGCGATGCCGAGTTCACGGGCGTTGTCACGCAGGTTGTCCGCCCACCAGCCGCCGCCGATCACGTCGAGACGCAGACCGGGAATACGGTCACGCAGCCGGGCCACGGCCGCGAGCGCGTCCTCGATCTGCTTGTGCGGCACCAGCCGGGACAACACCACGACAGTGGGTGCGGCAGTGCGGGTTTCCGCGGCGCCCGTCGGCGCGTCGATTGGAACCGGTTCGGCTCCGTTGCGGACCACCGCGATTCGCGCACGGTCCACACCGAGCGTGGCGAGTTCTTCCGCCGAGGGCAGCGAAACGGTCAGGTATTGGTTGCGCCGGTGCACGCGGGGCGACAGCCGCGACTCGATCCACCAGCCGATGCGACCGACCACCCGGCCCGCCACCGGCCACTGCTCGCGGTGTCCGTGGTGCACCAGCACCACCGACGGGGCCGTGGTGGCGGCGGCTGCGAAGAAGGGGATGCCGTTCTGGGTGTCGATCACCGCGTCGGGCCGCACGCCGCGCAACGAGCCGAGGCCGATTCTGGCGAGCAGGAGCGCGGCGAGCGCCCGCGGGTACACCGTGTAGCGTCCCCCCGCCCGGCTGATGTCGATGCCGTCGACACGTTCCCGCCGCGGCGCCCCGGGGTAGCGGGCGGTGCGCAGGGTGACTTTGACCCCGCGTGCCGCGAGCTGCGCGCCGACCTGCTCGAGGTACCGCTCGCTGCCGCCGCCCTGCGGGTGCCCGGTGTCACGCCAGCAGAGCAGGAGGACTTCGCGCACGGTGGAGCTTCTCTCGGTCAGTAGGTCCCGGTTGGGAACGTCGGATGTCGCGCTACACCCTAACCCGAGCACCCGCCCGAGAGGCCCACCATCGGGGTTGTGCGAGACTCGGCGCCGTGCTCAAAGCCGAAAAAACGCCGACGCGCGGCAGCTCGCCCCGGTTCGCCCGCCGGGCGACCCTGCGCCGGTCGCTGCGGCTGCTCGGTAGTTTCCGGTTCGAGCAGACCGACCCGGCGCTGTTCTACGGAGGTCTGGCGGCCGACACCGCGGCGATGATCGCCGACTTCTACGCCGACCTCACCGGCCGGTCGCTGGACGGCGCGACGATCCTCGACGTGGGCGGCGGACCGGGTTACTTCGCCGACGAGTTCGCCCACACGGGGGCCCGCTACATACCGGTGGAACCCGACCCGTCGGAGATGCACGCCGCCGGGCTCTCGGTGGCGGGCGCGGTGCGCGGGTCCGGGATGGCGCTGCCGTTCCGCGACGACGCGCTCGACATCTGTTTCTCGTCGAACGTCGCCGAGCACGTCTCGAAGCCGTGGGTGATGGCCGAGGAGATGGTGCGGGTGACCAGGCCCGGCGGGTTGATCGTGCTCTCCTACACGGTGTGGCACGGCCCGTTCGGCGGGCACGAGACCGGGCCGTGGCACTATCTCGGTGGCGAGTACGCCGCGCGCCGCTACCGGCGCAAGCACGGACGCGAACCCAAGAACAGGTTCGGCAGGTCGCTGTTCGCGGTGCGGGCCGCGGACGGATTGCGCTGGGCAGCAGGCACTCCGGCCGAGGTGCACACCGTCTTTCCGCGCTACCACCCCCACTGGGCGTGGTGGTTGGTCCGGGTACCCATGATGCGAGAGTTACTTGTGAGCAATCTGGTCGTTGTGGCAACTAAAAGTTAGCCGAGGTAAGGCTCCAGCCATCCTCGACGCCAGTGCCGCTTCCCGCACGGCGCGTGCACGGGCTCGCTCCACGGCGATTCCCGCATAGCCAACCCGACGGTCTCGAGCGTGGTCAGACCGACCATGTCGGCCAGCATCCCGACGGCGGCGACCGCCTCGGCTGCCTGCATAGCCGCAGTCGCCTGCTCGATCGTCAGGGTGCGGCCGGGTAGGAAGGAGACCACCCACCCACCGCTGCCGACACACTTAGCCTGATGCTCGGTTTGATCACTGGTCATCAGCGACCGGCCGATCACTTGCACCGCCATGACTCGGACTCCCCAGTTTGCGGTAACGGTTCGGTAATGGAGCAAGCCGATATGTCGCTACAGCATCCCCTTTCCAGCAACAGAACGCAATAGTGCGTTCTGCGAAAAGCGAACCGAGAGGTCGGGATTCACACCGGTCAGGGCCTCGCGATCGGCCAAAATTAGAACAGGTTACAGACAGAGGAGGGGGCAAAACTGTAACGTGTTCTCATGCATTACGACAGCTTGTTCATCGGCGGCCGCTGGACCGCTCCAGCCACCGCCGAGCGCATCCAGGTCATCTCGCCGGTCACGGTCGAGCCGGTGGGCAGCGTGCCCGCGGTGAGCCGGGCCGATGTGGACGCCGCGGTCGCCGCGGCCAGGCACGCCTTCGACCACGGCCCCTGGCCTGCCACGCCGCCGAAGGAGCGCGCCGCGGTGCTCACCCGCGTGGCCCGGCTGATCGAACAGCGCTCCGCCGATCTGCTCGCCGCGCTGACCGCCGAGGTCGGCGCACCGCAAATGATCGCGATGACGCTGAATCAGATCCCGGCGGTCGCCGCATTGGACGCCTACGCGGCTTTGGCCGAGTCCTTCCCCTGGCAGGAGACCCGGGTCGGCGGGTTCGGCACCACACGGGTCACCCGCGAGCCGCGCGGCGTCGTCGCGGCGGTCACCGCCTGGAACGTTCCACTGTTCCTCGCGGCCAACAAGCTCGCCCCCGCCCTGCTGGCCGGTTGCACCGTCGTACTGAAGCCGTCCCCGCTGACGCCGATCACGGCCAATATGCTCGCCGACATCTGCACCGAGGCCGGGCTGCCCGAAGGCGTGCTCTCGGTGCTGCCCGCCGAGCCCGACGCGGCCGAGTACCTCGTCTCCCATCCCGGTGTGGACAAGGTGACCTTCACCGGGAGCACTGCGGTCGGCCGCAAGATCGGCGCGATCGCCACCGGTCAGCTCAAGAGTGTCTCGCTCGAACTCGGTGGCAAGTCGGCGGCGATCCTGCTGCCGGACATGGACGTCGCGACAGGCATCCCGATGCTCGCGTTCTCCGGCCTGATGAACAGCGGTCAGGGCTGTGTCGCGCAGACCCGCATCCTCGTTCCGCGCAGCCGGTACGACGAAATACTCGACGCGCTGGTCGGACACGTGAAGACGATGAAGGTGGGCGACCCCAGCGATCCGAGCGTGCAACTGGGTCCGCTGATCTCCGAGCGACAGCGGGACCGGGTCGAGGGTTACATCGCCAAGGGAAAGGCGGAGGGCGCACGACTGGTGCTCGGGGGCGGCCGCCCGGAGGGCTTGGACCGCGGCTGGTTCATCGAGCCGACGATCTTCGCGGACGTGGACAACAAGTCGACCATCGCCCAGGAGGAGATCTTCGGGCCGGTGCTGTCGGTCATCCCGTACGAGACCGAGGACGAGGCCGTCGCCATCGCCAACGACTCGGTCTACGGCCTCGCCGGTTCGGTGTGGACGGCCGACGTCGAGCACGGCGCCGAGATCGCGGCGCGGGTGCGTACCGGCACCTACGCGATCAATTGGTATGCGTTCGACCCGACTTCGCCGTTCGGCGGCTACAAGGCCTCCGGGCTGGGACGCGAGAACGGCCCAGAGGGCTTGGATTCGTTCTGCGAGCAGAAGTCGCTGCTCATGCCGCTCGGCTGGACCGGATGATCAGTCGGGTGGCATGACCACCCGCAGGAGTGGGGCGCGGTTGCCGTAACGCGGGGGTGGGGCGTCGACGATCTCGACGCGCCACCCGGGGGGCAACACCGCGCGCAGCCGCTCCGCGACCCGGCGCAGCGGCGTGCTCGCGGTCGCCGAATCGAATTCGGCAACCATTGGGGCAAGGGACGTCGCCGTCTCCAGATCGGCCATGCTCCAACCACCTCTCGCGCGTCGATCTCGCCGTACGCCGCGGGCACCGCGGGTCCGACGTCGGAAGGGAAGTCGTTCAGTCGATCAGTTAACCGTCAGTAATCCGACTGTGTGATGCGGAAGGAAGAACACGCCAAGCATAAGTTACAACTACACGAAATCTCTTACCAAGATCATTACCCCATTCCATGCACTGGTAAACCCGTCGATCCGTGGAAATTTCGGGAATCCGCGCGCGACGGCACGACGCGACATGACACCGGCCACCGGACACCAACTGGTCGGATCGTTCGAAACGGTTCCCCGATAACGGCATTCGCCGAATCGTTCGGTTGCGTCGCCGCGCTCACCTGGCCAGTGATCGGCGGTACGCGGCCGGCGTGGCACCCGTGGCCGCGCGTAGGTGCACCCGCAGTGCGGTGACACTGCCGAAACCGGACTTCGCCGCAACGACTTCCACCGGCAAACGCGTGGTTTCCAGCAGTTCCCGGGCCCGAGCGGTGCGCTGCGCGTCCAGCCACCGCCGCGGCGTCGTGCCCACTTCCGCCTTGAACCGGCGGATGAAAGTGCGCTCGCTCATCAACGCGTGCGCGGCCAGCGCCGAAACGTCCACCGCTGCAGCGGGTTCGGCGATTGCCCAGGCCAGGGTGGCGGCGAGACCGCCGTCGACGGCTCGCACGCCCGGCCTGTCCGGAATGTACTGCGCCTGACCGCCCTCCCGGTGCGGAGCGGTGACGTTCCACCTGGCCAGCTCGGCCGCCGCGTGCGCGCCCAACTCCCTGCGGACCAGGTGCAGGCACAGGTCCAAGCCCGCCGACAGCCCAGCCGAGGTGAGTACGTCGCCGTCGTCGACATACAGCGCCGTCGGGTCCAGTTTCACCGCGGGATACAGCTGCGCGAACTCACCGCAGTAAGCCCAATGGGTGGTCGCGGGGCGTCCGTCCAGCAGACCCGCTTCGGCCAGGATGAACGCGCCGACGCAGATGCTCACCATGGTCGCGCCCTGTCTCGCGGCGTCGCGCAGTGCGTCCAGCGCCGCACGCGGCGTGGGCAGGGTGGGAATGCCGATCCCGGGCACGACGACGACGTCCGCCTCCGCGAGCGCCTCGAGCCCGTGCTCCACCCGCAGTTCGAAGCCGTTGGGCGTCCACACCGGACCCGGGCGCAACCCGCAGGTCCGCATCTCGAACCCGGACGGCTCGCCGGTCTTACCGGGACCGTGCCGGAACGCCTGGACGGCACACGCCAGGTCGAATGCCATGACGCCGTCCAGCGCCAGCGCCACGACCTGCTTCATCGCCTACCAGTTTGGCACGAATCCGAGTATTACTGTCAATCCCGCCACTCGTCGTGGATGTTGACACAGGCTTGACTTCAGTGCACACCGAGTTTCGAGGAAAAGGAGGGCAAAGTGGCCGGACCGACGGGCCTCGATTGGGCATGGGCCACCCGCACCGGTGGCGCGTTGTCGACCGAACAACGACTCAGGCTGGCGGTCGCGGCCGCCCGTTCGCTGCCCGCCATGGTGCCCAACCGGGTCCGGCTCGCGCTGGGCAGGCGGGGGCGCGGAAAGCTGGAGTTCGCCGGCCTACGGTTGCCCGACTCCAAGCTCGCCGTCGCGGCGGAGACGGAGGCGAGCGAGGCGCTTACTCCCCCCGTGCTCAATCACTCGCTGCGGACCTACTACTTCGGACGGGTCCTGGCCGATCTCGACGGCGCAGCCTATGACGACGAGCTGGTCTACGTCTCATGTCTGCTGCACGACCTGCAACTCGAACATCCCGCGCCGGGACGCTGTTTCGCGGTGACGGGCGGCGAACGGGCTGCCGCCCTCGCGCTCGATGCGGGCGCAGCCCAGGAACGCGCCACCGCTATCGGCGCGGCCATCGCCGCCCACGTCACACCCGGGGTCGCCGACGATCTCAGCGACCCCGGCGGGTTCGTCTCCGCGGGAGCGTCGGCGGACGTGCTCGGAACACGGCTGGCGGAGCTGGACGGGGATTGGGTCGACGAACTGCTGCGGCGTCATCCGCGACTGGGCTTCAAGCGGCACGTGGTCGCGGCGTTCCGAGCGGAAGCGAAAGCTGTGCCGAAGGGTCGGATCCATTGGCTCAACAGCGCGGGCTTCCTGGCCATGATCCGCCTGGCGCCGTTCACCGAATAACGCTGCGACTGTGACCGATTGCCGGACGAGGCAGGCAAATCCTCTGTCGCGCAGAACAAATCGCCCGCACCATCCTGCCGGATGGTGCGGGCGATGCTACTTTGGGTGGAGTGTCAGCCCAGACGCTGCTTGAGCGCCTCGAACTCGTCGCGCACGCCGGAAGGCAGCTTGTCACCGACGAACTCGAACCACTCTTCGATCAGCGGTATCTCCCTACGCCATTCCCCGGCGTCCACGGAAAGCGCCTCGTCGACATCCGCGGCGTCGACGTCCAGCCCGTCCAAGTCGAGATGCGCGGCGGTCGGCACGTTACCGATCGCGGTCGCCTCGGCATCGGCGGAACCCTCGATGCGGCCGATGATCCACTCGAGCACGCGGGAGTTCTCACCGAAGCCCGGCCACAGGAAGCGCCCGTCCTCGCCACGGCGGAACCAGTTGACGTAGAAGATCTTCGGGAGCTTGGCGGCGTCGGCGTTCTTGCCGACGTTGATCCAGTGCCCCAGGTAGTCGCCGACGTGGTAGCCCAGGAACGGCAGCATGGCCATCGGGTCGCGGCGCACGGTGCCGACCTTGCCCTCGGCGGCCGCGGTCTGCTCGGAGGACAGCGTCGCGCCCATGAACACGCCGTGCTGCCAGTCGAAGGACTCGGTGACCAGCGGGACGGTGGTCTTGCGGCGGCCACCGAAAAGGATCGCCGAGATCGGCACGCCCTGGGGGTCGTCCCACTCGGGCGCCAGGATCGGGCACTGCGCCATCGGCGTGCAGTAGCGGGAGTTGGGGTGAGCGGCCAGCGTCTCGGTCTCCCGCTGGTACCAGTCGTTGCCCTTCCAGTCGATCAGGTGATCGGGCTCGCCCTCCAAGCCCTCCCACCAGACGTCGTTGTTGTCGGTCAGCGCGACGTTGGTGTAGACGGTGTTGCCCGCCTCCAAAGTGGCCATGGCGTTCGGGTTCGAGCTGCGGTTGGTACCCGGCGCGACGCCGAAGAACCCGTACTCGGGGTTCACGGCATAGAGACGGCCGTCCTTGCCGAAGCGCATCCAGGCGATGTCGTCACCGAGGGTCTCCGCGCGCCAGCCCGGCACGGTCGGCTGGATCATGGCGAGGTTGGTCTTGCCGCAGGCGCTCGGGAACGCGGCGGCGATGTAGTACGCCTTGTTCTCGGGGGAGATCAGCTTGAGGATCAGCATGTGCTCGGCCAGCCAGCCCTCGTCGTGGGCCATCGCCGAGGCGATTCGCAGCGAGTAGCACTTCTTGCCCAGCAGCGCGTTGCCGCCGTAGCCGGAGCCGTAGCTCCAGATCTCGCGGTCCTCGGGGAAGTGGGTGATGTATTTGGTGTCGTTGCACGGCCACGGCACGTCGGCCTGGCCGTCGGCCAGCGGCGCGCCCACGGAGTGCAGCGCCTTCACGAACGGGCGGTCGGCGCCCAGCTTCTCCAGGGCGGCGGCGCCCATGCGGGTCATAACGCGCATCGACACCACGACGTACTCGGAGTCGGTGATCTCGACACCCAGCTTCGGATCCTCGGCGCCGAGCGGACCCATGCAGAACGGCACCACGTACATGGTGCGGCCCTTCATCGAGCCGCGGTAGAGCTCGGTCATCGTGGCACGCATCTGGGTCGGGTCGACCCAGTTGTTGGTCGGGCCGGCGTCGGCCTCGGACTTCGAACAGATGAATGTGCGGGATTCCACCCGGGCCACGTCGGAGGGGTCCGACAGGGCGAGGAAAGAGTTCGGCTTCTTCTTCTCGTCCAGCCGCTTGAACGTCCCCGCCGCGACGAGCTGGTCGGTCAGCCGCTCCCATTCCTCGTCGGAGCCGTCCGCCCACACCACTCGGTCCGGCTGGGTCAGTTCGGCGACTTCTTGTACCCAGGCGAGTAGTTCGCTGTGCTCGGTCGGCGCCTTGCCGTCGGATCCACGAAGACCAGGAATGGTCGCTGACGTCATGAAAACTCTCCTGAGATGGGCGACTACTCGCTGCTTCGCCGCCTGGCCCTAGGCCCATGACCAGCGCGAATGCACCGAGCGCCACCGTTGGCGGGAAGGCGCCCGCTCCGACCGGTCGAACGCGCACCCCAGGAGGGCGGCAGATCAGGACTTAGCGGACGCCTAAGTTCCTGAATAGAGGTTAACGCCATGTGACGACCGGTACGGTATCGGGTTCCTCACTGTGTACCCAATTGGTCGCTCGTTTCAACAGGCGAGATCCAGCGGTCGAGGATCCGGATGTCGCGCTCGCATGCGGCGAGTTGTCCCGGCTGCTCGGCCGCCAACCTGCGTAAATCGGCCTCCAGCCGGGCCACCCTGCGATCGGCCTCGATCATTCGCGCGGTGCTTGCTTGGACCACGTGGTCGGCCAGAACGGTCTCGGCTTCCACAAGCGCGGTCGCCACCCGCTGCTCTAGCTGCGCTTTTACATTGACCAGCGCGTCGGCCACCCATTGCCGGATGTGCGCTCGATCCGCCAGCTGGCCGCGAGCCCGCATCACCCACGCCGCCGCACCGCCGCCGAGCAGCAAAGTCACCGGCACGGTCGCCACGTCGAGGGCGGGTACGAGCGAGAACGGAGCAACCAGCAGGCGACCCAGCCCGACACCCGCCGACGCGCCGAGCGCGATCATAAGGTGATCTTCGACACCCCGATGGCGCGGATCCGGATCGGGGCCCACCCGCGGGGCCGGGTCACGCCGTCGCGGCGGCACACCCGCGTCCGCGCTCTCGACCCGGGCGCCCATTTCGGCGATCCGCAGATCGATGACGTGGTCGAGTTCACCGGTCAGTTCGGTGACGGCGTGTTGCAGCCGAGCGGGGTAGCCGGCGAGGTCGGCCGGGCGCAGCCGATCCAGTTCGGCGCGGGCGGCGGTGTGCAGCGCCCGGATTCTCGCGCCGATTTCGGTCATCAGGTCCACCCGCGCCAGGTGCAGCTGCCCGCGCAGGGCGGACATCGCCGTGGCTCGTCCGCCGTCGCGGCCGGCCAGTAGCACGGCACGTTGCTCACGCAGCCGCGCCACTTCGGCGCCCGAGCGCAAGGCGGCCACTTGCTCGACCACCCGGTGGCGCGTGTCGGCCAAGACTCTTCCGATGACCGCGTCCGACCGGCCCCCACCGGCGGCCGCCGCCGCGGTGAGCTGCGCGTGCAGGGCGCCGAGACCGGAGCGATCGAGCAATCCCGCGTCGCCCGCGGTTCGCGCGGCGGCCGCGAGCCGCGCCGAGACCGGCACGATGTCCAAGTCCGCGGCGCCTCGCTCGGCGAGCAGCTCCAGGTCACGCGCGCGTACCGCCTGCCAGTCCCGGTAGGCGTGGATGCCGTTCATGGCCAGCAGCAGGCGAGTGCCGTTCGCACGCAACCGGTCGATCACCCCCAGCATGTCCGCGCCGATGGTGGTGCCCGCGTCGAGCAGGATCAAAATGATCGCCGGTACGGCGGGCGAGGTGGTCTCCACCGCCGCGTTCCCGTCGGCGAGCGGCTCGGACAGCGTGACGCGCGGTTCGAACCGGGCCAGTTCGGTGCGCAACAAGGTCGTGTTGACATCGGGAGGACCGATCACAGTGACAACGCCCGCCTCGCCGGACCCGCGCACCGCGCGCAGCAGCGCCATACCCTGGGGATTCCATCGCTCGACCACGGCCGCGAGCTCGGGCGATGCGGCGAGGGCGGTCACCGGGGCCGGGCGACCGGACTCGCCATCGGCGGGCGAATCTCGATCGGCCCCGTCGCGACCGGCGCCCGAGACCGGATCCGTCCCGGGACCTGTGGTCGCCGCCGACGATTCCGGTGGTTCAGAGACCGGCACTGCTCATCCGTTCCCATAGTCGGACGTACCCGTTGTGCACCCGCAACGCGGCGCGGCGCGCGGCGGGGGGCATGTCGCTGGTGACGACGGCGCGCCAGCGGGTCGCGCGGGCAAGCGCATCGTCGGCGTCCGACGGCGCGGGTGCCGGATACCCCGCCGCGAGGTGGGCCACCTCGGGTCCGGCCAGGCCCGCGCAGAGTCCGAGCCAGAGAGCGTCGTCGCTGTAGAGATAGGACTCCAGGAGATCGCGCGCGCGGCCGCCCTCCTCCGGGACCGCGCGAGCGGCGAGGCGGGCCAGCTCGTCGAGCAGTTCACCGCCGCGCAACGCGGACACCTGCTCGTAGCGGCGGTGCAGCAGCCGGTGCAGCGCGTCGACGCCGCTGGCGGCGTGCAGAATCTGCAGCAGCGTCTGTGGAGCGAGGTCCGGATCGTGGCGCAGGGCGGCGCACGCGCAGGCCACGCCGTACAGGTCCCAGCGACGCAGCAGTTGCTCCCGCTCGGCGGCATCCGGTCCCGGCGCGACGAACAGTTCCGGCGAGAGGATCAGCGCGGGGTCGGCTTCGGCGGCGAGCTTGCGCAGCAGGTCCAGATCAGCGTCGGTCAGCACGCCGGCACGAGTGCGCACAGCCAGCGACGCGACCACCGGAACCACCGGAATCCGCAGTTGTGTGCCGTACTGCTCGGCCGCGGCCACCGCGTCGCCCCAGCGGGAGCCGATCGCGTCCGCCTTGTTCAATACCGCGATGGTGCGCTGCGGCGGCAGCGTAGCCAGCACCCTACGATCGGCGGGTGTCGGCGCCGCCGACAACACGTAGACGACGATGTCGGCGTCGAGTTCCGGATCGGGCGCCCCTGGCCGGTCCACCGGGTCGGTCTCCACCGCGGACATGAGCGCGAGCGCGTGCAGCACGGTGGTCCGCCCCGCGTGCGCGCGCCCGGTCACCTGGATGCGCGGCGGTTTGCGCCATGCGCTGACGGCCGCGGCGGCGGCATACCCGATCTGCGGGTCGCGCCCCGTCCCGAAGCGCAATTCGGCGAGCAGCTTATCGAGCTGATCGTGATCGGACGTGGGAACGCCCCGCTCCCGCAGCGGCCCATCGGAATCAGTGGCTGTCGGCATGCTGCACACCCCCTTTTACGGTGCGCAATTCTGTCAGAAGTCAGGCCATGGGACAGGCTGGACCGCTCAGCTGCCGCTGAAGTACTTGTTCGCGGTCCGCACCGCCCAGTTCGGCGCGTATTTCGCCACCGTCGCCAGTAGCTTCGCCTGCGTGCCGATCTCGTAGTGCACCTTCGGCAGCCGGGCGCGCTTGCGGGTGGCCTCCCAGATTCCGGCGGCCACGTCGTCGGCGCTCAGCCGCACCCCCAGCGACTTCGTCGTCCCCGTCGTCACGCCGTCCACCATGGCGGTGGCCACGAACAGCGGCCAGATCGCGAGCGCCCGGATGTCGTAGCGCTCCCATTCGAGGTCCAGTGCCTCGGTGAAACTCTTGACAGCCGCCTTGGTCGCACCGTAGCTGGCGAGTTCGGCTTGGCCGTAGATCGCCGAAGCCGAGCAGAGGTTGACCACCTGGGCGCCCGGGGTGTCTCGCAGGTAGCGGAACGCGCTGTGCGTTCCGGTGAGCACACCGACCAAGTTGACCTCGACGATCGCCCGGTGGGCGGACAGCTCGATCGACTCGAACCCCCCTGCGCACAGGATGCCCGCGTTGTTGACCAGGATGTCCAACCGTCCGGTCGCGGCGTGGAACTCCGCGAGCCGCTCCGCCCACTGGGTGTCGTTCGTCACATCGAGAACACCGGTGTGCACCGCGCCACCCTTGGCGGTGATGTCCCCGGAAAGCCTGGTCAGCCCCACTTCATCGATGTCATAAGCCCCGACATGGTATCCCTGCGCAGCGAAAAGCAAGGCCGTCGCCCGCCCGATACCGGCCGCCGCGCCGGTGATGAATACAGTCGGTCTGCTCATGCCGGGGAGTCTAGTGCCGCGGACGCCGTGTACTCCGGGGTTCCCAGACGCCCGGTCGGTCACTTACCCTGCTGAAGTGGTCGGCACCACAACCGGTGCGCAGCTTGGCCTTTCGCATGCGGCAACCGACCTCGACGATGAGGAGGTCGCGATGACCGCGGATGTCATCGGCGCTGTCGGCTCGCAGCCCGCTTGTCCCACCGAACGCAAGCCGTTGCTGCCCAGCGCGGACCCGTTCCATCGACCGCCGAAAGGCTTCGCGGCCAAGGCGCCCGGCGCCATCCTGCGCAGCAGGAAGATCGAGATCGCGCTGTTCGGGATCGTGCCGCAACAGGTGTCGGCCTGGCAGTTACTGTACCGCAGCTGTGATCTGCACGGGGCTCCCGAAGCGGCGATCACCACGGTCCTGCTGCCCGTCGACGCGGAACCGGACGAGGATCGTCCGCTGCTGGCCTTCCAGACCGCGATGGACGCGGTGAGCGAGAAGTGCTCCCCGTCCTACGCCCTGCGCTCCGGCGCGCGTGCGCTCGGCTCGATCACCCAGTTGGAATGGCTGCTGGTGGCGAACGCGCTGCGGCGCGGCTGGGCGGTGAGCATCGCCGATCACGAGGGTCCGCACGGTAATTTCGGTGCGCCGCGTGAGCCCGGTTACCGCGCGCTCGACGGCATCCGCGCCGCGCTGCGGTTCGGTCCGCTCGGTCTCGGCCCGCGAACCCGCGTCGCGGTGTGGGGCTACTCCGGCGGTGGCATGGCCAGCTCCTGGACGGTAGAGATGGCGCCGACGTACGCCCCCGAACTGGACATCGTCGGCGCGGTGCTCGGCGCCCCGGTCGGCGACCCGCGCCAGGTCTTCGACCGGTTGAACGGCACCCCCTACGCGGGACTGCCCGCCATCGTCATCGCCGCACTGCGCAGGCTGTACCCCGCGTTGAGCTCGCTGATCGACAACGAGCTGAGCCCGGACGGCCACCGGTTCGTCGTCCGCGCGGAGAACGCGACGCCGCTCGGCGCGATCCTCGGGCTGGCCAACAAGAAGGTGGACGACTTCTTGGACCGCCCGCTCGCCGAGGTGCTCGACACCCCGGAACTGAACGCGATGTTCGACGATCTGCGGCTCGGCAACACGACGCCGTCCTGCCCGCTGCTGGTTGTGCAACCCATCCACGACCAGATCATCCACATCTCGGGCGTCGACGAACAGGTGGCGCGCTACCGCCGCGGCGGCGCCGCGGTGACCTACGTGCGCGACCGGCTCAGCGAGCATTTCTCGCTGCTGCCGCTGTCCACCCCGATCAGCCTCGACTGGCTGGCCGACCGGTTCGCCGGGCAACCGGTGAGCGACGTCGGCGACACCACCGTATGGTCGGTCGCGGCCTCGCCGTCGGGGGTGCGCGGCCTGCTGGAAATGGCGGTCACAGCGGCCAAGGTCGCGCTGGGCAGGCCCCTGCGCCAGCAACAGCCGACCGCGCCCAGGATCGCCCCCGCGCGCGCCGCCTGACCTCCCGCTCAGCGAGCCGTGCACGACCGCTTACCGCACTGATCGCGGGATGCTGGACAATGGACGTCGTGAACGACGCCGCGAACCATACTGCCGAGTCAGTTCCGGGCCCGCCGTCCACAGCTTCGGCTCCGGCCGAGGGCGGGCCCCGGCACAAGACCGGCTCCCGCCTGTACCCCCGAGTCACCAGCTTCCGGTCGCGCAGGGGCGCGCTGACCGCGACCCAGCAGCAATCCTGGGACCGGATGTGGCCCTCGATCGGCCGCGAGGTCGCCGACGAGCCACTGGACGCGGCCGCGTGGTTCGGCCGCGACGCGCCGCTTGTCGTCGAGATCGGCTGCGGCACGGGCACCGCGACGGCCGCCATGGCGCAGGCCGAACCACACCTGAACCTGATCGGCATCGAGGTCTACCAGCCCGGCCTCGCGCAGTTGGTGCAGCGCATCGAGCGCGAAGGGATCGGCAATATCCGCCTGCTACGCGGAGACGCGGTCGACGTGCTGGAGAACATGATTGCCCCAGAGTCGCTCACCGGCGTCCGAGTGTTCTTTCCCGACCCGTGGCCGAAGGCGCGCCACCACAAGCGGCGGCTGCTGCAGCCCGCGACGGTCGCGTTGATCGCCGACCGCCTGAAGCCGGGGGGTGTGTTGCACGTCGCCACCGACCATGCCGGCTACGCCGAGCACATCCACGAGGTCGGCATGGCAGAGCCCCTGCTCAAAGGATTGAACGAGACCACGGGCGGGGTCAGCGAGGAGCATCGGGCCACGGCGCCCATCGGTTTCGAGCGTCCGGTCACCAAGTTCGAAGGCAAGGCACATCGCGCCGGTAGCGCCATCACCGAGCTCATATGGGGGAAGATCGACCGATGAGCGTCAGTGAGATGGCCCACGAAGTGGTCGATGTTGCCGGGGAGGTGCACGGGGGCGGAGCGGAAGGTCTGGGCGGCTCGACGCCGGACGTGCGCAGGGTCCTGTTGGTGTGGGACGCCCCGAACCTCGACATGGGCCTCGGCGCCATCCTCGGCGGTCGTCCGACCGCCGCCTATCGTCCGCGGTTCGACGCGCTCGGCCGCTGGCTGCTGGCCCGGACCGCCGAACTCTCGGTGGGCGCCGTGCATCGCGTGGAACCCGAGGCCACCGTCTTCACCAACATCGCGCCCGGCACCGCCGACGTCGTGCGGCCCTGGGTGGAAGCCCTGCGCAACGTGGGCTACGCGGTCTTCGCCAAACCCAAGATCGACGAGGATTCCGACGTCGACGCCGACATGCTGGCGCACATCGCGTTACGCAGTCGCGGCGCCGGTTTGGCGGGCATCATGGTGGCCTCGGCCGACGGCCAGGCGTTCCGCGAACCGCTGGAGGAACTCGCCGCCAAAGGCGTGCCGGTCCAGGTACTCGGCTTCCGTGAGCACGCGAGTTGGGCCGTCACATCCGATACTCTCGAATTCATCGACCTCGAGGACATTCCGGGCGTGTTCCGCGAACCGCTGCCCCGAGTTAGCCTCGACTCGCTGCCCGACGAGGGTGCCTGGCTGCAGCCGTTCCGGCCGCTGTCGGCACTGCTCACCTCTCGCCCCGCCCAAGGAGTCGCTTAGTGTTCACACGCTGGGGCGATCTGGTATACCGCCTGCGTTTTGCCGTCATCGGCGTCGTCGTGGCGGCCCTCCTGGCTTTGGGCGGTTACGGCCTCGGCTTGGAACACCATCTCAGCTCCAGCGGGTGGGACGATCCGACCTCGGAGTCCGCGCAGGCCGCGCGGATCGCCGACGCGGCGTTCGGCCGTGATCACAACAGCGACGTGATCCTGCTCTACACCGCGCCCGAGGGCAGAACGATCGATGACCCCGAATTCAGCGGCAAGGTCGTCGCCAATCTCGCGAGCCTGCCGCGCGAGCACCCGGACGAGATCACCAAGATCAACGGAACGTACTGGCGCAACGACGCCGGTATCCCCGCGCAGCCCAGCGTCTTCGGTGCGAAGGACAAGAAGCACGCCTTCGCCTCGGTGGCCATCAACGGCAACAACGACACCGAGATGGTGCGCAACTACCGCAAGGTGAAGGACGTCTTCTACATTCCGGGCGTCGATGTTCAAGTCACCGGGTTGCAGGCGGTGGCGGGCACGCTCAACGACACCATGGCTTCCGACCAGAAGCGCATGGAGATGCTGGCCATCCCCGCGGTGGCGGTGCTGTTGTTCTTCATCTTCGGCGGCCTGGTTGCCGCGGGCCTGCCGCTGGTGGTCGGCGGTCTCACCGTCATCGGCGCCAACGGCATCATCATGGTGCTGACGAAGTTCACGGAGGTGAACTCGTTCGTCTCGGGCGTGGTGTCGATGATCGGTCTCGGCCTCGCCATCGACTACGGGTTGTTCATCGTCAGTCGCTTCCGGGAGGAACTCGCCGAAGGTTACGACACCCGTGCGGCGGTGCGGCGGTCGGTGATGACGGCGGGACGCACGGTCGTGTTCTCCGCGACCATGATCATCGCCAGTCTCGGCGGCATGCTGCTGTTCCCGCAGGGCTTCTTGAAATCGGTGGCCTACGGCACGATCGCCACGGTCTCGCTGGCCGCGCTGACCGCCATCACGATCCTGCCCGCCATGCTCGGTGTACTCGGCCCGCGCGTGGACATGCTGGGCTTCAAGCGCTTCCGCCAGACGAAGACGGCCGAAGAGATCGAGCACGGTTTCTGGGGAAAGATCACTCAGTGGGTGATGAAGCATCCGCTGAAGATCGCCGTGCCGATCTGCATCGTCCTGCTGCTGCTGATCATCCCGGTGAAGAACCTCGCCTTCGGCGGCATCAACGAGCGATACCTGCCGCCGGACAACGCGACCCGCGTCGCGCTCGAGGACTTCTACCAGGTCTTCCCGCTGAAGAAGACCGACCCGGTGCAATTGGTGATGGTGTCCGAGGACAGCAACGCCGTCGGCAAGGTGTGGAAGGAGGCGGGACAGGCGCCCGGCCTCGCCAGCGCTTTCGACGTGCCGAGCCGCTCCACTACCGATCCGAACGT
The DNA here is from genome assembly GCA_019930625.1 of Nocardia asteroides. Lineage (NCBI taxonomy): Bacteria > Bacillati > Actinomycetota > Actinomycetes > Mycobacteriales > Nocardiaceae > Nocardia > Nocardia asteroides. The sequence goes on from CP082844.1 coordinate 1,646,829, forward strand.
CTATCGCACCAGCGCGACACTCGCGGATTCGGAGAACGCCGACCCCACCATCGAGTACCTGCGGTCGATAGCGGTGCCCGACAGCGTCGATCTCTACGTGGGCGGCCAGCCGACCATCCAGAAGGACAGCATCGACGCGCTGCTGAACCGCATGCCCGCGATGATCGCGCTGGTGCTGTTCGTCACGACGCTGCTGATGTTCCTGACGTTCGGCTCGCTGGTGCTGCCCATCAAAGCCGCGCTGATGAGCGCGCTCGGCCTCGGCAGCACGCTGGGCATCCTGACGTGGATCTTCGTCGACGGGAACGGCGCGACGCCGCTGAACTTCACCCCCCAGCCGATCATGTCGCCGGTGCTGGTGCTGATCATCGCCGTGATCTACGGCTTGTCCACCGACTACGAGGTCTTCCTGCTCTCGCGCATGGTCGAGGCGCGCACCCAAGGCGCATCCACCACCGAGGCGGTGCGCGCGGGAACCGCGCACACCGGCCGCATCATCACCGCGGCCGCGCTCATCCTGCTCGTCGTGGTCGGCGCCTTCGCGTTCTCGGACCTGGTGATGATGCAGTACATCGCCTACGGCCTCATCGCGGCGCTGTTCATCGACGCGACCATCCTGCGGATGCTGCTGGTGCCCGCCACCATGAAGCTGCTCGGCGACGACTGCTGGTGGGCGCCCACCTGGATGAAGCGCATCCAGCAGAAGATCGGCCTCGGCGAGCCGATTCTCGACGACGAACGTCCCGGTGGCGGCGAGGTCGTCGACCTGGTCAAGACGACGCCGATCACCGACCCGGTGACGATGCAGATCCCCGCGGTCGCCGACGCCAACAAGGTGCCGCGCAGGCGCAAGCCGCGGACGGTCGCCGAGATCGAGGCGGAGGCGCCCACCAGGCGACTGGACCGCGTCCCGCCGCCGCCCGCACCGCAGGCGACGCCCGCGCCCGCGCCACTCGATCCGACCAGGAAGCGCCCGGAATCTCCGCGCAACGCCACGCCACCGCAGGGTGAGCCGATTCGCCCGCGGCGGATTCCGCAGGTCCCGAACCCCCCGCGCTACACGCCGGACCAGGCGGAGCGGCGACCGCAGTCGCCTCCGGCCGGCCCGCAAGGCCCCGCGGGGCCGCGACCGGCGCCGCCCACCGGCCTGCGGCAGGACCAGCACGGGCCGCACGCCGGTGTGCCATCGGTGATCTTCCCCGAGCACAGCGCGGAAGCGGTCGTCTCGCCGGTCACGCCGCCCGCGCCGCGCCCGACCCACGTGGCGGAATCGCTTCCGCTGTCCGGCCTCTCGCAGGAGCCGGCCGTCGACCTTCCCGGTGCGCCCCGTGCGGCGCGGTATCTCCCGCCCGACGCCGGGGCCGCTCTCGACGGTCCTGCCCACCGCGCACCCGAGCCCGAGGCGCCCGCGGAGCCGAACAATGGGCCCGACACCACCAATCGCAGCAGCATCGAGAGCTGGATGGCCGAACTACGCTCCTCGCGCCGCCACATCGGCAGGCCGGAGCAGGGGCGGCACCACGGCGGCGACGGCCGCACGGTGAGCGTCAACGAACTGCTGCGCCGCCGCGACCGCGAGTGAGCGGGTAGCCGCCGCGAAGAAGGTCGCCACGCCTGGTCGGGTGGTTCGGCCAGGAGGGAACGCGGCGGCCTTCTCGGCGGACGGTCCCGTGGTCAGGGTTGCCGCTGCGTTCCCGCATCGGCGAAGGCGCGGGCGTAGCGGGTACCGGCCAACAGCAGCAGGATGCCGACGATGAGGAAGGCAGCGACGCGGACCAGGCCGTCCAGGGTGGCCAGGTCGAAAAGGAACAGCTTGGCCAGAGCCGCTGCCGTGACCGGCAATCCGGAGCCCAAGGCGAGTTTGGCGACAGCGGGTTCGGTGGCGAGCTTGCGCAGGCCGAACAGCAGAGCGCCGGTCGCGCCTGCCATCCACAGGATGGTCGCGGCGCTGTGGCCGACGAGGAACCCGTTCGGGGTCCCGGCCGCGACGCCGATAGAGACCGTCACCGCGGTCACCGCGTAGAGCCCGGCGACGCTCGCGGTAATCCATTGCCACTCATTGCCCGTCGCCGAGCCGCGCAACCGCCGCGCGCTCCACAGCGCGACCGCGACCACCCCGAGGGCGAGTACCGCGCCGAGCACCGTCGCCACACCCAGATTCGCCTCCGAGCGATGCTGCGAGGCAAGCACTTCCGGTCCCGCGATATTCAGCAACCCGAAGCCGCCGAGCACCGCGAACGCCGCGCCGATGCCCGCCGCCGGGCGGGACATCCGCTGGCCCGCCACGGCGAGGAAGCCCAGCGCCACCACGAGCAGCGCCGTGGGCAGTGTCCGGGGCTGGGTCGCGCCGACGCACGCCTCGAGCAAGGCGATCGATCCCGCCACGGCCGCGACGAGCGCGGTATGTCCCGGAATGCGCACGTGCGCGTCCAGTTTCGGTACCGTGCTCACCGCGGCGACGAGCAATAGCAGCGCGGCGGCGGACGAGGCCACCACAACCGAAACGAGCCGTTGCTCGTACATCCCCGGGGCGATCAGCACCGGCACCAGCGCCGCCGCCATCGTCAGCGAGGCGGTGAGATCGGCGGGCCGACGACGGACGACGACGATCGTCCCGGCCAGCCCGACCAGCGCGACCGCCGCCGCGGCCACGAGCAGCCAGGTGCGTTCCTGCGCCGTAGGAGTTCCCACGGCCGCGCCCGCGACGAACACGAACGTCGCCAGTACGGCGGGCAATGTCCGCGCCACGTGCAGGTACGGCCAATCTCGCGTCCATTGCACCGGCACGCAGGCCAGTTGCAACACGATCAAGAACGCCAGCAGCACCAGCCGAGTGGTCAACACCGGTGACAGCACCGCGGCGGCCAGCACCACCAGCACCGCCAACGGCTGTGACCGCCACTGCATCGCCAGGGCGACGCCGCAGGCCGCGACGCCGAACGCGACCGCGAGCCCGAGCACCGGATGCAGCCAGTGATAAAGGGCGGTCACCGCCACCACGTCGAGATAAGCGCCCGCGATGCCGGTGGCGGCCAGCGCGATAGCGCCGACTCGTCCGCCGGTCCGCCCGAAGACCCGCACGCCCGCACCCACCAGCGCCGCCGAGAACACCGCTCCGGCGACCACTCTCGGCACCGGCCCGAAGAAACCCGCCTGAGCGGCCAACACCAGGAGCATCGCGACGCCGATCAACGTCACCGCGACACCAGCCAGCGCCAGGATCCGGCTGATCACCCCGTCACGCTGCCACCACGGAGTGTGCGGCACTCGCGGTTGGGCACGCGGCGGGACGGGCGGACGCGGCGGCACAGCTCCCGGCATCGGCCACGGTGCGTTCTGCGGCCACGGAGCTCCTCCGCCGGAAGCGCTGCCAGGCGGCGGTGCGAAACGTGGTGCGTATGCGGGTTGCGGCGGCGGAACCGGCATACCGGCTGTCGGCGAATGACCGGGCCAAGGCGGGATCATCGGCGGTACCGCTGCGGGCGCGGGCTCTGATCCCGCGAATCCCCCGCTCGCGGAGGCTTCCGTCGCACTCGACGACCCACCCGCAACTGGACGACCGGGCGCATCGGGTGCCGTTCCCCCGGGCATCCGGTCACCGGTCCCGCCCGGTACCGAGCCCTTCGGAGCCCCAGCGCCCGGCATCGACCCGGTCAGGGGCGCTTCCGTTGCGGCTGCGCCGGACTCCGCCTCGGCACCCGCCGAATCCGCGGCGATTTGCTCGCGCAGCAACCGCAGGTCCCGCCCGAGCACGCCCAGCTGCGTCCCCAGCGTGGTGAACTCGCTGGAGAGCCGGGCGAGCAGCGCCGGATCGATAGAGGTAGTCATGACTTCATGCTCGTCGCCGCGAAGCGAGCGAGCATGAGTAGTAACCCCTGTAGACAGCCGAGTTCTACCCGTACCGTGCGGGTACCCCGCCCGACCGACCCGCACCCGGGCAGTCGAGTGCGGGCCGGTCGCGCCGGATGGTCAGTGGGCGCGCAAGCCGATGACCTCGTGCACGGCGTCGATCACCGCCGAGCGAGGCGGCATGCGCAAGACGCCCGGCGCGGGTTCGCCCGCCCAGTGCCAGCCGAGGGCCGAGTCGGAACTGGGCAGCAGGACGATACGACCGCCGGGCACCACGGTGACCCCGTGTCCGGCGAGGCAGCGCCGGACCGGGACCTCGACCGGCCGAGCGGGGCTCGGCGGCGCGACGAGAAAGGTCCACGTGCGCTCGCCCGGGTCGGCGATCACCGGTGCGGCGTGGTTACGGTTCAACTGGGACAAGACCTTCCGGCCCAATTCCGGCGGCATGACGATAGCCCCGATAATAGAGCCGGTGGTGATGGTCGGGCGTCCGGCGAGAAGCTGAACCGGCAGCCCGTACCTATGCCGCAGCAGACGCGCGACTTCATGCGGAGAATGACAGCCCTCGAACATTCGCCTACCCCCGATCGATGACGTCGAATCCGATGGTGACGAGGGACTTTCGGGGTAGCGGCCCGTGCTGTTCGCGCATCCGCGTTCTGGCGTTCGCCGGTAGGGCGCTGACGTGGCGTACCGATCGAAATGTGCTGTGGCGCGCCGGTCGCGTGGTCTGTGCGGCGGGCCGGCACGCGCGATCGGCACGCCCGGCCTGCACGGTGGTATTCGGCATGATTTTCATCGCCGCCGCCCTTTGCAGTCAAAGTTGCAGAAAGGCAACGGTATTCCAACTCGGAGCCGACGAGTCGTACGCAATGTCCCACTTCGGTGGTCCCAGATAACATAGCGTCGTACTCTGAAACCCAGATTTAACAAAAGGACTTGGGTATGGACGAATCGTCGATCGGAGTTCGGATCCGCCAGTTCCGCGGCAAGGCGCTGACCCAGCGCCAGCTCGCCGACCAGGCGGGAGTGAGCGTGGATCTGGTGCGCAAACTCGAGCAGGGCGGTCGCCAGACCGCGTCCATCGCCAGCTTGCAGAAGATCGCGCGGGCCCTGGACGTGGACATCGCCGACCTGATCGGCAAGCGCCAGGGCGTGCCGTCCGCCAACCCGGACGCGGGCATCGTCGCTATCCGCCGAGCTTTGACACCGGTCGACGACCTGCTCGGCGAGACCGAAGAGGAGGCGGCGGTCAGCCTCGACGACGGGCGCAGGGCGGTCGACTACGCCTGGGGCGCTTACTGGTCGGGCCGTTACGAACTGCTGACCTCGATCCTGCCGCCCGGATTGACCCAGCTGCGTGCCACCGTGCACGCCGCCCGCAACGGTTCGGTAGCGCCCGCCAACGAGTTGCTGGCCAGGATGTATTGGGTAACCGGATGCACGCTGGTACATCTCGGCCAGACCGATCCGGCGTTCCTGGCGATCCGGCAGGCGCTCTCCGCCGCCGAGCTGGGCAACGACCCGCTGCTACTGGCCACCATCCGCGGTTCGGTTGCCTGGCAGCTGCTGGTGCAGGGCCGCTACGACGAGTCGCGCGGCGTCGCGCTGAACGCGGCGGCGACCCTGGAGCCCTCCGGCGAGGTCACGCCTGCGCACCTGTCCGCCTACGGATCGCTGGTGTTGCAGGGTGCGACCGCGGCGGGCCGGGCGCAGGACGTTCACGAAGCGTTGTCGCTGGTGGAGGCCGCGAGCGAGGTCGCGGTGCGGATCGGTCAGGATCGGCAGGACTACGAGACCTATTTCGGCCCTTCGCAGGTCGTCATGCAGACCGTCGATGTCAACGTCTCCTCCGAGCGTTACCCCGAGGCGCTGGCCGCCGCCAAGGACATGCCTGCCAACGGCAGTCTCCCGCAGGCGTCCCGGGCTCGGCACCTGGCCGACACGGCGGTCGCGCTGACCCGCACCGGCAGGCACCAGCGCGCGCTGGACGCCTTGCTGACCGCGGAGCGGGTGGGCGGCGCGGATTGGCTGAAGTACCAGACGCTGCCCCGCCATATCGTGTCCGAACTGCTCGACCACGACCGGAAGGTGCCCCTACGCGCGTTCGCCCGCCGGATCGGGGTCAACACCTAGCTCACCGACCGTTCCCCGGCTCGCTCGATCACCTCGTCCAGCACCTCCCGCGAGCGCAGGAGATCATCGATGGTACGGGTGATCCGCTCCCGCTCGGTCCGCAACTCGGCGACCAGCGCGGGAGTGGCGTGCTCGTTGGGACCACCGTCCGTATCGCGCATGCAGGGCAGGATCCGCGCGATCTTCTTGCTGGTGAGCCCCGCCGCGAGCAGTTCCTGAATGTGGATGACCCGGTCCACCGCCCGCTCCGGATAGTCTCGATGACCGCCGGGCGTGCGATCGGACGCCAGTATGCCTTGCTGCTCGTAGTAGCGCAGCGACCGCTCACTCACGCCGGTGCGCTCCGCGAGTTCCCCGATACGCATCCGCCATCCGGCCTTTCACGTTCCCCTTGAATCTCACATCTGTGTCAAGTTCTACCATCTCGCGCATGTGCGTCCCCCTCCCCGAGGACGGTGGCAGGCAAGCCGGGGTAAGGCGCAGCTACCGCGCGAGAAGTTGGTCGATCAGCGCCAGGTCGGCCTCGAGATGGGCGCGGCCGTTCGTCAGCAGCAGGGCGATGAGGTCGGCTTCGGCGAGGCCGCTTTTGGCGTCGGTGGCGGTGGACCACACTTCGAGTTCGGACCGGAGTCGGTCACGAAGACCGAGCAGTTCGTCACGTGGGAGCGGCTCGGCGAAAGTAAGCATCGTATAGAGGTCACGCGGGTAGCTGCCGCGGATCCGCCCCCAGCCCACCCTGAGCAGATCGGTCAACTCCGCCCGGCCGGCGGCGGTGATGCGGTAGACCTTGCGGGCTGTCGAGTCGCGGACAGACTCGGGCGTCTCGACCACCTCTGCCGTGCCGGCACGCTCGAGACTGGCCAGCGCGTGATACACCGAACCGCGTTTGACATCGGTCCACCGCTCGGCGTGGCTGGACTCCAACCAGCGCCGGATCTCGTATCCGTGCTTGGGTCCCTGCGCAAGCAGGCCGAGCACGAGAATCCGGGTAGCGGCACTCATGATCGGACGGTGTCGGCGAGTTCGGTCATCACGAACCAGCAGGAGGGGCCGCCATACCCGAAGGTCGTCGGGCGCTCGACCCGGATGCCGTGACGCTCCTCGGAAGCGGCGTCCATCCAGGACGTGTCGAAATCGCAGAACGTCGGCAATAGTTCCTCGGCGTCGGTGGCGATCAAGATCTGCTGGTAGTAGCACTTTCGGACGACCGCTATGTAGCCGTTCGCGTCGTCCTGGGGATGGTCGAAGCGGAAGGCGCCGCCGAAGAAGTCACGTTCGCGCTGTTTGGAACCTTCGCGCAGCACATCGAGCGGATTGCCCGAGGCGTCGAGCGCGGTCTCGGTATCGCGGCGGATCCAGTCGTAGAACGGGCCGAGGAATGCCGCGCGGAACTGCTCGATCGCTTCTTGCTGGGTGTTGCGGTGCCGCAAGCACCGATAGGCGGCGACCGACAGGGCGGTAAACCAGAGAATGTCGAGGGCCGGTTTGTCCACGGCGGTGTGTCGTTGTTCGTCGACGATACCTGCGGCATCGGCCACCACAGCGGCTTCATCGAGTGGGGCGAGGGCGGCGAGGAACGGCGTGCTGAACCAAGTGACATCAGTAGGAATCACGACACAAGGTTAGTCAAATTTGACCTATAGTCAAATTTGACTCATTGCTCCGTCATCCAGGGGTTCCGGTAGTGCAGCGCGGGAAACAACAGGTTTGGTGTAATCCGTTGATGGGGCACCCAGCACCCACGGCGTATCCGCCCGATTTTTCGGCCGACGCTACGGCTTCTCCAAGCCAGTTCGGCGGCGGCGCGGATTTGATCTCGCTGGGGCCGAGATCTTCCTTGCCGATCCGATCTGGTGGAACGGTTCCGCACGGGGGCGCCGCGGAACCCGGTGCGCGACGCGCACCGGATGTACGTGGGCTACACCGACCACCCGACGCCGTGGCCCCTGCGGCGGACTGACCCGGTCGGCTCAGCGCCCCATCAACTTGCGCCACTGCGCGATGAACGGGTGCTTCGCCGTAACCGATCCGAATCGCATCTTGCCGTGCACCACCAGATGCAGCGGGCCGAGCGGCGGGCCGGTGCGGACCTTGTTGTTCACGCTGGAACCGATCAGCTCCAGCCCGTTCAAGTCGACGGTGGCCTCCGCGGGCACGATCAGGGTGACCGAACCGCAGAAGTCGTCGACGCGCACCTCCACGACCTGGGTCGACATGATCGCCTCGGTGAAATCCAATGTGACGCCGGACATCCAGTTGTTCAGATACAGCGTGGGCGGCACCTGCCACGGACCACGGCGGTTCACCCCGGCCATGCGCGAACGGATCACGTTGCCCGCGGAGTTCGAGCCCGGCGCCGGATGGGCCCGCCCGGCGAAGGCGGGCGAGGAGTTCACGAACGTCGACGACGGCGCCGCGGGCTGCCCGACCAGACGGACACCGGGCAGATCGATCAGCACGGCGTTCAGTTCCCCGCGCGTCTTGGCGGCCAGCGCGGTGTCCATCCGCTCGGTGAACTCACCGAGCGAGAGCATGCCGAGGCCGACCGCGCGCTGCAACAGCTGACCGACATGTTCGCGCTCGGCATCCGACACGCGCAGTTCCCGGTCGCCCACCGCGCCGCCGGAGCCGACCGCATTGGATACCGATTCGGGCCCGCCCATGCGATCGAGGTTACCGAGCCCGCGCGCGGGGCCGCATCAGGGCGATCCCTGATTCGCGACCATCCGCCGGGACTACTCGAGCCCCTGTTCGATGGCGTAGCGAGTCAACTCGACCCGATTGGCCAGCTGCAGTTTGCGCAGCGTCGCCTGCACATGGTTCTCCACCGTGCGATGACTGAGTCCCAGCCGCGCAGCGATCTGTTTGGCCGACAGGCCCTTCGCCACCATCCGGAGTACCTCGGTCTCGCGCTCGGTGAGCGCGGGCCGGTGTGGCTCGTCGGGCCGTGTGGGCGCGGTCGCCATCCGCCGGTATTCGCCGAGCACCAGTCCCGCCAGCCCCGGTGTGAACACCGCTTGACCGGAGGCGGTGGCGCGCACGGCGTCGACCAGCTCGGCCGCCGACGCGCTCTTGACCAGGTAGCCCGATGCGCCCGCTTTGATCGCGTCGAGCACGTCGTCGCGTTCGGCCGACGCCGAGAGCACCAGCACCCGGCTCCGCGGCGACACCCGCAGCACCTCGGCGGTAGCCTGCGCTCCGTTCCCGTCGGGCAGTTGCATGTCCATCAGCACCACGTCCGGGCGCACCGCCGCGGCCCGCCTGGCCGCCGCGCCGACACCGTCGGCCGTCGCCGTCACCTGGAACCCGGCCTCGGTGAGATCGCGGGAGACTCCGTCCCGCCACATCGGGTGGTCGTCCACCACCATCACCGAAATCGGCTCTGCCGCCTGGTCTGTCATCCCCGCCTCCCATCTCTCATCTCGGCACCCGGAATTCCCATTCGGTGCCGAATCCGACGCCGCCGTCGATCTCGGTGAGCAGGTCCGCGCTGCCGCCGAGAGCCGCGATCCGCCCGACGATCGACCGGGAAACTCCCATCCGTCCCTCGGCTTCGGCCTCGGCCAGCCGGCCCGGCGGGATGCCGACGCCGTCGTCGCGCACGCTGATCACCAGTTCGTCACCGGTGTCCTCCAGTAGGACATAGGCTCGAGCATCCGGCCCGGCGTGCAATTCCACATTGGACAGCGCCGTGGCCACGGCCGAGGCGATCTCGTTCGCCACCCAGCGACCGATCCGTACCGGGTCGCCCGGCGTGGACACCGACACCGTGGGAGTGGATTGCGCGGTCAGCAGCGGCCGCAGGTCGACCTCGGCTCCGCCCACGTCCCGGTGATCGGCCTGCTCGGTGATCAGCACGCGCAGCGCCACCTCCTGCTCGCCGGCTCGCAGGGCCAACTCCTCGGTGGGGCCCCCGATCTCGCTGCCGCGGCGCTTGATGTAGCTGAGCACCTGCAACACCCCGTCGTGCACCTCGCGGGACAGTCGTTCGCGCTCTTCGGCCGCCGCGGTCAAGCGCACCGCCTGCTCCAGCTGGTCTTGGGCACGCCGCGCGGTGTTGGCGGCCAGGCCGAGCGCGAGGCCCACCGAGACCAGCACCGGCACCGTCGCATCCGTCCACACGTCCTCACCCCACTGATCGCGCACCGTCAGCGACACCGCGGCGATCAGGGCTCCCGACAGCACACCCGCGAACGGTCCGCGCAGGATCGCCGCGCCGATCACGGCGTTGGTGGCCCACAGCGTGGTCGGCAGCGTCTGATGTCCGTGGTACCAGCCGTAGTCGGCGACCAAGCGCGTCGCGGCCATCAACCCGATCACGACCACGTGGTCGCCGATCACCACCCACGTGCGCAGTCGGGCCACCTCGGGGACGCTCCACTGCGACAGCATGATCGCCGAGGCGCCCGACCACACCGCCATCAGCGCGATGAGCACCCAGCTCAACCGCTGGTTGGTGTAGTACGGCACCGAGGCGACCTGCTGGCCCACCGCGTACAGCAGCGTGACCAGGCGCAGCGCCTGCGCGGCCCGCCACAGCGGGGTGGTCGCCACGTCGGCCGAGCGCAGCTCAGTCCTTCGCCGTGCCGTCGTCGGCTTGCGCGCCGTCATCGGATTCCGCCTTCTGCTGCGCCGCTTTCCGCTCCACCGCCCGCTTCTTGGTCGCCTCCAGCAGTGTGGCGGCCACGTCGAACCGGCCGGGATCGGCTCGATCCGGATCGGCCGAATACAGCCCGCGATGCTCGTCACCGGTCTGCAGTTCCTCGTACAACTCCTCGGGACCTTCCAGCAACGACCGGATCGCGGTGTTCATCACCGCGACGAACGGCACCGCGAGCAGACCGCCCGCGATCCCGCCGAGCACCACGCCCGCCGTGATCGCCAGCACCACGGCGAGCGGATGGATGCTGACCGCCCGCCCGAGCAGCAACGGTTGCAGCACATGGCCCTCGAGCTGCATCACCGCGATGATGATGCCCAGCACGATCAAGGCGGTGACGAGGCCTTTGGTCACCAGCGCGATGAACACCGCGATGAACCCGGCGAGAAACGCGCCGATGATCGGGATGAACGCGCCGATGAACACCAGCGAGGCCAGCGGAAGCGCCAAGGGAACACCGAGAATGGCCAGCCCGGCTCCGATGCCGATGGCGTCCACGGCGGCGACCACGACCGTCGCGCGGACGAAACCGACCAGGGTGCCGAACCCGAGCCGCCCGGCGGTGCGCACCCGCTCACGGTGGTCGCTGGGCACGATCCTGGTGACGAACGCCCAGATCTGGTCGCCGCCGTAGAGGAAGAAGATGAGGATGAACAGCGTCAGGAACGCGCCCGTCAGCAGTTCGCCGATCACGGTCGCGGTGGTCAGCGCCCCGCTGGTCAGGCTGTCCTGATTGGACTGGATGGCCTTGACGATGGCGTCGCCGGCGTTGCGGATCTGCTCGTTGCTCAGATGCAGCCTGCCGTTGATCAGCCAATCCTGGATCTGATGGATGCTGTCGGTGAACTTGTCGGTCAGCTGCGGCACACCGGCGACGAACTGTTCGACGACGAAGGTCATGATGCCCGCGACCACACCGATCGAACCGACCAGCGCCACGAAGACACCGACCGCGCGCGGCACGCCCATTCGCTGGATCCAGTCCACCAGCGGCGCCAGCAGAGCCGCCGCCAGCAGCGCGATCGCCAGTGGGATGACCACGGTCGCCAGTTTCTGCACGATCGCCGTGATCGCGATCGCCAGGGCGAACAACACCAGCAGCCGCCAGCCCCACTCCGCCGATACCCGGACGACCGGGTGCACCGTGTCCGCGGCAGGCCGTGACAGCGTGATTTTCCGGTCTGGACTTGACTTCGGGTCGGTCACCTCCGTGAGCCTAACGGGCTCGGCCGACCCCTGTCCGCGATCGGCGCCGCAGCGTCGGCCGCCAGCGCCCGCACTGGCTGTGGGAGCGAAACGCTAGATTGGTCCTCGTGTCGGCGCCCTTGGAAGCGGTCAAACAGACCATGCGAACGCGCTGGCCGCTGTACCTGACATCGATGCTGCTGGCGAACGCTTTCGGCGCGGTTCTGGTGTGGGCGTTCATCCAATACGGGTTACCCGTTCCCGAGGGCGAGCCCTCCGGTGCCAGGCGCACCGGCCTGCTCATCCCGGGCGTCGTCTTCGTGGCGGGCGGCCTGCTCAGCATGGCCGCGTCCGCGCTGATGCTGCGCCCGGTCATGCGCTGGCAGATGCGCGGCGGACCTCCCAGTCGCCAGGAGCAGATGGCCGCGCTGCACGCACCGCTGCGCCAGGCGATCCTGCATCTCGCGCTGTGGCTGATCGGCGGAGCCGTGCTGGCCGCGCTGATCATCAGGGACACTCCCGCGCTGGCCGGTGCGGTCATCGTCACCGAGTGCATGGCCGCGACCATCGTGTTCGGCTTCACCTACATGCTGGGCGAGCGCATCCTGCGCCCGGTCGCGGCGCAGGCGCTGACCGAAGGCACCTTCGATCACACCCTCACCCCGGGCGTCGGCACCAGGATGGCGATGACCTGGGGCATGGGCACCTTCGCCCCCACCATCGCCATCGTGCTGCTGTGCGTCACCCAGATCTCCTCGGACGTGAAGTTCTCCGCGCAGTCGCTGGCCATCTCCATCCTGCTGCTGTGCGGCGTGGTGATCATGCAGGCCCTCGCGCTGTCCATGCTCACCGGATCGAGCATCTCCGATCCGGTGCGCCAGCTCAGCCAAGCCATCGACCGGGTCCAGGCCGGGGCGCGCGACGTGCAGGTCGAAGTCTTCGACGGCAGCGAGATCGGTCTGCTGCAAGTCGGCTTCAACCGGATGATGGAGGAGGCCGCCAAGCGCCGCCAGCTGCAGGAGTTGTTCGGTCAGCACGTCGGCGAGGAGGTGGCGCAGCGGGCGCTGGACTATGGCACCGAACTCGGCGGTGAGACGCGGTTCGTGGCGGTGCTGTTCGTCGACATGGTCGGCTCCACCGCCACCGCGGCCGAGCGCCCGCCCACCGAGGTGGTGAGCCTGCTCAACGAGTTCTTCCGCATCGTGGTCGACGTCATCGACCGCCATCACGGCTTCGTCAACAAATTCGTCGGCGACGCGGCGCTGGCCATCTTCGGCGCGCCGCTGGACCGCCCGGACGCGCCGACCGCAGCGCTCGCCGCCGCGCGCGAATTGCGTGAAACCCTTCGGGAAGTGCCCGGACTCGACATCGGGATCGGCGTTTCGGCCGGTTTGGCCGTCGCGGGAAACATCGGCGCGGCCAATCGATTCGAATACACCGTGATCGGAGATCCCGTCAACGAGGCGTCCCGGCTCACCGAACTGGCCAAAGAACGTCCCGGCCGGACGCTGGCCTCGGGCAGCGCGCTGTATTTCGCCGAGGAAAGCGAGCAGGACCAGTGGGAAACCGGCGACGAGGTACAGCTGCGCGGCAGGCGCAGGAAAACGCTCTTGGCCTGGCCACGAGAACGGGCCGACGCGCCCGGCGATACCGATGTCGAAACGGCGCGTTCGTTAGGCTGACCGCGTGACGGCCGACGGGGAACTGGCAGGAGATCCTGCGCCGCCGCCCACGGCGGGTTCCCGCCGTGGCAAATTTCGCTGGCTGAAATGGGTGCTCGGCGCCGCCCTGCTGGCCCTGCTGATCGCCGAGGGCGTGTATCTCTGGCCGCGCCTGCACGAATCCTGGCGCAAACTCACCGAAATCCACTGGGGCTGGGTGGCGGCCGCGATCTGGCTACAGGCATTGTCCATGAGCGGATTCGCCAGGGTGCAGAAACAACTGCTCAACGCGGGCGGCGTCGCGGTCAGTCAGCGAAAATCCGTCGCGGTGGTCTACGGTGCGACGGCGATGTCGGTGACCCTGCCCGCTGGTCAGGTGTTCTCCACCGCGTTCACCTATCGGCAGACCAGGCGCTGGGGCGCGAGTCCGATCGTCGCCTCCTGGCAGCTGGTGTTCTCCGGCGTGGTCGCCGCGGTGGGGCTGGCGCTGCTCGGTGTCGGCGGCACGCTGCTGGCGGGCGGGCGAGTCGGCCCGCTGCAGCTGATCCTCGCGCCTGCCGCCGTCGTCGCGCTGGTGTGGGCGGGCAATTACGTCTCACGCAATCCCGGTTCGCTGGCGGCGCTGCTGCGCCAACTGCTCGCGCTGGCCAACCGGCTGCGCAAACGCCCGCCCGACCACGGCGCGAACAAGATCGCCGACGTGCTCGATCAGCTGGAATCGGTGCAGCTCGGTAAGCGCGACGGCGTCTTGGTCGCGCTGTGGGCGCTGGTCCACCGCTTCGCCGACGTGGCCTGTCTCGGCGCGGCCTGCTACGCGGTCGGCGCCGACCCGCGCGTCGCCGGTCTGCTGCTCGCGTTCGCCGTCGGCAAGGCGGTGGGGTCCATCCCCTTCGCGCCCGGCGGCATCGTCTATGTCGACGCGACGCTGATCTACGGTCTCACCGCCGCCGCGGGCCTGCCCGCGGCGCAGGCGGTCGCCGCGGCGTTCGTCTATCGGATGGTGAGCTTCATCCTGGTCGCTGTCGTCGGCTGGATCGTCTTCTTGTTCATGTTCCGCACACGGCAGGCCGACGACGCGGAGTTCGAGAAGGAATTCGAGCAGCGGCGGCTGTGACCGTTCGCCGCGCGCCGGGGGCGCGACCTGGTCCGCAGCTACCCCGTTACGCTGGCTCGCGTGAGGAAACTGCTGCCCTTCGTCGCGGATGCGCTGCTCGTCGTCGTCTTCTGCGCGATCGGCAGGCGCAGCCACGACGAAGCGGTGCTCGCGGGCTTGCTGCGCACCCTGTGGCCGTTCGCGGCCGGGCTCGCCGCGGGCTGGGTCGTCGCCGCGGCGCTCGGGTCACGCGCCTCCGATGCCGCCGCACGATTCGACGCCACCGCGCTGTGGCCGACGGGCGTCGTGGTCTGGGCCTGCACCCTGGCCGGGGGCATGCTGCTGCGCGTGGTGAGCGGTCAGGGCACGGCGGTCAGCTTCGTGCTGGTGGCCGGTGTGGTGCTCGCCGTGTTCCTGCTCGGCTGGCGCGCGGTGTACAAAGCCGTGCGGTGATCACGGTTCCGGAGTAGCCAGCGCCTGCAGCATCCTGGCCGCCATCCGCGGGGTCGCGTCCTTGCTGTCCACATCGTTGATGTGGATCGCGAAGACCAGATCGCCCATCGACCCGATCAGCCATCCATCGCCGCCCGCGGTCGCGGCGAAGGCGTCCACGTCCCGGTAGCGCCGCACGCTCGCCAGCTCGGGCGCGTTCGTGGCGTCGCGCAGCATGGCACGCAGCCGGTCGGCGGTCTGCTGCGGCAGCGGCTCGAGCCGGGCGTCGGTGGCGCTGAGCCGTCCGGCCTCGATCATCGGCGGCGGCACCGTACCGCGCACGATCGTCGCCGCGGCGATGGCCATACCGAAGGGACTGGCCAGCACCGCGTCCGAACCACCGCCCTGGAGTACCTGCTCGGCGCTGCGTCCCGCGATGGCCAGGCGTCCGGTCACCTCATCGAGGCCCGGCACCTTGAAGTCGATGCCGACGCCCAGCGCGGTCGCCGCCTCGGCCGCGTCCTGTACGGGGATGTCCTGCGGCGCCTTGCCCTTCGCCGACGCCGCGACGGCGCGGAACAGCTCCATATTGCCGCCCACCGGGTACAGCCCGGTGAACGCCACCGGGCCGTGCTCGCTGGCCTGGCTGTTCTGCGCGACCGCCACCACCGCCCCGCTGGACGGCTGGATCGCCACGATCGAGGCGGGCGTGCCCACACTGACCACCGCGTCCTCGGCGGCGCGTTGCAAGCGCTGGTCCATCGTGCCCGCGATGTCCGGTCCGGGCGGACCCTGCTGACCGGCGAGCTGGGTGATGAAGCGCCCGTCCTGCTCGAACAGCTGGACGCCCCACCCGGAATGCGCCTCCTGGCTCTCCTGCTGCACCTTGCGCAACGCGTCCAGCATCGGCGACCAGACCCGGCGGTCGGCGGAGATCAACCGAGGCTGCTTCTCCATCACCACACCGGGGATCGGAGCCATCCGCGGTTCCAGGATCGCGAAGTCACCCTCGCGCAGGTTCACCGCGACGACCGGCTTGCCCTGCGAGGTGGCCAGCTGCTGCATCAGCGACGGCCCGGTGATCAGCGGCGCGACCGGTTCGATGGCCTCGGCCAGCGCGTTGGTCGACGCGACCGGATCGGGCATCTTGGTGGGATCGAGCTTGACGACATTGATGATCTGCTCGGTCATCAACGGCTCACCGGCGATGTCGTTGACCCGCGGCGCCGGCGTCGGATAGGTGCGCACCAGCCGCACGCTCCGGTTGTGCGCGAGCTGCGGCATCACTACCGCGGGCTCCCAGGAGACCCGCCAGCCGATGGCCAGCTTGCGGACATTGCCCTGCACGCTGTAGTTCCAGTTCTTGCGCTCGCCGAAGCTCCACTCGACGTCCATGCTGAAGATCCCCGACTCCGCGTCCAGCCCGATGAACTGGGTCTTGCGGTAGTCGACCTTGCCGCCCTGAAGCCCGTTGAACATTTGCTTCAAGGTTGCCGAAGCCGCAGTGGGGTACGACGTCAGGTCCGCCGCTTTGGTGTAGTCCTGATCGTCGAGCAGATCCGTGAAGCGCTCCACGACCGCTTCGGCTTCATTCTGCTTCTCGTGTATCCCGCACGACCCGATCCCGAGCGCGAGCGCCGCCACCCCCATGAGTGCCATTGCGCCGCGAACACGAAAGCGGCGGGATCCCCACACGTCCATGTCGCCCACTCTTCACTCTTGTCACTCCAGTAACAAGACCACCGTACCCGAAAAAGACCAGACCGCGATGCCTCCGTAGCGCGGACGTTACCCATGCTCAGCATCCCAATTGTGCCCCGAGATCTCGCACCTCGGGAGGTCTTTCATGATCATCGTCCAGCCGGTCGGGGGCAACCGGCGCCGTTACCGTACCGGCCTTCCGGAAAAGTCGCGCGGTTACCCCCGGACTGGACGTTTCGAATCAATAAATACCCCAAACGGTGCAGAACGAAGCAACCGGATCCGGGGTTCGCACAGAGCGGAACTCTTTGGCCTGTTTGCGCAGTAATCTTGTAATCACTGAAAGCACCACACCACAGTAAGTAGGTGACCCGTCATGAGAAACGCACACCGCGGCCGGGGTTTCGGACGGACAGGCGGTTGGCAGCAAGCCGACCTGCCGGACCCCTCGGACGTTCCCGACTGGTTCGCCGGGAGGTTGCCCAGTGAGTGGTTCACCGGTCCGCCGGTGATCGAGGTGGATCGCGACGAGATCGTCGTCATCGGTGAGCTGCCGATCCCGCGACCGGAGAAACCGGACACCACCAACGACCCTGCCGACCCTGCCGACGCTGCCGACGACGACAACGCTTCCGCCGACGACAACGCAGCCCCGACAGGGGAGGTACCGCGCGCGACCAAGGAGGGCGCGATCGCCCGCTTCCGCGAATCCACCCGGCCTGCCCGCATGCAGATCGCGAACGAAGCGCAGCACCGCTATCGGCGCAATGTGGCCTGGGGCGTCTCGGTGGACGGGGAACGCATCCTGTTCACCCACTTGGCCGTCCCCGTGATGACGCGGCTGCGCCAGCCGGAACGCAAGGTTCTCGACACCTTGGTCGACGCCGGTGTCGCCCGTTCCCGTGCCGACGCGCTGGCCTGGACGGTGAAGCTGGCGGGCAAGCACGCGGAGGCGTGGCTGGAGGAATTGCGCGAGGCCATGCGCAAGGTCGATGACCTGCGCTCGGAAGGTCCGCAGGGGCTGTAGGCGGTCGGGTCTAGTGTTGCGTGCATGGCTGTGACCGCTGACGCGACACCGGGCCCGATCCTCGTTCTGAACGGTCCGAACCTGAACATGCTCGGCATCCGGCAACCGGAGGTCTACGGGTCGGCGACGCTGGAGGATGTCGTGGAGTTGTGCAAGCGGACCGCGACGAAGTTCGATCGGGAGATCGTCGCCTTCCAGTCCAATTCCGAAGGCGCGCTCATCGACCGGATCCATCAGGCGCGGGGCGTGGAGTCGGGCATCGTGATCAATCCCGGCGGCCTGACCCACACCTCGGTGGCGCTACGGGACGCGCTGGTGATTCCGGAACTCCCCATCGTCGAGGTGCACATCAGCAATGTGCACGCACGTGAAGAGTTCCGGCACCACTCCTACATCTCTCCGATCGCGACCGCGGTGGTCGCGGGAATGGGCATACAGGGTTACGCCGCCGCTATCGAATTCCTGGCCCGCTCGGCCTGAGTTCACTTCAGCTGGAATACCGGAAACCCGGGCGCGATGGCGGCGAGTTCCTCGTCGGTGGCGTCCTTGGTCACGCCCTCGAAGAATCTGCCGACCTCCCAGCCCCACTTCCGCAGGTAGAGCCGCAGCAGGGGCACCTTGTCGGCATCGGCCACCTCGGCGGCGGTGAACGCTTCGACCTTGCGGCCGAGCCGCAGCTCGCCCCCGCCCGCCACGCGAAGGTTGCGCACCCACTGCGTGTGCCCACGGGGTGCGACGAGGAAGCGCTCGCCGTCCTCCCGCACCATGAGGTTGACCATCGTGGTGCGCCACTCGCCGCTCTTGCGCCCACGCACCGCGAGCAGTCGCGAACCCATGACACTGATGCCCAGCTTGGGCAGCAGATTGAAGATCCGGCTGAAGAACGCCTCGAGTCCGGCGGGGCCGATGTAGCGGGTGCTGTGGTCCATGACTACTCCTCTTTGTGAGCACTGCTCTCTATGGAGAGAAGTGTTCCACGATGGGCGCCACGGAGTCAAGAGCACTGCTCTCTATTGCTTCGGCATCGCCGCTCCACGCACGAGGCCTACTGCGACTGCGCGGCAGTCTCCGGCTCCGGCAGAACGTCTCCCGTCTCCAACAACGTCTTGAGGTTGGACAAAATGCTCGGCCAGCCGCCGCGGATCGCTTCCAGGACCGCACTGCCCGGTTCGAAGCCGTCGTGCACGACGGTCAGCTTGACGACCTCGCCCTTGGGCTCTATCTCGAACGCCACCTTGGAACGGGGCTCACGCGCCCACGCGGCGACATCGTCCGGGTTCAGCTCGAAGGCCTCGGCCAAGGCGGGGTCGAACGTGTGCCAGGTGTAGGACAGGCGGCGGTACGGCTCGGATTCGAGCACCACTTGCTCGGGGTCCTTGTGGGCCCAGCCCCGCTGCCGCCACTCCATCACCGAGCCCGGACGCCAATCCGTGTCGAAGCCGGTGCCCCAGTAACGATCGGTGAACACCGGGTCGGTGAGCGCCTGCCACAGCTTTTCGGGAGTGGTCTTGATGTAGGTCGTGTAGACGAATGCGTTGTCGCCCATGGGTTGTTCCTCCAGTGCTCTCTTCAGGTCGGCGAGGATGCCGACCCGCGCGCGGTCGTACCGGTTGATCCAGCGTTCGGCGATGGCGTTGATGGGCTCGGCATTGAGGTAGTGCAATTTCTCCCGGCCGCTGCGCCGGGTCGTGATGAGGTTGGCCGCCTCCAGCATCGCGAGATGCTTGCTCACCGACTGGCGGGCCGTCGCCAGTCCTGCGCACAACTCCCGCAGCGTCTGCCCGTTGCGGGCATTCAGGCTGTCGAGCAGCCGCCGCCGACTCGGATCGGCCAACGCCCGGAACACCTCGTCCATCGTCCACCTTCCCAACATGCAGCCGGTAGGCTGCCCATTTACTATAGGCAGCCTTATGGCTGCATATCAAGCCACGAAAAACCTCGCAGAGTCGGTCGGGTTTCTCGCCCGGCTGGGCGAGGAACCGACCGACTCTGCGAGGTCGGGGTATCAGGATGGATCGCGGAGCAGGGCGTAGGTGGAGACAGGGGTGCCGGCCTTCTCGCTGGCAGCGATGGCTTTACGCCAGAGGCCTTGGGCAGTGTGCGAGAGGATGGCGTCCACGCCGACTTCCTCACTCGCGTCGATGATGTGCTGCGCGCCCGCGTCCATCATCTTCAGGCTGGCCAAGGAGGCCCAGCCGCCGTTCTGGTTGGCGACCGAGAACTCCTCCATGAAGTAGGGAAAAGCGGCGGCCGAGCGAATCGCGAACGGGACGAACGCGGCGATGTCGTGGCCGGAGCGGTCGATCATGGCGGTGGCCTGGTCGAAGGCGAGCAACCACGGATGGAAGATGGTCAGCAGCCCCTGGTAGAAGACCTGCGCCAAGCCGTCGTCCGTGCCGAGGTACTCCTGCGGGCTCAGCGGGCGCAGCAGCTCGGCGTGCGCGTCGAACACCTCGCGAGGACCGCTGTAGAAGATGTAGGACGCCGGGTGCACGATGTTGTCCCCCGCCGACATGACGCCGCCGGAGATGAACTCCGCGCCGTGCGAGCGAACCCACTGCGCGCCCTTTCGCGCCTTCTCCGGCGAATCGGAGGACAGATTCGCGATCACCTTGCCCTTCAGATGACCGGCCGCCTGGCCCAGCACGTCGTACATGGCCGCGTAGTGGGTGAGGCTGAGCACGGTGACCTCGTTGGCGTCGAGCGCGTCGGCGACGGTGGCGGCGCGCTTCGCACCGAGTTCCACCATGGCGTCGACCTTCTCGGGGCTGCGGTTCCACACCGTCACCTCGACGCCGGCTTCCAGGAAAGCCCGGACCATCGCCTGACCCATCGGCCCCAAGCCGACGACGGAGACAGCGCGGGCGGGGGTCTGCTCGGACATGATGTGTTCCTTCGATTCTCGTTCGGATTTGCGTCGGCGCCGGGATCCATGGTCGTTCCCGCAGGTAGAGTCGGGAAGACCGAACGTCGAGGTGCGGTTGCTTACTTCGAGGTTCGAATCGAGGTCAAAGGAGCGCGGTGGGCATGAACAGTGACGCGGATCACGATGTATGCGGTATGACGGTCGCGATCGACGTTGTCGGCGGCAAGTGGAAACTGCACCTGATGTGGGTGCTCGGCACCGGCCCCCAGCGCTTCGGCCAGATCCGCAGGATGCTCGAGGGGGTCAGCGAGAAGGTGCTCGCCGAGAACCTGCGCCAGCTCGAGTCGACCGGCGTGGTGCATCGCGAGGTCTACCCCGAGGTCCCGCCCCGAGTCGAGTACTCGCTCACCCCGCTGGGCAAGGAGCTGGCCGTGGCGCTGCGTCCGCTCGAGGAGTGGGGCGAACGGCACCGGCACGAACTGGCCGCGAAACTGCTGGCGTCGGCGAGTTAGACCGATCGCTCGACGGCGATCCGCGCGCCGACGCGTTCGAGCAGCATCGCCGCCTCGGCCATCGAACGGTCCGGGTCGGGTTCCAGATCGGCGAGCGCATGGCAATCCGCGAAGCCCGCGGCCCGGATCTCGTCGGGTTCGAGCAGCGTGCGACCGACGACAGCGACCACCGGGACGTTCGCCTTCCGGGCAGCCGCGCACACGCCGACCGGGGCTTTGCCGTGCAGACTCTGTCGATCGAGTGAGCCTTCACCGGTGATGACCAAAGCGACGTCCGCGAGCAGATCGGGGAACTCGAGCAGTTCCAGAACGACCTCGATGCCGCTGCGCACCCGCGCGCCCAGCACGGCGAGCGCACCGAAACCGGTCCCGCCCGCCGCGCCCGCGCCCGGTTGCCGGGCGAAGCCGGATCCGACGAGTTCGGCCCAGGTGGCGAGCGCGGATTCGAGAACCTCGACTTCGGCGGGGCCCGCTCCCTTCTGCGGTGCGTAGACCGCGGCGGCGCCGGTGGGCCCGAGCAGCGGATTGTCGACATCGCAAGCGAGCGTGAACGACGTGCTCGCCACACCGGAATGCAGGCCGGAGCAGTCCAGCCGTGCAGCCCGGGTCAGCACCGCCGCGCCGCGCGGCAGTTCCCGGCCCTCGGCGTCCAGGACGCGCACGCCGAGTGCCTGCAGCATGCCCGCGCCGCCGTCGGTGGACGCGCTGCCGCCCAGCCCGAGCGTGATCTCTGCGACCCCATGGTCCATCGCGTGTGCCAGCACGACCCCGAGCCCGAACGTGCTCGCGTGCAACGGATCGAGCCGCCCCTCGGGCAGGGTCGCGAGACCGACGACCGCGGCCAGTTCGACGACCGCGGTCGCACCGCGCCGAGCATAGGCCGTACGAATGGGCACGCCGGTAGGTCCCGGAGCGGTCAGTTCCACACGCGTCCAACCGGCCGCGAGGAACGCCTCGACCGTGCCGTCACCGCCGTCTGCGACCGGCACCTGCCGGACCTCGGCATCGGGCGCGGCACGCCGCAACCCCGCGGCCAGTGCCGCCGCTACTTCCGGCGCGGTGAGCGACCCCTTGAACTTGTCCGGAGCGACGATCACTCGCGTGGCGGATGCTCGTGTCATCCCCACATTCTCGGACCCGGCCGGACCGGCCGCACCACACGGCGCGACCGCCGAGAGGAACGCCGTCAAGCCGCAGTGCCGAACGTCCGACCCGACACGCCGGTTATCCGGACCTGCTACTCGCACCTCTGCACAAAGGTGCCGGTCGCGTGCTGCGCGCATCCGCCCGGCCAAGAACCGCCGACCAGCCACGCGCGTGTGCCGCATCTCGCAGCGGCACACAGGTCCCGGGGACACGGCTCGACTCGGGCCGCGATGCCGTGCGCCCGCTCAAGTCGCGGGCAGTGGCGCCTGATCGGCTCGGGTGATGTCGACCTTCGCGGTGCGCAGATAGGTGAGCACGGCCTCGTCCACCGCGGGATTGCCGCGACCGAACGTGCCGTGGTCACCGCCCTCGACCACCACCAGCGCACCGCCCAGCGCCGCGGCCATGGCCGGGCCGCCTTCGTACTTGGTCAGCGCGTCGTGGCGGCTCTGCAGCACCAGCGGCGCGGTGCGCAGGCCGGCACCGGTGATCGGCACCGGTTTCGTCACGGGCTTCCATGACCCACAGGCCATTCCGGAGCGCACCAGGTCGGCGCGCGCGTCCATCGCGTTGCCGCCGGAAGCTATGGTGCCGACCGCTGCGCCGAGCAACTCCGGCCTGCCGCTCACGGCATTCTCGTTGCAGGTGATCGCGCTGAACACGAAACGCCCGGTGGGGTCGGTCGAGGTGGCGCCCTCGATGGCCCGCAGGCGCTGCACGTTCGCCGGATCGGCCGCCGCGTCGGCCATCGCGCGGGCGAAGGTCGGCCAGAAGGTGCGGGTGTAGGTGGCCACGGTGGTCGCGCCCAGCAACGGCACTTGCGCGGAGACACCGCCGGTCACCAGAGTGCGCAACAGGTTCTGCACTTTGCCGAGTTGCTCGACGCTGCCGTTGTAGCCGTCCCTCGCGATCTCGGCCAGCGGCTCGGGCAGCGCACCGGGCAGGTCGGCAACACTCGCGGGCGGTGGGGTCAGGTTGGCGTACCAGCCGCCCCCTTGCGCGGCCGCCAGCCGGACCCAGTTGCGGTAGACCTGCAAGGCGGTGTCGCCGAGGTGGTATTCGTCGTCGTGTTCGGCGATCCAAGTGAACAGATCGTCCAGGCGCTGTTTCCCCGCGACCTGCTGCTGGGCGAATTCCTCGGTCCACACCCAATCCGGGTGGACGTTGGAATCCAGGATCATGCGGTCCACCCGGTCGCCGAACAACGCGGCGTAGACCGCGCCGAGGTAGGTGCCGTAGGAGGTGCCGAGGTAGCCGATCCGCTCCAGCCCGAGCGCCGCGCGCACGGCGTCGATGTCACGCGCGGTGTTCTCGGTGGTGATGGTGGCCAGATATCCGGGCTGCGCCGCGTCGCACGCCTTCTTGATGGCGTCGCGGTTGCCGCCGCCCAACGATACCTGTTGCCCCTCACCATTTTTCGCACTCGCGCCGCATTCCAGCGGTGTCGCCCATCGCAGTCCGCGCGGCTGGACGGCGATCCGGTCGTAGCGCTCGGCGAGTTCGGCGGGGAACACGTTCAACCGGCGCGCCCAATAGTCCAGCGCGTCCGCACCGGGTCCGCCAGGGTTGGCGAACAGGACTCCCTGCCGTTCGCCGGTCGCGGCGATCCGGCTGACGGTCAGCTCGATCTTCGTCCCGTCCGGGTCGGCGTAGCTCATCGGAACACTGACGACGGCGCACTGCACGCCCCGGTCGGCGGGCACAGCCCCGTCGGGACACTTGCCGAACGCGACTCCCGGCGCGGCGCTCGCAACGCCGGTGGCGATCGATCCCCCGAGCAGGCCCACGGCGACGACGGTGGCCGCGGCCCGCGAAACACGCAGTGTCCTCAACATTTTCCGTACCTCCCCGGGCGTGCCCATCGCGTGCGACGACGGACCCGACCAAGAGCATTCTGCGCAGGCCCGGCGGGACAGACAAGTCGGTGGCGGGATTCCGCCCGGTCCGGTGTGTGATTTACCCGGACACGGGCGCACAGAGTAGCGTCGAGCCATGTCGACCGAGGTCAGCAATAACACCGCACTGGAACGTTTCGAGATCTACGTCGACGGTGCGATCGCCGGCTACGCCGAATACCAGGACACGGCCTCCGAGCGCGCGTTCGTGCACACCGAGATCTACCCGCGGTACGAGGGCCAGGGCTATGCGCGGCTGCTGGTGGAGACCGCGCTGAACAACACCCGCGAGGACAAGCTCGGCGCGCTGCCCATGTGCCGGACGGTCCACCATTTCATCGAGACCCGCCCCGAATACCTCACGATGGTGCCGCATTGGGCGCGCGACCGGCTCAACCTGCCGCAGTAGGCGTTCAGTACGCCGCGACGGCGCCGTCGAGCGCCTCCTGCAGATCGGTGCGCACCAACCGGGCGATGTCGCCGGGCCGGGTCGGCAGGTCGAGCACCGGGACATTGAAGTAGAAGCTGGCCCCCTTGACCTCCTCCTTCGTCGGCCGCACCGCGGGGTCCCGGCGCGGTCCGTAGCTCAGCGCCATGGACACCAGCACGGGCTCGGCGCCGAGCTTCATCGCACGGAACGCGATGTGCCCGATGCCGCTGCCGACCGCCTGCACCCGGGCCGGGTCGACGTCGTTGCAGGTGCCCTCCGGGAAGACCGCGACGCCGTCGCCGCGGGCCATCCGCTCCGCGCAGACGTCCATCATGCGCTGACCCGCGGCGTTCACCGCGCGGATGCCGTGGTCCTTGCCGCGGAACACCGGGATGCCGCCCATCATGTCGATCTTGCGCCGCTGATCGGGATCGACGAACAGTTCGTCCTTGGCCAGTACGCGCACCCGGCCGATCACCCGCCGTAGGCCGCTGCGCCACGCCGCCGCGGCCACGGTGTAGGGGTCGTTCTCGGAGAGATGGTTGATCGCGATCAGCAGCGGCCTGCCCTGCCTGACCACCGCACGGAGCGCTTCGCGGGCGCCGTCGGCGTAGGTGACGCGCGGATGGTAGCGGCGGCCGAGAATGGCGTAGGCCCCCCATGCCTTCAGGCGGTTCTGGCGATGATCGCGGTAGAAGTCGTACACGGTGTCGCTGTTCTCGAGGCGCACCTCGGGCGGTTCCATGGCCTGGACTCTACGATGTCGCCCCGGTAGCGCGACGCGCCGTCCGGCATCGGTCCCGGCCCGGCTCGGCAAATCGATAAGACAGAAGTCGGCCGCAGAAGGCGCATTGTGGGCGAACAGCTGCGATGATGTCCGAGTGGCACGCGCAGAAGACCCGGACGATCGGAAGACTCGCGGCGGGCACGGCGACCGTAGACGACGCGATTCCCGGCACGGCGAGCAGGTGGTTCGTGCCGGAACGCTGCTGGTATCGGCCACCGAACTGGTCGAGCCGACCTTCCGGCGCACCGTCGTCTACATCATCGAGCACAACGAGGCGGGCAGTCTCGGCGTCGTGCTCAACCGCCCGAGCGACACGGCTGTGCACGAGGTGCTGCCGCGCTGGACGGAGGCGGCCGCGGCGCCGCGCACACTGTTCATCGGCGGCCCCGTGAAACGGGATGCCGCGCTGTGCCTGGGCACCGTCCGGGTCGGCGCGCAGATCGAGGGCGTCCCCGGACTGCGCCGCATCGACGGGCGCGTCGTCCTGGTCGACCTGGACGCCGATCCCGAGCGGGTCGGCCCGCTCGTCGAGGGCATCCGGATCTTCGCGGGCTACGCGGGCTGGACCTTCGGCCAGCTGGAAGGCGAGCTGGAGAACAACGACTGGATCGTGGTGTCGGCGTTGCCGTCCGATCCGATCAGCACCGGCCGTCCCGATCTGTGGGCGCACGTGCTGCGCCGCCAGCCGCTTCCGCTGTCCCTGCTGGCGACACACCCGATTGAACTCGAACGCAACTGAGAACGTGTACTCCTCGTAGGACCAAAAGGAGACACGACATGGGACACGACAACTGAACCGGCAAGCGCATGGGTGACTCATCGGGTGCACCCACACGCCGGCCCCGCAATCCGAGCGGAGAGGTATCCAGTTGTGCGCAAGACACGCGGCGGGATGAGCCAGCCCGACGACCAGTCCGAATTGATGCGGACTCTCTATCGCGAACACGCCACCCCACTGTGGCGGTACACGCTCGGCTTGGTGCGAGATCCGGGACGGGCAGAGGACATCGTGCAGGAAACATTGCTGCGGGCCTGGCAACGCCCCAACGTCTTGGATCAGTCCACCATGTCGGCGCGGGCGTGGCTGTTCACCGTGGCGCGCAATCTCGCCGTGGATGAGCACCGCAGCGCCCGCAGCAGGCGCGAGTTCCGCACCGACAATCCGCCCGAACGGGCGGCTCCGGACCAGTCCGACCGCGCACTGGACGGCTGGCTGGTCGCCGACGCTCTCGGCAGGCTCAGCGCCGACCACCGCGAGGTGATCGTGCGGGCCTACTACCGGGGGCTGTCCACCCACCAGATCGCCGAGGAACTCGACGTCCCGGCGGGCACGGTGAAGTCACGGATGCACTACGG
This sequence comes from Nocardia asteroides, assembly GCA_019930625.1. Classification (NCBI taxonomy): domain Bacteria; kingdom Bacillati; phylum Actinomycetota; class Actinomycetes; order Mycobacteriales; family Nocardiaceae; genus Nocardia; species Nocardia asteroides. Next base: position 1,673,565 of record CP082844.1, read on the forward strand.
TATGCGCGCGTTGCGCCTGGCACTACAGGAGATGGGGGTGACGAATCAATGACGGACATCACCGACGACTACACCACGTGGGACGCCCCGTACGTGCTCGGCTCCCTCACCCGCGACGAGCGCCTGCGATACGAGAGCCATCTCGCCAGCTGCCCCGACTGCCAGGCGGCCGTGGGAGAACTCGCGGGCCTGCCGGGCATGCTCGCTCTCGTGGAGACCGAAGTCGCGACCGCGATGATCGAGTCGCGGACGAGCGAGGTCCCGGATTCGGCTCCACCGCCGATGCCGCCGCTCCCACCACCACCGCGGCTCGCCGACGCGGCCGAACGGAGGCGCCGCCGCAGCGGGTGGACCTCGGTCGGCATCGCGGTGGCCTCGGCCGCGGCGGCGGCGGCGATCGCGGTCCCCATCGCGGTCTCGGTGTCCGGGTCGGACGGCGCACCGGACCCGGGAACCAGTGAGCAGGCGTTCGTCGAACGTCAGATGAATCCGCTGGAGCCGACGCCGGTCTCGGCGAGCTTCAAACTCCTTCCGGCCGACGGCGACCGGACCCGCGTCGTGATGTCCTGCAGCTATCCGCCGGGCGAGCAGTTGCGCTACGACTGGAACCTCGCGCTGTACGTCACCCGCGCCGACGGGCAGCAGCAGCAACTCGACCAATGGCCCGCGGGCCCCGGCACCGAGCTGACCATCGACCGGACCATCGACGGCCCGCCCGACCAGGTCCGCTCGGTCGAGATCCGCGCGGCGAACTCCGGGAAGGTGCTGCTCGTCGGCACGGTCTGACCGGTTGAACGACCTCCGGGGCATTGTCCGCGGGGGTCGTCGGTCCGGCACCTGACGCTCGGGGCGGGCGCGGCGGCTAGATGTCCAAGTCCTCGATCTTCGGCCCCTCGGCCAGGTCCACCACCCGCCGATAGAGCATGTCGGGCAACTGCCCCTTCAACTCGTCGAGCGAATCCACGACGACGAAGATGAACTCACCCCAGTCCTGCTGCCCGAGACCGAGCAGGCGCCGCCAGCTTTTCGGGTCCTTCCAGTCCTTGAGCCAGCTCGTACCGGCGTCGGCGGGGTATTCGTCCCAATTCGAATACTGAGCGTGCATCACATACTTGCCCTTGCGCGTGCGATAGACCCGGACATGCTCGATCCGCGTATCGTTGACATCGCGCCACTCTCCGAGCAGGGTGCCGGAGAAGCGCACCTGTCGGACACCATCGCGACCGACCCCGAGCACGACCTCGTCGTAGCCTTCCAGCCGGCCCTCCTCGAGTTCGATGAACCGGCGCAGTGCCGTGACCACCGCCCCCGAGAGGTTGCCGCCGACGAGTTCCTGCGCACGCTGGAAGAGCGGCAGGTCGTCATCGGCAACATAGATCGTCTTGTTGGGCATGCCCCAACTATACGTAGATGTATACGTACACGCAAGCACGGCAGTCTCGCCCGCTGATCACCCGTTGAACCGTTCGGCGGCCGACTCCGTATCACTCATATACGCAGTCGAGTTTTCGTCAGCGGGGAAGGAGTGCCGATGCGGACTCGGGTCGTGGATTATCTGGTGCGAGCGGCTTCGACGCTGGGGGTGCGGCACATCTTCGGGGTGGACGGCGCCAATATCGAAGATCTGTACGACGCGATCTTCGACGCGCCGGGCGACGTGACGGGGGTGGTCGCCAAACACGAGTTCTCCGCGGCCACGATGGCCGACGGCTACGCCCGCACCACCGGCGGATTCGGCGTGGTCGCGGCGACCTCCGGCGGTGGCGCGATGAATCTGGTCGCCGGACTCGCCGAATCGTTCGCATCGCGAGTGCCCGTACTCGCGTTGGTCGGGCAGCCCCCGACCGCCTTGGAGGGCAGCGGCGCGTTCCAGGACACCAGCGGACGCGCGGGCGCCATCGACGCCGTCCGCCTCTTCGGTGCGGTCAGCACCTATTGCGCGCGGGTGGAGAACGCCGCCGACCTGCCCGATCAGCTCGACAGGGCGGTGACTGCGGCTCGGCGCGGCGGGCCGGCGGTACTGCTGCTGCCCAAAGACGTGCAGCAAGCCGATATGGGCGAGGTGGAGCCATTCCGTCCCAGCCCTAGGACGCATCGGTCCGATCACGCGGGAATCGCCCGCGTGCGCGCCGCGCTCACCACTGCCAGGCACACCGGGAAGATCGTGATCGTCGCGGGCGATCAGGTCGCGCGCGACGACGCTCGCGCCGAGCTGGCTCGCCTGGCCGCCGCACTGGACGCCACCGTGGGTGTCGCGCCGGACGCGAAGGACACCTATGACAACACCGATCCCGCTTTCTGCGGTGTCACGGGCAGCATGGGTCATCCCGAACTGGCCGCGGCCATCCGGTCCTCGGCGCTGTGCCTGCTGATCGGCACCCGATTGCCGGTCCCCACCCGCGCCGGCTTGGAGACTTCGCTCGCCGAGTGCACGGTGGCGAGCATCGGCGTGGCGCCGCCGTACCTGCCCGCCATCCACGCGACCAGTACCGATCTCTCCCGCACGCTCGCCGGCCTCGCCGACGAACTGGATGACGACAGCGCCGGATCCGAACGCGTCCGCGCGGCGCGACCGCCGACTGTCCTCCGCGTGCCGACCTCCTCCGGTCCCGGCCTGCGTTACCGGGATCTCGTCGAGACGATCGACGCCGCGTTGCCGGAAGGCACCGACGTCTTCGCCGACGCAGGCAATACCGGCGCGGCCGTCGTGCACCATCTCCAAGTCCCACGGGACGGACGGTTCGTGGTCGCGCTCGGCATGGGCGGGATGGGTTACGCGTTCGGCGCGGGCATCGGATCCGCGTTCGCGCGGCACGCGCGGACGGACGGCGTACGGCGCACGGTGGTCATCGCCGGGGACGGCGCGTTCTACATGCACGGCATGGAGCTGCACACCGCGATCGAGCATGCCCTGCCGGTCACCTTCGTCGTGCTGAACAACAACGCGCATGCGATGTGCGTGACCAGGGAGCAGCTGTACTACCGGGACCGCTACAGCTTCAACCGATTCCGTCCGGCCTATCTCGGGGCGGGCGTCGCCGCGATGTTCCCCGAACTGCCCGCGTTCTCGGTGCACACCGTCGGCGATCTCGCCGCCGCGCTACACCACTGCCTGGAGATCGAAGGGCCGTCGTTCCTTTCGATCGAATGCGACCCCGACGAGGTCCCTCCGTTCCTGCCGTTCCTGACCACCATCGAGCAATCCAGGAACCCCGGATGAACACCCGCTTCGCCGGCAACGGTGCCGCGCCCATGCCAGCCAAGAGGAGTATCACCATGACCACCAGTTCTGCCCCCGCCCTCGGTGACATCCCGGAAGGAGGGTTGCCGGGTGTGCTGCGCATCGAGAACTCCGACAAGGACGCGACCGAGCCGATCATCATCGACATGCTTCGGTCGGTGTATCCGCACGACCAGATCTACGGCGAATACTGTCCGGTGCAGGGATACATCGAGGCGCCGCCGCGAGAGGTCTACGAATACCTCGCCGACCCCCGGTCGATGGAGGAGTGGACCTACGGCCTGCGCGGGTTCGTCGAGACCGACGAACCAGGACTGTGGCTGGCCTACGACCGGCTCGGCGCGGAGACCAAGATCTACACCCGTACCGTCGCGAACCCCGACGCGATGACGGTCGACTACCACTGCGCGTGGGACCAGTCGAAACACCTGTGGATGATCTACCTGCTGCGCGTGATCGATGCGCAGGTGGTGTTCGACAGGCCGGGTTCGGTGGTGCTCTGGGTGAACTGCAAGCACCCCTTCTATGACAACAACCCCTTCCCCGAGACCGCGCCACCGGAGCGGCCGGAGTGGGTCGGCGACTTCTGGGAGATGTTCTCGGCAGGTCACCAGCTGGAGATGGACAACCTCAAGGCCATCTGCGAGTACCGGGCCGCGCACGGCCTGCCCGTCAAGCCCGACTGGATGAAGTGAGACGCCCGTGAACACCCCCATGCACCAGAACATGCCCGGCCTGCCGCCGGTCAGTCTCGTCGACGTGGCGAGCTACCTGCCCGGCGAGCCGGTCGGCACCGAGTACTTCACCCAGTTCGCGCGCTCGGACCGGATGGCGAAGAACGTCATGTTCCGCGCGCCCAAAGGCCGCCATCACGCGGCGCGCGACGAGACCGCGGTGGACATGGTCGAACGCGCAGTCGCGCCGCTGATCGAACGCAACGGCGCCGACGCCATCGCCGAGGTCGACGTTCTGATCACCCACACCCAGCTGCCGGACAATCCGGTGCTCGGCTGCGGGCCCGAGGTCGCGCGACGGCTCGGTATCCGTCCCTCGTTCGTCTACGACGTGCACAACAGCGGGTGCGCGGCGTTCGTGCACATGATGGCGATGGCCCGGATGATCCTGCAGAGCACCTCCGCCCGCACCGCGCTGATCGCGGCGACCCAGAACTGCGCGGGATCGGTGTTCACCCAGACCGAGATCCGCAAGCTGGCCCAGGCGCCGGTACCCGGCGACGGCTGCGGTGTGGGACTGCTCCGCAAGGACGACAGCGCGCCGATTCTCGACATCGAATGCCGTACCTATCCCGAATTCGCCGGCGACATGGCGTTTTCCACCCATGGCGTGCGCAAGTACTGGGAGCCGGGCGAGGGCCAGGCCAGCGTCAGCTTCACCGAGTCCAAGGTCGCCAAGGTGTTCTCCCGCGGCAACCGGCTGGTTCCGGAAGTGGCTCTCGCGGTGTGCGATCGGATCGGCGTGCGGGGACGTGACGTCGACACGTTCGTCACCAACCAACCCAACCGGCTGTTCCTGCGCAACTGGCACGACGCGCTGGAGCTTCCGCCGCAGCGGCATCCCGACACCTTCGACTCCTGCGGGAATCTGTTCGCCGCCGGTATCCCGGTGACCCTGGACGTGGAGAACCGGGCGGGACGGCTACCCAACGGATCGCTGGTTTTGATGGCGGCGTTCGCGCACGCGGGCGACTTCGCGGGCGCGGCCGCCGTCCGCTGGGGAGCGGCGCGATGAGCGTGCACGTCATCGACGGCACCCGGCCCTCCACCCGCCGGACGACCCGGGTGCCGCCCCGATTCGACCTCTCCCTGAGCGAAAATCCGTTCCCACCGCTGCCTTCGGTGCTGCGGGCCGTGCACATGACGCTCGCTCAGGCCAACCGGTACCCGGAGTTCCTCCCGCGGCGGCTGCCGACGCTGATCGCGGGCCACGTGGGCGTGCGGGCGGAGCAGATCGTGGTCGGTTCGGGCGCGACCGGCGTGGCGCTGCAGATCATGCAGACGTTGACCACGCCGGGAGCGGAGATCGTCTACAGCTCGCCGACATTCGACGGGTACCCGATCATGGCCGAGATGACCGGCCTCACGGCCGTGCCGGTGCCGCTGGACCCGACAGGCAAGCAGGACCTGCGGGCGATGCGCCGCGCCATCAACCGGCGAACCGCCCTGGTAGTGGTGTGCCGTCCGCACAACCCCACCGGAACGGTGATTCCGGCGGACGAGCTGAAAGCATTCCTGTCCGACGTGCCGACCCGCGTTCCGGTGATCCTGGACGAGGCATACGTCGAATTCCTCGGCGCCGCAGAACACGCCGACCCGCTGGCGCTGATCGCGAAGCATCCCGATCTGCTGATTGTGCGCACCTTCTCGAAGGCGTATGGCTTGGCAGGTCTGCGCATCGGCTACGCCGTCGGCCGAGCCGAGCTGATCGCGCGCGTCAACCGGCTGCAACTTCCTTTCGGGGTGGGCGCGGCGGCGGTGGCCGCGGTCGCGGCTTCCTACGCCGCCGAACCAGAACTCGCCGCACGAACCCTTCGCATCACCGAGCAGCGAGACGCGCTCCGCGGCGCACTACTGGCTCGCGGGTACGCGATACCGGAGAGCCACGCCAACTTCCTGTACGTCCCCGGCCCCGGCGCGACCACCGCCCTGCGCCGCGCGGGCATAGCCGCGAAGTCCTATCCCGACGGCAGTGCCCGGATCGCCGTCGGTGACCTCTCCGCCGACCATGCGGTCCTCCAAGCCCTCTCGACACGCACTCCTTGACCGGGGTTGGACGACAGTTCTTCACACTCCAGGCGTCGTATGCGCCAGACTCCCGTGCGCGCGCGTTCGCCGTTTGAGCAGCCAGGCATGAGGTGGTTCGATCGTGAAGGTGTGGCGCGAATTCGAGGCCAACGCGGCGCCTGCCCGAGGGACGGCGAGTCGTGTGCTGTTCCGGTTCGCCGTGGGGCGGTGGGCGTTCATCCTGCGTCAAACGGTCATCGAGCCCGGCGGCAGCAGCGGATGGCACTATCACGACGGGACACTGTTCGTGCTGGTCGCACGGGGGACCCTCGATCATCCGGGCGCGGATTGCGCGCCGGTCACCTACCGGCACCTGCGAGTCTTCCGTGAACCGAGTGGTCCGCGCTATCCGCACGTGGCGCGCAACCTCGGGCCGGTGCCGGTACTGCTTTGCGTGCTCTACGTCACCCCGGTCGGCAGCCCGCTGTCACGCGGTGTCGCGCCGCCGGAGTGCGCGCGAGACGCGGAGTGAACGCCCGCGCGCTCGAACCGGACCAGACCCGGCCGATCGGCGTCAGCCCGCGGGCTGGCAGGCGTCGCGAAGTGAGCAGGCGCCACAAGAGTTGCCGCATCCGCCGGTAGCGGGCGGCGGGGCGATGACTTCGGCCGCCTGCGCGGCGGCATTCGCGCCCGCGCCGAGGGTGAACAGCGCTATCACGGCGGCTCCAGCCGCGACCACGAGTCCGGCGATCCCGCCCGCGACCAGCGCGACGAGGCCACCGGCGAACAGCAGCGCCCCCGCCCCGATCGAGGTGGGAGCGGCGACACGGTTGGCGACGCGGAACGTCTCGTCGGTGGACAACGCGGCCTCGGTGTGGACCCCGAAGAAACGATTGCGGGGCAACCGGCCGATCAGTCCGAGTGCGCCGGTTGTGACGGCCACGACAGCCGACACGAACAGGACGAGAGCGACGACGAACACCCATGCAGGCTAGCGCATCGGTGCCGACCGGCCACCGACGGGCGGCCCGTCGGCGAACCGGCCGGAAGTCCAGGCCAGCCCGATTTCCGGTCCAGCCGAGGGGACGTTCTACCCTGATAGACGAAGTTTGTCGGGGATCGGCGACCACAAGAAGGCAGGACCGTGCAAGACACACGCGTAACCGAAAGCGATGTACCAGAGCACCGGTACAACGCGGAGCTTGCCGGCCGCATCGAGCGCCGGTGGCAGCGGACGTGGGACGAACGCGGAACCTTCCACGCACCGAACCCGGTGGGCCCGCTGGCCGGCCCGACTCCCCCGGACAAGCTGTTCATCCAGGACATGTTCCCGTACCCGTCCGGCGCGGGCCTGCACGTCGGGCACCCGCTCGGCTACATCGCCACCGACGTCTTCGCGCGCTATCACCGCATGCACGGCCGCAACGTGCTGCACGCTCTCGGCTACGACGCCTTCGGCCTGCCCGCCGAGCAGTACGCGGTGCAGACCGGCGCGCACCCGCGCGACACCACCGAGTCGAACATCGCCACGATGCAGCGCCAGCTCGACCGGCTGGGGCTCGGCCACGACCGGCGCCGCTCGTTCGCGACCACCGATCCCGAGTACTACCGCTGGACCCAGTGGATCTTCCTGCGCATCTACAACGCCTGGTACGACCAGGAAGCCGATCGCGCCCGCCCGATCGCCGAGCTGGAGGCCCAATTCGCCTCCGGGGCGCGGCCGGTTCCGGACGGCCGGGACTGGGCAACGCTGAGCACGGCCGAGCGTGGCGCGTTGCTGGACTCGTATCGACTGGTGTACCAGACCGATTCGGTCGTCAATTGGTGTCCCGGTCTGGGCACCGTGCTGGCCAACGAAGAAGTCACCGCCGACGGCCGCAGCGAACGCGGCAACTTCCCGGTGTTCCGTAAGCGGCTGCGGCAGTGGATGATGCGCATCACCGCCTATTCCGATCGGCTGGTCGACGACCTGGACCGATTGGACTGGCCGGACAACGTGAAGGCCATGCAGCGCAACTGGATCGGGCGATCCCGCGGCGCGCAGGTGAAGTTCGACGCCGACGGCGAGCAGATCGAGGTCTTCACCACTCGGCCCGACACCCTCTTCGGCGCCACCTATGTCGTGCTCGCCCCGGAACACGCGCTGGTCGACAAGCTGACCGCGGCCGCGTGGCCGGAAAGCACCGACTCCCGCTGGACCAATCACGGCGCCGCCACACCGGCAGACGCGGTCGCGGGCTACCGCAAGTCGATCGCCGCCAAATCGGATCTGGAGCGTCAAGAGAACAAGGAGAAGACCGGCGTCTTCCTCGGCACCTACGCGACCAACCCGGCCAACGGCAAGGCGGTGCCGATCTTCATCGCCGACTACGTGCTCAGCGGCTACGGCACCGGCGCCATCATGGCCGTGCCCGGACACGACCACCGTGACTGGGAGTTCGCCTCCGCTCTCGGGCTGCCGATCGTCGAGGTGATCAGCGGCGGCGACCTGGACAGCGGGGCGCACGCCGGCGAAGGCACGCTGGTGAACTCGGAGTACCTCGACGGGATGTCCGTCGAGGATGCCAAGGCGGCGATGATCGCCCGGCTGCAAACCGACGGGCACGGCACCGGCACCATCCAGTACAAGCTGCGCGATTGGCTGTTCGCCCGCCAGCGCTACTGGGGCGAGCCGTTCCCGATCGTGTACGACGAGCACGGCGCACCCCACGCGCTGCCGGAATCCATGCTGCCGGTGCGGCTTCCGGAGCTGGACGACTTCGCGCCGGTGACCTTCGATCCGGACGACGCGAACTCCGAACCGTCCCCGCCGCTGGCCAAGGCCACCGACTGGGTCGAAGTCGAGCTGGATCTGGGCGACGGGCCGAAGCGGTACCGCCGCGACACCAACGTCATGCCGCAGTGGGCGGGCAGCTCCTGGTACGAGATCCGCTACGCCGATCCGACGAACGCGGAGAAGTTCTGCGCGGAGGAGAACGAGGCCTACTGGCTGGGTCCGCGTCCCGCCGAACACGGCCCGAACGACCCGGGCGGCGTCGACCTGTACGTCGGCGGCGTCGAGCACGCCGTGTTGCACCTGCTGTACGCCCGGTTCTGGCAGAAAGTGCTGTTCGACCTGGGTCACGTCAGCGCGTCCGAGCCGTACCGGCGGCTGTTCAACCAGGGTTACATCCAGGCGCACGCCTACACCGACTCACGTGGCGCGTACGTGCCCGCCGCGGAGGTGGTGGAGCGCGAGGGCAAGTTCTTCTGGACCGACGCCACCGGAACCGAGATCGAGGTGTTCCAGGAGTACGGCAAGATCGGGAAGTCGCTGAAGAACGCCATCTCCCCGGACGAGATGTGCGATCTGTACGGCGCGGACACCTTCCGCTTCTACGAGATGGCGATGGGGCCGCTGGACACCTCGCGGCCGTGGGCCACCAAGGACGTCGTCGGCGCGCACCGGTTCCTGCAGCGGATATGGCGTCTGGTGGTGCAGGAGGAGACCGGCGCGCTGCGGGTCACCGACGCCGCGCCGGCCGAGAAGACGCTGCGCCTGCTGCACAAGACGATCGCGGGTGTGGACGAGGATCTCGCCGCACTGCGCGACAACACGGCCGGCGCCAAACTGATCGAGCTGACCAACCACCTGACCAAGAGCTACCCGGACGGCGCGCCCCGCTCGGTGGTGGAGCCGCTGGTGCTGATGTTGGCGCCGTTGGCCCCGCACATCGCCGAGGAACTGTGGGAACGCCTGGGGCACACCGAATCTCTGGCGCACGGCCCGTTCCCGGTCGCGGATCCCGCGCTGCTGGTGGAGGAATCGGTGGAGTACCCGATTCAGGTGAACGGCAAGGTGCGCAGCCGGGTCCGAGTGCCCGCGGATGCCGACAACGCGGCCATCGAGGCCGCCGCGCTGGCGGACGAGAAGATCGCCGCGCTGCTCAACGGTGCGGCGCCGCGCAAGCTGATCGTGGTGCCCGGGCGGCTGATCAATATCGTCGCCTGAGGCGTTCCGGTCACCGTGAGCGGCGTGCCCGCGGTGACCGGATCGGCAGCGTTCGTCCGCACGCGAACCCGCTTGTCCGCTCGAACCTCCGCAACGGGGAGCGGCGGAACCCGGACTCGCATCGGGCGTTCACAGGCCGCGACGGTGAGCCGACCTCGCACCGCCGCCCAGTTCGGCGCGCGCCCGTGGACGGAAGCCTGGTGGCGTCGGTGTTCAGTACGGCCGGAGTACGACCTCGGTGGGGTGCGCGTCGCGCGGGGTGTCGATGGCGCAACGCACCGCGTAAGCCACCGTCTCGGGTGTGAGGAACTCCTCGGCCCGGTACTCACGCCCCTCGCCCGCGATGATCTCCCGCTGCATGTCGGTGTCGATGCGCCCCGGATGGATCGAGGTCACCCGCAGTCGCGGCTCCTCGAGCCGCAACGCGTCACCGAAAGCGCGCAGCCCGAACTTGCTCGCCGCGTACGAGGCCCAGCCCGCGTTCGCGCGCAACCCCGCGCCGGAGTTGATCAGCACCACGTGGCCATCGCCCGCCCGCAGCGCGGGCAGCAGCAACCTGGTGAGCTCGGCGACCGCGATCAGATTGGCTTCCAACGTATTCCGCCACTGCTCGACGGTGGATTCCGCGATGGTGCCGAGGTCGGCGATGCCCGCATTGTGCACCAGCACGTTCAGGTTGCGAATCGGCGCGACCGCATCGGCCAGGGCCTGGTAATCGGTCAACTCGACCGGCCAGCCCTGCGCACCGGGCAACTCCGCCAGGACGCCGCGCAGCGACTCCCCCGATCGCGCACCGAGCAGCAGGTCGTGCGTGGGTGCGAGTTCGCGGGCGATCGCGGCGCCGAGGCCGCGGCTGGCGCCGGTGATCAACGCGGTCGGTTTCGGGGTCGCGGCGGAAGTCATGGGCCCCACCGTAACCAGGTGCGTGAGTAAGGCGTAAAAACCGGTAGCACTGGACGAATGACTAGCGATGCGGGCTAAATCGACCGAGAATCTCGAGCAACCAATCAGGGACGGGGCATTCGAGAGTGAGAACCGCCGAACACGATCCGGCCACGGGCCGAGGGGATGGGGCCGAAACGGACACCGCTGAGCGGGCATATCTGCGGGTGACATCGCAGAATAGGGGGATGGCGCATCCGGGCTTCACCCCCACCCAGCTCGCGGCCCGTGCTGCCTACCTGCTGCGCGGCAACGACCTGGGCACGATGACCAGCGCGGCGCCACGGCTGTACCCGCACATGTGGAGCTGGGACGCGGCCTTCGTCGCGGTCGGGCTGGCGCCGCTGAGCGTGGAGCGGGCGGTGGTCGAGCTGGACACTCTGCTCTCGGCGCAGTGGAAGAACGGCATGATCCCGCACATCGTCTTCGCCAACGGCGTGGACGGTTACTTTCCCGGCCCGGCCCGGTGGGAATGCCGGAAGCTGGCGATCAACGCGCCGGACGGCCCGGACACCTCGGGGATCACCCAGCCGCCGGTGCACGCCATCGCGGTACAGCGGATTCTCGACCACTCGCGCAGGCACGGCCGCAGTACCAGGGCGGTGGCCGAGGAGTTCCTCAACCGGCGCTGGCCGGACCTGGTGCGCTGGCACCGCTGGCTGGCGCACGCCCGCGATCCCAAGGAGACCGGCCGCATCACGCTGTATCACGGCTGGGAGTCCGGGATGGACAACTCGCCGCGCTGGGATCGCGCCTACGAGCACGTGGTCCCCGGCGACCTGCCGCCTTATCGCCGCGAGGACGTGCTGGTGGTCTCCGATCCGAGCCAGCGGCCCACCGATCGCGAGTACGACCGCTACCTGTGGCTGGTCGAGCAGATGCGTCGCGCCGGCTACGACGACTATCAGCTCGCCTCCACCATGAGCTTCGCGGTCGAGGACGTGTTCGTCACCGGGATCTTCGCGCTGGCCTGCGAAGTCCTGGCCAATATCGGTGAAGAGTACAAGCAGCCCCACGCCGACGTACGCGATCTCCATGCGTGGGCCGACCGGTTCCGTGCGGGCGTCGTCGCGACGGCCGACGCCCGCACGGGCGCTGCCCGTGACTTCGACGTGCGGTTACAGCGGTGGATCAACACCGAGACGCTCTCGATGTTCGCGCCGCTGCTGTGTGGCGGCCTGCCCCGCGACACCGAGCGCAGCTTGCTGCGATTGTTCGAAGGCCCGCGCTTCTGCGGGCATCCGGATCTGCGCTATGCGCTGCCGCCTTCGACTTCGCCGGTGTCCAAGGACTTCCGTTCCCGGGAGTACTGGCGCGGCCCGGTATGGCCGGTGATGAGCTGGCTGTTCTCCTGGGTCTTCGCCAGGCGCGGTTGGGCCGAGCGCTCGTTCATGCTGCGTGCCGAGGGCCTGCGCCAGGCCAGCGACGGCAGCTTCGCCGAGTACTACGAGCCGTTCACCGGCGAACCACTCGGCAGCATGCAGCAGTCGTGGACGGCGGCGTCGGTCCTGGATTGGCTCGGGTGACGGACTCCGGACAGTTCTGACACCCCGTCGACCACACGGGTCACAGTGGTCACAGTTAGAGCAAAAAGCTATCGTCGTTCGGCATGGACACCTGGCGATCGACCCTCCGCGGCACGGCGCTGTCGCTGATCACGCTGTCCGGCATCCTCACCGCCACGCTGCCCGCGAACGCCGCGCCGACCGGACCGGACGTCTCCTCCTGGCAGCACACCGACGGACGCCTGATCGACTGGTTCGCGGTCAAGCGTTCCGGCCACGACTTCGCCATGGTCAAGGCCACCGAAGGGCTCGGCTACATCAATCCCTACTTCGTGCCCGACAGCCTGTTGATGCGCGCGGCGGGCATGGCGCGCGGCACCTACCACTACGCCCGGCCCAACCTGCCGCCGGAACCGCAGGCCGCGATGTACGCGGCGGTGGCGCTCGGGCAGAACGGGCCGCTCGACCTGCCGCCGGTGCTGGACCTGGAGGACTCCGGGGGACTCGGGCCGGCCGCCCTGATCGACTGGACCCGCCGCTATCTCAGCACCGTGCAAGCACTCACCGGCCGTGTCCCGATCGTCTACACCTATCCCAACTTCTGGCGCACCGCGATGGCCGACACCGCCGAGTTCGCCGGATATCCCCTGTGGATCGCCGACTATCGCGGCAACGACCGACCCGAAGTCCCCGGCGGCTGGAGCACCTGGACGTTCTGGCAGACCACCGACCGCGGCGCCATCCCCGGCATAGCGGGCCGCGTCGACCTCAACGTCTACAGCGGAGCCCAGGGCGATTTCGCCCGATACGCGAACATGGGAGGGAGTGGAGCCGCTACCCGCCCAGTCGAGTAGCGGCTCCACCCGTGGGGAGAGCCGCGGGTGGTGGTCGGGCCTGGTTACAGGAGGCCGGTGGCGCGGCGGCTGCGGTCTCAGGCCCCGATGCGGCCGCCCGCCTTCTTCCACACCGCCACGACCGAGGGGCGGGGCTGGGCTGTGCCGCCGTCGGGCCAGTGCGACAGGGGGTTGTCGGGCGTGGCGTCGTCGGCCTCGCCGGGGTGCTGCACGCACACGATCACTCGCGATTCGGTGACCACCGGGCCGCAGGTCTCCGCACCACGGGGGACAGTGAGGAACTGTTTGGTCTGGCCGCGGTTCGGCCCGTCGAGCACCACCGCGAACAAGCCGTCGTTCGACTTCAGCGCGTTGCCGTCGGTGGAGATCCACAGGTTGCCGTACGGGTCGAAGGCCAGGTTGTCCGGGCAGGAGATCGGGCTGACTGCGGACTTGTCGTATCCCGCGAAGTAGGTATCGGCGGCCGCCGGATCGCCGCAGACCAGCAGCAGCGACCAGGTGAACGCGGTACCGGTGTGGTCGTCGTCGATCTCCAGGATCTGGCCGTTCTTGTTGAGCTTGCGCGGGTTCGCCTCGTCCGGCCCCTGCTTGCCTTCCGCGCCGCGGTTGTCGTTGTTGGTCAGCGCCACGTACACCTTCCCGGTGTAGGGGTTGGCCTCGAAGTCCTCCGGGCGGTCCATCTTGGTCGCGCCCACCTTGTCGGCGGCCAGGCGGGTGAAGACCGCGACCTCTTCCGCGCTCATCCCCTCGACCAGCGACTTGCCCTTGCCGTCCGCGCCGGTTTCCAGCAGCGGGATCCACTGGCCGGTACCGGTGAAGCCCTTGTCCGACGGCTTCGCGCCGGTGCCGTCGATCTTGTCCGGATGGTCGCCGGTGAGCTTGGCGACGTACAGGGTGCCCGCGTCCAGGATGGTCAGGTTGTGCCGCATGCTGGCCGCGCCGGTGCCCGGCTGGATCTTGCGCGAGGACACGAACTTGTACATGTAGTCGAACTTCTCGTCGTCCCCGGTATAGGAGACGACGTCACCGTTCTTCGTGACGTAGATGTTGGCGCCCTCGTGCTTGAGCCGCCCCATCGCGGAGTGCTTGATCGGCGTCGAGTTCGGATCCCACGGGTCGACCTCGACCACGTAACCGAATCGGTTGGCCTCGTTGGGTTCCTGGGCCAGGTCGAAACGCTTGTCCGCACGCTCCCACAAGTTGGCGGTCTTGCCGGTGGGGAACCCGTAGCGCTTGATCCGCGCGGCGGCGACGGGGTCGGTCACCTTGTCGCCGTTGGCGAAGTAGCCGTTGAAGTTCTCCTCGCCGGAAAGCACGGTGCCCCAGGGCGTCATGCCACCGGAGCAGTTGGCGAACGTGCCCAGCACCTTGGTGCCGGTGGGGTCGGCCGAAGTCTTCACGAAGCCGCTGCCCGCGGCGGGACCGGTCAGCTTGAACTCGGTGGTCGTGGTGATCCTGCGGTTGTACCTGCCGAAGGCGGGGACCAGCTTGCCCGAGCCGGGTTCACCCTGGACCTCGACGACGGTCAAGCCATGGGCTGCCATGGTGACCGCGAGCTGCTCGTCGGTCGGCGCGTCCTTGTTGTAACCCCGGAACATATGCGGGCTGGTGGTGTACTCGTGATTGACCACGAGCAGGTATTTGTTGGCCTGGCCCTCGATCGGCAGCAGAGCGGCGAAATCGTTGTTGTAGCCGAACTGTTTCGCCTGCGCGGCGGCGGTCTGCTTGTCGAAGTCGAAGGCGGGCGCGTCCGGGAACAACGGATCGCCCCAGCGGATCACGACGGACTGCTCGTAGCCGTCCGGGATCACCACGGCGTCTTCGGTGTTAGGCGCGACGGCAGTGAAGTCGGTGCCGGTTCCGGGCGGGCCCGCAGGCTTTGTGGACACCGCGGCGGTCGGCTCGTCGTCGTCACCGCAGGCCGCCAGGACGCTGCCCGCACCGACCGCGAGCACGGCGGCCGCACCGCCCTTGATCAGCCCGCGCCGGTTCAGCGAGCTGACGATGTCACCGAAGTAGGCTCCCGCGGACGTGTTCGGCGCTTCGTGGAAGCACGCGTTCGCGCACTTGTACTCACAGGTGACCGCGGCGCGCGACGATTGTCCGTCGTGCTGAACGAATAGGGCGAGTGGCTGAAGACTCACGGTGACTCCTGGGTTGGGCCGACGGCCGCACGGTAAACCATCCGGACAATCCCGAATAGACGACAAAGTGAACAGCCGCCCAATTAGGTAACCCTCAGATTGCCGGGCCGCCAGAGCTGGGAACAACGAATGCCGCGCCGACTCGATGATCTCGAATCGACGCGGCATTCGTCTCTCCAGGCGGCTGCCTCGAGTTCGATCGGCCCGGCCGCGGAATTCATCCGGCTCGCCCATCAGGCGTTGACCGGAAGGGCAATGACGACCTCGCTCTCTTTCTCCGGCAGGTAGTGCGCCCGGAGCACGCGGCCCACCTGCACTTGGCCGACCCCGGCGGGTGCGAGGAACTTCGTCACCCGGGTGGCGAAGGTCGATCCGTCCGGCCGGGTGACCACCAAGCCGAGCTCGACCTCGGAGTGCCCCTCGCGGATCGTGCCGGTGACCGACAGCGACTGCACCACCGCCTGGGTGGCGATGCCGCGCTCGGCGATGTCGAGCTTGTGCCGGGTGGTCATGCCCTTGCGGATCAGGGACTCGTTGATCGCGTGCTGCGCGGCGGACGCGTCGCCGGACAGGTCGACCTCGACCTTGTCGGTCCGCCCGGGCAGGTAGCGCACCGGAAGCACCACCCCGGCGCGCAGCAGGGCCAGTTCGGTGAACGGCACGATCATCTTCGCGGAGGAGTGGAAGATCTTGCCGTCCGCGCCTTCGACGCTGAACTCGATGTGCACCTGCGGCTGGTCGTTGACGGTGACGCCGGTCTGCCGCACCGATCGGACCGTGCCGAGACCGGTGAGACCGGCACGGAACTCCGCGCTGTTGCGGCCGGTCAGTGCGATCATGATGCCTTCCCCGGTGAAGGCGAAGACCATGATGACCATGGTGACCGCGAGAATCGGCAGCGCCATCTCGATGCCGAGCCAGCCCATCCCGGAGGGCTCGTATGCACTGGTGGGGACGTAGGTTACGGCGCGGTAGACGTAGAGGCCGATCGCCGCGGCGGCGATAGCGAGGGCGGCGAGACGGATCTTGTTCATGACATTTCCTTTTCGGTGCGAGATTCGGGTTCGCCGCGCCCCGTCATCCCGGTAGCTGACCGGGATGACGGGGGCGGATCGGGGGACATGCGGTGATCAGGCGCCGACGATGGACGAGCAGGCGAAGGTGATGTCGAACTTCGACGTCTTCGGCCCCGCCAGCGGGTTGGTCAGGTCGGGGGCGCCCACGCCCTCGCCGGTGATCTTGTAGGTGTTGCCGTCCTTCACGACCGCGGCGGAGCCGCCCGGCATGCCGTTGCCGAAGCCGACCGCGTAGGGCAGGCCGTTGTCGCCGCCCTTGCTGCCCGCGATCCCGACCGCCTGCACGGTGTCGGCGTCGGTGATGGTCGCGCTCACCGAGAGGTTGCCGTAGGCGGGGTTCTCGGCGTCGGTCAGCGCCAGCGCCAGGGTGCCGCCCTGCTTGGCGCAGGTGGTGGTGAACTTCGCGTCGAAGGCCTTGCCGTCGACCGAGGCGACCGACTTCCCCGCCGGGGCGGCCGGCTGCGCCGAAGAGGGCGCGGGCGCGGCCGGGGAGCTGCCCTTGCTGTCACCGCATCCGGTGAGCACCGCGACGGCGGCGGTGGCGGCGAAAGCGGCTGCGGCGAAGCGGAGCGAAGTGGCGTTCATGATGTGTCCTTGTCGTCGGTGGGGCGGCGCCCCTGGTTCTTTTTCCCGGCCTTCGTGTTGGGCCGATGAGAGAAAGGTAGGAACGATTCGCGCTCTACCGATCCCAGGTTTCCGGCATTTACGCAGGTAGATGACTTGCGGCTGCACCTGACACAACCTGGACCCCGCGTCCCGAACGCGGCGACACCTGCCGCTCGCGGGGCCGGGTCAGAACGCAGAAGGACCGGCCGCTCGGACCGGCCCTCTGGGTTCACTCGACAGAGACAACGAGGACGGCCCGGCTCAAATGTGATGCAAATCACGTCCGATTTGTCCGATTACCGGTGCTCGCGGGTCAGTGATGATGCCTCACGTATTCGATCCACGAAACGGAGGACATGTGACGACGGAGCGAGAAGTGACGTCCTGGAGAGAATTCCGAGACCACCTCGGCGTGGCGATCGTGCTGGCGGGCGGAGTGCTCGTCGGTGCGATCAACATCTATCTGGTAGGGAGCTTGTTGCCGAGCGCGGTCGCCGACATCGGCGGCGACAGGCTGTACGCGTGGAGTACGACGATCTTCTCGGTCGCGCAGGTGGCCGGCACACTGGCGGTGAGCCGGATGCTGTCTCTTCGCGGCACGGTCGGCTCGTATCTGATCGGATTCGGGGTCTTCGCGGCGGGTTCGGTGGTGTGTGCGGTGAGTCCTGTCATGGCGGTGTTCCTGATCGGCCGCGGGGTCCAGGGGCTGGGCGCGGGACTGCTCACCGGATTGGGTTTCGCGGCAGTGTATGTCGCACTGCCACAGTCGCTGTGGGTACGCGGGACCGCATTGATCTCGGCCATGTTCGGCGTCGGCACCATCGTCGGCCCGGCTATGGGGGGATTGTTCGCCCAGGTCGGTTTGTGGCGAGCCGCGTTCGTCGTCCTCGCCGTTGTGGGTGTGGCGGCAGCAGGTTCCGCGCCACGGGTCCTGCCCAAGAGTGACGACCGCCAGACCCCAGCACCGGTTCCGATCGTATCGCTGGCGCTGGTGGTCGGTGCCGCCACGGCGGTGAGCGTGGCCGGTGTTGTCTCAGGTGTCGCGGTGATGACGCTCGCGCTCGCGGTGGCCGTCGCTTCCGTGCTCGTGTTCCTGGCATGGGAAAGGCGTGCGGGGCAACGGATTCTCCCGGTCGCGACGTACCGCTCGGGCAGTCCGTTGCGGTGGGTGTATCTGACGATCGTCGTGCTGTCGGCCGGTGTGGGTGTGGAGATGTTCCTGCCCTTGTTCGGGCAACGCCTGGCCGGCTTGCCTCCGGTCGTGGCCGGATTCTTCGGTGCCGCCTTGTCTCTGGCCTGGCCGGTGAGTCAGATGCTCGTCGCATCGGTGCAGCAGGAAGCCACGATCCGGCGACTTCGAGTTGCCGGTCCGCTGCTGCTGGCGACCGGATTCCTGGGCCTGGCGTTGCTACAACGCAGCCAGGTCTCCCTGCCGATGATTCTGGCCTGGTTGCCGCTGCTTTTCCTGGCCGGGGCCGGCATCGGCATTGCCTGGCCACACTTGTCGGTGGCCGCGATGACCAGCGCTGCGGACCCAGAAGAAGGCCAGAAGGCCGCGGCAGCGATTGCAACGATCCTGACCATGTCGACAGCCTTCGGAGCCGCCGTCGCCGGTCTGCTGGTCAACCTCGGTGGATCCTCGCTGGTCGACTCGGCCCGCTACCTACTGGTGGGATTCACCGCCATCGCCGCACTCGGCATCCTGACAGCACTTCGCGTGAACCACACGCCACATATACCGGACCCCCGCAAAGACACCACTACGGTATAGCGCCAGCACAAAGCGGTACTTGAAGGTTCAGCGCATCGGTTGGTTTCTTGCCCTGCCGACGTGCATAGCTCGTTCGGCAGCGAGCGATTTTGTTACCCCGGATAACGTGCTGTTATCCGGGGTAATCCCGCCTGCGGCGATCCCGCCGCGGCCCGGGCGGTGAAGAACTCATCCCGTGCACCCTGTTCGGCTATCATCGCTGCCCGCAGGAGCGCGGGTCGCGACCGTTCGACACGACTCGCGAGTGATCCGCCAAAATCACCCCTGACATGCACTTTCACGCGCTCTGGCGATGTGCGGGGTTCGCTGGGAGACCAGCGTATTTCACCTGCCCTGGTTGGTGACGAACGCCTGTACGGCATCGAGGAACTCCGGGCCGCCCGCGGCGTATCCGCCGACGGTTCCACCGATCAGCACACCCACGGGGATGCTGACGCCCCATATCAGGGGCAGGCACGCCCCGAGGAGGCCGCCCACGATGGCACCTCCGACGACGCCGGGCATGTTCTTGTTGATCTGCTCCTTCAGCCGGTCGTAGGAGCTGATGTCTTCCAGCTGCGCGATATCGTCTGCCGTCGGGGTCGAGGTCAGGGTGCCGCCGTCCGCATCGATGTGCTGCGCAATCGCGAGTGAACTCCCGTCGACGGCATCCCCTTGCGGCACTTCGGCGACCGCCGCTCCGTCGCCGGACTCGAGCACCACCACACCGTTCTCGGTCACCGCAGTCGGCTGCGTCGTTACGCTCGGCTCCGCATGGGCGCTTGCCGCAGTGATACCCACGGCCGCGATGGCCATGAAAGCGGCAGCAGTGATTCTCTCGAACTTCATTCTTCGAATCCCTCCACTCAGCTGCCCCTGATGGGCGGACCGATTCAGACCTTAGGCGTCGAATCCGATGGTGTGTGGTACGCCACACACGGTTCGGAGTCACTGCATTCCTGTGACCGGCTGGAGCAGTACTCCGCGCATGCAGTGCGACAGCGCCGAAGAATCCGCCATGAGCGGGCCGTGAACCCGCCGGGACCGAGGCGCGGCAAATACACTGCACGCATGCGACGACCGCGCGCCATGGTGCTCGATGAGGTGTGGCGCAAGCTCGGCGGTGTCGAACCGCTCAGCGGCCCGCACGGCGGTCCGCTGCGCCGGACCGTGAAGCTTCTGCTCGACCCGCTGGTGATCCGTCCCGTGCAGAATCCACTGTGCGCGGGGCCGATCCTGACCGCCGACGGCGCGGTGTTGCTGGAGGCGCGCATCCAGGCGGCGGCCGATGTGTTGCGGGCGACGGCGGCCTGGTTCACCGTGCTCAAGCAGGTGCGGCGCACGCTGCGGATCACCGAGGGGCATCCGCAGGATCTGTATTTCCAGCGTTGTTTCGAGTTGGCGACCACCATGGGAATGCCGGATCCGGCGCGGGCGCGCGCGGTCGCGGAGGACGCGTTGCGCGAGATCCACGAGTACACCGCGGGACGCACCACGCAGGCGCTGAAGGAGTACCTGACCGACCGCGCACGGGAGCGCGAGTTGGCCGGGTTACTCGAGCTGGCCTGGCGGCGGCGCCCACCGACCGTGCCGCAGGGCGCCGACCACGCCGCCGAGGTGGACGCCCTGCTGGAGGCCTGCGCGACGGCACGCCTGGGCCGGGACGCCGCCGACGGACAGCCCGCACTGGACCGGCTGGTGGCCGACCATGCCGGTACACACACCGGAATCCGGCTGTGGCAGGACACCTCCGGCCGTTCGGCTCAGGAACTGGGTCTGACCGCGCATCCGGTGCCGCTGCGCCCGGCGATCGGCTCCTCGGCCTCCAAATCGACCCTCGGGCTCCCCTTCGATCGCACCGTGTACGAGCGCGTGTTCACCGTGCTGCAGGCCTCCACCGACCGCGCGGAGCTGCCGCCGATCCCCGAGCTGGTCGACGCCGAGATCGCCCGGAGCTGTGCACCGTGGGCGCTGCTGGACGAGTCGCTGCGCGTGGCCGCGACGGCGGGAACCGCGCTGGCGACCGGCTTGGCGCCCATCGATCACCACCGCGAGCCGACGAGCCGACCGCGGCCGCGTCCGGCCGAAACGGAATCGGGCGCGGCACGATCCACGGCGCACCAGGCGGTCAACAGCCGCTGGCAGCGGGAGGCGTACGTCCTACAGGCCCGGCGACTGGTGGTGTGCGCCGACGCCGCCGAGCCGCCGACGGGTCCGCTGGCCGCCATCGCCGCCGAGCTGATCACGCCGTGGCGGCCATATCTGCGCCGGTTGTGGGTTCGCCTGCACGGCAGGGATGTCCGGGAATTCGCGATCTACGATCCGGACGAGCTGTGGGATCTGCTCGACGGCGTGGCGCGGTCGGTCATCCTGGACCATCGCACGCGAGTCAAGCGGGCGCTGAGCGTCCGGGTGAACGCGGGTGAGCCGGACGCGGCGGAATCGAAGGCGAGCTGATGAGCACCACCGTACGCATCCGCCGTCGAAACGACCTGTGGATCATCGCGCCGGACGACGCTCCTACCGTCGTGGACGACACGGCCGGGATGGACGTACTCATCCTCGAAGTGGCGGGCGGGCATTTGACCTGGAGCCTGCTCGCCGGGCAGCCGACCCCGGCGGCGGTGATCGATGATCTCGTCCTCGCACAGGAGTGGATCTGGGCGGTGTACGGCCCGGAGGTGTCCCTCGCACTCGACGAAACACCGGGCGATGAAGGGGAATACCCGGCCGAACCCGCGCTGCCGGACATCACCGCGCGCGCTTGGCGGCTCGGCTACGCCCGTTGGGCGGCGCGCTGGTGGCCCGCATCGACATTGGACGGCATCGCCCCGCTGGACGAGCGCCTGCTGGAAGACGAGATCGCCGCCTTGAGCGAGGAATGCGACTTGATCGTCGACGGGGCCGACGCCGTGGCCGAGGAGCGCACATTCGTCGAGACGCTCGGGCGCGCGGAGGACTACGCGCTGGCCGCCGGACCGGCCACGGCCGTCGCGCCCGGCGCGCTGGTCGTGGCCAGAGGCACCGCGGGGTGGGACTGGAATCGCTGCCCGCCAGGTCTGCTCGACGCCTCGGAACGCGCCGTGTCCTGGGAAGTGGTGCGCGAGGCCGGTGCGACGATCGTGCGGGTGAGCGCGGTCGCCGCACCGTTCTCGGTCGCGGACGTCCCCGCGCACCTGCACCCCCGGGCCGGAATCCGCACCGCGGCCGACGCCGTCGACGTGCCATTGCTCCGCGATGGCGATCTCTGGCAGGCCGAGACCGCGGCTCCGGCCGGTGCGGAAGCGGGCGTCACCGTACGCGTCTACGTGCCGGGCGTCGGCGTGGACGAGCCGGAGCCGGATGCCGCGTCCCGCCGGGCACGGATTCGCGAGCTGGTCACGGCGCGGCTGCGCCGGACGGCCGACGCACCCGGCAACCCCGTCGACACGCTTCTGCTGGCGGAAATCGCCGCAGCAGCATCGGATTCGGATTTCTGACATGGCCGACGAGACCCCCGACGACGGCCGCGAACTGCTCGCCGCGGGCGCGGCCGCCTACACCCGCGGGGACACGGCCGAGGCCCAACGCCTGTTCGAGGACGCCGCCGAGCGAACCACCGGCGACATCCGGCTCGGCGCGATCATCAACGCCGCGAGCATGGCCGACGAACTCGGCGACCACGCCGCCTCGCTCGCCCTCTACCGCTCGGCGCTGGCCGAAATGCCGGAGCACGCACCGCGATTGCGGCCCAACGCCCTGGTCAACATGTCCCAGGCGCTACAACACCTCGGTGAACTCCACCAAGCGCAGGCGGCGCTGGAGCAGGCGCGGGCCTTGCTCGCCGATAACACCGACGCCGACCTGGGCGTGCTGCGCGTTGCTTGTTCGCTCTCCCTGACCGCCGTCGCGTTGCACCGGCAGAACTGGGCCTACGCCGCCGAACTGGCCACCGAATCGCTGGAGGCGGCGCGTCGTTTCGCGCCGCAACTGGCCGGCCATCCGCTGATGAATCTCGCGGCCACCTACTTCGAGACCGGACGCCACGACTTGGCCGTCGATTTCGCGCGGCAGGCGCTTGCCGCGTTCGAGTCGGCGGGCGATCGCAACGCGGTCGCCGAGACCGAACAGAATCTCGCCACCATGCTCGTGCGCCTCGAGCGGTACGACGAGGCACAGGCCCCGCTGCGATCCAGTCAGCGATATTTCGAACAGGCGGGGCTCGCGCACCGAGCCGGAATCGGTCTCAAGACCATCGGATTTCTGGCTGAGGGCCGCGGCGAACTGACGGATGCGCGGGATCTCTACGCGCGGAGCCTGGCGTATTTCATCGAGTCGGGCGCCGTGCTCGACGCGGCCGATCTGCGCATCCGTTCGGCCACCGCGGCTTTCAAGACGGGCCGAGTAGGCGAATGCGAGCAACTGCTGGCGGAAGCGTTCGCGATCTACGCCGAGCGCGGCCTCGGACTGCACTGCGCCCAGCTCGATTTCTGGCACGCGACGCTGCTGGAAGGCGCGATCGAAGCGGCCGAAGCGCCGACGGCACAGCTGCTCACGCAAGCGGTCGGCATCGCCGTTCCGGCCGCGCTGGCCATCGACGCCGTGCGCTACACGCTGCCGAACGGCACGCAGCGCGAACAGTGGAAACGCCGGATCGCCGACCCGGCGATGCGGTTGGCCTTCCGCTTCGCCTATCTGTCCGGCAACGGGCTCCTTGTCGCCGATCTGATCGAGACACAGAGTGCTGGAACGGCTTTAGCGCTCGATCGGGCCGAGCGGGTGACCCCTGCGCGGCTACCGCTCGAATTGCCGGACCCGCCCGAGGACTTCACCGATCATCCCGGCAGCGCCGCACTCCAACTGGGCGCCGCCCTGGCCGAGGTCGCCGCCGAGGTGGGCCTGCCGGTCGCGCCGCCGCCGCGCCTGGCACTGGCCGCGGAGGGACGGATCGCACTCGAACCGTTCATCGCCGCCGCCGAACAGCGTTACGGCCGGGTGATCCGCGACGATCGGGTGCTGACGGTATGACGCGACCGACCGTGCACATCCGCATGGCGGACGCGGGAGACGTCTACGTGTCGTGGCGGTGGACCGATGACAACGCGCCCCGCGGCGTGGGCGTGCTGCCGGAGGAGGCGGTCGTGCGGGCGGTCGGACTGCTCGCCGACGCGCTTCCACGACCCGCCGAGTCCGGTGGTCTCGAGCAGGCTCTCGCCTCCGGCGCATTCGCCGACTATGAGCGTGAGTACTCGATGGCACAGGCGCTTTCCCGCGCGCTGCTGCCCTACGGCCTGGCCGCGCAGCTCTACGAACTGTGGCAGCGCGGCGTGCGCCCGCACATCCGGTTGCAACCGTCACCGCGTCTTGCCCAGGTGCCGTGGGAACTCATCGCGCCGGACCGCGACGTCCGGCTGATCGACATCGCCGACGTCAGCCTGGTCGCTCCGGCGAGTGTCGTGCAGGCGCCGGGACGGATCGCGCGCACATGGGCCGAGACCGCCGCGAGCCCGGTCGTCGCGGTGCTGGATCCGCGAGTTCCCGGGTTCCGCGCCGATTCCACGCTCGGCTCGGTACTCGGCCGGATGACCGCCGAGGCGCCACTCGCGCAACGGATGGCCGGTTACGCCGCGAACGATCGACTGCGGCCCGCGGTGCGAAGCCCGGTGGACGCCTTCCGGCGCACCGATGTCGACCGCGTCTGGCTCGGCGCCGCCCTGCGCGCCGGCGCGAGTCGCTTGATCTACGTCGGGCATGTCACCGCCGCCGCGCCCGAATCCGGCCGTAGCGAGGACGCCGAATTGCACCTCGCCTGCACCGCCGACGCCATCGGCTTCGCCGAGCCATCCCGCACGCACCGCCCGCTCTCGGCCAAGGACCTGCTGCTCGGCACGTACACCCTCGACACCGATCCCGTGGCAGGAGCACAACTGTGGCCGATGCCGAGCCGGGTCGCGCTGATCGCCTGCGAGAGCGGCGGCGACCTGCGCTTCAGCGAGGCGCTGGGCCTGACTGCCGCGATGATCACCGGCGGCGCGGAACTGGTCACGGCCAGCAGATGGGCACTGCCTACCGATTTCGCCTTCCAGCGCATCGCGGGCGCACCGCCGCAAGCGCGGCCGCTCCAGGAGGCGGTCTGCGCCATCGACGGGTCGCACGAACAACCCGACCCGGTCACCGCGCTCGCCCAGTGGCAGCGCGGACGGCTTGCGGCGTGGCGTGACACCGGTGAAATCGAGTACTCCCCCGTGCTCTGGGCGGCATTCGCCACCGTGTGCGCCTGACCCGGGCAAACCGCACCCCAGTGCTTCCATATACCTCTCTACGTGCGGCGATGCCGTGAAAGCCGATCTAAATCGGGTAACGCTACTACTGCGCAAACTGACACTCGGCATCGAACGTGTGGATAAGCTCGAACGCCGTCACCCATCACGAGTTCTGATCAGGAGAAGTAGCTACACCAGTCGGATGACCGTCTCGACCGGCCTCTGAGGAGCCCACCAATGCGCTACTACGCCGTCTACGACAACGACGGAAACATCGCCACCATCCTCGGCCAACCCGACGACGCGCCGCCCCTGCGCCCCGCCGCCTTCGACCGGGGACAGCGGATCATCGAACTGGTTCTACCGGAAGGGGTCCTGGACCCCGCCGACCCGGACAACCTGACCGCCCTGCTCGCCCTGGTCGCGGACCGCCGAGCCGAGGCGACGGCTTCGCACCGGCCTTCCCGCACCCCTACCGACATGGGCGCCCGCTGATCGCGGGCCGATAGACGCGCGGCATCGCCGCCTGGTCACGCCCGCGTGAGAGCGACCACCGGGATGACGCGCGAAGTCTTCATCTCGTGTTCGGCGAAGAACGGATAGGCGTTCTTCAGCATGGCCCAGGTGCGGGCCCGGTCGTCGCCGGTGAGTGGTGTGGCCAGCGCCGAATAGGTCTCGTCGTCCACCTCGACGGTGACGTGCGGGTCTTTTCGCAGGTTCAAGTACCAGTCGGGGTGTCGGGGGGCACCGATGTTCGAACCGACGACCAACAGGCGATCACTCTCGCGGTGGAACATCATCGGGGTGGTGTACGGGGCGCCGGTTCTGCGGCCGATCGTGGTCAGCAGGACGAGACGGTCGCGGCGCATGCCGTCGATCTCGCCGCCCGCTCGGAATTGAGCGATGGTTCGCCGATTGATCTCCTTGACGTCCACGGTTCACCTCCCTTGCTGTGGGGACGAGGCTCAGCTTTCCCTCCGGCCGCGCGCGCT
Source organism: Nocardia asteroides (assembly GCA_019930625.1). Taxonomy (NCBI): domain Bacteria; kingdom Bacillati; phylum Actinomycetota; class Actinomycetes; order Mycobacteriales; family Nocardiaceae; genus Nocardia; species Nocardia asteroides. The sequence continues at coordinate 1,699,649 of CP082844.1, forward strand.
GTCCGGGGAACGCCGGGATCAACGGCGCCGCCTGCGCGTTCAGTCGCGATGGGCGAGCAGGTGCTGCATCAGCAGCCGGGTCAGCGCCTCGGACGCCTCCTCCGGAACCCAGTGCGAGACGTCCTCGAGCATTTCGAATCGGTACGGACCGGACACGTATTTCCCGGTGGCCAGTGCCGCGGTGGACCCGAAAACAGCGTCCTCGGTGCCCCACACGTACAGGGTGGGAACGCACGCCGGGCCGATCGAACCCGCGAGAGGCATGGCGCGATACCAGTTCAGTGCCGCGGTGAGGGCGCCCGGCAGCGCCAACCTGCGTACATACTCCTCGACGCGTTCCTCCGGGATCTTCCACTCGAAGATCCGGCGCAGCGCGGCACCGTCGTCGGCGAGTAAGCCGCGCTCCGCGGTGCGCGGCTGACGCAGCGTCGTCAGGTGGTGGGACCGCTGCGCTTGGTCCTCGTCCTCGGCGATCGCCTGCTGGAGCGCGGCCGGGTGCGGATGCGACACCGCGCTGAACGTACGGACCCGCTCCGGCAGCTCGGCCGCCGTCGCCCATCCGACCTGCGCGCCGCAGTCGTGCCCGATCAGGTCGAAGCGCTCCCACCCCAGCGCGTCGGCGATCGCCACCACGTCACCGACCAGTTCCTCCAGCCGGTACTCGGCGGCTCGCTCGGGTCGCACCCCGGGTGAGTATCCACGCTGATCGGGCGCTACGGCGTGGCACCCGCCGCCGCCCAGTGCGCCGAGCTGGAACTCCCACTCGCGCGCGCCCTCGGGAAACCCGTGCAGCAACAGCACCTCCCGGCCGCCGGGGGCGCCGGCGGCCAGTACGTCGAAGGTTCCCGCCGCGGTGCGAATCTCGAGTTCGTCGATCACCCGCCCGACTCTAGAACCGGGTACCGACGGTCGTCAGTGCTCGTCGAAGTGTCCGTCGTGGGGGGCGTGGCGGTGGCCGTCGTGCACGTAGTCGACATGATCCCCGTGCTGGACGGCCTCGTGACCGCAGTTGGGGCCGTGCTGATGCGGATGATCGGAGCACTCGGTATGCCCGGACCGCTCGCATTCGTCGTAGTGACCTTGGTGTTCGCGGTGCAGATGACCATCGTGGGCGTAGTCGATGTGATCGCCGTGCTGGAACGCCGTGTGCCCGCAGTCGGGGCCGTGGACATGATCGTGGCCGGTGTGCTGCGCATGTGCTGTGGTCATCGAATTCCCCTCTTTCCTGGCGCGGACAGCTGGAATCGTGATGAGGAATACATTAGCAGATGCGCATCAATAGCGATTACCCAGCGAGTGCTGACACGCCTCAGAGCACCTGGGACAGAAACCTCTGCAGTCTCGGCGTCTGCGCGTCGCCGAACAGGGCGTCGGGCGAGCCGGTTTCCACGACCTGCCCTTGATCCATGAAGACGACGCTGTCGGACACGGTGCGGGCGAAGCCCATCTCGTGCGTCACCACGACCATCGACATGCCGCCGGAAGCGAGGTCGGCCATCAGGGCGAGCACCCCCTTCACCAGCTCGGGGTCCAGGGCCGAGGTGGCCTCGTCGAAGAACATGATCTCCGGCCGCATCGCCAGCGCCCGCGCGATGGCGACACGCTGCTGTTGCCCGCCCGACAGATTGGCGGGCCGGGTATCGGCCTTGTCGGCCAAGCCGACGATCTCCAGTTGCTCGACCGCCAACGCCCGCGCCTGGTCCTTGGACAGGCCGCGCAACTTGCGTGGACCGAGCGCGACGTTCTCCGCGACGGTCTTGTGCGGAAACAGGTTGAATTGCTGGAACACCATGCCGATGCGCTGACGCAGCCGGTCCGGGTTCTCGGTGAGCACGGACTTGCCGTCCAGCAGCACGTCGCCCTGGTCCGGCTCGTACAGCCGGTTCAGCACGCGCAGCAGGGTCGACTTCCCCGACCCGGACGGCCCGATGACGGTGGCGGTCTTGCCCGCGTCGACGTGGATGTCGATCCCGCGCAGCACGTGGTTGTGCCCCAACGTCAGATGCAGTCCGGTACCGGTGAGGGAGGCACTCATCTATCCGCGCCCTTCCGTGATCGTGGCCGCCTCGACCTGGTCCAGCGGCCGGTCGGGTCGGCCGGTCCGCATTCGGCGGTCGATGTAGTTCACCAAGTGGGTGAGCGGGACGGTCAGGACCAGATAGACCAGTCCGGCGGCCACCAGTGGCGAGAGATTCCCGGTCTGCGCGTTGAGATCGCGGCCGACGGCGAACAGCTCGCGCTGGGTGGCGAGCAGGCCGAGGAAGTAGATCAGCGAGGAATCCTTGATGAGGGCGATGAACTGGTTCATCAAGGCCGGCAGCACCCGGCGCACCCCTTGCGGGATCACCACCAGCGTCATCGACTGGCGGTAACCGAAACCGATGGCGCGCGCCGCCTCCAGCTGACCGGCCTCGACGGATTGGATGCCGGAGCGGAAGATCTCGCCGATATACGCCGAGGCGAGCAACGCGAGCGCGACCGCACCGAGCCAGTACGGATTGTTGCCGGTGAGGTTGCGCACCACCGGGCCGACACCGAGACCGATCAGCAGGATGATCACCACGGCGGGCAGGCCGCGGAAGATGTCGGTGTACACCCGTGCGGGCCAGCGCAGCCACCGGGTTCGCGAGATACCGGCGACCGCGAGCAGCATGCCGATGGCGGTGCCGAGCGCACCCGAGACCACCGCCAGGATCAGCGTGTTCGGCAGGCCGGTCTTGATCAGTTCGGGGAAAGCCTTGCGGTACAGCGACCAGTCGAAGAACGTGTCCTTCAACTGCCGCAAGGTGGATTTCGGCGCGTTCTGCGCGAGCCGTCCCGGTTGCTCGTCCGCGGCGAGCGCGGCGAAGTCCGGCAGCTGCGGTGCGGGTGCGGCCTTGGAACCGGGCTTCCAGCCCGGAGGCAGCTGCCGTGGCACCCAGTCGCTGTAGAGCTTGGCGTAGGTGCCGTCCGCGATCACCGCGTCCAGGCCGCTGTTGAGCGCATCGATCAGCGGTTGGTTGTTCTTGGCGACCGCGTATCCGACGAAGTTGTCCAGGCTGAAGGTGTTCTGCGACACCGACGTTCCGTCACCCGGCTCGATCGCGCCTTCCGCTTGGGCGGACGGTGCGACCCATGCGTCCACCTGACCGGACTTCAAGTTCGCATAGGCGGTGTTGTAGTCCGGGAACTTCACCGGATCCAGCCCCAGCTGGTTCACCACGAACTCGTCCTGCACCGTGCCCTGGACCACGGCGATCCGAGTGCCCCGATCGAGATCGGAGAACTCCTTGATCGGGCTGCCGTTCGCCACCACCAGGGAGAAGTAACCGAAGTCGTAGCCGTTGGTGAAACCGACCAGCTGCCGCCGCGCGTCGGTGGTGGTGATGTTGGAGGAGCCGACGTCGAAGCGGCCGCCGGACACCTGGGCGAGCAGCCCGGCGAACTCCGTGCCGGAGAACTCCACCTGGAGACCGAGCTTGGCGCCGATCGCCTTCAGCAACTCGTTGTCGAAACCGGTGAACGCGCCCTGCCGGTCGACGCAGATGCTCGGCGGGGCGTCCGACAGCGTGCCGACGCTGAGCTTTCCGGGCGTGATCAAGCCGAGCTTCGAGACATCGATCGAGTTCAGCGGCACGGTGCTCGCCGTGGTGTAGCGGTCGCTGCCCGCGGCGGCCGAGGAGGCCAGGTTGGTGGGCGCGGCCGAGGCGGCGGCCAGGCCGGGCGGTGCGCAGAGATTGCGCTCCGTCGCCGAGTCCTCGGAGCCGGAGCCGCACGCCGTCGCGCTGAGACCGACGGCAAGCAATATCACGGCGATCAACGCACGAGAACGCACAACGGGCACAACAGCCATGACGGACAACCCTAGCCGTGAAAATCTGCTAATCCACAGCTACCCCTGGGGTCGGGCCGCGATCAGCCATGCCCGCGCGGTGGGTCGCCGGTTTCGATCATCCTGAGCCGAACTCCATGCGGGCCGCGCTCCGGTCGGCGGCAATCCGCTCAGGCCAGTCCACTGAGCGGTTCCGGATTGACCTCGTCGCGCCACCGGACGGCGGTCTGGACTTCGGCCAGGTCGTAGGCCGGTCCACTGATCCCGATGGTGAACGTCGTCACGCCCGCGTCGACGAAGGCGGGCGCCTTCTCCAAGCCGGGCCACTGCACGGAGCGCTCGATGCGCGCCTGGTCGGTGCCGACGGCGGCGCAGTGCTCGGCGAGCACCTTGTTCTTGCGCGCGAGCACGTCCAGGTCGGCGAAGGTGTGCCACATGTCGGCGTACTGCGCGACCAGCCGCAACGTCTTCTTCTCACCGCCTCCCCCGATCAGGATCGGCAGGTCGCGGATCGGGCGCGGCTCGAGTTTCGGGAGCCGGGCGCTGACCCGGGCCAAGGTCTCCTTCAACAGCGCCAGCCTGCTACCCGGGGTGCCGAAGTCGTAGCCGTACTCGTCGTAGTCCTTTTGGAACCAGCCCGCGCCGAGCCCCAGAATCAGCCGGCCGCCGCTGATGTGGTCGACCGTGCGCGCCATATCGGCCAGCAGGTCCGGATTGCGGTAACCGCCGCCGGTGACCAGCGCGCCGATCTCCACGCGCTCGGTCTGCTCGGCGAACGCGCCCAGCATCGTCCAGCACTCGAAGTGCGCGCCGTCGGGATCGCCGGTGAGCGGGTAGAAGTGGTCCCAGTTGAACACGATGTCGACACCCGCGTCCTCGCAGCGCAACACCGCGTCGCGGATGAGCCCGTATTCGGGCGCGTGCTGCGGCTGGAGCTGGACTCCGATACGAACTGGACGACTCATCACATGCTCCTCGTCGCTCGGCCTGCCCCCGTCCCGAGGCTACCGGCGCGGTCTGGTTCCCGCAGGCAGGCGCCCGCTGCCTCCGGCACGCGACGACGCGCCCGGCGCGGGCTAGGTTGGGGAGGCGATGCCCAGCCTGCGGAGGAGGTGTCGGGGTGGCCGACCGCGATGACGAGGTGGTTCGCGCGGTCGTCTCGGCGATTCTGCGTGATCGCGAGCAGCTGATCGCCGAGTTGTCGGCGATCATCCGCGCACAGGTCGAGGCGCTCGACCTGGACGCCCGGCTCCGCGATCTGTTCGAAGCGGGCACCACCGACAATTTGAAGTCTGTTCTCGACTTCGTCCAGAACGACGCCGCCGAGCACGAGGTGCACGCCCCGGCCCGAGCGCTGGTGTACGCGCGGACCCTCGCCCAGCGTGATGTCCCGTTGTCGGCGCTGATTCGCGCGTACCGCGTTGGGCAGGCCGGTTTTCTCGATCTCGCGATGCGCTACGCCGTGGACCTGGGCGGTCCCGACAGCGCGGCGGCCATCATCCGGATCGTCAACCGCACGGCGGTGTACATCGACCGGGTCTGCGAGCACGTCGGGGTGGCGTACGAACAGGAACGCGACCGGTGGGTGGGCAGTCGCAGCGGACTGCGACAGGAATGGGTGGCCCGGGTACTCGACGGCTCGGCCGACGACATCGGCCAGGCCGAGCAAGTGCTGCGCTATCCCCTCACCGGCCACCACGTCGCGGTGAACGCCTGGACCGACCCGCAGCTGTCGGCACGGACCGCGTTGGATGTCCTCGATGCCGTTCGCGCGGCGCTGGCTCCGCTGTTCGGCAACCCGCGCAGGGCGTTGCTGGTGCCGACCGACGAACGGGAAGTTCGGCTGTGGTTCTCGGCTTCCCGTGACCTGAAAATCGATGCCGACGCCATCGAGAGCTCGCTGGCGGCCATGTCGCTGCCGGTCCGGGTGGCGGTAGGCGGGCTCGGCGCAGACGTGGCGGGTTTCCGTCGCAGCCTGCGCCAAGCCGACCGAGTTCGCGAACTCGTGCTGCTCGCCGGTCCGGGGGCGCCCCGGGCGGTGTCACACGATCAGGTGGCAGCCGTCGCGCTGATGAGCGGCGACATAGAGGAACTGCGTCGATTCGTGGCCGACTGCCTGGGTGAGCTGGTCACCGACGACCAACGCAATCTCTGGCTGCGCGAAACCCTGCGTGTGTTCCTCGCCAACAACCGCAGTTACGCCGCGGCGGCCCAGGAATTGGCCGTGCACCGCAACACCATTCAGTACCGGGTGCGGCAGGCGCTCGACCTGATCGGTCACACCTTCGACGATCACGACCGCACGCTCCATCTGCACCTGGCGTTGCAGGCCGCGCGCTGGCTCGGGCCGGCGGTACTGCACCGAGTTCATTGATCCGAGCCGCGCCGCTCTGTGCGCTGCGCACGAAAGTTGTACATAGTTTCAGCGTCAGCGAATATGGCCTGCCTCACATTCCGGTTCGTAGCATTCCTCCGAACAGGCAGCTGAGATGAGGAGAAACCGCTGTGTCAACGCTGGAAACCGCGCGCGGGCCGATCGACACCACCGACCTCGGGGTGACGTTGATGCATGAGCACGTCTTCGTGCTCACGGGGGATATCCACCAGAACTATCCGGCCGAATGGGGCTCGGAAGAAGAACGTATCGCCGACGCCGTGCGGCGGTTGCGGGCCGCGTACGACGCGGGCGTCCGCACGGTCGTCGATCTGACGGTGGTCGGGCTGGGTCGCTACATTCCGCGGATTCAGCGGATCGCCGAGCAGTTGCCGCTGAACCTCGTGGTCGCGACCGGGGTCTACACCTATGACGATGTCCCCTTCTTCTTCCACTACCGCGGGCCCGCGTTGAACGAGATCGTCGGCGCGCAGGTCCCCGACCCGATGGTCGACATGTTCGTCGGCGACATCCGCGACGGCATCGCGGGCACGGGGGTGAAGGCGGGCATGCTGAAGTGCGCGATCGATCGGCAAGGGCTGACCGCGGGCGTCGAACGGGTGATGCGCGCGATCGCCAGGGCCCATCTCGAGACCGGCGTTCCGATCACCGTGCACACCCATCCGGAGTCGCGGACCGGGCTCGACGTCAAGCGCGTGATGTGCGACGAGGAAGGCGTCGACCCGGGCCGCATCGTGCTCGGTCACAGCGGCGACACCACCGATTGCGATCACCTCGCCGAGTTGGCCGATGCGGGCTTCGTCCTCGGCATGGACCGCTTCGGCATCAACCTCGACACCACCTTCGAAGCCCGCGCGGACACCCTGATCGAGATGGTGCGCCGCGGCTACACCGACCGAATGGTGCTCTCCCAGGACGCCAGCTGCTACCTCGACTGGATCGAGCCCGCCGCCATGGCCGCCCTGCCGCAATGGCACTACACCCACCTGTTCGACGACGTGTTCCCCTACGTGCTCGAACGCGGCGTCACCGAGAAACAGATCGACACCATGCTCGTCGACGTCCCGCGCGCGTTCTTCGAGGCGCGAACACGCTGACGTGGCCCGTCCCCGACCGGCCGGATAGTATCGCCGGACCCTTACTCGGATCGTCCGGCACGTTCCTGCCGGGATGGGATGTGAATTCGTCATGGCCACTGTGACCTTCGAGAACGCGACGCGGCTCTACCCGAGTTCCGCCAAACCCGCGGTGGATCGGTTGAACCTGGAGATCGAGGACGGTGAGTTCCTCGTTCTGGTCGGTCCCTCCGGCTGCGGGAAGTCGACTTCGCTGCGCATGCTCGCCGGACTGGAGGACGTCAACGGCGGCCGCATCCTGATCGGCGACAAGGACGTGACGCACGCCGAGCCGAAGGAGCGCGACATCGCCATGGTGTTCCAGAACTACGCGCTCTACCCGCACATGACCGTCGCGGAGAACATGGGCTTCGCGTTGAAGCTGGCCAAGGTTGCCAAGGCGGAGAAGCAGAAGAGGGTCCTGGAGGCGGCCAAGCTGCTCGATCTGGAGCCCTACCTGGATCGCAAGCCGAAGGCTCTGTCCGGCGGCCAGCGGCAGCGGGTCGCGATGGGCCGCGCGATCGTGCGCCAGCCGCAGGTGTTCCTGATGGACGAGCCGCTGTCCAACCTGGACGCCAAGTTGCGCGTGCAAACCCGCACCCAGATCGCCCAGTTGCAGCGCAGGCTCGCCACCACCACGGTGTACGTCACCCACGACCAGGTCGAGGCCATGACGATGGGCGACCGGGTAGCCGTACTGAAGGACGGCCTGTTGCAGCAGTGCGCCACGCCGCGCGACCTCTACCGCGATCCGGCCAACGTGTTCGTCGCGGGATTCATGGGCTCACCGGCCATGAACCTGTTCACGCTCCCGGTCGCCGACCGCCGGGTCGAGCTGGGCGGGCACGAGCTCGCGCTGCCGCGATCGGTCGCGGACGAGGCCGGAGCCACCGTGACGGTCGGTATCCGGCCGGAGCACTTCGAGCTGGGCGACGGCTCCGGCATCGAGATGGAGGTCGACGTGGTGGAGGAACTCGGATCCGACGCCTACATCTACGGCCGCACCATCGCCGATGGCGGCTCCGGCGGGGAAACCATTGTGGCGCGCGCGGATTGGCGCAATCCGCCCGCGAAGGGCGCCCGGCTGCGGCTGTCCACCGACCCGGAGCACATCTACTTCTTCGACACCGACGGGCGCCGGCTCAACTGAGCACGCCGCCGAGAGGCCCGCTCCTCAGCCGAAGCGCGGTGAGCGGGCCCGCGGCGATCAGGGCGTCGCGTCCGTTCGGCGGCCTTTCTCCGCTTCGGCATCGCCCGAGCGACGTTCGCGCGACTGCTGGACGTACTCCTGGTTGAGCCGCACGCCCAGTTCCTCGAGTTCGAGTTCGCGGCCGGATTCGCTGCGCACCTGAACCCGCACCGGAGCGCCGGTCGCCTCCTCGACCAAGAGCAGCGGCGCCGGCCCCGGCTGCAAGTAGGCATCGCCCCACTGCATGAGCGCGAGCACGGCGGGTAGCAGATCCCGTCCCATCCGGGTGAGCACGTATTCGTGCCTAGTGCGCTTGCCTTCCTCTTGGTACGGCTGTTTCGCCAGCACACCCGCCTCGGTGAGGTTGCGCAACTGGGCGGCGGCGGCCGCGTCCGTGATTCCGACCCGGCTGGCGAAACCGTCGAACCGCCGGGTCCCGTAGTACGCCTCGCGCAGGATGAGCACCGCCGAACGGGTGCCGACGATGTCGAGCGCTTTGGCGATCGAGCATTCCTCGGCTTTCCACGAACTCAGATCGGCCAACGGTCCTTCCATCACTGCTGCCATGACGAACATCATAACCGACCTGACTTGCTTCAACTATTGCCAGGTGTACTCTGACTATGTGTTGATAGAGCCAGGCATGGTGGCCGGGCTCTCCTCCGGAAGGAAGCACCATGAGAGACGCGGTGATTGTCGAGGCGGTACGGACCCCGATCGGCAAAGGCAAGCCGAACGGCGCACTGCACAACGTCAACGCGGTGGATCTGCTGGCCCACAGCCTGCGCGAGGTGGTGGACCGCAGCGGCATCGATCCCGCACTCATCGACGACGTGATCGGCGGCGTGGTCACACAGTTCGGTGAGCAGGGCGCGAATATGACCAGGCGGGCCGCGCTGGCCGCCGGCTATCCCGAATCCGTCCCGGCGACCACGGTCGACCGGCAGTGCGGCAGCAGCCAGCAGGCGATCCACTTCGCCGCGCAAGGCGTGATCGCGGGCGCTTACGACATCGTGGTCGCCGCGGGCGTGGAGTCGATGGGCCGGATTCCCATGGGCGCCAACCTGGTCGGCGCGCAGGACATCTCCGGGGTCGGTTTCGCCGAGCGATACCCGGAGGGCCTGGTGTCGCAGGGCATCAGCGCCGAGCTGATCGCCGCCAAGTGGGGCCTGACCCGCGGCCAACTGGACGAGTTCGCGCTCGCCAGCCACGAGAAGGCGGCGCTGGCCACCAAGAACGGGCTGTTCGCCAAAGAACTCGCGCCGATCAACGGACTCGCCACCGACGAGGGCATCCGGGTCGGCAGCACCTTGGAGACGCTGGCCGCACTCCGCCCGGCGTATTACGACCCGGCCATGGCCGCCCGCTTCCCGCAGATCGGCTGGGAGATCACGGCCGCCTCCGCCAGTCAGGTCAGCGATGGCAGCGCGGCGGTGCTCATCATGACCAGCGAGCGCGCCGAGCAACTCGGGCTGAAGCCGCTCGCCCGGCTGCACAGCTTCGCGGTGGCCGGTGACGACCCGCTGTTCATGCTCACCGCGGTGATCCCGGCGACCGAGAAAGTGTTGCGACGCGCCGGTCTGCGACTGTCCGACATCGACCTGTTCGAGATCAATGAAGCTTTCTCCCCGGTAGTGCTGGCCTGGGCGCACGACACCGGCGCAGACCTGGCGAAAGTCAACGTCAACGGCGGCGCGATCGCCATCGGACACCCGCTCGGAGCGTCCGGCGCCCGCCTGATGACCACCCTGGTGCACGCCATGCAGGACCGCGGCGCCCGCTACGGCCTGCAAACCATGTGCGAGGCAGGCGGTCTGGCGAACGCCACCATCATCGAACGAATCTGAGTGGTCGCGTGGTACCCGTCCCGGGACGGGTACCACGCTCAAATCGATACGAGCACTATGGCGATCAGGAAGCCGAGCAGCCAGCATTCGAGGATCAGCGGTACGGCGATGAGCGGGGTCCAGGCGATGGGCCTGCCGTGGCGCACTTTCTCCAGCGCCGAGACGACCGCCGCGAGAACCGATGCCGCTATGCCTGCCCAGGCGAGGACCTGCGCCCAGGGCAGATACCCGACGCCGCGGCCGTCGCGGCCGTCGCGTGCGAGCACATCGTAGAGCGGAACGAAAGACGCGATCAGCCAGGCGAGTCCGAAGACGATCACCCAACCCAGCGCCACGCGCAGGGCATCGGTCATTCGCCGCCGGAACTGCCGCGCCATACCTTCAGCATGACGGGCCTTCGCCCGCATGGCATCTCGACAGGCTCAGTGTCCCGTGTGCACCTGGGACGCCAGCGCCAGGCCACCGCAGAACGAGGCGACGATCAGCGCCATCGCGAGCATCGGCCAATACCACATGTACCAGCGCTTGACCGCGGCCACGATGAGCATCGCGGTCACGCCGACAATCGCGAACGCGGTGCCGCCCCAGGACACCGCGAACGCCCAGCCGAGGTAGTCGGTGCGACAGTTGTCCGGACCGCACGGATCGGTGGCGAAGGCGAAGAAGACGGTGAAGTAGGCGGCGGCCAAGCCGAGCGCCGCCGCGACGCAGTACAGCGAGACCGCGAGCACGACATCCCAGGTCCGCACCGGCTGCCGCGCGCCGGGGTGCGCGGGCATGCCGTGCTGCGGCCAGGGCTGCGGGGTACCGGTCTGAATCATGCTCTGACGATCCCGCTCAGCACGCGATGGCGCCTGCGGGAAAGTACTCGAGTCCGCATGCGCAATCCCCGATCCGCGGCAGCGGCCGAATAGGCTGGGTGGCGATGAGCGACTCCGCAGCGCAGAACATCGTCTACGCCATTCCGATGCGCACCCGTTTCCGTGGCATCACGGTGCGCGAGGGAATGCTGATCCGGGGACCGCTCGGGTGGGGTGAATTCTGCCCGTTTCCCGAATACGACGATCGGGAGGCCGCCGCCTGGTTGTCCACCGCCTTGGAGCAGGTGACGACAGGCTGGCCCGAGCCGGTGCGGGATCGGATCCCGATCAACTGCACCGTGCCTGCCGTGGACGCGGAGCAGGCGCACGCGATCGTGGCCCGCTCCGGCTGCCGCACCGCCAAGGTGAAGGTCGCCGACCACCCCGAATCGCTCGCGGAGGATCTGGCCCGGGTGGAGGCGGTGCGCGACGCGCTCGGCTCCGGCGGCGCCATCCGGGTCGACGCCAACGCGGTCTGGGATGTCGACACCGCCGTGCGCCACATCCAGCGGATCGATAAGGCCGCGGGCGGGCTGGAGTACGTCGAACAGCCGTGCCGGACCATCGAGGAACTCGCCGCGGTGCGCCGCCGCGTCGACGTCCGCATCGCCGCCGACGAATCCATCCGCCGCGCCGAAGACCCGCTGCGGGTCGCGGTCGCCGGGGCTGCGGACATCGCCGTCCTCAAGTGCACGCCGCTGGGCGGCGTCCGCCGCGCCCTCCAGGTGGCGGAGGCGGCGGGACTGCCCTGCGTGGTCTCCTCCGCCTTGGAGACCAGCGTCGGCCTCGCCGCGCAACTGGCGCTGGCCGGCGCGCTTCCCGAACTCGATTTCGCCTGCGGTCTGGGGACTTCGAGTCTGCTCACCGGTGACGTGACGCCGGGATTGCTGCGCCCCTCGGACGGTTATCTCCCGGTCCTGCGCACCCCGCCCCAGCCTGACCCCGAACTGATGGAACATCACCGTCATCCCGACCCCGCGCGCACGGCGTGGTGGCGGGAGCGGTTGGCCCGCGTCACCGCCTTGGTCGCACCGGCCCCGCCTCCCTGACAGCGCGAGAATCGCCCACCAACGGCAACACACGCCGGCCTGTGACGCCGGTCGTCGTTCCGGTCAGCGCGTCGCGCCACACACCATCGGTCCGAGACTCGGCGATGCACCGGCGGTCGCTCACCCGATTCGGACGCCGCAGCCGAGCATCGTCGTCCGCAAGAGCAACGCCGCCTCCGGGCCGACGACGCCGTCCACCAGTTCCACGTATCGGTCGCAGAATTCGGGGTCGTGCGCGGCCGCCGACCCGGGGACCGATTCCAGATGGTGCGCCAGTTCGTGCAGGATGACCAATTCCCGCAGCGCCCAGGCGGTGCCGCCGGTGTGCAGCGGAACCGCGAGGACGCCCTCGGCCGCCTCGTAGTGCGCAGCGGTGCTCCCCGCACGCGAGCGGACGCGCACGGCCACCGCGGCCCGTTCCCAGCGCGCCCGCACCCAATTGAGCGCCAGCACCTTGTCGGTATAGCTCTGCACGGATTCCACCGACGCGAAACGGCGCTCGATCGGCAAGGTGAGCTGCGAGCCGTAGAGCTCGACGGTGCGCACACCGTGCTCGTCTGCCCGATCGAACACCCCGCGGACCAGCTGCTCGGCGTCGTAGACCTTGGCGCGCTGGCTGTCGCGCACGGTCATCGCCGCGACGCCGCTCTCGCGGCGAGCATCAGCCGGTTGCCGAGCTGCGCCGACCGCGCCGCGTGCGGGCCACCCGATCGCCCAGTCCAGCTCGTGATATCCACGCTGGTCAACCGCCCTCGGAGGAGGTCAACTTCCTACGGGCGGCCGGAAGCTCGGGCGCGGTCCCGATTCGGGCGGCCCGGCCCGCGCGATCCCCCGCCGCCCGCGCCGCCGCCGAATGTCCCGCCGACGTCTGCGGCCCGCGCCAGGTGCCGCGCGCCTCCGACGTCCGGGCGTAGAAATCTGTGAGCTCGATCTCTTTGTCGCGCAACGCGAGCGCGGTGCCGACCACTTCGGTGTCGGCCGGCAACACCTGCGCTTCGACCTCCGCCTTTTCGACCTCCGCCTTTTCGACCTCCGCCTTTTCGACCTCCGCCTTTTCGACCTCCGCCTTCACCTCGGCCAGCCGCCGCCCGATCCGCGCCGCGAACGCCATCTGGAAGTTCAGCCGCGCCGTCACGCCCGCGACCGGCGCCTGCACCCGGCGCCGGACCTGGCGACCCCACCGCTTCTCCACCACGATCTTCTCGACGGTGGCCGATCGGTAGGCGCCGGACTTGATGTACTGGTCGGACGCGCGCACCATCTGCACGAGCAGACTGGCGTAGAGCGCCTCGCAAGTATCGATGTCGGAGTCGAATCCATAGGCGTAGACCTGCGTCGAAGTCCTGGCGACATCACAACGCACGTCGTTGGCCGCCGCGATCGCGACGAACAACTGCACGTAGGTGCGCAAGCCGCGCTTGCCCGGCTCGCCGATCGGGATGATCCGCTGCACCGGGGTGGGCCTGCGCTCGCGTCCCACGAAATGCGCCCGCGCCACCGCGAGGTCGATGGACGACTTCGTGGCCAGTCGCTGAGCCGCGGCGAGGAACGCTTCGGCCTCGTGCTCGTTGTCGGTGGACTCGGCCTTGCGCAGCAGCCCGCCGATACGTGTGAGCATCCGGTCGGGTACCGCGTTCGGCGAAGTCATCACGGCCAAGCGTAGCGAGCACTTCCCGCCACTCTCCCGCACGCCGTATCGACACCATGTATCTTGCCTTGTGCACCGGCAGGGTGTGCTGCCGCTCACGAATGATCCTGGAGTGTTTGCGATGGCTGTGAAGAAGGTGTCGTCTCTACGTTCGTCGCTCGTGCCACGGGCCGCGGTCGCGGTCGCATCGGTCGGGCTGCTGACCGCGACGTTCACCAGTGCCTGCTCCAGCGACAGCGGCGGCAGCCCGACCAGCCAGAACCTGACCGGGCGCGGCCCGATCACCTACGTCGAGGGCAAGGACACCACCGAGACCGGCGCGGTCAAGCAGCTGATCGAGCGCTGGAACGCCGCGCACCCGGACGAGCCGGTGACGTTCAAGGAGCAGTCGAACGACGCCTCACAGCAGTACGACGACCTGGTCGAGCACATGCGCTCCAAGCAGTCCAACTACGACGTGGTCGCCCTGGACGTGCCGTGGACCGCCGAGTTCGCCGCCAAGGGCTGGCTCCAGCCGCTGAAGGACTCCTTCGCCATCGACACCAGCGCGCTGCTGTCCCCGCCGGTCGCCAGCGCCACCTACAACAACACGCTCTACGCCGCGCCGCGCAACACCAACGGCGGCCTGCTGTTCTACCGCAAGGACCTGGTGCCGAACCCGCCCAAGACCTGGAGCGAACTGCTGGCCCAGTGCCCCATCGCGCGCCAGCAGAACATCGGGTGCTACGCGGGCCAGTTCGCACCCTACGAGGGCCTGACCGTGAACGCGGCCGAGGTCATCAACGCCTACGGCGGCAGCTTCGTCGGCGCCGACGGCAAGACCCCCACGGTGAACAGCCCGCAGTCCCGCTCCGGACTGAAGGTCCTGGTCGACGCGTACAACAACGGCGACATCCCCAAAGAGGCCATCACGTTCAAGGAGCCGGAATCCAGCAACGCCTTCGCGCAGGGCAAGCTACTGTTCCTGCGCTCGTGGCCGTCCACCTTCGGTGACGTCGGCGGCGAGGCCTCCGCCGTGAAGGACAAGTTCGCGGTCGCTCCGCTGCCCGGCGAGAACGGCGTCGGCGCCTCCACCCTCGGCGGCTACAACGCGGGGATCAGCGCGTACTCCAAGAACAAGGCCACCGCGCTGGACTTCCTGCGCTTCCTGATCAGTGAGGACGCCCAGCACATCGTCGCCTCCGGCGCGCTGCCCTCGGTGCGCGCGTCCATGTACGACGATCCGGCGCTGATCGCGAAGATGCCGTACCTGCCCGCGCTCAAGGACTCCATCGCCAGCGCGGTGCCGCGCCCGGTCACCCCGTTCTATCCCGCGGTGTCCAAGGCCATCCAGGACAACGCTTATGCTGCGTTGAACGGAACCAAGTCCGTCGACGACGCGATCACGGGTATGCAAAAGGGCATCGAGACCGCCGGATCGTGAGCCGTTGAGCACAACGGACCCGACGAACGAACCCGCAGGAGAGAGAACGGTGTCGGATCCTTCGGGAACGGCGGCCAGCGTGCCGAAAGACGAGTTCATTCCGGCCGAGCGTGGCCGAGCCGCGACGATAGCCTCGGAGTTGCGGCGTTCCGGGAAAGCCTGGCTCTTCGTCACGCCCGTGCTGATCGCGCTGGCGGTCGTCATCGGATATCCCGTGTTCCGGGCGCTGTGGATGTCCTTCCAGAAGGACGCCGGGCTCGACCCCGCGACCGGCATGTTCGTCGAAGGCGGCAACGCCGGGTTCTCCAACTACACGCACTGGCTGCTGCAACAGTGCCAGGTCGTCACGGGCGGGACCGTGCCGTGCCCGACCGGCAACCTCGGCTCGCAATTCTGGATGGCCATCGGGATCACGCTGTTCTTCACGGTCGTGACCGTCGCACTGGAAGCGACGCTGGGCCTGGGCATGGCCATGGTGATGGGCAAGACCTTCCGCGGCAGGGCGCTGCTGCGCGCCGCCGTGCTGATCCCGTGGGCCATCCCGACCGCCGTCACCGCGCGGTTGTGGGAGTTCATGTTCCAGTACGACGGCGTGGTGAACCGCGTGCTCGGCACGCACATCCTGTGGACCTCCGACGCGTGGCCGGCCCGATTCGCGGTGATCGCGGCCGACGTATGGAAGACCACGCCGTTCATGGCGTTGTTGCTGCTGGCCGGTCTGCAAGTGATCCCGGCCGACGTGTACGAGGCGGCTCGCGTCGACGGCGCGTCGGCCTGGCAGCGGTTCACCCAGATCACGCTGCCGCTGCTGAAGCCCGCGCTGCTGGTCGCGGTGCTGTTCCGGACCATGGACGCGCTGCGGATGTACGACCTGCCCGCGATCATGACGCTGGGCAACCCGTCCACCCGCACGGTGTCGATTCTTGTGGTCGATCAGGTCCGGCAAGGCCCCAACAGCGCGGCCGCGTTGTCGACGATCACCTTCCTTTTGATTTTCGCCGTGGCGTTCGTGCTGGTGAAGATTCTGGGCGCCAACGCCGTTCGCACCCAGGAAGAACAGCGGGAGGCGCACTGATGTCCGTGCAGACGGCGGAGAAGCCCGTGACCGACAAGCCCGTCGCGCAGCCGGTTTCATGGACCAAGCGCTTCGGCTCGGTGCGGCTGTATCTCGGCGCGCTGATCGTGCTCGTCTGGGGGCTCGCGCCGTTCTACTGGATGGCGGTGACCGCCTTCCGCGACCCCGACTACACCTTCGACAACACCCCATGGCCGACGCACATCACGTTGGAGAACTTCCGCAACGCGTTCGACACCAGTCGCGGCAACAACTTCGGCAAGGCGCTGGTCAACAGCATGATCCTCGGCTCGATCACCACGGTGATCGCGCTGGTGATCGGCGTGTTCGCCGCCTACGCGCTGGCCCGCCTCACCTTCCGCGGCAAGTACGTGGTGTCCGGACTGATCCTCAGCGCCTCGATGTTCCCGGTCGTCGTGCTGGTGACCCCGCTGTTCCAGCTCTTCACCAGTCTCGGCTGGATCGGCGAGTACCAGGCGATGATCATTCCGAACATCTCGTTCGTGCTGCCGATGACGGTCTACATCCTCGCCTCCTTCTTCGCCGAACTGCCGTGGGAACTCGAAGAAGCCGCGCGAATCGACGGCGCCACCAAGATGCAGGCGTTCCGTCTGGTCATGCTGCCTTTGGCCGCCCCCGCCGTATTCACCACCGCGATCCTCGCGTTCATCGCGGCGGTCAACGAATACCTGCTGGCACGTCTGCTTTCCAGCGACAAGACCGAACCGGTCACCGTCGCGATCGCCCGCTTCTCCGGCAACAATCCGCTGGTGCAGCCGTACGCCGCGATCATGGCGGCGGGCACCATGGTCACCATCCCGCTGGTCATCATGGTGCTGCTCTTCCAGCGCCGGATCATCTCGGGGCTCACCGCAGGCGGCGTCAAGAGCTGAGTTTTCGGCCGCGCGGGCGCGGCGGGTTCGCGGCCCCCTTGTGGCTCGCGGGCCGCGAACGGGACAATGCTCGATCTCGCTTCGCTCGAAACCGGGAGCTGGGCCGGAGTGGTTGCGTTTTGGGGAACCGCGAACACAAGGCTTCGCGGTTTCGTAGGAAACCGGCCGAGTGGTGCGTGTCCTTGGCCACGAACACCGCCCCAGACACCGCCACGGGCACGGGCAAGCACGGCGACTATCCCGGGTGTGGGTTGGGGCCGTCAAAGGATCGCCCGACGCGAGTGAGTGTCGGCGCACCGGCTGTTCTCGGGGGCGTGTCAACAGCCCGGAAAGTGGAAAGTCCGCGTGTGATGAACGGGGTAAACTTCCCTTCTCGATGCTCTTTTCCGTTCGTTCGTGCAGGTGAGTTCGTCCGACGCTCCGGGAGGAGATGATCGTGAGCTCGTTCCGCAAACCGCGAGAACGTAGACGCGGCGCCAAGGGGACACCCCCTACCGCACCGTATGCCTCGATCGCCGGCTGGACCGAGCGGCCGAATGCGGCGAGACCGACCGCGCGGACTCGGCGCGAACGCATGGCGGCCCGCCGGAAGGCGAACGCGCCCACCGCGCGCCCGGCGGCGCCGCCGAATCGGCCGCCGCGCAGCAGGGCCGAACGTGTGCGCCGCCTGCTGCTCGCTTTGTTCATCATCTTCGGGGTGCTGCCCGCACTGCTGTCGGTCCTGGCGTACTGGAGCGCGGAGATCCCCGATCCCGATGCGGTACAGACGAATCAGACCGCGACCATCTTCGCCGCCGACGGCAGCACGGTGATCGCGAAAATCGTGCCGCCGGACGGGAACCGGACACCGGTCCCGTTGTCCGACGTGCCGCAGCCCGTGCGCGACGCGGTGCTGTCCGCGGAGGACCGCAATTTCTACACCAATCCCGGTTATTCGACTTCCGGTTTTCTGCGCGCCGTGCGAGACAATCTGCTCGGCAAGGACAACGCGGGCGGCGGCTCCACGATCACCCAGCAGTACGTGAAGAACGCGTTCCTCGGCTCGGAGCGCACGGTCACACGCAAGATGCGCGAGCTGATCATCGCGGCGAAGATGGCGCGGCAGTGGAGCAAAGACGACATCCTCGCCGCCTACCTCAACACCATCTACTACGGCCGGGGGGCCTACGGCATCGCCGCGGCGGCCAAGGTCTACTTCGACAAACAGGTGAACCAGCTGACCCTCGCCGACGGCGCGGTGCTCGCGGCGCTGATCCGTACGCCCTCGATCCTGGACCCGGAAACCCATCTCCCGCAGTTGAAGGAGCGCTGGCGGTACGTGCTCGACGGGATGGTGGAGATGGACGTGCTCGCGCCGGGTGATCGAGACGCGACCACCTTTCCGCCGATCATCCCGCTGACGCAGATCCCGGACGACGACGTGGCCCGCGGACCGGAGGGCCTGATCCGCAACCAGGTGGTGCGCGAGTTGCGCGACTCGGGCATCAGCGAACGCGAGTTGAACAAGGGCGCTTTACACATCACCACCACCATCGACGCGAAGGCTCAGCAGGCGGTCCTGGGCGCGGTGCGCGACCGGCTCGGTCCGCAGCCACCGGAATTGCGCGCCGCGGTGGTGTCGATCGATCCGCGCTCCGGTGCGGTGCGCGCCTACTTCGGCGGCTACGACGGCATCGGCTTCGACTTCGCCCAGGCGCCGTTGCAGACCGGCTCGGCGTTCAAGGTCTTCGCGGCGATCGCCGCGCAGCAGCAGAGCATTCCGCTGTCGCGTGTACTCGACAGCTCGCCGGTGAGCGACCGCGGTACCCGGATCACCAACGTGGACGGCGAATCCTGCGGCAAATGCACCATGGCCGAGGCGCTGAAGCGGTCGCTGAACACCAGCTTCTACCGGTTGACCATGACGATGTTCGACGGGCCGCAGGCCATCGCGGACGCGGCGCACGCGGCCGGTATCCCGGAAGAACTGCCGGGCGTGCCTGGTAAGACGCTTACCGAGGACGGCGGGAAACCGCTGAACGGGATCGTCCTCGGGCAGTATCTGGTCCGGCCCATCGACATGGCCTCGGCCTACGCCACGATCGGCGCCTCAGGTGTGTACCACCGCCCCTATTTCGTGCAGCGGGTGGTGACCGGCGACGGACGAGTGCTCCTGGATCGCGGTGATCAACACGTCGGCGAGCAGCTTCCCGGCGGCGAACAGCGCATCCCCCGGACGATCGCGGAGAAAACCGTCGAGGCGATGCTCCCGATCGCGGCGTACTCCAACGGGCACGCGCTGAAGAACAACCGGCCCTCGGCCGCCAAGACCGGTACCACGCAGCTCGGCGAGAGCGACCTGAACAAAGACGCGTGGATGATCGGTTTCACCCCGTCGCTGTCCACGGCGGTGTGGATCGGAACCGAGCGCTCGCAACCGATCCGCACCGCACGCGGCGCCGACATCTACGGCTCCGGCCTGCCCGCCGACATCTGGAAGCAGGTCATGGACGACGCACTCGACGGCACACCCATCGAACAATTCGCTGGGACGCAGGCCCCGGCCCGGCCGAATCAGAGCAAGACGCCTTCCGGCGGGCCCTACGACATCCTCAATCCTCCGCAGCGGTCACCGCAGCGCGAGCCCGGAGTCGACATCCCGCCCAGCGCGCAACCGCCTAGAGAGGTGGAGATTTTTCCGGGACTGAGCATTCCGGTTCCTGGATAGCGACAATGCTGTGACCTTCCGTCGCCCGGTGGAACGCATGACGTGGCAGCATCGTTTGCCAGAGTGAGAGCGAACAGCGAGTGTGTCGGCACGGGCCGACGCCGAAACCGCGCAAACGATGCGGAAGGATATGCGCTCGAGCGACGACAGCGCGGCGCGAGCGACGGGCCCGGAGGCGGTAGCCTGCGTCACCATGGAGGGCACCGGGAGCGACGCCGATTGAAGACAGACGAGACATAGGGGCTACGCCGGTGGATTTCAATGTCGTTGACCAACCCGAGACGCTGGTGGCGGGAACAGTGCTTCGCAGCCCCGCGCTCGCGGTCGAGGGGCCGCGCCGCGCGAAAGTCGAAGAGGCGTGGAAGCGCAACCTGGCCCGCAAGCTGCCCGGACCGCCGACCACGGCGTATGTCGACCACGCGCCGGAGATCAATTCGTACCTGACCCATATCGTCGGCTACCGCTGCCACAGCCTGGCCGACCTGCTGCCCGGCGACGTGCTCGCCCGGGTGCCCGCCGGGCGCTTCGCCCGGTTCATCGCCAGCGGCGACAATCTCGGCGACACCATCGTGAGCATCTGGCGAGCGGTGTGGGACGCGGAGGCCGCGGGGCGGCTCGTGCGCGCCTACACCGGCGACTGGGAACACTATCCCGACGCACGGACGGTGGAAGTCTTCGTGGCATTGGCAGACGATCAGGGCAACGGGTAGGAACAGACAGTGGACTTCGAGATCGTCACATTGCCGCAGAGCATGGTCGCGGGCCTGACCGTGCCGTTGGCAGGCCGTGAGGTGACCGCGCGTGACCTCGACCTGGTGAACTTCACCTGGGATCGGTATCTGGCACGGGAGAAGAACGTGCCGCGGGTGGCCGCCTACATCGGCCAGAACGATCACGCCGTCGCGGTACTCGGCTACGAGATCGGCTCGATGGAGGAGCTGGACGACGGCGACGTGCTCACCATCATCCCGCAGGGCCGCTACGCCAAGTTCGTCGTCGCCGACAAGCCCTACGACCTGCTGCGCACCGCCTGGGCGCAGGTGGCGAAGGCCGAGAACGCGGGAACCATCACCCGCTCGCACACCGCCGAGGTCGAGCGCTACACAGGCCCCGCCTCGGTGGAGGTCTACGTCTCGCTGGACTGACGCACACTGATGTGTACACGATCACGTGTACACTTCAGGTATGTCGGAGATCAGTATCCGGGAGCTGCGCGCCAACCTCGCCGCTCACATCCGTGAAGCCGAATCCGGCGAGCAGGTGATCATCTTGCGAGACGGCGCGCCCGCCGCGGCGCTGGTGCCGTTGTCCATGGTCGAGGCGTTCGATGCGGCCGAGGACGAACTTCTCGCGCGTGAAGCCGAGGTCAGGCTCACGGCCGACGAGCGGACCTTCACCATGGCGGAGGTGCTGGCCGAGCTCTTCGAGGACGACCCGAGGTGAAGTACCGCTTCCGCTTCCTGGAGTCCGCGCGCCGAGAACTCCGCGCCATCGAGCGTCCGGACGCGATGCGGATCCTGACCGCGCTCACAGCACTCGGCGATGACCCCTACGCTCCCGGGCTGGACGTGAAGAAGTTGTCGGGCCACGATGACCTGTTCCGCCTGCGGGTCGGCAGATATCGGGTCGCCTACCGGGTGGACAACGGCGTGCTCGTGATCCTCGTGGTGAAGGTCGGCTGGCGAAAAGACGTCTACCGCGGCCTGTAGATCGAGGGGAGGTCGGCCGAGAGCATTTAGCCTTCGGCCGACCTCGTGCCCTGGTGCGGTGCTTATTCCGCGCCGATGATGAACGCTTCCAGTTGGGTGCGCGCGATGTCGTCGGCGAGCTGCTGGGGCGGGGACTTCATCAGGTAGGCCGAGGCCGGGATGACCGGTCCGCCGATGCCGCGGTCCTTGGCGATCTTCGCCGCGCGCACGGCGTCGATGATGATGCCAGCGGAGTTGGGCGAGTCCCACACCTCGAGCTTGTACTCCAGGTTCAGCGGCACGTCGCCGAAGGCGCGGCCCTCGAGGCGGACGTATGCCCACTTGCGGTCGTCGAGCCAGCCGACGTGGTCGGACGGGCCGATGTGCACGTCGTTGGCGCCGAGTTCCTTCTTCAGGTTGCTGGTGACGGCCTGAGTCTTGGAGATCTTCTTCGACTCCAAACGCTCACGCTCGAGCATGTTCTTGAAGTCCATGTTGCCGCCGACGTTGAGCTGCATGGTGCGGTCGAGCTGCACACCGCGATCCTCGAACAGCTTGGCCATCACGCGGTGGGTGATAGTCGCGCCGACCTGGCTCTTGATGTCGTCACCGACGATCGGCACACCGGCATCGGTGAACTTCTGCGCCCAGACCGGGTCGGAGGCGATGAACACCGGCAGCGCGTTGACGAACGCGACGCCCGCGTCGATGGCGCACTGCGCGTAGAACTTGTCGGCCTCCTCCGAACCCACCGGCAGGTAGGACACCAGCACGTCGACGTTGTTGTCCTTCAGCACCCGCACCACGTCGACCGGCTCGGCCTCCGACAGCTCGATGGTCTCCGCGTAGTACTTGCCGATGCCGTCGAGGGTCGGACCGCGCTGCACGACGACGTCGCTGGGCGGCACGTCGGAGATCTTGATCGTGTTGTTCTCGCTGGCGAAGATCGCCTCGGCCAGGTCGAAGCCGACCTTCTTCGCGTCCACGTCGAACGCGGCGACGAACTTGACGTCGCGGACGTGGTAGGGCCCGAACTTCACGTGCATCAGGCCGGGAACGGTCGCGGACTCGTCCGCGTCCCGGTAGTACTGCACGCCCTGGACCAGCGAAGAGGCGCAGTTACCCACACCTACGATGGCGACGCGAACCTCTGTGGCGTTGTCAGCCTTCTCGATGTCACTCATGGCCGATATTTCCCTCTTTCTGTGGTGCCGCCTTCGTCGATTGCTCCGCCGCAATCAACTCGTTGAGCCAGCGCACTTCGCGCTCGCTTGATTCGAGCCCGAGTTGATGAAGCTGCCGGGTGTAGCGATCCAGCGACCCGCTGGCTTTCTTTATCGCCTCCCGGAGCCCCTCTCGGCGCTCCTCGACTTGACGCCGCCTGCCCTCCAGGATCCGCATCCGCGCTTCCGCGGGAGTGCGGCTGAAGAAAGCCAGATGAACGCCGAAGCCGTCGTCGGTGTAGTTCTGCGGTCCGGTGTCGGCGAGCAGCTCGCTGAACCGCTCCCGCCCGGCCGGAGTCAGTTGGTAGACCCGTCGCGCACGGCGTGTCGTCGCGCCCGCGGGGATCTCCTCGGCGATCAGCCCGTCCGCCTGCATCCGCCGCAGCGTCGGATAGAGCGATCCGTAGGAGAAGGCCCGAAACGCCCCGAGCAGGCCGGTCAGCCGCTTGCGCAGCTCGTACCCGTGCATGGGCGCCTCGAGGAGCAGCCCGAGGATTGCCAATTCGAGCACGGGCTTCACCCCCTGACTGTGTTCAGACCTAACCGATGGATACGACTTCCCACTATATCGGAGCGATACATCTGTGCACAGTCGTCGTCCACGGGTGGACGCCGTACGGGTCAGCGAGAGGGCGGAAAGACTCCGAGCGGCTCGCCCGCGAAGTCGACCTCCACGTACCCGGATACGCCGCCTTTGTCTTTGACGTAGATATTCAGCACAGGACCGTGGTCGATCGTGCCGAGCGAGTCGAATTCCACGATGATGTGGGTGATCACGCCGTCCGGGGACTTCACCGTCTGCGGCGCGCCCGCCAGCAGCCGGGCGATCATCGGCACGTCGACGGTGGCGAGGTCGAAAGTGCGAGTCCCCGGTTTGCGCTCGGAGGTCGACGAGGCGCGAAAGCCGCCGTTGTAGCGATAGTCGCTGGTCTCGGAGGCGCGGCCGGGTGTCTGCCGATCCACCAGCGCGTACTCCGGATACAGCGTGACCTCGTCGGCGACCAGATCGCCGAACTCGGCTCGGTACTCCGCGAGGAAATGTGCCAGACCAGCCCCGGTGGTCAGATCGGGAACGTTCTCCGAGGACCCGGGCAGACCGACGCCGCAACGGCTGATCGCCCCGACCATCGCTCCCGCCACCAAGGCGGCGGTGATCATCGAGACCGGCGCCATCCAGCGCCGCGGACGACGCCGGTCCACGCGGACCACCGGGGCGTTCGCCAGTTCGTCCGGAATCTGCAGATCACCGATCAACGCGTCGAGGTCGCCGAAGGACTTGGCGCGCATGGCCTCGGCAGTCCGCGCCGCGTGCTCGTCGGCGGTGAGCTGTCCCTCGGCCAGCGCCGTGTCGAGCAGTCCGCACACGTCGGCGCGGTCGGTGTCGCGGGCGCGGATGCCGCTGTATCGGGTTGTCGCCATTGCCCTATCCCTCGAACGGCCAGACGCGGCGAACCTCGCCCGCCGGGGTCATCATGAAGTGGCCGTTCTCCTTGACGGAGTTGCTCACAAAGACCTCGATGATGGGTTGCCCGGCGGGAATGCCGTACTGGCCGTAGTACCTGACGTCGTTCACGCTCACCGCGAAATGCGATACGGCGCCGCCGGGAACCCGGGTGATGGCGGCCGCGTCCGCGAGCGCTCGACCGATCGCCTCCACGTTCAACAGGCCCAGATCCACCGACGGGGTGTCGGCCTTGCGCGTGGTGATCTCGCGGGACTGCGTGAAACCTCCGCGATAGTCGTACTCGACCTTCCGGTTGGGTTGGCCGGGCACCGCCCGGGCGAACGAGGCGTGCTGGGGGTGCATGGTCAGTTCGTCTACTCGGAGGTCCCCGAACTTCCGCTGGTAGTTACGCAGGAAGACGGCGACCCCGTCGGCGGTGACCAAACTCGGCGTTTCGATCACCAGCGGCTCTACCGCCCCGAGGTTCATCGCGGGCACGGCTTGCGCGGCGTGGCTCGGTTCCTCCGCCGCCCGGGTGACGGCGAGAAATCCGGCGCAGGCCGCCAGGACCGCGGCCACCGTGACCGTGCCCAGGTACCACTGGCGGCGGCGTGAACGCGGCGGACGGGGCACGGGAGCGACCTTGCCGGGTCGCTGCAGGTCGGCGACCAGATCCGCCAGGTCCCCCAGGGTGCGCGCCTCCGCGGCGAGTTCGGTGAGCGTGTCGTGCTCTTCCTCGGACAGCTGGCCGTCGGCGCGGGCGAGGTCGAGCAGCTCGCGAGTAGTGGCGCGATCGGCATCGCGCGCCCTGGTGTGACCGGGATAACTTCCTTTGGATCCCTGGGGGCGCAACGTTTTTCGCGTGGGCGATGAGCGATCCGCGGCGAACCCCCCGGCGGCGGCGGGGGTTTGCAGGTCGGCGGTGAGCGCGGCCAGTTCGCCGAGCGTTTTCGCCCCTGCGGCCTGCGCGATTCGGTCGTGGTACTCGTCGGCGCCGAGCTGTCCCTCGGCGTAGGCGGCATCCAGCAGACTGGACGCGCCTGCGCGGTCGAGGTCACGCGCTCGCGTGCGCCCGGATGCTGCGGTGGACACAGTCGGATGGTAGTCCTAGCAACGGCGCGACGCGCCGCTTCGCGGCTCGATCCGAAGCGGTCAATCCGCACAGCCAGGGGCGGCCCGATTCCAACACCGCTACTCTGGTTCTCGTGCGAATTCAGCGGCAAGTGGTCGACTACGCCCTCCGGCGCCGGTCGCTGCTGGCTGACGTCTATGCGGGCCGGGTCGATGTCGCCGAGGTGTGTGATGCGAATCCTTATCTCCTACGTGCGGCGAAGTTCCATGGCCGGGGGAGCGAGGTCACATGCCCCATCTGCCGGAAAGAACAACTGACCCTCGTATCCTGGGTCTTCGGCGACGGCCTCGGCCCGGTCGCCGGGTCGGCTCGCACACCCGAGGAGCTGGTGCGCCTCGCCGAGACTCGCGAGGAGTTCTCGGTCCATGTCGTCGAGGTATGCCGGACCTGCAGCTGGAATCATCTGGTGCAGTCCTATGTGCTCGGTTCCGCGCCGGCGCCGCCGCGCCGCCGCACCGGGACACGCGTGAACCGGCGCACTGCCGCCGAATGAAGTGCCTGGTCATCTGTCCCTCGGGTGACTCGCGCAGCCGGCCTGCGTCCGCCGCGGTGTCGACTACCGCTGATAGCCACCTGGACCGCTACGAGTTATGGAGATCTTGTCAGTGAATTCGCCCTACGAGACTTCCCCCTACGGCGATGAGCCACATGGCGGCCGTCCTCCACGGAGTTCACAACCAAGTCCCAACCCGTATCAGAATCCCCGACCCGGGCCCCCGCCCGGCGCACGTCCGGGTCCGCCGCCCGGTAGACGTCCCGCCGGTCCCCCCTTGCCCGGTGAGCCGCGCGGTCCGCAACCGCCGCGCCGACCCGGTCCTCCGCCGCAGGGGCGGCCGCCGCAGGGCGGTCGTCCACCTCAACCCGGCCGACCGCCGCAACCTGATCGCGGCGTGCCCAATGGCGGCGCTCCCGGGCCGCAGCCGACCAAGAAGATCCAGCACCCCGGCTCGTCGACCGAGGCAGTGGCCGAACGCAACCGCCGCGGCCCCGCCACCGGGCCGCGGCCGGTCACCGGTGCGCGTCCGGCGCTGGACCGCGACGGGCGTCGCATCCCCGGCAACGGACCCACCACCGGCGAACGCAGGCGCACTGCGGGCGGTCCCCCCTCCGGCCCGCCACCGCGCCGTGGCGGCGGCAGTGGTGACGGCTCCGACGGGCCGGGCAGGCGGCGGCCCGCCCCGCAGAAGAAGAAGTCGCCGTGGCGCATCGTGCGCCGCACCCTCTACGTCCTGGTCGCGTTGGCCATCCTCGTGCCCAGCGGCATCTTCCTGGCCGCGTACACCACGGTGTCGGTGCCGCAGCCGGGCGACCTGAAGACCAACCAGGTGGCGACCATTCTCGCCTCCGACGGCACCACGGTGCTCAGCAAAGTAGTGCCGCCGGAAGGCAACCGGACAGACGTCACCATCGAGCAGATCCCGCCACACGTGCGCAACGCGGTCATGGCGGCCGAGGACCGGGACTTCTACACCAATCCCGGCTTCTCGATCTCCGGCTTCGCGCGCGCGGCCAGGGACAACATCCTCGGCAAGGAGAGCGCGGGCGGTGGCTCGACGATCACCCAGCAGTACGTGAAGAACGCGCTGGTCGGTGACGAGCGCTCGCTGACGCGCAAGATGCACGAGCTGGTCATCTCGGCCAAGATGGCGCGGCAGTGGAGCAAGGACGAGATCCTCGCGGCCTACCTCAACACCATCTACTTCGGTCGTGGCGCCTATGGAATCGACGCGGCGTCCAAGGCGTACTTCGGCAAGCCGGTGCAGGAGCTGACCGTCGCCGAGGGCGCGGTGCTGGCCGCCACCATCCAGCTGCCCTCCAGCCTGGACCCGGAGAAGAACCCCGAGGGCGCGAAGACCCGGTGGAACTACGTGCTCGACGGCATGGTCTCCGGCGGCAACCTGAGCGCGGGCGAGCGGCAGGGCTTGCAGTACCCGCAGGTCGTCCCGCTCGCATCGACCCGGGACAAGGAACAGGACTCCGGCCCCGAGGGCTTGGTCAAGACTCAGGTGCTCAAGGAACTCGCCGCGGCCGGCATCAGCGAGCAGCAGCTGAACACCTCGGGTCTGCAGATCACCACCACGATCGACCCGAAGGCGCAGCAGGCGGCCATCGACGCGGTCACCAAGAACATGGACGGCGAGCCGGAGAACCTGCGCACCGCCGTGGTCTCCGTCGATCCGCGCACGGGCGCCGTGCGGGCGTACTACGGCGGCAACGACGGCCAGGGGTACGACTTCGCGAACGCCGGCCTGCAGACCGGTTCCTCGTTCAAGGTCATCGGCCTCGCGGCCAACCTGGAGATGGGTATCCCGCTGTCGCAGCTGTACGACAGCTCACCGCTGACGGTGAACGGCATCAAGATCACCAACGTCGAAGGTGAGCAGTGCGGCATGTGCACCATCGCCGAGGCGCTGAAGCGTTCGCTGAACACCAGCTTCTACCGGATGCAGCTGGACATGCAGAACGGTCCGCGCAAGATCGCCGACATGGGTCACAAGCTGGGCATTCCGGAGACCATCCCGGGTGTGGGCAAGACGCTCACCGAGCCGGACGGCTCCGGCCCGAACAACGGCATCGTGCTCGGTCAGTACCAGGCCCGACCGCTGGACATGGCCTCCGCGTACGCGACGCTTGCGGCCTCCGGCGTCTACCATGCGCCGCATTTCGTGTCGAAGGTGGTGACCGCCGACGGTCAGGTTCTGCTCGACCGCGGTGAGGTGGCCGGCGAGCAGCGCATCTCCGCCGCGGTGGCCGACAACGTCACCGCCGCGATGAAGCCCATCGCCGGCTACTCGCGCAACCACGGCTTGGCGGGCGGCCGCGAGTCGGCAGCCAAGACGGGCACCGCGCAGCTCGGCGACACGGGTGAGAACAAAGACGCGTGGATGGTCGGTTACACCCCGTCTTTGTCGACCGCAGTCTGGGTCGGCACCGAGCAGGGCGATCGACTGCGCAACGCCAGTGGCGGCATGATCTACGGATCGGGCCTGCCGTCCGATATCTGGAAAGCCACCATGGACGGTGCGCTGAAGGGCAGCTCCAACGAGACCTTCCCGAAGCCCGCGCCGATCAAGGGGCAAGCCGGTGTGCCGGAGTGGTCGGCGCCGTATACCCCGCCGTCCACGGTTGATACTCCGCTCCTGCCCCCGGTGGTGGTCGCGCCGACGCAGGTGGAGATCCTGCCCGGCATCACCATCCCGGTCCCCGGCGTGCAGCCCGCTCCGCAGCAGCAGCGGCCGCAGCAGCAGCGTCAGCAGGATTCGGGTCCGATGCCCGGCCAGCCGGTCGCACCGACGGATGGCGCGTCACCGACGGCCACCGGGCAACCCCGGCCGGGCACCCAGCGCAGTGATGACGACTCCGGTCAAGAGAACGAGACACCGCCGACACGTAGCAGATAGTCGACATCCGAAGATCGGGCCGGTCACATCGTGGCCGGCCCGATCTCGTTCGAGCCCGGATCGACTCGGTCTCCTACCGGTCCCACAGCCCAGGTAGCCTCGGGTTCCGTGACCGATCAGCAGCTGGTGGAGCCGCAGAGGAACCGGAGGGTGCCACTATCGGACCAGGCGGGGTTCGGCGGGGCGTATTACGCCGCCCCGGCGCCGCTCGCCTCTGATCTCCGGTCGGCGGACGCGCGGGACCGGCCGAGTCGCAACGACTCCCTCACCGCGCAATTGTCCACGGTGATCGGCGGTCCGGTCGGTGATCACGCCCTGATCGGGCGGGTGCGGTTCTGGACGCCCATGCGGGTGCTGCTGGCCTTCGCGGTGGTGTTCCTTGCGCTCGGCTGGTTCGGCAAGGCAGGTTGCATCCAGCAGACCACGGGCCCGGACGGTCCCACGCTCGACTGGAACAACGGTCGCCAGTACGTCGCGATGTGCTACTCGGACACCGTGCCGCTCTACGGCGCGGAACGACTGAACGAGGGCGCCTTTCCGTACAAGAAGCAGTGGACCGAGCAGACCCCCGACGGTGGCCGCGAGACCCGATACATGGAGTATCCGGTGCTCTCGGGCCTGTACCAGTACCTCGCGATGCGGATCGCCAAGAGCTGGGACGCGTCGCCGCTGCCCGGCGCGCTCCAGGTGGTGATCTACTTCAACGTCGTCGCGTTCGGTCTCGCGGTCGCCTGGCTGATCACGGTGTGGGCGTCCGCCCTGCTGGCCGGCCGCCGGGTCTGGGACGTGGCATTGATCGCCTGTTCGCCTTTGGTGCTTGTGCACGCGTTCACGAATTTCGACGCGCTCGCAACAGCCTTCGCCGCGACCGGCTTGCTCGCCTGGGCCCGGCGCAAACCCGTGCTGGCGGGGATACTGCTCGGTCTGGGCGGCGCGGCCAAACTCTATCCGCTACTGCTGCTGGGCCCCATCGTCGTGCTGTGCCTGCGCACCGAGACGATGCAGCGCACACCGCGCACGCACCTGGGCCTGCGCATCCGCGACATCGACGGCTGGCCGACCTTCCTGGCGTGGGTGCGTGAGACGCCCTACCGCGTCCAGTTCCTCAGCGCCCGTCCGCTCGGCGCCGCGGCTGTCACGGTGGGCGCGACCCTGGCGACCTGGCTGGCGGTGAACCTGCCGATCGCCGCGCTGTTTCCCAACGGCTGGCGAGAGTTCTTCCGGCTCAACACCACCCGGCACGCCGACCCGGACTCGATCTACAACGTGATCTCCTCGTTCACCGGCTGGCGCGGCTTCGACGGCGTGCTCGCGCACGGGGAGCAGCCCGCCGTCCTGAACGCCGTCTCGCTGCTGGCGTTCGTCGCGGCCTGCGCGGTGATCGCCTACATCGGTCTCACCGCGCCGCAGCGGCCGCGGCTGGCGCAGCTGTGCTTCCTCGTGGTCGCGGCGTTCCTGCTGACGAACAAGGTGTGGAGTCCGCAGTACTCACTGTGGCTGGTGCCGCTCGCCGTCCTGGCGCTGCCGCACCGGCGCGTCCTGCTGGCCTGGATGACCGTCGACGCGCTGGTCTGGGTGCCGCGCATGTTCTACTACCTCGGCTTGGACCGCAAAGGCCTGCCCGAACAGTGGTTCACCGGCACCGTGGCGCTGCGGGACCTCGCGGTGGTCGGGCTGTGCGCCCTGATCGTGCGCCAGATCTACCGCCCGGAGGAGGACTTGGTGCGACGCGACTTCGTCGACGATCCCGTCGGCGGGGTCGTCGATCGCACGCCGGACCCGCTGCTGCCCTGGCTGCCGGAGCCGCTGCGGCCGCGAGTGGCGGTCGCACGCGGCTGACCGGCGGCCGCGGCGGATCAGGCGTTCATTTGGTGCGCAGGAAATGCGCCTGACGTTCCGGCTCCTGCGGCAACATGTCCAGATCGAGCTGCCACGCGCTGCCGGTCCACGGATCGAACAGCGGTGTGCCGCCGACCGTCGGCAGATGACGGCACGACTGTGACACCATCGCCACGGTGGTGTCGGCCGAATCGGATTCGTTGGCGCCGACGATCACCACGGACAATCCGATCAGCTCGCCGCGCGTGATCAACGCGCCGATCCGCTGTGCGTCCGAGCTCTGGTAGCCGTGCGGGAAATCCGCGGCCAACAGGACCCGATGCTCGCTGGGCGGCGTGAACGCACCACTCGTGTAGGCCAACTCGGCCAGCTCGGCCGCATCCACCAGCGCTTGCAACCGCGCCGAGATGTCGGCGTGGTCGGTGATCGGCGGGCCGTTCAGCACGGGAGCGAGCAGGCCGGTGAAGCCGCTGAACGCGTCGGTCAGGTCGATGATGTCCAGCAGCGTCCGCCGCTGCGGCGCCGTGGCCAGCAGCCGCGCCAGCAACGCGCCCACCACGGGCGCGACCGCACGGGTCGATTCGGTATCGATCCACAGCGGCCGAT
Organism: Nocardia asteroides; assembly: GCA_019930625.1. Lineage (NCBI taxonomy): Bacteria > Bacillati > Actinomycetota > Actinomycetes > Mycobacteriales > Nocardiaceae > Nocardia > Nocardia asteroides. Next base: position 1,730,994 of record CP082844.1, read on the forward strand.
TCAGCGGAATCGGAACGCAATACGGAATGCGCAGCGGCCCCCGGTCGAGCGCGTACAACTCGCCGAGACGGATGCCGTCGCTCGGCGCGGACGGCTTGTCCCAGGCGGGCGAGTCCCAGGAGGCCAGAGCGGGCGGCAGTACCTGGTCCGCCTCGGCGAGCTCACGCATCAGTTGCTCGGCGTCGCGCTGGTGGTTGCGCTCGGCGATGTCGATCAATTCGTCGTGGCGTTGCTGCGCGTCACGACGTGCCTGCTCGGCTGCCGGAGTGTTCCTGGTCGCCGGATCGGACACCGCCAGCGACAGTTCGTGATCCAACCGCTTGGCCGCGTACTCGCGCGCCGAGGTCAGCGCGGCGGCCGACCGCGCCGCGTCCTCGAACACCATCCACAACCGTTCCAACCCGTGACCGACTTCCAGCGGCACACCGGCGGTGGCGATCTGCGCGTCACCCGCCAGGGGACCGGCCATGGTGTGCGTACCGGGCTGGTCGGATTGCTCCGGCTCCGGGGACGCATCGTCGATCTCCACACCGTGGGCCGTGAGCAGCACGGCCAACCCACCCGCGTAACCCTGGCCGACGGCCCGCAGCTTCCAGGCGGGGCCGCGCCGGTACACCTCGAGGCAGATCAACGCCGTCTCACCGGACGACGGGGTGATCGCGAATTCGGCGGTCACACTGTCGTTCTCGGACAGGGCCGCCGTAACCGGCCCGAGTCCCTCGGCCCGCGCGGGCGCGGCCGGGTCAGCGCTGACCACCAAGAGCACGGCCTTCGCGTCGGCGCGCACCTCGGTGAGCGTGATCGTGACCCCGTCGGCCGCCAAGGCGACCCCCGGCGTGGCGGGCTGGTTGTAGAAGACGAAATCGTCGCTGGAGAACACCTTCAGGTTCTCCGCGACCACCAGCGCGGAAACATCGAGGGCCGCCTCGGCTTTCGCGCTGAAACGAACGACCTCACCGGTCAGCGGGATGTTCTGACCGGCTCTCAGTTGAATCACGTTGTCTGCCCTGCTGTCGCGCTGCGGGTCAACCGTTGACGAGGAACCGGCCGAGCTGCGGCACCGCCTCGCCCGGATGCTTTGCCTGGAAACCCTCGCCGAGCGCCTGCAATTTCCAGTCGCTGCCCACCCGGTACAACTTGGACATCGCCATCGCGGTGAACGGCATGCCACCGGCCAGCGTGTATCTGGCCAACTCGCCGTTGTTCGTCCCGTCGACCAGGCGGCAGAACGCGTTCTGCACCTGCTCGAAGGTGTGGCCCTTGTAGGAGGTCACGACGAACACCAGCGTGGTGATGTGCGGGGGGATGCGGGTCAGGTCGACCAGGATCATCTCGTCGTCGCCCGCGCCCTCGCCGGTGAGGTTGTCGCCCTGGTGGCGGATGGAGCCGTCCTTGGACGTCAGCTGACCGTAGTAGGCGACGTCCACCGGGTTCATGTCGGCGAACATGATGACCGAGGCGTCGAGGTCGATGTCGACCGTGCGGTTGCCGAACATGCCGCGGCTGCGCACCGGGTCCCAGCCGAGACCCATCTTGACGAAGGTGAGCGCGGCGCCTTCCTTGCGCAGCGTGACCCGCTGACCCTTGACCAGGCTGACCGGGCGGTCCTTGCTCAGGCTGACCTCGGCGGGCGCCTGCTGCGGCTGCGGCGGCGCGGGCTGGCCGGGCGGCGGGTAACCGGGGCCGGGGCCGGGCGGCGGCGGGTAACCCGGACCGGGCGGTGGGTAACCCGGGCCGCCTTGTGGCGGTTGACCCGGCCCACCCTGCGGCGGATACCCGGGACCGGGCGGCGGCGGGTATCCACCGGTCGGCGCGTACTGCGATGCCTGCGGCTGGGTCGGGTACGCCGGGGTGGTCGGCGGCTGCTGCACCGGCGGCTGCTGTACCGGCGGCGGAGGCGGCGGGGCCTGCGCGGGCTGCGGAGCCTGGGCGGGGGAATCGTCGACGGTGACGCCGTGATCGGTGACCAGCGCGGCGAAACCGCCCGCGTAGCCCTGTCCGACCGCACGCACCTTCCACGAGCCCTGGCGACGGTAGAGCTCGAGCGCGATCACGATCGACTCGGTGTTCAGCCCTTCGATCCGGTACTCGTACAGCTGGTTACCGGCCGCGTCCGACACGATCGCCGTGGGGGCGGGGAAGCTGCCGAAATTGCTGTTCGCGTCGTCCAGCGTGATCACCGCGCGAATCTGGTCGATGTCGGCGGGCACCGCGTTCAACGACACCGCCAGCGACGCGGGCTGGCCGGCGGGTGCGGGCTGAAGGTTGACGCCGGGGCCGCTGGGCTGGTTGAAGAAGACGAAGTCGGCGTCGGAACGGACCTTGCCCCGCTCGGTGACCAATAGCGCCGACAGATCCGCCGGCGCCGAGAGCTGGATGGAGATCACCACGTCATTGGTGGCCAGTGGACCGTTCTGACCCTTGGCGAGTGTTGCGGACAAGTTCGACCCTTCGCTTGTCGGTGCGTTCGCCTGACACTCTACGAGAAACGCGCCGCGCGCCGCTTGTACTGAACGGACGCGCTGCCCCGACACCCCCGTGAGTATCGGTTAGGGTGACGGCACGCAAATGGAATGCGGCGATCCCCCGTGTTCCCGATCAAGACAGCAGGCAAACACTCCATGGCGCAACTGTTCGAGCAATCGAAGAAGGTGATCGAGGCTCATCTGGCCGGAACCAGCCTCCGCGCGATCTCCGGTTCGATGATTGCCTACGAAGGAAACGTGCAGTTCAAGGCGGCCGGTTTCGGCGGAGGCGATGGTGTGGTCGCCGGGCTGAAGCGCAAGGCCACCGGTGAGAAATTGTCGCTGATGGAGTGCGGCGGTCACGGTCGGGTGTTCTTCGCGGTCAACGGCCAGAACGTCACCGTCGTCGACTTGAACAACGAGACGTTGCAGGTGGAGTCGCAACAACTGCTCGCGTTCGCCGGAAACCTGCGCACCGACGTGCGTTTCGCCGGATTGCGCGGTGCGTCCAGCGGGCAGGGCCTGTTCACGACGACCGTGTCCGGCCAGGGGCAGGTCGCGCTGCTCTCCGCGGGCGGTCCGCTCATCCACCTGGAGGTTTCCCCGCAGTACCCGCTGATCGTGGATCCGGACGCGTTCGTCGCGGCGCGCGGCAACCTCAACCAGTCCTTCGTCTCGGACGTGTCGTGGCGCAGTTTCGTCGGCCAGGACGCGGGTGAGGCGTTCTCGCTGCGCTGGGACGGTCAGGGCGTGGTGTTGATCCAACCGGCGGAACGGTAGGGCGAGCGGTGTTCGAAAAGGTCAACAGCAAAGTCGTCAAAGTAAACGTCGGAATGGCGGGCGGGGTGGTCGCGCGCAACGGCGCGATGCTGTTCTACACCGGCGATATTTCGTTTGCGCCCCACCAGATTCCGGGAGCGCAGGGTATGGGCGGCATGGGCGGGCTGATGGGTCTCGCGGGCCGCGCCATGGCAGGCGAGCACGAGCGCACCATGTTGGCGCAGGGCAACGGCGAGGTGCACTACGGATTCGCTGGGCTGGAGGTCCAGGTGGTGCACATGCAGCCGGGCGCCGCGTTGCGGGTCGAGGCTTCGCGCCTGCTGGCCAACACCGCCGGGTTGCAGAGTTCGGTGGTCTCGGTGATGAGTTCGGGCGGTGGAAGCGGTGGTGGCGGCGGCCTGATGGGAGCGCTGCGTGGCGCCGCCTCAGGGGCGTTGACCGGACAGGGCATGTTCACCACCCAGCTGTCCGGGCAGGGCGCGGCGGTGCTGCTCGCGCACGGCGGATTCCTGGAACTGCAAGTGGGCGGCCCGAATCCGATCGTGGTCGACCCGCAGGCTTTCGTCGCCGCCTACGGCAACGTGCAGACCGAGCTCAAGACGGCGCTGAGCTGGCGAGACGCCGTGGGCCGCGGTTCCGGCGAGGCCATGCAGTTGCATTGCACCGGGCAGGGCGTCGTTTACGTGCAGGCCTCCGAAGAGAAGTTGTGAGCAGGGGTATGTCCCAGATCCTCAATCCCATGAATCTCGGTGAGAGCGACAACATCCCGGGAAACAGCTACGCGTACTGCATCGACCTGAACAAGCCGTGGTTCATGCGTAAGGGCGCGATGATCGCCTACTACGGCGACATGCGGTTCCAGGTGCTCTCCCACGGGTTGCAGGGCGGCTTGCTGCACATGGTGTCGCAACAGTTCTCGGCGCCGCTGTTCACCGGCGACTACGTCGTCGCCGAGGGCCACGGCAAGCTGATCATCGGCGACCGCGGCTACGACATCAATTCCTATGACCTCGAGGACAACGGCAACCTGACCATCCGGGCGGCGAACCTGCTGGCCTTCGAGCCGGGGTTGTCGCTCAACCAATCCATCGTGCCCGGGTTCCTCACCCTCATCGGCACCGGCAAGTTCCTCGCCTCGTCCAACGGGCCGGTCATGTTCGCCGAGCCGCCGCTGCGCGTGGACCCGGAATCGCTGGTCGGCTGGGCGGACTGCCCTTCCCCGAGCCATCACTACGACCAGCGGTGGGTCACCGACTTCCTGGCCGCCGGTGCGGCGCGCCTCGGCGTCAACTCCGGTGAGGAGCGTCAATTCGAGTTCACCGGCGCGGGCACCGTACTGATCCAGTCCAGCGAGAAGGTGCTCAGCGACTCGATGCTGGTGCGCACCATCGAGGGACAGATCCAGAGCGGCATCACCGTCGGTGGCCTGCAACGACTGCAAGGGCTCATCGCGCAGCAGTTGGCCGGGCAGCAGCAGTACTGAAACGCGTGGAACATGCGCGGCGGACTCGTGTCCGACGGCGGGTGAATCTCCGTGAGCGGGCGAACCGCGTCAGAACAACCAGCGCTCGCGGGCGGATCACATACGGACAGCAAAGGATTCGCGACGGAACGGTGAACTCGTCCCGATCCGCACCGGCGCCGGGCCACGGTCGGCGCAGAATCGGGTCATGGCTGACGTGGCGCTCTCGCCGCAGCGTCGCACGGCGCTGACGAACCTGGTCCAGGACGAATCCACCTTCGCGACGGCGTATCCGCGAGTGGCCGACTATTGGTCCACCGCATGCGGGTTGCCCGGCACCGGAGACGACATCGCCGACGCCACGTTCGACCTACACCTGCTGCACTACTTGACCGGCGGCGCCAGCACGAATCCCTACTGGGACATCGTCGCCGCCGCGGTCTCACCCGGGCCGCGGGAGCGTGCCAACCGTCCGGAGGTGAACTGCGGAAACCCGAAAGGCAGTGCGCGGCTGGCCTATGCGCAGATCGTGTTGCAAGCGGCCTACGCCTACGCGATTCCCTCTCCGGCGACATTGCGCTGGGTAGCGGATGTCGCGCAAGGCAGGCCCGTGCTGGAAATAGGTTCGGGTCGCGGCTATTGGGCGCATCAGCTCTCCCGAATCGGCGTTCCGACCAGCGCTTTCGACTCGCACCCACCGGATCGCGCGATCAACGCGGCGTTCCCTGCCGCCGCCGGGCAAACCGCGACGTGGCATCCCACCGCCACGCCGCCTTCCTCCACGGCGGATCTCGTCGCCGCCCATGCCGAAGACGTCTTGTTCCTCTGCTGGCCGCCCGGCTGGGAAAACCCCATGGCCTCGTCGTCTCTCACTGCCTACCAGGAGGCAGGTGGCTCACTGCTGCTCTACATCGGCGAACCACGCGGCGGGCGCACGGCCGACGAGACCTTCTTCGACACGTTGGAGGCCGGATGGACCCTGCTCGACCAGGACCCGGACTACGTCTCGTGGTGGAATCTCGGCGACACGGCACAGTGCTGGCAGCGGCGACGGTGACCCCACGTCAGCGGAGGCGCTGGAATTCCCAGGGATCGTGCGCGCTGATCAAGGTGACTTCGTGACCGTGATCGCGGCGTAGTTCGCGCAACCGTGCCTGGGTGCCCACTCGCAGATCGTGATGGACCTCGGAGGAGGTCTGCACGATGTCCAGGATCGGGTGCGGCTGCGGCCGCGCGTCGAGTTCGCGGTGGTAGTAGTAGGCGTCGCCACAGTGCAGCAGCCAACGTTCCCCGTCGCGGACGGCGACCCCGGTGTGGCCCGCGGTATGGCCGCCCAGCGGGATGAGCTGGAAGTCATCGGGCAGGTCTTTCGGCTGGATCGCGTTGAAGCCGAACCATTGTCCGGTCGGGTCCGAGGGGTAGGTGACCCAGTGCGGATCGTGTGCCCAGTGCGCGGGCCGGTAACGGAAGTTCGGAGCTTCCGCTTTCGCCGCCGCGAGTTCGGCGGCGAGGACATGGACCCGCGCGTGCGGGAAGTCGGGCAATCCGCCGCAGTGATCCACGTCGAGATGAGTGAGGATGACGTGCCGCACGTCTTCGGGGTCGTAACCGAGACGCCGCACCTGCCGGACGGCGGTCTCGTCCTCGGACAGGACCGGCTGCGACAGCGCGACCCAGTCGGCGCCGAGCGTGCCCGCCGGGTCGCGGACGTCCTCCAGTCCGATGCCCGTCTCGACCAGCACCAGACCCGCGGATGCCGTCTCGACCAGCAAGCAGTGGTTCACGGCGTGGGCGGGCGCGGGTCCGTCGTAGGTGGGCTCGATCTGCCGTACCGATCCGCAATTGAGGTGATGAACTGTCATGCGGGCTAGTCTGTGACTTGAAGCGCGGTTCAAGTCAAGGAGAATCGATGACCGACCTGCTCGATATCGCCGAGGTCGCCGACCACGCCGGCCTCGCGCCCTCCGCACTGCGTTTCTACGAGAAGCGCGGGCTCATCGCCGCCACCGGCCGCAATGGCCTGCGCCGCACCTACCACCCCGACATCCTCGGCCGCCTCGCCCTGATCGCCTGCGCCCGCGGCGCCGGTTTCACCCTCGCCGAGATCGCCCGCTTCCTGCGCGCCTCCCCCTCCGACGCCGAACTACGCACCCGCATGGCGCAGAAAGCACAGCAACTCGACGACGACATCACCCGCCTCATCCGCATGCGCGACAGCCTCCGCCACGCCTCCACCTGCACCCACGACCCCCTCGTCGAATGCCCGAACTTCAAATCCACCTTCGACAGCGCCGCCGACTCGACGACTACTCGTGGGACGCTGGAGCTGCCTTGATGAGCCAGTTGATGATTTCCTCGCCCGCGAGGATGCCGGTGGCTCGGGTGATGGTGAGGTTGGGGTGGGTCCAGTTGAGTTGTTCGAGTTCGCCGTGGCGGGGGCGGATGGCGGAGTCGGCCGCGCGCAGCATTTCGGCGTCGAGAGCGCCGTCGCCCGCGGCGAGCGTGCGCGCGGAGTCGGCGAGTTCCCCGCTGTCCCAGAGACGTTTGCGCACCTCGGAGACCGCGCGGCTCTTGCAGACCGCCTGCGGCATGGTGTAGATCTTGCGGCCCTGCTGGGAGGCCGACCAGCCGCGTGGACGGCACCAGTCGTCCCACTCGGCCAAGAATCCCTCGGGGATGTCTTTGGGCTTCACCACCAGGTAGCAGAACAGGTGGTCGGCCACGCGGAACTTGGTGACCCACGAGTCATCGATGCGGGCGTGCAGTTCCTTGCTCACCTCGGAGAGAGTGGCGCCGCCCGCGCGCACCTTGGCGTCGATATCGATGCGCCAGCTCAGGTCGGGGACGCCGTCGACCAGGATGTTTCCGCCGTTGCTGGTGATCGCGTAGCGCCACGGCGCCCCGGGCAGGCGAATGCGCCCGAATTGTTTGATGGTGCGGGTGGTGGTGGGAATGACGGCGGCGGGTTCGGTCAGGGTCTGCATCCGCAGCGCCGCGGTGGTGGTCATGAACGACAGCGGCGCGCCTTCCAGATGCTCCACGCAGACCGTCGGCACCTCGGCGGTGGTGCTGAAGGCGTTACGCGAGTAGATCATCGTCCGGTCCAGGTCGGTGGCGATCAGCGCACGTCTTCGGTGTGTTCTCGGAGATAGGTTCACTGCTGCACGTCCTTGATCAATCCCATGCATGAATATGCCAGGTCGGCGACGACTTCGACGGGGACACCCCGGGCGGCGGCCAGCATCCGGATGTGCGCGTGCTCCGGTGCGTCCGCCTCGCGCACCAGCACCCGCCACGGCACCCGCCGCAGCAGCACCCGCGTGGTCTCGCCGACGCCGGGCTTCACGAAGTTCACGCTGGAAATGCCGTACTGCTCGCGCACCTGTTCCACCGATGCCCACCCGGTCCAGGTGGGCGTGCGGTCACTCGCGCGGATCGCGGCCACTTCGGCGGGCACCCGATCGCGGATCGCACCGAAAGCGCCGCTCACGGTGTCCAGCAGACGCGTGGACACGTCGTCACCGGCCAACTCACGGTAGAACTTGGCGCCATGGAAATCGCCTGGGCCGATCAGGGTGTCGTTGAGGACGGTGCGCGAGATCAAGCCGGAGACCGTCGAGTTCAGGCAGGCCGAGGCGATCAGGAAATCGTCGCGGGTGCCGTAGGTGCGCACGCAGTGGCCAGGGTCGGCCAGCACAACCAACTCGTCGTCGAAGCGCGGACCACCGGCCGCGTGGTAGGCCTCCAGCGCCTCGGTCAACTCGCGGGTGATCGCGCCCTTGCCCGTCCACCCGTCCACGAACACGACGGAGGACGGATCGTGATGTTCGGCCAGGTAGTCCAGCGCCACCGTGTCGATGCCCCGATCTCGCACGATCGACACCGCGTAGTGCGGCACCTCGAGATCCGGGCGCCGCGCACGCAGCCAACGGCGCATCAGAATGCCGACCGGCGTGCCGGCTCGCGCCAGCGACACCAGGACGACGTCATCGCCCCGTTCGGCGACGACCAGTTCGGACACGGTCGCCACGGCCAGCGCGAGCCGTTCGGCGCTTTCGGCGAGCACCTCGTCGAACAGCGACCGATACGACGCGTCCGGCTGATACTCGATCGGCAGCGACTCCGCGTAGTGCGCCTTCCCGGCCTGGATCTTCCGCTCCCGCTCGGCGACGTCGGCCTCGAGATCGACGTTCGACAAGTCCTTCAGCAGCCAGGAAACCTCATCGGCCGCGTAGGAGCCGAATTCCGGGCCATGTAGCGGAGTGGGCAGCGCCCCTACTCTGGTACTCGTCACGCCCGGGTCACCTCCGCGCGTTCGGCGTGCAGCCGCCGCGGGTCGGCCTCCCGCAGTGCCGCGAGCAGCACGTCCGCCCCGGAGGCGGTCAGCACGTCGACCAGCCCGTTCTCCGCCGTCAACGCCGCGGTGTCGGCAGGCGAATCGACCACGACGACGAGCACCGGATTCGCCGCACGCTCGCCCGCCACCGCATCACTCGTGGCGACGACATCGCCACCCTCCGGAGCCGGATCGGCGAACGATTCGTCGAGCCCCGCCAGGTCCGCCTCGAACAGGTCGAGCGAATCCGCCGGCCAATGCGCGTTGTACAGATAGCGGGGGGCGGTATCACCCGGCTCGGGTGCGATGAACCGGAACCCCCGCCGCAGCGGATACCCCGGCTCGTCCAGCACGTACGCGGGTGATCGCGTGGTGGTCTGGAAGCGCGTGGGTGTCCCCGACTCGGCGAGCAGCGCCGCCAACCGAAGTGGCAGATACATCAGCTCTTCGTGCCCGAGCACGATGGCGGCCCGGCCCGGGAATTCGGCGCCGAGCCGGGCGGAGAGCACCTCGCCCGCCTCCAGCAGCGCCGCCTCGAACGCTTCGGTGTCGGAGGCGAGGATGCCGTGCCTGCCGCCCTCCGGGACCGAAGCGGGCCAGGGCAGTTCGACCCGCTGGAACGAACCGATATGCCGGGCAGTCGGATTGAGCCGTGGTTCGGGAAGTGCGCCGACCGCTTCGACCAGCCCTTCGGGCAGCGACGCCCGGCCGGTGGCGAGGCAGACCGTGTCGATCCGGGCCCCGAGTCGCTCGGCGGCGGCGTCGAATTCGGCACGGTCGGCGCCATCGCGCAGATCGACCAGCGACGCGAGCACGTAATGGGTGCGGGGCGAGAAGGCGTGCAGCGCGCGCACCGCATCGAGCGCGGTGGCGCCGGTCGAGATCTCGTCGTCGACCAGCACCAGCGGCAGATCGTTGACGAAGACCTCCGCGGGTGCGGGTTGCAGCAGGTGCGAGGTGGCGTGCGAATGCCCTTCCTCGAATCCGGCGAGCGTCTGCGCGTGCGGCACCTCGCGCCGGGTCGAATGGAGATAGCAACTCGCGCCGATCCGGGCAGCCACACAGTGACCCAGCCCCGTCGCGGTCTCGGCGAACCCGAGCACGACGGCTTCGCGGTCCCCGAGCACCGCGCGCACCAGATCGCCCAGGTGATCGCCCGCCCCGAGCACGACCCGCGGATCGGTGGGCAGGTGCTTGCCGAGCACGGTGGACACCAGCAGGTGCGCCCGGCGCCGATTGTTGCGGCGAACGCCCGGCTGCACCAGGGCCGTGATCGGCAATCGCGCCGAACGCAGCCGATCCGAATCAAGTTCGCGCACCGGATCGTGATGCAGATCGATGCCCAAATTCCTTGTCGCCCAAGGTATCTCGTTGTTACCCAGTTCGGTGCCGGTCCGGCTCATACGGTGACCAACGCCGTCAGCAGATCCACGAAGGACACTCCCTTGTTCGCCACTCCGAAGACTCGCGCGCGCAACAGGGTCTGGCGCGCCCAGCTGCGATGCGGCCGCATCTCGTTCATCTTGTTCCGGTAGCCGGAGGCCGCCACGCCCCCTGCGTCCTCCCGGAGGATGTCCAGCGCGTCCGAGTACTCCTCGTGCGTCACCACCGACAGCGCGTGCACGGCGGCCACGTGCGACGGATGGATCACCGTCTTGCCCTGAATGCCGTTGGCCCGGTCCAGCGTGATCTCCCGCAGCAAGCCGTCGAGGTCGCGGCTGACCAGGTACTGCCGGAACGGCACCGCGTCGGATTCCTCGAACGGCGCGGTCCGCAGCAGCGGCCGGAACATCCGTTCGTGGTCGGCGAAGTACTCCCACACCGGCCCGGTGATGATGAACCCCGTTCCATCCGCACGTCCCAGGTAGTTCACGATGTCGGCGATGACATCGGCGACCACGCGCACGTCGTAGATGGTCAGGTCGCGGTCGCGCCGGATGCCGAACGTCGAGCACATGTCGGTCGCGCCGACCCGCACCGCGAGCACCCGCTCCCGGTGCGCGGCCAGCAGCGCCGCGATCTGGGTGAGCTCGTAATCGCGAGTCTCCCGATGCACCAGCCCCGGCGACTCCAGCACCGGCATCCCGTACAGCGGCCGGTCCACCCGCTGGGCCGCGATGTTCAGCGCGTTGAGGTACTTCGGTCCGGTGACGCTGTCGAACTTCGGGAACACGAAGCCGGTCAGCACCTCGGCACCCCGTCCGAGCTGCTCGATGAGCTCGGTGATCGTGTCCGCGTCGCGCACCCGCACGAACAACAGGGGGTTGGCGTCGTGGCTGTCGGCGAGCAGATCCAGCGCGGCGACGGTCTGCTGCTTGGCGTACTCCACCTCGTGATCGGCCACCGCGTCCTCGAGGTCGATCACCATCGAACACACACCGTGCCCGGCGCGCCTGCCGATGGTCAGCGCGAGGTCGGGCCTGGTCGCGGGCGCGTACAGCGTCGCGCCGAGCCCGATCGCGAGTAGCTCGCGGTCGGTGTGGTCGTCGCCGAACGGCTCGGGCTGCCGGTGGAAGAGTCGCCTCGCCTCTGGGCCGTGCAACTGCCGGAAGTGGCGCAGCGGCATTCGCTTCCGCAGGGAAACCTCCTGCTGGACGGCGATGCCTGCGGTCATCGTTGCCCCATCCTCATTCTCGTCGTGGTCCTGCTTGTTTTCTCATTCGATCCACTACCCCGGCTATGAAGTCGGTGACGGCATCCAATTCCGCCACATAGGCCCAGTAGTCGGGGTGACGCCCCGACAGTGTTTCGCTGATTCGGTCGATCCGTACTGCTTGCGCGTCGAGCACCGAACCCCATTCGGCGACCAGCCCGCGGCTCACCGCGAGCATCTGCGCGTCCCGCAGCCGGAATCGTACGGCCTTGGCGTGTTCTTGCGGGTCGGACCGGATCGCACGCAGCAAAGTGAGCCGCTTGGTGACGGCGTCGACCCGCTGCTCGGCCTCGGTGAGGAACCCGCGCGCGGAGGTGGTCAGATCAAGTGCAAACTCCGGATTGTTCTCTGCCGCCGCCGCACGCGCCCTGCCCAGGGCCGCGTCCGCGGCCTCGATGGCTCGCTGGCTTTCCCGCTCATTGTTAGCCAGATCGGCCGAACTCGCAGCATTGAACTCGCGCAGCAGCGCCGAGAACGCGGGCGGAACTCCTTCCGCCCTGGTCCGGACGGCGGCAAGCCGGGTTGTCACCGAGGAGATCGCGGTGTTTGCGGCCGCGGCGCGAGATGGAGCTTGCGCCAACGCATCCGCCAACTCCTTGGTGGCCGCCTCCAGCCGATTCGCCGCCTCCCGCACCGTGCCCGCGGGCGTGGCGGAACTTGTCGCCTCCAATGTGACCAGCGCCTCATCGACCGCGGTGGCGCGTTCACGCACCGAGGGATAGTTCGCGAACTCCGATTCGGCGGCCTGGGCGCGCACGCCGGCCGCGGCGCTCTTCACCTGCTGAGCCAACCGCGGCACCGCCCCGAGCACGGCGACCGCCTCCTCCAGCCGGATCTGGTCACCGCGATAGAACTCGTCGACCGCGCGCGCCGCCTCGGCCAGTTGCCGTACCACGGCGTCGACGCGCTGCTGCCCCTGCGGTATCGGCGGGCCGCCGTGCTGCGCGGTCTCCAATTCCGCGCTCAGCGTCAGGTACGCCTCCCCGGCGGCATAGCATCCGCGGCGCACCGGTTCCCAGCGCGCGCCCGACCCTCGCTGGGGGAAAACCTGATCGGCTGCGTGCACCGCCGCGTCGGACGCGCTCTGGCGCCGGTCCATGTCGAGAAACGCGGAGGCCAGCCTAGCGCGGGCGTGCTCGATCCACTCGTCGTTTCCCGACGAACGGAACCATCCGCGCCTCCGGCCAGCCACGCCCCGATGGTAGGAGATCTTCCTGTTCGGCGAGGGTTACGCCGGTTCCTACGCAAGTTCGCGGAAACCTACTACTGTCGTAAGGCGTACCCGGCGATTCGGACATGCTGGGAACCAATGACGGACTATTGAAAGGGAATCCCGCATGGGTGTCAGTTTGTCCAAGGGCGGCAATGTCTCGCTGACCAAGGCGGCGCCTAACCTCACTGCTGTTGCAGTCGGCCTCGGGTGGGATGTGCGGACCACCACCGGCACCGACTTCGACCTCGACGCCAGCGCCATCGCGACCGGCGCGGACAAGAAGGTCCTGTCCGACCAGCACTTCGTCTTCTTCAACAACCTGCGTTCCCCCGAGGGCGCGATCGAGCACGTCGGCGACAACCGGACGGGCGAAGGTGAGGGCGACGACGAGGTCATCAACGTCGACCTGACGAACACCCCGCCCACGATCGAGAGCATCTTCTTCCCGGTCTCGATCTACGACGCCGACTCCCGGTCGCAGTCCTTCGGACAGGTCCGCAACGCCTACATCCGCGTCGTGGACCGCAGCAACGGCGAGGAGCTGGCCCGCTACGACCTCACCGAAGACGCCTCGACCGAGACCGCCATGGTCTTCGGCGAGCTGTACCGTAACGGTGCGGAGTGGAAGTTCCGCGCAATCGGCCAGGGCTACGCCTCCGGGCTGGCCGGCATCGCCCGTGACTACGGTGTGAACGTCTGAGGAACCTCGCTGTTCGCAGGGGGCCCGGCGACGGGCCCCCTTCGTCGTGCGACCCTGGCATGCCGGCGCCCGGGGGCAGCGTTGGACAACCGGCGATCCAGCAGCCACGCTGGTAGCAAACGTCGCCGCCTCGTTTTCACTTCATGAAAGGTCCCAGCGTGGTCCTGCGCATATTCGGCATGTCCTTCCTCGTCACGGCGGTCTCCCTGGTCGTGGCGGTGTTGTACGGCGGACCGACCGCCCTCGCGCTCGTCGTCATCCTCGGCATCCTCGAGGTGTCGCTGTCGTTCGACAACGCCGTGATCAACGCCACCGTGCTCGAACGCATGAGTGCCTTCTGGCAACGGATCTTCCTCACGATCGGCGTGTTGATCGCCGTGTTCGGCATGCGGCTGGTCTTTCCGCTGGCCATCGTGTGGATCACGGCGGGCCTGAATCCCGTGGAAGCCTTCGACCTGGCCCTCAACCCGCCCCCGGACGACGCCCTCACCTTCCCGGACGGCAGCCCGAGCTACGAGAAACTGCTCACCGACGCGCACCCGCAGATCGCGGCGTTCGGCGGCATGTTCCTGGCGCTGCTGTTCCTCAACTTCATCTTCGAGGAGCGCGAAGTCACCTGGCTGTCCTGGCTGGAGCGGCCGCTGGCCAAGGCGGGCAAGTTGGACATGCTCTCGGTGGTCGTCGCGGGCGGCGGCCTGATCCTCACCGCGGAATTCCTCGCCGACGAGGCGCACCGTTCGACCGTGCTGGCGGCGGGCCTGCTCGGCATGATCACCTACATCGCGGTGGACGGTCTGGGCTCGATGTTCCACACCGAGGAGTACACCGAAGGCGGTCCCTCCAAGCTGGCCAAGGCCACCGGTAAAGCGGGCTTCTTCCTGTTCCTGTACCTCGAGGTGCTCGACGCGTCGTTCTCCTTCGACGGCGTGATCGGCGCGTTCGCCATCACCTCCGACCCGATCATCATCGCGCTCGGCCTGGGCCTGATCGGCGCCATGTTCGTCCGGTCCATCACGGTGTACCTGGTCCGCAAGGGCACCCTGTCGGAGTACGTCTACCTCGAGCACGGCGCGCACTGGGCGATCGGTGCGCTGGCGGCGATCCTGCTGATCTCGATCGGGGTGCACGTCAACGAGCTCGTCACCGGCCTCATCGGCGTCGCGTTCATCGGTGCGGCGTTCATCACCAGCATCGTCCGCAACCGTGGTGCGGAGGAAGAAGAACTGGACAGCGAACGGGAACCGACGCCGGTAGGCTGATTCCCGGCAAGCAGCCGAAAGACCCGTTGCGGCAGCGGCCCCATCCCGAGGGATGGCCGCTGCCGCTCTCGTTTCCACGGAGGGGATCGCCATGGCGATCGGCAACAACCCCGGCGGCGCGAACCTGTCCAAGGTGACCCTGTCGAAGGCGACGCCGAGCATCAACCTGACCAAGCCGGGTGAGCAGCAGGGCACCATGCGGGTCAACCTGAACTGGTCGAGCGGATCCAAAGGGTTCTTTCGCCGCTCCAAGCCCGTCGACCTGGACCTCGGCTGTCTCTACGAACTCGCCAACGGCGCCAAAGGCGTCGTCCAGGCGATCGGCCGGAATTTCGGCGCACTGGAGGTCGAGCCGTACATCGAGCTGGACGGCGACGATCGCAGCGGTTCCGCCACGACGGGCGAGAACATGCACATCAACCTCGCCCGGCCCGAGCTGTTCCGGCGCATCCTGATCTTCGCCCTCATCTACGACGGGGTGCCCAACTGGGCGGCAGCCGACGGCGTGGTGACGCTCTACCCCACCTCGGGGCCGCAGATCGAGGTCCGCCTCGATTCACCGGTGGACGGCGCTCGCTCATGCGCGATCGCCCTGCTGCAGAACCAGGGGGCAGGCATCACCGTGCACCGGGAAGTGCATTACGTACACGGTGCCCAGCGCGAACTCGACCAGGCCTACCAATGGGGCATGCAGTGGCAGAGCGGGCGCAAATAGGTCAGCGCACCGCGGCCACGGGCTCATCCGCCGCGACCCTCGACCGCACTGGGGTGCGTGCGGCGAACACCAGGCCGATCAAGCCGATGCCGAGCCCGGCGACCGTCAGCAGACGCAACGGCTGATCGATCAGCAGCCACGCGAGGATCGCGGTCACCGCGGGCGTCGCGAAGAACAGCTTGCCCACCCTGGTCGCGTCCCACCGGCGCAGCATGGCGTTGAGCAGCAGGAACGCGGCGACGGAGTTCACCAGAACCATCCAGGTGAGCGAACCGGCGAACCGGCCCGCGTCCGACACGTGCACTTGGCCCGACAGCCAGGCCAGCGCTCCCGCGATCGGCGCGCTGACCACCACGTGCAGCGCCGTGGAAGCGCGGGGATCGACCGTGGGCGTGAACCGCTTCTGGTACACGGTGCCGATGCTCAGGCCGAGCAGCCCCACGACGCACAACAGCAACCCGAGCACGGAGAAGTGGGATTGGTCGAACACGGCCAGTGCTACGCCGATTCCGCCGATGCCGAAGCCGAACCACTGCCGCATCGTGACGGTCTCGCCGATCAGTCCGGCGCACAGCGCGATGACCACCGGATTCAAGCCCTGGACCAACGCGATCACCGCCGCCGGGACATGCTCGGCCATCGCCGTGTAGAAGGCGCCGAACTGGACCATCTGCACCGACAACCCGGCGACGAACACGTGGCGCAGCTGGTTGCCCCGCGGCCAGGTGACCCGGGTCGCGACAGCGTAGGCCGTGAGCAGCACTCCGGCGATGGCGAAGCGTGCGAACAACACCAGTAGCGGTGGCGCGGCGCCGACTCCGATCACACCGGCGACGAAGGCACTGCTCCACAGCACGACGAACAGCGGCTGCGTTGCCACCATCGCGAATCGACTCTGCACGGCGCCTCCCTGAATAACCACCTCGGGTGGTTATCACGGTGACAGTAGACAGACTAACCTGTCAAGGCGGTTAGCATGAGAGGATGTTCACCTTCGTGAGCGGCAACCTCGCTTTGGACTTCGCGGGCACTGTCAAGGCGCGCTCGACCACGTTCGATGACGTCCTCGTCGCTCCCGCCGCGCTCGCCGACTGGATCGTCGCCGCGGGCCTGCTCGACCATCCCCCGCACAGTGACGCCGGCACCCTCGCGCGGGCGGTGCGCCTCCGCGAGGCGGTCTATCGCGCAGCGCTCGCCGCCGCACAGGGGAACCCCTGCACCGACACCGACCGCCGGACCGTCAACGATTTCGCCGACGGCGCACCGCCCTCGATCAGCCTGCGCGCCGACGGCAGCGTCAGCCACCGCGGCGACGCCGACGCGGCCTTGGCCGCCGTCGCCCGGTCCGCGATCGAGTTACTGGGCAGCACGGCACTGATCAAGGAGTGCGGCAGACCCGCGTGCACCCGGCTGTACGTGGACACCTCCCGGGGCGGCTCCCGCCGCTGGTGCGACATGACGCTGTGCGGTAACCGCGCCAAGAGCGCCGCCTTCCGGGCCCGGCACGGTGGCCCTTAGACCACCGGCACCAGATTGCGCGGGTCGGACCGCGACGCCGGGCGCGACCTCGCGCGGTAACCGCGCGGCCACGCCCACAAGAACACGAAGAACAGCACGATCAGCAGGCTCGCGCGCCCCCACACACCGAATTGGACGACGTTCTCCATCACCTCTACCGAGGTGCCCGAACCCATCGAGTAGAAGTAGCGGAAGACCCCCACCCCGATGGCCGCGTCGGCGACGAGATAGCTGCCGATCAACCACCAGGGCACCTCGAGCAGCACCAGGAACGGCACCAGCCACAAGGTGTACTGCGGCGAATGCACCTTGTGGAACAGCAGGAACCCACACAGCATCGCCCCGCTCACCCCGACCCACCCGAACACCCCGGTCCTCAGGTAACGCTTCCAGCCCAGCCACATGGCCAACGCGAACGCCGCGATCACCAGCAGCGGCGAGGCGACCGAGACCACCTGCTGGAACGCCGCCTCGCTGTGCGCGTCCGGCCCGAACATCGGCCGCAGTCCCCAATACCAGATGGAATTCGTGGTGATATCGGCCTGACGCAATTGCTGGAAGGTGATCGACGCGCGCCAGCCCTCGTAACCCACCACCGCGAACGGCAGGTTCACCGCGACGACGGTGCCGATCGCCGCGGCCGCGGTGAGCAGAGCGCCACGGACGTCGAGCCCGCCGTCGGGCTGTTCCGGGTCGCGTTCGTCGCCTCCGGTGAGCACATACGCCAGCAGCGGCAACACGAAGATTCCCGGGTACAGCTTGAGACAGAACCCGAGGCCGAGCAGCACTGCGGCCACGATTCCCCTGGTACGCACGGAGTAGCGCGTCAGCGCCGCCATCACGTAGACGGCCGCCACCGCCGTGCAGACGACCGGCAGTTCCCAGTTGTGGAAGGCATACAGCACCAGCGGAGGTCCGGCCGCCCACAGCAGGGCGGCGCCTCCGGCCAGGCGAGCCAGCATCCACGCGGTCAGCAGCGCGAAGGGCGCCAGCAGCAGCGCGGAGTACCGCAGGAAATCGGCGTCGTTGTCCGCTCCGACCGCGCCGAGCCACATCAGCACGCCGCTGAGCACCGGGTATTCCACCGCGCCGCCGACCAGGGCGCCGTCGCCGGTGATGCCGCCACTCACATATGGGAAGACGTGCTCGTTGATGTCTCTGCCGAGCCAGAGGTACTGGATGTCCGAGTAGCAGACGTCCGAATCCTTGATGACGTCGAATGCCGTGCTGCGACCGTCTCGATCGAACGGCTCCCCCGCACACCGCGCCTTGTTCGCGTACGCCAGCGCCAGAACGAGACCACAGAGCAAGACCACCACCGCGGCCAGCGCCGCGCGGCGTCGCACACCGCCCGCGGGCAGGTCGCTGGCGGCGGGTCCGGTCGGCATGGATCCACCCTAAGCGGACCCGCTCGGCCGTGCCTCCATTCCCTCCCTACGAATGCGAACTCCAGGACCGACCTCACGCGCCCACGGGCGCCCGGCCCGGGGCGATTTCACTGCTCAGGCGCCGCTCATGTAGCCTGTTCGGGTTGCTGACGCAACGAACCCTCCTGCCACGGACCGTCCGTGGCCGTTTCCTAGTCCACAGGAGGTGATTGGTCCGTGCGTCATTACGAAGTGATGGTCATTCTCGATCCGAGCCTGGACGAGCGCACTGTTGGTCCGTCGCTGGACAACCTGCTCAGTGTCGTTCGCACCGAAGGCGGCAAGATCGACAAGGTCGACATCTGGGGCCGCCGCCGGCTCGCCTACGAGATCGCCAAGCACGCCGAGGGCATCTACGCCGTGGTCGATCTGACCGCCGAGCCCGCCACCGTGAGCGAACTCGACCGCCAGCTCGGTCTCAACGAGTCGGTGCTGCGCACCAAGGTTCTGCGCCACGACAAGTAGTCCGGCAACCCTCGTTTGCGTCGGAGCCTGTGCTTAGGCTCTAGCGCAACAGCGAGACGCGGACTGCACACCGAGCAGGAGGAACCACATGGCAGGCGACACGGTCATCACGGTCATCGGCAATCTGACGGCCGACCCGGAGCTTCGATTCACACCGGCGGGAGCGGCGGTGGCGAATTTCACCGTCGCGTCGACCCCTCGGGTGTTCGACCGTAATTCGAACGAATGGAAAGACGGCGAAGCGCTGTTCCTGCGCTGCAATATCTGGCGCGAGGCCGCCGAAAATGTCGCCGAAAGCCTGACCAGAGGTTCCCGTGTCATCGTGAGCGGACGACTCAAGCAGCGCTCCTACGAAACCCGCGAGGGTGAGAAGCGCACGGTCGTCGAGCTCGAGGTCGACGAGGTCGGTCCCTCGCTGCGCTACGCCACCGCGAAGGTCAACAAGACCAGTCGCGGCAGCGGTGGCGGCGGCTTCGGGGCCGGCTCCGGGTCCGGCAGCGGTGGCAACTACGCCTCCTCCGGTGGTAGCGGTGGGCGTTCCGGCGGTGCCGAGGACGACCCTTGGGGCAGTGCGCCCGCGGCCGGCTCCTTCGGGGGCGGCGGCCGCATGGATGACGAACCGCCGTTCTGAGAACGGCCACAACGGCCCGCTCGAATAGGGCCATCACTGATTACGGAGTACAAGACCATGCCTAAAGCGCCCGCGCGCGAAAAGGTGCTCAAGAAGAAGGCTTGCTCGTTCTGCAAGGAGAGCAAGACCGGAACTGTCACGATCGATTACAAGGACACGGCGTTGCTGCGCAAGTACGTCAGCGACCGCGGCAAGATCCGCGCCCGCCGCGTCACCGGCAACTGCGTGCAGCACCAGCGCGATGTCGCGGTTGCGGTCAAGAACTCGCGTGAGGTCGCGCTGCTGCCTTACGTGTCGACGGCTCGCTGAGAAAGGGGAGCACGCAAATGAAGTTGATTCTGACTGCTGATGTGGACAACCTCGGTGCCCCCGGCGACACCGTGGAGGTCAAGGACGGCTACGGCCGCAACTACCTGCTGCCGCGCGGCCTGGCGATCGTGGCCAGCCGTGGCGCGCAGAAGCAGGTCGAGGGCATCCGCCGGGCGCAGGAAGCCCGTCGGGTCCGCGACCTGGACCACGCCAACGAACTGAAGCAGGCCCTCGAGGGCCTGGAGTCGGTCTCGCTGGCGGTCAAGACCGCGGGCACCGGCAAGCTGTTCGGCTCGGTGACCCAGTCGGACGTCGCCGCGGCCGTCAAGGCGGCGGGTGGCCCCGTCGTCGACAAGCGCAGCATCGAGCTGCCGAAGGCGCACATCAAGACGACCGGCAAGCACGCCATCGTGGTGCACCTGCACCCGGATGTGGTGGCGAAGTTCGACCTCACGGTCACCGCCGCCTGATCCAGGCATTACGTCGAGGACCGCTCCCCTCTTTCGGATGGGAGTGGTCTTCGGCTGTGCCCTGCTGCCCGGAACCGATTGATAGCCAATTGTTTGCCAAACATTAGACGGCGCTATTCGGGACAATCTGGGCCTCGCCACACTTCGCGCCGGTACTTCATTTCCCAGCCTGTGGATTACTGACCGAACCGACCGCCCGCAATGTGATTCAAGCCATAAGTGGCTCACGTGCTGTTAACCCAACACGCCCGGCTGTTCAACTTGGCCGACACGCCGGTACTTCATTAATCCACACGGGGATGAACGCGGAAGTCGCTATCTATCTGCGTATTCGAGCCTGCCCACCTGGGTTTTCCCCAAGTTGTACACAGGGGGTGCACACCGTTGGGTGAACTCTCCCCAAGTTATCCACAGCTGTGTGCACACCTCGGTTTGGTACACACCCGCTGAGTCGCCTAGGTTCGTCGCATCGCCGTGCGCGGACCGGTCCCGACCGCGTGCACGGATGGGTGCCACGTCGGTAGCTGGAGCCCTGGTCAGCGGCTTCGGTGAACGTGTCGGTGCCCGGGAGTAGAACGAGTCAACGGGGTGAAACCCGGTCGTGGGGTAGAGAGGACGGTCGAGTCTGGTGACAACCACCGATGACCGCGGGCATACGGGATTCCCGCCCGAACCCCCCGGCGAAGACTTCGGCCGCCAGCCTCCGCACGACATGGCGGCCGAGCAGTCGGTGCTCGGCGGCATGCTGTTGAGCAAGGACGCCATCGCCGACGTCGTCGAGGTGATTCGTCCCGGCGATTTCTACCGTCCCGCCCACCAGGCTGTCTACGACACGATCCTCGATCTCTACGGGCGCGGGGAGCCCGCCGACCCGGTAACCGTCGCCGCGGGCCTGGACCGGCGTGGCGAGCTCAAGCGCATCGGCGGCGCGCCCTATCTGGTCACCCTCACACAGACTGTGCCCACCGCGGCCAACGCCAGCTACTACGCGGAAATCGTTGCGGAAAAAGCCATTCTGCGCCGCCTCGTCGAGGCAGGCACTCGCATCGTCCAGTACGGCTACGCGGGCGCCGACGGCCATGACATCGCCGAGGTGGTCGACCGCGCGCAAGCCGAGGTCTACGAAGTCACCGAACGCCGCACCAGCGAAGACTTCCTCCCCCTCGAAGAACTGCTCCAGCCCACGATGGACGAGATCGACTCCATCGCCAGCCGCGGCGGCATCTCCCTCGGCGTCCCCACCGGTTTCACCGAACTCGACGAGATCACCAACGGCCTGCACCCGGGCCAGATGATCATCGTCGCGGCCCGGCCTGGGGTTGGCAAATCGACCCTAGGAATGGATTTCATGCGTAGTTGCTCGATCAAGCATGGCTTGGCGAGTGTCATTTTCTCGTTGGAGATGAGTCGTACCGAGATCGTCATGCGGTTGTTGTCGGCGGAGGCGAAGATCAAGCTCGGGGATATGCGCTCCGGGCGGATGAGCGACGACGACTGGACCAAGCTGGCGCGGCGGATGAGTGAGATCAGCGAGGCGCCGTTGTTCGTGGACGATTCGCCGAACCTGACCATGATGGAGATCCGGGCCAAAGCGCGGCGTCTCAAGCAACGCCACGACCTCAAACTCGTTGTGGTGGACTACCTCCAGCTGATGACCTCCGGTAAGAAGGTCGAATCCCGCCAGCAGGAAGTCTCGGATTTCTCCCGCAATTTGAAGCTCCTGGCCAAGGAACTCGAAGTTCCCGTCGTCGCGATCAGCCAGCTCAACCGCGGTCCCGAACAGCGAACCGACAAGCGCCCCATGGTGTCCGATCTCCGCGAGTCCGGGAGTTTGGAACAGGATGCCGATATGGTCATCCTGTTGCATCGGCCCGATGCCTTCGAGCGCGACGACCCGCGCGGCGGTGAGGCCGACCTGATCTTGGGGAAGCACCGTAACGGCCCTACCGCGACGATCACCGTCGCACACCAGCTGCATTTGTCGCGCTTCGTGGATATGGCACGAGGCTGACGGCAGCAGCAAAGCAGCTATTGTAGGGTCCGATCCTCCTTCATATTTCCGCACAACTCATCTCAGCTGCAGTTATGTAGCGGTTCCGCATCAAGATGCGCGGGATTCCGGACCCTGGTTTCGGTGAGATCGAATGCGTTACCTCCATTGCGCAGTACCGGTCAAATCTGCGTGGCGCGATCACCCATCCATGGCATATCGGCCGAGGAGGATTCGACTATGACGACGTATGCGCCTGTCACCATCCAGCAAGCACAGTTCCCGATCGTCGAATCGTTCACCCAGGACACCGTGACCAACCCGCACTGGCAGTTGCTGGGCAGCGCGCGGCTGAGCGGCGGCAGCCTGGAGCTCACCCCCAACGCCAATTCCCAGGCCGGGACGGCGTTTCTCGATCAGCCGTTCTCGTCCACGCTCGGCGTCACCATCGACTTCGACTACTCCTGTGAGGGAGGAGCCACGCTCGGCGACGGATTCAGCGTCTACGTGATCGACGGCGCGCACACGACACAGCCCGGCGGCCTCGGCGGCGCGCTCGGCTACTCCTTCACGAAGTCGTCACCGACGCACATCGTCGCGCCGGGAGTCACAGCCGGGTTCGTGGGCGTCGGCTTCGACAACTTCGGGAATTTCGGCACGCCGCTCGCCGGTACGGAAGGCGGCGCGCAACGACCCAATACCGTCGGGGTACGCGGAGCCGGCAGCCTGCGGGAGGGGTTCCGCTGGCTCACCGGCGTTCAGGTACCGGGCGGATTCCGCGGGTCGTGGGAGCACGGCGCTCACATCCAGATCTCCATCATCGGCGGCCGACTGACCGTTCGCCATGCCGACAAAGCCAACCCCAACGGCACCGTGTTGATCGACAACTTCGATCTCGCAGGCGCTGCCGGTCAGCCACCCGTGCCGGAGACCTTCAAGCTGGGCTTCGCGGCCGGAACGGGCAGCGCGACCGCGTCTCACCGGATCAAGAACCTCAAGGTGACCCTGCCCGCGGAAATGCCGCTGCAGATGAGCGGCCCACAGACGGCGCAATCGGGCCACCGGATCGCCTACACCATCGGCGTACAGAATCTCGGCCCCAACGACGCCCCCGACGCCATGCTGGAGGGCGCTGTCCCGACGGAGCTGACCGACCTGGAGCTGACCTGCCAGGCCGAGAACGGTGCCGTCTGCGGCCCCGGTTCGGTCCGGAACGGCTTGCACGTGCCGATCGACCTGCCCAAGGGTGGCAAGGCGATCATCAACCTGGCAGGCACCATCGACCCGCAGTACGAGGGCAGGCTCACCTGCACCAGCCTGATCACCTCCCCGTCCCGGGCCAATACCGCCAAGCAGCACTCCGGCTCGGTCACCACCGAGGTCGATCGGCCTCCCGTCACCGTCATGCCCGTGATCATGGGGCAGTGGGCCCAGACGTGGCCAGAGGACGCGCAGGGGTGGATCATCAGCTATGAGCTCACGCTGGCCGCCCACGAGCAGCGGGTGGTGTGGTGGGAGATCCGCTTCGACGTACCGCCCGGAACCCGCATCAATCCTCAGCAGACTCAGTGGTACAAGGTGATCAAGGACGGAACCGACGGATCCGTCGTCATCGCTGCGCCGGACGACACCCACACGATCGAGCCCGGCACGCCGCTGCCTGTGTCCGTGCAACTGCTCTACCCGTCCCAGTACGAGGCCGGTGACGGCACCCTGCGCAACCTCCACGCCACCGAAGTAACCCGCCCATAGGAGACGCCACACAAGACCGCTGCCTCATATGAGGCAGCGGTCTTGCCATGCGCGGAATGCGTGCTCAGGAGAGTCGCCGTCCGCTGGCTCGATTCCGTCCCCAGTAACGCTCGCGGACCCGACCACGACGTCCTCGGTGACGTATGGCCCGTCGGGGGGCTTGTCCGTCCACTTTTGTCGGTGTATGGAATGGGGATCAGGACATGGCTCTTCGCGAGCTCTTCGCGCGGCATCGCATAGCTTCGGCTGCTGCCGCACCGGCAGTGCTGGGGGTGGCGGCGGTGGTCGCCGCCTCGTTGGCACTGACATCTACGCCGGAAACCAGGGATACGCAGCTCACCACGTCCGTGACGGAATGCCACGACATGGTGACCATCTCGGTGGCCGGACGCAACGACACTCCTGTGGCGGGGACCACAAAAATGCTCGTGGACGCCAACGGTGATCCGTTGCCCGCCGCGCTGTCGGGTGACCACAGCAGTGAATGGGTGGATCCGGTCGTCAACGCACCGGCCGACGATGTCGAACCCGGCGCGTACGCCGCGGTGTACATCGCGTATCCGGCGAACATGGCCACCTACGAAGACGCCGTCAACGCGGGTGTCGCGAACACCGAGCAGGTGATGCGGGAGATCTCGCAGGCTTGCCCCGACACCAAGTTCTCGATCGTCGGATACAGCGAGGGCGCCGACGTCGTGCGCCGTGTCGCGATGAAGATCGGCCATCAGGAGGCCGGTCAGGACGGTGCATACGGAATCGTCGATCCGGCCGACGTCGTAGGTGTCGTCATCCTCGCCGATTCGGGCCGCTCGGCCGGAGACGGGCCGTTCCCCGGATCCAAGGACCCGTTCGGCAACCCCGATGGCTTCGACCAGCAGTATCAGAACGGCACGAAACCGGTACCCGGACAAGGTGCGGTGCAGGGGACCAGCGGTGACTTCGGCGCACTGAACGGCAAGATCGCGTCGTTCTGCTCCGACGGAGACCTCACCTGCGCGGCCCCGGAGAACATCTCACTTCTGCAGTTGGTGGTCAACGTGGGCAGGCAGTTGAACGTCGACGCGCTGGAACGAGACGGGCTCACGCCTGCGACCGGGCAGGACGTCGCTGTGGCGCTCAGCCGGATCGCGCTGGCGGCGTTCGCCGATATCCAGTCGCAGCCGAACTGGATGCAGAGTGACGAGACGTTCTTGGAAGTGCTGCTGCGAGTGTCGGATCCGGCGTACAAGCCGGGTGAGACGAAGACCCCTGCGAAGGCGGACTCGATTTCGACCAGCGAAATGTCACCGCTGGCCTACCTGCCGCAGAAGGTGCTCAATGAGATCATCGGTCTGATCGTCACGAACCAGAACACGATTCCCGTGATTCTGAGCGACCCGTACAACCTCACGCTCGGACCCAACCACAGCGGTCACCACTTCGACTACTGGCACGACGCCGACCCTGCCGCGGGCAAGCCGCTGACGTCCGCGGAGTACGCGGCTGCCTGGCTCACCCACCTGGCGAAGCAGGCGCAGGCCGGTAAGCAGGTCGACCCGACGACCAAGCCGCAAGAGGCGGATCTCGCGGCCGTGTACAAGGCGGTGGAGACTTCCTCGGCGGTCCCGACGACGGAACCCGTGAAGACCACGTCACCGACGACCACCAGCACCGCTCCCACGACGACCGATGCCGCTGACCGGCCGACGACGACGGTCCCGTCGTCGAGCGCCCCGAGCGCTACCTCGTCACCGGTGGTCACCACGCCGCCGGCTCCGTCTCCGGTCGCGTCGCCGGTGCAGACCACGGCGCCCACCACCACCATCGAACCGACGACGACCACGCAATTCGCGGCACCGACCACCAGTACGACCGCGCGAACAACGAATTGATCGACCCGTCGGCCGCGATCGCGAAACGTGATCGCGGCCGACGGCGTTCGGTCGGACGAGCCGCAGTCGGCGCGTGTTCTGACTGCTCGACAGCGCAGCCGCGACATCGCTTCGGCGAGTGGTGATCCGACCGGGGCCGTCGCCGTGCTTGCCGAACGGCGGACAGAGTCACACGTCAGGCGATGGCGTCGCGCAGGTGGCGGGCCAGCACTTCGACGCGGCGCTGTTGGAGATCGGCGAATTCTTCCGGGTGGTGGATCTCCACGCTCAGCCGTCCGGCGAAGGTGCTGATCACGCAGGTGCCGCCGCCCGGTTGCTGGGGGCGGCGGCCGGTCAGGTCCGGTTTCGCGAGCATGGTGGAGTGGAAGTCGTCGACGCGCAGCCCGTCGTGCTCGGGTAGCGGCGGGATGGTGCCCCAGTTGGTCGCGATGACGACGCCGGGCAGGGCGGGCCTGGGTGCGGCAGCCATGTCGGGGATGCTCAAGGGCGTGCGTTGCACGATGCCCGCGGCCAATCCGGCGTGCAGAGCTTCGCTGATGCCGCGCGCCGACTCCACCAATGTCACCTCCGATTCCGGTGACAGGTAGTTGGCGAAGCCGAGGACGTTCGTCCCTTCGGTGGCGTCGATTTCGGGGCTCACTCTGCCGCGCAGGTCGACGGAGTACAGGTAGAGCAGCCCCGTCAGCGGTAGTTCGCGAATCTCGGCTTCGGTACGCAACAGCGCCGCCGACACCAGGCCGTGCACCGTGACGTTCTCTCGATGTCCGAGTGCGACCAGCGCCGCGGTCTCTTCCTGGCTGAGTCGGCACCGGGTGGTGCGCAGGATCGGGTAGTCGTCGTCGCGCGGCTGCGGAACCGACGCGGCGGCGGGGGCTTCGCCGGGCGGCACAGAGCCGGGCAAAGCCATCTTCTCGATGCCTCGCGCCGCCAGCAGGTGCTCCACTGGGTCGGGAAAGGCGTGCACCGGCAGTTCGGGGGTACCACCGCCGACCGCGTCCCGATACCCGGTCCAGAGCTCGGTGACGATGACGAACGCGTGATAGGCGTCGGCGACGCTGTGATGGATCATGAGCGTGACGCTCGCGGTATCGCCGTCGCGCACCACGCACAGCCCGCAAACGCCTCCGCGCTGGTCGAATTTGGCGCCGGTGAGCGCGAATTCGGGGTCGGCGTCGGCGACGAAGATCTCGGGCGTGGCATCCGTTACGGCGAAGACGTGACCGCCCTGTTCCGAGGACTCGATGCGGGCGCGCAGGATGGGATGCGCCCGGGAGACGGCCTCGAAGGCGGCCGTCAACGCCCGCAGGTCCAACCGGCCGCATACCCGTGCCGAATAACCGATGAAGACCTCGCCCGCGGCGAACATTTCCTCGCTCGGGGCAAGCCGGCGGATGACGTCGACCACGATGATGCATTCCCTTCGCTCCCGGCGAGACTAGCCCGAACATCTTGCCCGCGCGCGCTATTCGCCGAAATCGGGCGAACGGGACAGCGACCGGACTTGTCACAAGCGGGAACCGGATCTGTCGGTCCCGTGGATAAGCTCCGAGTGGTCGAAAGGGAGGGGAGTATGTCGCGATCCGAGCGGCTTCGATCCGGCACCGAGCCGGTCGTCGGCCCGCGCCGAACGGCGGTCGCGCGATGACGCGCCGCGGGTGGGCGCTGTTCCTGGCGATGGGCGTTATCTGGGGCGTGCCGTACGCGATGATCCGCATCGCGGTGGAGGACCTCGACCCGATCGTGGTCGCGTTCGGCCGCACGCTGATCGGCGGCCTGCTGCTCGCGCCGGTCGCGCTGTATTCCGGCGTGCTGGTCCCGGTGTTGCGGCGGTGGCGGCCGCTGCTGCTCTACACCTTGGTGGAGATCAGCGGTCCGTGGTTGCTGATCGGGTACGCCGAGACCACGCTGAACAGCTCGACCGTCGGCTTGCTGATCGCCGCGGTGCCGCTGATCGCCGTGGTGATCGTGACCGTGCTCGGCCACGACCGGTTCGACGCACGCCGGATCACCGGCCTGCTCGTCGGATTCGCGGGTGTCGCCGCGCTCGTCGGCCTGGACGTCGACCTGGGGAATCCGGCGGCGATCGCCGCGATCGGCCTGACCACGATCGGATACGCGGTGGGCCCCATCGTGATCGACCGGGCGCTGGCCGACCTGCCTCCGCTCGGTGTGGTGACCGGCTCGCTGCTGCTGGCTGCGGTGATCTACGCGCCGTTCGCGGGCCTGCGGTGGCCGTCGCACATCACCGCCGATTCGGCCTGGTCGGTACTCGGCCTCGCGGTGATCTGCACGGCCGTGGCGTTCCTGTTCTTCTTCGCGCTGATCGCCGAGGTCGGCCCGGCGCGCGCGACGGTGATCACCTACCTCAATCCCGCGGTGGCGATTCTGCTCGGCGTCACGGCGCTCGACGAGCCGCTGACCGCGGGCATGGCGATCGGCTTTCCGCTGGTCATCCTCGGTTCGGTGCTGGGCACCGCAGGGGGGCGCGGCCGGCGGGCGCTCGAGGAATCGACCGCGGCAGCCGCCCCGGAGGCAGCCGTTCCATTACCCGAGAGGTAATCGCCACCAAGCGCGTGCGCGCTGAGAATCAGTGCGTGCCGCACGATTGCGCGGCGTTGCCCGAAAGGACCCGGCAGTGTCGGTCACCACGCCGACCACGCGAATGGTGGTCGAAGAGTTGTTGCGGCGAATCGGTTCCGGCGATCCGGAAGCCATCGCCGAGATGTACGCCGAAAAAGTCGATTGGCGGCTGGATTGGCCGGAGGCTGAGCACGGCCGCGCGGCGACGCCCTGGATCCGGCACCGTTCGACCCGGGCCGACGCCGCAGAGCATTTCCGCTCGATCGCCGAACATCATGTGCCGGAGGAGGTGGCCACCACCGTCGACGGCGTGCTCGTCGACGGCGCCGACGCCGTGGTGCTCGGGGAGATCCGGCAGACCGCGCGCCGCACCGGGCGTGCTTACCGCGCGCGGTTCGCGCTGCACCTGACGGTGCGGGATGGCCTGGTCATCCGGCACCACGTCTACGAGGACAGTCTCGCCGTCGCCCAGGCATTCGATCCGGTGGGATGAGTACGTAATACGCTGTTCGGAGTGCTGGACTCGAACGAAGACTTCGCAGACGAACTCGCCGATGTGACCGCCACCCGTACCGCGTACGACGAGGTGGCCGACCTCTATACCGACCTTGTCCGGCATCAACTCGCCGGCCAACCGCTCGACCGGGCGATGCTGGCCGTGTTCGCGGAATCGGTGGCCGACAACGGGTCCGGACCGATCGCCGATCTCGGTTGCGGGCCGGGTCGGATCACCGCACATCTGGCGTCGCTGGGGGCGGAGGTGTTCGGCCTCGATCTCTCGCCGCGCATGATCGAGCTGGCCCGCGCGCAATATCCACAGCTGTCGTTCGAGCAAGGTTCCCTCGAGCAGCTACCGATGGGCAATGAAACCCTCGGCGGCATAGTGGCTTGGTATTCGTTGATCCACACCCCGCCGGAACGCGTGCCGCATGTGTTAGGCGAGTTCCATCGGGTACTCGCGAGCAAAGGTCACGTGTTGCTGGCTTTCCAGGCGGCCGACTTGCCCGACACGGTGGAAGCGTTCGACCACAAGGTGACTCGCGCCTACCGGTGGGCGCCCAAACGCCTCGCGCGTCTGCTCGGCGCCGCCGGGTTCACCATGATCGCTCGCATGGTGCGCGAGCCGCGTCCCGAGGAGCGGTTCGGGCAGGCCTACCTGCTGGCTTCGAAGGATCGGTGATTCGCCGAACGCGGTTCATTCCGTCCGGGTAGGTTTGTCGTGTCGCGGCGGTTTCATGGCTGCGCGGGCCCGCCGACAACGTGGTCGATCTGAAATCCGAACTCTTCACCATGTCGTCAGGGGGCGACTCATCATGGAATTCATCGCGCCGGTCGATTCCGTCTTCTTGCTCGCCGAATCCCGCGAACAGCCGATGCACGTCGGTTCGCTGCAATTGTTCGAGCCGCCGGAGCAGGCGGGGAAGGACTTCGCCGCGCAAGTCCACGAGGAACTATTGCGCAACACCGACGTGGATCGGGTCTTTCGCAAGCATCCAGCGACGATCTTCGGATCACCGCAGATGGCTTGGACGTATGCCGAGGACGTGGAACTCGCCTATCACGTGCGGCGGCTGGCCGTGCCCGGTCCGGGCCGCATGGACCAAATCGTCGAGCTGGCGTCCGGGTTGCACAGCAGCTTGCTCGACCGGCATCGCCCGCTGTGGGAGTTCCATCTGATCGAGGGCCTCGCCGATGGCAGGTTCGCGCTGTATTCCAAAATGCATCACGCCTTGATCGACGGCATCTCCGCGCAACGCCTTCTGCGGCGCACGCTGACCAGCGATCCGTCCTCCACCGCGACACGGGTGCCGTGGCACCTGCCACGGGAAAAGCGCAGGGCCGGGTCCGGCTCGGGCGGTACGGCGCGGAATCTGATCTCCGCGGCGTCGTCCGGCGCGTCGCTGCTGCGCGCGGCGCGTACGGCCCTGGTGCGCCAGCAGCTGACCTTGCCGTTCGCCGCCCCACGCACCATGTTCAACGTGCCCATCGGCGGCGCGCGCCGCTCGGCCGTCCGATCCTGGCCGTTGGAGCGGCTGGAGCAGGTCAAGAAGGCAACCGGCTCGACGCTCAACGATGTGGTGCTCACCATGTCGGCGGGCGCACTGCGGCGGTACCTGATCGAACGGGACGCGTTGCCCGACAAACCGTTGATCGCGATGGTGCCGATGTCGCTGCGCGCCGAGGACGACGAGACCAACGGCGTGAAGGTGGGGGCGGTGCTGTGCAACCTCGGCACCGATA
This sequence comes from Nocardia asteroides, assembly GCA_019930625.1. Lineage (NCBI taxonomy): Bacteria > Bacillati > Actinomycetota > Actinomycetes > Mycobacteriales > Nocardiaceae > Nocardia > Nocardia asteroides. The sequence continues at coordinate 1,761,831 of CP082844.1, forward strand.
TCGCCGATCCGCTGGAGCGCCTGCAGGTGGTCAGCGCGTCGATGCGGGACGGGAAGGACGTCTACCGCACGTTGTCGTGCAACCAGACGATGGCGCTGTCCGCGCTGATGCTCAGCCCGCTGGCCCTCAACCTCGTGCCCGCGCTGATTCCCTGGACGAATCCCACCTTCAACCTCGTCATCTCGAACGTGCCGGGACCGCGCGAACCCATGTACTGGAACGGTGCGCGCCTCGACGCGAGCTACCCGCTGTCCATCCCGTTCGACGGCCAGGCGATGAACATCACGCTGACCTCCAACGCGGGCAATCTCGATTTCGGCCTGGTCGGCTGCCGCCGCAGTGTTCCGCAGCTGCCCCGCTTGCTCGATCACCTGGAGCAGTCCCTTGCCGAACTGGAGCGGGCCACCCCCTGACTCAGCATCGCATTCCGCAGAAAACTAGAACGTGTTACTGTCGATGCATGGTGCGAAGGCCAGTCGAGGAAGCCGCGGCCGCTTCATGGCGATATCTGCGGCTCGCGGTGGACTCGACGCGCAGCGGCCGCGCCGCGCCGAGCGTCACTTATGCAACTCGTTCTAGTACATCTGCGCCGCGCCGTTCGCGGCGGAGCAGTTAGGGAGACCAGCACGCCATGCGAACCGAAATCTGCGAACGGCTCGGGATCGAATTCCCCATCTTCGCCTTCACCCACTGCCGCGACGTGGCGGCCGCGGTCAGCAACGCGGGCGGACTCGGCGTGCTCGGCGCCGTCGGCTTCACCGCCGAACAGCTCGAGGTGGAGCTGGCCTGGCTGGACGAGCATGTGCAGGGCGTGTACGGCGTCGACCTGGTGATCCCCTCCAAGTACGAAGGCAAGGGCATCGATGGCCTGACTCCCGAGGAACTGGAAGCCAAACTCGCCGAGATGGTCCCGCAGGATCATCGCGACTTCGCGGAGAAGATCCTCGCCGACCACGGCGTGCCCAAGCTGCCGGACGGCGAGCACCACAACCAACTGCTCGGCTGGACCGCCACCACGGCGGGGCCGCAGGTGGAGGTGATTCTCCGGCATCCGAAGGCCAAGCTGGTCGCCAACGCCCTGGGCACACCGCCCGAGGACGTCGTCAAGCAGGTGCAGGATTCCGGCAGGCTGATCGGCGCGCTGTGCGGATCGGTCAAGCACGCGCTCAATCACAAGCGGGCGGGCCTGGACTTCGTGGTCTGCCAGGGCACCGAGGGCGGCGGCCACTGCGGCGAGGTGTCCTCGCTGGTGCTGTGGCCGCAGGTCATAGATGCCGTCGGCGATCTACCGGTGCTCGCCGCGGGTGGTATCGGCAACGGTCGTCAGGTGGCCGCCGCGATGGCGATGGGCGCCGCGGGCGCGTGGACCGGTTCGGTGTGGTTGACCGTCGAGGAGGCCAACGTCCCCCCCGCGCAGATGCAGAGCTACATCGAAGCCACCAGCCACGACACCGTTCGCTCGCGCGCCTGGACGGGTAAGCCCGCCCGCATGCTGCGCAACGATTGGACCGACGCGTGGGAGCAGGCCGACACTCCCGACCCGCTGCCGATGCCGTTGCAGATGATGGTCGCGTTGGACGGCGTGAAGCGCGGCCATCGTTATCCCGAGGCCGCCAAGGACGTCAACTTCAATCCGGTCGGCCAGATCGTCGGCATGATGAACCGGGTGGAACGCTCCGCCGACGTGGTGAACCGGCTGATCCAGGAGTATGTCGAGGCGTGCGAGCGCCTCGACAAGCTCAACGGCGGGGCCTGAGCTCGCGCTCGCACGTCGATGATGCCGTGCGGATCGGCCGCGCGGCATCCCACCGGCCGGATCCGGGTCACTCGGTAGCACACGAGCGTACGCCGCATCGTCGTGCGGCGCGCGCTGTGATTGCTTGCCTCTGAGTCGGATTCATCTCGACCGGTGTCGGCCTCGGCAGTCCGTCTCCGCTATACGCATGCCCACCACATCACACACTGGAGACCAAAACTGTCTGGGACAGGCTGCTGCGGCCGAGGCTGCGCACTCTCGCGCTTCGGCGCGCTGAGGAGACCTGACGAGAACGAGCTCCCACATCTGTCCCAGACGAGTTGTGCAGTGTACGAAAACTAGGCGGTGGCGGCGTGGGATTCGGCGGCGCGGTCCCCGATCCCTGCCACCGATTCCTCGAACCGCGCGATGACCTTCTCGTGGTACATGCCGAACAGATCCTCGAACAGCGCCAGCTGAGCATCGCTGGGCCCGGCGCCGGAATCCCACACGGCGGCCAGCGCCCGCCAGATCAAAACGTGCAGGTCCGGTGCGCCCGCGAAATACGCATCGACCGCTTCCGGCACCTCGAGCACCATCTCGCCGATCGAGTTCAAGATCGCGCGCTGCATAGGGAGACCGAGCACGGTCAGCAATCTGCGCACCAGCGCGACCTCGAGCGCCAAAAGCTGCCGCAAGTCGGGAACATCTTGCCGAGCAATCGATTCGAGTTCATCGATGGCGGCCTTCAGTTCGGCCGAATCGATCCGTTGTTCGCCACCGGTGTAGGCGAGCAGCGTTTCGAGCACGAGATTGCGCTCGACGTCCACGATGTCGCGGAACATCTCTATCGCGATGTCCGGCATGGGAATCGAGAAACGGAACAGGTGGCGGTACACGTCCATCCCGCCGGTCTCCCGGACGTCACGAATCGTGAATCCCTTGCCGCGCCGGGCTTCGACGAAGCCGTAGGACTCCAGCCGGCCGAGAGTCAGCTGCGCGGTCGCGCGGTTCATGTCGAATTCCTCGGCGACCTGACGCACCGACGGCATGAGATCCCCAGGCTGATATTCCCCCGCGGCAACCCGGCGCGCCAGCTCGTCGGCAACGTCGGCGACCACCGTCTGGGAACCCATCGAAGTCACCTTTCGACTACTTTCGAATACGTCCCAGACAGTCTAAGCCCTACTGTCCGGTACTGCATCTGTGTCACACTTGTGCGCGCGACTGTGAGGTGAGGCATGACCATCCGGCCCATCGGAGAGCGCCCCGAGGAGGGGTCCACGGGCAAGCGATCCCGGCTTTTCGCGTCGCGTTCTCATGGCAAACCTCCTGTTCACAGCGCTGTTCGCGGCGCGAAACTCGCCGCGCTGCCGATGGCGTTGGCCGGGCGACAGGCCGCGGGGGTCGGCAAGAGGGCACTCGGCAGATCGGCCGAAGAAGTCAATCGCGACATCCAGCTCCGCACCGCCCAGCACATTTTCGAGGTGCTCGGCGAGCTGAAAGGGTGTGCCGCGAAGCTGGGGCAGCTACTGGCCATCTACGAGCTGGCCCTGCCGCCGGACGTTGCGGAGCCGTACCGGATCGCGCTCAGCAGGCTGCAGGACGCCGCGCCCGCCATGCTGCCGCACATGGTGCATGCCGCCATGGCCGAAAGCATGGGCGCGGATTGGCGTTCCCGCTTCCGCGAATTCGACGATCGGCGCGCCGCCGCGGCCTCGCTCGGGCAGGTGCACCGCGCGGTCTGGCACGACGGCAGGCCGGTCGCGGTCAAGGTGATGTACCCCGGCGGCAGGCAGGCGGTGGCGCGCGATCTGGATCAGCTGCGCCGGATCTCCTATCTGGCAGCGGTATTCCTGCCCGGCGCGGACGTGAAGGCGGTGACCGAGGCGATCTGCGCGTCGGTGACCGGCGAGCTCGACTACGCGGCGGAGGCAATCCATCAGCGAGCTTTCGCCGCCGCCTACGCCGACGATCCGGACTTCTTCGTCCCGAATGTCGTCGCACAGCAGGGCGACGTACTGATCAGCGAATGGATCGACGGCACCCCGGTGCCGCGCATCGTCGCTTCCGGCACACGGGCAGAGCGCGACCGGGTCGGCATGCTCATGGTCCGTTTCGTGACCTCCGGCTGGGGCCGTCACGGTCTGCTGTACGCCGATCCGCACCCGGGCAACTTCCGGGTGCTGCCCGACGGACGGCTCGGCGTAGTCGATTTCGGCGCGTGCTGCGCTTGGCCGCCCGCGGGCTTCGACGAGCTGACGCTCGAATGCTGCAAGGCGATCTTCCGAGGCGGGCCCGGCGAATTGGCCGCGGCCACGCGCAGGCACGGTTTCGTGGAAACCGGACGGGACCTCGACAGCGAGGCACTCTACGCCGCGATCACACCCTGCGGTGAACCGCTACGGCACGCCACCTACCGGCTCACCACGCGCTGGCTGCGCCGACAAGTGTTGCGCACCACGAACCCTCGCCTGACCAATGTGGTCCGTCAGATGACCATGCCCGCCTACTTCACGCCGTTCGCACGCTCGTTCCTCACCCTGGTAGGAGTGCTCGGTCAACTGGAGACCGAAGGGCCTTTTCGCGACGAGATCGTCCGCTGGCTACCGGAATTGGGCGAGGCGTTCACCCCGGACGAAGCACCGGCGACCCTTCCGGTGACGGTAGACCTGGACACAGCGCGCAAGCGGCGGGCCGAGGCGGGCAACGGCGGCATGCCGGTCAGTTGAGCCCGATCCGCCAGGCCCGCAAGCTCATTCGATATGCTGACCCTCGGACTCCTGCGAACCCAGCCGTAGGCAGCTCGCTGTCCCAGACAGAAGTCACGCTCTGGCTCGACCGAATCCGTGAGGCACCCGGAAACAGGCACGTCACCGAGACAACCACTCACGCCAGTGTGGCGCGATCAGCGCGGTGATCTCGTCGTAGCCCCTGGCCCCGGGATGCGCACCGTCGCCCGCGCGTACCTCGGCGGCCCACACCGTGTTGTCGCGCAACGCCTCGTGCATGCGCACAAAGGGCACGTCCGAAACGGCGCATGCCCGCGAGAACCGCTCCTCCAGCGCGGCGGTGCGGGCGTTGTGCTCGTCGTCCGCGATCGGCGGCGGGGCGACCATCAAGATGGGCCAGTGCCGCTCGGCCGCCTGTCCGAGCAGCGCGAGCAGGTTGGCCACCGACTCCTCGGGGCTCACCCGCGGGCCGCCGTTTTCGTGCATTGCGTCGTTCACGCCGAACGAGAGCACGACCCTGCCGTCCGTGCCCTCCGGCAGCCGGGACGCGCATTCTGCGCCGAAGCGCTCCAGGATCTCGCTCGAGGTCTGCCCGCGCACCCCCAGGTTGTAGGCGGTCAGCGGCACGCCCTCCGCGTGCGCCGCGGACGCGAGCCGGCCTGCCCAGCCCAGGCAGCGCGGGTCGCCGACACCGGCGACGAACGAATCCCCGACGAAACACACACGCAGATCACGGCTCATCGCACGATCCTCGCAACGCGGAGACCGGCCCGCGCGCACCGGGTGCGGCCAATATGATCACGAGGTTCGACCGGGAGGGAGCAATGGTGACAACCGACTCGGAGCGCGCAGCGCCGGTTCCGCAGTGGTTCGCGGAGTTGTTCGCCCATCGACGTTGGATTCGCCGCAGCCGACCGTTTCCGCACGTGTACGCCCGCGACGTCTTCGTTCCCGAGTTCTATCAGCGGTTGGCCGACGAGCTGGAGCGGGTTCGCCGGGAGAGCCCGCAGCTGTTCGGTTCCGTCGCCGACGGTTACAGCGCCGACGGCATCCGATTGGCCGACCTGCGTGACGGCCCGATGGCGCTGTTCAGCTCGCGTGAATGGCACGACCTGGTCGCCCGGCTCGGCGGAGTCGACGCGACCGGCGACGTCGAGGGGTCGGTGCACCATCACGGGCCGGGCAGCCCGTTCGGCTGGTCGCACAACGACCTCAATCCGGCCTGGTTCCCCGGGCCGCCACCAGGCCGGGACGAAGTGCGCCTGCCCGACGGCACGGTCGACACCAAGACCGGAGCGCGAGCGCCCGGCGTCCGCGCGCGCGAGACCGTGCGGGCCGTCGCGGTGCTGTTCTATCTGGGCAATCCGGGATGGCAGCCGGGCGATGGCGGCGAGACCGCGCTGTACGACCACGTCGCCGAGGCGGCCGCGCTGCCGTCGGTGACCCTCGTGCCACCGCTGGACAATTCGCTCGTGCTGTTCGAAGTCACCCCGCGCAGCTGGCACACCTTCGCGGGTAACAATGTCCGAGATCGCAACAGTGTGGTGATGTGGGTGCATCGCACCCGGGCGGACGCCGAACGGCGCTGGGGAGGAGACAAGATTGTCCACTGGTGAACGCCGCGTCTGCCTGCTGACCGGGGCGAGCGGCACCCTGGGCGACGCCTTCTGCCAGGCCTACTATCGCGACTACGACATCGTCGCCGTGTGCCGCACGCGCACACCCGCGGTGCCGTCACAGCTGGAGTGGTACGTCGATCCGCTCGCGCCGGACGCGCCCGTTCCAGAGAACGATTCGCGCGTCTTCGTGGTCCGGTCGGATCTGACCCAGCCCGGCGAGGTGGAACGGGTGGTTGACCTGGCACTGGCCCGGTTCGGCCGGGTCGACTTGCTGGTGAACAACGCCGCGCACGTCCGGCTGCATCCGCGCGGCATCGTCGACGGCGACGCGGCGCTGGACGACTTCGATCCTCACTTCACCCTGAACGTCGCCGTGCCGCTGCGTTTTTCGACACGGCTGGCGCAGCGGTGCTGGTTGCACGCGGGCCAGGAGAATCGCGCGCGCAACCGCAACATCGTCAACGTATCGAGCATTTCCGGGTCGGAGGTCTATCCGGGGCAGACCTTGTACTCCGCGTCGAAAGCCGCGCTCGATCAGCTCACCCGCAACCTCGCCGCCGAGTTCGCCGAGTTCGGCGTGCGCGTGAACGCGATCGCGCCCACCACTTTTCCCGTACTGGTCCCCACCGAGCGAGTCGCCCGCGCGATCGTCGAGCTCGACGCGGGCGACCGGTCCGGCGGCGTGTACGGGGTCGGCCTCGACCCGGACCGAGCCGACAGCGTCTCCCTGCGGCTCGCCGACGCCGAAACGTAAGCCGTATGCCGATTATTCGCTCGACGCGAGCCCGGTGGCCTGCTCGGACAGCGTCCACAATCGCCGCGCGAGATCGGCGTCGACCGCCTGCTTGTTGCTCGGCGCCTCCAGTTCGAAGCGGTGGAAGTACCGGCCGTTGATCGCCGCGCCGTCGGCGGTGGTGGCCAGGTGCACCAGCGGCTCGGCGCCCTTGTCCGGGCGGATGAAGAACGGGCGCGCCAGGGGAGACCGGATGAACCAGCCGAGGCCGAAGGGGGCGTTGTCGTAGACGTGGGTGGCGACCACACCGGGATGGAAGGCCGCGGTGGTGAGTCCGGTGCCCTCCGTGCGGCGGGCCAATTCCCTGGTGAACAGGATGTTCGCCAGTTTGGATGCGCCGTACGCGCCGAGCTGGCTGAACGAGCCCGTCGCCGCGTTCGCCGTGTCGAGGTTCAGCTCGGCCATCCGGTAGGTCATGCTCGCGGTGTTGACCACCCTGGCCTGCGCCTGGGTCAAGCGCTCCAGCAGCAGGTTGGTCAGCAGGAACGGCGCCAGGTGGTTGACCTGGAAGGTGAGTTCGTTGCCGTCGTCGGTGACGGTGCGCTTGGGCCACGCGCCGCCGGCGTTGTTGGCCAGCACATCGATCCTGGGGTAGCGGTCGAGCAGCTGATCGGCCAGCTTGCGCACGTCGTCGAGCCGGGCGAAGTCTGCTACGAACGGCTGCGCGCCCGCCTTCGCCGCCACCTCGGCCGTCCGCTCCGGCGATCGGCCGACGACCGCGACGGTGGCCCCGCGCGCCGCGAGCCGCTGCGCCGCCGCCGCGCCGATGCCCGAGCTGGCGCCGGTCACCACCACTGTCTTTCCGGTCAGGTCCTGCTGTAGCTGGTCCTGCGCTGCCATTCCTGCCTCCCGAGCATCGTTTACCTGACCCGATCGTCTTCGGCTCGCGTGTATTCGGCAAGCACCGACGCGCCCGAGCAGTGCTCGGCGATCTCGTCGCTGGTCGTCAGCCATACCCCCGGGTGATTCGCCACGTAGTCGAGCGCCTGATCGAGGTATTTGATCCGGAACGCCTGCCCGATCACGAACGGGTGCAGGGCCAACGCCATGACCCGGCCGCTGTCGGCCGACTCGGCGTAGAGCTGGTCGAGTTGATCGCGGACGATCCGCACGAAGTCCGGTCCACTGGTGGCCTTGCCCAGGAAAAGCGTGTTGTCGTTGAGTTCCACCGAGTAGGGGACGCTGAGCAGGCCGGGTACCGACAGCGGATAAGGCTGGTCGTCGTTGGTCCAGTCGAGCACGTAGCCGAGGCCGAGTTCGGCCAGCAGCGCCGGGGTCTGGAAGGACTCGGTGAGCGCGGGCCCCATCCAGCCGCGCGGCCTGCTGCTGGTCGCCCGTTCGATGGTCGCGACCACGTCGGTGAGATACGCCCGCTCCTCGTCCACCGGAAGGTCGGCCTGGAGGATCGAGTTGTTCTTCCCGTGCGCGACCCACGCCCAGTTCCGACGCACACCGGCCGCCACGATCTGCGGATTGTGTTCGACGACATCGGAATTGAGCAGCGCGCTGGCACGGACGCCGTGCCGGTCGAGGACTTCGATCACCCGCCAGATGCCGACTCGCGGTCCGTAATCCCGCCAGCCGTAGTTCAGCGGGTCGGGCGCGAGCCCGGCGGTGCCGGGAAAGATGCTCGTCGACGGACGGTCCACCTGATAGTGCTCGACGTTGAGCCCCACATAGAACGCGACACGAGCGTCGCCGGGCCACCGCAGCGGCGGGCGGTCGACGATCGGGCTGTAGTGGAAAAGTTCGTTGTCCATGCCCTCATGCTCGAACTTGACACTGGTGTGAGGATCAACCTGGAAGATAGTGATATAGGCCACATCCGCTGAGCGATACACGCCACCACCGGCGCGTCGTCGTGTCTATCGGCCGGTATCGTGCAGCGAACCTACAAACCGGTACGGCCTGAAGTGCCGGAGAGGCGGAGGAGCACCGGAACGCGGGTCCCGCGCCACCCTGACCGGTACGGCCTGAAACCCGGAGAGGCTGGGAAGCATGCGAGTGGACGGGCGGGAGATCCCGGTCACGGGGAGCCTGCTGCAGCCGCTGATCCGCCGGACGAGCGATATCGTCCGCGTCGTCCTGGCGGCGATCTGGGTGGCGGTCGTGATCGCGGCGTCGCTGATCACCCGCCCGGAGTGGCTGGATTTGGAGCGCTCGGTCTCCAACATCGTCGGTTTCCTCAATCCGGACCAGTCGAACCTGGTGTATCTGGTCTACGGCATGGCGATTCTCGCGTTGCCGTTCGCGATCTTGATCGAGCTGATCATCGGCAGGCAGTGGAAGCTGCTCGCCGGCTATGCCGCGGCCGGGGCCGTCGCCGGACTGCTGCTGTCCATCACCGGCACCGGGCTGTCCGCGCCGAAATGGCATCTGCAGGTGCCGGACCGGCTGGACACCTTCCTGTCCCAGTTCCTGGACGATCCGCGCTGGATCGCGATGATCGCCGCGATGCTCACCGTCGCCAGCCCGTGGCTGCCCATCCGGCCGCGCCGCTGGCTGTGGTTCCTGCTGCTGGCGTTCGCGCCGATCCACCTCGTGGTCAGCACCGTCGTGCCCGCGCGGGCGATGTTCGGCCTGGCGGTCGGCTGGCTGGTCGGCGCGGTGATCGTGCTGGTGGTCGGCACGCCCGCGCTGGAGGTGCCACTCGACGCCGCCGTTCGGGTGCTGGCCGGACGCGGCCACACGGTCACCGCGTTCACCGTGGTGCATCCGGCGGGGCGCGGGCCGTTGCTGCTCGCCGCCGCCACCGAGGGCCCGGAGCGTGAGCTGGTCATCGAGATGTTCGGTAAGAACCAGCGCAGCTTCGGCGCGCTGCGACAGTTGTGGCGCTGGCTGACGTTCCGCTCCAGTGAGACCGCTGCCATTCACGGCTCCATGTACCGGGTGGTCGAGCACCGCGCACTCATGGCGATCGCGGTCGGCGAACTCGGTCTGGGCAGCGGTAGCCCCGTCGCGGTAGCCGCGCTCTCCCGTGGCTGGATGTTGTACGCGCGCACCCGGCCCCGGGGCAAGCCCCTCACCGAACAGCCCGCCGAGGTGCTGCCGGGCGTGTGGCGAGCGCTCGACACCTTGCACCGGAAACAGATCTCGCACGGCGACCTGCGACCGATCGACATCCGCGTCGAGGACGGGGTCACGCTGTTCTGCGGCTTCGGCAACGCCGAGTACGGAGCCTCGGACCCGCAGCTGCAATCCGATATCGCCCAGCTGCTGGTGACGACCACCGCGACGTTCGGCAAGGAGCCCGCGGTGCGCGCGGCTATCGAAACCCTCGGCGCCGCGCGGGTGCTCGCCGCGGCGAGCCGATTGACCAAGTCGGCCATACCGACCGGGATCCGCAAGGCGGTCCCCGGATGGAAGGCCGCGCTGTCGGACGCACGCGACGAGGTACGCAAGCAGACCGGGCAGGATCGGATCGAAGCCGAGCAGATCACCCGGTTCTCCCGGAACCAGATCATCCAGCTGGTGCTGCTGATCGCGCTGGTGTATGTCGCCTACCCGTTCATCAGCGCGGTGCCGACCTTCTTCACCCAGTTGCGAACGGCGAACTGGTGGTGGGCGTGGTTCGGGCTCGCGGTCTCGGCGTTGACCTATGTCGGCGCGGCGGCGGCGCTGTGGGCCTGTGCCTCCGGTGCGGTGAGCTTCCGCAATCTGGTGATCATGCAGGTCGCCAACACCTTCGCCGCGACGACCACCCCCGCGCGGGTCGGAGGGCTGGCGCTGAGCGTGCGCTTCCTGCAGAAGGCAGGCGTGGGCGCGGTGCGTGCCACGGCCGCGGTGGCGCTGCAACAGGCCGTACAGGTGATCACCCACGTCAGCCTGCTCCTCGCGTTCAGCATCCTGGCCGGTACCTCGACGGATCTCTCGCACTTCGTCCCCGACGCCACGGTGCTGTATCTGGCGGCCGGTGTCGGCGTCGGCATCGTCGGCACGTTCATGTTCGTGCCGAAACTGCGCCGCTGGCTGAACAACGCGGTGCGGCCGCAACTGCAGGAAGTGCTCGGCGAGCTCGCCGACCTCGCCCGCGACCCCAAACGGTCGGCGGTGATCGTGCTCGGCTGCGCGGCGATCACCCTCGGCATGGCCGGCGCGTTGTGGGCGAGTGTGGAGGCGTTCGGCGGCGGTACCACCTTCATCACCGTCACCATCGTCACCATGATCGGCGGCACCCTGGCCTCGGCTGCGCCGACCCCGGGCGGCGTCGGCGCCGTCGAGGCCGCGCTGATCGGTGGTCTGGCCGCCTTCGGCCTGCCGGCGAACATCGCGGTGCCCTCCGTGCTGCTGTATCGCGTGCTGACCTGCTGGCTTCCGGTGTTCTGCGGCTGGGCCACCATGCGCTGGATGGCGAAGAAGGATCTGATCTGAGCGAGCCGCCCCGCGCGTGGACGGGCTCGCCCGACCACGCCCTTACGGCTTGGTAGCCAGCAGAACACCGGTCGACGGACGCACCGCGACGAAGTCGACGTCCTCGAATCCGTTCGAGCACAGCATGTCTCGATACCGGCGAATGTCGATGCCGTCCACTGGATCACCATGGTCGGTCGTGTTGTCGTGCGTGCGGTGGGCCGCGAACCGTGCCATGACGCGCACCGTGGCGGTGAGCAACGGACCGGTCGGATGCGTGTCGGCGAGCAACAGTCGACCGCCCGGCCGCAGCACCCGGAACATCTGCGCGATGGCGTCGCCACGGTGTGCCGCCGGAATGTGATGCATCGCGAAAGTCGAGGTCACCAGGTCCACGGACGAGTCGGGCAGCGGAAGCGCTTGCGCCGTACCGAGCTCGAATCGGCAGTTCTCCAGGTCACGGGTGCGCGCGGTCGCATAGTCGATCATCTGCGGCGACGGGTCGACTCCTGTGACCCGGCCCGCGCGCCGGGCAAGCACGCGAGCGAAGTCACCGGGGCCGCAGCCGACGTCGGCGACCTCGGCGCCGGGAGCCGGACAGGCCAGCTCCGCGAGCCGGGCGTCGAGGCGACCGCCGCGGCCGAGCAGGAAAGCGGCCTTGAACGCGCGGTAGCGGCGCGGCTGGGTGAGCAGCACGCCGATGTCGTCGTGGGAGTTGGTGGCAGACTGGAGTTCGTTTCCGGACATAAGTTCAGGATCGGTCGATATCGCCGCGCCGACCAGGGCCAATGTCACCGAAAAGGTCCGGAAGCGGACGCATACGAGACATTTGTTCGGGAGGTGCCGTGCCGGGAGAGCAGGACATCGCCGAGGGCGCGGATCGCCGGGTCCGGCGCACTCGGGCGCTGCTGCACAGGGCGCTGGTCGAGCTCATGGTCGAAGGCAATTACGACCGGATCACCGTCCGCGACATCCTGGAACGGGCGGACGTCGGGCGATCGACGTTCTACGCGCATTATCGGGACAAAGACGATCTGCTGCTGCGCAGCAGCACCGACTACCTGCGCGCCGCCATGTCCGCGGCGGAAACGGGAAAGGAATCCACCGAACTGCTCGCGCCGGTACGCACGCTGTTCGGGCTGGCGGTCGACAATCCCGAGATCTACCGCGCACTACTCGGCCGCAAGAGCGGGACCGTGCTGCTGCGCACGACCAGGGTGATGGTCGCGCAGATCCTCGCCGAGCGGCTGGAGCACCGGCTGGACATGCCGGAGGACGAGTTCACGACCACCGTGACCTTCCTGTCCTGGGGTGTCGTCGGCCTGCTCGGGGCGATCGCGGAGGGAACTCCACCGCTCTCGGCAGAGGAGGCGTACCACCGAGTGGTCGGCCTGATCGGTCCCGGATTGACCGATCGCGCGCGACTGAATCGGATACCGCCGCCTTGATCAGCCACGACAAGACGAATCGGCCAGGGCGAGCGGCCCTGGGGACTACGCCGTCGCGGCGAGAACTCTGGTCAGCGGCTGACCAGTTCCAGCGCCTCTGCGGCGCTCACGCTGCCCGCCGTGACGAGTTCGAGGTTGCCCAGCGCGGCTTCGTGTGCTTCGGCGGTGGCGGCGGCCACGCAATCGGCCACCGGGTGCACGATGAAGCCGAGATCGGTACCGTGCCTGGCGGTCTGCTCGACGGTGAGATTGGTCGCGACGCCCGTGACGAAGAGCGTCTCGATACTCTGATCCGCCAACCACTCCGGCAGTTTGCTGCCCGCGAGGCCGGACAGTTTCTGGTTGTCGAAGACTTCCGTCGGCTGCGCTGCCATCTCCGGAATGATCGCGGCGCCCGGCGCCTCGGGCCGGAACTCGGTCTGCGCCGCGCCGACCGAGCGCATGAATCCGGTATTGCGCACCAGCTCACCCTCGCCGACCGGAATGGTGAACCGGGTGAAGATCACCGGCAGCTGCGCGGCGAGCGCGGCGGCGTGGAAGTCCGCCGCCCGCGCCACCACGCCGCTCGCCGCCACGGGTGCGGCCAGCATGGGACCGAAGAAGCCCTCGGGCCGAATGACATTCACCTGCCAGTGCAACGCCAGCACGGCGGCGCGGATGCGTCGGATCGCCATATGACGACCTTACGCATCCACGCCTGCGCGCATCGTCCGATTCACGTGAAACGAACGCACCCGACGTTCAGGACGAATAGTCCTTGCGCAATTGCACTTTCACCACCTTGCCGCTGGCGTTGCGCGGCAGCTCGGACACCAGCACCAGATCCTTGGGATGCTTGTAACGGGCCAGGTTCTCGTTGAGGAACGGCTCCAGCTCGGCGAGGGTCAGCTCGTCGTCCGGCTTGTGCAGCGCGACCACCGCGACCGGCACTTCACCCCACTTCTCGTGCGCGCGGCCCAGCACCGCCGCCTCCCGGATCTTCGGGTGTGCGAACAGGACGTTCTCCACCTCGGCGCAGTAGATGTTCTCGCCACCGGAGATGATCATGTCCTTCTTGCGGTCCACTACGTAGACGAAGCCTTCCTCGTCCTGACGGACCAGATCGCCGGAGTGGAACCAGCCGCCCGCGAACGCCTCGGCGGTCGCCTCCGGCTTGTTCCAGTAGCCCTGCATGAGAGTCGGCCCGCGGTAGACGATCTCACCCACCTCGCCGGGGGCGACGTCGTTCATCTCGTCGTCGACGATGCGCGCCTGGATGGTCGGGATGGGCTTGCCGACCGAGCCGAGCTTGCGGATCGCGTCCTTGCCCTCCAGCACACAGGTGATCGGCGACATCTCCGTCTGCCCGAACACCGCGACGTTGAACGCGTGCGGGAAGCAGTCGGCCATCGCGCGCAGCACCGTGTCCGAGGCGGGCGCGGCGCCCCAGCTGAGCACCTCCAGCGCGAGCTTGCGCTCCTTCACGGTCGGATGGTCGCAGACCAGCTGCCACTGCGCGGGCACGCAGAAGGCGGTGGTGGCCTGCTCCTGCTCGAGCGCGTCCAAGAACTCACCCGCGTCGAAGGCTCCGAGCGGGTGCAGCACCGTCTTCGAACCGAGCAGGAAAGCCGGGGCGAGACTGCCGAGTCCGGCGATGTGGAACAGCGGCGAGGTGCACAACCCGATCGAGTCCGGTTGCAGCGCCAGCGCCCGGATGCAGGTCAGCGCCTGGGCGTTCATGTTCGCGTGGGTCAGCACCGCGCCTTTCGGGCTGCCGGTGGTGCCGGAGGTGTACATGATGAGACTGGGGGTGTCCTCGGGAATGTCCAGCGGAGTGTGCGGCTCACCGGCTTCGGCGATCAGGTCGTCGAAACCGACCACGCCGTCGGCGGACCGCCCGCCGATCACCACGCAGGTCTCCAGCGCGGGCGCCTGCGCCCGCACGGCGGTGGCCAGCGGCTGCAGCACGGTGTCGGTGACGACCGCCTTGGCTCCGCTGTCGCTGACGATGTAGGCGACCTCCGGCGGCGTGAGCCGGAAGTTCACCGGGACCGCGATCGCGCCCAGCGCGTTGATGCCGAACACTGCCTCGAGGTACTCCGGGTAGTTCAGCGCCAGGATCAGCACCCGGTCGCCGAACCCGACACCCCGGCGCGCCAATCCGTCGGCGAACTTCAGCGACCGCTCGTGCAACTGCCGCCAGGTGGTGTCCACGCCGCGGAACCGCACCGCGACCGCGTCCGGGCGCATCTGCGCGTGCACGGCGACCTGGTTGTTCCAGTGGTTACGCCGCGACCTGATCGGCTCGTCGAGCACTACTGCCCCGGTGGTCATTGCCACGAACTCCTCTCGGACCGCCATCGGCCCGCCAGGATGTCCGACGGCGGCGACGGGCTGAATCGGGAGCAGAATAGCAACTAACATAATCGCGCGGCAAGAGATTGCCGTATGAATCCCGGTTAATCAGCCCGTCCCGGTGATCCACTTCGAATTCGAGCTTTCTAGCAGGCCATTTGATCTCGCATGGAGGCGAGGCGCAGCGGAAACCGACCCGGAGAAGATCATCGAACATGCGAACCTCGGCTCACTTATAAGTTGAATACTCGGTGATTCCCGTGTCACCATCGACCGCAACGGGCGAACCGGCACGCCCGCGCGAGATACAGGAGAAGCGCAATGCTGCGGACCAGGTTCACCGAGAAGTTCGGGGTGCGACACCCGATCGTGCAGGGCGGCATGATGTGGGTCGGGCGGGCCGAGCTCGTCGCGGCCGTCGCCAACGCGGGCGGGCTCGGCTTCATCACCGCCCTGACCCAGCCGACCCCGGACGACCTGCGCCGCGAGATCGCGCGCACCAGAGAACTGACCGACAAGCCCTTCGGCGTGAACGTCACCATTTTGCCGTCGATCAACCCGCCGCCGTACGCGGAGTACGTGCGGGCGATCATCGACAGCGGCGTCGGGATCGTCGAGACGGCGGGTAGCAACCCGGAGCCGTTCCTGCCGTCTTACAAGGACGCGGGCATCAAGGTGCTGCACAAGTGCACCAGCGTGCGGCACGCGCTGAAGGCGGAGCGGATCGGCGTGGACGGAGTGAGCATCGACGGTTTCGAATGCGCGGGCCATCCCGGTGAGGACGACGTCCCCGGCCTCGTCCTCATCCCGGCCGCCGCCCGCGAGCTGAGCATTCCGATGATCGCCTCCGGCGGGATCGCCGACGCCCGCGGGCTGGTCGCCGCGCTCGCCCTAGGCGCGGACGGCGTCAACATGGGCACCCGATTCCTGTGCACCCAGGAGTCCTCGATCGATCAGAAGGTCAAGGAGAAGATCGTCGCGAATTCCGAGCGCGACACCCAGCTCATCTTCCGCACCATGCGCAACACGGCGCGTGTCGCGGACAACGAGGTCAGCCGCAAGGTCGTCGAGATCGAGAAGGCCGGCGGGACCTTCGACGACGTGCGGGATCTGGTCGCGGGAGCGCGCGGCCGTCGAGTGTTCGACGAGGGCGACCTGGACGCGGGCATCTGGTCGGTCGGCCTGTGCCAGGGCTTGATCCACGACATCCCGACCTGCGCCGAGCTGATCGGCCGGATGGTCACCGAGGCCGAGCAGCTGATCACAGCCCGCCTTGCCGAAACCGTCGTGGTGAGCTGAGACTCATTTCGCCGCGCGGGTGGTGACGGCTGCGTAGTCGTGGCTCGCGACCAGTTCGATGCCGTCGGGCAGCGCGTGCAAGCGGTGGATGGTGGTGAAGGCGGCATCCCGGTCGGCGTCGAACAGCTTGCCCGGCATCGGCGCCTTCTCCCGCAGCAGATCTACCTGCAGCTTGCTCCAGACGGCGTCGCCCGCGAACAGCACGCGGGTGCCGTCGTCCACCGCCAGCAACACGCCGATGCTGCCGGGCGTATGGCCCGCGAGATCGACCAGCAGCACCGAACCGTCGCCGAAGAGGTCTTTGCTGCGCGGGAACGTCAGCACCGGCGGTCCGTCCAGCTCGAAGCGGTCGAAGGCGCGGCCCCGCAGCGGGCCGCGCGCCACACCGGCTGGTGCGTGCGGGCCGCCCATCGCCCAGTCGTACTCGGCCGCGGGTAACCGCACCTCGACCGAGGCGGGCAATTCCAGCAGGCCCGAGACGTGATCCCAGTGCAGGTGAGTCGGCACCACGAAATCTATGTCGGCACCCGCGATGCCGTGCGCGGCGAGCGCGTCGGACAGACCGAGCACCGGCTTGTCCGGCGCCACGAGCAGCGGAATCGGGAACGGCAGTTCGGGCAGCACGCGCTCGTGCACGCCCGCGCACAAGGCGGGATCGACCAGGAAACGCGCCTTCGGATGCTCGACCAGGAACGCCGCCATCGACAGCCGCATCTCCCGCAGGCTGCGCACGCCCTCGGCCACGATGGTGGTTGGCGCGGACATGGTGGCCTGGGTCAGCACGGTGAGCCGGACCGTGGCGCTCGCTGCGGGCAGCGGCCGTACCTCGAGGCCTGCCAGCAGCGCGGTGTCGGGGCGGCGGGGCCGTAGCAACCGGCCCGGCGTGGCCGCCAGCGCGGCGCAGCAGCGCAGCAGGATGGGCAGAGTCGGAGTGCGCTCGGCACGGGTGGCGGCACCGCTGTCCGGTTCGGTCACGATGCCACGGTATGTGATCGCCGCCGGTTCGCGAAAGAGGCGGGCTGGCAGCGCAAACGCGACCTTGCCCCGGACGATTTCTCCGGCATAATCGCGTGGGTACCGTTCTTACGTTGGTAACAGCAGCCGGGAGACGGGGAGGGAAAACGCGATGCGGCCCAGTCTTCCCGACGGGCACAGGGGTGCGCAGGAGAACGACGGTCCGCTCGGCTACCACCGACGCACCGCGCTCACTTCCGCCGCCGTCCTTGCTGTCGCGGATCTACTAGGCGTCGACGCCGCCACGGTGTCGACCAGCTCGCCCTTCACCGATCTCGGCCTCGGTTCCACCCAGCTTGCGAGGCTGACCGCCCATCTCGAAGACGCTATGGGAGTCGAGGTTCCGCTGACCGCGATCTACGACCATCCGGACATCGAACAGCTTGTCGAGTATCTCGCGATGCGATGAGCAGCGCGCCTACTGATTCCGCAGGCTCGCATCCTCCCGTCTCCATCATCGGCATCGGCTGCCGATTGCCCGGAGCGGCGAGCGTAGCCGAGTTCTGGCAGCTGTTGGTAGAGGGCCGCGACGCCACGTCCACCCCGCCCGCAGGACGGCTGGGCTCCCGGCGCGGCGGGTACCTCGACGACGTCGAGTCCTTCGACAACGACTGGTTCGCCATCTCCGAGCGCGAGGCCGCGGTCATGGATCCGCAGCAGCGGCTCGCGCTGGAAGTCGCCGTCGAGGCGCTCGACGACGCCGGGATCGGTTATCGCGCCCGCGGTTCCGGCGCCGCCGTCGTGTTCGGCGCGTCAGGATACGACCACGGCATCGCGGTGCTCGGCCGGGCCGGCCACGACGCCCCCTACGCGGTGACCGGTTCCGCGCTCAGCATCATCGCCAACCGGCTGTCCTACGTGCTCGATCTGCGCGGTCCGAGCCTGGTGCTCGACAGCGCCTGCTCGTCCTCGCTCGCCGCGGTGGACCTCGCGGTGCGTCTGCTCGCCGACGGCACGGTGCCGTTCGCCATCGTGGGCGGGGTCAATCTCGTATTGCTGGAACATACGACGAACTACCTGGCCGAGGGGGGTTTCCTGTCGCCAGGCGGACGCACGACGCCGTTCGACGCCACGGCGGACGGCTACACCCGCGGCGACGGCTGCGCCGTGGTGGTCCTGCAGCGCAGCGCGGACGCAATGCGCGAAGGCAACCGGGTGTACGCGGAGATCATCGGCGCCGCCGTCGGGTCGGACGGGCGCTCGAACGGCCTGTACGCCCCGAACGGCCGCGCCCAGCAGGAGACGGTGCGCGCGGCGTGGTCGAGGGCCGGACGCCCGCCCAGCAGTGCTGGCTACATCGAATGCCACGGCACCGGCACGCCGTTGGGCGACGCGGTGGAAGTCGGCGCGCTCGCGGCCGCGCTCGGCGGTGGCGCGGACGATCCGATCTGGATCGGTTCGGTGAAGTCCAATATCGGACATCTGGAGGCCGCCGCGGGCGTCACCGGGATGGTGAAGACCGCGCTGTCCATCCACCACGGCGTGATCGCGCCGACGATCAACGTCCACGTCGAGCATCCCCTGCTGCATTTGGCCGAACGCGGGCTGCGCGTGCCGACCGAGCCGGTCGACTGGAGCCGCGTGACCGCGCCGCAGCGCGTGGCGGGTGTCAGTTCCTTCGGGTTCGGCGGCACGATCGCACACATCGTCCTGCGGGGCGTCACGCCCGCCGTGCCCGAGCGCGACGAACACTTCCCGCTGCTGCTGCCGCTCACGGGCCGCGACGACGAGGAATTGCGCGAGCGCGCACTGCGGCTGGCCGATGAACTGGACACGGTGCGGCCACCGCTGCGTGCCCCGGCATCCGCCACGGCGCGGCTGCTTCCCGAGTCGGCCCGGGCCGCGGTCCTCGCGCACGATCACGGTGACGTGGTGCACCGGCTGCGCGCCTTCGCCCACGGCGACACCGACGCGGCGCTCGGCCCCGTGGCGAACCGCCGCCGCGGCGGCCTGCTGTTCCTGTTCTCCGGACAGGGCGGTCAACATCCGCAAATGGGCCGCGCGCTGGCGGCTCGGTACCCGGTCTTCGCCGCCGCGCTCGCCGAGACGACCGAAGCGATCGTGGTGGCGGGCGGTCCACGGATCTGGACGCCGCGCCACGGTTTCACCTCCGCGGGGGACGCGCAAGCCACCGATCTGGTGCAACCGGCGTTGTTCGCGTTCCAGGTGGCGCTGGTGAAGCTGTTGGCGGCATGGGGGATTCGTCCCGACGCCGTGGCCGGACACAGTTTGGGGGAGATCGCGGCGGCGGCGGTGAGCGGCGCGCTCTCGCTCACGGACGCGGCCCGCGTGGTGGTGCTGCGTAGCGCGACCCTCGCGCATCTGGACGGACGCGGCGCGATGGCGGTGCTGGAGGCGGACCCGGACGAAGCGGCGAAACTCGTGGAACCGATGCGCGCGGAGGTGGCGATCGCCGCCGTCAACGGCCCACGGTCGGTGGTCGTATCCGGCACCCCCCGGTATGTCGACACGCTGGTGCGCCGGGCCACGCGCCGGAACATGTTCGCGCGCAAGCTCGCCGTCGACTTCGCCGCGCACAGCCCTCAGGTCGCCACCGTGCTCGCGCCCTTCGTCACGGCGTTGACCGAAATCACCCCGCTGGCGCCGCGCGTGCCGGTGTACTCCACCGCCCGGCGCGGCGCGAAGCTCACCACCGCGGCCATGGACCGCGATTATTGGGCCGAGAATGCGGCGGGCACAGTGGAATTGGCGGCCGCCATGGAGCGCGCGGCCGAAGACGGGATCTCGACCGTGGTCGAAATCGGCCCGCACCCCGTGTTGCTCTCGGCGGTGCGGGAGTATCCGGACTTCCGCGACGGCGCGCATTCGGTAGCCCTGCGCGATGACGAAGCGAGCGGCTTTCTCACGGGTGTGGCGTGGTTGTACCTGGAGGGGCGGCCGGTCGACTGGTCGGCGCTGGGCCCGTTCACCGCGCCCGCACCGCGGCAGTGGCGCAAGCGTGAGTTCCCGCTGCTGGTGGCTGGGCCCGCGAGCGCGCACGTACCGGAATCCGCTTTCGCCGCCGAAGATCTCGCCCATCACGTGATACACGGCGACAGCGCCGTCCCCGCCGTCTTCTGGCTGCGGAGGCTGCTGCACCTGGCTCGGGACACCTCCGCGACGGCCACCTTGGCCGATTTCGCCGTGCACGAGCGGACCGATCCGAGCGCACTGCCCGAGGTGGTCTATCGCGGCCCGGGTGTGGAGCAAAGCGTGCGGGCGGAGGTCACGGGCACCGGGACGCTGGCTTCGGCCCGGCCCGCCGGTGACCCCACACCCGCGGATATCGTCGCATGGATGCGGGTGGTCGACGCAAATCGAGCCGCCCGGCACCAGATGCGGGTCATCACCACCGGCGCCTTCTACCAGGAATTGCGCCGCAGGCGGCTGGAGTACGGTCCCCGGTTCCGTGCGCTGCGCGGCATCGCCGTGGGCACCGGACGGGCACTGGGCCTGTTCGACGCCGCGGAATTGCATCGCACCGCAACGCTGGACGGCTGCCTGCAAGTGCTCGCCGCGGCGGTATTCGACGACTTGCCCACGCCTTCGATTCCGCTGCCGATCGGCATGGACTCGGCCTGGTTGTCGCACGAGCCGAACCGCCACGTGCTCGAGGTGCACGCGCTGATCCGGGAGCGCAGCGACACCGGGCTGGTCGGTGATGTCATCGCGACCGATCAGCACGGCGTGCCCTGTCTCGCCTTCTCCGGTGTGCACATCCGCTACGCCGAACCCGGCGCCGAGGAGGAGCGCGGCGCACTTCGCTCGGCACGTGCCGAGCACGACAACCAGACCGCGCCATTCCGCCAGGAGGCTTGGGAGCCGCGGGATCCCGAATCGCTCGGGCTCGGCGACGCGCCCGGGGCCGGAACCCTCGTACGCCGTGCGGTGGTGGTCGGCGCCTCCGACCTCGCGGTGCGGCTCGCCCGCGCACTGGACGCCGAGGTGCCGACCGAACGGATCGCACGGGAACCGGACGACGCGAGCCCCATCGTCACCGCAGTGCTGACCGGTCGCGGCGGCGGCCACGCCGTAGCGGTGGTCTGGCCCGCCGACTCCGGCGCACGCGACGGCGAGAGCGCCGCCGCGACCAGTCGGATCCTGGAACTGCTGCAACTGCTCTCGGCCCATGACGCCACCGCGTCCGTGACGGTCTTCCTGCCCCTGGAGACGGCCCGATCACACTCGCGGCCCGACGAGCCCGGTACGCAGACCTCGGTCGAGGCTGGGGCGATCGCGGGGCTGGTGCGCTCGCTTCAGCTCGAGACGGGCCGTACGGTGCGGCTGGTCTGGACCGATCCCGGCGTCGGGAACTTGCCGCTACTCACCCGGCTGGTGGCGGATACCGACAGGAGGATCCCCGGCGAGCTGCGCCTGTGGTCGGGCGACATAGCCGTCCGGCGCTTCATACCCGCGCGAGCGCGAGCCTTGCCGGTCGCGGGCATCGACGCGGGCGGGACCTACGTCGTCACCGGCGGGCTCGGCGTCCTCGGCTCGGTCGCCGTGCGCTGGTTGCTCGACGCGGGCGCACGAGACGTGGTGGTGCTGACCCGTGCCCCCCGCCCGGTGCCCGCGCTGCTCGACGGCTTGGAGGACCGCATCGTCGTGGTGCGCTGCGACGCCGCCGACCGGGACGATCTGGCCAACGCGCTCAGCGATATCCGAGCGTCCGACTCGGCGATCCGCGGGGTCGTGCACGCGGCGGGCGTGCTCGAGGACGCCGCGTTCGACGCCGTCACCGCGGGTCAGCTGGCCAGGATGTTCCTGCCCAAGCCCACCGCCGCGGGCAACCTGATCGAGCTCACCGCGACCGACGCCACCGACTTCGTCCTGTTGTTCTCCTCCGCCACCGGCGCGCTGGGAGCGCCGGGGCAGGCGGCCTACGCCGCCGCCAACGCGGCGATGGACGCTCTGGCACACCGTCACCCGGGCAGACGGATTCTCAGCATCGGCTGGGGACTGTGGGATTCCGGCCTCGCCGCGGCGGCAGGCGGGGCGAGCCACCTGCGGCGAGCGGGCGTCGGGGCGATCGACCTGCGGCGCGGAAGCGCCGTGCTGGCCCAGGTCTTGCGCTATGACGGACCCTATCTGCTCGCGCTGAATCACACCCCGACCACCGACACCTCACCAGTAGCTCTGCGCTTGACGGATCTGCTCGACTCGAGTCCCGCTTCACCCCGGGACAACGCGTCCGCCCGCACGCCCGCGCCACCGGAGCCCGCCGAACCGCTGACCACGACTATCCGCCGCGTCCTGGCGAGCACGCTCGATCTGCCCGCCGAGCACATCGACCCGGCGGCCGACTTCAACGACCTGGGGCTGACCTCACTGCTCGCGATCGAGATGCGACGGAACCTGGAATCCCGGTTGCGCGTCCGGATCGCCACCGCCGAGTTGTTCAAGCACCCGACCATCACCGCCCTCGGCGCCGCCCTGCTGGAGCGGGTCGCCGCGAACACCGGCGACACATCGTGACCGGCGACCGGAGCACCGGGAATGGTCTCGCGACTTCGGTAGCCAGATGGGCGGCCACCGGGCCGGATGAACCCGCCTTCACCGAACTGCGCTTCCAGGCGCGGGAACGCGTGCCGGTCACGCTGACCTATTCCGGACTGCATGCCGCGGCCGGCGCGCTGGCCGCTCGGCTGCGGCAGGAGAGCGCGCCAGGTGATCGCGTGGCCATCCTCTGCGCCCACGGAATCGACTACGCGGTGGCATTTCTCGCCTGTCTGTACAGCAACAGGGTAGCGGTGCCGCTGTTCCCGGCCACGGGCGCGCGCAACCGAGACCGCCTGCAGGCCGTCCTGGCCGATGCCCGTCCCACGATCGGCCTGCTCTCGGCCCACGACGAGATCACCGCACCGATCCTCGGACCGGCATTGGGTCGCGTGGTCGCTCTGCCGCCGGAACTGTCCGGACCCGAACGGGAACCGACGGAGCAAGTCGCCTCGACCGTGGATCCTGTGCCGATGGCGGCGAGTACCGCTGACGCGATTGCACGGCACGCGGGGTCGCTGCGAACACGTTCGGCCGCACCGGACACCCGGGCGGTCGCGCGGGTGACGGATCCGGCGGCGGTCGCACCCATCATTGATCCGGTTTGCGACGAGCTGGCGTACCTGCAGTACACCTCCGGATCGACCAAGTCGCCCGCCGGCGTCCAGGTCACACACGAGAACCTCGCCACGGCCTTGACGCAGCTCGGGCACGCCGTGTCGACCGCGGCCGATCGGCCCGTCGTAACCTGGCTGCCGTTCTTTCACGACATGGGTTTGATCCTCGGCCTGGCACTGCCGCTGTCGTTGGGCGTGCACGGCATCACACTGGCGCCCGCGGAGTTCGTCAAGCGCCCCGTCCGCTGGCTGCGCGCGATCGCCGACTACCGCGCCGGCACCACGGGATGCCCCAATTTCGGTCTGCAGCTGGCGATTTCGGGCACCACGCCCGCGGAACGGGCCGGGCTGGATCTGTCCGGCCTGGACCTCCTGCTCAACGGCTCCGAGCCCGTCCGCGCCGACGCGCTCGACGAATTCACCGAGACCTTCGGCCCCTACGGCTTCCGCCATCACGCGCACACCCCGGGCTTCGGCTTGGCCGAGGCCACCCTCACGGTCACGGTCTGCGGCCAGAACGAGGTCCCGGTGTGGCACCGCTTCGACCGTGCCGCACTGGCCGAAGGTCGCGCGGTCGTGCTGGCCGATGCCGCGCCGGGAACCCAGGAGGGTGTGCCGTTGGTCGGATGCGGCGCACCGGTGGGTCAGGAACTGCGGATCGTCGACCCGGTGGCGGGGACAGTGCTGCCCGCGGGCCGGGTCGGTGAGATCTGGGTGTCCGGAAGCAATGTGTGCGCCGGGTATTTCGGCAGGCCGGATGCCACCGACGAAGTCTTCGGCGCCACGCTGCCGGGAAGCGTTGCGCGCTGGCTGCGCACCGGCGATCTGGGGTTCCAGCACGAGGGACAGCTCTACATCGCCGGCCGCCGCAAGGACGTCATCGTGGTCGACGGACGCAATCACTATCCCGCCGACATCGAGGCGACGGTGCAGGCGTGTGCGGCGGAGATCAGGCCGGGTCATGTGACGGCGTTCGGTCACGACGACGGGCTGCGCGAAGACCTGGTCGTGGTCGCCGAACTGGTCACGGCGAGCGGCGGCGAGCCCATCGAACTGTTCACATTGGCCCGGCGCATCCGCACCGCGATCGCGTCCACCCATGAGGTGATGCCCGGTGCGGTACTGCTCGTCGAGCCGGGACGGATTCCCAAGACCAGCAGCGGGAAGGTCCGCCGCGGCGAGTGCAGAGCCCGTTATCTGGCGGGTCACCTGAGTCCGGTGGCGATGATCTGAAGAACGCGCTCTCGCGGGCTTTCGTTCAGTGCTCGGGTCGGCCCATGAGGCGATCGGTCTCGCGACGCTCCCGCTTGGTGGGGCGCCCCGCGCCGCGGTCGCGTCGGGGCATGCTCGCCACTATTTCCCGCGGCGGAGGCGGTGGACTTCGATCGATCAGGCATTGGGCGGCGATGGGTGCGCCGACGCGCTTGGTGACGATCCGCTCCACGACGACAATGCGCTCGATACCGCTGATCCGGATGCGTACCTCGTCACCAGGGCGCACGGGCTGCGCGGGCTTGGCCGTCGCGCCGTTTACCCGGACGTGCCCGCCGCGACAAGCCTCCGCGGCGGCGGATCTGGTTTTGAACAGACGCACCGCCCAGGTCCACGAATCGACGCGGGCCTGGGTCGCGCTGCTCTGGATGCCGGATTCGGCGCGGGCCACTCGTCAGACGATACGGCGTGCGGTGACCACCATGTCAGGGCGCAGCGGCGTGTAGGACACCGGCGTACCCGACTGCACCGCATTCAGCAGTTTGTTGTCGCCGGCGTAGATGCCTGCGTGACCGCCGCCGTTGGTGATGACGATGTCGCCCGGCTGCAGTTCGTGGTAAGCGACCGGAGCGCCCACGTGCGACTGCTCGAAGCTGGTGCGGGGCAGTTCGACGCCCGCCTGGCGGAACGCCCACTGGACTAGGCCGGAGCAGTCGAAGGCGCGGGGCCCAGCTGCGCCCCAGGAGTACTGGGCGCCGACCTTGGTCTTCGCGGCATCGAGGGCGATCTCACCCGCGGTGTTGCTCTGCTGCTGGCCGAACAGGCCCGGGAGCATCGGTGCGAAGTTGGGAGCCTGGGGAGCGACTTCCTGCGGCGCCTGGGGGGCGGCGGGAACAGCCGCGAGTGCCTGCTGGATCTGCTGATTGAGCTGCTGAACCGGCTGTTCCCATTCCTGCGGAACGTCGAAGTTGCCGACACCGGGAACGTTGATGGTTGCGGCCATGGCCGGAATCGCAGGCATGGCGCCGGTCGCGGCCACCGCACCCATGACAATCGCACCCTTGACGGAATTCGGTACCCGAGAATCCCGCTGCAAGCTGTGTTTACCCACCGAGCTACGTCTCCGATCTTGCTGCTCTTCCGCCGACCGGGTTAGCTGACGGGTTCGGACCGGGAGAACGGCCCTACCTGGCGGCCGAAAGCGGCCGCAAGGATTCACCCCAGACGAACCTGTGGGTCCCCGGCACGACAGCCGAGACCGGTTGGCCCCGACAGCCGTTAAGGCGGTAACTAGTGGCGCCGTTTCTCTTACGAAGCGACTGGTTCCACTAAGTCACGAGAAGATTACGGTGCAGACGCGATGTTGTCCAGCGCACAGAGCTGCATCTTTTCCATAGCTGCCGCGCCCGCGGCGCACGGGACGAAAAGCAGTGGTCTGTGGTCCGGTCACGATTCGATCTCACTCGGGCGTCGACAGGTCACCGACGGACAACGCATCCGCTATGCCAGCACCGCGCTCAAGCCTGCGTTCCGTGCACCGCGCGCTCGAGCTCATCGATCCTGCGGCGCGCCTCGGCCAATTCGACCTCGAGTCCGCCGAGCGCCATGACCAGCGGGCCGACCGCGAGATCGGCGACCAGTTGGGGATCGTCGTAGCCGCGTTCGATCGCGATGAGGATGTTGGACCGGATGCGCTGGGCCACCGTGGCGCCCACGGGGACATTCCAGGATCTCACCACTTCAGCGAGGCCGACGGGAGCCGGTTCGTCGGACATGCCCCTCCGTTCCCGCGCGCCGTGCGCGCGACCATTCTGGCGAACCGCCACAGCCTAGAGAACCCACGGCGAGAGCAATAGTGCGATACCGGCCGCTAGGGCTCTCTAGGACACACCGTAGATGTGCCCAGACTATCCGGACGAAACGCGCTACGGTGTCGGGGCATGGACCCCGTGCGGAATCCGTATGCCCCTGGAGCGGGACAGCGCCCACCCGAATTGGCCGGGCGCGACAAGCAACTCACGGCTTTCGACATCGTGCTCGAACGCGTCGCGCGCGGTCGCCCGGAACGCAGCGTCGTGCTCACCGGTCTGCGCGGAGTCGGAAAGACTGTGCTGCTCAACCAACTTCGCTCCGCCGCGATATCGCGCGGCTGGGGCACCGGCAAAATCGAAGCGCGGCCGGACCAGGAACTGCGCCGCCCGCTGTCCTCGGCGCTGCACATGGCCGCACGGGCGATCGCCACCTCGCACCGCAATCCGGAGCGGGTGGACGATTTCCTCGGCATTCTCAAGGCTTTCGCGTTGCGGGCAACCGCGGAGAAGGGCATGCGGGAACGCTGGCAACCCGGTATCGACGTGCCCGCGGTGAGCGGCCGGGCCGATTCCGGCGACATCGAGATCGATCTGGTGGAACTGCTGGTCGAGGCGGCGGCGCTGGCCGGTGACATCGGCGTCGGCATCGCGATCTTCATCGATGAGATGCAGGATCTCGGACCCGCCGACATCTCCGCCATCTGCGGCGCCTGCCACGAACTGAGCCAGGACGCCGCCCCGCTGATCGTGGTCGGGGCGGGGCTGCCGCATCTGCCCGCCGTGCTGTCCGCCTCGAAGAGCTACTCGGAGCGGCTGTTCAGCTATCACCGCATCGACCGTTTGGACCGGGAATCCGCCGACCAAGCGCTGATCGCGCCCGCCCGGCGCGAAGACGTGAAGTTCACCGACGCCGCGCTGGACGCGCTGTATCGCAAAGCCGATGGTTACCCATATTTCGTGCAGGCGTACGGCAAAGCCACATGGGATCAAGCGCCGGAGAGCCCGATAACCGCCGAGGACGTCGAGGTGGCCTCGCCTGCCGCCGAGGAGGAGTTGGCGGTCGGGTTCTTCGGTTCCCGCTACGAGCGGGCAACGCCCGCGGAACGCGAATACATGCGCGCCATGGCCGATCTGTCCGGCGACGACGGCCCGGTCGCGACCGCGGCGGTGGCCAACGAACTCGGCCGCAAACCGGCTTCCCTCTCGCCCGCGCGCGACGGCTTGATCAAGAAGGGCCTCATCTACTCCGCCGAGCGCGGAACCATCGGCTTCACCGTGCCGCACTTCGGCCGCTATCTACGCTCGGTGTGAGCCTGCCCGGACCCTCGTCCGGGGCTGGTCGCTGTCCATTTGCTCATCTAACAAGATCAATAGATATTCGTAGATTTATGTCGACCAGCAGGCCTACCGATGGGTAACAAACACTCCTACACTCGGATGTGATCCTGATCACGTCCGAGGGAGGACATCATGGCGAAAGCCGCGAAAGTCGACGCCACCGAAGAACAGGCCCGCGCACTGGTCGAGGAGTCCCGGGAAACGAGCTGGGTCAAGCCGTCATTCGCCAAGGAGATGTTCCTGGGACGGTTCCGTCTGGACCTCATCCACCCGTATCCGCAACCCAGCCCCGAGGATGCCGAACGAACCGATGCGTTCCTGGCCCGGCTGCGGACGTTGTGCGAGTCCATGGACGGAGCGGTCATCGAGGCGGAGGGACGGATTCCGGACGAGTACGTCAAAGGCTTGGCCGAACTCGGCTGCTTCGGCCTGAAGATCCCGCAATCGTATGGCGGTCAAGGCCTTTCCCAGTTGGGCTACAACCGAGCTCTGATGCTGGTCGGTTCGACGCACCCGAGCCTCGGCGTCCTGCTCTCGGCGCACCAGTCCATCGGGGTGCCCGAACCGCTCAAGCTGGCCGGCACCCCGGAGCAGAAAGCCGAGTTCCTGCCGCGCTGCGCGGCCGGAGCGGTCAGCGCGTTCCTGCTCACCGAGCCCGATGTCGGCTCCGACCCGGCCAGAATGGCCAGTACCGCGACGCCCACCGAGGACGGCGAGGCCTACGTGCTCAACGGCGTGAAGCTGTGGACCACCAACGGCGTGGTCGCCGAACTGCTGGTGGTGATGGCGCGCGTACCCAAGAGCGAGGGGCACCGCGGCGGCATCTCGGCGTTCGTGGTCGAGGCCGACTCGCCGGGCATCACGGTGGAGCGGCGCAACTCCTTCATGGGCTTGCGCGGCATCGAGAACGGCCTGACCCGGATGCACGACGTCCGGGTGCCCAAGCGCAATCTGATCGGGCGTGAGGGCGACGGTCTCAAGATCGCGCTGACCACACTGAACGCGGGCAGGCTCGCCATACCCGCGCTGTGCACCGCCGCCGCCAAGTGGTCGCTGAAGATCGCGCGGGAGTGGAGCACCCAGCGCGTGCAGTGGGGCAGGCCCGTCGGGGAGCACGCCGCCGTCGGCCAGAAGATCGCGTTCATCGCGGCCACCACGTTCGCGCTGGAAGCCGCGCTCGACCTTTCGGCCACCATGGCCGACGAGGGACGCAACGACATCCGGATCGAGGCGGCGCTGGCGAAGTTGTGGGCCAGCGAGATGAGCTGTCAGATCGCCGACGAACTCGTGCAGATTCGCGGCGGCCGCGGTTACGAGACGGCGGCCTCGCTCGCCGCACGGGGAGAGCGGGCCGTCCCCGCCGAGCAGTTGGTGCGCGATCTGCGCATCAACCGCATCTTCGAAGGCTCCAGCGAGATCATGCGGCTGCTGATCGCGCGGGAGATGGCCGACGCCCACATGGCGGCCGCGGGCGCGCTGGTCGACCGCAAGGCCGAGTTCAAAGACAAGGCGAAGGCGGCGGTCGGCGCGACGGGTTTCTACGCCAAGTGGTTCCCGCAGCTGGCGGTCGGGGCGGGTACGGTGCCCGCGGCGTACACCGAGTTCGGTGTGCTGGCACGGCACCTGCGGTTCGTCGAGCGTAGTGCGCGCAAACAGGCGAGGTCGCTGATGTACGCGATGGGCCGCTGGCAGGCCGGCCTGGAGTACCGGCAGAACTTCCTCGGCCGGATCGTCGACATCGGAGCCGAACTGTTCGCCATGTCGGCGGCCTGCGGTCGCGCCCAGGCATTACTCGCGGCGGGCGCGCCGGAGGGCAAGGCGGCCGAGGAACTGGCGGACACCTTCTGCAGGCAGTCGCGACTGCGCGTGCGCAAACTCTTCGACGCGCTGTGGGACAACACCGACGACGACGACCGCACCCTCACCCGCGGCGTGCTCGACGGCCGTTACGACTGGCTGGAGGACGGCGTGCTCGACCCGAGCGAGGGGACCGGGCCGTGGATCGCGGAGTGGCAGATGGGTCCGTCGACCGAGGAGAACCTCTTGCGTCCGTTCCTGCCCTCTACGCGAACCCGCGCACAGGCCTGATCGAGGAGCGAGCCCGTCGTCGCCCCCGGATGTTCGGCCCCGGGTGCGGGACGGGCTGCTCGCTCACAAAAATATTCGCCATTCTTTAATTTTTCCTAGAGAGGCAAATATTGCCAACGCGGCACCTCATATATCCCGAAGCGGACAGAGCAATATCAGTGAATCTAGTTCTAGAGCTATCTGTGTCTAGATTTTCATACGCACACGGCGGCGAGCGCCCGATGGACTGGCAGCCTCGATTGGACAACGTGTGCATAACGGCAGGTGTGGGGCGCTAACGGCGCGGAAATCCAGTTCGACAACTGGGCAGGAAGTGCTTGACCAGGTACCTCGTCGAGGAGGGTGCCATGTCCACGACCATCGCCCGCCGCGCCGCCGATTACGACGGCCACCGAGTGACGGTGTCGGCCCAGGACGGTGTCCCCCTCGCGGTCCACGTCTTCGGCGCCGAGGCCGCCACCGCGACCGTCGTCTTCGTCCATGGTCACTGCTTGCGCGCGGAATCCTGGTCCTACCTGCGCGACCGGCTGCTCGGACAGTGGGGAGACGACACCAGGATGGTGTTCTACGACCACCGCGGCCACGGCGAATCCGGGGTGGCGCATCCCTCGACCTACACCATCGAGCAACTGGGCCACGACCTGGACACCGTGTTGCGGACGGTCGCGCCGACCGGGCCGGTGATCCTGGTCGGCCACTCGATGGGCGCGATGGTCTTGCTCGCTTACGCCCGGCTCCACCCGGAGGCGATCGGCACGCGCATAGTCGGCGTGGGCCTGCTCGCGGCCGCGGCCAACGGGATCACCGAGGTGGGGCTGGCGCGCCTGCTGAACCGGCGAGCGGTGAACTCGCTGCTAGCGGCCGTCACCCGCGCACCGAGGGTCCTGCAGGCATCGAAGCTCCTGACCCGCCGCCTGTTCGCGCCGCTCATGCGCGAGGCCGACTTCGGCGCCAGGAAGGTGAACCCCCGGATCGCCGCACTTGCCACCGCGATGATGAACGACACGCCGCTGCTGACCATGGCGGGCTTCCTGCACTCGCTGATCACCTTCGACGAGACGGCTACCCTGCACCGGCTCGGCGCGATACCCGCGCTGGTGCTGGCGGGCTCGGCGGACATCATCTTCCCGTTCGCGCACTCGGTGGCACTGGCTTCCCAGCTGACCGGTTCCGAGCTGGTGCGCCTGGAAGGCGCCGGGCACAGCGTGATGCTCGAGCGGGCCGAAGAGGTCGCGCTGTCCATCGCGGGACTCGTAGAACGCGCCTTCGCCGCGGCTCGCTCCTGCACCGAGTACGCCGCCACCGGCTGACCTTCGCCAACCCAGCGGCTATCAGCGAGTTCCGACCTTGCACGAGCCAGGAACGAATTCTTTCGGTACTGTGTTGTAGATCACGTTGTGTGGTGGGTCACACGACTCGGTGACGTGCGGTTCAAGGCAGACGGAAACCGCGCATCACAGCCCCGAGTTCGTATGTCCGCCAGTCAATACAGGAGGTATCGATGACACGCAGCGAATTCGCGGAACTACGCTACGCGGTCGGCCAGCTCCGGCAATCCGTCACCGCGCTGCGTACGCAGTACGGTGACGCCAGCACGGTGCGCCGGTTGGAGAACGACCTCGAGCGCCTCGTCATCGACGCCGACGAACTCGAGCAGTCACCGCCCCCGGAGGTGCACCGCCGCCCTCAGGACGTCATCTACGTGCCGGACAGCAAGTCCGACGAGGCCGCCTGGATGGGGGCGCAGGACGAAGGCCTCGGCTTCCACTCCCGGCCGCGGACGAAGTAACCGGGATGGGCGGCGGGGGCCGCCCATCCGCGATGTGTTCGGGCCGGTGTCTGCCGTGACGGCGCACCGGCCGCTCCCTGAGGAACCCAGCGGCCGGACCGCCGGTATTCGCAGGCGCGCCGCCTGCGGTGATGCCTGGAAGCAGCCACGGTCTCCACAGGAGTCTGTACGCACCCGGCGACGTCGTCACGGTGGGCCGGACCGGCCGCACCCGATCGGATGTCCGAACTCGACCATCGCACCGTTCGCATCGAGCACGGCCCGAGTTTCATGGCGCCTGTGCCGCCGCCTCCGCTGAGCAGTTTCTCCTGAGTTCGATCGAATACCGGTAAGCGAATCTCCTGCTATCGGCTATTTCGCACGCAGGCGCAGACCTGAGCCGCGCCACCGGGACCAAATCCGGCTGCGGCCCAGCCGTCAGGAAGCCCACCGGGACGAGCCCGAGTTCCGCTACCCGCTTCACGCCGACCCCGAACCGAGCTTGCACCGTCGTACCTGGTACCGGGCTGCGATCGCGCCCGCTTCTCGTTCCTGGCGACTCGGCAAGCAGCTGCTGCGGGGCTGTTGGAATGGCAATCCACGGACCCCGCTTTCGTCCGATCAGACCTACTTCGAACTCGTTCCGCTCGGGCCGAGTTCGAAAAGTCCGGTTAGCTCCCTACCGGGCGCAAGCAATCAGGAGCCACCCTGAATGTGGCGCAAATCATACGGTTGACAGCGGGGCGGGTTTGTGGAGACCCCGCTCGATCAATAGCGGACGTGTCGTATGGTGCTCAGCATCACATTCGATTGCGGAGGTAACGATGACCACCCGCACACAAGATCAGCGAGGCATCCACCAGTGAGTGCCGCACCGACCGCCGCCCCGGAAGCGGGCACCGGCGTATTCAGCAGAACAAGGGCCCGGATCTCGGAACGCACGTTGCGCACCGACCGATGGTGGATCCCCCCACTGGTCACGGTGCTCGGACTAGGTGCGTTCCTTGTCTACGGTTTGATCAGATCGTATGTGCGCACGGCATATTGGGTTCCTGAATACCACTACCTGACGCCCTTCTACTCGCCGTGCCTGAGCACCTCCTGCGTGGAGGGTTCGAGTCATTTCGGGACGCCGTTCGGTGAGCTGCCCGCGATCCTGCCGCTCGGCTTCGTGGTGCTGCCCTTCCTGCTCGGCTTCCGCCTGACCTGCTACTACTACCGCAAGGCCTACTACCGGTCGGTGTGGTTCTCCCCGCCCGCCTGCGCGGTGGCCGAGCCGCACGCGAAGTACACCGGCGAGACCAGGCTGCCGCTGATCGTCCAGAACGCGCACCGCTACTTCTTCTATGTGGCCGTGCTGGTTTCGGTGATCAACACCTACGACGCCATCGCCGCTTTCCACGGCAAGTCCGGCGGTTTCGGTTTCGGTCTCGGCAATATCGTGCTGCTCGGCAACGTCATCCTGTTGTGGGGGTACACACTGTCGTGTCACTCGTGCAGGCACATCGCGGGTGGACGGCTCAAGCACTTCTCCGCGCACCCGGTGCGCTACTGGTTCTGGACTCAGGTCTCCAAGCTGAACACCCGGCACATGACGCTGGCCTGGACCACCCTCGGCACGCTCGTGCTGACCGACTTCT
The DNA here is from genome assembly GCA_019930625.1 of Nocardia asteroides. NCBI lineage: Bacteria > Bacillati > Actinomycetota > Actinomycetes > Mycobacteriales > Nocardiaceae > Nocardia > Nocardia asteroides. Next base: position 1,795,125 of record CP082844.1, read on the forward strand.
ACGTCATGTTGGTTGCCAGCAAGACGATTTCGGACCTGCGGTTCATCGACTGACCGCCTCACTGAGGAGTTTCTCTGCATGGCAGAAGTGGAACGGCACAAATACGACGTCGTCGTGATCGGAGCGGGCGGCGCCGGATTGCGAGCGGTCATCGAAGCCAGGGAGCACGGGCTGTCCGTCGCGGTGGTGTGCAAGTCACTGTTCGGCAAGGCCCACACCGTGATGGCCGAAGGCGGCTGTGCGGCGGCGATGGGCAACGTCAACGAGAAAGACAATTGGCAGGTCCATTTCCGGGACACGATGCGCGGCGGCAAGTTCCTGAACAACTGGCGCATGGCCGAATTGCATGCCCAGGAAGCGCCCGATCGGGTGTGGGAGCTGGAAACCTATGGGGCCCTGTTCGATCGGACTCCGGACGGTCGCATCAGCCAGCGCAATTTCGGTGGCCACACCTACCCGCGCCTCGCGCACGTCGGCGACCGGACCGGTCTCGAGATCATCCGCACCATGCAGCAGAAGATCGTCTCGCTGCAGCAGGAGGATTTCGCCGAGACGGGTGACTACGAAAAGCGCATCAAGGTGTTCGCCGAATGCACCATCACCGAACTGCTCAAGGACGGCGACCGCATCGCCGGCGCCTTCGGCTATTGGCGGGAATCCGGCCGCTTCATCTTGTTCGAGTCTCCCGCAGTGGTGCTGGCGACCGGCGGCATCGGCAAGTCGTACAAGGTGACCTCGAACTCCTGGGAGTACACCGGCGACGGGCACGCGCTGGCGCTGCGCGCGGGCGCGACCCTGATCAACATGGAGTTCCTCCAGTTCCACCCGACCGGCATGGTCTGGCCGCCCAGCGTGAAGGGAATCCTCGTCACCGAGGGCGTGCGCGGCGACGGCGGGGTGCTGAAGAACACCGAGGGCAAGCGGTTCATGTTCGACTACATTCCGCCGGTCTTCAAGGGCCAGTACGCCGAGACCGAGGAAGAGGCCGACCAGTGGCTGCGCGACAACGACTCCGCGCGCCGCACGCCGGATCTGCTGCCGCGTGACGAGGTCGCGCGCGCCATCAACGAAGAGGTCAAGGCCGGGCGCGGCACCGAGCACGGCGGCGTGTTCCTCGACATCGCCTCCCGCATGCCCGCCGAGGAGATCGTGCGGCGGCTTCCCTCGATGCACCATCAGTTCAAAGAGCTCGCGGACGTGGACATCACCAAGGAGCCGATGGAGGTCGGTCCGACCTGCCACTACGTGATGGGCGGGATCGAAGTCGAGCCGGACACCGGTGCGGCCACGGTGCCAGGACTGTTCGCCGCGGGGGAGTGTTCCGGCGGCATGCACGGCTCCAATCGTCTGGGTGGCAACTCGCTGTCCGACCTGCTGGTGTTCGGCCGCAGGGCCGGACTCGGCGCCGCCGCCTATGTGGAACAGCTCGGCGAGCGGCCGTCGGTCTCGGATGACGACGTCGCCGAAGCCGCGAAGGCCGCCGTAGCGCCGTTCGATCCCCCCGCCGACGGCAACGGTGAGAACCCCTACACATTGCACACCGATTTGCAGCAGACGATGAACGACCTGGTCGGCATCATCCGCAAGGAGCATGAGGTGCGGGAGGCCATCGACAAGCTCGCCGAGCTGCGCGCCCGGTTCCGTCACGTGACCGTGGAGGGCCATCGCCAGTTCAATCCAGGCTGGCACCTGGCGCTCGACCTGCAGAACATGCTGCTGGTCAGCGAATGCGTGGCCCAGGCGGCGCTGCTGCGGACGGAGAGCCGTGGCGGGCACACCCGGGACGACCACCCGTCGATGGATCCGACCTGGCGCAACCAGTTGCTGGTCTGCGCGGTGGAACCGAACACGGCCGGTGAACCGATCCCCGAGGTCACCGTCACGCGCAAGGAACAGCCCCCGATGCGATCGGACCTGCTCGCCCTTTTCGATCTCGGCGAGCTCGAAAAGTACTACACACCGGATGAACTCGCCGGGCACCCGGCCGCGGCCGGGCATTCGACGGAGCGAGAGGCGTAACGATGGGTTACGACGCCAAATTCCGCGTATGGCGCGGCGATCTCGACGGCGGAGAACTGCACGATTTCACCGTTCTGGTGAACGAGGGCGAGGTGGTGCTCGACATCATCCACCGGCTACAGGCCACGCAAGCGCCCGACCTGGCCGTGCGCTGGAACTGTAAGGCGGGCAAGTGCGGTTCGTGTTCGGCCGAGGTGAACGGCCGGCCGCGTCTGCTGTGCATGACGCGGATGTCCACCTTCACCCAGGACGAAGTGATCACGGTGACGCCGATGCGTACCTTCCCCGTGATCAAGGACCTCGTGACGGATGTGTCGTTCAATTACGAAAAGGCGCGGGAGATACCGGCTTTCACGCCGCCCGCCGATCTGAAACCGGGTGACTACCGGATGAAGCAGATCGATGTGGAGCGTTCCCAGGAATTCCGCAAATGCATCGAATGCTTCCTGTGCCAGGACACCTGTCACGTGGTGCGGGACCACGAGGAGAACAAGCAAGCCTTCGCGGGACCGCGCTATCTGATGCGGATCACCGAATTGGAGATGCATCCGCTGGACGTCGGCGACCGCACCGACCTCGCCCAGGATGAGCACGGTCTCGGCCTGTGCAATATCACCAAGTGCTGTACCGAGGTCTGCCCGGAACACATCAAGATCACCGACAACGCGTTGATCCCGATGAAGGAGCGGGTGGCCGATCGGAAATACGACCCGCTGGTGTGGCTGGGCAACAAGCTGTTCCGCCGCTAGACCGCCGAGGACGACCGGCCGGGAGATTCCCGGCCGGTCGGCGCACCCTTACAGAGTTGCCACTACACCGAGGGCGACGATCCACACCAGCAAGCCGACGAACAGAGCCGACAGCAACGAGTTGGTGAGGACGAAGACTCCGACCGCCGACACCGCGAACAACAGTGCGACGATCAGCCATTCCACCCAATCGCCAGGCCGCAATTTCTTGTACCGGGAATGGGAGCTTTTGAGCCCTCGGTCCACGCATAAAGAAATACCCGTGCTCGGCCTCGGCAAACGCCTTTTCGTTGCCGAAAAAGTGTCGTTTCGTGATCCTCGGACGCCTTCGTGCCCTACTGCGGCCGGTCGAACTCACCGTCGTGCACACCAGCCGTGAACGCGGCCCACTCCCCGGGCGTGAAGATCAGCACCGGCCCGTCGGGGTCCTTCCCGTTGCGTAGACCCACGTGTCCGTCGGCGAGCAGCGCCACCTCCACGCTGTCGTTCCCCTCGCCTTCCCCCGCCCTCCGCCACGTGGCGCCGGTCAGGTCTATGTTCGCGTTCCCCTGAATGCTCACGAATTGCACTCCTTCGCTGTCTGCCGTGGCAGACGTGTACGGACCGAGAACCCAGCACTCCTGCTGGACGCACTCACGCGCGCCCGATAGTACCGCCGCTGACCGGCACTGTCGGGCGAAAATCCGGTCGCATGAATCGGCCGGTACGTCGAGCGGCAACGATGATTCCGTTCGATGATTTCAGCGGCACCGCCGGCTCAGCGGCGGCGCGACGGCGGCCCTGCCCAAGCGCGAATGGCCGCGACCACAACTCGGCCGGAGGGACGAAACCTGTTTCGCGGCGGGACGATCCAGCAGCGGATCGCGCCGACCGACGCGGTCGGCGACGGCAACGCGATCGTCGATCCGGTGCGGGATACCGACACGTTCAGCCGGAACAGCTCCGCGAACAGCCGCGTATCGCTCTCGGGCAAGTCCGGGGCGATCAGGAAAGTCCATCGATTCGAGCGAGGGTGCGCCAGGATCGGGCCCAGCCGGACGCGTGTGCTCTGCATGTGCGCCTTGACCGCCTGTCCGAGGCTGCTCGGCATGGTCAACGCCCATACCGATCCGGCACGCATCACGATCCGCCCTAGTTCGGGCGGGTCGACCACGGCGGGCAGATCACATTCGCGCCGATAGAACTGACATCTGGACCGTGGTGTATCCCTGAGCGAGCTCTGTTCCACTGACAACCCCCTGCAGTTGTGTGGTTCGCCATTTAGGTGCGCGCCATACCGGAGCCCCTACGTTCCGACAGTGGCTCCCGCTCGCGTACCGATGAGAATGCGGCGATGACCGAGTGTGGCGCGACTACCTCTAGTTTCGCGTCGCGCCGACCGGGATCGACTGATAAAGAATGGGCAAAACTGGGAAAAATAGCGGTGGCACGGTGCGCATGTGAATGATGGGGACTCAGTGCCTGCTGTGATCCGTCAGCGCGGTGCGCGGACCGAACTTGGGTTTGTGAAAGTGGCCGCTGATTTCCAGCAGGCGGATCGCCCGATAACGGTGCGGACGAAGCGGTTCCAGATATTCGACCATCGCGTCGTCATCGAGCGGTCGGCCGAGCAGGGTCCAACCGACGGCGGCGGCCAGGTGGTAATCGCCGACCGACAACGCGTCCGCGTCGCCGAAAGCCCGCTGTGCGATCTCCGCGGCAGTCCACACCCCGATACCGGGGACAGTGCGCAGCATGCGGGCCGCCTCCGCGGGATCGACCCGCGCCGCGCGCTCCAACGACTCGGCGATCCGAGCCGCACGCACGATGGTCTGTGCGCGCTGCGGTCCGACATTGGCCCGGTGGTAGACCCAGGAAGGAATCCGCCGCCAAGTACCGGCGTCCGGCGGCAGCCGCATTCCTTCCGGAGCGGGACCCGGCGCGGGTTCGCCGTACTGCCGCACCAGCTTGCGCCACGACGCCCGCGCTGAGATGGTGTGCACCTTTTGTTCCAGCACGGCGGGCACCAAGGCTTCGAACACCAGTCCCGTGCGCAACATGCGCAGGCCGGGGAAGCGGTGACAAGCATCGACGAGCTTCGGATGATCCGGGAGGAACGCCGAGACGTCCTCGTCCAGACAGAGCATGTGCTCGAGACCATCGAGGAATTCCGCCGCGCCCGGCCCCCAGGCGCGGGCCTGCACCGTGCACGGACCGGACTGGGTCAATCGGTAGGTTACCGGCCCGGTCGGCAGGCGGGAGGCGTGCCAGTGCGCGCCGTCGCCGGTCACCCGGTGGCACGGATCGCCGGTGCCGCGGCCGAGTGGAGCGACGGTGGACGCCAGATCGATCGGCCGATCCGTGATCACGGTCCGGCTCGCTCCCGGCTCGACCGTCAGGTTGCGCACCGCATCATTCTGCCCGGTGCGGCGCGCGGTGCCGCGTCCCCCTCCACCCGGGGGACACGGATTATTATCCGAGACACACCATAAGCCTTTTCATACCGCTTGCGCATAATCACAGTCCCCCGAATCGGATGTAACGGTACGGGATTCACCGCGATATTGATCTCGATCGGCAAATAGCTGGCTGTAGCCATGACGGAGGTTCTCTGATGATCACCAATGTGCTCAACTGGTTGCTCAACGCCTGGGGCGGGCTTTTCGCGGGCAGCTCGGGTTACCAGATTCCGCCGGGCACCCTGCCGTTCGGCAGCTGAACCATGCGGCGCGCCCGCTCGAGTTCTCGGCGGGCGCGCGAAATGGTCACTTACCCCAGAGGAACTGCGCGATATGGCGTGCGTTTCGCCCTGCTAGGGCAGCGGCTTGGGTACGACAGGAGAAGCCGTCGGCGAGGAAGATCGCGTCCTCGCCCGCGGCGCGCAGGGCGGGCAGCATGCCGTTCTCCGCTATCGCCATTGAAATGTCGTAATGGCCGGCCTGCATTCCGAAGTTTCCCGCCAGACCGCAGCATCCAGTGATTTCCGTCACTCGAAGGCCCATACCGGCTAGAAGTCGGCGATCGGCATCGAATCCGAAAATCGCGTGCTGGTGACAATGCGGCTGAATCACCACCGACTGTCCGGTTCGCGTCGGCGGCCGCCAAGTCGGCTGTTCGGTGAGGAACTCCGCGAGGGTGCGCACGGCGGCGGCGGTCCGGGCCGATCTCGGGTCTTCCGGCAACAGTTCCGTCAGGTCCGCGCGCAGGACCGCGGTGCAGGACGGTTCCAGTCCCACGACCAGACCACCCGCCTCGACATGCTCCTCCAGCGCGGTCAACGTGGACCGTAACCGGGCACGTGCGCCCTCGAGCTGCCCGGTGCTGATCCAGGTGAGTCCGCAGCAGACACGGCGCTCGGGAATCCGGACGCGGTATCCGAGGGTGGTCAGCAACCGTGCCGCGGCCAGCGCGATCTCCGGATCGAACGCGTCGGTGAAGGAGTCGATCCAGAGCATCACCTCGCCCGAGCCGCTTCCGGCCCGCTCCTGGGGGGCATACGACGACTCGGCCAGCAAGGCGCCCTCGTCGAGATCGCGCCAGATCCGGCGGAACGTGCGCTGGGCCAGGCGTGGCACGTCACGGCGCGGGTCGATGCCCGCCACTCGCAAACCGGCTCGACGCAGCACGGCCCGGTCTGCCAGCGCGTTGACGACGCGCGGCATGCGACTCGCCGCGGACAACCAGCGCGGCAGCCAGCCCAGTGCGTAGTGATCGATGGGGCGCGGCCGACGGCGGTAGCGGCGATGCAGCGTCTCCGACTTGTAGGTGGCCATGTCCACGCCCGCCGGACAGTCCGATCGGCACGCCCGGCACGACAGGCAGAGATCGAGCGACTCGGCGACCGCCTCCGAAGACCAGGGCAGCGCGCCGCGCACCACCTCCTGCAGGACGCGGGCCCGCCCGCGCGTGCTGTCCTTCTCGTCCCGGGTGGCCAGGTAGGACGGGCACATGAAACCGCCGTCGGCGCGGCATTTTCCGACACCGACACAGCGATGGACCGCGACGCCCACATCGCCGTCGTCATCTCCGAACGCGTAACCGCTCGACGGCCGGACGCGCGGAAGTCCGGCCAGCCGCAGGTCGGCATCGATCGGACGCGGCGCGACCAGCACACCTGGATTCAGGATGTCCTCGGGGTCGAACAGCCCCTTGTAGCCGGAGAAGACGTCGAGCACCGCCGGGGAGTACATCACCGAGAGCAACTCCGAGCGAGCCCGGCCGTCGCCGTGCTCGCCGGAGAGCGAACCGCCGTACCGGACCACCAGCTCCGCCGCGTCGAAGAGGAACGCACGGAATCGATTCGGCGCGTCGGCGATCGGAAGATCGAGGCGGACGTGGATGCAGCCGTCGCCGATGTGCCCGTACAGCAGCCCATCGACGCCGTGGTCGCGGGTCAGCGCGGCGAAATCACGCAGGTAGGCGCCCAGCCGCGCGGGTGGGACGGCCGCGTCTTCCCACCCCGGCCACGCCGGTCGCCCGTCGGGTGTGCGACCCGCGAGCCCCGCGCCGTCGGCTCGGATCCGCCAGAGCGCGGCCGCGGCCCCGGGGTCGGTGACGATCCGGGTGTCCACCGCCCCCGCCGTCCGGCACAGGCGCTGCGCGACGGCCAGCGCGTCGGCCGGTGACCGGCCCACGGTCTCCACGAAGAGCCAACCGCCGCCGCGCGGCAGGTCGGGAACCCGTCCGCCGTGCGCGCGGACCACGTCGACCAGCCGCGCATCGATGCCTTCGACCGCGATCGGCGCGCAGGCCAGCACGGCGGCAACGTCGTCGGCGGCGGTGGCGATGTCCGGGTATCCGAGCACCGTGAGCACGGTGGCCGTGGGCAGCTCGACCAGCTCGACCGTCGCCTCCAGCAGCAGACCGCAGGTGCCCTCGCTCCCGACGAACGCCTTCGCCGCCGACGCGCCCCGTTCGGGCCGCAGGTGTTCCAAGCCGTATCCGGATGCCTGCCGGTCGAAGCGTCCGAGATCGGTGCGCAGCACGGCGAGATGCGCCCTGCTGAATTCCGCGAGACCCGGCACCGCGGACAGGTCGGCGGCCAGCCTGCGTTCGACGCCGGTGCCGTCCAGGATGCGCAGCTCGCGCACGGTGTCGGAGGTGCGCCCCCACGCGACGGCGCGCGGGCCACAGGCATTGTTGCCGATCATGCCGCCCAAGGTGCAGCGATCCTGCGTCGAGGGATCCGGTCCGAAGCGCAGGCCGTGCGGCCGGGCCGCACGCTGCAATCGCGAAAGCACCACGCCCGGCTGCACGGTGGCGACATGCTCGACGGGATCGATCGCCACGATCCTGTTCATGTGCTTGCTGAAGTCGAGCACCAACCCGGAGCCGATCGCGTTGCCCGCCACCGAGGTTCCCGCGCCACGCGCGGTCACCGGTAAACCGTGGCCACGGGCGAATTCCAGCGTGAGCGCGATGTCCTCATCGGTCCGAGGGAAGACGATCGCGGCGGGGAGAACCCGGTAGTTCGACGCGTCCGAGGAGTACTCCGCCCGCCGGCGCTCGGACGTGTCGACCTCACCCGCGATCCTGCCGCGTAGTGCCGCCATCCGGTTCTCGGTCACTCCGCCAGCCTAGGTGGTGTCGGTTTTCCAGCGCCGCCCCAGCTCAGCTCGGCGTGGCTGGTCCCGTGGCGTTTCCACCGCCATATGGTCTCGTTCGGCATCCGCACCTCTGGTTCTGGCGGGCCGCTACTCGCGGTTTCATTGCCTCTCTGCCGCGGTGTGGCGTCTTCCGTATCGGGGCGTCGGCACGGCCGTTCGCGCGGCCCTCGCCCATGTGCCGGTCCTTCGAACGATCTCGGTTTCGCCCTCGGCGGAAACGCCCTGCGGGCGGAATCGACTTGAACTGAACCATTGTTGAGGTCTTAGTGTCGGTGGCCAGGTCTTTGATGGGGCGGGGAGCGAGAGGAAGAAGAACGTGAGCATCGAATCCGTGGCGTGGAGCCAGATGTACCGACGGGCGAACGCGCCGCAGGAACAGCGGCCGTTCCGCCTGGCCACCGCCAAGCGCATCATCCGGTTCGCCGCGCGGCACCAACGGAGGATCGGCGCGTTCCTCCTGCTCAGCGTCGTGTCCGCGGTGCTCGCCGTGGCGACGCCGGTGCTGGCGGGCCGGGTGGTCGACGCGATCGTCGGCGGCGACGCGCCACGGGTGGTCGTCCTGCTCGCCGCGATGATCGGTGTGCTCGCGGTGTTCGACGCCGGGCTCGGGCTGGCGATTCGATGGATGTCGGCGCGGATCGGTGAAGGGCTCATTCTCGATCTGCGCACCGCCGTGTTCGACCACGTGCAGAAGATGCCGGTCGCGTTCTTCACCCGGACCAGGACCGGTGCGCTGGTCAGCCGCCTGAACAACGACGTCATCGGCGCCCAGCGCGCGTTCAGCGACACCCTGTCCGGCGTGGTGGCCAACTTGGTGACCCTCGCGCTGACGCTCGCCGTGATGGTCAGCATCTCCTGGCAGATCACCGTGCTCGCGCTGGTGCTGCTCCCGGTGTTCGTGCTCCCCGCGCGCCGGATGGGCAACCGCCTGGCGGACATGCAGCGGGAAGCGGCCCGGTTGAACGCCTCGATGAGCACCCAGATGACCGAGCGTTTCTCCGCGCCGGGTGCGACGCTGGTCAAACTCTTCGGCCGTCCGGAGCAGGAGTCCTCGGAATTCGCACTGCGGGCGCGCCGGGTGCGCGACATCGGCGTGCGCACCGCGATGTTGCAGACCGTCTTCGTCACCTCGCTCACGCTGGTTTCCGCGCTGGCGATCGCGTTGGTGTACGGGCTCGGCGGCTGGTACGCGTTGCGCGGACAGTTGGACGCGGGCGCGGTCGTGTCGCTGTCGCTGCTGTTGACCAGGCTCTACTCGCCGCTGACCGCGCTGGCCAGCGCCCGCATGGAGATCATGTCCGCGCTGGTGAGCTTCGAGCGCGTCTTCGAAGTGCTCGACCTGAAACCGCTGATCGAGGACGCGCCGGACGCGAAATCGGTTCCGGAGGGCCCGGTCGCGGTGGAATTGGACGCGGTGAGCTTCGGCTACCCGTCGGCCGACAAGGTGTCGCTGGCCTCGCTGGAGGACGTGGCGAACCTGGACACTCGCGGCGGGGTGGAGGTGCTGCACCAGGTATCGCTGCGGGCCGAACCCGGTCAGCTGATCGCACTGGTCGGCTCGTCCGGCGCGGGCAAATCCACCATCGCCCAGCTGGTCTCGCGGCTCTACGACGTCGAGGGCGGCGCGGTGCGGTTGAACGGCGCCGACGTGCGCGAGCTGACCAGCCGGTCGATCCGCGAAACGGTCGGGCTCGTCACTCAGGACGGGCACCTGTTCCACGACACCATCCGGGCCAACCTGCTGCTCGCGCGGCCCGAGGCCACCGAGGACGAACTCTGGGACGCGCTGGAACGCGCCCGCCTGCGAGAGCTGGTCGCTTCCTTGCCGGACGGGCTGGAGACCGTGGTCGGCGAGCGCGGCTACCGGCTCTCCGGCGGTGAGCGCCAGCGTCTGACCATCGCGCGCCTTCTGCTCAAGCAGCCGCGCGTGGTGATCCTGGACGAGGCGACCGCGTCGTTGGACTCGACCTCGGAAGCCGCCGTGCAGGAAGCGCTGTCCGAAGCGCTCGAGGGCAGGACCGCGCTGGTGATCGCACACCGGCTGTCGACGATCCGCGCCGCCGACCAGATCTTGGTGCTCGAGCAGGGACGGATCGTGGAGCGTGGCACGCACACCCAACTGCTGGCCGCCGACGGCCGCTACGCGGAGCTGTACCGCACCCAGTTCGCCGAGGAGCCCGTCACGGCCGCGGCCTGACCGCGGCTACCGGCTAGCTCGCAGTCTGGTCCGCGGTGCAGGTGGTGTCGGTGTCCGGCAGCACCCCCGCGCCGAAGTAGGTGTTGATCGCGTCGTTCACGCAACTGCTCAATTCGGGCCGGAACGTCATATGGATACGGACATCGCGCAGAGTGACCATGCGCGACTCGGACAGATGCTGATGCAGTCGAACCCCGTGGGCGTAAGGGGTGCGTGGATCTCCCGTCGCCTGCACGATGAGCGCGGGCACCGCGTTCCGGACCACCGTCGGAGGTTCGACCGGGCGAGGCCAGAAGGCGCACGGCTGGATGTTGCCCGCCAGCGCGCCGAACACCGGTTGCGTGGCCCGGTTCTCTTCGATGGTGCGCCAGTACCAGGTGGGATCGATCGGTGCGCCGACATCGCCGCAGGCGATCTGCGCCAGCACGGAGTTCTCGTTGTCCCGGAGCGCCTGCACAATGGCGCGCAACCGGGGCGTACGCGAGGTCGTCGGCGGGCCGCCCGCGGCATCGGCGATCTCACGCACCGTCGCGGCCAACGGCTCGTTCAACCGGAAGTTCGTCAGCAAGGCGTGCAGGATGAACGGAAGCCAGTGGTCATCGATCGCGAACCCATCGATGACGATCGGTTGCCGTGCGGCGATGCGCACCAGTTCCTCGACCTTCGCCCGCACCTGCTGCGCAGTCGCGCCGAGCCGGAACTCGTCGTCCCGGGCGGCGGCCCACACGGCCCAGTCGTCCAGCGCGATCTCGTCGGCGGGACCCCAGTCCTGCACCAAGCCGGTCCAGTACCGGTCCGGGTCGATCGCGCTGTCGAGCACGATTCGATCCGTGCGCTCGGGAAACATCTGCGTGAACACCGCGCCGAGGTAGGTGCCGTAGGACAAGCCGTAGAAGTTGACCTTCTGCTCGCCCAAGACGGCCCGGACGATGTCCATGTCGCGCGCCGTGTTGCGAGTGGTGAACTGCCGCACCAAGTCCGGATCGCGGATGACGCAGCTCGCGGCCATGCCCGCGGACTGCACGGTGTCGTGCACAAAACCCAGCGGTTCCAAGCCCGCCGAGCGCACCATCTCGCCGACCGGCCACCCGCACCGGGGACTGCGGCTGGATTCGCCGACCCCGCGCGGGTCCATCCCGATCAGGTCGTAACTCGCCAGCACATCCGGCGACAGCACGTCACCGAGCAGATCCACGCTGTCCAGGCCCGGCCCGCCGGGACCGCCGGGATTCGACAGCAGGACTCCCCGGCGCCGTGCCGGATCGCCCGCCTTCACCCGGGATATCGCCACGGTGATCGTGCGATCGCCAGGCCGCCCGTAGTCCAGCGGCACCAGAACGTCGGCGCACTCGCCACCAGCTTTGTCCAGATTCTCGACACCGCAAGGCTTCCACTCGGGCAGCTGACGATAGAACCGGTCCAGGCCGGCCGGGTACTGGTCGGCCACCGGCTCGGCCTGGCTGTAGGCGGGCACGGCCAGCAGCACGGACACCGCCGCTATCGAAATCGAACGCCAGAACGGCTTCGCGGGCAACAGACTTCGCCTCTCGACCGGAGCGAGCACGTGGGTGGATGCGGAAGAACCGTATCGGATCGGAGCCTTCGATGGTGGCACCCTTCCCACGCGCGGCGTCGCGCGAGGTGCGCGTCAGGTGGCCCGGCGTGCGTCGAGCCCGTCCAGCACCCGGTCCAGTCCGTAGCGGAACTTCCGCTCGCGCAACCGTTCTGGATCCTGGTTCCAGTTCTCCTGCGCGACTCGCGGAAACTCGCGCGCCGCCGCTTCGACGGCCGGGCGCAGCTCGGCCAGCCACTCCTTCTCCGTCTTCCCGCTGCGAGTCAGCATGCTCAGATACGCCGCCTCGGTGATGCCGATACCGACCACGTAGCTGATGACGGCGCCGATGGCGTCGCCCGCCTCCTCGGCGGGGAAGCCACCGGCTTCGAACAGCCCGACCATCCGGTCGTTGAGCCGCATAACGTTCGGGCCCAGATAGGACAGCCCGACCTGGCCCAGGGTCGAGGCCATCCACGGATGCCGCAGGATCATCGCGCGCAGGCTCGTTGCGCACTCCTGCGCCGCGGCGCGCCATTGCGCCGGGTCATCGATCCGTGGGACGTCGATCTCACCGTAGACCTCGTCGACCACCAGTTCGATCAGCTCGTCCCGATTGGCCACGTGGCGGTAGAGGGAGGTGGCGCCTGCGTTCAGGCGAGCGCCGAGCTGACGCATGCTCAGCGCCTCCATGCCCTCCGCGTCCAATAGCGCGACCGCTTCGGCCACGATCTGTTCCCTGGTCAGCGCCGGTTGCTCCCGGCCGCGCCGCGGGCGCGTCCACACCGATCCCACCGGCTGCTTCTCCGCGGGCATGGCACTCCTTTCGTCCATCTCCAGCGTAGCGCACGGTGTTCGCGAATGCGTACAACGCTCGCCGGTGCCGATGCGGGACCGAACCCCGGCCCGTCAACCACCGAAATCCGGCTCGAACGGATCGAGCCGGGCCTCGTCACGGCGCGCGCCGCATGCGTCCGGTCCGGGTTCCGCGAGCGCTACCCGGGCCCGCCGAGCGCAGGCACGCAGGTGACGATCAGAATTCGCCCGAGACGCCGAGAACGGTTCGGCCCCGGTGGCTGCCTTTCTGAATGGAGCGCAGCACCTTCTCCACCTCGGTGATCGGAGCGTGGTTCGCCAGGGTCGAAAGATGCTGAGGGCGCAAGTCCTTGCCGAGCTGGGACCATACTTCGCGACGGCGCTCGATCGGGAGGTTGACCGAATCGATGCCCTCCAGGGCGACGCCGCGCAGGATGAACGGCATCACCGTGGTGGGCAGCTCGGATCCGCCGGTGAGGCCGCTGGCCGCGACCACGCCGCCGTAGCCGATGGCGCTGAGAACGTAGGCGAGCGAGGCGCCGCCGACACTGTCCACGGCCGCGGCCCACCGCGCCTTCGTCAGGGGCCGCGGCTTGGCGCTCGGCTCCTCGGGCAGCCTTCCGATCACCTCGTTCGCGCCGATCTCACTGAGCAGGTCGCCCGCATCGGTCTTGCCGGTGGAAGCGATAACTTCGAAGCCGAGCCCGGAGAGGATGTCGATACTCACGCTGCCGACTCCACCCGTCGCGCCCGTGACCAGCACCGGGCCCGCGTCCGGGGTGAGACCGCGATCGAGCAGTGCCTGCACGCTGAGGGCCGCGGTGAAACCGGCGGTGCCGAGCGCGGCGGCGTCACGAAGGCTCAGATCCTCCAGCTTGACCACCCATTCGGCGGGCACCCTGGCGTATTCGGCGAAGCCGCCGTTGTGTGCAACGCCGATGTCGTATCCGTGCGCGATCACCGGGTCACCCGGGGCGAAATCGTCGTCGGCGGACTCGACCACTTCGCCCACGAGATCGATTCCGGGCACGATCGGGTAGTTGCGGACCACTCCGCCGCCCTTGGTGATCGCCAGAGCGTCCTTGTAGTTCGCGCTCGAGTAGTGCACTTTGATCGTCACGTCGCCCGGCCCGAGGAAATCCTCGCCGACCTGCTGCCGGGTCAGGACGATCCCGCTATCCGATTCGTGTGCCACCATCGCCCAGAACTCCATGCGGACGAGCATACGAGTGTCCGGACGGGTCCGGGAGCTACTGCGGCACGAGTTCCAGCCGGACGCCGAGCAGACGAACCGGCCGGTCGAGGTCGAACCGGTCGACGATCCGCAGCGCGGTCTCGGCGATCCGCGCGACGTCGATGGTCGGTTCGGGGAGTTTCTCCTGTTTACTGCGGGTATAGAAGGTGTTGGTGCGCACCGTCACGGAAACACGGGTGCCGATCCGGCCTGCCGCGGCCATCTCCTCGGCGACCTCGGTGGCCAGTCGCGCGACTTGGGCGCGGATCTCGCCGGGATCGGTCAGATCGTGCGGGAAGGTCTCGGATTTGCTGCGACCTACGGGGATTCGCGGTTCGGTGGTGACATCCGTATCGCCCTTGCCGTGGCCGAGCACCCGGAGATACGGCCCGGTGTTCGGCCCGAACTCCGCGGCGAGACGATGCCGGTCGGCCGCCATCAGGTCGCCGACGGTTCGGATGCCGAGGTCGGCGAGACGCGCGGCGATTCGGTCGCCGATACCCCACAGCGCGTTCGTCGGGCGATGGGCCATCACTTCGGTCCAGTTCGCCGCGGTGAGCCGGAAGACGCCCGTGGCGGCGCCCGCGCCGGCCACGGGCTCGGCCGAGGACTTGCCCGCCGATTTGGCGAAACCGGTCGCGAGCTTGGCGGTGAGCTTGTTGTCACCGATGCCGATGGAGCAGGTCAGTTCCAGTCCGGCGATGGCGGCGCGCACCTGGTGCGCGAGGGCCTCAGGGTCGTCGGTGTCGGCGGCGAGGAACGCCTCGTCCCAGCCCCACACCTCGACCCGCCCGGGAAACGTCCGCAGCAGCGCCATGACCTCGTCGGAGGCGTCCTCGTAGGCGGTCATGTCCAAGGGAAGGAAGACGCCGTCGGGGCACTTGCGCTGGGCGCTGCGCAACGGCATCCCGGCCCGCACGCCGAACGCGCGTGCCGGATAGGACGCGCAGGTCACCACCTTGCGCGCCTCGGTGGGATCGCCGTGGCCGCCGACGATGACCGGCAGTCCCCGCAGTTCCGGATGACGGCGGAATTCCACCGCCGCCTGGAACTGGTCGAGATCGACGTGCAACAGCCATCTGGCCACATGCCGTTCTTACCGCAGTGCTGCGACACCATGCGTAATTCCAGTGCGAATCGGCGGCCGACCGGCGTTTCCACCGCGCCGCGAGCGTGCGTGTGTCCCGCGGACACCTCGCTGGACCGTTCCCAGGGTGCCGGACCCGCCATGGGTGCGAACTGCCCGCCGCTGCCAGGCAGATCCGCCGATGTTCGCCCGGCAGTCCCATGCCGTCGAGGAAGCACGTCTCGCCATGCGCATTGCGCTGCCCGAGAAACAGAATTAAATTCGGTATATGAAGATTCGAGATCGGTTACTGCTGGCGGCCGAGCGCCAGTTCGCCGAGCACGGTGCGCTCGACGCGACGCTGACGCAGATCCGGGACGCGGCGGGTGCCAGCGTGGGGGCGCTCTACCACCACTTCCCGGACAAGGCCGACCTCTACCGGCAGGTGTGGGCCAACGCGCTGACGGACTACCAGAAGCATTTCTGGGCGGTAGTGGGCGACAGCACCGACGCGCGTGCGGGCGTCACCTCCGGCGTGCGCGAGCACTTGCGGTGGGTGAGCGAGAACCAGTACCGGGCCACGGTGCTCACCTCCGCCCGTCCGCCAGGAGTGCGCGAGAGCGAGAGCAATCGCCGCTTCTTGTCCGATGTGACGCGTTGGTGGCGCACGCACGCCGGATACGGGGTGGTGCGTGATCTGCCGATCGATCTGGTCTACGCGCTGTGGCTGGGCCCCGCGCAGGAATACACGCGGCAGTGGCTGGGCGGCGAGATGCGCATCGCCCCGGCCGAAGTCGCGGGCGAACTCGCCGACGCCGCATGGCTCGCCCTCGCCGCCGATCGCATCCGAGCCGCGCAAGAGGTATCCCGATGACAACAACCATGAGCCTCGACAGCGCCAGGAAAGTGCTGGCCGCACAGCCTTTTGCCGACCTGGTCGGCACCGAGATCACCGCCTTCGGCGACGGAGCCGCCACCCTGATCATCCCGCTGCGCCGCGAACTGACCCAGCAGTTCGGCTACGTGCACGGCGGCGTGCTCGCCTACGCCGCCGACAACGCCCTCACCTTCGCCGCGGGGACGGTTCTCGGCGCGAACGTGCTCACCGGCGGTTTCACCATCACCTACCTGCGACCGGCCGCGGGCACTCGGTTGCGCGCCGAGGCATCCGTCACCGGGTCGACGCGCCGCCAGGCGGTTGCCCACTGCCGGATCTACGCGGAGAGCGCCGACCGTGAACCGATCCTGTGCGCGGTGGCACAAGGCACCACCCGGCTCGCGGAAAGCGACCTGACGAACTCGAACCCCGCCTGACTCGCCCCACGCGCGAATCGGTCGTGGACCCAGTGCGCCCAGCTCGCGCGCCATGCGGCAGACGAAAGGCCGGGCACGGAGCATTCTCCGTGCCCGGCCCTTCCAGCACAGGTCAGGCGGTTGCCGCGTAGGCAGGACCCAAAGCCGGTTCGGTGACCGGTTCGATGGCGTAGGCCAGGATGTCGGCCACGTCGGCGACGGGGCGGACATCCAGCGCGGCCAGCACTTCCGCCGGGACGTCATCCAGATCCGGCTCGTTGCGCGCCGGGATGAAGACCGTCTTCAACCCCGCCCGCTGGGCGGCGAGCAGCTTCTGCTTCACGCCGCCGATCGGCAGCACCCGGCCGTTCAGCGTGACCTCACCGGTCATGCCGACATCCGATCGCACCTGACGACCCAGCGCCAGCGACACCAGAGCGGTGACCATCGTGACGCCCGCGGACGGCCCGTCCTTCGGCACCGCGCCCGCCGGGAAGTGGATGTGGATGTTGCGATCGAGCACCGACGGCTCGATCCCGATTTCCTCCAGGTGGGAGCGCACGTAGGTCAGCGCGATCTGCGCGGACTCCTTCATGACGTCGCCGAGCTGGCCGGTGAGCGTCAGGGAGCGCTCGCCCTCGGCGGCGTTCGCCTCGATGTAGAGGACGTCGCCGCCCGCGCCGGTGACGGCGAGGCCGGTGGCCACACCCGGGACGGCGGTGCGTTCCACCGAATCGGGGGTGAAGCGCGGACGACCCAGGTAGTCCTTCAGGTCGTCCAATCCGATCGTCAGTGCTTCCTCGACCGGCACCTCGTAGCCCAGTTCGGGGTCGTAACCCGCCGCAGCGGGAACACTCTCGCGCTCCGACAGCCGAGTGGCGGCCTTGCGCAACGCTTTCGCGATCAGCCGCTCCATCTGCCGGACCCCGGCCTCCCTGGTGTAGTTGGCCGCGATTTCCCGCAGGGCCTCCTCGCTGACCGTCACCTCGTCGGCGGTCAACGCGTTGCGCTCGAGCTGCCGCGGCACCAGGAAGTCGCGCGCGATGGCCACCTTGTCGTCCTCGGTGTAGCCATCGACGGTGATCAGCTCCATCCGGTCCAGCAGCGGGCCGGGGATGGTCTCCATCACGTTCGCCGTGGCGATGAACAGCACGTCGGACAGGTCCAGGTCCAGATCGAGGTAGTGATCGCGGAACGTATGGTTCTGCGCCGGGTCCAGCACCTCGAGCAGGGCGGCCGCCGGGTCGCCGCGGAAGTCCGAGCCGACCTTGTCGATCTCGTCCAGCAGGACGACCGGGTTCATCGAACCGGCTTCCTTCATGGCGCGGACGATGCGACCGGGCAGTGCGCCGACGTAGGTCCGGCGGTGGCCACGGATCTCGGCCTCGTCGCGTACGCCACCCAGAGCCACGCGGACGAACTTGCGGCCCAGCGCCCGCGCCACGGACTCACCCAGCGATGTCTTGCCGACGCCGGGCGGCCCGACCAGCACCAGCACCGCGCCGGAGCCGCGTCCGCCGACGACCTCCAGGCCCCGGGCCGCACGGCGAGCCCGGACGGCCAGGTACTCCACCATGCGGTCCTTGACCTCGTCCAGACCGTGGTGGTCGGCGTCCAGGACCGCGCGGGCGGCCGACACATCGGTGCTGTCGGTGGTCTTCACCGTCCACGGCAGCTCGAGCACCGTGTCCAGCCAAGTCCGGATCCAGCCGGATTCCGGACTCTGATCGCTGGCTCGCTCCAGCCTGCCGACCTCGCGCAGCGCCGCTTCGCGAACCGTGTCGGGTAGATCGGCCTGCTCGACGCGGGTGCGGTAATCGTCGGCGCCGTCCGGCTCGTCCTCACCGAGTTCCTTGCGGATGGCGTTGAGCTGCTGGCGCAGCAGGAATTCGCGCTGGCTCTTCTCCATGCCCTCGCGCACGTCTTCGCTGATCTTCTCGCTGATCTCGGCCTCGGCGATGTGCGCTTTGGTCCACTCGATCAGGGTGGCGAGCCGCTTGGCCACCTCGGGGGTCTCGAGCAGTTCACGCTTCTGCTCGGAAGTGAGGTACGTGGCGTAACCCGCGGTGTCGGCGATGGCCGACGGATCGGTCAACTGATTGACCGCATCGATGATCTGCCACGCCTCGCGGCGCTGCAGCACCGAGACGACCAGCTTCTTGTATTCGGCGGCCAGTTCCTTGGTGCGGCCGTCCGGGGCTGAAGTCTCGACCGGCTCCGCCTCGACCCACAAGGCCGCGCCGGGGCCGGTGACCCCGTGCCCGATCTTTGCGCGCCGTTCGGCCTTGAGGACGGCCGCCGGAGCACCGCCGCGCATCCGGCCGACCTGTTCGATGGTGGCGACCACACCGTAGGTGGCGTAGCCCTCGTTCAGGCGCGGCGCGAGCAGCACGGCGTCGGTCCCGGCGGCGCGCGCGGCATCGATCGCGGCCTGCGCCGATTCGTCCAGTTCGATGGGCACGACCATGCCCGGCAGCACGATCGGATCGGTCAGGAACAGCACCGGCAGGTTCTGTGGTGTAGTCACGTCTTCGACCCTTCCAAAAGTTGAGCGATGCCTACTCAACCCGCGATGGTTCGGGTTTGTTCCGTCCCCGACCGAACGTTCGCCGACGGCGAATTCCCCACTCGGAACTGTGACGCGCGCCACGGACGCGGACACCGAGCCTCTTCGGATCCTCGCCCCGCCATTCGACTTCCGATTCGCCGGATACTCCTCGTTGACACCCCGTCCAAGGCAATGAGAACGTGGGGGCCTTGATATCTCATACCGGCGGTACCGCCGGATCGGCTTAGGGAGTCCTATCCATGTCGTCGCTCGCCGCTGGCGTGTTCCTCGACTGGGAAGGATTGACCGGGCAGCCGAAATTCGTGGTCGACCTGATCACGTTCCCGATCTTCAGCGCGCTGGCCGGTTGGCTGACCAACTGGACCGGCGTGCTGATGCTGTTCTGGCCGATCCGGTTCCGCGGCATCCGGATCCCGGGCCTGCACGTGCTCTATCCCTACTTCCCGCGCCGGGTCCAGGTGTTGCCCACCTTCTCCGGCGACGGCCGCCGCCTCGGATTCCAGGGCTTCATACCGGCGCGTGCGGAAAAGATGGCCAGCATCTGCGTGGACAAGGCGCTGATGCGGATCGGGAGCCCGAAGGACTTCATCCACGAACTCGACCTCGACGGCATCGCCGACTACGTCGCGGTGCTCGCGCGCCAGCAGGTGCGGCCGCTGGTCGACGAGCTGATGTACCGGGAGAACCCGGACCTGTGGCGCACGGTGCCGCGCGCCGCCAAACAGCTGATCTACCAGCGGGTGGATCGCGAACTGCCCGCGCTGTCACGCCGCGCTTTCGCCTCGCTCGGCGACAACGTCGACCAGCTCATCGATATCAAGAGCTTCGTGATCCGCTACCTCCAGCAGAACCCGGCCATCCTGAAGGACCTGACCACCACCATCGCGGCGCCCGAGCTGCGCTTCATGGTGCGCATCGGCTTGCTCGGCGCTCCCTTCGGCGTGCTGCTGGCCCTGTATCTGCATGTACACCAGCACATTCCGGTATTCGGCTGGGTTCCGGGCTGGGTGATCGTCCTGCTCGCCTCGGCGGCGATCGGTGTGATCGTCAACGTCATCGCGGTGAAGATGGTGTTCGAGCCCGGCGACCCGGAACCGAGGTACAAGTACCTGTGGAAGCAGGCGCTGCTGGCGAAACGACAGCCGCAGGCGGCGACCGATCTGGCCCATATCCTGGCCTACCAGGTGTTGACGCTGCCGAACCTGTCCGAGGAACTGCTGGAGGGCCCGAACGGGGACAAGACCAGGCAACTGCTGGAACGGTTGATCGCCGACGAGATCAATCGTCAACTCGGGCCGACCACCACACTGGTGCGGGCGGCTCTGGGTCGTCGCCAGTTCGACAACCTCACGGTGGGCGCGGCGGGCGCCGCGGTCGGTCTGGCTCCGACCCTGACCGAGGACGAAGAATTCACCCTAGAGCAGGCCAAGACCATCGATGGATTCGCGGCGCGCAAATTGCGAGACCTTACGCCGGGGGAGTTCATGGAGATGTTCTACGCGTCCGTGGAACAGGACGCCTGGCTGCTGTATCTGCACGGCGCGGTGCTCGGCCTCGTCGTCGGGGCGGCCCACCTGGTGGCTTTCGGCTGGTAGCGAGGCTCTTTGCGGGCAAGATAAAACAAGCATGCTTGCCTTTTTTTGGTCCCGCTGCGATGCTGGACGGCGGCGGCGCACGAGGCGGTGCGCCCGGATCGGTAGGGGAACGGATGGCTGACCTCGAGGCGCTGCTCGGCGATTTCGCCGACGAATGCGCGGACCTGGAACGACTCGTCGGCCCGTTGGCCGTCGAGGAGTGGGCGCGCGCCACACCCGCGGCCGGCTGGACCATCGCCCATCAGATCGGCCATCTGGCCTGGACCGACGAGGTCGCGACGATCGCCGCCGCGGACGCCGAAGGCTTTCAGAAGCTGCTGGCCGAGGCCGGCCCTCGTGCGCTCACGTTCGTCGACGAGGCGGCTGAGAAAGCCGCCACCGAACCCCCGGCCGACCTGCTCGATCGATGGCGGCGTGGCCGCGCGTCGCTCACCGCCGCGCTGCGCGCCGTGCCCGCGGGGGTCAAACTCCCGTGGTTCGGTCCGCCGATGAGCGCCGCGTCGATGATCACCGCCCGCATCATGGAGACCTGGGCGCACGGGCAGGACGTGGCCGACGCGCTCGGCGTGTACCGCAGGCCGACGGAGCGCCTGCGCACCGTGGCCCATATCGGCGTCCGCACCAGGAACTTCGCCTACACCGTGCACGGAAAGACCGCCCCGGCGGCGGAATTCCGGGTCGAGCTGATCGCGCCTGATCGCACGATCTGGTCGTGGGGCCCCGAGACCGCCGAGCAGCGCGTGACCGGGCCTGCGCTCGACTTCTGCCTACTGGTGACCCAGCGCCGCCATCCGGACGACCTGGCGCTCGCGGCGCACGGCGACGACGCCGCGGAATGGCTCACTATCGCGCAGGCTTTCGCAGGTCCGACGGGTGCGGGGCGGACAGCGGGCCAGTTCGCCTGACCCGCCCACACCCGACCCGATCGATGACGATTCGGGAGCGGGCGAGCGCCACACTTGGGTGCGCCGTGTTCATGTCGACGGCCGGACGCCGTTGGCCGGGTGTCTCGAGGTGGCAGTCGAGAATGACGCTCGCCAGCTGAATGATATTTACCCGCCGCTGCGTTCGCGGAAACATCGACGACATGTCCATGGTGGGGACCTGTGATTTTTCGGCCTTACGACCGAGCGTCGATGTGATCCCGCTCTCTTCGACGCGGCACTCTCCCCGATCCCACAGGTAATCTGGACGAGCGTACAGCTTCCCATGGTGCTGGTCGCCTGTGGGAGCAGCATCGCAGGGAAAGGAACGCATCGTGACAGCACACCGTCCTGCCCAGGTCGCGCGGCATGCCGCCGTCGTGCTCGCCGGTGCCGCCAGCTTGAGCCTGACCGCCGCGGCCGGCGCTTATGTCGTCCAACAGATCGCCGACTCACAGCGCCCCGATACCCGGCTCGCCGCGCCGACAGCCCCGCAGACCCCGCACGAGCCCGACCAGGGACACAGAGCCGTCCCCTATCCGGCATTGACCGGCAGCAGCTTCGCCTTGCCCGCGGCGGTTTCCGCTCCACGTGCCGCCGAGCCGGAAACCTCTGCCCCGCATATTATTTCGCCGACAGAGCCGACCGCGCCGACCGCGCCCGCACCTATCGGCGGCAAAATCCGGCTCGGCGACGCCTATGTCGGTGCGCAGGTCGCGGAAGTCCAGCACGACACCGTCTCCGTCACCGTGGACACGAACGCCTTCACGATGCTGACGGATTTCCTCCATTCCGAACCCGCGCCGCAGCAGCCGGACGAGTCCGCTGTCACCACTATGCGCACCGACGTCGACACTCGGAGCGGTGAAGTGCGACTGGCGTTCTCCGATCCGAAGCTCGGCGAGCACGATCTGCGCCTCGATCGTCACGCCGCGCCCGCCGCAACCCCATCGCCGGACGGAGACCGCCGCCAGCACCCCGCCGAACCCGCGCTCGGGACAGCGAATTCCGTGGCGGTGTGACCTACCGTTTACCCTGCTCGGCATGAGCGCCTACGACTTCTGCGTCATCGGCGGCGGCATAGTCGGCGTCGCGACCGCGCACCGGATTCTGGCGCGCAACCCCGGTGCGAGCCTGGTGCTGCTGGAAAAAGCGCAGCATCTGGCCGCCCACCAAACCGGGCACAACAGCGGCGTCATCCACTCCGGCATCTACTATCCGCCGGACAGCCTGAAAGCCACGCTGTGCCGCCGGGGTGCGCGCTGGACCAAGGATTTCGCCGCGCGCCACGACATCCCGTATCGGGTGTGCGGCAAACTCCTGGTCGCCACCGACGACGCCGAATCCGGACGCATGCTCGCGCTCCACGAACGATCGATCACCAATGGCGTGTCCGTCGAGCTGATCGATGCGGCGGAACTCGCTCGGCGCGAGCCGCGCGTCACCGGGGTCGGCGCACTGTTCGTTCCCGACACCGGCATCGTCGACTTCAGCCGGGTGACCGAAACGCTCGCCGATGAAGTTCGTCGCGCGGGTGGGGAATTCGTGCTCGGCACCGAAATCACCGCGCTCACCGAGAACTCGGACGCGGTGGTCGCCGCAGGCCCGACCGGCTCGTGGACGGCACGCCGCCTGGTGGTCTGCGCTGGTCTGCAGGCGGACCGGATGGCTCGAGCTGCCGGGCTGCGCACCGACTTTCGCATCGTTCCCTTCCGCGGTGAGTACTACCAGCTGCCGCCGGAGCGGCACGGACTGGTCAACACGTTGATCTATCCAATCCCGGACCCCGAATTGCCGTTCCTCGGAGTGCATTTGAGCCCGACGATCGACGGAGCGCTGACCGTGGGCCCGAACGCGGTGCTCGGCCTCGCCAGGGAGGGCTACGGCAAAGGCAGTCTCGACCTCAGGGATGCGCGAGAAATTCTCGCGTTTCCCGGATTTCACCGGGTCGCCAAGGCGAACGTACGCACCGGCCTGCGTGAACTGCGCAACTCGTTGTTCAAGCGCGGATATCTCGCGCAGTGCCGCCGCTACTGTCCGGAGCTGACGCTCACCGATCTGCTCCCGCGGGAAGCGGGTATTCGCGCGCAGGCGGTTCTGCGAGACGGAACTTTGGTGCACGACTTCATGATCGAGCGCACCGAGCGCTCGGTCCATCTGCTCAATGCCCCCTCACCTGCGGCGACTTCGGCCATGCCGATCGCCGAGCACATCGTCGATCAGCTCTGAGCAGGCGCCGGACCAAACCCTTCCCAACCAACCATTCGGTCGAATCCGGCAAAACGGCGCACCGAATCGCGCAGAGCCCTCGAATAAATAGGAGAGCTGTAGTACTTTTAACGCCAGTCGTGGGACAGGGAGGGCCTATGGGCCACATCAAGTACGCGAGTGACGTCGGAGCGCCCGTCGAGGTCGCTTTCAACTACACGGACAACCATCTGTTCGTACCGGATTGGATGTTCGGCATCGCGGACTTCGTGCCGACCAGCGATCAGGACCGCGGACTCGGCGCGACTTTCGCCACCACCACACGCCTCGCGCTGTGGCGGCCGACTTCCGCCTGCGAGATCACCGAATACCGCCGCAATGCGGTGATCGAGTATACGTTGCGGGGGCGATTGTCCGGAACGCTGAGACTGCGTTTCGACCCGTTGGGTTACGGACGCTCGGTGCTGACCTCCGAGGCGGAGTACAGTCCACCTCGCGGAGTCACCGGGCGACTCGGCGCCGGCCTTGTCGACGCCGCGGTCAAATCGGCGCTACGGCGTACCGAGTCCCGGTTACGGAGGGAGATAGAGGAATTCCACGGTACCGATCTTGTCGGTCGGATTGCGTAGGGTGCCAGCCATGATCATCGTGAGCACCGACGGATCCTGCCTCCGCAATCCCGGCGGCGCCATCGGCTGGGCTTGGGTCAATCATCAGGGCTCCTCGGCGAGCGGAGGAGCCGCGTCCGGAACCAACCAGGTCGCGGAGTTGCGCGCGGTGCTGGAGGCGATCGTCGCCCATCCCGGGTCCGAACCCCTGCTCATCGAGAGCGATTCGCTCTATGCGATCAAGTGCGCCTCGGAATGGGTGGCAGGGTGGCGGGTCAACGGCTGGCGCACGTCCACCGGTGGCGCGGTGAAGAATGTCGAACTCGTCCGGCAGATCGATCGGGCCATCGCGAGCAGGCCGGGCCCGGTCCGGTTCCGTTGGGTTCGGGGACATGTCGGTAACTACTTCAACGAGCAGGCCGACGCACTGGCCGGAGAAGCGGCTCGGCAGGCCGCGGTCACCGCGGCTGTCGCCGAGGCGAACACCGTGGAAATGCTCGCGGTGACTGTGGAGGAAGCGTCGACGGCGCCGGAAGCGCCGAAGGACAAGGCCGCGGGGAAGGCGGCCGCGCCGTCGGCGCCACAGACTTTGACGCTGTTCTGATGCACCCGAATCGCCGAAAGCTGCCCGAATGACCTCCGGCGGTGGTGGCTCGGCCCACCGCCGGAGGCGCTCGGCTAGTTGCCCGGCTGCGGTGCGGGTTGACCAGACGGTGCGGGCTGCGGAGCTCCGCCCGGCGCGGGAGCGCCCGGCAGTCCGGTGCCCGCACCCTTCAGCATCGGCGAATCGAGCTTCTCGACCAGCCACTTGTCGCCCGATTTCTGCAGCTGGGCGATCACTACGACGAACTGGCGCTCGGGGTTGGTCTGGGTGAAGTTGGTCCGGAACTGCGTGAGGGTCACCAGCACTTTGGCCGAGGTCGTGTCACCCGACTGGTAGCCGCATTGCACGTCATCGACCCACGACTTGACCTGCGCCTGCGTCATCGCGTCCTTCAACGCCTTGGTCGCGTCGTCGAACTCCTTGAGGAACTCGCCCGTCGAGCCGGCCTTCACCTTGGTGAAGTAGTCGTCGAGGTTCTTCGAATAGTCGTAGACCGAGACGTCCTTGCCGAAGGTGCACGCGGCGTTGGTCGAGTCGCGGATCGCGTCGAGCTTGTCGCCGCGGTCCTTGCCCTGCATGAAGAACACGACCACCGCGGTGATCGCCGCGACCGCGAGCACACCGGCCACGAACGCGGCCACCAGCGGGAGCGACGTGGATTTCCCGGAGGGCGCGGCCGCCTTGGGCGAGTCACGCTTCGCGGCCGGCTCGGATTTGTCTGCCTTCTCCGCCTTGGACATCTCGGGCTTCGCCGCGCCAGCGGCATCCTCCGACTTCCCGGTCACCGCGTCGGTGTCCTTGTCGGAGGCGGCGGCCATGCTCTCGGCGTCCTTGTCGGTCGCGGCGTCGTCGGTAGACATCGATAAAACCTGCACTTTCCCGGCGCGCGTCGATGCGCCCCGATTGGCTTCAGCGGCTCGCGAGAGCGAGCCTTGGGCGTTCCACCAGCGAGTATGCCCGGCCGACGGGATGGCCGCCGGGCCGGGTGCGACTCACCGCACCGGAGGCAGGGTCCGCTCGTTCGGATCCACACCCGGCGGCATGTGCGCGCCGTTGTTCGGCACGTCGGGCCGCGGCGCGTTCGCGGCGCCGCGGATCAACTGACCCGGCGGAGGGTTCTCACAGTAGTTCCACTTCGGGATCGTGCCGTCCTGCACGACCTCGTTGCGGATCTTCGGGGTGTCGTAGGTGCAGAACGGCCGCGGCCAGATGTCGATCATGGCGTGGAATTCGCCGTTGTGGGCCGGGACGCCGAGCGCTTCGCCTCCGAGTGCGAGCGAGGGGAACAGTGCGCGCAGCGCGGGCAGCCGCAGCTGCGCCGCCTTGGTGATCGCCTGGAAGTTGGTCGCGAGGCTGGTGATCGGATCGGCCGTCCGGTCCACCACCGCACCGAGGCTGGTGAGCTGACCCGGCGCCTGCTCGAGCACGCGTTGCAGTTCCGCGTTCGCGTTGTTGAACTGCTCGAACAGCACTCCCGAGTTGCTGGTCAGAGTGGCGAGATCAGGCTGCGCGTTGGACGTCGTGTTGGCGATGGTACGCAGGTTGGTGATCAGGTTCGTGGTCTGGGGGAGCAATGAGTCCAGGCCGGCCATCGCCAGACTGATCCCGTTGATCATGCCGCGCAGCTGATCCGGACCCCCGCTGAGCGCGATGTCCAGCTCGTTCAGGATGACCTGGAAGTGGTCCGGATTGATCTGCGCGATCAGTGCGCTGGAGTTGTCCAGCACCGACCACACCGGCGTGGGCGTGTAGATCTTCTCCGGATCGAACTTGATCACCGCGCCGTTGGCCAGGTACGGCCCCTGCTCGGCGTTGGGCCGGAAGTCGATGTACTGCTCACCCGCGCCGGACAGCGCCTGCACCGCGATCCGGGTGTCCAACGGAATCTTGTACTTGGACTCGATCTGCGCGGTAGCGGCGATGGCCTGACCGCGATCGGTCAGCTCGATCGAGGTCACCTTGCCGATCCGCCACCCGCGCAGCGTCACGTCGTTGCCGGGCTGTAGACCGCCGGAGCGGTCCAGGTTCACCGTCACCGTGTAGTCGGACGCCAACGGGTTGACCCGCATGACGTTCACCATCAGGTAGGTCGCGCCGATCAGCAGCACGAGCACCAAGCCCACGTTCGACAGGAATATCTTGTGTCCGAGCAATTTGCGCAGGGAACTCATCGCTGTCCTCCCGCGATTCGGCCCTGCACCAGTTGCAGCACCTGGATGAGGCTGCCCGCGAAGTCCTGCAAGTCGTGCAGATCCTGGAACTTGCCGTGCTCCGGATCGGTGAGCGCGCTGATGTCCAGGTTGGTCGCGGTCGCGTACACCGCGAAGCTGCTGCCGCGGAAGGTCGCGTCGACCTTCGGCCGGATCTCCCGCAGCCGGTCCAGCAGTACGCCGAAGCCGTCACCGGTCTTGGCTATCGCGTCCATCAGCTGGCGGGTGTTCTCCAGCAGTCCGGTCAGCTGTTCGCTGGAGGTGTCGGCGTAATTGCCGAGTGCGGCGCTGGCCGTCGACAACTTGGTCAGCAGATCGCCGATGGCCCGGTTGTTCTCGGCGACGGCGCCGATCATCTGCGGCAGCGTGTCGGCCACTTCGCCCAGTTGTGCCCGCCTGCCCTCGAGCGTGTTGGCGAGAGTGCTGAACTCGCCGAGCACGCTGTCGATCCGGGCGGAGTTGGCGTTCAAGCTGCCCACCACGCCGGTCAGCTCGGTGATCAGGTGGGCCAGCTGCTCGCCGCGGCCGCCGACGATGGAGTCCAGCTCGGAGCCCAGCTTGGACAGGCTGGCGATGCCGCCGCCGTTGAACAGCATGGAGACCGAGATGAGCAACTGCTCGACGGTCGCGCCCGCGGAGGTGCTGTCGAGGGTGAGCGTGTCGCCGTCGTTCAGCATTTCCGCGCCGGGCTCGGTCTTGGGCTTGGACACCGCGACGAACACGTCGCCGAGGGGGGTGGCCTGCCGCAGCTCCGCCGTGCTGCCCTTGGGCAACTCGATGTCCTTGCTGATGGTCAGGTCCACGATGGCCTGGAAGTTCTTCGTCTTGATGTCGGTGACCACGCCGACGTCCGAGCCGCCGATCTTCACCTTCGCCTGATCGGGCAGGTTCAGCGCGTTCTCGAAGACCGCGTGGATGGTGTAGGTCTCTCCGGCCAGACCCGGTTTCGGCAGCGGCAGCTTCTCCACGGTGAGCCCGCAGCCGGAGGTGACCGCCACACCGGCCACCGCGGCCACGGCGACCAGCGCCCTGCGTGCCTTGATCGTCATTCGGTACGTCATTTCGTCAGTCCGAGCAGTGCGGCGGTGAGCCCGTAGTCGGGTCCGAAGTCCTGCATGTTCCCGGTGCGGCAGCCGTCGGCCTTCATTTGGATGCGTTCGCAGAACAGGCTGACGATCTCACCCGACAGCGCGGTGCCGATCACCGCGTGCAGCCGGACGTACCCGTGCTCGCGGTTGACGATCCCGTCGATGTTCTGCATGACCATCGGCGCCAGGTCGGCGACTTCGGTGAGGCCGTAAGCGTTGTCGCGCAGCTGCTGGGTCACGTTGGTCAGGCCGGTCATGGTCCCCGACAACTGATCCTCGTACTGGGTCAACGTGGTGCTGGTGTTCCGCAGGAAGGCGAGCAGTTGGTCGAGCGTGGCCTGCAGGCCGGGGGCCTGCTCGGCGAGCAGGCCGGTCATCTGGGTGACCCGGTTGCTGAAGTCGCGCACCGACTGGTCGTTCTCGGCCAGCATGGTGGTGAGATCGTTCAGCTTGATGATGATGCTGGAGATCGCGTCCTTGTTGTCCACACCGACCTTCAGCGCACTCGACAGCGCGTTGAGGGTGTCGCGAATCTTCTCGCCGTTGCCGTTGAGCATGGGGTAGAGCACCCGGCCGGACAGCGGGCCGATGCCCTCCTGGCCCGGCTCCGGCTTCAGCGCGGCCGCGAACTGGTCGATGGTCTTGATCATCGTGTCCAGCTCGACCGGCGTCTTGGTACGGGCCTTGGGCAGGTGCGCGCCGTCGGACAAGGTCTCGCCGCCGGTGTAGACGGGGGTGAGCTCGATGTGCCGGTCGGTCACGATGGACGGCGAGATGATCGCGGCGACCGCGTCCTTCGGGACCTTCACGTCCTTGTCGATCGACATGTGCACCTCGACCAGAGTGCCCTTGGGCACGATCTTGTCGACCTTGCCGACGTCGAGCCCGAGCACCGTGATCGGGTTGCCCTCGTAGATGCCCGCGATGTTGTCGAAGTCCGCGGTGATCTGGAGGGTATTACCCAATGCGTCGTTCACCGAGCTCGGCAGCAGCGAGCAACTGCCGACCGTCAGCGCGGCGGCGCTGATCATCAGCGTCTTCGCGACGGTCTCGGGCCGAAAGCCCATGCGGAATCTCATCCCTGGCACCCCTCGATAACTTCGGCGAAGCACAACCAGTTGTCCGGGAACAGCCACGGCAGGCCGACGTCACCGTACGGACCGCTGCCACCCCAGGAGTTCGCCAGGTAGCGCACGGTCGGCGGCATGAGCGACAGCATCCGGTCCAGGTTGTCCTTGTTCTTCTGCAAGCCTTCGGCCATGGTGTTCAGCTGCTGGATGGTCGGGCCGAGCTGATCGTTGTTCTCCGCGCCGATCACCTCCAGCTGCTTGGTCAGGGCGGCGATGTTGTCCAGCAGCTGGCGCAGCAGTGCCTGGCGCTCCATCACCCGATTCGCGATGGCCTCGCCTTGGGTGATCACCAGCAGAATGCTGTTGCGGTTGTCGCCGAGGATCTGGGTGACGCGGTCCAAATCCTTGAGCAGGATGTCCACCTCGGCCTTGCGGCTATCGATCACTTTGGCCAGTGCGCCGACGCTGTCCAGCGCCTGGGCGGTGAGCTGAGGCGAGCCGTTCATCTGCTCGTTGATCAGGTTCAGCGACTCGGCCAGCTTCCTGGTGTCGAGCGCTTCGAACTTCGGGGTGCCGACCTGCACCACGTCGGCCAGGTTGTACGGAACCGCGGTGTTGGAGACCGGGATCCGCTTGCCCTTCAGGCCCGAGCCGTCGCCCGGCTCCAGGTCGACGTACCTGGCGCCGAGCAGCGTGGCCATCTTGATCGAGGCGCGGGCGTCCGGGCCGAGCTTCACGTCGTCGCTGAGGCTCAGCGTGAGCAGCACGTGGCTGCCCTCCAGTTCGGCGTCGACGACCCGGCCGGAGGACACGCCCGCGATGTTCACCTTGTCGCCGACCTTGATGCCCGCGGCCTGCACGAACTCGGCTTTGATCGACTGCTCGCCGACGCCGATGAGCTTGTACACGCTGGACACCAGCAGCAGCACCACGATGAGGACGCCGCCGATGATGCCCAACCAGAAGTACCGGTTGCTTTCGAACCTGGACCTGAGTCTGGTCATCATGGGCGGCACACCGCCGAGTGCGAGGTTCCGCCGATCTGGGAGAACAGACCGCGGGGGAAGAGGATGCCGTAGAGCGACACGTCCAGCCCGCACAGGTAGGCGTTGGCGTAGGCGCCCTCGGAGGTGTGCCTGCCCGCCGCCGACAAGACGTTCGGCAGGTCGATCGCCGCCTGGTCGAGTTTGGCGCCGTTGTCCAGCAACAGCGTCAGCGCCGCGCTGGTGGAGTTCTGCGCGTTGCGCAAGCTCGGCTGGATCTGGTCCATCATGCCGACCAGTGACGTGGTCGCGCTCGCGATCTGCTCGGTGGATGCGAGCAAGGACTGTCCTTGCTCGTACAGCCCGCCGATCAAGGCCCGGGTCTGGGTTACCAGGGTCTCCAATTCATCTCCTCGTTTCGCCAACCCCGACATCACGCCCGACAGGTTGGTGATCACATCGGACAGGATCGCGTCTCTGCGCTGGAAGTCGGTGGCCAGCTGGGCAGCCTGGACGATGAACGCGCTCAATGAGACGCCGTCCCCCTGCAATGCCTGGATGAACGTCTCCGACAGCCGGTTGACCTGCTCCGGCTGCAACACCTGGAACAGGGGCTGGAAGCCGTTGAGCAGACCCGACACGTCGAACGACGGCTCGGTGCGGTCGATCGGGATCGAACCGTTGTTCCTCAGCGGCGCGGGGTTCGGCGCCTTGCCGGGAGCCAGCGCCACATACCGCTGGCCGATCAGGTTCTGGTAACGGACCAGCGCCTTGGTGTCGTCGTAGATCGTCTGGTCGCGCTGCACGACGAAGGTGACCTTCGCGACCGATTTCTTCAGGTTCGCGTCCCGGCCCCGCTCGATCTTCTCGACCTTGCCGACCCGCACGCCCGCCATGCGGACGTCGTCGCCTTCGTGCAAACCGAGCACGTCGGAGAACGTCGCGGAATAGGTGTAGGTGTCACCGCTGACGATGCGCGCCAGCGTGTTCCACACCACCACCGTCACCAGGATCGACACGATGGCGAAGATGCTGAATCCGATCAGCGGTTTGCGAATGCTCATCGTCGGGCACCGTTGTCGGACACCTGCATGGTTCCGCCCTTCAGAATCGAGCTCAGCAGCAGATATTCGGCGGTGGTCGGCTTGCGGCCGAGCAGCGCGGTGATCGCCGAGTCGCCCCGGTAGGAGATCGGCGCCGCCGACGGCGTGCCCTCGGGCGCGGCGGCCGGAGCGGCGGGCGCCGGTGCCGCGGCGGGCGGGAGCAAGCCCGGCGGCAGCATCGGGAACAGACCTTCGAGCGGGGTGCCCGCGAACGGCGCGGGCACGCCGCCGGTGGGGGCGGCCGCGGTGGCGCGGTTCGGGTCCGGGGTGGTGACGCCGGGAATCAGCGGCAGACCGGGCATGGGCACCACCGGCGGGAGCCCGGCGGCCGAGTCCAGCGCGCGCGGCTTCAGCTGTTCGGGCAGCTCGCCGACGTCGGCGACGGCGGGTGCGGTGTAGCAGCTCGGGCCGACCATCTCGCCGTAGCGCGGGCAGTCGGCCACGGTGTACGGGCGGTACGGGGTGAGCGTGAGACCGGCGTCCCAGACCTGCTGCCTCTGCGGACCCCAGGTGAACGTGGTGTCCATCCGCCGCATCGTCTCGCTCAGGTTCAACAGGCTCCTGGTGATCGCGTCCGGGTCCGCGGCGAGTGCGCCGAACATGTCGTTCGTACCGGCGGTGACCTCGATGCCGACGTTGGGGTTGCGGGCGAACAGGTCGTTGACCGTCTCGATGGTTCCGGCGGTGCCGGTAATCAGGGAGACCAGCTCACTGCGGCGGTCTGCGATGGTGCGCGCGGTCTGCACCGAGCTGCCGAGCACGTCGACCAGCTCGGGCGCGGACTGGTTGAGCGCGTTGAACGAAGCGGAGAAGTCGCTCAGCAGCACACCGAGATCCGGGATGGACTCATCGACGGCCAGCAGCCAGCGGTCCAGCCGCTCGACGGTGGAGCCGGGCATCCGGCCGCTGCCGTCCAACGCCTGGGACAGGGTGCCGAGGACCCGGCCGAATTGCACCGGATCGATCTTGTCGAGGATGTTGCGCACCGTGGTGAGCGTGTCCTGCAGCGCGATGGTTCCCTTGCTGCGGTCCTCCTCGATGACCGAACCCTCGTGCAGGTACTGGTCGGCCGGGCCGTTGAAGACGAGTTCGACCGAGGTGACGGCGAAGAGATTGCTCGGCACCACGCGGGCGGTCACGTTGGCCGGGATGTCGCCGGCGAATTCCGGCTTCATCTCGATCCGGACCTGCTGCAGCTCACCCTTGGCCGCGACATCGACGGTCTTCACCGCGCCGACGAGCACGCCGCGGAACTTGACGTCGGCCTGCTCGGGCAGACCGTCACCCGTGGTGGTCAGGTTCGCCGTGACGTTGATCTTCTCCTGGAAATACCCCTGGTAGCGCAACATCAGGAAGCCGAGCACCAACGCGAAGACGACCAGACCGCACACGCCTGCGATCAGCAACTGTCGCATCGTGGGCCCGCGCCCACTGGGATCGATGATCATCTGGTATTTACCCCGAGATCCGAATGCCTGGGTTGACACCCCAGATAGCCAATGTCATGAACAGGTTCGCGAAAACGACCGCGATGATGCACATCTTGATCGCACGGCCCGCGGCCACGCCGACGCCCTCGGGGCCACCGGAGGCGAAGAAGCCGTAGTAGCACTGGATGAACGTGGTGATCGCTACGAACAGGATCGCCTTGATCAGCGAGTAGATGACGTCGGTCGGGATGAGGAACTGATAGAAGTAGTGCTGGTAGGTGCCGGTGGCGGTGCCGCCGATCAGCTGCACGGTCAGCGCGCAGGAGACGTAGGCCATGGTGAGGCCGAGGCAGTAGAGCGGAATGATGGCCACCATCGCCGCGAACATCCTGGTGCTGATCAGATAGGGCAGCGGCCGGATGGCGATGGATTCCAGCGCGTCGATCTCCTCGGAGATGCGCATGGCGCCCAGCTGCGCGGTGAACCGGCAGCCGGCCTGGGCGGCGAAGGCCAGTGTCGCCAGCAGCGGGCCGAGTTCGCGGGTGGTCGCGAACGCCGAGATCGCACCGGTGATCGGACTCAGGCCGAGCAGGTTCAACGAGTTGTAACCCTGGATGCCCACGGTCATGCCGCCGAAGGCGCTCAGAATGACGACGACGCCGATGGTGCCGCCACCGACGATGAGATTGCCGTTGCCCCAGGTGACGTCCGACAGCAGGCGCCACACTTCCTTGGGGTAATGCTTGAGCGCCAGCGGAATCGACCCGATCGAGCGCAACAGGAAGAACACCTGGTGGCCGAGCCTGGCGAGCAGATCGACCGGTGCGTGCGCGGATTTCCGGATCGTCTGGAGAGGCCGCAGCAGCGGCGGTACATAGGTTGATGACACCGGCTCAGACCACCTGTGACGGGAATAGTGCGTTGTAAACCTGGGTGATGATGAGGTTCACCCCGAACAGCATGATGGCGGAACTCACCACCGCGGAATTCACCGAGTTGGCGACACCGCCGGGGCCGCCCCGGGTGTTCAATCCGGTATCGCAGGCGATGATTGCCGCGAGCAGGCCGAAAATCAGCGATTTCCCGAGAGCGACAAGCAGATCGGTGGTCACCGCGAACGACGAGAAGGTGCCGACGTAGGAGCCGGGCGTGCCGTTCTGCGCGAAGATATTGAAGATGTAGCCGGTCAAGAATCCGACGAAGACCACGAAGCCGCACAGCAGCACGCTCACCAGCATCGCGGCGCCCAGGCGCGGAGCCACCAGCCTGCGCAGCGGGTCGACGCCCATGACCTTCATGGCGTCGATCTCCTCGCGGATGGTGCGCGAGCCGAGGTCGGCGCAGACCGCGGAGCCGACGGCGCCCGCGATCATCAGCGAGGTGACCAGCGGGGCGCCCTGCTGAATGATGCCGAGGCCGTTGGCCGCGCCGATGAACGAGGTGGCGCCGACCTGACCGGCGACCGATCCGACCTGGATGGAGACGATCACGCCGATGGGGATGGCGACCAGCAGCGTCGGCGCCGCGGAGACACTGGCCATGAACGCGCATTGCCGGACGAACTCGCCGAAGGGAAAGCGCCTGCGGAAAATCGAGACGAACAGTTCGGCGACGGCGGCGAAGCCCATGGTGATCTGCCTGCCGAAAGTCTCCAGCGAACGCTTCGGATGATCTTGCCAGTAAGACCTCGTCCAATCGACCGCATCACTGAACCGTGACCCTGATGGTGGACTCTCGGTCGACTGCACTGGCTAATCCTCCTCGACGCCGGTTGGCTGCCCCGACGACTCGTTTGCTTGACGCACCTTACTACGGAGTAGTGCGGAACACACCACCCCCTTGTGATCGCAGTCATAGATGTCGCTCACTGTTGCCGGAAAGCAATGGTCGACGCCTGGAAACACTGGGAACGAGCCCAAAGTCAGGTGCCCGACCTCTAGCACAAGCCACAGCCCACCTGCGCGAATCCGCAGCTATGCCGAGCGGATCTACGAATTACTTGGAGATTTATCATCGAAAATCAATTTTGTTTCCGGAGACCAACACGACGACTCCTTACTATCACCGAATCACTAACGGCCACGGGATTTTCACAAATGCGATAGCCGAATGCTATCGAAGAGGTAAGATACGTTTGATCAAGAATGTATTAAATAGGGTTGAAGCGCCGAGCATTGGGGACAACCCCGGAGTAGGTGACGCGCCCGAGGTCGATTACTGACACGATGGGTGCGACAGATTGATATCGTGCGGGCTTCCGACGTCTGGAGGGACATGTTCAGCAAACTCGCCAAGGTGGCCAACGCCGCCTTCGCCGTCGCCCTGGGCGCGGCGCTGCTCGGCACGGGCGCTGGGGCCGCTAACGCCCAAACGGGCCCGCCGGTGTTGGGCGGTGGATCCGGCATCATCATCGACAACCAATTCGAATGCACGGTCACGACTGTCGGCCACGACAACGCGGGGCGTCTGGTCGGACTGACCGCGGGCCACTGCGGCGACCCGGGCGCACAGGTCTACGCCGAAGCCGATCGGGGCGCGGGCGTGATCGGCCGGTTCGTCTACTCCAACCACGACCTCGACTACGCCGTCATCCAGTTCGATCCGGGCAGGATCACCCCGGTGAACCGGATCGGCAACGTCACCATCACCGGACTCGGCGCACCGGCCACCTTCCCGCAGATCGTCTGCAAGGAAGGGCGCACCACCGGTAACACCTGCGGTATCGCGTGGGGCGACGTGTTCCGGACGAATGTCGAGACCTGGAGCCAGATGTGCGTGGTGGAAGGCGACTCCGGTGCTCCGGTCGTCGTCGGCTCGACGCTGGTGGGCATGGTGAACGCCTACCTGGCTCTGGCTTGCTTCGGTCCTGAGGTCGGCACCAACATGAGCGCGATCATGGCCGACGTCAACGGACGCGGGGGCGTCGGCGCGGGCTACATTCCGATCTGAATCGAATACCGACCTGAATCGAACACCGACGCCATTCGATGAGCGGCCCGAGCGGACAGCGATCCGTTCGGGCCGCTTATTTCTCGCTTCCGGCCGGCGCCACCGCCGGACCGGCGACCGCGCACTGCGGCATGCAGTCGACGCTGTCCAATGTGGGCGCGCGCCGCTCCGGACGTAGCAGCACCGCTGCGAGTGATGCCCCGGTCACCAGCAGTCCGGCGCACAGCCACATCGCGGCGGCGAAGCCGTCGTCGAAGGCTGCCGGATCATCCAGGGCATCCGAGATACCGACGAGCCCGGGCAGCGCCGCGACGGCGAGCAGTTGCGCGGTCCGCGCCACGGCATTGTTCACGCCCGAGGCGATGCCCGCCTCACCGGCCGGGACCGCGCCGAGCACCGCTCCGGTCAGCGGCGCGACCAGCACCGCGAGCCCCAGCCCGAAGACGAGGACGCCGGGCAGCACATCGGTCAGGTACCCGGTGTCGGGTCCGATGCGCAGCAACAGCACCAGACCCGCCGCCGCCAGCAGCGGGCCGGCGGTCATCGGGATTCGCGGCCCGTGCACTTGCGCCCAGCGCCCGGCCGGAGCCGAGAGCACGAGCATGATCAACGTGACCGGCACGGTCGCGACGCCGGACATCAGCGGCGAGTATCCCGCCACCAACTGCAGTTCCAGCACCAGCAGGAAGAACACGCCCCCGAGTGCGGCGTAGACCGCCAGCGTCACGAGATTCGCGGCGGTGAACACCCGGGAACTGAACAGCGACGGCGGCACCAGCGGGTGGTCACTGCGCAATTCGATCAGAACGAAGGCCCCGAGCAGCACCACACCGGCCACGATGAGCAGGGGCATGGTGTCGATCAGTCCCAGGGTCAGCGCACCGAGCGCGACCGCCACCACCAGCGCGCCGGGCACGTCGAGCTTCCCCGCCGCGTTCGGATCGCGGCTTTCCGGCACATGTCTCAGCGCGACCAGCACCACGACCAGGGCGAGCGGAATGTTGAGGAAGAAGATGGACCGCCACCCCGCGACCTCGATGAGCCAGCCACCGAGAAACGGCCCGAGCGCGCCCGCCACACCACCGAATCCGGACCACAGGCCGATCGCCGCGCCCTGGTCGCGCCGATCGATCGATGAGGAGATCAGGGCCAGGCTGCCCGGGGTGAGCATCGCGCCCGCGACGCCCTGCAGGATCCGGGCCCCGACCAGCATTTCGATGCTCGTCGCGGCGCCGCAGAGCACGGACGCGATCGCGAAGGCCACGGTTCCCCACACGAAGACCCGGCGGCGGCCGAGTTTGTCGCCGAGCGAGCCGCCGAGCAGGATGAACGAGGCGAGGGTGAGGGTGTACCCGTTCAGCGTCCATTGCAGCCCGGCCACATCCGTATGCAGCGATTCGCCGATCCGCGGCAGCGCGATGTTCACGACCGTCGCGTCGAGCGAGGCCACCGACGATCCGAGGATGGTGGCCAGCAGAATCCAACGACCGCTGCCGGACCGCAGCCGCGGTAGCTCGGTGGTGCTCACCAACTCAACTTAGCGGTCCACCGGCGATGGGAAGTTCCGGTCAGAGTTCCTGGACACAGACGACGAAACGGCGCTTGTCATAGACGTACCCGGTGCCGCTGCCGCAGACGCTGACGTCGTCGGCGCCCTGCTGGATCTTGACCACCTTCACACCCTTCGCGGGCGACGAACCGGCGCAGTCGATGCGCTTGGGATCATCGCCGCCGACGTCCATGCAGCCACCGACCACCCAGTCGATGTCCAGGCAGAACGCGCCTTGTTCGATGCCGTTGATCGTCTCGGCGTAGTAGTTGTCGGCGTCGCTGCTGCACTGCGAGCTCTTGGCCTTCTTGTCGATCACCTTGTAGTTCGAGGCGCGACTACCGCAGGACGCCTTCTCGATGGTGGCGTTGGTGGTGGTGCCGCCGAGTGTCACGCAGTCACCGACCTCGGCCTGGAAGTCGGTGTCGCCGCTGGGCTTGCTCGTCGTCGGCTTGCCGGTGCTCGGGGTGGGTTTGCCGGACGACGGTTTCGGCGTGTTGGTCACCGAGACCGCGTCGATCGTGCCGTTGTCGACGGCGGGCTGGGCGGTACCGTTGATCGTGGAACTGCACCCGACCAACGTCAGCCCGGCCGCGATGGCGAGACCGGCGAAGGCGAGACGACCCCAGGTCAGTTGACGAGACACGTACAGTCCTCCCGAGCTGTAACGCTTTGGCGAACTCACGCCCCCGGAATCCGAAGTTGCCATGGCTGTGCTTGAAATACCACGCCATGAATACACCATGGACCGAGCGCACGTCGAGCCGGAGCCGGAAACGCGCGGCGGTCAATAGGTCTGGGTATGGTGGGATTTCTGGTGCGAGAGGAGTCCCCGGTGAAGCTGATCAGCGCAATCGCGTGTTCCACCGCCGCGATCGGAGGCTCCCTCGTCTTTCCGGGAACGGCTGCCGCTGTCGATGTGCACTGCCGATCCGAACACGGGACCGACATCACCGTCATCGACGGGGAGACGGCCTGCCGAGCGGCGACCGACAGTCACGGCCGAGCCACGGCCACAGCCACCGGCATCGACGGGGTCGGCTACGCCAACGCGACCCTCGGCGCGACGGCCATCGGCATCGGCGCGGCGGGAGGCGTCGGCGCGAGTTCGGGTGCCGGTGGAGTTCCGGTGGCGGTCGGCCTCGGCCCGGACGCCGTCGCGCTGACCTCGACCACCGACGATCCCGAGGCGCGGACGTTCGCGGTCTCGATCGCGTTCGAAGGGTCGCGAGCGGGGGTGGAGACCGCCGAACAAGCGGTCGTCTGCCTGGGCGTGGCTGCCTTCGCGTGGAACGCCGGTACCGGCGACGCGTGCCTGGCCACGCCTTTCGGGCTCTGGCAGACCGACTGAACGAGTTACCCTGGTTGACCAGCCCGGATAACGGCGGTCAGGAGGTGACCCCATGGTTTCGGCAATGGCGGCGGACGGCTTCGAGCCCGCTGATTCCACGCGCGCGAAACTGGCGGCCCCGCGCGAAATGCTGGTCGACCCGCGTTTCATCCGGCTGGCCGATCAGTTCTTCGGCATGTTCGCCCAGCCCGCGCGCGGGGGCGGCGCGCTGGCGGTCTACCTCGACGGCCGCCCCGTGGTCGACATCTGGGCCGGCTGGGCGGACAAGGAGCGCCGCTGGAACGGCGAAACCGTCGCGCTGACCTTCTCCACCGGCAAGGGCGTGGCCTCGACCGTGGTGCATCGCCTGGCCGAACGCGGGCTGATCGGCTACGACACACCGGTCGCCGAATACTGGCCGGAGTTCGCCGCGCACGGCAAAGACGACATCACGGTTCGTGACGTGCTGTGTCACCGCGCCGGCTTGCACCGGGTGCGCGGCCTGGTCCCCGGCCGCGAAGGCATCCTGAACTACGACGCCGTGGTGCGGGCGCTGGCCGACAGCCCGCCGGACCCCCGGCGCATCCGCACCTCCGGCTATCACGCGATCACCTTCGGCTGGCTGGTCGCCGAAATCGTGCAACGGGTGACGGGCGCGTCGTTCACCGATGTGCTGCGCAGCGAGATCGCCGAGCCGCTCGGCCTGGACGAGTACTGGTTCCGCGTCCCGGAATCCGAACGACACCGGATCGCCAAGATCTTCCGCCCCCTTGGTCCGCCGGGCATTCGCTGGAACACGGCCTCTTCGGTGCTGTCCTGGGTGCGGCCGGTGCGCGGGCTGGCCGAGGCCGGCATGCCGGAGAGCTTCGACGAGCTGGTCCGCGACCCCCGGGTGCACGACTCGGTGATGCCGGGCTGGAACGGGGTGTTCTCGGCGCGCGCGCTGGCGCGGATGTACGGGGCCTTGGCCAACGGCGGAGTCGTCTACGCGGGCCGGGCGGATCGGGGCGTGTACGGTGTCGGCGCGGCCGAATCAGAGCGGGTCGTGCGATTCCTGGACCCGAAAACGATCGAGACGATCGGTCGGGTGCAGCCCGCCCACAGCCGCGACTACGTGCTCGGCGTGCCGATTCGCTTCACGCTCGGCTATCACCGTCCGGTGCTGATGTCCAAGCAGCAACCACACCATGCGTTCGGCCATTACGGGGTGGGCGGCTCGGGCGCGTACGCCGACCTGGATCTCGGCATGTCGATCGCGTTCGTGACCAACGGGCTCGGCAGCATGGTGACCGCGCTCGGCGACGCCAGGCTGGCGCGACTGGCGGCAACAGCGCAGACCACGGTGCACAAGCACAAGCACAAGCAGGCCGCACACTAGGCTCGGCCGCTTCTGCGAGGCTGCCGGGCGCACCGAACCGGTGTGGGCGCGGGCTCTGCGCCGCACACCATCACTACCGGTCCGTATCGCCCGATTTCGTCCGCCATCGTCAGTGAGCTTCATCACTAACAGGTTTGTGGCGAACCATATTTCGCGACCGCTCGGCTACCGACTCGGCGCTGCGCGATCCCGCGTGACCGGGACGTTTCCCCTCATCTATACCCGACGTAATCAATTGTGACCTGAGCCACAACAACTCCCTGTGGTGAATAACTCTGAAATGCAACTGGCTTCGGTACGCGCCGGGACGGTAGGAATGGACAACGGGTCGGGCCGTCGAGACCAGTGGGGCCGCTCTTCTGACTCCGCGCTGAAATGAAAGATCTCGCTACGCGTGCGTCTGCGTGCGCGCGAGAGATGGAATGGACGATTAACCTATGCATGCCGCTTTGCACACCG
Source organism: Nocardia asteroides (assembly GCA_019930625.1). Lineage (NCBI taxonomy): Bacteria > Bacillati > Actinomycetota > Actinomycetes > Mycobacteriales > Nocardiaceae > Nocardia > Nocardia asteroides. The sequence continues at coordinate 1,835,692 of CP082844.1, forward strand.
GGTCGTTGCCTGCTCGCCGCAGGGGAGCGCGGCTGACCCGCCGGATGCGCGAGGGCGTCCTGCTGTCCGCCGCGATCGCGACGGCCGGTGTTCTGCTCGTCGCGCCCGCGCACGCCGAACCGATCCCGGGGATCGGCACCGGCTCGGCCGCCGCGGCCACCGAGCCCACCCCGCAGGCGAACTTCGCGCCGCCCTCGATCAACATCGCCGACGGCGAGGTCGTCGGCGTCGCACAGCCGATCATCATCACCTTCAAGGAACCGGTGACCGACCACGCCACCGCCGAGAAGGCCATTCAGATCACCTCGTCGAAGCCTGTTCCCGGCCACTTCTACTGGCGCGGCGACAAGCAGGTGCGCTGGCGGCCGAACGACTTCTGGCCGGACAACACCGACGTGCAGGTGCAGGCGGGCGGCACCACCAGCTCGTTCCGCATCGGTGACGCGTTCGTTGCAACCGCCGACGACGAGACCCACACCATCACCGTCACCCGCAACGGGGAGGTGGTGCGGGAAATGCCCACCTCGATGGGCAAGCCCAAGCACGAGACGCCGAACGGCATCTACATCGTCGGCGAGCAGCAGCGCAAGATGATCATGGACTCGTCGACCTACGGCGTGCCGATCACCGACCCCGAGGGCTACAAGCTCGAGGTCGAGTACGCCACCCGCATCTCCAACAGCGGCATCTTCGTGCACGCGGCTCCCTGGTCGGTCGCGCAGCAGGGCGTCTCCAACGCCAGCCACGGCTGCCTGAACGTCAGCACCGAAGACGGCAAGTGGTTCTTCGAGAACGCGCGGCGGGGCGACCCGGTGATCGTGCAGAACACCCAGGGCGGCACGCTCAGCGCGAGCGACGGATTGGGCGACTGGAACTGAGGGTCCGGCAACCCCGGGTCCACCTGAAGCCGAACACTACGAACGATTGCTCGAGGCGATCGGTCGTAGTGTTCGGCTTTTGCTTTCTTCAAGACCGCTCGGGCCCGGCGATCACCAGATCTTCACGCGCTCAGCGGGTTCCAGGTACAGCGCATCGCCGGGTTCGACGCCGAACGCCTCGTGGAAGCTGTCGATATTGCGCACGACGGCATTGCAGCGGAACTCCGGCGGCGAGTGCGGATCGGTCGCCAGGCGCCGAATGGCTTCCTCTGTGCGGGCTTTCGTGCGCCACACTTGCGCCCAGCCGTAGAACACCCGTTGCAGGCCGGTGAGCCCGTCGATCTCCGGCGCGTCGGCGCCGCCGAGCGAGATCTTGTACGCCTCCAGCGCGATGGAGAGGCCGCCGAGGTCACCGATGTTCTCGCCGATGGTGAACTGGCCGTTCACGGTGTGCTCGTCCGGCAGATCCTTGGGGGAGAGCACGTCGTACTGATCGATCAACGCCTTTGTCCGCTTGCCGAATTCGGCGCGGTCCTCGTCGGTCCACCAGTCGACCATGTTGCCGTCGCCGTCGTACTTCGCGCCCTGGTCGTCGAAGCCGTGCCCGATCTCGTGACCGATCACCGCGCCGATGCCGCCGTAGTTGGCCGCGTCGTCGGCGTTCATGTCGAAAAACGGCGGCTGGAGAATGGCGGCCGGGAAGACGATCTCGTTCATACCCGGGTTGTAGTAGGCGTTCACCGTCTGGGGCGTCATGAACCACTCGTCCCGGTCGACCGGACCGCCGAGCTTGCTCAACTCCCGATCGTGCTCGGCGGCGTAGCCTCTGCGGTAGTTGCCGACCAGGTCGGCCGGGTCGATCACCACGCCCGAGTAGTCCCGCCACTTGTCCGGATAGCCGATCTTCGGGGTGAACTTCTCCAGTTTCTCCAGCGCGGCGATCCTGGTGCCCTGGCCCATCCACTCCAGCTCGGCGATGTTGCGGCGGTAGGCCTCCTGCAGATTGGCCACCAGCTCGACCATCCGTGCCTTGGCCTGCGGCGGGAAGTGTTCGGCCACATACAGTTTGCCGACCGCCTCGCCCAGCAGGTCCTGCACCAGCGTGACGCCGCGCTTCCAGCGCTCCCGATTCTCCTCCGCGCCGGTGAGCGTGCGGCCGTAGAAGTCGAAGTTCTCCTCGACCACCTCGTCGGTCAGATACGGTGCACGCGAGCGCAGCACCCGCCACGCCGCCCATGCCCGCCAGTTCGCGAGCGGCTCGTCGGCCCAGAGCCGGGCGAACGTGCGCAGATAATCCGGCTGGCGGACGACCACCTCGGCGAACAGCTCGGACCCTGCCCCCTCGACGCCTTCGGCCAGCGCGGAAGTCCACGCGGCCCAGTCGAACTCGGGGTTTTCGGCGGCCAACGCGTCGAAGGTGGTCAGGTTGTACCTGAGTTCGGCGTCACGGCGGCGTACCACGTCCCAGTGCCCGGCGGCCAGTTTCCGCTCCAGCGCGAAGACGCGCTCGCCCACGGTGTCGAGTTCGTCCGGCAGCAGCCCGGCGACCTGCGGGTCGGCGGCAGCCAGGGCGAACATGCGGTTGATGTGCACGATGTACTTCGCGCGGATCTCGGCGAACTCGTCCTGCCGGTAATACGACTCGTCGGGCAGGCCGATGCCGGACTGGGTGGCGTGCACCAGATAGCGGTCGGAGTCCTTGTCGTCGGTGTCGACGAACACGGCGACGGCGCCACCGACGCCGGTGCGCTGCAACCAGCCGAGCAGCGACGCGAAAGCCACCTTGTCGCCGACCTCGGCGATCGCGGCGAGTTCGGCGGCGATCGGCGCGAGCCCGGCGGCGGCCACCGCGTCGGTGTCCATGAAGCTGGAGTACAGGTCACCGATCTTGCGGGCGTCGCTGCCCGGCTCGGCGCCGGCGTCCGCGGCATTCTGGATGATTGCCTTGACGTCCAGTTCCGCCTGGTCGTACAGCGCGCGGAAGGCGCCGTCCACGGCCCGGTCGGCCGGGATCTTGTGCTCGGCCAGCCATTTGCCGTTTACGTGCGCGAACAAGTCGTCCTGCACCCGCACGCCCTGGTCGAGGTAGGACAGATCGATACCGGAAGGACGGGTCGGTTCGGAAGTCACGGTCTCCAGTATGCCGATGTGGGGGATGAGTCGGCCCCCGGCCGCAGCCGACCGGGGGCGTCGAACAGGGAAATCAGGCAGGCAAGACGATGCAATCGAATTCGCCGTCGTAGGCGCCGAGCAGGAAGGCGTCCCACTCCTCGGGGGTGTAGACGAGGGTGCTTCCGCCGTGACGCAGAGTGGTGTGACCGTTGGCGGCGGTGTGTGCGCGCAGTTCGCCATTCGATCGCCCGCGGGTGCGCAGGGTATCGAGGAACGCGGTCCATTCGGCTGCGGTAACGGTGATGACGGGCTCTTCGGCGGGGCGGTTCGCCGGGTCGCGGCGATATTTGCTGTCACGGATGAGCACCGCATCACCATCGAACCGGACCTCGACGCATTGGTTGCCATTGTTCGATCTGGTCGATGTGAACCAGCCGGTACGTACCGGCCGCGCGGTGATGGCCATGGGCAGGATTTTACACGCCGGAATAGCGTCTGATCAGGGCCAATGAGTCCAACCGTGACAACGATTGGTCCACCGCGCGCAGGTAGGCGAAGCGTAGATCGCGGACCAGATCCGGGTCCTCGACGGCCCCGCCGAACACCGCGCTCTCCACCCAGCCGAAGGTGGGCAGTTGCTCGCCGGCGAAGTCGATGAGGTGGAAGCTGGACCCGCCGAGTACCGCGCCCGCGGTGGCCGCGAACGGGATCACGCGCACCTCGACGGTGTCCAGTTCTTCGATCAGATCGGCCAGGTAGCGCAACTGTCCCCGCAATACGTCCGGGCCGCCGGTCTGCTGGAGCAGAGTGCCCTCACCGAACACCGCGGTCAACTCGACCGGGTCCGCGCCGCGCAGCCGCTCTTGGCGCCGCATCCGGATCGCCACCAGCTGCTCGACCTGGACAGGCCGGATCATCACGTCGGCGCTGATCAACGCGCGAGCGTAGTCCTCGGTCTGCAGCAGCCCCGGAACGACGAGGCTGTCGTAGCTGCGGATGCTCTGCGCACCGTATTCCATGCCGTAGAGCCGCTGCAGCTCCGGTCCGATCAACGCCGAGGACCTCGCCCACCATCCGCGCTGCTTGCTGGCCTCGAGCAAGGCGAGCAGCTCCGCGCGCTCCTCGGCTTCCACCTCCAGCAGTTCGAGCACCGGGCCGATGGTCTCGGTGGTCAGTACGCGCCTGCCTTTCTCCACGTGCGACCAGTTGGCCGGCGTGAAGCCCACCCGCCTGGCGAAGCCCGCGGAGTCGAACCCGCGCTGTTCACGCAGTTCCCGCAGCCGAAGCACCAGTTCCCAGCGGGCAACGGTGGGCGAGACGGGTGCCATGTGTGGGGATGCTACGCCCACTCCGCCGCGCGGTCGTGGTGACTATTGTCAAGTGACTTGCCCAGGACTAGGGTCGGGTCCAGCGATCGATTCTTCCGAGCACGCGTCCACCACAGCGAGGCGAGGTTGTTCGTCATGAGTACATCGCGCATCCAGTCGGGCAGGCATCTGGCGTCCACGGATTTCCCGTCGATCCAGGACGCGTTCGCTCGCTGCCGTCGCTACCGCGATGACAACGGGCTCTACGGTCTCGTTGACCCGCTCCTCGGTCGCATCATGCTGGAAGTGGGCTCGGTCGGCGCGGTCGTGATGCCGAGCGGGTTCGGCCGACAGGTGCGCGAGCGGCTGGCCGCGGGGCCCGAGGCCCGGCCGGGGCCGATCATCGCGCATCCGCGCGCGGATCGCTGGACTTTCCTGACCGGGCCTACAGACAACTCGTACCTGGATACCGGACTGTTCACCGACCTTTTCCGGGTCTGCGCCTCGATCGGGTTGCCGGGCAGCCATATCGTGCTGCCCTCACCCGCCGACGAGCACAGCGGCTACCGAACCTGGGTCGCGGCGCCCGACGGCGACTTCCGCCGTGATTTCGCCGAGGTGATCGCCACGACCCGGGCGTGCGCGGCGGCTACCGGGGCGTCGGCGCGGGCGGTGGAGTGAGCGTGATGCTGAACTTGTCTTCCAGCTTCTGATTCCACTCGCGCTCGCACCGCTCGATCTCGGCCTGGTCGTTGCCCGCCTTGTTCACACAGTCCACGAAGTCTTTTCCGCCCGAGTCGACGAAGAAGCTGTAACCCACGATGGTGAGCAAGATGGCGCCGACGATGCCCAGCGCGCCGAGGACCACACCGGTGATCGCCATCCCCATGCCTCCGGCGGTGCCCGCACGGGCCTTGAACACCGCGACGATCCCGAGGATGACGGCCAAGATGCCGAAGAGATAGCCGCCGACGACCGTCCAGAAGAACAGCAGCGCGAGGATGCCGAGCACCAGCGCGGTGATCGCCAGGCCCCTGCCTTTCGGCGATTCCTGCCAGTAGGCGGGGCCGCCCGGGTACTGGCCGCCCGGCGGCTGCGGATATTGCCCGGGCGGCGGGTACTGGCCGGGCGGCGGGGGCGGATATTGCGACATGGACTTCCTCTCCGTCGGTGCCTCGCGATGCTCGGTCCGGACGAGGTGGTCCGGAGGTGCGCGGCGGTCGCCTACTGATCGCGCTCCCCGCGGACGGATGTTAATGCGAAACGGCTACTGGGCGCCCAGCCTCGCGTGCATCTCCCAAACCAAGATTTCCGAAGGCCTGCGCGCCACCACACGTTGGCCCCCCGACCTGGTCAAACGCACCGCGTCCCCCTCGTAGAGCGGGCCGACACCCTCCATGTCCACCTCCCCGCGCGCCACGAACAAATGCAAGTACGGCGCATCGGGCAGATCGATCACCTGCTCGCCCGACTCCGCGCCGGCCATCCGCGCCACATGCAGCGCCGAATGGCTGCTGTTGATGGCGATGGCAGTCCGATCGCGGTACCGGGGCAGTCCCGAGGCGACCGTCACCAGGCCACCGCCTGCCAGTTCGTCATCGATTTCGAGCTGCTCGTAGCCGGGGGTGAGACCCGGTTCGTCGGGCACGACCCACATCTGCACGAAATGCACGGGCTCGTCGTGTTCGGGGGCTCGGCCGTCCAACCGCCACGCGTCGTTCTTCTCCGAATGCAGGATGCCGGTGCCCGCGCTCATACGCTGGGCCAGCCCCGGATAGATGACGCCGCTGTGGCCCAGGGAATCCTGGTGCACCAGACTGCCCCCTAGCACCCAGGTGACGATCTCCATGTCCCGATGCGGGTGGGTGTCGAAACCCTGGCCCGGGGAGACGACGTCTTCGTTGTTGACCAGCAGCAGGCCGTGGTGGGTGTTGTCGGGATCGTAGTGCTCCCCGAAGGAGAACGAATGCTTCGAATCCAGCCAGGAGACCCGCGTCTTCATGCGGTCGCCGCCACGGTGGACATCGATGTGTGGTGTCGTGAGTGTGGACATCATGGTCCTCCTCTCGGGACCGTGCACCGATCGCCATTCAGGGTAGGAGCACTTCCACCGCGGTACTCCACATTCCTAGTAAATTGTGCCGCACTCGGCATTTTACGCGAGCGACCGGAAGGTGAACGGGAGGCGAGCAGAACCAACCGGTACGTCGAAACGTCGGGCCACCTCGTCGGATATCGCGGTCCGGTCCCGATTGCCAAGCGCCGCAACGCCGCCCGGAGGTAACGACGTGCTCCAGCCCGATGACCTCGCCCGGATCGAGCGGCAACTCCGCAGCGAAGCGCGTCGCGATGGCATCGCGCATTTCGTGGTAGGCGTCGCCGTGTTCCGCGAAAACCGGCTCCTGGTGGTGCGCCGAGTCGCGGACGACTATCACGGCGGTATGTACGAACTGCCCGGAGGAGGTGTCGAATCGGGGGAGACATTCGCCGAGTGCGTCGAGCGGGAATTGCTGGAGGAAACGGGGTTGCGGATGCGCGCCGTCACCGACTTCCTCGACGGATTCGATTACGCGACCCGGACCAAGTCGAAAGTGCGGAAATATTGCTTCGTCGTGGAGGCGGAGCCAGGCGATGTCGCCCTCGCGCCAGGGGAGCACGACGCGTTCGCGTGGATCGACGCTACCGCGCTCGACGAGCTGCCGATGGCGCCGGATATGCGGCGGATGGTGAGCATGCTGGTCGACCGGGTCTGACTCGCGCGCCGCGTCCTTCGCGCCCGACGCGCGAGCGTGCGGCGACGTCGGCGAACGCAGTACGCTCGCGGACGTGTCGACTGGTCCCGCCGAAGGCCTCACTCCCGCGGAGCAACGGCCGGGTGGACTGCGCGCCACACTTCGGGCAAGCCCGGGCGTGTCGCGGCTGGCCGTTGTGCGTTTCGCCGGGCAGTTCGGCGACGGGATGTTCCAGGCGGCGCTGTCGGGCGCGATCCTGTTCAATCCGGAGCGGCAGACCGATCCGACGGCCATCGCGGCGGGCTTCGCGGTACTTCTGCTGCCGTATTCGCTGATCGGCCCGTACGCGGGCGCGCTGCTGGATCGTTGGGACCGGCGCACCGTGCTGCTGGTGGCCAACGTACTGCGCGCCGTTCTGATCGCGCTGGTGAGCGCGGGCCTGCTGGCCGGGGTCGGCGAGACGCCGCTGCTGCTGGCTTTGGCTGTGGTCGGCGTCAGCCGTTTCGTCCTGGCGGGGGTCTCGGCGGCGCTGCCGCGGATACTGCCGCAGGAGTGGCTGGTGCCGATGAACTCGGTGCTGGCCACGGTCGCGTCCGGATGCGCCGGATTGGGCGCGGCCGTGGCGGTGGGAATCATCGGGCTGATCGGGGCGGGAGACTGGGCCTCGGCGGTCGCGGTCACCATCAGCGGCGCCGGGTCGGTGCTCGGTGCGGCCTTGGCGGCGGGGTTCCGGCCGCGGGCGCTCGGTCCCGCGCCGGACGCGGCGAAGGGTGACAACACCGTGCACGCGATCGCCACCGGTCTGCGTACCGGCGCGACGGCGGTGTGGGAGTCCAGAGCGGTCACGACCGCGATGCTGGGCATCGGCACGCATCGGATCGTCTTCGGCGTCAATACGCTGATCATGGTGCTGGTGTTACGCCAGACTCCGATCGACGGCTCCGGACTCAGCGGGGGCTTGGTCGGCTTCGGCGTCGCGATCGCCGCCACCGCGGCGGGCATGCTGGTGGCCGCCGGCGTCGCGCCACTGCTCATCCCCCGGCTGGGACGGGCGCGCACCGTGGTCGTCGGCCTGATCACCGCGATGCTGGTGCAACTGACGCTGGTCACGCCGATCGCGTTCGCAGACTCGGGCGCCGCGGTGGAGCGTGCGCACCAACTTCTCCTGGCCGGCGCCTTCCTCCTCGGACTCGCCGGACAGACGATCAAGCTGACCGGTGACGCGACCATGCAGATCGATATCGACGACGCCCGCCGCGGTCAGGTGTTCGCGCTGCAGGACACCGTCTTCAACGTCGCGTTCGTGCTGGCGATCGCGGCCGCGGCCCTGATCGTTCCGGCCGACGGCCGATCGGCGGGGGTGGTGCTGGCCGGCGCCGCGATCTACGCCGCGGGCATCGTGGCCATCGCGTTGAACACGCGACGCGGCGCGGTCAGCTGAAAGACGGTTCGTCGCCGGATTTTCGCTCGTCTTCGCGGCTCAGCCAGTGCGCGAGGTGCTCGGGCAGCGCGTCTGGCACCGCGCCGCCGGGCCGTGCGGCCGCACGATCGGAATCCGGTAGTCGAGTGTCGCCGAGCAGACGATCCGGCACGTCCGCGTCGGTGCGGACGATCCAGTCGAGCGGCTCGCTGTCCGCATCGCCGGGCAGACCCGTGATCTCGTGGTTCCACGTGCCGAGGCCGGTGGGATCGGTGAAGAAATGGTCGAGCACACCGTCGTCGTCGAGATCCAGCGCCGCGATGTCGGCGCGGCCCGAGCCTGCCGTGTCCCACAGCGCGTCGTCGGCGATGCCGTCGCCGTCGAAATCCAGCCGCACCGCGTCGGCCGCGCCCGTATTGCCGAGTTCCAGATCGGCCTCGCTGGTCCAGACGTGCACGGGTCCGTCACCGGTACCGAACACGTACTCGATCTCGTTCATATGTCTTTGGACGCGCCCGCCGCGACGCCGGTTCCATCACGTGGGCTTTTTCGATTCGCCGTCCCCCGTTCGCGGGCCTTGTTCCGGTAAGTTGACCTGTCAGCGGCCGACCGACAGGAGTCCACACGACATGGGTTTTCCGGTGCACGACCCCGACGCGGTACGACAACTGCTGGGCGCGTGGAAGACTCGGTCCGCCACCGGGCGTCCGACCACCGGATAGCCGCGGCCGGGCGGACCTGATGCGCGAATCCGGAATCAAATCCCCCTGTGCACCGGCCCTGTTCGGCGCACTGCTCGTCGGCGCCCTCACCGTGCCGATGCCCGCCGCGCAGGCCGCACCGTTCCCCTGGGCGCCCCCGCCGGTGAACAGCTGCGGCGAGATCGGATTCGACCCGCTCAACCGCGAGCCGGATCCCGCGCAACCCCCGCCGCCGCCGCTGCCCCCGCAGATCAACATCCCGGTGCCGATTCCGGAACTCACGCCGGTTCCCGTGCCCGATCCGCCGCAGGACAACACACGGATCGTGCCCGACCCGTTGCCCGCGAATCCGTGCGACAACCCGTGCCCGGACATCAGGGACAACCCGAAGCACCCCGAGCCGGATCCCGATCCGAGCCCGACGCCCGAGACCGGGGCCGACGAGGGGACCGGTTCGAGTTCCGGCTCCTCCGGCTCCGCGTCGGGATCCGGTTCGGGCAGTGGTCCAGGCACCGGTTCCAGCTCGGGTTCCGGCGAGCCGGTCAAACTGCCGCGCATCGAATTCGAGCCGGAGGTCGAGCCGATCCCGGTCCCGGTGCCCGGCGGTCCCGGCGAGGAGCCCCAGCCCGCTCCACCGCATGTGGTGCATCCGACCGAACCGGGCCCGCTCGCGGCCCCGGTGGCCGCGCCGATGGTCGAGTCGGTGCGGCTGGTCGAGCAGGTGACCGGGCACGGCTCGCAGAACCGCACCGACATGCGCTGGCAGGTCGACGGAACCGACCTGGGGCTGATGTGGGAGACGGAACCCGGCGAGGTCGCCGTGGTCTTCGGCGACACCTTCGGTAAAGGCTGGGGCGGTGGCGGCGCGGGCAACGACGACCAGGACTGGCGCAGCAACGTCATCGGTTTCAGCACCGACAGCGATCTGTCCGACGGCTTGACGCTCGATACCTTCGCGCAGGACAGCCGGTGCCACGCCGCGGAGATCCTGGGCAGCCGCAAGATCAAGAACTGGGAGACCACCACCATCCCCACCTCCGGTTTCGCCGTCGGGAACCGGCAGTACCTCAGCTACATGTCGGTGAACAGGTGGAGCCGCATCCCCGGCCTGTGGTGGACCAACTACGGCGGCATCGCCTACTCCGACGATCGTGGGCGCACCTGGAAGAAAGACCAGCATGCCAAGTGGGAGAACTTCTTCGGTCTGGGCAGGTTCCAGGTCGCGGCGATGGTGCCTCACGGCGAGCACGTCTACATGTTCGGCACGCCCAACGGACGCATCGGCGTGATCGGCTTGGCCCGCGTGCCCAAGCGCCACATCCTGAACAAGTCCGCCTATCAGTACTGGGTAGGTGGCAGTTGGGCTCCCGCCGCCGAGAACCAGGCCACCCCATTGGTGCTCGGCATGGCCAGTGAGCTGTCGGTGCGCTACGACCAGGAGACCGAGCAGTGGCAGATGGTCTACCTGGATTCGGCGCGGGGCGCGATCGTTCTGCGTACCGCGGCAAGCCCGCAGGGGGCCTGGACGGACGCGATCGCGCTGGTGTCCACCGCCGACTATCCGAAGTCCTACGGCGGGTTCATCCATCCGTGGTCGACCAGCGAGGACCTGTACTTTCTCCTCTCGGAGTGGGACAGCTACAACGTATATCTCATGCACGCCCGGCTGAATCCGAGCGCGAGCCGGATTCAGCCGGCACGCTCGAACCGCACGGGCTGACCCGGGCGCGCCTGCGCGACCGCGTCCACGTCGGCGTCGACGACCACCGCGATCACCGGATACCCGCCCGTGACCGGATGATCGGCGAGGAAGACGACCGGCTGTCCGCTCGGCGGCACCTGGATCGAGCCGAGGGCCATGCCTTCGGTCGGCAGTTCACGAGTGACAGCGCGGGTCAGCGGCTGCCCGGCCCGGCGATCCAACCGTGCGCCGACCCGGTCGGTATCGGCGGAGACCTCCCATTCGCCGTGGAACAAGGCGGTGGCGTCGGTGAACCAATCGTCGCGCGGACCGAGTACGGCGCGCACGGTGAGGACGTCAGCGGGCAAATCGGCGACAGGGGCGAGGTCCACCACCGGAATGGTGCGCGGAGAAGGCCCGACCGGCAGACGATCGCCCTTCGCCAAAGGCTCCGGCCCCAGTCCGGCCAGGGTGTCGCGGCTGCGAGACCCGAGCGTCTTCGGCACATCGATGCCGCCACGCACCGCGATGTAGCTACGCAGTCCGGTGGACGCGTAACCGAGCCGCAGCGCCTGCCCCGGCTCGAGTTCCAGCACGCTCGCGTGGCCGACGGGCCTGCCGTCGACGGTAGCGGGCGCGGGCGCGCCGGTGACGGCCAACATGACGTGCTCCTCGGCGTGCAGGGCGAGCCCGCCGAGCAGCACCTCGATGACCGCGTGACCCTCCGGATTGCCGACCAGCCGATTGGCCAACCGCAACGACCCGCGATCGGCCGCCCCAGCGGGACCGACACCGGAATCGAACCAGCCCGGCCGCCCGAGATCCTGGATGGTCGCGAGCGGCCCCACTTGCTCGACGACGATCATCCGCCACCCCCCGCGTCGACGAACCGGACCGTGACGCCCGCGCGAATCAACGCGGGCGGATCGCGCTCGGCATCCCACATCCTGAGGTCGGTGGTCCCGATCAGCTGCCATCCGCCGGGTGTGCTGCGTGGATACACGGCGCTGTATCCACCGGCGAGTGCTACCGCACCCGCCGGAATCGACGTACGCGCCTGGGCTCTGCGCGGAACCGACAGCCTGCCGTCGGGCGATTCCAGGTAGCCGAAGCCCGGCGCGAATCCGACGAAAGCACACCGCCACACCGTGCCGGTGTGCGCGGCCACCACTTCCGCGGTCGTGAGTTCCAATGCCCGGGCGACGTCATCGAGGTCGGCGCCGTCGTAGCGCACCGGAATCGACACCGGGTCGGCACCGAATGCCAGATCCGGCAATGTTCCACGGGAAACACCGGGCGACTGCTCGGCGTGGAGCGCGACCAGCAGCGTTGTCAACACCCTGCGGACGGCTTCGGCGTCACGGGGTGAATCGAGCGTGAGCAGTACCGTTTCCGCGGCGGGGAGCAGGTCCTGCACGCCGGGCACCGGGCGGTCCCGCAGCGCGGTGACGAGTGCCGCGACCACCTCGCGCCGCTGCGGCGTGATCAGCAGCGCCCGATCACCCGCCGCGCGGATCGCGTCCTCCGCCGCCTTCCGCTCCGCGTGGGTTCCCGCGCCCTTCGTCGTCATATCCAGGCCTCAGCCGAACGGCTCCACTGGCACGCCGACCTCGTCCAGCGCGGTGCGGATGTGCCGCGCCATCTCCACCGCGGCGGGCGAATCACCGTGCACGCAGATGCTCGCGGCACGCACCGCGACCTCCCTGGAGCCATCGGCCGTCCGCACGGCGCCGGACTTGGCGATCGAGACCGCCTGGGCGACGGCCTCCCGCGGACCCAACACCGCCCCGGCCGCACCGCGTGCGGCCAGCGAGCCATCGGGCGTGTAGGCCCGGTCGGCGAAACCTTCGCCGACGAATCGCACTCCGGCTGCCTGGGCCGCCGACTCCAACTGGGTGCCCGCCGGGCCCAGCAGGGCCAGCCGCGGGTCGTACTCCGCGATCGCGGCCAGCACCGCGTCGGCCAGCTGCCGATCTCGCGCGGCCGAGTGATAGAGCGCCCCATGCGGTTTCACGTAGCGGACCCGGTCGCCCGCGGCCTTCGCGAAAGCGTCCAGGCCGCCGATCTGATACAGCACCTCGTCGCGCAGCTCACCGGGCGCGACCGCGATCTCTCGCCGCCCGAAACCGGCCAGGTCGCGATAACCGACGTGGGCGCCGATCCGAACACCCTTCTCGACCGCGAGAGCGCAGGTCCTGCGCATGATCGCAGGGTCGCCCGCGTGGAATCCGCAGGCGATGTTCGCACTGGTGACGATGTCGAGCATGGCGGCGTCGTCGCCCATCGTCCACGGACCGAAGCCCTCGCCGAGATCACTGTTCAGGTCCAGCGCCATGTGCGTCCTCCCAGCAGTGTGTCGCAGGCGGCCTTCCGATTCTCGTGCCCGAGCGTGGCCCTCGGCAAGGACGTCCGGTCCGCGCGAGGTGGATCACAACGCGCGGGTCCGGACCGCCGCGCCAAGTACGCTCAGTCCAATCATGGCCACGTATTTCGATCCGAAGTCCTGGTCGCCCATGCGGGCCGTCGACCTCGGAAAGCGCCTGTTCGATCAATCCTGGCTGGAGCAGTGGGTCGCGCTCAGCACCGCCTGGGTGGATCCGGTCGCCGACCTCGGCGCGGGCACCGTCACGGCGCTGCTGCCGGACGTGCTGATGACCATGCTCAGCGAGGGCATCCTGAGCCGGTTCGGCGGGCAGGAGGTCAGCGCGACCCTGCTGGGTCACGATCTGCACGCCACCTTGCAAGTGCTGAAGGTGCGTCGCCGCGGCGCGCACTTCCAGACCAAGACGGTGCTGTCGCGGCTGCGCTGGGACGATCACCCGATCGAGGCCGTGACCGTCATCGCACACGGCGTCCGCCTGATTCCGGGCGTGCCGACAAAGATCCGTACCGCCCGGCTCGACCTCGACGGCACCGTCACCACCGCGGCGCTGGTCGGATGGCTCAACACCCAGCCACTGGACTGGGCCCTGGACGTGCACCCGAGCGGACTGATCCGAGCCCGGCACCGCCGACGGCTGCTGACCGCCCTGGTGGACGCGTCGATCAGGGACAACCGACTGGCCATCGACGTACGCGCTGCGAGCTGGTTCGGCGTCCGGATACCGCGACGGATGATCGACGTTCCCGCCGTTCCGCTCGAGCACCTGCCCAAGGACGCGCGGATCGCGCGTGCCGATCGGGAGGGCGACCTGATCCGTTTCCGCGTCGAACTGCCGGAGATCACCGGGTCGTTCGACCTGGCCCAGATGCGCTCGGCGATCTTGGCGGGTACCACCCTGATCGTGTTCTGACCCGATCAGCTCTGCGACTTCCACCACTCGAGCAGCGCCGCCTCGGCCTCGTCCCGGCTGAGCGGACCACGGTCGAGGCGAAGCTCCTTCAGGAAGCGCCAAGCCCGGCCGACTTCGGGGCCCGGCGGCACACCGAGCAGTTCCATGATCGCGTTGCCGTCCAGATCCGGACGTACCTTGGCCAGGTCCTCCTGCTCCCGCAACCGCTCGATCCGCGCCTCCAACTCGTCGTAGGTGGCCCGCAGCGCGGCGGCCCTGCGCTTGTTGCGGGTGGTGCAGTCGGCGCGGACAAGTTTGTGCAGGCGGGGGAGCAGCTCGGCGGCGTCGGTGACATAGCGGCGCACCGCGGAATCGGTCCACTGACCTTTGCCGTAACCGTGGAAGCGCAGATGCAGGAACACCAGCCGGGCCACGTCCTCGGTGAACTGCTTCGGGTATTTCAGCGCCCGCATCCGTTTGCGCACCATCTTCGCACCGACCACCTCGTGGTGATGGAAGCTGACGCCGCCGCCCGGCTCGTTGCGCTTGGTGTCGGGCTTGCCGATGTCGTGCAGCAGCGCGGCCCAGCGCAGCACCAGATCGGGGTCGCCCTCCTCCTGGTCGATGGCCTGCTCCAGCACGGTGAGCGAATGCCAGTAGACGTCCTTGTGCTGGTGATGTTCGTCGATTTCCAGCTTCATCGCGGGCACCTCGGGCAGCACCCGCTGCGCAAGCCCGGTCTCGCACATGACGTTGATGCCGTCGATCGGGTGCGCGCCCGCGATGAGCTTGTCCAGTTCGACCCGCACCCGCTCGGCGGTGATGCGATCGATCTGGTCGGCCATCGCGGTGATCGCGGCCCGCACCCGGGGAAGCGGCTCGAAGCCCAGTTGGGAGACGAACCGTGCGGCGCGCAGCATGCGCAGCGGGTCGTCGTTGAACGAATCCTCCGGCGCCGCAGGCGTATCCAGCACACCCTCGAGCAGGGCGTTCATGCCGTCGAGCGGGTCGACGAATTCCAGCGCGCCGTCCGCGCCGATCTTCACGGCCATCGCGTTCACCGTGAAGTCCCGGCGCACCAGGTCTTCCTCGAGCGAGTCACCGAAGGTCACCTGGGGATTGCGGGAGACCCGGTCGTAGCTGTCGGCGCGGAACGTGGTGATCTCCAGCTGGTGACCGGCCTTGGCCGCGCTGACCGTGCCGAACGCCAGACCACCGGTATCCCACAGATGGTCGGCCCACCCGCGCAGGACGTCCTGCACGACTTCCGGCCGCGCGTCGGTGGTGAAGTCCAGATCCGTCCCCAGCCGGCCGAGCACCGCGTCCCGCACGCTCCCACCGACCAAGTACAGCTCGTGCCCCCGCGCCGCGAACATCTCGCCGAGGGGCGTCAGCACATCCGACAGCCCCCCGAGTGTCACCGCCGCGGCGGCCAGCAGTCGGGTACGTCTATCCAGCGCAGCGTCCTTGGACTTCGGCGAAACCACGAATGAGCAGCTTACCGAGCCGCGCGAACGGATATCGCGCCGCAGGCCCACGCAGCAGCCCAGATATATAAGGACACCGGCATCTACCCAGCCAGCAGCCTCCGCACACCCAGGGAGTCACCTGCCCGCCATTCCGCGCTTCACGCGATCCACCGCAGCCCGCAGTGCTGAAGACCACAACACGCCGCGACGCAGGCGGGACAAATTCAACACAGTAGGATTGCCAGGTGTCTCCGGCCGATCGTGCGAACAGTCGACGCCGCCAGCCTCGGCGCCGCGGTTCGGCCGCCAATGCCGCGAAGCCACGGATGCGCACGGTCCGGGAGACCTCGGCGGGCGGGCTGGTCGTCGACGGCTTGGACGGTCCTCGGGAATCACGCAGCGCCGCGCTCATCGGACGCACCGATCGCCGCGGGCGGTTACTGTGGTCGCTGCCGAAAGGACATATCGAAGAAGGTGAGACCGCCGAGCAGACCGCGATCCGCGAGGTCGCCGAGGAGACCGGCATCAACGGCGTGGTGGTCGCCGAACTCGGCAGCATCGATTACTGGTTCGTGACCGACGGTCGGCGGGTACACAAAACGGTGCATCATTATCTGCTGCGTTCGGTCGGTGGCGAACTGTCCGACGCCGACGTGGAAGTGACCCAGGTCGCCTGGGTTCCCTTGACTGAACTGGATTCTCGGCTGGCCTATGCCGACGAGCGGCGGCTTGCGGAGATGGCGAACAAGCTGATCGACCGGATGGAGACCGGCAAGCGATGACGCGTGGACTGTTCCGGATCTTCGTGGCGGTCCTGACCATCCTCGGCCCGGTGACGACGCTGCCACTGCTCGATTCCGCGTCGGCCGTGGCGCAACCGACCGGGTCCGGCGCCACGTCGAATCCCAGATTCCTGAAGCTGTCGCTCGATTCGGTGACGCCGACCACGGTGACCACCACCAGCGATTCGGTGCTCACGGTCGCGGGCACGGTCACCAATATCGGCGATCGCGTGGTGGACGACGTCAGCATCCGCATCCAGCGTGCGGCGGCGATCACGGCGCCGGTGGGGTTGCGCGCCACTTTGCGCCTCGACGAAGTCAATTACGACGTCAACGGCGAGTTCGAGGATGTCGCGCAGCGGCTGAATCCCGGGCAACGCAAGCAGTTCACACTGAGCATCCCGTTGCGCTCCGAGACCGGCGCCACGTCGCTGCGCATCACGGAGCCGGGTGTCTACCCGCTGCTGCTGAACGTGAACGGTGAACCGGCCTACGGCACGCAGGCCAGGCTCGACGACGCCCGGTTCTTGCTCCCGGTGCTCGGCGTGCCGCCCGCGCCCAGCGACGGCGCCGCCTCCGCCGCCCCGCCGGTGTCCGCGCCCACCGACGCGCCGGTGGCGACGACATTGCTGTGGCCGCTGGCCGACCGGCCGCGGCTCGTCGCGGGCCATCCGGGCAGCGTCGACGGCAAGGTGGAACTGACCGACGACGAACTGGCCGCTTCGCTCGGCAAGGGCGGCCGTCTCGATCAGTTGTTGGCCGCGCTGGAGGGAATGTCCGGTCCGGATGCGGTCCGTGACGCCGAACTGGCTTCGGCCGTGTGCGTCGCCATCGATCCCGACCTGCTGCTCACGGTGCGTGCGATGACCAACGGTTATCGCGTGCTCGCCAGCCCGTCCGATCCCGACGGGGCGACGCGGGCGGGCGCGGGCGCCGAACAGGCGCAGATCTGGCTGGACCGGTTGCGCGCGCTGTCCGGGTCGATGTGCACGGTGGCGCTGCCGTTCGCGCAGGTCGATCTCACCGCGCTCGCCGCGGTCGAAGATCCGGCGCTGTCCGCGCGCGCGATCAACGAACCGGCCGAGGTCGTCGACTCGATCCTGGCCACCCGCTCGGTGCGCGGGGTCAGCCTGCCGGATTCCGGCAGCATCGACGCGGGGGCGGGCCAGCTGTTGCGCGACCATGGTTTCGACACCGCTGTGCTCGCCGCGACGGCGGCCGTTCCACAGGGAAGCATGGACTGGGCGCAGTCCAGCAGTGACAGCGGACACACCACAAGCGGTTCGAGCGAGGACGTGACGACCCCGGACCCGGCCATCCCGGAAGTGGTTCGGCTGCCCGAAATCACCGCGAGTCGGCCGCCCGCACCCGCGCCGCCGACGCCGCCGGTCGCGGGCAACCCCGCACCACCTGCCGCGAGTCCACCCATCCCGCCCGCCGACCCCGCGCTGCGCGCGGTGACGTTCGACATCTGGTCCGCGACGGCGCTCGCCGCGCTGGGCTCGAATCCGCCCACCCCGCCGTTCACCCCGTCCCGGGTCCGCTACGACGTCACCAACGACTCGCGCGCGGCACGCTTGCAGGACGCGCTCGGGGCGATCTCGTGGAGCGCGCTGCATCCGGAGACGAACCGGCCGCGTTCGCTGTTACTCGTCCCGCCACAGCAGTGGGGTGCGAACAAGGACGAGGCGACCGCTTTGCTGCGCCAAGTCGACCTGCTGCTGCGCGGCAACCTCGCCACCGCACGTCCGTTCCCTGAGCTGGTGGCGCTGCCGCCGGACTCACAGCCCTACGAGCTGGACTACCTCCCGCAGGCGGCGCAGGACGCGGTCCCGGACCGGTTCGTGCTGCCCGTGCGCGACCAGGGCCGTGGGATCACCGAGATGATGCGCGCGCTGGTGGACGTGCCGGAGGCCGAGCCGACGCCACACGATTTCCTGACGCCGCTGCGCGACGACCTGTTGCGCGTGCTGACCCTCTCGGATCGGCGTACGGGCGACGCCGCGCCGGCGGACACGTTCGCTCAGCGCCGACTGGACCAGAACACGCGGACGATGGACAAGCTCTATCGCTCGGTCACCGTGCTTCCACCGGGCGGGGTGTACACCCTCGCTTCCGAGCAGAGTCCTTTGCTGCTGGTCGCACGCAATGATCTGCCGGTGGCCATCCGCGTCAGGTTCCGGATCGAGGCGCCTGCGGAGACGGAGATCACCGATCCCGGCGAACAGCAGCTCCCGGCGAACGGATCGCGGTCGTTCCAGATTCCGACGGAGGTCAGCGACAGCCGGAACCTGGTCATTCCGATCTCGCTCACCACACCGGAGGGTGTCGCGCTCGGCAATCCCACGCAGGTCTCGGTGCGTTCGAACGCCTATGGTCAGGCCTTGGCGATAATTACGGGATGCGCCGCACTCCTGCTGCTTCTGCTGGCCGGTCGCCGTTTGTGGCGCCGGTTCCGCGGGCAGCCCGATCCGGCGGACGAGGGCTTCGATCCGGGCACCAGACGCCGGGTCAACCGGTACCGGCGCGCGCGCAGGCGGATGCTGCGGGAGCAGGAGCAGGAGCAGCTTCAGGAGACGCGGTGACCGATCCCGCTTCGACGGGGCCGCGCACATTGCGTCTACCTGCGTCGATGTGGTGTACCGCGGTGGGGTGTGGCACGGTGGAGGACAATTACGGTGTTCCCGGGCCCGCCCGGTCCGGGAGGGAACCACTGACAGAATGTTCGCCGATCACGGCGGACCGTTGCGGCGGGCCGCGGCTCACCGCACCGATGGGGGTGCGGATATCCCGGCGGGTACAGGAGGCATGATGAGCGACGATGACATATCGGCTCATCGCCCTCGACCAGGCGAGCGCCTCGACGGGCCGCCGGTTCGCCGAGCTCCCGCCGCTCCGTGGGAACGCGGCCCGGCACAGCCCGATGCGGAGAATCCCGGCGTGAACGGCGGCCCGTACCACGACGGACCGCCGCCTCGGGTACCGCAGGTGAGTCGTCCTCCGGCCGCGCCGCAGCCGCGGCCTGGTCAGCGCATGCCTCCGCCACCGCCGCCACCGCCTGCCGCCCAGCCGCGGCCGCCCGTGCCGCCACCGCCGCGCCCCGGCCCCGCGCCACACCCGAACCAACGGCAATATCCTGCCCCGCCGGCGGGCCCGGCCGGGGGTCCCGCACAACCGCGACCGGTACCGCCTGCCTCCGCTCGTCCAGCGCCCGCCGGCCCATCAGCCGGCGCCCCGAGGCAAGCGCCGCCGCCCGTGCCGCCACGCGCGCCGCGGTCCGGCGGGATTCCGGTCGCACCGCGTCCGCCTCGGCCCGGTGGCATTCCGGCTGTGCCCCGGCCCCCGCAGTCGGGTCCGATCCCCGCCGCGCAGCGGCCACCACACTCCGGGCCGATCCCGGCCGCCGCGCCGGAATCCGATCGAGTGCCGCCGCCCCGCTACGCCCCGCCGCAGCCGCAGCAGTTCCCGCCCCCGCCACGGCAACGACCGGCTGCCCCGGTCCGGCGCGAGCCCGCCGAACCGGGTCGCCCGCGGACCAGGGAGTGGCCCACCGCCACCGCCACCGCGGAGCCGAAGGCGGACGATTCGAAGCAGAGCTCGAGTTCCCGGCTGCTCAGCGATTCGGGATCGATCGCCTTCGCGACGTTGATCAGCAGGATCACCGGGTTCGGCAAGCAACTGCTGCTGCTGACCGTGCTCGGCCCCGCCATCGCCAGTGCGTTCACCGTCGCCAGCCAGATCCCGAACATGATCGCGGAACTGGTGCTCGGCGCGGTGCTCACGGCGATCGTGGTGCCGACACTGGTGCGCGCGGAGCAGGAGGATCCGGATCGCGGAGCCGCGTTCGTCCGGCGTCTGGTGACCGCCGCTTTCGTGGTTCTGGCCACCGCCGCGCTGTTGGCGACGGCCGCGGCGCCGGTACTGACCACCCACGTCTTCCTTTCCGACGACGGCAAGGTCAACACCGCGCTCACTACGGCGCTGGCCTTCCTGCTGTTGCCAGCGATCTTGTTCTACGGCATGTCGGCGCTGCTCACGGCGATCCTCAACACCCAGCAGATGTTCAAGCCCGGCGCATGGGCCCCGGTGTTGAACAACCTCGTGGTGCTCACCGTGCTGGGCTTGTACGTCCTGATGCCGGGAGAGATCACGCTGGACCCGGTCCGCATGAGCGACCCGAAGCTGCTGGTGCTCGGCGTCGGCGTCACGATCGGCGTGGTGGTACAGGCGGTCAGTCTCATCCCGGCGATCCGCAGGGCAGGCATCGACCTGCGCCCCCTCTGGGGCATCGACGACCGCCTCAAGCAGTTCGGCGGCATGGGCGCGGCCATCATCCTGTACGTCCTGATCAGCCAGGCGGGCTTCGTGTTCGCCACGCGGATTTCCTCGCATGCCGACGCGGCGGGCCCGGCGATCTACAACAACGCCTGGCTGCTGCTGCAACTGCCGTACGGCGTACTCGGTGTCACAGTGCTCACCGCGATCATGCCTCGGCTGAGCCGCAACGCCGCCGCCGACGACACGCCCGCGGTGGTCGACGATCTTTCCGCCGCCACCCGGTTGACCATGATCGCGCTGGTCCCGGTGGTCACCTTCCTCACGCTGGCCGGTCCGCAGGTCGGGCAGGCGCTCTACGGCTACGGCAACTTCGGATCCGACGCCGAACGACTCGGGCTCGCGGTCAGCTGGTCGGCGTTCGCGCTGATCCCGTACTCGCTCGTGCTGATCCACCTGCGCGTGTTCTACGCCAGGGAGCAGGCATGGATTCCGACCTGGATCATTCTCGGCATCACCGCCGCCAAGATCGTCTTCTCGGCGCTGGCTCCGGTGCTCACCGACGCCGAGCACGTGGTGATCGCGCTCGGCGTCGCGAACGGCCTCGGCTTCGCGGTGGGCGCCGTGGTGGGCGGTTACCTCTTGCACCGCAGTCTCGGTGATCTTCGGATGGCCAACGTCGGCCGCACAGTGACACGTGTCGTGCTCGCGTCACTCGCGGGCGGGGCGGTGATGTGGATCGTGGACCGGGTACTCGGTCTGGATCGGCTGACCGCGGCATTCCACGGACCGGGTTCGCTGATCCGGGTGGCGATCACCGCGATCGTCATGTTCGCGGTGGCCTTCGGCTTGATGCGACTGGCCGGTATCCCGGAGATCGTCGCCATAACCGTGTCCATCTCCCGGCGTCTCGGCTGGACGCCGCCCGCGCCGGAGCTGGATCTGGAGAGCCCGGCCGAAGACCCGTACGTCACACAGGTACTCCGCAGGCCGGACCCCTACTTGGCGTACCCGCGGTTCGATCCGTACATGGACGCCCAGACCATGGTGCTGCCTGTGATCAGACCCGACGCCGTTGACCGCACCGGCATGGGTGAGTTCCCGTACCCTGTTCGGCAGACAAGCACAAGTGGCGAATTCGCCGGAACCTCGACATATCAGGGCGAAGGAGGACCGAGGGTGAGCGACGACGCGGTGGGCGGCGTCCCAGCCGCCGATTCTTCTGCGACCACGCCCGGCGGACTGTCCACCGATGTACCGCCGACCGCGGGGGAGCCGTTGGATCCCGCGTACGCGAGCAAGGAGCCGGGCACGGCTCCGCCGGATCAGGACGCGCCGAGATCGCAGGAGAACCAATTGCCTGCGCGCGATCCGATGTACGACACCGGGATGATCCCGATCGGATCGCCGGAAATGCCGCCGATGGGTGGCGAGAACCTGGGCGCGCGGCGAGTCCCGCGCGGCCCCAAGCTGATTCCGGGCGCTTCGGTGGCCGGCGGGCGCTATCGCCTGCTGGCCAGTCACGGCGGCGCCCGCGGCTTGAAGTTCTGGCAGGCGCTGGACATCAAACTCGATCGCGAGGTCGCGCTGACCTTCGTCGACGCCGACCAGAAGGCGACCGAGAACTCCGGCCAGGACGGCCCCCAGGCGATCCTGTCGCGGACGCTGCGCCTCGGCCGGATCAACTCGCCGGGTCTGGCCCGCGTCTTGGACGTCGTGCGCGGCAGCTCCGGCGGCATCGTGGTGGCGGAGTGGACACCGGGCCGCTCGCTGCGCGAGATGGCCGAGACGGTGCCCTCGCCGATCGGCGCGGCGCGTGCCATCCGCGCCCTCGCTTCGGCGGCCGAGCTGGCTCACCGCGGCGGTGGGTCGCTGTCCATCGATCATCCCGACCGGGTGCGTATCAGCGCCTCCGGTGACGCGGTGCTCGCCTTCCCCGGCACCTTGTCCGACTCCGACGCGCAATCCGACGTGCGCGGTCTCGGCGCGATGCTCTACGCGCTGATCACGGCGCGCTGGCCGATCCGCTCCGGGGGTGTCACGGGCGCCGCCGCAACGGTCGGCGGGCTCCGGCTGGCCGACCTCGGCCCGGATGGCACGCCGGTGGAACCGCGACAGATCCGTCCCGAGGTACCGTTCGAGATCTCCGCGGTCGCCGTGCGCTCGCTGGAGTCGAACAAGGGCGTGCGCACCGCCGCGACGGTTCAGCATGTGCTGGAGCAGGCGTCGGTGGTCGATCAGAAGACCGATTTCATTCCGGTGCTGCGGCTCGGGCAGCGCGCGCCGGCGAACATGGACGACTCGCTCGCCGATCCGGAACTGCTCGCGGCCGAACGCGAACGCTCGCAGCGCATGATGTGGATCATGGTCGGCCTCGGCATCCTCGCCGCGCTGGTCGTCGGCATCGTGATCTGGTGGATGGTCAGCGTGTTCGCGCCGGGCGCTTCCGATGCGCCGCTGAACGAACAACGCAACATCGGTCTGACGACCAACAACCAGCCCGTGCCGACGCCCGCTGCCGCGGGCCCGAACCTCAATTCGAACGGTGTGCCGGTCCCGGTGACCGGCGTGTCGGTGTTCTCGCCGGAGGGCACCGCCGACGGCGTCGCCAACGTGCAGGCGGTGCTGGACGACGACCCGGCCACCCAGTGGCGCACCGATCAGTACTTCCAGCAGTTCCCGGCGCTCAAGAAGGGGGTCGGGCTGCTGGCGACGCTCCCCGCTCCCGCCAAGCTCACGAACGTCTCGATCAACTCGCCCAGCGCGGGCACGTCGGTGGAGATCCGCACCTCGCCCACCGGTTCGCCGACGCTGGATCAGACCCAGCTGATCGGTTCCGCCCGGCTCGACGACGGCGTCACCGACATCCCGGTGCGGGCCGACCAAGCCGCCCGCTACGTTCTCGTCTGGATCACCGGACTCGGCAACTCCGGAGGACAGTTCCAGACCGCGATCGCCGATATTCGTCTCGACGCCGCACCCTAGCCCGGCTCCGCTTCCGCCGCACACACTCGTTCGTGCAGGCCATTCGTAGCGCAACGCAGAGCGTCGCGTCTTGCTCCGTACCCGGCTCGATCACTTGGTTGCTGCCAAATCGTTACGGACGATATGATCTTCGGGCGCTCTCAGCAGGGGAGCTTCCCAGGTTCCGTGTTTCGATCCTGGATGCTGCGAATCTCGGTGATGGTCAACACTGCCCGTTGCCGCCGTGAGGGCCGTCCAAGGGGTTGGCATTGTCATCCGAAGTGAACGAGGAGTTCGGCGGGGGGTCGTCGCGACCGGTGGTATGTCACGAACGTTCCTTCGTACCCGGTGAATGCACCGATGTGGAGTTGTTGCGGGCGCATGTTCGTGGTCAGCGGCACGCGTTCGCCGAGCTGCTGCGCCGGCACAACGATCATCTGTGGCAGACCGCGCTACGCACGTCCTACACACGTGAGGACGCGGCGGATTCGCTTCAGGACGCGCTGTTGTCGGCACATCGCACGGCTGCCTCCTTCCGCGCGGAGGCGGAGGTCCGCAGCTGGTTGCACGCCATCGTGGTGAACGCCTGCCTGGGCCGGATCCGCCGCAACAAGACCAGGTACGCGTTGTCGCTGTCGCCGGAAACGATGCCCGAGCCCAAGGACACCCGCGACGAGATGGCCGAGGTGGAGATGTCCATGGTCATCGATCGCGCTCTGTTCTCGTTGCCGCCGGACCAGCGGACCGCGCTCGTCGCGGTCGATGTGGAGGGGTATAGCGTGGCCGAGGCAGCCGCGTTGCTCGGTGTGCCCGAAGGAACGATCAAAAGCCGGTGCGCCCGCGCACGGCAGCGTTTGAAAGAGCGATTGGATTTTCTGCGTGATCCGGGGAACCGGAGGTAGTTGGGATGCGTCATTAACAGTGACGAACCACTGAACGATCCAGAGGCCGTCCCCGATGATGAGGGGATCCCCGCGATGTCAGATGCGAACAACGGAGGTGCGATGGCGACCCGGTCCGTACCGCAGCCCCCGTTCACGTCCGAATTGCTGGCCGACCTGCATGCCGGCAATGTGTCACCGGCACAGCGCGAGCAGTTGTGGCCGATGGTCTCGCGAGATCCGGAAGCGATGCGCTACCTGCGCTCCCTCGACAACGTCAGCGCCGAGTTGCGTGCCCTCGGCCGGGACGAGCGCGTCATCCATCGGATGCCCGAGGACGTAGCGGCCCGGCTCGCGCTGTTCGCCGACGAGCTGGAACCGCCCGAGGATGCGCCGGCGCGGGCCGCCACGGTTCATGAGCTGCCGCGCCCGTCGGCGGATGAGATCCCCGACTCGTCAAGGGCTTCCGATTCCGCACCGGTCGCTCTCGACGACCGGCGCCGTAGCAGGCTGCGCTGGTTCGCCGCGGCCGCCGCGGCCATCGTCACCGTGGCGTGCGCGAGTGTCTTCGTTACGACGATGCGCGACGGCGACGCCCCCGCACCCACCGCGCAGCCCACCACCGGCAACGAGGATGTGGGCGACGACCTCACCGCCACGGTCGCCCTCAGCGCGCTCGGCCGCAACAACGTCACCGGATCGCTGGCCCGGCCGGGCGCACTCGAGCGTTGTATCCAGGCGAACGGGCTCGACCGCACGGTACTCGGTTCCACGGACATCAGGTTCCGCGGCGGCAACGCGGTGCTCATCCTGCTCAACGGCCCCCACCCGCCCAAGATCACCGCGCTGGTCGTCGGGACCGGTTGCGCTACAGGCGATCCACAGCGCAGAGCTTTGCAGGACATCGGCTGAGGCGATCCGGCTCCTGCGATCTGGACCACGTGCACGGTGTGACCCCGGTGACGCGGGAACAACAGCCATTACCCTGTTGTTGACCGACACGTCCCAACGAATCCTCCCGGAAGGGCCCCATGAGCGAGCGTAGCGAGCGAACAAGCGACACCGGCGCGCCAGTTCGCGACCTGATCATCATCGGCTCCGGACCTGCCGGCTACACCGCCGCCGTCTACGCGGGTCGCGCCGAGCTCCAGCCGCTGCAGTTCGAGGGGACCCAGTTCGGTGGTGCGCTGATGACCACCACCGAAGTCGAGAACTTCCCCGGCTTCCGCGGGGGCATCATGGGCCCTGATCTCATGGAGGAGATGCGCGAGCAAGCCAAACGATTCGGCGCGGACATCCGCACCGAAGACGTGGATGCCGTCGACCTGACCGGCCCGATCAAGAAGGTCGTCGTCGGCGGGGAGACTTTCGAGGCCTACGCCGTCATCCTCGCCATGGGGTCGGCCGCGCGGTACCTGAACGTCCCGGGTGAGCAGCGGTTGCTCGGCCGCGGTGTCAGCGCCTGCGCCACCTGCGACGGCTTCTTCTTCAAGGGCCAGGACATCGTGGTGGCCGGCGGCGGCGACTCCGCGATGGAAGAGGCGACATTCCTGACCAAGTTCGCCTCCAGCGTCACCATCGTGCACCGCCGCGAGGAATTCCGTGCCTCCCGCATCATGCTGGAGCGCGCGAAGGCGAACGAGAAGATCAAGTTCGTGCTCAACGCGGAAGTGGTCGAGGTGCACGGTGACAACAGCGTCACCCATCTGACCTTGCGCGACACCCGAACCGGTGAGACCTCCGACTTGCCCGCCACCGGCCTGTTCGTCGCGATCGGTCACGACCCGCGCAGCGAACTCGTCAAAGGCCAGGTCGCACTGGACGAGGAGGGATACGTGCTGGTGCAGCACCCGACGACCGCGACCGACATCGCGGGCGTCTTCGCCGCGGGCGATCTCGTCGACCACACCTACCGTCAGGCGATCACCGCCGCGGGCACCGGCTGCCGAGCAGCCATCGACGCCGAGCGCTGGTTGGCCGAGCAGGGCGACATCACCTCGAACACCCTCGCCCACGCGGGCGGGTCGGTGAGCCTCCCCGCCAACTGAGCTCGAGTCCATCGAGCCCGCCCAGCTTTCGTCTCGCTGTATCGCAAGGAGAATATTCATGTCCAAGTCCGTCAACACGGTCGTCGTCACCGACGCGTCCTTCGCCGACGATGTGCTGTTGAGTGAGAAGCCCGTCCTCGTCGATTTCTGGGCCGACTGGTGCGGGCCGTGCAAGATGGTCGCGCCCGTCCTGGAGGAGATCGCGGGCACCCACGCGGACAAGCTGACCATCGCGAAGCTGGACGTGGACGCCAACCCGAGCACCGCCCGCGATTATCAGATCCTTTCGCTGCCCACTATGATGCTGTTCCGCGGTGGTAAGCCGGTCAAGCAGATCGTCGGAGCGAAGGGCAAAGCGGCCCTTCTGCGCGAACTCGAAGACGTCATCTGACGACACGATCCGACGACTCGCCGTAGGATGCCTGGACCCGGGGATTGTCGAAACCCGGTCCAGGTCTGAGACAATCGACCGACGCTCCGGTCGTGCGAAGGTGTATCCCATCGCATGAGTGGGTACCCGCGGGTTGACGGAAGGAAAGGGCTCTCACGCATGCACCGACTTCGTCACGGCGATTCCGGTCCAGCCGTAGCAGAGGTTCGGAGCACCCTGGCAAGCCTCGGGTTCCTACACGCGCACGTCGGTACCGGTAACGCGGACGCACGCGAGTACTGGAAGGACACCGAGGTGTACTTCGACCACCACCTCGACTCCGCGGTACGCGCGTTCCAGCAGCATCGCGGCTTGCTCGTCGACGGAGTGGTTGGTCCGGCGACCTACCGGGCACTGAAGGAAGCGTCCTACCGGCTCGGCGCGCGCACGCTGATCTATCAGCTGTCCGCGCCGCTGTACGGCGACGACGTGGCCACGCTCCAGCGCAGGTTGCAGGACCTCGGTTTCTACGTGCACCGCGTCGACGGCTACTTCGGTCCACACACCCATGACGCGCTGACCGCGTTCCAGCGGGAGATCGGGCTGTCGGCCGACGGCATCTGCGGTCCCGACACGCTGCGCTCGCTCGACCTGCTCGGCGCGCGCGTGACCGGCGGCAATCCCCACCGGATCGCCGAAGAAGAGGTGGTGCACCGAGCGGGTCCGCAGCTGACCGGCAAGCGGATCGTCATCGATCCGGGTCTCGGCGGTCCGGACAAGGGCTGGGCCGTACCGACCGAGTACGGCGACGTCTACGAGTCGGAAATCCTCTGGGACCTGGCAAGCCGTCTGGAGGGGCGGATGGCGGCCACGGGTATGGAGACCTTCCTGTCGCGTCCGTGGGGCGCCAACCCCACCGACGCCGAACGCGCGGACACCTCCAACGCCTTCGACGCGGATCTGATGATCTCGCTGCGCTGCGCCACCAACCCCAGCCCGCTGGCCAACGGCGTCGCCGGGTTCTACTTCGGCAACTCGCACGGCTC
This sequence comes from Nocardia asteroides, assembly GCA_019930625.1. NCBI lineage: Bacteria > Bacillati > Actinomycetota > Actinomycetes > Mycobacteriales > Nocardiaceae > Nocardia > Nocardia asteroides. The sequence continues at coordinate 1,863,630 of CP082844.1, forward strand.
GGTCTCCATGATCGGACAGGTCCTGGCGGGCTTCATCCAGCGGGAAGTCGTCGCACGAACCTCATTGCAGGACTGCCGTACTCATGCGCGTACCTGGGACCTGTTGCGCCTCACCAAGATGCCGACCGTGCAGGTCGACATCGGTTACCTGACAAACGGATACGACGCCTCGGTGCTCACCAACCCGCGCATGCGCGACGTGATCGCCGAAGCCATTCTGATCTCGGTGAAGCGGCTGTACCTGCTCGGCCAGGACGATCAGCCCACGGGCACCTATACTTTCGCGGAGTTGCTGGCCGAAGAACTTGCCGCCGCGGATCGCATGTAGCCCCGTACTCTCCGTAACGCGAAGCGCCCCCTGTCCTTTCGAATCCGACAGGGGGCGCTGCTACGTCTGTCTCAGCGTGCCCCGATGCGGGTCGGCGCGGTCATCGATGCCGCCGCGAGCAGCTGATCCAGCGCCCGTTCGACGTCTTCCTTCCAGCCGTGGTCGGAGTCGAGCTCCAACCGCAGACGCGGGAAGCGGTGATGCGGGGCCACCACCTCGAAGCCGACATCCTCCAAGAAGTCGGCTTCGATCATGCACCCCTCGGGTGAGCATTCGGTCGCCGCGCTCGCGCTCGCTCCCTTGATCGGAGCGACGATTCGCTCCAGCAGAGTCATCGAGCCGAAACGCTCCGACAGCGCCTGCGACGACGGTTCGGTGCGGATGCCGAACGCCTCCAGTGCGCGCACACCGCGGCGCACCAGATCGGCTACCACAGCCTGTATCAGGAGATGGGCCACATCGGCATCCTGATAGGGAGATTCGGTCCGCAGCGTGGTCAGCAGGACCGCGTCCGGGCTTACGGGGGAGGTGGGGAAGAGCGTGGCCCGCGGTACCGCGCTCGGGGGTGCGTAGAGGGCACAGCCGGCGACGTTGCCGTCGACATTCGCTACCTGTCCGCACGAACCCCACTCCAGCAGGACCGTGGACAGCCAGGCTTCTTTCTCGAAGACCGGGTCGCTGAAGTTACGCGAGTCCTCCGCCACCGCGGGGTCCATCTCCCAGAAGACACAGCGGCGCGCATGCGCGGGAAGTTTTTCCAGTCCGCCGAGGGTTAGTGCTGTGACGCTGGTCGACACCGCTCTGCTCAGCCTCCAGCTGTCCGATTCATCCACGCTCACGTCGCATCAAAGTTTGCTCGCCAGCAAGAATAAGCGATCAAGGGAAACCCGCCTCATTCCATGTCGCTGTGCTGTTGGTCAGAAGAACTTGTGTTGCTGCGCCGGGGAGCGGCTCACGCTCCACGGCCGCGCGAACCCGAGCCGTCACAGTGACGTTTCGGCCGGGAAGCCGCACCTATTGGAACCACAAGTTACAATTCGTCACTTCTGTCGCACATCGGGTGTGTTCTGCTCCATCAGGGCGACGATTCGTTCGAGGTCTTCGACCGACCCGAACTCGACGACGATCTTGCCTTTGCGCTTACCCATGCTCACGAGTACCCGGGTGTCGAAGGAGCCGGACAACCGATCGGCCACGGCCTTCAGACCCGGCATCTCGATCGGCTTACGACGGGCGACGGGGGAGGGCGCGGCCGCGGCCTGCTCTCGGTTCGCCAGCATGACGGCTTCCTCGGTAGCCCGGACCGAGAGACCCTCGGCGACGATTCGGGTGGCGAGCGCCTCTTGAGCCTCCGCACCTGCCTCGAGACCGAGCAGTGCTCGCGCGTGCCCGGCGGACAGTACGCCCGCCGCGACCCGGCGCTGCACCAGGATCGGCAACTTCAGTAGACGGATCATATTCGTCACAACCGGGCGAGAGCGACCGATTCGGGCTGCCAATTCCTCGTGCGTGACATCGAATTCTTCCAGCAGCTGCTGGTAGGCTGCCGCCTCTTCGAGCGGATTCAGCTGCACCCGGTGGATGTTCTCCAGCAGGGCGTCGCGCAGCATCGATTCGTCCGCGGTCTCCCGGACGATCGCGGGAATGGTCGCCAGGCCGGCCTCCTGACAGGCCCGCCAGCGCCGCTCTCCCATTACCAGTTGATATCGGTCCACGCCCGGTTCGGTGCGTCGTACCACGATCGGCTGCATCAGACCGAATTCGCGGATCGAATGCACCAGCTCGGCCAGTGCGTCCTCTTCGAAGATCGTCCGTGGCTGCTTCGGATTCGGCTCTATCAGGTCCGGCGGGATCTCGCGGTAGACCGCGCCGCCTGCCTCGAGTTCGGCATTCTCGGCGGGATCGGGTACCCGATGCAGGTAGGTGGAGGGGGGCTGCGGCCCGACCGGATCCAAACCGATGACACTCGCGGCAGCACTGCTGAGGCCCGGTGATGCCGTCGGTGCCGTCGGGATCAGCGCGGCGAGTCCGCGCCCGAGCCCACCCTTCTTCGCCTGACTCATCGGTCTACCGACCCCTTCCTCGTTCCGCCAAACCGGACTGTGCCGAGCATCGACTCGGCCGGCCGAGTCACTCCGCCGACTTCGTAGCGGCGGCGTGCGGGGCCACCGCACGGGCCGCCATCTCGCGTCCGGCATCCAGGTAGCTCATCGCGCCCCGGGAGCCTGGATCATAATCGAGCACCGTCATGCCGTAACCCGGCGCCTCGGACACCTTGACACTGCGCGGAATCACCGACCGCAACACGACGTCACCGAAGTGTCCGCGGACTTCCTCGGCAACCTGGTCAGCCAGCTTGGTGCGCCCGTCGTACATCGTGAGGATCACGGTCGAGACATGGAGTTCCGGATTCAAGTGCGCCTGCACCAAGCCGATGTTGCGAAGCAACTGCCCGACGCCTTCCAGCGCGTAGTACTCGCACTGGATCGGAATCAGCACCTCCTTCGCCGCGACGAGTGCGTTGACCGTCAGCAGCCCCAACGAAGGTGGGCAATCGATCATCACGTAATCGATGTCGTATCCGGCGATATTCGCCTCTTGGATCGCGGCTTTCAGCCGCCCTTCCCTGGCCACCATCGACACCAGTTCGATCTCGGCGCCTGCCAGGTCGATGGTCGCGGGGATGCACAGGAGTCGCTCGCTGTGCGGACTCGTCTTGATCGCGTCCTTGACCGAGACCTCGCCGATGAGCAACTCGTAACTGGAGGGGACGCCAGAATGGTGTTCGATCCCCAGAGCGGTACTGGCGTTGCCCTGCGGATCGAGATCGATCACGAGAACCGTCATCCCCTGATGCGCCAGGGCGGCCGCCAGATTCACGGCGGTGGTTGTCTTGCCGACGCCGCCTTTCTGATTGGCGATCGTGATGATGCGTTGCTCGTGCGGTTTCGGCACAGTCACCTTTCCTGGATGGAGGACTTGACTTGCACGCTGGGCTTCGGCGGCTATCGGGGTCTCACTAGGCGAGATGTGCCCGAACGGTGTGCTTCCGAATGCCTCCGTGTCGAAATTGCTGGAGTCCAGCATCCCCGGCACGCGCGACGCCGTTTCCCGTGAAACATTCGCCGGACCGCTCGACATAGACAGCTCCTAACCCGAGAAACTTTCAGAACACGTGCGCGCGAGGGACGGGTCGGCGCCGTGTCTGCAACAGCCTTTGTCGGATCGAACACGATGCACAACCGGGTTCGCAGCGCCCGATCGACCGAGCGGAGCTCCTCGCCTCTGTGACAACCAGATTCCTCCGTGGCATCTACGCTCACGCCCGACGCACACTAGCTTGCCAGCACTGAGCGCTTTAAGAAAGCTGAATCGCGGCGAGGCGCAGAGCGACACGCAAATCCGCATGAATTCACCTCGCCGCGCCCGTTGTTTCACATGAAACATCGCCCTGAACCGACAGGAACCGACAGTCCGGGCCGGTTGATTACACAGCCCTGCACGGTTTCCAGGCGTGCGGCGGTTCCCGAACGTAGAAGGCGACGTTCGTGATTCTCTTGGCTGTCCTTGCCGTCAGCCACCGCGTGAGCTGTACTGCGCCGGACGCGACTCCTGTTCGTCATCTGCGACGCGACCGAGTCCGGTGCCCACGAGCAATGACGGAAAGCATGAACCGGAGGTGCATATGACTGCCGACCAAACCGCCATTCCCCGTAGCTATCCGGTATCCGACGCGCGGGGACACCGAGAGCTCGTCCTGGCACGGCAGCTGCCGAGCGTCAGGGCAGAGGTGTGGCGGCCTTTGATCAGGAACACGACCCAGGGATGTTTCACGTGAATCATGCAATGCGCGAACTGGCTCCCAGCCCAGCGGCGCTCACCTTCCCGGCCCTGCTTACACAGTCACGCGCGGCCCGAACGCCTACATCGCCGCACGCCTACATCGCCGCGTGCATCGCCGGGCGCGGCTTCACTTCGCACCCCACGCTTTACAGCTACGGCGCACACAATCACCAATCTGCCCCTATCCGGCCTGCTCGCAGCTCGTATGCCGGCGGCCGTGGGCCGTGGGCCGCGGGCCGCGGGGCCGCGGGGCCGTGGGGCCGCGGGGCCGTGGGGCCGTGGGGCCGTGGGGCCGACGAGACTACCGACCTACTTCCTAGCCCGGTGCCCATCGTTCGTTGTCAAGCAGAACGGTGATTCGACACCCACGACGGGAGCTTGATTCACGTGAAGCATGCGGCATTCCCGGCAGGTAGGCGCTCACATCCAGAAGTGCCTCTCTGCCGACGATGGGTCTCAGTCCGCGCGCGCGGCGCATCCCGAGATAGAGCTCTGAGTGCTCGCTGCTGCCCACGTAAGCCGGGGGCGTTGATTCACGTGAAACGTTGAATGGCAGCGGCGCCGCGGCCGCAGGGGCGAGCCCCTTCGCTCCGCACCAGAACCAAGCAAGCGGCGCTTCCGCACGCCTCAACCCGCTGCCGAATCTCCTCGTCACCCGAGTGGCTTGTACGGCATCTTCAGTACCGCGTGAGGCCCGCGCGGGCAGCAGATCGAGATTTCCTCAATCACAGGTGATTGACGGCGAGCGACCTCGCCGGTGCAGTGCGCGTCACTGTGCGGCACGTCCGCAGCGCGGGGGTCAGGGGGCGACGCGCAGGAAAGATGGGTGCGCCGCGCTCCGACTCCAGGCGAGAGTGCGCGGAGAAGTAGATAGGCGAGTTTCTGAGTTCGACTGAAAATCGCGGCAGATAGACGCTGAACCGATTCACGTGAAACAAGACGCTGCGGGGAACCGTCGCTACCGCACCCCGGATGTCCCCCGGATGTCCCCGGATGTGAGCTCCGCTGCGCCGCAGTGGTCCTGAAGCGGAATGCGCGGAATGCACGGAATGCTCGGCGGGGCGCATCACCTACCCTCGCTAGTTCAGCTCCACAGCGGCGGCAACCATCTCGCGACAGGATTCGACCAACACTCATCACCGACGTGGGTTGGAAACCGGATTCGTCAGCGCTCGGCGATTACCGTTCCACCGCGTCCCGCTCACCATTCCGTCAGAGTGACGAAACGACTACGGGTCCCAAGGTCCAATCCTCGAGCCTGCTCGGACGAGCTGCTATTTGGACTTACGAGTGGCACGCTTGGTACGCCCACGCTCCGTCGCCGCGGTTTCACCCGTCGTCTTCGCTCTGCGCTCTACCGCTCGCTCGGCGCGCCGACGGGAAGTCCGCTCGGCGCGAGGGAGCCGCTCGGCGCTGATCACCATGGTGGGCGGGGACACCAGCCCGACGCCACATTCCAATACCACCGCATTGCCCGCTCCGGCTTTCGCCAGTGCGTCGCCATCGCGTTCCAATTCCTCTGTTGCGCTGGCGCCCTTGAGCGCGAGCATGTGCCCGTGGTCGCGGAGGAGGGGGAGCGACCACTGGGCTAGCTTCCCGAGTGGGGCCACCGCGCGCGACGTGACCACGTCCGATCCACCAGCTTCCTTCATCACCCCGGATTGTTCGGCGCGCCCGCGCACGACGGTCACGTCCAATCCGATCGACTCGATGAACTCGCTCAAGAAGATGGTTCGGCGCAGCAGTGGTTCCACCAGGGTGATCCGGAGGTCCGGTCGCGCGATCGCAAGCGGGATACCGGGCAAGCCCGCGCCACTGCCGATATCCACCACAGAGGCGCCCTCGGCGATCAACTCTCCGAGAACCGCGCAGTTGAGGATGTGGCGGTCCCAGAGGCGAGGCACCTCACGTGGGCCGATGAGTCCCCGCTCTACGCCCGCGGTCGCGAGCGCCGTGCAATATCGACGCGCGAGATCGAGTCGGTCGCCGAAAACGGTGGCCGCCGACGCGGGTGGCTCCGGTTCCGCGGGCACCGCGGCCGTTCCACCGAGATCTCGTTCCACGTGAAACATCCTTCCGAACTCGGGTCGATCTACGAGCGAGCAATCGGGCTTCGGACACGAACAAGGCCCCCGGTCCGAAAGACCAGAGGCCCTATCCAACCACTACCCATCCGGGCAGCGAAACACACCGTCCGCTTCGAGCAGACGCTCAGCCGGGAACGACCACCACGTGCCGATTCGGTTCCACGCCTTCGCTCTCGCTGCTCACGCCCGCCACGGCGGCCACCGCGTCGTGCACGATCTTGCGTTCGAAGGGGGTCATGGGCGCCAGCGACTCCGGCTCACCGGATTCGAGCACTCGCTGCGCCGCAGCCGCGCCGAGTTCGCTCAGCTCCGATCGCCGCTTGGCCCGCCAGCCCGCCACGTCCAGCATCAGCCGGCTGCGCACTCCGGTCGCCTGCTGGACGGCGAGGCGAGTCAGCTCCTGCAAGGCGTCGAGCACCTCGCCATCGCGTCCGACGAGTTTCGTCAAGTCGCGCCCGCCGTCGATGCTCACGACAGCGCGGTCGCCTTCCACGTCGAGATCGATGTCACCGTCGAAGTCGAGGACGTCGAGCAATTGCTCGAGGTAGTCGCCGGCGATCTCGCCTTCCTCGATCAGCGCCTCCTCGGTATCACTCACGACATCGCCGGTGTCCGCTCCGTCATTCGCCATCGTCGTCGCCACGGTGGCGTCCCCTCCGTCGGTCTCAACAGTCATTTGATTTCCTTCATCTGCTCATCGCGCGCGCCGGGCAATCGCCGCCGGGCGGTACTCGCGATCAAGGGGGTTGCTCAGCGATCGAGGTGGGCGGCTCGAGCCACCCATCGTGTGGTCAGCGCCTGCGCTTCTGATTCGCCCTGCCCCGGTTGCCCGGTCGTTTCTGGCCTGCCGGACGGCGTGGGCCTGCGGCCTGCTTGGACGGCTTAGCGGTGCCATTCGTCGACGGGGCGGCACTGTCGTCGTCCGACGCGGTGTCAGCAGCGGCGGTAGGAGCGGGCTTCTTCTTCACGTTGACGGGTTTGGCGCCGGGCTTCGGCGCGTTCTGCGCGCGCTGCTCCAGCTTCGCCTGCTTCTTGGCTTCGTCTTCCTTCTCCATGCGCCCGAAGACGAGGTGCTGCTGCCCGTAAGTCCAGATGTTGTTGGCGACCCAGTAGAGCAGGATGGCGATCGGCAGGAACGGACCACCGACGAGCACGCCGAGCGGGAACACCCACAGCGCGAGCTTGTTCATCATCGCAGCCTGCGGGTTGGCCGCCGCTTCCGGCGTCTGCCGCGCCACGGAAGCGCGTGCGTTGAAGTGGGTGGCCAGACCGGCGATGACCATCAAGGGGATCGCGACGAGCGCGATGCTCAACCGGCTCGGCACACCGCCGTAGTCGGCGAAGGCCTGCAACTCGGCGACCGGTGTGGTGATGAACGCCGAGATCGGCGCGCCGAAGATGCGGGCGCTCAGGAAAGACTGGACGTCGGCGGCGCTGAACACATAGTTCGCGGTGTTCGCGTTCTGCTCGGGCGTCAGGCCCAGCTGTCCGAAGCCGTGGCCGGTCCGGTTGAACGACCGCAGCACGTGGAAGAGTCCGAGGAAGACCGGTACCTGCGCAAGGATCGGCAAGCAACCCATGAGCGGGTTGAAGCCGTTTTCCTTCTGCAGCTTCTGCATCTCGAGCGCCATCTTCTGGCGGTCGTTCTTGTACTTCTTCTGCAGCTCTTTGATCTGCGGCTGCAGCTCCTGCATCTGCCTGGTGGTGCGCACCTGCTTGACGAACGGCTTGTAGAGCACCAGACGGAGGGTGAACACCAGGAACACCACGGCCAGCGCCCAGGTGAGACCGTTGTCCGCGCCGAACGCGAACCCGAAGACTCGATGCCAGAACCAGAGGATCCAGGACACCGGGTAATAAATGAAGTCGAGCACGGCTCTATGCACTCCCGTCGTTCGTGTCGCCGATCACCGCGTGCGGCGATCCTTTACAAGCGTTCGGCTCCGACCGTGGTCCGGCGGGCAGGCTGGATTCCTGCGCCGCCACATCGGTCGCTGCCCCGTCCGCCGGCTCGGCGCGCAGTGTGCTCCGCTTCCGCTCCGGGACGGGGTCCCACCCACCAGGGTGCCAGGGCGCGCATTTCGCCAAGCGCACGACCGTCAATACCAGCCCGATGAACAGGCCCCGACTGCGCAAGGCGGTAACGGCGTACTCGCTACAGGTCGGGGTGAATCGGCACACCGGCATGCGGGTGGGGGAGACGTAGATCCGATACAGCTCGATCAAAAAGATCAGCGCGTTCGCGGGCAGTCGGGCGAGCTTCGCCGAGAGGCTCATGCCGGACCACCCGTCGGCACGCCCGCCTCGGCGCCGACGCGGAGCTTGCGCAGTGCGGTGCGCAGCTGGCGCAGCAGGTCCTCCGACGACGACGTAGCTGCGCCAGGGAGCGCCCGGATCACAACATCGGTTCCGGGTGGCACTTCGTCCACCACCTGGGCGCACATATGACGCAGGCGGCGGGCCACGCGGTGTCGAATCACCGCGTTGCCCACCGCCTTGCTGACGATCAACCCGAAACGGGGTCCGCCTACGCGGACCAGCACATCGTCCGGGACCTGATCGTGTCGTCCATTCGCGCCCACGACTCCGTCATACCCGTGTGCGAGCGCATGCACGACCAGATCACGCCTCCCGATTCGCTGGCCGCGGCGCACCGTCCGGGAGAAGTCGGCACGATGATGCAACCGATACGGCTCAGGCAACACCCGAGCGTCCGAGAGCGAGGATCAGGCAGTGAGGGAAGCGCGGCCCTTGCGGCGACGCGCCGAGACGATGGCGCGACCCGCACGGGTACGCATCCGGAGGCGGAAGCCGTGAACCCGCGCCCGACGACGGTTGTTCGGCTGGAACGTCCGCTTGCCCTTGGCCACGGTCAACACTCCTCGAGTAGGCGGGCACCAGGTAGTGCCCGAAGCTTGTCGGTGATACGTGTATTGCGCAATGAATCGCAAGTCTGGTCATCATCGGCGCGTGTCGGTCCTGGCGCACAGTCGGTCGATCACGACCTAAACGCGGTCAGCACAGGACCGCCACCGCACCAAGGGGTGACTGTACGAGGGTACTGATCGGCCCGTGACGGGTCAAACTCGCCCCACCTTTCGCGCCGGAGCCGATGACCAGGCAGAATCGGCGCGGTCCGGTCAGGCGTACTCCCATGACCGTGAGTTCGTCCACACCCCTAGCCATCGCACACCTCGGCCACCAGGGTATGTAGCCAGACGATTGCTACAGAAGCGCAGGTCGCGGCGTTGCCGCCCTCCCGCGTATACGCGTTCTCCGGTTCCCCAGGGTTCTCCACATCTGTGGATAATTGTGTGGAAAGACCCCTGGAGTGGCATATTCGTAGGGCCGACGGTGCCGAGCCGCTGTCCAGATGGGGGACCCGGGCAGCGTCCGAACCGGTTACGGACGTACGCAGGATCACGGGACCGACCCCCGAGAATCACACTTCATGCGTGCCCCGGCCGTCTGCTCCCATCGACCTACTCCGGGGAGGAACTGCATGGACGACGAGCAGAACGTGCTGGCCACCGTATGGCCCGAGGTTGTCACCGAGCTGACCACCGGCTCATCGGACGGTGCCATTCCGCCGGTGACCCGAGCACAGCAGGCTTGGCTGAAGCTGGTCAAGCCGCTGACAGTCGCACAGGGGTTCGCCCTGCTCTCGGTACCTTCGTCGTTGGCCCAAGAGGCCATCGAACGCGATCTGCGCGAGCCCATCCTCCGTTCCCTGGCTCGTCGGCTCGGCCCCCAGGTGGAAGGACTCGGCGTCCGCATCGCCGCCCCGACCACCCCCACCGTCGACCGGCAGAGCAACACTCCCCGGCACGCGCGGATGACGAGCAGGCCCGAGCGCCCACGCGAAGGCCGGGCGCCCGCCGCCTACCCGGGTTCGGACTTCCCCGGCCGCGACGCCTACCCGGGGCCGCGTTATGCACAGCCCGCCGACTTCACGCCCGCATCCGCGTATAACGACGGCTCGGATTACCCGAGCTCCGACTACGGGCAGGACTTCGCGCCGCCGGAGGAGTACCGCCAGTCGGAGTACGCCCATGCCGACTACCCTCCGCGCGGCGAGTATTCCCAGACCGGCGAGTTGCCCACGATGTCCCCGCCGGACGTCGCACCGCGCCGAGAACCCGGACTTCCGCCGCGACGAGAGCCTGCCACCCCGCCGGGGCAGGAGTCGCTGTTCAATCCCGAACCGTCCCCGGGCGCTATGCGCGGCCCCCATCGGGCCCCTGTGCGCGAAACCCTCGACGACGACACCGGCCTGGCACACGATTCGGTGCGCGAGCCGGTCGGTGACCACCAGCGCGGCGATCACGACGACGAGCCCGTGGTGAACGTGCGCAACTCCTGGCCCACCTACTTCGCCAAGTCGCAGGAGTCGCCCGCTCCGTCGACGTCCTCGGCCAGCTTGAACGCGAAGTACACCTTCGAAACGTTCGTCATCGGCGCGTCCAATCGCTTCGCGCACGCAGCGGCCGTCGCCATCGCCGAAGCACCTGCCCGCGCGTACAACCCGCTGTTCGTCTGGGGGGCCTCTGGCTTGGGCAAGACGCACCTGCTGCACGCGGCCGGCCACTACGCACAGCGGCTCTTCCCGGGTATGCGGGTCAAGTACGTTTCGACCGAAGAGTTCACCAACGACTTCATCAACAGCCTGCGCGACGACCGGAAGGTCGCGTTCAAGCGGCGTTACCGCGAGACCGACATCCTGCTGGTCGACGACATCCAGTTCATCGAAGGCAAGGAAGGCATCCAAGAGGAGTTCTTCCACACCTTCAACACCCTGCACAACGCGAACAAACAGATCGTCGTCTCCTCGGATCGTCCGCCCAAACAGTTGGCCACACTGGAGGAGCGGCTGCGGACGCGGTTCGAATGGGGACTGATCACCGACGTACAGCCGCCGGAGCTGGAGACACGCATCGCCATCCTGCGCAAGAAGGCGCGGATGGACCGGCTCGATGTGCCGCACGACGTGCTGGAGCTGATCGCCAGCCGGGTAGAGCGCAACATCCGGGAGTTGGAGGGCGCGCTGATCCGGGTGACCGCGTTCGCCTCGTTGAACGGTCAGCCGCTGGATCTTCCGCTGGCCGAGGTGGTGCTACGCGATCTGATGCCGGATACCGCGGCGCTGGAGATCAATGCCGCCACGATCATGGCGGTCACGGCGGAGTACTTCAACACCACCCTGGAAGAACTCACCGGTCCCGGCAAAGCGCGGCCGCTGGCCCAGGCCAGGCAGATCGCCATGTACCTGTGCCGCGAACTCACCGACCTGTCGCTGCCGAAGATCGGGCAGGCGTTCGGCCGCGACCACACCACGGTGATGTACGCGGAGAAGAAGGTGCGCAAGGAGATGACCGAGCGACGCCGCGTCTACGACCAGGTGCAGGAACTCACAGCCCGAATCAAACAGCGCTCCCGCTGAGCGGTATCCACACCCCAGCGCCGCCCCTGACCTGGGGCGGTGCTTTTTTGTGGGCTGTGGATTCCTCGAGGAATCCTTGTGGAGTCCTCGAGGAAACGCTGGTTTGTCCACCGATTCGCTCACAGGCCGGGGCGAGCGCGTGCTCGAGTTTCCTCACAGCCCGTTATGAACAGTTTCCCCAGGCTGGTTTGCACACACCCGCTGACCAGCAGGTGTCCGGATCTGGCCTTGTGGAATCCTCGAGGAGTCCGTGTGGAGTCCTCGAGGATTCCTCGAGCTGTCCACGGTTTCGTGCACATGTGTGAACAACTGGGTGAATCCGGTGGAACAACTCGAGGAGCGCTCGAGGATGACTCGAGGACAACCGAGAAGCCTCCACAGACGCCGGGTGTTCATCCTCGAGACACCCCCTGGCCATCCCCACGGCACCACGCACCCTGAGCAGCGGATTCGGCCGCAGTCCACAGAATCCACAGTGCCTACTACTACTTCAGTTCTTCTCATTAGAGATCTCTCTTCAAAACAGGGTGTGTGGAAAGTCGATCGAGCGACGCACGTTCCGAGCCACCCCGGATTCCCGCAAGGACGACAGCGGCACGAGACTCGGTCCTGTCTGTCCCACAGGGCGATCGGGGGTATGGACACCACTTCGCGAGATACCCGCCACTTCGCGAGATACCCGCCGCCTCCCGCTGTCACCGGCCTCTCCGGCGGTGCTCAGGACGCGGCCATTCGTGGCGCCGGAGGGTCGGGCTAGGTGCACGCCCCGCGCGCGGGTACGGTTTGATGTCGGTCGCCTGTGCCAGACTGCGAAGGCGGCCGATTCGGCAGGACCCTTTCGAGCACCGACACTGACGAGCCGACAACAGATCACGGAACCGGGAGAGGACAGATCGGGCGATGGAGCTTGCAAGCATGAAGTTTCGGGTCGCCCGCGAGGATTTCGCCGACTCCGTCGCCTGGGTGGCGCGCAGTCTTCCGTCCAGGCCTCCGGTTCCGGTGCTCGGCGGTGTGCTGCTGGTCGCCGATGAGGACGGTCTGACCGTCTCCGGCTTCGACTACGAGGTCTCCGCGCAGGTGCGGGTCGCGGCCGAGGTCGCGGGGCCCGGCAAGGTGCTCGTCTCCGGTCGTCTGCTTGCCGACATCACCAAGGCGCTGTCCAACAAGCCCGTCGACGTCTCGGTGGACGGCACCCGCGTACTGATCGCCTGTGGCAGCGCGAAGTTCTCGCTGCCGACCATGCCGGTCGAGGACTATCCCCAGTTGCCCGAGGTGCCGCAGCAGACCGGTGAGCTGAGTGTGGATGTCTTCGCCGAAGCCGTCGGCCAGGTCGCCGTCGCAGCGGGCCGCGACGACACCCTCCCCATGCTGACCGGTATCCGGGTGGAGATCGAGGGATCGCAGGTCGTGCTCGCGGCCACCGACCGGTTCCGCCTCGCCGTCCGGCACATCGAATGGCAGCCCGCGCGCGCCGACATCGAGACTTCGGTGCTCATACCGGCCAGGACGCTCTCGGAAGCCGCCAAGACGCTCGGACCCTCCGACGCGCCCGTCCAGCTGTCCCTGGGCACCGGTGCGGGGGCGGACGGCCTGCTCGGCATCGTGAACGCGGGCCGCCGGACCACCACCCGGCTGCTCGATGCGGAATTCCCCAAGTTCCGCCAGTTGCTTCCCAAGGAACACACCTCGATCGCCACCCTCGCCGTCGCCACGCTGACCGACGCGATCAAGCGCGTCGCGCTGGTCGCCGAACGGGGCGCTCAGGTGCGGCTGGAGTTCTCTTCCGACGGCCTGCTGTTGTCCGCGGGCGGAGACGACGCGGGCCGGGCCGAAGAGTGGTTGGAGGCCGATTTCCGCGGTGAATCGCTCACCATCGCGTTCAACCCCGGTTATCTCGTCGACGGCTTGTCCGCACTGCATGCCGACCGGGTCACCTTCGGATTCACCACGCCGAGCAGGCCCGCCGTGCTGCTGCCTGCGTCCGAAGACGAGCCCGAGGTGCTCGACTCCGGGACGTTCGCGGCGCTGTCGAGCCCGTACATCTATCTGCTGATGCCGGTCCGGCTGCCGGGCTGATCGCCTGTGCATGATCGGATATCGTGCGGATCCGCGCCGCGTGGTCCGGCGCGGGTGCGCGACCATGCCGCCGGAAAATCCCCAGCGACGTCGCGGAGTTCTGTTCCCGCGCAGCTGGGGTCACGCTTTATCCACAGGTGTTCCACAAGGAGACCGCACGCCGCACGAACAGTGACCGGCGCGGTCGCGATGTACCGATCGGCGGAAATGTCCGCTTCGGCCCAGGCAGGGGCGCGATAGCGGATGTTCGTCCGGGCTCTGTCGCTGCGTGACTTCCGCTCGTGGGAGCATGCGGAACTCGAATTATCCCCAGGTTGCACCGTCTTCTTGGGATCGAATGGCAACGGTAAGACAAACCTGCTGGAAGCGATCGGCTACCTGGCCACCCTCGGGTCACATCGTGTCGCCACGGAGGCGCCGCTGATCCGGACCGGTACCGCGCGGGCTCGGATCGGCGCCACGGTGGTCAACACCGGCCGCGAACTGCGCATCGATATCGAGCTGAATCAGGGCAGCGCCAATCGCGCACAGATCAACCGCTCGCCGGTCCGCCGGACCAGGGAAATACTGGGGATCCTGCAAACGGTGCTGTTCGCGCCCGAGGATCTCGCACTGGTCCGCGGTGATCCCGGAGAGCGCCGCCGGTTCATGGACGAGTTGTGCACAACCCGCCTGCCCAGACTGGCCGCCGTCCGCGGCGACTACGACCGGGTACTGCGCCAACGGTCGGCGCTGCTGAAAACCGCCGGTCGGCAAGCCAGGTCGAAGACGGATCTGAGCACCCTCGACGTGTGGGACGGACACCTCGCCGCACATGCCTCCGTTCTACTTGCCCAGCGGCTGCGCCTGGTGCACGATCTCGCGCCGTATCTCACCCATTCCTATGCTTCGATCGCTCCCGAGTCGCGGCCCGCCTCGATCGCCTATCGCAGCGCAGCGCTGCCCCCGGAGTTCCTGGATCCGGCGAGACCACCGGGCCCGGAGGACGCTGGGGAACTGGAGGCGATCCTGCTGCGCGAACTCGCCGCCGCCCGGCCGAGGGAACTCGACCGCGGGGTGTGCCTGGTCGGCCCGCATCGCGACGAATTGGACCTCCTGCTCGGGGATTCCCCCGCGAAGGGGTTCGCCAGTCACGGCGAGTCCTGGTCGTTCGCGCTGGCCCTGCGGTTGAGTGCGTTCGAACTGCTGCGCGCGACCGGCGCCGAACCGGTGCTGCTGCTCGATGACGTGTTCGCCGAGCTCGATCGTCGTCGCCGCGCTGCCCTGGCGGCCGTCGCCGCGGGCGCGGAGCAAGTGCTGATCACGGCGGCCGTACCGGAGGACGTGCCGGCCGAGCTGGCCGCCGTGCCGCTGCGAGTCGAAACCGCCGGCGCTCCCGAAGGCCGTGTGTCCCGGATACTCGCGCAAGACTCGCCCGGCAGCGGCGATCTCGGTGGCGAACAGCCGAACGACGAGGCCGCGTGGCCGACATCCGAGAGGCAAGATGATCCGGTCACCGGCTCGACCGAATCCCGGCCGCCGTAGCTATCCACAGGCGGAATGGACAGGCGATCCGCGCCTCCGCATCCGCCGCCCAGGTCCACTACAGTGACCACTCGTCGGGAACGACGAGGTTGTCAACAGCTGAAACCGATTCCCCAACACCTGTGGAAAACTCGTCCGACCCTGGTGGGCGATGCCGCCGCACTCGATTCAGCAACTGTCAAGCAAGTAGCCGATCTAGTGGAGGAATTCGCCCTTCTGGGCGGCGAGAAGGTGGTCTCGTCAGCCATCTCGGCGCTTCGTGCAGAGATTTCTCGCCCCCGGCAACCTTCGGCGCAGGCTGGGGACAACTTGATCGAAGCTGGGGACAAGGTAGTGCCGCGAAGGGAGAGGCGATGAGCGATCAGCCCGTGGAGTCCGAATCCGCAGGTTCGGAACCCGAATTGCGCGGAATCGACCTGGCGCGGCGTGCCCTGGAGGAAGCGCGCGCCGCGGCACGGGCGAGTGGTAAAGCTGTCGGTCAGGGTCGTTCCTCACCCCAGCGTAGGTTGCGGCCCGGCGCGCGCAGGCGCACCGGATGGTCGGGCGCGGGCCCGGACGACCGCGATCCACAGCCGTTGTCCAAGCTGGCCGGCTCCATCGCCAAGAACCGTGGATGGTCGAACAAGGTGGCCGAGGGCATGGTCTTCGGTCGCTGGTCGAAGGTGGTCGGTGAGGACATCGCCGCGCACGCCACACCCGTCACCTTGAAGGAGGGCGTCCTGAGCATCTCCGCCGAGTCGACCGCGTGGGCGACCCAGCTGCGGATGCTGCAGGGCCAGATCCTCGCGAAGATCAACGCCGCGGTCGGACAGGGCGTGGTGACGTCTCTGAAGATCTCGGGGCCCGCCGCGCCGAGCTGGCGCAAGGGCGAGCGGCATATCAGAGGCCGAGGACCGCGCGACACCTACGGATGACCTATCCGAGAAGTATCTGATACCTGGTGTTACGTTTATCCGAAATCGGCGTTTCACGTGGAACGTTTCGGCACGACGTCGCGCCTCCGGGTTCGCGGCACCGGGGCCGAATCGTCCGGGCGGAAGGGTTTCCATGGCGATCACCACATCGGTCGGACCATTTTCGGCTGCCGCGACCCGGTCGGTTCGCCGGGGCGACGTCGAACTCGCGGTCTACGAGTGCGGCAATCCGGAGGGGGTGCCGGTGCTGCTGATCCATGGTTGGCCCGACACTCATCTGTTGTGGAGCCGGGTCGCGGCCCTGCTCGGCGGTCGGCACCGCGTGATCGCCTTCGACAACCGGGGTGTAGGTGACAGTTCGGCGCCGACAGCGGTCGAGGCGTATCGGATCGAAGAGCTCGCGGCGGATGTTCGTGCGGTCATAGACGCGGTCGCGCCGGGCGAGCGAGTGCACGTACTCGGACACGACTGGGGCTCGGTGATCGGATGGGAGGCGGCCGCCGCCGCTGACGCCGCTTCCGTGATCGCGTCGTTCACCTCGGTCTCCGGGCCGAATCTGGACTTCCTCGGCGCTTATCTGCGTGGCCCGCTCACCCCGGCGCGGCTGCGTGGCGCTCTCGCCCAAGCCGCTGCCTCTGCATACACCGTTGCGTTCCAGATCCCGAGAGTGCCGGATCCGGTGCTGCGGCTGCTGTCCGGCCGCTGGCCGCGCTTCCTCGCATTCTTCGACGGCCTGGATCCCGCGCTGGTGGAGACGGCGCCGACGCTGCGCACCGATATGATCAACAGCCTGAAGCTCTACCGCGCGAATATATGGCCCCACCTGCGTCATCCGCGGCCGCGTCCGATCGAAGTGCCCGTCCAGCTGATCGTCGCCACCGGTGACCGTGCCGTGCGGCCGGTGGCGAACGCCGAAGCCGACCGGTGGGTACGACGTTTGACCCGGGTCGAGATTCCGGCGCGGCACTGGTCGCCGATCTCGCACCCGGCGGAGCTGGCGCGCCGCACCGCCGCCTTCATCGATCGGATCGACGCCGCGTGCTGATCCGCGACGGCCGCCGACAGGGGACCCCGCCAACGCATCTCTCAGCCCAATTCTGATGGATCAAAACCGCCGGAAGGCGGAACCGAGTCGCCGGGATCCGATTTCTCGCATCCACGGCGCTGTGAGGGGTGTCGGAGGTGGGTTGTAAGTTGGGTGTACCAGTAGGATGGTGACGTAACTAGCGGCGATACCTTCGGCGCGTTCCGCACAGTCCGCGCGTGGACCCTATCTCTCGAGCAGACATGATCAGGGCTCACGTGCGCTGTCCGATCGCTCTATGCCGGGATCAGCAAGTAAGGAGAGCTACCGACCAGTGGCTGCCAAAGACTCCAACGCATCGGGTTCGACCAGAGCGACCGGGAAGCAGGACTACGGTGCCTCCTCCATTACGGTTCTCGAGGGGCTCGAGGCGGTCCGCAAGCGTCCGGGCATGTACATCGGCTCCACCGGCGAGCGTGGTCTGCACCACCTGATCTGGGAGGTCGTCGACAACTCCGTCGATGAGGCGATGGCCGGGTACGCGACGAAGGTCGAGGTCACCCTGCTGGCCGACGGCGGCGTCGAAGTGGTCGACGACGGTCGTGGCATCCCCGTGGCGATGCACGCCCAGGGTGTCCCGACCATCGAGGTCGTCATGACCCAACTGCACGCGGGTGGCAAGTTCGACTCGGATTCCTACGCGGTATCCGGTGGTCTGCACGGCGTCGGTATCTCCGTGGTCAACGCGCTGTCGACCCGCTTGGAAGCGGAGATCGACCGGGACGGGTACCACTGGAGCCAGACCTACAAGGACGCCATCCCCGGCAAGCTGACCCAGGGTGAGCCGACCAAGCAGACCGGCACGACCATCCGTTTCTGGGCGGATCCCGAGATCTTCGAGACCACGACCTTCAACTTCGAGACGGTGGCCCGCAGGCTGCAGGAGATGGCGTTCCTGAACAAGGGGCTGACCATCAAGCTCACCGACGAACGCGTCAGTGACTCCGAGGTCATCGACGAGGTGGTCAGCGAAACCGCCGATGCGCCCAAGCACGCCGCGGAGAGCGGTGCGCCCGTCGAGCACAAGGTGAAGACCAGGACCTACCACTACCCGGGTGGTCTGGAGGACTTCGTCCGTCACATCAATCGGACCAAGCAGCCGATCCACAATTCGGTCGTCGGGTTCACCGGTAAAGGCACCGGCCACGAACTCGAGGTGGCGATGCAGTGGAACTCCGGTTACTCGGAGTCGGTGCACACCTTCGCCAACACCATCAACACCCATGAGGGCGGCACGCACGAAGAGGGTTTCCGCGCGGCGTTGACCACGGTGGTCAACAAGTACGCCAAGGACAAGAAGCTCATCAAGGAGAAGGACGGCAACCTCACCGGTGACGACATCCGTGAGGGCTTGGCCGCCATCGTGAGCGTCAAGGTCGGCGAGCCGCAGTTCGAGGGCCAGACCAAGACCAAGCTCGGCAACACCGAGGTGAAGTCGTTCGTGCAGCGCACCTGCAACGAGCACCTCACCCACTGGTTCGAGGCCAACCCGGCCGACGCGAAGACCATCGTGAACAAGGCGGTCTCCTCGGCGCAGGCCCGCGTCGCCGCGCGGAAGGCTCGCGAACTGGTGCGGCGCAAGTCCGCGACCGACCTGGGCGGTCTGCCCGGCAAGCTGGCCGACTGCCGGTCCAAGGACCCGAGCAAGTCCGAGATCTACATCGTCGAGGGTGACTCCGCCGGCGGCTCGGCGAAGTCCGGTCGTGACTCGATGTACCAGGCGATCCTGCCGATCCGCGGCAAGATCATCAACGTCGAGAAGGCGCGGATCGACAAGGTCCTCAAGAACAACGAGGTCCAGTCGATCATCACCGCCTTCGGCACCGGTATCCACGACGAGTTCGACATCAGCAAGCTGCGGTATCACAAGATCGTGCTGATGGCCGACGCCGACGTCGACGGTCAGCACATCTCGACGCTGCTGCTCACGCTGCTGTTCCGGTTCATGCGCCCGCTGGTCGAACACGGTCACGTCTACCTGGCGCAGCCGCCGCTGTACAAGCTGAAGTGGCAGCGCACCGAGCCGGAGTTCGCCTACTCCGACCGCGAGCGCGACGGTCTGCTGGAAGCCGGTCTCGCGGCGGGCAAGAAGATCAACAAGGACGACGGTGTGCAGCGCTACAAGGGTCTCGGCGAGATGAACCCGAAGGAGCTGTGGGAGACCACCATGGATCCGGCGGTGCGGCTGTTGCGTCAAGTGACGTTGGACGACGCGGCCGCGGCCGACGAACTGTTCAGCGTCCTGATGGGCGAGGACGTCGAGGCGCGGCGCAGCTTCATCACCCGCAACGCCAAGGATGTCCGCTTCCTCGATCTGTGAGCCCGTGCACGTCTCGTGACGCGCGAACCCACGATCCCGCACTACACCATCTTGCGGCGCTCATGACGCCCGGCGGACGCCCGAGCAGCCGCAAGACACAGGAGACCTCATGACCGACACCACCCTGCCCCCGACCGGCGGCGAGCGCATCGAGCCGGTCGATATCCAGCAGGAGATGCAGAACAGCTACATCGATTACGCGATGAGCGTGATCGTCGGCCGCGCGCTGCCCGATGTGCGCGACGGCCTGAAGCCGGTGCACCGGCGCATCCTCTACGCGATGCACGACAACGGGTACCGGCCCGACCGCGGTTACGTGAAGTCCGCGCGCCCGGTGGCCGAGACCATGGGTAACTACCACCCGCACGGCGACGTACCGATCTACGACACCCTGGTGCGCATGGCGCAGCCGTGGTCGCTGCGTTACCCGCTGGTGGATCCGCAGGGAAACTTCGGTTCTCGTGGCAACGACGGCCCGGCGGCCATGCGGTACACCGAGTGCAGGCTCACGCCCATCGCGATGGAGATGTTGCGCGAGATCGACCACGAGACGGTCGATTTCGTGCCGAACTACGACGGCCGCTCGCAGGAACCGGTGGTTCTGCCGTCCCGGGTGCCCAACCTCCTGATCAACGGCTCGGGCGGTATCGCGGTCGGCATGGCGACCAACATTCCGCCGCACAACCTCAGGGAAGTCGCCGAGGCGATCTACTGGGCGCTGGAGCATTACGACGCCGACGAGGAAGCCACGCTGGCCGCGTGTATGGAGCGGGTCAAGGGCCCCGACTTCCCGACCGACGGCTTGATCGTGGGCAGCCAGGGCATCCACGACGCCTACTCCACCGGCCGCGGCTCGATCCGCATGCGCGGCGTGGTCGAGATCGAGGAGGACAACAAGGGCCGCACCACGATCGTGATCACCGAGCTGCCCTACCAGGTCAACCCGGACAACCTCATCTCCTCGATCGCCGAGCAGGTGCGCGACGGCAAGATCGCGGGCATCTCCGACATCCACGACGAGTCCTCCGACCGCGCCGGTCTGCGCATCGTGGTCACCGTCAAGCGCGATGCCGTGGCCAAGGTGGTGCTGAACAACCTCTACAAGCACACCCAGCTGCAGACCAGCTTCGGTGCGAACATGCTGTCCATCGTCGACGGGGTGCCGCGCACCCTGCGGCTGGACCAGATGATCCGGCACTACGTCAACCACCAGCTCGACGTGATCGTGCGGCGCACCCGCTACTTGCTGCGCAAGGCCGAGGAACGGGCCCACATCCTGCGCGGCCTGGTCAAGGCGCTGGACGCGTTGGACGAGGTCATCGCGCTGATCCGCCGTTCGGCCGACACCGAGACCGCGCGCACCGGCCTCATGCGGTTGCTGGACATCGACGAGATCCAGGCGACCGCGATCCTCGACATGCAGCTGCGGCGCCTTTCGGCGTTGGAGCGGCAGAAGATCGTCGACGAGCTCGCCAAGATCGAGCTCGAGATCGCCGACCTCAAGGACATTCTGGACAAGCCGGAGCGCCAGCGCGCGATCGTCCGCGACGAGCTGCGGGAGATCGTCGACAAGTACGGCGACGATCGGCGCACGAAGATCATCGCGGCGGACGGCGACGTGGCCGACGAGGATCTGATCGCGCGCGAGGACGTGGTCGTCACGATCACCGAGACCGGCTACGCCAAGCGCACCAAGACCGATCTCTACCGCAGCCAGAAGCGCGGCGGCAAGGGCGTACAGGGCGCCGGCCTCAAGCAGGACGACATCGTCAAGCACTTCTTCGTCTCCTCGACGCACGACTGGCTGCTGTTCTTCACGAACAAGGGACGGGTCTACCGTGCCAAGGCCTACGAGCTGCCCGAGGCCAACCGCACCGCCCGCGGCCAGCACGTGGCGAACCTGCTGGCCTTCCAGCCGGACGAGAAGATCGCCCAGATCATCCAGATCAAGTCCTACAACGACGCGCCGTATCTGGTGCTCGCCACCAAGAATGGCCTGGTGAAGAAGTCGAAGCTGACCGATTTCGACTCCAACCGCAGCGGCGGCATCGTCGCGGTGAACCTGCGCGACGAGGACGAATTGGTCGGCGCCGTGCTCTGCTCGGCCGAAGAGGACCTGCTCCTGGTTTCCGCGCTGGGCCAGTCGATCCGCTTCTCGGCCACCGACGAAGCGCTGCGTCCGATGGGGCGCGCCACCTCCGGCGTGCAGGGCATGCGGTTCAACGACAGCGATGAACTGTTGTCGCTCAATGTGGTTCGAGACGGCACATATCTGCTGGTCGCCACGTCCGGCGGTTACGCCAAGCGGACCGCCATCGAGGAATACACTCCGCAGGGCCGCGGTGGTAAAGGCGTATTGACCATCCAGTTCGACGCGAAACGTGGCACCCTGGTCGGGGCGCTCATCGTCGACGACGAAGATGAGTTGTACGCGATCACCTCCGGTGGCGGCGTCATCCGGACGGCGGCCAAGCAGGTTCGTAAGGCTGGACGACAGACCAAGGGCGTGCGATTGATGAACCTCGCGGAGGGCGATACCTTGCTTGCGATCGCGCGCAATGCCGATGAGCCCGATCCCGATCAAATCGTCGGCGGCGGCGACACCGGCTCCTCCGAGAAGTAACCCAACAGCGGCGGCAACGAACGGATCTAAGGATTCCCATTGACCACTCCGAATCAGCCGAATGACGAGCGGCACCAGACGAACGGTGTGACCGAGCGGATCGCACCGTCACCGATCCCGCCGCGGCCGATCCCACGGCCGGTCGCCTCGGCCGAGAACGGTCAGCCCGGCGGCGGCCCGCAAAGCGGCGGTCAGCCTGGCGGGCACCCTGGCGCCGGGCAGCCCGGCGGCCATCCGGGCGGCCCGCAGCCGGGTGGGCTCCAGGGCCAGCCGAATGGGCCGCAGTCCGGCGGGCACCCGAACGGGCCGCAGCCCGGCGGGCACCCGGGTGGGCAGCCGGCCAACCAGGCCGGTGGCAACCAACCGAACACCCAGCCGCCCGAGATGCGTGATCAGCAGGGCGATTTCGCGCCGCAGCAAGGTGCGCCGGACCAGGGGCCCGGTGGTGACGGCCAGGACCGTTTCGACCAGAAGACGGCGCGGATCAACAATCAAGCCCCGCAGTCCGCGCCCGAGAGCGAGGACAAGCAACCGGTCGGTGCCGCGAACGGCGGGCAGCAGTCGCCGTACCAGGACGGGTGGTCGCAGCTGCCGCAGCGGGAGCCGCAGTCCAACCTGTACCGCCCTGGTCAGGCGCCGGTAACCGGACGCCCGAACTCGGCGGGCGGCGGATCGGTCGGTCTCGGTGGCGGGGCGTCCAACGCCCGCACCACCGCCGACCTGGCGGCCAAGGCGGCACGCAAGGAAGCGGCGATGGTGAAGTCCGTCGGCATCGACGGGCCCACCCGCAGCATCGCGCGGCCGGAGCTGATCAAGGACATGCCCGACCTGTCCGAGATCCGGCATCCGCTGCCGCCGAGCGAAGCCCCCGGTCCGCAGTCCGGGCCGGTTTCGCCCGCGGTTCCGGTCGCGGTCGCCGCCGTCGCCTCCGGCGAGCCCCTGCGGGCCACGGTGCAGATCCGCCGCATCGATCCCTGGTCGACACTGAAGATCTCGCTGGTCATCAGCGTGGCGATGTTCTTCGTATGGATGCTGGCGGTCGGCCTGCTGTACATCGTGCTCGAGGGCATGGGCGTATGGGAGCGCCTGAACAACACCTTCACCGACATGGTGTCCCAGGACAGCGGCTCGGTGGGGCTGATCGACGCGGGCACGGTCTTCGGCTACGCGGGCGTGATCGGCCTGATCAACGTTGTGCTGTTCACCGCGCTCGGCACTGTCGGCACCTTCATCTACAACCAGTGCTGCGATCTCGTCGGCGGCATCCAGGTCACCTTGGCCGACCCCGACTGATCACAGATCGTTCCGGACGGCCGGTACCCGCTCTCACGGCGCGGGTACCGGCCGTTTCCGTTGGTGCTGTCCAGTGCGGCCGACGCTGCCGCCGGGCGCGCCTCGACCGACGCTGCCCCCACTGCCGCGAGCGACGGGCAGTAGGGCCTCTACCAGCCGTTTTGGTTGAGTGAAGAGGTGTTGTGTAGTCTCTACACGTTGTTGTTCACGCGACGACATCGGTACGGGCCTATAGCTCAGGCGGTTAGAGCGCTTCGCTGATAACGAAGAGGTCGGAGGTTCAAGTCCTCCTAGGCCCACCATGTGATTTGGCTATAACACCAGCTGGAATGCTGTTTCTTGTCGGTTCGCTGTCTTTTTTGTCCTGATTTTCTGGTGACATTGTCACCAAACAACCGGTGACGGTCGGCCGAGTGAGCCTTTCCACCTGCTCTTTCACCACGATGGGGTCGGAGGGGCGGGTTCTCCGACCCCCCTGTTCATGGCCGAGGAGTATTCCCCAAGTCCTTGTTTCGTGCGCGAGTATTGGCGCTCAAGAGGGGCTTCGGAACTGCGCGCGAGGGAGTCTGAAAGCCTCATTCGAGGCTGCCGCAGCCTTGGCGACGGTTCAATACCATCACGTGCTCCAGCCGTGTCGGTTCATGCGTTCGAAGTACGCGTCGTCGGCGGCTTGGATCTCCTTTTCAGTCAGAGGAGGTCGGTGTGGCTTTGTCGGTTCGGGCGCGGCCATGTTCCGCAGTTGCTGTAGCTCGGCAGTGATCCGCGGATCGACTGTGCGGGCGGCTTTGCTTGCTCTGGACGCTGCGTCCGCCTGTGCCTGGCGGTGGCATTCCAGGAGTGCATTGGTCAGCTGTGTGCTGGACCATTTCATGGCGCCTGGGGCGATGTGCAGGGTGGTGATGTCGCCGTTGGCGTTGACTTCTATGGTGATGCCGCGGGTTTCGCTGCGGCCGCGCACGGCTTGGATGGCTTTGGCTGCTCGTTGGCTGTTGCGGCGGATTTCGGCGAGTTCGTGCTGGAGGTGCTGTTCCCACTGCGGCAGGTCGGTCATCGGTTCTCCGTGCCGGGTGCGGTCGGGGTGGTTGGGTTGATGAGGCGTTGGCCGATTCGCACGTGGTCGGTGTCGCGGCGGTCGATGACGAGGGTGAATTCTTCGGGTTCACGGCTGCCGTGTAGCTCGAGGCCGAGTATCCGCACTGTTTCGCCGCTGGCTGAGTCTTGGAGGATGTCTCCGGGTCCGATGGTGCCGGAGGTGAGGCGGCCGGTGACCAGCAGGCCGCCGCGGTGGGGGAGGTCCCAGAGGTGGGTGACTGTGAAGTCGACTGGAGTCATCGTTGTGCTCCTCTGAATCGGGCGAGGGGGCCGGCTTCGCTTGCGTAGGCTTCGGCTTCGACGTCGCGGAGTGTCTGGGAGTTGATGGTCAGTCCTTCGCGGATTTGTCGGGTGTGGGTGACTTCGTGGGCGATGGTGGCGACCATGGTTTCCTCGTCCATGAATGAAGCTGGGCCGAAGATGATTTGGCGGCCGCCGAGTTCGTGCGGGGTTTGGGCGCATG
Organism: Nocardia asteroides; assembly: GCA_019930625.1. NCBI lineage: Bacteria > Bacillati > Actinomycetota > Actinomycetes > Mycobacteriales > Nocardiaceae > Nocardia > Nocardia asteroides. Next base: position 1,888,717 of record CP082844.1, read on the forward strand.
CGTCCCAGTAGTCGAAGTAGCGGGCGGTTTCGGCGTCCCTGGCGACGACGATCTCTACTCCGGTCAGGTCGATCCCTGCCCGTTCGGCGAGGGATCTGATGGCGTCCTCGGTCATCGGGACGAGGTTGTCGCCCTTTTCCAGGACTTCGATGTTGTTGCGTGCGGCTCGGCGGGAGAAGAGTTGGGGTGCGGCGTCACCGCTTCGCCAGATCTTGGCCACGGCTTGGTCGAGCCAGCGCCCGAGTCGGGAGAATATAGCTTTGAGCGTGGTGCCGATGACACCGGTCACGCGGCGAGCGATGGCGGTGGTTTTGGTGACCAGTTCGGTGATGATTCTGCCGATCCGCGCGGTGTACATGCTGATGCGTGCGACGACACCGACGTTGCCCAGCTCGGACAGTCCGGCGGTGAAGAACGCGCCGACCTGGATGGCCGCTTCGACCGCCGCGGTTTCGATGAGCATCTTGCGGAGCTCGTCGAGGATCTGATGGTGGGCGTCATCGAGGTGTTGGGCGTACTCGCCGCAGGCATCGCCGATCGACCGGAAGGAGGCTGCCAGCTGGCCGAGGTCGATACCCATCTCGTTGCAGGTTCGGACAGCGTTGGGGATTTCCGGTGATTGCTGGTTCTCCAGCATGTCCACTGCGCCGGGGATCGCAGCGGAGGAGTCGCCGAGCGCGGCGGCAGCGTCGTACCACACTGTTTTGGCGGCTCTGAGCTGGTCTTGGTGACCGTCGGGCCACACCAGCCCGGACACCGCATTGACCAGCGACCACCCGAAAGGCTCGGGCCCGGCCGCGCCGGAGGCGGATGGGACGAACAGCGCCAGACACGGCTCAAAACCCAAGGTCGGTGTCGGGGGCGCAGCGACGGAGGAAGGGTTGGCCGCAGCCTCGCCGGAAGCGTGGTTGTAGGCGCCCGCGGTGAGAAGATCACCGGTGCGTCCACACGCCGAGACCAGTTTGGCCGAGGTTTGCAACGCCAGTCCCGCGGCCTCGTCATAGGCTTTGGCCCATTCGCGGCCCGCGTTGTCGGTGCCGGCCATCCCGCCGTAGCCGGTGAGTGTGCGAACCAGCGCGGCGTGGACCTCGGTGCCGCCGTCTCGGACCGACGCGAAAGCCTCTCCGGCCGAGTGATATTCCCGGTGACGGCAAACGATGATCGGGAATGTGGTAGGGGCCATCAGGGCCACATCCCGAGGTTCGTTTCAGCGACTCCGGTGTAGCTGGTGTGGGCGCGGCGCGCTACCTCACGTAGTTCATCGAGGTTTTCGCGCATCTCCGCCGCGCCGGCCATCCAGCGGTCGTGGGCGGTTCTCTGAGCTTGCGCTGCCGGGCTCGACCAGGACAGCTGTAGATCGGCGATGTGCTGGTCGACCTCTTGCAGCCAGCCCTCGACGTCTTTTCCGAACTTTTCCATCGTCGTGATCGCGTCATCGAGCTGCTGTAGGTCGACTCGGTAGCTGTAGTCGTCGTCAGCCATGGTTACAGCTGGTTTCCCAGTTGGGTGATCGCGTCGCGGTTGGTGGTATCGCGTAGTTCGTACCGGTTGGCGGCATCAGCGAGATTCGCGGCCGAGGTTTCGAGCGCGGCGACGATATCGTCGGCGCCTTGCTTCCATTCGATCCATGACTCGTCGTAGGCCGATGCCGCGCTACCACGCCAGCCGTCGGCGAGGAGTTCTTTGCCTATCGTGTTGTCCAGCTGGGCAACACGATCACAGACGAGCTGGGCTTTATCGGCGATGAACCGCGAGGCATCGCGCAGCCGCTCGACTTCGACCTGGAGTTCATCGGACATGCCGTCTCCCCTCGTAGCGCACTCCACAGATCGCCTACGAACTATAGGACGCATCAGGCGCGCAACAGGTTCCGTTGCCGCCCATCCGTCGTACGGCGGACCGCAGTGATGTAGTCGGCAGACGCGCCTCACGCGATCGGCGGTTGGTGGGAGGACAACCAAGCCAGAATGGATCGGCCGGTCGTATGACCACAGCCCTCGCTGGGGTTCCGTTTTTTCTTGGTGCGCGGACGACGTCCTCAGCGATCGCGCCCGCCGCCGGAGGTTGCGCAGCGGTCACCCTCGTAGGGCTGGAAGACGAGCACACCGGATGCTTTGTGCAGCGGCTCCAGAGCACATCTCAGCGCAGCTTCCTGGGGCTGGCCGATACGTCGAGGCCCGCCTCCGCTCTGCGAGGTCCAGCACTACTCGCGAAGCAAAATGGCATGGAATAGTTCCGCGCACTGTCGGTGCGCAGCTATGCGGTGCAGCGGCAGAGCGGTGTGGAGGTTCAGCTCAAGTGCCAGGAAATGCGAGTTTACCTCGGGTTTTTCGCCTTGAGAGCATCGCGGATTCAGCTGTAACGGTCATCGCGGTTTGAACGGTCTGTCAAGCGTCGTGTCGACTAGTGAGGTTGAAGGCTCTAGTTTGGACGTCGATCCGAACCGAGAGGATAACGACGATGTTCGACATGCTGGCCGGCGGCAAGGCGGCGGTAACTTGTGTACTCGTGTGGTGGGCGTTGGTCACCAGTGTGGTGTTCCTGTTGGCGATTGGCGTCAACTTGTTCCATCCCGATCCGAAACGAAGGCGGGACGCTCACGGCCTTCTGGTATTCCTTCGAGACAGTGTTCGCAGCATGTTCCGTCGAGAGCGCGGCGAGCAGTGAACGATCCCATGTTCACTACGTCGCTGATCAGCCGATCAGAACTCGCTGAACTCGCGGGAGTCAACAGCGCGACATTCAAAATCTGGGAGAACCGCCACCCCGACTTTCCCGGCCCCGTAGCCACCGATGACCGAGGGCGTCAGTACTACGATCTCGCCCGCACGCTCGAGTGGTTGGGCCGACGTCCCATCCCGAGCGGCTTGCGTGACGGCGAGCATGAGGGTTTCACCTACGGGATGCGCGTGCGGCGGGAGCTGGCGGCACAGCAACGCCGTCGTCTGGCCGAGATCGAAGAGCCAGACGATTCCCAAAAGCTTTCCACCGTGGTGCGCGACCTCCTGGAGCTGCTGCGCAAATGGGGTCGGGGCAGCTCCTCATCGAACACCGATCGCATCACTGCGGCGATGTGCATGATCTTCCTGCGCGTCTGCGATCCGGAATCGTGGGAAGAACTCAAGAGACTGGCTCAGACGCCTTCAACTCAACCCCAAGTGCTCACTCGACTCGGGCGGCATCTCGATGCCGCTGTCCGGCGATACGGGATCGCGGTGAACATGTCACCCATCCTCGGCTCCCTACGTCCGCAGCCGTCTGCCGAGGTGAAGCGGTTGTTCGAGATAATTCAGGTGCTCGGACCGCGGGCTGTCGCCTACCTGGTTCAGCGATACGACGCGGAGGCGGAGCTCGGTAGCACGGAGTACTTCACGCCACCCGCCGTGGTCGACCTGATGGTCGGTGCTGTCGTTGACCCGACCGCCGACAGCGCCGTTTTGTACGATCCCCATATCCGCGGTGGGGAACTGCTGCGATCCGCAGCGGGCAGATACCAGCCTGGATGCCTCATTACTGCCCATGGAAGCAGCCCGAATTCCGATTTGCTGCGCCTCGCCGGATTAAGCCTTGCAACTGTCGGCACTGCCGCGACCCTGCGACCCGGCACCTCGGCACCATGGATCACCGATGACAGCGCAGTACACCTCGCCGACGTGGTCATCACCAATCCACCGTTCAACCTCAAGTCCGAGTACCGCGACGACAACACCTCCGTCGCATGGCCTTTCGGCGATCCACCACCGCACAACGACAACTACGCCTGGCTACAGCACGCCATTTCCAAACTGCGGCCGACAGGTCGAGCGGCAGTGCTCATGCCCGCTAGAGCGGGTCTGTCGAGCAATCGCAGCGAGCGCGAGATCCGTCAGCGAATGGTGGAAGCCGGCGCTGTGCAAGCGATCATCGCGCTGCCGGACAGGCTGTTTCGCGGAACCGACCTCGCCGGGACGATCTGGGTGCTGCAACATCCGAAGGGCTCAGCGACGGCAGTAACGTTCATCGACGCTCGGTTGGCGGGAGTCGCGGCCAGTGGAGGCCGCAACCGACTGCCACAGGACGTGGTCGCCGCCGTCATCGAACAGCTCGACGCGGCAGATGCTCTGCCGCCGGGGCCGACTCGTATGTTAATTCCCAACTGCCATGCGATCGTGGTAACCCCCCGGGGGATTCGTGCCGCCGAGTATGCACTCGATCCATCCAGCTATCGTCAGTCGTCCGAGCGACGGCATCAAGGTGAACTGCTCCGGATGGCGAAGGAAGCGCGGACGGTAGCGCACACCTCGGCCGACGTTGTCGCGCGGGCCACAAAACGGATCGATCGAATTGAACTGCGACCGTGGCTGCCGTCGGAATGGCAGGTTCGTCGGTTGGAGGATGTGTGTGACATCCAGCCGGGCCCTTCACCAAGCCACGTTCGGAAGGAGCACCGCACAGCGGAGGGAATCCCGATCATCCTCAACAAGCACCTCCGGGACCGACGTATCGTGCTCGATGAATTCGACTGCCTAGGCCAAGACCAGATGCGTCAGATGGAGCAGTTCATCTTGCACGTTGGCGACATCGTCGTGGTTCGAACCGGTACGGTCGGCGACCCGGTCATCGTCACCCAAGAACACGCGGGCGCGCTACTCGGGCCGAACCTGATTCGGCTGAGAGTACGCGAACCAGATCTCGACCCGCACTACCTGTTGTCCTTCTTATCCCGCCCAGGAATCTTGCGATGGATGCAAGGGCGATCCAGCGGCAGCGTGGTCTACTCGATCACCGCTAAGGCGCTGGGAAAGTTGGAAATGACGATCCCACCGATCGCCGAGCAACAAGCCACCGGGTCAGCGCTCAGCGCCTACGACGAGCAGATCGCGGCGTATCACGATGCGCTCGAGGCGGCCAAGAAGGCCCGCGCTGCGGTAGCCGAAGGCCTCATCGCCGGCGAAATCGGGGTAAGGGAACAGCCCCGAGGCTCCGAATAACCTCCGTGAAAGGTGGACGCTCGAGGAGTTCTCCCGAGCCGAACGGCCGTGAGTGGATGTAGCACGAGGGCCAGGACGCCGACGGCGCGTTGCCGTGGCAGGCCGAAGCCCGATCCACTCGACACCGATCTACCCCGCCCGCAACCGACCTCGAACGGGGGGATCTATGCTGTCGCGGAATCACCACGACTCCCATGGACTACTGCTGCACCCTGGGAGATTCCCCCACTCGCACGCCGAACATGACCGCAACAAGCACGTTGTGGCTGCCGTGATCGTTGCGGTGGGTGACAGCCTGTATCCGACAGTGATGCCTTTCGATCGGACCGGAGGTAACGGATAGTGCGTACTGCTCGTCCTCGTCCGCGCAAGGACGGGACCGTGGCTTGGCAAGTGCCGTTCAGCGTCGATGTCGGCGGTCGTCGGCGCCAGTCGGCTGAGACGTTCGACGACTACGAGGAAGCATCGCGGTGGGCGGCGCTGCTCGCCCGGGTCGGCGTCGAAGTGGCACGGAAGGTACTCGAAGCCCAGCGCGGTAGCCGTCCTGAACACATCACCTTGTCCCAATGGCTGCGTCACTACACCGACCGGCTCACCGGGATCCAGGAAGATGTTCGCCGCAAGTACCACGGCTACATCCGCAACGACATCGACGAGTTCATGGGGCATCTGCCGATCGCGGCAATCACGCAGGACACTGATGCGGCGTGGGTGGTGTATCTGGAGCAGGACAAGGGCAACGCGCCGAAGACAATCCAGAACAAGCACGGATTCCTGTGTGCGGGGATGCGGGCGGCCGCGGAGCAGCGCCCGCAACCGCTGATCCCGTTCAACCCGTGTACGGGCACTCGCCTGCCGCGTCATGATACGCCGGAGATCGACATCTTCGACAACGATGAGTGGGAGTTGTTCGAGCAGTTGATGGCGCCGCGGTGGCGTCCGCAGGCAGAGTTCGGGTTGGTGTCGATGGCGCGACCGAGTGAAGTCGGGGCGTTGCTGGTGCGGGATATCAATCGCAGGACCGGCGCGGTGCGGATCAACAAGGCGTGGAAAGACGCAGGCAGCAAGCTGAAGCTGGGCAGACCGAAGAGCAAGCGGGGTGTGCGGACGGTGAACGTGCCGTTGGAGACCCTCGACCGGCTGAACCTCACGCGTCGTGGCGAGGAGTTGCTGTTCCACACGGTGATCGGCACGCCCATCACCGCGGCCGTCTTCTACAAGGACGCATGGCAACCAGCCCTGCGGCGCCTGGACGCACTCGCGTGCGGCGACTTCTCCCTGTTCACACGCAAGTCGCGCTGGCAGGGCGGCGACCCAGAAGAGTTGCTGGAGCGGTTCGCGTCCACCATCGACAGTCTGCGCGTGAAGCGGTTGACGCCCTACACACTGCGGCACACCGGCATATCGTGGAAGCTGCAGGACGGGGTGCCGCTCTTCGTCGTGTCCCGCGACGCCGGACACGAATCGGTGACTACAACCGATCGCCGATACGGTCACAACGACCGCGCCGCAAGTGAGTCCGCAGCACAGGTAATCGCCAGCAGACTACCGCGAGTGCGATCAGAGATGCTCACGCTGACGGCGTGATTTGCAGCCCCGCTGGTCTGGTTCAGGCTGGTGACGCCGTCACCAACCCTCGCTCCCCACTCGGCGAAATCCCTGGTGACGCTGTCACCACAAATGTGTAAGGTCGGGTACCGAAACGTAACCAAACGTCCTGAGATGTACGTCAGAACCACTGGTGAGCTTGCGAATCAGGGTCTTGACCAGCAGTTTTTACGGGCATGAGGCCTAGGGTTCAAGTCCTCCTAGGCCCACCCATAGAACGCCAAGTCAAGAGCGCGTTCGCCGCAGTAGGCATCGATTTCATGTCACCCTGTTGCCGATAGACGGTTCTCGATCCGCATTCCGAAGTGTTTCCGACGGAGGGAACACCTTCACATGCTCGCCCCACGCCCCCAGGCACCGCACCGACGGCTCCATCGCCTGGCAGGTTCAGTTCCAGTCATACGACAGCGACCGCGTCCGTCACCGCGCCGTGGCGCCGGAGGCTTCCGCCTGACCGACCGGCTGACCCGCCCCACCGGACAGCTGTGGGGCGGCTTCGATCCCGTTCGACGCAAGTAGTACGCCCACATCGGCAACGACATCGAGCCGTTCTTCGGCGACATACCGGCAACGCCGCCACGCTCCGATGTGCCCCCGCGGTCGGCGGAAAGCGGCGCGGCATCCGGTCGAACTGCGGATCGGCGGTGGTTCAGGTTGTCGCGCGCACTTCGACACAGCATTCGCCCTCCCGTGGTGCGAGTACCGCGTGCACGCTGTCGGTGCCGAGACCGGTCAGTATGCCGGAGCAGAAGGCATGGTTCAGACTGCACACCAACTCGGGGGCGGTCGTCGCCAGCGGGTGAAAAGGGCAGTTGCGCAGTCGCACGCAGGTCGGCGCTTCGCGGCTGGGTTCGAAGCCGTGTTCGGCGAGCATGCCCTGCATCAGGGTCAGAGCGCGCTCGACCCCCAGTCGGCCGGGCCTGGTTCGTTCCCGTTCGGCGCCGCCGAGTTCCTCGCCGCGTCGCTGCGCTACCCGCATCGCCGCCTCGCGCGCTGTTTCCTCGTCGCGCTCGCTCAGCACGGCACCCATCAGGATTTCGGCAAGCACCTCGTAGCGGCGATCGGGAATGCTCACCCGGACATCGGCGTCGGTGGGCTCGTAGACCTTCGGGGTTCGCCCGACGCGGCGAACGCCCCCAGGTGCCTCGTACCGAGCGCGCAGCAGTCCGGCGTCGACCAGCTTGTCCAGATGGAACGCGGCCAGTTTGCGGGAGATCCCGACCTCGGCCGCGGCTTCGTCCCGGGTGACGGGCCGACGGGCTCGCCGGATGAACCAGTACATCCCGCGCCGCGAGTCGTCATCGAGAACCGCGACGGCGCCGATCGCCGCTTCGTTGGTCACTAGACCATGATAACGGATATCAGAGTAGGCGAAAATGCCAGTTCCTGCCCAGAATGAGTGATGGGTTGACTGACGTAGTAATTTCGCCAATAATTTTTGGTATTAATGGACCGATGCGGAGGTGCGATGAGCGGCGAACCGCAACAGGGCAAGCAGCCGGTGAGCCCGGCGCTGGCAGTCTGCGGCTATCTCGGCGGAAACTCGCCTACCGCTACGGCGTCCGCGTGGCCGACGAAACCACCCGGGCCGCCGGATTTCGGCACTGCACCATTCGATCCGAACTTCCGAGGAGCAGATCATGGGCATCGCGGCATTGATCACCTGGTTGTCGACAGCCGCCGGTGGGTTCGTCCTGCTGGGCACGTGGATCACCAAGGGCGGAACACGGCAATCGGCTACCACCCATTTGCCACCGCCAGTGGTGTTCGGTCATTTCCTGCTCGCCGTCGCCGGGCTCGTCGTCTGGATCGCGTATCTGGTCGCCGACACCGACGCGCTGGCCTGGACCGCGTTCGCACTGCTGGTGCCGGTCGCCTTGCTCGGTTTCACCATGCTGGCACGGTGGCTTCCGGTCTACCGCGACCGTGCCACCCCAGCGCAGGATTCTCCGGCCGAACGGCATTTCCCCGTCGCGATCGTCGGTGGGCACGGTGTGTTCGCTGTCGCCACCGTCGTGCTGGTGCTGTTGACCGCTCTCGGCGTCGGTGGGAGCTAGCCCGTGTCACGCCCCGCGCTACGCGTTGTCCATGAACCGGTCCACACCATCGACATGCCTGCCGCCGAACGTGCTGCCGGTGAGTTCCTCACCGCGCTCGGTATCGGACTCGACGACGAACATCTGCGTGCCACTCCCGGGCGGATGGCCCGCGCCTACGCCGAACTGTTCACCCCACGGCCGTTCGACCTGACAACCTTTCCCAACGAAGAGGGCTATGACGAACTCGTCCTCGCCCGCCGCATCCCGTTGCGCTCGGTATGTGAACACCACCTGCTGCCGTTCGTCGGGGTCGCCCACGTCGGTTATCTGCCCGGCGACCGCATCCTCGGACTATCCAAACTCGCCCGCATCGTCGAGCACTTCTCCCACCGCCCCCAAGTCCAGGAACGACTCACCAAACAGATCGCAGACTGGCTCGCCGAACACCTGCAACCACAAGGCGTCGGCGTCGTCATCGAAGCCGAACACACATGCATGACCCTGCGCGGCGTCCAAGCCACCGGCGCCACCACCGTTACCTCGACCTTGCTGGGCACCCTGCGGGAAGACGCCCGCTCCCGCCAAGAATTCCTCTCCCTCACCGGAATCACACCCTGATGCCCACCCCCCCCACATGGCCGCGAGCACAAGATCACGGGCATGCCGGGGTGCGGGCTTCCGGACCCGCGCTCTACTGCCAGCTCGCGGTGTCGGGGTCGATGCCGTGGGCGCGGGCGCTGGCGTCGATGATTCGACGCAACCACGTGCCAAGGCCGGCGCGGATGCCGTCGTAATGGGCAGCGAACCCCGGATCGGCTTCGAACATGCGGCCGAGACAGACCTGCATCTGCCTGGTGAGGGGAAAGTACGAAGCGAAAACTTCGCGGTGCCACTCGACGAGTCGATTCGCTTCTGGGCTACCAGGTGTGACGCCGGCGTCCATCGCATCCCCGAGTGCGCGTTCGAGGCCGGCGACGGCGTCGGCGATGGCCTGCCATTCCTCCGGACCGCGAGAGGCTGAGCGTTCGGCGTACTGCTGCCATTGCGTCGTGTCTCCGTAGCGCTGACGGGCTTGGGCGGGCCAGTCCGGGTTCCACTGGGGGCCGAAGATCGCGGCCTGCTGCTCGACGGTGAGCAGCAGGCCGCGCTCGTGGGCATCGATCATCCGATCCAGCCCGGCGCTGAGCTGCTGGAGGCGGTCGATCCGTGCCGCGACCTGGGTGCGCTGCGCGCGCAATGCGCCGGGCACGTCTGCGGTCGAGTCGTCCAAGATGGCCTGAATCCTGTCCAGGCCGAGACCGATCTCGCGGTAGACGACGATGCGGTGTAGGCGTTCCAGATCACCAGCGGTGTAGAGCCGGTATCCGGCGGCCGTGCGCAGCGACGGTCGCGCCAGACCGATCTCATCCCAGTGGTGCAGCGCGCGGACTGTCACGCCCAGACGCGTCCAGACCTGACCGACGGTCAGGCCATCGGCGTCAATGGCATCAGGCATGCTCCGCATTGTCGCCGCGACCGACGCCCGGTGGGGTGATCCCGACGGCTTCAAGGTCGCGTGCCTCCTGACTTGCCGGATCGAAGGGCTTGGCCGCGGTGAGAACGATCCGTGCGTTCTCGGGGGTGATCACCGCCACATCGCGGGTGTTCCAGGAAGTATCCCGTGGGCCATCGACCGAGTTCGGGCGCAAGGCACGACAAGCCTCGACAAGGGAATCGACCTGGTCGAGCACGCACGCGAAACTGAAGCTGATCTCTGGTGTCTGCTCCGGAACGCTCGCCGCCGCGATGAGCAGTACGTCTTGAAACGCCCACCGGCGCAGGTGCACAACCTTGCCGGGAATGCTGAAAAGTTCGATGAACCCGAGCCCACGAATCCAGAAGTCCACCGACTCCGCCAAATCGCTCGTGGGGATCGTCACGAACGCGGGCATTCCATAGATGCCACGGAACGGCTCCGGCGCCACCGCATCCGGGCCGGGAGCGGGCACGGGACTCATCTCGAACGCGTTGTAGTAGTCACTCATGCACCCACCCTGGAGCCTCACGCAGCGTGAGGGTCAACCCCGATTTGTGAATCGCGCCCGACCTCAACGATGTGACCAACGCTGGACGGGTACACCTGGGCTCCGCCGCTCCTCGGAAGCCTTCGGTTTTCGCAGCCGCGGAATGCTGGGCCGAACTCGTGGAGCGCATCGGCCTCGCTGTCGAGCATCATGCTGTCGACGATGCCTTGTTGATACCCAGGCCGGTGCCTTCTCGTCACCTTTATCCACTGTGACCAGGCCGAACTCCGTGTCAGATGGCATGTCAGGTCGGCGTCAGGCCGGTGTCAGCCGGGCTGGCGACAGTATTCATGTGAGCGGCACAGCAAGCGCAGCTCACCGGCTGGGTCCGCTGACCCGCCGTCCGGTTCACAAGCCAACTCGCGCTGAAGGAGAACAGCCATGCCCGCATTCGAGACACCGGAACCGATCGCCGTCACCGTCGAGGTGCTGTCCGGCAACGTCACGGTCATCGCCTCGGACCGTACCGACACCGTCGTCGAGGTCAGGCCGGCCGATGCGTCCAAGACCGGTGACGTGCGTGCCGCCGAGCAGACAGAGGTCGATTTCGCCGCAGGCACACTGACGGTCAAGACGCCGAAAGGATGGCGCACGTACACCCCCTTCGGTGGCAACCCGTCGGTCGAGGTGACCATCGAGGTGCCCACCGGCTCCCGGCTGAAGGGCACCGCCGCTGTGGGCCGATTGCTGGGTAGCGGTGAACTCGGCCAGTGCGACCTGGAGATCTCCGCAGGCGACATCATCATCGAGCGCCCACACGGTTCGGTGACCGCGAAAACCGCGAAAGGCGACATCCGCATCGGCGAAGCGTCGCGCGGCGTGCTCCGGCTGGAGACATCGATGGGCGAGCTGGAAGTAGGTATCCGCCCGGGCAGTGCGGCACATCTGGAGGTCAACGCCCAGTACGGCACCGTGCAGAACCAGATGCAACCGGTCGGCCGGCCGCAGGACAACGAGGAAACCGTGCAGGTGTACGCACGCAACTCCTACGGCAACATCGTCATCCGGCACGCCACCGCCGCCTAGCGCAGCCAGCTCCCATCGACCCAGAGTCGCTCGGCGAGCTGTTCGACCGCGCGACATGCTCCCGGTCATCCGCAGCAAGGTCTTCGGGTGAGCGGGGGCACGCCGCCTGCGGTCACGCTGCCGATCGGGGCGGCCGGCAGCGTGACCGCGCCGGCGGCCGCTGCCGGGCAGGATCTTTCGCAGCTGGATGCGGGACGTGCGCTTCGTCTGGTGGGTTACTGCTGGAGGACGGATAAGACGTTGCCCGCGGGGTCGGTGAACCAGGCGATCAGGGGACCACCTCCGCGGTGTATGCCTTTCTCGTCCTGTTCGGCGAACTCATAGCGCTCGAAACGGACATTGCGGCGGGTGAGCTCATCGACGGCAGCCTCGATGTCGGGGACCGGAAAGTTCAATACCGTGAACGTCGCGGGACTGTGATCGGGTTTCGGGTACACCAGCACCGTGCCCCCGCCGCCGAGGTGCAGCTGGAGCATCCCGTTCTCCTCGGAGACCCGTATCCCCAATGTATCGGCGTAGAAGGTCTTGGCCGCCTCGATATCGTTCACCGAAAACCCGCTGAACGCGCTGCTGTCGGCAAGCATCACTAGCCCCTCTCGGTCATCTCGGCCCGATGCTGCGGGCTCAGCTGGATAAGTTGGACGTAGTTCCCATCAGGGTCTATCGCGGTGGCGAACAGGCTGCCGTCGCGATCATCGAGCTCGGCCAGCCACCGCCCTCCGAGGTCGTCGATCCGCCCGGCTATCGCCCGCGCATCGTCCACGTCGACGTTCAGGATCAGGCGGCCCGGCTCGGGGTTCGTGGGCCCGATGTCGTCGCGGCTGTCGATCAGAACATAGAAACCGCCGAAGTCCAGGACATCGTAGCCAGGCTCGCCCGGCGTGCGGTCCACCTTCAGGTCGAACGCCGCCGCATACCAGTCACGCAGGCGGACCGGGTCGGTGCTGGACAACAACAAACTGCCGATCGTGGGTGTAGTCATATCGGTGCAGACGGCACGAGGCCGACGAACTCATCGGTGCGGACCGACGGTCCGCCCGTCCTCCGCTGACTCGCTATCCGGAGCATCGCAGAGGGGTGCCGATTCCGGAACACGTCGACGAGGCGGCGACGGTCGGCCCGCGTACGGGGAGGGCGGGAAACAAGAAGGCGAGTGCTCTTATGAGCACCCGCCTTCGATTGTGTGGAGCCTAGGGGAATCGAACCCCTAACCCCTGCCTTGCAAAGGCAGTGCTCTGCCAATTGAGCTAAGGCCCCGTCACGGCTTCCGACGTACAGACGCCTCGAAAACGGTACCTTCTCGCCGTTGACGTGGTCAAAACGGCAGGATGGCGCGGCCACAGGAGGGCGATATCGCGGCGATGTCGCCGTGCGGGCCGGTAGGGCCATTTATGGTGGTCGCAGCGTCATGATCCGGCCTTTCGATGTGTCGTCGGTTGCTCGATGAGAGGACCCGCATGTCTCGGTATCTGTTCGCCCTCGGCCGCACGGTCGCTCGTCTGCGTTGGTGGGTGGCGGTGGTGTGGCTGGTCCTGCTCGCCTGTGCGATCGGATTCGCCGCGCTCAGTGGCGGCAAGACCACCGACAACTTCACCATCCCGAACACCGAGTCGCAGGATGCCGTGTCCCTGCTGAAACAGCGGATGCCCGCCTACAGCGGCGCCCAGATGCAGGTGGTGTTCGCCACCCCTGGCCTGGCCAAGGTCACCGACCAGCAACCCGCTGCTCGGATTCAGCAGGTCATGGCCGGTATGCGAGAGCTGTCGCAGGTTGCCACGGTGGTCGACCCGTTCCAGGCCCAGGCGGTATCACCTGATCAGCGGGTCGCGCTGGGAAGCGTGCAGTTCTCGGCGCCGGTGGGGGAGGTCACCGAGGAGACTTTGCACGAGGTCGACCGCATCGCCGCGCCCGTGCGCGAGGCGGGCATCGAGGTGGAGTTCTCCGGAGCCGTGTACCCGGGCTTCACCGCGGAGGTGCCCGAAACGCCGGAAATCCTCGGTATCGCCGCGGCGTTCGTCATCCTGCTGATCACATTCGGGGCGGTGGTCGCCGCGGGGCTGCCGATCGTCACGGCGTTGGTCGGCGTCGCCATCGGTATGACCGGAATCCTCGGTATGGCGGCTTTCGTCGACGTGCCCGCGGCCGCGACTTCCTTGGCGTTGATGCTGGGGTTGTCGTGCGGAATCGATTACGCGCTGTTCATCCTGTCCCGGCATCGCCACAACATCGTGCTGGGGCTGTCCGCGGAGGAGTCGATACCGCTGGCCGTCGGCACCGCGGGCAGTTCGGTCGTCTTCGCCGCGATGACCGTCATCATCGCCCTGTGCGGCCTGGCGGTTGCCGGTATTCCCTTCCTGACGGTCATGGGGTTGACGGCGGCGGGCGCTGTGTTGGTGGCGATGCTGGTCGCCTTGACGTTGCTGCCCGCCCTCCTCGGATTCGCCGGCGACGCGGTCGCGCGCTTCATCTCGCCGCCGCTTCATCCCGGACGTCCTGAGGAGGTGGCGCGGATCGCGGCCTACGAACCGGAGCGCACGATGGGCCACAGCTGGGGCCGGTTCGTCACGCGCTACCGCCTGCCCTTGATCGTGATCGGCGTCGCGGCGCTGGCCGTCTTGGCGGTCCCGGTCGCGCGAATCCATCTCGGGTTGCCGAGTGGGCAGTCGCAACCGGAATCGAACACCGCGCACAAGGCCTACGACCTGGTCAGTGCTTCGTTCGGTCCTGGCTTCAACGGACCGCTGCTGATGGTGACCGATCTGTCCGAGGCCAGGGCCCGGACGTCCCGCAGACCTTGATGGACCGGTTGCGCGCCGAACCCGACGTCGCCGCGGTCACGCCGGTGGGCAGCGGTAACGACCTGTTGCTCATCCAGGTCGTGCCGAAGACCGGGCCGGACGACGAGGCGACCGCCGGGCTGGTCTCCCGGCTACGCGACAACCGCGACCGCATCGAGGCGAACACCGGCGCAACCTTCCTGATCGGCGGTACGACCGCCGCGAACATCGACACCTCCGACCGGCTGGCCGACGCGCTGCCGGTCTTCCTCCTGGTTGTCGTCGGCTTGGCGCTGGTGCTGCTGACAATCGCTTTCCGAACCGTGCTGGTGCCGTTGTCCTCGATCGCCGGTTTCATCCTGTCGGTCTTCGCTGCGCTCGGCGTCCAGGTCGCGGTGTTCCAATGGGGATGGGGAGCGGAGTTCTTCGGCGTGACGAAGGCGCAGACGCTGAGTTTTCTGCCGATCATCATCCTGGCGATCATCTTCGGGCTCTCCAGCGACTACCAGATCTTCGTCGTATCCCGGATCAAGGAGGAATACAGCCGAACCGGAAACGCGATCGGGTCGGTGCAGTCCGGGGTCGCGTATTCGGCGCGGGTGGTGAGCGCGGCGGCGCTGATCATGTTCGCTGTCTTCGTGGCTTTCACGTGGGTCGACAATCCAGTGGTCAAGCCACTGGCGTTCACGCTGGCGGTCGGCGTCGTCCTCGATGCCTTCGTCGTGCGGCTGACGTTGGTGCCCGCCGTCATGGCCGTGGTCGGCGAGCGGATGTGGTACCACCCGCGCTGGTTCGGTCGTTACGTTCCGGATCTCGACATCGAGGGCGCTGAACTGGAAAAAGAGTTCACCTGGAGTGGCGCAGGTAGCACGACTGCCTGACTGCTGAACGCCCGCGCGGTCAGGCGGCGTCGTCGCGCCGCGGCAGCGCGTCGAGGGACAGCAGGGGAAGCGAGCAGATCTCGCGCGCCTCCTCGGCGGGGACGCCGAACATCCGCAGCAGGTCCTGGGTGACCTGATCGGTGGCGGCCGCGTCGTCGCGCTCGGGCTGATCGTGCAGCAACTGGCCCAGGCACAGGGCCGCACCGGCCACTATCGTCATGGCCAATTCCGCGTCGCTCGTCTGGAATCGGCCTGCGCGGGCCGCGGCCTCGATATCGCGACGAGCGCGCGGTGCGAGCCCTTTCTCGGAGGCGGTGAGGGCGAGTCCGTTGTTCAGCAGCACCTTGCTGAGGGTCGGGTTCTTCCGGTGCATGCGTCCGGTCAACCGGAAACTCTGCGCGAAAACTTCGGCCGGGTCATCGATGCCTTCGGTCAGGATGTCGAGGACGGCGCCGTGCTGGTCGAGCGCCTCCTCGACTGCCGCATGGAACAGCTCTTCCCGGCTCTGGAAGTGGTTGTAGAACGACCCCATGCCCACGTCGGCGGCTTGGGTGATCTCCAGGATCGGCGCGTTCAGTCTTCCGTTCGCGATGAACGACTGCGCCGCCGTCACGAGGGCGGCGCGGGTACGGGCTTTGCGGCGCTGCAAGCGGTTGGGTTCCGCACCGGTCTGATCGGTCATGCGCGCTCCTGTCCCTGTCGGTCGTCCGACCATGGTAGCCGCCGCGGCTCACTTATGACGAATTCATCAGAGCTTGTTGACTGAATATCGAGTCGCATGTGACGATATCGTCAGACACGGAGGGAGGGGTCGATGCTCGACCATCACGACCCACACACCGGATTGCACAGCGAGGACGGCGCGGTGGCGGGCGAACATCCGGGCCGAGCGCTCGATCCGATCGTGAAAGTGCACGATCTGGCGTGGCTGGAGTTCGAGAAGCCGGACCTGGCGCGCGCGGAGGTCTTCGCGCGCGCGTTCGGTTTCGCGACCTCGCTGCGCACGGCGGACGAGCTGTACTTGCGCGGTACGGACCCGCAGTCTCCCTGCGTGGTGATTCGCCGGGGCAGGCGCTCGCGGTTCATCGGCCCGGCCTTCCGCGCGGCCGACACCACCGACCTGCTCCGGCTGGCGAACGCCGGTGGAGGCACGGTGGTGAACCTGCCGGAAAGCCTCGGCGGGTCGGCGATCGATCTGACCGACCCGACCGGATTGCGGGTGCGGGTTGTCGCCGATACCCACAAACTTCCCGCCCTCCCCGCGCAAACACCTCACACACTCAACTTCGGACACGAGGTGGCTCGCGCGAATCGGACACAGCGGCCGCCTCGCGAGCCGGCACGGGTGCAGCGGCTCGGGCATGTGGTGGTGCAGACCACCAAGTACCGCGAAACGCTGGATTGGTACCTGCGGCGTCTGGGGCTGATCGTCAGCGACTTCCTCTACTACCCGGGCCAACGCGAGCGCGGTCCGGTGATGAGCTTCATCCGCTGCGATCGCGGCCGGACGCCGGCGGACCATCACACATTGGCGTTGGTGCTCGGGCCGGCGAACCGGTACGTCCATTCGGCCTACCAGGTGGCAGACCTGGATGCTCTGGCCGTGGGCGGCGAGTACCTGCGTGATCGCGGTTACCACCGGTCGTGGGGGATCGGCAGGCACATCCAGGGCAGCCAGATCTTCGACTACTGGCGTGATCCGGACGGGTTGCTGGTCGAGCACTTCAGCGACGGCGACATGTTCGACTGCACGGTGGAACCCGGGTGGGCACCGTTCACCGCCTCCGGGCTTGCGCAATGGGGGCCGCCGGCCAGCAGAGACTTCCTCGGCATAAGACCGGGCCGAGAATCCGTTCGCGAGCTGCGCGCGATGGTCGACGCGCTGCGCGAGGACAACGAATTCGATCTCCGCCGCTTGCGCGGCCTGTTGAAAGTAGCCGGCTCATGAGCATTTCCGTTCTCCGCACCGCCGACGCCTGGTGGGTGGCAACACCAGCGGGCGCCGCCGAGGTCGATACCGCCGCGACCACCACCGGGCAACTGCTGGCCGACCGTCCGGCGATCCGCGCGGCATCCGCGAGCAGCGAGGTCGTGCCGGTCGAGAGCCTGTCGCTGGTCTCGCCGGTGACCGCGCCGTGCCGGGTGGTCGCGCAGATGACGAATTTCGCCTCGCACGTCACCGATTCCGGCGGTGATCCGGAAAAGGTGCCGCTGACGTTCTTCCGCAAGACCTCGGGGTCGATCAGCGGCCCGCACGACGACGTCATCCGGCCCGCGCACGTGCGGCTGCTGGATTACGAGGTCGAGATCGGGCTGGTGTTCGGCCGCGAGATGCCGGTCGGATCGACGATCACAAGCGAGAACCTCGCCGACTACATCGCCGGTCTGGTCGTCACCAACGACATCTCCGCCCGCGACCTCCAGCTGCCGAAAACCCAGTTCTACGAGGCGAAGTCCTATCCGACATTCACCCCGGTCGGGCCCGCTCTGGTGCTGCTGGAGGCAGACGAACTGAAGCGGTTCACCGACCTGCGGTTGCGGTTGTGGGTCAACGGCGGGCTGCGGCAGGACATGACCGTCGCCGACATGATCTACCAGCCGCTGGAAACCCTGCGCGTGTTGACCGGTTTCCAGCGCATGGACGCCGGTGACCTGTTGCTCACCGGAACACCCGTCGGCACGGCGATCAGTGCCCCGCCCAAGCCGGTCGAGATCATCGGCTCGCTGCTGCCGCCCGCGGTGAAGTGGAAGCTTTTCTTCAAAGGCCAGGCGAAGAATATGAAGTACCTGCACGACGGTGACGTCATCGAGGCAACGGTGTCCACCGACGACGGCGCCATCGACCTGGGCCGCCAGCGCACCACGGTGAGGCACCGGTGACCGAGAACGTGCCGACCCTGGACCCGCTGTGGCCACTATCGTGACTCGCCTCGTCACGGTCGTGTCTCTCGAGACGCTGTTCGGAACCGCCCGATGAGCGTTCCGGTCGTGATCGTCGGCGCCGGGCCGACCGGGATCACCGCGGCTGTCCTGCTCGCCCGATACGGTGTCGAGTCGCTGGTGCTGGAACGGTGGGAAGGCATCTACCCGCAACCGCGCGCGGTTCACCTGGACGGGGAGATCCGCAGGGTCTTGGCGAGGATGGGCGTCGAGGAGGCATTCGACGCCATCTCAAGGCCCGCACTCGGCCTGCGCCTGCTCGACCGGAACCTGCGGGTGATGGCCGAATTCCATCGCGATCCGGCGGGCAGCCGCAACGGTTACCCGGACGCGAACATGTTCGACCAACCGGAGCTGGAGGGGATACTGCGGGCCGCCGCGCGTCGCCACCCGGCGGTGACTGTTCGAGGCGATGTCGAAGTCACCGCGGTGACCGTGGAAACCGACGGCGTCCGAGTCGAGTTCACCGATCGGACCACCGGCGCGACGGCGCCGGTTCACGCACGGTACGTATTGGGCTGCGACGGCGCCAACAGCGTGGTCCGCGCCGCCATCGGCGCCGAGATGCGGGATCTGAGTTTCGAGCAACGGTGGCTGGTCGTCGACGTGGCCACCACGGTCGAACTCGGCGCGTGGGACGGCGTACATCAGGTGTGCGATCCGGTCCGCGCCGCGACCTACATGCGCATCGGAAAGGCACGCCACCGTTGGGAGTTCCGGCTGCGTCCCGGTGAGACAGCGGCCCACTACGGCGAGATCGGTCGGATACACGCCCTGATCCGACCGTGGACCGGTGACGTTCCGATCGAGGAACTCCAGTTGCTCCGAGTGGCCGAGTACACCTTCCGCGCCCAGCTCGCCGACCGCTGGCGGGCGGGACCGGTCTTCCTGCTGGGCGACGCGGCTCATCTCACGCCACCCTTCATCGGTCAGGGCATGGGCGCCGGACTGCGCGACGCGGCCAACCTCACCTGGAAGCTGGCCGGAGTGCTCGCCGGAGACCTGCCCGAGCAGGTGCTGGACTCCTACGAGACCGAACGAAAACCGCACACCCGGACGATGATCCGGCTGGCCAAGGTCACCGGGATGGCCATGACCGACGGCGGTGAACTGGGCAACCTGGTGCGCCGACTCCTCGCTCCGCAACTGCGTCGCCTGCCTGGCTTCCACGCTCTGGTCGCCAGCGGGGAGACGCCGCCGCTGCGCCGATCCGAGCTCGTCACGCGGCCGCGTCTGGGTCGTGGCCGGGCGGGGCATTTGATTCCCAATGTGGTCCTGGACGACGGCCGTCGCTACGACGATGTGGCCGCGGGCCGCTATACGATCGTCACCACGATTCAGCCGTCGTCTTTGCAGCGCACCCGGATCATCGAACGCGGCGCGGCAGTGGTGGTCGCGAGTCCCGGAAGCGAACTGCGGCGCTGGCTGCGCCGAGGCGGTACCCGTGCCGCGCTCGTCCGGCCCGACGGCGCTGTCCAGTGCTGCGCCATGGACTTGGAGGCGCTCTGCGCAGTCATGCCTCGATTCGGCCCTGGTTCGCGCCATAGAGGTGAACGTGAATGACTGACGTCTGGATCATGGCTGACGAAATATTCATTCCGAGATCTCGAGGCAGATCGACGGAACGCCGTGTTCGATCCGGGACTCCCGGCTCGAGTCCCCTGGGCGGGCTCTCGGCAGCACAGTAGGGTGGAAACCATGAAAATTCTCCTCACCGCCGGTGTGGTGGTTCTGGTCCTCTTCGGCATCTCCAAGCTGCGCCGGCGTGGCGACGCGGACATGTGGCACGAGGTGACCACCCGCTGATCCCCCGGGGCCTTAGCTCAATTGGCAGAGCACTGCCTTTGCAAGGCAGGGGTTAGGGGTTCGATTCCCCTAGGCTCCACTGGAACGCTGCTTGATTACCGGTTCGGGATGTAAGCGGCAAGTGCGCTACCCGAAAACCGAATCAGCTGAAATTTTGTGTCCAATTGGACACAGAGCGGTGACGCCACAGTCGCTACCAGGCCGGGCAATCAGACGAAATCAGACGTTTCTGTGCCAAACTGGCCTCGCACAGTAATGCACTCCTCACCCTCCGGAGGACCGTCTATGACGAATTCTGTTGCGCCACTCGAATTGCCCGAACCCCTCGTCATCACGCTGGGGAATCTGAAGGGCGGTGTCGGCAAAACGACATCAGCGTTCTTCTTGGCGAGCTACTTCGCTTCGGTTCACGAACTGCGGGTGCTGGTGATCGACGCCGACCCGCTCAGCCAGACCGGATACTCCTGGTACCGCAGGCTGGTCAAGGGGGGCATCGAGGTGCCGTTCGACCTGGTTGCGTTCCCTTCCCGGCATGTCGACGACTGCATCACCGACAATGCCGCCGATTTCGACGTCATCATCGTGGACGCCGGGGGTGAGTCCGCCGAGATCTTCAAGGCCGCGATACCGAAAAGCGATGAGCTCTTGTTGTTGACGAGTGTGAGCCCATCCGAAGTCAAACGAGTGCCGAGTACATTCAAGGCCGCCGAGGAGGCGGCGGCGGGCAGTGACCGTGAAATCCGGGTGCGGGTGCTGATGACCAAAGTTCCGGTGATCATGAAGAAAGGCGTGAACGTCTCCACCGAATACCGGGCGCAGCGGGGGCACCTGGAGAGCGCGGGCTACGACGTATTCAACTCCTATTTGAGCGCTTGGAAATGGTATCGGGAGGCGGCCGATGGGGAGGTCGGTGAGGGCGCCGAGAATCCGATCGAGAATTTGGGGGAGTACCAGCAGGTGGGCGACGAGCTGGTGCGCTCGTACCGGGCACTGATGGAGGTGCCGGCCTGATGCCTCCACAACGCAGGAAAGCCTCTATCGGCGGCGCCAACCCGCTCTCCGACGGCGCCGAGCACACGCCACCGGTCTCGCCGCTGCGCGATGCCGAATGGCGGCGGTCGAAGCCGGCCGTGAGCCCGAACGTCTTGACCATGCCGGTCCCCGATGCGGGCGACGGGCCGCTGAGCGACCGCGAGCGGGCACAGTTGACGGTGTGCGAGTCGTCGATCGATACGCTGCGCATCGCATTCTGGGCGGCAGGGCGCGCACTGCAGATCGTGCGTGACGGCCGGCTCTATCGCGACAGCCACGAGACGTTCGACGAGTACGTGGAACAGCGCTGGGATATGCAACGGTCCTACGCCCACAAGCTGATTCGCGCCTGGCCGCTGGCCGCTCGGTTGCATCCGATAGCGCCCGCGATCAACGAGGGACAAGTTCGCGAATTGCTACCGGTGGTGGCCGAGTACGGCGAAGACGCGGCGGTCACCGTGTACACCACCGTGGCCGCGGGCGCCGATGTCAAGGTCACCGCGGGAAAGCTGCGGCAAGCGGTCGCACTGCTTCCCGAACGCTATGACGAGCAAGAGGTGGTGGAGCGGCTGCGGGCGTGGTTGCGCGGTGAGTTGCCGGACGGCCAGAACGACCGCGCGGCAGACATCTTCACCGCCATGGAGTCTCGGCTCGCCGCGCTGACCAGACGAGTCGTCAAGGGCTCGAGCGGCGACCCCCGCGCCGCACGGGAATTCGCCGCGAAGCTCAGGACGATCGCGAAGCAGATCGAGGAACAGATCATTGTGTGATGCCGGTGAACCAGCGGTGGCCCCGCAGCGGGACGGATTCCCCTGTGGGGCCATTGCGTCGTGGCACAGAATTCCGGGAAGGGAAAGTTCATATTCACGAATGCACGGTATGAACGAGTTATTGTTTCGTTATGAATTTATGGCGTGTTGTGCTTTGCGTGTTGTGCATGATGCCGAAAGGTGAATGCTCGGATCGGATCCGCTGGGACTGAAGAAGCACCGTGATGGTTTTCGAATCAATTCGAGGTCTTCGGTGAAGCCAATCGCGCCGCGAATCGCGGCGTCGTACGGCTCTCCGGAGAACGGCGATATGAGCATCGGAGGACCGCATCATGGCATCAAAGACCGACGTCCGATATACCCGCTACCTGCGACGTGCTGTTTACTGGGTACTCGCCGCCGGGGCGGCCGTACTGCTGGGCATGTTGTTCAACGCCGCGGAGGCATCCGCACAGCCGGTAACCATCCCGGGCGTGGGAACGATCGAGCTTCCCGCCGAAATTCCGCTTCCCGAAGCGCCAGAAGAATTGCTGCGGCACAACGCAATACTTCCGGTCACCGATACGCCGGTGAAGGCCGCGATCTCGGAAATAGAGCACACTGCCGCTATGACGGTCCCGGAAATCGAGATCGCGCCCGCGACTCTCGGCCCGGCGGTCGAATTCCCGGTCTCGGTGGTCGTTCCCGTGATCGAGCTGCATATGCCGACGGTCCTTCCGGCGATCGAAATTCCGCTGCTGGGCGTACTGCCGGAAATCGAGCTGCCCTTCCTCGCCGGGTTCCCGGAGATCATGCCCAGGGCGCCTACCCCGCCCGCGACGGTGGTACCGCAGAAGAGCGCCGGCGAGATGGCAGTCGACGCGGCGCTGACCAAACTCGGCTCGGACTACAGCTACGGCGCGGTCGGCCCCGACTCCTTCGATTGCTCGGGACTGGTGCAGTGGTCCTACGAGCAGGCCGGTATAGACCTGCCACGCACCAGCTACGACCAGCTCGCCGCCGGAACGCCGGTGCCGCTCGAAGACCTGCGGCCAGGCGATATGGTCTCCTACTACGGTGGAAGCCACTCCGCCCTCTACGCCGGCGACGGCAAAGTCATCCACGCGTCCACCTACGGCATAGGGGTGACCACCTCCCCCCTCTCCTCGATGCCGGTAACCGGCGCCCGCCGATTCTGAGACCAATCACCCGACTCAGGCCATCACCGGTTCAGCAGCGACAAGCAAGCGGCCCCAGCCAAGCTCACCATCGCTGCCAGCAGCCACCCGATGGCGAGGTTCGCGTATCTGAACTTTCGACGAGCCACCGCGGCGTTTTCCCAGACCTGCTCGGCCAGCTGATCGATGAGCGCATCGGGATCGCCGGTCAACTCGGCGAGCGCGCGTACGTAGCGATCCCGTGTGAATCCATAGTGCGAGGTAGCGTGATTGAAGTACAACAGGTTCGCCGTCGACCCACGGCTACCGAACTTCGGCCACAGCGCGCAGCCAGCGCAGATGCCGGCCCCCGCTACGCAACCCGCGCACACGCCCGCGCAGACCCACAACACGGCTCCTGCTTTGGTCGTAGACGCTCGAAGCAGCACGAAAAGCACCTCTCCCAGCACGCCCGCGGTAGCCAGCGCGGCGACAGATTTGGTCTCGGCATGCTTGACCAAGCCGATGACCAGCTCCAGGGCTCGCCAGGCAGCGTGAATGCGCTGATTGTCCCGGCCGACCAAGTGGGGCATCCTTCGCCAGTGCCGCGCGGTCCAGCTCATCCGGCAATCCCCCTCTTCCGCAGACGGTTCGCCAGTGTGGTGATCCGGTCGCGCCGGTCGATCTCACGCTGCGCCCGATCGTCCCGATCCGCCTCGTTGATCTTCTCGAGCTCGTTGTGCAGCCACCTTTCCGTGCGACGAGTATCGAGATCTTTCGCGGCGATGTCCTGACTTTCGCGCTTGCTCACGTACCGCTCATGCAGATTCGTTCCGGCCTGTGTCCGGCGGTAAACGCGTTCGTCATAGGCAGTCCTGCCGCTCAGCACCTTGGCCAAGGCAGGCAGAGCTGGTCGCCCACCCGGCAGACGAGTGCCTCATGAGCGCTCGGCTCGAGCAGTTCACCGATTTCCCGCGAACGCCTGTGAAATTTGCGTTTGCGTACGTCGTCGAGGTTGCGTTGCGCGACGATCGGAAAACGGCGGCTTCGGTTCGGCCAGGCTCTGGACCTCGGGCTCTAGCGAATTTCGTATTTCCGGGGTGGAAAGGTCCGGAATCGGGGGAGGCCGGTCAGGTCGGCGACCGCATGGCCGCGGCCTAGGCCTACTGCCTGAGGGGACCGTGCCGGTCCAGGTGCAAGTAGGTGTAACCGGTGACGAGCAGGCACACGACGGTCGCGGTGATCAGCATGGCCCAGCCTGCGACCAGCAGGCTCAGCAAGCCGCCGATCAGCGCGCCGAGCGCGAAGCTCGCGTAGAGCAGGAAATACCCGAGCCAGTCCGCGTAGTCGCCGCCACTGATATGGCGTTCGATGCCTTGGCCCAGCTTGACCAGTGTCCCCGTGACATAACTCAGCGGCACCGACACCTCGCCGTTCTGCACGAACGACGTGTTGAGCGCTCCGACTCCGAAGGCGACGAACATGATCGGCAGCAGGCCGATCGGCTCGGTGGCCGTCTGGTACTCGAGTATGTCGATGACCGAGGCGAGCGCGAGGCAGACGGTGGTGAGCAGGGTGGCTCCGTGCGGGTGGCCGGACCAGTAGCGTCTGCGGCACCACGAGGCCACTACGACACCGGACAGGAACGAGGTCAGCAATCCGGCGGCAGCCAACGCCATGTCCGGCTCGTCATGGAAGTACCCGAGGACGGCCCGTTCGGTATTGCCCGTCATGAAGGTGACGAAGTAGCCGGCCGTGTGCATGAACGCCGCCGCACCGATCAACCCGGCGAGCGCGGCCAGCACCCAGGACAGTCTGGCCTCGGAGTCGAAAAGTGCCTGTTTACGAATTTCTTTCAGTTCCGGCACGGTCGAACTCCTTCCGGTGCGGCGATGCCTCAGTGAACCAGGCCCCTGAGAGGAATACGCCCACGCAGCGCCGAGGGTTGCTCATTGATCGCCGGTACTTCGAACGCGTGCGGTCGCCGGTTGGTTCCCGCGTGGTAACCGAGTGACTTGGAAGTGCCGTCTTCCCTGGTCCGCCCCGGTGACGCAAGATCATGTCGGTTACGAAAAGTAACTGACCGAGAAAGGGATCTCCGATCGTGAACGCAGGAAAGACGGCCGTGGTCACCGGCGGGACGCACGGCATGGGGCTGGCCATCGTCGAGGCATTGCTCGCCGAGGGGGTCGAGGTGGTGGCGACCGGGCGCAACAAGCACACGCTCGAGCAAGCTCGGGCCAGACTGTCCGGCCGGGCTGCCCATGTCGTGCGGTCGGACGCGGTCAGCGCGACGGATATCGAGGCGCTGGGCGACCTCGTCGAACAGCGTCTCGGCAGCATCGACGCGCTGTTCGTCAACCACGGCACGGCCGAATTCCAGACACTGGAACTCGCCACCGGGGAATCGTTCGACCGCCAATTCGCCGTCAACACCAAGGGCGCGTTCTTCACCGTTCAACGACTGGCTCCACTCCTGGTCGCGGGTGGCTCGATCGTCTTCACCACCGTCGCCAACGACGTCGTGTTTCCCGGACTCAGCGCCTATTCCGGTTCGAAGGAAGCGCTGCGGGCGATCGCCCAGGTGCTGGCGGCCGAGTTGCTGCCGCGCCGGATCAGGGTGAACTCGGTGGCGCCGGGGTTCATCGAGACGCCGACGATGGGCGTGGTCGGGCTGACCGAGCAGCAGCGAGCCGAGTTCTTGGAACAAGGTGAGCGCAGTACGCCGTTACGGCGCAACGGAACCATCGAGGAGGTCGCGAAGGCCGCGCTGTTCCTTGCTTTCGACGCCACATTCACTACCGGAGTCGAATTTCCCGTCGACGGCGGCTGGGGGCAGGGGCTCGGGGTGACCGGGTCGGTAGCAGAGGCGGCGGCATGACGCAGAAGGTGGCGACGTTCGCGGAGATCGAGGCGGAATTCGACGCCTACGTCGGGCGCATCGTCTACGCGACCATGGTGACGGTGGACAAACGGAATCGGCCGCGCACCAGGGTGCTGATCCCCATCTGGGAAAACGTGGGCGGGCGCCCGCTCGGCTGGCTGGGGACCTATCGGACGCCGGTCAAGGAAGCTCACATCGCGAACAATCCGCATGTCAACTTCTCCTATTGGGCGCAGGGCACCAACAACTCGGTCGCGGTCGACGCGACCGCGCAGTGGGTGGATACTCCCGACATCCGGGAGCGGGTATGGGAGCTGTACCGCAAGACGAGTCCGCGCGGCGCGGGCTACGACCTGGGACAGTTCTGGCGGTCGCCGAACGATCCCCAATTGCAGATCCTCCGCTTGGAGCCGTGGCGCATCCAGGTGATCCGCGGCATGGATCTGCGGAGCCGGATCTGGCAGGCGCCCCCCGGATAGCGGCGGAGACGCTCGACCGGGCCCGCCCCGAGAAGTCGCTGCTCGGTTACCGTGCTGAGGTGGATACTCTGCTCGACTTCCTGCTGACCGAGCCGGTGGCGGCGGCGCCGCTGGACGATGTCGCCGCGGCGTGGACGCGACATCGCGTGGCGGCGAACAGATTCGACCAGCCGGTGGAGGTGGCGGTCGCGGGCGGCTTCGGGGCCGACCGGCTGGGGTTCGCTTTCCTGTCCGGCTATCAGGAGGCGCTGCGGACGCTGATTCCCCAGCTGCCGGATGACGAGCTGGTGGCGATGTGCGCGACCGAGGAGGGCGGCGCTCATCCCGCCGCGATCCAGACCACGCTCACCGAGCGAGATGGCCTCTGGCTGGTCGACGGCGCGAAGTCGTTCGCGACCATGGGCACGTTCGCGCGAAAGCTGGTGGTGATCGCCAGCGTCGGCACGGGGTCCGACGGGCGAAACCTACTGCGCGCGTGCATGATCGACGCTCGAGCAGCCGGGGTGTGCTTGACCGATCGCGCCGCTCTCCCTTTCGCGCCCGAGGTTCCCCACGCCTCGGTCGTGCTGAGCGGCGTACCCGCGCGAGTACTGCCCGGCGACGGATATCTGGACTACCTCAAACCGTTCCGCACGATCGAGGACATCCATGTGCTCGCCGCCACTCTGGGCTGGTTGACGCGAGTGGCCCGAGCGTCGGACTGGCCGCGGGCGAGCAGGCAACGACTGCTGACCGCCGTGGCCGCCGTGCGCGGACTGGACATCGCCGCGGCGAGTTCTCCGGGCGTTCACATCGCGCTCGGCGGCGTCTTCGAGCTGTTCGGTGGACTGCTGGCGGAACTCGATCCGTTGTGGGAATCCGCGGACCCGGTGACACGCCGGAGGTGGGAGCGCGACCGGCCACTGCTCGCCACCGCCGGGCGCGTGCGCGGGCAACGGCTCAGCGCCGCGTGGCAGGCGGTGGAACCAGACGTCGATCAGCCGGAATAAGCGTCCGAACCGGCCCGGAAATGGGGAGCGGGCCTCGGCGAAGGGGGGGAGTTAGCCGAGGCCCGCGTAGGGTCGGCCCGGGGGGGAGGGGCCGACTTGAACGATGCTACTCGATGATCCGCGATTGTGTGTGCGCGAGGACGTCCACGTTCTCGAGATTTTTCGGGTTGGCTTACCTCCGGGGAGTTCGACCCTCACTGTCGCCGACCGATCGTCTCTCCGTGCCGTTCCTGACCATTGGCCGGGTGTTTGCCAAAACCCTTGGACGACAAGTGGTTCGGTGCTCCGCTGGCGACATGACCTGCCGCGGCGTCAGGTGCCGCAAAGCATGCCGACCAATCGCCACGCGACGAATCGAGGGGGCTTTACGGGGTGTCGATCACGTCGGAACCGGTCGGTCCGCGTGTCGCCGGACTGCGCGTGCCGCCCGAACTTGTCGTACCCCGATGCGAACATGTGTTCGTGTCCACCGACTCGACAACCCGTCCGGCCCATACCCACTCGACGGTACGGTCCGCGTTCCGGCGTTCGCTGTCCGAGTACCGGTCTTCCCCGATTCGGGTAGTCCGCTACGCGCGCTTCGATGCCCGACCGCGCGGGACCATCGAGCAGGTCGCATTCCGATCCGGTACCCCCGAGCACGTACTGGATCGGAATGCGGCCTTCTCGCGCTGGGGCGTCGCTGGATCATTGCCCGGCCATTCGAAACAAATCGGGTGAATCTGTCGGTCGGCGGGACAATACTGACTCGGGTATCGGCCGGTCATCCGACCGGCGAATTGATCGGCGCCCGGGAATCCCGGCCGTCGCAGGCAACCACATCGAACTCATAGATCTCAGGAGAATCATGCCCGACGCAATAGTCGCCGAGGGTCTGGTCAAACGATACGGCCAGCTGGTGGCCCTCGATGGACTCGACTTGAACGTCCCGGAGGGGACCGTCACCGCACTGCTCGGTCCCAACGGCGCAGGTAAGACCACCGCCGTACGTGTGCTCACCACCCTGTTGGTGCCGGATGCCGGGCGCGCGACGGTCGCGGGCATCGACGTGCTGCGCGATCCACAGGCGCTGCGCTCCCGCATCGGGGCGTCGGGCCAGTACGCCGCGGTCGACGAATACCTCACCGGATTCGAGAATTTGGAAATGGTGGGACGTCTCTATCACATGGGCGTGCAGCGGAGTAAGGAACGTGCGCGCGAATTGCTCGAACGATTCCGGCTCACCGACGCCGCCGACCGGCCGGTCAAAGGATACTCCGGCGGTATGCGCCGCCGCCTCGACCTGGCCGGCGCACTGGTCGCGAATCCCCCCGTCCTGTTTCTCGACGAGCCGACCACCGGTCTCGATCCCCGTGCGCGCCTGGACCTTTGGGACGTCATCGAGGAACTGGTCGCCGGTGGGACCACGTTGCTGCTCACCACGCAGTACATGGAAGAGGCGGACCGGCTCGCCGACTCCATCGCGGTGATCGATCACGGCAAGGTGATCGCCAAGGGCACCGCGGACGAACTGAAGACCATGGTCGGCGGCGACCGCATCGAGCTGACCGTCGATCGTGTGGAAAACCTCGCGACGGCCGAGGCCGCGCTGAAGAGCCTGGCCGACGGCGAGATCCATCTCGAGCCCGGATTGCGCAGGATCATCGTCCCGGTCGCCGACGGATCGCAGGCTCTGGTGGAGGCGGTCGGGCGGCTGGCCGAGCACAGCGTGCAGATTCACGATGTCGGTCTGCGGCGCCCGTCGCTGGATGACGTCTTCCTCACCCTCACCGGCCATGAAGCGGCGCGGGCCGCCGACGGCGACAAGAAGATCGGCAAGCTGGAAGCTACGGAAGGAACGACCCGATGACCGCGACGGCCCCTGCCCTGACCAGGCCCTCGTTGGGCGAGCGGCTATCCATAGTGGTCAGCGACAGTGTGACCATCGCGAAACGCAACGTCATCAAGATCAAGCGGGTACCCGACGTCCTGATCTTCTCCACGCTCTCGCCGATCATGTTCGTGCTGCTGTTCGCCTACGTCTTCGGCGCGGCCATCGACGTGCCCGGACTCTCCGGCGGCTATCGCGAGTTCCTCATCGCGGGCATCTTCGCGCAGACCGTGGTGTTCGGCGCGACCTTCACCGGTGCGGGCCTGGCCGAGGACATGCAGAAGGGCATCATCGACCGATTCCGCTCCCTGCCGATGGCAACGTCGGCGGTGCTGGTCGGCCGCACGATCAGCGACGTGGTGATCAACGTGGTCAGCCTGACGGTCATGTCGCTGACCGGCCTGGCTGTCGGCTGGCGGATACGCGGTTCGTTCCTGGACGCGGTGCTGGCTTACATCCTGCTGCTGCTGTTCGCCTACGCGGTGTCCTGGATCATGGCCGTGGTCGGACTGCTGGTGCGGGCGCCCGAGGTGTTCAACAACGCCAGCTTCATGGTGATCTTTCCGCTCACCTTCATCGCCAACACCTTCGTCCCGAGCGAGAAGCTGCCCACCGTACTGCGGGTGATCGCGGAATGGAACCCGGTGTCGGCACTCACTCAGGCGACTCGTGACCTGTTCGGCAACACCAGCCCCCTGGCACCGACGCCGGACGCTTGGTCGTTGCAGCACCCGGTCATCACGTCCCTGGTCTGGGTGGTGGTGATCCTGGTGGTGTTCGTGCCGCTGGCCCTGCGTCAGTACAAGAAGACGGTCAGTCGCTGACCTGCGGTCGCTGACCTGCGAGCCCGTGTCAGCGATCGTGTTCCGCGCCGGCTCCCGCGACGTGGGTCGGCGCGGAGCCGTTGCGGGAGTATCCGATGCGCGGCGGCGCGGGGGCGGGTTCCGGCTGCTGCGGCCGCCGGGCGCGGACCAGATAGGCCACGCCGCCCGCCAGCGCGACGGCGGCCGCGACGATGAGCCGGTTACGTGAACGCGAAGAGACATGCAGGCGCCCCGAGGTCATTGGACCACTCTATGCACAGCCCGGCGATTCGCGCAGGAGGCCCAGCTCACAGCGTGGTGCGGCCCAGTTCGGCGGTCTCGGCGCCGACCGTGGCACGATGGGCGGCGTGACCTCACCGAATCAGACATCCGTGGCAACGCTGCACACGAATCACGGCGATATCAAGCTCGCGCTTTTCGGTAACCACGCGCCCAAGACGGTCCGCAATTTTCTAACTCTCGCCGACGGTTCGGCGCCGTACACCACCGCGAACGCCAGCGGAGGCAACACCGGCCCGTTCTATGACGGCGCCCTGTTCCATCGTGTGATGGCGGGCTTCATGATCCAGGGGGGCGATCCCACCGGTACCGGTCGCGGCGGCCCGGGCTACGAATTCGGCGACGAGTTCCACCCGGAGTTGCGGTTCGACCGCGGCTACCTGTTGGCGATGGCCAACGCGGGCCCTGGTACCAACGGCTCGCAATTCTTCATCACGGTCGGCCCGCAGCCGCACCTCAACCGCAAGCACACGATCTTCGGTGAAGTCGTGGATCCGGACTCCCGCAAGGTCGTCGACGCGATCGCGACCGCCAGGACCGATCGCAACGACCGGCCCATCGAACCCGTAGTCATCACCAAGATCACGATCGAATGAGCTCATGAATCCCCAGCCGCCCGCACCTTCCTGCGTCCGCCACCCGAATCGTCCGACCGGCCTGGCCTGCACGCGGTGCGGGCGGCCGTCTTGTGCCGAGTGCCTGCGTCCGGCGGCCGTCGGCCAGCACTGTGTCGACTGCCTGCGTTCGGATCAGCGCAGCGTCGCGCCGGTGCGCACCGTTTCCGGCGCGGCGGCTGCTCGCACGGCCGCGCCGTACGTGACCTACGCGCTGATCGCGTTGAATGTAGTGGTCTACGCGATCACCGCGGCCCAGGCGAAGAGCCTGATGGACAACCAGCGTGGCTCTGCCCTGTTCTTGGACTGGGTGCTGTACGCGCCCGCGGTCGCGGAGGGCGAATGGTGGCGAGTGCTCGGTTCCGGCTTTCTGCACTACGGGCCGATCCATCTGCTGCTGAACATGTTCGCCCTGTACGTCGTGGGCCGGGACGCCGAACTGGTGCTCGGCCGGCTCCGCTATCTCGCCGTGTATCTGGTCTCGCTGCTCGGCGGGTCCGCCGGGGTGATGTTGTTCGCGCAGAACAGTCTCACGGCCGGTGCGTCCGGCGCGGTGTACGGCATGTTCGGCGCGATCACGGTCATCCTGATCCGGCTGCGGCAGAACCCGAATCAGATGCTCATCATCATCGGCATCAACGTCTTCATCAGTCTGTCGCTGCCCGGAATCTCGCTGTGGGGGCATCTCGGTGGTCTGGCCGCGGGGACACTCGCGACGCTCGGCATCCTGTTCCTGCCCGGTTGGTTGCAAGTGAAGACGCCTGAGACGGCGCGGGCGATCGGCTGGGTGGCGGTAGCGGTCGTCGCGATCGCGGCCCTGGCGACGGTGACTGTGAGTGCCCTCACTTTGGCTGCCTGACAGCGGGATTCGCTTCACGTGAAACATTCGGCGTCCGGCCGCCTCGGATTGCTCGAGGTCCCGGACGCGGAGTCAGCGGGCCTTGTTTTCGGTGAGCCGTAGCGCTTCGACCAAGTCGCGGTAGACGAACTCCGGGTTGGCGCCCAGATCCCAGCGGCCGAAGATCAGCAGTCGATCCGAGCCGTCGCGCTCGACGTCGATCTCCAGCATCGGCATCTTGCGCCCCAATCGCCGGTAGCTCACCACCCGCGCGCGAATGATCTGATCGGGGACGTACTCGTCCGGTCCCGTCAGTGTGCGGACTACCAAGCGAGGGTGTGCCCCGGACACGACGGAGAGGCGAGGGCGTTGCCGGAACCCGAGTCCGGCCAAGGCGAGGAGTCCGACGGCTGCCAGTCCCACGAGCAGACGACTGGGCGCGTCGGTGGTCACGACCGCGGCAACGGCCAGGACGATGCCGCCCACCGTGACCGCGACGAGCGCGGCTGTGGGCGTGGTCCAGGCCAGGCTCGGTTCATCGCGGTCCCGCGGGCCGGGGACCGGGGGCTCCGGATTCACAGCACTCCTCAATCGCTCCTCGAGTTGTCCACAGGCTCATCCACAGGTGTGCATGAATGACACGTCTGTAATCCGTCTTGACGCGGCGGAGCTCAGCGCCAGCGCATCGTCATGATCAGGCCGACCACCATCAGGCCGAAACCGATCAGGAAGTTCCATGCGTTGAGGTCGTTCATCCAGCTGATCTGCTCGGCCGCCAAGTAGTAGACGAGCAGCCACACCAGACCGGCGAGCATGAACCCGAGCATGATGGCGACATACCAGACCGGAGACGGCCCAGCCTTCACCTTCACCGGGGTCCGGCTGGCAGGGTTGATCGTATAGTCGGTCTTCTTACGGACCTTCGACTTGGGCATGACGTCCTCGTATTCGGCGTGCAGGTCGTGGTCTCTAGGCTATCCCAACAGGTAATGGATGCGACGCCGCGCCGGGCAGGGACGTAATCTCGATGCCATGCGTGTTCTGGTCGTCGACAATTACGACAGCTTCGTCTTCAACCTGGTGCAGTACCTCGGTCAACTGGGTGTCGATGCCGTCGTCTGGCGTAACGACGATCCGAACCTGGCCGACGTAGACGCGGTCGTGCGCGACTTCGACGGCATCCTGATCAGCCCCGGTCCCGGTACTCCCGACCGTGCGGGCGCGAGCATCCCGTTGGTGCGCGCGTGCGCCGAACAGGCTGTTCCGCTGCTCGGCGTGTGTCTCGGCCATCAAGCGATCGGCGAGGCGTTCGGCGCCACCGTCACCAGGGCTCCGGAGTTGCTGCACGGGAAGACGAGCGAGGTCTTCCACATCGGCGCCGGCGTGCTGGCCGGTATGCCCGACCCGTTCACCGCCACGCGGTACCACTCGCTCACCGTGGTCGAGGACACCCTGCCGGAGGAGATCGAGGTGCTCGGACGCACCGAGAGCGGGATCGTGATGGCCATGCGACATCACACGTTGCCCATTCACGGCGTGCAGTTCCATCCGGAATCGGTGCTGACCCAGGGTGGGCACCGGATGCTGGCGAACTGGCTCGGCGTGTGCGGGAAGCGTCCCGCCGAAGGTTTGGTGCGGACGCTGGAGGCGGAGGTCGCCGCGCTGGTGCTGCAGTGACCCGTCCGCATGTGCTGCTGTCGGTCGCGGTGAGCCTCGACGGGTACATCGATGACGCGAGCCCCGAGCGGCTGCGCTTGTCCGACGCGGCGGACTTCGATCGCGTGGATCAGGTCCGCGCGGAATCGGACGCGATCCTGGTCGGCGCGCA
Organism: Nocardia asteroides; assembly: GCA_019930625.1. Lineage (NCBI taxonomy): Bacteria > Bacillati > Actinomycetota > Actinomycetes > Mycobacteriales > Nocardiaceae > Nocardia > Nocardia asteroides. The sequence continues at coordinate 1,922,370 of CP082844.1, forward strand.
GACCTTGCGCAGCGACAATCCGCGCTTGCTCGTCGACAGCGCCGAACGCAGGGCGGCCCGCGTCGCGGCGGGTAAACCGGAGTATCCACTGAAGGTGACGGTCTCGGCTGGCGGTGACTTGGATCCTGAGCTGCGGTTCTGGCACCACGGCGGCGACAAGCTCGTGTACACCACGACGGCAGGCGCGCCGGAACTCGCCGCCCGGCTGACCGGACTGGCCGAGATCGTGGATCTCGGTCGCGAACTCGATTTCGGCGCACTGCTGGACGATTTGGGCGGACGCGGCGTCGATCGCCTCATGGTGGAGGGCGGCACCCGCATCCACACCGCGTTCCTCGCCGCCGATCTGGCCGACGAACTGCACCTGGCGGTCGCTCCCGTCCTGGTGGGCGACGCCGCGGCGCCACGCTTTCTCGGCCCGGCCGACTTCCCGGGGGCGCCGCACCGCAGGATGCGACTCGCGGGCGTGACCCAGGTCGGTGATGTCGCCGTGCTGCGATATCTGCCGAAAACCGACCAAGCCTGACGCCGGAGTCGCACGCCGAATATCGCGTGCTGGAGCACGCGCCGACGCGCGGCCGCCCGTGGTCGGCATCAGCTCGCAGCGCATCGACCGGGCGCCGACGAGGCAGTCACGCCGACCGAAAGCGGCGACGGGAGTGACGCGAGGAGGCAGTTTCGCTGAACCGCCCCCTGCGCCGGTCCGAAAGCTAAGGACGCCCGTATACGGCGGTCACGAACTCGCCGAGCTGGTTGTCGTCCAGGTGCCTGGCCAGGTCCGCCTCACTGATCATGCCGACCAGCCGTTTGTTCTCGATCACCGGCATGCGCTTGACCCGGTTGCTTTCCATCTCATCGAGAACGACCTCGATGTCGGCGTTGGCGTCGACCCACCGTGGCGTCGCTTCGCACAGTTCAGACACCCTGCAGGCCGATGGCGACTTGCCCTGGGCGATGCACTTCACGACGATGTCGCGGTCGGTGACGATGCCGCACATCCGCTCGTTCTCGTCCGAGATGATCAAGGACCCGACATCGAGTTCGGCCATGGTGCGTGCGGCCTGCTCGATGGTCGTGTCCTTCTGGATCCACTGAACGCCGGGCTTCATGATGTCCTTGGCAGTGGTCATGAGCTACCTCCTCGTGCTCAGCTGCGCTGATTGGGATGGAGCAGCATCATTCTCCCGCAATTCACACCGGGTGGTCTCGTTTTCTCGATACCCGCGACCGCGGCCGGTCACGGCGGCCCGAGCACCCCCACGCCGACCAGGATGGCACTGTTCTTCTGGATCGAACTGCCCGCCGACGGTTGCTGGCTGAGGATGCGGCCGACATTGCCCGCGTCGAAGGTGCCCTGCGGAGACTGGCTGATCTGACTGGTGCTACCGGTCCAGCCTTCGGCGCGCAGCTTCTCCACGGCCTGCGAGACGGTGAGACCGAGCAGCGACGGCATCTTGAGATCACCCGCGGACACCTGGACGGTGACCGTGGAGCCCTTCTCCGCGTTGCTGCCGCCCGCCGGACTGGAAGCGACCACTTCGCCTTTGGGCTTCGAAGACTGCACCTCTTGGATGACGACCTTGAATCCGTTGCCCTCGATGTTCGGTTGCGCCACGTCGATCGACTGGCCGACGACGTACGGGACGCGGACCGCCTCGGGGCCGGTGCCGATCGTGACGACGACCTCCCAGTCGACGTCGACCTTCGAGCCCGGTGACGGATTCTGCTCGATCACCTGATCCTTCTCGGCGGTGCTCGACGGTATGCGCTCGACGTTCGGGTTCATCCGCAGGCCCTTGGAGTTCAACTCCTGCTCGGCCTGCTGCTGGGTGAGACCGGTGAGCTTCGGCACCTGTACCTGCGCGGGCCCGGTGGATACCTGGACTGTGACGGTGCTTCCCTCATCGATCCGCGAGCCGCCGAGCGGCTGTGTCGCGATCACGTTGCCTGTGGCGACCTTGCTGTCGGGCTTCTGCTGTATCGCCACCGTGAAGCCGAGCTTCTGCAAAGCCTCCTGAGCCTGCTGCGAGGTTTTGTTGGACAGGTCGGGAACGGCGACCTGATCCGGTCGGCTTCCCGGCCCGAGCAGCACCCAGAACAGCGCGAACACCACGGCGACGGCCGCGACGGCCCCGAGGGCGATATAGGCAGGCCGACGCTGGCCGTTCGGTTCGGCCGGATCCTGCTCGGCGGTGTCGTCGTCGCGCTCGACGGTGCGGTAGCTGCGCGGCGGGGGCTCGTCCGCGCCCATGATGGTGGTGCGGTCCTCGTCGGTCATCACCATCGGTGCGCTGGGCTTCTGGCCGCCGAGCACCCGGATCAGGTCGGCGCGCATCTCGGCGGCGGTCTGATACCGGTTGGCCGGGTTCTTGCTCATCGCCTTGAGCACGACCGAGTCCAGCTCGCGCGGTACCCCGGGATGTACGTGCGAAGGCAGCCGCGGATCTTCCCGGACGTGTTGGTAGGCGACGGCGACCGGCGAGTCGCCCGTGAAAGGTGGCTCGCCGGTGAGGATCTCGAACAGCACACAACCGACGGAGTAGACGTCCGAGCGGGCGTCCACGGTTTCGCCGCGGGCCTGTTCCGGCGAGAGGTACTGCGCGGTGCCGATCACCGCCGCGGTCTGCGTCATCGGGTTGGAGCTGTCGGCGATCGCACGCGCGATGCCGAAGTCCATCACCTTCACCGCGCCCGAGCGGTTGATCATGATGTTCGCGGGCTTCATGTCGCGGTGCACGATTCCGGCCTTGTGGCTGAAATCCAATGCGGCGCAGACATCCGCGATGATCTCCATCGCGCGGCGCGGCGGCATCGGCCCTTTGCCGCGCACGATGTCGCGCAGCGTGTCGCCGTCCACGTACTCCATCACGATGTACGGCAGTGGACCACCGTCGATCTCGGCCTCGCCGGTGTCGTAGACCGCGACGATGGCGGGGTGGTTGAGCGCTGCGGCGTTCTGCGCTTCGCGCTTGAACCGAAGGTAGAAGGTGGGGTCGCGAGCCAGGTCCGCCCGCAACACCTTGATCGCCACGTCCCGGCTCAGCCGGACATCGCGCGCCTTGTGCACCTCGGACATACCGCCGAACCCGATGATCTCGCCAAGCTCGTAGCGAGACGAGAGATTCTTCGGGGTCGTCATGGCTGTCCTTGCGAAGGAGTGGCGAATCCGCTGCGGGTAGCCGAGGGACCTCGGGCGCCGGGAATCTCCGGGAATGGTATTTCGATGGTGGGGACGCGCGGCCGGGTGGTGGTGGCCGAGGGCGCGGTTGTGGTCGGCTTCGTCGTGCTCGGTGCCGTGGTGGTGGGCGGCGGGGTGGTCGTCGTCGGCTCCGGGGTCGTGGTCGTCGGCTCGATGGTGGTCGGTTCCGGGGCTTCGGTCACCACCGGAGGAGGTGCGGGCTTGGGTGTGGTGGTGCTGGCAACCGGCGGGGCGGGCTTCGGGTTCGGCACGATCGCCGTGGTCGGCGAGGGCGTCGATCCCGGGTTGGTGTCCCCACCGAACAGCAGGAAGACCGTGAGGGCACCGAGCAGCACGGCGCCGATGCCGAGCCCGGCCAGCCATTTCTGTGTGGGGGTGAAGCGTTTGTCGTCGCCGGGCGGTGGATTGCCCGCCGCGCCACGGCTGAGCATGGTGGCCGGAGCTGCGACCGTACCCGCGCGATTCGCCGCGTCCACCGAGCCGGCCGCGGGCGTCGAGTAGCGCACCGTCGCACCGTCGAAGTCGGCTGACGCGGAGGGGATCACGGCGGTCGGGCCCGGTGGGAGCACCCGCGTGGCGCCGGTCAACGGCGCGGCGGGGTGGGCTCCACTCGGCGGAGGCGGACGCCGGCCCGCGCGCACCGCGGCGGCCGCGTCGGCGAACTCGCCACCGCTGGCGTATCGGCGGGTGGGGTCCTTCTCCATCGTGATCTCGATCAGTTCGCGCACGTTGCCGGGAAGGTCGGCAGGCATCGGAGGCGGAGTCTCGCGAACATGTTTCATCGCGACGGTGAGCGCCCCCTCGCCGGTGAACGGCCGCTGTCCGGCCAGCACCTCGTAACCGACCACGGCGAGCGAGTAGACATCGCTGGCTGCGGTGGCGTCCTCGCCGACCGCCTGTTCCGGCGCGATGTACTGGGCGGTGCCCATCACCATGCCGGTCTTGGTGACCGGGGAGGCATCCACCGCCTTGGCGATACCGAAGTCGGTGATCTTTACCTGGCCGGTGGGGGTGACCAGGATGTTGCCCGGTTTCACGTCGCGGTGCACGACGCCCGCGCGATGCGCCACCTCCAGCGCTCGCCCGGTCTGCTCGAGCAAGTCCAGGCCCTGGGCCACCGACAATCTGCCGAGCCGGTTGAGCACGGTGTTCAGCGGCTCGCCCTGGACGAACTCCATAACCAGATAGGCGATCTCGCTGCCCTGCGGATCGATGGTCTCGCCGTAGTCGTAGATCCCCGCGATACCGGAATGATTCAGCTGGGCGGTGGTCTTCGCCTCGGTGCGAAATCGATGCCGGAACGTCGGGTCGGCCGAGAACTCCGACTTCAGCACCTTGACCGCGACCCGGCGGTCCAGCCGCGTGTCCAGCGCTTCCCAGACTTGGCCCATGCCGCCGGTCGCGATCAGTCGCTGCAGCCGGTACCGGTCGGCGATCATCGCACCGTTGTTCAGCATCGAGGTCCCCGTACCTTCACTCGCACATCCATATCGTTCAGCCCCCTCGAAGACCGGCGTCCAAGACCGCGCGAGCCACCGGCGCGGCCACCGAACCACCGGTCGCGGCAAGCGCCCGGTCCCCACCGTTCTCCACGATCACCGCGATGGCGATCTTCGGGTTCTGGGCGGGGGCGAACGCGATGTACCAAGCGTGCGGCGGCGTGTTGCGCGGGTTGGACCCGTGCTCCGCGGTGCCGGTCTTGGACGCGATCTGATAAGGGGTCCGGCCACCTCCGGCGGTGTTGCTCTCCGACGCGATCATCAGGTTGGTCAGGTTCGACGCTACCTCTGCGCTGACGGCTTGGCCGACCGAGACCGGCTTGGTCTTGGACAGTTCACTCAGATCCGGGCGCTGCAACTGATCGACCAGATATGGCTCCATCCGGACGCCGCCGTTGGCGATAGTCGCGGCGACGACCGCGTTCTGCAACGGCGTCAACGCCACGTCGCGCTGCCCGATGCTGCTCTGCGCCAGCGCCGCGTCATCGGGAATCGTGCCGACGGTGCTCTCCGCCACCGGCATCGGAATCCCGGGGTGCGGTCCGATACCGAACGCGGCCGCTTCGTCCTTGAGTTTCGCGGCGCCCACCTTGACGCCGAGTTCGGCGAACGCGGTGTTGCAGGAGCGCCGGAACGCCTCGAACAGCGAAGCGGTCGGGTCGGGACCACACGTGGAGCCGTTGTAGTTCTCCAGTGTGGTGCTGGTGCCGGGCAGCGTGATATTCGGCGCGGCGGTGAACTGGTCCTCGGGAGTCGCGACGCCGTTGGCCAGCGCGGCGGCGGTGACCACGACCTTGAACGTGGACCCGGGCGGGTAGGTCTGGGAGATAGCGCGATTCAACATGGGATGGCGCGGATCCGCACTCAGGGTTTCCCACGCCTGGGTGCCGCGTGCGCCGTCGTGCCCCGACAGCAGATTCGGGTCGTAGCTCGGCGTGGACACCATGGTGAGGATCTTGCCGGTACTCGGCTCGATCGCCACCACCGAGCCGGTGTAGCCCTTGCTGGTCAACTGGTCGTAGGCGACCTGTTGCATCGCCGGGTCGATCGTGGTGAGCACGTTGCCGCCCCGCGGATCACGTCCGGAGATCAGGTCGACGAGGCGGCTGCCGAACAGTTGGTTGTCGGAGCCGTTGAGTACCGAGTCCTCGGACCGTTCCAATCCGGTGCTGCCGTACTGCATCGAGTAGAAACCGGTGACAGGTGCGTAGGCCTCCGGCTCGGTCGGGTAGGCGCGCAGGTACTTGTAGCGGTCGTCGGTCGCGACCGAGCTGGCCAGCACGGTGCCGCCCGCCGAGATCTGCCCGCGCTGGCGGGCGTACTCGTCCAGCAGCACCCGGGAGTTGCGTGGATCGGAGCGCAGGTCGTCGGCCTTGATCACCTGAACGTAGGTGGCGTTGGCCAGCAGCGCGACGACCATCACCATCACCGCGACCGCGACTCGGCGTAGTGGTGTGTTCATGTCAGGGGCCCCGCCTCGGGTCGTCCCGCGTCGCGGCGCAGCAGTTCCGTCTGCGCGTCGGCGAGTGGTGCCGGCTCCTTCTTCCGCACCGGGGCGGGTGCGCGGGCGGCGTCGGAGATCTTGATCAGCAATGCCAGCAACGCGTAGTTGGCCAACAGCGAAGAGCCGCCGTAGGACATGAAGGGTGTGGTGAGGCCGGTCAGCGGAATCAGCTTGGTCACACCCCCGACGACGACGAACAGCTGGATCGCGATGGTGAACGACAGGCCGGCCGCGAGCAGCTTGCCGAAGCTGTCGCGCACCGCGAGGGCGGTGCGCAACCCGCGCACCACGAAAACCAGGAACAGCACCAGCACCGCGGTGAGCCCGATCAGCCCGAGTTCCTCACCGATGGTGGTGATGATGAAGTCGGTCTTGGCGAAAGGCACCTGGTTGGGCCTGCCGCTGCCCAGACCGGTCCCGGCGAGACCGCCGGTGGCCAGGCCGAACAGTGACTGGGAGATCTGATAGCCGGTGTTGTTGTAGTCGTCGAACGGGTGCAGCCAGGTTTCCACCCGGACCCGCACATGGCCGAACAACTGGTAGGCGAAAACGAATCCGAGGGCCAGCAGTCCGCCGCCGATGACCAGCCAGCCGACCCGTTCGGTGGCGATGTAGAGCATCACGAGCACCGTGCTGAAGATCAGCAGTGAGGTACCGAGATCCTTCTCGAACACCAGCACGCCGATGCAGACGATCCAGACCGCCAGGATCGGGCCGAGGTCGCGGCCACGGGGGAACTCCATGCCGAGCACGTGGCGACCGGCGGCGGTGAACAGCTCACGCTTGGCGACCAGCACCGATGCGAAGAAGATGATCAGCAGGATCTTGGCGAACTCACCCGGCTGGACGCTGAAGCCGGGCAGCCGGATCCAAATTTTCGCGCCGTTGGTCTCGGAGAACTTGCTGGGCAGCAGTGCCGGGATGGTCAGCGCGACGAGACCGATCAGGCCGAGCGTGTAGCTGTAGCGGGCCAGGGTGCGGTAGTCGCGCAGGGCGATCAGCAGCGTGATGAACACGAGCGTGCCCAGCGCGGTCCACAGGATCTGCTGCGTGGCGTCGGGCGAGGGGATCGCCCACGAGTTGTACGCGGCAGTCTGCTGATCGGCCAGATCGAGCCGATGGATCAGCACGAGACCGAGCCCGTTGAGCAACGCGACGATCGGCAGCAGCAGCGGATCGGCGAACGGAGCGAACCGCCGCACGGCCAAGTGCGCGATGGCGAACAACGCCAGATAGGCCAGCCCGTACTTGGCGATGTCCCAGGTGATCGACTGTTCCTGACTGGCCTCGACCAGGAACAGGGACACGGTGGTGATCACCGCCGCCGCCGCGAGGAGCAACAGCTCGACATTTCGTCTGGTGCTCGGCGGTGGCGCGGGAGCGAAGCCGCCCGGGGGACTGGGAAAAGCTCCAGCCGACGGCGGTGCCGGCGCGGACATCAGTCCGTCACCCGGCAGTTCTCCCCCGTGGTCTGGGGGTTCGGCGATGCGCTCGACGGCGCGGCAGGAGCCTCCGACTTCGTCGGCGTCTTGATCTCGGAGCCTCTGGCGTCACCCGGTTCCGGCGCCGGGGCCGGCGCGGGTGCACCGGTTGCCGGGGCGGGCGGCGCGCCGTTGGGCGCGGGAGGTGCGGGCTCGGCGGGCGGGACGATGCCCGGCTGCGGTGCCGTCTCCTTGACCGGGCACGGCGGCAGCAGCTCGCGCTGGGCGAGATAGGTCATCGAGTCTCTGGCCTTGTCCAGCGAACCCGGCGGCAACCCCTTGTCCACCTGATCGCGTCCGGTCTGCTTCAGATCGCTGACCTTCAACGGCTTGCACGAGGACGGCACATCCGCGCCGGGCTCGGTCAGGGTGAGTTCACCGTTGCGGGTGACGCAGCCGACCAGATTCACGTCGTGGATCGAGTAACCGAGGATCGAACCGGGCAGCCCGCGCAGGATCACCACCGAGCCGTCGTCGGCGCCGACGTAGTAGTTGCTGCGAATCATCTTGTAACCGACCACGAGCCCCACGCAGACGGCGACGACGAGCGCGAGTGCGAGCACGATCCAGCGCAGCCGGTGCGACTTCTTCGCGGGCGGTTCGGGGGCGGCGGCGGCCCGGCGCGGCGCGGCGCGCGGCGGACGCAACGCCGACGCCCGGCCCGCGGCCGTGTTGGGCGGAGGCGAGTCCTCGTCGACGCCGGACGCGGCGCCCGCCACGATCGGGTGGCTCTGCCCGTAGTCCAGATCGATGACGTCGGCCACGACGACGGTCACGTTGTCGGGACCGCCGCTGCGCAACGCCAGCTCGATGAGCCGGTCGGCGCACTCGTCGGTGGTGCCCTCGCGCATCGTGTTCGCGATGGTCTCGTCGCTGACCACATCGGAGAGACCGTCGGAGCACAGCAGGTAGCGGTCACCGGCGCGCGACTCGCGCATGATCAGCGTAGGCTCGATCTCGTTGCCGGTGAGCGCGCGCATGATCAGCGAACGCTGCGGATGCGTGTGTGCCTGCTCCGGTGTGATTCTGCCCTCGTCGACCAGCGACTGGACGAACGTGTCGTCCCGGGTGATCTGAGTCAGCTCGCCGCCGCGCAACAGGTAGGCGCGCGAGTCGCCGATGTGCACGAGCCCGAGTTTCTTGCCCGCGAACAGGATTGCGGTGAGCGTGGTGCCCATGCCGTCGAGCTCGGGCTCCTCCTCGACCTGATCGGCGATGGCGGCGTTGCCTTCCCGGGTCGCCGCGTCGAGCTTGCCGAGCAGATCGTCGCCGGGCTCGTCGTCGTCGAGGTGGGCGAGCGCGGCGATCATCAACTGCGAGGCGACTTCTCCCGCGGCATGGCCACCCATGCCGTCGGCGAGTGCCAGCAGGCGGGCGCCCGCGTACACGGAGTCTTCGTTGTTGCCTCGGACGAGACCGCGGTCGCTGCGCGCTGCGTAGCGGAGAACGAGTGTCACGATCGCAGCTCGATCACTGTCTTGCCGACACGGACCGGCGTGCCGAGCGGAACGCGGACGGCGGTGGTGACTTTCGCGCGATCGAGGTAGGTGCCGTTCGTCGAGCCGAGGTCCTCCACGTACCAGTCGTCACCACGCGGAGACAACCGCGCATGCCTGGTCGAGGCGTAATCATCGGTGAGTACCAGCGTGGAATCGTCCGCACGCCCGATCAGCACCGGTTGGGTGCCGAGCGAGATGCGGGTGCCGGCGAGTGAACCCTGAGTCACCACAAGAAATTTGGCGCCCTTCTGGCCCCGGCTGAAGGAAGGCAGCACCGCGGAACCGCGAGCGGCCCTGGGCTGAATCCGAATGCCGGATGCCGCGTAGATGTCGCTGCGCAATGTGCGCAGCACAGCCCACACGAACAACCACAACAGCAGAAGGAACCCCGCACGGGTCAGTTGCAGGATCAGTCCCTGCACGGCGCTCCACCTCCTGTTCGACCGTGTACGTCGGTGCCGTAGGTGCGGTTCGACCACCCCCACCAGCCTGCTGGTCTTGCCGGCCCCGGTGTCGGCGCCGCGCGTGTGTTGGCAGCATCATAGGGCCGTCGGTCGACTTCGATCACGATACGACCGACGAATCCCTCGAGAGCCATGTCGTGACCTGCACCGCGAGCTTACGGGATCAGACGATACGGATCAGGATCTCGGAGTGCCCGGCACGGATGACATCGCCGTCGGCGAGCTGCCAATCCTGCACGGGAGAGCCGTTCACCAGGGTGCCGTTGGTGGAGCCCAGATCGGACAACATCGCGGTCTGCCCGTCCCAGCGCACCTCGATGTGCCTGCGCGAGACGCCCGTGTCGGGCAGGCGGAAGTGCGCGTCCTGGCCGCGGCCGATGATGTTGCTGCCTTCCCGCAGCTGGTAAGTCCGGCCGCTGCCGTCGTCCAGCTGGAGGGTCGCCGAATAGCCGGAACCGGCCTGCGGCGCGGCGCCGTAGCCCGGTGCGCCCGCGTACCCCTGCGGAGCGCCGTAGCCTGGTTGCTGCGAGTATGCCTGACCGTAGCCGCCCTGGTCTTCCTGAGCGTAGCCACCTTGATCGGCGTAGCCCTGGTCGCCGTAGCTCGGATCTGTGTATCCGGACTGACCATAGCCGGGCTGTCCGTAGCCCGGCTGCCCGTAGCCGGGTTCGGCGTATCCCTGCTGCCCGTAGCCCGGTTCGCTGTAACCTTGCTGGCCGTAGCCCGGTTCGCCGTAGCCTGGCTGACCGTAACCCGGCTCGCCGTAGCCCGGCTGACCATAACCGGGTTCGCCGTAGCCCGGCTGGCCGTAACCCCGGTCGGCGTAGCCGCCCTGCTGGCCGTAGCCCGCTTCGCCGTAGCCCTGCTGGCCGTAGCCCTGGCCACCCTGCTGGTAGTCGTAGCCGTTCTGGTAGTCGCCGTAACCCTGCTGCGCGTCCGGGGCCTGGTAATCCGCCCCGTACGCGCCGCCGCGGCCGTAGTCGTCGCGGTACGCGCCGTTCTGCGGACCGCCGCGACCGGCAGGTGGTGGGGCGTACCCGCGGTTGCGTGGATCGGACTCCGCGGGCTCACGGCTCGGGTCGTAGCCTGAGTTCTGCGTCATGGGGCCAGCTCCTGGTTGCGGGTTTGCAGGTCGTTGTGGCGGTGATTCGGGGCCGCGAGCCGCGCTGGCTCTGTGTCCGACGTCGGGATCGACGCGGCCACTCGCCCTGAACTGTCCGGTGTGCAGCGTAGGTGATGCCTCGAACGCCACGTGTACTTCGCCGTAGGTCTGCCAGCCTTGGTCGCGGATGTAGTCCTGGAGGTGTTTGGCGAACGCGCGGGTGGTGAGGTCGTGGTCGGCAGCCAGCTGTTGGTGATCGGAGGAGTTGATCGTGATCACATAGCTGTTGGGTGCCAGCAGATGCCCGCCGCCCAGTTCCTGGACATGGTCGGCGGCCTCGCGTTGCAGCGCCGCCTCCACCTCCTGGGGTACGACACTGCCGCCGAATGCTCTGGCGAACACGTCACCGACGGCGCCTTGCAGGCGACGCTCGAATCGCGAAACGATGCCCATCTCGGCCTCCCTTCGGTGAGCGTCTCTTCCTGATTCGTAACAACGACACGCGAGTATGGCGTGTCGTCAATCGACCACGTTCATTGCATGATATCCACGATCGTCCACACCTGTAACTCTCGGCGACGGCCCGAGGTTCCCAGGTCTGTCCAGCCCCCCGGTCAGGCCTCTGAAATGGCGATTTCGTATCCGGAGCGCGGCCGTGATACTGTCTCCCAGTCGCTCGGGCGAGTGGCGGAATGGCAGACGCGCTGGCTTCAGGTGCCAGTGTCCTTCGGGACGTGGGGGTTCAAGTCCCCCTTCGCCCACAAATTGCGGAAAGCCGCGTATCAGATTCCTCCGATACGCGGCTTTCCTGTTTCGTTGCCCCCGGGCGGTTGCCGATGGAGTTCGTCATCGGCGGCAGGGGACCGGTCACGCCCGTCCCACGGTGGGGAGTACGCCCAGCTGCTGCAAGAACCCGAGCACGTCCTTGTCGGACCACTTCTCGGCGATCTTGCCGTCTTCGATCCGGTGGATCGCGGTTCCGGTCATCCTCAGATCGTGACCCGTCGCCGGGATGCCCGGCAGGTCTCCGGTGTGGCGGCCGTAGGCGGTGAGGCGGGTGACGACCCGGTCGCCTTCGGCGAGTTGGTCCTCGATCTCGTGCCGCCCGGGAGTGGCGTCCCAGAACATGCGGAACGTCTGCTTCAGGCCCTCGCGGCCCGGACCGATGCCGGGGAACGGGGGAGGCGAATGATCGAGGTAGTTCTCGGCGACCAGCTCGTCCATCGCTTCGATGTTTCCCGCGTCGATCTCGCGATAGAACCGGCGGATCAGCGCCTTGTTGGCCTCCAGCGACATGATCGACCTCCTCCTCGAGTGCCGGGCCGTGAGTGGCGGTGGCGGTCACCCGAGTCTCGCCCATCTCTAGCTGCTGCGATACAGCAACACACATTTTCAGCAGCCTAGGACGGTGAATAGGCATAACAGCGAACTGTCAGCAAGGTGTCCGTTCAATTCTGCGGACCGTGGCGGTCGACAAAGCGCTGTTCCAACGCCGCGATGACTCTCGCCTGATCCACCGCCGACGACGAAGGCACGAACTCGCCGTCGTCGGTGATGTAGAAGACGGCTCGTTCGGCTGCCGCCGCGTTCTCGGGCGCGGGCACATACACCTTCCAGCCGAAGCGGAAGCGGTCGGCGTTCAGCTTCGACAGCGGGTAACCGGTGGTGTCCAGCTGCCGTCCGGTGATGTAGTCCCGCACCCGGCTGATCGCCTGCTCGGCGGGCATCGGCTCCGGCGCCGTGGACAGCAGCCCGGCCACCGAGAACTGATAGAGCGCGCCGTCGATGTCGAAACGGCCGTCATCACCGAAGACGGCGACCAGTGCCGCCCGCGTCACTCTCCCCGCCTCTGCGGCGGACAACAAAGCTCCGATCGCCTCGGCCGCGTCCTGGCCCAGGCGGTCGGAAAGGGTTCCCGCTACGATCTTGATCGCCGTCTCGCGCGTCCACACGCCCGGCACCGCGGGCGCGCACTCCTGGGCGGACGGCGACTGCCCGCGGTACCAGCGCCCTGCCTCCCACCAGTAGCAGAACGACAGTAGCCCCGAGGCCGCCCGCGGATTCAACACCGGGTCGGCGACCCAGTCCGGCGCACCGCCGTACAGCTCCGGCATCGGTGCGCCCGCGTTGTAGACAGCGTCCAAGGTGGGTGCGTTCCACACGCCACCCGAGAGCACGGCCCGCCCCGCCGGAAGCGCGTGCAAGGTCGACCCGCCGCGTGCGGTGCCTTCGAACACCCCGACCCAGGGCAGCATCCGCGGCCCCCATTCCGACTTCGCCGCCACGAAGGCCGCGGCGATCGTCGTCCATCGCGCCCACATCTGCGGGAACGGCGGGAACTCGTTCTCCGCCAGCACCGCCCACACCTGTTCGGCCCGGTCTTTACGAGCCTGCGCGGCGGCTTGCTGCGGAGTACGCCGCTGCCGGTCCCCATGTCCGATATACGCCGCCAGCCACACCGGCAGCTTTCCGCGCGGATACGCCTTCAGGTCGGCGCGATATGCCTCCGGCACGAACAGCTGACCGTCTGGGAAGGGCTCGTCGCCGTAGTCATAGGCGACCTCGATGTCTCCGGAGCTGGTCATCGCGATCACCATCCGCCACCACGGTTCCGCACCAGAGCCGGCCGCGATCGCACGCAGCTCCCGAGCGAGGGCAAGCGCAGACTCCGGAGGGTCCACCGTCATCGCCTGCTCGCCGACGGAATACACGAGCTGGACGATCTCGCCCGCCACCGTGACCGCGAACGCCGCGTCTACCCGCGTCCACCCCGTGGGCGCGTGCGCCGCCAGCGCACGAGCGAGCGGGTGTTCGACGGTCAGCCCACCGGGTTCATCCGCCACGTCGTCCTCCATATCGATATCTCGCCTACTGGTCTCGCGTGCCCACCGCCGAGTAAGCAGTGCTCGTCGGCGGTGGCGACGCGAACGTCGAAGATAGCCGGGGCACGACACGACGTGCTCAGCGCAGATCGGTCGAATCCGCGACCTGCGTGTCGGGAACGACGCTTACTTTCACAGTCGCCAGGAGCGGAGAATTTCGAGTTCCGCGCGTGGCGGCAGTAGGTCGGTGTGGCCGGACAGCTGACGCACCTGGATCACGGCCTCGCTGAATTCGGTGTGGATGAATTCGATCTCTCCACGCGTGAGTAGTCCGGCGGCGGCCAACGGCGCCAGCTTGACGGTGTCGTTCATGACCCGCTTGAACTTCTCGAGCCGGGCGAATTTGACCATGTCGGGGCCACCTAGTTCGCGAGGCACCTCGATCTCGGGAATGAGATGGCCCAAACGGGCCCAGTCGTAGGCGCTCGGACCGGTGACGGCGAGCTCCCAGTCGAGCAGTGTTACGCGTAGCTCGTTGCTGATGAGGAAGTTTCCCTCGTTCGGGTCGGCATGCAGGATGTGGTGGCGGGACTCCCGCATCGATCGAGCATCATCGATCAGCGGTTCGAAAGGATTGCCGCCGAGCAGGCCGAACTCGTCGAACAGGTGACCGAAGCGGTCATAGTGCCGTCGATAGAAATTTTCCGTATACCAATCGATATGGTTCAGGTACCACGCGCCGGTGTCACCTCTGGCGACGCCTGGTGGTGCCAGCCGATCCAGCAGTGGATGGTCCTCCGGCATCGCGCGCAGCTGCTCGTGGATGTTCGCGAAGGTCCGCAGTATCAGGCCCTGATGGGACCGGATGGTTCTTCCGTCGGCTCGCCGAAATGTCTCGGCGAGATTGTCTCCCCTCGCGAGCCTTTCGATGAGAATTGGCGCCGATTCGTCGATGAAGCGCCCGTCCGGCATGCGGCCGGTGATGACTTTCAGCAGTTGAGGTGCGTTCCGGACGTATTTAGAGATGACGAGGAGGGTTTCGTGCTCGGGTCCGAAACGGGGGTCGTAGCTGCCGGTATCGGGTATACCGATGCGCAGGACCAAACCGAGGTCTTCGAGAATGACTGTCGTGTTATAGGTTCCCGACAGCGCATCATGGAGCAGTGGTTGTGCTGCTCGGTACACGGTCAGACCCTCGTCGCGAGTCATGGTCCGTCCCCGGATGCCCTCTAGCGGCCGGTATTCGTGCGCTGGGAGCAGCTGAGACAGATCGCGGACGGTGGTGGGGGTCTCGATCAGCGGAGCGGCTGATCGGCTGGAGGCGTGTGTTGCGGATTCGATATCGGATCCGCCTCCGACCATGATCAGTCCGATGGTATCCGGATCGCCGTGCCGGTCGCGGTGCGGGTTGAGCGTGTACACATGTTCGGTGCCGATATCGAGCTGACTGGCGGTGGGCAGCGGGTCGCCGACCGAGCCGGGAACAAGGACGATCTGGTCCACAGCTCGACTCAGCTGCAGTGTATCGGCGGCCGAGCGCAGCACACCGATACCGTCGCCGTGCCCGATCAAGGTCGAGAGACGCACCATTCGATTCCACATTTCTGCGCTGCCGTCGAGGGCCAATTCACGGGTTGCGTCGTAGGTGATGAGTTCCCGCGCCACGAAGTCCCCGGCTATGTCTAGGGCTTCGACGAGGCTGTCCATCGCCGTGGTGTCCGGCTCAGCGGTGTGCGAAGTTGCCTCGATCCCTCGCGGTAAGCCGACTGTGAACATGATCGCCACGCGGTCGCCGCGCGGCGCATGCTGCTGCGCTTTCTCGTACTGCTGGCGAGCGTGCTCCGACCAGTGCGACAGATCGGCTACAGGTGCGTCGGCTCCGGTGACGTTGAATGCCATGAAGGATGCGCTGTCGGCTTCGCCGATCGAGACGACAGCTCGTCCCGTGCCGCCTTCCGCGACGGGATCATAGGAGACCAGCAGCACCGGTGGCGGGCTGGAACCGGGGATGGCGAGTCTGTGGGCACCGCGTCTGACCTCGGCCAGATGGTCGCGCAGCGCGTCGAGTGCATCCCGGCGCTCGGGCGCCACGCGGGGGGACTCGAGGTCCCGGGCGAGCGACAGCCGATTCGCCAGATCCCGTGCCCGGTATTCGATGCCGGGGGCAGCCCCGATGATGTGGGGATACTGTCTCAGCACCGCCAACTGCATCAACGACACCGAGAAGTCCGTGGCTCCCGCAAGCAGACTGCCGATCGTTACGGTCCGGCTGGTCCATCTTCCGAGCCGGTCCCACCATCGCATGTTCGCACCGACGCTGTCGAAGGTGTCCTCGAACAAATCGCTTCGGCATAGCAATGACCGAATGTCGGCCTCGGATCCCCGGACGTTTCGCAGCAAGTCCATCGCGGTTGCGACAAGGGCACGCTCGTCATCGGTGGTATCCCAGTCCCGCGGCAGGTCGGCATTTGGACGGTTTCGCAGAGGGGCGTAGTCGATCCCCGGCTGCTGACTACCCAGCCCCCACAGCGCCCGTACTCCCCAGGAAAACGAATCGGTGATGGCGGAGTCCGAGCCGATGCTGAAATAGTCCGACAGGGTTTCATGTATGCGCCGCGACCGAACTTCGGGCGATCGGCGGGAGTCCGCGGCCATGATGTCTTCGTACAGTCTGTGTATCTTGTCGGCGACGTCTTGGAGCGCGTAGATGGCAGAGCTGTCCGTGAAGCGTGTGGTGGCCTCGGCCAGCAGGCCGTCGACCTGGCTCAGATATTCCAGGCCCGCGGCGGAATTGCTGGTGGGGAGCAGGTAGAACGCCGCATCGAGCAGATCCGGCAGTGCAGTGGCGACAGTCGCGGCGAACAGCCGGTCCGAGCCGGTTCGCGCCCGATCGAGCGCCGCGGCGTGAATGGGCAGCGACTGAAAGATTGCGGCGTACCTCCGAGAGAAGATCTCACTGGATCGCTGCCGTAGCAGCGCGTCCAGAACTACTGCCCAGTCCGTGACCATTCGAGCCGTCGCGTTGGCGCGCACCCCGCTCCGCCGGAACGACTCCACCAGCGGCACATGCTCCGTCGTGAGGGCGGCATCCGGCGGGAATGAGCCTTCCTCGGGCCAAATACTGTGCTGGCCGGCTTCTTCGATATAGCGTGCAATTTCCGCGATATGCGCAGGGACCGTATGGTGCGGAGCAGCCACCGACCAACGGCCCTCAGTAGACGTGCGGGTCACAGCGAACGCGGCGTCGAGCACGGCCGTCATGGCGGCGTGCAGGTCGGCGACGGTGCGACGGTTCGCCCGCAGCCAGGACCCGATAGCGAACAACTCCCGGTAGGTGGTCGGCGCGGTGGTAGGAACGCTGTCGCCGAGCCGGAGAGTCGCTTCCGTCACGAGCGCGCCCAACAGACGCGCCGGATTGGTCACACTGTCTGTCACCGACGGCGGTTTGCCGCGATGGATGGCAGCTATCTGTTCGGTGACCGTGCGGGTGATGCCGACCAGCAGGTGGTGGAGGTTGTCGTCGGAGAGGCGTGCGGCCCAATTCTGGAGGGTGTCGAATGTGGCCTCGACACGGAAGGTCGACAGCGCAGCGCTGGCAATTCGCTCCGCTTCGCTTCGCCCACCGCCGAACGCGCCGCCATCCGGGTCACTCGGATTCGCGGCATGCGCCACCACGCCGTCGGGCACACCGCGCGGCACGCCGCCGAAGGGATCCGCCACTGCCGGTGGCGGATCGAAACCGAGCCCATCCAGACCGCGGGCACGGTGCGGCGGAAGATCCAGCACCGCAGCCGGATCGAGCGGCGCATGCGTGCCGGGGCCGAGCGCTGGCGCCTGCCGGGAGGTCCTCGGGTCGTTTGCCACGACTCCCGAATCGATCAGTGGCGCGGGCAGGCTACCGGCCCTCGGAGTGGTGTTCGCTTCTTCGGGAGGCGACACCTTATCCCCGGACTGCACTGCGACCGTTGGCGCCGGGGTGTGGGCGGTTCTCGCGAAAGCTCCGTCCTCCAAACGGTTCGGGTCGACGGCATGCGTGAACGCAGCGCGTGGCACTCCGCGTGGCACTCCGCTGAGTGGATCCGCCGCCGGGTACAGCGGATCGAAACCCAGCCCATCCAGACCACGGGCACGCTGCGGCGGAAGATCCAGCTCGTAGTCCGGTACCGAGTCCCATCGGCCGCGTGCCCAGTACATCCACTTCGGAAATGGCAGTGGGTCGGATTCGGCGCGCCGGATCGCTTGTATCCGCTGTTCGTCCTGCCGGAAGGCCTTTTTCGCCCACGCGTCTCGTTCGGCACGGAAGTGGCTCGCTATGACGGGCAGCGCGTCCATACCCATCATGTGGGAGACGCCGCGGAAGAGATACAGCTTCGATGTCGGGATCAACCTGGCGTTGTTATGGCTGTGGTCGATAGGTGAGAATTGGTCCGAGGTGCCGTGCACGATGTCTACCGGGACGCGGTACCGGTCGAACCGGATTCCCCAGTGGCCGGTCAGCTGAATGGCGTCGTCGGCCCATGCTTGCAGGTAGTTGCGCAACGCGCGTTGATAACCGCGTGCGAGCTCATCGCGGTGTGTGCCCACCCACATGTGGTCGATCGTGGTGAAGGCATCCTGGTTGTAGCGGAGCAACCACTCCCCGTCCCGCGCGATGTTCTCGGCCATCTCGGTGAGCGTCGCGGCCATGGCTTCGGTGTCGGGCCTGGCATAGATCCGCTGGTTCGCCTCGGCCATGCCTGCCATCCACTCACCCATGTCGTCGAGCCGCGGAGCGGTACCCACGAGGGAGACGACGCGGTCGACATGGTCGGGGTCGAGCGCGCCGACCGCGATGGCCACCGATCCACCGCCGGACCGCCCGAGCACGGAATAGCGGTCGAATGCGAATAGTTCGGTCGCGATGTGAATGATGTCGCGGGCGCAATCGGCCACGGTGCGCCCGGGCAGCGGATCCGAGTCGCCGTAACCGGGTCTTTCTACGACGATTACCGTGAATCCGCGGTCGTACAGTTGCCGATGATCCGGCAGCGGGCCATCGACTCCGACCGGTGTGCCGGGCGAGAGGATGACCGGGTAGCCGTATGGATGGCCCTGTAGGCGGAAGTGAACAGTCCTGCCGTCCGGCATACGGGCGGCGTAGAGCTTCGCAACGCGGTCCAGGTCGGCGGTCTCATCGTGTTCGGGGACAGCTCGTACTACCTCATTCGGCAGTGCGGCTCGGTGGCCTCCATAACGGGCCCGCTCGCGCCGCGCCTCGATCGAGTCGTGTTCCGGCCGAATGTGATTTGCTGGCATAGAGTTTACCGGAGCGTTCTCTGTGGTCGTGCCTGTGTCACTGTCGGCGAAGTCGCTCGCCCTTCTTTTGGCAGCGGCGGCACCCCGCTGCTCCACCTGTTCGTTCTCGGGGAGAAGCAGTCGACCGCCCGCGTCGGCTTGCTCGGTCCATTCGAAAATTGTGACGAGGACTTCGATGTCCCCCACTTCTTCCGCGCGGCCGGCGTCAGCGGCAAGCTCGGCGGTGCGGTCGATCAACCGTCGAACCTCGGCCAGCCGGTCTTGTGCCTCGGCCGGTGCCACGGTCGCGCGGACGAGAGGATAGTCGAGTAGTCCTTTCATGGCGTCACGGTAGGCCCGTTGGTAGGCGCGTTGCGGATGGAAGACAGCGTCCATCGCCAGCTGGTGGTCCGGGCCGGCGACCACCGGCACGTCGTCGATCACCTTGCCGGTAGTGCGCAGGCGGGCGAGTTCAGCCTCGATCTTGTCGTAGGCCCGATTCAACCTATCCGCGCTGATCGCCTTGTCCTCCCGATGGCGTTGCACGGTGATTCTGTTCATCTCGGTCAACCGCGCCTGTAGGGCGCTGATGCGCTGGGTGGCCTCCGGGCTGGGTTCGACCGCTGCACCTCGTTCCGCGGCTGGTGTTTCTGGCTCGCGACCGCGAGGTTCGGGCGCGGTCGGGCGCTTGGAAGCAAGGTGGTGCGCCGTCGAGCCGTCACCGGCGGGGCCGGGCGGAACGATCAGCTCGCCGCCGCCCAGGCGGTTGTCCACCACTGGGAGAGCCGCAGCGGAGTTCCGGCAGGCCGCACAGTTGTCCAGGTGTTCCTCGACCTCTGCCCCCATCTTCCGGCCCAGGCCTCTGAGCGCCCACATGCCGAGCTGCTCCACTGTGGATCGGCATGATTCCGGCAGGTGATGGGAGAGCTCGTGCAGCAATACCCGGCCGGCCGCCACACCCTGACGGCGCAAGTACGGTCGGACTACGTCGTTCAAGTACTGCACCTCGAGCCGCTTGGATGCGATCTTGTCGAATATGGCAACCGTCAGATAGCGCGTGAGCAGGAAGTCGGGGGACTGCGGTTCCAGCTCTCGGCAACCGGGATAGTGCACAGTCCACAGTGCGTCGTGGCTGAACATCAGCCACAATGCGTACTCCTCCGGAGTGAGGACGGGATCGCGGCCCGCCACCATGAGGTTGTAGCCCTCGGCATAACGCCCCGCCACCATGAGGTTGTGCCCCTCCGCGCGTAGCAGGCGTCCCCCGACGTAGGCCAGCTCGCCCCGGCGAATCTGTTTGGTCTGGGGCAGCTCATCCCCGGACACTCCCCGCCAGAACTTCTCGAAGGCCGTCATCTCCTCCAGGTCGGCGCGATTCGACTCGCGTACCGGCGCGTCAGCCCGCATGGTCCGCTTCTTGACGGCATCGATCTCCCCACGGCCCGGAATGACCCGCCGTTGCTGGAGCGTCGCCGGTCCGGAAGTCGCATTGGGAGCCGTCAGCAGTCTCTCGGCCCCGAGGGTCAACCGTACGGCTGCGTCGACCCCCGCATAGAGCGGAGTCCGTCGAATCGCGCGCCTCCTCATCCAAGCTTTTCGCTCGCTGCTTTCGATCCACTCCCGGCCGGACAACTCACCCTCGCGAGGCAGCGGGAATTCCCAGAAATACCAGAAGATTTCCTTCCACGGACGCAGCCGTTCCATGAGTTCTTCCAGCGATGGATCGGCGGGCAGCACGTGCGCGGCGGGCACGATCAGGCTGCGGGTGAGGTCGGCGGGCACTATCAGGCCGGCGGGCGTTATCCGAATAATGCCGTTGCCGGAGGTTTCACCCCTGGCGGGGGCAGAATCGGCGTGGGGCGCCTTGTCCGGCGCGCTTGTGCTGGGGTTGTGGTCGGGAGGGAGTGCGGCCGCGTCGGCCGGCCGTAGCGCCCGCCCGCGGGTCTTGTCGGGGTCGGCGTAAGGGTTGTTCTCACCGAGCTTTTGTTGTCGCGTTTTCAGCGTGCTGCCGCCGTCGCGACGGGTCAGTTGCAGGGCGTGTGTGGTTTGCGCGTCGAACGGTGGATTGTTCGGGTCGAATACTGCTTTGGGCTGTTGTGCCTGCCGGTCGTGGATCCAGATCTGTTTGCCGTCGTTGTACAGCAGGAAGAGGTGTCCGACAGTCGCACCGACTGGTAGGGCGTTGACCAGCATCCCCGCGCCCGGCTCCGAGTTGGTGAGGACTCGGGCTATTTCGGCGAGACCGCCGTCGAACCGCCGGTGGTGCGTCCCGGCCAGCCAGGCCACCGCCGCTGGCGGAACGGGTCTGTCCACGTCGACGGGTTGTTGTACGTCGAACCCGAGATTCTCGGCGTCCGCGAACGCTCCCTGCACACAGATGGGGTTCACAGCACCCTCGGCCAGCACAGCTCGGTATAGCCGATCCTCGAATTGGGGCCGCGGTCGTTGCACCGCGTGAGCTTGTTCGAATGCGTAGGCGTAACCGACCAGCTCCTGCTCTGCGAGGCGCGGTTCCTCCGGGGCATTGCCCGTGGGCTCGTGCGGGATCACGCGTGGCGTTACGAACGCAGCCGTGGGTGTGGAATCCCGCATCAACTCGCCTGCGGCTCGGAAGAGAACCTCCGGGTCGCCGCCGCGGGTGGGGAAGACGGACTCGGTCACCATGCCGGGGCCGACCATCCGCATGCCCAGTTCGGTTTCGTAGAGCGTGTGGTGGTGCGGAATCATGAACGCCGCCACTGCTCCACGGAATGCGTCTGTCCACTCCGGCGGCAGCCCCAGCCAGTTGTACCGCGACATCAAGCGCGCGGCGCTGCCGGAAATCCCCGCCGCGAGCGGAATTCCGCGTGCCATGGCGACTTCACGGAACCAGGGGCTGTCGGTAACGAATTCGACCAGTGCCACGCCGGGGCGCCAAGTCAGGGGAACGGCATAACGCTCCGGGTCCAGGGCAAGCGCCGTCGCGGCGTCTACCACTCCCGCATCACGGAAGACGAGCACAGTTTCCACCACGGCGTTGCCGTCGTCATCGCGGACGCGTCGGCCGTTCTCGTCGTAGCGGTAGATCGGAAGTACGTGGCTGACCGTGTCATCCTCGGCCCGCAACGTGGCTTCCAGCTTCGTCGCATCCACCCGGCCTCCGCGACGAGGAAGCGTCGTGCCGGGATCGAGCCGGTCGATGCGCAACGCGTGCAGTTCATCCGGGACTGCCTCTAGTTCTCGTCGCGACAGTGGCATTCCCAGCAGCGCCCAGTCCTGGACCGTCAGGTGCCTGCGCAGCATCATGTCCGGTGTCCGGTTCTTGCTCGCCTCGCCCCGCAGTTCGTACTCGGTGAACGCCGCACGTGCCGCGGCGCTGCTCAGCACCGCGTGACTCACGTCGCGCAAATCGCCCGCCGAAACCGTTGATTTGTCCCGCAGCACGGATGCCCGCACATCGCGCAGTGCGGCGACGTTCAGCCCCAGTCCGGCCGCCTTCTCCTCCCAGCTGGTCTGATTCAGCAGTTTCGCCAAACCTTCGTCCAGCGTCGTGCCCGCGGCGGCTACTTTCAGCTCCGCGTTGCGTATCATCGCGTTGAGTACGGCCGACATCAATTCGCGGGGATTACCGTCGCGCCGCAGTTCCTCCAACGAAACCGAGCGTTTGACCATGCCGCCCCATAGTTGGTTCTCCGGTGCGTAGAAAGCGGCGTCGATCTGCTCCGGCGTGGCCTCCGGGTGTAGGGCTTTCAGCAGTTCCCGCAGCCGGTCCAGCACCGCGACCGTCACTTCCCTGGTTTTCGGCCGGTGGTAGAGCCGACGCCCCAGTTCGACCTCGACCCCCATCCGCAGTGGTCGCCATCCGGGACCTTCCGAGGTCTGGGGCAGCGTGACGGGTTCGGTCGTTGCCGGATCGCCCTGCTCCCTACCGCGAGCGAATCCACCGCCGTCCGCGTGTGGTTCGGCCAGCCGGTTGATTCGTTGGTGCCGGGGAACCGGGCCGCCACGGTCCCATGGATTGCCGCGGTCGTCGAAGGGATCGACGAGGTCGGGAACGTCGCCGATCAGGCCGACGCGCGGGGGAGCGGCTGGCCTGCGGATCGGGGCGGCGGTTCCGTCGGCCGGTGCGGGTCCCCGCCTCGCGTCCGCTTCGCCGTCGACTGTTGCGGATCGTTGCCGGTCGTCGGAATCGGCGACAGTTTCGGAGGACACCGCCGTTTCCGCATTCTCTGCTGTCGCCTGGAGGTACAGCTGATCCGCGAACTGGGGCCGCGGCCGTTGCACTGCGTGGGCCTGCTCGAATGCGTAGGCGTAGCCGATCAGCGTGGGTTCGCTCCATGCCGCGGCCCGGAAGGTTATGTTGACATGCTCTCCGGCTGGATGGTCGGGAGTGGCCGGCGTGCGGCCCGCTGGGACGATGATGCACGGATAACCGGCCTTGTCGCCCATTGTCGTTCCGTACTCGTAGACGGATACAAGTGCGGTGAGTTCGTGCTCGGCCATCGCCGCGTCGATCCGGATTTTGCTTTCGGCGAGGTCCAATTGGAGGTCTGCCTGGTATTGCGCCGTGTCGGCGCTGTCCGCGCCGAGGTCCTTCGCCTGCGCGGCGATGAGGAGGTCTTGGCCGTATTTGAAGGCTGTTTCGGCGTGGGCGTTGTTGTAGGCGATGATGTCGGTCAAGTCTTTCATCGGAGCGTCAGCGGGGAGCTGTGAAAGATATGTGTTCAGGTCTCGCTTCATTTCGTAGGAGAACACGCTCGAATAGGCCGGGTTGTGGTCTTGAAAGCTGTGTGAGGTGTCCAGATCGACAGTGATCAAGGTGGCGCCCCGGGCCTTCAGCGTGCTCAGCGCCGCATCCCACAACCGACGCTTCACAGTGCCCTCTGGTTCAACCCCTACCGTCAGGACGCCGATGCGGGCACCGCGGAGTGCCTCCGGATTCAGGTCCGCGGTGAAGTCATGGCCCGCAAGGGGATTGTGCGCGGTGGCAGGGTCTCGTGGATCGACGCCGACGAGCGCCGTCAGCAATACCGCGGCGCCGGTGACGTCCGGACTGTGCGCTCCCGGGGAGTCCCGGGTGGTGGACATGGGCACGGCACCCACGCGGGGCACAGCACCGACAGTGGGTTTGAGCCCGACTATCGAGTTCCAGTTGGACGGAGTCGTAATAGAGCCGGACGCTTGGGAGCCGATGGCGAGCGGCACAAGCCCGGCCGCGACACTGACGGCAGATCCTGAGCTGGAGCCCCCCGGGACCAGAGAGACGTCGATCGGATTGAGGGTCTGACCGCCGTAGGAGCTGTACCCGTATGGCAACGCGCTGCTCAGGGAACTCCCGAACTCGGTGAGATTGGAGTGGCCGAGAATCACCGCGCCCGCCTTCCGCAACTGCGTCACCAGCGCGGCGTCCGTGGCGGGGTATGAGTTCGCCAGAGCCACCGAGCCCGCGGTTGTCGGCATGCCCGCGATATCGATGCTGCCTTTGATCAGGACCGGCACCCCCAGCAGCGGGCCGCGCGCGGCGCCGGTCCGCCGAAGTTCGTCGGCGCGGGCAGCCTCCTCGATCGCCCGCGGATTGATGCCGATCACCGCGTTCAACGCCGAAAGCTTCTCGATGCGATGCAGACACCACTGGGTCAACTGCACGCTGGTGATCCGGCCGCTTTCCAGCTGTTCGATCAGCTGCGAGCTAGTCACCGATACGAGGTCTAGCGCTGGTAACGCGTTCGGGCCTGCCGTGCCCTCCGGATCGCTGCCCTCGACGCCTTCGTCGTTTCGCAGCGTGATCGCGGTGACCAAGGTGCCGTGCTGGAGGTGGAAGCGGCCCGAGAGGGTGGTCAGCGATGGGTCGGTCGCCGCGTCGGCTGTCAGCCGCGCTCGGAATGTCCCAGCCGGGGTGTCGGCGGCATCGGGATGGAGGGTGATTTCCACCTGGTTGTGCCCGAGCTGTTGCCCGGTCAGCCGGTGGTACAGGTCGATGACGTTGTCCTTGGCCGAGATCACAACCGAATCCGGCTGGAATCGAGCCGCCGCGTGATTCTTGGCGTCCAGGCTGATCGCTCGGTACGTTCCTGCGGGGGCGAGCGCCACGGCGGCATACTTGTGCGTGCGTGCGGTGGCACCGGTGAGACCTCCCGGCCAGAGCGGTGAACCATCGTCTCCCGTCCGAATCGGCTCGTCGCCGTAACCGAGCGCCTGGAGTGCCTGCTGGGCATTCAGCCATACGCTCAACACGGAGCTGCGCTCGTTGCCGAACGTTTCCACCGCATGGATGTCGTCCGGCAGTACGTGTCGGATCAAAGCCCCGTCGGTCGCAGTTTCGACGGACGCTGGGATTGCGTCGTCCCCCCTTACCCCCTCGGGCGATTCGACGTGCTGTGGCGGCGCTTCCCGCTTCGGGGCCGCCACCGCGTGGTCATCACCGTCGAGTAGTCCGAGGCGCAGTGCTTTCATGAAGCTCGGGATCTTCCCGCGGACGCCGAGTTTCTCGCCCAGACTTACCCGGCGCTCGCTGATGCCGCGTACCGTCAACTGCTGCCTTTCGGCGATCTGCTCATCCGTCAACCCCCCCGCTGTCAGGCGGAGCAATTCCATGTCCTTGGCGTTGAGACCGAAGAGATCCGGTGTCGCGGAGGCGGTGACGACGCTGCTGAGCAGTCCGCGACGGCGTGCCTCGACCACCGTCGGAATCGACTTGCTCACCCCCAGTCTTGTGGCGGCTGTTATTCGGTGGTAGGTGACCATCCGTGGTTCCATGCCGAGCACGGTCGCGATCTCGCTGAGCGACAGACCTTGATAAAGCAGGGTGAGCACGGTGATCTCCGAGCCGGTGAGGCCACCGCGACCGGGCAGCATCCGAATCTCCGGGGCTGAAGTGCTCGTGTCGGTTGCCTCGTCCTCACGCGATTCCGGGGACGTGAGCGAAGGCGAGTCCACCCCGGGCCGGGGATGCAGCTTGGTCCGGATACGTGACTGCAGAACCCGTACAGTCGAGGCGGCGATATGCAAACTCTCTGCGATCTCAGCGACTGTCCGGCCCGCCGCCTGCAGTCGGTTCACCTCGAGTTCTCGATCTGTCAGGGCTCGACGAGGCGTCGGCTCGACCGGCAATGTCGCGCGCACACCCTGTCCGGCGGCGATGGCGATACCCAACGCGCGAGCCGCGCCCCACAGGACCGGAGACTCGTTCGCGGGATCACCGGGCAGACGCAGCTGTGTGGCCGTCGTTGTCCGGTGCGCGGTCTGGAACCGGCGCAGCGGGGCTCGGTGATATGCGGGGAGGGCACCCAATTCCCGTCGCAAGTCCGCGGTGGTCGCCTCGTTCCACGCCGCGATCAACGGGTCGGACTCCGAGAGACTCGCGCCGAGCACCAGAAAATGCTGGACACTCCGCCACATTTCGGCGATCCGGCGATGCTCAGCGATGACGTTACGGGCAACGAGGACGACCCATTCCTCGAGACTCCGATCACCGATCTGGCCGAGATGGGCGACCACATTGCCGGCAACCTCTTCGAGGATCTCAGGCGCATGTCGGCTCCCGAGTGCACTGCCGGCCAGCTGAACGACGCGGTCGCCGAACACTTCCTGAACGCGGTGGGTGGCCTGCTCGGCGTGGCCGTTGGCGATATCCTGCGCGATGAGTTCCTGGAGCTGATGGGACGGCGCCGTGTGCGCGTTGGATTCAGGCGCAGGACTTGTGGCACCGCTTTCAGACGCCAGGATTCGATCAACCGAGTCGTCGCCGGTCTGCCCGGCGCTTCCGGTCGAGCGAGATGCCGACTCGTGTGTCCCGGGACTGGCGGTCTCGGCGCTTTCACTCGAAGTGGGTCGGGATCCACGTCCACCGATCGCCCATCCCTCCGGATGTGGGCCCATCGCGTGGACAAGGCCGGGATCGAACCTCTGCCCACGTGGTTGCGGCACCGTGCCGATGTCCCAGGCTCTCTGCTCGGCAATATCCAGCGCCGACCCGGCGGCGCCTGAGCGACTTTCTCGCCCCGCACTGGGTGGTCGGAGCGAATCAGGCGTCGCAACCGGAAGGTCGGTCACCACCGGGTGGTGGTCGGCCGTCTCGACCGCGGCCGCCCGTGCCGCGGTCGGCCACTGCGTCGCTACGCGGTCTTTTGCGGTCCGGACCAGTTCCTCGTCAGCCGCGGTCGGTGGGTCCGGCACGACGACGACGGTGATGTCGTCGACTTCTCCTTCGGCGTCTGCCCCGTCGACCACCTCGGACGCGATCGCGCCCGGATTACCGGCGTGACGGCTGACGGCGTCGCCGAGCGTCTGGAGGCCCGGCATCGTCTTCACCGCGCCGTCAGTGACTGTCACCGCGACACCGCCGCGCGGCACGGTAATTGTGCTGTCCTCGGCGACCACGGGCGCGTCGATGTCCTCCGACACCAGAACGGTCGTGATGTATTCCCCCGGCGCGGCGTGTTCGTTGGCCCCCGCCGGGATTCGGCCTTCCCGTCCGAGCGCGTATTCGATGGCGTGCCGGTAACCCTCCAGCCACGGGTTCCGCTCGAGCGCCACGCGCTCGGTTATTCCCCTCTCCTTCGCGAACATCCGGATGGATGAGTGGTCCTCGGTCAACCACATCGCATGCCGACCGTCCGTGGACGCCCAGCCCACTCGACTGTCCCCGACCCACCCAATGGTGAACCGATCCGATTCCACGATCACGACCGCGACCGTGCACTGGGGCTTGTCCGGGTGGTCGGCGTACTCCGGCCGTCGGCCCAAAGCCTGCATCTTCGACTGGACATGGTGCAGCGCTTCCTGCAACAGCGCCTCCCGGGTGAGCCTGCGCCCGAACCGCGCCCGTGACCAATGCTCTTCCAGATACGCCCCGAGCTCGGTCGCCGCCTCCTGCGCCGCGCGGTGGCCATCCGGCGCTCCGCTCACCCCGTCGAACACCGCGGCAACCACAACCGGCTTCCCGCGGCGGGTGAACTCGGTGACCACCATCGCGTCCTCGTTGCGGTCGTGGGAAGCGCCCCTCTTGCTGACCCCCGCAGCGGACCGGGATTGCCCGGCCAATCGCTCGGCACGCTCGGGTTCGTCGAGTTCCTCGACCGGTCGGCCATTCTGGTCGCGCAGCCCGTGTTTCGGTCCGAAGGCAGAGTCGCCGCCATTGGTCGATCGCGTCTCCGGGGCCACGTTCTGGGATGCCGATTCCAGGCGGCGAGCCGGATACCGCGCCAGCGCGATGGTGATGTTGCCGAATTCTGCGTTGGCCCGAGCGTGGTCGACCGATGCCCGCGCCGCGCCCGCCCGATCACCAGCACGCTGCCGGACGATCGCGCCGATCGCGTCCGGCAGTGTGCCGGCCAGCCCTTCCGTACCGGCAACCACCGTGCCGTGCTCGGGGATCCGGTGGCTGCGAACAGTGACAGCGCCGTCGCCGTGCCGTCGCCCGGCTCCGCGGGCGGCCGGTTCGGCGACCGCCGAACGCACCGGGGTCAGTGGGCGTGAAGGGGAGTCGGGTTCGGTGGGAACGAACAGCACCTGGCTGTCGCCGATCGCACTGGTGGTGATCCGGTCTTCTTCGACTAGAGCGAGGGCAAGCGAGCATTCCAGCCCGGATTCCGCAACTACCGCCGACCGCTGCGCCGCGTCGATCGCGCCGGCCACCGCCTTCTCCGGATCGAAGCGACGCCGCCGAATTGCGCGCTCCAGGTGAGTCATCGCCTCATCTCGCGCCGCCGCGGCGCTGTGGGCCGAGCCGCCCGCCACGTTGAGCACCAGCACAACCTCGACCGGTTTTCCGTTGCGTCGCTGCAACACCGTGGCCGCCATAGCGGCCTCGCTCTCGGCCGGTGCACCTCCGTTGTCCGGTGGTAGCGCGCCGGCGTCGGCTGGGCGTAGGGCGCGTCCGCGTGCGGGGTCGGGGTCGGTGTGGGGGTTGGCAACTTGCAGTTGGTGTTGTCGTGATTCCAGGGTGCTGGTGCCAGTGAGGCGGGTCAGTTGCAGCGCGTGTGTGGTCTCCGGTGTGAAGGGTGGGTTGTCGGGGTCGTAGACGGTTTCGGGTTGTCGTGCGTGGCGGTCGTGGATCCAGATGTGTTCGCCGTCGTTGTGCCACAGCGTGAGGTGTCCGATCGGTTCGCCGACTGGGCGGGCGTTGACGAGCATTCCGGCGCCGGCTCCCAGGTCGGTGAGCAATTGGGCTATTTCGGTGAATCCGCCGTCGAACCGTTGGTGGTGGGCTCCGGCCAGCCACGCTACTGCTGTTGGGGGCACGGGTCCTGTCACGTCGACTGGTTGTTGGACGTCGAATCCCATGTCGCGGGCGTCGGCGAAGGCACCTACCGCGCAGACGGGGTGCACAGCGCCCTCCGAGGAGTGAGGAACATCGGCGGCGTGTGGGTTGGCCGGTGGTTGTGGCGAGCGTCCCTTGACGACGTTCTTCTCATCGGGTCGGCCGAATGCCGTGCGCAGCCTGTCGCGGGCTTCGTCGAGCAACTGTCCAGCGTAGTCGGTTGTGATCCCCAGTGAAGTGGCCACGTCATCGAGCGACTCGTCCTCCATCAGATGGAGCACTATCTGCTTCGTGAGGTTGGGCTGGGTGAGATCCGACAACGCACTGTCCAGTGTGTCCTCGAATTCCACGTCATAGGATGCAGAAGAGGGCCTGTCCTCGTTCGTGAAAACCGAATGCGCCCTGACATCGTGTCGGCTTGTTCCGGATTCATCACCAATCGGTTCGTCCAACGACCGCACCCGCCGCGCGAGCAAGGTCCTCGCCTCGGTAACCTGGCCTGCGGTTAGGTTCGTGGCCTGCTCAATCTCGTAATTGTCGGGTTCCCGGCCGGTCTCATCGACATGCCGGTTTATATACGCGGACACCGCGCGGAGCATCTCGGCAGTTTTTTTGTCATGATCCGGATCTCGGGACTCGGCGTAGGCTCTGCGCATGGAGAAAAGCGCATCCGCCAATGACAGGGCGCGCAAGTTCGTACCGGGAGTGGCGTTGCGGATAGCAGAGAGAATCATCTCGTTGCCGCGTTGCACGAGATCTTCGTGCTCCCCGGCATTCCGCCATCGTCGGGCGGCGACTTCAGCGATCCAAGCATATTTTTCGAATAGCTGATCGCGAGCTGCCGCTTCCTCCTGTGATCCGACCGGGGCTTCGATGTGCTTCCATATCAAGTCGTCGTCGGTGGTGTGGCCGACAATATCTCGACGCTGATAATAACGCAGCACGGCTGCTCTCATGCTGTCTCGAGGTATACCCAGATTGTCGCGGATTCTACGCAAGTAGGTAAGGAGCGGCCTGTGTCCATCTGCACGCAGGTAATATGCGAGCTTAGCTACTCCAACTTGTGCATCGAATTCGGCTGCAGTCATTCGACGGTACAGCCGCTCTGCTTTGAGCCAATCGTTCACAGAATCGTAAGCCGCCGGATCCGGGTCTGTTTCGCCTGCCGGATCCATCCGGTATTCGTATCCCCACGCTTCGGCAAGCTCGTTCCAAGATCCCGCGCGGTGTAAAACGTGATCGTAGACCTTCAATATCTGAAGCTCTCGACTCCTTCCTATTTGGTTCTCATAGTCGCTCAGCGCGTAGGCTCGGATGGCAAATATCGACGCGGTCTCCGTCTGGGACAAGTGATTGACCGCGCGGAAGTGGAGGCTGTACTCCCCGAATGATCCGGCGACGGATGGGTTCGGGTATCTAAGAGTCGTCCTCCCCAGATGGACATAGCATTCGGCAATTTCGTCTTCGATGACTCCGTAAGGCGGAGGTATTGTGGCGAGCAGCTTTTTTGCGACATCTCCAGACGGGCGGTCTCGGCCCTTCTCGATCTCATCGTAGTAATAAGATGAAATTCCGGCCGATTGTGCGACTTCTGCCTTGGTGTATGTCTCGAATCCAAGGAAATCGCGGGCGGGCTCGAAGAAATCCTTGATACGTTCACTATGGTATCTACGGCAGAACGCCAAGTATTCTCCGATATGCGCATAGCCTTCAGGGTAAGCCGGCTCACCATCTGCTGTCAGCAAAGCGGGATACATTTGTGCCACTTGCATGTAGGTCTCGCGCGCGCCGGGTACTCGGCGCAGGAGGGCTCGGACATGAGTGATCTTTAGCTGCCGGCTTCCCTCTTCTGCTGCTTTCCAAGTCCACGCGGCGTCGATCAGTTCGTCCAAGTGGTGGTGCGGCACGCCGAGATACTCGCGCACTTTGCGCATCCATATCGTCGGGTCATTGCCCTCGGGGCGGGGGAACTGTGCGCCCGGTGCTGATGCGAGTTCTGTCGAGTCGAGTTTCGCGTTGGCCAGCCACCTGTCCACCTGGGATGGCAGCAGGTGGTGCATCTTCATGTATTCGGCAAAGCTCTGCCGTGGTTGTCCGGACTTGTCCGCCAGTCGCCGCCGGAACCATCGGATGAATCGCTGCTCCTCGGAGGATGTGGGAGGGCTCGCCTTCGGCGAGTCGAGTCGTGATTCAGCGACCTGGCCCGAATCATGTTCGTTGGGCGCAACTCGACCGGCGTCATCGTGCGATGGATGCGGTCGTTGTGAGGTATTGCGTACCGGTTCTTCTCGGGTGGGAGCGGGATCGGCCTCCGCATTAGAGGCCGCAAGGTCGGCATCCAAGTTGATGCTGTTGTTCCGTGCGGCCTCTACCAGGTCGGACTCCGGACCTATGCCGAGCTTTCCGCGGATTCTCCGCACATAGGTCAGTACAGTGCCCTTGGCTATTCCGAGCTCCGTTGCGATCTCGCCGTATCCGGCGCCCATCGCAATCCGCCTGAGCACATCGACTTCACGCTCGGACAATTCGGGCGGGCTCGGCTCTTCCGGGTCGGGGATGTCCATGCCGCGACGCCGGGCGGCTTCCATCAATGCTTCCCGAGTCGATGCTCCGAGCTTCCTGTGTACCTTCTGTCGGTAGGCTCCGACGGCTCCGGGCGATAACTCTAGATGCTCGGCAATAGAGGCATTCGTCATACCTCTGGCCAGTAATTCGAGGACCACCGTTTCGCGCTCGGATAAAGTTGTTTCGACGCCGCTCGGATCACCCCACCGCGACCACTCGGAGCCATCGACGTCGAGGATTCCTTCCCGGAGCGCGACCGAAACAATTCCGGCTCGATCGCGAATCCCGAAAGCCCGGCCGACTCGGTCCATGATTCCCTTCACGTTCCCGGGGGAGATAGTTCGGCTCGTCGACGCCGTCATCGTCTTCGCGATCGCCGCGCCGGTGAATCCTTTCGCCGTCAGGATCAGGACGGTCCTGTCGTCGGTCGATAGTGCGATGGGATCCTTCTGTGTAAAGGGAAAATCGAGAATATTCAGAGACCCTCTGCGTGTGGCCTCCGCTACAGCCGCTGCTTTGTTTTCTGCCCTGAATTTCGTGACAATCCCATCGATCACTTCCATTGCGGTTCTCGGAGAACATCCGACCGTTTCCGCAATTTCTGTGGCCGTCAACCCCTGAGCCAACAGCTCGAAGAGTTGGGTCTCGTTCGGGGTCAGCTTGTCGTCTGTGTCGGGAACGCCACGCTCGGCGGCGACCGATCTGGCCAGACGCCGTATCGCACCGGATACCAAGGTTCGTGTCGCGACATCCCCGAGCGGCTTCGTCGGCTCCGCAACCGCGTTCAGCACGTGTGCTGTCTCGGTTTCCGAGCGGCCTTGCTGATATCGAAGGACCACGGCTGCTTGCTGGACCGGCCGAAGTCTATGGAAATGAGCTGCGAAGTCCTCATTGGACGCTTGGAAAAGCGCTTCGACGACAGGGTCGGACTCCTCAACACCTTCGAGATCCGTGTATGCCGCGGTGACGGCCTGCTTCAATTGCCGCAGCACGCCGTCGATGCCGCCAGCGGGCATCCCCGGCGCGGCCTGGAGGGCTGGGCGGCCACCCGAGGACTGTTCACCGGACGGGGCGCGGGAATCTTGTGCCTGGTTGTCGGGAGGTGATGCGCCGGCGTCGGCTGGTCGCAGAGCGTACCGACGTGTCTTGTCCGGGTCTACGTGGTCGGTCGCCTGCTCCGCTCGGTGCCGTCGTTTCGGGTCGTCCCACGGCACGCGGTCACCGGGGATCTCGTCGTTGTCGATACGTCCCAGGTGCTGATTCAGCATGTGTTCGGCCCGGTTCAGGCCGGCGGCGCGGTGGCGTTCGGGGGCGAGGGGGTTGTGTCCGGGGTGATGGAACGCCATGTCGGCGTGCGGCTCGGCGACTGCGGTTCCTCCTGTCGGATGCGTGGTCCCACGCTGCGGGGGTGTCTCGGTGGTTGTATCGGTTGAAACAGCCACCGCGGGTGCGGTCGAGCTGCTCTCCTGCGCCGGCCGTTTCGTTTCACCGGCTGGGGGCTCGCTGTCCGCGTGTGGCTCGGTGCGCTTCCGCGCAGGCGGCGCGGCATCCGGCAGTGGTTGCCCAACAGCGATTCCGGTGAGGATGACGCCGCCGTCGACCAGGAATCGACCGTTCAATTCGGTCAGTGGCTGGCCGTCGAGAGTGGATCGGTTCTCGACGAGCAGCCGTGCGGTGAAGGTGCCTGCATCGAGATCGAACGTGATCAGTGCGTCTTCGAAGTCGAGCGGGCGGTGGGTCAGCGGGTACCACGCCTTGTAGACGCTTTCTTTGGCGGAGAACAGCACTCGGTCCCAGTGAACGCCGCGGTGCGTACCGATGCGGCCGAGCCAACGTTGCTCCTCGGGCAGCGCGATGCGATTCCGCAGCACATCGGAGATCGGCTCGTTGTGCGCGGCATCGATGCCGATCGATCGATGGTGCAGAGATACCGCGGCCACGTAGTAACCGGTCTTCTGGGTGAGGGTGAAACCCAGTGTGTGGCTGATACTTCCCACGATGCCGGGCTGCCATAGAGGCATTCCGCCGGGCACGTTCCCCCCCGCGCGCAACACCGGTTCGACCGGCACGCCCAGGCGCGCCAATGCCCGGTGGGCGCACGTGCGTCCGTACACGATCTCGCGTTCGCGCACCCCCTCCGGATCCGACTGGATCGCCTCGATAAGCACCTGTTCCTGTGGCAGTAGCGCAGCGGTGGGGTCCTCGCCGATGATTTCGGCTGTGGCCACCTCGGCGGGCAAGCCGAGACCCTCGATGATCGTCCGTCCCACTGGAGCGCGCACTTGGCCGGGTTCGACGGCATTCGTCCCGGCTGTTCGCGCGTCGAGTTCGTGATATGTGGTGGTCGCCTCGATCAGGTCGTGGAGTTGGGCCGCGCGCCGACGGTCGGCGCGCTGCTCGTCGGTCAGCTCCGACCGCGGCACACCGGCCAGCGGTGCCAGCTTGGTCCGCAACTCGTTGAGTTCTTCCCGCAGCTCGACGATGCGCAAGGAGCCCGGTTGAAGCTCTGCTGGATTGATCGACAATTCCTCGGCAACGGAGTCGCGACGTCCCCGTATCTGCTGAACCAGATCCCGGTCGGGAGTGACCCCCGCCGCGTCTCGCCCGTGGACTGGGGTCGTTTCGTTCGTTTCGGGACCGAGCTTTTCGGCTGCGCCCATCTGCTCCGCGTCATCGACCGGGTTGTCGGTTGCTCGATGGTCCGGGATTTCGGTCGGTTGAGTGGCGGGTGTCGGGGTTGGGCTGGTGTTCCGTTGCTTATGGTGTGGCTGTTGTAGGTCGTGGGTGTCGGCGATCTCGGCGAATCCGAAGTTGCGCAGGAGATATCGTGCGAAATGAACGGTGGTCGCGACGAAATGTGCCGAGAATTCGGCGGCCCACCACAACTCGTTTCCCCGTAGGTGACCGATCTCGACGAGGACATCACCCGGCATATGCTCCACGGGCACGGTTCGGTAGCTGAACGGGCTCGAGCCGGCGCATCGCGCGGCGACGGTGTCCGGGGCGGCGAGTCCGAAGATGTCGAGCAGGTCACCGTCGGGTGTCCGGACAGCTGTGTGGACGGGCTGCCAAACACCTCTGACCAGACTGTCGATCGCCACAATGTCCCAGCCGGTCATACAGTGCAGGGCGGCGGCCAGCCAGTGACAGTTGTGCGCGCCCAGCAACTCTTGGATCTGCCAGTCGAGTGTGTTCGCGGTAATTTCGAGCACCTCGTGGCCGTGATGGGTGGGCCTCCCCATGGAGAACACCAGGGTGCCATCGAAGTCGAGAAGGAATGGGGTTCGCCGCCAAGGTTCATCGGGGTCGTCGAGCGGGGAGGTTTCTCGGTGCGAGTCGTGGTGTGCCGGTTCGTCACCCTGCTCGTGCCGCCGACCTCCTCCGGGGACCCAACCACCCCCATCTATGTGGGTCTCGCTGAGTTCGTGCAGCCGTCTGCGCACTTGGCGCGGTTTTCCGAGATCCGAGCGGCCACCGTCCGAGTACGCACCGGCGCCGTCGATGTCGTTCCACGGAGGAACGCTCGTGTGCCCGATCAAACCTATGTGCTTCGTGGCTTGCCGTGGCTCGGAGCCGTCACGCTGGTTGGCCGAGCCCTCCGGTTCGTCGCCGGTCGGCGGTTTCCGGCTCTTGTGGCTTTCACCGGAAGCGTTTGGTGCCTCAGGATGGTCGTGGTCGCCGATGATCCGTCTTTGCTTGGCTACCGCCACGATCTCCGCTCGATCACCGCTGAGGCCGAGCTTGACGCGAATACGTTCGAAGCTGTAATTCACCTTGCTCCGAGGGACACCGGCGGCCTCGGCGATCTCTCCGACGGATAGGCCTGCCGCGGTCAGCTCGAGCACTTCGACGTCGAGATCGGACAGGCCATGCCCTCGGGGAGGCGTCGCCGGAGGCGGGGTCGGCCATCGGTTCCGACTTTGAACCGTCGTTCCCAACCCGGGAGTGATGGCTACATACCCCTCCACGCTCAACTGACGGTAAGCCTTCTCCACGGGGCCTCTCGACATATACATAGCGGCGCCGAGTTGCTCTGCCCGAGGCAGCATCCGACCGGCCAAACGATCCGACAGCACCGCTCGGCGCAACGCAGACAGGACCATCACTTTCAAGTTCCCCCCGGCTGCCTGCAACAACTCGCTTATCGGCGCCTCCTCCGTAAAGATTCCCAGCATCTCTTCAGGAGTAATCGGCGAAGCGACCTCCGATGGCGGAGTAGCAGGCCATTGATCGCGGCTCGCTACCTTCGTTCCGACCCCCCCACGGTGGACCACCACATAACCCTCGCGGGAAAGCTGCCGATACGCGCTATCGACAACGTCTCTGGACGAGAGGCCCAAGTGCTTGGCCAATGCGTCATCGACAGGCAGCAAACGGCCTGCGGCCAACCGACCCGACAGGATCGCCGCCCGTAGCGTCTGGGTCAGCGCGGTCTGCCAACTGATCCGGTCGGCAAGCTCCACCAGAGTCGCGTTCGGCGCTGCTGCGTCGAGACTGTCCAGCAACTCTGCCGGGCTTACCGGGAGCACCGCGGCGAGAGCGTGGACGGCGCGGCGCCGTAGCGACTTGGCAGCATCAGCCGTACGGTTGGCGCTGATCGCGGCCGTCGCGTCGGCAACCGTCAGATCCTGCAGGAAACGGAGCTCGAGGTACTGCTCGTAGTCGGGGTTGCCGAGTTGTCGGATGGTCCGTCGCAGCCGTTTGAGCTGGCGCTCGTCCCCATTGGCGGCCGCGTCCAGAGCCGCCTTGGCCGCTGCTTCGACCGCCAGCAATGCCTCGCCGGGGTTGGTGCTGGTGTCCCGAGCGTCCTTCGGATGTGGTTCGCCCCAGAATCGGTCATCGCCGTTGCCATGGTGGT
The DNA here is from genome assembly GCA_019930625.1 of Nocardia asteroides. Lineage (NCBI taxonomy): Bacteria > Bacillati > Actinomycetota > Actinomycetes > Mycobacteriales > Nocardiaceae > Nocardia > Nocardia asteroides. The sequence continues at coordinate 1,958,877 of CP082844.1, forward strand.
GGAATTCGAGAAGGTGTTGGTTGAGGTTTCGTTGTTTGTTCGCTCCGATGCCGTGTGGGCGGTGTGGGAAGTGGGCGTCGATAGGGTTGGGGTCGACATGGTGGAAGAGTTCTACCCCCGGGGGTAGCGGATTGGGTGGGAGTCCGCCCGAGGTGGTTGACGGTTCAGCCACCTGGCTGGGCGGACGCACCTGCGGCTGTGCCGCCTGCTGCGGCGGCAACTCTGCGGGGGCTTCCTCCCGAGGAGATCCGGGAGCGCGCGTAACGTCGAATGGCGGAACCATGGTGCCGTCCGGTGCCACTTCGATCCGAATACATACATGCCCCTCATCGCTCGTGAGCATGATGTCTCGGCCGCCCCAGACATCCCCTGTGAAACCTTGTTCGTGCAGATAGTTCGACAGCAACCGGTGTGCGTCTCCGGCCGCCGCGCTGCACCCGACCAGCAGCAACTGACTTCCCGGGTGTTGGGCGGAAGCGGTTTGGAAGTAACCACTCGACCATACAATCCGGCCGAATACGATTCCGTCGACGAGGACTCCCCGACGCTGCCCGGTCTGCCGATCTTCGATATTGATCAGATAGCCGTTTTCTTCTGCGTGCGCGAACAAGAAGATCGGCTCAGAATTCGTATCCGCATCGAAGTACGGCGCTTTCTCGGGCTGCGGGTCCTCAGCCCACTGCGATGTCGGAGCTATATCCGGCATTCTTGTTGCCACATCCGACACCGGCCAGACGGGTATGAATTCCCGGTTTCCGGGCCTGTTGTCCGTCAGGCCCCACGCTCGGATCTCATCGGCATTTTGCTCGTCCCCTGGAAATCCTGCGCCGGAGACCTTCCCGTCGGACGAAGACACGGGAATGATCCAAATATCGTCGAACCCGAACTCGATGTAGCCACCATTATCGTCCCAACCGTAAAAAGGAGCCTGCGGTGACGAGCCGGAGTCGACCACCCCGGTGTCGGACAGCGCTGTTTCGCCATACTCCGCGTGAATTTCGGCTTCCCGGGCAATTATGGTTGTGACGGCATCTACGGTGCGGGCTTCCGGTTCCGCGGGCGCAGTCGCATCGATCTGCTGCGCCGATACGCCGCCCGGCCGGCCTGCCGACATGGGTGAGTGGGTGGGCTTGGAAAACGTCACATCGACGATGAGGTGCTCCCCGACGGGGCCGATCAGATGGTTGACGGTCACCTCGGTGAATCCCATGCCACCGGCCATCTTGCCGGTGAACGTCCGGCGTGCCGCATCCTCGGGGGAAAGCCCCAGATCCTGTCTGTACGCGTTGAAGGTGTCGATATTGTCGGAGAACCTGTCGCCCACCGACCATGGAGCACGGATCGCACGCACGTGGGATCCGATTTCGGCCATCAAATCTCGGAACATCTGTTGGCCCGAAGGCGTGCCCTCTGCCGCGCCGATCTGGAATAGGAGGACACCCTCCTGATCCACCCATCCGTGGATGCCGTCGTTCTCGCCGGCGCGGTAAGTGTTCGAGTACGTGGCGATCGCGACATCGGCGTGGCGAGCCAAATGTTGGGCGGGTGTTTCGGAAGCTGGAACGGGTTCCCGGGGGAAGTAACGGTTGCTCCACACCTCACGTGCCTCGGCGCGGGCCGATTGCGGCGCTCCCCGCGAGCCGGACACCTCGGTGGGATACAACTTCGCCAAGGTCGACCATTCGTTTTCCTGCAACGGTCCGTCGATGGTGCGGGGCCGATCGAAGTCCAGTGCCGTAGCCGCGCGGGTGGGCCGGTCGGGAATGCCGTCGGGAAAGTGCTCTGGGAACCTGTCGGAGTCGTGCCGGCCGAGCAGTCTGCCCAAAGCCTGTTCCGCCTCGACGCGATCCGCCTCATCCACCGGCGAGTACACCAGTGCACGCGTCTGCTCCGTAGCGCCCGACCCTGGTACGAATTCGTGAATCATGCCGTCGTCGGTATTCGGATCGCGCACTTCGATGACTCTGCGGCCGTCGTACACCAGCGTTCTGGCGCGGTCCACGCCATCGATGCGCTCCAGTACCACCGCGGTCTGTCCGGGGAGTCCATCCCGCATCAGCTGCTCGGCGATCTGGTCGGCCGAACCGACGTCGCGCAGCTCGGCGCCCGCTGTGTCGAGTGCCGCGTGTGCTTCCTTGGACAGCGCGCTCAGATCCCGGGGCGCTTGGGCTCGACCGTCGCCCTCGGCCCTGTCGCCGCGCTCAGAACCACGCGCACCGGTCCTGAGTGAGTCCAGCGGTTCGGATCGTCCGCCTCCCCGAGGCCATCCCCCGCCGGTCGCGTTCAGTTCGCCGAGCTGCTCTGCCCATTCGTGTCTCGGTCCCGGTGTGCGGCCGCGGTCGGACGCCCTGCCGACGCCGTCGATGGGTTCTTCGGGGTCGGGGACGCCCATGGTTCCGATCAGGGCTGCGGACCGCGTCGATCGAGGCGAACGGTCCGGGGTCTGCGGTTCGGATGCTCTCGCATCCGGCTCCGCCGCTCGAGGCAGCCCGGATGCCTGCATCGTCCTCGACGGCACGCTCGGGTGACGGAAGAAGTGCGACCACGGAATGCCCGCGTGTTCCAGCAGCTCTCGCAGGTGCTGGTCCGGCGCAGACGCGTGGAATACGACGTAATCGATGTCGGCGACCGTGGCGCCATGCACCTGTGCCTCGATATAGCTGTTGGCAGTAAATCTGTCTCCGGCGTAGTCGCGGTCGATGCCCTCCAGTCCGAGATAGCCCAGTGTTCTGTGACCAGATGGGGTGGCGGCGAACGACTCGGGCTGGGGGTCGGTGACCTTGCTGGGGATCGCCGCGACCGATTTGGTGTCGCCGACGTTGGCCGTTGTTCGTTCCTCGACAGTGGTTTTGAAGACGATGTCGATGTCGCCGTACTGGGCGAGGGCATCGCCTGCCGTCACTCGATAGGACGGCGCGGTGCGAATGAACCCGTAGATCGGTCGTGACTCCGCTGGAAGGTCGGGTGGGTATCCGAACAAAGCCTGCTCGAGCATCGCACGGTCTGCCAACAGAGCCCGTCCGATCCCGCGTTTCCCGACGAAGTCGAATTCCGTTTTGAACCTGCCGGTTTCGAGGATGGCTCGCAACGATCCCGCCTTGGTCCGAGTCACGATCTCACCGTCGAATACCTGCCGCAGCTCCTCGGCCATTAACGCCCGGAGCCGATCCAGCGGTACTCCCAACTCGGCGGCGAGGGCGCCCATGCGACGCTCATTTTCGGCGAAACGTCTGGTGTAGGCTCGCTCTGCGGCGTCAGTGGTGCGCTGCTCGGCCTCCACGAGCAGTTCTCGCGCCCGCCCATCGGCAGCCTGCTCCGCATCGAGGTAGCGATGCCACGCTTCCAACGCCGCGTCGCTCGGCCTTTCGCGCGAGATCGGTGCAGCGGGGGTCGACGCCTCGTTCCGCCGGTGCTCCTGCTCCGGCGCGTTCACGTCGTCCGACTCGAGCGTTCGATGGTCGTGGGATGCGTGGTCGTCGAGATCGGAGGCAGGTTGGTCGTGCGCAATGGCCCCTTCGGCCGCCTTCTGCCCAATTCGACCCCAAGGAGTCGCTCCGAGAGTCGTGGCGTTGACCGCGGACTCGGGATCGCCCGAGGTTGCCTGCTCGGTGGGTGCTTTGTCGATGTCGGATGGGGTCGGGACGCGATCACTGCTCCACGGGGTTCTCTGTCGAGGCCCCGGCGCTGACTCCGTTTTACCGACAGGCGGATTCGCGAATCCGTCGCCGGATGCCTGCGGCGTCTCCGAACGGGCCCCACTGCCTTCCGCGGCGATGGAGTGGAGTTCTCGCAGAAGTCGCTCGATCGATTCGGCGACTGCCGGGTTGTGGAAGTGCGCGAGAGCGTGATTGCACGCAATAATGACCTCGTAGCCATCTCGCTCGTCGTGGAATTTGGCAATCTGCTTGTAGAGGGCTCCTATCGTGCGGGCAGCGTCATCCGCGGACTGTGAAGCGCCCAGGCGCGCTGCCGTCGCACTGAACGCTTCCTCTGCTCGGCGCAACAGATCGAACGCATACGAACCGTTGCGGCTGTGGGTCAGGTAGTGCTCGGCGACCCTGGTCAACGCGGGCAAGTAGGCTGCTGCCGCGGCGGCGAAAGCCCCATTCGAGCCGGTCTTCGCCTGCTCGAACGCCCTCGCGTCCGACGGCAATGACCGGAGGGCTCGGATCAAACTCGGGTCGAATTCGGTTTCCAGCCGGGCAACCAAATATCCATCGATGTACTCGGACCAATCCGTCCCGTCGTTTCTGGGTATCTCTTCGAGATGGTGAGAAAGGCCGGATATCTGCGCCAAGGCGGCGGCGGTGCGTCCGATGTGTTCGATGCGCGGGGTGAGATCCCGGGTTCGATAGACCTTCTCCGCGGACCATGGTATTTGCCCCACCGCACGTTCCATGTAGTGGGCCATGCGTCCCACGTGCTGGGGAAGAGTGTGCAGAAAGTTGAGTTCGCCGTCACTGTTCTTCCATCGCGTCGGTAGGTCACTGAAAGCATGCCTGGGCAAGGACCCCGCGACGTCGAACACCGCGCTCGCCGCGGCGTGCAGTTCCCTGGCTTCCGGCAGGCGGGCGGCCAACTCTCGCCCGACGTCGAACAGCGTCGCGTAGTCCCCGAGACCTCGGAGGGGGATGTCTTCCCAGACTCGACGGCTCTGCTCCCATACCAGCACGTTCAATGCCCGTGCCGTGCCGATCATCTCCGCTACGGGCGGCGGCTCACCCCGCGCGAGAGCCTTCAAGTGCGCGGTGCTCCTGGCATGCATATCGGCGATGAGCGCCTCCGCGTCCTCGACGTACAGCGCGGTCGCCCAATTCCGCAACTCCCAGTGGGAGGAGGTGAGCAGATCCGGTACCGGTGGCAGGTCGGTCTCCGCGCCGGTAGACGCACCACCAGCAGGCAGCGGCTGCCGATGTTCGGGAATGTCGTGGCCGGTTCGTCGTTCGTCGGTCGAGGGCGGTGCGTCGGATGCTGAGCGCTGCCTGTTGCGGACGCCGTGCACGGGATCGTCCGGGATGTCTTTGTTGCGTTGGACGGCCAGGATCGGGTTCATCCGGCGAGTCCGCCGGTTCCAGCCGGCGACACCGAGGCGGGTGGGGGCGAACGGGTCGTGTTCGCGGGCGCTGCGCCATGGGGTTCGAGGGTCGACGGGAACCTGGCCGGGTTGTTCCGGAGCGCTTGGACCCCACGGTGTGCTCGACGAAGGACCCTGCTCGGTGTTCTCGGCTCCCGCCCATGGCGTGGCACCGGGCGTGCGATGCGTCGGGAGCGCCGAGGCCTGTCCGGTGTCGGTATTCGTCGGAGCGGATCCGTCGTCACGTGCGGTCGCCGCGAGCCCGGATTTCGCGGTTCCGGTCTCGGTGGAGGGCGTGCCGATCAGTACGGCGGTGACGTTGTCGTATTCACCATTGGCGATGGCGTGCTGGACGAACAATCGCGATGCGCCGAGCAGGCTCCCTGACGATTCAGCCAGCTTCTGTCGCAGTGTGTCGGCGATTCGTTGTTCGGGTGTGTCCGCGCTCGACTCGTCTTCGTAGTAGATATTGACGGCCCCGTCCGAGAACAGCGCCACGAATCCGTCTCCGGGAACGTCGAATGACCTCGGATGCGGGTCACTCAACTCGATGTCACCCAGGTAGTCGTTCAAATTCGAGGCGAGCCAGGAGTGCCTCAGCGCGTGCACGGTCATCCCGAGGCTTTCCGCCAGTTCGACGATGGCCGGGTCGGGCGCGGTCAATTCGATCGCGGGGCCACCATCGTGGGGGATCCAGAACGCGGGTGAATCGCCGCGCGACAAAGTGATGAGCTTTGTCGGAGTAGCGACGGTCAGCACCAGTGTGGTGGCAGGCGGGACATCGGAATCGGCGTATTTCTCCGAGATCAGATCGCGAACGGCTCGGTGAGCAGCCTCGAGTGCCTTTTTCGCAGTCGCGGTAGGGTCCGGCCCGCCGCCGTTTGCGACGCGGCCCGCCGCATGAAGAACAGCCACGGCTGCTTCGGCGGCCGCCTGCGATGCCTCTTCACTGTGTCCCTGGCCGGACACACCGTCGGCGACCGCGGCCAGCGTCCACCGCTCGCCACCGACATCCGCAGTCTCGACCGCGAAGAAATCCTCGTTCGCGTTGTGCTGTTCGCCGGTTCGCCCGCCTCGGTCGCTCACACCGGCCGCCGAGACCAGATCGACTTCGTAATGATCCCGCCACTCGGCTGACTCGGATTCGTTCACCTGCGGCGGCGCGAGGCGCGGGTCAGGTATGCCACCCTGCGTGGATGCGGAAGGCGTGACGGCGAGGGGGTGCTGCGGCGGACTGGTCGTCGGACTCGGTGTGCTTGGTCCGGGTGACGCAGTGGTGCCCTCGCCTGGGCTCGACTCCGGAGGGGGGATCAGTACACCGTTCTCGTCGAACAGGGCGACCCAGGTTTTGCGAACGAAGGAGTCGAAACGAGTTGCCCCCATGGCGCGATCGATCGACTTCAATTGGGCTACAGCGGGATTGATCTGGATGACCGGTCCACCGCTGTCCTTGGTGAGTACCAGCACCCCGTCGGTATTGGCGACATACAGCGCTCGCACGATCGCTGTCGCTCTGGCGGGCATCTGGTCGATGAGGTCGTAAGCTTCGGTCAACGAGGTGAACTGGTGCAGGTTGTCCTCACCCACTGCCTGCGCGAGGTCTCCTCGGGAGTGGATCAGAGCCCCGTCTCGGACATCGGCGGGAATGGTGACGACTTGTCGTCCGTAGCGGTCGTTGACCACCTGAAACGCCAGACGCGCCTCTTCGGGCTGCATCATCGAGTCGGAACGCGCCTCAGGAGGCGTCCCACGCAGAGCCGCTGGGCCGGTGTGCCTCGGGGCCAGCGCGCGGCCCGCGCGATCGACCTCGGCCCGCAATTCGTCGCGTCGACGGGTCAGGTCGGCCACAGCGGCGGAGGAGAGGTCCGGTGCGGCCAGTCGATGTTCCAAGGCGAGCGCGCTGAGTTCCAACGTGAGCCAACGGTGGGCCAGTGCGTCGAGTCGATCGACCTCGGCGGCCAAGCGTTCGTGCTCGGGTGTCCCGGGCTGAAGTTGCCCGAGCTGGATATACGCGTCCAGCCGCTCGCGCGGTATGTCGGTCTGCGGCGGGCCGTCCTGCGCCGGCGCCGGAGGTACGACGGGCGACGCGTTCGCCGAAGCGCTGCCCGCCTCCGCCGGACCACGACGGCCGGACTCGATATCGCCCGGCTCGGTCTCGTCGAGCGCGGTTTGGAGTTGTGTGACGCGGGTGTCGGCGGTGCGGTAGCGGTCGAGGGCTTCGGTTGCCGCTCGGATTTTCCTCGGGAGGTCCGGGTAGATCTGTCCGTTTGCCGTGTTGTTGGCGTCTGTCAGCGCGGCCAGCCATTCTTTGGCTGCGTTGTAGTGGTGGACCAGGAGGGTGAGGCGTTCGCGGGGGAGGGTTGTGTTGGCCTGGCGCATCGCGGCCATCAACTCGTCGAGGTGGGCGAGGATGTTCTGAAGTTTCTGGTGTTGTGCCGCCTGGGCGTCTGTGTCCGGGGAGTTCGGGGTGGTGGTGTGGTGCTGGGCGGCGATGCCTTCGCGTACCAGCCGGAGGGAGTCCGCGTCGACGGTGGTCAGCAGGCTGAAGAACCCGAGGCTCGGTTGCGCCTCTGTTGGTGCGGCTTTCAGCGCGGCGATGATCTGCTCGATGCGTTGGTCGGCGGTCCGGTAGCGGTCCAATGACTGCGTCGCGTGCTGTTTTTGTTGCTGGAGGTCGGGGTGTACTTGTCCGTCGGTGGCGTGGTAGGCGTCGGTCAGGGCGGCGAGCCATTCCGCGGTGGCGTGGAAATGGTGGACCAGCAACCGAAGCCGATCCGGTGCGATGGTCACCTCCGTTTGCGCTAGCACCGCTTGCAACTCGTCTAGGTGCCCGAGCATGTCGTCCAGGCGTCGGAAGCGGGCTAGGTCGGCGGGTTCGGCGGCCGCGCCGGTGTCCAGGAGGGCGGCGTCACGTTCTGCTGTGATGCCTTCGCGAACCAATTCCAGCAGTGCGGAATCGACCGCCGCCAGCAACTGCCCCGCCGAGAAATCACCCTCCGGCGGCAGGGCATTCGCCGGTGCCTGTTGCCTGAGCCGATCATCGTTCCCCGCGGGCGTGGAGCGTTCGGTCCCGTGGGCCGGTGCGGTGGGTGACGGTAGGCCCGCTGCGGGCGGGCTAGGTGGTACGGCTTGCCCGTAGGGCCGGCCCAGCGGATCGTTCTCGTCGTGGTGGAAGACGCGGAGGTCGGGTCCCACCCGGCGGCCGAAACGCCGGTTCCGGACCGGGATATCGAGTACCGCGTGTGGATCGACGTCGTCGTGGAAATGCGGTTGCTCGCGTGGAGATGACGCCGCACCGCCTCCGGCTCGCCGGCCGGGCGTCGGAACCTCGCTGTCATCAAGCTGCTCGGACTCGGTCGCTTCCCTGGCTGGTTTGGTAAACAGCACCCGGACGTGGGAATAGTCACCGAGAGAGCCGATCAGTCCTTCGAAAGAGACATGGGTGAACCCGTAACGGGCGGCGATCTTTCCGGTGAAGGTCCCGCGCGCCGCATCCTCCGGGGACCACCACAGATCCTGGATCAGCGCGTTGAACGTGTCGAGGTTGTCGCGTTCTCCAAGACCGACCTCCCAGACTCCACGGATACCTCGCACGTGATGGCCTATCGCGTCCATCATGTGGCCGAACATCACCGTCCCGCTCGGCGTGCGTTCGGTTGCGTAGACGTTGGCTTCCAGCACTCCGTCACGATCGACTTCTCCTGCGATTCCTTCGGGAGGGTGGAATTCGTCGATGGGGGTGTTCAAGCCGTACCTGTTGACGTACCGGTCCAGCGGGGCCTGTCGGGCAGCCTGGCGCATCTGCTCGATGACCTGTTCATGGAACGCGCCCGCACCTCCGCTCAGCAAAGCGAACTGCTCTTGATAGACCTCGATCTCCGGCTGTGTCAGGCCGTCGGCATCGAAGGTGGCACCGCCGCGGCCGTCGAAGCCCAATCGCTGGGAGATCTGGTCGAGCACCTGCCGCACGTCGAAGTGCGCAGTGAGAGGGTCGGAACGCAGCCCGGCCTGTGGTTCAGCATTGTCCGGCGCACCCAGGTGGGATGCGGAGTGTGCCGATCCGCCCTCTGGAGTGGGCGCGGCGCCGAGGCTGGGCGGTGTCGCAGCGCGGTCGTCATGGACGACATCGGGTGCGTTCACCTGTGGTGGCACGAGGCGAGGGTCAGCTGCGCTGTCGGGCGAGGATGCGGAGGACGTAGTGGGGTGGGGGACTTGCTGCGGCTGGTCGTCCGCCTCGGCTGATTGCCTGCGTTGCTCGAGGTCTGTGATTATGGCGTCGACGAATTCATCGAGCGGCAGCGTTCGATCGTCGCGTCCGGTCAGGTTCAGCTGACTCAGCCCGCTCCGAAAATCCTGGTCCCAGAACGGGTAGATATTGAGTTCCACGACGGAGTCGCCGGACCTGTACACCGTGGGCTCGGCCAGCACATTGCGCAACGACGCGTGCAATCTCCCGCGATTTATCCGCGCCCGATGACGCAATCCGCGGTCGATATCGTCCTGTGCGACCTCTGCCGGGGCACCCAGATGGTTGTGCGGCGCGAGTGCTTTGGCGATCTTGGGGATGTCGCGAAAACGCACTGCGATAGCGAGCTCCCCTGGGACGTTCAAGCGCAGGTGACGTACTGGTTCGATGATCTCGGCCAGCCACTGCGGCAGCTCGTGAGCTTCCCGTGATTCGAAGGTCGAATCACCCACTGTCACACGTACAAGGCGATCACCCGGGCTACCGCTTTCCTCCACTACAACCCGAACGGCGCCGTCATGACTGTCCTCCAGGGCGGTCACCACACGCTCAGCGAGTTCCAGCCCTATGTCGTCGACCTTGTCGGCGGGCCAGTCGAACAGCAGCTCATTCAGCTGATCCCAGGCGTGCGAGCCCGCACGCAACCGTGCCGATTCGTCCCGGGCGTCACGACCTTCACGCACCGTGAACTGTGTGTTGTGGGCAGGTGGGCCGGTGATGGTGTCTTCGCGGGGGACTGGTTGCCGGTTCGCTCCGGCGAGCCCGGATGAGGGTTCGGGCTGGGGACCGTGTCCACCGACCGCCCATCCTTCCGGGTTCGAGCCGATGGCATGGACCAAGCCCGGGTCGAATCTCTGTCCGCGTCGCGGCGGCACCGCCCCTACGTCCCAGGCTTCCCGCCCGGGAGTGTCCGGTCCGTACCCACTGGGATGGTCCGCCATTGCTCCCGGATGCCCGGCGCGCGTGCTGGACCACCGAGCCGGATTGCTGGTTGGCTCACCACGTTCAGCCGACACCTGGCCGGATCGTGGGTCCGAAGGGAGCTGGGGAGCCGCCGGGGAGGCGGCTGGGGTTCCGGGGTCGGTCTGGGCCGTGCCCGGTGGGATGTTCCGCCGCACTTCGAACCAGATCGTCTTGCCCCCGGTGCGGACCAGGTCTACGCCCCACGCGGCGGCGATGTCGTCCAGCAGCCCGTAACCGCGGCCACGCATGCCAGGTTCTCGCCGACCCGCCATCAGCGCGTCCAGATCGATGGCATTCAGGAAGTCGTCCACGTCGAATTCGGCCGACGCATCGTCAGGGCTGCTTTGGGCGGTGTCCTTCAGAGCGGCGAAGTTGCTCTCCGGCTGCCACTTCGGCAAACCTCGGCTCTCGTCGGCGACCTCTACCCGCAACACGTCGTCGAACAACCAGTACCGGACCTCGGCGTCCCCCGCTTCGTGCACGTGCACATTGGTGACCAACTCGGTCACCGAAAGCTCCACGTCTTCGATCTGGTCGGTGTCCTGCCAGCCCGCGCCGGTCAGCACCTCGTGGGCGGCATGGCGCGAGGTCCCGACTCCACGTGGCACCGACTCGTGTGCGAATTTCAGCTTCACGATCGGGTCGGGCAGCACATTCGACGGGTCGTCCTGCCCGGGAGATTCGAAAAGCTTGAACCACCTCTTCCTTCTTCCTCCGTGTCCGCTGCGGGCGTGCTGCCCGAGGTGATTCAACTCGTAGCCCCAAGCTGCGGCGTTCTCGTCGAGCAAGGCTGTGAGCCGGCCCGATTCCGTCGATTCGCCGGGTGCGTCACGCACGGGCAGCGCTGGTTCGGACGCAACGTCGAACGTCGCGTCGAATTCCTCGATCACCTCGACTACTACCCACCGGTATCCCGGCTCTCCGAAAAGGCCGTGCCACACCCGTGTACGCCCATGAGTCGACGCCAGCAGCGCGGCCAGCATCGCTTCGGCGGCCTCGATGTGTCCGTCCGGGAAATCGGAGAGAGACGCACGGATCGGGGCGAACTGGCCCGCTACCGGATCATCGTGAGCCCTGTCGTCCTGTCCCGGGGCGGGGTCACCATCGCGTTCGGCGACGTAGACCTGCCGGATGCTTTCGGTGGCCCTCGCTATCAGGCCGTGAGCCGATTCCGTTCCGATATCCAGTCGCGTGCACATCTCGGCCAGCGAGATGTCCTGGATGAGGTAGAGCAGCACGGCGCGCCGCGCAGCCTCGGACAGGTCGGGCAGGGCTTGTCTCAGCTTCGCCGCGAAGTCGTCGTCCAAGAGTTCTCCCGAAGGGGAATGGGTGCCCTCGGGTGCCGCGATGTCCACCGGGGATGTGTCGTCACTCCCGTCTCGGTCGGTGCTGTGATTCGAATGATCCAGGAATACCGGTTTGCGCAGCTGGATCCACTGCTTCGCCCGCTTGACGACGGCGAGATCCAATCCGAGAGCCGCACTGATCTCGGCGTCATCCGGCTCGGCTGATCCGGGGACATCGGTACGATTCCTGATGTACGTATCCACGGTGTAGACCAGTTGGAAATCCTTCGAACCGAAGTTCGGATACATTTGCTTGTAGTAGGTGTATTTCATGGCCCAGCGAGCATTCGCCATGGCGGCCCGGGGGAATTCGCCGGGCGGAACAAAGGTACTGGCCGCCGCCGCGATGGCCTCGAGGGCTCGATGGACGAGGTCTTGGTAATCTTCTCTCGGGACTGTCCAATACCGAGGCGCTGCCTCCGCGATCCAGAGATATTTTTCCAGAATCCGGCTTCGAATCTCCCGCTCCTCGGGAGAGCCGGGGCGAGTCGCGATCAGGTCCCAGAGTAGGCGAGTATCTTCTTCCTCTCCGATTCCCACGTCCTGGCGGGCGTAGAATTGCTGCAAGGCCTTCACCAGAGTGTCGTTTGTGAAGGGTTCTCCCGGTAGTTGCTCGTCCAGACTCTCGAGAACGTCCCGAAGTTGCCGTAGAGCCACAACGCTCGGTGTGGTTCGCGTCTCTCGTCGTGCGACCGTGTTCTTCGTTATTCCGATTCGTGAGGCGAACTCCGACCGGCTCATTCCGTAGTAAAGACGTACCGCGGCCAGCCAATCGTGGACTGTCGGGAAAAATGCGGGGTCGGGAACGGTCTCGCCTGCCGGGTCCATACGGTAGGTGAGTCCCCACGCCTCGCCCAGGTCATTCCATCGGTCGACCCCGCGTTCCCGCAGCACACCACGGTAGATTTGCAGCATCGCCAATTCGTCTATCTCTGCGCCTTTTTTGAGACGCCCGATGTGCACCCGTGTGAGTCCGAAAACGCGCGCAGCGTCAGCGTCCTTTGTGTGGTTCACTCGGAGGAAATATCGGATATACTCGCCGAAGGAGGCGGTGGCACGCGGGTCAGGGAATATCAGGGTGGCCCTGGGAAGATATGTAAAACACTCCGCAAGTTCGTCATACGCGGCATTGTGCGAGAACGGCGCGTTTTCGGTGATGATTTGAACCGCTGCTGCCGGAGGCCAGATATCTCCTATCTCCCATTTCTCGACCGTGCCGCTCGACTTGCCTACCGCAGCAGCCAAGTCCTCCTTCGAGAGGCCGGATTCGGTGCGCAGGGATCGAATGTATCTCCCGATATCCGGATAGCCTTCAGGATATGCGGCAGCGCCGTTGCCGGTGAGTAGCTCCGGATAATAGGATGACGCATCCGCGTACATTCTCCGGGCGTGTGGCACCCGACGTAGCAAGGCCCTGATCTGCTCGAGTTCGAGGTCCCGGGTTCCCCGCTCGATTTCCTCCCAGGTGCCATGCGCCGCATCTACCAGTGCGTCCATCTCCACTGGTGCTACCCCGAGATATCGGCGCATTCCGGATAGCCACGTCGTCTTGTCGCCGTCGCCCGGCCACGGAAGCTGCCCGATCGGCTCCGCCGCGTGATTACTCGCCTCGATACCCGCTCGGGTCAGCCATCGTCGCACCTGTTCGAGCTCGAGGTGGCGCATTTCGACATACTCCGCCAGGCTTTGGCGGGGCAGTCCTGATCGATCAGCCAGCCGCCCTCGGTACCAGTCGAGGAAGCGCTGTTCTTCGGGAGCCTGACGCGGCTGCTCGATGTCGGTGGACGCGTGCTGTGTGACAGCCGTACTGGCATCCGAGATGGAGGTGGGCGCGGGGGAGTCGTCCGCGCGGGGCGACTGCTCCGCAGCATCCTGCCGCGGGAAGCTGGGCGGCTGGAAACCGATAGGCGGCGGGTGTTGTGGTTGCCGGGAGCTTTGGTCGGCAGGTGCGGCGGGTGGTCCGCGGGGGGTGGTGTCGGTGGTGTGGTCGGTGGGGGAATGAGCGTGCTGGTGTACGAGAGCCGCGACTTCTTGGAGCGGGTCCACGAGGGCGCGGAGGTAGTCTTCGGCCTGGGTGAGCGCGCTCTCGGTTTCGTGGGTCGGTTGGGTCTGATGTTCGGCGGCCGCTTGGGTGTACTGGACGACGACAGTCTGTACGAGCGGATGAGGGGACAAGGCGTAGAGGTCGTCTTCGGGTGAGGTGTAGTAGCGGGCGCTGCCCGGGTCGCCGTTGCGGGCCGAGCGGTTCTCGGCCTGGATGTCGATGTCGCGGGAGCGGGCGGAACGGCCGGTGACGATGACGTGCAGGCCGCCGAGTTCGCGGATGGCGTCGGAGATCGGGATGTCGACGCCGCGAGCGCCTTGCATGTTGATGACGAGGACTTTGCCGTGTTCGCCAGCGTGATCGAAGATCGCTTGCAGGTCGGCCTCGGCATCGGTGCCGTGATCGAGGAACCATTTCGCGTCGACGGCAGTGTGTGCGACATCGAGGTCGTCCAGGAGGGCGGACAGCGGATCGACGAGATCGTTGCGGTCGGCCAGGACCAGTTGCGGTCGGCCGGTTTCCTGCATGGCCTTGATATCGGCGGCGGCGGTCCGCAGCTTCGAGGCCTCGTCCGGGGAGATGCTGTCGGTGTGGACGATGAGCTGGGATTCGTGGAAACGGTCGATCTTGGCGACCTCGCCCATGCCGTAGCGCTGCTGTAGCTGAGTGGCGGAACCCTCGGCGGTGCCGGAAGCGCCGGTCACGTGGTCGTAGTTCTCCTGGCTGAACAGTTGCTGCGCCGTGATGGATTTCGAACTGGCGGGGTCGTTGCGGATTCGCAAGCCGTGTTCGGCCTCGATGGCTTGCGCGAGGCCGCCGTTCCAGCGGCTCTCGGAGGAGGTCTGAGGATCGAAGAGGACTTTGTGGGTGGTCTGATCGATGATGAACACCCTGTCGTTGTGCACGACGTAGTGCACGTTCTCCACGTATTCCCACCGGGCTGCGGCGGCCATGGCGATGCGGGTCGATTCGGTCTCGGTGGGCGCACGACCGAGCAGTTGCTCCAGCTTTTGCCTACCGTCCTCGGTCAGCCGCGCCGGTCCGCCGCGTTGGCCGGGGGTGCGCCCGAAATCGGCTTCGGTGAGCCGGTTGTCGCGCAGTGCCGCGGTGAGGAAATCGCGGGCATCGGTGACCTGGGCGGCGGTGGCGGCGTCGGCGAGCTGGTCGGCGCCGTCGGAGAGGATGTACTGGGTGTCGGCGTGGATGAGGGCTTCGTCGATCTCGTCGATCGCCGCACTGCGACCGGGAACCCAGTTGTCGCGTAGCGCGGCGAAGCCGACGTCCTGCTGGGTGCCGATGTAGATGGTGGGCCGGCCGGGTTCGGGGGGCCGAGGGGCGTGGTCGGGATTCATGCGGACGATATCGATGCCGTACTCGGCCAGAACCGCGACGTATCTGGCAACTTCGCGGTTGGCGAGGTTGTCACGGGTGGTGATGACTTGTACGGCACCGTGTTCGATGGCCTCGCGGATGGCATGGGCGAGGAAGACAAGGGATTTGCCCTCTCCGGCGTCCATGTTCACCGGGACTCGACGCATCTCCGTCACGGCGGCGACCTGGGTCCAGCGCAAGATCTTGTCTTCGCCGCGGCGAATCACCTCGATCACCGCTGCCGTGGCGTCGGCTGGGTCCTCGCTGCGGAGCATCTCCGCGAGCGTGGCGGCCGGAATGTTGTTCAGCCGGTCGGCCTCTGGAATATCGGGTCCGGATCGGGCGTAGTAGTCCGCGAGCACCGCTTCCGCGGCCTGGCGCATCGCATCGACAACTTGGTCGGCGCCCTGTTCAGCCTCCGGTGAGTTGTCGACCGGGGGCTGATCATTCGCGGCATCGCCGAATTGATCGTCGGGAGTTGCCAGGGGCGCGTTTTCGACGTCGGGCGCGTGCGCGCCGTACGACGGGCCGATCGCGGTTTCGTTCGCGAGGGCAACTGCTTGGGCGACCGGGGCGGCAGGACGCCCCACGTCCGTGGTGGCGTCCACCGGGTTACCGGACTCGATGGCAATGGGGCTTCCGGTGGAGACCTCGTGCAGGTCGGTGGGCGCGGCCGATTCGGCCGCCGCTGTGTCCGGCATTCCCCCGAGGACGCCGGATTGGATGACCGCATCATCCGCGACGCGGCGCAACCAACTGCCCACATCCTCCCCTCCGGGGACAGGCCACCGCTGTTGTTCCGCGAACCGGAACACGGTGCCGTTGATCGCCCCTGCCGCCTGCGCTAATTGCTCGTCCTGGTCGGTCGACTCCGACTCGGACACCCCGAGTGCCCGGCGCACGTGGTGGAGGGTGTCGAGTCCGTACTGCTCGCGCAGCTCGTTGAACGCTTCCGGGTCGCCCTGCTGTGCCCGTTGCAGGAGCGAACGCGGATCCGGTTGTCCTGCGGACGTTCCCGGACTTACACCCGAATGCGGACGTTTACGGTCAGAGCCGTCGCGCGCGGTCGTGGAGGCGCGCTGACCTTTCGCACCGACCGCTCCGGTCGCTTCGGCGCCCTCGCGCTCCACCAGCTGCTCAGGGACCGGCGGTGTGGAGGGCTGGCCACGCGGCTTCGGCTTCGGCTTCGGCCGCGGATCCGGTTTCGGTGTGGGTCTCGGGGGTTCGGGCGTCGGCTGTGGTGGTGTGGGCGTCGGCTCCGGTTCGGGTGAGGGTTGTTTCTTGCGCCGTCGGGGTTTGTCGCCGCCACCCATCTGGGCGATGAGGCGCTTATGCTCCGTCTTTCCACTCGGTTGGGGGGCAGGTTGGAGGTGCGGAACGCCGCCTACGGCGGGTAGACGGCTGGGGTCCTGGTGATACTCGAGGGAATGCGGGTTCAGGTGCGGCCCCGCGGGTGTCTGCGGAGCACCGGGGGTCCCGGGGTTCGGTTCGGTGGCATACCGCGTGGCCATGGTGGGTGACGCGGGCGGTTTGTCGAGCCCGGCGTCCAGACCGGTTTCCGGTGCGGCGACGTGGCGATCCGACAGGGGGTTGGCGATGTCCGGAGGGCGTGGTGACGCGGAGTCGGGGTTGTCGGGGTTCTGGAAGGCACGGCCCAAGCCGACGGAATCGACAGGCAGCGGACTCAGCGCGGGTGTGCGCGGGATGACAGGTATGGCGTCGGCGGGTGGTTCGTCCTCCAGCGGGTAGGAGACACCGGGAATGGTGACGTAACCTCCCGCCGGCTTTTTCTGGACGCTGTGGTCCCGGGGGTCTTCCCAAACGCTGTGCTCCCGCGGGTCTTTCCAGACGTTGTGGTCGCGGGGGTCGTCCACGACGGTTCCCGGTGGCGTGGGGAACTCCTCTGGATCTGCATCGGGTTCGTCGGCGTCTGGACGGCCGGTCGCGGCGATGGGATCCGGTGGCGTTGCGGCTGGCTGGGGGGTTTCTCCGGGGTTGTTTGTCAGGAATCCTGTGGGTTGAGTCGACGTGCTCGTGTGCGTGGCAGAACTATCCGGTGTGTAACCCGACAGCGCCGCCGGTGCGGCGTAAGGGATGGGGTTCGGCGGGGTTGCGCCAGAGGGTGTTCTGCCCGCCGTAGCTTGCGCGGAAGCGGTAGAAGGGGCTTGCGGTGACCTCGTCTGTCGCGCAGGGTCGCTCGTTTCGGCCCCGCCGCGGCCAAGAGGCTGCGGATGGCCCGGGGACGATGGGGGGTGCGTGGCGGAGTTGTTTGCGCCCGGGGCGGAAGCGGTCGACGCCGATGGTGTGGGGGCGGTATCCGATTTCGACGAGACAGGGGGGGTGCCGGAGCTGTTCGTGTCGGTTCCGGGGCGCGTCGGCGACGGCGTGGCATCCGGAACCGGCTGCGGTGGGTTCGTATGACCGACTGGGTTGTTCGCCTCTGCGGTGGGGCGTGCGGTCGCCGCCGTTGGTGTGACCTCTTGCTTCGGTGTGCTCGGCGGTACTTGGGGATTGCTCGTATCGGGAGTCGGTGATGCCTGCGGCGTGACGTCGACGGCTTGTTTCCGCGCATCCACCGAGGCGGTGGGATCGCTCGAATCCGTCTTGTCCGCGGTCGCCGTGAATTCCGCTGCCATGCGCGCGAATTCCGCGTCGACGTCGAGGAGCGGATGTTCCTCGGGGGCGGTGGTTCCTTCCTCCAGCGTTTTACCGGCAGGCGGGGGTGCCGTCGTGTCCTGAGCGGTGCCACCGGCCGTCTGCTCCGGCGACACCATGTACAGGCTTCCGTCAGGCCCGTGCTTGATCATGTACGGACTTTCATAAGTACCGCTCCCGTCGGCGAGCACTTCGGCGCCGAACGTGGGCGTGTCCGGTTGGGCGACGGTTCCTTCGGTGATCACCGTGATCCCCCTTTGGTCCGGACGGACCTGAGGATCGCTGATCTGGAACTGACGGGTCTGCATCGGTGTCGCCGAGCCGCCCTCGGGATGTGGGACCACGGCGGACGAGGTACGTGCGACTGCGGTATCTCCCCAGGCGGGGAAGGGGCCGCCGCGTCCAGAAGACGAGGGTGACGAGGGATGCGCTGGCCCTCCCGACGGGTGGTTCGGCGCGTTCCCGGGCAATGTGGTTCCGCCGCTTCCGTCCGGCAGCTGCCCAGGGCCGTCGCTGTCCAGGAACCGGGCGAGGTCGTTGCGCTCCGACACCGTCGCGTTGTCGAACATATCGCGGAAGATCTGCTCGCCCTCCGCCATCAGCTCGGGAGTCAGGCCGTCCGGCGGCGGCACGGAGCCATCGAACCCGGCCGCGGGCCGCCCCGGTTGCGGCGGGCCTACCTCGCTGGTGGTGGAAATACCTTCAGGACTCGCCGCCAGCGTTTGCGGCGGCTGACCATCTCCGGGCGCGGAGATCCCGGTCAGTGGCCCGGCAGCGTCCGGGGGCAGCGCCGGATTCTCCGACGCGATCCGTTCGGGCGAACCCATGTACGCACCGGTCCGAGCCGCCCGCACCGATGCCCCGAGCGACCCGACGAGGCCGGAGCCGAACCCCGTCCACACCATGGTGGCCAGGTCCTTGCCGCGCAGTTCGCCCTCTGTCAAAGCGAATGCGGTCAGGCCGCCCGCCAGACCACCGGCCATACCACCCACGCCGCCCGCGGCCACGGTGCCGAGCACCCGGCCGCCCACTCGCATCACCGCGGGCGCGACGCGACGACCGACCTCGACACCGACCAATCCACCGACGGCGCCTGCTGCCGCCCCGATCTTGACCTGCTGCCAATCCACCACCTGCCGGTGGCCTTGCGCCATCTGAACGCGCTGCGCGACATAGGGAACCCCACCACCGACGGCCGTCCCGAAGAACACACCTTTCGTGGCGAGCGCCAGCCGTGGATGCTCCGCGACGAACCGCGCGGCCTTTCCCAGCATGGCCAGCACCAAGTCGCGCTTGGCGAGTTCCATCCCCGCTCTCGCCTCGGCGCGATCGGCGATCGCCTTCACGATGCTGCCGGGCGGAGGCATCGCCATATCGATGATCACCTGGGCCAGCAGCGCTCCCGCGATGCCGATGATGACGTACTGCTGGTACTCGATGGCCGTCGCGTTGTCGTACAACTGCTTGGCCATGGTGTTGTTGAACTCGATCTGCGACTGGGTGTGGGCGATGATCTTGCGGTACTGCTCTTGGATCGCCGCGCCGGTCTCCCCTTCGACCGCCCTGTCCAACCGCTCCGCCGCCGCCCGGGTCCGCTGCAGCACCACCACGAGCGTGTTCGCCGAGTCCGACCAGGCGTCCCCGTCGCGCCGCATTGCCTCCGGGTCCCCCTCCGGAAAGTGACCCAGCACCATGGTGGTCAGCCACTCGGGAAAATAGTCCGGGATCTGTACCACTAGCCGCTCGATCGCCCGCGTGCGTGCTCGATGAGCAATCGGTGCAGCACTTTCGCCGGTGCGCACGCATTGTCGCCACGTAATTCGACCTCGGTGAACGCTTCCACCACCGCCGTCAGCGGATCGAAAAGGCCGTCTGGGAAGCAGGCCCGGATCAATTGGGCGCGCCACTGGCGGTACCCGCGCACGACCTCCGCCAAAGTGTCGCCGCGGTCCCACGGACCGCTGATGCGCCGGTACTCCATGACCAACGACCGGTGCGCCGACTGCCGGACATGGGGACCAGCGCCCGCTTCGAGTATCCGGCCGAGATCGCGCACGACGGTCGCATACATCGGCCGATCCTCGGACCCGGCCACACGCTCGCCCGACCGAATTGCGGCGCCGACCTTCTCGGCCAGCAGCACGGGACTGGCCGCTGCCACGCGGTCGAGCAGGATCCATCCGCCGGGGACCGGCTCTTCCCCCTCAACGATCTCGCGATCCCAGACCACGCGGGACACGGCGCTATCCGGCAGATCGGTGATCTCGATTCCGGCCGGCTGGACGAACGGGTATTTGCCGAGGATGGTGTCGACGGCAGCCGCGATCTCCTCGACCGTGGGCTTCGCTACGCCGGAGGTACCGAATCCGGCGATCCGCAGCTTACGGCGGGCCGCGAGCGCGTCGGCGGCGGCCACGGCATCGGGGTCGGTCCGCACGCGGGAGCGCTTCGCTCGCGTCGAGGTCGGCTTCGGCTTGCGCTGTTTGCCTTCCTTGCCGGATTTCGCCGGTCTCGCCGCGTCGGACTGGGGACCCCGGCGGTGCGGAGGGGGGACCTGGCCGGGTGTGGAGCCGCCGCGCGACCACGGCGTGCCGGGGGTGTTTCGCAGCCAAGGTGAATCGGCGGGTGGCCGCGACCATCGGTTCTCCGGCGGGCGGCGCACGGCTGCCTGGTCGGGTGCCCCTGGTTTGGGGGTCGCTGTCGCGGCGGGTGGGTTGGCCGGGGGTGGCGTCGCGGCAGGACGTGCGGCAGCAGGAGGTGCGGAAGCGGTGGGTGCCGTCGGTGTCCGGGCGCTCGGGGCGGGGTTCGGAGCGCTCTGCGTCGGCCGGTCGGGGAACGATGGTGTGGGTGTGGAGTTGGAAGACGGTTGCTGGTCGGGACTGTTGTTCGGGCCGTACTCGCCGGGGTACGGCTGCTCCGGCATCACCGGGTTGCTGCCCGGCTGAGAACCGGACTGGTTCGATGTCTGGACGGCGTCGGGGTCGGGAGTCCGGCCGGGTGCGGCGGTGCGGGGGGCGGAATCCTGGCCGATGACATCCGGCGCGACGACGGGCTGGGTCGCCGGGCTCTGCCACAGCGGTTGGTCATAGGAGGGGCTGATAACCGGGACGGAGGAGAACGGGTCCTGCTCGCGGAGTTGCGAGCCGAAGTTCTGGTCCTGATCCTGCAGGTTGTGGCCGGCGTCCGCGACGCTGCTGCTCATTCCGCGCAGATTGTGGACCAGGTTCTCGAATCCGGTGATTCCCTTCTCGGCCGCGGGTTCGTAGCTGTCACCGAAGACCCGGCCCGGCTCGTCCTGGCCCCAGCACTTGCCCTCGCTCGCCAGTCTTTCCTTCAGGCGCGCGAGTTCCTGCTGTGCCGTTTCGGCGATGGCGGCGAGTTCCGGGGTCAGGGCTCGCAGCAGGTCCGCATCCACCCGCAACGATTGAGCCATACCGCGGCAAACCCTTCACCCTGCGTCAACGACACCGAGAGAAGACATTGTCCTATTGGAACTTTTTTGGCGGCGCGCTACCTCTTCCCTCATGTGGGAATGACTCGACCGGGGTCGGCAAGCCACTACTTCTGGGGTGAACTCAGCTGGGGTTCATGCAGGTCGAAGTAGGTGGCGTCGCCCATCAGCGCGTTCTCCTCCTCGAACAGCGACCGCAGATCGTCCGGTATCTCCATCTTCTCGTGTTCGCGGGCTTCGGCTTCGGAGGTGAAGTACACCGTCTCGACGAATCCGTCGTCGCCGAAGGTGGCCAGCGTGCCGCCGAGAATCTCCGGGCGTACTTCGTGCACCCGATCGCCCGACTGCGCCAAGATCTCGCGCATCCGGCGCGCGTCACGCGTGTGACCCTCGATGACCTGCACGAATCCGGCGCGGTCCGAGCCGCCGCCCATCCACTGCGTGACATCGGCGCAATCCATGAAGGTGACCGGGCCGTCGAAGCATTGCTTGGTCTCCTCCCACCAAGCGCCCTGTTCGGGACGCTCGCTGTTGCGGCGGGCGGCCTCCGCGGATTCGAATCGGGCCAGCGCGATGAAGGTGCCGTCGTCGCACAGTCCGCTCGTCGTGCCGAGATAGCCGACGGCTCCCGGCTGCAGTTCCTCGTTCCACCGATCCATGCATCGGCGCAGGCGGGCGGGGTCGGCGGTTTTTCCTTGAATGACTTGGATGAACATCGGTTCCTCCTGGGGCGGAGTGACCACTCCGCGGTGTCGCCGGCCCGTCACATCGTGGTCCACCGAGGGGCGGGACACCGCACGGCCCGCGATTGCGGCCGGCGCACAGTCAATCGTTCGCCGCTCGGTGGCCGCACGCAAGTGCCGGACGCCGGTGCACCGATGAGGCATCGGCCCAGCGGAGAATCGGGCGACGCGCCCGCCGAAGTCGTGCGGCAAGCAGGACGAATCGGGGCGGAAGCGGCGGCCTGGCCGCTCGCATTTCCGGCGGTTCTCCACCAGGCCGCTCAGGCGGCGGAAAGAGGCGTTTCGGCGCAGCGGGCTGCCGCGTTGTCGCGTTCGGCGATGCGGGCGTACAGCCGGATCAGCACCTCGCGCAGGGTGAGGCCCAGCTCGGCGGCGTGAATGGCGGCCACTTCGAGGGCGAGGTCGCTGGTGAGCGTGCGGGGATCGCTGAGCATTTCGTCCAGGACCATGCCGCTGACTGCCTGTGCGCGAGTCCAACCTACGGTGGGCAGCCAGCTCAGTTCCCAGACTTCGCCGGAGGAAAAGGAAAGCAGCCGCGCGCTTTCCGGGGTGATGTCGCTGGTGATGATCGAATCGGTGATGTCGAGTGCCATGATCCGCTCTCATTCACTCTGTTCCGGGATGACGCGGACCCGCCGCTCGTCACGGGGACGGTGGCCGTGCTCGGCCACGGCCCGAACGCGGCGGAATCGTCCGTGCCTGAATTGCTCGGGCCCGAGGGTCTCGGGCAGATCGGCGCGAGCGGCGGAAGTCGGTCGATCACGCCTGGCCGCAGGTGCGGCCCGGCCCGCGCCATATCGAGGTATCCGTGTCCGGCACCTCCTAGAGCTATCGGGCCACCGAGGTCGGCGAATGTAGGTGGAACACGTTGCGCCGAAATCGAATTGCGGTGGCTTTGACACAAGGCTAGGTAAGGACACCTCGTGCTGTCAATGAAGCTTCAACGCTTTATGAAGATACTTCTTAAGCGTCAGAGTTCGAGAATGGTCATATGGCTCAACAGATGTCACGATCTGTGGTTTCTCATCACTGGGCGGACCTTGTGAAGCGGAAATTCGAGCTTGTGTGGCAGTCTGGCTTCACTCGGCTTCGGGTCGCTGCTCGTGCGGTCGAATCTCTTGTTGACAACGAAATTCGGCGAAAGCGTTTCATCCGACGCCGCTTGACACTTGATGATTAGAATGTCGCAACGTGACACTGCGTGAGCATGCGTACGCAAGGTGCAGGATGGAGGCTCGGTATGGCTGGCTCCGGCTCCCATGAGCAGGTCGGCAACTTGGTTCGCAGGCTACGACTGGAACGCGGCTACACCCAGGCGACGCTCGCCACCAGGGCGGGCTGCTCTCGCAGTCTCATTCAGCAGATCGAGAACGGCAGCCGGATTCCGCCGCTCGCACTGCGGGAACGTCTGAGCCTCGCCCTCGGCGCGGAATTGCCCACCGACGGCAGCGCCGATCCCGCGACCGATCCGACCAGTAGCGCCTACTACGACCTGCGAATGCGATTCAACGTGCTGCTGGGCAAAGATCCCGAATTGGTGGAGCGGGCGCTGGGTATAGCGCAGAGCCTGATCGACGCGTCCGGGGCGCGAGAGGAGATCGAGCCGCTGCGATCGATCGCCGATCGGCAGTTGGAACGCGCCGAAGAGATTCTCGCGCAGATTCCCTCACGCAGTGCCACGGTGTGGGAGTGGAACACCGTCATCGACTGGCTGACGATCCTCGAGCAGGCCACCACGTCGGTTCGTGCGATCCATACCGCGGACTTGGGCACGATCGGCGGGGACGTCGGCGACGACTATCACGCGGCGATCCTGCGCCTGGCCGACAAGGCTCATCCGCCGAAAATCGATGTGCGACGGATGTACGTGCTCGACGACATCTCCGATGTGTGGCCCTATGACGACAAGTTGTGGAAACAGGCGCGCTCGGGCGTGGAAAGCGTGCTGGTCAAGCGCGAGTACGCGCGCAACGCGCAGAGCATGCTGGTGGTCGACGACCGCTACGTCGCGGTGGGCGAGTACGACTACTCGCGCCAAGCTCGGGTGGCGACGCGCTTCTCCGCGCTGAAGCACGACGTCGCGTTCGCGGTCCGGCGGTTCGAGAAACTCTATGACCTCCGACGCGCCGGATCGGCCGTCGTGGTCGACCAGATCGTCGCGCAGCCGCCCTTGGCGGAGTTCGACCGGCTCTCCGACGGGGACTGCCGCACCCGGTTTCGCGCCGCGCTGCAAGACAAATGGAACACCGTGCCCGCACCGGGAGACTATTCAGAAGGCGAGGTTCCGTGACTCAGAGCCAGGTGCTCACCGATCCGCTCGCCGACCTGGCGACGCTGACCAATCGTTCCGAGGCCAGGAAACGGGAAGTGCGCGGGCGGATTTCGCGGGACGCGTGGTTCGCGGGCACCGGCGGCCGCCGCTATTCCGGCGTCATCGACGCCTACCACGGCGAAACGGGCCGGGCGCCGGACGCGCACGCCGTCGCGGCGCTGGATCGAGCGTGGCGGGAGAGCCTGCACATCGCGCCGTCGGCGGAGTATCTCGACGGCAGGCTGTACGACAAACGACAGCCGCTGATCCTGCGCGAGCTGGCGGCCCGCAGGCTGTTCGACCGGCTGTCGCACCCGGTGGAAGGTGTGCCCGGCGTCCGGGTGCGCGCCGAAGAGGTGATCGTCTGCCCGTACTCGAGCACGATGCTCCTGGAGGAGGCCGTGGCCACCCTGGCCAGGCCCGGCGGGGTCATCGTGTGCCCGGAGGGGTTCTACAAGAGCTCCAGCATTCACGTGGAGAAATCCGGCTTGCGGATCGTGTCGTGCCCGGTAGCCCCGGACGACGCGTTCAAGATCGATCCCGCCCGGCTGGCCCGCTGCCTCGACGAGCTGCGTGCCACAGGCGAACTGTGCGGCGTGCTGCTCACGCTGCCGGGCAATCCGGTGGTCGCGGACTACACCGCGGCCGAGCTGGCGCAGATCGGACGGGTGCTGCTCGACTGCGGCGCTCCGGTCATCTGCGACATGGCTTTCGACCGGCTGGTGGCCTCGCACATCCCGATCGCCGCGTTGCACGTGGAGACCGAGCAGGGCATCCGGCGACTGTATGACGTCATGCTGACCATCACGGGAAACTCGAAGGGCTACAACGCCTTCGGTCCCTGCAAGATGGGTGCGGCGTGCACCGGCGATATCGCGTGGCTGGAGCGTATCCGCAAACGGCTCACCATCTCGTTCCAGCGCGAGACCACCCATCTGGCGCGTGCGATCCTCGAGCACACTCCCGAGGATTACTTCGACCGAAATCACATGCTGATGCGGGCGCAGATCGACCGGGCTCGCGGTCACATCGCCGCGATCAACAACCGGTTCGGGGCCGATGTGCTGCGACCGCTGGGCAACCCGGAAGGGATGTTCGTCTCGCTGGTGTTCGATCGCATTCTGCTCGACCGGGCGGGCGTGCACACGAGTGCGCAGGTGGAGGACATGGTGCTCGCCGTGGCCGGTGTCGACAGCGTCGCGCTGGACCGGACCGGCTCGCTGCGTCCCGGCGTCCGGTTGAACGTCCTCGCTCCGCGCAAAGCGCCCCGCCACGAATCGCCCGCTCTGATCGAGGAACTCTTCGACCGGCTCGAGCAACTGATCCGCGATATCGCAGGCGGACTCACCTATCGCGAAGCGCTGGCCGATCGCGGCCTGACCGCCCTCGTGGCGGAATCCGGGGCCACGCGG
Source organism: Nocardia asteroides (assembly GCA_019930625.1). Classification (NCBI taxonomy): domain Bacteria; kingdom Bacillati; phylum Actinomycetota; class Actinomycetes; order Mycobacteriales; family Nocardiaceae; genus Nocardia; species Nocardia asteroides. The sequence goes on from CP082844.1 coordinate 1,984,493, forward strand.
TGATCGTCGGGGTGCTGCGTGAGACGGCTCCCCGGGAGACCCGCGTGGCGCTCACACCGGAGGGCGTGCGCACACTTTCGACGGCGGGACTCCGAGTCGTCGTGGAGGCGGGCGCGGGGCAGGGTGCGGGGTTCGCCGACGCGGCCTACCGCGCGTCCGGGGCGGTCGTCGCGGATCGCGCCACGGTATTCGAGCGCGCGGGCATCGTGGTGTGGGTGAAACCCCCAGCGTACGAATTGGACTCGTTGCCGCTGCGCGCGGGGACGACGCTGGTGGGCTTCCAGGATCCGCACTACCGCCGCCACGAGATCGATCGGTTGCGCGCCCGCGGTATCGAGTCGGTCGCCTTCGACCGGGTGCCGCGCGACGAGACGACCACCGAGATCGACGCGCTGACCACCATGAGCCGGATCGCGGGCGGGGTGGGTTACGCCGAAGGCAGGCGATTGCTCTCCCCGTCGCGGCGCACCGGCCCGGTCCGGGCTCTCGTGCTGGGGTGCGGGGCGGCCGGGCTCGCCGCGATCGCGGCCGCGCGCACGTTCGATGACGAGAAACCGACGGCGGTCGGTAATCGCCTCGCGCAGCGGGACGCCGCGTTCGAGGCGGGCGCCGGGCGTTTCGTGCCGAACCGGGACGACAACGCGGCACTGCTGGAATCGCTCGCCACGACGACGCCCGACCTCGTCGTCTGCACCGCCGTGCACCGTGGCTCCCCGGCCCCCCGTCTGCTCGACCAAAAGGCTTTGGAACTGCTCGGCCCGGGGGCCGTGGTCGTGGACCTCGTGGCCAAGGCGGGCGGCAACTGCGTCGCGACCGTCGCGGACCGGACCGCCACCCTGCCCAACGGCGTCGTCGTCACGCATCGCTCCAACTATCCGGCCAGCCGTCCGGAGCCGGCCAGCCATGCCTACGGTGCGGCGGCGGCCGCCATGGTGCTGCGGATCGCCCGGGGAACGGCGGATGTCCCTTGACGCTGGATGAGAACGTGTTCTAATTTTTGGCATGCGCAGATTTGACGGCCGCCGCGTGGTGGTGACGGGAGCTGGATCCGGCATCGGTCAGGGCATCGCCCTGCGGCTGCTGGACGAAGGGGCGCAACTGGTCGCCGCCGACATCGACGCGGCGGGCCTGGCGGCCACCGCGGAAAAGGCGGGCGACGGCGCCGAACGACTGCGAACGGTCGAGGTCGATACGTCCGATCCGGCTTCGGTGCGCACCGCGACCGCGGCGGCGCTCGACTTCCTCGGCGGACTGGACGTGCTGGTCAACGCGGCGGGCATCCTGCGCCCCGCGCGCACCCACGAGATGCCGCTCGAGGTGTGGGACCAGGTGATCAGGGTGAATCTCACCGGTACGTTCCTGATGACCCAGGCCGCGCTGCCCGCCCTGCTGGACACCGGCCGTGGCGTGGTGGTCAACATCTCCTCGACGGCGGCCTTCAGCGCGGCCCCCTACCTCGCCTCCTACGCGGCGTCCAAGGGCGGCGTGACGGCCTTCACCCACGCCATCGCCCTGGAGTACGCCAAGCAGGGCTTGCGCGCGGTGAACATCGTTCCGGCGGGCATCACCAGCGGTATCACGACGAAGTCCATCCTGGATCAGCCCGAAGGGTTCGACCCGCAACTGTTCTCCCGGATGACCGGATGGCTGAACGGGGGAGCGCTGGGCAGCCCGGAGGACATCGCCGGGGTGGTCGCCATGGTCGCCTCCGACGACGGGCGGTACATGACCGGCACCGAGATCAGGGTCGACGGCGGCGCGCTGATGTAGTCAGCGGGGCGTCGCCACCAGCAGGTGATGTGGGATCGGCGTATGCGCCGGCCGCCGGTGCTCGACGTCGCAGCCCGCCTGTTCCAGCGCCGCGATGACCTCCGGCACCGGACGCAGCGTGAAGCCGTAGGACGTGAACGGGAGCTTCGCCATCGCGTCCGGGTCGCCGATACCGATCACCAGACGGCCGCCCGGCCGCACCACCCGCGTGAGTTCGGCGCAGGCCGTCGTGAGATCCGGCACGAAATAGACGGTGTTGACGGTGATCGCGGCGTCGAGACCGTCGTCGGGCAACGGCAGCGCGGTGAGCGAACCCTCGATCAGCCGCAGGCGACCGGCTTCGATATCGCGCGCGTGGCCCGAGCGGGCTCGCGCCAGCATGTCGGCGGAGATCTCGACGCCGTGCACCACGCCGTCGGCCCCCACCCGCTCGAGCAGCAGGGAAAGTCCTGCTCCTCCACCGAATCCCACGTCCGCGACGGTGCTGCCCGGCACGATGGCCGCCGCCTCGACCGCCCCGGCGATCGCGGACTTGTTGCCGCGATTGAGCGCGAAGGCGATACCTTTGCCGAGCACGCCGTGGGGATTCCCGAGCTGGCCGGCCAGGGCGGACAGCAGACGGGCCCGGACAGAGTTCATGGCGCCCATCGTAGCGAGCGGGCTGTGCCGCCTCGCGCCCTCGAAACACCGATTACCGCCGAGCGAAGGATGATCCGAATGCGCCGACCGGTGATGCTTCTCGCCGCCTGCCTACTGGCCTTGCTGCCCGGTCCGTCCGCATCGGCGGCCGAGCGTTGGGGGCCGCTCGCTGCGCCGAATCCTTTCCTCGGACCGTCCGGCACCGCCACCATGCACGGCGACGCGGGGTCCTCGGACGTGACGCCGCTCGCCGGTCCGGCCGCCCGCGCCGCAGTGGTCGGTGCGTATCCGCTGGCCTCCGCCTGCCCCACGCTGTTGGAAGGATCGGACCGTCTCGTGGTCGCCCTGTGCACCGCTATCGCGGGACAGATCCCCACTGTGCATCTGCTCGACCCCGCGGCGCCGGGGCCGTTGGCGCACTCGCTGGCCGCGCTGCCGTTGACCAGAGGCAGCCTCCTCGGCGGGGTGTACGCCTACCTGGATCAGGCCGACCGCCTGGTGGTCGTGGACGGCTCCGACCGGTTGCTGCGGGTGCGGCACGAGCGTGACGCGGCAGGGACATGGCGGCTGATCGCCGAACACTACGCCGATCTCGGCTCGGTGATCCCGTCCGCGGACAGCGTGACCGGCCTCGTGCCGGACTGGTCGGGCAATGTGTGGTTCGCGACCGGCCAGGCAGTCGTCGGGTTCGTCACCACGACCGGGCGGGTCACGGCGATGGCGCTGCCCGCGGGAGAACACGTGGCCAACAGCATCTCCGCTGCGCCCGGCGGGCAGGTCGCGGTCGCCACGACGCACGCGTTGTACGAAATGCGCGTCGGCGCGTCCGGCGGTCCGGAGATCGTGTGGCGTGCGGCGTACGACCGGGGATCGGCGCGTAAGCCGGGGCAGCTGAGTTGGGGGACCGGCTCGACACCCACCTACTTCGGGCCGGAGACCGGCGCCGACTATCTGACCGTCGTGGACAACGCCGACGAACAGGTGCACGCCCTTGTATTCCATTCGGGTAGTAGCCGATTGGTGTGCTCGGTTCCGGTGCTCGGCGCGGGTGGTGCGGGGAGCGAGAACTCGCCGGTCGGGATCGGCCGCTCGGTCTTCGTGGCGAGCACCTACGGTTATCCGTACCCGGCACTGCCCGAGGGAGCCGGTCCGGCGGTGCCGCCGAGCGCGCCGTTCACCGGCGGGATGACGCGGATCGATGTGGCCGCCAACGGATGTCGCGTGGTGTGGGAGAACACGGTTCGCAGTGCGGCCGTACCGCGTTTGTCCACCGCCGACGGCGCGCTCTACACGGTCGCGCGCATCGGCCCCGACCACACCACACCGATCGACGGATACGCCTTCACCGTCCTGGACCCGGAAACCGGTGCGGTCACCGCGTCGCACCCCCTCCCCGGCACCGTCGTCGACGATCCACTTCAGACCGCGCCGCTGATCACCCACGACGGCCGCCTGCTGCAAGGCACGGTCACGGGAATCCTCCGCATCGGCTGAGCCCGATGACGGGAGAAGGTGACTCGGGTCACCAAGCGTCGAGTGGTCCGTGGCTGTCTTTCCGGTTCCGGACCCGCGCATTGCGCGAGCGGTCTTCGGCGGTTGTGGCACTGTGACGAGCGTCTCTCGAAGCCGGTTGTGGCCGAGGTGATTTCGCGCGGTCCCGGCTGATCCGGGCGGGGGTGAGGCGAAGATCACATACCTCGTTGTGGTTGCGGCCGAGGTGCCGACGGGGTGCGCGAAGCGGGGATGCGCGGGCACTTTTTCGCAGCCGGTTAATCCGGAGCCTGTCGGGGAACTGGCCGGTCTTCCTCGGGAGCCACTATGTCCTTACCCGGTTTATTACCGCGTAAACAAACTTGTGGTCTCTTTCCATTCCTCGGTTGTCAGCAACTGTCAATTTGTGCATATGAACGTGCAGGTGGGAGCGGGTGCCAGCAAACCGTAGAGGGGTCTATCTCGATGCTCGGCTAACTGCTGGGAAGAGTTCCGAACCGTTGCCGAGCGCGATTCCCGACGATCTTTCGGCGGCTTCGCCGGGACGGCGCGCACCCAGTGAAACCGCTATTTCGCGGGTCGCATGCGGTTAGCTGGCACGGGGCGAAAGGGTGGCTTCGCAAGGGTTTGCTGGAGTGCTGCTTTATACGCTTGACCTCGGCGGGGAGGGTTGCGTAGGGATAACGATTGTGTAGAGTTGACGGTAACGCTGGCCGCAGCTCGAGCACGACTCGCTGCGGCCAGCGGAACTCAATCGGGGGAGTTCTCAACCGATCTGGAAGCCACGTAGCTACCGATTGTCCCAGCGGCGCCACTCAGGGTGTGCTGATTGTTGGCTGTGTCACAGGTGATGGTTGCCCGCTCGATACCGGGGCCTTCGGGTTCGCCGGCTCGATGACGGCTCGGCGGCCCAGCCCGAACACGTACACCAGGAACAACGCTTCGGCGGTGAACCCGATGGCGATGCGGATCGGGGCGGGCAGCGGGCTCGGCGTCACGAATCCTTCGATCCAGCCGCAGACCAGCAACACCCCGACCAGCCCGAGCGCCACGGTTGCGGTCGCCCGTCCCTGCCTGGCCACCGCCTCCACCCGGCTGTGCCGGCCCGGATCGATCAGCGTCCAACCCAGTTTCAGGCCGACGCCGCCCGCGACGAACACCGCGGTCAGCTCCAGCGTGCCGTGCGGAAGGATGAAGCCGAAGAACGAATCCAGCCGCCCCGCGTCGGACATAAGCCCCGCGGTGACACCCAGATTGAGCGCGTTCATGAACAACAGGTAGACCGCGGGAAGGATCAACACTCCGGTGAACAAGGCGATCGCCGCGACCCACGCGTTGTTCGTCCACACCTGCGCGGCGAAGGCGCCCTGCGGATGCTCCGAGTAGTACGTCTCGAACGCGCCGCCGGGCGCGGTGAGACCAGCGGTGTCGCTCGGAATGCCGAGCACGTCGCGCGCCGAATCGAACCGGTCCACCCAGATGGCCAAGCCGGCCGAGACGAGTAGGAACGCCGCGGCGACGCCGACCCACCACGGCCAAGACCGGTACAGCGCCGCCGGGAAGCGATGGCTGAAGAACCGGCCGACCTCCAGCCAGGTGTCGGCTCGCGTCCCCAGCACCCGGCCCCGCGCACGCGCCAGCAGTGCACTGAGCCCGGCGATCAACTCCGGGTCCGGGCTGTGCGACTGCAGTCGCGCCAGCTGCTGGGACGTGCGGCGGTAGAGCATGACGAGTTCGTCCGCCTCCGCGCCGGTCAGCTTGCTCCGCTTGGACAAGTAGTCGAGCCGGTCCCACGCCCTGCGGTGCGCCAGGCTGTATGCGTCCACGTCCATTCGGTTGCCTCCCACTCCCACCGGTCGCAAGAATGCTATCGACATGGCTGAATTCACCACCGGCGAAGCAGTGGCCCTGGAGCTGCCGATCGCTCGCATCCCCACCAGGGCCACCGCGTTCCTGATCGACGTGCTGGCCCAGTGCACGCTCGGGTTCGTGCTGCTGCTGGCGATCGTCACGTTGCTGCTGCCCGCGGGTGTGGACTCGGCGTGGCTGGAAGTAGTGACGCTGGTCACCATCGTGACCGTGCTGGTCGGGTACCCGGTGACCTGTGAAACCGCCTGGCGCGGGCGGACCCTGGGCAAATTGCTGCTCGGGCTGCGCGTGGTGCGCCAGGACGGCGGGCCGATCGACTTCCGGCACGCGCTCACCCGCGGGCTGGCGGGCGCGATCGTCGACTTCTGGATGCTCGGCGGGTTCGGCGCCATCGCGGTGGTGACCTCGATGTGCTCGCCCCTGGCGCGGCGCATCGGTGACGTGGTCGCCGGCACCGTGGTGGTGCACGCGCAACGACCACTGCCGCCGCCCGCGCTCGCGATCGCGCCGCCGTGGCTGGCCGCGTGGAGCGCCCAGCTCGACCTGGCAGGGCTGCCGGAGGATCTCGCGTTGGCGGTGCGGCAGTACCTGACCCGTTTGCGTACTTTGACTCCCGCGGCGCGGCATCATCTCGGCACGGCGCTCGTGGCCGAGGTGTGCGGCCGGTTGCGCGTCGCGCCCCCGGCCGAGTGCCCGCCGGTGCAGATCCTCGGTGCGGTCATCGCCGAACGACAGCGCCGGGCGCTCCCGGCGCCGCTGTTCCCGCCGCGGCTGCCGGCGCCCGCAGGTCAGCCGTTCGCGGCGACGTAGTCGTCGATCTCGCGGAGAAAGGTGTCCTGACGAGCGGGCGTGATCCAGGAGGCGCGGAAGGAGTTCCTGGCCAACTCGGCCAGCCGATCGGTCCCGAGACCGGCGTGCTCGGCGAGTGCGAGGTAGTTGTCGGCCACGTACGCGCCGAAGTACGCGGGGTCGTCGCTGTTGATCGTCACCGTCAGCCCACGGTCGAGCAGGCCGACGATCTCCTGCGCCTTCATCTGCGCGGTGACGAAAGAGTTCGACACCGGACAGCAGGTGAGCGCGATGCCGTTGGACCGGGCCAGGTCGACCAGGCGATCGTCCTCCACGATGTTCGTGCCGTGGTCGAGGCGGTCGACGGCGATGTCCTCCAGCGCCTGGCGGATGTGTTCGATCGAGTTCGGCTGGTCGATGTCGCAGTGCATCGTCAGCAGGAAGCCTTCCGCGCGGGCGCGCTCGAAGACGCCGGCGAACTTGCTCGGCGGGTTGCCGCGCTCGTCGGAGTCCAGCCCGACCCCGAGGATCCAGCTCTTGTACGGCAGCGCTTCCAGCAGCGTCGCCATGGCGAACTCCGCGGAATGGTCGCGCAGGAAGCACAGGATCAGCTCGGCGGAAATCCCCAGCTCCCGCCGCGCCCGGGCGATCGCCGACCGATATCCGCTGATCACTGTCGGGAACGGAACCCCGCGCCCGGTGTGCGCCTGCGGATCGAAGAACAGCTCGACATGACGTACGCCTTGGGCGTGCGCCCTGCGCAGATAGTCGTAGGCCAGGTCGTGGAAGTCCTGCGGGAGCAGTAGTACGCGCATTGCCGGGTAGTAGACCTGGAGAAACGACGTCAGGTCGTGGAACCGATAGGTCTGCGCGACCTCGTCCACGTTCTTCTCCGGCAGTTCGATGCCGTTGCGCCGAGCCAGGCGGAACTTCAGCTCCGGCTCCAGCGTCCCTTCCAGATGCAGGTGCAACTCCGCTTTGGGCAGTCCGCGGACGAAGGCGGCGAGATCCGGTGCCATGGGGACATGATCCTCCTAGAGGGCGCCGGACTGCTTCAGTTCCAGGTATTCGTCCGCCAAGGCCTCCGGCAACCGTTCCGGGGACGCGGCCACGACCGCGATCCCGATGCGGCGCAGGGATTCCTGGACCAGCGCGCGTTCGGCGAGAACGGATTCGGCCGCGGCCGCGGCGTAGAGGTCGGAAAGGTCGTCGCGCCGGGTGGCGGCCGCGGCGATATCGGGGTCGGTCACCGAGACGATGAGCACTCGGTGCCGCTGCGCGAGCACCGGCAGCACGGGCAACAGGTTCTCCTCGACCGCGGCGCCGTCGAGGCTGGTGAACCAGACGACCAGGCTGCGCCGGCGGGTGCGCTGAATGGCCGCGCGCACCAGCGCGGCGCTGTCGGTGTCGACCAGCGCCGGGGTGACCCCGGCCATCGCGTGCATGAGCTTGTGCTGCAAGCGCTTTCCGCCGACACCGCGGACCTCGGCGCGCGGCTGCCGGTCGAAGGCGAGCAGGTCGACCGAGTCGCCCGCGGCGGCGGCCAGACCGCCGAGCAGCAGGGCCGCCTCGATGCTCGCGTCCAGGCGCGTACCGTCGCCGACCCGACCCGCGCTGACCCGGCCGGTGTCCAGCAGCATCAGCATGTGCCGGTTGCGCTCGGGCCGCCAGGTGCGGACCAGGACGTCGGTGGCGCGTGCGGTGGCGCGCCAGTCGATGGCGCGCACGTCGTCACCGGCGACGTACTCGCGGAACGAGTCGAATTCGGTGCCCTGGCCACGCAAGTTGGCCACATTGCGGCCTTCGAGATGTTGCAGCCGTTCGACTTTCGACCGCAGCAGCCGTTCGGCGCGGAACGCGGGCAGCGCGCGTACCCGGGCGGGCACACCGCGCCGTGTCTGCCTGCCTGCCAACCCGAGGGGGCCGAGCAGGCGCACCGTGACCGGTCCCGCGACCCGATCGCCACGGTAGGTCGGCGTGAGCGTGGTGCGGAAACGGACTTTGGTGCCGGGGGCGAGTTCCAGCCGGTGCGTGCGGTTCTCGGGACGGGCACTGTCGGGCCAGTCGTCCCACACCGTGCCGCGCAGCACGCGTGTTCCGGCGTTGACCGCGACGAGTTCCACCTCGGCGGAGCGCCCGAGCCGCACCGTGGTCAATGCCTCGCGGGAAAGCGTCAGATCTCGCGCCCGGCCCACGGTTAGGAGATCGAAGAGCACCCCGGCCGTCAACACACACGTCACCACCACGACGCCGAGCAGGGACGGCAGGACCAGAGTGACGAGCAGGGCCGCCACGCCTGCCGCGGCGGCCAGCCGACCGGTGACGACCATCCGCTACACCGGGACCGGAACCGACAGCAGCAGCGACGACAGCACGCCCTCGGTGGTCACGCCGTCCAACTCCGCCTCCGGGCGCAGGTGCAGGCGGTGCCGCAACACGGCCACCGCGACGGCTTTCACGTCGTCCGGCGTGACGAACCCGCGACCGTTGAGCCAGGCGAACGCGCGTGAGGCCGCCATCAGCGCGGTCGCCCCTCGGGTGGAGGCGCCGTGCTGCACTGCGGGGGAGGTGCGGGTGGCCCGGCACACGTCGACGGTGTAGGCGAGCACCTCGGGGCTGATCGTCGTCTTCGCGATCGCGGCGCGCGCGGCGCTGATGTGCGCCGGTCCCGCCACGGGACGCAGGCCGGCGGCGGTCAGGTCGCGTGGATCGAAGCCCGCGGCGTGGCGTTGCAGGATGCGGAACTCGTCGTCGCGGCCGGGCAGGTGGATGTCCACCTTGAACAGGAACCGGTCCAGCTGTGCCTCCGGCAGCGGGTAGGTGCCCTCCTGTTCGATCGGGTTCTGGGTGGCGACCACGACGAACGGATCAGGCAGCGGCTGCGGCTTGCCGTCCACCGAGACCTGTCGTTCCTCCATCGATTCCAGCAACGACGACTGGGTTTTCGGCGGCGTGCGGTTGATCTCGTCGGCGAGCAGTAGGTTGGTGAACACCGGACCCTGCCGGAAGGTGAACTCGGCGGAATGCGGATCGTAGATCTGCGACCCGGTGACGTCGCCGGGCATCAGATCCGGGGTGAACTGCACTCGCGCGTGGTCCAAGTCCAGTGCGGTGGCCAGCGCCCGCACCAGCAGGGTCTTGGCGACCCCCGGCACGCCTTCGAGCAGCACGTGGCCACGGCACAGCAGCGCGAGCACCAGGTACATGACCGCGCTGTCGTTGCCGACCACCGCTTTGCCGATCTCGGCGCGCAGGGCGTGGAACGCGGCGCTCGCCTGCTCGGCCGTCGGGGTGGTCTCGGTGCTGGTCATTCGATCTCCTGTGGTTCGCGGGCGCTCCGGCACGCGGGGGGCCGGACAAGAATTGGGCGAGAGGGTCTCATCCGACCTCCGATTCGATCCATTCGAGCTGAGCGGCGACCACTTGTAAGGTCCCCGGATCGGGCACGGGGCCGAACAGCGCGGCGCCGATCCGGGCTGGGTCGGCTCCGATGCGAGCGGCGACCACGGCGACGATCCGGTCCGGCGGCGTGTCCGCCGTGATGCCGAGCGGGGAGCGGACGCGGCGCAGCGTGGCCGCCCGCAGCTTCCCGGCGACGTGGTCGTGGTCTTTCGAGCGCCGGTAGAGGGCGGCCTGTCCGGCGAGCAGTTCGTTCGCCGCCACCTCGACCGGACGTGGCTCGCGCACCAGAGCGCCCCGCCTGCGGGCACGCCACCACACCACCAGCGCGGCGGCGATCAGGAACTGCAAGCCGCCATAGAAGACCGGTGCGGGCAGCCGATCCCAGAGCGGGTCTTCGCCCGCTCCGAAACCGGGGCCGTCGTAGGAGTCGTCCGGCGGAGGGGCGTCGGGCAGATCCGGCGGCGGTTGCGGTTGCGGTGCGGTCGGCGCGCCGCACGATTGCAGTGCGCCGTAGGCCAGCACCAGCAACGCGGCCGTCGCCGCGAGTACGCCCCAGAACCGTGGGTCGCGCAGCAGATTCGGCAGCGGTGGTAGTTTGCGCCTGGTGCGCGGCGCCTTCTCCACCGCTTCGACCTCGGTCGGTTCCGGTGCGGGCGGCGGCGCGGAGGCGGAGAACCGGTCGGCGTATTCCAGCCTGCGGTATTCGTCCTCGGTGGCGCGCCGTCCGCCGTACACGACCTCGTCGAAAGTGTGCGCGGCGGGCTGGATCTCGGTGGCGACCTCGAGCGGCAGCACGGTCGTCACGTCGTCGGCGGTCTCCCGCGCGGTGCGCGAGCGCCGGATCTCGAGCACGCCGCCCTGTTCCAGGCCGCGCAGCACGGCACGGAAGCGTTCTCGCAGGGCACGGTCGAAATCCCGGTGCCGGGCGGCCGTTTCCGCCGCGGCGCGATGGTCGGCGGCGGCGCCGAGCCACGGTGTGCCGGGAGCCGGATCGCCTGCCGTGTGAGGACCTTCGGTCAGAGCGATCTCTACCGGGTCCGGCGCCGGTGGGATCCGCGGATCGCTCATCGCGTCTCCTGCCGGGGGATGCGAATGTCCATTCCCTCCCTGCGGCAACGACGGTCGACGTAGCAGACCACCCGTGCGGAAGCCTCGACCACTTCGCCGAATGCCGTCAGCAGCAGCACCGCCGACGTGGCCAGCACGATGACCGGCCACCGGTGGGTGCCGGAGAAGTCCGAGACGAACAGCGGGATGGCCAGCAACGGGATCGCGAGCAGCCCGAACAGTGCGCGCTGGGCGATCCACAACCCGGTTATCGACCACTCCGCGCCCTCGGCGAGCAGTTTCGCGCGCGCTACGCCGTGGCGGTGCGAGGTGTGCTCGGCGAACAGCACCGGCGCCGCGACCCAGCGGCGGGCGCGCAACCAGCCCAGCCAGATCGCCGCGAGCGGCAGCGTCACGATCAGCACGCCGCCCACCGCGAGGACGCCGAGGCCCACCAGCGTGAACAACAGCTGGAACACCAGCAGCGGGCCGAGGGTCGCACCGAATCGGCGCAGGGCGGTCCGCAGGCCGATCGGTGCGCCGCCGACGGTCGCGAGTCCGAGCGCCACGGTCGTGCCGCGCAACGCGAACCGCAGCAACCACGCACAGGCCGCGGTGGACAGGATCGCCGCCCAGGCGGTGCCGGCGTCGGAGCCCTCGGTCAGCCCGGAGACGCCCGCGGTCACCGCGACGACCACGGCCTCGGCGATGAACAAGCCCGTCACACCCGATCCGGCCAGGGCCCGGATGTTGGCCTGGATCAGCGCGAACGGCACATCGAGCAGTTCACGGAAACTCAGCGGTCGGATCGGCACCGTCGTTCCAGGAGACCCCGGTACCGGATCTGTTCCCGCCCCGACGGCGCCGGCCGGTTCGGCGGCTGGCAGCACGGGCCGAGTCTAACCGTCACCGCCGCAGCAGGCGGTCCACCACGTGCCGGTAACGGGCCGGATCGATGGACGGAAGGCCCAGTAGCGCGCGCAGGTATACGCCGTCGCCGACCAGCCGGATGATGTCGGCCTGGACCGGGTCGGCGACCTCCTCGTCCAGACTGTCCGACCAGGAGTTCATCAGTTCCACCAGCGCCTGCTGTACCTCGTCGGGCTCCGGTGTGGCATCGATGGTGCGCATGGTCGCGAGCATGGATCGGTAGAGCTCGAGTTCGACCGCTTCCGCGGCGTCGTCCGGGTTCGGCGTCTGGAGGTACCACTCGGCTACCGAGCCGCCTTTGGCGACGGCGCTGTCGAGTTGCTTGCCCGCCCGCTCGGCCAGTCTGCGCACCAAGCCCGCCAGCAGCGCGTCCTTGCTCTTGAAGTGGTAGAGCAGGCCGCCTTTGGAGACGCCCGCCGTGGCCGCGACGTTCTCCAGCGTCACGTGCGACATGCCTTTTTCCAGCAGCAGGGTCTCGAGCGCGTCCAGGATGCGGTCGCGGGTGTCAGCCGTCACGCATTCGACTATACCGTCTGGACGGTCGGTCGATTACTATACCGTCTGGACGGTAAGAAGAATTGACGACGGAAGTCGAGAAAGACCATGATCACCGAGACCGCGCACATCCCCGGACGATCGGCCGGTCCGCCCCGAGCGGGGACCCGCGAGTGGGCCGGATTGTCCGTGCTCGCGCTCGCCTTGCTCCTACTCGCCGTCGACGCGACCGTGCTGGATCTGGCCGTGCCCGCGATCAGCGCCGATCTCGCGCCGACCACGCCGCAACTGCTGTGGATCATCGACGTCTACTCGTTCGTGCTGGCCGGGTTGCTCGTCGTCATGGGCAACCTGGGCGACCGGATCGGGCGGCGCAGGTTGCTGCTGCTCGGCGCGGCCGGATTCGGTATCGCCTCCGCGCTCGCGGCGTGGGCGGTGACGCCGGAGATGCTGATCGCGGCACGCGTGTTGCAGGGTGTCGCCGGCGCCACGCTGATGCCCGCGACACTGGCCCTGATCAGGTCGATGTTCCTCGAACCGCGCCAGCGGACCGTCGCGATCGCGGTGTGGAGCGCGATGGCGGGCGGCGGCGCCGCGGCCGGACCGCTGCTGGGCGGCTGGCTGCTCGAGCACTACTGGTGGGGTTCGGTGTTCCTGGTGAACCTGCCGGTCATGCTGGTGCTGATCGGTCTGGGTCCGGTGCTGATCCCGGAGTCACGTGATCCGCGGCCCGGTCGCTTCGATCTGGTCAGTGCGGTGCTGTCGATGTCGGCGCTGGTTCCGGTCGTGTACGCGGTGAAGGAGTTCGCGGCGCACGGTCCGAGTCTCGGCACCGCCGTGACCGGCGCGATCGGTGTGCTGGCCGGCGTGTGGTTCGTACGCAGGCAGCGACGGCTGGCGCAACCGATGCTCGACCTGGCGTTGTTCGGGCTGCCGAAGTTCCGTACGGCGGTGCTGACCAATCTGCTGGCGGTGTTCGCGCTGGCGGGTGTGCTGTTCGTCGGCTCGCAGTACCTCCAACTGGTGCTCGGCCGCTCACCCATGCAGGCGGGATTGCTGCTGCTGCCCGGTCTGCTGGCCGGCATGATCGCCTCGCTCGTCGCGGCATGGTTGGTGCGGCGCCTGCGGCCGGGCGCGGTGCTCGGCGGTGCGCTGATGACGGCGGCGGTGGGCGCCGCCCTGTTCGGACTGCTCGGCCCCGACGCGGCCACCAGCACGACCCCGTTCGTGCTCGGCTTCCTGTTCATCGGGGCAGGTGTCGGTGTCGCGCTGACCGTGTCCTCGGATCTGGTGGTCGGCTCGGCGCCGGCCGAGCGCGCGGGCGCGGCCGCCGCGGTGTCGGAGACCGCGTACGAGGCCGGCGTCGCTTTGGGCGTCGCGGTACTCGGCAGCGTGGTCATGGCGATCTTCCGAAACGGTCTCGACCTGACCGGCGTGCCGGGCGATCAGGTCAGCGTCGCCTCCGAATCCCTGGGCGCTGCCACCGCTTTCGCCCGTGAACTGCCGGAAGCCACCGGGAAGGCGTTCCTCGTCTCGGTGCACCAGTCCTTCGTCTCGGGCATCCACTTCGCGGCGATCGGCACCACGTCGATCCTGTTGATCGCCGCGGTGGTGGCGTTCCGATTGCGCAACGCTCGTGCGTAGTGGATCGCACGGTGAACGAGAGCGAGGCGCTGAACCAGTGGTCAGGAGCCGTCCGCGGACCGGGTGCCCGAGTCGGGTGCGTACTCGGTCTGGAGGGGCGGACCGGGAAGCGGCCGCGCGAGCCGGGTCGGAGCGAGGCGGCCGCGCAGGGTGACGGATTCGCCGAGCTGCCAGCGTCCGGCTTCCGGTCCCGCGGCGGCTTCCACCGTGGCGCCGGACGCGAGCAGCAGGCCCTGGTGCTTGGCGAGTTCACACAGGCGAGCGGCCTCGTTCACCGCGTCGCCGATGACGGTGAACTCGTAGCGTTGATGAGCGCCGACATTGCCGGCGACAACTCGCCCCGCGGCCACTCCGACAGCGGCCGCGAAGTCGCCTGCGGTGGTGTCGAGCCGGGCCCGGATCGCGCGGGCGGCCGCCAGCGCCGCACCCGCGGCGTCGGACAACGGCGTCGGCGTGCCGAACACGGCGAGGGCGGCGTCACCTTCGAACTTGTTGATCAGCCCGCCGTGACGTTCCACTTCGTCCACCACGATCCCGAAGAACCGGTTGAGAAGGGCGACCATCTCCGGCGCCGGAATGGTCGCGGCCATCGTCGTCGAGCCGACGATGTCGATGAACAGGGCCGCCGCGTCGGTCTCCACGCCGCCGAGGGTCGGGTCACCCGCCAGCGCGGCCGCGGCGACCTCCCTCCCGACGTGCCTGCCGAACAGGTCCCTGATCTGCTCTCGCTCGCGCAGCCCCTCCACCATGTGGTTGAAACCGCTCTGCAGCTCACCCAGTTCGGTGCCGTCGTAGACGGCCAGCGCGACATCGAGATCGCCGTCCTCGACCTGACGCATCGCCCGGCGCACGCCGAGGATGGGGGCCACCGTCGCGGCCAGGGTCTGCGTCATCAGCAGCAGACCGAACACCAAGGTCGCTCCGCCCAGGGACAGCACACAGACCGCCAGCCGGGCTTTGGTGACGTCGTCCATCACGAGCGCAGAGACCGCGAGCACCATCATCCCGGCCACCGGAACGCCCGAGCCGACCACCCAGACCACCAGTGCGCGTCCGAAGACGCCGATGCCGCGGCGTCGGCCGGAAGCCGCGGCTTCCAGCACCCGGGCCGTGACGGGACGCAACGCGAACTCGATGATCAGATAGCTGTTCGCGCAGACGACGATGGCGCTGATCGCGATGCCGAACGCGACCTTCGGAATCAGCCGCGGCTCGGCCAGGCCGTACAGCGTCGTCAGCAGGACGAGTCCGCCGAACCACAGCAGCGCTTGATCGCGTACCAGCCTGCGCGGTATCGCCGTGGTCGCGGCCTGCTCCTCCTCGGTCGGCACGCGCTCCGGGTCGGTGGCCCACCGCAGCGCACGCAGCCCGCGCGTGGTGCCCCACCAGAGCCCGATCAACAGCGCGCAGGCGGCGTACAGCGGTGCGGCGAGCACGTCGAGCAGTAGGAGGTCGCGACTGAACACCGACGGCCCCGGCAGTACGAAACCGACCAGGACGATCGACACGACCATGCCCGTCAGGTTTCCCAGCAGAGTGGGGACGGTGAGCAACAGCTGGATGCGGACCCGTCGCAGCCCCGAGGACTCCTCAGCGGACCCGAGCAGTCGCGACCCCCATGGCGCCGCGGCGAGCGTCGCCTCCCTGTGTTGCATGGGTGAAGCGTAGGCCGCCCGGCGACCCACCGCCGCCGGTCGTGCCCGCCCTGGCGTGGCCCGCGCTCAGGGCGGTCGAGCAGCCCCATCCGACGCGGCGCGTTCGACTTCGCGCCGCACAGCGGCGGGCCAGGGAGCGGCTGCGCCGATCGAACGAGCAGTTCGTCCGCCGGTAGGCAATCGACGCTTCACGTGGCTGCCCCCGCTCTCGCCGCCACAGACCGAGCGGCTCGACCGCCAACTGTTGCGAGCTGATCAGCGGCCCGGCGGGGTCGGAGCCGGGAAGTTCTGCGCGGCGGCCGAGCAGTTCATTCCGGTGGGTGCTGGTGAGCCGGGGCGTTGGATCGCTGCCTCAGCGGCCCGGCGGCAGCTCGCGGCGGTCGGAGCCGGGGAGTTCAGGGCGCTGCTGTCCCGGCAGCTCTTCTCGGCGGGCGCCGGTGGGCAGACCGTAGCCCGCGGCGCCGGTCGGCGGAAGCGAGGAGTACCGAGGGGTCGGCGGCGCGGTGTAGTCGGCGTCGACAACGGTTGCAGCGACGTGCTGGGCGTGCGCGATCTCGGGCGAGCCGGGCTGAAATGGGTAGCCGACGGCCTGCGGATGCGAACTCTGGCCGTCGACGGTGACCTTGCGGGTGCGCCGCAACGTGAAGGTGATCTCCTCGACTTCCTCGAATGCCTGCCGCGCGGTACGCAGCGGATGCGTCGCCGTGTCGAGCGCGTTGGCGACGAACGACGGGACCAGCGGCCGGATGAAACGGGCCGCGGTGTCGGTGAACGGCACCGTGCCGATCAGCGGCAACTCGAGACCGCCGCCGCTGGGCGGCGCCGCCGGTGTGGCGGCGACGGTCACGGGGGCCGGTAGGTTCGGCGTCACCTCGGGGGGCATGGCGCTGTCCTTTCGATCGTCCGCCGTAGCGGCGGGAAGTTCGGGGCGGCGCGGCGGCTCGGTGATACCGATCTCGATGCCGCCGATGGCCGCGATGATGCGAGTGCGCTGCCGCTCCCGGTCGATGGCCGTGTCCGCCTCCACCGCGAGGCGGGCGGCGGTGAGCTGCTGTTCGGAGCGCAGGGCCTCGGCCTCGGCGCGCACTTCGGCCTGCTTGACCGCGATAACCGCATCGGCTTCGCGCTCGGCGCGGTCGTACACCGTGCGCGCCGCGTTGTGCCGGTCGAACGACGTCTCTCCCCGCCACCACCGCAGCACCAGAGGCAGCAGGGCCAGCGTGACGAACGCCACGATGAGGAGAACGCGCAGCGGCAGCGCGTCGTGCATCGTGTAGTCGTTCATCGCTTGCCAGCGTGCGCCGAGCCCTCGGTCGGCGTCGTCGAAGGCGGCGGTTCGTGCGGCCGAGAGGTCGTTCTGATCGGCGGCGATCCGGCGGTCGGCGGCGTCGACCCGGCCCTGCGCGGCAGCGAGCTGCTTGCGGGCGTCGTCGAGCATGTCGTTGGCCGTCTGCGTCTCCGGGCCGCGGCCGGGCACACCGGTGATCCTGGTGCGGGGGCACTCCGGGGCCGGGTTGTACTCGCAGCGGGCGATCACGAGGGCCTGGTCGATATCCGTCTGTGCCTTGCCGATCGCCTGTTCGAGGGCAGCCCGGTCGGCTTTCGCCCGGTCCAGTTCGCCCTGCGTCGCGACGACCCGTGGCGCCGAGTCCACCGACCGTTGCGCCTTCTCGTCCAGCAGCCGATCGACGGACCCGCTGAACAGCACGACAGCGGCGAGTTCGGCGATCAATCCGCCCGCCAGCACGGCCACCGCGACGCGCGCGGTCATCCCGAGCCGATCCGGTCCTCCGCTCGGCCGCGCCGTGGCCAGAGCCCGCGCGAGCGTGCCGGTCAGTGTGGCGACCAGGATGCCCGCCGCGAGCGCGACCCACCACGGCCACGTGGACGCCGCGGCCGCGGCGCCGACCGCACCGGAGATCGTCGCGAACAACGCCACCACAGCGCCGGTGACCGCATACCCGGCGCGCTCGTGGCGATCGGTGATCGCGCTGGTCCGACCCCCGCCGAGCCAGGTGAACAAGCCGGTGACGGTCATCGGAATGCACATCCTCTACGTCCCAGGCGCTTTCGCGGGCGCGACGAAACTGTCACGGATTCGTTGTGACAGCGTGACAGGCGCGCCGGGCTCGCAGCGAGCAGGGGCGGCCGGATGTGTCCAGGCTCACAGATCGTCCGAAGCGGGACGGGGCGTGGCGGGTGGATGCGCCTACGCTGGCGCGGTGATTCCGTTCCGTGCGAGCCATCTCGGGAGGTCAGGGCGTGCGCAGAGTCGGGTTGACGTTGCTGGCCGCGGCGTTGCTGATGTGGCCGGCTAGCGCAGGGGCCGCCCCGGCCGACCGGTCACTGGACCGGCTGGTCGCCTTGGTGGTCGAGCGCTTGGACACCGCCGACGCGGTGGCCGCGGCGAAGTGGATGGCCGCCGGTGAGCGCGGCATCGAGCCGACCATCGATGATCCGGCCAGAGAAGCGGAGGTCTACGACGCGATGGCCCGGCTCGGCAACGGTCGCTATCTGCCGGAGAATTGGGTGCGGCAGGTGTTCTTCGGACAGATCGAAGCCAGTAAGACGGTGCAGCGCGGATTGATACTGCGGTGGCGTTTCGACCCCGCCGCCGCGCCCACCGCACCGGCAGGCCTCGCGTCGGTGCGCCCGATCATCGACCGGGTGAACGTCGAGATCCTCGACGAGTTGACCGCGCGCCGGGCCGAACTGGTCGCGCCGGACTGCCCGGAGCGATTGGCCCGCAGCGTCTTCGGTGTGTTCACCACCGGCCGCGGCGACGCCCTGCACCGGGCGGCGCTGGTGCGGGCCTCCGCATCGCTCTGCCCCGTGTAGTGCCGGTCGGCGCCGCCCGGAGGGCCGTGCCGGAAAGATGTGTCCAACACCACTTCCCGATATTTGCTGGTTATGTGCTGAATCCCACATCGGACAAAAGAGTCCGGACGGTCGGATCCTATTAACGGCATGTCACACCCGTGTCGTAAATATCTCACCGGCCGGATCTCCGAGTTAGCCGCCGCCACATGGTTTGCCGGGCACCGGCCGGGGGAAATCCATTTCGATGCAGGTGAGGGCGGTTTCCCGGCCTGGTGAGGAAGGTCTCGGGTCGGTGTCGCGCGTCGGTTTCCCCAGCTGGCACCGGGTGCCATGGGGATCGATCGCACGGCAGGCGCTGCTTTACACTGGACAACGCGCACACGTGGAGGACCCAATGCAGAAGCCCAGCTAAACCTGGTTATTAGCGAAACCTAAGTTGGTTGGGCCCTGGACCTGACTTATCGTTTGCTCTTACGCCGAACACAGAACGTTCGGCTACCTCGCCCGCTCGGGCAGCCCCTAGCCGGTGCTCAGCGTAGCGGGAGGGCACCTGCTCGGAGGTAAGGATCTTGTTAGGGATCCGTTACCGAAGGGCACCCACTACGTCACAGAAGCGGGTGGAAACAACTGCAGACCTGACTGCACGCCGAAGACCATCAGCGCGGCTGGCTTCGGAACGTACGGGCGCAGTCTTGTACGGAGGCGTTCGACGAAAGGCCGTTTTTCTTCGAAGGCCCACTTTCTTGAAGGCAGAGGCATGACGCAACTTCCTGGCCACCGGTCACCTGGACCCATGGGGCTCTACGACCCGGCGAACGAGCACGACGCCTGCGGCGTCGCATTCGTCGTCGACATGCACGGCCGCCGCAGCCGCGACATCGTCGACAAGGCTATTACGGCTCTGTTGAACCTGGAGCACCGTGGCGCCGCGGGCGCCGAGCCCAACAGTGGCGACGGCGCGGGCATCCTGATCCAGGTCCCCGACCGCTTCTTCCGCGCCATCGTGGACTTCGAGTTGCCTCCGGAGGGCTCCTACGCCACCGGTATCGCCTTCCTCCCGCAGGCCCGTCGCGAAGCCGCGCGCGCCGCCTACGGTGTGGAGAAGATCGTGAAGGAAGAGGGTCTCGAGGTCCTCGGCTGGCGTGAGGTGCCGATCGACGAGTCCTCGCTCGGCGCCCTGGCGCGCGACGCCATGCCGACCTTCCGGCAGATCTTCATCGCCTCGCCGAAGAACGCTTCCGATCCGCTGTCGGATATGGATCTGGAGCGCCGCGCCTATGTCGTGCGCAAGCGGGTCGAGCGCGAACTCGGGTCGGCCGGTGCGGGTGAGGGCGCGGTCGGCAGGGAGTCGGTCTACTTCCCGAGCCTGTCCGGGCAGACCTTCGTCTACAAGGGCATGTTCACCACGCCGCAGCTGCGCGCGTTCTACCTGGATCTGCAGGACTCCCGCGTGGAGAGCGCCCTGGGCATCGTGCACTCCCGGTTCTCCACCAACACCTTCCCCTCCTGGCCGCTGGCGCACCCGTTCCGCCGGGTGGCGCACAACGGTGAGATCAACACCGTCACCGGCAACGAGAACTGGATGCGCGCCCGCGAGGCGCTGCTGCGCAGCGATGTCTTCGGCGTCGACTCCGCGGGCAAGAACCGGCTGGAGAAGATCTTCCCCATCTGTACTCCGGGGGCGAGCGACACCGCCCGGTTCGACGAGGTGCTGGAACTGCTGCACCTCGGCGGCCGCAGCTTGCCCCACGCCGTGCTGATGATGATTCCCGAGGCATGGGAACGCAACGAGACCATGGATCCGCGGCAGCGGGCCTTCTACGAGTACCACTCGATGCTGATGGAGCCGTGGGACGGCCCCGCATCGGTGTGCTTCACCGACGGCACCGTCGTCGGCGCCGTGCTCGACCGCAACGGCCTGCGGCCCAGCCGCATCTGGGTGACCGACGACGGCTTGGTCGTGATGGCCTCCGAGGTCGGCGTGCTGGACATCGACCCGTCCAAGGTGGTCAAGAAGGCGCGTCTGCAGCCGGGCCGCATGTTCCTGGTCGACACCGCCCAGGGCCGCATCGTCGGCGACGACGAGGTCAAGTCCCAGCTCGCGGCCGAGCACCCGTACCAGGAGTGGCTGGACGCGGGTGTCTCCCGCCTCGCCGACCTGCCCGACCGCCCGCACGTGCACATGTCGCACGACCGCGTGCTGATCCGTCAGCAGATCTTCGGATACACCACCGAGGAGCTCAACCTGCTGATCTCGCCCATGGCCAAGACCGGCGGCGAAGCGCTCGGCTCGATGGGCACCGACACTCCGATCGCGGTGCTCTCGGCTCGCCCGCGCCTGCTGTTCGACTACTTCTCCCAGCTGTTCGCGCAGGTCACCAACCCGCCGCTGGACGCGATCCGGGAAGAGGTGGTCACCAGCCTCAAGCGCAACATCGGCCCGGAGGCCGACCTGCTGCACCCGGGGCCGGAGTCCTGCAACATGATCGCGCTGGAGCAGCCGATCCTGGACAACGACGAGCTGGCCAAGCTCGTCCACATCAACGACGACGGATCGCACCCCGAGTTGCGCTCGGTGGTCGTGCGCGGCCTGTACCCGGTGAAGAAGGGTGGCAAGGGCCTGCGCAAGGCGCTGGAGGCGATCAACACCCAGGTGTCGGCCGCCATCGACGGCGGAGCGCGGATCATCGTGCTGTCCGACCGCGAGTCCAACGAGAAGCTGGCGCCGATCCCGTCGCTGCTGCTCACCTCCTCTGTGCACCACCACCTGGTGCGCGAGCGCACCCGCACCATGGTCGGCTTGGTCGTGGAGGCCGGTGACGCCCGCGAGGTGCACCACATGGCCACCCTGGTCGGCTTCGGCGCGGCCGCGATCAACCCGTACATGGCCTTCGAGACCATCGAGGACATGCTCGAGCGCGGCGCGCTGGAGATGCCGGGCAGCACCGGCGGGCAGGAGCGCAGCGACCAGGGGAGAAGTGCTGCCGATCTGCGCGCCGACTACCGCAAGGCGGTCGCGAACTTCAACAAGGCCGCGGGCAAGGGCGTGCTCAAGGTGATGTCCAAGATGGGCATCTCCACCCTGGCCTCCTACAACGGCGCCCAGCTGTTCCAGGTGATCGGCCTGTCGCAGGACCTGGTGGACGAGTACTTCACCGGTCTGCGCTCGCACCTGGACGGCATCGGCCTGGACGAGATCGCCGACGACGTCGCGCAGCGGCACCGGGTCGCCTTCTTGGAGAACCGCAACGAGCGCGCGCACCGCGAACTCGAGGTCGGCGGTGAGTACCAGTGGCGGCGTGAGGGCGAATACCACCTGTTCAACCCGGACACGGTGTTCAAGCTGCAGCACGCCACCCGGTCCGGTCAGTACTCGATCTTCAAGGAGTACACCAAGCTCGTCGACGACCAGTCCGAGCGGCTGGCCTCGCTGCGCGGTCTGTTCAAGTTCAAGCACCGTGCGCGCAACCCGATCCCGATCGAGGAGGTCGAGCCGGCTTCGGAGATCGTGAAGCGGTTCTCCACCGGCGCGATGAGCTACGGCTCCATCTCGGCCGAGGCGCACGAGACGCTGGCGATCGCGATGAACCGCCTCGGCGGCCGGTCGAACTCGGGTGAGGGCGGCGAGTCGCCGTCGCGCTTCGAGCCGGAGGAGAACGGCGACTGGCGGCGCAGCGCGATCAAGCAGGTGGCCTCCGGCCGCTTCGGCGTGACCGCGCACTACCTGACCAACTGCACCGACATCCAGATCAAGATGGCCCAGGGCGCGAAGCCCGGCGAGGGTGGGCAGCTTCCGGCGCACAAGGTGTATCCGTGGGTCGCCGAGGTGCGGCACTCGACGCCGGGTGTCGGCCTGATCTCGCCGCCGCCGCACCACGACATCTACTCGATCGAGGATCTGGCGCAGCTGATCCACGACCTGAAGAACGCCAACCCGCAGGCGCGCATCCATGTGAAGCTGGTCGCCGAGCCGGGCGTCGGCACCGTCGCGGCGGGCGTCTCCAAGGCGCACGCCGACGTCGTGCTGATCTCCGGTCACGACGGCGGCACCGGCGCCTCGCCGCTGACCTCGCTGAAGCACGCGGGCGGTCCCTGGGAGCTCGGTCTGGCCGAGACCCAGCAGACGCTGCTGCTCAACGGGTTGCGCGACCGCATCGTCGTGCAGGTCGACGGCCAGATGAAGACCGGTCGCGACGTGATGATCGCCGCGCTGCTCGGCGCCGAGGAGTACGGTTTCGCCACCGCGCCGCTGGTGGTCTCGGGCTGCATCATGATGCGGGTCTGCCACCTGGACACCTGCCCGGTCGGCGTCGCGACGCAGAACCCGGTGCTGCGCGAGCGCTTCACCGGCAAGCCGGAATTCGTCGAGAACTTCTTCCTGTTCATCGCCGAAGAGGTCAGGGAGCTGCTGGCCCAGCTGGGCTTCCGCACGCTGGACGAGGCCATCGGCCGGGTCGACCTGCTCGACACCTCCAAGGCCAAGCAGCACTGGAAGGCCAGCAAGCTGGACCTGTCGCCGATCCTGGACGACGTCGAGACGGCGTTCATGTACCAGGACCGCCGCTGCACCAAGGCCCAGGACCACGGCTTGGACAAGGCGCTGGACCAGCAGCTGATCGTGCAGAGCCGCGACGCGCTGGAGCGTGGTCAGGCGGTGAAGTTCGAGACCAAGATCACGAACGTGAACCGCACCGTCGGCACCATGCTCGGGCACGAGGTGACCAAGCTCTACGGCGGCGCGGGCCTGCCCGACGACACCATCGACATCACCTTCACCGGGTCGGCGGGCAACAGCTTCGGCGCTTTCGTACCCGCGGGCATCACGCTGCGCGTGCAGGGTGACGCGAACGACTATGTCGGCAAGGGCCTTTCCGGCGGCCGGCTGGTGGTGCGCCCGTCGCTGGACGCGCCCGGCGAGTTCGCCTCGGAGCAGAACATCATCGCGGGCAACGTGATCCTGTTCGGCGCAACCAGCGGTCAGGTCTTCCTCAGCGGTGTGGTCGGCGAGCGGTTCGCCGTGCGCAACTCCGGCGCCACCGCGGTGGTCGAGGGTGTGGGCGACCACGGCTGTGAGTACATGACCGGTGGCCGGGTGGTCATCCTCGGCGAGACCGGACGTAACTTCGGCGCCGGTATGTCCGGCGGCGTGGCGTTCGTCTTCGACCCGAACGGCACCTTCGCCGCGAAGCTCAACCCCGAGCAGGCCGACGCCGTCGAGCAGCTGGCCGGTGACGACTTCACCTGGCTGCACGACATCATCACCCAGCATCGTGACCAGACGGGTTCCGCGGTGGCCGATCGCATCCTGAGCGATTGGTCGCAGCAGGTGAACCACTTCGTGAAGGTCATGCCGCGCGAATACAAGAAAGTTTTGCTCGCCATCTCCGAAGCTGAGAAGAGCGGCAAGGACGTGGACGAGGCGATTATGGAGGCCGCACGTGGCTGACCCCCAGGGTTTTCTGAAGCACACTTCACGGGAACTGCCCAAGCGGCGACCGGTGCCGCTGCGCCTGATGGACTGGAAAGAGGTCTACGAGGAGAACTTCTCCCATCAGACCCTGCGCACCCAGGCCAGCC
Source organism: Nocardia asteroides (assembly GCA_019930625.1). Classification (NCBI taxonomy): domain Bacteria; kingdom Bacillati; phylum Actinomycetota; class Actinomycetes; order Mycobacteriales; family Nocardiaceae; genus Nocardia; species Nocardia asteroides. The sequence continues at coordinate 2,008,621 of CP082844.1, forward strand.
GGTGCATGGACTGCGGTATCCCGTTCTGTCACAACGGCTGTCCGCTGGGGAACCTGATCCCCGAGTGGAACGACTTGGTCTACAAGGACCACTGGCGCGAAGGCATCGACCGGCTGCACGCGACCAACAACTTCCCGGAGTTCACCGGGCGGTTGTGCCCCGCGCCGTGTGAGGCGTCCTGCGTGCTCGGTATCAACCAGGATCCGGTCACGATCAAGCAGGTCGAGGTCGAGATCATCGAGAACGCCTTCGACGAGGGCTGGGTGACCCCGGTCTACCCGACCCGCCTGACCGGCAAGAAGGTCGCCGTCGTCGGTTCCGGCCCGGCCGGTCTGGCCGCCGCGCAGCAGTTGACCCGCGCCGGGCACACCGTGACCGTGTTCGAGCGGGCCGACCGCATCGGAGGTCTGCTGCGCTACGGCATCCCGGAATTCAAGATGGAGAAGCGCTTCATCGACCGCCGTCTGGCGCAGATGGAGGCCGAGGGCACCATCTTCAAGACCGGCGTGAACGTGGGCGTGGACATCACCGCCGAGCAGCTGCGCGAGCGGTACGACGCGATCGTGCTCGCCGGTGGCGCCACCCTGGCGCGTGACCTGCCGATCCCGGGCCGCGACCTGGACGGTATCCACCAGGCCATGGAGTTCCTGCCCTGGGCCAACCGGGTGCAGCACGGCGACGACGTCACCGACGAGGAGGGGCTGCCGCCCATCCACGCGAAGGGCAAGAAGGTCGTCATCATCGGCGGTGGCGACACCGGCGCGGACTGCTTGGGCACCTCGCACCGGCAGGGCGCGGCCAGCGTGCACCAGTTCGAGATCATGCCGCGTCCGCCCGAGGAGCGGGCCGACTCGACCCCGTGGCCGACCTACCCACTGATGTACCGGGTTTCCTCGGCGCACGAGGAGGGCGGCGAGCGGGTGTTCTCGGTGAACACCGAGCGCTTCGTCGGCGCGGACGGCAAGGTGACCGGTCTGGACGCGCACGAGGTCAAGATGGTCAACGGCCGCTTCGAGAAGGTCGAGGGCACCGACTTCACCCTCGAGGCCGACCTGGTGCTGCTGGCCATGGGCTTCGTCGGTCCCGAGAAGCCGGGCCTGCTCACCGATCTCGGCGTCGGCTACGACCAGCGCGGCAACGTGCAGCGCGACAAGAACTGGGCGACCAACGTTCCCGGCGTCTTCGTCGCGGGTGACATGGGTCGCGGCCAGTCGCTCATCGTCTGGGCCATCGCCGAAGGCCGCGCCGCGGCCGCGGGCGTCGACCGGTACCTGGAAGGCGAGACCGCCCTTCCGGCGCCGATCACCCCCACCATGGTGGCTCAGCGCTAGATCCCCTCTCTTACCGGAGCGGAAACAAAGGCGCCTGTGGACAACTTGTCCGCAGGCGCCTTTTCGCGGTCGACCGCCGGTTTCGCCCGGTTGCCATCGGACCGGTGACGGGAATTCGACACACTGCGAGGTTCGAATGGCATTGCAGTGGTTGTGGCCCTATTGTTATCTCGGGCGCGTTGCTGATCTTGGGATGTGGGTAAGGGTGCACGTCATCCGTCCGGATGACTCGTGTTCACCTGGCGTGCACTGGAACGACATCCGGTGAGTTCAGCATTGACGCGGCAACTCGGCGGGAGTTCGACGAGGGCGAGGTTTGGAGCGGTATGCAGTGGAAGAAGATCGTCGCGGCTCTGGGCGCGTCCGCGACTGTGATGTCCGGCTTGGTTTTAGGCAGCGGTTCGGCGAGCGCCGCTCCCGGATGCCCGAGTCTGTACGTGGTGGCGATCCCCGGCACCTGGGAGACCGGGCGGGACAAGACCCCGCAGCCCGGCATGCTGTCCGGCGTCACGCGGGGCCTACCGTCCTCCGCAAAGGTCGACTACGTCACCTACGCCGCCACCGCCTTCCCCTGGGAGGGTGAGGTTTACGGCAACTCCAAGAAAGAGGCGGTCGACACCGCGCGCGGTCTGATCGCGAACATGGCGCAGGAGTGCGGCGCCACCAAGATCGCGCTGGTCGGCTACAGCCAGGGCGCGGACGCCGCCGGCGATCTCGCCGCCGAGCTCGGCACCGGTCTCGGTGTAGTGCCGCCCGACCGCGTCGCCGGTGTCGGCCTGATCTCCGATCCGCGCCGTTCGCCCACCGACATCCAGGTCGGCCCCGTCGCCGCGGGCGCGGGCGCGGGCGGTCCCCGGGTCGGCGGCTTCGGCTGGCTCAGCGACCGCACCCGCACCATCTGCGCGCTCGACGACCTCTACTGCGCGACCGCGACCGACGATTTCGTCACGCGGTTCGCAGGCTTCCTCGCCCAGGCGTCGGATGCCAACCCGGCCAATATGTGGCGCTACCAGATCGAGGCGGGCAACATTCTCGGCGACCTGATGACCTCGGGCGGTGTCCCGATCCTGCAGGCGCAGCTGACCGACTCGGCCAACCAGAAGCGCGCCAAGGACCTGGAGCGCTTCTACAAGTCGCAGGCGCACACCCTGTACGGTAGCTACCCCGTGGGCGGCGGCCAGACGGCCATCTCCTGGATGCACAACTGGATCGCGGGCATGGCCTGAGTCATCCGAAACCCAGGGCCCACCTCCGAGTTCGGAGGTGGGCCCTTTTCGATGTGGTCGACCGACTAGCTCGACCCGGTCGGCGGCAAATCGTGCCGGAAGTGTTTGATCACCGGACCATCAGGTCCCGGGCAGTCGCCCGGCCCGCGGCGCGGGCCGTCATGCCGTTCGTGGCGTTCGAAATGGCGGGGGCGACCATCGATCTCGGCGCCCTGCTGCGGCGCGTCCACCACTTGTACCTCGCCACGATCGACGGGGGTTTCAGCGGACGCGGTCGCCGCGAGGGCGGCGAGCGGGACGGCGATCAGCGCACCGGCGACGGCGACCCTGGTGAGACGCCGCAGCGGCGTAGCGGTTTTGGAGAGCGACATGGAATTCCTTTCTCTCGAACGGTGAGCCGCTGTTTCGCCAGCGGCTCACCGGTCCCATCGAAGGTTCCGTCACTGGGACACCGGTGCGATGGTCCTGGCAATCGGCTGTGAAAGCTCAGCGCGTCGCGATATTGCGCGGCAACAGGTCCCAGACATGCCCGTTCTCGTTGACGGTGGCGGCCGTGCGGCGTCCGGTGCGGGAGAACAGGATCCGGGTGATCGAGCAGTAGTCGACGGGAAAGGTCAGCGGCCTTTCCAACCCGAGGACCTCTTGCAGTAGCACGTTGACCACACCGCCGTGTGCGAAGGCGACGACCGTGTCGGCCGGATCGGCGGCCGCGACGATATCGGCGACGGCGGCGTGCACCCTGGCCTTGAACGCCGCACCGTCCACCTGCAGCGGGAGATGCCCGGCCTTGATCCGCTCATAGGCGTCGCGGAACTCGACCTTGGCATCCTCGATCGGAATGTAGGCGGGCAGATCGCGATCGTATTCGGCGAGATCGTCGACGATCTCGACGCCGAGTCCGAGTTTCGCGGCCGTCGGCGCCGCCGTTTCCCGAGCCCGCCGCTGCGGGCTGCTCACCACCCGGGAGACGCGATGATGACCGAGCGCCCCGGGCACCCGCTCGGCTTGCTCCAACCCCACCGGGGCCAACTCCGGATCGGCCGGCCCGCCCGAACTGAGCATCCGGACCGGCTGGGCGTGGCGAACGAGAATCAACTGCACCCGTCTCACTCTGCCGCATGCCCCTGACCTGTTCCATCCGGCCCTGTGGAGCCTGCGTCCGGCTCTGTCGGGTGACATACTCGGAACATGACCGTCGAGCCGTTTCCGCAGTGGCTGCGTCCGCCGCCGGGCGGATTCGTCGCCGAGGATCTCGATCGCCTGCCTGATCTTCCCCCCCACACGGAGCTGATCGACGGGAGTCTCGTTTTCGTGAGTCCGCAGGCGAAGTTTCACATGCTGGTCATCACCCTGCTCGACTCCGCGCTCCGTCATTTCGCTCCGGCTCACCTGCGGGTGCGGCGGGAGATGACGGTGACGCTCGGGCGGGATCAGCGTCCCGAACCCGACCTGCTGGTCATCCATGCTGACCGGGACGGCGGTCCAGAGCTCACTTCCTATCGAGCCGACGACGTCGTCTTGGCGGTCGAAGTCGTGTCGGCGGAATCGCGTACTCGGGATCGAGAGCGTAAGCCACAACTGTATGCCCGAGCGAGGATCGCGCATTTCTGGCGAGTCGAGAATGCAGAGGGCCGCCCGGTTGTCTATGCCTACGAACTGGATCCGGCCACGACGACATACGCGCTCACCGGCATCCACCACGATCGCCTGAAGCTGACCGTGCCGTTCGATATGGATATCGACCTCACCGAGATCGATCGGCTGTAAACCCGGTCGCCGGGCTCGGTCGGACGAGTACTCCGGCGGGACCGCCAACTCGGCGGTTCTTCGCTGCGGTATGGCACGCCGGCTCTCGACATCCGGCTCACACTGCGCTGACGGCCCGGTTCGCGTCGTGCGAACGGGCCGTCGACGTCTGCCGCTACTGGCTCTTCTTGCGCTTGGTCAGCAGGTAGATGCCGCCGATGATCAGCGCGACCACCAGCAGGCAGCAGATCGCACCGAAGATCAACCCGCCCCTGCTGCTCTTCTTCTTTTTGGCGGCGAGGTCGAGCGCGGAGTTCCATGTGTCCGGGCTCGCCCACACGGTGTGGTCCAGCAGGCTCGCGTTCGTCAGCAGGTCAAGGTACATATCCGAACCCCTTAAGGTGTATCGGCCTCCTCCCGGAGCCGAATCTCCAAGGGTAGCCGTCCGATTCGCTCGATGAGAACTCTTCCATGGCGAAGGCTCGGTCAGCGTGGTTTTACCAACGGGAACGGCAAGGTCTCGCGAATGCTGCGTCCGGTGATCAGCATGACGATCCGGTCCACGCCCATACCGAGCCCACCGGTCGGCGGCATGGCGTGCTCGAGCGCCTGCAGGAAGTCCTCGTCGAGTTCCATGGCCTCCGGGTCCCCGTTGGCCGCCAGCAGTGACTGCTCGGTGAGCCTGCGTCGCTGGTCCACCGGGTCGGTGAGTTCGCTGTAGGCCGTACCGAGTTCGACGCCCCAGGCGACGAGGTCCCATCGCTCGGCGACGCCGGGGATATTGCGATGCTGCCTGGTCAGCGGGGACACCGAGGTCGGGAAGTCGATGTAGAACGTCGGCTCCTCGGTGCGGGATTCGACCAGGTGCTCGTACATCTCCAGCACCACTTGGCCGGCGTCCCAGCCGTGCTGATAAGGCACTTCGGCCCGCTCACACAGTTCGCGCAACTCCTCGACCGTGGTCTGCGGCGTGATCTGCGCTCCGATCGCCTCCGACACCGCGCCGTGCACCGTCTGCACACGCCACTCGCCGGAGATGTCGACCTCCTCGAAGGTCCCGTTCCCATTGGGCCGCAAGGCCACCATCGCGCCGTTGGCGGCGATCGCGGCGTTCTGGATCAGCGTGCGGCAGGTGTGCATCATGCGCTCGTAGTCGCTGTGCGCCTCGTAGGCTTCGAGAATGGTGAACTCGGGGTTGTGGCTGAAGTCGACGCCCTCGTTGCGGAAGGTCCGCCCGATCTCGAACACCTTCTCCATACCGCCCACGCACAGCCGCTTCAGATAGAGCTCGGGCGCGATCCGTAGGTACAGGTCGAGGTCGTAGGCGTTGATGTGGGTGACGAACGGCGTGGCGTTGGCGCCACCGTGCACCTGTTGCAGGATCGGCGTCTCCACTTCCAGGTAACCCCAGGAGTTCAACGAGTCCCGCAGTGAGCGCACCACCGCGCTCCGCTTGGCCAGCACCTCGCGGATCTCGGTGTTGATCGCCATGTCGACGTAGCGCTGCCGCACCCTGGCCTCGGGATCGGCCAGCCCCTTCCACTTATCCGGCAGCGGGTGCAGGCACTTGCCCAGCATTCGCCAATCCGCCGCGAGCAGCGAGAGCTCACCACGCCTGCTGGTCCCGATCTGGCCGCTCACCTCGATCAGATCACCGAGATCGAAGAACTCGCCGAACTCGGCGCTGCGGTCGGCGCCGACCCGGTCGCGATCGATGACCAGCTGGATGTCGTCGGTCCAGTCGCGGACCACCGCGAAGATCACGCCGCCGTAGTCGCGGATGCGCAGCAGCCTGCCGCAGACCCGGACCGTGGTGCCGCGCGGGGAACGCCGCGCGTCGGCGACGGTATGCGTCGGCGGATAGGCGACCGGGTAGGGCTCTATACCGGAATCGGTGAGCCGCGTCAGTTTGTCCATGCGCACGCGGACCTGTTCGGGCCTGCGCGGCAACTGCTCCTCACCCTCGATCTCCGCGATGTCCGGCGGGCTGCCGTCGGCGTGCAGGCCCGTCACGGTCGCGGGCACGGCGGTGTGCACGCCGGTGTGCGTCGCGGTGTCGGGCTCTTTGCCGAGCCGCGGCAGGAAGCCCTCCGCCAAGGCGCTGGCCACCGCGACCCGCGGCAGCTGCCTGCGCTCTTCGAACAGGAAGAACCGGGGCACCCAGTGCGGCTGATACTTCACGTTCGAGCGATACAGCGCCTCGAGCTGCCACCAGCGCGAGAAGAACAGCAGCACGCCCCGCCACAAACGCAGCACGGGACCGGCCCCGATCTGGCCGCCCTCTTCGAACACCGAGCGGAACACGGCGAAGTTCAACGACACCTTGGTGATGCCGTACTGCTCGGAATTGAGCGCGAGCTGCGAGATCATCAGCTCCATCACGCCGTTGGGGCCGCCGGGGTCGCGGCGCATCAGCTCCAGCGAGGCGCCGGTGCGGCCCCACGGAACCAGCGACAGCATGCCGAGCACCCGGCCCTGCGGGTTGACCGCCTCGACCAGCAAGCAGTCGCCGTCCAGCGGATCGCCCAATCTGCCCAGCGCCATGGAGAACCCGCGCTCGGTCTCGGTATCGCGCCAGTGGTCCGCGCGGGTGATGATCCGGGGGAACTCCTCCGCCGGTATATCGCGGTGCCTGCGAATGCGCACCCCGACACCGTGTCTGCGCAGCCGGTTCGCGGCCTGACGCACCGGCTTCATCTCCGGACCGGCCAGCGAGAAGTTCCTGGTGTCCAGAATGGCTTCGTCGCCGAGGCGCAGCGCGGACAGACCCGCGCGCCGGTACGCCGTCGCACCGAGTTCGCTCGCTCCCATCACCGCGGGAGCCCACCCGAATCGATCCGCTTGCCGCAGCCAGGCGTCGATCGCCTGCGGCCACGCCTCGCGAATGCCGACCGGATCGCCGCCGGCCAGGCAGACACCCAGCTCCACACGGTAGGTCACCGCGGCCTTGCCGCTCGGGGCGAATACCACCGCCTTGTCCCGGCGTGTGGCGAAATAGCCGAGGGAATCCTCCACGTCCGAGCGCTCCAGCAATCCGCGGATCGCCGACTCGTCGGTGCCGGTCATCGCGTTCGCCGCCCGCTGCGAGCGCAGCAGGACGATCACCGCCGCCAGCAGCGCGGCGGCGCCGAACAGGCCGAGCAGGAAATTGACGAACGGCGGAGGATGCCCGTCGAAGTGCTCGTTGTCCGCCAGCACCGCCGCCGTCACGCGGTAGATCGCCCAACCCGGTCGCTGCACGCCCGGCGGGAGGCTGCCGGGGAACAATTCCACCAGGCCCCAGCCGAGCAGCGCGCCGCCCGCGAGACCACCGGCCAGCACGCCGAGCGCCTTCCACCCCGCGCCGCGGCGCACCTTGGTGTAGAACTCCGGCCATGCCGCGATCAGCACGCCGATGACGGCGAGGTGCACCACCATCGCCACCAGCGCGTGAATGCTGCCCCGCTCGGCGAAAGTGACGCCGTTGATCACCGCGTAGATGGCGAGATAACCGACCAGCAACCACCAGGCGATTCGTTTGCGGCTGGCGATCGCGCCCGCCGTCAGGCCGACGACCAGCGCCCACATCAGATTCGTGTCCGGCGCGTCGAAGTAATAGGTATCGATATAGTGGCGCGGCACGTGGGTCAGGAAACGCAGTCCGGGCGAGAGGCTCCACAAGAAGCACAGCACCGCGAATACACCGAGCGTCGACCCCGCGATATGCGGCACTTCCGAAAGGCGTCCGTGACCCCGGTGTGGAACCGGTGGAGCCGGTTTTTCCGCGGGTGGTCCGGTGTCGAGATGTTGCTGGGCTTGCGTGGAGGTCACGGAACCAGTGTGTACGTGAGTGTGTCAGATTTGCCAAGCCTGCGGCGCGCGTGTTTGTGCGGTGTTTGCGCGGGCGGGACTTCCTCGCGGCGTCTGCCCTGCCTGGGCGAGCCGAAGGCGAACTTTCCTGATTCCGCTGTGACCTGGGCGAATGAGTCGGCCAAATCGGCGTGAATTCGATCTGTGTGGTCGGGACGGTGGGATTTCCGTTCGGTGCGTGAGGTACGGCTCGAGTTGCCCGGAGATCGCCGCGGCTGTGGGGCGGTGTTCGGCGAGTTCGAATGGCGTAGTAGATATTTAGTCCATGTCGGAACCAGTCGAAGTACCGATCGATGAGGACGTTATTCGGCTCGGCCAGTTTCTGAAGCTGGCCAACATGATCGAATCCGGTTCGGAGGCGAAGACGGTGATCGCCGCCGGATTGGTGCGGGTGAACGACGAGGTGGAACTGCGGCGCGGGCGCCAGCTGCACGTCGGTGACGTGGTCGCCCTCGCTGGGCACAAGGCCATCGTGTCCGCCTGAGCGCCCGGATGCTGGCGGCGGCCGGCGAAGACCCGGCGCGCCGCCGAACCGGCTCAGTCCTCGGCGCGCACGACGATGCCGTCGTGGTCGCTGTAGAGCATCTCGCCGGGCACGAAAGTGATCCCGCCGAACTCGACCGGCACATCGCGGTCACCACTACCGGTCTGCGTGCTCTTACGCGGATTGGTGCCCAGCGCCTTGATGCCGATGTCCAGGGTGCGCAGGATGGCGGAGTCGCGGACCGCGCCGTTGACGACGACGCCGGCCCAGCCGTTCTCGACGCCGCGCCCGGCGATGATGTCGCCGACCAGCGCCGTGTGCACGCTCGCACCGCCGTCGACCACCAGCACCTTGCCCTCGCCCGGCTCACCGAGCGTCTGCTTCACCAGCAGATTGTCCTGGAAGCAGCGGATGGTGGTGATGCGTCCGGAGAACGCCGCACGCCCGCCGAACTGGATGAACTGCGTGTCGCAGCTGCGGATGTCCGGGCCGATCTCGTCGGCCAGGTCGGCGGTGGCGATTACATTCTGCGATTCGGTCACCGGGCTATTTTGCCGCGACTTCGTCACGGCGAGTTCGCGGCCCCTTCATGGCTCGCGTGCGAGCGACCGATGAGCCGGTGGACCGCCACAGATGGCTTCGGCGCCGTGCGGTGCGCGGAGTTGTCCTCGCGCGTCGTCGCTCGACGCGTGCCATATCTCGGCGGTCCGCGGCGCTATCGGTGTCCGTAGCGCAGTTCGTAGAGGTCGCGGTCGTGGTCGGTGATCTTGCCGTGGTCGACCAGTTCGGGGTTCAGGCCGTGCTGGACCAAGCGGAAGCGGCGCCAGACGTAGCTGAGCGCGACCGTGAAGACGACCAGCGGAATGATCATCATCACGATCAAGCCGATTTTCAGGGGCAAAGGCCCGGGGAACAGCAGCACCAAGGCGAAGAACGGGATGATCGGCCCGAGAAAACGGACGAGATATCGCTCCATGGCCCCGTGTCCGACGAGGTCGTGGATGACCCACTCGTGCAGCTCCTCGGGGAGCTCGCGGCCCAGATCGTAGGCGATCCGTTGCCTTAACGTGGGGGCTTTCATACCTCCAGGCTATGCCCGTGAGATAAGTCACCGCTAGGTCCCGATGCGGCTCAACCTCGTCCGTGCCTGCGCTCGTAGTCGAGGCGTTCCCGCTCGTCCCGTAGGCGGGCGTCGGCGTCCGCGAGCGCGGGATCGAGACCGTGCTTGATCAACCGGTGACGCCGGTAGACGTACAGCAGCGCCACGGTGAAATAGATCAGCGGGATGTACAGCAGCGCCATCATCGCCAGCCCCATCCACAACGGGCCGGGCAGCAACAGGAACAGCATGAGCACCGGCAGCACCGGAACCAGGAACCGCAGCAGATAACGCCGCGTAGCGCCGGGACCGACCAAATCGTCGCGCACCCAGTCGGACATCGATTCCGGCAGCGTGCGGCCACAGATGTAGCCGATTCGCTGACCGAACGAAGGTTTGGCGCTCACCACTTCAGCATCCCGACCGCGCTGTCACACGCGCAACTCCTATCTTCGGGCGTGAAATGCGGCTATCTGGGTGACCAGGTTGTGCGTGGTGTGCTGCACGGCGATCTTGACGAACGGTTCGATGGTCTTGCCCAGCGCTCGCCCCGCCAAGCCTCCGGGCACCCGGTAGTCCACGATCGCGTCGACCGTGCACAAGCCCTCGCCCTTGTCGTGGAACAGGAACGTGGACTCGACATCGAAACCCTTGATCGACTTGACGCCGATCGCGTAGTCCTTCTCCCAGCGGACGACCTCGATCCGCGACTTCAGCGAGGCGGGCCCCAATTTCATGTGCCCGTCGAAAGTGGCGCCGAGTCCTTCGGTCCGCGCACCGACCGGGGTGAAGGATTGAATGCCGTGCAAGAAGCGCGACAGGTTCTGGTAATCGTTCACGTATGCGAACGCGGACTCCGCCGAGGCCGCGCAATCCTCGACGATCTTCACTTCGGTCATGCGCAAACACTAACCGGCGTGGCGATTCGGCTCAGGCGGTGACCGCGAGCGTCGCGGCCAGACCGAAGGCGAGCGCCATCACGACCACCTCGGTGACCGCGCGACGCAACGAGTCCTTCGCGTCCATCCGGTGGCCTGCCGCCCGCGGCACCCAGCTGCGCCGCCACCACCAGCCGAGCGCGAGCAACGCGAGCAACACCGCGGTCTTGGCGAGCAGGATCCGGCCGTAGCCGGTGCCGACGAACGCACCCATCCCACCGACTCGGACCAGTCCGTTGAGCAGCCCGGTCACCGCGACGACCGCCACCAAGGGCAGCGCCACCGCCGAATATCTCGGCAGCGCGACCGCCCACTCGCCGCGGGTCCGCACGACCAGTACCAGTGCGATCAGCAGCCCGAACCAGGCGCCCGCCGCCAACGCGTGCACCGCGGCGAGCACCGAGCCGAACGCCTGCTGCGACATGTGTCCGGTGATCGGCCGCAATGCCAGCGCCACCGCGGCGAACACCAGGACCAGGTCGGCGGAGGTGGACTCGGGCCGCCGGAAGGCCAGCGCGGACCCGACGGCCACCGTCGCCACGCCGACCAGGATGGCGATCCCCACCTGTCCACCGCTGACGTCCACCAGGTAGGTGCCGAAATCCGCGGCGCCGAGTTCGCTCACCGGAACGCCGACCACTTCGGCCGCCTCGAAGATCAGCACGGCGAACTCGGCGACCCACCAGATCCCGGCCAGGACCGCGAGCAGACGCCACGGTGTCCGCAGGCGCGGCGTCACCCTGGGCAGAGCGGCCAATCCGAGCGCGGTCGAACCGACCCCGTCGGCCACGACCCGGACCACCGCCTCCCCGGGCAGTGGCCCTGGCAGAATGAGCACCCAGGCGAGTGCGACCCCGAGCAGCGCGGCGGGGACGGTTGGTAGCAGTGCGGGCCAAGGCGTGACGCGGGGAGCGCGCCGAGCGCCGCCCCGGCCGCCGATCTTCACCTCGCTCACCGCTTCGCGCCGCGGCTCCTGCCGCCGAACAACGCGAACGCGAGTCCGCCGCCGAACAGCGCGACCGCGCCGGCGACGAACACCCACAGCGGAATCCCGCCCGAGTCGTCGGAGCTGTCGCCGGCTTTGGCGTTCGGTTTCGGTCCCGGCGCGCCGTTGCCCGGCTTACTGAGCGTGAACTGGCGCTTGCCGCTGACCGGGTGCCCGTCGGCCGAGGTCACGCGGTAGGCGATGGTGTACTCGCCGACCGGACCCAGCTCGCCCAGAGCGACGCTGACCGTGTTGCCCTCGACCACCGGCTCACCCTTGGACCACAGATTGCCGTCCGGCCCGACGACGGTGAGCGACGGGAAGCTGGGTTGCAGTTCCTCGTTGAACATGACGCTGACGCGCGCCGGGCCGCTGTCCACCGTCGCTTTGTCCTCCGGGACGCTTCCGGTGGCAGCGGAGTGCGCGGCGGCGACTCCGGTCGCGGCGATGCCGAAGCCGAGCAGGAACAGGCCCGTCACGAGGGCGCTGAGCAGGCGGCGGGTCATGCGCGCCGCCCGCGGATCACGTTCCCGAGGCCGAGCGCGACGCCGAGCAGGCCGAGCGCGAGGCCGATGCCGCCGAGCCAGCGGGCCGTGTCGTCGCTGTGGTCGACGTCGTCGTCGGCGGCTTCGCTGCTCACCTTGTGCCCGTCCGCGTCGTGTTCTTCACCGGCGGTGAGGGTCATCGACGGGGCGGGACGCTCGGGTTCCTCGCCGTCCTTGTCGACCGGCTGGTCCCACTTGACCACCTTGCCGTCGGAATAGGTCTGCTGGGCGGGGAAGCTGACCGAATCCAGTTCGGGCAGCGGACCGAGGGACACCGCGAAACGCTGGAACTGACCGGGCGGAATGCCCGGGGCGCCCGGGTCGGCGGTCCAGGTGATCGCGGTGACCTCTTTCTTGTCGTTGCGTTCGACCTTGGCCGACCATCCGGGAATCGGTTCGGTGCGAGCGGATTTCAGGTTGGGCAGGGTGACGGTGAGCGCCGTGGTGCTCGCGGTGTCCGATTCGGTGGGGACCCGGAAGGTGGCGACGGTGTATCCGCCTCGGGCCGCGCCGGGGGCGTCCACCGTGACGTGTGCCGCGGCGGTGCCGCCTGCGAGCAGAACGAGAGCCGCGGTGGCCGTCGTCGCGACGGCGCGCGAAATCGAGCTGTGCATGCTGAAGCCTTCTGTGCGAAAGGAATGGATGTCGGAGGATCAGCCCGACACCGGCGGGGCGCGGGGGCCGAGCGCACCGTGGGGAGCACAGCGATATGGCGGAAGGCCGGGATCCGGCCGGTGCGGCACGATGGTGATCCGCGCCCGCCGCGGCGGTGCGAGGATCGCGCGCAAGGCACCGGAGGCGGCGGTGTAGAGCCGCTCGGCAAGCACGATCAACGCCGCGCAACCGACCGTCGCGACGGTATGCGCGAGCAGCATTCCTCCGGTCGGCAGCGGCGGATGCGTCGCCGCGGTGGCGCCTGCGGGGTGGGCATGGTCGAGGAGTACCGACAACGCGGCATGACTGAACAGCTGACCGGCGCCGAGCAGTCCGGCGACGACGGACGGCCGCGAGCGTCCTCGCACGGCTCCCGCCGCGGACCCCACGGCGGCGGCGATCGACAACAGCAGTGTCAGCTCGGTGGAGCCCGGCGCACCTCCACCCGCGGCCCCGTGTGCCGCGACGGCGAGCACTCCGACGAGCACGCCGATCAGACCACCGCGCAGGTGGCCGGTGATCGGGTGCGGGGACATCGGTACGAGGAAGGTCAGCGCACGCCGAGCCGGGCCAGGATGTCGGACTCGATCCCGGACAGCTCGTGGGAGATCGACGCGTGCACCGACCGGCGACGGTTGGCGGGCATCTGGTCGGAGGTGTGCACGGCGGCGGTCAGGCTGCCGAGGCGGTCCTTGGTGGCGGCGACGAACTTCTGCGTCTCGCCTTTGTCCTTGCCGTTCTGCCCGCTGATCTTCTCCAGCGCCGCTTCGGCATTCGTGATGCGCGCCTGGAGCTTGGCGCCGTGCCCGGAGAAGTCACCGAGCTGGTCGATCCCGACGCCGAGCTGCTGGGCGCGGCGGGTGTCGAGCTGCCCGCGCAGGAGGGTGGCGCCGCGATAGGCGAGCGGGGCGAGCACCGGGATGAGCACGCGCGCCACGCCGAGGTACTTTTTCACCTGGCCCGCGCTGAACGGATCGCGTTCGGCCTTCGCCGCCAGCTTCAGCGCGGCTTTCTCCTCCGCCTGGAATGCCGCGATCTGCGCTTTGGCGACCTTGCGCTGGGTGCGGGCCTCCGCGCGGCGAGCCTTGCGGTCGTTCTTCGCGGCCAGCTTGGCCTCGATCGCGGCCTTGTGCTTGAGGGCTTTCGCCTCGGCCCTGCGGCTCGGCCGCCGCTTGCGCTTCGTGAACAACCCCATCGAAGGCCCTCCGTCATGCTGGTTCGCCATGGCAGTACGACGCCGGGGAAGCCCGTCCGCCCATGTCACACGCTTTGCCGTTACCCTATCGGGTCCATGGTGGCAGCTGCGAGGGTAGTGCGGTCCGCAGGCGCTGGAATTCAACACTGTCGGGGGTAGGGACCATACTGCATAGCGTGGATTCGGACATCGGTGACCGGGATGGTCGCAAGCGCAACGGAACGGCCGTCGATCGGGCCACCGACGTGCCGACCGCCTTCATCGATGCCAGGGCGTTGATCGGTTGCCGCCACCGCCTGCGTCTGGACGCCACGCACCCCGAAGCGCTGGTGGGCATCGCCGAGGACGCGGGCGTGCGCCAGCGCCGGGATGCCGCCGCAGCGCACCGCAGCCGGGTGCGCGACGCGCTGGTCGGCGCGGACCCGGACGCCTGGGTGGTGATCGATCCGGGGCTGCGCGCCGCCGAGCGTGCCGCGGCGACGATGCGCGCGTGCGAAGACGGCGCGCGACACATCTGGGGCGGACTACTACCGCAGGAGCCCGACACCGGTAGGCGCGGGGGCGCGGAGATCCTGCTGCGCGACGCCGAGCGCGGCGGATACATCCCGATCATCGTGGTGAACCACAAGGTGACCGACCCGCGCCAACCCGAGCCCGCCGACTTCCACCCCACCACCTCCGACCCCTATCACTGGAATCCGCAGCCGGATCCGCACCGCAAACTGCGTCAGCAGCCCCGCGACCAGCAGCGGCTCGCTCATTTGCACCGGATGCTGCAACGTCACGGTCTGGCCGGCCCCGCGCTGCTCGGCGGCGTGATCGGCTTCGACTTCGACCGCATCCTGGTGCACGATCTGGCTCCGTTGCTGGCCGACTACGACCGCCGCTACGCCGACCGGATCGCGGTGGTGCGCGGCGAGCTGCCGACCGTTCCGTCGAAGGTGCCCGAGTGCAGGCAGTGCCCGTGGTGGACGCGGGGGATCGAGGGTCCCGGCTGCGAGGGTTGGCTGATCGAACATCGCGACGTCAGCCTGGTGGCGCCCGGCTCGCGCGCCGAGGTGCTGCGCAGGCACGACGTCGAGACCATCGACGAACTCGCCGCCTGGGTGGGCGATGATCCCGAGGACTGGCAACACGGCCCGTTCGACGAGGCCGTGGTGACGGCGCGAGCGTGGATCGCTGGGGCGCCGTTGGTGCGGCGGGTCGAGCGGGTGCGGGTGCGACGGGCGGACGTGGAGGTCGACGTCGACCTGGAGAGCTTCCAGGAGTACGGCGCGTACCTGTGGGGAACGCTGCTGAACGGCGTATACCGCCCCTTCGTCACCTGGGACCCGTTGCCCACGGAGGACGAGGGCCGCTCCTTCGGCGAGTTCTGGACTTGGCTGATGAGGGTGCGCGCCGAGGCGGCCGCGGCGGGTAAAACGTTTGCCGCGTATTGCTATTCGCGTACCGCCGAGGACAAGTGGCTGTACGAGTCGGCACGCCGGTTCGCGAGCCGCCCCGGTGTGCCGACGGTGGAGCAGGTGCGCGCGTTCGTCGACGGGCCGCAGTGGGTGGACATGTTCCAGGCCGTCTCCGACCAGTTCATCTGCCCGAATGGCAAGGGGCTGAAGAAGATCGCTCCGGTCGCCGGGTTCTCGTGGCGCGATCCCGAGGCGGGCGGCGAGGCATCGATGAGCTGGTACCGACGCGCGGTCGGTTACGACGGCGCCACGCCCGACCAGACCCAGCGCACCCGATTGCTGGAGTACAACGAGGACGACGTCCGCGCCACCCAGGTGCTGCGCGAATGGATGACCACCCGCGCCGACGAAGAGGTCCCCGGTCTCGCCGATTTCCGGCAGGTTCCCCTGTTGCGGCCGCACGCGGCCGTTCCGGGTGGCGCCGTGGTGCCTCCTTCGGCCACGTAGTTCGGGCGCGGCGGTACGATCGCGACGTGACAGAGCACGTCGAACAACTCGAGTTCCAGGCAGAGACCCATCAGCTGCTCGAGCTGATGATCCATTCCGTCTACTCCAACAAGGACACCTTCCTGCGGGAGCTGATCTCGAATTCCTCCGACGCGCTGGACAAGCTGCGGCTGGAGTCCTTTCGGGACAAGGATCTGCACGTCGACACCTCCGACCTGCACATCGAGCTGGAGGTCGACAAGGACAACCGGATCCTGACCGTCCGGGACAACGGCATCGGCATGTCGCGCGCCGAGGTCGTCGACCTGATCGGCACCCTCGCCAAGTCCGGTACCGCAGAACTGCGCAAGAAGCTGAACGAGGCCAAGTCCGAGGCCGCGGCCGAGGAGCTGATCGGCCAGTTCGGCATCGGTTTCTACTCGACTTTCATGGTCGCCGACAAGGTCTCCCTGACCACCCGCCGGGCGGGGGAGACCACCGGCACCCGATGGGAATCGAGCGCGGGCAGTTCCACCTACACGATCGAAGAACTCGACGAGGCGCCGCAGGGCACCTCGGTCGCGCTCCACCTCAAGCCGGTGGACGAGGAGGATCACCTCTTCGACTACACCCTGGAGTGGAAGCTGCGCGAGATCGTCAAGAAGTACTCCGACTTCATCGCTTGGCCGATCCGCATGCAGGTCGAGCGGACCGTCACCGAAGGCGAGGGGGAGGACGCCAAGGAGACGACCATCCTCGAGGACCAGACGCTCAACTCGATGAAGGCGCTGTGGACGCGTCCCAAGAGCGAGGTCTCCGACGAGGAGTACAAGGAGTTCTACAAGCACGTCAGCCACGGCTGGGACGATCCGCTGGAGATCATCCCGTTGAAGGCCGAGGGCACCTTCGAGTACCAAGCGCTGCTGTTCATCCCCTCGCACGCGCCCTTCGACCTGTTCACCCGTGAGCACAAGCGCGGTGTCCAGCTCTACGTGAAGCGGGTGTTCATCATGGACAACTGCGAAGAGCTGATGCCGGAGTACTTGCGCTTCGTCAAAGGCGTGGTGGACGCGCAAGACCTGTCGCTCAATGTCTCGCGGGAGATCCTGCAGCAGGACCGGCAGATCCAGATGATCCGCAAGCGGTTGGTGAAGAAGGTGCTGTCCACCGTCAAGGATCTGCAGGGCGCGGAGGACCAGACGAGCTACCAGACGTTCTGGAAAGAGTTCGGCCGCGTCCTGAAGGAGGGTCTGCTCTCGGACTTCGACAACCGCGAGACCATCCTGCAGGTCTCCTCGTTCGCCTCGACGAACTCCGAGACGGAGTTGACCACGCTCGCCCAGTACGTGGAGCGGATGCCCGAGGGGCAGGACACGATCTTCTACATGACCGGCGAGACCCGTCAGCAGGTCGAGAGCTCCCCGCATCTGGAGGCGTTCAAGGCGAAGGGCCGCGAGGTGCTCATCCTGACCGACCCGGTCGACGAGATGTGGGTCGGCTCGGTGCCGGAGTTCGACGGGAAGGCGTTCCAGTCCATCGCCAAGGGCGAGGTCGATTTGGAGACCGAGGAGGAGAAGAAGGCCTCCGAGGCGCTGCGTGAGCAGCAGGACAAGGAATTCGCCGACGTGCTGGCGTGGCTGGGCAAGACGCTGGAACACAGCGTCAAGGAGGTGCGGCTGACCAACCGGCTCACCACCTCCCCGGCGTGCCTGGTCGGTGACGTGTTCGACTTCACGCCGATGCTGGAGCGGATGTACCGGGCCTCGGGTCAGGCGCTGCCGGAGAGCAAGCGGATTCTGGAGCTCAACCCGACGCACGCGCTGGTCACCGGCCTGCGCGACGCGTACGCGGCCAAGAAGGAGGAGGCCGAAGCGGGCACGGCGACCGAACTGTCGGAGACCGCCGAGCTGCTGTTCGGCACGGCGGTGCTCGCCGAGGGCGGCGAGCTGAAGGATCCGGCGCACTTCGCGCACATCCTCACCGATCGGCTCACGCGCACGCTGTGAACCGTTCGCGGCCGGAGGACCACGCCGAGGTCCTCCGGCCGCGCGCCGGGTCATGTTTCGGCCATTTTCCGGTTACGGTGACCGTCGAGGTGGCATATTCGCAGGACTGGGGAGTTCGCCCCCGGGTGGCGCGGTTAGATGTGGATGCCTGAAAGGATTCTCACGACATGTCCGCAAACCCGCTCGCCGTCGCGGAGCCATGGGATCTCGTCGCCGACGGATATGCCGAATTCGCGCCCGCCATCATGGGACCGTTCTCGGCGCGTGCGCTCGAGTTCGCCTCGCTCACACCCGAGTCGCGGATCGTGGACGTGGCGGCGGGACCGGGCACGCTGAGCCTGCTGGCCGCTCCTCATGTGGCGCACGTCGAGGCCATCGACTTCTCCGAGTCGATGATCGCGCGCTTGGCGCAGGACGCCGCCGCCGCCGGGCTGGCGAATATCCGTGCGCGAGTGGGTGACGGACAGGATCTGCCGTACGAATCCGATCAATTCGACGCGGGCTTCTCCCTGTTCGGACTGATGTTCTTCCCCGAGCGCGCGCGAGGCTTCGCCGAGTTGTTCCGCGTGTTGCGTCCCGGCGGCACGGCGGTGGTGTCGAGCTGGGCGCCGATCGCGGACTCGCCGCTGATGCGGATGATGTTCGGCGCTTTGACCGCGGCCGATCCGAATATCCAGGAGCCGCAACCGAACTTCCTGAGCCTGGAGAATCCCGAGCTCTTCGAATCCGAGATGCGCGGCGCGGGTTTCGAAGCCGTGTCCATCCAGCGGCATTCGATCGCGCTCACCTTCGACAGCCCCGAGGAGATGTGGGAGACCATGGTGCGCAGCAGCGCCCCGTTGGAGCTCATGCGCCACAGCGTGAGCGCGGAGGTCTGGGCTCGGCGCGCCGCGGTGATGAAAGCGTTTCTCGCCGAGAAATACCGACCGAACTATCCGTTGTCCACCACGGCGTATCTCGGTATCGGACACAAGCCGCAGGGGTGAAAGACTGCGGCGCGCGGTCCTTCCGGGGGAAGGACCGCGCGCCCGCGGGATGGTGGCGTGCGATTACCGCGGAGCCATGCGCAGCGCGCCGTCCATGCGGATGGTCTCGCCGTTCAGGTAGTCGTGCTCGACGATGTACTGCGACAGCTGCGCGTACTCGTCCGGGCGGCCCAGGCGGGACGGGAAGGGCACGCCCGCCTCGAGGCCCTTGCGGTACTCCTCGGTGACGCCGGCCAGCATCGGGGTGTCGATGATGCCGGGGGCGATGGTGTTCACCCGGATGCCGAACTGGGCCAGGTCACGCGCGGCCGGAACGGTCATGCCGTGCACGCCGCCCTTGGAGGCCGAGTAGGCGATCTGACCGATCTGGCCTTCGAACGCGGCGACCGAGGCGGTGTTGATGATGACGCCACGCTGGCCGTACTCGTCCACGGCGTCGGTCTTGGCGATCGCGTCGGCGGCCAGCCGCATGACGTTGAAGGTGCCGAGCAGGTTCACCGTGATGACCGTGCGGAACAGCTCCAGGTCGTGCGGGCCGTTCTTGGACAGGATGCGGCCGGCCCAGCCGACACCGGCGCAGTTGACCACGATGCGCAGCGGCGAGCCGGACTCGACGACCTGCGCAACAGCGGCGCTGACCTCGTCGTTGCTGGTGACATCGGCGGGAATGAGGGTGACCCCGGCGGGGACGTTGTCGCCGGCGCGCTCGATCGACTGCGGTACGTCGAGTCCGAAGACGGTGGCGCCGAGATCGGCGAAACGCTTGGCGGTGGCGGCGCCGAGGCCCGATGCGCCTCCGGTGACAATGGCGGCGGAACCCGAAATCTCCACGATGGTCCTCTCGTTCGTGACAGCCAGTTGGCCTTTCGTCAATTGCACCCTAACCGGTGCTCGGCGCGCGGCCCTGCACGGCTCCCTCGCCCGCTGCCACGGCGCGTGAACCCGTGTCGCCGACGCGCACCCCTGTCCCGTGAACCGGCCGAACCGACCGCGCAGAATGGAGCAGCCCAGTCAGCTCGACCGGATAGCGGAGTCACCGTATGACCGAATCGGCCCTCAGCGCACGCCTACCCCGGGGCAGGCACGGCCTACCCCGAGAGCAGGTGATCGCCTCGCAGCGCGAGCGGATCCTCGTCGCGACGGCGGAGGCCATGGCCGAGAACGGGTACATCGGAACGTCGGTCGCGGCGATCCTCAAGCGGGCGGGCGTGTCGCGGGAGACCTTCTACGAGCAGTTCCGTTCCAAAGAGGACTGCTTCGAGGCAGCTTACGAGCGCGCTGTGCAGCTACTGCTCGATCGGATCGCCGAAGCCACCGATACCGAAGAGAGTCCGGCCGACGTGGACGCCATGGCTCGAATGGATCGGATCTTCTGCGCCTATCTGCAATATCTGGTGGACGACCCGGCCAGCGCGCGGCTGTTCTTGGTCGAGGTCTTCGCGGTGGGGTCCGCGGCCATCGCGCGCCGGGCCCAGCTGCAGGAGCGGTTCGTGGAGCTGATCGCCGCCGTGCTCGACGCGCGGACCGAGCAGCAGCGTTTCGCCTGTCAGGCCTTGGCGGCCGCGATCGGCTCGATGGTCACCGCTCGGATCGCGGCAGGAGACTCCGACGGTCTGCTCGCGCTGCGAGAACCACTGCTGGATCTGCTGCGCCGGGGTGGCGGACTGTATGGAGCTGCGCTGTGCTCGTGCGGCGAGCCATCCGCGTGAGCAGCAGCGCCGCACCGGCCAGCGTGGGAGCGAGCGCGGCGAGCCCGGCGACGGCGGCGCCGCCGAGGGCCGGTGCGCTCGCGCCGAGCAGGGTCGCCGCACCGAAGTAGAGGAACAGCAGTCCAGAGCCGATGCCGATCGCGTGCTCCGGCAGGTGCTTGCCGACCAGGATGCCTGCCGCGATGGCGAGCGCGTCGGCGGCGACCATGCCGATGGTCGAGCCCAGCCAGACGCCCACCCAGTCGTAGTCGGTGGCAAGCGCGGCGGTCGCGAACATGGTCCGGTCGCCCAGTTCGGCGAGCAGGAACGCCGACAGCACCACGAGGAACGGCGCGCCGGCGGCCCTCGGCGTCTTGGGCGCGGGATCGTCATCGCCGGGGCCGAAGTGCTCGCGCAGGGTCCACAGGCCGACGGCCAGGAAGGTGATCGCGGCGATCAGCGAGATCGCCCTGGTGGGCAGGGCCGAACCGAGGAAATGGCCGACGCCGACCGAGATCAGGTGTACCGCGGCCGAGGCCGTCGCGATGCCGCCGAGCACCACCCACCAGCGATAGCGCAGCGCGAACGTCAGCGCCATCAATTGGGACTTGTCGCCCAGCTCGGCGAGAAAGACGATGCCGATACTCAGCAAGACGGTGGCGATCATGTGTGGCGGCTCCCAGGTCTCCGGCCTGCCGGTCGGAGAGATGGATGGCCTCCGGCCGACAACGAAAGGTTGTCCAGGCCGAAGGTCTCGCCCACCGACGGAAGCCGGTTCACACAGCCGGACCCGGCCCATGGCAGGGCGGCGGGTCAGTATGTCGACTGTGCGATTGGGGGCTACTCCCCTTCGCTGCTCCCGACTCTACCCGGCGGGCTCAGCTCTTGCCAACCCGTTGTAATCGAAATCGCAATGCGCACAATAAGTTTGGCGATCCACGTGGCAAGTTTCGGTTACCCTCACGCGGCCAGCAGCATAGCCAGAACCGCAGTGTCGGGATCGCTGATCGGGTCGAGTCCGACCCGGCTGACCAGGGAGGTGACCGTTCCGTCCGACTCCGCCTCGACCCAGGCGGCCCGGTGCTCCAGCCCCAGATGGGGCACGCCGGGCAGCAGGACGCAGCCGGATGCCGCGCCGGCGCATTCGGGCAGCGACGGCCGGGTTTCGGAAGGAGGATGCAGCACCAGCAACGCCGGTGGCACATGCTCGGCGAACCGGCCCGGCTCCAGCGCTTCCTCACCCACGACGGGACCTTCGGCCAGCACCAGGCCGACGGTGCCCGGAGCGGGGTCGTCGGGCAGGTCCTCACGGACGCCGAACACCGTGGAGGTCGTGAGCAGCCCCGGCAGCGTGGCCACACGCACCGCGAGCACGAGTACTTGCGCCCACTCCTTGGTGGTGTCCGGCCAGCGTCCGGAGATCACGAAGCCTCGCAGGGATCCGCGCGCGTGGAACGGCGTGATGCCGATCGGTTCGTTCGTGCGCATTTCTGCCTCCCGTCGTCTCACCGGGGGCGACCTTGCCCGTCCATTTGGTCTGGATTCCCGAATATGAACCACGAGTCACCTGGCACACAAGTACCAAAGAGTGCCAATCGGACACTCGGAGGCCGTGGGGGCAGCAATCGCGCTGCGTACCCGGCGGAGCGGGCTCGACCTCGCCGGCTTCCGATTCGTGGTGGGTGGACGGATGTTGCGGGCAAAGTGCCCGCGCAGCCGGGAAACAGAACGGGTCCGCGAACCCGGCCGCGCGTGGCGCGACGGATTCGCGGACCCGTTCCGGTGTGCCGAGCGGGCTCAGCCGAAGATGAGACCCTTGGCCTGCGAAGTGGCCTTGGCGAAGCGCTCCTGCACGTCGGCCCAGTTGACGACGTTCCAGAACGCGGTGACGTAGTCCGCCTTCACGTTCTTGTACTGCAGGTAGAAGGCGTGCTCCCACATGTCGACCTGCAGCAGCGGGATGATGCCGAGCGGAACGTTGGCCTGCTGGTCGTAGAGCTGGAAGGTCAGCAGCTTCTGGCCGAGGGTGTCGAAGCCGAGCACCGCCCAGCCGGAGCCCTGCAGACCGTTGGCCGCCGCGGTGAACTGCGCGCGGAACTTGTCGAACGAACCGAACTGGTCGTCGATCGCCGCGGCCAGTTCGCCGACCGGCTTGTCACCGCCGTTGGGGGAGAGGTTCTTCCACCAGATCGAGTGGTTGACGTGCCCACCCAGGTGGAACGCGAGGTTCTTCTCGTGCAGGAAGATGGCGCTGTGATCGCCCGACTCGCGAGCGGCTTCCAGCTTCTCCAGTGCGGTGTTCGCACCGGCGACGTAAGCGGCGTGGTGCTTGGAATGATGAAGCTCGTTGATCTGCCCGGAGATGTGGGGCTCCAGGGCGCTGTAGTCGTAATCCAGATCTGGCAGCGTGTACTCAGCCACGATGTCCCTTCCTATGTCGGGCTGGTTGTGCCCGTTGTTCCGCGCACAGCCAACCATCATTCGTACACCCGGTCGATTCCAACCTGGGCCGACGTTCGCGCATTCCGGTGACGCCGCTCACACCCGGCGGGTCGGGCGTCGTCACATCACGCACAACGGCACCACAGGAAACGCACGCGTAGCATCGAACCATGTCGTGGTACGACGAACTAGTGGGGCGTCTGAGCCTCCCCGAACCCGCCGTGGTCACTCCCGAACAAGCCTTGCCCGGCCGGCCGGAACCGCTCGACGTGCCGGATACCCATTACGTCAACGGCCACCCGATCTGTCCGCCGTTTCCCGATGGGCTGCAACTGGCGGTCGTCGCGATGGGCTGTTTCTGGGGCGCCGAGAAGAGTTTCTGGGAACTCGACGGCGTCTACACCACAGCAGTCGGTTACGTCGGCGGGTACACGCCGAATCCCACCTACGAAGAGGTGTGCAGCGGGCGGACCGGTCACACGGAAGCGGTGCTCGTCGTATTCGATCCGGCGGTGATCGATTACGCGGGCATCCTCAAGCACTTCTGGGAGAACCACGATCCCACCCAGGGGATGCGCCAAGGCAACGACCGTGGCACCCAATACCGGTCGGCCGTCTTCACCTTCGGGACCGAGCAGGCCGACCTCGTCCGCTCGACGGCGGAGGTATACGGCAAGCGTCTGGCCGCGGCGGGATACGGCCGGATCACCACGGAGGTCGCACCGCTGCCCGGACTGGCGGCCTTCTACTACGCAGAGGGCTATCACCAGCAGTACCTGGCGAAGAATCCCGGCGGATACTGCCCGGTGCACGCGACCGGCGTGAGCTGCCCTGTGGGCTTGGAAGCCTGATCGCCCGACAAGGGAGAACCGCGCATTCGAGCGCGGATGCGCGGTCCCCGCGACGAGTAGCAACCGGGCCGATTACAGCGGCGGAGCGATGCCTGGACGAGTCGCACGTGGATCGCCCGCGTCGTGCGCCTGCCACCATCGCGCACCGCCCGCGATGAAGTCTTTCAGTGGGATCTGCTTGCCTCGCGCGTCGTACACGACGATGTCGTCGAACCACACCCGGACATCCAGCTCGCGCGGATCGATACCCTCCTCCTGCGAGAACTCCAGAACGTGCGCGGACTCGTGATCATCGATCCGGGTGTCGAAGCTGAGCAGCTCGCTCCACAGCGCCCAGCCGCTGTCATCGATATCGATGAACTCCCAGCCGTGCAGCCGCCCGCCGCCGAAGCTGCGGATGGCCTGGTCCAAGCCGTCCAGGCGCAGCGGCAGCACCCTGGGTGCCAGGTCGTCCCAGTGCTGGGTCCGCAGTGAAGCGGCGACCCGGCTCACGCCGGTCAGTGTCACCTGCACCCGGTAGTCGTCGGCCGCTGTCCCCTGCTCCGGGAGAGTCAGTACTTCCAGGTCGAGCCGCAGTTCGTCGGCAGCCTCGTCGACGGCGAGACCGAGGCACGCGGCCTCGGACAACGCGACGTTCAGCCCTGCGGTGTCCATTCCGTGGCGAAGCCCCCTGCTCACGTTCATGCGCCCAGGCTAGGCGATCGCCGTCGCCGAGACGGGTTATTTCCGCGGCGATCCGGATTTCATGGAACCGAATGCGCCCCCGCCCCGTCCAAGTAGATATCGGAGCCTCCTCGGCCGCAGGTTCCGAGGTCGGCGACGAATGGCCGCTCCGGGATGGACATGGAGGGGAGTCCCGGATCGGTCATTCGCATCGCGCGTTAGGGAGTGAAGCGGGTCACCCGTCAGGTAAAGGGTCCAGTTACGGACCGAAAGCCCGAAAACGGCCCGAAATAGTAGCTACTCGGTTGCCTGGGCGCCTGACCATTGCGGCGGAGTGTCCTCGACGGCCGCGCCTTGTGGATCAAACTGTGGATTATGTGGATAACTTCGACGGAGTTATGCACAGGTCGCATCGAGCGGGCGCGCGGTCGAGTTTCGGAGAGGAGAACATACCTGAAGTCGAAGGTCGCTGTCGAGGGCGTCCCCGGGCATGGAACTGCACGGCGGTCCGCCGCCCATGGCAGGATCGAAACTGTGACGAGCCCCCACGTTCCGTCGGTCACGGTGGAGGACCTGCCTGCCGTATTCGACAGCAGCGCGCCCGCGTCGGCCGACCAGCCGCGACCGGTCCTGCTCGACGTCCGTGAGGACGACGAGTGGCAGCTGGGGCACGCTCCGGGTGCGATGCATATCCCGATGGTCGACGTGCCCGCCCGGATCGATGAGCTGGAGTACGACGCGGATCTCTACGTCGTCTGCAGGCAGGGCGGCCGATCCCTGCAGGTGGTCGAATACCTCACGCACATCGGGTATCAGGCCATCCAGGTCCGAGGCGGCATGGTGGCGTGGCAGCAGGCAGGCCGCCCGCTGGTCGCGGAGGGCGGCCACGAGGCGAAGATCTACTGACGAGAGAACGAGGTGCGCGGGTGAGTACGGTGGTGCAACCTTGTGCGCGTTGCGGTGCGCGCTGGGCCGTGCAAGGGGCGCCGATGCACTGGTGCCCGCGTTGCCGCGGCGTGCTCCTTTCGCCCGCGCCGATCGACGCGCCCGCCGCCCGCCGCAACTACCGCTGGGTGGCGCGTAAACCCGACCACCGCGGCCGCCGAGCGCAACCGCCCGCCCCGACGATCACGGAGAGCCGGACGCCCCGGTACACGCAGATCCCGCGCTGGGGTCTGATCGATCCGCCCCCGCAAGCCAAGGGCGCGGTACGCCGTCCGCTCGGCAAACTGACCGACTCGGTGACCGGACTGCTCCTCGCGACAGTGTGCGTGTTCGCGCTCGCGGCTGTCGCAGAACTGGTGCGCTACGCGGTCTTGTTGCACAACCGGACGCGCCTGATCCACCCCGCCGCGCTCTTCGCCTCGGACGCGTTCGTGATCGGCACCGCGGTGCTCGGGATCGTGCTCGCGCTGCTGGCTGCGTTGGCCACGGTCGGAAGGTTGATCGAGATCAGGCGGTCGGCCTACGCCGCCGCCGGGCGGCGCGACCCGCGTTCGCCGCGAGCGCTCGCGGCCGGGTGCCTGGTCCCGGTGGTGAACCTGGTGTGGCCGGGAATCTTCCTGAGCGAAGTGGCCGCGCTCCAAGGCGACCCCCGTGCGCGCGGTGCTATCCGGATCTGGTGGGCCGCCTGGGCGTTCAGCGGCCTCCTCGCGGCCGCCGCGCTGCTGTGGCGTTCCGCGGATTCGTTGCAGGCCAAGGCCGACGGCGTGCTGTTCACCGCCTTCACCGACGCGGTCGCCGCGGCGGTCGCGCTCCTGACCCTCTGGGTGCTGCGCACGATCGAGGGACGTGACCTGCTCGGTCGTACCCGGTCCACGCGCCGCTGGTTGATCGCGGTCGATCCGGCCGTGCCGGTGATCGAGCCGGTGCATCCCGGCGGACGGGAAACCGCGGCCGAACCGGCGCGCGCCGAGCTGGACGCCGCGACGCACGAGGACAACGGTGCTGAGGACCGTGAGCAGAAGGAGGTCATGGCCAAGTGAGCCACGGCAGTCGCGCGCCATTCGTCGTCGCGCATCGAGGCGCCTCGGCGGCGCGTCCCGAGCACACGCTCGCCGCCTACGAGCTGGCGCTCCAGGAAGGCGCCGACGGCGTCGAATGCGATGTCCGGCTGACCAGGGACGGGCATCTGGTGTGCGTGCACGATCGCACCGTCGACCGGACCTCCTCGGGCAGCGGGCTGGTCAGCGAGATGACGCTGGAGGAACTGCGGGCCCTCGACTTCGGCTCCGACGGCGCGCCCGCCTCGGTGCTGACCCTCAGCGAGTTGATCGGCCTGGTGCTGGACTGGCGCAGCAGGCCGACCAAACTGTTCATCGAGACCAAGCACCCGGTCCGATACGGCGCGCTGGTCGAGAACAAACTGCTCGCCGAGCTCCAGCGGTTCGGCATCGCCACCCCCGCCTCGGCCGACCATTCCCGCGCGGTCGTGATGTCGTTCGCCGCCACGGCGGTTTGGCGCATTCGCCGCGCCGCGCCGCTGCTGCCCACCGTTCTGCTCGGTGAGTCGTCGCGCTACCTGGGCGGGTCGGCCGCCACCACTGTCGGCGCGACCGCCGTCGGCCCCTCGGTGAAGACCTTGCGTGAGCACCCCGAGTTGGTCGACAAGGCCGCCGCCGCGGGCCGTGCCACCTACTGCTGGACCGTCGATGATCCGCACGACGTCCAACTGTGCGCCGACCTCGGTGTCAGCTGGATCGCCACCAACCATCCCGGCCGTACCAAGTCGCTGCTCCCCGCTGCCTGAACCGGATCCGGGTGACTCTCTGTCGAGGCTTACCCGCAGTCGACCACCACCGCACGCGATAACAGCTGCCCCGAGTGCCCGCCGCGTCCGCGCCGAAGTCGCCGACGGCGGTCGATTCCACGCGAGCCATAAAGGCCGCGAACACCCAGCGCCACAGGCGCTGGAGGAACGAACACAGGTGTAGGTTGACCCCTCGTGGGTAAAAGCAAGCGCAACAGTCCTAAGCCCGGCGGAAACCGGGCGCAGCGTCTCGCCGAGCGGCGAGCGGCGCAGGAGCAGGCGGCGCAGGCCGTCACGCGTCCGTTCGAGGGCTTGGCCGCGGAGTGCGATCTGGTCGCGCTGCGCGAATTCGTTCCGTCGGCCACCGCGCAGCTGACGCTGTCGCCCGCGATCGCGGCCGAGCGCTCGGTCGTGCTCGGCACGGTGCTGCCCGGCGCGGTGGCCGCGCTGGTGCGCGCCGGTGACGAGCCCAGCGGCTACGTCGGCGCGCAGGTGCAGTTCCAGGGCGCGGACCCGGCCGCCGACCTGGCCGCGGCGATCCTGTGGACCCAGTCCGCCGAGCCCGGTGATTCGCTGACCTCCGTGGAGAGCGTCGCGGGCGGTCCGCGGCTGGCCGATGTCATCGATCCCGCGGCGAGCCTGGAGCTGACCGTCCACCAGGACTTCGACTGGTGGGTGCCCGCGGGCGTCGAGCCCGACCCGCAGGTCGCCGCCACCATCGAGCAGGCCAAGCAGGCGATCATGCCTTCGGCGCGGCTCGGGCTGGACGCGGACGCGATCGGCGCCGCCTGGTGGGTGGACGCGGGGGAGAAGGCGCATATCCGCTGGGTGCGCCCCGAGGACGAGGACGCGCTCATGCTGGCGCTCGCTCGCGTGCACGCCGCGGGCGGTCTGCATCTGGGTGAGGGTTCCCGCTTCGCCGGGTCGTTCCGCACGCACGGCGTGCTGGTCCCGGTGTTCGACCTGGACCACGAGCGGCACCCCGACGAATGGGTGAAACCCGCGGCCGAATTCGGTGCGCGCCTGTCCGAGGCGCTGGCCGTCGACGCGCCGTTGACGGCCGAGGAGCGGCGCTCCCGCGACGGCTTGCGGTCGCGTCAGGTCACTTTGCGCTGAGTCGCGATCCCCGGCATTACGTGAGAAACTTCTGCGTCCTCGGCAGCTGATCCGTATTGCGATTGCCGCCGATACTGCTGGAACTTAGGGAAGACTCACCGAACTGCTGTGTAATGTGGCGAAACCGTCGTCGCGATGCCGCGGATCGACTCGACGCCGATAGCAACCATGAATAGCGATAGGCCCGGTTCCGTGGCGGAAACCGGGCCTATCGGTATTTCGGCGATTTCCGTCAGACGGAGCCGCCTGCCACCGAAGGCGCACCGGAGGCATCGCTCGGGCCGCTCATTTCCCGGGCGACGAAATCCTCCAAGTCGAACAGGTTCGACCCGGCGCGATCGGCGATCGTGAGGAGGGTGGTCATGTTCGCGACTTCCTCGACCTGTTCCTTCAGGAACCATTGCATGAACTGTTCACCGAGGTAGTCGCCTTCTTCTCGAGCCGTGCTCGCCAGCTGGATGATCTGTTCGGTGACCGTCTTCTCCTGGGCGAGCGCCAGCGCGATCGGCTCCCTGGCAGTCTCGAACCGCGATTTCGCGGCGTCGATACCGGAGATCTCGATGCTGATATCCCGGTCCAGGAAGTACTGCACGATCATCATCGCGTGATTGCGCTCTTCGACCGCCTGCTTGTAGAACCGCTTGGCCAGCTGCGGCAGATCGGCATTGTCGAACCACACCGCAATCGCGATGTACTGATGCTCGGCATTGAATTCGTGCCGAATCTGATCGTGCAACAGGCTATGGAATTTGCTGCGTGGGGATTCCGGATGGCTTGACATGGCATCGACATTAGCGCTGGTCAAGTCGCGTGTCATCCAAGTGCAGCCTTATTGAGGCTAGTGTTGCCTAATTAATTCCGCGCTGTTCCAGCCATTTTCGGCGCCGGGATATCGGTGCGCGGCCGCGTCCGCATCTCGCGGGCCACGAACTCCTCGACGTCGAACAACTGCCCGTCGGCGCGGTCCAGGACAGCCAGCAGTGTGGTCATCCCGGCAACGCTCTTGACTTGTTCCTCGAGGAACCACCGGATGAATCGTTCGCCCAGATAGTCGCCGGAGGTGCGGGCAGCACGAGCCAGCTCACCGATCTGAGTGCTGCGGGCCTGCTCGATTCGCAGCAGCACAGCGACTGCGCCGCGCGGGCTTTCGAAGATCGATTCGATCTCGTCCAACCCGCCGATCCGCACCGGGAGGTCCCGGTCGAGCAGGTACTGCACCATGCGCAGCGTGTTGCCGTGATGCTCGCGGGACCTGGCGTAGGCGTGCCCGGCCAGCTGCGGCAGCCTGCGTGAGTCGAAGTACACGGCGGCGGCGAGATATTGCTGGGCAGTGGTGAATCCGTGACGGATCTGCGTGCGCAGCAAGTCGGGGAAGGACTCGTCGGCATCGTCGGTGTCCGGCATGGCACAGACGCTACCGCGTCAGCAGATCCTCCGGGATGGCGCGGTCGTCGGCCAGCGCGTCGAAGAACCGGCTCGCCTTCTCCTTGTCCCACAGCACGACATTGCCGCTGGCGGTGTCGTCGAATCCGCCGACCGGCACCGCCGTGGCGACGGTCTCGCCCCGCAGCGCCCAGCCCAGCCCGCCGAGGTGCCAGATGTGGTCGCCGTTGTCGACCTTCAGCGACTTGGCGGTGTCGGAGGCCAGCGGCCAGAGCTTGAAGGGATTGGCCAGGGTGGCGCCGCTGGTGGCCTTCTTCAGCAGGGCGGCCATGAAGATCCGCTGGTTGTTCATCCGGTCCAGATCGGCGAGCGCGGTCGCGCGGCTGCGGACGAAACCGAGGGCCTGCGGGCCGTTGAGGCGCTGGCAGCCCGCGGGCAGGTCGATGCCGGCGAGCGGGTCGTCGATGGGCTTCGGGACGCAGACGTCGATGCCGCCGAGCGTGTCGACCACGCTGGCGAAGCCACCGAAGCCGATCTGCGCGTAATGGTCGATGCGCAGGCCCGTGGCGATCTCCACGGTCTGCACCAGCAGCGCGGGGCCGCCGATGGCGAACGCGGCGTTCAGCTTGTCCCTGCCCTGGCCCGGAATGCTGACGTACGAGTCGCGCGGCAGGCTGACCAGGGTGGTCTTGCCCGATTTCGGCACATGCACGAGCATGATCGTGTCGGTGCGCTCGGGGCCGACCTCGCCGCCGGTGGCGAGTTCCCGCTCTTGCTCGGGGGACAGGCCGCCGCGGCCGTCGGAGCCCACCAGCAGCCAGTTCGTGCCGGGGGTGTCGCCGACGCGCTGGGCGTAGTTCGCGAGCGCGGGGATGCGGTTGAGCGAGTTGTCCAGCTTGATGACGGCGCCGACGGCGGCGAGCACCAGGACCAGCACGATCACCAGGAACCAGCGGAAGGGGTGGCGCTTGCGGCGCGGTCGTGGCGCCCGCGCCGGGCGCGCGCCGCGCGGCGGCACCGGCGGCGGGCCTTCGCGATACGGGCGCGGTTTGCGGGTCGGTGCGTGAGGCGGCTCGTCGTCGTAGCGGACCGGCCGCTGGGTGGGGGCGTGAGGTGGACCTTCCTGATGCGGGACCGGGCGCTGGGTAGGGGCGTGCCTGCGGGCCGGGGCAGGCGGCGGCATGCGTCGTGGCGGTTCCGGGGGGACCTGCGAATATGCCAACGGGTGCGCGTGCGGGCCGGCCGTTCCGTCGCGCCGCATGACCTGCGTGGGCTCGATCTGCGGCGGGCCACCGGGTGCCGGAGGGGGCATGCGGCGGGGCATCGGAGGTTCACCGGGCCTGCCGGGCGGCGGCATCCGGCGCGTACGCGCGTTGCGCTGGGGGTCGTCGCCATTCATCACTGTGACTCTACTTATCCGGCCGTTGTGAGGTGCCGCATGTGGACACCGGGCGCACGCGGAAACGGCGCTGCTTCGTAATTCGCCGACCGCACCGGACCGTTAGCGTTCCGGAGGGCACAGTTGCGTCACGGGAGCCATGAAACATGGCCGCGCAGAACGGTGTAACCGATGTAGGCGACCGCGTCGATGGTCGCGTGCGCGAGAACCAGCGGCCACAGCCGGTTCGAACGCTGCCAATAGCGCCCGAATATGACGCCCATCACAAAATTTCCCAGGCCGCCGCCCAGTCCCTGATACAGGTGGTAGCTGCCGCGCAGCAGGGCGGAGGTCAGCAATGCCGAGTTCGCCGACCAGCCGAGCTGACGCAGCCGAGTGAGCAGGAACGCCACCACGATGATCTCCTCGGCCAAGGCGTTCGCGCAGGCCGAGAGGATCAGGGCGGGCAGCCGCCACCAGTAGTCGCCGAGCGAGGCGGGCACGATCGTCACGCTGATGCCCAGGGCGTGGGCAACGAGGTACAACCCCAATCCCGGCAATCCGATGAGCGCGGCGAGCGCCGCGCCGGGCAGCACGTCCGCGCGCCAGCGAATCCGGTTCGCCAGCCCGATCAGCCGCGGTCCGAGGCCGCCGCGCCACAGCAGATACAGGCCCAGCGCCGCCCACCCCACCAGGCGCAGCACGCTGAGCAGCTGGAACAACAGGTCGATGGTGGACTGCGTGGATCGAGAGGGGTTCAGCGCGACCGTTCGACCGCCGACCCCGCCCGGGGCCAGCGCGCTCTCCACCAGCGAGAGCGCGGCACCGAGTCCACTGAGCCCGAACGTGACCAGCAGCACCACGGCGATCTCGAGTTTGATCGCC
This sequence comes from Nocardia asteroides, assembly GCA_019930625.1. Taxonomy (NCBI): domain Bacteria; kingdom Bacillati; phylum Actinomycetota; class Actinomycetes; order Mycobacteriales; family Nocardiaceae; genus Nocardia; species Nocardia asteroides. Next base: position 2,040,709 of record CP082844.1, read on the forward strand.
AGCCGTTGCCGATCCGTCGGCTCGGCCTCGTCCCACTGGGCATCGGACTCCGCGCGCATGGGTCGAATCTATTGCGCCCGTCCGGCGCGGTGTGCGGCGCGTCAGCGTCGGAACTCCTCCACCGGCCGGAACTCGGCGACGGTGTCGCCCACTTCGTTGCGGTACCACGTCTCGCGCCGCGATCGCTGGACCCGGTCGGCCAGCTGGTCGAGACCGGGCACCAGTCTGCGTGCGGTCTCCAGCGCGAACAACACCGGCCACTGCGCGATCGGATGCAGCACCCAAGGGAAGCGCCGGGGCATGCGGTGACTGCGGTAGGTCGCGGGCGGCAGCCAGAATGCCGTATAGCCGATCTGCATCCGGTAGTTGATCTCGTCGCGGATTCGCTTGCGCCACGGCGTGTTCGTCTTCGGCGCGAAGGCGGGTAGGTACGACTCGACCAGTTCCGCGCCGTCCGCTCCGGCGGTGCGGGCTCGCTTGACGAACGCGGCGAACATCAACTGCACGGATTCGCGAAAGTTCGCCGGATACCAGTCCGGCTGGACGCCGAGCAGGTGACCGACATAACGCCAGAAGTGCAAGGTCGCCTCGATCTCGCGGATCGTGGTCTGATGACCCACGCTCCACAGCGCGAGGCCGGGCACCAGGCAGCCCGCCATCAGCGTCAACGTCGCGTCGCCCACGCTGATCGGCACGCCCCACGCCGCGTGATCCCATTCCGGCCGCTGCATCAGCTTGCGCCGGATGAACACGTGCATGATCCGCACGCGCATGGCTGTCTGCCTGCCGCGGGCGCCGGGCGCCAACCCGCCCGGCTCGGAGACGTCGATCCAGAAACGAACCGTCTCCATCTGCCGTTTGTGCGCCCGATCCCCGGCGTAGCCGCCGGTGTAGGACAGCGGTTTGGTGATCGAACTCTCCGAGTACATCTCCAACGTGCTGGTCGTCGCGAAGCTGAATACCGAAGTGCCCCAGCGTCGGAACACCTTCGCGCCGTGCTCCACCGCGGCGAGGTCGAGCCACGCGGGCGGGGTCTCGAACTCTCCGAACAGCCGGATCAGTGAGGCGGGCGCGTCCGGGACCGCGGCGACTCCGTGCGCGAGCGCTCGGTCCAGCATGGCCCGCCCCGCTTTCGGTCCGATCGGCCCGAGGTAGACCTCGTCGACGAATGCCTCGGCGACCGGATCGACCTGGTAGTAGGCGGCAGCGAAACGCTGAACCAGTTCCTCGGACGGTTGCGGGTCGAACCGGAAAACGGCGCGCCACAGCTTGCGCGCTCGTTGGACGCGCGGGTCGCCGAGTTGATCCCAGTAGCGGAATTCGGTGGGAACGGTGCCGTCGGGGACGGCGGCGATCGTCGCGGGCGCCGTGCTGTCCTGAGCCATGACCCAGCCTAAAATGAGCTAATGCTCACCTTCTACTCGCTTTTCGACCAAGAACCCGCTGATGTCCGCAGAGGGTGATATCCGGCGAAAAAGCCCGAAACAAGAGCGAGCTAGAGAAACTCGCGATCGCATACTGCACTCCGCTACTCAGCTTTTCGCCGAGCGCGGCGTCGACAACACCTCGACCAACCGGATCGCGGCCCACGCCGGTATGAGCATCGGTTCGCTCTACCGGTACTTCGCCGACAAGGAGGAGATCCTCGCGGAGTTGCGCACCCGGTTGCTCGCCGAGCTGGAGGAGCAGTTCACCGCGGCGGTGCTCACCGGGCTCTCGCTGGACCCGGGCGAGTCGTTCGCGCTCAGCCTGCGCGGCATCGTGCACGCGCTGATCGAGCGTCGCGCGCTGGTGCGCGCCCTGGCCGCGCGGGCGTCGCTGGACGGGCTCGGCTTCGGCGAGCTGGAACGGCGACTGCTCGTGCTGACCAGGGCTTACCTGCTGCATCTGCTCGGACCGCTGCCCGACGACGAACTCGACGTGAAGGCGTACGTCATGGTCAGCGTCGGCCTGGCCAGCAGCCTGCGGATCGGGCTCGACCCGCCCGCGCACCTGGACCGTGAGCGCCTGGTCGAGGAAACCGCGGCCATGGTCGGGGGCTGGTTGCGCCCGTGAACCGAGGGATCAGATACGGCGCAGGCCGTTGAGGAACGGGCAGCCGGCCAGCATGCGTACCGCGCGGCTGAGCGCCTCGATGTCGTCAGCCGGCGCGCTGAACGGCAGGCGGAAATCGTGGTCGCCGTCGTGCCCTTCCACCCGCAGGGTGAGTCCGTAGCGGTCGATGGCCAGCGGGTGCACGACGCCGTGCTGCAGACGCGGCGGCAGGTGCCTGGCCAGCTGGGCGACGACGTCGGCGTGGTCGGCCTGCATGTGCTGTAGCCACGCGGATTCCATGGCGCAGAACGGGTCCGGCGCGGCCAGCCGTAACTCCTCGCTGCTCACCGATTCCGCGCCGGTCGAGTCGGCCACCACCGCGGAGTCGATCACCAGCCGCAGCAGGGTGGCGCCGAAGCCGATGTCGAGCAGTGCGGGATGCGGGTGCTCCTTGGCCACCTCGGTGGCCAGTGCGCGCTGCGCCTGCGTGGGCACCGCGCGCACCCAGCCGCGCAGCCAGACCAGTGCGCGCACCGGCTCGCGCAGCGGCAGCGGGGCGTGGTCGGTGAGCTCCAGCACCGCGGGCGCACCCTGCTCCCCGGAGTTGCCCGCCAGGAGTGCGGCGACCGAGGCTGTCGGCACGGCGATCACCGCGTCGCCACACTGCCGTACGTGGTGCACGGACGCGGGTGTCGGATCGATGCCCGGCATGGCCAGCACCGCTTGCTCCGCGTGGGCGCACGCGCTGCGCACCCGCTCGGCGGTGGACGGTGCGACGGTCGGGGTCGGACGCGGCATACAAACCTCCGTGGAGCGAGCGGCGCTTCAGCGTATTGATTAGGTTACCCTAAGCTAAGTGACGTTGTCCGCTTCCGCAAGCGTTCCGATCGACTCGAGCGCGACGAACTGGGTCGAGACGGCTGGGTCGGGGTTGTTACGGTGAGGGCGTGTCGGAAGGGTCGGAATCCGGAGAACCGGTGCTGGTGATGTTGTCGACGCCCGCGCGGCGCAGTCTGGTCGACGGATTGGTTCGCAACATCGGCGCAAGCCCCGCCGCGCCGACTCTGGAGCTGGACGCTGCGGACAACGAGATCGCCGACTTCCTCGCGCACGTGGCCCACTCCGATACCGGCTTCGTCGCGCGCACGTCCTCCGGCGAGCGCGCGGTGGCCATTGTCGCGGCCACGGCCGCCGTCCTCTGCGGTGACGACATCGGCACCGCGCTGCGCAACCCCGATATCGCCTTTCTGACTTCCCTGAAACCAGCGGCCGTCGAGGCGGTCCGCTCCGTCCTTCTCGCCGTCGAGACCGAGACAGGCGACCAGGTGAACGACGCGTTGCGCGTGCTCAACGGAGGCTGAACGCCGCTCGGGCGGCCGTCGAACAGATACCGGGCGTGGGCTTGGCCCTTGCAATCGGTGGGGAGCCGGGCGGGTGCGCAAGTAATGTCGTAACCGTGCCGCGAATCGCGTACTTCGGGCCCTCCGGAACCTTCACCGAGATGGCCCTCGCAGAACTCGAATCCTCGGGAGCCTTCGACGGACCCGTCGAGCGGATTGCCGCGCCCAGCCAAGGGGCCGCGCTGGACCTGATCCGCTCCGGTGACGCGGACGGCGCCGTGGTGCCGATCGAGAGTTCCGTCGAGGGCTCGATCTCGGCGACGCTCGACTCGCTGGCAATCGGCCCGCGTCTGCAGATCGTGGCCGAGACCGAACTCGAGGTGAGCTTCACCATCCTCGGCAAGCCGGGCACGGCGCTGCCGGATGTGCGCACCCTCGCGGCGTACCCGGTGGCCGCCGCCCAGGTGCGGCTGTGGGTCGCGCGACACCTGCCGCAGGCGCGGTCCTACATCTCGGCGTCCAACGCCGCGGCCGCCGAAGACGTGGTGGCGGGCCACGCCGATGCCGCGGTCTCCACCGCGCTGGCGGGAGAACGGCTGGGGTTGATCGCACTGGCCTCCGGGGTCGCCGACCACGAGCAGGCGATCACGCGTTTCGTGCTGTGCACCCGGCCCACGGTGGCGCCGCCTCCCACAGGAGCCGACCGCACCTCGATCGTGCTGGAGTTGCCGAACATACCGGGCTCGCTGATGCGCGCCTTCGCCGAATTCGCCACGCGCGGCATCGATCTGACCAGGATCGAGTCCCGGCCCACTCGAACCGGTATGGGCACCTACCGTTTTTATCTCGACTGCGTCGGGCACATCGACGATACGGCGGTGGCCGAGGCGCTCAAGGCGCTGCACCGCACCGCGCGGATCCGTTATCTCGGGTCCTGGCCCGCGACTTCGGCCGGGGGCACGCCGCCACCGTCGGACGAAGCGGCGGCGGAGTGGTTGATTCAGTTGAGAAAGGGGATGGCGGACCTATGACCGGCAGGTTGATTCTGGTCCGGCACGGAGAGACCGAAGGTAACGTCGCCAAGCTGCTGGACACCAGGATTCCCGGATTGCCGCTGACCGAACGCGGTGCGGCACAAGCCAAAACGTTCGGTGAGGGTCTGCTGCGCCCGCCGAAGGTGTTGTTCTCCTCTGCGGCGCTGCGTGCGCGTCAGACCGCGAGCTACATCGAGGCGGCGACCGGTGTCGCGGCGATGGTGCTCGATGGATTGCACGAGGTACAGGCCGGTGACCTGGAGGGACAGCACAGCGAGGAGTCGCACCGAACCTTCCAGCGGATCTACCGTGCCTGGCACGAGGGCGATCTCACGGTTCGGGTACCCGGTGGCGAATCCGCGCAGGACGTCTTGGACCGTTTCCTGCCCGCGATCGCCGAATTGCGGGACACCTATCTTTCGCCCGACGACGACGGGCACGGCGACGTGATGGTGGTCACTCACGGCGCCGCCATGCGGCTGGTCGGCCGCACGCTCGCGGATGTACGCCCGCCGTTCACGACGAACAATCACTTGGACAATACCGAGACCATCGAGTTGGTACCGATGCCCGATGGTGGGTGGGAATGCATTCGCTGGGGCAGGTTCACGCCGCCGTTCGGATATGACGTCTCGCCGACCTCCGACGATCCGATGGGCTAGCGACGGTTGCTCGGTGGTTCAGGAAAGCTTCGGATTGGTCGGGAAATCCTCGCGTTCCGGCAAAGAGGTGATCAGATCTTGCACCGCCGTGCGCAGTCGCGCGGGGGTTCCGCTGCTGAGTGACGTCCACTTCACGCCGTCGTCGGACTTGCTCGCGGTCGCGATGAATCGTCCTGCGCGCGTATTGAAGACGGCGATGTGGTTGTCTGCCACGTCTCGGGTGCCGTCCCCGTAGATCACCCCGACGATCTCGGCGTACGAGTGGATCTCGACCAGGGCCGCGGCCAAGGTCTTCGCATCGTGCGTGGGGTTGCCGACCTTCGTCAGCCGTTGCGCGGTGGCCGCGGCGTCGCCGGTGTCGCCGAAGATTGTGGCGAGCTCTTCGGTCGGAGCGTTCATCCCGTACAACTCGAGCGGCTCGGCGTAGCCGAGTGCCGCGAGAACCGTACCGGGCAGATCGATTCCGGCCTCATCGATGACATAGGAGTCCTGTCCCCGAAGGGCGACGACCGGGAGGTCGGCGCCCTTCGCCAGACAGAAGCGGCTGACCCACCCGTCGACGACCAACCGCAGCGCGATGATCCAGTGAGGCCGGTTCAGCGCGCGCAGCCGATTCTCCAAGTCGCGGTGCAGCGCGCCATCTAGGATCAGCTCCCGCTGCGCGAGCGACTCGGCGGCCGCGTCCATCGCCGCTCGGTGATCGGTCACGTTGTCGTAGCGTGCGCGAGCGTTCAACACGACGGGAACTTCGATCTGCAGTTTCTCGATCAGAAACTGCATCTCGTCGAGCGACAGGACGACCGACTCAAGCGTCGACGGGCCGCGGCCCGCACCGAGTACGGTCACCTACCCGTCCCGCTGAAGTCACCGCCGATGACTCCATCGGCGGTGAGACGGCCGTCGTTGAAGTGCTCGGTCGACCGCAGGTAGTCCCGACCGTCGTGCTCGGTCTCGTCGTCCTCGTCGCTGCGGACCTGGTTACCGAGCAGGGGGTTGCCGTTGCCGGTGTTCGCGGGCCGGACCGGCGCCGCGTCGACGGCCTTGACCGCGACGGTTTCCTGCACCGGAGCGGAGCCTCCACCGATCGTGCCACTCGAGCCCCAGCCTTCCGGCAGCTTGAGCGAGCCGTTGCTGATGCCTGCCGCCGAGCCGAGGCCGGAGAAGGACACCGCGCGGGTCGCCGCGCCGGCAGCGGTGGCCGCCGCCCCGGCGCCCATGGCCATCGGAGCCATACCGGAGAAGGCAGGCGCGGAGGTGCTGGTCGCCGCCGCGATCGCGCTGCCTGCGACATTTCCGACGGTGGAGACACCGGTGGTGGCGATCGAGCCGACGGCCTGAGCGGCTTGGGTGGCAGCGCTCGCCACGCCGGGGTTGCTCAAGAACGCCTGGGTGGCGGCGACGGCCGCCTGGATCGGATCCGCCGGGACCTCGCCGGCGGTGTCCGCCGCCTGTTCGGGGCTGGCCGTTCCGGCGCCCTTGGCGATCGGCGGCGGCGGCGCGAACTCGGCAGGCGTGGCGACCATGGCGCTGGTCGCGGCCTCGTAGGTTTCCATGACCAGCGCGGCTCGGATGTCCATGGCGTGCCTGGCGACCTCCGCGACCTCGAACGCGCCGCTCAGCACGCCCGGTGGGTTCGCCGACGCGGCCAAGGCGGTGTTGACGGCCGCGATCTCGGGTGGGCTCGGCATCGCCAGCGAGGCGACGGTGTAGGCGGTGGCGTTCGCCGCGGCCTTCGCGCCCATCGCGGCGGCTTGGACGCCCTGCTGCTCGGACCAGCCGAGGAAACCCGTGAGCTTGCTCAGCGCGGCGATACCGTTGATGCCCTGCATTCCGACGCCGAGTTCGGCCATCACCCTGGCGACGGTCGTCGTAGCGTCGACCCAGGCGGCGGTGAGACCGCCCCAGGCGGTGGCGGCGGCCGAGATCGGAATCGCGTGCGCGCCCGCGTGAAGGGTGGCCGAATTGATCTCCGACGGGCGCGCAGCCCAGATCACCCCGGTGACTCCTGCAACCATGTTCGATTTCTCCCCTGCTTCAGCTGATGGAACTGTATGCCCGAACTACACCTGGATGGCGCTGATGCCGGCGGCGCGCACCACATCACCGGCGACATGCTGCGCCAACTGCGTGCGCAGCGTCGCCGCCGCGTGGTGGCATTCCAGGATTGCCTGCGCGATCGCACGGTCGTGCGACATCGCGCCTTGGTTGAAATGGCTCGCGCTGAGGAAGGAGACCTCCTCGGCGCCGGAGGGCAGCACGTGCGTCGCGGGCGCGGTGATCGCCGCGGCGGCGGCCAGACGTTCGGCGACGAGGTCGAGTTCGGCCGCGGCGGCGAGAATGGCTTCGGGTGCGATCAGTACATGTCCAACCATGACTCGACTCCTTCTAGTGGCTGTGGGGCGGAACCACGAGAATTCCCCCTTCGAGTGATAGGACGCGACAGCAACGCGATCGGTTCCATCGAATCCCCAATTTTTCGATCTCCGTGCCGATTACACACCCCTCGCCAGGGGCGCGCAATACAGCTCGTTCAGACTAGCCCCATCCCAGCTGATGCAGGCGGTCTTCGTCAATGCCGAAATAGTGTGCGATCTCATGGATCACGGTGATCGCGACCTCTTCCACCACCTGCGACTCGTCGGCGCAGAGTTCGAGAATGGCGTCGCGGTAGATGGTCACGGTGTCGGGAAGCGCTCCGCCGTATTGGCTGTCGCGTTCGGTGAGGGCGATGCCGTGATACAGGCCGAGCAGATGCGGATCCTCCGGATTGCGCGGCTCGATCAGCACGACCACATTCTCGATCGCGCGCGCCAGCTCGGGCGGAATGAGATCCAGTGCGTCGCCGACCAATTCCTCGAACCGGTCGGCGGACATCGAAACGGGCATCGGCGCTCGGCTATCTCGGCTGGGGCTGCGGCGGCAGTGGGGCGGCGCCGGGCAGCGGCGTGGGCGTGGAACGGCCGCTGTTCGGCGGCGGCACCGGAGCCTGGCCGTTGATCAGGATGTCGCCTCTGGCCGAACCCGTGATCGGCGCGAAGCCTTCCCGATCAGCCCCCTTGCCGATCATGCAGTCCAGCTTGCGGCTGCCCGCCATCCAACTGCGGGCGTCGATGTAGTCGAAGAACAGCGTGAGCGTCTTGTTGCGGATCACGTCCGGCGCGCCCAGGTACTCGGTCGAAGTGCGGCCGCACTCCTCCTCCATGAACTTGTCCTGGTCGTCTTTCGCGGGCGGGCCGCCGGTGAAGTGGGCGCCCAGATCGATGGTGGAGACGATCTCCACGGCGTGCGGCTGGGCGCAGTCCACGGGATCGGTGGGCAGGTTCTGGTTGATGCCCAGGCACACGCCCGGCCCGTACACCCTGGACTGATCGTGCTCGGTGGCGCTGCCCGCCGACGGCGGGGTGCCCACGCTGGCCGCGACCTGCAAGCCGCAGCGCAGCGTTCGGTCACCGTGCTGCCAGCCGTCCGGGCTGGGGTACATCAACCCGACGATGTACTTGCCGCGCGGATCGAAGCGGCCGGACATGTACTCCTGCACCGCGGGCACGCAGTGCTCTTCCTTCAGCTCGGTGAGCCGCAACGAGTCGGGGAACCGCGATCCCGGGCCGAACTCCTTGCCCGGATAGCGACTCATATCGATGTCGGCCGCGACCTCGAACATGTGCTTGTTCGAGCAGTTGACCTTGACCAGGTCGGACCGGTCGGGCTTGGTCCAGCTCAGGCAATCGCCCGTGGCGGCGGTGCCGAACTCCTTGTCCAGGACGGGCAGCGCCGGCGCGCCGGGATTGTGCGCTTCCAGGCCCTTCTCGTTGTCGAAGCCGGTCACGAACAGCGTCACCAGGGCCGCGACGACGGCGCCGACGGCTACCGCGAGCAGGCCCCAGCGCAACGTGTGCGCCGAGAGATGCAAGTCGCGCAGCTTGCTGTCGGCGAGCGCGGCCTTGGCGGAGTCGAACGAGCGCCGTACCGAGTCGGCGCGCGACGACGCGCCGCGCTTGGGCGCCTGCGGGGACCGGGACACATGTTCGGAGGACATCGCGGTCCATCATGGCAGCGTCCGTGCCGGGGTGCCACGACCTGCCCGATCGGCGCGGCACCGGCGCGTCGCGGTCAGCCGCGCAGCGCCGACAGGAAGACCCCGGGCAGCCGGGCGGGGTTGGCATCGGCGTAGAACTCGGTGAGCCTGCGCCCGGTGATCGCGGCGGTGGCGTTGTCGACGAACCACGGCGGCTTCGGGGAGAGTGCGAGTTCGCCGCCCAGCAGCGAGCGCGGCGCGGGCCGGAACGGTCCGCGCACGATCGTGCGCTCGACATCGTCGAGCAGCAGGGCGTTGTGCACCACGCCGATCCCGCTCTGCACGTCGTCTAGGGTGTGCCCGGGAAAGGCGCCCCAAGCGGCCCGCGGCGTCAGGAAAGCCAGCCCGGTCCAAGTGTTCACCGCGATCGCGCCGTAGCGCAGCCGCTCGATGGCGCGGTCGAAGGCGATGCCGAGCCTGCGAATGGTCGTCGGATGGGCGATCACGTTCGCGCCGAGCGTCCCGGTCAGCTCGGCATTCGCGAAGTCCACCGCGCGCTGCAAGAACTCACCGCCCGCGTAGGGCAGCTCCACCACGCCGAGCACGGGGGAGAAGTACTCCGTGCGCAGCAGCGGCGTGCCGGTCGGCGGCAACCCGTCGACCAGCACCCGCCCCGCGCCGAGACGCTCGGCCTCCGGATACGAGGCCAGCGCCCCGGCGACACGGGCGTCGCTGCCCGGGTAGTACGCCGTGCGTTGTGGCGCTCGTTCCATCGCAAGGCGCAGCTCGGCGAGGAATTCGTCCTTGCGGTCCCACTCGGAGCCGATCACCACCGCCTGCGCGGCCACACAGTTGTAGCCGCCGTTGTGCAGCCGCTGCGTCGCCACGTGCTCGGCCTGGTAGCGCAGGTCGGCGGCGGACCAGTCGCCGGGTACCACGATGGTCGGCGAGACGCCGCCCAGCTCGCTGGTGATCGGTTTGTCCAGCAGGGGCCGGTTGTCCTTCTTGCGCTGCGCGCCCTCCGCGCCGGGGCCCCACACGATGGCGTCGTGGGTCTGCGCGCTGCCGGTCATGTGCACGTGCGCGACATCGGGGTGGCGCACCAGGTAGCCGCCCTGCTCCGCGCCGCCGGTGAGGATTCGCAGCACGCCCAGCTCCAGCAGCGGTTCGAACACCATCTCGAACACGGTGAACAGCGGGTCGGTGATCGGGTTGAGCTTCAGCGCGACCACCCGGTTGTGCGCGAACAGTTCGTAGAGCGCGTCCAACGGCGGAATCGAGGTGATGTTGCCCGCGCCGAGCACGGCGCCGATCCCGCCGGTCGCGGTGGGATCGAGCTGGCCGAGTCCGGCCCGCTTGCGCGCGGTGCCCGCGTCGACGCCGGGCCGCAGCCACACCTCGCCGCGGAAACCGTTGAGCAGCAGCCGGTCGTAGACGCCGAGCGGAAGGATCGGCACCGCGACCCGTCCACCCGGAGCTTCCCGCAGCGTGATGCCGGTCAGCGGGCTGCGCCCGGTCTCCAGTGCGGCGAGGGTCGCCGACAGCGCGGCGGTGGCCTGGAGCAGGGTGAGCGGGCCGGACATCCATTCCTCGCCCGCCGACGGGGAGTTCTCGTCGAGGTCCTTGACGACGCACGCGGCCCGCACCCAGTCCTCGGCGAAGCGACCGGTCCGGGCGTGGATCTCGTCGAGCAGTTCGCGGCGGCGGCGCAGCGGGGTCGCGGCCCAGGCTTTCTCGCCCGCCGCGAGGTCGGCCAGCGCGTTGTCGATGGCGGTCTCGTCGAAAGGGGTGCCCACAAGCCCACTATGCGCGCGATCGAGCGCCGATGGACCGCATCCTGGGATATCGGGGTGAAACGGCAACACACCGACCACTAGGCTGGTGGCCCATGATCGACCTCCGATTCCTGCGGGACAACCCCGACGCGGTCCGCGCCTCGCAGCGGGCCCGCGGCGAAGACCCCGCCCTCGTCGACGCGCTGCTCGAGGCGGACGCGGCGCGGCGCGCCGCGGTGGCCACCGCGGACAACCTACGCGCCGAGCACAAGGCGATGGGCAAGCTGATCGGTAAGGCGAGCAAGGAGGAGCGGTCCGCGCTGCTGGCGCAGGCGTCGGAGATGTCGGTCAAGGTCAAGGAGGCCGAGGCCGCGCAGCACGCCGCCGACGCCGATCTGGACGCCGCGCACCGCGCCATCTCGAACGTGGTGCAGGAAGGCGCGCCCGCGGGCGGCGAGGACGATTACGTCGTCCTGCAAACCATCGGCACGCCGAGGGAATTCGACTTCGAGCCGAAGGATCACCTGGAGCTCGGCGAGTCGCTGGGCCTGATCGACATGGAGCGCGGCGCGAAGGTATCGGGCGCCCGGTTCTACTTCCTGACCGGTTACGGCGCGCTGCTGCAACTGGGTCTGCTGCAACTGGCCGCGCAGAAGGCCGTGGCCAACGGCTTCACCATGATGATCCCGCCGGTGCTGGTGCGCCCCGAGGTCATGGCGGGCACGGGGTTCCTCGGCAGGCACTCGGCCGAGGTCTACCACCTCGCCGACGACGACCTCTATCTGGTCGGCACCTCGGAGGTGCCGCTGGCGGGCTACCACTCGGACGAGATCCTCGACCTGAGCGGCGGGCCCAAGCGGTACGCGGGCTGGTCGTCGTGTTTCCGCCGGGAGGCCGGCAGCTACGGCAAGGACACCCGCGGCATCATCCGGGTGCACCAGTTCGACAAGGTCGAGATGTTCGTCTTCACCACGCCGGACCAGGCCGACGCCGAACACAAGCGCCTGCTCGCCTGGGAACAGGAGATGCTCGCGGCGATCGAGGTGCCCTACCGGGTGATCGATGTCGCGGCCGGTGATCTCGGCAGCTCGGCGGTGCGCAAGTTCGACTGTGAGGCGTGGGTGCCCACCCAGCAGACCTATCGGGAACTCACCTCGACGTCCAACTGCACCACCTACCAGGCTCGCCGACTGAGCATCCGCTATCGGGACGCGAACGGAAGGCCGCAGATCGCCGCCACTTTGAACGGCACGCTCGCGACCACCCGCTGGATCGTGGCCATCCTGGAGAATCATCAGCAAGCCGACGGGTCGGTTCGTGTGCCGCCCGCGCTCGTCCCATTTGTCGGCACCGACGTGCTCCAACCGTCGAACTGACTACGCGCGAATGACGTTCAGATGAATAGCCAATCGTTCGCCATGCCGGATTCCCGGGATGTGGCAACCGGCGGGATTCCTTATGTTTAGGCTATTCATCGTGCGAGGAATCGGGTCTCGCGGCGATACCCGAACCCGGGTGCGGGCCGCGTCTGCGTTGGCGACGGCTATGGTCATGGCTCGGACCACCGGGGCGTTCTACGTCATGGGCGGTGTGCTCGGTTTACTGATCACCGCCATCGCCCCTGGCGAGGAGGGTAATCGGCCGCTGGTGGGCGGAGCGGCGGCGGTAGCGCTGGCGCTCGGTTTGACGCTGCTCGCGTGGGGGCCGCGCCTGCCGCATTCGATCCATCACGTCTACGTGGCGATCGCGACGGTACTGGTGACGATCGCGGTGCACTCGTTCCCGAACACCGTGGGCGCGATCAGCCTCGCGGCGTTCTACGTGTTCATCGCCTGCGATGCCGCCCTGTTCTTCGCCTGGTCGCAGGCGGCAGCCCATATCGCGTTCGCCTTGGCGCTGTGCCTGTGGGTGCTGCCCGCGCGGCCGGTGACTCCCGGGCTGCCGTGGTGGTCGGGGCTGATCCCGGCAGGCGTGACCTTCGGCGTCGGCGTCGTCGTCGGGATCCTGACCAGGATGGCGTCCGAAGCCGACATCGATGTGCTCACCGGCCTGCTCAACCGCCGCGGCTTCGACCGGGCGCTGAACACCGCGATCCAGCAGGCCACCAGGACGGAGCAGGGACTCGCGCTGGTGCTGGTCGACCTCGACCGCTTCCAGAAGATCAACGACCATCTCGGTCACCGCGCCGGTGACGCCGTCCTGCAACGGGTGGCCGACACCTGGTCGAAACTGCTTGCCCCCGACCAGCGCCTTGCGCGCTACGGCGGCGACGCGTTCGCGTTGCTGCTGCCGAACACCACCGAGCAGGCCGCGATCCTGCTCACCGAACAGCTGCGCGCGGCGGTGACCACCGGCTGTTCGGCAGGCGTGACCTCCTGGCAGCCGGGGGAGTCCGGGTCGCTGCTGGTCAGCCGTGCCGACGTCGGCCTGTACCGGGCCAAGCAGGCCGGACGCAACCGGACGGTGCTGGAGTCCTCCCGGCAGTTGCCGCTCGCGGTGGAGCTGCGCGAGGCCATCGACCGCGGCGCCCTCGACGTGCACTACCAGCCGATCGTCAGTCTGACCGAAGGCGGCGGCAAGGCGGTCGGCGTGGAGGCGTTGCTGCGCTGGTCTTCCAGCGCGCAGCCGGACGTCACCACCGAGGGCTTGATCCGCGTCGCCGAGGAGTACGACCTCATCGCCGATCTGGACGAGCTGGTGCTGCGCCGCGCCTGCGCGGACGCGGCACGGTTGCAGGAAACCTTCGCCCAGCTCGACCTGACGCTGAACGTGAACGTCAGTGGGCTGGAGCTGGCCGAAGCCGGCTACGCCGACCGGGTGGCGGGCATCCTCGCGAGCACCGGGTGGCCCGCCGATCAGCTGGTGCTCGAAGTGACCGAGAGCGAGCTGGCCGCCGAATCGCAGACCGCGATCGAGAATCTGCACACCCTGCGCGACCGGGGCGTGCGCATCGCCATCGACGACTTCGGCACCGGCTACTCCTCGCTCAGCAGGCTTGCCACCCTGCCGAGCGACATCCTCAAGGTCGACCAGTCCTTCGTCGCGGCGATCCGCTCGGACTCGCCCGCGCCGCCGTTGCTCGGCGTGATCGCCGCCCTGTCCAATGCGCTGGACTTGCAGGTCATCGCCGAGGGCGTGGAGACCGAGTACCAAGCCGCGGTGCTCACCGAACTGGGCTTCGCGCTCGCGCAGGGCTACCACTACAGCGATTCGCATCCGGTGTCGGAGCTGATCAGCGACCTGAACGAGAACAAGGGCCGGGTCGGCCCCGGCGTCACGGATCGGGAACTCGGCGACGGGGACTCGGTCGCCGCCAACGGCTGGGTGCCGCTGCCGTAATTCGCTTGACGGCGCGAGCCGACCGTGAGCATGCTGTTGCACATGCGTTTGCTCATCTATGGCTGTTGATTCGCCCGATCGCTGCGCGCCCGTTCAGCGGGTAGCGCGCGCACGCTCGATCTGCGCTCGCTGACGGTTCGGGCGGTGCTCTTCAAGAGCATCGGTGAACTGATTCCGCTGTACGCGCTGTATGCCCTGCTGTTCGCCGACCACGGCACGAGCACGGGGCAGATCTCCCTGCTGTTCGCGATCTGGTCGGCCACCTCGTTCCTGCTCGAGGTGCCCTCCGGTGCGTGGGCCGACACCGTCTCGCGGCGTGGGCTGCTCGTGCTCAGCGGCGTATTGCTGACGGCAGGCTTCGCGCTGTGGACCGTAGCGCCCTCCTTTGCCGGTTTCGCTGCCGGTTTCGTGCTGTGGGGTACCTCGGGCGCTCTGGCCTCCGGCACGTTCGAGGCGCTGCTCTACGACGACCTCGCGGCCCGCGGTGAAGCCGCGGCCTACCCGCGCATCCTCGGTTACACCCGCGCGGGCGCGGAAGCGGCCGTCGTCGTCGCCATCGTCGCCGCGACGCCCCTCTACCTCTATGGCGGCTATGCCCTGGTCGGCTGGTCGAGCGTCGCGGTCGCGGCCCTGCACACGCTGATCGCGCTGTCGCTGCCCACGGCGCCCAAGGCGGTCTCCGCTACGAATGTGGACGATCTGGAAGACGAGGAGCAGGCATCGCCCGCGCAGCCCGCTGGCGTGTCCGGTGCTCTGGTCGTGGATGAGCGCACCGGAGAAGGCGAGTTCGCCTCCGAGGTCGCGGTGATCGAGCCGGGAAACCTCGCGAAGCCCGCGCGGCCGTTCGCGCGATACCTCACCATGCTGAAGGCCGGTGTGGGCGAAGCGGTTCGGGTGCGGGCCGTGCGCTGTGGCGTGCTGCTGGAGGCGCTGTTGTTCGGGATCACGGCGTTCGACGAGTACTTCGCCCTGCTGGCGGAGGAAGCGGGCGTCTCGACAGCCGTGGTGCCGCTGCTGGTCGGTCTCACCGTGCTGGGTTCGCTGACCGGTTCGGTACTGGCGGGGCGCACCGAAGGGATGTCGGGCCGGACGATGTCGGTCGCGGTGGGTTTCGCGGGTCTGCTGTTCTTCGCCGGCGCGTTGGTCGCCGGGCTCGCGACCGGCCGTCCGGACGCTGTTTACCCGCTGACCGGTCTCGGCTTCACGGCGATCGGAATCTCCTACGGCATCGTCTACAACGCCGGAATCGTCGCGGGAGCCCGTCTTCAGGACGCCATCGAAGGCCCGGCCAGGGCCACCGTCACCTCCGTCTCCGGGCTCCTCGGGGAGGTGTTCGCCCTGGTGGTCTTCGGTTTCGCCGCCCTGGTGACGCTCTGGTTCTCCATGTCCACCCTCCTGGCCCTCCTCGGTGGGTCCATCCTTGCCATAGCCACCCTCGCCCCGCGCTGGCTTCCTTCCCATTCCGACTGACCGCGAGTGGCACCGCGAACATGAGCCGCTCGTCGCCGGGGTCCGTTGGGTAGCGTGCGGGTCGTGAGTGCGCAGGCGAGGGTGGGACTGGTTTTCGGGTTCGGGATCGGTGCCGGTGTCGCGGTGCAGGGGCGGATCAACGGCGCGCTCGGTGCGCGACTCGACGACGGGATCGCCGCCGCCACCATCAGTTTCGCCACCGGACTGCTGGCGCTCGCGGTGGTGTTCGCGGTGAGCGCGCGCCAGCGGGACGGCATGCGGCAGGTGCGGCTCGCGTTGTCCGACGGCGCGTTGCGGCCGTGGCAGTTGCTCGGCGGTCTGTGCGGCGCGTTCTTCGTCGCGTGCCAGGGTCTGACGGTCGCGGCCATCGGGGTCACCGCGTTCACCGTGGCGACCGTCGCGGGCCAATTGCTCAGCAGCCTCGTGGTCGATCGGCTCGGCCTCGGCCCGAGCGGCCGCACGCCGGTCACCGCGGTACGTCTGGCCGGTGCGGCGCTCGGCGTGGTCGCGGTGCTGATCGCCGGATCGGGCAACACCGGCGCGACCGATGGTGGTCTCTCGGTTCCCGAAGCGCTGCGCGGCACCCCGACGGCGTTGCTGATCGTGCTGCCCGCGCTGGCAGGCATCGGCCTGGCGTGGCAGCAGGCGGTGAACGGCAAGGTCGGCGCCGTCGGCGGATCTCTCTCGGCGGCGATGGTCAATTTCTGTGTCGGGTTGGTCGCTCTGCTCGTCCTCGCGGCCGTGGTGACCGCCGCTACCGGCGGTCCGGCCGAATTCCCCGCCGAGCCGTGGCTGTATCTGGGCGGGCTCATCGGCGTCGCGTTCATCGCGCTGGCCGCGCTGACGGTTCGCTGGATCGGTGTCCTGCTGCTGGGGCTCACTTCGGTGGCGGGGCAGTTGCTGGTTTCGGTGATCCTCGACGTACTGGCCCCGACCAGCGCGGGCCTGTCGGTCACCGCGGTCATCGGCTGTGTGCTGACTCTGGTCGCGGTCGCCGTCGCCACTCGCTCGCAGTCCTGAGGACACTCCTCGCGCATTCATGTCCGAAGCGCATGAATGTGGGAGGGTGCGCTCATGCTGATCGAATACGGTGTGTGGGTTTCGCGGCTGGGTCTGTGTGTCGTTTTCGGGCTGTCGGCGTGGGGCAAGCTGGCGGATCGGAGTGCGACGCGGCAGGCGGTGGGCGATTTCGGGATACCGTTGCGCTGGGCGCCGACGGTGGCCTGGGGGCTGCCGATCGCCGAGTCGATCATCGCGGCCGGCGTGTTGCTTCCGCGGGTATCCGGCGTGGCCGCGCTGGCGGCGTTGCTGTTGCTCGCCGTGTTCACGGCGGCGATCGCTCGCTTGCTGCGGCGCGGTGAGCATCCGTCGTGTTCCTGCTTCGGTGGTGTTAGCGCCGCGCCGATCGGGCCGAAGACGCTGGTACGCAACGGCCTTCTCGCCGCGCTCGCCGTAATCGTCGCCCTCGGCGCGCAGACACATCCACGGGTGCCGAGGAGCCTGCCCGCCGACAACGCGATCGGCTGTGCGGTGGTGGCCGCGCTGGTCGCGGTGCTGGTATGGCTGGCGGGTGAGCTGCGCATCCTGCGCCGCCGGGTGGACGAGCAGGCGCTGTCCACCTTGGGGGCGGAGGGCTTGCCGGTCGGGGCGGTGGCGCCGGAGTTCGAATTGCTCGATACCGATGGCAGGAAGACCACGCTCGAGGATCTGCTGGCCGCGGCGAAGTCGGTACTGCTGGTCTTCGTGCATCCGGGCTGCGAGCTGTGTGCGGCGCTGGCCCGGGAATTGCCCCGCTGGCACGCGCGAACAGCACACGCGCTGACGATTGTCGCGGTCGGCAACGGCGATGCCGCCGAGCAAGCCGCCTGGGGTATCGAGCAGGGATTGGGCGCGATCCCGTCTCTCGTGCAGCAGGGCAACGCGGCGGCCCTGCGCTACCGGGTGCGCGGCACCCCGTCCGCGGTGCTGATCGACCCCGAGGGACGTGTCGCTGCGCCGGTCGCCAGAGGTGGCATTGCGATCCGGGAGCTGATCGGCAAGGTGCGATCAGCCCCGCGCAAGCCGGAGCGCAGCAGGATTACGGCGGGAATCTAGTTTCGGGGCGTACCTCCTTTTCGCCGCCGAGACCGACCCGAGCCCGGTTATCAGCTGGTTGGCAAATTCTCAGCAAATATCAGGCTCGGCGCGGATAGGATCGAGTCGCACCGGTGCGGAATTCGCCATCCATCGACAAGAGGACCCACCGACAAGAGGGGAAGACATGGCGCTCTTCGCATTCACCGACTACTCGGGCAAAGAGTTCATCATCCAGTTGAACAACCAGCAGCGGATCGAGGAAGCCCGCCGCATCCTGACGGGTGACGAACAGATGTCCGTGCACGTCATGGGACGGATCCGGAAGCTTCCGGCCCCCTACAACCCGGGCTGGGACTTCCATCTGGACCCGGAGACCATCACGTTCTTCACCATGGCGATCGAGGTCTGCGACGCCAGCATCATGTACGTCAACGACCACCTGGACGAGGCGTGTGGCGCATTCCTGCCCGGCTGTATGTGGTGCCCGTGGTCGTCGAGGCTTGTCCGCGAAGTCACCAACATGTAGCAATCTCTCGGCAATCGGTTCCGGCCGGCGTGTACGCGCCGGCCGGAATGCGGGGTTCAGTCGAGCTTGCGCGACCGCAGTTCGTGCCCCTTGGACGTCTTGCAGCGACCCGACTCCAGGTCCCACTGCCAGCCGTGCAGGTTGCAGGTGAGGGTATTGCCCTCTACAACTCCGAATTTCGACAGGTCCGCCTTCAGGTGCGGGCAGCGGCGCTGCACCTCCCATCCACTGAGCTCGGTGGAGGCGGAATCGTCGTGCGCCTCGGCGAACCAGCCGTCGGCGTAGGCGATGCGCTCGTCGGTGAGGCACTTGAAGAAGGTGTAGAGGAACTCGTTGTACCCGCCGATCCGCCAGGCCTGGAAGCGGGTGGACAGGAAGATGGTGTTCACCCAGTCCGGCTCGCGGTCGCGCAGCACCGTGCGCACGAGTTCCGGCGCGATGCGGAAGCCGTAGCGGTAGCGGCCCTCGCCTTCGATCGGCTCGCGCACCGTGCGCTTGGGAAAGTCCAGCACGATGGTTTCCTCGCCGATCACCAAGCCGACCGGGTAGCCGATGCCGTCGCAGATCACATCGCTCTGCGACATGATCGGCTCGAACAACTTCCGCAACGGTTCCAGCAGCGATCCCTCGCCGCGTTCCCACGTCGCCTTCTCGGCCTCCAGCACCGGCGCGAGCCGCTGCGCCATCCGCTCGATGTACTCGGCCTTGTTGTCGTAGATCTCGGCGGGGTCACTGGGATGGGTCAACGTCAGCTCGGCGCCGCGCACGTCGGCGACCGAACCCGGGATCATGAGGATGCCGCCCGCGTTTCCGTGGATCTGCATCTGCTCCAGGAACACCTTCTGGTCGGGGAAGATGTTGCCCTCGTCGCCGCGATCGTCGTTGAGGTAGCGCAGCTCGTCGTCCAGGAACACCGGCGGACCGGCCGAAGGCACCACCCAGGTCGCGCCGACCTGCTCGATGTAGCTGCGGGCCCGGTCCATGCCGCGCTGACGCTTCTGCTTGCCGAAGTTCGACTTGGTGCGGGCCGGGATGTCGTAGACCATCGGGTACCAGATCGCACCCGAGTACTGCAGCAGGTGGATGTCGACGTGGCCGAACGCGTCGTGCAGCACGTCCATGTCGACCGGTCGCGCGTCGTTCATGTTGAAGCAGGTCGTCTCGCCGTCGGAGACGACAAGCCCCGAATCGCCGATCGGGCCGTCGGCGGGCGCGCGCAGCGCGATGATCATGATGTCCAGGTCGCCGCCGGGACCGGTCACTGTGTGCTTGACCGAGTCCTCCGTCTCGAAGAATTTATGGAAGCCCAGTTGTTCGAGCTCGCGCCGCAGGTCGGGCACCGGGTAATCCGGCAGCAGCACGGTCGCGTCCTTGTTCACGTGCTCGGTCAGCGTCCGGGCGTCGAAGTGGTCGCGGTGTAGATGCGAGACGTACAGGAAGTCGCATGCCCCCAGCTCGTCCCAGTCCAGCTGGGTGTTGTCGGGGAATGGGAACCAGGAACCGAAGTACGCGGGGTTCACCCAGGGATCGCAAAGGATCGACCCGGCCGCGGTGCGGATATGGAATCCGGCGTGTCCGACGCTGGTGATCTGCACTAGCTGCTCCTCCTGCTGTTGCCAGCCAACCAGGGTAGTAGTTATGGCGAGACGTCGCCGATGCAGTAGCCGTCCGGCTCGGACCGCAAGGTGAAGGTGCGGGTCTGCGTCACACCGGAGGAGTTGGTCACCGGTACGAGCACCGCGATGTAATCGGTGTTCACCTGCTCCGACCGGATCTGCTGGTCGGCGAACTCGGTGGCCCCGGTGAGCACGCCCTGGTTGTCGGCCAGCGGGGCGGGGCTCGGACGCCCGGTGCCTTTGGGGTCCCAGGTCGCCGGGGACGCCTTACAGATCAAAGGGTAGTCGCCCTCTTTGTCGGCGGGGTCGAGCGGAGTGCCGACGAAGCGCGACAGGTACCGGCGCACCGTGTGGCGGGCATCGGCGTCGTTGTAGGCGATCTCCGCGCCCGCCGCGGCGACGCGTGGGCAGGCATAGCCGGTCTCGATCTCGGCGCGATCCGCAGCGACCGTGGTCGTCGAGCTCTTCCAGACGACCGCCTGCTCGGTCGCCGTGCCGGGCTGCGCCAAAGCGGTGAGGATCTCCTGCTGGTCCTGGTACATGTCGGCCACGTTCTTGGGCGCGACGGTCCAGCACTTCTCCTGCATTTCGGCGATGGTGTGCGATCGCAGGTCGGCCGCCCAGCGCTGCATCGCGGTGGCGGCGGCGGGCAGCCCGGTGACCGCGCCGACCGGTGGAGCGTCGGCGGGGACCGGGGGCAGCGCCGAGGTGCTCGGTGGCGGCGTGGTCGGGACGGCGGCGGGTGGTGTGGTCCGGACGGCCGCCTGCGGCGCGCTCTCCTCCGGAATGCCGACCACGGAGTCGCAACCGGTCAGGGCGACCGTTCCGATCAGGATCAAGCCGCCGATGAGCGCACCCCGGGCGGCTCGCCCGGCGGACGCCCGAGTCCGAACACTCGCTGAACGGCGGTCGTACTCGCGCGGTACCGGTCGGGCGCGTTCCACTTCGACGATCCTCTTCTCTCCGGGCGTTCGGTTCGGGCTGCTCACGCGTCCTGGCTCCGGTGCGGCTCGATGGCGGCGATCTGCCGGTGGGGGCGGGCAGCGACTACGCTAGCGGACTTGTGGAACCCGTCTATCGGACGATCATCGGGCTCGCCCGAACCGTCTTCTTCATCGAAGGTCTGAAGTTCACCGTCAAGGGTGATGAACACATTCCCGCCCGGGGTGGCGCCGTGCTGGCGGTGAACCACACCGGCTACATGGACTTCACCTACGCGGGCCTGCCGGTGCGCACCCCGAAGCGCTACATCCGGTTCATGGCCAAGAAAGAGGTCTTCGACGACAAGATCTCCGGTCCGATCATGCGGGCGCTCAAGCACATCCCGGTCGACCGTTCGGCGGGCGCGGACTCCTACAAGGCCGCGGTGGAATATCTGCGCCGGGGCGAACTGGTCGGCGTGTATCCCGAAGCGACGATCAGCCGCAGTTTCGAGATCAAGGAATTCAAGTCCGGCGCGGCGCGCATGGCCATCGAGGCGGAGGTGCCGATCATCCCGATCGTCATCTGGGGCGCGCAACGGGTGTGGACGAAGGGTTTCCCGAAACGGCTCGGTCGCACCAACACGCCCATCTCGATCGCGGTCGGCGAGCCGATCCAGCCATTCGAGCCCGCCGCGGAACTCACCGCCGAGCTGCGCTCGACCATGCAGGAGATGCTGCTGGACCTGCAGAAGGACTACGTGCACGAGCCCCGTGCGTACTGGGTTCCGGCCCGACTGGGCGGCAGCGCTCCTACCCTGGAAGAGGCGGACGCGATGGACGCCGCCGAAGCCGAGGCGAAGGCCGCCCGCGAGGACGCGGCGGATCAGTAACGGGAGCTGTGATGGCGCGGGAACCGGTCTACGACATCCTCACCGGCTTGGCCCGCGCCATCTTCTTCGCCCAGGGTCTGCGCATCGATATCGAAGGGCAAGAGCACATTCCGCGCTCCGGCGGCGCGGTGCTGGCCGTGAACCACACGGCCTACCTCGATTTCATGGAGGTCGGACTGGTCGGGCGGAAGTCCGGCCGCAATGTCCGGTTCATGATGAAGGCAGAGCTCGAGCACGGCATCGTGGGCTTCCTCATGAAGCGCTGCAAAGCGATCGGCGTCGACCGCACGGCGGGCGCCGAATCGTATGCCCGCGCGGTGACGGCGCTGCGCGAGGGCGAGCTGGTGGTGGTATATCCCGAGGCGACGATCAGCCGTAGCTTCGAGCTGAAGGAATTCAAGTCCGGCGCGGCGCGCATGGCGGTGGAAGCCGACGTCCCGATCGTTCCGCTGGTCATCTGGGGCGCCCACCGGATCTGGACCAAAGACATTCCCAGACAGCTCGGCCGTCACAAGTTCCCGGTGCACATCCGCATCGGCGACCCCATCCCGCCCAACCGACCAGCTCGAGACCTCACCGCAACGTTGCGGACCCGGATGAGAGAGCTTCTGGAACGCGCCCAACGCAACTACCCCATGGTCGAAGGTGCACGGTGGGTACCCGCGCGGCTCGGGGGGAGCGCTCCGACTCTCGCGGAGGCGGCTGCGCTGGAACATGAGGAGATGGAGAGGCGCCGGCGAGCAAAGGCACGCTGACACCCCGCTGTACGTACGAAGCCCGATAGTGACTGATCGTTCACGCTGTATCAGGCTTCGAACTATGTTCGACAACTATCAGAGATGACACACCATCCGAGGGGTTGGCGATCGAGCATCATCCCAGGTGCCGCCGCTGGTGTGCGTTTCGCTGCGAAGGCAGTTGCCGATTCAATATGCAAGTCGGATGTGATCTTCACACGGGAGCTACGAGCGGCCCGGATTTCACTTCGCCGCGGCCACCGAAGTAGGGCGCGGGGAATTTGAGATTCGGACCCATGACGTCCAGTTGCCCAGCGTACTGCGTCTGTTCGTCGGCTGGGTCGACCGGCTCCGAAGCTTGGATGAACGTCAGCATGCCTACACCGTATCCGTAAGGTATCTTGACCGTGAATGCGGAGATATTTTTGAGTTCCAGAACGACAGCGCGATGCTCGCTGTTGTTGTTGTCGATCGTTTCTGCAGTGCAGTGCACCATCAATCCGAGACGCGCAAGCGTGCTTCGCCCATCCAGCCGGCACGCGAGTTCTGGATCAACCATAAAGGACTCGATGGTTGCGCCCAAGGCGAACTCGCCTGGCGCGAGCACCAATCCCTTATCCAGGATCGACTCACGACGATACAGGTTGTCGATTTCTGTTTCCACCGACAAGTCGACATCCATAGCGACCGGTCGAAGAATATCCGCACCGAGATGGACGCGGATGCCGAATGGTCGAACCTGGGCGGCGTCGAAGGATGGCCGCATTGAGATACGCCCGTTGTAGATGTAGTTTATGATGGTAGGCCTGGAGAGGATCAATGTATTACTCCCTTTCTCTGTGTCCTTCGGTGAAATCTAAGTGGACGAGCGATTCGACGGGACCCATAGAGCCTTGATATTTTCCGGTGTATAGAGTGATTTCACCGGTCACCTTCCAGAACGTAACTTGGCCGATGAGCATACCAGGATAGACACGCACTGGCTGAACAGGATTCAGTTGCAGGGTCCACTGGTTATGGCTCCCTATATCAATGATATCTGCAGTAACATGAACAAATAAACCCAGTCGTGCTGTCGACGACTTTGCCCTGATTATCGGCACGTAGTAGTCACTGCCCATGATCTCGGCAGTATGGCCCAGATAGATGCGCCCTGGATTCAATACAAGTCCAGAAGCTGGTATAGAGGTCGTCGACGTCAGATTCTGCCGCTGCGGGTCCAAAACATAATCAGTATAAACTTTGAGGGTCGACCCGAGTCGGAAATCATAACTGTTCGGATTTACCTGGCTTTCATCGAAAGGTCGGATGTCGATCCTTCCGAGTGCGCGCTGTCGAGATATTTCACTCCCGGTGAGAATCATTGGATCTTCTCCCCGGCATCGCTGGCAAGCAGTTGGGCCATGTGCTCTTTGGGGCCCGACCAGTCCCCATACAGCCCGTTATAAAGAGTTGACTTCCCGTGCGGTACCCAAAAGCTCACCTGTCCGATTGTCATGCCTTGGTATACACGCACGGGTTGTACGACGGTAAGCTCCAACGTCCAAGAATGCACCGCACCTTGATGACCGAGATCCGCAGACACCTGCAGGAAGAGACCGAGCCGCCCGACGGATGATCGACCAATCAGAATAGTCACAAAGTCGTGGCTGCCGATTTTTTCCCAAGTGTGTCCCAGGTACAGTCGACCTGGTTCGAGCAAGGTACCCGTTTCCGGTATCTCGAACTCAGGCCACTCGATATGATCCCGCGGGTCCAGTACCCCTGCTGGACTGGGCTTCAAGAAACGGCCGAGCCGATAATTGTAGCTGTTCGGATTCAATAGACGTAGCTCGAACGGGTCGATAGTAATCGTATTTTTCTGCACTGCTTCGCGTATTGCGTTTCCGGACAGGATCATGTCAGAAGCCCCACCACAAGTCTCTGAACTTCCCGCTCGAGGTCTTGTATCGAACCAGAATTATTTACCGTGAACGCCGGCACGATCGCGTCCAGATTCCGCTCATGCCATGAGGGCGTCAGGCTGATGTTGTAGTCGCCGCGGAGCTGCCGCCGACGTCCACACTGGTCGGGGTGGGCTATAACTCGAATGGGAATGAAATCGAGCTGGTGGAGATCGTCCCAGTCCGGAAAACGCATATCGTCGCAAAGGATCACCATCCGCTCTCGTCCTTCGATGCGGATGCCGGCCAGCAACAGCTCGAGCCGAACACGGAATGCGTCGACCAAAGCTGTCGGATTTATCTTACGCAGATGGCTTCCAAGGAATGAGAGTAATTCCCCGTCCTGTGTGTACTTGTCAGCAAGAGGTCGTCCCGCGATCTCGTATATAGCATGCTGTGCCTCGTACAGAGGCTCAGCGAGTCTAAGCCGTGCGAAACCGATTCCAAGTGTTTCGCATGTCGATTCGATGAATCGACCTGTTGTACTTTTTCCGGCTCCGGCGTCCCCAAACAATGCGATCCGGATTTCCCCGCTCTTTGAGTATTCGATTTGGCTCATTGTTGTTTCGTCTCCGAGCTGGCCTCGACTTCGTGGTCAATGGCTCGGAGCATTTCATCGACTGACTCGGCAACCTCATCCCGAGGGGCGGACCTGAGCGGTCTTCCTACGAAAGGCGCTTCGTCGAGCTTGAACGCTGCTCGCCAGGGCAGGCCGCCTTCGATTTCTTTCCAACTATCGGCAGAAAGTATTACGAAGGGTAAGGAACCTGCAGCAAGGCGGTTGCTGATGGCAAATACTTCTGTCGATATGTATCCATCAGGTTCCTGATTATATCGGGCAATATAGTTCGTCGAAGCAAGTATCATCACTGCGTCTGCCACTTGTACCCCCTGCGCGCTGTTGTGATATGCAGTGTCACCAACCCCCTGGAACCTCCCCGCATAAAAGAAATAACGGCGATTTCGTCGTTGCAACTCCGATGCAATACGTCGAACGATCGCTAGATCGGCACCCGCGAAAGAAATAAATATTGCCGGGCCACTGAATCCGGGCAAATCCCGGGTATCTGTTGGAAAATCGACCGTCGTCAGAGGGTCGTTCGCCATCAAAACTTGATACAGTCGCTGCTCACCGAGCGCTTTTGTGAACTGCGCCCATGCTCTGCCGTGCTTGACATCCGGCTCGAACACCAGGATGCAATCCTTCATAGGCAGGGTTGATGTAGGTGACTGGAACATGGCAGTAAAGGGCCCAGCACACTGCTCCAAGGGGACAGGACCTGCAGCAAATCTTAGACTGTCGTTCTTGATTCTCACCGCACCCGCATGATAAATGGGCCGTTGTTGGTCGCTGAACGTATCGAAGAACAATTCGCTAGGGAGGGAGAAATCTTCGGTCGCCGTACTTATGCCGTTGCTCGACGGGAAGATCCAAAAATGGTTGTACTCGTGAAACTTGCCTGCGAATATTTCCAGTGCGCTCCGTGACCGATCGTCAAGTCGTCGCGAATCTGCAGATCGAGCTAAGTGATGCAGTCGCGAGGTCAGTGAAACCTCGTCCAGCTCCAAAAAGTCGTCCAGCGACAGCTCGTTTCCATTGGAACCAAAGATTTGCTCTGCGCATCCCTTATCATCACGTATTCCCCTCAGCGCTGTGAGGAGAACATTCAAACGAAATCTATTGGCGGGTGAGAGATAGACTGTCGAATAGAGTCGGGCACGGGTGACCAGAAAATTCGAGATCGGGCTGGCGTCTGTCATCACGGGCCCGGAGGCGTCGTAGTAGTTGAGCGTGTCGATCACCGCATCTACGGTTCCGGTCGTGCCGATAGTATGATGCGCGTCGCGAAATACGTAATCCAAGCGATCCGCATCGAGAGTGCCATCGACCATTTGCCTGAGTGGGGCGAGCTTCTCATTCGATCTGGTCGAAGGGAGGCCGGTTATCAGAAAGGCTAGAAAATCGAGGTCGATGCCCTGAATCGATTGCACGAGAGACTCGCTGTAGATACAAGCCAATGTGAATACGTCTTTCGGCTTGATCGCTTCCACAGGAATACCCGTCTTGTGTGAAATTTCTTGACGCAATGCGAATCTTGGACCACATATGTGGCGTGTGACTTGAGCAAAGGGCAGTTCACCCAGATCTTGTAATAGGCCTGCGAGAAGCATATGTTGAAGAAGCTGCGCACGATCCGCTTCATCGTCTCCGTGAAAACACGATGGGTAACTCCCTCGAAGTAGCGGAAGTTCTGCCTCGCCCAGATGACCCATATCGTAGAGTTTGGTTACAAGCTTCCGCATTACGTGCATGGTCCCGAGCGCGTGTGCGAATCGGGAATGGTCGGCGGCCGGGTATGCCTGCGAAGCGAAGTCCAGCTGTTTGATCCGTCGCAGCCTTTGAACCGGTGTCGAAATCAGTGCTCGCGGAATTACCGGTGCATGAGTGCTGGCGGCGGCGTCGCGGGCATCGATCGTTCCATGCACGGCATCGAACACAATGTGCAGGGCAGAACTTGGGCCGGTGTGGGGTACCGGAGAAAAATTCATCGTGGCCCTTTATCTTGATCGCTGCGCTTGCGGCTGCCGCTGACCGCTGTCCACCCCGCCTTCGCATGTTAGATCATAGTACTGACTGTGCCGGGTCGGGCCAGCCTCGGACACGCACATTGGGTGAGCATCCTTTTCAGCTGAGTCTAGAAATAGACCGAAAGGTTTTATTCTTGCGTTCTTCATATCACGGTACGGTGAATGCTTAACAGTAGCCACGCTCGCCTGGATCGCCCTGAGAATGCAGCTTGGTGCATCGCAAAGAACATCACTACTACGTGGTCGTATGCCCCGGCTGGTGGATTCGGACACTCGATTCGAGAGCTAGCCGATAATGTGCTGGCACGCGTGCTGCTAGTTCACCGACATGGCTCCGCGCACCTCATATCGTAGTGATCGCTCGGACTGACAGTGGTTGACAGGCAAGCGGCTGTGCTCAGCCCGGGTACGGCTGCGTCCTACGGCCGAAGTGGTGGCGCGATCGGAGGCGGACTGCTTCGTGAATCAGTCTGCGTCGGAGTCGTTCCGGAGGAGGAAGCGTGCGTCGGTGGATTCGTCGCTGACCGCCAACCGCCGCCGATCACCCTGCCGTGGAAGGTGACGTCGAATTCCTGGCATACCTCACCCCCGCAGTAGGCGATTCTGTGGTTCCTCAGCGTCGTGGAGTTGCGATACCGGGTCGCGCACGATGACCCGCACTGGCCTGTCTCCGATCCCGAGAGTGCGAGGCAGGCGCTCGAGCTGCACCGTGACTGCGATTTCCTCTCCTGCGCGACGCTCGTCGCGGCCGTGATCGTCAGCCGTGAGAACTACCGATACTTTCGCCGCGCCCATACGAACGCCGTCGAAGCTCGACGGCATCGCTCGGCGCCAACTCTGGGATCAGGTGCGTGATGTGCGGCGATTCATCCACGAATTCATCGGAGACGGACGTTCACGTCAGTGTGTTCTTCCACGGTCTGAGGCTGGAGTTCGCCGCGTGTGTCACGGCGGCGATGACGTTCGCGCGGGAGTGGCGGCACGCGCATTACCCGGACGCGGTGGAGATCTTTCTCGATGGAGTAGCGGGCTTACCTCGTTTACCTTGCGAACGCTTGTACTGCGCGCGTCCGCTATACCCGCCGACCGGAGGCGAGCGAATGCCGACCGCCCGTGCCGCTACGCCGACTCCGAGTCCGGACAGCCGGCAAATCCGGAAATGTCCGGAGTCGAACTTCGAGATTCGCCAAATTGGGTCCGATCAGCGCAGATGAGTGAGGGCACGACAAGGAGAAGGGGTGGGGATCTCACCCCGAAGGAACGAGGTCGGCGCGACGCCCATCAGCCTGCGGAAGTCGGCCGTCATATGGGACTGGTCGTAATAGCCCGTGGCGGCCGCGAGGTCGGCCCACGGTGTGTCTTCGGCTCGGGAGAGAACGCGCCGAAGGCGGGCGATACGGACGAAGTGCTTAGGAGAGACGCCGATTCCGCTGGTGAACAGGTTGCGGAGCTGACGCTCGCTGACGGAGAGTCGCGCGGCCAGCGCGGCGATCGGGAGTGGGTGGTCGGCTCCGATGGCGGCCACGGCGGCGGTGAGCAATCGGCGGTGGGCGCGGTGGGCCGGGTTGTCGGGAATGCGGCGCGGCAGCTCGTCCTCGAGGTACGCGACGACCTCGTCCTGTTCGAGTTGGACCAGCTCGGTGGCCAGGTGAGCGGCAGGACCGGGCAGGTCGCGCAGTCGCACCACGCGATCGGTCAGGTCCGCCGCCGAAACCCCGAGCAGGGCGGGGACCGCACCCGGGGCCAACCGCAGCCGGAGGCAGCCCGCGGGTTTGCTCGCGCGCGAATAGATCGCCTTGGTCTGCGGCCCGACGACGAGCGCGACACGGGTATCGCCGGTCTGCGTCCGCATGTCGCGGGGGTCGCTGTCGGCGTCCCCGCCCTCGCTGTGCTCGGCGCGGAGCACGATCGTGGCCGCCGTCTGCGGAATGTGCGCGAACGACTCGGGCAGGTCGCGCACCGTCGGGATGCGGCCGGATTCGGTCAGCCAGGCCCGCAGCGAGTCCGGCGCCGGTGCGGACTCCTCCATCAGCTCGGCGGTCACGACGGACGGGCGCAGCAGGGTGGTCACCGCATCCACTGTAGGCAGCGCAGGCCCGGCGAGGTGTGCCGAAATTTCCTAGAGACCAGGGCGTATGCCCCGGCACGGTGGTTCGCATGATCGTGATCACCGGTGCCACGGGCACCATCGGAAGTGAAATAATCCGGCAGCTCGCCGAACGTGGTGAGCCGGTCCGGGCCGTGACGAGGGACCCCGGTCGTGCCCGGGTTCCGGCGGGCGTCGAAGTAGTGCGTGGTGACTACCTCGACCTCGCGTCCATCGCCGAGGCGATGAGCGGCGCGCGGGCGGCCTTCTTCGTCGGTGTGCTCGGACCGGAGTACGTGGAGGCCGATCGAGCCCTGATCACCACCGCTCGGGACGCGGGGGTCGGCCGCCTCGTCAAGCTCTCCGCCATCGGTACCGGCGATGCCGGACTCGGCCGCGTCGGCACGTGGCATCTATCCGGCGAGCAGGCCGCGCGAGACAGCGGCGTCGAATGGACGATCCTGCGTCCGAGTTCCTTCGCTTCCAATACGTTGAGCTGGGCTGATGCGATTCGCTCCGGGCAGCCGGTGCCGAATATGACCGGTGATGCCGCCCAAGGGGTGATCGATCCCCGCGATGTCGCCGGGGTCGCCGTCGAAGCATTGGTGTCCTCTGGGCACGCGGGCCGGATCTACGACCTCACCGGTCCGGAACTGCGCACCACCCATGATCTGGCCGCCACCTTGGCCGCCGTCGCGGGTCGTCCGGTGGATGTCGTGGACATTCCGGAAGCAGAGGCGCGCGAATACATGCTGGCGTCCGGAATGTCCGTCGAATACGCGGACGGGGCACTGGCGGGCCAGGCCTACGTGCGCGCGGGAGGCAATGCGATCGTCACCGCGAACGTGGCCCGAATTCTCGGCCGCGCGCGGACATTCGCCGAATGGGCGACCGACCATGCGAGTGCGTTCGGCGCTGTCGAAAGCGCACAGTAAGCTGTCTGTGATTGGCATCACATCGAATTGCCGAATGCTGCCTGCTCGGCAAGGGTGACATGACCGGCCGAAGGGCCGGTGCGCTTACATGAAAAGGGGATTCGGATGCGTCGACGGGTCATGACCGTCTTGGTAGCGCTCGTTGCGGGAGGTTCGGCCGCCGCGTTCGGTGGCGCGAGTGCATCCGCGGTGGCGGTGAACCCGTTCCCGGGTGGCACGGAGGTCTACTTCGACAACAACGAATCCGCGGCGATCGCCAACCTGAACCTCGGGCCCGCGCTGAGCCAGGTAGCCGTCGCTTGGTCGCCTGGAGCGAAAGCGCTGCTCGCGGAGGGCATCACCGAGCACGCCCGGTGGGCGGGCGAATCCCCGACCGGCGGGGTGTCGATCGAGGTGTACGGGTCGTTCCTGCGGCCCGATCTGGTCACGGTGACCACGCTGCGCGGCTGAGCTGTTTTTCCATTTCGGATTTCGGTGTGCCGGGGGTACGCTCGCCCATGGCGTTATGCGCATGCTTTGCCGGAATCGGCGTCACTCGGGCGTAGAGCTCGGCCGGCGGCTGCGAGCAGGCATGCGGCGACGCACCTGGCCGCTGGATGCCGCGCAACCTGCGCTGCGCGTTCGGCGAATGCCCACATGGAGACCTCCTGGCGGTTGCCCGGACGGGACGACACTACGCGTGCCGTCCCGTCCGGTGTTTTTCGTTATCGCGCTGTCGATCGGAAGCTACGCAGCCGCAGGCTGTTGCTGACCACGAAGACCGAGGAGAACGCCATCGCCGCGCCCGCGAGCATCGGGTTCAGCAGGCCCGCCATCGCCAGCGGGATCGCCGCCACGTTGTAGGCGAAGGCCCAGAACAGATTGCCCTTGAGGGTCGCGAGCGTGCGGCGGGACAGGCGGATCGCGTCCGCTGCCGCCCGCAGGTCACCGCGGACCAGGGTCAGATCGCCCGCTTCGATGGCCACGTCGGTGCCGGTGCCCATGGCCAGCCCCAGATCGGCCTGGGCGAGTGCGGCGGCGTCGTTCACGCCGTCGCCCACCATCGCAACCACTTTGCCCTCGGCTTGCAGCCGCTTGACCATGTCGACCTTGTCCTGCGGCAGCACTTCCGCGATCACCTCGTCGATGCCGACCTGCGCGGCGATCGCGTCGGCGGCTGCCCGGTTGTCGCCGGTCAGCATGATCGGTGTCAGGCCGAGGGCGCGCAGTTGGGAAACCGCCTCCGCCGAGGTCGCCTTCACCGCATCGGCCACCACGAGCACCCCGCGGGCCTTGCCGTCCCAGCCCACCGCCACGGCGGTCTTTCCCTCGGCTTCGGCCGCGCGCATCGCCTGGGTCAGGTCGTCGTCGAGGTGCTGTGACCAGTCCGCCAGCAGCCGGGCCCGCCCGACGAGCACCGCATGGCCGTCCACCATCCCCTGCACACCCAGGCCCTCGACGTTCGCGAAGCCCTCAACCGGCTTCAGCGAACCCACCCGCTCGCGGGCACCCTTGGCGATGGCCTGGGCGATCGGGTGTTCGGACGAGTCCTCCAGCGCTCCGGCCAGTTCCAGGATCCGCGAGACCTCCTCGCCTTCGGCGGGGACGACCTCGAGCAGGGTCATCTTGCCTGCGGTGATGGTGCCGGTCTTGTCCAGCACGATCGTGTCGACCCGCCGCGTCGACTCCAGCACCTCGGGGCCCTTGATCAAAATGCCCAGTTGCGCCCCGCGTCCCGTGCCGACCATCAACGCGGTGGGCGTGGCCAGACCGAGCGCGCACGGGCAGGCGATGATCAGCACCGCCACCGCGGCGGTGAACGCCGCGGACACGGACCCGCCGGCGCCGAGCCAGAATCCCAGCGTCGCGACCGACAGCGCGATCACGATCGGCACGAAGATCCCGGAGATCCGATCGGCCAGCCGCTGCGCCTGTGCCTTGCCGGTCTGCGCGTCTTCCACCAGCTTCGCCATCTGCGCCAACTGGGTGTCGGAGCCGATCCTGGTCGCGCGCACCACGATCCGGCCGCCCACGTTGACGGTCGCGCCGACCACGGCGTCGTCCGCGCCGACCTCCACCGGCACCGATTCACCGGTGAGCATCGAGGCGTCGACGGCCGAGGAACCTTCCACCACGATGCCGTCGGTGGCGATCTTCTCACCGGGCCGCACCACGAACCGATCGCCGACCGCCAATTGCTCGACGGGAACGCGCTGCTCGGTCCCGTTGCGGAGCACGGAGACCTCCTTGGCCCCCAGCTCGAGCAATGCCCGAAGCGCGGCACCCGCACGCCGCTTGGCGCGCGCCTCGAAGAAGCGCCCGGCCAGGATGAATGTGGTGACGCCCGCCGCGGCTTCGAGGTAGATGCTGCCGGTGCCGTCCATCCGGGAGATGGTGAACTCGAACGGATGTGTCATGCCCGGGGTGCCCGCGGTGCCCCAGAACAGCGCGTACACCGACCAGCCCAGGGCGGCCAGCGTCCCCATCGACACGAGGGTGTCCATGGTCGCGGCGCCGTGGCGCAGGTTGGTCCACGCCGCGCGGTGGAACGGCAGCGCGCCCCACACCACCACCGGCGCGGCCAGCGTCAGCGACAGCCACTGCCAATTGGTGAACTGCAAGGCCGGGATCATCGCCATGGCGATCACCGGCACCGACAGCGCCAGCGAGACCAGCAGGCGGGTGCGCAGGGCGGCGGCGAGGTCGTCCTCGGCGACGGCCTCCTCCGACCGTTCCGGCTGGGCGGGAAGGGCGGCGGTGTAACCGGCCTGTTCGACGGTCGCGATCAGCTCGTCCGGTGAGACGTCACCGGTGACTTCGACGCGGGCCTTCTCGGTGGCGTAGTTCACGGTGGCGGTGACACCGTCGAGCTTGTTGAGCTTCTTCTCGATGCGCGCGGCGCAGGACGCGCAGGTCATTCCACCGATCACGAGTTCGACCTGCCCGGAGGGCGGCGGTTGTGTCGCGGTGGTCATCGTGGTTGCTCCGTTCTGTGCGACGCGGTGCGGACGGTCGGCGGGTCAGTGTCCGTGACCGTGCGGCGCCGGCTGCTGACCAGTGTCTTCTTCGTGGGTCGATGCGTCCACGGCGGGGGTGCCCGGCGCGACGGTCAGGGTGAATTCGGCGGTACGGACCACGCCCTCGTGCTGGAAGTCGAGGAACAGGCGGTAATCGCCCGCGCTCGGCGCCGTGACGGCGAAGGTGATGTTCGGCCCGGCCGCGGTGACACCGTCGCCAGGGTGGCCTTCGGGATGGACGTGCAGGTAGCCCAAGTCGGCGGCGCGCAGTGCCACGAGGTGGCCGTAAGCCCCGAGGTAGGGCTGCAAGTCGGTCACCGGTTTGCCCGCGCGGCTCACCGAGAGCGTAACCGTCGAGGTCCGGCCGGGGACGACGACGCCGTCCAGCGTGATGGTGTAGTCGCCGACGGCGGCGGTCGAGGTCGCGGCAGGCAGGGGCCGGGGGTCGTAGGCGCCCGCCACCCGCAGGTCCGCGCCGAGAGTCAGGTTGTCGCCGCCCTCGGGAGTGAAGTCGGCGAATACCCGGTAGTCGCCGCCGCGTGGGAGATCGAGCGGGACGCTCCAGGTTCCGTTGCCGTCGAGCACCGGATGCACGTGCTGGTAGCCGACCATGTCGCGCCGCACGACGATCAGGTGCAGATCCTTGTCGTGGGTACGCACGTAGCGAGTGACGGCCTTTCCGTCCCGGTCGAGGATGCGCAAGTGCAGCGGCGCGTTCGCCGCGGCGGTGGTCTGGGTCGTGTCCAGCCGCAGGGTGTAGCCGCGGTCGGTTGCCATCATTCCTCCAGGTAGTGCGTCGGGGTGGACTTCACCCCGGTCGGCGGGGCCACCCTCGTGAGCTGCCGCGTCATGGGCGGCGGATTCGGTGGGCTCCGGCCCGATGACCGAACCGGTCGCGAGGGCGAGCCCGAAGATCGCGGCGAGGCCGAGGGCGAAGCCGCCGAATTTGGTGGATGCGTTCATCGGTGTGCTCCGTCCGTCAGTCGGTGACCGCGTAACCGGCGCGCTCCACGGCGGCGGTGAGTTCGGTGCGCTCCACCGGGTTCGCGCTCTCGACGGTCACCAGTCCGGCGGCGAGATCGACGGCGACGGATTCGACGCCGGAGATGCGGCCGATCTCGGTGCGCACCGAAGTGGCGCAGCCCCCGCAGGTCATGCCGGTGACGGTCACGGTGGTGGCGGTACTCATGGTCGTTCTCCTTGTGCGGTTGTCCGTGCTTGCTCATTACCTTACCCCCCTAGGGTATATTTTCGTCAAGCCCGGCGCAGACGAAAGCCCGGTCCGCGACGAAGGTCACGGGCCGGGCTCGGCGTGCGGGTCCGGAGGACGATCCGCATACTGCGGTCTTCCTGCTCTCTGCGTCCTGGATCCGTTTCAGGTGCCAGGCAGGCGGCGGATGAAGATGTGGCCCTGCTCGCGAGTGCCGCCCCGTTGTCGCGGGACGGCAGTTGCTCGGTTCGAGTGGAATGGTCGGGCGCGAGCGGTGGCTGAGGGCGCTGCTCACGGATGCCGCCCCGCTGGGGTGTCGCGGGGCGGCAGTGGTCAGGTCGAATGCAGGTTGCGTGCCGTGGGTGAGGTTTCGGTCGTGGCCGGGTCGGGATAGGTGCCGAACAGGCGGTCGGCGGTGCCCGAGCTGGTGACCGTGAACCAGTAGTGCTCGTTCTTGTAATGGTGATGGCGATGGTTGCGCCAAACCGCCCGGTACAGCGCGCGTTTCGGCTTGTAGTCGGTGTGGATCAGGTAATGCGTCCACTCGTAGCCGAGGCCGAGCAGGGTGATGGTGATCAGGAAGGTCAGCCCGAGGCCCAGGCGCGGGAAGGCGAACACACCCAGCGCGATGAGCACGACGACCAGCACCGACAGCGTCTTCGTCGGGATGAAGATCAGCGGGATGTCGCGCGGATCGACATGGTGCTCGCGATGCTTGCGGGCCAACTCGCTGTCGATCGCGATCGGACCGAGCCGCCGTGGCCGCCAATGCAACACGGTGACGTGCACGATCCACTCGAAGACCGGGAAAGCCGCCAGCATCACGGCGGGAACCAGCAGATCCGTCGGCTGCCAATCGCCGACGACGAGCCGGGCGATCAGTGCGCCCACCAGCGTGGTCCCGATCATCCACGGCGAGGGGTGGCGGAGGAATTCGGCGAAAGCCTGGCCGAGGGTGAGTCCACGGCGCAGCGCCCGCTCGTCGCGGCGCACCCGCGCCCGTGCCTGGACCTCGACCGGATCGCGATCGGATGCCTTGGGTTTCGTCATGGTGGTTCCTAGCTGTGCGTGACCGGCGGTCCGCCGAGGACCTCGATCAGAGCGGTGGTCGCCGGCTCGAGCAGCGCTCGAGCGCTGGTGGCGGCCTTCTGTGGCCGGCCCGCCACGATGGCGGCGGCCAATTCGCGGTATGCCTCGACGTTGCCCACCTCGGCGGACATGATCGGGGCCAGCGCCGCGAGCGCCGGTTCATAGGCGGCGCGCAACATGTTGAACATCAGCCGGAACACGATCGAGTCGGCGGCGTCCACCACGTGATCCCAGAACTCCATCGCGTGCCGCTGCTGGGCGATCGGATCTTCTTCGGCGGCGAGCGCGTCGACCGAGGCCTCCAGCAGCGGGCGTACCTCGGTCGCTCCGACCGCTCCGACCCGGCGCGCGCCCAGCTCCGCCACCTTCGGCCCGTTGTGCAGCCGGGCCTCCAGAATGCTGCGCGCGACGGCCGGGTCCAGTTCCCCGGCCTGTACGAGCAGCCTGGGCAGCACCTCCAGCCCCGCGCCGCGCCGATAGTCCAGCACCGTCGTGGCGTCTCCCTGCCGCACGGAGACCAGCCCGGCGGCGGCCAGCCGCTGTAGCGCCTCTCGGACCGCGGGCCGGGACACGCCGAGCGCCTCGGCCAACTGCCGCTCACTGGGCAATGTGGCTCCGGGCGCCAGCTCGCCGCTGAGCACGTCCGCGGCGATCTGTTCGAACACATCCGCCGACACCGACCGCTTGACCACAGGTTGCAACGCCATGGCTCCACTGTGCGCCTTACTGGTCAGGAGGTCAAGTGGTCAGACCAATTTTGTCGCGGGCGTTGTCGGACGGGCTGCTCTGGTAGCGTCCGGCGCCGTGAGTGAAATCCCCACCGCCGCTGACGAGTCGCGGTTCTGGAGCATCGTCGAGTCGGCGTGGGAGCGGACAGGCGCCGAGCCTGCCGCGCTTCGGAAAACATTGTTCCACCGGGAGAACGACGACGAGGCATACGCCATCGACGAGCATCTGAACGCGTTCCTCGACCATCTGCGTGCGCTGAGTGCGGGGCTGTCGGCCGAGGAACTCACCGTGCTGGACCGGGTGCTGGAGCGGAAACTGTACGACATCGACCGCGCCGACATCCAGCAGGTCACGGACGGCTCGGACGACGGCTTCCTGTACTGCCGGGGGTTCATCGTCGCGATGGGTCGTGACTTCTACGACGCCGTGGTGGCCGCCCCCGAAGTGGCTGTGCTCGACGCGGAGTGCGGGGCCATGTGCTACTTCTTCGCCGATCTGCACCGAGAACGGTTCGGCGGCTTCCCGGCCACCGGTTCCGGCATTTCCCGGGAGAGCGTTTCCAATCCGGCCGGTTGGGGACTGACGAAGTAGCATCCGCCCGATTTCACGTGGGGTCGGAGCCTCCGATGGCGGAGAGCCAGATCGAGCACCCGGCGGCGACGGTGGTGGCGGCGAGGAAGACGGGAAGGCCGCCCCCGTCGAGGTAGACCCACGGGAGCGCGGCGATGGGGGCGGCGACGGTGGATTGCGCGTCGAGCAGGAGTCGGCGGCGCAGCCGGGTGGACTTCGCGATGAGAACGGGCGCGTCGGGGTCGGGACGGGTGGGGTTGTCGATGAGGCGGCCGGGCGGCTCGACGTCGCGGATGCGTCCGGACGGGTAGAGGCGTCGCCCGTCGACGTGGATCGCGCGGTCGAGTTCCGCCTCGTTCTCGGTAAGGGTGACCAGTGCCGGGTCGAAGTAGACCGGAAGCCAACGCGGGCGGCTGGTGCCGTCGACCTGCAACCACGACCGGCTGACCAGGCGATGTTG
The DNA here is from genome assembly GCA_019930625.1 of Nocardia asteroides. Classification (NCBI taxonomy): domain Bacteria; kingdom Bacillati; phylum Actinomycetota; class Actinomycetes; order Mycobacteriales; family Nocardiaceae; genus Nocardia; species Nocardia asteroides. The sequence continues at coordinate 2,077,753 of CP082844.1, forward strand.
CTGTCGGAGGCGAGTCACCCGCGCCGTTCGCGCGCTGCCCGAGCGCCAGAACGGAAGCGCGCCGAAGGCGACGGCGAGCCGATACCCCGTGTAGCCGACGATGCCGAGCGCCACGGCCGAAATGGCCGCCACTTGATCCAGAGTGCCGAACGGCGCCCAAGCGGCACAGACCGCCAGGGCGCCGAACGTCACCGTGAGCGGATAGGCCAGCGGGTGGCCCGATCCGGAACTCACTTCAAGAAACCGATTTTCGTGTAGTCCAGTGACGCCAGACCCGCTGCGCCGTAGTTCGCCAGGTCGGCGCGCACACCGACGTTGCCCGCAGACTGCATCAGCGGCAGCGAATGGCCTTCCTCGAACACCGTGCGGTCGACCTGGTTCGCCAGCTCCATCGCCTTCTTCGGGTCGAGTTCGGACACCGTCTGCTCGATCAGCGCGTTCAACTCCGGCGACCCGATGCGGCCGTAGTTGCCCTGCAGATCGTTCGGGTTGTAGCCGTAGATCTGGTTCAGGCTGCCGAGCGGGAACGGGTCACCCACCCAGGTCCACTGCGCGACGTCGAAGTTGCCCGGCTGGATCACCTCGGTGAAGAAGCCCCTGCCCGGCTTGGTCTCGATGTTCATCTTGACGCCGATCGCGGCCAGGTTCTGCTGGATGATCTGCGCGATCTGCACCCAGGTGTCCTCCTGGTACATGACGTCGCGGAACTCGAGTTTGCGGCCGTCCTTCTCGCGGACGTCGCCGTTGAGCTTCCAGCCCAGGTCGTCGAGTTCCTTCGCCGCGGCCGCCGGGTCGAAGCCGAGGCTGTTGTCCTGGTAGCCGGCCTGACCCTGGATGTACACGTGGTTGTTCAGTGGCTTCGGGTTCTCCACCAAGCCGTTCTGGATGGCGGTGACGATGCCCTGCCGGTCGATCGCCTTCGAGATCGCCACGCGCAGCTTCTGGTCGGCGAGGATGGAACCGGGAGCCCCGTTGAACGTGAAGTGGTTCCAGCTGTTGCCGGGAGCCCGCCGGATGGCGATGCCGGGGGTGTCGCGCGCGGTGCGCAAGTCGTCGCGCGTGCCCAGCCCGACCGCGTCGATCTCGTTGTTCTGCAGCGCGGGCAGTTGCGCGGCGGAGTCGAGCACGCTGAAGGTGATCGTGTCGAGCTTGGGAGTGTCACCCCACCACTTCGGGTTGCGGCCGAGCACGATGCGTCCCTGCGCCCGGTCGGTGGACTGCACGATGAACGGTCCCGCGGTCAGCGTGATGCCGTCGACGAGGCTCTTGTTGAACGCCTCGGGCGTAGCGGTGACGGACTTGGGGAACAGGAAGGTGTTGCCCGCGAATTGTCCCCGCCACTCGGCGTAGTGCTTTTTGAACGTGATGATCGCCTGCCGGTCGTCGACGCCGCGTTCGACCTTCTCGACCCGGTCGAAGCCGCTGTTGTTGGCGATCAGGAACGACTTGTCCGCGCCGCTGAGCGCGTTGGCCTGGGACTGGATGTCCTCCCAGGTGATCGGGGTGCCGTCGGACCACACCGCCTTGGGATTGATCGTGTAGGTGACCTGCTGCGGTTCGGTGCTGGTCAGCTGGATGTCGGTGAAGTAGTCGGTGTTGATCGACAGCTCGCCCGCCGCGTTCGTGCGGAAGGCGCGTGGCATCATCGGCCGTTCGAGGGCGCCGGTCTCGGCGTCGTTCCCGTCGTTGGACAGGGCGTTCCAGTTCGCGGGGAACGCCGAGATCGCCAGCCGCAGGTTGCCGCCGTCGCGCAGCTCGCCGACGTCGTGCGGGTTGATGTCGTTGGTGGTGCCGAGTTCGGCGGCAGAGCCCGCGGGAGCGCCCTCGTCGTCCGAACTACATCCGGAGGCCACCAATCCGATCGCGACGGCGGCGACCGCCAGTCGTGTCGTCAGTGAACGAATCCGCATGGTCCGCTCCTTCCCGCAGCGCTGCTGCGTGTCTACTTCAGGAAACCGATCTTGGTGTAGTCGTAGGACGCCAGTCCGGGAGACCCGTAGTTGGCGATGTCGGCGCGAACGCCGAAGTTTCCCTCGGATTGGGTCAGCGGTAGTGAGTGGCCCTCTTCGAAGACCGCGCGATCGACCTGATTGGCCAGTTCGATGGCCTTCGCGGGATCCAGCTCCGAAAGGGTGCGATCGATCATGGCGTTCAGCTCCGGCGACCCGATGCGACCGAAGTTACCTTGTAGGTCGTCAGGGTGGTACGCGTAGATCTGCGGGAGGCTGCTCAGCGGGAACGCGTCGCCCGAGAAGATGAACTGGGCGGCGTCGAAATCACCGGGTTGGATGACGTCGGTGAAGTAGCCCGCGCCCGGCCGGGTGTCGATCTGCAACCCCACCCCGACGGCCGCCAGGTTCTGCTGGATGATCTGCGCGATCTGCACCCAGGTGGGGTCGTTGTACATCACGTCGCGGATGACCAGCTTGCGGCCGTCCTTCTCGCGGACGTCGCCGTTGAGCTTCCAGCCCAGATCGTCGAGTTCCTTCGCCGCGGCTGCCGGATCGTAGCCGAGACTGTTGTCGCGATAGCCCTCCTGCCCTTGCAGGAAGACGTGGTTGTTCAACGGCTTCGGGTTCTCCACCAGGCCGTTCTGGGTGGCGGTCGCGATGCCCTGCCGGTCGATCGCCTTCGAGATCGCCACGCGCAGTTTCGGGTCGGCGAGGATGGAGCCGGGGGCCCCGTTGAACGTGATGTGCCGCCACCGGTTACCCGGCGCCCGGCGCACGACCAGCCCCGAGGTGCTGCGGACGGTCTTGACGTCGTCGATCGTGCTCAGCCGCACCGCGTCGAGTTCGTTGTTCTGCAGTGCGCCCACCCAGGCCACTCGATCGAGCACGCTGTAGGTGATGGTGTCCAGCTTCGGCCGCTCGCCCCACCACTTCGGGTTGCGAGCCAAGACGATGCGGCCCTGGGCACGGTTGGTCGACTCGACCACGAACGGGCCCGCCGTCGGACCCATGCGGTCGACCAGGCTGTGGTTGAACGCCTCGGGATCGCCGGTCACCGACTTCGGGAACAGCGCCATGTTGCCGGCGAACTGGCCGCGCCACTCCGCGTACGGCTGCTTGAACGTAATGACGGCTTGCCGGTCGTCGACGCCCCGTTCGACCTTCTCGACCCGGTCGAAGCCATTGGAGATAGCGATCAGGAAGCGCTTGTCGGCGCCGCTCAGCGCGTTGGCCTGAGAGCGGAGGTCCTCCCAGGTGATCGGGGCGCCGTCGGACCACACCGCCTTCGGATTGATCGTGTAGGTCACCTGCTGCGGATCGGTTCCGGTCAACTGGACATCGGTGAAGTAGTCCCTGTTCACCGTGAGCTGGCCCGCGGCGTCGGTGGTGAACGCGCGCGGCATGAGCGGCCGCTCGATGTCGCCGATCTCGCCGTCGTTCCCGTCGTTGGACAGCGTGTTCCAGTTCGCCGGGAACGACGTGGTGGCCAGGCGCAGGTTGCCGCCCTCGCGCAGTTCGTCCGGGCTCCTCGGATTGATGTCGCTGGTGGTGCCGAGCGCGTCGGACAGCCCCGTCGCCGACTCGGCGCCGTCCGCGCCGCACCCCGCTACCACGAGTCCGAGCGCGACGACCGGAACCGCCCAGCGCGCCGAGCGTGGCCGGGTGCAGCCTCGCGTGGATCGGATTCGCATCGCGCTCTCCTCTCTACCGACTCACGGCCGGCACCGGCACCGCATCGATCAGCGCCCGCGTGTACTCGTGTGTGGGCGCCGCGAAAATCTGCTCTGCCGAACCGTATTCCACGATCTTGCCGCGATACATGACGGCGATGTCGTGCGCCAGGTTCCGCACCACGGACAGGTCGTGCGAGACGAAGAGGTAGGACAGGCCGCGCTCGGTCTGCAGGTCGCGCAACAGGTTCAGCACACCCGCCTGGATGGAGACGTCCAGGGAGGAGACCGGCTCGTCCAGCACCAGCAGCTCCGGATCCAGCGCGAGCGCGCGGGCGATGCTGATGCGCTGCTTCTGGCCACCGGAGAAGTCGGCGGGGTAGCGGTCGGCGTGTTCCGGGCGCAGCCCGACCTGCTCGAGCAATTCCGGTACCCGGCGAGCGATTTCGGCCCGTGACCGCCCGTCGATGCGCAACGGCTCGGCGAGCGCGTCGAAAACCGGCAGGCGCGGGTCCAGCGAGGCGGTGGGATCCTGGAAGACGATCTGCATCTTCCGGCGGATCTCCCGCCTGCGCGCCTTGCTGAGCGAAGCGACGTCGCTGCCCATGATCTCGATGGTGCCCGCCTGTGGGGAAACCAGGTCGAGGATCTGCGTGAGCGTGGTGGATTTACCGGAGCCGGACTCGCCGACCAGCGCCAACGTGCGCCCGGCACGCACCTCGAAGCTGATGCCGTCGACCGCCCTGACCTCGCCCTTGCGACGGCGCAGCAGCACACCCGAGGTGATCGGGAAGACCTTCACCAGGTCCGAGACCCGCAGCACCACCTCCGAATCCACCTCTGCTTCGGCCTCCGGCTCGGCGATCTCGCGGCGATAGGCCTCGAACAGCGCATCCGTGCCCACCTCGGCAGTGCGTATGCAGGCCGCGCCGTGCCCGGGATCGATCGGCTCCAACGGCGGTTCCGCGGCCCCGCACTCTTCGATCGAGATCGGGCAGCGCGGTGCGAACGAGCATCCTGGCGGCAGGGCGTGCATGGCGGGCGGCGCACCGACGATCGGGATCAGCGGACGCCGCGGCGGGCCGTCCATACGCGGGATCGAGCCGAGCAGTCCGACGGTGTAAGGCATCCGCGGCGCGTTGAACAACGCCGTGGTGGTAGCGGTTTCGACGATCTTGCCTGCGTACATGACCGCGACGCGGTCGGCCAGCGTCGCGGCGATGCCCATGTCGTGGGTGATCATGATGACACCCGCTCCGGTGATGTCGCGCGCCTTGCGCAGCAGGTTCAGGATCTGCTTCTGCACGGTCACGTCGAGCGCGGTGGTCGGCTCGTCGCAGATGATCAGCCCCGGATCGTTCGCGATCGCCATCGCGATGACCACGCGCTGGCGCTGGCCACCGGAGAACTCGTGCGGAAACGCCTTGGCCCGCACCTCCGGATCCGGGATGCCGACCAGGTCGAGCAGCTCCACCGCCCGCTTCGCGGCTTCGCTCCTGCCCATCTTCCCGTGCGCGAGCAGGGCTTCCGCGATCTGCTCGCCCACCCGGTAGACCGGTGTGAGCGCGGAGAGCGGGTCCTGGAACACCATGCTGATGGAACTGCCGCGCAGCTTGGACAATTCGCGATCGCCGAGACCGAGCAGCTCCCGGCCGCGGAACCGGATCGACCCGGTGATCCGCGCCTGCTCCGGCAGCAACCCCATCACCGCCAGCGAGGACACCGACTTGCCCGAACCGGACTCACCGACGATGGCGAGCACCTCGCCGTCGGACACCGTGTAGGTGACTCCGCGGACCGCGTCGATCCGGCCCTCCTCGCTGGGGAAGGACACCCGCAGATCGGTGATCTCCAGCAGTGGTGCGGCCGCGGTCGTCTCGGCCTTCTTCTCGGTGGCGCCCGCGCCTGTCATGCTCGATCCTTCTTCTTCTTCGACCGTGCCCCCTTGGCGCCGGGATCGAACGCGTCGCGCAGTCCGTCGCCGACCAGGTTCGCGCAGAGCACCGTGAGGATCAGCAGACCGCCGGCGAACAGGAACAACCAGGGATAGGTCAGCGCCGATTTGGTGCCCGCCGCGATCAGCGAACCCAGCGACACGTCCGGCGGCTGCACACCGAAACCGAGGAAGCTCAACCCGGTCTCGGCCATGATCGCCGAGCCGACGGTGAGGGTGGTGTCGATGATCAGGATCGAGGCGATGTTCGGGATGACGTGGCTGAGGATCACCGTGCGGGTGGGCGCACCCATGTACCGTGCGGCCCGGACGAATTCGCGATCACGCAGACTCAGGGTCAGGCCGCGCACGATCCGCGCCGAGATCATCCAGCCGAAGCAGGACAGCAGGACGATCAGCAGCAGGATGGAACCGCTGCCCTTGGTGCGCGGCGCGAACAGCGCGATGATGATGAAGCTCGGCACCACCAGCAGCAGATCGACCAGCCACATGATCGCGCGGTCGGTCCAGCCGCCGAGCAATCCGGCCAGCGAACCGGCGGTGGCCGCGATCGTGGTGGACAACAGCGCGACGCACAGGCCGATCACCAGGGATTTCTGCAATCCGCGCAGGGTTTGCGCGAGCACGTCCTGACCGATCTGGGTGGTGCCGAACGGATGATCCAGGCTCGGCGGTTGCAGCAGGGCCGTGTAGTCCAGTTGCTGGTAGTCGTAGGGCAGCAAGGGCGGCAGCGCGAAGCTCGCGACGAACAGCGCGATCAGGACCAGGCCGCCCGCGACGGCGGGCTTGTTGCGCAGGAACCGCCGCAGGACCAGCTTGCGCCGTCCGGTCGCGGTGACCTCCGGAGCGCCCTGGACGATGATTTCGGCTTCGGTCATGCTGCCCCTCCTACGGGCCGGTCGCTCATCCCACACGCACCCTGGGGTCGAGGAACGCGTACACGATGTCCGACAGCAGACCCGACACCAGCACGACCAGTCCGGCGAACGCGGTGACCGTCACCACCACGTAGAGGTCCTGGGCGTTGATCGAGTCGACCAGCCATTCACCGACGCCGTGCCAGCCGAAGATCTTCTCGGTGAACGTCGCTCCGGTGATCAGGCCGCCGAGGCTGTAGGCGAACAGCGTGGCCATCGGGATCAGCGCCGTGCGCAGGCCGTGCTTGTACAGCGCCTTGCTGCGAGTGAGGCCTTTCGCGCGGGCGGTGCGAATGAAATCGCTCTGCAACACATCCAGCATGGCATTGCGCTGGTACCGGCTGTAACCGGCCATGGCGCCGAGAGCCAGCGCGGTGGTGGGCAGGATCAGATGCTGGACGCGGTCGAGCAACTGCGGCCAGAACCCGTCGATCCTGCTCGCCGACGTCTCGCCGGTATAGAGGAAGATCTGCGATCCGGTGAGCGAATTGATCTCCAGCGCACCATATTTCAGCAGCGTCGCGAGCAGGAACACCGGCGTGCTCAAAACGAGCAGCGACACCACCGTCGTGAAGTAGTCGCTGAATTTGTATTGCCGGATCGCGCCCGCCGCGCCGATCAGAACGCCGAGCACCGTGCCGACCAGTGAGCCGACGATCAGCAACCGCAGGCTCACCGCCACCCGCCGTGGCAGCTCCTCGCTCACCGGCTGACCGGCGAGCGTGGTGCCGAAGTCGCCGTGCGGGATCCCTTTGATCCAGGTGAGGTAGCGCTCCGGAATCGGGTCGTCGAGATGCAACTCTTCGGCCTTGGCGTCGATCACTGCCTGTGGCGGGCGCGGATTGCGTTGTTCGAGACTGTCCAGCGGCCGGAACGTCAGAGACGCCAGACTGAACGTCAGGAACGAAGCCAGCAGCAACAGCACGACATAGTTGAGCGCGCGTCGTAGCAGGAAGCCGGTCATCAGTCCTCTGGTCTTTCGGCTGGACGTGCCAGCGTCGGTATTAGTCCCCGATCATAAGGACGTGCTTGCGGGCGCGCGTGCCACATGACATCCGGGCATGTCCGAGTATCGTCCGGCCACGGGGGCCGGGCACGGGCCCGGAGTCGTCCGGCAGGATGGAATGGGTGACGCCCCCGCACCTGCCCAAGCCGAAGATGGTCGCCACCGATGTGGACGGCACGCTCATCGATCACGACGAGCGGGTGACCGCGCGGACCAAGGCGGCGGTAGGCGCCCTGATCGCCGACGGTGTGCCGTTCGTGCTGGCCACCGGGCGGCCGCCGCGCTGGATCGATCCGGTGGTGCAGGGCCTGGGCTACGCGCCGCTGTGCGTGTGCGGCAACGGCGCGGTGATCTACGACAGCGCCACCGACCGGGTGCTGGCCAGCATGACGTTGGACGTGCCGACGCTCGCCTGGCTCGCCGACCTCGCCGAGCGGGCGTTGCCGGGCTGCGGTCTCGCGGCCGAACGCGTTGGTGAGAGCGCGCACGACGCGGTGACGCCGCAATTCGTCAGCTCGCCCCAATACGAGCACGCCTGGCTGAATCCCGACGACACCTCGGTCGCCCGCGAGGAGGTCATCGACGCGCCCGCCATCAAGATGCTGATCCGACTACCGGGCGCGCGCAGCTCGGACATGCGCTCGGTGCTCGCGCCGCTGATCGGCGAGCGAGCCGACATCACCTACTCGACCGAGCACGGGCTCATCGAACTGTCCGCGCCCGGCATCACCAAAGCCGCCGGTCTGACCGTGGTCGCCCAGCGGCTCGGCGTGGACGCGGCCACCATCGTCGCGTTCGGCGACATGCCCAACGACGTCCCCATGCTCACCATGGCGGGCCACGGCGTCGCCATGCGCAACGCCCACCCCGAAGCCCTGGCGGCCGCCGACGAGATCGCCGAATCGAACTCCGACGACGGCGTCGCGCGCGTCCTCGAACGCTGGTGGGTATGAGTTGTGTTCGATTCGCCGCGCTTTCGCGCTGCCTGTCCGCGGCCCTGACGCGGAACGCGTTCGAAACGACTCGGAGCCCGGCGTATAGCCGAGCTCCGAACCGTGTGTCATCTGCGAAGTTGTTCTGGTTCAACCCTCGGGTGAGGGTGAAGCGGCTGGGGCCACCGCGGCCGGGTCGGTGACTGCGGGTGCCGAGCCGTGAGGGGTGTGAACGGCAGCCGGGTCTTGTGTGTTCGCGGGCGCCGGACCGATCGGGGTGGGACTTCCCGCCGGCGCGGGTGGCCGGGGGAGCGGGGTACGCGCCTCTGGAACCTGGTTGACAGCTGGTGCGGGGGCACTACCGGGAATAGAGACCGACGGGGCCGAGGCATCGCCCGGAACTGGGGTGCCGCCCGGAGCGGGCGCATTGCCCGAAGCCGGGGCACTGCCGGGAGCCGGGGCACTGCCGGGAGCTGGGGCACTGCCGGGAGCTGGGGTGCTGCCAGGGACCGGGCCGCTCCCGGGAACTGGGGTGCTGCCGGGAGCGGGGGTGCTGCCAGGGGCCGGGGCACCGTCCAGAACCGGCGCGCTCAGGTGAGCCGGTTCGCGGTCAGGAGCGGGGGCGCTCACCTGAGCCGGGGCGCTGCCCGGAAGCGGGGCGCTCACCTGAGCCCCGACCGGTTCGCGGCCCATCTGTTCCTGGTAGGTGTCGTTGTAGGTCTTCCACACTGTGGTGACGATGCCGGTGAGCTGGTTGAGGATCAGGGAGCCGCGCTCGAAGTCCGCGCGCAGGCCGTCCGGGACCGGGTAGGCGTTGCGCAGCGGTAGCCCGAGGACGCCCGTTTCGGCGCCGAGTTGCAGGAAGCGGTCCAGGATCGTGCCGAGAACCTCGACGACCCGACCGTCCGCCGCGGTGTAGACGTATCCGTTGGAGAACTTCGCGTACTGCCGGCCCTGTGCGGTGGGCAGCACGTCGGACCGGGCGGTGCCGAGTGGTCCGTTCGGTCCGCCGGAGTGCGACCAGTGCCTGGCGATGATGTTGTCGTGCACCATGTTCAGCAGCTTCGTGGTCAGCGCCGCGAGATCCGCCACGTCGGATTCATCGATCGCGGGAAGTTGGCTGTTGTGTCCGCCCGAGGCGCCCGGAGTGCCTGCGGCGATGTCGCGGATCCGATCCATCAGCGCGTACGCGGCGTCGCCGGGGCAGGTGGTGTTGCCGACGTCGCGGTGTGCGAAGACGATCGGCAACCGCACCGCCTCGCCCCGGGCATACGGAGTGAACGAGGTGCCCTCCGAGTACATCGTGGTGGAGCCTTTGGGGTCCAGACCGGCGACCTTGGTGCGCCAGCCCACGAAAGCCCCGATCGCCTCGATCGCCGCGTCCGTCGGTTGTTCGGACTCGTAGTTGCCCATCAGCGCGACGCCCGAGGTGTTCTCGTTGAAGCCGCCCGCGTGTGCACCCTGCACGGGCCGGTCGAGGCCGCCGGAGCGTCCTTCGAAGACCTGACCGTACTTGTCGACCAGCGCGTTGTACCCGATGTCGCACCAGCCCAACGTCTTCGCGTGATAGGTGTAGATCGCGCGGACGATCCCCGCCGACTCGGACTTGCTGTAGTCGTTGCGGCCCGCGGTGTGGTGCACCGTGACGCCGCCGAGGTTGTCGTCATAGGTCGGCTGGTCACAGCGGATGGACTCGTCGGCGCCCCACTGGGCGCGGGTGATGACGCTCGGCCCGCCTGGCAACGGCGCGGCGACATCGTGCAGCGAACCGTCGACGGCGCCGCGGCCCGGATCGATGAGCACGGCGGTCAGGTCTGCGACCTGCTGGGCCGGATCGTCCGGCCGCGGGACGGGTTGTCCGGCCGGAGTGTCCGGCTGGGCCGGATCGTCTGCGATCGGGCCAGGCTGCGCCACCGGCCGGATCGTCGGAGCCGCTGATTGCTCGCGGGTGACCAGCACCTGTACGGCGTTCGTGTTGCCGACGTAGATCGGTTCGGTCCCGTCGGTCGCGCCCGGGCCGGAACGGTCGGTGCGATGGGTGTCGACCGGTTCGGTCTCGTACCACGGCCCCCACGTGCCGTCGGGCTGCCGAGCGCGGATCGTGGCCTTGGTGTCCGCCAGCTTTTCGGCGGTGAGCGCGACCATGCTGAACGGCGTGTCGCTGGAGAGTTCTTTGACCTGGGCCCCCACCTGACTCATCAATTCGGGGGTCACAGCCCCAGGAGACAGCGCGGGAGTGTCGGGCGTGGTTCCGGGCTGGAGCCGGCCGGGATCCGCGATGAATCGGACACTACCTGTGGTGGGTTGGGAAATTGTCTGAGCAGGAGAATTCGAGTTTTCGGCCCGCTGGCTCGAAGCGATCTCCGGGACGGAGGTTTGGTCGGAATTCGAGCTGGGTAGTCGTATTCGCTCGGATAGCCGTCCATCCGGTGGTAGCGGTGGTCGGTCCGGCATCGCGATGGACTCCGGAGTCGGCAGCATGCGCAGGTCGGAAAGGCGCAGCTCAGGCAGGGCCAGCCCGGTGAGTTCGCGCAGCGGTAAGACGATATCGGGAGCCTGCGTGAGCGCTACCTCGGCCAGTTCGGCCGATACGGCGGCCAGTTCGCTGTTGGTGGCGGTGCGGTAGTCGGTGGAATCGCTGGGCGCGAGCGTGGCGAGCGGGGCCGCGACCGCGAGGGTGGTGACCACCGGGAGTACGTAGGGACGTTTCGGTTTGCGGTACCGCACGAGCGTCTCCAATCAGGTCGAACCAGTGATCATGAGTGATTCCGGGGTTACTTCCTGATGTATCAATGGTCACAATAGCCACAATTGTCACATTGCTAAACCTCTTGTTGAGGATTATGTGATTGCCTGAATGTAGCTCGTTGATTGCGCGTGGTCGGAGAACGTGTCCGAAAGGTTACGGATCAACCCCGTCCTGGAATGTCCTGGCAAGTGAACGAATGCATCGTAGAGCGAGCGTGCAGGGGACAAGAGTGCTGGTAATAAGGAGTTTCTTCGAACGTCGATCCCGGATGCGGAGTCGGCGAACCATCCGCCGCGCAGCGCTGAACTCCATGTTGCTCAGCGGCATCGGGCTTATCGCTGGCACAGTGCTGTCCAGCTGGCCGGAAGGGGCTCCCTACCGACCTTTGGTCGGGCCGGGGCACGGGCGCGGCATGAGTCAGGTCGGTGCGTTCGAGAGCGCGCGGCAGGGCTGGGGAGCCGAACGCATCCTCGCGCGCTACTACCCCGGTGCGGCGCTCGCCACCGTCGCGCCCGCAGCCGTCCGGGTGCGGCTCATGGCGCAGGACGACTCGTCCCTGGACGCCTTCGCCGCCGCCGGTGCGCGGGTGGCGGGCCGAGAAGTCACACCCGGCCAGGCCGCGCACCTGACGCCTCTGCCGGGCGGTGGCGCGAATGTGGTCGTCACGCACGGCTGCGACGGCGAGGTGCTGTGGCAGGCAGCGACCGACGACCCCTGGATTCACCCGATCGATCCCAGCCCGAATCGCCCTGCGGCGGAACATCTCACGCTGTGTGGTGGTTCGGCGTATCGCGGTGCGCTCGGCGTCGCCCTCGAGGACGGCGCGGCCCGCACGGTCAACCAGGTGGACGTCGAGGACTATCTGCTCGGTGTGGTCCCGGCCGAGGTGCAGGCCAACTGGGCGGACAAAGGCGCGGCCGAGGCGCTGCGCGCCCAGGCGATCGCGGCGCGTTCGTATGCCCTTGCCGAACAACGTTATCCGTACGCGCGGACCTGCGACACAACTGCCTGCCAGCGGTATCCGGGTACCGCGAAGGAGGATTCGCGAACGTCGGCAGCGGTCGCGGCCACGGCAGGCGCCGTATTGCTGCGCGAAGGCCGGATCCTGCGGGCGGAGTACTCCGCCGCGCCGGACGGTGCGGAACCCGCCGGCATCGACACTCTCGACGTCGGCCCCGCGCCCGGTGAGCCGGTGACCACCGCCCCCACCGAGGATCCGCGCGAGCAGGCGTCGGTTACCGAGTCGGCGATCGACGCCGAATACCGCCGCATCGGCGGCGCGAGCAGCGGAATCGGTGCGCCGCTCGGTCCCGAGATGATCCTGCCGCAACGGGCGGGCACCTACCGGCACTACACCAACGGCGTCATCGTGGTGACGCCCGCGCTGGGCGCGCAGGTCGTCGACTACTCGCGGATGTTGCAAGTGGTGCCGGAAGCACCAGGAGCACAGGGGATCCCGCCCAGTCACGCACCTGCTGCGGGTGACTCGCCTCGACTTGGCGGTGCGGTGGGACTTGGTGGTGCGGCGGGATTTGGTGGTGCGGCCCAGCCTGGTGGGGCGACGCAGCCCGGTAGTGCGGCCCAGCCTGGTGGGGCGACGCAGCCCGGTAGTGCGGCCCAGCCTGGTGGTGCGGCCCAGCCTGGTGGTGTGGCGCAACCCGGTGGTGTGGCGCAACCCGGTGGTGTGACGCAACCCGGTGGTGTGACGCAACCCGGTGGTGTGACGCAGCCTGGTGGTGCGGCCCAGCCCGGAGGGGCGGCCCAGCCCGGAGGGGTGACTCACCCCGGCGACGCGGCCCAGCCCCGGAGGGCGACTCAACCGACGGTGTCGCCGCACTAGGCGGTACAACGACGTCCGCTGGGCGTCCGCCAATGCCGGGGCGGTGCCCGGTGATGGCAGCGGCCGTAAGCGGGCATGGCCTCTGGCAGGCCGATGATCCGCCAACCGAGGTTCCAGCCGATCTGATGTCTAGGGCACGGATTCTTTTGATGCGGCTAGTGGTGGCGCGGAACTCACATAGCGGACTTTCGGCAGCCGCGTCCACGTTCGCGCTGCGCTGGCGGTCGAGAAATCGCGGCGAATCAGGGGTTGACCTTGACGTAACGTCAACTTGCATGCTCGTTATACCGACGAGAGCAAGGAGGGAGGACAGGTCATGGTCACCGGGGAATGGTCCATTCAGGATCTGGCGAAGGCGGCCGGTACCACCAGTCGCACGCTGCGTCACTACGGGCAGCTCGGGCTGTTGCCGCCCAGCCGGATCGGCGCCAACGGGTACCGCTACTACGACCAGGGCTCCCTCGTGCGGTTACAACGCATCCTGCTGCTGCGCGAACTCGGCCTCGGCCTTCCGGTCATCGCCGAAGTCCTCGCCGGAGAGCAGGACACCGCCGCCGCGCTGCGCACGCACCTGCAACTGCTTCGGCAGGAACAGGATCGGATCCGGCGGCAGATCGAGTCGGTGCAAACCACGCTGCACAAGACGGAAAGAGGTGAACAACTCGTGGCAGCAGAAGTTTTCGACGGCTTCGACCACACGAAGTACAAGGACGAGGTGATCGAACGCTGGGGCAAGGAGGCCTACGAGAGCGGCGACCGCTGGTGGCGCTCGATGTCCGACGCGGACCGGAAGGCCTTCCAGCAGACCCATCTCGACATCGCCGCCGACTACGGCCGGGCGCACGCCGACGGGCTCGCGCTCGACAGCGACGAGGTGCAGGCCATCGTCCAGCGCCACTACGACTGGATCGGCGTCGGCTGGCAGGGGCGGCCGGTGGTGAAGGAAGCCTTCATCAACCTGGGCGAGATGTACGTCGCCGACCCGCGCTTCGCGGTCAACTACGACGTGCACGGCGCGGGCACCGCCGAGTACGTGCGGGACGCGATGAAGATCTACGCCGAGCAGCGGCTGTAGATCCCGCCTTACCGACGGCCGGTACGCGCACCCGCGTACCGGCCGTCATTCATTCCGGGGTCGAAGTGCGGTCGCCCCGTCCGAGCGCGTGCATCAGTTGGTCTTCGGTGATCGGGGGGACCGGGAGTGGATGGGCGGCCTCCGCGCGTAGGCCGTCGAGTACCAAGCCGAGGTGGCGCCGCCAGGCTTCGGGGGCGATGTGACCGGTCGCCTCGACGATTCTGGTGTGTGACCAGGTGATGAAGGCGATGTCCTCGAGTACCCAGTCGGCGCGCAGGACGCCGGCTTCCTGGGCGCGGGCGATGATCCGGCGCATCAGGCCGTGGCCGTATTCCTGTGCCCGAGCGATGGCGCGGCTGGGGGCGGTGCGAACCGCCAGTTCGCTGAGTAGCCGGTCGGCGGCTTGCAAAGCGCAGACCCGCTCCACCAAGTAGACGAACGACTCCCAGGGATCGTCGATGGCCAGCGCGTCCTCGGCGATGCGGCTGCCCGCTTCGATCCGGTCCTCGACCGCGGCCGCGATGAGGTCGTCGCGGGTGGGGAAGCGGTTGTACAGGGTGCCGATGGCGACTCCCGCGCGCGCGGCGATCTCCTTCAGCGGTGCGTCGAGACCGCGTTCGGTGAAGACCGCGCGGGCGGCGGTCACGAGCGCGTCCCGATTGCGCTGGGCGTCGCTGCGTAACGGCTTGTCCACGGCCCGATCCTACAAATCCGGGTCACTCCATATGTTGAGCATAGGTTCAAGTTGCGTTAGCCTCGGGCGTGAACTTGAACCATAGCTCAACTTAAGCGGGAGTGAAAATGGCCGAGACGATCGCGATCTTCGGGTACGGCCCCGGGCTCGGTGTCGGCACGGGACGGCGATTCGGACGCGAGGGATTCCGGGTGGCGGTCATCGGGCGTGACCCCGAGAAGGCGCGGCGGCACGCCGAGGAGCTGCCGGCCGAAGGGGTCGAAGCCGCCGCCTTCCCCGCGGACGTCACCGACGCCGCGCAGGTCACCGGGGTGATCGAGAACATCGAGGCGACCTTCGGGCCGATCGACGTGGCGATGCACGGCGCGGCGGGCAACATGAGCGACCGGCTGCCATCGACGCTGGAGGTGGACGTCCCCTCCCTCGCGGTGCCGATGGCGCTGAAGCTGCACTCACCGATCCTGGTGACAAGGGCCCTCGCGCCGGGAATGGTGGAGCGCGGCGACGGCGCGCTGCTGTTCACCTCGGGCTCGTCGGAGCATTTCCCGGCGCCCTATCTGGCCAATTTCGGCATCGCCCTGGCGGCGCAACGCGGTTACCTGCGCCAGCTGGAGATCGAACTGCGCGGCACCGGCGTCTACGTCGGATTGCTGAACATCGGCGCGCTGATCGAAGGCAGCAAGGCCGCGCAGATCGTCGACGAACATCCCGAACTGATTCCCGAGGGTCTCGAGCTCGTACGGATCAGCGCGGACGAACTCGGTGACCACTACTGGCGGCTGTACACCGAGCGGGACGAGGTCGAACTCGACGTCGGCTTCCCGGCCTGAGCCCTGCCCACGCGTGGGAAAGCCGCCTTGATCGCGCCACGGCTCGAGGCGGCTCGCGGGGCGCTGCGAACACCGCGGAACCGGGCGCGACGAGCCGGCCAGGGGAGTAAACAGCCGGTCAGTTGCCAGCGGAGTCCTTTTCAGCGAACAACCGGCGAAATCCAGAGGTCGAGGGCGTGAAACCGGGTGCGGCGAGCGGTGCCGCTCAGCGCAGTTCCGACTCCACCCGGACGCGCCGGGGACTTCCGATACTCTGGGCTCCCGTGACCGTCGCATCGTCCCCCGGTAACTCCGTCCATTCCGCCTCACAGTTCGATCTGATCGTCGTCGGCTCCGGATTCTTCGGGCTGACCGTTGCCGAACGCGCCGCCACCGTGCTGGGTAAACGGGTTCTGGTGATCGAACGGCGCCACCACCTCGGCGGTAACGCCTACTCGGAGCCGGATCCGGAGACCGGGATCGAGATCCACAAGTACGGCGCGCACCTGTTCCACACGTCCAACAAGCGAGTGTGGGACTACGTCACCCAGTTCACCGAGTTCACCGGCTACCAGCACCGCGTCTTCGCGATGCACAAAGGTCAGGCCTACCAGTTCCCGATGGGCCTGGGTCTGGTCTCCCAGTTCTTCGGCCGCTACTTCTCGCCGGAGGAAGCGCGCAAGCTGATCGCGGAGCAGGCCTCGGAGATCGAGACCAAGGACGCGCAGAACCTCGAGGAGAAGGCGATCTCGCTGATCGGCCGCCCGCTCTACGAGGCGTTCGTGCGCGACTACACCGCCAAGCAGTGGCAGACCGACCCCAAGGAACTGCCCGCGGGCAACATCACCCGGCTGCCGGTCCGCTACACCTTCGACAACCGCTACTTCAACGACACCTACGAGGGCCTGCCGCGCGAGGGCTACACGAAGTGGCTGGAGAACATGGCCGCCTCCGATCTGATCGAGGTGCGGCTGAACACCGACTGGTTCGAGGTGCGCGAGCAGCTGCGCGCCGAGAACCCGGACGCGCCGGTCGTCTACACCGGGCCGCTGGACCGCTACTTCGACTACAGCGAGGGTGAGCTGGGCTGGCGCACCATTGATTTCGAGACCGAGGTGCTGCCGGTCGGCGACTTCCAGGGCACCTCGGTGATGAACTACAACGACGCGGACGTGCCCTACACCCGCATCATCGAGCCCCGCCACTTCCACCCCGAGCGCGACTACCCCGCCGACAAGACCGTGATCATGCGGGAGTACTCGCGGTTCGCGCAGACCGGTGACGAGCCGTACTACCCGATCAACACACCGGAGGACCGGGCGAAACTACTGGCCTACCGTGAGCTGGCCAAGAAGGAGACCGCGGCGGCGAAGGTCGTCTTCGGCGGCCGCCTCGGCACCTACCAGTACCTGGACATGCACATGGCCATCGGCAGCGCGCTGAGCATGTTCGACAACGTGCTCCAGCCGCACCTCGCCGACGGCGCGCCGCTCGTGGACCAGGAGGCTTAGGAGCACGATGACCGCCCAATCCATTCTGGAAGACATGACCACCGAGACCCGTGCGAAGTCGCTGTTGCAGCGCATCATCCTGCCCCGGCCGGGTGAGCCGCTGGACGTGCGCACGCTCTACGTCGAGGAGTCGCAGACCAACGCCCGGCGCGCGCACGCGACCACGCGCACGTCGCTGTCGATCGGCGCGGAGTCCGAGGTCTCGTTCTGCACCTACTTCAACGCGCTGCCCGCGAGCTACTGGCGGCGCTGGAGCATCCTCTCGTCGGTGGTGCTGCGGCTGGAACTGGCCGGTCACGGCCGGGTGGACATGTACCGCTCCAAGGCCGACGGCTCGCGAATCCACGTGCAGGGCAAGGAATTCGCGGTCGCGACCGGCGCCGACTCGGTGGTGGTGGAATTCGAGACCGACCTGGCCCCGTTCGAGGACGGCGGCTGGATCTGGTTCGACATCACCACCGACACGGCCGTCACGCTGCTGTCCGGCGGCTGGTACGCGCCGGTCGAGGCGCCCGGCGAGGGCAGCATCGCGGTCGGCATGCCCACCTTCAACCGGCCCACCGACGCGGTGAAAACTCTCGCCGCCCTCGGCTCGGATCCGCTGGTGCTGGAGAAGATCGAAGCCGTCATCATCCCCGACCAGGGCACGAAGAAGGTCGTCGACGAGCCCGGATTCGCGGAATCGGCGGCGGCGCTCGGTGATCGCCTGTCCATCCACGACCAGCCCAATCTCGGCGGCTCCGGCGGCTACAGCCGGGTCATGTACGAGGCGCTGAAGACCACCGACGCCGAGTACATCGTCTACATGGACGACGACATCGAGATCGAGCCCGACTCGATCCTGCGCGCGCTGGCCTTCGCCCGCTTCGCCAAGTCGCCGGTGCTGGTCGGCGGCCAGATGCTCAATCTGCAGGAGCGCTCGCACCTGCACGTGATGGGCGAGGTCGTCGACCGCGGCATCTTCATGTGGACCGCCGCGCCGAACGTCGAGTACGACCACGATTTCTCGAAGTACCCGCTCAAGGACCGGGACAACTCGAAGTTGCTGCACCGGCGCATCGACGTCGACTTCAACGGCTGGTGGACCTGCGTGATCCCGCGCCGCGTCGCCGAGGAACTCGGCCAGCCCCTTCCGCTGTTCCTGAAGTGGGACGACGCGGAGTACGGACTGCGCGCCCGCGCCGCCGGATACCCGACCGTCACCCTGCCCGGCGCGGCCGTGTGGCACATGGCCTGGAGCGACAAGGACGACGCCATCGATTGGCAGGCGTACTTCCACCTGCGCAATCGCCTGGTCGTCGCCTCGCTGCACCTGCCGGGTAACGGGCGCGCCATGGTCGTCAACACGATCAAGGCCACGCTGAAGCACTTGCTGTGCCTGGAGTACTCGACGGTCGCGATCCAGAACCTGGCCATCCGCGACTTCCTCGCCGGACCCGAACGGCTGTTCCAGCTGCTGCCCAGCGCGCTGGGCGCGGTGCACGAACTGCGCAAGCAGTACCCGGACGCGGTGATCCTGCCCTCCTCCACCGAACTGCCGCTGGCCAGCCACATCGGCGTCGGAGCTGTCGGCGAGCCCGCCAACCCGATCGCCAAGGTAGTCCGGCTGGCCAAGGGCGTGGTGCACAACTTCCGGCCCGCGCACACCGATCATCACCAGACCCCGCAACTGAACGTGCCGACGCTGGACGCGCGCTGGTTCCTGCTCTCGCAGGTGGACGGCGTCACCGTCACCACGGCCGACGGCCGCGGCGTCGTCTACCGCAAGCGTGACCCCCGCCAGGCGCTCGGCCTGTTCAAGGAGGCCATGCGCCTGCGCAAGGAGCTGGCCGCCCGCTTCCCGGAGATGCAGCAGCGCTACCGCGCCGCCCACCCGCAGCTGACCAGCACCGCGGCGTGGGAGAAGGTCTTCGGCATCGACACGAAGGGTGAGCAGCAGTGAGTCTCGGAGCGAGCGCGGCCGACGACGCGGCGGTGAGCCTGCCGCCGCAGCGCGCGAACGGCCACGGCGGCCCGGTATCCGCGCCTCCTCTGGACGAGCGTGCCACGACCGCGCCCCCGGAAGTCGCGATCATCAACGCCGTGCAGGCCGCCCTCGGCGGCAAGCCCGCCGTGGTGTCCGCCGCGCGCGGCATGTCGCACTTCGGTGAGCACGCGCTCGGCTGGATCGGCATCGCCGCCGCCGGCTGGCTGGTGGACAAGCCGCGGCGCAGACAGTGGGCCGGGGTAGCGGTCGGGGCGGTCGGCGCGCACGCGGCCTCGATCGTGATCAAGCGCGTCGTTCGCCGTCCGCGCCCGAACGACCCATCGGTGCAGGTCAACGTGGGGACGCCGAGCAAGTTGAGTTTTCCGTCCTCGCACGCGACCTCGACCACCGCGGCGGCCGTGTTGCTCGGCAGATTGACCGGGCTACCCTTGCCAGCGGTGCTCGTCCCCCCGATGCTGCTTTCCCGGGTGGTCCTCGGGGTGCACTACCCCTCCGACGTGCTCGCCGGTTCCGCGCTCGGCGCCGCGTCCGCCGCCGCCCTGCTCGCCGCCGAAAAGAGACTCGACAGTGACCGCACAAGAAAGAGCCTTGGTTGACATGAGTGAAGAGCCGACCGGCGCCGACCTCGCCGAGGCGGTAGTCAAGGGTCCGCCCAAGACGCTGGCCGGCGGTCTGTTCAAGGCAGTCCGTCCGCGGCAGTGGGTCAAGAACGTCCTGGTGCTCGCCGCCCCACTGGCCGCGGGCACGGCCACCGACGTCAACGTGCTCGCGCCCGTCGGCATCGCCTTCGTGGTGTTCTGCATGGCGGCCTCGGGCATCTACCTGGTGAACGACGCGCTCGACGTGGAAGCCGACCGGGCGCACCCGACCAAGCGGTTCCGGCCGATCGCCGCGGGCGTCGTCCCGGTGAACCTGGCCTACCTGCTGTCGGCGGCGCTGCTGGCCGGATCGATCGCGGGATCCTTCCTCGCGTCCTGGCAGCTGGCCGTCGTGATGGCGGTCTACATCGGTATCCAGCTGGCCTACTGCTTCGGACTCAAGCACCAGGCCGTGCTGGACATCTGCATCGTGTCCTCGGGCTTCCTGCTGCGCGCCGTTGCCGGTGGCGCGGCGGCGGATATCGAGCTGTCGCAATGGTTCCTGCTGATCATGGCGTTCGGCTCGCTGTTCATGGCGGCGGGCAAGCGCTACGCAGAACTGCAGATCGCGCTGGGCACCGGCGCCAAGATCCGCAAGTCGCTGGAGTACTACACGCCCACCTACCTGCGCTTCATCTGGACCCTGGCCGCGACGGCGGTGGTGGTGTTCTACGGGCTCTGGGCGTTCCAGCAGGACGGCATCAAAGACACCAACTGGTTCGCGATCTCGATGATCCCGTTTACCATCGCAATCCTGCGTTACGCGGTCGACGTCGATGGGGGCGAGGCCGGAGAACCAGAGGAGATCGCGCTGGGGGACCGAATCCTCCAGTTCCTCGCAATCGCCTGGATCGGAGCGGTAGGTGTCGCTGTCTATCTCACCTGACGAGATGCTGGTGGCGGAGCAAACGGAATACGCGGCGGGGCGGTCGGCCGATGAGCCGACGGGCTCCGTGTCGCGGTTCGTACGTCTATCCCGAGCCACGTTCGTCGGTGGGATCGTCCTCACCGTTGTCCTTTTCGCGATCGGAGGCTGGCAGCGGCGGTGGATCGCCGACGACGGTCTCATCGTGCTGCGCACCGTGCGCAACCTGCTGGCGGGCAACGGTCCCGTCTTCAACGCGGGCGAGCGCGTCGAAGCCAACACCAGCACCGCGTGGACCTATCTGGTCTGGTTCTTCAGCTGGCTGACCCAGGCGCGGCTCGAGTACGTGGTGCTGGGCGTCACGCTCACGGTGTCGCTGGCCGCGGTCGTGTTCGCCATGCTCGGCTCGGCGCGGCTGTGGGGCGGCACTCGCGCCGGGCTGTTGCTGCCCGCCGGTGTGCTGGTCTACATCGCACTGCCTCCGGCCCGCGACTACGTCACCTCCGGCCTGGAGAGCGGTCTGGTGATCTGCTGGATCGGCCTGCTGTGGTGGCAGCTGATGCGCTGGAGCCAGGCGAAGAGGGTGCGCCTGCCCGGCCTGCTCGGAGTGGTCTTCCTCGCCGGGCTCGCTCCGCTGATCCGTCCGGAGATGACGCTGGTCGGCGCGCTGGCGCTGTTGATGATCTTCCTGGCCCCCATGCCGGAGAGCAGGCTGCGGCCGATCGTGCTGCGCGCGGCGATCGTCGCGGTGGCCGGGCTGGTCCCGCTGGGCTACCAGATCTGGCGGATGGGCTACTACGGCCTGCCCTACCCGAACACCGCCGTCGCGAAAGACGCGGGCGGCGCCAAGTGGGGGCAGGGATTGACCTACCTCTGGGACCTGGTCGGCCCGTACTTCCTGTGGGCGCCGCTGCTGGTGCTGTTGCTCGCCGGTGTGCTCGCCGCACGCGGGCGCGCGGGCGGGACCGCGGACTCCGATGGCGAACAGACGCGCGGATGGTCCGTCGGCCGAGTTCGGGAGCGGCTGCGCTCGCCGGGTGCCGTGGTCGCTCTGGTCCTCGTGAGTGGTTTTCTCCTGACCTTGTACGCGCTGCGGGTCGGCGGCGACTTCATGCACGGCCGAATGCTGCTGCCGCAGCTGTTCCTGCTGGTGCTTCCGGTCGCGGTCCTTCCGATCCGGGTGCCCGTCGGCGGTGTGCGCGCGGACTGGTCCTTCGCGGCGCTGGCGGTCGCGTTCGTCGGCGTCGCGGGCTGGGCGCTGTTCGCTGCCGACACCACCGCGATCAAGACCGGCACCAAGATCACCTCGACCGGCATCGTCGACGAGCGCGTGTACTACGTGCTCAACACCGGGCACGATCACCCGATCCTGGCCGAGGACTACCTGGACTATCCGCGCATCCGCGCGATGGTCAACGACATCACCGCCAGCCCGAACGGCGGCCTGCTGCTCAATTCGCCCTCGTTCATGTTCTGGTATGTGGCTCCGCCGCCCCAGCCCATTCCGGCAGGTGGCGCCGGGCACACGGTCTACTTCCTGAACCTCGGGATGACCAGCATGAACGTCCCGCTGGACGTGCACGTGATCGACCCGATGGGCCTGGCCTACCCGCTGGCGGCGCACACCGACCGGCTCGTCGACGGCCGGATCGGGCACGACAAGAGCCTGTACCCGGACTGGGTGGTGGTGGACACCGGCATGGTGGACAAGAAACCGTGGATGCCCTGGTATCTCGACGAGAAGTGGGTGACCCAGGCGCGCACCGCGATGTCCTGCCCCGATACCCAGGCGCTGCTGATCTCCTCCCGCGACCCGCTCACCTTCGAGCGCTTCCGGCACAACGTACGCAACGCGCTGCGGTTCGCGAAGTACCGCATCGACCGGGTACCGAAGTACGAGATCCAGCGGTGCGGACTGGCCGATCCGTTCCCGCAGCCGATCGCGCAACGCTGAACCGAGGAAGTACGCCGGGCCCGGAGCACGCCGCCCCATGGCCCGTCGTGCGGGTTCGACAAAAGTGGCGTACGCCGCTTTATCTCTTTTTGATAACGCCGCCGTGTCGGTACCGATATACGCTACGACCGTATGCCCGGCCTGGCGTCCATGGGTCGCGGGCATCGGCGGGTTACCGTGTGGACGGCTTGCCGCTGTCGCTTGTGAAAAACGAAAGGTCGAAACTGATGCGAGGCGTTAACGGGCGTCGTCTTAATACTCGAAAAGCAGGGTCCTGGCTCAAGCGGTCCGTGCTGGTGTCGCTGGCTGTTCTGCTGCCGCTCGGGGCGTCGGTGGCAGGCCCCGCCGTCCCGGCGTCCGCGGCGTTCAATCCGGATGGCTTCGACTTCTGGGTCGATTCCGAGATGGGGCCGATCAAGTCGCGCGTCTTCCGCGCCGCCGACGGCAACACCGGGCGCGTGGTGTACGCGCTGGACGGTATGCGGGCGCGCACGGATCTCAACGGCTGGGAGATCGACACCGAAGTCGTGCGCGAACTCACCAAGTGGAACATCAACGTGGTCATGCCGGTCGGCGGCCCGTCCAGCTTCTACGCCGACTGGAACGGTCCCAGCGACTTCTTCGGCCTGGGCAGCTCGGGCTCCTCCTCCACCGGCTCGGCGAACTCCGGCTCCGGCCTGCTGACCGGTTCCGCGGGCGGACCGGGCAAGGCCAGCACCTACAAGTGGGAGACCTTCCTCACCAACAACCTGCGCTGGGCGTTGCGCGACCGGCTCGGGTTCAACCCGAACGGCAACGGCGTGTTCGGCCTGTCCATGGGCGGCAGCGCCGCGCTCACCTTGGCGGCCTACCACCCCGACCAGTTCCGTTACGCCGGTTCGTACTCCGGTTACCTGAACATCTCGGCGCCGGGCATGCGCGAGGCGCTGCGTGTCGCGATGCTGGACGCAGGCGGTTTCAACATCGACGCGATGGCGCCGCCGTGGGGCCCGCAGTGGCTGCGGATGGACCCGTTCGTGTTCGCGCCGCGACTGAAGGCCAACAACACACGCCTGTGGGTCTCCGCCGGTAGCGGTCTGCCGACCGCGGCCGACGGCCTGAGCTTCAACACGCTCAACGCGATGGGTCTGGAAGCGCTGGCGCTGGCCAACACCCGGGCCTTCCAGGTCCGCATGCTGACTCTGGGCGCGAACAACGTCACCTACGACTTCCCGGCCGTGGGTGTGCACAACTGGAACTACTGGGCCGAAGAGGTCTACCGGATGATTCCGGATCTGTCCGCGAACATCGGGTAATAAGCCCGTAGTCGAGACCCGAAGACCGCTTTGCGCCACTGGCGCAAAGCGGTCTTTTCGGCTTTCGGAGGGTGATCCGTGGCTACGTCGGCAACGAATGGAAGAGAAAACGGCTTCGGTAGTTGTGGTCTGGATCACCGTCCAGCAACATGAAGGCATTCGTCGCCGATTGATAGGCGAACAACATGCACTGAGGTCGACCCGTCCGCGACTCGGTGGAGGTCGCGTCCCGGTGTCCGATGAGGGTGCTGGTGCAGATCGCTAGATATTTGCCGATCAGGCCGCCCGAGGGAAAGGTCGAATGTGATGCGAAGTGCGGGCAGGAAGCGCGGACCCGATAGGTCCCGAACCGCCGGTTCGTGGTTACGGCGGTCCGTCCTCGGCGTCGCGGTCGCGATGCTCTTGCCGCTCGGCACGACCATCGCGGGCACCGGTGCCACGGCGTCGGCGGCGTTCAACCCCGCCGCCTTCGACTTCTGGGTCGAATCCGGCATGGGGCCGATCAAGACCAGGATCCTGCGCGCCGCGGACGGCAACACCAATCGCGTCGCCTACGTGCTGGACGGCATGCGTGCGCCGGAGAATCTGAACGGCTGGGAGATCGAGACCAACATCCCGGAAGTACTGGCCAGCTGGAACATCAACGTCGTCATGCCGGTCGGCGGCATGTCGAGCTTCTACGCCGACTGGATCGCGCCGAGCGAATTCTTCGGCATCCCGGCGGGCAGCGGCTCCAGTAGCGGTTCCGGCGGTCTGAACGGGTTCGCGGGCGGGCCGGGCAAGAGTTACCGGTACCAGTGGGAGACCTTCCTGACCAACAACTTGCGCTGGGCGCTGCGCGACCGGCTCGGGTTCAACCCGTATCGCAACGGCGCCTTCGGTTTGTCGATGGGCGGCAGCGCCGCGCTGACCCTCGCGGCTTACCACCCGGACCAGTTCAGCTTCGCGGGCTCGTTCTCCGGCTACCTGAACAACTCGGCGCCGGGCATGCGGGAGGCGATTCGCGCCGCCATGTTGGACGCGGGCGGCTACAACGTGGACTCGATGGCCCCACCGTGGAGCCCCCAGTGGCTGCGCATGGACCCGTTCGTGTTCGCGCCCAACCTCGTCCGCAACGGCACCCGCCTGTGGGTCGCCGCCGCCAGCGGCCTGCCCGCCGCCACCGACCCACCGAGCTTCGGAACCCTCAACGGCATGGGACTGGAGACCCTGGCGCTGGCGAACACCCGCGCGTTCCAGGTCCGTATGTCGACGCTGGGCGGCGGCAACGCGGTCTACTCCTTCCCCCCGTTCGGAATTCACGCCTGGAACAACTGGTCCGACGAGGCCAAGCGAATGATCCCGGATATGTCGGCGCACATCGGCTGAGTTCGATTCGCGGCGTGTGTTGGTTTCGCGGCGCCTGTGTGGGTTTGCAGCGCCTCGGCGCTGCGTGTTCGCGGCCCTCTTATGGCTCGTGTCCGAACGGGCGAGATTCGCGACTTCGTCGCATGCGCTTCGCCCGCCCGGACACGAGCCGGCCGCGAACGGCGCTCGTAAGACTCGCACCCGAGAGGGTTCCGATGGTGCGAATCTCGCGCTTTTGCTCAGGTTTACCGGCAAGAACGGCGTTCGTTGGATTGTCGGATTGTGCTGGTCGGTGAGCCCTACTCGAGAGTTGATGCCGGAGGCGCTGGATGACGCATGGGTGCCAGGAGTGGTCGAGCTACGGGCTCGGCCGCCCCGGCGGGGCCTGCCTAGCGTTTGCTATGTGATCGCTGATGTATGGTCATCGGTGGTAGTAGTTGTTTGCTCGAGGTTCGCAGCGTGGCAATCACAGCAGATCTCGGGCCCGATCACGGTCCGGTCACGGGCCGGAAGCGGGAATGCATCCCGGTCTCCTGGACGCGCGTCCGGGCAGCCTGGTGTGGCCGATGTCGGGATTGCGAAGATCTCGGGTCGGTGACAGTTCTCGCCCGGAGCGCAAATATCTTGCGATCCAGGACGACATCACCGGGAGAACGCGATAAGGTCACCGCATCATTACCTTGCGTGAACGGATGGATTTCGGCCAGTGGAAAGACCCCGGATCTTGCTAAAGCGATGGGCGTCGAATATCGTCCAGCGAGCGCAAGTGTGACCAGATCGTTGTAGCGCCGTCACGGAATCGGATTGTCGGGACCGGGTCCGTGACGCGCGTCTCGTTGGCAACACGGGTGCCGCTTCGCCCCTCGGGTGGCGGATGGCACCACAACAGCAGAAAGAGAGCAGGATTCATGCGTTTCGGCAGGGCGGCCGCGCCGAAGAGAACACCGTCGGGACGGCGAGGCGCGCCTCGTAGTTGGCGTAATCGAATTCTGGCTGTCGGTGCCGCCGTACTGGCGCTACCGACCGCCGCAGGCCTGGCGACCCCGACTCTCGCCACCGCGGCGCCGTCGGCGCACGCACCGGTGTTGCGAGCACCCGCGGGTGGCTTCGAGGATCTGATGGTCCCCTCGAGCATGGGCCCGATCAAAGTCCAGGTGCAGTGGGCCTCGCGCGGCGGCAACGCGGCGCTCTACCTGCTCGACGGTCTGCGCGCTCGCGACGACCGCAACGCCTGGTCGTTCGAGACCAACGCGTTGCAGCAGTTCGCAGGCGACAACATCACCCTGGTGATGCCGGTCGGCGGCCAGTCCAGCTTCTACACCGACTGGTACGCGCCGTCGAACCTCAACGGCCAGAAGACCACCTACAAGTGGGAGACCTTCCTCACCAAGGAACTCCCTGCCTTCCTGGAGGGCTACGGCGTCTCGCGCACCAACAACGCGGTCGTCGGCCTGTCCATGGGCGGTAGCGCGGCGCTCGCTCTCGCGGCCTACCACCGCGATCAGTTCAAGTTCGCCGCCTCCTACTCGGGCTACCTGAACATCTCCGCGCCGGGTATGCGCGAGGCGATCCGCATCGCGATGCTGGACGCCGGCCGCTACAACGTCGACTCGATGGCGGCGCCGTGGAGCTCGCAGTGGCTGCGGATGGACCCGTTCGTGTTCGCGCCGCAGCTGCGCGGTCTGCCGATGTACATCTCGGCGGCCAGCGGCCTGCCGGGTCAGTTCGATCAGCCGAACTCGGCGGTCGGGGTGTTCAACACCGGTAACGCCATGGCGCTGGAAGCCCTGTCGCTGGTGAACACCCGCGCGTTCCAGGCTCGCCTGAACTCGCTGGGTATCCCGGCCCGGTTCGACTTCCCGGCCGCGGGCACCCACTCCTGGAAGTACTGGGAGGGCCAGCTGTTCGCCTCGCGCAACATGATCCTGGACGCCACCGGCGCCTGGTGATCTGAGCCACCTGCACGCATTCAGGCCGCACCGATTCGGTGCGGCCTGAATTGCGTTCGGGGGCAGTCCCGATCGCGACATAGCGAACAGAGTTTGCTGCGCAGCGCGTGTCTTCAGTGATCATTGCTATAACGAGAGTACAAAGCTCTTGTGGCAGGGATTATGCGCGGTAGCTGGGGCACATGTGGGCGTCTCGGCGTTCGGTCGGCACGCGAGCGGCTCATGCTGCTCGCCACCGCACTGGTTGTCCCCCTAGCCGCGAGCATGTCCGTCGAGGCTCCCGCCGCCGCGGAACCCACGGTGGCCGCGGCCGCGCCCGCGCTCGAGAAGGTGCGGTGGCTCAGTGACCGTCGCGTCGCGGTGTGGGTGACCTCGCCGTCTATGGGCGTGCCGATCCAGGTGCAGCTGCTTCTGGCCAGGGACTGGAACGCCCGCCCCGAGGCCCGTTTCCCCGTCCTGTTCCTGCTCGACGGCCTGCGTGCGACCGAGGACGAGAACGGTTGGACGAAGGAGGCGGGGGCGGTCGATTTCTTCGCCGACAAGAACGTCACCGTCGTGCTGCCGGTCGGCGGGCAGTCCAGCTTCTACTCCGACTGGCTCGAGCCGGACAACGGCCGCACCTACAAGTGGGAGACCTTCCTGACCAAGGAGCTTCCGCCGCTGCTCGAGAGTCACTGGCGGGCGACGAACGTGCGGGGAGTGGAAGGTCTGTCGATGGGGGGCACGGCCGCGATGTTCCTCGCCGCCCGCAATCCCGGGTTCGTGCGGCACGCCGCGTCGTACTCCGGCTTCCTGACCACGACGACGCTGGGCATGCCACAAGCTATCGAGTTCGCCATGCGCGACGCGGGCGGATTCGACTCCGCCGCCATGTGGGGCCCGCAGACCGGCCCGGCGTGGGAGGCACACGACCCGTACGCGCTGGCCGACAAGCTGCGGGGGGTCAGTCTCTACGTCTCCAGCGGCAGCGGCGCGATCGGTCCCTACGACCAAGCCCTGGGCATTCCGGGAATCAGCACCAACGTCGCGGGCATGGGATTGGAGATCCTGTCCCGGCTCACCTCGCAGAACTTCGTGACCAAGCTGTCCAAGCTGGCTATCCCGGCCCAGGTGAACTACCGCCCCTCCGGTACCCATTCCTGGCCGTATTGGGATTTCGAGATGCGTCAGTCCTGGAACCAGGCGGCGCTCGCGCTGGGCGTCGACCAGGGCAAACCGAACTGCCAGACCAGCGGCGCGATCGGTGCGGTGGCCGCCGCGACCGGCTGGCTCGGTGAATGCCTCACCGGCGAGTACGCGGTGGCGGGTGGAACGGCTCAGGACTTCAAGGGCGGCCGGGTGTTCTTCACCCCGGACAGCGGCGCGTACCCGGTCGGCGGCGTGCTCGGCGCCGGTTACCAGGCGGCCGCCGGACCCACCGGCGCGCTCGGGTTGCCGACCAGCGAGGAGCGCGCGCCGGCGGACGGCCGCGGCAGGTTCCAGACCTTCCAGCACGGCTCGCTGTACTGGACGCCGCAGACCGGCGCGCACATGGTCCGTGGCGCGATCCTCGAGGAGTGGGCCAAGCAGGGGTTCGAGCGCGGCCCCGCCGGCTACCCGATCGCACCGGAGATCAGGACGCCGAGCCGCGACGGTGCGGTGCAGGCGTTCGAGAACGGTCCGTTCTACTACAGCCAGGGCACCGGCGTGCACCGTGTCCAAGGACTCATCTTCGACAAATACGCCCAGTTGGGCTTCGAGAACAGCCCGCTCGGATTCCCGCTCGCCGAGGAGCAGGCGCTGAGGGATCTGGGCCGGTTCAGCCGCTTCGAGGGCGGCAACATCTACTGGAGCCCGGTGTCGGGCGCGTGGGCGGTCCGCAATGGCCCGATCCTGGACGCCTGGCGCGAGACCGGTTACGAGAACGGCAAACTGGGCTATCCCACCGGTGACGAGTTCCCCATCTCCGAGGGCTTGCAGCAGAACTTCCAAGGAGGATTCATCACGGTGCGCGACGGCAAAACGGAAGTCCACAGCCTGTGAGAGCCGGTCGAGACACGATGCGAGATCACCCGCCACGTGACGGACGCAGCCCGGCTCGAACACGAGCTATGAGAGGCCCGCGAACGCGCCGTGCGAGGGCGCGGCAAATCAGACACAGCTAGCCTGGGGGGCGACCCGACCCCCGCTCAGCGACAGATCGAGGACAAGAATTCATGCATCGGACCCGTGGAAAGGTATTCGGCGTGGTTGCGGCGATCGCTGCGACCGGCCTGCTCGCCGCGTGCGGCGACAATGATTCGACCGCGACGAGCACGCCGACGCCTACCCGCACCACGGCGGCGGCGACAACGACGCCGTCTGCCGCGCCGTCGCCCGCCGATACGGGGCAGCCCGCTCCCGCGCCGGAGGAGCCGCCCACGACGACCGTGGCGCCCGAGCGCCCGCAGCCGGTGCCGACCGAAGCCGTCCCGCCCGCGGACACCTCCAAGCTCACCGACAAGGACAAGCGGTTCCTCGACGAGCTGTCCAAGCAGGGTGTCACGCCCTCGACCCCGGACATCGCGCTGAGCATCGGCGCCTACGTCTGCCAGGGCACCGCCGCAGGCGCGTCCGACCAGGATCTGATGACCTTCGTCAACGCCATGGCGGGTTCCGATCCGTCCTTCGATCCGGCCAAGATGCCGGTGGAGAAGGCCGGGCAGATCTACATCTCGACCGCTCGCGCCACGTACTGCCAGTGAGTTCGCGTGCCCGTTCGACCTCCCGCCGGTCCAAGCCGGCGGGATGTCTCGTCGCGGTCGGCGTCGTCCTGCTGATCGTTCTGGTGGTCCTGCTGCTGTGGTATCTGCTCGCGGGGCGTTTGCGCCCGCCCGGCCCGGGGCCGAAGCCGCCGGAACGGCCGACCTCGCAGCCCGCCAGCTGTCCGGACGTGCAGATGATGTCGGTGCCCGGCACCTGGGAGTCGAACAGCTTCGACGATCCGCACAATCCGACCGCCAATCCGGTGTCGCTGATGCTCAATGTCACCGGCCCGATCGCCCAGCGGTTCCCGAGTGACCGGGTGGAGGTATACACCGTTCCGTACGTCGCGCAGTTCTCCAATCCGGTCGCGATTCCGCCGGACGGCCAGCAGTCCTACAACAACAGCCGATCCGAGGGCACGCAGCGGATGATCGACGTCATGGCGGCACGTCACCGGGAGTGCCCGTTGACGACGTACGTGCTCGCGGGATTCTCCCAGGGCGCGGTGATCGCGGGTGACGTCGCCGCGCAGATCGGCGCGGGCGACGGCCCTGTGCCCGCCGACCTGGTGCTCGGCGTGGCTTTGATCGCCGACGGACGCCGCACCGGGGAGAACGGTCCGGGCCACGCGATCCAGATCGGCACGCCTCCGCCCGGGGTGGGTGCCGAAGTAGCGCTGAGGGGGTTGAACGTGCCCGGCATCACGATGACCGGTCCGCGTCAAGGGGGCTTCGGCGCGCTGGCCGATCGCACCTACACGATGTGCGCGCCGGGCGATCTGATCTGCGACGCGCCGCGGGAGGCACTGAGCCCGTGGAACATCCTCGGCAGCGTGAACGCCCTGGTCCGCGCGGCGGGGAACCCCGTGCACGCCCTCTACAACGGTTTCGTCGTAGACGGCGACGGCACCACCGCGACGCAGTGGACGGCCAACTGGGCCGCGGGTCTCATCGAAGCAGCGCCGCATCCCCCTCATTCGTGAAAATTCACAGGCCGTGAGATACCCCGCACCCGATTGGCGTGACAAGCGCAACTCGAGTCGGGAAGCACGCTGTAAAGTGCGCTGGTGATCGCGACGCCGGGCGCCAGCGCAGCGCAGACCGAGGGCGGGCGTCGCGCCCGTATTTTCCTTACAGCCAGGAGCATGAGTTCATGACAGAAGCCGCCGCACCGGCCACCACGGAGAGCCGTGACGCGGATGCTGCGTTGACCGCGCTGGGCACTCCGCTGCGCCCGTTCCGCTTCGCGGCGGCCGGCGAGGGAAACAAGCAGGAGGGCGGTGCGCGCAAGTTCGTGCAGACCGCTCAGCAGGCCGAGGAGTACGGCTTCGACACCTTCGTGGTGCCCGATCACCTCGGCGAGCAGATCGGGCCGATCGCGGCGCTCGGCGCGCTGACCCAGGCCACCGAGAAGATCCGGCTCGGTACGTCGGTGCTGGCGAACGGCTTCCGCTACCCCGTCGTGCTGGCCAAGGATCTGGCGACCATCGACGTGCTGTCCAAGGGCAGGCTCGAGGTCGGCCTCGGTGCGGGCTGGATCAAGGAGGAGTTCGAGAACGCGGGCATTGCCTACGAGTCGCCAGGTGTCCGGCTGGAGAAGCTGGACGAGGCGCTCACCATTCTCGACGTGCTGCTGCGCGGCCAGGAGTGCACCTTCGAGGGCAAGCACTACCAGGTCCGCGGCATCAAGGGGACGCCGCGGCCGCGGCAGGGCCCGCGCCCGCCGATCTGCACCGGCGGCGGCGGTCCGAAGATGCTGCGCCTGGCCGCCAAGCACGCCGACATCGTCTCCGTCGTTCCGGTGACCACCAAGAACGGCAAGGGCCTGCTCTCCGGCATCACCATCGAGAAGGCCGTGGAAAAGGTGAATCTGATCAAGGAGGCCGCCGGTGACCGGTTCGCCGACATCGAACTGAACTGGGCCATCACCGCCGTCGTGATCACCGACGATCGCGAGAAGACCGCGGAGATGGCGTTGTCGGCGTTGGACCGGGGACTGCACCCGAACCTGGAGGTCGACGTTCAGCTGTCCGTCGAGGACATCCTGAACTCGCCCTACGTGGCGATCGGGACATTCGAGGAGATCGCCGAGCAGATCCGCCGTGTGCGGCAACTCACCTCGATGTCCTACGTCGGTGTATTCCCCACCCAGATGGACGCGTTCGCCCCCGTTATTCCCCTGCTGCGGGACGAGTGAGCCGGTCTTCTCTGTAACATGACCCTGGTTTGAGTACATCTAGCCGATAGCGGTCACCGCGCAGACCGCACAAAATCTGCAGGCCGGCTCTGCACTTGGAGCACCCGCGGGCGAAAGCGAGTCGGGGCCTCACAGGTAAAAGCGGCGTTCTCGCCGTCTTGCTGCGTGTGCCTCGGAGGAGAAGAAGGAATGGAAGAGACTTTCGACGACTACCTGGACGAAACCGGGAACATCCGCATTCCCGAGGATCACACCCTGGTTGATCACGTCGAGAAGCACACCCGGAACGACGCGAACACCCTGGCGTATCGCTACATCGACTACTCGCGCGAGCGCGACGGCGAGGCGCAGGAGCTGACGTGGCGTGAGTTCGGTATTCGGCTGCGCGCGGTGGCCGCTCGACTGCAGCAGGTGACCAACCCGGGCGACCGGGTCGCGATCCTCGCGCCGCAGGGCTTGGACTACGTGATCTCCTTCTTCGCCGCGATCTACGCGG
Organism: Nocardia asteroides; assembly: GCA_019930625.1. Classification (NCBI taxonomy): domain Bacteria; kingdom Bacillati; phylum Actinomycetota; class Actinomycetes; order Mycobacteriales; family Nocardiaceae; genus Nocardia; species Nocardia asteroides. The sequence continues at coordinate 2,110,313 of CP082844.1, forward strand.
GCACCATCTCGGTCCCGCTGTTCGACCCGGACGAGCCCGGTCACACCGATCGCCTGCACGCGGTGCTGGGCGACTGTGAGCCCTCGGCCATCCTGACCGCGAGCTCCTCCGCGGCCGGGGTCCGGCAGTTCTTCCGCTCGCTGCCCGCCGCCCAGCGCCCGCGCATCATCGCGGTGGACGCGATCCCGGACAGCGTCGGCGAGAGCTGGGTGCGGCCGGACATCGCGATCGACGACATCGCCTACCTGCAGTACACCTCGGGCTCCACCCGGGTGCCCGCCGGTGTCGAGATCACCCACCGCGCGGTGGGCACCAACCTGCTGCAGATGGTCGACGCGATCAACCTGGACTGGAACTCGCGCGGCGTCACCTGGCTGCCGCTGTTCCACGACATGGGCCTGCTGACGGTGATCCTGCCCGCCGTGGGCGGCAAGTACATCACCATCATGTCGCCGAGCGCGTTCGTACGCCGCCCCTACCGCTGGATCAAGGAACTGGCCGCGGTCTCCGACGGCGCCGGAACCTTCGCCGCCGCGCCGAACTTCGCGTTCGAGCACGCCGCGGCGCGTGGTCTGCCGAAGAACGGCGAGTCGCTGGATCTGTCCAACGTCATCGGCCTGATCAACGGCAGCGAGCCGGTGACCACCTCGTCGATGAAGAAGTTCAACGAGGCGTTCGCCCCCTACGGTCTGCCCAAGACCGCGATCAAGCCCTGCTACGGCATGGCCGAGGCGACGCTGTTCGTCTCCGCCACCAAGGCCGAAGACGAGGCGAAGGTCACCTACGTCGACCGCAAAGAGCTCAACGCGGGCCGCATGGTGAAGGTCGACCCATCCCACGAAGACGCGATCGCGCAGGTGTCCTGCGGTTATGTCGCGCTCTCGCAGTGGGCGACGATCGTCGATCCGGAGTCGGTGGAGTCCGGTGGCGGCGGCCGGGAGCTGCCCGACGGGCACGTCGGCGAGATCTGGCTGCACGGCAACAACATGGGCATCGGCTACTGGGGTCGTCCCGACGAGACCGCGGCGACGTTCCAGAACAAGGTCACCGAGCGCCTGCCGGAGGGCAGCCACGCCGAAGGCACCGAGCCGGACGCGAACTGGATGCGCACCGGCGACTACGGTGTGTACTTCGAGGGCGAGCTCTACATCACCGGCCGCGTCAAGGACTTGGTGATCGTGGACGGCCGCAACCACTACCCGCAGGACCTGGAGTTTTCCGCGCAGGAGGCAAGCACCGCGCTGCGGCCCGGCTTCGTCGCGGCCTTCTCCGTGCCCGCCAACCAGCTTCCGCCCGAGGTGTTCGAGCAGGGCAGCCATTCCGGCCTCCAGTTCGACGCCGACGACGCCTCCGAACAGCTGGTCATCGTGGGCGAGCGGGGTCCGGGTGCGGGTAAAGCCGATCCGCTGCCCATCGCCGACGCGGTGCGCGCGGCGGTCTCGCAGCGCCACGGCGTGACCGTTCGAGACGTGCTGCTGGTGCCCGCGGGCTCGATCCCGCGCACCTCCAGCGGCAAGATCGCCCGCCGCGCCTGCCGGGCGGCCTATCTGGAGGGAACGCTGCGGGGTGGTTACACCCAGCAGGCTTTCCCCGATGCACCGGAAGAGTAATTGCCAGGGGCGGCCTCGGACCGACCATCGACGCTCGGCGCCGACCTTCCCACGCGCCGGGCGTCATTTCACGGTACGCCCGGTACGCAGACAGGTAGCTTGAGGAATTGATGGCTGACAACGAGGGCACGCCCCCCCAGACGACCGACACCCCGTCCGCGGAGACCGTCGCCGACGCGGCGGCCCCGGCCGCGTCCGCCACGGGCGGCGCGCCGACCGACATGTCGGTGGCGGAGCTGCGTGAGTGGCTGCGGCGCTGGGTCTCCGAGGCGACCGGGCAACCGATCGAGCAGATCACCGTCGACCGGCCGATGGAGGAGTTCGGGCTCGCCTCGCGCGATGCCATCGCCCTCGGTGGCGACATCGAGGAACTGACCGGCGTGATGCTGAACGCGACGATCGTGTACCAGCATCCGACCATCGCCGCGCTGGCCGAGCGGATCATCAACGGTGAGCCGGACGTGCCGGAGGAATCCAAGGACGACGCCTTCTACACCGCGGGCTACCGTCCCGGCGAGGCGCACGACATCGCGATCGTGGGTCTGTCGACCCGACTGCCCGGCGCGGGAGACACCCCCGAGTCGACGTGGGATTTCCTCATCGGCCGCGGTGACGGCATCCGGGAGCGGCCGGAGGGACGCTGGTCGGAGTTCATGGCCGAGCCGCAGCTGGCGGAAGCGATCGAGAAGGCCAACACCAAGGGCGGCTACCTCGATCAGGAGGTCGTCAAAGGCTTCGATGCCGAGTTCTTCGCCATGTCGCCGGTCGAGGTCGAGCGGGTCGATCCGCAGCAGCGCCTGATGATGGAGCTGACCTGGGAGGCCCTGGAACACGCCCGGATTCCGGCCAGCGATCTCAAGGGCGAGCCGGTCGGCGTGTTCATCGGCTCCTCGGGCAACGACTTCATGCTGCTCGCGGCGCTCGGGCTGGGTAGCGAGCGCGATCCGAACGTGCCTGCGTCGGCCGAGGCGTACGCGATCATGGGCAGCGTCAGCTCCATCATCCCGAACCGGGTCTCCTACTTCTTCGACTTCCGCGGCCCGTCGGTGGCTGTCGACACCGCGTGCTCGTCGACGCTGGTCGCCGTGCACGAGGCGGTGCGGGCGCTGCGCAACGGCGAGGCCGACCTGGCGCTGGCCGGTGGCGTGAACATGCTGCTCGCGCCCATGGCCACGCTCGGTTTCGACGCCAACGGCGGCGTAGCCAAGGACGGCCACATCAAAGCGTTCTCCAGCGACGCGGACGGCATGGTCCGTTCCGAGGGCGGCGGGCTGGTGGTGTTGAAGCGCCTGGCCGACGCCGAGCGCGACGGCGACACGATCTACGCCGTGATCAAGGGATCCGCGGTCAACAACGACGGCCGGTCCAACGGCCTGCTCGCCCCGAACCCGGACGCGCAGGCCGAGGTCCTGCGCCGCGCCTACCGGGACGCGGGCATCGCACCGTCCTCGGTCGACTACATCGAGGCGCACGGCACCGGCACGCTGATCGGTGACCCGATCGAAGCGGACGCGCTGGGCCGGGTGGTGGGCCGGGGGCGTGACGCCGACAAGCCCGCGCTGCTCGGTTCGGCCAAGACCAACTTCGGTCACCTGGAGTCGGGCGCCGGTGCGGCGAGCCTGGCGAAGGTTGTGATGTCGTTGCAGCACAACGTCATCCCGCCGAACATCGGCTTCGCCGGCCCGAACCCCTACATTCCATGGGACCAGGCGCACCTGAAGATCGTCGACGAACCCACCGAGTTCCCGCGCTACAGCGGCAAGGCCACCATCGGTGTCTCCGGCTTCGGCTTCGGCGGCACCAACGCGCACATCGTCGTGCAGGAGTACGTGCCTGCCGCGGCCGAGACCCAGGCGCCGTTCTCCGAGCTCGAGGCACAGCTGGACGAGGAAGCGCTGGAAGACCGGGAAGCGGAATCCGACGCCATCGACGCGGTGGCCGAGGCGGCCGTCGAAGCCGCCGCGCCCGTCGCCGAATGGACCTCCGAGCGCACCGAGCCGCTGCCGCAGATTCTGCCCGTGTCGGGTTACCTGCCGTCGCGTCGCCGCCGCGCGGCCGCCGAGCTGGCCGACTGGCTGGAGTCCGAGGCGGGCGCGCGAACCCCGCTCGCGGACGTGGCGCGGTCGCTGGCCAAGCGCAGTCACTGGCGTTCGCGTGGCGTGGTGCTCGCCAAGACACACGAGGAGGCGATCGCGGGACTGCGCGCCATCGCGGCGGGCAAGCCGGGTCCGGGCGTCTTCACCGCCGACGCGCCCGCGGCCATGGGACCCATGTGGGTGCTCGCCGGTTTCGGCGCGCAGCACCGCAAGATGGGCAAGCAGCTCTACCTGGAGAACTCGATCTTCGCCGAGGCCGTCGACGAGGTCGACGAGCTGGTGCAGGACGAGGCCGGATACTCGGTGCGCGAGCTCTTCCTGGACGACAGCCAGGACTACAACGTCGGCACCTCGCAGGTCGGCATCTTCACCATCCAGGTCGGCTTGGCGGCTCTGCTGCGCGCGCACGGCGCGGAGCCCGAAGCGGTGGTGGGCCACTCCATGGGCGAGGTCGCGGGCGCGTACATCGCCGGTGGTCTCGCACTCGAGGACGCCGTGCGCGTGATCTGCGCCCGTTCCCGCCTGATGGGCGAGGGCGAGCAGATGATCAGCGACGACGACGTGCGCAACATGGCGCTCATCGAGTACAGCGCCGACGATGTCGCGAACCTGCTGCCGGACTACCCGGACGTCGAGGTCGCGGTGTACGCGGCGCCGACCAACACGGTGATCGGCGGCCCGCAGGAGCAGGTCGCGGCGATCGTCGCGCAGGTGGAGGCGGCGGGCAAGTTCGCAAGGGTGCTGCAAACCCGCGGCGCGGGCCACACCTCGCAGATGGATCCGCTGCTCGGCGAGCTGGCCGCGGAACTGGCCGGCATCGAGCCGACCAAGCTGAAGGCCGGTCTGTACTCGACGGTGCACAAGGAGCAGTACTTCCGCACCGGCAGCGACCCGATCCACGACGAGGACTACTGGGTCAAGAACATGCGCCACAGCGTGTACTTCACCAACGCGGTGAAGCTCGCGGTGGACGCGGGCCACACCACGTTCCTGGAGCTGGCGCCCAATTCCGTCGCCCTCATGCAGGTGCTGGGCACCACTTTCGCGGCGGGCGTGCACGACGCGCAGCTGATCCCGACGCTCAAGCGCAAGGAGGACGAGTCCGCGGGCGTCATCGCCGCGCTCGCCCAGCTGTACGTGCACGGGCACAAGGTGGACCTGTTCTCGCTGCTCGGCCCGGGCGATTACGCCGACGTGCCGCGAACCACGTTCGTGCGCAAGGAGTACTGGCCGAAGGTCCGGTTGTCCACGGGTGGCAACGGCCGGGTTCCCGGCGCGCACGTCGCGCTGCCGGACGGCAGGCACGTGTGGGAGGTGCAGGCGTCCGCCGTGACCGATCTCGCCGCGTTGGTGACAGCCGCCGCGGCGCAGGTGCTCGGCGACGTCTCGCTGGGCGCGGCGATCCCGCACGCGCCGATCCCGGCCGCGGGCACCCTCACCACCACGCTGACCCCGCATCCCGGCGGCGCCTCGGTGCAGGTCCACGCCAAGGAGGGCAACGCCTTCCGCTCGGTGTTCGACGCCGTCGTCACCTCCGGCGCCCCGCTGCCGGAACTTGTTGCGGCCGAGCCGATTCCGGCGATTGCCGCGCAGACGCAGGGCGATGCCGACATCGAGGTCGTGGAGACCTTCGGTGACCGCTGGGATCCGAACGGCACGCAGACCGTCGAGGAGCGGCTCGCGCTGATCGTCGCGGAGTCCATGGGTTACGCGGTCGAGGATCTGCCGATGGAGATCCCGCTGATGGAACTCGGTCTGGACTCGCTGATGGCGATGCGCATCAAGAACCGCGTCGAGTACGAGTTCGACATCCCGCAGTTGCAGGTGCAGGCCGTGCGCGACGCCAGCCTGCACGAGGTCGGCAAGGTGCTGCGGTACGCGATCGAGCACCGCGACGAGGTGCAGGCGATCGCCGAACAGCAGGCCGCCGACAAGGCGGCGGGCGGCGCCGGCGAGTTGACCGTCGATGCCGACTTCATCGCCACGGCTCGTGCCGCCCTGGCCACCGGAGCCGACCCGGTCGCCGCGGTGGCGGGCGCGTCGCCGGACGCCGGTACGGCCGGGGAGGTCGATGCCACACCGGAAAGCGCGGTCGCAGAGGCCGATTCGGCTCCCGCGGCAGCGACTACGCCGGATGCGAACAGGGCTCCCGAAACCGACACTGCTCCCTCCGCCTCACCGGTTGCCCAGGCGGCTCCGGCGGCGGTGTTCGGCGGCGCGCAGCAGCCCACCGACGAGGACGACGTCCCGCCGCGCGACGCCGCCGAGCGCCTGACCTTCGCCACCTGGGCGGTTGTCACCGGTAAGTCGGCCGGAGGCATCTTCAACACGCTGCCGATCCTCGACGAGGACACCGCGGAGAAACTGGCCGCGCGCCTGACCGAGCGGGTCAAGGCCGAGGTCACCGTCGACGACGTGCTCGACTGCGAGACCATCGAGCAGCTCGCCGACATCGTCCGCGAACTCCAGGACAGCGGCGCGGATGTGGACGGTTTCGTCCGTCCGTTGCGACCGCGCGCGGAGGGCTCGAACGCCGTGCCGGTGTTCGTGTTCCATCCGTCGGGTGGGAACACGCTGGTGTACGAACCGCTGATGAAGCGACTGCCCGCCGAGACGCCGATGTACGGCTTGGAACGGGTCGACGGGTCGATCGAGGAACGGGCGCGCCAGTACCTGCCCGAGCTGCGCAAGATCCAGGGTGACGGTCCGTTCGTGCTGTACGGCTGGTCGCTGGGTGCGGTGCTGGCCATGCAGACCGCCCAGTTGCTGCGCGCCGAGGGTGCGGACGTGCGCATGGTCGGCCTGATCGATCTGGCCATCCCGACTCAGGGCGAGGACAACAGTCCCGAGGAGCGCGTGCGCCGGATCGAGCGCTACCAGGCGTTCGCCAAGAAGACCTACGGTGTCGACGGCGAGCTGGACCGTGATCAGTTGGAGACGCTGGCAGCGGCCTCCGACGAAGAACAGTTCAAGATGATCAGCGACCTGATCAAAATCAGTGGCGCGAAGATCCCCGGTGGCGTGCTCGAACACCAGCGCACCTCGTGGATCGATAGTCGCCATCTCGCTCGGACGCAACCCTCGCACTACGACGGCAACGTCGTGCTCTACCTCGCCGATCGCTATCACGACGGGATGATCGAGCTCGAGCCGCGCTTCGCCGACCGAGTGCCGAACGGCGGCTGGGACGAGTACATCCCGAATTTGGAGGTCGTCCACATCGCCGGCGACCACCTGCAGATCATCGATGAACCGCGGATCGGGAAGATCGGAGCCGACCTGACCGCGAAGCTCGCCGCGATCGAGGCGAAAGGGGCCAAGTGAGCACTACTGCCGAAAAACTCGCCGACCTGCGCAAGCGACTGGAACTAGCGCAGGAACCGGCGGGTGAAGCGGGGGTCGCCAAGCGAGCGAAGAAGGGTATCCCCAGCGCCCGCGACCGGATCAACATGCTGCTCGATCCGGGAACCTTCGTGGAAATCGGTGCGCTGGTGCGCAAACCGGGTGATCCCGCCGCGCTCTACGGCGACGGCGTGGTCACCGGGCACGGCCTGGTGGAAGGCCGGCCGGTGGCGGTGTTCTCGCACGACCAGACCGTCTACGGCGGTTCGGTCGGCGAGATGTTCGGGCGCAAGGTGGCCGGGATCCTCGAGTACGCGGCCAAGGTCGGGTGCCCGGTGGTCGGTATCAACGACTCCGGCGGCGCGCGCGTGCAGGAGGCGGTGACCTCGCTGGCGTGGTACGCCGAGCTGGGGCGGCGGCAGGAGCCGTTGTCCGGTCTGGTTCCGCAGATCTCGATGATCCTCGGCAAGTGCGCGGGCGGCGCCGTCTACGCGCCCATCAACACCGACGTGGTGGTGGCGACCGAAGAGGCGTACATGTTCGTCACCGGGCCGAAGGTGATCCGGGAGGTCACCGGCGAGGACGTGAGCCTCGAGGAACTCGGCGGCGCGCGCAGCCAGGCGGAGTACGGCAACATCCACCACGTCGCCAAGGACGAGACGGCCGCGTTCGAGTGGGTGCGCGATTACCTGAGTTACCTGCCCACCAGCTGCCAGGAACTGGCGCCGATCGTCAATCCCGGCTTGGAGCCGGAGACCACCGACAGCGACCTGGAACTGAACTCGATCGTCCCGGACTCCGACAACGCCGGGTACGACATGCACGAGATCCTGTTGCGCATCTTCGACGACGGCGCCTTCCACGAGGTCGGAGCGTCGGCGGGCCGCAACGTCATCACCGGGTTCGCCCGGGTGGACGGACGCAGCGTCGGTGTGGTCGCCAACCAGCCGATGGTGTACGCGGGCGCGCTGGACGCGCGTGCCTCGGACAAGGCAGCGCATTTCGTGCGCCTGTGCGACGCGTTCGAGATCCCGCTGGTGTTCGTTGTCGACACGCCCGGCTTCCTGCCCGGCGTGGAACAGGAGAAGATCGGCGTCATCAAGCGTGGTGGCCGCTTCCTGTTCTCCTACGTCGAAGCGACGGTGCCTAAGGTCACCGTGGTGATCCGCAAGTCCTACGGCGGCGGTTACGCCGTGATGGGCTCCAAGCAGCTGGGCGCCGACGTCAATTTGGCCTGGCCCACCGCGCGGATCGCGGTCATGGGCGCCGAGAGCGCGGTCAGCTTGATCGGGGCCAAGCAGATCGACGCCGCGCCGGAGGACCAGCGCGCGGCGATTCGCCAGCAGATGATCGATTTCTACAACGCCACGGTGGCGACGCCGTGGGTGGCCGCCGAGCGCGGATACATCGATGCGGTCATCGAGCCGTCGACGACCCGGCTCGAACTGCGTCGCGCGCTACAGCTGTTGCGGGACAAGTCGCTTGCCCGTAACCCGCGCAAGCACCACCTGCTGCCGCTGTAGCATCCGGAACACGATCGGGCCGCAACCCCTCTGAGGTGCGGCCCGATTCGCGTCGTATGTGCCGAAAGATCAGCCGACGGTGGCGGATTCGATGACGACGTCATCGACCGGCACGTCTTGGTGCATGCCCGCCGAGGACGTGGCGACGCCCGCGATCTTGTCGACCACCTCGGTGCCTTCGCTCACCGCACCGAAGACGGTGTAGCCCCAGCCCGCGGGGGTGGGTGCGGAGTGGTTGAGGAAATCGTTGTCGGAGACGTTGATGAAGAACTGCGCGGTGGCCGAGTGCGGGTCGTTGGTACGCGCCATCGCGACGGTGTACTTGGTGTTCTTCAAGCCGTTGTTCGCTTCGTTCTGGATCGGGGCGTTGGTGCCCTTCTGGCGCAGACCGGGCTCGAACCCGCCGCCCTGGATCATGAAGCCGGGGATGACGCGGTGGAAGATCGTGCCGTTGTAGTGGCCCGCGTTCACGTAGTCCACGAAATTGCGCACCGTGTTCGGCGCTTTCTGATCGTCCAGTTCGAGGACGATCGGTCCGTAGTTCGTCGTGAGATTAACCTTGGTCATAGGCCCACCTTTCCATTGTGCTCGTCATCGGTCAGCACTACGGGGTCTGTTGGCCGCCCATAGCGGGTTCCGGACGACATTTTCCAGCCCGTCGGCACAACATTCTGGCAGTCTGTTCCGAACATACTGAGGACCCGGGATTTCTCCCGGCCACGCGCCGCCCGCGCGAACAGACGGGCAGATAGCATTGCCAACCGTGCCCGACGCCGCAACCGCTGTTCTGACGAAACCACCCGCTGCCCCGGTGGTGAACCCGAACGATTTCCGGACCGCCCGCCTCATCGCACTCCTGGCCGGGTTGCTCGGCGCTCTGTTCGCATTGGCGACGCCGTTCTTACCGGTCACGCAGACCACCGCGGTGCTGAATTGGCCGCAGGGTGGCACGATCGGCAATGTCCAGGCGCCGCTGATGTCGCAGGTCCCGATCGACCTGAAGGCGACGATCCCGTGCGAAACGATCGCCCAGCTGCCCGAGCGGGGCGGCATGCTGCTGGCCACCGCGCCGCCGCAGGGCGACCGGGCCGCGCTGGAGGCCCTGTTCGTGCGGGTCTCGGAGACCTCGGTGGACGTGATCGACCGCAACGCGGTCGTGGTGTCCGCCGACCGGAGCCGCATGGGCGAGTGCACGTCGCTGAGCATCAGCTCCGACAGCGAACGCACCTACGGTGTGTTCAACGGGCTCACCAAGCAGGTTGAGCGGCCGGTCGAGGGTGGGGCGCCCGGGGCGAGCGAGCTGGTCACCGTACCGGTGGAGGGGCAGCTCAGCGGCGATCTGCGGCCCCAGGTGGTCGGCGTGTTCTCCGATCTGAAGGGCGCGGCGCCCGCCGGACTGGCGTTCGACATGACGGTCGACACCCGGTTCTCCTCGAGCCCGACCGCGATCAAGCTGATCGCGATGATCGCGGCGGTGCTGTGCACCTTGATCGCGCTGGCGGCGCTGGCCCGTCTCGACAGCAGTGACGGGCGCGGGCACCGCCGGTTCCTGCCCGCGAACTGGCTGAAGCCGACCTGGGCGGACGGCGCGGTGGTCGGCACGCTGCTGCTGTGGCACTTCGCGGGCGCGAACACCTCCGACGACGGCTACATCCTCAGCATGGTGCGGGTGGCCCCGCACGCGGGCTACATGGCCAACTACTTCCGCTGGTACGGCGTGCCGGAGGCGCCGTTCGGCTGGTACTACTACGTGATCGAGGTCTTCGCGGAGATCTCGACGGCCAGCCCCTGGGTGCGGTTGCCCGCGCTGGCCTGCGCGATCCTGTGCTGGCTTGTGATCAGCCGCGAGGTCGTGCCCCGCCTCGGCCGCGGCGTGCGCACCAGCAAGGTGGCGCTGTGGACCGGCGGACTGGTGTTCCTGGCGTTCTGGCTGCCGTTCGACAACGGCCTGCGCTCGGAGCCGATCGTCGCGCTCGGCGCGCTGCTGACCTGGGTGTCGATCGAGCGGGCCATCGCGACCGGTCGCCTGCTGCCCGCCGCGGTGGCCATCCTGGTCGCGGCGTTCACGCTGGCCGCCGCGCCCACCGGCCTGATGTGTGTGGCGGCGTTGCTGGCCGGTATCCGTCCCATGGTGCGCATCGTGGTGCGCAAGCATCGGCGGTTCGCGGCGGTGGGCGCGGGACGGTGGGGTTCGACGCTGCCGCTGCTCGCGCCGATCGCCGCCGCGGGTGTGCTCGTGCTGACCGTGGTCTACAGCGACCAGACGTTTGCGGGCATTCAGGAAGCCAACCGAGTGCGTCAGGTGACCGGGCCGAACCTGGCCTGGTACGAGGACTACCTGCGCTACTACTACCTGTTCGTGGAGACGGTCGACGGCTCGCTGTCGCGCCGGTTCGCCTTCCTGGTGATGCTGCTGTGCCTGTTCACCACCATGCTGGTGCTGCTGCGGCGCAGGCAGGTGCCGGGTATCGCGAGCGGGCCGACCTGGCGGCTGATGGGCGTGGTCTTCGGAACCATCTTCTTCATGATGTTCAACCCGACCAAGTGGACCCACCACTTCGGCGCCTACGCGGGCATCGCGGGCTCGCTGGCGGCGGTCACCGCGGTCGCGGTCTCGGCGAGCGCGCTGCGGGCCCGTAAGAACCGGGCGATTTTCCTGGCCGGGTTGCTGTTCGTGCTGGCGGTGGCGTTCTCCGGCATCAACGGCTACTGGTATGTCTCCAGCTTCGGCGTGCCGTGGTTCGACAAGCGCATCTCGCTGCACGGTTACCAGTCGAACACCATCATGCTCATGCTGTTCGGCTTGGCGCTCGCGCTGGTCGGCTGGTACACGCTGCGGGAGGACTACACCAAGCCGCAACCGTCGGCGAAGACGGCGCGCGGAAGGCGCATCCGCCGGTTCGCCGCGATTCCGCTGACCGTGGTCGCCGCGCTGATGGTCGCGCTCGAGGTGCTCTCGCTGGTCAAAGGCGCGGTCTCGCAGTATCCGGCGTACTCGCTGGCCCGGTCGAACATCGACGCGCTCGGCGGAAGCACCTGCGGCCTGGCCAACGACGTGCTCGTGGAGCCGGACCCCAACGGCGGCAAGCTGGAGCCGATCATCGATCCCGCGCGGCCGCTGACCAATCCGGCCGACCCGCTCGCGGGCGTCGATCCGGTCGGATTCGACCCCAACGGCGTGCCCAACGATCTGTCCGCCGACAGTGTCGAGGTCAAGCCGGGCACCGGCAACACCTCCACCCAGTCGGTCGGCGCGGCGTTCGCGGAGGGGCAGAGCGCGGGCACCGGCGGCGGTCAGGGCGCGCTCGGCGTCAACGGCTCCACCGTCGCCCTGCCGTTCGGCCTGGACCCGGCGACCACGCCGATCCTCGGCAGCTACCAGAACGGCGTGCAGCAGCCCGCGAACGTCACTTCGAGCTGGTACCAGCTGCCCGCCCGTTCGGCGGACAAGCCGCTGGTGGTGATCTCGGCAGCGGGACGCATCCTCTCCTTCGACGACACCGGCGCGATGAAGTACGGCCAGTCGCTGACCGTCGACTACGGCAAGCGGCTGCCCGACGGCAGCGTGCAAAAGCTCGGTACCTACCTGCCGCGCGACATCGGCCCGTTCCCGTCCTGGCGCAACCTGCGGGTGCCGGTGGACGAGATCGCGCCCGACGCCGACGCGGTCCGGATCGTCGCCAACGACCCGATCCTGATCGGGGATCAGTGGCTGGCGTTCACGCCGCCGCGGATGCCGGAGTTGCGGTCGCTCAACAGCTTGCTGGGGTCGCTGCAGCCGATTCTGCTCGACTGGGCGGTGGGCTTGCAGTTCCCGTGCCAGCGGCCGTTCGATCACCGCAACGGCGTGGCCGAGGTGCCCGGTTACCGCATCCTGCCGGACCGTCCGCTGGCCATCAGCTCGACGAACACCTGGCAGGCCGAGGAATTCGGCGGCCCGCTCGGGTTCGCGCAGATGCTGGCGAAGTCCGTAACCATGCCCACCTATCTGAAGGACGACTGGGCGCGTGACTGGGGCTCACTGGAGCGCTACGACCAGTACGACCGCAACGCGGCCCCGGCGAAGCTGGACACCGGCACGGTGACCCGCTCGGGCTTGTGGTCCCCGGGCAACCTGCGAGTGTTCTGATCCACCGGGGGATCCCGGACAGCACAGGGCCGTCGCGTCGGTATAACCGCCGATCCGACGGCCCTGTCGTTGTCACCACGCGGCCCGAGCCGCCCGCCCGCTGAGCGATTTATACACACATCAGTGTGTACGCGCTGGGGAGACTGAACCGAGCGGGCGATTTGACCGATACCGACGTCGAAACCGCACTCAGCCGCCTCGCGCGCGCCACTGACTCGCCATCCGCTACTGAACCTGACCAAAGGTGCCTGGACCCGGCGGGCTGCGTTCAGGCTGAGCGATGCTCTCTATGTCGAGTTCGCCGAGCAACTGGACATCCCGTTGATCACCACAGACGGCCGCCTCGCTCGAGCATCCGCACGCGCCGAGGACATCCGCGCTGCGGCGCACTCGCGGGAATAGCGTCAGCTGCTAGCCGGCTATCGGGCTGAGCGGCGCCCGAGCCCAGACACAGGGCCGCCGCGCAGGAGAATCCCGCGCGGCGGCCCTGCCGTGTTACGCCGGTGCTGTACCGGGCGCTCAGACCTTCAGTCGAAGACCGAGCTCGCGCCGGAGCACTTCTTGCGCAGGGAGGCGGCCGAGCACGCGCAGCACCGCAGGCCGCAGCTCCCGTTGTTCCTCTTCGCTGAGCAGTCCGACAAGATCGCGCAGATCCATATCATCGAATGCCGTTGTCATGGCATTCAGATTAAGGCCGGCGACCCGATTCGTCCTGCGATGCATAGCCACAGGTGGGAGCATATTTTTCAGACCGGACAACCGGTTTACTGCCCGGAACGGTCGTAACGCGCCCGCGCGGCGATCACCTCGTCCATGCGCGCCTCCGCCCACGCTTTCACCGCGCTCATGACGGGCTGGAGGCTGTGGCCCAGCGCAGTGAGTTCGTATTCGACGCGAACCGGGACTTCCGCGGTGATCCGCCGCTCCACCAAGCCGTCGCGCTCCAATACGCGCAGCGTCTGAGTGAGCATCTTCGGGCTCACGCCCGCGATGGTCCGGTTCAGCTCCGCGTAGCGCAGCGGGCCGTCGGCGAGCGCGGCGAGCACCAGGCTCACCCATTTGTCACTGATGCGGTCCAGCAACTGCCGGGTGGGGCACTCGGCGATGTACGCGTCGTATCGCTGTTTGGCCATGTCACGGCGCTGCGCCGCAGTCATCGTCGCCATCGGAGCACCTCGCTGTCTCTAATGCACTTCCAGGTAACTACTACCCGACAGATAGTAACTGCTCTTAGGTTGGTCGGCGGACGAGAGAAAGGAACGTCATGCGTGCAGTAGTAGTCCGCCGGACGGACGTGGTGGAGATCGTGGAAGTGCCTACGCCGCAGCCGGGTCCGGGCACGATCCGCATCGCGGTCGCGGCGGCGACGGTGAATCCCGTGGATTTGATGGTGCGTGCGGGTGTGGGCGGCACGCCGTTCGCCGCGCCGCGCGAGCAGTGGGGGATCGGCTGGGATGTCGCGGGCACGGTGGACGCGATCGGAGCGGGTGTCACGGAGTTCACCGTGGGTCAGTCAGTGATCGGCATCAGCGACCGGCTCGACGTCTCTCTCGGCGCGCAGGCCGACTACGTGGTGCTGGAGGCCGGGAACGTCGCGCCCGCTCCGCTTTCGGTGTCCGCGGTGCAGGCGGCCACGATTCCACTCAACGGTCTCACCGCGATCCAGGCGGTGCGCGCGCTGGATCCGGCGTCCACCCACACGCTGCTGGTCACCGGAGCGGCCGGAGGGGTAGGCGGTTTCGCCGTCGAACTGGCGGCGGCACGCGGAGTCCGGGTGGTCGCCTCGGCCTCGCCCGCCGACGAGGACACCGTCCGTGCGCTGGGCGCCACCGATTTCGTTCCTCGCGAGGCGTCCCTCCCCGATGCCGTACGCACGCTGATCCCCGGCGGCGTCGATGCCGCCCTGGACACCGCCGCACTCGGCCCGCAGACCCTCGCGGCAGTGCGCGGCGGCGGGCGGTTCGTGTCGATCAGCGTTCCCAACACCCCGATCCCGTTGCGTGGCATCGATGTGCGCACGGTCCTGGTCCGGGCGGACCGTGCCCAACTCGACGACTTGGTCGCGCGAGTGGATGCGGGCGAACTCACCCTCCGCGTAGCCGAGACCCTTCCCCTCACCTCCGTCGCCGACGCCCACCGACGCCTGGCCGCCGGAGGCCTCCGCGGCCGCCTGGTTCTAGTGCCCTGATCAGCCGTTACCGGGCACACGGCCGCGTAGTCAGTGGAGTCATCGACGGTGGGACGCTGTGCGATTCGGTGCGCATCAGCGTCCCACCGCCGGATCAGCGGATGCGGATGGGGTCGTCGTTGGAGAGGCCGTCGCGAGTTTCGACGGTGACGTCGATGGTGGCGGGTTCGGCGTCCGGATCGTAGAGGGTGAATCTTTCGAGGGAGCCCCAGTCGCGTGCCCAGTCGCGGTCGAGGTAGGTGGGGACGGTCTGGGATTTCAGAAGCAGGCCGGTCCAGCCGAGTGGGCCGCCGCCGATGTCGTCCTGCCAGGCGTTGGAGGCGTCGGAGCCGACGCGGTCGGGCAGGATTCGCCACTGCGGGATCTCGCCCACGCCGTCCTTGTGGTCGAACGGCCGCTGGCACGGGAAAGCCAGACCGACGTGCCAGTCGAGCAGCACCGGATCCCGCGATCCCACCACGGAATTCAACGTCGCCAGCTTGGGCAGCCGGGGCGGGGTGACGGCCAGCCACTGCTTGGGCGTGATGTCGTTGTCGACCGCGATCAGCCGCACCGCGTTCACTTCCACCGGCAGCTGATCCAGCGGCACCCGCAGGTTGCGCCAGGACGGCGCGGGACCGATGTCCAGCGGATCGATCGAGCCGAGCGTGCGCACCTCGCCGTCCGCGCCGCGGACGCCGTACTCCAGGTGCAGTTCCTGCCCGTAGGTGAGCACGCCGTCGGCGTCGACCGACCGGATCCGGCCCGCAGCGGTGATCGCGAGCACCTGGTAGGTGGGGTCGTGGCGCATGCTGTCGGTCAGGTCGAGCCGGTACCACTGGGTGGTCAGCTTCGCCTGCTGCTGTTCGCCGTCCTGGTAGCTGCCGAGCACCGGGGTCTCGGCCGGGTCCAGGCCGAACGGCAGCGCGACGGAGCTGCCGTTGACGCCCACCTGCTCGGTGGTGCCGCCTCCGGTGCCCGCGCCGGTGGTCTTGGTGGTCTTGTTCTCGGAATCCCCCTCCACCGAGTTCGCGCCGCCGCTGACCGTTTCCTCGGCGTCGGCGGTGAGGTCACGCGCGACCCCGTTCGGTGTGAATCCCTTGTTCTGCGCCGCCAATCCGTCCGCGGGCGATCCGGTCAACGGTTGCAGCAGCGAATCGGCGGTGTCGGTCTCCACCAGCACTTCGTTCGCCAGGGCGCACGAATCCCCGCGCATCGATTCCACGTTCGACTTGGTGATCGAGTACGCGGGGTACTGCGTGGCCGCGGCTTTGGTGAGTGAGGCGATCTCGAATATCACCAGCAGTGCGGCGGCCACGGTCAGCGGTGCCGACGCCCAGCGATCGAATCGGCGTGGCGCCGAGGCGTTCTCGCGCCGGTACGGCTCGCGGTAGTGCTGCCAGATGGCCACCAGCAACGCGACGCCGCTGAGGCCGAGGAACAACGTGGACAGCCCCTTACCGGCGATCAGCGGCGCTTTGTCCCACCACGGCACACCGTAGCTGGACACGTACCACCACCCGTTCGATCCGGTGAAGGTCACCGCGAGCAGGAACAGCACGGCGGCGGCGAACAGGGCGCGGTTGCGCGGCGAGCGAATGCCGGTGGTGCCCACCGCGACCGCGGCGAGCGCGGCCAGCGATCCGGCCAGTCCGGCGTACACGCCGAAGTGGTGCGTCCACTTGGTGGGGGTGAACATCATCAGGAACAGCGACGCGAACACGATGCCGAGAATGCGCACCGAAGGGCCGCGAGAGGTGCCGGGAATCCGTCCTTTGCGCAGTACTTGCAGCACGCAGACCAGCAGGCACAGCAGCATCACCAGCACGCCGAACCGCCGCGCCAGCGAACCGTCGGGCGAAAGCATGAGCAGCGAGTCCCAGCGGGTGCGCTCGTCGAACCACGCGACGTTCGGGCCGACGATCGTGCGAACGCGGGTGGCCTCGAGCACCGTAGCCAGCGTCTGGTCGGCGAAGATCACGATGAGCACCAGCGTGCCCGCGGCAAGGCCCGGTGCGAGCAGCGCGGCGAATCGGAAGATCGTGGCAGCTCGGGACGGCTTGCGCACGTCCGCGGGCGCGTTCACCGCGGCCGCGGCTTCGGCGGAGCCGGCCGCGGCCGCGTCCGCGTCGGGGCCGGTCCGGACCGGGACGACCCCGCGCGCACGTTTGATGAAGATCAGCAGCACCGGTCGCGAGCCGGCGATCAGCGCCGCGATGCAGATCAGGCCGGTGGGACCCGCCGCGAGCGAGAACGCGGCGATCAGCACGGCCACCGCGGCGGGCAGCAGCCGTCCGGTCGCGATGGCGCGTTCGATCGAGCACCAGGTGAGCAGCGCGCCCGCGGCGATCAGCGGCTCGGGGCGCAGACCGTTGTCGTAGGGCAGCCAGAAGGCGAGGAACACCAGGCCCGCCGTCCACAGCGCGACCTTGTTGCGCCGCACCCTGGCGCCGAGGCGCGGCAGCACCTCCCGGCTGATCACCAGCCAGCAGATCACCCCGGCCAGCAAGGTGGGCAGCCGCATCCACAGGCTGGCGTCGGAGATCCGCGCCATCCAGGCCAGCACCTCGTAGGACCAGCCGAACGGAGCCTCGGGCACCGCGAACCATCGGTAGTAATTCGCCATATAGCCCGCGTGCTCGGAGGCGCGCGCCATGTTCAGGATGTAGCCGTCATCGGAGGTGTTCGCCCCGATGACGTGCCACAGCGCCAATATCCCCAGCACGACGCCGTCCGCGGGAGTGACCCGCCACCAGTGCGCGGGCAGGAACCGCCGCGGTTTGCGTCCGTCGGTTGTGTCCAGCAGATGCAGTGCGACGAGAGCGACCAGCGTGAATACGGCGGCGGCGATCATCGCGGCCAGCTTCAGCGGCGACGGCGTCGAGGAGAAACGGGAGTCGATGTCGGCGTGCACCTGCGCGCCGGTGAGCCGCCCGGCGTCCAGATCGGTGAACACGCCCACCATCTGCGGCCGGATGTCCCGGGTGACCGTGGACCGGAACGGCGTGCCGTCCTGCCGGGTCACGCCGGTGAGTTCGGCGGTCGTCGCGGCGGCGTTCGACTCGATGTCTAGCGTGGCGCAGGAGCCGACCTCGGCCAGCGGCGCCGACAGCAGTGGGACGTCCCGCAGCACAACCGACAGCGCTCCGTCGGCGACCGAGACCACCAGCCCCTTGGTCGCCGCCTGACCGGAGGCCACCGGAGCGGTGGACAGCAGGGTGCCCGCCGCTCCGATCTCGCCCGTCAGCGAGCAGGGCAGCGTCGCGCGAAACCGCAGCGGCTCGTAGGACACCAGCGGCGCCGCGACGCTCGCCGCGCCGGGCTCGGGCCAGTCGAGGCTCGCCCGATCCTGCCGTACCGGCAGCAGCGGAGCCAGCAACGCCAGCAGGAATCCGAGAAGCCCGGAGACGAGGGCGATCCAGCGGATACGGGTGAACGCTCGAGAAGATCGGTCCGGTCGCACGGTGGTTGATGCTAGCTACCGTCCGGTGTGATCCCGACTGCCCCCGACGAGCGCAGCGTATGAACGTCCCAAAGCCATACGTCCTCGACTCGCGTCGGCGTGAATCCGAGCAGCTGGGTGACGGTCTCGCGCAGCACATCACCGTTCTTCGTCGCGGGCAGCACCAGGACGTCGGCGTGCCAGTACCGCAGGTCCTCCAGCGCGCGGGCACGCACGTCGGCGTCGATCGGCGGCACCACGCCGGTGTCCTGCGCCTGTACCAGCAGCGCGGTGGTCGGGCGGGTCTCGGGGCCGTAGATGCCTTTCCCGGTCGTGCTGGTCGGGCCGACGAAGTAACCACCCGCCAAGGGGAAGGAGAAGCCGGCGTCGGCTTGCCACCGCAGCGCCCGCGCGTCGGGCGGCCGGGGCGGCGGCACCATGACCACCGAGCCGTCGCCGACGTAGCGGCGGACCGTGCCGTCGGCGAAGAAATCCGGCGTCGGTGCGCGTTCGACCACCGGGAGGATGGTCGGCGTCAGCGGCAGCAGCGCACAGGCGACCGCGGCGAACCACGCGAGCGGCATCCAGTCTCCGGCCGATTGCCTCCAGGTGCGCACCGCCTGTTCGCTCGCCAGCGCGAGCACCACCGCGATGGCGGGGATCGCGGCCATGCTGAGCCTGCTCTCCAGCACCGTGTTCAGCAGCGGCACCTCTTCGGCCCACCGCCACGGCAGTTCGATGCCGGTCGGCTGTTTGCCGATGGTGGCGACCGCGCCCAGCGACAGCACGCCGAAGACCGCGATCACCACGCCCGCGGCACGCACCACACGGTCGCGCCACAGCAGTCCCAGCGTGAACACCACCACGAGCAGCAGCGGCCAGCCGAAGTACGCGTTCTGCTCGGTCGGGTTGATCGCCACGTTCTCCCCGGGCGCGAACACCCCGCCCAGCGATTCGGACGGGAACTGCACCAGCGCTTCGAGGTCGTTGCCCATCGGCCCGTGGTCGATCGAGCGATAGCTCTGCGGACCGAAGAACTGCCACCACAGCGGGATCTCGGCCAGCGCCAGCGTGATCACGGCGGCCAGCCCGAGGGTGGGGGTGATCCGCCGCGTCACGCGCAGCGCGGTGCCCGGCGCATGCAGGTAGTAGACGACCGCGAACAGCGAGAACGCGAGCACGAAGATCAACAGCGGTTCCTCGCCGAGCGCGATCTGCATGGCCACCAGCAGTCCGAGGACGACGGCATCGCGCACCCGTCCGTGCGGCCGGTCCGGCTCCGTCCCGGCCGCTCGTCGCGCCATCCGGATCAACCGGCCCGCGATGATCGGGAGCAGCAGCAAGACGACGAAGTTCGGGTGCGCGTTGGCGTGCGAGATCATTCCCGGCGCGAAGCCGCAGAACAGTCCCCCGATCACCGCCGCGACCCGTGCGTCGACGAGTTCCCGGGCGAAGAGGCGATACCAGGCGAACGCCGTCCCGGCCAGGCCGAGGGTGAGCACGAGCACGAACGTGACAGTGGGTCCGAAAAGCAGGGTGATCGGTGTGAGCGGCACGCCGACGCCGAACATGGCCGTATTGGCCATCATGTTCACCCCGGCCGGGAAGTTCTGCAGGTGCGTGCCGAGGGGGTTGCTCAGAGTCGCCACCGAGTGCGCCGTGACGGCGAAGAACCACTCCCACATCGTCTGGTCCTGACCGCTTTTGATCAGGTATCCGCTGTCGGTGTCGCGCCACTGGCCCGAGAGCACCGCCGCGGCCAGCGCAAGGTAGCCGACGCCGACGAGCGGATTGCCGCTGGTTCGAAGGCGGGGCGTCCGGCGGGCGCGCACGGGGCGGGTGAGCACTCCGGCCGCCGTCGCCTCGTCCGCCGCGACCGCGACCGCCGCCGATCCCGCCTCTTCGCCGGTCTCGACGTCCTGTGCTCGTGTCACCCGGGCATCACTCCTCGACAGCGCCTCCGTACCCAACCACGCTGTGCGTGGACCGACAAACGAGAGGAGTAACCACTTCGCGCGAGTTCAATCGCGGCGAATTCGGGGAGTGGCGGGGGTCAGGTCAGCGGCGGACGGTGACGAGGGTGAACGGCCCGATGTCGGTGGTGGTGAAACGCGCGTCGGCGAACAGTTCCTTGGGGAAGCTCACCGTGTAGCGGGCCACGTTCGGGTCGTTCGGGTAGACGTCCTTGGCCAGCCGCAAGGTGTAGGCGTCGCCGCTGCGCCGGAACAGGAACGCGTCCGGCGCGCGCCACGGGCTCGCGGCCAGTGCGTCGAGCAGTTCCTGCGGCGTCTTCAGCTTGCTCCAGCCCTCGATGGCTCCCGCGCGGCCGGTGAAGTCGGCGAGCGGATTGGCGTAATGCGAGGTGAGCGCTTGGAAGCCGAAGTAGGGATAGAAGGACAGGAAGCTGGTGTCGGCGGTGAGCACCACCGTGTCCGAGCGTGGTCGACCGGTCTGCGCGGTGAGCGCCGCGTCTACCTTCGGATAGAACGACACCGCCGAAGGGGCCCGTTGATCGGCCCGCTTTCCGTCGCCGTCGGTATCCGTGTAGGCGGTGGTGATCTCCGAGGCCAGGACGTGCGGGATGTGCTGGGCGAAGGCCAAGGCGCCGATCGTCGCGACGACGATCGCCATCAGCCGGAACCGGGCGGGCTCGTTCAACGCCTGATAGATCGCCCGCGCGCCTTCGACGAACCCGAACGCGCCCGCGACGGACAGCAGCACCAGCAGCACCGGCTCGAGGCGGAACGACAGCAGCGTGGTGCCCGCCGCGGTGACCGCCATGGACAGCAGCGTCCAGAGGTAGATCGCCGCCACCCCGATCCCCAGTGCCTGTGCCCGTCGCGACGACGCGGCGCGCAGCACCAGCCACACCGTGCCGAGCAGGCACAGTGCTCCGAGCAGGGAGAACTCGAACATCGGCAGCGGCAGCCGCGCGCCCGCTTCCGGCAGGTAGTGCAGGGCGGTGCCAGAACTCGCGGTCGTGCTGCGCAGCGCCTTGGCCAGGTACGGCGCCCACACGAGAAGGGCGACGAGACCGGAGATCATCGCGATCACCACCAGCCGAGACAGCGGCGGCACCGCCGCGCGCCACGCGGGTCGGCCCGAGCCGGTTGCCGCGCGGGCGCGGCGTGGATGGTCGGCGGCGCGCTGCGAACGCACCGCGAGCACGGCCGCCAGCAGCCCCATCACAGCGACCGCGAAGGCGGCGACCAGGAAGTAGAGGGTGTAGAACGTGGCCGCCCAGCCGAGAAACAGTCCGGTGCCGACGACCGCGCCCCAACCACCGGCGGTGCGATCGGCATCCTCCGCCGTCGAGCCCGACCGGACGTCCTCCTGCGGCCGGTACAGCGCGCCCCAGGCGAGCACGAGCACGGGCGGCAGCAGCACCACGATGACCGCGCTGTACGCCTCGGGCGCGGCATAGGCCACCGTCACCGCTGTGCTCGCCGCCGCGACGCCCACGGCCCAGTCCGCGCGGATCAGCTGCGACCACAGCACCAGCGCGACGACCGCGGCCACCGCGAGTAAGCCGATCGCGTACGGCTTGAACACCTCCCAGCCGTCCATGCCGAGCAGATTCGCCGCGCGCCCGCCGATCCAGAACCAGCCCGCGGGGTAGAACGGCGGCAGATCCGCGTACGTCATGTCGCGCAGCGCCGCGGAATCGGTGAGCCGGGTGAGGAATCCGGTGCGGAATTCCTGATCCACCGAGACGCCGAACAGATACAACTCGGTCGCCGCCAGCGGCATGCCGAGGGTGAAGGTGACGAAGGTCGAGATCCCGGCCCAGGACAGCAGTTTCGCGGCCCACGGCCACTTGTGCAGCCGTAGCAGCGCGATCGCGACCGCGAGCATCACCGCCGCGCCGACCTGCCCCACCGTGGTCAGCGCCCTGGTCACGTTCGAGGAGTTGAACGCGGGCCACTGCACCATCGAGAACGCGACGAGCCCGGCGGCGGCCACCACCGCGGCGACGGTCGCCGCGAGCGCGGCCTCACCGGCTCCGGAGGCGACCTGCCGCAGCAGCAGCGCCGTCCGGCTCGGCGGGCGCACCGGCTCGGCGGGGCGCGGGGGCGCGTCACCCGTCGTGGTCACCGTGCTCAACGGACCGCTCCGCGCTCGTCACACTCGATTACTCGCATGGCGCCTCCGGAATCACTGGGTCGACTCGTCGAACGATAAATGCCCGCGTGATCGATGACCACGCGGGCACCGGGTCCGAGCCCGTTCGCCGAGACTCAGATCGGCAGTCGGCGGAAGATCGCGCGCGGGACGTGCCGCAGCACCATCATCACGTAGCGGAAGCCGCCTGGCGCCCAGACCAGTTCCTTCCCCTTCTGGGAGGCCGCGACCGCCAGCGCCGCCACATCTTCCTTGTCGACGGTGAGCGGGGCCTCTTTGACATGCGCCGAGAACTTGGTCCGCACCATCCCCGGCCGGATCACCAGCACGCGCGGGCCGTGCGGGCGCAGCGCCTCGCCGAGGCCGAGGTAGAAACCGTCCAGGCCGGCTTTGGTCGACCCGTAGACGAAGTTCGAGCGCCGCACCCGTTCACCGGCGACGGAGGACAGGACGATGATCCGCCCGAAGCCCTGCGCCTTCATCTTCTCGCCGACCAGCACGCCGACCGAAACCGCGGCGGTGTAGTTGACCTGGGCGACCCGCACCGCCTTGCGCTGGTTGCGCCACAGTTCCTCGGGGTCGCCGTCGAGGGCGAAAGCGACGATGGCGACGTCCACGTCGCCCGTGTCCCACGCGGCGTCGATCACCTTGGGGTGCCCGTCGGTGTCGAGCGCGTCGAAGTCGACGACGTTGACCTGGCTCGCGCCCGCTGCCTTCATCTGGGCGACCGCGGCCTCACGCAGCGGATCGCCGGGCAGCGCCGCGAGGGTGATGCGCGCGGGCCCCTTCTTCAGGTACTCCGCGCAGATTGCCAAGCCGATCTCCGAGGTGCCACCCAGCAGCAGAATCGACTGCGGGTTACCAACGGCATTGATCACTGCAGCTCCAGCCTTCTCGCCATATCGGACATGAAAACGCCTGTGGGATCGACGCTGCGGCGGACCTTGATCCACTCGTCGATCCGGGGATACATCTTGTGGAAGGTCTCGGCGGTTGTCCGCGAGTCCTTCGCCGTGTACAGCCGCCCGCCGAACTCGAGCACCCGCCGGTCGAGTTCGCCGACCAGCTCGTTGAGGCCCGGCTTGATCGGGAAGTCGACGCAGATGTTCCAGCCCGGCATCGGGAAGCTCAGCGGGGCCTGGTTGCCCGGCCCGAACAGCTTGAACACGTTCAGCGCCGAGTAGTGCCCGGACGCCTGGATATCGATGATGATCCGCTTGAACTCCTCGACCGCCTCGGTCGGCACCACGAACTGGTACTGGAGGAAGCCGTTGGAGCCGTAGCCGCGGTTCCACTCCGCGATCATGTCCAGCGGGTGATAGAACTGCGTCAGGTTCTGCACCTTGCCGGTGTAGTTGCCGCCCATCCGGTAGTACGCCTCGCCGATGGACATCAGCGTCAGCTTGTTCATCGTCCAGTTCGGGAAGATGTCCGGGACGGTCATCAGCTGCGGCGCGTCGAACTTCAGCGGCTTGCTGCGCAGCCGCTTGGGCAGTTCGTCGAGCTTGGCCAGCCTGCCCCGGGTGATCGTGGCGCGGCCCAGCTTGGGCAGCGGACTGATCACGTCGAACCAGGCGCTCGAGTAGGTGTAGTTCGACTCGCTGCCGTCGCTGTGCGCGGCGATGGTCTCGTCGAGGGTCGTGGTCTTCACGCCGTCGTTGAGGAAGTAGGCGGTCTCCGTCGGCACCATCTCGATGGTCGCGCGCAGGATGATGCCGGTGAGCCCGTTGCCGCCGACGGTGGCCCAGAACAGCTTGGCGTTGCGCTTCGGCGTGATGTGCTGCACCTGCCCGTCGGCGGTCAGCAGATCGATCGAGCGCACGTGGTTGCCGAAGCTGCCCTCGCTGTGATGGTTCTTGCCGTGGATGTCGGAGGCGATCGCGCCGCCGATGGTCACCTGGCGGGTGCCGGGTAGCACCGGCACCCAGAGCCCGAACGGCAGCGCGGCCTTCATGAGCTGGTCCAGGCTGACGCCGCCGTCCACGTCCACGATGCGGGTGTCGCGGTCGATGCGGTGGACGTTGTTCAGCGCGGTCATGTCGACGACCAGGCCGCCCGCGTTCTGCGCGTGGTCGCCGTAGGAGCGGCCGAGGCCGCGGGCGATCACGCCGCGCCGCAGGTGGGCGGGCTTGCCGTCGTTGTCCTCGGCGACCATGGCCACAGCCTTGGCGATCAGTTCGGGATCGCTGGTCGAGAGCACTTCGGAAGAGGTGGGTGCGGTGCGACCCCACCCGGTCAACGTACGGGTGCGCGTCGGGAGAGTGAACGCGTTCCCGGCGGCGGGGTCGTCGTTCGTGACGCCGGCGCCCTTGTCGTTCCCGGTTGTCTTGGTGGCGGTCGGAGCTTTCGTGGACATCGGCATAGAGGCTACAGGTATGACGGCAGATGGGGACGGGGTCGCTACACCCATGGGTAGTGACGTACGCGTCGTTTAGAACCGAATCCGTGCGGTCGCCTGTTCGCCGCTACGCTCATCGGCGTGCAAGCCGAACCCCACCTGCCGCTCCCGGCAGAGTTGCCGCTGGTCGACGAGCCTGGCGGCGCGAGCGACGGGCCCGAAGGAGGCAGCGTGCGTAACCACGCAGGGTCCCGGGAGCGCCGAATCGAACAGAGCACCGATGTCGACCTCAAGACGCAGATCGTCCGGTTCACCCTCACCGGCGGATTCTCGGCCGTCGTCGACTACGGGCTCTACAGCCTGCTGCTCAATCTCGTCGGCCTCCCGGTCAACGTCGCCAAGTCAATCGGATTCGTGGCGGGCACCACGACGGCCTACCTGATCAATCGCCGCTGGACCTTCCAGGCCCCGCCCAGCCGCGCCCGCTTCCTCGCCGTCGTCCTGCTCTACGCGGTGACCTTCGCGGTGCAGGTCGGCATCAACGCGGGCCTCTACTTCACCCTCCCCGAGGAATGGTGGCGTCAGCCGCTGGCCTTCGTCGTCGCCCAGGGCACCGCGACCGTCATCAACTTCGTCGTCCAGCGGTTGGTGATCTTCAAGATCCGCTAGATCGGGGACGAACCCGGGCTCGGAGCGATTGCACTTATAAGTGCAAGAGGTTACGTTGGGTAGTACCTGCGAGAGCGGAGAGGAGTTCGAGTCCCATGGGTGCATCCGGCATTCGCCACGAAAAGGCAGTTCTGTCGATCAGTGCCAGTGAGGTGGAGCAGGCTCGGGCTTTCAAGGATCGTGTGGAGAAGGCGTGCGGCGCCGCATCGGCGCACGCGACTATCGCAGTCGAAGTCCGGGATGGGGAGTCTGTGGAGATGCCCGCCGAACTCACCGCGTTGATCGCTCAGATCCTCGACCTCATCAGCCGAGGCTGCACCGTAACCGTGGGCGGTCTCCCGAACGAGGTGACTACGACTGTCGCCGCCAAGATGTTGGGTGTCTCGCGACCGACCTTGATGAAGCTGGTGAACGAAGGCAGGTTGCCATCCCACAAGGTTGGTTCGCACACGCGGCTTTTCAGCAGAGATGTTCTGGCGCACAAAGAGATTCAGCGTGCTGCGCAGCGGAAGGCGTTTGATCGGCTGCGCGAACTCGAGGACGAACTCGGAGTGGTCTACTGACCGCCCAGGCGCTATCTGATCGATCCTGTAAGCGCTGAAGTGGCGCCCCGTTCGCTTGTGCGATGTCCGTCATGGTCAGCGGGCGGGGGGCGAACGTTCTTGTCGATGCCAACGTTTTGTTCTCCCGCACGCTACGGGACTGGCTGGCGCTGCTCTACCTTCATCCAGGCAATGAGATGTTCGAGGTCATATGGACCGACGACATCATGGTGGAGTTCCACTATCACTTACGTAAGAAGAATCCCTTGCTGGACGACGCCCAAGCTGGACATCAATGCTCTTCTCCGCGAGCCGACCTGACACGGGGTCGCCGTGGCGATCGAGTGGCGTTGACCGGCAAAAAGGGCGTCGGAGTGTCTCAATTCATGAGCCCGTCTGTCCGGTCTGATTCACTTCACGCAGCGCCGCCCAGGCGTCCGCTACGGGACCAACGTGCCCGAGCTTGTCGGGATTGTTCACCGTGCGGATCGTCTGGATCTGTCCGTCGAGGATGTCGAGCGCCCAGGTGTTGAGGACCTTGCCGTCCCGGTCGCGGAAGATCGCGCCCGGCTGGCCGTTCACCTGGTGCGGCTCCACATGCGCTCCGATCCGGGCGAACAGCGGGAAGAGCGCGGCGAGCGCTCGGGCCACGTTCTCGGCGCCGACGAAGCGGTCGGCCCATTGCGGGGCCTTGCCGCCGCCGTCGCCGACCATCTGGACGTCGGCGGCCAGCAGCGCGGTCAGCCCGTCGACGTCCCCGTCCCGGAAGGCGTCGAGGAACCTCCCGGCGAGCTTCTCGCGCTCGGTTCGGTCGGCTTCGAATCGGGGCCTGCCGGTGTCCATGTGGCGGCGTGCCCGCACCGCGAGCTGTCGGCACGCGGCCTCGGAGCGCCCTACGGCGGCGGCGACTTCGCCGAATCCGAACCCGAATACCTCCCGCAGCACGAACACCGCGCGTTCGAGCGGGCTGAGCCGCTCCAGCAGCAGCAAAGCCGCCATCGACAACGAGTCGGCCAGCTCCGCCGAGCGCTGTGGGTCCTGATAGGGGTCGGCCAGCAGCGGCTCGGGGAACCACGGCCCGACGTAGTCCTCCCGGCGAACGCGTGCCGAGCGCAGCACATCGATCGAGATCCGGCTCACGGTGGCCGACAGGAACGCCTTGGTCGAGTCGGGTTCGGTCGGGGAAGCCGCGAAGCGCAGCCAGGTCTCCTGGACCGCGTCCTCGGCTTCGCTCACGCTGCCCAGGAGCCGGTAGGCGATGGAGAACAGCAGTGGCCGAAGCTCCTGGAACTCCTCGATCCGACTCACGCCTGCTCCTTCTCGATCCTTGGTAGCCACGGGGCGCGGCGTGGCTGTCGCCCGCGCCCCGGTCCATAGTGGGCAGGCCTCACCAGGGCACCGGGCCTTCGGCGCTGAAGAATCCGCCGGTCGGTCCGTCCGCACCGAGCGTGGCCAGGCGCACCAATATCGCGGCGCCCTCCGCGACCGTGAGGAACCCGGTGTGATTGTTGCTGTCGGTGTCGACGTAGCCAGGGGCGACGGCGTTGACCAGGATGCCTTCCTTCCGCAGCTCGTTGGCGTAGTGCACGGTCAGGGCGTTCAGCGCGGACTTGGACGGCGAGTACGCCGCCGACGGCAGCAGCGCCGCGAAGGGGCCGTCCGGGTCGCTCATGAGGGTCAGCGATGCGGCGTGACTGCTGACGTTGACGATCCGCGGCGCCGGTGACCGTCGCAGCAGCGGCAGCATGGCATTGGTCACCGCGATCACCCCGAAGACGTTGGTCTCGAACACCGTCCGGACCATGTCCAGGTCGACGGAGCTGGGGACCTGATCATAGGCGTCCGTGGGGGAGACCTGTCCGGAGCCGGTGATGCCCGCGTTGTTGATCAGCACGTCGAGGTGGCCGAAGCACTCCTCGACCTGCCGCGCGGCCTCCTGGACGACGGTCTGATCGGTGACGTCGAGGGTGACCGCGTGCGCGTCGCCGCCGGTCGCTCGCACCGCCGCGGCGGCCTCTTCGCCGCGCCGGGAGTCCCTGGCGCCGATCAGAACCGTCAGGCCCAGCGCGGCGAGTTGTTCGGCAGCCCCACGGCCGATTCCCTTGTTCGCTCCGGTGACCAGTGCCACCTTCTGGTGTGTGATCTGCTCGCTCATAGTCTGCTCCTTGCTCGGGGAGGCGCGTTCTTCTCAGAACCTGTCGGAACCCGAGACGAGACAGCTCGACCGCCTGTGACATGCGGACGGAAAGCGGACCGGTCGGCGTCAGTAGATGACCAGCCGTGCCCTTACAGATGGGACCGTCCCCGCTGTCCGTGCCGAACTCGAGGAGCGTGTGAACAGGCCGATCGCGGAGCCTTACCGACCGCTACGAACCCCCCGCCGCTCGAAAAACTCTTCGCATACTGGACGGAGATATGGATCAGCGACGCATCTGATCCGGGTGGAATCAGACCTTGAATGAATGCAGGCGTGCGGTCGCGAGGGTCTGTAGTGCGCCGAATGCTTCGAACGTGCCCACAGGTTGAAAACCGAGACGGCTCGCGAGTTTCAATGAACGGTCGTTGGCGGTTTGGGTGACGATCAGAACCGGCTGGTCGGGCAGTTCGGTGGCGGCGGCGCGCAGCACGGCGGACGCGGCTTCGAACGCGAACCCGGCACCCCAGGCATCGCGGCGAAGGACATAGGTCAGTTCCAGTTCTTCGCCGTCCTCGGTCACGTGTCCGGGTTGATCGGCAGACCGGCGGCAGAGCATCAGCGTCCCGATGAGGAGATTCGTGTTGTTGTCGGCGATGACGTAGACACCGGGAGCGGCTGTCACGTTGGCGATGCCGATCGCGTTGAGGTACTGCTCGACGTCGCTGCGAGAGCGTGGACCACCGAGGTAGGTCCGAACCGCGGGATCGGTCTGTAGCTCGATGAGTCCCACACGGTCATTGTCATGCGCTTTGCGCAGCACGAGACGATCTGTAGCGATCTCCGGGGCGGACAGCGTAGGAAGTCGGCTCATGGGAACCATTCTGTTCGACGCCGAATGTTGAACCGCATCAACCTGTCACGCACTGGGAAGGAGCGGCGCTGTGTACGACCTGGCTCAGGAGCGGTCGAACTCCGGTGCCATCCTCGCTCAACTCCACGGCGGAGCATGCAACACGGCCCGACCTGACCGTCGAGTCGGACCGGGCCGTGTTGGTGGTGTGGCTAGGGGCGGTCGAACTCGCCGTCCGTCACGCCTGCGGTGAAGGCGTCCCATTCGCTGGGGGTGAAGACCAGTGCTGGGCCGGTGGGGTTCTTCGAGTCGCGAACGCCGATCTTGTCACCGTCGAGGAATGCCACTTCGACGCAATGCTGGCTGGCTCCGCTGCGGGTGCTCTTGAACCACCGTGCTTCCGATAGGTCACTGACCACGCCCATACTCCTTTTCCAGCTTCGTGAAAGTCTGCGGTTCTCCTGAACGTTCAGAGCCGTGTTGGTTGGTGCCGCTAGCGCCAGTCGAACTCGCCGTACGTGACGCCTGCGGTGAAGGAGTCCCATTCGCTAGGGGTGAAGACCAGTGCGGGGCCGGTCGGGTTCTTCGAGTCGCGAACGCTGACGTGTCCTTCGTCGAGGTAGGCCACCTCTACGCAGTCCCCGCCAGCCTGGCTGTAGCTACTCTTGAACCAGTTCGCGCTGGATAAGTCCCTGGTCACGCGGCATACTCCTCTGCAATCTCCTGCACCAGAATCCTGGTGTCACTCTCACTCAACGCTACCTGGCGGAGGGTCTCTGCTGTCGCTCTGTGGCGCTCGATCACCGGGTCGTCTTCCAGGAACAACGCACCCGTAAAGCCTTCCACGAAGACAACCGGTGGCTCTGGCGCTCGGCTGGTATGTAGGGCCGGGAATTCGAATAGGGTGAACGACTGAACAACCAATCCGGGGTGTCCACCTGCATCGAAGGGAATCACGCGGATAGAAACGTTCGGCAGGCTTCCGACACTGAGGAGGTGGGGCAACTGCTCCGCCATCACATCCCGTCCACCGATCTGATTTCTCAGCACGGACTCCGACACCAGCACTTCCAGCCAGAAGGTCGGGTCTTCAACAAGCCGACGCTGTCGCCGCGGGGTCAACTCGAGCCGTCGCTCCACGTCCACAGCTGACATGGCTGGATCGGTCGTTTCGGCAATCCATCTGCGATAGGCGGCAGTTTGCAGCAGGCCGGGCAGAAGCGTGAGTTGAAAGGCCGTCATGCGCGAGCATGCCTGCTCCAGGCTCATGAAGTGATCGAAGTGGGGGTTGACCACATCGGCATATGCGCGCCACCAGCCACTGGAAGGATCGCCCTTGGCTGCCTTGACTTCCTGGAGCAGGCCGAGCACTTCAGCTTTGGCATCTGCATCTGCCTCATAGAAATCGAGTAGGTCCCGCAGCTGGGCGGTGCTGATCCTGACTCTCTGACCGTCTTCCAATCTGCCGATGCCCTGCTTGGACACCTCGATCGCCAGCCCTGCCGCAAGCTGACTCTTTTTGGCTTTGGCGCGCAAATCGCGGAGTCGACGTCCGAGCGCACGCCGGGGAAGGGTGGACCCTCCTGCCATTGCTTAGCCTCGCTATCTGATGTGACCCGTACTGGACCGAATTTCTTGGGCTGCTTCGCAGAGGACCGTCTTCAGCTGGTCCGTCCCATGCTGGTCCTCCAGTGTAATTGATGGAATGGCCAGAATGGACAGTCCAGTTGAGTCGAATTGATGTGTACTGAGTACGCGCCCGGCAACGAGAGCTATTGAGCCACCGACCAATTCGGTCTCGTTCGATCAGCCGTTGCCAACGCCATCCGGCCGGGTCCGGGCGCGCTCCACATGACGTTCGATCCGAGTAGGGGGCTTTCGAGATGGACCATGAGCCGTTCGAGGACACTCCGGTGTCGCGGTGCCAGTTCTACCGGCGGGCATGCGGTTTGCCCGCTGTCATCGACCCGCCTGGGCTAGGGCGGATCGTTGTGCGTGCGGGGAGCGTCTGGGGCATCACGATGCCCGCGCGGCTGGGGCAGGCGGTGCGGGCGCACCTGCACGGCCAGGGCAATTCCGTAGGCCCGATCGTCGGTCATCCGCGCTCGGGCAGGTGGACGTTCCTGATTCGGCCCGATCTCGGTGAGACCGACGATATGCGGCTGTTCGCCGAGCTGTTCCGGCTGGATGTGTCGGTTGCGCGTGCGGGGGCGACTATTGCGCTGCCGTCGCCTACCGCGTCGGCGGGGGCGATTCGGCAGTGGATCGAGCCGCCTGCCAACTCGTTTCGCCCCTCCGGCGTCGCTGTCGTGCGGGCGATCCGGGCGTGGGCTGATCAGATGCCCTGGCGTGGCTCGCGTTCGATGCCGCGAAGCGGTGACCAGCCGTTCGAGGTTCGCGGGTGATGGTCGCGAGCGTCATCGCCGGGGTCGCCGTCCTGTGGTTCACGGCGAACTACTTGATCGCGATGGCGGTGCTGGAGCGTCGCATCGCTCACGAAAGGGTGTGCTGCGAGCGTCCGCGCGCTGCCGAGGTGGCGGGCACTGTGACGTGGATGCAGGCCCGGACGTTGCCCACCACCTGCCCGCTGGTCGTCGAGCGTCGAGTGTCGGCGTGAACGGCCCCTGGTCCCGCCTACCGGGAGAGGAGGGGACGGGATCATCGCCCGTCCCCGGAGTGCGTTCGCCGGTCGGGCCCGACCCCACCCGCCCCAGCATTGCCCGCGTCCACGACTACAGCCTGGGCGGTAAAGACAACTACGAGGTCGACCGCCGTTTCTTCCACGACATCCTGCGGATCGCCCCCCGGATGCGAGAAGTGCCGCTGACGACACGGCGTTGGCTCGACCGCGTCGTGCGCTATCTCGTCTGCGAAGCGGCAATCGACCAGATCGTGGACATCGGAGCCGGACTGCCCGCCCTCCGGAACATTCACGAAGTCGCGCATCAGCACGAATCGCGAGCGCGGGTGGTGTACGTGGACAACGACCCGCTCTGCTGCACCCACGGCCGTGCGCTGCTCGCACGGCATGCGGGCGTCCGATACGTGCAGGCCGATCTCACGCGACCGCGAAACGTCCTGTCCGAGACCGCCGATCACCTCGAGCGAGATCGGCCGCTCGCGGTCATCCTGTCCAGCGTCCTGCACCATGTGCCCGAGGGACTCGACCCCGCCCGGATCGTCCGCGAGTACACCGAGATCCTGCCGCCCGGTTCATATATCGCGCTCAACCATTACCTCGACCCGGCCGACAATCCCGTCGCCCATCGGCTAGCCCGTGAACTCGAGAACCGCTTCGTCCACGGGCTGGGTTCGGGCTGGTTCCGCCCTCGCGAACGGATCGCCGCCTTGTTCGACGGTCTGGAACTGGTCGAACCCGGTCTGGTCGAGCTGGGCGACTGGTGGCCTCACGGCCCCGCGTTGCGCCCGCGATCTCCGGAGGAACGGCTGATGCTGGGCGGGCTGGGGCGCATTCCGGCTCTCAGGCACCGGTGAACAGCGAGCCTGCCAGTTCGGTCTTCTCTGCCTTCGCGCCGAAGTAGTCGCCGCCCTTGGCGCGGACGTTGTCGGTGCCCCACTCGCGCTGTTCGCGCTGGGCGGGCACCAGGTGCGGGATGTGCTTGCGGCAGTGGATGTACGCCTCTTCCACGTCGACCACCACCCAGTGTTCGGCGGCGCGGCCCTTGTGGTTGACGGGCAGGTCGGGCACGACGCTGCGGAGGGCGGGGTCTGAGACGATGTGTGCCGAACCGTTGATGTGCAGTCCGATGAGGTCCCGCACGAAATCGATGAGCAGGATCCCGACGTGCGGGTTCTCCAGAATGTTGCCGAGACTGGCCATCACGCCGTTGCCACGATATTCCGGGTAGGCAATTCGGCGCTCATCGATGACGTGCAGAAAACCGGGTAACCCGGCCCGGAAAGTCGAGTCGCATTCGCCGCGTTTGTCCGCTGTGGCGATGAACGCCATATCCATCCGGCCGATGAATTCGATCATCGTCGGATTGAGCCGATCGAGCACCTGATCGTCGTAGAAACGCTGGGCTCGATCTTGTGTTCCGTACCGTTCCTGCAGCTCACGCTCGCCATCGCTGCCGTTGTGTGTGCCGGGCATTGCCGCCCCCTCTGGTCGCCGGAATCCGGGGTCCGCCAGGCTCGACGTTGAACCGCGGCCGCACCGAGATCGCGCCAATTTTAGATGAGGGGCGCACGGTAAAACGTCGAAATCCACGTAGATGATGCCCGCGAATCCCGTGTCACGCAAGGATCTCCATAGATTAGCTAAGAGCCGACCGGCCGGAATTATTTCCGGCCGGTCGGGATTTGCCAAGTGATGTGCGGTGCCCTCAGGCGGGGATCAGGGTGACCGGAACCCCGTTGAACACGGCATTGCCGGAGGGTGCGTCGATCACCGAATCGTCGGTGAGCACATTGGCGTTGACGCCCGCGTGCTCGCGGGCCACGGTCTGCGTGCTGTCGACATGGCCCCAGCCGTGCGGCAGGCTCACCACTCCGGGCATGATGGCCTCGGTCGGCTCCAGCGGGACCGTCAGCGTCCCGGCGGCGGACTTCACCACCGCTCGGTCGCCGAGCCCGAGTCGCGCCACGTCGGCCGGATTGATGTGCAGGGTGCAGCGATTCGATCCGCTCACCAGCGTCGCGATGTTGTGCATCCAGCTGTTGTTGGACCGCAGTTGCCGCCGCCCGATCAATACGATCTCCGGGGCGGCGTCGGACAGACGCGCCCGCATCCGTGCCACGTCGTCGAGCAGTGGCTGCGGGGCCAGGTCCACGCGTCCGGTCGCCGTGCGCAGCACGCCCGGCAGGCGCGGTTGCAATGGACCGAGGTCGATGCCGTGCGGGTTGTCCAGCAACACTTGCAGGTTGAGTGTGCCGCCGTTCCATTCGCCGTGCGGCCCGAGGCGCAGCATCAGGTCGATGCGCTGCTCGGTGCTGGTCTCCCCGATCAGGTCGCCGCGCCGGTCCGCGAGCCCGGCCTTCTGCAGCAGGCCCGCGATCACGAATTCATCCACAGCGGTGAGCGGATCGATCCCATCCGAGCCGCGGTGCGGCCTGCCGGTCAGCGCGGCGGCCAGACGAGCCAGCACGGCAGGCTCCGACGGCCGGTCACCCAGCGGCACCAGCGGCCGCGAGTAGCGGGCGTAGTTGCGCACGGCGAACTGCAACAGCGCGAAATCGTAGTGCGCGGACTGGGTCGGGCGCGGCGGCGGGAGGATGACGTCCGCGTGCCTGGTGGTCTCGTTCACATAGCGGTCCACGCTGACCATGAAGTCGAGCTGGGCGAACGCTTCGTCCAGGCGCGCCCCGCTCGGCGCGGACAGCACCGGGTTCCCGGCGACTGTGATCAGCGCGCGGATCTGGCCTTGCCCCGGTGTGATGATCTCGTCGGCGAGCGTCGCGACGGGCAGTTCGCCCATCGCCTCGGGCAGCTCGCGAACCCGGCTGGTCCACCGCCCCGTGCGGAACGGCCTGGTGCGCGGGATGCCGCCGGCCGCGGCGGTGGCGAACATCGCGCCGCCGGGGGAGTCGAGGTTTCCGGTCAGCGCGTTGATCGCCTCGACGAGCCACTGGGTGATGGTGCCGAATTCGGCGGTGCAGGTGCCGATGCGGGCGTACACCGCCGCGGTCGGGGCCGCCGCGAGCTCGCGGGCGAGCCGCACGATCGTGGCCGCCGGGACGCCCGTGCGGGCCGAGACCGTTTCCGGGTCGAACGCGGCGGCGGCCGTGCGCAATTCCTCCAGCCCGGTCACCTCGACGCGCAGGTCGGTCAACTGCTCGGCGAAAAGCGTGTGCACGATGCCGAACAGCAGGTAGGCATCACTGCCCGGCCGGATGAACAGGTGCTCGTCGGCCAGTTTCGCGGTGCGCGTCACCCGGGGATCGACCACCACGAAACGGCCGCCCCTGCTACGTAGCGCCTTCAATCGGCCCGGAAAATCGGGTGCGGTGCACAGCGAGCCGTTCGACTCCAGCGGGTTCGCACCGAGCATCAGCAGATAATCGGTGCGGTCCAGGTCGGGCACCGGCACGGTCAGCGGGTCACCGAACATCAGCCCACTGGCCACCTGCTTGGGCATCTGATCCGCGGTGCTGGCCGAATAGATGTTCCTGGTGCCCAAGGCGCGCAGCAGGATCGGCACGTACAGCGTGCCCGCCACAGTGTGAGCGTTGGGATTGCCCAAGTAGGCCGCGGCCGACTGGTTTCCGTGCTCGGCCACGACGGCGGGAAACCGCTCGGCGATGTAGTCGAAAGCTTCGTCCCAGGTCGCGGTGCGCCAGGTATCGGTCACGCGATCACGGATCAGCGGTTCGGTGACCCGGTCTGGGTCCTCGTCGAGATGGCCGAAGCTGGCCCCCTTGGGACAGATGAAGCCCTTGCTGAAGGGATCGTCGCGGTCGCCGCGGACGGAGGTCACGTGGTCGCCTGGGTCCAGGGTGATTTCCAGGCCGCAGACCGCCTCACAGAGCGGGCAGGTCCGCAGCAGATTGCGCGATTGCGTGATCGGGGCCATACCCCATCTTGGCGTCCGGCGGTGGAACTGAAAAGAGGACGCTTGAAATCGGCGACGCCAAACGACCGGTACCCGGCGGCGCTCCGGGGTGGGGATCCGGAGCGCCGGGACGGATACCGGTCGCAAACAGGCCGGGTAGCGCGGCCCCGACCCGCGATCAGCAGGCGAAGTCGATCAGAAACGCGTCGTTCAGCAGGCGATGGTCAGCTTCGCGCGGCGCGACGCGGTGGCGGCGCGTACGGCCGCGGCGATCGCGACGACCGGCGGCACCCAACGGGCCTCGGCGGGCGACACGCCCCAGCAGGCCGAACCGACCGAGAGCTGGGTGGGCGGCAGCGGGATGCCCGCGCCGTCGGTGTACACGGTGGCGCCGGCCTCGCGCAGCGCCTGCAACGCCATCTCGGCCTTGCGGACGCCGGTGACGAGGTGGATCTCGCGTCGCTCCGAGCCGGGAATCTCGATCACCGCGCCGGAGAGGTTGTTCGCCCGCAGAAAGCGGCGGACCTCGCCGGCCAGTTCGCCGGAGACCTCGATGCCGGACAGGTCGTCGTCGGTGATCAGGCTCAGACCGTTGGCCGTTTCGGCGACCGTCCACCCGCGCTGGTTGTAGTCCTGCGCAGCGGCGGTCAGCTCGGCCGCCGTGACGGAAGTCGGAAACGTGGTGCGCACTGTCTTCTCCATTCCCCGGTAGATCTCTGGGTCCTGCATTCATGGGTCGTATCGGCGGGGGCCGCCGCGAGCGTTACGCGATCTTCGGAAGAATTTCCGGAGTGTCGCCTACGTCTCATTTCCGAGGGGGTTCGTCCGCGTGCGGCCGGGCATTTCGAGGTGGCTCGCAATGGCTGCCACGCAGCTGGTTTCGGCCGCGAGCCTGACCGCTCGCTGTGCCGGAGCTGCGAGGCTGCTGTGGATGGTGTGATTGATGTTTCCGTGCGGGAGTTCCCGGTTCCGTGCGTTCCCGGCTGGATCCGGTCGCCTCGGGCGAGGAGGATTCCGGCATGAGCGTCAGGCCCGGAGGCGGTAGTTCACGTGACCACGGAGGGCCCGCGCATGCCGAGGAGGACACAGCATGAGCGTCAGGCCCGGAGGCGGTAGTTCACGTCACCACGGAGGGCCCGCGCATGCCGAGGAAGACACAGCATGAGCGTCAGGCCCGGAGGCGGTAGTTCACGTGACCACGGAGGGCCCGCGCATGCCGAGGAAGACCCAGCATGAGCGTCAGGCCCGGAGGAGGAGGACACGAGATGAGTGACGAATCCGACGGCATCGGTGCGCCCGTCGAGGGCCAGGCGGCGGACGCGGCGGAGTTCGAGGCCGAATCGCGCTGGCTCGCGTGGAAGGAGTCGGCGGCCGAGCGGCGGTCGGGGGCCGCCGCCGACGAAGAGGAGCACCCCGAGCCGTTCCGCAGCCCGCGCGCGTTCGTGCAGTGGAGCTCCGCGGCCGCGCGCGCCTTGGTGGACGTGCAGTTCCACCGCCCGGCGACCCGCACGCTCTTGCCGCTGGCCTACATCCTGGGGCTGGTGTTCGCCTTCGCCGTCCCCATCACGCTGACGGTTTCGGCGTGGCGGGTGTCCGCGGTGCTCGGCGTGCTCGCGGCGGTGCTCGGCGTGCCGCTCGGCCTGACCATCGCGGCCGCCGTCCGGCTGATGCTCGAGTTCCTGGTGAACGCCTCCCGCCTGGCGACCAGGGTGGAGCACATCAGCGAGCTGGCCGATGATCTGTTCCAGGCGTTGTCGGACGTGGCCGAGCCGGTCAACCAGTTGTCCGAAGACGTTCGGGCGGTGCAGTTCTGGCGCTTCCGCAAGCGAAACCCGCGCAGGTAGGGGACGAAAACGCGCCGTCCGGAAGTGTTTTGACTCGCTGGAGACAACGACCTAGCTGAGACACGCACAGTGACCAGCGTGAGTTTCACTGTCGACAATGCTGTTCGGATACCCGGCACATCCACCGTGGGTGTCCGGGAGGGTGGGTCGCGTCGCAGACCGGGCATGGTTCACGGTGCGGCCGGACAAGGGCGAAACAGGGGGGAAGCATGGCTTTACCGCAAGGGACGACCGGTTCGACCATGCCGAGGCGGCAGCTCGGCAGGCAACTACGCGATCTGCGCAATCGGGCCGGGATGACCACTCGGGTGGCCGCGCAGCAGCTGGAATGGTCGGAGGCGAAGATCTGGCGGATCGAGACCGGGCAGACCTCGCTGCGCGGCCTCGATGTCGAGGCGATGTGCAAGGTCTACGGCGCGCCGCCCGAACTGCTCGAACCGCTGCGCGCGTTGGCTCGCGACACGAAGGCCAAGGGATGGTGGACCTCCTTCGGCGACGTGATCCCGGAGGGCTTCGACGTCTACATCGGGCTGGAAGAGGCGGCCACCAGGCTGTTCACCTACGAGAACGAACTCGTCCCCGGCCTGCTGCAGACCGAGGGCTACACCCGCGCGGTGTTCGCGGCGGCGTATCCGGAGTTGTCCGCCGACGAGATCGACCGCAGGGTGGGGTTACGCCGGGCCCGGCAAGCACTGGTCACCCGCTCCGACGCGCCACTGCGCCTGGACGCGCTGATCGATGAGGCGGTGCTGCTACGGCGCATCGGCGACCCGGCGGTCGCCGCCGAGCAGCTCGACCACCTGCTCCGCATGGGCGAGTTGCCGAACATCCGGATCCGGCTGGTGCCGATGGACTGTGGCTATCACCACGGCTTGACCTCAGGCCGATTCGTCTTGTTGCAGTTCCCCGGAGTGCGTTCCGGCGAGCCGCCCGAACCGCCGGTGGTGTACGTCGAGGCGTTCACCGGGCCGGTGTATGTGGACAAAGAGCCTGAGATCGCGCGTTTCCGCAGGGCATTCGCGAGTATCGAGGCGGCGGCGGTCGACGCTCGCGCGGGCATCGAGAAGGCACGCGCGTCGCTGTGAACCGGACCTCTATCCGGCGCTGATCAGCACTTCGGCGGGCCCGGCAGATCCCAGGTATCGCTCAGCACGGCCCGGTGGGTGGGCAGGGCCTGTTCATAGACCTCGCGGCCCTTCTCGGTGAGGCAGACGAACACGGCGCGACGGTCTTGCGCGCACATGGTGCGCCGGACGAGACCGTCGCGCTCCAATCGGGCGACGGCCCGCGACAGCGCGCTCTGGCTGAGGTGGATGTCGCCGGCCAGATCGCTCATCCGGTAATCGCCGCAGTTCGCGTCGACCAGCCGATCCAGAGTCTCGAATTCGCTCAGCCCGATGGAATGACCGTTCTGCAGCGCCTTCTCGAGCGCGCAACTCACCGCCGCGTGCCGGTCGAGCAGCTCCCGCCACTCCCCAACCAGCCCGGTGGGCGCGGCAGCGCCCCGGGCCGTTTTCACGGTGGTCGGCTTCGACATGGCCCCATCTTAGTGGGCACGCCATGTTCATGCAACTGCATCTTATGTGTTGGCATTTAATGCGCACGCATGTAATCTTCCCCGCATGACTTCACCGGCAACGCTCTCGGCCGCGCAGGCGACCGATCCGACCAGATGGTCAGCCCGGCTTTGGGGCATGCTGATCACGCTGTGCATCGTGCTGTTCCTCGACGGCCTCGACGTTTCGATGATCGGCGTCGCCCTGCCGTCCATCGGCGCGGAACTCGATCTGTCCACGTCCACCCTGCAATGGCTGGTCAGCGGGTACGTGCTCGGTTACGGCGGTCTGCTGCTGCTCGGCGGCCGCACCGCCGACCTGCTCGGGCGGCGCAAGATCTTCCTGATCGCGCTCGCGGTCTTCGCGGTCGCGTCGCTGGCAGGCGGTCTGGTCAGCTCCGGCCCGCTGCTGATCCTCACCCGCTTCATCAAGGGCCTCGCCGCCGCGTTCACCGCGCCCACCGGCCTGTCCATCATCACCACCAACTTCGCCGAAGGACCGGCCAGGAACAAGGCGCTGTCCATCTACACGGTGTTCGGCGCGGGCGGCTACTCCATGGGCCTGCTGTTCGGCGGGCTGATGACCGGCGTCGGCTGGCGCTGGACGTTCCTGCTGCCGGTGCCGATCGCGGTCGCCGCGCTGGTCGCCGCCTACGTGCTGGTGCCCAAAGACAAGCCCGCCGAGGAAGGCGGACACGACCTGCTGGGGGCGCTGCTGTCCACCGCGGCCATGCTGCTGCTTGTCTACACGGTGGTGGCCGCGCCGGAAGCCGGATGGGCGTCGGCGCGCACCATCGGCTCGTTCCTCGCGGTCGTCGCGCTCTTCGCCGGATTCGTCGCGGTGGAGAAGCGGGTGCGCTACCCGCTGGTGCGCCTCGGGATCCTGCGCAAGTCCTCGCTGGTCCGCGCCAGTCTCGCGATCGTCGCGGTGGCGGGCTCCTACTTCAGCTGGCAGTTCATCGTCACCCTCTACATGCAGGACACCCTCGGCTGGTCGCCGCTGAAGCTGGCGATGGCGCTGCTCCCGGTCGGTCTGCTGGTCGTGCTGTCGGCGTTCTTCTCCGACAAGCTCGTGGATCGTTTCGGCACCGGGCCGGTGATCGCGGTCACCATGGTCGTGATGGCCGTCGGCTACCTGCTGTTCCTGCGGCTGGACACCGCGCCCTCCTACCTGACGATGCTGCTGCCCGCCGTGCTGCTCATCGGCATCGGCTGGGTCGGTTTCCCCGCCATCAACATCCAGGCCACCAACGGCATCGATGACGACGAGCAGGGCCTCGCGGCCGGGGTGTTGCAGACATCCATGCAGGTCGGCGCGGCCATCGTGCTGGCGGTGACCACCGCGATCATCGCCTCCGGCGCGCACGCCGACATCTCCGCCGCCGGGATGCTCGACACCTACCGCCCGGGCCTGGAGTTCGCCGCGGGCGTGTCCATCGTCGGCGCGCTCGTCGCCCTGCTCGCCTTCACGCCGCGGTCGCGCGGCCGGGAGCGGGCGGCGGAGGAGACGAAGGAGCTGGAACTCGTCAGCTGACCGTCGTACCGGTCGCCGAGCGCCGTCACCACACCGGGTGGCGGCGCTCGGCGCTGTCTCGCAGTCGCTCTGCCGGTGCGGGTTTCGACCGGCTATGTCCGCTGTGCCGTCAGCGGCTCAGGAAAATGGCGGCGCGACAGTGTCTTTCGCGGAGCGGACGAAGGTGAGTTCACGGCCGTCCCGCCCCACCCGCGGCCACTCGATGCTCAGCGTGGGATCGAACGCATCGATGTCGTGGTCGAACTCGGGCTGATATTCCAGGGAGCACAGGTAGGTGACCGTCGATCCGTCTTCCAGGGACAGGATCGCGTGGCCGAGTCCTTCGGACAGGAACACCGAGCGGCGGTCGACGTCGTCGAGCAGCACGCTGTCCCAGCGCCCGTAGGTCGGCGAGCCGCGGCGCAGATCCACGACCACGTCGAGGAACGCGCCGCGCACACAGGTCACGTACTTGGCCTGACCCGGCGGGTCCTCGGTGTAGTGGATGCCGCGCAGCACCCCGGCCGCCGACACCGAACAGTTCACCTGCCGCAGGTCGAACGGCCGCCCCGTCGCCTTCTCGAACTCCGAGGCCTTGAACCCTTCGAGGAACATGCCGCGATCGTCACCGTGCTGGCGCGGAGTGATCACCCACGCGCCGGGCACCGCGAGTTCCCGGAATTCCATGCTCACCAGTCCCGTCCGCGTTCGAGCAGATCGAGCAGGTAGCGGCCGTAACCGGAACGGACCATCGGTTCGGCGAGCCTGCACAACTGATCGTCGTCTATGAAGCCCATCCGCCAGGCCACCTCCTCGGGCACGCCGATCTTCAGGCCCTGCCGCTCCTCGATGGTGCGCACGTAATTGGCCGCGTCGAGCAGGGAATCGAAGGTGCCGGTGTCCAGCCAGGCGGTGCCGCGGGCGAGCACGTCCACACTCAGCCGATCCTGCTCCAGGTAGGCGCGATTGATGTCGGTGATCTCGTACTCGCCCCGCGCCGACGGACGTAGCGAACGGGCGATCTCCACCACGTCGTTGTCGTAGAAGTACAGGCCGGGAATGGCGTAGTTCGACCGCGGGACCTTCGGCTTCTCTTCGATCGACACCGCGCGTCCCTCGGTGAACTCCACGACGCCGTAGGCGGTCGGGTCGGACACCCAGTAGGCGAACACCGCGCCGCCGTCGATCCCGTGGAAGCGATTGAGACTGGTGCCCAGGCCGGGGCCGTGAAAGATGTTGTCGCCGAGTACCAACGCCGCGCAATCACCGCCGATGTGGTCGGCTCCGAGGACGAAGGCCCTGGCCAGGCCGTCCGGCTCCGGCTGGATGACGTAGCTCAGCGACAGCCCGAGCTGGGCGCCGTCGCCGAGCAGCCGCCGGAACGCCGCTGCGTCCTCGGGGGTGGTGATCACCAGGATGTCCCTGATCCCCGCGAGCATCAGCGTGGAAAGGGGGTAGTAGACCATCGGTTTGTCGTAGACCGGGACCAGCTGCTTGCTCACCCCGCGCGTGATCGGGTGCAACCGGGAGCCGGTGCCGCCCGCCAAGATGATTCCGCGCATGCATGGAGTCTGCCAGTTTCACGGCGCCGGGATTCGGTGAGGTTCCGAGTAGTCCTCGATTCGGTCACGATCGTTTCGCTTCCGGGGGTATCGAGCGATTCTGTTGCGTAGGTCACGGTGCGCGTGGTGTTCTGAAAAGACACTGCGTGAGATGTCAGCGCCGACAGCTCGCTTGGGCGACCTCGGTCCGGTCGTGATTCGGCGCGCCAGTTGTTAGGTAGGTGCGCGATGGCGAGCAGAGACGGCGAGCCCGGCGTGGTGATGAATCCAGAAGGCCCCAGCGCGCAATCGCGCTTGCTGCTGGCCGCCTGCATGGGCGTGGTGCGGCCGATGCTGCGGACGCTGCCGGTCACCAGGGCGACCATTCCGTTCGGCGCCGCCACGGTGGACGGGCTGGCGCGATTGCGTCCGCAGCCGCAGGGCATCGATCGAGAACAGGTGACGCTGCACGGTCTGCGCTTGGAGATCCTTCGCCCGGCCGGTGCGGCGCGTGCGCTACGCCACGGCGCGGTGCTCTACATGCACGGCGGCGGCTTCGCGATCTGCAGTACCCGCAGCCACCGGCCGATCGCCGGGAGCCTGGCCCGCCGCACCGGGCTGCCGGTGATCAACGTCGAGTACCGCCAGTTGCCCGGCACGCGCATCACCCACTCGGTGCACGACTGCCTGGCCGCCTACCGCTGGCTGCTGCGCCATGGCGCGGATCCGGCGCGGATCGTCTTCGCGGGCGACTCGGCGGGCGGATACCTCACCTTCGCGACGGCGCTGCTGGCCCTGGAGTCGGGACTGCCCGCGCCGGCCGGGTTGGTCGGCCTGAGCCCGCTGCTCGACCTGGACTACGCGGCGAAGCGGGACTACGTGAATGTTTCGCGAGACCCGTACATCCC
Source organism: Nocardia asteroides (assembly GCA_019930625.1). Classification (NCBI taxonomy): domain Bacteria; kingdom Bacillati; phylum Actinomycetota; class Actinomycetes; order Mycobacteriales; family Nocardiaceae; genus Nocardia; species Nocardia asteroides. The sequence continues at coordinate 2,153,153 of CP082844.1, forward strand.
GTTGTCGGCGTTGCAAGCGGTGGTGCGCATCGGCGCCGAGGTCGACGGGTTGCTCGATCCGAGTCTTTCGCCGGTCAACGCGACGCTGTCCGCGCTTCCGCCCGTGCTGCTGGTCGCGGCGGAGGACGAGGTGCTCCGGTTCGATTCCGAGTTGATGGCGCAGCGGCTCACCGCCGCGGGCGTGCCGAACGCGCTGGAGCTGTGGCGCGGCCAGGTCCACGCCTTCATGAGCATCGCGCCGGGCCTGCCGGAGAGCAGGGCGGCGTTGGCGCGGGTCTCGCGTTTCGTGCGGGCCCGCGTCGCGGACGACCAACAGGCACGAACGGCTTGACCGTTCGGCCTTTCGAGGCGAGCCTCGCCCCGCATCGCGCCGGGACGGGGCTCGCGTCCTGTCCAGGGTGCGCCGTTCGGCGCGTGCGCCCAGGGCACTCTGGATTCGGATCGATGTTATCTGTTCTTGATAGTGCAGGTCAGCCCGGGGAAAATCAATAAGTTCCATTTTGTTCAGCGAGTGTTCACCTTCGGGCCAGCGATAGGAATAACGGAGCCCCGCCCGCGTGATAACGCGGACGGGGCTTCCGTTTTCGGATTCAGTTGTGTGCGTTCAGCCGATGCTTACTTGGTGGGCGTGAACGGCTGGTTGATCGTGGTGAAGTACTGGATCGCCGCACCGATCGCGACCGGGGCGGTGATCAGCAGCTGGCCCGCCAGGGTGCCGAGCGCGCCGATGGCGAGGATGCCGCCGAGGCAGCCGATGGCGGCGGCCGGGATGAACGGGCCGAACAGGCCGATGATGGTCGCCGAGGCAACGGTGGCGCCGGCGATGCCGCCGAGCACGCAACCGACGGCGCCGCCGCCGATGCCGCCGACCAGGGTGCCGATGGCGGCACCGGTGGAGATGGTGTCCTTCAAGCGGTTGAACGCGGCGACCTCACGGTCGTACTCGCTCTTCCACGGCGCCTTGTCCTCGAATGGGAGGGCGACCGGCTTGTAAGTCGCGTGCGCCAGGTCGAACTGCGGGGTCAGGGTGGCGGTGCGGTCCGCGATCTCGGCAGCGATCGGGAACTCGAACTCGTCCACCCGGAAGGTCAGCGGCATGCCGGTGAGGACATCACCGTTGGCGGCCTTGACCTTGAAGACACCATCCTCCACGACCATGGAACCGGCATCGGTCGAGATGATGGACTGGGTGTCGGTGGTCTGCGCGGTGAAGTTCACCGCGCCGTTTTCGGCTTCGGCGGCCGGAGCCGCGTTCACGGTGCCGGCGGTGACGCCGAGGGCCGCGATCAGCAGGGCCGACGTCGCGGCGAATTTCCTCATCAGCATTTGTTTGGAACCTCGATGTGAAAGCGTTCGGAGGGGACTAGATGAGCAAAATCTAGACCAGCTAACGAGTGGTGAACCCGTTGTGACTATTTATTCAAATTTTGTTCACCGCCGTGACTCACGACATGGTGGGGTCGCGGAAATGTGGGGGCTGACCGGGGATTTCCAGAAATAGACCGCTCCGCGCGTTCCAGCCGCTGGGAACAAGGTGAGACGAAGGTCACAGTTGGAAAACCTGGTGGGCCTTCCGCCGCACCGGTTCCCGAGTCCGTCGTCGGGGCGACCCGGCCCCACGTACAGTCATGGGGTGCGATTGCTCGTCACCGGCGGCGCCGGGTTCATCGGCGCGAACTTCGTCCAGCAGCTCGTGTCCGACCATCCGGATACGACCGTCATCGTCCTGGATGCCCTGACCTACGCGGGGAACCGGGCCTCGCTGGGGCCGGTGGCCGACCGCATCGACTTCGTGCACGGTGACATCGCCGACCTCGACCTGGTGGACGAACTGGTCAGCGGGGTCGACGCGGTGGTGCATTTCGCCGCGGAGTCGCACAACGACAACTCCCTCGCCGAGCCGTGGCCGTTCGTGCAGACCAACATCATCGGCACTTACTCCTTGCTGCAAGCCGTGCGCAGGCACGATGTGCGCTACCACCACGTGTCGACCGACGAGGTCTACGGCGACCTCGCCCCGGACGACCCGGCGTTCACCGAGACCACGCCGTACAACCCGTCCAGCCCCTACTCGGCCACCAAAGCCTCGAGCGATCTGCTGGTGCGCGCGTGGACCCGCTCGTTCGGCGTGCGGGCCACGATCTCCAACTGCAGTAACAACTACGGGCCCTATCAGCACGTGGAGAAGTTCATTCCGCGCCAGATCACGAACTTGATCGATGGCGTGCGTCCTCGGCTCTACGGGGCGGGGCACCAGGTACGCGACTGGATCCACGTCGACGACCACAACCGCGCCGTGTGGGAGATCCTGCGCCGCGGCCGGATCGGGCAGACCTATCTGATCGGCGCCGACGGCCAGCTCGACAACAAGTCCGTGGTGCGGATGATCCTCACGGAATTCGGCCGCGACCCCGACGATTTCGACCACGTGACCGACCGGCCCGGCCACGACCAGCGCTACGCCATCGACGCCACACTGCTGCGTTCCGAACTCGGTTGGCGGCCCCGGTACGCGGACTTCCGCGCCGGCTTGGCGGCGACCATCCGGTGGTACCGGGACAACGAAGCCTGGTGGCGCCCATACAAGGCCGACACCGAGCGCGCCTATCTCGCGGCAGGCGAGCGGACGCTCAGCACGGCGGGCGACTGAACGACAGTGGCGCCCCGGGGACCAGCCCCGGAGCGCCACTGTCGAACTCTCCTGCCGCTCAGCCCCACACGATGGTGTAGTACTTCGCCGCCGCCGCGACCAGCGCCACACTCGTCGCCACCAGTACGGTGACGGCCGGGCCCAGCGCGGGGGTCTTCCCCGCGGAATCGGTGAGCCGCAACGGCATCCAGCGCAGCAGCACCGCGAGCGCGACGATCGCCAGCGGCACGAAATAGCGGCCCTGCACGCCGTCGACGATGTAGTAGCCGACCGGCGTGAACGACATGTAGAGGGTCACGTAGATCATCGCGACGCTCGCGGCCATGGTGAGCGCGACGATCAGGGTGCGGCGGAAGGCCGGAGCGGTCATCCGTTCGGCGATGCCGATGCTCACCGCGAACGCCAGCAGGCAGGCCAGCATGGAGAGGGCGGGCACGTCGACGTAGGCGAAGCCGAGTTCCCCGAAGAACTGACTGAACCAGCGCTGGTCACGCAGCGCGATGCTCTCGCCGAACACGTGCGCGAACTCCGGTGGATCGCGCAGGATGCCGCTGAGCTGGTCGCCCGGACGCACCGAGTGCCACTGGTGCTGCGGCCGCATCAGGCCCATGCCGTCGCCGGTCGGCGCCGCGATCTTCATCCACACCGCGAAGGCGAGCGCGCCGGTCGCGGCGAACGCCCAGGGGATCCCGCGCCGCCAGCCACTGAACCCGAACCGATCGGCGGGCACCAGGGCCACCAGCAGCGCGAGCAGCACGTAGGTCGGCTTGCTCACCGGCAGCAGGATCGTCGCGGCCAACAGCGCGCCGATCTCGACCCGGTTCAGTCGCTCGCCGAGGAACATGGCTTTCACCAGCAGCGCGGAGACCATGATGGCCAGCGCGTTGGTCATCGTGTCGGCGGTCACCGTGCCCGCTTGGAACACCGCGATCGGCAGCGCCGCGACGGTGAACGCCAGCCATTGCACCCGGTGGGCGCGCAACGCGTACAGCCCGAACCCGACCACCGCGAGGTAGGCCACCAGCCCGGCGAGGCGGGTGAGCAGGAGCAGGCCGCCCACGTCGAGTCCGAAGAGCTCGCCGAGGCGGATGCCGATAGCGGCCGGGATGTAAGGGACCGGCGAGTAGGCGGCGGTATTGGTGAACCAGACCGGTTCGGTGGCGTCCGAGACCGCGGCTCCGGTCAACTGGTCGTAGCGGCCGGGGTCGCCCACCATGGGGTCGGGCTCGTCCGGGTTGGTGGTGTAGTCCTTCAGCGCGTAGCCCATGAGCACGGTGATGCTGGACGGGACATCGCCGCCGTAGGCGACACCACGATCGTCGTGGATCCGCTGGGGCAGCAATCCGCCGTGCGCGACTTGGTAGGCCCGGCCGAACTGCGTGATCTCGTCATGACCCCAGAACGGCGGGGTGAGGACGGTGAACAGCGCGCCGAAGATCGTTGCCAGCAGGGTGAAGGCGATCGTCGCCCCGCCTAGTCGCGTCACCATTCGGTGTGCGAAACCTCGGGCCGCCCGGTCCGTGCCGGTGGCCTTCGCGGCCTCGGCGTCCACCGCCGGTAGCGGTGCGGTGTCGGTCGCGGGTAGCGGTGCGGTGTCCGCGGGCTCGTTCAGATCTTTGTCCGGCGTCGCGGTCGGATCCGCCGAGGTCGTCAACGCAGGGCTCCGCCGTCACGGGCAGCAGCGCCGTCGCCGGAGGTGCGGAAGTCCTCCGCGCCCACCGCGGCGTAGCGCAGGTAGACCAGGCGCGCGGCCTCGTGACGGGAACGGCGGATGCCGTCGAGGATCAGGCCCGCGGTCCACGCGAGGCTGCCGAGCAGCAACAGCGTGAAACCGAGGAACAGCGTCGGGAATCGCGGCACCTCGTGGGTGTTGTAGAACTCGACGACGATCGGAATGGTCAGGATGATCGACACCAGCCAGCTCAGCGTGCCGAACAAGCCGTAGAACGCGACCGGCCGCTCGTGCCGGGCCAGCCCGATGATCAGGGCGAGGATCTTGAACCCGTCGTGGTAGGTGCGCAGTTTGCTCTCGCTGCCCGCCGGGCGATCGCGGAAGCCGACCGGAACGGCGGTCTGCGGCACCCGCAGGTGCAACGAATGCACGGTGAGCTCGGTCTCGATCTCGAACTCGCGCGACACGGCGGGGAAGCTCTTGACGAACCGCCGGGAGAACACCCGGAAGCCGGAGAGCATGTCTTCGACGTTGTCGCCGAACACCTTTCCGACCACGCCGTTGAGCACCTTGTTGCCGGTCTCGTGTCCCGTGCGGTAGGCCGAGGCGCCTTCGTCCTGCTTGCGCACCCCGAGCACGTGGTCGTAGGGGCCGTCCAGCAGCGTCTTGATCATCAGCGGCGCGGCGGAGGCCTCGTAGGTGTCGTCGCCGTCGATCATCAAGTACACGTCGGCCTCGATGTCGGCGAAGGCGCGGCGCACCACATTGCCCTTGCCCTTGGTGTGCTCGTGCCGCACGATCGCCCCGGCCTCGCGGGCCCGTTCGGCGGTCTTGTCCGTGCTCAGATTGTCGTAGACGTAGACGACGATTCCCGGCACAGCGGCCTGCAGATCGGCTACGACCTTGGCGACCGAAGCCTCTTCGTTGTGACACGGAACCACGGCGGCAATACGGAGCTCGGTGGAGTCCACCCGGGTCAATCCTCGCGATCGGTGGTGAATGTGGGAACACGGGGAGGGTACAGGCAACTCACAGCTCGTGCGTGGCCGACCTCACCGCGCGCGGGAGCGGAATTCACCCTCGCGGGCGGTTCCCCGAGCCTGCGGTACCGTCGGGCGGTGCCATCCAGTGAGTCCACCGCACCCGCGGGCGAGCCAGTCACGCAGGAGACCGCAACGGTCCTTCGCAAGGTGCTCACCGCGCTGCGCAGAGGCGGCGCTTTCCTGGTGGTCGGCGCGATCGGTTTCCTGGTCGACGCGGGCACGTACAACCTCCTGGTCTTCTGGGGTGGCGAGGGCGTGCTCTATCACTACCCACTCCCGGCCAAGATCATCGCGATCGCGGTGGCGACGGTGGTGACCTATTTCGGTAACAAGTGGTGGACCTTCGCGCACAAACAGACCGACAATCCCGGGCGCGAATACCTGTTGTACGCCGTGTTCAACGTGGTCGCGATCGGCCTGCAACTGGGCTGTCTCGGCTTCTCCCGGTACGTGCTCGACCTGTCCAGCCCGCTGTCGGACAACATCTCCGGTACGTTGATCGGGCAGATCGTGGCCGTGGTGTTCCGGTACTGGGCTTACGACAAGTTCGTCTTCACCGGGGCGCGCGCAGGCACGGGCAGCGCCACCGAAAACGAATCGGCGAACGTTTAGCAATTGTTCGAGCACACGTCGGCGTGGCTGTACGGCGGGCAAGCGCAGAGGGCGGTTGATATCCTCACCCCCGCCGTGAAGGCATCGAGGGGCGTGTCTGTCCCGTCCGGCACAATGAGAATTTCGAGGATTTCATGGATCAGTCGGCTATCGAGGCCGTTACCGAAACAAACGATCGCTCGACGGCCGCTGAGGCGCCTGCCGCGCTGCGGGCCGACCATCGGGCGCCGGACCGGCTAGTACTGCAGCGCGGTATCTTCACCGGTCCGTCGGCGCGAGTGAGCGACGAGCTGTACGCCGTCGTGAAGGGCGGCGCGCACCGGGAACGCCTCACACTGAGATTGGACAAGGGCGCGACCGCGCACACGAACACCTACTTCGGCCGGTTCGCCGCCAGCTACTGGCAGCGCTGGACCACGGTCACCGAAGTACGGGTCACCATGGTGCTCGACGTGGTCGCCAAGGCGAAGATCCGCCTGGTGGCCTCCGACATCGCGGGCCACCGCAGAATCATCGACAACGCCCGGGTCGACGCGAGCGGCTCGGTGACGCTGAGCGCCCCGCTCGACCAGTACGTCGACGGCGGCGCGCTGTGGCTGGAGTTCGACGCCATCGGCGGCGCGCTCGGCATCGCGGAGCTGACCTGGACCGCCGTCGCGCCGGAGCGCGTTCGCCCGGTCGCCATCGCGATCTGCACCTTCAACCGCGCGGCGGACTGCGCCGAGACGGTCGCGGCGCTCGCCTCCGACCCGACCGTGCTCGCCGCGATCGACGCGGTGTACGTGGTCGACCAAGGCACCGATCTGGTCGAGAACCGGCCGCGCTACCAGGAGGTCGTGCCGGTCTTCGAAGGAAAGCTGCGCTACCTGCGCCAGCCGAACCTCGGCGGGGCGGGCGGCTTCACCCGCGGGCTCTACGAGGTGTCCGCGGTCAACGAGCACGCCGACGTCATCCTGATGGACGACGACATCCTGTGCGAGCCGGAGACGGTGCTGCGCCTCAACGCGTTCGCCAACCTGACGGTCGAGCCGACGCTGGTCGGCGCGCAGATGCTGTTCCTGCTCAACCCCGACTACCTCAACGTCGGCGCGGAGGAGGTGCACCTGCACCGGCTGCGGCACGGCCAGAAGGTGCCGAAGGCGCTGCGCAACACGAGCATGCTGAAGAAGAACCAGGAACGCCGCGTGGACGCTGGCTACAACGCGTGGTGGACCTGCCTCATCCCGGCCGAGGTGGTCGCGAAGATCGGCCTGCCGATCCCGATCTTCTTCCAGTGGGACGACGTGGAGTACGGCGTCCGGGCGCGCGAGCACGGTTTCGTCACCGTCACGCTGCCCAACGCCGCGGTCTGGCACGCGGACTTCTACTGGAAGGATTACGACGACTGGGCGCGCTACTTCAGCACGCGCAACTCGCTGATCGTCGGTTCCATGCACGCGGAACTGGATGGGAAGGAGATCAGCCGAAAGCTGTTCCGGGAGATGTCCGAGCAGCTGGTGGCGATGCAGTACGGATTGGTGCACACCACTTTGCAGGGCATCGAGGACTTCCTCGAGGGCCCGAAGGTGTTGCGTGACGGCGGTATCGAAGCGCTGGCCGCCGCGCGCACCAGCCGGGCCGACTACCCCGAGACGATCAAGCACCCCGCTGCGACGCCGCCGGTCCGCTCGGCGGACATCACCCTGCGTCGAGCCGGTGGGGAACCCAGCCGCGCGCTGCTGGTGCTGATCAAGCGCGCGATCAACCAGTGGCTGGGCCGCACCCAGCACGGCATCATCGGCGTCACCAGGGAAGACGCCTACTGGTGGCATGTCTCGCTGTTCGACCACGTGGTGGTCACCGACGCCTCGCAGTCCGGCGTCCGGGTGCGCAGGCGCGACAAGGCCCGCGCGATGCGGTTGCTGCGCCGCATGGTGCGCGTGCTGCGTCGTTTGCGCCGGGAACTGCCCGCTTTGCAGGCCCAGTACCGCGCCGCCATGCCGGAGCTCACCAGCCGGGAGAACTGGGAGCGGTTGTACGGCATCGAGAATTCCCGACGCGACAGCTGATCGGCGTTGGTACGTGGGGGACGGGCTGACTTGCCCGTTCCCCACTGCCGGCCGCCGTCGCTGCACCTGACTGCGGCCTGGAGGCGGTCAGAGGTCAGAGAAAGAGGTCGGTGGTGAGTTCGCCGTCGCCCGGGGTGACGCGGTACCTGTCCAGGTCGGTGATGCCGTGGGCGGCCAGGACCTCGTCATCGATATAGAAGTTGCCGCTGTTCTCCTTGCCGGGCGAGGTGAGCACCAGGTAGGCGGCGTCGGCGTAGATGTCTGGGGTGCGCGAGGTGGAGATCATCTCCTCGCCGCCGAGCAGGTTCTTCACCGCGGCGGTCGCGATGGTGGTGCGCGGCCACAGCGAGTTGACGCCGATGCCGTCGTTCTTCAGTTCCTCGGCCAGCCCCAGCGTGGTCAATGACATTCCGTACTTGGCGATGGTGTAACCCAGCGCCATGCCCGCCCACTTCGGGTCCAGGTTCAGCGGCGGGGACAGGGTGAGAATGTGCGGGTTGCGCCCCGCCTTCGCGGATTCGCGCAGATGCGGGATGCTCAGCTTGGACAGCAGGAAGCTGCCCCGGCAGTTGATGTCCTGCATCAAGTCGTACTTCTTCATCGGCAGCGCGTCCGTGGGGGACAAGTCGATCGCGGAGGCGTTGTTCACCACGATGTCGATGCCGCCGAAGCGCTCCACCGTCTGCCGGACCGCCTCGGCCACCGACTCGTCGATCCGGACGTCACCCACGAACGGCAGTACCTGCCCGCCCGCCGCCTCGAGCTCCGCGGCGGCGGTGTGGATGGTGCCGGGAAGCTTGGGATGCGGCTGATCGGTCTTCGCGATCAGCGTGATGTCGGCGCCGTCGGCCGCGGCCCGCTTGGCGATCTCCAGCCCGATGCCGCGGCTGCCGCCGGACATGATCATCGTCCGGCCCGCTAGCGGCTTGGATCCCGGTTCCGTCATGTGACCTGCTCCTTCGTTTCCGCCGCGGGCAGCAGCCAGCGGCTGTACGCGCTTGCAGACCAATCGTAAACCACCACCCTATGCAACCAGTTGCATAGGGTGTGCGAAGAGAGGGCACCGGCGCGCCGGTGCCCTCTCCGCGATTCAGATCGTGGCGATGATCAGGATGTTCAGCAGGAACATCACTGCGACCAATGCCCAGACGATGTACAGGAACAACATGCCCGGCGCCTTCTGCGGAACCGGTCCGATCGCGCCGTTGAGGAAGATCACCACCGGCGCTTTGTAGTAGAACCGCGTGGCCTGTCCCTCAGCGATCGGCACGGTCACATTCGCCGGACCCATGTCGAACAACCACGGGGTGGTGACCCGGACGTGATACTGGCCGGGCCCGACCGGGATGTGATTCGCGCCCCAGCGGGTATTGGGCACCCGCTGGCCGTTGACCAGGATCTTCGGCTTGGTCAGCGCGAGCAGGAACGTCCAGATCGAGTACGAGGCATCGATGGTGATGCCGGGCGGGTCGGCGGGCTGGCCATAGCCCTGCTGCGGAGCGAACTGCTGGGGCTGGCCGTACGGTTGCGGCTGCCCGAACTGCTGGGGCTGACCGTATGGCTGCGGCTGGCCGTATTGCGGCGCGGGTTGTCCGTACGGCGGCTGCCCCAGCTGGGGTTGAGCGAGATGCGGTTGGCTCGGATGCTGCCCCGCGGGCGGCCCGTACTGCGCGGGCGCCTGCGGAGGCGGGTACTGGCCGACTGCCGGCTGCTGACCGAACGCCGGCTGCCCAGGCCATTGGCCGGGCTGCTGGCCGTGTGGCGGGTACCCGCCGGGTTGACTCATCTATCCCTCCCAGATAGCGAACGATGCGAGGGGCACCCTACCGTGCCCCCGCTCGATCAGCGTCGCGAGTTCTTCTCCCGGAACATCTTGCGGTGCTGCTTGGTGATGCCCCGCCAAGCCCGATCGCGTTCGGCTTGCAGCCGCTTGTCGGTGCGCGCCTGCATCCACTCGTTCTCCCGCGCCAGCTTGTTGTAACTGTCTAGCCTGCGCTGGGTGAGCTCGCCGTTGTCGATCGCCTCCCGCACCGCGCACCCCGGTTCGCCGCGGTGTGCGCAATCGCCGAAACGGCACTGAGCGGCAAGGGATTCGATGTCGCTGAAGGTCTTCTCGATCCCTTCGGTCGCGTCCCATAATCCGATACCGCGCAGCCCAGGGGTATCGATCAGCGTGCCGCCGCCGGGAAGGGGGCGCAACTCCCGGTGCACCGTGGTGTGCCTGCCCTTCTTGTCCGCGTCGCGGACCGCGTTGGTGGCGAAGATCTCCGCGCCGAGCAGTGCGTTGGCGAGGGTCGACTTCCCAGCACCGGAGGGCCCGATCAAGGCGACGGTGCCCCCGAGCATCGCGGTGAGCACATCGAGGCCCGCGCCGGTGTTCGCGCTCACCTCGAGCACGGCCGCGCCGGGCGCGACGGCGCGCACCTCCTCGACCGGGACGTCATAGGCCGCGTCGGCTTTGGTGAGCACCACGATCGGCTGGGCATCGCTTTCCCAGACCACCGCGAGCATGCGTTCGATGCGGCCGAGGTCCACGTCGCCGTCGGCGGCGGTGCAGATCAGAACAGTGTCGACATTGGCGGCGAGCACCTGGCCCTGCGACCGGCCGGATACCGACGACCGCACGATCGCCGACCGGCGCGGGAGCAACCCGCGTACCGCCGAGGTGGCGTCGACGGTCACCCAGTCTCCGGTGCACAGCCCGCTGACCTCGGAATCCGGGCGCGGGCAGCGGGCGCGAGCGAGCCCGGTCGGCGTGGCCACGTCGCATTCACTGCGATCCATGCGGATCACTCGCGCGGGCACACAGCCTTCCTCGATCATCGAGGCGTACCGGGCGGAAACGGCTTCGGTCCAGCCGTAAGGGACGAGAAGGTCGTGGTCGACCATGATGGAAGGAATCCTTCGTCGGGCGCTGAACCCGACGAGGGGTTCAGCGAGCGGAGAATGAGCAGGAGTTTCGTGTGGCGGCATGACCGAGGTCAGCTCGCCAAGACACGACAAACCGAACGTTCCTCGACACGGTCCACACCTCCTTACTTCTCTCGCAGTGCACCAACTCTGGCACTCGCCCGCGCTCCGCACAACCGAATTTCCGTTCCATCTATCGGAACGTGCGCCTCGCACCCCGCTGAGCCGATGGCAGGGACCGAGTGTGCGAGTCCACCGATCAGTCGGGCTTGCCGAACTGCTCGTGGCGACCGAGGGAGCGGAGGTGGAACCATTCCTTCAGGCCGGCCGGGTCGCGACGGGTGACCAGGAAGAACCAGGAGAAACGGATCCATTCCTGCGGCAGCAGTTTTCGCATGCCGGGCTGGGACATCAGGTAACCGCGGTTGCGGTAGGTGAAGTAGCGCTTCACCGGATCGTCGGGGTACTGCGTATGCATCCGGCCGCCGAGAATCGGCTTGAACTCGGCCACGCCGTTGGGATGCAGATACGCCGTCTGCAGGCAGGTGCCGAACGGCAGCCCGGAACGCACCAGCCTGCGATGCACCTCCACCTCGTCGCCGCGCACGAACAGGCGCAGATCCGGCACGCCGATCACGTCGACCGCCTGCGCGGAGATGAGCGCGCCGTTGAACAGCGAGGCTATGCCGGGCAGGAAATCCTCGTCGCCGAGTTCCGACCGCAGCCGTCGCCAGACCACGCCGCGGCGCAGCGGGAAGGCGAGGCGGTCGGGTTCATCGATATCGCAGACCACGGGTGAGACCTCGACCAGGCCGTGCCGGTTCGCGCAGTCCAACAGGACCGACAGCACGTCGGGACCTTCGGGCCTGCCGTCGTCGTCGGCCAGCCACACCCAGTCCGCGCCCATGCTCAGCGCGTGCAGCATGCCGAGCGCGAATCCGCCCGCACCGCCGAGGTTGTGCGCCGAGCCCAGGTAGGTCGATTCCACCGGCTGGTCGCGCACCAGGTCGGCGACCTCCGGCTCGTTGCCGTTGTCGACCACGATCAGGTGATCCACCGGCCGGGACTGGGACGCGACGACCTTCAGCGACTCGGCGAGCAGTTCGCGGCGCTTGTGCGTGACGACGACGGCCACGATGCGCTGCTGCGAGTCCGGCTTCGGCGTCGCGGATTCCGTCGGGAGCGGGGCGGTGAGGTCGTCGAGTTCGACGCCCTCCTCCGGCGCGGAGCCGATCCGGGCTTGCGCCCCTTCGTCGATCGGGGTGTCCTGCCCGGTCGGCTCGCTCATGCTGTCGCCTTTCGCTGCCGCCTCCGGGCCTGACCACTCATGCTGTGCCTGTTGTCGGCATGAGTGGGGCCCTGCGTGGTCACACTTCGCTGCCGCCTCCGGGCCTGACCACTCATGCCTGGTTCCGCTCCAATTCTCGTTCGTTCGCCCCGGCCTCCGGCTCGGTCGAGGCGGCCCGTTCTGCTTCCATTTCGCGCAACACGGTCGCGACGTGATTCCCCGCCTCCGGCCCCTCATAGGCTCGCACCACTTCTTCGATGCCGCCACGCAGGCGGATCTGACCGTGATCGATCCACAGCGCCGTATCGCACAGCTGCGCGAGGAATTCGTTGGAATGGCTGGCGAAGACCAGGATGCCGGAACGCGCCACCAACGACTGCAACCGCAGCCGGGCCTTCTTCATGAATTCCGCGTCCACCGCGCCGATGCCCTCGTCGAGCAGCAGGATCTCCGGATCGATCGAGGTGACCACGCCCATGGCCAGGCGCACGCGCATACCGGTGGAATAGGTGCGCAGCGGCATGGACAGGTACTCGCCGAGCTCGGTGAAATCGGCGATCTCATCGATCTTCGCCAGCATCTGCTTGCGTGTCTGCCCGAGGAACAGGCCGCGGATGATGATGTTCTCGTAGCCGGAGATCTCCGGGTCCATGCCGACGCCGAGGTCGAACACCGGCGCGACCCGCCCGCGGATGCGCGCGCTGCCGCGCGAAGGTTCGTAGATGCCCGAAAGCAGGCGCAGCAGCGTCGATTTGCCCGCCCCGTTGTGGCCGACCAGGCCGACCCGGTCGCCTTCGCGCAGCGAGAGGTTGATCTCCCGCAGTGCCTCGACCACGACGACGTCGGACTTGTTGCGCCCGATCGCGCCGCCCGCCTTGCCGAGGAACGCCTTTTTCAACGACCGCGATTTGGCGTCGAAGATCGGGAATTCGACCCAGGCGTCCTGGGTTTCGATACTCACACGACTCATCGGGGCGCTCCTATACCCAGTACGGCACGCGCGAACGGTACTGCTTCATGGCGAAGATCGCCACGACCCAGCCCACCAGGGTGATCGCGCCGACGATCAGCCAATGCCGCAGTTCCTGCGGTTCGCCGAGCAGGGGCGCCCGGACGATTTCGAGATAGTGGAACGTCGGCACGATCTCGGCCAGTTTCGCGCGATCGCCGGTGCCGATCTGCGATTCCAGGGTCTTCGTCGTCCACATGACCGGAGTCAGCACGAAAAGCATCAGCGTGGTGCTGCCGAGAATCGGCGCGATATCGCGGTAGCGGGTGCTGAAAATGCCGAACACGATCGACACCCACATGGAATTCAGGAAGATCAGCACGATCGCCGGGATCGCCATCAGGCTGGCCACACCGAGATTGCGCCAGACGCCGAACGCGGCGAGCATCACCACGTAGATGACCATGTTGTGGGCGAAGAACAGCAGCTGCCGCCACACCAGCCGGTAGACGTGCACGCTCAGCGCGGAAGGGAGCTGTTTGATCAGGCCCTCGTTGGCGATGAAGACCTCCGAGCCCTCGAGGATGCTCGCCTGGATCACATTCCAGATGATCAACCCGACGGTCACGTAGGGCAGGTACTCGCGCAGCGGCTGGCCGAGCAGCGCCGCGTACAGCACGCCCATCGCGATGGCTTGCAAGCCGGTGGCGATGGTGATCCAGAACGGGCCGAGCACCGAGCGGCGGTAACGCTGCTTGATGTCCTGCCAGCCGAGCGAAAGCCACAGCTCACGCTGGGAGAATCCGCCCGCGAAGTCCTGGAACGCCCGCCGGAACGTCTGGGAGTCCGAGACGATCTTCGCCTCGGTGGCTCCGGAGTGCAGGGTCTGCGCCTGCGGCGCGGCCGCGCTCACCGGAGACTCCGGTGAGTCGTCGCCGGAACGCACCGTGTGCTCGGCCGAGGAGGTCGGCGAGCTGTCATCTGAACGCGCTTGGTCATCGGAACCAACTGAGCTCTCTTCAGGACGCACCGCACCCGGGTCGGAGACCGAGTCGGAGCGAGCGGCAGCGGCGGGCACGGTGCACGAGACTACCCCTGCGGCTGACGACCACCGTGTGGCACACGCGCGTCGCCGGTCTCACAGGTACTGGCCGGAACCGCCGGTGACGTGGCTCGTCTGGCCGCCGCGCGGGTCGGCGGCGTGGATGCCGGGCGGCAACGCGCCCTGACGCATCTGTTCGAGCTGGGCGCGGGCCGCCATCTGCTGGGCGAACAGCGCGGTCTGGATGCCGTGGAACAGGCCCTCCAGCCAGCCGACCAGCTGGGCTTGGGCGATCCGCAGCTCGGCGTCGGTCGGGGCGGTGTCGTCGGTGAACGGCAGGGTGAGCCGCTCGAGCTCCTCCCGCAGTTCGGGGGCGAGCCCCTGCTCCAGCTCACGCACCGAGGACTTGTGGATCTCCTTGAGGCGAATGCGGCTGGCGTCGTCCAGGGGAGCGGCCCGTACCTCCTCCAGCAGCTGCTTGATCATCGTGCCGATCCGCATGACCTTCGCGGGCTGCTCGACCATGTCGGCGAGCGCTTCGCCGGAGTCGCCCCGGTCGTCCGACTTGTCCTTACTATCGTCGTCGGTCATCACCTGCGCGGTGAAGGGCGCATCCGATCCGGCTGCCGCCGGGATGGCCAACGGCCTGCCGTCGGGTCCGACAACGACGATGTGGTCCGGTGCCTCATCCGAGTGCGTCATGGTCCCTATCATGTCGTGTCCGGTCCGAACGCGCTAAGCCGGTGCTCCCGCGCCGGGCGTCGGTACGGGGTTCGGCGCCCGTCACCGGTCCACGCCGCCGTGCGAGGTCGGCGTTCTATTCTGTTCGGGTCGTGTGGTTCGGATTTGTCGAAAGTCGGTCGCCATGCTGAGTCCCAGGTCGCTGTGCTCTCGCCACGATGCGGAGGGGAACGCGGTTACACAGGCTCGCCCGCTGCCCTTAGAGTGGCCAGCATGACTTACGACGTCGCGCGGGTTCGGGGCCTGATACCGTCCCTGGGCGACGGCTGGATCCATTTCGACCCGCAAGCCGGCATGCTGGTTCCGGACGCGGTATCCCGCGCGGTTTCGACGGGTTTTCGAACCTCTTCCTTTTCGCATATCGGACGCCACGGCGCGGCCGTGCGCAGCGCAGCGATCCTGGACGCGGCCCGCGAAGCGGTCGCGGACCTGGTCGGCGGAGATCCGGCGGGCGTCGTGCTCGGTCCCGACCGCGCGGTCCTGCTGGCCTGGCTCGCCGAATCGCTGAGTTCCCGGCTCGGCCTCGGCACCGGCATCGTGCTGTCCCGGCTGGACGACGAGGCCAACGTCGCGCCGTGGTTGCGCATCGCCAACCGCTACGGCGCGCACGTGCGCTGGGCCGAGGTGGAGATCGAGACCTGTGAGATGCCGTCGTGGCAATTCGAGGAACTGATCGGGCCCACCGCGCGACTGGTCGCGCTCACCGCCGCCTCGCCGATCGTCGGCTCCGCTCCCGCCGTGCGGGTTGCCGCGGACCGGGTGCACGAGGTGGGCGGTCTGCTGGTGGCCGACGCGTTCGGCGCCGCGCCCTACGCCCTGATCGACATCGATGAACTGAATGCCGACGTCGTCGCGTTGAGCGCACCGGCATGGGGCGGTCCGCAGATCGGCGCGCTGGTCTTCCGCGACCCCGCGTTCTTGGACCGGATCCCGTCCATGTCGTTGAACCCTTATGCGAAGGGCGCCGAAAGACTCGAGGTCGGCGGGCATCAGTACGCGCTGCTGGCCGGCCTGACCACCTCGATCGACTTCCTGGCCGGGCTGGACGAGCGAGCGCGCGGCACTCGGCGCGAACGCCTGGAGATGTCGATCACCTCGTTGCAGGACTATCACGACCAGCTGTTCGAGCACTTGATGAGCGTGCTCGACTCGATCCCGAGTCTCACCGTGATCGGCCGCGCGTCCACCCGCATCCCCACGGTCAGCTTCACGCTGGCGGGCATGCAGGCGGAGAAGGTCGCGGCCAAGCTCGCCGACAACCGGATCGGCACGGTCAGCGGCGTGCACGGTGGCAGCAGGCTGCTGGACGCGCTCGGCGTCAACGACGAGGGCGGCGCGGTGACCATCGGCCTCGCGCCCTACACCACCAAGTTCGAGATCGACCAGCTCGGCAGAGCGTTGCTGGCGCTGGAGTGAGCGGCGCCGCCGCCCTCAGAGTTCCTTCACCCGCAGCACCACCTTGCCGAACACCTCACCGGAGTCCAGCAGCCGGTGCGCCTCGGCGGCCTCCTCGATCGGCAGTTCGGCGGCGATGACCGGCGCGACCGTGCCGTCGGCGATCAGCGGCCACAGCCGGCCGCGCACCTCGGCGACGATCTCGGCCTTGCTGCCGATACCGGTGGCGGGCCGCGCGCGCACGTTGGTGGCGTGGACGGTGCCCCACTTACGCAGCAGCGCACCCAGATTCAGCTCGGCGTTCACCCCGCCCTGCATGCCGATCACCACCAATTTGCCGTGCTCGGCCAGCGCGTCGACGTTGCGCCCCAGATAGGCCGCGCCCATGTTGTCCAGGATGACGTCCGCGCCGGGGCCGCCCGCGCCGGACTCCTCGGCGCGCACCGCCGCGACGAAGTCGTCCTCCTTGTAGTTGATCAGCACGCTCGCCCCCAGCTCCGCGCAGCGCGCCAGCTTCTCGGCCGATCCGGCGGTCACCGCCACCCGAGCGCCGAGGGCGCGGGCGACCTGGATGGCGTGCGTGCCGATCCCGCTGCCGCCGCCGTGGACCAGCACCAGCTGGTTCGCGCGCAGATCGGCGGTCATCACGAGGTTCGACCACACGGTCGCCGCCACTTCGGGCAACCCGGCCGCCGCGCCCAGGTCCATGCCGTCCGGAACCGCGAGCACCTGCGTCGCGGGCACCACCACCCGTTCGGCGTAACCACCGCCGGAAAGCAGCGCGCAGACCCGATCGCCCACCGTCCACTCACGCACCCCGTCGCCGATTTCGGCGATGACACCGGAACATTCGAGGCCGGGGAACGGGCTGGCGCCGGGCGGCGGCGGGTAATAACCCTGACGTTGCAACAGATCGGCACGGTTGACGCCCGCCGCGGCCACCTCGATCAGCACTTCCCCAGGTCCGGGCGCCGGATCCGGCACCTCGGCCCAGGACATCACCTCGGGGCCGCCGAAACTCTTCAGATCTATCGCGCGCACCGTGCCATAGTGCTCCGCCGGTACGCGGCGCTGCGCGCGGACCCCCGAGTCGGACCGATGGGCGCGGTGCGGCGAGCGTGGCGCGGAAACGGAACGCGGGAACGCAATCTGGCAAGCGGCCTGCGGTGACCGGCGTCACGGACTACCGTTCCGGGGGTGAGCGGCGGCTTCATCGACTTTCAGAACGAGATCTACCTGGGCGGGCTGGGTGGCGTGACCCCCGAGTTGCCCATGACCGCCGCGGGTTTGGAATCGCTCGCGCGGGAGCGGCTGGATCCGGTCGCCTTCGCGTACGTCGCGGGCAGCGCGTCCGCGGAGCGCACCGCCGCGGCCAATCGGTCCGCCTTCGACCGCTACCGCCTGCTTCCCCGGATGCTGCGCGGCTCCACCGGCCCGGGCGCCCGGGATCTGTCGGTCGAGGTGCTCGGCACCAAGCTGGCCGCGCCCGTGCTGACCGCGCCGATCGGCGTCCTCGAACTGTTGCACGAGGGCGGCGAGGTGATCGTGGCCGAGGTCGCCAAGGAACTCGGCATCGGCACGGTGCTGTCCACCGCGGCCTCCTCGACCATCGAGGACGTGGGCGCGGCGGCCGGTGCGTGGTGGTACCAGTTGTACTGGCCTGCGGACGACGAACTGGCGTGCTCGTTCGTCCGGCGTGCCGAGCGGGCCGGAGCTTCGGCGCTCGTGGTCACCGTGGACACCCCCACCCTCGGCTGGCGGCCGCGCGACCTGGAACACGCGCACCTGCCGTTCCTGCACGGCAAGGGCATCGCCAACTACCTGTCCGACCCGGTGTTCCGGGGCAAACTCGCCGCCGCACCGGAGGAGAGCGACGAGGCGATGCGGACGGCCATCCTCATCTGGGCCGGGCTGTTCGGCAACCACACGCTGCGGCTCGCCGATCTGGCGCGGCTGCGCGAATGGACCGACCTCCCGATCGCGGTGAAGGGCATCCTGCATCCCGACGACGCGCGCCAGGTGGTGGACGCGGGCGCCGACGCGGTGGTCGTGAGCAATCACGGCGGCCGTCAGGTGGACGGCTCGATCGCGGCGCTGGACGCGCTCCCCGCGGTGGTCGCCACCATCGGCGACCGTGCCGACGTGCTGTTCGACTCCGGAGTGCGCACCGGTTCCGACGTGCTCGTCGCGCTGGCCCTGGGTGCGAAGGCCGTGCTGTACGGGCGGCCGTGGGCCTATGGCCTCGGCCTCGCCGGCGCCACCGGGGCTCGGCACGCGCTTCGAATCCTCCTCGCCGATTTCGACTCCGCGCTCGGCCTCTCCGGCTGCACGAACCCGGCCGCGGTGAGCCGCGCACTGCTGTCCATGGTGCGCTGACCTGCGGCAGCCGATCATTTACGCAGTTCGCCGGGCATAGAATGGCCACCGTGCATCCCGAACCGAGCGGTCGTGTCGTGGCCGAGCCCCGCTGGCTGACCCCGGCCCAGCAGCGTGCCTGGCGCGCGTACATGGACGGCCACCAGCGCCTGATGACGGCGCTGAATCGTCAGTTGCAGCGGGATAGTGACCTGACCGTCGCCGAATACCGGATTCTGGTCCTGCTCTCCGAGGCGCCCGACCGCTCGTTGCGGATGAGCGAGCTGGCCGACGGCGTGTTGTCCTCACGCAGCAAGCTGACCCATCAGATCCGGCGGCTGGAGGCCCAGCGGATGGTCCGCCGCAACACCTGCCTCGAGGACGGCCGCGGGGTGCTCGCCGAACTCACCGACGAGGGCATGCGCCGCCTCGAAGCCGCAGCGCCCGGCCACGTCGAAGCCGTCCGCCGCCACTTCATCGACCTGCTGGCCCCCGCCCAGCTCGAAGTGATCGGTGACGTCTTCGAACGCGTCGACGAGGAAATCGGCAAGCACTCCGGCTGAGGCGTCCGCTACGATCAGGTCCCTGGAGACGTGGCAGAGCGGCCGAATGCACTCGCCTTGAAAGCGAGCGTCGCGAGAGCGACCGGGGGTTCAAATCCCTCCGTCTCCGCAAAGGAACCGGCACTTCGATCTTCGTGGCATGGACAAGCACCGGGCTTCCAGCAATGTGGTCACAGCCCTATGTCGGCATCGAAATCCCTGCGGACGAAGTTCGGCCGGATGTCCAGGTCGGGCGGGTCGTAGTAGCGGTGGAAGGTCGGGGTCAGCCCGGATGAGATCGGCGGGTTGATCCAGGACCAGTCGGTGGGGCAGGCGCGGCCCGCGGCCTCCTCGCGCTTGACGTGATCGCAGAACTGCTTGGCGACGGTGTGGTGGTCGACGATGTACACGCCCGCCTTGCGGAAGCTGTAGAGCACCGCGCGGTTGAGCTCGACCAAGGCCTGATCGCGCCAGAGATTGCGCTCGGCCCTGGTGTCCAGGCACATCATCTCCGCGATCAGCGGGAGCATGTTGTAGCGGTTGGCGTCGCTGAGATTGCGCGCGCCGATCTCCGCGCCCAGATACCAGCCGTTGAACGGCGCGAACGGGTACGTCATGCCGCCGACCTCGAGATTCATGTTCGACACCGCGGGCAGCGCGTGCCAGCGCAGTCCGAGACCGGCGAACCACTCGAACTCCGGGTGCTCGAGTTCCACCTCGCGCGCGAGCTCGGGCTGGATCTCGAACCAGCGGACCGGCTCGTCCGGCGTGCTGATCAGCAACGGAAGGATGTCGAAAGGCGTTCCGGCCCCCTGCCACCCGAGCTGCACGGCGAATTCGGTGAGCTCGATATTGGCGGCGTCGCCGGTGACCGTGCCATCCCCGTTGCGATAGCCCGCGTATCGGATGATCTGCGGGCTGACGATGCGGAACTCGCGGCCGTCCGGTTGCCGCGGCGGGCCGACGGTGATCATCGACTGGATGGCGCCGCCGTTGGTGGCCATGTGCAGGTGCTGCCAGCAGACCTCGGCCAGCTCGCGGGCCGAGCGCACGCGGCGGGCGTCGAGCAATTTGAGGGAGCGCCAATGTTTCCGGCCGACGCAGCGCGCGTGATTTCGCCAGGCGAGTTTGGCTCCGATCAGGATCTCCTCGGCGGTCTGCAGATAGGCGCCGGTCTGTTCGAGCTGCTCGAGCGCGCCGCGCCTGCGCTGAGCGCTCAGGTGCGCCAGTTCGGGCAGCCGGAAGAACTCGTCGCACTCCCGCATCCGGCGTCGCAGATCGGGGATGAAAGGTTCTGTGTGCGATTCGTTCTCGATCGAGGAGACGGGTGACACTGGATTCACGATTTTCTCCGGTCGGGCATTGGTGCTGCGATGAAACAGGCGAGTCGAGCAGAGAATTCGCGCGGAAGCGCGGGCGGCAACGATTCGCGGCAGGTGGCCCACGACGGCACTCGGAACGGATGCCAGAAAATAGCCTCGGAACGGGACTTACTCGAATACCGGCGCGATGTCCACGACTGGAAACCGGGCGGACGGTCCACTTCGGACACCACGGCATACTGCGATGACCTCGGTGCTGATGGTATGGATGCGCGATCATGCCCGTCCTAGTTCGATACCCGGAGGAGGCTCGCCGCACAGCGTACGGCGGGTGTGCTGACGGTGTGCCATGATTTGCTGGATTTGCTGGGTCGGCAGAAGAAGCGGGCCCGAATCGGCGGTGTCCAGTATCGTTGACCCGATCTGCTTTTCGAGGGTTGAGGGGTTCGCTCGTGCGCAGTGTCATCGGTATGGCGATCACCGTCGTCGTGCTTCATATCCTCGGCTGGGGGACGCTTCTGCTGTTCGTCGTGCCGGGCCACTATGTGATCGGTGGTTCGGTATTCGGCGTCGGCCTGGGAGTGACGGCGTACACGCTCGGCATGCGGCACGCGTTCGACGCCGACCATATCGCCGCGATCGACAACACCACGCGAAAGCTCGTGGCGGAGAGTGGGAAACAGAAGGTCCAGACCGTCGGTTTCTGGTTCGCGCTCGGCCATTCCACCGTAGTTTTCGTACTGGTGGCTTTGCTCGCCTTCGGCGTGCGGGCGCTGGCGTCCGGGTTGGAGGATGAGGACTCCGCCCTGCAACGCTGGACGGGCCTGTGGGGAACCGGCGTGTCAGGTGCGTTCCTGATCCTGATCGGCCTGCTGAATCTGGCCTCGCTGGTAGGCATCTGGCGGGTGTTCCAGCAGATGCGCCTCGGCGAGTACGACGAAGCGCAGCTGGAACGACAGCTGGACAGCCGTGGCCTGCTCAACCGGGTGCTGCGGCCGGTGATCGGTCTCGTCCGCGAGCCGCGGCACATGTATCCGGTGGGCATGCTGTTCGGCCTCGGTTTCGACACCGTCACCGAAGTCGGGCTGCTGGTGATCGCGGGCGGTGCCGCGGCGACCGGGCTGCCCTGGTACTCGATTCTGGTGCTGCCCGTGTTGTTCTCGGCGGGCATGGCGCTGTTCGATTCGCTGGACGGGTCGTTCATGAGCTATGCCTACGACTGGGCCTTCGCTCGGCCGGTGCGCAAGATCTACTACAACCTGGTGATCACCGGCCTGTCGGTCGCGGTCGCGCTGTTGATCGGAGGGCAGGAAATCGTCTCCATCTTCGCCGAGAAACTCGAAGTAGAGTCGGGTGTGGTTGCCTGGGTCGGGAATCTGGATCTGGGTGATCTCGGCTACATCATCGTGGGGCTGTTCGTGCTCACCTGGGCGGTCGCCGTCGCGGTCTGGCGATTCGCCGGAGTGGAGCGACGCTGGCAGGACGGACTGGCCGCGCGATGAGCGCCACATGCGTGCCCCGCCAGGGCGACGGCTGTCGTCCCACCTGCGGGGGCTCTGGCAGGATGGGTCGCATGCTGTCTCGGCGCGCGGTGCGGCGTTGGGTCTCCAGCGCCCTGATAAGCGCCGCACTTGTCTCCGGTGCGGTGGGATTGGGTGCTTCCCAGGTAACGGCGGTCCCCGGGAAACCGCCGCCGGTGAACAGTGGGTCCTCCGACGGTCCCGGCCCGGCCGAGCCGACCACCAAGCGACCCTCCATCGCGCGGATCGAGCGCATCGAACCGATCCACGATCGGTGGCTACGGGTCTACGTCGCCTCGCCCGCGATGAGCCGGGTGGTCGAAGTGCAAGTTCTGCTGCCGCGCGACCAGTCGCGCCCGCGTCCGACCGTGTACATGCTCGACGGCCGCAGCGCGAGCCCCGACAGCAACAACTGGACCGAACTCGGGCACGCCGACCGCTTCTACGCGGACAAGGACGTCAACGTCGTGCTCACCGTCGGCGGTCCCGCCAGCTTCTACACCGACTGGCAGCAGCCCGACCCGGTGCTCGGCACGAACAAGTGGGAGACGTTCCTGACCAAGGAGCTGCCTCCGCTGATCGACGCGGAGTTCGACGGCAACGGCACCAACGCCGTCATGGGCGTCTCGATGGGCGCGGAGGCGGCGATGATGCTGGCGTTCCGGCAACCGGCGCTCTACACCGCGATCGCGGCGCACAGCGGCTGCTTCTCGATGGGCACCGACATCGGCCAGGCGCAGGCGCGCGCCGTGGTCGCCACCTACATGGGCGAGCCGGACAACATGTTCGGCAAGCAGGACGATCCGGCCTGGCTCGCGCACGACGTCACCCTGCACGCGGACGCGCTGCGCGGCAAGACGATCTATCTTTCGGTCGGCAGCGGCCTGCCCGGCGTGCACGACGTGCCGGGCAACCCGAACGTCGACCTTCCCAGCGCCATCACGTTCGGCGGGCCGCTGGAGGCCGCGACCAACGCCTGCACCAGGCGGCTCACCGATCGACTGCGGTCCCTCGACATTCCGGTCACCGCGCATTTCCGGGCCACCGGTACGCACTCCTGGCCGTACTGGGAGGACGAGCTGGCCCTCTCGTGGCCCACGATCGCGCCCGCGATCGGCGTTCGTTAACCCAGGAACCGCGCGAGCACATCCGGCGCACCGGCGAAGCTCAGGAACAGGTCGTTCTCGTGCGGGTCACCGATGGTGACACGCACCCCGTCGGTTCCGTACGGCCGCACCAGCACGCCGGCCGTCGCGCTCGCCTCGCCGAACTCGGCGCTGCGCGCGCCCAGCGGCAGCCAGACGAAATTCGCCTCGCTCGGCGGCACCGGATAGCCCGCCGTCACCAGCGCGTCGCGCACGCGCGCGCGTTCGGCGACCAGAAGGTCGGTGCGATCCAGCAGCTCGTGACGGGCCTCCAGCGACGCGATCGCCGCCGCCTGCGCGAGCCGGTTCACGCTGAACGGGATGTGCACCTTCAGTAGGGCCGTGATCACGGCCGGGTCGCCCACCGCGTAGCCCACTCGCAGCCCGGCCAGGCCGTACGCCTTGGAGAAGGTGCGCAGCACAACCACATTGGGCCTGGTCCGGCCGAGCTCGACGCCGTCAGGGCGGTCGGCCAGCCGGATGTATTCGTAGTACGCCTCGTCCAGCACCACCAGCACGTGCGACGGCACCGCGTCCAGGAACCGGACCAGCGCCGCCTTGCCGACGGCGGTGCCGGTGGGATTGTTCGGGTTGCAGACGAAGATCAACTTGGTCCGCTCGGTGACGGCGGCGGCCAGCGCGTCCAGATCGTGAACCTGGCCGGGTGTGAGCGGCACCTGCACGGCGGTGGCGTTGCCCACCTTCGTCACGATCGGGTACGCCTCGAACGAGCGCCACGCGAACAGCACCTCGTCGGACGGCGACGCGCAGGTGATCTGCACCAGCTCCTGGCACAGCGCGACGCTGCCGCACCCGACCGCGATATTGTCGAAGCCGACCCCAAGGAACTCGGCCAGCGCCGTGCGCAGCTCGGTGACCTGGTTGTCCGGATACCGGTTGGCCAGCTCGGCCGCCTCGGCGATGGCTTTCGCGGCGGCGGGCAGCGGACCGACGGTCGTCTCGTTGCTGGCCAATTTGACCGCGCCGGGATTGCTGCGGCCGGGGGTGTACGCCGGGATCGATTCGAGGTCCGGCCGGATCTGCGCTGTCACACTCCAACCCTAATCCGTGCCGTGGAAGGCCTGATCGGCCTACCGGAAAATCTCTGGGCGATAGGCCCTCACGTGCAATTTCTACCGAAGATCAGCAACTCGCCCTAGGCTGGATTCATGTCGGGCACCTACGACGATATGGCCCCGCTGCGGGGTAGCGACCGGGAAGAAGTGCGGCCGACCAGCGGTGGGCAGGTGCCCATCACGGTGATGGAGCCGGAAGGAAATGCCCGTGGCGGAATCGTGCTGCTGCACGAGTCCGGCGAGTTCACCGGCGCGTTACGCGACCTGATGAACGCACTGGCCGGCGAGGGATGGACGGTGGTCGCACCCAAACTCTTCCATCGCGAGGACGGCCAGGCGGGCGGCGGGGTCTTCGGCGACGAGCTGTTCGAAGACTTCGACGCCTGCTTCGACTGGCTCACCCGGCGCGGGGTGTTTCCCGACACCATCGGCGTGCTCGGTTTCGACTCCGCGGGCACCGCCGCGTTCCTCGTCGCGACCAATCGTCCGATCGGCGCCGCGGTGAGCGTAGCCTCGCCCGGCATCATCGAGCCGCTCACCGACCAGGCCGACGCCTTGGTGCGCGCCGCTCCCCACCTACAGGCGCCGTGGCTCGGCCTGTTCGGCGTCGACGACCCGGCCACCCCGCCCGCCCAGGTCGACCAGTTGCGTGACGCGACCGCCCGCGCTGCGGTCGCCAGCCTGGTCGTCACCTACCCCGGCCTGCACCACCGCGCCGACACCCCCGAGGCGGACGAGGACATGGCGACCGTCGATTCGCAGACCAGAATCTTCGACTGGTTCGACAGCAACCTGCGCTGACCAGCCGTTTTGTGATCTGAACGGTAGCTGCTGTAACCTTTGGGCTCGGCGGTTCGAAAGGACCGGTGCCCTCGAAGAGAAGGCTCCAGGAGGCGTGCCAGAGCGGCCGAATGGGACTCACTGCTAATGAGTTGTCCCTTCAAGGGGACCGGAGGTTCAAATCCTCTCGCCTCCGCCACGCCCGGGAAACCGGGTACAACTGAATAACACATGCGCCCGTAGCTCAACGGATAGAGCATCTGACTACGGATCAGAAGGTTGGGAGTTCGAGTCTCTCCGGGCGCACCGAACTGAGGCTTTCGGCGGTCACGCCGGGAGCCTCGGTGCAATTCTCATTACGTTGGAGCGTGGGCGGGAGCTTGCCAGCGGGGCGACTCCGCGGCAGTGGGACCCAGACGCGAAGGTAGGGGAACGAGTTCGGGGGCGTAATCGGATATCGCTATACGGGGGCGGCGTATGAGTGTCAGCGATGACGTGCTGGTCGTACATGTAGTGCAGGCATATCGCTTCGCTTTGAATCCGACCCCCAGTCAGGTGGCAATGTTGCTCTCCCACTGCGGGGCGCAGCGATTCGCGTTCAACTGGGCGCTTGACCTGGTTAGCGCGAACCTTCGGCAGCGAGCGGCGGAGCGTTCCTACGGCATCGCAGAAAGCGAGCTGACGCCAGCGGTGGGATGGTTGCGATCCACCAATCGCCGGATCGCGAGGTTGCACGCGAGGGTAGTGCGGGCACGAGTTGATGGACTGCACAAACTGACGACCGCGCTCACCGCCCGCTACGGGACGATCGTCGTAGAGAATCTGAATATCGCCGGAATGGTGCGTAACCGCCGTTTGGCCGGCTCTATCGCCGACGCGGGGTGGGGTGAATTAAGGCGGCAGCTGGACTACAAGGTTCGATGGAACGTAGGAACACTCGTCGTCGCCGACCGCTGGTACCCATCATCGAAAACCTGCTCCAACCCTCGCTGTGGTGCGGTGAAAGCCAAGCTGCGTCTCAGCGAGCGCGAGTTTCGATGTGAGCACTGCGGTCTGGTGATCGATCGCGATCGCAACGCTGCGCGAAACCTGGCCGGTTTGGCGACGCGACGTCCTCCCCGAGTTGCGGGGCGACGGAAAACGAGCCTGCTGGAAATCCGCGCAAGCCCGGTCGCACGGTCGGCGGAGGATATTGCCACGGGAACGCCTCACCTGGTGAGGTGAACGTCGTGTGAGTAATCACGCGACTGCCGTCTGCATGTCCGATGACATCCGACGGCAACGGTTCGAATCCCTTCGGGCCAGGCCGTCACGTTTCCAGCTTGTCCGGGAACGCTGGTCAGACGCCGTCCTCGCCGAGCAGTTCTCGGAGCTAGCCTGAGTCCGTGGGCTGCGAATTCGACTCGGAGTCGGTGGAAGCCGGGCAGGCCGTGGAGTTGGTCTGTCCCGATCCGGGAAACAGAGTCAGGCTCTGGAACCGTGTCGCGCCCTATGGGGACGATGTCGTGGCGTTGTGTGCCGAATTCTCCGGCGATCAGATGCGTGCCGCGGTTCATGGGCTCACTGTCGATTTCTATGGGGGCGGCTCACTACCGCTGTACCTGGACGGGCTGGCGTCGGAGTTCGCTGGCTGGCAGGGGGTTCAGAGCTGGGAAAGCCTGGATCACGATCTGCGAGTCGATGCGCAGCACGATCCGCGTGGCTACGTCGAGATGACCTGGACGTTGAGCCCACGCAGCTGCTCGCGCCCGGACAGCTGGACCGCAACCGTGGTCACGGCGCTGGAAGCAGGCGAGGAGATGCGCCGACTCGCCGACTCGGTCCATCGGTTCCTTCGACCCTCGTCAACCCAACCGATGGGTCGATGAGCCACTCGGTGCATCGGAACAACCCTTCGTAGCCGGCGGTGCGGGATCTACTTCCAGGCGGGCAGGCTCGGCAGGTCGCCGGTCAGATCCGAACCGGTGCTGCGGCCGATCAACCACGCGGCGAGGGACGAGGACGGGCCTGAGATGGTGTGGGTGGCGGGGGAGCTTCCGATGGTGGCGGTGTAGTCGGAGTCCATGGCGCGCAGGGTGAACGGCTCGAGGGGGGTGTCTGCGGTGAGGCGGGTGAGGTCGGCGGTGACTTGGGAGAGGATGCGGGTGACGAAGGAGGCCGGCCAGTCGGAGGGGTGGTAGTTCGCGTTCAGGTCGACGTGGTGGATTTCGACCTCTTGCAGACGCATCCACAGGATTTCGGTCGCCGGGATCGGCCGGCCCTGGCGGGTGCGGACTTGCGCTCGCCAAGCGTCGTCGGTGAGCGAGCGTGCGAGGGCGAGGAAGCGGGTGGCGGCAGCCTCGTTGTCGGCCAGATGCTCGGTGAGCGGACGGGCCGCGCCCGCCTCGATGTCGTGGTCGCGCAGGAAAGCGCTGGCGTATTGCGGGATCTCGACGTCAGTGTGCGCCCACAGCAGCAGGTTCACCAAGCTGTCGGCGTTGCGGGCGAGATGAGCAAGGACGTGGCCGCGGGTCCAGCCGGGCAGTGCGGAGGGGCCGGTGACGGCGTGCTCATCGAGGCCGCGGATGGTGTCGAGCAGGCGGGCGGTCGCCTCGGCGACGGTGTCGAGTTGCACGGGGGTCTGTGAGGCGGCGGTGGTCACGGTTTCGACCCTAGCGAGGGAGAACCCGGTCCGCCGCTGACGACAGGCCGGGTTCGCCGAGGAGGGGCGGACTACCCGCCGACGATCGCGTCGGCTTCGATCTCGACCAGCAGGGCCGGGGTGATCAAAGCCTTGATCTCGTACATGGCCGTCGCGGGACGGATCTCGCCGAACACCTCGGCGTGCGCCTTGGCGACCTCGGGCCAGCGTGCGATATCGGTGACGAAGATGCGGGTGCGCACCACGTCGGCCAGGCTCGCACCCGCCTCCTCCAAGGCGGAGCCGATGCGCCGCAGCGTTTCCCTGGTCTGCTCGCCGATGTCGTCGCCGCCGACCGCCGTGCCGCCGGGGGCCGAAGCGGTGGTCCCGCTGACCGCGATGACATTGCCGAGCCGGACCGCCCGCGAGTAGCCGACGATGTCTTCGAACTCCGAACCCGAGGAGATGTTCACGCGATCGCTCATGGGCGAAAGCATCGCACGCCGCCTCGCGTTCCCGTATCCACCGAGGTCACCGGCCCGCTCCGAAGACCGCAACGCTCCGCTCGCCGCGAGGGTGGCCGACATGTTGCCACACGATGTGCGGCAATGGGTAGGTATCAGCCCGGTTCGGTCCGCTCCCGTTCTTCCACGACGACCGCCGCGGCCAGCGCGATCAACCACAGCGACATCGCGCCCACCTGAATGCGCTGCGCGATCCCGAGGGCGTGGTTGCCGGGCAGGTTGTCGGCCACCAGCATCCACACCGTCGCCAGCGACCCGATCACCAACACCACCAGGCCGAATTCGCGGAGCACCCGAAATCGCCGGTAGCGGAACGCGGCCAGGTCGAAGGTGAACGCCGCGACCGCGATCGAGGTGACGGCCAGTGTGCTCGTCAGTGCGTGCGGCTGGTGCAGTTGCGGGAACAGTTCACTCGGGCCGCCGCACCCGCTCTCGCCGGGAGTGCAGTCGCGCAGCGGCAGCAGGGCGTCGGCGATGGTCGCCGCGCCGAAGCAGAACAGCGCGATCCAGCCGACGGTGGTCAACCCGCGTCGGGGAAACGACAGGAGCCCCGCGATGGCCGCGGGCATGAGCGATGCGCCCACGATCAGGTCCGCGGTCGCGAACACCTCCCGGTACGGCTTGCCCTCCGCGTCGAGTTCGCTGAGGAAGGAGTCGAGGGGGTCGAGGTCGATTTTCAGCGCGAATTGGAGGACCCAGGACGAATAGCAGAGCCCAGCGAGTGCGATCGCGGCCGCGACCAGCACCGATGCCGGTCGGATACGCCGAACGGAGGTCTGCGAGCCACCCGCCACGTTTCCATTGTGCGGCGTGTTCGAGCGCGCCGGGCAGCGGCGGGCCGCACACGTCATTACCATCCGGCACACAGGGTCTTGTCAGCTTCGCCCGGCACGCTGGACGACAGCTGCAACTCGAGGAGGTTCCCCATGCTCGGCTTCGCGACCGCCGCCGCCGGAATCGCGGTCATGACGGTGATGGTGGTGTCCGGCTACCTGGCCGCCCACGCTCCACGTTCACTCGTGCGGGTGCGACGCCGCTGACAGCGCGGCTTGGACGCGGTCGGCCGCGCTGACGGGATCCTCGTGCTCCCAGACGCGGATCACGTGCCATCCCGCCGCGATCAGCGCGGCGTCGGTGGCTCGATCCCTGGCCACGTTTCCGGCCAGTTTGGCCGCCCACCAGTCGGCGTTGTTCTTCGGATCGGTGGCGTGCTGCGGGCAGCGGTGCCAGAAGCAGCCGTCCACATAGACGGCGACTCGCCGGCGCGGGAACACCAGGTCGGCGCGTCGTCGCTGCCCGCGGATCGGTGCGCGGTCGACGTAGTAGCGCAGCCCGCGGCGGTGCAGTTCCCGGCGCAGCGCGAGTTCGGGATCGGTGCCGGTGCGCCGCTGGCGCGCCATCCTGGCGCTGGTGGCGGCGTCGGTAGCGGGCCGCTGGGTCATGCCGCCCAACCGCCCATCCGGTCCAGATGGCTCTCCACGTCGGCGAGGAATCCGGGCGGAAAACGCAGACTGCCCATGGTGGTCCGGCGCAGGAATCCGGCTGTCGCACGGGCGGAGAGCAACTGCGCGTCGGTGAGGAAGTGGGTCAGGTCCTCGTAGGGCTCGTGCACCGGCCAGGTGGAGACGGGCACGCGATAAGCCGCACCGTTGTGACCCCACGCGGCGACCGGCCACGGCGTTCCCGGAGCCAGCGGCTGATCGCCGGGGATCGGATCGAGCGGAGCGGCCAGCCGCGCCCCCACCCAGGACGCCATCCGAACGCTCACCGCGTTGCCGACCAGCTTCCAGCGGTGGCCCTTCCGCACACCCGGCACGTCGGTCGCGGGCGCCGTCCAGCCCGCGTCGAAGCCCTGGAGGCGTTCGGCGTCGGCGATGCCGGGCGTGACGATCTCCCCGGACGGCAGCCGCACCGCGGGCGGGCTGGCGATGCCGAGCGCGGAGCCGCCCTTCAGCGTCGGCACCGCGTTCACCGCCCAGCCGAGGCCGCGCACCCCCTCGGTCCAGTAGAAGCCGCACGGGTCGAACGCGGGATCGCCGACGGTCCGTGGACCGGCGTCTTCACCGAACAGCACGCCGCGCGGGTCCTCGGTGCGGGAGGCCAGCATGAGCACTCGCTGTCTGCGCTGGGGCAGGCCGAACGCGCGGGCGTCCACCACCCGGTAGGCCCAGGTGTAGCCGAGTTCGTCGAGCGCGCCGGTGATGTGCCGCATGGCCGCTCCGCGGCCCAGCTGCAGCATGAACGGCACGTTCTCGATCAGCAGCCAGCGTGGGCCGCGCTTGCGGCGCACCAGCCGGAATACTTCGTCGACCAGACCCGAGCGCGTGCCGGTGATTCCGGCGGTTCGTCCCGCCTGGGAGAGGTCCTGGCAAGGAAATCCCGCCGCGACCAGTTCCGTCCTCGCCGGGATGGCGCGCAGCCGGGTGATGTCGGAATGCAGCGGCACGTCCGGGAATCGGGCGGCGAGCACGCCTTGGGCGCCGGGCTCGATCTCGCACAGCAGCTCGGTGTGCCAGCCGTGCCTGCCGAGGCCGAGCTCGAGTCCGCCGATCCCGGCGAACAGCCCGACCATCCGCACGCCCGTCAACGACCTTCCCTTTCTCGCGTCCACACCGGACGCCCCCACGCGTCCCGTGCCCGGGGAGCAGGTTACTCGAGTCGGCCCGGGGCGATCCCCGAACATCGGGACCATCGTCCCCGGCACCTGGTACGGTCCGCGTGTCACGCGGTGCGATCGGTGCGTTTTTCCAATAATGCACAGGGGTGGTCGCACAGGACGTGATGACCGGTCGATCCGCCTGCGTTCCACCGCGGGCCGCCCACGATCCTGGTGGCGCGCTCGCGCATTGCTTTTGCTCGACGAAGTTCCAGAGCGACGCTAGGGAAAGTGAGCGAAAACATGCCTTTGCCTTCCAGCAGGAACGGACAATTCCCCTCCGTTGTGGTCACCAGCCTGGCGGCGACCACGTCTCTGGCGGCCGACGTGGACTCCACATGGAAGGGCCTGCTCAACGGCGACAGCGGCATCGACACCCTGGATGACGATTTCATCGACCAATTCGAGCTGCCGGTGCGCATCGGCGGGCATCTGAAGGTGCCGCCCACCGCGTACCTGGACCCGGACGAGCGCCGCAAGCTCGCCTACGTGGAGCAGCTGGCCATCGTGCTCGGGCGCGAGGTCTGGCGCAACGCGGGCAGCCCCGAAGTGGACAAGCACCGTCTCGGGGTGTCCATCGGCACCGGGCTCGGCGGACCCGAGGCGCTCATCCACGCTCGGGACAAGCTGCACAACGGGGGCTACCGCAAGGTTTCGCCGTACACCGTCCAGGCCATGATGCCCAACGGCGCCGCGGCATGCGTCGCGCTGGAACTCGGTGCCCGCGCGGGGGTGTCGACGCCGGTGTCGGCCTGCTCGTCCGGCGCGGAGGCGATCGCCAACGCGTGGCGGATGATCGTCATGGGTGACGCCGACGTGGTGGTCACCGGCGGCGTCGAGGGTTCGATCCAGGCCATCGCGATCGCGGCGTTCACCATGATGCGCGCCATGAGCACCCGCAACGACGCGCCGAAGAGCGCTTCGCGTCCGTTCGACGCCGACCGCGACGGTTTCGTGTTCGGCGAGGCGGGCGCGCTGATGGTGCTGGAAACCGAGGAGCACGCCAAGGCGCGCGGCGCGACCATTCATGCCCGGCTGATGGGCGCGGGCGTCACCTCCGACGGCTTCCATCTGGTCGCGCCCGACCCCGAGGGCGTCGGCGCCGCGCGCGCGATGACGCGGGCGATGCGGACGGCCGGTCTGGCCAAGGGCGACATCACGCACGTCAACGCGCACGCGACAGCCACGCCGATCGGCGATACGGCGGAGGCGCGCGCGATCCACCAGGCGGTGGGCGACCATGCGTCGGTCTACGCGCCGAAATCGGCCCTCGGTCATTCCATCGGCGCGGTCGGCGCGCTCGAATCGGTGATCACGGTGCTCAGCGTGCGGGACGAGATCGTGCCGCCCACGCTGAATCTGGACAATCAGGATCCGCAGATCGAGCTGGACGTGGTGCACGGCGCGGCCCGGCCCGGCCGTATCGATTACGCCCTGAACAACTCCTTCGGATTCGGCGGGCACAATGTAGCGCTCGCCTTCGGCCGGTACTGACCGCCAGGTGGCCGGGACACCTGCTAGCCTTCCCGACGCTTCGTTATCGACCTGTGTTCGGTGTCATTGCACGGCCCGAGTGTCTGTGCGCTGGAAAAGGATAAGGCGATGATCGACGAAACCTTCGACGACTTTCTGAACGATCAGGGCAAGATCGAAATCCGCGGGAACAGGACCCTGATCGACTTCGTCGACAAGCACAGCACCGAGAACGGCGATGGCCTCGCCTACCGCTTCATCGACTACTCCAGGGAACAGGACGGCGAATACCACGAACTCACCTGGCAGCAGTTCGGTGTGCGCCTGCGCGCGGTGGCGGCCCGGTTGCAGCAGGTCACGCAGCCGGGGGACCGGGTGGCGGTTCTCGCCCCGCAAGGACTCGACTATGTCGTCTCGCTCTTCGCCGCGGTGTACGCGGGCAATATCGCGGTTCCGTTGTTCGATCCGGAGGAACAGGGTCACACCGATCGCTTGCACGCGGTGCTCGGTGACTGCAAACCCGCCGTGATCCTCACGACGGGTTCCGCGGCAGGCGGTGTGCGGAAGTTCTTCCGGCACCTGCCGCCGCCGGAGCGGCCGCGCATCATCGCGGTGGAGGCGATCCCGGACAGTGTCGGCGTCTCCTGGGTGCGCCCGAACATCGACATCGACAGCGTCGCCTACCTGCAGTACACGTCGGGATCCACCCGGACGCCCGCGGGTGTGGAGATCACCCACCGCGCGGTGGGCACGAATCTGCTGCAGATGATCGACGCCATCGGCGTCACGGAGAACTCGCGCGGAGTCACCTGGCTGCCGCTGTTCCACGACATGGGCCTGCTCGCGGTGATTCTGCCGACCGTCGGCGGTGGATTCATCACGATCATGTCGCCGAGCGCGTTCGTACGCCGGCCCTACCGCTGGATCAAAGAGCTTGCCGCGGCCTCCGACGGCGCTGGAACCTTCGCCGCCGCACCGAATTTCGCGTTCGAGCACGCCGCAGCGCGCGGCAAGCCCAAGCCCGGCGAGGAATTGGACCTCTCCAATGTGATCGGGCTGATCAACGGCAGCGAGCCGGTTTCGGTGTCGTCGATGAAGAAATTCAACGACGCGTTCGCGCCGTACGGATTGCCGGAGACGGCGATCAAGCCGTGCTACGGCATGGCCGAGGCGACGGTGTTCGTCTCCGCCACCAAGGCCGAGGACAAGGCGAAGGTCGTGCATGTCGATCGAGCCGAGCTGAACGCGGGGCGGATGGTCGAGGTCGCGCCGGACGCCGACAACGCGATCGCGCAGGTGTCCTGCGGTTATGTAGCGCGGTCACAGTGGGCGGTGATCGTCGACCCGGAGCACGGCACCGAGCGACGCGACGGTGAGGTCGGCGAGATCTGGCTGCACGGCGAGAACATGGGCATCGGTTACTGGGGGCGTCCCGAGGAGACGAAGGCCACTTTCCGCGCGAAATTGGCCGAGCGGCTGCCGGAGGGCAGTCACGCGGAGGGCACGCCGCAGGACGCCAACTGGATGCGCACCGGCGATTTCGGCGCGTATCTCGACGGCGAGCTGTACATCACCGGCCGGGTCAAGGACTTGGTCATCGTGGACGGCCGCAACCACTATCCGCAGGATCTGGAGTTCTCGGCCCAGGAATGCAGCACGGCGCTGCGCCCCGGCTTCGTCGCGGCGTTCTCGGTGCCTGCCAACGAATTGCCCGCGCTGGTCTTCGAGCAGGGCAGCCACTCCGGTCTGACGTTCGACGCCGAGGACACCTCCGAGCAGTTGGTGATCGTCGCGGAGCGCAACACCCGTGCGGGCAAGCTCGAGTCGGAGCCGGTCGCCGACACCGTGCGCGCCGCGATCGCGCGCCGTCACGGCGTCATGGTCCGGGACGTGCTGCTGGTGCCCGCGGGCTCGATCCCGCGCACCTCCAGCGGCAAGATCGCCCGCCGCGCCTGCCGGGCGGCCTATCTGGAAGGGACGCTGCGCGGCGGTCATCAGCAGCAAGCGTTCCCGGACGCGCCGCAGGAGTGGGAGTCCGAGAGCGTGGTCGTGAACTAGAACCGGAACGGGGGGAACGACACCACCTCGCGGTAGCGGTCGGGGTCGGTGACCAGCGACGATCAGCACACGACCGGGTGTAGATCCGCGCGGCTTGACCTCGAGCTCGCTCGAGGTTGTTGGCTTGGTGAATGAGTGTCGAACCCGGCGCCTCGACGAGCGCGGATGTCCGGCGGCGGCCGGAAAATCGGTTGGTCGAGGCACGCCGCGGTGCGACCCTGGAATGTCGGACTCCGATGCCAACATCACCGGAGGTCCCGCTCTCTGCCGCCAGTCACATACCTCGAGGGGGAGTTTTGTCTGTCGCGCTGCACGTTTCGTCGGCCGAACCGGAGGTCGACAGAACGCGGCGGCCCGCCGCCACGGGCCGCCTGCACTCACTGCGCCGATTCTGGCCGTACCTGCGTCCGCACGTCGGCATCCTGCTCGCCGCCAGCGGACTCGCACTGCTGGCCGGCCTGACCGCCGTCGTGATTCCGCTGATGATCGCGCGGATCATCGATGGCCCGGTCGCACATCGTGATTTCGCGGGCGCGCTCGGGCCGGTGGCCGTCGTCCTGGTGCTCGGCCTGCTGGAGGCGGCCGGCGTGTGGGGACGCCGCTGGTTGATCGCCGCTCCGGCCACTCGATTCGAGATCACTCTGCGCGCCGGGATCTTTCGCAAGCTGCAGGCGCTGGCGATCGGCAGGCACGACGCGTGGGAGTCGGGGCAGTTGCTGTCGCGTGCGATCGACGATCTGGCCACCCTGCGCCGGTTCGTCTCCTTCGCGGGGCCGTTCTTGCTCATCCACACCGTGATCATCCCGGTCGGCCTGCTCGTGTTGATCGCGCTGAGCCCGCAGATCGGCCTGATCTTCGTGGTGATCTCGATTCCATTGGCCGCCATCTGCATTCGCTTCGAGCGCCGGTATTCGCTGGCCTCGCGGCGATCGCAGGACCAGTCCGGCGACCTGGCCACCACGGCCGAGGAGTCCGCGCAGGGCGTGCGGGTGCTCAAGGCGTTCGGGCGTGGCGTGTACTTCGGCCGCCGTTTCACCGCCCAGGCGCACGAGCTGCGGCAGACCGAGTTGCTGAAAGCCCGCCTGGACGCGACGCTGTGGTCGAGCATGGTGAGCCTGCCGCAGCTGGCCATCGCGTTCGCCCTCGGCTACGGCGGTTACGCGGTGGCGCACGGCACGATGACGCTGGGCACCTTGATCGCGGGCATCACGCTGGCGACCTTCCTGCAGTGGCCGATCATCTGGACCGGCTTCCTGCTCGCCGAGCTGAACGACGCGCGTACCGCTGCCGATCGGTACTGGGAGATCATCGACACCCCGGTCGATATCACCGACCCGGCCGACCCGGTGGATCCGCCCGAGCATATTCGCGGCGAATTATGTTTGGACGAAGTGCATTTCGCTTTTCCGGAGGCCGAAGGCGAGGTACTGCGGGGCGTGTCGCTGCGAGTGCGTCCCGGTGAGACGGTGGCGCTGGTCGGTGCGACGGGTAGCGGCAAGACCGCACTGCTGAACCTGATCCCACGCCTGTACGACGTGACGGGTGGCGCCATCACCATCGATGGCATCGACATCGCGGCGATGCGAGTCGCCGGCCTGCGCTCGCTGGTGTCGGTCGCGTTCGAGGACCCGGTGCTGTTCTCCGCGAGTGTGCGGGAGAACGTCGCGCTCGGCGACCCAGCGGCCACGGACGCCGACGTGCGCCGCGCGCTGGATGTCGCGCAGGCCACCGAGTTCGTGGACGACCTGCCCTGGGGCCTGAACACGAGGATCGGCGAGCAGGGCCTGAGCTTGTCCGGCGGCCAGCGGCAGCGACTGGCGCTGGCTCGCGCGGTGCTCACCGGTGCGGGCGAGCGCAGCCGGATCATGGTGCTCGACGACCCGCTGTCCGCCCTGGACGTGGAGACCGAGGAGCGGGTGCAGGAACGCCTGCGCACCGTGCTGGCCCATGCGACGACGCTGCTGGTCGCGCATCGTCCGTCCACGGCGGCGCTGGCCGACCGGGTGGCGGTGCTCGCCGACGGCCGGATCGTCGCCGAGGGAACCCACGAGCATCTTCTGCGTACCAGCAGGAACTACCGAGAACTCATGGGAGGTGAGCAGCGATGAGTACCACGGCGGTCGACACGGAAGACGTCACTCCGCAGAGTGATCCCGCACGCGCGGACGAGGCGGGGGACTGGCGCGGCATCGCGAGCGAGGACAAGGAGGTCACCCAGACCGGCAACTTGGTGCTGGCCGGTCGTTCCCGGCGCCTGCTGCTCGATCTGGTCCGGCCCTACCGCAAGCTGGCCGCGCTCGGGCTGTTGCTCATCGTGCTGGACAACGCCGCGATGGTGTCGGCGCCGCTGTTCGTCGCCTACGCGCTGGACACCGGCATCGCGCGCGGTGCCGAGGGGAACTGGGCGCCGTTGGCCTGGACCGTGACCGGCTACCTCGGCTCGGTCCTGCTGAACGTGGTCAGCACGTTCACCTTCCTGCGCGTGTCCGGCAGGCTCAGCCAGAGCGTGCTGTTCGATCTGCGCGTGCGTTCGTTCACGCACATGCAGCGACTCAGCGTGGCCTTCCACGAGAAGTACACCTCGGGCAAGGTGGTCGCGCGGCTGACCGGTGACATCGAGACCTTGCAGGAACTGCTGGAGAGCGCGCTCAACCAGGCGCTCAGCGCGATCCTGTCGGTGCTGACCATCGCGGTGCTGCTGATCTATCTCGACCAGGCGCTCGCCGCGATCGTGCTGGCCGGTTTCGTCCCGCTGGTGGTGGTCACCCGCTGGGCGCAGCGCAGGCAGCGGGCGGGCTATCGCCGCACGCGCGGCGCGATCGCCAAGGTGGTCGTGCAGTTCGTCGAGTCGATGGGCGGCATGCGGGCGGTGCAGGCGTTCCGCCGGGAGCAGCGCAACGAGTCGGTGCTCGCGGTCGAGGACGCGGAATACCGCCAGGCCACCACCGCGGCCATGCGCGGCATGGGTGACTACGCGGGCCTGACCAAACTGCTCGGCAACCTGACCACGGTGACCGTCATCGTGGTCGGCGCCTGGCGGGTGATCGAGGGTGACCTCGCGGTCGGCGTGCTCGCGGCCTACCTGCTGTACCTCAACGAGTTCTACGGTCCGCTGGACCAACTCGCGCAGGTGTTCAACGCCTACCAGTCCGCGGCCGCCGCGCTGGAGAAGATCTCGGGTGTGCTCGAGGAGGAGCCGTCGGTGCCCGAGCCCGCGCACCCGGTGGCGTTGGACAAGGCGTCCGGCGCGGTGCGGATGGAGAAGGTGTGGTTCGGCTACGGAAGCGCGCCCACGGCCGATTCCGGTGGTGGCGATACCGGTCATGCCTCGGCCGGGGCGCCGAAGGCGGGGGAAGACGCCGAGGCGGTGCCGTCGGACTCGGACTCGGACTCGGGAATCTTCGGCAAGTCCGACCGCCGCACGCGACCGGTGCTGCCGGAGTTCACCCTGGACATTCCCGCCGGGCAGGTGATCGCGCTGGTGGGTGCGACCGGTGCGGGCAAGTCGACACTGGCGAAGTTGCTGACGCGGTTCTACGACCCGTCCGGCGGCGTGGTCACCCTGGACGGCGTCGACCTGCGTGATCTTTCCGACGCCGACCTGCGCCGCAACGTGGTGATGGTCACCCAGGAGTCCTACTTGTTCTCCGGTTCGGTGGCCGACAACATCCGGCTGGGCAGGCCCACGGCCACCGACGCGGAGGTGTACGCCGCGGCGCGCGCGGTCGGTCTGTACGACTTCGTGCAGGCGCTGCCCGAGGGCTTCGCCACCGACGTGCGCAAGCGCGGCGGCAGGCTCTCGGCCGGGCAGCGGCAGCTGGTCGCGTTCGCACGGGTGTTCCTGGCCGATCCCGCCGTGATCGTGCTGGACGAGGCCACCTCGAGCCTGGACATCCCCAGTGAACGGCTGGTGCAGCGGGCGCTGGAGACCGTGCTGCGCGGGCGCACGGCGGTGATCATCGCCCACCGGTTGTCCACGGTGGCGATCGCCGACCGGGTGCTGGTGCTCGAGTCCGGCCGGATCGTCGAGGACGGCGCGCCGGAAGCCCTGATCGCGGGGACCGGCCGGTTCGCCGACCTGCACGCCGCCTGGCGGGAGTCGCTCGTGTGATCAGCGACGGTTGTGCGGGCCGGGGCCGGGTGTCGCTTACGGTAGATACGTGACGACCCCAGCCTCCGACCCCGAGCGCCCCGCCGCGAGCCCGCAGGAATCCCGGTGGCCGGCGATCCTCACCTGGCGCGCCCACGACGCGACGCGGATGGAGTCGGTGCGGGTGCAACTCAACGGCAACCGCATCCGCGCCGCCGGGCGCATGATCGGCGGCGCGAGCGCGGACCACCCCGCGTTCAGCGCCTCCTACGACCTGGTCACCGACGAGAACGGCGCGACCAAACGACTGTCGCTGCGTACCACGACCGCCGCCGGTGAGCGGCACGCCTCGATCGCCCGCGACGAGGAGAACTACTGGCTCGTCGACGCGGGCGGCAACCACGTCCGCTCCACCTTCGCCGGGGCACTCGACGTGGACGTGGTGCTCAGCCCGTTCTTCAACACCCTGCCGATCCGGCGCTACGACCTGCAGCACGCGGTCGAGGAAGTCCAGGTCCCGGTGGTCTATGTGCGCCTGCCCGACCTGCTCGTGCAGGAGGCCACGCTGATCTACAGCAGCGCCGCCGGCGGCATCAGCGTGCTGTCGCCGGTCTCCAGCGCGACGGTCACGGTGGACGCGGACGGTTTCCTCCTGGACTACCCGGGCCTGGCCGAGCGGATCTGAGGCGGCGCCGGTGGGCGGAAGGTCAACTCAGTTGAGTGATGACGCCACCGCGCTCGCCTGCCGCCCGCAGGTCTTCCAGCCAATCCCGCTCGCCCGGTCGGATGTCCGTGATCGGCCGTCGTCGCGCGGAGTCGTAGCGTCGTCGCGCGTCGTGCCCGGCCTCGACCAGATCCGCGAGGGACTGTTCCTCGCGCAGGCTGTCGCGCGCGTCGCCGAGGACCGTGAGGGTTTCGTCCAGCACTTCCAGCAACGCGGCCGAATTCGGTTCGCAGATGGCGCGAACCAGATCGGGGGCGGTACCTGCGACCCGGGTGCCGTCCCGGAACGACCCGGCCGCGAGTCCCAGCGCGAGATCACCCCCCGCGGCGCCCGCCAGCGCCAGTGCCTCCGCCAGCACATGCGGCAGATGGGAGATGCGCGCGACGGCGCGGTCGTGCTCCGCGGCCACCACCGGTACGACCACCGAGCCACAATCCAGCGCCAGGCGCACCACGCGGGTCCACGGGTCGACCTTCGTGCCCTCGTCCACGCCGACGGCCCACACGGCATCGCGGAACAACGCGGGATCGGTGGCGGCCCACCCCGATTCGGAGGTGCCCGCCATGGGGTGACCGCCGACGTACCGGTCGGCGAGACCGCGGGCGCGCACGGCGGCCGCGACCGGCGCCTTGACGCTCACCACATCGGTGAGCGCGCAGTCCGGCGCGTAGGTCGCGATCGCGGAGAGCATGTGGTCCACCGCGGGCATCGGCACCGCGACGACGATCAGCGCGTCGGTCTCCGCGGCGCGGCGCAGCGCGGCGGGCAAGTCCTCGGTGACATCGAACCCGTCGGCGCGCGCGGCCTGCGCCCCCGTCGCTGAGCGGTTGTATCCCCAGCCGTCGTAACCCGCGGCGACGGCCGCGCGCAACAGCGACCCACCGATCAAACCGGTCCCGAGGACGCATACGGGTGCTTTCTTCGCCGAAGTCACCGGAACAGATTGGCATACGACTTCAACATTTCAGCTCGAGCAGACTACCGTTGCGGCCATGGCAGCACAGCGCTCGGGCACGAACAGGGCGGCGTCGGACGATTACGACGACGTGGAAGGGTTCGCAGTGGCGGTTGTCCGCGAAGAAGGCAAATGGCGGTGCAGTCCGCTGAGCCGGGACGCACTCACCGATTTGTCCGCCGCGGAAAACGAACTGAAGGCTTTGCGCAGCTCCGGAGCGGTGTTCGGCTTACTCGACATCGACGACGAGTTCTTCATCGTGCTGAGACCCGCGCCGAGTGGGACCCGGATGCTGGTGTCGGACGCCACGGCCGCGATCGACTACGACATCGCCGCGGACGTGCTCG
Source organism: Nocardia asteroides (assembly GCA_019930625.1). Classification (NCBI taxonomy): domain Bacteria; kingdom Bacillati; phylum Actinomycetota; class Actinomycetes; order Mycobacteriales; family Nocardiaceae; genus Nocardia; species Nocardia asteroides. The sequence goes on from CP082844.1 coordinate 2,193,690, forward strand.
AGGCGCTCAACGTGGAAATCCCCGATATCGACCCGGACGAACTGGACGACGTCGAGCCGTGGGAGGAGGGCGACCTCGGTGTGCTGGCCGATCTCGGCCTGCCCGAACCGGTACTGAGCGTCATCCTCGCCGAGACCGAGCTCTATCCGGACGAGCAGCTCGGCATGATCGCCCAGCGTCTCGGCTTCGCCGACGAACTCGCCGCGGTGCTGGACAAACTGCCGCGCTGACGTGGGCGTTCTACCGGACGGCCCGAGCCTTTCGGACGCCGAAATGGTGCGCGCCGCGATCGACGCCGCGGCGGCCGCCGGGGATCGTGACGTGCCGGTCGGCGCCGTCGTGTTCGACTCCACCGGAAGGGAACTCGCGCGCGCCGCGAACGCGCGAGAAGCGCTCGGCGATCCGACGGCGCACGCGGAGATCTTGGCGTTGCGACGTGCCGCCGCGGTACACGGCGACGGATGGCGGCTGGAGGGCGCGACCCTCGCCGTCACGCTGGAGCCGTGCACCATGTGCGCGGGCGCGCTGGTGCTCGCGCGGGTCGGCCGTCTGGTCTTCGGTGCGTGGGAGCCGAAAACCGGCGCCGTCGGGTCGCTGTGGGACGTGGTGCGTGACCGTCGTCTCAACCATCGGCCCCAGGTGCGCGGCGGCGTGCTGGAGGACGAATGCGCGGCGCTGCTCGACGCGTTCTTCCGCACCCAGCGCTGATGCCTCCTGGCGATTTAGTGATCCGGCGAGGGTCCGGTATGGTTGTCGGCGGTGGCGTGTCCGAGCGGCCTAAGGAGCACGCCTCGAAAGCGTGTGAGGGGTAACCCCCCTCCGAGGGTTCAAATCCCTCCGCCACCGCTCCAGCCCCTTACCTGAATCGCCAGGTAGGGGGCTTTTTCATGCCGCAGTAGCGGCAGTTTCCTCGGCCGTGGGCACATTTTGGGCACACTCGCCCGGTCCGTACGCCTGGTCAATGGCATCGGCAAGCTTGTCGAGGTCGTCGTCGAACAAGTCCGCGTAGGTGTTCAAGGTCTCTTTGGCGTCCTTGTGACCGAGCAGCCGGGCAAGCGCCAGCACGTTTGCCCCGGCCGACACAGCCAGCGACGCGCAGGTATGCCGTAGATCGTGCGGGGTGATCGGCTGCACCTGCGCGCGCTTCACCGCACCGGTGAACCATCCGCCCTCCGTCTTCGGTCGCGGCAGGAACTTGGTCGCGTCGTCGGGATGCGGGAAGACCAGCGCGTCACCATCGCGCCCGGCGACGCGCACTGCGAGTTCGGAGAGGATGAACCGGGGGACCGGGACGCTTCGAATCTCCTTGCCCTTCGTCTGGCCCTCCGCGTGGTCGACGCCGAGCTGCACCGCGTTGTTCTCCACAGTTATGCGCCTGCGCGGGACGTCGATGTCGCGGACGCGCAGCGCGATCAGTTCGCCCCACCGTGGCCCGCAGTAGGCGAGCATCAACACCAGGAGCCGATGTCGTCCTGCCTCATTCGCAAGCCGCTGCACGTCATCGGCATTGAGGTACACGTGCCGCTTCTTGGTCTTCGTCGGCAGCACCTTCGAGACCTGCTTGCCCCTAGCGTGATTCTTGGGAAGCAGCCGCTTCGTATCCACGGCCATATCCAGCATTCCCGCGAGAACACCGAACGCCCGAATGATCACGGTCGCCCCTGCGTTGATGTCCGGCTTCCCCTTCTCTGCGGCGCGTTCCTGTGCGGCCAGGCGCATATCAATCACCCACTCACGCACCGAATCTTGCGTGACATCACCGATTCGAACGTGTCCCCAATGTGGCTGTACATGGTTGCGCCAGGCCGCGTCGAGCGTCCGGAAATTGGAGGGCGCCACGCTCGCCTTCTTCTCTTTCAGCCAGTCCGGCGCCAGCTCGTCGAACGTGACCCTGCCCAGGCTCGGCGCGACGTAGTTGCCTTCCAGTTTCGATACCTCGACCGTGTTCGCGAACCTCTCGGCGTCGACCTTGCGCCGAAAACCGCGGCGCTTCGTCTGCTTGCCACTCGGAGCGCGGTAGCGCACCATGTACCGCTTCCCGGACTGCGTTTCGTACGGCTCAATCGTCGCCATCGCCGCGCCCTCGGCTGTACTTCTTGACGATCGCTTCGCGTTCTTCTTCGGTGCCGAAATCGAGCGCCGCGATATCAAGTAACCCCTCTGCGATCTGCTCCGCCCTCCAGAGCGGCAGTGCCTTGGCGAAAAACGAGAGCAGAGATCGCCGCTCCGCGGCCCGCTCCGCTGGCGTCTGCTCGTCTACGCGATCAACGAGGTCGACTGGCGCATCGGCTCGAAGCCAGTCCCAGAGTTGTTTGGCGGTTACTGAGTCATCCAACCCTGTTGCGGTTAAGGCTGTTTCGGAGGTTGCTCCTTGAGGATTGGGCATCAACAGGGTGATCGGGGAGACCTCTAAGGCGAGGGCAAGGGCAACTAGGTCGTCGGAATCTACACGCCGCTCTCCCTTCTCGATCCTTGACAGTCCAAGTACCGGGATGGGGCGGCCAGCAGCCTCGAGCCGCCGAGACAGGTCGGCAAACTTCAGGTTCAGCCGCTCTCTGTGAAGCCTGACGTTCTCGCGCACGGTCTCGCCCGTCGCGCCTAAAGGATTCTTCTTCTCGGTCTGCGCCATGGTCGGGGAGTCTATCAAAGTGTTGTCTCTCGAGATCATCTTGACTCATCGGCAACCGTCGGGCATCATGGCCATATCGTAACAAAGTGATGCGATAGCACATCAAAGTGATAGGAGAGCCATGGATCAGGCCCTGGCTACGCCAGCCGAAGTGGCGAAGTTCCTTCGCACGACCACGGCGCGGCTGGCCAATGACAGGTATCGCGGCGTCGGAGTCCCTTACGTCAAGTACGGGCGGACCGTCATCTACAAGTGGCAGGACGTCTACGACTGGCTTGAGGCGAACACGTCCAGCACGGCGCCCGGAGCTGCCTAGTGCGATTCACCGGTCATCGAAACGGAAGCGACCCGGGAGCGGGTGGAGCCGCTCACCGGGTCGAAAACACCAATCCTCACCACAAGGAAGTGTCATGAACAACTCTATCAACCCCGTCCCCCAGCCCACGTTCCGTATCGGCGACCAAATTCGGGTGCTGACATCCGGGGAACTGGCCACCGTCAAGGCGCTCACCGGGCACTCTGTTGTCGCCACCATCGAAGGGTTAGAGGACAACCTCGTCTTCAATCGCACTGAGGTGGAGGCGGCGGTACGCGCCTTACTCTGCTCCATCTGCAACGCGACCATCGGCACCATCTCTGTGCCGCTGCCGGACGTCCCGGTCAAGTGCTCGCAGTGCAGCCGGGCCGAAAGTTGCGCGTTGTTCTGCAATCTGGGCACCGGTCACCTGGACGAGATGTTCGCCGCCGACCGGGTCTGCTGGGGGCCCGACCACCTGATCCCGCTGACGCTGGAACGCCAGACCCACGCCGAGAACATCCCGGCGTGCGAGGTGTCGGCCCGGCGGCAGTGGGGCGGTCCCGATTCCGTCTACGTGTGCGCCTTGGGCGGCGACATGGACTTGACGCCCGTCGAGGCGCGGCAGTTGGCCGGGCTCCTGCTCCAAGTCGCCGAGCAGGTCGAAAACGAGGGGGTGCGGCCGTGACCGATTCGCAAGACGCGCAAAGGAGGGAAGGCGCGATGACCGCACCCGGAGGTCTCGGCGACCACGTCATGGTCGTAGGTGACGACGGATTGCCGCGCAGCGTCGTCGACATCGCCAGCATGCAGGCCCATGCAACCCGGTTGATGTACCAAATGTCGGCCGCGGCGAGCGATGACGGTGCACTTGACCGGATCGGCACCGAATGGGCGGAAGCCCTCGACCCCGATTTCTTCGGGTACGTCGCCGCGGGTGCGTTGTCGCTGATGGCGCGCAACGTTCTGCGGCCACTGCTGGAAGTGCTCGACGCGCTCTCACCTGCACTCGGTGCCGACCTACGGGCCAAGCTGATCGAGTCGCGAGACCACGCCGAGCTGACCCTCGGAGGTGGCCGTTGAGTGAACACGAAATGACCCAGGGCGCGACCGGATCGGTCGCGCCTTCGGGCGTTCCCGAAACGGAGTTGTACCAGGACAAGGCTGACGCGGCAGTTCTCGCCGCTGCGCGTGAGCGTGGATTCCGGCTCGCGGTCCGCTGCCAGCGCTGCGGGCAATGGGTTGTTGCCGCGGAGTCTGTTGCGTGGCATTTGGGTCCGGTTTGCCGTCGCAAGCTCGCGATCGACAAGGAGGCTGCCGCATGACCGATGCCTACAGTCGTCTCGTCGCCGCGCTGCGCGACCACGGTTGCATCGTCGACGACAAGGGCGATCATGGCGCAGCATCCACGCCGGGACACAGTCACCAAGACCGCGGTACGACGTTCCGCAAGACCGAGGACGGTGTTGTCGTCTACTGCCACAACGGCGACGTCGACAGGGTTCTTGCCGACCTTGGCCTGAGCAAGCCCGAGCTGTTCGATTCCCCGCGGCCGCGCTACCAGTACCCGGACGGCCGGATCGTGGAGCGCCGATACCGCGACGGTCGCAAGACGTTCCATCAGTCCGGGAACAAGGTCGGTACCGCGTTGTTCGGGTCCGATCGTCTGCCGGAGAACCGTGGTGTGCCGGTGCTGGTCGTCGAAGGCGAGAAGGACGTGATCGCCGCCCAGTCGGTCGACGCGTTCGCAGTCAGCCAAGCCCAGGGCGCGAGCACACCGCCGGACAAAGCGGATTGGTCCCCGCTGCGCGGCCGCCCGGTGCTCGTCGTCGCCGACAAGGACGGCCCAGGGCGTGAGCGCGCCGAGAAGGTAGCCGCACATTTGGCAGGCATCGCCGCCCGGGTGACGGTGACCCAGGCGAAGAACGGCAACGATCTGGCCGACCATATCGCCGCCGGTCACGATGTGGGAGACCTGGTCGTGCTGGCAGAGGTTCGACCGCCGCGGCGGTTGGTTGTAACCCGCGGCTCGGAGGTGAAAACCAAGCGAGTGCGGTGGGTCGACCAGGATTGGATGCCGGAGGGCTCGCTCGTACTGCTGGCTGGTCGCGAGGGCCTGGGCAAGTCCACCATCGCGTGCGAGAAGTGCGCTCGGGTGACGCGCGGCGAACTTGAGGGGGAATGGTTCGGGCAACCGCGCAATGTGCTGTACCTGCACACCGAGGATGCCCGAGAGTTCACCGTCGCGCCGCGGCTGCGTGCCGCGGGTGCCGATATGGATCGCGTGTTGTTCGTGGACGTGCAGACCGAGCACAGCGATACCGGGACGCTGATTCTGCCTGCCGATGTCGGCGCGCTCGAGGATCTGGTGGTGGAGCATGAGGTGTCGCTCATCGTGCTCGACGCCGCGACATCGGCCATGTCCTCGGAGCTGTCGGGCAAGGACGATCGGCAGGTGCGCCAGTTCCTCGAGCCGCTGGCCCAGCTCGCCGCGCGCCGCGGGTGCGTGGTGCTCGGGCTGTGCCACTTCGGCAAGCGCGACGGCAGCGACACCGGCAAGTTGATCCTTGGGTCCATCGCGTGGTCTCAGGTGGCCCGGTCGGTGCTGTCGGTCGCCAAGGACGAGGAGTCCGGCAACCTGATCGTCACCAACACCAAGGCGAATTTGGCGCCGCGGGTGCGCTCGATGGAAGCAGTGATCGAATCCGCGACCATCCCCACCGAGGACGGCACGGCCGATGTCGGGGTGCTGCGGTGGCTTGGCGAATCCGAGCGTGACGCCCGGGAATTGCTCGCCGGAGACGAAGCCCCGGATGCCGAGGAGCGCACGGCTGCCGAAGCATGGCTGGAGGACTACCTCACTCAGCACGGCCAGACCGCTGCGAAGATCGTCAAGGCGGAGGCACGCAAGCAAGGACTGTCGGACGCCACGATCAAACGCGCCGCGAAATCGATCGGTGTCGCCTACGAAATCACGGGGTTCCCACGCACATCTGTGTGGCGACTCCAGTCGGCTCAGTCGGATCAGGGCACACATACACGTGAGCCGAATGAGCCCACTGAGCCAACTGGGCGCGACCAGCACAAACACAGTGAGCCCACTGAGCGGAAACTCCAGTCGGCTCACGCTCCCGTGAATGAGCCCACTGGTGAACCGACTGAGTCGGCACCGCCCGTCCGCACTCCGGGCCGCATGGTCGGGCAGTGGCTCGGATCGGGTGAACCCGTCGCCACGGTCACCCCGTTGACCCTCGCCCGCCACACCGAACACCAACACCGCACACGTGTCCGGAAACGCACACGCGGCGGCCGTCCGATCGAGAGTGGAGGGACCGGTGAACCCGCATGACCGACACCCCGGGGGAGGTAACCCCATATTCGCCAACCGCACCCCTCGGGATAGGCGGGTTTCTCTCCCCGGCGTTTTTTCCACAGCACACCGACGGGGGTGAGCGATGACCGTCGAACCTTGCGTCATCACCTCCGGCGGTGTCGTCGTGCTGACTGGGACCGCGGTCCACGATGTTGCCCACCTCATCGGGGAAGGCATCATCCGCCGTCGCGGTACCGGTCGCGCGATCCCTGCCCGGTACCTCCAGCTCCGCGACACCCTCACCGCGGCCGCCGCGACGATGGCGCGTCACCACGACACCGACCCGGCGACAACCCCCGGCGAAGGCGAGACGCTGGACTCGCTCACTTCCACGGCTGAGCTCGCCGAGACGCTCGGTTGCAGCCTGCGCACCGCGCAGCGACGCGCCGAGCGGCTCGGCGGTCAAAAGATCGGAGGGAAATGGATAGTCCCGAAACCGGCGACTCCGGCGGCCTGATCGACCTTCTCGCCGGACTCGACGACAACACCGCAAAACAGCTCATCGTCCAATCCCGGCAACGCCGAGCCGAATCCGTCCGGCGGCAAGCCGTCGACAGCTTGGCCGAACTGTTCGACCGCACCGAACAGGCCACACGCGAATTCGCCGCCGAACTCGAACAGGGCAAGGAGAACAACCGGTGATCACCCTCAACACCAACCCCCGCGCCAGCATCCGCGCCGAAGCCGTCATCCGCCAATTCGGCGCCACCCACCCCGAGGACGTGACACGGCTCGCCGACACCCTCGCCGCCGCGGCACGGATCCCCGCCGACTACGCCGTCGACTACCGCGCCGTTGCCGCCGCCATGGGGAACACACCACCCTCGGAATGGGACGCGCTACTCGCCGACGCCGCGGCACGCGAAGCCAAGCACGCGGCAGCGCAAGCCGTCATCGGCGCCGGGTTGAAATCCAGCCTCATCGCCAGCCTGGACGCGACCGTCACCAGCAACCTCGACCACTACCTTGCCCAACTCACCAACCACCTCGACACCGCCGAGCGGACCCTCGTCGAGCACGCTGCCCGCGTACCCAACCTCGACCCACAGCACGCCGTTGACCACGGGTACGGCGACAGCCTCACCGCTGTGTACACCGCAGCACGCACTATCAGCCTGATCGCCAGCGTCCTGCCCACACCACCGAGCGGTACACCACAGGCAGCCACGTGGCTCGAGCCACCAGCCGATGCCGGCCACGTCATCCTCGACGCTCACGCGCTCAGTGACCGCATCATCAACGGCGAGACAGGACAGCTCGGTCGCGCGGCACAGAACCTCGTGCACCACATCAAGCAGGACCCGAACAACACCGTGCTCGCCATCGCACGCGGACAGCACAACGGGTTCCGCATCCACGTGCCCCGCAGCCTCGCCGAGACGCGAGCACGCTACGCGCATTGGGCAGACATCAACCGCACCATCCGTGACACCGACACGAGCAGCAACCGTCGCGGCAAGCGCGTCACGCTGATCTGACCCAGGCGGGTATACCCCCTCGGGGGTAGCGAAGCCCGCCCGGTAGGCATAGGGCCTGACTGTCCGTGCAGTGCAACGGGGATTACCGGAAGGAGGTAGGTGGTGGCCCGTATGAAGGATCCGCAGGGTGCCCGGCCGCCTGTCCGTGCGTTCGCCCCCGGCGAGCTGGCGCGCATTCGTGAGTTGATCGAGGCGTCCCCGGCTCGGCAGCATCCGTCGCCGATCGGTTCGGAGCTGGACCGGATTCACGCTGCGGCTGGTCGACAGCGCGGGTTCAAGCTCTGGGAGCTGGATCCGGTGACCGACGTCGGTGCTGCCCTTGCCGAAGAGATCTCCGATCGGAGGTGGAGCGAATGAAGCCGTCGACCGCGCTGCGCAAGCGCATGGACGCCGCTCTGGCGCCGGGCCATGAATGGACCGAACACGAAGAGGAGTACCTCACTCTCGCCGGGCGTGCGGCCGACCGCGCCGAGGTCGTGCAAGACCAGTTGGACGCCGAGCTGTCGCGCGATGAGCCCCGACCGAACTCGGTGGTGCGGCTGTCGGCGGAGTTGCGCGCGCTGGAGCGTGCACAGGCGGATTTGCTGGCTCGGTTGAACCCCGCCGCGGAGGGCGCCGCGAAGTCGGAACGTCATCAGCGCGCCGCCCTGGTCCGCTGGGACCGCGAGCGGCACCGCGGCTAGCCGGATGGGTAGGGGGAGTACCCCTCGCCGTGACGGGCGCTGCACCTGCGGGGAGGGCGCTCGGGGATGCGGAGAGTTCAAAATGGGCGACTCGGGGCCAGCGTGCCGACGTCGGCAAAATCGCTGGTACCCGCCGGAACTCGGGCGGGAGTCCGACTCCCTCGCAACGGCGGAACCGGGGGTACTCGAAGATGAGGACCCCCGGCTGAAAGTGCGAAAATTCCGCACTTTTCGGAGCGCCTCTGTCACGTGACGCAACCGGCGGAGGTGGTTGGTTACGCGATGTCGTCGTCTTGCCGGTCCAGCAGATCATGTGCCCGGTCGATCGCCTCGTCTTCGAGGATCTCCGCGTGCTCTTCGGGCGTGCGCGGCCAACCGTCCGGGCCGACGTATTGCGGGGTGCCATCGGCATCGAACCCGCGGAACCGGAGTGCATCATCGTCCGGCCTGGCTGCGTTCACCTCAGCGCCTTCGCGGGCCTCACGAGACCAGCCTCGACGAGCACCCGGAACGCAGCCGCCTTGCAGTCGCAGCGCTCGGCATCGCACCTAATGAGCTTCTGCATGACGATCCGGGCCTGAGCGACAGTGAAGGGCACCACCGGCGCTGGGTGGCAGGCGTATTCGAGGCGATCGGCTGGCTTAGCCTCGATTGAGGCTGAATCAGGATCGCCGCGTTCGATCAGCCACGGCAGCACCCAGAACAGGAGTAGCAGCATCCCGACGACGGCGGCTACGACGATCAGTACGACTGCGAGTTCTTCGGGCATCTCGATACCCCCGGGCGCGTTGTGGTGTGTTGGGTAGCACCCGACGCCGGGGAGTTCGGGGGCTCATCCCGGCGTCGGGGCCTGCCAAAAACGTTCGCGTACGGCAAGATCACCGAGGGACAGTGAGGGGACAGCGAGCCGCGATCGATCTACCCTCGGGACATGAGCGACAGCGTGGGGCAGCGGATCGCATCCGAACGCAAGATTGCCGGGCTGAGCCAACGGGCGCTGGCCTCCCGGGCCGCCTACAGCCTGAGCATGGTGAAGGCGGTGGAGCAAGGGCGGGAGCCTGCTTCTCCTGGCTTCATCTCGGCGGTAGCGCGTGCTCTACGGATCACCCCAGAGCAGTTGACCGGCGCCCCCTACGACGATGGAAAGCCGCTATCCGATGCGGTCAACGAACTGTCGGTGCTCTTGACCGAGGGTCGGTACGCCCGCGCGGTCGACCCCGGTCCGCTGCCACAGCTCGAGGCCGACCTCTCGGCCGCGCAACTGCTGTACCGCCGCGACCGGACACGGCAGACCATCGCGGCATTACCGGGCATCATCCGCCGATTGCACGGCGCCGTGCGCGAGCTGTCCGGCGACGAGCAGGCACGCGCCTACACGATGCTGACGGCCGCGTACGTGCTCGCGGAGTGGTCGGCCCGGCGAACCGGGCACCTTCTGCTCACGCTGCCCGCGCTGGACCTGGCCGACACCTATGCGCCGCTGGCCGATGATCGCAACTGGGGTGCGTTCTCCGTCCTGGCACGGGCACGAGTCCTCACTCACTATGGAGAATCGGAGGTCGCCGGCCAACTCATCGACACGGCGATTTCTACTGCCGACGAGACTCGGCCGGGGCTGATCCTGGGCGGGTACTCGCACCTTGCCGGGGCGGTGAACGAGGCACGGAAGCTGAACCACACGGCCGCGGTCGACCACATCAGCGCCGCGCGCGAGATTGCGGCCCGCACCGGCGAAACCGACCTGTACATGGTCGACTTCGGGCCACTGAACACCGAGATCCACTCTCACGCCGTCGAGCTCGAATCCGGCGACCCGAACCGGGCCGCGATTGAAGGCGCCGAACTGGCGTACTCGGTCGGAGCGCCGCCGACCCGGATAGGGCATCACTGGCAGGACAACGCCCGCGCGTGGTTGATGTCGGGCAAGCCGGACAAGGCCCTGGTTGCGTTGAACAAGGCCCGCGCTGCGGCGCCGCAGCAGACCCGCTTGCACCCGGGGGTACGGGAGACGGTTCACGGGATCGCGGCGGCGCAGCGGCGGCAGAGTGAGGGCCTGGTGGGGTTCGCGTCATGGCTCGGTACGACGCTGTGACCTGATCCCCGCTCAGGGCATCTCGACGTGGGCACATTTTGGGCACAAGTGCCCGTGATTTAGGGTGATTTGGAGTTAGTTACAGAGATGTGTTTTCGCAGATCAAAGCAGGCTTGAGGGCCTGGCCAGGGTGGCGGAAAGGGTTCAAATCCCTCCGCCACCGCTCCAGCCCCTCATCTGTTCGCCCAGGTGAGGGGCTTTTCTTCTGCATAGACCGCTGAAGGAGGTCGTCCCGGTGACCGAGTCCGACCACCACTACTGGATGAACCGGGCGATCGCGCTCGCGCGACTGTGCCCGGTGGCCGAGGGCGCGTTCTCGGTGGGTGCGGTGATCGTCGCCGACGGGGCGGAGATCGCGACCGGCTACTCCCGCGAGTCCGACCCGAAGCAACACGCCGAGGAGGCCGCGCTCGGCAAGCTCGATTCGGAGGATCCGCGGCTGGGGCGGGCCACGCTCTACAGCACGCTGGAACCCTGCTCGGAACGCGCGACGAAGGACCGGTTGCCGTGCACCGACCGGATACTGCGGGCACGCATCCCGGTCGTGGTGATCGCGTGGCGTGAGCCGTCCACGTTCGTCGTGAATTGCGTCGGTGTGGAGAAGCTGCGGCAGGCGGGCGTGACCGTGCTCGAGCTCCCCGAACTGGCCGAGGCGGCGATGTCCATGAACCGCCATCTCGACCTGTCCTGAGCCGTTCAGTCGTTGTAGTCCCAGTACTGCAACCATCGCACCGACGCGAACAGCAGCAGCGTCAGCGCGTAGAGCGCGATGATCACCGCTGCCCCGGCGATGCTGATCCGGCGGCCCGCACCGTCGACCGGATCGAGCCACCGGCGGAAATAGGTGGCGACCGCAGGCGACAGGAAATAGCTCATCAAGCCCACGCTCACGATCTGGCTCAGCCACAACGCCAGCCACGGTTGCGCACCGAGCCGGTCGAGCACGGGCCCGAAGAAGCGCGACAGCACCATCACCGTCGGGTACAGCACCAGCAACACCAGCATCGCGGTCTTCCACGTCGGGGTCATCCTGGTCTCGCCGCCGACCGTTCGCACCGTAGAGCCGAACGGCGTGGTGTGCGCGTCCACGGTGAAGTCCTCGGTCAGCTTCGAGCGCAATTCCGGCAAGGCGGCGGCGCGTTCGTCCGAGCGCATCCATTCCGACAACTGCCGTGCCGTGCGGAAGCGCAGCACTGAAAACCACCGACCTCCGTCGGACGGGAACAAGGCGGCGCCTTCGAATCCCGGGAACTTGGAACTCGCGGCGACGAGACGCGCCTCGGTCGCCTGGAATTCCGCTTCCTTGCCGGGCGCGACGTTGTGCCGGAATACGCCGATACCGGGCGGCGGTGACTCGCCTTCGACGATGATCAGATCCGCACTCTTGCAGTGGAAGCCGAGGGATTCGCCCTCGGAAAGGACGCTCGACCGTTCGGTCGAATCCAAGTATTCGTGCAGCGACGGCTCGGATCGGAAGGTTACGCTGAATCCCGGCTCGAACAGCGGGTGTTCGGTAACCGACACAGAGGAGTTCACGAATCCGTCTACACATCGGGCGATTTCGGTCATCCTGGCCGACCACGCCCGGAAATCCGCGTCGTGCGCCGGTCGGTGAAAGACCGTGACGGCGGTGGCGGTGGCGGTCATCGAAAGCTATCGGACGTCGATGCGTCTACCCTGCACGTAGACCTCGGCGATCGCGGGCTCGCGGATGCCCATCAGCAACGCGAACAGCGTCTGATCCCGGGCCAGTGCGGGGTCTTCGGAACGAATGCCGTGCGCCAGCATTCTTTCCAGCGCCGGAACGCGCGCCGGTTCGACAACGACGAAATCGGCTTCCTTACCGACGTCGAAATTCCCGAACCGATTTTCCATATCCAAGGCACGCGCGCCCGCCAGCGTGCCGGTGAACAGCATTTCCGCCGGGTGCATCGAGACGCCGTGCTCGCCCGGTTCGGAAATGTGCACTTTGAACGCGGCCGACAGCACCTGGGGAATCAGCCATTCGTCGCCGCCGCCGTAATCGGTGCCCGCGGCCACCGTGACTCCCGAGGCGAGCGTCCGCTTCCACGGCATGGTGCCCGAGCCGAGGAACTGCTGGGACACCGGACAGTGCGCGACCGACGTGCCGGTTTCGGCCATCCGCCGCAGCTCGACGTCCTGGCAGTGCACGCAGTGGGCGAGGATGCTGCGCCTGCCCAGCAGGCTTTTGCCCCCTGCCGCGGAACCGGGCAGGAACTTGCCGTCATAGGTGTCGAGATAGGTGGCCACGCCGTACGCCTGCTTGGTGGCGTCGACTTCGCCGGTTCCCGGACGGTTGTTCTCGTTGAGGTGACTGTGGAAATAGACGCCGCGTCCGCGCACCGAATCGTACAATTCGCCGAGGTTTTCCAAGGTCCGGCGAGTCACCGCCAGAGAAAAGCGTGGCACGATCGCCACGTGCAACAGCGCGGTGTTCATGTCACCGGTGTCGGCCGCGTGCCATTTGTCGATCTCCTCGCTCGTCAGCCGGATGGCGTCGTCCTCGGTGGTGGTCAGGGCTGCCGCCGAGCGCTCTCCCGTCGTTTGGATACCGCGCCCGCCGACCATCCGTAGACCACACCTGCGCGTCTCGGTGAACAGCGCGTCCTGCGCCTGTGGAAACGCCGAGCCGAAGACCATCGCCGCCGTGGTGCCCGCGGCGATGCGCCGTGTACAGAATTCGGCGGCCGCCGACCGTGCGAATTCCGGGTCGGCGTACCGGGATTCCGCGGGATAGATGCACGATTCCAGCCACTCCAGCAGTTGGCCACCGCCGTAAGCGTCACCCGCGAAGGTCTGGGGGAAATGAACATGGGTGTCGACGAACCCGGGAAGCAGGAATCCGGGCCGATGATCGAACACTGTTTCGACGCGATACTCGGCCGGGATATCGGAGCGTGATCCACAAAATGCGACCCGGCCGTGAACGTCGATTATCAGTGCCCCGTCCGGCACGTCGACCAGCGCGGTCGGAACATCGTCGGCAGCAGGACTGCCGGCGATGTGAAAAATGTGCCCCAAGTGGACTTGGCTCACCATTCGAGGAGAACACAAAACCATCCGGTACGCGAGCGGATCGCTCGAAACGCCGGTCAGACCCCGCGTGAGAACAATGTCACCGGCGCCGGCATGCGGTAGCCGGCGAGTTTGATGAATCGGGCGCTCACGCTGGGCTGCCTGCCCTCCAGCGGGCCCGCCCCGACCGCGTTCATCATCCGATTGATCACGTTGAAGTACGTGCCCACCCAGACGGCCTCGTCGAACGCATCTCGGGAAACACCCGCCAGCCGGACCACCGCGGCGTCCTCGGGAGTCAACCCGTCCGGGTCACGGGCCATTTTCGCGAGGAAGCCGAGCATGACGCGCGCTTCGGGGCGCAGGGGGGAGTCCGCGCCGTCGGCCAGCGCGCGGGTCACCACGTCGGCGTCGACGTACGCGCCCGCGATCGCCTCGTGCGAGGTGGCGCAGAACGGGCACTCATTGGCCAGGGAGGTGTGCGTCGCGAAGATCTCGCGTTCGGCGACGGTCCAGTACGAAGGTCCGCGCATGACGTCCTGGATCGACTCCGACAGCGGCGAGCCGAAGAACCGATGCCGATAGAAGAGCACTTTCAGCACCGCGGGGACCTCGACGCCACTGAACCGCCGCATCGTCCACAGCATGAATCTGGTCGGCCGGTCGTGCCCGGACCGTACAGCCTCGAGCCACATCTTCTTATCCTTCCCACGCTCGGCGCGCGGCCCGCAAGCGCCGATCCGCCGCGCCGTAGGCGGCGACGGCGGTCGCCTCGAAGATCTCGTCGTCGTCGTGCCCGGCGGCCTTCAGCGCCGCGATGTCCTGCTCGGTGACCCGGTAGGACCGGTCGGCCACGAGTTCGGCGAAGGCGGCGAGTTCCGGCGCGATGTCCTCGTGCGAGTCCGCGGTCGCGGCGGTTCTCGCGCGCAGGACTTTGCGGACCCCGCTCGGCAACCGCCCCGGCGCGGACTCGAGGTGCTCGCCGAACCGTTGCCATCTCTCACTCATCGAGCCACGCATGGGCCTCATTCTGCTCCGAGCACCGTCGCCTTCGCAGGCGTGCAGGGGAATTCGCTATCCGCTCACGTTCCTGCGCAGCACAACCTTGCGGCGGTCGAGGTCGATCGCGACCAGTGGGGGCGCGTCCCCCTCCTGCTCGTCGCGCAGCATGGACACCGATTCCCGGTGATCCAGTTCCATACGTTTGGTCGCGTAGAACAGCGCGGTGAACTCGTCGGTGAACGTGCCGGAAACCGGAGCGCGGCGGCGCCTGCGGCGTTTGTTCACGGTCAGCTCGTAGACCGCCACTAGCACGAGAAGGATCACCCACCCGGGAATCGACCACTGCAGCAGCGCCACGCTCGCCGAAGGTACCAGCGGACGACCCACGCCCGCCCGTACCCCGACAAGGCCCGAAAATTGCCGTGCGGCGACGGATATCGGACGGAATCCGGGGTATACGCCCGATACGGTAAGTGCGGGAAGGACGCGATGCCAGATGCGCCGTCGGACAATCCGCGCGGGAACGATGCGCGAGAGAAACATGAGAATTGGAAGCATAATCGTTTTGGTCTGGTTGCTGATCGGCGTGATCGCCGCGGCACAACGCAACTATTTCGACAGCGGGCCGGTCAACTGCGCCGGTTTCGGCACCGTCGTCGTCACGGTCATCGCGGGGCCGCTCAACTACATGGGCGTGAACCCGAAGGTGGAGGACTGCAACGTCCCACAGCCGAGTCCGTAGTCGAGCGTCACTGAGGACGGACGGCCAGGCGCGGTGCGCCGCCTGGCCGTCCGTTGTCGTGTGAGGTGTGGCGGCAAGTGACACGGTCGGGTCTCGCATTGCGTAAGCTGAATATTAGCTAAAGATGCACTCATGCGGTTTTACCAGTGATTATTTAGGTAACTGTGTGCATTCCGGGTATCCGCCCCATGGGAGGAGCACGGAAGGAGCCGATGAGATGCGCGATTACGAACGCCGTGCGCGTGCCAGGCGCGGTCCAGGGGCGGGCTCCCAACTGTTCGGGTTCCTGCTGCTGGCATGGCTGGCGATCGGGTTGCTGGCAGCCGGTCAGCGGCATTATTTCGACAGCGGCCCTCCGATCAACTGCGCCGGTTGGGGCACGATCGGTCTCACCGCCCTCGCCGGTCCGCTCAACTACGTCGGGGTGAACCCGAGAGTCGGCGCGTGCGAACTTCCGCAACCCAGCTCCTGAAACGCACTCGGCCCCGCGCCCGAGAGATCCGGGTGCGGGGCCGAGTGACGGTTGTCGGATCAGCCGACGCCGACCGGCTGCTTCGCCGTCTCGGCCGAACGCTGCTGCAACTCACGCAGCTTCGTGCCCTCGACGTCGATGTCGGGCAGGATGCGGTCGAGCCACTTCGGCATCCACCACGACCACTTGCCCATGATCACCAGCAACGACGGGATCAGCACCATCCGGACGACGAACGCGTCCAGCAGCACGCCGACCGCCAAGGCGAAGCCCATGGACTTGGCCGTCACGTCGGTCTCCATCAGGAACGAACCGAACACCGAGATCATGATGATCGCCGCCGCAGTCACCACGCGGGCGCCGTGGTGGTAACCGGCGACCACCGCGTCCGTCGGCGACTTGCCGTGCACGAACTCCTCGCGCATCCGGGTCACCAGGAATACCTGGTAGTCCATCGCCAGACCGAACACCAGACCGATCAGCATGATCGGCAGGAAGCTCACCAGCGGATGCGGATCCTCGATCAGGCCGAGCGCGCCTTCCTGGAAGACGAGCACGGTCGCACCGAAGGTCGCGGCCATCGACAGCAGGAAGCCGAGCGCCGCGGTGAGCGGCACCAGGACCGAACGGAACACCAGGATCAGCAGGACGAACGCGGCGCCCGCCACGATCGCCAGGTACGGCACGATCTTGCTGAGCAGCACATGGTCGATGTCGGCGTAGATCGCCGTGGTCCCGGTGACGCCGTACTGGATGCCGTACTCGGCCCGCAGCGCGCCTTCGGCTTCACGGGCGTCTTGCACCAGGTCCTTGGTGGCCTGGTTGTTCGGTCCCGACTTCGGCACACCGTCCAGTAGCGCGCCCTGCTTGTCCTCGCTCCACTGCGGCGCGGTCACGTAATCCATGCCCGGGTACGACGCGAGCTTGGTGCGCAGCGCCTCGACCGCCGCATCGCGGTTGTCGGCGGGGACGTCGGCCAGATCGACGGCCACGTTCAGTATGCCGTTACTTCCTTCGCCGAAGCCCTCGGTGCGCAGCTCGTAGGCCTTGCGGACGGTCGAGGTCTTCGGCATGCTGTCCTCGCCGGGCAGGCCGAGGTTCAGGCCGGTGGCGGGGGCGGCGAGCGCGCCGAGCACCACGATGCTCAGCAGCAGCGCGGCCCACGGCGCCTTGCCGATCAGCCTGCCGAAGCGCATGCCGTTGGTGACCGAGTTGTCGTCCTCGGGGTCGTGCTGGGCGATCAGCGGCAACTTCGGCTTGAACAGGAAGCGGCCGAACGCGCCGAGCAGGGCGGGCATCAGCGTGATCGCGGTGAGCACCGCGAAAGCGGCGGCGATCGCGCCACCCAGACCCATGAACGTCATGAATTTGACGCCGACCACGCTCAGGCCCGCGAGCGCGATGATGACCGTCAGGCCGGCGAACACCACAGCGGAACCGGCCGTGCCGAGGGCGCTGCCCGCGGCCTCTTCCGGCGAATCCTGCACCGCCAGTTCGTGCTTGTACCTGGAGACGATGAACAGCGCGTAGTCGATGGACAACGCGATGCCGATCATCGAGGCGAGGAACGTGGTGAAGCTGGGCACCTCGATCACCGAGGTGCCGACCATGATCAGCGAGGTGGCCGCGCCGAGGCCGACGATCGCGGTGACGATCGGCACGAAAGCGGCGACGATCGCGCCGAACGCCACGATCATCACCAACAGTGCGACAGCCATGCCGATCATCTCGGACTTGCCGCTGGGGGCTTCCTGCTTCTGCGCGATAGAGCCGCTCATCTCCACGGTGAGCCCGGCGTTGCGCGCGTCGGCGGCCACGTCGTAGGCCGCCGCGCGATGCTCGTCGGTCACGTCGGTGAATGTCTTGATCGTGAACGGCACGTTGATCACCGCCACCGTCTCCGGCGCGGTCTTGCTGAGCACGTTCAGCGGCGCGCCACTGCACTGCGCGGGATCAGGGGCGGACAGGCAGCCCATCTGCTCGGCCGCTTCGACCGGGTCGACCACCGGCTTGCTGTGATCGACGATGTCGAGCTGGCCCAGCTTGGCGATGAACGCTTCCAGCGCCGCACGGCTCGCCGGGTCGGTCAGCTTCTGCCCCTCGAGCGCGCCGATGACGTATGTGCCGGTGACGGCGTCGAACTTGAACGCGGCGGAGGCGCCGGGGAAGTGCTTGTCGAGGATCTCGTTGGCGCGTTCGGAGGGCAGGTTCGGCAGGCTGAAGTCGTTCGTCATCGGCTTGCTGAGCTGTGCTCCGAGGCCACCGAGGAGCACGAACAAGACGAGCCAGACGGGAAGGACTATCCATTTCCTGCGGAAAGCGAACTTTCCCCATCTATACAGATAAACGGACACGAGTGGTTTCTCCTAGCGATGACTGGGATCGTGCTGGTTCTGCGTGTAGACAGCACTCTCGCGGAGATGCCCTGCCTGTCTCCGCCTCCACTGACGCTTTCTGCCTACCGTGCGGTAGGTAGACTACCCAGGAGCTAAGCGGAGGTACAACCTCTATTCTGCCGGGCGATATTCGCTCGATGTGAAGGTGATGAGAGGATCATCGGATGTCTGTGCGTGACACACCCGGCGCTGTCGCCGCAGGTGGAGGCACTAAAAGCGCGATTCGCGAGGCCGCGATGAAGCTGTTCGGCGCCAAAGGATTCGAGCAGACCAGCCTGCGCGAGGTCGCGGATGCGGTAGGAATCACAAAGGCGTCACTCTACTATCACTACGCGTCGAAGCTCGATCTGCTATTGGCGATCATCGATCCGATCGTCGATCACATGCGTTCGGTAGTCGACGATCTCGACCAGGTGCCGCACGACGCCGAGAGCATTCGCCAGGTCCTGCGGGTCTACTTGCGCGGCCTCATCCATCACCGTGACGCCGGTGCGCTCGTCGTGCGCGACACCGTCGCGATCGTCAACGTCATGGCGGATCGCTATCCGGATCTGATGGACGCCAGCCGGGCGCTGCGCGAGTGGCTGGCCGGACCGGACGCCACCGACGAGGCGCAGTTGCGCGCCTGCGCGGCGCTCGAGGTGATCGGGGTGGCGCTGGTGTCCAAGGAACTCGTGCCTGGTGCGGACGATTCGGTGGTGGAATCCTCACTGCTGGATGCCGCGACCTGCGTGCTGGCAGGTGGCGGCGCCGCGTAGATTCGAGCTATCCCACCTCGACGCCAGGAGTCATCGCTGTGCACATCACCGCGAAGGTCGATTACGCGGTGCGAACGCTGCTCGAAATCGCAAGTGCGCCGCGGCTCGACCAGTCCGCGCTCGGGCTCGGCGCACCGCTCGTACAGGTCGCACCGGTGGTGAAGGCCGAAGCGATCGCGACCGCCCAGCGAATTCCACCCAAAGTGCTCGAGTCCGTGCTCGGCGAATTGCGCCGAGCCGAACTGGTGATCAGCAGACGCGGTCCGGACGGCGGCTATTGGCTGGCCAGGCCCGCCGCCGAGATCTCCATCGCCGACGTGATCCGCGCGATCGAGGGCCCGCTGGCCTCGGTGCGCGGTGCGCGACCGGAGGACGTCCACTATTCCGGCGCGGCCGAGCCGTTGCAGCGGGTGTGGATCGCGCTGCGGGTCAACATCCGGGCGGTGCTGGAGAACGTCACCATCGCCGACATCGCGAGCAACCGGCTGCCCGGATTCGTCGAAGCGCTCACCGGAGATCCCGGCGCCTGGGCGCGCCGCTGACTCCGCGCACACCCCGACGGGAGAGCATTCATGCAGGTCAGGAATCTCCACGACGTATCGCGCCGACAGCCGGTAGCCTGCGATTCATCATGCTGACCAGACTGCTACGCACACATCTGTACCCCTACCGCGCCCAGCTCGCGGGGGTCGTTGTGCTTCAGCTGATCTCCGTCATCGCGATGCTGTATCTGCCCAGCCTGAACGCGGACCTGATCGACAACGGCGTCACCAAAGGTGATATCGGCTACATCTGGACCACCGGCTTGTGGATGCTCGCGGTCACGGGCGTGCAGATCGTCGCGTCGGCCGCCTCGGTCTATCTCGGCGCGCAGGCCGCCATGGGCGCCGGCCGCGACCTGCGCGGCGCGCTGCTGCACCGCGTCGGCACATTCTCCGCGCGGGAAGTGAAGATGTTCGGCGCGCCCTCGCTGATCACCCGCAATACCAACGATATTCAGCAGGTTCAGCTGCTCGTCGTGATGTCGGCGACCATCCTGGTGATGGCGCCGATCATGTGCGTGGGCGGCATCATCATGGCGTTGCGCGAAGACCTGGGTCTGTCCTGGCTGCTGCTGATCGCGGTGCCCGCGCTGGGGCTGTCCATGGCCGTGCTGATCTCCAAGATGGTGCCCGGTTTCCGGGACATGCAGGCCAGGATCGACGAGGTGAATCGGGTGCTGCGCGAGCAGATCACCGGCATCCGCGTGGTCAGGGCGTTCGTGCGGGAACGGCAGGAGACCTGGCGGTTCGGCCTGGCCAACACCGAACTCACCGATACCGCGGTGCGCGTCGGCCGGTTGATGGCGCTGATGTTCCCCACAGTCATGCTGATCAGCAATGTCACCGCCGTCGCGGTGATCTGGTTCGGCGGGCACGCGATCGACGAAGGGCATATGCAGATCGGTTCGCTCACCGCGCTGCTGTCCTACATCATGCAGATCCTCACGGCCGTGATGATGGCCTCGTTCCTGGCCATGATGGCGCCGCGCGCCGCGGTCTCCGCCGACCGGATCGGCGAGGTGCTCGACACCGAATCCTCGGTCCACCCGCCGCGCCTGCCGCAGCCGTTCACCGACGACCCGGCCGTCGTGGACATCCAATTCGCCGAGTTCGCCTTCCCCGGCGCGGAGAAGCCGGTGCTGAGAGCCATCCGGTTCCAGATGCGTCCCGGCACCACCACCGCGATCGTCGGCTCCACCGGCTCCGGGAAAACCACGCTGGTCAACCTGATCCCCCGGTTGATGGACGTCACCGACGGCGCGGTCTACGTCGGCGGCACCGACGTCCGCCATATCGACCTCGAGGTGTTGCGTGCGCAGATCGGCCTCGTCCCGCAGAAGGCGTATCTGTTCTCCGGCACGGTCGCGAGCAATCTGCGTTACGGCAATCCGCACGCCACCGACGAGGAACTATGGCGTGCGCTGGAAATCGCGCAGGCCGCCGATTTCGTGCGGGAGATGCCGGAGGGATTGCAAGCCTCCGTCGCCCAAGGCGGCACAACGGTTTCCGGAGGTCAGCGTCAACGGCTGGCCATCGCGCGAGCGCTGGTGAAGAAGCCGAGGGTGTACCTGTTCGACGACTCGTTCTCCGCGCTCGACGTCGCGACCGACGCCAGGCTGCGCGAAGCGCTGAAGCCGGAGACCGCCGACGCCTCGGTCCTGATCGTCGCCCAACGGATAGCCACCATCCGGGACGCGGACCAGATCGTGGTGCTCGAAGACGGCGCGATGGCGGGTGTCGGCACCCACGAGCAACTCATGCGGGATTGCTCGGAATACCGGGAGATCGTCGAGTCACAGCTGAGTGCCGAGGAGGCGCGATGAGACCCGGAATGCCCGGTCCCGGTGCTCCGGACAGCAAGGCGAAATCGTTCGGACCATCCCTGAAACGACTGCTGCGCAGGCTCGCCCCGGAACGGTTGCAGGTCGGGCTGATCATCGCGCTCGTCCTCGCGTCGGTGGTGCTGAACACCCTCGGCCCCTACATTCTCGGCAAGGCGACCAACTTGGTCTTCGACGGCGTGGTCGGCAAGCAACTGCCGCCCGGCATGACCAAGGAACAAGCGATCGAAGCGCTGCGAGCCGAGGGCGACGACACCTTCGCGGACATGCTCGGCGCCATGGACGTGGTCCCCGGCGTGGGAGTGGACTTCGGCGCGGTCGGCAGGGTTCTCGCCGTGGTGCTCGCGCTGTACATCGGCGCCGCCGTCTTCGGGTGGTTGCAGGGGTACCTGCTCAACATCGTGATCAACCGGACGGTGAAGCGGCTGCGCAGCGACGTCGAGGACAAGATCCATCGGCTTCCGTTGCGCTACTTCGACTCCGCGCCGCGCGGTGACGTGCTCAGCCGGGTGACCAACGACGTGGACAACGTCTCCCAGAGCCTGCAGCAGACCATGAGCCAGCTACTCATCTCGGTGTTCTCGGTGCTCGGCATCCTGGTCATGATGTTCTGGATCTCGTGGGTGCTCGCGGTGATCGCGTTGCTCACCGTCCCCGCCGCGATCGTGGTCACCGCGCAGATCGCGAAACGGTCCAAGCCGCACTTCGTCAACCAGTGGAAGTACACCGGACTGGTCAACGCCCAGGTCGAGGAGGCCTACACGGGGCACGAGGTGGTCACCGCGTTCGGCCGCAACCGCGAGGTCGGCAAGGAGTTCGACCAGCGCAACGAAGAGCTCTACCAGGCCAGCTTCAAAGCGCAGTTCATCTCGGGCCTGATCATGCCCGCGATCATGTTTTTGGGAAACGTGAACTTCGTGCTGGTCGCGCTGGTAGGCGGCCTCAAAGTCGCGACGGGCAGCCTCTCGCTCGGTGAGGTGCAGGCGTTCATCCAGTACTCCCGCCAGTTCAGCCAGCCGCTGACCCAGCTCGGCGCGATGGCCAACCTGTTGCAGTCCGGCGTCGCCTCGGCCGAGCGGATCTTCGAGATCCTCGACGCCGAGGAGCAGAGTCCGGACCCGGTGATGGCCGACGCCCGCCCGGTCGACCGCGGCCGGGTGGAATTCGAGGCCGTCTCGTTCCGCTACGAACCCGACAAGCCGGTGATCGAGCGGCTCTCCCTGCTGGCCGAGCCCGGCCATGTGGTCGCCATCGTCGGCCCGACCGGCGCGGGCAAGACCACGCTGGTGAACCTGCTCATGCGGTTCTACGAACTGGACGCGGGCGCGATCACGGTCGACGGCGTCGACATCACCGAGATCACCCGGGACCACCTGCGTTCGCGCATCGGCATGGTCCTGCAGGACACCTGGCTGTTCCGCGGCACCATCCGGGAGAACATCGCCTACGGCAACCCGAACGCGAGCGAGGAGGATATCCTCGCCGCGGCGCGCGCCGCCTACGTCGACCGCTTCGTGCACGCCCTGCCCGACGGCTACGACACGGTCATCGACGAGGAGGGCTCCGGGGTCAGCGCGGGCGAGAAACAGCTGATCACCATCGCGCGCGCGTTCCTGGCCAAACCGTCGATCCTCATCCTGGACGAGGCGACCAGCTCGGTGGATACCCGCACCGAGGTGCTGGTGCAACATGCCACCGCCGCGCTGCGTCGCGACCGGACCAGCTTCGTCATCGCCCACCGCCTGTCCACCATTCGCGACGCCGATCTGATCGTCGTCATGGAAGCGGGCCGGATCGTGGAACACGGCACGCACGAACGCCTGCTCGCCGAACGCGGGGCGTACTACCGCTTGTACAACGCCCAGTTCGCGGGAGTGGTGTGATCCGGCCACCGGCGCCGACCGGCGGCCTGCCGCGGTCTGCGATCGGCGAACTGCGAGGATAGCGGGGTGCCCGGTCCCGAATCCTTCTCCTTCACCGTCGGTACGCGCCTGGACGGGCGGCACGGCCGGTCCGGGGTGATCGCCACGCCGCACGGTCCGATCGCCACGCCCGCCTTCATCCCGGTGGGCACCAAAGCGACGGTCAAGGCGGTGCTGCCGGAGACCATGCGTGAGCTCGGCGCCCAGGCGCTGCTGGCCAACGCCTACCACCTCTACCTGCAGCCGGGCCCCGACATCGTGGACGAAGCGGGCGGGCTGGGCGCGTTCATGAACTGGCCGGGACCGACCTTCACCGACAGCGGCGGGTTCCAGGTGATGTCCTTGGGTGTGGGCTTCAAGAAGGTGCTGGCGATGGAGGCGGTCGACGTCCGCAGCGACGACGTGATCGCACCCGGCAAAGAGCGGTTGGCCACCGTGGACGACGACGGTGTCACGTTCCGCTCACACCTCGACGGCTCGGCGCACCGGTTCACCCCCGAGGT
Source organism: Nocardia asteroides (assembly GCA_019930625.1). NCBI lineage: Bacteria > Bacillati > Actinomycetota > Actinomycetes > Mycobacteriales > Nocardiaceae > Nocardia > Nocardia asteroides. The sequence continues at coordinate 2,217,454 of CP082844.1, forward strand.
GTCGATGGGCATCCAGCACCAGCTCGGCGCCGACATCATGTTCGCTTTCGACGAGCTCACCACCCTGCTCAATACCCGTGCCTACCAGGAGCGCTCGGTGCAGCGAACGCACGAGTGGGCGCAGCGCTGCATCGACGAGCACGAGCGGTTGACCGCCGCCCGCACCCACCGCCCGTACCAGGCGCTGTTCGCCGTCGTCCAAGGCGCGCAGTACGAGGACCTGCGCCGTAAGGCATGTCGCGGGCTCGAGTCGATTCGCGCGAGCGGGGGAACGGCATTCGACGGTTACGGCATCGGCGGCGCGCTGGAGAAGCACAACCTGGGCGCCATCGTCGGATGGTGCTGCGACGAGCTGCCCGAGGACAAACCGCGTCACATGCTGGGCATCAGCGAACCGGAGGACGTCTTCACCGCCGTCGAGAACGGCGCGGACACCTTCGACTGCGTCAACCCGTCCCGGGTTGCCCGCAACGCCGCGATCTACATCGACACCGGCCGGTTCAACATCAACACCAGCCGTTTCCGTCGCGACTTCACCCCGATCGACGAGAACTGCGACTGCTACACCTGCGCCAACTACACGCGCGCCTACCTGCACCACCTGTTCAAGGCCAAGGAGATGCTCGCGGCCACGCTGTGCACCATCCACAACGAGCGATTCACGATTCGCCTGGTCGACCGTATCCGGGACAGCATCGAGGGCGGCTACTTCGATGAACACAAGGCCGAGACACTGGGCCGCTGGGGGAGTGGGAGAAGTTCTATGTGATTTCGTCAGGTGCGCAGCGGATCGCCTTGCGTGGGCGCGTAGGTGGGTTCGTGCTTCTTGAGGAACGCGATGACCCGGTAGGTGATCGGAAGCACAATTACCTCGCAGAGCGTTTTCCAGATGAAGCCGACGATCACGTAGTTGACGAACTGCTGCCAGGTGTCGATACCGATGGCGCCCGCGGCGATCGAGCAGAAGATCAGCGTGTCGGCGAGTTCGCCGACGATGGTCGACCCGATCAGCCTGGCCCACAGGTACTTTTCCTTCGTCCGCTCCTTGATCAGCACCAGCGTCGCGGAATTGAGCAGCTGGCCGACGAAGTACCCGGCCAGACCCGCGACGACCAGGCGCGGCGTCGTCCCGAGGACGGTGCGGAACGCCTCTTGGTTCTCGTAGAACCCCGCGGCGGGCAGCCGGATGGCGATGGCGAAGCAGACGACCGTCAGCAGCAGTCCGGCGAAGCCGTAGTAGATGGCGCGCCGAGTGGCGCGGAAGCCGTACACCTCGCTCAGTACGTCGCCGAGGATGTAGGCCAGCGGGAACAGGAAGAAGGCGCCGTCGGTGGCGATCGGCAGGATTTGCAGCGGCCCCAGCGACACCGAGCGATCGCCGAGGAACTCCACCCCCTTGGTGGCGCAGATATTGGAAATGATCAAGGTCGCAGTGAACAGTGCCACGATCGGTGCGTAGTACCCCCGCGCCACCTGGGCAAATGCCGCATGGTCCGCGGGGCGCCCAGGCCCGCCGTGCTCTTGGGTGGTTTTCGACTCACTCACCCGCATCATCCAACCAGGTTGTGGAATACGCTGTAGCAATGACGAATCCCGGCGATTCCGACGAGTGGTGGAAGCAGTACGGCGGCCAAGGCGTGTCGCCGGAGTCCGGTGGGCAGAGCTCGGTGCCGCAGTACCCGAGCCCTGAGCAGCCGCCGTCGGGTTACCCGTCGGCGCCGCAGTACCCGGTACAGCCGCCCTCGCAGCCGATGACGCCGCCTCCGCAACCGCAGTACCCGCCCTATCAGCAACAGCCGTACCCCCAGCCGAACTACGGCTATCAGAGTCCCTATCAGCCCTACGGCGTCCCGGCGCAGGGCACCAACGGCTTGGCGATCGGTGCGCTGATCTCGTCGCTGGTCGGGTTCGTCACCTGTGGGCTCGGCTCGATCGTCGGCATCATCCTCGGCGTGGTCGCACTGAACCAGATCAAGCAGAGCGGTCAAGAAGGGCGCGGCATGGCGCTGGCCGGCATCTGGATCGGCGTCGGCGCGATCGTGCTCGGCATCCTGTGGTTCGTCGTCGTGATCATCGCGGGAGCGACCAGCGCGTAGCGGCGCGGGCCGGGAAGCAGCAGGGGCGCACCCGATTCGGGTGCGCCCCTACGCATTCGGTGCCGCTGTGGCGGATCAGGCCTTGACGACCTGGGTGCCGCCCGCGAACTTGTCGTGCCAGCCCTGCTTGTTCGGGTCCTGCGAGATGGTGACCATGATGTAGATCGCCAAGCCGAGCGAGACGAGGCCGCCGACGCACGGAATGATGTTCGCCGCGACGAACACGTTGCGCTTCAGCGAGGTGACCGGGTCGATCTTCGCGGCGCCACCGGGGGCGAGCACCTTCAGGCCGAGGATCTTCTTGCCGAGCGTGGTGCCCTGCGAGGTCTCCATGCCGACGAAGTAGCCGAGCTGGACCAGGGTCCAGACCAGGCCGAGACCGATGGTCAAGCCCACCGAGTTGTTGACCAGGAGGTAGAGGATGAAGTACGGGATCATCAGGATGATCGCGTCGATGACGCGGGCGCCGATGCGGGTGCCGAGATCGCCCGGCTGGCCGCCGTAGTTGTTGAACCCGGGCTGCTGCGGGTACTGACCGTAGGGATCCTGCCCGTACTGCGGCTGCTGGCCGTACTGCGGCTGTTGCTGCCCGTACTGGGGCTGCTGCCCGTACTGCGGCTGCTGACCGTACTGAGGCTGCTGACCGTACTGGTCGCCGCCCTGCGGGTACGGCTGCCCGTACGGCTGCCCGCCCTGCGGATACTGGTTGGGGTCGTACCCACCGCTTGTCATAGTTGTTTGTCCTCGTCGATTGATCAGTAGTTGGACGATGCGTACGTTACGGACATCGGCTGCGTTGCAACAACCCATTCACGTCGAGTATCCATGGTTCGCGGGGTAGCCGCCCGGCGTCGAAACGCGCGAGTAGCTCGGACGACGATGTCGCGGCGCAGCCGAGCGAAGCGGCCAGTGCCGAGACTACTTCCTCCGGCGTGTTGCCGAGCGCCAAGCGTTCGCGGAGTGTCACCGCCCCATCCCGTTTCGCCAGTCGCCGCCGTTCGGTGTTGAGCACCAGCGGCACGTGGGCGTAGCGCGGCACCGGAAGGTCGAGCAGCGTCGCGAGGTACGCCTGTCGCGGGGTCGACGGCAAAAGGTCGTCACCGCGCACCACCTGGTCCACGCCTTGTGCCGCGTCGTCGACCACGACGGCGAGGTTGTAGGCCGGGATGCCGTCGCCACGGCGCAGCACCACGTCGTCGACCGGACCGCGGTAGCGACCGTGCAGCTCGTCGTGCACTTCGAACTGCGTCGCGGTGGCCCGCAGGCGCAGCGCGGCCGGGCGGCCCTCGGCGCGCCACCGGTCGCGCGCCGACGCGCTCAGCGTGCGACAGGTGCCGGGGTAGGCGCCCGACGGCCCGTGTGGCGCCGACGCGGCCTTCTGAATTTCCCTTCGGGTGCAGAAGCATTCGTAGGTGAGCCCGGCGGCGGTGAGGCGTTCGATGGCCGCCTCGTACCGCGGCAATCGATCGGACTGGCGTACCACCGGTCCGTCCCAATCCACGCCGATCGCGGCGAGATCCTCCAGCTGCCGCTGCTGCGCACCGGGGCGCACCCGGTCCAGATCATCGATGCGGAGCAGGAACCGGCGGCCGGTGGAGCGAGCGAACGCCCAGGCCAGCAGCGCGGTGCGGAGATTGCCCAGGTGCAGGTCCCCGGACGGGCTCGGCGCATACCTGCCCGCGCCCGGCTCAGGCACGGGCCCGGCTGGTAGACGATGAGGTGCGCACGTCGGCCATGGTAAAAGCCGGGCGGTCAGACGCACAGACGCGGCCGCAGGTCGGCCTCGGACGGTTCGTCGCCGGCCGCCAGCGTGGCGAGTAGTGATTCGGCGTGCGCGACCAGTCCGGTGAGGTCGATATCGTAGGGCGCCTGCCCACTCTCGGGGCGGTATGCCGTCAACCGCGACACAGCGCGGGCGAGCAGTGTACGCGCTCCCTTGGGATTTCCGCGCTGTATGTGGGTTAGCCCGACAGCGAACTGCGCGAGCGCCTGCCACAGCATCCGCTCGGCGAACGGTCCGTTCTTCCACGCGGCCTCTAAAACCTCGTGTGCGTTGAATGCTAGTCCGTCGTCCAGCAGTTGCTGGGCGAAGGCCAAGGTTTGCTGGGGTGGAAGATCGAGATCATCGGGAATTCGGGCAACTCCGGTGCTGCCGGGAGGCAGTGGACGCCCGAGGCGGTCGCGCGGACGGGCATTACGGGCACGACCTGCGTCGTCGCGAGCGCGTTCGACCATAGGTTCCATCATGCACGGCCGCCGCCGCGGCGTCGACGCGGCCCGTGGCCGTGCGCGAATTGTCGTCCGATAACAGAGCAATCACATCCGTTAAATACATTGTGGTACGCCGGTGCTGGGAATGAATGCCACGGGCTGGCAATGCTCCCGCAACTTCCCTGCTTCGCAAACGTGTGTGGTTGCGATGATTGAATAGGCAAGAGCCCGGCAAACTTTCGAGGGACCTGCTAGTGTTACCGCGCGGGGACAGGCCCCGCGCGAGGTTAATTTCCTCTCGAACTCGATGTGCGATATCGACGCACCGAGAATGTGCGCTCCGGCGAGGAGTGCACCACGGGATTCGGCTTCCGGAGTCGGGTACCGATGCTAGCTGGAACGATGTCAGGAGAAATCTCGCTCTCGACGCAGCAAAGGAGCTAGTGCCGTGGAGGTTGATTGGACGGGCGCTGTGTGGCGCAAGAGCACATACAGCGGTCCGGATGGGAACTGCGTGGAAGTCGCTTTTCTCGTCGACGGCAGTGTCGCGGTTCGTGACACCAAGGACAGTGGAAGTGGCCCGGTCTTGGCGTTTGCGCCGGGTGAGTGGGATGCATTCCTAACGGGGGTCTCGACGGGAGAGTTCCGGCGCGGCTGAACCGCTCCAGAATCGCCTGAACAAGGCAAAGCGGGCCCCGGGTCGTGCGGACTCGGGGCCTTCGCGATTTTCGAGCAGGAGGGGCGGTGCCCTCGAATCATCGGTGGCCGGAGCCGTTTCCGTCACCGTTCGCTCGTTGCTGAACCGTGCGCAGCACGGCGAGCTGTTTGCGTTCCTCTTCGTGCTCGGTCGCGAAGTGCCGCTCGCTCTCCTCGCGCGGATCCGCCCGCAGGAAGCTGCCCGTGCCCGGCTTGCCCGCCGCGCCCAGCTTGCTCATCTTCTTCGGTACCGGCGCGCCCTGGTACTCCAGCGGGATCGGGTGACCGTGCTCGTCCACCGGGCCGAGCGGCTGGTGCACCTCGATGTACTCGCCGTGCGGCAAGCGCTTGACCACGCCGGTCTCGATGCCGTGCTCGAGCACCGCGCGGTCGCTGCGCTGCAGCCCGAGGCAGATGCGGTAGGCCAGGAAGTAGGCCACCGGAGGTCCGAGCAGAATGCCGATCCGGCCCACCCACGTGGTCGCGTTCAGGGAGATATCGAACTTGTAGGCGATGATGTCGTTGACGCACGACAGGGTCAGGACCACGTAGAACGCGATCGCCATCGCGCCGATCGCCGTGCGAACGGGCACGTCACGCGGGCGTTGCAACAAGTTGTGGTAAGCCCGGTCGCCGGTGAGCCGCTTCTCGATCCACGGGTAGGCGATCAGGACGGCGAACACCAAGCCCATGATCAACGCGACCCAGAACACCGCGGGCACGGTGTAGTTGCCGATGTACAGCTCCCACGGCGGCATCAACCGGGCCATGCCGTCGGTCCACATCATGTAGAAGTCCGGCTGCGAACCCGCCGACACCTGCGAGGGGTTGTAGGGACCCAGGTTCCAGATCGGGTTGATCTGGAACACCCCGCCCATGATGCCCACGATGCCGAGGGTGAAGGCGAAGAACGCGCCCTGGTCGGCGGCGAACACCGGCACGATCCGCGCGCCCACCACGTTGTTCTCCGTGCGCCCCGGGCCGGGGAACTGGGTGTGCTTCTGATACCACACCAGCGCCACGTGCGCGGCGATCAACGCCAGGATGATGCCCGGGAACAGCAGCACGTGCGCGATGTACAAGCGCGGGATGATGATGTCGCCGGGGAAGTCGCCGCCGAACATCAGCCAGTGCATCCACGTGCCGATGATCGGGATCGAGATCGTGATCCCGGAGAACGCCGCCCGCAGACCCGTGCCCGAGAGCAGGTCGTCCGGCAGCGAGTACCCGAAGAAGCCCTCGAACATCGCCAGGATCAGCAGCAGCGATCCGATCACCCAGTTCGCCTCCCGCGGCTTGCGGAACGCGCCGGTGAAGAAGATCCGGAACAGATGCACGATGATCGACGCCGCGAACAGCAGCGCCGCCCAGTGATGCACCTGCCGCACGAACAGGCCGCCGCGTACCTCGAAGGAGAGGTTGAGTGTCGTCTCATACGCCCGCGACATGGTCACACCGCGCAGTGGCTGGTAGGAGCCGTCATAGACCACTTCCGCCATGGACGGGTCGAAAAACAACGTCAGGTAGACGCCCGACAGCAGCAGGATGATGAAGCTGTAGAGCGCGATCTCGCCCAGCAGAAACGACCAATGCGTGGGGAAGACCTTGTTGATCGATCGCTTCATGAACGCCGCGGCGCGATATCGCTCGTCCATATCATTGGCTTGCTTGCCGATTATGCGCGCTGAATCCATAGCCATGGCCGACACCCCGCCCTGGGTGAGAGTGGTATGCGTTCCTACTACAGACGGTAGCAGAGCTGTGCGGCGGAATCGAGGGGATTTTCCGCGCCAAACTGTGAAACAAGATCATTCACATCACCCGGGCTCGCCGGGCGCCGCCGGATCCGAGTCGATATCGTTTTACTCGTGAGCGCGATGGCACCGCAGGACGCGACGATGTATTGGCTGTCCAAACGCACACGCAACGACCTTTTTCTGCTGTATTGCTTCGCCGATCGCGGACGACCCACCGAAGAACTACGCGCGGTCGTCGCCGAACGGAGCGCGCGGATCGCGGACCTTCGGGTCCGGCTGCGCGAACTGCCCTCGGACGTCGATTACCCGTCTTGGAAGCGGTGCGAATCCGGCTCCGAGCAATTCGTGGAACACGAACTGGCGGAGCGTAATTGGTCGCATCTGCTGGACGTCCTCGGCGATCTGCTCGGCACCGGCGTCGACGCCGCCGTACAGCCGTGGCGGCTGCACGTGTTCCGCGGCATCGTCGACGCGCCGGGACAGGAGGGGGAGCCCGCGCTGGTGGTAGTACTCCAGATGTCGCATGCCCTGGCCGATGGCCGGCGTGCTTCGGCGATCGCGCGTGCGCTGTTCAGCGCGTCGGGGGACCTCGCAGCACAGCACGGAAGCCGAGCCGCGTCGGTGTCGCCCGATGGAGTACGGGCCGCGGGCGAGGACGATGCCGCAGCGGCGGGCGGCTCGATTGGCGACCGGCGCACGTCCGGTCATCCATCATGGTGGAAGCCACCCACACAGAGACTGTCCGCGCTGCTTGCTGATCGTCGCGGCGTCGGCTCGGCGGTAGGGGCTCCTCTGCGGATGACCGGCTCCGCGGTGCCGGCGAGTGCAACGGCGGCCGGAGTGCTGGCCGACACGGCTCTCGGTGTTCTGCGTACGCCGGTTCGGTTGGCCGTGACCGCGGTGCGCGGTTACGAGGCGTTTCGAGCGCGGCAACGGCTGGATCATTTGACCGAGGCCGGTGAGGTGCCGCCACCCGGAACGGGTTATCCGCCGAGCGTGCTGAATCGAGCCGCCGCGGAAGCGGCCTTGCGGCACGAAGCCCGGGTGCTCGTATTCCCGGCCGAAGACCTGCGCGTTCCCGGCCGTACCGTCACGGTCGTCGCCTTGACCGCGGTGTCGCTGGCGCTCGCTCGCTACCTGGCCGACCGAGGTGAGCCGGTCGAGCGTCTCGGCGCGCAGGTTCCGATGGCCCTTCCCGAGCTCACCTACCCTCGCAACAACTATCGCAGTCTCGGCGTCGACCTCTTCATCGATGAACCGGACCTGCGTGTACGCGCCGACAAGATCGCGGCGGCGCTCGTCGACCGGCGTGTCCGAGCACGGCATCCGCTGCTGTCCGCGCAGGACCGGGTCACCTCGACCATCCCCGCTCCGATCCTGCGCCGGGATCTGGACCGCTATCCGGTCGACACCGTGCCCGACTCGATCTCGGGCCACACCGTCGTCTCCAGCGTCGACCGCGGCCCTGCGGACCTCGCCTTCGGCGGCGGCGCCGTGCGTTTCACCGCGGGCTTCCCGGCCCTCGGCTCCGTCATGCACCTCACGCACGGCGTGCACGGCTTGGGCGACACCGTCACCATCTCGCTGCACTCGGATCCGGCGGTGCTACCTGACCTCGACGCCTACGCCGCCCACCTCCGTGCCGCGCTGCTCGAAGTACACCGCACCCGGCTGGACTCCGCGTCCCGGCCGGTGTGATCGCCGGCGCTCAGGAGCGTGCGAGGGCCGGCTGCGGCGTGGCCTGGTGGACTTCGGCGGAGATCTTGATCTCGAGCTCGAGCCGGGTGGCGTTGATGACCGAGCGTTCTTCCTCGACGGTGTTCTCGATCGCCCGCGACCACAGCGCCTGGATCTCGCTGATCTCTTCGGCCGTCGCCTCGCCGTCGAGTTCGATCCGTCGGCGCTGCAAGCTGATGTTCAGCGCCGCGGTGAGCGTACGCATCAGGTCCTCGCAGCGATTGGGAATCTTGCGATGCGCCACGACGCGCAGACTGCTGATGAACCCCCGCGAACCCTCGACGGCCTGCCGGATCTCGTCGTCCACCTGATCCAGTTCCTCGGCCTCCCAGCGATCACAGTGCAACAACTGCAGGCGGACGTCGCTCGAGATGGCCAGCACCGAGGAGACCGCGCTCAGCACTGATTCCCGCCGCCATTTGTCGTGCTCGCGCCGCTCGGCCGCCGCGTTGGTCAACTCCACGTTCCGCTGCGCCGCGTCCAAGGTGACCCGGTTCCGCTCGTCCGCGGCGGTGAGCGCCGCCCGGTTCGTGCGGTTGTTGACCAGCACACCGACCAATGCCGCGACGGCGACGATGAGAGAACCGAAAAGCGGAAGCCACTGAGTCACGGGGAGATCATTCCATCGGAATCGTCGGTCGCACAGCCTGGATCGGGCGAAACGAGTTCGCCGTGCTACCGGGAGCCGAGGGTTCGGTCGGCATCGCTGTAGTGACATCTCGCCATAACCGGCGGTGCCGGTGCCGGTGCCGGTGCCGACCGACGGGCGGCACCTTCGTGTGATGGCCGACGACTTCGATGGTGGCAGAGCGTGTCCCGAGTAGGTGGCTTACCCTGCATCCGATTCGTAAGCGCCCGAGCGGGATTCGTCCGCGTTCGCCTCCTTGTCACAGTCTCCACTCTGTAACGTGTTGCGACATAACGTCGATACATCCCATGTAATCGACCCAAACGACAATCGGAGTCCAGTATGCGAACCTCGATTCGAGCAATAGCGATGTGCCTGGCAGCTCCCGTTGTGGCAGTCGCTCTCACGGGGACGGCCACCGGCACGGCCGCCGCCCAGCCCGGCTGCTCAGGATCGATGAACGGTCCATGGTCCTACAACGGGATCTGCCAAGGCGATGCGGGCAACTACCGACTCGAGATCGACTGCATCGGATACAACTTCACCGCCAATCCGCCGATCTTCGGCCAGTACACAACGCGCCAAGACCTGCCTGTCGGACAGGCGGGCACGGTGGCTTGTTTCGGCCCCAACTGGTCCAGCGCCGGGTGGGGAGTGGGGGCGCGCATCTTCCGGCTCTGACTGCCGGAGGGTCCAGAGGGCCGGCCTGCGCGGTAGCCCGCCATGGCATGCGCCGGCTGGATGTGGGCACCGTGGCCGTCGCGCGTTTGCCGCACGGCGGCGATCGAATGCGACTCTCGGCTGCTTGCCCTCGTGGCGGTACCGGATTCAGTAGTACAAGGGACGATGTTCGCCACCATGCGGCTGCTTCGGTTGGTCGGAGCCGTGTCCGCCGACAACCCTCAGCGGCATGTTCGATCGGTGGGGTCGCCGTAGGTCCAGGTCAGGAGGGTGTAACTGCTCCTGACCTGGACTCTCTCCGGCGGAGGATAGGGGATTTGAACCCCTGAGGGCGTTAACCCAACCCGCGTTCCAGGCGAGCGCCATAGGCCACTAGGCGAATCCTCCGTGGAGCAGCATACCGGTAGCCCCCCGTCGGTCGCCAAATAGGGGCGGGGTTGGGGGTGAAGTGCCTGGTCGCGTGTGGGTGTGGACCCGGAGGATGGGTTTGGCGGCCGGAGGCGCTACACTGGCCGACGGATCCCGCGCGGCGCGCATCCTGTGAACTCCCCCAGGGCCGGAAGGCAGCAAGGGTCAACGGGCTCTGCCGGGTGCGCGGGGTCCCCTTCAAATGGGGTCGCTCGGGCGCATGCGCTGTTGCCTCGCCGTCGCCCGGCGGTGCGGGTCACCCTCATCCCGCCTCCGATAACGCCTCCAATTCCGGGCAATGCACGGGTAACGTGAACCCCGTCCGCGGATGCACATGCGTCTGCACGGACAACTGTTCGGCCGCCGCCGCACATCGGTCCGGCCAAACCCATCGTCCCTTCGCTGCTTGAAAGGCTGCCCAGGATGCCCCGGCAAACGCAGATCGGTTTGATGAGCCATGAGGAGCTCGTGCTCGAGCACGAGACCCAGACCGCGAACTACGCGACGCTCGAGACCGAGAAGCTCACGCTGGACCTGACCCGGGGGAAACCTTCGCCGGAACAACTCGATCTGTCCGCCCCGCTCCTGCAGCTGCCCGGCGAGGGCGATTTCCGCGACGGCACCGGCACCGACTGCCGCAACTACGGTGGCCTGCACGGTCTGCCGGAACTGCGCGCGATCTTCGGCGAGCTGCTCAACATCCCGGTGGACAACCTGCTCGCGGGCAACAACGCCAGTCTCGAGCTGATGCACGACGTGATCGCCTACGCGATGCTGTACGGCACCAACGATTCCGAGCGTCGCTGGGCCGCCGAGGACACCCTGAAGTTCCTGTGCCCGGCTCCCGGTTACGACCGTCACTTCGCGATCACCGAAGCGCTCGGTTTCGAGATGATCCCGATCCCGATGCGCCACGACGGTCCCGACACGCACGCCATCGCCGAGCTGCTGGCGAACGATCCGCAGATCAAGGGCCTGTGGGCAGTGCCGAACTATTCCAACCCGACCGGCGTGGTCTTCTCCGAAGACGTTGTCCGCGAACTCGTTTCGATGCCCGCCGCGGCGCCGGACTTCCGGCTGTTCTGGGACAACGCGTACGCCGTGCACCCGCTCACCGACACCGCCGCCCCGGTGATCGACGTGCTCGGCCTGGCCGCCGCGGCCGGAAACCCCAACCGGCCCTTGGTGTTCGCCTCCACCTCGAAGATCACCTTCGCGGGCGCGGGCGTGAGCTTCATCGGCGGTTCCACCGCGAACCTGGACTGGTACCTCAGCCACGCGGCGAAGAAGAGCATCGGGCCGGACAAGATCAACCAGCTGCGCCACTTGCGCTTCTTCGGAGATGCCGACGGCGTGCGGGCGCACATGCAGAAGCACCGCGCGATCCTCGAGCCGAAGTTCGCCTTGGTGCTGAAGATCCTCGAGGACCGGCTCGGCGCTTCGAAGGTGGCGTCGTGGACCGAGCCGAAGGGCGGCTACTTCATCAGCCTGGACGTGCTGGAGGGCACGGCGGCGCGGGTGATCGCGCTCGCGAAGGAGGCGGGCATCGCGCTCACCGCCGCCGGTTCGGCTTTCCCGTACCGCAACGACCCGGAGGACAAGAACATCCGGATCGCGCCGAGCTTCCCCAAGCTGCCCGAGCTGGAGAAGGCGATGGACGGCCTGGCCACCTGCGTGCTGCTGGCGGCCACCGAGAAGCTGCTCGGCAAGTAGAACGCAACGGGCCTGCCCGGCACGAATCCGTGCCGGGCGTTCCCGATGGTCCGGCCTCGGCTCGGTAGCCGATGCCCTCGGCCCGTGTCCCTCCGAGCGAAGGCGCCGCAGCCTCCTACCCGGTCTCCAACAGCTCTTTGAGCCGGGTCAGGTCGGCGCGGTTCGCCCGTCGGATTGCCGCCTCCAGTGCAGGTGCGGCCAGTTTCCCGAATCCGCTCGGTTCGCCGCGGTTGCGCAGTGTCATGCGGGTACCGCCCTCCGGGGTGTCCGCCCAGGTGTAGGTCGTCTCCATCGGAAACGGCCCCTGCGCGGTGCGCATCACCAGCAGTGAGCCGGGGTGGTAGTCGACGACCTCATAGGTGTAGACCAGCTTGCTGCCGAGGAAGCGGGCGACGAATGCCATCCGTGAGCCGACGCGCAGCGGCGGCTCCGTCTCCCAGGTGACGCCGTGAATGCGCGAGTACCAGGCGGGCGCGTGCGCTGGATCGGCCGCGTATGCCGCGACCAGCTCGCGAGAGCGGTCGATCACGACGTCGGTCAGCACGTCGACGGCCATCGGGCGGTTCAGCGCGGCTTGTGCGCGAGGACGGCGAACATGGTGACCGAGAGGTGGATATCACCGTTGGCGGCGGCCGCCTCGAGATCGGTGAGCAGTCGGTCGCGCTGAGCCTCGGTGATCGCACCACGTGCGACGGCCATGGCCGAGACCCTGGTGACCAGAGAGCCCGCTCCGACGCCGCGATCCTGCACCAAGGCCTGCGAACCGATGTCGTCGACCACCAGGCCTGCCTTGGTGAGCAGACCGGGGAGCCGGCGGCCGGAGAGCGGATTGGTGGTCGCCGAAACCAGCGTATCGATCACCTCGCGGACGACCCCCCGGTCCCCGGGGTGCATGATCGCCGTGCCCCAATCGCTGTCCACGACGACGACGCGTCCGCCCGGACGCAACACGCGCGCGATCTCGTTGGCCGCCCGGGCGGGGGCGGTCAGGTGCTGGAAGACCCGCTCGCACAGGACGGCGTCGAAGCTTTCCGCGCCGAAGGGCACGCCGTAGGCGTCACCGGAGTGGAATCTGGCCGTCGACCCGGCCTGGGCGGCGCGGCGTTCGGCGGAGGCGAGCAGATGCGGGTCCGGTTCGACGCCGATCGCGCTGCCGTCCGGGCCGACCGCTTCGGCGAAGGTCATGACCTCCGTTCCGGTGCCGGAGCCGATGTCGACGGCGTGTTCGCCGGGCCGCAGCGCGAGTGCTTCGTGCGCCCAGGCGCGCAAGCGGCGGATGCCGGGCAGCGCGGCCTGTAGGTCACGCACGTCGACGAGCTGGTCCTGGCCTGCTCGGTCGAACCGATCGGGGCGCAATGCGTAGGTGTTCATGAGCCCGTTTCCATCCCTGGCCGTTGCCGTCGTCTTGGTCGGTGTCGCCGTCGTCTGAGGCATGGCCTGGAGCCTACGCGGCAGGTCATCTACCCGCGCGTAGGCACTGTGAGGTGAGTCACTTGTTGATCAACTGCGCGCTTCGTGCGTACCTGGGTAACTCAATGTACGCCCATCGCGCCAACTTGCGGTGGACATCGTGTGGGATCCAGTTGGTGGCGTCGGGGTCGCTGATCTGCGGATACAGCCCCATCTGGGTGACGACCACTTGCTCGGCGTACTCCGGTGCGGCGGTGAGCAGAGCCGCCAGCTCGGCCATCGGACCGGACCCCACCCACGGCAGAGGGTGCCTTCAGCCGAGGCGATCATGTCGGTGCGGACATCGATCATCGCGCGGTGACGATCCTCGCGTTCCTCGGGCGTCGGGCGGATGTAGTCGAGATCTGCTGGTCGGGATCGGTTAGGGACCGGCGCTTGCCGCCGAGGCGGATACCTTCGATGACCGATACCTGCCTGCGGTCCAGCGAGTCCAGCACACGGCGGGCGAACTGCGCGCGCAGGCCGCCGGACAGTCATCACGGCCTATGGTCTGATCGACAGGAGGGTATCGAGTCCAGAACCGGTCGAACTCGAGAACTGGGCGGTCCACCCGAATTACCTCGAGATCCGGCACAAGTCACGGTGCCTACGACGTGGTATACCCCCGATCGGGAGCGCTTAGAAAGGAACGACTGGCCGTGACGGTCGACAATGGTTCCGAAGACACGCCACCATCCGGTCGGTGGAGGTCGACGATAGACATCCTCGCCGATAGCCTCGCCACTCACCTCGGCGAGCGGGTGACCGTCGTCGACCCAGGCGAAACGGAGGACGGGTTCTCCTGTCTCGTCCGAGGTCCTGAGCCGTCCAGTCCAACGCTCCAGCTGGCGTGGGAGGGAATACTCGGTATGCAGTACAGCGACGGGCAGCCGGACATCAGCGTGTCGCTGTTTCTGTATAGCCGAGGCCGCCGCCTCCGGCTCGACGACCAGCCCGGCAGCTATTTGGAGATCGTCTATGAGGGCCCCCTCGACGGCTCGGGAAGCTGGCGCGATCTGGGCTGGCTGCGGGATGACTTCGGCGAGTTCGAGGCACACAATCATCACGGCCGTTGACCGCCCACCGCGATCAGAACATGGGCGCCCGTCCCGTCCCAGTGATCTTCTACTTCAAACCGACCGCACGAACGCGATGATGATGTGGCGTCGCAGTAGCAGGTACATCAGCTGCACGGGCAGGTGAGGCTGGCCATCGAGGCGTTCGGCGAACGGAGTGGCGGCTGATTCGGACCGGAGCCAGTCGAGCCCCCGAATGTGTCCGGCCCGGCGAGCGGATCCGCGGCGGGGTCACCCGTGGACCCGTCGGCGGACGGTCGAGATCACGATCGTTGCCTCGATCACCGATCGGCGGACCCTGCCCCGCTGTCGGTTTCGGCTGCGTGACCTGGTGACCGTCGGCTCGGCCGCGCGCCGGGCTCTGCCGGGTTCTCCGGCGGCGCGTCGACGGTCTCCGGCTTGTCACCAGCGGAGGGTACGGCTTCTAGTATCCGGGCGGCTGCCCTGCTCAGGACATTGTCCAGTTCATCGTCCAGTTCGGTGACCACCCGATCGTACTCGCGGAATTCTTTCGCGAGCTCGAAGAATTTCGGATCTCGGAGGGCGTTGGCGGCCGGTTGATGCCTATGTGTATCGGAGGGAGAGATTTCGACATGGCCGATGTGGAGAACACGGGGATCGAGGCTCGCTGCGATGGCTTGACGGACCAGTGCTTCCCCGGCGTCGGCCAGCCTGTCACGCAGAGCGGAGATCGGAGACCGACCCGATCTCGCAATGCCGACCAGGTCGATGTCTTCTAGAGCGTAGGTGAATTTCCAGTGACTATGACCGCGAACCCGCGCGAGGGTCGACGCCGCGTGGGCACGCAGGTCGTCATGAGGTGCTGATCGGAAATCACGGAACGGACCTGGATCGAGACCCTGCTCGACCATCAATTCGAGCAGGCACTCCGCCGCATCGTCGAAGAGACTGTTCAGCAGCGTGAGCGGATATTCGGAATTGCGGAGATCTTCTATCAAATCCGCTGAGTGTATAATCAGAAAAGCCTGATCGCGCAGCCTGTGAGCGATGGCCATATGCTGAATATCCCTTTCCCATATGCCGCGATGATTCACTATTTCGTAGGAAAGTTGTAAGGGGTATGCCTGCAACCAGTCGGTGAACAGATTCGGATTTATGTTCCAATCCGCAAACCGGGTACGGATCTTTTCCCGCCGGGACATTGCCCGATCCCATTTTCGAGCGAGTTGGTCTACCGTCGCCGCACACCGACGCAGTTCGCTCAGTGCCGATTCTCCGATCCCAGTGCCACCCTGAGCCGGATCGATCGCCGCGTCCAGCGCGCGAATAGCCCACTCCCACCTGCTGTAGCGGTGGAATCGGCGAGCATCGGATTCCGCTGAATGCAATGCCAGGTAGTCATGTACTAGTCTGGCGGTGGGCGCTGCGTGGGTGCCGGGGAATGCACGCAGCCTGCGCACCCTCTCAGGCGTGACCTCGGCGTATGACAGTCCTCTCCGCTCGACGAGTTTGTCGACGACATTCCGCAGGCACATTGCCAGAGTACGCTGCCCTTCCGAATTCGGTTGAACCTGCCAGATCGACTGATTGTTCCTCCCTCGTCGCATTATCAGCTCCCGTTCGGTCACGCTGACTGATTCGAGATCCCGATCGAATGCCTTTTCCATGTCATGACACTGGAACCACGCCCACCTGTGCAATGCCCATACCGGTTTGCTTAGGCTTGCGGAACGACTCTCGATGACTCGAGGGCCTTGCTCGAGCAGATTAAGCCCACCGTAAACAGCTCGAACCGCGTTCTGCAGAATGCGATCGACCTCACCGTCCAGGCGATCCATCTCTCCCAGCGAAAGATACAGAGTTTCCAATTCGCGGAGCTCTGAGAACTCGGAGATCAGCGCCATCAGCCGACCCAGATCCTCACCGGAGAGAGTAACCGTGCCTTCGGACACCTTGCCGGATTCCCCGTGCCGCCGGACTTTCGCCTGGTTCGAATCCCACAGGTTCGCTCTAATTGATTTCAGCTCGGCATCGGTGACGGTATTCGGATCGAGCTGGAGACCAGAACTGATACGTAAAGAGACAATATTTCTCCGGGTTACTATTTCTTGATACTCGGACCTGTCCAACTGGAGCAGCAGCTTCGAAAATCCATGCTTCTGGCAGAGGTGGGAGAAGCGTCTGTAGCTCGTTCGGGAACCCTTGTATATAAAAGGATGCAGTACATGTAGTCGCTGGACCGTATCGAAAACTAGACGGAACTTTCTGGCCAGGATATCAGCCGAACTCATCCGAGCGTCGATCCATTCACGCATATCTCGAAGCGGCGGCAGCAGCAGATCGACACGCGCTGCCATCAGCTCGACCCGATCGTGAACGCGCTGGAATAATTCTGTCCACCGGCCGGTGTCCGGCGATTCCTCGCTCTGGTTGATCAGAGCGCGACGATTATGCAGCCGGTTCTCGAGCAATATTCTCAATTCATATAATTGATGCGGGATGGTATCTATATCATAGATATTTCGACTGTCCTCGGAATCGTTGATGGAGTCGATGTCCGTTCGGCCCTCGATGCGAGCGATAGTTTCGTCGAAAGATGCAAACGGAAACTCGAACAGAGCCGATTCCGGTTCCCTCCCCGCCCTGAGTTCCCTTCCTGCTATGAGTAACGTATCGAAACGGACCAGATCCGCTTCCGTCTCGAGTTCGCGAATAACATGAGATATGTTGTGAGCCCGACTTTCGTAATGCTGGTGGTCGATTTCTGCAGTGATCACCGCGTCCAGAGCATCCAGCTGGGAATCGATCGCAGCTTCGTCTTCGGTCAACGCAGACGAGTCCTTTTCCTGAAGTCGATCGCGGCGGTGGCGCAAGTCCACGCGCAAAACTTCTAGGAACGCGGGGTCGAACGATCCCGTCCGATCGGCTCGCACATCAAGATCACGCCATGCAGCCCTACGCGTATAGAGCACATCCTCCGCATGCTCCTGCCGCCGCCACGCATCGCGCCACGCCTCTTCCAGGTTGTTCAGGCGTTGGACCCGCTTACTCAACAGGCTCCGTTTGCTGGCGCCCAGGGCCGCGTCGCGATCATTCAGCGCTTCCTGCGTGACAGAACGGATCCACCGGAGACCAGGCCCGAAGGGCGACTCTCCGCTGTCTGATTCTGTC
Source organism: Nocardia asteroides (assembly GCA_019930625.1). NCBI lineage: Bacteria > Bacillati > Actinomycetota > Actinomycetes > Mycobacteriales > Nocardiaceae > Nocardia > Nocardia asteroides. The sequence goes on from CP082844.1 coordinate 2,235,038, forward strand.
GAGGAGCTCTGCTGAGTCTGGAGATGTTGTCCCCGAGCGACAACATCCACCTTGTCGAGAATATCGCTCAGCTCGCCGTTCAGATCGCGGAGTTCAGCGTCGAGTTCGGTGAAGATCTCCGGCCTGGCGGCGGGGTCCGGCACGACACCGGCCGGGCCGTCGCCGCAGGACAGAACACGCATCTGTTCGACCAGATCCGCGGTCGCCATCCACTGCGACTGCTCTATCTCGTCGATGCCGACACCCAACTCATAGATTCGCTGTGCCCAGCCCTCGATCTGCTCTGCGAGATATTGTGCCGCCCCCCCACCCATCGGGTTGTACCGTTGCCATTTGTTGAATAGCTCCGAGACCACCTCGGCCAATCGCTCTGCGTCGGCGAGGCCTCGCCGTGACCGACGCAGGCGGCCGATCTGGTGGATGAGATCGGTCATCTGCAGTACTTCGAGGTATTCAGATGCGGCAGCGGCAAACTCGCCGGTCACCTGCCCGGAAGCGACAAGTCGAGCCACTGACATACGGATCACGCCGTCATCGATAGAGGGGTTGTCCGGACCGATACTCCGCGAAGCGGCAGGCCACAGCCGGATCAGCCGCACGCGCGCGCCGTCCAGCGCGTCGTGCCACAGCGCCGCGTCGTCGTCGAGCACCTGGTCCGGGTCCACCTCGTACGGGGCCACCATCCGTCTCAGACATTCCATCCGATAATCGAACGGATCCAGCCGGCGTCGCCACATCGAGTGCAGGGCCGTCAGACCGGCCAGCCACAGTCTTCGCTGCGCCGAGTCCAACAGAAGCCGCGTGATGTACTTCTCCGTTCCCCGCGGCACCGGCACTTTCAACCGCCCGGGCATTTCGATCCCCGGCCCAGGCTCCCACAGCGGCGTGGCCGCCCGCCGCAAACGCCTCGTATCCGGCAGCGGTTTCCTGAACTCCCGCATGAAATCGGACAGCAGAGCTTGCCTTTCCGGAGCGATCCAGCGCCGCTCCTGTATCAGGTCCGCTGTCGAAATCCTCCACTGTCGCAGCTTTGCCCTCGGGGCTGACGAGTACCAGGTGAAATGCAGTGATCCGAGACGGTCCGCCAGGATGCTCATACTGCGGCTCACCAGTGATTCCACAGCGCGTAGGTCCGTTCCGGTCACCAGGTCCCGGAATGCGTCCGGGTCACGGCTTCCGTCGACGCTGAACCCACCCTCCTCGCGGAGTTCCCTGTACCAACGCTGCACGATATCGTCGGAAAGGTTTCGCGACCGGCAGAATTCGGAATAGATCTCGGCGATTTTTCCGGATTCGCGGCGTCGCCAGAAGTACTCGACACCGAACGCAAACAGTGCTTCCGCCAGGCGCATGAAATCATCGGCGGGCGTAATTCCCTCGGTGCGGATGCCCGTGCGCTCACGCACCTCGTTCAACCAACGCTCGATAGTCTCCAATGCATGCATTTCTCCTTCGGCCACCTCTGTAACCGAGTCCACGATCTTGTCCATCACATGTTCGGATGTGATCTCCCACCGCGCCCGTGCTGCCCGGTAATCGGCATCCGAGTCATCCTGTCCCCGGTCGGCGACGAGTGCCGCGCGTACCGAGACCTCTACCCAGGCCAATAGCATGCCGATCGAGTCGTACACATTGCCGCGAAGCTTGCCGAGTGCATAGTCGATGATAAGGCGGTTCGCTGTGGCGAAATCACTGTGCGTACCCTCACCGACGGTACCGTCGGCGGACGCACCGACAGCCGATAGCGCGGCCCCGGAAAGGGATTGCCGCATCGTTCCGTCCGCTGTGGAGACATCCGCGTCAACAGCGGGATTCCCGGGATGCTCGAGTTCGGGCGAATCCGGCGTGTCGGCGTAAGACATACCCGGACGGGGAACGGGCGCGATCCACGGCACTGATATCCGGTCTCCCCCGATGCCCAGGAAGCTGCGCACATGGTCCGATACCTCCTCGCTTCGTACGAGATCCGTCCATCCGATCAGCGACGAGGCATATCCGCGCAGGGCCGCCTCCGCGTTCCGGGTGATTTCTTCGACCGCCAGCAACGCGGACACGTTGTCAATGTGTATGTTACCGAATTCGTGTTCCCGGATCGCGAAGTTCTCCGCCCAGCGCTGGGCAACTTTCCACGCATACTTACCACAATGCGACACCGCATTTCGGAGGAGCTCGGAAACATTATCTGCCCCCGCACGGCCGGCTTCCAGGACGGCGAGCAGGGAGACAATTCCGTACTGTTGCCGCAATGCGACATCCAACTCGATGTCCCGGTCGTCTCCGGTATGCAGCGGGCTGAAGTCCTTGGCATCCAGAACGTACCCGAGAGCCATCCATATCGCCATGACGAAGTTGTCTTCGCCGTACCAGTGAGGAAACGGAACCTCGCCGAGCAAGCGGAGGTCGGTCAGCAGAAAGGCCCCGCTGGCATCTATTCCACTGTGGAGATAGCTCTGCCCCTGGATTACGGTGCCGACGGTGGCAGCCGCATCCTCCACGTGATTGACGTCCTTTTTCCCCGCGTAATGGCCGCCGATCCCGATGAACTTCCCATCCGGAACAGGAGTCGACAGCAGTTCGGTCACCACCTGCGAATCGACCGAAACCAGTTCCCCTCGGAATATCCCGTCCCGCAACCGGATATCGTCATCGAGCAGCAGCGCTCGGTCCGACGGCGCCCCGCAAACCACCGCCACAAATTGCAGCAACGTCAGCACGCCCGGCTTGTTCCACTCCGGACGCCCTAGGACCTTGAACGCCGACTCGGTGAACCGTCTGGCAGCTTCGGAAGGCCAGGGCATACTCGCCAACAGCGCCGTACGTCGTTCTTCGTCGACGTACACCACATCGAACGAGGCATTGTCGATGATATGTCTGTTCCTGGCCCGATTCTCCGGGTCGACGGAGTCGTCGTAGATGAACACCGTGAACCTTCCCGGAACCACGGCGGCGATATCGTCCAGTAGCGCTGCCATGCGTTCCGGTCGGTCTTTGGTGCAGAAATGGATCGTCAGGGGCGGCAGAACCCCGGCGGATTCACCGGCTTCCGGCGGCACCGGCTCGTCCCCGTCTCCTTTCCGGCCTTCGGCGGTCGGTGCGGTCGTGGACTCGGCACCCGAACCGGACGGCTCGGGAGCCTTCGACCAGGGTGTCGACCCTGGCGAGGGTTTCGACAGTCGATCGGCAGGATCGCGGCCTCCGGTCCGCTTGCCAACAGCTCCGGTCACATTGACACGATCCGATGTTCGGCCCGACCACGGTGTCGGCGAGGCAGAGCGCGGGGTTTCACTCGAATCATCACCCATCGCCTCACGGATTGCCGTGGCGGCCTTGTCGTGATCAAAAGGTTCGGTTCGGGCGAGCGAATCGGCGAGGCGTGCCCCACGCTCGGAATTGGATGGTTCGCCTACACCGTGGGGAGCCAACGAGCGATCATCAATCGAGTCGCTGACGTCGTCCGTTCCTGATTCCTCGTCGCTCTGGCCGATCCGCAAGTCATCCGGCGGTACCTCGTCGACACCGCCGGGCAGCCGCAACGGGTTGCGGTGCTTGTCGTAGGCCTGGGCCCACAAACCGTTCAAGTCGGAGGCACGGGTCAGATCGTCACGCACCCCGCCCTCACGCACCCCGTTCTTAAGCCTCTTAGCCGGATCCTGCAACACAAGACGAACATTGTTGCCCTGCTCGTCACACCGATACTCCAACCGACGAGTGTGCGCGTTCACCCCCTCCCCATCCACCACATGCGTGCCCTCGATAATGACAACCGAAACACCATTGCGCTCAGCCGCAGGAAACCTCGCCACCATCGCCAACAACGCCTGAACCACAAAACGCAACGGAAGAACACGGTCGATCGGAAACTTCTGCGGCCGACCACCCCCCAATACCGCCAGATACGGCTGCCAAAACACACCACCCAAACCCACATCATCAAGCCCCTCCGCATCCGGCGAACCAGTGTTGTCCAGATGTGACCTCGACACCCACGCCGCACACTGATTACGAGCATGACCATCCGGCCGCCGATAGGGCGCCTCACCATCTCGATCCGGACCATCCCCGCGGACCGAAATCCTCCCAGCCGTCCCCGCGCTGCCGACCATGGACCGAGCGCCCGGCTCCGCGCGCTCGGCCAATATCGAATGAAATTCCACGCTTCGCAACTTTTCACCGGCAACCGCAAGAAGGTCCCGCGCAGCCTCCACACTCAACTGCAGCCGGACAGCAGCCGCCGCCACCGAAACGCCCTGCAAATAACACCAAAAAACCAGAGCGGCCGCAACATCGGGCTCCGACACATCCGCCAACGCCGCCCGGATGGCACGTGCCACAGACATGTCATACACCTCATCCGTTGCCGGCCGGGAGGTATCGGCTACATCGAACCCCTGCGGCCGGCCCGCATCGTCGACTTCACCAGTTCCGATCTTGGCAGCCTCAGTCCCAGTCACAAACCTGCCTGTCGGGTCCCGATCAGCTACCGGTTGATTAATCGAAATCTCCGACAGCGACTGCAGCCGTCTCGCCTCTGCCACCTCCGAGATGGTGAGGCCGAGAGCCCGCGAAATTTCCTCGTCGTCCGGCGCAACTCCGGTTTCCTCGAAACGACTCGAGGTGTAAGCACGAACCCTTCCGACCAGCCTGCCGACACCCGGGCCGAGATTCCCGTACGACTTGTCGCGGTAGTAAAAGGATACGCGACAACTCCCTGATGCGTGAGCTATGAAACTCTGAAAAGGTACATGATTCGCGATCGCACTCAAAATTCTCTCGCGAAAATACTGAGTGAGTTCGTCTCGTTCATTACCTGGACGCGCCCATCGGCGTGCCACCGCTACGGCCAGCCAATCGAACCGTTCGTAGATATGATTCCGGATCTGCCGTTCCTCTGCCGACCCCACGGCCGTTTCGATGTATCGCCAGAACTCCGCCTCCTCGTCCGGTCCAGCCGGCGTGCGATCCGGAGCGTCATAGAATTTCTCTATTGCTGCACGCAGAATTCTGTTCGAAAAAAGACCGGCATCACGCCCTATGCGCAGGGTCACCAATCGCGGAACAGAAGTCTCAGTCCATCGAAAGTTGTTGAGCCAAATTTTGTTTCGACCCATCGCCTGCGAAAATATCGCTCGGGATTCGCGATGAAACAGCCGAGTAGCTTCCAGCCATTTATATACTGAATCGAATGCTGCCGGATCCGGCATCAGTTCGGCACGAAGCCTTTCGATGAAGTGCACCATACCGTTTCGGTATGACGAACGCACCGTCGTAGCGGTGACACCAAGCTCAGCCGCCACCTCATCGGGACTTCGATCCCGCAAAATGCAGTCCTCGAAACAGATCCGCTGCTGCTCGGCCAGCCCCTCGAGGCTACGCTGCGCCGCCTCCTGATACACGGTTGCGGCCTCGCGGGCCACAATGAGCATCTCGTCCCAGGTCAGTGAACTCGCGCGCACAATCAATTTGCTTACCGACGGTCGTTCGATTTCGACCGGTAGCATCGCGACCAGTTGAGTCATAACCGCAGACTCCATTTGGCTGGCCGCGTGCATCGTTTTACCCAGTTCCTTCGCGGCCCGATCGACAGTGCGATCTTGCAGCCACCGCGCCTCCGCCCACTTGCGCTGCTGTCTCGGCAGCTGGTGCAGGCAACGCCGCAGCACCTCCCGATGGAAAAACGCGGCCTCGCGAATCAGCATCGATGCCTCGTCGGAATCGAGCGATCCGACACGAGCGAGCAAGTCCGCGAACCGAGCGGGCCGGTCCAGTTCGCCGGGAAGCATCCTGACGAACGGAAGCAACCCTCGACGTTCCGTCTTCTCGACCGCAATACGTGTCTTGTTCAACTGCCTCGCCACGTAGCCCACGTCGAAGCCACGCCCCAGCAGCTCCAGGCACTCACGTTCCTGGTCAGAGAGCCGGGCCAGGCAGCTGTGGGCAACTGACGGATAGAGGAACAAGGCGTCCGCCAGCAAAGTCCTCGCCTCGGAAATGTGCAACGACCCAGCGCGGTTCAACAACTCGGCAAAGCGACCGAAACGGTTGAGTTCGCCGGGAAGCACCTTGATGAAACGATATACTCCCTTACGCACGGAATTCTTGACCGAAGACTCTGTCTGGTGAGACTGTTCTGCTATGTCGGCGCGGCTCAGACCATCTCGGAACCGCAGCTGTAGACATCGACGCTCCTCCGGGGAGAGCTCGGCGAGACAACGATCTGCCAGCTCCGGAAGGCGATGTAGCACATCGCGGATCAGATCCGATTTCTCGGAATAGCTCGACACTGCGGCACGATCCAGCAAGGCGGCGAGCCACCCGAACCGGTCAGTTGCATCGGGCAGCAGCTCGGCTACTCGCCTCACCGCGAATCGAGCGGAGTTCCCGACTCCAGCAGCGGTTATGCCCAGCTGTTTGGCCACTCGCTCCGAGCTGCGCCCCTGGAGCACCCGCAGATCTATACATCTGCGCTGCCGCTCGGACAACTGGCCAAGGCAATGGCCGAGCACCGCCGGATACACGACCATCGCGTCACGGATCGCGGTGACGGCCTCGTCGCTATCAAGAGGTTCGGTTCGGGCGAGCGTATCGGCGAGCCGTGCCGCGCGCTCGGATCTGGATGGTTCGGACACGCCATCGGGAACCGGCGAGCGATCATCAATCGAATCGCCGACATTGTCCGGTGCCGACTCCTCGTCGCTCTTACCGATCCGCAGATGATCCGGCGGTGCCTCATCAACGTCGGGCTCAGAATGCGACTCGACCGCTGCCTCGTCCACGTCTGCGGGCGGGGGATTCGACAGCGCACCGTATTCGACGATTGCGGCTCGAAATGTTCGATTCGAGATGTAACCGTTGTCGCGCATGGTTCGCAAGGTCTCGGAACGAACAGGTCTCCTGGTGCGCAGAATGTGCTGAAGCGCAGCGTAACTCAGACCTATACCGACCGAGAATTCCCTACGTGATTCGCGATGGAACAGCCGGGTAGCTTCCAGCCAATCATATACCGAATCGAGCTTCGCCGGATCCGGAACCAATTCGGCACCGAGCCGTTCGACGAAGAGACCGACACCATATCGGTACGTCGCTCTGACCGATGCATCGGTGATACCCAGGTGGGCAGCCACCTCATCCGGAGTTCGATCCTGCAAAATACATAATTCGACACAAATGCGCTCCTGCTCGGTCAACCCTTCGAGACAACGTTGCGCCGCCTCCTGATACACGGTTACGGCCTCGCGGGTCACAATGAGCATCTCGTCCCAGGTCAGGGAACCCGCGCGCACAATCAACTTGGCCAACGACGGCCGTTCGAGCTCGACCGGAAGCATCTCGACCAGCTGGGGCAAAGCCGCACGTTCCAATTTGCTGGCCGAGTTGCCCGATTTGGCCAACTGTTCTGCCGCTTGATCGACAGTGCGATCCTGCAGCCACCGTGCCTCCGCCCACTTACGTTGCTGTCGTGGCAGCCGGTACAGGCAACGGCGCAATAGCGCTGGATGGACGAACCCGGCATCGCGGATCAGCATCGATGCGTCGTCGGAATCGAGCGATCCGACACGCGCGAGCAAGTCCGCGAACCGAGCGGGCCGATCGAGTTCACCGGGAAGCAATTCGGCGAACCGACGCAACCCTCGATACTCCGACTGCTGGACCGCCTTCGGCGTCTTACCCAACCGCTTCGCAACGTGGACCACGTCGTAGCCACGCCGCCGTGCCATCACACACTCACGGTTCTGATCGGCGAGCTGAGCGAGACAACTGTGGGCAATCTCCGGATAGAGGAGCAATGCGTCCTCGAGTAGAGTATCCACCTCAGAAATGCGCAACGACCCAGCGCGGCCGAGCAACCCGGCAAAACGACCGAAACGGTTGAGCTCACCAGGAAGCACCTCGATGAAGTGATTGACCGCCCGACGTTCGGACGACTCGACCGAAGTCACCGTCTTGTTCAAATGTTCCGCAATATCGGCGCAGCCGAGACCCTCCCGGAACCGCAGCTCCGCACATCTACGATCACCCGGAGGGAGCTTATCGAGACAACGATAGGCCAACTCCGGAAGGCGATGCAGCACCTCGCGGATCAGATCCGATTTCTCGGAATAGGTCAACACTGCGGCGCGGTCCAGCAAGCTGGCGAGCCACCCGAACCGGTCGATTGCATCGGGCAGCAATTCGACTACTCGCCTCACCGCCGATTTGACACATCTGCCCACCGCATACGTTGTCGCACCCAACTGCTTGGCCACTCGCTCCAAGCTGCGCCCTTGCAGCAGCCGCAAATCTATACACCTGCGCTGCCGCTCGGACAACTGGCCGAGACAATGGCCGAGCACCGCCGGATACACAACCATCGCGTCACGGATTGCGGTGACGGCCTCGTCGGTATCAAGAGGTTCGCTTCTGGCAAGCGAATCGGCGAGCCGTGCCGCACGCTCGGATCTGGATGGTTCGGTCACACCATCAGGAGTCGGCGATCGTTCATCAATCGAGTCGCCGGGGTCGTCCGGTCCCGACTCCTCGTCGCTTCTACCGATCCGCAGATCATCCGGCGGCACCTCATCAATACCGCCGGGCAGCCGCAACGGGTTGCGGTGCTTGTCGTAGGCCAGGATCCACAGGGCCTTCAGATCGGACGCACGAGTGTCGTCCTCATCCGCGGTGCCGAAAAGCCCTTTGCCCGGGTTCTGCAACAGGATCTTGACGTTGTTTCCATGCTCGTCGCACTGATACTCCAAGCGACGGGTGTGCGCGTTCACCCCGTAGTCGTCCACCACATGCGTGGCTTCGATCGTGACCACCGAAACACCGCAGCGCTCAGCGGGATCCAATTTCGCCACGGCCGCGAGCAAAGCCTGCACAACGAGACGGAGCGGGTGAGGGGGATCGATCGCGAACCGCTGCGCCTGACCACCCCCCAGTACCGCCACGTACGGCTCGAACGACGCGCCGCCCAGACCCCCGTCACCAAGCCCCTCCTCATCCGGCGAGCCCGTTCGCTCCAGATGCAACCTCGACACCAACGCCGCGCACTGATTGCGATCGTGGCCGGAGGGTTCGGGTTCGGGGGCCGAGGGCGTGTCCTGTTCCTCGACTCCCATTCGCACCGCGAAGGCGACCGACGAATCGAGAAGGTTGGCGAATTCCTGGTCGATGTCGGCTGGTGCGCGGAATACATCGATCTGCTCCGCAGCGGCGACCATCAGGCACAGACGCAGACATCGCTCAGCCCGCCGCCGCACCTCGTCGTAACCCGTACGTCGCTCCAAGTCGAGGACGGAATTCATCACCCCGGACATGATCCGGCGCACGTCCAGTTCGTCGGGTGACGCCTCGGCCTGCGAACGCAGAAACGCACTGGCGTTGGTCGCGCGGACCAGCTGATGCACGGCGCGCGAGAGCATTCGCCGCAACGCGTGCGGGTGACCACCGGCCGGACCAGACCGATTCGGCTCCGTCTCTACGTTTTCCGCCTGATCACGAGACAGCTGGCGCGCCCGGTCCAGCCACCGCTCCGCACTGCGCCGAAGTGCACAGTAGTCGTCGAGCGCCTGCATCCGGATCTTCAGGCCGTGATACCACGCGATCGACCGTTTTCGTTCGTCGAACGCCTTCCGCAGCCCGATCAGCCCGACGTATCGCTCGGCGAGAGCGGCCAAGCGGATCGCTTCGGCGTCAGCCCCCGAATTCGGCTGTGCGCTCGCGTCAATCAGCAGCCGCAGCTCATCGACCTCCGCCGATTCGTCCCAGTTCCCAGCGCCCAACTGGGCACCGGCCGAGGCGATGGCGCGGTTGAGCGCGTGTGCTTCCAATCCCGAGCTTTGCCGTACCGCCCGGCCGTCCAGCGGAAACCGCCGCACATGGTCTTCCGACAACTGTTTGTAGTGCTGGTAGCTCCGGTCCTGCCGGCGATCGGCCGCATCGAATGCCGCCGCCAGAATGTCGATCGCGCTGATCTCGGCGGTCCTGCGTGTGACCACGCGAACGAGGTCGATCGCGATGTCGAGCTGCCGCACTCGCTCGCCTTGATCCGGCGCGCCTGCCAGCTGCGCGCGCAGGCTCGTCAGCCGGGCCACCTGGTTCTCGCCGACCTGGGCGTCTGCCAGGCTCGTCGGATCGATACCGAACTGTGCGCTCGGTTCGGCGGTGAGGGCGGTGCCGGCGCGGCGACGGCCGGCCAGGACATGGAGGCGCAGCGAGGCCACCGTTTCCCACACCTCGTCTGTTCCCGAGACCCAGCCGGCGTCCTCCTCGGGCCGGGGCGCCCGGTGGGACACACCGGAGAGTGTCAGCGCCGCTTCTTCCACAGCGGTGTCCAGATCGACGTTCAGCCAATACAGTTCGTCGTCCAGCCGGACGAGAATGGTCGATTCCCAGATCAGCTCGCTCAGATCCCGGACCGGCTCGGCGACGCCGGGCGCTGCATGCCCGGGGTCGGTCACCGGGGCGGCCGCAGACGGCGACGCCGACGGTCGGCGCAGCTCGGCCAGGTGGCGCAGGCGAGCGTGCACGAAGGATAGTTCCGGACGTGAGACGGGCGAGTCGAGCCCATATGCCCGGACCGATGAGCCGAACCGGCCGCGGGTCGGCTCGAGCGAGCGGATCCGCCGCTCGATGTCAGCCACCGCGATGACGAGTCGATAGAGCCGGTCTGCCTGCGCATCCAGGCGTCGCAGCGCGCTGCCCAGCCGGATCACCTCAGCGGGCGCGTTCCGGGTGCCCAGCTCTGGCACGTCGGCTCGCGGCGCGCCGTGCGCCTGTGCCAGCAGTCGCTGGTATTCGGCGGACCGCCGCGTCAGCTCCTCTTCCATCGACTCGATCGTTCGCGCCAACCGGTCCAGCCGGCCGACGCCGCCCACCAGCTTCCAGACCGCATAGGACTCGCTGAATCGCTGCGCTGCCGTGGCGAGTTCGGCAGACATGTCGCCCCACGCCAGACGGTGAACCACGACCGGGTACAACCACTCGTCGTCCACTCGGTCCGGCTCGCGCCCCAGCAGCCGGACCAGCTCGGCGCGCGCCTGGGCGTGCTGGCGGAACCAGTGCTCCCACACGGCGGAGCCGATGTCGAGCAACTGCCCTGGATCGACGCCGTGCGGCCGGAGCAGTTCATCGAGTTCCCGGCGTAGCAGGGCGCGCTGCTGGTCGACCCGGCGGACGATCGCACGTCGGACATCCGGCGGCAGCGGCTGCGCCGCGTTGTCGTCCCTGTCCACGTCGTGCTCGGCCGAATCAGCTGTCGCATCCCCGCGGATGGCGATCTGCGCCGCCAGTTCCCCGAGCAGCCGGTCGAGGTCGGCGTCGCGTGCTTCGACATCGGCGGTTCGCTGCTCGGCCGCGGCCGCCGCCCGCGCCGCCGCCACATCATCGAGCAGATGCGCCAATTCGATCAGCCGACGGGTCCATGCGGCACGCTCCTCGCGCCGATTGCGCGCCGAGTGATGCGCGGGTTCCATCAGACCGTTGGCCTCGTCCCACAGCGCCGCATTGATGGCGTCGTCCAACGCATCGATGGCGCGCGTCCACGCGTCGTGGCGATGGAACCGTTCAGCGCCTCCGATCACCGGCTCGAGAGCCCGGATCTCCGCGGCGGCGGCTACCTCGGCCGGGGCGGCCGACTCGGGGCCCAGTTCCGCGTGCCGCTGCTCGACCCGCTCACCGGTCACCGCCGCGGGCGGGCACTGCCAGTGCTCGGCCAGGACAGTGCGCGCGCGCTCGAGGCGGGCGTTCAACAGTGTCGTCACCTCGGAGCCCGGCGAAACCTGCCATACCGACTCGACCTTCAGTGCCCGCCCGCGCGAGACGACGACCCGCTCGGCGGCCGCGCGCTGCTCGACCGACGTATCGCGCAGTCCGGCCAGATGCTTGCCCAGCGTGAAAGTGCGTTCCACCGGTCGTGATTCGCCGCCGTCGGTGAACCGCATGCCGCGCAGACCGCGGACCGCGTCGGCCAAGACGGCGTCCCACTCGGCATCCAATCGCCGATGATTCTCGGTCAACTCGGCATACTCGGCGATTCGGCGCAGCTGCAGATACCACTGTGCCGACATCGCCCGCAGGAATTCCACCAGCTGCGCGGGAATCGAGTCGGCGCTGTCCCGGTACAGCTGCCCCAGTTCCGTCAGCTCCTCCTCGCCGACCCCTTCGAGATCCCGCCCGAGCACCGATCCCAGGCTCGCACGCATCGAGTCCCGTTGGTTCGCCGGCCGAGTCCACCTCTGCTCGTAGTCTTTCGCCAGTCCATCAGCATCGCCGGGCCGGAGTTCCCGCCCGAGGAACGACTCCACCGCGGTACGCATCCGGTACACCGCGCGGTCGAGTCGCTGCTGTGCTCGACGGCCGGGCCGCAGTTCCCAATGCCGGAACCCGCGCAGCGCAGAGAGCGTCGCGAATTCGATGTCGTCCACTTCCGGCAGGCGATTCTTTTCGCCGGTCAATCGGTCGAGCCGGTGGGCAAGCATGGCCATTCGATCGAACACCCGAGTCAGGGCGTCGACGGGGCGGCCATTGTCCCTGGCCTCGGCAAGCCACGAGCGGATGTCTCGCAATGCCGCACCGAGCGCATCAATGCGCTCGGCTCGACGCTCCACCCGGTCGATGCCGTCGAGCGCGCTCAATATGTCGAATCGAGCGACGAAATCCATGACTGCCGTGGAATATTCGGCCAACGCCGCGCTGTCGGTGAGATCCGCCGCCATCGAGCGCATGCGGTCCAGCCGGGCTGCGACCTCCTCCGGCGGGTCCGGCGCGAGCCCCAGCAGCTGGTCGTACTGTGCGTCGAGTTGACGGTTCCATTCGGCACGGACCGGCGAGTCTCGGCGCCGCAGCTCCGCGAATTCCGGTTCCGACAGCGAATATCGGCGATACGAATCCGACTCCCGGAGCCATTGGGTGAGATCGAAGGCATCGAACCGAGCCTGCTCACGCTCATTCGTCAACCGGCCGCCCACGTCGGCGTGGCCACCGTTCACGTAGCGGTGCACGATCCGGTGCAGACGGTCGTCGAACGCCGAGTGGTGGTCGCGCAGTCGGTCTTGCAGTTCCGGCGTCGAGCCGAGGCGCGTTCGCAGCTCGGCGAGCTCATCCTGCGTACTGCGGATGACTCCTGCGCCGGTGTCCAGCTCGACCAGCTCCTTCTGGAGCAGATCGAGCAGGTGCCTGCGGTACTCGTAATCCGCGTTCGCCTGAACGACTTCGTCGAGCTCCCGGAGCCATGCGGTGGCATCGGCTACGTCGCCGTCGGGCGCATCCGTCCGGTGTAGCAGGGAAGCGAGCACATTCTGGACGGTGTCGCGCCGTCGCCGTACCTCGCGCAGCTCGCCCGATCCCGGCCGCACCTCTCGCTCGTTCAGGTCCCGGCATCGGGTGATGCGCCGGGTGAGATCGGCTGCTGCCCGCTGATACTGCGCGTGCGCATCGGCCAGTGCCGCTGCCAGGGCATCCAGATGCTCGACACGGTCCCGCAATCGGGCCGGGGAAACCCCGTTCGGCTCCGGCGCGGGCTCGATCTCGGAGTGCGAATTCCGGGCGTTCGCTGCGTGCCTCGCGAGCTCAGCCGCCGCGTCGGCGCGCAGCCAGCGCAAAGGTTCACTCAGCTCGGCCCATGGCCTCGGTTCCGGTGGTCCGCGTTCGGGCGGGCGGGCCTTGATCGGGTGGATCGGGAACTCCACACCGGGGCGGCCCGTGGGCTCCTGATCGGGCAGCAACGGATTTTCCGCGTTCCCATCGGATTTGAACGCCAATCCATGATATGTCGCGCCAGGTCCCGCGACCTGCGATAAATGATCGGCCCACAGGTCCACCGCCTGGTCGCCTCGCACCGTCCGTTTCTCGGCGACCGCGACCCCTCGCTCATCGAGTCGCACGACTTGCTCCTCGACCATGATCACGTCGCGATCCCACTTCACCGTGAACGCGTGCGCACCGGCGTCCTCGAATTCCACAGCGCCGATGACGGTTCCGCGGCTACGTCGCACGTGCTCGATAACCGCCGCGGCATTCTTGTATCCGCCCGAATGCCAATTCGCACGGGCCCACCGGGCCGCGTCCCTCCCGTCGACTCCTGCCAGTTCGGCCTCGGGCAGGCGATTGGGTGGAATATCCAACTTGGGCCGCGGGCCCGGTCCGGCCTCCGCGGATTGCGCAGCGACCAAGAAGCATGTCTGCGGAACCCAATAGGTAAGCGGATGCGAGTCGTAGGCGTCGAACGGGGCTCGGCCTCGCAAGAACGTTTCGACCTGTTTGACCAGCCCACGCTGCGTCTTGGCGGTCATATTCCCGAGATGGCTCGCCAGCACGCCTTGGATCCGATCGCCCGGTGACAGGCGCCACCTTCCATGGCTGCGCTCGAGCCGCAGCACCTCCGACATGGTGTCGCCCAAATTCGTCGCCCACACTTTGGGTGGCGGACGCTGCGGGTCAGGGACGGACCAGGCCAGCGGCGGTATCTGTCGGGTCCGCAGCCGGAAGAGGACGTGTGCAGGATGGGACAGCCCGATCGTGGGATCGGCGACCACCATGCGGTATCCCAATTGCAGGAGATGGTGTCCGCCGGCCAGGGGCTTCTGTACCGCGGTCGGACGCCCGAACAGGTCACGCCCCGCGGAGGAATCGAACGCTGTCGGGCCGAGTTGATCGAGCCACTCGCGTAACCCCGCGCTCGTCAGGCCTGCCTGGCGGTAGAGCAAGTAATGATGCAGAAGCTGCGACGGAACTTCTTCGGGTAGTGGTCGGCGCCGCGGACCTTCCGCCTGCTCCGCGGAAATCGTCGTAACGCCGAGCCGGCCCTCCGGCTGCAGTGTCACCTCCAGGTACCTCTTGTCCAGCCCGTCTCGCCACAGAGCGTCGGCGAACTCGGGGTTATCCGCCGCCAATCGCAGCAGACTTGTCATGTGCCCGCCCTGCGGGGCGGCGACGACCAGCACACCACTCGCCGCGTCGGGCACGTACCCGATGCGATTGTTGAGTCGGCGCGCATTGCTCCGGCCTTCCAGTTCCGCATCGACGACGCGACTGGTCAAGAATCCGTCACGGGTCTGCTGCGCGCGGGACAGGGCCGTGCTCAATTCTCCATGCCGGTCGTGGAGCTCGATGAACGCCTGGATGCGCCGCAAGTTTTCCCTGCGGCGAGCAGCGGGCTCGCCGTCGGGCAACCGGACCGATGCCAACTCCATCGGATCGACCTGCACGCTGTCGGCCAACGCTTCCCAGTCGAGGTTCGCGCGTTCCTGCAACGCCCGCCGGGCTTCCTGGTCGAGTGGCGCGACCGGGCCGTCCGGATTCCCGACACCCAGCTGACGGGCGAGAGTTTCGCATTCTTGTGTCCAGATGCGGAGACGTTCACCGGCCTCGTTCGCATCCTGCACAAGAGCGTGATAGCGGCGAAGTTCGTCCGTCGACAGCAGGACGTCGAATGTGCTGGGTCGGCGAACAGATTGGTCCACATCCGCGTCACGGAGCCGCTCGGTGACCTCCCGTAGCAGCGGCACCAAGTACTTTCCCTGGATGAAGTGCGGGTTCTCGCCCTTCCCGACGATGCTGGGCCAGTGCACGCCGTGGTTGAAGATTGTCTGGTTCAACGAGTCGCCGACCTGCTGGCCTTCCGACACCCGAGCACGCCAGTCGCCGTCCCCACGCCTGATATCGACGACCAGGGGCCGGCCACCGACAGACGCGATCAGTTGCCAGGAACTACGTGGTGTGCCGGAGGCTCGGATGGGAACCGGGAGGCCGGTGCCTGCCGACTGGACCGCGCCGACCTGCGGGTCCGCTATCGCCAGATCCTCCGTGACCCGCTGCAGCAGCCGATCCGGATCCAGGTCCGCCATCCCCCCGAACCATCGACTCACCACGTCACCCGCATCGCCGTGCCCGTGGGGCGGTGCGATACGCCAACCGTGTCCGTTGTCCGTTAGCTCGACCACTGCGGACAGGCCGCCGAGGTCGACCTCACCCCGCACGACGAGCGATCCACCGATCGGCCCGGGCGGCTCGGCCGCGTCCGGCAGGGCGATCTGCCGGGTGATGATCCTGATCAGCACCGCGGTGGGGTGCGGGAGGTCCACATCCACCGCGGACTTTTCCTTCGCCATCGCGTAGCCGAACGCCTGCAGTGTGCCATCGTGCTCGCCCACCCCGGCCAGCCAGCCGCCGAACCCGGTCTGGACCAGTCCTAGCTGACGAAAGCACAGGTATTCGTCGAGCAGAATGCCCTCGATCTCGGCGATGGTCGCTTCGCGATACCGCCCCTCCGCCTCGCTCGCGCCACAGATCTCCGTGGCGACCGAGCCATCCGCTCCCGGCGTCACCCGCACGTATTGCCGGTCGAACTCCCGTCGCCACAAAGCCCCGGCGAACCTGGCGGGGTCGGACACCGCCAGTTCGCTCAACGCCCGCAGGTGCAGCCCCAGGGGCGCGGCGATGACCAGCGTTCCGCCACCGGCGCCGTCTGGAAGGTAGGCCACACTGTCGGTAACGCGCTCTCCTGCCAATCCTTGGTCGTGCCATTCCGCGATCGTGTCGTCGATGGCGGCGCGGACCGCCTGCCGCACCTGCTCGCCCGCCGCAGGCGCCTTGGCGCGGGCGGATTCCGGCGCTGTCGGCGCGATCGCTCCCGGCTGATCGGGTTCGGGGGCCTGGCGGCCGACAGGTCGAACTTCTCGAACATGAACTCGGCCGTTCTCGTCAACGACGATCTCGCGGAAGTGGCACTGTGCTTGGCCGGCATCCAGTTCGGCGCGAATCTCCGCGGGGACGTCGGCCAGCGCCCGATGGAGCCCCCACACCGAGCCGGCGATGAACACCTGCGGTTGCTCGCCCGCGGGCGCCACGACCGCGACTCCCGGTGCGCGCATCTGCCCGCCGAGCCGATCGATCACCTCATCGCGCAGCACAACCTCTGCGATGGCAGTCGCCGCCTCGGCTCTCGTGGCGCGCTCGACGGTTTCCACCTCGAAGAACAGGGGGAAGTAGCCCTCGACCACGAGCGGACCGAGATCCTCCAGGTGGGAGGCGGCCCGACTATCGGCACTATCCGCAAACCGCGAGCCCGCCCGAGCGTGGAAGGCCACGGCCCAGTCGATCAGGGCATCGACCGTATCCCGCAGCTCACGTGGGCGTAGCTCATCGACTCGTTCGACCTCGAGCTGCCGTGCGCGTCGCAAAATCTGATCGAATACTCGACGTCGTCGGTCAGCGGCTGCCGCGACCCGGCCGCCCCACTCCCGAAGCGTCGCATCGTCCTGCTCGGCGGGCTCGTAAACCCGTGTCGTACCGACCTGTTCCCATCCCTGCGGCGGCGGCCTGTGCGACGAGTCCGCTGCCCATCGGACCGTCAGATCTTCGGCGACGCCGTGCACTCGCTCGGTGTCACGGTCGAGCAGTCCGGAAAGGCGGTCGCATTCTTCGACATAGTGGAGCAGGTTGCTGAGCCTGCGGAAGCGCACTACCTGTCTGTGCCACTGCTCGAGTTCGGTCTTTCGCTTCTTTGCCGCTTTTCTGGACAATGTCTTCTGCTCGGCCGTCAGCTCGCGCAGACTCCGCTGCGCCCGGCCCACCGTGAGCGCGGTCTGGTTGGGGATGAGAGCGGGGTCGACCAGGCGATTGATGCGAGTCTGTGTCAGCAGCGCGATCTCGTTTCGCAACTTCGGCAGCTCGGACGACAGATTCGACGGCTGCACGTGACACAGCTTCATCCACTCGCCGCGCAGGCGGTGCGCGCGAATCAACGCGTCCAGTGTGTCCAGGCCCGCGTGAACCGCCCGATCGAGGTCGATTTCGCCGGTGTCGGAATCGGCGTGCTGGTCCGGTACCTGCTCCTCGCCGGATTCTGCGTCTGCCATCGACTCCCACAGGCGATTTCTTTCCTCGACCGCTGACACGTGATCCTCGAATGCCGAGGCCAGTTCCTCTATCGTTTCGGGCGGCATGTCCGAGCTGGTTCGGGTCTCATCGATCAGCTCCCGCAGCTTCGACAGATGGTATTTTTTCGTCTCGATACCGAACTGTCCGGCGATCAGTTGCAGCCTGAGCCGGTAATGCCATTCGAGATTCCGGGCGCGCCTCAATGCCAACCCGGCGATCTCGCCCGCGGTCGCGTTCTGTTCGTTCAGCCGCAGCAGTTCCAGCCGCTCCTGTTCGGCGCGGAGCCAGGCGACCTGCGTGCGCGCCGAGATGAGCAGGCGCGGCATGGCGATCAGTCGGCCGATTTCGAGGTATGCCAGCGTGGTCGTCAGCAAGTTCCCGACCCATGCGGACGCAAGCCGCTCGCTCAGCAGCCGCGACTCGGCGAACGGATCGGGCCCGCTGGCGTGCGGACCATCCCACCGCGGCAACAGCTCTGGTACGCCGAGCAAGTCGGCCAGCCGGCGGTCGAGTTCGCTGGCTGCGTGGCTCGGTGCTCGGTGCGATTCCGAGGCAGCGGTCGAATCCGCAGGCGGGAACACCCGCCCCTCGGTGTCGAGGATAACCCTGCGCATGATCCCGTGCAGGTCTGCCAGAGTGTTGTCCTGGGAAGGCGTCGTGAGCCGCTGCCATGTCGGGCCATCCGTGACCTGCAGCCCGCGTTGGAAACGATCGATCAGCTCCGACATCCGCTGGCGCACTCCCGGCCGCAGCAACTGCCGAATCAACTCCGCCCGCGTGTCTTTCCACTCACGACGCTGGGCCTCGAGCCCCGATTCGTCGGACGGATGCGCGGCGCTCATCCATTCACGTTCGGCGATCAGGTCGGCCAATTTCTCGGCCTTCGCCTGGAACTCACTGGTCCACTCCGCCAATTCGTCCGAACCCGGCATGAGTTTGTCGGGATCGATACCCAGCACTGCGCTCAGCCGAGTCAGCTCGTCGCGCAATCGGTCCGCGCGGGCGACGGCGGCGGCGTGGGTCTCGGCCAGCTCATGTTGGTGGGTGTCGAGGTCGCGGTCATCGATTCGGCCGCCCGGTTGTCCAGGGGCATCGGCGCCCGATACGGCACGTCGCGGCGACGCTTCGGCAAGATCGCCGGATCCCGTCGAGGATTCGCCGATGTGGTGGATGTTGCCTTCGGCGTCGTAGACGACAGCGAACATGAAGAGGCCGGAGGGGAGTTTGCGGCGTTCGAATACTTGCTTGGCGCCAGCGTCGACCAGCGCGTCACGCCATTTGATCACGCCTGGTTGCGCACGGTCGTGAAACACCAATAGCGCATGCCCTCTGCCCGCGACACGGCGGGCGTGCCTACTCTCGGTCACCACGTAGGCGGCCGCGCCGGGACCCAGATCGTCGAGCAGGTCGGCTATCTTATCCCAGGCGAAGAATTGGTCCCAGTGGTCGCTGCCCAGGGCGGCAAGTAGCTGTTCCGGGATCGTCCCGCCGAAGTCGGCGTCAGGGACCGGTGGTGTGTCAGCGAGAGTTTGCGCGGTGTTGGGGTTCTCCTCCTGCAGGTACTGGAAAGTCAACAACGCGCAGTCGATTGGTGCCGGGGTGCGTGGCAAATCCGGGACGTGAAACTCGCTGTCGCCGTCTGGTTTTCCGGCAAGCTCGGAACCGGCGACCGGTGCGAGCGGTCGCGGGCGGTGCGAATCCTGTCGTGTTCGCGCAGCGACCGGCCCGGTCGTAGCTGGTCGCGCCGGCCCTACCGGCGGGCGGACGCGTCGATCCGCTGCCGGGCCACGCCGGGCCGCCGGAGCCGACACCGCGTGCGGGCCATCCGATTTCATCACCCACCCAGAAGAATTCGCCGCTTGGGAGCCGGACGCGCCGCCCGGCGGCTCGGCCGAAGGCGTCGACGGCCAGCGCGACCTTCCCGGTGGCCGCGGCGAATCGGTCGGGATTCCCAGTAATTGCAGGCGCCTGTTCAGATCGCCGGGGGCCATCCGCACCAACCGGTCCAGCCAACCCTGGCCTGCACCGGATCCGCGGGGACCGGCCGTCCAGACCCGAGCAGACAACCGGTTGAACTCGATGGCCGTGTCGATCAGCGAGGCGAGCAGCGACCGCGAGTCGGCGAGGTCGATCAGCTGCCGGACCTCGGCCGGTATCGGCGTTGACGTCGCCGAACCGGACGGCTCGTGGGATTCGGTCAAGGCGGCGAGCTCCTGCTCGATCCGCCGGATGCTCAGTTCTTCGGGTGCCAGGCCGAGCCGTCGCGCCAATTCGGCTGTCCGCGCCTCGAATTCGGCGCGCAAGCGGGCGAGTTCAGGGGAATCGGGGCCCAATGCCCACTGCTCGACCTCGATGCCGTGCCGACGCGCGAGTTCCCGGCTGAGTTCGCCGCGCGCGAGCCCCAACCGAATCCACTCCGGTCGCAGTGGGGAGGCGAACCACCACGACTCGCCCATCGCCTGCCTCGGCCGCACGGGGCTCGATGTTGGCGCGGAGGGCGTCGGAGGTGCCTGCTCCGAATGGTCCGTCGACCTCTCCGGTACCGGGGGCGAAGCCCCGACCTGCGCGTCGAGCGTCAGGTACCGATCGAGAGCGTCGATGAGCTCATGCAGCGGTGATGTCGGTCCGTCGGGGTCGGCCAGCCGCCGCAGCTCCGTGAACCGTCCCGCGGGCACAGCGGTGCCGTCCGGTTCCAGCCCGGCCGCACGCAGCCAGTCCAGCGCCGCGCCCGCAGCACGCTGCGCCTGTTGCTGATCACGCAGCATCTCGCCCAGCAACCGCCCGACATCGGCCAGCAAACCTGCCTGTGCCTCCGGACTCAACCCAGCCCACCCCTGGGCACCCAACGCGGCCAACCGGACTTCGAACCGGTCGATCACCCGCCCCAGCAGATCCGACCCCGCCGACCGCACCTCGGGCAACGCGACCCGCAACAAATCCGCCACGCGCTCGGTCGCCTCGACATGCGACTGCCGCCGATCCTGCGGTCGAACCGAATCCTCGTCCACGGTCGCTGAGGCGGTGCGCGGGGGTTCAGCCGAATCCGAGACGGACTCCGTGACAGGTTCCACCGCAGCGGCGCTCGACGTCGCGTCCGGTGGTAATGCTGACGCAACGGCCGCCTCGTCGTCCTCGGCCCCCTCGTCGTCCTCGGCCCCCTCGTCGTCGTCGGCCGACAGACCAGTTTCCAGAATCGCGGCGCTCGACGGCGTCGGGAAATCCCGAATGCCCGGCGCCGATCCGGGCACGGACGACTCCGGCGCAGTGTGACCGGCTTCCGGACCCGATGCCGATCCGCCCCCCGCAACCACCTCGGTTGCTGACGCCGATTCGCCTCGCGAAGACCCCGCGCCAGTACGCCCGCCGGACCCATCGGCGCCGGCACGATCCGTCGTATCGTTGGGTGCGGTGAAGGATTCGGGTGCCCGGGAAGGGGCCTGCGCCGGATTCGGCGACGTCGCCTCGTTCGCACCCGCCGGTGTCGCCGAGTGCGCCGCGCCCGATCGCGTCGACGTGCCAGTCCCGGAATCGCGCTGCGGGGACTGGGTCTCGGCTATCTCTCGCTCGCGCGCTTGCCGCGCCCGCTCGAGCGCGGCCGACCTTGCGGGATCGGTCCGGTCCGACAGCACATCGGTGAGTTCGCGTGTGAGCACCGCCGTCTTCGATGATCCCGCCGCCTCGGACCGCACGCCAGACGACGACTCCGGAGCCGAATACGCCGCTGTCCCATCGCTTTCCGCTCCACCTCCCGGCGTGGCAAAGATCGCGGCGGAGGACCTCGGGCCGTCCGGTGCCACCAGCCCCGGACCGGCCGGAGTCGGTGGCATCATCCCAATTCCGGCCAATAGCGCGGCGGCCTCAGGGGTCAGCGCACTCGCGTCTGTTCGGCTCGGCCGCCGCGCCTGAGCCACTTCCCTGTCCCGCAACTCACGCGCCCGCTCCAGCGCCGCGTCTCTGACACGGTTGCGTTCGGCCGTGCTCGACGGCTCGGCAGCCGAAAGCCCAGTAGTCCCATGGACCGCACGCCCATCCGTCCCGGCGCTCGACGACGACCCGTCCGGGCTTGCCCGGCCTGCCGTACCCCCCACGCCCTCCGACGGCACCTCAGCCCCCGCGTACACCCGAACCGGTACGGCCACAGCGGTATCCCGCCGCAACAAGGAACTCGCCGCATCCAGCACCCGTTCACCGATGGCCTGCACCTGCTTCAACCGCTGCTGCAACGCCCCGGCACTCGCGGCCGCCAGTGCGGACTCTGCCGGACCGGCGTCCAGGTGCAACATCAACCCTGGCGTGCCCAGCAGCCGGTCACGCAGCGCATGCACCTCCATCCACCTCTCCACCACCACCGCCGCATCATCACCCGCCCACTCCCGCAACCTGTTGCGCAGATCCGCCGGCACTGCCTGCGCGGGATTCACCCCGTCACCGACCGGCTCCCTACCGTTCGCGATATCGGCTGCCATGCTGCGGCGCACGCTGTCCCCGATCAACCCGCCTGCGTCCGCGTGGGCCTGCTCCGCCCATTCCGGCAAACGTTCTGCCCGCTCCACCTGCAACTCCACCGCGTCACGCAACCTCGACGGGCTCATTCGGTAGAACTCGGTATCCGTGAGCCCGAGCCACCGCGCCAACGCCGACCCCCGCCACGCCGTCTCCTGTGCCAGCACCTTGAAATCCGCCGCCCGCATCTTCGCCACCGCATCCGCCGACGCCGTGGCGGCGAACTCCCCGATCGGATCCCGCGTCGTCACAGTCCGACCGGCCCCGGCCTGCGCATCGGCCTCGCCGATCTCGGACGCGGACTCAGCACTTCCCGCTGGGTCCGCGGCGGTCCGGTCCGCACCACCGGCAGCAACCTCGCCACCCCTGGAGGCGGGTTCTCCGCGACCCGGCGCATCGCCCGTCTGCCGTACCTCGGCTGTCTCGGCCCTCGCGCCGCCGTGGTCGGAGACCTGCACTTCATCTGCCGGGTCGGGTTGGCGATAACGAGGGTGCGCCGAATCCCAGGTCCCGTCACCGGCTCGCGGGTCGATCGCGGTGACCCGAGCGTCCGCGCTGCGGTACCGCTCGAGCTCGTCGAGCAAGCGGCCGACCGACGGCACCCGCTCCCCAGACCCGGCAGCCCGCACCGCCGGCCACCGCGGTCCATCCGGCACGCTGCCCGGCTGCTCGGCGAATCCCGCCTGCCGCAACCACTGCCGCGCGGAGACCATCTCGCGCCCCTCGGCCACGTACGCCTGTGCGCGATGGGCCACCTGTCCGTTCAGATCAGACAGCGCACTGGTGAGCACTCCCGGCCGCATCCCGGCCACGCCCCGATCACCCGGGGCTGCCACCCACGCCTCGACTTCACCGACCGCATGCTCCAAGGGCTCCGGCCCCCACCACCGCACCTCCTCCGGCGATCTCCCCAGCAACCGCGCGACCTCGCTCCGAGCCGCGTCACGCTCGGCCACCGCCTGGTCCAGCCCGGCCGCCTCGCTATCGGGCTCGGGGCCCCCGGACACCCCCGGACCAGCGGCGGGTTCCGTCTCGTCGCCGCCCCCCGGCCGCTCGGCGCCCCCCGGCAAGTCCGCCGATACCGAATGCGCGCTCTCGCCCGCCGAATCCGACGAAACTTGGACCGCTACCGGCTCGCCCGAAGCCGCGGGAGCAGTCGCCGATGCCGCAGCTGGGATCTGATCGGCGGAACCAACTCTGGTCTCGGCGAGTTCTTGCTCGCGCAATTCGCGGATTCGCTCGAACAGCGCCGCATCCGGATCCTGCGGGTCAAGCGAATCCTTCGACGCCGTGGCATCGTCGAGCCGTACACCGTCCCGGCTCCCGATCGTGACCGACTCGACACGACCCACCGAACCGTCGATCGTCATCCCGGGCTCGCCGACGACGAGTTCCCGCTGCGGATCGGCCGCTGCCGCCAGCGTGCGGTCGCGTGTGCTGGGAGCAACCGGCAGCATCGTCCCCTGGGGAGCCCCCGCCAGCCGCAGCACGGCATCCTTGCTGAGACTCATCGTGGACAGATCCGGAGGGACGTGGGCCCCGCTGCCGTCGACCACCTCCCCGCTGGACGAACCGAGAGGTCCGCGGCCACCGCCGTGGACAGCGACGACTCCGGCGAATCCGCCGTTGAGCAGCGACGCCAAAACGTCCTCTGGGCGTTGCGGCCAGCCCGTGATCAACGCCGCCGCACCCAGACCGGACACCGCGCCCGCGACCCCCTGCACCAGCCCGAGCGCCGCTCGGCTGGTCTCCAGAAGGGGAAAGACTCTCGGCGCCATAGTGCCCGCGGCAATGCCGCCCAACGCACCGCCGGCACCCGATACTCCTGCGGCGGCGACGGACTTCAGGTCGATACCCCTCGGGTTCTCCCCGTTCGGGCCCTTGACAGTCGAATTCCGGTCTCCGGAGGCGACTTGCACAAGCTGGACCCCGAGATCCACACCGGCGGGCAGCGCGGCGGCCGTGCCGACCGTCACCGCGAACCGGGCCGGCCCCAACGCCGACAGTCGGGCCGCCGTGCTCGCCGCGCCCACCTTGTAGGCCTGCTCGAGGCCCGCGCGCATCAGCGCGACCTTGCCCCGGCCCTCGACCAGCATCGACTCCACAACCGGAGCCGCCGCAACCTGAGCGGCCGGACCGGCCGCGGCGGCTGCCGCCAGCGTCCTGAAGATGCGCCAGGCCAACTCGACGCCGAACGCGAACATCACGCACAACGTCTTCTCCGCATCGTTGGCGGCCGCGTGCGCCTGATCGGCCAAGGCCAGCGCTTCCTCCCGCAGCCTGGCCGCGCCCTCCCGGTGCAGATCCAATATCTCGCGCACTCGATCACCCAGCGCGCCGAGCGAATCCTCCTCTGCCAGTAGAGTTTTTGCGTCGTCCGCATGACCGTTCATGGCGGCGGCCTCGGCCCGCAGCTCCGCGGCCACCCACCGCATCCCGGACACGTCGGCGCGCGGCAGGTCTCCACCGAAGACCACCAGTTCGATCGAGCGCCGCACCGGGGTGGGCAAACCCTCGAACATGGTACGCAGCTCCACGACCCGGTTCAGCAACCACGAACCGTCCACCGGCACCGCCTACTCCTGCCGCGACGTCGCGTCGACCAGCACAGCGTGCAGTGCTCGCGCCTGCACGCTCGCCTCGGGGTCGCGCAGCACGACATCGGCGAACGCGGCGCCGAGGGCCCGGCTCACATCGAAGAGGCTGCCCGTCGACGTTGTCTGTGCCGAAGGATAAAAGCGCGACACGGCCTCGGCGGCGCCACCCGTCCCCAATCCTGGAGGTACCGGATCGCCCACCATGACCGGCTCAGGTGAGTGCACCCTGCCGCCGCCGATAGCGCCGTTCGAAATCGGCCGCGTACGTCGAGGGCGGCGTCGAAGACGAAGATTGCTCCACCACACCGTCATCGGCGATGTAGAAGATCGCCCGCCCGATCACGATCTCGCCGGGCGGCACCGGCACGTACACCATCCAGCCCGCGCTGATTCGATCGGCGCGCAACTGGTCGAGCGGGTAGCCCGTCGTATTCAGCTGCCGATCGGTGATGTACTCGACGACGCGGGCGATGGCGTCCGGCGCCGTGATCGTCTGCCGGGTCTGTTGCCCGATCGAACCGGCGATCGAGAACTGGTACAGCGCACCGTCGATATCGAAACGCGCCGGGTCGTCGAAGATCTCGGCCATCAGGTCGCGCGTGACGACACCGGCGTGCGCCGCCGACACCAGCGCGTCCGCCGCCGCGCGCACTGGTTCGGCCGGCCGATCGGGCAGCAGGCTCACCACGATATCGATCACCGTATCCGCGGTCCATACGCCGGGAATCGCCGAAGCGGACCGCTCCGCCGAGGGCGACTCACCCCGATACCATCCTCCGGAATCCCACCAGTAGCAGAACGAGAGCAGACCCGCTGCCGCGCGCGGATTCAGGACCGGGTCGGCTACCCAATCCGGTGCCCCGGCATAGAAATTCGGCATTTCGGCACCGTCGTTGTACACCCCGTCCAGCGCGGGCGGGTTCCAGACACCGCCCGACAGCACGGCCCGCCCCCCGGGCAGCACGAACAGCGTGGACCCGGTCCGACGGGAACTTTCGAACCACCCGAGCGACGGCAGGATTCTGGGACCGCGCTCGGAGCGCACCGCGACGAAGGCGGCCGACAGCACCGCCCATCTCGCCCACAGCACAGGCAGATCCGGCAGTTCATCCACGATCGGCACCGGCCGCACCCCCGCGTCCCGATCGGCACGCACCCCGGCGACGGCCTGCTGCGGGCTGCGCGTCTGCCGATCGGCATGCTCGAGATACGCCGCCAGCCAGATCGGCAACCGGTCCCTCGGATGCTCCGCGAGATCGGCCCGATATGCCTCGGGGGAGAACAATTGGCCGTCCGGGAACGGCTCGTCACCGTAGTCGTAGTCGAACTCCACCTCGCCGTCGGAGGTCGACGACATCAGCAGCCGCCACCACGGCCCTCGGTCTCGACGCGCCGCCAGCTCGCGGTGCTGCCGAACCAGTGCTCGCACCGACTCCGATGGTTGCGTCCACACCGGTTGCGCCGCAACGAGGTAGGCGATGTCCGCCACGTCTTCGGTGACGGTCGACGCGAAGGCGGCATCCCACGACCGCCACCCCGGCGGCCCCGCTGCCGAGATCTCCGCGGCAATCTGACGCGCCAGCCGCGTCACCTCGTCGTCGGCCGGATTGACCGTGCCCGCACTCTGCATTCGATATCCCCTTGCTGCCCTGGTCCGCGAAATCCTGTTCCGAGCCGTCACGCCTCGTCTCGCGTCGCCGGTCGTCGCGCGGTGTCGACGTGCAGTCGGCACAGTGTCTTCACCGGTTCGGTGGCGCCCTCGGCGTTGAGCACGACGTCGGTGAACGCGTCGGGGAGCGCCGCGGCGGGATCGAACCGTCCCATGTCGACACAGCCGCCGCTCAACCGATCTCGCCCGTATTGGTAGCCGTGCACCACCCGAGCCGGACTCACGCGGCGGTACGCGCCGTGGTCGCCGAGGTATTCCGCGATCAGGGCACGTTGCGCGCGAGCTCGCGCCTGCCGCGCGCCGGCGCGATCGATGGCCC
This sequence comes from Nocardia asteroides, assembly GCA_019930625.1. Lineage (NCBI taxonomy): Bacteria > Bacillati > Actinomycetota > Actinomycetes > Mycobacteriales > Nocardiaceae > Nocardia > Nocardia asteroides. The sequence goes on from CP082844.1 coordinate 2,261,982, forward strand.
ACGCGAGTTCGCGGAGCGTCGCCGCGTAGATTGGGCGCGTATCCGCTTGCGTCACAACCGCTGCCGGGTGTCCGCTCGCTGGAATCCCGTCGGGTAGCCGTGCAGGATCCGTGAGCTGAACAATATCGACGACCGCCGACCAGGTGAGCGCCTGTTCCTGTGCACCAAAAGCGGACTGCTGCTCGACGCGCACGATCTTCCGCTGCTCCAGCTCAGCGATCCCGACGCGCCGCACTTCGATGACCGGAGACTTCGTGAGCACGTCGTCGGTATCCGCGAGGAACCCACCGACGGCGTCCTCATCGATTCCGGGCGCATCGAGTCCGGTCACCTCGACGCGGTGCCGATCGGCCAATTCTCGTACGAGCCGCACGGGGTCGCTGTCGGTGTTCGACCGGTTCACCGGTTGCGGTGTTCGCTCCGGCCGGTCGCGGTCGGAGCGTTTCGCGCCCGGCGCGGAACTTCTGTCTGCCGCAGACTTTCCGGCGGAGATGCGGTCGGGCCGCCCAGCGGGTGGCGCGGCGCAGATCGTGTCCGACCACGGCGTACCCGGCGGTTTGCGGCCCATCGGCGCACTGACAGCGGCAGGAGGCGCGCTGGCCCGCGCGGGGCCTGCCGCCCTGCTCGGCCCGCCCCGCGCAGGCTCGGTCGCACTGCTCGGCGGGCCCCGCGTGGGCGGTGTCGCTACCCTGTTCTCGTCGCCAGAGGGCCCGATGGGTCGGCGGCGGGTACCCGGGGTAGTCGCGCTGGATGTCCGGGCGGAGTCGGCCGATTGGCGTCCATCCGGGCCGGCAATGCGATCACCGCTGTTCGCGGCACTTCCCGAAGCTGTTTGCGAGCCAACAACTCCGGGACTATTGGTTTCACCGCCGGAATCCGGTACGTCATCGGGAGCGCCGATGTGTCGAGCGGGTGCCGCCTCGGTTCCGATCGGCACGAATTCCACCGGTCGCGATACCAGGTAGGAGCTCGGCGCAGCGTAGGAATTCGGCTTGGCCGCAGCCGGTGTGCGAGCGGGCTCGGCGGACATGTCACCGACCGAACCGGACGTACCTTCCGGCTCGAGAGTCCGCTCGACACGCCTGCCGCCCTCGTGATCGGTGGATCGGAAGGTTTCGGCGGCAGCCTTCACCTCGGTGCCGAAGCCCTGCCCGGATTCGGCGAAGTTCTGCAGCGCCACCAGCCCCTGCCCGGCATCCGGTTCGTAGGTCTTCGCGACCGCCTCACCGGCCTCGTCGTCACCCCACCACCGGCCTTCGTCGGCAAGCACGGCCCAAGGCCGCACCGCCACCTGACCGACCTCGACGCCGATCTCTTGCCACGCCGCACCCCGCCCCCCGAGGTCCTTCGGATCGATCCACAGCGCTCCGCTCACCGGGACGCCCCCTCGGCATCCGCTCAGCGATCCGGCAGGTCCGTCGTCATCGTCGATGTCCGTCCACGGCAAGCCGCCCGCGCGACCGCAGATCGGCCGGAGCCCGTCACCGCAGAACCGGTCCGTCCGATCACCGTCGAGGCTGCCGGAACGACCTGGCACGCCCGCTGCGGAACATTTCAACGTGTGCCCTTCCTGCACCCCGTCGGATCAAACCTATGACGTACTGACAACGGTATGTCGACGCCGGAGAACACAGCCCGAGAAGACCCCCCAGCACTGAGAGCTGAGCAGCAGGCAATTCGTATCGGACCGTCTCCTGGCCCTCAGCCGCGACTGCGGCCACGCCGTCGGCAGCGGCCCAGTCCGGCATAGCGCCAGTGACATCACTCGGTGCGGATTGCGACTCAGCCCGGGATCGGCTGCGGCAGGCATTTGCAGCGCAGCGCGGTCGAGAAGACCCGCCCGTCGCGCGGTATCAACCCACTCGATCAACACCGCGCCGTTGCCAGATCCTTGACCCAGGCGAATGCAGTCACATCGACCGCCTGATCGAGCTCGAGGACCCTATCGTCCTCCTCGAGGACGCCCAGCGGGTACTCGCTGGGTGGGACGACCGGGCACTCGACGGCGAACGGTGAGAGACTCAGCGGGCGCTGCCGTAGCGTCGCCAGCACCCGCGCGTCATCGCGTGCACGCCCCGGCGGCGATGCCGCACGACCGGCACAGCGGCGACGGCTGACCGCCAACGCACCCACCCCGGCAGAGGCGGGTACCACGGCCTGCCGTTCGGCGACGTGGGCGACCTTGGAGCAACCACAGGCGTGGCGATGAACCTCGGGTGCGTTCCGGCGACACCGCATACCGCCACCAGCCCGGCCTGACCGGGCGAGACCAGTGCACGGCGTCATTTCAGTACCGCCCTACACACGTCGGCCGGATTCTTGACGACCAGATGGCAATTTGCCACACAGCACGCGGTGCTGCTGGCGCCATGACCAGTAGCGATGCGTTCTGGAAGCACACTGGTAAATTGTCGGGCGCGCCCGAAACGGATGTGGCACCGAACGCGGGACCCGAGCGCGGGTCCTACGACGCCTACTGAGTTGGCCCGAACACCCGGAGAGGCGGGACAGTGACTCGCACGCTATGCCTGGCGCAGGACGCCGAGGCGGACAAGCTACTGACCGAGGACCACTTCGCCATACTGCTCGGAATGCTCCTGGACCAGCAGTACCCGATGGAGCACGCCTTCCGTGGCCCGAAGAAGATCGCCGACCGGATGGGCGGCTTCGACATCCAGCGCATCGCCGAGGCCGACCCCCAGGAGTTCGAGGACTTGGCCGCGAGCCCGCCCGCGATCCACCGCTACGGCCGGTCGATGGCCCGCCGCGCGCAGGAGCTGGCCCGCTACGTCATCGAGCACTACGACGGCAAGGCCGAGAACATCTGGACCGCGGGCGACCCGGACGGCAAAGAGGTGCTGCGCCGCCTGAAGGACCTTCCCGGCTACGGCGAGCAGAAGGCGAAGATCTTCCTTGCCCTGCTCGGCAAGCAGCGCGGCGTGCGGCCGGAGGGTTGGCGCACGGCCGCCGGCGCGTACGGCGAAGAAGGCTCGCGCCGTTCGGTTGCCGACGTGACCGACGCCGAATCCCTGACACAGGTAAGGGAATTCAAGAAGCAGGCGAAAGCGGCGGCCAAAGCCGAGTAGCCCGGCTACCGTAACTCTCTTGTTGCCTATTTGAAATCTGGGTGCTTTTTTTCCTCGTTTCCCCGGAGTTTGTGCCGGATGCTTTGCCTCGAACAGCTCCACCTGAGATGAGGGATTGCAGGACATGAGGATGAGGAAGTTTGCCGTGGTGGCCGCGCTGGTCACCATCGCGACCGGAGTGGCCGCGGGGACGTCCGGTGCCGCGCCGGCGGAAGGAGGCACCGAAAGCGCAGTCAATTTCACCGCGTATGCCACTGATACCCAGTCGATCATCGAAACCGACTCGGGTTCGCTGATTGTGGAGGACGGGGTGTTCAAAGTTAAGGCATCTAACGGTACCGTCCTGGCGGGCCATCCGCTGCGGTTTCAGCTCGACGATTTCGAATTCCCCATCGCCGCGCAGATTTCCGGCCGCAGCGCGACGCTGACCCCGCTGTTCGACCGGGAACACGCGGTCTACAAGCCGGTGGCGCTGCCGTACGAGGACAAGGCGCCGTGGAAGACGGAGTACGACCGTGAGGTCGCCGCTTGGACCCGCCTGACCAGCACCATCACCATGGGCGCCGCGATCGGCACCCTGGTCGGCGGCATCGGTGGCGCTGCGGTCGGCTGCGTGCTCGGCGGCATCGCCGGCGCGACCATCGCGGCGGGGACCATCGCGGGCCTGTTCGGTCCGTTCATCCCGGCCGCGGGCGTCGGCTGCCTCGTCGGCATCGCCGGGATCGGCGCGCTGGGCACCGTCGCGGGCCAGATCCTGATCACCGCCCCGGTCGCGATCGGCGCGGCGATCCAGTACTTCACGACGGTCAATCAGCCGTTCAACGCTCCGAAGTAATCCTTCCGCGTGAAAAGACCTCGCCCCGTGGACCTCTCCGGGGAGCGGGGTCTTTTTGTGTCCTCGCGACCTGGGGAAACAATGTGGGTGTACACACAACGGCGCGTCGGGGGTTGGTGCGTCGCGGAAATCGGTGTTAATTTCAATGACATGTCCGCCAGCCGATGGAACCACCTGCGGGTCACTTACGTGACCGCCGCGCTGGGTCTGCGGCTGCCGTTGACCCGCGAACTGTGTCGCCTCTCTTGCTGCAGCTGAGCTGGTTTTCCTGCTCATTTGCTGCCTCGCCGCCCATGTAGGCACGTCCCGTTCGATTACGGGACTTCAGCAAGGATCTGCACAATGTCCCTTCCCACCCTCGAACGATCCGTCTCCAGGGTTGCGGGCAGCCGTACCCGCGTCCCGCGTCCGGTTGTCGCTCCCGAACTGCGCATCGCCGACAATCCGGCGGCCGCGGTCCTGCGCGCCGCCACCGGCGGTCCTGTCTCCCGCGACAATGCCGCGCGCACAACCGGTTTGAGCATCGCCACCGTCAATCGCCAGGTTTCCGCACTGCTGGCGGCCGGTCTGCTGCGGGAACGCCCCGACCTGACGGCCTCGGGTGCGGTCGGACGTCCCCGCGTCCCGTTCGAAATCAACCACGACGCCTACCTGACCATCGGCGTCCACATCGGCGCCGCGGTCACGAAGATCGTCGCCGCCGATCTGCGCGGCCGCATCCTCGGTGGTCTGGCGATCGCCACCCCGCAGACCGGCCAGGAGTTCGCCACCACCACCGTCGCCCGCAGCGCGAAGGCGTTCCTGCAGCGCTGGCACCGGCGCAAGGCCCTGTGGGCGGGCGTCGCGATCGGCGGCCGGGTCGACCCGCTGACCGGCGTCGTCGACCACCCCAAACTGGAATGGCGTGGCGCTCAGGTCGGTTCGGTCCTCGGTGAGGTGCTGGAGTTGCCCGTTTCGGTGGCGCCGCACGTCGAGGCGATGGCCGGCTCGGAGCTGTTGCTGCCCACCGGCGAACCGAAGGACCAAGCCCGCGTGAAGCGGGGCAGCAGCCTGTACTTCTACGTGCGTGAGACCGCCGGTGTCGCGGTGACGCTGGACGGGCGCGTGCACACGCCGAGCAACGGCCCCGGTTCGATCGCGCATCTGCCCACCGGTTCGAACGTCGAATGCACCTGCGGACGGCGTGGCTGCTTGGAGGTGACCGTCGGCGATCGGTCGCTGCACTCCAGGGCTGTCGGCCTCGGCATCATCCCGGCGTACAACGGCACCGCGGGCTCGACCATCGCCGACCTGTACCGGGCCGCTGAGGCCGGTTCGGAACCCGCGCACGAGCTGCTCGCCGAGCGGGCCACGATCCTCGGCCACACCGTGGCGATGGTGCGCGACATGCTCAACCCCGACCGGGTGATCCTCGGTGGCCAGGCCTTCACCGGCTACCGCCCCGCGGTCGCCCATGTGGCGCGGGCGTTCAACCAGGGTTCCACCTTGCCGCCCACCGACATCCGAATCAGTGGATTCGGCGGCAAGGTGCAGGAATACGCCGCTGTGGTGACCTCGCTGAGTGTCCTCTACGCCGATCCGCTGGCCGCGGTCCGGCGAACCGCACTGAGCGACTGAGCGATACGACGAAGGGCGACCGGCCGCCGAGCGGCCGGTCGCCCTTCTCGTGTGCGTGACGCTACCGGTGCGGATCGCCCGCAGTGGTGAAAAGTCCTTCCAGCGCCGTGATGAAGAACGGGAAGTGGCTCGCGAAGCGCTGGAGGTTGCGGTCGCGTTCGAAGCCGCCGAACCAGTAGAGGCCCGGTTGCGCGTCGGCCGAGGGATCGAGGTCGCGGAAGACGCGGATCCAGTTGTCGGCGCGGGCGCCGAGCACCGTGAACGGCAGGGCGCGGGAGAACACGGTCTCCTGGTCGATCGGCGGGATATGTTCGCGCCGAGTCGTTTCCAGTCCACGTTGCAGGGCGCGGATCTGCCGGGCGAGCTCCAGGCCGCGCGCCGTCCGCATCGGCAGGTACTTCGGCACGAGCAGGGTAGCGACGCCACCGAGCGCGATGGCGACACCGACCAGCGCATGTCCGGACGTGAGCGCGAGCACGACCGTCGCGGCGACACCCGCCACCACCAGCGCACCACCGAGCCACACCGGGAGGCCTGGGCGGCGGCGATCGAGGAAGTTGCCTCGGCCGACGGCGTCGGCGACCAAGGCGGTGCGTACCGGACCGGCGGCCACGCGACCCGGCTTGCGCAACTCGCCTACCGTCACCGCGTCGGCGCCTTCGGGCAGCAGCGCCTGGTAGACCGCCTTCTCATAGTCGCGCAACTGATCATCGGGGGCGTTGACCCGGGTGATCCGCCAGTCGCTGTCGCTGAGCGGGATGATCCGGATGTACCGGCGCACCGCGAGATCCACCACGGTAGCCGCGATGTCGACCGGATCGACGTACCCGTCCAGCAGCAGACCCGCCTCGCCGGGCAGCGTGCCGTCGGGCGAGGTGAACTGCACCCGATCGCCCTCGCGCAGCAAAGGGTCGATCGTTTCCGAACCGCCGCCGATCGCCGCCTCCTCGCGACGGGCGCGCAGCACGAAGGCGACCAGGCCCGCCAGCGCGAGCAGCAGGACGCCGAACGCGACGAGCGCCGGAGTGGTGATCGCGAAGGGGCCCGCGTCGCCGCTGTCGCGCACGTCCGCGTTGCTCGGCACGGTGCCGGGTGGCAGTTGCAGTGTCAGGTCGATCGCGTCGCCTTTGCGCAAGTCGGTCTGCTCGAGGAAGAGGACGCCGTCGGCCTCGATCTTGACGTCGGCACACGGGCGGGTGTTGCCGGGCGGGCCGAGTTTGCAGTCGACGATGCCCATTTCGAAGCTCGGGCTGATGAGCGAAGCGCTGATGGACGCGATATCGGTGTTCAGCACACCCAGCCAATGGAACACCTGGGTGCCCGGGGCATCGCTGACGGTGTTCTGCACGGAGTACTCGAAGGTGGATTCGCCCGGCCGGGCCTCGATTGTGAACTGGTCGTTCGCGACCGTCGCGGTGCCCGCGCCCTCCGTGTTCACCTCGGTGACCCGGAAGAGGCGCTCGGCGTCGTCACCGACCTTCAACCGCAGTGGAAGCGACATCCGGAACGAGCCGTCCGGCGGTACCGAGACCTTTTCGACCACTTCGAGGATGCCCTCGCGGCTCAGCTTCAGATCGGCGGTGATGGTCACGCCCGGCGCGGGCTGGGCGTGGGTGACCGGGGCCGTCGCGAACAATCCCGCGATGGCGAGAAGCAGCGCGCCTAGGGCGGCCCCCCGAAAAGTCAGCATGGCTGCCTACTCTAGACAGCTTGCTATCCTGCGTCAGCGGCTGTCGGCGATCATCGAGACGAGGGGGTACGGGGGCGTGACTCAACCACCGTACGGACACGGACCGGTCCCGCACGGGGGGCGTCCGGTTCCTCCGCCGCCCGGCTACGGTGCGCCCTATGGTTCGCGACCGGGGTACGGTCCGCCACCTGGATACGGCCCTCCTCCCGGATACGGTCCGCCGCCGGGATACGCCCCGCCCGCCTACGGTCCGCCGCCGGGTTACGGCCCGCCGGTCCCACCGCCGATGCCCTATGGCCCGCCCGGGCGCCCGCCCTACCCGCCACCGCGCAAAAAGGGTGGTGGCGGATGGGTGGTGCTGCTGGTCGTCGTCGTGTTCCTCGTCGCGGCGGGGCTGGTGCGCAACGCGATCGCGGTGGGACGCGACAGCGACGCGTCCGGCCCGCAACCGAGTTTCACGTTCGACGCCCAGCCGGATGGCTCCGCACCGGCGGCTACCGGAAACAACCCGCTGCTGACCGACCCGAACGCGACGCTGCTTCCCGCGCGGTGCGATTACTCGCCGTGGGGCACCCAGGTGGACGCCGCCCGTAAATTCTTCGAAAGCGCCGCGTCGTGCCTGGAGACGGCGTGGAAACCCGTGCTGCGCAAGGCGAATCTGCCGTTCCAGCCGCCGTCGCTGAACGTCAGCGCGACCACGGCGGGCATCACCACGCCCTGCACCGGCTCGACCAGCAACTTCGCTGCCTTCTACTGCCCGGCGAACAAGACCATCTACATGCCGATCAGCCAGTTGCAGACCGATTATTTCAAGGACAATTGGGTGGTCTACCTGTCGGTCTTCGCGCACGAGTACGGACACCACGTGCAGGCGATTTCCGGCATCCTGCGCAAGGCCAACAGCGAGCGCGCCGACGCGGGGCCGCGCAGCGCCAGGGGGCTGGAGTTGTCGCGTCGCGTCGAGTTGCAGGCCAATTGCTTCGACGGCATGTACCTCTCCTCTTCATCGGAGGGCGGCTCGCTGAGCGACTCGCAGCTGGCCGTGGCACGCAAGGACGCCTACGGGCGCGGCGATCAGGCGGGGGACATGCGCGACCACGGCTCGTCGGAGAACGGTGGGCAGTGGTTCGAGACTGGTTTGGACAATAATCGTGCCGCCCAGTGCAATACGTTCACCGCGTCGGCGAGCTCGGTGAGCTGAGGCGAGGACGTGGACGCCCGGCAGTCGATCGGTGAAAGGGTGCCACCTCTCACTCCGGGGACTGATCCGTCCGAACCTTCCGCAGCCACGCCGTGACCGTGTCCGGTGTGGGCGGGTCCGCGCCGATCTGGTCGAGCACGCCGTAGCCCAGGCAGGCGGCGCCCATCACGCGCGATGCGACGGCTTCCGCGTCGCCCCAGGGCAGGAAGGGCTTGGCGATCAGCAGTGAGGCGATGCCGTGGGCGACCGACCACAGTTCCAGCACGATGGGCAGCGGATCGCGCGGCGCCATCGTCCCGGCGTCCATGCACTTGCGCACGGTGGCCGCGAAATGCTGGAAAGCCCCGCTGGTGAGCACCTGGTCCACCGCGCCTCCGGTCTCGGCGGGCACGGTCGCCAGCCGGTACTGCTCGGGATGCTCGAGTGCGAAGCGGACGTAAGCCATGCCTTGGTCGTGCAGCTGCGCGACCGGGGAGGCCGCGGGGTCGGTGGCCGCGCGCATCGCGTCGGCGAGGTCTTCGAAGACCTGGGCGACGACGGCCTCGATGAGCTCGTCCTTGTCAGCGAAATGCCGGTAGATCGACGGCGCGCTCACCCCGACCAGCTTGCTCACCGCGCGGATCGAGACGGCGTCGGCATGCCCGGTACTGGTGAGCAATTCGGCCGTGGCGCGCAGGATCTCCTCGCGCAGCTGGGCTCCGGAACCCCGCGGTGACCGCGGACGCCTGCCACCGATCATGCCCGTCCCGCGGTTTCCAGCGGGCGGGCCGCGGGGTCCTGCTCGTCCTCGGTCAGCCCGATCTTGGCGTGCAGGCGGGCCAGCGGGGCGGGCGCCCACCAGTTGGCCGGACCGAGCAGGCGCATGAGCGCGGGCGCGAGCAGGCCGCGGATGATCGTGGCGTCGGCGAGCACGGTCAGCGTGAGGCCAAGGCCGAGCAGCTGCATGAAGGAGACCTTCGCGGTTACCAAGGCGCCGAGCACGATGGCCATCAACACGGCGGCCGCGGTGAAGATCCGGCCCGTGCGGGCCAGGCCGACCGCCACCGCGCGGGTGTTGTCGTGGGTGGCCAGCCACTCCTCGCGCACCCGCGACAGCAGGAAGACCTCGTAGTCCATGGACAGGCCGAAGGCCAAGCAGAACATCAGGATCGGCATGGTCGGCACCAAGTAGCCCACCGGGGTGAAACCGAGCAGCCCGGACAGGTGGCCGTCCTGGAACACCCACACCATCGCGCCGAAGGCGGCGGCCAGCGACAGTGTGTTCAGCACGAGCGCTTTGATCGGCAGCACGACGCTGCCGGTGAACAGGAACAACACGACGAACGTCGTCAGCGCGATCAGCGCGGCCGCGAGTGGAAGCCGGTCGGCCAGCGCCTTCAGCGAATCGGCGTTGGCCGCCGCGGCGCCGCCGTAGAGGGCCTCGCCCGGCGCCGGGATCGCCCGGATCTCGGCTAGCTGCCGGTCCCCGGCGGGCGAGAAGGGATCGACCTTGGTCGCGACGCTCAGGTAGGTCCCGGTGTCGTTGACCATTCCGGTCGGAGGCGGCGCGATTCGCGCTCCGGTCACGTAGATCCCGGCTGCGGAGAGCACGGCGGGCACGCCTTCGACCTTGGACAGCTCGGCGGCGTACCCCCCGAGCGCCGCGTAGTCGCCGTGGTAGCCGTCCAGCACGATCGTGGTGTTGGCGACCGGGTCGGCTTGGGGGAACTCGGTGCGCAAGGCGTCGCCGACCTGGCGGCTGGCGGCGCTGTCGGGCAGTACCCGGTCGTCGGGATAGCCGAACTTCACCGAGAGGAACGGAGCGCCGAGTGCCAGCAGCAGCGCGATGATCACGATGGCGACCGGCGCGGCGTGCCGCATCACGCCACCGGCCAGCCGATACCAGCCGCTGTCCTCCGGCGCTTGCGGGCCGGGTGCGGGCGCGCCGCGGCGGAACAGGCGCCGCAACGGAGCCCGCAGATCGAGGGAGTTCACCCGGTGTCCGAGCAGGACGAGCGCCGCGGGCAGGACGACGATGGAGGCGGCCGCCGCCGCGGCGACGACCGCGACGCCGGCGTAGGCGAAGCTCTTCAGGAAGTACAGGTCGAACACGCTCAGCACGGCCATCGAGAGTGCGACGGTGAGCGCGGAGAACAGCACGGTGCGTCCCGCGGTCTGCACGGAGCGGATGGTGGCCGCGGCCGGATCCAGCCCGTTGGCGAGTTCCTCCCGGAAGCGGCTGACGATGAACAGGCTGGAGTCGATGGCCAGCGCCAGACCCATCGCCGTCGTCATGTTCAGCGCGTAGATCGAGACGTCGGTGAACAGTGTGAACAGGCGCAGGATCGCCAGGGTCGCCAGGATGGCGAAGACCCCGATGGTCAGCGGGAGGGCGGCGGCGATCAAGCTGCCGAACACCAGGATCAGCACGATCATCGACAGCGGCACCGCGACGCCCTCGGCCAAGGCGAGGTCGCGAGTGGTCTGCTCGGTGACGTCGTGGTAGATCGCGGCGATGCCGCCTTGGCGGACCGTGACGCCGTCGGAGACGCCCGCGAACTGCTCCTCGAGTTCGCCCGCGGTGTGCTGGACTTGCGTCTCGTCGCCGTCGAGGTAGGCGACGACCAGGGCGCTGTTGCCATCGGTGCTGCGCAACGCGTTCGCCAACGGCTGCTGCGCGGTCCAGTAGGACTGGACGCCCTGCACATCCGAGCGTGCCTTCAGCGCGTCCGCCAACGCGGTGCCGACCGCCTTGGTTGCCGGATCGTCCGCGCCCGCGTCCGAGCTGACCAACAGGACGAAGTTGGGGGCCGCGCCGGCGAAGTTGTCCGCGATCACTTGGTTGACGCGGGCGGATTCGGCATTGTCCGAGGTGAACCCGCCGGACTTCAAGTGGGCGGGCGCGGTGGCGCCGAAGATGCCGCACAGCACGGCGATGGCCAGGGCCGCCGCCAGTACGGCGCGCGGAGATCGTGTGGTGAATCGGGCAATCCGGGTCAGCATCGCGGCTCCGCTCGAGGGGTTAACGGCGTTAGAGTAACGCTGTTAACCTATTGGTGTCGAGCCCTCGCGACGCGCCGGAGGTCAGCCGCGGAACTTGCGGATCGCCCGCAACCCCCGCCGCCCGGGCACGGGGAGGTCGTCGCGCATCTCCACCCATTCGGCGGTGGTCAACCAGAGCTGCTGGACGCGGGCGTCGGCGGTGTTGTGGAAAATGCGGCGGCCCCGGTCGTCGCGCAGTTCTTGCGCGACCACCGACCAGCGCGGCGCGCGGCCGTGCTCGTCCAGGTAGTCCGCCAGGTACGTCGCGATCGCGGTGCCGATCATGTTCACCGGGCGCAACGACACCCGGTTGCCGTACTGGGCCGCGTAGAAACGCCGTCCGGCGCACAGCGATCGAGGGTTGGCGTTGGAGGCGATCCACCCGGCGCGCTGGGCACGCTCGATCAGCCAGAGGTGTTTGACCGCCGACGGCGCGATATTGCCGACGCGGGTGCGGATCAGCGTCATGATCTGCTCGCTGCACAGCACGTCGCGGCGGGTGGGCCCATAGCCGTGCGCGGTCCAGTGCGCGTCGGCCAGTTTGGCCAGGGCCCGGCCGAAATCATCGATGCTGCGCTGGGCGCGGCGTCCGAGGCGTTCGATGCGCTCGGCCTCGCGGCGCATCTCGTTCTGCGCGGTCAGAGTGCGGATGGCGGCCATGGTGGGCACCTGGCCGCGCTCGAGCAGTTCCAGGATGGCGGCGGCGGTGGCCGGATCGGCTGCCGCGGTGACCGGCAGCGAGTCGCGCTTGATCGCGAACTCCTGCGGGCTGATGGCGCGGCTCAAGAGGGCGACGGCGGAGCGGTCGCCCGCGAAATCGGTGCTGGACAGCCAGGCGGCGGCGATGTCGTCACACGACACGGTGGACGGTCCTCCGGTGGAAGTGGGGGAATTGGCGCTGGTCACCCGTGGGCCGAGCTTTGTTGGTTGTGCCCCGGTCGGGATGAGGGACCGGCCGGGGTCACCAACCTGATGAAGGTTTGGCTACCGAAGTTGCCGACTGCCACGTTAGCCAGACGATTGCATCGGTGTCACCCATGGTGACGGTTTCGTTATATCCAAAAAGTCGAGGTAAACCGGGGTGTGAGTTCATATTTTCCGGCGCATGAGGGGTGTGGCGGCGGCCTGGTCCGGTCTTCGCCCGAGCAGCATGAGTGATAGCTCAAATGTTGCCACCTTGGATGCCATGGCGGGCTTCCGAAGAAGGCGGCGCGCATGTTGTGACTTGGATCACATATTGGCTCATCGGTTCGGCGGCGACCGGCGCACCAGGCGGGAATGTCCTTTGTCGGTGCGCGCCGGTAACCTCTGGCCGTGGCTCTGTACCGAAAGTACCGACCGGCAACGTTCGCTGAGGTGGTGGGTCAGGAGCACGTCACCGACCCGCTGAGTATCGCGCTCGACACGGGGCGGATCAGTCACGCCTATCTGTTCTCCGGTCCGCGCGGCTGCGGCAAGACCTCCTCGGCGCGCATCCTCGCGAGGTCGCTGAACTGCGCGCAAGGGCCCACTTCGACGCCGTGCGGCACCTGCCCGTCCTGCGTGGCCCTCGGCCCCGGTGGGCCGGGCAACCTGGATGTCATCGAACTCGACGCCGCGAGCCACGGCGGCGTCGACGACACCAGGGAACTGCGCGACCGCGCCTTCTACGCACCCGCCGAGTCCAGGTACCGGGTGTTCATCGTCGACGAAGCGCACATGGTCACCACCGCCGGGTTCAACGCGCTGCTCAAGATCGTCGAGGAGCCGCCGGCGCATCTGATCTTCATCTTCGCGACCACCGAGCCCGACAAGGTGCTGCCCACCATCCGTTCGCGCACGCATCACTACCCGTTCCGGTTGCTGCCGCCCGCCACGATGCGCGGGCTGCTCGGCCGGATCTGCGAACAGGAGCACGTGCCGGTCGAAGAAGCGGTCTATCCCTTGGTGATTTGCGCGGGCGGCGGTTCGCCGCGCGATAGTCTGAGCGTGCTCGACCAGCTGCTGGCGGGGGCGGGCCCCGAGGGCGTCACGTATAACCGCGCGGTCTCGCTGCTCGGCGTCACCGACGTGGCACTGATCGATGACGCGGTCGAGGCGCTGGCCGCCGACGACGGCGCCGCGTTGTTCGGCACCGTCGACCGGGTGATGGAGGCGGGCCACGACCCGCGCCGTTTCGCGGTCGACCTGCTCGATCGCTTCCGCGACTTGATCCTGTTGCGCGCGGTGCCCGACGCCACCGAGCGCGGGCTGGTCACCGGCCCCGGCGACGTGCTCGACCGGATGCGCGATCAGGCCGCGCGATTGGGCCCGGCCACCCTGACCCGGTATGCAGAGTTGTTGCACGAAGGTCTCGGGGAGATGCGCGGCGCCACAGCGCCGCGGCTGCTGCTCGAAGTCGTCTGCGCGCGCATGTTGCTGCCCTCGGTGTCCGATGCGGAATCGGCCACGCTGCAGCGGTTGGAACGGCTGGAGCGCGGCCTGGCCGGTGGCTCCTTCGCCGCCGCCCCCTCCGCGTCCTCGTCGCCTGCTTCCGCCCAACCCGCGACAGCGGCCGGATCACCGTCCGATCCGCCCCGCCGCCGGGGTGCGGAGGCGCTGGCGGCGATTCGTCGCGAGACCCGTGGAGGTGGCAGTGCGGAGGCGGGTTCGGGAAGAGGCCCCGAAGCCGCTGGTGCCGCGCCTGCCGAAATCGCCGGACCTGTCGCCAGTGCCGAACCAGCGGTAAGTCGACTTCCCGGTGCGGCCGGTTCCGCGGCCACCGGGCCGGGCGGCCCTTCCGGTGGAGATGAGAACGACGCCGGTGCCGGAGACCCACACCGCGCAGCGCGCGCCGATGCCGAATCTTCGGTCGCGTCGCCCGAGAGTGCCGATCGGCCTGCGCCTGCCGGGGAACCGGCTGCCGTCTCCGGCGGTAAGCCGCCGGGCACGGCGGAGGGATCGGCGGCGTCGCGGAGTGATGCGTCCGGTTCCGCAAGGTCCGGATCGACGGATATCGCTGCTGCGCGTGGTGAAGCCCCCGGTTTCTCCTCCGCAGGCGCACAGGCGTTCTCCGGAGACGAGGCGAGTCCCGGCGCCGCCCCGTCGACGGCGGGTGCCGCGAGGTCGGGCGGACCGGTGGCGTCACCCTCCGCCGAACCGGTCGAAGAACGCGGCGAGGTCGCCGATCCTTCCGCCGCCAAGAGTGTGCCCGGCGACCAGGATCGATCCGTGGCGCGCGATCGTCGCGCGCCGGAGACGGGGCCGCAGGAGTCCGGAGCCGATCGATCGTCCTCGGTCGCGCCGAGCGGTGATCTGCTGCGCGAAGTGGAAGCCGCTTGGATGGACATCCGCGCCAAGGTGCGCGAGTTCGGCGCGGCGGTGCAGGCGATGCTCGCCGGTGCCTCGATTGCCCGGGTGGAGGGCGAGGTCATCGTCTTCGCGCATCAGCACGCGCCGCTTGCCCAGCGATTGTCCGATCCGCGCAATCTGGAAGCGGTCCGCTCGGCGGTGCGGGCGGTGCTCGGCCGTGACCATGAGGTGCGCTGGGAAGCGGGCGGCGCGGCGCCACGGCCCGCGGCGGCGCCACGGTCCGGCGGTGCGGGGAATCGCACGCGCGGACAGGCGGGCAATCAGCCTGGACGTGAATCCGGCAACGCGGCCGGCCGGGCTTCGGACGCCGCCCCGCCGCGGTTCTCGCGCCCGAGTCAGGCGAAGAACGCGAGCACCGACAAGCCGGGGAACGGGGGCCGTGCGCGCGCGAGCGGCGCCGAGCCGCGCCCGTATCCCGCGGACGACGACATCCCGCCGCCCGACTACCCCGACCTACCGGACGACCCGGGTCCCGCGGATTATCCGCGGTACGACGCCGAGCCGGGCGGCAACAGCAGCGCGGCCAAGAGGTGGGACGGGGAGGGTGTGATTCCCGCCCCGACGCCGGAAGAGGAGCAGGAGATGCTGGCCGCCGCGGCCGATCCGGTGGCTCCCGGCGATCGGCGCGACCCGGACGAGGTCGCCCTCGAATTGCTGAAGAGTGAGCTGGGTGCCACACGGCTGGATGGTTGACAACCACCGCTCCTACGACGTTAAGTTAACCGGAGTTCGCACCCCACGGTAGTATGAACGGGTAGCCGTGAGCTTCGGTACACCGACGTTCTATGGTATGCCCAGGCGTACGGACGACCGGAACGTGCGTCCGCTGTTGCTTGCCTGGTTTTGTACAGCGTTAGGAACGGTCGGCCGCAAGGCCGGTCGGCGAGGTCAGCCGCAGCCACGCCGCACCCGCGGTGTCGCCGCACACCAGCGCTCGGACGGACGAGGGTCCGGCCGCCGCACATTGAGGAAGGAACACTCCGATATGACCACAGAGGCCTACATTTACGAGGCCATCCGCACCCCGCGCGGCCGTGGCAAGAAGAACGGCTCGCTGCACTCGGTCAAGCCGATCGACCTGACTGTTGGTCTGATCCAGGAGCTGCGCGGCCGCTTTCCGAACCTCGACGAGGACCGGATCTCCGACCTGATCCTCGGCGTGGTGGCGCCGGTCGGCGACCAGGGCGCCGACATCGCCCGCACCGCGGTCACCGTGGCAGGCCTGCCCGACACCGTCGGCGGATTCCAGCTCAACCGCTTCTGCGCCTCCGGCCTCGAGGCCGTCAACCTGGCCGCCCAGAAGGTCCGCTCCGGCTTCGACGACCTGGTCATCGCCGGTGGCGTCGAGTCCATGTCGCGCGTGCCGATGGGCTCCGACGGCGGCGCCTGGGCGCTGGACCCGGCCACCAACTACGACACCTACTTCGTCCCGCAGGGCGTCTCCGCCGACCTGATCGCCACCATCGAGGGCTTCAGCCGCGACGATGTCGACGCCTACGCGGTGCGCTCGCAGGAGCTGGCCGCCAAGGCCACCACCGGCGGCTACTTCGCCAAGTCGATCGTCCCGGTCAAGGACCAGAACGGCATCGTCGTGCTGGACAAGGACGAGCACATGCGTCCCGGCACCACCGCCGAGGACCTGGCCAAGTTGCAGCCGTCCTTCGCCGTGATCGGTGAGATGGGTGGCTTCGACGCGGTGGCGCTGCAGAAGTTCCACTTCGTCGAGAAGATCAACCACGTGCACCACGGCGGCAACAGCTCCGGCATCGTCGACGGCGCCGCGCTCGTGCTCGTCGGTACGGAAGAGGCGGGCAAGGCCTCCGGCCTGACCCCGCGTGCGCGCGTCGTCGCGACCGCCACCAGCGGCGCCGACTCCACCATCATGCTCACCGGTCCGACGCCGGCCGCCAAGAAGGTGCTGGCCAAGGCGGGTCTGACCCTCGACGACATCGACCTGGTCGAGATCAACGAGGCGTTCGCCTCCGTGGTGCTGAAGTTCCAGAAGGATCTCAACGTCCCGGACGAGAAGCTGAACGTCAACGGCGGTGCGATCGCGATGGGCCACCCGCTGGGTGCTACCGGCGCGATGATCACCGGCACCATGGTCGACGAGCTGGAGCGCCGGGGTGGCCGCTACGCGCTGATCACCCTGTGCATCGGCGGCGGCATGGGCGTGGCCACCATCATCGAGCGGGTCTGACCCCAACCGACAGCTGAAGATTTACGGCGGCGTGAGCGTCAGCCCGGAAGCGGCAGCCTGCGTAACCCACGTAGGGCCGCGAACGCCGCTAATTCACCTAGGAGACATAAAGCTGTGAGCGAAACCAACATGATCGGTTGGGAGCAGGATTCGGACGGCATCGTCGTGCTGACGATGGACGACCCGAACCAGGGCGCCAACACGATGAACGAGCTGTACAAGAAGTCGATGACCGCCACCGTCGACCGGCTCGAGGCGGAAAAGGACAACATCACCGGTGTCGTCCTGACCTCCGCGAAGAAGACCTTCTTCGCCGGCGGCGACCTGAAGAACATGATGAAGGTCGGTCCGGAGGACGCCCAGGCGCTGATGGACGAGCTGGCCGAGATCAAGGGCGCGCTGCGCCGCTTGGAGCAGCTGGGCAAGCCGGTCGTCGCCGCCATCAACGGCGCCGCGCTCGGCGGCGGTCTGGAGATCGCGCTGGCCACCCACCACCGCATCGCGGCGGATGTGCCCGGTTCGCAGATCGGTCTGCCGGAGGCCACCCTCGGCCTGCTGCCCGCGGGCGGCGGCGTCATCCGCACCGTACGCATGCTGGGCCTGCAGAACGCCCTGATGCAGGTGCTGCTGCAGGGCCAGCGCAACAAGCCGGCCAAGGCCAAGGAGATCGGCCTGATCGACGAGCTCGTCGGCTCGGTCGAGGAGCTGGTCCCGGCCGCCAAGGCGTGGATCAAGGCCAACCCCGAGGCCTGTGTGCAGCCGTGGGACAAGAAGGGCTTCAAGATCCCCGGCGGCACCCCGTCCTCGCCGGCCTTCGCGGCGAACCTGCCCGCCTTCCCGGCCAACCTGCGCAAGCAGATCAAGGGCGCGAACATGCCCGCGCCGCGCGCGATCATGTCGGCCGCGGTCGAGGGCTCGCAGGTCGACATCGACAACGCGTCGCTGATCGAGTCCCGCTACTTCGTGCATCTGCTCACCGGGCCGGTCGCGAAGAACATGATCCAGGCGTTCTTCTTCGACCTGCAGACGATCAACAACGGCGGTTCGCGTCCGAAGGACGTGCCGAAGAAGGAGATCAAGAAGGTCGGCGTGCTCGGCGCGGGCATGATGGGCGCGGGCATCGCGTACGTCTCGGCCAAGGCCGGCTACGAGGTCGTGCTCAAGGACGTCTCGATCGAGGCGGCCGAGCGCGGCAAGAACTACTCCGAGAAGATCGAGGCCAAGGCGCTCTCGCGGGGCAAGACCACCGAGGAGAAGTCCAAGGCGCTGCTGGACCGGATCAAGCCGACCGCGGACGCGGCCGACTTCGCCGGCGTCGACTTCGTCATCGAGGCCGTCTTCGAGAACACCGAGCTGAAGCACAAGGTGTTCCAGGAGATCGAGGACGTCGTCACCCCCGACGCGCTGCTCGGCTCGAACACCTCCACCCTGCCGATCACCGGTCTGGCGACCGGCGTGAAGCGCCAGGAGGACTTCATCGGCATCCACTTCTTCTCGCCGGTCGACAAGATGCCGCTGGTGGAGATCATCAGGGGTGAGAAGACCTCGGACGAGGCGCTGGCCCGGGTGTTCGACTACACCCTCGCGATCAAGAAGACCCCGATCGTCGTCAACGACAGCCGCGGCTTCTTCACCTCGCGCGTGATCGGCACCTTCGTCAACGAGGCGATCGCCATGCTGAAGGAGGGCATCGAGCCCGCCACCATCGAGCAGGCCGGTCTGCAGGCGGGCTACCCCGCCGCGCCGCTGCAGCTGTCGGACGAGCTGAACATGAAGCTCATGCAGAAGATCGCGAAGGAGACCCTGGAGGCCGCTCAGGCGGGCGACACCACCCTGGGCGTCAAGCGGCACCCGGCGCAGGACGTCATCGACTACATGGTGTCCGAGGGTCGTCCGGGCCGCTTGGAGAAGGCGGGCTTCTACGAGTACGACGAGAACGGCAAGCGCACCGGTCTGTGGCCGGGCCTGCGTGAGCACTTCAAGACCACGACCGACTTCGGCGTCCCGATCCAGGATCTGATCGACCGCATGCTGTTCGCGGAGGCGATCGAGACCCAGAAGTGCTTCGACGAGGGCGTGCTCACCTCGACCGCCGACGCCAACATCGGCTCCATCTTCGGCATCGGCTTCCCGGCCTGGACCGGTGGTGTGCACCAGTTCATCGTCGGTTACCCCGGTGGCCAGGAGGCCTTCGTGGAACGCGCCGACTACCTCGCCAAGACCTACGGCGATCGCTTCGAGGTCCCGGCCTCGCTGCGCAAGTAGTCTCGCGCCGTACGCATCGGCGAAGCCCGCCACCGCTTTTCGCGGTGGCGGGCTTCCGTCGTTTCCCCGCCCGTTCACCCGCGCGCCCTTTCGGCCGGATATGTTGGCAGCCGTGCCGAGACGTAGTCACCGTGTTCTGATCGCCAGTTGTGCCCTAGCGCTCGCCTCGGCGCCGTCGGCTGCCGCCGATCTCGCGGGCGGCCACTCGGTGCGGTTGCTGGGCGAGCAGGTGATCGCATCGGGCCTGGAATTCGAGGGCACCACCGTCGGTGGGCTCTCCGGGATCGATTACTCGGCACACACCGGTGCATTCGTGCTGATCAGCGACGATCGGTCGAACAAGGACCCCGCCCGGTACTACACCGCGCGTATCGAGGTCGGCGATCGCGGGGTCGGCCCGGTCACGTTCACCGGCACGCGACCGCTGCTGACCGTTAGGGGCGCCCACTACGCGCCGATGTCGGTGGACCCGGAAGAGATCCGGGTCGATTCGTGGACCGGCGACTACTACTGGACGCAGGAAGGCGAGCGGGACGGCGCCGTGCTCGCGGACCCGTCGGTGCGGATCGCGCACCCGGACGGCTCGTATGCCGGTGAGCTGCCGATTCCGGAGAACGAACGGATGCGGGCAGGCTCGGGTCCCCGGCAGAACCAGGCGCTGGAGGCGGCGACCTTCCTCGCCGCGGGCACGCTGTTCGTGACCGCCACGGAAGGGCCGCTGTTGCCGGACGGACCGGCGGCTACCACCACGAACGGAGCGCGCGCGCGGATCACCGTCCAGGCTCGATCCGGACCTCTGCTCGCCCAGTACGCGTATCCGATGGAGCCGGCCTTCGCCGGGGCGAGTCCCGAGCCCGCCCGTGGCGGGAACGGGATCGTTTCCCTCCTTGCGGCCGATCCGCTGGATCCGGCGAAAGTCCTTGTGCTGGAACGCTCCTACGCTCCTGACGCAGGAAACAAGGTTCGCCTCTACGAGGCCGATCTGAGTGCCGCGACCAATATTCTCGATGCCCCGATCGGTCCCGCCCGCCCGGTGGCCAAGCGGCTGGTCGTCGACCTCGACCACGTCGGACTCGCCGCCATCGACAATGTGGAGGGCATGACCTGGGGTCCCCGCCTGCCCTCCGGCGAGCGAACCCTCGTTCTGGTCAGCGACGACAATTTCGACAGCCGCCAGGTCACCCAGGTCATCGCCCTCGCCCTCGCCTAGGCCGGGGCTGCTCGAGGCGGCCTGACATGCGGCGGTGACGCTGCGGGCCGGCCGCTACGCGCGCCGATTCCACGATCGAGCGTCGAGCGGCGTGCGAACAGGCGGAGTGGGGGGACACGCGCTGTCCTGTTCGGAAACACCTCCCGCGTGCTCGCGCACCGCGCTACGTTGGAGTATGCGCAGACATATCGGACACCGCGTCCGGGGGTCGGCGCGGAGTTGGTCGCCGATGTCGCCGATTCGAGGTGAGTGCGAGGTGATCACATGAATCCACAGACGCGTTCGGGCCGGGTGGGTCCCGATGCGACTGCGGCCGAAGCGAACACACAGCGGCAGCCGCCTCTCGCGATCGCCGACGAACTGGAGGCGATGGGCCTGTCCGGTGCGGTGGAAATCGGCCGCGGCGGGTTCGGGGTGGTGTATCGCTGCGTTCAGACCGCGTTGGACCGGGTGGTCGCGGTCAAGGTCCTCTCTTCGGAGATCGACGCGGAGAGCCGGGAGCGGTTCCTGCGCGAGGAACAAGCCATGGGCAAGCTGTCCGGCCACCCGAATATCGTCGACATCCTCCAGGTGGACGTCACGCTGACCGGAATGCCGCTGATCGTCATGCCGTACTGCACTCACGGGTCGCTGGAGAAACTGATCCGCGATCAAGGCCCCTTGACCTGGGCCGACTCTCTGCGAGCCGGTGTCAAGCTTGCGGGCGCGATCGAGAGCGCGCACCGCGCCCGAATCCTGCACCGGGACGTGAAACCGGCCAACGTCCTGCTCAGCGGCTACGGCGAGCCGCAGTTGACCGATTTCGGCATCGCCCGCATCCCGGGCGGGTTCCGCACCTCGAGCAGCATGATCACCGGTTCGCCCGCGTTCACCGCGCCGGAGGTCCTCAAGGGCGACGAGCCGACCATCCGCTCCGATGTCTACGGCCTGGGCTCGACGTTGTTCGCCTTGCTCACCGGGCACGCGGCCTTCGAACGGCAGGCGGGTGAGCGGGTGGTCGCGCAGTTTCTGCGCATCACCACGCAGCCGGTGCCCGACCTGCGCGAACAGGACATTCCGCCGGATGTGGCCGACGTCATCGAACAGGCCATGTCCCCGAATCCGCGGGATCGCCCGGCCAGCGCCTACGAGTTCGGCGAGATGCTGCGCGCGGTGCAGCGCAGCCACGACCAGTTGCCGGACGATATGGCGCTGCTGGACACCACGCAAGAGCCCGAACCGACGACCCATACCGCTGTCGGCGGTCCGACCGTGGCGTGGACCGGCTCCCGCCCCGCTGTCACCGCGCGGCGCAGCTGGCCGCTGACGCTGCGGCCGGTCGTCTCGCAGCATTCGGGCGCGACCACGACGCCGCCGACGGCCGTCACCAAATTCCGTCCCCCCACACCGACACGGGAGCCGATACCGCGGCCGCGTCTGCTGGACATCCTGCGCGGAGGCGGGCGGCGCAGGCTGGCGGTGATCCACGCTCCCGCGGGATTCGGCAAGAGCACGCTGGCCGCGCAGTGGCGCGCCGAACTCGCCGAAGGCTCAGCCGCGGTCGCCTGGATCGGCATCGACCGCGACGACGACAACGAGATCTGGCTGCTGGCCCACCTCATCCAGGCGATCCGCCGGGTGCATCCGGACGTCGGCGCCGGTCTGGACCAGGTACTGGAGGAGCGGCCCGCCGACGCCGTCGCGTTCGTCGTCCCCACGCTCATCGAAGAGATCCATACCGCGGGCAAGACGGTCGTGGTGATCGTGGAGGACTGGCATCGGATCACCGACGCGGGCGCGCATCGCGCGATGGAGGCCCTGCTGGACAACGGCTGCCACCACCTGCGTTTCGTCGTGACCAGCCGGGAGCAGTCCGGCCTGCCGACGGGGCGGATGCGGGTGCACGACGAGCTCGTCGAGATCGGCTCGGCCGCATTGCGCCTGACCGAGGCGGAGACCCGGCAGATCCTGGTCGACCGCAACGGGTTCGACCTGACCCCGGACCAGGTGACCGAGATCCACACCGCCACCGATGGCTGGCCCGCTGCCATCCAGCTGGTCGGGCTGTCCCTGCGCGGCAACGCCGACCCCGCCCAGCTGATCGCCACACTCTCCGAGGGCAATCACGGCATCCGCGAATACCTCGCCGAGAACGTGCTGGACACCTTGGAACCGAGGATGCTCGAGTTCCTGATGTCGATCGCGGTGACCGAGCGGGTCTGCGGTTCGCTCGCCGCGGCGCTGTCCGGGGAGTCGGACGCCGAACAGTTGCTCGAGCAGGCCGAGCAACGCGAGCTGTTCCTGCGGCGCATCGAGCACGACCCGGAGTGGTTCCGGCTGCAGCCGCTGTTCGCCGAGCATCTGCGCACCCGGCTCGACCGCGTCCACCCCGGGAAGCTGAAGTCGCTGCACCGCAAGGCTTCGCGCTGGTACGCCGAGCATCAGCTGTTGCGCAAGTCGGTCGATCACGCGCTCGCCGCGACCGACCTGAAGATGGCGTTGGACCTGCTCGAGAGCGGCGGGATGGACCTGATCGACGGTTCCCGGCTGGCCACGCTGCTGGGCAGCGTTTCGAAACTGCCCATGCAACAGGTCGCGTCGCGCTCCAAGCTGTTGATCGCGGTGGCCAGGGCGAACGTCAACTTGCAGCAGTCCGGCGCGGCGCGCAACGCGCTCGGCAGGCTGTCGAACATCCTGGCCCGGGGCTCCACCGGTGACGCCGACGTGCGCCTGCAGCGCTGTCAGGCCGCGGTGCTGGCCGCTTCCGACCAGATCGCGCGCGACCACACCGAGGGCGTCCTGGATCGGGTCGCCGACTGTCTCCAGCATCCGGACGACCTACCCGCATGGACGGTCTCGACCGCGGCGAACCTGACGACGTTCGTGCACCTGTGCGGGTTCGACTTCGAGGGCGCCAGGCAGACACAGGCTTGGGCGCAGGAGTACCACGAACGCTCGAAGGATCCGCTGGGCCTGGTCTTCGGCCGCTGCGGCGAAGGCGCGGCTGCCTACGAGCAACTCGACGTCGCCACCGCCACCCGCTGCTTCCAGCAGGCCTGGGATTCCGCGCACGAGCGCTCGGGTCCGCGCTCGCACGCGGTGCGCGTGACCGCCGCGCTGCTCGGCGAGATGAGCTACCGCCGCGGGGATCTGGAGACCGCCGACCGGCTGCTCGACGAGAGCCACGAACTGGTCACCCGGGTCGGACCGGTGGACTTCCTGATCTCGACCTTCGTCGTCGGCGCCCGGGTCAAAGCGGTCCGCGGCGATCTGTTCACCGCCGCCACGCGGCTGGACGAGGGCGCGCGCATCGCCGCCGACAACAGGCTGCCGCGGCTGGCCGCGCACATCCGGGCGGAACGTCTGCGGCTGGGCATGCCGATGGAGGCCGCGGATCGCCGATACACCGATCCCAGCGAGCACACGCCGCTGCAAGCGGGTCATCGGCTGACCGGCGCCGCCCTGCTCACCGCCGAGGCGGAGGAACTCGCCGCGATCCGCGTGCTGCTCGTCGAACATCGGATCGGTTCCGACGACCGGGCGGTGCGCCGTGCCCGCGCGCTGTACGGCCACACGCTCGAGAAGGACCGCCCGCGCGCGCAATTGGACGCCGCGCTACTACTCGCGGAATGCCTGGCCGCCTCGGGCTGGGTGGGCGAGGCCACCAACCTGCTATTGCCCTCCGTCGCGACCTGCGCCGACCTCGGCTGGACCAGGCCGCTGCTGGACGCGGGCCCCGGCGTGGTCGGCATCCTGCGCGTGCTGCACGCCGACCTGCCCGCGTCGGCGCAGGTCGGTGACATCGAGCTACCCGCCCCGTTTTTGGCCGAACTCCTGAACGAGGCGGGCAGCCAGGCCTACTGAACGAAGCGGGTTACGGCTGCCACCACGGGCGCAGCGGTACGGTCCAGTCGCCGTCGGCGGGCAGTTTGACGCCGAGCACCTGGTGCAGCTGAACCACGTTGCGCTGGAAGCCGAGCCGGCAGCCCGCCATGTACAGGCCCCACACCTTCGCGGTGCCCTCGCCGACCTCCGCGACGCAGGCGTCCCAGTCGGCGACCAGATTCTTGCACCATTCGTGCAGCGTGAAGGCGTAGTGCTCGCGCAGATTCTCCTCGTGCAGCACTTCCAGCCCGATGTTCTGGATCTCGGAGATGATCCGGCCCGAACCGATCAACTCGCCGTCCGGGAACACGTAGCGGTCGATGAAATCACCCGCCTTGGTGGTGCGGGTGTTGTCCGGGCGGGTGATGCAGTGATTGAGGAACAGGCCGCCGTCGCGCAGCTTGCTCTTGATGTAGTCGAAGTAGAACGGGTAGTTGTGCACCCCGATGTGCTCGGTGAGCCCGATCGAGGACACCGCGTCGAATTCGCCCTCCGGCACGTCGCGGTAGTCGGAATGACGCACTTCCGCCAGGTCGGTCAGGCCTTCCTCGGCGATCTTCTTCTGCGCCCAGTCCGCCTGCTCGGCCGAGAGCGTCGCACCGATCACCTTGACGCCGCGCTTGGCGGCATAGCGCACCATGCCGCCCCACCCGCAGCCGATGTCGAGCAGTCGGTCGCCCTCCTTCAACCGCAGCTTCTCGAACACCAGGCGGTATTTGTTCTCCTGCGCTTGCTCCAGCGTCCAGTTCTCCTCGCCGTAGACCGCGCAGGTGTAGGTCATCGACGGGCCGAGTACGTACTCGTAGAAGGTGTTCGAGACGTCGTAGTGATGATGGATGGCTTCGGCGTCGCGGGTCTTGGAGTGGCGCAGGCCTTCGAAGGCGATGCGGCGCCAGCGCGGCAGGGTCTCCTGGGGCGGCGGGGCGACCGGCTTGAGCCGCTCCCAGCCGAGGGAGCGCGCGATGGTCACCAGAGCCAGCGCGGAAGGCCGCCGGAACTTCAGCCCGTCCAGCGCCTTCAGGATCTCGTACGGATCACCGGGGTGCACGCCGGTGATGGTCATGTCGCCGGCGATGTAGGCGCGGGCCATGCCCAGGTCGCCGGGAGCCGTCGCCAGATAGTTGATGCCGCGCGGGGTCCGGATCTCCAGTGTGTACTGCGAGTCCTCCGGGCCGGTCGCGCTGCCGTCGTAGGCCGTCAGCCGGATCGGCACCGGGCCCTCGACGAGGGTCTCGAAGATCTCGGCAATGCTGAGCTTGGTCCCGAGATCGGCGAAGACATCGGAACGGTCCTTGAAAGTCGTCATTTGCGTTGCACCGCCTTCGAATACAAATCCAGCAGGCGCTGGTCCGGGTCATAGCGTTTCTTGAGTTCGGTGTAGGTGGTTCCGCCGTAGAGCGCCGCGAACTCATCCTTGCCGTAGAAAGAATCCGAGTACAGCGACTTATGACCGTCGAACTCGGTCACCGTGCGTTCGATGGCGCGGTTGGCCGCGCCTTCTTGCTGCCCGGGGACGGTGGGCACGGCCGACCAGAATCCGACATTCACGTAGGTCCGGTCCGGCTCCAAGGGATACAGCGGCCAGGTCCGTTCGCCCGGCAGATTCGTGGCGCCGGTCTCGCGCAAACGCAGCGGGCACAGCCAGATCGGCTCGATCGGGACCTCGCGCAGGAACCATTCCACGAAGTCGGCGGTGCGTTCCACCGGCACTTCGACGTCCTGCACCACCCGTTCGCGCGGAGGGTTGCCCTTGCGGGCTTCCAGCCTGTCACCGATGTGGTACTTGTGGTCCAGCGCCACGAGCTTCCAGTAGAAGCTGCTGCGCCGGTAGCGTTTCGGCCAGAACCGGCGGATCTTGGGGTTCTGCGCGCCGAAGGCGCGCGAGCACCAGAACCAGTCGGTGTCCCAGCGCCACAGGTAGTCGTGGATGGTCAGGCGGTCGCGCTTGGGCGTGTCGCCGTCGTGCTGGATGGACCGGTAGTAGATGTCCATCCCGGTGTAGTCGCCGACCGGGCCCGGCTCGTCGGTCCCGCGGCCCAGTGTCAGGTAGCTCTCCTCGGCGGAGAACACGACGCCGTCGAGGTAGTCGACTCGCTCGCCCTCGTAGGTCCGGTCCGCGACGATCGTCGCGAGGGTGGCTTCCAGTGCGCGCAGATCACGAAAACGCACGTGCCGCAGCGCGACGTACGGCTGCACCCGTTCCAGTTCGATCTTCAGCCGGACCGTGTAACCCAGCGTGCCGTAGGAGTTCGGGAAGCCGCGGAACAGATCGGCGTGCTCGTTGTCCGGCGTCGCGGTGAGGATCTCGCCCGCGCCGGTGAGCACGTCCATCTCCAGCACCGACTCGTGGGGTAGACCGCTGCGGAAGGAGGTCGACTCGATGCCGAGGCCGGTGACCGCGCCGCCCAGCGTGATCGTCTTGAGCTGTGGAACGACCAGCGGCACGAGCCCGTACGGGAGGGTGGCGGCGACCAGCTCCTCGTAGGTGGTCATGCCGGCGACGTCGGCGGTCTCGGCGACCGGGTCCACCGCGATGACCCGGGTCAGCCCGGAGACATCGAGACCGGGCGCGGGGTTCGCGGCCCTGGCGCGGAAGAGGTTCGAGGTCTTCTTCGCCAACCGGACGTTGGCGTGCTCGGGTATCGCGCGGTAACTCGCCAATAGGCGGTCGACGCCCGCTCGATGCGCGGCAAATCCTGATTCGCGTGCGGCCGGTGCGTGTCCGGCCTTCCCCAACAGACTCACTGCCACCCCTCGACGCTAGTACGGACGATACGGCGAGGCCACCGCGCGGCCACGGTCGTGGAGAAATGTCACGCATATGTTGCGAAAGGTAATACCGAATTGTCCGAAGAAGTTCGCCACACGGTCTGCCCTCGGCGTTTTCCCCCCGACCCGGACAGGGCAGGATGGGTCTGTCGAGACACCGCATCCGGACAAGGAGCTCATTGTGGGACAGGTCAGCGCCAGTAGTTCGATCGACGTGGCAGCGGATCCGCAGCGCGCGCTGGAGGCCATCGCAGACTACGACACGGTGCGTCCGCGCATTCTCTCGTCGCACTACCGCGACTACAAGGTGGTCGAAGGCGGCAAGGGCGCGGGAACCGTCGCGGAATGGACTTTGCAGGCCACCGAGAAGCGCTCGCGTAACGTGCACGCGGTCGTCTCGGTATCGGATTCCATTGTCACCGAGCGTGACTCGAATTCGACCTTGGTGAACACCTGGACCGTCACCCCGGAGGGCGCGGGCGCGCGGGTTACGCTGCGGACCACCTGGAAGGGTGCGGGCGGCGTCAAGGGCATTTTCGAGGGCATCTTCGCGCCGCTGGGCCTGAAGAAGATCCAGGCCGAGGTACTCGCGAACTTGCAGCGCGAACTGGCCTGATCACGCGGCGGCGACGACGGTCCGGTTCCGGCCGTCGTCGCCGCCGGGATCGGGCGTTCCATTCGGCGCCGGTTCTATTCGGCGGCGATATCGAAGAGATTGCCTTCCGGGTCGGCCAGTGTCGTCCACTTCGTGCCCCACTCGTCGAAGTCGCCGATGTGCTTCGCGCCGAGGTCGATCGCGCGGCGCACCTGCTCGTCTCCGTCGGGAGCGTGCAGATCCAGGTGGATCACGTTCTTGCCCGGGTTCTTGTCGGGCACCCGGATGAACATCAGCACCGGGGTGGCGCCCGCGGTCCGGCCGACGGTGGCGAACTCCCGGCTCGCGTCGGGGTCGACGGGAGCCTCGAGCAGTCGTGCCCAGAATTCGGCAAGGGCGCCCGCATCGTCGCAGTCGACGGTGACGTGGGCGATCGAGAGCGTCATGGATATCTCCTTTGTTCACGGTTGGGCGATGGGCCAGCACAGTTCGGTTCGGTAGGCGGCGGGATCGTCGGACACGTCCGGGCCGAGCAGGTACAGCTCGCGGATCGGTTCGGGCAACGCCACATCGTGTTCGGCGACATGACTGCCCAGTGCGCCGTAGGTGCGGTCCAACTCGTCGAACGAACCCTCGTGCACGGTGACGGCGAACCGGCGCTCGGGCAGTTCGACGGCGCAAACCCCTGAGGGCAGGACGATGCCTGCGTCGGCGACCGGAACGAACGCGACGACCTCGCCCTCGTCCTCTTCGAAGAAGCCGGTGCCGTAGGTCGCCCCGCCGACACCGGCGGGCGCGATCCCGGCGGTGGCCAGCGCCTCGTACAAGGTTCGGAATGCCACTTCGCACCATGCGTCGATGTGTTCCCCGGCCACCACCGCGCGCAGGGCCGCAGCCGGGAACGCCGGAACTACGCGATATTCCACGGCGATCGGGGCCGAGGGGGTCAGCAGCGAACGCAGCGATGCCACGACCGCGCGGGTACGCATCAGCTCCGCCTCCATGCGCTCCAGATGCTTACGCAGCGCGGTGTCGCGGGCGTCCTCGTCCGGCGCGGCGAGCACGGCGCGAATCTCCGGTACCGGCATGTCCAGTTCGCGCAATCGCCGGATCAGCTGTGCCTGCGCCACCTGCGCCGTCGAGTACCGCCGATAGCCCGAACTCGCGTCGACGCCGACCGGAGCGAGCAGGTCGATCTCGTGGTAGTAGCGCAACGTCTTCACGCTGAGGTGGCTCAGCCTGGAGAACTCCCCGATGGGGACGGTTGCCGTCATGGCACCAGCCAACACCCTCCAGCGGCGGGAGGGTCAACGGCGCCCGGTGTTCAGGCGAGCGCGAAGGTCAGCAGGAGCGTGGTCTGCAACGCGCCGCGCCACCAGGAGTAGCCGAACCACACACCCGGGGTGACTTCCCGGATCTCGTCGTAGACCTGCGGCGACGGGGAGGGGGTGTAGTTCAGCGCCCAGATCGGCTGCCCGTCGGTGAGAGCGGGGGCCACGTAGACGTCGGCGCGCCAGCCCTCGATGCCCGCGCCGGTGAGGCGGTTCATCAGGTAGCCGCCGTCCGGGCCGGTGTAGAAGGTCTTGCCGATCCACAGCGGGGGTGCGATGGCCTGCATGACCGGCGGGCGGGTCACCCAGCCCGCCTTCACACCGGTCGGAACCGCGCCCAGCGGCGCGGCGCGGAAGATGGCGTCCTGCTGCTGCGCCGAGCACCGCGAGCGCAGTGAATCGAGCGTCGCGGCCTTGTCGTCCGGGTAGAGGACGCAGCCGTTCCCGTAGTCGGCGACGGCGGGGGTGGTCTCGGCCTCGATGGCCTCTTGCCCGTCGATCACCTCTGTCGACTCGACGATCTCTGTCGACTCGACGATCTCTGTCGACTCGACGATCTCTGTCGACTCGACGATCTCTGTCGACTCGACGATCTCTGTCGACTCGACGATCTCTGTCGACTCGACGATCCCTGTCGACTCGACGATCTCTGTCGACTCGACGATCTCAGCCTCGACGATCCCCGTGTCGGCGGTGGCTGCCGGCCCGGCGGCGCCGAGAAAGACACTGGGAACACCGAGCGTGAGCACCAGGGCGCTCAGCAAACGTGCACGGGCTGCGATCATCTTCGTCTCCAGATTTGGCACACCGGTCTCGATCCGGTGTCGATGGTAGGGCGCTGTCGGTCGATCTCCACCGGAACTACCCAACCTGTTATCGACCATGCGCCACGCACATCAGGACTGTCGGGCCGCGCCGGGGGCGCGGTGCGGCAGGACTAGGCTGGCCGATGACACCTTCTCCAGAGAGGACCCTCCCGTGCAGCCAGGTGGTCAGTTCGACATGCAACAGTTGCTCGCTCAGGCGCAGCAGATGCAGCAGGCGGTGATGGAAGCCCAGGCCGATATCGCGGCGACCGAAGTGGAAGGCGCGGCGGGTGGTGGGCTGGTCAAGGTCACCATCAAGGCCAGCGGCGAGGTGCTGTCGCTGACCATCGACCCGAAGGCCGTGGATCCCGACGACGTCGAGACCCTGCAGGATCTGGTCATCGGCGCGGTCAACGACGCGATGTCCAACGCCCAGCGCATCGCCGCCGAACGGCTCGGACCGCTGTCCGGCGGCCTGGGTGGCGGTTCGCTGCCCGGTTTCTGAGCCGAGGTAGCAGTTGTACGAGGGTCCGGTCCAGGATCTGATCGACGAATTGGGCAAGCTGCCCGGCGTCGGTCCGAAGAGCGCGCAGCGCATCGCCTTTCACCTGCTCGGGGTGGAACCGCCGGAGATCGACCGGTTGCAGGCCGCGTTGCAGAAGGTGCGCGACGGTGTGCAGTTCTGCGTGACGTGCGGAACGGTCTCCGACGGGCAGCTGTGCCGCATCTGCGCCGATCCGCGCCGGGACCGGACCATGATCTGCGTGGTCGAGGAGCCCAAGGACGTGCAGGCGATCGAGCGCACCAGGGAGTTCCGCGGCCGCTACCACGTGCTCGGTGGCGCGCTCGACCCGCTCAGCGGTATCGGTCCCGACCAGTTGCGGATCCGGGAACTGCTGGCGCGCATCGGAAACCAGGAGGACGGCGTCGACGTCAGCGAGGTGATCATCGCGACCGATCCGAACACCGAGGGGGAGGCCACCGCCACCTACCTGGTCCGGATGCTGCGCGACTTCCCCGGCCTGAGCGTCACCAGGCTGGCGTCGGGCCTGCCCATGGGTGGCGACCTGGAGTTCGCCGACGAACTGACCCTCGGACGCGCGCTGTCCGGGCGGCGCGCGCTGTAGCGGCCTCGCCCGTTCGGCCCGCGGGAAGACAACGCGTCCGAACTCGGTGAACGCGAGTCCGGCGAGCGGTATTGCGCCCTGCCGCGGGTGGGTTACCGTGTCGTGGATGAGCATCGAATTCCTGCTGACGACGCTCGTCATCGTCGCCACTCCCGGCACCGGCGTGCTGTTCACGTTGGCCGCCGGACTGTCCCGCGGCGCGCGGGCCAGCGTGATCGCGGCTCTCGGCTGTGCGCTCGGAACCGTCCCGCACATGGTCGCGGCGATCACCGGCCTGGCCGCGCTGCTCAACGCGAGCGCGGTCGCCTTCCAGACGCTGAAGTACCTCGGCGTCGCCTATCTGGTGTACATGGCCTGGACGACGTTCCGGGATAAGGGCGTGCTCGCGATGCCGGAGCCCACCGAGCCGACGGCCCCCTCGGCGCGGAACGTGATCACCTCGGCGGTGCTGCTCAACCTGCTCAACCCGAAGCTGACCATCTTCTTCTTCGCGTTCCTCCCGCAATTCGTGCCCACCGGCGCGCCGAACGCGTTGGCTCGCATGCTCGAGCTGAGCGGCATATTCATGCTCGCCACCTTCGTGGTGTTCGCGGTCTACGGCGCTTGCGCCGCCGCCGTCCGCGACCAGGTCGTCTCCCGCCCCGGAGTCGTCACCTGGATGCGCCGTGCCTTCGGCGCCTCGTTCCTCGCGCTCGCGGGCAGGCTGGCCGCCCAGAACCAGTGACCGGGCTCAGACGTCGACGCGGGACCAGGGCAGGCCGGGGAAGCGGGTGCGGTCGTCGTTGGCCCAGTCCCAGATGAGGGCGGCGACGGTGGCGGGGTCGGGGACCGTGGTACCGAAATGCTTGTCGGGTGCGCCGTCCCGGTATTCCAGGGTGTAAGCGCCGGAGTTCTCCCGGTAGGTCTGGATGTAGAACTGCTCACCGCGTTCGACGACGAGGTACGGGTTGGGTGGGCTGAGCTCAGGAATCCACTGCTCGATCAGCGCTTTGGTCAGGTAGGGGAACTCGCCCGCGCCGCCGTGGGTGACGGTGGCCCTGACGTGCCCGGCGGGATCGATCAGCCAAGCCAGTTGCGGGTCGTAGACGGCGTAGTTCAGCGGTGTGGCGAGTTCGAACAGCAGGTGCCGCACGAAGCCGATCGCGTCGTAGGGACACGGCACGTAGAGCGCGGCACCTGTGGCCGCCCCGCCGACCGGAACGGTGCTGAGAAAGCTGTCCTCATCCGGCAGTTCCGCGTTGCGTCTGTTCAACTCGGCCGCGATCCGCGCGACCGCGCCCGACTCGGGGACGCCCTGCTGGGTGCTCAGGTAGGCGTCGACCTCCGCGATCGACGACGCGACACCGGACGGCAGCAACACGTGGTCATAGCTCACCGGGCCAGGGTACGGAACCG
Organism: Nocardia asteroides; assembly: GCA_019930625.1. Classification (NCBI taxonomy): domain Bacteria; kingdom Bacillati; phylum Actinomycetota; class Actinomycetes; order Mycobacteriales; family Nocardiaceae; genus Nocardia; species Nocardia asteroides. The sequence continues at coordinate 2,294,324 of CP082844.1, forward strand.
CTCAGGCGCGCCGGGTGACCGCGTCGTCCTCGGTGCACCGGCAACCGCCTGCGAGGGCGCGGCAATCGAGGACGAACGTGTGCCGGACATGGCTGAAATCGAGGCAGTGTTCGTCGGTGCATTCGGCGATCCGGCTCGCGTGGACGATCAAAGTTCCGTGGCAGTGGTCGAACGCGGATTCGCAGGATGAACAACCTGGTGTACGCATGGGACCTCCTGACGAGATCTGAGTCGTGATTCGGTGATACCACCGGCCCGGCCGATGCGGGGGGACCTGGAGCCCGTGTGTCGCGTGCTCGCGTTTGCGCAATTTCACTGCAACCCTGTGGCCAACAGTGTGGGGAGGGCTGCGGTTCGCCTATCAAATGCGGTACTACATGCGAAAATGTCCACACAGCCCACGAATGTGGAGCGGTGGAGGTGATCGTTCCTATTCGGGTGCGAAGCATTCGGCGACCGTTGGGCACACCTGGCGGCGGAAGTGAGGTCGGCGCAGTGACGTTGCGCGATGAGCCGCGGGAAACCGCGCCCGGCACGACCGTGCGCGAGCAGATCACGCGCTACCGCAGAGAGGGCGCCGACACCGCCGCGTACGACGAATGCGGTGCGCCCGTGGCGGGCTACTACGACGAATTGATCGACGCCAACGGCACAGTGCGCCGAATGTGGTCGGCATTGTCCGCCGACTTCGCCGAACTCGGCGGTGCGGGCCTCGACAGGCTGGACAGCCGGGTGCGCAGGCTGATCGATGACGACGGCATCACCTATCTCGAGACCGGCCCTTCGGCCGAGATCACGGCGCCGGCGCCGTGGCGGCTCGACCCGATTCCCTTGCTGGTCGCCGCGGACGATTGGACCCGGCTGGAGGCCGGGTTGGAACAGCGCTCCCGCGTGCTCGACGAAGTGCTCACCGATGTCTACGGCCCACGCAGGACGCTCGGCTCCGGGCTGCTCGCACCGGAAGTCGTATTCGGCAACCGCGGCTACGTCCGGGCCGCGCACGGCATCACCGTGCCGGGCCGGCATCAGCTCTTCCTGCACGCCTGTGATCTCAGCCGCTGGAGCGACGGGCAGTTCCGGGCGCTCGCCGACTGGACGCAGGCGCCCTCCGGCGCCGGATACGCGCTGGCGGACCGCAGAGTGGTGTCGACCGCTATCCCGGAGTCGTTCGAGCACGCCAATCCGCGTCCGCTGACGCCTTTTGCCAGGGCGATGCGATCGATGCTGATCGAATCGGCGCAGGCCGACGACGAGCCGGTGGTCGTGGTACTCAGCCCCGGCGTTCGATCCGAGACCGCTTTCGATCAGGCGACGCTGGCCTCCACGCTCGGCTTTCCGCTGGTGGAGAGCGCCGACCTGGTGGTGCGGGACGGTTCGCTGTGGATGCGCTCGCTCGGCACGCTGGAACGGGTGGACGTAGTGTTGCGCCGGGTGGACGCCGAGCTCTCCGATCCGCTGGACTTGCGGCCGGATTCGCGGCTGGGTGTGGTCGGACTGGTCGAAGTGCTGCGCCGCGGCGCGGTGACGGTGGTGAACACCCTCGGCAGCGGGCTGTTGGAGAACCCCGCGCTGGCCGGCTTCCTGCCCGGGCTGTCGCGCGCGCTCCTCGATGAGGACCTGCTGCTGGAGGGTGCGCCGTCGTACTGGGGCGGTCACGACCGGGAGCGCGAGCATCTGATCGCGAATCTGGAAAAGTTGATCCTCCGCTCGGCGGTCGACGGGGGCACGCTGTTCGGCCCCGAGCTGAGCCGGGCACAGCGCGACGAGGTGAAGGCCAGGATCGAGGCGCACGGGTGGCAGTGGGTAGGCCAGGAACCGGCGCAGTTCTCCGTCGCGCCCGCCGTTCGTGATCACGACGGACTCGCCGCCGCTCCGGTCGGCATGCGACTGTTCTCGCTCGCCCATCGCGGCGGCTACACCGTGATGTCCGGTGGACTCGGCCAGTTGCGTCAGCGCACGACCGAGCGCGCCGCGATCAAGATCGCCGCCAAGGACATATGGGTGCGGGCCGCGCCGACGGCCGCCGCCGCGATCGGCATCGAGCCGCCGCGCGCGGAGCGCGAACGGCGCACCGCACCGCCGGTGGAAGCGATCAGCTCTCCGCGCGTGCTCAACGATTTCTTCTGGATGGGCCGCTACGGCGAGCGCGCGGAGGACACCGTCCGCCTCCTGATCGCCACCCACGAGCGCTACCAGGAGTTCCGGTATCGCCCATGGCTGGAGGGCGCGCAGGCGATGCCGATCCTCTTGGCCGCCCTCGGCCGCGCCACCGCCACCGCGGCGCCGACGGAGGGCCTGTTCGGTCCGGAGGTGCGAGCCCTTGCGCCGCAGCAGAGTTCGGTCGATCGCGGCATGCTCTCGCTGTCGGGCCGCGTGGAAGGTGAGGCGGGCGTCGCGCATTACGGCGACGATCGATCGCACGCCTCGGCCGGATCCACCGCGCATCACGCTCAGGAGTCGAGTGCCGTTGCGGCGCCAGGGTCGGGCAAAACCGCGGGAGGGGAGGTGGACGCACCGGTGCCCGGCGCGTCCCGCGAGGGCCACGACTACCTCGTCACCCTGACGATCGATCGGGAGCTGCCCGGATCGCTGGCCTTCGCGATCGATCGGTACGGCAGCGCCGCGCGCGCGGTACGCGACCAATTGCCGGTGGACACCTGGATGATCCTCGGCGCGGTCGACCGTGCGCTGGCCGGCTATCCGGCCGCGACCGACGACCTGGAGGCGGAGCTGTCGGAGGTGCATTCGCGAACCCTGGCCGGGCTGCTCGCGCTGTCCGGGATCGATGGAGAGTCGCTGCTGCGCGACACCGGGTGGTACGTCAGAGACATCGGCAAGCGAATCGAGCGCGGTCTCGCCCTGACCGCGTTGCTGTCGGCCGCGCTCACCAAGCAGTATCCGGACGAGACCGAGCGGGAGGTCACCGATTGGGTGCTGCGGGTCAGCGAGTCCTCGGTGAGTTACCGTCGACGCCACCGCGATTCGGTGCGGACCGCGAACGTCGCCGAACTCCTGCTTTTCGACACCGCCAACCCGCGATCGCTGGCCTATCAGCTCGACCGGCTCCACGCCGATTTCCACGCGCTGCCCGGAGCGTCGGGCTCGTCGCGTCCGCAGCGGCTGCTCGCGGACGCGCGACGCATGCTGCGCCGCCTCGACTCCGACGATCTCGAGGTGACCGATGCCGACGACCGGCGCACCGAACTGGCCGAGTTGCTGGAGGGAGTGCATCTGCGCCTGCGCAAGGTTTCCGAATCGTTCGAGACCACCACGCTGTCGCTCCCGGTGGGCATCCAGCCGCTGTGGGGCAGCGCCCAGGTCGTCGGATGACCGGCCCCGGCGCTGCGGCCCGGCGCTACCGGGTGGAGCATCGCACCAAGTACGCGTACTCCGGGGAGGTCACCAGCTCCTACGGTCGCGCGTACTTGACGCCGCGCGATCTGCCGGGCCAGCGACTGCTCGCCCACGACATCCGGATCGACCCCGCACCGTCGGACCGGTCGGTCGGCGGGGACGTGTACGGCAACACCACCTCCTATTTCCATGTCACCAGCGTGCATCGCGCCCTGACGGTCATCGGCGAATCCCTGGTGGAAGTCGATGCTCCCGGCCACGATCGCACGGGACCGGCCGCCGAGCGATGGGAGAAAGCGCGCCCGACCAGCGCGACGAGGCCGTTCGCGCGGGAGTTCGCCCTCGACCTGCATCCGCCCGAGATCGCCGCGGAGATCACCGGGTACGCGGCCGAATCCTTTCTGCCGGGCAGGCCGCTGCTGGACGCGGTGGCCGAGCTGAACACCCGCATCTACACCGACTTCGCCTACCGGTCCGGCGCCACGACCGTGTCCACCCGAGTGGCCGACGTGTTCGCGGCCCGTGCGGGCGTGTGCCAGGACTTCGCCCGCCTGGCCGTCGCCTGCCTGCGCTCGCACGGCCTCGCCGCCAGGTACGTGTCCGGCTATCTGGCCACCGATCCGCCGCCGGGGAAGGAGCGGATGGTCGGCTCGGACGCCACACATGCCTGGGCGGCGGTGTGGATGCCCGGTGCGGACGAGGACGATCGCGCGGGCCACTGGATCGACCTGGACCCCACCAACGACCAGTTCGGCGACGAGCGGTACATCACCGCCGCCTGGGGCCGGGACTACGCCGACGTCCCTCCGCTGCGCGGCATCATCTACACCGACGCGAAGGACAGTGCGATCACCGTTTCCGTCGATGTCACGGAGGTCGGCGGCTGATCGGCGACGCTCGGCGCGGCCGGCTGATCACGATCGAGCTGCCGCCGAGTTCCGAGAGACGGTCCGGCGCGCGGCACATCCGTGTCCCAGAGCTCGGTGGCGGCGACCGACTTATCGAACCGGGGTCCGACGCAGGCCGCCGACTCGCAGCCGCATGCGACGACTCGGACGATCGTCGCGCGGGGGTAGACACCGTTGCTCACCGGCCGCGTCCACCGTGTTCGCCGGGCCGGCCCCGGAGGGAGGACGCCGAGATCGCGGTCCGGCCGATTCAGGCGCGCAGCCGCTCCCTGCGCAACTGGTCGACCTCGGGGAGGTCGAGCGGAGCCAGCTCGCTGACGCCGAGTGCGCGCATCAGCAGCAGGTCGGCGAGTTCGGGATTGCGGGCCAGCGCAGGGCCGTGCATGTAGGTGCCGATCACCGACTCCTGGACGACGCCCTCGAGCCCGTCGCCGACGCCGTTGCCGACGCCTCGGGTGACGCGGGCCAAGCCGTGCGCCTCGCCGCCGAGTTTGGTGCCGCCCCGGTGGTTCTCGAAGCCGGTGAGCGCCGCGGTGAGCCCGTCGAGCAGGGGTGTGGTCGTCACCTCGCCGATGGCGCGCTTGTGCTGCGGCGACGTGGTGACGTCGATCAGGCCGACGCCGTCCACCCGCTCGCCCGCGGAGGTCTCGTACCACTGGCCGAGCACCTGGATGGCCGCGCAGATCGCCAGGACGGGAGCGCCTTTCGCGGCGGCGCGCTGCAAACCGGGGTAGCGCTGCAGGTGCCGGGTGGCCAGACGCTGAGCGGAATCCTCCGCGCCGCCGAGGGTGTAGATGTCCAGGGAATCCGGCACCGGTTCCGGCAGCGTGATCTCGACGATCTCGGCGTCGTAGCCGCGCATGCGCAGCCGCTGGCGCAGTACGAGGGCGTTGCCGCCGTCGCCGTAGGTGCCCATCACGTCCGGCAGCACCAAGCCGATGCGAATGGTCGACTCACTCATGATGCCCGCTCCTCGAGGTCACGGTTGAGATCACGGAAGGCGGTGTAGTTCGCGAGCACTTCCACATGGCCCGCCGGACACGACGCGATGGCGCGCACCGGATCGGGCACCGTCGTGTGCTCCACGCCCGCGTAGGTCAGGCGCACCGCGAGATCGGTGGCGCGCTCGCCCGCCGCCACCACCTGCACGCCTTCGAAGTGCTCGAAGCGCACGTCCCACAGCCACGACAGGTCCTCGCCGTCGGGCACCTGGCCGTTCACCGCGATCACCAGGCCCGCCGAGGTCGGCTCGATCATCGACAGCGCCTCCTGCCACCCGGCCGGGTTCTTGGCCAGCAGCAGACGCGCGTCGTGCTCGCCGACCTGCACGGTGCGGTAGCGGCCCGCGATCTCACGGACCGTGCCCGCGGCCGCGACGGCCTCCCGCGCGTCGGCGCCCAGTGCGACGGCCGCCGCCACCGCCTGTGCGGCGTTGCCGCGATTGGCCCGTCCGGGCAGCGCGAGCCGCAACGGGTAGCGCGCGCTCTCCGGGGCGACCAGATCGTCCCCGTCGAGCCACCAATCCGGTTCGGGGCGTTGGAAGTCTGCACCGGTACTGCGCCAGTGCGCGCCCTCCCAGATGATCGGCTCGCCGCTGCGCGGGCAGCTGGTCGCGTCCATCGCCCAGCCGCTGCCCGCCGACACCCACACCACGTTGGGATGGTCGTAGGCGATCGAGGTGACGAGCACGTCGTCACAGTTGGCGATCACGACGGTCGCCGGGTGCTTCGCCAAGCCCGCGCGCAACTTGCGCTCGATCATGTTGATCTCGCCGACCCGGTCGAGCTGGTCGCGGCTGAGGTTCAGCAGGATCACCGCCGAGGGGTTCAACGAATCGGTGACGTGCGGCAGGTGCAGTTCGTCCACCTCGATCGCGGCCAGCGGCGCGCGCCGGTGCGCGTTGAGCGCGGCGACGATGCCGGCGTCCATATTCGCGCCGTCGGCCTGGGTCGCGACCGCGCCCAGCGTGCTGAGCGCGGCGGTGGTCATCCGCGTGGTGGTGGACTTGCCGTTCGTGCCGGTCACCAGCACGGTGCGCCGCCGGCGTCCCAGCTGGTCCATCACGGTCGGATCGATCTTCAACGCGATCAGGCCGCCGATCATCGAGCCCTTGCCGCGACCCGCCTTCTGCGAGGCCCAGGACGCCGCGGCGGCCGCCGCGAGCGCGAGCCGTCCGCGCACCGATATGTCTGCCACGTCGCGAGTCTATGTTCGCCCCGCGATCCGGGCGCGCCGCGGTCGGGTGGCGTGGGCCACGCGGCTCAGTCGCGGTAGAGCTTGGCCTCGTAGTTCTCCGGCGAGTAGTAGCGCTCCAGCTCCTCCACCGTCTCGGTGACGTTCGTATATACCTCTTTGACCAGGCAGGCAGCGCTCGGCAAGGTGTCCTGCGGCCACTGTTCGGGCTCCCACAGGTGGCTGCGTATGAACGCCTTGGCGCAATGGAAGAAGATCTGGTCGATGTCCACCTCGACCGCGAGGATCGGGCGGTGACCGCGCACTACCATGTCGTCGAAGTACGGCGCGTCGCGCACCAAGCGGGCGCGGCCGTTGATCCGCAGCGTCTCCCGGCGGCCCGGGATCACGAACAGCAGGCCGACGTGCGGGTTGGCCAGGATGTTGAGGTAGCCGTCGGCGCGCCGGTTACCGGGGCGCTCCGGGATGGCGAGGGTGGTGTCGTCGAGTACCCGCACGAACCCCGCCGGATCGCCTTTCGGGGAGGCGTCGCAGTTGCCGTTCGCGTCGCTGGTGCTCATCACCAGGAACGGAGAGGTCGCGATCCACTCCCGGTCCCTGGCATGCAGTGCGGTCCGCTCCTTGGTGGCGGCGCGCGGCGCCACCTCGCCGAGCAATTCCCGCAGGTCTGCCGCGTCGGTGATCTCGTTCGGGACGGTGCTCTCGCGCATATCTCGATTCAAGCATCGTCCCGGGCCGTTGGCGATCGAATTCGATTCGGGCGAAGAGAGTTCGACCACGTGCCGTTCACGCAGGGGCGTCGAACATGTTCGGCTGTCCGGCCGCGTAGCGGTCGGCGTCGATCCGGCGCAGCGGTTCCAGTTCGGGCGCGCGGTAGAGGGTGTACATCCGGCAGCGCTCCGCGTTGGAGCCGGCCACGTCCAGCAGCGCGTTCACCGCGGCTCGCGCGGACTCGTTGGCGCCCTCCATGGTGGCCAAGTCCACATTCGTGCGCACGTAATCACCCGCCAGAAACAGGTTTTCCAATGTTCCGTGCGCCTGCGGACGGTACTCCCACGACCCGGCGGTGTTGATCAGCAGCGGGTCGGCGTTGGCGTTGCGCCGCTGCCCCTCCTGCCAGGTGATGCCCGGGTCGAGGAACCAGGAGTGCAGGTCGGCGTCGCTCAGCACCTCGCCGCGATCGTCCAGGTGGACCCTGATCTGGGCCCACGCTACGCGAGCGATCTCCTCGTGGGTGCACTCCTTGGCCGGTTTGCCGAACAAGATGCCGGGGGTGTTCCAGTCGGAGATGTCCACCGACAGGCAGTCCTGCACACTGCCGTCGCCGAACTCGGTCAGCTTGCGGCGCCACAGCTGGTTCTGGGTGATCGAGGTGAGCGACCAAGGCGCGTCGATGTAGGCGGTGTGGCCGCGCGAGATGTCTGCCGGTCTGCGCAGATAGAACTGGATGCCGTTCATCCAGTCGGTGGACAGGTTGTCCATTCCCGCCAGTTCGGGCCAGGCGGCGAGCACTTGCGGCGACCACAAGGTGCGCGCCCGTTCGGCGGGCAGCGCCACGACGAAGTAGTCGGCCTCGATCGTGCGCTGGACGCCGGTCTCGTCCACGACGCGCGCCGCGGTGATCCTGCGGTCGCGCACCTCCAGCTCGCGCACCTCGGCTCCGAGCACGAACTCCGCGCCCAGTTCGCGGATCCGCCGCATCCACGGGTCGATCCAGACCGCGTTGGTCGGGCCGTTCAGTACGCGGTCCAGGCCGCCGTCGTTGCCGATCCCCAAGGGATTGCCGAGGAACTGCTCGCCCATCGTGCCGATGGTGCGCACGCTGGCCACGTTCTCCTTCGCGGCGACCATGATGCTGGTCAGCGTGCGCGAGAGCAGTGCGCGGAACTCGTGCGAGCGCACGTGGCCGCCGACGAAGTCGTGCCAGGAGGTGGCCTCCCACTGGCCGAGGCGGCGCGCGTCGCAGCTGGTGTTGAAGACCAGCAGCCGTCCGGCGAAGTAGACGCCCTCCGCCGGCGGCAATTTCAACGTGGTCGACAGCGCCGCGCCGAGCGTTTCACGGAAGCCATCGGGATCGAATGCCGTGCGGGCGCGCGGACCCAGCGGAACGCGGAAGTCGTCACCGCCGCGCCGGGCGAAGCGCGCTTCCGGCACCGCGACGAGGTTGTCCCAGACGCCGTTGGCATTGTTCGGGAACGGGATTCGGCGCATCGTGTCCGGCACGTGCTGGTAGAAGCCGGGGAAGAAGCGGAAGCCGTGTTCCCCGGGCAGGTCCGGGCGCCCGTTCGCTCCGGTGCCCGGCACGCCGACGCTGCGGGCTTTACCGCCCCACGCGCGTTTTTCGTAGACGGTGACCCGGAATCCGCGTTCGGCCAGTTCATGCGCCGCGGTCAGGCCCGCGACACCGCCACCGAGTACCGCGACTCGTCTGCCGCCGTGATCCGCCGCGGCCGGCGTCGGCCGCAGCGCACCCGCCGCCAGTACCCCCGCCGTCGCCACCCCCGCTGCGACCGTGTTACGAAGCAATGCTCTTCGCGATACGGTCCACTGATTGTCTGCCATGCGCCGCTCTGCTGCCTAGCCTAGGGACCAACTTCCACGCCGGGCACTACCTTAAAGCGGCAAACCGATCACCGAGCACCGACCCCGTGAAGCGCCCGTGCGGATCGCGGCGACTGTGCGGTCGAGCACCCGGCGGGGAGGTGTGACCGCCCGCTCAGGCCGGTTGCCCGGTGATAGCGACCGTTCTCGGTGTCTCGAGGCAGGCGTCCGCCGTGACCGCACGCGGCCTGCTCGACGTGGCCGCGAACGCGCCCGCCAGCACCACTACTCCACCGACCAGCGACAACGGGGTCGGGGTCTCGCCCAGGAAAGTCCACGCCGCCGCGATCCCGACGATCGGAACGAGCAGGGAGAACGGCGCGACCAAGCCGGCCGGATAGCGACCGAGCAGGTAGGTCCACAACCCCGTCCCCACCACGGTGGCGAGGACCGCGATGTAGGCGAGTGCCAGCAGGGCGGGCCTGCCCGCCGGTGCGAACGCCTCGACCAGGGCGCGAGCCCCCGTGGTCGGCCCCTCCACGAGCGCGGAGAGCGCGAACAGCGGCACCGGCGGGATCGCGGTGGTCCACAGCATCAGGTGCAGCGGGTTGACACCAGGGGTCTCGGTCCCGGCCAGGCGCGCGCCGATATTGCCGAAGGCCCAGCCCAGGCCGCCCGCCAGCGTCAGTAGCACCGGCAGCAGTGTGGCGTGTGCCAGCCGGTCCCAGCCGATCACCGCCATGCCCGCCACCGCGACGGCGATGCCCGCGACCTGGGCCGGGTGCATCCGCTCACCCAGCAGCAGCGTGCCGAGCAGCACGGTGAACGGCGCGGAGGATTGCAGCACCAGCGAGGCCAGTCCGGTCGGCATGCCCACCCGCATGGCGGTGAACAGGAACGCGAACTGCAGGATGCCGAAACCGGTGCCGTACAGCAGAATCCAGCGCATCCGCACCGGAGGGCGCGGAATGAACAGCAGCGCGGGAACCGCGAGCACCGCGAAGCGCAGCGCCGCGAAGAAGAACGGTGGGAAGTGGTCGAGCCCCACCCGGATGGCGAGGAAGTTCAACCCCCAGAGCAGGACGACGGTCAAGCCGAGCAGGCGGTCACGGTTGGTCACGCCATTCATCGTGCGGCCCGCTAACAATCAGAACAATCGAATAATTATGGATCAATGATGTAGCTTTTCTTAATGGAGTTGGAAGATGCAACCGCCGCGCCCGGCCCGCCCATGGCTCTGGAAAGACTGCGTGTGCTGCGTGAGCTCGCCGACCGCGGCACCGTCGCCGCCGTGGCCGCGGCGCTGTCCATGACGCCCTCCGCCGTCTCCCAACAGCTCAAGGTGCTGGCCAGGGAAGCGGGCGTGGCCCTGCTCGAACCCGACGGCAGGCGGGTCCGGCTGACCGACGCGGGCCGCGCCCTGGTGGTGCGCGCCGACGAGGTGCTCGCGGCCATGGATCGCGCGGTCGCCGAGATGGCCTACTACCGCGGCTCGCCGCGCGGGCGGGTCCGCGTCGCGGTGTTCCCCTCGGGCGGTGCGTTGCTGCTGCCGCACGTGTTGCCCGGCATGGTGGACAGCGGTGTCGAGGTGATCGCGCGGGACGAGGACGTGCCACCCTCGGAAGTGGCGCGACTGCTCGCCGACTACGACGTGGTCCTGACCCACCGCGACGAACGCGCCGCGCCGATCACCGACCCGCGCGTCGCGACCCAGGTGCTCATGCGCGAGCCCATCGATGTCGTGGCCGCACCGACCCATCGTCTCGCGGGCCGCTCGTCGGTCGCACCGGAGGAATTGGCCGACGAGACCTGGCTGAGTGTGCGGGGCGGTTTCCCCGTCGACGACGTGCTGCGCTCCATCGCCACGGTGACCGGTGTGCAGCCGCGCATCGCGCAGCGGCTCAACGATTTTCGCGTCATCGAGACGTTGGTCGCCACCGGCTACGGCGTTGCGCTCATGCCGCGCTACGCCGTCGGCCACCCCGCGCTGGCGGTGCTGCGGCTGTCCGGCGTGCGTGCCGCCCGGTTGTACGAACTGGCCACCCGTCCGCGGGCCGACGCCCGTCCGGCGATCGCGGCCGTGCTCGCGGCGTTCGAGTCCGCCGCCGCGCTGGCGACCGCCGACCCTGAGACGAGGAACGGAAAGGACACCGCCACACGAGGATGATCACCGGCGGCGGTGCCGAGCCGATCAGAACCCGTGCGGTGGCTGATTCCGGTAGGGGTGCTGGGCCTGCGCGCTGACGTAGCCGAAGTCGTCGGCGACCATCGCCGCCAATTCCAGCAGCGCCCGCCGCGTCGGCTTGCTCACCAGTTCCAGATCGATCTCCGCGCCTTCGGCGAGGTGGTCGTCGAACGGCACCACCTGCACCGCGCGGGTGCGGTCGAGGAACAGCTTGCGCAGCTGGTCGAGATCGACGGTGGACGCGCCGCGCCGGGAGGCGTTGACCACCACCACCGTTCGCTCCACCAGCTTGCCGTAGCCGTGGTGGTCGAGCCAGTCCAGCGTGGCCGACGCGCTGCGCGCGCCGTCGATGGCAGGCGAGGTGACCAGCACCAGCGAGCTCGCCATATCCAGCACGCCCGCCATCGCGGAGTGCATCAAGCCGGTACCGCAGTCGGTCAGGATGATGTTGTAGAACGACTGCAGGATGCTGATCGCCTTGCGGTAGTCCGCTTCGCTGAAGGCCTCGGAGACCGCCGGATCCTGTTCACTGGCAAGCACTTCCAAGCGGCTCGGCGCCTGCGAGGTGTGCGCCCGCACGTCGGAGTACCTGGTGATGTGCTGATCCTCGAGCAGATTGCGCACGGTGGAGCGGGTCTGCCGCGGCACCCGGTGCGCGAGCGTGCCCAGATCGGGATTGGCGTCGATCGCGATCACCCGGTCACCGCGCTGCGAGGCGAAGGTGGAGCCGAGACCGACCGTGGTGGTGGTTTTTCCGACGCCGCCTTTCAGCGAGAGGATCGCGATCCGGTAGTCGCCGCGCACCGGCTGGTTCACCCGGTCGACGAGGTCCTGGTAGACGATGTCGGCCGCCGACTCGCCCGGGTTGATCATGCCGCCGGACGCCTTGTGCACCGCACGGCGCCAACCACTGCGCGGCGCCCTGCGAGCCCGTCTGAGCAGATTCAGGTCGTTCACCGAATGTCCCGGCTGGCCGGGCTGCGGCACATGCTGCGGTTGGAACGGCGGTGCGGACTGATGCGGGGCAGGCCCGCCCTGCCAGCTCGGCACCTGCGGTTGCCCGATCGGGTGCGGCGGCGGTTGATGCTGGTAGGCAGGCGGCGGAGGCTGATGCGTCACCGGCGGGGGCGGCGGCGCCCAGCTGTAGATCGGGCCGCTGGGCTGATCGGGCTGCGGCGCAGCGGGTTCGGGCTGCGCGGAGTCCATGGGCACACGCCGGACCAAGCCGTCGCCGCCGATCTCCTGGCGGTACTCGCCGTAACCGGGATTGGGCCCGTCCGGCGGCGTGGCTACGGGGTGGTTACCGCTGTGACTCGACGGTGGCTGAAATGCGCCGGTAGGGAACGTCTCCCCGGGAAAGGGCGACGGTGGCGGGTACGCGCCAGGGCTCGGCGGGGCGTACGAACCGTAGGGTTCGGCAGGCCCGGCCTGCGGGGGAGCCCAGGACTGCGGCGGCACGGCCGCTTGCGGGTAGACCGTGGTCTGTTCCGTCGAGCCTTGCGGCTCCGGCTGTTCGGGCTGTGCGTCCGGCTGGGCCGGCCCATCCGCCACGTCGGGTTCCTTCGCTTCCGCGCCGCCGATCGCCTCGGCCGATGGGACGGTGGCCGATGACTCCGCGTCGCTGACTTCGGCCGTATCCACGGAATGACTCTGCAGCCAGGGCGGAGAGGTCGGATTGTGGTCGTTTGTTGTCACGGTTCCCCCATCTGCTCGGGAATTCGAGCAGAGAGCTCGGCGCTTGGAGTGCGAATCCAACGCTAGCACGGGGTTCGCTACGCCGCCCTGCGGTAGGCGTGCCGGACGTGGGGAGCGACCGGCCACCGACAAGTGGTCTGCGCCAGCACGATCGGGCGCCGCGCGGCAGAACCGTCACGACGCCCGATCGGATGTGTCGCCGAGGCGCTGTCAGTGCGCCCGATTCACCGCCGACACCACCGCGCGCAGCGACGCGGTCGTGATCGAGGTGGCGATGCCGACGCCCCACACCACCCGGTCGCCGATCGCGCACTCCACGTAGGCGGCGGCCTGCGCGTCGTCGCCCGCGGACATGGCGTGCTCGGAGTAGTCCAGCACCTCGACGTCGAAGCCGACCGTGGCGATCGCGTCGACGAACGCGGCGAGCGGCCCGTTGCCTTTGCCGGTGATCTCCTGTTCGACGCCCTCGACCTTCACCACGGCCACGATCGAGTCGACCCCGCCGTCGGTCTCCGACGCGGTGACCTTCTGGCGCATCCGCTCCAGCGGGCGGATCGGGCTCAGATACTCCTGGTGGAAGACATCCCACATCTCCTTGGGCGTCACCTCGCCGCCCTCGCCGTCGGTGATCTTCTGGATCGCCTGGGAGAACTCGATCTGCAGCCGGCGCGGCAACGCCAACCCGTGGTCGGTCTTCATGATGTAGGCGACCCCGCCCTTGCCGGACTGCGAGTTGACCCGGATGACCGCCTCGTAGGTGCGGCCGACGTCCTTCGGGTCGATCGGCAGGTAGGGCACCTCCCAGACGATGTCGTCGACATCGGACTCGGCGGCGTCGGCCGCCGTCTTCATCGCGTCCAGGCCCTTGTTGATGGCGTCCTGGTGGCTGCCGGAGAACGCGGTGTAGACCAGGTCGCCACCGTAGGGGTGACGCTCGTGGACCGGCAGCTGGTTGCAGTACTCGACGGTGCGGCGGATCTCATCGATATCGGAGAAGTTGATCTGTGGGTCGATGCCGCGGGAGAACATGTTCATCCCCAGCGTGACCAGGCAGACATTGCCGGTGCGCTCGCCGTTGCCGAACAGGCAGCCCTCGATCCGGTCGGCGCCGGCCTGGTAGCCCAGCTCGGCGGCGGCGACGGCGGTGCCGCGGTCGTTGTGCGGGTGCAGCGACAGCACGATCGAGTCCCGGCGGGCCAGATTGCGGCTCATCCACTCGATCGAGTCGGCGTACACGTTCGGGGTCGCCATCTCCACGGTGGCGGGCAGGTTGATGATCAGCGGCTTCTCCGGCGAAGGGGCGATGATCGCCGAGACCGCGTCGCAGACGTCCTTGGCGTATTCCAGCTCGGTGCCGGTGTAGGACTCCGGGCTGTACTCGTAACGCCAGTTGGTGTCCGGGTAGCGCTTCTCGATCTCCAGGCACAGCGTCGCGGCGTCGGTGGCGATCTTCTTCACCGATTCGCGGTCGGCGCGGAACACCACCTTCCGCTGCAGGATCGAGGTGGAGTTGTAGAAGTGCACGATGACGTTCTGCGCGCCCGCGCAGGCCTCGAAGGTCCGTTCGATCAGCTCCGGACGGCACTGGGTCAGTACCTGGATCGACACGTCGTCGGGGATCGCGCCGTCCTCGATGATCTCGCGGACGAAGTCGAAATCGGTCTGGCTCGCCGAGGGGAAGCCGACCTCGATCTCCTTGTAACCCATCCGCACCAGCAGATCGAACATGCGGCGCTTGCGGGCCGGGCTCATCGGGTCGATCAACGCTTGGTTGCCATCGCGCAGGTCGACCGCGCACCAGCCGGGCGCCCGGTCGATGACCTTGTCCGGCCAGGTGCGGTCGGGCAGCGTGATCGGCTCGACCTCCTCGGCGAACGGCCGATAGCGGAACGTCGGCATCGAGGAGTTCTTCTGCTTGTTCCAGCCGGGTTGATCGGCGGGGGCGGGTTTGCTCGGCGCGGTGATGGTGCGGGCGCCGGATACGAAGGCGTCAGCAGGGGACATGGGCGGTTCTCCCGAGGATGTCGTTTTTCCCAATGGGCTGGGTCGACCGGCGCGGCAATACCCCGCGACGGGAGCCGGTCCGATCAGACCCCGTCGCGGCGGTCGAGAAGAAGTGCCCGCTGCATGATGTCCGCGAGTTTACCGTGCCTCCCTACCGTCGGGAAGGGAGGTCCCGTCGTCGGGTGATCCGACGACACCACTACCGTCGGTCCGCAGTGGACAACGCTGGTACGGGCCTTGCCCTACGGGACGTCTAAGGATTGGTATGACCTGGCTGGAGCAACTGGCCGTCTTCGGTGCGGGTATCGCGGCGGGCGGCATCAACACCATCGTCGGCTCCGGCACACTGATCACGTTTCCCGCGCTCCTGGCGTTCGGCCTGCCGCCGGTGACCGCGAACGTCTCCAACACCATCGGGCTGGTCCCCGGCTCGATCAGCGGCGTCCACGGTTACCGCCGCGAACTAGCAGGTCAGCGCGACCGGCTGCTGCGCTTGGGCACCGCGTCACTGCTCGGGGGCATTACGGGTGCCGTGCTGCTGCTGGTATTGCCGGCCGGCGCGTTCAAGGCGATCGTGCCCATTCTGATCATCGTGGCGCTGGTGCTGGTCGTCGTGCAGCCGCGACTGGCGAGCTGGGTGAAGCGCCGCAGGGAGAACGACGGCGCTCCCGCGCCCGTGCACGGTGGCCCCATCCTGTTCGCCGCGATCTTCGCCGCCGGCGTCTACGGCGGCTACTTCGGCGCTGCCCAAGGCGTGCTGCTGATCGGGTTGCTCGGTGTTTTCGTGCACGACGACATCCAGCGCCTCAACGGGGCGAAGAACGCGCTCGCCCTGATCGTGAACGCGGTGTCGGCGCTGATCTTCATCGTCGTGGCGGAGGTGGACTGGCGCGCGGCGGCGCTGATCGCGCTCGGCTCGATCATCGGCGGACAGCTCGGCGCGCGGATGGGCAGGCGAATGCCGCCGACCGTGCTGCGCGCGGTCATCGTCGTGGTCGGCCTGATCGCGGTGACCCGCCTTCTGACGTCCTAGGAGGCCGCTCATGGCACCGGAAACGCGCACGCCGGAGTCGCGGGGGACGGCCCCGCGCGCATGTGCCCGTACCCATCGGGCTGACGCCGACTCTCGGTGGCGATGGCGCGGTGCGGGCGGTGGGACGCCGAATCGACGGCGGCTGCCCGGACTGTCGCGGTGAGCCGCGCCGCGATCTCAGGGTCGGATGTCAATCCTCAGGGTGACGACGCCCGCCCGCACGGGGGCACAGGATGAATGCCGTGCCTAGCTGGAAGATCGTCATCGTCGCCGTGCTCGCCGGGCTGCTTCCCGCGGTGAGCGGCTGCGGCGGACCGCCGAGCCGACACGAGTCAGCGGTCGCGGACCTGGTCGCGCAGGCCGACGCCGCGCCGACGCCGCGGCTGGACTGGGTGCCGTGCACCGAGCCGGGGATGAGCGGGTTCCAGTGCGCGACCGCGCAGGTGCCGGTGGACTACGCGCACCCCGACGGGCCGACCCTCGGGCTGGCGGTCGTGCGTCAGCAGGCTACCGACCCGCAACGGCGGATCGGCACTTTGTTCTCCGCCGTCGGCGGGCCGGGAGGTTCCGGACTGCGCTGGGCGGCGCAGGGGGAATTGCTCGGTGGCGAGCTCGCGCGCCGCTTCGACGTGATCACCTTCGATCAGCGCGGAGTCGGCCGCAGCGGGCAGGTGCGGTGTTTCCCGGACGCCGAGCGGCAGCGACGGTTCTGGTCCGGCGTGTTGCTGCCGCCGGTGAATCCGGAGCAGGAGCGTGTGGCCGACGCGGCGAGCCGAGAGCTGGCCGCCGGGTGCGCGGCGCACGGCGGCGCCCTGCTCGGGCACTTGACCACCGTCGACGTCGCGCGCGATCTCGACCTGCTGCGCCGCGCGGTCGACGACCCGCGGCTGACCTACACAGGCGGTTCCTACGCGAGCTATCTCGGTCAGGTATACGGCGCGCTGTTCGGCGATCGGGTGCGTGCGCTGCACCTGGCTTCGATGATCGACCCGGAGACCTACACCAACGACACTCGCAGCTCCATCGAGACCACCGCGGCCGGGACCGAAGAAGTACTCGGTGAATTCCTGCGGCTGTGCGCGGAGGCGGGCCGGGCGCGCTGCGCCTTCGCGGCGGACGGCCGGAGCGATGCCGTGGTGCGGCGCGCTGCGGACGACCCCGTCCGCCCTGACGATCTGCGGGCTCGCAATGATGCTGTGCTACAACGGCTTCGCGCGCAGCCGGTGGTGGTGGGGACCGGCGAGCGGGCGCGTACGGTCACCTACGCCGAGGTGGTGTCGTCGCACGCGCTGTTGCTGTACGACCCGGAACAGGGCTGGCCCGCCCTGGCCCA
Organism: Nocardia asteroides; assembly: GCA_019930625.1. Lineage (NCBI taxonomy): Bacteria > Bacillati > Actinomycetota > Actinomycetes > Mycobacteriales > Nocardiaceae > Nocardia > Nocardia asteroides. The sequence continues at coordinate 2,311,570 of CP082844.1, forward strand.
ACTGCTCGCCGAACTGGAGCGCGGACCCGCGGGCGACCCGGACGCCGTTGGCGAGATCCTCTCGGCCACCGAGGAACCGTACGACTTCCTGGAGTCGTTCATCGCGATTTCCTGCGCGGACAACACCTTCCCGCGCGATCCGGGTCAATGGTCCGCGCTGGCAAGGGAACTCGCGGGCATCAGTCCGGCTTACGGCCCTTTCTGGCTGTCGCTGCGCCAGCCGTGCGCTTCCTGGCCGTCGCCGCCCGAGGGCTATGCCCAGCGCTATACCGGGCCGTGGATCCTGCGGTCGGACACCCCAGCTCTGTTGGTCAACAATCGATTCGACCCGGTTACCCCGCTCAGCGCCGCGCGGCGCGCGCAGCAGGAACTGGTCAACGCCCGGTTGGTCGTCGTCGACGACGGCTACGGGCACACACCGCTCGGCGACTGCGCCCGGAAGCTGCGCGAGCGTTATCTCATCGACTTGCAGTTACCTGCTCCCGGCGCGACCTGCCGCGTGGATGAGCTGCCGTTCGACTGATAGCAAAAACGGATATCTATTCACAAATCGGGAATACCGGTAATCTGCGCACGCTAAGCCTGATGATGGAAGGTGACCGGTGCGTAGACGTGCCCTGTTCAAGGCGGCAGGCACGGCCGCCCTGCTCGGTGCTGTAGGAACGTTGGCGGGTAGGAGCGCGGCGTCCGCGGATCCGGCCTGGGAGGCCCTGTTCCGTACCTGGGTGCCGGAGATCTTCGCCCCGATCCCCGACCCGCCGGAGCACTCCCCAGCGATCGTCATCGGCTCGGGTTTCGGCGCCGCGGTGACCGCGTTGCGTCTGGCCGAGGCGGGGATCGGCACCACTGTGCTCGAACGTGGTTCGCGCTGGCCGAACGACCCGTGGCGGGAGATCTTCACCGGCGACGACCTGCCCGACGGCCGCGGCTTCTGGCACCGCACCCACTTCACCGGCGTCACCAAGGTGCCGATGCATTTCGCCAGTTTCGGCGGCGTGCTGGACTGCACCGAGTATCCGGGCATAGATGTCTGGCGCGCGGCCGCGGTCGGCGGCGGCTCGGTGATCTTCAGCGGAGCCATGATCGCCCCGGAACGCCGCTTCTTCGACCACGTCTTCGGCGGTACGGTCGAGTACGGCGAGATGGAGCGCGTCTACTACCCGCGCGTGCGGGAGATGCTGCGGCTGAGCCCGATGCCCGCGGACATCTACAACTCCTCGCCGTTCGCGCATTCCCGCGCCTGGGACGACCAGGTGCGCAAGGCCGGCTACCAGCCGAGGGCGAACGACTCGATCTTCAACTGGGACATCCTGCGCGGTGAACTCGCCGGCGCCACAAGGGCTTCGGCCACGGCGGCCAGGAGCAATCTGGGCAACTCCAACGGCGCCAAGTTCGACCTGAACCAGAATTACCTGGCGTACGCGCAGGGCACCGGCCGGTGCGGAGTCTTCCCCGGCCACCGGGTCGACGCCATCGCGCAGGAATCCGGCGGCCGCTACGCGGTCACCGTGACGAAGCTGTCGCCGACCGGTGACGTGCTGGCCACCCGGACCCTCACCTGTGATCGGCTCTTCCTCGGCGCGGGGTCGATCGGCACCTCCGAACTGCTGGTGCGCGCCCAGGCCACCGGTGCGTTGCCGAACCTGAACGAGCACATCGGCGACGGCTGGGGAACCAACGGTGACGTGGTGCTCGCCCGCGGCGCCAGCGCGGTGGCCGGTCAGGGCCAGGGCGTGCCGAGCGCGAGCCGGATCTTCGACGAGTCCGGCGTGCCGCTGACCCTGGAGAGCTGGTACATCCCGGGTATCCCGTTCGAAACCGGCGCGCTCGCCTCGCTCGGCATGGTGCTGGATCCGACCCGCACCCGGTTCGGCTACGACCGGGCTTCGAACCGGGTCGGGCTGAGCTGGTCGGTCAAGAACCGCGACGACACCGTGGCGGCGGCCAGGGCGGTCGACCGCCGGATCGCCGAGCGGGCGGACGCCCTCGTCGAGTACAGCGCTCTCGGCTACGACGCGAACGCGCTGTTCACCGCGCATCCGCTCGGGGGAGCGGTGCTGGGACGTGCCACCGACGGCCACGGCCGGGTACACGGCCACCCCGGCCTGTACGTGATGGACGGCGCGGCGATCCCTGGCAGCACCGGAACGGTCAACCCGTCGCTGACCATCGCCGCACTGGCCGAACGCAATATCGAGGCGATCGTCCGCGCCGGTCGCTGATTCGCGGGCGCCGGGCGGAGAGTTCCTCCGGCTCCGCTTCCGGGGTATCGCCAACCGTGCCGGGCATGCTCTGCGCGTACTAATGTCGGCGGCACCGTTCGGCGTCGAAGGGATCCGCAGTGTCCGCTCCCACCACCAGCTCGGGCAGCGAGAGTTCGCCCGTCGACAGATACGGTCTGCGGGAACCGGCGCAGCCGCAGGACTATCCGCGCAAGCCGCCGATGCTGTGGACCGACTTCCTGATGCTGGCGCTGGCCATCGTCTCCGTGGCGCTGGTGGCCTGGATCACCTTCTTCCCGGTGTCGGGGCACACCTACCGCGTGATCGTGGTCGTCGATTGGGCGTTGTGCGCGGTGTTCGCGGCCGAGTTCCTGTGGCGCTGGCGCCGCGCGGGCTGGCCGTGGACCTTCCCGCTGGTCTACTGGTACGAAGTCCTCGGCATGATCCCGGTGACCAGCCCGTTCTTCCGCGGCTTCCGGTTGTTGCGGATCGTGGTGATCCTCGTCCGGCTCGCCCGGGTGGCCGACCGCGTGTTCGGCGACCGGGTGACGGCCGCGGTGGTGAACCGGTTCGTGGCGACCATCGTCGACACCATTCGCCGTCCGATGACGATCGCGGTGATGGACGAGGTGGCGCATGTGCTGCGCACCGGCCACTACACCCGCAACATCGCGGCCGCGCTGGAGGAGAACCGCGCCGAACTCGACGAGATGATCCTCGAGTTGATCAAGAAGGACCCGCAGGCGGGCCGGGTGCGCTACATCCCGTTCCACGACGAGATCATCCGGTTGATCGCCGACACCACGTTCCGCATCGTGTTCCAGGTGCTGGAGGACCCGCGCACCGACGAACTCGTCGCGGACATGTTGCGGGAGAACATCGATCAGATCCGCGACGCGGTCCGCGACGGTGTCCGGGTGCCGCCGTCCGCGTACGGGCGGACACCCGACGAGGACTGCGTGCGCCACCACGTCACTCGGGTACCGCGTGCCTGATCTCGTCTCGTGGCTGCGCCAAACGCACGGTCTCCCAGGCGATCAGCGCGATCAGGACGGCGCACAGCAGGGACAGCGAAGCCAGCGCGGGCAGGGCGCAGGCCAACGGGATCAGCGCGAGCACCACCGCCACCGCGACGACCCGGGGCGCCGTGATGTGCCCCGTCGCGTAGTGCTTGAACCCCACCAGTGCGATCAGATAGAGGGCGACGCCGCCGTACAGGGCGTAGAGCGGAATTCCGTACAGCGCGTCCGTCAGGGTGTGATGTGAGGAGTCCCCGACGTAATAGAGAACCTTCTTCAGTCCCAGCGACAGCGCGATGATCCCGACGATCATCGGGAAATGCCAGAAGGTGTAGGAGGCCTGCGCGATCTCGATCTGCCGTTTGCCCTTGGCGCGGATGAGTTCGTGCTCCACCGCGAGGGCGGCGACGTCGAAATACGCCCACCACAGCAAGCCGGAAATGGCGAGGCCGAGCATGGAGCCGAGCGCGATCGGCCAGGAAATCGGGAGGCCGGCCACCCCGATGCCGATCGAGACGATCGATTCGCCGAGGGCGACGATGATGATCAGCCCGTATCGCTCGACGAAATGAGTGGCCGATTTCAACCGCCAATCGGTCCCCGCGAACAGCGTCCAGAGGTAGTCGCCCACGATCGCGGCGATCCACAGCGCGATCTGCACGCGACCGGTGGTCAGCGCCGCGACGACCAGTAGCGTCGTGCCGAGGGTGATCGAACCGAGCGCCCAGCGCAGCAGCTGGTTGCGCAATTGCGAGTCTCCGGAACTGGCCAGCCAGAACATGCCCAGGTGCACCAATCGCACGATCAGGTACGCGATGGCGAAGACCAGCGGGCCGAACCATCCGCCCGGCGCGTCCTGGAATGCCTCGGGGATGGTGAGCGCGGCGAGGAACGCCCCGCCCATCGCGGCGAACATCGCGACCCGTGCGATGCCCTCGTCGGCTCGGACCACATTGCCGAGCCAGGAATACGCGATCCACAGCCACCACATCACCGCGAGCACCAGCAGCGCACGCACCATGTTCTTCGCGCTGGTCTCCTCGGCGGCCGAGGCGGTGACCATGGTGAACGCGAAGACGAGCACCAAGTCGAAGAACAACTCGAGCTGGGTCACCGAGCCGCCTTCGGCCATCGGCTGGAAGCGCGCCCGTTTGGAACCGATCATGACGCTCATCGTCGCACCCCGGCCCGTCCGGCGCCGGGTGGCTGCGTCGCCCAGCCACCGGTTTCGCGCAGAGCGCAGCGTCGCGGTCGCCTATACGGGTTGATAGGTCTCCGTTTCGGGGAACCGCTCGGCGAAATCGATGAAGCACTCCACGACCACTTCGTTGGCCTTGCGGAAAGTGCGTTTGACGAGAAATCCGGGAACCGGGAGGGGCAGATAGAGTTCGACGTGGTACCAGACGTGCGTGCCGTCGACGCTGTCGGACACTTCGAAAAAGCCGCCGCCACGCACGCCCCTGGTGCTGTCGGCGACGATCCAGGAGGACCGGTCGTCGGTCCAATCGTATTCCAGCACTTGCAGATCCGAGCTGCCGAGCAGCTCCGCCTTGACGAAGACGCGCCTGGGCCTGCGAAGCGCGTCGCGTGTCGCGACCCGGACATCACTGTAGGAGGTCGACCATTCCGGGAGCGATTCGACGGCCGTCAGAGCGTCCATGACCTGTTCGGGATCGGTGTCGACGAAGAATCGGATATCCGTTTTGGTGCGCATGGCATACTCCCGACCCCCGGTTGGACAAGTCGGCCGATTGTCTCCGCGCTTTGACGGGTTCGTCAACCTGACTGTGCCAGACCGATTCTCGGCTAACCGGATAACGTGCCGTTATCAGGTCGAGATCGGGGATCGGCAACCGCGGGAACAACTTCCGAGTGGAAGGATGCGGCCGATCGGGGCTCGTGCGCCTACCATCGAGCCCTAATGGACGCCGGTTTCCGGCGTCCTCGGTCCGGGCGGGAGGTTGTGATGAAATACGCCGAACTGCTGGCACAGGCGCGGGATGTGATCACGGTGCGCCGGGTCTACGGAGACCCCTACGAATCCGGCGGGGCGATCGTCATTCCCGCCGCCTCGGTCCGGGGCGGCGGTGGTGGCGGTGGGGGCGGCTCGAACGGCGCGGACGGAGAGGGCGAAGGTGAAGGCGTGGGCTTCGGGGTGAGCGCCAAGCCCGTCGGCGCGTACGTGCTACGCGACGGTCAACTGACCTGGCACCCCGCCGTGGACGTCAACGCGATCATCGAAACGGCAGGCAAGGTGCTGGTCGCGGGGCTCATCGCCCTGGCGCTGACGCGCTTGGGCAGGCGACGCGCCTAGCGGGCGACCGGACGCCCGCGCCGGGCCGAGCGAAGGCAGCCGCCGACGCTCGGCCCGGCGCGACGTTCATCTCGGGGCGACGTTCATCTCGGGGCGGCGTTCATCTCAGGGCGCGTTCATTCCGACGTGGCGGGCTCGACGATGGCGTCGGGCCCTGGATACACCAGCGACTCGTGACCGTCCGAGTAACGCACCACGTAGGGTGGCGTCCCGTCCGGCCCGCGGACCTCGATGATCTCGGCCAGGTGATCCACTTCTCCCACCACGTGTCCGTGCACGCAGAGTCGATCTCCTACATGTGCCATCATCGCCCCATTATCGAACGCCAGTGGTGTGCGTCACAACCGTTCGCGCAAGGTGCGCCCGATCCGATTCAGTCCTCCGCGCCGATGACGCGCTCGACCGCGGCTTCGATCAATTCCAGGCCCTGTTCCTCGGTGAACACTCCAGGCAGTGTGAGCCGATCGACGATCAGCCAGTTCAGCGCGAGGTAGAGCAGCAACACCGATTTCTCGTCGCCGGGCAGCCCCGCCTCCAGGTGGTTGCGCACGTTGTACTCGATGTCCTCGCGCACCCGGGCGGTCAGCACCTCGCGCAACTCCGGTCGCCGGGTCGCCTCCAGGCGCAGTTCGAGCAGCGCCAGGTAGCCGGTGCGGAAGGCCTCGATGCGTCCGGCCGTCTCTTTCATCAATTCCAGGATGTTCGCCCGGGTCTTGGGACCCTCGGTCAGCTGGGCGATGGTCGCTTCGCTCGGCTGTAGCCGCTCGTAGAACCGCCTGCCCGCATGGGTGAGCAGGTCGTCGCGGTTGGCGAAGTAGTTGGATGCCGTGCCCACCGGTACCTGGGCCTCCTTGTCCACCGCGCGGAAGGTCAGTCCCCGTGCGCCGTCGCGCGCGAGGATTTCGATCGCGGCGTCGACGAGCGCCTGTCGTCGTTCCGGGTTGGTCCGCACTTGACACCACTCCATTCGTAGTACTACATTTCAGATCACTACGGACAGAGTACAACGAGTTAGGCGGTATGGGTATGCGAAAGCTTGTCTACTACATAGGTATGTCCGTGGACGGTTACATCGCCGGCCCTGCGGGGGAGTACGACTTCTATCCGTACGACGACGAGATGGCGGCCTGGATCAACGCCTCGTACCCGGAATTCGTGCCGAGCCATGTCCGCCCGCACGCGGGGATGCCGGTGGACGAACCGAACAAGCGCTGCGACAGCGTCGTGATGGGTCGCGGCACCTACGATCCGGCCTTGGCCATCGGCGTGACCAGCCCGTACGCGCACCTGAAGCAGTACGTGGTGTCCAGCACGCTCGGGCGGATCGATGACCCGGCCGTCGAGCTGGTCGACGGCGACCCCGTCGAGTTCGTGCGGGAGTTGAAGCGGGCCGAAGGCGGGGACATCTGGCTCGCGGGTGGCGGCAAACTCGCCGCCGGACTGCTCGGCGAGATCGATGAAATGATCCTCAAGTGCTACCCGGTCGTCGCGGGCGCCGGCGTACCTGTCTTCTCCGGCGCGTTCCGTCCTACCTTGTTCACCCCGGTGCAGCGCAAGGAGTTCGGCAACGGCGCGCAGGTCGTTCGGTTCACGCGGGCCTGACCCTCCGGCTTCCTATTCGATAAGGATTCTCATGCGAGAACTCGTCTACTTCGTCGGGCTCTCACTCGACGGCTATATCGCTGGGCCGAATGGTGAGGTCGACTTCTACCCGCTCGTCGATGACATGTGGGCGTGGCTGCGCGCGGAGTACCCCGAGACGCTGCCCACCCACGTGCGGCCGCATGTCGGCCTCGCCGTGGACGCGCCCAATCAGAAGTTCGACACGCTGGTCATGGGGCGCGGCACCTACGATCCGGCCTTGGCCATCGGTGTGACCAGCCGCTATGCCCACATGAAGCAGTACGTGGTGTCCAGCACGCTGGGCCGGATCGATGACCCGGCCGTCGAACTGGTCGAGCGCGACCCGCTGGGGCTGGTCCGCGAGCTGAAGCAACGGGACGGGATGGACATCTGGCTGGCGGGCGGCGGCAAACTCGCCGCCGCGCTGCTCGAGGAGATCGATGAACTCGTGATCAAGAGCTATCCGGTCGTCGCGGGCGCCGGTGTGCCCGGCTTCGCCGGCGAGTTCCATCCGACGACGTTCCGGCCGACCGAGCGCATCGAGTTCGGCAACGGTGTTCAGGTCAGCTGGCTGACCCGCGCCTGACGTCCGGGTGAATGCGGGGTGTCGGCCTCCGTGGTTGCACGGACACCGGTCGAGGTCAGCCCGCGTCGGAGAGGAACGACAGCCGCACCTGCCGGTCCGGGTTGTCGACATTGAGATCAACCAGCGCGATCGACTGCCAAGTGCCCAGGGCGAGCTTTCCGTCCAGGACGGGGACGGTGGCGTACGGCGCGATCAGGGCGGGCAGAACATGCGAGCGCCCGTGCCCACGCGAGCCGTGCGCGTGCCGCCAGCGGTCGTCGGCGGGCAGGAGATCGCGCAGTGCGGCCAGCAGGTCGTCGTCGCTGCGCGCGCCGAGTTCCATGACCGCGATCCCGGCGGTGGCGTGCGGTACGAAGACGTGCAGCAGCCCGTCGCCGCCCGCTGCGCGCGCGAAAGTCGCGCACTGCGGCGTGATGTCCTGTACCACTTCTCTGTGGCCCGTTCTCACCTCGAGCAGCGTGCTCTTCATGCGCCCATCGTCCCTCATCCGAGGCGGGCCGTGCGGGGCGACCGGGATGGGATGCGGCTGTGGGGTTTTCCACAAGCCGGGTAGGTAGCGGCAAAACTCCTGGCCCCGGGCCGGTAGTCTGAATGACTGTTACCAGTTTGTTGTCGATCTTGGAGGACCCTGTCGTGGCTCTCGTGGTTCAGAAGTACGGAGGATCCTCGGTGGCGACCGCCGAGCGTATCCGGCGCGTCGCTGAACGGATCGTGGAGACCAAGAAGCAGGGCCACGATGTGGTGGTCGTCTGCTCCGCCATGGGTGACACCACCGACGAGCTGCTCGATCTCGCTCAGCAGGTGGCGCCGTCGCCGCCAGCCCGCGAGATGGACATGCTGCTCACCTCCGGTGAACGCATCTCCAACGCGCTGGTCGCCATGGCCATCCATTCCCTCGGCGCCGAGGCCCGCTCGTTCACCGGCTCGCAGGCGGGCGTGATCACCACGGGCGCGCACGGCAACGCGAAGATCATCGACGTGACCCCCGGCCGCGTCCGCGCCGCCCTGGACGAGGGGCTGGTCGTGCTGGTCGCCGGTTTCCAGGGCGTGAGCCAGGACAGTAGGGACGTCACCACGCTGGGCCGTGGCGGCTCCGACACCACCGCAGTCGCGTTGGCCGCCGCCCTGCAGGCGGACGTCTGCGAGATCTACACCGACGTGGACGGCGTCTTCACCGCCGATCCGCGGATCGTGCCCGACGCGCAGCGGCTCGAGCAGGTCTCCTACGAGGAGATGCTGGAATTGGCGGCCTGCGGCGCCAAGGTGCTGATGCTGCGCTGCGTCGAATACGCCCGCCGCTACAACGTGCCCGTGCACGTGCGCTCGTCCTACACCGACAAGCAGGGCACCTACGTTTACGGATCGATGGAGGAGATCCCCTTGGAGCAAGCAATCCTCACTGGCGTCGCGCACGACCGCAGCGAGGCCAAGGTGACCGTGGTCGGGCTGCCGGACGAGCCGGGTTACGCGGCCAAGGTGTTCCGCGCCGTCGCCGACGCGGAGATCAACATCGACATGGTCCTGCAGAACATCTCGAAGGTCGAGACCGGCAAGACCGACATCACCTTCACGCTGCCCAAGACCGAGGGCGCCCGCGCGGTGGAGATGCTGACCAAGCGTCAGTCCGAGATCGGCTTCTCCCAGGTGCTCTACGACGACCACATCGGCAAGGTGTCGCTGGTCGGTGCGGGCATGAAGAGTCACCCGGGCGTCACCGCCACCTTCTGTGAGGCGCTGGCCGAGGCGGGCGTGAACATCGACTTGATCTCCACCTCGGAGATCCGGATCTCCGTCCTGGTCAAGGACACCGAACTGGACGAGGCGGTGCAGGTGCTGCACAAGGCATTCGACCTGGGCGGCGACGAGGTCGCGGTCGTCCACGCCGGAACGGGGCGATAAGTCATGGGAGTGCGCGTAGGAGTCGTCGGCGCGACCGGACAGGTCGGCGCCGTCATGCGGAAACTGCTGGACGAGCGCAATTTCCCGGCCGACGAGCTGCGGTTCTTCGCCTCCGCCCGTTCGGCGGGCAAGACGCTGCCGTGGCGCGGCCGCGAGATCGTGGTCGAGGACACCGAGACAGCCGATCCGTCCGGGCTGGACATCGCGTTGTTCTCGGCGGGCGCCACCATGTCGCGCGTGCAGGCGCCGCGGTTCGCCGCGGCGGGCGTCACGGTGATCGACAATTCCTCGGCGTGGCGCAAGGACCCCGAGGTTCCGCTTGTGGTGAGCGAGGTCAACCCGGAGCAGACCCGCAACTTGGTCAAGGGCATCATCGCCAATCCGAACTGCACCACCATGGCGGCCATGCCGGTGCTCAAGCCGCTGCACGACATCGCCGGCCTGCGCCGCCTGATCGTTTCCAGCTACCAGGCGGTCTCCGGCAGCGGCTTGGCCGGTGTCGAGGAGCTGGCCGGACAGGCCCGCGCGGTGATCGCGGACGCCGAGCAGTTGACCCACGACGGTCGCGCCGTCGACTTCCCCGCCCCGCACAAGTACGTCGCGCCGATCGCGTTCAACGTGCTTCCGCTGGCTGGTTCGCTGGTCGACGACGGCTCCGGAGAGACCGACGAGGATCAGAAGCTGCGCAACGAGAGCCGCAAGATCCTCGGCATCCCGGATCTGGCGGTGAGCGGCACCTGCGTGCGCGTACCGGTCTTCACCGGCCACTCGCTGTCGGTGAACGCCGAATTCGCCGAGCCGCTGTCGGTCGAGCACGCCAAGGAGATCCTGGCCAAGGCGCCCGGCGTGAAGCTGGTGGACGTGCCGACCCCGCTCGCCGCGGCGGGCATCGATGATTCGCTCGTCGGCCGCATCCGCCAAGACCCGGGTGTGCCGGACGGTCGCGGGCTCGCGCTGTTCATCTCGGGCGACAACCTGCGAAAAGGCGCTGCCCTCAATACCATCCAGATCGCCGAAGTGCTGCTCAGCGAGCGCTGAGAATTCCTCGATCGAACGGGCCGCGGGATTCCCGCGGCCCGTTCGTCGTCGTGGACCTGGTCGGCCGAACGGCGCTCGTGGCCGCTTCTGTCGCAGTAGACCTAGCAACAGTGGTACCATATTTCGTACTACTGGCCAGGAGGGATCATGGCTGCCGCGATTACCGCTAGTGAGGCGCGCAAGAATCTATTCCCCTTGATCAGGAAGGTCAACGAGGATCACGACACAATCGAGATCGTGTCCAAGGGGGGGAACGCCGTGTTGATATCCAAGGAAGACTACGACTCGCTGATGACGACCGTGGAGTTGTTGAGCGGGCGTGACGGGGCGCGGCTACGCCGATCGATTCAGGAACTCGAGGGTGGTGGCGGCGTCGTACGCGACCTCATCGAATGAAGGTCGTTTTCTCCGAGTCCGCTTGGGAGGAATATTCGGCGTGGCTGCAGCGCGACCGGCTTGTTTTGAAGAAGGTCAATGTGCTGATCAAAGCCATTCTGAGCGACCCCTTCGAAGGCATCGGTAAGCCCGAGCCGTTGAAGCACGACCTGTCGGGCTATTGGTCACGCCGGATCACGCAGGAGCATCGCATCGTCTACCGGGTCGTCGACGATGCGATATGGATTGCCAAGGTCGGCAAGCACTACGACTGACGCCTGTATGGTCCCCCCCGAAAACGTCTCGCTCGTCGCGTAGCGCGGCTGTTAGCCTGCGCCGATGGCTTACCCTCATCCTCACGTGTATCTCGGCGACCGGATTGTCGCGGCTGACGCGGCCACGGTCGGCGTCGCATCGTCGGCGGTGTTGTACGGACTCAGTGTCTACACCGTCTTCCCCGTGCACGTGGATGGGGCAGCGCGTACCGCCTTCCGACTGGACGATCACTTCCGTCGGCTCGAGGAATCCTGCAAGATCATCGGGATCGATCGGTTCGCGGCGGAGTGGGATTACGAGCGGTTCCGCGCGGCGGTTGTGGAGCTGATCGCGACCAACGCTCCCCGTGAGGACGTCTTCGTCCGGGCGACCGTCCACGTCGTCGAGTCCATTCCGGGCACGCGGGTGCGCGGGTGCGCGATTCGGATGAGCATGTTCGTCTACGACGCCGTGCCCATCGTCCCGCAGAACGGCATGCGGTTGAAGTCCAGTCCGTGGCGGCGCATTCCGGACAACGCGATTCCGTCCCGGGCGAAGGTCAACGGGGCATATGTGAATTCGGTTCTGGCCAAGCAGGACGCGATCGACAGCGGCTACGACGACTGCGTATTCCTCGATGGCAACGGACACGTCTGCGAACTCAGCGCGGCCAATATCTTCCTCGTCCGCGGCGGCACGCTGATCACCCCCGATGTCTCCTGCGACATTCTCGACGGCATCAATCGCAGGACCGTGCTCACTTTGGCGGCCGAAGACGGCATTCCGGTGGTGGAACGCACCGTCGATCTCACCGAGTTGTACATCGCCGACGAAGTCTTCGTCACCGGAACGTCGGCAGGCGCGGCGCCGGTCGTCGAGGTGGACGGCCGTGTGGTCGCGAACGGCGTGCCCGGCCCGATCTCCCAGGTGCTGCGCAAACGCCACCATGCGGCATTGCGCACCGACGAGATGCACGGCTGGGTCACGAGGATGTCCGCGGCCGGGTAGTCCACGGCGAGGCGGCTCAGCGAATGCCCGGGGTGCGCGGATCGGGTCCGAGACACACCAGGATGGCGCAGCCCGGCGGGGTGTTGGCGAACGGCGGGTCCAGCGGCTGATTCAGGCAGGCGAAGACGTTGCAGCCCGGATAGGCGGCGGGCCCGATGCCGAACACCGCGATCAAGATGTCCGTGTCGATGAAGCGGCGGGGATCGAGGCGCAGCGGCGGCTCGACGTAGGGGCCCGGGTCGGGCACGGGCCTCTCGTCGAACGCGTCGAACAACCTGCGGAAGAACTCGTAGGGCAGTTCCTGCGTGTTCTGCACGACGCCCGACAGGCCCTGGCTGCTGACGTTTCCGAAGACGCCGGTCCAGACCACCGTGAGATCGAGACTCGGGATGACGAAGACGTTCTGCATCCCCAGTCCCGCCATCGCGTACACATCGTCGGGCAGGAAGTCGGCGATCTCGGCGCAGCCCGCTCCGAGCCAGAACAGGTATCCGTAGCATTCGTTCGTGGGTGAGGGCGTGCGGGCCATGCGCAGATAGTCGGCGGAGACGATCCGCTCTTCGCCCCAGCGCCCGTCGTTGCCGACCAGGAGTCCGAGCTTGGCGAAGTCGTTCGGCGGAATCATCAGGTGCGCGTAGCCGTAGGTGTGCCCCGAGCGGTCCTTCGCCCAGAAGTAGTCGCCGCGGGGAATGCCGAGCGGATCGAACAGCTCCCGCTGCGCGAATTGTTGCAGTGGTTCGCCGACGGCCAGTTCCAGCACGTAGGCCAGCAGGTCGACGTTGCGCTGGCTGTAGGTGAAGACGGTGCCCGGCGGATTGTCCAGCGGCACACCGAGCGCCTGCACCGCGCTGTCCGGGTCGATCGGAATCACGCCGGTGATGCCCTCGGTCAGCACACCCACCCGCATGCCGGAGGTTTCGGTGAGCAGATCTTCGGCGGTGATCGACCGGTGCTCCGCGTCGCCGAGCCGCGCGGGGAGGTACCGGTCTATCGGTGCGTCGAGATCGAGTTTGCCCTGATCCCAGGCGATTCCGGCGAGCAGGGAGACGACGCTCTTGGTCGAGCTCCAGATGTTCCACGCCACATTGCCGGTCTGGGCGTTGGTCGGCCCCTCGCCGATGAGACAGTTGTGCCGGAACACCTGCACGTTGAATCGGTTTCGTCCGGCCGCGAACGTCATCGCGTCGCGCACCTTCGTGGAATCCAGCCCCACTTGTTCCGGTGCCGCGCGTTCCAGATCGCGTCCCGAGGTGACCGCGCACCGCACGTGGTCGTCAGGCGCGGCGACCGCGTTCGCGGCGAAGAGATTGCCCGCCACCAGCGAAACCGCCGCGATTCCCGCCAGGAATCCACCGAAACGCCCCATGCGCAAAAGGCTAGCGCTCTGCGGCGGATTCGCGCGGTCAACAGGCGGGGTTCGTGGCGGGAAACTGGACATCCGATTCGCGCATCGGTCCGGAAACGGACTCCATCGCCTGCCGATCGGCATGAGCGGTCAGGGGGATGATGGGGCTTCTCGACCGTAGCGCTTGCCCGATACGTACAACGCAGCGCCGATGACGAGCGCACCCAGACCGGAGAGGACGGAGCTGACGGGCAGTGAGAACCCGACCACGACGCAACCCACCGCGCCGACCGCTGGGATCCATCGGGGTGGGCGATTCTCCTCCACAGTCAGCGTGGCGGCGCAGATGTTGGCGATCAAGTAGTAGAACAGCACCGTGAACGAGGAAAAGCCGATTGCCGCGCGCAGATCGAAGAGCGCCGCGACCACGGCGACGATCGCGCCGACCACCAGCTCCGCGTGGTGTGGCACCCCGAATCGCGGATGCACGGCCGCGAGCGCACTCGGCAGATAACGGTCTCGTGCCATCGCGAGCACCGTGCGGGACACACCGAGGATCAACGCGAGCAGCGAACCGGCCGTCGCGAGCACCGCGCCGATCCGCACCACCGGTGCGGCCGCGGGAACGCCCGCCTCGCCGACCAGTCGTGCCAGCGGATCGGTTGCCTGTGCCAGGCCCGCGGAGCCGAGCACACTCAGCGCCGCCACCGCCACCAGCGCGTAGACCGCGAGGGCGAGTCCGAGCGCGATCATGACGGCGCGGGGAATCGTGCGCTCCGGTTCGCGCACCTCTTCACCGAGCGTGGCGATGCGGGCGTATCCCGCGAACGCGAAGAACAGCAGTCCCGCCGCCGTGAGGACGTCGCGGGGACCGATCCGGTCGGGCAACGCCGTTGCCGCCGAGTGCGTTCCGGACAGCCCGATCACGATCACCCCGGCGAGCACGGCGAGTACCGCCGCGACTATCACCCGAGTCGCGACCGCCGATTTCTGCACCCCCGTGTAGTTGAGGGCGGTAATCGCCACCACCGCGCCAACCGCCACGGCATGCGCCTGATCGGGCCATGCGTAGCTACCGACGGTCAGCGCCATCGCCGCACACGAGGCAGTCTTCCCCGCGACGAATCCCCAGCCCGCGAGATATCCCCAGAACGGTCCCAGCCGCTCCCGCCCATACACATACGTCCCCCCGGAGACGGGATACCGTGCAGCCAGCCGCGCCGACGACATCGCGTTGCAGTAGGCCAGCACCGCCGCCACCGCGAGCGCCACCAGCAACCAGCTCCCGGCCGAAGCCGCCGCCGGCGCCAGCGCCGCGAAGATACCCGCCCCGATCATCGACCCCAACCCGATGACCACCGAATCGGTGAGCCCGAGCCGCCGATGCAAGGTTCCATCCTGCGACGCCATGAGCAGCATCCTTCCGCATCACGCGCGCCACCGCAGAGCGAACTCGGCTCGATGAAGACCGCACCGTGCTCGGCCGAAACGAGTCGCCGCCGGGTGGTCTCGGCTCAGTACGCTCGTCGGATGATTGCGTGCGACGGTCTGTCCACTCGACCTCTCGACGCGAAAGAACTGCGCGAGTTCCTGCGGCGATGCTTCGCGGTCCCCGACTCGGAGATCTTCGTCAGCAGCGACGACCTCGTAGACGAGGCGCTCCGGAACGACCCCCGAGATGGCCCCTTCGCGGTCTTCTGCACTTATCGCCCGGTCGGCGGCGACTTCGCTGCGTCGTTCTCGATCAGTGCGGACCCCTCCACATCCGACCGGGCCGCGCTGGACAACTGGGAGCTGGTCGCCCTGCTCGCCGCACAACTCGGCAGCGAGATCCTGTGCGGCTTCGGCGACGAGCCGCAACCATGGTTGTGGACACTGACCCGATCCGACGGCGCCCGCGTGCTGGTCCACCTCGACGAAGACTCCGACGGCGCCCCTGCGTGCCCGTGCCGATACGTCCACCGCAGGGTCGAATCGCTCCACTCCTGACCCGCACATTCTTCCGGACGCGGCAGGCGCGACAAGCCCGTCACCGACCCACCAGCGGTTGTCGGCCAGCCTTCGAGTTCGGTGACCGGCGTGCGTGTCGATCGCCTTACGGTACGGCGATTTCCGTGGAGGCCGGGAGATTCGGCTTGTCGGTTCGCACGGTGAGCCGGACCCGTCCAGGGCCGGTGTCGGCGAGCACGATCGCCGGTGACAAGCGCTGGCCTGCCGGGATGAAGCGGCTGATGCTGCCGGTCTGGCCGGTGTCGAGGTTGTGCCAATCCACGATCGCCGTCACGTCGCAGGCGAGCAGCTGCGGTCCCCACTCGCCTACGGGTGAAAAGCCCTGCGTGATGCGCAATACCACCGAATGCACGGCCCCGGGGGCTTCGGAGTACTGGTAGAGGGGGCCGTCGAAGGCGGTCGCGCCCGTCGACAGGATGGCGGCGCACACGCCGTTCCCGAGTGTCAAGACCGGATTGAGGTTGAAGTCGGTCTTGGCGCAGGTGCGCGGTCCCACATTCGACCACCCCAGCTGGCATGGTTCACCGGCGTCGGCCGTGACGGGCGCCGCGACGGCCATACCCGCGCCGAGGAACGCGGCGACGGCGGTACTGAACAACGTGCGTTTCATGATCGATTCCCCTCATTGCCCATATATCGGTCATAGCCACTGTAGGAGTTCCTATGCGGCGGATCGGGTTCAGAGGCAGGCGTCGCATTCGAGCCGGCTTCGACCTCACTGACTGACGCGCGGCGGGCGAGATTTGACGAGTGTGCGGGATGCGAAGAAATGACAGCGCCGCCAGGTCCGAGAGGTCCTGGCGGCGCTGGAAGCTCGGACGCCGTCCGGCGTCACGATGGGCGTCGACATCCCACAAGCGCCTCTCGGCGGGTGGTCGCTCGTAGCGACGAAGGGGTGCGGCCCGGGGCTGTCCGGACGCCGACAGGGGGTTCAACCACGAGGTCTCCGAACCTATTCCAGTGCGAATTTGTGATGCTCGCCACTTCGCGTCGTCATCGTTCGAGGTTGCCCCTCCCGTTGCGGCCTGTCGGCGCGATCCGGGCTCCGCACTTTTCTTGAGTAGTTCCAGACTATTTTCTTGACTTATTACAGAAAAGGATCAGACTCGAAGCATGCACACCAACGGCGCCGCCCCACGCGAGTGGCTGCGCGCAGCGGGTTTGCGGGTCACCGCCCCGCGCTTGGCGGTACTGAACGTGGTCGCGCAGCGGCCGCATTCGGATGCCGACACGGTGGCTGCCACCGTCCGGGAAGCGCTGGGATCGGTCTCCACGCAGGCCGTCTACGACGTCTTGCACGCTTGCGTGCGCGCCGGGATCCTGCGGCGGATAGAGCCAGCGGGCTCGTCCGCGCTGTACGAGACCCGGATCGGTGACAACCACCACCATCTGGTGTGCCGAAGCTGCGGTGCGGTCGCCGACATCGACTGCGCCGTGGGATCAGCCCCATGTCTGGCCCCTTCGGACGCTAACGGATTCGTGATCGATGAAGCCGAGGTCGTGTTCTGGGGACTATGCCCGACCTGCCGTTCCGAGTAGCGGTCCACACCTTGACGCCCCGGGCAGCCCTCCCGGGACGATGTTCACCAGCCGAGGAGTCCGTATGACCAAGCCGACCACCACGAACACCGGAATTCCGGTGGAGAGCGACAACGAATCACTCACCGCGGGAGCGCAAGGCCCCATCCTGCTGCATGATCACTACCTCATCGAGAAGCTGGCACACTTCAACCGCGAGCGGGTGCCGGAGCGCATCGTGCACGCGAAGGGCTCGGGCGCCTACGGTGAGCTGGTCGTGACCAACGACGTCAGCCGGTACACCAAGGCCAAGCTGTTCCAGCCCGGTGCGCGCACGGAGTCGCTGGCGCGCTTCTCCACGGTGGCCGGTGAGCAGGGCAGCCCGGACACCTGGCGGGACCCGCGCGGTTTCGCGGTGAAGTTCTACACCGAGGACGGCAACTACGACCTCGTCGGCAACAACACCCCGATCTTCTTCATCAAAGACCCGATCAAGTTTCCCGACTTCATCCGGTCGCAGAAGCGCCTGCCCGGCAACGGTCTTCGCGACCACAACATGCAGTGGGATTTCTGGACCCTGCGTCCGGAGAGCGCCCACCAGGTCACCTGGCTGATGGGCGATCGCGGCATCCCGAAGACCTACCGGCACATGAACGGCTACGGTTCGCACACCTACCAGTGGATCAACGCCGCCGGTCAGCGCTTCTGGGTCAAGTACCACTTCAAAACCGACCAGGGCATCGAATTCCTGACCCAGGCCGACGCCGACCGGATCGCGGGCGAGGACGCCGACTACCACCGCAAGGATTTGTGGGAGGCGATCGAGCGCGGCGACTTCCCGAGCTGGACGGTGTACGTGCAGGTCATGCCGGTGGCGGAGGCCGAGGGTTACCGGTTCAACCCCTTCGACCTGACGAAGGTGTGGTCGCACAAGGATTACCCGCTGATCGAGGTCGGCAAGTGGACGCTGAACCGCAACCCGGCCAACTACTTCGTCGACATCGAGCAGGCCGCGTTCGAGCCGTCGAATGTCGTGCCGGGCATCGGTTTCTCGCCGGACAAGATGCTGCTCGGCCGGGTCTTCGCCTACGCCGACGCGCACCGTTACCGCATCGGCACCAATTACGCGCAGCTGCCGCCGAACCAGGCCAGGGCGGCGGAGGTTAACTCCTACTCCAAGGAGGGCGCCATGCGGTATCACTACAACGACCCGAATGTGCCGGTGTACGCGCCGAATTCGTTCGGCGGCCCGCACGCCGACCCCGAGCGCGCCCCCGACGGCGGCATCTGGGACTTCGATCCGACCATCGTGCGGGCGGGCTACATCCAGCACGCCGAGGACGGTGACTTCACCCAGGCGGGCACCCTCGTGCGCGAGGTGCTCGACGAGGCGCAGCGCGAGCGGCTGGTGAACAACATCGTCGGCCACGTACTCGGCGGTGTGCGGGAACCGGTGCTCAGCCGGGTCTTCGAATACTGGAAAAACGTGGACACCGACCTCGGCAAGCGCGTCGAGGAGGGCGTGCGCGCCGGGCTCGAGAGCTCGAAGGGCTGATCCATCCACCGAAGGCAGGTGCGCCGAAGCGTGCACCTGCCTTCGGCGTGTCCGGCCGGACCGGAGATAGCCGTAGACAGTCTCCGGTGAATCGCCCGACCGAAACCGCGACTCGGCGTCGCGCCCGCATCCGCCTTGCCGGATCGGGCCCAGCCGCGGTGTCACGCGTTGTGCGTGGGCGCCGCCAAGGCGGACTCGGACGCCTTGGCGACCTCCATGTCGATCTCCTGAATCTGGAGTGTCACGCCGTCCGGATCGACGACCCGCACGCTGCGACCGAAGTCCTCGTCATGGATCTCGTAGTCGTAGCCTCGATCGTGCAGGCGTTTCGCGACCACTTCCAGCTTCTCGTCGGTCGCGAATCCGAGTTCGACGGATCCGGCCGGTCGCCCCTTCGACACCCTGAAATCGTGCAACCCGACCGCGCCGGCGTCGCCCGAGAGTTCAGCCCAGACGTCGAGGCTCGCCTCCGGATCGAGCGCCAGTCCGAGACCGGCGTAGAACTTCCGACACGCTTCCACGTCCGCGACGTACCTGATGGGCAGGACCCTGAGCATCTTCACCACTCCTTCTCGGAACACTCGGGACCGAGTATGGAGCCACCCCCGTGCGTGTGGGCCTTGCTGTCGGGGAATACGCCGGGATCCGGCACGCAACGCGGTCGACATGACGGATTCCGTCACGGCGCGCAGTCGAGCGAGAATTTCTACGACCTTATGTAGTGGACCTGGCCGGACCGGCGGCCAGGTTCGCTCACCTACAGCAGGCCCCACCAGTAGAGCAGGCTGGCCAGAATCCAGACCACCACGGTTTCCATCGTCGCTCCCAATCTCCTTGGCGCACTTGTCACCATCATCCCGTGATCCGGGGCCGTGCGGTAGGCGTTGGGCGGGTCACCAGTTGGTAAAGCTCTCTCACCTGCGGATTTGATCTTGCAAGGTGTTTTTAAGTGCGCGCTAAGCCCGCGCCTGCATTGTTTGTCCCACGGGCGGGACAAGCCCAGCACCACAGGTGCGAACCGGGGAACGACCTGTCTCGAGGGGTGACAGGTCGGACTTCGGGGGCGGTGTCCGCCGGGCCGGTCTACGAGGGGTGGCCGGCCCGGCGGGCCCGGGTCGCGGAGCGGTCGCTCACGCCGGCTCTTCCTGGAGCTGACCGGCAACGAGTTGCCGCTGCCGAAGGTAACCCACGAGCGGGCGGCACCGGGTCCGAAGGGGTATGGAATCAGCTCGGCCGACTGGAGGGCATCGGCCCGGCCCATCTGAAACCTGTTCTAGACAGTTGTCGTATTTTGTCTTACTGTCGATACATGGTTAACGTGGCGTATCGGACGGCTCCGGTTTTCGAACTTCGTTCCGGACCCACCTGGGTATCGCCGTGGGAGATGTACGCGGCGCTGCGTGCGCACGATCCGGTGCAGCACGTGGTACCGGCCGCGCGACCGGAGAACGACTACTGGGTGCTCACCCGGCACGAGCACGTGTACGCGGCGGCGCGCGACAGCGAGACGTATTCCTCGCGCGACGGGCTGACGGTGGAATACGGCGAACTCGACGAACTCGGCCTGACCGACAATCCTCCGCTCGTGATGCAGGATCCGCCGCAGCACACCGACTTTCGCCGGTTGGTCGCTCGCGGGTTCACGCCGCGCCAGGTCGAGGAGGTGGAACCGGTCGTGCGCCGATTCGTCCGCGAACGGCTGGACGACATCGCGGCCCGAGGCGGCGGTGACATCGTCGAGCTGCTGTTCAAGCCGCTGCCGAGCATGGTGGTGGCCTACTACCTCGGAGTGCCCGAGCGGGATCGGGCGAGGTTCGACGGGTGGACCGACGCCGTCGTCGCAGGCAGCATCGAGCGGACGAACGCCACAGCGCAGGCGGCATCGGCGGAGATGATGGGTTACTTCGCCGAGCTGATCAAACGCAGGCGCGCCGAACCGGGCGAGGACACCGTGTCACTGCTGGTCCAGGCGGGGATGGCCGCCGACGACGAGGACGTGCGCGGGCTGGTGCAGATTCTCGCCTACACCTGGACCATGGTCGCGGGCGGAAACGACACCACGACCGGCTTGCTGGGCGGCGCCGTGCAACTGCTGCAGCAACATCCGGACCAGCGTGCCGCGCTCGCCGCGGAACCGGACCGGATTCGCGTCGCGGTGGAGGAGTTCGCCCGGCTCACATCGCCGGTGCAAGGGCTCGCGCGCACCGCGACGCGCGATGTCGAACTGGCCGGAAAGACGGTGCCCGCCGGGCGCAAGGTGCTGCTGGTGTTCGGGTCGGCCAACCGGGACGAAGAGGCGTTCGGCGCCGACGCCGCCCACCTGGACATCGATCGGAATCCGCAACGCATCCTCACCTTCGGGCACGGACCGCACCACTGTCTCGGCGCGGCCGCCGCGCGGATGCAGGCCCGGGTGGCATTGGAGGAACTGCTCGATCGGTTCCCCGAGTACGTGGTCGACATCGACGCGGTCGAGTACGCGAACGGCCCCTACGTTCGCAGGCCGACCACTGTGCCGTTCCGGTGCACGGCGTGACCACCCGCATGAGGGGCGATTGGCTGGCCGACGGCCGCGCCGAGTTGGCCGGTGAGCGCATCCTCGACGCGGTGCGCGCGTTGTTCATCGACAGGGGCGTCAGCGGAGTCGGCATGGCCGAAGTCGCCGACGCCGCGGGCTGTTCCAGGGCGACGCTGTATCGCTACTTCGAGAATCGGCAGGCGCTCTACCTGGCCTTCGCGGGCCGGGAGGCGCGTCAGCTGGTTGAGCGGGTGTGGCGCGCTCAGGCGGTCCCGACCAGCGCGGAGCCGGGGGAGCGGTTGCTCGACGTGTTGACCGCGCTGCTGGCAGAGGTTCGCAAGACGCCGCACTTGGCGGTCTGGTTCGAGCCGTCCAACGCGGGGATCGTGGCTCGGCTGGCGAATTCGCCTGGGGTGGTCGACGCGCTCGCCACGGACTTCGTCGCCGGGTTCCGTCCCGGGCTGCCCGCGCTCTCCGCCAGAAGGGTCGGTCAGTGGGTGGTGCGGGCGATGGTCTCGCTGCTGACGCTGCCCGGCGCGGGCGAGGACGAGGAACGAGCGATGCTGCGCAACTTCGTGCTGCCGTTCCTGCTGGATGAGCGGACCGTTGTCGACTGACCGGTCGCGCCGCACGATTCTCCGCTCCTGGGACTCGGACCTTCGCGTCCACGGTGTGGATCCCGGTAACGTCATCGACCGGAGCCGCGCGGAACTCCGGTCGAAACACGAGCCCGACGGCTCGCGGGACTCAGCTGCGTGCGGTCACCACCGCGTAGTCGGGCAGATCGTAGCTCTCGGTCTTGCTCAGCATTCGCATCATGACCGGTCGCATCGCCTTGGACATCATCAGCCTGCTGAGGGTGTAGCCCGCGCGAATGCCCAGGCGGGACTTGGGCGTCATCGCCCTCAGGCCGCCGGGCGGCAACTGCTGGGCCGTCGTCACGAAGGGGCGCAGCACCTCTTCGTAGCGTGCCAGGCCCGCTCCGGGATTGTCGGCGCGCGCGGCGAGTTCACCGGCGAGAACATACGCGCCCACCAGCGCCATCGCTGTTCCCTGCCCGGTGAGCGGTGAACCGCAGTATCCCGCGTCGCCGAGCAGGACCACCCGGCCACGGGACCAGCTCGGCATGTCGATCCGGGCCAGTTCGTCGAAGTAGAAGTCGGGCGCCTCGGACATCGCCGCCGCGATGCGAGCGGACTCCCAGCCGCCGCCGGCCAAGCGGTCGCGGATGAACCTCTGCTGGGCTGCGACGTCTCGGCGCAGCGCCGGGTTCGCCGCGGCGCGGATCACGACGAGAGCTTTGCAAGTGGCCGTGTCGGCGTCAGGGCGCATACCCACGCCGGTGGCCCCTAGCAGCGAATGCATCGTGAACCAGTGCGGCTCCAAATCCTCCGGCCGCGGCAGCGTGAAGAACGACATGTATCCGCCGAGATACGTCGAGAACTGCTCCTCGGGCCCGAAAACCATCCGGCGGGTGGCGGAGTGCAGACCGTCCGCGCCGATCACGACGTCGAACCGCTCGACGGCGCCGGAGGCGAATGTCACGTCGACACCCGCGTCGTCCTGCCGCAGCGCGGTGATCCACTCGCCGTACCGGTAGTCCACCCCGCCCTCGGCGGCGAGCAGGTCGAGCAGCACCTGGCTGAGATCCCCGCGGGTGATCTCGATTTCGGCGACCCCGCCTTTGCCCTCGAACAACTCGGCGGACATGCGGAGGATCTCGCGGCCCTCGTCGTCGACGTACCTCATGCCGCGCTCGTCGAGCTGATATCCGCGGATGCCGGGCATCATGCCCATCCGCTCGGCCACCTCCCGGCTCGGCCCGCGCAGGTCGACGGCCTGTCCACCGGGCCGCGGCGCAGCGGCCCGCTCCACCACGGTGGCCGTGATACCGGACCGGAGCAGTTGCAGCGCAACGGCATTGCCGCCGATGCCACCGCCTGCGACGAGCACGCGGAGCTGGCTGCTTACGGACTTGGGGCTCATGGCTTCCTCGACTCCCACTGGGTTGACCGAATGTCTCAGACATATGTCTAACATGAAACTGGCACAAATGTCTAGTACAAATGTCTAATCAGGCGGACCGAAAAATGGCCCATGGTGGCGAGGAAACTCCTCGCGCCCATGGGCCACGGCGAGGCGCGGAAACTACGCGCTCTGCCGCAAGTACCTCCGCCAGCTCGCGTAGTGGGTGATGTCGGTGGCGGCGCCGGCGGCATCGTGGGTGCAGGTGAAACCGACCACGTCGCGGCCGTCGGCGAGCTCGATGCTGGTCAGCGCCATGGGTGCGGGAAGCTCGGCGAGGAAGGCGCCCAATCCGGCGGTGGAGAGGCGGAAGAGTTCGCCCTCGATCGCAGCGCCCCGGCCCGGCCCGTGCCGCACCAGTCCGGGCTTGGGCGGGCTGGTGTCCAACGCGGTCAGGCGGTAGGCGTCGGTGGTTCGGATGCCGCCGAGGAAGCGGGCCCCGAGTCGCTCGAGCTGCCAGTGCAGTGGCTGCCCCCTCAAGTGCGCCCCGAAGACGGCCAGGTCGACGCCCCGCTCGACCAGCAGCGGCGCGCTCTCGAGGCCCACCAGGCGGGCGGCGAGGTCGACGGCGACCTGATCGGCGAAGGCGGGGGTGACCACCATGACTCCGAACGGCGCGGCGTCGGCGGTCGGTGCGCCGGGCACGGCGACGGCGGCCATGTCCAGCAGATTGCAGAAGTTGGTATAGGTGCCCATCCGGCGGTTGATCCCGATCGGATCGGCTCGCACCGCGGCGATACTCGGATGCTCGGTGGTCGTCGGCAACAGCAGTGCGTCGAAGCCGTGCAGCAGTTCGGCCGCCGCCGCCTTCGCGCGGGCCAGCGTATCGAGGTCGGCGGCGAATGACGGGCCGGTCTTGTTCCGCGCCGCGCCGATGATGGCGGCAACCGTGGGATCGGCTTCCGCGGGTCCGGTATCCAGGAACGCGCCGACCGCGGCGTAGCGTTCGGCGACGATCGCGCCGTCGTAGAGCAGCAGCGCCGCATCGAGCAGGACGGAGATGTCGATTTCCTCGGCTTTCGCGCCGGTGTCGGCTACCGCGGCGACGGTGCGGGCGAACGCATCCCGATACGGCGCGCTGAGCGTGACCAGATCGTCGGCACGCGGTACGGCGATGCGCGGCGCGAGCGGGGCGGCCAGCAGGACGTCGGCGGGCCAGGTCCGGCTGCGCGGGTCGCGCGGTTCCGGTCCCACCATCACCGCGGCCGCGGCCACTGCCAGGTCGAGATCGGCCGCGAAGACTGTCACGGCGTCGAAATCCGCACAGGCGGGCACGGTTCCGTGCGCGGGGATCACCCCCAGCGTGGCCTTGATGCCGACTATCCCGTGCAATGCGGCCGGCACGCGGCCGGAACCCGCCGTGTCGGTGCCGATTCCGATGTCGGCGACGCCGAGCGCCACCGCCGCGGCGGAACCGGAACTCGACCCGCCCGACACCAGTTCCGGGTCGAGGGCGTTGCGAACCGCGCCGTACGGGCTGCGCGTGCCGACCAGCCCGGTGGCGAACTGGTCCAGGTTCGTCTTGCCCAGCACCAGAGCGCCCGCCGCGGTCAGCCGTTCGATCGCCGCCGCGGTGACCTCCGGCAGGTAGGCGAACTCCGGGCAGGCCGCGGTGGTGGGCAGGCCTGCCACATCGATGTTGTCCTTGACCGCCACCAGGAGTCCGGCCAGCGGCAAGGAATCTCCGGCGGCGAGCCGCCGGGCGAGGGCGGCCGCTTCGGCGGCGACCTCGGCTTGCGGTCGCAGCGTGATCCACACCTCCGGCCGATCGACTTCGGCGATCCGCCGATAGGCGGCCGCGACGCGTGCGACGGGGTCGGTTGACGTGCTGCCCAGGACGCCTGCGGCCATTCAGTCGACTCCGATCACTACTAGTGGCGTCCCCGGCTCCACCTTGGCCCCGGGGGCGGTCAAAACCTTCAGCACGGTGCCCGCGCGGGGACTGTGCACTGGTAGTTCGAGTTTCATCGCCTCCAGGACCGCGACCGGCGCACCGGCCGTGACCTTTTGCCCCGGCCGCACTTCCACCCGCCAGACATTGCCGATCATCGGCGCGGTCACCACGGTCGCGTCGGCGGGCAGGTCGGCCAAAGGCTCATCGATCGGTGCGGCGACGGGTGCGACGGTGGTGCGTTCGAATTCTCCCGCTGCCCGCCACGCGGCCTTCTCCGCCTCGAACGCGGCGGCCTGCCTGGTCTCGAACTCGGCGATGGAGTCGGCCTCGTTCCGCAGCAGCCGCATATGGTCGGCGAGCGCGAAATTGCCCTCGCTCACCTCGGCGTCGAACCTGCCCGCCTCGGCCGCCGCGCGATATTCGAGTAACTGATCCGCGCCGACCGGCTCCCATACGACGCGATCGAAGAATCGGAACAGCCAGGGCGTGCCCGCTTCGAACGGCGCGGACTGCCGGTAGCTGGACCAGATCGGCACCGTGCGGCCGATCAGCTGGTAACCGCCCGGGGAGGCCATGCCGTAGACGCACAGGTACTTGCCGCCGATGCCGACGGCGTCGGACGGGGTCCAGGTGCGCGCCGGGTTGTATTTCGTGGTGACCAGGCGGTGTCGCGGATCGAGTGGAACCGCCAGCGGCGCACCGAGATACACGTCACCCAGTCCCAGCACCAGATATTCGGCGTCGAACACGGCGGTACGCACGTCCTCGACGCTGTCGAGCCCGTTGACGCGCCGGATGAATTCGATGTTGGACGGCAGCCAGGGCGCCGTGTCGCGCACACCGCTGCGGTAGCGGTCGATCGCTTCGGCGATGGACGGGTCGTCGAACGACAGCGGTAGCCGGATGGTGCGGCTCGGCACCACCAGATCGGTCGTGGCGGGCAGCGCGAGTTCGAGTTCGGCCAACGCACCGAGCAAGCGATACCGCGGCAGCACCTCGGGGTCGAAGTGGATGTGCAGGGAGCGGACGCCGGGGGTCAAGTCGAGTATGCCGGGCAGCCGGGCGCCCGCGAGGGCTTCGGCCAGCGCGTGCACCCGCATGCGCAGCCCGAGATCGAGCACCATCTCGCCGTATTCGACCAGGATGTTGTCGTCCCCGCCGCGCAGGTACCGCACCTGCGGACGGTCCTGTCGCGCTTCCACGCCGCCGAGAATGCCTCGGTCACGCAGGGCCGCGCGGGAGTCGGTGACCAGATCCGGCACGCGGCTGCTGCCGGACGCCCGCAACGCCGCCGCCTTCTCGTCGTCGACCGGTACGAAGCGCACCGAGTCGCCGGGA
Organism: Nocardia asteroides; assembly: GCA_019930625.1. NCBI lineage: Bacteria > Bacillati > Actinomycetota > Actinomycetes > Mycobacteriales > Nocardiaceae > Nocardia > Nocardia asteroides. The sequence continues at coordinate 2,338,112 of CP082844.1, forward strand.
CGCAACTGGCCCATCCGCCAGCGATGCGCGGACACCACGGTCAGCGGGCAGGCGAAGCCACCGAGGCTGGGGCCGTCGGGTCCGAGCAGGATGGGCGTGTCGCCGGAGACGTTCAGCGCGCCCACGCTGTAGGGGTTGTCGTGCAGATTGGACGGGTGCAGCCCGGCTTCGCCGCCGTCGGTGCGCGACCAGGCCGGCTTCGGGCCTTCCAGCCGGATGCCGGTGCGGTTGGCATGGCTGCCGACCCGCCACGGGTGCGTGCAGAACTGAGTCATGTCGGCGTCGGTGAAGTACGCGGGCGAGGTCTGCGGACCGACACCGACCGCCAGCTGCCAGTCGTGGGTGAATCGCGGCCGGTCACCCGGCGGCACGGCGGCGGGAGTGCCGAGTGCGTCGGTCGGGGCGATGCCGAGTACGTCGCCGGTGGCCACCGCTTTGCCGGTCACACCGCCGAAGCCGCCGAGGGTGAAGGTGGCCGCACTGCCGTGATAGAGCGGCGCATCGATGCCGCCGCGCACCGCCAGATAGGTGCGCAGACCGGTGTCGGTGGGTGCGCCGATATCCAGCACCGCGCCCGCGGCCACGGTGACGGGCTCCCACATGGCCACCGGATGGCCGTCCACCGTGACGGGCGTCGGCGCACCGGTGACGCACACGACGGTGGTGTCGGAAAAGTGCAATCGCGGCCCCTGCAGAGTGCATTCGAGTGCTGGGACACCGATCGGATTGCCGACCGCGCTGTTGGCGAGGGTGAAGGAGAGATCGTCCATCGGACCGGACGGCGGAATGCCGACCTGCCACAGTCCGATTCGGCCGGGGTAGTCCTGCACCGTGGTCATGGTCCCGCCGCGGAGCACGTCGATGCGGCGGCCGACCGGGCGGATGTCGGCGAGTGTGGTGGTGGTGTGCTCGATACGCAGCACCCGGCCGTCGCGGGCGGCTCGGCGCAGTTGCGGCAGATTCGTCTGCACGCCGTAGACACGGGTCGCGGTGAGCGCGGTGCGCAACGCCGCGAAGGCGTCCGCGCGGCTCGCGCCGGAGCTGATCACCTTGGCCAGGAGCGGATCGTAATACGGACCGACATCCGAGCCGGTGGCGATCCACGTGTCGACCCGGACGTCGTCCGGGAACCGCGCTGCCGTGACCAGACCCGCGCTCGGGCGGTAATCGTGGCCGGGATCTTCCGCGTAGACGCGCGCCTCCACGGCATGGCCGGTGATCGGCGGCCCGCTGTCGGGCTGTTCGTCCACCATCGAAGTGTCGCCACCGGCCAGGCGCAGCATCCATTCCACCAGGTCGACGCCGGTGACCGCCTCGGTGACCGGGTGCTCGACCTGAAGGCGGGTGTTCATTTCCAGGAACGACGCGGTGCCGTCGTCGGCGTCGTAGACGAACTCCACCGTTCCGGCCGAGCGGTACCCGACCGAACGGGCGAGTTCCCGGGACACGGAGAGCAGGCGCTCGGACAGTTCCGCGGGCAGTCCCGGCGCGGGCGCCTCCTCGATCACCTTCTGGTTGCGGCGTTGCAGCGAGCAGTCCCGGGTGCCGAGGCTGATGACGCGGCCGTGCCCGTCGCCGAACAGTTGCACCTCGACGTGTCTGGCCCGTGCGACGAAACGTTCCAGGAAGACACCGGTCGAACCGAAGTTGGCCGCCGCGATGCGCCGCACGCGCTCGTAGGCCGCGCGCACCTCGTCCGCGCCGAAGCACGCCCGCATACCGATGCCGCCACCGCCGCCGACCGCCTTGAGCATCACCGGGAACCCGATCCGATGCGCCTGCGCCACCGCGTGATCGGCCGAATCGAGCAGGTCGCTGCCCGGCACCAGCGGCACGCCGACGGCGCGTGCGGCCGCTCGGGCGGTGTGCTTGTCACCGAAAACGCGCAGTTGCTCGGGCGTCGGTCCGACGAACGCGATTCCCGCGCCGGACACCGCGGTGGCGAAATCCGCGTTCTCCGAGAGGAAACCGTAGCCGGGGTGAATGGCGCCCGCTCCGGTCGCCAGCGCCGCCTCGACCACCAGGTCGGCCCGCAGATAGGACTCCGCCGCCGGGCCCGGACCCAGATGCACCGCGACGTCGGCCATTTCGACGTGCGCGCCACCGACGTCGGCATCGGAGTACACGGCGACCGTCTTCAGGCCGAGCGCCTGGGCCGTCCGCATGACGCGGCAGGCGATCTCGCCGCGGTTGGCGACGAGCACCGTATCGAAGCTGAGCCCCACAACCGCTCCTTGCTAGTCCGTGGCCAGCGACATGGCCGCGATCGCGCGGGTGACCCGTTCGAGCACCACATCCAGCGATTCACCGATGTGCGTGTGCAGCAGCCGATAGGCGAGCGGGAGGTCGTCGGCCAGAACGGCCTCCAGGATGCCCAGATGCTCGGCGATGGTGGTCTCGATCCGGTTGTTGACCATGAAGTCGTACATGCGCACGTGACGAATGCGGGAGTTCACCGCTTTCAGCGCCCGCACCATCTCGGTGTTGCCCGCCGCGGTGAGCAGCGTGACGTGGAATTCCTCGTCGCGAACCACGAAACCGGGCTCCTGTTCGGGCGGGTCGGCGCGCAGCTCGAGCCACGCGGCGCGCTCGGACTCCAGCAGCTCCCGATCGTGCGTGACCGCGGGATTGGTCATCACGCGCTGAAGACCGCCCAGCTCCAACGTGATTCGCAGCTCGTACAGGTCGCGGATCAGTGGAATGCTGGGCCGCACGGGGCTGAAGCCGTATTCTTCTCGCTGTAGTAGTCCATCCGAGCACAGGACGGTCAGCGCTTCGCGGATCGGCGTGCGCGAGATGCCGAATCTGGCCGAGAGTTTCGGCTCGGTCAGCCGCTCACCGAACTTGATGTCCCCGTTCATGAGCTCGCTGCGCAGGGCCGCGTACACCACGTCGCGCAGCGGTCTGCCCGCCGCGTCCGCCAGAGTGGCTATCCGTGTCGACATGGCTGTATACGCTATTGACCTCGAATTTCGGTGACGTGTCCGGAGGTTATCGCCGCGTTAGGGTCTGCTCACCGCGCAGGTCGCAGCGCTGTGCCCGGCGGGGCGGGGCGCCGCGAAACGGAATCCGGTGCCGGACCGACAGAGTTGTCGAACCGGTCATCGATCAGTGAAGCACCAAGGAGACGGTATGAAGCGCAGCACGAAGTTCGCCGGAGCACTCGCCGCCGTGGCAGTCGCGCCGGTCATCGCGGCCGGTAACGCGCAAGCCGACCCCGGCACGGTCTACTTCGCTACGGGCAGCACGAACTGCGCCATTTTCGGGAACGGCTCCGTCGGGTGTGATTTCGGTTATCCCCTGCACCTGAGCTACTACGTCGGCAACACCTACATTCCGGTGCCGGTGCGCGTCAGCGAGATGGTGATCGACCAGCCCTGGCTGCCCGCGCATCCCACCTTCGACCCGGGCACGCCCTACACGCTGCCGGGCGGCAATCCCAGCATCCACGACGTGAAGACCGGCTCGGGGCAGTGGGGTCCGATCATCGAGCACGCGGGAGTGTCCTGCCAGGTCGGCTTCCACGGGAGCTTCGGCTGTACGGCGATGGGCCGCGGGTTCACTTCCTACGGCGGTACGGTCACGGCGTGATCGTGTGCCTACGCGCCCGCTGTCGGCGGCGGGCGCGTAGGCGGGGGTCTATCGCGGCGAGCCGGTCTCGTTGATCCGGATGACTTGCGCGTTCACGGTGCTCGCCCCGTCTCCGGCCAGGTAGGCGACCACCGCCGCCGGATCGGCCGGGCTCAGCGCGGCGAGTGCGGTCTCGAGTTCCGCGTTGTCGGTCGTGCCGACGCCGTAGCTGACCGTGTTGACGGTGATCCGCCGCGGCACGAAGTCCGGGGCCACGGCCTGGCCGAGTTGCTCGACCGCGCCGCGCGTCGCGTCGTGCACCGCGCCGCCCGGGTCAGCGGGATCACAGACGTTGATGATCCGGCCTTCGTCGGCCAGGTGCTGCGAGGCCAGCTGCAAGCCGTGGAACACGCCCTTCACCGTCGCCGCGAAGCCGCTGTCGAATGCTTCCGAGGTGAGCTTCGGGAACGGCTCGGACTCCGGCACCGCCGCGGTGTTGACCAGCACGTGCCAGCCGCCGCATTCATCGAGCAGCGCCTGCACCAGCTCCTCGTACTCGCCGCGATCGGCGACGTCCGCCGCGAGGGCCAGCGCCTTGCCGCCGGCTTCGGTGATCTCGCCGACCACCTCCGCGGCAGGCTCCGGGAAGTGTGGATGGTGAATCACTACCACAGCGCCTTGCGCGGCAAGCGTTTTCGCGATCGACCTGCCGATTCCGGTGTAGGCCGCCGTAACCAGCGCGGTTTTCCCGGACAGCGGTTTGTCCGCGGGCAGGCTATCGACGGGCTTGCTCATCTGCCGACCTTTCGTCGATTGCGGGGAATCCTGTTTCAGCGATGGTATTCCCGCTCACGGACCGATGACCCCTCCGGACGACCATTGATCCTCTTCGTGTCGTCGGTACTTTATCGGCTTCGAGAGCAGAACCGGCGGCCGCGATCGCCGCCGTATTGCCTACGCGTCGACGAAAAGGTCGTTGGCCAGCGCACCGTCACCGGGAACCACGCGGTAACGGTCCAGATCGGTGATGCCGTTGGCAGTGAGGACGTCCTCATCGAGCAGAAGCTGACCGGTATGTGTCGCGGCGGGGCTGGTCACCATGAGCAGGGCGGCGTCGGCGCAGATGTGGGCGGTGCGGGACGCGGCGACGGCTTCCTCGCCGCCGAGCAGGTTGCGCACCGCGGCGGTGTCGATCTTCGTGCGTGGCCACAGCGAGTTGACGGCGATGCCGTATGGCCGGAATTCCTGCGCCAAACCAATGGTGGCGATGCTGACACCGTATTTGGAGACGGTGTAGGCGACGCCGTTGCCGACCCATTCGGGATTCATGTTGAGCGGCGGGGAGAGCGTGACGATATGCGGGTTCCGACCGGCCCCGGCCGAGACGCGCAGATGCGGGAGAGCCAGCTTCGACAGCAGGAACGGGGCGCGAAGGTTCACGGCTTGCATGTGGTCGTAGCGCTGCATGCCGATCTGCTCGGCGTTGGTCAGATCGACCGATCCGGCGTTGTTGACCAGGATGTCGATGCCGCCGAACCGGTCGACGACCTGGTCGACCACCTCGGTCATCGCCCTGTCGTCGCGGACGTCCGCCACCAGCGGCAGTACGTCGCCGCCGGCGGCCTCGACCCGAGCCGCGGCGGTGTGGATGGTGCCGGGCAGTTTTGGGTGCGGCTCCTGCGTGCGGGCGACCATCGCGACGTTCGCGCCCTCCGCCGCGAACCTGAGCGCGATCGCCAGGCCGATACCTCGGCTGGCGCCGGTGATCACGGCGGTCTTGCCGGTGAGCAGACCCTCGACTGCGGCGGATGGACGGCTGGGTCCGTTCATAGCTGTTGCTGCCCTTCGGTTCTGGGTCGATCGTGCTCCGAGGCTAACCGGCGTTCAAGGGAAGCGGGAGCGGTTCGGCGGCCACAGCGGCGGCCGGTCTGCACCGGTCGATCCACGCCGCGCGGAGTGCCGCGAGTTCGCTGCCTCCGGACCGTCCGTCCACAGAAGGGCTCCGATGGCGTCCTGGTGAGCTGATTCCGGGCTGATGCTGCCTTTTCGCTCCCTACCGGCATCGGCATCACTCCGGGGGTCCCTGGCAACGGAGAGGCCCCTGACCATGCGTACTGGTCAGGGGCCTTCCCGTCGTCTCAACCACGAGTCGGGGTGACAGGATTTGAACCTGCGACCTCTTCGTCCCGAACGAAGCGCGCTACCAAGCTGCGCCACACCCCGTGATGCGAACCTGGAGTAGCTTACAACAGGGGGACGCGAGACGTTAAACCGGCAGGTCAGTCAGCCTGCGAGGGGGCGGATGCTGGTGAAGATGCGCTTGGCGGTCTCGGCGTCGAGTGCGTTCGGGACGCCGGTGTCGGCGGCGATCACCATGACGAAGGTGCCGTTGTCGTTGGGGAACGCGGCGGTGTAGACGGAGTACGCCTTCGCGCAACCCGGCTTGGCGTCGGCGACGGTGCCTTTGGTTTCCACGAACATGCCGTGCTGGGATCCGTCCAGCGACGCCAACGGCATGGGCAGGCCCGGTGTGCCGCCGGGCGTGGCCTTGTAGGCGAGCGTGGCGGTCCGCGTGCCGAGCTCGGTTGCCGCTCGACCCGGGTCGGAGGTGTCGGAGCCGGTGAGGAAAGCGACGGTTCGCGTGGAGCCGGGGCAGTAGCCCTTGCCTTCGCTGGCCAAGCCCTTACCCACGACGGCGTTCGGCGGTTCACCGAAGCCGCCGATGGTGTTCTGCGGGGCGATCGTCCAGTCGGCGGGCACGTCGTAGGCAGCGCCGCTGTCGGGCGCTCGTACGACCTGGTAGCCGGGTATGAGCGGGGTTTTGTCGCCTTGCCCCCGCGCGGTCGTCGTCGGGGCTGGTTTGGTCGTCGTCGTCCGGGCGGGCGAGTTCGCCGTAGTGGTGAGCGCGTTCACCATCGAGGGCGAGCCGGCCTGTGCGGGATCGTCTGTCTTCATAGTGGTCAAGGCCACCGCGCCGGCGACGAGACCCGCCACCAGCAGTACGGCCAGACCGGCCGACAGAACGATCTTCCCCTTGCCGCTCCCGCCCGTACGGTTCGGCTGTGGCGGCGGTCCGCCGGAGCCGTCATGGGGGCCGTAGGGCTGATACCGACCACCTGGCGCGGCGCCGTACTGCCCCGGTCCTCCCGGTGGTTGCCACTGCAAGGTCTGCGCCGGTCGGCCGAACCGGTCGGCGCTCGGATAGCCGAGCAGGGTCGGCGCGGCGTCGCCGGGACTCGGCCCCTGCCCCCCGAACGGAGCGGGCTGGTCGAGCGCGCCGAGCGGCTGCCCGAGCATGGTCGGATCGTCGCGCCCGGGCGCGACGGGAGTCGGCTCGGACTGCGGCGGCCACTGCCCGGCCGGTCGGAGAGACGGGCGGAGCACGGTCGGGTCGTCGCGTCCGGGCTGCGGGCCGTCCAGGTACTGGGAGAGCATGGTCGGATCGGCCTGTCCGGAAGTGTTCGACGCCGGACCACCTGCCCATGACGTGGCGGGGTCACTCTGCCCGCCGGGTCGCCACTGAAGGGTGGGCGCGGTCTCGTCGTTCGGTGGCCACTGCATGGTGGGGTCGGGCTGCCGAGGATGAGACGGCGCGCCTCCGGCTTCCGGCTGCCACCGGGACGTCGGGGCATGCTCGTTCGGATCCATAGGACGCTGCCCCGCATCATGGCCGGAGGATTGTTCCTGCCCACCACGCTGCCAGGGCGTGACAGCGGGGTGCGGGGGTTCGTCGTACCCGCCCGGCTGCCACTGCGACGACGGTGGCGGGACGTCGGATCGGTCCGGTGCGATCGGAGGCGTCACGAGGTTCGGCCGCCACGTGGCATCGGCGTCGTCCGGGGTGGGTACGGGCACGAGATGCGGGCGGTCGATGGGTTGCTGCCCTGCCGTGGGTGGCCCGGCGGGCCGCCCCGGGTCCGTCGGGCCGCGCCGGTCGTCGAATCCACTCACAGTTGTCCCCTACCTGCCACACGTCTCGGCAGGGGACCTTAGCGGGCCACGGCCTCCGATGCCGACACACCGTGGCCCGTGTCGGCCACCGGCCGCTTCGGAGGCGCGGCCACCAGCGTCAACAAGGTCGCCTCCGGGCGGCAGCAGAATCGGTACGGCGCCCACGGGGAGGTGCCGACGCCCGCGGAGACGTGCAGCTGGGTGTGCGCACCCCACTTCGACGGACCCTTCACCCGGGACCGGTCGATCCCGCAGTTGGTGACCAGTGCGCCGTAGCCGGGCAGGCACAGCTGGCCGCCGTGGGTGTGCCCGGCCAGCACCAGGTCGTAGCCGTCCTCGGCGAAGCGATCCAGCACTCGGGGCTCGGGGGAGTGGGTGAGGCCGATCCGCAGATCGGCCAGCGGGTTCGGGGCGCCCGCGACGGTGTCGTAGCGGTCGCGTTGCAAGTGCGGATCATCGACACCGGCGGTGGCGATGCGGATGCCCGCCACCTCCAGATCGCGGCGCACGTGCGTGAGATCGAGCCAACCGCGCTCGGTGAAGGCCGCGCGCAGGTCTTTCCAGGGCAGCGGCGCGCCGTAGGTGCGGCGGTGATCCTTCTTGAAGTACTTCAGCGGGTTCTTCGCCACCGGCGCGAAGTAATCGTTGCTGCCGAAAACGAAAAGGCCTGGGCGGGAGAGCAATCCGCCGAGGGCCTGGACCACCGCGGGCACCGACTTCTGGTGCGAGAGGTTGTCGCCGGTGTTGACCACCAGGTCGGGTTCCAGCCGGTCCAGCTCCCGCAGCCACTGCTGCTTGAGCTTCTGCCCCGGCATCATGTGCAGGTCACTGAGGTGGAGCATCCGCAGCGACGACGACCCCGGCGCCAGCACGGGCATGGTCGCCTCCCGTAGGACGAAGGCGTTGCGTTCGACCAGCGAGGCGTAGCCGATTCCGGCCACCGCGGCCCCGGCGGCTCCCAGCGCGGTCGTGCGGACAGCAGAGGTCGAGATCACGGGCATTTGCCCAGCATAGGTGACCTCACGCGGGAGCGCCGAGTGTGTTTACGCACAAGCGCCCCGTTCGCGGCGGGAATTCGCGCGACGCGGCAAATGTAGTGGGACCGCCGCGCCGCAGCGGCTACCGTGAGCGGCATGTCGGAACTCAAATCGCAGCTGCGCGCGGACTTGACCGCCGCGATGAAAGCCAAGGACACGCTGCGCCTTTCCACATTGCGGATGCTGCTGTCGGCGATCCAGACCGCTGAGGTCGCCGGCGCTCAGGCGCGTGAACTCACCGACGCCGAGGTCGTCTCCGTGCTGCAGAAGGAGGCGAAGAAGCGCAACGAATCCGCCGAGGTCTACACGCAGGCCGGGCGCGGCGAACTGGCGGCGAACGAGCATGCCGAGTCGCGCATCATCGAAGAGTATCTGCCCACCCAGCTGACCGACGCCGAGGTGGCCGATCTCGCCGACACCGCCATCGCGCAGGTCGCCGAGGAGATCGGTGAGCGTCCCGGGATGCGCCAGATGGGCCAGGTCATGAAGATCGCCACCGGGCTCGCCGCGGGCAAGGCCGACGGCTCACGCGTTTCGGCCGCAGTGAAAGCGCGGCTGTAGGACAACAGCGAGAAAGGGGCCGCGAACCATGTGGTTCGCGGCCCCTTTCTCATGCTCAGCGCGGAATCGGGATCGGGATCGGGATCGGTGGCAGCCGCGGCGGTAGCGGCAGCCCCGGCAATCCCGGCGGCGGTGGCGGCGGGCCCGGCGGCGGCGCGGCCCGGACGGTGCCGTCGCTGATGTACAGCGTGATCACCGAGCCGGGAATCGCCGACCCGTTCGGCGCGGTACCCATCACGGTGCCCTTGGGACGATCGCCCGCGCCGGTCACCGGCGACACCTGGAAGCCCGCCGCGACCAGCTTGGCGGTCGCCTCACCCTGGGGCATGCCGACGACGTCGGGCACCTGGGCGTTGTTCGCGCCGCGCACGTACTTGTCGTCCAGCGGCGGCAGTGCGGGCGGCGGGAACAGCGGTATCACCGGTTTGACCGCGTTGAACCAGGTGCGCGCCGGTTCGTTACCGCCGAACAGGTTGCCGTCGCCGCAGTTGCGCAGCGGGAAGGAGCAGATCTCACCGGGAGTCGGGCTGTCACCGTAGACGTACACCGCGGCGGCGAGGGAGTTGGTGAACCCGAGGAAGGCCGAGGAGCGGTGACTCTCGGTGGTACCGGTCTTGCCCGCCATCGGAAGGTTCCAGCCCACCGACTGGGCCGCGGCCGCCGCCGTACCCGAGGTGTCGTCCTTGCTCATGGCGTTGGCGAGGGTGTTCGCCAGACCGGGCTCGACGACCTGTTCGCAAGCCTGCTGCGTCAGCGGCACCTGCTTGCCCTGGCGGTCGATGACCTCCTTGATCGGGTTCGGCGGGCACCATCGGCCGCCGGAACCCAGCGTCGCGGCGACGTTGGACAGCTCGAGCGGGTTGATCGCGACCGGGCCCAGGGTGAACGAGCCGAGGTTCTGGTCCTTGATCATGTCGGCCAGGCTCTGGTTGCCGTGGCCCGAGCTGCCCGCTTCGGTGAACGAGCGCATACCGAGCCGGACCGCCATGTCCACGGTCGGGGTGACGCCGACGGCCTGGATCAGCTTGACGAAGGCGGTGTTCGGCGAGGTGGCCAGCGCTTCGGTCACCGACATGGGCGACTTGTACCGGCCCGCGTTCTCGACGCAGTAGGTGGCGGGCGGGCATCCGCGCGCACCACCGTTACCCATGCCCTTGGCCTCGAACCGGCCGGGCACCTCCAGCTGGGCGTCGATGCCGAGCCCTTTTTCCATGGCCGCGGCGGTCGTGAACACCTTGAAGATCGAGCCCGCGCCGTCACCGACCATCGAGTACGGCTGCGGCTGTACGGTCTCGCTCGCGTCCCGGTTGAGGCCGTAGGTGCGACTGCTGGCCATCGCGAGCACCGGATGCGAGTCCTGCCCCGGCGCGACCACGGACATGACCTCGGCGATGTTGTCCAGATCGGGGTTCGCCGCGTCGGTCACCGCTCGCTTCACCGAGTCCTGCACGGCCGGGTCGAGGGTCGTCCTGATCAGGTAGCCGCCCTTTTCGATCTGCTCGCGACTGATGCCCGAATTGGCCAGATACTGCAGCGCGTAGTCGCAGAAGAAGCCACGGTCGTTGGCCGCGATGCAGCCGCGCGGCAGGCCCTTGGGCTCCGGCAGCACGCCCAGCGGCTTGGTCTTGGCCTCGCGGAACTCCTCGGCGCGGCTGGGGATGTTCTGGATCATCGTGTCCAGCACCGTGTTGCGCCTGGCCAGCACGCCGTCCGGGTTGGTGTAGGGATTGAGCTTGGACGAGCTCTGCACCATGCCCGCCAGCATCGCGGCCTGCGACACGTTCAGCTCGGCCGCGTCGATGCCGAAGTAGGTCTTCGCGGCGTCCTGGATGCCGTAGGAGGAGTTACCGAACGGGACCAGGTTGAGGTACCTGGTCAAGATCTCGTCCTTGGTCAGCTCGCGGTCCAGCGTCAGGGCCATCCGGATCTCCCGGATCTTGCGGGCCGGAGTGGTCTCGATGGCGGCCCGGCGCTCGGCGTCGGTCTTGGCGACCACCAGCAGCTGGAAATTCTTCACATACTGCTGATCCAGTGTCGAGGCGCCTTGCTGGACCTCGCCGCTGGTGGTGTTGGTGAGGAATGCGCGCAGCGTGCCCTGCCAGTCGACGCCCTCGTGCTCGGCGAAGCGGCGGTCCTCGATGGACACGATCGCCAGTTTCATGTCGTTGGAGATCCGGTCGCTGGGGACCTCGAATCGGCGCTGCTCGTACAGCCAGGCGATCGGATTGCCCGCCGCGTCGACCATGGTCGAGACCGCGGGCACCGTTCCCTCGACCAGCTCCGCGGAGACGTTGTCGACGGCGTCGGCGGCACGGTTGGAGACGAACCCGAAGCCGCCGGCGAGCGGGAACAACAACCCGGCGACGAGCACGGAGGCCAGCACGCAGCTGCCGGCCAGCCGCGCGAGCGTATGTGTGATCGGCACGAAACAAGACTACGGGTTGCCATTCGAGCGTTCTTGGCGGCGTTTGTCCGGAGCCCGGAACTGCTTGTTCGCGAACCGGAATGGGCGTGTCGCGCGATCGCGCTCGGCGTGTCGCACGACGGCCCGTGGGCAATCTGCCTGCCCGTCCAGTGCGGGCCCGGCTTTGCAGGGACGGACGTACCAAAAAATCTCGAGGTGGTCTTGCGCAAGCGCCATACCTTTACCTAGATTGAGAACCCAGTGTGATAGAGCTAACACTCAAAGTGGAATGTGGTGCACTTCGCAGCGGGGTTTGGGTGCTGCGTGGTGACAACGCGATTCTGGAGCGCCGTTGACCCGGTGTTCGGACTGCAAAGGGGCACACCAAATGCACATGACAACCCCCATCGCTCGATTGGACGTGGAGCAGGCCGAAGCAAGGATCGCCTGGGTAGCCCAGGCCCGATGCAAGGAAGTGGATCCCGATCAGTTGTTCGTCCGCGGCGCGGCGCAGCGCAAAGCGGCGACGATCTGCAGGCACTGCCCAGTGCTCATGCAGTGCGGTGCCGACGCGCTCGACAACCGCGTCGAGTTCGGTGTGTGGGGCGGCATGACGGAGCGGCAGCGCCGCGCCCTGTTGAAGCAGCATCCGGAAGTGACCTCGTGGGCCGATTTCTTCCAGGCCCAGCGTCAGCATCAAGTGGCGATGTAGGTCGATGGAGGTCGATGTAGACCGGCAAAACCGAAACGGAGCCCGCGCGAGCGGGCTCAGTTTCGTTTCAGGACCACTATTTTCGTTCGGAGCAATAGCGGATTCGCCTAAGTATCAGGCGGTCGCGCGGGTCGTGCCGGTGAGCTGATCGCCGACGACGCGTAGCGCGTCGAGGTCGGACACCTCGAACGGAAGCGCGGTGACCGAGACGATCGGCACGCGCGGGTGCGCGCCCGTGAAGCGGTGGAGCAGGTGTTGCTCCCGCTTGTCGGTGGCGACCCGGCGGGCGTGCACACGCAGCACCGCCGCGGTGAGCGGATCGGAGTCCGCCACCTGGTCGGCGGCGGTGAGGGCGTGATCGGCCGGCAGCGTGCTCAGCACCGGATGCGTGCGGTTGAGCACCAGACCCGCCAGCGGCATTCTCTCGGTCGAGAGGCGATCGACGAAGAACGAGGCCTCCCGCAGCGCGTCCGGTTCCGGCGCCGCCACCACGAGAAAGTGCGTGCCCGGCTTCGACAGCATCGCGAAGGTCCGCTCCGCCCGTTCCTGGAAGCCACCGAACAGCGACTCCAGCGATTGCAGGAAGTTGGACGCGTCCTTGAGCATCTGACCACCGACGACGGTGGACACACCACGCACCGCCAAGCTCATCGCGCCGGTCACCAACCGGGTGACGCCGCGGCCGGGAGCCATGATCACCCGGATCATCCGGCCGTTGAGGAAATTGCCCAGTCGCTTGGGAGCGTCCAGGAAGTCGAGGGCATTGCGCGAGGGCGGGGTGTCGACCACGATCAGGTCCCACTCGCCTCGGTGGGCCAGCTGGCCCAGCTTCTCCATCGCCATGTATTCCTGTGTGCCGCCGAAGGAGGAAGCGACCGTCTGATAGAAGGGGTTGGCGAAGATCTGCTCCGCCTTCTCCCCGCTGGTGTGCTCGAGCACCATGTCGTCGAACGTGCGGCGCATGTTGAGCATCATCGCGTACAACTCGCCCTCGGCCTCGGGACCCAGCGCCACCCGTTGGGGGTTGTTGCCCAGGTCGGCGACGCCCAGTGACTGGGCCAGCCTGCGCGCGGGGTCGATGGTGAGCACCACGACCTTGCGTCCCTGCTCGGCGGCGCGCAGCGCGATGGCGGCGGCGGTGGTCGTCTTGCCGACGCCACCGGAGCCGCAGCAGACCACCACGCGGGCGGAGGGGTCGGCCAGGATCCGCGAAACATCGAGCGAGGCAGCCGGGGGGTGGGTCGGCGTGCTCATCGGACTCCCTGTGCGGTGAGGCGTTCGGCTAGTTCGTAGAGTCCGCCCAGATCCATTCCGTCGGGAAGGGCGGGCAGGTAGAGCCGGGAGATGTCGACCTTGGCCAGTTCCTCGGCGCTGTCGTCCTGTGCTTGCAGAGTGGCGGAGTGCTCGAACGTCTCGGTGAGCAGGCCCTGGAAATCGCTGTCGGAGAGGTCGATCCCCGCGGCGGCCAAGCCCGCGCGGACGGCGTCGGCGTCCAGCTCACCCCGAGCGGCCCGGGCGCGCAGGTCCGCTGGGAGCTGGCCTTCGGTCGCCCGGTTCACGATGACGGTGCCGATGCGTAGGTCGGCGGCGGTGAGCTCGGCGATGGCGTCCGTGGTTTCCTGCACCGGCAGCGCTTCCAGCAGCGTGACCAGATGAATCATGGTCTGGTCGGAGTGCAGCAGTTTGGACACGCCCTCGGCCTGCGAGGCGATCGGCCCGCCTTTGGCTACTTCGGCCATCGCCTTGGTGACGTCGAGGAACCCGGCGATCCGGCCGGTGGGCGGGGCGTCGACCACGATTTCGTCGTAGACCCGCCTGCCGGACTTGTCCACGCGAACCGCGCATTCCTTGATCTTGCCGGTCAGGATGACGTCGCGTAGACCGGGCGCGATCGTGGTGACGAACTCGATGGCGCCCATCCTGCGCATCGCCCGCCCCGCGAAGCCGAGGTTGTAGAACATGTCGAGGTATTCGAGAAACGCGTGCTCGATGTCCAGCGCCAGTGCGACCACCTCACCGCCGCCGTCCGCGGTGGCGATTCGTGTCTCGGTCGGTGGCAGCGGCGGCAGGTCGAACAGCTGCGCGATCGATTGTCTGCTCTCCACCTCGACCAACAGCACGCGCCGTCCGCCCGCGGCGAGCGCCAGGGCCAGGGCCCCGGCCACCGTCGACTTGCCCGTGCCTCCCTTGCCGGAGACGTAGTGCAAGCGGGCCTGCTCAGCGCGCTTCGGCCACCTTGTGTCCAGTCCCGGCTCCGCCGAAAGCGGCACTGCTGTTGGTACTCCCACGATCGCGAGCCTATAACTCGTTACCCGATGCCGTCCGAGGGCTCCAGCTACTCCCCGGTCCCGGCGCGCCGCTGTACCAGACAGAATCCGGCTCCCACCTGTGCCTCCTGCCACACGAGGGCCGCGAACACGCCGCGACGCAGTCGCCGCAATTCAACAGAGCTACGCTCTCGCACATGAGTGATACGACCTTGTGGGAGTACGCGACCGTGCCGCTGCTGACGCACGCGACGAAGCAGATCCTCGACCAGTGGGGAGCCGACGGCTGGGAGCTGGTCACGGTGCTGCCCGGCCCGACCGGTGAGCAGCATGTCGCCTACCTCAAGCGGCCCAAGTAGAGAAGGAGGGTGACGCAGTGATCCAGTGGGAGAAAAATCTCGCCGAGCTCGGACTCACCCTGCCTCCGGTCGTGGCCCCGGTCGCGGCCTACATTCCCGCGATCCGTACCGGGTCGCTCGTCTACACCTCCGGCCAGCTGCCGTTCGTAGACGGTCGATTGTCCGCGGTCGGCAAGGTCGGCGCGGAGGTTTCGGTCGAGGCGGCCAAGGAGGCCGCGCGGTTGTGCGCGCTGAACGCGCTGGCGGCGGTGCACGACCTGGTCGGGCTGGACGCGGTGGTGCGGATCGTGAAGGTGGTCGGGTTCGTCGCATCGGCGCCGGGCTTCGGCGATCAGCCGGTGGTGATCAACGGCGCGTCGGAGTTCCTGGGGCAGGTCTTCGGTGACGCGGGCAAGCACGCGCGCTCGGCCGTCGGCGTCGCCGAACTTCCGCGCGACACCCCGGTCGAAGTCGAACTCATCGCCGAGGTGCGCTAGACCGGAACTACCGGCTCCATCTCTATCCGAGGTTTGCGATGACGTTGACACACCCCGCCTACGGGCAGCTCCGGCAGGTCACCGAAACGGCGGCGGTGCTGCTCGCCGACAATCCGGGGCGGATGACCCTGGAGGGAACCAACACCTGGATCCTTCGCGCCCCCGGACGGTCGGATTGTGTGGTCGTGGACCCGGGGCCGAAAGACAAAGCGCACAACGCCGCGATCACCGACGCCACCGGTGGCCGGATCGCCCTCACCTTGATCACCCACCGCCATCACGATCACACCGGCGGTATAGATCGGCTGGTCTCGCTGACCGGCACGCCGGTGCGAGCCAAGGATCCCGCCTTCCTGCGGGGCTCGGACGCCCGCCTCGAGGACGGTGAGGTGATCGAGGCGGCGGGCTTGCGGATCACCGTGCTGCACACGCCGGGCCACACCGCCGACTCGGTGAGTTTCCTCCTCGACGACGCGGTGCTGACCGGCGATACCATGCTCGGCGCGGGAACCACCGTGCTGGACTCCAGCGACGGTACCCTGGCCGACTATCTGTCCTCGCTGGACCGGCTGGTCGAGGCGGGCAAGGGCAAGGCGTTGCTGCCCGCCCACGGTCCGGATCACCCGGATCTGGAGCCGGTCGCCCGCTACTACATCGCTCATCGGCACGAGCGCCTCGATCAGGTGCGGGAGGCGCTGCGGACGCTCGGCCCGGATGCGGGTGCGATGGCGGTGGTGCGGCGGGTGTACTCGGACGTGGACAAGCGGCTGTGGCCTGCCGCGCGCAGTTCGGTGCAGGCTCAGCTGAATTACCTGCGCGCGCAGGGATAGCAGAACGACAGAACGCCGGGTTCAGTGGAGCGCTGAACCCGGCGTCGCCGTATAGGTTCCGTGCGTTACCGTGCGCGGCGCGCGAGGCGCTCGGAGTCGGAGATGAGCACGCTCTTGCCCTCCAGACGCAGCCAGCCGCGATGCGCGAAGTCGGCGAGCGCCTTGTTCACGGTCTCGCGGGAGGCGCCCACCAGTTGGGCGATCTCCTCCTGGGTCAGGTCGTGGGTGACCCGCAGCGCACCCGCCTCCTGGGTGCCGAAGCGCTGCGCGAGCTGCAGCAGCGCCTTGGCGACCCGGCCCGGGACGTCGGTGAAGATCAGGTCGGCCAGGTTGTTGTTGGTGCGGCGCAGGCGGCGGGCGAGAACGCGCAGCAGTTGCTCGGCGATCTCGGGCCGCTGATCGATCCAGGTCTTGAGGGCGTCGCGGTCCATCGTCACCGCGCGCACCTCGGTCACCGTGGTGGCGGTGGAGGTACGCGGGCCCGGGTCGAAGATCGACAGCTCGCCGAACATGTCGGACGGGCCCATGATGGTCAGCAGGTTCTCGCGGCCATCCGGCGAGCGGCGTCCGATCTTCACCTTGCCCGCCGTGATGATGTACAGCCGGTCGCCCGGCTCGCCCTCGTTGAAGATGACGTGGCCGCGCGGGAAATCCACCGGCTGAAGTTGCTTGGCGAGGGCGGCCACCGCAGTGGGCTCGACGCCCTGGAAGATGCCTGCTCTGGCGAGGGCCTCGTCCACGAATGTGCTCCTTATGGGAAATGGCTCTGTACTGGACCGAAGCGACTCGGCCAACAGCGCAGTCTACGCGGCGTCACTACAGCGTAGTGACGGACACCACGTAACGAGTGGATTGCGCGACGCTCGCGCCACGTCAGCTCGCGCGGGCCACGTCCAGCTCCTCGCCGCGAGAGCGACGCTTGCGCATCCGCGCCACAGCGGCAGGCAAACCGAGCTTCGTCAGCTCCTTCACCTCGGCATTGCTTGCCTTGTCCAGGTACTGCTGAACCTCTTCGTCGGGTTCGAGAAGCTTGCGGAGCCGGTTCTCGACCCGCTCCATACCCAGTGCGAACAGCATCAGCACCACTGGGAAGAGCACCACAGCGAGTCCTTGCATGACGAGCAGTAAACACCGTCGAGGTCTCAGATGGAACACGGCAACTGAACTGGAAGGGCAACGTTGTCCGGCGGTTCCGTATGGTGGACGCGTGCGCGTCTCCCCCTCCACCGCCGCCGGGAACGGGCTTCCGCCCGGCTCCGAGCCCTCCGAAACGCCGCCGGCCACCGCCGCGGCTCCGAAACGGAAAATCAGGGCGCGACAGGCGGAAACCCGGCTCGGGCTGGTCCGCCGCGCGCGCCGGATGAACCGCGAACTGGCGACCGCTTTCCCCGACGCGCACTGTGAGCTGGATTTCACCACACCGCTCGAATTGGCGGTGGCGACAATACTTTCCGCCCAGTGCACCGACGAGCGCGTGAATCTCACCACGCCCGCGTTGTTCGCCCGCTACCCGGACGCCCGCGCATACGCCGAGGCAAACCGCGCGGAGCTGGAGGAATACATCCGGCCCACCGGGTTCTTCCGGAACAAGGCCGCCTCGCTGATCGGCCTCGGCCAAGCACTGCTGGAGCAGTACGACGGTGAATTGCCTCACACCCTGACCGAGCTGGTGCGGTTGCCGGGCATCGGGCGCAAGACGGCCAACGTCATCCTCGGCAACGCGTTCGGGGTGCCCGGCATCACGGTCGACACTCATTTCGGCCGCCTGGTGCGCCGCTGGGGATGGACCGACGAGGAAGATCCGGTGAAGGTCGAGCACATCGTCGGCGCGCTGATCGAGCGCAAGGAATGGACGATGCTCTCCCACCGGGTGATCTTCCACGGCAGGCGCGTGTGCCATTCCCGCAAGCCCGCGTGCGGCGCGTGCGTCCTGGCCAAAGACTGCCCGTCGTTCGGGATCGGGCCGACCGATCCGGATGCGGCGGCCAAGCTGGTGAAAGGGCCGGAGCGGGAGCATCTGCTCGAGCTGGTGGGCCGGTGAGCCCGGAGCCCTCGGGCCGAAGGAGTGCGGGGCATGCGTGGCGGTGGGCACTGGCCGGTCTGATCGTGGTGGTGGCGCTGGCGGTCGCGGTGTGGCCGCGCGGCGACGACGACGAGACGACGGGGCGGCAGTCGCCTCCCAGCACCTCCGGCGTTTCCGATGACGTGCGCGCCGCTGCCGGTCTGCCCGCCTGCCCGAGCGGCGCCGCCACCGGAACCGGTCCGCTGGCCGGGATGACTCTGGACTGCCTGGCGGACGGCAGGCCCGTAGACCTGGCCGCCGCGCTGGCGGGCAAGCCCGCCCTGCTGAACCTGTGGGCCTACTGGTGCGCACCGTGCGCTGAGGAGTTGCCGTATTTGCAGCAATACGCGCGACGCGCCGGGAACGCGATTACCGTGCTGACCGTGCACAGCGACCCTGATGAGGCCAAGGCACTGTCGCGGCTGCGCGGACTGGAGGTTCAGTTGCCCTGCGTGCTCGACGCCGACGCGCGGGTACGCACGGCCGTCGGCGCTCCCGCGGTGTTACCGATCTCGGTGCTGGTGCGGGCCGACGGCTCGGTCGCCGACGTCGTGGTGCGGGCGTTCGACGGGGTGGATGACATCGCGAACACGGTGGCGGGCAAGCTCGGAGTGGCCGCATGACAACGCGGGTGGACGAATCGATGGTGGAGGTGACGGTGCGGGCGAGCACGCGGCTCGGTGGGCGAATGCGCGGGGGAGGTGTGCGATGAGCATCGAAATGCCGCCCGACATCCCGAAATGGCTGACACGCTCGGCCGAGCCGGTCGCCGACAGCGCTGACACCCTGACCATGGCGCGGGCGCTGCGCCGCGCCATGACCCTGACTTCGAAGCCGCGTCAAGCCGCGGTGCTCGTGCTGTTCGGCGGCTCGCCCGAGCCGGACCCGGCCGCACCCGGCGGATTGCCCGCCGACGCGGAAGTGCTGCTCACCCAGCGCGCCTCCACCATGCGCCAGCATCGCGGGCAGGTCGCCTTCCCCGGCGGTGCGGTGGACCCGGACGACGCCGGGCCGATAGACACCGCGCTGCGCGAGGCCTGCGAGGAGACCGGTCTCGACCGGTCCGGCGTGGAGCCGTACGCGGTGCTGCCGAAGCTGTTCGTGCCGCCGTCCCGTTTCGACGTTTCGCCGGTCCTCGCGTACTGGCGCACGCCGGGCGCGGTGCGGGTCGTCGATCAGGGCGAGACCGAGCGGGTCGTGCGCGTCCCGTTGGCGCAGCTGCTCGATCCCGCCAACCGCTTCCTGGTCCGCAGCACCCTCGGCTACCAGAGCCCGGCGTTCCAGGTGGACGGGATGCTGGTCTGGGGCCTGACCGGCGGGATCCTCGCCGGGATCAGCAAGGCCTCCGGTTGGGACCGCGAGTGGGACCACGACGACGTTCGTGATTTGGAGACCGCCTTGGCCGCCGTGGGGATGACGTTATGAGCTCATCGGCGTGGCTCGACATCGCCGTCGTGCTGCTCGCGCTGCTGGCCGCCTCCTCGGGGTGGCGGCAGGGCGCGGTGGCCTCGGCGCTGGCCTTTCTCGGCGTGGTGCTCGGCGCGGTCGCCGGCATCCTGATCGCGCCGCACATCCTGCTGCACGTCGACGAGGGCCGCACCAGGGTGCTCACCGGTGTGCTGCTCATCGTGGTGCTGGTGATCGTCGGTGAAGTCGCGGGCATGGTGCTGGGACGCGCCGCGCGCAGCGGCATGCGTCATCCGTTCACGCGCAGCGTGGACAGCGTGGTCGGCGCGGTGCTGCAGGCGGTCGCCGTGCTGGTCACCGCGTGGCTGCTGGCGCTGCCGCTGGCCACCTCCTCGCAGCCGGCCATCGCGACCGCGATCAACGGCTCGCGGGTGCTCGCCGACGTCAACGACGTCGCGCCGAACTGGCTGCGCAAACTGCCCAACGAGTTCTCCAAGCTGCTCAACACCTCCGGCCTGCCGGACGTGATCGGGCCGTTCGGGCGGGCGCCGATCGCGGCCGTCGAACCGCCGGATCCGAGCGTGCTGGCCAGCCCCGTCGCCGCGTCCCTGCAGCAGAGCGTGCTGCGCATCCGGGGCGTCGCGCCGAGTTGCCAGCGGGCGCTGGAAGGTTCGGGCTTCGTGATCGCGCCGGAGCGCGTGATGACCAACGCCCACGTCGTCGCGGGCACCACGAGCGTCGCGGTGGACACCCCGCGCGGCCCGCTGGACGCCAACGTCGTGCTGTTCGATCCGTCCAAGGACGTCGCGGTGCTCGCCGTGCCCGGTCTCACCGCCCCGGTGGTGCCGCGTGCGCCCGCACCCGCCCGCTCGGGTGACAGCGCGATCGTGCTCGGGTACCCGGGCGGCGGACCGTACACCGCGAGCGCGGCCCGGGTACGCGAGACGCTGGATCTCACCGGCCCGACCATCTACCGCAACGGCACCGTCGAGCGTGAGGTCTACACCGTTCGCGGCCAGGTCAGGGCGGGCAATTCCGGTGGCCCGCTGGTGGATACGGAAGGGCAGGTGCTCGGCGTTGTGTTCGGAGCCGCCGTCACCGACGACGACACCGGGTACGTGCTCACGCTGGCGGAGGTCCGCGCCCAGCTCGACGCGGCCGAACGAGTCGGCGCCCCGGTGGATACCGGCGCCTGCGTACTCAGCTGAATCGCTGGCCCTGGCCACGCATCCGCGTGGCCGGGGCGGGTGTCAGCGGCTCAGGCGAGAAGCTTGGCCAGCTCCGTGGTCACGGCGTCCGGGTTCTCCTGGTGAGCGAAGTGGCCCGCCGCCGGGATACCGGCCAGCCGCCGTTCCGGCGAGAGATGGAGGTCGCGGCGGAAGGTCCCCGGCAGCACATACGCGTCCAGCTCGCCGCGCATCGCCAGTACCGGAATGTGGATGGGTTCGCGCATGGTCGCCATGAACCGGCGGCCGTCCGGACGCCATTGACTGCGGAAGGCCCAGCGCTGGTATTCCAGCGCGCAATGCGCGGCCCCGGGAACGCGAATCGCCGACCGCATGCGTCGTGCGGTGTCGACGAACTCGGCGGTGCCCGCCCATCCCGCGCTCACCCGCTGCCGTAGCAGTCGTTCCACTTCGAAGCCGTCGGCGGTGGTCAGTAGATGCTCGCCGTAGCGGGGCAACTGGTAGCGAAGGAAGTTCGGCAGCCAGGCCGCGCGCTGGCGGCGGTTGCGCAGCACGGCGCTCTTGAGCGCCGACGGATGCGGCGAGCCGACCAGCGCGATGGAACGCACCAGTCGCGGATGCAGCACCGCGGTGGTCCAGCAGACCAATCCGCCTTCGGCGTGCCCGACCAGCGTCGCCTCGGTGTAGCCGAGCGCCCGGATGAGCCCGGCGACGTCACCGGCGAGCGTCCAGCCGTCGTAACCGCGCGGCGGCTTGTCGCTGTCGCCGTAGCCGCGCAGGTCGACGGCCACGCTTCGGTAGCCGAGCTCGGCCAGGCCGGTCAATTGGTGACGCCAGGACCACCAGAAGTCGGCGAAGCCGTGCAGCAGCACGACCAGCGGGGCATCGGAGCGCTCGGGCGCCGCGTCCACGACGTGGAATCGAATGCCGTTGGCGTGCACGTCCCGATGGGTCCACCGTCCGTCGTAACGGACGCTGGACGGATCCGGAAGCAAGTTCGCCGACACGCCGATCGAGCCTAGTAGCCGCCGTATCGGCTCGTGAACGCGCCTAGGAAGTCCGCTTCTCCAGGACGAGGCGATCCTCGTGCGCGGAAGCGCCCAGCCCGTGCGGCAGTACCGTGCGCGCCTGCTTGAGCGAGTCGATCGTCTTCTCCGGCGCGCGCAGTTTCTTCACCCGCCGGTACCCGACGAACGCCAGCACCGCGGTCGCCGCGATCATCAGCAGGAAGACGATCAGGAAGGCCGCCCAGCGCGCCAGCCACACGTCGAGCAGCTCGCCGAGGAAGAAGAAAAAGAAGAAGGTGCTGAACAACAGCACGGTGAGCGCGAGGATGAAGAAGACGCTGCCCTGCAGGCCCTTCTTGATCTCGCCGGTGACCTCGGCCTTGGCCAGCTCGACCTCGGCGCGGACCAGGGTCGACATCTGCTCGGCTGCGTCACGGACCAGGGTTCCGAAACTCGCGGAGCCGAGCGGATCGGCGTCCGTGAGAGGAATGGAGGTGACCGTACGACCGCGCTCCGCGTCGCTCCCGTTACCGCCGTGGTTGAAACTCACTTGGTCGACCCTTCTCCCTGTCCCGGCACTGCTGAAACTCCCGTTCGATGGGCGGCGCTCCCGGTGCCCTCCGTGGTCACGCAGGCTACCGCCTCCGGGCGAATCGCTCGCGCCGCCGTATTGTTCACGTTGTAGCGCACGGGCGTCCCGCCGAGCCTGGTGGACACGCCCACGCCGCAACAGTAGCGCCGAACCGGCGAGCGACGCCGCCATTGATGTGACCAACACAGCGGCTTTCGCCAACTCGACGGCGGATCCGTCCGCGACATCGGCGAGCGCGAGTTCCGCCACGAGAAGGCTAACCGTGAACCCGATCGCGCCGAGCACCGACAGGGCGAACATGTCCCGCCAGCCGAGCCCGCTGGGGCGGGTCGCGATGCCCAACCGGATTGCCATCCAGCTCATCCCGAAGATGCCGAGCGGTTTGCCGATCAGGAGCCCGAGAATCACGGCGAGGGCGAGCCGGTCGGTGAACAACTCGCCGAACACCGTGGGATTCAACGGGACTCCGGAGGCGAACAGGGCGAACAGCGGAACGCACAGCCCGGCGGAGACCGGCTGGAAGAGGTGCTCCAGCCGGGTGGCGGGCGCTTGTCGTTCTCCGGGATCCGGGCGCACCCGGGTGAGCAGGCCGAGCGTGACGCCGGCCAAGGTGGGATGGATGCCCGCCTCGTGCAGCGCGTACCAGGACGCCAGCGCCAGCGGAACATAGAGCAACGGTGTACCGATTCGCGCGCGCTGCCCCAGCGCCCAGCCTGCGAAGCATCCGGCCGCGGCGAGCAGCCACAGCAGCGACACCGTCGTGGTGAACAGGACCGCGATCAGGATGATCGCCATCAGGTCGTCGACCACCGCGAGGCTCAGCAGGAACACGCGCGCGCCCGCCGGGATGCGCGAACCGGTCAGCGCGAGCACGGCGAGCGCGAACGCGATGTCGGTGGCGACCGGGATGGCCCAGCCGCGCTCCATGCCGGGGACGCCGAAGCCGACGACGGCCGCGATCAGGGCGGGGGTCACCACACCGCCGATCGCCGCGATGACCGGCAGCGCGGCGCGCCTGCGGTCGGCGAGTTCGCCGACGACCAGTTCGCGTTTGAGTTCCAGGCCCGCGACGAAGAAGAAGACCGCGAGCAGACCGTCCTTGGTCCAGTCGGCCAGCGTCAGTTCCAAATGCAGTCGTGGGATCGCGACGACCGTCTCGGTCATCGTCAGATAGCTCGCTCCCCACGGCGAGTTCACCCACAGCAACGCCGTCGCCGCGGCGATCAGAAGCAGTGCGCCTCCGACGGTTTCCGTGCGCAGGTAGCGAGACAGTTCCGAGCGCACTTGGATGATCACGGGAAACCTTTCGGGCGGTGGTCGGGCCGAGTGGACGCTGCACTCGGCCGGAGCCGGCGTACGCGTGCGCGACCGCTCGCCGACCAGACTTCCCGGCACACCTGACGCAATCTTAACGGGCACGGCCGGTGACGGAGCCCGCCACCGGCCGTGCCCAGCGCCGCGCGGTCAGTCCTTGCTCGCCCGGATCGCTTCGAAGACGCTCGGGTCGACGAGGGTGGAGGTGTCGCCGAGTTCGCGTCCTTCGGCGACGTCTCGCAGGAGGCGGCGCATGATTTTGCCGCTGCGGGTTTTGGGGAGTTCGGGGACGATGTGGATTTCGCGGGGTCGGGCGATGGGGCTGATGTGGCGGGCGACTTCGGTTTTGAGGTCGTCGATGAGTGTGGTTCCGGTGTTGTGGGCTTGGGCTGTGAGGATGACGAAGGCGACGATGCCTTGGCCGGTGGTGGGGTCGGTGGCGCCGACGACGGCGGCTTCGGCGACGGTGTGGTGTGCGACGAGGGCGGATTCGACTTCGGCGGTGGAGATGCGGTGGCCGGAGATGTTCATGACATCGTCGACGCGGCCGAGGATCCAGAGGTCGCCGTCGGTGTCGAGTTTGGCGCCGTCGCCGGCGAAGTACCAGCCTTGTGCGGCGAAGCGTTGCCAGTAGGTTTCCCGGAAGCGTTGCATGTCGCCCCAGATGCCGCGCAGCATCGACGGCCAGGGTTGGTCGAGGACGAGGTAGCCGTTGGCTTCGGTTTCTCCGCGGTGGACGGGTTTGCCTTCTTCGTCGACGACTTGGGCGCTGATGCCGGGTAGTGGGGTCATGGCGGCGCCGGGTTTGGTGGTGGTGACGCCGGGTAGGGGGGAGATCATGATGGCGCCGGTCTCGGTCTGCCACCAGGTGTCGACGATGGGGGTGCGGTCGGCGCCGATGACTTGGCGGTACCAGCGCCAGGCTTCGGGGTTGATGGGTTCGCCGACGGAGCCGAGTAGCCGTAGTGTGGACAGGTCGTGGGCGTCGGGGATGTCGCGGCCCCATTTCATGAAGGTGCGGATGAGGGTGGGGGCGGTGTAGTAGATGGTGACGCCGTATTTTTCGATGAGGTGGAAGTGGCGGTGTTCGTCGGGGTGGTTGGGGGTGCCTTCGTAGACGATTTGGGTGCTGCGGTTGGCGAGGGGGCCGTAGACGATGTAGCTGTGGCCGGTGACCCAGCCGATGTCGGCGGTGCACCAGTAGGTGTCTTGGCCGGGTTTGTGGTCGAAGACGGTGTGGTGGGTGTAGGCGGTTTGGGTGAGGTAGCCGCCGGTGGTGTGGAGGATGCCTTTGGGTTTTCCGGTGGTGCCGGAGGTGTAGAGGATGAACAGGGGGTGTTCGGCGTCGAAGGGTTGTGGTTGGTGGGTGGGGGATGCGGTGGTGACGGTGTCGTGCCACCACAGGTCGCGGTTGTCGGTCCAGGGGACTTCGATGCCGGTGCGGCGCACCACCAGCACGTGTTCGACGCTGCCGGGGGTGGTGCTGTGTGCGTGGAGGGCTTGGTCGACGGCTTGTTTCAAGGGGGCGGCTTTGCCGCGGCGCCACTGTCCGTCGGTGGTGATCACCAGGCGGGCTTGTGCGTCGTCGACGCGTTGGCGTAGGGCGGTGGGGGAGAAGCCGGCGAAGACGACCGAGTGGGTGAGGCCGAGGCGGGCGCAGGCGAGCATGGCGATGATGGCTTCGGGGACCATCGGCATGTAGATCGCGACGCGGTCTCCGGCGACGAGGCCGAGGTCGGTCAGTGCGTTCGCGGCCCGGCAGACGTCGTCGAGCAGTTCGCGGTAGGTGATGGCGCGGGAGTCGCCGGGTTCGCCTTCGAAGTGGATGGCGACTTGGTCGCCGTGGCCGTCGAGGACGTGGCGGTCCACGCAGTTGTAGGCGACGTTGAGTTTGCCGCCGACGAACCACTTCGCCACCGGCGCGTCACTCCAATCCAGCACCTGGCTGAACGGTTCGTGCCAGTGCAGCCGCCCCGCCTGCTCGGCCCAGAACGCTTCACGATCGGCCGCCGCCCGCTCGTAGAACCCGGCATCGGCGTTGGCCGCCGCCGCGAACTCCGCGGTGGGCGGATACGAGTCCCTGTGGTCGGCGCTGGTTTCAGTCATCTCGTCTCTTCTTTCCACGTAGCCTGAGCGCTCGATTCTTCGCAGCCGAGTTCGACAGTAATCAACTGTGACCTACGCCGCGTGCGCTTGTGCCGAGGGTGTCTCCGCCAGCACGCCGATGCCCGTGCCCGCCGGGGACGGCCCGCACGCGGTGTTCCTGTTCCGCCCTCGACGGAGGCAATGTTCCGGCAGCAGGAGTATTTCCGCACGAAACTTGGGGTGTTTCGGCGATGTTGCCGGATCGGTAACAAGTGCGACGAACTCGGATCAATCAGATGACAGTGCCCGCGGCGGTGGTTACTCTGCCAACCACACAGGGGGATCGTGTCGGCATGCGCTGATGGACCTCGCGCGGGTGCCGCCCGGCTCCCCCCTTCTCGCACCGGGAGGACGCGTTGAAATTCCACAGAGCGATGGCGCTGACCGCGGCAGTCGTGCTGGCCACGAGCTTGGGACTGTCCGCGTGTTCCTCAGGCGACGACGCAGATGCCGACATCGTCACCGTCAACGGAGGCGAGCCGCAGAATCCATTGGTGCCCACCAACACCAACGAGAACATGGGCGGGCGCGTGGTCGACCGGCTGTTCGCTGGGTTGAAGTACTACGACGCCAACGGCAAGGCGCACGACGAGATGGCGGAGTCGATCCAGACCACGGATCGAAAGAACTACCGGGTCACCATCAAGCCGAACTGGAAATTCACCGACGGCAGCCCGGTGACGGCGAAGTCGTTCGTCGACGCGTGGAACTACGGCGCGCTCGGCGCGAACGCGCAGTTGCAGAGCTATGTGTTCGGTCCCATCGTCGGTTTCGACGAGGTCTCCGCGGAAAAGCCGACCGCACAGACGATGTCGGGCCTGAAGGTGATAGACGACCGCACGTTCACCATCGAGCTGAAAGCCCCCTCGATCGACTTCGAGACCGCGCTCGGATACGCGCCGTTCTACCCGTTGCCGGAGGTCGCGTTCAAGGACATCAAGGCATTCGGGGAGAACCCGATCGGCAACGGCCCCTACAAATTCGCCCGGCCCGGGGCGTGGGAGCACAACGTCAAGATCGACCTGGTGGCCAACCCGGACTACCCCGGCGGCCGAGCGGCCAAGAACAAAGCGCTGCGGTTCGTGATGTACCAGTCCTTCGACACCGCCTACGCGGACCTGCAGGCGGGCAACCTCGACGCGCTCGACACCGTGCCCGACAGTGCGCTCACCTCCTACCAACAGGATCTCGGCGACCGCGCGATCACCAAGCCGACCGCGCAGAACCAGCACATCGGCATCCAGTCCAACGTCGCGCACTTCTCCGGCCAGGAAGGGCTGCTGCGGCGGCGCGCGATCTCGAAGGCGATCAACCGGGAACAGATCGCGCAGAACATCTTCCACGGCACCCGGATTCCGGCGCGTGACTTCACCGCGAGCACGCTGCCCGGTTTCCAGCCCGACCTCCCCGGCTCGGAAGTGCTGAAGTACAACCCGGACGAGGCCAAGAAACTGTGGGCGCAGGCCGACGCGATCTCGCCGTGGTCGGGCCGCTACGAGATCGCCTACAACTCCGACGGCGGCCACCAGGCCTGGGTGGAGGCGGTGGCGAACAGCGTGAAGAACACCCTCGGCATCGACGCCGTCGGCACGCCGTATCCGACGTTCAAGAACATCCGCGACGAGGTGAACGCGCGCAGCATCGGCAAGGCCTTCCGCTACGGCTGGCAGGGTGACTACCCGACCATGCTGCAGTTCCTCACCTCGCAGTACTACAGCTACTCCGACACCAACAACGTCGACTACAACAATCCCGAGTTCGATCGCCTGCTGGATGCCGCCCAGGCCGCCCCGGCCCAGGAAGAGTCCTACAAGATCATCGCGCAGGCACAGGCCCTGCTGATCAGGGACATGGCCGACATCCCGGTGTTCGACTACGTCGCCGCCGCGGGCCGCTCCGATCGAGTGCGGAAGGCCGAACTCGCCTGGAACGGTCTGTTCGACTTCGAGAACATCGAGAAGTAGCCGCTCGCCGCCGCGCCCGGCCCGGTGCGCGGCGGCACCGACCCCGGAGGCGTAATGGCCTGGTATGTCCTGCGGCGTCTGCTTCAGATGATCCCCGTCTTCCTCGGGGCGACGCTGCTCATCTATGCCCTGGTATTCCTCGTTCCCGGCGACCCGATCCACGCGCTGGCCGGCGACAAACCGATGACGCCCGCCGTCGAGGCGCAACTACGTGCGCGCTACCACCTCGACGAGCCGTTCATCGTGCAGTACCTGCTCTACCTGAAGGGCATCCTCACGTTGGACTTCGGCACCGCCTTCTCCGGCAGGCCGGTGCGGGACGAGCTGGCCCGCGCCTTTCCCATCACCATCAAGTTGGCGATCATGGCGGTTCTGATCGAGTCGGTCTTCGGCGTCCTGTTCGGGCTCGTCGCCGGGCTGCGCAAGGGCAAGCTGTTCGATTCGACAATGCTCGTGGTCAGCCTGATCGTCATCGCGGTTCCGGTCTTCGTGGTGGGCTTCCTCGCGCAGTATCTGCTCGGGGTGAAGTGGGGGATCGCTCCGGTGACCGTCTCGGGAAAGGCGACGGTCGGCGAACTGCTGGTGCCGGCCTTCGTGCTCGGGTCGCTCTCGTTCGCCTATGTCCTGCGATTGACCCGGAATTCGGTGGCGGAGAACATGTCCGCCGACTACGTGCGCACCGCGACCGCCAAGGGCCTGGCCAGGCCGCGTGTCGTGACCGTGCACATCCTGCGCAATTCGATGATCCCGGTGATCACGTTCATCGGCGCCGATCTGGGCGCCCTCATGGGCGGCGCGATCGTCACCGAGGGCATCTTCAACATTCCCGGCGTGGGCGGCACGCTGTATCAGGCCATCATCAGGGGAGAGCCGCCGACCGTGGTCTCCTTCGTCACGGTGCTGATCGTCATCTTCCTGATCACCAACCTGATCGTCGACCTGCTCTACGCCGCACTCGACCCGAGGATCCGCTATGCCTGAGGTGACCAAGAGCGACGGCCCCCAGCGCCGCGGCCAGGAACACTTCGTCGCACCGCCCGACGAGGTAGAGGTACTCGCCACCGACGCCGTGCTGGACGCCGGTCCACCGACCAGTATCTGGCGCGACGCGTGGCGGCAGCTGCGGCGTAACCCGATCTTCCTCGTCGCCACCGTCCTGATCGTGTTCGTGTTGATCGTGGTGATCTGGCCGGGGTCGTTCACCGATCAGGACCCGCGTTACTGCAACGGCGACTTCAGCATGGACCCGCGCAGCTCCGGCCATCCGTTCGGTTTCGACAAGCAAGGCTGCGACATCTACGCCAGGACCGTGTACGGTGCCAGGGCATCCGTGCTCACGGGGGTCGGCGCGACGCTGCTGTTCGTGCTGGTCGGTGGCACGCTCGGCGCGCTGGCGGGCTTCTACGGCGGGCCGCTGGACTCGATCGTCTCCCGGCTGGCCGAGATCTTCTTCGCGATCCCGTTGATGCTGGCCGCCATCGTGATCATGCAGCTGCTGGAGGCCCGCACGATCTGGACCGTGATCGTCATCCTCGCCTCGTTCACCTGGCCGCAGGCGGCGCGGATCGCCCGCAGCGCCGTGGTACAAGCGAAGAACAGCGATTACGTCACGGCGGCGAAAGCATTGGGGGTCTCGCGAATACAGACGCTGCTGCGCCATGTGCTGCCGAACTCGGCGGGACCGCTCATCGTGGTGACCACGCTGTGGCTGGGCGTGTTCATCGTCACCGAGGCGACGCTGTCGTATCTCGGCGTCGGGCTGCCGCGCACGGTGGTGTCCTGGGGCGCGGACATCGCCACCGGGCAGAAGGAGATCCGCACCTCGGCGATCCTGTTCTATCCGGCGACGGCGCTGGCGCTGACCGTGCTGAGCTTCATCATGCTGGGCGACGCCGTGCGGGACGCCCTCGACCCGAAGGCGAGGAAGCGATGAGTGAGTCGGCGCGGCCGCTGCTGGAGATCACCGATCTCAACGTGAGTTTCACCGCCGACGGCAGACCGGTGCCCGCCTTGCGGGACGTCAGCCTGTCGGTCTATCCGGGGCAGACCGTGGCCATCGTGGGGGAATCGGGTTCGGGGAAGTCGACTACCGCGCACGCGATCATCGACTTGCTGCCCGGTACGGGCCGGATCACCTCCGGCTCGATCGAGTTCGACGGTAAGGACCTCACGGCTGCCTCGAAGCGAGAGATCGGCGCGGTGCGCGGCAGCGGCATCGGGTTGGTCCCGCAGGACCCCATGTCGAACCTGAATCCGGTGTGGAAGATCGGATTCCAGATCCGTGAGACGCTGGAGGCCAATGGCATCGCGAAGGGCAAAGCGGCCAGGAAACGCGCGGTGGAGTTGCTCGAGGAGGCGGGGATGCCCGACGCCGAACGCCGAGTGAACCAATATCCGCACGAGTTCTCCGGCGGCATGCGCCAGCGCGCGCTGATCGCCATCGGCTTGTCCTGCCGGCCCAAGCTGCTCATCGCCGACGAGCCGACCTCGGCGCTCGACGTGACCGTGCAGCGGCAGATCCTCGACCATCTCGAACGGCTCACCGCCGAACTGGGCACCGCGGTCCTGCTGATCACCCACGATCTGGGCCTCGCGGCCGAGCGCGCCGAACATCTGGTGGTGATGTATCGCGGCCGCGTCGTGGAGTCCGGCCCCGCCTTGCGGATTCTGCGTGATCCCCAGCACCTGTACACCAAGCGGCTGGTGAGTTCAGCGCCCTCGCTGGCCGCACAGCGGCGGTCGGCAGTGCGGCGCCGAGCCGAGATCCACGTGCGGGCCGAGCAGGTGGCCGCGGACGACACGGTGATCACGGACGAGGTGTTGGTAGCCGAACACCTGAAGAAGACCTTTCGCATCCGCGAGCGCGCGCCGTGGAAATCGACCGAGTTCGTCGCCGTGGACGATGTGTCGTTCCGGCTGCGGCGCGGATCGACCACCGCGATCGTCGGAGAGTCGGGCTCGGGCAAGACGACGGTGGCGCAGATGGTGCTCGGTCTGCTCGCGCCCACCTCCGGCGCGGTCAGGTTCGACGGCAAGGACGTGGCCACTCTGAACCGCAAGGACGCGTTCGCGTTCCGGCGTCGGGTGCAACCGATCTTCCAGGATCCGTACGGTTCGCTCGACCCGATGTACACGATCTACCGCACCATCGAGGAGCCGTTGCGAACCCACCGCATCGGGACGCCCGAGGAGCGGGAGGCGACCGTACGGGAACTGCTGGACAAGGTCGCGCTGCCCGCCGGCGTCATGCGGCGCTATCCCAGCGAACTGTCCGGAGGACAGCGTCAGCGCGTGGCGGTCGCGCGTGCCCTCGCACTCCGGCCCGAGGTGGTGGTGTGCGACGAGGCGGTGTCCGCGCTCGACGTGCTGGTGCAGGCCCAGATCCTCCGGCTGCTCGACGAACTGCAGGCCGAGCTTGGGCTGGCGTACCTGTTCATCACCCATGACCTGGCCGTTGTCCGGCAGATCGCCGACGACGTGCTGGTCGTGCAACGCGGCAAGGTGGTCGAAGCGGCGACGACCGACGAGGTGTTCGACGATCCCCAGCAGGAATACACGCGCAAACTGCTCGACGCGATCCCGGGCCGCGATCTGCTGGCCGGCTAGGCGAGACAGGCGCGCGGACCGTTCCCCGCGGGCGCAAGTAGCCTCGTATGCCGTGACCGATCCGCTTCAGCCCCTCGTCGATCTTCCCGGTGTCCGGGACGCGGCCGACCGCGCCCGCGACGCGCTCGCCGAGGTGCACCGGCACAAAGCGAACCGGCGTGGGTGGCCGACCACGGCGGCCGAGGCCGCGGTGCGCGCGGCCCGGTCCTCGGCGGCCATCGACGGCGGCGGCACGGACATCCCCGTCGACGGACGCGTCGAGGACCCGATTCTGGCCGGTTCGCTGCGCGTGGGCCAGGCATTGGACGGAGAAGCGCTGCGGAATCTGGTGAGCACCTGGCAGCGCGCTCCACTGCAAGCGTTGGCGCGGCTACACCTGCTCGCCGCGGCCGATCTGGTCGAGCAGGAAGAGTCGCTGGGCAGACCCCGCGGCGACGCGGGCGTGGCGCAGCGGCTGGACCTGCTGGCGCAGACGGTGGTCGGTTCGCGAGCGCCCGCGCCCGTGCTGGCCGCCGTAGTACACGGTGAGCTACTGGCACTGCGTCCGTTCGGAACGGCCGACGGCGTGGTCGCGCGGGCGGCCTCTCGGCTGGTCGCGGTGTCCAGTGGGCTGGATCCGCACAGCCTCGGCGTGCCGGAGGTGTTCTGGTTGCGCAGGCGGCAGGCGTACCTGGACGCGGCCGCCGGGTTCGGGACCGGGGATCCGGAGGCCGTTGGCGGCTGGGTGATCTTCTGCTGCGGGGCTTTCGAGGACGGTGCGCGCGAGGCGACGTCGATCGCCGACTCGGCGGTGAAATAACCCCCCCGTACACGTCAAAGCGGGCGGCGTTGTCTGACGACCTCACCGCCCGCTAGCACGGACTACCCGGTTACCAAGCGTGCTGTGGTGGGTTGTGTTCTGCGGCCTCGGCGACAATCCGGACATCGCCGGTTCATCCCCGCAACCTGTGCGAGGCCCTCGCCGTCGACTATCCGAATCTCGCAGGCCCACAACGCTTCTGCCCTTGTCGCGGCGCGCTCCGCGTGGGTGCCTGGTGTCCGTGCTGGGAAGGATGGTCGGGAGACAGTACCTTCTCTTCCGGTGCTGCCTTGGCCTTCCGTCCCTCCGTAGTTACCTTTCTACACTGTGACTGCACTCACATCAAGGGATGATAGAACATTGCATAATCGGCGTGTTTCTCGGCGTTTCGTGGTTAAATGCCTGGTCTCTTGCCGGTTCCGCTAAGTCGGCGAATCCCTCGGCAAGCATCCGGCGACCGGTGTTCACGCCCCGTTCGGGGCGCCCGATCTCAGCGTCGCCGACGGAGCATCCGGTAGCTGATCGCCCCGGCCACCAGCGCGCTCAGGCCGACTGCGGCCGTGGCCGCGAGCGTCGTCGAGGACGGCGCCTGGAAGCGCGACCACAACGACACCGGATTGGAGAAGGCCAGGATCGGCCAGCCGCGCGCGGTGGCTTCGCGGCGCAGATTGCGATCCGGGTTGACCGCGGTGGGGTGACCCACCGCGCCCAGCAGCGGCAGATCAGTGATCGAGTCGGAGTAGGCGTAGCAGCGCGACAGGTCGTAACCCTCACTGGCGGCGAGTTTTTCGACGGCGGCGACTTTGCCCTCGCCGTAGCAGTAGAACTCGACCGCGCCGGTGTACTTGCCGTCCGCCACGACCATCCGGGTGGCCGCGGTCTGCGAGGCTCCGAGCGCCTCGGCGATCGGGCCGACGATCTCCTCGCCGGAGGCCGACACGATCACCACGTCGTGACCCCGGATCTTGTGGTCGGCGATCAAGTCGGCCGCCTCCGCGTAGATCAGCGGATCGACCAGCTCGTGCAGTGTCTCGGCCACGATGGATTTGACCTGTTCGACGTCCCAGCCGGCACACATGCTGGTCAGGTGGGCGCGCATCCGTTCCATCTGGTCGTGGTCGGCGCCCGACAGCAGGAACAGGAAATGGGCGTAGCTGCTCTCCAGGACGGCGCGGCGGTTCAAAAGCCCCTGCGCGTAGAAGGGCTTGCTGAACACGAACGTGCTCGACTTCGCGATCACGGTCTTGTCCAGATCGAAGAAGGCGGCGACGCGGCCGCCCGTGGCTGAGTTGTCCACCTGACCAGGATAGGGGGCGCGCCTTCGGCTCGGGCTGCGGCGGAGTTCGACCGGCTGTTTCGGCGCGGTGCGGACTGTCGACGTCGGCTCCACGGCGGCCTTGTCTCGAAGCGGCCTCGGCATGTTGTGCACGGACCCCGTCACGCCTGTCGAGTGGCTGCCTTGCCTTCGTTCGGGCCGATGTGGGCGGCGGACGGACTTCGGCCGCGTCCATTGGGCACGCGGTGTTCCGGGCGGCGGGGCCGCTGCCGTCGGCGCATCGATGAAGTTTGCCCCGCAGACGCCGGGGCTGTGACGGCCGCAAAGATGTCCAACGGCGGACTTGCGTTGTGGGCGGGGCTTGGGTGTAGTATTGCTGGCACCTGGACATGGTCCAGGCGCGTTCAGCCCGACCCCCCGGGGCTGAACCCCGACGGCCCCAGCCTCCTCCCCCCCCGGCTGGGGCCGTCCTCTATTTCGGGGACGCTTCGGTAGGCCGCGCAGGCGGATAGTTGTCCACAGCCCGCGGGTTATCCACATTCGGCATACTGCGCCTTCTCTCCCTACCCGCATTCAGCGACGCTGACCTGCATGAACCTCGAAGCATCGGAGCCGAGCGGGCCACCGCCCGCCCTCGTGCTCATCGATGACGACCGCCTCCGTGACGAAGTCCGGCGTATCGCGGCGGCCGCCGAACGGGCTCTCGACGAGCGGACACAACCCGTCGGCAGGCACGCCTGGACGGGCGCTCCGCTGGTGATCCTGGATACCGCCTCTGCACGGGAGGCGGCAGCCGCCGGCTACCTGCGCCGGACCGGCGTGGTGTTGGTAACCGATGGTGAGCCAGGTTTGCTCGACTGGCAGGCCGCCGCCTCGGTCGGCGCGCAGCGGGCTATCGCCCTGCCCGGTGCTGCCGTGGGGCTTATCGAGATGTTTGCTGAGTACGGCGAGCAGCGTGCGGGCGACGGTGTGGTTGTCGCCGTCGCGGGGGCGGGCGGCGGGGCCGGGGCATCCACCCTCGCCGTCGCGGTCGGGCTGCGCGCCGCCGCGGAGGGATTCCGGCGCGAAACCTTGCTGATCGATGGCGCACCCTTCGCCGGTGGCCTCGACCTGCTGCTCGGTATCGAGAACACAGCGGGTTTGCGCTGGCCCGACCTGGTGGTCGAGGACGGGCGCGTGTCGGCGGCCGCGCTGCACGGCGCCCTGCCCATCGCCGCGCCCGGGTTGGCCGTGTTGTCCTGCGGGCGCTGCGGTGCGGGACGATTGCCACGCGAGCTCGGCTCGGCCGGAATCCGCGCGGTTATCGAAGCGGGCCGTGCCGCAGGCGATTTCGTAGTTTGCGACATTTCCGGTGAGCGCGGGCCGCATGCCGACCAGATGCTCGACTCGGCGGATCTCGTAGTGCTGGTCGTCCCGGCGCGCCTGCGGGCGGTCGCCGCCGCCGAAGCGGTGTCCGCGCACATCGCGCGGCGAAACCCGAACCAGGGGTTGATCGTTCGGGGACCTGCGCCCGGTGGCCTCCGTGGAGCCGAGGTCGCCGAGGTGCTCGACCTCCCGCTGCTCGCCGCCGTCCGCGCCCAGACCGGTCTGGCGCACCGTCTGGAGCGCGGCGGGGTCTCGGTCCGCAGGCGCGGGCCCCTGCGTGATGCCGCCGATGCCGTGCTCGGCGTGCTCAGCGCTCCACCCGGGCACCGGCGGTGAGGAGGCGGCGATGAGCGCGATACTGACCAGCGAGCTGCTGGATCGGGTGCGGGAGCGACTGGCCACCGAGACCGGCGATCCGGATCCGGCGCAGGTCGCCGCCGCGATCCGCGCCGAGGCAGGCGGGGTGCTCGGTGACACAGACCTGCTGCGTGCCCTGCGGCTGTTGCAGACCGAGTTGACCGGCGCGGGTGTCCTCGAACCGCTGCTGCACGATCCCCACGTCGCGGACGTGTTGGTGACGGCCCCGGACGCGGTGTGGATCGATCGAGGCCACGGTTTGGAGAAGACCTCCATCACCTTCTCCGACGAGGCGGCGGTCCGGCGGCTGGCACAGCGCCTGGCGCTGTCGGCGGGGCGACGACTCGACGACGCGCAACCGTGGGTGGACGGCCGGCTGACCGGACCCGGTGCGGCACTCGGACATTCGTTCGGCGTTCGTTTGCACGCGGTCCTCGCGCCGGTCGCGCACGGCGGCACCTGCCTGTCGCTGCGCGTGCTGCGTCCGGCCACCCAGGGGCTCGCCGCGCTCGCCGCGGCGGGCTCGATACCCTCCGGCGCGAAACTTCTCCTGGAGCGCATCATTCGGGCCAGGCTGGCGTTCCTGGTGGTCGGCGGCACCGGAGCCGGGAAGACGACGCTGTTGTCCGGGTTACTCGCCACCGTGGACCCGTCCGAGCGGATCATCTGCGTCGAGGACGCGGCGGAGCTGGCGCCGCCGCACCCACATGTGGTCCGCCTGGTTGCCAGGACCGCGAACGTGGAGGGTGTCGGCGAGGTCACCGTGCGCGATCTGGTCCGCCAAGCCTTGCGCATGCGGCCGGACCGGATCGTGGTCGGCGAGGTCAGGGGAGCCGAGGTGGTCGACCTGCTGACCGCGTTGAACACCGGTCACGACGGAGGAGCGGGGACCGTACACGCCAACTCGTCGCACGAGGTCCCCGCCCGTCTGGAAGCCCTCGCCGCCCTGGGGGGCATGGACCGAGCGGCCTTGCACAGCCAACTCTCCGCCGCGGTGCAGGTCGTCCTGCACGTGCACCGCCGATCCGACGGCTCGCGTGGCCTGCGCGAGATCGGTTTCGTGCACCGCACCGGAGAGGGACGGGTGCGGATCACGCCCGCCTGGCACGAGACGGGTTCGGCCCCGGCCGCCGCGGACTTGTCCAACCTGCTCGCCGAGCGGCTCGACCGATGAGCGGGGCGGTGGTGTGCCTCGCGCTGGCGCTGGTCGTGATTCCGGCGCCACGGTCCCGGCGCCGGTTCGGGCAGCTGTTCACCGCGCACGTCGCGTATCGAATGCCGCAACGGCGACTCTGGTTTCGCGCCGGTGCGATCGCAGGCGTCGTGGTCGCGTTCGTCCTCCTCGGGCCAGGTCCTTCCGTCGCGGCCGGCATGGTCGCCGGAACGGTGGGGTTGCGAGCCCGCCGGGCGGCGCGAGACCGGCGCAGGAACGTCGAGCGTGGGCACTTGCTCGAAGCCTTGGAAGCCGTGATCGCCGAATTGCGTGTGGGGGCGCATCCGAGCGCCGCCGCAGAGGCCGCCGCACGGGAGGTGCAGGGCGAGTCGGCGCGCACGTTCGCCGTCGCGGCCGCGCGCAGCCGGCTCGGTGGCTCGGCGGCGGAGGGCTTGCGCCGACCGGTTTCCTCTGTCGCCGCCGAACTTTCCCGCGTCGCGGGCGCCTGGTGGATGGCCGAGCAGCATGGTCTGGCACTGGCCGAGTTGCTGTCGGCCGCTCGCGCGGATCTCGTGGGGCGCATTCGCTTTCACGGCCGTACCACGGCTGCGCTGGCCGGCCCACGCGCCACCGCGGCGGTGCTGGCCTGCCTGCCGTTTCTCGGCATCGCACTCGGCCAGATGATGGGTGCGTCGCCGCTGGACGTCCTGTTCGCCTCGTCCGTGGGGACGGTGCTGCTGCCGCTCGGCGCGGGCCTGGCCTGCACGGGCCTGCTGTGGACCGATGTGATCACCCGAAAGGCGCTGATATGAAGGCGTTTTCCATTGCCGGTCCGGGTCGGCCGATTGGGCTACGGCAACCATGCGCTTCGGTTCGAGGGGTGGTTCTCACCGCATCCACGGGTGGCACCGCCGCGCACGGCCCGACAGAACATCCTGCGAAGGGACCTTCTGCAACAGCATTGGAGAGGAAGGCCGCTGATGGTGATCACAACCGGGACCGCACTGCCGTTGCTGCTGGTGGCGGCTGCGCTGACTCTCATGCCGGGACGGGTGGCCGTGAACCGACGGTGGTGTACTCTCCGCCGAGCACACCAGGGACCGGCCGAGTCGTCGCGCCGAACGAACCAGGAGACCGATCCATTGGCTGTGGCGTCGGTCCTGGAGCTGCTGGCCGCCTGCCTGCGCGCCGGGCTTCCCATGGCCGGGGCGGCGCGGACTGTGGCGTCGGAGGCGCCGGAGCCGCTCGGGGCGGCACTGCGCCGGGCGGCGGACCTGCTCGCGCTGGGCGCCGACGCCGCCACGGCCTGGGAACAGGTCGCACGGGATGCGCGCGGGCGACCCGGTGCCGAGGAGATCGAGTCACTGGCCCGGATGGCTCGCCGGTCGGCGCGGTCCGGATCGTCACTGTCCGCCGCGGTCACGGAGTTGGCCGAACAGCGCAGGTCGGCTGCCGAGGACACGGCGGCCGCGAAGGCGGAGCGCGCAGGCGTCCTGATCGCCGGCCCTCTGGGTCTGTGCTTCCTCCCGGCCTTCGTCTGTCTGGGCATAGTGCCGGTGGTCATCGGCTTGGCAGGCCGAGTGCTCGACGGCGGGCTTCTGTAGCCACGCGGCGCACCGTGGCTTCGCCGG
This sequence comes from Nocardia asteroides, assembly GCA_019930625.1. NCBI lineage: Bacteria > Bacillati > Actinomycetota > Actinomycetes > Mycobacteriales > Nocardiaceae > Nocardia > Nocardia asteroides. The sequence continues at coordinate 2,376,144 of CP082844.1, forward strand.
GCACGGCGTCGGTGCCTGCGGGTGATGCGCGAGGTGCGCGTTCGCCTGATCCAGGCGTCCTGATCGGCGGCGCGGGGGATTCGAGACGGTGGTACGTGGCACTCGCGCCGCGCACTGCCCCGGAAGAAGCGTGCTCGTGCGGACGGGCCGCACGGGTCGGAAAGGAGGAATCGGGTGCGTATCGAGGGGGTCAGGAGATCCGTGGGCCGGATACCGAGGGCTGTATATATGGGCCTGCGGACGCGGGTGCTACGGGCAGTCGTCGCGGAGGACGGCATGAGTACGGCGGAGTACGCGATCGGCACGATCGCGGCGGCGGCCTTCGGCGCCGTGCTCTACGGCGTGGTGACAGGCGACAGCATCGTCAACGCGTTGACGAAGATCATCGACCGGGCGCTCAACACATCGGTGTAGCTGTCGCCGCGGCACGACAGCGTCGCGCCTCGCCGAGACTGCGCGACGACCGGGGAGCGGTGACGATCGAGGCCGCGATTGCACTGACGGCGGTCGTCGCGACCCTCGTGCTGTGTCTCGGTGCTTTGCTGGCGGCGTCGACACAGGTCCGCTGTGTCGACGCCGCCCGTGAGGCGGCCCGCCTCGCGGCGCGCGGCGATCATGCGAACGCCCTCCCGGCGGCGGAGCGCATCGCCCCACCATCGGCCGACATCGCCCTGCGCACCGACGGCGCTCGTGCCATAGCCGTGGTATCCGCCCGAACTCCGCTTCTGCCTCTGCTCACGCTCCGTGCCGAAGCGGTCGCAAACCTCGAACCGGGGGTCGCGAAGTGAAGGTGGTCCTGGCAGTCCGTTCCCTCACGTCCGTCGGCCCATCACGTCGGGGCGGGTTCGTCGGCGCGGTACTGCCGGAAGGAGCGAGTGGAGCGCGGAGGCTGCACGTCGACGTGGCCGACCACGCCATGCGCCCTGGGCAGTCCGATCCGAGGGTGGCTGTTCGGAGTGGAAGAAGTGTGTCGGCACACGCCCCGACCAGGGAAGACGAGTCCGGGATGACAGCGGGGGTGACGTGAATGGCCCGAGGAACGGGACCTGAGCAGGTCGCGGGCAGCGCCCGGCTCGAGCGGAGACAGCGCACGTCCTCTGGGGCCGGGCGCCGCATGTCCGCTGACGAGGGGTTGGCCACGGTGTTCGCGTGCCTGGCGCTCGTGGCGCTGATCGGGGTGACGCTCTTGATCGCCCAGGTCGGTGCCGTGGTGGTGGCGCGGCATCGGGCGCAGGCAGCAGCGGATATGGCGGCGCTGGCCGCGGCAGGCGCTTTGGTCGGAGGCGTCGACGTCGCATGCGGCGAGGCGACAGCGGTGGCACGCCGGATGGGCACGCGAATCCGCGAGTGCGACGTAGCGGATTGGGACGCCATGGTGACTGTCGAAAGGAATGTACCTATAGGTCTGTATGGGGGTCGCGACGTTCGAGCGAGCGCGCGGGCCGGACCAGTCGAAGAGTGAGAGAGTTCGATACACAGTCGCCCGCGCGTCGCTTCCGGTAGCGGGAAACGGTAATTCTACTGGCCGGTTAAAAAAGGCCTCGGTGCAATTCCCCGCGCGAGTCCGGATATGGAAAACGAATGAATGCGCATGTCCGCAATGGAGGCGGTGGCAATGATCTAGTTAACATGAATGTATTCCTTTTTATTCGGCAGAGGTGAAGCGGTGTCATTCCACTGGGAGATGTCCCAACCTTCCCAGCGTGCTCGCTGGCAAGGTCGACAATTGGTCACATGTCCGGCTCGGGCCCGTCACGAATGATGCGCAGCGTCTTCACCAGCGGACAGTTCGGCGAGTACGGCCGTGAGCAGGCGTCCCGCTGCGGCCTTGTGCAGCGGGTGGTTCCCATTGCCGCACTTGGGCGATTGCACGCAGGACGGACAGCCTGCCGCGCAGCCGCACGACTCGATGGCCGCCAAGGTCGCCGAAAGCCACTGTCGTAGCCGGGCGAACCCGCGTTCGGCGAAACCGGCTCCGCCGGCTTGGCCGTCGTAGACGAAGACGGTCGGCAGCCCGGTGTCCGGATGCTCGGCGGTGGACACGCCGCCGATATCCCAGCGGTCGCAGGTCGCCACCAGGGGCAACAGTCCGATCGCCGCGTGTTCGGCCGCGTGCAGCGCTCCGGGAACGTCCTGCGGTTCGATCCCGGCCAGCGCCAACAACTCCGGTGTCACCGTGTACATGACCGCCCTGGTGGGCAGTGTCTGCGGCGGGAGGTCGAGTTCGACCAGGTCGAGCACTTCCCCGGTGAGCAGCGTGCGCAGATAACCGATCACCTGGCTGGTGACCCGCACCCCGGCCAGGCTCACCGTCACGTGACCGTGAGCGCGGTGCTCGGTCACCACGTCGACGGCGATCGTTGTCACCTGACGTGCGCTGGTGGTCCACCCCGGCTCGGCGGCGTGCACGAAGGCCACGCCGTCGTCGAGATCCAGCTCGTCGACCACGTAGGTCTCGCCCTGATGCAGGTGAACGGCGCCTTGGTGCAGCGTCGCCCGTGCCCGCGCCGCGTCGGCGGTACCCAGGAGCCTGCCGGTCTCGCCGTCCACGATGGCCACCGGAGCGCCGATCCCGCCCCGGACGTCCACCGCGTCGTGCGGCTGCGTCTCGGCGGTCACGTACCAGCGCGCGCGGTCATCGGTGCCGCGCCGCCTGATCAGCCCTTTCGCGGCCAGCTCCGCCAGCACTTCGCGCGCGCCGAGTTCGTCCACCTCCACGTCGGTGAGCGGCAGTTCCAGCGCGGCGCACAGGAGTTGCGGACCCAGTACGTAGGGGTTGCGCGGATCTGTGATGGTGGCCTCGACCGGCTTGTCCAGCAATGCGTCGGGGTGATGGACCAGGTAGGTGTCCAACGGGTCGTCCCGCGCCACGAGCAGGACCAGCGACCCCTGCGTGCGTCGACCGGCCCGCCCGGCCTGCTGCCAGAACGACGCGACCGTTCCGGGGAAACCGGAGATGACCACGGCATCCAGTCCCGCGATGTCGACGCCGAGCTCCAACGCGTTGGTCGTCGCCGCGCCCAGCAGCGATCCGTCCGACAGGGCCGCTTCCAAGTCGCGCCGATCTTCCGCGAGATATCCCGCCCGGTAGGACGCCACGCGCGCGGCCAAGTCCGGATCGACCTCGGTCAACAGTCTTTTGGCGTCCATGGCGGTCAGCTCGGCGGCCCGGCGCGAGCGGACGAAGGTCAGGGTGCGCGCGCCTTCGGCCACCAGATCGGCCATGATCCGCGCCGCTTCCGCGGTGGCCGCCCTGCGCACCGGTGCGCCGTTCTCGCCGGTCACCGCGGTGAGCAGAGGCGGTTCCCAGAGGGCGACGGTCCGCGGCCCCTGCGGCGATCCGTCCCGGGTGACCGCGATGACCGGCGCGCCGATCAGACGCTCGGCGGCCGCCGCCGGTTCGGCCGTGGTCGCCGAGCAGAGCACGAACACGGGATCGGCGCCGTACCGCGCGGCGATCCGCCGCAGCCTGCGCAGCACCAGCGCGACGTGTGAGCCGAAAACACCCCGATAGGCATGGCATTCGTCGACCACCACGTAACGCAGCCTGCGCAGCACGCGTGCCCAGCGCTGGTGTGAGCGCAATATGCCCAGGTGGAGCATGTCCGGGTTGGTGAAAATCCATCGCGCGTTCGCGCGGACCCACTGCCGGATCTCGGCAGGCGTGTCGCCGTCGTAGGTGGCCGGATGGATGTCGCGCAACGGGCCTTCGTGAGTCAGGGTGCCGACGGCGCGCAGCTGATCGGCGCCGAGCGCCTTGGTCGGCGACAGATACAGCGCGGTGGCCTTCGAATCCGCTTGCAGCGCCGTCAGTACCGGGAGCTGGTAGCCGAGCGATTTGCCGGAGGCTGTCCCGGTGCTCACGACCACATGCAGGCCTCGAAACGCCGCATCCGCCGTCTCCGCCTGATGGCGCCACGGCGCGTCGACGCCCGTGTCGCGTAATGCCGCAATCACATCCGGCGATGCCCAAGCGGGCCAACCGGCGTGATCGGCGGCCCGGGCGGGCAGCTCGACCACATGGGTCAGCCGGGGGTCGTCATCCGGGACCCCGGTTAGGACACGATTCAGCAACGATGCCCCGTAGCCGAGTCCGGTTCGCAGCCGCGCACGCGGCGCCGAGTCCGCCGGATTCACGATGAGAACCCCGCAACACGCTCCGGAAGTGTGAAACGTGTGCGTCCGGGAACGTCCACCTGCCATTTCGATACCCAATAGCGACCTGGGTCACAGCTCCTTTGCTGTATGTCGACTCGGTTATCAGCAGGCAAACGAACCCCAAGTCCGGATTCCGCCATTGTCTCCCTCACCTGCACATTCGCAAGATCAACTTTTTTGCAAATTGTCGGTAACTCGACTGTTGAATTGCCCGAAGACATGGTTCACTGGTTCCTGGTCGCAAGCTTCTGTGTTCGAGGGACGGATCCAAAGTCCAAACCGTCAGCAGGATCGATGTTGCGAACGGTGTGCTTGGTGCTTTCCTGCAGGGGGAACCAACAGTACAGCGGTCACAACGGACCCGGTGGACGAACCCAGTTGTCCGCCGTTCCGGTAAGAAAAGAGAAGGAACAGAATGGCACAGGGAACTGTGAAGTGGTTCAACGCGGAGAAGGGGTTCGGCTTCATCGCGCCGGAGGACGGCTCCGCTGACGTCTTCGTCCACTACTCCGAGATCCAGGGTTCGGGCTTCCGCACCCTCGAGGAGAACCAGAAGGTCGAGTTCGAGGTCGGCCAGGGCACCAAGGGCCCGCAGGCCACCGGAGTGCGTGCGCTCAGCTGAGCGGCGCGAGATTCACAGCTCGTCCCTCACCACCGGTAACGGGGTGGGGGACGAGCTATATCTGGGGTGAGCACTGCCCGCGCGCGAACTGGCGGAACAGCCCGCCGAGCACGACGCGGCGAGAGTGCGGCGAACAGACAAGGCATACTGATTCGAACTGACGCGCGTACGCTCAGTGGTTCGAGTCGCAAGCAACTCGACCACACGCGGCGTCACGGTATAAACGTGTCTGGTGGCGATGTACAGCCGTCGCAGCCGCTTACCCCAGCCGCGCACAGCGGAAACAACGCAGCGCGGGTCGATAAGGAAAGGTGTATTCGCCGGTGGCAACACGAGACCGCGGTGCAGCCGACCAGGGCCGTCCCCTGCGTCGTCTCGTGATCGTCGAGTCCCCGACCAAGGCCCGCAAGATCGCGCCGTACCTCGGTCGTAACTACACGGTCGAGGCGTCGGTCGGGCATATCCGGGATCTGCCGCGAGGCGCGGCCGACGTACCGGCCAAGTACAAAGGCCAGTCCTGGGCGCGTCTCGGCGTGGATGTGGACAACGACTTCGAACCCATCTACGTCGTCAGCCCGGACAAGAAGGCCAAGGTCACCGAGCTCAAGAGTCTGTTGAAGGACGCCGACGAGCTCTATCTGGCCACCGACCCCGACCGCGAGGGCGAGGCGATCGCCTGGCACCTGCTGGAAACGCTCAAGCCCAAGGTGCCGGTCCGGCGGATGGTGTTCCACGAGATCACCGAACCCGCGATCCAGGCCGCCGCCTCGGACACCCGCGACCTCGACAACGATCTGGTCGACGCGCAGGAGACCCGCCGCATCCTGGACCGGCTCTACGGCTACGAGGTCAGCCCGGTGCTGTGGAAGAAGGTCATGCCGCGGCTGTCGGCGGGCCGAGTGCAGTCGGTGGCCACCCGGGTGATCGTGCAGCGCGAGCGCGAGCGGATGTCGTTCCGCTCGGCCGAGTACTGGGACATCGCCGCCAAGCTGGACGCCGGTAACGGCGAAGCGAGCGACGCCGCCAACCCGAGGACGTTCGGCGCGCGGCTGGTCGCCGTCGACGGGGCTCGGGTTGCCACCGGGCGTGATTTCGGATCGGACGGGCAGCTCAAAGCGAGCAACGGCGTCGTCGTGCTGGACGAGGGCTACGCGCGGCGGCTGGCCGAGGCGCTGGACGGCGCCGACCTGGTGGTCTCCTCGGCGGAGGCCAAGCCCTACACCCGCAAGCCGTATCCGCCGTTCATGACCTCGACGCTGCAGCAGGAGGCCGGTCGCAAGCTCCGCTTCACCTCCGAGCGGACCATGCGGGTCGCGCAGCGACTGTACGAGAACGGTTACATCACCTACATGCGTACCGACTCGACGACGCTGTCGGAGTCGGCCATCGCCGCGGCGCGCGCGCAGGCGACTCAGCTCTACGGCTCGGAGAACGTGCACCCGACCGCGCGGCAATACAACCGCAAGGTGAAGAACGCGCAGGAGGCACACGAGGCCATCCGTCCGGCAGGCGACACTTTCGCCACGCCGGGTCAACTGCACGCGCGGTTGGACAACGACGAGTTCCGCCTCTACGAGCTCATCTGGCAGCGCACCGTCGCCTCCCAGATGGCCGACGCCAGGGGCACCACGCTGACGCTGCGCATCACCGGCGTCGCGGGCACCGGCGAGGAGTGCGTGTTCTCCGCTTCGGGCCGCACCATCACCTTCCCCGGCTTCCTGAAGGCCTATGTGGAGAGCGTCGACGAGGAGGCGGGCGGTCAGTCCGACGACGCCGAGTCCCGGCTGCCTGCGCTCGAGCAAGGCCAGGCGGTCACCGCCGTCGAGCTGAACCCCGATGGACACAGCACGAATCCGCCCGCGCGCTACACCGAGGCGTCGCTGATCAAGACGCTCGAAGAGCTCGGCATCGGCCGTCCGTCGACGTATTCGTCGATCATCAAGACGATCCTCGACCGCGGCTACGTCTACAAACGCGGCAGCGCGCTGGTGCCGTCCTGGGTCGCGTTCGCCGTGATCGGGCTTCTGGAGGAACATTTCGGCAGGCTGGTCGATTTCGACTTCACCGCCGCCATGGAGGACGACCTCGACGCCATCGCGGGAGGACGGGAGCAGCGCGGAAACTGGTTGTCCAGCTTCTACTTCGGCGGCGATCACGGCGTGGAAGGCTCGGTCGCGCGATCCGGCGGTCTGAAGAAGATGGTGGGGGAGCGGCTCGACGACATCGACGCGCGAGAGATCAACTCCATCAAGCTGTTCAGCGATTCCGCCGGACGCGATGTCGTCGTCCGGGTCGGCAAGTACGGCCCGTACCTGGAGCGGATGGTCGCCGATCCCGATGACCCCGAGGGCAACTCGGTCTCGCAGCGCGCCAATCTGCCGGACGATCTCCCGCCCGACGAGCTGACGCCGGAGGTCGCCGAGAAGCTGTTCGCGACGCCGCAGGAAGGCCGGTCGCTGGGCATCGATCCCGAGTCGGGGCACGAGATCGTCGCCAAGGAAGGGCGTTTCGGGCCGTACGTCACCGAGATCCTGCCCGAACCGCAGGTCGAGGAGGGACAGGAACCGGCCAAGAAGACCGCGAAGAAGGCCGCGGCGCCCAAGCCGCGCACCGGCTCGCTGTTCAAGTCCATGGACTTGGCCACCATCACGCTCGATGAAGCGCTCCAGCTGCTGTCGCTGCCTCGGGTGGTCGGCACCGACCCGGCCAACGGTGAGGAGATCACCGCGCAGAACGGACGTTACGGGCCGTACCTGAAGAAGGGCACCGACTCGCGTTCGCTCAACACCGAGGACCAGATCTTCACCGTGACGCTGGAGGAGGCGCTGAAGATCTACGCGGAGCCCAAGCGTCGTGGACGCCAAGCCTCGAGCGCGGCCCCGCTGCGTGAGCTCGGCACCGACTCGGCCAGCGGCAAGCCGATGGTGATCAAGGACGGCCGCTTCGGCCCGTACGTCACCGACGGTGAGACCAACGCGACGCTGCGCAAGGGCGACGAGATCGAATCGATCACTCCCGAACGGGCCATGGAACTGCTCGCCGACCGGCGGGCGCGCGGACCGGTGAAGAAGACGGCCAAGAAGACCGCCGCGAAGAAGGCGCCCGCGAAGAAGACAGCGGCCAAGAAGGCGACTGCTTCGAAGACGGCAGCCAAGAAGGCGACCACCACGAAGACGGTGGCCAAGAAGAGCGCGGCGTCGAAGGCGGCGACCAAGAAGACCGGCGTCGGGAAGTCGTGAATTCTCTGTTCGTCGCATCGGCCGTAGCCTGAGCGCCATGAGTATCGAACCGGAGCGCGAAGATCTGATCGCAATGCTCGCCGACCAGCGTGCGCTCTTCCGCATCACCCTGCGTGGCATCGATGACGAGCAGGCGCGGCGGCGAACCACGGTGAGCGAACTGACCCTCGGCGGCCTGCTGCACCACTTGGTCAGCTGCGAAAGCCACTGGACCACGGTGATCGTGCAGCGCGATGAGAACGCGGAACTGGACGTCTCGAAGTTCGGCGGCGAGTACGTCATGGCGCCCGAGGAGACCGTGGCCGGACTGCTGGCCACCTGGGACGAGGTCGCCACGGCGACGGCCCAACTGATTCGCTCGGTGGACAGCCTCGACACCTCGATCCCCTATCCGACGGCGCCGTGGGCGCCGGAGCGAACCTGGCAGTCGGTGCGCTACACGGTGTTGCACATCCTGCGGGAGATCGCGCACCACTCCGGGCACGCCGACATCATCCGTGAGGCGTTGGACGGGGCGAACAGCACATCACAGCGCGTCTCCTAGTCAGGAGTCTGCCGAATGTCACCCGCACCGCCGTACGAGCGCGCTTTCTGCGCTGCTCGGTGTGGCCGGGGCCTGCCAGGATCGCGGTGAACTGTCGGTCGGGGCGGATAGGGTGGACGGCGTGGCGGGAGTCTTCGATCGGTTGGTCGGCCAGGAGGCGGTCGAGTCCGAGTTGACGGCTGCCGCCGTCGCGGCGCGCGGGGGCGTGGTCGAGGGCGCTATGACGCATTCGTGGTTGTTCACCGGCCCGCCGGGGTCCGGCAGATCCGTCGCTGCGCTCTGCTTCGCGGCGGCGTTGCAGTGCACCGACCCGGGGACACCCGGGTGCGGCAGGTGTCACGCCTGCACCACGACCATGGCGGGCACGCATGGCGACGTTCGCCGGGTCGTGCCGGAGGGGCTGAGCATCAGCACCAAGGAGATGCGCGAGATCGTGCAGGTCGCCTCGCGCAGGCCGAGCACGGGGCGCTGGCAGGTGGTGGTCATCGAGGATGCCGACCGATTGACCGAGGCTGCGGGCAATGTGCTGCTCAAGGTCGTCGAGGAGCCGCCGGACCGGACGGTGTTCCTGCTCTGCGCGCCCTCGGTGGATCCGGAGGACATCTCCATCACGCTGCGTTCCCGCTGCCGTCATGTGCACCTGGTGACGCCGTCGGTGCCCGCCATCGCGCGGGTGCTGCGGGAACGCGACGATCTCGACGAGAAGACCGCGCATTGGGCCGCCGCCATCAGCGGCGGGCACGTCGGCCGCGCCCGCAGGCTGGCCACCGACGAGGAGGCGCGAGCCCGCCGCAAGCGTGCCCTGGCTTTGGTCGCCGCAGTCGGCAAGCCCGGCGCGGCCTACGCCGCCGCCGACGAGTTGGTGCGCGCGGCCGACGACGAGGCCAAGCAGATGAGCGCGACCCGCGACGAACGCGAGCGCGAGGAATTGGCGACCGCGATGGGCGCCGGCGGCACCGGCAAGGGCGCGGCGAGCGCCACTCGGGGCTCCGCGGGCGTGCTCAAGGACTTGGAGCGGCGGCAGAAGTCGCGAGCGACCCGCACCGGCCGTGACGCGCTCGATCGCGCCCTGATCGATGTGGCGGGCGTCTACCGGGACGCGCTGGCCGTCCGATTCGGCGCCACCCGGCTCGGCTCCGGCGTCGCGCTCACCCACCCGGACCTGTCCGACGAGATCCACGATCTGGCCGAGCGGGTGCGCCCCGAGGGCCTGCTGAAGTCCATCGAGGCCGTCCTCGCTTGCCGCGAAGCCCTCGACCAGAACGTCAAACCCCGTTTCGCCCTCGCCGCCATGGCCGCCGCCCTCATCGCCGCCCGCGCACAGTGACCGTGACCACGCGTTTTCGCGATCGGGCCGCAAGAGGATAGACTCGCTTGGCCGCAAGGCACGCCGCCTTAGCTCAGTCGGTAGAGCGCTTCACTCGTAATGAAAAGGTCGGGGGTTCGATTCCCCCAGGCGGCTCAAACAAAGGCCAACATCGGGCCGGAGACCGGCGCGGTGCGGATCAACAAGGCATGCAACGTCGACGGCACCCGCACCGTCAATGTGCCGCTGGAAACCGTGGCGCGTGTGGCTCTGGCGCATCCGGGCGACGCGCTGCTGCCCCGCACCCGCAGCGACACACCCGGCACCGCCTACCACTTCTACAAGACCGCCTGGCAACCCGCGCCACGCCGCCTCGAGGCGCTGTCGCGCCGGGACTTCAGCTTGTTCACCAAGAAGGCCTGGGCGCGGTGCGGGCCCCGAACTGCTGCTGGCCTACTACGGCAGTGCGGTCAACACCTGATGCGGTAAAAGGCTGAGTCCCTACCCCTGCGCCACACCGGCATCTCTCGGAAGTTGCAGGACGGGGTGCCGCTGTTCGTCGTCTCCCGCGACGCCGGGCACGAATAGTGTGGATCTGGGGACACTCCGACGCCACGTCCATGATCGGGCCGGGTGGCGTACGTCGCCACCACCCACCACGGCACCCCATACACCCTGCTCTCCTACCGCGAGGGAGAACTCCAGCCCGCGACCCCACACGGACGAAATGGAGCCCGGGCGACTATGATCTCGACCGCCACAGAATTGGAATCGGCGTAGAGTTGCTCGAACTCGCCCGGCTCGCGGTCTACCGCACCCTCCAATGAAACGTCATGTGCCACAGTGATACCACTCCGTCTTACCGAATAGGTGAAATGATCGACCAGGTTGTGGTGTGAGCAACATCATCAGGGCGTGGCGAGCTTTGCGCGACATGCTGAGGAACGACCAGATACCGAACGCCGCGAGATCAGCGGCGCGTCTGCCCTCCAGCGGTGCGGACGGTTTGCGGTCTGTTGTGCGAACAGATATCGCCGCCGACGAGTCGCTCGCCACGGGGTTGAAACGTGCCGTGGACGACCCAGCTACGCCCGAGGTCGAATCGATCCAGGGGCGGGATCTGCCCGAACTGGCCGCCGCACGGGGCTTCGGCAGCAGCAGCGCCACCGATCCTCGGCGGCCTCTGCGTACCGGGACCTGGAATGTTGCCGGGCTGCAAACCATCAAGTCCCACGGCATGTGGGATTACAACCCGCGCGACGTCGACTACTTCGCCAAGGTGCTCAACAGTGTGCACCCTCCACCCGATGTCCTGCTCTTCCAGGAGGGGCAGGTCAGTCGGGCCTTCAACGAGATGTCGGTGGGCCGGGCCAGATCGGATCTACGCGAGCTGGCCAAATCGCTCGGTTACCCGCACATCCACGAAACCGTCATCTCCAGATCGCACATGTCCGCCGACCAAGACTTGTCCATGGCGATCATGAGCAAATTACCGTTCGAGCAGACATGGGCCCGGCGGATCCCGGATCCGGACCTGCCCCTGACCCTGTTCGGCGAGCCGGTCGATCCGCTGCCGCGGTACGTCCAAGGCGCGACAGTCTCCGGCATCACCGTCGTCAACGCGTTCCCCATACCATTGGGCGTCCTCGGACACGACTACGAAACCAGCGGAGGGGCACAGCATGCCGCACAGGTCGCCGAGACACTGCGATCAATGATCCAAGGCCCCACAGTGATCGGCGGCGACATCAACACCGCACGCCCCGAAGTGGTGTACAAGGACCACTTCGATGACATGGGTCTGAGTGCCGCCCTGCAACCCGGCACCAAAACCGTGCCCGGGTGGGACGGCTCACCCGATCAGGTGTACTCCACCCGCGAATTCGCTACCGTCGAAAGCCTTGTCGTCCCCACCCGTACCGACCATCATTTGATCTTGACAGATCTCGCCGTCACCGACCCCGATTTGCTCGAAGCCCTCAGCCGAACACGACAGTCACAACCGTAGACAACCGGCTCGCCACGAGCGGTGATGCCAGGCTGGACCGCTCGCGGCGAGCGCGTCTGAAGCGAGCTGCCCAACCGGGGACCGTCAGGAGCCGCGACCGGTGCGCTGCTGGAGTTCATTGATCAGCTGCGATGCCTCCGCCTTGGTCAGCCCCTTCGGCACCTCCTCGCCCGCCTCCTGGGCCAGGGTATTCAGATAGGACTCCTGCGGGCCGGTCATCGGCTCGTCGCCGGTGGTCCACTGGTCCGGATCCTTCTCCGGCTTCGGCTGCACCATCACCGCTCCTCCCGTTGGACAGAACAAGTGTTCGATCCGGGCCTACCCGGATCGTGGGATCTTCAATCACAGGTCGAGCCGTTGCCTAGAACACTTCGCCGAGGGTGCGCAGCAGGAGGGCGATCCGGTCCTCGTCCCGGCGGTAGTAGGTCCACTTGCCACGACGTGTGGCGGTCACGAGACCCGCCTGGCGCAGCAGGGTCAGATACTGCGAGGTGGTCGACGGGCTCAAACCGATACGTCGCTGGATGTCGCTGACGCACACACCGATCTCGACATCCTCCGGCTCTTGGCCGGGAAAGCTCATCGGATCTTTCAACCAGACCAAGATCTGGCGTCGCGACGGGTTCGACAACGCCTGAAATACCTGGAGCAATTCCTCCTCGGACAGCACTCCCGCATCCTAGTCATGTTGAAGATTCGCGAAATGTGGATACACAATCGTGGGGTGACGCAAAGCCAATTCATTCGCCGGATTCCGGGCCACGATCCGGCACCGCTTCGAGCTCTGGGCGTGCACCATGGCCACGCCAGTTCCGGTATCCGCGATGCGCGGCAAAGGCTCCGATGATCGCGGTGACGCACCACACGGCGATCGCGGTGTAGGCGAGAGGCGCCGAAAGCTCACCTATCGACGCGCCGAGCGCGGTATAGACGAATGCGCGTGGTGCGGATCCGATGAACGAGCCGACGATCATCTGCCACAACGGGACTCCGAACGTGCCGAAAACGTATGACGCCAGCGCATCCGAGATGCCGGGGACGAAGCGCTGGCCGACGACGGCCCACAGGCCACGCCGTTCGATCCGTGCGTCGATGCGATCGGCGCGCTCGCTGCCGAGCAACTCGCGCGCACTATCGCGGCCCGCCCGCCGTCCGAGGAGGTTGGTGATGGTCGCGGTGCCCACCGCCGCGCCCAGCGTCACGAACGTCCCGGTCAGCGGCCCGAACAGCAGGCCGCTCGCACCGGCCAGCAACGGGCCCGGAACGAAGATCGCGCCGAGTACAGCCGATGCCGCCACGTAGACCAACGGCGCCGCCGGCCCCGTCGCCGCGATCATGCCGCGCACCTCGGCGAGGTCGATCACCCGTGCGACGGCGACGAGATAGAACATGCCGAACAAGACCACGGCGAACAGCGCCAGCCGCCCGATGTGCCACCGTCGGCTGGTAGGTGAGGAAACCTCGTTGTCGGTCATGGTGAGTGCAATCCTGCCGCACGCCGCCCGCACCCTCGAATCGACGCGGATGCGGTGACCAGCCCGTACCGGGCCGCGCACTCCGAGTCGCCCTACCGTCCGGGACAGGCAGAACCGGCCGATGGGTGAGCATCCGGACAAATTTTCTGCGAGGGTGTGTATATGGAGGTATTGGCCAGGAACCACGTGACTGTGAGCGGCAAGACCGGCGCGCCGGTGGTCGTACTCGCTCATGGCTTCGGGTGCGACCAGAACATGTGGCGGCTGGTCGTACCGACCCTGGAGCGTGATTTCACCGTCGTGGTGTTCGATCATGTCGGCGCGGGCCGCTCGGATCTGTCGGCGTGGAGCGCGCGGCGATACTCCAGTATGGACGGCTACGTCGAGGATGTGCTCGCGGTTATTCGCGACCTGGCGCTGGGGCCGGTGGTCTTCGTCGGGCATTCGGTGAGTGCGACGATGGGCGTGCTCGCCGCCGCACGCGAGCCCGCGGCGTTCGCCGGACTCGTATTGCTGGCTCCCTCGCCGTGCTTCATCGACGATCCTGCCACCGGGTACCGGGGTGGTTTCAGCGCCGACGACATCGAGGAACTCCTGGAGGCGCTCGATTCGAACTATCTGGGCTGGTCGGGTGCGATGGCGCCCGTCATCATGGGCAACCCGGAACGTCCGGAATTGGCCGAGGAACTCACCAACAGTTTCTGCCGCACCGATCCGGAGATCGCGCGCGTCTTCGCCCGTGTGACGTTCCTGTCGGACAATCGGGCCGACCTCTCCGCGGTGACCGTACCCACCTTGGTTCTGCAGTGCTCCGACGACGCCATCGCCCCGCTCGAGGTCGGCTCCTTCGTGCACGAACAAATCGCAGGCAGCCGACTGGTCACCCTGACGGCGACCGGCCACTGCCCTCAGCTCAGTTCACCGGCGGAGACCGCCGCCGCCATCGCCGCCTTCGCCCGCGAGACCGGATGACCAGCGCGGCGGGCGGCCGAGACTGTGGCAGGAATCGCGGAGACCTCGAAGCCGGACACGATGACGACGCGGCGTTCGCCGCGTTGCTCGAGGACAGCGTCGAGGACCTGTACGAACACGCGCCCTGCGGATACCTGTCCACCACGCTGGACGGCCGCCTCGCCAAAGTGAATGCCACACTGCTCGGCTGGCTGGGCTATCGGCGCGAGGAACTGGTCGGCCGTAAACAGTTCTCCGACCTGCTCACCGCGGGAGGTCGCCTCTACCACGAGACGCATTTCGCTCCCCTGCTTCGGATGCAAGGCGAAGTCCGCGGCATCGCCCTGGAGATGAAGGCCGCCGATGGGCGACGACTACCCGTGCTGGTGACCTCCATCGTCAAGACCGGCAGCCACGGACAGCCGCTGCTGATTCGTACCACCGTCTTCGATGCCCGCGAGCGCCGCGCGTACGAGACCGAACTGCTGCGGGCACGGCGCGAGGCCGAGCAGGAGCGCGAGCGCCTCCAGCGTCTGAACGCCACTTTGCAGACCACACTGCTACCACCTGAACTGCCGCAGGTCCCCGGTCTCGAGGTCGCCGCGTACTACCACATCGCCTCGGCCGACGAGGTCGGCGGCGACTTCTACGATCTGTTCCCCATCTCCACGGACATCTGGGGAATGTTCCTGGGCGATGTCTGCGGCAAAGGCGCTCCCGCCGCTGCCCTCACATCCCTGGCCCGATACACCCTGCGCACGGCCACCGCCTACACCCGCGATCCGGCCGAAGTACTGGACACGCTCAACACCGCGCTCACCGAGCGCTACCACGGACACAACCCTCGGTTCTGCACGATCATCTTCGGACTGATCGAACCCACTCCCGATGGCGGGGGTTGCGAGATCACCTTGGCCAGTGGCGGACACCCGCCGGCCCTGCTCTTGCATTCCCACGGCGCCGTGGAGGAATTGCATACCCGCGGTGGTCAGCTCATCGGGGCGATCCCGCACGCTCAGATCGTCACCAGGAGCGCACGCCTGGAAGCCGGAGACACCTTGCTCCTCTATACCGACGGACTCACCGAAGCTCGTACGGAGGCCCACGGTGGTCGCTACGGCGACCAAGCCCTCGTCGATTTCGCTCGGGGACTCGCGCCTGTCACGGCTTCCGGTGGCGTCGCAGCCATCCGAGAACTGCTGCACTCCTTCGGATCCGGAGTGGAGGACGATACCGCCGTTCTCGCGATCCACGCGCTACCCCCTTCGCAGAGCACGACGCGCTGATCCCGAGCTGGGATACCGCGCCGCCGCGAGATCGGGGGCTCCTTGTGGGGCACAAGTAGATCCGCGCGGCCGTGTCACAGAGCCGTCACCTGCTGGAACGCCACTTGGCCGAAATGGGAACGGCCACATGTGTTTAGTGAGCCGTCGAATAGTGGCACAATTCATAGCGAACCAATATTCGCGTAACCCGGGCGTAACCATGTTCCGCTCAGGGCGGTGAGGAGGGACGTCAGTCCAGATGGGGAGACGCACACGCGCGACGCCTCCGCGCCCGGATGGCCACCGTCGCCCGGCGCCACGCTCCGGACGCCGAAGGGGGGAGTTTGTGCGCCCTGCACGAGCCAGGCCGGCCCGGGGCATGAGCTCGTGCAAGACGAGTCGCACCCATCGGCTTCGCGTGCTGCCAGGCCCGTCCGAGCCGAGATCTCGCCGATGTCGAGAAGAGGCGGTGAATATCGACTGATCCCGCCACCCTCACGCAGGGGCATGGACGGACTGGCTAATTCTCGAGTCGAGGTGATCATCAAATGTTGGAAACGCAAACCAAGGTAGTTCGAAGTCTGGTTCCCGCCCGGATGGACCGGCTTCCGTGGACCAGGTTTCACTGGCTCATCGTCGTCGGTCTGGGCGTCTCCTGGATTCTGGACGGGATCGAAATCCAGATCGTCAGCAGCATGGGCGGACCGCTACAGGACGCGGATGCGCTGCATCTGACCTCCGGTCAGGTCGGCGCGATGGCGTCATGGTACCTGGCCGGTCAAGTCGTCGGCGCACTCGTGTTCGGCCGCCTCACCGACCGGCTCGGCCGCAAGAAACTGTTCATCCTGACCTTGGCCATCTATCTCCTCGGCAGTGGATTGGCCGGGTTCTCGTGGAATGCGTGGTCGCTGTACTTCTTCCGGTTCATCGCGGGTATGGGAATCGGTGGAGAATACACGGCGATCAATTCGGCGATCGACGAGATCATGCCGTCCAAGTATCGCGGCCGGGTCGACATCGCGATCAACGGCACCTATTGGGGCGGAGCGGCTCTGGGAGCGGCGGCCAGCCTGGTCCTGTTCAACGAACGTTTCATCCCGACCGGCTGGGGATGGCGCATCGGTTTCTTCATCGGGCCCGTCCTCGGGCTGATCATCATCTTCCTGCGCAGGCACATCCCGGAGAGCCCGCGCTGGCTGCTCACTCATGGACGGGCCGAGGAAGCCGAGCGGACCGTCGACGAGATCGAAGCGCAGGTTCGGAGTCGAGGAATCGAACTTCCTCCGGTCGACGAGAGCAAAGCCTTGGACGTCGTGGACGCGGGTCGGCTCTCCTATGTGCAGATGGGTCGGATCTTCTTCGGAAAATATCCTTCCCGTTCCTTCCTCGGCTTCACGATGATGGCCACACAGGCGTTTCTGTACAATGCGATCTTCTTTACCGTCGGATTGGTGCTGATCAACTTCTACAATGTGCCGGCCCACCATACGGGTTATTATTTCTTCCCCTTCGCGGTCGGCAATCTGATCGGCCCTCTGGTGCTCGGCCCGCTCTTCGACAGCATCGGCCGCAGAAAGATGATCTGCGCGACCTATGTGGGGTCCGGTTTTCTGCTCTTCATCTCCGCTTGGGCGTTCAACGCGGGTATTCTCGACGCAACCACGCAAACCATCTTCTGGTGTGTCATCTTCTTCTTCGCTTCGGCGGGGGCGTCCTCCGCTTATCTCACGGTCAGCGAGATCTTCCCGCTGGAACTGCGTGGTCAAGCCATCTCGTTCTTCTTCGCCATCTCGCAGGGCGTGGGTGGGGTCATCGCCCCGTTCCTCTTCGGCCACCTGGTGGGCGGCGCCGAGAACCCGAGTCCCGACCGGTTTCCGCTCACGGTCGGTTACCTCATCGGCGCCGGATTCATGATCTTCGGTGGCCTGGTCGCCTGGTTCTTCGGAGTGAACGCCGAAGGCCGGTCCTTGGAGGACATCGCAGATCCACTGTCGATAGCTCAACCATCGAAAACGGCTTTCGGCGTAGCCCCCGACGAGGTGAGCGGCGACAGCTCGCAAGCCCCCGACATGAAGGGCCATCAGGAACCGGCAACGATCGGTAAACCTTCAGCATCCAACGAGCCGATATCTGACGGTTCATCATCTATCGATTCACTGAGCAGGGAATGACGGATATGGTGCAGCCGACTCCGTGGGGGGCAAGCAAGAATCAGAACCGGCAGGCAGGCTCACCGATTCGCGCAACGGGTGGCGGCCGAAAGCGGCGGGTCGACGCGGAGAAACTGCGGGCGCGGGTCCGACCGCTCGTCACTCTGCTCCGAGACAACTCGGGTTATCTGTTGGCCGCGGTGGGCTGCCTCATCACCTTCACCCTGTTGTTCAAGCCGTGGCTGACCACAGGCGGACCCGACGGCACGATCTGGAGCAATGCCTTCGGCCAAACCCATATCAGCACTACGCTCGTGGGTCTTTGGTCGCAGAAGCCGCCCGCCCACTCCAATCTCAGTGGCAAGTGGGCGATTCTCGCCACCATCGCGATCTTCCTCACCGTGCTCGCCGCGTTGGCGAATCTCTGGGCCCGCACCGAAACGCTGGCTCGTTTGACGACGGGTTCCGCGGTGGCGGTGGCGCTTTTCGTCGCTTTCACCCTGGTCTATCTCAACGGAAAGGGGCCGGAACTGCGCTCCATGATCGGGTCCGGCCCTCCCACCGACCTCGGGACGCAGGCCGGCTTCGTGATCCGATGGGCTTCGGGCAACGGGCAATACCCGCTACCAGGGCTGCGAAAGGTCGAGTTCTCCACCGCGAAGCTCACCGGTGACGCGCTACTGGCAGGCGCGACGGCGATGTTCTCGGCGGTGGCGGCTATCGCGCAATGGGTTCGGAGACTGAAGGCGCGTCGCCGCTCCGGCTGAGGTCGGACTCGGCCGGAGCGACTCGGCGGGAACGCAGCTCAGGAAGCCCAGGGACCGATGCCGCCAACTTTCTCGATCCGAATACGGGTGAGGTAACCGGGCGGGGCGTCCGCGGGCGGAAATGTGACGTTCGGACTGGCCAAGGTCTTGGCGAGTTCTTTCAGCAACTCCGGTGCGCCGCCCTCCACGACGCGCGCGGTGCCGATGATCGACAGATACGGGCGCATCACCTCGCCCCGTTCCGGGGAGAGGATGGTCACCGCGACGCGCGGGTCACGGCGGACGTTGCGGATTTTCTGGTAGACGCCCAAGTGGGCGGTGACGAGCTCGTCGCCGTCCGGTGTCGACTGCAATGCCACCCAGACGACCGATACCTGTGGGCTGCCGTCCGGATTGATCGTGACCAGCGTGGCGTCGGCACCGGGCCCGATGAGTGCGCGAGCCTCGTCGTCGAGTTTCATATGTCGTTCTACGGCTGGCGCCGCGCTTTCATTCCCGCACCGGTTTCCGCTCTCCGCTCGTACGCCGTCCGGCACATGCCCATCGGGCGAAATCGTCGAGCTACGGCTGCCGTCCCTGCTACGTGACGACGAACACTCCCTTTCCCGGAACGTGTGGCAAGTTGGTCGCGATCAGTACTTCCACCCGGCCGAGGCCGGAGGGGAGGCCGAGCGGCACCCACGCACCGGCGACGTTCTCTTTGGTCGGTGTGTCGTCGGCGACCCAGAACGTGGGAAGGGTGCCCAGCACGCCGGTGTCGGAGTTCTGCCACGACACCGTGACCTCTACGCCGCAGGCGCCGCCGGGCCGGTCGGGCGTGAAGACGAACTCCGGACGGATCCAGAGCGTGGGAGTACCGGAGGAGTTGCGGTCGGGGTCGTAGTGGGCCGTGATCATGCCGATACCGGCACCGCCGCCGCCGCAGAGCGTTCGTGCCGCTGGGACGCCACGGGGGAGGGCGGAGGCCGCCGGGGTGGTCACCGCGACTGCGCCGATGGCCAGAGCCAGGACTGCTAGGCCGTGCCGGACTTTCACCGATGCTCCCTTCGCCGGAACCGAACTGTCTGTCTGCTGTGTCGACAGGGACTGGCTGCATGTTAACGGCAGGCGGGTTGAGGGAGTGTTATTCGAACTGAAAGCGCTCGAATCTCCCGGTGGCGGCGGCGTTGCGGACCGTTGTCCTGGACCGGGCGCCGTTGACCGGCCCAGGAGAACGGTCTCCGGGGTCAGCCGGCGACTGCGGAGCGCAGGTGGGCGCGCTCGGCGATGGCCGCCAATTCCGCGTTGAAGCGGTCGGCGGCTTCGATATTGCCGAGGTGGCCGGTGGGCCACACGTGGTACGCGGCCAGGTGGCCGGTCTCGGCGAGCGCGTCGGCGATGCGGCGCGACATGCGTTCGGGCAGCAAGCGGTCGTGCGCGCCCGCGATCACCGTGGTGGGCACGGTGAGGGACGCGGCGGCTTCGGCGAGATCCATGTCGGCGAGCGCGGCGGCATGCCTGCCGCGGGTGAGCGGTCGGCACGACCGCACGATGCCCAGCGCGAATTCCACCTGATCCGCGGTCGCGTGCGGGGTCATCACGCGCGCCTTGAGCAGCGCGCTGGCCGGCCAACCGCCCGGTAACGGGACCGGCGCGGTGAGCAGCGTCTCCGCGACGATCATCGGCATCCGCACGGTGGCCCCGAGCACGGTGATCGGCCGATCCGCCAGGGTGAGCGGCTTGTTCAGCAGCGGAAGCAAGTCGGTGTCGTAGCGGATGTTGCCCGAGGAGCTGTTCAACAGGACGGCGGCGGCGGCCTGCTTACGGACCTGTTCCGTATGGCGAGCGGCCCAGGCCTGAATGGTTATTCCGCCCATGCTGTGGCCGACCAGCACGGCGCGCTGCCCGGGCCGGAGGGTGGCGTCCAGAATGGCCGACAGATCGTCGGCCAGCGACTCTTTGCTGGGGGCGGCCTTGCCGAGCTCACTGGCGCCGTGGCCGCGCTGGTCGTAGCAGACCACGCGGTATCGGTCGGCGAACGCGTTGATCTGCGGGTTCCAGTACTCGATACTGCAACTCCAGCCGTGGATGAGGACGATGACATCGCCGTCGGCCGGACCGTAGGCGTGTACGCGCAGGCGAGCGCCGTCCTTGGTGGTGACCGGGATAACCGCGTGGCGGGCGGTGGGGGCGTTCAACGACGCCGTCCGGAAGGTGCGGGACCGCAGTCCGGCACGGTAGTCGGCGGTCAGCGCACCGTCGTACGCGTCCGCCAGCGTCCTCATCGACTTCACCAGCATCGAGCACTCCTTTGTGTCCACCGTCACCGTACAGTGCAAGCAGAGTGCTTGCTAGTGCTAGCGCTGTATGACGGGATGTCCTGGCTTGTACCAGGGAGTACCCCGGATTCGGTCGGGCTAAAGATCATTCCTACCCAAACATCGCCCGCGATGAACCGAGCGTTTCGGGCCGGGCGGGCCGGGGTTCGAGTTGGCCGACCCGTCCGGCAACGTGCTGCGGTTCGCGCAGCCGAAGTAGCGCCGCGCTGCTGTGGCGTCCCCGCTCACCGCCCGGTTACGGTTGAGTTCGTGGACATCGCGCATACTTCCTCCGGCCCCGCGGCGGACCCGGGAACCGAGCCGAGGACCGGGTGGCGCGGGGCGGCTGTTCCCCTGCTCGTGGCGGGCGTCGGGGTGGGTGTCGGCGTGCTGCTGCACCTGCGTGATCCCCACGTCGAAGGCTCCTATGGCACCTGCCCGGTATACGCGCTGACCGGCTGGTACTGCCCGGGTTGCGGGGGGATGCGCGCGGTGCACAATCTCACCGACGGGCAGGTTCTCGACGCCCTGCACAGCAACTTGCTCGCGATTCCGCTGATTCTCGCGTTCGCTGTGTGGGTGACGGACTGGACCGTCCGGGCTTGGCGTGGCCAGAAGATGCGGCTGCCCTCGATCAGCAAGACCACCATGTGGACCTTCTTCGCATTGCTCGCGATCTACACCGTGGTGCGCAATACGCCGTGGGGAACCCTGTTCACACCGGTGTAACAAGCCGGTATGCGGGCACCCCGAGGTATGAACGATTCGCTGAAGACCCGGGTGCGGCAGAAGTTGCTGCGCCAGCTCGTCGAAGATCCGCGGGACACCGAGCACGACGACCCCCGCCAGATCGCCGTGGAAACCGATCTGGACGCGCTGGCCAACGTCTCGGAGGACGATCCGCTCGTCGAAGAACTCGCCACACGTTATCTCGTGTTCTGATCAGGCCGTCGACGCGCCGCCATAGGGCGGTAACTGCGGCAGCCGCTCGGCGAGCAACCAGCTGTCCCACAGGGGACGCAGCGGCACCAGGCTGTAGTGCCCCGCCAGATCGGTGAATTCCTCGGTGGTCACCGACGAGTGGCGGTAGCGAATGGTCCACTCGCGCAGTAAGTCGAAGAACGTCGAGTCGCCCAGTTCCAAGCGCAGGGCGTGCAGGGTGAGCGCGCCCCGTTTGTAGACGCGATCGTCGAACATGCGCTGCGGTCCCGGATCGCCGATGACGATGTCCTGCGGCTCGCGGGAAAGATTGTGCCGTGCCGCGCGGGCCAGCTGATCGGCGGTTGGCCCGCCCGCGGCCTCCGACCAGATCCATTCCGCGTAACAGGCGAAGCCCTCGTGCAGCCAGATGTCACGCCACTGCCGGATGGTCAGGCTGTTGCCGAACCACTGGTGGGCCAGTTCGTGCGCGACCAGCCGTTCGGCGCCGCGGCGGCCGTCGCAGTGGTTGGCTCCGAAGATCGAGATGCCCTGCGCCTCGATCGGAATCTCCAGCTCGTCGTCGGTGACGACCACGGTGTAGTCCTCGAACGGGTACGGGCCGAATTTCTCGCTGAAGACTTCCAGCATCATCGGCTGACGCGCGAAATCGTAGTCGAAAGCGGTGCGCAGTCGCGACGGGAGGACGGCCTGCATCGGTACCGGGGAGTGCGAGGAGCCGATGCGGTGCTTGCGATAGTGACCGATCTGGACGGTGGCCAAGTAGCTCGACATCGGTTCGGGCTGCTCGTACACCCACGTGGTCTGACTGGACTTGGTCTGCTTGCGCAGCAAAGTCCCGTTCGCCACCGCGTAGTACGGCGAATCGGTGGTGATCGAGATCCGGTAGGTCGCTTTGGAACTCGGGTGGTCGTCGCACGGGAACCAGGACGCAGCGCCGTTGGGCTGGCTGGCCACGAGCGCGCCTTCGGTGAGCTCCTCCCAGCCGACTTCGCCCCACGGCCCGCGCACCGGTCTCGGGGTGCCGCCGTACTGCACCACCAGCGCGAGCACGCCGCCCGCGGGGATCCGCTGTTGCGGCGTGACCACCAGTTTGCCGTGCTGGTGGGCGAATTTCGCGGCTTTGACCCCGTTGACGAACACCTTCGAGACGCTCAGCCCCTGAGCGAGATCGAGGGCGAACCGGGGCCGCGCCTCGGTGGTCACCGCGGTGATCGCGGCGCGCGCGGTGAGCCGGTTGACGGCCACCCGGTAGGCCAGATCGAGTTCGTATCGGGACACCCGATACCCCCGGTTGCCGTTCTGCGGTAGGTACTCGTCGATGGGGGCTTCGTAGAACTTGCCCGCCATCAGCTCGCCCCGGGGTCGCCCGTGAACCAGGGCGCGATCGGGTTGCCCCACCAGCGCGTCGAGGCGGGCACCGCGTCACCGCGCATGACCAGAGAGGCCGGGCCGACGGTCGCGCCGTCGCCGATCGCGGAGGCGGGCAACGCCACGCAGTGCGGTCCGAGGGTGGCGCCCGCACCGAGGGTGACGGTGTCCATGGCCATGATCCGGTCGTGGAACAGGTGGGTCTGCACCACACAGCCGCGTTCCACGGTCGCGCCGTCGCCGAGAGTCACCAGATCCGCCTCCGGTAGCCAGTAGGACTCGCACCATACCCCGCGGCCGATGCGGGCGCCGAGGCCGCGAAGCCAGAGGTTCAGGACGGGCGTCCCGGTCGCCGCGCGCGCGAACCACGGTGCGGCAACCGTTTCCACGAACGTGTCGGAGACCTCGTTACGCCAGACGAACGAGCTCCACAGCGGATGCTCCTCGCTGCGGATTCGTCCCACCAGCAACCATTTGGCGGCCACCGCGCTCGCTCCGGCGACGGCGCCCGCTGCCAGCAGCACCAGCCCGCTGAGCAGCCCGGCGGTGAGGTGGCCGAAAGTTCGCGCGAGCCAGGCCAGGGTGAACAGCACGCCGAGGCCGATCGCGAAGGTCACCAGGACAGGGAACAAGCGGCAGGTTTCGACGAGGCCCCTGGCGACGCGCAGGCGTACCGGCGGGTCGAAGGTCCGCGCGGTGTCGGCGCTCTCCGCGGCGCGGCGCAACCGCACCGGCGGGCTGCCCAGCCAGGACGAGCCGGCCTTCGCCTTGGACGGCGCCGCCGACAGCACCGCGACCAGGCCGTTCTTCGGCACCCGGCGGCCGGGCGCGGTCATCCCGGAGTTGCCGAGGAAACCGCGCTTGCCGACCTTCGCCTCACCGATGCGCAGCCAGCCGCCGCCGAGTTCGTACCCGGCGATCATGGTGTCGTCGGCCAGGAACGCCCCGTCGGCGACGGTGGTGAACTTGGGCAGCAGCAGTACCGTGGACGCCTCGACGCTCTTGCCCACCTTCGCCCCGAGCGAGCGCAGCCACAGCGGCGTGAGCAGGCCGGCGTACAGCGGGAACAGGAAGGTGCGCGCGGAATCCAGCAGCCGCTCGGTGGCCCAGGCCTGCCAGCCGACGCGGCTGCGCACCGGGTGGTAGCCCTCGGTGAGACCGATGCTCAGCAGCCGGACCGCGACGATGGTCGCCGCGGCGTACACGCCCAGGCTGAGCAGGGTCGCGAGGGGCAGGACGGTGAACGCCCGCGCGACGCCGTCGGCGAGCGTGCGGGTGTCCCGAACGAACCACGCGATGAACACGCCACCCGCGCCGATACCGAGAATCGGCATGGCGGCCAAGGCCATCGAGGTGATGCCGAAGACGCCGACCCAGTGCCGGGCTCGGTCGGGCCGGTGCGACGGCCAGCGGTGCTGGGCCTTGCCGACCTTCACCGCGGGCGAACCGGCCCACTCCTGGTCGGCCTTCACCTTGCCCGATACCGCGGAGCCGGGCGCCACCTCCGCGTTCCTGCCGATCTTCGTGCCCGGCAACAAGATCGAGCGCGAGCCGACCACCGCGCCGGGGCCGATGGCGATCGGACCGAGATGCACCACGTCGCCGTCGATCCAGTAACCGGACAGGTCGACCTCCGGTTCCACGCTGCAACCGTCGCCGAGTTCGAGCATGCCGGTCACCGGCGGGAGACTGTGCAGGTCGACGCCCTTGCCGATCTTCGCACCCAGCGCGCGAGCGAACGGCACCATCCACGGCGCACCGGAGAGGTTCTCGGCGCCGCTGGCCGCGGAGAGGCGGACGGCCGCCCACAAGCGCAGGTGCACCGATCCGCCGCGCGGATAACGGCCGGGGCGGATGCCACGCAGCAGCAGGCGCGCGCCTGCCACGCAGATGGCCATGCGGCCGGGTGGGGAGATGAACAGCGCGAACGCGACCAGCGTCCACCACCAGGACAGCTGGGGCAGCCAGGGCAGCGAGCCGGACCAGGCCGCGATGTTGCCGACGATTGCCAGCCAGGTGAGCCACTGCAGCCCGGTGAGGGTGGTGAGGGGGATGGTGGCGAGCACCTGCGCCGCTTGCGCCATCGGTGGCGTCGGTCGCACCGTCCGCTCGGCGACCGCCACCGCGGGCGTGGTCTGCTCCAGCAGGTCGGCCAGCGCGCCGAGGCGGGGATGGTCGTAGACATCGGCGACCGTGATCTGCGGATACCGTTCGCGCAGCGCGGTGACCAGTTGCGCCGCCGCGAGCGAGCCGCCGCCCAGATCGAAGAAGTCCGCGTCGAGATCGCCGACCTCCGCGCCGAGGATGGAATCCCACAGCCCGGCAACCCACTGGGCGGTGCCGGTCAGGTCGTTGTCGTCGTCGTCCTCGGCGGCATTGGGCAGCGGCCAGGGCAGCGCGTCCCGGTCGACCTTGCCGGAGGTGCGGGTGGGCAGCTCGTCGACCACCGCGAGCCTGGGCACCAGCGGCGCCGGGAGTTGTCCGGCGAGGGCGGCTCGCGCGGCCTTGGCATCGAAGTCCGTCCCCGGCCCGGTCACATAGCCGACCAGGAGCTTGTTGCCCGCCTTCGTGGTTCGGATGGCCGCCGCGGCGCCCGTGACGCCCGGGAGGTGCTGGAGAGCGTTGTCTATCTCGCCGAGTTCGATGCGCCGACCGCCCAGCTTGATCTGATCATCGGCGCGGCCGAGGAAGATCAGCCCAGCGCTGTCGTTGCGGACCAGATCGCCGCTGCGGTAGGCGCGCTCCCAGCCGACGGAGTTCAGCGGGGCGTACTTCTCGGCGTCCTTGACCGGGTCGAGGTAGCGCGCGAGACCGACTCCGCCGATCACCAATTCACCGGATTCGCCCTCGGCCACCGGATTGCCCGCTGGATCCACCACGACCAGATCCCAGCCGTTGAGCGGCAGTCCGATCCGGATCGGCCACCGGCCGTCCAAGCGCGCGGCGCACGCGACGACCGTCGCTTCCGTGGGGCCGTAGGTGTTCCATACCTCGCGAGCCGAATCACCGTTGCCCGCAAGGCGTTCGGCGAGTTCCGGCGGCACGGCCTCGCCGCCGAAGATGAGCAGGCGCACCGCCTCCAGCGCCTCGACCGGCCAGGTCGCCGCCAGGGTCGGTACGGTCGAGACCACGCTGATCTCCCGCCGCACCAGCCAGGGACCGAGATCGGCTCCGGTGCGCACCAGATCGCGTGGGGCGGGCACCAGGCAGGCGCCGTTGCGCCAGGCCAGCCACATCTCCTCGCAGGAGGCGTCGAACGCGACCGACAGACCCGCGAGTACCCGGTCACCGGGACTGATCGGAGCGTCGCGGAGGAACAGGTCCGCTTCGGCGTCGACGAAGGCGGCGGCGTTGCGATGAGTGACCGCCACGCCTTTCGGAGTTCCGGTGGAACCGGAGGTGAAGATGATCCAGGCGTCGTCGCCGGGGCCGGGCAGCGTCGACCAGGTCTCCTCGCGCTGCCGCTCCGCCGCGCGGATGCCCGCGGCGGTGGTCTCGATGCCTTGCGCGGTCACGATCGCGGTGACCTGCGCCTCCCCGAAGACCAGTTGGGCGCGCTCGTCCGGGTCGTCGGCGTCGACCGGCACGTAGGCGGCACCGGAGTACAGGATGGCGAGAATGGTGACGTAGAGCTCGCGGGTGCCCGAGGGCATGCGCACGCCGACCCGGTCGCCCGGCCGCACGCCCGCCGTGGCGAGGCGAGCCATGGCCTTCTCGATCTCGACGACCAGCTCCAGGTAGGACAGCACGACTCGGCCGTCATCGATGGCGGGGGCATCGGGGTGCGCGAGCGCCGTCGCGGTGAGGATGTCGACCAGCGTCCTGGCCGCCGGCGCGTGATCGCCGCGCGACAACGGACGCGCCGGCGCGTCGAGCTCTGTCTCGAGCATGGTGCTCTGTGCACCTCCCATCGACCTGCCTCACACTTTCCTGTTGTTGTGTCATAGCTGGGTTACCAAAGGGCAAACGCCATGCTGGCCAGTTGTCCACGGTACCCGGGGTTGTCGTCGTTTGTTGTTCACCGGACGGCGCGTGGGAGCGGCCGGTGCTGCGGGTGTTGTTGCAGGTGAGCCCGCTATTTACGGCTTTCCGCAGGGCAACGGCTGGTCGGCGGGTCAGTCTCGTGCATTCGCCACGAGATCGCTGAACCGAGGGTGTGATTCCGCTCATCGAAGCGGTCGGTCGCCTCCCGCACGGTGGTGCCGAACGTCGAGTCGCGGATCGCGGCACCGGGCGCGGTGGCAGTCGTCTGTCGCCGAGGGGTCCACGATTTCGCGAGGCAGGCGCGGCTCGCGTGTCTTCGTGGGGGTGCTTGTAATGGCTCCCACATGGTGGTTAGGTCCACGCGGTGCTCGTGGGGGACTCGGGTCGGATGTGGTTGACAGTGCCGGGGCGCTTCTGCCACTCTCGGGTCAGGTCATGAGTGCCAGTGCAAAGCCCCGGCTTGCTGGCCGGCAACCCTCCTCCGCGGTGGGGTGCTCCGGGTGACGACCCGGCCGCCGCCCGACCGGGCGCGGCAAGCGCGGACTCGACGACTCATCTGATCGCGGGTCCCTTAGCCGACGGGATTCACGTGATGACTACTGCCCTCGACAACGCCTGTGCCGCACTCGCCCAGGTCTCCGGTGACCAACTGCGCGTGCCGTTGGTGCAAGGCGGAACGGCGACCTACGCCAACTTCGACTACGCGGCGAGTGCGCCCGCTTTGACGCAGGTCAGCGAGCGTGTGCAGCAGCTGCTTCCGTTCTACGCGAGCGTGCACCGCGGTGCGGGCTACGCCTCCCGGATCTCCACCGAGTGCTACGAGGCCGCTCGCGGGTCGGTCTGCCGGTTCCTCGACACCGCCGACGACCAGGTGGTCGTCTTCACCCGCAACACCACGGACTCGCTCAACCTGCTCGCGTCCTGTGTCCCCGGCGACACGGTGGTGCTCGACATCGAGCACCACGCCAACCTCCTGCCGTGGACCAGGAATGGAAGGCGCGTCGTGCAGGCGGCGGGCACGGTCGAGGAGACGATCGGCAAGCTGGTCGCCGAACTGTGCAGCAGGCCCGCGGCTTTGCTCGCGGTGACCGGCGCCTCGAACGTGACCGGTGAGGTGCTTCCGCTGGAGCGTCTGGCCACCATCGCCCACCAGTGCGGCGCCCGCATCCTGGTGGACGCGGCGCAGTTGGCGCCACATCGGCGGATCAGCCTGCGCGACACCGGCATCGACTATCTGGCGTTCTCCGGACACAAGCTGTACGCGCCGTTCGGTGCGGGTGTGCTGGTGGGCAAGCGGGATTGGCTCGACGCGGCCCAGCCGTACCTGGCCGGTGGTGGGGCGGTGCGCGAGGTGCGTACCGACGGGGCCGAGTGGGCGCCTGCTCCGCAGCGGCACGAAGCCGGTTCGCCGAACGTGCTCGGCGCCGCCGCGCTGGCCGCCGCCTGTGACACGCTCGGTGCCATCGACGCCGAAACCCTTGCCGCGCACGAGCATCGGCTCGCCGATCGCCTCCGCGACGGCTTGGCCGCGATCCCCGGCGTCCAGCTGTTGCGCATCTGGACCGACAGTCCCGACTCCGTCGGCATCGTCGCCTTCACACTCGCCGACTTCGCCCCCGGCCACGTGGCCGCCTATCTCTCCGCCGAGCACGGCATCGGCGTGCGTGACGGACGTTTCTGCGCCCATCCGCTGCTCACCCGCCTCGGGCTGGCCGGCGCCCTGCGCGCCAGCATCGGCCTCGGCACCACCTCCGCCGACGCCGACCGTCTCGTCGAGGCCGTGGACACCCTGGTGCGCACCGGCCCCACCTGGGACTACACCGTCACCAACGGCCTGTGGAATCCCACCCCCGAAACCCGCCCCTTCACCTCCACGGCTCCCGCCGGCGCTGCCCCCTGCTTGGTCGGCTGAGTCCGCGTAC
This sequence comes from Nocardia asteroides, assembly GCA_019930625.1. Lineage (NCBI taxonomy): Bacteria > Bacillati > Actinomycetota > Actinomycetes > Mycobacteriales > Nocardiaceae > Nocardia > Nocardia asteroides. Next base: position 2,405,142 of record CP082844.1, read on the forward strand.
GCCCGATCAGGGCAGCGCCGCCGGATACTATCGCCGTATTCGAATCCGAGCTGAGGCGAACTTATGAGCACGCTGCCCGTCTGGGCCACCGATCCGGGGGCCCTCCTCATCACAGAGGAGGGCTACGCGGCGCTTCCCGAAGATATCCAGCGGCAGATCGAGGTGGTCGACGGCCATGTGATCATCTGCCGCAGTGGGACCTTCGAGCACAACAATGTGGCGCGGCGACTGGCCAACGCGTTGGAGCAGGCCGCCCCGGATGAGCCGTGCACCGGGGTAGTGACCGACTTCGAAATGCATTACGTGCGCAGCCGCCCGGGAAGCCCTGGTTTCTCTTTTCGCCGCCCGGACGTGGCGTTGCACCGGTGTATCAATGGCGATCGCAAGTTGACGACGGCGGACGTACTGCTGGTGGTCGAAGTTGTCTCACCAGGGTCCGAATATACCGACACCGTCGACAAGTGTGCCGAGTACGCGAACGAGGGAATCCCTATCTACTTGGTCGTGCACTTGGCGGCGGATCGCAAGGTCAAGATCATCCAAGAATACCGGCTCGACTGGGCCAGCCGCAGCTACCGCTTGGCGGAAACACACCAGGACGTGCTTCGGCTGACCGACCCTTTCCCCGTGGACGTCGACTTCGCCACCTTGGACGGGGCGTGAGGTCGGGTGGCGTAGTCGGAATCTACGGTCAGTCGCCCAGGGCGGTGGGGCGGTAGTAGCGGCCGTTGTAGTACAGCAGTGGCGAGGCGGCGGGTTTCTCGTCGGTGTTGTCGTGGACGCGGGTGACCAAGCCGACGACGAAGGTGTGGTCGCCGATGGGGATCAACTGGTGCACGGTGGCGCGCAGCCAGATGGGGGTGCCGTGCAGAACCGGTTCGCCGGTGTCCAACGTGGTCCACAGTGCGCGGTCGGTGAAGCGCTCCTCGGCGGCGCGGGAGAACCGGTGGGCCAGGTGCTGCTGGTGTTCGCCGAGGAAATGGATGACGACGGACTCGGCGTCCAGCATGGCGGACAGGCTGGAGGAGGTGTGCGCGATGTTGAACGAGACCAGCGGCGGATCCAGCGACAGCGAGGCGAAGGAGGTCGCGGTGAAGCCGACCGGCCCCTGCGGCGAGTTCAGCGTCACGACGGTGACGCCCGCCGGATAGTGGCGCATGGACGCGCGATACTGCTCCGCGGTGATGCCGCTCAGATCATCGGGAATCTGTAGTCCCGTCTCCGGCCGTGGTGCGTCGGTCACATGACGAAACTACGCCCGGACGCCCGAACCGCGCGGGGGTGTGTGGCCGTCGGCATGATTTCCGCGGCCCGGGCCCGAGTCAGTCCACGTCGATCGGAAGACCCGCGGTGATCCGCAGCAACTGTGGGAACGAGGTGCGGAAAATGGTGTTCGGGTGCCCGCCCGCGGCCCATATCTCTCGATGGGCGGCCAGCGCGTTGTCCACCCAGGTGGGAAGGTTGGTCGGGTGGCCGACCGGCGCGACGCCGCCGATGGGCTGACCGGTCACTTCGCGCACCATATCGGCGGGGGCGCGGGTCAGTGTCCCTTCCAGGCGCGCACCGGTCTTCGCCAAGTCGACCTGGTGCGCGCCCGAAACCAGTAGCAGCACCGGGTCGTCGTCGAGCAGGAATACCAGTGATTTGGTGATCGCCCCGACATCGACGCCGAGTGCGCGCGCGGCATCCGCGGCGGTGTGCGTCGGTTCCGGCTGGGCGACGATGAGACCGTGATGGCCCCGTGAGATGAGGGTGTCCGCGACCCGGCAGGCGACCGGGGGCAATGACGACCTGCGCATCTCACCAGGGTAGAGCGATTGCGGACCGTACGCCGGGCGAGTCGCGCCGCCCGCTCAGTATTCCGGGTATCCCTCGCTGGGACCGAGCATCCCGGCGATGCGTTCGCCGGTGATCCGCGCGAGTTCGGTCACGTCGCGCGAGGAGACCGCTTCGTGCGCAACCGCTTCGAAGGCGCGGTCGACATCCCGCGGGGACAGGGCGAGCAGTTCGGCATCGGCCTTGCTCAGCAGTGCCTCGCGGTCCCGATACGGGCGAGCGTCGGCGAGTGTCGCCGCCCACGTCACGTTGCAACAGCATTCATACAGCGCGTGAACCGCGCGACCGCGGGGCATTTGGTTGAATCGGTCGAGGCCGATTCCGCGATGCATCAGCACAGTGTCCTCCGAACCCGATGAATGAGGTTTGCTGACCTGCTCATGATCCGCTTTTCTCCGAACCGGGAACCAGTAGATCACTGCGAATTCGCACAGCCTTTACACTCGCGCGACTTCCTTTGCGAGTCGCGCACGCCGGGACGTTTCCCGGGTCGGAATACCGGCCGCGACGAGTCTCGATACGCTGTACAAATGACAGATTGGCAGGCTTTCACCGTCGAAACCAAGGATCACGTCGCGCAGGTGACGCTGACCGGCCCCGGCAAGGGCAATGCGATGGGCCCCGACTTCTGGCGCGAGTTGCCGGAGGTCTTCCAAGCGCTCGACGCCGATTTCGAGGTGCGCGCGATCGTGCTGACCGGCTCGGGAAAGCATTTCTCTTACGGCCTCGACCTGCCCGCGATGAGCGGCACGTTCGGTCCGCTGCTGGCCGAACGGGCGCTGGCCGCGCCGCGCACCGACTTCCTGACCGAACTGCGCAAGATGCAGGCCTCGGTCACGGCGGTGGCGGACTGCCGCAAGCCGGTGATCGCCGCCGTGTCCGGCTGGTGCATAGGCGGCGGGCTGGACCTGATCGCGGCGGTCGACATCCGCTATGCCAGCGCGGACGCCAAATTCAGCCTGCGAGAGGCCAAGGTCGCGATCGTCGCGGACATCGGCTCGCTGCACCGGCTGCCCGGCATCATCGGCGAGGGACACCTGCGTGAGCTCGCCTACACCGCCAAGGACATCGACGCCGCGCGCGCGGAGAAGATCGGCCTGGTCAACGACGTCTTCCCGGACCAGGAGTCGGTGTTGGACGCCGCGCACGCCACCGCGCGCGAGATCGCCGCGAACCCGCCGCTGGTGGTGCAGGGTGTCAAAGACGTGCTGGATCAGCGGCGTAAGGACGAGGTCGCAGCGGGCCTGCGCTACGTCTCCGCGTGGAATGCCGCGTTCCTGCCCTCGGAGGACCTCACCGAGGCGATCAAGGCCGTCTTCGAGAAGCGCCCGCCCGAGTTCCGCGGTCGGTGATGCCCACGGCGCCCGACGGCGGGTCGGGCGCGCCGTGCACCAAGGGTGGGTAGGAAGGGTGGGCAAGGTGATTCGCCTCAGGGTTGCCCTGCCCTCACCCTAGGGGTGGCTGTGTGCGGCGCCGAACGTCCATATCGTTTGGGACGTCAAAGATTTCGCCTCGCATTCAGGAGCACAAGAAATGCGTATCAGGTCCTTCCTCGCCGCTGGTCTGCTGGCCACCGCTGCCGTCGCCGGGGTGTCGACGGCCGCTTCGGCCTCGGCCGCGCCGGTTTACCAGGACGTCGCCTACAGCGGCACCTACATCGGTACCTACGCGACCTTCGAAGCCTGCCGGGCGGACGGTATCTCGCCGAGCACCGGCGGCTACTACTGGGAGTGCATCGAGACCTACGACGGCTGGGACCTTTACATCTCCTACTGAGCCACCTGTCACCGAGAAGGGGCATCCGGTATCCGGGTGTCCCTTTTCACCTCTCGGGCCTTCGATGCGGCCCGCAGAGCGAAGCGGGGAGTCCGGGCCTACCGGACTCCCCGCTTCGCTTGTGCCGTAGCGGCTTTCAGTGTCCGCCCTGGTCCTTCAGGCGCTGGATGGACGCCTCGACCTCGGCCTCGGCCTCGGCGCGCCCGACCCACTCCGAGCCCTTGACGTACTTGCCGGGCTCCAGGTCCTTGTAGCGCTCGAAGAAGTGCTTGATCGCGGCCAGCTCGAACTCCGGGACGTCCTTCAGATCCTGGATGTGGTCCCAGCGCGGGTCGCCCGCCGGTACGCACAGAACCTTGTCGTCGCCGCCGGCCTCGTCGGTCATCTTGTACATCGCGACCGGACGGGCCTCCACGATCACGCCGGGGAACACCGAGTCGGGCAGCAGGACCAGCGCGTCCAGCGGGTCACCGTCTTCACCGAGGGTGTTCTCGATGTAGCCGTAGTCGGCGGGATAGACCATGGACGTGTACAGGAACCGGTCGAGCCGGACCCGGCCGGTCTCGTGATCGACCTCGTACTTGTTCCGAGAACCCTTGGGAATCTCGATGGTGACGTCGAACTCCACGCCATCTCCTTCGTGCATCGGTGCCGAGCCCGGCGACTCGGCTTCTTTTCGGCGACTGCCGACTCGGCCGCTGCGGAGTGCGCCGACTCGCCAGGTTGTTCAGGGGAACGGTTGCGCAACGAGGATAGTGTGGTCCCCGGGGATATGGGTGCGGCAGGCGGCTGCTGCGGGAATCGGTCAGGAGAGCGGCGGCGACGTGTTTGGTGGCAACGAGAACATCGGTGGGCTGGCTGCCCGGCGGCGTCGCAACAGATGGATCTGGATCTCGGCCACGCTGGTCGTGCTGCTCGCCGTCGCCGTCGTGGCACTGCTCGCGGTGCGGCCGTGGACCGACGAGTTCCGGCACGGCGGGTTGACCATCGCCGCCCCGCCCGCTCCGGTCGAACCGTCGCCACAGGTCGGCGCGGCCCGGCCCACCGGTTCCGCACCGAGTCCGGCGGGCGTCGCGGCCGCGCTCGCGCCGGTCATCGGCAACCCGGACCTCGGCGCGTTCGCGGGCCAGGTGACCGACGCCGACAGCGCGATGGTGCTGTGGAGTGGCGATGCGAACCGCCCGATGATCCCGTCGTCCACCGCGAAGATCCTCACCACCGCGGCCGCCCTGCTCACGCTGCCCGCCGAGCATCGGGTGACCACGAAGGTGGTCGCCGGTTCCGCGCCGAACGAACTGGTGCTGGTCGGCGGCGGCGATCCGACGCTCACCGCGCAACCGGACGGCAAGGGCTACTACCCGAACGGACCGCGTCTGTCCGACCTGGTCGCCCAGATCAAGTCCGCAGGCCGCCCGGTGGACACGATCATCGTCGACACCTCCGCTTACACCGGCCCGACCATGGCGAAGGGCTGGGACCCGATCGACATCCCCGAGGGCTCCATCGCCCCTATCGAGCCGGTGATGATCGACGGCGGCCGCTTGCAGCCCCTTGTGGAGTACTCGCCCCGCACCCCGACGCCCGCCCTGGACGCCGGACGGCGACTCGCCGCCGATCTGGGGCTCGACCCGGCGCGAGTGCGGGCGGGCGTCGCCCCCGTAGGCGCGACCGAGGTCGCTTCTGTGCAGTCGGCGCCGCTGCGCGACCGGCTGCGCGACACGATGGTCTATTCCGACAACGTGCTCGCCGAGGCGATCGGGCGGGAGATCGCCGCGGCCACCGGTGGCCCGGCTTCCTTCGACGGTGGCGTCGCCGCGGTGCGCGCGGCGCTGAGCAAGGCCGGTTTCGATCTGTCCGGCCTGGATATGCACGACAGCAGTGGGCTTTCGGTCGACGACCGGATTCCCGCGCGGTTGCTCGACCGGGTCGTGGCGACCGCGGCCAAGCCCACCGGCGCCACGGCGGTGCAACCGGCCGGTACCAAGGCCAAGCCGGAGAACGACCGGATCGCGGCCACCTTGGCGCCGATGCTCGACCACCTGCCGGTTGCGGGCGCCACGGGCTCGCTGACCAGCCGCTACGTCACCCGGGACCGGCAGGCCGCGGGCTGGGTGCGGGCCAAGACCGGAACTCTGTCGGTGTCCAGCGCGTTGGTCGGGTATGTGCTGGACGCCGATGGGCGGGTGCTGACCTTCGCTTTGATGTCGAACGATCGACCGCCGGAGGTGAGCAGGCCCGCGTTGGACGCGATCGCAGGCACGCTGCGAAACTGTGGATGCTCGTGACGGGTGGTTGAGTATGACCCAGCAAGGTTCCGACACAGCCGAGTCCGGCTCCGCGGGCGCGGTCGGCCGAGGCAAGGCCCGTTCGGGTCTGTCCGGCGTGGTCGATTGGCGCTTGGCCGCGAGAACTGGCTCCGCGCTGGTACCCGCGGGTCCGCGTACCTCGCGCTACTCGGCCCGGCAGGTGGTCACCGAACTCGCCGATGCCTCGGTGCGAGCCGAGGGGCCCGTGCGTGAGGTCACCGGGTTGCTGGACGACCGGCCGGTGCCCGCGGCCAGGATCGTCGACCGGCCGGGATGGATTTCCGCCGCCGCCGACTCGATGGCCCAGCTCACCGGAACCGGTGAAACGCGGGCCGAACGCAAGCTGCTGGCGGGCAAACCCGCCGGTGTGCAGGCGGGGGCGATGCTCGCCTTCCTGTCCACCGCCATCCTCGGCCAATACGACCCGTTCACGGGATCGGACGGCACCCTGCTGCTGGTCGCGCCGAACATCGTCGCGGTCGAGCGCGCGCTCGGCGTGTCACCGAGCGACTTCCGGCTCTGGGTCTGCCTGCACGAGGTGACCCACCGCGTGCAGTTCTCCTCCGCGCCCTGGCTCGGCGACTACATGCGCGCCAACGTCGAGGTGCTCGGCGAGGTCGGTGACGAGCCGCTCGGCGATATGCTGTCGCGCCTGGTCGACGAGGTACGTGACCGCCGTCGCGGCACCGCCTCCGACGACCCGGCCGCACGCGGCGTGATCGGTCTGCTGCGCGCCACCCAGGCGCCGCCGCAGCGCGAGGCGCTGGACCGCCTGCTCATGCTCGGCACTCTGCTCGAGGGCCACGCCGATCACGTCATGGACGCGGTCGGCCCCGCCGTCGTCCCGTCGGTCGAGCAGATCCGCACCGCGTTCGACCAGCGGCGCAGGCGTCCGACCAACCCGGTGCAACGCATCCTGCGCGCCCTGCTCGGGGTGGACGCGAAGGTCGCGCAGTATGTGCGCGGCAAGAAGTTCGTGGACGAGGTGGTCGGCACCGTCGGGATGACGCGGTTCAACACCGTGTGGACCGATGCCGACACGCTGCCCCGCCCCGACGAGATCGAGCATCCGCAGCGCTGGATCGAGCGCGTGCCGGCCTGAGCGAGCGCGCCGCCTTCGGGCCCGGCGGTGCGGCGGTGCGCGAGTCCGGTCGGTAGGCTGCGCCCATGGGGCGTGCGCCGAGAGGGACACACGGGCGTTCCGGGCCGGAGGCCGGGTCATCCGGCGTCGGGCGTCCGCCTGAGCCCGGCACCGTTCTGCGCCTCCCGGAGACCGCCGCCGTGCTCGCCGTCCGCCGAGCCGTCCGGGACTGGCTGACCGGATTCGGGCCGCGAGAAACCGAGGAGCAAGCAGTCGCTGTGGCGCTGTCCGGTGGCGCGGATTCGCTGGCCCTCACGGCGGCCGCAGTGGTCGAGACGCATGCGGTCGACGCGCTGGTGGTCGATCACCGGCTGCAACCCGGTTCCGGGGCCGTCGCCGCCGAGGCGGCGGCTCAGGCGCTCGCTCTGGGCTGCCGGTCCGCGCGTGTGCTCGCGGTCCAGGTCGGCACCGAGGGCGGGGTGGAAGCCGCCGCGCGCCAAGCCCGCTACGCGGCGCTGGAATCCGCGCGCGGGGGCCTGCCGGTGCTGCTCGGGCACACGCTCGACGACCAGGCCGAAACCGTGCTGCTCGGGCTCGCGCGCGGCTCGGGTGGGCGCTCGATCCAAGGGATGGCGCCCTGTAGCGAGCCCTGGGGGCGGCCGCTGCTCGGAGTGCGCCGGGAGACCACCCGGCAAGTCTGCGCCGACCTGGGCGTGACGCCACACGAGGACCCGCACAACCTCTCGCCGGAGTTCACCAGGGTCCGGCTGCGCACCGAGGCATTGCCGCTGTTGGAGCGAATTCTCGGCGGCGGGGTCGCCCCGGCGCTCGCGCGCACGGCCGAGCAGTTGCGGGAGGACGGCGCGGTGCTGGACGCGCTCGCCGCCGAACTGCGGCACACCGCCAGTGATGGGCAGACGCTGGTGATCGAGACCCTCGCCACTGCGCCCGCGGCCCTGCGCAAACGGGCCATTCGGTCATGGTTGCTGGCCAACGGGGCGAAAGCCCTGACCACGAAGCATTTACAGGCGGTCGACGACCTGGTGACAGCGTGGCGTGGGCAGGGCGGCGTCGCGGTCGGCGGAGGAAGGCCGGGTAGCAGGTTGGTCGCCGGGCGCGAACATGGCAGGCTGACACTGCGGCTGGGCGCGGAAGACATCGGATCGATGAAGCAGACCGAACCGGCCCAACGGGCTCACCACCACGGAAGGGACACCAGCTGACGTGTACGGGGACGACATCGCGTCGGTGCTGATCACCGAGGAACAGATCGCCGCCAAGACCCAAGAGCTGGCCGAACTCATCGCCAAACGGTATCCCCCCGGCGCTCCCGAGGGGGACCTGCTGCTGGTGGGCGTGCTCAAGGGCGCGATCTTCTTCATGACCGACCTGGCCAAGGCCCTGCCGATCCCGACCCAGATGGAGTTCATGGCCGTCTCGTCCTACGGGTCGTCGACCTCCTCCTCCGGCGTCGTGCGCATCATGAAGGACTTGGACAAGGACATCGCCGGCCGCAACGTCCTGATCGTCGAGGACATCATCGACTCCGGGCTGACGCTGTCGTGGCTCAAGCGGAACCTGTCCACCCGAAACCCGGCCTCGCTCGAGGTGGTCACCCTCCTACGCAAGCCCGACGCGCTACGCACACCCGTGGAAGTCGCGCACGTCGGCTTCGACATCCCGAACGAATTCGTCGTGGGCTACGGCCTCGACTACGCGGAGCGTTACCGCGACCTGCCCTACATCGGCACCCTGGACCCGAAGGTATACGGCGGCTGAGGCGTCAGCCGCCCAGGATGCCGAAAATGGTTGCGGGAGAGCCGGAACCACCGCGGTATATCGGTCCGCCCACCAGCACCCACGCCCCGGTCGCGGGCAGCGCGGTCAGGTTCGCCAAGCATTCCAAGCTGATCCGGTGCTCGCCGTAGAGCAGTTTGGACACCGCGTACGTCTCGTCGGTTCCCACGTCGGGGCCGAACGTGTCGATGCCGAGCGCGCCGCGGCGGCCGAGCCTGCCGGTGCGCAACAGCCATTCCACCGTCTCCACCGCGAAACCCGGTTGCCGACCGGCTGATTCGCCCGTGCCGATGAACTCGGGCGTACCCCACTTGGCGTCCCAGCCGGTCCAGGCGACCACCGCGGCACCGTCCGGAATCCGGCCGTGCTCGGCCTCCCATTGCTTCACATCGCCGACCGTGATCGTGTAGTCGCGATCGTCCGCGCAGCGCTGCCGCACATCGATCTTCACCGCGGGCAGCAGCAGATCGTCCAGTTCGAGTTCGTCCGCGGCCAGCCCGTCGGCACGGAAATGGATCGGTGCGCCCCAATGTGTTCCGGTGTGTTCGCCTTGCTGGATGTAGCGCAGGTGATAGCCGTCGTTCGCGATCGTGGCCACGATGTCGGTGCGGAATTCCGGATCGTCCGGATACAGCGGAGTGGTGACCGGATCGTGGACGTGCGACAGGCTCACCAGCCGCCCCAGCGGCCGCGGTGTGGTCATCGCGCCCGCTGCGGAATCGCCCTGGCCAAAGCGAGCAGATCTGCTTCGAGGAGCCGGAACAGCCGATAGGTCAGCACGAATGCCAGGATGCCACCCACGCTGAGCACGCGCACCGGAACGATCACCAGCTGCAGGTCGGCGGGGTCGACGAAGGTCGCGGTCGCCACTCCCAGCAGGGGAACCGACGCCGCCACACCGAGGTAGAAATTGCCGCGCTTGGCCAGCGCGCGCAGCTGGCGTTCGTCGTCAGGGCCGATGCCACCGCGCAGGAGCAGTTGTGGATAGATCGAGCGCACCGAGTAGACCATGATCGGAAAGAACGGATAGGCCAGGGCTATCGCCGCGCACACCACCTGCGCCGCGAAGAAATGCAAGAAGGTCCCGCTCGGCAGGCTTACACCGGAGAAGGCCACTCCCAGCGGCCAGATGATGCCGGCGATCAGCCAGAAACCGAAGGGGATCCACACTGCCCAATCGCCCATCAGCAGGGTGTCGCGACGCGCTTTCGCGAGCATGCGCGCGGAGTATCCCCGGCCGTGGCCGAGCCGGTAGGCGATGGCGAGCGGCCGCCGGGTGATGAACAGCAAAAGCAGCGCGGCGACCGGAAACGCGATGAGATTGTTGATCAATACGACCGCCGCGAACTTCTCCTGGTCGGCGGCCGACATCCGGTCGATGATCAGAGTCTGGTTCAGCTGGATGTTGTAGAAGCTGGCCAGCACGTTCGGCACGCCGGCGCACAGCGCCGCTACCGGGAGCAGCCAGCCGCGGGCTCGGTGGGCGAGGCTGTCGGGCGGGGGATCGACCAGGTCGCGCGCGCGGGTGTCGAGGCACAGGTCGAGTTGTCCCGCGAGCTCCGCGCCGCTGCGCAAGCGCCGCTGGGGCTCCGCGTGTAAGCAGTCCAGCAGCACGCGGCGCAGCGTGGCCGGAGTGTCTTCGGGCAGGAGTGACAGGGCCGCCGCCGAGACGCCGCCACGGCGCACCGCGAGCATCCGCGCGTAAGTCTCGGGGACGTCGTCGGTGGGCGGCGGATCGTCGAACGGGGTTGCCCCCGTCAGCATTTCCCACAGCAGCACGCCGAGGGAGTAGATGTCGCTGCCGTTACCCGGGGCGGGCGCATCGGGATCGAGATAATGGGCCAGCTGCTCCGGGGAGCGATAGACCAGTGCGTCGGTCGCGCCGGGATGGTGCGGAGCGGGTGTGCGCGGCGCCGCCTCGCCGAGAGCGAAATCCGCGAGCTTCGGGATGCCCTCCGCGGTGAACAGGACGTTCGCCGGTTTGATGTCGTGGTGCAGCACGCCGTGGTGCTCGGCGTAATCCAGCGCGTCGGCCAGCCGCCTGCCCACCCACGCCACGGTTTCCGGCCAGGTGAGCCGCGCGATCTCGGTGCGCACGCTCGAATCCGCCGGACGGATCTCGCCTTTGTCCTCCATGGCGGTGTCCACCGCCCGCAGCAGCAGGGTGCCGCCGTCGGTCACCGGGCCGAGACGGCGTTGCTCGAGCAGCCCGACCGCGGTGCCGCCGGGGAGGTACTGCATGTAGACCAGGCGTGGGAGTGCGGGCAAGCGGGAGTCCGGGGCCAGTTGTGGGCCGGGCGCGGCGTCGGCCTGGTCCGGCGGGGCCGGGAGCGTGGCGTCCAGGTCGGTCGATTCGGCCTGCGTCGGATAGGCGAGGACCACGGCGCCGTCGGCCGATCCGGCGTATTGCCCGGCCTCGTGCTCGGGGATCGGCGTGCCGTCGCGGCGCGCAGGACGCGTGCGAGGCGCACTGACGGTGGTGTCGTCACTGCTGCTACCCGCGGCGGCGCTCGTTCCGGCGGCGACCGTCGCGTCGTCCGCGGTGGATCGTCGGCCGCCGGCTACGTCGGCTCGTCCCATGCCCGGAGCACCGGGCTCGGCGACTGCCGGATCGTCGCCGGTGTGGCTCGCGGTCGGGCGGGCCGGCGTGGCCGCGACCGTGGCGTCGGGATCGAACGGCTCGGAAACCGTGGCGTCGAGGTCACGCACCGCGATGGTCGCGTTCGGTTCAGCGGCCGTGGTGGTGCGGCCGCCGTTCGCGAGCGGACCAGCGACGGTCAGGGTGCGCGCGGCGTCGGCGCTGAGCACCCGCTGGTCGAAGACGCGCACGATATGGGAGTGGTCGAGCTGGGCCATCGTGTGCGGCGCGCCCGCGCGTCCCGCCGAGAACCGGACGGCGACCAGCCGCTGCATCGAACGTTGCCTGGCCAGGAAGACGCGGCCGAGCAGGCCCGAGCCCAAGTCGGTGAGCAGGTCGAAGTCATCTATCCGCAGACCGGGCGCGAGGTCGGCCAGCGCCGCGGCGGCTGCACGAGACTCGGCCGCGATGAGGTCGGCGTCGGCGGCGAGGACGGCGAGACGTTCGCGGATCGAGTCGGCGAGGTCCGGATACTCGGCGAGGAAGTCCTCCGGCGGCAGCGGTTCCCGTTCCCGGCGTGCGCGGAATTCCTCGCACACCAGATCGACCAGCTCGGGGCTGTCTTCCACCTCGGGGAATTCCGATCGGTATTCCGCGATCCGTTTACCGAGCCCTTCGCGCTCCCAGCGCCGCCATAGATCCACCCGGATCAGGTCGACGAGTACGGCCAAGCGCACCCGCGCGCCGTCGGGCACATAGTCGGAGATTCGGGGCGGCAACCGATCGTTGTGGAGGCTGCGCTGCCAGTCGGTGGCGAACCGGGCGACGGCATCGGTGCGCGAGGAGGTCACGTGCTGGTCTCCACTGTGGCCGTCGACACTCGTACAGGCTGGCCCGCGGGGGCCCCCATCGCGGCGGATTCGGGATCGACGACCCGCTCCAGCGCATGCAGATCCGCTTCCAGCGCACGGAACAGCAAGTAGGTGCCCACGAACGCGATTATGCCGCCCACACACAGCAGCCGGACCGCGAAGATCACCGACGGGATGTCGGGCGGGGGCAGGAAAGTGACTCCGGCCACCGCGAGCAGCGGCACCGAGGCGGCCACCGCGAGGTAGCGGTTGCAGCGCCGGTCCAGGCCACGCAACCACACCGCGTCCTCGGGGCTGATGTCGCCGTGCCGGAGGAACAGCGGATAGATGCACCGGACCATGTAGAAGGTCAGCAGGAAGAAGGGATAGGCGACCGCGATCGCACCGCACACCACCAGGGAAGAGAAGAAGTGCACCATGGCTGGTGTCGAAATGTCTCCGGTCGAGACCTGTAATGCGAGCGGGAAGATCAACCCGGCCAGTACCCACAGCGAGAATGCCACGGCCACGGCACGATCGCCCATCAGTAGCGCGTCCTTTCTGGCGCGCTGTAGGGTCTCCGGGTCGTATCGTCGTCCTTTGCGCAGACCGCGGGGCACCGTGAGCACGTATCTGGCCATGTACAGCACCAGCGCGATACCAGCCGGGAAGAAGATCGCGTTCACGGTGCCGGTGATGACGAGGAAGGTCCGCTGGGCATCCTCGGTCATGCGGCTGATGATCAGGTTTTCGTTGTGCTGGATGTTGTACAGCGAGGCGAGCACATTCGGCAGTGCCACCGCCACCAGCGCGACCGGCACTATGTACGGGCGCAGCCGCCGCCGCCAGCTGTTCGGCGCGGGATCGACCAGTTCGCGTGCGCGCTCGTCGAGGCACATCTCCAGCTGCCTGGCCAAAATGGTGCCGCTGGACCAGCGGTCGGCCCGCTCCGGCGCCAGGCAGGTCAGCAGCACACGGCGCAACGCGGCGGGGCAGTCGGGCGGGACCGCCTCCAGCGCGGCCGTGTCCACACCGGCGCTGCGCCGCTCCAGCATGGCTTCCAAGGTGGTGTCGTCGCCTTGGCCGCCCACGCCCGCCGTGCTGTCGTCGAACGGCTTGGCGCCGGTGAGCAGCTCCCACAGCACCACCCCGAGCGAATAGATGTCGGCGCGAGTGTCCAGGTCGGCGGCGCTACGGTCGAAACCGGGATGACAGGCCTCCAGTTGTTCCGGCGACATGTAGGCCAGCGAGCCGCCGAAGTAGGCCACTGGACTTGTGCCCTCCACGTTGCGGCTGAAGCTGATGTTGAAGTCGGCCAGTTTCGGCACGCCCTCGGCGGTGAGCAGGACGTTGGCCGGTTTGACATCGCGGTGCAGCACTCCGTGCGAGGACGCGTATTCCAGCGCCTCGGCCAGCCTGCGGCCCAGCCAGGCCACCGTCTCCGGCCAGCTCAGCGTCGCGATCTCGGCGCGCACGCTGGAGTCGGTCGGCCGGATCTCGCCCTTCTCCTCCATCGCCGCGTCCACGGCGTCGAGCAGGAGCCGGCCGCTGCGCTCGGCGGGCGGGGTGGCCCGCACCCGGCGCAGCAGGCCGAGCAGCGTGCCACCGGGAAGGAACTGCATGTAGAGCAGCCGCAGCCGGCGCGCGGCGCCCTCGGCGTCGTCGAGCAGGCGCTGGTCGAACACTCGCACGATGTAGTCGTGGTCGAGCTGGGCCAGGGTCTGCGGCTCGGTGCCGTGGTCGGCGGAGATCTTGACCGCCACCAGCCGTTGCAGCGTGCGCTGCCGCGCGAGGAAGACACGGGCGAACGCGCCACTGCCCAAACCGGTCAGCAGATCGAAATCATCGATCCGTTGCCCGACCTCGATGCGGTCGAGCGCGTTGTATCGGCCCGGTCCGGTGCCGATCGTCGTAGGCACGGCGGTGGCCGTTCCGGTCGGATCCGCTGCGGTCGTTCTGGTCATCTCCGAATCACGATCGGACTCGGCGGTTCGGTTCAACGCGGTGTCGGCGAGGAGGCCCTGGGGGCGCGCCACGACGGTCCGGGTGGAATCGTCCGGGGTCGCGCGGTGGGTGCTCTGGTCGATCTCGTCGGCGTTCAACAACTCGCGCAGTTCCTCGGCCTGTCGCGGATATTCGCGCAGGCATTCGCGCGGATCGACCCGCTCCCCGCTCTGGCGGCGGATGACGAACTCCTCGTACACCAGACCGGCAGGAAAATCATCGGATGTGAGTTCGGGAAATTCTGCGCAGTAATCGGCCAAGCGCAGGCGCGCGGCGGGTTCCGGCGCCGTGCTCGCGCGGGAACGGCGCAGCCAGCGATGACGCAAGTCGACGCGGATCAGCTCCAGCAATGCGGCGCGGCGCAAGGTGGCGGCGTCGGGCAGGTATTCGGCGATCGGCGGTGGGCGCCGGGTGGATTCCCAGGCCGCGGAGAATGCCGATACCGCGTCGGATTCGGCACGCGACAGGTCGCCACTCCTCGCACGGGTGGAAACACCTGTGTCGCGCTCGGAACTTCTCTCAGAGTTCGCACTCATGCTCGGACCTAGTGGCTCGGCGGACGCCGCGGAATCCGCAACGGTGGTTGGTCGGATGCGCCGAAAATTTCCCGCCACACCCAACACCATCATCCCCCGCGCCGTATCCGAAATGATAACTTGCGGCTCGACAGTGGATCACCCGATTTCGACAACGACGCGACGGGGGATGACCAGCACATGTCTGACGAGGCCGCGGTAGTGGCGAACGGCTCGATGTCGGCGAGAAACGCCGCACCGCAAACAACCATTCCGAATGCGAAGACCACCGAAACGGCGTTCGCGCGATTACTCGGGGCCGCTGCCGACGCGCGACCGGAGCGCATCGCAGAAGCCGAGTACGGCCTCGAACGCGGCCCGGCAGCCACCATCGCGGCGTGCGTGCGAGACGGACTGTTGCACCCCGGCCAGGTGGCCGCGGACGCCGGGACGCGGATCTCGGCCGCGGAGCGGGATGTCGACGCGTTCAGCGTCCTTCGCGCCGAGCAGGCCATGGCCGAGTCGGTCGGCCTGATGGAGCGCGACGACCTCGACGTGCTGCCGCTGGCCGGTGTTCCGGTCGCGGTCGAACACGGCGTCGCGATCGCGGGCGAGCCGGTGCCATGGGGTACGGCAGCCGCCGCGGATCATCCGGTGGTGGCCAGGCTGCGCGCCGCGGGCGCGGTGGTCCTGGGGCTCGTCGCGGCGCCCGAACTGGGCCGGTGGGTGACCACCGCGGACGGCGAGCGCGTCGTCCGCAATCCATGGAACCCCACACGCAACGCGGGAAGTGCGGCCGGCGCCGCGATCGCGGCCGGGCTGGTTCCGGTGGCGCACGGCTGCGACGGCTTGGGGTCGGTGCGGGTCGCCGCCGCATGCTGCGGGATCTTCGGGATCAAGCCGGGGCAGTACACGGTCCCCGGTGCGGGCGCCTGGTCCGGCTTGGTCGAAAGCGGTGTGCTCGCGACGAGTGTTGACGACGCCGCGCTGGCGCTGTCGGTGCTGGCGGCGCGGCCCGACCTAGCCGAGGTGGATCCACCCCCCCGACTACGCATCGGTCTGGCCGTGGATCCACCCTCTGGCCTGATGCGTGTCGACCGGCACTGGACGGCGGCGGCCCGCAGAGCGGCTTCGGTGGCCGCGGCGGCGGGCCATCTGGTCGAACCGACCGCGCTACCGTATGGGAACGCTCTGTTCGCGGCATCCCTACGCTGGCTGGCCCTCGGCGCACGCGATGCCCCCGAACTACCCGAGCCCGACCAGCTATCGCGTAGAGCCCGCCGTCGACTGGCCCTCGGCCGGACAGTGCATCGACTGCGGCTCGCGCGCCCCGCCCAGATCGACCGGGTCGAGGCGCGACTACTGGAGTTCTTCGAGCGTTACGACGTGGTGATCACTCCCACGCTCGCCGCCCCGCCACCCACGGCGCGGGCCTGGCACTTCCGCAATCGACCGGCCACTCTGCTCGCCGGCGCGCGGTTCGCACCCTTCACCCCGATGTGGAATCTGGTGGGCTGGCCCGCTGCCTCCGTCCCCATGGGCATGCACCCTCGGTCGGGCACACCGGTGGCCGCCCAGCTCGCGGGACCGCCGGGCAGCGAATCCACTCTGCTGCGACTGTCCGCGCAGTTGGAGGCACGCCACCCGTGGCGGCGCACCGCGCCCGCGGCCCCGCCGGGCCGATTCAGACGCTGACCGGCGACTGCTGCGCGGCGAACCCGCCCTCCACGGCCCGCCCGGCGAACTCGAGGATGGTCGGCCGGTTGTCGTCGGCCCGCCATGCCACGGCGAGCTCGCACGGCGCGAGTCCCGACACGGGGCGCGCGGTCAGGCCGGGCCAGCGGTACATCGGCACGTTGTTCTCGGCGAGCAGGCACACGCCCAGGCCGAGACTCACGGCTTCCAGCTTGTCCTCGGCGGTCGCGGCCTCCGCGCCGATCTTCGGCGGACGGCCGCCGCGTCCGTCGTTGCCGAGCCAGAAGTCGCGCACCGCACCTGCCTCGGTGGGCAGGGCGACGAAGGGCTCGTCGAGCAGATCGGTGAACTCGATGGTCTCCGAGACGGCCAGCGGGTGGTTCTCCGGGAGCAGCACCCAACGCGGCTCGGTGCGCAGCACCTGCCACCGGTAGCGGCTCTGATCGGGCAGCGGCAACCAGACGAGCGCGAGGTCGGCCTGACGGCCGGCGAGCCCGCTGGAGGGATCGGTCCACGAGGCCGCGTGCAGCGCGAGGCGGTGTCCGCTCGCGCTCTCCAGGTCGCTGAGCAGGCCGCGGCCGAGAGCGGACTGGATGCCGACGCGCAGCACCTCGCCCGCCTCCTGCAGCGAGACGTTGGTGACCTCCCACAGCTCCAGGATCTTGCGGGCGCCTTCGAGCAGCTCCTTGCCCGCGACGGTCAGCGCGACACTGCGCTGGTTGCGGTCGAACAGGACCACGTCGAGCTGGCGTTCCAGCTGACGGATCTGACGCGACAGGGTGGGTTGAGCGATGTGCAGCCGCTGAGCGGCGTTGGTGAAGTGAAGTTCCTCAGCGACGGCGACGAAATACCGCAGATCGCGCAAGTGCGGGTCCATAGCCCCTTGCTATCAGAATCGGTCCGGAATTTCCAGCCTTATCAGGCCGAAAAGTTCGGATACTGGCGCCGAAACAGTCGGCAGGTTTGTTAGAGACAGCATATTGCTTCCGGTGGTGCTCCGCACTAGGCGGTTGGCGAATTTCCGGCATGCATCGAGCGTTTCCGGCCGCATCCCCGCAATTGGGCGGTTGACCAGCATGGATGAGGGCCGGTCGGGAGTGCGGGTGGCGGATAGTGGACGCCGCCGCGATTGCCGCCTGCGGGCTGAAAATTTGCCGCTGACCGGCTACGCGGTGTAAGCGACAGCTCGCGTGATTTTCCTCACAAGTTGTTCGTCACGTAGCCGGAGCGGCCGCACGGCGAAGCGCCGCGGCCGAAAGGAATCCCGGCCGCGGCGCCCTGGCTCGGCGCCGAGTTCACACCCCGCGGGCGCGCTCCTCGTACGCTTTGCGCTTCTCGGCGTCGACGTCGTCGAGGAAAGCCCGCCCGGACCCGAGCGCCCGGCCGATACCGTCGCCGAGCTTTTCCGGCAGCAAGCCGACGAACTGTGAGATGAAGCCGGCCACCGCGGTCACCCGCACCTTCGACTTCGGCCTGACGATCAGCTCGGCGACGGCGTCGGCGATCTCCTCCGGCTCGGCGGGGCGCAGCAGCTTGGGCGCGGTGACACCGGAGCCCAGCTCGGTGTTGGTCAACGTGGGCAGCACCGAGGAGAAGCGCACGCCGGTGCCGCGGTACTCCTCCCGCAGCGTGTCGGTGAACCCGAGCACCGCGTGTTTGCTGGCGTTGTAGGTGGCCAGCCCGGGGATGTGGGTCTCGCCGGCCAGCGAGGCGATGTTGATGATGTGGCCGCTGCCGCGCGGCAGCATCCGGCGCAATACCAGTTTGCACCCCAGGATCACGCCGTAGACGTTGATGTCCAAGATGCGCCGGGTCAGCGGGTCCGGCTCGTCGACCAGCTTGCCGGTCGGCATGATGCCCGCGTTGTTGATCAGCACATCGATCGGGCCGAGGGTGCGTTCCACCTCGTCGAGGAAGCCGTCGAACGAATCCTGGTCGGTCACGTCGAGCCTGCCGTAGAGCTCGAAATCACGCGCCGTCCCCGACTCCTTGACCGTGGTTTCGTCGATGTCGCCGATCGCGATCCGCGCGCCGAGGGCTTGCAGCGCGGTCGCGGTTGCGAGCCCGATGCCGCGGGCGCCACCGGTGATGACGACGACCTTGCCGCGAATCTGCTTCGCTTCGGTCACTTGTCGCCTCCTCTGAGCTTCAGCAGGGCCGGAACGTCGAGACGACGCAGGCCGCGCGCGCCCGCCGCGCGCATGGCGCCGAGTGCGAACAGCAGCTTCGGCATCGAATACGGGTACCAGAACAGTTCCTTCTGCTGGGTCGGCAGAATCGGCGTGGTGATCGCCTGCTGACGGCAGTACTTGCGCACACCGTTGGCTCCGCCCCAGCGGGCGCCGACACCGGAGAGGCCCCAGCCGCCCATCGGCAACGCGTAACTGAACAGGTTGGCGAAGACGTCGTTGATGTTGACCGCGCCCGCGTTCAGTTGCCGGGCGATCCGCTCCCCGCGCTCCTTGTCGCCGGTCCACACCGAGGCCGACAGGCCGTAGATGGAGTCGTTGGCCAGTCGAACCGCCTCGGACTCGTCGGCCACCTTCATCACCGGCAACGTCGGGCCGAAGGTCTCCTCGGTGACGCAGGACATGGTGTGGTCGACGTCGACGAGGACGGTCGGCTCGAAGGCGGTGCCGAACCCGGCCCGCTTGCCGCCGGTGAGCACCTTGGCGCCGGCCGCGACGGCCTCCTCGACGTGGCGCTGCACGATGGCCACTTGGTTCTCGTTGGCCAGCGCCCCGACGTCGTACTTCGAGTCGCGCCCGTCCAGCCCTTGGCGCAGCGCCTTGACGTTGGCGGTCAACTTGGCGACGAACTCGTCGTACACGGGCGCCTCGACATATACCCGCTCCACCGAGATGCAGACCTGGCCGGAGTTGAACATGCCGCCGAAGGCGATGCCGTGCGCGGCCCGGTCGAGGTCGGCGTCGGCCAGGACGATGGCCGGGTCCTTGCCACCCAGTTCGAGGCTGTAGGGCACCATCCGCTCCACACACGCGGCGGCGATCTTGCGGCCGGTAGCGGTGGAGCCGGTGAACTGGATGTAGTCGGCGTTGCCGACCACGGCCGCTCCGGTCGCGCCCGCGCCGGTGACCACGGAGAAGACCGGCGGCGCGCCGATCTCGGCCCAGCCCTTCGCCAGTTCGAGCGCGGACAGCGGAGTCACCTCGGACGGCTTGAGGATGACGGCCGCCCCGGCGGCGAGCGCGGGGAACACATCCATCACGGGCATGGCCAGCGGGAAGTTCCACGGCGTGATGACGCCGACCACCGGATAGGGCCGGTACACCGTGGTCAGTCGCTTGACCCGAGCCAGCGGACTGTGCGGCGACGGGTGGTCGTCGGCCAGGAACTCGGCCGCGCGGCGCGCGTAGTAGCCGATCAGGTCGGTCGCGAACCCCGGGTCGATCAGGGCATCCACCCGAGGTTTGGCGGTTTCCGACTGCAGCACGGTGGCCAGCCGGTCGGTATTGTCGATCAACCAGTCCTGGAACTTCAGCAGCCAGACTTTGCGACCTTCGGGACCGATCGCCTCCCACTCCGGCTGGTACAGCCGCAGTTCACGAACCTTGGCGGCGACCGCGTCGGCGGTCTCGTCCGGCACCGTGCCGACGACCTGACCGGTGCCGGGATTGCGCACCTCGATGACGGCGGGGCCGTCCTTCCGCGCGGTCGTTTCGTCTGCCCGCGCTTTCTCGTTCGCGGGCGCTGGTTCGGTGTTGGTCACTGCTGTTCTCCCACTGACGTCGTGTTGAACCGCGGTCTGCTGACTGCTGTGAGGCAGGCCACTGAACTATGATCGTGACACAATCCGAACAGACTTTCTTGGCCCATTCGGTCAAGTAGGACGGGCGAATTTGTTCCCTCGGAACAAACAGTGACGCGCATCCGCCGAGCCGAAGGAGGTGGCGATGAACGTTCGGCCATCTCCGGGCGCCGCCCGGCCGAGCCCCGCTCCCGACGAAGTGCGCGACTGGCTCGCCGAGTACGTCTACGAGACGATGCGCGCGGACACCCTCGAGCAAATTGTCGGCCGGCTCGACGACGTGATCATCGCGCGCATCCCCGAACTCGCCGATCGCGATATGCGCCGTGACCTCGCGGCCAGCACCCGCGCGCACGCGAGGATCGTGCTCAGTCGCCTGACCAGCGACACCTTCGAATTCTCGCTGCCGGAGGAGGCGCACGCCTTCGCACGCAGCGTGGCCAGGCGCGGATTCGAGCTGCGGTTGCTGCTGCGGGTCTATCACGTGGGCATGGAGGCGGTGCTGGACTACATGACCGAGGTCGTCGAGCAGCGGCAGGCGACGCCCGCACTCGAGCGAGTGGTGCTGCTGCGGCTGTTCGAGCGGGCCACCAAGTGGATGAACACCTCGGTCGAATTGCTCACCGACACCTACATGGAGGAGCGCGAGCAGGTCCTGCGCGCGGCGCTCAACCGACGCGCCGAGACCGTGCGCGCCCTGCTGGACGGGGACGACGTCGACATCGAGCAGGCATCGATGCGGCTGGGCTACCGGCTCTCCCAGCAACATCTGGCCTTCGTGCTGTGGACCGACGAGCCGACCGGAGAACCCACCGGTGCGGAGGCGGAGGCGACCGGACTGCTGGATCGGGTCGCGGCGCGGCTGGCCGCGGCGCTCGGCAGCGCGCGCGTGCTCACCGTTGCCTCCGGCGCCAGCGCGATGTGGGCGTGGTCGGGTTGGGACGAGGCGGAACGCGGCGCCGAGATCGCGGCGCCGGGACAAGTGGAGCGGCTGGCAGCGGCGCACGTCCAAGCCCCGGTGCGGGTCGCCTTCGGTGTGCCGGCCGGGGGGATCGCGGGCTTCCGCCGGAGTCATCACGAGGCGGTGGCCGCGCGGCAGGTCGCCGAGCGCGCACCCGTCGGCGGCCGACGGGTCACCGGGTATCGAGCGGTGGAGATCGCTTATCTCGCCGGCGCGGACGAAGCGGCCATGCGCGGATTGGTCGAGCGCGAACTGGGCGCGCTGGCGGGCCGGGATGCGAACGCCGCGCGATTGCGCGAGACGCTGCACGCCTATCTGCGCAGTCACCGCAGCCCGGAGGCGACGGCAAAAGTGCTGGGTGTGCACAAGAACACGGTCCGCTACCGGGTGCAGCGGATCGAACAACTCCTGGGATATCCGATCGAAGAGCGTGGCTTGCCGCTGGAGATCGCGCTGGTGTGCGTCGCCGTCTACGGCGTGGACGCCCTGCCCTGAATGCCCGGCTACTCGCCCGCCACGGCTTCGCGGGCGGCGATGCGGCGCAGCGGCGGCTCGGTGGGCGGCGCCACCCTGCGGTCGGGTAACTCGGCGAGCAAGGTGGTGGTCGCCTCGGCGATGGCCGCGACGGCCTTGTCGACGGCCGATTTGGTGGTCGAGCTCAGGCCGGACACGCCACCGACCTTGCGCACGTACTGCAGTGCGGCGGCATAGATCTCCTGCTCGGTTGCGGCAGGTTCCAGACCACGCAGGACGGTGATGTTTCTACACATGCGAGCACACTAGCCCCAGATCACGACCTGCGTCAGGGTAAGAAGTCATCGAACATTCGCCGCCATCGGTGAATACCGCGCGTTCGCCGGGACCGATGGGGAACAATCGGGGCATGTCCTCGCGCGGTGTACCCACCTTGACCACGTTTCCGTACGCGGAGCTGGACGAACGGGAGCAAGACCATTGGTCCGGCGCCGCGATCTCCGACGACGAACTGCGAGCGCTGGCCCTCGGCGCCTTCTACTCGGCGCGCTGGGACGCCTTCCACGACGCGCTGCTGCTCGGCCCCGAGCGCGCGCATCCCCTCGGTGACCGACGTGAGCTGGCCATAGACACCCTCACCGGAGCGTGGGGCATCACCGACGGTACCGAGGCGCAAGCATCGATGGAGCAGTTGCTGGGTGGCATGCACGCCCCGCTCTACGCGCTGGTGCACCCGCTGGTGACGGCGTCCATCAACGCCAGTGAGCGCGACCGTTTCGGTGAGCGGGCCGACCGGCATCGGGCGTTCCTTCGGCAGGTCGGCGCGTTCCGCGGGATGGACAACCCCGAGGCGCTGGTTCGTGACTACGACATCTGGTCGCAGGCGATCAAGATCGGATTCACCGACCATCTGGCCCGGCCGCTGCCCAGTGACATCCATGCCTGGGATCTGGCCAGGGTGGTCGCGGTGGCCAGGATGGCCTACACCGCCGGGTACCTCGATGCCGAGGTGGCTTGGAGCTATCTGGCGCGCGCCCTGCCGCTGGCCCAGAGCAAGTACCGCAACTGGCGTCAGTTCGGCGACGCCTACCTCACCGGCTGGACCTACTGGCAGGCCTGCGAGGACTTGGCGGAACTGAAGAACGGCGGCGTCGACCGCCGCAAGGAGTTGCTGCGGCTGTGGCTGCGCCCGACCAGCCCGTGGCGGCGGGTCGCGCTGAACTCAGTTCCCGTCGGGGAGTGAGCGCAGGATGCCGCGGCCGTAGCGCTGGAACTGCGCGTCGTCCACCATGCCGAGGGAGTGCCGCTCGACCAGCAGTTCCCACTCCGAATACAGCTGGGCCACACCAGGGTCGGCGAAACCCGCGGCGCCGTCGGCGGATTCCCGGCGCACCGCGAAGTTGACCGCGCAGGTGACCCGTTCGGTGTCGGCGTGGTCGGCGCCGGAGAAGTGCAGCGTCCGGCTGCCGTCGTGCACCTCGATGCCTGTCGCGCCGCGCCCGGGACCGATCTCGCCGCGCCCGGCGGTGGGCGTATCCGTGGTGCGCGCCCACAAGACCACGGGAATCGGGAGTTCGTGCGCGTACCGGTCGTCGCCGATCGAGATGAACAGCAGTCGCGCCGTCGTCGCGGCGAGCAGGCCGGAGCCGGTCCCCGCGGGCGGATGCGCGACCGCGATCGCGGTTTCCAGAACGTACTCTTCCGGCGTCACGTAACGATGCAGAGCCGCTATCGCCTGCTTCGCCTCGCGGCGCGGGGACATCCTGCGCGTCGCCCGATCGACGTCCGCGCGAGTGGGACCGCCGCGGCCCCAGGTGGGGGCGGGTGGCTGCAGATCCGGCGCCGCGATATCGATGCGCTGGGTGGCCAGGATGTGCGCGTTGATCCGGTCGATGATCTCGGTCGCCGCCGGTACGTCGTGCTCGGCGATCAGGACCGGCAGCGGGGTGCGGTCCGCGGGCACGCCGGTGAGCACGGGCGTGGGGTAACGCAGATAGATCTCGATGACGACGGCGTCGTCCGCGCGCCGGTTCAGCCGGACCTTGAGCAGGTCCGAGACCGGAACATCCAGTACGCGCTCGCCGTCGGACCCGGGCCGCAGGACGATCAACCTGCCGCGGCCGTGGCGCAGTATCGCTGTAGGTGTGCGTAACTCGACTATGTCCATACCCCCTGCGCTCGTGTCTGGTCTGCGGCGCTCCGGGGCTCTTCGTGGTTTGCGAGCTACCGCTTACGTGCCCGTCGCTCGCGCCGCCATGTTGTGTCGTCGCTCACGATAGGCCGAACATGCCATGATTGTTGCCACTTGGAGGAAGCCGGACCGGGAACATCGGGAACCACCGTCGATCCCCGGCCGTTTACCTCATTAACTGCACCTGCAGCCGAACTGCGCGATGTATCGAGTAGACCGTACGCGGTAACGTGGCATGTCCGCATCCGAACCCCCGCGGAACCGGACGCGCCAGACGCATCGCTAGGCAAGAACCGGAGACACCGGAAAGGACTGGCCGCCCCGGCCGACGCTCTATGAACCGCAAGACAGTGTTTCGCACCCTGGCCATAGTCTCGGGCATTTTGCTCGTGATCTATGCGTTCAGCTACTTCGGCAACGACACGCGGGGCTGGAAGAGCGTCGATACCTCGGTTGCCCTCAGCCAGCTCGAGAACAAGAGCAACGTCGAGAACGTGCAGATCGATGATCGCGAGCAGCAGCTGCGCATCGAACTGAAAGACGGCAACGACGCCACCAGCGGGCAGAACAAGATCATCGCGAAGTATCCGGGCGGCAGCGAGACCTCCGCTCAGATCTTCGACGCCGTGAAGAATTCCGGCGCGCCCTACAACACCGTGGTCAAGCAGGAGAGCTGGTTCACCCAGATCCTGCTGTTCGTGCTGCCCATGGTCATCCTGCTCGGCCTGTTCATCTTCGTGATGGCCCGCATGCAGGGCGGTGGCCGCGGCGGCATGATGGGCTTCGGCAAATCGAAGGCCAAGCAGCTGTCCAAGGACATGCCCAAGACCACGTTCGCCGACGTGGCCGGAGCCGACGAAGCGGTCGAGGAGCTCTACGAGATCAAGGACTTCCTGCAGAATCCGGTGCGCTACCAGGCTCTCGGCGCCAAGATCCCCAAGGGCGTCCTGCTCTACGGCCCGCCCGGCACCGGTAAGACGTTGCTGGCTCGTGCCGTCGCGGGTGAGGCCGGTGTGCCGTTCTTCACCATCTCCGGTTCGGACTTCGTGGAGATGTTCGTCGGTGTCGGCGCCTCCCGCGTGCGCGACCTGTTCGAGCAGGCCAAGCAGAACAGCCCCTGCATCATCTTCGTCGACGAGATCGACGCGGTCGGCCGCCAGCGCGGCGCCGGCCTCGGCGGCGGTCACGACGAACGCGAACAGACCCTCAACCAGCTGCTGGTCGAGATGGACGGCTTCGGCGACCGCACCGGCATCATCCTGATCGCCGCGACCAACCGTCCCGACATCCTCGACCCGGCGCTGCTGCGTCCGGGCCGCTTCGACCGTCAGATCCCGGTCGGCAATCCGGACCTCGCCGGTCGCCGCGCGATCCTGCGGGTGCACTCCCAGGGCAAGCCGATCTCGCCGGACGCCGACCTGGACGGCCTGGCCAAGCGCACCGTCGGCATGTCCGGCGCCGACCTGGCCAACGTGATCAACGAGGCCGCCCTGCTCACCGCCCGCGAGAACGGCGCGATGATCACCGGTGAATCGCTGGAGGAATCGGTCGATCGCGTCATCGGCGGCCCGCGCCGCAAGAGCAGGATCATCAGCGAGCACGAGAAGAAGATCACCGCCTATCACGAGGGCGGTCACACGCTGGCCGCCTGGGCGATGCCCGACATCGAGCCGGTGTACAAGGTCACCATCCTGGCGCGCGGCCGCACCGGCGGCCACGCCATGACGGTGCCCGAGGACGACAAGGGCCTGATGACCCGCTCGGAGATGATCGCCCGCCTGGTCATGGCTATGGGTGGCCGTGCGGCCGAGGAGCTGGTGTTCCACGAGCCGACCACCGGCGCGTCCTCCGATATCGATCAGGCGACCAAGATCGCGCGCGCGATGGTCACCGAGTACGGCATGAGCGCCCGGTTGGGCGCGGTCCGCTACGGGCAGGAGCAGGGCGACCCGTTCCTCGGACGCTCGATGGGCATGGGTTCGGACTACTCGCACGAGGTGGCCGGCGCGATCGACGAGGAGGTGCGCAACCTGATCGAGGCCGCGCACACCGAGGCGTGGGCCATCCTGAACGAGTACCGCGACGTGCTCGACGACCTGGCCACCGCGCTGCTGGAACGGGAGACCTTGCACCGCAAGGATCTCGAGCAGATCCTCGCCTCGGTGGAGAAGCGCCCGCGGATCACCGCGTTCAACGATTTCGGCGACCGCGTCCCCTCGGACAAGCCTCCGGTGAAGACGCCGGGCGAGCTGGCCGCCGAGCGCGGCGAATCGTGGCCGCCGGAGCCGGTGGCGCAGCCGGTGGCCGCCTCCGCGCAGCGCGAGCCGCAGACCTCCAACGGCTACCCGCCGCACGAGAGCGGTTACGGCGCGCCGCAGTACGCGCGCCCGGCCGCGCCCGGCTACCCGCTGCCGCAGGCGCCCGCTCCGGCGTATCCACGCCAGGGCACGCACGGTTCGCGGCCGGACTACGGCGCTCCGGCGGGATGGTCGGCCCCCGGCTGGCCGCCGCGGGACGAGCCGCAGCAGCAGGGTCAGCCCGGCTGGGGTGACCAGCAGCAGTCGCGGCCCGGCTACCAGCAGTGGGGTCCGCAGGGCACGCCGGAAGGCGGCTACGACCGGGACGGGTACGGCGACAACGGCGGCTATGACGAGCCGCGCCGGACCAACCCGAACGGCGAGGGCGACAACGGCGATTGGGATGGACCGAACGGTCGTCACTGACGAGTGACGATTAGGCTCGACCATCGTGGGGGTGCCGAGAAATTGCCGGTGCCCCGGGAGTTTGGAGGTGTCCTCGATTGTCGGCCAACGAGCATGGCGGTGGTTACACCCTCGCCGAAGCGGATGACGCTGAGTACGACGGTGTCGACATCGGCATGACCGACCCCGGCCTCGTCGCCCTGGAAACCGGCAGATCGTTCGATCAGGCGCGGGCCGAAGCGGCGGTTCGGGAGTTGCTGCTCGCCGTCGGCGAAGACCCGGATCGGCCCGGCCTGCGGGAGACGCCCGCCCGCGTCGCCCGCGCCTACCGGGAGACGTTCGCCGGGCTCTACGTGGAACCGGATTCGGTGCTCAACACCACCTTCGACGAGGGCCATCAGGAACTCGTGCTGGTTCGGGACATCCCGATGTACTCCACCTGCGAGCATCACCTCGTGTCGTTCCACGGCGTGGCCCATGTCGGTTACATCCCGGGCCCGCACGGCCGGGTCACCGGTCTGTCCAAGCTCGCCCGGCTGGTGGACCTGTACGCCAAGCGCCCGCAGGTGCAGGAGCGGTTGACCAGCCAGATCGCCGACGCGGTGATGCGCAAGCTGGACCCGCGCGGCGCCATCGTGGTGGTCGAAGCCGAGCACTTGTGCATGGCCATGCGCGGTATCCGCAAGCCGGGCGCGAGCACCACCACCTCCGCCGTGCGTGGACTGCTGCAATCCAACGCCGCCTCGCGTGCCGAGGCGCTCGATCTGATCCTGCGGAAGTGAGCGGGCCCGCGGTGTCCGAGCTGAAGGGCGCGGGGCGCGCGGCGACCGGGGAAGACACCGCCACCGAGGCCGCCGCACGCCCGGACGGGCGATCGATCCCGGCGAGCGGACTCGAGAACGTCGGCGCACGCGAGGGGCGCTCCTGCGTGGTGATGGGCGTGGTCAACGTCACCAGCGATTCGTTCTCCGACGGCGGGCGATATCTCGACCCCGAGCTGGCCGTCGCGCACGGCGTGCGACTACACGCCGCCGGCGCGGACATCATCGATGTCGGCGGTGAGTCGACCAGGCCGGGCGCGGTGCGCATCGACGCGGCGACCGAGGCCGCACGGGTGACGCCGGTCATCCGCGGACTGGTCGCGGCAGGGGTGCCGACCAGCGTGGACACCATGCGCGCCGCCGTGGCCGCCGCGGCGATCGAAGCCGGGGTATCGGTGGTCAACGACGTCTCCGGTGGCCGCGCCGACCCCGATATGGTGCGCGTGGTCGCCTCCGCGCAGGTCCCGTGGATTCTCATGCACTGGCGGGCGGGCGCGGACTACCGGCACACCGGACCGGCCGACCACTACGACGACGTGGTCGCCGAGGTACTCGCAGAGCTGACCGCGCAGGTGGACTCGGCTGTCGCCGCGGGCGTCGACCCCTCCCGGCTGGTCCTCGATCCCGGCCTGGGCTTCGCGAAGAACGCCGAGCACAATTGGACCCTGCTGGGCGCTCTGCCCGAACTCGTCGCGCACGGGTTGCCGATCCTGATCGGCGCCTCACGCAAGCGTTTCCTGGGTTCGCTGCTCGCCGACGAGACGGGGCCACGTCCACCGGACGGCCGCGAGACGGCCACCGCGACCGTGTCCGCGCTGGCCGCGCTCCACGGCGCGTGGGGAGTGCGCGTGCATGACGTGCGCGCGTCGCTGGACGCCATCGCGGTCACCGACGCGTGGCAGAATGCCGCACGGCAGCGCGCCGCGCAGCACGACACCATCCGATCCAGTGCGCAAGGAGCTCACCGATGAGCCGGTCCCCGGTCCACGCCGAAGAACATGCGCCGCCGCGCGATTCGGCGATCCGGCGCGGCGCGGACCGGATCGAATTGCGCGGCCTGCGTGCCTACGGGCATCACGGAGTGTTCGATCATGAGCGTCGCGACGGTCAGGAGTTCTCGGTCGACCTGACCGTGTGGGTGGATTTCGGCGTGGCGGCGGCGTCCGACGACTTGGTGGCGACCGTGGACTACGGCGCGCTCGCCGAGCGCGCGGTGCGGATAGTTCAGGGCCCGCCGCGCAATCTCATCGAGACCGTGGCCTCGGAGATCGCCGACGACGTGATGACCGATCCGCGGATCACCGCGGTCGAGGTAGTGCTGCACAAGCCGTCCGCGCCGATCCCGCACACGTTCGCCGACGTCCGGGTGATCACCTCGCGGCACCGGGGGGAGCCCGCCGAATGAGCGAGCGGAACTGCCGCGCGGCCCTTTTCCAGTGCGGGCCGGGCGCCGCGGAGGCACGCCGATGACCCGTGCCGTCCTATCCATAGGGTCGAATCTGGGTGACCGGCTCGCGCATTTGCGTAGCGTCCTGGACGGGTTCGGGCATCGAGTACTTGCCGTCTCCGCCGTGTACGCCACCGCGCCCTGGGGTGGCGTCGCGCAAGAGGACTATCTCAACGCCGCTGTGCTGGTGGAAGATCCAGCTTTCGGCTGCGCGGACTGGCTGCGTCGCGGCCAGGAACTGGAGCAGGCCGCGGGACGGGTGCGCGAGGTGCGCTGGGGCGCACGCACACTCGATGTGGACGTGGTGTGGTGCGCCGAACTGCGCGACGGGGAGCCGGTGGCGTGCCGCAGCGCCGACCCGGATCTGCTCCTGCCGCACCCCCAGGCGCACCGGCGCGCCTTCGTGCTCGTGCCGTGGCTGGACGTGGTGCCGGACGCGGTGCTGGAGGTCGACGGCTCGCCGCGCGCAGTGGCGGATCTGCTGGCCCGGCTCGATCCGGCCGAGCGCGCGGGCGTGCGCCGCACCGAATTCTCGCTGACGGGCACGCCGTCGTGAAACTCAAGCCGACTCGCGTCCTCGACCTCGTGGCGAACGTGCTCATCGCCGCGATAGTCGCGTGGATCGCCACCCGCGTGGCCTATGACAACTTCCCGCCGATCTCGCTTTTCGCGGGCGCTTCGCTGTACCCGGTGGCCGCCATCGAGGCGGTGCTAGCTTTTGTCATCCGGGCCAGGGTGAACGACCACGAGATCGGCGACGGGCGCCACCAGTTGCATCCGATCACCGCGGCCCGCGCTGTCGCGTTGGCCAAGGCGTCGGTGCAGGTCGGTTCGATCGCGGCGGGCATCTGGCTCGGCTTCTTGTGCTGGGTCTTCCCGCAGCGCGGCACTCTGCGCGCGGCGGCGGCCGACAGCCCCGGCGCGATCGTCGGGATGCTGGCGGGATTCGCTTTGGTTGCTGCGGCCCTCTGGCTGGAGTACTGCTGCCGGGCTCCGGAGGACCCCCCAGACGATGCGGCAACTACATAGCTAGTGGAACGAACGGAATCACAAAACCGGAATCTGGGCGCGGCACCACCTATTGGCTACCCTGGCTGGCATGGTTTCACCCTCCCGTAGCAGCACTTCCCGTCGACGGCGGGACGACGCGGGAAAATTATTCGTCGGCGTCTTGATCCTGCTCGGTCTGGTTGCCAGCGTTTTCCTGATCTTCAGTAACAGCGTGGAGTTCGTACGGGTAGGTCTGGTTGTGGCGCTGTGGGCGGCCGCAATCGGCGCTCTTACTGCGACGAAGTACCGCAAAGAGGCGACCATCGACAAGGCGAAGGTCCGCGATCTGCAGACCGTCTACGAGTTACAGCTGGAGCGTGAGGTCACCGCGCGGCGCGAGTACGAACTCGGCGTGGAGGCGCGGGTGCGCCAGGAAGTGGGCGCCGACGCGGCCGAGATGGCGGCCTTGCGGGCGGAACTCACCGTGCTGCGGCAGAGCCTGCAACGACTGTTCGACGGCGATCTGCCGATGGACCGCCCGGCGTTGCGGGCCGACGCGACCCGGATTCAGGAGCTGACCAGTTCCAGCGCCGAATCGGGGAACAATAGCTCGGCGAATGCCGGGATGTGGTCGGTGTTCGCCGACCAGCAACCCCGCAGCAGTATGACGCCGATCTTCGAGCCCGATCACCCCGAGCCGCCGGTCTTCGCCAGCCCCTTCGACGATCCGGTCACCGCTGAGACCGCGGTCGTCTCCGCGGACGACGACCCCGCCGACCAGGCCGACACGGAGCGGGCGCGCTACGCCCGGCCGCGCGGCTGGGCCGACGCGTTCACCGAGACCGTGGACGAGCAGGTCGACGAGCCCCCGACCCAGCCCGCCGTGCGGCCCCAGCCGGACCCGGAACCGGTCACACGGCCGGCCTCCGTGCCCACCGTGGGCACGCCCAGCGCGCGCAGGCGGCGCCGGGCCGAGAGCGACGACGAGTCGCCGTCGCGACGTCTGTCGGTAGCGGAGATCATGGCCAACCTGCAGTCCGAGGAGCGCGAAGGTCGATGACCCGGGGCGGGGCCCGGCCCGCACTGCGTCATAGATCACGCGGGCACCCCGTGGCGGCGGCGAGCCACCTGCCGATATTCTCTTGGCGTACCGTCCGGTACCCGCATGGCGGGACTGGAACGACATCGAGAGGACAACGTTGACCTCGAGAAGCGTGAATTCCGATAACGCTACTTCGGGCTACGACCCCGCGCCCGCACGCCTGACGGTGGGAATCGTCTCGGCGGGACGCGTGGGTTCGGCATTGGGCGCCGCACTGGAGCGGGCCGGACACGTGGTGTTCGGCGTCTGTGCGATCTCCGACGCCTCGGTGCGCCGTGCCCGCACCCGGCTGCCCGACTCGGAGATCCTGCCGATCGAACAGGTGGCCGCCCGCAGCGAACTGCTGCTGCTCGCCGTGCCCGACACCGAACTGGCGGGCCTGGCCCGTGGCCTGGCCGGTGCGGGAGTCGTCCGGCCCGGCACCATCGTGGCCCACACCTCCGGCGCCAACGGCGTCGGCGTGCTGGCCCCCCTCGCCGAGGTCGGCGCCCTTCCGCTGGCCATTCACCCCGCCATGACCTTCACCGGCCACGACGAAGACGTGACCCGTCTCGGCAACGCGTGCTTCGGCATCACCGCCGCCGACGAGGTCGGCTACGCCATCGCGCAGTCGCTGGTGATCGAGATGGGCGGCGAGCCGGTCCGCGTCCCGGAGCAGAACCGGGCGCTGTACCACGCCGCGCTCGCGCACGGCAGCAATCACCTGGTCACGGTGATCGTCGACGCGGTGACCGCCCTGCGCGCCGCCTTGGATGGCCCAGGCCTGATCGGCCAGCAACTGGTCGACGACCAGCCCAACGGTCTGGCCGAGCGTCTGCTCGCCCCGCTGGCCTCGGCCGCGCTGGACAACGCCCTGCGCCGCGGTCAGTCCGCGCTGACCGGTCCGGTGGCCCGCGGTGACGCGGACGCGGTGGCCGTGCACCTGCGCGCGCTCGAGTCCGTCGATACCCGGCTGGCCGAGGCTTATCGCGCGCTGTCGCTGCGCACCGCGGAGCGGGCCGGCACGGCTCCCGCCGTCATCGAGCTGCTGGAAGGACGCTGATGTTCGACCCGAAATTGCGCGGCGCGTATCGGCCCGGCACGCTGACCGTGCACCACGATCCCGCGGTGCTCGGCGCGGTGTCCACTGCCCTGCGCGGTGTCGGCCGCACCGTCGCGCTGGTTCCGACCATGGGCGCGCTGCACGAGGGTCATCTGGAGATCGTGCGGCTGGCCAAGCGGACCAACCAGGTCGTCATCGTGTCGATTTTCGTCAATCCCCTGCAGTTCGGGGCGAACGAAGACTTGGACAAGTACCCCCGAACGCTGGACGCCGACGTCGAACTGCTGCGCGCGGAGGGCGTGGAGCTGGTGTTCGCGCCGAGCGTGTCCGACATGTATCCGGACGGTCCGCGCACCACGGTGCATCCCGGTCCGCTCGGGGCGGAACTGGAGGGCGCCAGCCGCCCGACGCATTTCGCGGGCATGCTCACCGTGGTCGCCAAACTGCTGCAGATCACGCGGCCGACCGAGGCGTTCTTCGGCGAGAAGGACTACCAGCAGCTCACGTTGATCCGGCAGATGGTTCGCGACCTGAATTTCGACGTCCGGATCACGCCGGTGGTCACCGTGCGTGAGCCCGACGGCTTGGCGCTGTCCTCGCGCAACCGCTACCTCGACCCGGTGCAGCGCGAGTCGGCGCTCGCCCTGTCCGCGGCTCTGTCGGCGGGCAAGCACGCGGGCGGACGCGGTGGCGAGGCGGTACTCGCGGCCG
This sequence comes from Nocardia asteroides, assembly GCA_019930625.1. Lineage (NCBI taxonomy): Bacteria > Bacillati > Actinomycetota > Actinomycetes > Mycobacteriales > Nocardiaceae > Nocardia > Nocardia asteroides. Next base: position 2,437,791 of record CP082844.1, read on the forward strand.
CCCGCCAGGTTCTCGACGCCGCGACCGGCGTGGACGTCGACTATCTGGAGCTGCGCTCGGCCACTCTGGGGCCCGCACCGGCGTCCGGCAACGCCAGATTGCTGATCGCCGCCAGGGTCGGCGCGACCCGGCTCATCGACAACATCGCCGTCACGCTCGGCGCTCCGATCGACGGTCATCCCACCGTCTCCGAGTCGCGGTCCGTCGCGGACTCCTCCCAGCCCGTCACGGCGGTGTCCGATCCCGCCCTGCTCCCTCCCGCCAACTAGAAAGGGCGACGCAATGCTGCGCACCATGATGAAGTCGAAGATCCACCGTGCCACCGTGACGCACGCCGACCTGCACTATGTCGGTTCGGTCACGGTGGATCAGGACCTGCTCGACGCCGCCGACCTGCTGGAAGGCGAGCAGGTCTGCATCGTGGACATCGACAACGGCGCCCGCCTGGAGACCTATGTCATCGCCGGCGAGCGGGGTTCCGGGGTGATCGGGATCAACGGCGCCGCGGCGCACCTGGTGCACCCGGGCGACCTCGTCATCCTGATCGCCTACGGCCAGCTGAACGAGCAGGAAATCGCGGAATACGACCCCAAGGTCGTGTTCGTCGACGAGCGCAACCGCCCGGTCGAGCTCGGCTCCGACCCGGCTCACGCGCCGGAGGGCTCGGGCCTCACCTCGCCGCGCTCCCTGTCGTTCGTCTGAGGGCCGGCGATCCGGACATGTTGCTGACCATCGATGTTCGCAACACCAGTATCGAACTCGGTTTGTTCTCCGGTTCCGGAGCGCATTCGAAACTCGTGCGGCACTGGCGGATGCACACCAATCCGTTGCTGACCGCCGACGAATTCGCCATGCAGGTGCGCGGGTTGGTCGGCGCGCAACTGGATGAGGTGATCGGCGTCTCCGCGCTTTCGACGGTGCCGCCGGTGCTGCGCGAACTGCGCGGCATGCTCGGCCAGTACTGGGGTCATGTTCCGCACGTGTTGGTGGAACCCGGTGTGCGCACCGGGATTCCGTTGCTGGTGGACAATCCGAAAGAAGTCGGGGCGGACCGCATCGTCAATTGCCTGGCCGCCTATCAGCGGTATTCCGCACCCGCGATCGTCGTCGATTTCGGCACGGCGATCTGTGTCGATCTGGTGTCGAAGAAGGGCGAGTTCCTGGGCGGGATCATCGCGCCCGGTGTGGAGATCTCCACCGAGGCGCTGGTGGAACGCAGCGCGCTGCGGCGGGCGGAGCTGACCAGGCCACGCTCGGTGCTGGGCAAGAACAGCATGGAATGCATGCAGTCCGGCGCGGTATTCGGTTTCGCCGGGCTGGTGGACGGCCTGATCGATCGGATTCGGGACGAGTTCGACGCGTTCGCGGGTGACGATGTCGCGGTGGTCGCCACCGGCGCGAGCGCACCGCTGATCGTCCCGGAATCGGAAACCATCGAGGACCACGATCCGCACCTCACGCTGACCGGCCTGCGGCTCGTATACGAACGCAACCAGCGGCGCAAGGGAAGTGTCTGATTTGCGCGGTGTTGTATTCGTCGCAGGCCGGATGGTTGCCGTCACCGTGTCGCATGCTGTTAAACTCCCTCTCGTGACATTTGTCGTGAGCACCCAGGAGTGTTGTCGAGGCTGACTTGCCTCGACCGATCGAGGCTGAGTACCCGCCCTCGACCGATACCTTCCTCCTGGAGATTCGCTCATGCGTTCTTCCGTTCTTTCCCTTTCCTCCGCTTCCTCCGCGCGTACCGCTTTCTCGGCTACTCCGCCGGTCGAGCGCTCGGTGGCGCCCGCGCTGCCCACTCGGCTACGTCCGGCCGATTTGCTCCGGTTGACCGACGAAGGCGCCGAGGACGTGCTCGCCGGACGCTACGACCACCTGCTTCCCGGGGGTGGGACGTGGCCGGAAGACGAGCGCTGGGCGGCTCGATTGCTCGCCGACGACGAGGTCGACGTCTGGTTGATCAGCTGGACGCCGGGTAAGTCGACGGAGCTGCACGACCACGCCGGTTCGCTCGGCGCGCTCACCGTGCTCAGCGGGGCGCTCTCCGAATACCGATGGAACGGAACGGAACTGCGTTGCCGCACGCTCGCCGCCGGTGACCAGGCCTCGTTCCCGATCGGCTGGGTGCACGACGTGATGCGCGCGCCCGCCGCCGTCGAATCCGCGGGTCCACTCGACCCGACGCTGAGCGTGCACGCCTACTCCCCGCCTCTCACCGCCATGTCGTATTACGAGGTGACCGGTCACGGCACCCTGCGGCGCACCCGAACCGTCCTCACCGACCAGCCCGAAGGTGATATGTGATGACCCGTTTGACCATCGATCAGATGCTGGAGAACGCACGGGCCCAGCTCGACCGGATCTACGCCTTCGAATTGCCGGAAGCCATCGATCGCGGCGCCATTCTGGTGGATATCCGGCCCCAGGCCCAGCGCGGACGCGAGGGTACCCTGCCCGGCGCTTTGGTGATCGAGCGCAACGTACTGGAATGGCGGCTGGACCCCACCAGTTCCGCACGCTTGGCGCTGGCCGCCGATCACGACGTGGAATGGATCGTCGTCTGCTCCGAGGGCTATACCTCCAGCCTGGCCGCCGCCGCGCTGCAGCAACTCGGGCTGCACCGGGCCACCGACCTGGTGGGCGGATACCAGGCATTGAAGGCGGCGGGACTGTTGAACGTCGCGGTAGGGGCGCCGCACTTCGCACGGGAGCTCGACGCGCTGGCGTCGCTGTAAATCCCCGCGAACACTTCCATCCTGAAATAGCCGGGCGCGCAGGTGTTTTCGGACATCGCCTGATGCGCACCGGCTATTTCGCGTCTCTGGAGCGCCGCTGCGCCGGTCCTGGATGGGATGAGGCTTCGATACCGTTTCGTTACTCCGAGTCAGAGGCCGGGCGGCGCGCAAAACGATTTCCGGTGCACGCTAGGGTTGTTCGATGTGAGCACCCCGAACTCTGCATCCTCCAGCGCATCGTCATCGGATTCGCGGCCCGCCGTGTCGCTCGACGCCGACGATGCCCCGGAGCAGATACGGATTCGGCGGGAGAAGCGGGAGCGGCTACTCGCGGCCGGCGGCGAAGCCTATCCCGTCGTCGTGCCGCGCACGCACACCCTCGCGGAAATTCGGGCCGCATATCCGGACCTCGCCGCGGACACGGCCACCGGACAAGAGGTGGGCGTCGCGGGCCGCGTCATATTCCTGCGTAATACGGGCAAGTTGTGTTTCGCCACACTGCAGGAGGGCGACGGCACCAAGTTGCAGGCGATGATCAGCCTGAACGGTGTCGGCGCGGACGCCCTCGGCGCTTGGAAGACCGATGTCGACCTCGGTGACTTCGTTTTCGTGCACGGTGAGGTCATCTCGTCGCGGACCGGCGAACTGAGCGTGCTGGCCGATTCCTGGTCCATGGCGGCGAAGGCCCTGCGGCCGCTGCCGGTGGCGCACAAGGAGATGAACGAGGAGTCGCGGGTCCGGCAGCGCTATGTCGACCTGATCGTGCGTCCCGAGGCCAGGGAAATGGCCCGTACCCGGATCGCGGTGGTGCGCGCGCTGCGCAACGCGCTCGAGCGCAGGGGATTCCTCGAGGTGGAGACGCCGATGCTGCAGACGCTGCACGGCGGCGCGGCGGCCCGGCCGTTCGTCACCCGTTCCAATGCCCTCGATATGGACCTCTACCTGCGCATCGCGCCGGAGCTGTTCCTGAAGCGCTGCGTGGTCGGCGGCTTGGAGCGGGTCTTCGAGATCAACCGGAACTTCCGCAACGAGGGCGCGGACTCCACGCATTCCCCCGAGTTCGCGATGCTCGAGACATACCAGGCATACGGCACCTATGACGACTCGGCGGTGATGACCCGGGAATTGGTGCAGGAGGTGGCCCAGGAGGCGTTCGGCACGCAGGTGGTGACCCTGGCCGACGGCACCGAATACGATCTTCGCGGTGAGTGGGCCACCGTCGAGATGTACCCCTCGCTGTCGGACGCGCTGGGTGTGCGGGTCACCCCGGAAACGTCGGTCGCCGAATTGCGCGCACTCGCGGATCGGGTCGGTCTGGAAATTCCGGAGGGCAAGGGCTACGGCCACGGGAAACTCGTCGAGGAACTCTGGGAACACCAGTATGGCGACAAGCTGTACGCGCCGACTTTCGTGCGGGACTTCCCGGTGGAGACATCCCCGTTGACCAGGCAGCATCGCAGTACGGCAGGCGTCACGGAGAAGTGGGATCTGTATGTGCGCGGCTTCGAGTTGGCCACGGGCTATTCGGAGTTGGTGGACCCGGTGATCCAGCGCGAGCGCTTCCTCGATCAGGCCCGGCTGGCCGCGCAGGGTGACGACGAGGCTATGGTGCTGGACGAGGACTTCCTCGCCGCGATGGAGCACGGCATGCCGCCGACGACCGGAACGGGTATGGGAATCGATCGGTTGTTGATGGCGCTCACGGGATTGGGAATCCGAGAAACGATACTGTTCCCAATTGTGCGTCCGGTCACCAGGTGACCAACTGGATTGCAAAGCAGCGACTCCGTCTTGGAATTTCCGGAATTCGAGGTATTCTTGCCTCGGGTAATCGGCCTAGTATGCGGGTCGCACGATTTCGAGAGGACGTTCATCTCATGGCAAAGAAGGTCACCGTTAGCCTGATCGACGATGTCGACGGTGAGTCCATCGCGGACGAGACCATCGAGTTTGCGATCGACGGTGTGTCGTACGAGATCGACCTGTCGTCGGCAAATGCGGCGAAGCTGCGCGACGGTTTGGAAGAGTGGGTTTCGAATGCGCGCCGGGTCAGCGGCCGGCGCCGGGTCAAGGCCGCCGCGGCTGCTGCGGGCGCTCCCAAGAGCCGGGTCTCCATCGACCGGGAACAAAGCGCCGCAATTCGGGAGTGGGCGCGTCGGAATGGACACAAGGTGTCCGCGCGGGGCCGCATCTCCGCCGACATCACCGACGCGTACAACAAGGCCGCGAAGGGATAGTTCTTTTTCGGCCGCCGTCCCGGCGAATCGTGCGACGCCGGGGCGGCGGTCTTGTTTGTGATAGGGCTTCGATATAGCAACGAAACCTGATCACGCGGTGCCCGTCGCGGCGGGGTGGATCGATCTTGCTCGTGGTACCCGAACGGGGCACCATGGAACCGTGCGACGGTCACTGGCGGTATGGAGAGGTGAGGTATCGGCGCAGTGACAGGATTCGTCGGATCATTCTTGCGGTTCACCGATGACGCAGGTCGGCAGCAGGAGCTCACGCTCACGCCCGATCGCGGTCGCGTCACCATCGGCCGCTCCCCGCATGCCGATCTCGCCCTGAGTTGGGACGCGGAGGTCTCCCGGCTGCACGCGGCGGTCGAGTACCTGGGTGCGCACTGGACCATCGTGGACGACGGCCTCTCCCGCAACGGCACGTTCGTCAACGGGGACCGGCTCGTCGGCCGCCGCAGGCTGATGGCGGGCGACGTCATCCGGGTCGGTACCTCGCGGGTGTCCTTTCACGACTTCGGCGGCGTGTCCGACGACATCACCCGCACTTCCACCGGCTCGATGCCCACCGCGCGGTCGCTCACCGAAACGCAGCGCTCGGTCCTGATCGCGCTGTGCCGCCCGTACAAGCACGGCGCGGGCTTCGCCACTCCCGCATCCAATCAGCAGATCGCCGAAGAGCTGTTCCTCAGCGTCGACGCCATCAAGACCCATCTGCGCGCCTTGTTCGCCAAGTTCGGGGTGGAGGATCTGCCGCAGAACCAGAAGCGGGTGCGGCTGGCTGGACTGGCCATGCAGAGTGGGCTCATTTCCGATCGGGACCTGTGAGACCTCCACCGTAGACGCTCGCTCAAGTAGTCGAGCTTCTCGACCATGGAGAGTCCCGGCGGCAACGGCTTGACTTGGAGACACAGCCGGAACCACGACGACTCCGGCCGGGTTTTCCGAGCAGGAGGAAGTTCATGACCGCCACACGTCTCGCCGCATTGGTGCTCGCCACGCTGGCGACGGGCCTGATCGCGGGCCTTTTCTACGCGTACGCCAATTCGGTGATGCCCGCGCTGGCCCGGACCGACGACCGCGCGATGATCGATGTGATGCAGAAGATCAACGTGGTGATCATCAATCCGTGGTTCATGATCGGCTTCCTGGGCACGGTCGGGTTCACCATCCTGGCCGCCGCGCTGCATCTGGGGCGCGAGCACCGGGCCACGCTGGTCTGGATCGGGCTCGCGCTGGTGCTGAACGTCATCGCCTTCGCGGTGACCTCCGGCCTGAACGTCCCGCTCAACGACCAGCTGGCCGCCGCTGGAGACCCGAGCTCGATCGCCGACCTCGCCGCGGTGCGCGCCGATTTCGAATCCGTCTGGGTGCGTTGGAACATCGTGCGCGGCGTCTTCCACACGCTGGCCTTCCTGGCGCTGTGCGGCGCGCTGTTCGTCGCGGGCGTCCAGCAGGGTAAGACCACCGCCGCGGCGGGAACGCAGGGCCACCCGGCTGCGGGGCAGTACGCGGTGCCGGACCGGTCCGGCGCGCCTGCCTTCGGTCAGAGCTAGTGCCGCGCCCGGGAACCTTTGCCCTGTTGTAACCGACACGCCGACAGGTTGCGGCGTGCCGGTCAGGGCATCGGTCAGCCTGGTCGGGTGGCAGAACGAGTACGGGTGCGAGAGCTCGACGACGATGAAGGCAGACGGTTGGTGCGGATCATTCGCCGCGGTACCGGATCGGTGGTGACCTGGCGGCGCGCTCAGATGATCCTGCTCTCCGCTCAGGGCATGCCGGTGCCCAAGATCGCCGAGGTCAGCTTCACCAGTGCTGACCGGGTCCGCGATGTGATCCACAACTTCAATGCCGACGGATTCGATTCGCTGTACCCGAAATACGCCGGTGGCCGACCGAAGACGTTCACGCTGCCCGAACGCCGCGAGATCAAGAAGCTCGCCAAATCTGCCCCGACCGAACACGATCTGCCGTTCTCGACCTGGAGCCTGACCAAACTCGCCGAGTTCCTGGTCGCTGAGGGGGTGGTCGACGACATCAGCCACGAGGGTCTGCGCGTGCTGCTCCGTGAGGAGGGTGTCTCGTTTCAAAAAGTGAAAACCTGGAAGCGGTCGAAAGACCCGGACTACAAGGCCAAGAAGGCCCGAGTCGAGCACCTGTACGCCATCGCCGACGGTGAGGTCGTGCCCGACTCCGATGAGCCACAGGTGATCTTCTGTCTCGACGAGTTCGGGCCTTTGAACTTGCAGCCGCATCCGGGCCGGCAGTGGGCCGAACGCGGTGGCAAGCATAAGGATCCGGATCGCGAACCCAGGCGCCGTCGGCGGGCAACCTATACCCGCCCGCACGGGGTACGGCATTTGTTCGCCGCGTACGACCTCGGTAAGGACAAGCTGTATGGGCATGTCAAGGCCACGAAGAACCGCACGAAGTTTCTCGAGTTCTGCCGGTACCTGCGCACCTTGTATCCGGCCGAGGTCCGCATGGCGATCGTGTGCGACAACTTCTCGCCGCATCTGACGACGAAGAAGTGCCAACGGGTCGCCCAGTGGGCCGAGGAGAACAACGTCGAGATCGCGTACACGCCGACGAATAGTTCATGGTTGAACCGTATCGAGGCGCAGTTCACCGCGTTGCGGTACTTCGCGCTCGACGGCACCGACCACGGCAGTCATCGTGAACAGGCGTCCATGATCCGGCGCTACATCATCTGGCGGAACAAGCACGTCGAAGACCAACGGCTACACGAAATCGTCAACAGGGCAAACGTAGCCTGATGCGGCACTAGTTTCCGCAACGACCCGCCGGAATGTGCCCCGTCTGGGCCACTGCGTGCGGTAGCTTCCCCGGAAGACGAGACCGGACCGGGAGGCTATCGTGCGGCGTGTCCCAGGCTTTTCGTTGTTCATCGTTCTGCTCGCCGCGGTGTGCGCCACCGCGGGCGCGGCACACGCGCAAGAGCGCTATCCGGTCGACTACAACTTCTTCGCGGGCATCCCCGCGGAGCTGGCGAATCCGGGCGGTTCGCTGCCCGGCACCAACGACTGGTCCTGCCGGCCCGGTTCCGCGCATCCGAATCCGGTGGTTCTCGTGCACGGTACGGGGGGTGGCGCACAGACGAATTGGGGCGTGTTCGCGCCGCTGCTGGCCAACGAGGGCTACTGCGTGTACGCGTCCACCTTCGGCGCCTACGACCTGCCGTGGCCCGCGTCGGCCGTCGGAGGCATGCTTCCGATCGAGCGGAGCGCGGCGCAGCTCTCCGCTTTCGTGGACCGGGTACGCGCCGCGACCGGCGCCGCGGAGGTCGACCTCATCGGCCATTCTCAGGGCAATTTCATCGGCAACTACTTCGTCAAGCGGCTCGCGGGCGCGGCGAAGGTCGACAAGATGGTCGGGCTGGCCCCGCCCTGGCTCGGCTCGAACGCCGCAGGCATGGCGGACCTGAACGAATTCGGCACGCGGCTGGGTCTCGGCCCGTTCTTCGACGCCGTGGCCGGGTCGCCCTGCATGGCCTGCCGCCAGGTGCTGCAAGGCTCGGAGTTCGTGCGCGCGCTCAACGCCGACGGTGTGTACCACCCGGATGTGACCTACACGAACATCGCGACCGTGCTGGACGAGTTGGTGGTGCCGTACACCTCGGGGCTGGTAGCCGGGCCGCGAGTGACGAATATCGTGGTTCAGGACGGCTGCGCGACGGACTACTCTGGGCATACGGGCATAGCGGGCAGTCGAAGGGCCGCGACCTACGTGCTCAATGCGCTCGATCCCGCACATCAACGCCCCGTGCCCTGCGGTTAGGTCGACCCATACACCGGGTAGGCAGCCCAGGTCGTACGTGTGCGGTGGAGTTCCGGTCGGCGAGTGTTCTGTTCGCTGAGGGCAAAACCCGGCCGGAAACGAATCCCGCGCCGCCCACGTTATGAGTGAATGACCGTGCTGCTGCCGGTCGGCAATAGGGTGGACTGGCGGCGGCGGCATCTCCCGCCAACTAGAGTGGAGGCGGGGGCCGCAACCCCCGGGCTTCATGGCAGGCTGACGCCCACGGTTGTTGTACACAGCACACTGCGGCGTCTGTTGCCAGAATGTCGGAGCAGGAGAGTGAGGGAGCGATGTTCGAGAGGTTCACCGACCGCGCGAGGCGTGTCGTCGTCCTGGCCCAGGAAGAGGCCCGGATGCTCAACCACAACTACATCGGCACCGAGCACATCCTGCTGGGGCTGATTCACGAGGGTGAGGGCGTCGCGGCCAAGTCGCTGGAGTCGCTCGGCATTTCGCTGGAAGGCGTGCGCAGCCAGGTGGAGGAGATCATCGGCCAGGGCCAGCAGGCCCCGTCCGGGCACATCCCGTTCACCCCGCGCGCCAAGAAGGTGCTGGAGCTGAGTCTTCGCGAGGCGCTGCAGCTCGGGCACAACTACATCGGCACCGAGCACATCCTGCTCGGCCTCATCCGTGAGGGCGAAGGCGTGGCGGCGCAGGTGCTGGTGAAGCTGGGCGCCGATCTCAACCGTGTGCGCCAGCAGGTCATCCAGCTGCTGTCCGGGTACCAGGGCAAGGAACCGGTGGAATCCGGTTCGCGTGGCGAGGCGGGCACCCCGTCCACCTCGCTGGTGCTCGACCAGTTCGGTCGCAACCTGACCCAGGCGGCGCTCGAGGGCAAGCTGGACCCGGTCATCGGCCGCTCGAAGGAGATCGAGCGCGTCATGCAGGTGCTCAGCCGCCGTACCAAGAACAATCCGGTGCTGATCGGCGAGCCCGGCGTCGGCAAGACCGCCGTCGTCGAGGGCCTGGCACAGGCCATCGTCAACGGCGAGGTCCCGGAGACGCTGAAGGACAAGCAGCTCTACACCCTGGACCTGGGCTCCCTGGTCGCAGGCAGCCGTTACCGCGGTGACTTCGAAGAGCGCCTGAAGAAGGTGCTCAAGGAGATCAACACCCGCGGCGACATCATCCTGTTCATCGACGAGCTGCACACGCTGGTCGGTGCGGGCGCCGCCGAGGGCGCCATCGACGCGGCCTCGATCCTGAAGCCGAAGCTGGCCCGCGGCGAGCTGCAGACCATCGGCGCGACCACCCTCGACGAGTACCGCAAGTACATCGAGAAGGACGCCGCCCTCGAGCGCCGGTTCCAGCCGGTGCAGGTGGGCGAGCCGACCGTCGAGCACACCATCAACATCCTCAAGGGTCTGCGCGACCGCTACGAGGCGCACCACCGTGTCTCCATCACCGACGGCGCCTTGGTGGCCGCGGCGACCGTGGCCGACCGCTACATCAACGACCGGTTCCTGCCGGACAAGGCGATCGACCTGATCGACGAGGCGGGCGCCCGGATGCGCATCCGTCGCATGACCGCTCCGCCGGACCTGCGCGAGTTCGACGACAAGATCGCCGAGGCGCGCCGGGAGAAGGAGTCCGCGATCGACGCGCAGGACTTCGAGAAGGCCGCGCGGCTGCGCGACAAGGAGAAGCAGCTCGTCGCCAAGCGGGCCGAGCGGGAGAAGCAGTGGCGCTCGGGTGACCTGGACGTCGTGGCCGAGGTCGACGACGAGCAGATCGCCGAGGTGCTGGCGAACTGGACCGGTATCCCGGTGTTCAAGCTCACCGAGGAGGAGACCACCCGTCTGCTCCGCATGGAGGATGAGCTGCACAAGCGGATCATCGGCCAGGAGGACGCGGTCAAGGCCGTCTCCAAGGCCATCCGCCGCACCCGTGCCGGCCTGAAGGATCCGAAGCGTCCGTCCGGCTCGTTCATCTTCGCCGGTCCGTCCGGTGTCGGTAAGACCGAGCTGTCCAAGGCGCTGGCGAACTTCCTGTTCGGCGACGACGACGCGCTCATCCAGATCGACATGGGCGAGTTCCACGACCGTTTCACCGCCTCGCGGCTGTTCGGTGCCCCTCCGGGCTACGTGGGCTACGAGGAGGGCGGCCAGCTCACCGAGAAGGTGCGCCGCAAGCCGTTCTCGGTCGTGCTGTTCGACGAGATCGAGAAGGCCCACCAAGAGATCTACAACACCCTGTTGCAGGTCTTGGAGGACGGCCGTCTCACCGACGGCCAGGGCCGGACCGTGGACTTCAAGAACACGGTGCTGATCTTCACCTCGAACCTCGGTACCTCGGACATCTCGAAGGCCGTCGGCCTGGGCTTCACGCAGAGCAATGCCGAGGGCTCGAACTACGAGCGGATGAAGCTCAAGGTCAACGACGAGCTGAAGAAGCACTTCCGGCCGGAGTTCCTCAACCGCATCGACGACGTGATCGTCTTCCACCAGCTCACCACCGACCAGATCGTCCAGATGGTGGATCTGATGATCAACCGCGTCGCCAAGCAGCTGAAGAACAAGGACATGGCGATCGAGCTCACCGAGAACGCCAAGAACCTGCTGGCCAAGCGTGGCTTCGACCCCGTGCTCGGTGCCCGGCCGCTGCGCCGCACCATCCAGCGCGAGATCGAGGACCAGCTGTCGGAGAAGATCCTCTTCGGCGAGATCGGCCCGGGCCAGACCATCTCGGTCGATGTCGAGGGCTGGGACGGCGAAGGCTCCGGCGAGGACGCCAAGTTCACCTTCACCGGCAAGGCGAAGCTGACCAAGGCTCAGACCGAAGAGAAGCCGGAAGTCGTGCTGACCGGCGCGACAGAAGGCCCCACCGAGGCCGCCGCAGGCGAGTAAATCGCAACCGAAGAGCCCGTGTCCACCTGGTGGGCACGGGCTCTTCGTATTCCGAGCTGAAATCCGGACCGTCACTCGCCTCCATGGCGGTCGCCAGGAAACTCACAGCTTCGGGTCGAGTGAAAATATTCATGCGGAAAAACTGCGCCGATAGGGACGTATTGGGGGCGTTGGTCGTGCGTCGTCACTCGCTATGCGCCGGAAAACGTATCCTGCGGGGTCTCGAGCGCCCTGCGGAATGTTAACCAAATAATTGCTAACACTCGTTCGTGCCGCATCGGAAATGTTCGCTGAAAAATTGCTGTATCTCGTATATCGGGCGCGGCGGTGTCGGGCGGCCTTTGTGGAGATCGAGTGGGTGACGGGGCGTAGTTCTTCCTGCCTACCGGGGCTCTCGAGTCCGGATTCGTAGGCCACCAGTTGGGCGCCGTCCTGCGCATTCAGTTTCGCGAGGATACGGCTGACATGGTGCGGGCGATCGCGGGCTCATGTAGGGGCGTTTCCGATTTCGGCAGCTGTGAGGCCCTCGGCGACCGGGATTATCACGTCCCGCTCGCGGCCCTCCTGTGGGCTTGGTCGCGTCGCCCGGTCAGTGGCGCGGGTGAACGGCCGGTGTGCCGGGCAGTTCGGCCGCGTCGGCGGACCGTGCCCGTGAGACGCCCGGCGTCGGACGCGCCGGGGCTGTGGTGCCCCGATTCTCGGCGGCCGTGGTGGGCGCTGCCTCGGCGCCTGCCGCCGAGACGTCCGCCGCCGCGGTGCTCTGCTGCGGCGTACCCGATGCCGCGGAGTTATGCGACGGTCTCCCCCCTGACGCGGTCCTCTCCGTCGACGCGCCCGCGGTCGTTGCGTCGCGCCCACGCGTTCCCGCTGACGCGGTGTTCTGCGCCGGTGTCCCCGGGAGGGCAGCCCCGGTCTCGTTCGCCGCGGATTCGGGAGCCCGTGTGGGCAGCCTGGCCGCGACCCGGAACCCGCCGCTGGGGCGCGGACCCGCGGTGAGTGCGCCGCCGAGTGCATGAGTGCGGTCCCGCATGCCGATGATCCCGTTGCCGCCGCCGGCGCCGGAGCGCGATGTGGCACCGGTGGGGCGGGTGTTGTCGACAGTGATGTCGACCGAGTCCGGGGTGTAGCGCACGGTCACCGTGGCGTCGGCGCCCGGTGCGTGCCGGAGCACGTTGGTCAGCGACTCCTGGATGATCCGGGCCGCCGCCCCGTCGATGACGCTGGGCAGCTGTTGCGGGGTGCCGAGTACGCGGGTCTCCACCGTCAACCCGGTGGCGCGGGGCCGCTGCAACAGGTCGTCCAGGTCGCCGATGCTCGGCGCCGGAGCGCGCGGGGCGGGTGGCGGCTGGACGGTGGCCGCGGCCTCCTCGGGGAGGTCGTTGTCGGTCGAAGCAGGCTGGGCCGGAGCCGAACTGCGATTGGTGCGGGGGGATCGGCGGGTCCGGCGGCGGCCGGTGTCCTCCGCGCTCGCCTCGGCCGCGAGGTGTTGCCCGTCGGGCTCCGCGGTTCCGGCGCGGATTGTGTGCTGCAGCGCGTGCACTTCGGCGAGAGCGTCGCGGCTGGCATTCTTGATCGCGGTGAGCGCCGTCTCGGCCTGCTCCGGGCGCTTGTCCAGCAGTTCCAGCGCCACCGACGACTGCATGTCGATCATCGACAAGCTGTGCGCGAGCACGTCGTGCAGCTCCCGCGCCATGGCGAGGCGCTCCTCGCCGGCTCGCCGCTCACGCTGCGCTTCCTCGTCTCGGCGGGCGGCCTCGGCGTGTTGGCCGCGCGCGAGGAGCGCGGCCTTGCGCTGCCGGATCGCCTCGGCCACCAGCAGCAACGCCGAAAGCCACGCCATCAGCGCGAATACCTGCCACGGGTCGGCAGGCCGCTCCAGCAGGGTGGGCAGCGGCCAGACCAGCGCGAGACAGCCCAGCAGGACGAGCGGGTAAGTCCACCAGCGGGATCCGGCGCTCGCGGCGGTGAGGAAGGCGATGACCAGCGAGACGAAGATCGGCCCGTACCCGTAGTCCCGGAAGAAATACGCCACGCACACGGCGAGCACCACGATCAGCACGGGCCCCGGCTGCGCACGCCGCCAGATCAGCGCTACCGGCCCGGCCAGCAGCAGGAGATACCCGAGGACGTCGAGGGAGTGCACTCCCGTCTGCCGCGTGTTCGCGAAGGTGCCTCCGACCAACTGAACCGCGGCCACGACGAGCGCGACTCCCCAGTCCAAGCCGACCGAGCTGCGATCCGTAATCCCTGCCACCCGCACCCACGTAGCCTATGCGGCCCGGCCCGGATTCACGTCTGCCTGAGAACGTATTTCGGGAGAATTGCGCCGATTCGGCGTCTGCGGTGCGCTCGACGGCTGTGCGCCGACGTCCGTCCGGCAGGTCTGGCCGTGCCGGCCGGTTACCTTGTTCTGTCCGGGGCGCGGTGATCTGGCTGATGCGCGAACGCGGCCTGGTGTGAGCCACGGCAGGGAATCGACACGGTTGGTGGGCATTGTCCGTCAACGATGTCGTTTCGCGGATCGGTCACGACGCTCGGCCGTCAGCGAGAACGGTTTCGGCGATTACGCGAAGGGCGTCGGTGATCTGTTCGCAGGTCAGGCCGCGCGAGCGTTGTTGCTGATAGACCTCGGCGGCCAGCGGCGCGAGGAGTGCGTCGACCATCGCGGCCGGCTCCCGAATCCCCGCTGCCGTCAACAGCGCTCGCACATGGGCATACCAGAATCCGTAGGCGCCGGTCGCGAAGCGCGCTCCGCCGATTTCCGCGCCCAGCACGAGATGCGCGTGCGCGTCGAGCAATTCGACCATCGCCGCGTAGAACGCGGCCAGCCTTCGCGCGGGAGGAGCTCCGGGCCCGAGCGGCGGCGGGCCGGAGAGCAGTCGCTCTTGCAGTGCCCGCTCATGCTCGTCGAGCAGGGCTACCGCGACCGACGTGGTATCCGGATAGCGCCGGTACAGGGTGCCCCTGCCGACGCCCGCGGCCTTCGCGATGTCGTCCATCGTCACCGCCCGTGGGTCCCGCGTGGCGAAGAGTTCCGCGGCGGCGGCGAGCACTTTGGCGCGGTTGCGTGCCGCGTCCGCGCGTTCGGGCGGGGCCGCCGACGGGTCCGGCCCGGTGGCGGCGAGCAGGTCGGATCGGGGTTCCATGCCCCGACTGTAGCGGACTGGGCAATAAGTGGACAACATGTCCACTTCTATTCTATCGTCGATTTCGGATGATTCGGACAGCGTGTCCACTTACTCGGAGGTTGACCATGAGCACTCTGTTGCACCTCGACGCCAGCGCCCGGCGGCACTCGATCAGCCGGGAGTTGAGCGCCGCCTTCGCCGAGGCGTGGCGCGTACGCCATCCGGACAGCGACTACCGCTACCGCGACCTCGCGGCCGAGCCGGTGCCGTTCATCGGGGAGGCGTGGACGCAGCTGTGTGACGCGGTGCTCGCCTTGCCGAGCACGGACGCGCGTCGGATCGGTGAGTTGGTTCGTACCCCGCAGCAGGCCGCCGCGTGGGAGATCGTCGAGCCGCTGCTGGCGGAGTTGCTCTCGGCGGACGTGATCCTGATCGGAACCCCGATGTACAACTACTCGATCCCGGCCTCGCTCAAAGCATGGCTGGACCAGGTCACCTTTCCGCGAATGTCGCTGGAGCACCGAAGGTTCATCGTGACGAGCGCCCGCGGTGGCGCGTACTCGCCGGGCGCTCCCAAAGCGGCCTACGACTACCAGGAGCGCTTCCTGCGAGACTTCTTCGCAGGTCATTTCGCCGTCTCCGACACCGTGTTCGTACACGCGGAACTCGCCAATTCCCGCCAAGATCCGGTGCTTGCGAATCGGCGTGCCGAGCACGACGAGTCCTACGCCCGAGCGTTGGCGACCGTTCGGGATCTGGCCGGGGAGTACTGAGATGAACTGGGTAGTCCTCGCCGTCGCCGGTCTGGTGGAGATCGCTTGGTCGCAAAGCATCAAACCGACCGAGAACTTCACCAAACCAGTGCAGACCCTGATCTGCTTCGTTCTGGGTGCTTCCGCCGTGTACCTGCTGTCCCGGGCCATGCAGACGTTGCCGGTCGGCACCGCCTACGCGGTGTTCACCGGGATCGGCGCCCTCGGGGCGATCACCCTCGGTGTCCTCGTCCACAAGGATCCGCTCGGTGCGGGCCGCGTGCTGGCGCTCGCGTTGATCCTCGGCGGCATCGTGCTGGCCAGGCTCACCAATCCGGCGTGACGGCACGGATTCGCTTGGTGCGCCCGGGGTTTACCGGCGTGTGCGAGCATGCGCCGACGCGCGAGTGATCGGCGAACCGGTAGGCCGGGGCGAGGCGGCCGGGGTAGGTTCGTGCTGAATCGTCAAACGATCATCGGCGAAAGGACCGTGATGCCCACACGTACCGCGCGTACTGCCTGGACCGGCACCCTGCAGGAGGGTTCGGGACAGGTCGAACTGGCCAGTTCGGGGGTCGGAAAGTACGACGTGTCGTTCCCCAAGCGTTCCGCGGAGGAGGCCGACGGCACCACCAGCCCGGAGGAGCTGATCGCGGCCGCGCACTCCTCCTGCTACGCGATGGCGCTCTCGGCGCAGATCGGCAATGCCGGTGGCACCCCGGAAAGCTTGGACGTCACGGCCGACGTGACGCTCGGCCCCGACCCGGCGGGCGGCTTCCGGATCACCGGGATCAAGTTGACCGTCCGCGGTCGCGTCTCCGGCATCGACGCCGACGCCTTCCAAGCCGCCGCCGAGGCCGCAAAGGCGGGGTGCCCGATCAGCAAGGCACTGGCCGGGGTCGACCACATCACCCTCGACGCCGCTCTCGACTAGTTCTCGCACCACCGCTTCGTGCCCCGCGCCTTCGGTCGGAGGAGCGGGGTACGAACGCGTGAGGGGAGTCAGCGCCTGCGGAAGTAGCGGCGGGCCGGGCGGGTGTAGAGGGCGGGTACGGCGATCAGCACCGCGATGACGTGGACGCTGCGGAGACTCGCGAGCAGCACGGACGCCGGTGACGCGTCCCGGAAGAGGTCGCGCAGTTCGTTGGCGGACATGGCCGCGGCAAGCGGTTCGACGATCAGTGACAACAGGCCGAATACGCCGATGCCGACGGCGATCAGCAGGCGGGCCCAGCGGTCGCCGCGGGTCATGCGCACCGCCACGACCAGCACCAGAAGGTAGATCGCCGTGCGCACCGCCAGTCCGGCGGCAATGGTCGTCCGGTCGGTTTCGGGGAAAGCGAGCGCGGCCCGCACGACGGCTTCGGCGATGCCCGCCGCCAAGGCGACCGCCAAGGCGGCGAACGCGACGCGAACGGGGCGCGGTGGCGCAGCGGGGTGGTCACGCGACGATGCGGGCCAGACGGAAAAGGCGGTGCCGGTCATGGGGCCGACACTGCCTCAGCGTTTCCGGACGCGAATCACTCCGCGGTAGCGACGGCTGCCCCTACGGCGGTATCGGTGCGCGTAGCGAACTCGGTGAGGGCCGCGAAGCCCAAGGCCAAGCAGGCCCACAGCGTCGCCGTCTCGGCCAGTGACGCCACCCGGAACTGCCACAGCAGGGTGGCCGGGAAGTCCGCGCCCACCTCGTTCACACCGGGAAGCAGGACATAGCCGAGCGCGGTCGCCAGCACGAACGCCGCGACGCCGCCGATCAGCCGGACCGTGGGAAGTTGGGCGCGCAGCGCGGTGAACACCGCCACCGCCGTGCCGACCGCCACGATCCCCAGCAGCACCGCCGCCAGCCACAACAGGGTGCGCTCGTCGACGGTGTCCGGATCGCCCACCGCGGGCGGGTTCGCCGGGTACTTGAAGAACGGGACCGCGACGATCGCGGCCCATCCCGCCAGACCGAGCAGCAACGTGAGCCGCGGCCCGGACAGCGTGGTGTAGCGCCGCGCGAAATGTGCGACAGAGGCGAAGACGGCGCCGAGCGCGACCCCGGCCAGTCCGAGCGCGAGGAATTGGCCGAACTTCTGGCCGCCGCGGCTCACCAGCGGTTCTTCCTCGTCACCGTGGGAATGCCCGCCCGGGGATTCGGCATGCTCGCCGTGTGTGTGCCCGGCGGCGGAACCCGCTTCCTCGATGGCGATGGCGGCGTCGAGTTTTGGTTCGCCGACGAAGTAACCGACTGTCGCGGCCAGCAGTCCGGCGATGAGGCCGGCCAGCAGGCCACGAAGCAGCAGTGTTCGGAGCGAACCGATCAGTGGCACGGAAGCCCCAGCAGGTGGCGTCCGTCGTGCATCAGCTCGTGCAAATACATCCCGCTGCGCGAGATGAGGCCCTGGTCGAATCCGACCAGGTAGAGCGTGAGCAGTGCGAGAAGAACGACACCGACCGTGACGAGCACGGTGGCCAGGGAGTCGGTTGCCCGGCTTGGTGAATGCGCGATGGCCATTCGAGTCCTCCTTGGGATACGCGTCCCGTCGGGTGGTGGGCGCGACGGTGCCGGTGTCTGGCTTTCCGGCACCGGACTCGGTGCATGGAACACAGTGGCGCGACCGCTCCGGAATCTCACCGGAATTACCGCATCACCCTCGCGTTTGTCCTTCGAACTGTGACATCTCACCGACCTCGGCGTCAACAGTGTCCGGCACGGGCGTACCACGGTGCCGGGCGAGTCGCCGGGCAGGCGGACCTGCCCGGCACCGAGTATTCGGCTCAGTCCGCCGGTTTCGCGTCCACGTCCAGCACGACCTCGAACTCGAGCAGGGACGCGCCCGTCGAGACCGGCTTCTGGCGCTCGCCCGCGTGCGCCTCGCGGGCGGGCCCGTCCCGCCAGGCCGCGAAGGACTCTTCCGAATCCCACTGGGTCACAACGAAGTACCGCTTCTCACCGGCGACCGGGCGCAGCAGCTGGAAGCCGAGGAAGCCGGGTGAGCCCTCGACCGCGTGCGCACGGTGGGCGAACCTCTTCTCCAGCTCGGGGCCGGCGCCCTCGGGAACCTCGATCGCGTTGATCTTCACAACAGCCATGCGTCCAAGCTAGCGGCTGACGCCCAGCAGATGCTCGGTGCCTCGTATTGTCGAACCGATGTTGCACGACGAAGGCGGAGCAGGCGCGCCGATCCTGCTGCTGCACGGACTGATGGGCAGCGCCCGCACTTGGCGCGATCACCTGGGCTGGCTGCGCGAATACGGTCACGTCTACACCTTCGACGCCGCCGGGCACGGCAGGGCGGCGCCTGCGGAACTGACGACCGAGGCATTCGTCGCCGACCTCGCCGCGGGCACCGCCGCGATCACCGAGCCGATGGTGGTGATCGGACATTCGATGGGCGCGCTGCACGGCTGGGTGTTCGCCGCGACGCACCCGGACCGGGTCCGGGCGCTGGTGATCGAGGACATCGCGCCGGATTTCACCGGACGCACCGCCGCCGGATGGGCGGCGATGATCGAGGCGTGGCCGCAGCCGTTTCCCGACGACGAGGCCGTGCTGGCCTTCTTCGGCCCGGTCGCCGGGCGGTACTTCCTGAACTCGTTCCAGCGCGGGCCGCGGGGATACCGGCTGCACGGTTCGGTCGCGACCTTCCGCGACATCTCCGAGGAGTGGGGTACGCGCGACTTCTGGCCGCAATGGCATGCGGTGCGAGTGCCCGCCTTGCTGCTGGAAGGCGAGCACAGCATCACTCCGCCGGGACAGATGCGGCAGATGGCCGCCGCGCATCCAGGCGCCGACTACGTCCTGGTCCCCGGCGCGGGACACCTCGTGCACGACGACCAACCGGAGTTCTACCGGGCCGAGGTCGAGCGGTTCCTGCGGCGCGTGCTCGGCGGCTAGGGGCGAAGCGACCGGCGACGAGTAGTTCGGCCGCGGGGCTGCGGCCGAACCGGCTCGCGGGCGGTTCCAGCTCAGCTGTTCGCCGCGGGGTTGCCGCCCTCGCCCGCCAAGGCGAACAAGCCGTCGGGCGTCTGTTCGATCAGGCCGTCCACCAGCAACGAGTCCAGCGCGCGGTCGCGCTGGCCCGGGTCGCGAGTCCAGGCCAGGTCCAGACGCATCCGCTCCACCGGTCCGGTGGCGTGGCGCAGGACGTCCAGCAGGCGACCGCGTGCTTGGCGGTCGGTGCCCTCGTATTTCTGGGTGCGGCGGACCACCTCGCTCACCGGCCTGCCAGCGGTGACCCACGCGCAGCTCGGCAGCGGGCAGCGCGAGCAATCGGGGGTGCGGGCGGTGCACACGGTCGCGCCCAGTTCCATCAGGGCCGCGGAGAACACGGCGGCGCGGTCGACCTGGAGCGGCAGCAGCGCTTCGGTTTCCGGCAGGTCCCGGGAGGACGGGCTGCCCGCTTCCGCGCGGCCGTGCACCGCCCTGGCAACCACACGGCGGACGTTGGTGTCCACCACCGGAACCCGTTGACCATAGGCGAAACAGGCGACGGCGCGCGCGGTGTAAGCGCCGATCCCCGGCAGATCGAGCAGCACGTCCACGTCGGCGGGCACTTCGTCACCGTGCTCGGCCGCCAGCACCCTGGCGCACTCGTGCAGCCGCAGCGCTCGACGTGGATAGCCCAGCTTGCCCCAGGCGCGCAGCACCTCCGCCTGTGCGGAGGCGGCCATCGCCGAGGGGACCGGCCAGCGTGCCACCCACTCCCGCCAGATCGGCTCGACCCGCACGACCGGGGTCTGCTGCAGCATGATCTCGCTCATCAGGATCTGCCACGCGGTGACGCCGGGCCGCCGCCACGGCAGATCACGCGCGGTCTCCCCGTACCAGTCCAGCAACGTGTCCGCGTCGATGCCCTTCGGCACGCCCTTCCGCACTGCCCTCACTATTCCTGTCCTACTGCCGCCAGGCGGTATTTGCCCACCTGTAACCAATCGAACTCGCTGGTAACGCAAGTGTTGTGCACAATGGTCGGTATGCCGGATTCCAACCCGATCAGTGCCTGGAAGTCCTTGCGTGAAGGCAACGAGCGTTTCGTCAGCGGTGCGCTGCTGCATCCTAGCCAGGGTGCCGCGCACCGGGCCAAGCTCGTCAGCGGCCAGCATCCGCAAGCGATCTTGTTCGGTTGCGGCGACTCCAGGGTCGCCGCCGAATTGATCTTCGACCAGGGCCTCGGCGACATGTTCGTGGTGCGCACCGCGGGCCATGTGGTCGACAGCTCGGTCCTCGGTTCGATCGAGTACGGGGTGCAGGTGCTCAACGTGCCGCTCATCGTAGTGCTCGGGCACGACAGTTGCGGAGCCGTGAAGGCCACCATCGACGCGCTGGACGGCGGCGAGGTGCCGGGCGGGTTCATCCGCAGCGTGGTCGAGCGGGTCACGCCGTCCATTCTGATCGGACGACGCGAAGGCCTGTCCACCGTCGACGAGATCGAGGCCAGGCACGTCGTGGAGACCAGCCGCCTGCTCATGCAGCGGTCGATGATCATCTCCCAGGCGGTGGCGACCGGTGAGTGCGCCATCGCCTCCGTCACCTACAAGCTGGCCGAGGGCAAAGTGCAGCTGCACCGCGTCGTGGGCAACATCGGCGAGGAGGTCTGACCGGCGGCGCGCCCGCGATTCGCCCAGCGTGCCGGCGGAATGTACTCGTCGCTGCTGGGGGCGGGTGGCCGACACGCCGTGCCCCTGAGACGATGCGCCCGATTCTGCCCTTACCGTTGAGGCGTGCTGGAACCGAATGGACCGCTGCCACCGGAGATCTATTGGCGTCGCCGCGCGTTCGCCATCGGAGTTCTGGTGGTCGCGCTGGCGCTGGTGATCTGGGTCGTGCTCGCGGTCGCGCGCGGCGGTGACTCGCCCGGTGACACCAAGTCCGCCGGGTCCAGCTCGGTCGTGGCCAAGCCCGCCGACGCGGCGGCCAAGCCGTCGGGGGATTCCGGCGCGGCGAAGTCCTCCGCGGCGAGCACCAGCGCCGCGGCGGCGGGCCCTTGCCCGGACCAGTCGCTGGCGATCAAGGTGACCGTCGAGCAGCCCACCTACAAGACCGGTGAGCAGCCGGTGTTCGGCATCGTCATCACCAACATCTCGTCGGTGGCGTGCACCCGCGACATGGGCTCGGGTCTGCAACAGGTTTCGGTGCACACGCTCGACGGCCAGCGGCGCCTGTGGTCGAGCACCGACTGCTACCCCGACGGGCAGCCCGACGTCCGCACGATGAATCGCGGTGAGCAGGCGGCGTTCACGGTGACCTGGTCGGGCTCTACTTCCCAGCCCAATTGCGCGGGCGAGCGTGTCCAGGTCCCGCCGGGGGCCTACAACGTCGTTGCGCAACTGGGGTCGGTACGCAGTGCGGCCGAGCCGTTCAACATCGCCTGAGTCGTCTCGGTTCCAGCGGCTACGACGCTGGGTGTTCGGAATGGCTCATGATGGTGACGTGCCCGGCAGCCGGTCGAATCAGCTGGCGGCCTCTTCCGGGGCGGCGCGGAGTTTGCGTAGACCGGCTATGCGGATGGCGGAGCGGAGGTCGGTGACCTCGTGGATTCTCATGGTGCTTTTCACCGGGGTGAGTCCGGGAGGCACCAAGGCGGTGGTGAAGCCCAGGCGTTCGGCTTCGGCGAGTCGGCGGTTGAGGCCGGTCACCTTGCGGACCTCGCCCGCGAGTCCGACCTCGCCCAGGATCACCCAGCCCGGCGGAATCGCGACGTCGGACTCCGCGCTGGCGATGGCGAGCGCGATGGCCAGGTCGGCCGACGGCTCGACCAGCCGCATACCGCCGACCGTCGCGGCGTAGACGTCGCTCTTGCCGAGGAATACCCGGCCACGGCTCTGCAGGACCGCAAGCACCATGGCGACCCGGTTGTAGTCCAGTCCGCTCACCGCGCGCCGCGGCTGCGGTATCTCGGTCTTCACGGTCAGGCCCTGCACCTCGCCGACCAGCGGGCGCTTGCCGTCCATCGCGACGGTCACCGCCGTGCCGGGCACCGAATCCGTCCGGTGGTGCAGGAACAGGCCGGACGGGTCGTCGACACAGGCGATGCCGTCCTCGTGCAGCTCGAAGCAACCCACCTCGTCGGCGCTGCCGAAGCGGTTTTTGATGCCGCGCACCATGCGCAGCGTGGAGTTCTTGTCGCCTTCGAAGTGCAGGACGACGTCGACCAAGTGCTCGAGCGTGCGCGGGCCCGCCACGCTGCCGTCCTTGGTGACGTGCCCGACCAGCAGCACCGCGATCCCGCTGGCCTTGGCCAGCGAGGTCAGCGCGGCGGTCACCTCGCGTACTTGGGTGACACCGCCGATCACGCCGTCCACCTGCGGGGCGAGCATGGTCTGGACCGAGTCGACCACCAGCAAGGTCGGACGCACCTGCTCGACGTGTCCGAGCACGATCGACAGATCCGATTCGGACGCCAGATAGACCCGGTCGTGCACCGCGCCGGTGCGATCGGCCCGCAACCGGACCTGCCCCGCCGACTCCTCCGCGGTGACGTACAGCGCCTTCTCGTCACGCTGGGCCGCCCAGCGATGCGCCACCTCGAGCAGCAGCGTCGACTTGCCCACCCCCGGCTCGCCGGACAGCAGCACCACGGAGCCGGGCACGACCCCGCCGCCGAGCACTCGGTCCAGCTCGGTGACGCCCGTCGGCCTGGCTCTGGTGACCTTCGAGTCGATCTGGGAGATAGGCGCGGCCGCGGTGCTCGGCAACATCGCCTTGCGTCCCGGTGAACCGACCGCGCCCGCCCCGACGACTACTTCGTCGACGGTGCCCCATGCGCCGCACTCAGGGCACTTGCCGACCCACTTGGCGACTTCATGGGAGCAGGCGGAGCAGCGGAAGGTCGGCTTGGTCTTGGCCACACCGGCACCATACGCACCGCCGCTGACAGTGTTCGTCTTCCAGCGACTGCGCCGGGACTCAGTGACCGCCGCCGTGTCCGGCTTCGGCCGGGCCGGACTTGTCGGACTGGTGGCGCTCGGTGTGCAGCCCCGCGTCGACGGGGACCTGGACCTGGACGGTGCCGTTCTGCTTGAAGTTGAACGAGACGTTGTAGGTCAGGCCGGGAGTGATGTCCCTGGTCAGGCCGGTGATCTCGATCATGATCGGCTCGGCCTCGGGGTCGGCGGCGGGCTGGGAGCCGTGCGCGTCCGAACCGTGCGAATCGGCGGTGGTGGTCGGCGCGGTGGTGGTCGGCGCGGCGGGGCGCGCAGTGGTGGTGGGTGCTCCGGCGGTGGTGGTCGGCGCTGCGGTGGTGGTCGGCGCGGCCTCGCGCTTGACCGGGTGATCGGCTGCGACGACGGTCTGCTGGGGGGCGATCTCGACGACGGACTTGCCGGCGGCCGAGGTGATCTTGACGGTGCCGAGGTCGGTGGTGATGCTGGTCAGCTCGTCGCGAACGGACTCGCTGTTGTTGATGACCGACAGCGCGATGAGCGCCTTGCCGCCCTTCGCGTTGTTGTAACCGGTGCCCTCGGCCGGGTACACGATGTGCACGTTGCGCAGCGCGATGCGGCCGACGTCGGCGTAATTGCCGTTCACGGCGGCGACCTGGTCGGCGGTCTGCGAGATCTGGCCCGCGCCGCAGCCGGACAGCGCGATCGCCGCTCCGGCGGCGAGTGCGGCAACCGTCACCATGCGACGTCGCGCCCCCTTCGGGGCGGTCACAGCTTTCAGGGCAGTCACGGGTTGTCCCTCCATGTCGACCGGGCTCTGCTCCGCGCGGGAGCGTAGTAACTAGGCAGCGTAGTAGTTCCCTCGGCGGCGCGGGCGCGGGGGCTGTGTCAACTCCACCTCCGGTGGCTGGTCGACTCAGCCACCGGCGGCTGGCCGACTCCGCCTCCGGTGGCGTGCGCGGGACATCCTGAGCGCGGCGGCGTGCGGCAGGGCAGGGGAGCGGTCCCCGACACTCGGCGCTTCGATAACAGTTCGGTCGAGGTTCGGGAGATTGCCACGAAGGTGCCGGGCCACCACGGGCGGGCGACGCCGGTAGAGCCGGGAGATAACTCGTTCCGGCACAACGTAATGCACACCGCCTGGCATCTGTCAAGCCCCGCGGTTGCCTCGTTGTGGCCCTGACCTGCACAGTTGATCGCGCCGTTATCGAGTCGCATGTTAAACTGTGAACATCGAAAGGGGCACGGGACACATGATTTTTAAGGTCGGAGACACCGTCGTTTACCCCCACCACGGAGCGGCGCTGATCGAAGCAATCGAGACTCGCACCATCAAGGGTGAGCAAAAAGAGTATCTGGTCCTGAAGGTCGCCCAAGGCGATCTCACTGTTCGGGTTCCCGCGGAGAACGCCGAATACGTCGGCGTGCGTGACGTCGTGGGTCAGGAGGGTCTCGATCGGGTCTTCCAGGTGCTTCGTGCGCCGCATACGGAGGAGCCGACCAACTGGTCCCGCCGCTACAAGGCCAACCTGGAGAAGCTCGCCTCCGGCGATGTGAACAAGGTGGCCGAGGTCGTTCGCGATCTGTGGCGCCGGGAGCAGGACCGCGGCCTCTCCGCGGGTGAGAAGCGCATGCTGGCCAAGGCTCGGCAGATCCTGGTCGGTGAGCTCGCGCTGGCCGAAGGCACCGATGACGGCAAGGCTGAGACCCTGCTCGATGAGGTCCTCGCAGCGGCTTCCTGACCGTGAACACACCTGACAACGGTGTCCGTTCCACCGACGGACCCGTCGTTGCTCTGGTGCCTGCCGCCGGCCGTGGCGTGCGTCTGGGTGAATCGAAACCCAAGGCGTTCGTCGCGGTCGGCGGCACACCCATGGTCCGGCTCGCCGTCGAAGGCTTGATCGCCTCCGGCGTGGTCGACCGGATCATCGTGATGGTTCCCACCGAACTCGTCGACAGCGCCGTTGCCCTGCTGCCGCCCTCGGATTCGGTGCAGGTGGTCGTCGGCGGCGCCGAACGCATCGACTCGGTGCGAGCGGGTCTCGCCGCCGCGCCCGACGCCGCCTACTTCTTGGTGCACGACGCCGCCCGCGCCCTCACGCCGCCCGAGCTCATCGCTCGCGTCGCGGCGGAGTTGCGTGCGGGCCGTCCTGCCGTGGTTCCCGGGCTTCCGGTAGCCGACACCATCAAGTCCGTCGACGCGGCCGGTGCGGTCACCGGCACTCCCGACCGCGCCCGGTTGCGCGCCATCCAGACGCCGCAGGGTTTCGCGGCCGATCTGCTGCGCTCGGCCTACGCGACCGAGGGCATCCAGGCCACCGATGACGCGGGGCTGGTGGAGCGGCTCGGTGTCGGAGTCCACACGATTGCCGGCGACCCGCTGGCCTTCAAGATCACCACTCCGCTCGACCTCCGGCTCGCCGACGCGGTGCTCGACGGTGCGAGCGTCGGACGGGCGGTGACGCCGTGACCATGCGCGTCGGCATCGGCAGCGACGTCCATCCGATCGAAGCGGGCCGGCCCTGCTGGATGGCCGGTCTGCTGTTCGACGGTGACGACGGCTGCGCGGGTCATTCGGACGGTGACGTCGCCGCGCACGCGCTGTGCGACGCGCTGCTGTCCGCGGCGGGCCTCGGCGATGTCGGCGCGGTGTTCGGCACCGGACGCCCGGAATGGGCGGGTGTCTCCGGCGCGGCCATGCTGAAGGAAGTGCGCAGGCTGCTGGGCGAAGCGGGCTTCGAAGTGGTCAACGCCGCGGTGCAGGTGATCGGCAATCGTCCCAAGATCGGGCCCCGGCGCGCCGAAGCGCAAAAGGTGCTCGGCGAGCTGCTCGATGCCCCTGTTTCGGTGTCCGGCACCACCACCGACGGCCTCGGTCTGACCGGCCGCGGCGAGGGCGTCGCCGCTGTGGCGACGGCCCTGCTGCAAGCCTGTCGTTGATCCTGCTCCGGCGGACCCGAGCCCGTCCGTGAACGACCGTATACACCAGCTAGGATCGACTGCCGTGACGCTGCGCCTCTTTGACACCGACACGCGGACCGTGCGCGATTTCGCGCCCTTGGTCCCCGGCCGTGCGTCGGTGTACCTCTGTGGCGCCACCGTGCAGGGTGAACCGCACATCGGCCATGTGCGCAGCGGAGTCGCGTTCGATGTGCTGCGACGCTGGTTGCTGGCGCACGACTTCGACGTCTGGTTCATCCGCAATGTCACCGATATCGAGGACAAGATCCTGACCAAGGCCGCCGAGGCGGGCAGGCCGTGGTGGGAGTGGGCCGCCACGCACGAGCGCGCCTTCGACCGCGCCTACGAACGGCTCGGCGTGCTGCCACCGTCCGCGGAGCCCCGTGCCACCGGCCACATCACCCAGATGGTCGAGATGATGCGGCGGCTGATCGACCGCGGTCACGCCTACGCCTCCGCGGGGAATGTCTACTTCGACGTGGTCAGCTTTCCCGACTACGGCAAGCTGTCGGGCCACCGGCTCGATGACGTGCACCAAGGTGAGAGCGCGGGCGAGGGCAAACGCGACCCCCGCGACTTCACCCTGTGGAAGGCGGCCAAGCCGGGCGAGCCCAGCTGGCCGTCGCCGTGGGGCCCCGGCCGCCCCGGCTGGCACCTGGAGTGCTCCGCGATGGCCGGGTTCTATCTCGGCCCGGAATTCGACATCCACTGCGGTGGCATGGACCTGGTGTTCCCACACCACGAGAACGAGATCGCCCAGTCTAAGGGCGCGGGCGACGGATTCGCCAGGTACTGGCTACACAACGGCTGGGTGACCATGGGCGGGGAGAAGATGTCCAAATCACTGGGCAACGTGCTCTCCGTGCCGAACGTCCTGAAGCAGGTGCGTGCCGTCGAGCTGCGGTTCTACCTCGGCAGCGCGCACTACCGCTCGATGCTGGAGTACTCCGACAAGGCGCTGCACGACGCGGCGCAGTCCTATCAGCGCATCGAGGCGTTCGTGAACCGGGTGGTGGACCGGGCCGGCGAGATTCCGGTCGGCAAGTGGACCGACGCGTTCGCCGCCGCCCTCGACGACGACCTCGCGGTGCCCAAGGCCCTGGCGGAGATCCACCGCGCCGTGCACGAGGGCAACAAGGCGTTGGAGGTCGGCGCGATCGACTTCGCGCGCGATCTGGCGAGCCAGGTGCGCGCCATGCTCGGTGTCCTCGGTGTCGACCCGCTCGACCCGCACTGGTACGCCCCGAGCGATTCCTCCGCCGCGCTCGACGCGCTGGACGTGCTGGTGCGCGCGGAACTCGACCGCCGTCAGGAGGCCCGGGCCACCAAGGACTGGTCGACCGCCGACGCCGTGCGCGATCGGCTCCAGTCCGCGGGCATCGACGTCACCGACACCGCCAGCGGTCCCGAATGGGCCCTCGGCGCACCGCAATCCGGAAAGGCCAAATGATGGCAGGCAATTCGCAGCGCCGAGGTGCGGTTCGCAAGAGCGGTAGCAAGAAAGGCGCCGTGGTCGGCTCCGGCGGCAAGCGCAGGCGCGGGCTGGAGGGGCGTGGCGCGACTCCGCCCGCCGAGATGCGCACCAAGCATCCCGCCGCCAAGCGAGCGGCGGTGAAAGCCAAGAGCGCGCAGGCTCGTTCGTCCGCGCGCGGCGGGGCCAGGCCCGCGGGACGCAAGAGCGATGACGGTCCGGAGTTGGTGCTCGGGCGCAATCCGGTGGTCGAGTGCCTGCGTGCGGGTGTGCCCGCGACGGCGCTGTACGTCGCGGTGGGCACCGAGAACGACGACCGGTTGACCGAGAGCGTGCGGTTGGCCGCCGACACGGGCATCTCGATCCTGGAGGTGCCGCGCACCGACCTGGATCGAATGAGTTCCAATGGATTGCACCAGGGCGTCGCTCTTCAGGTGCCGCCGTACCGCTACGCCCACCCGGACGACCTGCTCGACCGGGCACGTGGTTCCGCGGAGCCCGCGCTGCTGGTCGCGCTGGACAATATCTCCGATCCGCGCAACCTCGGTGCGGTGGTGCGTTCCGTGGCGGCCTTCGGTGGGCACGGCGTCCTGATTCCGCAGCGGCGCAGCGCGAGCGTCACCGCGGTCGCCTGGCGTACCAGCGCGGGCGCCGCCGCTCGGCTCCCGGTCGCCCGCGCGACGAATCTCACGCGCACACTGAAGGATTGGGCGGCTCAGGGAGTTCAGATCGTCGGCTTGGACGCGGGTGGCGACACCACCTTGGACGACTTCGACGGCCGCGAGCCGATCGTGATCGTGGTCGGCTCGGAGGGCAAGGGCCTTTCCCGCCTGGTCCGGGAGTCGTGTGACTCGATCTTGTCGATTCCGATGGCGGGCCCGGTGGAATCGCTGAACGCGTCGGTCGCCGCCGGAGTGGTGCTCTCCGAAGTCGCCCGGCAACGCCGCGCCTGAGGACGTTGCGCCGCTCGTCCGGCCTGCCTGCCGTCGACCGCGGGAGCGTGTGCTGCCTGCCGACGGCGGCGATGGCCAGGTGCGAGCCGCTCTCGGGGACCCCATGCCCTGTTCCCTTGCGCGACAACTTGTTTCGCAGGAACGCGGGTAACTCACCGCGTGGTCCTAGAACCGGATCGGGCGCCGAACCCAAGACCTGCAAGGGAATCCGGCGATACCCGACTCGTATGGCCTAAAGACCCGGAGAGGCGGACGAGCCCAGTAGAATTCGGCTGGTGGTGATACCCAATCAGCCCATCGGTTCGCCGGTCGAGCATCCGAACGCGACGGCGGTCTTGTTTCTCGGCGCGGTGAGCGTCTTCTGCTGCGGCGTGCTGGGGCCGGTGGCGTGGGCAATGGGGCGGCGCGCGCTCGACCAGATCGAGGAATCCGGCGGTGCGCTCGGTGGTCGCGCCCAGGTGATGGTCGGCTACATCCTCGGCGTCGTCGGCACCGTTCTGATGATCATCTTCGCGGTGCTGTTCCTGCTCATTCTCCTCGGCGGCAACGCCTGAGCCGCGCAGCCGGACGGAGGCCGTCCACCGCGGTCGAGACAGTCGCACAGCGGGCGAGTGCGGCGCGACTGCGCCGAAGCTCCGCGCCGGGCCGAGTGCCTAATCCAGGCTGGGCCGCTCGCGGTCCGCGGCATCCCAGGCGGGCCATTCCGTGCTGACGCTGCCGGACCAGCTGGGCTGTCTGCGATCCCGGAAGGCTGCCATGGCCTCGCCGCCGTCGATGCTCTTGGTCGCATGCTGGTTGAGTTCGGTCTCCAGTTGACCG
Organism: Nocardia asteroides; assembly: GCA_019930625.1. Taxonomy (NCBI): domain Bacteria; kingdom Bacillati; phylum Actinomycetota; class Actinomycetes; order Mycobacteriales; family Nocardiaceae; genus Nocardia; species Nocardia asteroides. The sequence goes on from CP082844.1 coordinate 2,467,378, forward strand.
ACCACGGTGGGGCTCATTCCGAGCCCCTCCCAGAGCAGCCGCTTGGATAGCGCCACCGGTAGCGGGGCCGAGCCGTTCGCGATGTCGTGCGCAACGGCGAGGGCGGTCGGTAACACCTCGCTCGCGGGCAGCGAGCTGTTGGCCAAGCCCATCGCTTTGGCTTCGTCACCATCGAACGTGCGCCCGGTCAGCATGATGTCGGCGGCGTTGGCCATGCCGACGAGCCTGGGTAGCGTCCAGTGCGCGTAGCCGTCGGCCACGACGCCGCGGCGGACCTGGTTCAGCCCGTACACCGCGTCGCGCGCCAGGTATCGCAGGTCGCATTGCAGGGCCAGCGCCAAGCCGATGCCCACCGCGTGGCCGTTCACGGCCGCGATCACCGGTTTGCGCACTCGCCACGGAGGCGGGTCGATCGTGGCGCTGACCTCCCCGACTCGATTGGATAGGTCCGCTCCCGCGCAGAACGCGGGCGGGGTGCCGGTGACGATCACGGCACGGATGGCGTCTTCCGCATCGCAGCGTTGCAATGCGGCGCCCATCGTGGGAGTGAACGCGTTCTGCTGCGCGGGCCGGTTGAGCGTGAGCACGGCGACGCCCCGGGAGACATCGACGTGCAGTTCCGAACTCATGCCTCAGGATGTTAGCCGACGGACGCGGACCTGACGTGGGGCCGAAAGTCTTCCGCTATCCGCGCAGGACCTTTCGCCCGATGGCGTACTTGTGCACCTCGGTCGGCCCGTCGTAGAGCCGGAAGGCGCGCATGTCCCGGAAGATCATCTCGACCACCGTCTCGTCGCTGATGCCGATGCCGCCGAGCACCTGTACACACCGGTCGGCGACCTTGAACAGTTCCTCGGAGACGAACGACTTGGCGATCGAGCTCTCGTGCCGCGCCTTCGCCCCGTTGTCCATCAGCCAGCAGGCGTGCCAGATGGTCAGCCTGCACTGGTGCAGCGCGATCTCGTTATCGGCCAGCATGAACGACACGCCCTCGTGTTCGCCGATCGGCTTGCCGAACGCGGTGCGGGTGCGCGCGTGCTCGACCGCGATGCTCTGGGCGCGTTCGGCGGCGCCGAGCCAGCGCATGCAATGGGTCAAGCGGGCCGGGGCGAGCCGGAGCTGGGCGTAGCGCAGCGCCTGGCCCGCCTCGCCGAGCAGCGCCTCCCTGGGCAGGACCAGGTTGTCGAAGCGGACAACACCGTGCCCGGCGACGTAGTTGCGGTCCATCGTGTTCATCGTGCGTTCGATGACGATGCCGGGCTGATCGCCGTCGGTGAGGAACAGCGTGGGCCCCTCGGGCAAGTGCGGGTTGGCGGCCAAACGCGCCATGATGATCCAAGTCTTCGCGCCGTTGGCGCCGGTGATCAGCCATTTGCGCCCGTTGACGGTGAAGTTCTCGCCGTCGAAGGTCGCTTCGGTGGTCAGCTGGGCGGGGTCGGAGCCGGCGCCGTCGGGCTCGGTCATGGCGAAGACCGAGCGCTGGTGGCCCGCGACCACCGGGGCCAGATGACGCCGCACCTGGTCGGGGTCGGCCACCTTGGACAGCAGGAACATGTTGCCCTCGTCGGGCGCCGCGCAGTTCATCGCGACCGGGCCGAGCGTGGACCAGCCCGCCGCTTCGTAGATCACCGCCTGCTCGACGTGGGTCAGTCCGCGCCCGCCGAGCGCTTCGGGCGCCTGCACGGTGAGCAGCTTCTCGGCGCGCGCGAGTTCGACGAGTTCCTGGCGCAGCTCGTCGGTCGGGCCGTGCGCGGTCAGGCGCGGGTCGCGCTCGTAGGGGACGATCTTGTCGATGACGAATCGGCGTACTCGATCGCGTTCGGCGGCGAGTTCGGCGGGAATCGCGAAGTCGATCATCGTTGGTCACCATTCGTTCGGGGGCGCGATGCGTCGAGCATACGAAAACCCTGGCAAGCGACTGAAGGCGGCCGCCATCAAAGTGATGCCGGCGTGGCGCTGCCACGCTGAACTGCGCGGGATATCCAGGAGCGCGGCCTTCCTGTACGCATCTGCCTACCCGTCCGGCCTGCTATCGCCGCGAGTCGAGGTCCGCAGCGGCCAGCGCCCACCGGGTCTGGTGAGCGGTCTTCAGCGGGCGGGGGCGAGGCGGCGGTTGCGGGCGCCGAGCAGGCGGCAGGCGAGGTAGATCAGGAACGAGATCGTGGTGACGAAGGTCGAGACGGGGACACCCGGCGCCAGCGACAGCAGGATGCCGCCCACCGCGGCCACTTCCGCGAACACCACCGCGAGCACCGTTGCCCGGACCGGGTTCGCGGTGAGCTGCGCCGCCGCGGCGGCCGGGGTGATCAGCAGGGCGAGAACGAGCAGCGCGCCGACGATCTGTACCCCGAAGGCCGCCGTGATGCCCAGCAGCACGGCGAACACGATGGACAGCGCCCGCACCGGAACCCCGCGCGCCACCGCCACCTCCGGATCGGAGCTGGCGAACAGCAGCGGCCGGTAGACGAACGCGAGCACCGCGATCACTCCGGCGGTGCAGACCGCGAGCAGGCCGATGCCGTTGTTGCCGACGCTGACCACCTGTCCGGTGAGCAGCGAGAACTTCGAGCCCGCGCGATCGGGGCCGAGCCACAGGAACAGCACCGAGAGCCCCAGCCCGAACGAGAGCACCACCGCGATCACCGAATCGCGTTCGCGTGCCCGGGTACCGAGCAGCCCGAACAACACCGCGGCGACGACCGACCCCGCGATGGCGCCGACACCGACCCCGATACCGGCCAGCAGCGCCGCAGCGGCGCCGGTCAGGGATAGCTCGCTGGTGCCGTGCACCGCGAACGACATCTGCCTGCTGATGATCAGCGGACCGATCACCCCCGACAGCAATCCGAGCAGGGCCGCGGCGAGCAGCGCCTGCTGGACGAACCCGTAGGAAAGCAGGTTCGCCGTGGTACCGAAATCCAGCATCTTGTCGAGGACGCCGGAGAGCTTGTCGGTCACGAACGCACTCCGCTCTGATCCGGGTCAGCGGCCGGCCGGGCCGGGCCGCCTCCATCGCCGTCCACGGTGGCGGCCGGCTCCACGGAAGGTCGTCGGGCCGGGGCAGCGCCGTTGGTGTCCGACGACTCGCTCGAAGCGGAAGCGGTCGTTGCCGGGCCGGCGGAGGATGTACTGTTCACCGGCGCATCGCCCGTTGCCGCGGTTACCTCCGGCGTGGCGACGCCGTGTGCGAATTCGTCGCCCGCCGGTCCGTGGCAGTGGCCGCCCGCCGTGCCGAGCGCGTCCATGGTGTCGCCGGTGCCGACGACCACCAGACGCCCGCGTACCCGCAGGACGTCCACCTCGGTGCGGTACAGCTGCGACAGCACCGCGGAGGTCATCACCTCCTCCGGCGTCCCGATCCGGAACCGGCCGTCGACCAGGTACAGCACGCGATCCACCAGGGGCAGAACCGGATTGATCTCGTGCGTCACGAAGAGCACCGCGGTGTCGTGGGTGCGCCTGCGGCGATCGATCAGTTCGGCGACCAGCCGCTGGTTGGCCAGATCCAGGCTGAGCAACGGCTCGTCGCACAACAGCACCTTCGGATCGCCGACCAGCGCCTGCGCCACCCGCAGGCGCTGCTGCTCGCCGCCGGACATGGATTCCAATGGCGCGTAGGCGAAATGTTCCGCACCGACGTCGGCGATGGCAGCGGCCACCTTGCGCTTGCGCTCGGCTCGGTAGCGTAGTCCGAGCCCCCAGCGATGCCCGTCGACCCCGAGCCCGACGAGATCGACGCCGCGCAACTGCACTCCGGCGTCGATCGTCTTCTGTTGCGGCACATAGCCGATGTCGGGATTGCCCGCGCGCGCGGGCGAGCCCGCGATCCGGGCAGTGCCGGAACTCAAACCGAGTTGACCCAGCAAAACCTTCAGCAGGGAGGTCTTACCCGACCCGTTCGGGCCGAGAACCGCGACGAACTCCCCGCGGGCGACAGTGAGATCCAATCCGTCCCACAAGGTTCGGTCGCCGAACGACAACCGCGCCGACTCCAGCCGCACCGCGGCCGAGTCGTCGCCGATGCCCGACCGCCGCCGTTGCGCCCGGTCGGTGTGCTCGGTCAGCGCCGCTGGCTCGGTCATCCGCTCAGGCCAACGCGGCGGCCAAGGCCTGCGCGTTCTTCGTCTGCCACTGAATGTAATCCTCACCCTCGGGCAGGGTCTCGGTCACCTCGACGACGGCGATGCCCGCGTTCTGCGCGGTGTTCCGCAGGTCTTTGGTGATCTTGTCCTCGGTCTGCACGTTGTAGATCAATGCGCGGACGCGCTTGCCGGTGAGCAGGTCCTGGGTCGCCGCGACGGCCGCGGGCGCCGGGTCGGTCTCCTGCTCGATGGCTTCCTGGAACTCGTGCGGCGTCAGATCGTCCGCCGCGGCGGCGGCCAAGAGGTAGTGCGCGAGGGGTTCGGTCTGCAGCACCGGCGTTTTCGGATGCTCGGCGGCGAGTTTGCCGGTGATGGCGGTGACCGCGGCGAGACGGCCCTTGAACGTCGTCGCACGCTCGGTGTAGGCCGCGGCCTTGTCCGGGTCCAGTTCGCCGAGCTGAGCGGCGATGCGGTCGGCGACCACATCCACGGTGCGCACGTCGTACCAGATGTGCTCGTTCTCGTCGCTCTGGTCCACGCGCAGGGAGTAGGCGTCCACCGTGCGCTTGTTCGTGCCCGCCACCGCCTTCTCGGCGAATTCGTCGTAGCCGCCGCCGTTGTAGACCACCAGATCGGCGTCGCTCAGTTCGGCCGACTCGACAGCGGAGGTCTCGTGTGAGTGCGGATCGGCGTTCGGATCGGTGATCAGCGACCGGACGGTGGCGTCGGGACCCGCGATGGCGGCGGCGATGTCACCCCATACGTCGGTGGAGGTGACGACGACCGGCTGGTCGGAGTCGGTGGAGTCGCCACACGCGGCGATTGTCGCTACGGAGGCCAACCCCACGGCGATGCCTACACACTTCATGGCGAATCTGGTCTTCACGTGGGGTACTCCTGGCAGTCCGGCAGATCAAAATGGAAATCGTTCCCGTTTAACTCTAGCAAATCCGGTCCGGCGGTAGGAGGTAACGCCCACGTGGAACGCGAAAACCAAGGGCCCGTGGACGATTCCTCGTTCGCGGGCCCTCGGTGAGCTCGAGACTTCAGACCAGCGCGGCCTCCACCGGCTGTCCGAGCAGCTGCGCGCAGCGCAACAGGCCGAGATGGCTGTAGGCCTGGGGATGGTTACCGAGCGAACGTTCGGCGACCGGGTCGTACTCTTCGCTCAGCAGCCCCGTCGGCCCCGCGACGTCGACCAGCTGGGCGAACAGCGCCTCGGCGTCCGAGCGCTTCCCGATCAGCAGGTACGCCTCGACCAGCCAGGCCGCGCACAGGTGGAATCCGCCCTCGCCGCCGGGCAAGCCGTCGTCGTGGTGATAGCGGTACACGGTCGAGCCGCTGCGCAGCTCGGCCTCGGTCGCCACGACGGTCGCCGCGAAGCGCGGGTCGGAGGGGTCGATCAGGCCGCTCAGCCCGATGTGCAGCGTGGCCGCGTCGAGGTCGGTGCCGTCGTAGGCCGCGGTGTAGGACTGCACGTCGTCGTTCCAGCCCTTCGCCTTCACCTCGTCGGCGATGGTGTCGCGCAGCACCGGCCAGGCCGGATCGGCCTCGCGATCGAACTTCTGCGCCAGGGTCAGCGCACGATCGACGGTCAGCCAGCCCATCACCTTCGAGTACACGTGGTGGCGGGGGTTGCCGCGGATCTCCCAGATGCCGTGGTCGGGCTCCTGCCAGCGCCGCTGGACCGCCGAGACCATGGCGCACACCAGCTCCCAGTCGGCATCGGGCAGCACGTGCGCGGGATCGGTGACGCCCCGCAGCTCCCTGGCGTGCGCCAGGGTGGCGATGAGATCCACGATCGGGCCGAAGACGTCCAACTGCACCTGCATGTTGGCCGCGTTGCCGACGCGGACCGGACGCGAGCCCGCGTAGCCGGGCAACTGGTCGATCGAGGCCTCCGGCGGCAGCGTCTCGCCGTACAGCGTGTACAGCGGGTGCAGGCGCTCGGGGCCGGGCAACGTCTCCAGTACCCGGTGCACCCAGCCGAGGTAATCCTCGGCCTCGGTGAGGGAGCCGAGCGAGACCAGCGCCTGGGCGGTCAACGCGGCGTCGCGCAGCCAGCAATAGCGGTAGTCCCAGTTGCGCACGCCGCCGATGTCCTCGGGCAGCGAGGTGGTGGCGGCCGCGAGGATCGAACCGGAGGGCGCGTGCACGAGGCCGCGCAGGGTCAGCGCGGAGCGCTTCATCAGGTCGGGCTTCAGCGGCGGCAGCGTGAGCGTCGAGGCCCACTCCGACCAGTACCGCTCGGCCTCCCGGCGCCGCTGGGCCTCGCTGGTCTCGGCGGGTTCGAGGTCGAAGGTGCCACAGCGCAATTCGAGCACGACCGGGCCTTTGGAGGGGTCGACCACGGCACGTGCCGACTCGTGGGTCCCGTCGGAGACGATCTCCCATCGCACGCCGGGGGAGCGCAGCACGATCGGATCGTTGGTGCCGTACACGCGCAGTCCGCCCTCCTGCGCTTCGAGGTTCACCGGCACCTGGCCGAACTCCGGCCGGGGCGCGAAGGTGACCACGGCCTTCGCGTCGCCGGTGATCACCCGGGTGAGGTCGGTACGCGTGGGCGCGACGTCGTGCGGCAGGTAGTCGGTGACTTGCAGACTGGCCCAGCGCGTTTCGACGGTCATCGTGCCGTCGACGTAGCGCTGCGAGAGCGGCAGCCCCGGCCGCTCGGGCTCGATGGTGAAGTGACCGCCCTGCGGGCCGCCGAGCAGGTGCGCGAACACCGCGGCGGAGTCCGGCTCCGGGTGGCAGAACCAGGTCACCGTGGCGTCCGGGGTGAGCAGCGCGACCGAGCGCGGGCTGGCCAGCATGGTCAGCCGCTCGATACGCGGCGCGCTCGCGCCCGCCAGCCAGGTCCGGCGCTCCTCCAGCAGGTAGGCCAGCGCCCAGGCCACGGCCTCGGTGCTGTCCACCCGGAACTTGGCCAGGCTCTCGCCGTCGCCGACCTTGATGCCGACGTCCGGGCCCGCGAGCACCCGGAACGCCTTCTCGTCGGTGACGTCGTCACCGAAGAACACCGCGGCCGAGGCCCCCGCCTGATGCCGGACGGTGTCCAGTGCGGTGCCCTTGTCGGTCTGCACCACGGCCAGTTCGATGACGGCCTTGCCCTCGGTGACCTGCACGCCGAACCAGCACGCCGGACCGAGCCGGACCTGCGACAGCGCCCGATGACCGATCTCCGGGCTGGCGTTGCGCACGTGCAACGCCACACTGGCAGGCTTGATCTCGACGGTGACGCCCGGGTTGTCCGCGGCGATCTGGTTCAGCGCCGTCTGCACCTCTCTGAGCAGGTGCTTGGCGTCGTTGTCGATCGCGTGTACGAAGCCGACGTCGAATTCCGAGCCGTGGCTGCCGATCAATTGCACTTCGACCGGCAACCGCGACAGCGCCGCGAGATCTCGCAGCGCGCGGCCGGAGATCACGGCGGCAGTGGTCCCGGTCAGGCCGGCGAGGGCTCGTAACGCGCTCACCGATTCCCGATGGGGGAAGGCTTTGGCCGGATCGGACACGATGGGCGCGAGTGTCCCGTCGTAATCCGATGCGACCAGCAGCCGTGGCACGCGCGCGACCGTCGACAGTGCACGGCGAAGTTCCAGTGGCAGATCCTGTGCGCTCACGCATCCAACCTAGTGATCGGAGGAGTTTTTTCAGGGGGCGGGCAAAACAATACTGTGTTGAATTTGCCGCACAGCAGCGCGCCGGTCCGCGTGCGCACGATAACGCAGGTGCTGAACCGGTGTCCGGTGGATCTGCCCAGCTAACGGCGACGGGATCCGAGCGGGTGAGCTTCGTCGCAGTACAGCGGCCGTTCGAACCCGGCATGGTGGCCGGGCGTCGAATTGCTCGCCGTGCGCTGAATTGCCCGCCGTGCGCTGGGGGATCCCGATCGAGCTTACTGGTTGCGTTCGCCGAGCAGGAGGTCGACGGTCAGTTCCAGGCGTTCGGTGACGTCGGTGGCCGAGGCGCGCCGGGTCAGCCAGGCGACGAGATTCGACAGCCACACATCGCTGATCACGCGCGCGATGGCCAGTTGGCGTTCGGTGGGCTCCCCATCGTTCATGGCTCGCGCGAAGACGCGGTCCATCACCTTGCCGACGCGGTCGACCTCGGCGGCGGCGGAGGCGTCGGCGAACATGAACGCCCGGGTCATGGCCTCGGTCAGCAGCGGGTCGCGCTGCATCATCCGGGTGATCTGGGTGAGCAGCAGGTGCATGCGCTCCTGCGGGGACTGCCCGGCAAGCGGCTTGCGTTTGCCCTCGATCTGCTCGAATTCCCGCGACAGCGCCGAGACCAGCAGGTGCACCTTCGACGGGAAGTAGCGGTACAGCGTGCCGACCGCGACATCGGCGCGTTCGGCGACCGCGCGCATCTGCACCGCGTCGTAACCGCCCTTGGACGCCAGCGCCAAGGTCGCGTCCAGGATCCGCTTGCGCCGCTCGCGCTGCGCCGCCGAACTCAGTTCGTCCTCGGAGAGCGTGGTGACCGTAGCGGCGGGCCGCGCCGCGCTCGGGTCGGCTGGCTGCGATCGGGACGGACTGGCCATTGATGAAAGTCCTTTCCGGAAACGTCGTTTCGTCGGCTGTGTGCGCGGTCGCACCGCGGCGGTGATGGTCTCTTGACTTCCGCCCGGCTAGGATATTAGAACATGTTCTAGGTGTGGGAGTCACGCCGGAAAGGCGGTATGGAGTGTGACCATCGCCACCACTGACGAGCATAAAGCCGTTCAGGAGTCGATGCGCGGGTGGGCCGCTTCGGCCCGTCCGATTGCAACAATGCGGACCGGCGCGGCCGACTTCTGGCGCGGCTACTGGCCCGCGCTGGCCGAGATCGGGATCTTCCGGGTCGCGGTGGCCGAGGAGGCGGGCGGCGCGGGCGGATCGGTTGCCGATCTCGCCGTGCTGATGGAGCAGGCGGCGCACGACCTGGTCGGCGGCCCCGTGCTGGCAACGGCTCTGGTCAATCTGATCACGGCGGGCCGGCTCGCCGAGGACATGCCGTGCGGTGTCGCGCTCGACTTCGTCGTCGGATCGACGGTGAGCGTACCCGCCGCAAGCGACGGCGTGTTGCTCACGGGTACCTGGGATTCCGTCCTCGGCGCCGCGCCCGGCACTGCCGTCCTGCTGCCGGTCGACCACCCGCACGGGCAGCGCTGGTGCCTGGTGCCACCCGACGCCGACGGCCTGCGGGTGGAGGCGCTCACGCCGCTGGACCCGAGCACTCCGCTGGCGCGGGTGCACTGCGCCGACCTGCGGGTGCCCGCCGAACAGGTGTTCACCGCGCCGCACGACGCCGGGGATCTGCTCGTCGCGCTGGTCGCCGCCGAACTGGCCGGGCTCGCGGGCTGGTGCCTGGAGACCGCGGTCGACTACGCCAAGGTGCGCGAGCAGTTCGGCCGTAAGATCGGCTCGTTCCAGGCGGTCAAGCACATCTGCGCCTGGATGCTTTGCCGCACCGAACTCATCCGCGCCGTAGCCGCCGACACCGCGGCCGCCGTGGACGACGGTGGCGCGGAACTGCCGATCGCCGCCGCCATCGCGGCCGCGATCGCCTTGGACGCCGCGGTCGAGACCGCCAAGGACTGCATCCAGGTGCTCGGCGGCATCGGCTTCACCTGGGAGCACGACGCGCACCTGTATCTGCGCAGGGCGACCGCGCTGCGTCAACTGCTCGGCGGCTCGGCGCGCTGGCGGGCCCGGGTCACCGAGCTGACCCGTCAGGGTTCGCGGCGCACCACCGGGGCCGACCGGGTCTTCGCCGAAGGCGCCGTCCCCGGCGCGGGCTCGGCCGTGGCGGGAGGGGGCGCGCGCGAACTGGCCGCCGAGGTCGCGCGGATCGCGGCTCTGCCCGCACAGCGGCAGCGCGACGCACTGGTCGAGGCGGGTCTGGTCATGCCGCATTGGCCGCGGCCGTACGGGCGCGCCGCGGACCCGATGACCGGTCTGGTGATCTCCGAGGAACTGCGCCGCGCCGGGCTCACGGCGCCGGACCTGGCCATCGGCGGCTGGGCGATTCCCACGCTGTTGGGACACGGAACGCCGGAACAGATCGAACGCTTCGCGTGGCCGACCTTGCGCGGCGAGGTGGTGTGGTGCCAGCTGTTCAGTGAACCCGAGGCGGGCTCCGACCTCGCCGCGCTGCGGACCAGCGCGAAAAAGGTGGACGGCGGCTGGGTGCTGCGCGGACAGAAGGTGTGGACGTCACTGGGCGACAAGGCGAATTGGGCGATTTGCCTGGCGCGCACCGATCCGGATGCGCCCAGGCATAGGGGCATCACCTATTTCTTGGTCGACATGCACGCCGCCGGACTCGAAGTCCGCCCACTGGTGCAGATCACCGGTGAGGCGCGTTTCAGCGAGGTTTTCCTCGACGACGTGTTCGTGCCGGACGATTGTGTGGTCGGCGCATTGAACAATGGATGGCAGATCGCCCGCTCGACCCTGGCGACCGAGCGGGTCGCGATGGGTGGCAACGGCATCGGTCCGGTGCTCGAAGAGCTGATCGCGAAATCGCCCGCCACGGGACCGGGCACGGAATTGGTGAACGACCGGCTCGGCGGATTCGTCGCCGAGGCCGTCGCCGGACTTCTGCTGGAACAACGCGCGGCAGTGAAGTTGCTTGCCGGGGGAGACCCGGGCGCACAGAGTAGTGTTCGCAAATTGGTCGGGGTGCGCCACCGCCAAGCGGTCGCGGAATTCGCTGTCGAGACGACAGGGCCTTCCGGCGCGCAGGATACCGAAGTGGTGAAGGAATTCCTGCTCACGCGCTGTCTATCGATCGCTGGTGGAACCGAACAGATTTTGCTCACCGTGGCCGGTGAGCGAATTCTCGGGCTGCCTCGTGACGCGAACAGCTAGTCGCCGACAACCGGGAGAAAACGTGGATTTCACCAGGGACGAGGGCCAGGACGCGGTCGCCGAGGTCGTCGTGAGCTTGCTGGAGCGAGAACCCGCTCGCGATATGGAGCTGTGGCCGAGATTGGTCGACTCCGGACTGCTCGTCGTCGCGGTACCCGAGCGGCACGGCGGCGACGACATGGGGCTACTCGAAGTATCGGCGTTACTGACCGAGCTGGCGACCGACGCGGTCGCGGTTCCCGCTCTCGCGACACTCGGGTTCGGCGTGCTGCCGATGGTGGCGAGTGCGCCGGAGAGCGCGATAGCGCGAGTGCTGCCCGAGGTCGCCAAGGGAACCGTGCTCACGGCAGCGCTGAGCGAACCCGCTGCGCCTTTCACCGTCAAGCCGGAGACCATCGCTGTCACCAGCGGGAACACCGTGCGTATCAGCGGGCACAAAGTGGCCGTGCCCTACGCCGAGGAGGCGAGCTGGCTGCTCGTGCCGACCAGTTCCGGCATCGCCCTGGTCGACGCGCAGGCCGAAGGGCTCACCCTGACGCCCACGCCGGTCTCCGGTGGCATCCCCGAATGCACCGTGCGCCTCGACCAGGTGGAGATACCCGCCGAACAGCACTGGAGCACCGGCCTGGCCGATCTGCACCGGCTGGCGCTCGCCTCGATCGGCTCGGTAGCCGATGGGTTGCTCAAGGGTGCGATCACCCTCACCGCCGAGCACCTGCGGACCCGTCACCAGTTCGGCAGGCCGCTGGCCCAGTTCCAGGCCGTGGCCCAGCAGATCGCCGACCTCTACGTCGTCTCGCGAACCCTGCACGTCGCCGCGGTCTCGGCGAACTGGGCACTTGCTCAGGATGATTCGAGCCAGGAGCATCGCGACCGCACCGACGACGACCTGGAGATCCTGGCCTACACCGTCACCGCGGAACTGCCCGCGGCCATGCAGAAGTGCCATCACCTGCACGGCGGTCTCGGCGTGGACGTGACCCACCCGATGCACCGCTACTACTCACAAGCCAAGGACCTCGCCCGCTGGCTCGGCGGCGCGTCGCTGCGGCTCGATCGTCTGGGGGCCAGATGTTCATCGACCTGACCACCGAGCAACGCCGGCTGCGCGACGAACTGCGCGCCTATTTCGCCGATCTCGTGACTCCCGAGGAGGAGGCCGAGATGGCGGTGAACCGGCACGGCGACGCCTACCGCGCCGTCGTGCGCCGGATGGGCCGCGACGGCCTGCTCGGCGTCGGTTGGCCGAAGGAATACGGCGGGCAGGGTTTCGGGCCGGTCGAGCAGCAGATCTTCTTCAACGAGGCGGTCCGCGCCGACGTCCCGCTTCCGTTGGTGACGCTGCTTACCGTCGGCCCCACCTTGCAGCAATTCGGCACCGAGGAGCAGAAGCAGCGGTTCCTGCCCGGAATCCTCTCCGGAGAGATCCATTTCGCGATCGGCTACTCCGAACCGGAGGCGGGCACCGACCTGGCCGCGCTGCGCACGTCCGCGGTGCGCGACGAGTCGGGGGACTGGGTCGTCAACGGGCAGAAGATCTTCACCACGGGCGCGCACGAAGCCGATTACGTGTGGCTGGCCTGCCGCACCGGCTCGGCCGAGTCGCGCCACCGCGGCATCACGATCCTGATCGTGGATACCACCGATCCCGGCTACTCCTGGACGCCGATCATCACCTGCGACGGCGCCCACCACACCAACGCGACCTATTTCGACAACGTGCGCGTCCCGGCGAGCATGCTGGTCGGCGACGAGAACCGAGGCTGGAAGCTGATCACGACTCAGCTCAACCACGAGCGGGTGAGCCTGGGTCCGTCCGGCAAGATCGAGCAGCTCTACGACCGGGTGCGCGACTGGGCGCAACCGCGCGGCGTGCTCGCCGAACTCGACGTGCGGCGCGCGCTGGGCCGCATCCACGCCATGGTCCGGCTGAACGAACTGCTGAACTGGCAGGTGGCCGGGACCGTCGACGGCGATCAGTCCCAGGTGATCGCCGACGCGTCGGCCACCAAGGTGTACTCCACCGAATCGCTGCAGGAGGCGGGCAGGCTCGCCGAAGAGATCGTCGGCCGCTACGGCGACCCGGCCGACCCTGCGACCGGCGAACTGCTGACCTGGCTGGACCGCAGGACCAAGCAGAACCTCGTGGTCACCTTCGGCGGCGGCGTCAACGAGGTTATGCGGGAGCTGGTCGCCTCGTCCGGACTGCGGTTGCCGCGAGTACCCCGATAACGAGTGAAGGAGCCGCGCGTGCCGGAAACCACTACTCCGGAGGCGATCGTCGCCGCAGCCGAAGCGATTCGGGCGGCGGGTGAGTGCGCGCCCCGTTTCGGGCGTGATCCGGTGAACCAGCCGATGATCAACAATTGGGTCGAGGCGCTGGGTGACGCCAATCCGATCTACGTCGACGAGCAGGCGGCGCGCGCCGTGGGACATCCCGGCATCGTCGCGCCGCCCGCCATGGCGCAGGTGTGGACCATGTTCGGGCTCAACGGTTCGCGGCCCGCCGACGATCCGATGGGCGCGGCCACCGAACTACTCGACGCCGCGGGCTACACCTCGGTGGTGGCCACCGATTGCAGGCAGACCTATCACCGCTATCTCAGTGTCGGTGAGCAGGTTTCGGTCACCAGCACGCTGTCGGACATCCGCGGCCCGAAGCGGACCGCGCTGGGCGAAGGGTGGTTCGTCACCTTTCAGACCACCTGGCGGGTCGGTGAAGAGGTGGTCGCCGAGATGCTGTTCCGGTTGTTGAAATTCGCCCCGGGTACCGCGGCGCAGGTGCCCGCCGCGGGCGAGCGGGTGAAGCCGCTGGTCTCCTGGGACACCGAATTCTTCTGGGAGGGAGCCAACGCCGGGGAGCTGCGCATCCAGCGACTCCCGGACGGATCGCTGCGGCATCCCCCCATCCCGGCCATCTGGCAGGACAAGTCGAAACCCACCGATTACGTCGTCGCCTCCGGGCGCGGCACGGTGTTCAGTTACGTCGTACACCACGCGCCGAAGGTGCCGGGGCGGCAGTTGCCGTTCGTGGTGGCGCTGGTCGAGTTGGAGGAGGGCGTTCGCATGCTCGGTGAATTGCGCGGCATCGAGCCCGCCGCGGTGGAGATCGGCCTGCCGGTCGAGGTGGGCTTCGAGAAGCTCGACGACGAGGCAACCCTGCCGTTCTGGGTGGTGCGCGCGTGAGCGGTCAAGCCTGGAGGAGGCAGCGCAGCGTGACCACGCAGGGCTCCGCTCATGCCGGAGACGGACACGGCATGAGTTTCCTGAGTCAACCCCTATGCGGCGGTCGGTTGTTTTTCCGGTTGGTGGCGGGTGGGGTTGTAGGCGGTTTTGGTGCGCCAGCAGGCCCAGATGACGCGCAGCCAAGCGCGGCCGAGGGTGCGCGGGGCGTGTGGGTGGCGTTGCCCGCGTGCACGGGCCGCGGCGTAGCGCTGCGCGGCCCAGGCGTGGGCGCGGCGGCTGTTGTCGAACCAGACGTGCAGGGCTTGGCGGGCGTGTCGGTTGGTGGCGTGCCGGAACGCGACGGTATGGGTCTTGCCAGAGGCGCGGGTGACCGGGGCGACACCGGTCTCCGCGGCCAGTTGATCGAAGCTGGTGGTGCGCTCGAGGATCGGGCCGACCTCACCGATGATCTGGGCCAGGTTCAGGGTGCCCACGCGTGGCAGATCGCCGAGCAACCGGGCGTAGGGGTGTGCGGTGACGGCCTCGGTGATGATCGTTTCGAGGGTGTCGATGCCGGCCTGCAGTGCCCGCACGACCGCGACCTGGGCGCGGACCAACTGCGCCACCACGGCCTGCCCGAGGCGGGTGGCGGCCACCGGCGCCTCACGCAGTCGGGCCAGCAGCTCGCTTCCGCTGCGGCGGCCACTGTAGCCTCGGCGTTTGCAGAACTGCTCGAGGCGGGCCGGGGTGAGCCCGGCGGCGCTCTGCGGGGTCGGGTAGCGGTCGAGGAACTCCAGCGCGATCGGCGAATGCAGTTGCGCGAAAACGGTTTTGCCCCCGGGCCAGTGCGCATCGAGCAGGGCGGCGAGCTGGTTGGCAGCCGCGATACGCAGACCCAGCTGGTCGCCGCGCTGGCGGGTCAGTGCCTGCAGCTCGAGAGTTTCCGGCAGTGTCGGCACCAGCCGCGGCAGGCGGTGGATGTCGGTGCGCGCGAAGTCCGCCAGCTTGAACGCGTCGCCGGGATCGTTCTTCGCCCGCGCTGCGCCCCAGCGTGGCCGGGCGGCATGGAATGCGTTGGGGTGTATCGCGATCACCGGGTGACCGGCGGCGAGCAGGCGGTCCACGACCAAGCCGCGGGTGGTCTCGATCGCCACCGGCAGATCGGTACGGTCGCCGTGACGAGCCAGTTCGGCCAGCGCCCGGGTGATGCCGTCCTCGGTATGAGGGATCCTCAGCCGGTCGACCCGGCCCCCGGCGTCGTTGATCACGGTCACGTCGTGGGCAGCGTTTCCCCAGTCCCAGCCGACGAACAACGGCTGTCTCCTTCGAGGTCGAATCCGCACCTCGCCGGTCTCGAGGGCCGCTGCCGGAAGCTCATTAATCGGCCCTCACACACGGGGCATGTTCCTGACGCCGGTCTGCGGCCCTCGGCCCGGCAGGGCTGGCGGAACTCATACTGGCCATCGAATGGCACGCGATCTAGGCCATGCACCCACCGGGACCGAGAGGTCACAACCCTACCTGTTCGGGTTGCAGAAAGGATGGTGCCCTAGTGAGCGGTCAAGCCCGGAGGAGGCAGCGCAGCGTGACCACGCAGGGCCCCGCTCATGCGCAGAAAGGACCCGGCGTGAGCGGTCGAGCCCGGAGGAGGCAGCGCAGCGTGACCACGCAGGGCTCCGCTCATGCGAGGAAGGAGGCACTGTGACCGCCGCCGTCGAACCGGGGTCCGTGCGGGTGGGCACGGTGTTGCCCGAGCTGGTGATCGATGCCGACCCCACGTTCGTGATCAGCACCGCCCTGGCCACCCGGGATTTCCAGGACGTGCACCACGACCGGGACAAGGCCGTCGCCCGCGGCTCGAAGGACATCTTCGTCAACATCCTCACCGACACCGGCTTGGTGCAGCGCTTCGTCACGGACTGGGCGGGTCCGCGCGCTGTCGTCAAGTCGATCGCGCTGCGCTTGGGCGTGCCTTTGTACGCCGGGGACACGCTGACGCTGACCGGCACGGTGACCGCGCTGGAGGGCGAGGACATCCACATCGACGTGGTCGGCAAGGACAGCCTCGGCGACCACATCACGGCCACGGCCGTCATCGCGTTGTGGCGGGCCGATGACTGAGCAGGGTATTTCCGGCCGCGCGGCCGTCGTCGGCATCGGCGCCACCGATTTCTCGAAGGACTCCGGACGCAGCGAACTACGGCTGGCCGCCGAGGCGGTCACCGCCGCGCTGGCGGACGCCGGCCTGACGCCCGCGGACGTGGACGGGCTGACCACGTTCACCATGGACACCAACACCCAGGCCGCGGTCGCCAGGGCGGTCGGCATTCCGCGCTTGAAGTTCTTCAGCCACATCGGCTACGGCGGCGGCGCGGCGTGCGCAACCATCCAGCAGGCCGCGATGGCGGTGGCCACCGGCATCGCCGACGTCGTCGTGGCCTATCGCGCGTTCAACGAGCGGTCGGTGTCGCGGTTCGGGCAGTTCTCCACGGCGCTGGCCACCGCGCCCACCTCCTCGGGCATCGACGCGGGGTGGTCCTATCCGCAGGGGCTGGGCACACCGGCCGCGCAGGTGGCGATGGTCGCCCGGCGCTACATGCACGTCTACGGCGCCACCAGCGAGGACTTCGGCCGAGTGGCCGTCGCCGACCGCAAGCACGCCGCGGTGAACCCGGCCGCCTTCTTCTACGGCAAGCCGATCACCCTGGCCGACCACCAGAATTCCCGGTGGATCGCCGAGCCGCTGCACCTGCTGGACTGCTGCCAGGAGTCCGACGGTGGCGTGGCGATCGTGGTGACGAGCGTCGAGCGCGCCCGCGACCTGCCGCAGCGCCCGGCCGTCATCGCGGCCGCCGCGCAGGGTTCCGGCGCGGACCAGTACGTGATGACCAGCTACTACCGCGACGCCATGACCGGCCTTCCGGAGATGGGCCTGGTCGGCGACCAGTTGTGGGCACAGAGCGGATTACGTCCGCAGGACATGCAGGCCGCCGTCCTCTACGACCACTTCACCCCGTTCGTCCTCATGCAGTTGGAGGAACTCGGGTTCTGCGGCCGGGGCGAGGCGAAGGACTTCATCGCCGACGGCGCCATCGAGGTCGGTGGACGGCTGCCGCTCAACACCCACGGCGGACAACTCGGTGAGGCGTACATCCACGGCATGAACGGCATCGCCGAAGCCGTGCGCCAAATCCGCGGCACCTCGGTCAATCCGGTACCCGACCTGACCAACATCCTGGTCACCGCGGGCACCGGCGTTCCCACTTCCGGCCTGGTCCTCACCGCCGACTGAACCGTCCTCGCACACGCCGCCGCTCGATTCGCACCCGCCACGGCCGGTGCGGAGAACGTGCGGCGTGTGCGAAGCGTTTCGGGTGAACGTTCCGGGAGCGTAGGTTGAGGGCGGTGGCGGGTCGGCATCTGGTTGATGTGCACGTGCTGTTGCTTCGCGGCGAGGAGTTGCTGCTGAGCAGGCGGCGCAGCGCGGACGAGTTCGACGGCTTGTGGCATCTGCCGGCCGGAAAGCTGGAGTCGGGGGAGTCGGCGCTCGCCGCGGCGGTTCGCGAGGCGGGCGAGGAGGTCGGCGTGGTGATCGACCCGGCGGCTCTGCGGCACGTCCATACCGCGCACGTCGTCGGTTCCGGGCGGGAAGCTCGGATCGGATTGTTCTTCGAGACTCGCCGCTGGTCGGGTGAGCCGGTCAATCGCGAGCCCGACAAGTCCTACGAGCTCCGCTGGTTCCCCCTCACAGACCTTCCGGCCACGCTCATCCCGTATCCGGCCGCGGGCATCCGCGGCTACCGCACCGGCGAGACCTACAGCCAGCGGGGTTGGCCGAACTGAGCGCAGCGGTCACGCGCACAGGTGAGAAACGAGCAGGCGGGCGAGCTGCCGTACGCTCTCCGGCGTGTCCGGCCGCAGGGAGCTGCGATTGCCCGCGAAACGGTCGAAGACGGCCCCTTCCACGACCGCGACGAAGTCGTCGGCTCTGCTGTCCGGGTCGGGTGCGCCCATGGCGCGGAAGAGGTCCCGGGCGCGGTCGGGGGAGAAGAGGCTGTGTACGAGCCGGGGACGCAGGTCGTGATCATCGAGCAGGTCGACCAGTAGCGCGTGCCGAGCGATCAGGTGTGCGCGCCGCTCGGCCAGTAGCCGGTCGAGCCAGGCGGCGATGGCCTCCGCGATCGATCGAGCATTCGGCGCGCCGGTCGGCGTGAACTCGGCGGCGGCGAAATCCTCGCGGGAACGGGTGGTGATCCGGTCCACGATGGCCTCGACGAGGGCGCGTTTGGTGCGGAAGTAGTAGGAGGCCGATCCGGCGGGCAATCCCAGTTCCGAGTCCAGCGCCCGGTGCGTGAGCGCCCGCAGTCCCCGTGTCGCGATCAGTTCGATGGCCGTGTCGACGAGGAGCACGCGCCGGTCGCCTGTGGACATGATCACCCTTCCTGGCCGCCGCGCGGCCCTGTCCTCTACAAATGTAGAGGACAAGGAGATGGCATGGAACCCGATGTGAGTGGTTGGGACGCCGACCAGGTGCGGGCGGCGCAGCGGTTGCGGGAGTTGGTCGATCGGCGCGGTAGGCCGGTCCGGCGTCATCGGGGCGTCTACCTCTACGGTGGGCCGGGCCGGGGCAAGACGATGCTCATGAACCGGTTCTTCGCCGAGGTGGCCTCCGAACGCAAACGTCGCTTCCACTTCCACCAGTTCTTCGCCCGCTTGCACGCCGCCGCACACCGGTACGGCTCGATCGACGCCGCGGTGGACGACCTGCTCGGTGACGCCCTGCTGATCTGCTTCGACGAATTCCATGTGCACGACATCGGCGACGCGATGCTGATCGCCCGACTGCTCGGCGCGCTGTTCGCCCGCCGCGTCGCACTGGTGGTGACCTCGAACTATCCGCCGGCCGCGCTGCTGCCGAATCCGCTGTTCCACGACCGGTTCGTTCCGACGATCGAGCTGATTCTCGCGAACATGGACGTGGTGGCCGTCGACGGTGGGACCGATTATCGCGCCCTGGCTTCCCGTGGTTGCCGTACCGGATTCGCGGCGGGACGGTACGTCGTGGCCCCGGGGCCGCGCGCGGCTCGGAAGACGCCACCGGATGCGACCGTCGACGATCGGAAACGCGATGCGGCGCAACAGGACAACGATCCGCGCCTCGAAATTCCCCTCGCCGCCGCAAGTTTGCACGCTATCGCCGAAGGTGACGACCTGCTCGTCGTCGACTTCGCCGCATTGTGCGGAGTCCCAACCTCCGCTGCGGATTATGTAGAACTGGCCCAACGATTTCTGCGCTGGGAAATACGGGATGTACCACCGCTGCGCGAAGTTCCGCCCGACTGGACGATGCGTTTCGTGAACCTGGTCGATGTTCTCTACGACACCGACCGTGAACTCACCGTCGTCGCGTCCGCGGCGCTCGGCGAGCTGGTGCGCGACGTCCGGGAAGTGCCGGATATATCACGTTTGACGAGCCGACTTTGTGAATTGCCCCAGTCATTGCCCGCTATCGCCCGGTAGTCGCAGCCGCCACGAGCGACCTGTCGCCTTCGGTGCACAGTCGCGGTTTAAGAGGAGGAACTCCGAAGTATTCCATTCCATCCCGAGCCGACCGCCCGGCATGTAACTATGTGGCTGTTTTGTGCAGTACTCAGAATTGGTGGTACGCAGTGAGCAGGGCGCGAGCGCCGATATCGCGCGTGATCGTGCTGATCACGCTGCTGTCTTTTGCCGCCATAGCCTTGCACGGATACATCCCAGGAATTACCGAGGCCGAGCCGCGCAGGCACGCTCCCTCCGCCTTGTCGGTCGCGCTCATGCCGGTGCTGCTCACCGTGTCGATAGTGATCTTGCTGGCGGGGGTGATCGCGAGCCAGCACCGGTTGCCGCTGGCCATGCCCGAGCCGGAACGCGAGGACGAGCGCGCACAGTGGCGTCTCGGGCGGGTCGGACTGGCTGTGCTCGGAGCGCTCGCGCTGCTGGCGGTGCTGCTCGCGGCCGCGTCGGCGATCTACTTCATCGGCGCGAGCACACCGAGCGAGCCCGCGCGCCCGGCCGCGCCCGCCACCACCACGGGCACTCCGCCGGAGCAGGGAGCCCCGCCGCCCGCCGAATACGACCCGACGCCGGCGGAGCTGACCGGCACGGCGCTGGTGCTGGCCGCGATCGCGGCGGCGGGCTTGCTGACGGTGGCGATGAGCGGTTTGGTCGTCGTCGCGGTGTCCGCGCGGCGCAGGCCGGTGCCCGCCCCGGCGCAGTCGGTTCCGGCGGCGCCCACCGTGGCCGACTCGTTGGCCCGCGCGGCCGAGATGGGCTTGGCCGCGATGAACGCCCCCGGTCAGGACCCGCGCACCGCGATCATCGCCTGCTACGTCGCGATGGAGCGCGGCCTCGCCTCCGATCGCGCCGCCGCCCCGCTGATCTCGGACACTCCGATGGAGGTGCTGGCCCGAGCGTTCGAACGCGGCGCGCTGCACGACGCGTCCGCCCGCGAGCTGGTCGCCTTGTTCGAGGAGGCGAGGTTCAGCCCGCACGCCATGCTCGAATGGCAGCGCATGCGGGCCGAGCAACTGCTGCGCATCGTGCTCGCCGATCTGCAAGGGGAGGTTCCCGCGTGAACGGTCGGCCGGGGAAGGACGCGGCGTGAATCGAATGGGGGTGGTGGTCGCCTGTGTGATCGTCGTCGCGCTGATCGAGCTGGTCGCAGTCGAGCGCGCCCGCGGATTGCTGCTGATCGTTACCGGGATCCCGGTGGCGGTGGCACTGGGCTGGCTGGTCTGGTCGCTGCGCGAGCGCTCCGGGGCCGGGGCCGAGGACTCGATCGAGGACATGGAGAACGGCCCCGCTGAGATGCTGCAACGCTGGCACGCCAGGGCGGAGATGCTCGCGGACCGCGCGGACGGAACTCGTGCCGATTGGGACCGGCACTTGCGTCCGTTGCTGGCGAAAGAGTTCGAACTGTCCAGCGGCCAACGGGTCGCGAAGAACCGCAGGGCGGTCGAAGCGGCGGGCATCCATCAATTCGGGCCCGAACTGTGGCGCTGGGTGGACCCGGCAAATTCGGCCCTTCGTGATCAGACCAGCAGGGCACCGGGACGTGCGGCGCTGGACGAGATCCTGAGCCGCCTGCAGAGAATGTGAAATGGGTTGAGGCAAGTGCGGGTACACAGATGACCATGCCGATGGACGTGACCATCCAGCGCAGCGAGGCCGTGCTCCGGGAGCTGTCCCGGGTCGTGGTCGGCAAGCAGGACGAGTTGCAGTTGATCATGATCGCCGTGCTGTCCGGTGGGCACGTGCTGATCGAGGACTTACCCGGCCTCGGTAAGACGCTCATCGCGAGATCGTTCGCGGCCGCGCTCGGGTTGCAGTTCAACCGCGTGCAGTTCACCCCCGACCTGCTGCCCGCGGATCTGCTCGGCTCGACGATCTACGACATGTCCTCCGGCCGGTTCACCTTCCGCCGCGGTCCGGTGTTCACCAACCTGCTGCTGGCCGACGAGGTGAACCGCACCCCGCCGAAGACGCAGGCCGCGCTGCTGGAGGCGATGGCGGAGGGGCAGGTCAGCATCGACGGCGAGACGTTCATGCTGCCGCAGCCGTTCGTCGTGCTCGCCACCGACAACCCGATCGAGTACGAGGGCACCTACCCCCTACCGGAGGCCCAGCTCGACCGGTTCGCCATCCAGCTGCGGCTGGGGTATCTGTCCGAGCAGGACGAGACGCAGATGATCCGGCGCAGGCTCGAGCGCGGCGCACAGCAGCCGCAGGTCAACCAGGTCGTGGACACCAACGGGCTGCTGGAGATGCGGCAATCCGTCGAATACGTGACCGTGCATCCCGACGTGGTCAGCTACGTGGTCGCCCTGGCCTCCGCGACCAGAGGACATCCGCAGGTGGAGGTCGGCGCGAGCCCGCGCGCGGAACTGGACCTGGTGCAGATGTCCCGGGCGCGGGCGCTGCTGCTCGGCCGCGACTACGTGATCCCAGAGGACGTCAAGGCGCTGGCGGTCCCGGCCATGGCGCACCGGATCACGCTGCGGCCGGAGATGTGGGTGCGCCGCATCCGTGGCGAAGACGTGATCACCGAATTGCTGCGCCGTCTGCCCGTCCCGCGCGCCACCGTGACATGAGGCACCGCGACGCCAGCTCCGCGGTCGACATCGAATTGCGGTGGCGACCCGCGCCGCTGGTCTTCATGCTCGCGGCATGTGCGGCGGCGGCACTGGTGCTCGCGGTGGTCCTCGGCCGATGGCAGCTGCTGGTGTTCGCCGCCCCATTGCTCGGCGTGCTGGCCACCGCGCCGTGGCAGCAGTCCTCGACCAGGATCCAGGTCGACGGCGGCGGCACGCTGCGCTGTTTCGAGACCGAGGAAGTGGTGCTCACCGTCGCCGCCTTCGTCGAGAAGGGACATGCGCTGCTGCGCCTGAAACCGGAAGGCGCTACAGGGCTGGAAGTCCAGGTCGAGGAGGCCAGTGACTCCGGAGTCGCGCCCGCCGGGCTGCGGCTGGCCCTCTCGGCGAGCAGGTGGGGGCGCTACCCGGTATCGGTGCGGGTGTCGGCGCTGAGCCCGGCCGGGCTCGCGGTCGCCACCGCGGTGCTGCCCGCGGGCCAGCTGTTCGTGTACCCGATCACCGATCCGCAGCGGATGCGCTTGCCGCGCACCGAACTGCCCGAGCGGCTCGGTACCCACCTGACCCGCAGGCACGGTCCCGGCGTCGAATACGCGGACATCCGTGCCTACGCGCCCGGTGACCAGCTGCGCATCGTGAACTGGCCGGTGAGCGCGCGGCGCGGGCGGCTGTATGTCACCGAGCGGCTGACCAACCGTTCCGCGGACGTCGTGGTGCTGGTGGACACCTCCCAGCAGGCGCCGGGACCGGCCACCGACTCGCTGGAGTTGTCGGTGCGCGGCGCGGCGCAGGTGGTGCAGTCGACCTTGCAGGCGGGCGATCGCACCGCGGTGGTCTGCCTCGGCCGGGAACCGCGCTGGCTGCGGCCGGATATCGGGCGCCGCCAGTTCTACCGCATCGTGGACACCGTGCTGGACGTCGGCGACGAGCACATTCCGACCACCGGCACCCTCGCACCGCACGCCGCCGTACCGCTCGGCGCGATCGTGGTGGCCTTCTCCACGCTGCTGGATACCCAGTTCGCGCTCGCGTTGATCGACCTGCGCAAGCGCGGGCACGTGGTGGTCGTGGTGGACGTGCTGCGCGGCACGCCGTTCCACGAGCACCTCGACCCGATCCTGGCCAAGATGTGGCAGCTCGAGCGCGCGGCGATGTACCGGGACATGGGCACCGTCGGCGTCGACATCGTGGCATGGCCGCAGGACGCCCGCCTGGACCAGATCATGCGGGCGCTCCCGGAGCACCGCCGGACCGTTCGGGTGCGCCGATGACCAGATTCCTCGCTGTTCTGTCCGGCGTGTTGCTGGTGGCGTCGGTGGCACTGCTGGAGCCGTGGATCGGCATTCCCGCCTCGATCCTGGTCACGCTCGGCTGGTGGTTCCGGCCGCTCGCGGTCTGTGCGGTACTGCTCGCGCTCGGCGTGCTGGCGATCGCCGACGCCGGTGTGCTCGCCTCCGCCGCAACGGGTTTGGTGGCCACGACCTATCTGCTCAACGCCGCGACGGTGACCGCCCCGCACGGGGTGGTGCCGACAACGATCCCCTCGGTGGCCGGAGCGGTCGGTTTCGCGGCGGTGGCGGTGTGCGCCGCCCTCGTCCCGCTGCGCCTGGCCTGGGCGCCGCTGGCCGCGCCGGTGCTGGTCGTCGTGCTCTACGCCCTGGTGATCCAGGGCGTAGCCGCACGACGCGGCCGTGACGACCGAGAACTTCCGGCGTCCAGTGGAATCTGACGCCCCGCCCAGGCGCAGCGTGCCGTCGCGCGGCACGAAACGAACCTCAGGCGCGGAATCGCAGGGTGACGTCGCCCAGCACCGGGGCATCGTCGCGTTCGACCACGGTCGCGGCGATGGTCAGTTGGTCGTCCTGCCGCCAGATCCGAGTGCGGATCGTTTCACCCGGGTAGAGGACGCCGGCGAACCGGGCGCGGAAACCGGTGACGCGGCTCGCGTCCGAGCCGAGCACGGTGTCGGTCGCGGTCTTGCACACGATGCCGTAGGTGCAAAGCCCGTGCAGGATGGGCGCGGGAAATCCCGCAGCGCGGGCGAATTCGGGGTCGGAGTGCAGCGGGTTGCGGTCGCCGGACATCCGGTAGAGCAGCGCCTGCTGCGGCAACGTCGGTGTGGTGACCTCGAAATCCGGGGCGCGGTCGGGCAAGGAGGACTTGTTGCTGGGGCCACGCTCGCCGCCGAAGCCGCCCTCACCCTTGGCGAAGATCGATGAGCGTTCGGTCCACAGCAGGGCGCCGTCGGAGCCGGTGACCGTGTGCTCCTGGACGATGACCGCTGCCGAGCCCTTGTCCCAGACTTCGGCGATCCGACTGGCTTTGGTCGCTTTTCCCGCCGCCGGGATCGGGCGGTGCACCTCGACCTCCTGATGGCCGTGCACAACCTTCGCCAAGTCGATGTCGATGCCGGGGAACTTCACTTCGGGCGGCTCGGTCTCGTGCACCGTCGCCGCCACGGTGGCGAAGGTCGGCAGCACCTGCGGTTCCCGGTCATCGAGGTAGCGCAGCTCGGCGGGGTCGGTCCAGCGCGTGCCCGCGCCGAGGCCGAGCTGGTAGAGCTGCACGTCCGAGGGGGTCCAGGCGAACTCCCGGCTGGGCAGCTGCGCGCCGAGCGCGATCTTCGGGTCGATGGGCATCAGTTCTCCTTGTGCATGGATGTGGATCGATCCGGCGAGCCAGGCCGCGCCGGAGACGATGGCGCCCTTCCGACGATCCTGCGCGGTGGGACCGCGGCTCGCCAGTGCGTCGTCCGGTCGGCGGGATCGTTCGCGTGGCCACCGCATCGGACGGCGCGGTCCGGGTCGGGCTGGTCTGCGGCCGCGACCCACACCGCGATCTCGTCGTCAGGCTCCCGCCGTGGCGGCGGCGGGCTGCTCCTTCTTGCGCTTGGCGATGTCGAGCACCGCGAGGTAGCCGAAGGTGATGGCGGGGCCGATGGTGGCGCCTGGTCCGGCGTAGGTGTGACCCATCACCGGGGCGCTGACGTTGCCGGAGGCGTACAGGCCCTCGATGACGGTCCGGTCCTCGCGCAGCACCCGCCCAGCGGTGTCGGTGACCAGACCGCCTTTCGTGCCGAGGTCGCCGGGCACGATCTCGGCCGCGTAGAACGGGCCCTCCACCAGCGCCGCAAGGCACGGGTTCGGCTTGACCGTCGGATCGCCGTAGTACTTGTCGTAGGCGCTGTCACCGCGGTGGAAATCCTCGTCCACTCCGGTGGCCGCGAAGCCGTTGAACCGTTCGACGGTGGCGGCGAGCTTCTGCTCGGGCACCCCGATCTTCGCGGCCAGCTCGGTCAGCGTCTGCGCCTGCACGATGAGGTCGTTTTCCATCCAGCGGGACGGAAACCGCTGACCGGGCTGTAGTCCCGCGAAGATGTAGCGGTTGCGGTAGCGCTGGTCGAACACCAGCCACGCGGGCACGTTCTCGCCGGGGCCGTCGCCCTGGCCGTACTCGCCGCCGTACATGGTGTGCACGGCCTCGACGTAAGGAGCGGACTCATTCCCGAAACGCTCACCGTCGGCGTTCACGATGATGCAGCCCGGCAGATTGCGCTCGGCCAGGCAGAACCAGGGCTTGCCGCCTTTGAAGATCGTCGGCCCCCACCACGCGTCGGCCATGATGTCGATGTCCGCGCCGAGTTCGAGACCGGCGCGGATGCCGTCGCCGGTGTTGGCGGGCGCGCCGGTGGTCCATTCGGTGGTGATGGGTTCGCGCTGGTAGGCGTGGCGCATCTCGGCATTGTGCTCGAATCCGCCGCTGGCCAGCACCACGCCGTACCTGGCGGTGAAGCGCACGGTCTCACCCTCGTGTTCGGCCTCGACGCCCGCCACGCGGTCGTCCTCGACGATGAGCCCGGTCAGCGGGGTGTTCAGCAGCAGCGGCACGTTCGCGTCCAGCAGGCCCTTGCGCAGCGCGGCGGCCAGTGCCTGTCCCATCCCAAGCAGATGCTTGCCGGTCAGCCGGGCCCAGGTGGTGCGCGCGCCGACCCGCATGGCGCGCAGCATGCCGCGCGGATGCCGCCGGATGAGGTTGAGCTGCTTGAAGTCGGCTTGGGTGACCACGACGTTCAGCGGAGCCTTGCTGTAGGCGG
Organism: Nocardia asteroides; assembly: GCA_019930625.1. Taxonomy (NCBI): domain Bacteria; kingdom Bacillati; phylum Actinomycetota; class Actinomycetes; order Mycobacteriales; family Nocardiaceae; genus Nocardia; species Nocardia asteroides. The sequence continues at coordinate 2,493,707 of CP082844.1, forward strand.
GCTCCAGGTTGAAGCGTTCCGCACCGAGGATCTTGGCGTCGAAGGGCCTGGGTTCGCACGAGCGTCCCGCGGCGAGTCCACCCGGCGCCTCCGGGTAGTAGTCGGAGTAACCCGGCACCCAGCGCATCTTCAGCGGCGTGTGGTCGAGCACGAAGTCGAACGCTTCCGCACCGCGATCGATGTAGGTGTCGATCCGTTCGGCGGGCACGACGTCGCCGATGATGCTGTGCAGGTAGGTTCGCGCGTCCTCGCGGTCGTCGGGCCGACCGGACGCGCGCAGCGCCTTGTTGCCCGGGATCCACACACCACCGCCGGAGCGCGCGGTCGACCCGCCGTAGTGCGCGGCCTTTTCGATGACCACCACGCTCAGCCCATGATGGGCCGCGGTGAGTGCGGCGGTCATGCCGGCGGCGCCGCTGCCGACCACCACCACGTCGTATTCCCGATCAGTCATGTAGAACACGTTATAGAATGGACGCGCCATTGGTCTATGTTGTGTGGCAGAAGACTTGCTCGACGTTCCATTTGTCGAGGAAACTTGTTTCAGTTTCAGACCGGAGTGGAGTACATGGGCCTCGAATGGGACCTGGCCACCGACGTTGTCGTGGTCGGATACGGCGCCGCGGGTGCGGCGGCCGCGCTGGAAGCGACCGAGGCGGGCGCGCAGGTGCTCGTGCTCGAACGCTTCGCCGGGGGCGGGACGTCGGCGCTGTCCGGCGGCATCATCTACGCGGGCGGCGGCACCTCCGTGCAGCGGGAGGCGGGGGTGGAAGACACCCCGGAGGCGATGTACGCCTATCTCGAGCGTGAGGTCGGCGACGCGGTCACCCCTGAGACGCTGCGCCGGTTCGTCGACGAGAGTCCGGAGCTGATCGAGTGGCTGAAGGCGCACGGCGTCCCGTTCGAAGCCTCGCTGTGCCCGTACAAGACCTCCTACCCCAACGACCGCTACTACCTGTATTACTCGGGCAGCGAGATCTCCGGCGCGTTCCGCGACATCCCCGCCGCTCAGCGCGGGCATCGGGTGAAGGGTAGGGGCACGTCGGGGAAGAAGCTCACCGGCCCGCTCGCGGCGGCGGCGGCCCGAGCGGGTGTGCGCGTGGAAACCCTCACCCGGGTGACCCGATTGCTCACCGACGATGCGGGCGCGGTGATCGGCGTCGAATGCCACACGCTGCGCGACGCGCCCGGCCGGGTCCGGGACCGGTACACCCGGATGGCGCAGATCGCGGCCAAACCAGGCATCTACTACCCGCCGCTGCGGCGGTCGCTGGAACAGCGGCTGGCCCGGCTGGAGCGCCGGTACGGCAGCACGATCCGGGTCCTCGCGCGGCGCGCGGTGGTGCTCGCCGCGGGCGGGTTCATCGCCAATCGCGACATGATTCAGCAGTACGCTCCCGCCTTCCACGGTGGTCTCGCCCTCGGCACCACCGCCGACGACGGCAGCGGCATCCTGATGGCCCAGCAGGTCGGCGCGGCCTTGGACCGCATGGACAACGTCTCCGCGTGGCGGTTCCTGCTCCCGCCCAGCGCATTCACCGGTGCGCTGCTGGTGGACGCCGCGGGTCGCCGGGTCATCGACGAGACGCGCTACGGCGCCGCGGTGGGCAACGCGCTGATCACCGAGCACGACGGCAAGGGCTGGCTGCTGGCCGACGACCCGCTGATGCGCACCGCGATCGGCCAGATCGGCAAGCAGGGCGCCTGGTTCCAGCGCGGCCAGTTCGAGACGATGCGGCGCACCGCGATCCGCGGCGCCACCTTGGAGGAAGCCGCCGTCAAGGCGGGCATCGACCCAGCCGGATTGCGCGCGACGGTCGAGGCGCACAACACCGCGATCGAGACCGGAGACCCCGATCCGGTCGGCAAGCCCGCCGAGTTCACCAATCCGGTCCGCACCGGCCCGTTCTGGCTGTTGGATGTGGGCATCAAACCGAGCCTGACCAACCCGTGCCCCATGCTCACCCTCGGCGGCGTCGTCGTGGACGAGCGCACCGGCGCGGTCAAGACCATCGAGGGCCGCGACATTCCCGGCCTCTTCGCGGCCGGGCGCAACGCGGTCGGCGTCTGCTCCAAGTCCTACGTCAGCGGTCTTTCGCTGTCGGACTGCGTCTTCTCCGGCCGCAGGGCAGGCCGGTCCGCCGCGGGCGAGCAGGTCTCGGCGCTCGAACAAGCAACTGTGGAAGGGAATTAGCGTGCTGTCCGACGCGGTACGAACCGAACTGGCCGACGAACTCGAGCGCGCGGAGCGCGAGCGGGTGGCGATCGATCCGCTGATCGCCCGCTACCCCGACATCGACGTGGTCGACGCCTACGAGATCCAGCTGATCAACATCCGGCGCAGGCTCGACGCGGGCGCGCGGGTGATCGGCCACAAGGTGGGCCTGTCCTCGAAGGCCATGCAGCAGATGATGGGTGTGGACGAACCAGACTACGGGCACCTGCTCGCGGAAATGGAGGTCTTCGAGGATGTTCCGGTCGAAGCGGGCCGCTACCTGTTCCCTCGCGTGGAGGTGGAGGTCGGTTTCGTACTCGGCGCGGACCTGCCCGGCGCGGAATGCACCGAAGCGGATGTGCTCGACGCCACGGTCGCCTTCGCACCCGCGATCGAGCTGATCGACTCGCGGATCAAGGACTGGAACATCGGCTTGGCCGACACCATCTCCGACAACGCGTCCTCCGCCGGTTTCGTGCTCGGCGCCCAGCGCGTCGCGCCGAAGGACATCGACGTCAAGGCGATCGACGCGGTGCTCACCCGCAACGGCGAGGTGGTCGCCGAAGGCCGCAGCGACGCCGTGCTGGGCGACCCGGTGATCGCGGTGGCCTGGCTGGCGCGCAAGGTCGCGAGCTTCGGCGTCCGTTTGAAGGCCGGGGACATCGTGCTGCCCGGCTCGTGCACCCGCGCCATCGACGCCCGTCCGGGCGATGCGTTCCACGCCGAGTTCGCCGGACTCGGTTCTGTCCGTCTGCAATTCACCTAGGGAGGCTGTCGTGTCCGTGAACGGGACCGTCACCGCCGCGATCGTCGGGTCCGGCAACATCAGCACCGACCTGCTCTACAAACTGCTGCGCTCGGAGAAGATCCAGCCGCGCTGGATGATCGGGATCGACCCGGACAGCGAGGGCCTGAAGCGGGCGCGCGGGCTCGGGCTGGAAACCTCGCACGAGGGTGTGGACTGGCTGCTCGGCCGATCGGAACTGCCCGACCTGATCTTCGAGGCGACCTCGGCGTACGTGCACCGCGCCGCGGCCGGGCGCTATGCCGAAGCGGGCATCCGCGCCGTCGACCTCACTCCCGCCGCCGTCGGCCCGGCCGTCGTGCCGCCGGTGAACCTGAGGGCGAATCTCGACGCGCCGAACGTCAATATGATCACCTGCGGCGGCCAGGCGACGATTCCGATCGTCGCGGCGGTGTCGCGAGTCGTCCCGGTGCCTTACGCGGAGATCGTCGCGTCGGTGTCGTCGGTCTCCGCGGGGCCGGGCACACGGGCGAACATCGACGAGTTCACCAAGACCACCAGCCGCGGCGTCGAGACCATCGGCGGTGCGCGGCGCGGCAAGGCCATCATCATCCTGAACCCGGCCGAGCCGCCGATGATCATGCGCGACACCATCTTCTGCGCCATCCCCGAGGACGCCGACACCGACGCGATCGCCGACTCGATCAATCGGATGGTCGCCGACATCCAGCAGTACGTCCCCGGCTACCGGTTGCTGAACGAGCCGCAGTTCGACGAGCCGTCGGTGGTTTCCGGCGGTATGGCCAAGGTGTCGGTGTTCGTCGAGGTGGAGGGCGCGGGCGACTTCCTGCCCCCGTACGCGGGCAACCTCGACATCATGACCGCCGCCGCGACGCAGGTGGGCGAGGTCATCGCCGAACAGATCACAGCGGCCCGGGTGTAAGGAGCTCACGACATGGCCTACTCAGCAGAACTCGACATCCGCGTCACCGACACCTCGCTGCGCGACGGATCGCATCACAAGCGCCACCAGTTCACCGCCACCGAGGTCCGTGACATCGTCGCCGCGTTGGATGGCGCCGGCGTCCCGGTGATCGAGGTGACCCACGGCGACGGCCTCGGCGGCTCGTCGTTCAACTACGGCTTCTCCAAGACGCCGGAACAGCAATTGGTCACCATCGCCGCCGAGACGGCGAAGCGGGCGAAGATCGCCGTGTTGATGCTGCCCGGTGTCGGGGTCAAGGAAGACATCAAGATCTCGCAGGACAACGGCGCGTCCATCTGCCGCATCGCCACCCACTGCACCGAGGCCGACGTGTCGATCCAGCACTTCGGCTTGGCACGCGAACTCGGGCTCGAGACGGTCGGGTTCCTGATGATGTCGCATACCCAGCCGCCGGAGGTGCTCGCCAAGCAGGCTCGGATCATGGCGGATGCGGGATGCCAGTGTGTCTACATCGTGGATTCCGCCGGAGCGCTTGTGCTGGAGCAGGTTTCCGACCGGGTCGCGGCGCTGGTCGCCGAGCTCGGCGACGACGCGCAGGTCGGCTTCCACGGTCACGAGAATCTCGACCTGGCCGTAAGCGGCCGGTGGCCGACACCACGGCGGCGATCAACGCCGCGTACGCGCTCGCGCTCGGCAGCGCCGAAGAGGTCGACAGCCTGACCGACGCCGCGCTGGCGGCGGGCGCGACCGAAGAGGTGAACGAGGACAAACGGGCGCAGGAGGCGCAGGTCGGCATGCACGGTCGCACCTTCATCGACCCGGACGGCCACCAGTGGGAGCCCTTCTGGATGGACTACCCGGGCGCGAACTGAGCCCGGCGAGGGGTCGCCCTCGGTGCGCGCGCACTGGTTGGTGCGCGCACACCGGGGGCGTTGTGCTTTCGGCTCGGACCAACAGACGCAGAGGCTCAGTTTCCGGTGAAAGAGGGCTTGCGCTTTTCCGCGAATGCCCTCGGGCCCTCCTTGGCATCGGCCGACCGGAAAACCGTCATGCCGAGCTCGGCATCGATCTGGAAGGCGTCCTCCTCCGGCATGGCCTCCGTCTCCCGGATGGTGCGCAGGATGGCCCGCACGGCCAGGGGGCCGTTGGCGGCGATCTGCCCCGCGATCTCCAGCGCCTTGTCCAGCGCGGTGCCGTCCGGCACCACGTGCCCGATCAGGCCGATCTCCTTGGCTTCGGCCGCGGTGACGTGCCTGCCGGTGAGCAGGATCTCGGCGGCGACGGTGTAGGGGATCTGACGGACCAGCCGAACCGCCGAGCCGCCCAGCGGGAACAGGCCCCAGCGCGCCTCCGACACGCCGAATTTCGCGCTCTCACCGGCCACTCGGATGTCGGTGCCTTGCAGGATCTCGGTGCCGCCCGCGATGGCCGGTCCCTCGACCGCCGCGATCAGCGGCTTGGTCAGCCTGCGGCCCTTGAGCAGCGCCTCCAGCTTGGCCGGATTCCAGCCGCCGCCGTCGATGGTGTCGCCGGGGTGCTCGGAAGTCATGCCCTTGAGATCGGCGCCCGCGCAGAACGCCCCGCCCGCCCCGGTCAGGATGGCCACCCGGATGTCCGGATCGTCGTCCACCTGGTTCCAGGCGTCCTTCATGATCGCCATCATCTCCCCCGACAGCGCGTTGCGCGCCTCGGGCCGGTTCATGGTGACGATGAGGACATGGTCGCGCTTCTCGACGAGGCAGTGCGGCATCGCTGATTCTCCTGACTTCGAGCCTTGTCAGAAACAGTAACACGTTCTATTTTTAAGGTTGTGAGCTACAACATAGCGGACCTTGTCGAACATGCCGTCGACCTGATGCCCGACCGCGTCGCGCTGGCCGACGACGGCCGCGAGGTCACCTACGCCCAGTTGGAGGAGCGAGCGAATAAGCTTGCTCACTACCTGCAAGAACAGGGAGTCCAGCCGGGTGACAAGGTGGGCATCTACTCACGCAACACGATCGAGGCCGTCGAGGCCATGGTCGCGATCTTCAAGGCGCGGGCCGTGATGATCAACGTGAACTTCCGATATGTCGAGAACGAGTTGCAGTACATCTTCGACAACTCGGACATGGTCGCGCTGATCCACGAGCGCCGCTACAGCGACAGGGTCGCCGGCGTTCGTCCGAAGACTCCGCAGCTGCGCACCGTCGTCGTCGTCGACGACGATACGACCGGCACGATTCCCACCGCAGCGGATTCGGCGGAATACGAGACGGTGCTCGCGCAGTCCTCGGGCGAGCGCGACTTCGGCGAACGCTCCCCGGACGACCTGTACATGGTCTACACCGGTGGCACCACCGGCATGCCCAAAGGCGTGATGTGGCGGCAGGAGGACGTGTGGCGCGTGCTCGGCGCGGGCATCAACTTCATCACCGGCGAGTACGTGCAGGACGAGTGGGAATTGGCCAAGGTCGGGGCGGGCAGCCCGCCGATGGTGCGGTTCCCGATTCCGCCGATGATCCACGGCGGCGCGCAGTGGGCCACGTTCCACAGTCTGTTCGGCGGCGGCAAGGCCGTCATGATTCCCGAGTTCTCCGGGCACGGCGTGTGGCAGGCCGTCGACAAACACAAGATCAATCTGATCTTCATCACCGGTGACGCGATGGCGCGGCCGATGCTCGACGCGCTGATCGAGGGCAACCCGGAAACCGGCCAGCCCTACGACCTGTCCAGTCTGTACGTGATGGCCAGCAGCGCGGCGCTGTTCTCGCCCACGCTGAAGGACCAGTTCCTCGAACTGCTGCCCAACCGGATGATCTCCGATTCGATCGGCTCCTCGGAAACCGGCTTCGGCGGTATCTCCATCGTGGCCAAGGGCGCAACGCACACCGGAGGCCCGCGCGTGAAGATCGACGCCTCCACCGACGTACTCGATGAGGACGGCAATCCGGTGCGGCCCGGGTCCGGTGCGGTCGGCATCCTGGCCCGGCGCGGACACATCCCGCTCGGCTACTACAAGGACGAGGCGAAGACCGCGGCGACATTCAAGGAGTTCAACGGCGTTCGCTACGCCATCCCCGGCGACTTCGCTCGCGTCGAGGAGGACGGCACGGTCACCATGCTCGGCCGCGGCTCGGTCTGCATCAACAGCGGCGGCGAGAAGATCTACCCCGAGGAGGTCGAGGGGGCGCTCAAGACGCACCCGGAGATCTTCGACGCGCTCGTGGTCGGCATCGAGGACGAGCGCTGGGGCCAGCGAGTGGTGGCGGTCGTGCAGTGCCGCGGCGAGACCCGCCCCACCCTGGAAGAACTCCGGCCCATGCTCACCCAGGAGATCGCCCCCTACAAACTCCCGCGAAGCCTCTGGTTCGTCGACGAGATCAAGCGCTCTCCGGCTGGCAAGCCCGACTACCGCTGGGCCAAAGAACAAACCCAGGCGCGCCCCGCCGACGAGCACGCCCAGGCGAGCGCGAAGTAGGACATCGCCGTCGTGGCCGGCCACGATTTATCAGCCGGTGACCGGCCACGAGACTCGGCATCGCCATGAACATCAGCAACGGCGATCGGTCTGCCGTGGTCAGCGGTTGGCGAGTTCGGCCAGTTGGTAGGCGAGGCGCTGGCGGAAGGCGGGGATGCGGGTCAGGGTGGTGAGGGCGAGGTTGCGCAAGGTGCGGGCTGGGAGTGGGCGCAGAGTCGCCATTCTGGTCATGCGGTCGGTGAAGGAGACGACGCCGAGTGCGACGGGGCGGCGGGTGGTTTCGTAGTCGTCCAGCAGGGTGTCGGGTTCGCCCGCGAGCACACGGGCCAGCAGGGGGCCGAGTGCGGCGGCGTCCTGGATGCCGGTGTTCATGCCCTGGCCGCCTGCCGGGCTGTGCACATGGGCCGCGTCCCCGGCGAGCAGGATGCGTCCGCTGCGGTAGCGATCGGCGACCCGGTGGTGCACGCGGAAGCGCGAGCTCCACAGCACCTCGCGAACCCGCACACCGCCGCCGCGGGCGTCCAGGATGGACTGGATGTCCGCCACGGTCGAGTGCTCGGGAGCCGTTTCCAGTGTGGCGACCACGCGGTAGCGGTTCGGCTCGTCCTCGTCGGGCAGCGGCGCGACCACGGTGACGCCCTCCGGTGAAAGGTGCAGGGCCACCTCCTCGCGCGCGATCGGCCAGTCCATCCGCACGTCGGCGAGTACGAAGGATTCCGGGTACGTCGCGCCGGTGAACCCGATGCCCGCCTGCTCGCGGACGATGCTGTGCATGCCGTCGGTACCGATGACGTAGTCGGCGCGGATGCTGCCTGGCGCGCCCGCTGCGTCGGTGTAATCGACCGTGACGCCCTCGCCTTCCTGGACGACCCGGCTGACCCGGTACGGCCGCCGCACGTCCCCGCCCGCCTTCCGCAGCCGCTTCAGCAGTACTGCTTCAGTGGTGTCCTGCGGGGTCATCAAGGTGTATGGATACCGCGTCGGCAGGCCGTCGAAGTCGATGGTGGCCAGAGTGCGGCCGCCGTCGTGAACCGTGAAGCGCGCCACGACGTCACCCGTCGCGACCAATTCCTCGGCGATGCCGAGCTGCTCGAGCACCTCGAGCGTCCTGGCGTGCACGACCGCGGCGCGTGAGGTGTTCGCGCCTTCGCTCAGCCGGTCCAGCAGAACGAAATCCACGCCCGCGTCGGCCAGCGTGATGGCGGCGGTCAACCCGGCGGGGCCCGCGCCCACGATCACGACGGAGGTTTCGGCGGGCAGCGGGTCCGGGGTGGCATTCATCGGAACTCCTCAGGTCAACGATTGTGGGCCAACGTTTGTTGGCATAACCGTAGCTGGGGTCGGTCTACAAAGTCAACAGTTGTTGGCATACACTTGTTGGCATGACTGGAGGGCATGATCAGGCGCCCGTTCGCCGCTCCGACGCCACGCGCGCCGCGATTCTGGAGGCGGCCCGTGCGCGGTTCGCCGCCGAAGGTTTCCGCAAGGCGACCATCCGCGCCATCGCCGCCGACGCCGACATCGACCCGTCCATGGTCATGCGGTACTTCGGCAGTAAAGACGGCCTTTTCGCGGCCGCGGTCGACGTCCGGCTCGAGCTGCCGGACCTCGGCTCCGCCGATCCGGACAGCCTCGGCGAACTGCTGGTGCGCCGCTTCTTCGAGATCTGGGAAGAGCAGCCGAACAAGGAGGTGCTGCTGACCTTGCTGCGGTCGTCCATTACCGACGAGGCGGTCGCCGGCCGCGTCCGCGCCATCTTCGTCGAGCAGGTATTGCCCGCCGTCCTGCGTTTCGGCGATCCAGCCGACGCTGCGCGCAGGGGCGGCCTGATCGTCACCCAGATGCTCGGCCTGGCCCTGTGCCGCTATGTGCTGTGCCTGCCCCCGGTCGTCGCCCTGACTCGCGAGCAGATCATCGCCGAGGTGGCGCCCACTCTCCAGCGCTACTTGACGTCGACGCCGGACTGAAAGCTCTCAGGCTCCGCAGCGGAGGTTCAGGGAGTGGGCGCAATCAGTTCGACGGTTGGGAAGTAGCCGCGGTACCGCGCGACGTCGCGCGTCAGCAGGCGGTACCCCGCTGCCGCTGCGTGCGCTCCGATGTAGAAGTCGGGCATTGGTGAGCGCTTCTCACCGCTGTTTCGGCGATAGCGCTGGTACGCCTTGCCCGCGAGGAAGCCTGCTCGAAACGGCAATGCTTCCCGTTCGAACTCAGCGGAAGGCAGTAGATAATCGAGTTCTTCGACGGTGTCGTACCCAACCGAGACTTCGGCGTAGATGATCGGGTTGATGACAGCTCGACCGGAATCGAGTGCGTCGGTTATCCGTTTCGCCGACCACTCTGCCCAGCGTTTGTCATTGGTCATGACGTCGAGCAGAACGCAGGAGTCGATCAGAACGGCGGATCCACGTATAGGCGTTCGGCTACTCGCCACGGAGCAAGTCCATGATCTGGTCGGTGGTCATGCCTTCGACGTCCCTGCTGCCCGCGGTGCCACGCATTCGGTTGACGAGACGTTGACCTCGGGTAGAGGCGCCTTCGGTGCGTACGATTCGTAAGGCGCCGTCGATTTCGACGATCTCCACGTCGTCACCCTCGCGAAGGTTGTGCTTGGCGCGAAGGTGGGCGGGGATCGTTACTTGCCCCTTGCTGTTCAGCAGCATCGCAGCGTCCTCTCAACGTGTGTTCGTAGTAATCCTATTACGTATTACGTACGCTGCGAAACCGCTGATCCGCTCCACAACCGTCGGTCTGCGAAGTGTGGCGGGCCCGACCGGTTGTGAATCGCTCAGGCCGGGCTACCGGCCAGCAGCGCGCCCAACGCGCGCAGGTGGTCGGTGCCCGCGCCGAGGGCGAACTCGTTGTGTTTGGCGGCGGTGAAGTAGTTGTGCACGATGTGGTCGCGGTCGATGCCGACGCCGCCGTGCACGTGGACGACGGTGTGCGCGACGCGGTGGCCGGCGTCGGCGGCCCAGAACTTCGCGGTGTGCACCGCCTCGGCGGCGGGCAGGTCCTCCGACAGCAGCCACGCCGCCTGGGTCACCGCCAGGCGCAGGCCTTGGACGTCGATATAGGCGTCGGCGAGCCGTTGCGCGACGGCCTGGAAGCTGCCGACCGCCTTGCCGAATTGCTCACGCTCCCTGGCGTAATCGGCGACCAGTTCGAGCGCGCGTTCCAAGGTGCCCAGCTGCAGGGCGCTCAGGCCGAGCCAGGCGCGCACGAGGATCCAATCCAGGATCTCCGGGCCTCCGGATACAGTGCCGACCAGTTCGGCGGGCGTGTCGGTGAGTTCGACCACGAACTCCGGGCTGCGGTCGACGACCTGCTGCGCCGTCACCGTCGCCGCCGACGGATCGACCAGGAATACCGCGGCGGTCCCGGACACCGTGGCGGGCACCAGGATTCGCTCGGCCCGGTTGGCGAAGGGCACCGTGGTCTTGGCGCCGGTCAGCCGCCAGCCGTCATCGGTCTCTACCGCGGTCGTGGTCGGGGCGGCCGGTTCCCAGTTGCGCTCCTCGGCCAGCGCCACCGTGAGGACGACGCCGCCCGCGCCCGCCCGGGTGGCCAGATCCTGTTGCGCCGTATCGCCGAATCGCGCCAGCGCGCCCGCGCCGAGCACGATCGACCACAGATACGGCACGGCCGCGAGGTGCTTGCCCAGCTCACGCAGGATGGCGGTCTGCTCGAGCGAGCCGAGATCGCTGCCGCCGACCGATTCGGGCAGGGCCGCCGCGAGCACACCGGTCTCGGCCAGCGAATGCCACAGCGGCTGGTCGAATCGCTCGGCGTCCGCTTCCGCTCCGCCGCCACGGTTGCCGTCGAGTTCGCGCAGCCGGTCGGCGGTGACCAGTTTGCCGCACACCTCGCCGGTCAGCCGGGCGAGATCCAGTTGGGCTTCGGTGGGAGTGAAATCCATGGTGGGGTACCTGCTTTCGATCAGCGCGCCGCGGCAGGCTGCTTGAGGGCGGTCATGGCGATGATGTCGCGCTGCACCTCGTTGGTGCCGCCGCCGAAGGTCAGGATGAGCGCGGCGCGGTGCATCCGTTCCAATCGCCCGCGCAGTTGCGCGCCGGGGGAGTCCTGGCGCAGGTACGCATGCGGACCCAGCACCTCCATGAGCAACCGGTAGGCCTCGGTGGCCAACTCGGTGCCGTACACCTTGCAGGCCGAGGCGTCCCACGGCCGCGGAGCCGCATCGCCGCCCGCGTCGGCCCGGCTGGCGATCTCCCAGTTCAGCAGCTTGAGGTATTCGACCTTGGCGTGCACCTTGGCCAAGTTGAGCTGCACCCACTCCCGGTCGATCACGCGGGATCCGTCGGCTGCCTTGGTGTCGCTCGCCCACTCGACGGTCTGACGCAGCGCCAGCGCCAGCGGCGCGGCCGAGGTGAGCGCGACCCGCTCGTGGTTGAGCTGGTTGGTGATGAGTGCCCAGCCGCCGTTCTCCTGACCGACCAGGGCGCTCGCGGGCACCCGGACGTCCTGGTAGTAGGTGGCGCTGGTGTCCGGTCCCGCCATGGTGTGCACGGGCGTCCACGAGAAGCCTTCGGCGGTGGTCGGCACGATGAGCATGCTGATGCCCTTGTGCTTCTTGGCCGTCGGGTCGGTGCGCACGGCCAGCCAGACGTAATCGGCGTAGGCGATCAGGCTGGTCCACATCTTCTGGCCGTTGATCACGTAGTCGTCGCCGTCGCGGACCGCGGTGGTGCGCAGGCTGGCCAGGTCGGTGCCCGCGCCCGGTTCGGAGTACCCGATGGAGAAGTGCAATTCACCGGCCGCGATCTTGGGCAGGAAGAATTTCTTCTGCTCCTCGCTGCCGTAGTGCATGATCGTGGGCGCGACCGAGTTGATGGTCAGGAACGGCACCGGCGCGCCCGCGATCGCGGCCTCGTCGGTGAAGATCAGCTGGTCCATGGTGGGCCGGTCCTGGCCGCCGTACTCCTTGGGCCAGCCCAGCGCCAGCCAGCCGTCGTGGCCCATCTGCTGGACCACCTCCCGGTAGACGTTGCCCTGCCCGTACTCGCCGGTCTGCGCGCTCAGGGCCGCCCTTCGTTCAGGGGTGATGAGCCGCGCGAAGTAGTCGCGCAGCTCAGCGCGCAGCTGCTCCTGTCGGGGCGTGTACGCAATGCGCATCGCAATACCTCTTGGGGATGGTCGGCCGACCGAGCTTGCGGAGTCGGCGGGGGTGGGCAGGGCCGAGCCTTCGTTGGATCGGGTTCCCCCGATCATTGCATATGGACTGAAACATGTTCCAGTATTGATAGTGAATCCCCCGATGACGCCGCGGTGGAGCGGATCGGCTTGTTACGCTTCCGCCAACGTGGTGGTAAAGGAGTTGCCATGAAGATCAGTGTCGATCCGGACCAGTGCGAAGCTAACGGAATCTGTGTCGGAATCGCCCCCGACGTGTTCGAACTCGATGACGAGGACGTGCTGCACATCGCGAACGCCGACGTGCCCGACGATCGGCTCGCCGATGTCGAGGATGCCGTCGCGCAGTGCCCCAAGGCCGCGCTGCGGCTACAGTGACCGACCCTTGCCGTAAGTTGGAACACGTTCTAGAGTCGGCCGCGTGAGCAATGATCTGAGCCTTGCGGGCCGAGTAGCGATCGTGACCGGCGGCGGAGCTGGACTTGGGCGGGCCGAAGCGCTCGCGCTCGCCGGGGCCGGCGCGTCGGTGGTGGTCAACGACCTCTCGGAGTCCGACGCCGTCGCCGACACGCTCGGTGAGATCCGGGCGCTCGGCGCCAAGGCGGAGTTCGTCGCGGGCAGCATCGCCGAGCGCGCGACCGCCGACGCGCTGATCCGCACCGCGCAGGAATCCTTCGGGTCGGTCGACATCGTGGTCAACAACGCGGGCATCACACGCGACCGGATGCTGTTCAACATGTCCGACGAGGACTTCGACGCGGTGCTCGCGGTGCACCTGCGCGGGCATTTCCTGTTGTCGCGCAATGCCGCCGCCTACTGGCGCGGCAAGTCGAAGCAGGCGGGCGCGCCGGTCTACGGCCGGCTGATCAACACCTCGTCGGAAGCGGGATTGCTCGGCCCGGAGGGGCAGGCGAACTACGGCGCCGCGAAGGCGGGCATCACTGCGCTGACCCTCTCGGCCGCGCGGGCACTGTCGCGCTACGGCGTGCGCGCCAACGCCATCGCGCCGCGTGCGCGCACCGCGATGACCGAGGCGGTGTTCAGTCCGGCCCCGGAAGGGAAGCCCGATCCGCTGTCGCCTGAGCACGTGGCACGACTGGTCGCCTACTTGGCCTCGCCTGCGGCGGATGCGGTCAACGGGCAGTTGTTCATCGTCTACGGGGGAATGGTGGCGCTCATGGCGGCGCCGGTCGTCGAGCGCCGATTCGACGCGGACGCGGGGCAGTGGTCGGCTCAGGACCTCGCCGACACGCTGGGCGGCTACTTCGCCGATCGTCCGGAGGGGCGGACCTTCTCGGCATCTTCGCTGATCGACCTGGGGTGAGCGGCGGCGGCTTGCCGCCGGTGTGCTACTGATCAAGTGTCCAGCTGTTGATCGGGGGATCGGTGCTTGGTAGACATAGGGACGGGTTATGTCCTACCTCACAAAGGTGGGATCATTTCCCTCTGACACCGGTTTCAAATAAATACGCCGATTTTTCGAGAAACTGCACTTCAAAAGTGTGAAAAGTGCTTCCGGCAACACGGTGAACATGTTCTAATCGTACCGGCGGTGCGGCCACGGTGAAGATTCGCGCCGTGTTGCTGTATACGCCGGTTGAGCAAGGAGGATCGCGGATGAACGAGGTCCTTGCCGTGCCGTTGCGGGCTGTCGGTGGCTTCTTCGAACTCACCGCCGATGTCGCACGTTCGAGCGTGCGCAGACCCTTTCAATGGCGGGAGTTCATCGACCAGTCCTGGTTCATCGCGCGGGTATCGATCGTGCCCACATTGCTGGTGGCCATTCCGTTCACCGTTCTGGTGAGCTTCACGCTGAACATTCTGTTGCGGGAGATCGGCGCGGCCGATCTCAGTGGGGCAGGCGCCGCGTTCGGGTCGGTCACCCAGGTCGGGCCGATCGTCACCGTGCTGATCGTCGCGGGGGCGGGCGCCACCGCGATCTGCGCCGATCTCGGCGCTCGCACGATCCGCGAGGAAATCGACGCGATGCGGGTGCTCGGCATCAATCCGGTCCACCGCTTGGTGGTGCCCCGCGTGCTCGCCTCGATGTTCGTCGCGTTGATGCTCAACAGCCTGGTGTGCACGATCGGCATCGTCGGCGGATTCCTGTTCTCGGTGTATTTGCAGGACGTGAACCCCGGTGCGTTCGTCAATGGCATCACGCTGCTCACCCATCTGCCCGAGCTGATCATTTCGGAGGTGAAAGCCGGGTTGTTCGGGCTGATCGCCGGACTGGTCGCCTGCTATCTGGGCCTGAATGTCAGAGGTGGACCCAAGAGTGTCGGTGATGCGGTGAATCAGACCGTAGTCTTCGCTTTTATGGCCCTGTTCGTCGTGAACGTGGTGGTCACCGCCGTCGGCATCAAGTTCACGGTGCGGTGACGCGATGGCCTTCGTAATCGAATCCCGCTTTCCCCGCACCATCCGGCGGATGCGCCGGATGTCGGACTCGCTCGATTCGGTGGGCAAGCACGCCGTGTTCTATGCCCAGGCGATCGGTTCCATTCCGCGGGCGCTGCTGCACTATCGCACCGAGACCATCCGGTTGATCGCCGAAATCAGCATGGGTAGCGGCGCGCTGGCGGTGATCGGCGGCACGGTGGTGATCGTCGGGTTCCTCACCCTCTTCGCGGGCGGCACCATCGCCGTGCAGGGCTACAGTTCACTGGGCAATATCGGCGTCGAGGCGCTGACCGGCTTCTTCGCCGCGTTCATCAACGTCCGCATCGCGGCGCCGGTGATCTCCGGCATCGGCCTGGCCGCCACCATCGGGGCAGGCGCCACCGCGCAGTTGGGCGCGATGCGGGTCGCCGAGGAGATCGACGCGCTGGAGTCGATGGCGATCCGGCCGGTGCCCTACCTGGTCGGCACCCGCGTGCTGGCCGGGATGATCGCGATCGTCCCGCTCTACGCGCTCGCGGTGATCGCCTCGTTCCTGGCCAGCCGGTTCGCCACCGTGGTGATCTACGGGCAGTCGGCGGGCGTCTACGACCACTACTTCTCCACGTTCCTCATCCCCAGCGACATCCTCTGGTCGTTCGCCCAGGCGATCTTCATGGCCTTGGCGGTCATGATGATCCACACCTACTACGGCTACAACGCCGCGGGCGGGCCGGTCGGCGTGGGTGTCGCGGTGGGCAACGCGGTGCGGGCCTCGCTGGTCGCGGTGGTCACGGTGACGCTGCTGATCTCGCTGGCCATCTACGGCACCTCCGGCAACTTCCATCTCTCCGGATAAGCGACATGGCGGAATCGAAGCAAACAGACAGCCGCCTTCTGCGGGCGCTGCGCGGCGGGCTCGGCCTGAAACTGGCCGGGGCCGCGATGGTGCTCGCGCTGGTCGCCGTCGTAACGGTCGCGATGATCATGTTCGTCGGCGGATTCACGTCCACGGCCACCGTGACGGTGGACGCGCCGCGCAGCGGCCTGGTGCTGGACCCGGACGCCAAGGTGAAGGTCCGCGGGGTCGAGATCGGGCGCGTCGCGTCCGTCGACCACACCGCCGAAGGCGCCAGGTTGAAGCTGGCCCTCGATCCGGAACTGCTGAAACTGGTGCCGTCCAACGCGGACGTCGACATCAGGTCCACCACGGTGTTCGGCGCGAAGTACGTCAACTTCGTCGTGCCGCCGCAGCCGTCGACGAAATCGCTGCAACCGGGCGCGGTCGTCACGGCGCAGCGGGTGACCGTCGAGTTCAACACGCTGTTTCAGCACCTGTCCGACGTGCTCGCCCAGATCGAGCCGGAGAAGCTGAACGCCACGCTGTCCGCACTGGGCACCGCCCTGCAGGGACGCGGCGAGAAGCTGGGCGAACTGCTCGAGCGCAGCGATGCCTACCTGCGCGACATCAACCCGTATCTGCCCACGCTGCAACAGGATCTGGCGAAGACCGGCGAGGTCACCGACCTGTACGCCGACACGGTGAACGACCTGCTGCGCACGGTGGACAACTTCCGGGTCACCGGCAACACCCTGACCCAGGAGCAGGACAGCCTGGACAACGTCCTGGTGAATCTCATCGGGCTGGCCGACACCACCGGTTCGGTGCTGCGCGAGAACGAGAACCAACTCGGCACGGCGCTGGACCTGCTGCGCCCGACCACCGGACTGCTGGAGGAGTACGCGCCCGCGCTGTACTGCCTGATCGGCGGCCTCGGCAAGGCGCTTCCGCTGGGTGAGGCGGTCTTCGGCGGTCTGCAGGAGGGCGTCGCGCTCAACACCGGCTTCATGTACGGCGCGAAGCCCTACACCTATCCGGAGGATCTGCCCAAGGTCAACGCGACCGGCGGTCCGCAGTGCGCCGGCCTGCTGGACCGCGAGCCGGGCAGCCACGCCGACTACGTCGTCACCGATACCTCGGAGGGACTCGTGTACACACCGTCGACGACGCTGACGGTCAACCCACCGAAGATCTTCCAGCTCCTGTTCGCCGGACTACCGGGGGTGCCGCGCCCGTGAGGAACACCGCGACGACCGTCAAGCTGGCCATTTTCACGCTGGTGATGACGCTGATCTTCGCCGGCTTGGCGGTCGTCTTCAGCCAGATGCGCTTCGCGCGGGAGAACGGCTACCACGCCGTGTTCACCAGCTCATCGGGCATGCTGCCCGGCGCGAAGGTGCGCATCGCGGGCGTGCCGGTCGGCTCGGTCACTTCCGTGCGGGTCGGCAAGGACTATCTGGCGCACGTCGAGTTCGACGTCGACCGCGAGTACCGGCTGCTCACCAGCACCCGCGCGGCGATCAAATACGAGAACCTGGTCGGCGACCGATATCTCGAGCTGGCGGAGGGGCCGGGCTCGAACCGCGTGCTACAGCCCGGCGGGACCATCACCAAGGAACAGACCGCGCCGGCACTCGATCTCGACATGCTGCTCGGCGGGTTCCGTCCGCTGCTGCGCGGCCTGGATCCCGGCCAGGTCAACGACCTGACCAACGCCTTGCTCCAGATCTTCCAGGGCCAAGGCGGCACGCTGGTGTCCTTGCTCAACAGCGGCGGCTCGTTCGCCAAGACGCTGGCCGGCCGGGACGCGCTGATCGGCAGCGTGATCGACAACCTGAACACCGTCCTGCAGACCATCGATCAGCGCGGTGACCAGTTCGCCACCACGATCGCCGAGTTGCAGCGCCTGATCAGCGGCTTGGCGGCCGACAAGGACCAGATCGGCGACGCCATCCCGCGGATCGCCGGGGCCACCGGCGATCTCACCGACTTGCTCGCCCAGGCCCGTCCCGACCTGCAGGGCACCATCGAGCAGACCGGACGCCTCGCGACCAACCTCGACGCCGGGTCCGACACCGTCGAGTGGGTGCTGCAGCGGCTGCCCGAGACCTATCGGCAGCTGATTCGCATCGGCTCCTACGGTTCGTTCCTCCAGCTCTACGTCTGCTCGACGAACTTCCTGGTGGACGGCCCGAACGGACAGACGATGAAGATCAACATGCCCGGGGCGCAGACGACCGGAAGGTGTGCGGACAACCGATGAACGAGCAGCGATCACCCGCCATCACCATCGGCATCGTCGGCATCGTGCTTGCGGTGGCGGTGGCGCTGTCGGCACTGCAATTCGACCGGCTGCCGTTCATCCGTTCCGGCGCCACGTTCACCGCCTACTTCGCCGACGCGGGCGGACTGCTGCCCGGCGACGCGGTCCAGGTCGCGGGCGTGCGGTCCGGGCGGGTCGAGGACGTCAGCCTGGACGGCGCGAAAGTGCTCGTCCGGTTCACCCTCGCGGAATCGATCGTGCTGGGGGAGAAGACCTCCGCGGCGATCAAGACCAACACGGTGCTCGGACGCAAGTCGCTGGAGGTGACGCCGTCCGGCCCCGGCGCGCTGCGCGCCGACGACACCATCCCGCTCGACCGCACCACCTCGCCGTATTCGCTCAACGAGGCGTTGAGCGACTTGGCCGGCACGGTGCACGGCCTGGACATGGAGCGGGTCGACCAGACGCTCGACGCGCTCTCGGCGACGTTCGCCGACACGCCGGCGCCGCTGCGCTCGGCGCTCGACGGTGTCACCGCGCTGTCGCGCAGCATCAACGCGCGCGACCAGGCGCTGTCGGATCTGTTGCGCCGGGCGCAGAACGTGACCAAGATCCTCGCCGACCGCGGCAACCAGATCAACGCGCTGCTGCTGGACGGCAACGAGCTGCTCGGCGAGCTGGACCGGCGGCGTACCGCGCTGGGACAGCTGATCGTGTACGTCAACGGGCTCGCCCAGCAGCTGTCCGGCTTGGTCGCCGACAACGAGGCGCAGCTCGAGCCCGCTCTGGACAAGCTGAACTCGGTGCTGGCGCTGTTGCAGCGCAACAAGCAGAACCTCGCCGACGCACTGGTCGGGCTCGGCCCGTTCGCGGCGGCGCTCGGCGAGCAGGTCGGCAGCGGCCCGTACTTCCAGGCGTACGTGATCAACGCCGCGAGCAAGACGCTGCAACCTCTGGTGGACGCGCTGGTGTGGCCGCAGCACCTGCCGCACGATCTGCAGAGCTACCTCACGCCGCCCCCGTCGATCGAACCCGCGATACAGGAGCCGCCGCGATGAGTGGGCACAACCCGTCCATCCTTCACCCGTCGCGAGCCGACGACCGACCGGCCCCGACGACAGGGGAGTCGCGTCCGGGGGGATGCGCATGCTGAGCGTCGTACGGAAACTGCCCCGATGGGCGCTGGTGGTGGCCGGGGTCGTGGTCGCCGCGCTGGTGGTCGCCGTCGCGTGGAACGGCATAACCCGGATCGGGACCACCAAGGTCACCGCCTACTTCCCGTCCACCTCCGGCCTGTACGCCGGTGACGACGTGCGGGTCCTCGGCGTCCAGGTCGGCCGGATCGACTCGATCGAACCCGGCCCCGACCGGGTGAAGGTGACCATGACCCTCGATCGCGGTGTCGATGTCCCCGCCGACCCCAAAGCGGTGATCATCTCGCCTTCGCTGGTGTCGGCGCGCTTCATCCAGCTCGCGCCCGCCTACACCGGCGGCCCGAAGCTGACCGACGGCGGCGTTATCCCGATCGAGCACACCGCGGTGCCGGTCGAGTGGGACGACATCAAGGCCGAGTTGTCCAAGCTCGCCACCGCTTTGGGGCCGGTCGGTGACGACAAGCAGGGTTCGTTCGGCCGGTTCGTCGACACCGCCGCCGAGAACCTCGACGGCAACGGACAGCGGTTCCGCGACACCCTACGAGAACTGTCGGCCACGCTGAGCACGCTCTCGGACGGTCGCACCGACCTGTTCGGCACCGTGCGCAACCTGCAGAAGTTCGTCGAGGTGCTGTCGGCGAGCAACGAGCAGATCGTGCAGTTCGGCGGGCGGCTGGCGTCGGTGTCCTCGGTGCTGGCCGGCGTCTCGGCCGATCTCGGCGCCGGGCTGGACAATCTGGACACGGCGATAGTCGACGTGCGCCGTTTCATCGACGGCAGCGGCGCCGAACTCACCGAGGGTGTGCAGCGGCTGGCCGACGCCACCCAGGTACTGGTCGACAAGCGGCCGGAACTGGAACGGGTCCTGCACTCCGGCCCGACCGCGCTGGTGAACTTCTACCAGATCTACAAGCCGGCCCAAGGCACCCTGACCGGCGCGATCGCGTTGAACAACCCCGCCGATCCGCTCGGCTTCCTCTGT
This sequence comes from Nocardia asteroides, assembly GCA_019930625.1. Taxonomy (NCBI): domain Bacteria; kingdom Bacillati; phylum Actinomycetota; class Actinomycetes; order Mycobacteriales; family Nocardiaceae; genus Nocardia; species Nocardia asteroides. Next base: position 2,513,837 of record CP082844.1, read on the forward strand.
GGTTCGGTCCGCGCGCTGGAGACCAACGACTCCGATCGCAGCGCCGACCTCTGCGCGCAGTACCTGGCGCCCGTGATCAACAGCCTGAGCATGAACTACGTGCCGATCATGACGAACCCGGCCAGCGGCGTCACCGCCTTCCCCGACCAACTGGTGTACACCGATCCCAGCCTGGCCGGGCGGGTCGAGAGCCAGACCCCGGCGCAGCCGCAGCCCGCTCCGGTGCGCGTGCCGGACGGCATCGCCGGGCTGGCGATCCCGGGGCTGACAGGAGGAGTGCGATGATGCCGACGCGGCGAATGCGCCGCACCGCCGCCGTCGCGGTGGGGCTGGCGGTGGCGCTCGGCGTCTGCGGCTGTGAGTGGGACGGCCTGAACTCGCTGCCAATGCCCGGCACCGAGGGCACCGCACCCGGCTCCTACCAGGTGCGCATCCAGATGCCGAACGTGACCACACTGACCAGGAACTCGCCGGTCCGGGTGCACGACGTGACGGTCGGCACCGTCTCGAAGATCGAGGTGGAGGACTGGCACGCGCTGGTCACCGTGACGCTCAACCCGGACGTGCACCTGCCCGCCAACGCGGTCGCGAAGATCGGTCAGACGAGTCTGCTGGGATCCAACCATCTCGAGCTCTCCGCCCCGGTCGATCAGCCGCCGGAAGGGCGGTTGCGGGCGGGCGACGTCATCCCGCTGGCGCGGGCCGGAACGTTCCCGACCACCGAGCAGGTGTTGTCCTCGCTGTCGGTGGTGCTCAACGGCGGTGGCGTCGCACAGCTGGAAACCATCACCCGGGAACTCAATTCCGCGCTCACCGGGCGGGAGGAGGCCATCCGGGACCTGCTGCCGCAGCTCGACGCGCTGACCACGAACCTGGATCGCCAGACCGGCGACATCATCGCCGCCATGAGCGGACTGGACCGGCTCGGTGGCCAGCTCGCCGAGCAGCGTGACGTGGTGGCGGCGGCCATCGAGCAGATCCATCCGGCGTTGACCGTGCTGGCCGACCGCAGGGCGAACATCACCAGGGCGCTCAGCGCGCTGGGCGAGCTGAGCGACGTAGTCCGGCGCATCGTCGACGCCAGCGGCAACGACCTGAAGGCCAATCTGCGCAGCCTCGTGCCTGCGCTGAAGTCGCTGTCGGATACGGGCGGCAACCTGACCGAGGCGCTGAAGATCCTGGCCACCTTCCCCTTCCCGATGAAGAATCTGGACCACGCGATCAAGGGCGATTACCTCAACCTGTTCATGACCGTGGACATCACCGGACGCCGCCTGGATTCGAACTTCCTGACCGGAACGCCGCTGGGCGGGCGGTTCGGCGGGGTGGAAGGCGCCCTCGGCAGCTTCGCGCCCGGCACGGCCGCGCAGAACGGCGACCCGGCCACCGGGCCGCTGCAGGCGCCGCCGCCCGCGGAGAGCCAGCCCGCTCCGACCATTCCTGGTCTGCCGCCGATACCCGGCCTGCCCGCCATTCCCGGGCTGACCGTGCCCTTGCCGGGCAACTCCGCGCCACAAGGGGGTCCGGGACAGTGAAGCTCACCCGGTTCGTCCGTACCCAGCTGATCATCTTCTCCGTGCTGACGGTGATCGGCCTGGTGATCATGGGCGGGACATACGTGAAGCTGCCCGCGATGTTCGGCATCGGGCGCTACGAGGTCACGGTGCAGCTGGCCGCGACGGGCGGTCTCTACCCGACGGCGAACGTCGCCTACCGCGGCACGAACGTCGGTGTGGTGAAAGAGGTCCGGCTCACGCCCGTAGGCGTCGACGCGCGACTGTCCATCGCCAGCGACTACAAGATCCCCGCCGACGTCGACGCGTGGGTGCGCAGCGTCTCCGCGGTCGGCGAGCAGTACGTGGACCTGGTGCCCGCCGAGAACCGCACGGGCGGAAACCTGCGCGACGGCAGCGTGATCCCGGTGGAGCGCACCAAGCTGCCGCAAGACGTCGGCGCGCTGCTCGACCAGGCCGACCGGTTGCTGTCGAGCGTCGCGGACACCCGGCTGCGGCAGGTCATCGACGAGGCGTTCCTGGCCTTCAACGGCGCCGGACCGGATCTGCAGCGGTTCATCGACTCCGCGTCGCTGCTGGTGCAGGAAGCGCAGGCCAACGCCGAACCGACGAAGCAGTTGCTCGACCAGATCGGGCCACTGCTGGACACCCAGACCCGCTCGGACGCGGCGATCCGTTCCTGGACCGCCGATCTGGCGACGGTCACCGATCAGCTGCGCGGCCACGATCCCGCGTTGCGCGGTGTGCTGCGCGAGGGCCCGTCCGGGATGCAGCGGGTGACCGACCTGTTCGACGATCTGCGTCCGACGCTGCCGCTGCTGCTGTCGAACCTGGTCAGCGTCGGCCAGGTCGCGGTCACTTATCACGCCGGCCTGGAGCAGATCCTGGTGATCTACCCGCCGCTGGTCGCCGCGCTGCTGACCGCGGTCCGCGGCCCGCTGGAATACGGCGCGCTGGTCGACTTCATGGCGTTGGTCAACGACCCGCCCGCGTGCACCACCGGCTTCCTCCCACCGGACCAGCGCCGCTCGCCGAGCGAGCTCGACACTCCCGACACCCCGCCCGGCCTGTACTGCAAGGTGCCGCAGGACGCGCCCGAGGCGGTGCGCGGCATCCGCAACACGCCGTGCGTGGAGGTGCCCGGTGTGCGCGCCCCGACGCCGGAACTGTGCCGGACCGGGTACGTTCCGGTGGGCGACAACCCGCCGTTCGGGCCGCCGCAGCCGGTCGCGCCCGCGGCAGCGCCGGCGGCGGAGCCCGACGAACCCCCGGTCGTGGCACCGGCGAGTTACGGCGGCGACACACCCGCCGCCGCCCGCGCGTACGACCCGGCCACCGGCGCGTACATCGGCACCGACGGGCGGACATACCGACAGGGCGATATCGGACCGGGCGGTTCGGGCACGGTACCGTCGAGCTGGCAGGCGATGCTCGAGGAGCAGCAACGATGAGTGAGAGCAACGGAGAAGGCCACCGCTCGCGACGGCGTGCGGTGCGCTCGGCCGGGCCCCCGGTCGAGGAGAACGCGACACCCACCGGCGCGAAGACTGCGGCGCCCGAGGTTCCCGCTGCCCGCGAGACCGCGCCCGCCGCCGATAGCGGGACGAGTTCAGTTGCGGCCGAGTCGGACCTCTCGGCCGCACCGGCCGCCCCGGCACCGGCCACGGGCGATGCGGACACGGCGGTCGCACTGGCGAAAACAGACGCGCAGTCGTCCCCCGAGGCGACGCCGACCGAACAGAAGACCGCTCCCAGCAAGGGGCGCAACCTCCCGCGAGTGCTCGCGACCGCTGCCGCGGCGTTGCTGGTCATCGCGCTGGTATGCGGTGCGGCCCTCTCGGTTCTCGCGATGCGCTCGGCGCACGAACGCGACGAGCGGCGCGCCGAATACGTCGAGACCGCCAGGCAGGCGGTCGTCAACCTGACCACCATCCGCGCCGATTCGGCCAAGCAGGACATCGACCGGATCCTCTCGCTGGCCTCCGGCGAGTTCAAGACCGAGTTCGACGGCCGGGTCGACCCGTTCACCAGCATCGTGCAGCAGGCCAAGGTGGTTTCCAGCGGCGAGATCGTGGAGGCCGCGCTGGAGAGCGACGACGATCGCTCCGGGCGGGTGCTGGTCGCGGCCAAGCAGACGCTGACCAACGCGGGCCAGGCCGAGCCGCAGACCAGGTATTACCGGTTCCGGGTCACCGTGTCGCGCGGCGACACCGGGCTGACCGTGTCCGATGTGGAGTTCGTGGCATGAGCGGCGACAGCAGGAACGGAATGCGAGCCAGGATCCTGCTCGCGGTGCTCGGGGTGGTGGTCGCGGCCGCCGCGGTGCTCGGCGGCGTGAACGGCTACCGCTACTGGGATGACCGGCAGGCCGAGCAGTCGCGCAAGGACGCGGTGGCGACGGCGGGGCGCACCGTCGAGGCCATGTTCACCTACACCCCGCAGACCGTGGACACCGAGCTGCGCAAGTCCGCCGACAATCTCACCGGCGACTTCCGCGAGGACTACCTGACGCTGATCGATAAGCAGATCGCGCCGGGCGCCAAGGAGAAGCAGCTCACCGTCACCGCGACCACGCAGGCGGGCGGCGTCATCTCCGCCGACCGCTCGCACGCGCAGGTTCTGCTGTTCCTCAACCAGGTCATGACCAGCAAGGACACCCCGCAGGGCACCACTACCGGCAGCCGCGTGCGCGTCAGTTTGACGAAATCCGACTCGCGCTGGCTGGTCGAGGCGGTCACCCCGGTCTGAGACGGGTGTCCGCGGCCGGTGCGCCGCTAGGACTCCGACGACGGCCTGCGGGGTAGCCGCACGGTGAACGTCGTCCCCATCTCGGTCGAACTCCGGACGCCGACCTCGCCGCCGTGCGCGGTCACCAGCGCCTGCACGATGGACAAGCCGAGCCCGGTGCCGCCGCTGGACCGGGCGCGTGAGGCATCGGCGCGATAGAAGCGCTCGAAGACACGTTCGGCCTGCTCCGGCGGCAGACCGGGGCCGGTGTCGGCCACCTCGAGCAGCACGTCGTCGGGGCCGGGCGTCAGCAGCACCGTCACCTTCGCGTCGGGCGCGGTGTGCGTGACGGCGTTGTTCAACAGATTCGTCAGAACTTGGCGCAGTCTTGCCTCGTCGCCGACCACCTCGAGCGTTCCCTCGCCCGGTTCGATCTTCAGCTCGACGGTGCGGGCGGGGCCGTCGGCCTGTCCGGCGGCGACCACGGCGCGCGCGTTGTGCACCGCGTCGCTGGCGACGGCGAGCAGGTCGACCGGGCCCAGTTCCAGCGGGCGATGGGCGTCCAGTCGCGCGAGCATCAGCAGGTCTTCCACGAGCACGCCCATCCGCTGGGATTCCCGCTCGATGCGGTCCATGAACGCGGCGGGCTCGTCGGTGGCGCCTTGGCGATACAGTTCGGCGAACCCGCGGATCGTCGTCAGGGGGGTGCGCAGCTCGTGACTGGCGTCGGCGATGAAGCGGCGCATGCGTTCCTCGGACCGGCGCGCCGCCTCCTCGGACGCGGCGGTCGCGGTGAAGGCGCGCTGGATCTGCGCGAGCATGCCGTTCAGCGACCTGGACAGCCGGTCCACCTCGGTGTCGGCGCCGCGCACGGGGACGCGGCGGTGCAGGTCGCCGCGGGCGATGGCCGCGGCGGTGCTCTCCACCCGGCGCAGCGGCCGCAGACTGCGCCGCACCACGAAGTACGCCATCACCCCCAGCACGGCCAGCACGATCGCCCCGACGATCAGTTCGAGCATCACCAGCCGGTGCACGGTGTCGGTGTTCTGGGTGAGCGGCAACGCCACCGTCGTGGTGCCCTCCGGCGTGCGCAGTGTCAGCGCGCGCCACTGGATCGGTGCTCCGTCCACGGAGCCGACGGTGTACGGCCCTGGTCGCGGTGTCGATGGCAGATCCGGCACGGCGTCGACGGCGAACGCCCGGAGGAAGAACACGTGCCCGTCACTACGCACCGAGCGCACAAAGAACTGGCTCGGAGCGTGACGCGATTCCGCGGGCGGCACCGGCGGTGGCGGTCCCCGCCTGGACCATTCCATCGCGCCCTCGCGCAACTGCTGGTCGGTCCGGTCGGTCAGCTGCTGTTCCAGGGCCGAGGTGACCACCATGCCCGAGACGAGCAGGCCGAGCCCGGCGGTGAGCACCAGCAGAACCGTCAGCGTCACACGCAGTGGGACCGCCGAGAGCAGACCGGATACCTTCGCGCGCGCCGTGACGAGCCGGCCGGGGCTCATGTACCGCTCTTGCGATGGGGCGCGCGCATGACGTAGCCGACCCCGCGCAGAGTGTGGATCAACCGTGTGTCCCCGGTGTCCACCTTCTTGCGCAGGTAGGAGACGTAGGTCTCCACCACGCCGACCTCGCCGCCGAAGTCGTAGCGCCACACGTGGTCGAGGATGCGCGGCTTGCTCAGCACGGTGCCCGCGTTGACCATGAAGTAGCGCAGCAGCGTGAACTCGGTGGGCGACAGGGCGACCGGCTCGCCCGCCTTCCACACCTCATGGGTGTCGTCGTCGAGCTCGATGTCCTCGAAACGGATCCGCGGACTCTCTCGCTGCGGCGCGGCGTGACCCGCGCGGCGCAGGATGACCCGCAGCCGGGCCACCACTTCTTCCAAGCTGAACGGCTTGGTGACGTAGTCGTCGGCGCCCAGCGTGAGGCCGGTGACCTTGTCCTGCACGTCGTCGCGCGCGGTCAGGAACAACACGGGCGCGTCGATGCCGTCGGCGCGCAGCCTGCGCAGCAGGCCGAAGCCGTCCATCCCCGGCATCATCACGTCCACGATGAACGCCTGCGGACGGAAAATGCGCGCCTTGTCCAGCGCTTGGGCTCCATCGGCCGCGGAGTCGACCTCGAAGCCCTGGTAGCGCAGGCTCACCGCGAGCAGTTCGACGATCATCGGCTCGTCGTCGACAACCAGGACCCTGGCCTCGGGGGTCTGCCGCACGGGCGCACCACTCATGGCTACATGGTCCGGCATCCGGCTGCGAGGTTCCTGGACCAAAGCTGGGTGATTGCTGTGAACGCGGGCTTCAGCGGTCGCGGTCCTCGGGGAAGACGTCCTCGTCGGTGAGCAGCGCGCTGCCCGCGACCTGGTCCTGCGCCAAGGCGTCCAGGAATGCCCGCGCCCAGCGATCCACGTCGTGGGCCAGCACCTGCCTGCGCAACGCGCGCATCCGCCTGCGTTTGACGTCGCGCTCGTCCTCCAGCGCGGCGACGATGGCGTCCTTCACGTCGTCCAGGTCGTGCGGGTTGCAGAGGTAGGCCTGCCGAAGTTCGGCCGCGGCGCCGGTGAACTCGCTCAGCACCAAGGCGCCGTTGAGCCCGCTGTGACACGCGACGTACTCCTTGGCGACCAGGTTCATGCCGTCGCGCAGCGGCGTCACCAGCATCACGTCGGCGGCCACGAAGAACGCGACCAGTTCGTCGCGCGGGATGGGGCGGTGCAGGTAGTGCACCACCGGGTAGCCGACCCGGGCGAACTCGCCGTTGATCCGGCCGACCTGGCGCTCGATGTCGCCGCGCATCTGGATGTAGCTCTCGACCCGCTCGCGACTGGGAGTGGCCAGCTGGATCATGACCGTGTCGGCAGGATCGACCCGGCCGTCGATGAGCAGCTCCTCGAGCGCGTTGAGCCGGATATCGATGCCCTTGGTGTAGTCCAGCCGGTCCACACCGAGCAGGATGTTCTTCGGATTCCCCAGTTCGGCTCGGATCTTGGCGGCGCGCTCGCGCACCGACCTGCGGCGGGAGTGTTCGTCCAGCTCGGCCGACGCGATCGAGATCGGGAACGCCCCGACCCGCACCGTACGGAACCCGACCTGGACGACGCCGAGCTTGGAGCGCACGCCGACCGAGCCTCGGGAGGTCGGTTGACCGGCCAGCCTACGGGCCAGGTAGAGGAAGTTCTGCGCGCCGCCAGGCAGGTGGAAGCCGATGAGGTCGGCGCCGAGCAAGCCCTCCACGATCTCGGTCCGCCACGGCATCTGCATGAACAGCTCGACCGGCGGGAACGGGATGTGCAGGAAGAAACCTATGGTCAGGTCCGGGCGCAGCATGCGCAGCATCTTGGGCACCAGCTGGAGCTGGTAGTCCTGCACCCATACGGTCGCGCCCTCGGCGGCGACCTTCGCGGTGGCCTCGGCGAAGCGCCGGTTCACGGTGACGTAGGCGCTCCACCATTTGCGGTCGTAGACCGGACGCACGATCACGTCGTGGTAGAGCGGCCACAGCGTGCCGTTGGAGAAGCCTTCGTAGTAGTCGGCCACCTCTTGGGCCGACAGCGGGACCGGATGCAGTTCGAGGCCGTCCTCGATGATCGGGTCCACGTCGACGTTGGGGACGCCCGCCCAGCCGACCCACGCCCCCTTGTTGTTGCGCAGGACCGATTCCAGCGCGGTGACCAGACCGCCCGGGCTGCGTTTCCAGCGGGTGCTGCCGTCGGGCAGTCGTTCGAGGTCGACGGGGAGCCGGTTGGCGACGACGACGAAACCGGAGCCCGCGCCGGAGCCGGGGTTGTTGTCCGCCGCGGTCTCGGCGATCGAGGTCTGTCTGGCGTGCTCGGAGTCGTCGGACGGGTTCATCTGGTCCACTCACGCATCCTTTGCGCGTTGCTGTATCCCGCTGGAGTTGTGTGGTCGACGTCGCCGTTGGCGTCGAGAACGAGGTTATTCGCCTCGAGCGTTCGGTCCAATACCCAGCATGGACAACAACATCCGGCACTCATCGGCGTCCTCGGCGTAAGCAGCGACCACCCGCTGCGCCTGACGCGCGGTTTCGTCGGCGAGCGGTTCCAGATCGTCGTCCGCAATGTCGTTCGCGCTGCCCTTCGCGGCCATCGTCAAGTCCTCCCGGCTTCGTGCGCACTTACCCTGCGAAAAGCCAATGGTATGCGACGCTGGGGGGTGCGCCCGCCGGGGCGTTGGCCGAAGGGCGGCGCCCGCCGTCAGGGCACCCCGGTCGGTGCGCCGATCCCCGCGGTCCCTATACCGTGGGGGAAGCGCAGCACCAACTCCACGAAAGGGTCGATATGCCGCTGGCCACGGTGAACGGGATTTCCCTCAACTATCAGGTGAAGGGTGACCGCGCCAAGGGCACCGACGCCAAGGGCTCCGCACCGCTCGTGGTCATGATCATGGGCACCGGCAGCCCCGGCCGGGTATGGGAGCTGCACCAGGTCCCCGCCCTGGTCGCCGCCGGTTACCGGGTGTGCACCTTCGACAATCGCGGCATCGCGCCGTCCTTCGAGGCCGCCTCCGGCATGACGATCGATGATCTGGTCGCCGACACCGCCGCCCTGATCGAGTTCCTGGGCGAGGGCCCGGCGCTGGTGGTGGGCACGTCGATGGGGGCGCGCGTGGCGCAGGAACTGGCGCTGGCCCGCCCCGACCTGGTGCGCAAGGCGGTCTTCATGGCCGGACACGGGCGGCTGGACCAGTTCCAGAAGACGCTCTCGCTCGGCGAACACGAACTCGACGCGAGCGGGGTGAAGCTGCCGCCGAAATACGAGGCGGCGATCACCGCGGTCATGAACCTCTCGCCCGCGACCATGGCCGAGTCGAATGCCGCGCGCGACTGGCTGGACCTGTTCGAGTTCACCGGCGGGCCGGTCTCGCCCGGTATCCGCGCTCAGCGCAGGATGGACCACGATTTCGACCGGGTGCAGGCCTACCGGGCGATCCGCGTGCCCTGCCTTTCGGTCGGATTCGCCGACGACCGGATGATTCCGCCGTATCTGTCCAGGGAGATCGCCGAGGTGATCCCGGGCGCGCGGTACCAGGAGGTACCGGACGCCGGGCATTTCGGATATTTGGAGCGGCCCGAAGCGGTCAACAAGATTCTCCTGGACTTCTTCGGTGGCTGATTGCGAGTCGGCCGAAGTGACGACGGTCGGGGTGACAGCATAGGTAAGCGCCCAGGCGTAACGTCTTGCTTGCTAGTGTCGAAACAACGCTCGGGTTCGCACGGCGCCAGGGTTTCGTAGTAACCCGGCACCGTGTGAACCAGGAGCGATCCCGTACATAGCGCCAGTATCCAGTGAGGTGAAATTGAGCACCAACCCCTTCGATGATGAAGACGGCCGCTTCTTCGTCCTGGTCAACGACGAGGAACAGCATTCCCTGTGGCCGGCCTTCGCAGAGGTTCCAGCCGGGTGGCGAGTCGTATTCGGTGAGGACAGCCGCGCCGCCTGCGTCGAGTACGTGGAGAAGAACTGGACCGACATGCGCCCGAAGAGCCTGCGGGACGCCATGGCCGCCGACGACGCGGCCCGGCAGGGCGCCCAGTCCTGATCGGTCCTGTGAGTGCCGCGCCCACGGCGCGGTAGGTTCGCGGCTCCGTCATGGCTCGCGTCCCGGCGGCCGCCGCTCGCGACTTCGTCGTGGGCGGGTCGGTCGCTCGGACCGGAGCGGAGCCGCGAACGAGCACTGCTCGATCTCTCTTCACTCGAAAGCGGTTGTCTGGTTCGCAGGCCCGGATCGGCGTCTAACGCCGGTTCTGTTGTCACACAGTCGGCGAGCCCGGTTATGATGACAACCGCTTCCCGCCTCCTTAGCTCAGTGGTAGAGCACTCGCCTTGTAAGCGAGCGGTCGTCAGTTCAATCCTGACAGGGGGCTCTGTCCGCCGTTGCGCGTTTCGGGGCTCGGTGGTAGACCGTGCCGAGTCGTAAGCGCGCGGTCGTCGGCAAGGGGGGAAGGGGTTTGTCGATCGCTGTGCGCATCGAGGCGCAGCGTCGGGGCCGAGGTGACCGGATTCGGGTCAGTGTCCTCGCAGGGGCGGGAGTTCGCTTCGGTCATGCCATGGCTCAGGGGTGGATGATTCGCGGATCCCGGCTCGGATGGGCGACTGTCGTCGCGGTCCCGGGTAGGCGCTGGCGTGGCGCGGTACCGTCCGGTTCGAGCTCACCGCTTCGCCGACGATGGCCGACACTGTGCGCGGCAACGACTTGCGCCGGACGAGTCCGGATCAATTTCGACAGAAGACTTGGGGGGAAGGTCATTCCATTCCAGCGAGGCGGGCTCAGTACACCGTCCGACCAGTATGACGCCATCCAGCGAACGGTCAGCATATCTGACTACCGACCGACGAGCATGTTTCCGGCTAAGAGTCTGTTTGTAGTCTGGTGTGCGCAAACAGATCTCGTGAAAGGCCTGTTCAGGTCACGCGCAAACACCGGATGGGCCACAAACGGGACATGACGGCATACTTCGCGCACATTCGGGAAAATCTAGGTGCGTCGGGATCCTCATCTGCCGAAAGTTGTTGAGATGTACGAATACAACGCGACGCTGCCGACCGATACGCGGGCTCGTACGACCCAGGGGGTGCGCGATGACTGAGCTGATCGATTTCTCCGCCGCGCTGATCGAGCCGCAAGCGATCAAGGACGCCGGATACGCGGGCGTCATCGGCTACTTCAGTGATTCCCGTCCGGGCACGAATTTCGGTGCGAAACCGCTGCGGCGGGAATATTGCGACCGATTGCGCGCCATCGGGCTCGAGATAGTGACCAATTACCAGTACGGCAAGGGTGAGACGTCGGACTGGAAAGGCGGTTACGAGGCGGGCGTGCACCATGCGCGGATCGCGCTCGATTACCACTTCGCGGCAGGCGGGCCCGGATATCGCCCGCTGTACGCCCCGGTCGACGCGAATCCATCGCTGCAGGAATGGAATTCGCTGATCGCACCTTTTCTGCGTGGCTGGGCATCGGTTGTCGGTTTGGAGTGGACCGGCATGTACGGGAATGCGCGCTGCATCGAGTGGGCGCTCGAGGACGGCGTCGCCACGTGGTTCTGGCAACACAACTGGTCCGGCGATTCCTCGATCAACGGCGACCATCCGGCCGCGCACATCCACCAGATCCGCATCGACCGCGACCAGGTCGCAGGTGTCGTGGTGGATGTCGACAAAGTTCTCGCCGACGACTACGGCCAGTGGTCGAAGGCGGTGCCACCGAATCCGAACACAGGGGGAACAGTGCAGAAGCCGGAGTACGTCGAATTGGACCGAATGGGCAACTCCGCGTCCAGCCGCCACGGTGCGCGCGTGGAGAACTTCCTGCTGCACACGCAGGAAGGTAACGGGACAGCCGAGAGCCTGGCCAACTACCTCAACAATCCCGCGAACGGGGTGAGCTACCACTACACCGTCCGCGATCGCGTCGTCGTCGACGTGGTCGACACCGATCTGGCCAGCTGGTCGGTGCTGGACGCGAATCCGTTCACGATCAACCTCTGCTTCGCGGGCAGCCGCGCCGCATGGAGCCGCAGCGACTGGCTGCGCATCCGCGACGACATCCGGATCGCGGCCTGGCTCGCCGTGCAGGACGCGCGCAAGTACGGGTTCGACACGCATGTCATCGCGCCGCCCTACCAGCGGCGCCAGGGGATCTCCGACCACAAGTACGTCACCGAGTGCCTCGGTATCGGCACGCACACCGACGTGGGCCCGAATTTCCCCTGGGACGTGTTCGCCGACGACGTTCGCGGCTTCGCCACCGGCGAGCCGGGCGGATCGGAGCCGAACGCGATCAACGATTGCGCCGCCGCGAATCCGTGGCTGGGCGACCGGATCACGGAAGGGGAGATCGCCACGCCCGACGGCTCAGGGCGCTTCGCCCAGTTCGAGCACGGTTACATCTATTGGCACCCGGACACCGGCGCGCACGCCATCCCGGAGACGCTGTGGGGAAAGTTCGAGCAGTTGGGCTGGGAGGCAGGGCCGCTCGGCTACCCGATCACCGGCCGCACCGTCCTGCATGGGCCGGACGGCAGGCCTTGGGGTGAGGTGCAGGGTTTCCAGGGCGGCGCGCTCTACCGGCGGCAATCGAGCGCTGACGTCTACTGGGTACACGGCGCGATCCGCGACCGCTGGAACCGATCGGGTTACGAGGGCGGTCCGCTGGGCTGGCCGATGAGCGACGAGATCCCCTGGGACACCGGCGCCTATCAGGATTTCGAGCGCGGTCGGATCTATTGGACTCCGGCCCAGACGCTGGCGACGGTCGCGGTCGGCGGGGTGGACACTCCGCTGCACGACGTGGCGAGCTGACGCGAGCGCCCCGCTTCAGTCGGGGACGTTGGCGCCGTGGCCGAGGTCCCGCAGCGCCTGCCTGATCTTCCCTTGGGCCTCGTCCAGGGACTCGGGGCTCGGGTTCGGGTCGGCGCCGGAGATGTCGAAGTCACCCATCGAGAAGGCCGGGAAGACGTGCACGTGCAGATGCGGCACTTCCAAACCGGCGATCAGCAGACCGGCGCGCGGCGCGTCCCACGCCGCGCGTACGGCCTGGCCGATCTTCTGGGCGACCGCGGTCAGCCGCGCGAAGGTGTCGGCGTCGACGTCCTGCCACTGGTCGATCTCCTTGCGCGGCACCACGAGGGTGTGGCCCGGAGTGACCGGAGCGATCGTGAGGAAGCCGACGAACTCGTCGTCCTCCCAGACGAAACGGCCCGGGAGCTGACCGGCGATGATCGCGCTGAAGACAGAAGCCATGTTCGGCAGCGTAACCCGGCCCGTGCGCCGCGGCACCGGACCGGTCCGCGCTACACCGCGACGAAATGCGACAGGATGCCCTGCACCTCGTAGATGTCCACCTGCCGGTTGAACCGCTTGAGCAGCGGCTCCGCGGTGCCCGCGATCCAGATGGCCAGCTCCGCGTCCATATCGAAGGTGCCCGCGGTCTCCACCGAGAAATGGGTGATCGCGCGATAGGGCACGCTGTGGTAGCTCACCTTGCGGCCGGTGACGCCCTGTTTGTCGATCAGGATCAGGCGGCGGTTCGTGAACAGCATCGCGTCGCGGACCAGCAGGTACGCGGCATAGACCTGTTCGCCGTTGCCGAGGAGTTTGGCGTACTCCTGTTGCGCCTGTCCCGGATCGATCCGGCCGGCATTGCCCATCAGTCCGTCGATCAGACCCATCGTCAGCACTTCCTTCGGTGCTCCAGTGGCAGCAACGGGTCAGCCCCCCGCGTCTGCCGGATAATGACCCAGCGGTCGGCACGGACGGAGTGCGCCCATATCCGCTGTCCCCATTCATCATCCCCCGCGCGCGGACCGGCAGCGGCGAAGACGCCGAACGGCTCGTTTAGGCTGTCTGCCGTGCGTGTACTCGTCATCGGTTCCGGAGCCCGTGAACATGCCCTCGTCCTGGCCCTGCGCCGGGACCCCGCGGTGACCGCGCTCTTCGCCGCTCCCGGCAACGCCGGGATCGCCCAGCACGCGCAGGTGCGCCCGGTCGACCCGTGCGACGCCGAGGACGTGGTCGCGTTGGCCACCGAGGTGGACGCCGACCTGGTCGTGATCGGCCCGGAGGTCCCGCTGGTGCTCGGCGTCGCCGACGCGCTGCGGGTGGCGGGGTTCCCGTGCTTCGGTCCGTCGGCCGCGGCCGCTCGCATCGAGGGCTCCAAAGCGTTCGCCAAGGACGTGATGTCCGCCGCGGGCGTGCGCACCGCGCACAGCGAGGTCGTGGACAACCCGGCCGAGCTGGACGACGCGCTCGACCGATTCGGACCCACCTGGGTGGTGAAGGACGACGGACTCGCCGCGGGCAAGGGCGTGGTTGTGACCGCCGACCGCTCCGCCGCGCGGGACCACGGCGCCGAACTGCTCGAGCAAGGCCACCCGGTACTGCTGGAATCGTTCCTGGACGGACCGGAAGTCTCCCTGTTCTGCCTGGTCGACGGCGAGACGGTGGTTCCGTTGTTGCCCGCGCAGGACCACAAGCGCGTCGGTGACGGCGACACCGGGCCCAATACCGGCGGCATGGGCGCGTACACTCCGCTGCCCTGGCTGCCGGAAGAGACCGTCACCGCGATCGTCGAGGACGTGGTGAAACCCGTTGCCGCCGAACTGGTGCGGCGCGGCTGCGGCTTCTCCGGCCTGCTCTACGCGGGCCTGGCGATCGGCGCGGCGGGTCCCGCCGTGGTCGAATTCAACTGCCGCTTCGGCGATCCGGAAACGCAGGCGGTGCTCGCGCTGCTGGACAGCCCGCTCGGTGAGCTGCTGTACGCCACCGCCACCGGCTCGCTGGCGCAAGTGGCCCCGCCGCGCTGGCGCGACGGCTCGGCGATCACCGTGGTGCTCGCCGCGGAGAACTATCCGGGCCGCCCGCGGGTGGGCGACGCCATCTCCGGCGCGGGCGAGGGCGCCTTCGACGCGCACGCGATGGTCCTGCACGCAGGCACCGCGCAGCGCGAGGACGGGGCGCTGGTCTCCGCGGGCGGGCGGGTGCTGAACGTGGTCGGCGTCGGCGCCGGCCTCGTCGAGGCGCGTGCGCGCGCCTACGACCGCATCGCCGCCATCAAGCTGCCGGGCAGTCACTACCGCACGGACATCGGCTTGGCCGCCGTGGAAGACCGCATCAAGGTCTGAGCGCCACCGGGGGCCGGTGCCGCCCGCCCGATGCCCGGGTTCAGCCGAACGTGAGCCCGCGCAGCGCCAGCCATTGCTGCGGGTCCACATGCCGTCCGCCGACGATCACCTCGAAGTGCAGGTGCGGGCCGGTGGAGTCGCCGCGATTGCCCATGCGGGCGATCTGCATCCCCGCGGGCACCCGTTCGCCGACCGAGACGAAGAAGTCGTACATGTGCCCGTAGACGGTGATGCTGCCGTCGTCGTGGCGGATCCGCACCCACAGGCCGAATCCGTGCGCCGGTCCCGCGTCGACGACCGTGCCGTCGGCGACCGCGTAGATCGGGGTGCCGATCGGGCCCGCGATGTCGATGCCGTTGTGGAAGGTGCCCCAGCGGGATCCGAAGCCGGAGGTGAAGACGCCGCGGGCGGGCAGGACGAAGCCGGTGGTGCCCGGCGCGATCGAGCCGGGCTGTACCGGCGCGGCCGCGGTCATCCAGGGCTGACGCTCCCCGGCGACGGCGGCAGCCGCCTCGGCCTTGGCCCGTTCGAGTGTCGCGCGCGCCGCGGCCGCGACCACCGCTTGCTCGCGCAGCCGCTCACCGTTGGCGATCGCGTTCAGCAACCGGGTCGTCGACGGCGGGGTGTTCTGCATCTGGGGTGGAAACGCGACGGCGACGCGCTGGGCGCGATCCGGAGCCGGAGTGCGATCGGTGACCGTCCCGGCGAAGGACGTGTCGCTCGCGGCGAGCAGCGCGGCCGCGGCGAGCCCGCTCAGCAGCACCTTGTTCCGGCGCGCCAGCGCGAGCAATTCCTCGCCGGTGGGCTTGCGCCGCCACAGGTCGCGGGGGCCGGGCCTGCGGCTCCACCAGGTTCGCAGGTCGCCGCGGCGCGCCCACAGGCCGCGCGGATCGATCTTCCCCCCGGCCCCGAACAGCCGCTTTTCCGGAGGTCGCGGCGAGCGCGCGCGCCAGTCGCGCGGGATGACTCCGACGCCACCCACTCCGCGCACTCGGTCTAGCTTCTCCCGTCGAGCCTTCTCGAGCATCAAGCAGACCATAACCGTGATCGCGAGAGATCCGCGTGCTCTACCGTCTGTCGAGTGTCCAGAGAATCTCGCCGGTCGACCATTCCACCTTTCTACGTGATGGATGTCTGGAAAGCCGCCGCGGAACGCGCCCGGACCCACGGTGATGTGCTCGTCCTCGCCGCGGGGCAGCCGTCCACGCCCGCGCCCGCACCGGTCCTGCGCGCGACCGAGCTGGCCATCCAGTCCGAATTGCTGGGATACACAGAGACTTTCGGCATCCTCGCCATCCGCGAGGCGATCGCCGAACACCACAGGGAGACCTACGGATACCAGGTCGAACCGGACGACGTGGTCGTGACGACCGGCTCGTCCGGCGCGTTCTCGCTGATCTTCCTCGCCGCCTTCGACCCGGGCGACACCGTCGTGGTCGCGCGTCCCGGTTATCCCGCCTATCGCAACACGCTCGCGGCGCTGGGCTGCCGGGTACTGGAGCTGGACTGCGGCGCCCAGACCAGATTCCAGCCCACCGTCGCCATGCTCGAGGCCCTGCCGCAGCCGCCTGCCGGTCTGGTGGTGGCCAGTCCCGCCAATCCCACCGGCACCATGATCGCCCCCGGTGAACTCGCCGCGCTGGCCCGCTGGTGCGAAGAGTGCGGCACCCTGCTGATCTCCGACGAGATCTACCACGGCATCACCTACGACAGCGCCGGAGCCGACAGCGCGACCTCGTCGGCCTGGGAGACCTCGCGGGAATCGGTGGTGATCGGCTCGGTCTCCAAGTACTTCTCCATGACGGGTTGGCGGCTCGGCTGGATGCTGGTGCCGAGCGGGCTGCGCCCCGCGCTACAGCGGCTGGCCTCGAATCTGACCGTGTGCCCGCCCGCCATCTCCCAGTACGCGGCGCTGCACGCGTTCGGCGCGGAGGCAAAAGCGGAACTCGACGGGCACGTCCGGCGGTACGCGGTGAACCGGCGCCTGCTGTTGGACGGGCTGCCGAAACTGGGCATCACCGATCTCGCCCCGGCGGACGGCGCGTTCTACGCCTACGCCGACATCGGTCACCTCACCGACGACTCCCGTGCGTGGTGCGCCGACGTACTGAACCACACGGGGGTCGCCCTCGCACCGGGGGTGGACTTCGACACCGTCAACGGACACCGCACGGTTCGCTTCTCGTTCGCCGGAGCCACCGCGGACATCGAGGCGGCACTGCTGCGTCTAGGGCACTATCTAGGTCATTGATCGCCCTGTCAGGCAACAACTTTCCGCAGTTCGGCACCCTGGCCGCGTGTATGCGGTAAAACATCGATGGTTGCTTTTCCTCGCTGATTTCCCCTGGAAGAACTGATGACGACTGGCACGATGGCACGGTGATCACCGCGACGACCCCGAAAGGCGAACGGCGTCGCCAGGCTTTGATAGCCGCCGCTGCCGAGCTGCTGCTCGAAGGCGGATTCGAGGCGGTGCGGCATCGCTCGGTTGCGACGCGCGCTGATCTGCCCCTGGCGTCGACCACCTACTACTTCGAATCCCTGGACGACCTGATCGCGCGGGCGGTCGAGTTCAGCGGCAACGCCGAGCTGGACGCGATGCGCAGGCGGGTCGGCGAGGTCAGCCACCGCCGCCGCGGCGCGGAAGCCACTGTCGACCTGGTGCTCGATCTGCTGGTGGGAGCCGACGGCGCCGACGAAGGGGCGCGCGGCAGGCTGATCGCCCGCTACGAGCGTTCGGTCGCCTCGGCGCGGCACCCGGAGCTGCGGGAAGTCCAGCTCCGGCTGCGCGCCCAGCTGGACGAACTGCTGGCCGACGTGCTGCGCCGATCCGACCGGATGGTGCGGCCCGAACAGCTGCGCAGGCTGGTGGCGGTGGTGGACGGAGCGGTGGTCGCCGCGCTCACCGAGATGGATCCGGAGCCGCGGCGAATGGCGCGCGGCGCGCTGCTGGAAGTGATCGACATCGTCGCGCCTCCGGCGCGGGCGTCCGCGCCGGAGACAGCGGCGGCCTATGTGACCACCGATGGCCCCGTGCGAGCCACGCCCCAGCAAGTGGATCGTTATCGCGCACTAGACTGACTGGACGTGAGCGAGCGAACCAGCAATACAGCGCCTGAAGGCACGGAGCCGAGCGTCAGCGAGGCGCGGTCGTGAGCCTGGTCCCCAACGTCCTCGCCACCCGCTACGCCAGCCCCGAGCTGGTGCACCTGTGGTCGCCGGAATACAAGGTCGTGCTCGAGCGGCGGCTGTGGCTCGAGGTCTTGCGGGCGCAGGCGGAGCTGGGTGTCGACGTGCCCGAAGGGGTCGTCGCGGACTACGAGCGGGTGCTCGACGAGGTCGACCTCGCCGCCATCGCCGAACGCGAGCGGGTCACCCGGCACGACGTGAAGGCGCGCATCGAGGAATTCAACGCACTCGCCGGGCACGAGCACGTGCACAAGGGCATGACCAGCCGCGACCTCACCGAGAACGTGGAGCAGCTGCAGATCCGGCTCTCGCTCGAGCACGTGCACGCGCACGGCGTCGCGATCGCCGCCCGTCTGGCCGAGCGCGCCGCCGAGTACCAGGCGCTGGTGATGGCGGGCCGCTCGCACAACGTCGCGGCGCAGGCCACCACGCTCGGCAAGCGGTTCGCCTCCGCCGCCGACGAATTGCTGATCGCGCTGACCAGGCTGCGCGAGCTGATCGACCGCTACCCGCTGCGCGGGATCAAGGGTCCGATGGGCACCGCGCAGGACATGCTCGACCTGCTCGGCGGCGACCCGGCCAAACTGGCCGGGCTCGAGCAGCAGGTGGCCAGGCATCTGGGTTTCGCGACGGTGCTCACCAGCGTCGGCCAGGTCTACCCGCGCTCGCTGGATCACGACGTGCTCACCGCACTGGTGCAGGTGGGCGCGGGTCCGTCCTCGTTCGCGCACACGATCCGGTTGATGGCCGGGCACGAGCTGGTCACCGAGGGCTTCCAGCCCGGGCAGGTGGGTAGCTCGGCGATGCCGCACAAGATGAACACCCGCTCCTGCGAGCGGGTCAACGGCTTGCAAGTGGTGCTGCGCGGTTACGCCTCGATGGCGGCCGAGCTGGCGGGCGCGCAGTGGAACGAGGGCGACGTGTTCTGCTCGGTGGTGCGCCGCGTCGCACTGCCGGACGCGTTCTTCGCCATCGACGGGATGATGGAAACGTTCCTCACCGTCTTGGCCGAATTCGGCGCCTACCCGGCCGTGATCGCCCGCGAACTGGACCGCTACCTGCCCTTCCTCGCCACCACCCGCATCCTCATGGCCGCCGTCCGGGCCGGCGTCGGCCGCGAGACCGCCCACGAGGTCATCAAGGAGCACGCCGTCGCGGTCGCTTTGGCCATGCGCGAGCAGGGCCGCGAACCCGACCTCCTGGACCGCCTCGCGGCCGACCCGCGCCTGCCACTGGATCGCCCCGCCCTCGACGCGGCGCTGGCCGACAAGTCCGCGTTCGTCGGCGCGGCCGAAGCCCAGGTCGCCGACGTCATCGGCCAGGTGCAGAAACTGGTCGATCGATACCCGGACGCAGCGCGGTATTCGCCGTCACCGATCTTGTAGCGGAACTGAGGCTTCTGCGGCGAAGCGGCTCGTCATTCCGATCAAGGGCTGGCGTTGTCTGAGGGCGCGCGGCGCAGTCCCTATCCATCTACAGCATTTGTGCGTGGCGAAACCGTGCGTTCAACTGCCATCGCGCGTAACTCAGTGACGTCCGCAGATATCGACACGGTCGCCGCAACCTCTCCAACGGAGAGTGTTGCGGCGACCGTGTGAATCCAAGGGACCGCGGGAGGCGACGGCTTTTGCGTTTCTGGCTTCTACTGCATCCGGCGGCGGAGCCGGAGGCTCAAGCGCCACAGCGAGTTACGCAGCCGCGTCGGCCCCCAAAACTTCACCCGGTGCCACAGACCAGGATCTTGGTACTCCGCGTACCTGCCGTTGAACGTCGGCATTCTGCTCATCCTCTCGGGCATTCCTTGGACGTGACGGTCCGGGTGTCGCCGACCTCGGTGTAGTCGAACGGAAGTCCTCGCAGCTTGCCATAAACGTGCACCTTGTGCCTCCACTCACCGGCCTCGCACTCGGCGCTGACGCGAGTCTCGCGGCCCGCACGGGAGGGAATTCCGGAATCGACCTGGAGAGCCCAGCGGGCCCACCGGCCCCCGCTGAGGTGCTCCAAGCTCAGCTCGAGCGTGTGTGACTCTGGAGGCACGTCACACGTGGCCTTCACATCGGCGTAGATGACTGGATGCAGCAGTGTCGGCCTACTGAAGACAGTGGTGAAGTCACACGCCTTGGCCTTGATCGGGGTCGGTGCTGCTGCCGCTGGCACAAAGCCAGGGAAGACGACAGCGCCCATTATGAGGACGGTTGTGAGTCGAGAAATGGTGTACCGCATCGAACTCCCCTGTTCAGTTTCCTGGATCGTCTCTCCGCTCAGGACTCCCTTGATGTGTCCGGCTTCATTCGTCCGCCATCGATCAGCGTTTGACGTGCCGTTTCTTTGCGGGGGCACTCGGTGGCGCGGCAGCCTCGATGCTGCTGCATGGTCGCGTGGGCTTCTTCGACGCTGAGAGGCCGATCGGGCGCTGCGTGCGGCCAGCCTGTAGGCCTCCGTCGGCTGGCCCGCCACTCGGCTTGGACACGGTCGATGATGTCTTGGACGTTGGTCCCCCGGTCCGATGGTTCGGCATCGTCCTGCCACCAATTGAAAACCATTGCGGCATCCATCCTCATCTGAGTGTTGGGTTGGAAGTCACCGGAGCCGGAGGAGTCAGCACCCCGGCGCCGGGACGGTTCTGGGGCCGCCACTCCAGGCCAGACATCGCGGCGTCTCGGGCGACGATTTCGAGGACTTCGGGTCTCGGTTTTCGGTCGAGAATCCAAAGCGACACGAAGATCAACGCGAGCTTTGGTGGACATCGCGTTACCCCCTCTGCACGTGTTCGAGTCGCTGCGGTGTGGCCCCCGCTGCCGGAAACTTCTCGGACTGATCACGGGTGCTGGAACCGGCCCGATGGTGAGTGGCTGGATTCGAAGGTACGAAGCGACATCCGCCAGGTCTACGAACTTGCGCAAACTTGCGCGGTTTCGCCTAACAGGGTGCATATGCCGCAAGGGTGGCGGATCATGAGGTGTGCTGGCGCAAGCATGCACAAACATTCAGGGAGGGACTTGATGATGAACTTACGATTCCTCGGCAAAGGTGGCTCTGATAAGACGGGTTGCCCATCGTTGTATGCCACTGCTCAGGGAAGTTATCTCGTTCAGGGATGGCAGACCGGCGAGCCTGAGACAGTGGAGATTCCGCACCTGTTGACCGGCTTCGCTGAGCCGGACACCTTCATCGGCGCGACGATGACGGACACGGGAAGGGGGACGTTCAGGTTGACTGGCCGCCCCATCACTGATCATGAAACGTTGAGCCAGTTGGTGCTGGAGGACAACGAAGCAGCCATCGAAGTGCCGAAGGCTGAAAGGAATTACTACGGTGGAATTTCGCTCGGATGATCGTTGGCTGGAGCTATTCGAGAGCGCCCGGCGTTCAGCGTTCCACCTGGAGGTCCGGGATTCCTACGCCGAGCCCGAGGAGTCTGCACCGCTACGGCGGTTCCTCGCAGGCGAACCGGAGCCGCCGGACGGCTACGACAAGAACGACTGGATCGAACTCATAGAAGCACTGAGCGATCGCGGGGTCACGATGAGCCGCATCCGCGTGGTAACCGAGCCCCTTTCCGGCTATCAACGGTGGTTGTTGTCCGTGGCTGGAAGTAGCGTGAATGCCGGGGAGGACATTCGTTACGTTCCCAGGCATCTCGCGGGAGAGACTCCTCTCGATGACTGGTGGTTGTTCGATGACGAACTGGTGGCGTTCAACCTCGTCGACGCCGCAGGCAAGCCGGCCGGCGCGGCAGTGACCAACGATCCCGGCGTGGCGGCGTATTGCCGGGTCGTCAGGCAAAGGCTCTGGGATCGGGCCATCCCGTACACCGAGTTCGCCGCTTCGGTCAGCACCCAGCGGTGACCGATTCTGTTCAAGACGCGAGGGAAGCTCTCGGCCAGAGGCTTCGGGAAATCCGGCGTGATGCCGGTGTCACCGGCCGAGAGCTTGCCTCCCGCGAAGGTTGGCACGAGTCGAAGGTTTCTCGCATTGAGCACGGGAAAAACACGCCTTCGAC
Source organism: Nocardia asteroides (assembly GCA_019930625.1). Lineage (NCBI taxonomy): Bacteria > Bacillati > Actinomycetota > Actinomycetes > Mycobacteriales > Nocardiaceae > Nocardia > Nocardia asteroides. Next base: position 2,535,920 of record CP082844.1, read on the forward strand.
TGACGATATCCGCGCTTACTGCAACCACTGCCGGGCGCACGACCAGCTGCCCGACCTGCTTGCCACGCTGCACAACATCGATGCCGCATATCTCGAATACCGGCGGTTGCTCAGCGCGGGCGTCAAGCGCGGACAGCAGTTGTATGCCAAGCTCGAAGCGGAAGCAAAGCTGATTCGCACGTACGATCCGCAGATCATTCCAGGCCTGCTGCAAACCGCCGAGTACGCCGAGGCCAAGCTGCGCAGTGTCATCGAGTTCTATCACTTGCCCAACGACCTCGACGCCGGCGTGTCCAAACGCATCGAACGGCAGCAAGTCCTGTATCGCAGAGATCACCGGTTCCACTTCGTCATCAGTGAGCGATCCCTCTACACAACCGTTGGCGACGACGATGTGATGCGCGGCCAACTCGATCGACTGCACTCGATTATCGGCATGCCGCGAGTCACGTTCGGGATCGTGCCGCTGACAGCTGAGGCCAAGGTGGTCTTGGAGAATTTCACCATGTTCGACAATCGGATGGTCAAAGTCGAAGGGCACACGGCAGAATTGACCATCACGCAGCCGAGGGAAGTCGCACTGTATGGGCGCGCATTCGACGTCTTGTCCAATCAGTCCGTGACCGGCAAACAGGCGCGCGATCTGATCACCGCAGCCCATGCACGGCGTACGGGAGCTGTCTGATGCGGGCTGCGTCGAGATTATCGCTGGGAATAGCGCGAGTTGCGGTAGGCGAAATGGGGACCCTTGGCTACAGGGTGTCACACATGGTCACCGTCATGGACGGGACCCAAGATCATCGAGGTGCCGAAGCGAGAAAGGAAGTATTTCGGTGCGACTGCTGCAAGGTCAAGCGTTCTGGGACCTGTTCCGGGAGGCTGAGCGCTCCGCGTTCCACCTCGAAACCAGGGACGCCTACGACGTAGAGGACGAGAACCCGCAATTGGCGCGGTTCCTCGAAGGTCACCGAGACGATGACTACGCATGGTTTCAGCCCTGGCTGAACCTGATGCGGGACGCCACGAACCGGGGCATCGCAGTCTCGCGGGTGCGAGTCGTCACGGTGCCCCTCCCGGATTACCACCGTTGGTTGTTGTCGATCACGCCCGAGAACGCCGATGCAGGGGAGGACATCCGTTACGTGCCGAGGCATCTCGCCGGAGAGCTCCCGGCAGATGACTGGTGGCTGTACGACGATTCGCTGGTCGCCTTCAACGTCGTCGACACCAACGGCTTCGGGGTCGGGGCGGCACGACCGACGATCCGCACATAGTCGCCTACTGCCGCAGAATCCGAGAACGGCTGTGGAAGCTGGCTACGCCCTATGTCGAGTTCGCGCACGTCACGCCGTGACCAACTCGGTTCATGAACAGCGGGAAGCGCTCCGCTGGTCTCGACCCGACCAGCTAGAACCTGTTTTCAAGTATCCGCCCCAATAAACTGCGGGTCGTGAATCCCTACACGATTTTCGCCGATATCGTCGCCGGGCGAGCGCCGTCGAGCAAGGTCTACGAGGATGACGATGTGCTGGCGTTCATGGACATTCGGCCGATGACGCCGGGGCATCTGCTGGTGGTTCCGAAGGTGGCCGCGCGCAGTCTCGCCGAGCTCGATCCGGTCGTCGGGGGGAAGCTGTTCCAGGTGGGACAGCGGTTGGCGGCGGCGTTGCGGGCCAGCGAGGTGGCGTGCGACGGAGTCAATTTCTTCCTGGCGGACGGGGTGACGGCCGGGCAGGAGGTCTTTCACGTGCACCTGCACGTCATACCGCGCACCCCGGGCGACGGGTTCGGTTTGCGCGGGCGGCCGACCAGTCCTCGGCGGCCCGATCTGGACTATCTCGCCGCCTCGATTCGGGGTGCACTGGACTGAGCTGATCGATGGGGCCTGCGGTACCGTCCTGCCCCGGCCATCCCTCGGGGTCGGCTCATCCTCCGGCAGGAAGTCACCGATCGGCGTGCTGGCCGAGCAGGGTACGCAGAATCGGCTCGGCGTGTACCCAGAGCAGTGCGCCGCCTACATCCGCGACCACGTGGCGGCGTGCACCGGGTATCCGGGTGGACAAGAATGCGCCGCGATCCGGGGAGTGGCTGGTATCCAGTTCGCCGTACCAGATGTCCACCGGCACCGCGATCTTCTCGAGGTCGAACGGCCAGCGGCGCATCGCGAGCAGGGTGTCGTGCACGTATCCCCCGGGCCCTGGCGCGAACGCTTCGGCCAGCGCACAGCGATAGGACGCCGCGAACGCGGCGCTTCGATAGACCGCGACATCGGACGGCGCACTCGCGGCGATCACCGTATCCCACATCGCGTCCGCGTCGAACGCCGCGAGATGACGTGCGGCGGCCTCCGGGGCGTGCGCGGCATCGTGTACGAGAGCTCGCACTCCCTCGGGCAGCGCGTCTGCGAATTCGGGGGCGGCGAGCTCGTCCGCGGCGGAGACCAGGGACACCGCCCCGGCCACGCCGGCCACCGCGCACGCGAGCGCGAACGGCGCACCTTGCGAGTTACCTACGACCGCTGGTCTGCTCAGCCCGCGGCGCGCGGACAGCTCGCGGATATCGTCGGCGAACGAGGCGAATGTTCGGTCCGGGGCAGGCGTCGAAGCGCCCAACCCGGGGCGGTCGACGGAGACCAGGCGCACCCCGAGCCCCTCGACGGAGTCGGCGCCGAAGCCGAGCCGACGACTCGTCGCCGCTCCCGGGCACAGCAGCACCGGAGTGCCGTCCGGCGGACCCCATTCGGCCCAGCCCAGCGCCCGTCCGTCCGTGAGGCGTGTGGTCCCGATCCGGTCGGGATCGCGAATCGACACTGACACGCCGATCATCCTGGCGCGCACCGGCCGCGGCCGCAGCTGATTTTCGCCGCTTCCCGGAGCGACGAGTCAGTCGCGCACCAATTCGGCCGCCGACCAGTTGGGATAGTCGCTGTAGCCCTCGGCGGTGCGGCCGTACAGGAGTTCTTCGCGAATGGGCGCAAGCGGGAGGTCGTAGCGAATGCGGTGCACCAGATCGGGATTGGCGATGAACGCCCTGCCGAAGGAGACCAGGTCGGCCAGACCCGCGCGCAGCACCTGTTCGGCGCCCGCCGCCGTGGTGGGCTCGCGGTTCTCGCCGATGTTCGCCATGAGCGTGCCGTGCCAGAGCGGCCGCAAGTCGCGCAGCGCCGGGTAGCGGTCGTTGTCGGTGAGGTGCAGGTAGGCCAGACCGCGCCCATCGAGTTCGGCGACGAGCGCCCGATAGAGCGGGGCCGGGTCGGCTTCGTACATGTTGAACTGCGGGTTGCCCGGCGAGAGCCGGACCGCTGTGCGCTCGGCGCCGATCGCCTCGGTCACCGCGTCCACCACCGCGAGGGGCAACCGCATGCGGTTGGCGATCGATCCGCCGTACTCGTCGTCACGCAAATTGGTGTTGTCGGCGAGGAACTGGTGCAGGAAATAGCTATTGGCCCCGTGGATCTCGACCCCGTCGAAGCCCGCGGCCATGGCGTTGCGCGCCGCGGCGGCATAGTGCCGTACGGCGGCCTCGATACCGGCGCGATCGAGCGCGGCGGGCGTGATGGGATCGGCCTTGCCGCCGTCGATCAGGTGCACCCGATCGTCGTCCAGCACCGCCGACGGTCCGGCGGGCCAGGACCCATCGATCCGCGCCAGCGGGTGGCCCTTGCGTCCGCCGTGCATGAGCTGCGCGAAGATCCGGCCGCCGCGCGCGTGCACCGCCTCGGTGACGCGCCGCCACGCCGAAACGTGCATGGGCGTCTGCAATCCGGGCACCCAGGCTTCGCTCTGTCCGGTGGAGTGCGGCCAGATGCCCTCGGTGACGATGAGCCCGGCCGTCGCGCGCTGGGCGTAGTAGTCGACGACATCGCCGGTCGGCGATCCGTCGGGCAGCGAGCGCAACCGCGTCATCGGAGACATGACGATCCGGTTGGGCAGGTCGAGCGGGTGGTTGCGGCATTCGGTCAACAGCAGCATGGCTGTACCGTAAAACCTGACATTGATGTTAGGTCAAGGAGCGAATGTGCGGATCGGCGAACTGGCCGAGCGGACCGGTGTGAGCGTCCGGTCGCTGCGGTACTACGAAACCAAAGGCTTGCTGGCCTCGGAGCGGACCTCCGGGGGTCAGCGGGAGTATCCGGAGGCGGCGGTCGACCGGGTCCGTCGCATCCAGGAGATGTTCGCCGCCGGCCTGCACAGCGACACGATCGGCGAACTGCTGCCGTGCATCCACGACGTCGACGGCACCCCTAATGCCCGAGCGACGCCGTTCCTGGTGGAAAGGCTGACCGAGGAACGCGCCAGGATCGATCAGGCGATGCGCGATCTGCGCCGGACCAGCGACGTGCTCGACGGCATCATTCGAGCGGCGGGCGCGGGCGCCTCCGAACAGTAGGGTGGACGCCATGGCTCTCGACAGCGGAACGATCTCCGAACCCGGTAGCGGCGCGGTGGCGCCGCCGGTCGCCAAGACGGTGCCCACCGAGCGGGTCCATCACGGCGACGTCTTCGTCGACGAGTACGAATGGCTGCGGGAGAAGGAGAACCCCGACGTCATCGCCTATCTGGAGGCGGAGAACGCCTACACCGAGGCACAGACCGAGCATCTGAGCACGTTGCGCGAGCGAATCTTCGACGAGATCAAAGCGCGCACGCAGGAGACCGACCTCTCGGTGCCGACCCGACTGGGCGACTACTGGTACTACTCGCGCAGCTTCGAGGGCAAGCAGTACGGCGTGCACTGCCGGTGCCCGATCGCCGCGGGCGCCGAGGGCATCGACGCGTGGACGCCGCCGCGGTTGGAGGCCGAGACCGAGGTCCCGGGCGAAGAGGTGCTGCTGGACAGCAACGAGCTGGCCGAAGGGCACGATTTCTTCGCGCTCGGCGCGTTCTCGATCAGCCACGACGGCGATCTGCTCGCCTACTCGGTCGACAACGTGGGCGACGAACGGTACGTGCTGCGTTTCAAGGACCTGCGCACCGGTGAACTGCTCGGCGACGAGATCGAGGGCACCGCGCCGGGCGCGACCTGGTCGCTGGACGGTAGCCACGTCTTCTATCAGACCGTCGACGAGTCGTGGCGGCCGGACACGGTGTGGCGGCACCGGCTCGGCAGCACCGATCCCGACGTCAAGGTGTTCCACGAGCCCGACGAGCGCTATTGGGTGAGCATCGGCGCCAGCCGGTCGGAGAAATACCTCATGATCTGGGTCGGCTCCAAGATCACCAGCGAGGGCTGGGTGCTGGAATCCGATGACCCCGAGGGCGAGTTCCGGGTACTGCTGCCGCGCCGCGAGGGTGTCGAGTACTCGGCCGAGCACGCGGTGATCGGCGGGGCGGACCGGTTCCTGATCCTGCACAACGACGTGGTGGATGGCGTCAAGGCGGAGAACTTCGTGCTCGCCGAGGCGCCGGTCGACGACCCGTCGAACCTGACGCAGCTGATCGGGCACCGCGACGACGTGCGACTCGAGGACATCGACGCGTTCCGCGACCACCTCGTGCTCAGCTACCGGCGCGAGGCGCTCACTCGGATCGCGGTGTGGCCGCTGACCGACTCCGGCTACGGCGAGCGGCGCGAACTCGACATCGACCTGGAACTCTTCGCGGTAGGCGTCGGATCCAACCCGGAGTGGGACCAGCCGACCCTGCGCATCGGGCTGACCTCGTTCATCACGCCGATGCAGGTATTCGACTATGTTCCGGCCACCGGCGAGCTGCTGTTGCGCAAGGAACAGCCCGTGCTCGGCGGCTACGACGCGAACGACTACGAACAGCACCGGGACTGGGCGGTCGCCGAGGACGGCACGCGGATCCCCATCTCGCTGGTGCGGAAGAAGACGACGGCCGTCGACGGGCCGCAACCGCTGCTGCTCTACGGCTACGGCTCCTACGAGGCGAGCATCGATCCGGCGTTCTCGGTCGCCCGGCTGTCGTTGCTGGATCGCGGCATGGTCTTCGCGGTCGCGCACGTGCGCGGCGGCGGCGAGATGGGCAGGCTCTGGTACGAGCACGGCAAGACGCTCACCAAGAAGAACACCTTCACCGACTTCGTCGCCGCCGCGCGGCACCTCATCGAGACCGGGGTCACCGCCGCCGACCGGATGATCGCCGACGGCGGCAGCGCGGGCGGCCTGCTGGTCGGCGCGGTCGCCAACATGGCCCCCGAGCTGTTCGCGGGCATCCTCGCCAACGTCCCGTTCGTCGACCCGCTCACCTCCATCCTCGACCCGTCGCTCCCGCTGACCGTGATCGAGTGGGACGAGTGGGGCAACCCGCTGACGGACAAGGACGTCTACGAGTACATGAAGTCCTACTCGCCCTATGAGAACGTCGAGGCCGAGGACTACCCGGCGATCCTGGCCATCACCAGCCTGAACGACACCCGCGTGTTGTACGTCGAGCCCGCGAAGTGGATCGCCAAGCTGCGCGCCACCGCGACCGGAGACGCGCCGCTGCTGCTGAAGACGGAGATGAGCGCGGGCCACGGCGGGGTGAGCGGGCGCTATGAGAAGTGGCGGGAAGTGGCCTTCGAGCACGCCTGGGTACTCGACACGGTCGGTCTCGCCGACGCGTAGTCCCACCGTCCGGCCGCCCGCGCGAACCGGCGGCCGGACGGTAGCGGCGCGCCGTCAGCGGGGTGAGCGCTCGATACACCCGTGACGGAGTGTTCGCCGCCCCGTCATGCCGCCTGCACGTCGAGGACATGTGCGGCTGGCACCGTAAGTTCATGAACGCTGAGCTGATCGTATCGATTTCCGGGATCAGGGACACCACCCGGGACACAGCGATGGGATTCGCCGAGGAGATGGATCGGCGCGGCGTACCTCTCTCGCTGCTGGTCGCCCCGCGGTTGAAGGGCAAGTACCGGTTGCTCGACGACCCGGCGACGCAGGCCTGGCTGCGCGGGCGGCGGGCGCGCGGCGACGCCATCGTGCTGCACGGCTACGACCAGGCGGCCACCAAGCGGCGGCGCGCCGAGTTCGCCGCGCTGCCCCGGCACGAAGCGCGGTTGCGGTTGACCGCCGCGGATCGGGTGCTCGAACAGGTCGACCTGCGCACCCGCCTGTTCGCGGCCCCGCGCTGGGATGCTTCGGCGGGCGCGCTGGACGCGCTGCCGGAAGTCGGTTTCCGGTTGGCGCTCGGCTCGACCGCGATCATCGACCTGGAGCGCAATATGGCGCAGAAGTCCAGGGTGTACGGCATCGGCGAAGGCTTCCGTGCGGAGCCGTGGTGGTGCCGCGCCCTGATCATGGGCGCCTCGCGCACCGCCCGCCGCGGCGGTGTGCTGCGGCTTGCCGTGTCCGCCGTCCAGTTGGCGCGATCCGGCCCGCGCCAGGCCATGCTCGACGCCGTCGACCTCGCGCTGTTCCACGGCGCGGTCGGCGCCACCTACCGGTGGGAATCCTTCCCGGCCCTGCGCGCCGCATGACTGACGTCGCGGGCGGCGATGCGCCGGCGCCGTCGCCCGCGGCCGGTCGGGACCGCGCTCGCGCGACCGATCGGCGCCGCCGCCCGCGAATGGCGTAGCCGGGCGGCGGCGCTGTCCTGATCAGGACGGCGCGATTTCCGTCTCCGGCACGGCGGGCGTGGCGTTATGCGTGAATCCGCCTGCCTCCTCGTGCGTGAGCGAAGTCGAGAACGGTCGCCGCCGTAGTTGTCCGATGCACCGGTCGAGATCGGCGATCAGCAGGTCGGCCATGTCGATGGTGAAGCCGTGGCGCAGGACCGCGCGCATCACCGTCTCGCCGTCCCGCTCCGAGGGCAGCGGATAGGCCGCGATCAGCCAGCCTCTGGAACGCAGCCGGTCGGACAGGTCGTAGAGGTTGAAGCCGGGATCGCCGGTCAGCCGCCAGCACACCGCGGTGATGCCGCGCTGCGGGTCGCCGTCGTGGATCAGTTCGAAGACCCCGAGCCCGCGCAGCCCCGCGGCCAAGTGCTGCGCCACCCGGTAGATCGCGGCCTGCACCCTGGCGTAACCGGCACGGCCCAAGCGGATGAATTCGTAGTACTGGGTGATCGCCTGTCCGCCCGGGCGGGAGAAGTTCAAGTTGAAGGTGGCCATGCTGCCGCCGAGGTAGTCCACGTCGAAGATCAACTCCTCCGGCAGGTCGCCTGCCTCCCGCCAGATCGCCCAGCCCGCGCCGAGCGGAGCCAGCCCGGTCTTGTGCCCGGAGGCGTTGATCGACTTCACCCTGGGCAACCGGAAGTCCCAGATGAGGTCCGGGGCGGCGAACGGGGCGAGAAAGCCGCCGCTGGCCGCGTCCACGTGGATCGGAATGTCCCAGCCGCGCTCGCGCTCCAGCGTGTCCAGCGCCGCGCTGACCCCGGCGACGTCTTCGAACAGACCGGTGTAGGTCTGGCCGAAGGTGGGCACGACCATCATGGTGTTCGCGTCGCAATGTTCTGCGACATCGTCGGGGTGCATGGTGAGCCGGTCCCCGCGCAGCGGAATCCGGCGGATCTCCACGTCGAAGTAGCGCGCGAATTTCTCCCAGCAAACCTGGACAGGCCCGCAGACGAAATTGGGTGTGGCGGTGCCGCCACGCTTGCGCCAGCGGAATTTGGCCGCGAGCCCGCCGAGCATGGCCGCCTCGCTGGACCCGATGGTCGAGGTGCCGTGCGTGGTGGCCGGGTCCGGCGCGTGCCACAGGTCCGCGACCATCCGCATGGCGCGGCGCTCCAGCTCGGCCGTCTGCGGGTACTCGTCCTTGTCGACGATGTTCTTGTCCAGGCATTCGGACATCAGCCTGCGGGCCTGGTCGTCCACCCAGGTGGTGCAGAAGGTGGCCAGGTTCATCCTGGAGACGCCGTCGAGCATCAGCTCGTCGTGCACGATTTCGTAAGCGACCTGCGGAAACATCTCGTGCGCCGGGAATCCGGATCGCGGCGCGGATCGGCTCAACCCCGGTAGGGCGAACAGATCATCGGCTCCTTCGGACATGAGTACGGCCTCCCGATTCGACAGGTGTGCGGGTATGCCTCGTCTCTCCTGGAGGATGCCACTCGATTGCCGGCATCCTCCCCGCCCACCTTGACACACGGCGACCGACTTCTGGACGCACTTCGTACTCGTCTGGGAATCGCCCCGGATCACAGGCCGCGCCCGGACACCCGACTCGTTGCACGACCTCCTGTTCCAGGGCGGGAGATAAGGTTGGGGAATGACGGAGGATGTGCGTGTCGCGGCGCTGCGCGGTGCGGTGGCAGGCTTGATGGAGCAGGCGAAAACCGATCTGGCGCAACTTGTCTCGTTTAAGTCGGTAGCCGATCCGCGGCAGTTTCCTCCCGAGGAGTGCGATCGTGCGGCGCAGTGGGTGGCCGACGCGTTCGCCGCCGCGGGGCTCACCACGGTCGGCCTGCACGAAACGCCGGACGGCACCAAGGCAGTCGTCGCCTCACGGGCCGCTCCCGAGGGCGCGCCGACGGTGTTGCTCTACTGTCACTACGACGTCCAGCCGCCGATGGACGAGGCCGCGTGGCGTACCTCGCCGTGGGAGCTGACGGAGCGCGACGGCCGCTGGTACGGGCGCGGCAGCGCGGATTGCAAGGGCAACATCGTCATGCACCTGACGGCTTTGCGTGCGCTCGGCCCGGACCTGCCGCTGGGTGTCACCGTGGTCGCGGAGGGCTCCGAGGAGCAGAGCACCGGGGGACTGGAGCGGTTCGTCGAAGCCCACCCGGACCTGCTGCGCGCGGACGCGATCGTGATCGGCGACTGCGGTAATTTCGCCGCGGGCCTGCCGACGCTGACCGAGACGCTGCGCGGTGGCGTGAACGTCGTGGTCACCGTCGAAACGCTCGCGAGCCCTTTGCATTCCGGCATGTTCGGCGGCCCGGCCCCCGACGCGCTGGCCGCGCTGATCCAGCTGCTGGCCTCGCTGCGCGACGAGCGAGGCAACACCACGATCGACGGCTTGGCCAACGATCAGGTTTGGCCGGGCGTGCGGTACCCGCGCGAGCAGTTCCACGCCGACGCGGGCGTCCTGCGCGATGTCGAACTCATCGGTGACGGCGACGTCGCCGATCTGCTCTGGGCGCGACCGGCGCTGACGGTGCTGGGCATCGACGCGCCGCCGGTGGTGGGATCCGCGGCCGCGATTCCGCCGATCGCGCGGGCCCGCCTGAATCTGCGGATTCCGCCGGGCACCGATCCGGATCAGGCGCACCGGGCTCTCGTGGCGCATCTGCAGGCGCATACGCCGTGGCGCGCCCAGCTGACCGTGGAACTGGAAGGCATCGCCGCGCCGTTCCGGTCTCCCGCCGGGGGACCGGCGCGCGCGGCGATGGAGGCGGCGCTGGCCGCATCCTATGGACGCGCGCCGACCACCCAGGGGCAAGGCGGCTCGATCCCGCTGTGCAACGTCTTCGCCGCCACCTACCCGGACGCGGAGATCATGCTGCTCGGAGTCGAAGAACCGAAATCTCTGATCCACGCGCCCAATGAGAGCGTCGATCCCGAGGAGATCGAGCACATGGCGCTGGCCGAAGCGCTGTTCCTCGCGACCTATACCGGCTAGGCCTACAGCTCGGTGGCGTCCTCCGGTGCGAGCACCCGGAATTCGGTCCCCTCGGGCGCCATCTCGTTCAGCCGGCCGAAGTAGATGCCCTGTGCCTCGGGCCGGATGATGCCGAAGTGGATGGGCAGCGCTACCCGCGGCGCGACGGCGCGCAGGTAATCGACGGCCTCGCTGATCCGCATCCACGGTGCGACCGCCGGAGCGGCCAGCACGCCGACCGGGACCGGCGGCACCCACAGCGAATCACCGGGGTGTACCAGCTGCGCCGGGTCGGCCGGGGTGCCCAGCAGGAAGACCGTGTTGTCGATCACGGGAATCTCCGGGTGGATGACGGCGTGCCTGCCGCCGCCGCCGGTGATCTGGAGACCGTCGAGCGTCAGGATGTTGCCCGCGCGCACCGGTTCCCACGGCTCGCCGCGCTGCTGGGCGGTCTGCGGATCCGACAGCAACCGTGCGCCGGGGTTCGCCTCGATCAGCGCCTCGATCCGGTCCGGGTCGATGTGGTCGGGATGCTGATGGGTGACCGCGATCGCGTCCAGGCCGGTGAGGCCCTCGAAGCCGTGCGAGAAGGTGCCCGGGTCGAACAGGATCTTCTTGCCGTGCAGCTCGACGAGGAGGCAGGAATGACCGAAGTGGGCTATGCGCATGCCGTCATGCTATCCACGCCCGGTGTGTTCTCCGTGACATCGCCGATGTCTTGGCCGACCCCGCGGATGCCGTGCCCGACCTGCACAACTACGCTGCTGAGGTAACCCCCCAACCACATGAGGAGCAACGCGTGGCACGAGTCGTGGTCGAGGTGATGCCGAAGGCCGAAATCCTGGATCCGCAGGGGCAGGCCATCGTCGGCGCACTCCCGCGCCTGGGATTCGAGGGCGTCTCGGACGTTCGGCAGGGCAAGCGATTCGAACTCGACGTCGACGACAGCGTCGATGACGCGGCGCTCGAGCAGATCGCCGAATCGCTGCTGTGCAACACGGTGATCGAGGAGTGGAAGGTGGTCCGCGTTTCATGACCGCGCGCATCGGGGTCATCACGTTTCCCGGCACGCTCGACGACGTCGACGCGGCCCGGGCGGTGCGCCTGGCCGGCGCCGAGGCGGTCAGCCTGTGGCACGCCGACGCCGACCTGAAGGGCGTCGACGCGGTGATCGTGCCCGGCGGCTTCTCCTACGGCGACTACCTGCGTGCCGGCGCCATCGCCCGGTTCGCCCCGGTGATGGGCGAAGTCGTGCGCGCGGCGGGCGCCGGACTGCCGGTGCTGGGTATCTGCAACGGTTTCCAGGTGCTGTGCGAGGCCGGGTTGCTGCCCGGCGCGCTGACCCGCAACGAGGGCCTGCACTTCATCTGCCGCGACGAGTGGCTCACCGTGGATTCGGTGTCCACCGTGTGGACCTCCCGCTTCGAGCCGGGCGCTCAGATCCTCATCCCGCTCAAGTCCGGTGAGGGGCGCTACCAGGCGTCGGAGGCCGTGCTGGACCAACTCGAAGGCGAGGGCAGGGTCGTCTTCCGCTACTCGAGCGACAACCCGAACGGCTCGCAGCGCGGCATCGCGGGCATCGCTTCGGCCAACGGTCGCGTCGTCGGCTTGATGCCGCATCCGGAGCACGCCACCGAGCCGCTGACCGGACCCAGCGACGACGGTCTGGGCCTGTTCCTCTCCGTGCTGGACACCCTGGTCGCTGTGTGATCCGGCCGCCGGGCCACGAACGGACGACGCTCGGTCTCGGCGTTTGTCGACTTCAGCTGATGCGGTCGATGATGTCGAAGTCGACGCCTTTCGCGCGGGCGATATATCCGCGTTGAATCGCCTGGTTGCCGCGGAAACCCCGCACCCCGGCGGGGGTTTCGAGGAACAGGCCGTGATCGAGGGCATCGAGTATCTCGGGCACTTCCAATGATCCGACCGCCCGTGCGAGCGCGCCCAGCGTGTGGATGGCTTCGTAGGTGGCGTTGCTGAAGCTGGTCAGCGCGGGGGCGAACGCGCCGTGGCGCGCGGTGTAGCGGGTCATCCGGTCGCGTCCGTCGGGCGTGCGGTCGTCGAGGAAGAAGCTGGACGCCACGAAGAAGTTGCGGTTGGCCTCGGGGCCCGCCGCCAGCAGCACGTTCTCGTCGGCGGCCGGGCTGACCCGCAGCTGACTCGCGGCGCGGCCGGTGGCCGCGTACTGCCGGTTGAAGCGGGCGACGTCGGCGCCGACCATCAGGATCACCACCGCGTCGGCCAGGTCGAGTGCCGGATGATCGAGGAAGCCGGAGAAACTCGGCGACCCCAGCGGCACGAACTGTTCCAGCACGATCGCCGCCGGATCGGACAGGCTCGCGCGGATCGCGGCGGCGGAACGGCGCGGCCAGATGTAGTCGTTGCCGATGACGGCCCAGCGCCGCACGCCGTACTCGCGTTCGAGCCAGTGCACGGCGGCCACGGTCTGCCCGGCCGGGTGCTCGCCGAGCATCAGCACGCCTGGCAGTTCGTCGGTCAGGCCCTCATGGCTGGTGGCGTACAGGTATGGCACCCGGCCCGCGCCCGCTCGCGCCACAGCCCGCCGGACCGCGGAGGTGTGCCACCCGGTGATGGCGTGCACCATGCCGGTGGACAGCAGCGCGGAGACCTCGGCGGCGACCTCGTGTGGCGGGCGGCCCCCGTCGATATTCGTGGTACGAATTTCCCGCCCCAGAATTCCCGCACTCCGGTTGATTTCGTCGACCGCGAGCGTTACCGCCGCATCGCAGGACGGCGCGACGATACCGCCCGGTCCCTGCCGCGGAACTATGTTGAGGACCTCGATTGTGCCCTCGGGGCTCTCGAACGGCGTCGACATTCGGTACTCTTCTTCTCGTTCGAGCGAAATTCATGGCAGGCAGGGAATAATGACGTCCATTGTAAGCGGAAATTCGACGCTGCATGGCGCGCTGCGTGCCGCGGAGCGCGGTTGGGTGCGGCACTTGGACACGGCGTTGTGCGCCAGGCAACTCTCCCCGGATCAGTGGTCGATGCTGTCGAATCTGTGTGGGGACACGGGTATCACGATGACCGAGCTGGCAGCCAAATCGCAGCTCGCGCCGTCCTCGGCCACCCGGCACGCCGACTATCTGGCCGAGCGCGGCCTGATCTTCCGGCTCGCCGCACAGGACGATCGGCGCCGCATCCTGATCGGCCTCAGCAGGCTCGGAGCCGATCTGGTCGCGGAGGTGCGTGCGGAGGAGGCGCGCGCCGAGCAGGAGTTGCGCGGACGAATCGGCGCGCGCCGATATACCGAACTCATGCGATTGCTCGACCTGGTTTCCATCGCCTCGGAGTAATACTCCACAGTACCGGACATTCATCCGATGAATGCCCCGAACGTCCGATTTGTGATCGTCCGGCAAACCATTCTTGCCGTTATGTTCCACTGTGAATAGCCCGCGTGGCGGGGCTCCGCGCGAGCGAATTCTCCGCGATAACGGCAAGGCTCGTACCGTCTCGACCGATATCAGGCGCACGCGCGCGCCGACCGGGACACTACGGTCGCGGCCCACTTGCCTAGGATCGCAGGCATGCCCGTCTCCTCCACCGCTGCCACGGCCGCCGGGCTGTGCGCGTTCATCGATGCGTCTCCGTCGCCGTTCCACGTCTGCCGCACGGTCGCCGCGGAATTGGACGCGCGCGGGTTCACCCGGCTCGCCGAATCGGAGACCTGGCCCTCGGACGGTCCGGGTAGGCACTACGTGGTTCGCGGCGGCTCACTGGTCGCCTGGGCTGCCGGAGACGCCGCGGGCGCGACCCCGTTCCGCGTGGTAGGGGCGCACACCGACAGTCCCAACCTGCGCGTCAAGCAGCATCCCGATCTCACCTCGGCGGGCTGGCAGCTCGTCGGGTTGGAGCCGTACGGCGGTGCGTGGCTGAACTCTTGGCTGGACCGGGAACTCGGTGTCTCGGGACGGCTGAGCGTACGCGAGGCGAACACGGTGCGTGAGCGGCTGGTTCGCATCGATGAGCCGATCCTGCGGGTGCCGCAGCTGGCCATCCACCTGTCCGAGGACCGCAGGGGCGTCACGCTGGATCCGCAGCGGCACGTCAACGCGGTGTGGGGCGTCGGGTACGAAGCGGCGGCGTTCATCGATTTCGTGGCCGATCGGGCCGGGGTCGATCCCGGCGAGGTGCTCGGCTGGGAATTGATGACCCACGACCTGGCCCCGAGCAGGCTGATCGGTCGCGACCACGACCTGGTCAGCGCGCCGCGCCTGGACAACCAGGGCACCTGTTTCGCGGGTTTGCACGCGTTCCTGGCCGCGATCGACGATCCGGGCGCGGCGATCCCGGTGCTGGCCATGTTCGACCACGAGGAGGTCGGCAGCCAATCCGACCGTGGCGCGCAGTCGGATCTGCTGCCCGCGGTGCTGGAACGCATCGTGCTCGCGCGCGGTGGTGGGCGCGTCGATTACCTTGCCGCGCTGGCCGGTTCGGTGTGCGCGTCCGGTGACATGGCGCACGCGACGCACCCGAATTATCCGGAGCGGCACGAGCCCGCGCACCGGATCGAGGTCAACGGCGGGCCGGTGCTGAAGGTCAACCAGAATCTGCGCTACGCCACCGACGCCACCGGCGCCGGGGCGTTCGCGCTGGCCTGTGCTCAGGCCGGAGTCGCGTTGCAGCGCTACGTGCATCGCGCCGACCTGCCCTGCGGCTCCACGATCGGCCCGATGACCGCCGCGCGCACCGGCATGCCCACCGTCGACGTCGGCGCGCCGCAGTTGGCGATGCATTCGGCGCGCGAGCTGATGGGCGCGTTCGACGTTCCGGCTTATGCCGCGGCGCTGGCCGCCTTCCTCACACCCGAGACCGCCGGGCGGTAGGTGACCACCGCGACGACGAGGACGGCGAAAGTGGCCAGAACGTAGCTGCTTCCGATGATCTGCTGCCACCAGGCCCATTCCAGCTCGCGGTCGCGCGAGTGCGGCAGCAGCCAGTGCGGACCGATCAGGAACAGCACGGTGGCCGCCGCGACCGCGCCGATCACCCGCGGGCTGCGCGCGCCGCGCACCACGAGATCGGCGGTGACCACCAGCGCGGGCGCGATCCACACCCAGTGATGCGACCAGGACACCGGCGAGACCAAGAGCACCACCGCGGCGTTCACCAGCAACGCCGCCACGGTCGCGCCCGCGTCGATCAGCCTGCGCATCCACACCGCGGCGAGCGCGACGGCCAGCGCCGACAGCGCGATCCACAGCACGGTGGCCACCGTGTCGTCGACGCCCAAGCGGAAGGCCATGCCCTTGATGGACTGGTTGCCCGCGAAGTAAGGGGGGCCGATCCTGCCGGTGTCGGCGAGGGTGTGGAACCAGTAGTCCACGGAATCGCCGGGGAACAGCAGGAATCCGAGGCCCACCGCAGCGATGGCGGAGATGACCAGCGTGCCCGCGGCCTTCCAGTCCTTGCGCAGCAGGAAGTACAGCAGGTAACCGGCCGGGATCAATTTCACCGACACCGCGATGCCGATCAGCATGCCGCGCGGCCAGAACGGCTTGCGCACCAGGCAGTCCAGTGTGATCGCGGCCATCAGCACCAGGTTGATCTGTCCGAAACCGAAGGTCTGGCGGATCGGTTCGAAGAACTGCGCCACCGCGACCGCGCCGACGACCAGGGTGAGCACGGCCGGGCGGGAAAGCTCCGGACGCGGGCGCGCAAGCACCAGCCACAGCGAGATGCCCAGGCTCGCCACGGAGGTGACGACCACCAGCACCTCGGCGACCACCAGCGGCATCAGGGCCAGCGGCGCGAAGAACAACGCGGCCAGAGGCGGATAGGTGAACGGAAGTCCGATGCCCTCGACCGGCGGCATCGGGCCGTAGAGATCGCCGCCGTCCAGCCAGACCCGGGCGCCGTTGCGATACACCTGGAGGTCGATGTAGCCGTGCCACCAGTGCACCAGCAGCGACACGAGCACCGACACCGCGAACAACGCGATAGCAGCAATCAGCCAGCGCACTTTCGGTTCCGGCAGGTTCGGCGACGCGGCGCCGGGCGCGGTTCCCGAGTCTCCGCCCGAGGCGAGCGCGGCGTCCGTGGCGATCGATCGCCCACCCGGATTCGCGACCCCCGATCCTTCGTTCACCGGCTCAGAGTAGCCGGTGCGTGGGGCCCCTACCCACTGCCTCTAGACTTGAACCCAGGCATCTCGCCGCCACCCAGTGACAACGCTCGTCGCTTCACAATGCCCGGCCGAAAGGACCCTGGTACTCCGTGACTCCGCAGGTCGACACCGTCAGCGCAGCCGCAGCAAACCCCGACGTGCCGCAACCCTACAAAGAACTCGGCCTCAAAGACGACGAGTACGCGCGCATCAAGGAAATCCTCGGTCGCAGGCCGACCGACGCCGAACTGGCGATGTACTCCGTGATGTGGAGCGAACACTGCTCCTACAAGTCCTCGAAGGTGCACCTGCGCTACTTCGGCCAGACCACCACCGACGAGATGCGCGAGTCCATGCTCGCGGGCATCGGTGAGAACGCGGGCGTCGTCGACGTCGGCGACGGCTGGGCGGTCACCTTCAAGGTGGAAAGCCACAACCACCCCTCCTACGTCGAGCCCTACCAGGGTGCGGCCACCGGCGTCGGCGGCATCGTGCGCGACATCATGGCGATGGGCGCGCGTCCGATCGCGGTGATGGACCAGTTGCGCTTCGGCGCGGCGGACGCGGCCGACACCCGTCGCGTGGTGGACGGCGTGGTGCGCGGCGTCGGCGGGTACGGCAACTCGCTCGGCCTGCCGAACGTCGGCGGCGAGACCGTGTTCGACCCCTCCTACCAGGGCAACCCGCTGGTGAACGCGTTGTGCGCCGGTGTGATGCGGGTCGAGGACCTGCACCTGGCCTTCGCCTCCGGCACCGGCAACAAGATCGTGCTGTTCGGCGCGCGCACCGGCCTCGACGGCATCGGCGGCGTCTCGGTGCTGGCCTCGGACACCTTCTCCGGTGACGAGTCCGGCTCCGGCCGCAAGAAGCTGCCCTCGGTGCAGGTCGGCGACCCGTTCACCGAGAAGGTGCTCATCGAGTGCTGTCTCGAGCTGTACGCGGCGAAGCTGGTGGTGGGCATCCAGGACCTCGGCGGCGCCGGATTGTCCTGCGCCACCTCCGAGCTCGCGGCCGCCGGGGACGGCGGCATGCACATCGAGCTGGACAAGGTGCCGCTGCGCGCGGCCAACATGACGCCCGCCGAGGTGCTCTCCAGCGAGTCACAGGAGCGCATGTGCGCGGTCGTCACGCCCGAGAACGTGGACGCGTTCATGGCCGTGTGCCGCAAGTGGGACGTACTGGCCACGGTGATCGGCGAGGTCACCGACGGTGACCGGCTGGTGGTCACCTGGCACGGCGACACCGTGGTCGATGTGCCGCCGCGCACCGTCGCGCACGAGGGCCCGGTGTACGAGCGCCCGGTCGCGCGTCCCGACGGGCAGGACGCGCTGATCGCCGATACCCCCGACCGGCTCACCCGGCCGAAGACCGCCGACGAACTGCGCGACACGCTGCTGCGGATGATCTCCAGCCCGCAGCTGTGCAGTCGCAAGTGGATCACCGAGCAGTACGACCGCTACGTGCGCGGCAACACGGTGCTCGCCGATCAGGCCGACGCGGGCGTCATCCGGATCGACGAAGCGACCGGCCGTGGCATCGCGCTGGCCACCGACGCGTCCGGCCGCTACACCAAGCTGGACCCCTACACCGGTGCGCAGCTGGCGCTGGCCGAGGCCTACCGCAACGTGGCGACCACCGGTGCGACCCCGAAGGCGGTCACCAACTGCCTGAACTTCGGTTCGCCGGAGGACCCCGGTGTGATGTGGCAGTTCCAGCAGGCGGTGCGGGGCCTGGCGGACGGTTGCGTGGCGCTCGGCATCCCCGTCACCGGCGGCAACGTCAGCTTCTACAACCAGACCGGCCAGACCGCGATCCTGCCGACCCCGGTGGTCGGCGTGCTGGGCGTGCTCGACGACGTGCACCGTCGCATCCCGACCGGCCTCGGCCTGGAACCGGGTGAGACGCTGATCCTGCTCGGCGATACCCGCGACGAGTTCGGCGGTTCGATCTGGTCCCAGGTGGTGCACGACCACCTCGGCGGCGTCCCGCCGCAGGTCGATTTCGCCCGCGAGCAGTTGCTCGCGGAGGTGCTGACCGCCGGGTCGCGCGACGGCATGATCAGCGCCGCCCACGACCTCTCCGAGGGCGGCCTCGCTCAGGCCGTCGTCGAAGCCGCGCTCGCCGGTGAGACCGGGTGCCGCGTCCTGCTCCCCGAGGACGCCGACCCGTTCGTCATGCTGTTCTCCGAGTCGGCCGGCCGCGTGCTGGTCGCCGTTCCCCGCTCGGAGGAGACCAGGTTCACCCGCATGTGCACCGCCCGCGAACTGCCGTGGGTGCGCATCGGCGTGGTCGACCAGGGCTCGGATTCGGTCGAGGTGCAGGGCCAGTTCTCGGTCACTCTCGAGGAGCTGCGGGCCGCGCACGAGGGCACGCTGCCGAGGCTGTTCGGCGCGGGCGCCGTCTGACGAAAACGCCCACCTGGGCGGGCCTGAACCCCTCGTTACCGGGCCCGCCCAGGTGCGCGTGTTCAGGCGACGGAATGGAATGGATCGTGCTCGGAGAGCAGCTTCTCCATCCGCGCCTGATCGATGCGACCGTGTATGGTCGCCGCCTCGTGCTGGTCGCGCACCACTTTCGCGAGCGTGAACGTGCTGGTGACCAGGAAGAGCACGGACATCCCGAGGAATCCGCGCTGCCAGGCGTCCAATGGCAACGCGTAGACCCCGATGCCCACTCCGACGAAACTGACGCCGAAGGCGATCGCCGCCTGCGCGACATAGGCGGCGCTGGCCTTCGGCCGCGCGGTCGATGTGCTCATGGGTGTCAAGTCTGCGGATCACGCCGACCACGCACCCGTGTACAACTACTCGAGCGAAATGGGTAGTTGCCATAGCGGTGTGATCTGCGTCGAGCGGGCCCGCGTGGCGCCGGGCAACGCGCCGGGTCGTCGGTGGCGACCGCCATACTGGTCGAATGCTGGAGACCGCCGGAGCCATGCGGAAGCTGCGTAGACGCGCAGTCGCGGTGACCCGGCGCGCCGAGGACGTCATCGACCTCAACTACGTCGGCTTGGTGATCGCGACGGTGTTCTTCGCCCTGTCGGTGACGCCTTCTCTGCTGCCGCGCGACTGGTTGTTCCAGGGGCTGATCAGCGGGATCAACGCCGCGATCGGGTACGGCGTCGGCTGCCTGCTGGAGTGGCTTTTCCGGCTCTGGGTGCGGCCGCGGCTGAAGATCTCGGCGCCGCCGACCTGGGTGCGGTACGCGGTCAAGTCCGCCGTGCTCTTCACCGCCGCGCTGAGTGCCGCCTTGATGCTGGTGCAGTCGGCGCGCTGGCAGCGCGAGATCACCGCGCTGATGGGCATGGAGGGCACCACCACGCCCGCCTACCTGCGCACCGGTCTGCTGAGCCTTTTGGTCGGCGCCGCGGTGGTCGCGGTGTACCGGACGTTGCGGGAGATCATCCTGTTCCTGGCCCGCCTGCTCAACCGGTGGGTGCGAGTGCCCCGGGAACTCGCACCGGCCGCCGGGTTCCTGGTGCTGGTGGTGCTGGCCGTGACGATCTTCAACGGCGTCGCCACGCAGGCGTTCTTCGCGGTGGCCAACTCGGCCTTCAGCGTGCGCAACGACCACACCTCCGTGAACGCCGTCCAGCCGCGACAACCGGAGCGCTCCGGCAGCCCGACCTCGTTGGCGAAATGGGAGACCCTCGGGTTCGAGGGACGCTGGTTCGTCTCGCACGGTCCCACGGCCAGCCGCATCACCTCGGTCACCGGCCGCCCCGCCAAAGAGCCGATCCGGGCCTACGTCGGCTTGGAGTCGGTCGAAGGCGGCGTGGAACCGGCCGATCTGGCGGTGTCCGAGCTGGAGCGGACCGGGGCGTTCGACCGGAAGGCGCTCGTGGTGGTCACCACCACCGGCACCGGGTGGGTGAACTCGCTGGCCGCGGGGGCGATCGAGTACATGTACGACGGCGACACCGCGATCGTCGCCACGCAGTACTCGTACCTGCCGAGCGTGCTGTCGTTCCTGGCCGACCGCACCAAGGCCGCCGCGGCGGGCAGGGACTTGTTCGACGCGGTGTACGAGCACTGGACCGCGCGCCCGCCGCAAGCGCGTCCCAAGCTGCTGGTGTACGGGGAGAGCCTGGGCTCACAGGGGTCCGAAGCGGCGTTCGACGGCTTGGCCGACCTGCGCGCCAAGGTCGACGGCGCGCTGTGGGTCGGCCCGCCCAACTCCAACCGGCTGTGGCAGCAATTCGTCGCACGCCGCGATCCGGGCTCCCGTGAGGTGCAGCCGTTGTACGCGGACGGACTGGTGGTCCGGTTCGCCTCCGACAGCGCCGATTTGGCGCGGCCGTCCTCGGAGTGGCGTGCGCCGCGCATCGCCTATCTGCAGCACGCGTCCGACCCGATCGTCTGGTGGTCGACGGATCTGATCTTCTCGCAACCGGATTGGTTGTCCGAGCCGCGCGGCTCGGACGTCTCCTCCCAGATGCGCTGGTGGCCGTTCGTCACGTTCTGGCAGGTGGCCGCCGACCTGACCAACGCCCAAGGCGTCACCGACGGGCACGGACATCGTTACGGCACTTTGGTGCTCGACGGCTGGGCGGCCATCGCCGCGCCGCCGGACTGGACCGCGGCGCGTTCCGAACGGATCCGGGCCGAAGTGGAGACGGCGGAGGATTTCGAGCGGACGACCAAGTGAACTCACGGCGCGCCGTGCGAACGATGGCGGCCATGGCGTTTCCGCTCCTCTGGAACAACGCGGTTCTGCCCCGGCTCGGTCTCGGCATCCGCGGCCGGACCGCCGCCAACGCCGGTTTCGCCACCGCGTACGCGCTCGCGCTGCGCGACGAGGCGGGCCGCTGCTCGGTTCGCGGCCTGCGCTGGGGGGTGTTCGCCGCCTCGATCACCGGCACCGGATACGTCGTGGCTCTTGCCGTTCCATCGCTGCGGTGGCAGCTGGCCGCGCTGCCCGACCGCGCGCCTGAAGTGCCCACGAGGGAGTGGGTGGCCGTGCACATCCCGCTCGGCACCGTCTACAGCGAGGAACTCGTCTTCCGCGGGACGCTGGATCCTTTGCTGGACACCGCGGTGGGTCCGCGGGCGGGGACGCTGCTCGGCGCGGCCACGTTCGGTCTCTGGCACATCGCTCCCGCGCGAGCCGTTGGCGACAGCGTTGCGGCGACCGTCGCCGTGACCGCCGCGGGCGGCGTCGTGTTCGGGTGGCTGCGCCGGCGTACCGCAGGCGCCATCGCGCCGGCGCTGCTGCACCTCACCCTGAATGCGGGCGGCGCGATCGCACCGCGGCTGGCCCGTCGCGTCGAGGGATTGTTGCGCAAGCGCTGAACGGCTCGGCTCACCTCGAGACGACTGTGGATGGTTGAGCCGTGCGGGTCTCTGCGGGACGCGGCTGACAGTCGCGTAGCGGACAGCAACGCCCCGACGGAGCCGCCGAACCAGGCGCCGCGCCGATCGGTCACCTACAGGAAAAGCCCCCGCTGCCTGGTCGATCTCGGTCCTGACGGTCGTCGGCACGGCGGCGTTCCCGAGCCGAATGGGCCTTGCCGCAACCGAAGCCGGACAGTGGCTGCAACCACACAGTTGCGCACGTCGTTTCGATATGGGTACAGTGTTCGCATAACGCGCACGGTGTGCGCAACGCGAAAAGTCTGGGAGAAGAAATGTCGAACACGGTGAACTGGGACGAGACGGGCGCGTGGCAGGTACGCGGAGACTGGGGGAGCACGACCTCGACCGGGCGCAGGTTCTCCGTGGCCCGCTGGCAGGCACGGTTGGACGAGCTGCGCGCCGAGCATCACGTGCCGGGCGCGTCGCTGGCGGTCCTGGTGGACGGACAGGTTTACGAGATCGCCAGCGGTGTCCTGCACCGGGGGACGGGAGTGCCGGTGACCACCGACTCGGTGTTCCTCTGCGGCTCGATCGCCAAGGTGTACACCGCGACGCTGATCATGCGGCTCGTCGACGCGGGCAGGCTCGACCTCGACGCGCCGGTGGTGGACGTCCTGCCGGAATTCGCCACTCCCGACGAGCGGGCGACGGCGACGATCACCATCAGGCAGCTGCTCAGCCATACCGGCGGTGTCACAAACGATTTCAACCACGACACCGGGCGGGGTGACGATTGCCTCGCCGGATACGTCGCCGCGGCACGGAATGTGGCGTTGGATTGCGCCCCCGGCACGGCGATGTCCTACGGCAGCCTCGGCTATGTGGTGCTCGGTCGCGTCGTCGAAGTGCTCACCGGCATGACCTGGGACGAGGCCGTGCGGGACATGCTCGCCGGCCCGCTGGGACTCGGCCACCTGGTGACGCTGCCCGAGCAGGCGCTGCGTTTCCGCGTCGCGATGAGCCACCTCGGGGCGGCGGGCGTCGACCCGGAGCCCGCTCCGGAATGGGACGCGATGCCCCGCAGTGTCGGGCCGGCGGCCCGGGTGATCACGTCGGCGGGTGACATGGTCCGCTTCGCCCGCATGCATCTCGACGGCGGACGCGCCGCCGACGGCACCGCGGTCCTCTCCGCGGCGTCGGTCGCCGCGATGCGGCGGCGGGAGGTCGACGTCCCGGACAAGTGGACCGTCAGCGCCGACGGCTGGGGGCTCGGGTGGACCCTCTACGACTGGGACGGCATCAAGGGATTCGGCCACGACGGTGCCGCGATCGGCCAGTACGCGTATCTGCGGGCAGTGCCGGAAGCGGGCGTCGCGGTGGCGCTGCTCACCAACGGTGGTGGCGCGCGGCCGCTCTACGCGGCCCTGTTCCGCGAGCTGCTCGCCGAATTGGCGGACGTTCGGGTGCCGGAGGTGTTCGGCCCGGCCGACCCGCCGGCCGCGGTGGACATCGCCCCGTTCGTCGGCACCTACCGGCGGGCGGGAGTGGTGATCACCGTCACCAAGCGGGACGACGGCACCGGCCACATGCTCTACGAATTCGTCGACGGTATGGCGGGCATGTCACCCGCGCTGAGCATGGACCTGACCCCCGTCGGTCCCACCGTCTTCGCCGCGTCCGGCGCGGGCCCGTCCTTCAGCGAGGACTACATGCCCGTCGTCTTCGACACCCTCACCGACGGCACCGAATGCTGCTACGTCGGAATGCGCGCCACCCCCAAGGCGTGACCGCCTGGCTGCCCGGTGCCTCGCACCGTTCGCGGGCGTGAGGCAGCGGGCGACCACACAGGCCAACGGGGGCAGGGAAGTAGGGTCGGAACCGTGGCAGGACGAGGGACGGTCGACCCCGCCCAGATGCGGGCCGCGGTCGCGGCGGTGAGCGAGTGGTTGCGCGACGAGTCCGAGAAAGCGCCTACGCGTGCGACACTCGCGGCGGCGGTGCGGACCACTGCGCGCTCGCTGGCAGCCTCCGCGCCCGGTCACTCGGTGGAGATCCGGGTGCCGCCATTCGTCGCGGTGCAGTGCGTCGAGGGGCCCCGGCACACCAGGGGCACCCCACCGAACGTCGTCGAGACCGACCCGCGTACCTGGCTCCTGCTGGCCACCGGGCTGCTGGACTTCGACGCCGCCGTGACCTCCGGTGCGGTCAGCGCCTCGGGCACCCGTGCGGCCGAGATAGCCCACTGGCTGCCGATCGTGCGGGCCACGACTGCCTGACGCGGACCGCGCACCCGCGATCGAGGAGCGTGTCCGGCTGCGGAGCTCGCCGTGGCTTCGAGAGCGTCGGTGACCCTCGGGGCGGGTGCCGCCGCCCGCAATGCCGAGTATTCCGACGCGCCGGGTCACGCCTGGAGGATGTTGCGGCGCTCCAGCCCCTTGCGGTCGTAGAAACGGGTGACCGCCGCACCGAAGATGAGCCCGATCGCCAAGCCGAGGACCGCCATCCACACTCCGCGGGTGAGTCCCGCCTCGAAACTCGAGTCGAAGTACAGGATCGAGCGCACCCCGAGGAACACCTGGTGCATGGGCTCGAAGGAGGCGAGCCAGCCGAAGTACTGCGGTGTCGCCTCGATCGGCACCGTTCCTCCGGAGGACGGCAAGCCGAGGATGACGAACAGGATCAGGTTCACCAGCAGGCCCGCCGAGCCGATCGCCGCCAGCATGGACAGACCGGTCACGCCCACGGCGGTCATGGCGAGCGCGCTGTAGAGGTAGAGGGCGAGCGGATTGCCGATCGGCATGTCCAGCAGCTTGCCGACGACCAGGAACACCGCGGCGACGATGTTCGCCGCGAGCACGAACACGCCCCACTTGAGCAGCAGGGTCCGGAACCGGGAGATCGGCGTCGGCGGATAGTGCACATACCAGGGGCCGTATTCGGTGGGCACGAAGCCGAGCTGGGCATCGATCATGGTGTGGATCACCATCGCGCCGACCACACCGGCCAACAGCAGCAACAGGGCGTAGAAGAACGCGGTCAGTCCCTGGCCGCTGCCGTGCGGAAGCGGATGATACTGCTGCTCGACCACCTGGATCGGCGACGCCAGCGCGACCTTGGTCGCACCCGTGAGTTCGGGCGCGGGGGGACCTCCGGGCGGCGGGGCGAGTTGCGCGGTCACCTGATCGAGCAACTGCTTGCCGACCTGCTTGTTCACCTCGGCCAGCGCCTCGTTGCCGACCCGCAGCACGATTTGGGTGCCGAACGCGCCGGTGCGCGGGTTGGTCTGCAACGTGATGATCGGCCGCTGGATATCGCCGGGTATGACACTGCCCACACCCAAGTTGCCGAGCCGCTTGCTGAAATCGCTCGGGATGACGATCGCGCCGTAGACCTGCCCGGACTGCATCTGCCGCTCGGATTCGTTGATGCTGATCACACGCAGGTCGACCTTGTCGGACGGCACCCCGGCGGACAGCGCTTCGGTGATCTGGTTGCCGAAATCGACCTGCCGCTTGTCCGCGCCGCTGCCGATGGTGTCGCCGACGTCCTGATTGACCAGGGCGATCGGGAAATCGTGCAGGTTCTTCTCCGGATCGACGACATAGTCGAGGTACATGATGCCCAGCAGCGCGGTGAGCAGGCTCAGCACCGCGAGCGGAAAGAGCACCATCCGAGGCCATGGCCTGCGCGCCGGGGCCGCGCCCGACTCCGTCTTGCCCGCATCGTCCGTAGTCGTCACGGTGCGCACCGTAACAGCTGGCGCTACCGGAAATGCCGCGCTTCGCAGCACCTGGATTGCCGCTCGGATGCGGCGGCCGTGCGACCGCGCCGCCGACCACCCGTAGAATGAAATTCGCCCCCAGCCCGCCCGAACAGGGAGCAAACGGTGACCAACGCCGAACTGCCGGTCGACAGCATTTCCGCCCCCTCGTATTCCGCTCCGGACGTCGATGAGAACGAGCCGCGCGAGGAGTGCGGAGTGTTCGGAGTCTGGGCGCCGAGCGAAGAAGTGGCCAAGCTCACGTATTACGGTCTCTATGCTTTGCAGCACCGTGGGCAGGAGGCGGCGGGCATCGCGGTCTCGGACGGTTCGCAGATCCTCGTCTTCAAGGACCTGGGTCTGGTCAGCCAGGTGTTCGACGAGCAGACGCTGGCGGCCATGCCGGGGCACATCGCCGTCGGTCACTGTCGCTACTCCACCACGGGCGGGGTGACCTGGGAAAACGCCCAGCCCATCTTCCGTACCACCGCGGTCGGTTCCGGCCTTGCCCTGGGACACAACGGCAATCTGGTCAACACCGCCGAATTGGCGAGTCGCGCACGCGAATACGGCTTGCTCGGCGCCTCCGTTCGCGGCGGCCGCCCGCAACCCGCGGCCGCGACCTCCGACTCCGATGTGGTCACCGCGCTGCTCGCGCACGCCGCCGCCGACTCCAGCATCGAGCAGGCCGCGATGGAACTGCTGCCCACTTTGAAGGGCGCGTTCTGCCTGACCTTCATGGACGAGCACACGCTCTACGCCGCGCGCGACCCGCACGGCGTGCGCCCGCTGTGCCTGGGCAGGCTCGAGCGTGGCTGGGTCGTTGCCAGTGAGACCGCCGCGCTGGACATCGTCGGCGCCGCCTTCGTCCGCGAGATCGAACCCGGCGAACTGCTGGCGATCGACGCCGAGGGCGTGCGCTCGATGCGCTTCGCCAACCCCGAGCCCAAGGGCTGCGTCTTCGAGTACGTGTACCTGGCCCGGCCGGACAGCACCATCGCCGGCCGGTCGGTGCACGCCACGAGAGTGGAGATCGGCCGTCGCCTGGCCAAGGAGCATCCCGTCGACGCCGACCTGGTGATCCCGGTGCCCGAATCCGGCACGCCGGCGGCCGTCGGTTACGCCCAGGGGTCGGGGGTGCCATACGGCCAGGGCCTGATGAAGAACGCCTACGTCGGGCGCACGTTCATTCAGCCGAGCCAGACCATCCGGCAGCTGGGCATCCGGCTCAAGCTCAATCCGCTGCGCGAGGTCATCCGGGGCAAGCGTCTGATCGTCGTGGACGATTCGATCGTGCGCGGCAACACCCAGCGCGCGCTGATCCGGATGTTGCGGGAGGCGGGCGCGTTGGAGATTCACGTGCGGATCGCCTCGCCGCCGGTGAAATGGCCGTGCTTCTACGGTATCGACTTCGCCTCACGCGCGGAGCTGATCGCCAACGGCGCGGGGACCGAGGGCGACGTCGCGGACATGGTCGAGGGCGTGCGCCGGTCCATCGGCGCCGACACGCTCGGCTACATCTCCCTCGACGGCATGATCGCCGCGACCGAGCAGCCGCGCTCGCGGCTGTGCGCCGCGTGCTTCGACGGCAACTATCCCATCCCGCTGCCCACCGAGGCGGCCATCGGGAAAAACGTGCTCGAGGGCATGCTCACCGGCCAGTCCGAGGCCGCACTGCTCGGGGACAACGCGAATGCGAGCGCGCTGAGCCGTCCCTGAGCCTGGTTCGCCGCGGCACGCGGTTCGGTTTCGTCCGAGGCGTTCTCGCGGATCGTGTTCGTTTGTCGCGCACCGCGAGCTGGCGTGCTCGAGACATCGCGCGGTCCGTCCTCCACCGATCCTGGACGTACGACCGGTTTTCCGGCGGTCGTAGTCGCGGCACATAACACCTGCTGACGTCGCCGCGAGTTTTCTTCGAAAACGTAACGTGCCGAAAATGCTTCATAGGTACGGTGCCGATCAGATCGGAAGTTCACCCGGTCCGCACCGGGCCTGCGATTCAGGGGGAATGCGGTGCGGCGCTCGAGAAGTGGGGCCGTGATGAGGAATTCGAGGTTCGGTCGCTCGGCGGGGACGCGCGCCCTCGCGGTCGTCGGCTTGGTGACGTTGGCCGCGTCGGCGCTGGCGGGCTGTGGTTCCGGACGAACCGGTGCGGGCGGTGACGGCCTGGTGACGGGCACCACCGACAAGATCTTCTCCCTCGATCCGGCGGCGGCATACGACAACGGGTCGCTGGTCGCCGAGACACAGATCTACCAGTACCTGCTCAACTTCGCCCCCGGCGACGCGACGCCTCGGCCGGACGCGGCGCAGAAGTGCGAGTTCACCGCGCCGACGGTGTACACCTGCACGCTGAAGGACAACCTGAAGTTCGCCAACGGCAACCCGCTGACGGCGACCAGCGTCAAGTTCTCCTTCGACCGGATGCTGCGGATCAACGACCCGAACGGGCCCGCGTCCCTGCTCGGCAACCTGGAGAAGACCGACGTGGTGGACGTGCGCACGGTCGCGTTCACATTGAAGGTGGCCAACGACCAGACCTTCCCCGCGATCCTGCCCACCCAGGCGGGGCCGATCGTCGACGAGAGGGTGTACGCGCCGGACAAGGTCATGCCGGACGAGGACGTGGTGCGTGCCAAGGGCTACTCCGGTCCGTACACCATCGCCGGTTACGACAAGAACAAGCTGGTCGAGTACCGAACGTTCGCCGATTACAACGGCATCCTCGGGACCCCGAAGACCGAGACGGTAGCGACGAAGTACTACGCCACCACCGACAACATGAAGCTCGACCTGCAGAACGGGTCGCTGGACGTCGGATATCGATCGTTCACACCCACCGACATCGAATCGCTGCGGGCCGACAGCGAGGTCACCGTCCACGAGGGCCCCGGCGGCGAATTGCGCTACATCGTGTTCAACCTGGACACCATGCCGGGCGGCACGCCGGAGCAGAAGCTGGCCGTGCGCAAGGCCGTCGCGTCCACCGTCGACCGGGCGGCGCTGGCCGACGGTGTCTACAAGAACACCTATCTGCCCGCGTATTCCTCGGTCCCGCAGGGCATGCCGGGCGCGGCGGAGCCGTTCAAGGATCTCTACGGCGCCCAGCCGAACAAGGACCAGGCGGCGAAGTTCCTCGCCGACGCCGGGGTGGCGACGCCGGTAGAGCTGAATCTCCAATACAACCCCGACCACTACGGCTCCAGCAGCTCCGAGGAGTACGCCGCGATCAAGTCGCAGCTGGAGGCCACCGGCTTGTTCCGGGTGAACCTGCAATCCACCGAGTGGGTGACCTACCAGCGGGAACGAGCCCGCGACAGCTATCCGCTCTACCAGTTCGGCTGGTTCCCGGACTTCCCGGACCCGGACAACTACCTCTCTCCGTTCTTCGGTCCGAACAATTTCTTGCAGTCGCATTTCGAGGACCCGGGCATCTCCGCGCAGTTGATCGCCCAGGCGACCCAACCCGACAAGGACAAGCGATTCCAGCAGATCCAGCAGATCCAGCGTGACCTCGCGCGGAACTTCCTGCCGATCGTTCCGCTGCTGTCCGGCAAACAGATCGCGGTCGCGGCCGCGGGCGTGCAAGGCGTGGAGCAGACGCTCGACGCGTCGTTCAAGTTCCGCTACGCGGTGCTGAGCAAGTGAGTTCCGGCGACACAGCCGGGCCCGGAACGACTATTTCGGCGGACATCGAACCGAAACCTGTCCGGACCCGGCGCTTCGGCCCGCGGCGAACGGGCAGGGGTGGCGAGCAGTCCCGTCCTCTCGCGTTGGCGCGCTACCTCGGCGTGCGCCTGCTGCTGATTCCGGTGACCGCGTGGATCCTGGTGACGGTCGTGTTCTTCCTGATGCGCGTGGTCGGCGACCCGATCAGCGCGGCGATGGGCGGGCGCATGACCCAGCAACAGATCGAAGCGCGCAAGGAGGCGGCCGGGCTGAACCGGCCGATCCTGGCCCAGTACCGGGACTACCTCTCCGGGCTCTTGCACGGGGACCTCGGGCGCTCTCAGGACAACCGGGAGATCAGCGAGGTGGTCGTCACCTACGGCGCGGCATCGCTGGAACTGGTGTGCTGGGCCCTGGTCGTCGCGTTCGCGATCGGCATCCCGCTGGGCAGATACGCCGCGACCCATCGGGATTCGACCGCCGACACCGGGCTGCGGTTGCTGGCGATCCTGTTCTACGCCGCACCGGTCTTCTTCGTCGGGCTGTTGCTGAAGCTGGTGTTCGCGGTGCGGCTGGGCTGGCTGCCGGTGGCGGGCCGGGCGAGCACCAACGTGGAGTTGCGATTGCAGCACGTGTCGCCGAAAACGAACATCATGGTGATCGACGCGATCCGCTACGGCGACTCCCGATACCTGCTCGACGTGCTGGAACATGCCGTGCTGCCCGCCATCGCCCTGGGCCTGCTCACGGCGGGCATCTTCCTGCGGCTGGTGCGGATCAACCTGATCCAGACCCTCCGCGCCGACTACGTGGAGGCGGCGCGGGCGCGTGGCCTGTCCCGGCGGGTGGTGACCGGCCGGCATGCCTTCCGCAACGCGATGATCCCGATCGTCACGGTGATGGGCATGCAGATCGCGATGATGCTCGGCGCGTCGGTGCTCACCGAGACCACGTTCGAGTGGAAGGGCCTCGGCTACCAGCTCACGCAGTACCTGTCGGCACGCGATTTCGTCGCCGTGCAAGGCATCGTCGCGTTCATCGCACTGATCGTGGCCGTGATGAGCTTCGTGGTGGACGTGCTGGTGGCGCTGATCGATCCAAGGGTGAGGTTCTGATGAGCGCTCCGGAACTGTTGACCGAAACGCTGGTCACACCGCCCGCGGCGCGCCGGGGTGTGCCGGGCTTGCGGTTGTTCTCGCTGACGGCGGGTTTACAGCGAGCGACGTTGATCCTCGGGCTGGGCTCGATCGGCGTCTTCGTGGTCGCCGCCCTCTTCGCTCCGCTGATCGCGCCGTACGGATTCGCCCAGAGCGCCGCCGACGGCTTCGATTTCGTCCGTCAGCAAGCGCCGTCGGCCGAGCACTGGTTCGGCACCTCGGTGCGCGGGGAAGACGTGTTCTCCCGGGTGCTCTACGGTGCGCGCACCGCATTGTGGGTGATCACGATCTCGCTGGTGCTCTCGCTGCTGATCGGCGTGCCGCTCGGGCTGCTGTCCGGCTATATCGGCCGCTGGCCGGACCGGCTGCTGGTGTTGTTCATGGACG
Organism: Nocardia asteroides; assembly: GCA_019930625.1. Taxonomy (NCBI): domain Bacteria; kingdom Bacillati; phylum Actinomycetota; class Actinomycetes; order Mycobacteriales; family Nocardiaceae; genus Nocardia; species Nocardia asteroides. The sequence goes on from CP082844.1 coordinate 2,566,812, forward strand.
CGATGTACGCGTTCCCGACGCTCCTGCTGGCGATCGTGGTATCCATCGTGGTCGCGGGCGGTCGCTCGACCAGCCTGGGTGGTGTGCTGTCGGCGGCGGTGGCCATCACGGCGGTGTTCGTGCCGCAGTATTTCCGTGTGGTGCGCAACGCGACCGTGGCCGTGAAGCAGGAGCCCTACGTCGACGCGGCCAGGGTGACCGGCGCGTCGACCACGCGAATCCTGTTCCGGCACATCCTCGCCAACGTCACCCAGTCGCTGCCGGTGATCGTCACGCTCAACGGGTCGGAGGCCATCCTCACCCTGGCCGGCCTGGGTTTCCTCGGTTTCGGCATCGAACCGACTCAGGCCGCGGAGTGGGGCTTCGACCTGAACAAGGCGTTGTCGGACGTGTCCAACGGCATCTGGTGGACCGGCGTCTTCCCCGGCGTAGCCATCGTGTTCGTCGTGCTCGGCATGACTTTGGTCGGCGAGAGCCTCAACGAAGTGCTCAACCCGATGCTGCGCACCCGTCGCGCCGCGGCGGTGATCCGGGCCGATGTCGCCGAGCCCGAGGGTGCGTCCCACGAGCGGGGCACAACGGGTGCGAGAGCAAAGGATGCGACCGATGGCTGAGTCCTTCGCAGCCGACCGTAGGCGGCCCGCCCTGTCCATCGAATCGCTGTCGGTCACCTTCGCCACCGACGCGGGGCCGGTGCACGCGGTCACCGACGTCACTTACGAGGTCGATCCGGGGGAAGTGCTGGCCATCGTCGGGGAATCCGGTTCGGGCAAGTCGGTGAGCTCGCGCACGGCGATGGGTCTGCTGCCGGAGACGGCGACCGTGCGCGGCCTGGTCACCCTGGGCGGCCAGCAGGTCACCGCGATGAGCGAGAAGCAGCTCACCGCACTGCGCGGCGGCGCGATCTCGATGGTGTTCCAGGAACCGGGCCTGGCGCTGGACCCCTTGTTCACCGTCGGCTTCCAGATCGGCGAGGCGCTGCGGGCGCATACCGATCTGACCAAGAAGGCCGCGAAGGCACGCGCCGTGGAGTTGTTGCGCCTGGTCGGCTTGCCCGACCCCGAGTACCGGGTGGACTACTACCCACACCAGCTCTCCGGCGGCCAGAAACAACGCGTGATGATCGCCATCGCCATCGCCTGCGAGCCGAAGGTGATCATCGCAGACGAGCCCACCACGGCGCTGGACGTCACCGTGCAGGCCGAGATCCTCGCCCTGCTGCGGGACCTGCGCGACCGGATCGGCAGTGCGATCGTGCTGATCACGCACAACATGGGCGTGGTCGCCGATATCGCCGACCGCGTGGTGGTGATGCGAGACGGCATGGTGGTCGAGCAGGCCGCGGTGGACGAACTGTTCGCGCGTCCGGCGGCGGAGTACACCCGCACCCTGCTGGCCGCGGTGCCCCATCTGGGCGCCGAGCAGATCGCGCACCGCCCGGCGGCCGCCGTCGACAGCCAGGACGATCCGGTACTCGAGGTCCGCGATCTGGTGGTCGAATTCCCCGGCCCGTTCGGCAGGCCGCGCTTCCGCGCCGTTGACGGGGTGAGCCTGCGCATCGGTCCCGGCGAGACGCTCGGCCTGGTCGGCGAGTCCGGATCGGGCAAGTCGACCATCGGCCGCTGCGTCGCGGCACTGCAACGGCCGACCTCGGGAACGGTGCGGGTGCGCGGCCAGGACATCGCGGGACTGTCGCAGCGCAAGCTGCGGCCCCTCCGGCGGCGCTTCGGATTCGTCTTCCAGGACCCGGCCAGTTCGCTGAATCCCCGGCTCACCGTGGGCGAGTGCGTGGCCGAACCGCTGATCGTGCACAAGGCCGCGAGTTCCGCGGATATCCGGACCACAGTGCGCGGACTGCTCGATGATGTGCGGTTGCCCGCGGGCATCGAACGCCGGTATCCGCATGAGCTGTCCGGGGGACAGCGGCAGCGCGCCAGCCTGGCTCGCGCCCTGGTACTCGGCCCGGACCTGCTGGTCGCCGACGAGCCGACCAGCGCGCTCGACGTCTCGGTGCAGGCGGCGGTGCTGGAGCTGTTCGGTCAGCTCCAGCGCGAGTTCGGCTGGGCGTGCCTGTTCATCAGCCACGATCTGGCGGTGTGTGATCAGCTCGCCGACCACATCGTGGTGTTGCGCGGCGGCGCGGTGGTCGAAGAAGGTGATCGAGATCACATCCTGCGCACACCGCGGGAGGAGTACACCCGGCGTCTGGTCGAGGCGGTACCGGTGCCCGACCCGGTACGGCAGCGCCGACGCCGCACACGGCCGGCCGGGCGGTTCGCCGAGGGTGAGATGGACTGATGATCCGCTGTACGGCCCGCGCTGCCCTATTGTCAAGAGGGCGAGCCAACACCGGTGCGGGGTCGTTATCCGGCTCCGGTAGCGTGAGCAGGCATCTATCCGGCGATTCGGTTTGGAGCTTTCCCCGAAAATGACTGAACAGACCCCCAGTGGTGGTGCCTCGTACGCCGCGGCAGGCGTGGACATCGAGGCAGGTGACCGCGCCGTCGAGTTGTTCGGGCCATTGGCGAAGAAGGCGACCCGGCCGGAGGTCCAAGGCGGCCTCGGTGGTTTCGCCGGGCTGTTCGCGCTCAAGGGCGGCTACCGGGAACCGCTGCTGGCGGCCTCCACCGACGGCGTCGGCACCAAGATCGCGGTGGCGCAGGCGATGGACAAACACGACACGGTCGGCCTCGACCTGGTCGCCATGGTGGTGGACGACCTCGTGGTCTGCGGTGCGGAACCGCTGTTCCTGCAGGACTACATCGCCATCGGCAAGGTCGTCCCGGAGAAGGTCGCCGAACTCGTCTCCGGCATCGCCGAGGGCTGCGTGCGCGCCGGGTGCGCGCTGCTGGGCGGCGAGACCGCCGAGCACCCCGGCCTGATGGACCCGGACGACTACGACCTGTCCGCCACCGGCATCGGCGTGGTCGAAGCCGACGCGGTGCTCGGGCCGGACCGGGTCCGTCCCGGCGACGTGGTGATCGCCATGGGGTCCTCCGGTCTGCACTCCAACGGCTACAGCCTGGCTCGCAAGGTGCTGCTCGACATCGATCGCATGTCGCTCACCGGGCATGTCGAGGAATTCGGCCGCACCTTGGGCGAGGAGCTACTCGAGCCGACCAGGATCTACGCCAAGGACTGCCTAGCGCTGATCGCCGAGACCGATGTGCGCACCTTCGCACACGTCACCGGCGGCGGTTTGGCGGCCAATCTCGCCAGGGTGCTGCCGCCGGGCATGGTGGCCGAGCTGGATCGCGGCACGTGGAACCCGGCGCCGGTGTTCAAGATGATCGCCCAGCGCGGCCGGGTGGAGCGGGCCGAGATGGAGAAGACGTTCAACATGGGCGTCGGCATGGTCGCCGTGGTCGCTCCGGAGGACGTGGACCGGGCGCTGGCGGTGTTGACCGCGCGGCACATCGAGTGCTGGACACTCGGCACGGTCAAGAAGGCCAAGGACGCCGACGCCGTGCGCGCCGTGCTGATCGGTGAGCATCCGCGGTTCTGACCGCGGCGAAGACACGTCAGAGTCCCGCATCCGGTTCGATGCGGGACTCCAGTGTGTTGCAAGCCTTTTCGGCGCCAGTGACGTCGACCTGCGGCAACGTTCGAAGGGGGAGGCCCGTCGGCCTCCCCCTTCACACGTAAATCCGAGTCAGCGGCGCCAGTCGTCGTAGTCGTCCTCATCCCAGCGGGACAAGGAGTCGTCCGCGTCGTGCTCATCGGACAGCACACCACTCCGCTGGGAGGTGGGGCTTCCCGAAAGCTCGCGCTGAAGGCTCGCGAAGTCGGTCGGCGTCGAGCTGTACTTCAGCTCGCGTGCGACCTTGGTCTGCTTTGCCTTAGCCCGGCCACGGCCCATGGCTGACCCCCTCGCGTCACAGCGGGGCGGCCTGGGGTTTGGTGGCGGCCCCGTTCGAATTAATACTCTTCCTGACAGACACTTTAGCGTGTGTCCGGCGGTCTCGCTTCCAGGAGTGGGTGAAGAACTCCGGAACCGGTGCCGTTTGCCCGCTTGTCGCCCGCCGTGGAATAGCTAGAGTACGCCCGGTATAGCGCGAATCACACCGACTCGAGCGCCCCCACCGAGCACCGCGGGGGCCGCCAGCTCCGCGTGCGCATCGGTCCACTCGATCCCCATCCGATGCAGAATGGCCAGCGTCAACGGCATTCGAGCGCGATCGTGGCCGTCATCGATCTTGTACGCGAAAGCCGATCCGTCCGGCAGCGCCCCAGCGTGCACGCCGTCCGCGCCGATCTTGCACACCAGCCCCGGCGTGGCCCGCATGGCGAGCAGGTCGGGGCCGTTGGTGCCGCAAATCACTCGCGGATGGGCGCGGATCGCGTCGGCGACCCGGCGTTCCGGGGTGCCGGTCTCGGCGGTCGCCATGGTCGCGAACACCCGTGCGAGGTTGACCAGCGAGACCGGGATGATCGGTAGCCCACAGCCGTCGATGCCCAGATCGGCTTCCGGCTCGCCGGTCAGATCGGCCACCGTGGCGATCACCGCCCGCTGCAGCGGATGCGCCTGGTCCTGGTAGCCCTCGGTGGGCCAGCCGTTGACCGCGCAGGTCGCGAGCATCGCCGCGTGCTTGCCGGAGCAGTTCATGTAGATGGGATGCGGCTGCCGCCCGTCGGCCAGCGCCGCGGCACGGGCGCGCTCGTCGTAGGGCAGATCGGCCGGGCAGGCCAGGGACGAGTCGGGGAAGCCGAAGCGGTCCAGCAGCCTGCGCACCAGCGCGACGTGGTCCGGTTCGCCGAAGTGCGAGGCGGTGGCGATGGCCAGTTCGGCGTCGTCGAGCGGTTGGAAACCGTTGCGCAGCATGGTGATCGCCTGCATCGGCTTGTTCGTCGAGCGAGGGAAGAGCGGCAGATGCACCTCACCCAGCTCGAGGGTCGGCTCGCCCGCGGCGTCGAGCACCACCACCGAGCCGCGGTGCACGCATTCTCGGAAACCCGAGCGGACGACTTCGACCAGTTCCACACTCACAGTCGCGCTCCCGTGCCCAGGTCGCCGGCTTCGGCCGCCGTATCCCGCTGCGCGGCGGCGCGCGCGGCGTTGGCATGTCTGCGCGCGTGCCGCTCGACCTGCATGCGCACTTCGTCGGAGACGGTCGGCTCCTCGGCCAGCAGGATCGCGAGCAGGTCGAGATCGGCGCCGGTGAACACGTCGCGGACGGTGATGCCGTGGTCGGGGACGTGCACGACCGAGATCGGGTCGCCGGCCCCGATCGTTCCCTCGGTGAGCACCCGCAGGTAGGCGCCGGTGTCGCTGCGCAGCGTGAACCGCTTCACCCACTGCTTCTCGCCACTCCAGTGCTGGAACGTCGCGCACGGCACGCGCGGTGCGGTGACCTCCAGCAAGGTGTCGCCGACCGACCAGCGCGCGCCGATCACCGAATCGCTGACCGGAAGCCCACTGACCCGCAAGTTTTCGCCGAACCACCCGGCGGGCAGCTCACGGCCGAGTTCCTCGCCCCAGCGGCGGGCATCCTCGTCGGCGTAGGCGTAGACGGCCTGGTGCACGCCACCGTGGTATTTGGTGTCGCAGACGTAGTCGCCGTCCAAACCGCGTGCGCGCACCGCGACCCGCCCGGCAACCGGTCGCTTGTCGATGGCGGTGCGGCCGACCCGCCCCGGCATCTCGAGTTCGGCGTGCACGACGCAGGCGGCGAGGACCTCGCCGGTGTCACCGACGCGCATGGGCAGCGCTCCTCTCGTCAAAGAGGTCAGGGATGGGGAACTCGGCGCTGAGCAAGGGTGGAGACGTCGGCTCGGGAAGGCCCCACGCCGGCTGGTGCTCGGTCAACAGGTCAGCGCCCGCGCAGCCGGTCGATCGCGGCCCGGCCTGCCTGCGGCGCGTCGTCGGAGGGCACCGAATCGGGATCGATGGACGCCGCGACCGGTCCCGCGGCCAGCGCGGTGTCGGCCGGAACCGCGCGCTTGACCAGGGCAAGGGCGATCGGGCCGAGTTCGTGGTGGTCGACCACTGTGCCGAGCCTGCCGACCGTGCGTCCACCCGCGGTGACATCGTCGCCGGTGACCGGGCGCTCGTCCGCCGAACCGTCGAGGTGCAGCAGCAGTAGATGCCGCGGCGGCTTGCCGAGATTGTGCACCCTGGCCACGGTTTCCTGGCCGCGATAGCAGCCCTTGTCCAGGTGCACCGCGCCCTGTTCGGCGACACCGCCGATCCAGCGGGCCTCGTGCGGGATGGTCCGCTCGTCTGTGTCCAGTCCGATCCGCGGGCGAACGGCCGCGACGCGCAGCGCCTCGAAGGCCCACATCCCGGCGGGGGCGGCCCCGGCGGCGGTGAGCCGGGCCCACAGGTCGGTCAGCTGATCGCGGGGGACGACCAGGTCGAAGGAGTCGGGCGTCGGCCACGGCATCCGGCGCACGAAACCGCCGCCGGGCAGGGGCGCCGCCTCGTACACGCCGGGAAGAGCGGTGACGCCGAGCGCTTCGGTCAGGCCGGTGACGCCTGGCCCGAGCAGGCTCAGCACCGCGTGGTCGGTAGCTTCGACCGGCTTGGCGTCGGCCCAGAAGACCATGCGCTGCAGGAACGCGAGCAGGTCGGGACCGCGCTCGGCCTCGGTGTCGATCCAGACGGTGCCGTCCAGCTCGGTGAGCACGAAGTGGTGCAGCACCCGGCCGTTCAGATCGAGGTCGAGATTCTCCGCGGACTGCCCGTCACCGAGGTCGGCGACATGCTGACTCGAGATGGTGTGCAACCAGGTGAGCCGCTCCGCGCCGGTGATGCGCAGGACGTAACGATGCGAACGGTCGACGATCGCGGCGCGCTGCGCCGCCGCGCGCTGTTCGCCGAACGGATCGCCGTAGTGCCAGGAGACGGCGGCGTCGGGTGAACCCACCGCTCCCGCGACGGCTCCCGACACACTGAGGATGGGGCTGGGCGCAACGACCACGGACACCTCTCCCACTCTAGGCGGGGCCGCTCGGTGGTGCGCGAACCGGGCCGCCGCGCCGGAGTCCGGCATAGCGGATCGGCATTGTGCGAGCATTGTGGCCGGGGTTGCGGGGAACCTCGACAAAAGGTCTCGCGAAAGCGGCCGTGACGTAGGCATTGTCCGCTCTCAGCGCCTACGCTCGTCGCATGGTGGATCGAGTTCTGGTAACTCTTGATGGCGCTGTCCGGGATGCGGATGCGCCGTTGTTGTTTGCGGACGATATTGGCGTATTGCGTGGCGATGGTGTCTTCGAAACGGTTCTCGTGCGCGCGGGCGTCGCGTGCGCGATCGAATTTCATCTAGGCAGATTGCGCCGTTCCGCACAGGCGCTCGATCTGCCCGAGCCGGAGCTGGGCCGATGGCGCGAGGCGGTGGAGACCGCCGCCAAGGAGTGGGGCAGCGAACGCGAAGGCGTGATGCGGCTGGTGCTGACCCGCGGCCGCGACTCCGAGCTGGCAGGCACGCCCGACAAGGTCAAGACCGGTGACCTCGCCGCCGCCGTGCCGGTGCCGACGGCTTTCGTGCTCGTGGTGCCGGTGCCCGAGCGCGTGGAGAAGGCCCGCACCGAAGGCGTCGCCGTGGTGAGCCTGTCGCGTGGCATCTCGGTCGACCTCGCGCAGGCGGCGCCGTGGCAGTTGCTCGGAGCCAAAACGCTGTCCTACGCCACCAACATGGCCGCCCTGCGATTCGCCGCGCGGATGGGCGCGGACGACGTGATCTTCACCAGTACGGAGAACCGGGTGCTGGAGGGGCCGCGGTCCACCGTGGTGATCGCGCGCGACAAGCAGCTGATCACCCCGCCCGCCAAGAACGGCGTGCTGCCCGGCGTCACCCAGCGCGCGCTGTTCGCCGAGGCCGAGAAGGCGGGCTGGCAGTGCCGGTATCACTCGCTGTTCACCGCCGACCTGCTCACCTGCGACAGCATCTGGATGTTGTCGAGCATCTCGCTTGCGGCGCGGGTCAATTCGCTGGACGGCCTGCGGATGTCCGCGCCGGACAACGCCGCGGAGATCATCGAGCTGGTCGACCGCGGCATCGAGCGGGCGGGCGCCATCGGCGACTGGTGACTGCCCGCCTCTGGCGGAAGTCGGGCGTACCGGCCGGTTGCCGCGGCGGGGCGGGAGTGCTCGCGGAATCGGTTATGGGTAGGCGGGGCGTCCTGGTGATCAGCGCTGCCCCGTGATCTCCGTCCTATTCGGCGGGGAGCGGGGTGGCGATGAGCACGCGAAACCCGCCGAATGGGCGGTAACTGCGCTGCTCTCGTGGTCTAGGCCGCATTGTCGGCAGTCGCCTCCGGCGTAGTCTTACTACGACATGTCGTAGACAGGTAGGAGGCCGGCTTGAACGCTTTGGACATCTCGCGATGGCAGTTCGGCATCACGACGGTCTATCACTTCCTCCTGGTGCCGCTGACCATCGGACTCGCCCCGCTGGTGGCTGCCATGCAGACGGCATGGGTGATCACCGGCAGACAGCATTGGCTGCGGCTGACCAAGTTCTTCGGCAAGCTGTTCCTGATCAACTTCGCGCTCGGTGTCGCGACCGGCATCGTGCAGGAGTTCCAGTTCGGCATGAACTGGAGCGAGTACTCCCGGTTCGTCGGCGATGTGTTCGGCGCCCCGCTCGCGCTGGAAGGCTTGATCGCCTTCTTCATGGAGTCGACCTTCCTCGGACTGTGGATCTTCGGCTGGACCCGGCTGCCGAAACTGCTGCACCTCGGCGCGATCTGGATGGTCGCGATCGGCGTGAACGCCTCGGCGTACTTCATCGTCGCGGCCAACTCGTTCATGCAGCATCCGGTCGGGGCCCGCTACAACCCGGAGACCGGTCGCGCGGAGCTGGAGAGCATCGTGGCGGTGCTCACCAACAACACCTTGCTGGCGGCTTTCCCGCACGTGGTCGCCGGATCCTTCCTTACGGCGGGCACGTTCGTCGCGGGCATCGCGGGCTGGTGGATGGTGCGCAACGCACGCAGCGGCGATGAGGCGAAACTCGCCGACGCGCGCGCGATGTGGCGGCCGGCCGCGCGGGCGGGCATCGTCGTGACCGTGGTGTCGCTGGCCGCGCTGATCTACACCGGTGACGTGCAAGGCAAGCTGATGTTCGAGCAGCAGCCGATGAAGATGGCCTCGGCGGAATCGTTGTGCCACACCGCGACCGATCCCCATTTCTCCGTCCTCACCGTCGGCACGCACAACAACTGCGACAGCGTCACACACGTGCTCGAAGTGCCGTACGTGCTGCCCTGGCTGGCGGAGGGGGAGTTCACCGGCGTGACGCTGGACGGCGTCGTCGACCTGCAGAAGGCATACAACGAACAGTTCGGAGTCGGCGACTACCGGCCGAACCTGTTCGTCACCTACTGGTCGTTCCGCGCCATGATCGGCCTGTCGGCGGGTTCGGCGTTGCTCGCGCTGGCCGGGCTGTGGCTGACCCGCCGCGGCCGGGTACCCGACCAGCGCTGGTTCTCCTGGCTGAGCCTGCTGGTCATCCCGACGCCGTTCCTGGCCAACAGCGCGGGATGGGTGTTCACCGAGATGGGGCGCCAGCCCTGGGTGGTCGTGCCCAATCCCACCGGCGACCCGAACGTGCGTCTCACCGTCGCGCAGGGCGTCTCGAACCACTCGGCCGGCGTCGTGCTGTTCTCGCTGATCACCTTCACGCTGCTGTACGGCGCGCTCGCGATCGTGTGGTTCTACCTGATGCGCCGGTACGTGATCCACGGGCCCGACCCGGCCGCACGCTTCGCCCACGACAAGGACGACACGGACGCGTCCTCGGGCGACCGGCGTGCCGAAGAATCTGCCGTCGAACAACTTTCGTTCGCCTACTAGGAGCCGGCGATGAGTCTGCAAGAGTTCTGGTTCGTCTTGATCGGCGTGCTGTTCACCGGCTACTTCGTGCTGGAGGGCTTCGATTTCGGCGTCGGCATGCTCATGCCGATCCTCGGCAAGGGATCCGACGTGCGCAGGCGCGCGGTGCTCAACACGATCGGACCGGTGTGGGATGCCAACGAGGTCTGGCTGATCACCGCGGGCGCCGCGATGTTCGCCGCGTTCCCGGAGTGGTACGCCAGCCTGTTCTCGGGTTTCTATCTGGCGTTGCTGCTGGTGCTCGTCGCGCTGATCCTGCGGATCTGCGCCATCGAGTACCGCGGCAAGATCGACGACCCGCGCTGGCGGGCCCGCTGCGATGTCGGCATCGGCATCGGTTCCTGGGTTCCGGCGCTGGCCTGGGGCTGGGTGTTCGCCAACGTGGTGCACGGGGTTCCGCTGAACGAGAAGAAGCAGTTCGCGGGTTCGGTGGCGGACCTGTTCGGGCCCTACGCCCTGCTGGGCGGTTCGGCGACCGGACTGCTGTTCGCGCTGCACGGAGCGATGTTCCTGGTGCTGAAGACCGCCGGTGAGATACGCGACGACGCGCGGCGCACGGCCCGGCTGCTGTTGATCCCGACCGTGCTGGTGGTCGGCGGATTCGGCGTGTGGACCCAGCTTTCCCACGGGACAGGCTGGACATGGATCCCGCTGGGGCTGGCCGTGCTCGGACTCGTCGTCGCGGCGGCCGCCGACTTCGCGCACCGCGACGGGTGGGCGTTCACCGGCACCACGGTGACCGTCGCCGCGGCGACCGCGCTGCTGTTCGGGTCGCTCTTCCCCAACGTGCTTCCCTCGACGATAGATGCGGCATTCGATCTGACGATCCACAACGCGTCCTCGACCCCGTACACGCTGAAGGTGATGAGCTGGGCTGCGGCACTGGTCACGCCGGTCGTGCTGGTGTACCAGGGTTGGACGTACTGGGTGTTCCGCAAGCGGATCACCGTCGAGCAGATCCCGCCACCGGTCGGTCTGCCCTTGCAGCCCGCGAAGGATTGACGCCATGGCCCGTCCGCCGATCGATCCGCGCCTGTGGCGGTATGCCCGCTCGGCCCGCGGCTACCTGGCGCTGAGCGTGCTGCTGTCGCTGGTCGTCACCGCGGCGATCGTGGCGACGGCGGTGATGATCGGACGGGTGCTGGCCGGGGTGGTCACCGACCCTGGCCAGCGTTCCCTCGGTGCGTGGACGATCGAACTGGTCGTGCTCGCGCTCGCGATCACGGGCCGGGTGCTCGCCACTTGGTGGCAGTCCCGGCTGGCGCACCGAGCGGGCGCGAGCGTGGTGGCGGAGCTGGAAAGCGCGGTGCTCGCCGCAGGCGCGCGACTGTCCCCCCGCGAACTCGACACGCGCCGGACGGAATTGGCGGTGGTCGTCGGCACGGGGTTGTCCGGGTTGCGCGGCTATCTCGTCGGTTACCTGCCCGCTCTGCTGCTGGCGGTGCTGGTTCCGCCCATCGTGCTCACGGTCATCGCGGCGCACGATGTGACGTCCGGAGTGATCGTGGTGATCACGTTGCCGCTCATCCCGATATTCATGATCCTCATCGGGCTGCTGACCCAGGGGCGCGCCGAAGCCACGCTCGCGGCCACCACCCGGCTGTCGGACCAATTGCTCGACCTGTTCGCGGGCATGCCGACGTTGCGTGCGCTCGGCCGGGAAACCGGCGCCGAGCAACCCCTTCCGCCTCAACACGCCGCGCGGGCGCGGCAGGAGGACCCCGGCGCCGGCCACGCGAGCACCATGCGGCACCGCGTACGCGATCTCGGTGACACGCTGCGGCAGCGCACCATGCGGGCGCTGCGCGTGGCCTTCCTGTCCTCGATGGTGCTGGAACTGCTCGCGACCCTGAGCGTGGCGCTGATCGCGGTGTCCATCGGGCTGCGCCTGGTCTTCGGTGACATGAGCCTGTACGCGGGCTTGGTGGCGCTGGTGCTCGCGCCCGAGGTGTACCTGCCGCTGCGGATGGTCGGTGAACGGTTCCATGCCGCACAGGACGGTATGGCAGCCGCGGACAAGGCGTTCGCGATCCTCGAATCCACGCCTGCCGAGCGGGCCGGCATCACGGGGACGGCACCGGACGAGTCGATGGCAGTCCACAAGGGCGGCGGCATCGAGGGGTGGAAACCCGCCGTGACGACGTTCGGCCGCGGCATCTCCGCAGGGGGTGCTGCGACGATCGCTCTGCGCGACCTCTCGGTGCGGGCCCGGGACGGGTTCGCACCCGCGGATTTGTCGGCGACCTTGCGGCCCGGCTCCCTCACGGTGCTGGCCGGTCCCAACGGAAGCGGCAAAACAACTGCCGTGCAGGCGATCCTGGGGCTGCTCAGCCCTGACCGAGGCGCTGCGACCGTCGACGGCGTGGACGTACGTGAGCTGGACGCGGACCATTGGTGGGCGCGGGTGGCGTGGCTGCCGCAGCGTCCGGTCCTGGTGCCGGGCACCTTGCGGGACAACCTGGACCTGCTCGGCGTGCACACGGCCGACCACACCGCGCCCGGTCCCGCGCGAGTCGTCGGCGATCTCGAAGCGGCATGTCTGGCGACCGGTTTCGACGCCGTGCTGGACGAACTGCCCGACCGCTGGAATACCCTCGTCGGGCCCGGCGGTGTGGGTCTGTCGCTCGGCCAGCGCCAACGTCTCGCGCTGACCAGGGTGCTGGCCACCGACCGCCCGATCCTGCTGCTCGATGAGCCGACCGCGCACCTCGATGCGGTCGCCGAAGCCACCGTGCTGGCCGCCCTCCAGGGAAGGGCCCGCGCGGGAGCGACAGTCGTCGTGATCGGGCATCGTCCCACCCTGCTCGCCGCGGCCGACCATGTCGTGCGGGTACGAGCCGACCGAGCGGAGGCCCTCCGATGAGCACGCGAATAGCCGCTCGTCCGCGCGGTGCGGGCGCTCTGCTCGATGATCTGCGCCGGATGTGGGCGCTGCTCGCATTGTCTCGCCTGCGGGTCGCGGTGGCGATCGGGTGGGGTGTGCTGGCGCTGGGCAGTGGGCTCGGGCTCGCGGCGCTGGCGGCGTGGTTGATCGCGCGAGCCTGGCAGATGCCGCCGGTACTCGACCTGAGCATCGCCGTGGTCACGGTGCGCGCGCTCGGGATCTCCCGTGGTCTGTGCCGGTATCTGGAACGACTCGCCACCCACGACGTCGCCCTGCGAGCCATGACGACGGCGCGTACGACGGTCTATCGAACGCTCGCACGCTCGGATTTCTGGCTGCGCCGACCGGAGACCTCGGGCGGCCGCGTGGACACCGGGACTTCCGGCCCGCCGCGCCGCGGCGACCTGCTCGTCCGTATCGGCAGCGACATCGACGATCTGGGGGCGGTGGTGGTGCGTGCGTTCGTGCCGGTCGCGGTGGCCGTCGTCCTCGCGGTCGCGGCCGTCGCGCTCCTGGCGACGATCTCGCCTGCCGCTGCCGCGATCCTGGCCGGCGCGCTGGCCCTGTCGGGCATCGTCGCACCGTGGCTGTCGGCCGAGGCGGCGTCCGCGGCCGAACGCGCCGTGCGCGCCGACCGGGCGGAGTTCACCGCGCAGGCTCTGACGGTCCTCGACCATGCCGCCGAACTGCGCGTCGCCGGACGCCTCGACGCCGCCCTCGCCGCGGCGGGAGAAGCGTCGCGCCGGGCGGTCGCCGCCGAGGACCGGGCTGCCGCGCGCAGCGCTTGGTCGGCCGCGGCCACCCCGCTGTCGATCGGCGTCACCGTGCTGGCCGCTCTCCTCATCGGCATCACGGTCTACGGTCCCGACGGCGGCACACCGGGTGCGATGACACCTATGGCGCTCGTCGTCTTGGTCCTGTTGCCGCTGTCGGCCTTCGAAGCGGTCGGCCCGCTGCCCGCCGCGGCGCAGGCCCTGACCACCGCCCGCGCGGCCCTGCGTCGCCTGACCGAATTCGAATCCCCTGATGGTGGGTCGGTGAGCCCCGCGGCTGAACTCGTTTCGGGCGCGACCGACTCCGGTGACGCCCCACCCGGGTGGGTTGCAGAGCTGGGACAAGAACAAAGGCGGAGTGTCGCTTCCGCCCGGCCCGGCGAGGTGCGTGTGCCGGAGCTGCCCCGGGGACGACGCATCGCCGTGGTCGGCCCGAGCGGCGCCGGGAAGACGACACTGCTGATGACATGGGCGGGGTTGTTCGGCACACCCCGCCCCGGCGTCACCTTCTTCGCCGAAGACGCGCACCTCTTCGGCACCTCCGTACTGGAGAATCTGCGGGTCGCCCGCGGCGATCTCACCGCAGGGCAAGCCGAGAAGGCGCTGCGCGCCGTTGGTCTCGGGGACTGGTTGGACGGGCTGCCGGAAGGAATCCATACCGACCTGGTGGGCGGAGCGGCGGCCGTCTCGGGCGGCCAGCGCCGTCGGATCCTGCTCGCCCGCGCCCTGGTGTCGCCCGCGCGGGTGTTGCTGCTCGACGAGCCGACCGAGCACCTGGAGGCCGAGGCCGGCGCGAAGCTGCTGCGCGACTTGCTGGATGCCGACAGCGGGCTCGTCGAGCCCGACCGCATCGTGGTCGTCGTCACCCACCAATTGCCGGACGACCAGCGGGCCGACACGGTGCTGCGCATAGCGGCGTCGGGCCAGGTCACGACCGATTACGCGCGCCGTGAACCGGCTTGTGGCGCCACCCTTTCCGCCCACCGAGAAATTCCGTTGCCGAGCCGCTGACGCATCGCTAGATTCGTTCGTACACGAGGAAGGAGGTGGTTCGAAGAATGGATATTCATAGGACACGTGAGGTGGCTGTCCGCTAGCGCCACCGCTGCAGGTGGATTTCGCCCGCGCGAGCGCTGAGCGAATTCCAGGCAGTCACCCGGCCCCCGAGCCCCGGTCTGTCCGACCGGACCTGTGCCACGCGAGTGGCACCGGTATGGCTCGGGGGCTGTTCCATTTTCGTCTGTCCGGGAACAGTGGCTTGCGCTCCTCGGAAGACTGAACTCCGGTGGTGGTGGAGAACCTAGCCGATGTAGCGCTGAAGGCGGGCCGAGAGGCGGGGTTCGAGCGGGCCGTCGGCTACGACGCGTTCCTCGACGTAAGCCAGGTCGCCGCCTTCGACGATGCCGTAGAGGCGCTTGGCGCCGCCCACGACGACGCCGGACTGGCTGCGGATCACCACGTCGGTGGCCAGTTCCCAGGACGACTGGGTCAGCGCCTGCCCGTAGAACAGCTCCACGATGCCGCTGCTGTGCGAGAGCAGCAATTCGATGACCTCGTCGTTGCCGTCGATGCCGACTCGCCAGAAGCCGCTCTCCCGAAGGTCGGGGCCGTCGTAGCCGCCGTCGGCGCCGATCACCCAGGACCGGGACTCCCAGGCCAGGTAGTCACCGCCGTCGTGCGAGACGACGATCTGCTGGCCGAATCGGTAGTCACCGCGCTCGGGATCGTTGCCTTCCCCCTCGCCGCGCCATACGCCCACCAGCGGGAGTAGCGCGAGCATCGAGGCGCTCAGATCCGGTCCCAAGCGCAGGTTGGCGGTGTCCTCGGGCAGCGGAAGATCCGGCAGGACCGGGATATTGCGGGCGCCGGTCGATTTCGCCCGTTCGGCAGCGTCGGCCACAGCCTGGTCGCCGCTACGGCGACCGGCGAAATCGGCCGGAGCGTCGCCGTTCAGTTGTTCACTCGCTCGCTCGGCCGGGTTGGAACCTTCGCTCGCGAGTTCGCTCATGATTCGGTGAAGAGCCGGTAGAAGACGTAGAGGCCGAACCAGCCGATCAGAACGGCCACGGCCACCAGCAGAATCTCGAAGAAGAGGACCACGTTCCCGAGTTTAACGACCCCCCTTCCGCGGTACGCAAACGGCCCCGGTGCTTCCGCGGGGCGGAAACGACCGGAGCCGTTCGACGAGTGCGATGTATTACTCGGCGAGGTCTTACTTGGCGACCGCGACATCGACCGAGTGGATGCCCGCGCCTTCGGGGCGCACCTCGGCGGAGCCGTTGCCCGCCGAGGACAGCGCGCGGACGGTCCACGAGCCGGGGGCCGCGAAGAACCGGAAGTCACCGGTGCCGGACGCGACGACCTCGGCGGTGAAATCACCGTTGCCGTCGAGCAGGCGCACGAACGCACCGCCCACCGGCTGACCGTCGGTGCTCACGACACGGCCGGTGATGACCGTCTCCTTCTCCACGTCGACGCCGGCCGGGATGGCCTGACCCTGAGTAGGTGCTGCACACATATCGATTACTCTCCCAACTCGATCGGGGCTCCGACGAGGGAGCCGTACTCGGTCCAGCTCCCGTCGTAGTTCTTGACGTTCTGGTGGCCGAGCAGTTCCTGCAGCACGAACCAGGTGTGCGAGGAGCGCTCGCCG
The DNA here is from genome assembly GCA_019930625.1 of Nocardia asteroides. Lineage (NCBI taxonomy): Bacteria > Bacillati > Actinomycetota > Actinomycetes > Mycobacteriales > Nocardiaceae > Nocardia > Nocardia asteroides. Next base: position 2,582,957 of record CP082844.1, read on the forward strand.
ATCCGGCAGTAGGCGATGGTCTCCTTCTCGCCGTCCAGGCCGGCTTCCTTGTAGATCTCGGCCAGTTCCGCGTCGGACTTGAAGGTGCCGTCCTCGTTCGCGGCCTTGCTCCACGGCACGTTGATGGCGCCGGGGATGTGGCCGGGACGCTGGCTCTGCTCCTGCGGCAGGTGCGCGGGCGCCAGGATCTTGCCGGTGAACTCGTCGGGCGAACGCACGTCGACCAGGTTCTTGGTGCCGATGGCCGCGATGACCTCGTCGCGGAAGGCGCGGATGGACAGATCGGGCGCGGCGGCCTTGTACTGGGTGGCGGGCCGGTTCACCGGTGCGGTGGACAGCGGACGGCCGTCCAGCTCCCACTTCTTGCGGCCACCGTCGAGCAGCTTGACGTTGTTGTGGCCGTACAGCTTGAAGTACCAGTAGGCGTACGCGGCGAACCAGTTGTTGTTGCCGCCGTACAGGATGACCTCGTCGTCGTTGGAGATGCCGCGCGCCGAGAGCAGATCGGAGAACTGCTCCTGGTTCACGAAGTCGCGACGAACCTGATCCTGCAGGTCCTTCTTCCAGTCGAGCCGGACGGCACCCTCGATGTGACCACCGTCGTAGGCGGAGGTGTCCTCGTCGACCTCGACGAAGACGACGCCGGGGGCGTTGAGGTTCTCTTCGGCCCAGTCAACGGAGACCAGGACATCGGAGCGAGCCATTGTTTTCCTTTCAGAGATGACTTGCAGGGTCAGTTCGATGCCGGTGACCCGGCGGTGTGCGCGTCCCGCCCGGGGACGGAAGCTCGCGTGGCCACGGAGGGCTCGCGAACACCGCTGTCCGGAACGGTCCTGCGGAGGCGGGTCACCAGCGGATAGATCCGGCAACCCAGGCAGATCCCGAACGCCGCGTTCAGGAACGCCGCGAACAGGGCGAAGCCGGCGAACACCGCGCCGACGACTGTGGAGCCGAGCGCGAAGCCCAGCAGGCTGACGGCCGCGAAGACGAAACCGAGCAGCTGAGCGAACCGCAGCGGGGCCGCGGGCTCGGTCTCGCCGGTCGGCGCCAGGCGCGGCGCGCCGAAGGCGGCGTAGATCCGCCCGTACGGGTGGCGGCGCGGACCGAGGGCCGCGCCGACCGCGAAGACAACCGCCTGCGCGCCGATCAATACCGCGGCGGCCACTGTCGAGAACGCGGCGGCGATCAGGACGAGGACCAGGGCGGCGGTGGTCACCCATGCGGCGAATCGGGGGCCGCGAACATCCACCTGGCCGGTGGGAGTAACAGCGGTTTCGGAATTGTTTCGGATCTCGGTGGACATTGTGCGTACTCCTGCGCTGAATTAGTCCGATCACTGAAGGATTGCCAATTCGCCGGGGGATCGTGAGATCACTCGCGCGGCGGACAGAGGTCGGCGTCAGGAAATCCGGGAAAGCCGACCGATCAGCGGCACAGGCAGCAACAACCACCGAGCCGACACAGATCCACTGTGCGGCGTCGGGTGAGCATCAGCTCGTGGTTGGAAAGCACGACAGCAGTTTACCCAATTCGGCGGGGGAATAGGACCCGGGGTGGATCACAACCGTCGAGGGGCCTTGTCGTCGCAGCTCAGGCGGCTGCGGTGAGCGGCTCGAGCGCGGAGTGCAGGTCCGTGACCTTCGGGACGCCGGAGATGCGGAACCGTTCCCGGCCCTCGACGTCGAAGACGAACGTGGTGGGCAGCGAGAGCACGTTCAACTCTCGGGCGAGCGCGGGCTCGGCGTCGATGTCCACCTCGATGTCCTGCGGCGGCTGCGGCGATCCCGCGAGCTGGTCGGCGACATTGGCAACCACCCGGCGAACCGCGTCGCACGGTCCGCACCATTCGGCGGAGAAATGCAGGACCGCGGGACCGGCGCCGGTCACGCCGACGGCCGCCAGCAGTTCGGCGCGGGCCGAATCGGAGACTTCGATGCTTTCGGCCGCGCGGACCTTGCCTTCGCGCCTGCGCAGCAGGACGCCCACCGCCAGCGCGGCGAGCAGTGCCACTGCGAGGATGGTGATCTGGATCATGGTCGCTGCAATCGGTCGAGGTCGATCGTGACGTTCACGCCCTTGCCCTCCACGACGATCTGACCGCCCTGGGCGGAGACCTTGGTGGGCCGGACACCGAACGGCAACTCCTTCGTGTCGATGGTACGGGTGAACCGGGCGAGCACGGCAGGGCGATCGGCTTCGGTGATCACCGCCACCGGAGTGGTCTCGGTACCGGGGCCGCCGCGATAGAAGCCGGTCGCCACGATCTTGACCTGATCGCCGTCGAGCAGGAGGTCGGCCTGCACGCTGACCTTCTCGCCGCCGTACTGCGCGCCGGGGGTCTCCGGCAGGGTGCCGGTGAGCACGAGCGCGCCGGTGGTGGTCATACCGGAACCGCCCGATCCGCCGGTCCCGTCGGACTTGTCCGCGGGCCGCGAATGCACTTGCAGATCGGGGATCGTGAACAGTCGGCCGAGCTCGGTGGGCTCCACCCGCAACCTGCTGTCCACCCGCTCCACGGGCACGCCGCGCAGGCTGCCGTCGACCAGTTCGCCGACCGGCAGCCGCACTCCGGTCAGCGTCGCCTCCAACGCGATCTCGCCCGGGATGTCCTCCCGCTTCGCGCGCGCACGGATCTCCACGTGGTCGTAGCGGCTGTCCCAGGCCTGGCCGAGAAACGGGAAACCGTGGATCGTCACCTCCGGATCGGCGGTGAGATCGGCGCCGTCGCGCAGCGCCCTGGACACGCGATACTCCGAATAGGCCGCGGTACTGAAGTCGGCGACGACGGCGAATCCCGCCAGACACAGCAGGCCGATGATCAGCTTGCGCATGCTCCCCCGTCTCTCCGGGTCTCGGGCCGCGGCGACCGGGAGCCGCGCGGCGCGCGTTCGATTGCCGTATCGGCCGCCCCGCCGGTGGCGGGCATGCCCGATACGTAACCCATGTACGCACCATATCGGTTGGCTCGCGCCCGGCCGCCGGGTGTCCTCCGGTGCGGCCGCGGACCCGGAATGCGTGGTCATGCCTTGTTACGCGCTAATCTTGCATCCGATTACCTGTGATTAGCGACGTGGCCGCGGCAGTGCTGCCGTATCCGCGTGGCTACGAGATGGGAGGAGGGCCTGTGGAGCTGCTCCTGCTTACCTCCGACCCCAACCCCGAGTCGGTGTTGCCCTCGCTGGCGTTGCTGGCGCACAACGTGCGCCCGGCGCCGACGGAAGTGGCCTCGCTGCTCGAGGCAGGCACCGCGGACGTCGCCCTGGTCGACGCCAGGACCGACCTCGCCGCCGCTCGCGGGCTGTGCCGCCTGCTCGGCAGCACCGGGTCCTCCGTGCCGGTCGTCGCCGTGCTCACCGAGGGCGGCCTGGTCGCGGTGAACGCCGACTGGGGACTCGACGACATCCTGCTGCCCGGAACCGGCCCCGCCGAACTCGACGCCAGGCTGCGGCTGCTGGTCGGGCGCAACGGCGGCGTCGCCAGCCCGGAGAATACCGGCAAGATCACCCTCGGTGAGCTGGTGATCGATGAGGGCACCTACACCGCGCGGTTGCGCGGTCGTCCGCTCGATCTCACCTACAAGGAGTTCGAGCTGCTGAAGTATCTGGCGCAGCACGCGGGCCGGGTCTTCACCCGCGCGCAGCTGCTGCAAGAAGTGTGGGGTTACGACTTCTTCGGCGGCACCCGCACCGTGGACGTGCACGTGCGTCGTCTGCGCGCCAAGCTCGGCACCGAGTACGAGTCGCTCATCGGCACGGTGCGCAATGTCGGTTACAAGGCTGTGCGCCCGTCGCGCGCGGCGGTCAAGGGCGAGCCGGTGAGCTTCCACGACGACGACAACGAGGGCACCGACGACTCCCCGCTCACGCCGGTCAACGGCTCCGCACCGTGAGTTCCGCCGGGCGGGCGCTTCGATGATGCCGTCGTCGTGGCAGGCCGAGGTCGAAATGCCGCCCGCTTGCACGACGTTGCCAGGAGCGGACTCCGCGCGGGGTCCGCTGGCTCGATGAACGGAGGCCGATGAGCGGCGCGACGACACAGTGGATCGACCGTCCCGATGCGGACACGGCACAGGCCATCACCGCTTTGCTGGCACGGGCCACCGCGGCAGACGGGGTCGCCCCCGTCTCGGAACAGGCGGTGCTGTCGCTGACTTCCGGCGCCGACACGGGGACGCGTCATCTGCTCGCGCGGCGCGACGGCGCGCTCGCGGGCTACGCGAATCTCGTTCCAGCGCATGGCGAACATCCCGCCATGGCAGAGGTGGCGGTCGATCCGGCCCAGCGCGGCCACGGCGTGGGTACCGAGCTGGTCACGGCCGCCTTGGCCGCGGGCGGACCGGGCGCACGGGTCTGGGCGCACGGTGACCGGCCCGCGGCCAAGGCTGTCGCTGCGCATCTGGGGCTGCGGACTGCGCGTGAGTTGTGGCAGATGCGGCGGTCGCTGGCAACACCTGAGCTACCAGAATTGGCCGTGCCGGACGGCATCGCGTTGCGCACCTACGCCGGTCGCGCCGACGACGCGGAATTGCTGCGGGTGAACGGCGCCGCCTTCGCCTGGCACCCCGAACAGGGCGGGTGGACCGCACGCGATCTCGAGATCCGCCGCAACGAGTCGTGGTTCGATCCGGCGGGCCTGTTCCTGGCATTCGACACCGCCGCCCCCGATCGTCTGCTCGGATTCCACTGGACCAAGGTGCACCAAGGAGAGAACCCGCCGCTCGGTGAGGTCTACGTGGTCGGCATCGACCCTGCGGCGCAGGGTCGCGGGCTCGGCCGCCTGCTCACGCTGGCAGGTCTGCGCCACTTGCGGGACCGTGGATCGACCGAGGTGTTGCTCTACACCGAGGCGGACAACGCCGCCGCGGTGCGCACTTATACCCGGCTCGGGTTCGCTCCGGCGCACGTCGACGTCGCCTACGCCGCGGCGGAGTCTGAATAGGAGGCGGCAGACCGGGTGTCCGGGAGTAAAACTGGGGCAAACGTCACATCTCCCGAGAGCAATCGCGCCGGCCTGTTCACTCTCCGTTCACTCAGTTCGGTCCAACTGTCAACCACGTGACTTTAGGTTGAGTGAGGGCAGCACACTGCTGCCTGGTGCGCAAGTTCCCCGCGAACAGCACCACGGCACCCGTCCGGGCCGGTGAGGGACCGGACGAGTAGGACGCGATTCCGGAGGAATCAGTGAATCTCAAGCGCAGCAGCGCCCTCGTCGGTGTGCTGGCCGTCGGCGCGATGACGCTCGCCGCCTGTGGCAGCGACGACAACACCTCTTCCGACAGCGGCAATGTGGCCAAGGTCGACGTGGCGTGCGGCGGCAAGGAGGCCCTCAAGGCCAGTGGTTCCTCGGCGCAGAAGAACGCGATGGAGCGCTTCATCGCCGCCTACGAGAAGAACTGCGACGGCTCCACGCTCAACTACACCTCGAGTGGTTCGGGCGCGGGTGTGAGCGAGTTCATCGGCGGCCAGACCGATTTCGGTGGCTCCGACTCCCCGCTGAGCTCGAAGAAGGACGAGCCGAAGAAGGCCGCCGACCGTTGCGCCTCGCCCGCGTGGAACCTGCCCACCGTGTTCGGCCCGGTGGCGATCACCTACAACATCGACGGTGTGACCGATCTCGCGCTCGACGGCCCTACCGCCGCCAAGATCTTCAACGGCGCCGTGACCACGTGGGACGCTCCTGAGATCAAGGCGCTGAACCCCAACGCCAAGCTGCCGTCCGAGCCGATCGCGGTGATCTTCCGCAGCGACGAGTCCGGCACCACCGACAACTTCCAGCTCTACCTGGACGCCGCCTCCGACGGCGCCTGGGGCAAGGGCGCGGGCAAGGCCTTCAACGGCGGCGTCGGCGCCGGTTCGAAGGGCAACGAGGGCACCTCGGCCGCCGTGAAGAGCACCAAGAACTCGATCACCTACAACGAGTGGTCCTTCGCGAAGGCGCAGAACCTGTCGATCGCGCGCATCGTCACCTCGGCGAGCAAGGACCCGGTGACCCTCAGCGTCGAGTCGGCGGGCAAGGCGATCGAGTCGGCGAAGATCTCCGGCCAGGGCAACGACCTGATCATCGACACCTCTTCGTTCTACAAGCCGACGGTGGCGGGCGCGTACCCCATTGTGATGCCGACCTACGAGATCGTGTGCTCGAAGTACGCCGACGCCGCGACGGCCACGGCGGTGAAGGCCTTCCTCACCTCCGCGGTCACCAACGGCCAGCAGGGCTTGGACGAGGCCGGGTACATCCCGATCCCGGAGCAGTTCAAGACCAAGCTGACCACCGCCATCAACGCCATCTCCTGATAGCAGCCCCCCATGACCGTTCACGACGAGATCGCCGCCGCGGGTCAGTCGGATTCGACCGACCAGCGGACAGGCGGAGATACTGCGCTCATGCCGAGTAAGCCGAGCAACGAACCGGCCGCGAGGAGCCGTCGCCCGCACAGCCCGCGCGCGGAGATCATCTTCCGCTCGCTGGCCACGGCGGCGGGTGCGATCATCGTCGCGTCCATCGCGTTGATCGCGCTGTTCCTGCTCATCCGAGCGGTGCCGTCGGTGCTGGAGAACGACGCGAACTTCTTCACCAGCGCCGAGTTCAACACCTCCGATGCCAACAACCTACGGTTCGGCATCCGGGACCTGTTCATGGTCACGGTGTTGAGTTCGATCTTCGCTCTGGTGCTTGCCGTTCCCATCGGCATCGGCATCGCGCTGTTCCTGACGCACTACGCGCCGAAGACGCTGGCGCGGCCGTTCTCGGTGCTCGTCGATCTGCTCGCCGCGGTGCCCTCGATCGTGTTCGGTCTCTGGGGAATCCTGGTATTGGCTCCGCAGCTGGAGCCGGTCCAGACCTTCTTCAACGACAACCTGGGATGGTTGTTCCTCTTCTCGGACGGCAACATCCCGCTGGCCAGCGGCGGCACGATCTTCACCGCGGGCGTCGTGCTCGCGGTGATGATCCTGCCGATCATCACGTCGGTCAGCCGCGAGGTGTTCAACCTCACCCCCCGTGCGCACATCGAGGCGGCGCAGGCGCTCGGTGCGACGAAATGGGAAGTCGTCCGCATGACGGTGCTGCCGTACGGCCGCAGCGGCATGATCGCCGGCGCCATGCTCGGCCTCGGGCGCGCTCTGGGTGAGACGATCGCCGTGCTGATCGTGCTGAAGACGGCCGCCCAGCCGGGGCAGTGGTCGGTGTTCGACGGCGGCTACACCTTCGCCTCCAAAATCGCCTCGGCGGCCGCGGAATTCAGTGACCCGCTGCCGACCGGCGCGTACATCGCGGCAGGCTTCGTGCTGTTCGCGCTGACCTTCGTCGTGAATGCGCTGGCTCGACTCGCCGCAGGCGGAAGGGTGAACGGGTGATGACCACCTCGACTCTGGACCGGCCGATCAAGCCGCCCACCTTCCGGGACGTGAGCCTGGCGCGCCGGATTCGCAACAACCTCGCCACCGGTTTGGTCTGGACGGCGTTCGGTATCGCGCTCGTGCCGCTGGCATGGGTGCTGATCATGGTGGTCACCAAGGGGTTCAGCGCCGTGGTCCGGGCGAACTGGTGGCAGAACTCCCTGAAGGGCGTGCTGCCCAATCAGGTCGCGGGCGGCGTTTACCACGCCATCTACGGCACCGTCGTGCAGTCGTTGGTCGCGACCGTGATCGCGGTGCCGCTCGGCATCATGGCCGCGGTCTATCTGGTCGAGTACGGCCGCGGCGTGCTGGCCAAGACCACGACGTTCATGGTCGACATCCTGGCCGGTGTGCCGTCGATCGTCGCTGCCCTGTTCATCTTCGCGCTCTGGATCGCGACGCTCGGGTTCCCGCAGAGCTCGCTGGCGGTATCGCTGGCGTTGGTGCTGCTGATGTTGCCGGTGGTCGTCCGCAGCACGGAGGAAATGCTCAAACTCGTGCCGGACGAACTGCGCGAAGCGTCCTACGCACTCGGCATCCCGAAGTGGAAGACCATCGTGCGGATCGTGGTACCCACCGCACTGCCCGGCATGATCAGCGGCATCCTGCTGGCCATCGCCAGGGTGATGGGTGAGACCGCTCCGGTGCTGGTGCTGGTCGGCTACAGCAAGTCGATCAACACGAACATCTTCGACGGCAACATGGCATCGCTGCCGCTGTTGATCTACCAGGAGCTGGCCAACCCCGAAGCTGCCGGACGCGAGCGGGTCTGGGGCGCGGCTTTGACCCTCATTCTCATCATCGCCCTCCTGTACCTGGCGGCCGCGGTCCTCAACCGCCTGCTCACCCGGAACCGATAGAAGCGGAACGGATTACCGAAAATGGCCAAGCGGATCGACGTCAAAGATCTGAACATCTACTACGGCAAGTTCCATGCCGTGTCCGATGTCTCGCTGACCGTGCTGCCGCGCAGCGTGACCGCCTTCATCGGTCCCTCGGGTTGTGGCAAGTCCACCGTGCTGCGGTCGCTCAACCGCATGCACGAGGTAACTCCGAACGCTCACGTCGAGGGCGCGGTAATGCTGGATGGCGAGGACATCTACGGCACCCAGATCGACCCGGTGGGCGTGCGCCGCACGATCGGCATGGTCTTCCAGCGACCGAACCCGTTCCCCACCATGTCCATCAAGGACAATGTGGTCGCGGGCCTGAAGCTGCAGGGTGTGCGCAGCAAGAAGGAACTCGACGAGGTCGCCGAACGCTCGTTGCGCGGGGCCAACCTGTGGAACGAGGTGAAGGACCGCTTGGACAAGCCGGGCGGCGGCCTCTCCGGCGGTCAGCAGCAGCGTCTGTGCATCGCGCGTGCCATCGCCGTATCGCCCGACGTGCTGCTCATGGACGAGCCCTGCTCGGCGCTGGACCCGATCTCCACCCTGGCGATCGAGGACCTGATCACCGAGCTGAAGAAGGAATTCACCATCGTCATCGTCACCCACAACATGCAGCAGGCCGCGCGCGTGAGTGACCAGACCGGTTTCTTCAACCTGGAGGCCCAGGGCAAGCCGGGCAAGCTGATCGAGATCGACGACACCGAGAAGATCTTCTCCAACCCGTCCCAGAAGGCCACGGAAGACTACATCTCCGGCCGCTTCGGCTGATCCCGATTGCCGAGCGGTTGTGCACCGAGGCTGCGACCGGCAAAGTGAAGGCCCTGGTCGCGGATCCCGCGTGGGGCCTTTGCCTGCCGCCGCGTTCGGTCCACTGACGGAAAAACTGTCCCCTTCCGGATCGGCGGTTGCGAACGGCAACAAGCTCGCCGACCGCAAATTCGGCGACTGCAATCGGTTACGCCGGACCCGGGCCGGACTTGCCGACCCGATCGACGCGGCCCAACTCGCACTGCGGGCACTCGCCCAACGCGTTTCCGATTGCCTGACCCACTCCGACCACCTGAAGACGCACCTCGGCGAACTCCTCGAATGGCTGGCGCCAGGTGACAACGCAGGTATTCGCCCGTGGGCCGGATACCGCTGCCGCGCTGATAATTTCGATCGGCGACAAACCCGATGGCTGATCGCCGAAGCCGTGTTCGCGTGGGTGTGGCGTCGCACCTATCCCGGCCGAGGATTCCTTGCGAACGGGTGCGGAACGTGCGCTCTAGTCATTGTGACTTCGAGCATGATTCGGTAGCCTGTGGAACAGGGGGGTTCGAATTGCGCAACCTCTGTGAATTCTATTGAAGCGAAAGAGGTTTCGTGATGGCAGTACGCTTGCTCTCCGGTGCGTTGGTCGGTGTGGCCACGATCTTGGCCGCGACGATGCCGCAAGCTGCGGCTGCGCCAACAGCGCCTTGCGATGCGTATACCGTTGGCAACATTCGCTATGAGGGCTCGACGAAGTGGATATGTTACTCATTCGGCGGGGGCAAGTACGGATGGGTCACCGTTTCCGGATAGTGATACCGGCGCCTGGTGCAATCTATGCCGTCGACAACTGGCAAGCCGTCGGCGCATAACCTTGCAGTCCAACGATCGGCCCCGCCCGCTACTAGCGGTCGGGGCCGATTTCGCCGTTGTCGGTGCCTACGGTCCGGTGGGCGTCGTGCTCGTCTACCTCACAACTGCGCGTCCATCGCGTCGAGGCCGGCGCGGAACTCTTGGTCGGACACTTCGTAGTTCGCGCGCCGCGTTTCCCGATGTTCGAAACTCGTTTACCGCGCATGGCCATCACCGCCATGCGTCGTCGACATTCGTACCCACGGTGGAACATACATCGCTCAGCGCCGAACCGGGCAGACCACTACCGAGAGCATCGGTGGTGGCACGCACGGTCAAGCGCCGATTTCGCCGCCGATCTCGTCCATCGACGCGGCCAACCCGCGCAGCTCCGCTGGATCGACGTTCATGACGCCCCCCTTCCGACCGGACACCCTCCGGCGTAACGCAATACCAGAGCACTCCCGCCCCGTGCGGCCGATCTAGCAACCGCCGCATGCGAAACGGCAAGCGCAGCAGGCTTTTCGCTTATTTCTCCGCGTCGGGGTCCGGCGGGAGCACGCCGGTGACCAAGAAGATGACACGGCGGCCGATTTCAACCGCGTGATCGGCGAAGCGCTCGTAGTAGCGACCGAGCAGCGTGACATCGACGGCAGCCGCCACGCCGTACTTCCAATCCCGGTCCATGAGCAGTGTGAAGAGGTGACGGTGCAGATCGTCCATCGCCTCGTCGTCCTCGTTCAACTGTGCCGCGCGCTCCGGGTCGCGGGTCTCCAGCACCTCGCGCGCGCCGGCTCCCATGTTCACCGCGATGCGGCCCATCTCGGCGAAGTAGCCGTTGACGGACTCCGGTAGCGCGTGGTTCGGATGACGCCTGCGCGCGACCTTGGCCACATGCAACGCGAGCGCGCCCATCCGGTTCACGTCGGCGACGATCTGGATCGTGCTCACCACTTGCCGCAAATCACCGGCGACCGGCGCCTGCAGCGCGAGCAGAGCGAAGGCCTTCTCCTCGGCGTCCTGGATCAGCTCGGCGATCCGGTCGGCTTCGCCGATCACCTGCTCCGCCAGCGCGAGGTCCGCCTGGAGCAGAGCTTGGGTAGCCCGCTCCATGGCCGAGCCGGCCAACCCGGCCATCTCGCCCAGCAGGTGGGCGAGCTCGGCCATTTGCTCGTTGTAGATGACACGCATAACAGCTGACACTAGTTCGCTGCGCTGACCAAGTCACGAACAGGGAGTGAATGACCGGTGTGCATCATTAGCGCGGAGGTTGCCGTTGATGCGTCAATGACCGCGATCAGCACCCGTCCGATTTCGAAACGATGACATCACGAACATTGTGGTCTGTGTCGCACCTTCGTCTTCGGTGCGCGCAGAGCCCTACTTGCAGATTTCGTCGGCCGCGTTGACGTGTTCCAAGTCCGACGGCAGCACGGCAGGCGTTGAATCCGTAGCGGTGCTCGTTGCGACGTTGGTTATCTCGTCACCGACCGGCGTCGGCGCCTTCACCGTGACGCCGGCCTTCGAGTCGCCTCCGATGACGACCTCGACGATGCCGCCGAGATCGTCGGCTGCCTCGATGGTCGCGCCGGGGATCGAGGTCGCGACGGTCGCGGCCTCGGCCTCCAGGCCTGGGGCGTAGCGGACCTTCGTCGTCGGGGAGGTGCCGTTGGCGTAGTTGCCGGTGTTGTAGATCGTGAAGCCCTGGTTGCCCAGCTTGGCGGCCGCCGTGCGCGCCAGCCCTTCGACGCCGGAGCCGTTGGACACCAGCAGCGAGACGGTGGAGGGATCCGCCGCCCGGTATTTGGCGGTTCCTGGCGCGGCTGGGGCGGGAGCGGGTGCGTTCGCGTGCACGGACGGCTTCTCTCCCGGCAGCGGCTGATCGTCGCGGATCGCCTTGAAGATCGCCTTGATGTCGGATTCACGGGGAATCTCGTTGCCGTAGGAGGTCGTGCCCGCGGTCGGAACGGTGATGAAGGTGACCGCGCCCGCGTCGATCTTCTGCAGTGAGCGTCCCAGCATCAGAAGGTCGCTCGGTTCTACCTTCTGGACCCAGGTGTGCTGGCTGAACGCGCTGATGAAGCCGTTCAGCTTGCCCGGATTGAACAGCACCTTACTGGACAGGGTGCCGCGTAGCAGCGAAGCGAGGAAGCGTTGCTGCCGGTTGATGCGGTCGTAGTCGCTGCGCTCCTCGCCGTAGACATGCCTGGCGCGCACGTAGTTGAGCGCGGTTTGGCCGTCGATGCGCTGCTTGCCCGGCTGCTCGAGGATGGTGCCGAGCACGTCGTCCACGAGCGGCTTGGACGCGCAGACCTCGACGCCATCGATTTGGTTGACCATCGACTCGAAACCGGCGAAGTCGATGCCGATGAAGTGATTGATCGACGCGCCGGTGAGGCGCTGAATCGTGGAGACGAGGCACATCGGGCCGCCGAGATTGTAGACGGCGTTGAGCTTGTCGCCCATGGCAGACGGGAACTTCTCGTCGGTGTATTTGTTTTTCTCGTTGTCCCACCCATAGCACTGGGGCCTGGTCACGTCCAGGTCGCGCGGGAAGGAGACTACGACGACCCGATTCCGGGACTTCGGGATGTGGACCAGCATGGTGGTGTCGGCGCGGGCGCCCTCGGCATCGTCCAAAGTGCCCGCGCCGAGCTTGCCGTTGGCCCCTGCGCGGGTATCGGTGCCGACGAGCAGGTAATTCTCGTCGCCGAGTTGGGCGTTGGAATCGACGATGTCCTCTGAGTTCTCGTCCAGTGCCGACACCTGAGTGAAGCTGTCGGTAGTCGACTGCAAGTAGCTCCAGCCGCCGCCGGTGACCAGCAGCGCGAGCGCGGCGCTCAAGGCCAGTCCGGTTCGTCCCGTGGCGCGTAGCCGCTTGTTGCGGCGCTCCCGGGAGGCCTGCAGGCGGGTCTGGGCGGTGCCGACGGCCTTCGGCTTGGCGCTCTTGCCGTCCTTGGTCGGCCAGCCCACGCCCTTGCGTAGCGCGCGCGTCGGTTCGTCGATCGAGGGGATTACGTCGGTGACCTCTTCGGCCTGCTCCGGCTCCGGACGCGCGACCGGCGCATCGGGCGCCGTGCGCTCGGCGGGGCGGCGGGTAGCCGCGCGGGCGGCCGGTGTGGCTCCCGTGATGTCCTGAACCACCGGCGAGCTACCCGTCTGGCGTGGAGGTGGTGTATCCGGCGCGCGCCGGGGACCGGCCGCGGCGCCGCGGCCATTGGCGGCGGCCGGGTCGGCCGGCCTGCGAGGAGCTTCCTGCCGCGCTTCGGCACGGTTGATTCGTGCCGAGGGGGTGCCGGCCTGCGGCGGTAGCGACTCAGGGCGCCGACCTCGGTTCACCGGGGAGCCGGGAATCGGTGGCGTCGGCTCGGCGGGGCGGCCCCGGCCTTTGGCGGCGGCCGGGGCCGCCGGGCCGGATTCCGTGCGGCGACCTCGGCTCGGCGCGGCGGACGGATCCGATTGGGTGGGCTCGGCGCGGCGGCCTCGACGGCCACTGCGCTCGTTATCGACCCGCTGGACGAGATCCTGAACCGTCAGGGGGGCGGAATTCTGGTCCGGGGTGGCGTCGGTATGGCGCGAACGGCGAGACGTGCGTGCGGCGTCCCGGTCGGGAGAGTCCTCCGCGGGATACCGCTCCCACGGGGCGCGACCTCCGGGCCGTGGCGAACGCCCGTGCCGATCGTCACCCACCAACGAACCTCGCTTTTCGTCTTGCTTTCCGCCTGGGTCGAACCGGACCGGCGGCACCGATCCCGTAATGATAACGATTCCGCCACAGGGGTCCACCCCACGGCGAAATCGAACAGCTCACAGCGGTGTTCGGAGCTGTTGGTCGCTATGAGGTTGCCCGATCAGCCGCCGCTGTGCATCACATCGGCGGCCTGCGGCACCGCCGGATCGTCCGGGTCGTCGAGCCAACCATGCGGCAGCGCGACCTTGCCCGGCGAGCCCTGACGGCCGCGCGGGCCTTCCGCGTCCTTCGGGAAGGGCGCGGTGGGATCGAGCTGTCCGACAAGGTCTTCCAGCTGCGCGAGGCTGCCCACGGTGGCGAACGCGCGCCGCAGGTCCGCGCCCACCGGGAATCCCATCAGGTACCAGGCCATGTGCTTGCGCAGATCGCGCATGGCCTTGTCCTCTCCGAGATGCTCCGACAGCAAAGCGCCGTGCCGGTACAGCACCGCGCCGACCCGGCCCAGATCGGGCGCCGCGGGCAGCGGCTCGCCGCGCAGCGCCGCCTGCAACTCGGCGAACAGCCACGGCCTGCCCAAGCAGCCCCGACCGACCACCACGCCGTCGCAGCCCGTCTCGTCCATCATGCGAACCGCGTCGGCGGCGGAGAAGATGTCGCCGTTGCCCAGCACCGGAATGGAGGTGACGGCCTCTTTGAGGCGGGCGATCGCGGTCCATTCGGCCTGCCCGGAGTACCGTTGCGCCGCCGTGCGGGCGTGCAACGCGACCGCACGCGCGCCTTCGGCTTCGGCGATGCGTCCCGCGTCCAGGTAGGTGAGGTGGTCGTCATCGATGCCGATGCGGAACTTCACGGTGACCGGAACTCCCGCGGGTTCCGCGGCGGCCACCATGGCGCGCACGATGCGTCGGAACAGCGTCCGCTTGTACGGCAGGGCGGCGCCGCCGCCGAGGCGGGTGACCTTGGGCACGGGACAGCCGAGGTTGAGATCGATGTGGTCGGCCCAGCCTTCGCCGACGATGATCCGCACCGCTTCGCCGAGCGTCGCCGGGTCCACACCGTAGAGCTGCATCGAGCGCGGGTGCTCGTCGGCGTCGAAGGACATCATGTGCAGCGTCTTCTCGTTGCGCTCGACCACCGCCCGCGCGGTGATCATCTCGCACACGTAGATCGAGGTCGGGCTGCCGAATTCGCGGCACAACTTGCGAAACGCCAGATTCGTGATGCCCGCCATCGGCGCGAGCACGACCGGCGGATCGACCGGATACGGCCCGATCCGCAGCTGGGCCATCGCCTCGGTAGTCAACGTCACGCCGACCAGTGTCTCATTTGCGCACGTAAGTGGGCCGGAGCGGGTCGTTCGCCCAGTGCGCATGTCGGCACACCGGCCCGCTCATACAGCGCCGCCGCCGGGAAGCCCGGACGGCGGCGGCGTCGTGCGTCGCTGCGCGCGGTCAGCCTACGGAACTGCCCGCCATCTGGCGGTCGCGCTTGGCGGCTTCGCGGGCGAGCATGCGATCGCGCTGCTCCTCGAACTTGACGACGTCCTTGGCGAGCTTGTCCAGGAACAGGCCGAGGCGATCGCGGACCGCTTCGCCACGGGGGGTGAAGTCGGTGCGCTCGAAGATGTTCCACTTCTTCAGCACCGGCTGGACGACCTCCTCCAGGTGCTGGCGCAGGTCGTAGATGCCGTGCTTGGCCATCAGCACGCCGTTACGGCGGAAGTTGGGCATGCCGGCGCCGGGCATCTGGAAGTTCTCCAGAATCAGCGTGATCGCCTCGATGGCCTGATCGGGGGTCAGGTCGAGGGCGGCACCGCACATATTGCGGTAGAAGATCATGTGCAGGTTTTCGTCGGCGGCGACGCGCTGCAGCATGCGGTCGGCGATCGGGTCGTCGCACACCTTGCCGGTGTTGCGGTGGCTGACCCGGGTGGCGAGCTCCTGGAAGGTGACATACGCGACGGAATGCAGGAAGCCGGCATCGGCTTCGGCGGGGGAGGCGAAGCCATTGGTCATGTGGACCATCCGGGCTTCCTCGAGGGCGACCGGATCAACGCCGCGGGTGACGACGAGGTAATCCCGCATCACGATGCCGTGGCGGTTCTCCTCGGCGGTCCAGCGGCCCACCCAGGTGCCCCATGCGCCGTCCTGAGAGAAGTTCTCGGCGATCTCCCTGTGATACGAGGGAAGGTTGTCCTCGGTGAGCAGATTGGTGACCATGGCGGCCTTCGCGACCTCGTTGAGCCGAGACTGCTCGGGATCCCAATCCACGCCGCCGAGTGCCGCGAAGTTGCGGCCGTCGTCCCACGGGACGTAGTCGTGCGGATGCCATTCCTTTGCCAGGGAGAGGTGCCGGTTGACGTTTTCTTCGGCAACCGGCTCCAACTCCGTCAGAAGCTCGAGTTGAGTCAGATCCCTTGCCATGTATGAACCCTTCAGTGTGTGCTTCCGGTCGTGCAGGTCATCCCAAGGTAGACCGATACCGATGCGGCCATACCTTACGGCACCGTAGGTGTGATGCGAAACGCATCTGTTAGACGATCGATGCCCTGGTGATCTACCTCATACGACGTCATCGCCGTTCAGTGATCCTCAAGAGTGTATGAGGAATACCCGCGGCGAGGGGACTATCGACGCGGGCTCGAGATCGTTAGCGGACCGTGCTCGATCGCACAAATCGCTGCCTGACTGGTGCGGCGGCCGAGTGTGTCGGACTGTCACATCGAGTCCGTGTTGTCGGCGTTTCGCCAGGGTGGGTACCGGCGGTCGTGGTGAGTCGTGCCCATCCGGGAGATAGCAGGTGGCCCCATACGGCCCGTGTCGCGGTGCGTCATGCGATCTGCAATACAGATATGGCCGGGCCGCCGCCCCCACGTCGGTCAGGCGGGGGCTATCGCTGTGATCAGGGTCCGGCCGTCACGGCTGGTCACGGTCACGACCTGGGTGAAGGTCGCCGCCGTTTCGCCGGGCCACTGCTCGGACAGGTCGACCAGGTACCGACCGTCCGACAGGGCACTGATCTCCACGCAGTACCGGGTATCGACAGGCACCTGGTCGATGCCGCGCTGTATGCCCTCGGCGTCCGGTATCGCGGCACCCTCGACGACGGCCCGCGCGGCGGCGCCGGAGCGCAGCACGTAGTACGCGTGCTCGAACGCGAGGATGGCATCGGGCCCGTTCCCGGTGCCGCCCGGTCCGGTGCCCGAAACCCGTCCCTCGGAACGAGCCTGCGTACATCCGGGCATGGTGTGAGCGTGCGGGGGCGCGGCAGCCGTGGGCGGTGCCGTCACAATGGTCGAGGCGGTCACGACGGTGGTCGACGCGGGAGCGACCGTGGTCGAGGCGACCGCGGCTTCGCGCTTCGGCGTTGTGGCCTTGTCGGTGCTGACAGTGATGACGAGCACGTTCACAACCAGGGTCACGACGCCGAGAACTACGCCGATGGCCGCCAGCGGCCTGAATCCACGCGGTTCGCGCCGACGCGGTCGGGACGGCAACGACGCCGAGGCACGCCCTCCGCCACCGGACCGGTCGATCAGCGCCTGATCGGGAGGTCGATCGTAGTAGTGACTGTGACCGCCATCGACTGTCGCCGCGCTCGTTTCGGCCGCCGCCGCATTCCGGCGATCCTCGAACCGCGCGGACGCCACGCCCTCGTCCCCCGCGTCGGAATCCGCGAGCCAGTCGCGCCAGTCCTCCCCAGCCTCGCCCGAGTCGGTATCGGTACCTCGATCGATGTCGCGGCCGCCGCCACTCAGGTCTTCTGCCTGCACGGATTGCTCCAGTTCTTCGGCGGTGGGGCCACCGGCCATGGGCAACCTCAGATCCTACGGCCAGTCGCGGTCGCCGCGCGGCGGGATCGGGCCCCGACTCCGGCATCCGGCCGTTCCGAAAGCGGGCCGCGGTGTCGCACCCGGCGGAGGCGTCGTGCGCAGCAGGTGAGGAGGCTTCGTGCGGGTGCTTCGATGCCGCTCAGCCGGTGCCTCCCGGCGGAGAACTTCGTGAAACAGGTCGGGCGCCCGGAGTGACCGGGCGCCCGACTTGTGCCCCCAGTAGGGCTCGAACCTACGACCTGCGGATTAAAAGT
Source organism: Nocardia asteroides (assembly GCA_019930625.1). NCBI lineage: Bacteria > Bacillati > Actinomycetota > Actinomycetes > Mycobacteriales > Nocardiaceae > Nocardia > Nocardia asteroides. Next base: position 2,600,626 of record CP082844.1, read on the forward strand.
CCGTAGCTCTACCAACTGAGCTATAGGGGCGCGGAGGAACAGTGTAGTGCGGTCGGGGCCGGAAGCCCCAATCGGGGGAGTTCGTGTCGGGAGGCGGGATGGATGGGGAAGTCGGCGTGGCACGCCCGGGTGCGTCGCGCGGCGCGCGAGGGTGGGTAACGCGCCGTGTGGAGGGGGCGATGCAGGCGGTAAACATTTGGTACCCAGCTTTGTTCATCTTACCCGGATCTGGATATCATCCAATCATGTTGGCTGACAATCTCTTTGGATTTGCAGGGGGTGAACGTCCCGGGGCGGGGAAGACTCGTGGCATGAGTTGGCGGGCGAAGTGTGGGCGGCGGTCGGGCGCCCGGGTTGCCGGTCGGCTCGAGTGAACCTCCCTGGGCCGCTGGCTAATTCGCGCACCCATCGGACGACGCGTTTAGGTTGCCGAATATTTGCCGTAACAGAAATCGGAATCGGATGGCGCGCTTACTCCTCGGTTTGCCGCGTGTCGGAACGGGATTCCGGGTACCGTGACGCCTTGGTGAATTCCGAAAGAATCGCCGACTCGGTCGGCGCCGCGGAATTCGGATTGTCGTTGCTGTGTCCGAAGGCGCCGCGGCCGGTCCGGCCGGCCACGGTTCGACGGAACTCGATGCCGCAGGAGGAGGCACGTTCGAGACGAAGAAATGCCCGGATGCGCACCCCCTGCGGCGCACCCGGGCAGGCAAACTATACCAGCTGGTGTGTTTCAGGTTTTTCGCGAGTTTTCGTACCGAGAGTTTGAAATCGGGCGAAAACCGGGTTTGAAGTATCTATAAAAACTCATGAATTCGCGCCGAGGGTCCGTTCCTTCGGGGGTGGCTGATTGGCGGCGAGTAGGCTTCGGAGGCGTTTCGAGCATGGCACGGCAGCAAGAGCGGGCGCGCCGGACACGGGCGGCGATTATCAGGTCCGCCGCCGTTGAGTTCGGGAAGAGCGGCTATGCCGCTGCATCGCTCAACCGCATATTGGAAGGGTCGCGTGCCACCAAGGGCGCCATGTACTTCCATTTCGATTCGAAAGAAGATCTGGCGCGCGCGGTGCTGGAGACGGCGGTGGAACGCTACCGCGCCTCCGCCGAGCGCTGGCTGGCCCGAACGGACCTGAGTCCGTTGGACATCCTGCACGGGGTGGTCGACGAGATCGCGCTGCGGCTCGAGCACGACATCATCGTGCAGGCCGAGTACCGCTTGATCATCGAACCGGATTTCTACCGTGACGTGCAGGCGGGCGGCGGTCGCATCCTCGGTCGCACGACCAGGGTGCTCACCGTCCGCGCGATCGACCACGGGCAGCTGCGAGCGGACGCCGATCCCGATCGGTTCACCCGCACGCTCGCGGCCGCGCTGGCCGGCCAGCGGTACATGGTGGACCTGCTCGGCGGACAGGTCGATCTGCGGGCGCGGTTCGAGGAGGCGCTGGAGGTCGTGGTCGAGGCGATGGCCACCCCGGAATGGCTGGAGAAGTTCCGCAGCGACGGCTGGCGCGCGCAAGCCCGCTTGGAGGAACTCGGTTTGAGCCTCTGACCAGCCGGTTTGGGATTCCGGTCCGGTCTGTCATAAGCTATCCCAGCTCCCAACGGACAGCCGTTGAAAGCCGGTCCGGAGAAATCCGGGACGAGCCCCCTTCGTCTAGCGGCCTAGGACGCCGCCCTTTCAAGGCGGTAGCGCGGGTTCGAATCCCGTAGGGGGTACGGTCTTCGGATCGTTGGTAGCAGAGCATGGCCCTGTGGCGCAGTTGGTTAGCGCGCCGCCCTGTCACGGCGGAGGTCGCGGGTTCGAGTCCCGTCAGGGTCGCAAAGAAGCGCCGGAGATTTCCGGCGTTTCGCGTATGGCATTCACTTCGGGTGCCTGCGGCCAGGTAGCTCAGTTGGTACGAGCGTCCGCCTGAAAAGCGGAAGGTCGCCGGTTCGATCCCGGCCCTGGCCACTCCACTCGTAGGCGGCCCATGCTCACGGAGAGCGTGGGCCGTTCTCGTTTCGTCATGTTCTGTGGGGGTGCAACCCCCACGCCCAGCCTGGCGGGCTTCGCCCCCGGACCCCCGGACTTGTGGTTGCGTCTGGTGGGTGTCGTCCGGGTGGTTCCCGGGATCGCACCCTGGGCCGCTACGTTCACCGAGTTTCCTTGGTGGTCCATGTCGATCGGTGTCCCTTGGATGGCCTGTGCCGACGGGCCTACCTTGGTTGATTTCTGTCGATAGGTCTCCCTGGTCGACTTCTCTCGAGGGATCTCCCTTGGTTGGTGCATGTCGACCGTTCCTCGGTGGAGTCAGGTCCAACGCTCCTCGGTTGATCGAGGTCGACCGGCGGGCGGCCCCTGATTGATCCCTGCCGAGGGTGTCCGTGGGCGACGCTGTCGACCGGGTCTCGCCGACCGAGTGATGGTTGATGCGCGATTGCCTGGGCGTGGCTGTCGGTCCGATGTGGTGAATCCCACAGCGGTGCAGAGAGGTTCACAACAGGAGCCGCGGTCGATCTGCGTGTCGCGGGTAGGCTGGCGCGGACATGTCGACCCTTCTCCTTGCGCTCGCGGGGTTCGCCTTCCTGGACTCGCTCGATCTGCTGCTGATCGGCGTCACCGCGGCTGTGGTCTACGACAGCAGGCTGAGCCGTCGCTCGCCGCTGGTGGGCGGTCTGAGCTTGCTGGCGGGCGTCTTCGCCGTCACCACCGCCTTCGGCGTCTGCACCGTACTGGGTATCGGCTTTCTGACCGATCTGATCGACTTCCGGATAACTCCGGCGGTGCGGTATTGGGGTGAGCTCGCCGCCGGCGTGGTGTTGCTCGTTCTCGCCGGCATTCGGATGACCGGAACCGTGCCCCCGCAACCGGCGACTACCTTGCGACGTCGGCCGTGGATGCTCGCCGGAATCGGCGTGGTGATCGGAATCGCACAGGCGCCGACCGCGGTCCCTTATCTCGCTGGGCTCGCGATGATCTCCGCCCGAAATCCGCTACCTACGTTGTGGCCGCTGATCATCGTCGCTTATTGCGCGCTCGCACTGCTGCCGCCGTTGGTGATACTCGGCCTCGCGATGCGGCGCACGACCGGAGCGCGGCGGATGTATCGGAACGTAGTTCGCGTTATCACCGCTTACGGGCCGAGTTCGGTGCGGATACTCTTCGCGATCTTCGGTGTGGTTCTCCTGTGGGACGCGTTCGTCCATTACCGGAGCCTTTGGTAGATCTCGGCGGTGAATGGCGTCGCCAGAAGCGCGATGGGTCCACGGAAATGCGGTTGAGGTGTGGTGTTCGGTGGGATGCTGAAGGCATGGCTGAGCGCTGGTATTACTGCTTGAAGCACAATCGGGCCGAGCAAGGGCGGCAGTGCTGGTTCCGCGACCGGATGGGGCCGTATCCGGACAAGGCGACGGCGGAACGAGCGCTCGAGATCGCGCATGCGCGCAACGAGCGAGAAGACGCCCGCGATCGGGCCTGGCGCGACGGAGACTGAGGCGGCACGGGAGCAGCCTTCCCCCGGACGGTGAAGTTGATCTTGAGCCGCAGGTCGCGGGCTCGGACGCCGTCGCGCGGGGCGCGGCCGCTCAGCTCGCGATCAGGAGTATCGAGTACGGTTCTCCAGAACTCGACGATTGCTCGGAGGTCCTGGCGTGGGCTGCGAGCGGAAACCAGGATCAGCAGGGAGGGCGACCCTTGAGGGTTACCGTTGTTGTGCCGACCTACAACGAGCGGGAGAACTTGCCGGTTGCGGTGGAGCGGCTGACCGCGCTGCCGGTGCCCGACTTGCACGTACTCGTGGTCGACGACAGCTCGCCGGACGGCACCGGCGAGGTGGCCGACAAGCTCGCCGCCGAACTGCCGAACGTGGTGGGTGTGCTGCACCGGACCGAGAAGGACGGCCTCGGCCGGGCGTACGTCGCGGGTATCACCCGGGCGCTGGATGAGGGCGCCGACGTGGTGATCCAGATGGACGCCGACCTGTCGCACCCGGCCGAAGTCATCCCGGCCATGCTGGAGAAGCTGTCGACTACCGAGGCGGGCGTGGTGCTCGGTTCCCGCTACGTCCCGGGCGGCTCGACGGCCGCCGAATGGAAGTGGTACCGCAAGGCGCTGTCGGCCTGGGCAAACTTCTACGTGAACCTGATCCTGCGTTTGGGCGTCAAGGACGCCACCGCGGGCTTCAAGGCATGGAAGGCCGACACGCTGCGCGCCATCGAGGTGGCCTCGATCCGCAGCAACGGCTACTCCTTCCAGGTCGAGATGAACTACCGCACCATCAAGAAGGGGTTCGTGATCGCCGAGGTTCCGATCCGGTTCGAGGAGCGGACGCTCGGCGCGTCCAAAATGAGCCTCAAGGTGCAGCTCGAGTCGGCGCTGATGCCGTGGAAGCTGCTGTTCGGCCGCGCGGTCTGAGCCACGCCAACAGGTCCGCTTCCGCGGGGAAGCGGGACCCGCTGTTGTATCCGGTCAGCGGCCGAGCCGGTTGCGCATCGCCTCGAGGCCGACGACGAGCGCCGGAGCCAGCACCACGTGCATGGCCGACAGGGCGAGGGTGCTGACGAGGTCGAAATCCGCCGCGAGGGTCAGGCCGATGGTCGCCACCGCCAGCGCCGCGCCGACCACCTGAGCCACCCGCAGCACGCCCACCCACAGGTAGGACAGCAACGCGGCCGCGATCATGCCGATCATCAGTGGCACGGCGGAGGAGACGACTACCACGCTCGCCGTGACCTCGGAAGTCTCACCGGCATCGGTCGTCTCGAACGAGCCGCCGGCTGCCAAGCCGAGCATCCATACGATCAGGTTGACCGCCACCGTGACGGCGACGCTACCGAGGATCGCGACCGGCCGGTTGACGGCGGGAATGCGGAGGGCGGGTGCTGTGGTGGTCGACATGATGGTCTCCTCGTCTGAAGTATTCACTCCGGTGGAGACCATGATGAAACCTCAATAATAATTGAGGTCAATACCGCTGTCGGGCGCGGGCGCAAACCGGCCGATCAGCGGGGCCAATCCAAGAGCGTGTCGATGAACAACTGGCGCACCTGCGCCACGTTGTGGGCCATATCGCCGGGATCCCACGCGCTGACGTCGATCGGGTCCAGGATCGCCACGTCCACCGTTCCGGGGCGGGCGACCATCGCGTTGCGCCAGCAGACCTCGCCCGCGTTCCGGATGACGACCGGGATCACCGGCACTCCGGCCTGCATCGCGATGTGAAACGCGCCTTTCTTGAACGGGCCGACCTCGGGGGTGTAAGAGCGAGTTCCCTCCGGGGACACCGCGACCGACAAGCCGCCGCGTAAGGTATCCACCACCGGTCGCAACGCCGCCTTGGCCAGCTCGGTATTCCTGCGATCGATGAACGTCGCGCCGACGAAGCGCATGAGCGGCCCGAAGACGGGATTCTTGGTCAGCTCTTTCTTGCCGATGGCGGTCACGCCGCCGCCCAGTACGGCGGGCACGATGATGATGTCGAACTGACTCTGATGGTTGAACAAGAAGACCGCCGGGCGAGGCGATCGCGCGTTTCGCGCGCCGGTGACCCGTAGATGCACTCCCGCGATGCGCAGCGTATTGCGCGCCGCGTGCGCCATCAGCGCGTCGGCCATCAGCTGCCGGTCCTTCGTCGGCGCTTTCGACGCGACTCCGTACAGCGCTCCGCCGAGCAGTCCGGCGAAGCCCGCGGCGGTGCGTGCGTAGTCGCTCGCGCGCGGCGGGCGGCGCGGCCGGAACGTCACCCTGGCCCAGTGCTCCCGGTCGGCCATCTCGGCCAGCGCGTCGTCGGGATTCACCGTCACCGGATGACCTACCAGCGACAGCGTGGGCTGGTCGGCGATCGCGCCCGCGTAGGCGTAGCTGTCTTCGAGATCCACCTCGTGCGCGGCGGCGAACTCGGCGACCGCGTCGGCCTTGCCGTTGCGCCACAGCGTCTTCCCATCGGGATAGCCGGTGAGCACGCCGTCGCGGGTCGCCATGGGCGTGTACAGAACGTGTTCGATGCCCAGCTGCGCCGCGGCGGGCGTCACCTGGAAGCCGGTCAGCGAACTGACCAGCACGACGGTGTGCCCGGCCGCTTGGTGGGTCCTGATCAGCTGCCACGCTTCGGGATACAGGTGCCCGTAGAGAGTGCGCTTGAACAGGCGCCTGCCCAGGTCGTCCAGTTCCTGCTCGAAGCGTCCGGCCAGCGTCTCGGAGAGCTCGCGCAAGAACTGGCTGTATTCGCCGTCGGTCATGTGGTTTCGGATGCCGCCGAGCAGCACGTCGGCGGGTTTGCGGCGGCGCAGCCCGTGCCGGGGGCCGGGGCCGTCGACGACCGTGCCGCCGAAATCGAAGAACGCGGCGACCGCGCGGCCCTGCGGCCCGGAGCGGATGGCGGTGATCGCGGCGTCGAGGTCAGCGCGCGCGTCGGTCATCGAGCCTCCTCCAGGGCCGCGCTATTTCCGCGTCGATCGTTCACCGCGCCTCCAGGTTGGACGGGTCCAGGGCGGCGGCCTGCGCGATGCGGGCGCCGATGGCGCGCAGGCGCTCGGCGAACTCGATTCTGCGCCGTGCCAATTCCGTGCGAAGCCGGGTCGATTCGGCACCGGGGGTGGCGGGTTCGTCGTCGGGCACGGTTTCCAGCAGGCCGTAGTTGTCGGCCAGCTTCAGCGCGCTGGTGAACAACTCGGTGGAGACCGATTCCGGGCTGTGTAACCGTTGCTGCAGCATCATCTGCTTGCCGACGGCCACGCACTCGGTGATCAACTCCTTGCGGTCGATCTGCTCGCCCACATCCCGGTCGGCCAGCCGTTCGGCCACCACCAACTGCGCGTCGACGAACGAGCGCAGCACGCGGTGGGCCATCGTGAAGCCGGAAGCGGTGAGCTTCGCCAGGATGTCCGAGCCGAGGGTGTCGCGGCGGGAGTGGCTGTACCATTCCGGATCCACCAGCAGCATCTCCGCGACCATCTGGTCGGCGAACTCACCGCGCTCGGGGAAGAAGAACTCGAACTTCAGCAGGTCGCGCAGCCGGAACGCCTCGTCCCAACCGCTCTGTAAGGCGTCGGTGTCGCCGGCGTCGACCGCGGCGAGGATGGACAGCTCGAGGATGGCTCGGTTGACGAACCAGTGCACAGCGCTGTTGCGGTAGAAAGCGGCCTCCAGATGCGCGCCGGACTCGATGGAGTACACCGGCTCGATCCCGCCGCGATATACCGTGACCACCTTCGTCAGCGAAAGCTGTTCCAGCACCACGGCCAGGCCCTGCTCGTCGCGTAGCGCGTCGAGTTCACCGCGCGGCAGCTCGCGCTTGTCGATGTAGCCGAGCACCGGGGCGAGCACCGTGCGCACCTCACCGAGGGTGAGTGCGCGTCCGTCCACACCCAGCAGCGCCAGGGTGACCAACGCGTTGACCGTGATCGGAGTAACCGCGTTGATCCCGACCGCGACTTCGAACGCCAGCCGCTGCACGGCCTTCCGCTCCAATTCGGCGACTTCCGGCGGGTCGCTGTCGACGACTCCGGCTTCGGTGCGTGGCGGCGGGATCGGCTCCATGTGATGCAGCGGGATGGTCAGCGGGGGGGAGGTCATCGGATCGCCGTGCGCGGCGAGCCGGTCGCGCGCCGACAGCGGCTCGCCGAAGCGGACGTACACGTGCCCGGCGGAATGCTGCTGACTCCGGATGTAGCGCGCCAGCCAGGTCAGCCCCTCGGGCTTCTTCTTGCCGCCGACCTGCTCGGTGGCGATGGCTCCGAGCTCGTTGAGCCGCTCGTAGGTGATGGAGACCGGAACCAGCATGACGTCATCGATACGGTTCGAACGCACCGCCGCGGCGAGGTAGTTCAGCAAGCCGTAGCGTGGTGGGCGCAGCTTTCCGGTGCGGGTGCGGCCGCCTTCGAAGTACCACTCCAGGTTGAAGCGCTTGGCCAGCAGGTAGGCGAAGTACTCTTCGACGACGGCCTTGTAGACCTCGTCGTCGCCGAAACTGCGCCGGATGAACACCGTTCCGGTGCGTCGGGCGATCGGGCCCATCGGCCAGAAGCCGAGGTTCGCGCCGCCGATCACGTGGTTCGGCGGGAAGTCGTTGCGGGCCAGCACGTCTCCCAGTACGAACGCGTCGACGTAGGAGCGGTGCGAGGGCAGGAACACCAGCGGATAGCGGCGGTTGAGGTCGCGCAACCCGGTCAGGCCGGACTCGTCGGGGTCCACCTTCCAGGTCGAGGCGTGCACCGGCCGCATGGCTTGGGTGAACAGGTCGGAGACCAGCCTGCTCTGGGCGGCGACCAGTTCGTTGAGCGCCTTCTCCGCGCGGCGGTACACCTCGTGCGGGCTCGCCCCGATCTGATCGGCGATCAGCTCCAGCCTGCGCGAGAAGTCGGGGGAGTCGAGGATTTCCTCCGCGACCAGCCTGGGCACCTTGTACCGGTCACCGATGACGGTGCGTTCGGCGCGTTCGAGCGCCACCACCGCCGCGCGCACGACGGCGCGGGCGAACGGCTCGGCGTTGCCCTTCTCGAACAGCGCCGAAGCCTCCGGGTGGTTCACGCGCAGTTCGCTGAGCCGGGCGGGCGCGCCGGTCAGCACGACGTACCGGTCCGGTGACTTCGACAGCAGCCTGCGCTGCGCCAGCCGGTTGGGCTTGCGCGGGTTGGTGAGCAGGACGAGATCGGCGAAGGTGACCCGGCGGACGCCGTCGCGCTCCGGCGGCAGCCACAGCACGCGGATCGGCACCACGAGCGGATCGTCGCGCCTGCCGACCAGCCGGGTGGCGACGGCGCCCGGGTCCAGGTCCAATTGGGTGACCGGCGCGTCGGTGCCGAACTCCGCGCCGATCCCGCCATCGGCAAGCCACTTGCCGACGAGTTCGCGCTCCACCCCCGAGGCGGCGTCGATCAGGGCCACCACCGATTGCGGTGCGGTCCCGGGCCGGGCTGTCGCGGGTGAATCGCCGCGGTGATCGATCATCGATGTTCTTCCCTCCGCAGGTGACGCTCTCCACTATTCAATCCCGGCGGGTCTACTCCGCGCAGGCAGTCGGCACGGTGAGTTCGGACCAGGCGGCAGGGATGTCGTGCGTGCGCGGCCGGTCGAGCGTTCCCGCGGCGAAGCGCGATCGGTCGCGGGGAACGGGTCCGCGATGGCGCGCGGGCCGCGTAGCAGCACAGATCGCGTTGCGCGTCGTTCGATTACGCGCCGACCGTCCGCTCGAATTGATCGCTCCTGGTTCGCGGTGTGTTCGCGAGCACACCCGCGCGACGAAGCAGGTAATGCTAACCTTACCTCCATAAGTTAGGCCAGGGTAACCTTTGGAGGATCGTTGTCGACCACGGAACGCCTGCGGGTTGAGTATGTGACCGATCCGGCGGCAGCGATGTCCCGGCTGGCGGGGGCGGATCGGTTCGGCGAGTACGTGATGTACGAGCGTCCGGAGGAATGGGTGTTCGCCGCCGATCCGATCGGCAGTGTCGAACTGGATGTGCGGGAACTGCGCGTCACCTGGGAAGGCCGGACGACGACCAGTGCCTGGCAAGGCAATCCGGCGGGGGTGCTCGACCGTGCGCTCGCCGCGCTGCCCCTCGAGGGCCGAAACGCATACGGATGGATCGGATTCGAGTTCTGCGCGTGGACCCTCGACGCCACCGAGCACTTGGACTCGCGCACCACGGTGGCGCATCTGATGATCCCCCGTATCGAGGTCCGGGTCGGTGAATTCGGCGTCCGGATATCGGGCGCGACGCCGGCGGAGACCGGAGACATCCACGACCTGATCGCGCAGTCGCAGGACACCGAACTGCCGCGGGCGCATCCGGCCGATATCCGCATCGATCCCACCGGGTACCGGGACCGGGTTGCCGAGGCGGTCGGCGAGATCCAGGCCGGGCGGTACCAAAAGGTCATCCTGTCCAGGAAGGTCGATCTGCCGTTCGCGGTCGACGTTCCGGCCACCTATCGGCTCGGGCGCGCCCACAACACGCCGGCGCGGTCGTTCCTGCTGCGGCTCGGCGATTTGGAGGCGGCCGGCTTCAGCCCCGAACTGGTCGCCTCCGTGGACGAGCAGCGGGTGGTGACCACCGAGCCGCTGGCGGGTACCCGAGCCTTCGGTCGCGGCGCCACCGCCGACCTCGCCGCCAGAGCCGACCTGGTCACCGATCCGAAAGAGATCGTCGAGCACGCGATTTCGGTCCAGACCTCGTTCGCGGAGATCGCGGCCGTCGCCGATCCCGGCACACCCGCGGTCTCGGACTTCATGGCCGTGCGCGAGCGCGGCAGTGTGCAGCATCTGGCCTCCACGGTGCGCGGCAGGCTGGCCGCGGGCCGGTCCAGCTGGGACGCGTTGGAGGTGCTGTTCCCGTCGGTGACCGCTTCGGGAATCCCGAAGCGTGCGGGAGTCGACTCGGTGTTCCGGCTCGATCACGACCCTCGCGGTTTGTATTCCGGTGCGGTGGTGACCGTTTCACCGACCGGCGCGCTGGAGGCGACCCTCGTGTTGCGCGCGGTGTATCAGAACACCGAAGGTGCGTGGCTGCGCGCGGGCGCGGGCATCGTCGGGCAGTCGCGACCCGAGCGCGAGTTCGAGGAGACCTGCGAAAAACTGGGCAGCATCGCGCCCTACATGGTGAAGGCATAGCCTTCGGCGCCACTACTGCTCGGCGCGCAATGCTTTCTTGTCGATCTTGCCGACCGCGGTGACCGGCAGCTTGTCACTGCGGCGCAGGACGTCCGGCAGCTTGTAGGTGGCAAGGCCGCGGTCGGCGAGGAAGGTCTTGATCTGTGCCAGCGTCGGCATCTCGCCGTCGACGACCAGTACGGCGCAGACCTTTTCGCCCAATGCCGGGTCGGGCAGCCCGACGGCGGCGGCATGCCGGACGGCGGGATGGGCGAGCAGATGTTCCTCGAGCTCGTCACAGGAGATGTTCTCGCCGCCGCGGTTGATCACATCCTTGATTCGGCCGGACACCACGAGATGCCCGCTGGGCAGGCGGCGGACCAGGTCGCCGCTGCGGTAGAAACCGTCGGGGGTGAACGCGCGGGCGTTGTGCTCGGGTGCGCGGTAGTAGCCGCGAATCGTGTACGGCCCCCTGGTCAGCAGTTCGCCCTCCGCGCCGGGCGGCACATCGTTGCCGTCACCGTCCACCACGCGGACCTCGTCGGCGGGTGAGAGCGGACGGCCTTGGGTGGTGTGCAGCAGTTCGGCCGGATCGTCGAGCCGGGTGTAGTTGAGCAGGCCCTCGGCCATGCCGAACACCTGTTGCAGGGTCGCGCCCAGCGCCGGGGTCACTTCCTTCGCGTTGACCTCGGCCAGTCGCGCGCCGCCCACTTGCAGCAGACGCAACGAGCTCAGGTCGGCCGTCTCCCATTCGGTGGCGGCGCACCAGAGCTGGGCCAGCGGCGGCACCACCGCGGTGACCGTGACACGGTGCCGCTCGATCGCGGCGAACGCGCTCTCGGGGCTGGGGTCGCCGACGAAGGCGACCGCCGCCCCGACTCCGATGGTGCCGAGGATCCCGGGGCAGGCCAGTGGGAAGTTGTGTGCGGCGGGCAGCGTCGCGAGATATACGTCCTGTTCGGTCAGTTCGCACACCTCGGCGCTGGCGATGGCGTTGTAGACGTAGTCGTCGTGAGTGCGCGCGATCAGCTTCGGCAGGCCGGTGGTGCCGCCGGAGACCAGCATGAGGGCGATGTCGCCCGGATCGCTCTCGGGTAGCTCGCCGCCGTCGCACGGGATCGAGGTCAGGGCGGTGAACGGGCCGGGGTCCCCGAGCACCAGGACGTGGCGCAGCGAGGGCACCGCCGCCCGCACGGTCGTGGCCAGTTCGCGGTAGTCGAAGTCGCCCACCCGGTCGGCGACGATGTACCCGACCGCGTCGGAAAGCCGGGCGAGGTGCTCGATTTCGGCCCGTCGATGCGCGGGCAGACTCAGCACGGGGATGATCCCGGCGCGCAGCAGGCCGAACAGCACGGTCAGGAACTCGGGCACATTCGGGAGCTGGACCACCACGCGATCGCCGGGAGCGATGCCGAGCGAGAGCAAGCCGTGGGCCATCCGGTCCGCGGCGGCGTCGATGTCGGCGTAGCTGCGCGCGCCCTCCGCATCGAGCAGCGCGGGACGCTGTGGATACCGGTGTGCGGTGGCGCGCAGCATGTCCCCGAGCGGGCGTCCCGCCCAGTACCCCGCGGCTCGATACTCCGCGGCTGTGTGCGCCGGAAAGGGGACGTAGCCGTCGCGATGCGCGGACTCGGTCGGTGTGGTAGTCACGGTCTGCCTCACAAGAATCAAGCCAAGATGTGCCTTATATAGGTTAGGCAACCCTACTTCACGCCGTCTCGCGCGTGTCCGGATCTGCCGCTCGCGGCTACCGCGCACTAGACTTTTCGCTATGACCAGGTGGGATACCTCGAACATTCCCGACCAGAGCGGCAAGAAGTTCATCGTGACCGGCGCCAACAGTGGCTTGGGGGCCGAGACGGTGCGCGCGCTGGCCGCGGCGGGGGGCGAGGTGGTGCTCGCTTGCCGGAACGTGGCCAAGGGGGAGCGCGTGGCCGCCGATCTCGGAGACCGGGCTGTCGTGCGCGAACTGGATCTGGCCGATCTCGCGTCGGTCCGGGCGTTCGCCGAGAGTGTCGACGGGGCCGACGTGCTGATCAACAACGCGGGCGTGATGGCTCTGCCCGAGGGCCGCACCGCCGACGGATTCGAAAAGCAGATCGGCACAAATCATCTCGGTCACTTCGCGCTCACCGGCCTGCTGCTGGACAAGATTTCCGAACGGTTCGTCACCGTCTCCAGCGCCGCGCACCAGATGGGCCGGATCGATCTCGACGATCTCAACTGGGAGCGGCGCAAGTACCAGCGGTGGGCTGCCTACGGGCAGGCCAAGCTGGCCAACCTGATGTTCGCGCGCGAGCTGCAGCGCAGGTTGACCGCTGCGGGCTCCTCGAAGCTCTCGGTCGCCGCGCACCCCGGCTACGCGGCCACCGAATTGCAGTCGCACACCGAGTCGATCCAGGATCGGCTGATGTGGCTCGGCAACCGGCTGTTCGCGCAGGGCGCTGCGATGGGCGCGCTGCCGACGCTGTACGCCGCGACCACCGACGTCCGGCCCGGCGGTTACTACGGGCCGACCGGGCTCGGCGGCACGCGCGGTTTCCCCGGGCCGTCCGGCTCGTCGAAGGCGTCCAAGGACGAGAAGGTCGCCGCCGCACTCTGGGAGCTGTCGGAGAAGCTGACCGGCGTCACCTACGACTTCACGAAATAGCCGCCGCTTCAGGCGCTGTGATCTACATCGCACCCGCCGTTGTCACACTCCGGCGCACCGCGTCGTCCTCTTGACGAACCCAAAGCAACGACAAGGGACGGACATCATGGAACAGCGCTTCGAACTCTTCACCAACCCGGTCGGCGGCAGCGTCGTCAAGCGGCTCACCATGGCCTCCAAGGTGATCAACGACTCGACCCTGCCCGCCGCCACCTATGAGTTGGTCAAGATTCGCGCCAGCCAGATCAACGGTTGCGGCTACTGCACCGACATGCACACCAAGGACGCCGCGCACGCGGGAGAGACTTCCGTGCGGCTCAACCTGATCGCCGCCTGGCACGAGGCCACCGTGTTCACCGAGGCCGAGCGCGCCGCACTCGCGCTCACCGAAGAGGCCACCCGGATCGGCGACGGACGCGCGGTCAGCGACGCGGTATGGGCGGACGTGCGCAAGCACTACGACGACGACCAGATCGCCGCCCTCATCGCCGCCATCGCGATGATCAACGCTTGGAACCGGATGAACGTCATCGCCCGGACTCCGGCCGGAGATTACGTGCCCGGCCAGTGGGGCTGAGATGTGGCACGCGGCACTGCTCGTTCACCGATCGGTTGCGGGCTGGTACTGTGCCTGACGTGCAGCGCGTGTATTTCTGGTTTAGCAAGCCGGCCCTGGGTGGGCTGGTCTGCGGCAACCACATGCGCTGACGAACTTCCACCCCGAGCCGGACGTTGGACCGGCTCGGCGGAATTCTCGTCCGTGGGTCGGTCCCGAGAAAAGGAACCCACGACATGACAACCGCAGCCGACGTCGACGCGCGGCATTCCGATCTGGACGATCAACGCACCCTGAACATCAGTCCGCTACGTTCGCCGGCGGAGGTGCGTCGCGTGCACCCGATCACCGATGCCCTCGCCGACACCGTCCGTGCGGGCCGCAAAGCCACCGTCGACGTGCTGAACGGGTCTGACGATCGCCTGATGGTGATCGTCGGCCCGTGCTCGGTGCACGACCCCGCCGCCGCGCTGGACTACGCGCGCCGTCTCGCGGCGAAGGCCGCCGAACTCGACGACCGGCTGCATGTGGTGATGCGGGTCTACTTCGAGAAGCCGCGCACCAGCCTGGGCTGGAAGGGCCTGATCAACGACCCACATCTGGACGGCTCGTTCGACGTCAACACCGGTTTGGGATTCGGCCGCAAGCTGCTGGTGGACATCACCGCCCTCGGTCTTCCGGTGGCCTGTGAGTTCCTCGACCCGATCACTCCGCAGTACATCGCAGACCTGGTGTCCTACGGCGCGATCGGCGCGCGCACCGCGGCCAGCCAGGTGCACCGCCAGCTCAGCAGCGCGCTGTCGATGCCTGTCGGGATCAAGAACGGCACCGACGGCGACGTCCAGGTGGCGGTGGACGGTGTGCGCGCCGCGGCGGCCAGTCATGTGTTCCCCGGCACGGATCTCGACGGCCGCTCCGCGCTCATCCGCACCACGGGCAACCCCGACTGCCATGTGATCCTGCGCGGCGGCAGCAACGGCACGAACTACGACGCGGCCTCGGTCGCCGAGACGTGCCTGCGGCTGGAGAAGGCTTTGCTGCCTCGGCGCGTCGTCGTGGACGCCAGCCACGGCAACAGCAACAAGGACCACAACAAGCAGGTCGACGTGGTCGCCGAAATCGCCAGGCGATCGGCGGCGGGTGAGTCCGGCGTCGTCGGCGTCATGCTGGAGAGCTTCTTGGTGGCGGGTCGCCAGGACCTCACCCTGGGCCACGCCGACGAGCTCACCTACGGGCAGTCCATCACGGACGCTTGCCTGGACTGGGAAACCACTGCCGCCCAGCTGGACCGCTTGGCCGACGCGGTGGGGCAGCGGCGCGAGCGCTGAATCCGTCCGGTGGGCCAGGCGCACCTTTCCGAGGGCCCGCCCTCCGCGGGCTGTGCACGGTCGGGCTCGTGGCCGGGCAGACGAAGCGGAATTCCTCGTCTGCCCGGACACCAGCCACCACTGCTCGAGAACGTTCGGCGCGAAGACGCCGGTGAGCCATGCCAACCGAATCGAAGCGGTCTCTCCGCACTGTCGGCGGGGCGGTCGGCTCGCGCGGACCAGCAACAGGATGTCCGGCAGCGCGCGGGTTGGATCAAGTGCAGATCAGGCCGGACAGATCGCCGGACGAGATGGTCCGGACGCTGAAGCCTGCTCCGGTCAAGTGTTCGGTGAGCCGGGCGAGCGGCGGTCGCGGGCCGGTCGGATTCGCGGTGTCGGGTGCGCCGTAGCCGTAGAACAGGTACAGCGCGCCGCCGGGCGCCAGCAGCCGCCGGATCAGGGTCAGCTCCGCGGTGGGACGTTTGGTCCAGAACTGGTTGACGTTCACCGCCAGGACGCTGTCGAAATCACCTGAGCCGAGCCCGGTCTCGCGCAGTAGCAAGCCCTCGTCCAAATCCGTGAGATCGGCGTGCACCAGCCGGACACGGCCCGACTCCAGTTGCGCGGCATACCGGACGCGGGCGCGACGGATCGCCGTGGCGGAGCGCTCCACCCCGACGATCGTCCCGTCGACCGCCTGCTCGGCGAGGTAGGCGATCGAATCGCTGGAACCGGGACCGATCTCCAGAACGCGGTCGGCCTGCCGTACGGCCATGGTCCGTACGATCCAGGCGAATCGCGAATCGGCTGTCATCCGCGCCGCCTACGACGTGGCATCCGAGCTGACGGACGCCTGGGTGATCGGCGGCCGGTCACCGACGATCTCGGCGGGCCAGTCGTTCGCCGGGCCGGGTGGGTCGGTGCGCAGCCGGGCGGCGAGCCAATGGTCGCGGCGCCGTCCGCGCTGGATGCTGCCCAGCCTGGACATGCCCTCGTACCGGAATCCGGCGCGCCGCGCGACCGCGGCCGACGCGTAGTTGCCCACGAACGCGCGCCAGGCGATCCGCTCCAGGGCCAGGCCGTCGGCGCGGAATCCGAACTCGCACACCAGCTCGATCGCCTGGGTCATCAGGCCGCGCGACCGCTGCGCCGGAGCGAGCCAGAAACCGATCTCGGCCGCGCTCTGGTCGATTTCGCCGAGACCGATCATGCCGACGACCGGTCCGTCGGCGCTCAGTCGCACCGCCCACGTCGGGCTGCGCGCCGCCCAACCCGGGACGACCATCTCCTGGACGAAGGTCACGGCGCTGTCGCGGACGTACGGCACGGGGATGGTCACCCACTCCGCGATGGCCGGATCCTGGCAGCACTCGGTGATGGTGTCGATATCGTCCGTCGTCGGGGCCGACAGCCAGATCGTTCCGTTCGACAGCACATGGTGATCCATCGGGTCATGCTGCCACGGAAAGGTCCGGCGAATCATCCGGTTTCCCCGGCCGCCGATGCCGCAGGGGGCGGTTCGGGAAGCGAACCGTAGACTTCTCCTCGATGGTTGCCGCGCTGCTTTCCGACCTGTTCGAGTCTCATCGGGCGCATCTGCTCTCGGTCGCCTATCGGCTGACGGGCAGCGTCGGCGATGCCGAGGACGCGGTCCAGGAGAGCTGGTTGCGTTTGGCCGGTGCGCACCAGTCCGAGATCGACGACCTGCGGGCTTGGCTGACCACCGTGGTGAGCCGCATCTGTCTGGACCGGCTGCGTAGTGCGGCGGCGCGGCGGGAAAGGTACGTGGGCCAGTGGCTGCCGGAACCCGTGGTCACCGCGCGCACGCCGTCGAGCGCGCCCGACCCGCTGGAAGCCGTGGTGCGCAAGCAGGAGTTCCGGTTCGCGGCGCTGATCGTGCTGGACACCCTGACGCCGCCGCAGCGCGTGGCCTTCGTGCTGCACGACGGGTTGTCGGTGCCGTTCGACGAGATCGCCGACATCCTCGGGATCTCGGCCGACGCCGCGCGGCAGCTGGCGGTGCGTGCCCGCAAGGCGGTGACGCAGACGCCGCGGCCGGTGCCCGATGCCGAGCACGAGGTGGCCGTGCAGCGTTTTCTGACCGCGCTGAGCTCCGGTGACGTGACCGCCGTCGCCGCGGCGCTGCATCCGGACGCGGTCATGATCGGCGATGCCAACGGCACCACCGCCACCGCGATCAACGTTCTGCACGGTGCGGATCGCATCGCCCGCTTCTACCTGGGCCTGGTGCGCAAGTACGGGCTGGAGAAGGCGCCGGTCTACGAATTCGTGTCGGTCAACGGACAGTTGGGTCTACAGGTCGCGGCGCGTCCGGCAGCGGAGGGCCGGGCCGGTTATCCCGCGCGGGTCGTCGGCTTCACCGTGCGTGACGGTCTGGTCTGGGGTACCTACGATCTGGCGAACCCGGCCAAGCTGGGCGGCGTCCGGCTGGACTGAGGCCGGATACATAGCTGTCCGCTATCGCGAGGCTGCCGATTTCCCAGGCTGGGCTAGTCTCCGGTTATGCTCCCGCGACACCAGACCGTTGCCCGTCTGCGCCCCTTCGCCTCCACGATCTTCGCCGAGATGACCGAACTCGCGGTCCGGTACGACGCGGTCAACCTGGGGCAGGGGTTTCCCGACACCGACGGTCCCGTGAGCATGCTCGAAGTGGCGCGCCGCGCGATCGCCGACGGTCTCAACCAGTACCCGCCGGGGCGCGGGATGCCGGTGTTGCGGCAGGCGGTCGCCGCCGACCGGGCCCGGCGCTACGGGACCGACTACGACCCGGAATCGCAGGTGCTGGTGACGGTGGGCGCGACCGAGGCGATCAGCGCCGCGGTGCTCGGTCTGGTGGAGCCCGGCCAGGAGGTCGTGCTGATCGAGCCGTACTACGACTCGTACGCCGCGGCCGTGGCTCTGGCCGGCGCCCGGCGGCGCACTGCCCGGCTGGTGGCCGAGGGGGATCGGTTCGTCCTCGACCTGGACAGCGTGCGCGCCGCGATCACCCCGCAGACCCGGATGCTCATCGTCAACTCGCCGCACAATCCGACCGGCACGGTGCTGGACCGCTCGGATCTGCGGGCGATCGCCGAAATCGCCTGCGAACACGACATCCTGGTGCTCACCGACGAGGTCTACGAGCACCTGGTGTACGACGGCGCGGAGCATGTCAGCCTGGCGACCTTGCCCGGAATGGCCGAGCGGACGATCGTGGTGTCCAGCGCCGCGAAGACTTTCAGCGTCACCGGATGGAAGACGGGGTGGGCGTGCGGGCCCGCCGGCCTGATCGACGGCGTGCTGGCGGCCAAGCAGTTCTTGACGTTCGTCGCGGGTGGACCGTTCCAGCCTGCGGTCGCGCACGCGATCAATCACGAGCTGGGCTGGGTCGCGCAGTTGCGGGACGCGTTGTCGGACAAACGCCTTCGTCTCTCGGCGGCGCTGGCCGACACCGGGCTGCGGGTGTATCCGAGTGCGGGCGGCTACTTCGTCGTCGCCGATATCACCCCGCTCGGCGCCGCCGACGGTCTGGGGTTCTGCCGCGAACTGCCGAAGCGTCTCGGTGTGGCCGCGGTGTCGGTCAGCGTGTTCGCCGACGACACCGCCGCGTGGAACCACCTGGTGCGGTTCACATTCTGCAAGCGTGACGAGACCCTGGACGAGGGAGTGCGCCGACTGCGCCGGGACTGATCACGGAAACCTTGCCGTGGATTGTCAGGTTTCGCTGGCAAGGTGCTCGGCATGGCAACCCAGTACTACACGGCAACCAGTCTCGACGGATATCTGGCCGACTCGGAGAACTCGCTGACCTGGCTGTTCGAGGTGGACGGCGCGGACGAGGCACAGACGAGCATCGCGGGCTTCCTCGCGCAGGTCGGCGCTATGTGCATGGGCGCGACCACCTACGAGTGGATAAGGACCAACGAACCACCGGAGACTTGGCGCGAGTACTACGGCGACCTCCCGTGCTGGGTGTTCACCCATCGGGTTCTTCCGGCGATACCCGGTGCGAACCTGCGGTTCGTCTCCGGAACGGTCGAGTCGGTACACCGGGAGATGGCCGAGGCGGCCGGTGAGCGCAACATCTGGATCATGGGTGGCGGTGACCTGGTCGGGCAGTTCGCCGACGCGGGACTGCTCGACGACGTCGTGGTCAGCGTGGCTCCGGTGACGCTGGGCGCGGGTGCGCCGTTGCTGCCGCGGCGCATTCTGTCCGACCGGTTGCGACTCGTCGGCGTGGAGCAGGCCGGTCAATTCGCCGAACTGCACTACCGCCTGACCGAACCATCCGAACCGTCCGAACCGCGCTGAGCCGAGCGCTTGCCGCACCGCCCTCGCGTCGGCTCAGGCCGGTGCGGGGCGGGTGCGGTCGGTGGCGAGGAGGGCGGCGATCGCGCCGAGCATCGTGCCGGTGACGTATCGCTGGGTGCGCAGCCAGAGCGGTCGGTCGGTGAGGAACGTCGCCAGACCGCCCGCAGCGAGGACGATCAAACCGTTCACGGTGAGCGCCACCGCGATCTGCACCACACCCAAGCACAGACTCTGCAACCACACTGTGCCGTGCCCCGGCGTGACGAACTGCGGGATCAGCGCCATGTACATGATCGCGATCTTCGGATTCAGCAGATTGGTGACCAGCCCCATCGTGAACAGCCGTCGCGCGGGGTCCGCGGACAGCGCCGAAGGAGTGAACACCGAGACGCCCCCAGGCCGCACCGCTTGCCAGGCCAGCCACCCCAGATAGGCGGCCCCCGCCAGCTTCACCGCCAGATACAGCCCCGGGACCACCGCGAACACCGCGGTGATCCCCGCTGTCGCCGCCGCCAGATACACCCCGAACCCCGCCGCCACCCCGGCCAACGACACCAACCCGGCCCGCCGCCCCTGCGACACCGTCCGCGACACCAGATACATCATGTTCGGCCCCGGCGTGAGCACCATCCCCAACGCCGCCACCGCGACTCCCGCCACCGCCGCCATCTCGATCATGCCCCCGATCCTCACCCGCCCCACCGGCCCCTGTCGCGGTCCAGTCGACGGTTGCTGGTCGTCGTACCGGAGAAAGCTTCGCACCCTCGCTGGGCTTCGGCGGTGGCCGTCTCGGGAAGACATCGCACCGTTGCGGCGTTACACCCGGTCGCTGCCACCCGCGCCCGGCGGGAAGGGCCGGTAACCTGCGAGGTTGTCGGAGGGGTCGGGGAGAATGGCGGGGAATCTATCGGAGGAGGGACTGTGAACGACGGTCCGCTGATCGTGCAGAGTGACAAGACGCTGCTGTTGGAGGTCGACCACGAGGCGGCCGACGCGGCGCGGCAGGCGATCGCGCCGTTCGCCGAGCTGGAGCGGGCGCCGGAGCACGTCCACACGTATCGGGTGACGCCGCTGGCGCTGTGGAACGCGCGGGCGGCCGGGCACGATGCCGAGCAGGTCGTGGACGCGCTGGTCAGCTTCTCCCGCTACGCGGTGCCGCAGCCGTTGCTGGTCGACGTGGTGGACACCATGGCCCGCTACGGCAGATTGCAGCTTGTCAAGCACCCCGCGCACGGGTTGACGCTGGTCAGTCTGGATCGCGCGGTGCTGGAGGAGGTGCTCCGGCACAAGAAGATCGCCCCCATGCTCGGCGCGCGCATCGACGACGACACGGTGGTGGTGCACCCGTCCGAGCGCGGCCGGATCAAGCAGACGCTGCTGAAGATCGGCTGGCCCGCCGAGGACCTCGCGGGCTACGTCGACGGCGAGGCGCACGCGATCGAACTGGACTACGCGACCGACGGCTGGCATCTGCGCGACTACCAGCAGATGGCCGCCGACTCGTTCTGGGCGGGCGGCTCCGGGGTGGTGGTGCTGCCCTGCGGCGCGGGCAAGACGATGGTCGGCGCCGCGGCGATGGCCAAGGCCAAGGCGACCACACTGATCCTGGTCACCAACACGGTGGCGGGCAGGCAGTGGCGGCGCGAGCTGCTCGCGCGCACCTCGCTCACCGAGGACGAGATCGGCGAGTACTCCGGTGAACGCAAGGAGATCCGCCCGGTCACCATCGCCACCTACCAGGTGATCACGCGCCGCACCAAAGGCGAGTACAAGCACCTGGAACTGTTCGACAGCCGCGACTGGGGTCTGGTCATCTACGACGAGGTGCACTTGCTGCCCGCCCCGGTCTTCCGGATGACGGCCGATCTCCAGTCCCGCCGCAGGCTCGGCCTGACCGCCACGCTGGTGCGCGAGGACGGGCGTGAGGGTGACGTGTTCTCGCTGATCGGCCCGAAGCGCTACGACGCGCCGTGGAAGGACATCGAGGCCCAGGGGTGGATCGCCCCCGCCGAGTGCATCGAGGTGCGGGTGACGCTGACCGACGCCGAGCGGATGACCTACGCGACCGCCGAGCCGGAGGAGCGTTACAAGCTGTGCTCGACCGCCCACACCAAGATCGCGGTGGTCGAGTCGATCCTGGCCAAGCACCGCGACGCGCCGACCCTGGTCATCGGCGCCTACCTCGACCAGCTCGACGAACTCGGCGCCGCGCTCGACGCCCCGGTGATCCAGGGCTCGACGAAGACCAAGGAGCGCGAGGAACTCTTCGACGCGTTCCGTCGCGGCGAGATTCCGGTGCTTGTGGTGAGCAAGGTGGCGAACTTCTCCATCGATTTGCCGGAAGCGTCTGTCGCCGTGCAGGTCTCGGGTACCTTCGGCTCGCGGCAGGAGGAGGCGCAGCGTCTCGGGCGGCTGCTGCGTCCGAAACAGGACGGCGGCCAGGCCCATTTCTACTCGGTGGTCGCGCGCGACACCCTCGACGCCGAATACGCCGCCCATCGCCAGCGTTTTCTCGCCGAACAGGGGTATGCCTACCGCATCACGGATGCCGACGACTTGCTCGGCCCCGCCATCGGATAAGCGGAGGCAATTGCTCCGTAAGCTGTGCTAGGAATGAGGTCGTGCGACGCTTCGAATTCGCGGTGGACCGCGAGCACGCTCACGCGGTGAACGAAGTTTTCGCCGACCTTCGACGCCTACGTCTCATGGCGATCGCCGCCGCGGTGGTCGCGGCGAGCGGAACGGCGTTGCTGATCTGGCTGAACCATACCTGGGCGTATCTGCTTGCGGTCGCGTTCGCGCTCGGCGCGGTGACCGCACTGTGGGTAGCCCTGTGGACGCCGCGGCATTCCAGCATCGACAAGCTCTATGCGGACGGCGAGCTGGTTCCCGCGGTGGTCTCGGAGGCTCGTCCCTCCGGCGCGGTGGTGCTGCTCGCCCTGGTCGACGTGTCGACACCCGAGACCGATGAGCCCCGCTATGCGTTGGTGACCCGGAAGGTCCGTGCCCTTCCGGGTCACGAAGCCAAGGCAGGGGAGCGAGTGCCGTCGGTAGCTGTGCGTACCGATTGGGCGCCACGGCAGGTGGGTGAGCGCTGGCAATCGTTGAGCGCCATGCCGATCTCTTGGGGCACCACCGACGGTTCGGTCATCGCCCGCGCCCGCGCCGCGATCAGCGAAACCGAGTGGCGGCTGCTCGCCGACAATCTCGGGCTCGCCGAGAAGGTGCGCAACACCACCACGAAGCGGCTGCTGCTCGATCCGCAGCACTTGCCCGGCGACCTCGGCTCCTGAATCTGCCGCGGACGCACCGTTTCCGGTGCGCGTGCGCCTACACTCGAAAGATGGTCCCAGCGTCCAATCTGCTGGCATTCGTCGCCGCCGCGGTCGTCATCATCGTTGTTCCCGGCCCTGGCGTGCTGTTCACCGTCGGTCGCGCGCTCACCCTCGGCCGGCGCGCGGCGTTGCTCTCGGTGCTCGGGCACGCCGCCGGCGTCTACGCCGCCCTGGTCCTGGTCGCGATCGGGTTGGGGGCTCTGCTCACAACGTCGGCGCTCGCGCTCACCGCGGTCAAGTTCGCGGGTGCGCTGTATCTGATGTATTTGGGAATTCAGGCGATTCGCCAGCGCTCGGCGCTGCGCGCGGCGCTGGGCGCGACGGTCGAACCGACACCGAACGCACGGGTGCTGCGCCAGAGCGCGATCGTCGGGCTGACGAATCCCAAGGCGATCGTCTTCTTCTCGGCGGTGCTGCCGCACTTCGCCGATCCGGCCGCCGGTTCGCTGTCGTGGCAGTTCCTGCTGCTCGGCACAATCTTCCTCGCCATCGCCCTGGTCTCCGACAGCGCGTGGGCGCTGCTGGCCGCCTCGGCGAGGTCGTGGTTCGCCAGGTCCCCGCGCAGGCTGGAAGCGGTCGGCGGCGCGGGTGGGATGATGATCTTCGGTGTCGGCGCGTCGGTGGCGCTGACCGGCAGCGGCGACTGAAGCCGTTACCATCACCGAGGCCGGTGCGCCGGTACCGGTATGAGGCGGGGTGTAGAGGGGTGGTCACTGGTGTCGAGGTTGTCCGGCCGGATGTACGCCGCGGTCGCGTGTGTGTGCGTCGCGGTGCCTTTGTCGCCCGCGCACGCCGATCCGCCCGCGGACCCGCTGGTCGGCGCGCCGGGCCTGGGTGATCCGTACTACCCGCTGGACGGCAACGGCGGCTACGACGTCCAGCACTACGAGGTCGGCATCGACTACGACCCGCCGAGCCGTCAGCTCACCGGCACCACCACGATCACGGCCGCGGCCACCCAGGCCCTGCGCGTGTTCAACCTCGACTTCGCGGGGCCGGAGGTGCGCATGGTGTCGGTGAACCGGCTCCCCGCCGGATTCGACCGCAACGGCGAGCACGAGTTGACCGTGACGCCGATGCTCCCGCTGCTGCCCGGTCTTCCGTTCACCGTCACCGTCGACTACGCGGGCCCCGCGATGAACACCGAAGGCCAGGGGTGGACCTTCGCTCCCAGCGGCGGCGCGTTCGTCGCGGGTGAACCGCACTCGGCGACCAGTTGGTACCCGCTCAACGACACCCCGCTGGACAAGGCCACGTTCACGCTGAACGCCACCGTCCCCGCCGAGTGGGAGGTGGTCTCCAATGGTGTGCGAACCGAGAACGAGGTGCGCGGCGACAAGCGGAAGGTCCGCTGGGCCAACGCCGAGCCGGTGCTGGGGTACCTGACCACCGTGGCGATCGACAAATTCGGCTATCTCGAACAGCGCCGGGCCGACGGCACGCCGCTGATCAGCGCGTTCGCGCCCAACGCGGGGGCGCGCCAGCGCGAGATCGAGCAGCGGCTGCCGGAGATCCTCGACTTCTCCGAGCAGCTCTACGGCCCTTACCCGTTCGACGCCGCGGGCGGCATCTACTTGGACGCCGATATCTCCTTCTCGTTGGAGACCCAGACCCGCCCGCTCTACGCACCGTGGACCGATCTGCAGACCGTCGTGCACGAGATCGCGCATCAGTGGTGGGGCAACTGGGTTTCGGTGCGTCAGTGGTCGGACATCTGCCTGAACGAGTGCTTCGCCAGCTATACCGCCGATTACCTGTGGCCGGAGCGGATGGAGGGCAAGAACGTCGACGACGACTACCGCGAGACCATCCGGAAGTACCGCGACAGCGAGCGGTTCTGGCAGATACCGCTGGAGAATCCCGGCGCCGGAAACGAGTTCACCTCCGTCTATTACCGCGGCCCGCTGTTCCTGCACGCGCTGCGCAAGCAGATCGGCGACGAGGTGTTCTTCGTGGCCGTCCGGGACTTCCTCGCCGCGCACTCCTACGGCAACGCATCGATGCCGGAGTTCCGCGCGTTCGTGCAGTCCAGGTCGCCTGGCGACCTCACGGGGTTCTTCCACGCGTGGCTGAACACCACCGCGCCGCCGCCGGAGGAGTACCTGTTCCCGGGCGTCCTGCGGAGCTGAATCGTCAGTCGTCCTCTACGTGCTCTCCGGCCTTCGCCACCCTGCGTTCGGCTCGCTCCAGCTGGCGTTGCGCGGCGTGCAGTTCGTCCTTGGCCGACCGCTCGGCCGACTTGCGGAACTGCCGCTGTTGTTCGGCGTGCGCGAGTTCGTCGCGCAGCGCGCCGACGCGCTCTTCGGCGCCGGACAGTTCCTCGGTCGCCTCCTCGAGCGCGGACCGTGCCGAGTCTCTCGCCGCGCGGGCTGATTCGAGCGCGTCCCGGGCGTCCGCCAGCTCGCGGCGCGCGCTGTCGTCCGGCTTCCGCCGGGACGCCGCTCGCCCGCGCGGCGCGGCCGGTTCGGGGACCGCGAGCAGACCAGGCCCGCTCGGTCCGAAGCCTTCGTAGCTCGCCGCCGTGGCGAGCGTTCCCGTGCGCAGTCGCTCGGCCGCCTCGGGGTCGGCGAGCGCCGCCGTCAACGTCTGGCCGACCTCCCGCACGACGCCCTCGCCGACCGGATGCCCGTGTTCGGCGGCCAGCGCGCCCGCCTTCTTGGCCAGCGCGTTGACCAGCTGCTGCCGCTGCGCGGTCAGGTCGCGCAGCTGTTCGGCCGAGAGTTCCCGCTGAGCGGCGGCCAAGGCCGCGCCGAGCCGCAGCAAGGCCGCCACGTCCTCGGGCGCCACGCGGGCCAGCAGGTTGGCCGCCCACGCGGTCAGGGTGGGTTTGCGCAGCTTGCCGATCGCGGTGGCGAGTTGCTTGTCGCCCGCCTGCTGAGCCTCGGCCGCCCGGGCGGTGCGCGCCGCGACGAACTGCGCGGGCGTCAGCCCGTACAGGTCGTGTGCGACGTCCTCGACCGTCATATCGATCAAGCGTAACGACCCGGTCTCGGACGACGACACACTCCGCATACCGGACATGAGTCCAGTTGCACAGAAGATGCGAAAGGCGTTGCTAGTGAATTACTCTGCGTTCCTGTTGCTCGGTCGTCTGCTTCCCAGCATTCTCGGTTTCACGCTCATGGGGCTCTACGGAACGCACATGTAGTACGCGGCCGCTCGGGTCACTCGGCGGTCTGATGCGGCCGCTCTGGTCGGGCGGGTATCCTCACCGCGTTCACGACCCCGTGGACGTGTTCGGTAGAGAGGTTTTCAGGTGAAGGTTCCAGGAGCGAGGCTGCTGGCACGAATTGTGCTCGCCCTCGTCGCGGTGGCCGCCGTGGTGGTCACGGTGGCCGGCTGTTCGTTGATCGGAGACGCGGGGAAGTCGGACACCGCCAAGGCAAAGGTCGGCGACTGCATCAACGTCATCGAGGGCTCGTCGGTCGATTCCAAGACCGAGCCGGTCGACTGCTCGTCGGACAAGGCCGTCTACAAGGTCGCGCAGTCCTACGACACGAAGACCGATTGCGCCGCCGACTACACCTCCTACGAGGAGACTCTGGGCGGCGGTACCACCGCGTTCCTGTGCCTGGCGCCGAACTTCAAGGAAGGCAGCTGCTACAACGAGAGCAGCACGACCGGATACAAGCACGTCGACTGTGGCTCCGCTGACGCCACGTTCAAGGTGCTGAAGCGGATCGACGGCCAGGCCGACGAATTGCTGTGCGGCACCGACGCCGACGGCTTCCGCCTCATCGAAACCGACCCCAAGGTCACCTTCTGCACGGGCAAGCCGAAGAGCTGATCATTCCAGCAGGGCGACCGACGCGATCCGGTGCAGCGTGAAGTGCCGGACCGCGCCGGTGACCGGATCCAGCGCGTCCAGTTGCCCGTTGCCCACCTTCAACGGCTCCACTACCCGCTGCGTGGCGACCCCTTGGGCGTCGACGTAGCCGATGTTCACCGACCGCCGCACTCGCGCCGCCAGCTGGAGCAGGGCGAGTGTGGCGGCGGTATTGGTCCGCGTGCCGTCCGGGCGCACCGCGTGCGCGGAGCGGGCGCTGGCGGCACGTTCGCCCGCGCGAAGCTCGGTGACGAGCGATTCGAGCTGTTCGGTGCTCGGCGGTGTCGGCCGATACGGCTGCCGCGCCGCGGGCCGTACCGAGATTCGCGCGCCACGCGGACGCAGATCGACGATCGCGCCGGCCGAGTCCTCACCCGCGGGCGCGAAACCGGCCGCGCGCAACTGCTCGAGCAGTTCGGCCAGCGGCGCCTGGGCGATCGCGACAGTCGGTGCGATCGACCGCAGCGCCAAGGTGCTCGCCACCGGTGCGGACAGCACCTGTGCCAGCAGTGCCGGGTCGTCGCTGCGGATGAACGACTGCGCCATGCCCGCGCGCAACTGACCGTGCCGCCGAGCCACGTCATCGATCAGATAGGTCAGCGCCTGCGGGATCGGCGTCCGGGAATGCCCGGTGAACAGCGCGTGTAGTTCGGCGGCGGTCGAACCGGCGTCCAAGGCGCGCCGCACCGAGGACTCGCCGATCCGGTACACCGTTGCCGCGCCCGCGGATTCGACGTCGGCGACCAAGGCGATGCGGCGCTGGAGATCCGCTGTCAGGGGACCGGGGGCGATCACCGTCAGATCCGCTTGGACCAGCACGTGATCCACCGGTGCGGGCAGTGCCGCCTCCATCGCCGCTTCGGCGTCGGCCACGCTGGTCGGCGCCGCGTGCAGCAGCGCCCGCGCCGCCGAGCCGAGCGCGCCGCGGCCGACGAACCCGAGCGCCGCCGCCTCGGCCAGGGTCTGCTCGACCACCTCCGGCCGGAAGCTCCTGCGCCTGCGCGGCTGCCGCCAGGCCAGCACCCGGCCGATGTCCGCCGGGTCCAGCGCCGTGCCGGACGGATATTCCGCGAGCACGCCGAGGATCGCGCGCCGGTCGCGTGGCGCGTGCGGGGTGCGCAGCTCCAGCGACAACGCCGCCAGCGGCTTGTCGTTGGCGTCGCGCATGCCGATCATCCACGGCATCCGATCCAGATCCAGCCAGGTCAGCGCGAGCGTGGCCCAGCGCCGCGCGGGCGGCGATTCCAGCCAGGAGTCGACGAGGGGAGTCGGCGCCCAGAAGTCATCGGCCGAATCGAAGTCCGGTGGAGGTTCCGGCAAACCTTTCTCGAGCAATTTCGCGGCCGCCAGCAGTTCGGCCAGCAAACCCGCACGCGGCTCGTCGACACCGGCCTGCTTGGCGATGCGGCGCAGCTCCCGCACGCCCAGACCACCCGCACGCAAGGCGGGAGCGGGCGCTTGGCCGAGCACCTCGAGCACGGCGGCGCAGTGCCGCAGCAGCTCGCCGACCTCGCCCGCCGCGACCGCGTTTACGTCGGCGGGGGTCTGTTTGGCGGCCTCCGGTTGCGGCGGTGTCAGCGCATGCGGGTGGGTGACCGGTTCCCGGCGCAGCACCTGGCCGACGGTAACGGGAAGTTCGACGGTCTCGTCATCGATCCAGTGCAGCAGCCTGCGCGCCAGCAGCCGCTGGATCGGTCGATCGGCCGGAGTGCCGGGTGCGGCGTCCTTGGTGCGGCCGCGCGGGCCCGTCGCGGCCAGCTTGTCCAGCAGGGCCCGCTCGGCGGGCGCGAGCTCGGGCAGCGCCGCGATCACCTCGGGTTCGGTGAGAGCGTCGGGCATGTCGGTCGCGGTGCCGATCGGCCACGGCAACGCCTCGGCGGCCGCCGGGATCAGATGCAGCCCCTGCTCGGCGTCGAGCCAGACCAGCGCACGAGCGGTGAGCCGTTCCAGCGCGTCATCGATGGCGGCCGACGTCGCCCGTTCGCTCAATTGCACATGCAGTTCGGTGCGGCTGAGCGGGCCGGTGTCCGTGCGCGTCACCCCGTGCACCGCAAGCGTTTCCACCAGGGCGAATTCGAGGGTGTTCAGGTCCTCCGTGGCGCGCAGCACCGACGCGCGCTGCTCGATACGCGCGGCGAGCACCGCCATCGAGGAGGGCAGCGGCACGGCCAGGTCCGGCCGAAGCTGCAGCAGCGTCACGAGCTGGGCATCACTGCGGGCGCCGAGCCATCCGGCCAGGGAATCGGTCACGGTCATCCTGTCCAGCCTACGATGACAACGCCCGGCGATCCGATCCGTCACGCGACAGCCCATGGTCGGGGTACGGCCTCGATGCCCCCAGAGGTGGGGGAAGCGGGCGGGTTAGCATGGGGCCGTGGTGAACAAATCGAAGAAATCCTACGTCGACAACGGCTGGCCGAAGATTGCCGACGGTGACCACGCGGTCACCGAGCTCTCGTCGGCCCGTTCCGGTGGCCTCTCGCCCTATGGCGAGGACACCGAGTTCCCGGTCCCCGCGGAGCAGTTGCCCTACATGCACCCGAACACGGTGATCAACCGCTGAGCCCGCGACCGGAACGTTCTCGGCAACGAAGACGGGCCCCGCATCCTCGAGGATGCGGGGCCCGTCTTGACGATAGGTGGCGATCAGGAGGGCAGCAGGCCCTTGTTTGCCTCGTAGAAGTTCACCACCGCGGGGTCGAGGGTGACTCCGCTGGACTTGGCGGCGTTGAAGAAGTCGAGAGCTTCCTTCGGCACAACCACGCCCTGGCTCTGCACGACCTCGAGAGCGCGGTCGACGGCGGAGAAGATCTGCTTCGAGCTGTCCGCCGGCGCGGCCGGGGCGGCCTGCGGCGCGGGGTTCCAGCTCGGGGTCTCGGTGGCGGCCGGCGCGGAGCGCGGGGTGGGCTTGCTGCTGAGGCCCAGCTTCGACGAGCAGGAGGGCCAAGCGCCCCAGCCCTGCGAGGCGAGCACCTTCTCGGCGACCGCGATCTGCTGTTCGCGGGTGGCCTGGTTGGCGGCGGCGGCGTACTCCTGGCCGCCGTGGGCGCGCCAGGTGCTGGGCGAGAACTGCAGCCCGCCCTGGAAACCGTTGCCGGTGTTGATGCCCCAGTTGCCGCCGGCCTCGCACTGAGCGAGTCGATCCCAGTCGGAGTCGGGTGCCGCGCTGGCGTTGCCTGCGAGGGCCACACCGGCGGTGCCGATGATGGCGCCGGTGACGGCAACCTTGGCTACCGTGCGGCCGGTCGAGCTTGGCTTGCGATGGCGTCCACTCATATCGGGTTCGTCTTCCTCTCGACGCACCTGCGACGTCTACGGTTCTGGTTCGGACTGAGAGGTCGTCCGTTCCGCCCTCGCCCCTACGTTTCCGTCGGGGTTCCGGTACCCGCGGGGCGAGGCTCGGTGCGGCGGGCCGGTGGTGCCGGGTGTCCCGGCTGGGATAGACCGTACGACGAACCGCGGGAAAAATCACTATTTGGTAACCGGCGTGTACCAACGGGTCTCAACGCGATCTCGATGAGGGGAGAAGCCTTCGCGCAGCTAGATGGGCCGCGCCCGGTCTCGCCGTCCGCCGTGACCCGCCCGTGACCCTCTCGTTATGTGATGAGGATCACACGCGGGAGTGGGTAACGATCGTGCCGGGTAACCGGTTTGCGCCGGTTCGGAGGCGGGCGCTGTCGGCGCGGGCGCTCTCGTTCAGCGGGCTCTGCGACCCGAGCGCAGCGCGAACACGAGGGCGAGGACGAACCCCAGCGGCGCGAGCATCGCGCCGAGATAGAGCCACAGACCCGGTTCGCCGTCGGTCAGCACGGGGATCGCGAAGATGGCGACGATTGCCAGCAATCCCAGCGCGAACAGGCAGAGCGCGAGTTGTAGCAACCAGTCGCCGCGCCGGCGGGGGGCGCCGCCGGACGGAGTCGGAGCAGAAGGGTTCGTCACGGCTCGACGGTAAAACTGATGTGCTTGTGTTATTCGCACCGGGGTAGACTCGATGGCAATCGCGTCCTGCAATCCTGCTGGGCGCGTTCTTTTCGCACAAGAAAAGGGCCGGTCGCGTGATCGGCCTGGTGGACAGATGTGCTCGGGCCGTAGGGGTCCGAGTTTTCGATGACGAACGGGTGAGCGCAGTGCCGACCGGCAGGGTGAAGTGGTACGACGTCGAAAAGGGCTTCGGCTTCCTTTCCCAGGACGAGGGTGAGGACGTCTACGTCCGCTCGTCCGCGCTGCCCGACGGTGTCGAGGGCTTGAAGCCGGGCCAGCGCGTGGAGTTCGGCATGGCGGCGGGCCGCCGCGGCCCCCAGGCGCTGAGCCTCAAGTTGCTGGAGGCGCCGCCCTCGGTCCGGCAGGGCCAGGAACGCAACGCGCGCAAGGAACCTCCCGCGCGCAGGCACACGCCGGACGAGTTGCACGGCATGGTCGAGGACATGATCACCTTGCTCGAGGCGAAGGTGCAGCCCGATCTGCGCAAGGGCAAGTACCCGGATCGCAAGACGGCGCAACGCATCTCGGAGGTCGTCCGCGCGGTCGCGCGCGAACTGGACCGATAGGTCGATGTCGCGCCTGCGAATTGGTCCGCGGGCGCCGGACATCACATACGGCGTAGTTCTCGAGCGATGAGGGTGTCGACGAGATCGTTCATCTGTTCGACCAATTCCGCCGCCCCGCCGTCGTGGGCGAGATTGTGCAGCTCGAGCGGATCTTCCTGGCGGTCGTAGAGTTCGTACTCGAATTCGCCGCGCGGGCCCGCGATCTGCTGTGGCGTCGAGTAGCGGGCGAAACTGTAGCGGGGTGTGATCGTGCCTCGCAGGCAATATTTGAGGCCGGGTGCTTGACCGCCACTGGACTTGGCGTCGGAAGTGAGCAGCAGCGCGTCGCGGACGGCGCCTGCCGGGTCGGTCAGCACGGGTGTGAGGTCCTTACCGACGAGCGGGCACGGGGGGACGGCGTCGACACCCCCCAGCGCCGCCAGGGTCGGCACCAGATCGATGTGTGAAGTGAGTGCGGCCGTGCTGGTTCCGTGTGTGGCGGGGTGGCGTGGGTCGGCGATGACCAAGGGCACGCGGTTGTTCTCGCGGTAGATCATCGCGCCCTTCTGTCGCAGCCCGTGCGCGCCGCCCAGTTCACCGTGGTCGGCGACCTGGACCACGACGGTATCGCCCGCGCCGCCACTGCTGGCCAAGGCGTCGAGGACCTGGGCCATCAGGTGATCGGTGCGGCGCAGCAACTCCAGATACCAGTTGCCCCACTGCCGCCACTGCGTGCGCCCCAGTGGCGAGTCGACCTCGTTCGGCATCAGGCCGCCGACGGCTTCGTTCATGGTGCGCCACACCGTTTGCACGCGCGGTTTGGTCGAGAGGTCGGACTCGAAGTTCGGCGGGACGTCGGCGCCGTGATCGGGCACGTCCTCCAGCCGATAGAAGCGCGGGCAGTACATCATGTCGTGCGGGTTGACCATGCTGACCACGCACAGCCACGGTTGGCGGTCGTTGCCGTGCCGCCGCAGCCAGCCGACGGCGTTCTCCACGACGCCGGGGTCTTCGCGGGCGCCCTCGTTGGGCCCCCCGCCGGACAGGATGTCGTAGGCCTCGTCGAATCCGTACGCCGACAGCGCCGTGCTGTCGGTGCCGACCGGCTCGGAGAGGTGCCATTTGCCGATGTAGGCGGTTCGGTAGCCGGCCTTCTTCAGCACGGTTCCGATGGTGGGGATCGTAGTGTCCAGGTTCGGGCTCCAGGCATGCAGCGGCCCGAGGACCGCGCCCATGAGGTCGTTGCCGCGAACGTTGTCGGTCATGCCCGTGACCGGCGCGTGCGATCCGGAGAAGAACGCCGATCGCGCGGGCGAGCACGGCGCCGTCGGTGTGTGGTGCATGGCGAATCGGACGCCCGCGGCCGCCACCGCGGCGCGCGCGGGCAGCGTGAAGCCCGCGGGCAGGACCACGTCCGCGCGCTCCTGGTCGGTCATGATCACCAGGATGTTCGGCCGGGCCGCCGGAGCCGCGGCCGTCCTACCGGCGAGGGCGCCGCTCAGGACGGGCGCCGAGGCGGCCATCATCGCGAGAACCTGACGTCGGCTCGGACCCTGGAGGCCGGTCGAAGGCTGAGCGGAATCGGACACGGACGCACCTTCTTGATTCGGGTTGGACGGACGCCCCCACTGTAACTGATGAATTGATGAAATCATTCAATTAGACTTTTCCGCTGGTGGAGACGGCCGCGATACTGTGCACGGGTGTCACGACCCGAGACGACCTCCGCGACGGCGCGCGGCGAACAGACGCGGCATTCGATCCTCGATGTCGCCACTCGCCGATTCGCCGACCAAGGTTTCCGCGCGACCTCGGTGGCGGCGGTGGCCCGGGCGGTGGGGTTGGCGCCGTCGGCGGTGTACTTCCACTTCGCGGACAAAGAGGCTCTTTTCGTCGCCGCGTTCGATCGCGACGCCGCCCGGCTGTGCGATGACGCGCTGGCGCTGTCGGGGTCGATGGACGCCGCGTACTGGCAGCAGGTGGTCAGCCGGTTCGTGACCAGACTCGACTCGTATCCGCTGGTGCATCGAGTCCTCGCGGGACAGGAACCGGGACTGCTCGTTCGGCTGGTCGACGGCGTTGTGCCGCATCGCATCCGGCAAGTGCTCGAAGCGGCGCTGCGGGCCGGTCAGCAGGCCGGGGACATCGCCGAAGAGCTCGATCCTCGGGATACCGCGATAGCGTTGGAGGCCATCTTCACCGCGGTGGTCATCACCGTGGTGCAAGTGGGCGGCAGCGGGTCCTCGGAGCGAGTCGACGCCGTCGGACGCTTGGTGCGCGCCGCGCTCACGCTGAAACGACCGACCTGAACGACCGGCGCGGGGGCGCCACGCGGGAAGTGGCGGCCGATCCTCGAGGCGCGCGTCGCGTCGACTACTACGCGGTGCTGATCGACCAGGTCGCGTGTGGCACGTAGAACTCCCGGCCCGTCTCGTCGCGGGCGAGGATCGGCAGCTGGAACTCCACGCCGATGAGGCGAAGATCGGGTTCCGGTTTCGAATCGATGGTCAGGGCGAGGGCGCGGTCCGGGTAGTCGTTGCGACTGATCACGCGGTCGACTTTCTCGCCGTTCGGCAAGAGGTAGACGAGCTGGGCGAGCCAAGGAGCGTCCGCGACCTGCTTCGGCAGCGACAGCTGCAGGGGGTAACCGGCGGGGACTTCCAGCTCCACGGTGCGGCCGCGGTGGCAGTCCGGGGTGTCGGGAGCGCAGCTCAGTGTGGCGAACACCGTGCCCGCCACGTTCTCCGCGGGCAGGATGCTGCAGTCTCGCATGGTCACCGCGCAGTAGCTGAACGGTCGTACGGTGATCGTCTTGCCGTGCGCGTAGGCGGTGAGGGTGACATCGGGTTCGTCGGCGTCGCGGATCAGCACCGCCAGCAGGCCCGCGAAGGCGACGGTGAGCACGAGCAGGGCGGCCGCGACCAGCGCGGCAATCGTGCGTGTGTTGAGCTTGCTCACCAGATCGGGTCTCCTTGCCCTCGTTGCATCCGTTTGGTGTCACCGCCGCGCGGCCCCGGCTCCTGCGCTCGGGGTGCGCCGGCGGGGTACTCGTGCGGCCGGGCGGTCGGCACCTCTTGCTCCGCGTGCTGTGGACGGTTGCCGCCGAGGCCGGGCAGCAGCGAGTGGCCACGGAAGCTGAGGAAAGTCTGCACCAAGCCGAGCACGAGTATCGCGCTGACCACCGCGAAACCCTTCCAATAGTCGGTCGGCAGCAGCACCCCCGCCGCGCCGCCGACGACCCAGCTCAGCTGCAGCACGGTCTCCGATCGCCCGAAGCCGGAGGCGATCGACTCCGGCGGCAGGTCGTCCTGGATCGAGGCGTCCAGCGACACCTTGGCCAGCGCGCTCATCGCGGCCGCGACCAGTGCGGCGGCCGCCGCGCCGAGCAGATTGTCGGCGAACGTCGCGAACAGCGCCACCAGCGCGCAGGCCGCCGTGCAGCCGAGCACGATCAGCGCGGGCCTGCCGAGCTCGAGCCGGGCGCCCGTCGCGTTGCCCGCGAAGTTGCCGATGGCCGCGGCCGCACCGACGACGCCGAGCATGAGAGCCTGCTGCACCGGCCGGTGCTCGGTGGCCTTGGCGACGAACGCGACGTAGAAGGTGAGGAATCCGGTCAGTACGCGGATGGCGCTGTTGCCCCAGAGCCCGGTCACCACGGCACGGCCGAGCGGCTGCCTGCGTTTGCGCGGCGGCACCGACGACTCCTTGTCCGACGACAGCACCTCGGTGTGCGCGTCGGGGCCGTGATAGCTCAGCGTCGCGGGCACCTCGCCTTCGGTCACTTCGACCCAGGAAGGGATGCGCAGGCTCAGGTACGTTCCCGCGCAGGCGATCAGCGCCGCGAACACCAGCGCGCCGGTGGACCCCGCGATCGCCGCGGCCAGCGCGGCCAGCGCTCCCGCGCCGATGGTGCCGCCGACCAGCCCGAACACCGTGAGACGGGAGTTGGTGCGGACCAGATCGATGTCCGGGGGCAGCACGCGAGGCGTCACCGCGCTCTTGAGCACGGAGAACGATTTGCTGCCGACCATCATGCACAGCGCGAGCGGATACAGCGCCCAGGTGTCGAACTGGAGGATCAGCACCAGCGCGACCACCGCGCGCACCGCGAACGACGTCGCCAGCGCCAGGCGGCGGCCGCGCTGCAAACGATCGAGCATCGGGCCGATCAGGGGAGCGATCACCGCGAACGGCGCGATCGTGATCAGCAGGTACAGCGCGACGTTGGTTTTGCTCTCCGCGGTGGCGCTGGCGAAGAACAGCGTGTTGGCCAGCGCCACCGCGATGGCGGCGTCGAGGGCGAAGTTCGCCATGGTCGCGTAGGTCAGCGCCGTGAGACCCGACTCGTCCGCGCCGTCGGCCTTGGCCGCGCGCTGGAAGGTCGCGATGCCTTTCTCGGTGAGCTGTCTGCCTCGCATGGCGGCCACGCGCGTGACCGTCAACTTGCGAGGCATTCGCTGAGCGTCGGAGGGAGCCGGGCTCTCCGGTGGTTGAACCTGTTCCTCGACGGCGGTGTCGGGATAGTCGGGTTCGGTGCGACCCGGTGGTTCCGAGTGACGTGGCGGCTGCGGACGGTGCGGGAAGATATGCCGAGCCGTGCGGCCGGGGGGCTTCTGTTGCTCGGAAGCGTGTCCGTGTGGAAGCCGTGCGGTCTGCGGGGGTTCTGGAGGCCGTGGTGCTTCCTGCCGCGGACTCGGCGGTGGCGATCCCGGCTGGTCGCGGCGCTCGGAGGCGTGGCCGGGTTCCGGACCCAGCGGTGGCAGCGGCCTGCGGCGTCGGGGCGCGTTGGGTGGCGGGTATCGGTCGAAACCGGGGTGCCGATCGAACGGCGGGGACTCCTCGCCTGCCCACCGATCACGGTCGGGACCGGAAGGTTCGCGGGGAGTAGTCACGACTCCAATTCTGGCGTACTCCCGTGCTGGGCGTTCACTCGCGCTCCGGGGCGGCGGGAAGCGACCGTGGTCGCGCTCGGGGATCGCGCTCAGGCGGGTGTGAAGCGGACCTCGAATATGGTCGGCCAGTTCTTGCCCGTGATGAGGAATCGGTCGGTGCCGGGCAGTTGGGCGATGCCGTTGAGGGCGTCGGCGCCTGCTCGCGCGGTCGCCGGGAGCAGACCGGCGGCGTCGGCGGCCGCGAGCACCGTGCCGGAGTCCGGTTCTATCCGCAGGATCGTGTCGGTGGGCCAGTCGTTGGCGTAGACCGTTCCGTCCGACGCGCATTCGAGTTCGTTGAGGCGCGCGTCGTTGCGGCTGGTCAGCTCGACCGAGCCGACGGGTGCGAAGGTGACCGGATCGCGGAAGGTGAGCCGGTCGGTGCCGTCGCTCATGACCAGTCGTCCACCCATGGCGCACAGGCCCCAGCCTTCGCCGTCGTAGCTCACCCGGCCGCGTTCGGCCAAGGTAGCCGGATCTCGGGCGATGGCCACGCCGTCGTGCCAGGTCAGCTGCCAGAGCGTCGCCCCGGCGACGGTGATGCCCTCGCCGAAGTACGGCGCGGGCAACGCGGCCTCGGCCAGTTCCTCACCCGTCGCCAGCCGGGAGGCGCGCACGCGTGACGCGCCCGCCAGACCGGTGCCCTCGTAGAGGACGTCGCCGTCGATTTCCAAGCCCTGGGTGAACGCCGTCGGATCGTGCGGCCGGGTGCTGACCACCTCGATGTTCATCCTGGGTGTCGTGTCCTCGGGGCTGCCACATCCGCTCGAGACGAGCAGACCGACCAGCACACCTATGGCCAACGAACGCCGATTGCGCTCCATACGGCAAAATGTAGGCCGTGAGCGCAGTTTCTGTTTCGGAGTCCGGCGTGCGGCCGATTCTGGCCGATGCCGTCGATTTGGCCCGCCGTGCGCTCGTGGAGTTGGAACCATCGGGCGTCGGCGCGCACCTCGGCGTGACGCCCGAGGACGAGAGCGCGGCGACCCACCGGTTCGAGGCCACGCTGCCCGGCTATCGGGGGTGGCAGTGGGCTGTCGTGGTGGCCGCCCCGCCCGGCGCCGACCGGGCGACGGTCAGCGAGTCCGCGTTGCTGCCCGGGCCCGACGCCTTGGTCGCCCCCGAGTTCGTGCCATGGGAGCAGCGAGTTCGCCCCGGCGACCTCGCCCCCGGCGACCTGCTCGCCCCGCCCGCCGACGACCCGCGCCTGGTGCCGGGCTATGTCGCGACCGGCGATCCGGTGGTGGACGAAGTCGCCTACCAGGTCGGCCTGGGCCGCACCAAGGTGATGAGCAGGGAAGGCCGCCAAGAGGCCGCCGAGCGCTGGTACGCCGAATACGGCCCCGATTCGGAGATGGCCAAGGCCGCCCCGGCCACCTGCGGTAGCTGCGGGTTCTACCTGCCGCTGGCCGGATCGCTGCGGGCCGCGTTCGGCGTCTGCGGCAACGCGATGGGCGCCGACGGGCACGTCGTCCACGTCGCCTACGGCTGTGGCGCGCATTCGGACACCGAGGTCCCCACCGGCGGCGGCTCCCCGTTGCACGAGGCATACGACGACGCGGCCATCGAGGTGATCTCGCTCGGCACCGGCGGGAAACGCGCCGAGGCGCGGGATTCCGCCGGGTCGTCGACGTCCACGGGCCCGGATCGGAGTCCGATCGAGGCGGTTGATACGCCCGCGACCGTCGAGAAGTCGGAAACCGCAGAGGTCCGCGTGGACGCCGTGATCGCCCCGGATGTCGCGGCTGCCGAAGGCACGGGGATCGCGGAGGGCGGCGTTGAGGGCGCTGCTGTCACCTCGGATGTCGCGGGTGCGGGTATCGCTGAGGACTCTGCGGTTGCCGAAAATGCTGCTGTTGCCGAGGACGCTGCCATCGTCCGAAACGTCGCGGCTGTCGAGGACAGGGGGATCGCTGAAGGCGGTGCGGTCACCGGGGACGTTGCTGGTGTCGAAGACGCTGCTGTCGCCCCGGAGGTCGCGGCTGCCGAGGACTCGGGAAGCATCGAGGACGCTGCCCTTATCGGGACCGCGGCTGTCGAAGGTGACGTGGCGACGGAGAACACCGGCGAGGTTCCGAACGCGACCGATGCCGCCCAGCATGCCGGCGGCGCGGACACTTCGGCCGCTGAAGTGGATGGACCCGGGCGGGCAATCGACGCCGTACCCACCGCCGAGGTAGGCGAACTCGATTCCGCCGCCGTCGTCACCGCATCGAGTGATACCGCTGCCGTGCGCGAGACGCCGCCCGCGGGCTCCCTCGCTGAACCGAAGAGCGTCGAGAAGATGGCAGCCGAGGCCGGGTCCGTAGGTTCCGCCCAGAGCGCCCCGAGCGTGGCTGAGGACGAGGCCCACACCGTCCCGGATCGTGACACTGCCGATGCTCCGGAGGCCTCCGCAGCAAGCGACTCCGCCCAGTCGGAGGCCGAAGCGGATTCGACACACGCGGCAGGCCAGACGCAGGGCACTCCGGCGGTCGGCGCGGCCGAGCCCGGCGCGCAGTCGAAATCGGCTGAGCCCGCAGCGGCGGTATCGGATTCGTCGGTGTCACACCCCGCCGAGTCGCCCGCAGCCGCCTCACAGATGACCGGGGCGAACGCGAACGAGGCACAGGACCCGACTCTCCCGGGCCCCGGTGACGGCGAGCCGGACCCCGAGGCGCGGCCGGAGTTCCAGTCATCGCCGCGGAATTGACCGAGGCCGCCGATCCGTTCGGCACTTCGGCGCTGCGTGCGGCGGTGCTCGCGGCATGGCGTGATTCGCCGACGCGGTTGCGTGAGGATGCCGCCACCGAGCACGACTTGGTGCGCGCCGGCTACCGCGATCGGTTGCTGACCGAGCTGGCGCAGAACGCCGCCGACGCCGCCCG
Source organism: Nocardia asteroides (assembly GCA_019930625.1). Taxonomy (NCBI): domain Bacteria; kingdom Bacillati; phylum Actinomycetota; class Actinomycetes; order Mycobacteriales; family Nocardiaceae; genus Nocardia; species Nocardia asteroides. The sequence continues at coordinate 2,639,504 of CP082844.1, forward strand.
TAAGGCGGGCGTGGCGGGCGACCTCGTCGTCCGGCTCGACGGTCGAGATCTGCACATCGGCAATACCGGTGCGCCGCTGGACGTCTCCGGCGTGCACGCCCTCACCGCCCTGCGCGCGTCCGGGAAATCCGGCGACGGCGCCGTCGGCCGGTTCGGCGTCGGATTCACCGCGGTGCTCGCGGTGAGCGAGGACATCCAACTGCGGTCGGTCACCGGATCGCTGAGCTTCTCCCGCGCCAGAACCAGGGAAGCGCTGGGCCGGAGCGAGATCCGGCCTCCTGCCGTCGACACGGGTGAATTCGTCCCTCCCGTTCTGCGGTTGGCCTGGCCGATCGAGACACGACCGGCCGCCGGGCTCGACACCGAGGTGGTGCTGCGCCTACACCCGGACATCGACGCCGACGCGCTGCTGACCGCGATGCGTGCCGAAGCCGTAGACCTGCTGTTGGAACTGCCCGCCCTGCACCGCATCCGCATCGGCTCGGACGAATTCGTCAGCAGTGCGGAGGACATGGGCGACGGCATGCACGAGGTCTATGTCGACGGCCCAGGCAGTCAACAGCGCACCTGGTGGCAATACCGCACGCCGCGTGCCCGCTGGCTGCTGCCGGTCCGCGACGGCAGGCCGGTGGCGGCCGCTCCGGACGTGCTGCGGGCGCCGACCAGGTCGGACGAGGAACTGTCCCTGCCCGCGCTGCTCATCGCCGATATCCCCATGCAGCCGGATCGCCGCAGGTTGCTGCCCGGCGCCCGGCTCGCCGAGCTGGCGGACGGCTACGCGGATTTCGCTCGCGCCCTTCCGCCGCGCGACCGGCTCGTGCTCGTTCCCACGCCCGGGTTCGCCAGAAGCGAGGCCGACGGTCTGCTGCGTGAAGCGCTCGTGCGCGAGCTGCGATCGCGTCCTTGGCTTCCCGTCATCGCAGACCACCGGCACGCTTCCCAGGGGGGTTCGGCAGACGCCGAGCCACACGAGGCGCCGACCGCCGGTATCGGCACCGAGTCGAATGCGGTCTGGGCCACCGCGCAAGCCGACGCCTACAGCAGCACACCGGTTTCGGTGTCGGGCAGCGAATCCGGTGCATTGCCGGGCGAACCGCTCAGCGATTTCGATCACGCCGGCGCATCGTCTGCGCCCCTGGGCGTCGCCGTCCCCACCCGCGCGTACGCCTTCACCGGTTTGACTGCGGAATTGGCCGCCCTGCTCGCGGATGTAGTCGGCCCATTGGTTCTTCCGGATCTCTCCGGCCGGGCGCACACCGAGGCCATGGGCGTGCTGGATGTGCACCGGCTCGGGTTGGCCCGGCTCGCGGAATTGTCCGGTGGCCTGGAGCGGCCGCCGAGTTGGTGGCGGTCGTTCTACGCCGCGCTGGAGCCGTTCGTGGAGGATCCGCTCGCAGCCGAAGAGCTGGGCGCGCTGGCCGTTCCGCTGGCAGACGACAGACTCGTCACCGGTCCGCGCACCGTGGTGCTGGACGATCAGCTCGAGGTCGCCATCCCGGTGCACTGGGCCAGGCTGGTGCATCCGGAAGCCGCGCATCCCCTGCTGGCTCGGCTGGGCGCGCGGTCGGCCACCGCCGAGGACCTGTTGACCGACCCCGGCTTGCACGCCGAGCTGGAGGACCACCCGGGCGACCCCGACACCGCCGATGCCATCCTGCGTCTCGCCGCGCATGCCGCGCCGGAGGCGCTGCCTTCCTGGCTCGGGCTGCTCGAATTGCCCGACAGCGAGGGCGGATCGCGGTCCGCCGACGAACTGCTGCTGCCCGGGGCGCCGCTGCGCGACCTGCTCGTGCCCGACGCGCCGTTCGGCACCCTCGACCCGGAATTGGTGGAGCGCTACGGCGTGGACGCGTTGCGCGCCGTCGGCGTCGGTTGGGATTTCGGTGTGATCGCCGAGGCCGATCCGACCGGTCCGGACCACGACCTGGACGACGAGGAACACTGGTGGGCCACGCTGCCGGACGATCCGCCGGAGCTGGTCGCCGTCCGCGACCTCGACCTGATCGATGACGCCGCCTGGCCGGAAGCGTTGCGGCAGTTGGCCGCGACGCCACGCACCCGCCGCCTGCTCGCCGACGCCGATGGCTACACCGCGTGGTGGCTGCGCAGATACGCCAGGGTCGACAGCACCGCGCTGGGACTGTTCCGCCATCCCGCCGACATCGAGTTCGAGGAGCTGTTACCGGCGTTCACGGTGCCCGGCGTCGACCCCGACGCTTGTCGGGCACTGCTCGCCGACCCCGAGACGATCACCGAAGAGCTGGCCGCCGCGCTGCTGGACGCGCTCGCGGACCCGTCGAGAACACCCTCGCCGGAGGTCGTTTCGCGCACGCACGCTCGCCTGGCGGCGGCCGTCTCCGGGGGTCTGCTCGATCTCGCCGACCTGGAACCACCCGATCGCGTGCGAGCCCTCACCGGCGCCGTGGTCGATCCTGGTGACGCGTTCGTTCTCGACCACCCGTGGTTCGGCTTGGCGATACCGCCCGACCGATTGGTGGCGGGCGACACCGAAACAGCTTCGGCCCTAGCGGCTTTGCTCGACCTGCCGCTGGTATCCGAGTCCGTCACCGCCGAGGTGATGGAAACGGGTCGCCGCACCACGTGGGCGGCGGAACCACTGGGTATCGTGTTGCGCCTGATGTTCGACTTGCCCCCGCATGCGGGCGAGCTGGTGGTGCACCACGACCTGACGGTGCGCCTGAGCGGCGCGATCGAGGCCACGGTGGCGGTGCCCTGGTGGCGGACCGGCTCGGCTCTGCACGTGCAGGCCCCGCACCCGCGCCACTGAGCGGGGCTACTGCGCCGCGTATCCGGTGAGCATTTCGCTGAGCAGATCCAGCTGCCCGCGCACGCTCTCGCTGTCGTCGTCCACCAGCCAGCGCAGCACCACACCGTCGATGACGTTGAGTGTGAACCGGCTCAGTGCCTGCACCGGGACCGACCAGCTGGTGCCGGTCGCGTCGCGCGCGTGCTCCAGGATGTCGGCGACGGTGGAGTCGTTGAAGTTGTACTGCTCGCGCGCGATCGCGAGTTTCGCCGGAGTTTGTTCGCCTTCGCGCAGCGCGTAAGTAGTCGTTTCGTAAGTGAGCAGCTGCCGTTCCGGAGTGGCTTCAATGTTCAGCCACATGAGTTCCAACCCGGCGCGGATCAATTTTTGAAGGGCTTCTTTTCCACTTCCGACGTCCTGCCATACCGTTTCGTTCGCGTCGACGGAATCCCGTAATTCCATCGACAACGCTTTGACCAGCTCGGTCATCAGCGCGTCCTTGTTTTCGAAACAGTAATGCACCACACCGAGCGAGACACCGGCCGCCTGGGCGACATCGCGCGTGGTCACGCCCGCAACGCCCTTTTTCTCGGCAAGGCCGATCGCGGCCTCGATAAGGTGGGCCCGTCGTTCTTCGACGCTCAATCGGGAGGACACCCAAGGGAGTTAAGCGCTCACGGCCCGCGCAGTCAATTCGCAGGGCGGAAAAATTTGGACTGGACGAGTGACCAGTTGTGTGGTTCCCTGCAACGGGACGAAGGGAGACGGGTATGCCGGTGTCGCGCAGAACTGTTCTGGCCCGGACCGCGATCGGTTCCGCAACACTCGCGGCCGCGACGGTGCCCGGAATGAGCGGCGCGCTCGGCGTACCCGCGGCGGTCGCTGATCCGGGTACCGGCGGTTATGAGATCGGCGTCGGGCTCTCCGACATCACCGGCCCGGCCGCCGAATGCGGGATGATGGGCTACTCCCAGCTGGAGCAGCAGACCGCGGGCATCCATCTGCGCCCGCGGGCGAGGGCGTTCGTCATCGGCTTCGCGGGGCGGCGGATCGTCTTCGCGGTCGCCGAGAACGGGATGATCTTCCAGTCCGTGCACCGCGGCGTGCTGGCCGAATTGGCGCGGCGCTTCGGCGATCTGTACACCGAGCAGAACGTCCTGCTCACCTCCACGCATTCGCACGCGACCTGCGGCGGCTCCAGCCACGACTACGCCTACAACCTGTCCATCCTCGGTTTTCAGCAGCAGGTGTACGACGCCGAGGTGAACGGGATCGTCGAGGCGATCGTCGCCGCGCACGCCGATCTCGGCCCCGGCTCGCTCGCGCTCGGCCGCACCGAGCTGCACGACGCGAGCGTGAACCGCTCGCGGGTGGCCTGGGAACTCAATCCCCCTGCGGACAAACAGCATTTCCCGGATGCCATAGATCCCGCCGTGACCGCGCTCGTCCTGCGCAAGGGCGGGCGGATGGTCGGCACCATCACCTGGTTCGCCACCCACAACACCTCCATGACCAACAGGAACCGGCTGATCAGCTCGGACAACAAGGGTTACGCCTCGTTCTCCGCCGAGCACATCGAGCACGGCGTGCGCTACCTGGACGGTGAACCAGCGTTCGTCGCGGCCTTCGCGCAGACCAACGCCGGTGACATGTCCCCGAACCTGAACCTGCGTCCGGGCTCCGGCCCCACCGAGGACGAGTTCGACAACACTCGCATCCTGGGTGAGCGGCAGTACGCGGCGTCGAAAGACGCCGCGGCCGGCGCGCGATCGATCTCCGGACCGGTCGACGGGATGCTCTGTTACATCGACCTGGCCGATATCGCCGTGGACGGCCGTTTCACGCCGGATGGCCTGCCCCGTCGCACCGCGCCGGCCGCGGCAGGCGTTTCGCTGATCGCGGGCAGCGTCGAGGACGGTCCGGGCCTGCCCGGCGGCCCGATTCCGGAGGGTGTGCGCAATCCACTTCTCGCGGCGCTCGGCGACCCGGCCCAGCCCGCGCCGGCTTGGCTGGCGGACGCGCAGGCGCCGAAAGCGATCGCGGTGCCGCTCGGTCTGCTGCCTCCGGTGGCGTGGGTGCCGAACGTCCTGCCGATCCAGCTCGTTCGCGTCGGCGAGCTCTATTTGGCTGCCGCCGGAGGCGAATTCACCATCACGGCCGGGTTACGCGTACGCCGCGCGGTCGCCGCGGCGCTGAACGTCCCGCTGGAGCAGGTGCTCATGCAGGGCTACGCGAACGCTTATCACGAGTACGTCACCACTCCAGAGGAATACGACTCGCAGCAGTACGAGGGCGCGTCGACGCTGTTCGGCCGCTACACGCTGTGCGCCTATCAGCAGGAGTTCACCCGTCTGGCCACGGAGTTCGCCCACCGCAGACAGGTGCCGCGCGGCCCCGCACCCCGCGATGTGTCCCATCTACAGCCGAACTTGCAGTCGGGCGCCGGTCCGGACGCGGCGCCGCCGGGGCGCGGCTTCGGCGACGTGCTGGTGCAGCCGCATCCGTCATACGACCGTGGTGGGCGGGTGGTGGCCGAATTCGTCTCGGCGCATCCGAAACACGACACCCGCCGCAACGGGACATTCCTCGAGGTGCAGCGCAGGAATGGCTCCGGCGAATGGGCGCGGGTGGCCAACGAGGGCGAGTGGGCGGTGCGGTTCCACTGGAGCAAGCGCGGGCTCGCCGAGTCGGTGGCCCGATTCACCTGGGATATCCCGCTCGACGCCGAGCCGGGACACTATCGCTTCCGGCACTACGCGAGTCGTCTGGATTCCGACGGCTCGCTGCACCCGTTCACCGGCACGACCGACGAATTCGAAGTAGGCCCCCCGTAACCCGGTCGGCTACAAACCGGTCTGCGCGCCCTTGTCCCCGCGTCGTGCGCCGCGGCGCTGAACCAGATAGATCACGAGGGCGATCAGTCCGACCACCAGCCCCATCAGGCAAATCGGTCGAGCCGACGCCCACCGGTCGCCACCCGCCCACACCACCACGGTGGCGATCAGCCACAGCGCGCTGCCGACCGCGAGCACGGGGCGCGGATCGGTCAGGCGCGGCGGAAGCTGCGGGACATTCTGCGTCACGGGCTCAGCCTAATCGGCCCCGCCGGAGCAAGCCGGTGCGAGCCGACGCGAGGTGGTCGCGCAGCGGCCCGAACCCGCGACCTGCGGCGCGTGGTCCCGTATCGTTTGCCACTGTGACAACGCCATCGGATGTCAGAGCCCTTGCTGGTGAGCTCTCGCTGGCGGTCGTTCGACTGACGCGGCACCTGCGCGGCCGTCGTGCCGACTCGCAGATCTCGCTGACCCAGCTTTCGGCCCTCGCCACCCTCGCGCGGGAGGGCGCGATGACCCCGGGCGCGCTCGCGGCGAAGGAACGTGTCCAGCCCCCCTCGATGACGCGGGTCATCGCTTCGCTCACCGACCTCGATCTGGTGGAGCGCAATCCGCATCCGACCGACGGCCGTCAGATCATCGTCTCGCTGTCCCCGGCGGGCCGAGCGCTCATCGCCGACGAAGCCAGCGCCCGTGAGGCGTGGATGACCGAGCAGCTGTCCACACTCACCGAGGAGCAGCTCGTCGTTCTCACCCGCGCGGTGGCGATCATGAAGCAGATCGTCGCGGAGTCCGAGTAGCGCAGTGGAATTCGGCGTCCACGCCGCCGACGGCGCACGGATCAGCGGTGTGGCCGGTCGAGCCGGGCGATGATCCCGGCACCCCACCACAGCAGGCGGCCCGCGATCATCAGGCAGAGGACGAAAGCCGGATAGACCAGTACGCCATAATCCTCGGCCCACCTCGGCAGATTGGTGAGCTGAGTGCCTGCGGCGACGAGCCCCAGCAGTCCCAGAACCACCGCGATCGGCGCGAGCGGCGCGGTGTCCGAGTCGGCCCGGCGGGCGGTGCGGTCGGTCATGGTGGAGCCCTCCTGTGCGGTCGGCTCGGCGCCCGATCGGGGCGCGCAGGGCACTGGATCTATCAGTTACCTTCTAGCTAACTTTCGCACGGAGATGTGATTTCGTTAACAGTCTGTGATGCAGATCACATGAGAATCGCGAAACGAGACCCGAAGCCACGCAGGCCCATCCGGCCGGGCCGAAGTCCGCCTACCGCGCACCGAACGGTTGATCGCTGTCCACGATGTCCCGCCCCAGTGGGAACAGGGAAATCGGAATGAACTTCAAGTTGGCCCAGCCGAACGGGATGCCGATGATCGAGACGAACAGCGGGATGCTGGTGAGCAGGTGGCCCAGCGCCAGCCACCAGCCCGCCACGATGAACCAGATGATGTTGCCGATCAGCGAGCCCGCGCCCGCCCCCGGCTTCTCCACCGTGGTCCGCCCGAACGGCCACAGCACGTAGGCGGCGATCCGGAACGACGCGATACCGAAGGGGATCGTGATGATGAGGATGAAGCAGATGATCCCGGCGGCGATGTAGCCGAGTGCCAGCCAGAACCCGGCGAAGACCAGCCACAGGATGTTGAGAACCAACTGAATCGGCTTCATGACTCCAGCATGCCAGCCGCCCGCCGATTCGGGCATTCCTTCTTTCCCGGCGGCGGGACGCGATGCGCGCGGGTCAGAAGAACCAGCCGAGCATCGGGTCCCGCTCCGCGCGGAAGGCGTCGTCGAGCGCACGCATGTGCGCCGAATCCTTGCCCCGCAGCCGGTTCGCCGCGGCGAACACCCGCGCGGGATACGCGCCGAGATACATGCTGCCGAGCACGTCGATGCCCAGTTCGATATCAGCGGCACGGTCGGTGGGTGCGCACTCCGCCTGTCCGTCGCGCACACGCAGGGCGAACGTGCCGCCCGCGTCGCGGAAAGGGTCGGTCACCTCGAGCACCACGTCCAGGTCGCTCGCGTAAGCCCGGGCGGTCAGGGCGGCGGGAACGTCCATCAGGCGAAGCCACAGTCCGTCGTAGCGGGCGGTGGTGCGCACCAACCGGGGATCGGTCAGCAGATAGGGCAGTGGGTCGTGGTCGGTGAGCACGGCGTCCACCCGCTCGACCAGATCGAGCCCGAGCAGGGCCCGCCACAGCGCCGCGTGCGCCTCGGCGGTGACTGTCCGCAGTTCGACGACCTCGACCGTTCGCGCTCTGCCGTCCGCGTGGAATCGGTAGAGGGCGTAGCCGTCGGCGTGCAGGAATCCGAACAGGGTGCTGCCACCCTCCCGGAAACGCTCCGGATCGTCGAACACGATGTCCCAGGCCGCCGCTGGACGTACCTGCGCGCCGGGCACCAGCCTGCGCCAGCGGTCGTAAATCGTCTCCGCCGCCGCGCGCAGGTCGCCCGGCGCGCGCAGCGTGACGCCGCCGGGATCCGGCGCCGACGGAAGGAATGCGGCGAATCGACGATCGATGCCGACGGCGTTCTCCCGCGTCGCGGGCCCGTAGCCGAACCGGCCGTAGATACCGCCCTCGCTCGCGGTGAACATGGTCAGGGGCAATCCGGCGGCCTCGACGCGCCGGTGCTGCTCGGTGTACATGGCGCGCAGAATGCCGCGCCGCCGGTGCGTCGGCGCCACACCGACGCCCGCGATGCCGCACACCTGCACGGTCCGCTCGCCGGGCACCGTCACCGTGAGGGTTGTGGATTGCGAGTGCCCGACGACCTGCCCGCCCTCGACCGCCACGATCGAGTTCTCGGGAGGGAACAGCAGCGGTATCCGCTCCAGCTCGGCGGGATCGTAACGGGTGCCGAACGAGGTCTCCACCAGCGTCATGATCGCGGGCCCGTCGTCCTCGGTGGCCGACCGGATCGTGATTCCAGGCAGCGTCATGCTTCGACCATCCCACGTTCACCCGCCTGTCCGCACCGGATTTTCCGGCGCCCCGCGACTGCCTGGCGAACCACCGATTCGGACCCCGTCGCGACCGCCCGGCAGGATGGAGCGGTGGCCGAAGTGATCGATATCGATGACCCCTCCGACCCCAGGGTCGACGACTTCCGCGATCTCAAGTCGGCCGACCGCAGGCCCGATCTCCCCGGGCGCAAGGGGCTGGTGATCGCCGAGGGCGTCGTGGTGGTCCAGCGGATGCTCGATTCCCGTTTCGCGCCTGCCGCGCTGCTCGGCGTGGAGCGCAGGCGCGTCGAGCTCGCCGACGACTTGCTGGGCGTCGACGTGCCGTACTACCGCGCGACGGCCGAGGTGATGGCCGAGGTGGTCGGTTTCCACCTCAACCGCGGCGTGCTGGCCATCGCTACCCGTCCCACCGAACTCGGGATGCACGAGGTGATCGAGCGGGCGCGCACCGTCGCGGTGCTCGAAGGCGTCAACGACCACGAGAATCTCGGTGCCATGTTCCGCAACGCGGCCGGACTGGGGGCCGACGCGATCCTGTTCGGCGATCGCTGCGCCGACCCGTTGTACCGCCGCGCCGTCCGGGTATCGATGGGACATGTGCTGCGGGTTCCGTTCGCGTCCGTGCCGGATTGGCCGGGCGGTCTGGATATACTGCGGCGCAAGGGTTTCCAGATCATCGCGCTCACTCCCGACCCGGCGGCGGCGAATCTGGCCGCGGCGATGACGGGGGAGCGGGTGGCATTGTTGCTCGGGGCCGAAGGGCCAGGGCTGACCGAGGAGGCGATGCGAGCCACCGACGTCCGCGCTCGCATTCCCATGACGCCCGGCACCGATTCGCTCAATGTCGCTACCGCGGCGGCGATGGCGTTCTACGAGCGGGTGAGGACCGCGTGACCGGACCGTTTCGACCGTATCCGTCCTACCAGGACCCGACTCCGTGGGGCGCGGGCATCACCGTGGCGACCATGGTGGCGCTGTTGGCCGCGATGGCGGTGTATTCCTTCGGAGCCGCGCTGGCCGAAGTACATCCACTGCTCGCGGTGGCGGTGAATCTGATCGCGGTCGGCGGCGCCGCGCCCACCGCGTGGCGCTGGCGTTTCGCCCCGGTGACGCGGTGGATCATCGGCGGCGGCGCGGCGGGCGTGCTGCTGGGATGGGTCGTGCTGTTGCTCGGCGGATTCGCCGCCTAGCCTGGCCGCCCAGGCTCACTGCGACGCGCCTAGGAGACGGGGTCGTGCCCGCGCAGCCAGCCGAGCAAGCCGCGCCTGCGCCGGGCCGAATGCGGCCCGCCCTCGGCTGGGCCGCGAATCATCGAGTCGGGCATCTTCCCCTTCGGGTGCAGCGCGAATCCGCAGATCGGGATGTCACCCGGCCCGATCGCGCCCGGCGTCGCCGCCGCGCGGTAGTGGAAGCCGAGCCATTCGTCGTTGGCGGCGTCGGCGAAGTCGGGCGGATCGAAGGGCAGCGACTGGGGGTCGGGCAGTTCGCCCGCGCGCCAGCGCACCGGATGCTCGCCCGCCCAGTACGGCCGCTCCCACACCAGCGGAAGTCCCTCGTCCTCCAGGATGTTCACCCGGGTGGAGCTGAACGATCTGCGGAACTCGCCGCGCTCCCAGTGGGCGAACGCTCCCCAGCCGTGCTCGGTGTCGAACGACACCAGGTAGGTGTGCTCGGAGGCCAGCGGGCGCACCAGCAATTCCGGAAGTTCGGTCGGGTGGATGCGGGTGGCCTGAGCCGAGCACAGCACCGTCACACCGGGAAAGCAGCCGATGGACACCGCGTCGGTGTCCGGGCCCGCGCATCCGGCCAGCGTACCGATCATGAGCGGCTGCACGTCACGGTCTTCGTGCAGTTGTTTCGCCAGCGCCAGTGCGGCCGCGGGATCCGGATCGTGGTTCGCGCGCAGTACCGCCACGGGGTCGGGTGCGTCGACGTACCAGAGCGACGAAGCCTTGGACAGCATTCCGGCACCTCCCGACAGTTGCACGAATCGACTCCGCGAACTTCGAGCGACGCACGGTGGCGCCGACCGGCGCACCGGTGAGGTGACCTGCTCGGCGCCGACGCACGTCGTCGACCACACCGAAAACTTACTCGCCCCGCACCGGCCTCGGTACGGCTTCGCACCGCGAATACGCGACGCGCCCACCGGTTTCCGCGCCGGTGTAGGGAATGGTTCCATCGCGCATGGGCGATCGATCGCGACAACTGATTTCCCGAACACATAAGTAATTCACCGGGAACCCTCAAACCTGAGGCGGCAGCTGACGCAGGACCTGTACGCGAATCCCGCGCCCTCACTTCGTAGGGTGAAGCACCCAGATGCGACGAGCGCGCTCAGTGACCCGAGCTGCGCACCCCGAGCAACACGTCCTCCCAGGACGGCATCGGGGCCTTACCGCGCTTGCTGCGACTGGGCTTCGCCGGAGCTTTGGCCGCGGGCTTCGCGGGCTCCTCGGTGGTGGCGGGAGCCTGTGCGGCGGGCACGGGCGCACTGGTCTCGGCGACGGGGGTGGTGGCTGTCGCGGCGCCGTTGGCGGGCACCGCGTTGGCCGCGGTCGGAGCCGCGTTGCCGTTGGCGGGCGTCGCGCCGTTGGCCGCCGGGATCGCCGCGGCGCTGCCACCGGCAGCGACGGCGCGCTGCTCGTAGTACTCGTCCAGCGTGGGCTGGCTCTGCCGGCCGGCGGTGCGTGCGGGCGGCGCGGCCGGGGCGGGACGCGGTTCGGCCACCGGCTCCGGCTGCGGCGCGACCGGCTCGGGTTCGGGAGGCTGGATCGTCGCCAGACCGCGCAGTGCGCGCCCGAAATCCGGATCGATGAGATCGGAGGCCGGATCGTCGAGCGGGGAGACCGAGCCGCCGTGCGCGTCCGGCTGGTAGCGCCAGTGCGCGGCGATCTCGGATCGCCCGTTCTGCCACTGCAACTGGGCGACCCAGAAACCCTTCTCGTCTTTCCAGGCGTCCCATTCGGCGCCCTCGATGTTGTGCCCGCGCGCGGTGAACGCGGCGGTGACCACATCGATGAGGGTGTCGACGGCGGGACCGTCGGGGCGGACCGGGTGGGCTTTCTGGGCGAGTTCGGCGGCGCGGGCTCGCTCCAGCAACACCGGATAGGCGAAACGCTCGACACGACTGGCCGGCATTCCGGATTCCTCGGTGACCTGTTCCACGGAGGCTCCAGCGCGAATACGGGCCTGGATATCTCGGGGACGCATAGTTGCTTCCATTTCGATCTCTATCTGGCCGAATCGGGCAAGGTCTCCGCGCGCGGCGGCTCGTAGTTTGTCGTCGGCGGGCAGCCGGAACTTCTGACCGGACTCGGTGTCGATACACACGATGTGCGTGGAGTCGGGCGTCACCCCGATCACTCGAAGTTCACGCACCGTTACCTCCTTATCGCGTCGACTCGCGACACCGCCCACTTTCCGAAACAGTAGTGCACATCTGAGATTCATGGGGCAGGACACGCGGCACGGAAATCTCCGAAGAGATCTCCGTGCCCCGCTAATCTGCTCTGTTCGATCCGCTGAACCTAATTCAGCGGCGTGTCGATCCCGGGCGTGTTGCCGCCGTCGAGGGCCGAAATGCGCGGCGGTCAGCCGAGATTCTGCACGACCCAGTCGATGGAGCGGGTCAGCTGACTCACGTCGTCGGGATCGATCGCCGGGAACATGCCGATGCGCAGCTGATTACGGCCCAGTTTGCGGTACGGCTCGGTGTCCACGATGCCGTTGGCGCGCAGGATCTTCGCCACCGCGGCCGCGTCGACCGAGTCGGCGAAGTCGATGGTGCCGACCACCTGCGAGCGGTGCGCCGGGTCCGCGACGTACGGGGTGGCGTACTCGCTGGACTCGGCCCACGAGTACAGCCGCGACGAGGAGTCCAGCGTCCGCTTGACCGCCCAATCCAGACCGCCGTTGCCGTTGAGCCACTCGATCTGGTCGGCGAACAGCAGCAGGGTGCCCAGCGCCGGGGTGTTGTAGGTCTGGTCCTTGGTGCTGTTGTCGATCGCGATCGGCAGCGACAGGAAGTCGGGCGTCCAGCGACCCGAGGCCTTGATCTCCTCGACCCGGGCCAGCGCGGCCGGGCTCATCAGCGCCACCCACAGGCCACCGTCGGAGGCGAAGCACTTCTGCGGCGCGAAGTAGTAGACGTCGGCGTCGGTGATGGTCACCGGGAGGCCGCCCGCGCCGGAGGTGGCGTCGATGGCGACGAGCGCGTGCTCCGACCCCGCCGGACGCTGCACCGGGATGGCGACGCCGGTGGAGGTCTCGTTGTGCGCCCAGCCGATCAGGTCCGCCGACGGGTCCGACACCGGCTCCGGCGCGCTGCCCGGCTCGGCCGAGACCACGATCGGGTCGCCGATGAACGGGTTGCCCTTGGTCACGGCGGCGAACTTCGAGCTGAACTCACCGTTGGTCAGGTGCAGCGAACGTTCCCGCACCAGGCCGAACGCCGCGGCGTCCCAGAACGCGGTGGTGCCGCCGTTGCCGAGCACCACCTCGTAGCCGTCCGGCAGGCCGAACAGATCGCGCAGACCGGAGCGCACACGCGCCACCACATCCTTGACCGGCTTCTGCCGATGCGAGGTTCCGAACACCGAGGCGCCGACGTTCACCAGCGACTGCAGCTGCTCCGGGCGCACCTTCGAGGGGCCGCAACCGAACCGTCCGTCGGCGGGCTTGAGATCGTCGGGAATGGTCGGAAACGCAGAGGTCATGGCGAACAGGGTAGTCGGTGGTGTGACTGTGGCAGCGCCCACACTCCGGCTAACGTAAGCGCCCATGGGCATGCGGTCAGCTAACTCGGGGTGGCGTCTGCGCGAGCGGGCACGGAATTTCCGGCTGCGCGGCGCGACGGTCTCCGACGTGACGCGGCGGGAACTGCTGATCCGCGGGGAAGCGGGGACCGCGACGATCCTCGGCGTGCGTCCGCGGCGTACCGAACCCGGGCACGTGTTCTGGGTCCGGGTGCAACTGCCCGGTGAGTTCCCTTACGAGAGCCGGGTGCGGCAGCGGGTGGCCGACACCGACCTGGAATGGATGGGGCCGGGCGACGTCGTGTGCTGCCGGGTGGACCTGGACGACCGCGATCGCCTGGTGCTGTACGTGCCCGATCGCGACGAATCCGGCCGGGCGAGCATCGCCAAGATCCTCGCCGACGGCCGCCGCGCCGACGCCACCGTGCTCGCCGCCGCACCGGTCGCGGCCGACTACTCCGGTCGCGACGACCCAGTGCTGCGCCTGGACCTCGAACTGCGCGCCTGGGACGAAGCCAAGCCGTGGCGGGTCCGGCTGGTCCAGCCGGTGCCGCTGCACGCCCTCAGCCTCGTGGACCTGGGCCGGCACTTGGAGGTCGCCTTCTTCGAGGTCGACCGCGGCGAGACGGTCGCCGTCGACTGGACCGCCTCGCTCGAGGAGTGAACCGTCAGCGAACGCGAGCGCCTGTCGGTGCGCGAAGGTGAAACCCATGGCGCGCAGCTCGCGCAGCGCCGCGATCACGCCCGCCGGATGGTGTGCGAGCCGGACGCGCCCGCGCGTCGGCGGCGGGCGGGTTCCCTAGGCTGTCGGGATGGCAACCTCGAGTGTGTGGTCCGTGACGACAACCACACCCACCGAAGACGCTGCCCAATCCATCGCCCGCGCCGCGGTATCGGAGAAGTTGGCGGCGGGTGCGTTCATTACCGGGCCGATCAGGTCGGTGTTCCGACATCTCGGCGAGTTGGGTGAAGGCCAGGAGTGGCGCGTCGAACTGCGCACCTTGACCGCGACCCGGGACAAGCTCGCCGCCAGAATCAAGGAACTGCATCCGTGGGACAACCCGGAGCTGACCGGCCAGCCCATCGAATGGTGCTCCGACGATTACGCGGACTGGGTGGAGCGCTCTACAAGCGCGCTGGAATAGGAACTTGCGCGGCGGCTCATGCGGCGATGGGTGTGGCATCGCGGGCGACTCTGCCCCGCCGGCGGCGGACATGGATTCGCACTACCGGTCATCAGCCTCGGGCCGCGCCAGCGGGCCACACCACATCCACTGGCACGCGTGCCTCGCGGGCGAGTGCTACCACGGAGCCGGTCCCGCCCTGCTGTCCGTCCTCCGCATCCCACACCGCGACCAGCCGGTCTACTGAACCGACGACCGCCGCGTTCGCCGCCTCATACGCTTCACGGCCCGCCTCATCGAAGTCCATCACTCGGACCGAGACCGCCCGCTGTACGAGGTCATCGAACAGTTCGGCGTGATCGGGCTTCACCTTTGCTTCCCGGTAGTTCCGCGACGGCAACACCACCTCGAGCTGCCCACCAGCGTCGAGGACAGCTCGAGCGAACACCGAATCTGCACCGCGGGCGATGCAGCTCACCCCGACCACCGCTCCGCCATCCGTGTTCGCGGCGAGCAGATCCCGGATCGCGGTGTACACCAGAGGCTTGGTGTCGTCGGTGATGTTCATGTGCCCGGTCACGCCGATCCGCACCATGGTCCTATTCGCTCCCTACGCTGTCGCGGATTCTGGGTGGGCTGGAGGCTGTGGCGGATGGTGAGAGTACACGCAGCAGCTGGCGGACGCAGATCCCACTAATGACCGAGCAGATATTCCTTCAGCCTCGGTGAGCCGGTCCGCGCCGTGTCCACAATGTTCGCCGCTTCGCCCGGCCAGCCCTTGCCGCTGCGCCAGCTCGACCGGAACCACGTCGGCATCGCCGACTATCTCCACGAGCAGCCGGTTACGTGTCTGCTCGGCCGCGTGTACCTCGTCGCGGGCCTGCTTGAACCGGTCCGACCGCAACGGGGAACGGCCGCCCGCGGTGCGCGCGAATACCTCGCCGGTACCGAGAAGCGCGGACTGGGTGGAGCGCTCTACAAGCGCGCTGGAGTAGGAAGCCGGTGGGCGGCGGCCCGCTCCCACAGCTGGTAGCCGCTGGATGTACCTGCGGCCGCTGTGCGACCGGCCGCGCCCGGGACAGGCGGGAGTGCGCGCCGCGTCCGACCGGCACGAGTTTCCACTACTGACCGAGTAGGTATTCCTTCAACTTCAGCGAGCCGATTCGAGCCGTGTCCACGATGTTCACGGCCTCGCGGGCGGTCAGTCCGAGACGCTGCGCCAGCTCCACCGGCACCACGTGGGCGTCGCCGACGATCTCCACGAGCAGCCGGTTACGTGCCTGCTCGGCCTTATGGACCTCTTCACGGGCCTGCTTGAACCGATCAGACCGGGACGGAGTTCGGCCTGCTTCGCCACGCGTGAAGAACTCGCCGGTATCGAGAAGCGCAGCCTTGGCGCGTTCGATCCGCGCCAACACCTCTGCTTCCTGCTCCGCGCTCATACCATCACGATATCGCGAGCCGCGAGCCGCGCGTCCAACTCACGGACCGGCCGTGACCCCGCCCACGGCGACAAGATGCGGCGGCCGTCCCGTATCGCGACAGCCAAGCGAGGTGACCGGCATTGCGCGGTGAGATCGGCAGCTTCGCCGACTGCGCTCGCGGCCTCTTCCACCCCGCCGAGCCGGATAAGGGACCGCTCCAGTTCGAGGAGGGAGATCGCGCGATCGCGCACGTACTGCGGCTGCATAAGGGTCAGCGCCTGTCGCGTCGCTGCAGCGGCGGCGCTGGCCTCGCCGAGCAGTGAGAGGCAGTTGCCGCGATAGGAATGCATCATCGCCTCCGACACGAAGTAGGCGCGCGACTGTGCAGGGTGGCACGGTTCCAATCCGGCAATAGCTCGGTCGGCTTCGTCCAGAGCGATGAGGCACGCCTGCCGCTGCCCGGCAACCGCCGCGGCCTCGGCCGCGCGCATCGCGACATATGCGCGCAAGGGAGCATCCTCGCTCTGGGCGACCCAACTGCGCGCGGCGACGGCATAGTCGACGGCGACACGTGGGCGGCGCTGCCAGATGGCGAGCTGAGACAGGTGGCACAGCATGTATGCGCCGAGGTCCGCATCCTCAGCCTCGTGCGCTGTCTCGCGCGCCAGCTGGTACAGCCGCGCGGCGGTGTCGTACTCGCCGGAGTCCCATGCCAGGCACCCGGCGAACCCGGACCATTCGGCGTACAACGAGAGGACGGCGGGCCGCAGCGGAGTGGGGCACTCGCGCAACATCGCCTCAGTGAGTTGCTGTTGAGCGATCACGAGCCCCTGCGCCGCAGGTGATCCGAGTGTGTCGTCGAGCTGCATCGCCGAGTAGAGAGTGTTCCGCACCACTTCGACTGCCGCAGCGTCCGGTTGGCCGGCGCCGGACATCAACCAGCGGGCTTGGTCGGCATCGGTGATGCCGAGCACCGCCAGCCCACCGGCGCCGAGCGCACCTACCTTGAACAACTGCCGCCGATCCACGTCGTCCTCCTTATTCGGGCGCAGCCGCGCGCGGAACGCCGCGACGACCTCCGCCGGTGCAAGGGACAGCGTGGTATCGAGCACCGCCTGATATGCCGGACGGATAGATCGCCCGGCTTCCCAGTGCTTGACCGTGCGCTCATGCGCACCAAGCTTGGCTGCCCAATCTGCCTGGCTCAATCGGAATGCTTCGCGCAGGGCACGGCTCTCCTTGCCCGTCCACTCTCTGACGTTAACCATGCGGTCTCCTGGGGCGAAGTGGTCAGGCCCAGAGTGCACGACACCGCCCCCACTGGTCCACCAAAACGCCACCGAAGCGCCACCCCCCTCGCCGCGAAGGTGATAACGGCCCCCGGCACGGGGTGAGCCCGTTACTTATCCGGGCACACCATCGGCATCTGTCAACCAACTGACTGATGAAATACCTTTGGCCGGGCGGCCTTCCAATCATCGAGGATGGAAGGCGCGCAGGATGGGAGAGATACGCAAGTTCCGGCTGTCGCGAGTGGGGCAGTGGGAAACCACAGACAGCACACCCTATGGGCCGCTGTCGCGGGTCCGCTGCCCGCAAGCCCAGCACTGCCTACGGCTGGCCCCATATGAGCATGGGCGGATTGGGCCGCACGTCCGCAATATCCCGGGCCGGTGCGGGTGGGTGGGGGCCGAGGTCATCGATGACCGCCACGACATCTCGTCGAAATACTTGATCACGCTCGGCGCCGTGACCGGTATCGACCGGATGCGGTGGCCGGGATGAGTGAGACGAACCGCGCTGATGACGTCACGATGGTCCTGGAGACTCCGACGGCGCGGTGCCGGTTCTACCGCCAGGTGTGCGGGCTGCCCGCCTGCATCGAGCCGTCGATGGGCCGAATCTCGCTGCCATCCGGCAGTGTCGGCGCGATCACTGTGCCCGCTCAACTCGGTGCGCAGGTGAAGAACCGGATGCGGAACAGCGGCGCACCGGCCGGGCCGATCATCTCGCACCCGCGTTCCAAGCGGTGGACCTTCCTTATCGCCCCGGACATCCCGAACGATATGTCGCTGTTCTCCGAACTGTTCCGGCTCAATGCCACCCTGGCGCCCTATGGCGCCCAGATCGCCCTTCCCTCTCCTGCGGATGACGTTGGGTGTCGCCGGTTTCGGGTGTGGGCGCAGGCGCCGCGTGACTCCTACCGGCCGTCGGGGCTGAAGGTTGTGGAAGCCATCCGGGTGTGTGTGCGGCTGCGGCCGGGGCCGGGGCGGTAGTCGATGGGTGCGCATCGCGTCACGGAACTCGATGGCGTTGTGGTGGTTTGGCGGGTGGAGGTGGGTGTGGTCCGCGTGCTGGGGGTGCGACGAGCCGACGGTGCGAGCACCACTTTCAGGGTTCCACCGACGCTGGCCGAGTGCATCGACCTGATACCGCGCGAACTGTGGGTGCAGGTCCGCTACCAGTACGAACAGTCCAGAAATGAATGGTGATACACCGCCGGAACGGGAGAACAATGACCATCGCCACTGCGATCCGTGCTGCCCTGCTCACCAGCACACTGGTGCTCGGCACAGCCACAATCGCGCACGCCGAACGCGTCGCCGAGGATGAGATTGTCTGCTTCGTCCACGCCATCGAACCGTGGAAGACCGACCACGGTTCGATGGCCCCGATCAACTACGGATTCAAGGTGCACTGCACCGGACGGCCCGCGCTGCGCAGCATCACCACAAAGCTCTGGCGTTACGATACTGCCCACGGAAAGTGGTATAAGCACGCCGAACGCAGCGACACCAGCACTGACCCCGATGTGGAAGCGCTGTACTCCGCGTCGTGCTCGTCAGCGGGAATCCTCTACGGATTTCACACCGAGGTCGCCGTGACTGCGATCAACGGCTACTGGGACGACGGCGGTGACAACAGCGCCACCATTTCGGCGATCTGCTGACTCGACAGGAAGGGGCGCAGCCAATGGACACTCTGGACCATCCAGCGGTCTCCGTAGCCATCGACGCCCTGACGGCCGCTGACCAGGGCCTCATCCCGGTCAGCGCCGTTGTCCGGGCCGAGATCGCCGCTGTCGTCATCGACGGCGCCCAGGGCCGGTACATCGTGTTCGTCCACCCCGACGGCGACCAGTGGACGACGCGCGGAACAATGTTCGGCGCACCCCGGCCTGCCGGGCCTCGGCCCGACCGCACCATGGCTTGGGAGCCGTTACAGCGACTCGGAACCCGGTTTCGGTCTCAGACCGCCGACCGGACCGGCGAAGGCTGGTTTGTCGTGATCGGCCGCGCCGCACAGGACGCGGTTTCCCTATCGGTGGCTTCCACGCTGGAGGAGCACAGTGCACCTATAGGAGCGGACGGTTTGGCGTTCGCGGTCATCCGCGCCACCGGCGGCGAACAGTTGCGCATCACCGTGACCACCCGCGACGGACAGCGGGTTACAGCCAGACCTCTCGCGGCTTGATCAGGAACCCCATCACGTCTTTCCGGGTTCCCGGGAATGCCATGTGAGCAGGACGTGACGGCAGGAGGAGATCTCCGCCGTCACGCCCGGCTCGTGGACCTGGGGCCGTGGCCGATTACGTGTGCGCGATGGTCGCCCAGCCCGCGACCTCTTCGGGCTTGCGGGGGCTGGGGCCGGTGTAGATGGCGGCCGGGCGGACCAGCTTGCCCAGTTGCTTCTGTTCCAGGATGTGCGCGCACCAGCCCGCGGTGCGGCCGCAGGTGAACATGGCGGGCATCATGTGCGCGGGCACCTCGGCGAAGTCCAGGATCACCGCGGCCCAGAACTCCACGTTGGTCTCGATGGCGCGGTCCGGGCGACGCTCGCGCAGTTCCGCCAACGCGGCCTGCTCCAGTGCGGCGGCGACTTCGTAGCGCGGAGCGGCCAGGCGCTTCGCGGTGGCGCGCAAGACGCGGGCGCGCGGGTCCTCGGCCCGGTAGACGCGGTGACCGAAGCCCATCAGCTTCTCTTTGCGGTCCAGGATTCCCTTGACCAGAGCGCGCGCGTCGCCGGTCTTCTCGACCTCTTCGATCATCGGCAGCACGCGCGCGGGCGCGCCGCCGTGCAACGGACCCGACATGGCCCCGATCGCGCCGGACAGCGAGGCTGCCACGTCGGCTCCGGTCGAGGCGATCACCCGGGCGGTGAAGGTGGAGGCGTTCATGCCGTGCTCGGCGGCGGAGACCCAGTAGGCGTCGATGGCCTCGGTGTGGCGGGGGTCCGGGTCACCCTTCCATCGGGTCATGAAGCGCTGGGTGACGGTGGTGCACTCATCGATCTTCTTCTGCGGGACCGCGGGCTGGTAGATGCCGCGCGCCGATTGCGCCACGTAGGACAGCGCCATGACCGAGGCGCGGGCGAGGTTCTCCCGCGCGGTCTCGTCGTCGATGTCCAGCAGCGGTTGGTAACCCCAGATCGGCGCGAGCATGGCCAGCCCGGCCTGCACGTCGACGCGCACGTCGCCGGTGTGCACGGGCAGCGGGAACGGTTCGGCGGGCGGGAGGCCGCGTCCGAACGATCCGTCGACCAGTAGCGCCCACACGTCACCGAAGGTCACCCGGCTCTCGACCAGATCCTCGATGTCGACTCCGCGGTAGCGCAGCGCGCCGCCGTCCTTGTCCGGTTCGGCGATGTCGGTGGTGAATGCCACCACGCCCTCCAGGCCGCTGACGAAATCACTGGGTACGGCGGCCTGCCGACCGGAAACCGCGGGGCTGGTAGTCATGTTGCGACTCTCCTTGGACTTGGGTCGCATGTTCTCGTCGATGGGAAGTTGTCGGATTTGACGAGTACATGCCGATCATCAAAACCTTAGCTCCCTACTACCGCGGAGTAACGTCTGGCCCATGCGTGACCTGGACAATTCACCGGATCTCGCCGCCATGCGGGTGGACTACGGCGGCCTGCCGCACGGCGGCAACGACGACATCGACTTGGACGAGACCTGGCTGGCCGGTGGCTGGGAGCCGCTGCTGCGGCATTGGATCGAGCAGGCCACCGCGGTCGGCATCGCCGAGCCCAACGCCATGGTGCTGGCCACGGTGTCGCTGGCCGACGGCACGCCGCGACCGGTCGCGCGGACCGTGCTGTGTAAAGGGCTCTCGCCGGACGGTGTGATCTTCTACACGAACTACGACTCCGCCAAAGGCGCGCAGCTGACCGCGGTCCCCTACGCGGCGGTCACCTTCGTCTGGCCCGCGCTGGGCAGGCAGGTGCACCTGCGCGGCGCGGTCGAGCGGGTACCCGCCGAGACGACGGCGGCCTACTGGCGTTCCCGGCCGCGGGATTCGCAACTGGGCGCCTGGGCGTCGCGTCAGTCCGAGCCGATCGGTTCGCGGGCGGAACTGGATCGCACACTGGCCGAGGCGACCGCGCGGTTCGCCGACGTCGACGAGATTCCGGTGCCGCCGCACTGGGGCGGTTTCCTGGTCCGCCCCGACGAGGTCGAGTTCTGGCAAGGGCGCCGCGGCAGGCTGCACAACCGGATCCGGGTGCGGATCGCGGACGACACGTCCACGGTCGAGCGCTTGCAGCCCTGAGGTATTCCCAGTTCGTGCGTGAGAATTCTCGCGTCGAACCGGGCGAGTCCACTGGATACGCTGCGGCCGGTGACACTGCTCGCCGACATCACTCCGCTGCGCGACCCGGACTTCAGACGCTTGTGGAGTTCGGGCATCGTCACCATGATCGGCGCGCAGCTGTCCGTCGTCGCGGTTCCGCAGCAGATCTTCCAGATCACCGGCAGCTCCGGCTACGTCGGCCTGGCCGGGCTGTTCGGGTTGGTGCCGCTGATCGTGTTCGGTGTGTGGGGCGGCGCGCTGGCCGACGTGCTGGATCGGCGCAAGCTCCTGCTGGTCACCAATTCCGGCACCGGGCTCACGGCGCTGGCTTTCTGGCTGCAAGCGGCCGCCGGGCTGGACAACGTGTGGATCGTGCTCGGTCTGTTCGCCGTGCAGCAGGCGTTCTTCGCGGTGAACCAGCCCACCCGCAACGCCGCCATCCCGCGTCTGCTGCCGGAAGGCCAACTGCCCGCCGCGAATTCGCTGAACATGACGGTCATGCAGTTCGGCGCGATCGCGGGACCGGTGCTGGCCGGTGCGCTCATCCCTGTCGTCGGGCTCGCCACGCTCTACTTGATCGATGCCGTCGCGCTACTGGCCACCCTGTGGGCGGTGTGGCGGCTGCCCGCGCTGCCGCCCACCGGAGCGGTGCGCCGCGCCGGATTCCGCACGGTGCTGGAAGGTTTCGGCTATCTCGCCACGCAGCGGGTGCTGCTGGCGTCGTTCGCGGTGGACGTGATCGCCATGGTGTTCGGCATGACGCGCGCGCTGTTCCCGCAGATCGCGCACGAGACCTTCGGCGACCCGGCCACCGGCGGCGTCGCGCTCGGCTTGCTGTTCGCCTCGATGTCGGCGGGCGCGGTACTCGGTGGCGTGTTCTCCGGCTGGATCCCGCGCATCCGCAGGCAGGGCCTCGCCGTGCTGGTCTGCATCGCGCTGTGGGGTCTGGCGATGGTCGGTTTCGGCCTCGCGGTCGGATTCACCGGACACGGCCTCGGGCGCGGCGCGGGATTGTGGATCGCGCTGGGCTGCTCGGCCTTCGGCGGCGCGGTCGACATGGTCTCGGCGGCGCTGCGGGTCACGATGCTCCAGACGGTGGCCACCGACGATCTGCGCGGGCGGCTGCAAGGGGTCTTCACGGTGGTCGTCGCTGGCGGCCCCCGGGTCGGTGATGTTGCCCACGGTTTCGCGGCGGCAAGCCTGGGTACTGCTGTGGCCGCCGCCGGAGGAGGCGCCCTCGTGGTGGTGGGCGTGCTCGTCGCGGCGGTCGCGTTCCCGGCCTTCACGCGCTACCGTGTCGGTCGCGCTCACGCCGAAATTGCCGTGTGACGTGCACCGCGAACACCCGGCGACCGCGTCCCACCAGGGGCGCTGGACCTCACCGCGCCGCGATGTGTTTGTGAGCCGCCGCAGGACTACCCTCCGGTATTGTCCGCGTCGGTGAACGGCTAGCGTTGAGGCAAGCGCATCGTGTGCCGACCGCGCCGGTGCCTGTGGTTCTAGCCTGAGAGGGATCCTTCCGTGCCCGCTGAGAACATCATCAACGTCGACGACGACGCCAAGCCGGTTCTTTCCTATCCCGGCGGCGAGTTCCCGATGACGGTCACCAGGGCCGCTGAGGGCAACGACGGGATCGAGCTGGGAAAGCTGCTGGCCAGCACCGGGTACGTGACGTACGACCCGGGCTTCATGAACACCGCCCCGACCAAGTCGGCGATCACCTACATCGACGGTGAGGCGGGCATCCTGCGCTACCGCGGTTACCCGATCGACCAGCTCGCGGCGGCCTCGACCTTCATCGAGGTCAGCTACCTGCTGATCTACGGTGAGCTGCCCACCCAGGCCCAACTCGAGGACTTCACCGACCGCATCCGCAGGCACACCCTGCTGCACGAGGACCTGAAGCGGTTCTTCGACGGCTTCCCGCGCAACGCCCATCCGATGCCGGTGCTGTCCTCGGCCGTGAACGCGCTGTCGGCCTACTACCAGGATTCGCTGGACCCGCGCGACCCCGAACAGGTCGAGCTGTCCACCATCCGACTATTGGCCAAGTTGCCCACCATCGCGGCCTACTCGTACAAGAAGTCGGTCGGCCAGCCCTTCCTCTACCCGGACAACTCGCTGAGCCTGGTGGAGAACTTCCTGCGGATGACCTTCGGCTTCCCGGCCGAGCCCTACGAGGTCGACCCCGAGGTCGCCGCGGCCCTGGACATGCTGCTCATCCTGCACGCCGACCACGAGCAGAACTGCTCCACCTCGACCGTGCGCCTGGTCGGCTCCTCCGACGCCAACCTGTTCACCTCGGTCTCCGGCGGCATCAACGCGCTGTGGGGCCCGCTGCACGGCGGCGCGAACCAGGCCGTGCTGGAGATGCTCGACGGCATCAAGGCAGGCGGCAGCGACGTCAAGGAATTCATCCGCAAGGTCAAGAACAAGGAAGACGGGGTGAAGCTCATGGGCTTCGGTCACCGCGTCTACCGCAACTACGATCCGCGCGCCTCGATCGCCAAGAAGCACGCCGACGCCATCCTGAGCAAGCTCGGCGGCCACGACGAGCTGTTCGACATCGCCCAGGCACTGGAAGAGGCCGCCCTCACCGACGACTACTTCATCGAGCGTCGCCTGTACCCGAACGTCGACTTCTACACCGGCGTCATCTACAAGGCGATGGGCTTCCCGACCCGCATGTTCACGGTGCTGTTCGCGATGGGCCGGCTCCCCGGCTGGATCGCGCACTGGCGCGAAATGCACAGCGAGCCCTTGAAGATCGGCCGTCCCCGGCAGATCTACACCGGCTACGGCGCCCGCGATTACCGCGAGATCAACAATCGTTGACGAAATCCATCCATCACCTACCGAAGGGGATAGCCGAATGACCAAACCGGAGATCGAGTTCCAAGCAGGGCCCGCGCCCACCGAGCTGGTGATCAAGGACATCATCGAAGGTTCGGGCAAGGAAGCCGTGCCCGGCGGCACCGTCGAGGTGCACTACGTGGGCGTCGAATTCGAATCCGGCGAAGAGTTCGATTCCTCCTGGAACCGCGGCGAGTCCATCACCTTCCCGCTGCGCGGCCTGATCCAGGGCTGGCAGGACGGCATCCCCGGCATGAAGGTCGGCGGCCGCCGTCAGCTGACCATCCCGCCGGAGCTGGCCTACGGTCCCGCGGGCGCCGGTCACAAGCTCTCGGGCAAGACGCTGGTCTTCGTGATCGACCTGCTGAACGCCAACTGATTTCGGCGGCGAGTGGCCCGTGTTCCGATCGGAACACGGGCCACTCGCCGTATATCGGCCCTCGGCGGACGATTTCGGCCGGATCGATACGGGATCGCGCGAGAGCCGTTCAGTTCGCCGACCGCTCGGGCAGGTCGAGGACCAGGCGAATTCCGCCCAGTTCGCCTGCGTCGAAATAGGCGCGGCCACCGTGTAGTTGGGCCTGCTGGGCGACCAAGGCGAGGCCGAGGCCGGAGCCGCCCTTGCTCGCCTGGCTGCCGCGGAAGAAGCGATCGAAGACGGCCTCGCGCTCCTCGGGCGGAATGCCGCGGCCGTTGTCGTCGATCGAGATCACGATGTGACCACCCGGCCGCCGGTGCGCGCAGACCAGAGCCTCGGTGGCCCCGCCGTGCTTGACCGAGTTGGCCAGCGCGTTGTCCACCGCCAGCCGCAGCCCGGCGGGCAGGCCGCGGGTGACGAGTTCGGCGTCGGAGTCGATGCGCACGGTGAGGCCCGGGAAATGCCGCATGGCGTCGTGCGCGGCCTGATCGCACAGGTCGCCGACGTCGGTGGCGACGTGGTCGCGCTCGTTGGTCAGGTCGCCGGTGGCGAGCCGTTCCAGCGCCGCTAGCGTGCTCTCCACCCGGCCCTGGCTGCGCTGCAGGTCATCGAGGATCTCCGCCCGTTGCGCCTCGTCGAGATCGAGGGTGCGCAGCACCTCGAGGTCGGTGCGCATCGCGGTCAGCGGCGTGCGCAGCTCGTGGGCGGACACGGCGGCGAAGTCGCGTGCGGTCTCCAGCGCGGCGGCGATCTGGGCTTGGGCCTGGTCCACCCGCTGCAACATGGTGTTCACCGCCTCGGCCAGTCTCTCCGACTCGTGCACACCGGCCCCCTCCACCGGCACCTGGGGATTGCGTGGATCGGGGAACGCGCTGCGTGCGCCGACCTGCCGGGTGAGGCGGACGATCGGTCGCACCGCCGCGCCCGCGAGCAGCCAGCCCAGCGCCGCCGCGGCGGCGATGGACAGCAGAGCCCCGCCGAGCACCCACCGTTGCTGCTCCGCGGTTGCCTCGGCGGCGCCCGCGGCGGGAATGCCCAGGGAGACCACCCGGCCCGCGGGTTGATTCTCGGTAGTGGTCAGAATCCGATACGGAGTGCCGCCCACCGTGACGGTGCGCGAACCGATCCCCAGCGCGGGGAGTTCGGTGGCCGTGCTCGCGACGACCTCGCCGTTGTCCCGGACCGTGACCGCCATGTCGTTGTTCAGTCCGGTCAGGTTGATGAACTGGACCGCGATCTGCGGCTCGATCAAGACGATCCGCGCCGCGACGGCGAGCTGCTGGTCGGACTGCTGCAAGTTGTTGCGCTCGATGGCACGGATACTGATCA
Source organism: Nocardia asteroides (assembly GCA_019930625.1). Lineage (NCBI taxonomy): Bacteria > Bacillati > Actinomycetota > Actinomycetes > Mycobacteriales > Nocardiaceae > Nocardia > Nocardia asteroides. The sequence continues at coordinate 2,665,556 of CP082844.1, forward strand.
GGCTGATCAACGTCACGATGACGATCGCGCCGGCGGCCGCCGCGCCCGCGACCCGGGTGCGCAGCGAAAACGACCGCCGCCGACGAATTGTCGGCGGCTGTGCGAATACGGTCATTTCGGCGCTCGGAGCACGAACCCCACGCCGCGGATCGTATGCAGCAACCTGGGCGTGTCGTCCACCTCCAGTTTGCGGCGCAGGTAGCCGACGAAGACGTCCACCACGTTGGTGTCGGCGGCGAAGTCGTAGCCCCACACCAGTTCCAGCAGGCGCTCCCGGCTCAGCACCACGCCGACGTTGCGGGCCAGGATGGACAGCAGTTCGAATTCCCGCTTGGTCAGGTCGATCTCGCGACCGTGCAGCAGCGCGCGGTAGCCCGCGACGTCCACTTCGAGCGGGCCCACGGTGATCGCGCCCGGGGTCGCGGGGGCCGTCGCGTCGGACCGCCTGCGCAGCAGCGCCCGGATGCGTGCCACGAGTTCCTTCAGCACGAACGGTTTGACCAGGTAGTCGTCGGCGCCGGACTCCAGTCCCCAGATGCGGTCGTCCACCGACGCGCGGGCACTGAGCACACAGATCGGCACGTCGTTGCCCATCGCGCGCAACGCGGTGACCACGCCCGCGCCGTCGAGCACGGGCATGTTCATGTCCAGCACGATGGCGTCGGGCGCGCTCTCGGTGACGCTACGCAGCGCCTGCGCGCCGTCCCTGGCCACCTGGACGTGAAAGCCGGACAACCGCAGCCCGCGCTCGACCGAGGCGAGCACGTCCTCGTCGTCGTCGACGACGAGGACGGTGGGGGTCGGTGTCTCGGTCACGTCATCCATTTTGCCTAGTAGTTGTGGCAGGACTCGGCCACGATACGGATGGTGTCGCGCAACTGCGCGGTCCGCGGGTCGTTCTCCGCCTGGCGTGCGGCCTCGGGGTTCTGCTCGATGGCCCGCTGCAAGTCGGCCCGGCGCTGCTCGACCGGCTGATCGAACCTGCGCTGCAATTCGGCCTTCTGGTTCGGGTTGGCGTCGAGCATCGCGGCCAGCTGCGGCGCCTTGTCGTGCAGTGCCGCGTCGACCTGGGCGAAGGAGCAGTTCGAGGTCAGCAGCGGCTCGGCGAGTTCCATCGGGCCCGCCGTGGCGATCGCGGGGCTCAGGAACAAGCTGAGCGTGGCGAATCCACCCGCTGCGAGAGCGGCTACGGCGGGACGGCCTGCGGAACGATTCATGATGTGTTGCCTCCAGATCATCGAGGGGTTTCGGGGCGGTCTCGAGGCTATTTCGAACAACTGGCAGCGATATGAACGTCCTCTGTGGAAACTCTGAGGACCGTGACCGGGCCGTGCGGAAATCAGGACGGCGCAACCGGATCCACGTCGGGTGCGACGACGTGGTCGGGGTTCTCGCTGTTGTCGTGCCCCGGTTCGCGCCCCTGCGGACGCGCCGCGCGGATCTGCTGCTCCAGCGCCGTGAGCACCCCCGGATCCTCGATGGTGGAAGGCACCTCGAACGTCTCACCGGAGGTGATCTGCCGGATGGTCTTGCGCAGGATCTTGCCGGACCTGGTCTTGGGCAGCGCCGTCACGATGATGGCGTCGTGGAGCGTGGCGATCGCGCCGACCTGGGCGCGCACGCGCTCGATCAGCTCGTCGCGCAGCCGGTCCGGATCGATGTCGACACCGGACTTGAGCACCACGTACGCCAGCGGGCGGTGCCCCTTGAGTTCGTCGGGCAACCCGATGACCGCGCATTCGGCCACCGCCTCGTGCCCCGCGATGGCCGCCTCGATGCTGCCCGCCGAGAGCCGGTGCCCGGCCATGTTGATCACGTCGTCGCTGCGGCCCAGGACGTACAGGTAGCCGTCCTCGTCGAAGTAGCCGGAGTCGCCGGTGAGGTAGTGGCCGGGATAGGCGGACAGGTAGGAGCGCTCGTAGCGGGCGTCGTCGCGCCAGAGCCCGGTGAGCGTGCCGGGCGGCAGCGGCAGGCCGATGACGATATTGCCCTCGGTGTTCGGGGCGACCGCGTTGCCCGAGGAGTCGAGCACGCGTAGTCGATAGCCCGGCACCGGCACCGAGGCCGAGCCCGGCTTGATCGGCAACTGCCGCAGGCCGAGCGGGTTCGCGCAGATCGGCCAGCCGGTCTCGGTCTGCCACCAGTGATCGACCACCGGGCAGTCCGAGCGGCCCGCGAGCAAGGTCTCCTCGGCCCAGGTGTAGGTGGCCGGGTCCAGGCGTTCGCCCGCGCAGAACAACGCGCGCAGCGAGGACAGGTCGTGGCGGTGGGCCAGCTCCGCGTCCGGGTCGGCCTTGCGGATGGCCCGCAGCGCGGTCGGCGCGGTGAACAGCACATCGACCTTGTGCCGGTCGATGACCCGCCAGTACGCGCTCGCGTCCGGCGTGCCGATCGGCTTGCCTTCGTACAGCAGCGTGGTGGCTCCCACCAGCAGCGGCGCGTAGACGATGTAGGAGTGACCGACCACCCAGCCCACGTCGGAAGCGGCCCACATCACGTTGCCCGCGTCGATGTCGTAGATGTTGCGCATGGACCAGGCGAGGGCGACCGCGTGGCCGCCGTTGTCCCGGACCACGCCCTTCGGCTTCCCGGTGGTGCCGGAGGTATAGAGGATGTAGAGCGGATCGGTCGCGGCGACCGACACCGGATCGGCCGGTGGCGCGTGCCGGACCGCGTCTTCCCAGTCCAGCCACTGCGCGGCCACGGTCGCGGCCGAACTCGGCAGGTATTCGGTCGCCGGCTGCGGGGCCGGGAAATGGATGGTGTCGAACTGGGGTCGCTGTTTGACGATCACCGTGCGCGGCGCGGTGGTCTCGGCGAGGTCCAGAGCCCGCAACACGATCGGCGGGTATTCGATCGTCTTGCCCGGTTCCAGGCCGCCGGAGGCTGTGATGATCAACACCGGCTCCGCGTCATCGATGCGGGCGGCCAGCTCCGGCGCGGCGAAGCCGCCGAACACCACCGAGTGGACCGCGCCGATGCGGGCGCAGGCCAGCATCGCGATCACCGCTTCGGGGATCATCGGCAGGTAGATCACCACGCGATCGCCCGCCGAGACGCCCAGCCGGACCATCGCCCCCGCGAACCGGGACACCTCCTCGAGCAGCTCGGCGTAGGTGTAGACCACAGTGGCGCCGGTCATAGCGGAGTCGTATATTAGTGCGGGCTGATCGGCGCGGCTGGGGGCATCGGGGGTGGTCGGGTGCACGTGCCGGTCGAGTGCGTTGAAGGAGGTGTTGAGGCGGGCGTCGGGAAACCACCTGGCCACCGGGCGGGCGCCGGTGTCGAGGATCTGAGTCGGTGCCACGTCCCAGTCGATCGCTTCGGCCGCGCCGGCCCAGAACTCGGCGGGATCCACCAAGCTGGTCTGATAGGCCGGTCGGTAATCCTGCCGCACGTTCAACCCCGTGACTCCCTAACCTCGCCTCGATGCCCGCCTCGATAGATCTGGTTGATTGTGGCAGACTTCACGCGACGCCCGGGTGGGTGCCGCGACCTCTGGTTTTGCCTGGAATCGGCAGGTCAATGATCGCGACATCACGCCCCGTCACCCAAGAAGTTATTGATCCGTTAGAATCTGATGTCACTTATTTGGGCCGTCGTAGACGCAATTTCTCGGCCAGCCGCAGCTCTCGGCCAGCTCCACCTGTCGAGCCAAGCACGCGATGTGGAGGTTCGGTTGATGGCGCGTGGTAGAGGCCAGTTTGGAAAGTGAGTGGGAGATGCGTGACGCCGCTAGGTCTGGCAGTAGCCGCTGGGCGCTCGGCAACTGGGACCTGCGCTGGAAGGTGACGGCGGTGCTCGCCGTGCCTCTGGCGGTCGCGGTCGGGCTCGGCGTGTCCAGGATCTCCTCGGAGTTCGCGGAATCGAACCGGCTCGCCGACATCGCCGAGAACATCTCCGCCATCCCGGTGGTCACCGGGCTCAGCGCGCAGACCGCGACCACCGCGAGTTCGCAGATGGTCACGCTCGCGCCGAACACGTCCATCGTGACCGATCAGAACCTGGCGGATCTGGACAAAGCGATCGCCAACGCGGAGAAGTCGGTCGAACGGTTGAGCAGCGTGCCGGGTGCGCGCGCCTCGTTGGAGAGCATGCTCAACCAGGCCAAAGCCGTCCGCGCCCAAGGTAAAGGCGCCACCGTTGGTCCGGCCTCGGATACCGTCGCGTTGATCGACCGCGTCCGCAATGACAGCGTGAATATCGTCGAAACCACGGTCGGCCAGGTCAGCGACAGCGGGGTCGACGCGGCCAAACTGCGGCTGGTCGACTCGCTCAACACCCGTGCCGCGCTGGTCAGTGTGGTCGCCTCCTTCCCGGAGGTGTTGCGCTCCCAGCAGGCAGGCGTGCAGAGCTTCCTCATCGCGTCCAGCACAGAGCGTGCGCTGCTCAACGTGGTCGCGCACCGCTTCCCCGACGGCGACACCTCGATCGCCGATCTGCGGGCGGGCATCGACACCAGGGTCGCGCTGCTGACCAGCCCGCAGGCTCAGGCCGGCCAGCTCCCGATCGGTGACCTGAAGAAGTCGCTGACCGACAGCCTCGCGGTCTACGAGCACGTCGTCGGCAAGTCGACCAAGGACATCGACGCCGCGATGCAATCGCTGGTGTCCACGGCCCAGCGCGACGCGTGGACCTACACCGCGGTCGTCATCGCGACCATCCTCGCCGCCCTCCTGCTCGCCGTCTTCGTCGCCCGCTCGATGATCGTCCCGCTGCACCGGCTGCGTCTGGCCGCGCTGCGCGTGGCCGAGAGCGATCTGCCGCACGAGGTCGCCCAGCTCCGCAACGGCGCCTCGCCGGAGGAAGTGCCGCTGGAGCCGATGCCGGTGCGCAGCACCGAGGAGATCGGCCAGCTGGCCCGCGCGGTCGACGACATCCACGGCCAGGCGCTGCGCCTGGCGAGCGACCAGGCGAAGATGCGTTCGCAGGTCAACGACATGTTCGAGACCTTGGCGCGGCGGTCCAAGTCGCTCGTCGACCATCAGCTCACCCTCATCGAGGCGATGGAGTACGACGAGAAGGACCCGCGCCTGCTGGAGAACCTGTTCCGGCTGGACCATCTCGCCGCACGTATGCGCCGTAACGGCGACAACCTGCTGATTCTCGCGGGCACCAGGCAGCGCCGCGCCAAGTCCGCCCCGGTCGAGATCGCCGACGTGCTGCGCGCCGCGATCTCCGAGGTCGAGGACTACGAGCGCGTGAAGCTCGGCGCCACGCCGCGCGGTTCGCTGAAGGAGCCCGCCGCCTCCGACCTCGCGCATCTGTTCGCCGAGTTGCTGGACAACGCGCTGCGCGCCTCGCCGCCGGAGACCGACGTCAAGTTCACTTTCGCGCAGGCGCACGACCAGGGCCTGCTCATCGAGGTGGCCGACCGCGGCATCGGTATGCCGCCCGCCGAGATGGCCGACATCAACCGCCGGTTGGAGCAGACCGCCGAACCGGGTCCGGACACGGCCCGCCACATGGGTCTGTTCGTCGTCGGCAGGCTCGCCGAGCGGCACGGTCTGACCGTGCGGTTGCGCCCGACCTTCGACACCGCGCGCGATCCCGGCGTGACGGTGACCGTGCACGTGCCGGTCGGACTGATCGTCGCGGGCAAGCCGAGCGCGGGGCAGCCCGTCACCCCGCAGCCTTCGCCGCAGGCCGCCGCACCGCAGCGTCCGTCGGCGCCGTCCTCCATGCAGATGCGGGCCGTCACGCGGACTCCTGGGGGCAATGTCATGGTCACCGTCGATCCCGGGGTGAGCGGCCCCATCCCGGCCGCGAGCTCCACGCCCACGGCCACACCCACCGCCTCGCCCAGCGGTCCGGTCCCCACCGGTCCCGGCGGGCTGCCGCAACGGCAGCCGGGTTCGGCGATGCCTTCGTCCGGCATGCGCTCGGACGCCCAGCAGCAGAGTGCGAGTCTGCGGCCCGCGCCGGGTCAGCAGGCGCCCAGCGGTCCGCAGCGCGGCAAGCTCGCCGCGGCCAACCTGCCCAAGCGCACGCTGAACCCCGGCGGTCCGCCGCCGCGCCAGCCCGGTGGCCCCGCGGAGCAGCCCGGTGCGGGCCTGCCGCCGCGCGAGCCGACGTCCGGCGAACTGCCGGTGCGTCAGCCGGGCGCCAACGGGGTGCCGCAGCCGAGCACCGGCCTGCCGCAGCGCCAGCCGGGCGCGAACGGCGCGCCGTCGCGGGACGCGTCGAGCGGTTTGCCTCAGCGTGAGTCGGCTTCCGGTGGTTTGCCGCAGCGTGATCCGGCGAGTGGTCTGCCGCAGCGGGACTCCGCGAGTGGTTTGCCGCAGCGTTCGTCGGCTTCCGGTGGTCTGCCGCAGCGTGATCCGGCGAGTAGCCTGCCGCAGCGCGACACCGGTCTGAGCGGTCTGCCGCAGCGTGAGTCGGCTTCCGGTGGTCTGCCGCAGCGTGATCCGGCGAGTGGTCTGCCGCAGCGGGAGACCGGTCTGAGCGGTCTGCCGCAGCGGGACTCCGCGAGTGGTCTGCCGCAGCGTGAGTCCGCCTCGGGTGGCCTGCCCCAGCGGGAGCCGGGCATGACGGGCCTGCCCCAGCGTGAGCCCGGTTCCACGGGACTACCTCCGCGTGAGCCCGGTCCCACCGGCCTACCCCAGCGGCAGCCGGGTTCGAACGGTGTGCCGCAGCGTGAGTCGGCAGCGGGTGATCTGCCGCGACGTGAGTCCGCCTCTGGTGGTCTGCCGCAGCGTGAGCCGGGTGTCACCGGCCTGCCGCCGCGTCAGCCGGCGCCGAACCTACCGCAGCGCGACGCGGCGCCCGGCGGTCTGCCGCAGCGTGAACCGAGTAACGGCCTGCCACAGCGGGATTCCGGTGCCCACCGTCTCCCGCAACGCGAGTCCGCCAACGGCTTGCCGCAGCGGGAGCCGGGCTCAGGAGCACTGCCCGCCGTCAACGGCCTCCCGCAACGAGACGCGTCCCCGAGCGGTCTGCCGCAGCGTGAGCCGGGCGCGGTGCACGGCCTGCCGCAGCGTCCGCCCGCGCCGTCGGGCCCGCCGCAGCGTGAGAGCGGACTGACCGGCCTGCCGCAGCGGCAGCCGGGCGCACAGGCGCCGCAGCGCCAGCCGGTGCCGCCGGGTATCGCGCTGCCGCAACGGGACCGCGGTGGCCAGCACGCCGCGAGCGAAGATCAGCCCGCCACCGCGTCGGGCCGTGATCCCGGCAAGCACAGCTTCCGGTCGAACCCGGCCAAGACGGCGTCGTTCTTCCAGACCAGGCTGCAACCCGCCGACGAGCCGGGGGCGTCTATGGGAGGAACGCCGATCTTCGCCGAGATGATGTCGGCGTGGCTGTCGGATCCCAACGCGGACCGGTCGCAGGTGGCCGCCTCCTTCGAATCGCCGGGTGACGAAGGGTGGCAAGCGGCTCGCCGCGCCAGCGAGGCGCAGACCGAGACGAAAACGGCGGCCGGCTTGCCGCAACGCAATCCGGGCGGAAGGCTTGTCCCCGGCGGCGTGACCGGTGCGGCGGACCGGGCGCCGCGCCGCGACCCAGAAACGATCAGGTCCAGCTTGAGTCGTCACCAGCAGGGCGTCCGGGATGGCCGCGCAATGAGAGCAATGAACCTAACCGGAGATAAAGGAGACCGATGAACCCCGATCTAGGTGGTACGAATCGTCAGCTGGATTGGCTGGTTTCGAACTTTGCCAACGAGGTTCCTGGCGTAGCCCATGCCGTCCTGGTCTCGGCTGACGGCCTACTCATGGCCGCGAGTGCCCAGCTGCCCGTCGACCGCGCCGAGCAGCTGTCGGCCGTCACGGCTGGTCTGGCCAGCCTGTCAGTCGGAGTGTCGAACCTGTTCGAGGGTGGCACCGTGCTGCAGTCCGTCGTCGAGATGGAGCACGGTTACCTGCTACTCATGGCTGTCGGCGACGGTTCCTATCTCGCGGTGCTGACCAACACTTCGTGTGACATCGGTCAGGTCGGTTACGAGATGGCTCTGTTGGTCGAGCGTGTTGGCCAGACTGTTCAGGCCACACCACGCGTCACGATGGGTTCCTGATGGTGGGATGGACATAGAAGATCACCGCGTGGGGAGCGCCGAGCCGAGCCTCGTCCGCCCATACTCGCTGACCGCAGGCCGTACCAGGCCCGCGGTCGAGTTGGCGTTGGAGGCCCTCGTCGCATCGCATCCGGTCGCCCTGGAGCGGCAGTTCGAACTGACCAACATCGAGACGTCAATCGTGGAGTTGTGCAGAGAATCGCCGTCCGTTGCCGAGGTGGCAGCCCGATTGGGTATCCCTATCGGGGTGGCACGTGTGCTCGTGGCCGATTTGATCGAGGCCGGGCACGTGCGCGTATCGGCGACTTTGAAAGACGATTCCAGCGACGATGAGCGTCGCGAGCTGATCGAAAGGGTTCTCAGTGGACTCCGGCGTATTTGATTCGACGGCGCAGGTCGACACTCGTACCAGCAAGCCAACATCGGCGAAGATCGTGGTCGCGGGTGGCTTCGGTGTCGGTAAGACCACGTTGGTCGGTGCTGTCTCGGAGATTGTTCCGCTGCGCACCGAGGCATTGGTGACCAATGCGAGCGCCGGGATCGACAACCTGACCGGTATTCCGATGAAGTCGACCACCACCGTGGCGATGGACTTCGGCCGGATCAGTCTCGCCGACGATTTGGTGTTGTACCTGTTCGGCACGCCTGGTCAGTATCGATTCTGGTTCATGTGGGACGACCTGATCCGCGGCGCCATCGGCGCCGTGGTGCTGGTCGACACCCGCAGGCTGGAGGACAGCTTCGCGGCCGTCGACTATTTCGAAGCGCGCGGCCTGCCTTTCCTGGTGGCGCTCAACGAATTCGACGATGCGCCGCGATACCCGATCGAGGACATCCGGCAGGCGCTCGCGGTGCCTGCCGATGTGCCGATCCTGTCCATCGATGCCCGTCGTCGTGAGCCGGCCAAGCAGGCCCTGGTCGCGCTCACCGAGTACGCGCTACGCAAGGTGATGCAGGGCTACTGAGTGTTCGCGTGGCTTGCCTGCGCGCCGGGTAGGGCCGGATAGGCTCGCCCGGTGCGTACTTCGGCGCGAGAGTTGCTCGAGCAATTGCTCGACACGAACTCGTTCGTCAGCTGGGACCGGCCGCCGGTGACGGTGGCCGCTTCCCCGCAGTACCGCGATGCCTTGCGGAAGGCGGCGGTCGCGGCGGGCGTCGACGAATCGGTGCTCACCGGGGAAGGGCTGTTGCGAGGTCGGCGCGTGGCCGTCATCGCCTGTGAGTTCGGATTTCTGGCGGGTTCGATCGGAGTAGCGGCGGCGGAACGGATCGTCTCGGCGGTCGAGCGCGCCACCGAACTCGGGCTGCCGCTGGTCGCTTCGCCGACCTCCGGCGGCACCAGGATGCAGGAGGGCACTGTCGCCTTCGTGCAGATGGTGAAGATCGCGGGTGCGGTCGCGGCGCACAAGTCGGCTGGTCATCCCTACCTCGTCTACCTGCGCAATCCTACGATGGGCGGTGTCTTCGCCTCCTGGGGTTCGCTGGGCCACATCACTTTCGCCGAACCCGGGGCGCTCATCGGGTTCCTCGGCCCCCGGGTCTATCAGGCCCTGTACGGCAAAGCGTTTCCGGAAGGCGTGCAGACCGCGGAGAACCTGTATCGCCGCGGGGTCATCGACGGCGTGCTGCCGATCCCGGTGTTCCGCCGTATCGCCCACCGTGCGTTGAGTGTGTTCAGCGGAGTCGCGTTGCCCGATTCCGCTGCGACCCGGAGCCACTCGGATCCCGAGATGCCTTCGCCACCTGGAACGCCCAGGCCCACAGCGCCGATCCCTGTCGGGGAAACGACTGAGGCTGGAAAAGAACGAATCCGGTCCGACGACCAGCGGAGCCCCGCTGCGGGTGACTCGGTGTGGCAGTCGGTTCTCATCTCCCGCCGACCCCACCGGCCCGGCCTCCGTGAGCTGTTACGCCATGTCACACAACGTGTTCCGCTCAGCGGCACCGGGCAGGGGGAGTCCGATCGCACGGCCGTGCTCGCGCTCGGTCGTTTCCGTGGGCAGCCATGCGTGGTGTTCGGGCACGACCGGCGTGGCCAGCAAGGTGAGAACACCATGGGTCCTGCGGCCCTGCGTGAGGCGCGGCGCAGTATGGCGCTTGCCCAGGAGTTGCGGTTGCCGCTGGTTCTGGTCATCGATACGGTGGGCGCCGCGCTCTCGAAGGAGGCCGAGGAACGCGGGCTGGCGCCCGAGATCGCCCGCTGCATCGCGGATCTGGTGACGCTGGACACCCCGACCGTCTCGGTGCTGCTCGGCCAGGGCACCGGCGGTGGCGCGCTGGCGCTGCTGCCCGCCGACCGGGTGCTCGCCGCCACGCACGCGTGGCTGGCCCCGCTGCCGCCGGAAGGCGCAAGCGCGATCGTCTTCCGTGACATCGACCATGCGCCGGAACTCGCTGCGGCGCAACGGATCAGCGCCGCCGATCTGCTTGCCGACGGCGTCGTCGACCGGATCGTGCCCGAGTTTCCCGACGCCGCGGACGAGCCGGTGGACTTCGCCCGCCGGATGGTGTCCGCGATCGCGCGCGAACTGGCGAGCTTGCGCGCCCAGCCGGAATCGGAACTGCTCGCGGCCCGCCGAGCGCGTTACCGGCGGCTCGGCCTGACAAGCTGACCAGCCGGCGCAACGCGACCCCTGCCGATCCGAAGCACCCGTCTTCCAGCAAATTGCGGGCCAACACACCCGAGGGCGTGATTGACGGCTCGCCGCCGCACTTCTACCGTCGGAATGTGACCTTCAGAAGCGAGACCAGCACCGTTCCCTCGATCGTGCTGAACGACGGGAACGTGATCCCGCAGCTCGGCTTCGGCGTGTTCCAAGTGCCTGCCGAGGACGCTTTCTCGGCCGTCACCACTGCGCTCGAGGTGGGCTACCGCAGCATCGATACCGCCGCGATCTACGAGAACGAAGAGGGCACCGGCCGCGCGATCCGGCAATTCGGCCTGCCCCGCGACGAGATCTACGTCACGACCAAGCTGTGGAACTCCGAGCAGGGCTACGACTCCACGCTGCGCGCGTTCGACGCCAGCATGCAGCGGCTCGGTTTGGATTACCTCGACCTCTACCTGATCCACTGGCCGGTGGCCGCGGCAGGCCGCTTCGTGGACACCTTCCGTGCCTTCCAGGCGCTGAAGTCGCAGGGCCGGGTGCGGTCGATCGGCGTCTCGAACTTCACGGTCGCGCACCTGCGACAGCTCATCGCCGAGACCGGGGAGATCCCGGTGGTTAACCAGATCGAGTTACACCCCAGGTTGGCCCAGCGCGAGCTGCGCGAGTTCCATGCCGCCAACGCGATCGCCACCGAGGCATGGGCCCCGCTCGGGCAGGGCACGCTGCTCGACGACAGCGTCATCGCCGCCGTGGCCGCCGAGGTCGGTCGCGCTCCGGCGCAGGTGATCATCCGTTGGCACCTGCAGCTGGGCAACGTCGTCATCCCGAAGTCGGTCACGCCGTCGCGTATCGCGGAGAACTTCGACGTGTTCGGTTTCGAGCTCACGCAGGAGCAGATGGACGCGATCACCGCGCTGGACACCGGTTCGCGCATCGGTGGGGACCCGGACACGTTCACGCTCGGTCTGATCGACTGACCATCGGCGTCGCGCGGTCAGCGCAGTCGGAGATGTTCGGTGAGTTCGAGGGCCGCCGCGCGTCCCGCGCGGTTGGCTCCGACGGTGCTGGCCGAGGGCCCGTAGCCGATCAGGTGGATGCGCGGGTCGGCGGCTACCCGAGTGGCCAGGCGGCCCGACATGGTGATTCCGCCGCCGGGCTCGCGCAGTCGAAGTGGCGCGAGGTGATCGAGAGCGCTGCGGAACCCGGTGGCCCAGAGGATCACGTCCGCCTGCTGAAACGTTCCGTCTGCCCAGCGCACCCCGCCGGGTTCGATGCGCTCGAACATCGGCAAGCGGATCAGTGCGCCGCGGGCCCGCGCCGCTCGTAACCGGTCGTCGAGCCGTAGCCCGGTGACCGAGACCACCGATCCCGGCGGCAACCCGCGCCGCACCCGGTCTTCGACCATCGCGACCGCGGCGCGACCGACCTCCTCGGTGAAGGCGCCTTCGCGGAAGCGCGGCGGTGTCCTCGTCACCCAGGTCGTCGTGGTGACCTGAGAGATCTCGTCGAGCAGCTGTACCGCCGAGATGCCGCCGCCGACCACGACGACGTGCAGCCCCGCGAATTCGTCGGCGGCCCGGTAGTCGCGGGTGTGCAGCTGGCGGCCTGCGAAGGTCTCCGCTCCGGGGTAGCGCGGGATGAACGGATGCTCCCAGGTGCCGGTGCAGTTGATCAGGCCGCGCACCCGGATCGGACCGTCCGCGTCGGTCTCCGCGTTGAGCACCGCACCACGGTCGGCGGGGTTGCCGTCCTCGGTGCGATCACAGACCACGGTGACCGACACCTGCCGATGAACTCGCAGGTCGAACCGCTTCTCGTACAGCTCGTAGTAGTGCGGCACAGCGGAGGCCGCCGGCGCGGACGAGGAACCCGGCGGCAATGTCTCGGCGAACGACATACCGGGCAGATCGTGCACTCCGTTGACCGTTTCCAGCGTCAGCGACGGCCAGCGGAACTGCCATGCGCCGCCGGGGCCGGGAGAACGGTCGACGAGCAGGAAATGCCGCTCCGGGCGCAGCCCGAGGCGCTGGAGGTGGTAACCCGCCGACAGCCCCGCCTGACCAGCGCCGATCACCAAGATGTCGAAGTGTGTCGGCACAGTCGGTGATCGTATCGCCCGGCGCGGCAAGGGCCGGTCGCTGTGGCAGAGTGAAGAGACCAGACGGACTGTTCAGTCGGGGAGGTCGCATGCTCGAGGTGAGCCGGGACGGTGACGTGGTCACCATCGAACTTCAGCGGGAAGAGCGCCGCAACGCGCTCAACTACGAACTCGTGACACTGCTGCGCGAGGCCGTGCTCGCCGCTGTCGCCGAGCAGGCGCGGGTCGTCGTTTTGACCGGGCACGGCCCGGTGTTCAGTGCGGGCGCCGACCTGTCCGGGGTGTACTCCGACGATTTCCTGTCCCGGTTGCTGGAAACGCTGCACACGATCGAATCCGCGCCGATCCCGGTGATTTCGGCGATCAACGGAGCCGCGATCGGGGCGGGCGTGCAGCTCGCGCTCGCCTCGGATCTGCGGGTGATCTCGCCGGAGGCCTACATCGCGGTGCCCGCCGCGAAATTGGGTATCACCGTGGACCGGTGGACTGTGCGCAGGCTCGTCGCCTTGATCGGCGGCGGTCCCGCCCGGACGATGTTGCTGGGCGCCGAGCAGATACCGGCCGACGATGCCTACGCCTTCGGGTTCGCCAACCGGATCGGCGGTCTCGCCGACGCGCAGGCCTGGGCCAAGCAGATCGCGGCGTTGGCCCCGTTGTCCCTGCGGCACATGAAGCTGGTGCTCAACGATGACGGAACGCGTGATCCGGAAACCGCCCAGCAGCGCGCGGCGCTGGAGGCCGCGTGGACGAGCGAGGATGCCAAGGAGGGTCGATTGGCCAGGCAGGAAAAACGTCCCGCGAAGGTCGTGGGGCGATGATGGACATCAGACGTTTGGCGGGCGCCGCAACAGGCGCGCTCGGCCTCACCTGGCTGGTCCGGGCGGTGTGGGACATCCCATCGGCGATGGGGGCTTCGATTTCGGCCATCCAGCCGTACGCGGTGGGTGCGGCGACCTATCGCGACCGCCAGTTCCACAACACCGAGCCGAGCACCCAGGTGGTCGCGGGTTCGGCGCCCTCGCTGCTGGTCTCGGCCTTGACCCGGCGCAACGCGGGCAGGCCCAGAGCCCCCATCCCGCTGCAAACCCCGAAGCAGCCCACTGCGGCGGCCGCTCTCGCCGTCACCTGGTACGGCCACGCCACCACGGTGCTCGAAGTCGACGGGTACCGGATTCTCACCGATCCGGTGTGGAGCGAGCGGGTTTCGCCATCCCCGCTGGTCGGGCCCGCGCGCATGCACCCGGCGCCGCAGCCGCTGGCCGACCTCCCTCCGATCGACGCGGTGATCATCTCCCACGACCACTACGACCATCTGGACAAGGAGACCGTCCGAGAGCTGGTGGCTCGCCAGAGCGCGCCGTTCCTCGTTCCGATCGGTATCGGCGCCCATCTGCGCCACTGGGGCGTCCCGGAAGAGCGGATCGTCGAATTGGATTGGGGCGGTTCGGTATCACTCGCCGACCTGAGCCTCGATCGCAACGGCGTGGATCTGGTGATCACCTGTACGGAGGCACGGCACTTCTCCGGACGCGGCCTGCTGCGCAACACCACCCTGTGGGCCTCGTGGTCGATCGTCGGTCCGACGCGGCGGGCCTACTTCGGCGGCGACACCGGATACACCAAGGCGTTCGCCGAGGCGGGCGCGGCGCTCGGCCCGTTCGATCTGACGCTGCTGCCGATCGGCGCCTACGACGAGCGCTGGCCGGACGTGCACATGAATCCCGAGGAGGCGGTCCGGGCACACGCCGATCTCTGCGGCGGGAATCCCGGCCACGGTCTGCTGGTGCCCATTCACTGGGCGACGTTCAATCTCGCCTTCCACGGCTGGTCGGAGCCGGTCGAGCGGATGGTGACCGCGGCGCGCGCGGCGGGCACGACGGTCGCGGTGCCGATGCCCGGGCAACGCGTAGATCCCTCGAGTGCCCCACCTGGCGATTCCTGGTGGGAGAATGTTGATTGAACGACTCCGGCTAATTGACGACAGGAAGGATTCACGGCGATGAGTTTCGCGGATACGGTCAAAGGCCTGGTCGGCAAGGGGAAGGATGTGGCGGCCAAGAACGCCGACAAGATCAACCAAGCGGTCGACAAGACCGGTGACTTCATCGATCAGAAGACGCACGGCAAGTACTCGGACAAGATCGCCAAAGGCAAAGAGGCCGCCAAGAAGGTGGTCCCGCCGGATCAGTCCGGACCGCACGCCTGAGACAGCGGCGGAGACCGGGCCGCGGTCTCCGCCGCTACACTTCCGATATGGCGGCCCGCCGGAAATTCGGTGGTATCGAGGTTGACCTGAGCAACCTCGACAAGGTGCTGTATCCGGCCACCGGAACCACCAAAGGCGAGGTCATCGCCTACTATTCGGCCATCGCGCCTGCCATGTTGCCGCATCTCGCCGGGCGGGCGGTCACCCGGAAGCGCTGGCCCAACGGGGTCGAGGAACCGTCCTTCTTCGAGAAGAATCTCCCGTCGCATGCTCCGTCCTGGATCGAGCGGCGCTCCCTGCGGCATTCCGATCGCAAGGTCGTGTACCCGCTGATCGATTCCGAAGCCGGGCTGGCCTGGCTCGCGCAGCAGGCCGCGCTGGAAATCCATGTGCCGCAGTGGCGTTTCGCCGGTGCCGACATGGGTCCGGCGAGCAGGCTGGTGTTCGACCTGGACCCGGGCAAGGGGGCCGGTCTCGCCGAATGCGCCGAGGTGGCGCTCGCGGTGCGGGAGATGGTCGAGGGCATCGGGTTGCACGCGTTCCCGGTCACCAGCGGCAGCAAGGGAATACACCTCTACGTGCCGTTGGATCGGGAGTTGAGTTCAGCCGGCGCGTCGACGGTGGCCAAACAGGTGGCCACGAATCTGCAACGGCTGCACCCGGAGTTGGTCACGGCGACGATGGCGAAGGCGGCTCGGGGCGGCAAGGTCTTCCTCGACTGGAGTCAGAACAACTCCGCCAAGACCACCATCGCGCCCTACTCGTTGCGAGGGCGGACAGAGCCGAACGTGGCCGCCCCGCGCACGTGGGAAGAGATCGAGAACCGGAAGAAGCTGAGACATCTGCGGTTCGATGAAGTGCTGGCCAGGTACCGTACGGACGGTGACTTGCTCGCCGAGCTGGATCCGCCGTTGGCGCGCGACGACTCGTCCACGGCGCAGGCAGGCCCGGACGCGCTGACGCGGTATCGATCGATGCGTGATCCGTCCCGCACGCCCGAGCCCGTCCCCGCCGAGTCACCTGAGCCGGGGACGAACAACCGCTACGTCGTTCAGGAACATCATGCGCGTCGCCTGCACTGGGATGTGCGGCTGGAGCGTGACGGGGTCCTGGCGTCCTGGGCGGTGCCGAAAGGCCCGCCGACCTCCACCGATCAGAACCGCCTCGCCGTGCACACCGAAGACCATCCGCTGGAGTATCTCGATTTCCACGGCGCCATCCCCAAGGGCGAGTACGGCGGTGGCGAGATGACGATCTGGGACTCCGGCACCTACGAAACCGAGAAGTGGCGTGACGACGAGGTCATCGTGCGGTTCCACGGTAAGCGGCTCACCGGCCGGTACGCGTTGATCCAGACCAACGGCAACCAGTGGCTGATGCATCTGATGCGGGAACAGAACGGAGCCGAACCGCGGGAGGAGCCGGACCAGCCGTCGGGCCGGATCATCCGGCCGTCCAACGGTCCCGGGCCGCTTCCACGTGGTTTGTCGCCGATGCTCGCGACTCCCGGCGACGTCGCGGAGCTCGGCGCGGGCGAGTGGAGCTTCGAGACGAAGTGGGACGGCTTCCGGCTGATCGCCGAGATCGATGGCGGCGCGATCACCTTGCGCAGCCGGGCGGGGAACGTCGTGACCGACCGCTACCCCGGCATCGTGGCGTTGTCGCGGGAACTGTCCGGCCACCGAGTGGTGCTGGACGGCGAGGCGGTCGTCTTCGACGACCATGGCGTCGCGAATGTCGCTCTGCTGCAAGCTGATGCGGCGCGGGCGGTGTTCGTCGCGTTCGACGTGCTGTATCTCGACGGCACCTCGCTGCTGCGCAAACGATATTCCGATCGCCGCAGGGTGCTCGAGGCGCTCGCCGCGAACGCGCCGTCGCTGGTGGTGCCGCCGCGACTGGACGGCCCTGGCGCGGAGGCTCTGCGCTTCAGCCGAGAGCACGGGCTCGAAGGGGTGATCGCCAAACGCAAGGATTCGGTGTATCTGCCGGGCAAGCGCGGGCATGCCTGGGTGAAACAGCGCAACTGGCGCACCCAGCGGGTGCTGATCGGCGGCTGGCGGCGCAGCACGGCACGGGACTTCAAATCCCTGTTGATCGGCATTCCGCACGACGGGCAGCTGTATTACGTCGGGCGGGTCGGCACCGGTTTCAGCGAGCCGGACATGCGGGAACTGGGCGCGCGGCTGCGCGAACTGGAACGCGGGACCTCGCCGTTCGACAACGACCTCACCGCCGAAGAACGCAAAGAGGCGGTGTGGGTGACGCCGAAAATAGGTGGCACCGTGCGGTTCATGAACTGGACCGAGGCGGGGCGAATGTGGCATCCGGCGTGGCTCGGCGCGGCGCCGGATGTGCGCGACGGTGGGTAGGGTTGTTACTCCCAGCGCGAAACGAGGAGTGCACGGTGGACTTCAAGAACCTGGCAGGCAAGGCCATGGATTTGGCCCAGAAGAACGCGGACAAGCTGGACGCGGTGATCGACAAGGCGGGTGACCTCGTCGACGAGAAGACGGGCAAGAAGTACGCCGGCCAGGTCGACTCCGCTCAGGACGCCGCGAAGAAGGCCTTGCGTGAGCAGTGAGTTCTGAAGGGGATCCGGCCACGGCCGGATCCCGTTCTCGTGTCAGTTGGTCCCCGCCAGCAGCGGGGTGATGGTGGCGACATCGGTCACCAGCGCATGGCCCTGGAATTCGAAGTCGTCATAGGCCCGCGCCATGGCCTCTTTGTCCCGGCCGCCGACCGCGTCGCTGATCACCACCGGTACGAAACCCAGATCGGTGGAATGCGTGACCGTGGGCGCGATCCCGATCTCCAGCGCCACGCCCGCGATCGCGTAGGCACCGATGCGCAGGTCGCGCAGCATCGAGGCCAGCGGAGTCCCTTCGAACGCCGACATCGAGGTCTTGTCGAACACCACCTCGTCCGCTCTCGGCCGCAGCTCGGGAACCAGCTCGAAGGCCGGTGTGTCGCGTTGCAGGATGAAGCGCACCTTGTCCACCGAATCCACCTGCTGCCAGCTCATGGCCATGCGCAGCGCGAAGGCTCCGCTGAGGCGCTCGGGCAGGAAGAAATGGCGTAGGAAGATCACCGGGTAGCCACCCGAGCGCGCCGCATCGACCACTCCCACCACGCGTTCGATGATCTCCGGCCCGTCCGGCAACTGGCTGAGCACGCCGACCTGCATGTCGTAGACGATCACCGCCATCCGGTCCGGGGCGCACAGGTCGGCGAGTCCTTCGGGGATGTCCAGTCCGTTGCCATGCCGCATGCTCGGCTACTCCTCTTCGTGGCGCTCGCGCCGCGGACGGATCGCGCCCGACGGCTATTCGATTGCGCTGGGGGGATTTTCGCCAACACTGTAACCACTCCTGCGGACAGCTGAGGCGGTGGGTGTGACCTGCGGTCGACCGTTGCCGGGGCGATCGGCCCCGCAGTACCGTTGAAGTCTCGAGGTCAGGGTGAACCGGCACCCACCGTACGGGACACCTGTCGCCTCTCGGGACTGGGGAGGCCCTGATGAAGAATGTTCACCGAGCGCTTGTCCTCGCGCGAGCCGGCAACCGGCCTGTGCGCGCAGCGATCCCGCGAATGCTTCTGTCCGCGCTGATCGTTCTGTTCGCCGGCCTCAGCGCCGCACCGGAGGCGTACGCCCAGCTACTACCGCCGGACCAGGACCCGTTCTACGCGGCTCCCGCGGATGTCGGTAGGTACCGCAACGGCGCCGTGCTGGATAGCCGCCCGATCGCCTTGTTCGGGCTGCCTTTGCCGATTTCGGCATGGCAGGTGAAGTACCGGACCACGGACGCGAGCGACGATCCCGTCGCCGGTGTGGCCACCGTGATGGTCCCGATGCTGCCCTGGTTCGGCCCCGGCGTCCGGCCACTGCTGTCGTACCAGGTACCCGAGGACAGTCTCGGCATCCGGTGCGCGCCGTCGTACGCGCTGCGCGGCGGCTGGGACACCGGCACGGTGAACACACTGATCGACACGCCGTTCATGGCCGAGGCGCTGCGACGCGGGTGGGCAGTGGTGGTCAGTGACTACGAGGGGCCGCGATCGCGGTTCCTCGACGGCGTGAACTCCGGACGTGGTGTGCTGGACGGTGTCCGGGCGGCCCGCGACTTCCCGCAGGCCGGACTCGGACCCGCGACGCCCGTCGGCGCCTGGGGCTACTCGGGTGGTGCGTTCGCCACGCTGTGGGCCGCGCAGATCCAGCCGCAGTACGCCCCGGACGTGCGGTTCGCGGGGATTACCTCAGGTGGCGTTCCAGCGGATTGGCCTGCCATAGCCGATGGCGCGGACGGTACGGTGCAGGCGGGGCTGGCGATGCTGATCTTGTTCGCGATCGCCCGCAACGATCCCGGCGCGGGCGTGCTGGAGTTGCTCAACGATCGCGGGCGCGCGGCACTGGTCGAGGACGGCGCGGCCTGCGGATCCGATCTGGTGCCGAAGTACCTCGGCGCGCGGGTCGAGGATTTCACCCTCGTCCCGGATCTGCTCGCGCATCCGGCCTTCCGGGCCGCGACCGATGCCCAGGAACTCGGCGGCAGCGCGCCCGAGGCGCCGATGTACCTGTACCACAGCCGCACCGACGACGTGATTCCCGTGGCGGGTTTCACCGACTTGGTCGGCCGGTACTGCGCGCAGGGAGCGAGCGTCACCTCGGTGCACTCGATGCTGCCCACCCACAATCCGGCGGCGATCGGCGAGGCGCCCGGCGCGATGAACTTCCTCGCAGACCGGTTCGCGGGCCTGCCGGTGGCTCCCGGCTGCCGTGAACGATGAGCGGTGAGCGCCGCAGCGTCGGTCACGCCAAGGCGCGCGCTACAGCCGCTGACGGATTCGGTCGCCTGCTCGGCTGCGCCTGGGGGCCGCGCCGGCTCCGCGAACACGAGAGCGCACCGAATCACAGTCGATTCGGTGCGCGTCGTGCCTCGAGGGCACGGGTCAGTTCTGCGGACGGCCGGTGGTGTCCATCCACTTCGTGGTGCCGGGCGGCGCGGCGAGGGTGCTGATCAGATCGATACCGGCGATGATCAGAGCCGGTCCGCCGACGACGACGGTCCCGATGATGCCGCCGATGCCCGCGCCCGCGAGCACGGTGCCGATTCCGATGGGGCCGCCGATGAGGCCGGTCAGCCCGACGATCGCTCCGATGACCGTGCCGATGAATCCGCCGACCGCGGTGGCGATGCCGAACTGCGACAGGAACGCGTCCTGCGCCCGCTGGTTCTCGAACGGCGACGCGACCGGTGTGGCCGCCGGGCGGGCCTGCGCCGCATCCTTCACGACGGTCAGCTCGAGCACCCGGCCCGCGTCGCGCACAACGTGGGGCATGGGATATTCGAGCCCGTCCTGACGGAAGGCGAGCGGCAGTGTGACCGCGACGTTTCCGGCGGTGTCCTTGATGTCCACGGCGCCGGCGCGCGCCTCGAACGTGCCCGCGGTGAGCGTCGTGACGATCTTGTTCCCGACCAGTTGCGCTTCGTAGCCGATGTCCGGCACCGGCGCCGCGGCCGGTTGCGCGTTCGTGACGCCCGCTCCTACCGTGAGCGCGGCGATCAGTGGCGCGACTGCGGCGGTGACTTTCCGGAGAATCATTCTCGGTTCCAATCTTCATCAGGTTTCGAGCAATAGAGAACGCGGCACACGCCGAAAATCCTTCCCCCACTGGCGTGTAGATCCGTGATGTGATCAAGAAGACAGCTACTTCTGAGTGGTAACTGTACTGTGGCTGAGGGGGTTTAGGACCTTATTTTCAGGGGTAATCTTCCGCTTTTTTCCACCTATCCAGTGTTATAGCTGATAGCTATTCCACGGCAAGGGCGTGTGGAGGTTCGGCCGCTTCGGTCGTGGTCGTTGAATGCGGCGCGGTGAAATCCTCGGAACGGATTGTCGATCTCGGTAGATCCCACGGAGGTTCACGAAAGAAATGTCGCGGTACATCAGGGGCTTTCGATCGCATCCCCAGAGGCGTGGGTGTGTGGAGACATCACCCGGCGCGCGGGATCGCGCAGCAAGCGGCGCGATCCGGGCCGCCCCACCGCTTGGTCGGGCACATGACAATCGGCTCTGCACTCCAGCGCCGGGGCGAACCTGTCAGCACTACCGATTGGTTTCCGTCGAAACGTGACCCGGGTGGGCTTGCAAATACTCGGCGAATCTCGGGGCCATAACTTCGCCAGGACTGTCAGCTCTTTCGGTGTGTGTTCAGAACAGCAAGTGCAGAGCAATGGAGCCGAGGCAGACGCCGACGATCAGCGCGAGCGCCAGCGCGTCGCGCAGGCCGGGAGCGCTGGGGTGGGCGGTGAGCTGCCCGGTGCCGCCGCGCGCGGTGATCGCCTCACCCAGTTCACCGGCACGGCGGGTGGACACCGCCATGGCCGCGGTGAGGATGTCGATGAGCGGGTTGTCGGCGGCTCGGGCGAGCATGCCGTCCTTGGGGCGTAGGCGACGAGCGGCCCGCAGTACTCGAATCTCCTCCATGAGCAGCGGCAGACCGCGGAGGGTGAGCGCCACGACGACGGCCCACTCGTCCACCGGGATCCGAAGTCTGCGCAGCGGCGCACCCAGCTTGGCGAGAGCGGGGGCGATATCGCCCATCGGCGTGGTCCACGCGATGAGGAACGAGGCGGCGATCAGGATCAGGGTGAAGGTCGCGATCTGCGCGTAGCGCAGCACCGCCGCCCCGCCGACCGGCACGGTGATCAGGCCTCCGACGACGAACAGCGCCCAGAACCACCAGGGCAGACGCGGCAGTGTGCCCAGCGGCAGCCGGGCGGCGACGCCGACGAACACGAGGAACGCCGTCATCACACCGAGCACCGGCCAGGACGGCAGGAACATCAGCACCAGGCTGATCAGGAACACTCCGATCATCTTGGTACCCGCCCACAGGCGATGCACCGGGCTGGCGACGGGCACTTGGCGCAGCAGGACGGTGCTCATGATCGACCTCCGTGCTCGAATCGCCACGCTGTCTCACCCGTGGCGCGCAATGCTCCTTGTCCGGGATCTGCTTGCGCCGCGGCCTTGCGCGCCGCCGGCGTGGCGTCCCATGCGGCCTCCGCGCTCAGAATGCGTCCCGAGCGCAGGTGTACCGTGCGGTCGCACACCGCTGCCATGTCGGCCACGTCGTGCGAGATGACGATCAGCGTCAATCCGGAATCCCGCAGGCGTGCGAGCAACTCCACGATGTCGGCCCTGCCCTCCGGGTCGAGGCCGGCCAGTGGTTCGTCGAGCACGACCACCTGAGGATGGCTGGCCACGATCGCGGCGAGCACCACGCGTTTGGCCTGGCCGCCGCTGAGTTCCTCGATCGAGCGCGCGGCCAGTGACCGGTCCAGCCCGACCGCGTCCAGCGCGCGCCCGACCGCACCGGAGCCCGTTGCCCGGCCGCCCCAGTCCGCGATCTCCGCGCCGACGGTCTGCTTCTGCAATTGCAGGCGGGAATGCTGGAAGGCCAGCTCCACCCGGCCGATCTGTTTGCTGATCGGCTTGCCGCGCAGTTCGCAGCGTCCGGAACTCGGTTCGATGAGGCCTGCCATGATCCAGGCGAGGGTGGACTTGCCCGAGCCGTTCCCGCCGACGATGAGCAACGCCTCACCCTGCCGGACGGAGAGGTCGACGCCGTGCAGGGCGGGCGCTTCCCACGGCGTCGCGCGGTTGTAGGTGTGCCGGACATCGCGCAGTTCGAGGATCGGCTCGCCCATCGGCCTGCGCCGGGTGTCGCGCACCGGACGTGGCCACGCGGGCAGCCGCTCGACCGACCGTCCCGCCGCCAGGTGCACGATGCGGTCCGCGGCCGCGGCGTCGGCTTCGTGGTGGGTCACCAGCACCACGGCCATCGGATGCCGTTTCGGCAGCGCGGCCAGCAGTTCCACCAGTTCCCGGCGCCCGTCCGGATCGACCATCGAGGTCGCTTCGTCGGCGATCAGCAGTGCGGGCCGCCGGGCCAGCGCCGCCGCGACCGCCAGCCGCTGCTGCTGTCCGCCGGAGAGCGTGGCGGTCTCCTTCGCCCCCATTCCGGCGAGACCGACTTCCTCGAGCAATCCGCCGACGTCCACTTCGGCGGCCAGCCGCGGGGGCAGTCCCCACACGACGTCGTCGGCGACGAGCACGCCGAGGGTCTGGCTCTCCGGTCGCTGCAATACCAGCGCCGTCCCCCCGAGCCTGCCGAGTCCGGCCGACCCGGGACGCTGCACCGATCCCGAGGTCGGCGGCAATCCGGCGAGCAGACGGGTCAGCGTCGACTTGCCCGAACCGTTGTGCCCTACCACGGCGACGAATTCGCCGACCTCGACGGTCAGGTCGATCTCGCGCAGCGCCTCGCGCATCGCGCCGGGGTAGCGGAAACCGGCATCGCGCAGCGTGACCGGCAACGGCGCGATGGGCCGATCGTCCAGCGGTGCGTCGAGCCGGTCCCGGCCGGGCAGCCAGGCGAGCCGGTCCAGCACCGAGCCGAGGACGTACCAGGAGAACATGCCGGTGGCCACCATGCCGAGCGCGACGCCGCCGCCCATCCAGACCCACCACCAGCGCAGCACCGCGTCGGTCAGGTCCGCCACGAACTGCCCCAGCGGCGCCAGTTGCGCCTCACGCGCGAGATCTTGCAGGCCGCGCGAGAGGTTGCGGATGTTGTCGAAGAACAGGTTGCGCACGGTGGACAGCACCAACAGCGATCCGACGGCGAACGCCGCCCAGGCCAGCCCGGCAAGCAGCGAGAGCCCGAACACCGCGACGACACCACGCCCGCGCCGCTTCACCGTGCCGATGATCCCGCCCATGGTCGCCGCCGCGACCAACGCCGTCGCCGACGCCATACCGGCCGCGACGAAGGTGACCAACGTCGCCGCGATCGTCGCGGTGACCAGGGCGCGCAGCCGGAAGCGGTGCGCGATCAGCCCGATCGGGACCGCGGCGACCAGGTTCAGGGCGGCCGCGAACGGAACCACCGATCCGACGGTCACCAACCCGACGGTGGCTCCGCCCAGCACCGCGCCGGTGGCCAGCTCGATCGGACGCAGCGGCCCCCGCACATCCGGGTCGCCCGGACGGGGCAGTTCATTCACAGCACAAGTCTGCCAGCCCGGCGAGGTCGGCCGGGTCAGGGCGAATTCGAGCGAGGCTCTCGACGCCGCCGTCCGTCACGAGACCGGTGTGAGGGTGTAGTGGCTTGGGTCGAGGCGACGGGTGTGGCGGCGGTAGCTGGTCTGCGAGCCGGGCCAGTTGTTGGTGATGCGGCCCGCGGCGTTGCGGTACCAGCTGGAGCAGAAGTTCCACGGCGTCCGGGCCAGGCGTTGCTGGAGAGCGGTGTTGTAGTGCTCCTCCAGATCGGCGCGAACGTCGACGCAGTGGCCGGGGTGGTCGGCGAGCAACTGCACGGCCTGGCGGATGTAGCGGGTCTGCGACTCGATCATGTAGATGATCGAGCCGACGCCGAGATTGGTGTTCGGGCCGTAGACCAGGAACAGGTTCGGGAAGTCGGGCACGGTGATGCCGTAGTACGCGTGCGCGCCGTCGGCCCAGGCGTCGGCCAGCTTGCGGCCCCCGCGGCCGTAGATGTCCATCGGCCACAGGAACTCCGTGCCCTTGAAACCGGTGCCGTAGACGATCACGTCCGCCTCGTGCGTGACTCCGTCGGCGGTGCGTACGCCCTGCGGGGTGATCGCGCTGATCGCCGTGGTCTCCACCCGCACGTTCGGTTGGGTGAGCGCGGGGTAGTAGTCGTTGGAGAACAGCGCGCGCTTGCATCCGATCGGATAGCCGGGCGTGAGCTTGGCCCGCAATCGCGGGTCCTCGACCTGTTTGGCGAGGTGCCGGGAGGCGATGCGGCCCACCAGCCGTGCGATGGCAGGGACCTCCACCAGCCCGAGGGAGACGAACTCCGCGATCGACCACCACCCGAACCGCTCGGCCAGCAGCGCGCCCGGTACCCGCGCGAACAGGTTGTGCTGGATCGGCGAGTAATCGGTGTCGAACTTCGGGATCACCCAGGCGGGAGTGCGCTGGAACAGCGTGAGGTGGGCGACCGCGGGCTGGATTTCCGGGATGTACTGCACGGCGCTGGCTCCGGTGCCGATGCAGGCGACGCGTTTGCCGCTCAGGACGACGTCGTGGTCCCACTCTGCCGAATGGAACGACGGGCCCGCGAAGGTGTCGATGCCGGGAATGTCGGGCATGGACGGACGCGACAGCTGACCCACCGCAGAGATCAGCACGTCCACGCTCCGGGTATCCCCGTCGGCGGTACGGATGGTCCACCGACCGGTGGCGTCGTCGAACTCGGCGTCGGTGACGCTCGTGCCGAAGCGGACCGACTCCAGCACGCCGTGCCGTTCGGCGACGCCGCGCAGGTATTCGTGGATGGCGGCACGCCCGGAGTACCGCTGCGGCCAGTCCGGCTTGGGTTCGAACGAGTACGAGTACAGCGGGGACGGCACGTCGCAGGCCGCGCCGGGGTAGGTGTTCTCCCGCCACACCCCGCCGATGTCCTCGGCGCGCTCCAGAATGATGATGTCGTCGAAGCCGTTGCGGCGCAGTTCGACCGCCATGCCGATGCCGCCGAAGCCCGCGCCGATGACGAGGACCGATGGCCGACGCCGCCCTGTCATGTGACACTCCTCACTCCGACCGTAGCTGACTCCACTGTAGGAGCCGCCGTGCCGTCGTATAGAGAAATTCGGCCATAATGTCCGCGTGGAGCGGGTACAGGATCCGGACATCCGCGATTGGAACTTTCCGCGCGGCGTGGCCAGCGTGGCGCTGATGGTCGGCTACGCGGCCGAACACGGCGTTCCCGCTGCCCACATGCTGCGCGGTACCGCGCTCTTCGAGCAGCAATTGCGCGATCCGGACGCACAGATCGATGCGCACACCGAGCTGGCAGTCGTGCGCAATCTCGTCCGTGAGCTCGCCGGCCGGCCCGCGCTGGGCGTGGAGATCGGTCGCCGCTACCGGATCACCACCTTCGGCATCTTCGGCTTCGCCTGCGTCAGCAGCCCGACGCTGGGTGAAGCGATCAGCTTCGCGCTGCGTTATCTGGACCTCAGCTTCACGTTCTGCCTGCCGGTGGCCGAGTGGGGCGACAGCGAGTTCGTCGCGGTGGTGCACGACGAGTCGGTGCCGACGGACGTGCGCCAATTCCTTGTCGAACGCGACGTCACCGCGATGCATCGGGTGATGAGCGATCTGCTCGGCACCCCCTTGCCGCTGACCAGGGCGGAATTCCGTTTTCCCGCGCCCGCTCACGCGGACCGAATCATGGACGTCACCGTGGTCGCGCCGCGTTTCGGGATGCCGCGCAACCTGTTCGCGATCGAGCCGATGCTGCTGGAACAACCGTTGCCGCAGGCCAACGAGCACACCTGGGCGATGTGCCTGGCGCAGTGCCGTGATCTGGTGCACCGCCGCAGGGCCCGCACCGGCATCGCGGCCGAGGTACGCGAGCGGCTGGTGCCGCGCGGCGGCGCGGACGGTTTCGCCGCCCCGCCCGGCATCGACGCGGTGGCGAACGATCTCAACATGAGCACGCGCACGCTGCGGCGTCATCTGGACGCGGCGGGCACCAGCTATCGCGCGTTGCTGGACGAAGTACGGCGCGCTCTGGCAGAGGAAATGCTCACCGCCACACCGCTTTCGGTGAGCGATGTGGCGATCCGGCTCGGCTATGCCGAAGCCTCGACTTTCATCTTCGCCTTCAAAAGGTGGACCGGTAACACGCCGGCGGCCTACCGCCGGGAGCGCGCCGTCCGACGCTAGGCGCCTTCGCCGCGGCCGCTCCGGCTGCCGGTGTAGGCCAGCTCGCGGATCTTGCCGACGGCTTTCGGGAACAGCTCCACCTCGGGCGGATGGTTCAGCATCGGATCGAAGTAATCCGTTCGATGCTCGGCGGATTCCGCGGGACGCAACGTGAGTTCGGCGACCCGCCAGGCCGGTCCGACGAGGCGGCTCGCGGTGAGGGTGAAGCTCACCAGGTCCTCGTTCATGTGGGCTTGCATCGACTCGAGCGACGCCGAGGCCGGTTGAACGCTGTCCGGTTCGGCGAAGAACCAGGTCGGCGCGGAGTTGTCGATCCGGTAGGGCATCAGGCAGCCGTAGCGTGCGGTGGCCCAGCCGCGCGCCGGGGTGATCACGAAGCGGCCGAGCGGTCCCCGGCCGGTGGTGGCCAACGCGAAATCCCAAGGCTGGTCGTCATGGCCGAGCACCCGGAAGGCCAAGCCCAGGACATCGGGCAGTCCGTCCGGCATCCCGACACCCTTGGACAGCCGTGCGATCACCGCGCGATCACCGGGGCCGAACAGCGGCTCGAACTCGGGTTCCGCGTGCAGACGACCGGCCAGGTGCAACCCGTTCGGGTGGAATACCCGCGCATGCCGGATCCGTGCTCCGGCCGCGAACGCGTTCTTCACCACTGCGGCTGGTAGATCGACCATGGTGATCCTCCCGGGTAGGCGTCGTGTGCCTCCCGATTGCCCGGGCTCGTGCCGGGTAAACCGCGCTCAGGCCGGTTGCACGCCGATCCGGCCGCTCATCGGAACGGACCGGAAATGGGTGGTGAGCCGGTGGTCGTCATCGATGACGTGCAGCGAGACCGCCGGGTCAGGGGCGTAGTCCATGACGTGATCGGGCAGGTCGAGTTCCCACTCGCCGCTCAGCACCGACGCGGTGCTGGGGGCGACCAGCAGCGGGCGTCCCCCGAACGTGGTGGTCGCGGCCGAATGCGCGTGGCCGGTGAGCACGGCGAGGATCCGGTCGTCACCGGCGACCAGGTCGGCCAGCCGCTGCGGGTCGGCGAGGGAGATCTCGTCGACGATCGGGCTGAACAGGTGCGCGGGGGGATGGTGCAGCGCGAGCAGGATCGGCTTGCCCGCGGGCGCGGCGTCGAGCACCTCGCCCAGCCACCGGTAGGTCTCCTCGGCAAGTCGACCGCCTGCCTCGCCCGGGACGCTCGAATCCAGCAGCGCGATGGTGAGATCGCCGATGCGGTGCACGTGGTTGATCGGTGCGTCGGAGGTGGGCTCGCCGAGCAGGCCGGTGCGGAACCCGGCGCGGTCGTCGTGATTGCCGGGGATGGCGTACACCGGGGTCTCGGCGTGGAACGCGAGCTTGGCCTCCGCGTACTGCTCGGGTTTGCCGGATTCGGTGACGTCGCCGGTCACCAGGATGGCATCGGGTCTGCGGCGCAGGCCGGCGAGGAACGCCATGACCCGCTGTACACGTTCGGCGTTGCGGGTGCCGAGATCGAAATGTGTGTCGCTGACCTGAGCCACCAGGATCATCGGCATTCGCTTTCGCTAGGGGTTCGCTGCACTGCGTCAGAGTGTGCGCGCGTCGCGCCCGCCGCACGCCATCAGGCTAATTGACCTGCGTATTACGCGTCGCCATGACGCTCGCCACCGCGCGAATGATGTCCGCCGGTATGTGCGGAGAGTCACATTGTGAAGCGTGTGGTGGTGCTGGTCGGGGCTCCGTATCGAGCGGTCCCGGCACATGGAAGGTGGCGCCGATGCCCGTGCTTTTGGAAACGTCAGGATGCGGGCGGTTCGGACACCGCGTCGGAGAGGGTGCGCAGGGCGCGCAGGAAAACGCGGCGGTCCGATGCGGGAAGCCGTTCGAGCAGGCGGTCCTCGCCGGCCTGGATGTCGTGCTGGGCGCGGTCGCGCAGATCGCGGCCCGCGTCGGTGAGCGACACCAGGTTGACCCGCCGGTCCGCGGGGTCCGGCTCGCGGGTGATCAGTCCCCGGCGCTGGAGTTCGTCGAGCACGCCGATGATGCGGGTCTTGTCCGCGCCGATCGCCTTGGCCAGCGCCGCCTGGGTGTGGACGGGTTCGGAGTCGAGGCCGAGCAGCACGGCGTAGCCCCACATCGACAGCTCGTGGCGCTCCAGCACGGGCAGCTCCAGGGCCATCAACGCCCGGCCGAGCGGCACGAGCATCGCGGCGAGATCGGGACGGACGTTCGGCATGGATCGACGATACTGCTTGGCAAATCGTACGCTTAAGCTTACTATAAGCTCATGCTTACTGAATCTATGGAAGATATGCGCGCCCGTCACGCCCGTTCGGTTCGATTGACCGTGGACGTCGTCGCCCGCGTGCGCCCTGATCAGCTGGATGCCGAAACCCCTTGCACTGGTTGGCGTCTACGTGACCTGCTGGAACACATGACCGCGCAGAATCACGGCTTCGCCGCTGCCGCGCGGGGCGGCGACGATCCCGGGGTCTGGGCTGTCCGCACGTCCGCCGATCCGGTCGCCGCCTATCTCGCCTCCGCCGACGACGTGGTCGCCGCCTTCGCCGCGCAAGACGTCTTCGAGCGCTCGCTGGCGTTTCCGGAAGCGCCTGGCCACCCTGTTCCCGCCACCCAGGCGATCGGCTTCCACCTGGTGGACAGCGTCGTCCACGCCTGGGACGTCGCACGATCGATCGGAGAAACCGTCACTCCCGATCCGGCCGTAGCCGAAGCGGCGCTGAACATAGCCCTCGCCGTCCCCGACGGCCCCGAACGGTCCGCCCCCGGTTCGGTCTTCGCGCCGGCGCTGTCCGTCCCGGAACAATCCTCGACGCTCGACCGCATCCTCTTGCTCCTCGGCCGCTCCCCGAACTGGCCGAGCTGACCGTCCGCCCGTCGCTCCCAAGGCTTTCCGCTGCTCGCACCGGCGGCGAATATGTGCACAGCCCGCCTGGGGATGACTGTGGAGGAAACGGAGTCGACGCCCAGGTGACCGACACCGGGCTGTAAGCGGAAGGGGATCGCGGGCTGGGTCAGCGGAGGGTAGGCAGCAGGCCGGCGGCGTGGGCGAGGGTCGCCGGGTCGGCGGATTCCCCCGGCGGGCCCCAGAACTCGGTGTCGGGTTCGGCGGTCAACCTCAGTTCCGGCGGGGTGCGCCAGGAGGCGGTCAGGCCCAGGCGCCAGGAATGCAAGTAGGTCCGTTGGTGGGCGCCGGAGCGATCGAACAAGGGGTCGCCGACGATCGGATGTCCGGTCCAGGCGAGATGGACGCGAATCTGGTGACGGCGGCCGGTGACGGGGCGCAGCGCGAGGACGGTGTGCGCCGGGGCGCGCAGCACGGTCACGAAATGGGTGAGCGAGGGATAGTTCTTGGCGGGCAGCAGGTCGGTGTCCTCGACGAACCAGCGGCCCTCCCGGCAGCGGATGCTTTCGCGCGGGGCCGCGATGCGCACCCGGTTCTTGCGTCCCACGCTGAGCGGCAGATCGATCACGCCGGAATCGGGCAGGCCGGTGGCCGCGACGACGGCCAGATACGCCTTGTCGGCGGTCTGTTTGTTGAACTGCCTGGTCAGCTCGCCGTGCGCGGGCAGTTCCTTCGCGAACAGGATCAGGCCGGAGGTCACCTTGTCGATCCGGTGCACCGGATAGAGCGTTTCACCGGAGGCGGCCGCCAGCTCGACGAGGTCGGTATCGTGGCGCTCCCCGGTGACGGAGATTCCGGCGGGTTTGTGCAGAGCCAGAATCGCCGCGTCCTCCTCGACGAGGGAACGCGCGCGCAGCTGTGACCAGTCGGTGTCCACCGGACGAGCCTAGGGCGGCTGTGGTCGGCTGCGGCACGCGGTCGCGGCTACCTGCCGTTCTTGCCGTTACGGCGGAGCAGGTGCGGGCGCAGGCGATTGAAGCCGCGCACCCGGACGCTGCGCAGGTGCTTGATGGTGAACGAAGGGTCGCCCTCCAACGCGGCGGCGGCGTGGTCGTCGATCAGGACGGTGCCCGGCCGCGCGACGCCGGTGAGCCGGGACGCGATGTTCACCACCGAGCCGTACAGATCTCCGAAGCGTTGCAGGACCGGGCCGTAGGCGATGGCGACGCGCAGGTCCGGGGTGCCGCCGACCATCATGGTCGACTCCTGGATGGCCAGGGCGGTGCGGGCGGCCTCGGTGGCGCTCTCGGTGGCGAACATGACTTCGTCGCCGACGTTCTTGATCACCCATCCGCCGTTCTCGGTGATGGCGGCGGTGGTGGTGGATTCGAACGCCTCGAGCAGCATGGACAGCTCGTCGGGGTGCAAATGCCTGGTCAGCCTGGTGTAGCCGACCATGTCGGCGAAACCGACGGCCAATTCGCGCACCGACTCACCCGCGCTCGTCCCCGGGTCGAGCGAGCGCGACAGCGCCGCGGCGAGATGCCGTCGCCACGCGTAGATGTTCAGCTGCTCGAGCGTGGCGATGGCGCCTTCGGTGGCGATGCGCACGGCCTCCTCCGGATCGGCGGCGGGGTCCATGCTCGCGATGCGCTCCTCGATCTCCGCCAGCACCAGGTCCACCTGCCATTCGGCCAGCCGCGCCATGCCCTGGCCGAGCGTGCGCGCGGTCGCCGACTGCTGCCGGGTGTCCGCCGCGGCCAGGACGGTCAGCTGCTCGAAGTTGCGAACCGCGGCGACGTCGGCGTCGGCGTAGTCGACCGCCGCGTCTCCGATACTCGACGGGAAACCGAGCGCCAACCACAATCGCTTCGTCAGCGCCGTCGTCGTCCCGGACCGCTCCGCGACCTCGGTGCGGTTGTACCGGCGCGCTCCGTCGAGCAAATAGGACTCGACGATCGACCGCACCAGCTCGGACCTCTCGGTGGGCACCATGATCGGTACCTTACGGGCCACCTCCGAAGAGTCCGCGTCCATTGGGTGAGTTCACATAACTCCGTCTACCCGAGGTCGACTTCGGCCCCGCACCGACAGCGTGTGCGTCCTCTGTGACCACCGAGACGGTCCCCGCCGTGCCGTGTGGGCTCGGTCGGTACACCCGCGCGCCGGCGGCGGGTATGCGCTTGGGCGCGAACGGATTCGATCGCGCAGCGCCAGGGCTAGGTGGTGGTGGACGGAGTGCGTCCGCGGAAGGTGCGGCGGAGGTCGTCGACCCATTCGGCCGGTATTTCCCACGGGATGAAGTGCCCGCCGTGGTGGTGGGCGGTGAGGTTGACGTGGTTGTACCAATCGCCGCGGTCGCTGTCGAGGAAGCTTTGCACCCGGCGGTCGGTGGTGACGCCGCGCGGGTTCTCGTAGCCGACGAAGGTGATGCCGGTGGGAGCCTCGACGGGGGGCTGCCGGTCGTGCGAAGGGCGCCACGGGTAGCGATTGTTGTTGGCGTAGGTGCGGATCGAAGAGCCGATGGAGTTGGTGACCCAGAAGATCATCGCGTGGGTGAGCAGGTCGTCCTTGCCGAAGACGGACTCGATGTCGCCGCCGTTGTCGCTCCAGCTCACCCAGCGTTGCAGGATCCAGGCGAGCAGTCCGGCGGGCGAGTCGGACAAGCCGTAGGCGAGGGTGCTCGGTTCGAGCACATGCGCGGCCAGGTGGACGGCGAAGCGCCGTTCCAGCGCGATGATCCGGGCGCGCACGTCGGCGGGCAGGCCGTCCGGAATGGGTCTGCCGCCGGTGATGTCCCAACCGCGGTCGCCGTCGAACAGGGTGAGCTTCTGGCCGGAGCCGATGTGGATGCCGTACAACTCGTCGGCGTACTTGTGCCCGAGCTGCCCCGTGACCAGCGCGCCGACATCACAGCCCGCCGCGGCGTACTTCGTATGACCGAGCGTCTCGGTCATGAGAACGTGCCAGAGGTCGGCGACCTTCCAGAAGTTCATGTCCGGGTTGTCCGGCAGCGGCGCGGAGAATCCGAACCCGGGGAACGAGGGGACGATCACCTCGAACGCATCGGCAGGGTCGCCGCCGAATGCCGCGGGGTCGGCCAGCGGGTCGACAACCTTCGCCCAGTGCCAGAATGTCCATGGCCACCCGTGGGTGAGGAGCAACGGAGTCGGGTTCGGCCCGGCGCCCGGCTTTCGCATGAAATGCACCGGCACGCCGTCGGTCTCGACGAAGTAGTGCTCGTAAGCGTTGATCGCGGCCTCGGCGGCGCGCCAGTCGTAATCGGTGCGCCAGTACTCGACCAGTTCCTGGAGATAGGTCCGCGATACGCCGTAGGACCAGTCCTCATTACCCGCGTCGACCGGCCAGCGCGTCAGCTCGAGTCGTCGCCGCAGGTCGGTGAGCACCTCGTCGGACACATGAATGGGCGTGGACTCCAGCGGGAACGGCCGCTTCTCGACTCCACGGGAACGCTCATGACTCACCGGGCCAGTATGCTCCGCGCGTCCCCCGTGTTCGGCGTCAGTTCACCCGACGCTGCCGATCAGTCGTGTCCTTTTCCGGTGTGCGGAGAAGGCGGATTTGATCACGGAGGTCATCGCCACCCTCGGCGCACCGCGATAACGTCGGGCCGACGGATGGATCTCTGATCGGAGGGCGCTGTGGTCAAGACCGGAGGGGCTGCGAAGCTCGAGGTCACGGAGGGTGCGCTGACGCACGGCATGCCGTACTTCGCCATCGGTTCGGGTCGGCCACTGGTGTTCCTCCGGTGGTTCACCCCCGACCACGCGAATCCGCACGGTTGGATGCGTGACTCCGAGATCAAGGTGCTGCGGCCGCTGGCCGGGCACTTCCGCGTCTTCGCGGTGGGCCGCGCGCCCGGCATGGCCGAGGGCATCACGATGGCCGAGATCGCCGCCGAGCACGCGGACGCGCTGCGCGGCGAGTTCGGCGAGCCGGTCGACGTGCTCGGCATCTCCTCGGGTGGTTCGGTGGCATTGCAACTCGCCGCCGACCATCCGCGAGTTGTGCGCCGCCTTGTCGTCGCATCATCCGGATGCCGTTTGGATCCGGCCCTCGAGGAAGGGCAGATGCGTTACGCCGAAGCCGCTTTGCAGGGGCGGCGGGCGATGCACCACTTGGCGTCGAGCGCCGTGTCCTCGCCCGTCGCCGCCCGCTTCGCGGCGGCCGCCATGTGGCTGATCGACCCGTTGACCCGTCCCCGCAACCCTGCCGACACGCACGCCTTCCTGCGCGCAGAAGACGCGTTCGACCTCACCGAGCGCCTCGGCGACATCCAGGCGCCCACTCTCGTGATCGGCGGCGAACGAGACGCCGCCTACAGCCTGGGCACCTTCCGCCGCACCGCCGACGGGATTCCCGATTCCCGCCTCGTCATCTATCGCGGCGCCGGCCACATGGGCGCGGTCAAACATCCCCGCTTCGCCGCCGACGTCACCGACTTCCTCACCCGGCCTGCCTGACCCCGTCACCGGCTTCGCCGGCGCGGTCGCTCCTCGCCCAGGCCGAGGCCGAGGCCGCTGTGCATCGGCCGTGGTCACTGCGAACCTGTTCTGGCTTCGTCCGACCGGTGGTCAGGGTTTGGGGGTGGGGGTCCAGTAGCCGCGGCGGCGGTTCCGGATGGCTGCGCGGGCGGCCGTGTGGAGGCGTTCGGCCAATTCGGCGGGAGCCGACAGGTCGTCCCACATCCAGCGGACGACCGTCCAGCCGAGGGCTCGGAGTCGCTCGTCGCGCAGCTCTCGCGCGGTGATTGCCTGCGCGTCGGGTGAGAGGCCGCCTGACGCGGCTGCACGGTCGGGTTTCCCGTCGAACTCGCCGACCACGCCGAGGTCGGGGAACAGGAAATCGACGCGACCTACGCATATCTCGTTTTCGGAGAAGACGCGCGCGTGCAGCTCGGGAGCGGGGAAGCCGCCTTGGCGCAGCAGGATCCGGCTGCGGGATTCGCCGACGCTCTCGCTGCGGCCGTCCAGGAAGTCCAGGACCAGGGCAGCTCGGCGGCATCCGGGCCGCTGCCGGGCCCGGCGGAGGTGTTCGCGCAGTTCGGTGGTGGTCGTCAGACCCTGACGCAGTGCGGAATCGCCCACGGCCACCGACTGTTCGAAGCCTTCCGAGCGCGCGATATCGAGGACAGTGCGCGCCGGGGTGGTCACGCATACGTTGTCGACCAGGGTGATCTCGTCGGGCTCCACCCGGGCGGAGTGGACCACGACCCGTCTGCTCAGCCGCCCGCCGTTGATTCGATTCCTGGTCAGATGGACGCGGTCGAGCCGAATGCCCCAAGTGGGCAGCCCGTGCAGCACTGCCGCGGAGCAGTGGCTCGTGATGGCGGAGTCGGACGTGGACTCCGCGGTCGCCAGCGTCAGCAGCAGATGCCGACCGGGCGCACCGAGCCCGGATCGCGGCGCGGTCAGATAGTGCCCGGCCCGCAGCCGCTGCCATTGTCCGGTCCGGCACAGCCGGTACAGCGCCTTGTCGGACAGACCCGATGCCAGCGCTTGCCGACGCGAGATCAGTTGCGGTGCTTCCATACCGACGATCGTGATCGATCACCGCCCGGGAGACGCCCGCCGCTGCGGTGAATGTGGACAACTCGCGGGCTGTGGACAACCGCCATGCGGAATCAGCCCATCTGCGTCATGCCCGCCGCCACCACCCGCGCCACGTTCAGCACTTCGTCGGCGGTGGGCAGTGGCACACCGTCGAGGGCGTGCAGCCGGTCCGTGCTGGCGATGGCGAACATCGCCGAGACCCAGGCCGCGGCACACGCGCGGAGGGTTCCCGGGTGGACCGGTCCGGGGGCGCTCGCCTGGAGCACCTTGGCGGTCACGTCGAGCATCTGATCGCGCAGGCGGCGCAGCTGCCGCCGGACGTCGGGGTGGGTGTCGGCCTCCCGCCACAGGATCACCCGCAGCACCGACGAGTGGTGGTCGCGCAGGTTCAGCGCGGCATCGAGGTTGACCAGGCTCGCCGCCGGATCGCCAGGCGTCACCACCGTGCCGATGTCGTCGATCGGCTGCGCGGGCACCCGCTCGGACATCAAGGCGGACAGGATCGAATCCTTGGTCGGGAAGTAGTAGAAGACGAGTCCTTTGGGGACACCGGCCGCGGCGGCGATGGCCGCCGTCGCGGTGGCGTCGAATCCCTGCGCCGCGAAGAGTTTCTCCGCGGCGTCGAGGATGAGCTGCCGGGCGTCGCCGTCGGCTTTCGCGCTGCGGCGACGCCCGGCGCGCCGGGTCTTCGGCATCTGCATCAGTGATGCGGAGCCATGCCGTGCAGACGTCCCGACACCGCGGGCAGCGCCGCTACCGCGACCACCACCGTCACTATTCCGACCACCCATGCGGTCCAGGATGCGCTGCGGTACTCCGTGAAATCCATGACCCACGGTGAGAGGAACAGCAGCGCGCCGCACAGGCCCATCACGTAGTCGGCCGCCGCCATTTCGGGGCGGGCCATCTGCGCGAGACCGGTGAGGGCGATGAGCACGCCGAGCACGATCAACGACCACATGGCGTTGTCGTTGGTGTCCACCCAGAGGGGGGACAGCGCGGTGAAGGCTCCGAGTACGACAGCCAGGAAATCCTGCGCGCGGCTCTCGGTGAACATATGTACCTCCTCGGGCTGTGACTATGTCCTGTCCTCGGTATAGTCCTGATTGACCGCCCGATCAATATCGGAACGGCTACGATTGCGTCGCTGTTGCCCGGCCCTCTCGGCGTGATCGTCCTCACAGAGGCCGGAGCCATGCAGAGGTTAGGGTGGGCTTCGTCTCACCGCCGGTTCCGCGGAATCGGCTGCCGGGTTCCAATGAAGGGATGGCCGCATGACCGCGCCGATCGTGATCGTCGGAGCCGGCCTCGCCGGCCTGCGCACCGCGGAGGAATTGCGCCGCGCGGGCTACGCCGGTGGACTCGTGCTCATCGGTGACGAGTCGCGGTTGCCCTACGACCGGCCCCCGCTGTCCAAGCAATTCGTGCGCGGCGAAACCGACGACACCACATTGCGCCCGAGTGAGTTCTACAGCGAGAAGCAGATCGATCTGCGGTTGAGCACAGAAGCGGTCGGCGTCGACACCGACGGCCGCCGACTCCGGCTCGCCGACGGCACGACGCAGGATTACGACCAGCTGATCGTGGCCACCGGGCTGCGCCCGCGCCGCCTTCCCGGCCTGCCCGATCTCCGAGGCGTGCACGTGCTGCGCGGCCATTCCGACGCCGTCGCTCTGCGCGCCGATCTGAACGCGGCCACGACGGCGCTCGTCGTCGGCGCCGGGTTCATCGGCTGCGAGCTGGCCGCGAGCTTCCGTGCGCACGGGGTTCAGGTCGTGCTGATCGAACCGCAGGCGACGCCGCTGGCCTCGGTGCTCGGCGAACAGGTGGGTGAACTGGTCGCGCGGATGCACCGCGCGGAAGGCGTCGACCTGCGCTGCGGCACCGGCCTGGACACTCTTTTCGGCGACGACGCCGGGCGGGTTCGCGGGGCGCGGCTGTCCGACGGTACGGAGGTCGCCGCCGGCCTCGTCGTGATCGGGGTGGGCTCGCGGCCGGTCACCGAATGGCTGAACGATTCCGGGATCGCGCTGGCCGACCCGGTGGCCGGTGGCGGCGTGCTCGCCGACGAGGTGGGGCGGACCTCGGCCGAAGGCGTGTGGGCGGTCGGCGACGTGGCGGCGTGGCTGCACGAGACCGGATCGCGCAAACGCGTCGAACACTGGACCAACGCGGGCGAACAGGCGAAATTGGTCGCCTGCGCGCTGCTGGGAGCCGACCTGCCCACGGCCGCCCGCGTCCCGTACTTCTGGAGCGACCAGTACGACGTCAAGATCCAGGCTCTCGGCACCCCCGGCGCGACCGACGAGGTGCACATCGCCTCCGACGACGGCCGTAAGTTCCTCGCCTACTACGCGCAGGGCGGCAATCTCACCGGTGTCGTCGGCGCGGGCATGACGGCCCAGGTCATGAAGGCGCGCGCCAAGATCGCGGCGGGCGCTCCGGTGACCGAACTCCTGGCGCCGCGCTGAACGCTCGGTCGAAGCCACGTCAGCGGGCGCGGTGAAGCAGGGCACTGCGGCGCACGGGTGAAGTCGCCGCCGGGTGTCACGAGACGGCGTGGACGTGTTCTCGATCGCCGGAAATGGGACCCCGCCGCGGTGTGGCGGTCGCGGCACAGGTGGGCGCGTCCGGCGCGGAGCGCGTGCAGTGCCGTGAGCGGTGTGCGTGGCTGTCAGCGGGGCTGTATACGGTGGTGCGGTGATCGTCGCGCTCATCGACTCGGGTCTGGGGTTGCTGCCCACCTCCGCTTGGTTGCGCAAGTTGCGACCGGATGTGGATCTGCTGCTGCAACTCGACCCGGATGGGGCGCCGTGGGGGCCGAAGCCCGAGGACTGGGTCGTCGAGCGGGTCGTGGAGGCCGCGCGGACCTCGCTCCGGTCCGGCGCCGAGGTGATCGTCCTGCCGTGCAACACCGCGAGCGTGACGGCGCTCGAGCACGTGCGCGCGGACGTCGGGCCCGGCGTGCCGGTGATCGGCACCGTGCCCGCGATCAAGCCCGCGGCGGCAATATGCCGGTCGGTGGCGGTCTGGGCCACCGCGGCGACCACGGCCAGCCGCTACCAAGCCGATCTGATCGCGAAATTCGGCGGCGATGCCGACGTGGTCGGCGTGGCGTGCCACGGGTTGGCGGACGCGATCGACCGAGGTGATCTGGCGGCCGCCCACGACGCGATCGCCGACGCCGCGGCGCGGACGCCGCAGGATGTCGAGGGCGTGGTGCTCGGCTGCACGCACTACCCATTGGTCACCGACGCGATCGTGGCCGCGCTGCCCGATGGCGTGCGTCTGTTCGACAGTGCGCAAGCCGTTGCCGCGCAGACCATCCGGCGTATCGATGCCCTCGACCGCCCGAGCACCGGCACCGGAGAGGTCCGGGTGCTCAACAGCGGCCGGCCCGGTGCGCTGCCCGCCAGCGCGGCCGCGTTCGAGTCCGGCCGCGTTCTGGGCGCGCAGGGGTGAACCGCCGTCCGCCGCGCTCGCGCAGGGCAGTTCGGACCAGGAGCGTGGATCGATGACCGAGTCGGCGGTGACCGCGGCCGACGTGCAGGCGGCTCTGCGGGAACTGGCGAACCCGGCCGACGCGGTACACCTGCGACGGTTCTTCAAGACCGGGCCGGGGGAGTACGGCGAGGGTGACGTGTTCCTCGGCGTCCGGGTCCCCGCGAGCCGCGCTGTCGCGAAACGCTTCGCGGCGCTCGCTCTCGAGGAGATCGACCGGCTGCTCGACAGCGCCGTGCACGAGGACCGGTTCACCGCGCTGGTAATCCTGAACGCGCGAGTCGCAAAGGCGTCCAAGCCGCGCTCCTTCGACGACGCCACCCGCGCCGCCATGGTGGAGCTGTACCTGGCGGCCGTGCGCCGTGGCCGGGTGAACAACTGGGATCTCGTGGACGTGTCGGCGGAGAACATCGTCGGTCCGTGGCTACTGGACAAACCACGTGACCTGCTGTTCGAGCTGGCGCAGGCGGATTCGCTCTGGGAGCGGCGGGTGGCGCTGCTGTCCACCTTCGCCTTCATCAAAGCGGGCGACGCCTCGGCCACCTTCGCGGTGAGCGAGCTGCTGCTGCACGACCGGCACGATCTGATCCAGAAGGCGCTGGGCTGGATGCTGCGCGAAGTCGGCAAGCGCGTCGACCGGGGCCTGCTTACCGGCTTCCTCGATCGGCACGCCGCGGCGATGGGACGCACCGCGTTGAGCTACGCGACCGAACACCTGCTGCCCGAAGCGCGGGCCGACTTATCGCGCGCGCTGACGGACGCCCGCACAACTTCGCGGCAGAATGCGGTCGATCAGGCGAACGAAGTATCGGTCCCGTCAGAACTGGATTTTCAGGCGGTCGGTCACCGGATGCGCCTGGCAGCCTAGGATGTAGCCGTTCTCGATGTCCTCCGGGTCGAGGATTTCGGCGTTGTCCATTTCGACCTTGCCTTCCAGCACCGTGCAAGCGCACGAACCGCATTCGCCTTCCTGGCAGGAATAGGGCACGTCCAGTCCCTTGGCCAGCATGATGTCCACCAGCGTCTGCTTGCGCGGCCACTTCAGCTCGTGCACTTCGCCGTCGAGTTCGACCTCGACGGTCGCCGCGTCGGCCGCCTCCTCCTCGGAGACCTCGACCGGCGCCTGGTCGGCGAACGGGTCTCCGGCCAGGGAGTTGAACACCTCGGCATGCGTGCGCGAACGCGGCACGCCCAGTTGCGCGAGCGCGTCGTGCACCCGGTCCATGAACGGCTTCGGCCCGCACATGAACGCGTCGTAGCCGCGATACGGCGCGACGAGGGTGGCGAGCGCGTCGGCGGTCGGCAAGCCTTGCAGGTACTCCAGCCAATGGATCACGGTGAGCCGCTGCGGATGCTTGTCCGCCAACTCGCGCAGCTCACCGGCGAAGATCACCGACTCGTGGTCGCGGTTGGCGTAGACCAGCACGATGCGGCCGTTGCCGCGGGCCAGCGCCGACTTCAGGATCGACATGACCGGCGTGATGCCGCTGCCCGCGCCGAACAGCAGCAGATCGTCGTCCAGGTCCTTCGGGGTGAAGACGCCCGAGGGCGGCAGCACCTCGATCCGGTCGCCCGCTCGCACGTTGTCGCACACCCAGTTCGACCCGTAGCCGCCGTCGGTCCGTTTGACGGTGACCTTCGGGCGGTCGTCGGTGTAGGGCGAGCTGGCCAGGGAGTAGCACCGCGCCACCGAGCCGGTCCGTTCGCTGGGGATGCGCAAGGTGAGGAACTGTCCCGGCTGGTAGCGGAACTTCTCGGCCAGCTCGTCGGGGACGTCGAAGACCAGTGAGCGGGTGTCGGCCGTCTCGGTGATGACCGCGGACACCCGCAGCACGACCGAGCGCGAGCCGTGTGGAACCTCGACAGTGGTCATGTCGTCCTCTCGAACCTGGCAGGGCTAATCCGCGACGCCAAAACTAGAACGTGTTTCAGTTTCATCGTACGTCGGTGGTCGCCTGGCGGACAAGCTGGGCTTCGAGACCGGCGATCAGCACCTCCATGCCGAAGTCGTAGGAGTACCGTCCGCGCAGGTCGCCGATGTACCGGGTGGCCCGCTCGACCACGGGCGGCAGCGTGACGTCCGCCGGGGCCGAGCGGTCGCGCGGATTCACCCGGCTGCGGCCGAACAGATAAGTGTGGATGGTGGCGTAGGCGGCGAGCACGTTGCGGTCGTCGAAGCCCGCCTCGGCCAGCAGGTCCATGATCGCGGCGATCAGGTCCAGCTGTTTGCCGAGCATCTGCTCGATCAGAATGTCGCCGAGTCCGGGATGCTTGCGCAGCTTCTCGTCGATCTGGTCGACCAAGTCGCGCAGCCGATGCTGCCACGGCCCGGATTCGGGCGGTGACGTGCGTACTCCGGTCAGCGCCGCGCTGGCGACCAGGTCGAGCAGTTCGCGCTTGTCGGCGACGTAATAATAGGGCGCCATCGGCGAGACGCCGAGTTCGCGGGATAGTCGCCGCATCGACAACTTCTCCACGCCGTCCTCGCGTACCACCCGCAGCGCGGCCTCGACGATCTCCGACTCCGACAGCGTTCCATTGGTGGTGCTCGCGGTCCCTCCCTGGTTACGCAAGCTTCCGCCTCCGGGCCTGATGCTCGCACCACGGCGTGCCGCCGCCCCCGTTCGCCTGCATTCGTCCGA
Source organism: Nocardia asteroides (assembly GCA_019930625.1). Lineage (NCBI taxonomy): Bacteria > Bacillati > Actinomycetota > Actinomycetes > Mycobacteriales > Nocardiaceae > Nocardia > Nocardia asteroides. The sequence goes on from CP082844.1 coordinate 2,706,789, forward strand.
CTCCCATGCCACCTCTACCAGTGCGAGCGTGTGCTGCCCGTCACATTCTGTTCAGCTGCTTGCCACCCGCAGTCTAGAGCGCCGGGTGTCGGGCTCGTCGCCGCCGGTGAGACTCGGCGCAGCGTCGAATCGGCCGGTCATCCGGGCGTGTGGCCGCCGGACCGCTCGATCGCCGGCGCAGTGACTGAAACCTGTTCTTTTGTCAGCTCATGACGTTATTGTGTCAGGACGGGCTGCGCTGTGCAGTACCGCACACGGATCGACCTCGCGGAGGTAACCATGCCGGAATACGGGTCCATCGGGCACGCCGACACCGACAACACCGGACGGATGGAGGCCGCCGCCGCGCGCTCGTCCGAAGAGGCGCCGCTGGTCGAGGAGAGCCTCATCGAAGAGGTGTCCATCGACGGCATGTGCGGCGTCTACTGACGGGCGGACGACGACGATGCTCGATCTCGATACCCGCTGGCAGCTGCACCCGCGAGTGGCGCTGCGTCCGGAGCCCTTCGGCGCGCTGCTCTACCACTTCGGTACGCGCAAACTCTCCTTCCTGAAGAGTCCGCGGATCGTCGAGATCGTCCGGTCGCTGCCGGAACACGTGTCGGCCCGCAGCGCACTGCACGCGGCGGGCGTGCCGGAGGAAAGCGCCGGGGCATACGCCGAGGCGCTGACCCAGCTCGCCGATTCCGCCATGATCGTGGGTGCGCCTGCCGGCGCACCCACCGCGCCCGCCGTCGCCGGCGCGGCCGCGCCGCCGCTGACCTCGGGGGTGGTCCCGCCGTCGGACAAGGCGGTACGCCTGGTGGATCGCTTCGAATCCGGCCTCGCCGCGCCGATCTGCCTGACCTGGGAACTCACCTACGCCTGCAATCTGTCCTGCGTGCACTGCCTGTCGTCCTCGGGCCGCCGCGATCCGCGCGAGCTGAGCACCGAGCAGTGCAAGGCGCTGATCGACGAGTTCGAGCGCATGCAGGTGTTCTACGTGAACATCGGCGGCGGCGAGCCCACGGTGCGCCCGGACTTCTGGGAGCTGGTCGATTACGCGACCGCGCACCATGTGGGAGTCAAGTTCTCCACCAACGGGGTTCGGATCACGCCCGAGGTCGCGGCCCGCCTCGCGGCCAGCGACTATGTCGACGTGCAGGTGTCCCTGGACGGCGCCGACGCCGCGGTCAACGACGCCGTGCGCGGACCCGGCTCCTACGACATGGCCATCCGGGCACTGGAGAACCTCGCCGCGGCGGGGTTCGAGGACGCGAAGCTGTCGGTGGTGGCGACCAGGCACAACATCGCACAGCTCGACCAGTTCCGGGCCATTGCCGAAAGATACGGCGCCACCTTGCGTTTGACCAGGCTGCGGCCGTCGGGGCGGGGCGCGGACGTGTGGGACGAGTTGCATCCGACTCCGGATCAGCAACGCGTGCTCTACGACTGGCTGCTGCGCAACGGGGAAGGTGTGCTCACCGGTGACTCGTTCTTCCACCTGTCCGCGTTCGGCCAGGCGCTGCCGGGACTGAACATGTGCGGCGCGGGCCGGGTGGTCTGCCTGGTAGACCCGGTCGGTGACGTCTATGCCTGCCCCTTCGCCATCCACGACCGGTTCCGCGCCGGAAACGTGGTGACCGACGGAGGTTTCGGGGCCGTATGGCGGTCCTCGGAATTGTTCGGCGAGTTGCGCGAGCCCAGCGGCGGCGGTGCGTGCGCGTCGTGCAACCACTACGACGCCTGCCGGGGCGGCTGCATGGCGGCGAAGTTCTTCACCGGGCTTCCCGCCGACGGACCGGATCCGGAGTGCGTCCAAGGCTACGCCGAGGCGGCGCTGGCCGACACCGCGCGGATGATCCCGCGTTCGTCGGTCGACCACTCCCGTCGGGTCGCGCCGCGCGCGAGCGGTCGGAAAGGCGGGCCGGTTCCGTTGACGCTGAGCGCGACGCGCCCGGCCGGATTTTCGCCGGAACGCCGCCCGTCCCGGGCCTGCGATGAGAACCCGCTGACATGACGCCCACAGTTTGCTGAAAGTGTGCCAAAAGCGCGAGAGTGGCTATCGCCGGGTTCTCGACCAGGCGATAGCCGCTGCGTTGCCGGATGCTGAGTCAAGCCTGCGAGCGAACTCTCGGCATCGGTCGTGGCGCGGTCGGCTCGCGGTGGTGGGCCGCTTTCTCCCGGAATTCCGCCGTTTTTCCGGACTGTTGCTGCCCGCACGCGAAACTCCGCCTAGCATGCCAGGAATGCGCCATGATCGCCTGCCAGATGGATTCGGGGTGCGGATCGATCCTCGGGTACGCGCATACTCCGATGGGCGGGTCCTGATCGGCGGTTCGCCCGCCAGGTTGCTGCGACTTGCCCCGGAGGCCGCCGAGATGATCGGTGACGGGTACCTCGAGGTGACCGGCCCGAAGTCCGCTGTCGTTGCCAGACGACTGCTCGACTCCGGAGTGGCCAACCCCCGGCCCCGGCTGCTGCCTTCGCCGGAGGACGTCACCGTCATCGTGCCGCTGCACAACAACGCCGAGGGGCTGGCGCGGCTGCTCGCCGCGCTGCGGGGGCACAACGTCGTCGTGGTCGACGACGGGTCCGACCAGCCGGTGCGGATCCCGCGCAACCGAGGCACCCGCTGCCGCGTGACCGTGCTGCGCCACGACCGCAAACAGGGCCCCGCGGCCGCACGCAACGCCGGCTTGAGGGCGGCGACAACCGACTTCGTCGCGTTCCTGGACTCCGACGTGGTGCCGCGCAGCGGGTGGCTCGAGGTGATGCTCGGCCACTTCAGCGACCCGGGGGTGGCGCTGGTCGCCCCGCGGATCGTCGCGCTGGACCCGGAGTCCACCGCGCTTGCGCGTTACGAGCACACCCGCTCCTCGCTCGATCTGGGCAGGCGCGAGGCAGCCGTGCACTCGCGCGGACTGGTGTCCTACGTGCCGAGCGCGGCCCTGCTGGCGCGGCGCAGGGCGCTGTTGGAACAAGGCGGATTCGACGAGTCGATGCACGTCGCCGAAGACGTCGACCTGTGCTGGCGGCTGGAGCGCGCGGGCTGGCGGCTGCGCTACGAGCCCGCGGCGCACGTGGCGCACGACCACCGGGTGAGCTTCCGCGCCTGGTTCGGCCGGAAGCTGTTCTACGGCACCGGCGCCGCGCCGCTGGGCGAGCGGCACGCGGGAACGGTCTCGCCGCTGTCGGTGCCGTCCTGGACGCTGCTGGCCGCGTTCCTGTTCGCGACGCTGACCAAGTGGGGACTACTCGGCGGCCTCGTCACCCTGGTCACCGCGCTGACCCGGCTTCGCCGCGTCTTCACGGGGCTGGACAACCCCACCCGGATCGCCGCGATCTACTTGGCGCGCGGCTTCTTCGCCGGGCTGTGGCGCCTTGCCTCGGCGATGTGCAGGCACTACTGGCCGATCACCCTGCTGGCGATGCTCGTCTCGCGGCGGATCCGGCACATCGCGCTCACCATGGCGGTCGCCGACGGCCTGGCCGACTGGTTCACCCACCGCGACGCGGGCGGTCTGGATCCCGTGCGTTACGTGGCCTACAAGCGACTCGACGACATCGCCTACGGCACCGGCCTGTGGCTCGGCGCCTTCCGCGCGCGCAGCCTGGAAGCGCTCAAGCCCACCACCCCGTCCCGCTGACCGAGCCGAACGACCCGCGATGACTCGAATCTTGCCCGCACCACCGCCGCGTCGTCGTCCGGCGGCGCGCACCGCGCCGAGATACTGAACGGGAGGCCGAATGGCCGACACACTCATCGTCGGGGGCGGTACCGCCGGGTGTGTCCTGGCGGAGCGATTGAGCGCCGATCCGGCGCACGCGGTGCGGCTGCTCGAGGCCGGACCGCTGTGGACCGGGCTCGACTCGATGCCGGCCGAGTTGCTGGACGCGGCAGCGCTGCCGATCGGTCCGGAGGCGGGATGGCTGTGGCGCTACGAGGTCGCCCTCGCCGAGGATCCCCCGGTGCCGGGGACGATCGTGCGCGGCAAGCTGATCGGTGGCTCGGGGGCGGTCAACGGCAGTTACTTCGTCCGGGCCGCGCCCGCGGATTTCGACGCCTGGTGCCGGGTGCTCGGCGGCTCGGACGCCTGGTCGTTCGACTCCGTGCTCCCGTTCTACTGCCGCAGCGAGCGCGACCTGGACTTCGGCGATCAGCCCTGGCACGGTGACCGCGGCCCGATACCCGTGCTGCGCCCGGCGAACCCGTCCCCCGTCAGCGCCGCGTTCGCCGAGGCGTGTCTGGCCGACGGGTTCGCCGAAGTGCCCGATCTCAATGCGCCCGACAGCGGCGAGGGTGTGGGGGCGGTGCCGTGCAACTGCGACGAGGGCAGGCGGATCGGCCCCGGGGTCGGCTATCTGCTGCCCGCGTTGGCCCGCCCGAACTTGACCGTCGTGGGGGAGACATATATCACGCGGATCCGCGTCGACGGAACGCGAGCGGTCGGCGTCGAGTGCGTTCGCGACGGCAAGAGCGGCGTCGAGTGGGCCGATCGCGTCGTGCTGTGCGCCGGTGCGATCGAGTCGGCGACACTGCTGTTGCGTTCCGGAATCGGCGACCCGCAAGAGCTGCGCGCGCTGGGCCTCCCGGTGGTGCACCCCGCCCCGGTCGGCGCGTGGCTCAGCGACCATCCGGAAGTGGGCATCTCCTATCTGCTCGATCTGGCCGAACCGCCGACCGTCCCGCTGGAGACCGTGCTCGAGATCGATGATGTCGAGATCCGGCCCTATTCGGTGTCGTTCACGCCCGGAGTGCGCAGGCTCGGAGTCACGCTCATGCGCCCGCGATCGGCCGGCGTACTGCGCTTGCGGTCGGCCGAACCCGGAGTCGCGCCGCTGATCGACTACCGCTATCTCACCGCGGAGCCCGATCGCGCCCGGCTGTGGGAGGCGGTGGCGACGGCGGGCGGGCTGCTGCGGAGAATGAACGCGCGCCCCGTCGATCCGATTCCGGAGTCCCCGGCCCCGGAGGACTGGCTACGCGCGAATCTCGCCACCTCTCAACACATGTCCGGAACTTGCCGCATGGGACCGGAGGACGATGTGGCGGCCGTAGTCGACGAGATGTGCCGGGTGCACGGCATAACCGGATTGTCGGTCGTGGATCTGTCCGTTGTTCCCGTGCCGCTGGGACGTGGACCGCAGGCCACGACGATGATGATCGCGGAGAAGGCGGCCGCGCACTTCGGCGGATGAAGTAGGTCCAGGTCGGTGACAAGGTGCTCTTGGTCACGAAGGGGGTTCGCGTGTTCGAAGTCTTGGACCTGGACGACGAGGGCCGCGCGATCGTGCGGCTCGCCAGCGGCGCGGGTCGCCCGCTCCTCCTCGGGGAACGCGAAGCCCATCGAGGGACGTCGCAACCGCTTCATCCTGGCCCTGCACCTGAGTCGTAGCAGCAGGGGAGCACACTGCTGCCCCAACGGTTATGAGATGCGTTCCCAGGTGGCGTTCTTTATGACGTAGTGCCTTCCTATGCCATGGATGACAGGGCCTTCACCGGCGCGGAGGTGATCGTCACTGCCCTCCTCGAGGAGGGTGCCGGTGACCTCGAAGGCGGCATACTGGTCGCTGTCGTCCCATTGGGAAAGGCCGTCGATATACACATGCGAGGCCTCACCGCACCGTAGAACGGCACCAGCGGCCGCGTTCTCGGCGATCCCGAACAGTATGGCAGGTTGGTCGACGTAATCGGCGAGGTCCATTGTCACATCCTAACCACTACATGCCGGACCGGCAGTACAGAAATTCCGACGATACTCCGGGTCACGGAGTAACCTTGGCAAATCCGATGCAGATCACCGAGCTGTCGAAATCGGGGTATCCGGAGAAAAACTTCTCCGGTGTGCTCTGGTACACCTTCATTGGATCCAGCGCCGGATCCCCGAATTCGGGAAACTCTCGCCAATCCCCATGATTGGCATGCCACCAGCTGCCGGTCTCCTCGTCGTACAATCCGTAATCGCAATTCGTATGTCCAGGTTTCGGCTGGTCGTAATCCCCTGACATGTCGACCTGTCCTGTTGTCGGGTCCGGTGTGAATCGGGTGGCATCGGGGGTCTCCTTAGCCCTGGTCTCGATCAATCCGTCCTTGTTCTTAACCAGGTTTCCACTGCTGTCGCGTGCCATCTCTTGACCGGACCAGAAGTGCTTCGAATAAATCACCGGCTTCCATTCCGAAGGATTGCCGGGCGGCAGGTGATCCTCTACGCCTCGTAGCTGGGCCAGGTCTGGGTCGGATTTCACCCGGCGCATGAACTCCTCGGCGTCCGCTGGTTTGGTCGCCAATATGTCTTCGAATTTTCGCGCATAGTTCTGCACCTTCTCGAAGGTGCGCATATCACCCTCGACCCGCGCATCACGCCGAGCATCCCGCATCTCTTTGATATGCTCCTTGGCGAGCTCGGACCAGGTTTCTCGCGCTTCCACCTTCGCCTGCTCCAAGGTTTTCTTGACATGCCGGATGTGGTCGGGGGCACTTCTCGTGATTCCATCGGTATCTGTGTATGACCAGTTCATGCCGTGTTTCTTTACGGTGTTCTCCGCTTCGGTGAGTAGTTTGCGGTAGGTCTTCACTTTTGCGTTGGCCACTTCGCCGGGTGCGAGCACCTTCTCGGCGTTTTGAATTACCCGGTGTGTGCTCGGATCGGCGAAGGCGAGGTTTGCCGGTGGTACTTTGGTGAGATCCAGTTGGCCGAGGTGTAGCTTTGTAACGCCGACGCACCCGAGGCGCAGCACTGTTACTTCGCGGGTAGTCATCGGTCGGCCGTGGTGGCGCTGCCACATTCTGATGTAGTCGTCCACGTGATACTGGCGCTGGGTTTCCGGCAGACCATGGCGGTTGACCCACTTATGAGGGTCGAGCGGGGGAGCCAGTCTTGCGGACCTCCCATCTGACGACGCGCTGCCATCCATGGCGCGTTCCAACGCTCTGGCATTCGACTCGTCGAGCTCACGGTGTCCATGGCCGACAGCTCGAAGACCATCCGCGCCGATCGGGCCTCTGTAGGTGCCCTCGAGATGCTCCGTCACGCGTGGCACGGGGCGGTTACGCAAGCAATCGGCCATGTCGATGAGAAACCGTTGCAGCCTATTTCCTGACAACAGTCCTCATACCTCTGCTGATTCCCGCCTCGCGGCGCCGTCGCCGCCGGTGTGACTTCGCTGGCACAAGGGCACCTCCCGAAAGCTGAGGCTACTTCTCCGCGACACGCCAGTCGGCAGCGAGGCGACTCCCAGCCATGGCGAGCGCGGCATCGCGCGGGGCCGGACGACCACTGAATGCGACGCGCATCGTCGGGTTGGTACCACATCTATCAGCCACCTCCGGCTGGTAGGTGCTCGTGGTGACCCGGCCCCTGGCGTCGCGAACTTTGATGCCGACGAGCCCCTGGCTCGGCGGCATAGCGCCCAGCAGAAGATCGGTTGACGGGAGGTCCCAGCGCTGATGAAAAGCGATGGCCGGGCCGGAACGATGAGGATATCGTCGCTTTATGTGTACCTACGCTTTCGTGCACTACAAACTGCACTATGTGTGCGTAGCGTGCCGGGTGTCGTTCAAGCGGCACCCGCCGACTGCCGCTGTAGCGCACCGTTGCCCGCGATGCGGTACACCGATGTCGTGTGCGGGGCATGACTTCGCGGCGCCCCCTCGCCGTGACACCCGGGCTTGGTCGGTAGTCGCCGCCGTGGTCGGCGCCGGACTGCGTTATGAGGGTTTCGAACCGTGTGGCTGTGGCCGGGCACCGAAGTACCGGCCGCGGACCCGCGCCGAACTTCGCGCCCGCCGTGAGTTCGCCGCGCGCAACGCTGTTCCGCTCGATGATGCGCTCGCTCGCCTTGACGTGTGAACATACTGCTCGAGCTCACCGCGGCCGATCGAACGCGGCGCACCACAGCCGGAGACGACCCCGTAGGCAGGGGTAAGGACCGAACAAGCCTCGAACGCAGACTCGGTCGAGGCCGACCGTGCGCATCCGCCGTCGAGGGTCGGGTTGGACATACGTCCAGGATTTTCGGGGGAGAGTTCCTTTTTATTCGCGGAGCGCCTAATGTTCGCACTGCACGGATCGGGACCGTGCGACGTAGCTGATTCAGCCGTGGCGACCGCTCCACGGCGACGACGTTGGAGGATTGGCCGGTTTTCGCGCGAGTGCGCCTCGCATCTCTTGCCCTGATCATCGACTCGCATCGGTGGTCGACGCCGTGCACCCGGGCTGGGCAGCCGGGTGCACGGCTTGTTCGTGCTGTCCAAGGTTCGGATAGCCGTTGTTTCGCCGGGTAGGAGGCTCTGGTGCGCGATACGAAGCCGGTCCACCTCCCCTTTCCCGAACTCGCCGACACCGGTACCCTCTCGGTGCCGCTCGGCACGCCGGTGTTCGACACCGGGCTCTACGTCCTCGATGCGCGGCTTCGGCCGGTACCGGTCGGGGCGCCGGGTGAGCTGTATCTGTCGGGGGTACAGCTCGCCCGGGGTTATGTCGCGCGGCCGGAGCTGACCGCCGTGGAGCAAGCGGTCACGCGGGCATGCGCCGAAGTGCTCCGTAACAAGCTGGTCGGTCGGAACGACGACATTTTCACACTCGGCGGAAACAGTTCGGTGACCACGCAGGTCGCCGCTCGGTTCTCCGCCGACCTGAACTGCCCGCTCGAAGTTCGCGAGGTGTTCGCCGCCTGCACGGTGGCCGAACCCGGCGAACTCGTCGAGCGGGCCGGTGGAATCGGCGGCGCGTCCTTGGTCGCGCAGCTGCGGGCACGGCCACGGCCGCCGCTGGTTCCGCTTTCACGCCATCCGCTGTGCCAGGTGTCGCGCGCCTTTCACAACGCCGGGGCAATCGCATTCGAACCGCCCGAACTGTCGGTCGCCACCAGTACCCTGGATACCGGAGTGACCAAGCTCCAGCTCACGGTCACCGAGAGCTCCGCCGGTGCCGGACTCGGGGAAGGTTCGGTACCGGCGGGGGTTCCAGCGCGATCCATTCGCGGCGCGGATCTCTTCGATGAGCCGCCATCGCGCGCTATGCGCGCGGGCAGATAGGCGGCGCCGGTGTCCGACGCGTACCACGCGACTCCGGTGCGCCCGCGGCCTCTTCACCACCGGTTCGATCGGTCGGCCCGATGACTCTGCGATGCAGTACGATTCGGCAGTCGATCGGATCAGGCGGATCTCGGACGAATACAATATCGACGCGCACGACGGCATTCTGTTCACGACCCCGGCCACTTTCGAGGCCTCGGCGTGGGAGTTTTCGCGCCCCTGACCCGTATCGCGCGGATCGTTGTCGCCCAGCACGACGGACTTCACCCGGGAGTCCCGTCCCTGGTTCGGCGGAAGAAGGAAATCGGAAATGAGCAACCCGTTCGATGACGGCGACGCCATGTTCTACGTCCTGATCAACCAGGAAGGCGAACACTCCTTATGGCCGATCTTCGCCGCCGTCCCCGGCGGCTGGTCCATCGCCTACGGCGCCGCCAACCGCAATGCGTGCCTGCGGTACGTGCAGACCCACTGGGTGGATATGCGCGCCGACTCGCTCCCCGGCTCCGTGTCCGGCGAAGCGAACTGACCACCTGAGTACGCCGGGGCGCGCCGGCCCTCGTCCCCCTGCCGACCGGCGCGCCCCGCCCACGTCCGCGGGCTCAGACCTCGGTGTGCGCGGAGGCGATCACCGCGTGCGCTTGCTGTCGCCATTCGCTGACGGCTCTGGTGCGCAGGCCGCCGAGCGCCGAGTCGAACTGTTTGGCGCGTTTGGTAACCGTGAGTCCGATGTAGGTGCGCGTGTTGGTGATCGCGCTGGTCGCCACCGCGCAGGCTTCATCGATCTCGCCGGAGGCCAGCAGCGCCGTGGCGTGCTCGAACCGGACCAGGGCGGGTTCCATGGTCTCCGACGGGTCGTACAGCGCCATGGCGTGGGCGGCCGCCGCGGCGGTCTCCTCGGCGCGACCGAGGCGGGAATATCCGATCGCCTGATAAAAGGCGAGTTTCTCCGGGCGGAAAGAAAAGATACCGACCGAAAGGTCTTCCGGCCCGACGTCGTCCAATGCCGAAGCCGATCGTGCGATACACCGTGCGAATTCGTCGGCATGACCGAGGCTGGCGTGTGCGCGCGCCGCCATTCCCCACAACCATGCGGCCGCCGGGCCATAAGACGGATTTTCTTGCAAGCGACCGTCGAGTAACTGCAAAACTTCCTTTGGTTTATCGCTATAGGTCGGCAAATACGCGAGACCGGCCAAGGCTATGTCTTCCGAATAGCGGTCGCCGATGTCCTGTGCGGCATGGATCGCGGTGGCGTACCACATGCGCGCCTGGCCGAAATGCCCCTCGTTGAAGAGGATCTCACCGACCACGTTCGCCAGTCGGCCAGCGGTGCGCACCAGCCGGACCTGCTGATGGGTGGGCTGTCGTTCGCCGAGACACCCACGGACCAAACGGAATTGCTCGAGCCCGGTTTGCAACAACTCGTGCGGCGGCACCTGGACCACCCGCGTGCCGAGGACCTCGGCAGACTGTTCCAGGAACGCCAGTCGCCGTTCGCTGATCGACCCCGCGTCCAGGGTTGCCAGCATCCGCTCCGGTTCACTCGCCACCAGGTCCGCAGCCTGGCCTGCCAGGCCCGCGCCGATGCAGGCCAGCAGTTCTCGCCTTCTCACGTCGTCTTCCTCGACTTCCTTGTCGAGCCCGATTTCCCTACCGAGCTTGGTGTGCCTCTCGGGCGCCGAATCGGCGCGCGCACCATCGGAGGCCGGCTCCCGGCCCGCTGTGATCGCCCGTTCGAATCGAGCGACGACGACGGAATCGACTTCCGACAGGACCCTGTCCAGGAGACGCTGGCTAGCGGCGTGCATCCGGGTTGTCCGGCCGTTCTCCCACAGGACCACGGTGCGCGGTGTGACGCCCACTAGACGCGCGAATTCGTAACGGCTCCGCTTCATCGCCGTGCGAAGCGCATGTACAGCTTCACCCGTCCAGTCGACCTCCACCATAGGTCTCTGTTCCTCCCTCCAGGCCGCTACAAACGGAAAGTACTCGCAATTACCGCATTCGGGTCTGTTATCTACCGAATCGCAACGCGCACTGTTGAATCGCACCCGGCATCGGGGATCCGCCCAAACCCTGTCGAGGGCGCCCGTTGTCCGGAACCCGGCGCACGGTCCCGACACGGCCCGATCCATCCGTGTCGAGCGCGGTCCGGCGGCGTCCTCTCGGTGCCGGGTGCACTGCGCTGATGGAGGTTGAGGATGGAAGTGCTGCACTCGGATGTCCGTGAGCTGTTGCTGATTCAAAGCCGCGACTGCTCTCAGGAGCCACTCGGTCTTACTTACGATCGCGCGCGCTTTCTCTGCGCCGTGCACGCCGGGCACGGCGCGAGTTGCCGGCAGTATCTAGCCGCATCGGCATTCTGCTCCCGGCAGGCCGACGGCCCGTGAACGGCCATGAACCCGCTGCTGAGCATGCTCAGCGTGTGCGCGCTGCTGGTAGGAGCGATCGTCGGTGTCGGTTCCTGTCTGCCGCATTGCCGCGCCGAGGACGCGCACCGGCCGCCCGATGAGCCGTTCACCGTCGAACAGGCGCATCGGGTGATGCAGGGCCACCGCCCCTGCCGCGCGGATGCCTGCCCGCGCAAGCAGGCGGCCTTCCGCACCCTGGTCGCGTCCGGCCGAGTCGTGCCCGACAGCCGGGCCGACGGATACTCGCGTTGACCGAACGTCGGCGCTCGAACTCGTTGCCGATCGGCGTGATCCGCGCGGCGGCGGTGTTCACCCGCTGATCGGGGCTATGGCGAGGGGACCCGATCAGCGCCGGGGTCCTCGTGTCTCCGTACGACGGGGATACGAGGACCCACCGGTGTTCGCGCAGCGCGACAGGCTCCGCTCCTTCGGCAGATGGAATCTCCGGAGCCGTCGAGTAATTCATCCGCTGCCGGGATGTCGACTATGCGCTCGGAAGCGATCGCGGGAGCCCGAACGACGGGAGCACGCTGTTGTCGAAGCGCGTCATGGCGCTGATCCGGTCTCCGCTCAGGGTGAGGACGTAAAGGCCGGTTCCGTAGCGGATGCCGGTCGGCGCGCGCAGATAGGCTCCGAGCGCCGGTTGACCATTGGCTCGCGTCGGAACGAGGTCGAATCTCCGGCCCGCCCGGAAGATACCGGCGAAGAAACGCGCCACGACGTCTCGGCCTTGGTATTCGAAGGGAATCGGTGGCATGGACACGAAGACGTCGTCGGTCAGAAGGCGCACCAGCGCGTCGAGATCGGCCGATTCCCACGCGCGGACGAATCTCGCCACGATCACCTCCTCTGCGGGTGCATAGGAGGAGGGCGGGGAGACGCTCGTGGGCCGTCGGTACCGCAAGCCCGCGCGCGCCCGTTTGAGAGCGCTCTTGACCGAGTCGACCGTCGAGTCCAGCATGCCCGCCACCTCTTCGGCGTGGAATCCGAGCACATCGCGCAAGATGAGCACGGCGACTTGGCGCGGCGGCAGGGTCTGCAGCGCGGTCACGAAGGCAAGGGAGATGGCTTCGGTCTGCTCGTAGCGGGCTTCCGGGCCGAGCGGCGCGTCGATGACACCCTCGGCCAGTGCGTCCGGAAATGGCTCCAACCAGGCGATTTCGCCGAGACGGGTCGGCTCGGGCGGTTCGACGCCGGGCACGTCCCACTCCTTGGCACGGCGTCGCCCGGCAGACCGGCGCGCATTGAGACACCGGTTGGTGGCGATGCGGTAGAGCCAGGTGCGCAGCGAGGCGCGGCCCTGAAACCCGCCGAAGCTCTGCCAGGCCGACAGCAGCGTTTCTTGCAAGGCGTCCTCGGCGTCCTGGAACGATCCGAGCATCCGGTAGCAATGCACCTGGAGCTCCCGGCGGTGGGGCGCGATCAGCTCCCGGAACGCCTCGCCGTCTCCGGCTCGCGCCCGGGACATCAGGTCACCGGCTGCCACCCTCGCATCACCTGCTCCCGCGCGTCGGGGCACTTCCATCGTGTACAGACACCATCCACGGCGCAAAGGGGTCGGTCGGCGAGCGCCACTTCTCCGCCGTCGCGGTGTCTGTATCGGGTGGTAGCTGTCGCCGACTCAGGAGACCCGAATGGGAAAGATCATCATCAGCCAGAACGTCTCGCTCGACGGAGTCGTCCAGGATCCGACCGGTGCGGAGGGCTTCGACCGTGGCGGTTGGTTCCTCCGGATCGGAGACGAGGACCGGGAAGCGTGGGCCGAGCTCCAGCTCGCCGAGGCGTGGGGCGCAGAGGCGCTGCTGCTCGGCCGGCGCAGCGACGAGTGGTTCGCCGCGCGCTGGTTGTCCAGGAGTGGCGCGTGGGCGGACAGATTGAACAGCCTGCCCAAGTACGTCGTGTCCTCGACCCTCGGGAAGGCCGAGTGGAGCAACTCGACAGTCCTCGCGGGTGAGATGGTCGACGAGGTCTCGAGATTGAAGCGGGAGCTGGACGGTGACATCGTCGTCTACGCCAGCGCCCGGTTGGTCCACGCGCTGATCGAGCACGGCCTCGTCGATGAACTGCGGCTGACGGTGTATCCGGTCGTGCTCGGGGCCGGACGGCGACTGTTCGGCGAGACCGGCGACAAGAAATCTCTGCGCCTCATCGATGTGCGCACGGTCGGCTCGAGCCTCGTCTTTCTCGTCTATCAGCACGTCCGACATGCTCAGCGTGCGTGAGCCCGGTATCGATGAGCACTGATGGGCTGTCGAGGTCGCCCCGCCCGCCTGCTGGGTTGAAGCCGGGGTGCTCCTCGGCGGCTGTGGCCCCGGCCCCCGGTCGACCGCCGCCGCAAACGGGGCTCGATCGGGTAGGTCAGGTCACCGGGTGGCCCGCCGTGGGCTGCGCTTCGACCGCGTCGATGCCCACGGGTCGGCCGCAGTCCTGGCAAACGGTTTGCTGGTGGACCGCGCCGCCGCACGCGGTGTGCCGGAGGACGACCGGCGGCTCGCCCGGCGCGGCCCATCGGTCACCCCAGTGCGTGAGGGCCACGATCACCGGTTGCAGTTCGTGGCCCTTCTCGGTCAGCACGTACTCGTGGTACGACGATCCGGCCGGATCGGGACGCCGATCCATCAGCCCCATTTCGACGAACCAATCGAGACGGGCGGCGAGGATGTTGCGCGCGATCCCGAGGCTGCGCTGAAAGTCCCCGAAGCGGGTGACACCCCGGAAGAGCGCATGACGAATGATCACCAGGCTCCAGCGCTCACCGACGATCTCGAGCGCCCGCGCCGCGGAGCAGTCCTGCGTTTCGTACGTCCGGCCGAGCATCGTCTCAGCATATCCCAGCGGTTGCATCACGAAACTTCCGACTGCTATGTTCACCTGGTTTCATCACGAAACCAGATTCGGTCGGCGGTGCTCGCACCTGCCCACCCGGATCGATGGCCGGTCCCGAACAAGGAGTCAGTAGTGCTGCTCGAGAAGAAGAACGCGATCGTCTACGGGGCCGGAGGAGCCGTCGGAAGCGTGGTCGCGCGCGCTTTCGCAGGCGAAGGGGCGCGGGTGTTCCTCGCCGGACGCACCCGCTCCACGCTGGAGACGGTCGCTGACGAGATCAGGGCGTCGGGTGGTGTCGCCGACGTCGCCACGGTGGACGTGCTGGACGAGGACGCCGTGGAAAATCACGCGGACGCGGTGGTCGCCGAGGCGGGCTCCCTCGATATCTCGTTCAACGCGATCAGCCTGCCCCAGACCGGTATTCAGGGCACTCGGATCGCCGACCTGCCCCTCGACGGCTTCGACCTGCCGATGTCCACCTATCCCAAGGCCAACTTCCTGACCGCCAGAGCCGCCGCGCGACGCATGACCGGCCAGGGGTCGGGCGTCATCTTGACGATCACCGCGTCTCCGTCGCGAACGGCCGTCCCGCTGATGGGAGGGATGGCGCCGGCATGGGCGGCGATCGAAGCGTTGTCGCGGGGGCTGGCCGCCGAGCTCGGACCGCACGGCGTCCGGGTGGTGTGCTTGAACGCGGCGGGAATGCCGGAATCGCCGCAGCTCTCCGAGGTGTATGGCCTGCACGCCGATGCCTATGGCATCAGCCGCGACGCATTCAGCTCCCGTATGGCGGAGCGGACGCTGCGCAAACAGCTGCCCACGATCGCCGAGATCGCGGACGTGGCCGCCTTCGTCGCCTCCGACCGCGCCGCCGCGATCACCGGGGCGGTCGCCAACCTCACCGGCGGCATGGTCGTCGACTGACCCGGCCCGGAACGTACCGCAAACTCACGTGATCGATGCCGGGTTGGTTGGGATACTGACGCATCCCTACAACCAGGAGGATCTTTTCCGTGACCCACTCCGGGGTTCTGCCATTGCTCGATCAGGTCGCCGCCGCCGTCTCCGACGCGATCGACCGAACCCGGCCGGAAACGGCGGGGGCAGACCCTGTGGTCCGACGATCCACTCACGCCGACTTCCAGTCCAATGCCGCGCTCGCACTCGCGAAGCGGTTGAAGCTCCGGCCGTCGGATTACGCGGCCGAACTGGCGACGGCATTGGCTTCCGCGCCCGACCGGTCGATCCGGTCGGTGGAGTTGTCCGGCCCGGGATTCCTGAACGTCACGGTGTCCGACCGAGCCGTGTGGCAGCAGGTCGCCGCCCGGCTGGGTGACGATCGGCTCGGCGTGGCGGCCACCGAGGACGGCCGCCGCACCGTGGTCGACTACTCCGCCCCCAACATCGCCAAGGAGATGCACGTCGGGCATCTGCGCACCACGATCATCGGTGACAGCCTGGCCCGCGTGCTGGACTTCCTCGGCGCGCACGTGATCCGCCAGAACCATCTGGGGGACTGGGGGACTCAATTCGGGATGCTCATCCAATATCTCGATGAGCACCCCGACGCGCGGTGGCGCCACGACGACCTCGACGGCGGCGAGGATTCGGCGGTCTCGGCCCTCGACGGTCTCTACCGGGCCGCGCGGGCGGCTTTCGACGCCGACCCGGAGTTCGCCGACCGGTCCCGCGCGCGGGTGGTCGCGTTGCAGGCCGGCGACCCGGCGACGCTGGCCCGCTGGAGCGAGATCGTCGCCGAGTCGGAGAAGGCATTCCGTGACATCTACGACCGGCTCGGCGTGCTGCTCACCCCGGAGGACAACGTGGGAGAGTCGTTCTACAACCCGATGCTCGCCGACACCATCGAAAAACTGGTCGCCAAGGGCATCGCGGTCGAGAGCGACGGGGCGCTGGTCGTCTTCTCCGAAACGGTGACCGGCCCCGACGATCAGCCGGTGCCGCTGATGGTGCGCAAGCGCGACGGCGGCTACGGCTACGACACCACCGACCTCGCGACCATCCGCCACCGCATCGGCACTTTGCGTGCCCAGCGGCTGCTGTACGTCACGGACTCGCGCCAGGCCCTGCACTTCCAGTTGATCTTCGAGACCGCCCGCCGCGCCGGGTGGCTCACCGAAACCGTCGAGGCCGAGCACATCGCCTACGGCACGGTGCTCGGCCCCGATGGCAAACCTTTCAAGACCCGCGCGGGCGGAACCGTGCGTCTGCTGGACCTGCTGGACGACGCGGTCTCCCGTGCCCGCGAGGTCGTGCGCGAGAAGAATCCCGAACTCACCGCGGCAGAGCTGGATTCGATCGCGGAGCAGTCCGGCATCGGCGCGGTGAAGTACGCCGACCTGTCCACCTCACGAGTGAAGGACTACACCTTCGACCTCGCCCGCATGACCGCCCTCACCGGCAACACGGCGGTGTACCTGCAATACGCGCACGCCCGCATCCGGTCCATCCTCCGCAAAGCCGGTGAGCCGACCCCGGAGGTGGATGCCGAGCAGGCTCTCGAACCAGCCGAACGCGCACTCGCTCTGGAGCTGGACGCGTACGGCAGCGCCGTCGCGGAAGTGGGGTCCACCCTGGAACCGCATCGCCTGTGCGGCTACCTCTACGACCTGGCCCGCGACTTCACCACCTTCTACGACAACTGCCCCGTCCTGACCGCCCCCGAACCGACCCGAACCAATCGCCTCGCACTGTGCTCACTCACCGCCCGCACCCTCGCCCACGGACTGGACCTCCTGGGTATCGCAGCACCTGAACGCATGTGAGCCGACGACCGTAGGGTGAAACGCCGCCACCGCAAGCATCCTGCACCGCGACTGCGACTTCACCACCTGCTCCACTCTCGTGGCCGCAACCATCGCCCTCTCGCGACGCTTTCGCCTACTCCCGCACATACGCCCGATGACCAGTGCCGGGGCCCTCCGAGCGGAAGCAAGGGCGAACGCTGCGTACCGGGCCGCGGCAACCCCCGATCCACGCGATCCGCCGGGACCGCAATCGGGGCAGCCCAGGCGGGGATGTCGGGGTGCACGCGGAACTCGGTGTCGCGCTGCTCCGCCTGTCGATCTGCCGGCCGATCGCTCGGAAGTGAATGCCTCTGACTGCCAACCATTCTGAATCTTCCAGCCGTCTTCGCCATCACTTCTATCGCATGCAACGGGAAGTGTGCCCTTAGTTCCCTGGAGACGCGGCACTTCCTGGGGAACAGCGTGATTCGCTTGCGCGGAACACCGCGCCGCCCGGGAGATCGATGCTATGGTCGGGGAGATCGTCAGATTACGGTTCGAGTGCAGGTCTACTCTTTGCGAAATGATAACTATCCATTGGTATTCGGGGTCCGTCGGATAGGCTGGCAAGCGTGTTGCCGGCGAAGTTGTAGCAATAATTGTATTGGCCTCGCTGGTGAGACGTCGATAACTTCATCGCGCCTTTTGCATTAGGAGTGTCATGTCCTCGTTTGGGGAGGATGGGGGGAGTGGTGGGGCCTTCCTCGTGGACTGGGATCAATATTCCCAGGCGCCGATTTTCAAGCACCTCACGGCGATAAATTTTTTCCGGCTGACCATTAATTTCCCACGGTTCAAATCGTGGGATGACTCGTCGAAGATGGGCATGCTGGCGGACTGCGTTTACGAGGAGGCGTACGAACTCCTCGCGCGATCCGGTTTGTACAGCTTCGACCAGTTGAATCGCACCTCGGCGGACGACTCGGTGGGCGTGCACTACAAGGACGCTGATGCTGATTTCCGGCTGCAGTTGACCACCTCGAACGAGCTGTCTCTGACGCGGCCGGGCTCTTCGATGAAGCGTTTCTACGAGTGGTACCGGCTCATCATGCCGGAAGTTCACCGGCTGTACGAGAAGGTCCGGGAGTTCATGGAACTTTCTTCGGAGCCCAAGAACGGGACCCGGCGCGACATCATCCCCGCGCGCGCCGGCTTCTCCTTCAAATACATCTTGCACGACTTCCATACGGAGGGCCGGTTCAACCAAGACGTGAAGAACTCGGCGCTCATCGGGTCGTCGATGTCGAAAGTCCCTGGCCCCGATGGCAAGCTCATCGAGTTGGACGAGAACCAACTGGGCAGTCTGGGCAGAATCGATCTGGCGGTCAGTCGCTGGATCAAGGCGCCGGGTGGGACCATCAGGGAGATATACAGTGTGGAAGCGCCGGGTAATCTCGATTACGGCACGATATGGGCCGATTTCCACTACCTCGCGGAAACCCGGGACGATAAGGAAGGCAGGCGCGTAGAGCCCGATTTCTCGGCTTTTCTACGCCGGTTCGATCATCCGGTGACAGATTTCCTACGGGATAGGGCGCTGAAGGGGTATCTTTCCGATCTGACCGACGGGGTCGAGTTCAAGACCACGCCGGGATTGCTGCCCTGATGAACAGTTCGAGGCAGAATTCAATCGGTACATCGACTCCGGTGGCGTTCGTCATCTCACCTTTCGGTGATCCCTACGACTCGTACTTCGGCGAAATATTCGGCCCAGCACTCGAGAAGGCCGGCATGGTCGCCAAGCGGGGTGATTCGATATTCCGAGCCGGTAACGTGATCCGGCAGATCTGGGACCTCATCGAGGAGAGCTCGGTGATACTGGCGGACGTCTCGGAGCAGAACGCGAACGTGTACTACGAACTCGGCCTCGCGCACGCACTGGGCAAACCGTGCGTGTTGATCACCCGCGACACGTCGAGCATTCCTTTCGATCTGCGCAATCAGCGGCATCTCGAGTACCGCACGCAGCGCCCCCGCTGGGCCGATGTGCTCGAGAGGGAGATCGTCCAGGCCGTCGTCGAAACCATGCAGCGCCCGGAACTTTCGGTCGTCTTCCCCGAACGATCGGTGGCGGTCGCGGAGGCGGGCGGGTCCCCGGAGTCGGCGCAGCTGCTGATGCTCCAGGCAGCCGTGGATTCCCTGCGCCAACAGCTCGACTCGGCGAAGCCGGCGTCCGGGTACCGGCCCGAACTCGGGCTCGGTACTGCGGAGGAGCTCAGAGCACTCGCCGAGAACATGCTGGCGCAGGGAAGCAGTCCGGAGAAGGTGGTCGACGCGCTGCGGGAACGGGGTGCGCCCGCGGTATGGGCGGATTCGATTGTGCGCCAAATCAAATTGCAATGACGGGGGATGGCCGATGCCTGATGCCATACAAATCGCGGTGATCGCGGGCGAGATTCTCGCCAGCGAATCACTGGTCGCGGCTTGGACGGACGAAGAGAGAGAAAGGCGCTCGCGGTTCTCGGAACGAATTTACGCGTTCGCGGCGCACCTACCTCTCGGGGAGACTCTGACGGTTCGGCTCGAGACCCGCGACAAACCGGGGTCACTCCGCGTGTGCATGACGTTGCGTACCGAGAGCGGAGAACCATCCGTGCACTTCGGTGGCCTCGCGAATCTGCTCGGAGAGCCCGACAGCCCGATAGTGGGCGCGGTCGAGCCGGAAGTCGCGCGGCCGACTCCGCCGTTGCCGCATCGCTACTCGATTCGCCGCTCCATGTTCCGGGCGGACACGCCATCGCGAAGGCGGCCGCTGCAACCCACATACGAGCCGCTGACGAGCTTGCGCGGATTGTGTGCGGCGATGCTGGATCAGGCCTTCGTACGGCTCGAAGTCATCGTCAAGCCGATCGGTCCGAACGGCCGCAGCCTCGAGGACCTCGCGCGCGATGCCAACGGACCGGAGGGAATGACTCCTGAACTACTGACCAGCATCCTCCGGACGGGTGGACCGTTCGTCCGCGCGACGGTGACGCTGGTATGTAGCGCCGAGCCGTCGCCTCGGCTGCTCTCCGCGATTCGCTCGATCGGAGCTCCGCTCGAGATCCAGCGTCTCGAGGACTCCCGTCCGGCACCGGAAATCCTGGGCGCCCGCACACTCGCGGCTCTCATGCGCATCCCGGTGGCACACGAGGCGTCCTTCCCCGGCTTCCCGGTCGTCCCCGCACATTTCGTCCGCGCGCCGGAACAGGTCGTCAGCGCGGCCGCGGGCGAGGGTATCCGCCTCGGGCTGGCAAGAGATGCCAAAGGTGAGGCTCTCGATGTGCTGCTGCCCGTGGCCGATTTCTCGCGCCACGTCTATATCCCGGGGCAGACCGGCTCCGGCAAATCGACGATGTTGCGCGCCATGGCGTGCGAGGTGGCCGCGGCAGGTCACGGAATCCTGTTCATCGACCCGCATGGCGACGCGGCAATCCGGCTCCTCGGCGATCTACCGGCGAGCAGAACGCGGGACGTTCATTTCATCGACGCTTCGGATCTCGATGCGCCTGCGCCCATCAACCCGTTCGCCGTCTCGGATCTTCTCCAGCGAGACACCGCGCTGGCCAATGTCACGGCGATGTTCGCGGATCTCTTCGATCCCACACAACAGGGCATCGTGGGACCTCGCTGGGAATCCTGGTTCCGGATGGGGATGCTGACCCTGATCGCGGCAAAGGGCCGCAGGGCATCGCTCCTGGATGTGCCTCGTCTTTTCCTGGACAAGAAGTACCGGACAACTCAGCGTGCGTCGGTGAAAGAGCAGTTTTTGAAGGACTTCTGGGATCAGGAAATGGAGCAGACCGACGCGCATACGCTGTCGGAGGTCCTGGGGTGGTTCACCAGTAAGTTCACTGCTTTCCGAACGAATGCCGTGCTGAGGAAGATACTGGGCAGCGGGCACGACATGCTCGATCCGACCGAGGTGATGGACAACGGCAAGATCATTGTGGTCTCACTGCAGAAAGGCGAGATCGGCGCTCCCGTGGCGCAGCTGCTGGGCTATCTGTATCTCACCCGCTATTGGACTGCGGCACTGAGGCGAAGCACCGATAAACCGTTTGCTCTCTTCGTCGACGAGGCGCAATCCTTCTCGAAGGGTGCGCTACCGGACATTCTGGCGGAGGGCCGGAAATTCGGCCTGTATGCGGTCATCGCCAATCAATATTTGGAGCAGCTCTCCGAGCCCATTCAACACGCCTTGCTGGGAAACGTGGGCACCGTGCTGGGCTTCCGGATGGGTGATCGTGATGCGGAGCAGTTCGCCGGGCGCTTCGGCCCGGAATTCGCCACCGAGGCGCTGCGCCGACTTCCCAATCACTACGCCGCATGCTCGCTGCTGCTCAACGGCATGGTGCAACCCGCCTTCAGTCTGGAGGGCGACCACATCTCGCGCCAGCGAGCCCGGTCGGTCAAGGGCATGGATAGGCAGATGGCAGCGATCAAAAGGTCCAGTCAGTCCTTCTTCAAGAGTTCGCTACAGGCCGCGATGAAGTCGCCGAAACCTGGTGGGGACGCGGAATCAGCTCCTGTGGCGGAGAGCATCACCGAATCCGAGCCGGCGGTCGTGGCGGAAGGAATAGGAACCACGCGCACGCACCCCGCGGCCGGATCGTTCGTCGATGCGCTGCGGACCAAACTGATCAAGGCTCGTAGCGAAGGGGGCACAGCAGATGATCGAGCTGAATGACTCCATGTTGGAGAAGCTCGGGTTGGTGGATCTGCCGCCGAAGATTCGCCATACCATCTTGGAAACGATTTATGAGCAACTCGAATACCGCGTGGGAAGTGTGCTGTCTGCCGGCTTGACGGATGCGCAGCTCGAGGAGTTCGAAGCGCTGATGAACACCGAGGAATTCCGCTCCGGGAACGACACTGCGGCGGCGCAGTGGCTGGCCGAGAATTGTCCGGACTATCGAACGAAGGTCATGGACTGCCTGAACGATCTTCAGCTGGAGATAGTTGACAATAGAATAGCGATTCGCTCGATGGTCATCAGTGCTGCGCCGGAACCGATGGTCGATTTCGTCGAGAAGGTCACGAAGAACCGAGACCTGGCTCTGGCGCGTGACCTGTTCATCTACATCGGCGATGTCCAGGCAATTCGCAAGGCTGGTGTGCGGGAATTGCGGGCGGTGCCGGATATCAGTCCGTCGGTCGTGAAGCGCATTCGAACGCTTGCTCGAAGCGATTCGGGCTCCGTGTCCGCCGGTGGTCTACCGCAGCGCCGGCGGGAAATCTTGACGGCTAGGTTCGGATCGTGGGAAAAGGTGCTCGAGGCATCGGATTCCGACATCCTCGCGGTGAAAGGGATCGGTCCTGCCACGCTCGCCCGGTTGCGCGGAAGCTGATCGCCTCGCCCAGTTGTCCGTCACGGCCCGGTTGACCGATCTTTTTCATGTCCGCCAGTCGGACCGGTGATCGTTCACCGGTATCGAGCCCTCGTCGAAGACGGTTCGCCAGCGCGTGGCCGATGCGATCATGTCGTGCCCGACGAATTCGAGGAACTCTCCCATCGCGCGAAAGCGTGACCCGGCCGGTGTCGCGGCACCGAACACGTCTACGCCGTGCCGGGCGGCTTCGGCAAGAGCGTGGACCTGCCGCGCACTCGCCAAAGTCGCCTCTACCCAAGTGTCTTCGTCGAGAACATAGCGGTCGCGCCGGCGGCCCGCGTCGCGGACGCGGCGGATGAGTCCCTGCGTTTCGAGCACACCGACGGCCGAGGAGATCGTTGCCGGACTGACCCGCAGTCGCTGCACCAGTTCGGCGGCGGTGAGACTGCCGCTGTCGCAGGAGTAGAGGCTCGCGAGCACGTTGGCCGCGGACCGCGGGATACCGGTTCGCACCATCAATGAGGTGAGCTGATCCAGATATTCGCGCGTCGCGGCGTCCTCGGCAGTGGTCGCACTCGGAGCGGTCGGCCGTCTACGCCTACGCGCGCGCCGCTCGGTCGCTTGCTGGGCGCGCTGTGGCTGATAGCGGTTCGGACCGCCGTTGCGCGTCACCTCCCGGCTCACCGTCGACGTCGGCCGCTGGAGTTGCCGGGCGATCTCGGCGTACCCGAGCCCCTGTGCCAGTCCGCTCGCGATCTCTCGGCGATCGTGCGGTGTCAGTCTGCCACCCGGCATCGTGCCCCCTTCTCGGCTCAGCTCGCATTGCGTAGCAGTATGCGTTCAAGCGCATCTCATTGCAATTCTCAGAACCTGGTCTTTGCATTGAGCTTCAGATCGTTGCAATCCAGATTTGTCAATTACCTGCATATATCGGCGAACTGTCCACGTCTTTTGTGGACTCGCTTCTGAACGCAACATAGCGTTCAGATATGTCTAAACTATCGAGCCCGAAAGGCGCCACCGTGTCACAAGCCATGCCCGACGCAGTAGAACTCCCCACCTCCCGCAGGGCGGGATGCCCGTTCGATCCGCCTCCCGGCTTGGCGACGATCCGCGCGCAACGCCCGCTGACTCCGATGACCTTCCCCGACGGTCACCAGGGATGGCTGGCCACCGGCTATTCGGTGGTACGGGCAGTGCTCGCCGACCCGCGCTTCAGCGTGCGGTACGAGATCACGCACTACCCGCTGGCCGACGCGGGCGACATCCCGCCTGCCGTGCCGGGCGACATGCTCGGAGTCGACGCACCGGAGCACACGCGATACCGAAAGCTGCTGGCGGGGAAATTCACCGTCCGGCGAATGCGACAACTCACCGAGCACATCACGAGTATCACCGAAGACCATCTCGACGCGATGGAACGCACCGGTGGTGCGGTCGATCTCGTCGAGACCTTCGCCTACCCGATCCCCGCATTGGTGATCTGCGAATTGCTCGGCGTGCCCTATGCCGACCGCGGCCTCTTCCACGAGAACATGGTCGCCCTCGGTGGGGTGGACGACTCGATGGACAAGCGGCTGGCGGCCTTCACCACGATCCAGGAGTACGTGCATGGGCTGGTGCTCACCAAACGCGCCGAGCCGACCGACGACCTGCTCAGCGACCTCACCGACACCGACCTCACCGACACCGAACTAGCCGGTATCGGCGCTCTGCTGCTCGGGGCGGGCCTGGATACCACGGCGAACATGCTGTCGCTCGGCGCTTTCGCGCTGTTGAGCCACCCTGAACAGCTCGCTGCGGTGCGCGCCGAACCCGATAACACCGAGCGGGTTGTCGAGGAGCTGATGCGGTATCTGAGCATCGCGCACACCGGTGCCCGCACCGCTTTGGCGGATGTCGAGCTGGACGGACAGGTGATCAAGGCGGGCCAGACGGTCGCCCTGTCGATTCAAGCCGCGAACCGCGATCCCGCGAAGTTCGATGACCCCGACACCCTCGATGTCGCCCGCAACGCGGTCGGGCACCTGGGCTTCGGCCACGGCGTGCACCAGTGCCTCGGTCAGCAACTGGCCCGCGTGGAGATGCGGGTCGCGCTGCCCGCACTGCTGCGGCGGTTCCCGGGGCTGCGGCTGGCGGTGCCGCCCGCCGAGGTTCCGCTGCGGCACGGCCTGGACATCTATGGCGTGCACTCACTGCCGGTTACCTGGTGAGGGAAGCGGATGAAGATCAATGTCGACCGGCAACTGTGCATCGGGGCGGGCATGTGCGCGCTGACCGCACCGCAGGTGTTCGATCAGGACCACAACGGCAAGTCGGTGGTGCTGCGACCCGAACCGCCGCGCTGCCACCATGCCGCGGTGCGCGAAGCCGAACAGGCGTGCCCGGCTGCGGCGATTCGGATCGACGCCGAATGACTCAGCTGCGGGGCGACGCTCGTTCGCGCCTGACAGTTGGCGCCGCTACCTCGGGCCGGCAGCCACTCGGCCGTTGAGGCGGCACCGTCCTGCCGCGAACCATAGTCGGGCCGGTCAGTCTCCGGTCGGTCCGGCGGCGGTCAGGGCCTCGAATTCGCTGTCGGTCAGTGTGATTCGCGCGGCGGCGATGTTCTCCTCGACGTGCGCGACGCTGGAAGTGCCGGGGATCGGGAGCATGACGGGGGAGCGGCGCAGCAGCCAGGCGAGGGCGAGCTGGGCGGGGGTCGCGCCGTGTTCGGCGGACGCGGTCGACAGGGGACCGCCCGGGGCGGCGAGTTCACCGGTGGCGATGGGGAACCACGGAATGAACGCGATGTTCTCCTGTTCGGCGTAGTTCAGTACGTCCTCGTCGGCCCGGTTGGCCAGGTTGTACAGATTCTGCACCGAGGCGATGGTGGCGATCTCACGCGCTTGACGCAGTTGTTCGACGCTCACCTGGGACAGGCCGATGTGGCGGATCTTGCCCTCCTGCTGGAGCGCGACGAGTTCGCCGAGCTGGTCGGCCAGCGGCACCTGGGGGTCGATGCGATGCAGCTGGTAGAGGTCGATCCGGTCGACACCGAGGTGGCGCAGGCTGAGTTCGGCTTGCTGGCGCAGGTATTCGGGCCTACCGACCGGACGCCACTCGTTGGGCCCCTGCCGTGTGAGCCCCGCCTTGGTGGCGATGACGAGATCATCGCGATAGGGGTGCAGCGCCTCGCGGATCAGATTCTCACTGACGAACGGGCCGTAGGAGTCGGCCGTGTCGATGAAGTTCACGCCGAGTTCCACCGCGCGGCGCAGGACCCTTACCGCCTCGTCCGGGTCCTTCGGATCACCCCACACCCCGGGGCCGGTCAACTGCATCGCGCCGTACCCGAGCCGGTGCACCGGAAGATCGCCGCCGATGGCGAAGGTGCCGGAGGCAGCGGCGGGCTGGGCGTCGATATCTGTGCTCATGAGGATGGTTCCTTCCGAAGCCGCAAACTGGGGAAATGCTCCACGAGCGTCGCGTCGATCGGAACGCGCGCTCCTCCTGCCGCAACAGCGGTGAAGCGGGGTCGATTCCCTCCGAGGTGTTCGCCGCTGGCGTAATACTCCGCGAAGTCCTTCGGCGGGGCCCGAGCTTGCGTGTAGCTCGCCGCACTGGTAACGCCTCGATGGGGGTGCGGGCCCCACCGCACTCGACGCCGTCGAGCAGGTGTGCGGCTCTACTGCGCCGGTCGGCCGAACAGGATCACCTGCATCAAGCGGATCACACGCCCTGGCGAGCAGACCGGGTCGCTGGAGCCGAAGCGTTCACCCAGATCGACCACCAAGGCGAATCCGGCGTGCACGAGCAAGCGCGCCTCAGCCGGGGAAAGCTCGGGCCGCATGGCGACCAGCAATTTGGCCCACTCCTCGACATTGAGTCGCTGGATGTTGCGCAGCACGGTGCGCTCCTCCGGCGGCACGTTGCTGATCTCGGCGTAGTAGACGAAGGTCAGCTCGCGCTCGGCGAACGAGCCGGCTACGTACAACTCGATCAGCGTGCCGAGCGCCTGCTCGGGCGTCTCGGCGGCGGCGACGGCGGGCCCGATGACGGCCGACACCCGATCCGCCGCTCGGCGGAACGCGGCCGTGAGGATGTCGCCCTTGCCGCGATAGAACCGGTACACCGCCGAGGAGGCGGGCAGTCCGGCGGCGGTCGCGATGTCCTCGACGCTGACGTTCGGGTACCCGCGCTGGTGGAACAGCTCGACCGCGCGCGTCAGCAGCAATTCGTGTTTGAACGTCAGCGGGATCTCGGCGGCGAGGTTCTCGGTTTCGGCGCTGCCGGGCGGGGGCAGCTCGCACGCGGCGACCGCGCGGCAGGCCGCGGTCAGCCGCGCGGTGAGCGCCCGCACCGGGATCGACACGTGGTGATCGCCGATGCTGCTGAGCACGCTCAGCTCCGCCGTGGCGAGCACGGCGCGGTCGGCCTTGGACAGCGCGGGCCTGGTCTCGGCGAGCAGCGACATGAGCGCGGCGTTCACACCGGCGAGCTGGTCGGCGAGGGTGGCCGCGTCGGCGTCCTCCAGGTAGCGCCGCTGCCACCGCAACAACGCGGCGCTACGCCGGTTGGCGATGGCGGCCGCGATCAGAGCGTCGAGCACTCGTTCGAGACGTTGTCCGGCGGGCAGGCCGGTGGCTTCCGGCAGCCGCGCGGCTTCCTGGCTGACCGCGCCCAGCCGCAACACTTCCTCGCGGAACAACGCGTACTTGCTCGGGTAGTGGCGGTACAGCGCCGCCGAGCTGATGTCGAGCCGCGAGGCGATGTCGTCCATGCTGACGCCGTGGTAGCCCAGCGCGCCGAACGCCTCGGCCGACGCCGCCGCGATCTGGGCGCGGCGGTCGCGCGGCCGGCGCCGGACCACCCGTGCGGGTGTCCCGTCGGCCGCCTTGTCCGCAGCGCGGCGATCCCGGGCACCCATGCCGCGATGGTAGCCCAGTCAGACCTCCGGCACCCCAGCGTTTCCCTACCGGGGGAAGAATTGAACGGCAGATCACAAAGAAGCTGCGAACCAGCTTTCAAGTCGCATTATCCGTACATTCATCCGAGAATTCGCGATAACATATAGCGCTAGCGCGCGGGCCGTCCGAAGAGCACCAGTTGCATCAGCAGCCGCACCCGGTCCTGGGCGGCAAGCGGTTCGTTGCCGAAGGCGCGACCGAGGTCGACGACCACCGCGAAGGCCGCGTGGACGAGGATGCGCGCCTCGGCCGGAGTGAGCTCCGAGCGCACCTCCCGCAGCAACCGCGCCCACTCTTCGACGCTGAGCCGCTGGATATTGCGCAGGACCGTGCGCTCCTCGACCGGAACATGCTGGAACTCCGTGTAATACACGAAGGTGAGGGCGCGTTCGGCGAACGATCCGGCGACGTACTGAGCGATCAGCGCGGTGAGCGCGTCCTCGGCATCCGTGGCCGCCGCCACGGCGGGGCCGACAGCGCCGGAAACCCGTTCGGCCGCCCGGCGGAACGCGGCGGCGAGGATATCGCTCTTGCCCCGGTAGAACCGGTATACCGCCGAGGCCGCCGACAGGCCCGCGGCCGTCGCGATGTCCTCCACGCTGACGTTCGGATAGCCGCGCTCATGGAACAGCTCGACCGCTTTGCGCAGCAGCAGTTCGTGTTTGAACGAGTCCGGTATCTCCACCACCGCGACCGGCTCGACCGCGCGCTGTGCGGGCAGTTTCGCGTGCGCGACCGACCAGCACGCCGAATGCAGCAGGCGGGCAAGCGGTTTCACGGGAAGAGCGGCGTGGTGGTCGGCGACGCTGGTGATCGTGCTGAGCAGGGCCGCGCGCAGCACGCGCAGGTCTTCCTCGGCGAGTTCCGGGCGCAGCGCGGCCAGCTCGCCGCCCAGTGCGCCGAGGACCGTGGCCTGTTGCTCGTTGAGCGTGGTCTGGTCGTCGGGCTCGAGGTACCGGCCCTCCCAGCGCACCAGCGTGACGGTCGGGCGGTTCTCGATCGTGACCGCGATGAGCGCGTCGAGCACGTGCCGGAGGCGCTGCTCGGCCGGCCACTGCGCCGCCTCCTCGGGCAACTGGACCGACTCGGTCATCGCCCGGCCGACGCGCAACAGTTCTTCTCGGAACAGCGCGTACTTGCTCGGGTAATGGCGGTACAGCGCCGCGGAGCTGATCCCGAGCCCGGAGGCGATGTCGTCCATGCTCACGCCGTGGTAGCCCAGCGCGCCGAACGCGGCCGCCGACGCCGCCGCGATCTGGGCACGGCGATTCTTCGGCCTGCGCCGGATCTCCCGAGGTGCCGAGTCGCCGCTGCTCGCCTTCCGCGCCGTACGGCGATTGTCGACACTCATGACGAACATCGTAACGACCTGGTCGTATGGCCGGGGCCGCCGTGTCACGCGATACGGCTCCCGGGGATGAGCGGCCCCCGGGAGCCGTACCTGTGCGCCGGGCTCCGGGGGACGAGGTGTGCTGTCCGCGCCGGTGCGCCCGGAAATCGACAACCCGACTGGGCGGAGCGGGGGCACCACGACGCCATGCCGTGCAGGTTGTCGAACGAGGATAAACTTACACTAATATATGTGCAGAACAAGACCACATAATGTGAAGAATTCGTATTTACATATTGCTATGTTGGCGTGCTGACGACCAACCCGGGCCTTCCGCGCGACGCCGTGGTGATGGCGCGGATCTCGCAGCGATCGCAGCCGTACCCGAGGTGCGAAAGGTCCTTGCGGACGGCGGTTCCCGGCGGTGCGGAGGCGCTCTCCGGTAGTCCCTGCGTTCATCGGAGCGCTCCCGCACCGGCTCGCCCGCGAGACCGAAACCGTGCCGGAGTCGGTGGGCCGGGCTCGATACCGCCGACGGCGAGTCCACGGTGTTCGATCTCGGCGACCGGCAACGCGGCGAGGTGCGATGTCCTCGGATGGATCGCTATTCCGCAGGAGGCGAGGCGTCGGAGCCGGCCGGGAGGGCGAAGCCGGTTTGGCGCAGCAGGCTGCGCAGGTATGCGGTCAGGTCGGCCGGTCGCGGGTCTTCGCTCGCTTGGGATCGGACGGGTTCCAGCAGCAGGTGGTGGATGATCGCGCCGTTGAGCATGTCGAGCAGGATGTCGAGGTCGGCTGCCGGGGTGAGGACGCCCGCGGCTCGAGCTTGTTCGAGCAGGGCGCGCGAGCGTTCGCGCCGAGGCAGCACATGGTGGCGCCAGTAGGCGTCCAGCAGCGCAGCAGGCCCGGGCGGCATGGATGCTCGCGTGGTGGATGCCCTCGGACTCGCGATGCCGACTGCCGCGGACCGGCTGGTTCTTCGGCGCGAGGAGCGACCCGGACTCCGGCCGATGCCGGACGGTCGAGGCCGGGCGGCCCGATTCGGGACCGAAAACCGTCCGGCGCCCCCGTTCGTCCGAATACGACTGTGACGGTGCGTCTTTCTGGTAAGGAGTTCGGCATGGCGTTGGCTTTGCACCCGGTGGACCCCATACCTGTGGTGGGCGCTGTGGTCGCCGCGGCACGGCGGATCACGGCGCGCTATCGGCTCACCCCGCAGGAGAAGCGCAACCTGAACGCCGCCCGCGGCGCGCGGCCTGCGGTCTTCACCGCATCGATAGGAGGGCGCGTCTACCGCAGATGACGCAGTATTGCCCGGAAGGTTTCCACAGATATATGCTGATGTATATGAAGACGATGATCGATGTGAACGACGAAGCCCTAGCCCTCGCCGCCAAGGAGTTGGGCACCACCACGAAGAAAGACACGGTGAACGCGGCACTGCAGTTCGTCGCCGACCGGAGGCGCAGGATCGAACAGGTTCTGACCGATCCGTACGGGTTCGGCGTCGGCCCCGACATCGGTGACGGCGAGATAATGCGCGAGGCTCGCCGTTGAGCGAAACCACCCCGCTCCGTTTGCATCTCGTGGACACCTCCGCAAGCGCCCGACTCGCGCACGAGCCGGTGCGTGCTGTGATCGCCGGACTGATTGCCGATCGCGCGGCCGCGACCTGTGTCACGGTAGACCTGGAAGCCGGTTACTCCGGACGCAACCTCGCCGACGTGCAGAACATCGCACAGCGCCGTCGCGCTCTCTACGTCAACCTGCCGATCAATGAGACGATCGCCGAGCGTGCACGAGAGGTTCAGCAGTTGATGGCTCGCAAAGGCCACCATCGAGCCGCGGGGATCGTGGATCTGATCACTGCCGCCGTCGCCGAATTCCATGGGGCCGTACTGGTCCACTACGACGCGGACTTCGAGCATATCGCGGCGTTGACGAGGCAGCCCCATGTCTGGGTCGTGCCACAGGGCAGCCTCCACTAGGCGCTCATGCGCGGTCGCCGCTTCAGCTGCGCGCCGCCGGCCGAATGCCCGCGTACCAGTCGAGCAGGTCCGGGTCGTCCACCGCGCTGCGTTCGACGACGCGGCTCGGCTCGGCGCCCTGGAACAGCTTCTTGATGGGCACTTCCAGCTTCTTGCCGGTGCGCGTGTGCGGGATGCCGGGGGCGAGGATGATCTCGTCGGGGACGTGGCGGGGCGACACCTCGGTGCGGATGGTGTGGTCGATGCGGGTTTTCAGCTCGTCGGTGAGTTCCGCGTCGGGAGCGAGGACCACGAACAGCGGCATCCAGTATCCGCCGTCGGGCTGCTCGGCGCCGATCACCAGCGCCTCGGCGATCTCCGGGAGCCGTTCCACGGACTGGTAGATGTCGGCGCTGCCCATCCGGATGCCGTGCCGGTTGAGCGTGGAATCCGACCGCCCGTGCACGATCACGCTGTGGTGATCGGTGACGGTGATCCAGTCACCGTGCCGCCAGACGCCGGGGAACATGTCGAAATACGCGTCGTGGTAACGCTTTCCGTCCTCGTCGCGCCAGAAGGAGACCGGCATGGACGGCATCGGCGCGGTGACGACGAGTTCGCCCACCTCGCCGCGTACCGGCTGCCCGGCCGGGTCGTAGGCGTCGAGCGCGACGCCGAGGTAGGGCGCCGACAGTTCACCGGGCCACACGGGCACGGTGCGCACGCCGCCGATGAAGGCCGACACCACGTCGGTGCCGCCGCTGATCGAGGAGACCTGTACGTGCTCGCCGACGTTCTCGCCGAGCCACAGCGCCGAGGAGGTGGGCAGCGCGGAACCGGTGATCCCGACGGTGCGCAGCGCCGACAAGTCGTGGTCGGCGCGCGGTACGGAGCCCGCTTTGATGCACGCCAGCACGTAGCCGGGGCTGGTGCCCAGCACGGTCGCGCCGACTTCGGCGGCGATACGCCACAACGCGTCCGGAGCCGGAGCGGTCGGGCTGCCGTCGTAGGTGACGATGGTCGCTCCGGCCAGCAGACCCGCGATCTGGAAGTTCCACATCATCCAGCTCGGGCTCGTGTACCAGAAGAAGGTGTCCTCGGGACCGATGTCCGATTGCAGGGCAACCGCTTTCAGGTGTTCGAGCACCACGCCACCGTGGCCGTGCACGATGCCCTTGGGCAGACCGGTGGTGCCGGAGGAGAACACGATCCACAGCGGATGGTCGAAATCCACCGGCTCCGTGGTGATCACCGCCTCCGTGGCGGTGACCGCTTCGTCCCAGGAGGTCGCGTCCGGTACCTCGAGCCCGAGCCGGGAAACCGCGATCGTGCCCCGCAAGGATTCCAGGCCCGCGCGCAACGCGGCGATGTCGTCGCGCTTGTCGTGCGCCTTGCCGCCGAAACGGTAACCGTCGGCGGTGACCAGGACGGTGGGTTCGAGCTGCCCGAGCCGGTCCAGCGCGGCTTTCGGCGAGTAGTCCTGGCCGCAAGCGCTCCAGATGGCGCCGATGCTCGCGGTGGCCAGGAACGCGACCACCGCCTCCGGGATGTTCGGCAGATACCCGGCCACCCGGTCGCCGGGCCGAACGCCCAGTGCACGCAGCGTCTGCGCGAAAGCCGCTGTGTGGTCGATCAATTCGACCCAGGACACTTCTCGTACCGCGGCGTCCTCGCTGACGGCTTTGATCGCGGGCCGGTCGGTGCGTAACTGCCGGATCACCTGGTCCACGTAGTTCAACCGGGTGCCGGGGAACCACTGGGCTCCCGGCATCTCGGCGCTCGCCAGGACCTCACCCGCGACGTCGCCGAGCTGGAAGTAGTCCCACAGCGCGTGCCAGAAACCGGGGAGATCCTCGACCGACCACTGCCACAACGCGTGATAGTCGGCCGCGTGCACGCCGGTGCGCGCCGCGACGAATCGCGCGAAGTCGGTGATGGTCGCGCTGGCGATGTCTTCTTCGGTCGGCACCCATTGGGGTTGCATCGCGGTCCTCCTGGTTGTGGAAACTCGGTGCTCAGTCGCGGTCGGCGCGCCGCACGATCTGCTCGGCGTGCCGGAACACGGGGCCATCGACCATCCTGCCCTCGAGGGCGAAGACACCGCGATGCTTCGGCGCCTCCTCCAGCACTCGCATGGCCCAGGCGAGCTCCTGCTCGGACGGCGCGTAGGCGGCCCGCAGCACCGGCACCTGGGACGGGTGGATCGCGACCTTGGCGTCGAAACCGACAGCGACCGCGTCCTCGGCTTCGGCGCGCAGACCCTCCGGATCGCGAAGGTTCAGATACACCGAGTCCAGGGCGAACTTGCCGTGCGCCTTGGCGGCCAGCAACGTGGTCGAGCGCACATGCCGGGCCACGTCGCGATAGCTCCCGTCGGCGTGCCTGCTCGCGGTGCCGCCGAGCCCGGCCACCAGGTCCTCCGCGCCCCACATGACGCCGATCGCGTTGCTCGCCGCCGCCTCGCCGACCGTGAGCGCGCCGAGGGGCGACTCGATCAGCGCGATCACCTCGTAGTCCGCCAGCGCCGAGACCTGTTCGGCCGACTCGCATTTCGGCAGCATCAGTCGTCGGTAGACGGTGTCGGCCAGCGCCGCGAGATCGAGCGCGTGCTCGTCGGTGCCGGCCGCGTTCACCCGCACCACGGTGGTCTCCGGGTCCAGCGGCGTGTCCAGCAGCGCCTTGCGCGCCGATGCCTTGTCGTGCGCGGCGACGCCGTCCTCCAGGTCCAGGATCACCACGTCCGCCGCCGCGGCCGCCTTCGCGAAGCGATCGGGACGATCGGCCGGGCAGAACAACCACGCCGGTCCCGCCATCTGCCAGCTCATGCCAGGTCCCCCTCCGGGGCGGACGTCTCCGCGGAGGGCGGAGCTTTGCGGACCAGCGTTTTGCGGACCGCGGTGGCGACGACGTCGCCGTGCTGGTTGCGTGCCGTGTGCGCGAAGGTCACGATGCCCTCTCCGGGGCGGCTGTTCGACTCGCGCTTGTCGGTGACCACGGTCTCGGCGTACATGGTGTCGCCGTGGAACAGCGGCTTGGGGAACGCCACCTCCGAGAAGCCGAGGTTGGCCACGATGGTGCCCTGGGTCAGCTGCGCCACCGACAACCCGATCAGGGTGGACAGCGTGAACATGGAGTTCACCAACCGCTGGTTGAACGGGGGCAGCCGCTCGCTGAACGCCGCGTCCAAGTGCAGCGCTTGCGTGTTCATGGTCAGCGTGGTGAACAGGACGTTGTCGGCCTCGGTGATGGTGCGGCCCGGTCGGTGCTCGTAGACCACCTCGGTGTCGAACTCTTCGAACCACAGGCCGCGTTGCACGACCGCGCGCCGGGTCACAGGCCCAGCTCCCGTCCGATCAGCATCAGCTGAACCTCCGTCGTCCCCTCGCCGATTTCCAGGATCTTGCTGTCGCGATAGTGCCGGGCGACGGCGTATTCGTTCATGAAGCCGTAGCCGCCGAAGATCTGTGTCGCGTCGCGGGCGTTGTCCATGGCGGCCTCGCTGGCCACCAGCTTCGCGATGGACGCCTGCTTCTTGAACGGCTTGCCCGCCAGCATCAGCGCCGCGGCGTCGTAGTAGGCCGTCCTGGCGGCATGCGCCCGCGCTTCCATCCTCGCGATCTTGAAAGCGATGGCCTGGTTGCGCCCGATCGCCTGGCCGAACGCTTCCCGCTCCTTGGCATAGCGGACGCTCTCGTCCACGCAGCCCTGCGCGGCCCCTACCGAGAGCGCGGCGATGGCGATGCGCCCTTCGTCGAGGATGCGCAGGAAGTTCGCGTAGCCGCGGCCGCGCTCGCCGAGCAGGTTGTCCTCGGGCACGCGCACGTCGGTGAAGCTGAGCGGATGGGTGTCGGAGGCGTTCCAGCCCACCTTGTTGTACGCGGGCTCGGCGACGAAACCGGGTGTGTCGGTCGGCACCAGGATGGTCGAGATCTCCTTCTTGCCGCCGGTCTGCCCGGTGACCGCGGTGACCGTGACGAGCTTGGTGATGTCGGTGCCGGAGTTGGTGATGAACTGCTTGCTGCCGTTGATGATCCATTCGCCGCCGTCGGCGACCGCGGTGGTCCTGGTGCCGCCCGCGTCGCTGCCCGCGCCCGGTTCGGTGAGGCCGAACGCGGCGAGGTTGCGGCCGCTGGTCAGCTGCGGCAGCCATTCTTGTTTCTGCTTGTCGTTGCCGAAGCGGTAGATCGGCATCGCGCCCAGCGAGACACCGGCTTCCAGCGTGATCGCCACGCTCTGGTCGACCTTGCCCAGCTCCTCGAGCGCCAGGCACAAGGCGAAGTAGTCGCCGCCCATGCCGCCGTACTCCTCGGGGAACGGCAGGCCGAACAGACCCATCTCGGCCATTCCCGCGACGACTGCGTAGGGAAAGGTGTGGTTCGCGTCGTGCTCGGCCGCCACCGGCGCGACCACCGACCGTGCGAAGTCGCGCACGGTCAGCGCGAGATCCCGGTACTCCTCCGGCAGCGTGCCGGTGGACAGGAAGTCGGTCATGTGGGGGTTCCTTCTCGTTCGGCCTGTTCGGCGTGGTTCGTTTCGGCCTGCGCGACGACGCGCGCCAGCACTTGGTCGAGGCGCACCTGGACGCCGGGCTCGACCAGCAGTTCGACGGTTCCGGCGACCGGCGCGGTGAGCGAGTGCTCCATCTTCATCGCCTCCACGATGACCACCGGATCGCCCGCGGCGACGGCGGCGCCGGAAGCGACCGGTATCGCGATCACCGAACCGGGCATGGGAGAGCGGATTTCGGCGTCGCCGACGTGTTCGTCACCGCCGCGCACGTTCGTCTCGGCCACTTCGCGCAACCCCGCGATGCCCGACGGTCCGGCCACCCACAGCAGGCCGTCCTGCTCTGCGACCCGGTAGGTGCGGCGCAGGCCGTCGCGGGTGAGGGTGAGCACGCCCGCGTACGGATCGCCGGAATCGGTGAAAGAGGCTGTCAGCGAGAGACTTTCGCCGTCACCGACCCGCACCGCGCCGTTGTCGGGTGTGCCGGAGAGGTAGACGTGCTCGACCCGCTCGCCGCCCGCGAGCCGGATCGGTGTGGGCGCGTCGGCCCCGATCCGCCAGCCGGACGGGACTTCCCAGGGATCGCGCGGCGCGGCCGGCCAGCGGCGCAGCCAGTGCCAGGCCGCCGCGGCGACGAACTCGTCGTCGCCGACCGGGGCGGGATGGAAGTCGGCCACCCGCCGGTCCAGCAGGTCGGTGTCCAGCCGACCCTCGGCCACGTCCGGGTCGGCCAGCAGGAAGCGCAGGAACTCGATATTGCTGGTCACGCCGAGCAGGACCGTGTCGGCCAGCGCCCGGTCGAGTTTCGCGAGCGCGGCGGCGCGGTCACCGGCGTGCGCGATGACCTTCGACAGCATCGGGTCGTAGTCGCTGCCGACGCGCGTGCCGATCCGCAGGCCCGAATCGACCCGCACCCCGGGGCCCTGCGGCTCGTCGAGGTCGAGCACCGTGCCGCCGGTAGGCAGGAATCCGCGCCCGGGATCCTCGGCGTACACCCTGGCCTCGATCGCGTGCCCGACCATGCGGATGTCGTCCTGCGCCACCGCCAGCTTCTGCCCCGCCGCCACCCGTACCTGGCTTTCCACCAGGTCGATGCCGGTGACCAGCTCGGTCACGGGGTGCTCCACCTGCAAGCGGGTGTTCATCTCCATGAAGAAGAACTCGTCGGGGCGGTCGGCGGAGACGATGAACTCCACCGTGCCCGCGCCCACGTAATCCACGCTGCGCGCGGTGTTGCAGGCGGCGGCTCCGATTCTGGCCCTGGTGGCGGCGTCGAGCAGCGGCGAGGGGGCCTCCTCGATCACCTTCTGGTGGCGGCGCTGCAAGCTGCACTCGCGCTCGCCCAGGTGCAGCACGTTGCCGAACTGGTCGGCGAGGATCTGCACCTCGATGTGCCGCGGCCGGGTGACGAAGCGTTCCAGGAACAGCGTGTCGTCGCCGAACGCGGCGGCGGCTTCACGTCGGGCGCTGCGCAGCGCCTCCGGCAGCCGAGCCGGATCGTCCACCCGGCGCATGCCCTTGCCTCCACCGCCCGCGGACGGCTTGACCAGCACCGGATACCCGACTTCGGCGGCCGCGGCGATCAGCTCGTCGTCGGTCAGACCGGGTGTGGCGATGCCGGGCACCACCGGGACGCCGAACGCGGCCACGGTGTTCTTCGCGGTGATCTTGTCGCCCATCACCTCGATCGCGCGAGGCGGTGGGCCGAGGAAGACGATGCCCGCCTCGGCCAGCGCGGCGGCGAAGGCGGCGTTCTCGGAGAGGAAACCGTAGCCGGGGTGAACCGCTTGCGCGCCGGTGCGCACGGCGGCGGCCACCACGCGGTCGATGGCGAGGTAGCTCTCCCGGGCGGGGGCCGGGCCCAGGCGCACCGCCGAGTCGGCTTCGTGGACGTGGCGGGCGTCGGCGTCGGCGTCGCTGTAGACGGCCACCGAGCGAATGCCCAAGGCACGCAGAGTACGGATCACCCGTACCGCGATCTCACCGCGGTTGGCGACGAGCACGGTGTCGAATCCGACGGGAACGGATTTGTTCAACATCGCCATCACATCCGGAAAACGCCGTAGGAGACCGGTTCGAGCGGGGCTTGCGCACATACCGAAAGAGCCAGTCCCAAAACGGTTCTGGTGTCTGCCGGATCTATGACGCCGTCGTCCCACAACCGGGCGGTCGAGTAGTAGGGGTTGCCCTGGCTTTCGTACTGTTCCCGGATCGAGGCCTTGAACGCCTCCTCGGCTGCGACTGATCCCTCCCTACTCCCGCCCGGGCCTGACCAAGGCTGCCCGCTGCTGTCGAGCTGGTCGCCGCGCACCGTCGACAGCACCGACGCCGCCTGCTCGCCGCCCATCACCGAGATCCGGGCGTTCGGCCACATCCACAGAAACCGCGGGGAATACGCGCGCCCGCACATCGAATAGTTGCCCGCGCCGTAGGAGCCGCCAATCACCACGGTGAGCTTCGGCACGCGCGCGCAGGCCACCGCGGTGACCATCTTCGCGCCGTGCTTGGCGATACCGCCCGCCTCGTAGTCGCGGCCGACCATGAAGCCGGTGATGTTCTGCAGGAACAGCAGCGGGATGCTGCGTTTGTCGCACAGCTCGATGAAATGGGCGCCCTTCATGGCGGATTCGCTGAACAGCACGCCGTTGTTCGCGACGATGCCCACCGGATGCCCGTGGATGTGCGCGAATCCGGTGACCAGGGTCTTGCCGTATTCGGCCTTGAACTCGTGGAAGCCGCTCTCGCCGTCGGGAGTTCCGTCGACCAGGCGATGGATCACCTCACGCACGTCGTAGGGGGTGCGCAGGTCGACCGGCACCACGTCGTAGAGCTCCGACTGTGGCGCGGCGGGTGCGATGGTGGGCCGCACCTCCCACGGGACGGGCGTGCGCGGTGCGAGGGTGGCCACGATGCGGCGCACGATGCGCAGCGCGTCCTGGTCGTCCTCGGCGAGATGGTCGGTGACGCCGGAGGTGCGCGAGTGCAGCTCACCGCCGCCGAGCTCCTCGGCCGTGACCACCTCCCCGGTCGCGGCCTTCACCAGCGGCGGCCCACCGAGGAAGATGGTGCCCTGATTGCGCACGATCACGGCCTCGTCGCTCATCGCGGGCACGTAGGCGCCTCCGGCGGTGCAGGAGCCGAGTACCGCGGCGATCTGCGGAATTCCCTTGGCGCTCATGGTCGCCTGATTGAAGAAGATGCGCCCGAAATGCTCCCGGTCGGGGAAGACCTCGTCCTGGTGAGGCAGGTACGCACCGCCGGAGTCGACCAGATACACGCACGGCAACCGGTTCTGCAACGCGATCTCCTGCGCGCGCAGATGCTTCTTCACCGTCATGGGGTAATAGGTGCCGCCCTTGACCGTCGCGTCGTTGGCCACGATCACGCATTCGCGCCCGGACACCCGGCCGATCCCGGTGATGATCCCGGCGCCGGGGGACTCGTCGCCGTACATCCCGGTCGCGGCCAGCGGGGAGAGCTCGAGAAACGGGCTGCCCGGATCCAGCAGCCGGTCCACCCGCTGCCTGGGCAGCAGCTTGCCGCGCGCGACGTGGCGATCGCGCGCCTTCGCGGGCCCGCCGAGCGACGCGGCGGCCAGCCGGGCGCGCAGGTCGTCGACCAGCGCCGCGTGCGCGGCGCGATTGTCGACGGCCTCTTCGGTAACGGTCATCACGCCATCCTGTCGTCCAGTTAGTCGACGATAACTGGAATTCAGGTTAGTGTTGATTAACCGAGTTGTCCAGGTCGGTGGAAAGGAACGCGTGTGACCAGTGCCGAATCCGTCGCGCCCACTCGCCGTGAGCAACTGAAGGCGCAACGCAGGACGCAACTGCTGGAAGCCGGGGCGCGGTTGATCGCCGATCGCGGCTTCCTCGGCATGCGCTTGGACGACTTGGGGGCCGCTGTCGGCATCAGCGGTCCGGCGGTCTACCGGCACTTCCCGAACAAAGAAGCGCTGTTGGTCGAGTTGCTGGTCGGGGTGAGTCAGCGCCTGCTCGACGGCGGCAAGGCGGTGGTGGCGGGCACGAATTCCGCCGAGCAGGCGCTGGCCGGGCTGGTCGATCACCACTTGGACTTCGCGCTCGGCGAACCGGAGCTGATCCGCATCCAGGACCGGGACCTGGACAATGTGCCCGCCCCGGCCCGCCGCGAGATCCGCCGCACCCAGCGCCAGTACGTGGAGATCTGGGTGGGCGTGCTGCGCGAGCTGCATCCGGAACTACCCGAGGAGACGGCGCGGGTGCAGGCCCACGCCGTCTTCGGCCTGATCAACTCCACCCCGCACAGCGCGAGCGACGCGACCGCCGCCAGGGCCAGGCCGGTGCTGCGCAGGATGGCGCTGACGGCGCTGGGGTGAGCGCGCCCTCATCGCGCGCTCCACCCCCCGTCCATCGTGTATGCCGCGCCGGTGACCATGCCCGCCTCCGGCGACGCGAGCCAGCTCACCAGCGAGGCGACCTCCTCCGGCTCGACGAGGCGTTTGATCGCGCTCTCGGTGAGCAGGATCTTCTCCACCACCTCCTGTTCGGGCACGCCGTGCGCCTTGGCCTGGTCGGCGATCTGCTTGTCCACCAACGGTGTTCGCACATAGCCGGGGTTGACGCAGTTGCTCGTCACCCCGTGCGGTCCGCCCTCCAGTGCGGTGACCTTCGACAACCCCTCCAGCCCGTGTTTGGCCGTGACGTAGGCGACCTTGAATTCGGAGGCGCGCAGGCCGTGCACCGAGGAGATGTTGACGATTCGCCCCCAGCCCTGCCGGTACATGTGCGGCAGAGCGGCGCGCACCAGCAGGAACGGCGCCTCGACCATCAGCGTGAGCAGATCTCGGAAACGCTGCGGCGCGAAGTCTTCGATCGGGCTGATGTGCTGCACCCCGGCGTTGTTCACCAGGATGTCGATGTCGAGTTCCAGCTCCTCCAGCGACGTCACGTCGAGCAGATCGACCGCCCATGACTTGCCGCCGAGTTCCCCGGCCATCGCCTTCGCGCCGGCTTCGTCGACGTCGGCCACCGTCACCGTGGCTCCCCGCGCCGCGAGCGCACGGGCGCACGCCGCGCCGATACCGCTCGCGCCGCCGGTGACCAGAGCGCCGCGCCCCGTCAGATCACTCATCGCACGGTCACCTCGGTGCGCGCGCCCAGGCTCGCGGCGTCGGCGTGATCGATGCTCTCCAAGGACAGCCCCTTCGTCTCTTTCGCGACGAGCACGGCGATCGCGCTCACCGCCGCCGCGCCCGCCAGATACCAGGCGATCGGCACCGCGGAGTGGTAGGTGTTCAGCAGCCGGACGGCGATGATCGGCGCCAGCGAACCGGCCACGATCGAGGTCACCTGGTAGCCGAGGGACACACCGGAATAGCGCATCCGGGTGGGGAACATCTCGGCCATGATCGCGGGCTGCCCGGCGTACATGAAGGCGTGGAAGACCAGGCCGATGATGATGGCGGACATGATGACCACGTTGTGGCCGCTGTCCATCATGGGGAAGGCGAAGAAGCCCCAGGTGCCCGCGGTCAGCGCGCCGACCAGGTAGACCGGTTTGCGGCCGAAGCGGTCGGACAGCCGGCCCACCAGCGGAATCGTCACGAAGTGCACCGCGTGCGCGGCCAGCAGCCACCACAGGATCACCTCGGTGTCGGCGTGCACCTGCACCTTCAGATAGGTGATCGTGAACGTGACCACCAGGTAGTACATGACGTTCTCGCCGAAACGCAGTCCCATCGCGGTGAGTACGCCGCGCGGGTAGCGGCGCAGCACCTCGACCACGCTCAGCGACGTCGCCTTGATCTGCTCGGCTTCCTGCTGCGCCGCGACGAAGATCGGCGCGTCGGTGATCTTGGTGCGGATGTAGTAGCCGATCAGCACCACCACCGCCGACAACCAGAACGCCACTCGCCAGCCCCAGCCGAGGAACGACTCGTCCGACAACGTGGAGGTGAGGACCAACAGCACGACCGTCGCCAGCAGGTTGCCAGCAGGGACGCCCGCTTGTGGCCAGCTCGCCCAGAATCCCCGGCTGCGACTGGGACTGTGCTCGGCGACCAGCAGCACCGCGCCGCCCCATTCCCCGCCGACCGCGAAACCCTGGATGAAGCGCAGCGCCACCAGCAGCGCGGGCGCCCAGTAGCCGATCTGTCCGAAGGTGGGCAGGCAGCCCATCAGGAACGTCGCGCTGCCCACCAGGATCAGGCTGAATTGCAGCAGCTTCTTGCGGCCGTACTTGTCGCCGAAATGTCCGAAGACCACGCCGCCGAGCGGGCGCGCCGCGAAACCGACCGCGTAGGTCACGAACGCGGCGAGGATGGCGTCCAGATCGCTGGTGCCCTTGGCGAAGAACACCTTACTGAACACCAGCGTGGCGGCGGTGCCGTAGAGGAAGAACTCGTACCACTCCACGACCGTGCCCGCCATCGACGCGGCCACCACGCGGCGCAGGCCGCTGGTCGTGCCCTCCGCGTCCTTCGCCGGTGTCGCTCCGGCGCTGTGCTCCCTCATCGCACTTCTCCTTCGTGCCCGGGGCCACACGCCGGGTCTCGGTGTGATGGCCCCCACAATGCTTGGCTGCACAGAGTATTGGTGCAGACGAATCGCGCCGCAATGACCATTAATGCAGTTCGGTTCTGCAAAGATGCAGATACCTGCGGCTGCGGCAGCATTCAGGCTGAAGTCGGCAGGCGTTCACGGGCCCGGAACGGGCGCGAATTTCGGATGCGGCCCGGTGCGCGATCCGCTCGGCGGAGCCGGTGATCGGCTCAGGGCGAAGAGCTCTACGTGGTGACCCCGATCAGGTTCGTATCACGGTTCTCGATCTCTTCGGTCGTGTTCTGCGGGGCGGATGGGCGTACTCTGTGCAGGGCCGCGTAGCCCGCGGTCGCGAGGACCAGCGCGACGAATATGCCGAGATTGCTGCTGCCCAAGCCGCCGGCGCGGGCGGCTGGAGTGAACAGATATCCGAGCAGCGGGCCGATGTGCGGATCGGGCGAGGTGATCAAGCCGAACCCGACGAGGGTCGCGACGGTCAGGCAGCCGACCCCGGCACGGTTCACCCTGCCGTAAGCGCCGACCGGGCTGAACAGGGCCGTCCGGTCGTAGCCGATGTGGCGTCGCTGCCACAGGTCGACGACGAAGATTCCGGACCAGGCGGCCATCACCACCGCCGTCGTGGTCAGGAATGCCTGGAACGGGGCGAAGAAGCCCGGAGCGGCGAAGACGACATAGCCACCGGCGCCCGCGATCAGCACCGCGTCGATGAGCACGGTGTAGTGCCTCGGCATCCGCACGCCCAAGGTCTGCAACGCCAGGCCCGAGGAGTACAGGCCGATGATGGAGCCGGACACGAAACCCACCAACGCCAGGATCAGATA
Source organism: Nocardia asteroides (assembly GCA_019930625.1). Lineage (NCBI taxonomy): Bacteria > Bacillati > Actinomycetota > Actinomycetes > Mycobacteriales > Nocardiaceae > Nocardia > Nocardia asteroides. The sequence goes on from CP082844.1 coordinate 2,749,276, forward strand.
CGGCACCAAGAACCAGGTGGGCAGATGGGCCGACAAGGCGCTGATCGGATCGGTCGCGGCTCTGGCCGCGACCTCCGGATCACCGGCAGCCAGCAGCGTCCCGAATCCCATCAACACGACGGCGGGCGCGGTGCCGCCGAAGGTGATCCATCCCACCAGCGCACCTCTACCGGTCTCGCGTGGCAGATAGCGGGTGTAGTCGGCCGCGCAGTTCACCCAGCTCAGGCCCAGCAGACTGGCGGTCAACATGATCCCGCCCGTGAACGCGCCGAAACTGGCCCGGCCGTGGGTCGCGAACGAGATCTCGGGCAGCGTCAGCACGCAGTAGACCACCGACAGCGCGGTGAATACCAGGGCGAACCACTTCTGGATCCGCAGGATCACGTGGCAGCCGTAGATGCCGACCACCGTGCTGGCCAGGACGACGAGGCAGAGTGTGACGACCATGAGCGGTCTGGTATCCATCTCCGGGTCGAGCCGATGGGCAACGGTGCGGGCCGCGAGGGTCGCCAGGACCGCCGAGAAGGTCTCCCACCCCACCAGCGCCAGATAACTGATCAAGGTCGGGACCTTGTTGCCGTGAAATCCGAATGCCGCGCGGCCGGCCACCATGGTCGCCGCCCCGCCTCGCTGCCCGGCCAGTGACACCAGAGCGAGCAGCAGGAACGACAGCACCGCACCGGCCGCCGCCGCCAGCGCCGCCAGGTGCCAGTCGAGGCCCAATGCCATGACATACGGACCGAACGACACCAGCAGCACGTTGCAACTGGTGCCCGCCCACGGCCAGAACTGCGCGCGCGGTTTACCTCGACGCTCCTCATCGGTGACCCATTCGGCGCCTTTGCGCTCGACGGACCATTCCGAAGTTTTCGCTGAAGCCGCTGGAGCTGTTGCCATGCCGAGATCCATTCGCCGAGGGCCGCGGCCGGCTGCGGGCACCGGGCCCCGACCATTACGTATACTTATCTATTGTGCCGTTGAATGATGGCTCATTGTATGGCGGTTTAGTGCTGAGCGGAACCATCGTTGATAGAGCAACTATTGAGGCGCAACGGATCTGACGCTCGGGGGAAGCAAGCGTTTTCGATCAGGTAGGCGTTATCGGAGCGCGGATTGCTCCTTCGGTCGCGTTCTGGGTGATGCGCCGCGGACTCCCTCACACCTGATCAACGACCCGTTATCGAACGGCGTATGGCCTGGTGACGCAGAACTTGCGGTGCTGCCCACGATCAGGTGTCGGTCCGGCCCAGAGCGGTCGGCCGCTTTCGAACAGTCGCCGGAGCGGCGGGCCGTTCCGTTCTGCGAAGATGCAGAGATGAGCCCGGCTTCCGCGGGGTCTGCCCGACGTCCCAGCGCCGACGACCTCCTCGTTCTGCTCGCGGTCGGACGGTCCGGCCGCTTCGTCACCGCGGCCGAGGAACTCGGCATCAACCACACCACGATCTCCCGCCGCATCGCGGCGCTGGAACACACCCTCGGCGGCCGGGTGCTCATCCGGGTGGCGGGTGGCTGGGAGCTGACCGATCTCGGCAAGGAGGCGCTCGCCGCCGCCGAGGCGGTGGAGTCGGCCGTGAAGTCCCTCGCGAGCGACGCGGGTGGGAACCGATCGCTGGAAGGCGTGGTCCGCATCTCGGCGACGGACGGCTTCAGCGCCTACATCGCCGCGCCGGCGGCCGCCGAAGTGCAGCGGCAGCACCCGAAGATCACGGTGGAGATCGTGGCGACCACCCGGCGCGCGTCGCAACAACGTTCGGGACTCGACCTCGAGATCGTCGTCGGCGAGCCGCAAGTGCACCGCGCCACCGCCACCCACCTGGCCGACTATTGCCTCGGCCTCTACGCCTCGCGCGATTACCTGCGCGACCACGGCACGCCCGCGACGATCGAGGACCTGGCCGAGCACCCGCTGGTGTACTTCATCGATTCCATGCTCCAAGTCGACGACCTCGACCTGGCCTCCAGCTTCGCGCCCGCAATGCGCGAATCCGTCACCTCCACCAATGTTTTCGTGCATGTGGAAGCCACACGCGCGGCAGCGGGCCTCGGCCTGCTGCCCTGCTTCATGGCCGATCGCCACGCGGATCTCGTTCGCGTGCTGGCCGATTCGGTGACGGTCACCCTCGGCTACTGGCTGGTCGCCCGCACCGAAACGCTCCGCCGCCCGGAAGTGGCCGCCGTCGTCACCGCGATCCGCGCCATGGTCGCCGACCAGCGCGACGTCCTTCTCGGACGCCTGGGCTGACTTCCGCCGGGCGAACATCGGCGGCCCGAGCTGCGGAGCACACAGGTTCACCTGCGCTCCTGGACGTTTTCGCCCGAGATCTGTTTGGCTGGTGGCTTCGACGGATTCAGGAGGTACACACCTATGGCGCTCATGCACTGGGGATTCATCTACACAGCGGCCGGCAGTGCCACGGGCGGCGATGTCAGCGTCGTCGACACCGGAAAGTGCCGCACTGTCCTCGTGGGGGTGGAGAAGCCCGAGGAAGGCATCGAGGTCGCGCGCCGCCTGGTGGACGAGGGTGTGCAATTGATCGAGCTGTGCGGAGGGTTCGGGCCCGTTTGGGCAGGGCGCGTCATCGAGGCGATCGACGGTGCGGTGCCCGTGGGCACGGTCGGCTACGGGCCTGAAGCAGTCGACCAGGTGCACGCCATCTTCTCCTGACCGTATGCCGCAAAGGCAGATCGCGTCTGTTGTTCTCCGAGTCAGGCCGTTCGGGCGAGGGTGTCGAATCGGTGGCGGAAGTGGTCTGCGTCGTCTCCCCGTGTGCGGGTGGCGGCTACGCGGACCGGGCGTAATTCGGCCAGAAGTCGTGGAGAGTTGACGGGGCCTTCCAGGAGAGCCAGGGCGGTGTGCGCTTCGGTGATCGCCGCGGTGGAGTCACCGAGCCCGGCGAGAGCGGCGGCGAAATAGGCGCGGTACGAGGCTTCGTCCCGTGGGAAATAACCCCCGTGGGCCACGCTCTGGCGGCACAGTTCGGCCGCCTGGCCGTGGTGCCCGAGCATCCGGAGTCCTCGCGCCTCATGGGCGTGCAACTCGGCCTCGTTCACGTGCTCCAACCATGCCGGGTCGTCCGGATTGTCGAGGCCGCGATCGGCCTCGCGCCACACTCGCGCCATCGCGCGATCGAACTCCTGCTGGTCACCGACGGCCGCGTACGCGGTTGCCTCCTCGGCGGCCTTCAGCGCGTTCATGCGAGCGGACGGTATGCCCCGGACGAGTTCTGTCGAACGCCGTGCGAGGCGCACGGGCTCGGCAAAAGAGGCGGGGGAGGACGCGGCGAGATTCGCGAGGTCTCCCAGGGCGGCGGCCAATAAGGCGTTGTCGCCGCACTGTTCGGCAAGCAGAACCGATTCCGTGAGTTGCCGCCAGGCAGTGCCAGGCCGATTGCTATCACGAGCCAGCCAAGCAACGGTATTCGACAGCCATCCGGTGGCACTCACCAATTCGGCCCCTAGGCGGTGGCCGTACGACCTGGAGTCCAGCAGCCGCCGTACCGAGGCGTATTGGCGCGCTGCGTAGTCGAATATGCCGCCGCCTCCGCGATGGTTGTCGTGCTCCCACAGCCGTTGTGTGAGCACCCGAATATAAGTGACATGCCCGGTGCCGACCCGAATCGGTTCAGCCGCCCTGGTCGGCGGTATGGAGACACCCGACACTGCAGTTATTGTCGCTGCCAGGCCGAATTGTCTGCGGTCCACGTCATCGACTCCTTCGCCACCCTCGTAGTCGATGGTCCCCGTATCGGGTGTCGCGAGCAAGAGGGGCAGCAGCGCGGAACGGGGAATCCCCAGCGCGTCGGCGGCGCGGACCAGTTCGCGGATGTCGAAGATGGTCCCCACTTCCCCGCGCTCCACGCGGCCCGCGTGGGTGCGGTCCCAGTGCAGGAGTGCGCCGAAGTCGGCTTGCGACAAGCCCATCTCTCTGCGGACGAGGGCGAGGGCTTGACCGGGCCGACCCTCGGCGAGCAACTTGCGGAATTGCGGCGACTTCCACACGCCGTCCATCTCGTTGTCGAACACTTTCGGCCCCCTGTCCCGAAACGCACTGTCGTGCGCGAACTTTAAGCACGAATTCGCAGGCCGCGGGCGGCAACCGCAGATTCCGCACACCCGGTGCCGTGCGCTTGACAGCGTCGCGATGTTCCGTCCGTTCCTCGAGGCTCGAGGTGCGCGCGCCGCCGGGGTGATGTCGTGTCGGTACGGCACTCCGGACGCGGTGAGCCGCGAGCGGTGGCGAAAGCCCCCGGCGGCGGGCGCACCCATCGAACGAGAGGTGATCATGAAGCCGAAAGTGGTCGGGTATCTGCGCCGCGACATCTCCGGGCGCCGCGCGCGCCGACACGAACTGGAGATCCGCGTGCTGGCGAAGTCGTCGGGGTTCGATCTGGCACGAACGCTGGTCGCAGGCCCCACCGCGCCCGCGTCGCTCGAGGCGCTGCTCACCGTGATCGGCCGCGTGGGCGCGATCGCGGTGATCACCCCGTCCCGGCACCATCTGGAAGACCGCGCGGACGCGCTCATGGCCGTGTGCGGGCTGATCACTCTGGACTCCAGGCACATTCCACCGCAGGGCGTGGGACGCCCCGCCGCACCATGGCCCCTCGGACCACGCTCGGGTGATCGAACGGACGCCTGAGGTGATCCATGCACACGAGTGTTCGGAGAGTGTCCGTTTCCACGGCCACCGTGGTACGTTTCCTTCGTTGAATGATCGTTCAATCAGTGGAGTGGGCGTGGGAAGTCGACGAGAACAGGCGGAGTGGCGGCGCGAGCGCTTGCTCGACGCGGCGTTGGAAGTGTTCGCCGACAAGGGGATCGATGGAGCTTCGGTCAAGGACATCGCGGCTTCCGCCGGGGTGGCGCCGGGCCTGCTGTACCACTATTTCGCGGGCAAAGAGGCGTTGGTGACCGCGTTGCTGCGGGAGCGCGGGTTCTCGCGGCAGTTGCGCGAATCGCTGGAACAGGCGAAGGACAGGCCGGCGGCCGAGGTCTTGCCCCGGGTCATGCGTGAGTTCGACGGCGTGCTGGCGGCCAATGCCAAGCTGATCAGGCTGTTTTTCGCCGCCGGGCATTCGCACGAGAACGTGCGGGCGGTGCTGGCGGAGTTCGTGGGGGAAGGTCAGGCCGTGATGGCCGAGTATCTGCGCTCACGCGTGGCCGCGGGGGAGCTGCGTGCCCATGACGCGCACACGACCGCGACCGCTCTGTTCGCGACGCTGGCTGTCGGGTGCAGCACCGGCATCCCGGTCGATGCCGCCGAGCTGGCCGGTCTCGTGCTGCACGGACTTGTTCGACGCGCGCCATCCGAAGAAGAGAAGATCGCCGGTGCATGACATGAAGGTGCGATGCTGCGTAGTGGGCGGCGGTCCCGCCGGGATGATGCTGGGCACGCTGCTGGCCCGGCAGGGCGTCGAGGTGGTCGTGCTGGAGAAACACGCGGACTTCCTGCGCGATTTCCGTGGCGACACCATCCATCCGTCCACTCAGGAACTCATTCACGAACTCGGCTGGCTGGACGAATTCCACCGCCTCCCGCACCGCACCATGGATCGCGTCACTGTCGCTGTCGGCGGCACGCCCGTGACATTCGCGGATTTCCGTAAGTTGCCGGTCCGCAGCCCGTACATCGCGTTCATGCCGCAATGGGAGTTCCTGAATTTCCTTGCGACCAAGGCTGTGGCTTTCCCGGGCTTCCAGCTCTGGCGGCGCGCCGAAGCAACCGATCTGCTCATCGAGAACGACCGTGTCGTCGGCGTGCGAGCGACCACCGACACCGGGAACTACGAAATCCGTGCCGATCTCGTCGTGGCCGCCGATGGCCGCCACTCGCGTATGCGCGAGGCAGCCGGTCTGCGGGCCGAGGTGAGCTCGCCACCGATGGACGTCTTGTGGTTTCGGCTGTCGCGGCGAGAGACGGACCGGGTCGAGTTCTTCCAAGGAGGTAAAGGGGCGCTGGTCGCCATCGACCGCGGTGACTACTGGCAGGTGGCGTACACCATCCCCACGAATACCTACGAAGCATTGCGCGCGCTCGGCATCGGGGAGCTACGCGACAGAATAAGCGCACTCGCTCCCGCGTTGCGCGACCGTGTTCACGAACTCGCGGGCTGGGACGACATCCATCAACTCACGGTACGGGTGGACCGGCTCGATAATTGGTATCGACCAGGTCTGCTCTGCATCGGCGACGCCGCGCACGCCATGTCACCGGCGGGCGGTGTCGGCATCAACCTGGCCATTCAGGATGCCGTCGCGGCCGCGAACATCCTCGGCCCGAAACTGCTGGCACACAGCTTGACCGACGCCGATCCGCCGCGCGTGCAGGCCCGTCGCCAACTGCCCGTCAAAGTGACCCAGCTGTTCCAGATGGTCATTCTGCGCGACCTCTATCCCAAGAACCTGCACGACAACACAGCCACCCACGTCCCCCCGATCTTCCGGCTTTTCCGGCGACTGCCCGCGCTGCGCCACGCGATGGGCCGCTTCATCGGGCTCGGCGTCCGGCCGGAACACATCCGGCCCTGACCTCTGAAACGGCCTCTCGGTGGACGAGCTCGGCTCCGCCTCCCAACCTTGTCTCTGCATCCCGCATGGGCGATCGGGACGCCGCATGGGGCCATTGCCGACGATCGGTGTTTCCGCCGCGCCCGATCGGTCAACAAATGACAGCGGGCTGTCGGGAAGCCGACGCTCACCACACATCAGATCGTTTGCCCGGCAATAAGAGTGCGCCGGGCGACGCGTGCAAGGAGGAATTGAGTGCGATCCATCCAAGCGGGAGCCCTCGTCATGGCGCTGGCCGCCGCGACCGTGATCGGAGCGAGTTCGGCGCAGGCCGAGGAGACCCTGCCCGGTGCGCCGAAGGACGAGATCATCTCGGTCGACATCAACCTGCTCGGCTGCTCCCTCGGAGCAGGCCTCGGCCTCGATCTCCTGCTCGCGCTCACCGCGGGCAACGGTTCCAGCGCGACCGTCGGCTCCGGCTTGGCCACCCGCCTGCGTGCCGCGGGCTGCCTGCCGTGGCAGCGCTGAGCACGCGGCGCATCGGGTGAGTGCGATGAGATAGATGAGATAGCGGGCTGGATGAGCCTGCGCGACCTCATCACGAGAAACCGACTGTTCGGTAGTAAGTTGCCTCGTGAGACGTCGACATCTGGTCCGGGAGCTTTCGCCGGTCGGATGCCGGACCGCTGCCGGGCGGTTCGTCGCAGGTGAGGTGAGGGTTCATGGCTGAGTGCACGCCGACTTCGGTCGCGATCTACGACGTCGGTTATTCGCAAGCGCGCCGAGTGGCCGAATTCAGGTTGGATCCCGGCGGTGGCGTGACGCTCACCGTGACCGATCGCGACGGATGCCTGATGGCGGAAAGGCTGTACGAGCGCGGTATCGAGGTTTTCGACCCGCCCGCGCGAATCATGCCGGACGAAGGCGCCCCTTTCCTCCGTGCGCTGCTCCAGTGGCGTGCGATGAGCTATTACCGCGTCGTCGATGAAAGCCCGAACGAGCCGAACCGGGCCGCCGTCCGCACCCCTTGGTCGGCGGTCCCGGCATCGGGTTCGGATGGCGCGTCGGCGCCGCCCTCTCGGTGAGAGACGCTGTCACCCCACTTCTTCGCAACATCACCCGGCGCTTGACCAAAACCCTCGATCTCGGGACGCGGACGGCCGCAGGCACCTACCGGCGCACCAGCAGCACGCTCGACAGCGGCGCTCGCGCGTTCCGGGATGCCGACGAGCGAGGGTCGCATCTGCTGGAAGAAGCGCGCACCCGGACACAGCCGCATCCGGCTCAGGCTTCCCGGGAGCGAACGTGGAATTACCAGGCCAGTGCCGCCGAATCCGCCATGCGGGCGCGCCGCCTGATCGACGATGTCGAGTTCGACGGCGACATGCGGGAAGCCGTGGCGAGAAGCTCCACCACGGTGCGGAAGATGCGTTCCGACGACGGCGAATTGAACATCTACAAGCCTATCCATGGTGAGGAATACGACCCCGGGTTGCCTTTCGTCCACGCCCCCGGGGCGCTGACGAGCCGGGAGATCGCGGCCTATCGGGTCGATGAACTACTCGGCTTCGGCAGGGTGCCGACGACAGCTCGGACGGACGGTGTGATCGGGCCCGACGGCAGGGCGTCCGGGCCCGGCATGATCCAGCGGTTCGTCGAGTCCGGCCCCGCGCGGACAGTGGCGGAGTATCCGAGAGCCCAGCAACAGCAGGTCGCGGTACTCGATTACGTGATCGGTGCGCTCGATCGCCATCCCGGCAACTATCGCACCGTCGAACGCGACGGGCAGCTCGAGGTGGTCGCCATAGATCACGGTCGGTCGTTCCCCCTCTCGACTCGGCCGCTCGAGATCAATATCGATTCCGACTTCGTCACGGCGCAGAAAGGCCAGCGCCTCGATGATGATGTGCTGCGTGGGGTCCAAGGAGTGGACATGGACCGCTTTCGATCGGCGCTCGGCGACGCCGGTCTCCATGACAACGCCATCAACGGCGCGGTGGCACGGCTGGAGAAAATCCGGGAGCTCGGGATGATCCCGCCCGATGCCAGGGTGCTGCCACCTTGATCCACCAGGTCATCCGGCCTGTGGGTGCGGGCGCTGGTCGATCGTGTTCCGCGCCCGTGTCCACACTTCGTGAGCGTCGAACCGGGCGGCCCGCCACGAGTCGGTGGCAATTCGGACTCGGCCGCGCCACTTCCGCATGATGTCGGTGTGCACCGGCCATCGCACGAACCGCCGCATGTCCTGCTCGGTCGACCACACCGAAATCGAGCCGCCGCGCAACTCCGATGGCCGACCCCATAGCCACAGGCCGACCGCGCCGTGCATCACGGGCCAATTCCGGCCCAGCCGCATCCCCGTCTTGTAGATCTCCTGAACGTCTTCTTCGGTCGCGGCGAGGAAGTCGGTCACGCTGACGAATACCGGACCCGCGATGTCGTGGCGCGGCCCGGCTTGCCAGGGCATGAGCAGGGTGCCCTCGGAAAACGGTTGTTCGCCTGCGGTGCCGGGCTGGTCGGAGGGTCCTTGATCTCCATAATTAATAAGCATTTGCAGATGATATGCATATGCGTATGAATTGAGCAACCATCTGACGATGGTCGTGGGCCCTGTACTCCGTGTAGGCATCGAGTTGCCGCTGTGTTCGGAATCGGAGCCCGGTCGAGCAGAGGGGTGTCCGGCCGGTCGTCGTCTCGGCGGTTCGCCGCGTGATCTGTGGCCGATCGCGACCTAGGGTGAGCGGATGGCCTCTCTTTCGGATCCCGAAGTCCGCGAGTTCCTCACCCACGGCACTCGAACCGGCAAGGTGGCGTTCGTCGCCGCCGACGGCAGGCCGGTGGTGAGTCCGGTGTGGTTCATCCTCGAAGGGGACGAGCTGGTCTTCAACACCGGCAAGTCGACCGCGAAGGGCAAGGCGTTCGCCCGCGACGGGCGCATCGCGATTTGCGTCGACCTGGAGGAACCGCCCTACGCGTCGGTCCAGTTGCAGGGGTCGGTCACGCTCTCGGAGGACCTCGGCGAACTCCTGCGCACAGCCACCGCGATCGGCGGGCGTTATATGGGCGCGGACCGCGCCGAGGAATTCGGCAAGCGCAACGGCGTCCCCGGCGAACTCGTCGTCCGCCTCCGCCCCGACAAGGTGATCGCCCACTTCGACGCCACTGCCTGAGCGCCGGGTCCCCACCACCGCGAATCGTTGCCGCGGGGGTCGTGCGCCGCTCGGTCGGCCGATCGGTTCCGGCGGTCAATACACTCGCGCGCATGACCGTGCACTTCATCGGGGCCGGGCCGGGCGCGGCCGATCTGTTGACGGTGCGCGCGGTCGAGTTGCTCCGCGCGTCGCCGGTATGTCTGTATGCCGGGACCTACCTGGATCGCGACGTACTCGCCCACTGCGCGCCGGACGCCGAGCTGATCGATACCCAGCACTTGGACCTCGAGCAGATCACCGAGCATCTGGTGCGCGCCACCGCGGAAGGCAAGAACGTGGCTCGCCTGTGCTCGGGTGACCCGTCGCTGTACTCGGCGCTGACCGAGCAGACCCGCAGGCTCGACGCGCACGGTGTGCCGTGGGACGTCACGCCGGGCGTGCCCGCTTACGCCGCCGCGGCGGCCGTACTCGGCACGGAGTTGACGGTGCCTGAGTTGGCGCAGTCGGTCGTGCTGACCCGTACCCGGGCCCGCTCCACCGCGATGCCCGAGTCGGAAGCGCTGGCGAACTTCGCCGCCACCGGAGCCACCCTCGCGCTTCATCTGGCCATCACCCGCGTCCGCGCCCTGGCCGCCGAACTGGCCGCCGACTACGGCCCGGATTGCCCGGTCGCCGTCGTCTACCGCGCCAGCCGGCCCGAGCAACTGGTTCTGCGCGGCACCCTGGCCGACATCGCCGACCAGGTCGAAGCCGCCGGACTGCGGCAGGCGGCGGTGATCCTGGTGGGTCGCGCGCTCACGCCCGCGGTGTCGTGCGCGCAATCGCACCTCTACGACCCGTCGCGGGTTCGCGGCCCCGCGGGTGCGCAGCCTGAATGACAATGGCGCGGATCCACCGTGGGCGGGTAGGCGGCTGCCGTCTCTCGGCGCGGAAGTGTCGCCAATGGCGCAGGAGTGACCTGTGTGAGAACCGCAACATCTCTTGGCGAACTCTTCGCAACGCTACTGCCTGTGGTGATGCTTGATGGCTATGACCGATGGTTGGTTGGGTGCCGGAGGCGACGGTAGATTGATCCGGTGATTCGCAAAGAACGTCCCGGCGGAGCCGGTCGGTGGGTTCTGGGCACGGTCGGGCCCATGTAACAAAGTCGGCATGCTGGACAGATAGTTCAAATGAACATTTTTTGCCTGATTTGATGTGAGAACTCAGCCCGGAGACGCAGGCGCCACGCTTGGAAAGGTGCGCGTCCCCTCCGGGTGTGGTCGGGGAGCGCTTGCGTGGTGTTCCGGAAGCGAGGTTACGGTTGGACCGGCTGGATTTCGGCGGAAACGGCGAAACTGGTGGCGAACGGGCACACGCGGGTTCCGGGGTAGAACCCGGGTTGTCCGGCGCTTTCCCGTTGTCTCCCGCTCAGCGGGGTATCTGGTACGCGCAGCATGTCGACCCGCAGGTGCCGGTCACAATCGCGCAGTACGTCGACCTGCACGGCGACCTGGATCTGGATAGTCTCGAACGCGCGATCATCCAGGCCTCACACGAACTGGGTTCGCTCTTCTTGCGCATCACCGAGCGCGATGGTGAACCATTGCAGTTCGTCGACAGCAGCATCGCCGAGGCCCGTCAGCTCGAGTATGTCGACCTCCGTGGCGCCGGTGATCCGGACGCGGCTGCGCTGGCATGGATGCGCGCGGAGTACAGCCATCCGCTGGACCTGACCGCCGACCGTCTGATCAAGACCGCCGCGCTGCGCCTGGCCGACGACCGCTGGTACTGGTATTCGCGGGCGCATCACATCGCGATCGACGGCTTCGGCTCGATGACATACGTGAACCGGATCGCCGAGCTGTACACGGCCTATGTCAACGCCACCGAACCCGCTCCATCCAAAGCGACCGACCTGCGCACGCTCTACGAGCAGGAGATCGCCTACCGCGAAAGCTCCCGCTTCGTCACCGACAAGGAGTACTGGGCGCAACGTGTGAAAGGGCTGGAGGGAGGCACCAGCCTTACGGGCCGTTCCGCGCCGCCTGCCGCGATCAACGGCGTCGTGAGCGCCGCCCTGTCGGACGAGCAGAACGTCCAGCTGGATGCGGCCGTCGCACGGTACGATTCCTCGCCCGCCGGTCTGTTGCTCGCGGGCTTCGCCGCGTACTTGGCGCAGTGGAACGGCGTCGAGGACGTCATCCTCAGCCTGCCGGTGACCGCGCGCACCACCGCTGCCATGCGCCGCTCAGGCGGCGTCTCGTCGAACATCGTGCCGCTGCGGCTGCACGTGGGCCACGGCACGACAGTGTCCGAGCTGCTCAAGCAGGTGCAGGTCGAGGTCTCCGGCGCACTGCGCCACCAGCGCTACCGGCACGAGGACATCCGCCGTGACGCGGCCGGTGACGGTGTGGTGACCACGGAGTTCTTCGGACCGTGGGTCAATATCATGCTGTTCCACAACGAGCTGGTGATGGGCCCGATGGTCGGCCGGCTCAGTGTGCTGTCCACCGGCAGCATCGAGGACCTGGGCGTCAACTTCTACCAGTCGGTCGCGGGCACCCGCTCGCACATCGACTTCGAGACCAACCCCAACCTCTACACCGAGGCCGAGGCGCGCCGCCACCACAGCCGCTTCCTCGAGTTCTTCGACCGCTTCCTCGCCGCAGGCGTGGACGACACGGTGTGGGACCTGCCGGTCGCCACCGCCGACGAACGCGACCGCACGCTGCTGGAGTGGAACGACTCCGAGCAGGACGTCCCGGATACCACGCTCGCGGCGCTGCTGGACGCGCAGATGCCGCTGACCCCGGACAACATCGCGCTCGACTTCGAGGGCGCGACGCTGACCTACGCGGAGTTCGACGAGCGGGTCAACCGGCTGGCCCGTTTCCTGATCGCCGACGGCGTCGGCCCGGAATCGCTGGTCGCGCTGGGCATGCGCCGCTCACTGGAGCTGGTGATCGGCATGCACGCGGTGCTGAAAGCCGGTGGCGCCTACGTGCCGATCGATCCGGATCACCCGGCCGAGCGCACCGCCTACATCCTCGACAGCGCCGCGCCGGTGTGCGTGCTGACGCTGTCGGCCGACGAGTTGGAGCTGCCGGAGTCGGTGCGCCGGGTGGAGATCGACACCCTGGACACCTCGGCGTACTCGCCCGCCCTGGTCACCGACGCCGACCGCCTCGCGCCGCTGCGCCCGGACAACACCGCCTACGTCATCTACACCTCGGGATCGACCGGCCGCCCGAAGGGCGTGGCGGTCACCCACCGCGCGATCGTCAACCAGCAGCTGTGGATGCTCGACGAGTACCGGCTGACCGCGGCGGACGTGTACCTGCAGAAGACCGCGACCACGTTCGACGTGTCGCTGTGGGGCTACTTCCTGCCGCTGCTGGTGGGCGCGAAACTGGTCATCGCGTCGCCGGACGGGCACCGCGACCCGCTGTACGTGGCGGAGATGATCTCCCGGCACGGGGTCACCGTGACCGACTTCGTCCCGTCCATGCTCACCGTGTTCGTCGCGCACGCCACCCGGGCCCAATGCGCCACGCTGCGCGCGGTCTTCGTGATCGGCGAGGCGCTGCCGCCGGAGACTGCCGCGAAATTCAGAGAGATCACCGCTGCGCTCGATGGTCGCTCCGCAGGCTCCGCTCCGGCGGGCCTGCACAACCTGTACGGCCCCACCGAGGCCGCGGTCTCGGTGACCTACTGGGAGGCCACGGCCGCCGACACGGTGACCGTGCCGATCGGCATCCCGGAGTGGAACGTTCAGGTCTACGTGCTGGATTCGCGGCTGCGTCCGGCCGCGATCGGCGCGCCCGGCGAGCTGTACCTCGGCGGACGTCAGCTCGCCCGCGGCTACCGAGGCCGTCCCGACCTGACGTCGGACCGCTTCGTCGCCAACCCGCTGTCGAACGACGGCGAGCGGATGTACCGCACCGGCGACCTGGTGCGGTGGAACGAAGCGGGCACGCTGGAATACATCGGCCGCACCGACTTCCAGGTCAAGTTCCGCGGCCAGCGCATCGAGCTGGGGGAGATCGAGACCGATCTGCTCGCCCATCCCGCGGTCAGCCAGGCCGTGGTGCTGGTCGTCGACACGGCGACCGGTCAGCAGCTGGTGGCCTACGTCGTCCCGGCTCCCGGCCACACCGTGGACCCGGTGGAGCTGACCAGGTTCGCCGCCGAGAAGCTGCCCAGCTACATGGTGCCCGCCTCGATCATGGTGCTGGACGCCTTCCCACTCAACACCAGCGGCAAGCTGGACCGCAAGGCCCTGCCCGAGCCGGTGTTCACCGCCGACGCGGGCGGCTTCCGTGCGCCGCGTACCCAGGCCGAGCAGATCGTGGCGGGGATCTTCGCCGACGTGCTCGGTCAGGATCGCGTCGGCATCGACGACAACTTCTTCGACCTGGGCGGGAACTCGTTGGTCGCCACCCAGGTGGTGGCACGCATCGGCGCGGCCTTCGGCACCAAGATCGGGGTGCGCGCGTTGTTCGAGACCCCGACCGTCGCCGGTATCGCGGCGCGCGCGGAGAACGCCGTACCTGTCGGGGAATCGCGTCCGCCGCTGGTGGCCCAGCAGCTCCCGGAACGGGTGCCGTTGTCGCCGGCGCAGCAGCGCATGTGGTTCATCAACCAGTTCGACCCGACCGTGCCGACCTACAACCTGCCGTTCGTGGTGCGGTTGCGCGGCCAGGTGGACCTGGAGGCGTTGCAGTCGGCGCTGCTGGACGTGGTGCAGCGGCAGCAGTCGCTGCGCACGATCTTCCCCGAATCCGGCGACGGCGGAGGCTACCAGCAGGTGCTGCCGGTCGACCAGGTCGACCTCGGCATCGCGGTGCAGCCCATCGATGAGGCCGAATTGCACGGCGCGCTCGCTGAATTCGCCTCGCGCGGTTTCGATGTTTCGCGTGAGCTGCCGATTCGCGTGCGGGTGTTCGCGGTCACCGGCGGGAGCAGCAACGGCGTCGCCGACTACGCGGTGGCGTTCGTCGTGCATCACATCGCGGCCGACGGCTTCTCCTTCGGCCCGCTGGCGCGCGACGTCTCGGCCGCCTACCTGTCCCGCGCCGCGGGCGAGGCCCCCCGCTGGGCGCCGCTGCCGGTGCAGTACCAGGACTACAGCGTCTGGCAGCGCGAATTGCTCGGCGCGGAGGCCGATCCCGCGTCCATGGCGGCGCGCGAGATCGCCTACTGGCGCAGGGCGCTGGCCGGCCTGCCGGATCAGCTCGACCTGCCGGCGGACCGTCCGCGCCCGCCAGTGCAGAGTTTCCACGGCAGCCGGGTGAGCTTCGATATCGACGCCGAGCTGCACCGGCGGCTGGCCGCGCTGGCCCGCGCTCGAGGCGTCAGCCTGTTCATGGTCGTGCACGCCTCGCTGGCCGTCCTGCTGGCCAGGCTGTCCGGCACCAGCGACATCGCGATCGGTACCCCCGTCGCCGGACGTGGCGAGCAGGCGCTCGACGACCTGATCGGCATGTTCGTCAACACTCTCGTGCTGCGTTCGGAGGTGGACGGCAGCGAGCCGTTCGCCGAGTTCCTCGACCGCACCAGAGAAGCCGATCTGGCCGCGTTCGCGTTCGCCGACGTGCCGTTCGAGCGGCTGGTGGACGTGCTCAATCCGACCCGCTCGCAGGCGCGTCACCCGTTGTTCCAGGTGATGCTGTCGTTCCAGGAGATGTCGCACGCGACCCTGGAACTGCCCGGGCTGTCGGTCACCGCCGACGAGCTCGAGGTCGACATCGCCAAGTTCGACCTGCAGTGGACGGTCACCGAGGAGCGTGGCGCGAACGGCGAGCCCGCGGGCATGGGCGCGGTCGTCTCCTACGCGACCGAGCTGTTCGATTCGGAGACGGTGGCTGCGTTCGCTGATCGTTTTGTGCGCGTTCTGTGTGAGGTTGTCGACGATCCGCAGGTTGCTATCGGTGACATCGATCTGCTCGGCGAGGGCGAGCGGCTGGATGTGTCGCAGCGCTGGGTGTCCTCCGGGGCCGAGAGCGTCGCGGGTGTGTTCGCCGATCCGGATATCACGCTGGTCGGGTTGTTCGACGCGGCTGTTGCCGCGCACCCGAATCGGGTCGCGGCCCGTTTCGGCGTGGAGACGCTGAGCTATGCCGAGTTGGATCGGCGCGCGAATGTACTGGCGCGCAGGTTGATCAGTGACGGTGCGGGACCGGAGAGGCTGGTCGCGGTGATTTTGCCGCGGTCGCTGGACCTCGTCGTCGCGTTGCTGGCTGTGGTGAAGACCGGTGCGGGTTATGTGCCGGTGGACCCGACCTATCCGGCTGAGCGCATCGCCTACGTGCTCGCCGATTCCCGGCCCACGAGTGTGGTGCTCGACTCCACGGTGCAGGTCGAGGTGCCCGCTGGGCTGCCCGCTGTCGTGCTGGACGGGTTCGCGGTGGAGGCCGGCAATGTCGAGGACGCCGACGACGCCCCGATTACGAATGCCGACCGCAACGCCGCGCTCACGCCGGACAATGTCGCGTATGTGATCTACACCTCCGGCTCGACCGGCCGCCCGAAGGGCGTCGCGGTCGCGCACCGCAACGTGGTGCGGTTGTTCGCGAATACCGACCGCGACTTCGGTTTCGGTCCCGACGATGTGTGGACGTTGTTCCACAGCTACGCCTTCGACTTCTCGGTGTGGGAACTGTGGGGCCCGCTGCTGTTCGGCGGCACCCTCGTCGTGGTCGACTACTACACCTCGCGCTCGCCGGAGCAGTTCCTGGAACTGCTGCGTGCCGAACGCGTCACGGTGCTCAACCAGACCCCGTCGGCGTTCTACCAACTGGCCGAAGCCGACCGGAACGCCGCGCCCGATGTCGCGCCGCTGGCGCTGCGCTACGTGGTGTTCGGCGGTGAGGCGCTGGAGCTGCGCAGGCTCTCGGATTGGGTGGCGCGCCACGGCGACGGCACCGGCGCGACGTCCGGGGACGGGCCGCTGCTGGTCAACATGTACGGCATCACCGAGACCACGGTGCACGTGTCCTACCGCGCTCTGGACGCCGCGACCATCGCCGCGGCCTCCGGCAGCGTGGTCGGCCGCGCGATCGCCGGTCTGCGGGTGTATGTGCTCGACAACAGGCTGCGCCCGGTGCCGGTCGGCGTCGCGGGGGAGATGTACGTGGCGGGCCGGCAATTGGCTCGTGGCTATCTCGGCCGTCCCGATCTGTCGGCCACCCGCTTCGTCGCCGATCCGATGGGCGACGCGCCGGGCGGGCGCCTGTATCGCTCCGGTGACCTCGCGCGCTGGAACCGCTTCGGCGAGCTGGAATACCTCGGCCGCGCCGACGACCAGGTGAAGGTGCGCGGCTTCCGCATCGAACTCGGCGAGATCCAGGCCGCACTGGTTGCGCATAAGTCGGTCGCGGACGCGGTTGTGAGCGTGTACACGGACGAGCGGCTCGGCAATCGGATCGTCGGGTACATCGTGCCCGACGGGACGCTGCTGGATGTCAACGCGGTGCGTGAAAGCTTGTCGGGTTCGTTGCCCGCCTACATGGTGCCCTCTGTGCTGATCGCGCTGGAGCGAATCCCGCTGACGGTTCACGGCAAGCTGGACCGCAAAGCGCTGCCCGCCCCGGTGTTCGAGGTGCGCGAATTCCGCGCTCCAACCACCCCGATCGAGGAGATCATCGCGCAGATCTTCGGTGAGGTGCTGAGCATCTCTCGGGTGGGCGTGGACGACGACTTCTTCGACCTCGGCGGCAACTCGCTGATCGCTACCCAGGTCGCCTCCCGCCTCGGCATCGCGCTGGACACCAGGGTGCCGGTGCGGATGCTGTTCGAGGCTTCCACCGTCGCGGCGCTGGCAGCGCGAGTGGAGTCGCATGTCGGTGACGGCGCGAGGAAGGCGCTGATCGCGCGGCAGCGTCCGGAGCAGGTGCCGCTGTCGCTGGCACAGCAGCGTATGTGGTTCCTCAACCGCTTCGACACCTCATCGGCGGTCAACAATATTCCGATCGCGATCCGGCTGTCCGGGGATCTGGACATCGCCGCGTTGCAGGTCGCGGTCATCGACGTGATCGACCGGCACGAGTCGCTGCGGACCGTGTTCCCGGAGACCAAGACCGGCCCAGTTCAGGTGGTGCTGGACGCCGCGCAGATCGTGCCAGATCTGACCCCGGTGCCGGTGACCGAGCACAACCTGATCGACCACCTGGTCGAGCTGGCCTCGATGGCGTTCGACGTGACCAGCGAAGTGCCGCTGCACGCCCGGCTGTTCGAGATCAGCGAGACCGAGTACGTGCTCGGCATGGTGGTGCACCACATCTCGGCCGACGGCTGGTCGATGGGCCCACTGGCCCGCGACGTCATGGTGGCCTACGCCGCCCGCACATTGTGGGAGGCGCCGGCCTGGTCGGCGCTGCCAGTGCAGTACGCTGACTACGCACTGTGGCAGCGCGAGGTGCTAGGTTCCGAAGACGATCCGAGTTCGCTGATTTCCAAGCAAATCCGCTACTGGACGCGCGAACTGGCCGGTCTACCCGATGAATTGACCTTGCCGACCGACCGGCCGCGCCCCGCCGTTGCCTCCTACCGCGGTGGAACCTACCCGTTCGTGATCGCCGGCGAGACCCAGCATGCCCTGATCGAGCTGGGTCGCAGGCACAACGCGTCGTTGTTCATGGTGCTGCACAGCGCGCTGGCGGTGTTGCTGGCCCGAGCCAGCGGCATCAGCGACATTGCGATCGGTACCCCGGTTGCCGGTCGCGGTGAGGCAGCGTTGGACGACCTGGTCGGCATGTTCGTCAACACCCTGGTGTTGCGCACCGAGGTGGACGGCGCGACAAGTTTCGCTGATCTGCTCGCCCGGGCCCGCGAGACCGACCTGCACGCGTTCGCGCACGCCGACGTGCCGTTCGAGCGGCTGGTCGAGGTGCTCAACCCGGCCCGCTCGCAGGCGCGTCACCCGCTGTTCCAGGTGATGCTGACCTTCCAGAACACTCGGCAGGCCAGCTTGGAGCTGCCGGGTCTCTCGGTCAACGGCATCGATTACGACGCGGGCTTGGCCAAGTTCGACCTTCAGCTGACTCTCTCGGAGACCCAGGACGAACTGGGCGACCCGGCGGGTATGTCGGCCGAGTTCTCCTACGCCCTGGATCTGTTCGACGAGTCCACCGTCGCCGCGTTCGCCAGGCGGCTCGATCGCGTCCTCGCCGCGGTGACCGCCGATCCGAACTTGCCGATCGGCGATATCGACCTGATCGCGCCCACCGAACGGGCGCAGGTGCTCATCGACTGGAACGACACCGCGCACCCGGTACCCACCGAGACGCTGGTCTCGCTGTTCGACGCGCAGGTGGCGGCGACCCCCGACGCGATCGCGCTGGACTTCGAAGACGAGCGACTGACCTACCGCGAGCTGAGCGAGCGGGCCAACCGCATCGCAAGGCAATTGATCGGCGCGGGCGTCGGCCCGGGATCGCTGGTGGCGCTGGCGATCCGGCGTTCGACCGAACTGGTCGTCGCGATGTACGCGGTGGTGCAGACCGGCGCGGCCTACGTCCCGCTGGATCCGGACCAGCCCGCCGAGCGTGTCAACTACATCATCGAGACCGCGCGGCCGCGGATGATCCTGTACCGCTCCGCGGACGGGTTCGGCTTCGATCCGCAGCCGCAGGTGACGGTGCTTTCCGTGGAGGGCATCGAAGGGCTGCCCGGCTTCGCCGCGGCCGGCGGCGCGCCGATCACCGACGAGGAGCGCATCCAGCCGCTGCGGCCGGAGAACATCGCGTACGTCATCTTCACGTCCGGTTCTACCGGACGCCCGAAGGGCGTGGCGGTCAGCCACGCCGCGATCGTCAACCGGCTGCTGTGGATGCAGCACGAATACCCCATCGGTCCCCAGGACGCGGTGCTGCAGAAGACGCCCGCCACGTTCGACGTGTCGGTGTGGGAGTTCTTCTGGCCGTTGCAGACCGGCGCCAGGCTGGTCGTCGCTCGCCCGGACGGCCATCGCGACCCGGTGTATCTGTCCCAGATCATTACCGAGAAGCACATCACCACAGCGCATTTCGTGCCGTCGATGCTCTCGGTCTTCGTCTCGACGCTCGGCAACGGGAACGGAGACGGGCTGCCCGCGCCCCAGCTGCGGCAGGTCTTCGCCTCCGGCGAGGCGCTGCCCGCGCAAACGGCACGACGCCTGCGTGAATTGACCGGCGCCCGGCTGCACAACCTGTACGGACCCACCGAAGCCGCCGTCGACGTGACATATCACGAAGCGACGGAAGCGGACACGGTGACGGTGCCGATCGGACGTCCGGTGTGGAACACCCGCGTCTTCGTGCTCGACAGCCGTCTGCACCCGGTGGCCCCGGGTATCGCGGGTGAGCTGTATCTCGCGGGCGATCAGCTGGCGCTCGGCTATCTGGGCCGTGCGGATCTGACGGCGGATCGGTTCGTAGCCAATCCGTACGGCGCGCCGGGTGACCGGATGTACCGCACCGGCGACCTCGTCTCCTGGACCGGCGAGGGCGAGCTGGAATACTTGGGCCGCACCGACTTCCAGGTGAAGCTGCGCGGTCTGCGTATCGAGTTGGGTGAGATCGAAGCCGCGCTGCTGGCGCAGCCGGGTATCGCCCAATCGGTGGTGGTACTGCGGTCCGACGCGCACGCGGGTGACCAACTGGTGGGTTACCTGGTCGCGGAACCGGAGACGACGGTCGACACCGACGAGGTGAAGGCCGCCTTGGACGCCGTGTTGCCGGGCTACATGGTCCCCGCCGCACTGATCGTGCTGGACGCGTTCCCGGTGAACGCCTCCGGCAAGCTCGATCGCAAGGCGCTGCCCGCGCCGGTGTTCGAGGCGAAAGTGTTCCGCGCCCCGTCCACCCCGATCGAGGAGATCGTGGCGGAGGTCTTCGCCGAGCTCCTCGGCGTGCCGCGCGTCGGCGTGGACGACGACTTCTTCGAGCTCGGTGGCAACTCGCTGGTGGCCACCCAGGTGACCGCCCGCCTCAGCGCTGCGCTGAACACCGAGATCGGTGTGCGCGCGCTGTTCGAAGCGCCCACCGTCGGCGCGTTGGCCGCGCGGGTCGAGTCGCACGCGGGAACCGGTGCACGCCAAGCGATCACGGCACAGGTCCGTCCCGAGTATCCGCCGCTGTCGCTGGCGCAGCAGCGCATATGGTTCCTCAACCGATTCGACATCGGGAGCGGGTCGGCCGCGCCGGGCGCGGCGTCGGCGACCTATAACATCCCGGCCGCGGTGCGGTTGGAAGGCGCCTTGGACGTGGACGCGTTGCGCGGCGCGATCGCCGATGTGATCGCGCGCCACGAATCGCTGCGCACCATCTACCCGTCACGCGAAGGTGTCGCCTATCAGCGGGTGCTGCCCGCGACCAAGGCCATCCCTGAGCTGGACGTGGTCGAGGTGGCCGAGGGCCGGTTGCTGGAGTTGCTGTACGGCTTCGTCGAACGCGGCTTCGACGTGACCACCGAACGGCCGACGCGCATGCGCGTCTACCGGCTCGCTCCCGACGACCACGTCCTGGTCGTGGTGGTGCACCACATTGCGGCCGACGGCTTCTCGATGCGTCCGTTGGTGCGTGACCTCATGGCCGCCTACATGGCGCGGACCTCGGCGTCCGAGCCGGGGTGGCCGCCGCTGGCGGTGCAGTACGTGGACTTCGCGCTGTGGCAGCGGGAGACACTCGGTTCGGAGGACGATCCGACCTCGTTGCTCTCCGAGCAACTCGACTACTGGCGCGGCGCGCTCGCCGGCCTGCCGGACGAGCTGCGCCTGCCCGGTCGTCCGCGGCCCGCCGTCGCCTCCTACGTGGCGGGCACCCGCCGCTTCCGCGTGCCGGGCGAGCTGATCGACGAGCTGAACCGGGTCGCGCACGCGAGCGGCACCACGCTGTTCATGGTGGTGCACAGCGCGTTCGCCACGCTGTTGGCGCGGTTGAGCGGCTCCGACGACATCGCCATCGGCATTCCGGTCGCCGGTCGCGGTGAGCAGGCGCTCGATGATCTGGTCGGCATGTTCGTCAACACCCTGGTGCTGCGTGCCCAGGTGGACACCGCCACGTCGTTCACCGACCTGCTCGTCCAGGTCCGCGAGCGTGACCTCCAGGCGTTCGCGCATGCGGACGTCCCGTTCGAGCGGCTGGTCGAGGTACTCAACCCGGCCCGCTCGCAGGCACGCCATCCGCTGTTCCAAGTGATGCTGTCGTTCCAGAACCTCGGCAGGACCGCGCTGGAGCTGCCTGGCCTCACCGTCTCCGAACTGGGTATCGACCAGCCGACGGCGAAGTTCGACCTGCAACTCACCCTCAGCGAGGTGCCCGGCGCCGCATCGGCGATGGACGCCGAACTCGTCTACGCCACCGATCTGTTCGACGGCGCGTTCGCGGACGCGTTCGCCGCGCGCTTCGTGCGTGTGCTGCGCGGCGTCGCCGCCGATCCTTCGGTCGTCCTCGGCGACATCGACCTGCTGGACCACGCCGAGCGCTCGCTGGTGATCGAGCGGTGGAACGACACCGAATTCCCGGTCGAGGCCGCACTCACCTCGCCGGTCGGCGACGCCGCCGCGACGCTGGTCTCGCTGTTCGAGGCGCAGGTGGCGCGCACGCCGGACGCGATCGCGCTCACCTTCGAGGGGACGAGTCTGTCCTACGCCGAGTTCGCGAGTCGGGTGCACCGCCTGGCGCGCTGGCTCAAGCAGAACGGTGTCGGCCCCGAATCCTATGTGGCCCTGGGCATGCGCCGCTCGCTCGACCTGCTGGTCGGCATGTACGCGGTGACCGTCGCGGGCGGCGCCTACGTGCCGCTCGACCCGGATCACCCGGCCGAGCGCATCGAGCACATCCTGGACACCGCCCGACCGGTCTGCGTGCTGACCTCTGGCGCGGACCTGGACGTCACGCTGGCCCGCCAGGTGCGCATCGATGAGCTGGATCTGTCCGGATACTCCGCCGAGCCGGTCACCGACGCGGACCGGCACCGGCCGCTGCGCACCGGCAACACCGCGTACGTCATCTTCACGTCGGGATCGACCGGTCGTCCGAAGGGTGTGGCGGTTTCGCACGCGGCCATCGTCAACCGCCTGGTATGGGGCCATGCCCAGTACGGCCTGGCTGTCGACGACGTAGTGCTGCAGAAGACCCCGGCCACATTCGACGTGTCGGTGTGGGAGTTCTTCTGGCCCTTGCAGGTCGGCGCCCGGCTGGTGATCGCCAAGCCGGACGGTCACCGCGACCCCGCCTACCTGGCGCAGCTGATCATCGAGGAGCGGATCACCACGGCGCACTTCGTGCCGTCGATGATGTCGCTGTTCGTGGTGGAACCGCGCGCGGCCGAATGTGTCGGCCTGCGTAACGTCTTCGCTTCCGGTGAGGGCCTTCCCGCGGTGACCGCGCAGCGCATGCGCGAACTCACCGGCGCGCGCCTGCACAACCTGTACGGCCCCACCGAGGCCGGTGTCGAGGTGACCTTCCACGAGGTCGACGACGCCGACACCGTGACCGTGCCGATCGGTGCCCCGGTGTTCAACACGCAGGTGTACGTGCTGGATTCGCGCCTGCGGCCGGTTCCGGTCGGCGTGCCCGGCGAGCTGTATCTGGCCGGCGCGCAGCTGGCCTACGGGTATGTCACCCGGCCCGACCTGACCACCGAGCGGTTCGTCGCCAGCCCGTTCGGTGACGGTGCGCGCATGTACCGCACCGGTGACCTGGTGGCCTGGACCGAAGACGGTGAGCTGGAGTACCTGGGCCGCACCGACTTCCAGGTCAAGGTGCGCGGTCTGCGCATCGAACTGGGTGAGATCGAGTCGGCGCTGACCGCGCTGGAATCGGTGGCGCAGGCGGTGGTCGTGGTGCGCACCGACGAGCGGACCGGGGACCAGCTGGTCGCCTACCTGGTGACGGACCCGGACCGGGTGGTGGACGTCGAGGCGGTCAAGGCCGAGCTCGGCACGCGGCTGCCCGGGTACATGGTGCCCGCCGCCTACGTGGTGCTGGACGAATTCCCGCTGAACGCCTCCGGCAAGCTGGACCGCAAGGCGCTGCCGGAACCGGTCTTCGAGGCCAAGGTGTTCCGCGCACCCGCGACGCCGGTGCAGGAGATCGTGGCCCAGACCTTCGCCGAGGTGCTCGGTGTGGAGCGGGTCGGCCTGGACGACGACTTCTTCGAGCTGGGCGGTAACTCGCTGGTCGCCACTCAGGTGGCCGCACGGCTGGGCGAGGCCCTGAACAGTCAGGTCCCGGTGCGCACGCTGTTCGAGGCGTCCACCGTGGTCGCGCTGGCGGCGAAGGTGGAATCGGCCGCCGGACAGGGCGGACGGACGCCCCTGGTCGCGCAGGAGCGTCCCGAGCTGGTGCCGCTCTCGCTCGCCCAGCAACGGATGTGGTTCCTCAACCGGTTCGACAACCGCACCGCGGTGAACAACATCCCGGTGGCCCTGCGGCTGACCGGTGAGCTGGACGTCGCCGCGCTCGGCGCGGCCATCGGCGACGTGCTCGCGCGGCACGAGGCGCTGCGCACGATCTACCCCGAGGTGGAGGGCACCGGTTACCAGCGTGTCCTGCCGGTGGGTGAGGTCGCCTTCGACCTGGTCGCCGAATCCGTCGCGGCCGAGGAGCTGCCCGCGCGGATCCTGGAGCTGGTCGGTGTCGGGTTCGACGTCACCGCCGAGATCCCGTTCCGGGCGAGCCTGCTCGCGCTGTCGCCGACCGACCACGTGGCGGTGCTGGTCATGCACCACATCAGCGCCGACGGCTTCTCACTGCGGCCGTTGCTGCGCGATGTCGTGCTGGCCTACACCGAGCGCGCACGCGGCGAGGTCCCGTCCTGGGCCCCGCTGAAGGTGCAGTACGCCGACTACGCGCTGTGGCAGCGTGACGTGCTCGGCGCCGAGGACGACGCGGACTCCGTCGCGGCCCGGCAGATCGCCTACTGGACCGAGCAACTGCGCGACCTGCCCGACCAGACCGAGCTGCCCGCCGACCGGCCCCGGCCCGAGATCGCCTCCAATGCCGGTGGCACGTACGACTTCTCGGTCGACGCGCAAGTGCACGAGGCGCTGTCGGAGCTGGCGCGCGCCCGCGGCGTGACGCTGTTCATGGTCGTGCACGCAGCGCTGGCCGTGTGGGCGGGCCGACTGTCGGGCAGCACCGATGTCGCGATCGGCACGCCGATCGCGGGCCGTGGCGAACGCGCGCTCGACGATGTCGTCGGCATGTTCGTCAACACGCTGGTGCTGCGCAGCGAAGTCGATCCGGCCGTCGCCTTCGGTGAGTTGCTCGACCAGGTGCGCCGTACCGATCTGGCCGCCTTCGCCAACGCCGACGTGCCGTTCGAGCGGCTGGTCGATGTGCTCAGCCCGGCCCGCTCGCAGGCGCACCACCCGCTCTTCCAGATCGCGCTGACCTTCGAGGCCGCTTCGGCGGCCGAGCTCGGCACGGTCGCGCTGCCCGGCGGCCTCGAAGTCGCCGCCGTCGAATTCGACCCGGGCACCGCGAAGTTCGACGTGCAGCTCACCGTCGGCGAGTCCGCCGAGGGCGGCTTGGCGCTGTCGTGGAACTACGCGACCGAGCTGTTCGATTCGGAGACGGTGGCTGCGTTCGCTGATCGTTTTGTGCGCGTTCTGTGTGAGGTTGCTGACGATCCGCAGGTTGCTATCGGTGACATCGATCTGCTCGGCGAGGGCGAGCGGCTGGATGTGTCGCAGCGCTGGGTGTCCTCCGGGGCCGAGAGCGTCGCGGGTGTGTTCGCCGATCCGGACGTCACGCTGGTCGGGTTGTTCGACGCGGCTGTTGCCGCGCACCCGAATCGGGTCGCGGCCCGTTTCGGCGTGGAGACGCTGAGCTATGCCGAGTTGGATCGGCGCGCGAATGTACTGGCGCGCAGGTTGATCAGTGACGGTGCGGGACCGGAGAGGCTGGTCGCGGTGATTTTGCCGCGGTCGCTGGACCTCGTCGTCGCGTTGCTGGCTGTGGTGAAGACCGGTGCGGGTTATGTGCCGGTGGACCCGACCTATCCGGCTGAGCGCATCGCCTACGTGCTCGCCGATTCCCGGCCCACGAGTGTGGTGCTCGACTCCACGGTGCAGGTCGAGGTGCCCGCTGGGCTGCCCGCTGTCGTGCTGGACGGGTTCGCGGTGGAGGCCGGCAATGTCGAGGACGCCGACGACGCCCCGATTACGAATGCCGACCGCAACGCCGCGCTCACGCCGGACAATGTCGCGTATGTGATCTACACCTCCGGCTCGACCGGCCGCCCGAAGGGCGTCGCGGTCGCGCACCGCAACGTGGTGCGGTTGTTCGCGAATACCGACCGCGACTTCGGTTTCGGTCCCGACGATGTGTGGACGTTGTTCCACAGCTACGCCTTCGACTTCTCGGTGTGGGAACTGTGGGGCCCGCTGCTGTTCGGCGGCACCCTCGTCGTGGTCGACTACTACACCTCGCGCTCGCCGGAGCAGTTCCTGGAACTGCTGCGTGCCGAACGCGTCACGGTGCTCAACCAGACCCCGTCGGCGTTCTACCAACTGGCCGAAGCCGACCGGAACGCCGCGCCCGATGTCGCGCCGCTGGCGCTGCGCTACGTGGTGTTCGGCGGTGAGGCGCTGGAGCTGCGCAGGCTCTCGGATTGGGTGGCGCGCCACGGCGACGGCACCGGCGCGACGTCCGGGGACGGGCCGCTGCTGGTCAACATGTACGGCATCACCGAGACCACGGTGCACGTGTCCTACCGCGCTCTGGACGCCGCGACCATCGCCGCGGCCTCCGGCAGCGTGGTCGGCCGCGCGATCGCCGGTCTGCGGGTGTATGTGCTCGACAACAGGCTGCGCCCGGTGCCGGTCGGCGTCGCGGGGGAGATGTACGTGGCGGGCCGGCAATTGGCTCGTGGCTATCTCGGCCGTCCCGATCTGTCGGCCACCCGCTTCGTCGCCGATCCGATGGGCGACGCGCCGGGCGGGCGCCTGTATCGCTCCGGTGACCTCGCGCGCTGGAACCGCTTCGGCGAGCTGGAATACCTCGGCCGCGCCGACGACCAGGTGAAGGTGCGCGGCTTCCGCATCGAACTCGGCGAGATCGAATCCGCGATCCTCGCCCAGCCCGGCATCGCCCAGGCCGCGGTCATCGTGCGCGAGGACCAGCCCGGCGATCAGCGGATCGTCGCCTACGTGGTGTCCGAGCCGGGCGTCGAGCCGGCGCTCGACGCGGTCCGCGACGGCGCCGCCGAGCAACTGCCCGCCTACATGGTGCCTTCGGCCGTGGTGCGGTTGGAATGGATCCCGTTGACCGTCAACGGGAAGCTGGACCGCCGTGCGCTGCCCGCCCCGACGGCGCAGTCGCGCGCCTTCCGCGCGCCGGTGACCCCGGTGCAGGAAACCGTGGCAGCGGTGTTCGCCGACGTGCTCGGCCTGGAGCGGGTCGGCGTGGACGACGACTTCTTCGACCTCGGCGGCAACTCGCTGGTCGCGACCAGGGTGGTCGCCCGCATCGGCGCCGCGCTCGGTACGACCGTCGCGGTGCGCACTCTGTTCGAGGCCTCCACCGTGGAAGCGCTCGCCGCGCGGGTGGAATCGCACGCCGACGGCGCGGCGCGCGCCCGCCTGGTCGCGCGTGAGCGCGCGGCCGACGAGCTGGTGCCGCTGTCGTTCGCGCAGCAGCGCATGTGGTTCCTGAACAAGTACGACACCGCGTCGGCGGCCTACAACGTGCCGATTGCCATACGGCTCACCGGCGCGCTGGACGTCGAGGCGCTGCGGTTGGCGCTGGCCGATGTGGTGCGCAGGCACGAGTCACTGCGCACCCGCTACCCCGAGCACGGCGGCACCCCGGTCCAGGTGATCGTGCCCGCCGAGGACATCGTCCTGGATCTGCATCCCGTGGCGGTGGACCCGGCGCGGCTGGTCGAGGCGGTGACCGAGTTCGTCACCACCGGATTCGATGTGGCCGAAGAGGTTCCGCTGCGCACCCGGCTGTACACGGCCGGGCCGGAGGAGCACGTGCTCGTCGTGGTGGTGCACCACATCGCGGCCGACGGGTTCTCGATGAGCCCGCTGACCCGCGACGTGATGGCCGCCTACACCGCGCGCAGCACCGGCAGCGCTCCCGGCTGGGCGCCGCTGGCGGTGCAGTACGCCGACTTCGCGGTGTGGCAGCGCGAGATCCTCGGCTCCGAGGACGATCCCGACTCGCTGCTGGCGAAGCAGGTCGCGTACTGGCGGCGCGCGCTCGACGGCGTTCCCGACGAGCTGACCCTGCCCACCGACCGCCCGCGTCCGGCCGTCGCCTCCTACCGTGGCGCGACGCTGCATCGCGAGCTGTCCGGCGACCTGGTCGCCGCACTGGAGGAACTCGCGCGGCAGCGCGGTGCGTCGCTGTTCATGGTGATGCACGGCGCGCTGGCGGTGCTGCTGTCGCGCCTGTCCGGCAGCGACGACGTCGCGGTCGGCACCCCGATCGCGGGCCGCGGCGAGGCCGCGCTCGACGACCTGGTCGGCATGTTCGTCAACACCCTGGTGCTGCGGGCCGAAGTGGACGCTGGTGACCGCTTCGCCGATCTGCTCGACCGGGTGCGCCGCACCGACCTGGACGCCTACGGCAACGCCGACGTGCCGTTCGAGCGGTTGGTGGAACTGCTCGCGCCGGAGCGCTCGCAGGCCCGCCACCCGCTGTTCCAGGTGATGCTGGCATTCCAGAACCTGGAGCGCACCACCCTGGAACTGCCCGGCCTGTCGGTGTCCGCGCTGGATCTGGACGAGAACGTCGCGCGCTTCGACCTGCAGTTCACCCTCGCCGAGCGGGGTGAAGCAGGTTCCGGCGCCATGGCTCTGACGCTCACCTACGCCACCGACCTGTTCGACGAGTCGACCGCGGCGGGCATCGTGGACCGCTGGGAACGCGTGCTCGCGGCCGTCGTGGCGGAGCCGGATGGTCCTGTTGGTGATATCGCTCTGCTGGATGAGGGCGAGACCGTGCAGGCGTTGCGTGGCTGGAATGACACTGCTCGTGATGTGGGTTCGGCGGCGACGTTGGTCGAGTTGTTCGCTGCGCAGGCCGCGGCGACGCCGGATGTGGTGGCGGTGGTGGATCCTGCCACTGGTGTGTCGTTGACGTATGCGGATTTGGCTGCTCGTGTGCGGCGGTTGGCGCGTCGTTTGATCGAGGCGGGTGTGGGCCCGGAGTCGTTGGTGGCTTTGGGTATGCGCCGGTCGGTGGATTTGGTTGTGGCGGCGTATGCGGTGCATGTCGCGGGTGGCGGTTATGTGCCGTTGGATTTGGATCAGCCCGCTGACCGTGTGCAGTATGTGCTGGATTCGGCTGACCCGGTCTGCGTGCTGACCACTGCGGCTGATGGGTTCGACGGGGCGGGCTGCGCCACGCTGAGCATTGATGAGTTGGACCTGTCCGGTTACTCGGACGCGCCGGTCACCGATGCCGAGCGGATCGCGCCGCTGCGTCCGCAGCATCCGGCGTATGTGATCTTCACTTCTGGTTCTACCGGCCGTCCGAAGGGTGTGGCGGTGCCGCATGCGGCGGTTGTGAACCAGATTCGTTGGATTACCGGCGAATACGGCATCGGTGTCGAGGACGTCGTGCTGTTCAAGACGCCCGCCACCTTCGATGTGTCGGTGTGGGAGTTGTTCGGTCCGCTGAGCACCGGGGGCCGGATCGTGGTGGCGAGCCCGGATGGGCATCGTGACCCGCAGTATCTGGCTGAGGTGATCGCGGCGCAGCGGGTGACGATGACCTCGTTCGTGCCGTCGATGCTGACGGTTTTCGCGGGTTCTATCGACCCGGCGGAGGCGGACGCGCTGGCTTCGTTGCGGATTTTGTTCGTCGCCGGTGAGGCGTTGACCGCTGATGCGGTGGTCGCTATCCGGCGGGTGAGCGATGCCGCGCTGTTCAACTTGTACGGTCCGACGGAGTTCACTGTGCATGCCACGCACGGCCGGGTGGCCGAGCAGGTGGATGGTGCGGTGCCGATCGGTTTGCCGGTGTGGAATGCGCAGGCCTACGTGCTGGACGCGCGCCTGCATCCGGTGCCGGCGAACGTCGCGGGTGAGTTGTATCTCGCGGGTGATCAGCTGGCGCGTGGTTATTTCGGGCGCGCGGATCTGACCGCGGATCGTTTCGTGGCCAACCCGTTCGGGGAGCCCGGTGCGCGGATGTACCGCACGGGTGACCTGGTCGCCCGGGACGCTACTGGTGCTATCGAATACCTGGGCCGCACCGATTTCCAGGTGAAGTTGCGTGGTTTGCGCATCGAGCTGGGTGAGATCGAGTCCGCGTTGACCGCCCACGAATCGGTGGCGCAGTCGGTGGCGGTGGTGCGTTCCGACGCGCGCACGGGAGACCAGCTGGTCGGCTACGTGGTTCCCGCGGGCGGTGCGACGGTGGATGTCGAGGCGCTGCGTGCGCACTTGGCCGCGCGTCTGCCGTCCTACATGGTGCCCGCGGCGATCGTGGTGCTCGAGGCTATGCCGTTGAACCCGAACGGCAAGTTGGATCGGCGTGCGTTGCCTGATCCGGTGTTCGAGGCACGCGAGTTCCGTGCTCCCTCGACCCCGGTCGAGCAGATCGTCGCCGAGGTCTTCGCCGAAGTACTCGGCGTGGAGCGAGTCGGCTTGGACGACTCGTTCTTCGCCCTCGGCGGCGACAGCATCGTCTCCATCCAGTTGGTGTCGCGAGCCAAGGCGCGCGGCGTGGTGTTCACCCCGCGACACGTCTTCGAGCAGCGCACGGTGGCCGGCTTGGCCGCCGTCGCCGAAACCACCGAGGCGGCCGAGGCGTCGGCCATGACGCTGGCCGAGCCGCCGGGCGGCGGCATCGGCGTCATGCCGTTGACGCCGGTGGTGCGCTTCATGGCCGAGCGGCGCGGCTCGTTCGGCCGCTTCAACCAGACGCTGGCGCTGGAACTGCCGGTCGGCATCGACCGGGAGGGCATCGCCGCGACGGTCGGGGCGGTCATCGACCGGCACGACATGCTGCGCGCGAGCCTGCGCCGGGACGGTGACGATTGGATCGTCGAGACCGCCGCGCCGGGCACGGTGGATGTGGACGGGCTGATCGACCGCACCGAGTTCGCCGCGAACGCCACCGCCGACGAATTGGTCGAGATCGCCTCGGCCGCACTGGACGAGTCGTTGGACCGGCTCGATCCCGCGGCGGGCGTGGTCATCCGGTTCGTCTGGCTGGAACCCGATTCCGCCGAGCGCGCCGGACGCCTGATCGTCGCCGCCCACCACCTGGTGGTGGACGGCGTCTCTTGGCGCATCCTGGTGCCGGACTTCGTGACGGCCTGGGGCCAGCGCATCGCGGGGCAGACCCCCGAGTTGGTCGCCCCGGCCACCTCGATGCGCGCCTGGGCGCACGCGCTGGAGCGCGCGGCGGCCGGCCCCGAGCGGGTGGCCGAGCTCGACTACTGGCGGTCGGTGGTCGCCGCGGCCGATCCGCTGCTGACCGAGCGTCCGATGGATCCGGAGATCGACACCTCCGGCGTCATCGCCAAGGTTCAGGTCGAGGTGTCCGCCGAAGTCACCAAGGCCCTGCTCACCACGGTCCCGGCGCTGTACCACGGCGGCGTGAACGACGGCCTGCTCACCGCGCTGGCGCTGGCCATCGCGAAGTGGCGGGCGCGGCGGGTGGCCGCCAGGGGCGAGGATTCGCTGCTGATCCGACTGGAGGGTCACGGCCGCGAGGAAGACGTGGTGCCGGGTGCGGATCTGTCGCGCACCGTCGGCTGGTTCACCTCGATCTACCCGGTCCGGTTCGACCTGTCCGGCATCGACATCGACGCCGCGTTCACCGGCGGACCCGCGCTCGGAGCGGCCGTCAAGGCGGTCAAGGAGCAGTTGCTCTCCGTGCCGGACAAGGGTCTCGGCTACGGCCTGCTGCGTTACCTGAATGCCGAGACCGCGGCCGAGCTGCCGCGCGAACTGCCCGGCCAGGTGAGCTTCAACTACCTCGGGCGCATCTCCGAAGGCGACGTGCCGGAGTCGCTGCGCGGCTTCGGCTGGATCCCCGCGCCGGAACTCGGCGCGCTGGGCGGCGCCTACGACGCCGACATGCCCGCCATGGCGCCGCTGGACGTGAACGCGATCGTGGTCGGCGACAAGTTGACCGCGAACATCGGCTACCCGACGACGCTGCTGTCCGCCGCCGACGTGCGCGAATTCGGTGAGCTGTGGACCGCGGCGCTGGAAGCGGTGGCCCGCCACGCCAATTCGACCGGCGCGGGTGGGCACACCCCGTCGGACTTCGCGCTGATGCGCAGCCCCAGAGGTGGTGTGGCGCGGGGGATCACCCAGCGCGACATCGACGCCTGGGAGCGGCGCTTCCCGGCGCTGGCCGACGTCTGGCCGCTGTCGGCGCTGCAAGCCGGTCTGCTGTTCCACGCCCGACTGGCCGCGAGTTCGGTGGACGTGTACACCGCGCAGGCGGTGCTGACGCTCACCGGCCGGGTGGACGCGGCCCGGTTGCGTGCGGCCGCACAGGCATTGGTGGGCCGCTACGAGAACCTGCGCACCGCGTTCGTCACCGACATCGACGGCAACCCGGTGCAGATCGTGCTCGACAGCGTCCGGGTGGCGTGGGCCGAGCACGACCGAACCGAGTCGGGTTCGGCGGACGACCTGATCGAGGCCGACCGCATGCAGCGGTTCGACCTGACCGCGCCGCCGCTGATCCGCTTCACCCTGATCCGAGTCGCGCCCGACCGCTGGCAGTTCGTGGTGGCCAACCACCACATCCTGCTCGACGGCTGGTCCATGCCGCTGCTCATGCGGGATCTGCTGGTGCTCTACGCCGCCCACGCCGACACCTCCGCGCTGCCCGCGGTGCGCTCCTACCGGCACTTCCTGGAGTGGACCCGGCAGCAGGACCACGCGGCGTCGCTGGCGGCGTGGGCGCACGCGCTGCGCGGCGTCGGCGAGCCGACCCTGCTCGCGCGGCCGGACGCCGCTCGCGAGATCACCTCGCTGGCCGGTGAGTACTTCTTCGACCTGGACGAAGCGACCACCGCGCGTCTGACCGCGCTGGCCGCCTCGCTCGGCGTCACCCCCAACACCGTGCTGCAGACCGCGTGGGGCATGCTCGTCGGCCGCATGACCAGCCGCGACGACGTGCTGTTCGGCACCACCGTCTCCGGGCGGCCCCCGCAGCTGTCCGGCGTGGAGTCGATGGTCGGCCTGTTCATCAACACCGTGCCGGTGCGGGTGCGCTTCGATCCGTCGGAGTCGGTGCGTGACCTGCTGGTGCGCACCCAGGGCGAGCAGGCCGATCTGCTCGACCACCACTACGTGGGTCTGGCCGACATCCAGGCGGTCGCGGGCATCGGCGGACTGTTCGACACGCTGGTGGTGTTCGAGTCCTTCCCGGTCGACGCCGCGGGCTTGCAGGCGCAGGCCGCGGACATCGACGGCATGGCGGTGATCGGCCTGGACGCGGCCGACGCCACGCACTACCCGCTGACGCTGATCGCGCAGCTGGATTCGCGGCTGCGGGTGCGCGCGGGCTACCTACGTGACCTGTTCGACGAGACGACGGTGCGCCGCATCGCCGACCGCCTGATCCGGATGCTCACCGCGATCACCGCGTCGCCCGACGCGGTGGTCGGCGACATCGAGCTGCTCGACAGCGCCGAGCGGGAACTCGTATTGCGCGGCTGGAACGACACCGATTTCGATGTGGACGCGGCGTTGTCGGGTCGCTCGGCTCCCGCGACCCTGGTGTCGATGTTCTACGACCAGGTCGAACGCACCCCCGACGCGACCGCCATCACGTTCGAGGGGACAAGTCTGTCCTACGCCGAGTTCTCCTGGCGGGTGAACCAGCTGGCGCGCTGGCTGATCGCGCGCGGCGTGGGCGCGGAATCGTATGTGGCGCTGGGTATGCGGCGGTCTATCGATCTGGTGGTCGGTATGTACGCCGTCGCCGTGGCCGGTGGCTCGTATGTGCCGCTGGACCCGGATCACCCGGCCGAGCGCACCGAATACATCCTCGGCACGGCCGATCCGGTGTGTGTGCTCACCTCCGGCAGCGACCTGGACATCGACACCGCGCAGGTGCGTATCGACCTCCTCGATCTGAAGGGTCTGTCGGAGGCCCCGGTGACCGACGCCGATCGTCGTGCTCCGCTGCGTCCGTCGAACACCGCGTATGTGATCTTCACATCGGGTTCGACGGGTCGTCCGAAGGGTGTCGCCGTCTCGCACGCGGCGATCGTCAACCGCCTCGTCTGGATGCAGACCGCCTATCAGCTGACCGCCGATGACGTGGTGTTGCAGAAGACGCCCGCGACGTTCGACGTGTCGGTGTGGGAGTTCTTCTGGCCGTTGCAGATCGGCGCTCGCCTGGTCGTCGCGAAGCCCGAGGGGCACCGCGACCCGGCCTACCTCGCCGAGGTCATCAGCGCGGAGCGGGTGAGCGTCACGCACTTCGTGCCGTCGATGCTGGCTGTGTTCGTCGCGGATGCCGCTGCGGCACAGTGTGGTTCGCTGCGCTTGGTGTTCGCTTCGGGTGAGGCGTTGCCGCCCAAGCCCGCGCATCGGATGCGCGAGCTGACCGGCGCTGCCCTGCACAATCTCTACGGTCCGACCGAGGCCGCGGTCGACGTCACCTTCCACGAAGTCGTGGACGCCGACACCGAGACGGTGCCGATCGGCGCTCCGGTGTTCAACACACAGGTGTTGGTGCTGGATGGGCGGTTGCGCCCGGTGCCGGTGGGTGTCGCGGGAGAGCTCTATCTCGCCGGTATCCAGCTCGCGCGTGGTTACGTCGCGCGACCGGACCTGACCAGCGATCGTTTCGTGGCCAACCCGTTCGGGGAGCCCGGTGCGCGGATGTACCGCACGGGCGATCTCGTGGCGTGGACCGAGCACGGTGAGCTGGAATACCTCGGCCGCACCGACTTCCAAGTGAAGTTGCGTGGTCTGCGTATCGAGTTGGGTGAGATCGAGTCGGCGCTGACGGGTCTGGACGAAGTCGCCCAAGCCGTCGTGGTCGTGCGCTCCGACGCGCACGCGGGCGACCAGCTCGTCGCCTACGTCATCCCCGCGCCGGACGCTGCCCTGGACACCGACCTGGTCCGCGAGGACCTGGCGCGGCAACTGCCCGCGTACATGGTGCCCTCGGTCGTGCTCGTGCTCGAGGCGTTCCCGCTGAACGCCTCCGGCAAACTGGACCGCAAGGCGCTGCCCGCCCCGGTGTTCGAGGCCGCGGTGTTCCGCGCCCCGACCACGCCGGTCGAGGAGATCGTCGCCGCCACCTTCGCCGACGTGCTCGGCCTGGAGCGGGTCGGCCTGGACGACGACTTCTTCGCTCTCGGCGGCAACTCACTGTCCGCCACCCAGGTCGCCGCCCGGCTGTCTGCCGCGCTGGACACCGACCTCGGCGTGCGCGAGCTGTTCGAGGCCTCCACCGTGGTCGCTCTCGCGGCGCGCGCGGAGACCAGGGCGGGCGCGGGCGGCCGAGCGGCGCTGGTGCCGCAGCAGCGGCCCGAGCTGGTCCCGCTGTCGCTGGCCCAGCAGCGCATGTGGTTCCTCAACCGATTCGACCCCGACTCGGCGGTGGACAACATCCCTGCCGCGGTGCGGCTGTCGGGCCTGCTCGACCGGCAGGCGTTGCAGATCGCCGTCGCCGACGTGCTGGCCAGGCACGAGTCACTGCGCACGTTCTACCCCGAGGTGGACGGCACCGCCTACCAGCAGACCGTGGCCACCGCCAACGTGATCCCGGATCTGACGCCGATCGACGTCACCGAAACCGAACTGCCCGAGCAACTCGCGCGGCTGATCGGCACGGCCTTCGACGTCACCGCCGAGGTGCCCTTCCGCGCCCGGCTGTTCGAAATCAGCCCCACCGAGCACGTGCTCGCCCTGGTGGTGCACCACATCTCGGCCGACGGCTTCTCCATGGGCCCGCTGACCCGCGACGTGATGACCGCCTACGGCGCCCGCGTCGACGGCGGCGAGCCCGCCTGGCGTCCGCTCGAGGTCCAGTACGCGGACTTCGCGCTGTGGCAGCGCCAGGTGCTCGGCGCCGAGGGCGACCCGAAATCGGTGATCTCCGAGCAGATCTCGTTCTGGTCGGACACGCTGCGCGGGCTGCCCGAGCAACTGGACCTGCCCGCCGACCGGCCTCGACCCGCCGTCGCCTCCGGACGCGGCGCGACGCACGTCTTCGAGATCGACGCCGAGACCCACGCCCAGCTCACCGAACTCGCCCGCACCAGGGGCGCGACGCTGTTCATGGTCGCGCATACCGCGCTGGCGGTGCTGCTGTCGCGCCTGTCCGGCGAGGACGACATCGCGATCGGCACCCCGATCGCGGGACGCGGCGAGCGCGCGCTCGACGACCTGATCGGCATGTTCGTCAACACCCTGGTGCTGCGGACCCCGATCCAGAGCGGTGCGACGTTCACCGAACTGCTGCGTTCGGTGCGCGCGACCGACATCGCGGCCTTCGGACACGCGGATCTGCCGTTCGAGCGGCTGGTGGAGATCCTGAATCCGGCGCGTTCGCAGGCGCGCAACCCGCTGTTCCAGGTGATGCTGGCATTCCAGAACACCGGCCAGAACAGCCTCGAGCTGCCCGGCCTGACGGTGAGCGGTGTCGACCTGCCGATCGACGTCGCCAAGTTCGACCTGCAACTGGTGCTGTCCGAACGCGACGCCGCCGAGGCGGCGGGCATCACCGCCGAGCTGATCTACGCCACCGACCTGTTCGACCCGGCCACCATGGCGGAGTTCGGCGTGCGGTTCGGCCGATTGCTGAAGGCGGTCGCCGCCGAGCCGGACCGGCCCATCGGCGATATCGCTCTGCTGGATGAGGGCGAGACCGTGCAGGCGTTGCGTGGCTGGAATGACACTGCTCGTGATGTGGGTTCGGCGGCGACGTTGGTCGAGTTGTTCGCTGCGCAGGCCGCGGCGACGCCGGATGTGGTTGCGGTGGTGGATCCTGCCACTGGTGTGTCGTTGACGTATGCGGATTTGGCTGCTCGTGTGCGGCGGTTGGCGCGTCGTTTGATCGAGGCGGGTGTGGGCCCGGAGTCGTTGGTGGCTTTGGGTATGCGCCGGTCGGTGGATTTGGTTGTGGCGGCGTATGCGGTGCATGTCGCGGGTGGCGGTTATGTGCCGTTGGATTTGGATCAGCCCGCTGACCGTGTGCAGTATGTGCTGGATTCGGCTGACCCGGTCTGCGTGCTGACCACTGCGGCTGATGGGTTCGACGGGGCGGGCTGCGCCACGCTGAGCATTGATGAGTTGGACCTGTCCGGTTACTCGGACGCGCCGGTCACCGATGCCGAGCGGATCGCGCCGCTGCGTCCGCAGCATCCGGCGTATGTGATCTTCACTTCTGGTTCTACCGGCCGTCCGAAGGGTGTGGCGGTGCCGCATGCGGCGGTTGTGAACCAGATTCGTTGGATTACCGGCGAATACGGCATCGGTGTCGAGGACGTCGTGCTGTTCAAGACGCCCGCCACCTTCGATGTGTCGGTGTGGGAGTTGTTCGGTCCGCTGAGCACCGGGGGCCGGATCGTGGTGGCGAGCCCGGATGGGCATCGTGACCCGCAGTATCTGGCTGAGGTGATCGCGGCGCAGCGGGTGACGATGACCTCGTTCGTGCCGTCGATGCTGACGGTTTTCGCGGGTTCTATCGACCCGGCGGAGGCGGACGCGCTGGCTTCGTTGCGGATTTTGTTCGTCGCCGGTGAGGCGTTGACCGCTGATGCGGTGGTCGCTATCCGGCGGGTGAGCGATGCCGCGCTGTTCAACTTGTACGGTCCGACGGAGTTCACTGTGCATGCCACGCACGGCCGGGTGGCCGAGCAGGTGGATGGTGCGGTGCCGATCGGTTTGCCGGTGTGGAATGCGCAGGCCTACGTGCTGGACGCGCGCCTGCATCCGGTGCCGGCGAACGTCGCGGGTGAGTTGTATCTCGCGGGTGATCAGCTGGCGCGTGGTTATTTCGGGCGCGCGGATCTGACCGCGGATCGTTTCGTGGCCAACCCGTTCGGGGAGCCCGGTGCGCGGATGTACCGCACGGGTGACCTGGTCGCCCGGGACGCTACTGGTGCTATCGAATACCTGGGCCGCACCGATTTCCAGGTGAAGTTGCGTGGTTTGCGCATCGAGCTGGGTGAGATCGAGTCCGCGTTGACCGCCCACGAATCGGTGGCGCAGTCGGTGGCGGTGGTGCGTTCCGACGCGCGCACGGGAGACCAGCTGGTCGGCTACGTGGTTCCCGCGGGCGGTGCGACGGTGGATGTCGAGGCGCTGCGTGCGCACTTGGCCGCGCGTCTGCCGTCCTACATGGTGCCCGCGGCGATCGTGGTGCTCGAGGCTATGCCGTTGAACCCGAACGGCAAGTTGGATCGGCGTGCGTTGCCTGATCCGGTGTTCGAGGCACGCGAGTTCCGTGCTCCCTCGACCCCGGTCGAGCAGATCGTCGCCGAGGTCTTCGCCGAAGTACTCGGCCTGACGGCCGGTGCGGACGAACGCCCCGTCGGCTTGGACGACGACTTCTTCGACCTGGGCGGCAACTCGCTGATCGCCACCCAGGTGGTAGCCCGCCTCGGCGCGGCGTTGGACACCAGGATCCCGGTCCGCGTGCTGTTCGAGGCGCCGACCGTGGCCGCGCTGGCCGCCCGGGCCGAAACGCAGCAGGGCAGCGGACGTCGCCGCGAGCTGGTCGCGGGCCCGCGTCCGTCGAAGATCCCGCTGTCGCTGTCCCAGCAGCGGATGTGGTTCCTGAACCGCTTCGACAACCAGACCGCGGTGAACAACATCCCGCTCGCGGTCCGGCTCACCGGAACCCTGGACACCGAGGCGCTGCGCCAGGCCGTCGCCGACGTGGTCGACCGGCACGAGGTGCTGCGCACCGTCTACCCGGAGACCGCCGACGGCCAGGGTGTGCAGGTGGTGCTGCCCGCCGGGCACAGCGACATCGACCTCACCCCCATCGAGGTATCCGAGGCCGAGATCTCCGAACGGATCAGCGAACTGGTGCTGGCCGGCTTCGACGTCACCGCCGAGGTCCCGGTGCGCGCCCAGCTGTTCCGCATCGCGGGCTCGATGGACGGCTCGCAGCTCGACACCCACGTGCTGGTGTTCGTGGTGCACCACATCTCCGGCGACGGCTGGTCGGTGCGTCCGCTGGCGCGCGACGTGATGGTGGCCTACTCGGCGCGTTCGCGCGGCGAGGCGCCCGCCTGGGCACCATTGCAGGTGCAGTACGCCGATTACGCGCTGTGGCAGCGTGAGACGCTCGGCTCGGAGAGTGATCCGGAGTCGCTGATCGCGCAGCAGGTGGCCTTCTGGTCGCAGACCCTGGCCGGCCTGCCCGATCAGCTCGATCTGCCCTCGGACCGCTCGCGCCCGGCTGTGGCGTCCAATCGCGGTGACGTGTACGAGTTCTCGCTCGACGCGCCGCTGCTGCGCGAGTTGAACGCGCTGGCCCGCGCGAACGGCGCCAGCCTGTTCATGGTCGTGCACGCGGCGTTCGCCGCGCTGCTGGCGCGGCTGTCCGGCAGCGACGACATCGCCATCGGCACCGCGGTCGCGGGCCGTGGTGAGGCGCTGCTCGACGACGCCATCGGCATGTTCGTCAACACCCTGGTGCTGCGCAGCGCGGTGGATCCGGCGATACCGTTCACCGAATTGCTCGCCCGCACCAAGGACAGCGATCTCGCGGCGTTCGCGCACGCGGACCTGCCGTTCGAGCGGCTGGTGGAGATCCTGAACCCGGCGCGTTCGCAGGCGCGGCATCCGCTGTTCCAGGTGATGCTGTCGTTCCAGAACACCGGTGAGGCCACCTTCGAGCTGCCCGGCCTGGAAGTGGCCGGTGTGCCGCTGGACGTGGTGACCGCCAAGTTCGACCTGCATCTCAACCTCGCCGACCGGTTCGACGCCGCGGGCGCGGCCGACGGCATGACCGCCGAGTTCCTCTACGCCACCGACATGTTCGACGCCGACACCATCGCGGGCGTGGCCCAGCGCCTGGTGCGGATGCTGAGCGCGATCGCCGCGGACGCGTCGGTGGCCGTCGGCGACGTCGAGCTGCTCGACAGCGTCGAGCGCACCGAAGTGCTCGAGCGGTGGAACGACACCGCGCATCCGGTCGACCCGGCCGCCACGCTGGTATCGATGTTCGCCGCGCAGCTCGCGCGGACACCGGACGCGACCGCGGTGACGTTCGAGGGGACGAGTCTGTCCTACGCCGAGTTCGCCGCCAGGGTCAACCGCCTCGCACGCCATCTGATCTCACTGGGCGTCGGCCCGGACTCGATGGTCGCGCTCGGCATGCGCCGTTCGATCGATCTGGTGGTCGGCATGTACGCGGTGAGCGTCGCCGGTGGCGCGTACGTGCCGCTGGATCCCGACCACCCGGCCGACCGCACCCGCTACGTGCTCGACACCGCTCACCCGGTGTGCGTGCTCACTACTTCGCACGACGAGTTCGACGCGGGGTCGACCCAGGCGATCGAGATCGATC
Organism: Nocardia asteroides; assembly: GCA_019930625.1. Classification (NCBI taxonomy): domain Bacteria; kingdom Bacillati; phylum Actinomycetota; class Actinomycetes; order Mycobacteriales; family Nocardiaceae; genus Nocardia; species Nocardia asteroides. The sequence continues at coordinate 2,789,375 of CP082844.1, forward strand.
GGGTTTCCCTCGCGGGCTACTCCGACGAGCCGCTGACCGACGCGGATCGCCTCGGGCCGCTGCGTCCGTCGAACACCGCGTACGTCATCTTCACCTCCGGTTCGACCGGCCGCCCGAAGGGCGTGGCCGTCTCGCACGCCGCGATCGTCAACCGTCTGGTGTGGATGCAGGACGAATACGGCCTGGACGACACCGACGTGGTGTTGCAGAAGACTCCCGCCACGTTCGACGTGTCGGTGTGGGAGTTCTTCTGGCCGTTGCAGGTCGGCGCGCGGCTTGTGGTCGCGAAGCCGGACGGCCATCGCGACCCGGCCTACCTCGTGCAGGTCATCACCGACGAGCAGGTCACCACGGCGCACTTCGTGCCGTCCATGCTGTCGGTGTTCGTAGCTGTGCTGGATGCGTCGGCCGCGGGGCCCTCCGTGGTCACGCGAGCTACCGCCTCCGGGCCTGACGCGGCCGCTGTGCTGGATGCGTCGGCCGCGGGGCCCTCCGTGGTCACGCGAGCTACCGCCTCCGGGCCTGACGCGGCCGCCGAGGAACGCGCCGACGAATGCACCAGTCTGCGCAACGTCTTCGCCTCCGGTGAGGCGCTGCCCGCCGCCACCGCGCAGCGAATGCAGGAACTCACCGGCGCGCGTCTGCACAACCTCTACGGCCCGACCGAGGCCGCGGTCGACGTCACCTATCACGAGGTGACCGAGGACGACACGGTGTCGGTGCCGATCGGCGCCCCGGTGTTCAACACGCAGGTGTACGTGCTGGATTCGCGCCTGCACCCGGTGCCGGTGGGTGTCGCGGGTGAGCTGTACCTCGCGGGTGTGCAACTGGCCCGCGGCTACGTCGCGCGCCCGGATCTGACCTCGGATCGGTTCGTCGCCAACCCCTACGGTGCGCCGGGCGAGCGGATGTACCGCACCGGCGACCTGGTGTCCTGGACGGACAAGGGCGAGCTGGAATACCTGGGTCGCACCGACTTCCAGGTGAAGCTGCGCGGTCTGCGCATTGAGCTCGGCGAGATCGAGTCGGCGCTCACGGCGCTGGACTCGATCGCCCAGGCCGTGGTCGTGGTGCGCTCGGACGATCGACTGGGCGATCAGCTGGTCGCGTACGTCATCGCGACCGCGGGCCGTTCGGTGGACATCGAAGGCGTGCGCTCCGAACTCGGCGGCGAGCTGCCCGCCTACATGGTGCCCTCGGCGTTCGTCGTGCTGGAGGCGTTCCCGCTGAACGCCTCCGGCAAGCTGGACCGCAAGGCGCTGCCCGCGCCCGTGTTCGAGGCCAAGGTGTTCCGGGCGCCGTCCACCCCGATCGAGGAGATCGTGGCGGGCACCTTCGGCGACGTGCTCGGCGTCGCGCGGGTCGGCTTGGACGACGACTTCTTCGAGCTGGGCGGCAACTCGCTGCTGGCCACGCAGGTGACCGCGCGGCTGGGCGCCGCGCTGGACACCAAGCTGGCGGTGCGCGACCTGTTCGAGGCGTCCACCGTGGTGGCGCTGGCGGCCCGGGTGGAGTACAACGCCGGATCCGGCCGGGACCGGCCGCGCCTGGAGGCAGGGGAGCGCCCGGCGCGCATCCCGCTCTCGCCCGCGCAGCAGCGGTACTGGTTCCTCAACCAGTTCGACACCGCCACCTCGGCGGTGGACAACATCCCGCTGGCCGTCCGGCTGTCCGGCACGCTCGACGTGCCCGCGCTGGAACAAGCCATCGGCGACGTGTTCGCCCGCCACGAGGTGCTGCGCACCACCTACCCGCGCTCGGCGGAGGGGCCACACCAGGTGATCCGTCCCGCGGCCCGGTCCGCGGCGGCGCTCACCCCGATCGACATCACCGAGGAGGACCTGCTCGGCGCCGTCATCGGTTTCGCGCTGACCACCTTCGACGTCACCGTCGAGGTGCCGTTGGCGGTTGCCTTGTTCCGTATCGTCGCGGGCGGGAGTAGCGCGGGATCGGACACAGCCGAGCACGTGCTCGCGTTCACCGTGCACCACGTCGCGGCCGACGGCTCGTCGATGGGGCCGCTGGCCCGGGACGTGATGGCCGCCTACGTGGCGCGCGTGCAGGGCGAGGCGCCGCAGTGGCAGCCGCTGCCGGTCCAGTACGCCGACTACGCGCTGTGGCAGCGTGCGGTGCTCGGGTCGGAGGACAATCCGGAATCGCTGGCCGCGCAGCAGGTGGCGTACTGGAAGCAGGCGCTGGCCGACCTGCCCGATCAGCTGGAGCTGCCCGCCGACCGGCCGCGCCCGCCCGCGCAGTCGTTCCAGGGCAAAGCGATCCGCTTCGAGATCGACCCGCGGCGGCACGCCCGCCTGCACGAGCTGGCGCGCGCGCACAACGCGTCGCTGTTCATGGTGGTGCACGCGGCACTCGCGGTGTTGCTCTCGCGGCTGTCGGGCACCGACGACATCGCCGTCGGCACCCCGATCGCCGGTCGCGGCGAACGCGAACTCGACGATCTGATCGGCATGTTCGTCAACACCCTGGTGTTCCGCACCCCGGTGCGGCCCGCCGAACGCTTCGCCGATCTGCTCGGCGACGTCAAGGAACGCGACCTGGAGGCGTTCGCCAACGCCGACGTGCCGTTCGAGCGCCTCGTCGAGGTGCTCAACCCGGTGCGCTCGACCGCGCGCAACCCGCTGTTCCAGGTGGGCCTGTCGTTCCAGAACCTGGCCGAAACCACGTTCGAGCTGCCCGGGCTCACCGTCAGCGCGGTCGACTTCGACTCGCAGCTGGCCAAGACCGACCTGCACGTCACGTTGTACGACCGGTACGCCGAGGACGGCACGCCCGCCGAGATCATCACCGAATTCGGTTACGCCACCGATTTGTTCGACGAGGGCACGGTGCAGGGCTTCGCCGACCGGTTCCTGCGGGTGCTCGACGCCGTGCTGGCCGACGCCACGGTGCGGGTCGGCGAGATCGATCTGCTCGCGGCGGAGGAGAGCGAGCGCATCCTCACCGCCTGGAACGCCACCGACCACGCGGTGGATGCGACCGCGACGCTGGTGTCGCTGCTGGATGCCACCGTGGCCGCGACGCCGGCGGCTGTGGCTCTGGTCGCCGACGAGCCGACCGGTCGCCGGGAGCTGACCTACGCCGAGCTGGACGCGCGGGTCAACCGCCTGGCCCGGTACCTGATCGGCCGCGGCGTCGGTCCGGAGGACCGCGTCGCGCTGGCGATCCGCCGCAGCAGCGAGCTCGTGGTCGCGATGTACGCGGTCGCCAAGACCGGCGCTGCCTACGTACCGATCGATCCGGACCAGCCCGCCGAGCGGACCGACTACATCCTGGGCACCGCCGCGCCGGTGTGCGTGCTGACCACCGGCCGGGACGGCTTCCACACCGCGGCGGCCGACGTCGTGCCGATCGACGCGCTCGACCTCGCGGAGTACGCCACCGATCCGGTGACCGCCGACGAGCGCACCGGTGCGCTGACCCCGGCCAACACCGCGTACGTGATCTTCACGTCCGGTTCTACCGGCCAGCCGAAGGGCGTCGCGGTCCCGCACGCCGCGATCGTCAACCAGTTGCAGTGGGAGACATCCGTCTTCGAACTGGGCGCCGAGGACGCGGTGCTGCTGAAGACGGCGGCGACGTTCGACCTCTCGGTCTGGGAATTCTGGTCGGCCGCGGTTTCCGGTGGCCGCCTGGTGATCGCGGCCGCCGACGGACACCGCGACCCGGCCTACCTGAACGAGCTGATGCGCGCCACCGGCGTCACCACGCTGCACGTGGTGCCCTCCATGCTGGACGCGCTGCTCACCGAATCCGGTGGCAGCCTGTCGGCTTCGCTGCGGCGCGTGCTGGCCATCGGCGAGGCGCTGCCCGCCGCGACCGCCCAGCGGTTGCGCAGGCACAACGCCGCCGAACTGCACAACCTCTACGGTCCGACCGAGGCGGCGGTGTCGATCACCAGTCACCTGGTCACCGATGCCGACGAGGCGTCGGTGTCGATCGGCGCGCCGGAGTGGAACAGCCGGGTCTACGTGCTCGATTCCCGACTGCGGCCGGTGCCGGTGGGCGTCTCGGGCGAGCTGTACCTGGCCGGCGCGCAGCTGGCGCGCGGTTACTTCGGCCGTCCCGAGCTGACCGCCGAACGATTCGTCGCCGACCCGTTCGCCGGGGGTGAAGGCGGAGCGCGGATGTACCGCACCGGCGACCTGGTGGCCTGGAACGCCAACGGCGAGCTGGACTACCGGGGGCGCACCGACTTCCAGGTGAAGATCCGCGGTTTCCGCATCGAGCTCGGCGAGATCGAGGCCTCGCTGTTGCGGCAGGACGCGGTGAGCGCGGCGGCCGTCGTCGCGCACAACGATCCGAACATCGGTGACCGGCTGGTCGCCTATGTGGTGCCCCGGACCGGCACGCTGGACAAGCGCGCGTTGCAGTCCGCGCTGGCGGCCGAGCTGCCGTCGTACATGGTCCCGTCGATGGTGATCGAGCTGGACGCGTTGCCGCTCAACGCCAACGGCAAGCTGGACCGCAAGGCGCTGCCGCGGCCCACCTTCGAGAAGGCGGTGTTCCGCGCGCCGGTCACTCCGATCGAGCAGATCGTGGCGAACACCTTCGCCGAGGTGCTGCGGCTGTCCGATCGCGAGGGCGCCGAATCGAAGCGGCTCGGCCTGGACGACGACTTCTTCGCCTGGGGCGGCAACTCGCTGCTGGCCACGCAGGTCGCCGCCCGGCTGGGCGAGGCGCTCGACACCCGGGTGCCGGTGCGCCTGCTGTTCGAGGCGTCCACGGTGGCCGCGCTGGCGGTACGGGTGGAGCGGCACGCCGACATGGGCGGTCGTCGCGCGCTGACCGCGGGCCGGCGGCCGGAGCACATCCCGCTGTCGCTGGCGCAGCAGCGCATGTGGTTCCTCAACCGGTTCGACACCCAGTCGGCCGCCTACAACGTGCCGATCGCGGTGCGGCTGTCCGGCGCGCTGGACGTGGCCGCGTTGCGTGCCGCCATCGCCGACCTGGTGAGCAGGCACGAGATCCTGCGCACCGTCTACCCGCAGACCGAGGCGGGCCCCGTGCAGGTCATCCTGCCGCCCGCCCAGGCCGTGCCGCGGCTGGAGGTGCGGGTGGTCGCGCCGTCGCAGATCGAGTCCGCCGTCGTGGCGCTGACCTCGACGATCTTCGACGTCACCACCGAGGTGCCGGTGAAGGTCGCGCTGTTCCAGATCGCCGGAGAGGACGCGCGGAGCGGGCCGGACGGGTCGGTGGACTACGTGCTGGCCATGGTCGTGCACCACATCTCCGGTGACGGCTCCTCGGTCGGCCCGCTGACCAGGGACCTGATGATCGCCTACGCCGCGCGGGCGGCGGGCGAGGCGCCGAACTGGGCGCCGCTGGAGGTCCAGTACGCCGACTACAGCATCTGGCAGCGTGAACTGCTCGGTGACGAGGACGATCCGCAATCGCTGGCCGCCGAGCAGGTCGCCTACTGGAAGCAGGCGCTGGCCGACCTGCCCGACCAGCTGGACCTGCCCTCGGACCGGCCGCGTCCGGCGGTGCAGTCCTTCGCGGGCGGCAAGGTCGAGCTGGGCGTGGACGCGCAGACCCATCAGGCGCTGATCGAGCTGGCGCGCGCGGAGGGCGCGACGCTGTTCATGGTCGTGCACACCGCGCTGGCGGTGCTGCTGGCCCGGTTGTCCGGCACCGACGACATCGCGATCGGCACGCCGATGGCGGGTCGTGGCGAAGCCGCGCTCGACGACCTGATCGGCATGTTCGTCAACACCCTGGTGTTCCGCACCCGGGTCGATACGGGGGAGGCGTTCACCGATCTGCTGGCCCGCCAGCGCGAGATCGACATCCAGGCGTTCGCCAACGCCGACGTGCCGTTCGAGCGCCTGGTCGAGATGCTCAACCCGGTGCGTTCGACCGCACGCCACCCGCTGTTCCAGGTGGGTCTGTCGTTCCAGAACCTGGCGCAGTCCGCGCTGGAGCTGCCCGGCCTGAGCGTGTCCGGCCTGGACATCGACACCGAGCTGTCGCAGTTCGACCTGCACCTGATCGCGACCGACCGCTACGACGACGCAGGGGTGCCGGAGGGCATCACCGGGTTCTTCACCTACGCGACCGATTTGTTCGATCGCGCGACGGTGCAGGGCTTCGTCGACCGGTTCACCCGCCTGCTCGGCGAGATCGTCGCCGCGCCGCGCACCCCGGTCGGCGACCTCGAACTGCTCGACGCCACCGAGCGGGTCCAGCTGCTCACCGCACGCAACGCGACCGACCAGGCGGTGGACACCTCCGCCACGCTGGTCTCCTTGCTGGACGCGACCGTGGCGGCCGGGCCGAAGGAAGTCGCGCTCGTCACCGAGGACGGCGAGTCGATCACCTACGGCGCGCTCGATGCTCGGGTGAATCGTCTTGCGCGGCATTTGGTTTCGTTGGGTGTGGGTCCGGAGTCGCGGGTGGCGTTGGCGTTGCGTCGTTCGGTGGATTTGGTTGTGGCGATGTATGCGGTGGCGAAGTCCGGTGGTGTGTATGTGCCGGTGGATCCGGATCAGGCTGCCGAGCGTACGAGTTACATTCTGGAGACGGCGGCTCCGGTGTGTGTGTTGTCGAATGCGGAGGCGGAGTTCGAGACCGATGTCGCGCCGGTGGTGCGGATCGATGAGCTGGATTTGTCCGAGGTGGACGCTTCCACGGTGAGGGATGCTGATCGGGTGGGGTCGTTGCGTCCGGAGAACACGGCGTATGTGATCTTCACCTCCGGTTCGACGGGTCGTCCGAAGGGTGTGGCTGTTTCGCATGGTGCGATCGCGAACCAGTTGCAGTGGAAGAACGTCGAATTCGGCCTGGACGCCGCTGATGCGATCCTGCTGAAGACGGCGGCGACGTTCGACTTGTCGGTGTGGGAGTTCTGGTCGGCGGCGGTGTGTGGTGGCCGTTTGGTGATCGCTTCACCGGATGGTCATCGGGATCCGGCGTATTTGAACGAGTTGATGGCGCGTGAGTGGGTGACCACGTTGCATGTGGTGCCGTCGATGCTGGATGCGTTGCTGAGCGCTGGTTTGCCGGATTCGTTGTGGCGGGTGTTGGCGATCGGTGAGGCGTTGCCGGGTTCGGTGGCGCAGCGGTTCCTGCGGGAGAACCCGCGTACCGAGTTGTTCAACTTGTATGGTCCGACCGAGGCGGCGGTGTCGATCACCAGCCACCGGGTCACCCGCGCCGACGAGACGTCGGTGTCGATCGGTGCGCCGGAGTGGAACAGCCAGGTGTACGTCCTCGACGGCCGCTTGCGGCCGGTGCCGGACGGTGTTTCCGGTGAGCTGTATTTGGCGGGTGCGCAGTTGGCGCGCGGGTACTTCGGTCGCGCGGATCTGTCGGCGGATCGGTTTGTGGCGAATCCGTTCCAGGCTGGAGCGCGGATGTATCGCACGGGTGACTTGGTCGCCTGGAACGGCAACGGTGAGCTCGAGTATCGGGGTCGTACGGATTTCCAGGTGAAGATTCGTGGTTTCCGTATCGAGTTGGGTGAGATCGAAGCCGCACTGTTGGCGCTGCCTGCAATCGCGCAGGCGGTGGTGATCGCGAAGTCGGATCCGAAGACCGGTGACCGTTTGGTGGCCTATCTCGTGCCGAGCGATGCCGATGCCGATGCCGATGGCGGTGCCGGTGTGGATGTGGCGCGGGTGAGGTCGGAACTGTCGGCGGGTTTGCCGTCGTACATGGTGCCGTCGGTGTTCGTGGTTTTGGATGCTTTGCCGTTGAATGTGAACGGCAAGTTGGATCGTAAGGCGTTGCCGGAGCCGGAGTTCGAGGTTCAAGCGTTCCGTGCGGCCTCGACGCCGATCGAGGAGATCGTGGCGCGGGTGTTCGCCGAGGTGCTGGGTGTCGAGCGTGTCGGTGCGGATGATGATTTCTTCGCTTTGGGTGGTAACTCGTTGTTGGCGACGCAGGTCGCGGCGCGTATCGGCGCGGCGCTGGATGCGCGTGTTCCGGTGCGGGTGCTGTTCGAGGCTTCGACTGTGGCTGGATTGGCGGCGAAGGTCGAGCAGCACGCGGGTGCTGGTGGCCGTCGCGAGCTGGTCGCGGGCCCGCGTCCGGAGCGGATTCCGTTGTCGCTGGCCCAGCAGCGCATGTGGTTCCTCAACCAATTCGACACCGCCTCGGCGGTGAACAACATCCCGGTGGCCGTGCGGCTGACCGGCGAGCTGGATGTCGAGGCGCTGCAATCGGCGGTCGGGGACGTCATCGGCAGGCACGAGACGCTGCGCACCATCTACCCCGAACAGAACGGCACGGCGTACCAGGTGATCGTGCCCGCCGAACGGGCCGTGCCGGATCTGACGCCGGAAGCGGTCGCGCCCGAGGACATCCGTCACCGGATCATCGAGGTGATCTCGGCCGGATTCGACGTGACGACCGAAGTTCCGTTGCGGGCCAAGCTGTTCCGCGTCAGCGAAACCGAATACGTGCTCGTGTTCGTCGCGCATCACATCAGCGCGGACGGCTGGTCCATGAGCCCGCTGACCCGCGACGTGATGCTCGCCTACGCGGCCCGTTCGGCCGGCGTGGAACCGGGCTGGGCGCCACTGCCGGTGCAGTACGCCGACTTCAGCCTCTGGCAGCGCGAGGTGCTCGGCTCCGAGGCCGACCCGGAGAGCCTGATCTCGCAGCAGGCCGATTACTGGCGCACCACCTTGGCCGGGCTGCCCGACGAGCTGAACCTGCCCGCCGACCGTCCGCGTCCGACGACGCAGTCGTTCGCAGGCGGGCGCGTGCTGTTCCCGATCTCCGACGAGCTGCATCGGAACCTGACCGCGATCGCCAGGGAGCAGAACGCGACGCTGTTCATGGTCGTGCACGCCGCGCTGGCGCTGTTCCTGGCGCGCATGTCCGGTACCGACGACATCGCGGTCGGCACCCCCATCGCGGGCCGCGGCGAAGCCGAGCTCGACGACATGATCGGTATGTTCGTCAACACGCTGGTGCTGCGCTCGCACGTGGACGGCAACCTGACGTTCGAGCAGTTCCTCGCCCGGACCAAGGAAACCGACCTCCAGGCCTTCGCGCACGCGGACCTGCCCTTCGAGCGGCTGGTGGAATTGCTCAACCCGGAGCGCTCCACCGCGCGGCACCCGCTGTTCCAGGTGGCGCTGTCGTTCGAGAACCTGCCCGAGAGCAGCTTCGAACTGCCCGGATTGCACGTGGGCGCGGTCGAGTTCGATGTCGACACCGCCAAGTTCGATTTGTCGCTGACCATGCGCGAGGCTGGGGAGAACCCCGACGGCACGGGCATGTACGCGGAGTTCTCGTTCGCTCGCGACCTGTTCGACGAGGAGACGGTGCACGTGTTCGCCGAGCGCTTCACCAGGCTGCTCACCGCGATCACCGCCGACCGCGAGACCCCGATCGGCGACCTGCCCCTGCTGGACGCGGCGGAGCACCATCTGCTCACGCACGTGCAGGGCAAGGACGTCATGACCACCGGCCTGCTGCCGGACCTGTTGCAGCGCGGCGCGCATCTGGATCTGGAACAGGTGGCGGTGCGTTACCAGGGCCGCTCGATCACCTACCGGGAGCTGGACGAGTACTCCTCTCGCCTGGCGCGGGTGCTCATCGAGCGCGGGGTGGGACCGGAGCGAATCGTCGCGCTGTCGTTCCCGCGTTCCTACGAGATGGTCGCCGCGTTCTGGGCGGTGGCGAAGGCCGGCGGCGCGCACGTGCCGATCGACCCGACCTACCCTGAAGACCGCATGCGGCACATGGTCAACGACTCCGGCGCGGTCATCGGCATCACCGCGAGCGAGTACGTGGATCGGCTGCCGCGCGACGTCGAGTGGCTGCTGATCGACGATCCGGAGTTCGGTGCGCTGGTCGAGAGCCGGTCTCCGGCGCCGGTCACCGACGCGGACCGGATCTCGGAGCTGGCCATGCGCCACCCGGCGTACGTCATCTACACCTCCGGTTCGACCGGCATGCCCAAGGGCGTCACCGTGACCCACGCGGGCATGGGCGGGCTGGTCGGCGTCGCGACCGACCTGTACCAGCTGGAATCGCACCACCGGTTCCTGCACATCTGCTCGCCGAGCTTCGACCCGTCGGTGCTGGAATGGCTGTGCGCCGCCCACACCGGCGCGACGCTGGTGGTCGTGCCGTCGACCATCATCGGCGGTCCGGACCTGGCCGAGCTGCTGCGCACCGAGCGGGTGAGCCACACGATCATCACCCCCGCGGTGCTGGGCACAGTCGATCCCGAAGGCATGGAAGCGCTCGAGGTGGCCTCCGTCGGCGGTGACGTCACCACGCCGGAACTGCTGGCCAAGTGGTGGCCGGGCCGCAAGTACTTCAACGCCTACGGCCCGACCGAGGCCACGATCATCTCGTCCTACGCCCAGCTCACCCCCGGCAGGCACATCACCATCGGCCGCCCGGTGCGCGGTATGTCCGCGCTGGTGCTGGACAACCGGCTCAACCCGGTGCCGCCGGGCGTCGCGGGCGAGCTGTACCTGGCCGGTGACGCGCTGGCGCGCGGCTACCACAACCGTCCCGACCTCACCGCGGACCGGTTCGTCGCCAACCCGTGGGGCGACGAGGGCGCGCGGATGTACCGCACCGGTGACGTGGTGCGCTGGTTCGCCGAACCCGGCGAGCGGGCGGGCAACGCCGCGGTGGCGTCGGTGCGCTGGGAGCTGGACTACGTGGGCCGCTCGGACTTCCAGGTGAAGATCCGCGGCTTCCGCATCGAACTCGGCGAGATCGACACCGTGCTGGCGAGCCACGAGGACGTCGAGTACGCGATCACCATCGGTCGCAAGACCGATGCGGGCGCGACGATTCTCGTGTCCTACGTGCTGGCCGCGCCCGGTCGCGCGATCGACACCGCACGGCTGACCGAGTACACCGCGCGCAGCCTGCCGCCGCACATGGTGCCCACGGCGATCGTGGTGATCGATGAGATCCCGCTGACCCCGGTCGGCAAACTGGATCGCAAGGCGCTGCCCGAGCCGGAGCTGGCCCCGCGCGAGTTCCGCGCGCCGGCCAGCGAGATCGAGGCCCTCATCGCCGAAGTGTTCGCCGAGGTTCTCGGCGTCGAGCAGATCGGTTTGGACGACTCGTTCTTCGCGCTCGGCGGCGACAGCATCCTGTCGATCCAGCTGGTCTCGCGGGCCAAGGCGCGCGGCGTGCTGTTCACTCCGCGTGACGTGTTCGAGCGGCGCAGCGTGGCCTCGCTGGCCGAGATCGCCGCGCTCGGCACGGGCACGGAGCAGGTGCGGCTGGAGGAACTGCCCGGCGGCGGTGTCGGCGAGATCCCGCTGACCCCGATCATGCGGCAGATCCTCGCCAGCGGCTCGTCCTACCAGCGGTTCTCGCAGACCATGGCGCTGCGGCTGCCCGAAGGCATCGACCGGGAAACTCTGGTCGGCACCATCGCGGCGGTATACGAGCACCACGACGTGCTCCGGTCACGGCTGCGCCGTACCGGCGCCGACTGGACGTTCGAGGCGCTGCCGCACGGCGCGGTGAACGTCGACGCCCTGGTGCACCGGGTCGACCTGGCCGCTGACATCGACGAGGCGGAGCTGTCCCGTGTCGCCTCCGATGCGCTCGACGGCGCGCTGGGCAGGCTCGATCCGGCTGAGGCCGCGATGGCGCAGTTCGTCTGGTTCGCTTTCTCGGCCGGAGCGAAGGGCGCCACGGAGGGGTCCGCGGAGGCCGACGTCGAGCACCGCGAGCGGCGGGATGTGCTGTTGATCGTCGCGCACCACTTCGTGGTCGACGGCGTGTCCTGGCGCATCCTGATCCCGGATCTCGCGCTCGCCTGGTCGCAGCTGGTCGCCGGTCAACCGGTGACGCTGCCCGCGGGCGGCACGTCGATGCGGCGCTGGGCGCACAGCCTGGTCGAGGCGGCGAGCGCGCCGGAACGGGTCGCGGAACTGTCTTTCTGGCAGCAGGTCTCGGCCACACCGGACCCGCTGCTCGGTGAGCGCGCGTTCGACCCGGCGGTGGACACGTTCGCCACCGTCGAGCGAGTGGAGATCACCGTGCCCGCCGAGGTCACCGACGCGGTACTCACCGCGATCCCGGGCCTGTACCGGGGCGGGGTGAACGACGGGTTGCTCTCGGCGCTGGCCATGGCGGTCGCCCGCTGGCGCGGGGACGGCTCGCAGGCCGCGCTGGTCAAGCTGGAAGGCCACGGCCGCGAAGAGGATGTCGTGCCGGGCGCGGACCTGTCGCGCACCGTCGGCTGGTTCACCTCGGCATACCCGGTCCGGCTCGATCTGGCCGACGCCGACCTCACCGACGCCTTCGCCGGTGGAGCCGCGCTGGGCGAGATCGTGAAGTCGATCAAGGAGCAGTTGCTCGCGGTGCCCGACAAGGGTCTGGGCTACGGCCTGCTGCGGCAGCTCAATCCGGAGACGGCGCCGAGCCTCGGTGGCGCGGGCGGGAGCAAGGCGGGATCCGACGCAGCGCAGATCAGCTTCAACTACCTGGGCCGGATGTCGGCGGGGGAGATCCCCGAGCAGCTCGCCGAGATCGGCTGGGCGCCGGTGGCCGATCTAGGGCAGCTGGACGTCGACATGGACCTCGACATGCCCGCCAACGCGACGATCGACATCAACGCGATCGTCACCGACTCCGACGAGGGACCGCGGCTGGGCGCGTCGTTCGCCTTCCCGACCGGTCTGCTGACCCGGGAGCGGGTCCAGGAGTTCGCCGAGCTCTGGGTCGAGGCGCTCACCGCGCTGGCCACGCACTCGCGGCGGCCGGACGCGGGCGGCTTCACGCCGTCGGACATGCCGCTGGTGCGGGTGGGGCAGCAGGACATCGAGCAGTGGGAACGGGCCTACCCCGCCTTGACCGAGGTGTGGCCGCTCTCGCCGCTGCAGTCCGGTCTGCTGTTCCACGCGATGATGACCCAGTCCACCGTGGACGTGTACACCATGCAGGCCGTGGTGGACCTGGGCGGCGCGCTGGACGCGGCGCGGTTGCGGTCGGCGGCGCAAGGCATCGTCGACCGGTACCCGAACCTGCGCACCGCGTTCGTCACCGACTCCGACGGGCAGGCCGCGCAGGTGGTGCTGGGTCGGGTCGAGGCGCCGTGGAGCGAGGTGGATCTCACCGATCTGCCCGCCGAGGAGCGGATCGCGGAACTGCGCAGGCAGGTCGCGGCCGAGCAGGCGACGCACTTCGACATGGCGACCCCGCCGCTGATCCGGTTCACGTTGTTCCGCAGCGACGAGACGCAATGGCACCTGGCCATCACCACCCACCACATCCTGTTGGACGGTTGGTCGATGCCGCTGCTCATGCGGGATCTGCTGGTGCTGTACGCGGTGCGCGGCGACCAGACGGCGCTGCCGCGGGTGGCCTCCTACCGCAACTTCCTCGGCTGGCTGGCCGGGCGCGACCGGGACGCCTCGCTGCGCGCTTGGGCAGCGGCGCTGGAGGGCGTCGACGAGCCCACCCAGCTCGCGCCGCAGCCGCGGGCCACGGAGAACTACGAGATCGGCAAGGTCGTCACCGAGCTCGACGCCGACCGCACGCGCCGGATCAGCAAGCATGCCGCCGAGCTCGGCGTCACGGTGAACACGCTGGTGCAGGCGGCCTGGGGCATCCTGCTCGGTCGGCTCACCGGTCGCGGCGACGTGGTGTTCGGCGCGACGGTGTCCGGCCGCCCGGCCGAGCTGCCCGGCGTCGAGTCGATGGTTGGTCTGTTCATCAACACGCTGCCGGTGCGGCTGCGCATCGATGACCGCCAGACCATCGGCGAGCTGCTGGCGCGCCTCCAGGGCGATCAGGCCGGGCTGCTCGAGCACCACTATGTGGGGCTCACCGACATCCAGCGGGTGGCGGGCACCGGCTCGCTGTTCGACACACTGCTGGTGTTCGAGTCGTATCCGATGGACAAGGAAGCGATCTCGGCCGCCAGCTCGATCGACGGCATGTCGGTGACCGGCGTCGGCGTCAACGACGCCACGCACTACCCGATGACGCTGCTGGTGATCGCGGAATCCACGATCGAGCTGACCCTGAAGTACCTGGGCAGCCGGTTCACCGCCGAGGAGGTCGAGACCCTCGCCGAGCGGCTGGTGCGGGTGCTGGAGGCGCTGCTCGGCGATCCGGACGCCCACGTGGGTGACATCGACATCCTGGACGAGGACGAACGGGCCCGGTTGCTGGTCGAATCCGGTATCGCGGCAACAGGTTCCGCGCCGGAGCCGGTGGGCCGGGTCGGGGCGCGCACGGTGGCCAAGGTGCTCGCCGAGGTCGTGGAAGAGGATCCGGAAGCACCCGCCCTGCTGGCCGGGGACGACGAGGTCGCTTTCCACGCGCTGGATCGGCGCTCCTCGCAGCTGGCTCGGATGCTCATCGACCGCGGCGCGGGACCGGGCGACATCGTCGCGGTGACGCTGCCGCGTTCGGTGGACGCGGTGGTCGCGGCCTGGGCGGTGCAGAAGGCCGGCGCGGCGTGCCTGTTCGCGGGCGACCTCACGGCCGAGGACCTGACCGCCGCCGGCGCTGCTTACGCGATCACCGCCGAACCGGTCGCCGACAGCGACATCCGCTCGGTGGCGCTCGGGGACGCCCGGGTGAAGCAGGACATCGCCGCGGCGGCGTCGCATCCGGTGTCCTACGCGGACCGGGTCCGCCCGCTCGGCGAGGAACACCCCGCGTTCGTCGTCACCACGGCGGACGGGGTGGTCGCGATCACTCAGTCCGAGGCGCTCGCCGAAGCCGAACGGATCCGCGAGGAGAACGAGATCGACTTCGAGTCGACCACGTTCACCACCGCTGTGTCCGGCCGCGCGGCAGTCCTGGAGTTCCTGACCTCCGCAACGGCAGGCGCCCTCTCGGTCCTCCCGACCGGCGACCTGGAGACCGACCTGGCCGAGGGCGAGGTCACCCACTGGTTCGCGACGCCCGGCGAAGCGACCGACGCGGCGGGCGACGAGATCACGATCGTGATCGCGGAGCAGGGATAGCCGAGATCCGCCGGTGAAGTGCGTCGATTCGCACCTTCACCGGCGGGTTCGGATCGGTGGCTCGGTTAGACTCGAACAGAGTCGGCGGCGACTCGACGCCGTCGTTCGACGAGGTTGGAGGTGGTTTCGTGGCGATGCCAGTTCCGCACGCCGATGGTTGGACGGCTGCCGACCTCGATCACATGCCCGAAGATGGATTGCGCTACGAGGTCTTGAATGGTCAGCTCGTTGTGAATGCCGCACCGAAACCTCGCCATCAGTTGTTGGTCAGATGGCTGGGGCGTGCCCTCGACGCGGTGTTGCCAGCAGATCGCTTGGTGTTGGAAGGTGTCGGCGTGCTGATCGGCGATGACGAACCGATCCCCGATCTCATGGTGGTGACCGAGCCGATTGATCTGGACGCTAGGGGCGTTCCCGCTCACCGAGTCGAACTCGTTGTCGAGGTCGTGTCCAAATCCACGACGTTGCAAGACCGCATGGTAAAACCGGTGGTCTATGCGGAGGCCGGGATCCCGAACTACTGGCGATTCGAGCCCAATTCGTTCAAAGGGCAGTTGCCAGGGGAGTCTCTTCCTGTTCTGTTCGCCCACGAGCTCGGCGACGATCATGCTTACGAGCTGACCCACCGGGTGGCCGCGGGCAATGCGGTCACCCTGCGCAGTCCCTTCGAGTTCACGATCGACCCGGTGACGCTGCTGCCCTGACCTCGCTGTAGGGGATCCTGGGTCGTGGTGATGATCATCAGCCGAGTGCGTGGTCCGGTCTGGTTCGAACTGCGATGATGTCGCGCTATGAGCGCTCCCCACGAGCAGCGTGTGACAGCCGAGCAGTTCGCCGAAGGGGCGACTGCCGGGCTCGGTGACATCGATGGTCGAGGCCACGT
This sequence comes from Nocardia asteroides, assembly GCA_019930625.1. Classification (NCBI taxonomy): domain Bacteria; kingdom Bacillati; phylum Actinomycetota; class Actinomycetes; order Mycobacteriales; family Nocardiaceae; genus Nocardia; species Nocardia asteroides. The sequence continues at coordinate 2,805,191 of CP082844.1, forward strand.
CCGAGTCCACCATCGATGCCGATATCAATGACAAGCGAATTCACTACGCGACCGCGGTATTCCTCGGTACCTGATCGTCCGGCTCGATCAGAAGGAAGAACGAATCGAAGAGATCGAGGAATACCGTCTCGACTGGTCCGGTCGCCGCTATCGCGCCCACACGGTTCACAGACGTGTATTGCTGCTACTCGATGACCCGGTAGAGGCGACCATTCCCTTCGACGTACTGGAACAGCCTTGACGACCTCGCATGGCAGAGGGACGCGCGCTCGAAGCCCGCCGGACGTAGGACCAGCCGAGCCGGCGCCGGAGTTCCGGACCACAGCGGCTCGAGCTCGAGCCGCTCTGCGCAGTCCGTTCGGCTCCACGTCGACCCGGCGTTCCTGCCGCGCTCACAGCGGGACGGCGTGGTCCTCGGCGAAGACCTTGCGGCAGACCGGGGCGCAGAAGGCGTAGTCGGTGCCGTCGTGGGTGAGGGTGAAGCGGGCGGTGGACACCTCGACGGTCATGCCGCAGATCGGGTCGATGGCGTAACCCTCGGGGGCCTCGGCTCGGTCGCCGGAGGTCCGGTAGTCCTCGGTCATCAGCTTGGTGATCTCGGTGGCGGTGAGCGTGCGGCCGAAGGCGCCGAGGTTGTTCTCGCGTAGGCCGACGATCTGGACTACGCAGTGCGGATCGCGGGTCAGGCGTCCCGGCTCGGCCTCGGATTCGGCGATGGCTCGGGTGATCAGTGGGATCACGTGGCCGCCGAATTCGCTGTTGTTCGCCCACGACCCGGGGACGGTGAGCCGCGCCAGGTAGCGCGGGGCGTCCTCCAGGGCGGGTCCGCCGGTCGCCCACACCTCGGCGTCGCGCACCAGAACATGGGTCAATTCACGAGCCTTCGCCAGTACCGAATCCGGTGCGGCGGGCTCTGTGGTCAGGTCGCGCAGAATGCGATCGGCGAGAGCACATTTGCGGTCGGGTGTGAGTGCGTTGTCGGAGACGAAGAGTTCGACGGTCATCATGGGCGTGCTTCTTTCGCGGGGAGCAGGGTGGTCAGCGCGACCAAAAGGAATGCCACCAGCGCGCAGGCCGTGCGCGCGAAGTGGAAGGCCTCCCAACGGCTGAGGATTTCGGCGTAGTCGGCCGGCGGACCGCTGACCGCCCATACTTTGATCTCCTGGTTGATCGGGACGTTGCCGAGCCGGGTGATGAGGAACGCCGCGATCGCGAGCACGCCCGCGCTACCGGCGAGCAGGCGTGATCGGCCGGTGGAACGGGCGGCGAGCACCAGCGTGCTCAGGACGGTCAGGCCCATCAGCGACTGCATGACCAAGCCGTTGACGCTCATCAGCGCGGTGTGGAAGGTGAAGCGCACCTCCAGCGGAACTTTGCGGAAGGCGTAGAGGACGTTCACCGCTCCATAGCCGAACGCACCGGCGAGCAGTCCGCCGAACAGTAGTGCGAACATCCGGGCCAGGAGCGGTCTTTCGGCAATTCTCACGCGCGCTGCTCCGCCGGGACGAGGGCGAGCAACTCGTCGACCGACCACTGGTCGTAGACATGCGTGCCGTGCTTCGCGGCGAGGACGCGTCCGTCGGGGGAGATCAGGAAGTCGGCGGGCAACCCGAGACTGCCGCCCTCGGGCTTGACGGGCGGGGCGACCTGCCCGCGCCGCAGGATGGCCCGAGCGGCCTGGGCGACGCCGCGCAGAATGGCGGGCCAGCCGCGCGGGTCGAGCAGGGCGCGAGGCGAGGTCGAGACGCCGAATTCGCGGTAGAGCTCGCGGTACGGATCGGCGATCACGTCCAAGGGCAGTTCGGCGGTGTACTTGCGCAATTCTTCCGCGCTGGAGTGGAAGACGATCACCTCGCGAATGTTCGCCGCGGCGATCTCGTGCCTGCGGGTGACGATCGAGCGCAGGTGCAGGTTGCACACCGGGCAACCGGCGAATCGCCGGAACTGGAGATGGAGCAGGCGATCGGGATCCGGCACCTGGACCCGTGCACCGGAGATGGTGACCAGGGTTCGGCCGGAGACAGCGCTGGGCAGCGACATGGGGAACTCCTTCTAGGTAGGTGTACTTTGTACGCCTACAACCAGTATGCGCGTAGCTTGTACGCTGTCAATCCGTGCCCCGTCCCCGCTCGCTGAGCACTGCCGATCTCGCCGCGGCGGCCCTCGCCGTGCTCGACCGCGACGGGCTGTCCGCGCTGACCATGCGTGCGGTGGCCAAGGAACTGGGCGTGGCCACCATGGCCCTGTACCGCTACGTGCGCGATCGCGATGCGCTCGAGGTACTGGTGGCAGATCAGGTGTTCGCTTCCATCGACACGTCACTCCCGGCCGAAGGCGAGTGGAAGACGCGCGTGACCGCACTGCTCGAACACATCCGGGACGGGTTCGCGGCTCATCCGGCCGCCGTGCCGCTCGTGCTGCGGCATCGCCAGTCGTCGGTGGAATCGCTACGTGTGATGGAAGCCATGCTCGCGGTGCTGACCGAGGGTGGATTCACCGGCCGCGCGCGGGTCATCGCCCAGCGCACCTTGATCGCCTTCCTGATCGGTTACCTCCAGAACCAACACTATGCGCCGCTGCCGGGGCGGGGGACGATCGTGATGTCCGAACTCCCCGCGCAGGATTACCCGCATCTGACGCAGACCGCGGGCCAGGCCAAGAACATGTCGGCCGACGACGAATTCCGAGGCGGTATCGAGATCGTGCTGCGCGGTCTCAGGCCATAGCGGCCACCAGGACACGTGAGCGTCCCGCGCGCGATATCGAGCCGAAAAGCGCCGCCACGTCGATGCTTTCGGCCATCGCCCGAGCCCCTGCGTCGTTGAGATGCATGCCGTCACCGCTGTCGAAGCCGGGTCGGATGAAATCAGGCCGCTGCGGGTCCTCGACCGCACGGGCCACATCGAACACCGAGTCGAAGACCTCGCAGCCGCGCAGCCATTCGTTCACGCGCCGGCGGGTCGCCAGCGTCTCGGCGACGTGCAGACCTTCGTAGATGACGCCGCCGTAGGGGCCGATCGTCGCGGCGTGGATGGTCAGGCCCGCCGCGTGCGCCCGCTGCGCGAGGGTGGTGAAGCCCTCGATCAATTCGTCGGCGGTCGCGGGCGGCTGGCCGACCATGCCGCCCAGGGTGAGGTCGTTGATGCCGAAGTTGACCAGGACGCTGGTCACGCCGGGCACGTCGAGCACGTCGCGGTCGAAGCGCGCCAGGCCCGGTTCACCCACCTCGTCGGTCAGCAGCCGATTTCCGGCGATGCCCTGGTTGACCACCCAGCCGCGCTCCAGGCGTTCGTTGAGGACGTCGACCGAGCGGCGGTTGGCGTCGAGTGTGGTGCCGACGCCTTCGAACCAGGAGTCGCCGAAAGCGACGGCCATCGGCGTGCCCGCGGGCGCGAGCACATCGACGCCGGTGACGAAGAATCGCGCGGGCACCTCCTCGGCGGCTCGGAGTACTGCTCCGGACGTGACGTCGCCGTCCGCTATGTAAGCGGTTTCCCCGGGCTGGTGTGAGTAGGTCGCCGGCCCGGTGGGGCCGGGCAGGTAGAGGCTCAGCGCCAGATCCGTGCCTGCCGAGAAGGCCGACTCCACCGGGTCGCTGAGAACTTCGCCGCCCACCGGGACGACGACCTGCTCCGCGCCGTCGAACCGCAGCGCGGTATCGGTCCCGGGGACGATCTCGCTGCCGGTCTTGCGCAGAGCGACTCGTGCTGCGCCGATCGTCAGTGGCGTCGTCCCGTAACGGTTGGTCAGCCTGACCCGCACCTGCGCGCCGCCCCCCGCGAGGCGCAGTGCCTGGCGCACCGTCTGGTCGGTGAACGAGCGGGATTCCGCGAACTTGATCCGCTCGTCCGGGCGGATCACCCCGGTGCGGAATCCGGCGATCCAGGTGTTGGGCGACATGAGGAACCTCCACTGATTGACTTGAGGAATAATGCGTATGCATAGTTCTACGGCAGTTTGTTCCTCATGTCAACTATCCGCGTGGAAACTTTTTGGTAGGTTGCCCTCATGGACATGAGTGAGCTGCTGGACGATCCACGTCTGACCACGATGGGCCTGCTGTTCGAGGCCCACGGCGGTGTGGTCGCCAAGCTGGAGCCCGTCTGGAAGGCGCACGGTCTGTCCGGGCTGGATCTCAACGCCCTGATGCGGCTGAGCCGCTCCCCGGGGCGTCGGCTGCGCATGTCGGAGCTGGCGGTGCAGACCTCGCTGTCGACCAGTGGCGTCACCCGCTTGGTCGATCGGCTGGCTCGTGCCGAGCTGGTCGAACGGGAGCTGGACCCGGGGGATCGGCGCAGCTCCTATGCGGTGCTCACCGACGCGGGCGCGGCACGGCTCGCGCAGGTGCTGCCGGACTATCTCGCCGCCGTCGACCGCTGGTTCGTCGGATTGCTGAGGCCCGATCAGCTCACTGCGTTGTCCGAGGCGTTGCGAATCGTGCGGGATACGTCCAATCCGGAGGCCACGTTCCGGATGGATTGAACGTCAGTCCGCGCTCTCGGTCAGCAGCCGCTCCAGGCCGTCCAGGATCAGGTCGAGCCCGAAGCCGAAATCGGCTATGCCCGTGTGTTTCCCATCGATGACCAGCTGGGAGAGCGCGTTCATGTGGGGATACTCTTCGGCTGGGATGCGCGGCAGGAACTGTTGTGCGGCGGAGGCATATTCGGACGGCGCCAAGGGAAAATGCAGCTCTTGCAAGGTGAAGCCGTAGAGGTGGCTGTCGAGTGCGTTCCACGCGCGGTCGGCTTGTGGCAGTGAGAATCCCGCCGCGCGCAGGCAGCCCACGGTGGCATCGATGTAGCGCAGCATGGCGGGGCCGACGTTGATCCGGGAGCCGATCAGTCCGGTCGCCCACGGATGGCGCAGCAATACCTCGTGGGCGGAGGCCGACCGGGCGCGCAGGGCGGCCTTCCAATCGCCGCCGGCGGCGGGTGGCGTCATCTCGCCGACCACCAGATCGGCGATGCCGTCGAGCAGGTCGTCCTTGTTGCGCACGTGGTTGTACAGCGACATCGCCTCGACGCCGAGTGCCTGTGCCAGTCGCCGCATGGACAGCGCGGCGAGGCCGTGCTCGTCGGCGAGCCGGACCGCGGCGAGCAGCACCGCGTCCCTGGTGAGCGGCGGGCGAGACTCGGGCATGGTCCCCTCTCTTGACGCACTTACGGTGTAAGCGTAGCGTCGACGGCGTCGCACTTACACTGTAAGTGTCCAATGAAGGCGAGGGATGCCATGTCCGACGGCCAGCAGTCCACCATCGAGCGCGCGACGATGACCGCGATCGTCGCGCCGCGATACGGCTCCAGCGAGGCGCTTCGGACGCAGGCGGTGCCGCGTCCGGTCGCGGCCGCGGGCGAGGTGCTGGTCCGGGTGCGCGCGGCGGCGGTATGCCGCGGCGACGTGCACCTGCTCACCGGCAAGCCCTACGCGATCCGGCTCGGTTTCGGCCTTCGGCGGCCGAAGTACCCGGTCATCGGGCACGACCTGGCAGGCGATGTCGTCGACGTCGGTCCCGGCGTGAGCGAATTCGACCGTGGGGACTCGGTTTTCGGTGCGGTCGACTCGGGAGCCTTCGCCGAATTCGCGCGCGTGCCGGTCGGGCGGCTCGCGCGCGTTCCCGATGGCCTGACCGTGATCGAGGCCGCGGCCTTGCCGGATTCGGGCATGACGGCGCTGCAAGGTCTGCGCGATGTCGGCGGACTGCGCGCCGGGCAGAAAGTACTCGTCAACGGCGCGTCGGGCGGTGTGGGAACGAGCGCGGTGCAGATCGCCAAGGCGCTCGGCGCCGACGTGACGGCGGTGTGCGGCCCACGCCACGTCGAGACGTTGCGCGCGCTGGGGGCCGATCGCGTGATCGATTACACCACCGCGGATTTCACGCGCGACACGGATCGATACGACGTCCTGCTCGATTTGGTGGGCAATCGGCCGCTGACCGCATGCCGCCGGGTGCTCGCACCGAAAGGGGTCTTCGTCTCTTCGGCGGGCGCGCCTGGCGGAGACTGGCTCGGTCCGGTGCTGTGGGTGGGCAAAGTGGTGCTGACCAGCCTGGTGGTCGGCCAGACCATGCGTCCCCTGCTGATGCGCCCGTGCCGGGCGGACCTCGAGTTCCTGGCGGGGCTGGCCGCCGAGGGGAAACTGCGCCCGGTGATCGAACGGCGCTTTCCGCTCGCCGCGGCCGCCTCGGCGGTGGCCCATGTCGCCGCGGGGCACGCCCGAGGCAAGACGGTGATCGTCGTCTGAGCCGGGCGGCGAGTCATCCGGCCCGGACCGCGCCTTGGTGCTCCGTGAGGTAGTCCGCCCATCTCAGCTTGCCCACCTCGGCGCCTTCGGTCACCAGGTTCTCGCCCGCGCGGTAGACCCGGCCCGCCTTGCCCGGCACCCGGACGGTCAGCAGCGCACGCCGCTTGCCGAGCGTCGCCAGATAGTCGCGGACCAGATCGCGCATCCCGAAGACCTCGGGGCCGACCAGATCCGGCACCCGTCCGGCGGGTGCGCCGCCCGCCAGTTCCACCAGCCGGGCCGCCACCTCACGGGTGTCCACCGGTTGCAGGCGCGCCCCGCCCAGCACCGGCAACACCGGCGATTTCCGCATCGTGTCCACCAGATTCGGCACGAAGTCGTGGAACTGCGCAGCCCGCAGCGTGGTCCAGGGGATGCCCGATTCGGCTACGGCTTGCTCGGCGGCGAATTTCGCGCGGAAGTAGGTCAGCGGAAGCAGGTCGGCGGCTGTGACCGAGATGTACACGAGGTGCCCGACACTCGCGGTTGCCGCTGCGCGCAGGAGATTCGCGGTCGCCACGTCGTCACCCTTGGCGCCGCCGGCCAGATGCAGGATGGTGTCGACACCCGTCACCGCGGCATCGATGCCGCCGCCGCGCAGGAGGTCCCCGGCGACGAACTCGACGCCGCCGTCCGCGGGACGCTCGGTGCGGCTCAGGACACGCACGTCGGCGCCGGTCTCGCGCAGTAGTGGAAGCACCTGGCGGCCCAGGGTGCCGGTGCCGCCGGTGACAAGGATTTTCGTGGTCATAACTGTCTCCGATCGCATCGGTGCCGATGGGGCGTTCCCATCGCTTCACCGAGACGACGACGCGCGGACACGGGCTGTGACATCCGATCACTCCTTGGCGCGGTAGCGGCGCACCTTGCTGAGGTTGCCGCAGCGGTCCATCGAGCACCAGCGGCGACGGCCGGGACGCGAGGCATCGACGAACAGCAAGCCGCAATCCTGGGCGGCGCAGACCCGGATGCGGTCGGCCAGCGGGCTGGTGAACAGGTCGATGGCGTCGCGGGCGAGCGTGGACAGCGCCGCGGACGCCGTCGCGTCGGCGAAGCCGCCGGTGCCGTCGAGCCGGAGTTCCGGGATCAGCGGGGGCTGGGCGGCGACGGCGTTGATCGCCGCGATGTTCCCCGGCGACAACTGCTCGCCCGTCGCGAGGCCGTACGCCGTGCCGGCGATCGCGGCACGCAGCGTCCGCATCGTCGGCAGATCCGATTCCTCGGCTGTCAGCTCGTCCAGTTCGAGGATCACGCCGAGGAACCGGCGCAGATCCTCGACGGTGTGCATGATCTCCCACACCGCGAGCTCGCCTTCGCCGCCGGTGTGCACGAGGTCGAGGGCGGCTCGTCCCGTACGGAAGCGGCGGCGCAGATCGGGTGGCAGGCTGGCGCGGGATTGCATGACACTAGTTTAACTGGTTACATTGCTCGCATGACGATCAGCACGCACATCAATCCCGAAACGCTGCACAGCAACCCGGCTTTCACCCAGGTCGTGCGGGTGTCGGCCGCCGCGGACACGATCTACGTCGGCGGGCAGAACGGAGTGGACGCTTCCGGTCGCGTCGTCGGCCCGGACGTCGCCTCCCAGGCCCGCCAGGCTTTCGCGAACCTGCAGACGTGTCTCGCCGCCGCGGGCGCCTCGATCGAGCACGTGGTGAAGTGGACGATCCTGGTCCGCGAGGGCGAGCCGCTGCAGGACGGATTCGCCGCGTTCGGCGAGGTATGGGGCAACCGCCCGAACCCGCCCGCGATCACTGTCGCCCAGGTCGCGGGTTTCGCGGTGCCCGGCGCCGTCTGCGAGATCGAAGCCGTGGCCGCCGTTCCGGCCTGAACCCGGTCACTCGACCGCCGCGGCGAGGCGGGCGGCGAGCTCGCGAATGTGCGTGACGAGTTCTGGTGGTTCGTGCACCCGGAACGGGAAGCCGAAGGTGGCGACGTAGATCGCCAGTTCGTCGAGCGAGTTGGCGCCGGTCCGGAGCACGCAGCTCGCGGCGTCCCGCGCCTCGATGACGCCGACGGTCGGCGCGATGCGCTCGGCGGCCACCTCCGCTGGAACGCTCATGGTGATGCGGGCGGCGTAGCGGTACGGCGCGGTGGTGACGCCGCGGGTGAGGTATCCGGACAGGTCCGCGTCGGGTGCTTCGCGCGGGGTGAAACGGGGTCCGGTCGGGATGCGCGGATGGAGGCGGTCGACGCGATAGGTGCGCCAATCCGCCCGGTCGACGTCCCAGCCGATGAGGTACCACCGCCTGCCCGTGTGTGCCAGGCGGTGCGGTTCCGTGGTGCGCGACGACATGGCGCCGTCGTGATCGCGATAGTCGAAGCGCAGACGGTGCTGATCGCGAATGGCGGCGGCGACGGCGGTGAGCACGTCGGGATCGACGGTGGGCCCGCCCGCGGGCACCGTGACCGTCGCGGCCTGGAGCGTGCCGACGCGGTAGCGCAGCCGCGCGGGCAGCACTTGCTCGAGTTTGGCGAGAGCCCGCAGCGAACTGTCCTCGATGCCCGCGATGGTGCCGCCCGCCGCGGTGCGCAGGCCGAGCGCCACAGCGACCGCCTCGTCGTCGTCCAGCAGCAACGGAGGCAGTTTCGCCCCCGCGCCGAGCCGGTACCCCGCCACACCGGGCGTCGCGTCCACCGGATAGCCCAGCGTGCGCAGCTTGTCGATGTCCCGGCGGACGGTGCGCACGTCCACCTCGAGTCGTTCGGCGAGTTCGGCGCCGGTCCAATCGCGGGGCGTCTGCAACAGCGACAGCAGGCGCAGCAGCCGCGCCGAGGTTTCCAACATGAGAGAAGTCTGCCCGAGAGCTAGGGCGATAGTTGTCCTAGGCAGACTATAACGTCGAAGGCATGAGCAACGAGATCAAGCCGTTCCGTATCGACATCCCCCAGCAGCAGCTCGACGACCTGCGTTCTCGTCTCGACGCCACCCGCTGGCCCGCCGCACTGCCCGGCGACGGCTGGGACACCGGCGTGCCGACCGTCTGGCTGCGCGAGCTGGTCGAGTACTGGCGCACCGAATACGACTGGCGCGCAGCCGAAGCGCGGCTCAACGAATATCCGCAGTACACGACGGAGATCGACGGGCAGACCATCCACTTCCTGCATGTCCGCTCACCCGAGACCGGCGCGCTGCCGCTGCTGCTGACGCACGGCTGGCCGGGTTCGGTGGCGGAATTCCTCGACGTCATCGGACCTCTGACCGATCCGAGCGCGCACGGTGGCGATCCGTCCGACGCGTTCCATCTGGTCATCCCGTCGCTGCCGGGATTCGGATTCTCCGGGCCGGTCGCCGAGGCAGGGTGGACGATCGATCGGATCGCCGCGGCGTGGGCCGAGCTCATGCGCAGACTGGGCTACGAGCGCTATGGCGTGCAGGGCGGCGACATCGGAGCGGCGGTGAGCCCGCAGGTCGGCCGGACGGCGCCGGGCCAGGTGATCGGCGTGCACGTCAACGGAGGGCCCGGCCCGCACCCGCCGCTGCCGCTCGCGGAGGAGGAGCTGGCGAGCCTCACCGACCTGGAACGCGACCGCATCGGGCGGATCGAGGCATTCATGCAAGAGGAGTTCGGCTACATCGCCATCCAATCCACGCGCCCGCAGGCGCTGGCATACGGACTGATCGATTCGCCGGTGGGGCAACTGGCCTGGATCATGGACAAGTTCCGGGAGTGGACGCATCCGCGCGGCGTCGAGCCGGACAAGATCCTCGACCGGGATCGGCTGCTGACCAACGCGATGCTCTACTGGCTCACCGGAACCGCGGGCTCGTCGGCCTATGTCGGCTACGCCCAGGAATCGCCGTGGGGCGAGCCGGCGCAGAACTCCGGCGTGCCGACGGCAGCCCTGGTCTTCGCGCACGACGTCGGCATCCGCCGCTACGCCGAGACCGAGAACACCATCACGCGGTGGACCGACGTCGATCGCGGCGGCCACTTCGCCGCGATGGAGGAACCCCAGCTGCTCACCACCGACATCCGCGAGTTCTTCCGGGACCTACGCTGAACCGTCGGTCCGCACCTCGCTCGAAAGGACGGCGTGGCGACGGCTACCGACCGTCGCGGTGAGCTCGCCCGCAGATCGCCAGGAATTCCGTTCCGCGTCGAAGGCTTGCGCCTGCTTCGCGCGGAAGGCCTCGATGGACGCGGCGTTGTCGGCGAGGAACGCCCGGTAGTCCGCCAGCCGGAATTCTCCGCCCTCGGCTCGAACACGGACGTTGCCCGCGGAGAAATCGGCGCGCATGTCGAGCAGTTCCTCCGCTTCGACGGGATACCAGCGGATCCGATCGAAATAACGCAATAGCCAGGGCGTTTCGGCTCCTGAAGCGGTGCGGTCGGCGCCGGGCGCAATCGCGGGCGCGCCGCAGGCTCGGTGATTCCACACCTGCGTGGTACGGCCGACGAACTGGTAGCCCCCCGGCCCCTCCATGCCGTAGACACACAGGTAGGCGCCGCCGATGCCCACGGCGTTCTCCGGGGTCCAGGTGCGAGCGGGATTGTATTTCGTGGTGACCAGCCGGTGCCGGGGATCGGTGGGGGTGGCGACCGGCGCGCCGAGGTAGACGTCGCCGAGGCCCAGCACCAGGTACTCGGCTCCGAACACGGTGTCGTAGACCTCGGAGACGGAAGCCAAGCCGTTCATGCGGCGGATGAACTCGATGTTCCACGGGCACCAAGGCGCATCGGCGCGCACGCCGCGCATGTAGCGGGTGATCGCCTCGCGCGTGGACGGGTCGTCCCAGGACAGCGGCAGATGGACGACCCGGCTGGGCACGACGAGCTGATCGGAGGCGGGCAGCTGGGTCTCGGCTTCGGCGAGCAGGTCCAGCAGCGCGGGCACGGACAAGACGTGCGGATCGACCCGAATCTGCAGTGAACGAATGCCGGGGGTCAGCTCGGTCACGCCGCGCACCCCGGCGGCGAGCAGGTGCTGATGCAGGGCGTGCACACGGGCGCGCAGGCCCAGATCCAACGTCATGGCGCCGTATTCGACCAGCACTGCGTCGTCGCCCGCGCGGCGGTAGGTCACCGCGGTTTCGTCGTCGACCTCGGCGCGGCGCAGCACGCCGTCGTCACCGTCGCCGCCCGCCGACAGCACCGTCGGCCACGCGGCGCGGCGCGCGGGCCCGAGTTCCCGGATCGAGGCGGCGCGGTCACCGCGGACCGGAACGAACCGCACGCTGTCGCCCGCGGACAGTTGGCCGAGCTTCCAGCGGTCGGCCGCCACGACGGTGACCGGGCAGACGAAACCGCCGAGACTCGGTCCGTCGGGGCCGAGCAGGATGGGGGTGTCGCCCGTGAAGTCCAACGCGCCCACCGAATACGGGGTGTCGTGAATATTGGACGGGTGCAGGCCCGCCTCGCCGCCGTCGGCGCGGGCCCATTGCGGCTTCGGCCCGATCAGCCGGACACCGGTGCGGTCGGAGTTGAAGTGCACCTCGTAGTCGGTGCCGACGATGGTCTCGAAGTCGGCGCGGGTGAAGAACTCCGGAGCGCCGTGCGGGCCCTCGGTGACCGCGAGTTCCCAGCGCCGGGCCAGCACCGGCTGTTCTTCCATCGGCACGGCAGTCGTGATCCGGCCCCGGTGCGGGGCCAACGGAAGCGATTCACCGGCGCGCAAGGCGCCACCCGTGCCGCCGCCGAACCGGCCGAGTGTGAAGGTCGCCGCGCTGCCGAGGTATCCGGGCACGTCGATTCCGCCCGCGATCAGCACGTAGCAGCGCATGCCCGGTCCGCGCACGATGCCGACGTCCAATACGCCGCCCGCGGGTACGGCCAGCGTGCGCCACTGCGGCACGCGGATGCCGTCCACCGTCACGTCGGTCGGAGCGCCGGTGACGCAAACCCAAGCGGGCGCGGTGAATCGGAGCGCGGGCCCGCCGAGGGTGCATTCCAGTCCGGCGGCGCCTTCGTCGTTGCCGAGCGCTCGATTGCCCAGGCGGAACGACAGATCGTCCATCGGGCCCGACGGTGGCACGCCGATGTGCCAGTACCCGATGCGGCCGGGCCAGTCCTGGACGGTGGTCAGCATGCCGGGCCGAACGACCTCGACCCGGCCGCGCGCCGGGGACGTGGCCGGTACAGCCCCGGCCACCGGTAGTGCGGCGACGGTCATCGCGACACCACCATGCGTACGGGAGTCGGGTCGAAGCCGTTGCAGGGGTTGTTGATCTGCGGACAGTTGGAAACCAGTACCAGCGTGTCGATCTCGGCGCGCAACGTGACCCGCTTGCCCGGCGCGGACAACCCGTCCACGATGCCCAGGGTGCCGTCCGCCTCGACCGGAACGTTCATGAACCAGTTGATGTTCGAGACCAGGTCCCGTTTGCCCAGGCCCCAGCGCAGGGCTTCGGTGAGGAAGTTCTCCACACAGGCGTGCTGGTGGCGGGTGTGGTGGCCGTAGCGCAGCGTGTTGGACTCCTGTGAGCAGGCGCCCGCGATGGTGTCGTGATTGCCCACTTCGTCGGCCACGACCGTCATCAGCGCCGTGCCCGCGTCGGTGCGCAGCACGCTGCCGGTGGTCAGGAAGATGTTGCGCTGGGCGGCCACCGTTGCCTGCGCGCTGTAGCGCTCGCCGTGGTCGGCCGCCGAGTACAGCAGGCAGTCCACCGCTTGGTTGCCGTGCAGATCGATGATCTCCAGGTACTCGCCCGCCCGGATCACGGCCGACCACGGAGCGCGGGCGGGAACGGTCTCGTCGAGCACGACGGTGCGGGCCGCGGTGGAAGTCATGCGGTTACCTCCAGAGTCAGGGCGGCCGTCCAGGCCTGTTCGGTGTTCCGCACGGCACGTCGGTATTCCGGGTCCTCGCCGACCGGGACGGCGAGGTCTTCCGGCGCGGCCCAGGCGACGACGTCGAGGTCTGTCGCGGGCCGATCGTCGAGGGGATGCGCGGTGTTGGCGATCAGCACGGTGACCGGCAGGTGCACGAGCAGATCGACCGAGGAACCGGCGGCGGCGCTGCCGGTCGCGGTGAGCGCTCCGTCCCGCTCCACCCGCACGCCGCGGAAGAACGCGACCGTCGGCCCGATGTCCCGTGGTCGCAGGCCGTGTTTGGCGCCCGCGAGCCGCAGCAGCTCGCGGGCCTGGGTGGTCGGGCCGCAGAGCGCGTCGTGGTGGCCGGAGGTGTCGGCGAGCACGGTGGCCAGGAGGCGGCCCTGGTCCGACAGCAGCGGGTGGCCGCCGCCCAGGTATGCCTGCCACGGCACCTTGAGGGTGTCGGCGACGTTCAAGCGCTCCCACGGTGCTTCGGCGCGCACCAGCAGCAGATGCGCGCAGGCCGCGCCCTCGGGATCGCGGAGACGGACGCGGGTACCGCGGCCGAGGACGACGTTCGCGTAACCGCCCGCGGGAACTCGCTGGGCGAAGGTGATCCTCGAGGTGGTGACCCCGGCGGGCGCGGCGGGCTCCGCGATGGTCGCCGTGGCGGCCTGCGATCGTGCGTGCGCTCGCGCGCCGGAGGTATTCGCGGTGCTTGTCACGGTGAATCCTTTCGAATGCCGGTTGCGGTGTAGGCGGCCGGGTGCGGCGGTACACCGCCGCACCCGATCGATCAGGCGGGTTGCGGTGCGGGCTCGGCGTTCACGACGCCGCGCGACCCGCCGACGACGAAGCGGTGCACCAGCACGCCGACGGTCAGCACCAGCAGCACGAAAAGCGGCGCGGCCCAGCGCATCCACCAACCGCCGCCGTCCGGGGCGTAGACTTCCGTTCGCGGCCAGGCGAGGTTGATCACCATCGCGACGCCCCAGACCACGGCGAGCGCGTTGACCGGAATGCCGAAGCGGCCCAGGCTGAACAGGCGCGCGTCGGTGCCCGCGTCGGGCAGGCCGGTGAACCTGCGGACCAGCAGCGGCACCGTCACCAGCAGATAGGCCAGGTACAGCGTGACGATGCAGACGCTGGCCAGTGTCGCGAACATCGCGGCGTTGCCGAGGTTGAGCACCAGTAGCCCGATGCCGAGCACGCCGATCACCACGGCGGGCAGCGCAGGCGTGCCGTATCGCGGGTGCACGGCGGCGAGCCTGCTCGCGAACGGCAGCTTCCCGTCCCGCGCCATGGAGAACATCAGCCGCGAGCCCGCGGTCTGGATCGCGAGGGTGCACACGGTGACCGCGACCGCGACGCAGCCGAGCAGCACCTTGCCCGCCGGGCTGTCCAACTTCGCGGTGAGCACGTAGGCCAGGCCGTCGGAGGCCAGCGCGCCGTCGGACAGGCTCGGTGCGGCCATCAGCGCGCCGAGCAGCATCAGCCCGCCACCCAGCGCCGAGACCGCCAGCGCCGTGAGAATGGTGCGTGGCGCCACCCTGCGGGGATTCCTGGTCTCCTCGGAAAGCTCACCGGCCGAGTCGAATCCGACCATCACGTATGCCGCCATCAGCCCGGACACCAAGAACGCGGCCCAGTAGGGGCCCGGTGCGGCCTGATCGGTCCGCAACACCACGCCGGGCCCGCGCTCGGCGGTGGTGAAGAACAGCGCGATGATCGCCAGGACGCCGACGATCTCGATGGTGACGCCGATCGAATTGATCCGCGCCATCAGATCGATGCCGACAACGTTGATCAGCGTGGTCACCGCCAGCAGGATGCTGCCGAGCAGCACGGCATTGGTCGCGCCGGACGGCGAGGTCAGCGCGGTGTCGGAGCCGACGAGCTGGAATCCGCTCCAGATCGAGGGCAGTACCACCTGCAGTGCGATCGCCGCCGCGGCGGCCGTGACGATCTGCGCGATGATCATCATCCAGCCCGCGAACCAGCCGACGAGTTCGCCGCCGAGCCGCCGGGACCACTGGTAGATACAGCCCGAGATCGGATAGCGCGCGGCCAGTTCGGCGAAGTTGAGCGCGACGAGGAACTGGCCGGCGAACACGATCGGCCAGGTCCAGAAGAAGGCGGCTCCGCCGAACGAATAGCCGAAGCCGAAGAACTGGAAGATCGTGGTGAGGATGGAGACGAACGAGAACCCGGCCGCGAACGAGGCGTAGCGGCCGAGCTTTCGGTGTAGGACGGGCTGGTAGCCGAACCGGGCGAGGTCGGCGCTGTCACCCGTGAGGTCGGGGGGCGAGGTCGGGGCGAGCGTGGTTGCCATGGGCGGTCCTTCGGCGTGCGACCAATAACTATCAGCCGATAGTTTTGCGGGCGCGATCGCGCTTCCGGTGACCTGCGTGTATCGCTTCTGGTGCGTCCGGTAACTTCTGTGTTGCCGTTATTTCTGTCAAATGACAGAAACCGCACCGCTCGTCGTGCCGAAACGACGCGGACGACTACCGCGTCGGAGCGCGCCCGCGGCTACCTGCCAGAATGAGGCGGTGGCGAACGTGGGTCCCGGACGGCCGCGCGTCGAACAGCGGCGACGACGCGGGCAGACGCCGCGTGCGGAAATCCTCGACGCCGCAGGCGAACTGTTCACCACCCAGGGGTACGCCAACACCTCCACCCGGGCGATCGCCGACGCCGTCGGCATCCGCCAGGCCTCGCTGTATCACCACTTCGCGGCCAAGGACGACATCCTCGACGCCTTGCTCGCCGAAACCGTCGCCGCGCCCATCGAACTGGCGCAGCGGCTGCGCGGCGCGACCGACCCGGCGCCGGTCCGGCTGTACGCGCTGGCCCTGTTCGACGTGCGGCAACTGTGCGCGTCGCGCTGGAACCTGGGGGCGCTGTATCTGCTGCCGGAGCTGCGTACCGAGCGCTTCGCCGCGTTCCGCCTGCGACGCGAGCAGTTGCGCGAGCACTACGAGAATGCGGCCGCGCAGGTGTTGGCCGAAGGCGGTTCGGCGAGTGCGCCCGGCACCGAGTCGCTGCCGTTCCGGTTGGTGGAGACCGTGATCAGCATCCGCTCCGACGAGGGCGCCGCACCCCGGCACGCGGAGCGGACCATTCCGGCGGCGGTGCTGCGCACGCTCGGCTGGCCCGGCGACCTGGATGCGACACGGGCCGCGGCGGTCGTATTGCTGGACCGGTTCGCGGCGTGAGATTCAGGACTTGCCGGTGCCCCGGACCCAGTTCAGTCCCCAACCGTAGGCCTTGTCCACTTCTGTCACGCCCCAGCGCGGACGGTTCGGTGGCGGCGCGACGAAGCGGCCTTCACGACGTACCACCAGTCCCGAACCGGTGTTCTCGATGAGCGCCAGCACCACGTCGCGGGAGCCGTCCGGGCAACCTTCGACGCTCAGCTCGATCGGCGGCGCGGCTGCCGGGTACAGCGTCGCGGTCATCCGGACGCCGCGGAGGTCGGCCGCGCCGTCGTAAAGGGTGGCGAAGACGAGGATCCGGCGGAACTCGGCCGCGTGACCGAGGTCGACCTGGAGATTCTCACCGGCGGGGCCCGCTCCGGAGCGGTCGTCGGTGTCCAGGCGGATGAACGGCGGCCGCTCCAGCGATCCGCGATCGCCGACCGGACGGACGTCGCCCTTGCGTCCATCCAGCAGTTCCCAGAAGCAGCACAGATCCAAATCCAGCGCCCCGCCCTGGCCGGACGTGCCCGAGCCCGCCGCAGCGGTCCAAGTCGAGTTGATCCGCATGACGCCTTGCGCGGTCAACGACACCGAGGGGGAGTCCGTCGTCAGGAAGACAGTGCCGAACGGGTGTGCCGTGGACGCGTTGTGGCCAGGCCACGCCGGCTGCCCTGCCGCTGGCGGGGGCGCGTATGGGTATTGCCCGAGCGGCGTCGTGTGCTGCGCCGCCGCGGGGTGCTGGCCGGGTGCCGCGTGCCGGCCCGGCTCCGGCGGTACCGGCCCGGAGGGTGGCGGTGGCGGCGTGAACTCGTGCGGCGGGGCAGGCGGCGGGGGTGGTGGTGTGTATTCGTGTGGCGCGGCGGGTTCTCCGTCCACGGAGATCCCGTAATCGGTGGCCAGTCCGGCCAAACCGGAGGCATACCCCTGGCCGACTGCGCGGAATTTCCATCCGCCCTGGCGCCGGTACAGCTCACCGAGCACGACGGCGGTCTCGCTCGTCGCGTCGATGCCGTCGAAACGGGCGACTTCCGCTCCGGTGTCGCTGTCCACGACTCGCACGAACAGTCCGTCGAGCAGCCCGACGGCGGCGCCGTCGGTGGATGCCGCGATGACGATGCCCTCGACCTGCGGCTCCACCCGCGCCAACTCCGCGGACAGCACGTCCAGCACGATCGACCCCGAGCGCTTGCCCTCGTGCCGGACGGCGCGGGACGGGTGGACGGGCTGGTTGTAGAAGACGAAATCGCTGTCGGAGCGCACCCTCCCGGACACGACGAGCAGCGCGGAGGCGTCGGCGTCCGGCGCGCCCGCCCCGGCCCGCCAGCCCACTTCGATCCGGACGTCGGAATTCGGCACGGGCACGTTGGCGCCCTTCGGCATGGACACGTCTGTCAACGTAACCGATACCGGCCCACGGCGTCCCGCATCCGCGCGTTCGCCCGAGGGGCCGCGCGCCTCAGTGGGTCGGCGGTGCGATCTGCCAGTGTTCCTGCAGCGCGCCCGCGATCTGCGGAAGCACGGTCACCGGAATCCGCTTGCGCCGCAAGATCGCTCGGATCTCCGTGACCTGATCGCGTTTGCGCAGGTCGTAGGCGCCCGCGACCGGGCCGACCACCGGCGGGATGGACAGCAGAACCAGCTCGCCGTGCGGTTCGTCCACACCGGCCAGGTCCAGCGCCAGCGACCAGCGGGCCCGTTCGTCGAGGGCGAAGCGCCCGGCCACCACCCGGTCCCACGGGATGCTGGAGACCGCCCACGGTTTGCGCCGGTAGATGGCGTGATCGGTGAGCACGATGGCGTCCCTGGTGAACAGCGCGGCCAGCACCGCGACACCGACGACGGTACCGGCCAGCAGGCCGGTGAACACCCGGTTCACCCCGAACGCGGCGACGAACGAGCCGCAGATCGTGACGGTCGCCAGGATGCCGAACACGCTGTAGAGCGCGGCGCGTTGAGTCGGGACCACGCCTGCCCGCACCGTTGTCATCTCACCTACCTGCCTCTGGTGCATTTCCGGCTCACCGTACCGCCTCGTGTACCGGTGCACACCTGGCCGTTTCCCAGATGTGGCCGATGCGGGAAGCGGTGCTCAGACCGTCAGCGGGACCGCGGCCTCGGCGGTGTACACCAGGAACGTCAAGCTCTGCTGGAAGTACAGCTGGATCGACGTGCTGTCGTGCGAGAGGTAGCCGATGGACAGATCCTGGCCGATGCGCAGATCGAAGTCGCCGCCGCGCGTGGTGAGCACGATCGCGCCGTCGATAGCGGGCGCCCAGATGATCTCGCCTTCCGGGATCAGGCGCTCGATGTGCGTGCGGATCATGTGGCCGTGGTCGGAGGTCTCGCTGACCGCCGTGTACAGCTCGGCACTGAGCAGCACCGAGTACGGTCCGTCGACACCGGCCAGCCGCAGGGCGCTCAACGCCTGCGCGATCGCCTCCGGAACCAGCCGGGTGTCGCTGGGCAGCGTGATCGGCTGGTTGGACGAGCTGGCCCGGATACCGGTGATCCGCGCGGCCGGATACCCCTCGAAGATCGCGCGGTCCTCGGCGAACGCGATCTTCTTCGCGGCGTCCTTCACCGGATCCAAGTCGGCGTCCTGGGCGCCGCGCTCGACATTGTCGAGTTCCTCGCGTGAGAGCGTGAACGGCACGCGCAGTTCGACCAGCGGCGCGACCACCCGCTGACGGGCGAAGACACCCGCGCCGGGCGAGTCGATCGGGGTGGTGTGCCCGGTGCCAACCGCGGAGTAGTCGGTGCCGTGCGGGCCGGAGAGATCCACGACGCGCCTGCCCGCGATGTGCCGCTTGAACGTGCGCGTCGCCTCCTCCTCGATGGCCGCCCACGCCTCGGAGGTGATCGGCGCCAGTTCGCGATGGAGGTTGTTCATGACCGGGTGCTCCTTTTCAACGAGCCGATACCGAGGGCGCCGTCGCCCGAGGGCGCGGCGGTGCCGGGCAGATCTGTGCCGGGCAGATCTGTGCCGGGCAGATCTGCGCGACCGGCGCCGTCGGTATCCACGGACACCGCGGGTTCCGCCGTGTCCCACGGCGCCGGCGGCAGATCGTCGAGGAAATCGACGGTGGGTGCGAAGAACGACGTGCCGGTGAGGGCGACGGAGAAATCCAGGATGCGGTCGTAGGCCGCCTCGTCGGTGCCGAGGAACATGCGGGTGAGCATGCGTTCGATGACGCTCGGCGTGGCCGCGTAGGCGATGTAGTAGGTGCCGAACACCCCGTCGCGCACGCTGCCGAAGGGCATGTTGCCGCGCAGGATCTGACGTTCGGTGCCGTCCGGATCGATGAGCGTGTTGACCTCGACGTGCGAGTCGGCGGGCTTGATCTCGTCGGGCAGCTCGAAGTCGTCCAGTTTGGTGCGGCCGATCACGCGCTCCTGCTCCTCGACCGACAGCGCGCGCCAGTCCGCCAGCGGGTGGGTGTACTTCTGCACGATCACGTAGCTGCCGCCGGTGAACTGCGGATCCTCCTCGCCCACCAGCGCGGCCGCGGCGGCCGCGCGGCCCTCCGGGTTCTCGGTGCCGTCCACGAAGCCGAGCAGGTCGCGCTGCTCGAAATAGCGGAAGCCGACGGTCTCGTCCACGATGGTCCCCGCGCCCGCCAGCCGGTCGGCGATGGCCATGGCCAGTTCGAAGCAGGCGTCCTGCACCTCGGACTTGATGTGGAACAGCAAGTCGCCCGGTGTGGCCGGTGCGGTGTGGCGGGCGCCGACGAATCCGGTGAACGGATGCAGTTGCGCGGGCCTCGGTCCGGCGAAGAGGCGGTCCCAGGCGTCGGAGCCGATCGACGTCACGCAGGTCAGGTTCGCGCCGGGCAGGCGGAAGCCCACCGAGCGGCGCAGGCCGGTGATGTCGGCGAGCAGGTCGCGGACGGCTGCCTCGCCACCCTCGTCGATCGTGGCGACAAGGAAGATCGCGGACGGCGTGAGCGGTTCGAGAATCGGCTGCGGCTCACCCATGATCGACACCCTAATGCCCGGCTGCGCCGACCGCCCCGCGGACCCGCGCGGTGGCTACATCGCCACCGTCAGCAGGAACGCGACGTCGTCGATCGCTTTGACGCTGTGGCGCGCCTTGGGAACCACGATCAGGTCGCCCCCGGAGCCCTTCCATTCGTTGGCGCCGCTGATCAGGATCAGTGTGCCGCTGAGCACCAGCAGCGTCGCCTCGCCCATGTTGTCGTGCTCGGCCAGGCTCTGCCCGGCCGTCAGGCCGACCACCGTCTGCCGCAGCGTGTGCGCATGGCCGCCATAGATGGTTTGTGAACTGCGTCCGCTCGAGGCGATGGCGGCCAGCTTCAGTTGCTGGCGCGCTACCGCAGTCAGCGATTTCTTTTCCATGGACCGCCTTTCGCAGATCACCACAGCCGATGCCGGGCTGGTGGCAACGGCTCGAGGCGTGCGGACGGACGAAAGTCCGGCCGCCGTATAACGAGGAGTATGCCCCAGTCGGCTGCCGAGCGGGCCGGGTTTCACCTGGCCCGCTCAGGAGGGCGGCGTTCGCGGCTGCCCACGGCGTGGCGCCGCACGGGATCTCCCTAGGCGGGTCGACTCCGGGTGTAGTGCCGGATCCGGAAGCGCAGTCCAGTGGCCGACGTGCGCCATGGCTCCGGGTCGTCTGGCTGCCATTCCGGTCCGATCGACGGCGCGAAAGCGTCGCCCTCGATGTCGGCGTCGATCTCGGTGACGCGCAGGTCGGTCGCGAAATCCAGCGCGGCGCGGTAGATCTCGCCGCCCCCGGCGACCCAGACGGCGTCCGGGGCGCACCGGTCCAGCGCCTCGGACACCGACGACGCGCGCTCGGCGCCTTCGGCCGACCAGTCGGGCTGCCTGGTCACCACGATATTGCGCCGACCGGCCAGCGGCCGGAACCTCGGCGGCAGCGAATCCCAGGTCCGACGGCCCATCACCACGGGGTGGCCCCAGGTGGCGTCCTTGAACTGCGCCATGTCCTCGGGCAGCCGCCAGGGAATGGTGTTGCGCAGCCCGATCACCCCGTCCAGGGTTTGCGCCCAGATCAGGCCGATCGTGCGACTCACACCGCCACCGTGGCCTTGATGGCCGGATGATGCCGGTAGCCGATTACTTCCACATCCTCGTAGCGGTAGTCGAACAGCGTCGGCGCGGGACGCAGCCGCAGCGCGGGGAACGGATAGGGGTCGCGGCCGAGCTGCTCGGTGACCTGGTCGAGGTGATTGTCGTAGATGTGACAGTCGCCGCCGGTCCAGATGAAGTCACCGGGCGCCAGCTCGGCCTGCTGGGCGACCATGTGGGTGAGCAGGGCGTAGCTGGCGATGTTGAACGGCACGCCCAGGAAGAGGTCGGCGCTGCGCTGGTAGAGCTGGCAGGACAGTTTCCCGTCGGCCACGTAGAACTGGAAGAACGCGTGGCAGGGCGCCAGCGCCATCTTGTCCAGGTCGGCGACGTTCCACGCCGAGACGATGATGCGCCGGGAGTCCGGGTCGGTGCGCAGGGTGTGCAGCACCTGCGAGATCTGGTCGATGTGGGTGCCGTCCGGTGTCGGCCACGACCGCCACTGCACGCCGTAGACCGGGCCCAGTTCGCCGTCGGCGTCGGCCCACTCGTCCCAGATCGAGACGCCGTGTTCGCGCAGCCAGCCGACGTTGGAGTCGCCGCGCAGGAACCACAGCAACTCGTAGACGATCGACTTCAGGTGGACTTTCTTCGTAGTGATCAGCGGAAACCCGGCCGAGAGGTCATAGCGCAGCTGGTGGCCGAAGATGCTGCGGGTTCCCGTGCCGGTGCGATCGGCTTTCTTCGTCCCGGAGGCCAGTACCAGCCGCAGCAGGTCCTCGTACTGGGTGTCGGGGGCGGAAGCCGGATCGAGCGCGTCATGAGCCACGCCTGGCAACTCTAGTCCTCGTGCTCCAGCGCGTTCGGCGAGTCGGCGGCCGCGCCCAGGGCCGCGCCTGGCGACCGTGGTCTCGCGGCGACCTGGCAAGCTCGAGCCCATGCGCAAGCTCTACGTGATCGGCATCGGCGCCGGTGATCCCGACCAGGTCACCGTGCAGGCGATCAAGGCGATGCGGCAGGTCGAGGCGTTCTTCGTCATCGGCAAGGGGGAGGCCAAACGGGAACTGGCCGACGTGCGCACCGCGATCCTGGAGGCGCACATGGACCGGCCGTACCGGATCGTCCCGATCGCCGACCCGCCGCGCGACCGGACGCCCGCCGACTACCTCGACGTGGTCGAGGACTGGCACGATCGCCGGTCGATGCTGCTGGAATCGGCGTTCGCGGCGGTAGACGGCGTCGGCGGCATCCTGGTCTGGGGCGATCCCGCGCTGTACGACAGCACGCTGCGGATGGTCGAGCGGGTGCTCGCCCGTGGCGTGGTCGGCTTCGAGCACGAGGTCGTCCCGGGCATCACCAGCGCGCAGGCGCTGGCCGCGCGGCATCGCATCGTGCTGCACGGAATCGGCGAACCGGTGCGCATCACCACCGGCCGCCGCCTCCGCGAGGAGGGCCTGGGCGAGGAGAACGCGCTGGTGATGCTGGACGGCGACTGCTCGTTCACCGCGATCCCGGACGCGGGCGTGCACATCTGGTGGGGCGCCTACCTCGGTATGCCGGACGAGACGCTGATCGAGGGCCCGCTGCCGCGGGTCCGTGCGGAAATCGTCCGCCGCCGCGCCGAGTTGCGTGACCGCAAGGGCTGGATCATGGACATCTACCTGCTGCGCCGCATCTGACCTGCATGATTCACTCTCCTATCCGGCCCGTGACGATTTGGTGAACGTTATCGAGCGTCCGCGTAGTCGATGACCGGCGAGACCGAGACATAATGCCTGGTGGTGACGGGGCTGCCCTCCTCGTGCCCGAGCATGAGCCGTGCCGCAGGCCACGTCATCCTCGACGCGCACGCACTCAGTGACCGCATCATCAACGGCGAGACCGGACACCTCGGCCGCGCGGCACAGAACCTTGTGCACCACATCAAGCAGGACCCGAACACGACCGTGCTCGCCATCGCACGCGGACAGCACAACGGGTTCCGTATCCACGTGCCCCGCGACATCGCTGAGACGCGAGCACGCTACGCGCAGTGGGCAGACATCAACCGCACCATTCGCGACACCGACACGAGCAGTAACCGTCGCGGCAAGCGCGTCACGCTGATCTGACCCAGGCGGGTATACCCCCTTGGGGGGTACGGAATCTCGCCCGGTAGGCATAGGGCCTGCCTGTCCGTGCAGTGCAACGGGGATTTCCGGAATGAGGTAGGTGGTGGCCCATTTGAAGGATCCGCAGGGTGCCCGGCCGCCTGTCCGTGCGTTCACCCCCGGCGAGTTGGCGCGGATCCGTGAGTTGATCGAGGCGTCCCCTCCCTGCCGTCATCCGTCGCCGGTCGGTGCGGAGTTGGACCGGATCCACGCCGCAGCTGGCCGTCAGCGTGGTTTCAAGCTGTGGGAGCTGGACGCGGTGCGCGATATCGATGCTGCGTTCGCCGAGGAGATTTCCGAACGTAGGTGGAGCGAATGAAGCCGTCTTCCGTTCTGCGCAAGCGCATGGACGCGGCCCTAGCGCCGGTCCATGAATGGACCGAGCACGAGTTGGAATACCCCACGCTCGCTGGGCGCGCGGCCGACCGCGCCGAGATCGTCCAAGACCAGTTGGACGCCGAGCTGTCGCGCGATGAGCCCCGACCGAGCTCGGTGGTGCGGCTGTCGGCGGAGCTGCGCGCACTCGAGCGTGCACAGGTGTATTTGCTGGCTCGGTTGAACCCTGCCGCGGAGGGTGCCGCGAAGTCGGAGCGTCATCAGCGCGCCGCCCTGGTCCGCTGGGACCGCGAGCGCCGTCGTAGCTAGGCGCGCCGCGGTCAGCCGAACATGCCGACGATGATTCCCGTTGCGGTTGTGCCGATGCCGATCAGTGCGACGGTGAGGTCCTTCGTGGCGAGCACGTCGAGTTCCAGCTTGAAGTCTGAGAGAGCGTCCGCGACTGCGTTGTCCACGTCCTGGCGGCTCAGCTTCGGTGCGTTGCGTAACTCGTCGATGCGTTCGTTGGTGCTGCGGATGTCGTCGCGAACTGCCTGGACCTGCTCGCCGAGGTTGCGAAGCTGTACGGCGACCGGCCTATCGGCGTCGACCGCGGGTGATCGTGTGACTACGACAGCCCCCTCGGAGAATGCGAACGCCTGGGCGGCCGTCGCTTGAACCGTGACGTCGCGTCGACCGCTCGAGATCGTCCGAAGGTTGGCCTTCCAGTCGTTGAAGGCTTGAACGATGCCGCGGAGGCGGCCAGATGCCTTGTGCCAGGCATAGGCCAGACCAGCGGCTGTGATCAGCGTTCCGATCAACTCTACAACGTCCCCAACGGTTTTCGCGTCCACGCGGCCACCGTATCGCCTTGCGCCTGGCCTGACTGCCGATCGATCCCGCAACGAAAAACCGGGGTACTCGGTCATGAGTACCCCGGTCCGTCGCTCCCTGCGGCCCCGGCTGTCGTGACGTGACGTAACCGGTGGTCGATCTACCCCTCGCCCCCGTCTGATCATGGACGAAGCATGTTGTGGGCACGCTCGATCGCCTCGTCTTCCAGGATCTCGGCGTGCTCTTCGGGGGTGCGCGGCCAACCGTCCGGGCCGACGTATTGCGGGGTGCCATCGTCAGCAAACCCGCGGAACCGGAGTGCGTCATCGTCCGGCTTGGCTGCGTTCACCGCAGCGCCTTCGCGGGCCTGACGAGACCAGCCTCGACGAGCACCCGGAACGCAGCGGCCTTGCAGTCGCAGCGCTCGGCGTCGCAGCGAATGAGTTTTTGCATGACGATTCGGGCCTGAGCGACAGTAAAGGGCACCACCGGGGCTGGGTGGCAGTCCGATTCGAGGCGATCGGATAGCCCGCCGTCCAAGGTGGGTTCGGGTGCCTTCTCGCCGCGCTCGAGGAACCGGGGCAGGCCGTCGAATATCAGCCAGAGCCCGAACAGAACGGATGCGATGACAACGAGCGTGGTAACGAGTTCATCGGTCATCGGTGACCCCTCGGCGCGTTGTGGTGGTGTGGTCGGCTGAGGGAATTCCTCAGTCGGTTGGGTAGCGCCCGGCGCCGGGGAGTTCGGGGGCTCGACCCGACGCCGGGGCATACCCATACATTCGCGCGATCGTGGGGTTGGAAGTGCCAGTGGAGTAACAGAACTCAGGTGATCGGACGAGAGTCTGTACGCTCGGGCATGAACCAACGTGAACTCTCCCCGTGACGGAGGTCCCGCGGTGACAACGACCGGTGACCGTATCGCCAGCCTGCGCAAACTCGCCGGGCTGAGACAGATACAACTTGCGCAGCGCGCCAAGTACAGCCTGTCGATGGTGCGCGCTGTCGAACAGAACCGCGAACCGGCATCGCCGGGGTTCATCGCCGCAGTCGCATCCGCGCTCGGCGTCGAGCCCGAACACCTGACCGGTGCTCCCTATTACGACCTCCTCGAGGAAGACGGGCCGCTGGAGGGCATCGCCGAACTGCGAGCCGTGTTTGCCGAAGGGCCGTACGTGCAGGCGGTCGAACCGGCGTCGCTCGTCGAGCTCGCCGCCGAGATGGCCGATATAGACCTCGCGTACCGCAACGACAAGGGTCGCGTCGCGCTCGCTCGAATCCCGGTACTGATACGCCAGCTGTACGGCGCGCTACATGCCGCCAGTGAAGCCGACCGTGGCAAGGTGCTCTCGCTACTGTGCGCGGCCCACGTGACCGCCGAACGGCTGTGCAGACGGTTCGGTTTCACCAACCTTGCCCCGTCGGTGCTCGACCGCCTCGAATGGGCCGCCGCCGGTGCCGACGATCCCCTGTATGCGGCACAAGCTAAAATCAAGCGGGCTCGAATCCTCATGTACCACAACACAAATGATGTTGGCCTGCAACTTGTCGAGCAGGGCCTCGACATGATCGAGGGCGACACTGAGGGCGCGAACGCGGTACGCGGGTACGGGCACCTGTGCGGTGCGATCGTCGCCGCCCGCGGAATCCGGCCCGACACTGCGGCAGAGCACCTCGAGGCGGCGCGCGCCCTGTCACCGAAGATGCCGCGCGAGTCCGATATGTACGGCACGCTGTTCGGCCCGGGGAATGTCGGTATCCATGCTTCAGCGGTCGCGCTCGAGTCGGGCGACCCCGACCGCGCGGCCCGGGAAGGTTCAGCGCTGATCTTGCCGCCGGAGATAGCGCCGCCGCGCGCCGGGCACCACTGGCAGGACGTGGCGCGCGCGTGGGTGCTCGTCGGGCATGCCGACAAGGCGCTGCGGGCGCTCGGTGTCGCTCGGGCGGTCGCGCCTCAGCAGACCCGCCTGCATCCATCGGTGCGCGAGACTCTGCACGCCGTTGCCACGGCCGAACGCCGCCGGACGGACAGCCTCGCTAACTTCGCCTCATGGGTTGGGGTCACCCTGTAGGCGTGCCCACAGGTCCCCCCTTCTGGGGGCACATGATGCGCGCGGCCCGGCGCGACCTGACCACGGGCGAATTGGGCCGTCTGGCGCAGAGGGTCGGCGTTGTCCCGGCGTGGACCGTCTACCGGACTATCGCCTGATCAGCGAAGTACTCTCGCGAGCGGCCATCGTTTACCCACCCGACAGGCTGTGACAGTTTTTGTGACGCAATTGAGCGTGTAATGAACAGATGTTCGATCATCTCGGGTGATGTCGACACCAGGCGAGACCATCACTGTCCAGCGGATGCCCATCAGTTGGTGTAACCCGACATCACTCGAGACAAGACGATTGTTGGATCATGGACATCTACCTGCTGCGCCGCAACGGTTGAACCGCCCCGCTCCGGCGCGAGAACCGGCAGGGTGTCGGTGGGGCTGGGTAGTCTGGAGCCCGTGCCAGAGCTACCGGAGGTGGAGGCGTTGGCGCAGTTCCTCCGGGAGCATGCGGTCGCCGCCGTGATCGGCCGTGTCGACGTGGCCGCGCTGAGCGCCGTCAAGACCTTCGAGCCCCCGGTCACCGCGCTGTCGGGTCGCGACGTCACCGGTGCGGCGCGCTGGGGCAAATTCCTCGGGATGGAGTGCGACGGCCTGTGGCTGATCACCCATCTGTCGCGCGGTGGATGGCTGCGCTGGATCGATGAACCGAGTCCGACGCCGCCCAAGCCGGGCGGCAAGAGCCCGCTGGCGTTGCGGGTGCATTTCTTCACCCCCGAAGGAGCGACGCCCGCGTTCGACCTGACCGAGGCGGGCACGAAGAAGCGGCTGGCGGTGTACGTCGTGGCGGACCCGAAAGCCGTGCCGGGCATCGCCCGGCTCGGCCCCGACGCGCTGGAGGTCACCGAGGCGCAGTTCGCCGACATCCTGCAGGGCACCTCGCAGCGGATCAAGACCGCGCTGGTCGACCAGGTGTTGCTGGCGGGCGTCGGCAACGCCTACTCCGACGAGATCCTGCACACCGCGCGGATCTCGCCGTTCGCGAACACGAAGACCCTTCCGGCCGACAAGGTGGCCGAGTTGTACACGGCCATGCGCGCGGTGCTCACCGACGCGGTACGGCGCTCGGTCGGTCAGGACGCCGCCCGTCTCAAGGGCGAGAAGCGCTCCGGCATGCGGGTGCACGCCAGGACCGGGTCACCCTGCCCGGTCTGCGGCGACACGGTCCGCGAGGTCTCCTACGCCGATCGGTCGTTCCAGTACTGCCCCACCTGTCAGACCGGCGGCAAGGTGCTCGCGGACCGGCGGATGTCGCGCCTGTTGAAGTAGCGGTCCGGCTCAGGTCACCGTGGGCACCCGCACGCCCTGCCACGCGAGTCGTTTCGTCCGGTCCGGGTCGTGTTCCACGCGAGTGGGGTAGTCGATGATCAGGGTGGACCTGCGGGCCTCGGTATACGCGGGCCAGGACGGCAAGGGCGCTCCGGTGCGGGCGAAAGCCAGCCAATTGTCCTGGAACTGGCCGGTGACCGCGCGCAGCCCGCGCCGGCCGCCCGCAGCGGTGAAGGCCCGGCCGATCGGGGTGTCCGCGACGCCGAAGACGGGGATGAGGTCGGTCGCGTGCGTGGCGCCGAGCCCGCTCAGGTGCAGGGCGCGCGGTGCGAAGTCGTAGCGGTAGGCGTATGTCGGCGCATGTCCGCTGTGACCTTCCATAACGGTCAGCGAAGGACGCCAGAAGGTGTAATCGCCGCCCGCGCGTATCGCGGCCTTCGGCTGGGGATAACCGGGATACGCCGAAGCGATCCTGGCTTCGGCCTCGGCGGAGTGGCCGAGCGCCGAGCGAAGGCGGTCCGGGGTGGTGGGCAGTTCGTCGGCGAACCTGGCGAAGAGCGTGCCCTCGTCCCGGTTCGTGCCGATGATCAGCGGCACCCGATGCGCCGAGCCGTCGGTGATCGCGTCGACCGGGGAGCGCGGCAGGAACTCGCCGTCCACGACCGGACAGGCGGGGAAGACGCCCGGCTGTTCCCGTAGCACCTGGGCGATGGTGCGGTCGACGGCGCGGCGGATGTCGTTGGCGCCCGCGGTGCGCAGCGCGGTGTGCGCGGTGTCGGGTGTGGCGCCCAGCGCGGCGACGCAGCGGCGCGCGAAGCCGCGTGCCTCCTCGGTGGTCATCGACCAGTCGGCGGGCGGGCTCTGCGAGATGGCCCGATGGAACAGGCCCTTGGCCGCCGGTGTGGCCAGGAGACCGAGCACGGCGTGCGCTCCCGCCGACTCGCCGAAGATCGTCACGTTGCCGGGATCGCCGCCGAAGGCCGCGATGTTGGTGCGCACCCACTCCAGCGCGGCGAGTTGGTCGCGCAATCCCAGGTTGGCGTCGAACGGGTGCTGCGAGGTGCCGAACTCGCTGAAATCGACATAGCCGAACGCCCCCAGCCGGTAGTTCAGCGACACCACCACCACGTCGCCGCGCAGCGCCAGGCGCGCCCCGGAATACAGCCCGAGCGCGGAGGTGCCGATGAGATAGCCGCCGCCGTGGATGAAGACCAGCACCGGCCGCGGGCTCGCCGACGCGGACGCGGGTGCGGTGACATTCAGTGTCAGCGCGTCCTCGCTGGTCGGCTGGTAGGCGCGCGGCCCGATTCGCGCCCCGGAGCGGTGCTGCATCGCCGCGGAGGTGAATTCCGTCGCCGCCCGCACGCCCGACCACGGTTCGACCGGCTGTGGAGCGCGAAATCGCAGGTCTCCGATAGGAGGAGCCGCGTAGGGGATGGACCGCCAGCGCAAGACGCGGCGGCCCCGGCGACCACGGACGACTCCGTCGGCGGTCGCGATATCCGTTGTTGCCACCATTGGAAAATGGTAGCTATGTACGCCGCGCCTCCAACAGGCGCAACCAGAACTCGCTGACCGCCGGGAAGGATGGCACGGCGTGCCAGAGAGTGGACAGCGGCACCCGGCCGACCACCGCGATCGTCGCCGCGTGCAATTGCTCGCCCACCTCGGGGCCGACAAAGGTGGCGCCGAGCAGCGTGTCGGTGGCGCTGTCGATCACCAGTTTCGCGTGGCCCGCGTAATTGTCACGGGAGAGCGCCGAGCCGGCCACCTCGATGTCCAGTTCGACGGTCTCGACCGCGTGACCCGCGTCTGCGGCCGCGGCTTCGGTCAGGCCGACAGAGGCCACCTCCGGCGCGGTGAACACCACTTGCGGCACCTTGCCGTGGTCGGAGCTCGCGACGAACCGCGCGTCGTCCAGCGGCCGGCCCTCGGCCCGTGCCGCGATCACGTCGCCGCACACCCGGCCCTGGTACTTGCCCATATGCGTGAGCGCGGCGCGACGGTTGAGGTCGCCGACGACATACAGCCACTCGCCGTCGACACCGCGCGCGGTGAGGTGATCGTCCACCGTGACGTATCCGTCGGGCAGCCCGACCGCGTCCAGACCGAGCCCCGCCGTGGCGGGCGCGCGTCCAGCCGCCACCACGATCTCGTCCACGTCGAGTGCCGACTCCCCTTCGGGACCGCGCAACCGGACCGTGGCCGGACCGCCGTGAATCCACCCTTCGCCGGTGTCCTTCGCGGCTGGGCGCTCGACGGCGACGGGCTCGGTGCCGAAGCGGACTCGCACGCCCGCCTCGGTCAGCGCCGCCGCCACCCGATCGCGCGCGAACGGCTCGGCCGAGCCCAGCAGCGCCGAGCCCCGCACCAGCAGGGTGACCTCGGCGCCGAGCGCGGCCAGCCAGGTCGCCGCCTCGGAGGCGACCACGCCGCCGCCGACCACGGCGACCCGGCGCGGCACCTCGTGCAGATTGGTGGCGTCGCGGGAGATCCACGGCAGCGCGGCACGCAGGCCGGGCACGTCGGGGACGTTCGCGGTGGTGCCGGTGGCCAGCACGACCGCGTGCCGGGCGCGCAGCCGCCGTCCGCCGACCTCGACCGAGCGGGTACCGGTCAGGCGGCCCGCACCGCGCACGATGTCGATCCGCGTGCTCTCGGCCCAGGCGACCTGCGCGGAATCGTCGTGGTCGTGCACGAAGGCGTCGCGCCGCCGCAGCACCGCCTCGACGTCGAGGCCGGTGGCCGAGACTCCCGGCATCGCCCGCGCGGCCGCAAGGACGTGGCCCGGCCGCAGCAGCGCTTTGCTCGGAATACACGCCCAATACGAGCATTCGCCACCGATGAGTTCACGCTCGACGATGGCGGCCGTGCGGTCACTGCCCGCGACGGCATAGGCGGCGGCGTTCTCGCCCGCTGGTCCGCCACCGATCACGATGACGTCGTAGTCGGTCGGTGTGCTCGACATCGCCACGCCTACTGCAGGTAACCCTCGACCTGCGACACCGAGTTCGCCTGGACGCCATCCGGGGACCGGCCCTGATCGAGCCGCGCCCGGCGATGGCGGAGCAGGTCCCATGCCTGATCCAGCATCACTTCCAGCTCGGCCAGGCGCTGGCGTTCGGTCTTGGGGTCCAATTCGCCGTGGCTGGCCTGCGAGCGCAGCTGGTGCTCCTGGTCGACCAGTTCTTTGATGCGCGCCAAGATGTCCTGTTCGCTCATGCGGACCATGCTACGGCCGGGCGAGGCACGCGGCGGCCAACGGTGCGGCGGCGGCAAGTTCCGGCCAGGGCAGCGCTGTGTAGCCGAGCGCGATGCCGAAGTGCTCACGGCGGGCTCCCAGGTGGTATCGGGCCAGGCCGTCGAGCGCGACACCGCACGCCAGCCCCGCCGCGACCACGCGCCGCTCGGCCCGCGCCGACTCCACCGGCACGACGACGTGCGATCCCGCGTCGTCGCCGAGCACGCCGAGTCCCCGGCGGCGTAGCTCGGTCACCACCAGCGCCCGGCGCGGCGGCAGCGCGCGGCGCAGCCTGCGCAGGTGCCTGGCCAGATCGCCGTGGGCGGCCAAGGCGACCAGCACCCGCTGGCCCGCCGGGCTCGGGCCGGTGCCGGTGCGCTCCCGGTGGGCGAGCACCGCCTCGGCGATCTCAGGGGCGGCGAGCAGCCAGCCGACACCGAGGCTCGGGGACAAGATCTTGCTGGTCGTGCCCAAGTGCACCACGACGTCGGGAGCCATGGTGGCGAGCAACGGCAGCGGCGCGGTGTCGTAGCGCAATTCCCCGTCGTAGTCGTCCTCGATGACGAAGATCCCGGATCGTCGCGCGTGCTCGACCAGTTCGACCCGCCGCGCCGCAGGCATCCGCGCGCCGAGCGGGAACTGATGCGCGGGAGTGCAATACACCGCTTTGATCCGGGGCGGCAGCAGATCGACGCGCAGGCCGTCCCCGTCCACGGGGACCGCGATCACGTCGAGACCGGCCGCCGCGAAGGCCCCGGCGGCGCGCTGGTAACCCGGGTCCTCCATGGCGACGGCATCGCCCGGACGCAGCAGTGCGGCGGCCAATTCGCCTACCGCCGCGCTCGTACCGGCGGTGGCGAGCAGCACGGTGCCGCTGCCCGCGCCGATCCCGCGGTGACGCAACAGATGCTCGGTGACCGCCGTACGGAATTCCGGTTCGCCCGCGCGGTCCTTGCGTACCAGCGGGGCGTGATCCGCGGCGGTGCGCCAGGCGCGCCGCCACGCTGCCGGATCGATGGCCTCGACGCACGGAGCACCCGGGGAGAGGTCGAACAGACGCGGCGCGGCGTCCGTACTGGAGGAAGAAACGGTGCGCGCTGGCATGTCCGCCGGTGCGGTGGTCAGGTAGGTGCCTGAGCCGCGCCTGCCGTTGATCCAGCCCTCCGCGTGCAACTGGTCGTAGGCGGTGGAGACCACGGTCCGGCTCACGCCGAGTCGATCGGCCAGCGCGCGGGTGGACGGCAGCCGGTCGCCGCCGCGCAGCGGTCCGGTGGTCGCGGCGCGCCGCAGTTGGTCGGCGATCTGCACCGACAGTGGTCGCGTCGCGTCGCGATCCAGGTGCAGTGGAAGGTCCTCCAGCATAGGCTGCCCCCGGAAGTGGACTGCTGAAAATCGATCGAATTGGCACTTTGATCATGCCATTCCCGGCTGGATGCTGAGTGCATGACCGCACCAGTCCACCCACGGCCGCCACTGTCCCCGACGCCACGCAGCACACCGACCCGTTCGACCGACCGGGCCCGGACCGATCGCGCCGACTTGGACGCGGTGCTCGACGCCGGGTTGATCTGCCACCTCGGCGTGCTGCTCGGCGGCGCGCCGGTCGTGCTGCCGACCGCCTACGGCCGCGACGGCGACACGCTCTACCTGCACGGCTCGACCGGCGCGGGGAACATGCGCGCGGCACTCGCGAATGACATCTCGGTAGCCGTGACTCTGGTGGACGGCGTGGTCTACGCGCGTTCGGCCATGCATTTCTCCATGAATTACCGCTCCGCCGTCGTGCTCGGCCGTGCTCGCGCCGTGACCGACCCCGCCGAGCGCGTGCACGGGCTGCGCGTGATCGTCGAACACGCCGCGCCCGGCTCCTGGTCGCGCGTGCGCCCCCCGAACAAGAAAGAACTCGCCGCTACCGCGGTGCTCGCTCTCGACCTCACCGAGGCGTCGGTGAAGGTTCGCGAGGGCGGTCCCAAGGACGACGAGGCCGATATCGAGGTGGGCGGCGTCTGGGCGGGCGTCCTTCCTCTGCGCCCGGTGTGGGACGCTCCTGTCGACTCTCCGGATCTAACCCCAGGCATCCCTGTCCCCGCCGACGTCCTCCAGCGCGTCCACTCCTGAGCGCCCTCACCTACTGCGCGAACTCCGCATCGGCCACGGCGGGCGCCGGATGCCGAGCGGCGGTGCGAAGTAGGAAGAGGGATTCGTGGATGGGCGCGGAATCACTCCGCGCCCGGTCCGAGAATTAGAGATGTGCCGTCCTGATGCCGCTTTATCCGGGTGAGCGACGAGCAGAAGTGCGGCCGCGCTCAGAATACGAACTGAGGACCGTAACCCGTCGTTTGCGCGATGCCGTTCCTTGCCTCGGCCCGGACGGTGATGAACGGCATCGCGGAGGCCGGGGAAAGGCATCCGTTGACATTCAACGCGGTGTTGGTATGGGCGAAGGTGAAGGGGAACGTCGACTCCTCGTCCAGGTCCGCCTCGGCGATAACCGCCGCGGTCACACTGCCCGGCGCCAGATTCACCGTGATCTCACCGCCGAGTTCGCCGTTTACGCCGAAGGTGGTGTCCGCGCCGATGGCAATGGTGGGAGCGACGACGACCGGCAACTCCTCGAGCATCCCGTACTCGTTGAATTCCCCGAAATCGATCCCACCCAGCTCGATGACGATCCCGGGTGTGAATTCGACACCGGCGCCCGCGGCCGCGGCGATGGACACCGAGATACCGTCGGAAATGTCCACCGCGCAGCCGATCAGATACCCGGCGACGATCTGCCCCGCACGCAGTGTCGAGGCGCCATCGGAAACAACCGAGAAGTCCCCGGACACTTTGGCGGCGTGCGCGAATGGAATGCCCAATGCGACATCACCGCCGACGGATACGACGTTGTTGTAGTCCACCGACGCGATCAAATGTAGCCCGCCGGTGCCGACCACACCCGGCTCGGCCCCCGCAACGGTATCGGAAACAGCGAAAGAGCCGGTAGCGGCCACGATCACCGCGATGATCGCGGCAAGGGTACGCGAATGCTTGCGGTTCATCATGCTCCAGTCGAGTATCGATCGAATCGGAACTTCGTACGCGAACGGGCCCGCACGGCAGATGGTTCGTCGCGAACTCCATTCGGCGTACGCGGCAGTGGAACTCTATCGGGCGGTGCCGCTCAGGCCCGTGATCGCGCCGACACGGCGAGTCGGCCGACGCGACCGGAAAGCGGTCTCGTCGGCATCGCCCGAATTGCCTGGAATGGCGAATGAACTATTGATTCATACCAGATCCGAGTTTGCGGTCGCTGGTCGACGCGGTCTCGCGTCGATTGCGGCCGCTAGTTCACCACGCGTACGCGCGCAGTCCCGCGGATCTCACCGCGCGCCCGGCCAACTCGCGCAACGCGTCGGCGGAACCGATGCGCGCCGGATCGAGGCTCACCAGGCTGAGCACGTAGTCCTCGCCGATGCGGCACAGATAGCCGGAGAGCCGGGTGCGGGGCAGTCGCGCGGTGGTGAGGCCGGGATGGATGGCGCGGGCGGCGACGCCCGTGCAGCGGTGCGGGCCGAGCGTGCGCAAGGAGGCGGGCAGCGTTCCGATGTTGGAACACAAGATGTCCAGTTCGCCCGCGCCTTTGGACAAGGTGTGCGCCCAGCGGTCCGGGATCACCTGGAGTAGTTCTTCGGGCATGCCGCTCGGGGCGGACATGCGGTGCTCGTACGCCGAACGGGCGAGTGCGCGGATAGTCCCCGGGGTGTCGGTTCGGGTGATCGCGATGCGCGTCATGGCCAGATCATTGTCGACGCGGGGTTCGTCGCGGGTGTCGACGGGCAGGCTGGCCGCGATCGTCGCACCCGGAAACCCGCTGTCCCACAGCATGGTCGCGACGAGGTGGATGAACAGGCTGTTGGCGGTGCCGCCGTCACGCGCGGCGACGCGATCCCACCGCGCGGCCGGGCATTGCAGGATTGCGCTGTGCGTCGTGCTGTCGCCTCCGCGCGGATGCTCGTCCCGGAGCGCGGCGGCGGGCCGCGGCGGTATCCCGCGCCGGAGTGCCGCCGCGGTTCCGCGCAGGACGACCGACCACTGACGCCGGGCGTCGGACCAGTCCGATTCCCGCGCGGCGGGATTCGGCGGGCGCACCCGTGATCCGCCGAGTGCATCGTCGACGGCCAGCGCCAGCGCTCGCCCGTCGGCCAGCGCGTGCGAGGACGTGAGGGATACGACCGAGCCGCCGTCGTCCAGCGCGGCGGTCGACAGCCGCCACCCGGGACCGTATTCCGGATCGAGCCCGGCGCCCTGCGCGTCTGCCCAGTCGAGCAGTTCCGCGACCGGGAGAACGCCCTCGGCGCGCGCGATCGGGTAGGCGCGGACGTTCGGTCGCCAGCTTCGCCGAGCGCCCGGCACGCGCGCGCGAATCACTCTGCGCCCCAGCGGTCCGGCGCGCAGGGCTTCATGCACACCGACCAGGAGCGCTGGGTCCACCCGATCGGCAGTTCGCCACAGCCCTTGCAGGGCGATGGGCGTGCCGAGTCCGCGGTGGGTCCGCAGAAAGATCTCGTCGACGACGCTCAGTCGGCCCATCTGGCTCAGGCGCGAGCGCCGTGGCGTCCCGCGCCCGACGCGAAGCGCTGCGCGCCGTCCAGAGCGCCGCCCGCCAGCGCGGTCAGGCCGTGCCGGAACTCGTTGCGCAGCGCGGACTCCTCGGTCATTCCCTCCTGCTCGAGCAAGGACATGCGGTCCGAGCGCAGGCAGGTCTGCGGCAGCGCGGCCAGTTCCGCGGCGAGCGCCTCCGCGCCGCGGCGGGCTTCGCCGGTGGGCACGACGCGGTTCACCAAACCCATCTGGAGCGCCTCGTCGGCGCCCACCGCGCGTCCGGTGAGCACCAGATCCATGGCGCGGCCCATGCCGATGACCCGCGGCAGCCGCACGGTGCCGCCGTCGATCAGCGGGACGCCCCAGCGGCGGCAGAAGACGCCGAAGGTGCTGTCGCGCTCGGCGACGCGCAGATCGCACCACAGCGCGAGTTCCAGCCCGCCTGCCACCGCGTAGCCGGAGACCGCGGCGATCACCGGTTTGGACAGTCGCATCCGCGTCGGCCCCATCGGGCCGTCACCATCCTCCTCGGCGCGGTTGGAGCGCTCGGTACCGAGCGCCTTGAGGTCGGCCCCCGCGCAGAACGTGCCGCCGTCGCCCCACAGCACCGCGACCGCCGCGTCCGGGTCCGCGTCGAACTCACGGAAGGCCTCGGCCAGCGCGGCGGCGGTCGGTCCGTCCACCGCGTTGCGTGCCTCGGGCCGGTGCAGGATCACGGTGGTCACGGGGCCGTTGCGTTCGATCAGTACGGTCACGCGCTCGACCATACGCCGTAAAAGCACCCTTGTGTGAAGAAATGAATCCGTGCTTCACTTCTTGGGTGGCCTACCGCAGAACCCCTGCTGTGCAGGCCCGCCTGGACGCCCAGGCGGGGCTGATCGTGCAGGCCGCGACCAAGGTGCTGTCCAGCGGCGGATACGCCGCGCTGACCATGGCGGCGGTCGCGGCCGAGGCGGGCGTGGCCACCGGCACCGTCTACAAGAACTTCGACGGCAAGGCCGACTTGGTACGCGCGGTGTTCCGGAAAGTGGTCGCCCGCGAGGTCGCCGCGGTGGCCGCGGCGGGTGCGCGCGGAACGGCGATCGAACGGGTGACCGCCGCGGTGGAGACGTTCGCCGGCCGCGCGCTGAAGAACCCGAACCTGGCCTACGTGTTGCTCGCCGAGCCGGTCGACGCCGCCGTGGACAGCGAACGCCTGCACTTCCGGCGCGCGTTCGCCGAGACCTTCGAATCCGCGGTGGCCGAGGGCATCGCGGGCGGCGAACTCCCACCGCAGGACCCGAGGATCAGCGCGGCCGCGTTGGTCGGCGCGATCGGCGAGGTTCTGGTGGGCCCGCTCGCCGACGCGCCCCACGGCGAATCCGTCGTCCCCGAACTCATCGCTTTCGCGATCCGCGCGCTCGGCGTGCGCGACGACCCGGGCGCAGGCAGCGCTCGGCTGGAATCAGGAGTGTCAGATGCAGACGCATGAAGTCTTCAATCAGGTGCCCGACATCGTGCCGTTCGACGTCGCGCGCAATCCGGCCTTGCTCGAGGGTCTGCACCGGGAAGGCGCGGGCTGGGCCGAAGCCGAAGTGCGGGAGCTGGGCGCGCTCGCGGGCGGTGCGCAGGCGCAGGAGTGGGGCAGGCTGGCCAACGAATACCCGCCGGTGCTGCGCACCCACGACCGCTACGGCCACCGCATCGATGAGGTCGAGTTCCACCCGCACTGGCACGACCTGATGCGCGTCGCCGTCGAGCACGGCCTGCACGGCGCCGTGTGGTTGGACGACCGCCCCGGCGCGCACGTGGCGCGCGCGGCGAAGTTCTACACCTGGGGCGTCGCCGACGCGGGCCACATGTGCCCGATCTCGATGACCTACGCGGTGGTCCCCGCCCTGCGGCACAACCGCGAACTGTCGGCGAAGTACGAACCGCTGCTCGGCTCCCGCGTATACGACTTCGGCCTGCGCGAGCCGTCGACCAAGGCCGGACTCATCGCGGGCATGTCGATGACCGAGAAGCAGGGCGGCTCGGACGTCCGCGCCAACACCACCACGGCCACGCCGCAGCCGGACGGCTCCTACCGGATCGTCGGGCACAAATGGTTCACCTCCGCCCCGATGTCGGACATGTTCCTCACCCTGGCGCAGGCGCCCGGCGGACTCTCCTGCTTCCTGCTGCCCCGGGTGCTGCCGGACGGCGCCCGCAATCCCATCCGCATCCAGCGGCTCAAGGACAAGCTGGGCAACAAGTCCAACGCCTCCTCGGAGATCGAGTACGACAACGCCGTCGGCTGGCTGGTCGGCGCGGAGGGCGCGGGCGTCAAGACCATCATCGAGATGGTGAACATGACCAGGCTGGACTGCGTGATCGGCTCGGCCACCGGCATGCGTGCGGGCACGGTGTACGCGGTGCACCACGCCAGGCACCGGAAGGCGTTCGGCGCCGAGCTGATCGACCAGCCCGCCATGCGTAACGTGCTCGCCGATCTGGTGATCGAGTCCGACGCCGCGACCACCGTGATGATGCGGCTGGCCGGGGCCACCGACCGGGCGGGCCGGGATCCGGCCGAGGCGGCGCTGCGGCGCATCGCGCTGGCGGTCACCAAGTACTGGGTGTGCAAGCGGGCGCCCGCACACGCCGCCGAGGCGCTGGAATGCCTGGGCGGCAACGGATACGCCGAGGAATCCGGCATGCCGCGGCTGTACCGGGAGGCGCCGCTGATGTCCATCTGGGAAGGGTCGGGCAACGTCGCCGCGCTGGACGCGTTGCGTGCCATGGGACGTCAGCCGGAGACCGTCGAGGCCTACTTCGACGAGGTGTCGTCGGCCAAGGGTGAGAACCCGCGACTGGACGACGCGATCGCCCGGGTCGGCAAGGAGCTGTCGGACTTCGACGACATCGAGTACCGCGCCCGGCGGGTCGTGGAATTGATGGCGCTCGTGCTCCAAGGCGCGCAACTGGTGCGCCACGGTCACCCCGCCGTCGCCGATGCGTTCTGCGCCACCCGGCTCGGCGACGACTGGGGTATCGCGTTCGGCACGCTGCCCACCGGCGTGGACACCGGCGCGATCGTGGAGCGCGCGTTCGTCTGAGCCGCCTGCCTCACGCGGGCCGGGTCAGCACGCGTTCGACCAGCGCGGTGTTGCAGTACTCGACCACTTCGCGCAGCTTGCCTTCGGATACTCGGAAGACGAAGCAGTAGGTCTGATCGTAGGTTTCGCCGCGCGTGGTCACGCCTTGGCCACGCGCCTGCACGACGACGCGATCGCCCTCGGCGATGATCGTCTCCGCGGTGTTGCGGTACTCGGTGAACTGAGCCATGAGTGGACGCAGGAGCTGCTCCAGCACGACGCTTTTCGGTTCCCAGATGCCGGCCCAGGACCAGTCGCCGGGAAAGATCCAGCGGAAGTCGTCGGCCATGGCGTCGCTCAGCGCACGGGCATGGCCGAGCGACATCTGCTCGAAGATGTCCGCGAGCAGCTTCTTGTTCTCGATCGCACTCATGGCGACGACGCTATGGCCGTCCGCTCCGAGCGACAAGCGATGGCTCACATGTTCGACCATTCGGGTCATCCTGTGGACGAGTGTGGATCGCGGGATGTCCACGGCAGCGGCGCGAGAGCGGGAAGCGACAGTATTGTGGCGGCGGTGGCAGGGGAGTTCGTGGAAAGACCGGTGAGCTGGCTGGCCCGGCGAGTGCGGGCTCGGGCCGAGCGCGGCCGGTATCTGCTCGGTATCGCGGGTCCGCCGGGCGCGGGCAAGTCCACGTTGTCGGTCGCGTTGCGCGACGCGATCAATGCCGAGGCGGGCGCGATGGTCGCCGAGATCGCGCCCATGGACGGTTATCACCTGAGCAACGACGAACTGCGAACGACCGAAAGCCTCGCGCGCAAGGGCGAGCCGGACACCTTCGACGTGGACGGCTACGTCGCCGGACTGCGACGCCTGCGCACCACGCCCGTGGGTGAGCCGGTGCCATGGCCCACTTTCGACCGGACCATCGATGCCCCGGTGCCCGGCGGCGTGGTGTTCGACCGGCAATCCATCGTCCTCACCGAGGGCAACTACCTGCTGCTCGACGACTTCGAGGGGCGGCGGTGGTCGGCGGTCCGCGCACTGCTGGACGCGTGCTGGTACCTGGACGCGGCGCGCGACGTGCTCGAGGACCGCCTCTTGGACCGACACATCGGCGGCGGCCGCACGCCGTCCGCCGCGCGCGCCAAAGTCCGCGACAGCGATTTGCGCAATGCGGAACTGGTCGCGCCGACGAGGGAGCGCGCCGATCTGATCCTGCGTGAGCATGCGGGGCGCTATCGGGTTCTCGAGGGTTGAGTCGGTAGCGCGTCCGGCACACCTTCGGCCTCTCCAGCCGCGGTCGGAAGCGGATCGGCGCTGCCGACCGTCGCGACACCCGCCGTGCCGAAGGCGAGCGCCATGGATGGAAGACGGACCGCGATCGCCCGGCGCGTGCACCTGCCCGCATGTCCTACCGCGGCAGATGATGAAGGGATGACGGAACGTCGCCGAAACGGCAGGCGGTCGAGCGCCCTGCGCAACGGGCTCACGGTGGGATGCGTCCTGCTGTTCTATTACTTCTTGCCGCTGGATCTCCGGACCGATTTCGGGCGGCCCAGCCGGATACTCGGGCTGATCGCGTTCGTCGTAGGCGTCGCCGGGCTGGTCTGGCTGGCCCGGTGGCGGGTCCGCCGCTACATCACGAACCCGAGGACGGCCGGCGGGCAGATCAACGACGTGCTGCTCGTGGTGTGCGTCGTGGTGACGTTCTTCGCCCTGTACTACTACGTGCTCGAGCTGCGCATCCCCGGGCAGTTCGAGGGCCTGCACACGCGCACCGACGCGCTGTACTACACGATCGTCACCCTCGGGACCGTGGGCTACGGCGACGTGCACGCGGTCGGGCCCGCCGCGAAGGTCGCCACCATTGTTCAGGTCGTGTTCGATCTGGGCATCGTCGGCACGCTGGCCGCCATCTCGACCTCGCACGTCGTCCACCGGCTGGAACAGGCGCGGCGCGGGCAGTCACCCGGACCGGGCACTAGCGATGCGAGCGGTACCAGCGAATGAGCGAGTCGGTCGACGAATCGTCCTGCGGCTGCGGCTCTTCGGTCGAGGTGAGCAGAGGGGCCAAGGCGAGCGCCTGCTGCTTGCCGAGTTCGACACCCCACTGGTCGAAGCTGTCGATGCCCCAGATCGTGCCCTCCACGAAGACTTGGTGCTCGTAGAGCGCGATGAGCTGACCGACCACCGAGGGCGTGAGCCGGGGCGCGAGGATGGTGGTGGACGGGCGGTTGCCCGGCATCACCTTGTGCGGCACGAGTGCGGGATCGGCGCCCTCTGCGGCGATCTCCTCGGCGGTCTTGCCGAATGCGAGCACCTTGGTCTGCGCGAACAGGTTGCTCATCAGGATGTCGTGCATGCTGCCGGTGCCGTCGCTGGTCGCCAGGTCGTCGGTGGGTTGGGCGAACCCGATGAAATCCGCCGGGATCAGCCGGGTGCCCTGGTGCAACAGCTGGTAGAAGGCGTGCTGGCCGTTGGTGCCCGGTTCACCCCAGAAGACCTCACCGGTGGAAGTGGTGACCGGGGTGCCGTCGGCGCGCACCGACTTCCCGTTGGACTCCATGGTCAGCTGCTGCAGATAGGCGGGGAAACGGGCCAGATCATTCGAATACGGCAGTACCGCACGAGACTCGGCGCCGAAGAAGTTCGAGTACCAGACGCCGAGCATGCCGAGCAGTACCGGGGCGTTCTCCTCCAGCGGCGCCTCGGCGAAGTGCCGATCCACGGCGTGCATGCCCGCGAGGAATTCCGCGAAGCGCTCCTTGCCGATGGTCGCCATCACCGACAGGCCGATCGCCGAGTCCACCGAGTAGCGGCCGCCGACCCAATCCCAGAAACCGAACATGTTCTCGGTATCGATACCGAACTTCGCGACCCGCTCGGCATTGGTGGACACCGCGACGAAATGCTTGGCCACGGCGTCCTCGCCGAGCGCGGCGACGAGCCAGCGGCGGGCCGCGGTGGCGTTGGTGAGCGTCTCCAGGGTGGAGAAGGTCTTGGAGGCGACGATGAACAGCGTGGTGGCCGGATCGAGCCCGTTCAGCTTCGCGACCAGGTCGGCGGGATCGACGTTCGAGACGAACCTGGCGCCGATGCCCGCGTCCGCGTAGTGACGCAACGCCTGATGCACCATGACCGGCCCCAGGTCCGATCCGCCGATGCCGATGTTGACCACCGTCGTGATGCGCTCGCCGGTCGCCCCGCGCCATGCGCCGGAGCGCAGCGCCTCGGCGAACTCGCCCATCCGTCGCAGCACCTCGCGCACCTCGGCGCCCGCGTCGGCGCCGTCGATGGTCATGCTCGCGCCTTCGGGCAGCCGCAGCGCGACATGGCCGACCGCGCGGT
The DNA here is from genome assembly GCA_019930625.1 of Nocardia asteroides. Classification (NCBI taxonomy): domain Bacteria; kingdom Bacillati; phylum Actinomycetota; class Actinomycetes; order Mycobacteriales; family Nocardiaceae; genus Nocardia; species Nocardia asteroides. The sequence continues at coordinate 2,847,384 of CP082844.1, forward strand.
CCTCCGAAGTGTTGATGTGCTCGCCCCCGAACATCGCGTCCCGCCGCTGCGGCACGCCCGCCTCGCGCGCCAATTCCACCAGCAGGTGCAACGTTTCCCGGTTGACGCGGTGCTTGCTGTAGTCGATGTGCAGGTCAGCCACCTGGACGGTCAGCTCGCTGCCCCGGGCCGGGTCGTCGGCGAAGAACTCCCTGAGGTGTCGTCCCGCGACGGTGCCGTGGTGATCGTGCAGTTTCCGCCATGCCGCCGTCGCGGTGATGTCGCTGCTCACGTTCGCCGAGAGTACAAGCAGGCACGGCCGCGCGCACGGATGCGTGCCCGGAGAGCCGGGCGGGCCGACGCCACCGCCGAGGTGAAAACCCGCTGTGCCACACCGCCCTTACCTTGGCCATCCGCACGACCGGCGGTACGGGCGGCGCACGATACCGAGCCCGCGGACCGCCGCGATCCGGCCGCCCGCGTGCGTTCCGGGATGCGCTTGCGCGGCATAGGCTGGCCGCATGGTGTCCGAACGCGAACTTCTCGAATCCGTACCGAAGCAGCTGTGGATCGGAGGGCGGCCCGTCGACGCCACCGGCGCCGGCACCTTCGCGGTGCACAATCCGTCGACCGGGGAGGCGCTGACGCACGTCGCGGACGCGACCCCGGAAGACGCGGTGCGCGCGCTCGACGCGGCCGTCGCGGTGCAGGACGACTGGGCGGCGACCCCGGCCCGCGAGCGAGGGGAGATCCTGCGCTCGGTCTTCGAGCGGATCACCGCCCGCGCGGAGGACTTCGCGCTGCTGATGACCCTGGAAATGGGCAAGGCTCTGCCGGAGAGCCGCAACGAGGTGCGCTACGGCGCCGAGTTCTTCCGGTGGTTCAGCGAGGAGGCCGTCCGGGTGCACGGACGCTACCTGCACGCGCCGTCGGGCGCGGGCCGGATCATGGTGCACAAGCAGCCGGTCGGACCCTGCCTGGCGATCACGCCGTGGAACTTCCCGCTCGCCATGGGCACACGCAAGATCGGTCCCGCGCTGGCCGCGGGCTGCACGATGATCGTCAAGCCCGCCTCGGCGACGCCGCTGACGATGCTGTTGCTGGCCGAGCTGTTCGGCGAGGCGGGGCTGCCCGACGGCGTGCTGTCGGTGCTCACCTCCAGCCGCTCCGGCGCGGTGACCCAGCCGCTGCTCGACGATCCCCGGCTGCGCAAGCTCACCTTCACCGGCTCCACCGAGGTCGGCAAGAAGCTGGTGGAGAAATCCGCGAACCGGCTGCTGCGCACCTCGATGGAACTCGGCGGGAACGCGCCGTTCGTGGTGTTCGACGACGCCGACGTCGATGCCGCCGTGCAGGGCGCGATGCTGGCGAAACTGCGCAACGGCGGCGAGGCGTGCACCGCCGCCAACCGCTTCCACGTGCACAACAGCGTGCTCGAGGAGTTCACGACCAAATTCGTCGAGGCGATCTCGAGCAGCGTGCGGCTCGGACCGGGCGCCGACCCGGACACGACACTCGGCCCGCTGATCAACCAGGAGCAACTTCGGACGGTCGGGGAACTGGTGGACGACGCCGTTGCGGCGGGCGCGCGGGTGCTGATCGGCGGCAAGGCGCCCGAAGGTCCGGGCTGGTTCTACCCGGCCACCGTGCTGCGTGATGTCCCGCCACAGGCGCGGATTCTGCGCGAGGAGGTCTTCGGCCCGGTCGCGCCGATCGTGGGCTTCCAGACCGAGGAGCAAGGGCTGGCCGCCGCCAACGACACCGAATTCGGTCTGGTCAGCTACGTCTACACCCGCGACCTCGACCGCGCCCTGCGGATCGCCGAAGGCTTGGAATCCGGCATGGTGGGCGTCAACCGCGGCGTGATCTCCGATCCCGCCGCCCCGTTCGGTGGCGTCAAGGAGTCCGGTTTCGGCCGGGAAGGCGGCACCGAGGGCATCGAGGAGTACCTGTCCACCAAGTACATCGCCCTCACCTGAATGCGGACATGAAACGACCGCCCCGGGGTGCATTACACCCGGGGCGGCCTATGGGAAGCGGCTCGCGAGCGCGCCGCAGGTTGTCAGCTCAGTGGCCGAGACGACCGCGGCCGAGGCGAAGCAGCAGCATGGCGAGGGTGTGGCCTTCCTGGCCGAGTTCGCTGAAGCGTTCCAGCACCTTCATCTCGCGGCTGTGCACCAGGCGCGGCCCGCCGGACGCCATACGCGTCCGGCCGATGATCCGGGAAATCTCCGTCCGGCGCTTGATCGCGGCCAGGATCTCGGCGTCGAGGTGATCGATCTCCTTGCGGAGCTTGTCGATCTCGGCCTCGGTCTGCGGCAGCGCCGATTCGGACCCGGTCGTCGTGGCAGGGGTGCTCATCATTCATCTCCTCGTGTCAGAACATCGATCGGCGCGTGCTCGAGGCTCGTTACCGATCAGTTCTTTCACCGTGAAACAGACCTGGTGGGGCCTTGTATTGTCCCCCCAGATGGTGCGCTCAGGTACAGGCTCCGCGGTCCCGATGTCCGGCAGGCAGCCGAATCGGATGTCTTGCGAGAGCGCTGAGCATGTGGCCAGTCTGCCACGGGCTGGAAGGTATGCAAAACGTATACGTTTGGCAATCGCGCGAGAAGCGCAGGTCGTTTCGCCCGGCCTTCCCACCAGCGGGAGTTCACGCGCCGTTCAGCCCGCCGGCGCCGAACCGATACCGATGCCGCCCGGGACTTCATCTCTGTCGGTGGCCGCCGGTAGCGTGGATGGACGATGGACATCACGGTGGCTCCCAAGACGCAGGCCGACCGGGTCGTGCACCCGGATCCGACATCGAAACCGCAGTTCGCCGGCGGTGACGCGACGGAGGGGTCGCGGCCTGCCGCCGTGCCCGAGGCGCCGCCGACAGAGGCCGAGCGCGAGCGGCAGCGCGTCGAGCGGGAGCAGCGGCGCGCCGAGGAGGCCGAACGGCTGCTCGACGGCCTCAATCCGCAGCAGCGCGCGGCGGTCGTGCACACGGGCTCCCCGCTGCTCATCGTGGCCGGAGCGGGCTCGGGCAAGACGGCCGTGCTCACCCGCCGTATCGCCTATCTGCTGGCCGCGCGCGGCGTCACGCCGGGCCAAGTGCTGGCCATCACGTTCACCAACAAAGCCGCCGCGGAGATGCGGGAGCGGGTGACGGGGCTGGTCGGCCCGCGCGCGAACGCCATGTGGGTGTCGACATTCCACTCCAGTTGCGTCCGCATCCTGCGTACCCAGGCGGCGCTGCTGCCCGGGCTGAACTCGAACTTCTCGATCTATGACGCGGACGATTCGCGGCGCCTGCTCACCATGATCGGCCGCGACATGGACATCGACCCCAAGAAGTACTCCGCGCGCCTGCTCGCGACCGCCATCTCGAATCTGAAGAACGAACTCATCGACCCGGCCCGCGCCACCGCGGACGCGGAATCCGACGACACGGAGCTGCCCGGCCTGGTGGCCAGGGTCTACACCGAATACCAGCGCAGGTTGCGCTCGGCGAACGCGCTGGACTTCGACGACCTGATCGGCGAGACGGTTGCGCTGCTGCAGAACCACCCCCAGGTCGCCGAGTACTACCGCCGCCGGTTCCGGCACGTGCTGGTGGACGAGTACCAGGACACCAACCACGCGCAATACGTCCTGGTTCGCGAATTGGTCGGCCACCACGTGGCAGACGCCGGCGAGGACCGGGTTCCGCCGAGTGAACTGTGCGTGGTCGGTGACGCCGATCAGTCCATCTACGCCTTCCGCGGCGCGACGATCCGCAATATCGAGGAGTTCGAGCGCGACTTCCCCGACGCCGAGACCATCCTGCTGGAGCAGAACTATCGCTCCACCCAGCACATCCTCTCCGCCGCGAACGCGGTGATCTCCCGCAACGAGAACCGGCGCGACAAGAAGCTGTGGACCGATTCCGGCGAGGGCGACCTGATCACCGGCTACGTCGCCGACAACGAGCACGACGAGGCGTCGTTCGTGGCACGCGAGATCGACCGGCTGGTCGACCAGGGCGAGGCCAACTACGGCGACGTCGCGGTGTTCTACCGCACGAACAACAACTCCCGAGCGCTGGAAGAGATCTTCATCCGGATGGGCCTGCCCTACAAGGTGGTCGGCGGCGTCCGCTTCTACGAGCGCAAAGAGGTGCGCGACATCGTCGCCTACCTGCGGGTGCTGGAGAACCCGGACGACGCGGTGAGCATGCGCCGCATCCTGAACACGCCGCGCCGCGGCATCGGCGACCGCGCCGAAGCGTGCGTGGCGGTGCACGCCGAACAGCGCGGGATCGGTTTCGCCGCCGCGTTGCGCGACGCCGCCGAAGGCAAGGTGGCGCTGCTGAACACACGCGCGCAGCGAGCCATCGCGGGCTTCCTCGACCTGCTCGACGACATCCGGGCCGCGGGCGAGCGCGCCGACTCGGACTTCCCCGATGTGGGCAACGTCGTCGAAGCGGTGCTCGAGCGCACCGGCTATCGCGCCGAGCTGGAGGCCTCCGACGATCCGCAGGACGGCGCGCGGCTGGACAACCTCAACGAATTGGTCAGCGTCGCGCGCGAGTTCAGCTCCGAGGCGCACAACAACGCGGAGGCGGCCCGGCAGGAGGGGCTACTGCCCGAGGTGGGCGAAGGCGAGCCGGATCCCGGTTCGCTCGCGGCGTTCCTGGAGCGGGTCTCGCTTGTGGCCGACACCGACCAGATCCCGGACGAAGGCTCCGGAGTGGTCACGATGATGACGCTGCACACCGCCAAGGGGCTGGAGTTCCCGGTGGTGTTCGTGACCGGGTGGGAGGACGGGCAGTTCCCGCACATGCGGGCGCTCGGCGATCCGACCGAGCTGGCCGAGGAACGCCGCCTGGCCTACGTCGGCATCACCAGGGCCCGGCAGCGGCTGTACCTGACGCGTGCCGTGGTGCGTTCGGGCTGGGGGCAGCCGGTCTCGAACCCGGAATCGCGATTCCTGCAGGAGATCCCCGGTCATCTCATCGACTGGCGGCGGCTCGAGCCGGCCGGATCACCCGGGACGAGGGGCATCCGGCGGCGTGGCGGGGACGACGACGGCTTGGAGCGGGACTGGACGCGCGGCGACGGCTGGTCGGAGCCGCGCCCCGGCTTGCGCGATCGCGGACCGCGCAGGCCCGCTCCGGGCGGAGCGACACGCAACAACACGAACTTGGTGCTCGCCGTGGGCGATCGGGTCAGCGACGACAAGTACGGTCTCGGCCGGGTGATCGCCGCCGAGGGCTTCGGGCCGCTGGCCACGGTGACCATAGATTTCGGCACCGCGGGCAAGATCCGGTTGATCCCGCAGTACAGCCGGACGTTGGTCAAGCTCTGAGCGGCGCGGGCCTTTCGGCCCTGCCCGCCCTCGCGTCGCACCGGTAGGGTCCGCGGCGTGGATACGATCGCCCAGCACATCCTCTGGTTTCTGCCCATGCTCTGGCTCGGCATGGTGCTGGCCATCTCGTTCCTCGAGGCGCCTCTGAAGTTCCGCGCCCCCGGGGTGACGCTGCCGCTCGGTCTCGGCATCGGCCGCTTGGTGTTCCGGGCACTGAACGTCGCCGAGGTCGCGCTCGCCGCGCTGCTGGTGGTCGCCGCACTGATCATCGGGCCCGGCCGGGCGACCTGGTGGTGGCTGGGCGCGGCCGTGATCTTGCTGGCGGTCCAGATCCTGGCGGTGCGCCCGCCGCTGTCCCGCCGCGCCGATCGGGTGCTGGCGGGGGAGGAGCTACCGCGCTCGCACGCTCATTTCTGGTACATCGGCCTGGAGGTCGTCAAGGTCGTCGCGCTGTTCGGTCTCGCGATCGCGGCGACGCCATAGGCTCGGTCGTCTCACCGATCCGGCCGCAGTTCGGGCGGGTCGGTGATCTCGATTCCCGCCGCATGTCGTAGCTGCGCGAGGAACATCGCCTGATCGTCGCCCGCCACGAGGTAGTGCGACACCGCCAGCCGCACGATCGTGGCCGCGACCAGCTCCGCATCGTCGCCCTCGACCATCGGCGCGATGAGCCCGCGCATGATCGGTATCACCCTGGTGATCTGCGACAGCACGTGATCGGGCTCCACGGCGACCAGGGGGCTCAGCGAGTACGAATCCTGGAAGTCGACGATGAAGTGCAGGACGGCGTCCAGCCGGTCGTGGCCGGTCAGTCCCTCGGTCGCGGCGCGCAGCCCCTCCTCGATGTTTCGCTGCTCGTAGCTGCCGAACGCGGCGAGCAGTTCCTCCTTCGACGAGAACAGGCGATACAGCTTCGGCCGCGACACCTTGGCCTCGGCGGCGACATCCGACAGGCTCAGCTTGCTGTGCCCTCTTCGGCCGAGCACCTCGAAGGTGGCCCGCAGGATCCGTGTCCGGGTCGTCGTGTCCGAGCTCGTGCCACCGTCCGAATCCAACCCCGTGCTCCTGCTGCTCGCCTCCGCGAACCGCGACGAGCGGGCGTTCGACGACGCGGACCGCTTCGACATCGACCGACCACATCCCGGCCACAACCTCGGCTACGGCATCCACAGCTGTCTCGGTGCGGCCCTCGCACGCCTGGAAGGCCGGATAGCGCTGGACGCGCTGCTCGACTTCATGCCCGAATACGAGTTGGATCGAGCGGGTTTGCGAAGAGCGGCGCAGACCAGCGTCGCGGGCTGGACCAACGTGCCGGTCAGATTGAGGCACTATAGGGTCGCGCTTACGCGTGGCCGGAGCACGGTCGGTAGTCATCAGGCAACAGGTGTGTCAATCGGCTGTGCCCGGTATGCCGGTTGGTTACTCCGGTGCCGCTTCGAGCTGTCCCAGCCCGTGGTTCAGTTTTTTTCGGGTGCGTAGAGTTCGGGCAAGAACAGCGCTTTGGCGCCGGCGCGGGTGTAGAGCTTCCGTTGGAGGGAGCGCAGGATCGTGATTGCTTCGGCGTCGCGCATCGGGCTGACCAGCTGGAATTCCACACCCGCGCCGAACAGATCACTGCCGAAAGCCAGTTCGCTCAGGAACAGCACCCTCGCGGTCTCCACCTCGGTCAACCTCGCGCCATCGCGGACAGCCCGCCGGAGCCTGGCGGCTTCTTCATCGAACTGGTCACGGTCGGTAAACCCCAGCGCACGCACCGGAATCGGTGCGCTTGTAGCCACTCCAACCCAGCTCGCCAGGGCGGAGTCCACGAAATCATGTTCCCTGTGTGTCAGCTTCGACATATCAAATTCCAACGAAAGTTCTCCATATCTCGTATCAACGATTACCGCCCGGTTTTCCGGGAGGCGTCCCTCCGGTGCCGCCGGGAACCCTGGAAGGGTCGAGTGATGGATCCGTGGTCCGGTTGGTGAGGCGGATGAACTCGTCCAATGGCTCCTTCGGCCGATAGACGGTGCCATGATCGTCAGTACTGGGGTCGATGATGACGATGAACCCGTCGTAGCTCATCATGACCGGGTCGCCTTTGTAGTCTTTGCCCAAACGCTCCATTTGTGGACCTTGCATGATCTGATAGACCTTTTCCGCGAGGTCGTCCTGCGTCATCCCCTTGAAGTCCTCGCGGTGCTTGGTCCAGGAGTGACCGTAAGCGATTTCCTGAGCCATCCTCATGGCGGGATCGTTGCTCCACCCGCCCGGAGGCTGCGGCAGACCGTCATTGGCTGCCTGGAACAGAATCTCTGTCGACTCGAATAGTTGAAGTTTCTCGTTGGCCTCGGCGATCTTCGCGCCCCACTGCGCATCGGCCGTCGTCAGAGTCGACACCAAGCCGTTCAGCCGTGAGAGCTGCGTCCCCGCTTCCGAACTCCAGTCATCGACGCCGGTGATGCTCCAATCGTCGGCGACGGTGACCGGTGAGATGACGTAGTGCTGGAAGATGGTCTTGATCTCCGCCAGCGGGTATTCCATATCGCGGGCAGCGCCCCCGCATGCCGTACCGAGGTCGTAGAACGCGGTGGCGATGGTGCGCATCTGGGCTTGCTCGCGGTCGGTCTTGTCCTCGGCCATGCCGCGGGCTTGCCCCTGCCACGCGAGGTCGTGGATCACGGTACGCATCGAGTTCGATGTCTTCAGGACCACGTCCGCGATGTGGTTGGACCTGTCTGCGATGCCGACCAGCGCCGAGACGTCCCAGCTCAACACCTCCTCCGGTGTGGGTGCCACTCTAGTTTCCATCGTCGACACCGGTCGGGATCAGATCGGTCACCGCCGCCAGTTGGGCGGCGGCCGCCAAATCGTCGTCGCGGTAGGTATTGGCCGCATGCTCGAGCAGTTCTGAGAACCGCGTGAATCGAGCCTGCAACGCTTCTCGTGCTCGGTCCGCCAACGTGGTTGTCTGCCCAAGACTGTGCCCGACCGCAGATCCGTTCAACTTCCCGTCGACCTGATCGGCGCCCAAGGGCGCAGTTACATCTATCTCTGTCGGCAAGGCTGCCAATGCTTGCGCCGCCGTCCGCAGGCTCTCCGGGTTGACATCGAACACAAGACCCCCCACTCCAACTCGACTCTCGTCCGGCTCGACCCAGCCTAGTTCACGGTCGGCTCACTTGCTGCGAACCTCTCACCCGACGCCCCTCTTCTCGACTAGAGCGAATCCCTTGCGAGCCTGCGACTTCCGCTTCAATCGCCAAGTATTCGAACACCGAAGATCGTTCACGCAGGCATGGGCCGAGTATCGGTCGGGCCATGTCTTGGCGCGGATGCTGAGTCAGGTGGCTGAATCCCACCGCCGCTCGGCACCGGACCGGTCGGAGCGGGGTCGTAGCTGAGACACGTTCAGCGCGGCTACCGTGAGGTGTCCGGCTTCATGCGTCCGGCGTCGATGAGGGTCTGCCGGGCCGCTGCCTTACGCGGGCATTGATCGGCGCGGCATGCCCTGTGCTGCTGCATGATCCGGTGCGCTTCGGAAACGCTCAACGGATGGTCGGGAGCTTCGTGCGGCCAGCCGGTAGGCCACAGGCGGGGTCGGGCCGCTCGGCGCGGGTGCGTTCACGTTCGCGTGCGGCGCGCCACTCGGCGGCTACGCGGTCGATGATCGCTTGCGCTGACATGTCGTCCTGTTCGGCGTCGCGCCACCAATCGAACCCCATCGCATTTCACCCCTGCTTCGTCGCTTGTCATTCGGGCGCACGCCACCCGGCGGGGTGAGGTCACCGCGAGCCGCTCACGGCTGGCGGCGCGTCCGTTCCGGACGGGACAGACGCGCCCGCCGGGTGGGTGCCGAGACAAGCGTTGCGCGGGAAACTCACTTCCGGACTGGGGAAACGGCTACAACCCGTCTACGAATCCGCCTACGATCCACGCATGGGGACGGATGGGGGATTGCCGCCTGATATCGGGGAGCGTTTGCGGGCCGCCAGGCAGGCGGCGGGGTTTTCGCTGGCGGAGTTGGCGGCGCGGATTCCGTTCTCGCGCAGTTATCTGGGTCATGTGGAGACTGGGACACGCGTCGCGTCTGCCGATGTGGTCGCGGCCTATATGCGCGCATGCGGTGAGATGACGTGTGATCCTGTCACACTGGTCGGTGTGTTGGGCAGAGCGGATGTCGACCGGCGGTCGTTCCTGCGGACGTCCGTCTACAGCGCGGCGCTTTCGGCTACCGCGCTGGCGACACCGTCGGATGTGGCCCGGTTGGTCCGAGTCCACGACACCGCGCGCGTCGGCATGTCGGAAGTCCGTGCTGTACAGGCAATTACCGATGCTTTTCTGCGTCTGGACGAGGTCAAGGGCGGTGGTATCGGCCGGACTGCTGTCGCGGAGTTTCTGAGTACGGATGTCGCGTCGTTGCTGCGGTCGCGGTTCGCTGATTCGAAGGTTCGTTCCGCTGCGTTCAGCGCTGCCGCCGAGTTGGCCTATCTGGCGGGTTTCAAAGCGCACGATGCGGGGGCGGACGGTATCGCGCAGCGGTATTACCTGTCGGCGTTGCGGCTCGCGGAGGAATCCGGAGTTCCGGGACAGGATGGTTTCTGTTTCCGCATTCTCGGGTTGCACGCCACCGATGTCCGGCAGCTGCAGCACGCCGCCGAGCTCGCCGAACGCGGAGTGGCGGCGGCGCGCGACACGGTATGTCCGGACACCATGTCCTTGTTCCTGGTCGGTCTGGCGCGCTGCTATGCCGAAACGGGGCAGCATCGAGCGGCGCGGAGCACCCTCCGGAAGGCGGAACCATGGATAGACACGGAAGTCACCACAGAGCTACCTCGCTGGGCGGCGCTCTGGTGCCCGAACAAAGCGAGCGTAGCCAGGCAGACATCGAAAGCGTTCGCCGCCCTGGGTGACCACGCTGAGGCCGAGCGGTACCTGTACCTGTCGCATTCGATGTGGAACCCCGAGACCCACACCAGGATTCATGCGCTTTCCGCTGCGGAAACAGGGTTGATCCGATGGCGTCTCGGACGGCACGAGGACGCGGCGAAGCTGTGGCGGTACGCGCTGCCCATTCTGTCCGACGTGTCCTCTGAACGCGCATCAAAAGTATTGCGTAAGGTGCGGAAGGCTGCGCCGGAATTGTTCGCAGGCACGGCAATGTAGGCAACGTGACAGCCGCCTCCGCATGACAGCGGACGCGAGCCCATTCTTGCTCGGTGCCAGTCGAGGCGACCCGGTCCGCGAGGTGGCGCGGGTGTGGAAGCGGCCGGACTGGTGACGCGGCCGCGTCGTTCAGTCGCGCTGCGGGCCGAGGCTGATGCCGCGGGTCGCCAGCCAGGGGAGCGGGTCTACCTTGTCGACGCCGTTCAGCCAGACCTCGAAGTGGCAGTGCGGACCGGTGGAGAACCCGCGGTTGCCGATTGTGGCGATCTGGTCGCCGGCGAGCACGCGCTGGCCCTGCGACACCGTGGCGGTGTCGATGTGGCCGTAGATGGTGACGGTGCCGTCGTCGTGCAGCAGGCGGACCCACATGCCGAAGCCCGACGCGGGACCGGCTTCGATCACGGTGCCGTCGGCGACGGCGTAGATCGGAGTGCCGATCGGGCCCGCGATGTCGATGCCGAGGTGCTGCACGCCCCAGCGGGCGCCGAACCCGGAGGTGAAGGTGCCCGCGGCGAAGAACTTGTGGAAGAGCGGGCGAAGCTTCGCGGACTCCTGGGCAGCGAGGTCTTCGGCGTACTTCTGGCCCTTCTGCAACATGTCGTTGAACTGATCGAGATGGGCAGGCGAGGAGACGTTGAGCACCTGGGGGGAATCCGGCGCTGCTGTCGGATCGGCCACGTTCATCGACTGCGCGGCGATCTCGTGGATCTGTCCCGCGGCTTCGTAGTCGACGGCCTGCGACGGCTGCTCGGGTGCGGCGAAGGCGGCCTGCCCGGCCGCGACGACCGCGCCCGCGGCGACGGCGGCGACGGCGGCGCGACCTTTGAGCGCGGCAGGCGGCGCGGGCACGCGGTGCGCGCCACCGCGCTTGTTCGTGGATCGGCGGGCCGGAATAACGTTCGGTACGGCGGGTGCGCTGCGCTCCTGATCAACGGCCTCGGGCTCGGTGGTCTCGGTCGCCCAGGATTCCTCGGGCGCCCAGCAGCCGGTGTCGGACACCCACGATTTCTCGTCGGGCGTCCAGGAACTCTCTTCGGCCCACGCCTCGCCGGAGTTTTCGGTCCACGTGTCGCGGGAGTTCTCGGTCCACGTGTCGCCGGAGTTCTCGGTCCACGCGTCGCCTGCGTTCCATGCGCCGCCATCGGACCAGGTGCCCTGCTGAGCCCAATTCTGTTGCGCCCACGAGCTGTTCGTGTCCCAGGCGTTGTCGTAGGCGGCGCGGGGGGCGGCGTATGACTCGCTCTGGTAAGCGGGCTGGGCATAGCTTGGATCGACGGGCGCATCGGCCGCGTAGTCGTATCCACCGCTCGTGGGGTGGAAGTAGTCCGCCCGCGGCGGCGCATCGTATCCGGCGTGGTGCTGATCGAACGAGGGATCGGCGTGGCTGCCCACCGGGTCGAAGGGCTCGTCGTCGGGGCGGTAACGATGTCCCGACCGGACCCGATCAGTGGAAGCGAAGGTGGAGCTGTGGTTCATCGGCGGTGCCACATCGTGAAGCTGTTGAAACTCGAAAACTGCCTGATCAGCGGCGTCGATCGGTCGGATGCGGAGCGGCTCTCCGTCTGCGGAGTGCTGTGCTGCGTCAAAGCTTGCCGTCCTCCTAGTCGTGACCGTGTTGTGACATCGACCGCACTGACGGTAACGAAACGATTGCGTGCCCACAAGCGCTGCGCATGTTCCGTGACAAACATGTGAGATTGATCACGATTAGCCTGCCGATTAACTCACTGCGCTATGGGCATTCCGGAGAGGTTCCTCGACGACGGGTTGTAGTAGTTCGTCGCGCGTTCCCGGGTTCGGCCGCTCTACCTGCCACGGTGCCGAAAACCTACTCGTCAGTAGCGGTGGCCAGCGGTTTTACCGCTCCCGCGCACCGGTCCGTGACCTGCGCCACTTACGATGAACGTGGCCGATTGGCCCTCCATGTGACTGATTAGAGTCCGACCCGACCCGCTTCCGACGTCGGGCCGCCAACAAAGACGTTGTCATCACAACGCAGACGAGACGGTGAGTACATGGATCTCTTCGAATATCAGGCGAAGGAGCTCTTCGTTAAGCACGGAGTGCCTTCGTCCGAGGGCCGCGTCACGGACACGGCCGAGGACGCCCGCGCGATCGCGGCGGAAATCGGCAAGCCGGTGATGATCAAGGCCCAGGTGAAGGCCGGTGGCCGCGGCAAGGCGGGTGGCGTCAAGTACGCCGCCACCCCGGACGACGCGCTCACGCACGCGCAGAACATCATCGGCCTGGACATCAAGGGCCACATCACCAAGAAGATCCTCGTCGCCGAGGCCAAGGACATCGCGGAGGAGTACTACATCTCCTTCCTGCTGGACCGGGCCAACCGGACCTACCTGGCCATGTGCTCGGTCGAGGGCGGCATGGAGATCGAAGAGGTCGCCGCGACCAAGCCGGAGCGGCTGGCGAAGGTGCCCGTCGACGCGGTCAAGGGCGTCGACCTGGCGTTCGCGCGCTCGATCGCCGAGCAGGGCCACCTGCCCGCCGACGTGCTGGACACCGCGGCCGTGACCATCCAGAAGCTGTGGGAGGTGTTCGTCGCCGAGGACGCCACCCTGGTCGAGGTCAACCCGCTGGTGCGCACCCCGCAGGACGAGATCCTCGCACTGGACGGCAAGGTCACCCTCGACGAGAACGCCGGATTCCGCCACCCGGAGCACGAGGCGTTCGCGGACAAGGACGCGACCGACCCGCTCGAGCTGAAGGCCAAGGAGAACGACCTCAACTACGTCAAGCTCGACGGTTCGGTCGGCATCATCGGCAACGGCGCGGGTCTGGTCATGTCGACCCTGGACGTCGTCGCCTACGCGGGCGAGGGCCACGGCGGCGTGAAGCCGGCCAACTTCCTGGACATCGGCGGTGGCGCCTCGGCCGAGGTGATGGCCGCCGGTCTCGACGTCATCCTGAACGACGAGCAGGTCAAGAGCGTGTTCGTCAACGTGTTCGGCGGGATCACCGCCTGTGACGCGGTCGCCAACGGCATCGTGAAGGCGCTGGAGATCCTGGGCGACAACGCGAACAAGCCGCTGGTGGTCCGCCTCGACGGCAACCGGGTGGACGAGGGTCGCCAGATCCTCGTCGATGCCGCGCACCCGCTGGTGACGCTGGCGCAGACAATGGACGAAGGCGCCGACAAGGCCGCCGAACTGGCAGCCGCCCGATAACGACGGCCGAGTAAGGACGAAAAGAATGTCTATCTTCCTGAACAAGGATTCCAAGGTCATCGTCCAGGGCATCACCGGCGGCGAGGGCACCAAGCACACCGCGCTGATGCTGAAGGCGGGCACCAAGATCGTGGGCGGTGTGAACGCGCGCAAGGCGGGCACCACCGTCGCGCACACCGACTCCGAGGGCAACGCGGTCGAGCTGCCTGTCTTCGGCACCGTCGCGGAGGCCATCAAGGAGACCGGCGCCGACGTGTCCATCGCGTTCGTGCCGCCGAAGTTCGCCAAGGACGCCATCATCGAGGCCATCGACGCGGAGATCCCGCTGCTCGTGGTCATCACCGAGGGCATCCCGGTGCAGGACACCGCGTACGCGTGGGCCTACAACGTGGAGAAGGGCGCCAAGACCCGGATCATCGGCCCCAACTGCCCCGGCATCATCACCCCCGGCGAGTCGCTGGTCGGCATCACCCCGGCCAACATCACCGGCAAGGGCCCGATCGGCCTGGTCTCGAAGTCCGGCACGCTGACCTACCAGATGATGTACGAGCTGCGCGACTTCGGCTTCTCGACCTCCATCGGCATCGGCGGCGACCCGGTCATCGGCACCACCCACATCGATGCCATCGAGGCGTTCGAGAAGGACCCGGAGACCAAGCTGATCGTGATGATCGGCGAGATCGGCGGCGACGCCGAGGAGCGGGCCGCGGCCTACATCAAGGCCAACGTCACCAAGCCGGTCGTCGGCTACGTGGCGGGCTTCACCGCCCCCGAAGGCAAGACGATGGGCCACGCGGGCGCCATCGTGTCCGGCTCGTCGGGCACCGCCCAGGCGAAGAAGGACGCGCTCGAGGCTGCGGGCGTGAAGGTCGGCAAGACGCCGTCCGAGACCGCCGCGCTGGCTCGCGAGATCCTGGAGAAGGCCAGCATCAGCGCCTGATCTCCCACCGCGCCACGAAGGCCGCCTCCGAATTCGGGGGGCGGCCTTCGTCATGTGTGGCGGTGGGCTCCGGCTGGGGCAGCAGCCGAGCTTCCGGACCGGCCACGTGTGGAACCGCGGAGTGTCGGGCGTTCCGTCGTCCCTTCTCCCTGCACACGAGGCAGCCGGACGAATGGTTCACCGAGCTGTCACACCGATTTCCCCGCCGGTGAGAACCCGGTTGGTGTGAAAAGCGCCATCGCGGGCAACAGTGTCAGTGAGCGGTGGGTGGTCCCGCTCTGAACTCCTGGCCGGACACCTGCCACGACCTGCCCGGATATGGGCCGACTCGCGGGTCCCGGCCGTCGCGGCGGGGTGACCTGGGCGAGGGAGTGCAGTAGCGTCAGGAGTAATCCAGCCGTGAATACCATGTACGACTCGATTTAGGAGACGACGACATGTCCTACCCGACCGGGGGCTCCGGGTACAACACACCCTCGCCCTCAGCGCCATCCAGCCAGAGCCCGGCAACCGGTGGTGCCAGTGCAGGTTCGAGCGCTACCGGTTCCGATGCCAAAGGTCTGCCGTTCTTCCTGGTGGTCGGCGTAGCAGCGCTCGGCGTGCTCAATTTCCTGCTCGGCTTCCTGCCGTTCCTCGGCAGCAAGCCGATCGATTTCGGCGGCACCAGGGTCAGCGGACCGGAGTCGGCCAACCTCTTCGAGGTGGCCTCCGGCGCGCCGCTGCTCGGCCTGCTGTTGCTGGGCGCCCTCCTCGCAGGCCTGTCGCTGTTGCCGAAGCAGAATTGGATCGGCGCGGCCGCCGCGGCGTCGACCGCGGGCTTCCTCGCGCTGCTGTTCCAGTCGTTCAACTTCGGTGAGGGCAGCGAGCTGAAGGTGGGCGCGTACATCCTGCTCGTGCTCGCCTTCGTGCAGGCCGCGGTGGCGATCGCCGCGACGCTGTTCGACGCGGGCATCCTCAAGGCGCCCGCGCCGCGCCCGGCCACCGCGCCGGCCGGATTCGGTCAGGGCGGCTACGGCCAGCAGCCGTCGTACGGTCAGGGACAGCAGTCTTACGGCCAGCCGGGCCAGTCCGGCTACGGAGCCAGCCCTTACGGGCAGTCCGGCTACGGCGCGCAGTCCGCTCCGCCGCAGTTCCCGTCCCAGGCGGGGCAGCCATCGCCCTACGGGCAGAGCCAGCCGGGCTACGGTCAGGCCCAGCAGGGGCAAGGTCAGCAGGGCCAGTACGGCCAACAGCCCTCGCCCTACGGGCAGAGCCAGCCGACCACTGCCTACGGCGCATCCCAGCAGCCGGGTTCGCCCTACGGCGCGCAGCCGCGCCCGGACGAGAGCGCGACCCAGCACTTCGGTGGACAGCAGCAGTCCGGTCAGCAGGCGCCCTACGGTTCGGGCTACGGACAACAGCAGGCGCAGCCGAGCCAGCAGAACAAGCCGTTCGGCGGTGAGACGGGCAGCGATCCTTCCTCGGACGCCACCCAGGCATTCCGTCCCTCGGACGACAACAACAAGTAGGAACTCGGCGGCATCCTCCCGGCGCGGCGACCGCGTGCGCGCGGCGCGCCTGACCCGCTCGCGCCGGGGAGGATGCCACGCTGAAATGCCATGAGCTCCTCCAGAAACTCCTCGACCCGCCGGATCGGCGGGTCGCGCGCGTCGCGACCGCACCCCGATGCGGACGAAGCCGGGTTTCTGTCCCTCACCCCGGAGCGGTCCAGGGTTCTCATCGCGGTCGCGGGCCGCCCTTCGGCCTTCGGGCTGACCACCCTCGTCGTCCTGGTGCTCGCCGCGCTGCTGGCATCGGGCAGCGATCTCGCCGGTGTCTCGGGAGCGATCGCCGCCTCCTGGCTGGGGGTGCACCAAGTTCCGCTGGTGATCGACAAGACCTCGCTCGGCCTGCTCCCGCTGCTGCCGACCGCGCTGCTGGTGTGGCTGGCCGCGCGGGAAAGCGCGCGCGCCGTGGAACCGCACTGCACCAGAGCCGATCTCGGGTGGATCGTCGGCGCCGCCGTGGGCGGTCCGCTGCTGGTCACCTCCGTCTGCCTCGCGGTCACCGAAGACGCTTCCGGTGTCATCGCGCTGCAACCGCCGAACACGCTCGCCGCGTTCGCGTGGGTTACAGCGCTGTACCTGCTGGCCGCCGCCATCGGTATCGCCGTCCGTATCCGGCGACAGCTGTTCGTGCTTCTGCGCCTGCCCGATTGGGCCGTCTCCGGACTCTACGGCGCGGGCCGCTCCGTCTTGCGCCTGCTGGGTTGCGCCACGGCGGTCGTCGTCGTCTCGTTCCTCGCGCACATCGGCCGGCTCGGCGACATGTACCAGTCGGCGGGCAACGCCGGGGGCGTCCTCGGACTGACGCTGCTCTCACTGGCCTATCTGCCGAACTTGGTGATCCAGACCGTCGGTGTGCTGGTCGGTTCCAGCGCGCAGATCGGCGCAGCCTCCTTCGGGGTGTTCTCCGTCGTCGGCGGCCCGATCCCGGCTTTCCCGCTGCTCACCGCGGTGCCGACCGGTCCGGCGGCGGGATGGTGGCCGGTGTTGCTGCTGGTTCCCGCCGCGGTCGGCGTGCTCGGCGGGCTGGACCTCGCCCGCACCTCCACCGACCGCATCACCGCGCCGTGGGCCACGCTCACTTCCGCCGCGCTCGCCGCGTCGGCGCTGACGGTGGCAGGCACGGTCGCGGGCGGCGAACTCGGCACGATCGGCCGGGTGGGCCTGGACCTGCCGGTCTTCACCCTGATCACGTTCGCCTGGCTGGCGATTCCCGGCTATGCGGGCTTGGCGTTCGCGCGCTGGTTCCTCGTGCCGGTCGGCGTCCCGCCTGCCGACTACACCGATCCGTATGACGAGTATTACGACGAGGACGCCTACTACGAGGCGGACGAGCGTGACTACTACGAAGACGATGATCGTTACGAGGACGACGACTACGACTACGACTACCGCTACGACGACTACGACCGGCCGCAACTGGAAGCCCCGCTGGACGCAGAACTCGTCGACGAAGCGCCCGCGATCGAGACCGGCGGCCGCTACCGCGACCACCCCACACCGGACATCGTCGACGCCGAGGTGGTCGAGACGGACCTGCCGGAGAGTGGCGGGGTGGACGGTCGTTAGGCTCTAACCCGGCGGTGCCGCATCCGTCCGCCATCCGATCGATCGCAGGAGTAGAGCGCTGACGTCCCCGTATGCCTCGTGGAAGCCCACAGCGACGCCGGCCACCGTCGTCGTGCTGGCGTCGGGCACCGGTTCGCTCCTGCGCGCCCTGCTGGACGCCGCGTCCGAACCCGGCTACCCGGCGAAGGTCGTCGCGGTCGGGGTCGACCGGCTCTGCGCCGCAACCACCCACGCGGACGCCGAGGGCGTGCCGCATTTCCGGGTGGCGGTGAAGGACTTTCCCGACCGTGCCGCATGGGATGTCGAGCTCACCGAAGCGGTCGCCGCGCACCAGCCCGATCTGGTGGTGTCGGCGGGCTTCATGAAGCTGCTCGGTCCCGCCTTCCTGGACCGGTTCGGCGGCCGGATCATCAACACCCACCCCGCGCTGCTGCCCGCCTTTCCCGGCGCGCACGGTGTACGTGACGCGCTCGCCTACGGCGCGCGGGTCACCGGCTGCACCGTGCATCTGGTCGATGAGGGCGTGGACACCGGGCCGATCCTCGCGCAGGAGGCGGTGCCGGTGCTGGCGGGTGACGACGAGGCCACCCTGCACGAGCGCATCAAGGTTGTCGAGCGACGGTTGCTGGCGGAAGTCGTCGCCGCCGTCGCGACGCGAGGCATTGTCTCCGACGGACGAAAGGCAGTTATCCCAGATGAGCGAGTTCTCCGGTGAGTGAACGCAGGCCGATCAGCAGGGCGCTGGTGAGCGTCTACGACAAGACGGGTCTGGTGGAGCTCGCGACCGGTCTGCACGCCGCGGGCATCGAGCTGGTCTCGACCGGGTCGACCGCGGGAAGGATCGCGGACGTGGGCATCCCGGTGACCAAGGTCGAGGACCTGACCGGGTTCCCGGAGACCCTCGACGGCCGGGTCAAGACGCTGCACCCGAGGGTGCACGCGGGCATCCTGGCGGACTCGCGCAAGCAGGAACACGTCGATCAGCTCGTGGAGCTCGGCGTCGAGGCGTTCCAGCTGGTGGTGGTCAACCTCTACCCGTTCACCCAGACCGTGGCGAGCGGTGCGACCCCCGACGAGTGCGTGGAGCAGATCGATATCGGCGGGCCGTCCATGGTGCGCGCCGCGGCGAAGAACCATCCTTCCGTCGCGGTGGTCGTCGACAGCGGCGACTACGACGACGTGCTGGCCGCGGTGAAGTCCGGCGGTTTCACCTTGGCCGAGCGTACGGCCCTGGCCGCCAAGGCTTTCCAGCACACGGCGAGTTATGACGTGGCGGTCGCGAGCTGGATGACCAACGTGCTGACCGGCGACGGCGCCGCCGACGAGACGACGATCCGGTTCCCCGAGTGGCTCGGCGGCACCTGGGAGCGGTCGGCGGTGCTGCGCTACGGCGAGAATCCGCATCAGTCCGCCGCCCTGTACACCAACGGCGACGGCAGCCTCGGCCTGGCGCAGGCACGGCAGTTGCACGGCAAGGAGATGTCGTACAACAACTACGTCGACGCCGACGCCGCCTGGCGCGCCGCCTACGACCACGAAGACCCGGCGGTTGCGATCATCAAGCACGCCAACCCGTGCGGCATCGCCCTCGGCGCCGATATCGCCGAGGCGCACCGCAAGGCGCACGCCTGCGACCCGGTCAGCGCGTTCGGCGGGGTCATCGCGGCCAACCGTCAGGTCACCGTGGAGATGGCCGAGCAGGTCGCCGAGATCTTCACCGAGGTGATCGTCGCGCCGTCCTACGCCGACGGCGCGGTGGAAGTGTTGCAGCGCAAGAAGAACGTGCGCATCCTCGTCGCCGAGCCGCCGCGGCGCGCAGGCGCGGAGCTGCGCCCGATCAGCGGCGGCGCCCTGCTGCAGCAGCGTGACGTGCTGGACGCTCCGGGCGACGACCCGGCCGGTTGGACCCTGGCAGCGGGCGAGCCCGCCGACGCGGAAACACTCGCCGATCTGGCGTTCGCTTGGCGCGCTTGCCGGGCGGTGAAGTCCAACGCGATCCTGCTCGCGCACGACGGCGCTTCGGTCGGCGTCGGCATGGGGCAGGTCAACCGGGTGGACGCGGTCGGCCTCGCGGTACAGCGGGCCGGTGACCGCGCCAAGGGTTCGGTGGCGGCCTCCGACGCCTATTTCCCGTTCCCGGACGGGCCGCAGACTTTGATCCAGGCCGGTGTCCGCGCCATCGTCCAGCCCGGCGGTTCGGTGCGCGACCAGGAGACCATCGACATCGCCCGTGAGGCAGGCGTCACCCTCTATCTCACCGGGGCACGCCACTTCGCGCACTGAGATCGGTAGTGCTGGTGCGCCGCGTCGGATTCCCTCCGACGCGGCGCTCTTTGTATCGCGATGCTTGTTCTGACCACGAATCGCCAAGTGGCATAGAATGTTTGGCCCATTCGCGTGCTTCGAACCATGAGTTAGGTTGTGCTGCAACGTGCTAGGTAATCTCACCGGTGCGCAGACGGCGTCGCCTCCGAGATGGGCGGCGACGAGGCGGCCGGTCGCAAGCGAACAGCTACCCGGCCTCGATGTGAACCGCGCCGGCGGGGCAGGCGCTGTGCGCGCTGGCTCAGACCGCGCTGAGTACCGTACGGTCGCCGAGCGGCTCTTTCAACGGCACCTCCAGGGTGCCGAACACCGCGATCATCGTGCACATCCGGCCGACCGCCTCGGCGCGGCTACCCGAGCGCAGCTCGACCGTCACCGTCGAGCCCGACTCGGTGACCGTGGCGTCCACGCCGTAGCACTCCGGCGACCCGGTCTCGAAGTTGACCGCTATCTTGTTGTCCGCCAAACGAGTCCACGACCGGAACGGGATCGGATGCGCGCCGACGATGGTCGGATCGGCGGTGAACTCGTTGCCCTGGTTCCCACGCGGGTCCTCGATCGGCGTGTGGGGCTCCGCGGTGGACGTGGCGCTCGCCTGCGGTGGTTTCGCGTTGTCGTCCGAGCCGCCGCAACCTGTGGCGGTGAGACAGGCAAGCACTACGGCGACAGCTGTGGCGGCGCGTCCGGCCCGGATCCGATCCATACCGACACCCTAGTCCCGGCGCCTATCCGACAGCGTCCCTCGGGTGCGTCCTGCACTGGGACGAACCCCACAGTGAACGTTCCGCGAACCCTGCGCGTAATGACTCCGAAAAGCGTTCGGGGGCAGTAAGTTCGGCGGGGATGTGCGCCAGGGTGTTGCGGCGCCCATCCATGTCGGATGCTCTACCAGCTTTTCTGGAAAGGAAGTATCGTGGTCGACACGCTGCGCGTAGGCGAAGAACTCGGGCGGGGCCAGTCCCTCCAGGGCGGGGCTTACCGCCTCACCCTGCAGGACGACGGCAATCTAGTGCTGTCCGAGCCGGACGGGAATGTAGTGTGGGCCACCCAAACTCATGACCAGGGCGTGGAGCGGGCGGTGCTGCAGGACGACGGCAACTTCGTCCTCTACAAGGCAGATGGCGCCGCATGGGCCACCGAGACCAACGGCCAGGCGGCCGAGCGGCTGGTCGTGCAGGCCGATCGCAACGTCGTGCTGTACGGCGCCGACGGCATTGCGCTGTGGGCTTCCGGCACCCACACCGACTCGCCACTGCCCGCCCCGGAGGCGGAACCGGTGCAAGAGCAGGAGCAGGTCGCGGCTCCGGCCGCCGAGGAGGTGCCGCCTCCGCCGCCGGCCCCCGAGCCGCGCACCTACACCGTGGAGCCGGGTGACACCCTGTGGGCGATCGCCGAGCACTTCTACGGCGACGGCAATCGTTACCAGGAGATCGCGGACGCCAGTGGCATCCCGAACCCGGACGCGATCAACCCCGGCCAGGTGCTGACCATTCCGTAACCTCGGCCGGTTCGGTAGCGACGACGAAGACCCCCGGTGCTCGCGCATCGGGGGTCTTTTTCGAGTTCGCTCGTGGCGGAGTCCGCCTACCGGCTGGTGAACGGCAGCAGCGCCATCTCGCGGGCGTTCTTCACCGCGACAGCGACCTGGCGCTGCTGCTGCGGGGTGAGCCCGGTGACCCGGCGGCTGCGAATCTTGCCGCGGTCGGAGATGAACGTACGCAGCAGGTTCACGTCTTTGTAGTCGACCGTCTCGATGCCGGCGGCGATGAGCGGGTTCTTCTTCGGACGGCGGGCCTGCTCGGCGCGAACCTTCTTAGACGGTGCTCGCTTGACTGCCATATGACGAGTTCCTTCTCACGAGAACAGTGGTTGTCTACCAGCTCGATTTGTGCACACCGGGCAGCTCGCCCCGGTGGGCCATCTCGCGTACACGCACACGGGAGAGTCCGAACTTCCGGAGATGACCGCGCGGTCGTCCGTCGGCGGCGTCCCGATTGCGCAATCGTACCGGACTGGCATCGCGCGGCTGGCGTCGCAGTTCGGCCTGGGCGTCCGCGCGCGCGGACGCCGGCGTGCCCGGCTTCCGGATGAGCTCCTTCAGTTCGGCGCGCCGCGCGGCGTAACGCGCCACGATCTCCCTGCGCTGCTGGTCGCGTGCGATCTTCGACTTCTTGGCCATCTCAGCGCTCCTCGCGGAAGTCGACGTGCTTGCGCACGACCGGATCGTATTTGCGCAGGACCAAGCGGTCGGGGTCGTTGCGGCGATTCTTGCGGGTCACGTAGGTGTAACCGGTGCCCGCCGTGGACTTCAGCTTGACGATCGGGCGGATGTCGGTGGATTTCGACGCCATAGGTCGGCTCCTCTCAGATCTTCTCGCCGCGAGCCCGCAGCCGGGCCACCACGGCCTCGATGCCGTCCCGGTCGATGGTCTTGATGCCCTTGGCGGAGACGGTCAGCGTGACGCGCCGGCCTTCGCTGGGCAGGTAGTAGGTCTTGCGCTGGACGTTGGGGTTCCAGCGGCGGCTGGTCCGCTTGTGCGAGTGCGACACGGACTTGCCGAACCCGGGCTTGCGCCCGGTGACCTGGCAGTGGGCCGACATGCGGACTCCCTCCAGTAGTTGACAATCGTTTTAGACAATGACTGCCGGACAATGTACCGTTGCCCAACAGCAAATGAAAATCGTTACTGAAAGGGGTTCTCGGTGGCCGCGGCAGATTCCCCCCTGGTCCCACCCGCGCCCGACCGCAGGACACCCGTGGTGCTGCTCGCCGGTTTCGCCGGACTCGCCGCCGCGGGCGTGGATCGCGCGGCCGCGGTGCTCGGCATGGCTGCGGGCACCGTCGTGGTCCGCCACGATCTGGCCCAGCTGCGGGAGGGCATCGTGCATCGCACGGTGCGAACCGCGACGCGGGAAACCTCGGCCGTGCTCGAGCTCGCGCACGGCTGTGTCTCCTGCACGCTGCGCATGGATCTGCTCCCGCTGCTGTGCACGCTGGCCCGACGCGAATCGGTGGACCGCATCGTGCTCGCGCTGGACCCGGCGTTCGAGGCCGAAGCCGTGTGCCACGCCATCGAGCAGGTCGTGGTCGCCGACGTGCACGGCCGCGTCGACGGACCGGCCGGGAGTGACGTACGGGTGGAGGCGGTATTGACCTGCCTGGACGCCGATCGGTGGCTGGCTGACGCGACCGGGGAGGAGACACTCGCCGAACGCGGCCTCGCCGCTGCCGACGACGACCGGACGGTGGCGCAAGTCGCGGTCGGTCAGGTCGATTTCGCCGATGCCGTCATCGCGCTCGGCGCCGCGGACGAGCACGCGGCGGTGCTCGCCGACGCATCGGCCGACCGGGGCAAGCTCGCGGCCGTACTCGCCAGGCTGGTCCCCGGCGCGCCGGTCGCCTGGGTGGACGAGCCGGGCGCGGTCACGCCCGCCCTGGTCGAAACGCTGCTCACACGCGTCCCGGCTGATTCCCGACGCGGCAGGATCTTCGACGCGCACGCACCGCTACTGCGTGGCCGTCCGCCCCTGACCAGCGACTACGGCGTCGAACTCGTGGAGTTCGCCGCGGCGCGGCCGTTCCATCCGGTTCGCCTGCACGAGGCGCTGGACGTGCTGTTGGACGGTGTCGTGACCGCGCGCGGGCGCATCTGGCTGGCCACCCAGCCCGACGAGGTGGTGTGGCTGGAATCCGCGGGCGGTGGCCTGCGGGTGGGCGGCGCGGGACGCTGGCTGGCCGCGATGTCGGAGGACGAGCTGGCCGAAGCGGATCCGGAGCGCCGGGCCATGGCCGCCCTGCGCTGGGACGAGCGGTTCGGGGACCGGGACATCTCGCTGTCGATCCTGGTGCACGAGGCCGACCCGGCGGAGATTCGCGAGGCATTGCACTGGGCTCTGGTGGAGGACGACGAACTGCGGCTGGTCGAGCGCGCGCCGGAGCGCGTAGCGCAGTGGGAGGACCCGTTCGGCGAATGGCACGCCGACCCGTGCGCCGACGGCGACGAGGCCGGACAGCCTGTGGAGGACGCGAAAAGCCCGAGAGGAGAAGCGAAATGAAGAAGGGGATCCATCCGGACTACCATCCGGTGATCTTCGAGGACGCGAGCACCGGCAAGCGGTTCCTCACCCGGTCCACGGCCACCAGTGCGCGCACGGTGGAGTGGACCGACGGCAACACCTACCCGCTGTTGACGGTGGACGTCACCGCCGACTCGCACCCGTTCTGGACCGGCGCGCACCGCGTGCTGGACACCCAGGGGCGTGTGGAGAAGTTCGAACGCAAATACGGCAAGCGCGCGCGGAAGGAGTCCTGAGATGGCGGTACCGAAGCGGAGGATGTCGCGGTCGAACACCCGCAGCCGCCGGTCGAATTGGAAGGCCGCGCCGGTGGACCTGGTCCCGGTGACCGTCGGGGGCGTCGTGCACAAGGTGCCGCGCAGGCTGGTCGCCGCGGTGCGCCGCGGTCTGATCGACGTCGAGCGGCTGTAGATCGGGCGCTCGGAACCCATTGCGACCGAAGCGGGGCCGACCGGAGTGATCCGGGCGGCCCCGCTTCGTCGGGCTGTGCGTCGGCCGACCGTGCCGGCGACGGCGCGAGGGCTACGGTGATCCAATGCATTCGGCAGCGGCCGGACCGGCGATCACCATCGAGCGCGACCGGGATGGTTGCGCGGACTAATTCGATCGACCGCGGTGTTCAGCGCCGCGCGCGAGTCGGTGCACGATAACTGTCGGGTTGCTGGTGACCGTCCTCGGGCGCTGGATACTGGTCGATTGTCCGGAAATGGCTATCGAAGCGCTCCGGAACAGGGATACGCGGCCGTCGCTCGCTGCATCGGCTATCTTTTGGCTATCAAAGTGTCCGGCATCACGTCGCACTATTGCGCCCGGCTCGATTGCGATCGGATAGCCACACGGCGAAATGCATACTGACGGTAGGTTTTTGGTCGGCAGAAAAGTCCGCCGAAAATGATGCGCGCGCAGCCGGATGCCGGTACCCTCGTCCTCGAGGGCGGGTTCTCCTGGTTTTCAGGAGAACCCGTCCATCGCCAATTCCGGGGCCGTCGCGCCGGTCCCGATCTCTCGTCGCACTCTCGCCCTGCCGGAGTGCCCGCACCAGGACGCTGCGCCGCTGTGCGACTCAGTTTTTCGAGGTCAGCTCCACCGCTCCGTCGCCATCACCCGGTGCGCGCCGCTCGCCGCCGTCGTTTCCCGGCAGACCGGGAAAGTCCGGCAACAGCGCCTCCAGGCGCGCCAGCTGCTCGCCGACGAGCGCGGCGGGACCCTCGATCAGCGACAGTGGCCACGGCCAGTGCCGCCCATTCCACCGCTGCACCTGTTCGGTCAGCTCGGCCGTCGTCGCCTCCAGTTCGCTGATCTCGATGCGCAATTCGCCTACTTGCGTTCGCAACTCGGTGGTTTCTCGCTCCAAGGTGGCGATACGGGCCAGCGCCGCGGCCAATCCGTCCACCAGCGTCCGATTCCGGCCGTCCGCGTCGGCGCCCAGCTGCGGCCAGCCCGACAGCCCCGGCCCCCGCAGTTGGATCTGGATGTCGCGCAGCACTTCCTCTTGTTCCGGCGTCACGTCCGGATCCTCCCGTTCGACGAAATCCCATTGGCCGAAATCGGTTGTCTCGGCCTTGTTCACGTCACAGCGCACGCCGCCGACCGTCGCTTGGCGCCGCGTCTGATGGATGGCGCGTCTGGTTTCCACGTTCGCGCCGGACCAGGCGTCGGTCTGCCATGCCCAGGTCGCGTATCCGGCGTCCAGTGCCCGGCTGACCGCCCAGTACCCTCCGTAGATTCCGACGTTCGGCCGGCCGAGCACGGTCGCGACGCCGTCCAGATAGGCGTTGACGCGCAACTGGTCGTGCGGCGAAACGTCGAAATCCGCGGAGAAATAGATCGGCCGGTCCACCCGCCCACCGCAGCGAAGCACCTGCGCGAGGCCCGCGCGCGCGTCCACGATGCCCGCGCCGTAGCCATCCAGCATCCGCGCGGCCGTGGTCTCCCATTTCGACACGATCGAGACGTCGTGCGTCCGCAGATCGTTCGCCTCGGCCGGGGTGAGCAGCTTGCCAGGGAGGCTCGGACCGCCCTCGGACAGATACCGCACAACGAAGTCGAACCCCGCCGCCCGAATCGCCGCGCCCCCAGGACGTCCAGCGGCGTAGTCCAGACCGAAACGCATGGCTCCCACTGTAAGTGGGCGGGGCGGGCGAATTCGGGGCATCGCCGAATCGGGGCCGTCCGCGGGCATCTGTCAGCGGGAAACAGTCGAAGAGTCTCGAAGACCGGAGCGAAACGGGGTGAGCGGCCGTGCGATCCGCCCCGGTCGGCGACCCAGGATCAGCGAGCGGGCTCCAGCTTGGGCCTGCGCGACTTCGGTGGTCCGGCCAGCTCGCGGCGGTCCGGCGCGATCAGCACCGCGGAGATCGGCACCGTCAACGCCAGCAAGCCGATGACGAACATCGGGAACACGAAGTCGAACAACTCCACGCCGTCGGGCACCTTCGCCGCCCGGTTGACGTCGAAGTGCAACGCGGCGATCGCCGTGTAATACGTGGCGGCCACACCGACGCCGAACAGCAGCACGGTCGCGGCGCGGGCCAGCGGGAAGCGCGGCGTCTGGAACAGCCACATCGTGGCGGTCGCGGTGATCACCCCGATCACACCGGAGACGATGGCCAGCCACATCGTCACGCCGACCGCCCCCTGGATCTCGAGCGAGCCGACGCCGAGGTAGTGGGTGACGCCGATACCAAGGCCCAGCACCGCGCCGCCGGGCAGCAGCAGCGTCAGCCGCGGGGTGCGCCCGATGATCACCAGCGCCGCGAATACCGCCGCGACGGAGACCACCAAGGCCGCGATCAACCTGCCCGTGTCGTAACGCATGGCGCTACCGGGCACTTTCAGGCCCAGCATGGCCACCGAGGTGGCCAGCCACACCCCGACGCCGCCGAGCGATATCGCCGCGGAAACCAGCCACACGAGCCGGAACTGCACCGAACGCGCGCCGTGCACGATGCAGGCGAACCCGACGACCGCGCCAAGCACCGAGATGCCCAGCGACAGCGTCACCAGCCAATAGCCGAGAGCGAACTGGTCGACGGACGTTCCGGCGCCACCGCCCGCGGCCAGCACCGCGACCTCACGCATGCCGGGCGGTTCCTTCCAGTTCGCTCGCTTTCAGCTGGGCGATAGCGTATTCGGTGACCGCGGCGAGCGCCTGGCGCACTTCGATCGCGTTGCGGGCGTCGATGTCCACGATCGGCACGCCCTCACGAACCGAAAGCGCCTCGCGCAGCTCGGCGATGGGGAAGCGCGGCGCGTCCGGGAAGCGGTTGACCGCGATCAGGAACGGCAGCTTGCGCGCCTCGAAGAAGTCGACCGCGGCGAAACTGTCCTCCAGCCGCCGGGTATCGATCAGCACCACCGCGCCGATCGCACCGCGGATCAGGTCGTCCCACATGAACCAGAACCGCCGCTGACCAGGCGTACCGAACAGGTATAGCACCAGGTTGCCGGGCAGGATGATCCGGCCGAAGTCCATCGCGACCGTGGTGGTCTCCTTCTCCGGCGTTTCGGCGAGATCGTCGATGCCGTCGGAGTAACGGGTCACCATCGCCTCGGTGCGCAGCGGAACGATCTCCGACACCGCGCCGACGAACGTGGTCTTGCCCGCGCCGAAGCCGCCCGCGACGACTATCTTCGTCGAAGCGACCCGGTTTTCGAAGCCTTCGGGCCCGGGGGTGCTTCCCGGTCCGGCATTCCCACTTGGCCCGGGATGTCCACTGGGCCCCAGATTCCTATAGGGCGCGGAGTCCACGCAATGTCCTCTCCATCAGGGAACGGCGCTCGTCATAGCTCGCCTCTTCGGTCAGGGTCGAATGCACGCGCATGGTGCCATCGACGACCAGGTCGCCGATCACCACTCGGACCATGCCGAGCGGCCGGTCCAGATGTGCCGCGATCTCGGCGACCGACAGCCGGTGCGTGCCGAGTCGCAGTATCTCGGTGCGGATGTCGCCGGTCGGCCAGTCGAGATGTGCAGTGTACGACAAGGTTTCGATGACTGCCTCCAACGGCAGGTCGATCGCGGGTTCGGTGCGCCCGGACGTCAGGGCGTAGGGCCGGACGCGCGTGGTCGGTCGTGGTCCGGGGCCGTATGGGTTGGACATCTCACGCTCAGACAGCGGTGCGCGCGGTCGCGGTGACCACCGACCCCACCCGATCGACCAGCAGTGCCATCTCGTAGCCGATACGGCCGATGTCGTGGGACTTGTTCGCCAGCACGGCCAGATGCGAGCCGTTGCCGACGCTCATCACCAGCAGGTAGCCGCGCTGCATCTCCACGATCGACTGCATCACCTTGCCACCGTCGAACAGGGAGGCCGCGCCCATGGAAAGGCTGGCCAGACCGGCGGTGACGGCAGCGAGCTGTTCGGCGCGGTCGCTGGGCAGATGCGGACTGGTGGCCTGCAACAAGCCATCCGCCGACACCAGCACCGCGTGGGACACGCCGGGCACATCTCGGGTGAAGCGGGCGACCAGCCAGTTCAGATTCTCGTCCGTGGTGCTGTTGTTCGCGTTGGTCATGCAAGCCCTCCGTCGTTGTACTGCGCATTGGCCCGCCCGCTGCGGACCCCACTGAGATGCCTGGTCAGGTTGTTGCGAATTTCTTCCGGATCACGCGTTCCCGCGTCCTCCGCCGGCGCCAAACCGCCGGGCACCAGCTGGGCGCCGGGCCTGCGGATCGGCAGTCCGCCCACGGTACGCGCGGTGGTGGTCGGATGGCTTGCGTCCTCGGCGGCCATCCAGCCCGCGTCACCGGGCGAGGACCAAGTGTTCTCCGGCGATTGCGAGGTCGAGGGCTCGACCAGCCATTCCGAGACCATGCGCTGATAGATCGGGGTCGGTGAGGCGCCCGCGACCGGCTGCAACCGGGAGGAGGTCACCGTCGCGGGTTCCGGTGCCGCCTCCTGCGGCGGGTCGGCGGGTACAGCGGGCTTCCGGATCGGAAGACCGGACCGGGCGGTGGTCTGCGGTGCGGGGGGCTGGCTCGGAGCGGCCGCGGTGGGTCCGGTCGCGGGCTCATCGTCCTTGAACTCAGCCCACAGATCGGTGCGCGCCGGCTCCTGCTCCCGCTCGGCGGTCCGCTCACCCGCGGCGGGCGTCACCGGTGCGAACGGGCCGGTCGGGGTGCGGTCGTCAGCGCGCGGCGCGAGCACCGGCCACGGCTGGGTGGCCGGCTGTTCCGCCGGGTTGACCGCTCGGCCGACCGGAGTGGAGACCGTGGGCTGGTCGGGAGCGTCGGCGACGCGGATGGCCGGACGGCGCTGGGGCAAACCCGAACTCGTCACGCCGAAGCGAGCGGTGTCGCGCTGCGGCAGGCTCGGCACCGGGACCAGGTTGCGCGGCTGCGCGCCGGTGGGCGGGGTGGCGAGCGAGGGCAGCTGATGCTCGGCCGTGATGTCGAGCGGCTTGCCCGCGGGGTCGGTGGCGTCCATCGGCGGCGCGACCAAGGCACCGGGCAGGTGCACGCTGGCTGTGATGCCCGGTTGCTGCGCCATCGTGGAGGTGCGGCGCAGGCTGACGGTGATGGTGTGGCGCTTGGCCAAGCGGCCGACGACGAACAGGCCCATGCGGCGCGCGGTCTCGACGGTGACCTCACCACCGGAGGCGAGCCGGTCGTTGGTCGTCTGCAGGTCTTCCAGGGACATGCCGAGACCGCGGTCGGTGATCTCGATCAGATAGCCGCCGTCCACCGCGCGCGACACCATGACGGTGACCGGCGTGGTCGGCGGAGAGTATCGCAGTGCGTTGTCGATCAGCTCGGCGAGCAGGTGCTCGATGTCGACGGCGGGCTCACCCGCGACGATGCCGTCGGGCACCGCGCCGATCTCGACCCGCTGGTAGTCCTCGACCTGGGAGACCGCGCTCCACAGCATGTCCGACAACGGCACCGGGTGCAGCTGGCCGCGACGCAGCGCGGTACCGGCGAGCACCAGCAGATTGTCGCCGTTGCGGCGCATGCGGGTGGCCAGATGGTCCAGGCGGAACAGGCTCTGCAGCCGGTCGGTGTCGTCCTCGTCGTGCTCGAGGTCCTCGATCAGCGCCAGCTGCTGCTCGACCAGCGATTGGCTGCGACGGGACAGGGTTTCGAACATGTTGCCGATCTGCAGGCGCAGGCGGGCCTGATCGGCGGCGAGATTCAGCGCCTGCTCGTGGATCTCGTCCACGGCGCGGGCGAGCTGGCCGATCTCGTCGGTGGAGTGCACCGCGACCGGGGTGATCTCCGGTGTGGTGCCGCCCGCGCGCACCACGGCGAGCTCGTCGGGCAGCTTGATGTGCGCGACCTCGAGTGCGTCCCGCCGCAGGCGGCGGACCGGGACGACCAGGGTGCGCGCGACCGAGAGGGCCAGAGCCAGGCCCGCGAGCAGCATCCCGATGACGATCGTCGTCTCGCGCAGCGCACCCGTCTGCGCTTCGATGGTGCGGTCGGCCAGCGCACTGTCGATGGTGTCGATCAGCTGCGCGGTGGTCTTCTCGTAGGTGTCCGAGCTGACTTGCAGCGAGTCGAGCACGGCGGGGTTGGTCGCCGGGTCGGCGGCGTTCTGGCTGAAGGTGCCCAGACGGGTCTGCACCGCGTCCAGCAGCGGGCGCATATTGCCCGCGTAGTCCGGCAGGATCTGCGCGTACTGGTAGATCATCGTGATCTCGGCGCCGGCGGCGACCAGCACGCGGGGCCGCACGCTCGGGTTGCGTCCGGCGTCCGGCGAGCCGATCAGCATGCGCTGCTGGGTGAGCACGCGCCGCGCGGTCTGCACCGACGCCAGCTGCAGGAAGTAGCGCTGGATGACCAGGTCGTCCACCGACGGCGACAGCGCCAGCGCGTTCCTCGTTGTTGATTCGGAGCACGGCGAAGACGCCGGCCAGCAGCACCGGAAGCACCAGCACCACGCCGACCTTGCGGGTGACCGACCAGTTCGACAGGCTGAATTGCCAGGACCGCGGTGCAGCTTCCATCCGCTTCCGTCGCCTCCGCTTCACCAGTGACCTCGGGCGCGCGTGGCTGTTCGGTATTGATTCAACCCGCAAAGAACCAACTAGAGGTCTTCTTTTTACCGCACGGAACATACCGTGCAGAGTGGTCAACGGCAATCCGGGGGAGTCGTTCTGCAAATTGCCGAATATGGCTATAGAGAACGAGTTTCGCGGTGGAATGCGTAAGGGACGCGTCAACTTCTCGCTGCGGCCATGGAAGGTGCTGGTCACCCGGGGTTGACAGGGGCGACGCGCCATGGCGGGACGCGTGCTCTGCGCACGGCGTGTCGGGAGCGCCCTCTCAGTTACCTCTCAGTCGCTGCGGTCAAACTGGTGGCATGCGCATTCTGGTGGTCGATGACGATCGGGCGGTCCGCGAATCGCTGCGCCGGTCGCTCACCTTCAACGGCTACTCCGTCGATCTCGCCGTCGACGGTGTGGACGCGCTGGAGAAGGCAACCGTCCAGCGACCGGACGCGCTCGTGCTGGACGTGATGATGCCCCGACTCGACGGGCTCGAGGTATGCCGCCGTCTCCGCAGCACCGGCGATGATTTGCCGATTCTGGTTCTCACTGCGCGAGATTCGGTGTCCGAGCGGGTCGCCGGGCTCGATGCCGGTGCCGATGATTATTTGCCGAAGCCTTTCGCGCTGGAGGAACTGCTGGCCAGGCTGCGCGCGCTGTTGCGGCGTACCGCCGCCGATCCGGGTGAGGCCTCGGAGGCGATGAAGTTCGCTGATCTGTCGCTGGACCCGGTGACGCGGGAGGTGTCCCGTGGCGTCCGCCCGATCAGTCTCATCCGCACCGAGTTCTCACTGCTGGAAATGTTGATGGCGAACCCGCGTCGTGTGCTCACCCGCAGCCGCATTCTCGAAGAGGTCTGGGGCTACGATTTCCCAACCTCGGGAAATGCGCTCGAGGTCTATATCGGTTATCTGCGCCGCAAGACCGAGGCGGAGGGCGAACCGCGACTGATCCATACCGTGCGTGGCGTGGGCTACGTGCTGCGCGAAACGCCGCCGTAGGTCGGCGGTCATGGCACGGACACCTCCCAAGCCCCCCGTCGTCGCCGCCCTCGGCCAGGGACAGCCCGAGTCCCCGGACATGCGGCCACCCATGCCGCTGACCCGGTCGGTCTCGCTGCGGTGGCGGGTGACGCTGCTTGCCGCCTCGGTCGTGGCGATCGCGGTGGCGGTCACCTCGATCGCGGCCTACGCCTTGGTGGCGCGCGCCCTGTACGACGACGTGGACGCCCAGTTGCGCAGCCGGGCCACGGCGGTGATCGCGAGCAACCCCTACGGGTTCAACAATCTGAATCTGATGGTGGCCGCCGCCTTCTACGACGACACCGGCATCGCCCTGATCTATCCCGATCTGGGCCGCTGGCTGCCGCCGCAGTCGACCGATCCGCCCATCGGGAGCCAGGAGCTGGCCGTCGCGCGTGGCGAGCGGAGTTCCTCGCTGCGCACCGTCGGCAATCAGCGCGCACTCGCCGTGCACACCGACTCGGGTGCGACGCTGGTCATCTCGCAGCGATTGGACCGCACCAGGGAGGTGCTCGACCGGCTCGCCTGGCTGTTGTTCGTCGTCGGCGGCTGCGGCGTGGTGCTGGCCGCGGCGGCGGGCACGGCGGTCGGCCGGACCGGTCTGCGGCCCATCGCGCGATTGACGGCGGCCACCGAGCGGATCGCGCGCACCGACGATCTGACGCCGATCCCGGTGACCGGTGACGACGAACTGGCAAGGCTCACAGAGAGTTTCAACACCATGCTGCGCGCACTGACCGAGTCGCGTGATCGGCAGCGCAGGCTCGTCGCCGACGCAGGGCACGAATTGCGTACGCCGCTGACGTCGCTGCGGACCAACATGGAGTTGCTCATCGCTTCGAGCCGTCCCGGCGCTCCCCGCCTCCCAGAGGAGGACATGGCCGGACTGCGCGCCGACGTGATAGCCCAGATCGAGGAGTTGTCGACTCTGGTGGGCGATCTGGTCGATCTCGCGCGGGAGGACGCTCCGGAAACCGTCTACGAGCGCCTGGATCTCGGGGAGGTGGTGGAACGCGCGCTCGAGCGCGCCCGCCGCCGCCGCGCGGGCATCGAGTTCGTCGCCGACCTGCGTCCGTGGTTCGTCTACGGGCACGAGGCGGGCCTCGAGCGCGCGGTGCTGAACGTGCTCGACAACGCGGCCAAGTGGAGCCCGGCCGGCGCGCAGGTCCGCATCCTCATGCGCGAAAGCGGACCCGGCCTGCTCGAACTGTCCATCGACGACGCGGGACCCGGGATCCCCCCGGCGGAGCGCGAGTTGGTGTTCGAGCGCTTCTATCGGGTCATGTCGTCGCGGTCGATGCCGGGCTCCGGCCTCGGCTTGGCGATCGTCAAGCAGGTCGTGACGAAACACGGCGGCACCATCGCCATCGATACCTCGCAACGCGGCGGCGCCGTCGTCCGCATCGTGTTGCCCGGAGAGCCGGGCGCGCCCGCGCCCGATTGACGCAATACCGGGCAAGAGAAGACCATTTACCGCACAATCTTGGTGTTCTGTGCGGAATATTCATCTTCGGTGGGGTATTTCGGACATTGCTCCGATCGGTTTGCCACAGGATTTGAGACATCAAGTTGGCGGTGGTTCTATTGTGCACCGGCTCCTGGGGACAGATCTCGGAAAACTGAAAGCACGGTCTCAGTCCGCTCTCAGTCGCCGTGGCCACCCTGGTCGGGACGTGAGCAGAAACGAGGAGTCCATGACCGAGGATTCGAAGGACCGCCGGGAGCCGGGCCCGCCGGACGCAGGCGCGCTCGGACCGCGGGAGGCGCACGCGCCCGGTTACGGTTCGCAGGAAGCGCATCATCCCACCGCGCCGTATCCGCAGCACCACTCGGCTGCGCCGTAC
Organism: Nocardia asteroides; assembly: GCA_019930625.1. Classification (NCBI taxonomy): domain Bacteria; kingdom Bacillati; phylum Actinomycetota; class Actinomycetes; order Mycobacteriales; family Nocardiaceae; genus Nocardia; species Nocardia asteroides. Next base: position 2,881,338 of record CP082844.1, read on the forward strand.
CCAGGGCATCCCGCGTCCTTCGGTCCACCGAAGGACGCCACGTACCCGCAGGGTCCGGTCTACGGCGCCCCGCCCGCACCGGCCCGCCGTCCGTTCCGTGCGGGACTGGCCGTGGGGGCCGTGGCGCTCGCCCTGGTCAGCGGTGGCGTCGGCGGTGCGGTCGGCGCGCTGGTCACGCACGGCGACGACGGCCGCGCCCCGGTGACCAACGCCTTGGACGCGCCGAAGCCGAATATGAGCAACGCGGTCAACGCTCCGGCCGGCTCCACCCAGGCGGTCGCACAGAAGGTGCTGCCCAGCGTCGTGATGATCAAAGTGGCCAGCAGCAAGGCCGAGGGCGAGGGCTCCGGAGTGGTCCTGTCCTCCGACGGCCTGATCCTTACCAACAATCACGTGGCCGCGGGCGGTGGACCGAACGCCAGGATGGAGGTTGTGTTCTCCGACGGCAGCAGTGCGCCCGCCACCCTGGTCGGCGCCGATCCGGTCTCCGACCTGGCCGTCATCCGAGCGTCCGGCAAGAGCGGCCTGACTCCGATCGAACTGGGCACCTCGGCGAATCTGCAGGTCGGCCAGCCGGTTGTCGCGATCGGCTCGCCGCTCGGTCTGGCGGGCACGGTCACTACGGGCATCGTCTCGGCGCTGAACCGGCCGGTCGTGACCTCCGGTGACGGCAGCGAGCCCGGTCCCGCGGTCAGCCCGGTGATCGACGCGATTCAGACGGATGCCGCGATCAACCCCGGCAACTCGGGCGGCGCGCTGGTGGACGGCAACGGCAAGCTCGTCGGAATCAACACCGCCATCGCGACGCTGGGGCCCACCGAGATGGCAGGCGGCCAGACCGGGTCGATCGGACTCGGGTTCGCGATCCCGGTCGATCAGGCGCGGCGGGTGGCCGACGAACTGATCAAGACCGGCAAGGCCACCTACGCGCAGATCGGTATCACCGTGTCGCGTCAACAGGATCCGGCGCAGCAGATTTCCGGCGCGAAGGTCCGCGACGTCACGCCGGACGGTCCCGCCGCACGCGCGGGCATTCCGCCGGGGGCGGTGGTGACGAGGCTCGATGACCGCCCGATCGATTCCGGGAACGCGCTCGTCGCCGCGGTCCGCTCACACCAACCAGGAGACAAGGTGAAGGTCACCTACAGCGATGAGCAGGGCAACAACTCCAAGACCGTCGAGGTGACCCTCTCCGGCGCGCCCGCGGACGGTGGCCGGTGATGCGCGCGGTCCCCGGTGGACAGGGCCGGACGATCGATGTCGACCCCGACGTTCTCGGCGCGGCCGCCGAGTTGCTCGGCGCAGGCGCTACGGTGAGCACCATGGAAATCGATGCTCCTGTGGCGGGGCGTGCTCTGGTGGTGGTCGTCGACGACAGGACGGCGCATGGAGGTATTGACTCGCTCGGTCCGCTGGTCACCGAGCTGCTCACCGAGGCGGGTTTCCTCGTGGACGCCTCGGTGTCGGTGCAAGCCGACGAGGTGGAGATCCGCAACGCGCTCAACACGGCGGTGATCGGCGGCGTGGATCTGGTCATCTCCGTCGGCGGCACGGGCATGTCCCCGCGTGACGTGACCCCGGAGGCGACCTCGCAGGTGCTCGACCGCGAGCTGCCGGGCATCAGCGAAGCCCTCCGTTCCTCCGGCCGCGTGGCCGGCTCGCTGGACGCCGGGCTCTCTCGCGGTGTGGCAGGCGTGTCCGGAAGCACTTTGGTGGTCAACCTGCCCGGCACCCGGTCCGCCATCCGGGACGGCATGGCGACGCTCGGCCCGCTCGCCAGCCGGGTGATCGGCGAACTCTCCGGATTGGTCGAATAATCAGCGCACCCCCTCCCGCCGAGAACCCTCGCCCGGCCGCGCGCCGGGCGAGGGATGCGCGCTTGGCGAAGATCTTCGGCGACACTCTGCCGGAGACCACCGGCGACGAGCGCGACGACCGTGACGACGGCGGCCGCGCCGAGGACTGGCTGCGAGCCCAAGTTCCCCCGCATCACGGCTGAGGCCGTTATCTACGTAGTTGCTACGTACTGCCGTCGGCCATTTTTGTGATCCTCCAGTGATCAATTCAGCTCGGAAGTAATCCGGCCGAGACGCTTGACCGCCGGTCGCGCATCCGCGACGTCGGCGTCGCTGTGCCCATACGCGACCATTGCGCACCTGGTCAGCCGTAGCGATCCGGTATTTATGCACGTCACGCCATATTCAGATGTGCGCAACTGTGGCGGGAGTCACCTTGAACTTTACGAAACCTCGCGTTGCGAGGCCCGTTATAGAACGTTTAATCTCCCATCGAGCCACTCCACAGTTGGACATCACAGGCCCGGGCACCGGCACGCACTACGCCGCTCGACGGAACCATGGCTCGGTTCCGGCGCCGGTAAGTTGGTTGCGCCGAAATAACAGCCGGTTACACATCGGCAACAAAGGAGCGACACACTGAGCTGGGCCTGAGAGGACCATCTGTCCAGCCTCGACGGTCGAGGTTGACTGTTTGAACCTGATGAGGGGAAGTATGAGCGAGAACCGCACCAATGGTCTGCGCCGCGGTGTCCGCGTCGCGGGCATCGGCGCTGCCGCGGCTGTAGCCATGGGCCTGCTTTCGACCGGTGCTGCCAACGCCGACACCTTCGTGCCGTTGCCGGACGGCCAGAAGGTGGGTCCCGGCGTGACGATCACCCGCAATGGTGAGCGCGCCTTGATCTCCCCGTCCCTTGCTGCGAACGGTGCCGGCCGTGTCGTGTGGGTTTCGGGGAACGCCATTGCCGATGTCGCTGTGACGCCGGAAGGTGAGATCGGCCCGAACAACGGCCCGAGCGGAAACCCGGGCACGAATAATTCGTCCACTCACGGTGCCTCGCAGTTGAGCACCGGTTACATCGTCGGCTGCCAGATCAGCATCGCCGACGACGCCATCTCCGCGGGTGTGTCGGGCAGTGTGAACCTCAGCGGCGCCAGCGCGGGCGGTTCCATCGGTATCAACCTCGGTCCCGGCGAGGTCACGTTCGTTCAGATCGATTACAAAGACATCCTCAAGCCCGGGGTGTACTCCGTCGAGTATCAGGATGCCGAGATTCAGATCCAGGGCTGCGCTGGTTACGCGCAGGCGCGTTCGTACACGGTCGTCGAGATCATCGGCGATCACTATTCGAAGACCACCCTCTACGGGATGCCGTTCAGCATCGGCTGACGTCTGTCGAAACCAACGAACCATCCTCCCGCTGAAGCGGACTCAACCCTCGAGGGATATCAACCATGATCAACCGTAAGAAGCTGGCGCGGATGGCCGGCGTCGGCGCCGCAGCCACCATCGCCATGGGCTTGTTCTCCACAGGTGCGGCGAATGCCGATACTTTCGTTCCGCTGCCGGGTGGTGAGCTTGTGAAGACGTTGTCGGATGGCACGGTGGTGACCGTTCGTCTGGTCGGTGAGTCGGCGACCATCAGTCCGTCTATGGGTGCGACGCCGTTGCATCGCAATGCGTGGGTCTCCGGTAGCGCGCAGGTCGAGCTGTCGGGTGCGGCCGGGGGCAAGATCTTCCCCGGTTACACCGTTGGTTGCCAGGTGAACATTGCTGGTGGTGGTGCCACTGGTGGTATGGATGGCAATGTGGATTGGAGTGACGGGCAGAACGTCACCGCTGGCGTGGGCGCGAACTCCGGCGGGAATCTGTCGCTGGGGCCGGGCCAGGCGAAGTCGTTCTACGTGCTCGATCTGGAGCAGGCCGATGACTATGGCAACGAGGCGCACAAGACTCGTAATGCTTTCCGGGGCACCAGCGGTTCGGTGACGTGGTCGGATGAGACCATCGGTCTCAATGGCTGTGGTGGTTATGCCCAGGCGCGTGCTTTCGTGAGCGTCGAGGTCGAAACCGACAATGTCATCACCTGGGTGACGCTGTGGGGAGCACCCTTCAGCCTCGGCTGAGCGCCGGATATCCACTCGCACAACGGAACGGGCCTGTCGCCGTGGACGGGCCCGTTTCCGCGTGGATGCCGCACGAGCCGCCGCCGAAGATTTCGCGAAACATGGTCGGCGGATCAGTGGAAAACGACGGTGAGCGCGGTGCGCAGCGACGCCCCCGCCACGGCGGTGGCGTGCTCGGCGTCCATCGCGACCAAGACCACGCGATCCGTGGTTCCCCGTCCCGCACCCGCACCGGAGACCAGGATGACGGCGGCATCGGTGGCGAGGGTGCGGGCAGGGCGGGTACCGGGCCCGTTCGCCTCTTCCGCGCCGATGACGTCGACGCGATCGCCCGCGCGCAGGATGTCGGCGACCGCCGTGTCGGCGAGGCGGATGGGCACGATGCGCGCTTCGCGCCCGCCGGTCGCCGCCGCGGCCAAGCGCGGACCGACGACCCGCAAGTCGGTGAACACCTCGCCCTGCCGCATGGCGCCGGTCAGCGTCGCGCCGACGAGCGCGGCGGGATCGGCGACGGCCCCCGCGGGCAACGTACCCGCCTCGCGGGGTGCGGAGCGCAGGTCGCTCGCCTCGAGGAGTCGGCCCGGGGCCAGATCCCGGCCCGCGACCACGACCGTCGTGGTCTCGGCGTCCGGGTCGCCACGCAGGAAGAGGAACGCCGCGAGCGCGGCGAGAGCGGCGGCGAGCAGCCGTCTGGCCAGCACGGCGTCGGCCCAGGGCGGTCGCTGCCACCCGGAAGGATTCCAGCCGCCGCGGCCGAGGTCGGCGAGTGCACGAGTCATGGCCGGATCCTATGGCCGGACTTACCCTCGCCCGGCCGGGATCGCGGTGCCTTGTGGATAGTTGACCGGCTGTGGAAAACCGATCGAATCAGCTGGCCACGGCCGTGCTGGTGGACGCGGTGGACCCGCTCGACGACCCGGAGTCCGAAGACGAACTCGAACTGCTCTCGGACTTGGCGGGCTCGCTCGCGGTGGAGGAGCCACCGCGGCTGTCGGTGCGGTAGAAGCCGCTGCCCTTGAAGACGATGCCGACCGAGTTGAACAGCTTGCGCAGCTTTCCGGAGCACTCCGAGCACACGCTCAGCGCCTCGTCGGTGAAGGACTGAACGATGTCGAAGCGGTTGTCACACTGGGTGCACGCATACGAGTAAGTAGGCACAGGATCCTCCGCGGTGTTCGTCGATCTAGCACTCTACAGCCGACAGTGCCAACACCGCCAATCGCTGCTTCATTCCCCAGCGTAATGGTCGCCCAGCCGGCGCAGCCCGCCCCGTGGCGTGAGCGCCCAGCCCATCCGCAGGTCGTGCGGTTCCTCGGGGAGCCGGTCGAGGAGTTCGTCGTCCCGGACCACAGCGACCAGCCTGGCGTCCGGCCGTGCGGCGGGCAGCGTGCGGTCGTAATAGCCCGCGCCGCGGCCGAGTCGCACGCCGCGCAGGTCCACCGCCAGCGCGGGGACCAGAATCAGCTCCGCCCTGGTCACGGCGTCCGGAGGCAGCACGCTGCCGATGGGTTCCAGCAACCCGTAGCGGGCGCGGCGCAGCGCATCCGCGCCGGTGTACTCGGCCCAGCTCAGCGGCCCCGGCGGGCCGGTGACCGGCAGCAGCACGCGCGCGCCGCCGGCCAGCAGCGCGTCCAGCATCGCCGTCGATCCCGGTTCGCCCGCGATCGGCACATACGCGCAGACCCACCCGCGCGCTCCCACCGCGCCGACCGTCGTGGCCAGGGCGAACGCTTCGTTTTCCCGCTCCGTGGCGCTCATCACAGCCCGTTGGGCGAGGAGTTCGATGCGCCATGCATGTTTATCGCGCTCGCCGGGCATCTTCACAGTGATCACCATAGGCTCACCCCGGAACCGGGTCGGCGCGACGCCGATCCGGCGGCGTGATGGATGGATAGGGTATGCGTATGACAGCAAAGGCCGGACAGCCCGGTGACGCCGCGGTGGTGTCGTGCTTCCGTACGGCCGTGGTGCCCGCGGCCGGGCTCGGAACACGGTTTCTGCCCGCGACCAAGACGGTGCCCAAGGAACTTCTCCCGGTGGTGGACACCCCCGGCATCGAGCTGGTCGCCGCCGAGGCGGCCGGATCAGGCGCCGAGCGGCTGGTGATCGTCACGTCCCCCGGCAAGGACGGCGTGGTCGCCCACTTCGTCGAGGACCTGGTGCTGGAGAGCACGCTGGCCGAGCGCGGCAAGTTCAAGCTGCTCGAGAAGGTCCGCAAGGCGCCGGGGCTGCTCGACGTCACCTCAGTGGTGCAGGAGGAGCCGCTCGGGCTCGGGCACGCCGTGGCCCAGGCCGAACAGGCCCTCGACGACGACGAGGACGCCATCGCGGTCCTGCTGCCCGACGACCTCGTGCTGCCCCGCGGCGTGCTCGACGTGATGAGCCGGGTGCGCCGTAAGCGCGGCGGCACGGTGCTGTGCGCCATCGACGTGCCCAAGGACGAGGTCAGCGCGTACGGCGTGTTCGACGTGGCGCCGGTGCCGGACGCGGTCAACCCGAACGTCCTGCGTGTCAAGGGGATGGTGGAGAAACCCGCCCTCGCCGACGCGCCGTCGACCTTCGCTGCCGCGGGCCGATACCTGCTGGACCGCGCGATCTTCGACGCGTTGCGCCGCATCGAGCCCGGCGCGGGTGGCGAACTGCAACTTACCGACGCCATCGCCCTGCTGATCGCCGAGGGACACCCGGTTCATGTCGTGGTGCACCGTGGGTCGCGCCACGATTTGGGCAACCCGGGCGGTTATCTTCGTGCTGCGGTCGATTTCGCACTGGAACGAGAGGAATACGGCCCCGCCCTGCGGGAGTGGCTGCAGTACCGCCTCGGTCCGGACTGGGATCCGCAGCTGACGACCGACGACTGACGGACCCGGCCGGGGGTTTCGCCGAGCGTGGAGCGTCGGGTACGAATGATGGTTCACCGCGGTGCGCGCGAATGCGCTTGCGCCGCGGCTGGATCGCGCGCGCCCGCGCAGCGAAGTCGGTTGAAGTGCGGATCGGTTGAAGTGCGGATCGGTTGAGTGCGGAGAGGATCAGGAAGGGCTGGATGCGCTCGGTTGAGGATCAGCAGATCAAGGTGACCGCCGCGGCGGTCGCGCCCCGGCCGGTCCGGGTCGCGATTTCCGAGGCACAGGGCCTGCTGTGCGCCGAGGACGTCGTCACCGAGCGGCCGTTGCCCGGCTTCGACCAGGCCGCCATCGATGGCTACGCCGTGCGCAGCGTCGATGTCGCCTCGGCCGGTGCGGACATCCGCGACGAAGACGGCGAACTCGTCGACCTCACCCTCCCGGTGGTCGGCGAGGTGGTCGCCGGTTCCCGTCAGCCGATCCGCTTGCAGCCGCGCCAGACCGTCCGGGTGGATACCGGCGCACCGATGCCGACCCTCGCCGACGCGGTCCTCCCGTTGGATTTCACCGACGGGGGGCGGGCCAGGATAAAGGTGTACGAGCCGGTGCGCTCCGGCGATTACGTCCGGCGCGTCGGTGACGACGTCCAGCCGGGCGACGTCGCGGTACGTGCGGGAACCATCATCGGCGCCGCGCAAGTCGGTCTGCTCGCCGCGGTCGGTCACGACAAGGTGCTGGTGCACCCGCGCCCGCGACTATCGGTGATCTCGGTGGGCGAAGAGCTGATCGATATCGACCGCACGCCCGGCCCCGGCCAGGTGTACGACGTGAACTCCTACGCGCTGGCCGCGGCCGCACGCGATGCCGGCGCGGATGTGAACCGCGTCGGCATCGTCGGTTCCGATCCGCGCCGGTTGCGCGACGTGGTCGAGGGGCAACTGGTGCGCGCCGAGGTGGTCGTCATCGCGGGCGCGGTCGGCGGCTGGGCCTCCGAGCAGATCCGGGAGGCGCTCGAAGGGCTCGGTGAACTCGAGATCACCCGTGTGGCCATGCATCCGGGCTCGGTGCAGGGCTTCGGCCGCCTCGGCCGCGACGAGGTACCGACCTTCCTGCTGCCGTCCAATCCGGTGGGCGCGCTGGTGGTGTTCGAGGTGATGGTGCGCCCCTTGATCCGAATCGCGTTGGGGCGCAGGCATCCCATGCGCCGGATCATCAGCGCGCGGACCATCACGCCGATCAGTTCCATGGCAGGACGCAAGGGATACCTGCGCGCTCAGCTCATGCGGGACGAGGCGACCGGTGAATACCTGGTGCAACCGCTCGGCGGCGCGAACTCGTCCTCACACCTGCTCGCCACGCTCGCCGAGGCGAACAGCCTGATCGTGATCGACCCGGACGACACCGAGATCCGTACCGGTGACGAGGTCCAAGTCGCCTTTCTGGCGCAGCGTGGCTGAGACGTGGAAGCCATGAACGTCTTCCGGGCCACACAGCACCCGGGGTGGCCCGCGCGGTTGGGCCCGGTCCGCGTGGCCGCGGGACAGGTGACCTTGCGTCCGGTGCGGCTGCGTGACGCGGCGGCTTGGAGCCGGATCCGCTTGCGGGACAGGGCGCATCTCGAGCCATGGGAGCCGACCGGTCGCGGGTCGTGGGAGGCGCGCAACCACGCCTCCAACTGGCCCTCGCTGTGGTCGAGCCTGAAAGCGGAGGCAAGGCGCGGCGCGATGATCCCGTTGGTCATCGAGGTCGACGGCGTGTTCAGCGGGCAGTTGACCGTCGGCAATATCGTGCGCGGCGCACTGCGGTCGGCCTGGATCGGTTACTGGGTGGCCAAGGATCTCAGCGGGCAAGGCGTCGCGACGGCCGCGCTGGCGCTCGGCTTGGATCACTGCTTCGGGCCGGTCGGCCTGCATCGGGTCGAGGCGACCGTGCGACCGGAGAATCTGGCCAGCCAGGCGGTGCTGCGCAATGTCGGTTTCCGGGAAGAGGGCCTGTTGCGGCGCTACCTCGACGTGGACGGCGACTGGCGGGATCACCTGCTGGTCGGCATGACCGTCGAGGAAGTGGTCGGAACGGTTCTGGACCGGCTGGTGCGAGAGGGGCGCGTCACCCTGCTGTAGAACCGGCCACCGGCCGCGGTGGCATGGTGGAAGTGTGACAGGTGTGGCGGATGTGCACGGCGCGCCTGCCGGAACTTGGTGCTACCCGGAATTAGCCTACGGACGTCGATGGTGCGTCTTGCGTCATCGGCAGGGAGCCTGCGAGGGGACCGGCGTCCGCGCCGCTGCGTCGGACGGGGGCCGGCCGAGCGCGGGGCGTCTGACGCACCGTTGGCGGGCCGAGCCGGACAAAACCCAGGCGGGACGGAGGTGCTGACGCGATGCCGAATTCGATCCTGTGGATCGGACTCGTCGTGCTCTGGGTCTTCGTCCTTTTCCCGATCCTCGCCGACCGCCACCCGAGAATCCGCCGGACCACCGACGCCGCGCTGGCGACCCGGGTCCTGCACCGCGGCGGAGGCAAACGACGTCTCAGGAAAGGCCCGGCCGCCGGGCACGAAACCGATCCGAACTGGCGGCCCCGCCGCGAACCGAGAAAGTACGCCCACAGCGATGATGCGGAGGACCGGATGACGACACCGGCCGACGAGCCCGTCACCGAGACCGACGAGGAGAACACGCCCGCGGCCGACGACGCCGCGGCGTCGGACATCGCTGCCGCGGCGTCCGGCATCGCTGCCGCGGCGTCCGGCATCGCTGCCGCGGCGTCCGGCATCGCTGCCGCCGAAACGGACGACACCGAGGTCGAGGACCTCGCGACCGCCGCACCGGACGAAGACGAGTCGGAAGACGACGACGAAGCCGCCGAAGTCGCTGCGAAGATCGACGCGGAAACCGATGATGACGGCGTGCGCGCACACCACCCCGAGCCGGTCGCGGCCAGAATCCCACCCGCGCGCTCCACCGTGCCCGCCCGCGTGGACTTCGACTACGAGGACTACGACGACGAGGACTACGACGACTACGACGGCTCGGGGGAACCGGAGTTCGTCCCCTCCCGCCGTGGCCGCGGCGGCTTCGACCCCGAGGCCGACGCCATCGCCCGCGCGGCCCGCTACACCTTCCGGCAGCGTGCCGTGCTCGGCCTGCTGCTGACTGCGGTCCTGTCCGGCGCGCTCGCGCTCGTGTTCACCCCCTTGCTGTGGTGGGTCTGCGGGCTCGCCGCCACCGTGCTGGTGACCTACCTGGCCTACCTGCGCAAGCAGGTGCGGATGGAGGAGGAGATCCGCCGCAGGCGCGCGGCGCGCCTCAACCGTGGCCAGGCGGACGAAGGCGATCCACGCGCGCGCCGAGCCCGCTCCCCGCACGGCGCCATGGACCGCGACACCGCCCGCACCCTCCGCCGCCGCTCCACACTGATCGAACTCGACGACGAAGACCCCATGTTCGCCCACCTCGATCCCTTCGACCCCGCCACCGCCCGCGCCCTGCGCACCCGCACCAGCGGCGACGTCCGCCGCGCCGCCGGCGCGTGATTCCGACCATTCGACCAGGTCAGGGCACCGATTCGGAGTCTGGCGGCCCGGCCTGATACAGTGTCACAGCGCGGTTCCCCGAACCGCACGGGGCTATAGCGCAGTTGGTAGCGCGTCTCGTTCGCATCGAGAAGGTCAGGGGTTCGATTCCCCTTAGCTCCACTCCGTTCGTCGCAGGCCCACGCTCCTGGAGAGTGTGGGCCTTCTGCATTTCCCTGGGTGTCCGCGGGCCACCCGATGTTCGCGCAGGTGGGGGTTTGTAGCGGATGCCGGTGTGCGTCGAGGCCGAGGCTCCAGCTCTGGCAGCGGCTTCGAGCGTGACGTTGCTCAGGCGATGGCGGTGCGCAGGGCGAACCAGCCGGTGGTGGGGTCGGCGAAGCCGTGGTACATGAGGCGGGCGCGTTGGTCTACTTCGAAGAGGCGGTAGATCGCGAGCATGGCTCGGGCGGTCGCCTCCTGTTGGAAGTCGTCGATGCGGCGGTAGCCGATGGGGTGTTCGGGGAGTAGCGCCAGGCGTGTCAGTTCGGCGGGGTCGCTGACGTCCAAGCCCATCGGTGCGGCGTCGGTGATGTGGTGGTCGTACAGGATGTCGTGCACCTGGTGGGGGTTGGGGCGGGCGGATCGGAACTCCTGGAGTTCGGTGCGCAGGGGGGCGGAGGAAGCCGACTCGCTCTGCACCAGGTCGATCACCTCGGCGTCGGGGATCGGTGTGCCGGTGTCGTCGGAAAGCGGGGCCTGTTCGAGTAGGTGCAGCATGGTGCCGCCGGGGATCAAGGGCTCCGGGGCGAGGAACAGGGTGACCGTCGGGCAGACACAACCCTGGCCGAGTAGACAGACGCGCATATGGAACGGGTCGGGCATGCGGCCCTCCTCCATGGAAACCGGGCCGGAGATACCGAGCCCGTGCCGGATCGGGACTTCGAATTGTGCCGATCGTGGAGGTGCCGTAGCGCTTCGACGGTCGACCGTGCCGCGATTACCCAGTCTAGGACCCGGCCACTGCCCGCGCATCGCTATCGGCCGCCGCCCTCCGGGTCCGCCGAGCGTTTCGCAGGTCCCTTTCGTCCGGCCCGGGTGCGCCGTGCCGTGTGAAGCACCAGGGATCGGATCAGCTTCGCTCCGAAGCTGCTTTCTCGACTCCTGCCAGGGTCGCGAAGCTCAGCGGATCCGGATTTCGACGGTCGGCGCGGACACGTGGAGGTAGTCGGTGGTGACGTCGACCCGCACGCGGCCGGGGCCGGTGGGTAAGGCGGCGAAGATGGTTGCGGGTGTCTGGTTCCACGCGGTGTTGTCGGTGACCGGGACGGCGACGGTGCCCGCGGCCCCGCTGTCGAGGTTGCGCCAGTGGGCGAACGCCGTGAAGGAGCACGGCATGCCCATGGGGGTGTAGCTGACGAAGCTGATGCCGAAACGGGCGGCGCCGGGGGTTCCGGTCGGTGAGGACACGCCTGCTCGGCCTTGGCCGTAGCAGGTGTCGCCGAAGGTGTGTATTACTCCGATGCTCACGAACGCGGGGTCATCCGCGGTGGCAGGGCCCGCGGATGCCGCGAACGCTCCTGTGCACAGCGCCGCGACCAGGGCGCTCCGTCCGGTCAGCTGCCTGCCTCGCACTGGGGATCACGCTCCTTCTCTCGAAATGAGCACGCTCGGACGGCCATTGTGCCTGTCCGGAACCGTTCTCCACCCGATTTCCGCCGAAGCCACGGATCGTGGGCGGCGGTGTTCGAAGGACACGCGCCCGGAGGGGCGAATGCATAGCATCGGGATGTGGAGCGAGGATCGTTGCTGAAGGCGCGGGCGGGCGGAAAACTGCACGGCGGCAACCACGGCATCGCGCCGGAAGAGGTGGTGGCCGCCCAGCGCGCCCGCATGCTCGTTGCGATGATCGAAGCGGCCGCGGACAAGGGTTACGCGGCGGCGACGGTGGCGGACGTCCTGAAACGAGCCGGGGTTTCGCGAATGACCTTCTATCAGCATTTCGCGAACAAGGAGGCGTGCTTCCTTGCCGCCTACGACATGGCCGTGGAGATCGTGATGACCCGGATCGGGGACGCGCTCGCGGCCGACGGCACCTCGCTCGAGCGGATGGATCGCGCCCTCGACGCGTACTTGTCCACTCTGGCGCAGGAGCCGCAGGTGGCGAAGGTGTTCCTGGTGGAGGTGTATGCGGCGGGACGGCCGGTACTCCAGCGGCGGCTGGCGGCCCAGGCCGCTTTGGTGGACGGATTCGCGGCGGCGTTCGGCACGACCCGGCCGCATCAGCGGCTGATGGGCGAGGCGGTGATCGGCGCGGTGGTCTCCTTGGCCACCAACCGAGTCGTCGCGGGCGATTTCTCGGCGCTACCGGGACTGCGCGAGCCGCTGATGTCCGCGCTGATCAAGAACCTGGTGTGAGGCCCGACAGCCGTCCGGCGACCGCGGGCAGCCGATCGATCATCGCGACGGTGAAATCGGCGAGCAGGGCGATCAGTCCGTCACGGTCGACGTCGAGCCCGCCGTCCAGCCAGACCAGGACCAGTTCGGCCGCGCCGCCGGTGATCAGCTGGGATGTGGCGGCGATCGCGGTGTCCTGCCCTTCGGGCAGCTCGAGTACCAGGCGGGTCTGCTCGATGATGACGTCGGCCACCTGCCGCATGCCCGCGAAACGGCTGCGCATCAGCGCCTCGTCGCCGTAGGTCTGGGCGAACGCCACTCTCGCCCGCCGCGGATCGTCGGTGAGTTCGACGATGAGGGCGGCGACCCCGGCGCGGATCCGGTCGCCCGGGGTGCCCGTGGTCTCGGCGATCGCGGCCTTGGCCCGGTCGAGCGCCGCCTGCTGGATCTCGGCCAGCACGCCGGAGGCGAGCGCGTCGAGGTCGGGGAAGGCTTCGTAGAAGAAGCGCGGGCCGACCTTGGCCTGTTCACACACTCCACGCACGGTCAATGCCGACAGGCCTTGGGTGCCCATGATGTCCAGGGCGGCGTCGAGCAGCCTCCTGCGCCGGTTCTCCCGGCGCTCGGCCGTGGAGGTTCCGCGGTAGGTGCCGCTGACGGTACGGGTCACCACGCCAGCTTGACACAGTCAAAATTGGGAAACAAACGTTTACGGAAACGTGTGTTTCCTATATCGTCGGATCATCGCAGTGTCGCGAAGGGAAGACGGTCATGAGTCTGCTTGTGCCCCAGTCGATGGACGAGGTCAACGACACGGTCCGCCAGGCGCGGGCCACTTGGGCGTGGCGCGCGCAGCGTGGTGCCGCGCGGTTGGTCGCGCGGTATCCGGTGCGGGTGCGTCCGCTGGCCGATCCGCCGCCGGGCAGCGGACTGAAACCGGTGCTCGGCGACTTCGGGCTCCCCGGCATCGGCTACACCCTGCACGCGCTGGCCGATCCGATCCAGTTCGCGCGCGCGAGATTCGATCGCCTCGGCCCGGTGCAGTGGTTCGGCATGCTCGGTCGGCGGATGGTCACGATCGGCAGCCCGGAGGGCTACGAGGCGGTGATGCTGGACCGGAACAAGGTGCTGTCGGCGCAGCGGGCCTGGGAGTGGCTGATCGGCCCGTTCTTCCACGGCGGACTGTTGCTGCGCGACTTCGACGACCACCTCTACCATCGGCGTATCATGCAGCAGGCGTTCACGCGTCCGCGATTGATCGGCTACCTGGACATGACAACGCCGCGGATCACCCGCGGCATGGCGCGGTGGGAGCCCGCCGACGACTTCCGCGTCTACCGCGCGATCAAGAAACTGCTGCTCCAGCAGGCCACCGAAGTCTTCGCGGGCGCCGAGCTCAGCGAGGACGCCGCACGGTTGGAGCGTGCCTTCGAGGACGCGGTGCGCGGTGGCGCCGCGCTGATCCGGGCGAACGTGCCCGGCGGGGTGTGGGCCCGCGGCGTGCGCGGGCGCCGGGTGCTCGAGAAGCACTTCCGCCGTGAGTTGCCCGCCAAGCGCGCGGGCGGCGGCAACGACCTGTTCAGCGTGCTCTGCCGGGCGAGCACCGCCGAAGGCGAGACCTTCACCGACAGCGAGGTGGTCGAGCACATGATCTTCGTGATGATGGCCGCCCACGACACCAGCACCATCGCCGCGTCCATGCTCGTCTACGAGCTCGGCAGGCATCCCGAATGGCAGGAGCGGCTGCGCGCCGAATCGCTCGCGCTGGGCAAGCCCACGCTGGACTACGACGATCTCGACCGCCTGCCCTCGCTCGACCTCGCGTTCAAGGAGGCGCTGCGGGTCTACTCGCCGGTGGCCCAGCAGGTCCGCCAGACCATCGCCGACACCGACATCCTCGGCTACTACTTGCCGAAGGGGACGTTCATCCTCTGCGGCACGTACGGCCTCATGCGCACCGAGCAGTACTGGCACGACGCCGACACCTTCGACCCGGAGCGTTTCGCCGACCACCGCCGTGAGGACAAATCGCACCGCTTCGCGTGGGCGCCCTTCGGCGGCGGCGCGCACAAGTGCATCGGCCTCTACTTCGGCGGCATGACGGTCAAAGCCGTTGTGCACCAGATGCTGTTGCGGTATCGCTGGAGCGTGCCGGACGGCTACCGGATGCCGCTGGTCGCCGGGACGGGTCCGGTGCCTGCCGATGGACTGCCCATCCGGCTGGAGCGGATCGACCGATGAGAATCGTCGCCGACCGCATCGTGTGCGCGGGGCACGGCATGTGTGAAGCACTGGCGCCCGACCTGTTCCGGGTCGGTGGCGACGGAATCGTCGCGCCGCCGGAGACCGTCGAGCCGTCGGAGCGGGAACTTCTGGAGCTGGTCGTCGACAGTTGCCCGGTCGGTGCGCTGCGCCTGGCCTGAGGCCCCCGGGTCCGTTTTGCGTCCTCAGGGGTGGGTACCGCGAACTGCGACGCTCTTCCCATCGACGCGAGAGGACCGTGAACCTCATGGCCACCTGCGACACCTGCGGAAACGAGTACGACAAGACGTTCACCATCACCCGGGACGGCGAGTCCGCCACGTTCGACAGCTTCGAATGCGCGATCAACGCCATGGCTCCGACGTGCACGCACTGTTCCTGCCGCATCCTCGGCCATGGCGTCGAGGCGCGCGGCGACTACTTCTGCTGCGCGCACTGCGCCCACGAAGCGGGTCATCCCGCACTCGTCGACCACGTCTGACTCGCTGGATCGGCGCCGGTTGCGAGCCCGATCACCCGCGCGGTGCGTGACTTCGCCGCACGTCGAGCCCGGCGGCCACCGCCGCTTCGGCGAGTACCTGCTCGAGCATGGCCGGTGTGAGGCGGCCGGTGAAGGTGTTCTGCTGACTCACGTGGTAGCAGCCGAACAGGTGCAGCGGGCTACGGTCGGCGTCGGTCGCGGTCAGTTCCACGTGCGCGCCGTGGCCGAACTTCGGTCGCGGGCGCGGGACGACCCATCCGGCGCGCGCCAGCACCGGGAGCAGGGCTTGCCAACCGAACGCGCCGAGCACCACCACCGAGCGCGCGGTGGGGGTCAGCAGGCCCAGTTCGGTCTCCAGCCAGTGGCTGCAACGATCGCGTTCCTCCGGCGTCGGTTTGTTGTCCGGCGGCGCGCAGTGCACGGGGGCGGTGATCCGCACGCCGTCGAGTCGCAGGCCGTCGTCGACACCGACCGCGGTCGGCTGGTTGGCCAGACCGACCGCGTGCAGCGCCGCGTAGAGCACATCGCCGCTGCGGTCGCCGGTGAACATACGGCCGGTCCGGTTGCCGCCATGCGCGGCGGGCGCGAGTCCGACGATCAGCATCCGCGCGTCCCCCGGACCGAATCCGGGGACCGGGCGGCCCCAATAGGTCTGGTCGCGGAAGGCGGCCCGCTTCTGTTTCGCGACGAGTTCGCGCCAGGCGACCAAGCGTGGGCAGGCGAAGCAGTCGGCGACCGCCGCGTCGAGTTCTGCGATGGTCCGGCACACGTCAGTGCGGGGTGCTCGGGTCGGCGTCGTCACGCCCCATATGGCGCTCGCACCGGTGCCACGGCCCGGCTGCCGCGGCGGTACGGCGATGTCGGTCGAAGATCGGGGTCTCATTCATCAGCGCTCCGTTCGGCGGTGCCACGGGATCGGCGAACCGGACGATCATGCCCACTATGCATCAGCCGTGCGGGCCGATGCCGCCCCGTGACGATCCGCCTCGCGCGTGCCGGACCGCTTCGGACATCTGTCCAGTTCAGCGACGTGATCGGGCGTCCTTCGGGCTGGACATGTGATCGGTACCACCCGGTCCGGGTTGGTAGCATGGCGATTCCGACCGACCGGATGCGGTGGTTCACCTCCGGCTTCCATCGAAAGAGTCTTTTCATGCAGTTTGAAATCGTCGAGCGGGACGAGACGTGGGTTGCCGGGCTGCCGGTGCGCAGCCCCAAACGCGCGCTCGGGGAACTGCGTGACCGCGATCTGGAGGCCGCGTGGGCTGCGGTGTTGCACCAGGAACTCGGCGGGCCGCTGGCCAGCGCCTACACCGATTACACCGGGGAGCTGGGCACCTACAACACGCAGATCGTCGGCTACCAGTGCTCCTCCTTCGACGACGTCACCCGCGGTCACTTGGTCGCCCGGTTGCCGCGCGGCGCCTACGCCCGGTTCTCCTCGGTCGGTAACTTCCCGCAGGTGATGACCGACCTGTGGACGCAGATCGCCTACGCCGAGGAGCACAACCAGATCAAGCGCACCTATACCGGCGATTTCGAGTGTTATCCGCACGCCTACAAGATCGATCTGTACTTGGCGGTAGACGCGCGATGAGCTATGCGATCGTGGTGCGTGCCGAGGCGATCTACGGCGGGCTGGTGGTTCCGCGCGTGCGCCCGAGCTTCAAGGTCAGCAACAGCGACCTGATCGACTTCCTCAAGGACCGGCTGCGTGACCGGGCGGGCGAGGATCGTCCGATGTACACGGTGTACGTGCCGGACCCGGCCGGGAACTACAACGCGGTGGTCTGCTTCGAGTACCCCTCCCCGGACGTCGTGCCGGTGGGCGATGTCCTGGTGCGGGTGCCGAAAGGCGTTTATGCCCGCTTCGCGCCCAACGGCGACTATCACGATCCGGTGGAGGACGCCTGGGCGCAGGTCGATGACGCGACGGCGTCCGCCGAGATCACTCGCGCCTATCGGGAAGAAATCGAGATCTGGCACGGGCCGGAGTCGGTCGAGTTGTTCATTTCGATCCTCGTTTAGCTTGCTGAATAGTAACTATCTCCGAACCAACTGGTCTCCACGTTATTTTCGATACTGATTGCTTGCCGGTTGACCTGGGAAAATAGTCGGTGTACCGGAGAGTTTTCGGAAGATTAGCCGGACGGCTGGTCAATTCCTGCCCGATGACGGATACTGCCCTGGGCAACTTCATCTCGGCTCAGGCCGTGGGGGCTGCATCGGGCTGGATCGGGCTGGACTATCGCGCAGGGCGGCGCGGCGATGGAGTAGGAACAACATGACTGTGGATCTGATTGCAGTCGTGCCGAGGAACTCCCGTGGGCGGGGAGTGCGGCGGTATTACGACGCGCAATCCGAGTGTGCGTTCTTTGTCTCCGAACCGGGTGTGTCACCGGAGCTCTGGCACCGGTATCTCGGCGGGGCACTGGATGTTTACCGGCGCTTCGGCGTCGAACACGCACTCGAATACGACACGGTCGCCGACGGCGAATCGACGTCGCTGTTCTTCGCCGCGCTCGACGCCGACGGCGACATGGTCGCCGGGGTGCGGATGCAGGGGCCCTACACCGACGCGGAGCAGGCGCACGCGCTGGTCGAGTGGGCCGGTCATCCGGGCGCCGAGGAGGTGCGCCGGATGATCGCCGATCGGATACCGCACGGGGTGGTCGAAGCCAAGGGGGCGTGGGTCGCGCGCGACGCGGCCAAGCGAGCCGAGTTGGGCGCCGCGATCTCGCGCACCGTGCTGCACGGCGCGCGCCTGCTCGGCGCGCGCTACGGCTTCGCGACGGTGGCATCGTTCACCGTGGCCCGTCATTCGGCCTGCGGGGCGGTGCCCGCCGAGCACATCCCTTCGGTGCCGTATCCGGACGAGCGCTACCAGACCGTTCCGCTGTGGTGGGACACCCGCGGTTACGCCGTGTTCGCCGAGGAAGCGCAGCGGTCGCTGACGCACGCCGAACAGGACGCGCTCGGCCTGCCGGCCGCACGTCCGCTCGACACGCGGTGCGCGATCGGCTGTGGGACGGAGGGCCGGCGCGGATATGGGCGATGACCCCAACCGAGTAGCGGACCACCGGCCGCTGATCCTCGACTCCACCGATCCGGAAGATGCCCGGATACTCGCCGGGTTGCGCGCGGACCCGCACATCGAATTCCTCGATCTACGTGCGTCGTTGCACGTGGAGTACGAAAGAATGGTCGCCGCGCCGGATATCGCGGAAGGCCCGGAGGCGGATCGCTGGATCTACTATCCGTGGCGCGCGACGGTGGTCGGATTGCCGGGGCCGCGTACTTTCCGGATGATTCGGCTGGACCGCAATCGGAACAAACTGACCAGAGCCGAGCAGGATCGCTTGGCCGGACAAACGATCGGGATCATCGGACAAAGCGCGGGGCACGCTATCGCGCATCTGCTCGCACTCGAGGGCGTTTGCGGTGAATTACGCTTGGCCGACTTGGATGAAATCGAGTTGTCCAATTTGAACCGGGTTGCGGGAACGCTGTTCGACGTCGGCGTCAACAAAGCGGTGGTAACCGCGCGCCGTATTGCCGAGTTGGATCCCTATCTGCCGGTACAGGTCTTCGAATCCGGCGTCGACGAGAATTCGGTGGACGAGTTCTTGGCGGGGCTCGCGATCGTGGTCGAGGAATGTGATTCGCTCGATATGAAACTGGTGGTTCGCGAGGCGGCGGCCCGGCACCGCGTTCCCGTCCTGATGGAGACCAGCGATCGGGGTTTGCTGGATGTGGAGCGTTTCGATCTGGAACCTCAGCGCCCGGCGTTTCACGGATTACTCGGCGACGTCCGCGCACAGGACTTGCGCGGGCTGACTTCGAGGGAGAAGGCCCCGTTCGTGGTGAAGCTGCTCGGCGCTGCCGCATTGTCACCGCGGCTGGGCGCGAGCCTGGTCGAGGTCGGCGAGACGGTGACCAGCTGGCCGCAGCTGGCCGGGGACGTCACGCTCGGCGCCGCGAGCGTGGTCGCCGCCGTCCGGCGCATCGGACTGGGGTGGAAGCTGGATTCCGGTCGCGTGCGGGTCGACGTGGAACAGCATCTCGACGAGTTGGCCGATCCGCCGCCGAACGACGAGCCGGTGTGGGCCGAAGCGACGCCGGAGGCCGTTGCGGGGCCCGTCGACAGTGTCCTGGCCTGCGCGCAGCGGGCGCCGTCCGGCGGAAACATGCAGCCCTGGTCGCTGCGAGCCGCAGCGAGCGACATCTTCATCGAGCTGGCGCCGGAGCACAGCACCGCGATGGATATCGGCTATCGCGGCAGCGCCGTCGCGCTCGGCGCGGCCGTGTACAACGCGCGGGTCGCCGCGGCCGCGCACGGGATTCTCGGCCCGCACGAGTTCATCGAGGGTGCGCCGGGGTCCGGCCTGCTCGTCGCGCGCCTGCGGCTGGGAAACGACCGGAGCGCCGAAATGGCCGCCGACTATCCCGCCGTATTGCGGCGCGAGACCAACCGCAGGGTCGGCACCGGGGCCAGACTGGCCGACGGGGTACTCGATGCCCTCGCCGAAACCGCCGAATCGGCCGGCGCGCACGTGCGTGCGGTGGTGGACCGGCGGGGCATCGAAGCAGCTGCGCATTTGCTGAGCGATTCCGATCGAATCCGCTATCTCACGCCCCGGTTATACGAGGAAATGCTCGCCGAAGTTCGTTGGCCGGACGACGACCCGGAGACCGGGATCGATGCCCGCAGCCTGGAACTGACCGACGACGAGTGGGCGGCATTCGAGATCACCACCCGCGCCGACGTCATGGCGCAGTTGCGCTCCTGGTCGGGTGGTTCGGCGCTGGGGAAATACACCGGTGACCGGGTGCGGTCCAGCTCGGCCATTCTGGCGGTGACGTTCGAGGCGACCGACCCGCGATTGACCGACTACGCGGAGGCGGGCGCGGCGGTCGCGCGGGTTTGGGTGCAGGCCGAGCGCCTCGGATTGTGTGTGCAACCGATTTCGCCGGTATACCTCTACGCCCGACGCCCGGCGGAACTTGCTGCGATTTCCCCCGACTTCACGGATACACTAGCGTCACTTCAGGGCCGTTTCCTGGACCTGCTGGAAGTGCCTGAGCATGAGACCATGGCGTTGGTGCTTCGCCTGAGCTACGCCTCCGCCGCCACCGTACGCAGCAGGCGGCGTCCGGTGCTCGGTGTGGACACCAGTAGTTAGCGCGATCGGAGACAATGTGCCACGGCGGACACTCGACTCGTTGGTGACCCAGGTCGCCTCTGAGCTCATGGGTGTGGACGCCACGACGATGGTCGCCGCCACCGAACGCGTGCTCGCGCACTTGGTCGAGTACTTCGACGTGGACTTCAGCTACGTGCGCCACACCGACCGTGAACGTCGAGCAACCGTGCTCATCGCGGAGTGGCCGCACCGGCAGCACGTGCCGGATCCGGACCCGCTCGGCGTGATCTACTTCGACGGCGCCGACCCGGTGTTCCGTGCGCTGGAGAACGCGACCGAGCCGATGGTCGCCCGTCCGACCCCGGAGTTCGCCGATTACCAGGAGACCGTCCGCCGGGGGTCCGGCATCGCCGGAGTGACCTCGGCGGCCGTGCCACTGCTGTCGCGGGGCGAGCCGACCGGCGTGCTCGGGTTCGTCAAGTCGGGTGACCGGGAGTGGAGCACCCGCGAACTCAACGTGCTCAAAGCCATCGCGGCGCTCTTCGCGCAATTGCAGGCGCGGGTGGTCGCGGAGGAACGTCTCCGATATATCGCGCTGCACGACGACCTGACCGGCCTGGCGAACCGGCGAGCGCTGCTCGAGCACATGGAAGAGCGATTACGTTCCGGTAGCCCCGGCCCGGTGGCGGCCTTCTTCCTCGACCTGGACCGCTTGAAAGCTCTCAACGACTTCCTCGGTCACACCGCCGGGGACAACTTCATCCGCACGTTGTCGACGCGATTGCGGGAGAACCTCGACCCGAACGACATGATCGCCCGACTAGGCGGCGACGAGTTCGTCATCGTGCCCGCCAAACCGATGGACGCGGTGGCCGCCGAATACGAGGCCAACCGGATCCAGCAGTTGATCGCCCGGCGCGTCACCGTCGGCGGCGAGTCCGTCAGCCGGGGAGCCAGCGTCGGAGTGGCGCTGGGCATCCCCGGTGAGACCACTGTCGCCGACGTGCTGCGACGCGCCGATCATGCGCTGTTGTCGGCGAAGTCGGGCGGCGGCAACGGCGTCGCGGTGTTCACCGACACCATGCGCGCCCAGTTCGAACTCCAGGACGACGTGGAGCTCAACCTCCGCGGCGCGGTGTCGGACGGCTCGCTGCTGCTGCACTACCAGCCCGAGGTGGACCTGCGCACGGGTCGCATCGTCGCGCTGGAGGCGCTGGTCCGCTGGCTGCACCCGACCAGGGGGCTGCTGCCGCCCGCCGCGTTCGTCACCGTCGCCGAAGCCACCAACCTGGCCGGTGAGCTCGGACGCTGGGTCATCCGGTCGGCGTGCGCGCAGTTCGCCGAATGGCGCAGGCGGGGTATGGCCGGCAACGTGGTGATGCGGATCAACGTGTCGCCGGTGCAGTTGGTCAGCCTCGATTTCGTCGAGCGCATCGAGGACATCCTTCGCCTGTTCGGCATCGACGGCAGCTCTGTGTGCCTGGAGATCACCGAGCACGTCGTGGTCCAGGATCTGGCCCGCACGCAGGTCACCCTGCGCGGATTGAAGCGGATGGGCGTGCAGATCGCCATCGACGACTTCGGTACCGGCTACAGCTCGCTGTCGCATCTGAAGGCGCTGCCGGTGGACGCGGTGAAGATCGATCGGGGGTTCGTGCAGCGGCTCGGCGCCAGCACCGACGATCTGGCCATCGTGAAGTCCATCATCGGCTTGGCCGGCTCGTTCGGGCTGGGCGTCGTCGGAGAGGGCGTCGAGACGGCGGTCGCCGCGCGGACGCTGGTCGGCCTCGGCTGCTACCGCGCGCAGGGCTTCCTGATCGCGCGGCCGATGCCCGCCGAGCAGGTCGAGGAGCATCTCGTGGCAGGCCGGATCCCGCTCGATCTGGATCTGCCCCGCGCCGGGCGCGGCTTGCCCGCGCACTGAGATCACGGCCGCATCCGCCGGTGGGCGGCTGGTTGTCCTTTTCTTTCACGGCCGTTCACCCACCGTTGGTCGCCGGTAACCCGATCCGCTGCAACATCGGCCACGTGCGCATAGTTCAGCTTGCGAACTTCTACGGTCCGCGTTCGGGTGGGCTGCGCACGGCGCTGCACCACCTCGGCGAGGGCTATGTCTCCGCAGGCCACGACGTGGTGCTGATCGTGCCGGGTCCGCGCCGATCGGAGGAGATCCTGCCCACGGGGGTCGTGCGGATCACGCTGCCCGCGCTGGCCATTCCGTGGACCGGGGGCTACCGTGCCGCGGATCCCCGCCGGGTGGCCGACGTCCTGGACGGATTGCGGCCCGACGTGCTCGAGGTGTCCGACCGGCTGACACTGCGCGGCTTCGGTCGCTGGGCGCGGCGTCGCGACGTGACCGGCGTGATGATCTCGCACGAGCGGCTCGACCGGCTGCTGGGGCAGGTGCTGCCCGGCCCGGTGGCGCGCCGGTGCGCCGACGTAGCCAACCGGCGCACCGCCACCGACTACGACATGGTGGTGTGCACCACCCGGTTCGCGCGCGAGGAGTTCCAGCGCATCGGCGCGGCGAATGTCGAATTGGTCCCGCTCGGTGTCGACCTCGAGCTGTTCCGCCCGGACCGGCGTGATCGCGGGCTGCGGGCCGATCTCGGCGTGCCCGGTCATCCGCTGCTGGTGCACTGCGGCCGGTTGTCGGTCGAGAAGCGGGTGGATCGCAGCATCGAGGCGGTCGGCGCGTTGCGCGACGCCGGGATCGAGGCGCGGTTGGTCGTCGCGGGGGACGGGCCGCGCCGGGACGCGCTGCAACGGCGGGCTCGCGCGCTGGCTCCGCTGCCCGGCGGGGTGCCCGCCGTGCACTTCACCGGTTTCATCTCCGACCGCGAGATGGTCGCCAAACTGCTTGCCACCGCGGACGTCTCGCTGGCGCCGGGCCCGCACGAGACCTTCGGACTCGCCGCTCTGGAAGCGCTCGCGGCAGGCACACCCGTGGTGGCCAGCCGATCCTCGGCGCTGGCCGACATCGTGACCGCCGACTGCGGCGCGGTGGCCGCCGATCATCCGTCCGCTTTCGCGCAGGCGGTCAGCGACGTGCTGGCCATGCCGCAGGCCGGTCGGCGCCGAGCCGCACGCAGCCGCGCCGAGCAGTTCACCTGGCCGCGCGCCGTCGCGGGCATGCTCGCGGTGCTCGGGCGGTAACGGCGTTGCGGTCGGAGACCGTCGCCTGGACTACCCTGCGGGAAACCGATTCGGCGATTCGAGATGGGATGCGCAGTGCTGGGTAGAAGTCGCGGGCGAGCGGGTCGAACGACGGTGCGCGAGGGGAAGGTTCTGGTCACCGGTGCCGCCAGCGGCATAGGCCGGGCCACCGCCATGGCCGCCGCAGCGGACGGCGCCGAACTGGTGCTCACCGACATCGATGCCGAAGGCCTGGACGCCACGGTGACCGACATCCGCGCCGCGGGCGGCCGCGTCGCCCTGGCGGAAGCGCTGGATATCACCGACTACGACGCGGTGCGCGCCTTCGCCGATCGGGTGCACGCCGAACTCGGCAGCCTGGACGTCGTCATGAACATCGCGGGCACGTCGGTCTGGGGGACGGTGGAGAACCTGGAGCACAAGCACTGGCGGCGCATGGTGGAGGTCAATCTCATGGGCCCGATCCACGTCATCGAGACCTTCGTGCCGCCGATGGTGCGCGCGGGCAAGGGTGGCGCGCTGGTGAACGTGTCCTCCGCGGCGGGTCTGCTCGCCTTGCCGTGGCACGCGGCATACAGCGCGGGCAAATACGGCATTCGCGGCGTGTCGGAGGTCCTGCGCTTCGATCTGGCGCAACACGGCATCACGGTGCACCTGGTGGCGCCGGGCGCGGTGAACACGCCGCTGGTGCGCAGCGTCGAGCTGGTCGGGGTGGACAAGGAGGACCCGAAGATCAAGCGGCTCACCGCGGCCTTCGCCGAGCACGCGGTGCCGCCGGAGAAGGTGGCGACGGCGATCCTGCGCGGGATCGAACGCAACCGGTTCCTGGTCTACAGCTCGTTCGACATCCGATTCGGCTACTGGTGGGCGCGCAAATTCGCCTTCCCCTACGAGTTCGTGATGCGCCGCACCAGCGCGCGGTTCAGCAGGCTGCTGGCTTCGACGGGCAGTTGAGATGCACGTCGAGCACGCGCGCGCCGGGTCCCTCGGCGCCGAGCCGGTCGTGCTCGTTGACCAGGCGACAGGTGCCCAGCGACAGGCAGCCGCAGCCGATGCAACCGGTGAGGCTGTCGCGCAGGCGGATCAGCTGGGTGATCCGGTCGTCGAGGTCGGCGCGCCACGCGGTCGACAGCGTCTCCCAGTCGCGCCGGGTCGGAGTGCGGCCCTCGGGTAGCTGATCGAGGGCTGCCCGGATCTCGCTCAGCGGTATGCCGACGCGCTGGGAGATGCGGATGAACGCCACGCGGCGCAGGGTCTCGCGGGCGTATCTGCGCTGGTTCCCGCTGGTGCGTCTACTCGTGATCAGTCCTTCCCGTTCGTAGAAGTGCAACGCGGAGACCGCCACTCCACTACGCTCGGAAAGCTGCCCCGGGGTCAGCTCTTTCGCCCGCCAATCGGCTGCTGTCGACATGCACGCTCCTCCCTACTCACCTCAACAATACTTCAGGTTAGGGTGTGGGGGACCGGATTCGGGGGATCACGGACCGGTCGGCATTCGAAGCCGAGGAATTCCGTGCTCTCCGGGCCGCGGCGCACTACGGTCTGATCATGGGAGCAGATGCTGTGTCCGCGCAGGAGGGTGCGCGTTTGGCCGTGACGTCCGAGGTCGGCGCGCTGCGTACGGTGCTGCTGCACCGTCCCGGCAGCGAGCTGCGCAGGCTTACCCCGCGCAACAACGATCAGCTGCTGTTCGACGGCATCCCGTGGGTGGAGCGCGCCCAGCAGGAGCACGACACCTTCGCCGAGGTGCTGCGCGGGCGCGGCACCGAGGTGCTGTTGTTGTCCGACCTGCTCGCCGAAACGCTCGCGGTCAGCGGCGCGGCCCGCGTCCAGGGCATTTCCGCCGCGGTCGACGCGCGCAGGCTCGGGCACGCCCTGGCCGACGAGCTGGCCGCATTCCTGCGCGGCGTGCCCGCCGCGGAACTGGCCGAGATTCTCATGGCGGGCATGACATTCGACGAATTGCCGTTCGGGCCCGACGCCACCTCGCTGGTCCGCCGCATGCACCACGGCGGTGACTTCGTCATCGACCCGCTGCCCAATCTGCTGTTCACCAGGGACTCGTCGTTCTGGGTCGGTCCGCGTGTCGCGATCACCTCGCTCGCGCTGCCCGCCCGCAGCAGGGAGACCTCGCTGACCGACCTCATCTACGCCTTCCATCCCCGTTTCCTCGGGGTGCGCCGCGCCTACGAATCGCATACCGCGCCGATCGAGGGCGGTGACGTGCTGCTGCTGTCGGAGGGCGTGGTGGCGGTGGGCGTCGGCGAGCGCACCTCGCCCGCGGGCGCGGAAGCGTTGGCGCGCAGCCTGTTCGACGACGACCTGGCCCACACCGTACTGGTGCTGCCGATCGCGCAGACGCGCGCGACCATGCACCTGGACACGGTGTGCACCATGGTCGACGCCGACGCCGTCGTGATGTACCCCGCGGTGCGTGAGTCGCTGTGCGCTTTCACGATTCGCAAGGAGGACGACTACGGCGGCCGGCTCGGTAGCGGCCGGGTCAGCATGCGCGGGCCCGACCCGTTCCTGCCCGCGGCCGCCGAGGCGATGGGCATCGACAAGCTGCGGGTGATCGACACCGGCCTGGACGGGGTCACCGCCGAACGCGAGCAGTGGGACGACGGCAACAACACCCTTGCGCTGGCTCCCGGCGTGGTGGTCGCCTACGAGCGCAACGAGATGACCAACGCCAGACTCGAGGACGCCGGGATCGAGGTGCTGCGCATTCCCGGGTCCGAATTGGGCTCCGGCCGCGGCGGACCTCGTTGCCTGTCCTGCCCGCTGTCCCGAGACGACGTGTGAGCCCGCCATGTTCACCATCACGGTCTCCCACGAATCGCCGGTGCCGCCCTACGAGCAGTTGCGCCTCGGCGTCATCGCCCAGGTGCGTTCCGGCGAGCTGACCGCCGGAACCAAGATCCCGACCGTCCGCGCCCTTGCCGCCCAACTCGGCTTGGCCCCGAACACGGTCGCGCGGGCCTACCGTGAGCTGGAGGCCGACGGAGTGGTCGAAACGCGGGGCAGGCAGGGGTCGTTCATCGCGTCGTCCGGTGACCCGACCAGGGACGTAGCGGGCCGCGCGGCCACCGCATACGTCGCGACGGTGCGCAGGCTGGGATTGGACGACGCCGCCGCGCTGCGATACGTGCGAGCGGCCCTCGAAGGCTGACCACGCCTCACCTCCAGCTGGGCAGCCAGAGGTGGTCGTGCCAGTTGCCCGGGGTGATCGGCAGGGCGGTGAGAATCGGCCAGAGCCAGATGAAGTTGGCGATCACCAGACCCAGGTAGAGACAGACCGCGAGCAGTCCGAGACTGCGTCGTTCGTTCGGTGGGGCGGGCAGGTAGGTCCCGGCGGGGCTGCGCGGAATGGTGGAGGGGCGCGCCGGGCCCAGCACGTCGCCGAGCGCGAGCGCCACGCCCATCACCAGGAACGGGGCCATCGGGACGGCGTAGAAGTAATACATCTGCCGGTCGAGGGTGGCGAACCAGGGCAGCAGCGCGGCGCCGTAGCCGACCAGCACCGCGCCGTAGCGCCAGTCGCGGCGGACCACGGTGCGCCACAGCATCCAGGCCAGTACCGGACCCGCGACCCACCAGATGGCCGGCGTCCCGATCAGCATCACGGCCTTCACGCACTGGGTCTGCCCGCAACCGGTGACCCCGCTGTCGGCGTAGTAGTACAACATCGGGCGCAGGCCCATGGGCCAGGTCCAGGGTTTGGATTCCCAGGGGTGATGGTTGCCCGCCGAATTGGTGAGCTCGGTGTGGAATTCCAGCGACCTGGCGTTGAAGTACCAGAGCGAGCGCAGCGCGTCCGGCGCCACATGTGACCAGAATCCGCCGGTACCGATCGGGTCGGTCGGCGCCGACGGATTGCCCGGCATGTGCCGGTACACGCCGGTCTCGCTCGCGAACCAGGCCCAATAGCTCGCCAGGTAGACGCCGAGCGGCACGAGCACCAGTGCGTAGAGCGCGGGCCCGATATCGCGCAGCGCCACGCCGAGCCAGGGGCGGCGCACCCCGTACGTCCGCCGCGCCGAGAGGTCGAAGTAGACGCTCATCAGGCCGAAGGCCGCGATGAAATAGATGCCGGACCATTTGGTTCCGCAGGCCAGGCCGAGCAGCACGCCCGCGCCGAAACGCCACCAGCGCACCCCGAGGCGGGGTCCGGAGTCCGTCACGCCGATCCGGCCCTTGGCGTCCGCGCGCGCGAGCCGGGCGCGCATCTCGTCGCGGTCGACGATCAGGCAGCCGAAGGCGGCGGTGACGAACAGCGCCATGAAGATGTCGAGCATGCCGATACGCGAGGAGACGAAGGTGAGCCCGTCGGCGATCAGCAGGATGCCCGCGATCGCGCCGATCAGGGTGGAGCGCGCCATCCGGCGCACGATCCGGATCACCAGCAGCACCAGCACGGTTCCGGCGAGAGCGGCGGTGAAGCGCCAGCCCCAGCCGTTGTAGCCGAACATCGCCTCGCCGACCGCGATGAGTTGCTTGCCGACCGGGGGATGCACCACCAGCCCGTAGCCGGGGTTGTCCTCCACCCAGCCGCCGGTGAGCATCTGCCAGGCCTGCGGGGCGTAGTGCTTCTCGTCGAACACCGGTGTGCCCGCGTCGGTCGGGTAGTTGAGCATCGTGAAGCGCGTGACCGCGGCGATCGCGGTGAGAAACGCCGTCACCAGCCAGCCGCGCAGGCGATCGGCCGGGCCGAAGTCGGGCGGCGGCCGCAGCGGTCCCGGACTCGACCAGGAGGGCACGGTTCCGAACCGTGCGGTCGCGCGCTGGTCGGTCACCTGGGTCACGCCCCGATCGTATGCTGTCGCGCCACGGTGGTAATTCAGGCCGTACCAGTTGGGTGCGTCCGGCTCGCCGTCGAATCCGCGTGAGTTGTGGAGTTCCCCGGTGTGCCGGTCGGTTCCCGTGGCCGGGCCGATACGCTGCTCGATGGATGTGCTCGACGTGGACAGGAGTGTGGTGACGCAGGTGGCAGGGGGCAGGCTCGTGCTGGCGGCGACACCGATGGGCGACGTCGGGGATGCCTCGCAGCGCCTGCGCGATGCCCTGTCCACAGCGGACGTGGTGGCCGCCGAGGACACGCGGCGGACCAGGTCGCTGGCCAAGGCGCTCGGCGTGGAGCTGTCGGGCCGGGTGGTCAGCTTCTACGATCACGTCGAGACCGCGCGGATCCCGATGCTGCTCGACGAGATCGCGGGCGGGCGCACGGTGCTGCTGGTGACCGACGCGGGCATGCCGTCGGTGAGCGACCCGGGCTACCGCATGGTGGCGGCGTGCGTCGAGCGCGACTTGGCGGTGACCTGCCTGCCCGGCCCTTCGGCGGTGACCACGGCCCTGGCGCTGTCGGCGTTGCCGGTGGAACGGTTCTGCTTCGACGGATTCCCGCCGCGCAAATCCGGCCAGCGCCGGGAGTGGTTGCGGACCTTGATCGCCGAACCGCGCGCCTGCGTCTTCTTCGAGGCGCCACATCGGCTCGCCGACTGCCTGGCCGACGCGGTGGAGGTCCTCGGCCCGGACCGCCGCGCCGCCGTGTGCCGGGAACTGACCAAGACCTACGAGGAAGTGGTTCGCGGCACCCTGGCCGAACTGGCCGCTTGGGCCGTCGAGGGCGCGCGTGGCGAGATCACGGTGGTCCTCGCCGGCGGTGAGCCCGCCTCCGCCGACCCCTCGGACCTGGTCGGGGACGTCGAAACCCTCACCGCGACCGGCCTGCGCCTCAAGGATGCCTGCGCCGAGGTCGCCGCCGCACACGCCGTCTCCCGCCGCGAACTCTACGATGCGGTTCTCACCGCGCGCCGCACGTCCTAGCCGGTACGCGCCGCGCGTCGACCGGGTGTGAAATTTCGCTCCGCCGTGGGTGGTCGACCAAGGGTGCGGCGGCGGGCAAGATCGTCGGTATGACATCTCTGGAGAGCAAGGCCACGACGTTTCTCGGGTTGCACGTGCCCGGGGATCCGGGAGTCTTCCCGACGGTGTGGGATGCCTGGTCCGCGAAAGTGGCTGTGGAGGCGGGTTTTCCGGCCTTGACGGTCGGTAGTCATCCGCTCGCCGAATCGATCGGCCGCGGGGACGGGGAAGGGATGACGTTCGAAGAGTCCCTGGCCCGGGTAGGCCAGATCACGGCGGCGGTGGACGTACCGGTGTCGGTCGACATCGAGTCGGGATACGGACTGGAACCCGCGCGGCTGATCGAGGGCTTGCTCGAGGCGGGGGCGATCGGACTGAACATCGAGGACACCGTGCACAGCGAGGGCAGGCGCCTGCGCGCGGCGCAGGAACACGCCGACCTCGTGCGCGGATTGCGCGAGTCCGCCGACAAAGCGGGCGTGCACGTGGTGGTCAACGCGCGCACCGATCTGTTCCTGCGCAAGGACGGCGACGACGCCGATCGGGTCGACCGCGCGATCGAGCGCTTGCGGCTGGCTGCCGAGGCTGGCGCGGACGTGTTGTTTCCGGTGGGCCGCCACGCCGAGGCCGACCTGCGCCGCCTGACCGCCGAACTGCCGCTGCCGGTCAGCGCCACGGTCCAGCCGGATCAAGCCGACAAGGCGGCCCTCGCCGACCAGGGCGTCGCGCGGATCACTTTCGGCCCTTACTTGCAGGCCGCGCTGACCAGGGAGGTCAATACCCTCCTCGATCGGTGGAAGTGAGACCGGGGACGGGCTCGTCCTTGTGGCAGGTCCGCGACCGGAGGCCGAGCCCACCGGTACGGCGGTGAGCTCGGCCTCGCACGGTGGACCGAGTCGTTCGTGTGCGGGCGGTGAACCGGCCGGCGGTGTTCAGGAGGGAACGGGCAGCCCTAGCGCGCTCATGACGAACTGAACGAACAGCGGCGCCAGATCCGGCACCCGAGCCGGCCCTTCGGCGACGATCACGCGGCGCGTCCGCTCGCCGATCGCGTCCGGGATCAGGGCGATCAGTCCGTCGGACAGTTCCGGAAGCGTCGGGTCCGCCGCGCGGGCCTGGTCGTAGAACACCCGATACAGCTGCGCGAAGCGGTCGACGGCCAGGTCGCGGTAGCCGACGGCGGCCTGGTTCACCTTGAACGACTCCACCAGCACCAGCCGGGCGAAATCCGGCTCGGTGGCGACGGTCTGGCAGAAGGTGACCACGATGGACTCGATCTTGGCGTAGGCGTCGGCGTCCGGCGGCAGTTGGGCCAGTTCGTCCGCGATCCGAGTCGCCATGATGTCGACCCCGGTGTGCACCGCTTCGGCGAAGCACTCCTCTTTGTTGGCGAAATGGTCGTAGAAGGTGGTGCGCGAGACGCGGGCTCGGGCCACGATGTCGGTGAGTGTGGTCGCCGGGTAGCCCTTGTTGTCCACGGACTCCACCATGGCCTCGACCAGCCTGCCGCGTTGCGACGTGAGCACGGCTTCGCGTGCCACCCGATGCCGCTCGGCGAATCCGGACCGCTGAACGGATGTCGCCGCGTGGTGCTGGCCCATGTGTGCCCTCTCTGTGCCGGAACCGATCCCGAACGGAACGTCGTCGTACCGATCGCACACGGTTCTGGGCCGTCGCAGGGGGCCGCGAACCGGTGTTTCATTATCCGACAACGCATTACACGGCGGGAAGGCAGGTGGACCCACCCGTGGGCAGGCCTTCGGGTGACACCGCGAAACCGTTGTGCGCCTTATGGTTCCGGCCCACCGGCGGGCGGGCCGGAACAGTCAGTCCTTCGGTTCGATGTACTTCGGGAACACCGGTTCGGGTGCGGGCAACGCCACACCGGGCTCGATCGGCGTCGCGATATCGGCGAACGTCCGGCTCTGTTGACCCAGCTGGTCGAGGATGCGCTCCGCCGACCCCGGTATCACCGGCTGCACCAGGATCGCGACCACGCGCAGCACCTCCAGCGTTACGTACAGCACGGTGGCCTCGCGCGCGAGATCATCCGGCGTGCCGGACTTCGCCAGCGCCCAGGGCGCCTGCGCGGAGAAGTACCTGTTCGTCTCGCCCAGCGTCAGCCAGATCGCCTCCAGCGCCAGATGCATCTGCTGCGCGTCGAATTCGGCGCGGCAGCGCTCCAGCAGACCACCCGCCAGATCGAGCAGGGCGCGGTCGTCCTCGGTGAACTCGCCGGGCGTGGGCACCACGCCGCCGCAGTCGCGCGCGACCAGCTTGGTGCTGCGCTGCACGAGGTTGCCGAACTCGTTGGCCAGATCGCTGTTGATCCGGCTCACGATGGCCTCGTGGCTGTAGCTGCCGTCCTGGCCGTAGGAGATCTCGCGCAGCAAGAAGAAGCGCACCGCGTCCAAGCCGTAGTTCTCGACCAGTTCCAGCGGGTCGACCACGTTGCCGACCGACTTGGACATCTTCTCGCCCTTGTTGTACAGGAACCCGTGCACGAACACGCGTTTCGGCAGCTCCACACCCGCCGACAGCAGGAACGCGGGCCAGTACACCGTGTGGAACCGCGTGATGTCCTTGCCGATGATGTGCACGTCGGCGGGCCAGAACTTGCCGAACGCGACGGAATCGGTATCCGGGAAGCCGACGCCGGTGATGTAGTTGGTCAGCGCGTCCACCCACACGTACATGACGTGATCCGGGTGGCCGGGCACCGGCACGCCCCAATCGAAGGTGGTACGCGAGATGGACAGGTCCTTCAGACCCGCCTTGACGTAGCTGACGATCTCGTTGCGCCGGGTCGCGGGCCCGATGAATTCCGGGTGCTCCTCGTAGAGCGCCAGCAGCTTGTCCTGGTAGGCCGACAGCCGGAAGAAGTAGTTCGACTCCTCGGTCCAGGTGACCGGCGTCTTGGATTCGGTGGAGATGCGGGTGCCGTCCTCGAGCACCGTGGTCTCCTCGTCGGTGTAGAACGCCTCGTCCCGCACCGAGTACCACCCCGAGTAGTTGCCCAGGTAGATGTCGCCACTGGCCAGCATCCGCTCCCAGATGGCGGCGCAGGCCTCCCGGTGATCGGCATCGGTGGTGCGGATGAACCGATCGAAGGAGATGTCGAGCGTCTTGTCCAGCGCCTCGAACACATCGGAGTTGCGGGCCGCGAGCTCTTCCACCGGGATGCCCTCGGCGGCCGCGGCCTGCTGCATCTTCTGGCCGTGCTCGTCGGTGCCGGTCATGAAGAACACGTCGTAGCCGTCGAGGCGCTTGAAACGGGCGATGGCGTCGGCGGAGATGTACTCGTACGCATGCCCGATATGCGGCGCGCCGTTGGGATAGGCGATGGCCGTGGTGATGTAGAAGGCGGGGCGGTCAGCTTCGCTCATGGTGTGTCTACTGTAATGCGCGTGCATTCTTCCGCTCGCGTGAATATGCCCGTCGCCGATTCGCGGGTCCTCGTGTCCGCGCCGCGCGGGGACCGCTGATGAGCGCCGGACGTCCCGCGCCGGAGTTGCCCGAGCCGCTGTCGCCGATCGTGGACGCGCACACCCACCTGGACGCCTGCGGCGCGACCGACGCGGCCTCCACCGCGGCGATCGTGGACCGCGCCGCTTCGGTCGGGGTCGGCCGGGTGGTCACCGTTGCCGACGACTTGGCCGCCGCGCGGTGGGCGGTGCGGGCCGCGCACTGGGACGAGCGCGTGTTCGCCGCCGTCGCGCTGCACCCGACCAGGGCGAACGCGCTCGACGACGACGCGAAGGCCGAACTCGAGCGCTTGGCCGGGGACCCGAGGGTGGTCGCCGTCGGCGAGACCGGCCTCGATTACTACTGGCCGGGCAAGCTGGACGGCTGTGCCGACATCGAGACGCAGATCGAGGGTTTCCGCTGGCACATCGACCTGGCCAAGCGGGTCCGCAAGCCGCTCATGATCCACAATCGCGAGGCCGACCACGACCTGCTGACCGTACTGCTGGACGAGGGCGCGCCCGACAGCGTGATCTTCCACTGTTTCTCCTCGGACACGAACATGGCGCTGTCGTGCGTGGCCGAGGGGTACATCCTCAGTTTCTCCGGGACGGTGAGTTTCAAGAACGCGCACGAGTTGCGGGAAGCGGCCAAGGTCGTGCCCGACGATCAGATCCTGGTCGAGACGGATGCGCCGTATCTGACCCCGCACCCGTTCCGTGGAGCGCCGAACGAGCCGTACTGCCTGCCGTACACCGTGCGAGCGCTGGCCGAGTTGCGCGAGCAGGATCCACTGGAACTGGCGAAGATCACCACCGCCAACGCCCGTCGCGTCTACCGCATCTGAGCGAGGCGCGCGTATCCGCAAGGGCACTGTCGAATGCCCGCACGGGGGCTAGGTATGCGAAATGTGTCCTAAGTCACTTTTGGTATGTCGTTTCGTGATTTACCTGCGCTGTCGATATTTGATCGTGATATTGAAAAGGCGCTGTTCCTGAGCTTGCTGTTGTCGGCGCCCGACCCTCTCGTTATCGTGCTGTGACCATGTCCCCCTTCACGCGGATCAACCAGTCGCGTTCGCCGCTGCTGCACATCGCGGTCGGCGCGTTGCTGCTGACGTTGATCGTCGGCGCCGGTCTCGCGATCATGAATCGCAAGACGGTCACCGTCGTGGTGGACGGCGAGAAGCTGTTCCAGACCACGATGTCGCCGGACGTGCGTGGCGTACTGAAGGCCGCGGGCTTCGCCGTGACGGAGCGGGACAAGGTGGCCCCCGCCCTGGCCGCGCGCATCGCCGACGGCGCCACCATCACGCTCAACCGCGCGCGCGAAGTCGCTCTGTCCGTGGACGGGATGACGCAGAAGGTGTGGACCACCGGGGTGACCGCGGGTGAAGCGCTCGAGCAGTTGAAGATCCCGAAAGAGGTGTACGTCTCACCCGCGCGCGACGAGCGGCTCCCGCTGCAGGGCGCCGCGCTGTTGATCGCGACTCCGCGCATGGTCTCGCTGCTCGACGGCCTCGGCAATCCGGTGGACGTGCGCGCCGCGGCGCCCACCGTCGGCGAATTCCTGAAGGTGACGGGCATCCCGCTGATCGAGCAGGACTCCGTCGAACCGGACGCGTCCACCCCGTTGACGAACAATCTGCGCATCACCGTGACGCGCAAGCGGGTCGAACAGCACACCGAGACGCTGCCGCTGGATCCGCCGGAGAACGTCATCGAGGACCCGACCCTGAACATGAGCCGCACGGTGGTGGAATCACCCGGCTCGCCCGGCGTCCAGAACGTCACGTTCGCGGTCACCATGGTCAACGGTCAGGAAGTGGACCGTAAACCGGTCGCCACGACGGTGACCGTCGCGGCGGAGCCGAAGACCGTCCGGAAGGGCGCCAAGCCGGGCACCGAGGTGCCGCCGGTGCGCGACGGCGCGATCTGGGACGCGCTGGCGCGTTGTGAATCGACCGGCAACTGGTCGATCAACACCGGCAACGGTTACTACGGCGGCGTGCAGTTCGATCAGGGCACCTGGGAGCGGCAGGGCGGCCTGCGCTATGCCCCCCGCGCCGACCTGGCCACCAGGGAAGAGCAGATCGCCATCGCCGAGATCACCAGGCAGCGGCAGGGCTGGGGCGCTTGGCCCGCGTGCACCGGCCGGCTCGGCATCAACTGACGCGGGACCTGGGGGCCCCGGGGCATCGCGTGCGGAGCAGACCGGCGAGCGTGAATCGGCGCGCTGACCGGGTGCGGTACACGACCGGCTCGTCGTCGAAGCCGCCGACTCCGTCGCGCCGAACGTATCGATGAAACGGCTCCCGGCCTCCGGCGGCTGTGGTCGGTACCCATCGATTCTCGCCGGGCGCGGCGCTGCTCGGAGGTCGGCATGAGTCCGGTGTCCACCTGGCGGGGGAGACGTCGCGGCCCGGCCGATCCCGCGGTTGATAGATTCTCGAGGTGTCCGAACCTGAAATCTCCGCTCGTGGGAGCGCTGCGCTGCTCGGGCCCGCCGAGGTGCGGGTGCTGGCCGAACGGTTCGGGGTGCGGCCGACCAAGCAACTCGGACAGAATTTCGTGCACGACGCGAACACGGTGCGACGGATCGTCGCGGCCGCCGGAGTGGGGCGCGGTGATGTCGTGCTGGAGGTCGGGCCCGGTCTCGGGTCACTGACCCTCGCGCTGCTGGACGTGGTGGACTCGGTGGTCGCGGTCGAGATCGATCCGGTACTGGCGCGGCACCTTCCGGTGACCGTCGCCGACCGCGCCCCCGAGTTGGCGCAGCGCCTGTCGGTGGTCGAGGCGGACGCGTTGCGCGTCGCCGCCGCGGATCTGCCCGCCGCCCCGACCGCGCTGGTGGCCAATCTCCCGTACAACGTGGCGGTGCCGGTGCTGCTGCATCTGCTCGGCGAGTTGCCCGGTATCGCGGTCGCTCTGGTGATGGTGCAGGCCGAAGTGGCCGATCGCCTGGCCGCCGAACCCGGCAGCCGCACCTACGGTGTGCCTAGTGTGAAAGCGGGCTTCTATGGGACCGTCCGGCGCGCGGGTGCGGTCGGCACTCAGGTGTTCTGGCCGGTTCCGCGCGTCGAGTCGGGGCTGGTCCGGGTCGATCGCTTCGCGGAGTCGCCGTGGCCGATGGACGCCGAGCACCGCCGACGTGTCTTCGCGGTCGTCGACGCGGCGTTCGCGCAGCGCCGCAAGACCCTGCGCGCGGCCCTCGCCACGTGGGCGGGCTCACCCGCCGAAGCCGAGCGCCGCCTGCTCGCGGCGGGCATCGCTCCCACCGCCCGCGGCGAGACCCTCGATACGGCCGCCTTCGTCCGCTTGGCCGCTCAGGCATAGCCCTTCGCTTACGGCAGTGGCTCCACGCATGTTCATGTGCGGGGAGCCACGCGGGTGTGCGAAGACCGGGTCAGACGGCGACTTCGTAGCCGGCCTCGTCGACGGCGGCGACGATGTCGGCGGCGGCGATCGGCGCGGTGCTGTCGACGCGGACCGCGCCGCTGGCGAGGTCGACGTCGACGCTGGTCACGCCGTCGATCTTGCCGATCTCGGTCTTGACGGAGCTGACGCAGTGCCCGCAGGTCATCCCCGTGACGGTGTAAGTGGTGATGGGCATGTCCGACTCCTTCACATCCTGTTCAATACGGGCGGGGGGTATCTCCAATACGAAAGATACCCCCTAAGGGTATAGGGCGCAAGGCGGCTCACACGCCGTCGGCCAGCTCCAGCCAGCGCTCCTCGGCCGTTTCCTTCTCCGCGAGCACCTGCTTCAACTCCGCGCCCAGCGTAACCAGCTTGTCCGGATCGGTGGCCGCGTCGGCGAGCGCGGCGTGCAAACGCTGCTCGCGATCGGACAACTTGTCGATGGCGCGCTCCAGGCGGGTCAGCTCCTTACGGGCCGCGCGGTAGGTCGCGGAATCGGTGGCCGGAGCATCGGCGGGTTTGGCCTCCGGCGCGCCGGCGCGGGTCCGGTTTTCGGTGAGGGACGCGCGCCTGGTGAGATATTCCTCGATGCCGCCAGGCAGGTTCGTGAGTTTGCCGTCGCCGAACAGAGCCCACGTCGAGTCGCAGATCCGCTCGATGAGGTACCGGTCGTGGCTGATCACGACCAGTGTCCCCGCCCAGTTGTCGAGCAGGTCCTCCAGTTGCTGGAGGGTGTCGATGTCCAGGTCGTTGGTCGGCTCGTCGAGCAGCAGCACGTTCGGCTGGGACATGAGGATGCGGGTGAGCTGCAGGCGCCTGCGCTCGCCACCGGACAGGTCGCCGACCGGCGTGCGCTGGCGGGCGGGCGTGAAGCCGAGCCGCTCGGCCAGCTGCCCCGCCGAGATCTCCTTGTCGCCCAGCATGATCCGCTGCGCCACCTGCTGCACCGCCTCCAGTACGCGCAGGTCGGTCGGCAGATCGTCGAGCTCCTGGCGTAGCCAGCCGATCTGGACGGTCTGGCCTTGGACGCGCTTGCCCGAGGCCAGTATCGAGCCGTTCGCGCCGGTGTCTCCGGCCAGGGCGCGCAGCAGCGTCGTCTTGCCCGAACCATTGACGCCCACCAAGCCGACACGCTCGCCCGGCGCCAGCCGCCAGGTCAGGTCCCGCAC
Source organism: Nocardia asteroides (assembly GCA_019930625.1). Lineage (NCBI taxonomy): Bacteria > Bacillati > Actinomycetota > Actinomycetes > Mycobacteriales > Nocardiaceae > Nocardia > Nocardia asteroides. The sequence goes on from CP082844.1 coordinate 2,918,973, forward strand.
GAGTTCGCGGCCGTCCGGCGTGGTGAGCGTGGCGTCCTCGAGTTCGACGACGACGCGGCCGAGGCGCTTGCGGGCGAAGGCGGCCAGCGAGACGCTGTCGCGCGGCGGGGGCACGTCGGCGATCAAGGCTTCCGCGGCTTCGACCCGGTAGCGCGGCTTGGAGGTGCGCGCCTGAGGGCCACGCCGCAGCCAGGCCAGCTCCTTGCGGGCAAGATTGCGCCGCCGGGCCTCCGACGCGTCCGCCTGGCGGGCGCGCTCGGCGCGCGCGAAGATCCAGTCGCCGTAGCCGCCCTCGTAGCTTTCGACCTTGCCGCCGACCACTTCCCAGGTATTGGTGGCGACGGTGTCGAGGAACCAGCGGTCGTGGGTCACCACGACCAGCGCGCTGCGGCGGCTCAGCAGATGCGCGGCCAGCCACTGCACGCCCTCCACGTCGAGGTGGTTGGTGGGCTCGTCCAGCACCAGCAGGTCGAGTTCACGCACCAGCGCGGCGGCGAGCGCGACCCGGCGGCGTTCACCGCCGGAGAGATTGTCCACCGACGAGTCCAAGCCGAGATCGGCGATGCCGATGCCCTCCATCACCGAGCGGATGCGCGAGTCGGCGGCCCATTCGTGTTCGGCGACCTCGTCGGTCATGGCGTCGTCGGCCAAGCCTGCCAGCACCACCGAACCGACCGTCGCGCCCGCGGGCAGCACGCCGCGCTGGGTCACCACGGCCATGCGCAGGCCGCCGAGCCTACTGACCCGGCCGCTGTCCGGTTCCTCGATGCCGGTGAGCACCTCGAGCAGGGTGGTCTTGCCGCCGCCGTTGAGGCCGACGACACCGATCCGCTCGCCCGCGTGCACGCCGAGCGAAACGTTGTCCAGCAGCGGCTTGATCCCGAAGCTCTTGTGGACCTGTTCGAGATTGATCAGGTTGGACATGGATCCTTCCGTGTCTTGCGGGGGCAACCCGATGATCGCCCCGGGCCAGCGTACCGACCGCGTCCGACCGCTCGTACTCCCGCCGAGCAGCGGGGACGCTTGCATGACGAACGGTGTTCGTTTAAGTTGATCTCCTGAACGAACATTGTTCGTTCAGGACACCGATCCGGCGCTCCCCAGAAGTACAGCCGCAGAGTGGGACGCCCGCCTCGCAGCGAGGTGTCGGCGGGCGGCACCGTTCCCATTCCGTTTGTTTTCTGGAGGATCCCATGCACGTCGGTCTCGGCCTGCCCATCTCCGACCCCGCCGCCCTGCTCGACTGGGCCCGGCGCGCGGACGCGGGGCCGTTCCGCACGCTCGGCCTACTGGACCGGCTGGTCTACGACAATCCCGAACCGCTGATCGCGCTGGCCTCGATCGCCGGTGCGACCACCCGAGTCAAGATCCAGACCGAAGTGCTGCTCGCGCCGCTGCGCGACCCGGTGCTGCTGGCGAAACAGGTCGCCACGCTGGACCGCATGTCCGGCGGACGTCTGGTGCTCGGCCTCGGCGTCGGCGGCCGCGCCGACGACCACATCGCCTCGGGTACCGACCTGCGTACCCGCGGCCGCCGCCTCGATGAGCAACTCGCGCTCATGCGGCGCCTGTGGTCCGGGCAGCCTTTCAGCGCCGAGTGCGGGCCGATCGGCCCCGCGCCGCTGCGGCCGGAAGGACCCGAGATCCTGTTCGGTGGTTTCCAGCCCGCCGCACTCGAACGCGTCGGCCGGTGCGGCGGAGGCTTCCTCGCCGCCGCACCGCCTTCCTGGGCCGGCAAGCTTTTCGACAGCGTGCGCCGCTCCTGGACGAACAACGGCCGGCCGGGTGCGCCGAGAATCGTCGCCCAGGTCAATGTGGCCCTCGGCCCCGACGAGGTGATCGAAGACGCCCGCGCGTCGATGGGCGCCTACTACGAGTTCAGCGACTACACCGAAGGCATGCTCGCCGGCATGCTCACCACGCCCGCGCAGATCCGCACGACCGTCGCCGAATTCGGCGATCTCGGCGCGGACGAGGTGATGTTCTATTGCTACGGACGCGATGCCGATCAGATCGACCGGCTCGCCGACGTGCTTTCCTGACCATCCGCTGTCCACGCCGCGCGCGTCCTCCCTGGGTCCGAGCGTTGCGCGGAAGGACGCCGCGGGCGCCGACGAACCGCGCGCGGGTTCTCCCAGCGAGCCGTCGTGCCCGTCCGGACGTGCGACGGTCAGTGCTTCCCGGACGGCTCGCCGCTGAGAATGCGCGCACCCGGCACGGGGCCGCTGGCCGTCCGCACGCTGCGGCAGACGCCCGCGCCCGCGAGTTCGGCGGCCACCGAGATCGCCGATTCCTCGCTCTCGCAGAGGAAGGCGCAGGTGGGCCCGGAGCCGGAGACCAGTCCGGCCAGCGCGCCGGCGGTGACCCCCGCGCGCAAGGTGCGGCGCAGTTCCGGCCGCAGCGACAGCGCCGCCGCCTGCAGATCGTTGCCGAGCAGGGGTGCGAGCTGGTGCGCGTCGCCGGAGGCCAAGGCCTGCATCAGCTGCTGCGGCTCGCCGAGCCGAGGCGGTCGCCCGTGCTCGCGCAGCCGGTCGAGTTCGGCGAAGACGGCCGGTGTGGACAGGCCGCCCTTGGCGAAGGCGAGCACCCAGTGAAAGGTGTTGCGCGACAGCACCGGCAGCAGGCGTTCGCCGCGGCCGGTGCCCAGCGCGGTGCCGCCGTGCAGGGCGAACGGGACGTCGCTGCCGAGTTCGGCCGCCACCGCGCCGAGTTCCTCCCTGGACAGTCCCAGGTCCCACAGCTCGTTCAGCCCGACCAGCGCGGCGGCGGCGTCGGCGCTGCCGCCCGCCATGCCTCCGGCCACCGGGATGCCTTTGGCGATGGCGATTTCGACCAGGGGAGCGCGGCCGCCGAGATGTGCGAGGCGGACGGCCGCCTTCCACACCAGATTCGTCCGGTCGGTCGGCACGTCCGCGGCGCCCTCTCCGGTGACCCGCACGGCCAGTGAAGCCGACGGAGCGATCTCCAGATCGTCGCTCAGCGACAGCGCTTGGAACACCGTGGTCAGGTCGTGGTAGCCGTCGGCCCGCAGGTCGCCCACTCCGAGATGGAGGTTCACCTTCGACGGCGCCCGCACGGTGACGGGACTCGGCACTACTGACAGCACGGTGCTCAAGCCTAATGGGAGTAGCCGGGCGATGCCGTCGGTGTGGCTCACGTCGGGGGAGCCGGCGAAGGCTGAGCGAACTCCGCGCGTTACAGCAGTCCGCCGCCGGTGGCATCGATCCACTGCCCGGTCACCCACCGCGCGTCGTCGGAGGCGAGGAACCCCACGACGTCGGCCACGTCCGCGGGCTGCCCCACGCGCTGGAGCGGGGACATCGCCGCCACCTCCGCCTGGGTTTCGGCATTGCGGAGCCAGTTCGCGTTCATGTCGGTGTCGATGATGCCCGGCGCCACCGCGTTCACGGTGATGCCGCGGGCGCCGACCTCTTTGGCGAGCACGGTGGTGAAACTATCGATCGCGGCTTTGGTCATGGTGTAGGCGATCAATTGCGGCATGTACGCCCCGTGGGTCAGGCCGGTGGAGATGTTGACGATCCGGCCGCCGGCGCGCAGCCGGTCCAGGCCCAGGCGAGTGATGAAGAAGGGCGCTTTGGCGTTGACCGCGAAGACGCGGTCGAAGGCCGCCTCGTCGGTTCCGGCGATCGGCTCCCGGATGCCGTCGATGCCCGCGTTGTTCACCAGGATGTCCAGCCCGTCGGCGTGCGCGTCGAAGGCTGCCCACAGAGCCTGCGCGTCACCGGGCACGCCCAGTTCGGCCCGAATAGCGAAGGCCGCGCCGCCCGCCGCCTCGATCGCGGACACCGTCTCCTTCGCGGCCTGCTCATCGTTGTTGTAGTGGACCGCCACCCGCGCGCCGTCGCTGCCCAGCCGTTCGGCTATCGCCCGGCCGATGCCCCGGCTGCTTCCGGTCACCAAGGCGGTCTTTCCAGTCAGTGCGCCCATCGCGCACCCCTTTCTCTAGCGGTCGCTACAGAAAAACACGGTAGCACATTGTCTAGTGATCGCTATAGAATGTCGATATGGGTACGACGACCCGGGGACGGCCGCGATCCTTCGATCGGGACGCGGCGCTGGAGAAAGCCATGCGGCTGTTCTGGGCGCGCGGGTACGAGGCCACCTCGATCGGCGACCTGACCGCGGCCATGGGCATCGGCGCACCGAGCCTGTATGCCGCGTTCGGCGACAAGAAGACGCTGTTCGAGGAGGCGGTCGCGAATTTCGGGGGGCGTTACGGCGGATTCGTCACGCGGGCGCTCGCCGAGGAGGGCAGCGCCCGGGCAGCGGTCGGGCGCATCCTGCGGGAGGCGGCGACGGAGTACACCAGGCCGGACTGCCCGCACGGCTGTCTGGTGATCAGCGCGGGCGTCAACACCACCAGCGCCGAGATCGCCGATCTCCTGCGCGACATGCGCAATCGGAACATCGACACCTTCGCCGCGCGGATCCAGGCCGACATCGACGCCGGCGTCCTGCCCGACCACCTGGACGCGCGGACTCTGGCCCGCTACGTCGGCACGGTGATGCAGGGCATGTCCCAGGCGGCGCGGGACGGCGCGAGCCGCGACGAGTTACGAGGGGTGGCCGAGCTGGCGCTGCGCGGCTGGGGAGCCTAGTGCCCCGAGGCGCGGCCGTCCTGCACCACCACGGGCAGGCAGGTACGCACGAAGTCAGCGCCGAAGTCGGTGAGCACCACGCTGCGATAGATCACCTTGGTGCCGAAACCGGACCGCTTCAGGATCTCTCGCACCGGCGACTGCGCCTCCAGCAGCTGGTACCGGTTCGGATTGCCGACCGGCTCGCGCGCGTGCTCGACCAGGCCGAGCCTGCGCAAGTTGGTCAGGTACTGCTGGATCCGATTGGGGAAGCGCAAACCGGCGTGCTCGCCGATCAGCGTGAGCATCGAGCCCAGGCGTTCGGAGCCGAGCGCGCGGGGACGGCCGGTGCGGATGTCGATCGAGGGCTGCGGACCGTCCAGACGCAGGAAGCGCAGAATGCGCGCCTCGTCCGGGGTCAGCTCGGCGAGCATGCCCGCGAAGGCCGGGTGGTTGTCGTCCTCGCCGTGCGGGCTGGCCGACAACCGCAACAGCGCGGCGCCCTGCTCGCGCAGCGTGGGCACGGCTTCCTGCCCGGGCGGTTCCGCGGCGGATGGGAGGCCGAGCGCTTTGCGCATCGCGTCGCGGACCTCGGCCTCGGCCTCGGCCAACACTTCTCGCGGCGGCGCTCCCTCGATGCTGCGCCGCACCACGGTCGAGGTGACGCCGACCGCGGTGCCGACGCTCCAGGAGGTCACCTCGGTGACGGCGCTCCAGGCGACCCGGGCGACGCCAGTCGCGGCACGCACGGTGGCCACGGGAACCGTTGCACGCCTCGGGGATCGGTCGGTGCGAGCGATGTCGGAAGCGGGCCGCCGAGCGATGTCGTGCGACGGCTCGGCGTTCGCTTCCGTCGCATCGCTGTGCTCGACGGCCTCGAGATCGCCGTCGTCCGGATCCGCTACAGCCATGATGTCGCCACTCCCGTTCCGAAGATCAGGATATGAGCGTATCCGGCGAACAGCCCCAGCACGCCGCCATGGACGAAAAGAAGCCACTCGTCTTGCTTGATGGCCGCGCGGAGCATGTCGACGAAATCCGGTGGCGACAGCATCGCCATCTGCCTGGCGATGTATTCGTTGATCTGCCTGCCCTGGCGGACGTTGAACTCCGGGTCGGCGAACGCGATCGGCGCGATGGCCATGGCTTCGCTGGTGAAGGTCGACTGCAAGGAGTCGTATTCGCGGCTGCCCAGCATGAACTTGACCGCGGGGCGCGCGGGGCCGAGCGCGCGGTCGGCGGCCGGTCGCAGCGTGTCCTCGAGCATCTGCATGGTGCGGTCCGAGCGCGGGCCGTTGAGCAACTCGTCGCCGATATTCGCCACGGTGATCACCTGGCTGGAAACCAATTCCGCGTATCCGTCGGTGATTTCGGACTTGCGTTTGATCAGCAGGCCCTGCCGCCACGGCGCCCACCACTTCGGATAAGCGGGCGCGAAGATCATATTGATGCCGATCCAGTTGACCACCCATCCGATGATCACGCCGCCGATCGGCAGTACCACCAGGCTGGACCAGCCGGTCAGATGCAGGGCGGCGACCAGCAGCGCGCCCATCGGCGCGCCGAAGTAGAAACCGAAGTTCTGCATGAATCGCAGTTCTTTTGCCCCGAGCACCTGGAACAGGGTGTTGAGCAGATGCGGCCGAGCCTGGAAGTAGCGGATCACCATCTGCTTCACATCGAGCAGCTGATCGATATTCGCGCCCAATTCCTCGGTCAGCTCGCGCAGGATCTCCGGCAACTGCTGGCGCACCCTGGCGTGCACCATGTCGCGCACCTGGGCGGGCAGGTTGTACCAGAGCTGGGGATGCTCCCGGCGCAGGATGTCCTCGACGATGTCCTTGATCTGCGCGTCGGCGATGCTGGCCAGATGCTCGGCCAGTTTGTCCGGCTCGAGTTCCCGGTAGAAGTCCGAGACGCTGCCGAGTTTGGCCAGACCCTTGTCGACCGCGATGCTGGCCATCTTGTCCGCGCGCGACGGGACGATGCCCTGCCAGCCGAACCGGCCGTCGTAGCTGAGCAGTGGAAGAACTTGAATTCGTTTGGGAAGGAACGGATACAGTGCGCGCAGGCCGGGAACTCGGACACCGTGGAAGGCGACCGGCTTGAACAGCATGAGCACGCCGGTCCAGTTGGTGATGTAGCCGATGACCCCGGTGAAAAGGGGTATGGTCACGAGCTCGAGGAGGATCGTCGGGTGGATTCCGAATACGCTCTCTAACACGACACCCTCCTGCCGATACACCGGTGATCGCCGCCTCACCGGCACCCAAAACTAGCACCCCCTCGACGAAGAAACGCTATTGCGCGCCGCGTGCCGGTCGCACTGTCCGAGTCAGGTGGTGCGAATGACCGGCGACACAAGGGGAAGTAATCTGTGGGACGGATTCGTTCACCCGGCGACATCGGAGAAAACGTGGCAGACGACAGAACCGGACAGGACGTGGCCCGTGCCGCTTCCCGCGCCGTCGAGCGCAGTTCGGATGTCGAACAGCGGCAGATCAGCAATGAGGCACGGCTGATCCGCGGCGTGTTCCGCGCGGCCGGACTGGCCGCGGGCACCGTGGCGCGTGGAAGCCAGTGGGCGGTCGGCACGACCTACGAGGTCACCAAGGAGATCACCCAGGCGGCGCTGGACGGGGAATCCTCGGCCGAGATCGCCGAGCGGACCGGAAAGGCGTTGCGTTCCATCGCCCGCAGCGCGCTGGGCGTCACCGAGGGCTCGGTCCGGGAAATCGTCAGCTACGTCCCGACCTCCAACGGTCCCGCCTCGCAGCAGGCGCTGGCCGTCGGCTCCTACTTCCGGTCGGCGAGCACCGAGGAACTGCGCCGCCGCGGTGACGCGCTGCTGGCCAGGTCGGCCGACGTCTACTTCACCGAGGACGTGCACCCGGCCTACGACCGCATCCTCGACCAGCTCGCTCCCGACGAGGCGCGCATCCTGCGCTTCATGGCGCTCAACGGCCCGCAGCCGTCGGTCGACGTGCGCACCAACCGTCCGCTCGGGATCGGCTCGGAACTGGTGCAAGGGGATCTCACCTCGGTCCCGGAGCAGGCGGGCGTGCGCTACCCGGACCGCGCGCGGTCCTACCTGATCAACCTCAACCGCCTCGGCCTGACGCTGACCTCGGACGATCCGGTGGTGCTGAGCCGGTACATGGTGCTCGAGGTGCAGCCGGTGGTGGAGGCGGCGCTGAAGAAGGCGGGCCGGGCGCCGAAGATCGTCCGCAAGAGTCTCCGGCTCACCGAGTTCGGCGAGGACTTCTGCCGCACCTGCTTCACCATCGGAAGCTGACATCCCGAGTTGATCTTCGCCGGAATGTTTCCCCTTACCGTGATAGCAATCTGATACAAGTCTCCCAATCCGGCACTCGGGATGGGATTGTTGAGGGTATGGATCAGCGAATCGGCGGGCAGGGGCGCGGCGACCCGGGTTTGGGCATCGCTGGGCAAGCGCGGAACGACCGGGGCACTGGCTCCGGTGGACAGCAGCGCGACGACCCGGGTTTGCACCCGGGCCGGCAGGAGCGCGGCGGGGTGGGAATCGATCCCGGTGGACCGGAGCCGGGCGAACAGGACATCGACCCGGGCGGGACGGGCCAGGGGCGCGGCCGGCGGGCGACGAGCACCGGTGAGCGCGATCCCGGCGACAGCGCCGATGGGCGGCTGCGCTTCGACGCGGGCCCGATCGACTTCGGACAGGTGCGCGACGATCCGCGGTCGGGTCGCGGCCGTGGCAACGAGGAGCGGGAGGTGGACGACGTATCGGCGATCTCCCGGCTGAAGTACCGGTACCTACGCACACTCGACACCAAGTCGTGGGACGATTTCGCGGACACCATGATTCCGGAGGCGACCGCGACCTACAGCGAATATCTCCAGTTCGAATCGCGTGAGGCGTTCATCGCGTTCATGCGCAACACGCTCGGGCCGCACGTGATCACCGAGCATCGCTGCGACCACCCCGAGATCGACGTCGAGGGCGACACCGCCAACGGTACGTGGTACCTCGCCGACACGGTCCTCATACCGGGCCATAACATGCTGCTGCGCGGCGCGGCCTTCTACACCGACCGTTACGTCCGCTGCGACGACGGACGCTGGCGGATCTCGCACACCGGTTACGAACGCACCTATGAAGTGGTGCTGTCCCTCAGCGACCTGCCCAGCCTGCGCCTGACCTCCAGCCGCTGGGGCCTGATCGCGAAAGAGGACGGCATCTCCTCGGTCGAACGCGACCCCGGCGTGCCGCCGCTGCGGCCGGAGTCCGAGGCAGGCTGACTCAGTCGGCGGTGGCGACCAGGGGCTCCAAGGTGAGCGCCGGGTGCTCCTTCTCGATGTATTGCAGCCGCCACTTGTCGCTGAACAGCGCGAGCAGCGCGCCGTCTGAGCGGGTGAACACCTCCACCCCGCGCTGCCGCCCGAGTGCGTCCGCCGACGCGGCGTCGGTGCGCCGGGCCAGCGTGTAACCGAGGTGCTCCATCGTGGTCTCCACGTTGAACTCCGTGAGCATGCGCGCGGTCACCACTTCGAACTGCATCGGGCCGACGGCCGCCAGGACGGGGGAGGCGTCGCCGCGGATGTCGTTGCGCAGCACCTGCACGACGCCCTCGGAGTCGAGCTGGTCGACGGCCTTGCGGAACTGTTTGTACTTGCCCGCGGAACGCGCCCGCAGCACGGCGAAGTGCTCCGGCGCGAACGACGGGATCGGCGGGAACTCCACCTTCTTGTCCACGAACAGCGTGTGGCCCGGAGCCAGCGCCGTCGCGTTGACCAAGCCGACGACATCACCCGGGTAGGCGGTGTCGACGGTGGCGCGCTCGCGGCCGAATACGGTCAGCGCGTACTTCGTGGCGAACGGCCGGCCGGTCTGCGCGTGGGTGACCACCATGCCGCGTTCGAACTCGCCGGACACGATCCGCATGAAGGCGAGCCGGTCCCGGTGGGCGGCGTCCATTCCCGCCTGCACCTTGAACACCACCGCGCTGAACGGGTCACCGGGCTGCCGCGGATTGCCGTCGACGTCTGGCCGCGCGCCCGGGGCCGGTGCGAGCGCGACCAAGGTTTCCAGCAGCTGCCGCACGCCGAAGTTCAGCATCGCGGAGGCGTAGATGACCGGCGAGGTCTGCCCGGCGAGGAACAATTCCTGGTCGTGATCCTGTCCGGTGGCCGAGAGCAGCTCGCTCTCTTCCGCGGCGGTCGTCCACGGCTCGCCTTCGCGCGCTTCGGCGGCCTCGGGCGTGAGCGACTCCTCCGGCGCGATGGTCGCGCCGCCCGCGGTCCGGGTGAAGTGGATGTATTCGAGCGGGACGCCGTCCGGGCCGCGGCGCAGGAGGCCGCGGAAATCTCCCGCGATGCCGACCGGGAGGAACAGCGGGGTGGGGGTGAGGCCGATCCGCTCATCGATCTCGTCGAGCAGTTCCAGCGGAGCCCGCCCCGGCCGGTCCCACTTGTTGATCACGGTGATCACCGGGATGCCACGGTGGCGGCACACCTGGAACAGCTTCAGCGTCTGCGGCTCCAAGCCCTTGGCCGCGTCGATCAGCATCACCGCGGCGTCGACGGCGGTGAGCACCCGATAGGTGTCCTCGGAGAAGTCGGAGTGGCCGGGGGTGTCGACCAGGTTGATCACGTTGTCGACGTCGGAGCCCTCGACGCGGTAGTTGAACTGCAGCGCGGTCGAGCTGACCGAGATGCCGCGCGCCTTCTCCATCTCCATCCAGTCCGAGACGGTGGACTTGCGCCCGGCCTTGCCGTGGATCGCGCCCGCCTCGGAGATCATCCTGGCGTGCAGGGCGAGCGCCTCGGTGAGCGTGGACTTGCCGGCGTCGGGGTGGGAGATCACCGCGAACGTCCGCCGACGGGCGACCTCGGCGGGTAACCCGCGCGGTGCGGGCGCGACAACACCCTCGGGGGAGGCGCTCAACGCAGACAACCTTTCGCAGACGACCGATCGGCAACCACGCCAGCGTACGCGACGCGCCCGAGCGCGAGCCGAACCGCGGGTGACCACCCGATTCAAAGAGCGCCCCTGCGCTGGGGTATGGTGTTCGGGTTGTCTCGGCGAGGGTGACCGCAGACCAGATTTGCGACACCGTGATCGACGCGGCTCGGCTTCCGGCCGTCCTCGTTCGGTCTTCGCCCCGACGAATAGACCACCCCGTCAGGTGTGCGGAACACCTCACGTGTAATTGACCAGCCCGGAAGAGCCGTAGGAGTAGATCCAGTCATGTCCGACGTCAACCTTCTCGAAGCATCCGTACGTACCGAGTTCGGCAAGGGCGCCGCCCGCCGCACCCGTCGTGCGGGCAACGTCCCGGCCGTGCTGTACGGCCACCAGTCCGACCCGCAGCACCTGTCGGTCAACGCCCAGGCCTTCGCCGCCATCCTGCGTGAGCACGGCACCAACGCGGTGCTGAACCTCGTCATCGACGGCCAGAAGCAGCTCGCGCTGACCAAGTCCGTCGTGGTGCACCCGATCCGTCGCTACATCGAGCACGCCGACCTGCTGATCATCAAGCGCGGCGAGAAGGTCACCGCCGACGTGAACATCGCCATCACCGGCGAAGCCGCTCCCGGCACCCTGGTCACCCAGGAAACCACCACCGTCTCCATCGAGGCCGACGCGATGAAGCTGCCCGAGTCCATCGAGGTCTCCGTCGACGGCGTCGAGGCCGGCACCCAGATCACCGCGGGCGCGCTGGAGCTGCCCGCCGGTGTCAGCCTGGCCACCGACGCGGAGATCCTGATCGTCAACGTCATCGCCGCCCCGGCCGCCGAGTCCACCGAGGGCGAGGCAGGGGCCGAGGGCGAGAGCGCTGAGTAACACCGAATCGTCCGCCGGGCCCGCGCTCGTCGTCGGACTGGGTAATCCCGGTCCCGAGTACGAGCGCACCCGGCACAATGTCGGTTTCCTGGTCGCCGACGTGCTCGCCGAGCGCGTCGGCGGCCGTTTCGGTGTGCACAAGAAATCCGGCGCCGACCTGCTGCAAGCCCGGCTGGACGGGCGCCAGGTGCTGATCGCCAAGCCGCGATCGTTCATGAACCTGTCCGGCAGGGCGGTGGCCGCGCTGGCGAGGTTCTTCTCCGTGCCGCCGACCGAGGTGATCGTCGTGCACGACGAACTCGACCTCCCCTTCGGGGCGATCCGGCTCAAGCGCGGCGGCGGCGAAGGCGGGCACAATGGTCTTCGCTCCGTCTCCAGCGCCCTGACCACCAAGGACTACCTGCGTACCCGCATCGGCATCGGCCGCCCGCCGGGCAGGCAGGATCCGGCCGATTATGTGCTCAAGCCGTTCGCGGCGCCGGAGCGCAAAGAGGTGCCGGTGATCATCGAGCAGGCCGCCGACGCGGTGGAACTGCTGCTGCGCGTCGGGTTGGAGACCGCGCAGAATCAATTGCACTGAACGCGACAGCGTTCGCGGCGACCGCGCCGATCATCCGCGCGGCAGATGGATCGCGGTTGCCGCCCTTCGCAGTTTGCCGGAGGAGGTCTTCGGCAGCGCGCCGGGTCCGAGCACGGTGACGGTACGCGGCCGCGCGCCGACCTCCGCGAAGACGGAGTGCACGATCTCGCGCTCGATGCGCCTGACCTCTTCGTGGTTCTGGTGGCTGTTGCTCTCCACCACCACGGCGAAACTCTCCCGGTGCTGGCCCGCGTCCAAGCGAACCGCCACCGCGTTCCCGGGGCGCACGCCCGCCACCCTGGTGGCCGCGCGCTCGATATCGGTCGGATAGATGTTGCGCCCGCCCATGATGATCACGTCTTTCATCCGGCCGCACACCACGATCAGTCCCTCGTCGGTGAAGTAGCCGATGTCGCCGGTGTCCAGCCAGCCCTCGCTGTCCTGGGCCGACTGGAAACCATCCACCGTCACGTACCCGGAAGTGACGGCGGGACCGCGCAATTCGATCACGCCGACCGACCGGGTGGGCAGCGGCTGACGCTCGCTGTCGACGACCCGCCCCTCCAGCTGGTCGACCAGATAGCCGAGGGTGGGCAATCGGCGGATGTTGGCGGGATGCCCGTGCTCCTCCGGCACGGGCACCGCCTTGCCGAGCGCCTCGAGCAGGTCGGCGTCGACCACGTCGAGCACCTGCCCGTGACCGGGATCGGGGATCGACACGGCCAGCGTGGTCTCGGCCATGCCGTAGACGGGGGTGAGCGCCATCGGGTTGAGCCCGAAGCGTTTGCCTGCCTCGGCCAAGGCGTCCATGGTGTCCGGATCGACCGGTTCGGCGCCGTTCCACATGTAGCGCACACTGCTGAGGTCGAACGCGCCGTCGTCGGCCTGCCGCAGCCGCCTGGCGAGCAGGGAATAGGCGAAATTCGGTGCGGCGGTGACGGTTCCGCGGTACTTGCTGATCAGATCGGCCCACAGCAGCGGCCTGGTGAGGAAGTCCATCGGCGTCACGCAGACCACTTCGGCGCCGAACTGCATCGGCACACTGAGGAATCCGACCATGCCCATGTCGTGGAACAGCGGCAGCCAGCTGACCATCACGTCGTCGCCGAGCTGGAATTTCACCCGGTCGAACATGGCGTGGGCGTTGACGAAGAAGTTCTCGTGCGTGATCCGCACCGCCTTGGGCGAGCCGGTCGACCCGGAGGTCAACTGCTGCAAGGCGATATCGCCCTCGGCGGTGGGCACCGGATCGATGTCGGGACCGTCGGGCAGCTGGTCGATGCGGACCACGGTGATGCCGCGCTCGCGCAGCAGCGGCTCGGCCGCCTCGAACGGCGCGCCGAGCACGACCGCGCGCGCCTCGATCATGGTCAGCACCGTCTCGGTGTCGCGCGCCCAGACCACCAGATCGGTACGCGGGGTCGGCTGGTGCAGCATGGTGATCGACGCCCCGCGCATCCAGACGGCCTGGCAGGCCGGGGCGATGTCGACCGGCATGCCTGCCAGCACGCCGACCGCGTCGCCGTGCCCGATGCCCGCTGCCGCCAGCCCGCCCGCCATACGCCGGGCGATCCGGTGGATTTCGGACCAGGTGCGCCGCAGCGGGGCGCCCGGCTCGCCGGTGACCAGTCCGCGCTCGGAGGTTTGCGCCGTGGCATACATCTCGTCGGTGAACCTGCTCAACGTCAACTCCTCCATCACCACCGTCGCCGGGAATCGGCCTCCCCCAACTATCCCGCCATCGCGGCGCGGCGTTAACCCCCTTTCTGGGGGCGCAGGTCGGACCGGGGTCGGGCGGTGCGGCGGGGTCTACAGCGAGGCCACCGCGGCGACGAAGCGATCGAGTTCGTCGAAGCCGACGAAGCAGTGCGGCGAGGCGCGCACGACGGAGGCGAGGCCCCGGCCGTTCATGTCCAGCAGGGTCGAGCCGGCGTGGCTGACCGTGACCGTGATGTCCTGCGCCAGCAGCCGGTCGCGCACCTCGACGGGGTCGACGCCGTCGACGGTGAAGGACACGATGCCGCTGTGCCGGATGCCGAGGTCGCGCACAGTCACGCCGGGAATCTCCGGCAGCGCCTTGCGCAGGTGCTCGGCGCGGGCCGCGATCGCGGCGTAGACGTCTTCCGGGCCCAGCTCGAGCAGGTATCGCACCGCGGCGCCCAGGCCGAGGCGGCCGGCGACGTCGCATTCCCAGAACTCGAAGCGGCTGGCATCGGGTGCGAGCCGGTAGTCGCTCGGACCGGTCCATTCCGCGCCGTGCAGGTCGAGCCGTCCGGGCTCCATCGACCGCGCCAATTCCGGCCGCAGGTAAAGAAACCCGGTGCCACGCGGGCCGCGCAGCCACTTGCGACCGGTGGCCGACAACGCGTCGACACCGAGCTCGGCCACGTCCAAGGGCAGCTGCCCGGCGGACTGACAGGCATCCAGCAGCACCAGCGCGCCGACGGAGTGCGCGATCCGGGTCGCCTCGGCGGCGGGGTTCACCAGCCCGCCGTTGGTCGGCGCGTGCAGCACCGAGACCAGCTTGACCCGTTCGTCGACCAACGCCTCCAGTGCGTCGAGGTCGATCTGCCCACTGCCGTCGCTGGGGATCTTCTCCACCGTGGCGCCGGTGGCTCGGGCGCGTTGCAGGGCGGCGATGGCATTGCTGGCGTAGTCGGCCTCGGAGACCAGGACGCGGTCGCCCGCGGCGAGTGGTACCGAGTAGAAGAAGTCCGCCCAGGAGCGGGTGGCGCTGTCGCTGAGCGCGATGCTTTCCGGTTCGGCGTTGATCAGCGCGCCGATCGCGGTCTTGACCTCGGCGAGATCATCGAGCCGTTCGTTCGCGGCGCGATAGCCGCCGATCTCCGCCTCCCGCCGCAGGTGCGCGACAACGGTCTCGGTGACGACCCGGGGCGGCAGCGACGACCCGGCGCTGTCGAGGAAAACCGGGCCTGGTCCGGGCCCGGACACGCATCCGGGAGTGTCGGCTCGTACGCGATCGTCATCCAGCATGGAGCCGACCTTATCGGGTCGAATGTTCGGCTTCATGTCAGTTTCTTGTCGGTCCGCGTGGCTACGCTGGATGGATCGCCACACGCGAATTTCGGCCCGCGAGAGGAATACGACGGCGCCGAATGGCGATAATCGAAGAGCAGCGGACTACGTCCCGGAGCCCACTGGAGGTCGGCATGGCGGTGACGCTCGAGCGTTCTGAGTCGGCTGGTTGTGCCACCGAGCAGGGAGAACTTTCCTCCCGGGCCGCGGCGGAGGCCTACATCGGGGGGGTGTGCTTCAAGCTCGGGCCACCGGCCCTCATCGGCGCCGAACTCGAGTGGCTCACGGTGCACGGTGAGTGTTCGGCGTCCGGCCCTTCGGCCGCTCCGCGCCCCCAGCTGTCGATGTTGGCGGACGCGCTCGGACCGTACGCACCACGGTCCATCGCCCCTGATTCGCCGGCGCTCGCGCTGCCGGGGGGCAGCCGGGTCACACTCGAACCCGGAGGTCAGATCGAACTCTCCAGCGCCCCTTACGGCGCTGCCGCGCAGCTGTGCGAGCGGCTGCGTGACGATGCCCGCCTGTTGCGGGAACTTCTCGCTTCCCGGTCCATTCGCACCGTTTCCGTCGCCGCCGACGCGGACCGCCGCCCCAAACGCTTGCTTCAGTTGCCGCGCTATCGCGCGATGGAGCGCTCCTTCGGCGGCATCGGTCCTTTCGGCAAGCTGATGATGTGCAACACCGCGGCGACCCAGGTCAGTGTCGACGCGGGTGCCGACCGTGCGGACGTCACCGCACGCTGGACCGCCCTGAACGCCGTCGGCCCGGCCCTGCTGGCCGCCTTCGCCTGCTCACCCTCCCTGCGCGGCGCACCGCCCGGCGCGTGGGCGTCCCAGCGCATGCGGGCATGGCTGCGGCTGGACAACATGCGCACCCGCCCGCCGGTGCTGGACTGGACCGATCCGGTGGCCGCGTACGGCAGATGGGCGCTGGACGTGCCGCTGCTGTGCGTGCGCGCGCCCGGCGGGACCACCGAACGCGGTGACGGTGACGAGGGATGGTCCGCACCGCCCGGAGCGACATTCGCCGACTGGCTGTCCGGCGCGCTGGACGACGAGGTCGGCCGCCGCCCGGACACCGGCGACCTCGACTATCACCTGACCACGCTGTTCCCTCCGGTGCGTGCCTCGGGCCACTTGGAAGTCCGCTACATCGACGCCCAGCCCGGTGACATGTGGACCGTTCCGGTACACGTCTTCGAGGGGCTCATGTCCAGCCCCGCGGTGGTCGCCGAGGCGAGCTCGATCGCCGCGCCGCTGGCCGGTCGCTGGGTCGACGCCGCTCGCTACGGATTGGCCGATCCGGACATCCGTGCCGGTGCGGTCGCCCTGCTGCGGCTCGCGGCCGAGCACACCGCGACCGACGAGGCGGCCCGCGCCGTGCGAGTCGCCGCCGAACGATGTCACCGTGGTCGGACCCCGACCGACGACGACACCGGCAACGGCTCGGAGCCTCCGGGAGCGGCCCCGTGACGACGATGCACCCGCTCTTTTCCGACGGCGCCCCGGCCGACCAGGCCGGCGTGAGCCGAAGCGCCCGCCGCGGCACCGACACCCGCGGCCGCGCGGCCGCCGATCAGCACGAACTCCGGAGACGTTTCCCGTGACCACTTCGCATTCCGCCCCGACCGACAACTCCGGCACCGAACAGCTCCGCGACCGGATCGCCGACGTCCTCACCCGCGCGCGACAGCGCACCCTCACCCTCACCGACTGTGTCGACGAAGCCGAACTGGTGGCCCAGCATTCGCGGCTGATGAGCCCGCTGGTCTGGGACCTCGCACACATCGGCAACCAGGAAGAACTCTGGCTCGTGCGCGATGTCGGCGGCCGCGACCCGGTGCGCGCCGACATCGATGAACTCTACGACGCCTTCAAGCACGCCCGCGCGAACCGGCCCACGCTGCCGCTGCTGGACCCCACGCAAGCCCGCGGCTACGTCGGCGCCGTGCGCGACAAAGTGTTCGATGTGCTGGAGCGCAGCGACTTACGAGGTCGTCCACTGATCGACGGCGGTTTCGCGTTCGGAATGATCGCTCAGCACGAGCAGCAGCACGACGAGACCATGCTGGCCACCCATCAGCTGCGCACGGGAGCCGCCGTGCTCTCCGCGCCCGCGGCGCCGACTTCGGCGGCGCCGGTCACGGGGGAAGTCGTCATCCCGGCGGGTGAATTCACCATGGGCACTTCGACCGACGCGTGGGCGCTGGACAACGAGCGCCCCGCCCATCAGGTCCGGGTGCCCGGTTTCGCGATCGACGCCGCGCCGGTCACCAACGAGCAGTACCTGGCCTTCGTCGACGACGGCGGCTACGAGCGGCCCGAACTGTGGTCCGAGCGTGGCTGGGCGCACCGCGTCGAGGCGGGCCTGGTCGCGCCGCAGTTCTGGGAGCGCGATCCGTCCGGGCGCTGGTGGCGGCGGGTCTTCGGGGTGATGACCCCGCTGCGGCCTCGGCAGCCGGTAGTGCACGTGTGCTGGTTCGAGGCCGAGGCCTACGCGAACTGGGCAGGCAAGCGCCTGCCCACCGAAGCGGAGTGGGAGAAGGCGGCCAGGTTCGACCCGGCCACCGGCGTGTCGCGCCGATTCCCCTGGGGCGAGGCCGATCCCGATGCCGCCACCGCCAACCTCGGGCAGCGTCACCTGGAGCCCGCCGAGGTCGGCGCGTATCCGGCAGGCGCGTCCCCCGCGGGTGTGCACCAGCTGATCGGTGACGTGTGGGAATGGACCGCCTCCGGCTTCGAGGCGTACCCGGGATTCCGCGCGTTCCCGTACCGGGAGTACTCCGAGGTGTTTTTCGGCGGCGACTACCGGGTGCTGCGCGGCGGTTGTTTCGGTACCGATCCGGTGGCCTGCCGCGCCACCTTCCGCAACTGGGACCACCCCGTCCGCCGCCAGATCTTCGCCGGGTTCCGCTTGGCGCGAGACCTGCGGCCGGGAGAAGGCGAGTGAGCGACCGCGGACACGCCGCGTGCCGGCCGGAAGGCCGCAGCGACGCGGCAGGCGGCCCCTGCCCGGCCACGGTCGTCGCGGTGGATGCCGATGTGTAGACACCTCGGCTACGTCGGTCCGCCGGTGCGGGTGGGCGAGATGTTGACCCTCGGTTCCCATTCACTGCGCACCCAGGCCTGGGCCCCGCGCGACATGCGCCACGGCGGCACCATCAACGCCGACGGCTTCGGCGTCGCCTGGTGGCGCGTCGCGGCGGACGAAACGGTCACCGCCAGCCGTTACCGCAACGCCGCGCCGATCTGGACCGACCCGGCGGTGGACGAGGTGCTGCCGCAGCTGGAGTCCGCCGCCGTGCTCGCGGCGGTGCGGTCGGCGACGGTCGGCATGCCGGTCGAGCGGTCCGCGTGCGCGCCGTTCACCCGCGACCGCTGGGCGTTCAGTCACAACGGCGTGGTTCCGGACTGGCGTCGCACCCTCACCGGCGTGGCCGGCGAGTTCGCGCTCATCGCGGCCGAACTGGGCGCCGAGGATCTGTTCACCCCGGCGCGGCTGCTGGAGGCGGAATCGGCCACCGACGCCGCCACACTGTGGGTGCTGCTGTGCGATCTGCTGTCGACCAGTTCCCCGGACGGTGAGTGGTCGGCGGCTCCGGCGGCGCTGCGGCTGCTCGTGTCCGCGATCCTCGGCCGGGCGCCGGAGGCACGCCTGAATCTGCTGCTCTCCGATGGCGCGCAGCTGTGGGCGACCACCTGCTCCCACTCCCTGTCGGTGCTGGTGACCGACGATTTCGCACTCGTGTCCTCCGAACCGTTCGACGACGACCCACGCTGGCGATCGATCCCGGACCGCAGCCTGGTCAGCGCCAAGCCCGGCACGCTGTCCGTCGACGCCCTCCTCTGACCCGAAAGGCCCAGCCATGACCGCAGCCACGCTGGACATCCACCTCACCGAAGACGATCTGAACGCGGCGCTCCGCTCGGACGCCCGGCTCGGCCTGGAAGCCACCCCGAAATGGTTGCCGCCCAAATGGTTCTACGACGGCAGGGGCAGCGAGCTGTTCGAGCGGATCACCGAGCTGCCCGAGTACTATCCGACCCGCACCGAGCGCGCGCTGCTGGATCGGGTGGTCGACGAGATCGCCGACGCCGCCCAGGCCGAGGTGCTCGTCGAGCTCGGCGCGGGATCGGCGGCGAAGACTCGCCTGCTGCTCACCGCGTCGATCGCCCGTGGGCCGTTGAAGACATATGTGCCGCAAGATGTTTCGTCGACGGCGCTGCGCGCCGCGGTGGACGAGGTCGCGACCGAGTTTCCCGGGTTGGCCGTGCACGGTGTGGTCAGCGATTTCACCGGCACCTTGGACACCCTGCCGCGCGGCGGACGCCGAATGATCGCCTTCCTGGGCGGCACCATCGGCAACCTGGTCCCCGAGGAGCGGTCCGCATTCCTCGCCAGGATCCACGACGTGCTCGAACCGGGTGAGCAACTGCTGCTCGGAGCCGGGCTGGTCACCGACCCGGCGGTGCTCGTCCCCGCCTACGACGACGCGGCGGGTGTGACCGCCGAGTTCAACCGGAACGTGCTGCACGTGTTGAATGCCCGGTTGCGCGCCGACTTCGCGCCGGAGAAGTTCCGGCACGTCGCGGTCTGGGACGCGGAGCGGGAGTGGATAGAGATGCGGCTGGAGGCGAGCGAGGACATGACCGTCACGGTCGGCGACCTCGATCTGACCGCGCGCTTCGGCCGCGGCGAACAGATACGCACCGAGATCTCGGCGAAATTCCGGGTCGACGGCCTCGACGCCGAACTCGCCGCCGCGGGCTTCGACACCGGACACGTGTGGACCGATCCGGACGATCGCTTCGCGCTGGTCCTCGCCGGGCGGCGCTGACGGCGCTCCCGTCGGCGGCGGTCACTACGACGGCACGCCGCCGACCACCGCCGCGAGCCACTCGACCAGCGGCCGCATAGTCTCCCACGCGGAGCGGATTTCCTTCGCCGCCCGCGGGGTTTCCAGCCAGGCGGGCGCGCCGAATTCCTTGCCACAGGTGATGGACTTGTGGCGCAGCAGGTCGATGCGCGGATGGTCGGCGTCGTAGCCCTTGGGGCGGGTCTTCAGTTTCTCGCCGTCGATGGTGTAGCCCGCGTGGGCGAGTTCCGCGAGGATCGCCGCCAGTTCCGGTCCGCGCACCTCGTCATCGATGGTGGCGCGCAGCTGCGCGAGCTGGTCGGGCGAGCCCTGGTAGAAACCCCCGCCGACGAACAAGCCCGCGGCGTTGATCTGGACGTACCAGCCCACGCCCGGCGCGGCGCGCACCACAGCGCCCTGCGCGGTCTTGTACGGCGACTTGTCCTTGGCGAATCGCACGTCCCGGTAGGGCCGGAAGATCTTTGCCGGTCCGAAGTCCGGTTCGAGATCGGTTACGAGCGCTTTCATCGGCGCGAGCACCGACTCGTCGTAGATCTTCTTGTGCGCGGTCCAGAACGCCTTGGAGTTGTCGGCTTCCAAGTCCTCGTAGAAGTCCGGCCCCGCCAGCGGAAAGCCTGTGAATCCGGTCATGCTCGCGCACCCGCCGAGCCGGTGTCACCGAAGAGACGCATACCGAGAATCTACGTGGTGAGGTCTCCGCCGAACACGGCGAACCCTACGACCAAGCCGATCACCATGCCGACGCCCGACGCGATCGCTGCCCATTTGCCGAGCGATTCACCCTTGTTGTGTCCGATGACGCCCAGGATTATCCCGGCCGGGCCGAAGAGGATCGGGCAGAACAGCACCGCGGTGACCGCGCAGACGAACCCGATGATCGAGTACACCTGACTTCCCGGCTGCCTCGGTGGTGTGCCATAGGGTTCGTAGCCCTGCTGCGGGTAGGACGGGTAGCCGTACTGCGGCTGCTGCCCGGACGCCGGATAGTTGTACACCCCGCCCGCCGGGTACTGGGGTTGTCCGGTCGGCGGATACGGCTCCTGGGCGTCGGCGGGCTGCCCGGTGGGCGGATAAGGCGATTGCCCACCTGACCCGTATCGCGTGTGGTCGTCCGGCGTGAACCGCTGCGTCGACTCGTCGGGCGGGGGCTGCGGCGCGGAGCCGGACAAGGGGTTCTCCGGCGCGGCGGGTTCGGCGCCCCAGGACTGTTGACCACTCGGGCCGTCGGCGCCCCATGGCTGGGGTTCGGCGGGCTGGCCGCTGGGTTCGGCTCCCCACTGGCCGCCCAGCCGGCCCGCGTGCTGCGTGCCGCCCGGCTGCCACCATTGGTCCGCGGCCCCCGGCTCGGTCTCCGGCGGCCGCGCGGCAGCGGGGTCGTGCTCGGTGGGTTGTCCGCCAGGTGTCTGGGCCGGAGCGGCGCCGGTCAGCGGCTGGGCAGGCTCGTCACCGGAGGAGTCCCCGGTCTGCTTCGGCGACGACGGCGACTCCGACGGCCGCGGCTCGTCGTTCGTGTGCTCCGGATCCTTCGGCGTGCTCATCGCACCCTCCTCGTATCGTCCCGGTCACGCAACCTATGCCTACCACGGTGAACGCGGCGTCGTCCTCGATTGCGCCGGTGTGGCGCGTCGAGGCGGGCGGGGTCTCAGAGGTCCTCGTCGTCGACGATCTCGATGGCGGCCACCTCGGCGGACCGGTCGTCGGCCTCGTCGTCCTCGGCCCGGCCGTCGCCCGGTGTCCACTCCTGCTCCAGCTCGTCGCCGATGCCGAGCCTGCCGTCGTCCTCGTCCTCGTGGTAGCGGATGCGCAGGTCGTCGGGCGGATCCTCGATGTTGCGCTGATACTCGCGGATCTCGTCCTCCTGGTCGTCATCCCCCATCTCGGTTTCCAGCGGGTCACGGTCCATACCCTCAGTATCCCCACCGATCGCCGCGGCTAACGCGCATACGACAACGGCGGCCCGGACCGAAGTCCGAGCCGCCGTTCTCGCGATGTGTTCCTTTATGCGTTGCCGTTGAAAAGGCCGGTGACCGAGCCGTTCTCGAAGACCTCGCGGATGGTTCGGGCCAGCAGCGGCGCGATGGACAGCACCGTCAGCTGCGGGAACTTCTTCTCCTCCGTCAGCGGCAGGGTGTTGGTCACCACGACCTCCTTGGCGCCGCAGCTCGCCAGGCGCTCGGCGGCGGGCGGGCTCAGCACGCCGTGGGTCGCGGCGATGACCACGTCACCGGCGCCGGCCTCCTTGAGCACCTTGACCGCGCCCGCGATGGTGCCGCCGGTGTCGATCATGTCGTCGATCAGGATGCAGGTGCGGCCCTCGACCTCACCGACCACGCGGTTGGACTTCACCTGGTTGGGCACCAGCGGGTCGCGGGTCTTGTGGATGAAGGCCAGCGGCGAGCCGCCCAGCGAGTCGGCCCACTTCTCCGCGACGCGCACGCGGCCGGAGTCGGGGGACACGACGGTGATGTGCTCGAGGCTGTAGTTGGTGCGGATGTACTCCGCCAGCTGCAACTGGGCGTGCATGTGGTCGACCGGGCCGTCGAAGAAGCCCTGGATCTGGTCGGTGTGCAGGTCGACGGTGATGATCCGGTCCGCACCCGCGGTCTTCAGCAGATCCGCCACCAGGCGGGCCGAGATGGGCTCGCGGCCGCGGTGCTTCTTGTCCTGGCGGGCGTACGGGTAGAACGGCAGCACCGCGGTGATCCGCTTGGCCGAGCCGCGCTTGAGCGCGTCGATCATGATGAGCTGTTCCATCAGCCACTGGTTCAGCGGTGCGGGGAAGCTCTGCAGAACGAAGGCGTCGGAACCGCGGACCGACTCCTCGAACCGGACGAAGATCTCGCCGTTGGCGAAGTCCCGTGCGATCTGCGGGGTGACGTGGACGTCGAGTTCCTTGGCGACCTGCTCGGCCAGCTCAGGATGAGCGCGTCCCGAGAAGAGCATCAGGTTCTTCTGGTTATCGATCCATGACGCGGTCACTGCTGATTGCCATCCTTTTGCTCTATTGCCTGACCCGACATCTCCTTGGCCGCGATGGCTTCCGCCGCCGCGCGGGCCGCGTCCGTCCCTGGACGGTGTCGCTGCACCCAGCCGTCGATGTTCTTCTGCGGTCCACCGGACACCGCGAGAGCCCCTGGCGGAACGTTTCTGCGCAGTACAGTACCCGCCGCCGTATAGGCTCCGTCACCCACCGTCACCGGCGCGACGAACATCGTGTCGCTTCCGGTGCGCACGTGCGAGCCGACGACGGTGTGGTGCTTGCTCACGCCGTCGTAGTTGACGAAGACGCTGGACGCACCGATGTTGCTGTGCTCGCCGATGGTGGCGTCGCCCACGTAGGTCAGATGCGGGACCTTCGAATGCGCCCCGATCGAGGCGTTCTTGGTCTCCACGAAAGCGCCCAGTTTGCCCTCGTCGCCCACGACAGTGCCGGGACGCAGGTAGCTGAACGGACCGATGGTCGCCTTCGGACCGATGGTCGCGCCTTCGCCGTGGGTGCGGATCACCCGGGCGCCGTCGCCGACGACGACGTCGGTGAGCGTGCTGTCCGGGCCGACCTCGGCGTCCTCGCCGATGACCGTATTGCCGAGCAGTTGGACACCGGGCCGCAGCACCGCGTCCCTTCCGATGCGCACGCTGGCGTCCACCCACGTGGAGGCGGGATCCATGATCGTGACACCCGCGCGCATGTGGCGTTCGAGGATGTAGCGGTTGAGCGTGCGCGCCGCCGAGGCCAGCTGCACCCGGTCGTTGACGCCGGTGACCTTGGCCGCGTCGACCAGCCGCGCGCCGTGCACCGGGTGACCCGCCTCGCGGGCCAGGCGCAGCACGTCGGTCAGATACAGCTCGTGCTGGGCGTTGGCGGTGGACAGACGGCTGATCATGGTGCGCAGCACCGCGGCGTCGAACGCGTACACACCGGAGTTCACTTCGGTGATCGCGGTCTGTTCCGGGGTGGCGTCGGCGTGCTCGACGATCTCCGCCAGCTGGCCGTCCGCGTCGCGGACGATGCGGCCGTAGCCGTTCGGGTCCTCCGGCACGAAGGTCAGTACGGTGACCGCGGGGCGTTCGGCGTAGCTGCGGTGCTCGTCGAGCAGTGCGGCCAGCGTGTGACCGTCCAACAGCGGGACGTCGGCGGAGGTGACCAGTACGTCGCCGGTGAAGCCGACCGGCAGGGCGGCCAGCGCGCACTGCACCGCGTGCCCGGTGCCGAGCTGCTGCTCCTGGATCGCGGGGGTGATCTCCCGGCCCAGGTCGTCGGCCACCGCGGTCACCGCCGCGCCGACTTGTTCGCGGTCGTGCCCCACCACGGTGATGAGGTACGCGGGGTCGATCTCGTTCGCCGCATGCAGCGCGTGCGCGAGCATGCTCCGACCGGCCAGCGAATGCAGCACCTTGGGGGTCTTCGACCGCATCCGCGTCCCGGCACCGGCTGCGAGAACGACGACGGCGGTCTGCTGTGGCATGGATCTCCCTCGGCTGCCTGTCATCGTGGGGGTCGTCGTCGTACTTGGTCAGCGATGTGCGGGCCAACGATAGTCATCGTGCTCTCGAGCTCCGCCGCCAGGACTCGAACCTGAACTCTCTGAACCAAAATCAGATGTGCTGCCATTACACCACGGCGGATTGCCACACCGGCGGTTGGCGAACCCCCGCCGCTGTGCCACGGCACGGGATGAATCCTCGCATACTCGCCCGCCTCCCCGCGAATTCTTGGTGTGTTCGGTCGTGAGCCGCTTGCGCGCGTCTTCCGGCCGTACCATTCGAAGTTCTCTCGTTTCACTCCGCGGCGTCATGGCGGGTCGGAGCGGAGGGTCGACGGGGTGTATCACCGAGCTGTCTGGAACAGTGGTATCCGAACGGCGGCGTCGTGCGTCGGAGCCCTGATGCGACGCCGGCGTCTACGCACATGGGTAACTCGCCGGGCACGCCCACGACTCGGCCGGGCATGCGACCGCGGCCCGGAGGCGAACCGTCGACGCACGCACGGCCGGCGAGAACGCGGAGAGGCGGAGAATTGTCAGTGTCTTCGGGTGAGTCGCATCGAGTGCCCCGGCCGCGTATGACCGGCACCCAGCGGCGTCAGCAGCTGATCGAGATCGGGCGCGCGCTGTTCGCCGAACGCGGCTACGACGCGACCTCGATCGAGGAGATCGCGCAACGCGCCCAAGTCTCCAAACCGGTGGTGTACGAACACTTCGGCGGCAAGGAGGGATTGTACGCGGTCGTCGTCGACCGCGAGATGTCGATGCTGCTGGACATGATCACCTCCTCGCTCACCCGCAACCGATCGCGGATCCGGCTGGAACAGGTCGCACTGGCCCTGCTGACCTACATCGAGGAACGAACCGACGGATTCCGAATCCTGGTGCGTGATCAGCCCGCCGCCGCCGCGGAGGGCAGGTACTCCAGTTTGCTCAACGAGGCGACCAACCAGGTGGCGCACATCCTGGCCGGAGATTTCGCGCGCCGCGGGTTCGACACCAGCCTGTCCACCCTCTACGCGCAGGCGCTCGTCGGCCAGGTCGCCACCGCCGCGACCTGGTGGCTCGACGAACGCCAACCGTCGAAAGAGGTTGTCGCGGCGCACTTGGTGAACCTGTGCTGGAACGGGCTGAGCCATCTCGAGGCCCATCCGCGACTGAGTTCGGAATGGCGTGCGGGCGCCGGTGAGTGACGCGGATTGTTAACTAGAAAATTGCGCGCCAGCTCTGGCCGAATGCTCGAATTGGCTGCTGGGCGCGCCTCTGGTGGTACGGTTCACCCATCCTTTGGGTGCTGTTCGGGCGGTAAGTCGGTCAACTTCGGGATGTCGGTCTACTTCAGGATGGCTGGTTTTAGGATGACAGGCGGATCTGATGGCTAGTGCCGCATCAGGCTACGTTTGCCCTGTTGACGATTTCGTGTAGCCGTTGGTCTTCGACGTGCTTGTTCCGCCAGATGATGTAGCGCCGGATCATGGACGCCTGTTCACGATGACTGCCGTGGTCGGTGCCGTCGAGCGCGAAGTACCGCAACGCGGTGAACTGCGCCTCGATACGGTTCAACCATGAACTATTCGTCGGCGTGTACGCGATCTCGACGTTGTTCTCCTCGGCCCACTGGGCGACCCGTTGGCACTTCTTCGTCGTCAGATGCGGCGAGAAGTTGTCGCACACGATCGCCATGCGGACCTCGGCCGGATACAAGGTGCGCAGGTACCGGCAGAACTCGAGAAACTTCGTGCGGTTCTTCGTGGCCTTGACATGCCCATACAGCTTGTCCTTACCGAGGTCGTACGCGGCGAACAAATGCCGTACCCCGTGCGGGCGGGTATAGGTTGCCCGCCGACGGCGCCTGGGTTCGCGATCCGGATCCTTATGCTTGCCACCGCGTTCGGCCCACTGCCGGCCCGGATGCGGCTGCAAGTTCAAAGGCCCGAACTCGTCGAGACAGAAGATCACCTGTGGCTCATCGGAGTCGGGCACGACCTCACCGTCGGCGATGGCGTACAGGTGCTCGACTCGGGCCTTCTTGGCCTTGTAGTCCGGGTCTTTCGACCGCTTCCAGGTTTTCACTTTTTGAAACGAGACACCCTCCTCACGGAGCAGCACGCGCAGACCCTCGTGGCTGATGTCGTCGACCACCCCCTCAGCGACCAGGAACTCGGCGAGTTTGGTCAGGCTCCAGGTCGAGAACGGCAGATCGTGTTCGGTCGGGGCAGATTTGGCGAGCTTCTTGATCTCGCGGCGTTCGGGCAGCGTGAACGTCTTCGGTCGGCCACCGGCGTATTTCGGGTACAGCGAATCGAATCCGTCGGCATTGAAGTTGTGGATCACATCGCGGACCCGGTCAGCACTGGTGAAGCTGACCTCGGCGATCTTGGGCACCGGCATGCCCTGAGCGGAGAGCAGGATCATCTGAGCGCGCCGCCAGGTCACCACCGATCCGGTACCGCGGCGAATGATCCGCACCAACCGTCTGCCTTCATCGTCGTCGAGCTCTCGCACCCGTACTCGTTCTGCCACCCGACCAGGCTGACCGATGCCCTGACCGGCACGCCGCAACCTGTCGGCGTGTCGGTTACAACAGGGCAAAGGTTCCCGGGCGCGGCACTAGGCAAGCGCGCGCGGAGATCACCCGCGATTCCGTCCTGGCAGGCGCTGCCGATGTCTTTCTGCGCTTGGGATATGCGAATGCGAGCCTGAGCGAGATCATCGCGCAGTCCAATGTCACCAAGGGCGCCTTGTACTTTCACTTCGGCTCGAAGGAAGAGCTGGCGCGCGCCGTGGTCGACCAGGGCAACGAGAGACTGACCAGTTCGTGTCAGGGGTTCTTCGATCCTCGGGTGCCCGCGCTGGAGGCGTGCATCGGCATCACCTACGTCGTCGCCGATCTATCGATGAACGATCCGATGGTCGGCGCCATGCTGAAGCTGACCCATCAGATCGGCGACTACCGTGGCGCGCAAGGCGACAACATCGCCAAGAACTGGGGCGACACCTACCGGCTGCTGGCCGAGCGGGCCATCGCCCAGGGCGACCTGATCGCCGACCTGGACGCGGAGGTCATCGGCCTGTTGTGGCAGGAGATGGCCGCGGGAGTGCACATCATCGCCGTCGGCACGGAATCCATCGATGAGATGGCGGTCCGGATGGAGCGCGCCTGGTACTTCCTGCTCCCGGCCCTCGTGCCGCCCGAAAAGCTTTCGTACTTCAGGGAATTCGCGGCAAGGCGGTTGCGGCGCTACGTGCCGTGAGCGGTGTCCGGCCGCCACTTCGTCGCGGCGTGGCCTATGTGGTCGCTGCGGCACGGCCGTAGTACCGGTCGCGTGCGGACGTCGTGATCACGCGACGCTAGTGTGGCTCGCGTCGGATCCGCTCGTCTTGCTGGAGTCGTGTATGTCCGCTTATGTCATTGTCGAGGCCGAGGTTTCGGACGAAGAAGTCGGATTGCAGTACTCGCGGTTGGCGCAGTCATCGATCCGGCAGTACGGCGGCCGTTATCTCGTCGCGAGCGTGCCCGAAGCGGTGGAAGGCGCCTGGCCCGCCGGTCGGCGCGCGGTGATCCTGGAGTTCCCCGATCCGGACCGGATCCGGGAGTGGTACGACTCGCCGGAGTATCTGAAGGCGCGCGAGGTGCGCAAGTCGGGGGTCGAGGTGCGGATGGTTTTCGCGGACGGACTCCCCGGGTAGGCCTCTGCGCGGTGGCTCGAGGTCGGTGCTCCTCGCCGGCGAGGCGGAGCGCGTCCCGACAGACCGCCGCATTCGCGACGGGACCGGCCCGATGCCTTCCCTCGGCCGCGGACCAGAGGCGCCTGCGAACGCGCAGCGGCGCGGGCGCCGCAAAAACGAGATGCTCGCTTCACTAGACTCGGTTGGCCGCTCGAAACGTGTCGCCTGCGCTCAGGAGTTCTTGATGTCCACCCACCGCCCGCCGTTGGCGGGACTGGCCGCCGCGGCCGGTGCCGATTCCTCGCTTCGGACCGTCGCGGAGTTGATCGGCACCACGTCGGTCGAGTTGGTCGCGCCGTCGGCGGTGCGGCCGTTCGTCGCGGCGCGGGTGGCGGCTGAGCGTCCGTTGGTGGTGGTCACGGCGACCGGGCGTGAGGCCGACGATCTGACCGTGGAGCTGGAGGAGATGCTCGGCCCCACGGTCGCGCAGTTCCCGTCCTGGGAGACGCTGCCACACGAGCGGCTCTCGCCGGGCGCGGACACGGTGGGGCGCAGGCTGGAGGTGCTGCGCCGGATCGCGCATCCCGACGACTCGCATTTCCCCGCGCCGCTGCGAGTGGTGGTGACCACCGTGCGGTCGCTGATGCAGCCGATGGCGGGCGGGCTCGGCGACATCGAGCCGGTCGTGCTGCGGGTCGGCGCCGAGCTGGACTTCGACGAATTGCTGACGCGGCTGGTGGAATTCGCTTACACCCGCGTCGACATGGTGGGCAAGCGCGGCGAGTTCGCGGTGCGCGGCGGCATCCTGGACCTCTTCCCGCCCACCGCCGCCCACCCGGTGCGCGTGGAGTTCTGGGGCGACGAGGTCACCGAGCTGCGGCCGTTCGCCGTCGCCGACCAGCGCTCGCTGCCGGACGTCACGGTGGACGTGGTGGTCGCGCCGCCGTGCCGGGAGCTGCTGCTCACCCCCGAGGTGCGCGAGCGGTCCGCCGAGGTCGCCGCCGCAAACGCGGCCGACGCGGCGCTGGTGGAGATGCTGGAGAAACTGGCGCAGGGCATCCCGGTAGACGGCATGGAAGCGCTGCTGCCCGTGCTGCAACCCGGCCGATTGCGCCTGCTCACCGAGGTGCTGCCGGAGGGCACGCACGTGCTGCTGTGCGACCCGGAGAAGATTCGCACCCGCGCGGCGGACCTGGTGCGCACCGGCGAGGAATTCCTGGAGGCCTCCTGGACCGCCGCCTCCTTCGGTGGCGCCGCGCCGCTCGGCGGGCACGGACTCGACCTGGCCGCCTCGGCCTACCGGCCGCTGCCGGAGATCCACGCCAGCGCCGACCGGCAGGGCCTGCCCTGGTGGACGCTGAGCCCGCTCGCCTCCGGCGATGCGTCCGAGGTCGCACTGCGGGTGCTGCCCGGTCCGGCCGCGCGCGGCTCCGACGAATTGGTGGCGACCTTGTTCGCCTCGCTGCGCGCCCACGTCACTACCGGGGGCAGGGCCGTCGTGGTAGTCGCGGGGCACGGCACGGCCCAGCGCATTCTGGAACGGCTGGCCGATGCCGACGTGCCCGCCGTGGCGCTGGAGCAGGGTAGCGAGCCGAACGACGGCGTGGTCGGCGTGCTGTGCGGCTCGCTGCACGACGGCCTGGTGTTCGAGGACGCCGGTCTGGTGATCGTCGCCGAGTCCGACCTCACCGGCAACCGGGTCACCGCGCCGACCGAGGGCAAGCGGATGCCGGCCAAGCGCCGCAACCAGGTCGACCCGCTCGCGTTGAGCGCGGGTGACATGGTGGTGCACGATCAGCACGGCATCGGCAAGTTCGTCGAGATGATCGAGCGCACCGTCGGCGGCGCCCGCCGGGAATACCTGGTGATCGAGTACGCACCGGGCAAGCGCGGCCAGCCCGGCGACCGGTTGTTCGTGCCGATGGAATCGCTCGACCAGCTCTCCCGCTACGTCGGCGGTGAGATGCCCAGCCTCTCCAAGCTCGGCGGCTCGGACTGGGCCAACACGAAACGCAAGGCGCGCAAGGCCGTTCGCGAGATCGCGGGCGAACTCGTGCAGCTGTACGCCGCCCGTCAGGCGGCGCCCGGCCACGCTTTCGGGCCGGATACGCCGTGGCAGCAGGAGATGGAGGACGCGTTCGCGTTCACCGAGACCGTGGACCAGATGACCGCCATTGCCGAAGTGAAGGCGGACATGGAGAAGCCGGTCCCGATGGACCGCGTGGTCTGCGGCGACGTGGGCTACGGCAAGACCGAGATCGCGGTGCGCGCGGCGTTCAAGGCGGTGCAGGACGGCAAGCAGGTCGTCGTGCTGGTGCCGACCACGCTGCTCGCGCAACAGCATCTGCAGACCTTCGCCGAGCGTGTCGCGGGCTTCCCGATCACCGTGAAGGGTCTTTCCCGCTTCACCGACCCGGCCGAGGCCCGCGCCGTGCTGGAGGGGATGGCCGACGGCAGCGTCGACATCGTGGTCGGCACGCACCGGCTGCTGCAGACCGGCGTCCGCTGGAAGGACCTCGGCCTCGTTGTGGTCGACGAGGAGCAGCGCTTCGGCGTCGAGCACAAGGAGCACATCAAGGCGCTGCGCACGCACGTCGACGTGCTCACCATGTCGGCGACCCCCATCCCGCGCACCCTGGAGATGAGCCTGGCCGGGATCCGCGAGATGTCGACCATCCTCACTCCGCCGGAGGAACGCCACCCGGTGCTCACCTATGTGGGCGCCTACAACGACAAGCAGGTGACCGCCGCGATCCGGCGCGAGCTGCTGCGCGACGGCCAGGTGTTCTATGTGCACAACCGCGTGTCATCGATCGACAAGGCCGCCAAGCGGATTCGCGATCTGGTCCCGGAGGCACGGGTGGCGGTCGCGCACGGTCAGATGAACGAGGACGCGCTCGAGTCCACCGTGCAGGGCTTCTGGCAGCGCGAATACGACGTGCTGGTGTGCACGACGATCATCGAGACCGGTCTGGACATCTCCAACGCGAATACGCTGATCGTGGAACGCGCCGACGCACTGGGGCTTTCGCAGCTGCATCAGTTGCGCGGCCGGGTCGGGCGCAGCCGGGAACGCGGCTACGCCTACTTCCTGTACCCGCCGGAGAAGCCGCTCACCGAGACGGCCTACGACCGGTTGGCCACCATCTCGCAGAACTCCGATCTGGGCGCGGGCATGGCGGTCGCGATGAAGGATCTGGAGATCCGCGGCGCGGGCAACGTGCTGGGCGCCGAACAGTCCGGTCACGTCGCCGGCGTCGGCTTCGATCTCTACGTCCGGTTGGTCGGCGAGGCGGTCGAGGCCTACCGCGCCGCCGCCGACGGCAAGCCGATCACCACCGAGGAGGTCAAGGAGGTGCGCATCGACCTGCCCGTCGACGCGCACATCCCGCCCGACTACATCGCCAGCGACCGGCTGCGCCTGGAGGCGTATCGCAAACTGGCCGCCGCGCAGGACGATCCGGCGCTGGCGCTGGTCGTGGACGAGCTCGTCGACCGCTACGGTCCGCTCCCGGTTGAGGTCGGGCGCTTGGTCTCGGTGGCAAAGTTGCGGCTGCTGGCCCGTGCGTACGCCATCACC
Source organism: Nocardia asteroides (assembly GCA_019930625.1). Taxonomy (NCBI): domain Bacteria; kingdom Bacillati; phylum Actinomycetota; class Actinomycetes; order Mycobacteriales; family Nocardiaceae; genus Nocardia; species Nocardia asteroides. The sequence continues at coordinate 2,950,622 of CP082844.1, forward strand.
GAAATAGCGGTCACCGGAACAACTTTGAAGATCTCGCCGCTGCATCTGCCCGATTCCAAGCAGATGCGCCTCAAGCGGCTCTACCCGAGCGCGGGGTACCGCGCCGCCTCCGGTGTGGTGCAGCTTCCGCTGCCGCGCGTGGAGGACAGCGTCGGCGCCGAGCGCGTGCGGGACGTCGTGCTGCTGCAGTTCGTCGCGGACTTGCTGCTGGCGTTGGACGGCAAGGCCCAAGGCGCGGTCGACCTCACCGTCGCCGCCGAGCTGGCGCCGCGATGAGCTCGGCCGATCGCGACGAGTCCGTCTTGCGGGCCGCCCGGCATCGTGCCGCCGGAAACGCGCCGTCCGGGAGCGCGCCGAACGGCGACTCGCTGCCGCGCACGGACACGGCGGTGGTCGCGGCGGGGCTGACCGGCGCCGTCGAGGTGATGGACCGCCTGTGGCACTTCGGCGGGTGGGAGGTCACCCAGACCCACGACTCCTTGCGCCCCTATCTGCTCGAGGAGACCTACGAGCTGCTCGACGCCATCCAGCACAGCGATACCGAGATGATCAAGGAAGAACTCGGCGACCTGCTGCTGCAGGTGCTCTTCCATTCCCGGATCGCCGAGGCCGCAGGGGAATTCACTGTCGACGACGTCGCCGCCGCGCTGGTCGCCAAGCTGGTCAACCGCAGCCCGCACCTGGTCGACGCCCCGATCGATCCGTCCGCGTCGGTAGCCGAGAAGATCGCCGCCCAGGAACGCGCCTGGGAGGAACGCAAATCCGCCGAGAAGTCCCGCCGCTCCTGCCTGGACGGCATCGCCATGGCCCAGCCGGCCTTGGCGCTCGCCGAGAAGATCATCTCCCGCAGCACCAGAGCCGGCCTCCCGCCCGATCTCGTTCCCGAAGCGCTCCGGGTGGTGCGCCTCGGCGGTCCGGAAAGCGCCGAAGAACATCTCCGCAAAGCGACGCTGACGTTCGCCGCCGCTATCCGTGCGGCGGAGGACGCTGCGGAAAAGGAACGCGGCGAACGCCTCCCGCTCACCGCCGAGGATTGGCGCGCCTTCTGGCCGGAGGAGACCGAGTAGAGATCACCCGGCCGGCGAACCGTAGTGCAATCCGCGCGGCCGTCCGCATCAGGGACACTGAGACAATGCCGTATCCCGAGCTGAACGCACGACCGCGATGGCAATCGACCGGGAACGGCAGGTTTCCCGTCGCCGCCCACGTCGACGGCCGCTGGTGGGTCTTGCGGATAAATGGTTTTCCCGACCACCCACTGTGGACACTGTTCATCGACGGCGCACCGCGTTTCGACCTCGACGACACCCCGGCCACTTGGGGCCGGCCGAGCCCTCGATCTTCACCGCCGCTCGAACCCGGTACAGCCGAACAAATCTTAGCGCCTATCCGGGACTTCACGGCGTACGGCAGTGAAGTAGGAAAACCCTGCGACGACATAGTTTGCTGCGGATGACAAACGTGCGCATGACATGCAAGCACACGCGATGTCTGTGATCAGCCAGTCCCGAGGAACGGAGGCGAGAGCGGCGGTGTCCTGCGTGAGCTGGACATCCGGGAGCTGTCCCGTATCTACGGTTTCGATGACGACAAGACGACTGCGATGGCCGGCTTGGCTCGGCAGACGGATGCGAAGTGCTGGTGGCACACATTCGACGATGTCATCCGGAGAAGCTTCAACATGTAGGTCGGGCTCTAGTTCGCCGCGACGTTATTGACGATGTTCCGCCCGAATCTGGTTCCGGGAATCCTCCAGACTCCTGACTACGCCAAGGCCCTCGATCGCATCTTCTTCCCCGACGATACGGCTCAGGAACTAGACCGGCGAGTGCAGCTGCGAATCAAGCGGCAGGCCGTCATCACCCGACGTACACGGCCGGTGACGCTGAAAGTGGTGTTACAGGAGTCCGCCCTGAGGACTCTGGTGGGAAGCCGAAAGACGATGGCGGCGCAGCACCGGTACATCGCGGACATGAGTACTCGCGACAATGTGGAGGTGCGCATACTTCCATTCGAAGCGGGATTTCCCGTGGGTCTGTATGTCGGGCCGTACGTGATTCTGGACTTCGGCTTCGACTCGAAAGGGGAGAAGGTCGCGCCGTCGGTTGTCTTCGTCGAAGGTTACACGGGCGACATGTACCTCGAACAAGCGCAGGATGAGCGGATCTACCGAAAAGCGTTCGTAGCCACCGAGCGCGCAGCGTTGGACCCGGTGCAAAGCAGGCACCTGCTCCGGCAGGTAGCGAGGGAGTTCGCGGTATGAAGATCGATCTATCCACGGCTGAGTGGTTCAAGAGTATGCACAGCGCCGGTGGTTCAGAATGCGTCGAAGTCGCGTTCCTTGATGGCGGTGTCGGTATCCGCGACTCGTCCCGCAGGCCCCGCGCTGGTTTTCCCTCCGGCCGAATGGGAAGCGTTCACCGCTGGCGTTACCGGGGGCAAGTTCTCTCGGTCGTAGGCGCGATACCGGCAGGTGTCACCCGCAGGGCCAGCGGCGTCGCCGGCGTTCGATCGGTCGTAATCCACCACATGCACAGGCGGTAGCGGTCGGCCTCAGGTCGGCCGGTGCTGAACCGGCGCCGCTCGGGTCTTCCGGAATTCGATGGTGTGCATCGCATTCCGGATGACCCGCGGCGTTGGGGAATTCGATCAGACGTTTACGCCGTAATCCCGGGCGATGCCCCCCAGGCCGGAGGCGTAGCCCTGGCCGATGGCGCGGAACTTCCATTCGTTGTTATGGCGGTACAGCTCGCCGAAGATCATGGCCGTTTCAGTCGACGCGTCCTCGGTGAGGTCGTAGCGAGCCAGTTCGACGCCGGTGCCCGCGTCGACGACGCGGATGAAGGCGTTGCGGATCTGGCCGAACGACTGGCCGCGAGCGTCGGCGTCGTGGATGGACACCGGGAAGAAGATGTTGGTGATCTCCGGCGGAGCCGCCGTGAGGTCGACGTTGATCACCTCGTCGTCGCCTTCACCCATGCCGGTGAGATTGTCGCCGGTGTGTTCGATGGATCCGTCGGGCGAACGCAGGTTGTTGTAGAAGATGAAGTGCTGATCGGAGAGCACTTTCAGATTCGGTCCGCAGGCGAGCGCACTGGCGTCGAGGTCGTAGTCGGCGCCGGTGGTGGTGCGCACGTCCCAGCCGAGTCCCACCGACACCTTGGTGAGGTTCGCCGCCTGCTTCGACAGCGAGACGTTGCCGCCTTTGGCAAGAGTGACGCTCATGATCCCCTTCCGCGCGGCACGGCCGGTGCCGCCACTTCCGTTGCCCGCAGCTGCCGGGCTGATTTCAGTTCTGGTGGTCGGCCCAGGATCGCAGGGTGTCGACCCGGCTCTCGAGCGCGCGCAGTTCGCTCTCGTCGTCGAGCACCGTGCGCTGGATACCTTGCACGACAGCGAAGGCCGACTGGCGGTGGTCATCGATCACGTCGACGTCGATGCGGACGGCGACGTAGTCGTCGGCGTCGGGCATCCGCTCGGCGACCACGTGCGCGGTGCCACGGGCGCACATCGCCACGTTGCCGCCGCCGAGGATCAGCAGCGCCACCTCGGGATTCTCACGCAGCCGCGCCAGCGAACCGCGATCGTATTTCAGGCTCAGCAGAATTCGCCGGTCACCGGCCCGCACCGGCCAGGACACCGGGATGGCGTGCGGCGCGGGATCCGTCGTCACCAGCACGCCGATCGTCTCCAGGGGCCATTCCGGGAGCACGTCCAGCTCGGGATGATCTGTCGAGTTGTGCTGACGTTGGGCGGGGCTCGCTCCGGCTGCCATCTTCGTCACCTCATGGATCGTCGAGCGCGGCGGGCTGTGCCGCGCTTGATAGCAGTCTAAGGTGCTGTGCCACATGTGCGCTGGCGCTGTGCGCATTGTCCGGACCGCTCAGGCGACCAACAGTCCGCGCATGCCGCCGATCAGGCCGAGACGAGCGTGGAAATGTCGAGCGTGGCGGCCCATTCCCGAGCCATGTCCTCGACGCGGACCTCCGTCGACGCGTCGTGGCGCGCGTGCTCGCCGACCTGGGCGGCGCCGCAGGCGAGCAGTTTCTCGGCGATGAGCTCGCCGCCACGGTTGAACGTGTCGCCGTAGACGCTGTCACCGAGCCCGAAGACGGCGAACCGCAGGCCGCCCAGATACGGCGCGTGACGCTCCAGTGCGTCGTAGAAGGGTTCGGCGCCGGTCGGCAGGTCACCGTCGCCGTAGGTCGAGCACACCACGACGTGGAAGTCGCGCACGTCCAGATCCTCGATGTCGAAGTCCGTCAGGTCGGACACCGAGACCTCGTGCGCCGCGCGCAACTCCTCGGCGATGCTGTCGGCCGCGGACTCCGCGGTGCCCATCTCGGTTCCGAAGAGGATGACGACACGCACCGGCACAACCCTTTCTCAAGTGAATATGGTGAGCCTATCCTAATCGCATAGCCCGGGGTGTGCTACCGGCTCGGCGGAGGAGGGGAGTCGGTGGCAGCGGAAGGGCGCAGGCAGTTCAGCTGCAGCGATTGACGGAATCTCTGATGCGTTGCATCATTCGTAGAGGTGCCCGGTGTTTTCTGGGCACGATTGCCGCCGGCCGATGACTGTCCGGCTCTGCGGCTGCCGCCCGTGCTCTTCGATCGTCACCGCACGAGTGCAGCGCTTCCATCCATGACGCTTCGCGCGTCCGGCCGTGAGTGAGGTGAAAACGAAATGGTCTACCAGTCGTCTGCATACCAGGTGATCAATTCGCACCTCCGCTTCGGCACCCTTCCCCATTTCTGAATGTCACCGCGCCGGGCGCGGTCATCACTCGCCGATGTCGAGCATCGGCGGACTCATCGCTCGGCGCGGTGCCCCGAAACAGATCGGAAACCGGCGGATCGACGGATGTGGGAGGCAAGCATGGTGGACAGGGGAGCACTGGGTACGGGGGCGGTAGAAATGGTGACGCGGCTCATGGCGAGCAATCTCGCCGTGTCCGCCGCGATGATCGAGGATCTCGGCTACTTGCGCGCGGAGCTGGCGACGGCGGAGGTGCCGTTCCTGCTCGTGCGCGACAGCGAGCACCGGCTGGTGCTCGCGGCCGACGCGGCGCACCGCACGATGGTGCGCCGGGTGACCGCCGCGGCGATCGCGGCCGGGTTCGCCTGTAAAGAAATGCAGCACAACGTGTTCCGTCTCGGGCGCGACCATGATCCGGCGCATCACGTCGAGCTGCAGCTGTGGGAGTACCACGGCGACACGGTGACCTGTCCGCGACCGAACGCGCTGACCCGCTCGGTGTTCGACCTCGCCGACGTCCAGCACACGCAGGTGCGGCTGTTCGACCGGAACTGGCCCACCCTCGTCGACATGTTCGCGCCCCAGACCAGCGATGTCGGTTTCGATATCGACCTGGTGTTCTCCTGGGTGGACGGCACCGATCCCGAGTTCCGCGCACGCCGCGCCGGGATGCTCGCCCAAGTCGTGGTCGGCGAAGGCGACGACGCGGACGCCAGGGTCCGCCAGATCGACGAGTTGAAGTACGCCCTGCGGTCGGTGCGCAAGAACGCGCCGTGGATCCGCAGGATCTTCATCGCGACCGACTCCACGCCCCCGGACTGGCTGACCGCGCATCCGAAGGTGACCGTGGTGCGCGCGGTCGACCACTTCCGCGACGTCAGCGGCTTGCCGGTGTTCAACTCACATGCCGTGGAAAGCCAGCTGCAGCACATCGCCGGGCTCAGTGAGCACTTCCTGTACTCCAACGACGACATGTTCTTCGCGCGGCCGGTGCGTCCGTCGATGTTCTTCACTCCGGGCGGGGTCAGCCGGTTCATCGAAGCGGACACCAGGATCGGGCCGGGGCGCAACAACGAGCGGCGCAGCGGTTACGAGAACGCCGCGCGGGTCAACCGTGCGCTGCTGGCCGAGCGCTTCGGCCATGTCATCACGCGGCATCTGGAGCACACGCCCGCGCCGCTGCGACGCAGCGTGCTCCTGGAGATGGAGGAGGAATTCGCGGCGGATTTCGCGCGCACCAGCGCGAGCCGGTTCCGGTCGGCCACCGACATCTCGGTCACCAATTCGCTGTACCACTACTACGCCTTGCTGACCGGGCGCGCGGTGCCGCAGGAGACGGCGAAGGTGCGCTACGTCGACACGACCAGCTACAGCGGATTGGCGCTGCTCGACGGGCTCGCACGCCATCGCGACGTCGATTTCTTCTGCCTCAACGACGGCAGTTTCCCCGAGGTCGCCGAGTTCGAGCGGGTGCGGATCGTCTCGGAGTTCCTGGCGGCGTACTACCCGGAACCGGCACCGTGGGAGCGGCTCAGTACACCGCCTCGTCATCCGCTTCGGGAGTCGACGCCTGGCGCCGCATGACGTGGGGGATGCGCGCGGCGGGCGGGATCACGATGCCGTCCTCCGCCAGCCGTTGCCGCGCTTCCTCCGGCGTGGCGGGCGCGCCGACGGTGCGGCCGCGCTCGATCGGCACCACCGAGTGCACCACGGTGTCCGGGTAGACGTGCACGTAGTTGAAGGCCTGCGCGCTGTCCTGGCCGCGCAGGCCGCCTCGAGCCACGCCGAGATCCTGGCTGTAGCAGGTGGACGACGCCACCGAGACCGGTACGCCGGCGAATGTCGCGCTGGTGGAGAAGTGCAGGTGTCCGGCGAGGATGGCGCGCACGTCGCTGCCGTCCAGCACGTCGGCCAGCCTGCGCTGATCCCGCAGTTCCACGGTGACGGCGAGGTCGACCACGCATGGTACCGGCGGGTGGTGCATGGCCAGGATGGTCCCGAAGGGCGCGGGCTCGGCCAGTACCGAGCGCAGCCACTCCAGCTGGTCGTCGGAGATCTCCCCGTGGTGGTATCCCGGCACCGAGGTGTCCAAGGCGATGACGCGCAGGCCGTCGATCATGTGCACCCGGTCCAGCGGGGAACTCGTGGGGTACTCGCCGAGCAGGCGCGCGCGGAGGGCGGCGCGGTCGTCATGGTTGCCGGTGACCCACACTAGGGGCGACTGCAAACTCCTGGCGAATGGCTCGACGATCGACTTGAGCTTGGTGTACGCGGCGGGCTCGCCCCGATCGGTGAGGTCGCCGGTGAACACGATCGCGGTCGGACGGATCCCGCTTGCCGCGGCCTGCTCGAGCAGTTGCCGTAACCGCAGGTCGGCGTCGACATCGCCGTACAGCGGGTCGTCGCCTGCGATGAGATGTGTGTCGCTGAAGTGAAACAACACGTGATCCGGACGCGGGTACTCCGCGACTCTGGTGATGGACACCGGACCGAATCCCTCCTGGCGGTTTGCCCGCCATTGGCTTGGCTCCGTCGCCACGATAGCGGCGGTTACGGACAGGTTTCCCGACGGTTGATGAAGACACGCTTGCGGGAAGGTGAGATTTCGGTGTCGAACGCTGGGGAAACGCGGGCGCCTGTGGGATTGGTCACTGACCGAGGGCGTCGGCGGCGCGCAGGGCGTCGGCCACCATCGCGGCATCCACGGTGAAGGGTTCGTTGTGGATCGTTTCACCCGGGGCGGTCGCCCGCTGCGCGATGGCCGACAGCGTCTCGTCGTCGGCGTCGGACAGCCCGAGTGCGGCGAGCGTGGTCGGCAGGCCGACCTCCGCGCAGAAATCGAGCACCGTGCCGATCTCGGACGCGGGCGCGCCCTCGAGCACGAGTTGGGTGACGGTGCCGAAGGCGACCTTCTCACCGTGCAGGAACGGGTGGGTCTGCGCGGCGGCGGTGAGACCGTTGTGCACGGCGTGCGCGGCGGCCAACCCTGAGGACTCGAAACCGAGCCCGGACAGCAGCGTGTTGGCCTCGACGACGCGCTCGAGCGCGGGCGTGACGACGCGGTTGCGGACGGCGTTCAGCGCGTGGGCGCCGTCGGCGAGCAGGGTGCGGTAGCAGAGTTCGGCCAATGCGGTGGCGCTGCGCGTGGAAGCGCCGCCGCGCATGTTGCGCACCTGCGCGGCGCCGCACGTGCGCGCCTCGAACCAGGTGGCCAGGGCGTCACCCATCCCCGCGATCAGCAAGCGGGCCGGAGCCTGGGCGACCACCGAGGTGTCCACCAGCACCAGCGCCGGATTCCGCCGGGCCAGCTGATACGCCTCGAACTCGCCCGCCTCGGTGTAGATCACCGACAGCGCGCTGCACGGCGCGTCGCTCGAGGCGGCGCTCGGGCAACTGATCATCGGCAGATCGAGGTCGTCGGCGACCGCGCGCGCCGCGTCGAGCACCTTGCCGCCGCCCGCGCCGAGGACGACAGTGCTGCCTGACTCCGCGACGGCGTGCGCGATCCGCGCGATCTCCGCCCTGCTGCATTCACCGCCGGACAACTGGACCGAATAGGCGATCCTCGCGTCCGTCAGCGAGCGCTCCCAGGTGTCGGCGAGCAGCCGGAAAGCGCTCGACCCGGCCACGATCAGCACCGGACCGCCGATCCCGAGCCGGGTCATCTCCGCGCCGAGCGCGGCGGTGGCATCCCGGCCCTGCACGTAATGTCCCGGCGAGGAGAACACGCTCAGCACCTGGCACCTCCCGATCCCGGGCCGCGAACGCGCGCTGTGACAGCCCGACCGAACGACCCTTCAACGCTACGCGAGGCGCGCCCTCGGGAAGTCGGCTTCGGCGATCGCCAGCGTCCTCCTACCCGACCAACGGTGGGGTTGGAGGACGCCGGCGACCGGATCAGGTCGGTGTGGTGAGGGTTTCCGGGAGCAGCCGCGGCCGGTCGCGGTCCAGCTCGCCCAGCAATGCGAAGTAGCGGCGCAGCATGAGGATCGCGGTGGTGGCCAGACCCGCGGTGAGCCCCCACCAGACGCCCGCGGCGCCGAGGCCGGCCGGGTAGGCCAGCAGCAGGGCGACGGGCAGGCCGACGCCCCAGTAGCCGATCAACGAGAGCCGGAAGCCCGCGTTGGTCGCCTTGAGGCCGCGCAGCAGGCCGGTGCCGATGTTCTGGGCGGCGTCGAAGAATTGCAGCACGATGCCGATCAGCAGCAAGGTGTGCGCGATCCGTACGGTGTCGGCGTCCGAGGAATCCAGGAAGGGGCGCAGCACCACATCGGGGGCCACCACGTACACCGCGCCGGTCACCGCCGCGATCACCGCGGCGTGTCGCAGGGCGAGCCAGGCCAGCGCGCGGGCGTGCGCGTGCTCGTCGCGGGCGACCGCGTGGCTGACCAGGATCGAGGCACCGTGCGACAGGCCGATCGCCACCTGGAAGACGATGTAGATGATCTGGTAGACGACGTTGTGCGCGGCCAGCGCTGCCGGTCCGATGCTGCCCATGACCAGGGCGAGCACCGAGAACATGCCCGCCTCGGAGCCGTAGGTCAAGGCGATCGGCGTACCCAGCTTCAACTCGGCGCGCACCGTCGCCAGGCGCACCGGCAGCGGAGTCATCGGCAGCGTGCGGCCGAGTTCCTCGTCGCGCCAGACCATTGCCCAGAACACGCCGAAGGTGATCAGGAACACCAGCGAGGTCGCGACGCCGATGCCCGTGAGCCCGAGTTCGGGCAGCCCCGCCTTGCCGTGGATGAAGCCGAGCGCCAGCAGCAGGTTCAGCGCCACCGAGCCGAGCGTCACCAGCAACAGAGCCTGCGGACGCTGCATGCCGACGGTGTACTGGCGCAGGACCTGGAACCACAGGCACGGCAGCAGGCCCGGCGCGAGGGCCACCATCAGCGGACGGGCGTCGGCGAGCACTCCGGGGTCCTGTCCGAGCCACGGCAGCACCCAGCCGAGTCCGATCAGCGCCGCGCCGCCGAGGAGGCCGGCGACCGTGGCGATCGCGAAACTCGACCGCAGCAGGTCACGGATCTCCGGATCCGGTGACGTGCCGCGCTTGCCCGCGGAGCTCACCGCGGTGGCGATCTGGTTGCCGCTGCCGGTGATCAACCCGACGCACATGGTGCGGATCTGGTTGAACAGCACGATCGCCAGCCCGCCCGCGGCCACCTGCCGGACACCGAGCGTGCCCATCAGCGCGATGTTGGTGGTGGACACCGCGATCTGCGCCAGCTGGGTGAGCGCGATCGGCGTGGCGAGCGCGGTGAGCCGCCCGCCGTCGCCACGGAAGCTCGAAATGATCACCGGTCCTCCTTCGCAACCGACGGGAGCGTCCCGCGCGGGCGCGGCGTCGCGCCGTACGACCGATCGGAGTTCACCGCGCCTCCACCAGAGCCTGGCGCGCGGCGGGCGTGTATCGCCGCAGCATGTCCGCGACCGAGCGTTCGGCATCGGCGTCGAGCAGGTCGCGCTCGTTCATCCACTCGTCGTCGAACACCGTGTCCAGGTACTTCTCCCCGCCGTCGCACACGATGGTGACCACGGTGGAGCCGGGCGGGAACTCCTCGAGCCGGGTGAGCGCGGCGTGCACCGAGCCGCCCGCCGACCCGCCGATCATCAGGCCCAGTTCTGCCGCCACCGCGCGGGCGGTCGCGAACGCCGCCACGTCGGAGACCTTGACGCCCTCGTCGAGTAGTGAATAGTCGACGGCGGTGCCGATGGTCGCGCCCGGCGGGGTACCGGTGCCCGACTGCCAGTACGGGCCGCCCGGCCCGCCGAAGGCGATGGAACCGACCGGCTCGACGCCGATCACGTAGGGTGTGCAGCCCAGCTGGCGCAGCCGGGTCGCGGTGCCGAACAGCGAACCGCCGGTACCCACCGCCGACAGCAGGATGTCCACCCTCTCGACGTCTTCGAGCAACTCCTCGGCCACCGCGTAGTAGCCCACGGCGTTGGCGTCGTTGTTGTGCTGCTCGGTGAAGAACGCGTCATCACGCTCGGCCGCCATCGCCTCGGCAAGGTCCTCCCGTGCCGAGGTGGCCAGGTTGTCGTCGCCCTCGTCGGCGACATACACCAGTTCCGCACCCATTGCCCGCATCGCGCGCAGTTTGTCCTTACATGCGTGATGGTCGACTACCGCGGTGAAGCGATACCCACGTTCGGCGGCAACTACCGCGAGGCCGAGCCCGGTGTTTCCGGACGTGGATTCGATGATATGTCCGCCACTGCGCAGCAAACCGCGGCGCTCGGCGTCGAGCACCATCTCGCGCGCCATCCTGATCTTGGCCGCACCGGTCGGGTTGAACTGCTCGAGCTTGAGCAGTAAGCGGGTGCCCGTCGCGGTGGCCGCGAGCTCGAACAGCGGCGTGCGGCCGATCAGATCCGTCACGCGCGTGACGAGCGGCATTGATCTCTCCTGGTTCGTATCGGGGGATGTCGAGTCAGCTACCGTCGCGGGTCCAGCGGAAACGCTCGCCAGGTGCGTCGTGCAGCACGACTTTCGGTGGGATGGGGAGTTCGTGAAAGGCGGATTCGTTCGAATCCATCTGGTAGCCGGCGGTATTCGGGTAGATCAGCAGATCGCCGATCTCGGCGGGGCGGGGTAGCGGCACCCGGCGCCAGCTGAGCATGTCGGAGTCCAGACAGGTGGCGGCGCCGACGCTGGTCGGCGTCACGGCGCCCGGCCGCGCGGGCCACAGCACCGGATCGGGCAGGTACTCGCTGTCGAACCACTGCTCCGAGAGACTGAGACTGGTGCCGTCGACGGTGAGCAGCCGGTAGGGCCGGCCGTGCGCGTGCCTGGTCTTGCTGCCCTGCACGCGGAAGACGGTGCAGCCCGCGTGCGCCAGCAGCGCGCGTCCCGGTTCGATCGCCAGGCGCACGGCGTTGTCGCGCAGCCGTCCGGCGAGATCTTCGTGCGCGAGGATCTGCGCGAGCATGGCCGCGCCGGGTACCGGAAAGTGGTACGGGTAGTACGAGTCGAAGGACTTCCCGGAGTGGAACCACTGCCTGCCCACCCGTTCGGCGAACTCCAGCGCGGCCTCGGCCGGAACGTAGTCGACGCCGAAACCTCCGCCGATCGACACGGTGGTGGCCGGATGCCCGAGTGTGCGGGCGTGCAGGCAGCGGGCGATCAGCTCGCCCGCCAGTTCCGCGCGCGCCACCGCGTCGTAGCCGGACAGGTGGAAACTGAAGCCCTCCAGCCGGATCGAGTCGCGGCTGCCGCACACCGCCAGCGCGTCGTCGATTTCGCCGGATGTCATGCCGAACCGGCTGGCCGAGGCCGCGGGCAGCACTCGGATAAGCACGCGCGCGGGCGCCGCGGAGGAGGCCAGTGCGGCGAGCCGGTCGAGCTCGGCGGGATCGTCCACGGCGATCAGCGAACCGTGCCGGGCGGCCAGCCAGAGCAAATCGTCGGCCTTGGCCGGTCCGGTCACCATGAGCTCGTCACCGCGGACGCCCTGGGCCAGCGCGGCGGTCAGTTCGCCGACGCTGGCGACGTCCACGCCCACGCCGTGTTCCGCGCACGCCCGTGCGATGCACGCGGCCTTGTTCGCCTTCTTTCCGTAGTAGATCGCGCCGTGCACCCCGGCGTGCGTGAAAGCTGCATGGAACGCCTGGATGTTGTGTGCCACCCGCGCCGGATACATCACATGGAACGGGCCGCCCATCGCGAAAGCCAGGTCACCGAGCAGATCCGGATCGGTGAGCAGTCGGCGCTCCCACGGATCGAGATGCGCGGGCATCGGCGCCGCGCTGATCGAATCGTGCGCGGCCGCATCCGATCCCGGTTCCACGACGGTACCCGTGTGTTCTAGGCCCACCGTGCACCTCCGTGCGCTAGTCCCACAGCGGCACCTCCGTGCCCCGGCCTTCCGCGATCGCCCGCTCGGCCAGCGCGTGGGCCACCGCGATGTCGGTCAGCACCAGGCCGCTGTTGTAGACGAAGACTCGCTCGTCGTCCGAGCGCCGCGCGACCGCCCGACGACTCAGGATCTGCGGCAGTTCGGCGTCGACCGGACGCAGCGTGCCGTCGGGGCCCACCATGTCGGTGCCGGTCAGCGCCATCTGCTCGGCGCTGGTCGCGATCACCCGGTCGGCATCGCTCAGCGTGGACGGCGCGAGTCCGTAACCGACCAGCACGGCCACCGAACCCGGTGCCAGATCCTCGGATTCGAGCGCGACCTCGGTGGCGGGACCCGCGGTTGCCAGCACGACATCGGCGGTCGCCGCCGCCGCGCGGGGATCGGTCACGGTCTCGAGCAGCGCGTGCGGATGGTGCTCGGCGAGCCCGCGGTGCACGGCCGCCAGCCCCTCGGGGTGCGTCCCGTAGACCATCAGCTTGCGCAGCTGCGGATTCGCGGCGAGCAGATGCGGAAGGGCGTTGCGGCCCTGGGTTCCGGTGCCGATCAGCAGCACGCTCTCCGCGCCGCGCCGGATGGTCTCGCGCACCAGCAGGGCCGACACCGCGGGCGTGCGCAGCGCGCCGACACGCGCGCAGTCCATCATCGCGATCGGCGCGCCGGTGCTGTCGTCGTAGAGCGTGATGGTCGTGTAGTACCGCTTCGTGCTGCGATCGTGGCCGGGGTCGAACTTGTAGGAGGTCTTCATCGCGACCACGCGCCTGCGGCCGTCGCGGCCGAGCATGGCGTAGGCGACCGACCAGCCGTCCGGGTTCGCGACGCTGAGCTTGCGCGGGTTGTCCGAATCACCGGCGGCGAACGCCAGATACGCCTCTTCCACCGCGCGCACCACCGCGGCCGGCGTGATCGGCACGTCGGCGAGGTCGCTGCGGCTCAACACCCGCAGGGGTGTGCTTCGGTCACGCGTGCTCAAAGGGTCCTCGATCATGTCGTACCGCATCCCGCTCATCAGTGCCGCTCTCGACCGGCGAAGTGAGCGCCGCTCGGAACGGGGCTACGATTTGTTGCCCGTAGCCATTCTCATCCGCTTCCCCGGTCCGCCGCCGTCGTTCCGGAAGCCGGATGTTCACTCGCTTGAGCCACCGGTCGGTGCCGTCGTACCGTGCGGTGAACGGCACCCGGCCGTGCACGGCCACGTCGTTGTCCACCAGCAACAGCTCGCCGGGCTCGAGCGCGGCGGTCACGCAGACGCGTTCGAGTTCCGCGGTGAGCTGCTCGTAGGCAGCGCGGAATTCGGGATCGGCTTCCGCGAGCGGGGTGTACGCGGGGTCGTAACGCAGCGTCTGCTGGTCGGGTCCGCCCGCGCTCCACAGCGTCGGAATCGGCGCTGCGCAATACATTTCGTGGCCGTCACCGTAGGAGACGTCCGGCAGGATCGGCAGCGTGGGCGTGCTGAGCACGGCACGCTGCTCGGTGGACAGTTCGATCCGGCGCACCGACGAGACGGTGGTGCCGACCAGGTCCGGATTGCGCAGGCAGCCGAGCATCAGCAGGTGCGCGCGCCGCGGATGGAAGGCGTCCTCGGTGTGCGGGCTCAGCAGTACTCTGCTGCTGGCGCCGGACTGTTCGTGCTCGTGACCGGCCGCGGGGACGATGTTGTTGACCAACCGCCCGTCCTGCTGTCCCTGCCAGCCGAACGGCTCGCCCGCGCTGCGCGCGAGCAGCAGCATGACCAGGTCGAGTTCGAACGAGTGTGCGCGCAGCGCCGGATCACCGCTCCAGCGCGCCGCCTCGCGCCAGCTCGGCGGCGTCGGCCCGAATTCGTTGTCCGACAGCGGAAGACGGCCGACGATGGCGGCTCCCGCCGCTGTGGCGGGCGGCCGCACGGCGTGACGCAGCTCGGCCGGGAGCTGCGCGGCGCCGGCATCGATCCGTTCGATCAGCGCCGGGTCCGCGAGCGTGCGCGCGGCGGCGGCCGGATCGGTGAGGGCGAGGTCGAGTGTGGCGGAGATCTCTCTGGCGAGTTCGCGCACCGCCCGGCCCGCCTCAGCGGAAAACTCGCGTCGTTCGAGATCTTGTTGGTGAAGCGTCTTACGTTCGGAGAGAACGCTTTCCACCGGAGGTCCCTTCTTCGCATCGGTTCGAAAAGCAGGGTGAACGATTAGTATGCGAAGGTAGCCCTTCCCATGGAGTGAAGCAAGGCTTACCTAAGCGCGTCGGCGAAAAAATAGCCGAATCGCATAACTTGGGTTGCGACTCGGGTGGTCGTCTACGGGTGCGCCGGGGCTTGTTTCGATGAGTTTGCGGGCGGTACGCCCCAGTGCTGCCGTTTTGGTGCCGCTATCGGCGAGTCGCGCAACCCATTAGGCTAGCCTGTCCTGATCAATACACTGAGTGCGGGTACCGCCGTGGGTTCGGTTCAGGAAGAGGGCAGCGCAATGGTTTTGAATCGACGGCAACTGCTGGGGTCTGGTCTCGGCGTCGGGGCGCTACTGCTGGTAGCCGCATGTTCCGACGGCACGAACCCCTCCGGGCCCGCGCGGCGCGGCGGCACGCTGCGCGTCGGCGCGCTCGGCACCGCGGCCCGCATCGAACGCGATCCGCACGCCAACCTCAGCAACGACAGCGACTTCCTGGTCACCTCGCTGGTCTACGACGCCCTCACCGTGCCGGGCGGAAACCCGAATATCGCTGCGCGCCTGGCCACGCGCTGGGAGCCGGACGCCGATCGGCGGCGGTGGAGCTTCACGCTGGCCGAGAACGCGACATTCCACGACGGGTCTCCGGTGACGTCCGAGGACGTCGTGTGGTCGCTGCGCAGACTGCGCACGGTCGGCGGCGCCTCGAAGATGCCGGTGGCCGTGGAGGACATCACCGCAGACGGGCCGAACCGGGTGATCCTCACGGTGCCCGCGCCGAATACCCAACTGCCGCTACTGGTCCGGTTGATGACCTTCACGGTCAAGAAGGACACCACGGACTTCACCGAGGCGATCGGCAGCGGACCGTTCCGGTTGGAGTCCTACCACGGCGGCAACGCCCGGCTGGTGCGCAACGACCGGTGGCACGGCACACCGCCGCTGCTGGACGCGATCGAGGTCACCATGTTCGAAAGCGTCACCGCGCTGGGCAACGCGGTGCTCGGCGGGCAGATCGACTTCGCCTCCAACGTCGGCGCCATCGCCGGACGCACCGCCGAGGGACGCGGCGACCTGACGGTCGTTCGCCGCCCGAACGACACGATGCTCGGCGTGGCCATGCGAACCTCCGACGGTCCGTTCTCCGACGCGCGGGTACGCACCGCGCTGCGGCTGGGCGTCGACCGCAAAGCCCTGGTGAACCAGGTGCATTCGGGCTACGGGTCGGTGGCCAACGACATCCTCGGCACCGGCGACCCGCTCTACGACACCTCCATCGCCCAGCACACCCGCGACGTGGACCGCGCGAAGGCGCTGCTGCGCGAAGCGAATTTCGACACCGGCCGCAGCTATCCGCTCGTCACCAAGGCGGAGGCCCCCGGCGAGGTCGAGTCGGCGAAGGTCATCGCCACCCAGCTCGCCGACATCGGCGTCCGGCTCGAGGTGGTCACCCAGGAGCCCAACGCCTTCTACGACCAGACCTGGCTGAAGGCGCCGCTGTACACGGTCTCCTGGGGCACCAACGACTCCACGCTCTTCTTCGCCAGCAATCTGCTCTCCAGCGGCTCCAACCGCAACGAAACGGCCTTCAAGGACGCGGCTTTCGACGCCGCCACCGCCAAGGCTTCCGCCGCGCGCAGCGATTCGGAGTACCAGCAGGCCGCCCAGGAAGTGCAGCGCATCCAGTACGAGCGTGGCGGCTACCTGGTCTGGGGTATGGCCGACGGCATCGATATCGCCTCCTCCCGGGTGCGCGAACTGCCCACCCTCGGCGGGTTCGCCCGGGTTCAGTTGGAAAGGGCTTGGCTGGCCGAGTGATCTCCTTCGCGCGACTCCTCTTGCGGCGCGTCATCCTGCTGGTGACGCTGCTGGCGTGCGTCTTCGTGGCGGTGGATCTGCTGCCGGGGAATACCGCCCGTGCCGTCCTCGGCCGGGAGGCCACGCCGGAGCAGATCGCGGCCAAAGAACACGAACTCGGCCTGGACCGCCCGCTGGCGATCCGGTTCCGGGACTGGATATCGGGTGTGGCGACCGGTGATTTCGGGCGTACCGCGCGCGGGCGGTCGGTCAACGACCTGCTCGTCGACAAGTTCCCGCCGACGCTGCTGCTCGGCGGACTCGCCCTGGCGCTGACCGTGCTCGCCTCCCTCGCGCTGGGCGCGTGGTGGGCGACCCGCCCGGGCAGTGCGGCGGCACGCGTATTGCAGCCGGCGACGACCACGGCGGTGGCGGTCCCGGAGTTCGTGATCTCGACGGTGCTGATCCTGATCTTCGCGCTGGCGCTCGGCTGGCTGCCCGCCGTCACCATCACCGACCGGTCCGGATTCCCGGCCGGGCCGCAGATGCTGGTGCTGCCGGTGCTCGCGCTCGCGTTGCCGCAGATCGGGTGGAACACCAGGGTGGTGCGCGCCGCCCTTTCCGACGCGGCGCTCGCGCCGCACGTGGAAAGCGCGGTGCTGGACGGACTTTCGACGCGGGTCGTACTCACTCGGCACGTGCTGCCCTTCGCGTTGCCGACGATCGTCGCCAGCTTCGCCACCACGGTGGGGATGGTGCTCGGCGGCGCCCTGGTGGTGGAGACCATCTTCAACTACCCCGGTCTCGGTGCGGTCCTGGCCGGTTCGGTGGCCGACCGTGACACCTCGGTGGTCGCCGCGGTGGTCGCGCTGTCCGGAGTGGTGATCATGGTCATGCTGGCCGCCGCCGACGGCATCCGTACCTGGTCGTTGCGGGGGCGGCGATGACCGTTTCCAGGGCGGTGCGCAGAACAAGGGCGACAGGCGCAGAGCGTCGGCGGGCGAAGCGCGGGCTGGGCCTGCTGACCGTCGCGCCCGCGCTGGTGGTCACCATGCTGTCGGTGCTCGGGCCGACACTGGCACCACACGCCGCGCAGGAGGCGGTCGGCATACCGTTCGGTGATCCCGGCGACGGCGCGGTGCTCGGCACCGACCGGCTCGGCCGGGATGTGCTCAGCCAAGTGCTCTACGGCGGTTGGGGATTGCTGTTGCTGTCGGCTGTCATCGCGGTGGCGGTCACCGGTCTGTCGTGTGTGCTCGGCGCGGTCGCCGCCCTGCGTCCGCGCATCGGCGCGATGATCGAGCTGGGCACCGACTTGTTCATCCTGATCCCGGCGGTGCTGGGCATCCTGCTGGTACTGACTTCCTGGCCGGACGCGGGCAGCGTCGGACTCATCGTGGTGGCGCTGCTGTTCGGCGTGCCGTACTGCGCACGGATCTTCGCGGCGGCGGCCGCGGGGGTCGCGGCGTCCGGGTTCGTGGAGAGCGCGCTGGCCGCGGGCGAGCCGCTGCGGCATCTGGTCTTCCGGGAGGTGATCCCGAACATGCGCGAAGTCCTGACCACCCAGCTCGGGCTGCGTTTCGTGGCCGCGGTCTACCTCGTGAGCACGGCGTCCTTCCTGCAACTGCCCACCACGCTCGGTGCGAGCAACTGGGCGGTCATGGTGCGCGAGAACGCCTCCGGCATGCTGCTCAATCCCTGGGCCGTGCTGGCCCCGAGTCTTGCGATCGCGATCGTCGCGGTGAGTGTGAACCTGGCGGTGACGGCGTTCGGACGAGGGGTGCGGGAATGAACGACGACATTCCGGTGCACGACCTCGTCGCGGTCGAGAACCTGACCGTGCTCGCCGCGGACGGGCGGGAGCTGGCCGGTCCGGCGACCTTCCGGATACCGGCGGGCACGGTCACCGCGCTCACCGGTCCGTCCGGGTCCGGCAAGACCACGGTGATGCGCGCCCTGCTCGGACAACTGCCCTCCGCCGCGGCGCGGACGACCGGTTCGGCGTCGGTCGCCGGGCACGACGTGTTCGCGCTGAATCGCGACGCGCTGCGTCGTTTCCGGCGCAGGCACATCGCCTACGTGGGACAGGATCCGGGATCGGCGTTGAACCCACTGCTGCGCGTGCGCGCCCTGTTGCGCGAAGTGGCTCCGGACGCGTCCAAGTCCACCCTCACCGATACGCTGGCGCTGGTCGGCCTGTCGCCGGACTACCTGCACCGCCGCCCCGGGGAACTCTCCGGCGGTCAGCAGCGCCGCGTCGCCCTCGCCAGGGCGCTGATCCGCCGGACCGGCGTGCTGGTGCTCGACGAGCCGCTCGCCGGGCTGCACGGCGCCCTGCGCACCGACATCGCCGGACAACTCGCCGCACTGGCTCGGGAGCGGTCTACGGCGATCCTGCTGTCCGGGCACGACACCGCCCTCGTGCACTCGATCGCCGACGACGTCGTCGAACTCGGGGACGGTCTCCCGGCGTCATCGCCGATCGGTCCGGGCTCGGCGTCACGAACCGCCGTCTCCGCAGCGGTTTCCGATGCCGAATCAGGGCCGCGTGCGTCCGCGGCGGTTCGCGACGAGCCGAACGGCCGCGAGCGTTCACCTGCTACCGCGACGGACGATCGAGATGTCCTGCGCGCACGGGGAATCACCGCGTCCATCGACGGCCATCAGGTGCTTGCCGATATCGACCTCGCGCTCGGCGCGGGTTCGGCGCTCGCGGTGGTGGGCGCGTCGGGCGCGGGCAAGACCACGCTGGCGCGCGTCATCGCGGGTCTGCACGATCGCGCGAGCGGGTCGCTCACCCTGCGGGGCGAGCCGGTCACGGTCGGGCGGGGACGGCGTATCCGCTACGGCGCGGGCGGCATTCAGCTGGTCACCCAGAACCCCAGATCCGCGCTCAACCCGCGCCGCACGGTCGCGCAAACGCTGGGCCGCCCGCTACGGCGAATCGGCCGCGTCCCGCGCCGCGATCTCGCGCGGCGGATCACCGAGCTCCTCGCCGCGGTGGAGCTGTCCGCCGACATGGCCGCCCGCTACCCGCACGAGCTGTCCGGCGGCCAACGCCAACGGGTGGCGCTGGCCCGAGCGTTGGCCGCCGACCCCGCCGTGCTCCTGTGCGACGAGATCACCTCGGCCCTCGATCACGCCACCGCGGCAGCGATCATGGCACTTCTGGACCGGATCCGGGCCGAGCACGACACCGCCCTGCTGATCATCACCCACGACATGGCGTTGGTCGCCGAATATTGCCCGAGGCTGCTCGTCCTCGATCACGGACGCATCGTCGAATCCGGCCACACCGGAACCGTTCTCGCCGCACCCGCGCACAACGCGACCAGTGAGCTGCTGGTCTGACCCGGGCCCCGCCGCCGCGGGGACAGTCATGCGCGCACCCGACACGCAGTGGACTCGATCACCGGCTTGCCGTGGGCACTCGCCGTCATCTGGATCATGGAAGGGGTGTTGCGAAAGACCGGCGCCTGCGCCGCCGTCGTGGTGATCCTCGGGCTCGCCGGTTGCGGGATCGACCGCACCCCCATCCCGGAGGGCATTCCGCCCGGCCCGGGCACCCCGCTGCCCGTGATCGACCTGGACGCTCCCGGACGCACGGCCGTCCAATTGCGTGGTTGGTCCGACGAACAGGCCGATCGGCTGGGTATCCCGTCGATCGCGCTGGAGGCCTACGGCTACGCGGCCGCCGTGATGACCCGGGCCCGTCCCGGCTGCGGCATCGCGTGGACCACGCTCGCGGGCATCGCGAGCGTGGAGAGCAAGCACGGCACCCATCGCGGTTCGGAGGTCGGCGACGACGGCTCGGTCCGCCCGCCGATCATCGGCATCCCGCTGGACGGCGCACCGGGCGTCGCGCGGATCGCCGACAGCGACGGCGGCGCGCTCGACGGCGATCCGGTGCACGACCGCGCCGTCGGTCCGCTGCAATTCATCCCGGAGACCTGGAAGCGCTGGGGCGTGGACGCCAACGGAGACGGCGTCGCCGATCCGCAGAACATCGACGACGCCGCGCTCACCGCGGCCCGGTACCTGTGCGCGAGCGGCGGCGACCTCACCTCCGAGCACGGCTGGCAGCGGGCGTTGCTCACCTACAACCAGTCGCGCAGCTACCTGCTGACCGTGCGTGACCGGGCCGCCAGCTACAGCGTCGGCCGCCGGGTGTGATCCGCCGGTCCCCGGAGTGCCGGTTACCCGCGGCGCGGCCGGGACGATAGGCTCGCAGCGCACGGCCCATCCCGTGAGACCTACCGTGTCAGCAGCCGAAGGAGTGTCGTTTTCGTGGCCATCATCGAACAGGTCGGAGCTCGCGAGATCCTGGATTCCCGCGGTAACCCCACCGTCGAGGTCGAGATCGCTCTCGACGACGGCACCCTGACCCGGGCGGCCGTGCCCTCCGGCGCGTCCACCGGCGAGCACGAGGCCGTCGAACTGCGCGATGGCGGCGAGCGCTACGGCGGCAAGGGCGTGCGCAAGGCGGTCGAGGGCGTGCTCGACGAGATCGCGCCCGCCGTGATCGGCTTGGACGCCGTGGAGCAGCGCACCGTCGATCAGGTTCTGCTCGACCTGGACGGCACCCAGGACAAGTCCCGCCTCGGCGCCAACGCGCTGCTCGGCGTTTCGCTGGCCGTGGCCCGCGCCGCCGCCGAGTCCTCGGGCCTGGAGCTGTTCCGCTACCTCGGTGGTCCGAACGCCCACGTGCTGCCCGTGCCGATGATGAACATCCTCAACGGCGGCGCGCACGCCGACACCGGCGTCGACGTCCAGGAATTCATGGTCGCCCCGATCGGCGCGGCGACCTTCAAGGAGTCGCTGCGCTGGGGCGCGGAGGTCTACCACGCGCTGAAGGCGGTGCTGAAGGCCAAGAGTCTGGCCACCGGCCTCGGTGACGAGGGCGGTTTCGCGCCCGACGTGGCGAGCACCAAGGCCGCGCTCGACCTGATCAGCGAGGCCATCGCCAAGACCGGCCTGAAGCTGGGCAGCGACGTCGCGCTCGCGCTCGATGTCGCGGCCACCGAGTTCTACACCTCGGGCAGCGGCTACAAGTTCGAGGGCGCCGTGCGCTCGGCCGAGGAGATGGCGCAGTTCTACGGCGAGCTGATCAACGCCTACCCGCTGGTGTCCATCGAGGACCCCCTGTCGGAGGACGACTGGGACGGCTGGGTCACCCTGACCGACCAGATCGGCGACAAGATCCAGCTCGTCGGCGACGACCTGTTCGTCACCAACCCGGAGCGCCTGGAAGAGGGCATCGCCAAGGGCGCGGCCAACGCGCTGCTGGTAAAGGTGAACCAGATCGGCACGCTTACCGAGACCCTGGACGCGGTGGAGCTGGCGCACCGCAACGGCTACAAGACGATGATGTCGCACCGGTCCGGCGAGACCGAGGACACCACCATCGCCGACTTGGCCGTCGCGGTCGGCAGCGGCCAGATCAAGACCGGCGCCCCGGCTCGCAGCGAGCGTGTCGCCAAGTACAACCAGCTGCTGCGCATCGAGGACGCGCTCGGCGACTCGGCGCGTTACGCCGGCGACGTGGCGTTCCCCCGCTTCGCGTTCGAAGGCTGACCCACGGTGCGAGCGGCGTGCCCCGCGGAGGTAGCCTGCGTGACCACGCAGGGCGCCGGGAGCGCCGCGAAGTAGAGACCGAGGCGTGAGATGACGGAGCGACGTGCGCGTGGGACCAGTCCGGCCGGACGCGGGGACCGCCGCACGTCGCGTGCCGCCAGATCACGTCCGGCCGACTCCGCGGCCAAGCGCGGCCGCAGGAGATCGGAGACCGCCCAGAAGCCGAAATGGCGCAGGAGCGCGTCGCGTTCGGCCGCCGAGCAGCACGACCACACTTTCCTCGGGCTCTCCACCGGCAAGGCGGTGATCCTCGCGATGGTGGTGTGCGGGCTCGCGCTCACCCTCGCCGTGCCGATGCGCACGTACTTCACCCAGCGCGCGGAGGCCGCGCAGCTGGCGCAGCAGCGCGAGGAACTGGAGGCGGATCTGGCCCGGTTGCGGGATCGCCGGGCCCAGCAACAGGATCCGGCCTACATCCGCACCGAGGCGCGGGACCGTCTTCGCTTGGTAATGCCCGGTGAGACCCCGTACATCGTGCAGGTGCCCGGCATCGAGGCGCCCGCCCCGCCGCCCGCGCCCACCAGAGCCAGGGAACCCGATCCCTGGTA
This sequence comes from Nocardia asteroides, assembly GCA_019930625.1. Classification (NCBI taxonomy): domain Bacteria; kingdom Bacillati; phylum Actinomycetota; class Actinomycetes; order Mycobacteriales; family Nocardiaceae; genus Nocardia; species Nocardia asteroides. Next base: position 2,973,356 of record CP082844.1, read on the forward strand.
CACCGAATTGTGGCGCAGCATCTCCGAGCCGGGGCCTTCGCCTGCCGCCGCTCCGCCATCACAAGCACCGGAAGGACTGGAAGGACCCAGGTGAGCGCACCGAACGACCAGGATCTCGCGATCATCGCCGAGCAGTTGGGCCGTGCGCCGCGTGGCGTGCTCGCCGTCGCTTACCGCACTCCGGACGGGATCCCGGCCGTTGTGAAGACCGCGCCCCGGCTGCCGGACGGCACTCCCTTCCCCACCCTCTACTACCTGACCGATCCCCGGCTCACCGCGGAAGCGAGCAGGCAGGAATCCGCCGGTGTGATGCGTGAGATGACCGAGCGGCTCGGCGCCGACCCGGAGCTGGCCGCCGCCTATCGCGCGGCGCACCAGAGCTATCTGGCCGAACGGGACGAGATCGAATCGCTCGGCACGGATTTCACCGGCGGCGGGATGCCCGAGCGGGTCAAATGCCTGCATGTCCTGATCGCCCACGCACTGGCCAAGGGGCCAGGGGTGAACCCGCTCGGTGACGAGGCCGTGGCGCTGGCCGCCGAGCACGGCCTGCGCGGCACCGCGATCCCCGCCGACTGGCCCGCGTACCCGCCGAACGGCCCCGAGAGACTGGAGCACAGCGATGAGTGACCGGGTTGCCGCCGTGGATTGCGGCACGAACTCCATCCGACTGCTGATCGCCGACGTGCTCGGCGACGGCCGCCTGACCGACGTGCATCGCGAGATGCGGATCGTCCGTCTCGGTCAGGGGGTCGACGCCACGGGCTCGCTCGCGCCGGAGGCGATCGAACGCACCCGCGCCGCGCTGGCCGACTACGCCGCGCTGATGCGCGAGGCGGGCGTCTCCAGGGTGCGGATGGTGGCCACGTCCGCCACCCGGGACGCCGCCAACCGGGAGGACTTCTTCGCCATGGCCCGCGCCGAACTCGGCGCCGTGGTCGCGGGCGCCGAAGCCGAGGTGATCACCGGTGACGAGGAGGCGCGGCTGTCGTTCGCCGGCGCGATCGGCGAACTGTCGGAAGCGGCGGGTCCCTTCGTCGTGGTGGACCTCGGCGGCGGATCGACCGAGCTGGTGTTCGGCGACAGCGCCGGTGTGCGCGCCGCGTTCTCCGCGGACATCGGCTGCGTCCGGATCACCGAGCGGTGCCTGGCGGGCAACCCGTCGACCGCCGATCAGATCGCGGCGGCGCGCGCCTTCGCGACCGAACGGTTGACCGAGGCGTTCACTCACGTCCCGGTGGAGGGGGCGCACACCTGGGTCGGCGTGGCGGGCACGATGACCACCCTGGCCGCGGTAGCGCTCGATCTCCCCGAGTACGACTCGGGGCGGGTGCATCTCACCCGGCTGACCATGGATCAGGTGCACGAGGTCTGCGACCGCCTGATCGCCATGGACCACGATCAGCGCGCCGCGCTCGGCCCGATGCATCCGGGCCGGGTCGACGTGATCGGCGGCGGTGCGGTCATCACCGAAGTGCTCGCCGAGGAACTGTCCCGGCGCGCGGGCATTTCCGAGCTGGTCGTCAGCGAGCACGACATCCTCGACGGCATCGCCCTGTCCATCGCCTGACCGGCCGGGCCGCGTCCGGTCAGCTCCGCGGGGCGTTTCCGTCCAGCTTGATCTCGGCGTGCGTCTCGGCTCCGGCGCGAACCGCGGTGCCGGTGTGCGCCGCCCGGCGCGCCTTGCCGACCGCTATATCGGCGAGCCGGGAAAGCGACTCCTTGTTCCGTGGCACCAGAAGGACCTCTTGCAGCACGTTGGGCACCAGCGTGCCCAATCCCCGTTTCGCGTGCTCGTACATCCGGATCTCGGTTTCACCGGGCACGGTCTCGACGAGTTCCAAGCGGATCCACGCCGAGCCGAGGGGCGAGAACTTGGCCTCGAGTTCGAGCATGTGCGGTGGGTCCACCGAGACGACCTGCGTGGTGTCCTCCGCGGTGAACGGCCAGACTCCCACGCTGTAGTGCAGCTCGGAACCGGCGGCGGGCCATTCGTCGTCGACGTCTCGGATGTGCGTGGCGCCGACCACCCAAGCACAGAACAGCCAGCCGTCGGCCAGGACGGCGAAAACCTGTTCCGGAGTCGTCGGCACGGTGATTTCCACGTGGACCATCAGCTCAGCGCTTTCTGGGTGCGGGCCGGGGCGGGTTTGCCTGTCGCTTGCGGGTTGCCCGATGGGGGGGTGGGCAAACCCTGTTGCGCGCGCGGGTTTCTCCTCTCGCCTGAACAGAACACACGAAATCTCCTCCGCACCGGCCGAGGTGCGATCTTCGTCGAATGATCGAAGCGACGACCTCGCGAGAATCAGTGCGGACACCGACCGTGTTCGGCCACCCGATCGGGCTGGCCAACCTGTTCGGCGTCGAACTCTGGGAGCGGTTCTCGTTCTACGGGATGGTCACCATCCTCGGGTACTACCTGTACTACTCGGCCACCGACGGCGGTCTGGGCTTGGCCAAGGACACCGCCGTCGGCATCGTCGGCGCCTACGGCGGCCTGGTCTACCTGTCCACCGTGCTGGGCGGCTGGATCGCCGATCGGTTGCTCGGGATGGAACGCACCCTGTTCTACGGCGGCGTTGTCGTCATGGCCGGGCACATCGCCCTGGCCGTGCTGCCCGGCCTGTCCGGCGTCGGGGCGGGGCTGGCGCTGGTCGCGCTCGGCAGCGGCGGCTTGAAGGCCAACGCGTCCTCGCTGCTGGGCACCCTCTATCCGCAGGGTGACGCCCGAGCGGCCGGTGGATTCACGCTGTTCTACCTGGGCATCAATCTAGGCGCGTTCACCGGGCCATTGCTCACCGGCCTGCTGCAGACCCGCCTGGGTTTCCACTACGGCTTCGGTGCGGCCGCGATCGGCATGGCGTTCGGCCTCGCCCAGTACGCGATGTTCCGCCGCAATCTCGGCACGCACGGCCGCAGGGCGCCCCACCCGCTCGCGCCCGGAGCCGCCGTGCCGATCATCGCTGTATCGGCCGCGGCCGCGGTGCCGATCGCGGTGGTGTGGATGACCGGCGTCGTGACGCTGGACAATCTGCCCGAAGTGACGACGGGCGTCTTGGTCGTCGCGTCGGCCGGGTACTTCACACTGCTGCTCACCAGCGCCGAGGTCACGCCGTCCGAGCGCGGCCGGGTGCGGGCGTTCCTCCCGCTGTTCCTGGCCAACGCGGTGTTCTGGTCGCTGTTCAAGCAGATCTTCACCGTGCTGGCGGTCTACTCCGACGAGCGGATGAACTGGACGATCCTGGGCTGGACCGCGCCTTCGAGCTGGATCGGATCGATCCAGCCGGTATGGGTGCTGCTGCTGTCGCCGTTGTTCGCGCTGCTGTGGACGAGACTGGGGCGGCGCGCCCCGAGCACTCCCCGGAAATTCGCGCTCGGCGTGATCGGTATGGGAGTGGCGTTCTGGCTGTTCGTTCCCATGTCCGGCACCACGGGACGCGCCGTGCCCGCCCTGCTCGTGCTGGCGATCATGGCGGTGTTCGCGATCTCCGAACTGCTGCTGTCGCCCATCGGGCTTGCGGTGACCACCCAACTCGCACCGGAAGCTTTCCGGGCTCAGATGATGGCACTGTACTTTTTCTCGGTTGGTATCGGAACGTCGATGTCGGGTAGCTTGGCCCGGTTCTATGACCAGGACCATGAGTTCGCCTACTTCGGCATCACCGGGACGGTCGTGGTGTGCGCGGGGCTGATCGTCGCCGCCATCGCACCATGGATCAGCAAGTTCATGGCCGGCGTGCATTGACCCGCCGGATGGGTACAGAACAAACGCACAGCAGCACGAATGAAGGAGTACGCGTGACGACCAACCCCGGGCCACAAGCCGAACCGGCGGGTGACGTCTCGCCTCGGTGGGGCGATCTTTTCCGCACCAAGTCCGTCGAACAGTCGATCCGCGACACCGACGAACCCGACTCGAAACTACGCAAGGACCTGACCGCCTGGGATCTCACCGTCTTCGGCGTCGCTGTCGTGGTCGGCGCGGGCATCTTCACCCTCACCGCACGCACCGCGGGCAACGTCGCGGGACCGTCGGTCTCGCTCGCCTTCGTGTTCGCCGCCATCGCCTGCGGGTTGACCGCGCTCTGCTACGCCGAGTTCGCCTCCACCGTGCCGGTCGCGGGTAGTGCCTACACCTACTCCTACGCCACCTTCGGCGAACTCGTCGCCTGGATCATCGGCTGGGACTTGATCCTGGAGTTCGCGCTCGCCGCGGCGGTGGTGGCCAAGGGCTGGTCGCAGTATCTCGGCGAGGTGCTCGGCACCACGTCCCCGATCGTGCACATCGGCTCGGTGAGTTTCGACTGGGGCGCGGTCCTGCTGATCACCGTGCTCGGTGTGCTGCTCGCGACCGGCACCAAAGTGTCCTCGCGGGTATCGGCCGTGGCGGTCGCCATCAAGCTGGGCGTGATCGCGTTGGTGCTGGTCGTCGGCCTCACCTACTTCAAGTCATCGAACCTCTCGCCGTACATCCCGCCGTCGCAGCCCGGTGAAGAAGGCGAGGGCTTGCGGCAGTCGCTGTTCTCCTATCTGACCGGCGCCGGGCACACCGACTTCGGCTGGTACGGCCTGCTCGCCGCGGCCAGCCTGGTGTTCTTCGCGTTCATCGGCTTCGACGTGGTCGCCACGACGGCCGAGGAGACCCGTAACCCGCAGAAGGCGGTGCCCCGCGGCATCCTCGGCTCGCTGCTGATCGTCACGGTCCTCTACGTCGCGGTCTCGCTCGTGCTCACCGGCATGGTGCCCTACACCGAGCTGTCCGGTGGCGACGCGACGCTGGCGACGGCGTTCGGCATCCACGGAGTGACCTGGGCGAAGAACATCATCTCGATCGGCGCCCTCGCCGGGCTCACCACGGTGGTCATGGTGATGTACCTGGGGCAGACCCGGGTGCTGTTCGCGATGGCGCGCGACGGGCTGATGCCGCGCAAGCTCGCGCACACCGGCAAGAACGGCACGCCGGTCCGCGTCACCGTGATCGTCGGCGTGGCCTGCGCGGTGCTGGCCGGGTTCGTGGACTTCGGCACGTTGGAGGAGATGGTCAACATCGGCACGCTGTTCGCGTTCGTGCTGGTTTCGGTGGGCGTGCTCATCCTTCGGCGCACCCGCCCCGATCTGCCGCGCGGCTTCCGGGTTCCGCTGGTGCCGTTGGTTCCCGTGCTCGCGGTGCTGTCGTGCCTGTGGCTGATGCTGAATCTGTCCGTGGAGACCTGGCTGCGGTTCCTGGTGTGGATGGCGATCGGCTTCGTCGTCTACTTCGCCTACTCCCGGCGCAACTCCCTGCTCCGCAAGACCCCGGCCACTTAGTCGCGCACGCCCTGTTCGGCTTCTCGCCTGTCGGCGGATAGCCTGACGCGGTGTCGCAGCGTGAGTTGGTTGTTCTCGGAACCGCGAGTCAGGTGCCGACGAAACAGCGAAACCACAACGGGTACCTGCTCCGGTGGGACGACGAGGCGATCCTGTTCGATCCCGGTGAGGGTACGCAGCGGCAGATGACCTATGCCGGTGTCACCGTCACCGGGCTCACCCGGATTGCCATCACCCATTTCCACGGCGACCACAGCCTCGGGCTGGCGGGAGTGGTGCAGCGGATCAACCTCGACCGGGTACCGCATCCGGTCGACGTCTGCTTCCCGGCGTCGGGCGCCGCCTACTACGACCGCCTGGTCAACGCGACGTCCTACTATCACCGCGCCGAGTTGCGTCCGCGCCCGATCACCGGGCCCGGCCCCGTCGACCTACCCGGCGCGCCGTTCACGGTGACGGCGGTCCCGCTCTCCCACCCGGTGGACACCTTCGGCTATCGGCTCAGCGAGCCGCCCGGCCGGCGAATCCTGCCGGATCGGTTGCGTGCCTTGGGGATGCGTGGCTCGATCATCTCCGAACTGCAACAGCGCGGCACTGTCGAATTCCGCGGTCGCACCGTCAGCCTGGACGAGATCAGCGAGCCACGGCCCGGCCAGAGCTTCTCCTTCGTGATGGACACCCGCTTGTGTCCCGGCGTCGAGGAACTCGCCGCCGACGTCGACATGCTCGTCATCGAAGCCACCTTCCTGGACGCCGACGAGCACCTGGCCATCGAATACGGCCATCTCACCGCGGGACAGGCAGCGCGGGCGGCCGCCGACGCGGGAGTCCGCACCCTGGTACTCACCCACTTCTCCCAGCGTTACCGCGACCTCGACGAGCACTGGGCGGAAGCTGCAAAGTACTTCTCCGGCGAGATCCACATCGCCACCGATCTCGCCCGAATCCCGCTGCCGCCCAAGCGCTGAGGCGCCGCGCCGATATTCGCCACGCCGAGTTGGCCCGCGGACGCTAACACCAGCCCGCCGCTACCGATCTAGTTCTCTGGGACGCCTGCCAACCCCGGGCGAGAAACAACCGCCTCCGGCGCCGGTACCCCAACCGCCCGCCCGACCGCCCGCCCGGCACCCGGCAACGGCCGACGCCCCGCCACCCCGACGAACTGTCGGAATTCCGGTACAGCCGTACGACTCGGTACGCTGTCCCGGACGCCCCCATAGCCCAATTGGCAGAGGCAGCGGACTTAAAATCCGCCCAGTGTCGGTTCGAGTCCGACTGGGGGCACCGAAGCCTGGCGGTCCGGCGGCGACACGAGGGCCTGCGGCCGACTACGACTGCACGATCAGGCCATCGGGTGCCGCGCCGGTGTCCAGCCATGCCGAAGCGATTTTTCCGGCTACGGCTCGGTACAGCATGTCATCGGGAGCGTTCTCGCGCGTGATGGTCTGTCGGGCTTTGTTCAACAGCAGGGTCTGTTCGACTCCGTGTATGTCTCGGTAGAGGTACCGAACCTGCTGATCGTCTTCGTCCAGCTTCTCGATCTCGGCGTAGAGAGCCATGCATTTCAAACGGTGTGCACCAGAGTAAGCCCGCGACGCGGGAGGAAGTGCCTACGCGGCCTCAGCGGGAAAGGCCGTGTGCGCGGGCGATGACGCGCTCCATGACCGTGCGGGGGAGAAGGCGGCGGAGGGCGAAAAGGGCCGGCGCGTTGCTGCCTACCGCGTAGAGAGGTTGGGGTCGGTCGGCTTCGATCGCTCCGACGATCGTGGTTGCGACCTTTTCCGGGGTGATGCCTTTCGCCTGCTTCTCATCGAGTTTCGCCATGAACGTCGTGAAATCGGCGGTGTGCGGGGAGCCTTCGGCGAGGTATTTGGTGCGTCGTTCGCGCAGGCCGGTATCGATCTGACCGGGTTCGACGGCGGTTATCCAGACGCCGAAGGGGGATTCCTCGAAGCGAGCGGCGACCGCGAAGCCGCGCAGTGCCGCCTTGGTGGCGACGTAGGAGGAGCGATAGGGCATCGGGAAGCTGGCGAGCATCGACCCCACCATCACGACGCGTCCGTACCCGCGTTCCCGCATGCCGGGCAGCACCGCTCTGGTCAAAGCGACCGGACCGAGCACGTTCAGCTGGAACAGTCGCTCCACGGCATCGGTGGGCAGTTCGGACAGCGGACCCGCTTGGCTTTCGCCCGCATTGTTGACCAGCGCGTCCACCGGGCCGAGACCGGCCGCGAACGTCTCGATCGAAGCCGGATCGGTGAGGTCGAGCGCCCGGTACTCGACGCCGGGCACAACGGCGTCGGCACCGATGGCACCGGGATTCCGGCTGGTTCCGATCACCCGATAGCCTTTCCCGGCCAGCGTGGCGGCCGTAGCCTTTCCTATTCCGGACGACGCACCGGTGACTACGGCGAGGCGGGACATGAGACTCCTTCCGAGGCGATGTGCTGACGATATCGTCAACTTAATTTCCGTGCTACCCGGGAGTGCGTTCGCGCCGCCCGCGGTTGCCGATCGGGGCGCTGCGGAACCGAGGTCGCGTCCAGCGAGACGTGGGCGCACACCGTCACTCGGGGCCGCTCGGCGGCGGGAAACAGGAGTACAACGTGCGGTGGCGGCTCGGGGATAGCCCATTGAATTCTCCATGGCGGGTTCCGGGCTGGAAGTGTCGCTCCTGTGGCACCGCATCTGCCGTCATCCGGACCGTTGGCGGGCCGCTGAGCTGGGCGGACGAGAGTTCGCCCTGGGTGTGAGATACGCACCGGCACAGCCGGAATCGTTCACCAGCGGGAAGTTCTCGCGGATGTCGGCGGCCGAAAGTTGGGGCTAGTGTTGGCCGGCGCGGTGCAGGCCGGAGACGCTGCCGCGTTACCCCCGACGCCGAGGAGACTGTGGTGGTTGTCGATACCGTCCGTGAGGAACAGGCGATTCGTCAGATGACGGAGCGGCTGGTCGAAAACTACACCGAGACTTACCCTCCGGAGCATATCGAGAGCACCGTGGGCGCGGCCCGACAGAAGTTCGAGGGCCGCCCGGTGCGCCAATTCGTGCCGATCTTGGTCGAGCGGTTGGTCCGGCGAGAGCTGGAGAAGTCGCCCGAAGCGGAAGTTCAGCCCGCGACGGTCGCGTTGGACGATTCCACCGAGCCCGCCGCGACCGCGCCGAGGAAGATGCCGGACTTGCGTGAGTTGTGGTCGTCGAAGAAGCGATTCGCGCCGTACGCCGTGGGGGCCGTCGTCATCTTGACGGTGATCGCCGTAGTTCTGGCTGTGCGGCAACCCGCTGCCGAGGCACCCGCTGCCGCTCCCGCCGCGCCGCTCACGGTGGTCCGCGGTGTGGTGGGATCGGAGAAGATGCCGTTCTTCCAGGACTCGAAGGTAATCGACGCGCTGGCGCGCAACGGAGTGCGCGTCGAGGTCGAGTCCGCGGGATCGCGCCAGATCGCCACGTCCGTCGATCTCGCGAGATTCGACTTCGCGTTCCCGTCCAGTGAACAGGCGGCCGAGCGAATTCAGCGGCAGCGCAACGTGACCGCGAAGTACACGCCGTTCTCCTCGCCGATGGCCATCGCGACGTTCACGCCGATCACCGATCTGCTCGCCAAGGCAGGAGCGCTGCGCCCTGGGCCGGTGCCGACGCTCGACCTGCGCCGCTACCTCGATCTGGTGCGCAACGGCACACGCTGGGACGAACTTCCCGGCAACACCGCATACCCCGTGCGCAAGAACATCCTGATCTCGACCACCGACCCGCGCAGCTCCAACTCCGCCGCGATGTATCTGGCCGCGGCGAGCTACGTCGCGAACAACAACACGATCGTGCAGGGTCCGGCCGCCGAGCAAGCCGTCCTGCCCGCGGTGTCACGACTTTTCGTCGGCCAGGGCTACACCGAGAACACCACCGAGGGACCGTTCAACAACTACCTCGCCACGGGTATGGGTCCCACACCGATGGTTTGGATCTACGAGGCGCAGTACGTCGAGGCCACCGTGCGCGGGCAAGTCGACCCCGAGATGACGCTGCTGTATCCCTCCCCGACGGTGTTGTCCCGGCACACGCTGGTGCCCTTCGGCACGACGGGTGACCAGCTGGGCCGCCTGCTGTCCACCGACCGGGAGTTGCAGCGGCTGGCCGCCGAGCACGGCTTCCGCACCAACGACGGCGCCCAGTTCGCGAAGGTCGCCGCCGAACGCAACCTACCGGTGGCCGCGGACTTGCTCGACGTGGTCGCGACCCCGACCTACGACACCCTGGAGCATCTGCTCGACGGAGTCACCAAGTCCTACAACTGAAGCCGCTGGTGCGCCCGCACTCGCGTTTCGGCGAAGCCGATCCGGGCATTCCGTTCGCATGAGATACCGGTTGACGGGCCGGTATCGCGGCGGGAGGAAGCACAGTGACAGCGGACGACGGGCCATGGGAGATCCCCCCGCTCGATGACGCTCCGGACATCGCGCGCGATCCCGCGCCGCAGCCGGGAGCGACGATGGCCGACACCAGGAATTGGCCGGGGTACGGGTTGCTGCTGGCAGCGGCGGCGGCCGCGATAGCCGCCGCGGTGCTCGCGGGCTGGGGGCTGGCCCGTCTGTCGGTCGTGGCGGCGATCATCACCGTTGTCTTCCTGCTGATCGGCGTCGGCCTGATCGTGCTGGAGCAGGTGCGCGGCCGAGCGAACGCCCGCAGGAGAAACGAACAACCCGCCACTGCGCCGGGGAACTGAGATCGCTCGGTCCGGTCGGCGAAACATCTACCAGAACGAACGCCGATCGGCCTCGACTGCTGCTGCGCGGACGCTCATCGGTGGCGACGCTGGACGCCCGCAGTCGAATTCGCGTTCAGACGCAGAAATCGCTTTCAACCCGGTGCGCCGCACTGACTACCGGCAGGAGTCGTGGCGGACTACCGGGTCCCGTGTCCCTCGCACGCTGCCAGCGCCGTGTTCTTGGTGGCGTTGAAGCGGTCGATCACCGCGTTCAGGGTGTCGGTGTCCGCGCGGCGGTCCAGCGTGTCGGCGAGGGCGTTCGTGTCGTCGCGATAGGCGCGCAGCGGGGTGGCGACCGCGGAGGGCACCTCCCTCGTCACGTTCTGGTCGACGGAGCGCGCATTGTTCCGCAGTGTCGTGACAGCGGTGTCGGCTTTGCCGTTCGTATCGGGATCGTTGCGGCCTCTGGCATTGCTGGCATCGATGTAGTCGTTGAATGCCCGCACCGAACTGCCGTTGGCGCTGAGGAAGGCGTCACAAGCCGTTCTGGTCGCCCGTTCGACGGCCGCCGCCCGTGACGACGAGGCGGCGGCCGAGGAGGAGGTGACCTCCGAGGCGTACGCGGCCAAATCGGTCCGGTTCACCTGTGCCGAACCGGAAACTTGCTGTGCGCAGGCGCCGATCACCAGCACGCCGGCCGTGGTGGCCATCGCGGCGGCCAAGAGGCCAGCGCGTTCGAGTCGTCGCATGTCGGTCCCTCGCTCCCCTCGGAAGTCCGGCCGGGACGGATGAACAGAGCCGGACGATACGACGGTACGTCGTGTGGGCGGGCGATGACCACCCGCGCCGACATCGATGGTCAACCGATATCGGCGCGGGCGCGGCTCAGCCCTGGCCGAGCATGGCGCGCATCTGTTCGATCTCCGACTGCTGGGCGGCGATGATCGTGCGGGCGAGCGCTTTCGCGTCGGGGTTCGCACCGTCGGCCAGTTCGGTTTCGGCCATGGCGATCGCGCCCGTGTGGTGCTCGATCATCATGGTCAGCCACTGGCGATCGAAGTCCGGACCGGATGCCGCTCGCAACGCCGCCATCTGTTCGGCGGACATCATGCCGGGCATACCGTGGCCGCCGTGCCCCTCGCTCGCGGCGGGGGCCTGCTTGCCGAAGCTCTCCAACAGATCGGTGATCTGCCGCATCTCCGGAGCCTGTGCCTGCTCCACCTTCGCGGCCAGCGCACGCAACTGCTGGTTGTCGGTGTGACTCGGCACCAGTGCCGCCATCTCGACGGCCTGGGCGTGATGCGGATACATCATTTGCAGGAACATCACGTCGGCGTCGTTGTACTCGGCGCTCGCCGGGACGCTCGTGGCAGCCGAGGTGGTCGTCGACGTGTCGTGTTCGGTGGTGTGCCCGGTGTCGGCGTCACCGCAGCCGGTCAGGCTCACCGCTGCTGCCGCGGTGAGGGCGAGAATTGTGCGGGTACGGGTGATGAACATATGGTCGCTCCTTGCGAAGTCTGTGAGGGAGTTGAGGCGACGCCGCGACCGTGGTTCGGACGCACGGCGGCGGCGAAGGTGTCAGATCCGCAGAATCGCCAGTTCGGCCAAGGTGAGCACGGTCCACGGCGGCGGTCGCTCCCGCCGGGGCCGCCAGTGGCGCGGTCGCGCCGCACCGCTGCCGGGACGATCGACCGCAATCCGGTAGAGCAGCACCAACGCGGCCAGCGCCAACAGGGCGACCAGGATGAAGACGCAGCCGTGCAGTCCACTGTGCGCGCCGTCGCACCCGCCGCCCGCACATGGCATGTCGTCTACCGGGCTCATCGTCACGGCGACCGAGCGCGCGGCCACGGCCCACGACTTTGTGGCGGCGCCGCCCGAGATGGTTCGCGTGAGCCGGGAGCTGCCCGCTGCGGCTGCCGTGGTCCCAGCGCTGCCGAAGGATTCGGCGCTTCCGGCTTGCGTCCGGTCCTGCGGCTGGAGGTGACCGTGGCGAGTGGGGGAGCCCTCATGAGTCGGGACTGCCGCGATCCTGTGGTGCGGTGAAGTCTCGACGCCGCCGGAAGCGTGATGGGCGGGACCGGTCGGTGCGCCCGCAGCCCGCCCGGGTTCGTCGAGCATCGCTTCGGCGACAGGGGCGGCCTGTGCGCCAGACGCATGGACGTGGCCGGAGGCCGCGAAGACGGCCGAGTGCATGGCGACGATCCCGGCGAGTAACACCAGCACTGCGAGGAGCTGGAAGTGCCGGGCGAGCCCGGCGGTGTGCAGGATGCGGCGTTCGACCACGAGTGCCGAGTCTAGCCGCCGCCGGACCGGCGCGGCGGAGATACCCCTTCGGCGTACCCGTATCTAGGAACTCGCGATGTCGACGACCAGCCGGGTCGGATTGGACAACGTGCTCACCGTGAAGCCGGGCCGGTCGGCCTGCACGCCGATGAACGACTGTGTGACGCCTTCGAACACCGTCGTCCGGTAGACGCCCGCGATGCCGGGAACCGCAGGGTCGACGGCGGGGTCCGGCCCCTCGTACGGCGTCACGCCGCTGTCGAACGGGTAGGCCGAGCCGAGGATGCGCACCTCCAGAATCGACCGGCCCGCCACGTCCACGGGATTGCCGCTGCCTTCCTGCACGGCGCGGTCGGTGTAGCGGACGATCCAGCCGGGCGTGCCGACCCCGCCGAGGTCGTAGACCACGCGATCGAAGCCGGGCTGACGGCCCAGGCGGACATCGGTCACCGTGAGCGCGGCGTCAGCGGACGCCTTGCCCTGTTTCGGTCCGGCGTCCTGTGGGGCCGGGGCCTGCGGTGACGGGGCTTGCGCGACGGCGGCCGACGTGCCGGTGATCGAAGCGACCGGGGCGCCCGGTGTCGGATCGCTATCACCGCAGCCTGCGAGCAGTGCCGTCGCGACGGCGACCACGAGCACCATCCTGTTGCGCATGGCTCGATGCTACTCAGCCGAACGCGTCTGATGGCGTAATCGCGAGAGTGTTGCGGCTGATTCGCCATCAGCGGGCAGCGAAAGGGGTGCGCACGTGGGTGATTGCAGACCGTCTGGTCGGCCGGTCGGGCATGCCTATTGCTAATCGATTGCTGTAGCGAACGTTCGGCGCACGAGCTCCTGGCGCACGGGTTCGGTGACCTCCCGGTCGCGGATCGTCCCTTCCGTGGACCCGAATGGGCCGGATACCAGCTGCTGTGCGAGTGTCCGGATTACGGTTGCCCGGCAGCGGTTTCAGGAAGATCCGGGGGGTTGTCCGCGTGCGGTGGTCCGCTTATCGATACCTGCGCGTCGAAGGCGTCCGGTTGTGGCCGGGCCGAGTCCGCTGGTCAGGTCTAGAGTCCACCGGTGAGGCAGACGATCTCGCGAATGGCGTGCTCGCTCCTGGAAGGTGTCGGCCAGATGACCGGTGGAGTTCCCGTCGCGCCGGTGATGACGATCGGGCGCGTGATCCGTTGGGCTGTCGAGTCGGTACGGGTCGGGAGTCGTCGTCGCGACTGCCGCGCGTGGTGTTCGCGAAATCGCCTGTCGCGGCTCGCTTCAGGAAGTGGCTCACCTCTTCCGCGGTGCGACGGAATTGATTGGGCGGGGTGGGCGTGACCCCTGGGCAACGATCTAGCACACTTGAGGCGTGGGAAATGTCGAGGACGTACTGAGCCGGCTGCGGCGGTATCCGGACGTGGAGGCGCTGAACCTCTACGCCGTGGATGCCGCTGATCGGTTGATCCTCGACGTCGCGGCCGACGCCCTGGCGACTGTGGATAACGGAAAAGTAGCCGTCATCGGTGACGCCTATGGCGCGCTGACGCTCGGCGCCATCGCGGGGCATGATCTGCGCGACGTCCGAGTACATCAGGATCTGCTCACCGGCGAACTCGCGCTCGCCAACAACGCCCGCGCGGCCGGGCTGGCGGATCGCTACACCGCGCACCCGCTCGGTGCCGGATTGCTGCGAGGTGTCCAGGTGGTCCTGCTCCGCCTGCCCCGGGTGCTGGCCGGGCTGGCCGAGGCCGCCGACGCGATCGCGCGCTACGCCGATCCGGCGGTCGAGGTGTTCGCGGGTGGCCGGGACAAGTATCTGACCAAGTCGATGAACGACGTCCTGGCCCAGTCTTTCTCCGAGGTGCGCGCCAGCCGCGGCAGGCAGAAGTCACGGACCCTGCTGGTGACCGGGCCCAAACCGGTCGCGGACAAGCCGTTTCCGGTGCGCGATCGGTTGGAGGAACTGGGTCTCGACGTGGTCGCGCACGGTGCGGCTTTCTCCGGTGCGCGCTTGGACATCGGCACCAGATTCCTGCTCGATCACCTGCGACTGATGAAGCCCGACGCGCGGGAGGCCATCGATCTCGGCTGCGGCACCGGCATCCTGGCCGTCACGCTGGCCACCGCACGGCCGGGAATCAAGGTGACCGCCACGGATCAATCCGCCGCCGCGGTCGCATCGGCGCGGGCCACCGCCGAGGCGAACGGGGTCGCCGACCGGGTGTGCGTCGTGCGCGACGACGCCATGTCCTCGGCCGCGGACAACAGCGCCGATCTGGTGCTGTGCAACCCGCCGTTCCATATCGGCGCGGCCGTGCACACCGGATCGGCGATCAAGATGTTCGCCGAGACGGGTCGGGTGCTGCGCCCCGGCGGGGAATTGTGGACGGTGTACAACTCGCATCTCAACTATCGGGCGGTGGTCGAACGGATGGTGGGCCGGACCGAGGTGATGGGGCGCAACCGGAAATTCACGGTGACTCGTTCGGTGCGTGGCTTGCACGACCCGCGGCAGCGGTAGAGTCCGAATTGTCTGCCTCCGTGAGTGTCCCCCGGGAACTCACGACAGATGACAAACGTTGGAAAGGGCAGTTGGATATCGAGTAACTGAACTCGATGATCAGCGGCAACGACTCCAGAAAGGGACGCCGTTCATGCGTACCACGAGCAATCCGGTTTTCAGGAACCTGCCCAGGCAGGAGGGCGGTGGATACGCCAACTTCGGTTCCGGTGTGACCGCCGCGGGACAGTTCGGCAACCAGTACGGCCAGCAACCCCAGCAGTACGGCCAATATCCGCAGCAGTACCAGCAGGCTCCGCCCACCACGCGGGCGATGACCATCGACGACGTGGTGACCAAGACGGGCATCACCCTCGCGGTGCTGGCCCTGTCCGCGATCGTCTCCTACGGCCTCACCAACGCGAACACCTCGCTCGCGCCGCTGTTCGTGATCGTCGGCGGCCTGGTCGGTCTGGTGCTGGTGCTGATCGCGACCTTCGCGAACAAGATGGACAACCCGGTGCTGGTGTTGTCCTACGCCGTCGCCGAGGGCCTGTTCCTCGGGGCGCTGTCGTTCATGTTCACCAACGTCGAGTTCGGTGGAGTCGGCGGTAGCGCGCTGATCGGTCAGGCCGTGCTCGGCACGTTCGGTGTCTTCGCGGGCATGCTGGTGGTCTACAAGACCGGCGCCATCCGGGTGACGCCGCGATTCACCAGGATCATCGTCGGCGCCATGATCGGCATCCTGGTGCTGGCGCTGGGCAACGTGGTCGCGAGCTTCTTCATCGACGGCGGTCTCGGCCTGCGCGACGGCGGCCCGCTGGCGATCGTCTTCAGCCTGGTGATCATCGCCATCGCCGCGTTCAGCTTCCTGCTCGACTTCGACGCCGCCGATCAGCTGATCCGCGCGCAGGCTCCCGAGCGGGCGGCCTGGGGCGTCGCCCTCGGCCTCACCATCACCCTGGTGTGGCTGTACGTCGAGATCCTGCGGCTGCTGAGCTACTTCCAGAACGACTAGCCATCCAACGAAAGGACGGTCGCCGGGTTTCCCGGCGACCGTCCTTTTCGTATATGGGTCAGCTCAAACGCTCGATGACCATCGCCATGCCCTGGCCGCCGCCGACGCACATGGTCTCCAGACCGAACTGCTTGTCGTGGGTCTGCAGGTTGTTGATCAGCGTGGTGGTGATCCGGGCGCCGGTCATGCCGAACGGGTGGCCCAACGCGATCGCGCCACCGGAGACGTTCAGCTTGTCCTCGTCGATCTTCAGCTCCCGCGCCGAGCCGAGCACCTGCACCGCGAACGCCTCGTTGATCTCGACCAGGTCGATGTCGTCGATGGTCATGCCCGCCAGCGCCAGCGCGCGCTTGCACGCCTCGATCGGGCCCAGGCCCATGATCTCCGGCGACAGGCCCGACACGCCGGTGGACACGATTCGCGCCAGCGGCGTCAGTCCGAGCTCCTCGGCCTTGGTGTCGCTCATGACGACCAGCGCCGCCGCGCCGTCGTTGAGCGGGCAGCAGTTGCCCGCGGTGACGGTGCCGTCCGGGCGGAAGACCGGCTTCAGCGCGGAGACCGCCTCGTAGGTGACGCCGGCGCGCGGGCCGTCGTCCTTGCTGATCACCGTGCCGTCCGGCAGCGTCACCGGAGTGATCTCCCGCTCGAAGAAGCCGTTCTTGATCGCCTCCTCGGCGCGGTTCTGCGAGCGCACGCCCCAGCGATCCTGGTCTTCGCGGGTGATGCCGGTGGAGGTCGCGACGTTCTCGGCGGTCTGTCCCATCGCGATGTAGACGTCGGGGATCAGGCTGTCCTCACGCGGGTCGTGCCAGATGCCCGCCCCGCCCTCGGCGGTCTTCGCGGTGCGCTCCTGCGCCTCGGCGAACAGGGGGTTCTGCGTGTTCGGCCAGCTGTCGGCCGATCCGTTCACATACCGCGACACGGTCTCCACACCCGCGGAGATGAATACGTCGCCCTCGCCCGCCTTGATCGCGTGGAACGCCATCCGGGTGGACTGCAGCGACGAAGCGCAGTAGCGGTGCACGGTGGTGCCGGGCACGAAGTCGTAGCCGAGCTGTACGGCGACCACGCGGGCGATGTTGAAGCCCTGCTCACCGCCCGGCGAGCCGCAGCCCAGGATCAGGTCGTCGATCTGGGTCGGGTCCAGGGCAGGCACCTTGTCGAGCGCTGCCCGCACAATCTGCGTGGTCAGATCGTCGGGCCGCAGGTCGACCAGCGAGCCCTTGCGGGCACGGCCGATCGGGGAGCGCGCGGTCGAAACGATGACGGCCTCAGGCATGAGGACTCCTTGGGTCGGACGGTTCTGACGAACCCCTGTGCTGGTTACTCACGGGTTCGTATCGAATCTACGTCCCGCTGTGGAGTACCGGAAGCGGGTGTCCCGCCCAGCGCGTCCATCAACACTGGCAGCAACCGCGCCGCGGCCAGCTCGTAACCAGCCGCCGACGGGTGGAAGCCGTCGGCGGCGAAAAGCAGTTCGGGCGCGGCCCGGAACTCGGGGGCGAGCAGGTAGCCCACACGCACCGGGTGTCCGCCCGCGACCGTCGTCGCCACGTGCTGCGCCTTGGCCAGCCGCACGCTCCAGTTGTGCACGACGGTGCGCAGTGGCTGTGGAATGGCCGTCACGGTGCCGAGATTCGGGCAGGTACCGACCACTACGACCGCGTCGGCGCGGCGCAACCGGGCGACCGCCGCGGCGAGCCTGCGCGCGGAGGCGCGGATCGAGTGCTTCTTGGTGACGTCGTTGGCGCCGATGAGGATGACCGCGGCGTCCGGCGGCGGACCGGCGACGAACATGGCGTCCACCTGACCGGCCAGGCCCTTGGAGGTGGCGCCGCAGATCGCCTTGGTGCTCAACCGGATCCGCTGCCCCGTCGCCTCGGCGAGCCCCCGGGCCAGGCGTACGCCCGGCACCTCGTCGGGCACCAGGCAGCCGAGGCCGGCCGCGGTGGAATCGCCGAAGATCATCAGATGCAGGTCGGCGTGCTTCCCCGTGCGCCACGGCTCGGGCGCCCCGCAGCCGGGAGTGTAGATGCCGTCCGCCTCCGGCGGCTTCGAGGTGTCCCGGCCGATCATGCCGCGCGCCACGCCCGCCTGCGCCATGAGCAGACGGTAGGTCGCCCACCACGCGGTGCCCGCGCCCGAGCCGGCCAGCACGGCCGCGGCGCTGGTCATCGCCGCCGTCCGCCAGCGGAATCGAGGAGCGCTCACGACAGGAATTTTACGAAATCCGGCCGGGACGACCAGTGGCGAACGAAGCGACATCCGATGGGTTCGCGGCGCGTGCGCGACCGGTGCGAGGTCAGCTCGGGACCACGAAGGCGCCGCGGGCGGGGACGCTCGCGGCGTCGGTGGAGACGGTGACCTCCACGAGGCCGGGGCCGGTGTCCTGGAACAGCGCGTACTGGATGCTGCCGTAGATGCCGGTGACCACGATGTTGTCGTAGCTGCCCGTCGCGCCGGTGGTGACGTTGCGCCACGCTACCGTGGTGCGAACCTCGCACAGCGGCGCGAACGGGTGGACACCGGGCCCGACGCCGCTCACGGGGAGCGCGCGCACGTTGAGAATGGCGCGACCGGGCCATTCGGGGCTGGTGTCGGCCCAGGTGCGGATGCTCGTCCAGCACAGACCGCCGCGGGCCAGCGTGGGCACCTGCGGGAATTCCACGGTCGCCGCCTCGGCTCGCGCACCGGATCCGACCACTAGAGCCACCGCCGATCCGACCAGAAGCATTGCGGCGCGGGCGATGTTCGGCTGCCTCATGGCAGCGATCCTAAAGCCGCGGGCGCCGGTTCGCCGGGAGTGCGGGCCCGCTGCGCGCGGCGTGCGCGAACTCACAGTTAGTGCGTCTGCAACGATGGGGTCCATGCGCATCGCGGATCATGTCGTGGATCTCATCGGCAACACGCCGCTGGTCCGGTTGAACTCGGTCGTAGGACCGAACGCGGGGCTGGTCGCGGCCAAGATCGAATATCTGAACCCGGGCGGCAGTTCCAAGGACCGGATCGCGGTGAAGATGATCGACGCCGCCGAGCAGTCCGGGAAGCTGCGGCCCGGCGGCACCATCGTGGAGCCCACCTCCGGCAACACCGGCGTCGGCCTCGCCCTAGTCGCACAGCAGCGCGGCTACAAGTGCGTGTTCGTCTGCCCCGACAAGGTCAGCGAGGACAAGCGCAACGTGCTGCGCGCCTACGGCGCCGAGGTCGTGGTCTGCCCGACCGCTGTGCCGCCGGACCACCCGAACAGTTACTACAGCGTCTCCGACCGCTTGGTCCAGGAGATCGACGGCGCCTGGAAGCCCGATCAGTACTCCAACCCCGGTGGTCCGGCCAGCCACTACGAGACCACCGGCCCGGAGATCTGGCGCGACACCGACGGCAAGGTCACCCACTTCGTGGCGGGTGTCGGCACCGGCGGCACCATCACCGGCACCGGCCGCTACCTCGAGGAGGTCTCCGGCGGGAAGGTCCAGATCATCGGTGCCGACCCGGAGGGGTCGGTGTACTCCGGCGGCACCGGGCGGCCGTACCTGGTCGAGGGCGTCGGCGAGGACTTCTGGCCCTCCGCCTACGACCCCGCCGTGCCGGACGAGATCATCGCGGTCTCCGACGCGGATTCTTTCGACATGACGCGCAGGCTCGCCCGCGAGGAGGGCCTGCTGGTGGGTGGCTCCTGCGGCATGGCGGTCGTCGCGGCCGTCGAGGTGGCGCGCCGCGACCCGGACGCGGTGGTGGTGGTGCTGCTTCCCGACGGCGGCCGCGGCTACCTGTCGAAGATCTTCAACGACGAGTGGATGAGTTCCTACGGCTTCCTGCGCGAACGAATGGACGGCACAGCCGAACCACTCGTGGGTGACGTATTGCGCGGCAAGTCCGGCGCGCTGCCCGATCTGGTGCACACCCACCCGTCGGAGACGCTGCGCGACGCGATCGAGATCCTGCGCGAGTACGGCGTGTCCCAGATGCCCGTGGTCGGCGCCGAGCCGCCGGTCATGGCGGGCGAGGTCGCGGGCAGCGTGTCCGAACGCGATCTGCTGTCGGCGGTCTTCGAGGGCCGGGCCCACCTGACCGATTCGGTGGCCCAGCACATGAGCCCGTCGTTCCCGCTGATCGGTTCGGGCGAACCCATCTCCGCCGCGACCAAGGCGCTCTCGGACACCGACGCGCTCATGGTCGTCGAAGACGGCAAGCCCGTCGGCGTGATCACCCGCCACGATCTGCTCGGCTTCCTCAGCACGGGCACCCTGGGGAAGTAGGCGGCCCGCGCTACGCCGGTCTCCTGCCGCGCCCTGCCGCCCGCACGCCGCCGGTGATCAGATCGGTCCATTCGTCGGCCAGCAGAGCCAGCCGGTACCAGGCGGCGTGCACCCGGTCGTCGGACACCTTTTCGGCGGTGTGCAGCAGGTGGCTGGCGTGCACGTGGGCGGCGGCCATGCGGTCGACCGTGGCGCCGACGGATTCGGCGCGCAGATGATCCGTCGAGCGTTTGCCCGGCAGCTGGGCGATCACCCACGCGTCGATGGTGGCCACCAGTTCGGCTCGGCGGCAATCGATCCCGGCGGCGGCAAGTGGATCGCAGTGGCGCCTGCGGTGCAGCGCCGCGAGGGCCCGCGCCCAGCCGACCAGCGGGTGGTCTTCTTCCGGATCGCTCGGGTGACCGCCGAAGGCGGCGACCAACTCACGCTGATCCGGCAGCTTCCGGGAGACGCCGTGCGAGCGCCGCGGCAGATGGTCACGCACGAACATGGCAGGCTCCCAGTGCATCCGGAACCGACCACAGTGCGCTACGGTCGATCGACAATGTGTGCATCTTCGCACCTCCGATGGTGTGGCGGTGGAGGCATCGCCCCAATGCCCGGATCCACTGATATCCTCCGCGTTCCCCTTGGCCTGACGGTGACACCCACATGGCACCCAAATGACAAGAGGTAACAATCCTTTACCCGTCCCTGCCTCGGCTCCTGTGAGGTCCGCTTCCCGCGACTCGGCTCGTTCTCATCCGCTTTCCCATTGTGCGAGAACGTTGTTCGGCAGTCTGTCAGCCGCCGGGACGGCGCCGTCCACCGACGCGGGGGACGGTCGCCGATTCGCACCGGCCGCGATCATCGCTGGTGACCAGGCAGGTAACCAGCCCTTTTCGAACGGCATGCCGGTGGCGAGCGACAGTGCCGCGAGCACCTCGGCGGCGCGGATCGACGACACGCACCGACAGTCGTGCCCGTGCCGGGCTATGCAGTCCCAATGCCATTCTCGGGCAGCATAATCCGAGAGGCCTGTGCCGCCCGGCGGGATCGAGCGGAGGTCGGGTTCACGCAGAACCGGCGCGTGGCATCCGGTAGCGCGAATCGACGTCATCCTTGTCGAAAAAATACTTCGGCAACTTATCCGCAATTACATGTATGGGCTGACTGTCAACGGTATAAACGGTCAGGACGCACTGGCAGCAAACAGTCATGTCATCGACGGATAGCGAAGGAAGGTAATGCACACCTCCAGTTCGGCTATCGATTATCAGCAGGGGTTGTCCGACGCGTGGAGTTCGGTGGCGTCGTTCGTGCCCGAACTCGCCGCGTTCCTCGTCATCCTGCTCATCGGCTGGCTGGTCGCGAAAGCGATCGCCGCGATCATCGCGAAAGTGCTGGAGCGGAGCGGATTCCACCGTCTCGCCGAGCGGGGCGGGATCCGCCGGTTACTGTCGCGCAGTCGCTACGACGCCGGTGATGCGCTGGCCGAACTGGCGTACTACGCCGTCCTGTTGATCGCGCTGCAACTCGGCTTCGGAGTCTTCGGCCCGAACCCGGTGAGCGACACGATCGACGGCGTCATCGCCTGGCTGCCCAAGGCGGGCGTGGCGATCGTCGTCCTGGTGATCGCGGGCGCGGTCGCCCACGCGGCGCGCGACATGGTCGGCGGCCTGCTCGGTGGCCTGTCCTACGGCGCGACGGTCGGCCGGATCGCGGCGGTGTTCGTGTGGGGGATCGGCATCGTGGCGGCGCTGGACCAGATCGGCGTGGCCACCCCTGTCACGCTGCCGATCCTCGTCACGGTGCTCGCCACCATCGGCGGCATCCTCGTGGTGGGCGTCGGCGGCGGCATGATCCGCCCGATGCAGCAGCGGTGGGAGAACTGGCTCGGCCGCTTGGAGGAGGAGATGCCCGCGGTCCGGGGACACGCCGCCGCCTACCGGCTCGGCGAGGACGCCGCTCGGGAGCAGCTGTGGATGGATCAGCAAGCGGCCAGGGGGCAACATTGGGAAGACCAGCACGGCCACGATGCGGAATGGCAGTGGGACCGCGCGGAGGGCGGGTTGTGGCAGGGTGATCCGGCACACCGATGGGAGCAGCAGGGTGCGCGGGCGCACGGGCGGCACTGGGGCGAGAAAGGATCCGGTCCCGGCGGCCGGTATTCGCAGCCGCACGAGTTCATGGACTACCCCGACGAGAACGATTTCCGCTAGGGCGGTAATTGCTCAGTTGTCCGCCGGGTCGCGCCTGCCCTGTGTTTTCGTCCGCACCTCACGCGCGACTCGGAAACTTTCGGCGTGAACCTCGTCAGCGGAATGCGTTCGCGTCGGTCAGAGCTCGGCCGAGCACCAACTGGTGCACCTCAGCGGTGCCCTCGTAGGTGAGCACGGACTCCAGATTGTTCGCATGGCGAAGCACCGGGTAGTCGAGCGTGATGCCGTTGGCGCCGAGGATGGTGCGGCACTCGCGGGCGATGGCGATGGCCTCGCGCGTGCTGTTCAGCTTGCCCGCGCTCACCTGCTCCGGTGTGACGACGCCGCGGTCCTTCAGTCGCCCGATGTGCAGCGCGAGCAGCTGACCTTTGCCGAACTCCAGCGCCATGTCGGCCAGCTTGGCCTGGGTCAGCTGGTAGGCGGCCAACGGCTTGTCGAACACCTCACGGGTCCTGGCGTACTCGATGGTGGACGCCAGACAATCGCGCGCCGCGCCGAGGGCGCCGAAGACGATGCCGAAACGCGCCTCGCTCAGGCACCCCAGCGGCGAGGCCAGTCCGCGCGATCCCGGCAGCACCGCGTCGGCGGGCAGGCGGACATCGTCGAAGTCCAGTTCCGCGGTGACCGACGCGCGCAGCGACAGTTTGCGGTGCATCTCCCGCGCCGTGAACCCGGGCGTGCCCGCGGGCACCAGGAACCCGCGGATCACCTGCTTGCCCTCGTCCTCGGTCTGAGCCCAGACCACCGCGACGTCGCTCACCGAGCCGTTGGTGATCCACATCTTCGAACCGTTCAGCACCCAGTCGCCGCCGTCACGCTTCGCCCGTGTGCGCATGCCGCCCGGGTTCGAGCCGAAGTCGGGTTCGGTGAGCCCGAAGCAGCCGAGCGCGCGGCCCGCGGCAAGCTCCGGCAGCCACTGCTGCTTCTGCTCCTCGGAGCCGTATTTGTGGATCGCGGTCATCGCCAGCGAACCCTGCACCGAGACCATGCTGCGGACGCCGGAGTCGACCGCCTCCAGTTCCTGGCACGCCAAGCCGTACGTGGTCGCCGACATTCCCGCGCAACCGTATCCGTCCAGGTGCATGCCGAGCAGCCCCAGCGCGCCCAGTTCCGGCGCGATCTCGCGGGCCGGGAAGGTGCCCGCCTCGAACCACTCCGCGATGTGCGGACGCAGGCGCTGGGCCGCGAAGGACGCGACGGTGTCCCGGATCTCGCGCTCGTCTTCGGACAGCAGCGCATCGGTGGCGAACAGTTCTTCGACAGTGACCATGAACTCAGCCTAAACAGGGGCCGGTGCGACGAGACCGAGGTCACTCGGTTGCCGCGACGCAACTTTCCGGCGGGGATGCCCCCTGCGCGTAAATCGGCCGGACTCGACCGCGAGATCGCGGTATCTCGGCGTAGTTCGGGCGATTTGGCCGGTTTCGTGTCCGCGCGTCCGGCCATATGCAAGGACCGGGAAGTCGCCTGGCAATCGCCCCGATTAGGCTGGCCCCATGAGCGAGCTGGGATTCTCCACACGGGCCGTGCACGCCGGGTATGAACCCGATCCGCAGACCGGCGCGGTGAATGTGCCCATCTACGCGAGTTCGACGTTCGCCCAGGACGGCGTGGGCGGGTTGCGCGGCGGATTCGAATACGCCCGCACCGGCAACCCGACGCGCTCGGTGCTGGAGGCGAACCTCGCCGCGCTGGAATCGGGCCGCTACGGCCGGGCGTTCGCCTCCGGCATGGCCGCGACCGACTGTGCGCTGCGCGCCACGCTGCGTCCGGGCGATCACATCGTGATCCCCGACGACGCCTACGGCGGCACCTTCCGGCTGATCGACAAGGTCTTCAGCCAGTGGGGCATCGAGCATTCCCCCGCGCACGTGTTCAACGTGGACGAGATGCGCGCCGCGATCCGGCCGAACACCAAGCTGGTGTGGATCGAGACGCCCACCAACCCGCTGCTGAGCATCGGCGACATTCCCGCCCTCGCCGACGTCGCGCACGCCGCGGGCGCGAAACTGGTGGTGGACAACACCTTCGCGACCCCCTATCTGCAGCAGCCGTTGCTGCTGGGCGCCGACATCGTGGTGCACTCCACCACCAAGTACCTCGGCGGTCACTCCGACGTCATCGGCGGCGCGCTGATCACCGACGATCCCGAACTCGACGCGGCGTTCGCGTTCCTGCAGAACGGCGCGGGCGCGGTCCCTGGCCCGTTCGACGCCTTCCTCACGCTGCGTGGCGCCAAGACCCTCGCCCTGCGGATGGACCGGCACTGCGACAACGCCGAAACCATCGCCGAATTCCTCTCCCGGCACCCGTCGATCTCGCAGGTGATCTATCCCGGCCTGCCGGAGCACCCGGGCCATGCCGTCGCGGGCAAGCAGATGCGGCGGTTCGGCGGGATGATCTCGGTGCGCCTGCACGGCGATGTCGAGGCGGCCCGCAAGTTCTGCTCGCGGACCGAGGTGTTCACCCTCGCCGAATCACTGGGCGGCATCGAGTCGCTGATCGAGCATCCGGCCGCGATGACGCACGCCTCCACCGAGGGTTCCGAGCTGGAGGTTCCCGCGGATCTGGTGCGGCTTTCGGTGGGTATCGAGGATGTCAGCGACCTGCTCGCGGACATCGAGCAGGCATTGAGCTAAGTTCACCGACATGACGAAGCGGCCGCACCCGATGATCGGGCGCGGCCGCTCGTGTCCGCGGTGGTGTCGGCCGGGCGCTACGCCGCGGCCCGGAGTATCAGCTGTGGTAGGGCTCGGCGCTGATCAGCGTGACCTTCATCGTGTTGCCGTTGGGCAGCGTGTATTCCCTGGTCTCGCCCACCTTGGCGTCGATGAGCGCGCCGCCGAGCGGGGAGTTCGGCGAGTAGGTCTCCAGCTTCGAATCGCTGAGACCCTCCTCACGGGTGGCGATCAGGAAGGTTTCGGTGTCCGTCTCGTCGCCGTCGTAGTAGACCTTGACGACCGACCCGGGAAGCGCGACGCCGGACTTGGTCGGCGCGACGCCGACCTTGGCGTTGTTCAGCAGCTCCTGCAGCTGGCGAATGCGCGCCTCCTGCTGACCCTGCTCCTCGCGCGCGGCGTGGTATCCGCCGTTCTCCTTGAGGTCGCCCTCTTCCCGGCGTTCGTTGATCTCGGCGGCGATGACCGGACGATTGGCGATGAGCGCGTCGAGTTCGCTCTTGAGCCTGTCGTGCGACTCCGGGGTCAGCCAGGTCACTTGCGTCTCAGTCATCTCGATCACTCCCTAGTAGTTGTTCCCGGCAGGCCGGGATTCCCTGAGCACCGGCGTGTACCCACCCGGAAGAGGGCACGCACCAGTCGACGGCTAGAGCGATCCTGGGAAGTTCATCGAACCCCGACAGGCCCTGGTCGCGGGCATGCTCACAAGCCCGAACCGTCAGCGCTGGCCGCCAATGCAGCAAACACGGCTCCGAGCCCCGGAACCGTGTATCACGCCATTTTAGCATGATTCACAAATGTGCAGGTCGGAGTTGATTTCGTGGGCACGTCGCCGGTCGACGCGCGGAAATCAGCCAGCCCGCAGATAGCCGGGCACCTGATCGCTGCACGCGTACACACTGCCCGAGGCCGGTCGCGCCGACGAGCGCACCACGGTGGTCAGCTCGACGGTGCCGCTGCCCGACGGCTCGATCAGCACTTCACGGCGGCCGAGTTCGGAGCCGTCGCGCGCCATCGCGCGGACGAAACACACCACCGGCCGCTCGGGGTCGGCGCGGGTGACCTTGAGCCGGATGGTCATGGTCGAGTCGTCGACGACGACGTAGCCGAGCTGCTCGGCCTCGATGTCGTCCGGCCCGTACTTCTGGTACCCGAGGTAGGCGACGCCCAGCCCGGCGAGCACCACGACCACGCCGAGCGCCAGCGCGACCCAGCGGCGCGGCTTGCGGGGCCGGATGCCGTACCGGTCGGCCGGGGGTCGGCTCGGGGACGCCGCCGCGGCCTTCGCGTCACCGCCGGTTTCCGGCGCGGGCTGGCTCATGGTGGTCGCTCCCGGGGGGTACGTCGGAACAAATGTGGGTCGAATGGAACTATAGGTAACGAAGCCCCGACAGCCGCGACCGAGAGCGACGGTGAACGAGACGTGAGTGGCCTTCGCCTCATGGCGGTGCATGCCCACCCAGACGACGAATCCAGCAAGGGTGCCGCGACGACCGCCCGCTACGCAGACGAGGGACACGACGTCCTCGTCGTGACGCTGACCGGCGGAGAGCGCGGAAGCATCCTGAACCCGGCCATGGACACCCCGGGCGTTCTGGAGCGGATCCACGAGATCCGCCGCGAGGAGATGGCCGCCGCTGCCCGCGCGCTCGGTGTTCGCCAGCACTGGCTCGGATTCGTCGACTCGGGGCTGCCGGAGGGCGACCCGTTGCCGCCGCTGCCCGAGGGCTGCTTCGCGCTGGTTTCGCTGGAGGAGGCCACCGAGGCCCTGGTGCGCGTGGTGCGCGAGTTCAAGCCGCACGTGATGACCACCTACGACGAGACCGGCGGCTACCCGCATCCCGACCACATCCGCTGCCACGAGGTGTCGATGGCGGCGTTCGAGGCGGCGGGCGACCCGGAGCGCTTCCCCGACGCGGGCGAGCCGTGGACGCCGCTCAAGCTGTACTACGACCACGGGTTCAGCATGCGGCGGATGGAGGTGTTCTCCGCGGAGTACGAGCGGCTCGGGGAACCGTTCCCGCTCCAGGAGTGGCTGGACCGGATGCGCCAGTACACCGCGGAGCGCGGTGACATGATGTCCCGGATCACCACCCAGATCGAGTGCTCCAAGTACTTCCCGCAACGCGACGACGCCTTGCGCGCGCACGCGACGCAAATCGACCCGAACGGCGCCTTCTTCGCCATTCCGCTGGAGATGCAGCAGCGGCTGTGGCCGACCGAGGAGTTCGAGCTGGCCAAGACCCGGGTGCGCACCGAGCTGCCGGAAACCGACCTGTTCGCGGGCATCGAGGACGAGCGGTCGTGACACTGGTCCTGCTCGCCCAGACACCCGGGACGCCGACCGGCCCCGAGTTCGGCAAGGCGTCACCGCTCGGTCTCGTCATCGTCCTGCTGCTGCTCGCGGGTACCTTCCTGCTGATCCGGTCGATGAACCGGCACATCAAGGGCCTGCCCGCCACGTTCGAGCCCGAGCACCCCGAACCGGACCAGGAGGCCGACGAGGGGACCGAGCACGGCATCACCCGGCGTGCCGAGGAGTCGAAAGGCGCTGACTCCGAAGGGCGCGCCGAATCGACTTGACCGGGGCCTCGCCCCGCTGACCTGCGTGTTGTTACCTTTCCGCGCTCTCTTTCGTCAATGAGGTAGTCGCGGCACGATCCACTGCCGTCCCTGTGACGGCGACCCCGGATTCGTTGCCCGCGTCTCCTTTCGAACACTGAGAGTCGAGGACAGAGCGATGACATTCGACGAACTGCGGGCCGAGCTGCCCGGCCGTGTGCTTGTGGCCGGTGACGAGAGCTTCGAGACCGCGGCCCGGCCGTGGACGACGACGGTCGAGCAACCGGTGGCCGCCGTGGTGCGGGCAAACGATGCCGACGACGTCGCGACCGTGCTCCGGTACGCCGGCCGCGCGGGCGTGCCGGTGGTCACCCAGCCGACCGGCCACGGCGCCTCCGGTGGGGTACCGGAGGCGATTCTGCTGCGCACCGGACAGTTGGACGGCATCGAGATCGACGCCGAGCGGCGGGTGGCGCGCGTCGGCGCGGGGGCGCCGTGGGGCCGGGTGCAGGCTGCCGCCGCCAGGCACGGGTTGACCGGCCTGGCGGGCAGCAACCCGGTCGTCGGCGTGACCGGCTACACCCTCGGCGGCGGCATGAGCTGGTTCGGCCGCAAACACGGCTGGGCCAGCGACGCCGTGCGCGCGTTCGAGGTCGTCGACGCCGCGGGCGCCCGGCGACGGGTCACGGCGGAGGACGATCCGGACCTGTTCTGGGCGCTGCGCGGCGGCGGAGGCGACTTCGCCGTGGTGACCGCGCTCGAGTTCGACCTGTTCCCCGCACGGGAGCTGTTCGGCGGCCGCGTGCTCTGGCCGGAAACGCGGATACGCGAGGTCTTCGACGTCTTCCGGGAGATCACCGCCGCCGCGCCGGAGGAGCTGACCGTGTGGTTCCAGCGCCTCCAGATCCCGGACGCACCGCCCATGGTCGGTGTGGACGCCGTCTACCTGGGCGACCCGGATCGAGGACGCGCCGCGCTCGCGCGGCTGGACGCCATCGGGAATCCGATCCTGGACAAGCGCGGCGTGTTCGGGGCCGCCGACATCGGTGCCGTCACCGCCGAACCCACGAACCCGAGCCCGTCGCTCTCCCGGGCAGAGCAGCTCACCGATCTCGGCGACGCCGTGGTCAAGACTCTGATCGATGGACCGGTCGCCCCGCTGGCCAACGTGCAGATCCGTCACCTGGGCGGCGCCTTCGCCGAAGGCAGGCCGGACAGTGGCGTACGCGGCCCGATCGCCGAGCCCTACCTGCTCTACTGCCTGGGGCTGGGGCTGCCGCATCTCGCCGAGGCGGTCAAGGCCCGGCGCATCGCCATCGTGGACGCGGTGAGCGGGCAGATCAGCGGCCATAAGCCGTACACGTTCCTGACGCCGGACGAATCCGCCGCCGCCGCTTTCGATTCGGCGACGCTGGCCCGGCTGCGCGAGATCAAGCGCGCCCGGGACCCGCACGGCGTCATCCGGGCCAACTACCCGGTGCTCGATTGAACCGGCAAGGCGACCCGCGGCAACGGGGCCGAGACCGGTGTGGTCTCGGCCCCGCCGCCGTTCAGAACGGCCAGTCGGCGTCGCGGCCCGCCTCCAGCAGCGGGATCATCCGGAACGCCGCGTCGGTCAAGCCCCCGAAGGAGTGCCGGTACGGGGTGCCGCCGGGGGCATGCCCGTACCGGTATCCCGCCAGGTTCCAGGTGTAGAGCGGCACCCGGGCGGGCAGCGCACGGCCGACGTCGCCGTCGTGCGCCTGCTCGTCGGTCAGGATGACGACCCGATCGTGACCCGCGTAGTGCTCACGCACCGCCCCGGCCGTGTCGGTACCCCAGCCGAGGAAGTAACCCTCCTCGCGCCAGCGCCGCACCGCACCCAGCACCGGCTCGGCGCGCCGCTGCGGGAACACCCGGCTGCCGGGCTGGGTGCGGCCCTGCCACGTGCCGCCGCTCGAGTAGGACACCACGTCGGCCCGAGCGCAGCGCCGGGCCAGCGCGAGGGCGAACAGCGCGGCGGCGTCCCAGCGCGCCAGCGAGCCGTCCTTGGCGAATCCCGCCTGCATCGAGCCCGAGGTGTCCACCAGCACCAGCGTCCGCCCGGACAGCGCGGGCACGGCGGCCAGCGAATGACCGAGCGCCTGCTCGAGCGCGTGACCCCAGCGCAGCGACGGCGCGGCCCGGTACGCCGACAGGAACCGCATCGGCAGCTGCCGCGAACGGGCCACATGTCCGGGATCGGCGAGTTCGGCGGCCACGTCCGCGGCCACGGCGTCGCTCACCCCGGCCTGGTCGAAGTTGCGCAGATTGCGCAGCTTGGCCATGTAACCCATGGTCGGAACGAGTGCCTCCCACACCGTCGCGTCCATCGGGCCCTGGAGCCAGCCCGCGACCGCCTCCCAGGTCATGCCCGCCGCGCGCAGCGTGGCACGAGCCTGCTCGGGGTCGTCGAACAGCGCGCGGCGCTGCTCGACCGGGCGGGCCATCAGCTCCGCACGGGCCCGCAGCACCGCCAGGGCGGTGGGCGGTTCGGTCTCGCGGCCGTACCGCCGATCCAGTGCGTGTGCGAACAACGCGCCCTGCCACGACTTGCCGTCCGCGGGAGTGGGATGGGTCAACTGGAGCACGTCGGCGAACCGGAAGGAGCGCGCGGCGCTGTCCCACTTGAGCAGGGCGCGCTCGTCGTACAGCCGCCGGACGGCGTCGGCGACGCCGCGCTTGACCGGCTTGGGCACGGCCCGCCCATGTGTCGCGATCCAGTAGGCGAGCAGTTCCCCCGGCTCGTCGGCGCGCTGCAACACCGAGTCGATCACCTGCCGCGACATCCCCGCCGCGTCCGCGTCCAGGCGCGCCTTGGCGAACTCGGCGGCGCCGACGATCGCGGCGCTGCGCATGTTCGCCTCGGTGCGCAACCAGCGGAGGAAGCGGGCGGTCCACTCGGGGGCGGTGATCGTCGCCTGGTGCACCAGCGCGGCGTAGCGATCGTCGCGCTCACCGGCGGACTCGTAGAAGGTGTGCTCACCGACCATGTTCGTGACGGCCAGCAGGAACAGCTCGCTCTGCGGCGTGCGGGTGTATCCCGCGCCACCCTCGAAGGTGCGGCCGGTCGGACGGGTCTCGCTGGTGACCGGTGAGGTCGCGCCGGGGCGCGCGCGGTTGAACTTGCTCATGGATTTCCCCAGATGTACGTCGGGGACAGGCGCGGTGTCCGGCCCGAGGTCGAAATCTGCCGCGGCGCTGTACCGGTCGACGCAGGCATGGTGTGGCCTGCTCGCGGAACCAGCCGTGTAGCCGCACCGGGCCGGTGCGTGCGATGCCCCCCGAGATCGATGATTTGCCTGCGGAATTCCCGAAATGGCGTGGTCGAGAAGTAGCCGCCGACTTCGCACCGGGAGGTGCGATGGAGTTGTGGCGCGCCCGGTGGTTCCCGGGTGCACCGAAACTGTAGCGAGACGAATTCGATTGCCGCACCTCATTTTTTGCGAGCACGATGTCCGAGGAAAAGCGGCGACGGCCTGCTCGCCGTATCGAGCGACCGAAATGGTTTCGGCAGGAGTTGAACCCGAAGTAGCCGTTGCCTGCGCACCGGACATGCGCCGTGTGTCACTGCGAGGAGCCGGCCCGAGGTCGAGTCGACCACGAAATATGCCCTTCGTGCTTGCCGATTACACTACTGCCTCCTGGCAGTCCGGATTCGAACCGGAACTTCCTGGCCCCGAAGTAGCCGCGGTACGCGCACCGGGCGGGCTCGCACGCGAATGAATCACGTTGCGCACCCGAGATAGAGGTCGGCGACGGAACGTACCGCTCTGCCGATTGAGCTACCGGACCGTGTGTGGTCCGGGCGGGACTCGAACCCGCAACCTGTCCATTAGAAGTGGAAGTAGCCGTTGCCTGCGCACCGGGTGCACCGCTCACTGTAGTGGCTGCGGCGAGACTCGCGCATCCGATTATTCCGCGGCGATGGCGGGAAGCACACCGCTGGCAACTATTTCGGCACAAAATGGTGTTCGCATTGTCGCGCGCCGGTCGAAGTCCTGTGTTACCAATTCAGCCAAACCGCACGACCGAAGGATGCTCATGGACAATGTGATCGGACAGATCGACCGCGCACTGGACGCGACCGGAGCGATCGTCGCCGCCGTGGAGGGGGCGGGTCTGGCCGCGCCGACGCCGTGCCGGGATTGGGACGTCCGTGCCGTCCTCAACCACACCGTGGGGGGTATGCACATCTTCGCGGCCGCTCTGAGCGGCACGAACGCAGGCGCCGAACACGCATCCGACTGGCTCGGCGGGGATCCGCAGGGCGCGTACGCCGCGGCCGCGGAAGTGGACCGCGCCGCATGGCACCGGCCGGACGCGCTGGACGGCACGGTGGGCCTCGCACTCGGGGAACTGCCCGGCCCCGCGGCGGCACTGGTGCATCTCACCGAGATTCTCGTCCACGGAGTCGACATCGCGGTGGCCATCGACCGGCCGGATCTGGCCGACGACGAGCTGTGTGGCGAACTGCTCGCCACCATGCAAGCCATGGGCGGCATCGACTCCTTCCGCGCGCCGGGCGTCTTCGGGCCCGAGGTCGTCGTCGCAGACGATGAGCCGGCACACCGCCGGTTGCTGGCGTACGTGGGGCGTGAGGTGCTTACGCGGACATAGTCCATCCGGCGAGTCGGCAAAGTATCGCGCGGAATTCGGCCGCCTCCGCACGGCATGTTGAGCGCCCGAGGTCTGGGCGGCGACGGAATACCGGCTCGAGCGAATCGAGCCCTACGGGTCTGGAGACCCTGCCTTGGACAGCTCTGCCGATTGAGCTACCGGATCGCTTGCGATCCGGACGGGATTCGAACCCGCAACCCGTCCATCGAATACGGAAGTAGCCGTTGCCTGCGCACCGGGCGCGGGTAGGACTGTAGCCGGTCGGCTCGGAAGGGCGCAGCTCATTTTCGCCGCGCCGCGTACCGGCCGGCGCGATCCCTACTGCCGAGCCAGGTCCTGCAATGCGTCGAGACCGGGCAGCTCCTGCGCGGGCACTCGGACGCCGATCACTCCCGACAGGCGATCCTCGGGCATCTGCCGGCATCGATCGAGTGCCTCGAGCGGTGCCAGCCCCTCCTCGTAGGCACGGCTGAGCCACAGATGCCACAGACCGGCAGCGATCTCGCCGGTGCGGCCGGAGGAGATCCGCGGTAGATAGTCGGCGGCGTCGTCGGCAATGGACGCCCAGAGATATCCGATGACTGCGCCGTCCTTGCTGACAGGAAAGAATCGGACGGCGGCATTCGTGTCTGTCGGATACCGCGGCAGCGGGCTACTGATCAGTGGCCCCCAGCCCTGCGAGCGGTCGGCAGGGGTGCCGTCCGGGAACATGCCGTCCTGAATCAGCGGGTTCGGCGGCGGTGGGCCACCCGGGTTCACGATTTCGTAGAGCTCGGCGAGGGTGGCGGCGTGCTGTTCGACGGCGTCCGCTGAAATCGCGCCGCCTTGTGGATGTTCCGGTGCGCCGATCCACTGCCGGACGGCTGCTTGTGCTAAAACGCCTCGCTCGTAGGCGAGCGCCAGTCGCTCCGCCCACACGTCCGCGCTCCACAACGACGGATCGGCGAAAGGGGCAGAGAGCCCTTCGCCGGAACCGGGCCGCAGTTTCCGGACGAAACTCGCCGCGTTGCTCGCGGTGGACGCCCACAGGTATCCCAGTAATTCTCCGCGTAGCGTCACCGGCAGGTAGAAGACCGCCTGCTGTGTCCACCGTCGTATCGGCCCCCTCGGTGGGGCCGGAGCGAAGCCTCCGGGAGCGCCGTGCGGTGCATAGAATTCTCGGTGGCTGCCCTGAAGCGGGCTGCGGGGCTGTCGCAGTGTCGGTGCGAGGGGTGTCGATCGAATGGTAATAAGTTCGCAGCTCGCCGGGCGCGAGATCGTTCTCGGGCGTATCGGGTCCGAATCCCTCGTTGAATTTCGGATTGCTGTCGACAATTCTTTCTTCCCGTGGAAGGGCATCCCGGGCTCGCACTTCCTCGGCGACTCGCCGGTCGATCTCGTAGAGCTCTTCGAGCGAGATCCCATGCGGGCGGCGAGCTTCTTGTCGATCTCCCGCTGCTCCTCAGGATTCGGGGACTGCCAGAAAGGTGGTTTCGGCATTTTCCTTGCTCCGGTGGTTTCCGGACGCTTCTCGGCGGTAGACGGTCACTCGAGGCGTCGAACGAATCATTCGTCACCGGCCGCCGAGCGCCGACGCGCGGTGGGCCCTCAGCGTCGGCGCGACGAAGTCCTCTCCCGCGGCCTCGGCGGCTTTCGGAGTCGAGACCCCCGGCCCGTGCTGCCCGCGCGGCGCGAGGAAGGGCCGTACGGTGGAGCCATGAACAGGCTCGGAAAGGCGACGTCTCCGTACCTGCGCCAGCATGCGGGCAATCCGGTGCACTGGCGGGAGTGGGATGCCGAGGCACTGGCCGAAGCGCGTGAACGGGACGTGCCCATCCTGCTCTCGGTCGGATACGCGTCCTGTCACTGGTGCCACGTGATGGCGCACGAGTCGTTCGAGGACGCGGCCACCGCCGAGCAGATGAACGCGCACTTCGTCTGCGTGAAGGTCGACCGGGAGGAGCGGCCCGACCTGGACGCGGTCTACATGAACGCTACGGTGGCGATGACGGGTCAGGGCGGCTGGCCGATGACCTGCTTCCTGACCCCGGACGGCGAACCGTTCTACTGCGGCACCTACTACCCGAAGCTTCCGCGCGGCGGTATGCCGTCGTTCACACAGTTGCTCACCGCGATCACCGAGACCTGGCGCACCCGGCGTGACGAGGTGAACCAGGCGTCCGCGCAAGTGTCGGCGGCGCTGCGCGAGCAGACGGCGGGCCTGCCCGACACGGATCTGACGATCACGCCGGAGCTGCTCGCCCATGCCGTCGCCGCGGTGCTGCGCGATGAGGACCACGAGCACGGCGGGTTCGGCGGCGCCCCCAAATTCCCGCCGTCGGCGCTGCTGGAGGGCCTGTTGCGGCACTGGGAGCGGACCGGTGACCCGGCGGTGTTCGACGTGGTCTCCCGAACCGCGGAGGCGATGGCGCGCGGCGGCATCTACGACCAGCTGCGCGGGGGCTTCGCGCGGTATTCGGTCGACGCCGCGTGGGTGGTGCCGCATTTCGAGAAGATGTTGTACGACAACGCGCAGCTGCTGCGGGCCTACGCGCACTTGGCCCGGCGCACCACATCGGTGCTCCCGGAATCGTTGTCGGAGCGGGTCACCCGGGAAACCGTACGATTCCTGCTCGACGACCTGGGGACCGCACAGGGCGGCTTCGCATCGGCTTTGGACGCCGACACTCATCTGGAACCCGGCAAACCCGGTGTAGAAGGCGCGACGTACGTCTGGACGCCCGCGGAACTGGCCGGCGCGCTCGGTTCGATCGACGGGGGCTGGGCGGCCGAATTCTTCGGCGTCAGCACCGCCGGGAACTTCGAGCAGGGCACCTCGGTGCTGACCAGGTACACCGAGCCCACCACTGCCGAGGAAGGTGCGCGCCTGGAACGCGTGCGAGCGGCGTTGATCGCCGCCCGCGACCGCCGCCCGCAGCCGGACCGGGACGACAAAGTGGTGTCCGCCTGGAACGGCATGGCGATCACCGCGCTGGCCGAGGCCGCGGCCGCGCTGGATGAGCCGGAGTGGACCGCCGCGGCCATTCGGTGCGCCCGCTTCCTGCTGGCCGAACATGTGGTGGACGGACGGCTGCGCCGCGCCTCGCTCGGCGGCGTCGCCGGCGCCGCGCCCGCGATCCTGGAGGATCACGCCTGGCTGGTCACCGGACTGCTCGCGCTGCACCAGGTCACCGGTGAACTCGGCTGGCTGGAAGACGCCCAGCGCCTGCTGGACACCGCGATCGAGCACTTCGCCGATCCGGACCGGCCGGGCAGCTGGTTCGACACCGCCGACGACGCCGAAACCCTCGTCACCCGTCCGCGCGACCCGATCGACGGCGCGACCCCCGCGGGCACCTCCGCGCTCGCCGAAGCCCTGCTCACCGCGGCGGCCACGAGCGACCCCGAACGGGCCGCCCGCTACCGGGAACTCGCCGACCTGACCCTCGAACGCGGCGCGATCGTGCTGGCACGCGCGCCCCGATCGGCGGGACAGTGGCTCGCGGTCGCCGAGGCGGCCTTGCGCGGTCCGCTCCAGGTCGCCATCGCCACCGAGTCGGTCTCCCGCCCGACCGAATTGCTCGCCACGGCACGGCAGGCCGCCCCCGGCGGCGCGGTCGTCCTCGCCGCCGCCCCGAACGCCGTCCCCCTTCTGGCGGACCGGCCTTTGGTCGGCAATGCCGCCGCGGCCTACGTCTGCCGCGGCTCCGTCTGCGACCTTCCGGTCTCCACCGCGGACCAGCTCCGCACGGCTCTGCAGCGGAACTAGCGGAGACGGGCGGGTCCGTCGCGGTCGGGCTTCCCGTCGACCGCGGTCGACCGGCCGGACGCCTGCCGGTCGCGCGATGACCGCCGCGTCGTCGCAGCAGCCGTGCGGCTACCGCTGTCGGAGCCGTCAGCGCCGAGGTCGGGCATCGATCTCGGTATCGGGCGCCGGTGCGGCAGTGTGAATTTCGATCACCGGGTTGGTGTCGGGCGGTAGGTCGCCGCTGTCGAGCTGATCGGTGCCGTTCGCGGCGGGGTCGGGGTGGGCGTCGGAGGTGTCGATGTCGGTCCAGCAGGTCGTCGGCTCTTTCATGCCGCGCAGCACGATGGTGTCGTAGAGGGTCCATTGCGCGCGTTCGTGTTCGGCGGCCGCGTCGATCACCGCTTGGCTCACCAGCACGCGCCGCGGCACTTCCTTGGCCGCCGTGGTGAGCCGAGCCGCCTCGTTGACGGCGTCGCCGATGACCGTGAACTCGAGCCGGGTGTCGGAACCGACGTCGCCCGCGAAGACCGGTCCGCGCGCCACGCCGATCCCGATGTCGAGCTCGCCCGTGGCGATGACCTCGTCCCGGATGCGGCGCGCCGCCCGCAGGGCCGGTGTCGCGTTGTCGCGCAAAGCGATCGGCGCTCCGAAGACGCACAGCGCCGCGTCGCCCTCGAACTTGTTGACCAGGCCGTTGTTCTCCTCGGTCGCGGCGACGACGATCGCGAGCAATCGGTTGAGCTTTTCCACGAACTCCTGCGGCGGCAGCCCGGTGGACAACTCCACCGAGCCGGTCACGTCGACGAACAGCGCCGCCACCTCACGCACGTCTCCGGTGAGGTCCGCTCCGCGGGCGAGCGCGCGCTCGGCGACCTCCGTCCCGACATGCCTGCCGAACACTTCCCGCATCCGCTCCCGCTCGCGCAGGTTCGCGGCCAGCTCGTTGACCGAGTGCTCCAGCCTGCCGATCTCGCTGGTGCTGCCGATCGGTACCCGGGCGCCGAGGTCGCCTCGGGCGATGCGATCCAGCGCGCGGCGCAGTGTGCGCATCGGCGCGGCGACGGAGCGGGCGAGGAAGGCGGTGGCCAGTGCGCCGACGCCGATGCCGACCGCGGAGAGGTAGATCCCGGTGCGAACCCGGTCGGGTGCGGCCGCGGCCGGGTCGGCCAGTACGACGATCAGCATGAGCAGCGGAAGCGCCGCCGCCACCGCCCAGGTCAGCACGACCCGCACCAGCACCGAGGAACTCCAGTGCATCGTCCAGCCGAGCACCCTGGCCACCACCGGAATGGTGGGCCGGATCAACCGGTCCACGATCAAGAAGGTGACCGCCGCCGACTCGAAGGCGCCGATCGTGAACAGCGCCGCCGTCACGCCGGGGTCGTTGTCCGGGCTCAGATGCGCGAAGACGGCGGTCGCCACGATCACGCCGGGGATCCACAGCGCGAGCGCGCGCACGCTGATCACGACGGGCAGGTGCAGCAGGCGTCGCGCCTCCGCCTCGGTCGGCTTGCGCGCGTCGTCGAGCCAGCCGAAGTACACCTTCCGGTCGCGCACCGCGAGCACGATGCCGGCCAGGAACCCCACCGCCGGGTAGATGCCGACGAAGGCGAGTGCCCGCGGCCAATCCGTGCCCAACCTGCCCAGAAAGCCGTTGAGCGCGAGCTGGGTGACGATCACCGCGAGGCCACAGAGATTCGCCGTGGTGACCAACACGGCCAGACCTGCCCGTGCTTTGAGCGCCCAGACGACGAGCTTGGAGATCATGAGGTTCGCGACCCCGATGGACGACGCGCGCCGACGCCGAGCGCAGGCACCGAGCGCGGCATACTCCGCGCGGCTGCCGGACGTGGCAGGGCGATGCCGCGCAAGGCGGCGACGAAGAACACGAACGAGCAGCATAGAACCAGGACACTCGGCACAGGCGGTTTCCCGGTGGTCTCGCCCGGCTGGTCGGGTGACCGATCCGCACCGCCGTCCACAGGCGCCCTCGGCGGCTCACTATCCGGCCCCGATCCGAGCGCATGCCATCCCATCGCGCGCGCCGCCCCTCTCGTCCGACCTCCCCTCGACTCTATGCGCTCAGCGCAAGACGACGAGCCAGACCGCCGCGTAGTGGGTCAGTGCCGCGAGCACCGTGGCGGCGTGGAAGAACTCGTGGTGGCCGAAGACGGCCGGCCACGGGTTCGGCCATTTGGTGGCGTAGAGGATCGCTCCGCCGCTGTAGATCAGACCTCCGATCAGCAGCAGGATCAGCGGCGCGATGCCGATCTGGTTGTTCAGCTGCCCGGCCACCGGCACGATGGCCCAGCCCAGCAGCAGATACAACGGAACGCCGACCCAGCGGGGCGCGGTCGGCCACAGCAGTTTCAGCGCAACACCGGCCAACGCCCCCGCCCACACAACGGCCAGCAGCGTCTGCCCCGTACTTCCGGGCAGGCCGAGCAGGGCGAAAGGGGTATAGCTGCCCGCGATGAACAGGAAGATCATCGAGTGGTCCGCTCGCTTCATCCGGATGCGGGCGCGAACGGTCGGCCAGGTCACCCGGTGGTAGATCGCGCTGATGCCGAACAGCCCGCACACGGTGAGCCCGTAGACCAGCGTCGACCAACCCGCGGTCGCCGACACCGTGGCGGAGTGGGCGATCAGCACAACGGCCGCGACCGCGGCGACGGCCACCGCCCAGGTGTGGATCCAGCCCCGCATACGCGGTTTGACCAGCGCCTCGGCGAGCGCTTCGCCTGCGGAACCTGGGGCCGGTGTGACCGGTGCCGTGTCGGCGGCGCCGACGGATTCGGACACGAGTACCTCCTGATGGGTGCGACTCGGACGAGGTCGGTGCGTGGCACCGCGCCAGGCCGGGTGACGACGAGGCGGCCACCAACTGAACCTGCCAGTAACCTACGCAACCGTAACTTGCGAGCTTATGGCCACTGTACCGGCGTATCGCGGTCGATGCCGGAATCGTGTCGCCGAGGCGTAGGGTTGCCCGCGTGGAACTTCCGAGTCAGGTGCGGGGTCTGCCGTATCGCATCTACGAGGCCCGGCTGTCCAGGCAGCTGGCCGGCAAAGAGCATCCCCGGCACGTCGCGGTGATGTGTGACGGCAATCGCCGGTGGGCCCGGGAGAACGGTTTCACCGATGTCAGCCACGGCCATCGGGTCGGCGCGCTGAAGATCGCCGAGCTGGTCGGCTGGTGCGCGGCCGCGGGCATCGAGATGGTGACCGTCTACCTGCTGTCCACCGAGAACCTGCAGCGCGATCCGGACGAACTGGAGACGCTGTTCGAGGTGATCACCGACGTGGTCGAGGAGCTGTCGGCGCCGGAACAGGACTGGAGTGTGCGCATCGTCGGCTCGCTCGAGGGCTTCCCCGAGTTGATCGCCAAGCGGCTGCGCACCGCGGCCGAGCGCACCGACGGCCGCAACGGTGTGCACGTCAACGTCGCGGTCGGCTACGGCGGCAGACAGGAGATCACCGACGCGGTGCGCTCGCTGGTCCGCCAAGAGATCGCCGCGGGCGAAACGGGCGAGGATCTGGTCCAGTCGATCACGGTGAACGCGATCGGCCAGCACCTCTACACCTCCGGTCAGCCGGACCCCGACCTGGTTATTCGCACCTCCGGCGAGCAGCGGCTGTCCGGGTTCCTGCTGTGGCAGAGCGCATACTCGGAGATCTGGTTCACCGAGGCGTACTGGCCGGAGTTCCGTCGGGTGGATTTCCTGCGGGCGCTGCGCGACTATGCCGCGCGCCATCGCCGTTTCGGCGTCTGATTCGATCTTGGAGGGTGAATCGGGCTAAACGGTCGCCCTTCTCGCGTACCGTGCGGTCTCATGAGCTCCTTCGACCACCGGACCGCCGGAGCCGCCGGAGCCGTGCAGCACGGGCCGGGCGACTCGATCAGCTATGCGGAGTTCGGTAGGCGCTTCCTGGAGTACGCCGCCTCCGAGGAGCGCATCGCCGGCGCGTTCGACCAGTTGACCGGCACCGCCTTCGATCTGGGGCCGATCGGGGTCGGGCCGGCCCGGCTGGCCAAGGTGACCGCCCGGGTCCACCTCGGCCAGGCACGGCTGCGCCGCCACGACGACGAGACGCTCAGTGTCGAGATGATCATCCCGCTGGACATCGACCTGCTGCTGGACCTGGCGCTCGACCGGCACCGATTCCACGTCGAGGGAACCGTGCACCTGCACCTGACGGTGCGTACGGCCGCGCCCCTGCGCGTGGTGATCGATATCGCCGAGCCGCTGCCGGGTGACGTGCGCGTCGATGTCGCCGCCGCCACCAAGCGCGCGCAGCTGCTGCGCACCCTCGCCGGCGTCGATCACGAGATCAGGCGTTTCGTCGCCCGCTATATCTCCACCGAAATCCGTAAACCGCACATAGCCGCGGTTCGTGATATCGATGTGGCCCGGCGGCTCGATGAGGCGTGGAAATTGTAAGCGGAATCACAATTTCCGCAGCCGCAACCGGTTGATGGTGTGATCGGCGTCCTTGCGAAGCACCAGGGTCGCCCGCGGCCGGGTGGGCAGAATGTTCTCCACCAGATTCGGGCGGTTGGTGTTGTTCCAGATCTCCTGCGCGGTGGCGGTCGCCTGCTCGTCGGTGAATCGGGAGTAGTGGTGGAAATGCGCGTTCGGATCGGCGAAGGCGGTGTTGCGCAGCGTGAGAAACCGTTGTACGTACCACTTCTCGATGTCCTCGATGCGCGCGTCGACATAGATCGAGAAGTCGAACAGGTCCGACACCATCAGCCGTGGACCGGTCTGCAGCACGTTCAAGCCCTCCACGATCAGAATGTCGGGCTGGCGCACGCAATGCAGCTTGCCCGGCACGATGTCGTAGGAGATGTGCGAATACACCGGGGCGCAGACTTCGGCCGAACCGGATTTCACCTCGGTGACGAATCGCAGCAGCTTGCGGCGGTCGTAACTCTCCGGGAAACCCTTGCGGTGCATGATGCCGCGCCGGGTGAGTTCCGCGGTGGGATAGAGAAATCCGTCGGTGGTGACGAGGTCGACCCGAGGGTGGTGATCCCAGCGGGCCAGCAGCGCCTGGAGTACGCGCGCGGTGGTGGACTTGCCGACCGCGACGCTGCCCGCGACGCCGATCACGAATGGTACCTGCTGGTCGGGGTGGGTTTCGCCGAGAAAGGTAGCGGTCGCGGCGAACAGTCGCTGGCGCGCGGCGACTTGCAGATGGATGAGACGAGCGAGCGGAAGATAGACCTCCGCGACTTCCTCGAGATCGATCTGTTCCCCGAGGCCGCGCAGCCCGATCAGTTCTTCCTCGGTGAGCACCAAAGGAGTCGACTTACGCAGGGTTCGCCACTGTTTCCGGTCGAATTCCACGTATGGACTCGGCTCGCTCATTCGTGCCACTTACCCGACACTCCGTTTCGGCAAACACGCACAGTTACCGTGCGGATCCGGTGAGATTCGGTCTAGCTGTCGCCGCATAGCCGAATTCTGCTCCGCGTCAACATCGTGGGATGACCGGGGTGCCGGTACCGGTCGGTAACCGACTCGATGACGCAGGTGTGAGCCGCTAATGTCGGCTGGCATGGAAGCGCATCCGCTCGTGACCGAATACCTGCGGCTCGGCCTCGCCTTCGATCGGCTGGAGGAGGGGTTCGTCGACGCCTACACCGGCGATCCCGCCCTGCGCCGGGAAGTGGAGAACGCGCCCGCGCCGCAGCCGCGTGAGCTGGCTCGTCGGGCCGCGGAGTTGCGCGCCGCGGTGCCGGAGGCCGGGTTGGCGTCGCAGCGCGCGGAATTCCTCGACGTGCACCTGCGAGCACTGGAGTGTTCCGGACGGAAGTTCGCCGGAGACGACATCGGCTTCGTCGAGGAGGTCCGCGCCTATTTCGACGTCGACATCGCGCCCGGCGACGTGGACGACTACCGCGACGCGCACCGGCAGATGGACGAGGTGCTCGCCGGGGACGGTCCGCTGGCCGAACGGATGGCCGCGCATCGCAAGGCCGACGAGATCCCGCCGGAGCGCCTGCCGGTCTGCGTGGAGGCGTTCTCCAGCGCGCTGCGCGAGCTGGTGCGCGCCCGCTACCCGCTGCCCGACCACGAACACGTCACCTATGAGGTCGTCGGGGACAAGCCCTGGTCCGGCTTCAACTATTACCTGGGCAACTACCACTCCAGGGTCGCGATCAACTCCGACCTGAAGCAGCACATGGCGCACCTGCCGCAGCTGATCGCGCACGAGTCCTATCCGGGCCATCACACCGAGCACTGCCGTAAGGAGGCCGGGCTGGTCGCCGCCGGGCAGGCCGAGCAGACGCTGTTCCTGGTGAACACGCCGCAGTGCCTGATGGCCGAGGGGCTCGCCGATCT
This sequence comes from Nocardia asteroides, assembly GCA_019930625.1. Lineage (NCBI taxonomy): Bacteria > Bacillati > Actinomycetota > Actinomycetes > Mycobacteriales > Nocardiaceae > Nocardia > Nocardia asteroides. The sequence continues at coordinate 3,015,557 of CP082844.1, forward strand.
GGCGCTGCGTTCGATCGTCGGGCCGGGATGGGGCAAGTGGGCGCAGGAGATCTACGCGGATCTCGGATTGCGCTTCGACGGCGAACGAGCCGAACGGCTTTCGAACGCTTCGGCCAAGTTGCTGGGCGTGCGGCAGGACGCCGCGCTGCTGCTGCACGACCGAGGGCGCACCCACGACGAGGTGGCGGAGTTCTTGCAGACCTGGAGCCTCACGACGCCGGAGCGGGCGCGCCAGTCGCTGCGATTCCTGTCCTCGCCGCTGTGGCGGGCGTACATCTCGACCTATGTCGAGGGGTATCGACTGCTGGGCGGATGGCTCGATCGCGCGACCGACGCCGACGATCGGGCGGATCGATTCCGCAGGCTGCTCGACGAGCCGCTGACGCCGGGCGCGGTGCGCGCCGCGGCGTGAGCGCGACGGCAGCCGGGTGCGGCACGCCCTACTGGATCACCGCGCACCCCTGCCCGCCCGCGGAGATGCTGCACAGCAGCAGTGAGAGGGTGCGCAGCAGCGCCTCGACCGGGGAGTTGGGTACCGAGACCAAGCCGACCATGTTCGTTCCTTCGTCAGGTGATCGTGAACTGTCACCAGGGAAACCGGTCGGCGGGCCACTTCTCGTTACCGCTTGTAGAGCCCCATCAATCAGGGTCACGCCGTCCGGGGGCACTTCCGGAGGGCACGGTCGGGCCTCGTGCGCGGGCTCAGGTCCGCGAAGGTGAAGGACGCCGTGATCGGGTCGCTCCCTGTGGCTTTTTCATTCGTTCGGTGACAGTGGCGGCAACGCGCCCTGTCGCGAAGGTGCGCGAGCGGGCCATCGCGTCGTCCTCGGGCACGAACGCGGCCGCCCCGGTGCGCCAAGGGCTGCCCTGCCGCGGCCGTACGTGTGGGTCGGCGGCGACAGTACTTCCTCAATTCACTGCTGCGCGCGGAAGATGACGCACGTGGTGGTGGCGTGCGCGACCAACCGGCCCTTCTCGTCGACCACCCGTCCCTCGGCGGTCGCGGTGGTGCGCCCGACGTGGATCGTGGTGCCGGTGGCGGTGAGGCGTTGCCCGTCGGTGGGCACCGCCCGGATGTAGTTGATCTTCAGCTCCAGCGTCGTGTACCCGACGCCCGGCTCCAGCGTGGTGTGCACCGCGCAGCCCATCACCGAGTCGAGCAAGGTGGCGCAGATGCCGCCGTGCGTGGTGCCGAGCGGGTTGGCGAAGTCGGGCCGGGTGCGCAGCGCGAAAACCACCTTGCCGTGCTCGAGTTCATCGACCTCCATGCCGAGCAGGTCCCCGATGAAGGGCGGGCGATCCGCCCTGGTCATGGCGGTGCGCAGCAGTTCGAGACCGGACAGCTGAGCCAGGTCGACCGTCGCTTCGGACATCAATCCCATCCTTTCGATGAACCGATCGGTCCACATCTGAGATGATTGGAGCATGGACCGATCGGTTCACGCAACCGTGGGCAAGGAGCTCGCATGACCGCAGGGCCGCGCACCAGGCTGATCGAAAGCACCATCGAACTGGTGCGGGAGCAGGGCGTGCACGCCGCCGGACTGGCCACTCTGCTCGAACGCGGGAACGTTTCGCGCAACTCGCTCTACCAGCACTTCCCGGCGGGCAAGAGCGAGTTGGTCGAGACCGCCACCCGGGTGGCGGGCGCCCGGATCGGTGAGGTGATCGACAAGGTCACCGCCGCGCCGCCCCGGGGCTGGTTCGATGCGCTGCTCGGCTGGTGGGTCACCGCGCTGGAGAAGACCGGCTATCGCGCCGGGTGCCCGGTCCTCGGGGCGGCGCTGGCCGAGTCCGAGCCCCGGGTGCGGGCCGCCGCGGGCGAGGTCTTCGGCGCCTGGCACGACCGGCTCGGCGCGGCGCTCGTGGCCGCGGGGATGTCGGCCGAGGAAGCGCGCTCGTTCGGCAGCTTCGCGTTGAGCGCGATGGAGGGCGCCATCGTCCAGGCGCGCGCCATGAAGTCCACTCGGCCCCTGGAAGACGCGCAGCGACATCTCACGGTGCTGTTGGAGAGCTACCTCCCCGAGGACGGCGCGTCCCGCTGAGCGTCCGACCGTGCCTCGCGGGCGTGTCGCGCGTCACGACGGGCGGCACGAAGCGCCCATGGTGACCGAGCGGGATGAACCCCCTGCTCGAGGGCGGGCCTCCCGGCCCATAGACTGAGGCCGTGACGCAGACGACCGCCTCTGTCAATTCCCAGTCTCTCGGTGAGCTCGATCCGGAGCTCGCTGCCGCGATGGCAGGCGAGCTCGCCCGCGAACGCGACACGCTCGAGATGATCGCCTCCGAGAACTTCGTGCCGCGCGCGGTGCTGCAGGCGCAGGGCAGCGTGCTCACCAACAAATACGCCGAGGGCTACCCGGGGCGGCGCTACTACGGCGGCTGCGAGCACGTCGACGTGGTGGAGACCTTGGCGCGCGACCGTGCCAAGGAGCTGTTCGGCGCGGAGTTCGCCAACGTGCAGCCGCATTCCGGCGCGCAGGCGAACGCCGCGGTGCTGATGTCGCTGATGAACCCGGGCGACAAGCTGCTCGGCCTCGACCTCGCGCACGGCGGTCACCTCACCCACGGCATGCGCCTGAACTTCTCCGGCAAGCTCTACGAAGTGCACTCCTACGGCGTGAGCAAGGAAGACCACCGCGTCGACATGGACGAGGTGCGCGAGATCGCCTTGCAGGCGCGTCCGAAGGTGATCGTGGCGGGCTGGTCGGCCTACCCGCGCCATCAGGACTTCGCGGCCTTCCGCTCGATCGCCGACGAGGTCGGCGCCTACCTGTGGGTGGACATGGCCCACTTCGCCGGTCTGGTCGCCGCCGGTCTGCACCCCTCGCCGGTGCCGTACGCCGACGTGGTGTCCTCGACCGTGCACAAGACCCTCGGCGGTCCGCGCTCCGGCCTGATCCTGGCCAAGCAGGAGTACGCCAAGAAGCTGAACAGCGCGGTCTTCCCCGGCCAGCAGGGCGGGCCGCTCATGCACGCCATCGCCGCCAAGGCCGTCGCCTTCAAGATCGCCGCGGGCGAGGAGTTCAAGAACCGCCAGGAGCGCACCCTGTCCGGTGCGAAGATCCTGGCCGAGCGGCTCACCGCCGCCGACGTCAAGGACAAGGGCGTCAGTGTGCTCACCGGCGGCACCGACGTGCACTTGGTGCTGGTCGACCTGCGCAACTCCGAACTCGACGGCCAGCAGGGCGAGGACCTGCTGCACGAGATCGGCATCACGGTCAACCGCAACGCCGTCCCGTTCGACCCGCGTCCCCCGATGGTCACCTCCGGCCTGCGCATCGGTACCGCAGCCCTGGCCACCCGCGGCTTCGGCGACACCGAATTCACCGAGGTCGCCGACATCATCGCCGGCGCGTTGGCCGGTAACGCCGACCTGGACTCGCTGCGCGCCCGGGTGAGCAAGCTGGCCAGGGACATTCCGCTGTACGACGGCCTGGAGGACTGGCGTCTGCTCGGCTGACCACGCGACCTGCTTCGCGCCTCCGAGCTGCTCGTCGAAGGTGCGAAGCAGGAACCGCAATTGCCTCAACCTACGAGCAGACGCGGCGATCCGGAACTACCGGTCCATGCGCGCTTTGGCCCGCACGATCGATTCGTCCAAGTAGCGAGCGATATCGGCGCTGGTACCGGGGCGGATCATCAGAGCGCGGTTGGCGGGCACCTCGCAGTAACGGCCGTCGGGCGTGTCGATCCAGCGTAGGCGGCCGGTGCGCGTCGGTTCGGCGTTGCGAGGACCGAGCAGCACGGCAGCGGTACCGCGGGTGGTGCACTTCTGCCGCCAGAAACGCCGATAGCGTTCTTTGGCCTGGCTGGCGGGCGCGTTGCCGAACAAGTCGGGGCGATCGTCGTTGAGATCATCGAGCAGGAAGCTCTTCTCACCGACCGTTCCGGCCGGGGTGTCCGGCAGCAGTCGCACCAGTTCGGTGGCGAGCTGGTCGATTCGGCAGCGGCGCAACTTGATCCGCCCGCCGTCCGGCGCAGGCGATTGCACGGCGAGCACACCGGAGCCGGTGCGCGTGCCGCAGGCGACGGCGCGCAGTTCGACGCCTTCGCGCGTGTTGTCGTAGCCGAACAGTTCGATACGCCAGTCGGGACCGGCCAGCGTGGTGATCGCGCTGCGCAGCGGCAGCCGTTCGTCACGTCCCAGCTCGGCACGGAACTGCCGCTGATACGCCTGGTACTCGCGCAGGCCGGGGAACCGGCTGGTGAACCGGAACGGGAAGGGCATCCGGTCGAGGCCGGTCCCGAACCATGCCGCGGCGAACTGCTCGGCCGACAGTGACCACTGCGCCGTCATTTCTCCCCCAGCGCGGGCGGCACGGTCGGTTTCACCTCGCCGAGCAACTCTTTCGCGTGCTCTTCGGTGCGCAGATACTTCGGCGACTTGTGCTCGTCGTCGTCCGTGCGCCTACCGCGCAGCCCCGGCGGGATCATCCCCGAATAGCCCGGGGCGCCCGGCGTGCCAGGGCGTCCCGGCGTGGTGGAGGGCGCGTTCGCCGCCGCCGGGGCGGTGGGTTGGGCGGGCCGTGACGTGCCCGATCCCGCTTCACTGCCCGCGGCGCTCGGAGTTCCGGCCACACCGGGCATGCCGGGCCTGGTCGGTGTGCCGTTCGGCCTGCCATCGAACGACGTCGCCGTGACGGCGGCGGGTGCGGTCGGCAGCGGCGTGGTGGACGCGAACGGCGCGACCGGGGTCGATGTCGGCGTCCTCGTGGTGGATGCCGGAGTGGTGGTGGTCGCGTCCTGGGACTGCGAGACAGCCTGCGCCGTCGTCGTTTCCGGAGTGGCCTCCCTCGACGTCGTCCGATCGTCGGGCACGCCGTCCTCCTCCACGCCGCTGGGGGAGGGGGTGTCCGCGGAAGCGGGCTCGCCGCCGGAGGAGGACGTGTCGGTGGGCCGGGTGTCGCCCACCGGCTGCGAACCGACGTTCGTGCCCACCGCCGTGCCGGTGCCGGTCTCGACATCCGTCGGTGTGGTGGCGGCGGGGCTGACCGGAGGCGGCAGCGTGGGGATGGCGGGCGCCGTGGCCCCGTACGGCTGGATGTACTGGGTGTTCATCTCGTCGCGGGCCTGCTCTTCCCGCGTGTTGCGTTGTTCCGGATCGGCCGGGCCACCCGACGAATCCACCAGATCGGGCACCGACACCTTGAACTTGGCCGCCGCGTCCGCCGCCGACGACAGCGGCACACTCTGCGCGCTCAACGCCTCGCCGAATTCACCGACCCGCGCCGCGTACTCCCGCATGCCGCGGACCGCACTGTCGGCAGCCGCGCCCTCCCAGTGGTGTTCCACCGCCTTCTTGATCGCGTTCTCGAACTGCTGCCCCGCGTTCGTGACCGCCGCGGCGATGGCCGACCACGCGGCGAACGCACTGTCGAGCCCGGCCGGATTCATCGTGTCGGCCGCCTGCTTGATCTCCGCGTGCGAGAAACTCTGCGCGTTCTCCGGATCGGTGATCGCGCGGCCGTCGGTCTGTCTCATGCTCGCTTCCCCCGGTGTTCAGCTGCCCGCGGGCAGCAGCGGTGCGACTGCTCGGGCGATATCGGTGGCGATATCGCAGGAGACGAGGTGTTTGTTCGCCGATGTCTGTGGCACGTTCGTCAGGATGTAGAGCGAACCGGACCTCATCTCGACGTTGACCGTGCAACCACCGGGTACGTCCGGACGGGCTTCGTAGCGCACGGCTTTCCGGTCACCTGCCGACACGTCCACGGCGGCGGGGTATTTGCTTCGGACCTGATCGAGGGTGCCATTTGTCGTCTCGACGACGAATCCGTACCCAGCCCGCGCGACGTAGCGGCATCCCCTCCAGGTGATGCCGCCTTGGCTGTCCTGTCTGGGTTCCGGAGGTTTCGAGTCCCACTGGCGCTGGGCGAGAAACTCGGGGGTCAGAGCGGTACAGGGGTCGAAACCGGGCTGTGTGTTCGCGCCAGGCGATGCGCTCGAATTGGAAACGGTCGCGTTGCCGGACGATGTCGCCGGTTCGCTCGGCGGCATCGGGTCGCCGCACCCGGTGAGCAAAACCAGTCCTGCCGCTCCGGCAACGAACCCGGTTCTTCGAATGCCGGTGCCGCCCCTCATACCTCCAGCTCCCGCATTGCGGCGGCGAATTCCGTGTCGGTCCGAACGTAGCTGTCGCAGATGGCTTTGAATATGGACTGGATTTCCTGCGCCACGGAGATGTAGTCGGTCAGCGTGTCGAACGCGTTGTTCGGACCGCCGAAGGCTTTTTCCCGGAACAGGCGCACCAACTCGACGGCCGAGGTCAGCTTGGGGTTGTCCTCACCCAGCCCCCAGTATTGCCGTTCGCCGAGTTCTCGCGCGTCGGTCTGCGCTGCCACGAGTGCGTCGATCAACTCCTGGCACGCCTGGTCGATCTCCACGAACCCCTGCGGGTCTATCCGCACCTGCAATGCCCCGGTCTTCGCAGCCTCGATGTGCCCGGGAAACGGGCTGTCCGCCATCGTCGCCCCTTCCGTCAGTGCCGTCTGACCTTATAGACGCGCCACATCTCGCTCCGGTTCCATCGAAACACAGCCGACCTCGCGGGTGCGCCCCGTCGCGCCACTCGTCGCCGCCGGCATAACCGTCGCGAGCTGGGCTGTTGTGCCGAAACGCGCGTGGGTGCGACGAATCCGATTCCCTGTCAAGGCTGCTGACGGACGGTCAGCGCGCGCCCGCCGCCCCGAGCAGGGCGGGGTAGTCCTTCAAATCGATGTCGTTCGCTGCGTTGTCACCGTATTTCATCATCAGCGTGAACAGCCGGGAACCGAGGAACCGGTTCCGCATCCTGATGCCACGCGCGGTCTTCGGCGCCAGGAAACGACCGGCGTTGCTGTTGCCCGCGATCTTCGCGTAGCGCTTCATGATCTCGTCGTAGCGGGCGAAGGCCACGGTGTGATCGCCGTCGGCGCAGGCCAATTCCCCCGCGATGACGTACGCGCCGACCACGGCGAGTCCGGTGCCGAATCCGCCGAGCGTGTTCCCGTACGCGGAGTCGCCGACCAAGGCGACCCGCCCCTTGGTGTAACCGTCGGCCATGCGGACCTGACCGAGCGAATCCAGGTAGACATCATCGAATTCGGTCATGTCGGCGAGCATCCGCGGCACTTCCCACCCGATCCCGGCGTAGGTCCGCGCGAGGATACGTCGCTGGGCCGCGCTGTCGTCCCTGGCGTAGTCGAGCACGGGGGAGGCGAACATGTACATCTGCTGTGCCTTCGGGCCGCCGCTGATCGCGAGTCGTCCGGGAGCGTTGTGGGCGTGGGCGACCGCCCGTTCGCGAGGGCCTGTCGCCTCGCCGCTCCACGGGCTCGCACCCGCGACGGCGTAGTAGTAGCCCAGGTGTTTCACGAAGTCCCGCTCGGGCCCGAAAGCCAGCCTGCGTACCCGCGAATGGATGCCGTCGGCGCCGAAGACGAGGTCGAAGGTGCGGGCGGGCGCGCGCTCGAATTCGACCTGCACGCCGGTGGCGGTCTCGGTGAGGGCGGTGATCGAATCGCCGAACAGGTATTCGCAGCGGTCGGCGGTGCGGCGGTAGATGATCTCGGAGAGGTCTCCGCGCAGGATCTCGACGTCGCCGCCGGTGAAGTCTCCCGACAGGACCGCCAGTCGTGAGCCCTGCTCGTCGACGAAGACCATGTCGGTGGTGCCGGTCCTGCGCCGCTCGACGTCGTCGAGGATGCCCATCCGCGTCAGCACCGTGCGGTGTGTACTGCCCTTGAAATCGACGGCCTGACCGCCGGGCCGCAGCGCCGGGGCGCGCTCGACCACCGTGACCGCGAAGCCGTAACGGTACAGCCAGTAGGCCAGCGACGGTCCGGCGATGCTCGCGCCGGAGACGAGAACGGTGGTGTTGCGCATGGGGTCTCCTGTCCCGAAATCTGCGTCCATCGGAAACTGTATCCGATGGACGCAGATTAGCGTATGGTAGACACAGTTACGCGGCAAGACGTTTTTCCGGAAGGATCTCGGGCATGCCGACACCAACCGCACTCGAACTGCTCTGGGGGACCGGTCAGCGCCCTAAGCGCGGTCCGAAACCCGCGCTGTCGCTGGAGCGGATCGTCGGGGAGGCCATCGCGCTGGCCGACGCCGAAGGGCTGGGGAGCCTGTCCATGCAGCGGCTGGCCGAGCGTCTGGGCTTCACGAAGATGTCGCTGTACCGCTACGTGCCGGGCAAGGCCGAACTGGTCGCGCTGATGCTGGACACGGCGCTCGGCGCGCCCCCGGAGATGAGCGTGGGCGCGGAGGCGCCGCAGGACGCGTGGCGCGACCTGCTCGGCGAGTGGTGCGAGACGATCTACGAACGTCTCCGTGCCCACCCCTGGTCGCTGGAGGTGTCGGTGGGCGCGCGGCCGGTCGGCCCGAACGAAATGGCCTGGATGGAATCCGCGCTCGCCGCGCTCGCCGGAACCGGGCTCACCACCGCGGAACGCCTGGACACCATCGTCCTGCTCATCGGCCACGCCCGCAGCCTCGCGCAGCAGCAGCGAGTGATGGACGCCGACGCGTTCGAGAAACAGATCGCAGGGCAGTTCGCCGAGATGATGGCCGCCGCGGCCGATCGTTACCCGGCCGCCGCCGCCGCGTTCGCCGAGCAGGGCGTGGTCGCGGGCGGGGAGGGCGCGCTGCGATTCGGCATCGGGCGAATTCTCGACGGACTGGCCGTGCTCATCGCGAGCCGCCGGTGACCGGCGCGGCCTACGCTCGGACCATGAGCGACGAACTCGACCTGAAACAGGACTCGATCACCACCGTGCGGGAGTTCTTCGCCGCGCTGGAGCTGGGCGCCGCCGAGGAGGCGATCGACCTGCTGCACCCGGACATCGTCTGGAAGAACACCTCGCTGCCCGATGTCACGGGCGTCCGCCGGGTGGGTGGCGTGCTGCGCGGCCTGCGCCGTGACTGGCTCGGCTTCGGGGTGGACCTGCACCACATCGCCGCCGACGGCGACATCGTGCTCACCGACCGCACCGACTACCTGCGCTTCGGGCCGGTGCGCGTCGGCTTCTGGGTGACGGGCACGTTCGAACTGCGCGACGGCCGAATCATCCTGTGGCACGACCACTTCAGCTGGGAGAACTTCCTGCGCGGCACGGCCGCCGGCCTCTGGCGCGCCGCACTGACCCGCGGCTGACCCGGTGTCAGGAGTGCTGGACCAAGTAGTCGAGGTAGACCGGCCGCAACACCTCGGCGACCGCGCCGTCGCCGGCGTGGACGTAGTCGTCGAGCATGGGCAGCACGTACTTGATGTCCGCCTCGCTCTCGCCGACATTGCCCGCGGCGGCTTCCGCGGCCGGGATCGACGTGAGCAGCCGCCACAGGAACTTCACGTCACCGCGTCGCACGGCCAGCTTCATCGCCCGGTCGTGCAACTCCTTCGACGACAGCTTCTCCAAATCCTCGTTACCGGACATACCAGCGACTCTATCCGTCGAATCGGGCCACAGCGACCGTGTGGCGAAACCCGGAGCCGCTCGAAGGCCGTGCTGCGACAACTGCCATGCCATCGCAACCACCGCCCGGCCTCCGGGGTGAAACGTATCTGACGATCCGACCCGGACGACGGCACCCGGATGCCGGTCGATCGGCTCGGGCCGGCGGATGTCACCGAAGCCGTGCCGCGGGTCGATCGCTGGCCCGAGGCGCTCGCCCCGTCGACCGAGTTGCGGCGCTGGTTCCACGCCGACCGGGACGCGCGCGGCCCGCAATTCGCCCATCGATACCGCGCCGAACTGGCAGCGCTGGAGGTTCAGCAAGATTTGCGGGAATTACGCGCTCTGGCCGCCGAAGGTCCGGTCACATTGCTGACAGCCGTACAGGATCCGGTGCACAGCCATGTTCCGGGGTTGCTCGACCTGCTGGGTCGAGTGCCCGCGACGTGCTGGTTTACGACAAATTCACGGACACGCCTTTCAGTCCCTGAGCGCGGACATGGGGATCGGAGGTAGCGTCGGGTGTGCGGGCCGCGGCGGTGTGGCTCGTACGGGAGGTCCTGGCCGTGACTGAGCTACTCAGTACGAGGGGGCCGGTACCCGGCCCTCGTGGCACCTGACGGCAACGTCGGGTCCATCAGGACGGACCGGTCCAGCGAGATCGTTCGTGCGACTGCCGCACGGACACAGAGGAGCCCACCGTGACTGCTGCACGCTCCGTTTCCGCTCCGTCGGCGAACTCCAGCTCCGCGAAAGGCGGAGCCGCCGCGAAGGGGGCCCGCCCCTCGCAATTACTCGGCAAAACCTTCGTCATCGACACGTCCGTCCTGCTGTCGGATCCCTGGTCCTTCACGCGGTTCGGCGAACATGACGTGGTGTTACCCCTGGTGGTCATCAGTGAACTCGAAGCCAAAAGGCACCATCACGAGCTGGGCTGGTTCGCGCGAGAAGCGCTGCGCAACCTGGACGATCTGCGCCTGCAGTACGGCAGGCTGGATCAGCAGGTGCCGATCGGCGCCGAGGGCGGAACGTTGCAGGTGGAACTGAACCACACCGATCCCGCGGTCCTTCCGGTCGGCTTCCGCACCGACACCAACGACTCCCGAATCCTGGCATGTGCGCTCAACCTCGCGGCCGAGGGCCGCGACGTGGTGTTGGTGTCCAAGGACATTCCGCTGCGGGTCAAGGCCAGTGCGGTGGGCTTGCAAGCCGACGAGTACCACGCCCAGGACGTGGTGACCTCCGGCTGGTCCGGCATGGTGGAGCTCGATGTCAGCACCGCGCACATCGATCGGCTCTACGCGGAGTCGGTGATCGATCTGGACGAGGCGCGAGAGCTGCCCTGCCATACCGGTATTCGGTTGCTCGGAGTCAGCTCCAGCGCACTCGGCCGGGTGACCCCGGACAAGCGGGTGCAACTGGTCCGTGAACGCGAGGCATTCGGGCTGCACGGCCGTTCCGCCGAGCAGCGCATCGCGCTCGATCTGCTGCTGGACGAGAGCGTCGGCATCGTCTCCCTCGGTGGCAGGGCGGGTACCGGCAAGTCGGCGCTGGCGTTGACCGCGGGCCTGGAGGCGGTGCTGGAACGGCGGACGCAGCGCAAGGTGGTGGTCTTCCGTCCGCTGTACGCGGTCGGCGGTCAGGATCTCGGCTACCTGCCCGGCACCGAGAGCGAGAAGATGGGTCCCTGGGCGCAGGCGGTCTTCGACACCCTCGACGGGCTGGCCAGCCGGGAGGTGATGGAGGAGGTGCTCAGCCGCGACATGCTGGAGGTGTTGCCGCTGACCCACATTCGCGGGCGGTCGCTGCACGACTCCTTCGTGATCGTGGACGAAGCCCAGTCGCTGGAGCGCAATGTGCTGCTCACGGTGCTCAGCAGGCTGGGAACCGGCTCACGGGTGGTGCTCACCCACGACGTGGCCCAGCGGGACAATTTGCGCGTCGGAAGGCACGACGGTGTCGCGGCGGTGGTCGAGAAACTCAAAGGCCACCCGTTGTTCGCGCACATCACGCTGACCCGTAGCGAGCGCTCGCCGATCGCGGCGTTGGTCACCGAGATGCTGGAGGAATACGGCCCCAACGCCTGATCCTCCAGCGCCGTTCGGCGGTGTGTTTCACAGCACATCCGGCGGGTATCATCCGCCGCGATAGCTGTTCGGTATGACCCGGTGACCCTCGTCGATCACCGGGTCATTGCCTGACAATCGGCCGAGGCTACGCGCGATGTCACGGAGTCCGTGGTGTGCCGGTAGCCCACAGCGAGAGGATGGACATGCACCACTTCGCTCGACGAACGGCTGGATTCACCGCAGTGCTCGCCGCCGCTGGGCTGGCCTTGGCCGGGTGCGGCGACGATGACGACTCCGACCCCGGCGCCACCATGACCGGCATGATGACGAGCATCATGACCACGATCGCGAGCCCGACCACCACCGCGGCCGACGACGACACCACCACCACCGAGGGCGGCGCCACGGGCACGACGGCCCCGGCGGCCGGGGGGACCAGGATCGCCACTCCGGGCGGCGAGATCGCCGTCGACGGCGACATCTACGAGAAGTACGTGGAGCTCGGCGGCCCGACCGGCACACTCGGCCTCCCGCTGGAAGCGGAGGAGCAAGGCCCCGACGACGGCGAGTACCAGGACTTCGCCGGCGGCACGATCTACGAGGCCAAGGAGGGCGAACCCCATGTCGTCTGGGGCGAGATCCGCAAGGCGTGGGAAGAGAACGGCGGCGCGCAGGGGCCCCTCGGCTACCCGGTCAGCGACGAGAAGGACATCCCCGGTGGCAAGCAGAGCGATTTCACCGGCGGCACCATCACCTGGGTGAACGGTACTATCACCGTCACGCCGAAGTAACGACCAGGTATTCGGCGTCCGGGGCCGCCCGCGTGGCCCCGGTAGCCTGCCCATTCCACCCATCCGCCCCCGCTTCGCGGGCCAAGCCGCTAGGTTATCTCGGTGCAAACTCTCCTGACCGATCGCGAACTGCTCGAATCGCTCGCGGTGGACGTAGAACTGCTGCTGCGCAAGCACGTCGATGTCGCCGACGGGTGGCAGCCACACGACCTCGTGCCGTGGGACGACGGGCGCAACTTCGCCTTCCTCGGCGGTACCGACTGGACGCCGGACCAGTCCGAACTCGGTGAAACCGCCAAACTGGCGTTGACCGTCTCGGTGCTGATCGCCGACAACCTGCCCTCGTATCACCGCGAGATCGGCAAGTACCTGCGCACCGGCGCGTGGTGGCGCTGGGTCGGCCGCTGGACGGCCGAGGAGAACCGCCACGAGATCACGATCCGCAACTACCTCATGGTCACCAGGGCCGTCGACCCGGTGGAACTGGAGCGGTTGCGGATGGAGCACATGACCAAGGGCTTCCGCCGCCCGGCGATGCACCTGCTCGATGTGCTGGCCAACTGCGCGTTCGAGGAGTCCGCCAGCGCCGTGCGGCACCGCAACATCGCGGCGCTCGGCGAGAACCCCCTGGTCACCGCCATCGCCGAGCGCATCGCGCTGGACGACGAACTGCAGTCGGTGTTCTTCGCCGACCTGATTTCCGCCGCTCTCGATCTGGTGCCGGACCAGGCCGTGCGGGCCATCGCCGACCGGATCGCCGGTTTCGAGGTCCCGACAGTGACGCTTTCCGACGGCCGCGACAGCGACGAGGTGCTGGCCGAGGCGGGCGTCTACGACCGCGCCAAGGAGGGAGAGCTGGTCTTCGCTCCGTTGCTGCGTCGTTGGAACATCTTCACGCGCACGGATTTCGGTCCGGATGGCGAACTGGCGCGCGACGAGCTCTCGCACCTGCGGGACTGAACCGCCGCCTCCGGATCACGGTCCGGCGAACGCCACCTCGGTAGCCCGACGGCTACGGAGGTGGCGTTCGTTCTGTCGCGGCTCGGTCGGCCCTCGTCAGTCCTGTTCTTTCACCTTCGCCATGGCGAGCACGTCGAGGCGGCGGTCGAGCTCCTCCTCGGTCAGTTTCTCGTTCAGCAGACCGCGATCGATGACGGTCTGGCGAATGGTCTTCTTCTCCTTCAACGCTTCCTTCGCGACCGCGGCCGCCTCCTCGTAGCCGATGGCCGAATTCAGCGGTGTCACGATCGAGGGGGAGGACTCGGCAAGTGTGCGCAGGTGCTCGACGTTGGCGACCAGGCCGCGCACGCACTTGTCGGCGAACAGGCGAGAGACGTTGGCCAGCAGGCGGATCGACTCCAGCAAGTTGCGCGCCATCACCGGGATGTAAACGTTCAATTCGAAAGCGCCGTTCGCGCCGGCGAAGGCCACCGCGGCGTCGTTGCCGAGCACCTGCGCGCCGACCTGGGTGACCGCTTCGGGCAGTACCGGATTCACCTTGCCGGGCATGATCGAGCTGCCCGGCTGCAGATCCGGCAGCTGGATCTCGGCCAGACCTGTCAGCGGGCCCGAGCCCATCCTGCGAATGTCGTTGGCGATCTTGGTCAGGCTCACCGCGATCGTGCGGAGCGCGCCGGAGGCCTCCACCAGACCGTCGCGCGCGGCCTGTGCCTCGAAGTGGTCCTCGGCCTCACGCAACGCGTCGATGCCGGTCGCGCGCACCAGCTCGGCGACGACCTTCGCGCCGAAACCTTCCGGCGCGTTCAGCCCGGTGCCGACCGCCGTTCCGCCGATCGGCAGTTCGCCGAGCCGCGGCAGTGTCGCCATGATGCGGTCGATGCCCGCCGCGACCTGACGGGTGTAGCCGCCGAACTCCTGGCCGAGGGTCACCGGGACGGCGTCCATGAGATGGGTGCGGCCGGACTTCACTACCGTGCGCCATTCGGTCGACTTGTCCAGCAGCGCCAGCCGCAGATGCTCCAGCGCGGGAACCAGATCGGTGATGACCGCTTCGGTCGCGGCGAGATGCGTTGCCGTGGGAAAAGTGTCGTTGGACGACTGCGACATGTTCACGTCGTCGTTCGGATGGACCGTGACGCCCTTCGCTTCGGCCAGCGAGGCGATCACCTCGTTGGCGTTCATGTTCGAGCTGGTGCCGGAACCGGTTTGGAAGACGTCGATCGGGAACTGATCGTCGTGCTTGCCTTCCGCGATCTCGTTCGCCGCGGCGACAATGGCATCGGCCTTCTCCGGATCGAGCAGACCCAGGTCGCGGTTCACCGTGGCACACGCGGCCTTCAGCAGGCCGAGCGCGCGAATCTGCGCGCGCTCCAAGCCGCGTCCGCTGATCGGGAAGTTCTCCACGGCCCGCTGGGTCTGCGCCCGCCACAGAGCGTCCACCGGAACCCGGACCTCGCCCATGGTGTCGTGCTCGATGCGGTACTGCGTCTCCGTCTCCTCGGTCATGCTTTCGACCCTATGCCGCGGCCGCCTGCCATGGGGCTGCCACGCCTGAGGTCATTCGCACACGCCGACACGCCGCATCCGGGAATACGAAACGACAAGACGGGTGCCCTCGCGACGAAGTCGCGGCCAGAAGTCACGGCAGCGGCGGGACCGCGTGTTCGTCGCCGATGAAGTCGACCGAGGAGTATTCGCGCAGCTTGGTCAGGCGGTGGTAGGCGTCGATCATGCGGACCGTGCCGGACTTCGAGCGCATGACGATCGAGTGGGTCGACGCGCCGCCGCCGTAGTAGCGCACGCCGCGCAGCAGGTCGCCGTCGGTGACGCCGGTGGCGCAGAAGAAGACGTTGTCACCGGAGACCAGGTCTTCGGTGGTCAGGACGCGGTCGAGGTCGTGGCCCGCGTCGATGGCCTTCTGCCGTTCCTCGTCGTCCTTCGGCGCGAGCATGCCCTGTAGTTCGCCGCCCATACAGCGCATCGCGGCGGCGGCGATGATGCCCTCGGGGGTGCCGCCGATGCCGACCAGGATGTCGGTGCCGGAGTCGGGGCGGGCCGCGGCGATCGCGCCCGCGACGTCGCCGTCGGAGATCAGGCGGATGCGGGCGCCCGCGTCGCGCACCTGCTGGATCAGTTCGGCGTGCCGGGGACGGTCCAGGATGCAGACGGTCAGGTCGGACTTCGACAAGTTCTTGGCCTTGGCGACCCGGCTGATGTTCTCGCCGATGGGGGCCGAGATATCGATCACGTCGGCGGCGTCGGGGCCGACGGCGATCTTGTGCATGTAGAACACCGCGGACGGGTCGAACATGGCGCCGCGCTCGGCGACGGCCAGCACCGAGATCGCGCCGGGCACGCCCTTGGACATCAGCGTGGTGCCGTCGATCGGGTCGACCGCGAAGTCCACTTCAGGACCGGTGCCGTCGCCCACGGCCTCGCCGTTGTACAGCATGGGCGCTTCGTCCTTCTCGCCCTCGCCGATGACGACGATGCCGCGCATGGACACCGAGCTGACCAGCTGCCGCATGGCGTCGACGGCGGCTCCGTCGCCCCCCTCCTTGTCGCCGCGTCCGACCCACCGGCCCGCGGCCATCGCCCCGGCCTCGGTCACGCGGACCAGCTCGAGTGCGAGGTTGCGGTCGGGCGCCTCGCGGCGGCTAGGTGTGGGAGAAGTTGCCGTCATTGCGGGGTGCCTCCTGTGCGTCGGTACGTACCGGTCGATTGTCTCATTCGGTCTGGCACGGGCGTACACCCCTGCTGCGCGGGTCGGGGTGGGCGGGGCGGCATCGCCGCGCGAGTGGATACTGGGAGCGTGTCGTACCAAAAGCCGCGCATCTTGAACGACTACCGGGATCTGTTCTGGTCGTTGATCCCGTTGGTGCTGATCGCGCTGGTGTTCGCGGGCCTGGCCAGCCAGTGCAGTTTCGCCGCGAACGGTCCGACGCAGGGGCAGATCCCCCATTTCGACGTCGAAGCGGCGCTAACCGCCGACGCTCGTTCCTTGCCGTTCCCGATCCGGAACCCCGCTCTGCCCGCTGATTGGACGCCCAATTCCGGCAGCCGTGAATCCATCGGCGGCACCGGCGGCGGATCGGTCAGCACGGTCGGCTACATCACGCCGCAGGGCACCTACATGCGATTCACCCAGAGCAACGCGACCGAGGAGGCGCTGGCCCGGTTCGTGCTCGGGTCCCGGTATGCCAGCGGCGCCGAGCAGGTGGGGGCGCAGAAGTGGATCGTCTACGCCGAGCAGGGGTCGGAGACGGCGTGGATCACCGACCTCGGCCAGTCCCGCGTACTGATCACCGGTGCGGGCGACCAGGCGGCGTTCACCACGCTCGCCCAGGCGATCACGGCGGCGCAGCCGCTGCAACGCTGACCCGCCCCTTGCTGTCGGCCGCGCGCGACCGCTAGGGTTTGCCGCGGTACGTGGCACGTGCCGAACCGGATCTCGGAGGTCGATGAATATGGCTGTCAACAGCCGTTCTTCGCATGCCCTTCGCCGGTTCGCGCGCCACTGATTCTCCGCATACACCTCGACGCGGACCGGTCTTTTCTTCGATGACCAGGAGTGTCACGTGTCTGCTCTCATTTCCCCCGACCTGCGCACCGAACGCCTGATCCTGCGGTCGTGGACCGCCGACGAGGCCGCCGCCGTGCTCGACGACCGGCGTCGGCCCGCGTGGTCGGCGGACTTTCCCGCCGAAGGAGATCGCGTCATCGCGGAGTTGTTCGCCGCGAACCCGGACTGGCTCGGCCCGTTCGGCCACCGCCTGATCGTCGAGCGATCGAGTGGACTCGTCGTCGGATCGATCGGGCTTTTCTGGCCGCCCTCCGACGGAGAGCTGGAGATCGGGTACGGCGTCGTCGCCTCGCGTCGCGCTCGTGGCTACGCCACCGAGGCCACCGTCGCCTTGACGGCGCACGCGTTCACCGCGCCCGGCGTCCGCGTGGTGCGCGCCGATGCGGAACTGTCCAATCCGTCGTCGGTGCGTGTGCTGGAGAAGGCCGGATTCCAGCGGCTGAGCAGCGCGGGCGGCGTCGCGCGATTCCGCGCCGTGGCCGCGCCGCGCCAGGAATGACCGAGCGGGCTGTCGTCAGTGGTGGCTCACCACGTTGACGACGGTTCCGCTCGGGTCACGGACGAAGAAGCGGCGCACGCCCCAGGGCTCGTCGCGCAAGGGATAGACGACGTCGGCGCCCGCGGCGGTCACCGCCGCGTGTACGGCGTCGACGTCGTCTACCTCCACACTCATGTCGGGCTGGAGCTGTCCGGCTTCCGGGCCGACGAGCAGCACCTGGGCGGTCGGGTTGGACGGGGAGGCCATAGTCACGACCCAGCCGAGGTCCATCGCTTCGCGGAAGCCGAGCAGCCGGTAGAACTCGCGACTGGCGGCCAGGTCGGTGGTGCGGACGTCCGGCGTGGCGCGGCGGATGGTCATTCCCGCTGTTCCAGGTCGGTGCGGTGCAGTGCGTCCTCGACGCGCTTGCGCGCCCCTGCCAGATGTTCTTCGCAGCGGTTGGCCAGCGCCTCACCGCGTTCCCACAGTGCGAGGGACTCGTCGAGGTCGAGGCCGCCTTGTTCGAGGATCTTGACGACGTTGACCAGTTCGTCGCGCGCGCGTTCGTAGCCGAAACCGGCGATCTCGGCCGAATCGTCGGCCGGGTCGGCTCCCGCCCCGTTCTTCCCCGCGGACTTGCCGGATTCGGCCAAGGTCAGTTCCTCCCGGTGTCGGTGTGCTTCGCGCCGAGCGCCTGAGTGCCGAGCGCGGCGGCCGTGACGGCGCCGTCGGCGACCCGGATGCGCAGCTGGCTGCCGGCCGGCGCGTCCTCGATCGAGCGCACCACCTCCCGTTCCCGGCCGGTGACGCGCTGTACGACAGCGTAACCACGGGCCAGTGTGGCGGCCGGGCCCACGGCGGTGAGTTTCTCGCGCAGATGCCGGGTGGCCGTGGATTCGGTTCGGAGGAGTTGCTCGACGAAGCGGCGCGCGGCGGCGCGCAGGCGTTCGACCTCTTCCTGGCGGCGATCGATCTCGCGCAGCGGGTCGGCCAGCACGGGCCGCGACCGCCGCTGGGCCAGCGCCCTGGTCTCCCGGTCGACCCAGCCGCGCAGCGCGGCGGCGCTGCGTTCCCGCAGCTCACGGATGCAGGCCAGTTCGGCGGCGGCGTCGGGGACGATCCGCTTGGCGGCATCGGTGGGGGTCGCCGCGCGCAGGTCCGCGACCAGGTCGCTGAGGGGGTTGTCCGGTTCGTGGCCGATCGCGCTGACGATCGGCGTGGTCGCGGCCACGATCGCGCGGCACAGCGCCTCGTCGGAGAAGGGCAGCAGGTCTTCCACGCTGCCGCCGCCGCGCGCGAGGACGATCACCTCGACAGCCGGGTGACGATCGAGCTCGGCCAGCGCCGTGAGCATCTGCGACACCGCCGTCGGCCCCTGCACGGCTGTGTTGCGGATTTCGAAACGCACCGCGGGCCAGCGATTGCGGGCGACGCTCAGCACGTCGCGCTCCGCGGCGCTGGCGCGGCCGGTGATCAAGCCGATCGTTCCGGGCAGGAAGGGGATCGGGCGTTTGAGCCGGGGATCGAACAGGCCCTCGGCCGCCAGCAGCGCCTTCAACCGTTCGATGCGGGCCAGGAGTTCGCCGATGCCGACCGGCCGGATCTCCAGCACGCGCAACGAGATCGTGCCGCGCCCGGTGAAGAACGAGAGCTTGCCGTAGACGACCACCCGGCTGCCCTCTTGCAAGGGAACGGGGGAGCTGCGGATGAGGTCCGGGTCGCAGGTCACCGACAGCGACATGTCGGCCGATGGGTCGCGCAGCACCAGGAACGCGGTGCGGGTGCCCGGACGGAGATTGATCTGGGTGATCTGACCCTCTACCCAGATGCTGCCGAGCCGGTCGATCCACTGGGCGACCTTCATGGACACCGAGCGCACCGGCCAGGGGTGCGCGGCGGAATTGGCCGGCGCGGCGGCGGAGTGGCCGGAGGTGTCCCGGCCGGCCGTCGGCGACGAAGGTGTCCGGGGTTCGGTCACTGGGCCTGCACGGTGGCGATCCGGTTCGTCAGCATGGTCACGAACGGCGCCCTGGCCCGGGTGTGCTGCTCGTACTCCAGCAGCGCGGTGAGGTCTTCGACTGTCAGCAGGCGCAGCCGGGCACGCAGCTGGGCCAGGGTCATGGTGGCGTAGTCGTAGCGGATGGCGACTTCCGGTTCGGTGATCCGGGGCGCTTCCGCGACCGGGTCGAGCTCCGATTCCGGATCGGTCGGCTCCGGTTCTTCGGCCGGTTGTTCGGCGATCGTCGGCGCGGCGGCGTGGCCGTTGGTCTCGCCCGCGCGGGCGTCGTCCGCTGGGAAGGATTCGGGCGAGCGGAACGGCTCCGGATCGTCGGCGGTGTAGAGATCGAATCGACTGCTGCGAAGCGGAGCGGGGCTCGGCTCGTCGGCGAGGTCCTCCTCGAAGGTGGCCCACTCCGGCTGCTCGACCGGGCGGTTGGCCCAACGGTCGAATACCGCGTCGCCTTTCAGGGCCAGACTGGTCACGAACTGCTGGACGTGCATAGTCGTCTGCAGCATCTGACTTATGGCCGTGATCGGGAGATTCATTGCCGCCGTGGGTAACCGGCGGGATTCCTCGAGGGCGTATACGGCGGCCCCGGCGGCGACCCGGGCCAGAAAGGGTGGTCGAAACATGGTCCTAGCCTGCCCGAAATGGTGTGCTATGCAAAGGAGGGGTGGGCGCGGTTCGGATATTCGCCCGCAACGGCGCGCGGCCGATCGGCGGGAATTGCGCGACGCTGTGCTCATAAAGCGGAGAATAAACCCAGGTCTCGGCGGGAGTGTCCGCCGAGAGTCACCGCGGCTTGTCGCCGGCTCCGCTGTGACGGCCTTGCGCCGCAGTTCGCGACCCGTCCTCCGCGGATACCGGCGGGAATGTGACGGACAACTCCCGGACGTGGCAGGGTCCCGGGCCGCACGTATCCTGTGGGCATGTCTTCGGCCATTCCCTTGAACGTCGGAATCGCCCGCTCGGCAGGCGCCGCAAACGCCGTTGCCGACGGCGGGAAACGCGTGCTGCTCGCGGAACCGCGGGGGTACTGCGCCGGCGTGGACCGCGCGGTCGAAACCGTCGAGAAGGCGCTGGACAAACACGGCGCGCCCATCTACGTGCGCAAGGAGATCGTGCACAACCGGCACGTCGTGGAGACGCTGCGCGAACGCGGCGTGGTCTTCGTCGACGAGACCGACGAGGTCCCCGAGGGCGCGGTCGTCGTGTTCTCCGCGCACGGCGTGTCGCCCGCGGTGCACGCCTCGGCCGCCGAGCGCAATCTGCACACCATCGACGCCACCTGCCCGCTGGTGACCAAGGTCCACCAGGAGGCCAAGCGGTTCGCCCGCGACGACTACGACATCCTCCTGATCGGTCACGAGGGTCACGAGGAGGTCGAGGGCACCGCCGGTGAGGCGCCCGAGCACGTCCAGCTGGTCGACGGTCCCGACGCGGTGGACAACGTCAGCGTGCGCGACGAGTCGAAGGTGATCTGGCTCTCGCAGACCACGCTGAGCGTGGACGAGACGATGGAGACGGTGCAGCGGCTGCGCAAGCGCTTCCCCGGCCTGCAGGACCCGCCGAGCGACGACATCTGCTACGCCACGCAGAACCGCCAGGTGGCGGTGAAGGCGATGGCGCCGGAATGCGACCTGGTGATCGTGGTCGGCTCGCGCAACTCGTCGAACTCGGTGCGATTGGTCGAGGTGGCCCTCGGCGCGGGCGCCAAATCGGCGTATCTGGTGGACTTCGCTCGCGAGGTCGACCCGGCCTGGCTCGAAGGTGTCCGCACGATCGGCATCACCTCGGGTGCCTCGGTCCCCGACATCCTGGTCCGCGGCGTCCTGGACATGCTGGCCGAGCACGGCTACGGCGACGTCCAGCCGGTCACCACGGCCAACGAAACCCTCGTCTTCGCGCTGCCCCGGGAACTGCGCGACGCCCGTCGCTGACGGACGCCGAGCCCGCTCAGATCGCGAGAATGTACGGGATGGGCGTCCCACTCGACGCGCGAGTCGCGTGGTCACCACAACGCTGATCGCCCTCGCGGACCGCGAGGGAAAACCTTCGCGGGAATCGCTCGAATCGTCCGCTGACCACGGCACAGCGTTATGCGCGCCATTTCCGGGGTGGTTGCCGACATTCCCGTGCGGCTCGGTACACCGGCGAAGACTGAGCCTTCGCGCCGAATCGCATCGCCGTATCTCAGTGCGGTGGCCACCGATCCGGTCGGCATGTTGCTGGCACCCGGCACTCGGAGTTCGCCGCGGAGACCGACTTCGGGAAACCGGCTGAGCGGCGAACTCGTTCTACAGATTCTCCGGCCTGCGCCGTTCCGTGCGGCCCGAGTCGCGGTAGCGCACATTGGGCTGAGGATGCGGCGGCACTTCGCGACGGCGGCCCGCACCGCGCGGTGGTTCGCCTTCCGGACGGGGCATTGCCGCGGTGGGGCGGGTGGCGCCCCGGGCAGGAGCCCGGCCTTCGCGCGGACGAGACGGTGCGACGCGCGGCGGGGTGTCGGCGACCTGCGCCGCAGGCCGGCGCGCCGGCCGCGGGGCGGGCTCGTCCGACTCGTCCACCTCGAGTTCGTCGGGCTCCTTCTTCGGGCGGCGGGCTTTGCGGCGCGCCGGGTCCGAGACGCCGCCGGAGGAACGGGCGGGTCTGCTCTTCTTCGCCGACGACTTGCCCCAGCTCTCGCCGCGGCGGGCCGAGAGCGGCCGTGCGTCCTGCTCCTCGCGGCGATGCAAGTAGATCCGGGCGCCGCCGATCAGCAGGACGACGACCGTGGCGAGCATCATCGTCGGAAAACGGTTCACCAGCGGGATCGCCAAATTGAGCAGGATGTCCTTCAAAGAGGTCGATCCACGGCCGGTGAGATGCTGATAGGCCAGCGGGACGGCGACGAAGAGCAGCAGTGGCGGCAGCACCATCGTGCTGAACAAGCCGCGGTAGCGCACGGCGGCGACGGCCGCCACACACCCCAGCACGTACAGCGCGGCGAACGTGCCGGTCAGCTCGGCGCTGCCGCCGCTGGCATCGATCAGAAACCCCAGAAACGTGCAGGCAACCGCGATCAGGATCGCCGCGCCGACCGGGATTCCCGGCACCGACGGCAGGATCGAGCGTTGCGGCGCGGGCACCCGGGATCGCACACGTTCGGAAGCAGCCACGATATGCACACTAGTTGCCGCCGCGCTCGGCGGCGTGGCGGCACGGCCATTGTCCCGGTTACTCGACCGCCTCGGCGAAGCCCACGCGCGCGGCCGGGAATCCACGCGCGCGATCGCGTGCACGCCCTGGTCGGCTATTTCCAGATCGTCCAGGGGTTGGTCGGCATGCGCGCAGGTGTTCGGCGTACCTGGTGAGCTGCTCGGCTCGTACGTCGGGGTCCACGGCGCCGCAGGCGTCCAGGTAGGAGGCGAACGGCGCCCGAGCTGGATCTCGCCCCACCGCCCCGGTCCTGGGGCGCACGCAGCCCGGACCAGCTGACCGATCTGCTCGGTGAGCAGGTGGGAGATGCGCTGCATGCTCGCGACTGTCGCAGCAACCGTTCGTTGTCCGCGGCCGCCGCGAGCTGTGTATCCGCCACCGCGGCGCGATGCCCGGCCCGCGCGGCACGGCTCATCCGGCCGAGGCCGCAACCCGCGGCGAACACCGGCGTCGGTGCGACGAGCATCGGGGCGGTCATGGCGCAGATAGTGCCGTAGGTCACCGACAAGAACGAGCACGGAGCGACTATTCGGCATCGCGTCGGCAACAGGCTTGCCGGCGCGCCGCCGTCCGGTCCGCACACCGTGCGGGATGCCGACAGCCGGAAGCTCCCGCGTCGGAATGCACGGGAGGCAAAGGCATGTGCGGCGATCGGCCTCGTGGCGCATTCCGCCCCTGATCCGAAGCCGGTGGCGGACACGCCGGGCCTCGGCTGGGCAAACCGGACACAGCGGGCGTGGCGATTGGAGTCTGTCGGTGCCTTGGCCTACGGTTTCGCGGCATGCGGATGCTGCACACCTCGGACTGGCACATCGGGCGCACGTTCCACGGGGTCGATCTGCTTGCCGACCAGGCTCGTTCACTGACCGCCATCGCGGAATTGGTGGCCGAGGAGTCGGTCGAGGTGGTGGTCCTGCCCGGCGACGTGTACGACCGGTCGATTCCGAGCGCCGACGCGATCGCGGTGTGCAACCAGGGATTCGAGGCCATTCGGGCGGCGGGTGCGCAGATCGTGGCCACCTCGGGCAACCACGATTCCCCCGCCCGGCTGGGGGCGGGCGCGAGTTTCGCCGCGGCGGGCGGGTTGCATCTGCGTACCACGGTCGCCGACGCCGATCGCCCCGTCCTGCTGGAGGACGAGCACGGGCCGGTGGCGTTCTATGGCATCCCGTACCTGGAACCGGAGATCACCCGCGCCGAACTCGATGTGCCGCAAGCTCGCTCGCACGCCGAGATCCTGGACGCGGCGATGGCCCGGGTGCGTGCCGACATCGAACGGCGACCTGGTGCGCGAACGGTCGTGCTCGCGCACGCCTTCGTGGTCGGCGGGGAGGCCACCGGCTCGGAGCGCTCGATCTCGGTCGGCGGCGTGGAGACGGTGCCGCTGGCCGCCTTCGACGGCATCGACTACGTGGCCCTCGGCCACCTGCATTCGCCGCAGACGCTGGCGGAGTCGGTCCGCTACTCCGGCTCGCCGTTGCCGTACTCGTTCGGCGAGAACGCGCATCGCAAAGCGGTGTGGATCGTCGATCTGGACGCGGCCGGCCTCCAGGCGGTGCGCCGCCGGGACCTGCCGACGGTCCGCGGCCTGAGCAAGCTGACCGGCACCCTGGACGAGTTGCTGTTCGGCGCGCAGCACACCGCGGCCGAACAGCATTACGTGTCCGCCGTGCTCACCGACGACGCCCGCCCGGTCGACGCCATGCGCAAGCTGCGCGAACGGTTCCCTTACGCGGTGCACGTCGAATGGGCTCGGCCCGAGGGGAACCCGGAACTGCGCTACCGTGAGCGGGTGCACGGCCGACGCGACATCGAAGTAGCCCGGAGCTTCCTCTCCGACGTCCGCGGTACGCCCAGCTCGGGCGAGATGACCTGGCTGGAGCGGGCGTTGTCGGCCGCCGTCGCGGAGCCGGAGCAGGCGGCGACGGTGCGCGCCGCCGAGGAACTGTCCGCATGAGCGCGCTGCCGAGGCCGGGCGCGGGCGCGGCGGCATGAGACTGCACAAGCTCCAGATGACCGCGTTCGGCCCGTTCGCCGACACCACGGTCGTCGACTTCGACGCGCTCGGCGCCGACGGATTGTTCTTGCTGCACGGCCAGACCGGAGCGGGCAAGACCACGGTGCTGGACGCGATCGCGTTCGCGCTCTACGGCAGAGTTCCCGGCGCGCGCGGGGAGAGCAAGCGCCTGCACTCCGATCACGCCCCGGAGCAGACGCCACCGCGGGTGGTGCTGGAGGCGACCCTGGGCGGGCGGCGGCTACGTCTCACCCGCAGCCCCGAGTTCCAGCGTCCCAAGCGAGACGGCACCGGCCTGCGCACCATCAACGCGAAGGCGACACTGACCTGGCTGGACGGCACTGGGGAAAACCTCTCTCGGATACCCGATATCGGCGACGAGGTATTGCGCCTGCTCGGTATGAGTGCCGACCAGTTCTTCCAAGTGGTGCTATTGCCACAAGGCGATTTCGCCCGCTTCTTGCGGGCGGACAACGAAGATCGGGAGAAACTGCTCGAAAAGCTCTTCGACACCAAGCGTTTCGGCACTGCGGAGCAGTGGCTCGCCGAGAAACGCCGCGCCGCCGAAGCGGATCTGGATGCTCGTACCGACGGTGTCAAGCGACTGATCACCCAGGTCGGCATGGCCGCCGGGGTGCCGGATTCGGTCGGTCCGGCGGAGTGCGTCGGTTGGTCGCAGGATCTGCTCTCGGCCGCACGCGCCGATCTGGCTGCCGCCGTCACGGAACTCGAACGTTGCCAGCAGGACGCGACGAGAGCGCGGGCACAGGCCGAACAGCATCGTAGGCTGCACGAGCTGCGCCGCCGCACGGCCGCGGCGCGGGCACAGCTGGACGACTACGCCGCGGGCGCCGAGCGGCGGGCCGCGTTGCACGCCGAACTCGAAGCGGCCCGCCGCGCCGAGCCGGTCGCCGTCGCGATCGACGAAGCGCGTTCGGCGGTGCGCGTCCAGCGGCAGCGCGAGAGCGAAGAGCGCGAATCGGCCCGACGACTGGCGGCCCGGCTCCTGGAACCGGCGGGCGTCGACCTCGGTGGCGCCGAACTGGTCGATTCCGACGGCGAGCAGGTGCGCGAGGACGCCGACATCGACGCGGCGATCCAGCGTTGGAGCGGGCAGATCGGCGCACTGGACGAAGTGCGGGCCGACGCCGAGGCCGCCACGCGGCTCGGCGGCGAACTCGACGCTCTGCGCGCCGAGGACGCGACGCTGGCCCGGCGCGTCGCCGAACTCGCCGCGCGGCGCGAGCTGTTGCCGGCCGCGCTCACCGCGGCCGAGACAAGGCTGCGCGAAGCCACCGAAGCAGTCGCGGCGCTGCCCGGGATCACCACGGAAACCGAGCGGCTGCAGGCCGCCGCCACGGCCGCGGTGGATCTGGCCACTCGCCGCACCGCGCTCGATCACGCCCGCGTCGAGTTCGACGCCGCCCGCACCGCGCACCTCGATGCGAAGGAATTCGTACTGGATCTGCGCGAGCGCAGGCTGAGCGGGATGGCCGCCGAACTGGCGGGCGCGCTGGTCGACGGAAGTCCGTGCGCGGTTTGCGGTTCCGCGGAGCATCCGGCACCCGCCCGGCCCACTGATACCGCGGTGTCCGAAGACGAGGAGGAGGCCGCCGTGGCGGCCGAGCGCGCCGCGGAGGACACCCGCGACCGCGCGCTGGCCCGCATCGCCGGGCTCGAGCGTGAGATCGAAGCGCTCGTCGCTCGCGGCGGCGACACCGACCGCGTCGAACTCGCCGCGGCTCTGCGCGCCGCGACCGACCGCTACGAGGACACGTCCGAACTGGCCGCCAACGCCGACGGACTGGAAGCCGAACTCGCCGGGTTGCGCGAAGACTTGGCCCGCCTGCACGACGAGCTGAGCGCATCCGAAGCCCGTCGCAGCGCGGTGACCGCCACCGTCGTCTCCGCCGAGGCACGGCTCGCCGAGTTCTCCGAACGGCTGCGCACCGCGGCCGGCGCCGACGAGACGATCGAGCGTCGCCGGTCCCGCCTCGCCGCCCTCGTCGCCGAGGCGACTGCCCTGCGCGCTGCCCGGTCCGAAGCGGTCGCCGCGCGTGAGCAGGTGTCGCTGATCACCGACCGGGTCGAAAACCTCGCTCGCGCCGCTGGATTCATTTCAGAAGGAGGGTTCGGCGACGCGTCGTCCGCCGCGACCGAAGTTGCGACCCCACCCAGCGCCGATTCGGTTCCGTCCTCGGAAGCCACTGCTTCCGTATCCGCTGGTGCGGTCGAACCGGTGCGTCGCGGCGCCGACGGTCATCTCACCGCCCGAGACGACGTCGCGCTCTTGACCGCCTACGCGAAGGTCGTCGCCGCCGCGTCCCGCGGCCCGCAGCGGCAGGCCGAGATCGAAGCCGAACTCGTGGCGGCCGACCGCGCCCGCGCCGCGGCGGAAGCCGTCTTGGCCGAACCGGAGATCCAGGCGGCGGCCGAGCAAGAGCCCGGCGACTTGGCCGAGCTCGACGCACTGGTGACCGCCGCGCAGACCGCTCTCAACGCGGCGGTGGCCGCCCACGCGGAAGCGAGCAGGCGGGCAAGCCAGCTGGAGGACCTCGGTGGACAGCTCTGGGCCGCTGTGGATCGGATCGCCCCGGCGCAACGAGCGTTCGAGGAGCTGGACGGGCTCGCCGACGTCGTCGCCGGGCGCGGTGCGAACAACCGCCGCATGTCCCTGCACTCGTATGTCCTGGCCGCCCGCCTGGAAGAGGTGGCACAGGCCGGTTCGCTGCGATTGCGCAGAATGTCCGGCGGCCGGTACGAATTCGTCCACTCGGACAAGGCCGGGCCGCGCGGTCGCCGAGGCGGGCTCGGCCTCGACATCCGGGACGACTACACCGGAGCCATCCGCCCGGCCAAGACGCTCTCCGGCGGCGAGACCTTCATGGCCTCACTGTCGTTGGCGCTAGGGCTGGCCGACACCGTGGCGGCCGAATCCGGCGGCCTGGTGCTGGACACACTCTTCATCGATGAGGGCTTCGGCGGCTTGGACGCCGACACCCTGGACGCTGTGATGGGTGTGCTGGACGAACTCCGCACAGGCGGCCGGGTGGTGGGCGTGGTCAGCCACGTGGACGAGATGCGCCAACGCATTCCCAGCCGCCTGCATGTCCTGCGTGGCCGCACCGGATCCCACCTCCAGGCGACCATCGCCTGATCGCGCCGCGCGGTGACCGCACCCGCATCGCCGGCTTGTTCATGCTGATGGCGGGCCGGAGCACACCCGGACCTGCTCGACAAGGTTCCTCTGCCTCGCACCGACGCCGACGGCTCGGTATCGTCCCGGCCGAAAATGCCCGGCTGCTCGATCATCTGTGCGGGCGGAACGTCTTGCCCTGAGCGCTTCCTTCGACAGCTTGCACATACGAGCGGGCCACCACATTGACCGGAGTTCCGTCGGCGGGATCGAGACCCATGGACTCGAGTGTCTCCGCCACCCAGCCCGGCCCGACCGCGTTGACCCGCAGACCGCGCGGCATCTCGATCACGGCATGTTCGACGAATGCCTCCAACCCGGCATTGACCAGCGCACCGAACGAACCGCCCACCATCGGACGTTCGAACACGCCACTGGTCAAGGTGATCGAACCTCCATCCCGAAGGTGTTGGATCGCGCGCCGGACCAGGTGCAGTTGCCCGAACAGCTTGCCTTGCAGGCCGCGGATGAAATCGTCGTCGGAGTCCAACGCGGTCAGTTTGCCGCCGGCGGCGGTGACCACTACGGCATCGACATCACGGACCGTCTCGAAGAGCGCGTCGATCGAGGCGGGGTCGTCCAGGTCGACCTGAACCGGGCCGCGCCGAGATGCCCGCACCACCTCGTGATTCGGCTCCAACGCCGCGACGACCGCCGAGCCGATGGTGCCACTCGCGCCGACGACAATGATCTTCAACGCAGTCTCCTCGAGCTTCCACGGCGGAACCGACAGGGTCTCCAACCGACGCTTCGAGCCGATGATTCCCAAGAGCAAGCCGCGCTGTGGATTCAGCGCATGCACCCCTCATGGTCGAGCAACCAACGCTTGATCGGCAATCCCCACCGGAAGCCGCCGAGTGCGCCGCCGATGCGGAGGATCCGGTGGCAGGGCACGAAGAGGGCGGCGGCATTTCGGGCGCACGCGTTGGCCGCGGCGCGGGTGGCGTCGGGGCGGCCGGAGCGGGCGGCGAATTCGGTGTAGGTGAGGGGGCTGCCCGCCGGGACGGTGCGAAGCACCTCCCACGCGTGTAGCAGGAACTCCCCGGACCGCTGGCGAACGGGAACCGGGTCGATCGCCCGGAGGTCGCCCTCGTGGTAGGCGGTGACGGCGCCGGTCACCTCGCCCAGCGAATCTCGTTGCCGCAGTCGGTCAGGGCGCAGGGCGGGGTGGATGAGGCCGCGCAGGTTCTCCGCGTCGGACGTCCAGCCGGAGGCCAAGACCGCGCCGTCGGAGCCGACGAGGGTGGTGAACGGGCCCAGCGGGGTCTGCGTGACCGCGAAATCCGCGGTGGTGGTGCGGGTACCAACGATCTCGGTGCGGAGGGCGATGCTGGCGTTCATGGTTCGACACTGCCTTTCGTGGTGGCGAGCGCTGGGGCTTGGGCGGGTGTGGCGCGGCTGGTCAGCGCCGCTTTCCACAAGTGCATGGACAGGTACGACCGCCACGGCGCCCAGCGCGCGGTGTCGGTCAGGTCGACGCCGAGCAGGGTCGCGCCGCGGCGGACCACCAGGTCGGTGCCGAGCAGGACATCCGGGTCGGCGAGCAGACGCATGGTCACGTAGTCGGCCGTCCACGGCCCCACGCCGTCCAGCGCGAGCAGGTCACGGCGCAGATCGGCCGCGGTGCGTCCCTGGTGCAGCAGCAGTTCACCCGAGGCCACTGCTTCGGCGGCCGCGATGATGGAACGGATCCGCCGCGCCGGTCCGGTCAAGATCTCGGCTCCGCGTTCGGCGATCACCTCCGGCGTCGGGAACAGCAGCGGGACCGGCCCGTCGACCCGCTCGCCGAGCGCCTCGACCAACCGGGCGGTGTGCGTCGCGGCGGCGGACACCGAGATCTGCTGCCCGATCATGGTGCGCAGCAGCAGTTCGGTTCCGTCCAGGCAGCCGGGCACCCGGATACCCGCGCTGAACGAGGGCCGTCCCGCGCCGAGCGGGTCCACCTCGGTCAGCGCATCGCCTTCGGGCGGCGACCCCGCCCCCGCGTCCGGCAGGTACTCGGTGCCGTTCTCCGGCAGTCGTTCGGAGGAAGGGCCGCCCGCCGCGGGTCCGGCGCCGAGCGCTTCATCGATCCCGACCGGATCGGCGTCCAGATCCAGCAGGTGCCGCAGCCGGGTCACCGTCGGCGCGAGGTCGCGCATGTCGTGCAGGGACAGCTCCGCCCGCACGTGGTCGCGCTGGAAGCTCAGCCGCGCGGTGGCGTGCCCGTGTGGCGTGCGCAGGTTCCTGGTGTAGGTGCGGTTGTCCCACAGTTCCATGCCCGGTACGACGTGGGCGGACAGGAACCACTCCAGCCAAGCCCGGTCGAGCGGCTCCCGGTAGGGCAGCCGCAATGTGAGCGAGCCGCTGCCGGTCGGCGCCGGACGCGCGGGGACGCCGGTTTTCGCGCGTTGCGCCTCCAGCCGCATGGTGGTGGGACTGACCGCGAACACCTCGCGGACCGTGTCGTTGAACTGGCGGATGGAGGTGAAGCCCGCCGCGAACGCGATGTCGGACATGGGCATCGCGGTGGTCTGGATCAGCAGCCGCGCGGTGTGCGCCCGGTGCGCCCTGGCCAGCGCCAACGGCCCCGCGCCCAGCTCGGTGGTCAGCACCCGGGTGAGCTGGCGCTGGGAATAGCCGAGCGTGGCGGCCAGCCCGGGCACTCCGGCCCGCTCGACCACGCCGTCACCGATCAGCCGCATCGCGCGCGCGGCCAGATCCGCCCTCGTGTTCCACAGCGGCGAGCCCGGCGCGGCGTCCGGCAGGCAGCGGCGGCAGGCGCGAAAACCCGCCTGCTGCGCCGCGGCGGCGGTCGGCAGGAACGACACGTTCGCCCGCTTCGGCGTGATCGCCGGACACGAAGGGCGGCAATAGATTCCGGTGGTTCGCACCGCCGTGAAGAATTGCCCGTCGAATCGCGAGTCCCGGGTCGACACCGCCCGGTAGCAACGTTCGAAATCCAATGCCGTGATCGTCACGCACACCACAATGGCAGCTGCGACGAACCCGTGCTAGCGGAAATCGGCCAGCACCGCCCGGGGTCGTCGCTACCTCGCACAACGGGTCATGACATCGCACAACGCCTGCCTGGTCGCCGGTTGGGGCAACTACCGAATCGACGTGTGGCGGCGCGCACCGAAATTCTGCCGCTCAGCAGCAGCGATTGGCCGGATTGCGATCCGCTTCCGCATGCCGCTGCCGCCAGTACTCCCGCTCGGTCGGGATCGCGCAGCCCGGATGCCTGCGCCGCAGGTGCGCGACGTAGCGCTGGTAGTCCTGCCCGCCGAGGATCGAGTTCCACCACCAGACGGCCGCTCGAACGCCGTGGCGGCAGGCGTGGGCCGCGGCGCGCAGCCGGGTGCCGACCGGTCGCACGGACCGGTCGGCACCCGAGGTCGCGGAGTCGCTCATTGCGCGTGGACGTGGGCCGCGCCGGGGGCGCGCACCTGTCCGGTCGCGATCAACTCGTCCCACTGCTTCTGGACTTCCTTCTCCGCCGCGGTGGCGACGAATCCGCTGGGCGCGAAGATCTTCGACGGCTCCTCCGGCGTCTCGGTGGTCGTCGTCTCGCCGGAGCGCCATGCGCGGTAGGCCACCACAGCTCCGACGATCGCCACGATCAACACCAGCACCGCGAACACGATCGACAACGTGCCCTGGATGAAGGTATTGCGCACGATCGCGTCCATATCGTCCTGGGTCTTCGCCGTCAGGCAGAGTTTGCCTGCCTCCTGGGCGGTCTCGCAGATGCTGTGCTGCTTCCAGTATCCGAGCTTCGGATCGTCGGAGAAGATCTTCTGCCACGACGCCGTCATGGTCACCACCAGATCCCAGGCCAGCGGAATGCCCGGAATCCAGGCCCATTTGGCGAGGCCCTTCTTCACCACGATCACCAGCACCACGGTCAACGCCATGGCAGCGAGCAACTGGTTGGCGATGCCGAACAGCGGGAACAGCGTATTGATGCCGCCCAGCGGGTCGGTGACGCCCATCAGAAGGATCGAACCCCACGCGCCGACCACGATCGCCGAGCACAGCCACGCGCCCACCCGCCAGGACGGGTCACGGAATTTCTTCGCGGGCCCGCCGAAGTTGCCCAGCGCGTCGGAGAGCATGAACCGCGCCACGCGGGTGCCCGCGTCGATCGTGGTGAGGATGAACAGCGCCTCGAACATGATCGCGAAGTGATACCAGAAGGACTTCATGCTCGCGCCGCCGAGGAACTGGTGGAACACCTCGGAGATGCCGACCGCCAGCGTCGGCGCGCCGCCGGTGCGGGAGATGATCGTCGATTCGCCGACGTCACTGGCCGCCTGGTTCAGTTCCTCCGGTGTCACCGGGGGACCGCTGAGCCCGAGACCGTTGGTGTAGGCCGCGGCCTTCTCCGCGGTTCCGCCGGTGAGGCCCAGCGGCGCGTTCATCGCGAAGTACAGGTGCTGGTCGATGATGGAGGCGGTGATGATGGCCATGACCGCGACGAACGACTCCATCAGCATGCCGCCGTAGCCGATCATCCGCGCGTGCGATTCCTTCTCCAGCAGCTTCGGCGTGGTGCCGGAGGAGACCAGCGCGTGGAAACCGCTCAGCGCGCCGCAGGCGATGGTGATGAACAGGAACGGGAACAGCGAGCCCGCGAAGGCCGGGCCGGTGCCGGTGGAGGCGAAACTCGACACCGCGGGCGCCTGCAGCACCGGCAGCGTGACCAGGATGCCGACCGCGAGCAGCACGATGGTGCCGACCTTCATGAACGTCGACAGGTAGTCGCGCGGCGCCAGCAGCAGCCACACCGGCAGCACCGAGGCGAAGAAGCCGTAGGCGATCAGCAGCCAGGAAATGGTCACCGGTGAGAGCGTGAACCAGTCCGCGCCCCAATCGGTTTCCGACACCCAGCCGCCGCTCACGATGGCCAGCAGCAGCAGGCCGAACCCGATCGCGGAGACCTCGCCGACCTTGCCGGGCCGCAGGAACCGCAGGTACACACCCATGAACAGCGCTATCGGAATGGTCATGCCGATCGAGAAGACGCCCCATGGGCTGTGCGCGAGCGCGTTGACGACCACCAGCGCGAGCACGGCCAGAAGGATCATCATGATCACCAGGACGCCGACGATGGCCGCCCAACCGCCGATCACGCCGAGTTCGTCCCGGGCCATCTGTCCGAGACTGCGACCGCGTCGCTTCATCGAGACCCACAGCACCAAGTAGTCCTGCACCGCACCGGCCAGCACCACGCCGACCACGATCCAGATGGTCCCGGGCAGGTAGCCCATCTGCGCGGCCAGCACCGGGCCGACCAGGGGACCAGCGCCCGCGATGGCGGCGAAATGGTGCCCGTAGAGCACCCGCCGGTCCATCGGCATGTAGTCCTTGCCGTTCTCCAGGATCTCGGCGGGCGTGGCCAGGTCGTCGCGCGGTTCGACGACCTTTCGTTCGATGAACCTGGCGTAGAACCGGTAGGCGATGACGTAGGTGGACACCGCTGCGATCACGATCCACACCGCGTTCACCGATTCGCCCCGCGATATGGCGAGCACCGCCCAGGCTATGGCGCCGAGTACGGCGATCCCGGCGAAGATCAATTTCTTGGCCGGGGTGATCGGGGACTTGTCGACCACGCCGACGGGCGGCAGATCGGGATCGGTCCGCAGATATTCGATTGTCGCCATCGGCCTACTCTCCTGTAAAACGCGCAGGATCTTGCTGAAACACGTGACAACGTATCCGATCGGTGCGCGCCGCCGTGCCGATTCCGGACGCCGGACGGGCACCGTGAAATATTGTTCATGTGTCGGCCGTCACCACGTGATTGCCGAACGTATGCTGCCATGCGGTTCGAGGAGTTCCACATCCGCCCCGGAGGAGGGCTGTGTTGCGTGCGAATCCCGTCGCCCGGGTCCGTCGCCGGACGGTGCTCGGGTCGGCGCTGGCCGCCGGGCTGCTGGCGAGTGGCGGTTGCGGTTCCGATGACGACGCGCTGACCTTCTTCTTCCAGGCCAGGCCGGAGGAGGCTCGGGTCCGGCTGAAGATCATCGACGAGTTCCGGAAACGGCACCCCGGCATCAGGATTCGCACCATCATGTCGGGACCGGACCCGCTGCAGCAGATGCTCACCTACTGCGCGGGCGGTAAGTGCCCGGACGTACTGATGGCCTGGGAACTGCTGTATTCCGGCCTGGCCCAGCGCGGCGTGCTGCTGGACCTGAACACGCTGCTCGACCGCGATCCGCGCTACGCCGCCCAGCTCCGCGCCGACAGCTACTCGGCGCTGTACGACACCTTCGCCTACGCCGGTGGGCAATACGCGCTGCCCGAGCAGTGGTCCGGGGTGTTCCTGTACTACAACCGGGAATTGTTCGAGCAGGCTGGGCTCACCGCGCCCGCGCGCTGGCGTGACGCCTGGTCGTTCGAGGAGTTCCTGGCCGCGGCCAAGGCGTTGACCGGGACGGATTCTTCCGGGCGGACCCGGTGGGGCTTCGTCGACGCCTGGGTGCCGTACTTCTCGGCGGCTTGCTTCGGCATGAACAACGGCGCCGAATGGTTCTCACCCCCGGTGAACCCCACCAGGACGAACCTCGGCGATCCACGCTTCGCCGAAGGATTCCAGTTCTACGCCGACCTCGCCGTACGCCACCGCGTGGCCCCGAAAGCCGCCGACACGCTCTCGGTTTCGGCCCCCGACCTGTTTCGTCGGGGACGGGCGGCGATGGCGCTGGGCGGGCACTGGCTGTATTCCGAATTCGCGGGGCACGACGATCTCGCCGTCGATGTCACGGTGCTGCCGGTCGGCCCGCACGGCGGACCCGGCGCGATCACCGACGTCGGCAGTACGGGCCTGGCCATCGCCGCGGACAGCCCGCGCATCGAACAAGCCTGGGAGTTCGTGAAATTCGCGACCGGGCCGGTCGGGCAGGCGATCATCGCCTCCTCCGGCCTGTTCGTCCCGGTCCTGGAATCTGCGATGCGCTCGCCGGGTTTCGCTGCCGCGCATCGGGAGATCCGCAATCTCGAAGTGTTCACCGACGGCCCGTCCAGCTCTCGTCCCCTGCCGGTGACTCCCGCCTGGGGCAAGGTCTCCGCCTTGCTCGAGCGCGGCTCCAATCGGGTGCTGCGCGGCGCCGCCACGGCCGCGTCCCTGGACGGACGCTTCGCCTCCGATGTCGACGCGCTGCTGGACACGCCATGAACCGGGCACGGCGGTCGCGAACCGCGAGCATAGACCTGCGCGGCGTCGCTTCGCGCTTGGCGCGACAGCGGGAACGAGCGGGTTGGGCATTCGTCGCGCCCAATGTGGCGGCGGTCGCGATTTTCCTGTTGTTCCCGTTGGTATTTTCGCTCTATCTGAGTTTCCATTCGTGGGACTTGTTCGGCCCCATGCGTTTTGTCGGTCCGGACAACTACCGGCGGCTGTTCGCATCCGACCCGTTGTTTCTCATCGCGCTGCGCAATACGGCCGTTTTCACGGTGCTGACCTCAGCGCCCACGATAGCGATCGGACTAGCCGTCGCCGCCGCGCTGAATCGAAAGCTGGCCGGCATCGGTATATTTCGCACCATCGCGTTTCTGCCGCTGGTCGCGTCGGCGGTCGCCATGGCGGTGGTGTGGCGGTTCCTGTTCACCGACGACGGATTGCTCAATGTCGCGCTCGGCTGGATCGGCATCGACGCGGTGCCCTGGCTCACTCACCCCGACTGGGCGCTGGTCTCGCTCAGCATCGTCACAGTGTGGAAGAGCGTGCCGTTCGCGACGGTCATCCTGCTCGCCGCCATGCAGGGGGTGCCCGAGACGCTCTACGAGGCGGCGAAGATCGACGGGGCGGGCGCGCTGCGGCGGTTCTCCGCGATCACCCTGCCGCTGATCCGGGGGCCGCTGTCGTTCGTCTTCATCATCACGATCATCAACTCGGTGCAGGCCTTCGACCAGGCCTACGCGCTGACCGGCGGCAACGGCGGACCGGAGACGGGGACCTACCTGCTGGGGATCATGCTGTTCCAGAACGCGTTCGGCTTCTACGAGGTCGGGTACGCCTCCGCGCTGGCCTGGGTGATCTTCGCGCTGCTGTTCCTGCTGACGCTCGTGCAACTGCGGATGGCCCGGCGGGCGGAGGTGCAGCAGTGAACACCTACGAGGTCGTGCTACGCGCGCTGCCGGTCCGGCGCGATCGCGTGATCGTCGCGGCCGGCCGGGCCGACCGGGCGATCGTGCGGCGGGTACTACGCGGGACCGCGGCGTATGCGGTGCTGGTCGGCATCGCGTGGTGTGCGCTCCTGCCGATCCTGTGGGCGGTGTCCGGCTCGCTGAAACGCGACGGCGAGATCGCCGACGCCGCCTTCCTTCCGCAACGGCCGCAGTGGTCGAACTACGGAAAGGTCTTCGACCTGCTGCCGATGGGGCGGATGCTGCTCAACACCACGATCTACGCGCTGTGTGTCACGGCGGGGCAGGTCTTCTTCTGCTCGCTGGCCGGGTACGCCTTCGCGCGCTTGCGGTTTCGTGGGCGCGACATGTTGTTCCTCGCCTACTTGGCGACGCTGATGGTGCCGTTGACCGTGACCGTGATCCCACAGTTCCTGTTGATGCGGGCGTTCGGCTGGGTCGACACCCCCTGGGCGATGATCGTGCCCGGCCTATTCGGCAGCGCGTTCGGCACCTATCTGATGCGGCAGTTCTTCCGCACGCTGCCCGAGGAACTGGAGGAGGCCGCCATCCTCGACGGCTGCTCTACGTGGCAGGTCTACTGGCGGGTCCTGCTGCCGCACACCCGCCCCGCCTTGATGGTGCTCGCCGTGCTCACCTGGATCACCGTGTGGAACGACTTCCTCTGGCCGCTGGTCATGATCCAGCGCGAGGATGTCGCCACCGCGACACTGGGTCTGGTCCGGCTGCAAGGCCAGTACCACACCCAGTGGCCCATTCTGATGGCCGCCGCGGTAGTCATCCTGCTTCCGCTGCTGGTGATCTACGCGATCGCCCAGCGCGCGTTCATCCGCGGCATCGCGATGTCGGGGCTCGGCGGGCGCTGAGGGGTGCCGCGGGGCTCGGGCCAGCCCAGCGGCAGGTGACGGACGGGCGTTGCCGGTCGCGTCAGGCGCCCCAGTAGGTGCCGAAGCTCCACAGGTTGCCCTCTGGGTCGCGGACCGTGAAGCCGCGCGAGCCGTAGTCCTCGTCGCGCAGGCCACGGACCACCTCGGCGCCCGCGGCGGTGGCCCGGGCGAACAGGACGTCCGGTTCCTCGCAGACCAGGTACACCGAGTCGGTGCCGGTCGGGCGGCTGCCGAACGGTCCATCGTCCTTGCCCGCCGAGCCGAACATGATGCCGCCGCCCAGCGGCCAGCGCAGTTCGGCGTGCTCGACGATCGACGGGTCGTCGTCGCGGGCGTAGAGCGCGGCTTCCCGGAAGCCGAACGCCTCGACGAGGAAGGTGGCCATGGCGCGGGCATCGCGGAAGGTCAGCGTGGGCCAGACGGCGGTGCGGGTGCTGGTTTCTGTCGGATTCGTCATGCGCCCATCGTCATCCGGCGAACTCGTCGGTGGCTTGTACGGATGGAACCTCCTCGGCCAGCCAGCTCGTCGGGCTCGTGCCCGCCAGGTCGGCGAAGTCACGATCCAGATGGGCCTGGTCGTAGTACCCGCAGGCGGCGGCCACCTGGGCGATGGTGATGTACGAGGGTGTATGCGCGAGAATCCGGCGCGCTCGTTCGAACCGGGTGATCCGCGCGGCGAGCTTCGGACTCAAGCCGAACTCGCGGTTGAACCGGCGCGTCAGGTGCTGCCTGCTCCATCCGATCTCCTCGGCCAGCGGACCGACCGCGACGCCTCCGCCAGAATCGACCACGGTGCGCCACGCCCAGGCCAGTTCGGGACCGACCGCGCGATCCGGGTCGGCGAGCGCCGAGAGCACCCGATCACAGGCGGAGAAACGTTCCGGCCAGGTCGGCGCGTATTGCAACCGCTCCCACAGCTCCAAGCCGACGGGACCGACCACGTCGGAGAATTCGACCGTCGTATCCCACAGCGCCGCCGCGGGCAGCCCGAACAGGGTGCGGCATCCCAGGGGCGTCAGCTCCACGGCCACACCTTCCTGGTGACCGTTGTGCGCGATCAGCGCCGTGCTCGCCTGCAAGCCGCTCAGCACACAGCGGTAGTCCTGCGGAGATTGTCGCGGATCGGTCTGCTCGACGACATCGATCGTCGGGCCGATCGCGACGATGAAAGTCATGTGCCGAGAGGGCAACCCGCGATGGATCGACGCGGCGAACCCGGACATGCGATACCCGATGTAGCGGTCGATGAACGCCGCGAGCACCGGTGCCGGACGCGCCGTCACCACCTCCGTGGTCGGCTCCATAGGGGTCACGCTACGCCGGGGGACCGACATCGCAAGGTGAGCAGGGCTGACACGACATCTCTCCACCGATACCGGGCAACGGTGAGATGTACCACTACAGCGCGTAGTGGACTGTGGTAACCCGCTGCGCGCCGGTTACCGTTGCGCCTCCTAACGATTTCTGGAGGTGCGATGCGGCGGGTGCAGTACGAGCGCAGCGGTGGTCCCGAGGTGCTCGAGCTCGTCTCGGTCGAGGTCCCGACGCCAGGGCCGGGTGAGCTGCTGGTCCGCGTCGAGGCGGTCGGGGTGACCCTGCCGGTGGTGCGGAAGGTGCGTGAGCGGCGCGAACCCGTCGCGCTGGGCGGTGAGATCGCCGGTGAGGTGGTCGCGGTAGGCGAGGGCGTCGACCGGTACACGCCCGGCTATCGAGTGACCGGCCTGGTGTTCGGGCACGGCTATGCCGACTACGCCCTGCTTTCGGCGGCCATGGCCTCGCCGATTCCCGACGGAGCGTCGGCGGTCGACGCGGTCGCGCTGGTGCGCAGCGGTCTGGTCGCCCTCGGCGCGCTGGACGCCGCGTCTCCGCGGGAGGGCGAGTCCGCCCTGCTCACCGCCGCCGCGAGCGGCGTCGGCCACCTCGCGGTCCAACTCGCCCGGGTGCGCGGCGCGGCGCGGGTGGTCGGCGCGGTGTCGGATCTGGCGAAGGCGGAGTTCGTGCAGAAACTCGGAGCCGACGACGTCGTCGAGTACCGCCAGGAGTCCTGGGGCGCTCCGGCCGACTATGTGCTCGACGCGGTCGGCGGCGACCTGCTCCCGCCCGCCCTCGCCGCCCTGGCCCCGGGTGGACGGTTGGTCGCCTACAGCTCCGGCGGCGGCACCGTCCAGGCATACGACCTGCTCACCGGCGCGAAATCGGTGATCGGCTTCCAAATGGCCCGGATCGCCCAGGGACAACCCGAGCTGTACGAGCACTGGCGGCAGGAACTGTGGCAGTACTTCGCCTCCGGCCAACTACGCCCCGCCGTGCACGCCGAGTTCCCCTTCGAGCAAGCCGCAGCCGCCCACACCGTCATCGAGCAACGCGCCAACCTCGGCAAAGTCGTCCTCATCCCCTGAGGCGCGACCGCGAGTGGCACGACCGCGGCGAGCTTCGCTGTGCTGTGCCACTCGCGCTATCGGGGCCGGTTGATCGCCGGTGGCGCGGGTCTGCTGGCCGGATCACCGTGTGTCGCGGGGTGCGTGATGAGGCGGTATCGGTTCGAGTATTGAGCGGTGTCCTATCCGCAAGACGTCCCTGCTGGTGACGATGCTTGCCTTCGGGCAGGCGCGGGGGAGCGGGGTCGGTGCGCCGCGTAGACTCTCTTCCTCGTGAGTCTCACCCTCGGAATCGTCGGCCTGCCCAACGTCGGAAAGTCGACGCTGTTCAACGCGTTGACCAAGAACGACGTGCTCGCCGCGAACTACCCGTTCGCGACCATCGAGCCCAACGTCGGCGTCGTCGCGCTGCCCGATCCGCGGCTGAACAAGCTGGCCGAGATCTTCTCCTCCGAGCGGATCGTGCCCGCCACGGTGTCGTTCGTCGACATCGCGGGCATCGTCAAGGGCGCCTCCGAGGGCGCGGGCCTGGGCAACAAGTTCCTCGCCAACATCCGCGAGGCCGACGCGATCTGCCAGGTGGTCCGCGTGTTCGCCGATGACGATGTGGTGCACGTCGACGGCCGCGTCGATCCCGGCGCCGACATCGAGGTGATCGAGACCGAACTCATCCTCGCCGACCTGCAGACCCTGGAGAAGGCGGTCGTGCGGCTGGAGAAGGAAGCCAAGGTCAAGAAGGAGCGCAAGCCGGTCGCCGACGCCGCCAAGGCCGCGCAGGAGATCCTCAACAGCGGCACCACCCTGTTCGCCGCGGCCGACAAGGTGGAGACCGAACTGCTGAAAGAACTTTCGCTGCTCACCACCAAGCCCTTCCTCTACGTCTTCAACGCCGACGAGTCGGTGCTCACCGACGAGGCGAAGGTCGCCCAACTGAAAGCCTCCGTCGCCCCCGCCGATGCGGTCTTCCTCGACGCCAAGGTGGAAGCCGAACTCCTCGAACTCGACGAGGAGTCCGCCACCGAACTCCTCGAATCCATCGGCCAAACAGAACCCGGCCTGCACGCCCTGGCCCGCGCCGGCTTCCACACCCTCGGCCTGCAGACCTACCTCACAGCAGGCCCGAAAGAAGCCCGCGCCTGGACCATCCACCAGGGCGACACCGCCCCGAAGGCAGCGGGCGTCATCCACACCGATTTCGAACGAGGCTTCATCAAGGCCGAAGTCGTCGCCTTCGACGACCTGGTCGAAGCGGGTTCCATGGCCGCAGCCAAAGCCGCGGGCAAGGTGCGCATGGAGGGCAAGGACTACGTCATGGCGGACGGCGACGTGGTCGAATTCCGAAGCGGAGTAGCCTCACCGTCCAAGAACAAGTAGCGCTCGCGGACTGGTGAGAGGCCCGCCTATCGGGAGCCGAACCCGTCCGCAATCGGTAGCGCTACGGTGACGACGCCTCATCGATGACCCGGATTCGGTGGTCATCGAGGGGGTATCCGTTCTCCCCCTCGATCCGAACCGCCTCGATCTTGGCCTTCATCTGTGGATCGACACCGTTCATGAAGTGCCACTGATGTTCTGGCGGCTTGCCGTCCACCCAGTACTCGCGATTCATGTGCGAGATGGCGAGCTGTCGACGCGCTTGTGTTTCGTAAGTCCGTTCCCGCAGGGGCTGAATCTCCAGCCCGGCAGTTTTGACCTCGTGCCACACCCGGCCTTCATCGGTGACGATGTCGACCTCGCTAGTCAGCCGTGCGCCCATCGGCGCCCGGACGTCGACCTCGGCACCGAGATCATGAATGTTGTCGAGCTTCGCGGCCATCTGGACCTCGCCCTCGATTCCTTGGACGCCGGTGTGGTTTCCCTGCAGGACGGAGCGAATAACCGACGTGTCGGCGTCTGCAGCGGCAGCCTCGTCCGCGAGTGCGGTGACGCGGTCACGGGTTGCCTCGAGTGCGGCCTGCCAGCGATCCGCGCCCTTGTCCAACAACTCCGGCGAGCGCTCCACCAGTGCGTTCAACCGGTCCTGCACCGTGTCCAGATAATCATGCGTACCCTGGATCAGCTCAGGAAGCGGCCGAACATCCCGACTGTAGATGTCGGCAATCCAATCGGGAGCATCGTCGCCCTTGATGGCCGACAGCGTTGCCTGCCGCATCCACTGGTCGGTGTTGTTCACCGCAACGCTGTCCAGGTTCTGCTGGGTCTTCGGCGAGTGCACGTAGGCGTCGGCTTCCCGTCTGGCGAGCCAGTCACCGACCTCGGGAGGATACCCGGCTCTTTTCAGTTCGGTCAGGGTTCGCCGCAGCATTGCCTGGTGAGTACGTTCCTCGGGCGCGCGCCGACACTCCTGGTACCGCTCGTACAGCTTCCTTTCCGCCTGTTCCAGCATCTGCGGCGAGACACCGCGACTCTCGATACGCGCGAGTGCCGGCCGGAGACCGTCGGGGAACGCGGCCGTGTCGGCCCGCGGCGGCACCGCGTCGGCCCGGCGAAACCGCTCGATGAGGCCCACCTTGTCAGCCCACCGGGCGGTCTCGGCCTCCGCGCTCGTCATCGCTCGCTGAGCACGCGCACTCAGCAGGTAGTCGTCCACCTGGCCGCGCGCTGTCGCGCGCGCTACGTCCGCCGGCATACCCTCCCGGGCCAGCTGCTCCGACCGGTCGGCGAGGAACTCGCGGCGTAACTGCGCTTCCCGTTCCGCGGACAGCCGTTCGTAGCGCGCCAGCACCGCCAGCTCCGCGTGCCGCGCAGTGTCAGCCCTCAATCCCGAATCGTGAACGCGGGCAAGCAGATCCCCGATCGCGTCCGGCCCGTCGCTGGTGCCGGTGGGCGCATCACGATCCGCGAATGTTCCGTGCCCGAACTTCGCATCCGCAAGCATCCGATCCTGGTGCGTTAACTCTTGCTCCACGTCCCGCACGACACCGGTCGTCTCGACGGACCGTCGCTTGGCCGCCCAGCCGGCCTCGAACATCCGCTCGGACAGCTGCGCGCTCAGTGCCCGATACGCGTCGGCGATGCGTTCGCCTTTCACACCCTCTACTCGAGCACACTGCGGCGCGGCCCATTCTTCGCCGCTGGGAAGCCGGTCCAGTTCGTCGACGGCGCTGGCCGGTCAG
Source organism: Nocardia asteroides (assembly GCA_019930625.1). NCBI lineage: Bacteria > Bacillati > Actinomycetota > Actinomycetes > Mycobacteriales > Nocardiaceae > Nocardia > Nocardia asteroides. The sequence continues at coordinate 3,057,808 of CP082844.1, forward strand.
CGACCCACGGTCAGTCGTGAGGTCGCGCTTCGACGTAGTACTCGGCCGACAACACCCGCACCCCTGCTGCGGTGTCGAGACCAGCATTCCGGGAATGGCTGCGGGGAGGGCGATTCGTTCGGCACTTCGATGTTTTCCGAGGCCGGGGGACGGCGACCGCCTGTGCCGAAGCCTCTCCTGCGGTGCAGAGCAGGGCGCCCGAAAATCGGCATGGGCGCGCACTCGAGTTCGCTAGGTCAGCCGGGTGATGCGGCGGGAGTACGCCGTATCCTACGGAGCAGAGATTGTTTTGCTTCGGAACGGAGATATTGTCAAATCCGGTGGATGAGTCGTTCGATAGTAGCCGCTGTCAGCGGAACTTGGTCCAGATGAGAGGGTCCTGCCAGCCTGGTCGATCATCCATCCATCCGGTGAAGGCCGCCAGGACCGCGTCACGGGAATCTGTGGTGGTCTGGAAATGGTCGTCCGGGCTGCCGTTGCGGTATTCCAGGTCGAAAGTGTTGTCTTGGTGTCGGTAGGTTTGGATGTAGACCTGCTCGGCGTTGAGTCGCTCGAGGATCAGGAAGTTATTGTTCGGTGCGGCCAGCTCCGACAACAGGGTCGATAGCGTGTGCTTCGATGGGTCGTCTTTGCAGACGCCGTTTTCGCTCATTGCGCGCCATGATGCCCCGGCAGCAGGTGCTGAGCCGGGCGGGCCCAGCAAGAATCCACACAGCGGGATCTCCAACGCCTTCTCCTCGTCAGGATGAGCGCAGCCTTCCAGGGTGTATCCGAAGAATGCCCGCAACGCCTCTTCGCCCAGCGCCAGCGGGTGGAACGGCAGCGGGTAGTCCTCGACGGGATGATGTCCGTCCCAGTAAGGTTGCTCGAACGGTAGCGGCTTTCCGATGTCCTCCCGCACGCCGTCGTCAGGGGACAAACTCAGCGACCTGATCAGTGTGTGGTCCTCCCACGCCGCGAAGGCCAAAGAGTCGGTCATGCTGAACATCGAGTGTGCAAAGACCCGTCGCCCCGGTTTCGGGTCGAGCAGATGAAGCGGGAGGGTCGAGGGTCTATGGGTGGACACTTCGGCGCTGTAGACGATCCGCACACCGGGAAAACAACCGAGATAGACCAGACCCTCGGCTGGAAGCCCGAGTTCACCGAGCAAACCATCCTGGGCCGCTTCGATCGACCGGCCCGGGAACAATTGTGCAATCGCTTCACCGGCCGCGTCCCGGTCGAGTGCAGGCTCGGACCGCAGCACTGTGATCGGGTCCTGGTCGGCATGGACGAGCATCGCGGTCTTCGCCCCCATCGAGTCCTCCCGAGTTCGATGCGGAATTTCGCATCCCGGCCGAAACCGTTTTTCATGAGCGTTTGCGCCCAGAATCAGGTCGGGGAGGAGTGTTGTCAAATCCTCTGGATGACAGTTTCAGGCGACCTCTGTTGTGGTGGCGTAGGTGGCAGGGTCGGTGACTGTTGGCTCGGGTGTTACAGAGGTCGGCCGTTGCAGCAGTTTGCCCTTGTGGAACAGCGCGCCGTTGCGGACGAGGGCGACCGGGTGCGGGGCGTTGACTGCACGCCAGCGGGCTTGGGCAGCCTCGATCAGCTTGTAAGCCATAGCCATTCCGGCCGAGCGGGAGCCGGGTCCCTTGGTGACTTTGGTTCGTAGTCGCACGGTGGCGAAGGTCGACTCGATCGGGTTCGTGGTGCGCAGGTGGATCCAGTGCTCTGCCGGGTATTTGTAGAACTGGAGCAGCACGTCGAGATCGTCGACGATCTTGGCGACGGCTTTCGGATACTTCGCGCCGTAGTCGATGTCGAAGGCTTTCACCGCGATTTGCGCTTTGTCGATATCTTCGGCCATGTAGATGTCCGTCATAGACGCGATCGCGCCAGGATGCGCCGATTTCGGCAGGGCGGCAAGGACATTGGCCTGCTTGTGGAACCAGCAACGTTGCTCACGCGTTTGCGGGAACACATCCCGCAGCGCTTTCCAGATCCCCAGCGCCCCATCACCGACTGCGAGCACAGGTGCGGCCATGCCGCGACGACGGCAATCACGCAGCAGATCCGCCCAGGATCCGGTGGATTCACGGTAGCCGTCGGTGAGCGCAACCAGCTCTTGCGGCCGTCGGCACGCACCCCGATCATGACCAGCAGGCACAGTTTCTCCCGTTCGAGCCGCACCTTCGTGTGGATGCCGTCCACCCACAGGTACACGTAATCGGTGCCCGAAAGGTCCCGGGCGGCGAAGGCACGAGCCTCGTCTTGCCATTGCCTGGTCAGCCGGGTGATCGACGCCGCCGACAGGCCCGCACCGGAGCCGAGGAACTGCTCGAGCGCGGGACCGAAATCTTCGGTGGACAGCCCCATGCAGATACAGCAGCGGCAGCACCTCGCTCACCTGCGGCGACTTCCGCGCCCACGCGGGCAGGATCGCCGAGGAAAACCGTTTACGGCTACCAGTTTCCGGATCGACGCGCTTGTCATTGACCCGCGGCGCTTTCACAGTCACCGCCCCGGCGGCGGTCAGCACCTGACGTTCGTTGTGATAGCCGTTGCGCACCACCAGGCGGTGGCCGTTCTCGTCGAGCTCGTCGGCGAACCGCTCGATATGCGCGGCGACCTCCGCCTTCAACGCGGCCTCGAGCATCTTGCGAGCACCGTCACGGACAATCTCATCCAGCAACGACCGCCCGAAACCGTCGCCGTCGTTGGATCCTGCCCCGCCGTGAACTACCGTGAGCACGGGCGTACCTTCCTAACCAGCGTTGGCGCGCTGGCCTTGATCAACTACATGTTCCCAAGAAGATCATCCACCGGGAAGGTCCGCCCTCCACCGGGGTCATTTACAGGTCTTGATCATTGCTCTTCGGAACGCGACTCGGTGTATGGGCAGGGGGTTTGACGTGCCGATATGGGATGTCAATATGGTCGAGTTCCGCTTCAACGTTTAGTCGGGCCGACCCGCTGACGAGACCGTGGATGTCGGGGGAGCATAGACAACGAGGTCGCGCCTGCGAACCAGGCCGGTATGCGCACCGCCAATGCGCTGAGGGGTCCGTGGGGATGGATCTGCAGCAACAAGTAAGGGGAAGGAGTCCCACTGTGTGAGCGTTTGCCGCACTGCGTTGATCCGTTGGAGCACAGTCGCATACCAGTTGCGCCCAAGTAACTCGAGGGCTTCCTCGGGAGAGCGAACTCGATCCCGTACAGTCCGTGCCAAGACTGTCTCGGCGGGACCGGACACCTCCGGCATGAGCTCGCTGCCGCGCTGCGCATGATCGGCAACCAACCGGTGCGGCCCGAGCGGCCCGGGGGCAGACTAGAGTACGGTCATCCGCTGGCGTGTTCTGGCCTGGCGGCGCGACTCTCGGATGTGTGGTATTGATTGCATCAGCGGCCGGACACGTTTGTGTCCGCCGGGTTCGCGAGCTGATTTCATGACTGTATCGCAACATTGGTGGAGGTCGGATTGATGCGGTCGATAGAGGTTTGATGGACGGCGACCTCGACGAAAACGTTATTTTCGTGGCGATGCCCGGCACTATTCGCGGTGAAAACGCCAAATGGAAAAATGTCGGTCAAATCAAGAAACACTTGTACGAGCGGGTTGCCCGGAAGGTCAGCGAGGTGACCGAAGTCGAGTACAGGTTGCGAATCGAGGTGGATGAGGACCAACCGGGCAACATTCACCAGTCGATGTTCGGAGCCGCTTTGCGCGCACCGGTGTACATCGCCGACCTGACCGGGCTGAACGCGAACGTCTATCTCGAGCTGGGTGTCCGGTGGGCGGTCAGAGACAGCGTGACGATTTTGACCTGCCAGAGTCTCGAGGACGACCTCGCATTCAATGTCAGTCCGAGCAAGGCCGTGAAGTACAGCAACGATCCTGAAGAGTTGGAGACCGCCGCCAAGCGGATCGCGGACATGATCATCAAAGGGCTCCGCCAGCCGGAATACGTGGACAGTTTGGTGCGTCAAAACGCCGAGCTGATAACCATGGACCGCCGCGAAGTCGAAGAACTCCGCGCGGAGAACACACGATTGTCCCAACAACGCGGCGACGACCTCGTCGCTGCCGCCCGTAATGCAAGACACAACGAGCGGATCGAATTGCTGCGCCAAGCTGTCGCAGTCAACCCCGCCAACCTGCAGGCGTACTTCCTGATGGGCGAGTCGGCGTTCTCCGCGAGCGATTACGACGAGGCCATCCGCCACTTCACCGAAGTAACGCGACTCGATCCCTCCTTCGCCCCGGCGTGGCGGCAACTCGGTGTCGCGCAGAGCAGACAAGGGGCACTCGATCTCGCGATCGATTCGATACGTCAGGCGGTCGTCCTCGACCGCAACGACGCCGAAACATACTCGATCCTCGGGGGGATCTTCCGTCGGAAGGCGCGCAGGCACTACGAGACCACCCGACAGTACGACGCCGCTACGCTCCAGCAAGCGCGGGATGCGTACGCCAAGGCGGGCGGGGTCGATAAAAACAATACCTATCCTCTGATGAATGTCGCTCGACTCGATCTCCAACTCGCTGGGACCGACGAGAGCAAGCTGGAGGAAGCGCTCGCCCAATTCGACGGACTGGGCCACTTAGCACGATATAGCGCACAATCGGAAGGCGATAAGGACGCGTGGAAATGGTTCGACCTCGCGGACGCCATGGCGTTTACCGGACAGACCGAAGAAGCATTGGCAGCGGCGCGCAAAGGTTTCCAGAAGTTCGAACAACCGCACCGAGCATCGGTCGGAGCGGCTGCGGCGGACCCTCTCCAAGACATCTTGAACTCCACGCCACTACCCACGGCCATCGGGTCGGCTGTTCGTGCACTGATATCCGCGTACCGTGCAGCGACGCCGTAGTAATTCGCACTATAGCCCGGCTTGCCGTGGCGCCGTCGCGGGCAATCAGCTTCAGACCAAGTTTCGGAGACTGACCGGCATGGAGTATCCGCCGTTTTCACATCGGAATCGCAGCGCGTCCCGCCCGGAGTGGCTGGACCGTTGATGCCCAGGGTTGGCCGTCGGATGCCGCCTGCGCGTAGCGCGCCCGTCGGCCCGGGCTGCCTACTAGGCCGGAGCTTATCCGGCTGGCAGGGCTTCGACGGCGGCTGGCCAACGGACACAGAGCGTTCGTAATCCCTGTGGCAGAGTATCTTCCACGCGAACCGAAAGAAGAGAGCCGTGGCCGGATGGTGGAAAAGGTTGTTCGGCAGGAGCTCCGAGTACATTTCTCCCGGATACACCGAGGAGGAGATGGCCCGGATAAAAGCTCAGTTCGAGGAATTCAACCGCAAGGTGCGGCAGGCGGAGGACGAATTGCGCGCCAACCCTTACCAACCCGACCCGAGCGAGAATCCCGCTATCGAATCCGCCCTCCGCGCCGCACGGCCGGAAGCATGGCAGCGACTATGGTCCGCAGTCGACGAAGTTCTCAGGGAGGACCCGCAGTCACAGGCGAGTTGGCGGTTCGAGAATTCCGACGGCTCCCTGTCGATGCCCCACGTCGACTACAGCGACGCGATCCAACTTATGACCCAGGCTGTCTGTGAAGTCGACGCGATAGTCGGCTTCCCATGGATGAAATGGGACTTCAGGAGTGTCTACCCCGGTGGTCGGGGCCTGGATACCGCACCGGTCGCCGATGCCGCCCGCGTGCTCACCGCCGTGGTCCGTGGCGAGCGCTTCAGCGATGGCACAATCCTGGCGGCACTCGGCGACGGCACCCTGCCATCCGCTCTCCAACGGCTGCGGACGTGGTACGAGCAGCAAGAGAATCATTGATCCCCAATTGGCGGAGCGGAGACCGGTTGTCGCCATGGTCTCGTTCCGCGCGAATCAGGCGTCCACCGAGAAGTAGGGCAGAGGATGGAGCGCGTTATGCCGCTGTATCCGCGGGCCGGTGGAATCTTTCCGTTCTCAACATATAGCGCACCGGGGGGCTTGCTGCAAGGCCCGGGTCATGCCGCAGAATCATCGGCCGAAGCTAGAACCTGCAGAAATTGGAGTAGCGAGTGACGGATACCGATGTGATCATCGTGGGCGCCGGACCGACCGGTCTGATGCTGGCGGGTGAACTGTGCCTTGCCGGAGTGCGGCCGCTGGTGCTGGAGCGGCATCCGCAGCCCCGTGACACTCCGAAGGCCAGCGGTCTCGGTGGGCGGATCCTGCACTTGCTGCGCTACCGGGGCCTTCTGGACCGATTTGAGGCGGCCAGCAGCGACCCGCACCTGGCTCCCCGCTTTCCGTTCGGCAATATTTATCTGGACTTCACACATCTGGCAGATCCCCCGATGCGGGCGTTGCCGATCCCGCAGCTGGAAATCGAGCGACTGCTGGAAGAACGCGCACGCGAACTCGGCGCCGAGATCCGTCGCGGACACGAGGTGGTCGGGGTGCGCCAGGACGACGCCACGGTGACCGCGGACGTGCGCGGGCCGGACGGAACCCACCAGGTGACCGCCCGGTACCTGGTGGGCTGCGACGGCGGGCGCAGCCGGATCCGTGACATGGCGGGAATCGAGTTCCCCGGCGCCACATATCCAGAGGTCAACAGGCTGGCCCAGGTCGCCGTGCATGATTCGGTGACTGTGCTCGACAACGGCGATATCGACGTCCCCGGGCTGGGCACGATCCATGCGGGTTTCACGCGGACAGACCGCGGTGTGTTCGCGTTCGCGGTCAGCTCCGGGGTTCTGTTCCTCCAAACCACCGAAGACGAGTCCACCGAATACGACGACGACGAGCCGCTGACTCCGACCGAGCTCGGAGACAGCATTCGCCGCGTGCTCGGCGCGGATCTGCCCTTGGGAGAACCGACTCGGCTGACCCGCTACACCTTCAAGGATCGGCAGGCGCAGCGATACCGCGACGGGCGGATCCTGCTGGCCGGCGATGCGGCCCATCTGTTCCCCGCCACAGGCACGGCGCTCAATGTCGGCATGCTCGACACGGTCAACCTCGCTTGGAAGCTGGGCGCCGACATCCACGGCTGGGCGCCGGCCGGTCTGCTGGACACCTATCACGACGAACGCTACTTCGCCGGTGCACGGGCGCGGCTCCAGACCCGAGCTCAGGTGGCACTGCGGCGCGGACACGACCCGGCGGCCGAAGCGCTTCGGCAAGTCTTCCAGGAGTTGCTCGTCGACGAGCCGGCCTTGCGTCGTATGGGCGCCCTCGTCGGCCACACCGACATTCGATATCCGATGCCGGGTTCCCACCACCACGCCTTGGCCGGCACGTTCGCACCCGACCTCACGTTACACACCGACCAGGGCTTCACCAGTGTCGCGGAACTCATGCAGACCGCACGGCCCGTCCTGCTCGACCTCACCGACCGTCAAGACCTCCGCGAGATCGCCCGAGACTGGCGGCATCGGATAGACATCCACACCGCCAAAGCCGACAACAGAACAGCCGATGCCCTGCTGATCCGTCCCGACGGCCACGTCGCCTGGGCCGCCACCGTCGACGAACCCGCCGACACCGCCGCGCTCGCGCTGCGAGAAGCGCTCTCCTCCTGGTTCGGCGCACCCATGAATTCGACAGAGCCGATCATCGATCGGCCATCCTGAGCGGACAGCCGCCAAGAGAACACACCGCTCGACGCTGTCACTGACGAACAACCCGTGATGCCGACGGTGCGGGCCGGTAGTTTCGCCGCGCCCGCACCGTTCGGTCACGTGACTCGAGGTGTCGGCATCGGCGATGGCGAACCTGAGTTATGTGGGCTACTTCGGATCATGCACTCGTTCAGCGAGATCCGCGAGGGGATCCGCATCGCAGCCCGCGTGGCGTCGAGCCGGTCAGCCGGGCTGTGGAGGGGAACGTGTTCGGCGTCGGCGGGAAGGGATGCCTGTTCGGCCGGTGCGGAAGCGAGCAGTTCGAAGGGCCGTAAGCGAAGGCTCGCCCGGCGAACTCGCTTGCTGATTCGCTATGAGCGGTACACGGGGAAGAGTGCGTCGGCTCGGATTGACCTCAACTGGCCTTGATGTTCGAGGATCGAGGGATGAGCATTCTGTTTCACAACACCATGCGGATCACCGAAGGTCACCTCGAACAGTTCGAGGCGGCTGTGCAGCGGGCGGTGGCATTCGTCGAGGAACATGGCCCGCAGCTGATGGTGCAGGTCTTTCTCGACGAAGAACGCGGCGTGGCCCACAGCTTCCAGCTCTATCGCGACTCCGAAGCCGTGCTCGCGCACTGGAAGATGTCCGATCCCTACATCAAGGACGTCATGGCGCACTGCGAGGTGCAGTCGTTCGAGACCTACGGTGAGATGTCCGACGAGGTGCTCGCCGGCCTGCGTTCCGGCCCGGCCGGCGAGGCGACGGTACGGCCACTGCTCACGGGTTTCACCCGGTTCTGACCTTCGTCGTTCAGGTCGCGCAACGTTCGGCTACGAACCTCTATCTGTGCAGTAGCGCGTTGTGTTCGCCGAGCCAGGACTGCCACCGAACCCCGGGCAACCGTCGATGCACCGCATCGATGAAACACTTCGCCCCGGAATGTCGCGCGCCGCAGAGTGATGTCGAGGGGGATGAACCTCTCGCAGCGCAAGGCCGCTATCTACTCCCATGGGCGGGAAAAGTCCATCCCCTGCTGCGCGATACTCGTGAGTGTCCGAAGTGGCAGGCCGCGCGGGGCCTCATGAGGTTGATCAGGCGTGAGGTGATGATGCCGGTGTTCGCAGAGCCGACCGGGAGCGGCGTTCCCGAGGTCCAGGTGCCTCGATGAGCCCGGAACGCTGGGTGGTGAAGCTCGACCCACCCACTGGCGTGCGCCCCTGGTTCATCGAGTTCCTCGCGGCGGCGCGGGAGGCAATTCAGACTTCCGCGGATCTGCTGGCGACGGGTACGCCTTCGCAGGCCCCGGATATGCTGAAGTTGTTGCGCGATGAGAAGCTCATCATCGGTGACGAGGACAACTCGGCCTTGGCCAAGGGCTACGCCGAACGCGCACGCGAGTTCAGCGACCTCAAAGAGGAAATTCATAAGCAGGACGCCAACGTCGACCTGTCCGCCTACGGCGCATACGACATCTCGAGCGGCACTTTCGTGGCGGTCAAGCAACACGTCAAAGCTTTGCAGGATGCGCTCAGAGATATCACTGGCCCGAGTCCTGGCAAGGAGTTCATCGACCTCGACCTCGAGTTCAGGCTGGCGAACACCGTGCTGCGGACGATCGACAAGGTGCACGACGAGATCGAGAAGGCCAACGACCGCGTGCAGGCTCACGCGAACGACATCAAAGGTTCCGTGCCGACACACACCCCGGCCTACACTCCGGCGTCAGCGCCCCGTAACTACGTGCCGAGCAACTACATGCAGCGCAGTTATACGCCGGATTCGAGCTTCGTGCCCGCCGCGACGGCCGCCGACTACTCCCGCTACCAGGGCAACGTCTCGGTCGACGCCGCCATCGAGGGTGCGCTCGACGCGCTGGGTATCACCGATCCAGTGGCCCGCGAGTACTGGAAGCAGGGTTACCGGGTCCTGATCCAACGGGAATCGGGCAATGACCCCAACGCGGTCAACAACTGGGACAGCAACGCCGCAGCGGGAAGAGCGTCCAGGGGGCTTACGCAGACCATCCCCAGCACCTTCCAGGCCTACCACGTGGCCGGAACGTCCAACAACATCCACGATCCGGTGGCCAATGTGGCCGCCAGCATGAACTACGTCATGGAACGGTACGGCGTCTCCCGAGACGGTCACGACCTCCAAGAGAAGGTCCAGCAAACGAACCCGCGCGCTGCCGCGAAGGGCTACTGAGCCGAGTTCCGTCCCGGCGTCGACCGGCGCTGCCGGGCGGCCGACCCCGACCGCCGCGATTGCTCGTCGGGTCGAACGACTTTCGATAACGAGTTATCTTGTCGGTCTCCGGTCCAGGCGATCGACCGGTTTCTCGGAAGAGGTCGACGGCCGAGGAAGCTCTGGCGCGCTGCGTCTGGAACACTCGATCGTCGGAAAGGTTCTTTGCTGATGTTCCGTCGTTTCACGACCCAGGCGTCCCCCGGGGCGCCGCCGGTGGATGACCTGGTGGCAGGCGCGCTGCCGGACCGGGTGCAGATCGCGCACGAACGGTTGGCCCACCAGGACGACCCGGCACTACTGGAAGCACTGTCGGAGCGTGAGCTCGCCGCCTCCCGCGAGTTGGCCGAGCTCGTGCGTGACTACGAACGCCACGAGAAGCGGGCGCGTATCCAGGCGGCCGCCGATGCCGCGGAGCGGGTGCGGCGCACGGCCGCCGAGTTGGCCGAGCGCGAGGCTGCCGACCTGTTACGGGCCGCGCAGGCGATCGGTGAGCAGCGGCACAGCAGCAGTCCGCACGCGAAAGTGGCTCGCCTGCACCAGCGCAAGCCGCGGGTGCTGGGGCTGCTGGCCGGGGTGGTCGCGTTCTCGATGCTGTTCTCCGCGGTCACGGTGCAGCAGAACATCGCGCCGACCGGCGGCGCGAGCAATCCCATGTTCTGGCTGTCCTATGGCTTGGAAGCGCTGATCAGCGCGGTACTCGTCGCGTTGATGCTGTCCACCGGGGATACCGCCGAGTGGGGGGTGATCGATCGGTTGTGGCAGGTCTACACCGTCGAGGGCGTCTTGCTGACGGCGAGCATCGCGCTGAACACGTTCCCCTACTTCAGGACAGGCGACCTGGCCGGGATCGGTATCCACGCGATCGCACCGATCATGATCGGCGTCGCGCTCGTCACCCACCGGCTCGTCGCCGAGCGATACGGGCGGGCGATCGAGCAAGCGACCGCCGCCGTGCCCGACCATGAAGATCTCCAGGAACGACTTGCGGCGCTCACTCAGGTCGGAGGGGCCGGGAACCAGATCCTGCCGAGCATCCTCATGGAGCCGCCTGCGACCGCTCGCCGGGCCGGGGAGCCTTCCAGCGCCGAACAAGCTCCGGAGGCCGCGGCTGTGGCCGGGCAGCACCCCGGCGCAGATCCGCAACAGGACCGGACCACCGCGGTCGAAGCGGGACAGCCATCCGCCGATGAAGCCCGAGCAGCTGCGACCACCGCTGTGCCCGCGCCCGAACTCACCGAGCTGTGGCTGGCCACCACACCGTTTCCGGCGGTCGAGCGGTCTGCCGCCGGTTCCGGGTCCGGTGCGCACCCGCCCGCCGAGTCCAGCCCGGACGAGGCGGTTCTCGACGCGCGGTTGGCGGCGGCGGTGCGCCAGACGCTCGACCGCATCCGCTTCAGCAGGCAGCCGGAGCCGGCCGAGCGGCCGGTGGAGCATCCGACCGCTGCAGCGACCGAGCCGAGTGCCTCTGAAATCGCGGAGACGGCCGACGAGCACGGTGCACGACATGAGTCTTCCGAAGCCCACTCCGAGTCGATTGCCCGTGACGTGGCGCAGGAGGTCACCGTGCCCGGCGCCGACTCCGAGCATGTCGTGCGCTCGGAGACCGTTGCGCCGAACGGCCGTGCGCTGGAGCCGATCGGCGCGGGCGTGGCTCAGCACTACGCCCCCAGCGGGGACGACAACGGTCGTCCGGCGCGGATGGAGCAGGTAACGCCGGTCGTGGCCGTGGACAAGGCGCCGATTGTGGAGGAAGCTGCCGCAACAGCGGCCGCCACAGCACCGCGCGTGGTCAACGAACGGCAGCTCACCACCCGTTAGCCCGCACGCCGCAGCGATACCCGTCTGACTTTCGAAGGCGGTCGGCGACAGCGCTGCTCCGCGGGTTGGCGCTGCATGGTCGGGGTGGTTCTGCATGCGAGACGACTACCCATGCGGAGGCTTGTCCGCTGTGGTGGTCTCTCGTGACCGGCGCCGAGCGATCTCAGCCCTGAGCCTGCAAACTCCACTCGCGCCCGTCGGGATCCCGCACCGTCATTTCCTTTGTCCCGTAATGGGTTGCCTCGAACGGTGCGACCACTTCGATGTCGCTGTTCGGCTGGAACGTGTCGGCGTCGGTGACGGTGAGTACGAGTTGTGTCCGGGGGCTCTGATAATTCGGCACTTCGGCGATGAAAACGTAAGGTCCGTCCCCGTTGCGGAACAGGCCGGAGTTGTGGTCGGTGGTGAACTCCGGCTCGTAGCCGAGGGCTTGGAAGAATCTCGCCGTCTTGCCCCAGTTGTGCGTCTCCACGTGCACGCCTTCGATGCCCGTCGTCGTCATCAACGCCTCTCCTTCAGTCCTGATCGTTGTCTTGGGCGTCGTCCAGGTAGGCGCGCAACGCGTCCGCGACCAGTGCCGACAGGGACGTGCCCGACTCGATGGCGCGGAACTTCACCTGCTTGATCAGCCCGACCGGCAAGTACACGTTGAACTGCTTCACTTCCTCGTCGCCCACTCGTCGATGCTAGCATGCTAGTAAGCTAGCGTGCGCGGCACTTTTGCGGTCGACCCGGCGGCGGAATGGCCGTAGCGTCGAATTCGTGAAAGTTCCCGCACACCTGCCCACGACCGCGGGCGAGCTTCGTTCGGCCGGGCACCTGCCGCGTGGCGTGAAAACCGAGATCCGCGAGAACCTGCTGGCGCTGCTGAGTTCCGGCGGCGACCCGTGGCCCGGCATCGTCGGGTTCGACCGGACGGTCGTGCCGCAGCTGGAGCGCGCGCTGCTGGCGGGGCACGATGTCGTGCTGCTCGGTGAGCGCGGCCAGGGCAAGACCCGTCTGCTGCGTTCGCTGGTCGGTCTGCTCGACGAGTGGACGCCCGTGATCGCGGGCGCCGAACTGGGCGAACATCCGCTCGACCCGATCAGCCCGGCCGGTCGTCGGCTGGCCGCCGAACTGGGCGACGACCTGCCCGTCGCGTGGCGCCATCGCTCGGAGCGGTACGCGGAGAAGCTGGCCACGCCCGACACCTCCGTCGGTGACCTGATCGGTGACGTCGACCCGGTCAAGGTGGCCGAGGGCCGCAGCCTCGGCGACCCGGAGACCATCCACTTCGGGCTCGTCCCTCGCGCGCACCGCGGCATCGTGGCGATCAACGAACTGCCCGATCTCGCCGAACGCATCCAGGTCGCGCTGCTGAACGTGATGGAGGAACGCGATATCCAGGTCCGCGGCTACACCCTGCGGCTGCCGCTGGACGTATTGCTCGTCGCCACCGCGAATCCGGAGGATTACACCAACCGCGGCCGGATCATCACCCCGCTGAAGGACCGGTTCGGCGCGGAGATCCGCACGCATTACCCGCTCAGCGTGGCGGCCGAGGTGGCTCTGGTCCGCCAGGAGGCCGGGCTGGTTGCCGAGGTGGGCGATCCGCTGATCGAGGTGCTCGCTCGCTTCGTGCGGCAATTGCGCGAGTCGTCCGCGATCGACCAGCGGTCGGGGGTGTCGGCGCGGTTCGCCGTCGCCGCGGCCGAAACCGTGGCGGCGGCGGCGTTGCGCAGATCCGCGGTGACCGGCGAGAGTCCCGCCGTGGCCCGTCCCGTCGACCTCGAATCCGTCCCGGCGGTGTTGCGTGGCAAGCTGGAGTTCGAGTCCGGCGAGGAGGGCCGGGAGCAGGAACATCTCACCCACCTGCTGCGCCGCTCGTTCTCCGAGACCGCGGGGGCGTTACTCGGTGGTCTGAACCTGCGTCCGCTGGCCGAGGCGGTCGGTGACGGCCATCTGGTGACCACCGGCGAACGCGTGCCGGGCGAGCAGGTGCTGTCGGCGCTGCCCGAACTGCCCGTCCTGCACGAAGTCGCCGCACGGCTCGGTGTCGACGCCGCCGATCCGCCGTCCCGGATCGCTTCGGCCGTCGAGTTCGCTTTGGAGGCGCTCTACCTGGCGCGTCAGATCGCGAAAGACTCCGACGACGGTGTGGCGGTGTACGGCCGATGACCGCGGTGGCTTCCGGCGGGGCGTCGTGACCGCTTCCGATCGCTACTCCTACGGGCCCTATCACGACGGACCCGATCCTTTGGCGCCCCCGCTGGACCTGCGAGAGGCGCTGGACCGGATCGGTCGCGACGTGATGGAGGGAAGTTCGCCGCGCAATGCTCTGCAAGAGTTGCTGCGGCGCGGCACCCGCACCATGCCGGGGCTGGAGGAGCTGACGCGCCGGCTGTGGCAGCGCCGTGCGGAGATCTCCCGGAGTCACCGGCTGGATGGTACTTTGCAACAGGTCCGGGAACTGCTGGAAGAGGCGCTGGACGCCGAGCGCCGCGTCCTGTTCCCCGACCCCTCCGACGACGCCAGGTTCGCCGAGGCGCAGTTGGACGCACTGCCGTCGAGCACGGCCGCCGCCGTCACCGAACTCGCCGAGTACGACTGGCGATCCGCGACCGGCCGCGAGAACTACCAGAAGATCCGCGACCTGCTCGGCCGAGAGCTGCTCGAATCGCGCTTCGAGGGCATGAAACAGGCCTTGCAGAACACGACGCCCCAGGACGTCGAGCGGGTCAGGCGGATGATGTCCGACCTGAACGACCTGCTCGCCGCCCACGCGCGGGGCGAGGACACCCAGAAGCGATTCGCCGAGTTCATGGCCGAGCACGGCGAATTCTTCCCGGAGAACCCACGCGACACCGAGGAATTGATCGACGCGCTCGCGGCCCGCGCCGCCGCCGCGCAACGGATGATGAACTCGATGTCCGAGCAGCAGCGCGCGGAATTGTCCGAGCTGATCGGCCAGGCGTTCGGCGACCCGGGCATCGCCCAGCAGGTCGCCGCGTTGGACGCGCATCTGCGGGCGCTGCGCCCGGGCGAGGACTGGACTTCCGGGCGGCGTTTCCGCGGCGAGGACCCGCTCGGTCTCGGCGCGGGCGCGCAAGCCCTACAGGACCTCGCCGAACTCGACGCGCTCGCCGAGCAACTCGGCCAGTCCTACGCCGGTGCCCGGCTGGAGGACATCGACTTGGACGCGCTGGCTCGCCACCTCGGGGCGGATGCGAGCGTGGACGCGGCCCGGCTGGCCGAGCTGGAACGCGAATTGCGCGAGCAAGGCATCTTCGAGCGGGCGCAGGACGGCTCACTGCGATTGACGCCCAAGGCTTTGCGGCGGCTCGGTGAGGTGGCGTTGCGTGATGTCGTCGGGCAGTTGCGGTCTCGGCGCGGTGAGCGCGACACGGCCCTGGCCGGTGCGGCAGGTGAGCCGACCGGTGGCTCCCGGGCTTGGCGCTTCGGTGACACCGAGCCGTGGGACGTGTCGCGGACCGTGCGCAATGCCGTGCTGCGGTCGGCGTCCACGGGCAGCCGCCGGGTAACGCTGGATGTTTCCGATGTCGAGATCATGGAGACCGAGCGGCGGTCCAGGGCCGCCGTGGCGCTGTGCGTCGACACGTCCTGGTCGATGGTGCAGGACGGCAGATGGGTGCCGATGAAGCGCACCGCCCTCGCGCTGCACCACTTGATCGGCACCCGCTTCCGTTCCGACGCGCTGAGCGTGATCACCTTCGGCAGGCACGCCACGACCGTCGACATCGGCGAACTCACCGCGCTGGAAGGCGTCTGGGAGCAGGGCACCAATCTGCACCACGCGCTGCTGCTGGCCGCGGCGCACCTGCGCAGGCACCCGGACGCGGTGCCCGTCGTGCTGGTCGTCACCGACGGCGAACCGACCGCCCATCTGGAACCGGACGGTGAGGCGTACTTCAACTGGCCCCCGGAGCCGCGCACGCTGGCCGTGACGATGGCCCAGGTCGACGCATTGGCCAAACTCGGCGCGTCGGTGACGGTATTCATGCTCGGCGACGATCCGCGACTGGGCGCGTTCGTCGACTTGGTGGCCCGCCGCAGCGGCGGACGCGTGGTGGCTCCGGACCTCGACGGTCTCGGCGCCGCCGTGGTGAGCGACTATCTGCGGGGCCGGCGCTGACGGTTCGGCTGATCCTCGAGGGGAATGGCCTGTGCGGGAAAGGCTCCGGACAGCGAGGTCGTTGGCTCTACACTGAGCGCGTGGCTTTTCGTCGGGTCGTCGCAGTGTCCATGTTCGCCTTGCTGGCTTCGCTCGGCGCTGCCGCCTGCACGGCGGAAGGCCCCGGTACGAAGACCGATTGCACCGTCACGGGATGCACGGTGACGTTCGACCGGGGTGTGGACGCGAAAGCCAGCATCCTCGGCATCGAAACGAGACTCGTTGCTGTGAACGGGAATCTGGTCACTCTCTCGGTGGGTGGCCAGGAGGTCACGGTCCCGGCCGGGGAAACCCAATCCGCCGACGGGCGCACCATCACCGTGCAGGAAGTGACCGGCGACAAGGTCGTGGTCAAGATCGCCACGGGCCTCACCGCGAACTGACCTTTCGTCCTACGGCGCCGCGGCCGAGTCGGCGTCGACCCGGACCGGGCGGGTCTTCTGATTGCTGCGTGGTGACTGTCGGGCGGACCGTCCGGCCTTGCCCAGCGAGCAGCGCACCGCGCGAGAACTTGTACTCGGTGCGGCGCATGTTCGTGCGTGAACCTGCGCAGTCGTGTCGCGAAAGTGGCACCGGAGCATTCGAGCGGCCGTAGCGAGGACTTATTGTGGTCGGCTCCGGTGCGTCGACGTGGAAAAACCGAAAGGTATTGAATACCAACAGGTATTGAATACCAACAGGTATTGAATACCAAAAGGTCTAATTCGACCCTTTCCAGGGCAAATGGTTTTTACCGGAAATTTCTCCCCCGATTTGCTGTACACGCCCACTGCCCGTGTGTAGCGTCTGGAAACCGTAAACCCCTCACATGACAAGTGGTGGCGCGTGATCGGTATCGACGGCTGTCTCAAACGCATCATGGATATTCCCGGTGCGCGCAGTGTGACGCTCGTGGACGGCGCGAGCGGTCTGGCGATCGCCGCGGACGGCAGGCACGATCTGGTGGACGAGCACGAAGATGCCGCGGCCACAACGGATGTGGTGCGGGCGGTGCTCGCCTGCCCGGCATTGTCGACCGGCGGCGACGGTGACGACGTCACCGAGATCATCGTGTGCGGAACTCGCGGATATCACCTGCTGAACCTGGTGAACGGCGACTTCGACGGGCGGCTTTTCGTGCACGTGCTGTTCGACGACGACACCGGGAATCTGGCGATGGCGCGATTCCAGCTCCGTGGAATTCTCGACGAATTGGCCGAGGACGCTCATGAGCCCTGAACTCGCGGTGGAATTACGGCGACTGGAGAAGGAAGGGAGTACGGGCGTGCTGCACGCGGGCGACGGCGCGTTCCATCTCGCCGGAGGCGCGATCGTTTCCGCCGACTGCCGTCGCACCACGGGGCTGGACCGGCTGGTGGTCGAGGCGGGCGTGGCGACCGCCGAGGACTGGCGGCGCGCGAGAGCGGGAGATCCCGGCCGTGTGCTGGGAAGGCCGCGGCTGGAAACCCTGGCGATGCTGTCGGTCTTCGACGCCGCCTACTTTCTGCTGGCCTCACCCGCCGTCCCCGAGTTCCGGCCCGCGCCGCCGCACTGGCTCGCCCCCGTATGCCACATCACGCCCCGGGTTCTCGTGCAGGAGTGCGCGCGACGCGGCGACCCGGAATCCGGGCCGTGGCCCGCGGAGCTGGTCGACCGCGTCCCCGTGGTGCCGGTCCGCAGGGTGCGGCGGCGGCGTGTCGTACTCACCGGGGGCCAAGCGGAGGTGCTGGCCGCCGCCGATGGCCGGCGCAGCGTCGCGGGCATCGGGCGTGAACTCGGCCGGACGACCTATGGATGCCTCGTCGCGGTGCGCGACCTGACGGCAGCGGGGCTGATCGAGCCGCCCGTACCGGCGTCCGCGCCGACGGCGGCCGAGCCGGTCGTGCCCGGGCCGGTGGCCACGGAACCCGAAGCGGCCGCACCCGTGATCGCCCCGCCGGGTCGGCTTCCCCGGCGCCGTGGGCGGCACGCGGCCGCGCCGATCCCCGCCGCCGATCGCCCGGAGCCGCCGGACCGCGACTTGCTGGTCCGCCTGCAAGCGGCTTTGGAGGAACTCGCGTGACCACGCGAAAGAAATTGCTCGGCGATTGGATGGGAAGGTTGACCAAGGTGGCGATGTCCGGACCCGAACCGAACGCGGCGGTGCTCACGGAGCTGAAGGCACTGCGCGATCGTGTCCCTCGGCTGACCGGCGCGCTGGTGGCATCCAACGACGGCTTGCTCGTCGCACACGATCTACCCCCGCAGATCGAGCCCAACGGTATGGCCGCCATGGCCGCCTCCCAGCTGTCGCTGTCGCACCGGCTGGCCAGCACCGCGCACGGCGGCGGGTTCAACGAGGTCGTGGTGCACGGCACCGGCGGGCACGTGGTGATCTACGCGGCCGGCTGGACCTCGCTCACCGTCCTGGCCGCCCCCGAGGTGAACATCGGCCGATTGCATCTGGAATCCCGTCCGGCGGCCCGCGCGATCGCCGACTTGCTGACGCCGGTGGCGACCGACGCACGAAGCGAACAAGCCACGAAAACCAACTGAAAGGAACAACTATGTCCAATATGGATCTGGCGCTCAAAGACATGATGGTGATCGACGGTGCGATCGGCGCCGCCGTGGTCGACTACAACAGCGGCATGGCGCTGGGCATGCTCGGCAGTTCCAAGTCCCTGGATCTCCAGGTGGCAGGCGCGGGCAACACCGAGGTGGTGCGGGCCAAGCTGCGGACCATGGACCAGCTGGGGCTCAAGGAGGAGATCGAGGACATCCTCATCACGCTGTCCGGCCAGTACCACATCATCCGGCCGATGACCGGGCGCAAGTCCAAGGGCCTGTTCCTCTACCTGGCCCTGGACCGGGGCCGGGCGAATCTCGCGTTGGCCCGGCACCGCCTGAAGGGGATCGAGGAGGATCTGGAGGTCTGATCGGCGAGAGAGCCGATTTGACATGAACCTTGGTTCAGGTTCGACGCTGTTCTCGGTATCGCACGCGTCGAAGGGAACCGATCATGTCCGACCATCCGCTCCAACTCGCCGTGATCATCGGCAGCACCCGTGCGGGCCGCTTCGGCCCGACCGTCGCGAAGTGGTTCGCCGAGCATGCCGACCGGCGCGACGACGTCACCGTCGACGTGATCGATCTGGCCGAAACCCCGTTGCCGGAACGGCTTTCCAGCAGTCCCGAGCCGCAGGCGGCGCGGGCGCTGGCAGCGGTGGGCCCCCGACTGGCCGCGGCGGACGCCTTTGTCGTGGTGACACCCGAGTACAACCACAGCTATCCGGCGTCGGTCAAGAACGCCATCGACTGGCATTACATCGAATGGCGGGCCAAGCCCGTCGGGTTCGTCTCCTACGGCGGCATCTCCGGCGGCTTGCGCGCCGTGGAGCATCTCAGGCACGTGTTCGCCGAACTGCACGCGGTCACCGTGCGCGACACGGTGAGCTTCCACGACGCGGGCACGCGGTTCGATTCGGCAGGGAAACCGACGGATCCGCAAATGCCGGTCGCCGCGGCCGATCAACTGCTCGAACAGCTGGTCTGGTGGGGGCGGGCGCTCCGGTCCGCGCGGGCAGAACGTCCCTATATCGCGTGACTTCGCGGTTCGGGATGTGCCGACCGGAGCGCGCTCACGGGATCATGCGGTAGAAGCGCCAGAAGCCGAAATCCTCGATCGGCAGCACCTCGATATCGGCGAAGCCCGCTGAGCGTGCGTAACGGCGCAGGGTGTCGTGGCGCATGACGGTGCCGGTGGCAGCCGAGCCGGGATGCGCGCGGCCGTCGGGCAGGCAGATCAGCAGGCTGAATCCGTACATCAGCCGATCGACGTCATCCGCGGGCGCCCGGAACTCCGGCGCCACTGCTTCGTCCATGACGACCACCGCGCCGCCGGGACGCAGCGCACGACGCATCGCGGCCAGCACCGGCACGGGGTGGGGCAGATCGTGCAGGCATTCGAAGGCGAAGATCGCGTCGTAGGCCTGCTCGCCCAAGGCGGTCGCGGCGTCGGCGCGGTGGAACCGCACCCGATCCGAGAGCCCGGCCGCGGCGGCGTTGCGGTTGGCCATGTCCACCGACGGCTCGTCGATGTCGTAGCCGTCGACGGTCAGGTCCGGGTAGGCCCTGGCCAGCGCGATGGTGGACCAGCCGCCGCCGAAGCCCACGTCGGCGGCCCGTGCTCCCGGCCGGGACAGCGTTTCGGCGAGATCCGGTACGCCGGTCAGCGCGGCGGCGAGCCGTCGCTCGAACCAGGGCCGGTTCATATCCGACTGGGCTTCGCGCATGTCCGTGCCGAACTCCGACCATCCAACGCCGCCGCCGTCCCGATAGGCCCGGATCAGCGCCGGTGACTGCACCGCCGCGGCGGCCAGCATGCGCGCCAGCGGCGCCAGATAGTTCAAGCTGGTGGGATCCGTGAGCACCTCCGCGGCGCCGGCGGGCAGTTCGAACCGGCGGTCGGGCGTGACGGTCAGAATCCCGGCGGCGGCCTGTTGTTCCAGCCATTCGCGGGCGTAACGCTCGTCGCCGCCCGCGCGTGCGATCAGCTCTGCGGCATCGGCGGGACCGTGGTCGGCCAGCGCTCGATACCAGCCCATCCGGTCACCCAGATGGATCGCCAGCAGGTCGATGGCGCCCAGGGCCGACGCCACCAGACGGTCGGCGAATCGCTCGGCGGTGGCCGCGTCATCGCTCACGTCAACGTCATCGCTCACGTCAACCTTCTTTCTCGTCGATACCACCTGTCGGTCGGGAATCGCCGAGTCGTCCGCGGGTATTAACGGCACGGCGTCCTGGTCCGCTCGGACGCAGGCGCCGCATTCGCCGGTCCGGCCGCGGGATCCGGCGTACGCTGTGCGGCGACGAAAGGACTCCACGATGCGAAAAATGCTCGCGGCGTTGGTGATCGCCGGATCGTTCATGGCAGGGGGCGCGACGATCGCGCACGCGAATCCGCCGTCGCAGCCTCCGACGCCACTGTGCCTGGTAGTCGGCGGAGCCATCTGGGTGGTGCGCAACAGCATCGACCCCTATGGTCTGTCGCAGGATCCGCTCGCTGTCGCATTGCGTAACGCGCACCAGCAGGTCTGCGGCTAGGCGTCTACCTCAGACCGTGCCACCGGTTCTTCCCCCACTCGCGCAACTCAGGACTGACGGTCAGCACCGGCAGGAGCAGAATCAGTCCGATCAGGGTCAGGTAGACCACGAGTTCGCCCACGATCTGCACGACGGTGGGGAGGGCGAAGGGAACGGCCAGCACTCCCAGGGCTATCGCCAATGGGTAGGCGTCGGCTTGGGCTGCGGTGACGGCGGCGAAGGCCAGCCCGCCCGCGAGAAAGAAACCGACCAGTGCGACAAGGTAGTTGTCCCACCACGCGGTTCCCTTCGGCTGAGGTGCTTTTCGCATGCGGGGAGCCTAACGCCGAGCTCGCGGCGACAAGGGCAAATTGTGAGCATCCGGTTCGGCCGGGGACGAAGTGGCCGCACTCGCCGTGTCGTCGAGCCATGCTTCGGCGAACATCAGTCGATCGTGCGTCACTCCATGTGCGGCGGGCGCGGCCAGGGATTGTTCTCCCGGTCCTCGACCGACTGGTTGAATCGCGCGATCAGCTCGCCGAATTGATCGACATCGGCGTCGGTCCAGTCGGCCACCACCGCGCCGATACCTTGACGGCTCTGCTTGCGGTCGGAGGCCAGCAGTTCCAGCCCTTTCGCGCTGGCACGAATCTTGCGAGCGATGCCTCCCTCGGGGTCGGGCACCCGATCGACCAGGCCCTGTTTGAGCATGGCTCCGACTTGACGATTGATCGTGGAGATGTCCAGTTGGAAGGCTTCGGACAGCTCGCGCAGACTCAGCGGTTGGTCCAGTTCCAGTCGCGTCAGGATCAGATACGCGGAGCGGTCGAGTCGGAAACCGGGACGGCGTAGCAGTGCGGCGGGGAAGTGCCTGGACAGCAGGGAGAGTTCGAAGGCCAGGCGGCTCAGCGCCGCGTTGCCGCCGGAACCGGAATCGGACATGACCTCACTATGTCGCGTGCGTCACGCCGATTCCAAATTGTGCACCATACACATGATATGTACCGTGCATATGTGAGTGTAGCTGCCGACGCGACTTCGACCGTCTCAGGTCCGGGGGATCGGCGCCGTCCCGCGCCCGCCCTGCTCATCGCGACGCTGGGCATGGTCGGTGTCGTGGTCTCGCTCATGCAGACCCTCGTCATTCCGATCATTCCGTCGTTGCCCGCCCTGCTGAATACGTCGGCGTCCAACGCGTCCTGGGTAGTGACCGCGGCGCTGCTGGCGGGCGCGGTGGCGACCCCGATCAGCGGCCGCCTCGGCGACATGTTCGGCAAGCGCCGCATCTTGTTCGCGAATCTGCTTCTGATGGTCGCCGGTTCAGTGGTCTGCGCGGTGTTCTCCACGCTGCTGCCCGAGATCGTCGGGCGCTCGCTGCAAGGTGCGGCGGTCGGGGCCATTCCACTCGGCATCAGCATCATGCGGGACGAACTGCCCGCCGAGCGGGTCGGTTCCGCGATGGCGATCATGAGCGCCACGCTCGGCGTCGGCGGCGCGGTCGGCCTGCCGGTCGCGGCGGCCATCGCACAGCACGCGAATTGGCACATGTTGTTCTGGACCTCCGCCGTCCTCGGTGTCGTCTGCGCCGCATCGGTTTTCGCGTTCGTCCCGGAGTCGCCGGTGCGCACGCCCGCCCGGTTCGACTTCGGCGGTGCGATCGGGCTGTCGGTGGCGCTGCTCGCGCTGCTCGTCGCGATCACGAAAGGCGCGGATCGGGGTTGGGCCAGCGCGCCGATCCTGATGCTGTTCGCGGTGTCGGTGGTGGTGTTCCTCGGTTGGGGCGCTTTCGAACTGCGGCAGCGTTCGCCGCTGGTGGACCTGCGGGTGTCGGCGCGCCCGAGGGTGCTGTTCACCAACGCCGCGTCGATCGCCATCGGATTCGCGCTCTACGGCATGTCGCTGACCTTCCCGCAGCTGCTGATGGCGCCGGAACAGACCGGATACGGCTTCGGGTTGTCCATGGTCGGCGCCGGGTCGGCGCTCGCGCCCACCGGTTTCGTGATGATGCTGCTCTCGCCGGTGTCGGCGCGGCTGTCGGCGAAACGAGGCCCGAAGGTCACCCTCGCGCTCGGCTCGGCGGTGATCGCCGTCGGCTATCTGTGCGCGGTGGTGTTGATGAACAGCGTCTGGGAGATCGTGCTCGCCTCGGTGATCGTCGCGGGCGGCGTCGGCCTGGCCTATGCGGCGATGCCCGCGCTGATCATGGGCGCGGTGCCGATCACCGAGACGGCGGCGGCCAACGGCTTGAACTCGCTGATGCGCTCGATCGGCACCTCGACCTCGGCCGCGGTGATGAGTGTGGTGCTGGCGCACATGACCATCCAGTACGGTCCGCATCTGCTGCCCTCACGCGACGGGTTCCACACCACCTTCCTCATCGCGATGGCGGCGGCGCTGGTCGCGATCGGCCTGACCGCGTTGATTCCGATGCGGAAGACGGCCGACGCGGCCACCACTATCGGGCATTCCTGATCCGGGACGGGCACCGATCCAGATCTGCCTGTATCGGCTGCCACATACGCGCCCGCTGATCTGTGAGCGGAGCCCGGCTCCTTTTCGCGCGAGCGGTGACTCCAGCAACAGCCGATGGCCTCCGCGCATGCTGCCGCTCTCCCCCGGCGCTAGGCCGAAGGCCTCGCAGCGAGGCGACGCCGTATGCCCCGCAGCGTGCCCTGGGCCGTGTTCATCGCTCCGGCGAGTCAGGGGCGGCGACGGCATCGGTATACCGGCGACCGAGGGTGCGAATGTGGGCGACGAGTTCCGGCGGTCCGTCGACGCGGAAGTCCATCATCAGCATGGACAGGTAGATGGCGATCGTCTCCAGCGCGTCCGCGCCGGTGTAGAGCACGCAGGTGTCCGCGTCCACGGCCTCGACCACGCCCACGGCGGGATTGATCCGGGCGATGACGGTCTCGGCGGGCGCGAGCACGGTGACCCGGGCCCGCACCTTCCAGCCGGTGGTGGCGATATGGCGCATGACGAAGGCGACCAGATCGTCGTCGGGCAGCGAGCGCGCGGCGAAACGGCGAGAACTCGCATCGGCGCGCAGGATCCCGGCCACCGCGATCGCGCGCCAGGAGTGGTCTGCCAGGCTGTAGGCGACCAGATACCAGCGGCGCTGCCAGTTGATCAGCCGATACGGTTCGATCTCGACGGAGGATTCGGTCGCGGCTTCGGTGATCCGGACCGTAGCGCCGTCGCGGATGGCGCCGGCCAGCGTGGTGAGCACGGCGGCGGGAACGGGCGCGTCCGGCTCTCGCGATCCGGTCGTGGCCGGACCGATCGCCGTCGCGTTCAGCAGCGCGGATACCTTGCGCTGCAGGCGTTTGGGAAGGATCTGGTCCAGCTTGCCCAGTGCTTTCGTGACGTGCTCGGCGATGTCCGCGATGCCGGTGGAGCCGTCCTCGGCGAGCCCTACCGCGACCGCGACGGCCACCGCTTCGTCGTCGTCGAGCAGCAGCGGCGGCATGGTCGTGCCCCGGCCGAGCCGGTAGCCGCCGATCGCGCCGCGTTCGGCGTGCACCGGGTAGCCGAGCTCGCGCAGGCGCTGAATGTCATGGCGCAGTGTGCGATCGGTGACGCCGAGACGCTCGGCCAGCTCGCGGCCGGTGTGCGCGCGGTCCTGGAGCAGCGTGAGCAACCGCAGCAGGCGCGTAGAGGTCGACGTCACTTTTTCTCCTCAGAAATTAGGAACGAAAATAGCCTAATGCGCGCATAGGCTGATGTCACAGCGAAAAAAACCGAAAGGCTACGACATGAACGCCACCAGCACCGCCGCCATCACTTTGCGCCCCGTTTGGCGGGACGTGCTCGCCGAGTCCTATCGAGCACTGGAGAACGTGGTCGCGGGGGTGCGGGCGGATCAGTGGCACCTGCCCACCCCCTGCTCGGAATGGGATGTGACGCAGGTGGTCCAGCACGCCGCGGGAGACCAACTGGCCTTCGCGGAACTGCTCGGTATCGGCGACGGTCCGGCCTACAACCCGTTCGAACCCTCCGGTGTCATCGACGGCGCCCCGTCGGAGCTGGTGCGCGCGGCGATCGAGCAGACTTCGACCGCCTGGGCAACGGTCCGCGACGCCGACGAAAGCGTGGCGACCCCACTGCCGCACGGCCCGCTCGCCACCCCCGTCGCCGCCGTGATGTGCGCGCTGGACGCCGCGGTGCACGCGTGGGACATCGCGATCGCGACCGGTCAGCCGTCGCCGCTGACCGACGAGCTCGCCGCGCACTTGCTCACCGCGGCGCGGGCCATCCACCCGGCGCCCGGCAGTGGCGAGGCGGCCGAAATCGTCGAGCCGTTGCGTCAGTGGGGCGCGTACGCCGCCATCGTGGACGGCCCCGCCGACAGCGCCGCCGTCGCGAGTCTGCTGCGTTACCTGGGTCGCGACCCGCGCTGAGCGCCGGGGTCGACCGAGCCGGATGCGGGGCTCACCTGGGAGTCCCGCAGGGCGCGGACTGGGACGCGACCTCGGTGTGGTCGGCGAACCGGCGACGGTCGATTCGCCGGCAGGCGGTCGTCCGGCATCGAGCGCCTGTCCCGTGTCGTCCGGCTGAGCGGACGCGGGCCCGGCGCGCAGACCCGAGGACCCGGCTCAGCGCGCGGTGACGAACCCCTGGGCGATCATCCAGTCCCGCGCCACCTCGGCGGGTTCGCGTCCGTCCACGTCGACTTGGCGGTTGAGCTCGGTGATGGCCTCGTTGGTGAGGCGCTGCGAGATCGGCGTCATGACCGCGGCCACCTGCGGATGCTCGTCGGCGAAGCTTTTGCGCATCACCAGCGCCGCGTTGTACTTCGGGAAGAAGCCGCGATCATCCTGCAACAGCACCAGATTCAGCGCCGGGATGCGTCCGTCGGTGGCTGCGACGGAGCCGAAGCGGCACTGCTTGCCGTCGGCGGTCGCCTGGTAGACCACCGCGTCCTGCACGATCCGCTTGCTCACTTTGCCCGCGTCGATCTCGTATTTGCGGACCAGGCCCGGAAACCCGTCCTGGCGGACGTTGAACTCGGTGCCGACGCAGATGGACGCGGCGGCCGGATCGGCGGCGGCCAGTCCCGCGTAGTCCGACAGCGTGCGCACGCCGGTCTCCTGAGCGGTGCGCGCGCTCATGACCAGTGCGTAGGTGTTGTTCATCGGCGCCATCGCCGTCCACACCATGCCGTGCTCGGCGAGGTCGGCCTCGCGCACCGCCTCGAACTGGCCGATCTCGTCGGGCACCGGCGTCTCGTTGCCGAGGTAGTTGATCCAACCGGTGCCGGTGTACTCGTAGGCGAGGTCGATCTGCCCGTGCAGTTGGGCGTCGCGCACGCTGTTGGAGCCTTGGATGTTGGTCAGGTCGCGTACGTCGGCGCCCGCCGCGGTGAGGGCGAATTCGATGAGATACCCCAGGATGTTCTGCTCGGTGAAATCCTTCGAGCCCACGGTGATGCGCACGCCGTCCAGTTCGGGGATCGGGCCGATGCTGCCCGGCCCCACCCGCAGTGGCACCGCGCCGCCGGACTCGAGTCCGCAGGCGGCCACAAGCGCCAACCCGAGCCCGAGCGTGAATACCCGCCACACCCGGGTCATTCGAGCCCCCTCGGCCCGAGGAATTCCTCTGCGAGCGCGCCGAGCCAGTCCACCAGCAAGGCCAGTGCCACCGCGAGCACCGCGCCGACCACCAGGGTGACGTTGTCGCGCAGCTTGTAACCGGTGTCGATCAGGATGCCGAGTCCGCCCGCGCTCACCAGGAACGACAGCGTCGCGGTGCCGACCGCGAGTACCAGCGAAGTGCGCAGCCCGGCCAGGATGTAGGGGACCGCCAGCGGGAATTCGATGCGGCGCAGCACCGTCCCGGCCGACATCCCCTGTCCGCGACCGGCGTCGACGAGCGTCCGGTCCACCTGCTGGTAGCCGAGGATGGTGTTGCGCAGCACCGGAAGCAGCGAGTAGAACGCGATCGGCGCCACCCCGATCCAGAAGCCCGTGGTGCGGGTGGCCAGATAGAACAGCACGATCAGGCCGATAGCCGGTGCGGCCGCGCCGATGTTCGCGACGCCCACGAAAACCGGGGCCGAGCGGCGGAACCCCGGTCTGGTGAGCAGGGTTCCCAGCGGGACGCCGATCGCGACCACGATCAGCACCACGGTCGCGGTGATCAGTACGTGCTGCCAGGTGACCGTCGCGACGTTGCCCGCGTTCAGACTGGCTTGCTGCGTGACAGTCAGGTCGCGGGCGAAGGCCCACACCAGCACGCCCGCGGTGAGCGCGAGGACGAGCACGGGCTGCACGACCAACCGGATGCGCTCGCCTCTGCGCTGGGTGACGGGCGCCGCGGTAAGGGCGGTCATGGTGCGCCGTCCGTCGCGGCGGCGTCGGCTCCGTGCTCGGTCCGCAGCGCCGCCAGGTGGCCGACCAGGGTGTCGATGCTGATCAGCCCGGCGTATTCGCCGCGCGTGCCGGTCACCACCGCGGTCGCGCTCCGCTGGGTCAGCAGCGCCTCGAGCGCGTCTTGCAGGGTGGATTTCAGCGACAACGTCTGCGTCACGGGCGATCCGAGGTCGCCCAGCGAGTCGGCGTGCGCGAGCTGCGCGGCCGAGACCCAGCGGCGTGGACGGCGCTGACCGTCCAGCACCAGTGCCCACGGCCGGTCCCGGTCCGCCAGCGCGGCGCGCAGCGCCTCGGCCGGGTCCTGCTCGGTGGCGGTGGGGCAGTCGCCTAGTTCGACGTCCTGGACCCGGGTCAGCGTGAGCTGTTTGAGCGAGGCGTCCGCGCCGACGAAACCGGCGACCGCCTCGTCGGCAGGGTCGGCCAGTATCGCGGCGGGCGTGTCGTACTGCAGGATCCGGGATCGGTCACCGAGCACGGCGATGCGATCACCGAGTTTGACCGCCTCGGTGAAATCGTGGGTGACGAAGACGATCGTCTTGCCGAGTTCGCCTTGCAGGCGCAGCAACTCCTCCTGCAGCAGTCCCCGGGTGATCGGATCCACCGCGCCGAACGGTTCGTCCATCAGCAGCACGGGCGGGTCGGCCGCCAGCGCTCTGGCCACTCCGACGCGCTGCTGCTGGCCGCCGGAGAGCTGGCGCGGATAGCGGTCGCGGAAGGTGTCCGGGTCCAGACCCACCAGCTCCAGCATCTCCTCGACCCGCGCCGAGATACGCCGCCGGTCCCAGCCGATCAGGCCCGGCACCGTCGCGACGTTCTTCGCCACCGTCAGATGCGGGAACAGGCCCGCCTGCTGGATCGAATAGCCGATGCCGCGCCGTAGCCGATCGGGATGGATCGTGGCCGCGTCGCGGCCGTCGATCGTGATGGTGCCCGCGGTCGGCTCGATCAGCCGGTTGATCATCCGCATGGTGGTGGTCTTGCCGCAGCCGGACCGACCGACCAGGACCACGATCTCACCGGCCGGGATGGTCAGCGAGACGCTGTCCACGGCCGGATCACGCTGGCCCGGATAGTGTTTGGTCACCGAGTCGAGCACGATCTCCACACCGGAGACGACGGATCCGGCGAGCTGGCCACGGTTTTCGGTCTCGGTCACGCCAGTCCCCTCGAAGTGGTGAGTCGTCCGATCAGGACGTAGATCCCGTCGAGTACGAGGGCGAGCACGACGACGAGGATCGTGCCGACCAGCGCCTGCGGCAACGCGTTCGGACTGCCGAGGCGGGCGAGCCCGGAGAAGATCAGATTGCCGAGCCCGGGACCTTTGGCGTACGCGGCGAGGGCGAGAATTCCCATGATCAGCTGGGTGCTCACCCGCATTCCGGCCAGGATCGCGGGCCAGGCCAGCGGCAATTCGATCCGGGCGAGGACCCGCAGCCGGTTCATCCCGACTCCCCGAGCCGCGTCGGTCACGGCCGGATCCACCGAAGCGAGTCCGATGATGGTGTTGCGCATGATCGGTAGTAGCGCGTACACCACGAGCGCGGTGATCGTCGGCGCGACACCCAGGCCGAGGACCGGGATCAGGAGACCGAGCAGCGCGAACGACGGAACGGTGAGCACCGCGCCCGCCAGCGCGGAGGCGATCGCGGAGCCGAACGGGCTGCGGTAGACCAGCACTGCGACCAGCACCGAGACGACCGTGGCCAGCAGCACCGATTGCACCACGGCCGAGACGTGCAGATAGGAGTCGACCAGCAACTGATGTCGCCGGTGCACGAGGAATGTCCACAGCGTGTCCAGGGCGGTACCTCCCCATCGGCCGGCCTATCCGGAGACTAGCGCGGTTTCCCGGCGCCGTAGGCGATTTCGGCTCGCGCGGGCTGCCCTCGCCTCGGTTCGCGCAACCTTACGGGGTGTCGCCGGGAACCGTTCGGGGCGCTCGGACGTCGAACATATGAGGTCGGGAACGACATCGCACTGAGGAATCGGGGGAACGATGACACGACAGCTCGGCTCGGCGCGGTGGATCGGGCTCGCGTTGGTGGTGCTCGGTGTGGCCGCCGCCGTCGCGGGCGGCCTCTGGTGGCAGGACCGGGCGGACCGCGCGGCCGCCGTGGGGGAGCGCCTCACCGAGTTCCCCGATGTGGACCGTTCGGCTCTGGATGCGGCTCAGGCCGGGATCGTCGCGGTCGCCGAGCGCGAGTTCGCCGATCCGGGCGCGGGCACGAAATACGCGGAGGGAGTCGAGGAGGCGTGGTGTGCCGATTTCGTCAGCTGGGTGCTGCGCGAGGCGGGTGTGCCGCTGGCCAACCCGAATTCGGGCTCTTGGCGGATTCCTGGTGTGTACACGTTGCAGGAGTACTACGAGAGCGTCGGCCGGTTCGTCCCGATCGGGTCGGATTACCGACCGCGTACCGGTGACGTGCTGCTGTACGGGGAATCCAGCCCGTTCGGCCAGCACGTGAACATCGTCCTGCAGGCCGAGGGCGGCCGGGTGACCACGATCGGCGGCAACGAGTACGACGAGATCCGGCTTTCCCGCTTCGCGCTGGAGGACGTGCCCGGTGTGGTCGGTTTCGGACGATTGTGAAGCTCGCCCCACCTAGCGGAATCTGTCCGATATGCGCGTGAAACCGCGCGCCCGATGGTCCTACGATGGAGGCGGCGGCGCCCGGCAGCGCCGTCGCCGGTCCCCGCCCTGCTTCCCCCTCATCGGCAGGACGGGGATCCCGGGCCGAAGGAGCGCGCTCCCGGGTGGGACAAGATCGGTCGCGTAGCGTGTCGGGTGTCCATCGAGAGGTGAGGGTTCCGGGAACTGATGCATCCGACCGACGAAGCGGCTGGCGCGCCTGTCTGGATCGACTACGCGGAGTTCGGCGAGCGTTTCGTCACGCACGCCGTGAACGCGGCTCGCATAGAGTCCGCAGTCTCCGGCATGACGGGTCGCGGCATGACCATCGGCCCGGTCTCGATCGGCCCGGCCGGACTCGCCGGTTTCGTCGCCGAGGGCAAGGTCGGCGCCCCACGCGTCCTCGACCGCGGTCCACGGGTGACCTTCGAGGTCACGATCCCGGTGTCGCTCACGCTGAAGGTGCTGCTCGGCGGCCGGAAGCTGCGACTGGAGGCCAGGGTCGAGATCGATCTGACGCTGCACGCTCGCACCGCCGAACCCGTGCTCATCGTCATCGACATCCCGCCGATCACCCAGCGCGACATCAGCTTCGTCCTGCGCGCCCAAGCGGTGGAGTCGGCGTGGGAGTGGCTGCTCGACCCGATCGCGGGGGTGGTGCAGCGCGAGGTCGCCTCCCGGGTGAACGCCATGCTGGCCGATCCGCACACCCGCCGCAACCTGGTCTTCGACATCGAGGCCATGGTCGCGGGCAGACGATCGGGGCATCGGCACAAGACCGTGTTCGACTGGATCGGCTACGGCGAGTTCGGTCATCGGTTCTTCTCCCGCATCGTGACGCGCGAACGGGTCTGCGACGTGGTGGAACGGTTGGCGGGCCGGCCGATCGAGGTCGGCCCGCTGCGGACCGGCCCCGGAGCCGTCGTGACCGTCCGGGGAGCGGTGCGGATGCCGCGCCTGGCGGACCGGTCGGCCGACCCGGTCGCATTCGACCTGACTCTGCCGGTGAGCCTGGACATCACGGTGGACGTCCTGAAAGCCAATCGCTACAGCGCAGACCTCGAAGTGCCGTTGGTGCTCACCGCACGAGCCGCCGACACACTGCGCGTGGTGATCGATGTGCCGCCTCCGGACCCGGCCGACATTCGCATGGAGTTCACCGCCCACGGCGCGCGTGCGGCCGCCCTCGGTGCCCTCGCCCGGATGAAGAAGCAGGTAGTGGCGCAGGTGGCGGCGGTGATCCACAAAGAGTTGGCCGATCCGGACATGCGCACCATCGACGTCGCCGCGCGCATCGACAGCGTCGCCTGACCGCATCTCCGTGCGCACTGTGTGGCAAATGTGAAACCTGTTTCTCCTGGGTCTAGCGGTTCCAATGTGAATGTGGTGAAATGAGTTCACGTTCGAGGCTCCCGGCGCGCGCTGAGGTTTGGGGAAGGCGCGCCGGGCACGCTGCCATCCAGGTCGGGGGTGCGCGAAGGAGTCCACGATGCGTTCCATCTCGGTATCCCGGCGTGATCTGTTCGTCTACGCGGCCGCCGCGGCCTTCGTCGGCGCGGCCGCCGCGGCGGCTCCCGCGTCCGCGCGGCCCTCGCTCGGCACCCTGATCGATTACGCCGGCGGCGTTCCGTCGGCCACGGCGATCCGCGACGCGGGGCATATCGGCGTGATCCGCTACGTGTCCGATCGCAGGCCCGGCGCCGAGTGGATGGCCGGAAAACCGCTGCGCTCGGCCGAAGTCGATGACCTCAAAGCGGCGGGTCTGCACATCGTTTCGTGCTACCAGTTCGGCAAAGGGCCGACCGCGGATTGGCGCGGCGGGCTGGAGGCGGGCAAGCGGCACGCCGAGCGCGGGCTCGCATTGCACCGCGCCGCCGGCGGCCCCGACAACGTGCCCATCTACGCGTCCATCGACGACAATCCTTCTCCCGTCGATTTCGCCACCATGATCGCGCCGTACCTGCTGGGCTGGCAGGCCGTGCTCGGCAAGGAGAACACCGGCGTCTACGCCAACACCCCGACCATCGAGCTGGCTCGCACCGCGGGATTGTGCTCCTGGTATTGGCAGCACAATTGGGGCACGCCGAAGGGGTTCGTGCACCCCGCCGCGCACCTGCACCAGTTCGAGATCGACAAGCGATCCATCGACGGGGTGGGGATCGATGTGAACAATGTGCTCACACCCGAGTACGGACAGTGGTGAAGTACGGACAGTGGTGAAGAAGGAACTCGCAGTCTTATAGACGGACTCCGCGACGGTCCGCCACCGTCTTCATCGGCTCACCTACGTCTGGCAGTGGCTCATCGGTGCGACGCGCAAGTCGGGCTCGTCGTCGGGGACGACCCGCAGGGTCGGGCGGCTGTCCGGCGCTTCGTGGTCGCCCAGCCAGGAGAACAGCGACCACCGGGACAGGCCGGAGAACGCGGAACCGAGGCTGGCGAACGAGAACGACGAGATCGCCGACCCGAACGATCCCACGGAACCGATCGACAGCACCGAGCCCACGCTGCCGATGGACAGGATCGAATAGGCCGACCCGATCGACAGGATCGACCCTTCCGAGCGGATCGACAGGATCGAGCGGTGCGAGCGTCGGCTTCGGATCGAATGACCGGTTCGTTTCGAACGATCGATGGTCGCCATAGTTAGCGGTCTACCACAGTCCGGACAGCTCGTGTGGCAGCGCGGCGGATCCGTTCGAGATCGTAGGGCGAAGTCCCGGAACGACCGAGGGCGGCGACCCCGATGGAGTCGCCGCCCTCGCCCGAGGACTCAGCCTACGGTGAAGAACCCGAGCGTCGGCAGGAACGAGCAGGTCCGTGCCTCGGCATCGCCGGACTTGGTGGTCAGCGAGCCGGAGACGACCGCGACGACGCGGCCGAAGCCCGTGTCGGCGATCGCGGACAGCGTGGCGGGCCCGTCCGGGTTGATCTTGGCCTCGTCGGTCAGCGGCAGGACGCCGGACTGGCGGGTGTCCAGGTTGAGCCACTGCACCGTCATCGGCGGGTTCTGCACCGGCGTCGGCGCCTTGGTGCCGAGGGCGGTGAAGACGAAACCGGTCTGACCCGCCTGCGGGCCGGGCGGCGGCAGCGTGGCCGGGCCGGGCACGGCCAGTGCGGTGCCCACGGAGTCGGCGGTCGGGCTGATGCAGCCCTTGCCGATGGTCGGGTAGAGGAATTGCGCGATCACCGGGCCGTCCTGCGGCACCTCGGGGCCACCGCCACCGCTGCCGTCCAGGAAGGTGATGATCCGTTCCAGCGTGGATTTGATCTGCGGCGGCAGGTTCAACGTGGCCAGCAGTCTGCGCGCCTGGTCCAGGATGGCCGACTGGGGGCCCGCGATGCCGGCCGGGCCCGCGATGTCCGCGGGGCCGGCGATGGCGCCGACGATGGCTGGGGCCAGGGCGGCCAGGGCGTCTACCGGCACGCCTTCGGGGACCATGGGGACGCTGTAGGTGGTCGCCTCGGGGGCGGGCGCGGGGGCCGCGATTGCTGTCGTCGGCGCGGCGAGCGAGGCACTCGCCGCGATGGCGAGTGCGGTCAATGCGATCCGCGATCCTCGGGTGCGAAGCACTGGTCTGGCCGTCCTTACCTCGGGTACATCTGGTTTCGATTGCTAAAAGCCATCGTTTCGGGGGTCACTCTAGGGACATTGCGGCTATGTGTACAGCCGCGCGTCCCGAAAGGGCGCTGTGGACGATCAGTGTGAGCAGAACATACCGCGCCTTGGTGTTACTGGTGTGAAAGTTGATGCAAATGTTATCGGTGGTTCGAGGGTGGAACCGACCGGATTCGCGCTGCGGTTAATCTAATCCGTGCCGTCCGCGTTGTCGCCAGAACACCCAAGTCCGGGCGCGCCGAACCGACGCACCGCACTCGAGCCGAAAGCCAGCGATTTGAATCGTCACCTCCGATGGGCTGTGTCGGCGCTGGGCCTGTCCGTGCTGGCCAGGTTGCTGTGGATGTTGCTGTCTCCGAACGGGATGAACCTCGTCGACCTGCACGTCTACGTCGGTGGTTCGGCCGCTCTGTTGACCGATCACCTCTACGACTTCACTTACGCGGAGAAGACGCCGGACTTCCCGTTGCCGTTCACCTATCCGCCGTTCGCGGCGCTGGTGTTCTTCCCGCTGCACTATCTTCCGTTCACCGTGGTCGCGGTGGCCTGGCTGCTGGCCATCGCCGCGGCGCTGTACGCGGTTGTGCACATCAGCTTCGAGCTGCTGTTCGGGGCCGAGCGGCTGCGTACGCCGCAGTGGCGGGCCGCTACCGTCGGCTGGACCGCCTTGGGGTTATGGCTCGAGCCGGTGCGGACCACCATGGACTACGGCCAGGTCAACGTGTTCCTGGTGCTCGGCGGGATGCTCGCGGTGCGCAGTTCGCGATGGTGGGTCTCGGGCGGACTGGTCGGGATCGTCGCGGGGATCAAACTGACACCCGCGATCACCGGCCTCTATTTCGTGGCGCGCGGGCGGTGGGGGACCGTCGCCTGGTCGGCGGTGGTCTTCGGGGCGACGGTGGGCCTGAGCTTCTTGATCGCGCCGGTCGAGGCGCGTCGGTACTTCGGCACGCTGCTCGGGGACGCGGACCGGATCGGCCCGGTGGGCTCGGTGTGGAACCAGTCGCTGCGCGGCGCGCTGAGCCGAATCCTCGGGTACGACGTGGAGTCCGGCCCGTGGTGGATCGCGGCCGTCGTGGTGGTCGCGGCGCTGGCGTTCCTGGCGTGGCGCGCGCTCGGCGCGGACGACCGGCTCGGCACGCTGATCGTGGTGCAACTGTTCGGCCTGATGATCTCGCCGATCTCGTGGTCGCACCACTGGGTGTGGCTGCTGCCGACGGTGCTCTGGCTGGTCTACGGGCCGCTGCGCCGGGCCCCCGGCGCGCGGATCATGGCCGGGTATTGGCTGGTGACCATGCTCGTCGGCGCGCCGTGGGTGCTGTCGTTCTTCCAGGATTCGATCTGGACGATCTCCCGTCCGGGCGTGCTGGCCTGGCTCGGGGCCGTCGACGTCCTCGGCGTGGTGGCGTTCTACCTCTGGGTGATCCGCTTCGGACCCCGGCACGCGCGGTCGGGCCAGGACGAGGGCGCGCGCCTGACCGCGGAGGGCCCGGCGCGCGCCGCATAGGCACAGCCGCGCGTTCGGCTGGGAACTCGAAGGATCAGATACCGCGGTCGACGAGGTGATCTATTTCGTGAGCCAGGGCCACGTCCAGCGCGGTGAGCCCGCCCGCGGAGTGGGTGGACAGGCTGAAGGTGACGTTGCGCCAGCGGATGTCGATGTCCGGGTGGTGGTCGGCTTCTTCCGCGGCCTCGGCCACTCGGCGCACGAGTTCGATGCCCGCCGGGAAGGTGGGCGCCTTGACGGTGCGGACCAGGTTGTCCCCTGATCTGGTCCACTCGGGGAGTTCGGTGAGAGCCTCGGCGATCTCGGTATCGGAGAGCAGTGTCTGTTGGGCCATAACGCTCCTTGCTACTCGCCTCGGGGCCGCCCCGGACGGGGCGGCGGGGGTCACGCTGCGCGCGCCTGCTTGAGTGCCTTCTTCAGATCCTTGCCGGTGATCCCGGCGGCTTCGCACTTCTTCATCCGCATGATGACCACGGGGCACTTCAAGCAGCGCGTCTTCTTCCGACAGCACTTCTTCTTCGGTTTCAGGCTGGAAACCTTCTTGGCTTTGACCTTGCCCACGGCGGTTAGCTTACCCTAAGTACAAAGCCTGAAACGCGGTGCGAACCGGACTGCCGGTAGGGTATAGCTGGCCGCGATGCCCGGTGAGTTTCGATTCTCCACCTGTTTGCGGGGAGCCCGGCGTGAGCGTCAGGATCCGGAGGCGGCAGCCCGCGTAACCACGCAGGGTTCCGCTCCCGTCGAACACCGAGCACCGTCAGCACCACCACCGAACAGCAGGAGGATTCAGGCGTGTCGTCTGCACGCGATTTTCGCAACGTCGCCATCGTGGCCCACGTCGACCACGGCAAGACGACGCTGGTCGACGCCATGCTGCGCCAGTCGGGCGCTTTCGCCGAACGGGCCGAGCCCGTCGATCGCGTCATGGACTCCGGCGACCTGGAGCGCGAGAAGGGCATCACCATTCTCGCCAAGAACACAGCGGTGCACCGGCACCACCCCGACGGTTCGGTCACCGTGATCAACGTCATCGATACCCCCGGCCACGCCGACTTCGGTGGCGAGGTCGAGCGCGGCCTGTCCATGGTGGACGGCGTCGTGCTGTTGGTCGACGCGTCCGAGGGACCGCTTCCGCAGACCCGGTTCGTGCTGCGCAAGGCACTGGCCGCTTCGCTGCCGGTGATCCTGGTCGTGAACAAGACCGACCGTCCCGACGCGCGCATCGAAGAGGTCGTCGAGGAAAGTCACGACCTGTTGCTGGATCTGGCTTCCGATCTGGACGACGCCGCCGCCGAGGCCGCCGAACTCGCGCTCGACCTGCCGGTGCTCTACGCCTCCGGGCGAGAGGGCAAGGCGTCCAAACAGCGCCCGGAGAACGGCAACGCGCCGGACGCGGAGAACTTGGACGCGTTGTTCGACGTGTTGCTGGAGCACATCCCCGCGCCGAAGGGCGACCCGTCCGCGCCGCTGCAGGCGCACGTCACCAACCTGGACGCCTCGGCGTTCCTCGGTCGTCTCGCGCTGGTCCGCATCCACAACGGCGAGCTGCGCAAGGGGCAGAACGTCGCGTGGATGCACGCCGACGGCGTCAAGCATGTGAAGATCACCGAACTGCTGCAGACGATCGGCGTGGAGCGCCAGCCCGGCGAGGTCGCGGTGGCGGGCGATATCGTCGCCATCGCGGGCATTCCGGAGATCATGATCGGCGACACCCTCGCCGACATCGACAATCCGGTCGCGCTGCCGCGCATCACCGTCGACGAGCCCGCCATCTCGGTCACCATCGGCACCAACACCTCGCCGCTGGTCGGCCGGGTGCAGGGGCACAAGCTCACCGCCCGCATGGTGAAGGCGCGCCTGGACCAGGAACTGGTCGGCAACGTGTCGCTGCGGGTGCTCGACATCGGCCGCCCGGACGCGTGGGAGGTGCAGGGGCGCGGTGAGCTGGCGCTGGCCATCCTGGTGGAGACCATGCGCCGCGAGGGCTTCGAGCTGACCGTCGGCAAGCCGCAGGTGGTCACTAAGCAGGTCGACGGCAAGGTGCACGAGCCGTACGAAGAGCTGACCATCGACTGCCCGGACGAGTACCTCGGCGCGATCACCCAGCTGCTGGCCGCGCGCAAGGGCAAGATGGTGCAGATGAGCAACCATGCCGCGGGCTGGGTGCGGATGGAGTTCATCGTCCCCTCCCGTGGCCTGATCGGCTTCCGCACCGACTTCCTCACCGAGACCCGCGGCACCGGCATCGCCAATGCCGTGTCGCACGGCTACGCGCCGTGGGCGGGCGAGATCCGGGCCCGGCACACCGGCTCGCTGGTCTCCGACCGGTCTGGCACGGTGACGCCGTTCGCCATGATCCAGCTGGCCGACCGCGGCCAGTTCTTCGTGGAGCCCGGCGCGGACACGTACGAGGGACATGTCGTCGGTGTCAACCCGCGCGCGGAAGATCTCGACATCAACGTCACGCGCGAGAAGAAGCTGACCAACATGCGCAGCTCGACCGCCGACGTAATCGAGACCCTGGCCAAGCCACTGCAATTGGATCTGGAAGGCGCGATGGAGTTCTGCGCCGTCGACGAGTGCGTGGAGGTCACCCCGGAAGTGGTCCGGGTGCGCAAGGTGATCCTCGGGCAGAACGAGCGTGCGCGGGAACTGTCCCGCCGCAAGGCGCGCGACCGCGCGGCACTGTAAACGCTTCCGTGCACGGAATCCGGTGTGGCTGCGGCTACGCCGGATTCCGTGGCTGGTCGCCGCGTGCATCCGTCGGGTCCGCATGATCGCGGTCCGGGAGCCGTGGATCGACGCGAGCAACCGGATGCCTCGGCAATTCGCTCCGATCAGTCGCTGATTTCGGTGTGCATCGATTCGGGAATTCGACTTCTTCGCGTCGGAGTCGTTTTGAAGTCGTAATTGAAGTATTCGATCCTCGGTCGATGCAATAGGAATATTTTCAACTCTTTCATGGCCTGTCACGCACAATAGTAATCTGGGAACGATCGGTTCGAGGTGACGAATCGCTCCGCGGGTGGACGTGGTGGCTCGAGAAACCGGCGAGGCTTCGCAACGGTATTTCATCTGAGAAAATCGCGGCCCGGCGTCGGATTCCCGTCGCCTCCTGCTCGATGTCGTCCACGCATGAGAGAGTTGTCGGTCCCACAAGCCTGTACAGGAGACGAAAACAGCTGGAAGCGCTGGTCTTACGAGAAGCTGTCCGGTACCTCGACGAAGACGAGTTTCTTTCCCCGGGCCTGTCGGATGCGATTGTCACTTCATGGTCGCTCGCTGCTGCCTCCGGTTTGCTCAGAGGCTATAGCGGCAGGTTCGGATTGTCCGTCACGCTGTTCGCCGATGTGTGGTCGGATATTGCGACGGTGTCGGGTGCGCCCGGATAGTTGCCCGGACTCGTTCCGTTCTGTACGAGCGCTCGCACGGGCTCCGCGGAGCACTCGGTGTTTTCTCTGTCGATATCCGCTGGTCTGCGGCGTATTCCCCACTCGACTGCATGAATCTGCGAGCGGACTCGACCTTACGGTAGAGTTCCCGAGCGTGAAAGTGGGCGCAGGAAAACGCGCAGCGTGGCGCACGTTGTTGCCGGCCGTGGCGTTGCTGACGGTGATCAGCAGCTGTGCGGCGAACCCGCCGCCGCCCATCGAGAGCACCGACAGCCCGAAGACCACACCGGTCAAGCCCGCGGAGACCACCGTGGTCGTCGCCTTGGACACCATCGGTACCGCCTTCAACCCGCATCTGCGCTCGGATCAGTCCGCGGCCACTTCGGCGATCGCCTCACTGGTGCTGCCGAGCCCGTTCCGGCCGGTGCCGAATCCGGCGACGCCTGGCGCGACGGCCTGGGTGCCGGATTCGTCGTTGCTGGTCTCCGCCGAGGTGACCGCGCAGGAACCGTTCACGATCACCTACAAGCTGCGCAACGAAGCGTCCTGGTCGGACGGGGCGCCGATCGCGGCCGAGGACTTCCGCTACCTGTGGCAGGAGATGATCTCCGAACCCGGCGTCGTCGATCCGGCCGGATACCGGTTGATCTCGGATGTGAACTCCTCGGCGGGCGGCAAGACCGTCACCGTCGTGATGTCGCAGCCCTACCCCGGCTGGCGTGAGTTGTTCACCGATCTGCTGCCGTCGCATCTGCTCAAGGACGCGCCCGGCGGGTTCGCCCGGGGCATGAACGGTCAGGTCAACGGCGTCCGGGTATCCGGCGGGCCGTTCGGGATCCGCTCGGCGGACCCAGGTCGCGACGAGATGCTGCTGGAACGCAACGACCGCTTCTGGGGCACACCGGCGATGCCGGGTCAGATCCTGCTCCGCCGCGGCGGCACCACCGCCCAGCTGGCGGGCTCGCTGCGCACCGGTGACGTCCAGATGGCGCTGGTCCACGGGGGCGTGGCCACCCAGGCGCAACTGGCGGCGATTCCCTCGGTGCGCACCTCGATCATGCCGCAGTCGCGGGTGCTGCAACTGGCGCTCAACGGACGCAAAGGCGATCTGAGCGATCCGCGGGTCCGCTCGGGTGTGCTGGCGCTGCTGGATCCCGCCCTGTTGGCGACGGTGGGCGCGCAGACCGGCAATTGGGTGGAGCCGGCGCGAGCGCAGGTGCTCGCGCCGTCCGACCCCGGTTACACCCCGACCGCTCCGCCGCGACCGTCCGCGGAGGAGGCGTTCGCGCTGCTGGCCGCCGCGGGATACGGCCGGGCGCCGGAGCCGCCGCCCGCGACCTCCCCGACCTCGCCCGCGCCGCAGCCGCGCACCGTCGGGAAGGACGGCAAGCCGCTGGTCGTGCGCATCGGCGCCGTCGACCGGGACGCCACCGCCTTGGCCGTGGCCAATACCGCCGCCGACCAGTTGCGCAGCGCGGGCATCGACGCCACGGTGCGCAGTGCCGCCGCCGACGAGTTGTACGGCAAGGAACTGATCGAGGGCACGGTCGACGCGATCGTCGGCTGGGAGGTGGCCGGTTCCGATCCGGCGACCGTGCTGGCATCCCGATACGGCTGCCCACCGCCCGCGCTGCCGGGAGTCACCGGCCCGGCGCAGGCCATCGCCGAGGCCGCGCAACGTGCTCCGAGCAACCTGTCCGGTGTGTGTGATCCGGCCCTGCAACCCGCGATCGATGAAGCCCTGCGGGGCGGTGACGTGGGACGTGTGCTCGCCGAAGCGGAACCCAAACTGTGGGCTATGGCCACGGTACTGCCGATCGTGCAGGACAACGCGGTCGCCGCGTCCGGTCCCCGAGTGGACGGCGCCTCGCTCAGCGGCGCGATCCAGGTCGGCATCTTCGGTGACGCGTCCATGTGGCGCAGGATTCCGTGACCACGCCGACCGGTGGGCTATTGCTGGTACACGCCCACCCGGACGACGAATCGATCACCACCGGAGGCACGATCGCGCACTACCGGCGTCGTGGCGTGCCGGTCACCGTGGTCACCTGCACCCTCGGTGAGGAGGGCGAGGTGATCGGCGAGGAGTGGGCGCTGCTCGCCGCCGAGCACGCCGACCAGCTCGGTGGTT
Source organism: Nocardia asteroides (assembly GCA_019930625.1). Classification (NCBI taxonomy): domain Bacteria; kingdom Bacillati; phylum Actinomycetota; class Actinomycetes; order Mycobacteriales; family Nocardiaceae; genus Nocardia; species Nocardia asteroides. The sequence continues at coordinate 3,098,295 of CP082844.1, forward strand.
ACCGCGTTCTCGAGCTGACCCGTGCGTTGGAAGCGCTCGGTGCGGGACCGCCGCGTTTCCTCGGCGGCGCCGGACGCTGGCGCGACTCCGGAATGGCGGGCACCGCCGCCGCGAACAAGCCGCGGGTGTTCGTGCGTTCCGGGGACGAAGCGGTGCGGGCTCTCACAGACGTGGTGCTCCGATTGCGGCCGCGTGTGGTGGTCGGCTACGACCCGAACGGCGGCTACGGTCACCCCGACCACATCCGGGCGCACGAGATCACCACGGCCGCGGTGCAGGCCGCCGCGGGCCAGGGCTGGGATACCCCGAAGTTCTATTGGACCGTCACCGACGCCGACATGCTGCGCCTGCACACCGCCGCGCTGGCCCGGCGCACGGCCGCCGGCCTGCCCGGCGCGCTGCCGCCCGGGTGGCGGCTGCCTGCCGAGGGCGAGCTCGCGAGCGTGCCCAGCCACGCGGTCACCACCACGATCGATGTCTCCGATGTGCTGACTGCCAAACGCGCCGCGCTGCGGGCGCACGCCACACAGGTCACCGTCGCGCCGTCCGGCCGGGAATTCGCGCTGTCGAACAATGTTGCCCAGCCGGTGCTGCCCGAAGAGCACTTCATCCTGGTGCGCGGGCGACGCGGCCCGCTCGGCCCGGACGGGCGGGAGCACGATCTGTTCGCCGAAACGGATCGATGAGACCGCGCCGACCGTGATCGAGGTCGCCCGGTCCGCATCCGAGCGAGCGGGTGTGCCGGTCATCGCCGTGCGCGTGGCAGTCCCGGTGAATGCCGGGCGTTCGCTGAGCTCACGGTCGACCGGAGAACCGATCGTGCGGCTGGGAGCGCCGGAATAGACTCGGCAGTATGTACAACTGGGAGCTCCAGAACGCGATCGCGGCGTTCGTCGACAGCATGAAGCCGCACGCGCAGCAGCAGCACGACCTGTATATGACGGTGCTGTACGCGTTCGCGGATATGCAGAGTCACCTGTTGACCCTCCTCGGTTACCCGCCCGTGCCGTGACGACGAAGGTCGACGACCAGGCAGGCGATCGCGCTCCCGCGGCATCCGCGGCTCGCTTCCCGTTCGGTGCCTTTCTGGGCTCGGTGATCATCGTGTTGCTCATCCTGGATGCCCTGATCACCTTGGCGCTCGAGGTCTTGTATCTGCCGACTTACCTGGGTTCTCTCGCTTTTCCGGTCTCCGTCGTCGTGGCCGGGGTGGTGAACGTGCTGCTCGTCGCGGGTGTGGGATCGGTGAGCTCGCGCCCGGCGGTCCTGGGGCTCCCGCTCGTCGCGTGGGTGTTCGGCTTCCTGGTCTGCGCGAGCACCGGGCCGGGCGGTGACATCCTGCTCGGCAGTGACTGGCGGACGGCGCTGCTGCTGTTCAGCGGGCTGCTCCCGGCGCTGGCGTATATCTACATCTCGGCGAACGCGCGCGTCGCCGTTCGTCGCTGAGCGTGAATCGGACCGCCAGGGTCGTGACCACGGCGTCGAGGGCGTCAGCGCGCGCCGAGCACCCCGGGGGTGACGGCTTCGACGAGATCCCATGCCGCGTCGGCGGGGAGATCGACCACCGCGTAGCGCTTCTTGCCCGCCGCGGTCGCCGCGACCACCGTGGCGACTCCGGCGCGGCGCTGGAAGACGGTCTGGCGCACCGTCCAGCCGATGACGCCGGGCGCCTCCAGACAGTCGCGGTCCCGGTCGAGTGATCCGGCCTGGGTGATCAGCCGAGTCGGGCTGGTAGCCGTGCGGGGGAGCACCGCGTGACCGAGGCCGCGGTAGCGGTCTTCGGCGAGCGCGAGCGCGATCGGCAGCGCCAGACCCGGCACCAGCCACCACCACGGCGAAAAACGCTCGCCCGCGAGCAGCACGTAAGCCATCACCGCGGCGACGAGGACGACCGGCGCGAGCGCGCGGGTATGCCTGCGCCGCCGCGCGGACGGACCATGGGTGAGCAATGGCGTGCTGCCGGGTGCGAGGACAGCGTCCGCGCCGGTGGGCACCGCGCCTGACCGGACGGCGATGTCGTCGTCGCTCACCTCGCCGGGGGCGAGCAGATGGCCGAGAGTGTGCTCGACAGCGCGCCGCGGGGCTTGCGGGAGGATCTTCTGCCTCGGTTTCTCCCCGGTCATGATCGCTTCTAGTTCGGCGCCGCCCGCCAGGCGTAGCAGCAGCGGTTCCTTGACCGTCGCTCCGCGCAGCCGCGCCCGATCGAGGGTGATCTGGCGGGTGGTGAACAGGCCGTGGCGCAGGTGGAGGGTCTTGCCGTCGTCGCGGACGCGCAGCCCGAAATAGGTGGTCAGATAGTGTGCGCACGCGGCGGCGCTGACCACCAGCACGATGGCGCACAGCAGCGCGGCCCCGGCGAGCACGAGGACGAGCGCGCCGCCGTCCTCCACGTCGTGCACCGCGTCCGACCGGAATACGACCTCGCCGAGCCCGTATTGCAATGCGAGACCGACGATCGGAGCGATGATCGCGAACCCGGTCAGCGACAGCGGAGCGTAGCGCACCCACGCGGGACTCCAGTGCCCGATCTCGCGCGCCCGGGTTCGCGTTGTAGCGAATCCACCGGACGTGTTCTGCTGCAACGTCTTTTGAAGCTCGGGCACATCCGCGCGGTCCGCCGTATGGGCGAGCAGCGCGGCGCGCAACGGCGGTACGACCCGGGCGTTCAAGGCGTCGAGCTTGAACCGTTCACCCGAATCCGCTTGCTGGCCGGTCCCGATCGCCAGCACCGCCAGCCCGAGAACCCGGTGCAGCAGGTCCGCTTCGATGTCCACCGAGCGGATCCGCGATCGCGGCACCGAGAGTCTCTTGCGTTCCAGCAGCCCGGTACGCAACTCGACGTGCGTGGGCCCGACCCGGTACGTCGTGGTGAACCAGCGGGTCAGCGCGAACCCGACGATCAGTACGACCGGGATGACGCTCCACACATGGTTGCCGCTGCTGGTGCCGAGGATCACCGAACCGACGAGCACCGGGATGAACTTCACCACCTCGGTGATCGGATGGACCAGCAGCATCCGCTTGTCGAGCCGCTGCCACGGCTGCTCGGCCTGCGCGGCGCCCGGCTCGCGCGTGCCATCGCCCGCCGCCGGCTCGCCGCTCACGTCGCGTCTCCGCGATGCTGGGCGGCGATCCGGGTCAACCGCGTCACGGTTTCCTCGGCGACCGGCAGATCGAGCGCGCCGATCTGGACCGCGCCCGCGGAGGACGCGGTGGTCACGGTGACGGTCGCCAGGCCGAGCAGGCGCTCGAGCGGTCCGCGCTCGGTGTCGACGGTCTGCACCCGCGAGATCGGCGCGACCCGGCTCTCCTGGGTGAGCCAGCCGACCCGGGTGTAGACCGCCTCGTCGGTGACCTCCCAGCGGTGCACAGCGTAGCGCCACCAGGGCGCCACGCCGATGTTCACCGCCGCAGGCACGAGCGCGACCAGGAAGAACCCGAGCTGCCAACCGCGGTGCCCGGAGTCGAGCGCCACCCAGACCAGCAGCGCCGCGAACGGGATCGCCCAGGCCAGCGCGGCCTGCGCAGTCCACAGGAGCCGGGCCTTCGGACTGGGACGCCAGGCCGGATCGGCCATGATCGTGCGCGGCTGCGACATGCAGCCATGTTTGCACGACGACGTGGCCGCTGTCGCAGGTAATCGTCAGCGGCTCACGTGGATCTCCCGCGACTCCGACGGCGGGTACGAGGCGCCCGACCAGCCATGGGCAGGAATGCAATTCGCCTTGGTCGCAATGGTTTCGGGCTGGTCGAGACTCCCTGGCGCATGCGACGGCACGATCACAGGAGGTATCACACCCCACGGGATCGCAGAACGCACGTCCACCCGAACGAGGACGGTCGACTCGGCGGTGCTCACCGAGGCCGGTGCCGATGGCCGAGCGCGGGCACCGCGCCGTGCCCTGGAATAGGCCCGGGCATCCCGCAGTTGTCAACGCTCAACGGCGCCCGTGTCCATCGCGAGCGCCGTGTGAGCGGAGTGTTCGCCCGCGCGGCTGGTCCGCTTCGCCTCACTGTGGAGCACTGGAGGGAGACAGTTCCGGATGTGTAGCGCATGATCGAGGGCGTGACCGACCTACCGAACCCGAGCGTTCCGTCCGCGCCGCCCAGTCCATCGGCCATGCGCCGGGCGCTGCGCAGGGCCCGCGACGGTGTCACGTTGAACGTGGACGAGGCCGCGGTGCTGCTGCACGCGACGGGTGACGATCTCGCCGACCTCTGTCGCAGCGCCGCCCGGGTGCGCGACGCCGGCCTGGCGTCCGCGGGCCGTCCGAAGACGATCAGTTATTCCCGCAACGTCTTCATCCCGCTGACGCGGCTGTGCCGGGACAAATGCCACTACTGCACCTTCGTCACGGTGCCGGGCAAACTGCGCGCCGAGGGCAAGGGAATGTTCCTCGAACCCGACGAGGTGCTCGACATCGCGCGGCGCGGCGCGGCGCTCGGCTGCAAGGAGGCGCTGTTCACGCTGGGTGACCGGCCCGAGGATCGCTGGCCGGAGGCCGCGCAGTGGCTGGACGAGCGCGGCTACGACTCCACGCTGGACTACCTGCGCGCCGTATCGATCATGGTGCTGGAGGAGACCGGTCTGCTGCCGCACCTGAACCCGGGCGTGATGTCGTGGGAGGAGATCGCGCGGCTCAAGCCGGTGGCGCAGTCCATGGGCATGATGCTGGAGACCACCGCGACCCGGTTGTTCACCGAGAAGGGCAACTGCCACTACGGCAGCCCGGACAAGGACCCCGCGGTGCGGCTGCGCGCCATCACCGACGCGGGCAGGCTCTCGGTGCCCTACACCACCGGCATCCTGGTCGGCATCGGTGAGACGATGGCGGAGCGGGCCGAGTCGATTATGGCGATTCGCAAGCAGCACAAGGCTTTCGGACACATCCAGGAAGTCATCATCCAGAACTTCCGCGCCAAGGACGACACCGCCATGCGGGACGTGCCGGACGCGGGCCTGGAGGAATTCCTCGCCACCATCGCCGTCACCCGCGTCCTGCTCGGACCGGACGTGCCGGTGCAGGCGCCGCCGAACCTGGTCTCGCACGCCGAGTGCCGCGCGCTGATCGAGGCGGGCATCGACGACTGGGGCGGCGTCTCCCCGGTGACGCCCGATCACGTGAACCCGGAACGGCCGTGGCCGAATCTGGACACGCTGCGGGAGATCACCGAGGCGGCGGGCTATCAGCTGGTCGAGCGGACCTCCGCGCACCCGAAGTACGTGCGCGCGGGCAACCCGTGGGTCGATCCGCGGATCGGCGCGCACGTCGCGGCGCTCACCGACCCGGCCACCGGGCTGGCGAAGTCGGGCGCTGTGCCGGTCGGCCTGCCCTGGCAGGAACCGGACGAGTCCTGGGAGTCGGCCGGGCGCGTGGACCTCAACACCGCCATCGACACCGAGGGCCGCAACACAGAGCACCGCAGTGACGCGGCGCTCGGGCAGGAGGTCGTCGGCGCCTTCGGCGACTGGGACACCATCCGCGAACAGGCCCGCGATCTCGCCGTCACGACGCCGCAGCGGCTGGACGGCGACGTGCTGGCCGCGTTGCGCTCCGCCGAACGCGATCCGGCCGGGCTCAGCGACGCCGAGTACCTCGCGCTGGCCACCGCCGACGGCGTCGAGCTGGACGCGGTCGCCGCGCTGGCCGATCAGTTGCGCCGCGACACCGTCGGCGACGATGTCACCTACGTGGTCAACCGGAACATCAACTTCACCAACATCTGCTACACCGGGTGCCGGTTCTGCGCGTTCGCCCAGCGCAAGGGCGACGCGGACGCGTTCACGCTCAGCACCGACGAGGTCGCCGACCGAGCCTGGGAGGCGCACGTCGACGGCGCGACCGAGGTGTGCATGCAGGGCGGCATCGACCCCGACCTGCCGGTTACCGGCTACGCGGACCTGGTGCGGGCGGTCAAACAGCGGGTGCCCTCGATGCACGTGCACGCGTTCAGCCCGATGGAGATCGTCAACGGCGCCTCACGCGGCGGCCAGAGCGTCCGGGACTGGCTGGTCGCGCTGAAGGAGGCCGGCCTGGACACCATTCCCGGCACCGCCGCGGAGATCCTGGACGACGAGGTGCGCTGGGTGCTCACCAAGGGCAAACTGCCCACCTCGGCGTGGATCGACGTGATCACCACCGCGCATCAGGTGGGCCTCCGCTCCAGCTCGACGATGATGTACGGCCACGTGGACAACCCCGAGCACTGGGTCGGGCATCTGCGGGTGCTGCGCGGAATCCAGGACGAGACCGGCGGCTTCACCGAATTCGTGCTGTTGCCGTTCGTGCACCAGAGCGCGCCGCTGTACCTGGCGGGCGCGGCTCGGCCGGGGCCGACCAACCGGGACAACCGCGCCGCGCACGCGCTGGCCAGGATCATGCTGCACGGCCGCATCCACAACATCCAGACCAGCTGGGTCAAGCTCGGCACCACCGGCACCCGGGTGATGCTCAACAGCGGCGCCAACGATCTCGGCGGTACGCTGATGGAGGAGACCATCTCCCGGATGGCCGGCTCGCAGCACGGCTCGGCTAAGACCGTCGCCGAACTGGTCGAGATCGCCGCCGGTATCGGGCGACCGGCGCGGGAGCGGACGACGACCTACGGCGTCCCGCAGCACAAGAGCCCGTCCGCCTCTCCGGGTCTCCAGGCAGTCCTGGTCAGGTGACGTTCAGGTCTGGGTGCCGCCCGAGTCACCGATATGTCGGCGGGCCACCCCAGGACCGGTACCGGCGACGACGATAGTTTCCGGCCCGCGGTGCGATCGGGTTTCCGGTCCTCCGCGGGCATCGGGTGACCGGCGCAATGACGGGCCGGCTCTCGCCACGCTCCGGGACGACCTCGTACAACGTGGCGACCACCGCGTACGCCAGGTGGCGGAGTGGAAATCGGCCGTCGCGGCGGCGTGCGCGATACCGGAAGTTAGGGCAGGCTGACCAGTAGTAACGTGGGGTGCCGGGATAGGGTTTCGCCGGGCGGACTATCCCGCAGGCGAGGACAGACTAGGAGAGCGGCAGTGCCGTACATCATCGCTGAACCGTGCGTTGACGTGAAGGACAAGGCATGCATCGAGGAATGCCCCGTGGACTGCATCTACGAGGGTGGTCGCATGCTGTACATCCATCCCGACGAATGCGTGGACTGTGGTGCATGTGAGCCGGTGTGCCCGGTGGAGGCGATCTTCTACGAAGACGACACCCCGGACCAGTGGGGCGGATACGTGAACGCCAACGTCGACTTCTTCGACGAGCTGGGCTCGCCCGGCGGCGCCACCAAGGTCGGCAAGGTCGACTACGACCCGCCGTTCATCAAGGAACTGCCCCCGATGGCGAGTGAGTGAGCCCTGACGTGTCACCGCGTGGCCGGGTCAGCAGTCTGCTGCCCGATTTTCCCTGGGACACCATCGCCTCGGTGAAGGCGCGAGCGGCCGCTCACCCCGGCGGAATAGTCGACCTGTCCGTCGGCACTCCGGTCGACCCGGTCGACCCGCTGATCCGGACGGCGCTGAACTCCGTCGCCGCGGTCCCCGGATACCCGACCACGCATGGCACCCCCGAGCTCCGCGCGGCCGCGGTCGACGCGCTGAAGCGGCGCTACGGGATCACCGGACTCGAACCCGCGGCCGTGCTGCCCGCGATCGGCACCAAGGAGCTGATCGCGGGCTTGCCGCGGCTGCTCGGCCTCGGCTCGGGCGACCTGGTCGTCATCCCCGAGGTCGCCTATCCCACTTACGAGGTCGGCGCACTTCTGGCGGGCGCGCAGGTGCTGCGCGCCGACGGATTGACCCGCCTCGGCCCGCAGAATCCCGCGCTGATCTACGTGAACTCGCCCTCCAACCCGACCGGCCGGGTACTCGGCGTCGATCATCTGCGCAAGGTGGTCGCCTTCGCACGGGAGCGCGGCGCGATCGTCGCCTCCGACGAGTGCTACCTGGGATTGACGTGGGAGGGTCGCGCTGTCTCCTTGCTCGACCCGGAGGTGTGCGAAGGCGACCACACCAACCTGCTGGCCGTGCATTCGCTGTCCAAGACCTCCAACCTGGCCAGCTACCGTGCCGGTTTCGTGGCGGGTGACCCGGAGCTGATCGCCGAGCTGCTCGAGGTGCGCAAGCACGCGGGCATGATGGTGCCGTTCCCGATCCAGGCCGCGATGACGGCCGCCCTCAGCGACGACGCGCACGAGGCGCGCCAGCGTGAGCGGTACCGGGCCCGGCGCGAAGTGTTGCGAAACGCGCTGGAGCGAGCCGGTTTCCGGATCGATCACTCCGAGGCGGGCCTGTATCTGTGGTCGACGCGCGGCGAGCCGTGCCGGACCACTTTGGACTGGCTGGCCGACCGCGGCGTCCTCGCCGCTCCCGGCGACTTCTACGGTCCCGGCGCGAGCGAGCACGTACGGATCGCGCTGACCGCGACGGACGAGCGGATCGCTGCGGCGGCCGAGCGGCTGGCCGCGGGCTGACCCCCGGGAACGTTTCGCACGAGCGCGGCACCTCGAATAGGGCGGGCCGACGGCACCGGCGACGGGCTGCTCGATTCCACGGCCATCCGGGTGTGTCGGCGTCCGCGCGCGCCCGGCCCGGAGGGCTAGCCTGAGGTATGGACGCTGTCACGGTTGTCCCCACGCCCCGCAACGAACCGGTGCGCACCTACGCGCCCGGAAGTCCCGAACGGGAGCTACTGCTCGGCAGACTTGCCGAGCTGTCCGCCGAGCCCGTCGACGTGCCGCTGGTGATCGGCGGCAAACATCGTCCCGGCATCGGTGCGCGGCACGACATCGTCGCACCGCATCGGCATCGCCAGGTGCTGGGGACCTACACCGACATCACACATTCGGAAGCGCACGGCGCCATCGACGCCGCGATCGCGGCCGCACCGGGTTGGCGGGCCATGCCGTTCGAGGAACGCGCCGCGGTGCTGTTGCGCGCCGCCGACCTGCTGGCCGGTCCGTGGCGGGAGACGGTCGCGGCGGCCACCATGCTCGGGCAGTCGAAGTCGGTCCAGCAGGCGGAGATCGACGCGCCGTGCGAACTGGTCGACTTCTGGCGGTTCAACGTCGCCTTCGCCCGGGAGATCCTGGAGCAACAGCCCCAGTCCAGCGCGGGGGTGTGGAACCGGATGGACTACCGGCCGCTGGAAGGGTTCGTCTACGCCATCACGCCGTTCAACTTCACCGCGATCGCCGGGAATCTGCCGACCGCGCCCGCGCTGATGGGCAACACGGTGGTGTGGAAGCCGTCGCCGACGCAGACGTTGTCGGCGTTCCACACCATGCGGCTGCTCGAGGCGGCGGGCTTGCCGCCCGGCGTGATCAATCTGGTCACCGGCGATGGAGTGCAGCTGTCGGAGGTGGCGCTGGCCGATCCGCGGCTGGCCGGTATCCATTTCACCGGTTCCACCAAGACCTTCCAGTACCTGTGGCAGCAGGTCGGCGCGAATATCGCGCGTTATCACGGCTATCCGCGCCTGGTCGGTGAAACGGGCGGCAAGGACTTCATCGTCGCGCACTCCTCGGCCGATCCGGACGCGCTGCGCACCGCCCTGATTCGCGGGGCCTACGAGTATCAGGGCCAGAAGTGTTCGGCGGCTTCGCGCGCCTACATCGCGCGGTCGGTCTGGCGCGCGATGGGAGATGAGTTCCTGCACGAGACCGGGGAGCTCAGCTACGGCGACGTCGCGGATCTGTCGAATTTCGGTGGCGCGCTCATCGATCGGCGCGCGTTCGACAAGAACGTGGCGGCTATCCGGCGCGCGGTGGACGCGGGCGTCACCATCCCGGTCGGTGGCGCCTACGACGACAGCGAAGGCTGGTTTGTGCGGCCGACCGTGTTGCTGGTGGACAACCCGCACGACGAATCGTTCGCCACCGAATACTTCGGGCCGATCCTGTCGGTGTACGTCTACGACGACGCCGAGCCCGGCGCCTACAGCGCGATTCTCGCCGAAGTCGAGTCGGCGGCGCCCTATGCGCTGACCGGCGCGGTGTTCGCGCAGGACCGGTACGCGGTCGAACAAGCCGACGCCGCACTGCGGTTCGCGGCCGGCAACTTCTACGTCAACGACAAGCCCACCGGCGCGGTGGTCGGTCAGCAGCCCTTCGGCGGGGCGCGCGCCTCCGGCACCGACGACAAGGCCGGTTCACCGTTGAACCTGCTGCGCTGGGTCGCGCCGCGGACGATCAAGGAGACCTTCGTACCGCCCGTGGACCACCGCTACCCGCACATGCGGGGTGAGTAGGGTAGGTAGCTCTACACCAGCGGCTTTCCCCGCCGCAACCGCCTGCGCAGATCGAACAGGTAGGCGTTGAGCGGGAACATCCGTGCCGATCGGGGCAGTCGCCGATGCACCGCCCCGATCGTCCGCAGCAGCCGGTCTACGCGGCGCTGGTCGCGGTCGGTCCAGGTCATGCCCATCTCCTCGCGCAGGTGCTGCGGGAGCAGGCCGGTGACGATGAACCGCTGCAGCCCGGCGAAGGCGACCCGCACAGGTCGCGGCATCATCTTCAGGTCGATCAGACCGTTGAAGTAGTCCCGCAACTCCGGCTCGATGCCGCGCTGCTTCAAGTTCTCGTTCCAGTACCGCTGGAATTCCGCGCGATTCGCCGGCCACATCTCCGGCCGCATCTGCAAGGTGGTGCCCAGCCGCGCGGCGTAGCTGTAGAAGGCGTCCGCGGTGGCGGCGTCCATCGGGCCGTGCATCCGGGTGTAGAGATCATCGATGCCCCAGTAGAGGCAGGCGGCGACCCACAGCTGCAGGTTCGGGTCGAAGGCGTTGTACTTCACCGGGCTCGCCGGGGTGGAGCGCACCGAACGGTGCGATCCGTTGACCGCCTCGCGGTATGCGTCGCGTTCGGCATCCGATCCGAGCAGCGCGACGGCGATATAGGTCAGCGTGGTGCGTAACCGTTTGATCGGGTGCAGGGTGACCTTGCCGCTGTCGACGGTGCTTTCCAGGACACCGCGCCCGACCGGGCGCAGGCTCAGCTGCATGATGACGTTGGCGGCGCCGCCGAGGAATGCGGCGATGCCGTCGACGTACTCGCCGACCGTCTCCGGTGTGAGAGGCCGGCTCGGGTCCGGCTCGTGCTCGGCGGTGCGCAGCGGGGCGGTCATCATCGACCTCGTCTTTCGTTTCCGCCCGATCCAGAGAATCAAGCGATGAGAAGATTATTCATCAACTTTCTCATCGACTCGAAGAGCTGTCAATCAGCGTGAGGGTCTGTGACGATATGCAATGCTGAAAGCGTCATCGTTTCGCTGTCGCGGATAGGGGTTGAAGCATGGCCAGGCTGACCAGACTGCTGCCGCTCGTGCGCAGCGCCGCCCCGGAGGATCGCAACCAGACGCGGGTCCTGGACGCGGCGCTGCTGGCGTTCCTGGACTTCGGTATCAAGCGCACCAGCATGGTCGAGGTCGCGCGGCGCGGCGGATTGTCCCTGGCCACCCTCTATCGCCGCTTCGCGAGCAAGACCGATCTGATCAAGGCCGTCGGGCTGCGGCAGACCCGCGAGTTCATCGAGGAGGTCGACGCCGCGCTCCAGCGCCAGGTCGACCGGGACGCGAGCGCCGAGGAGCAGATCATCGAACTGTTCGCGGCGTTCATCAACGGACTGCGCGGCAATCAGCTGATCCACCGGCTGCTGGCCACCGAACCCGAGCTCGTGCTGCCCTATCTCACCACGCAGGGTGCCCCGGTTATCGAGCTCGGCCGTGATTACCTCGCCGAGTTCATCACCCGCTTGCAGCGCGAAGGCAAGCTGCCGCAATACGATCCGGAGCCCTTGGCCGAGATGATCGCCCGCACCGCGCTCTCACTGGCGCTGACCCCGCAGACCGTCATCCCGCTCGGCGACGACGCGTCGATCCGGCAGTTCGCGCGCGACCACGTGGTGGTGTCGTTCCGGGTGCCTTAGCGGGCTCAGCGCTGCCGCGGGGCTCCGGTGATCATCGCCGTGAGGGCGGCCATCACGTCGGCGGTCTGCTCGGCCGCGGTGCCACGGGTGTGCGCGGTCACCGCGAAACCGGGACCGTAGGACGCCGAGGCGACTTCCGGCTCGCCGAAGTCCGACCAACCCCATTTGGTGCCGAGTACGAACGGCAAGCGGGCGGTGCCCCAATCCTGCTCGGTGCCGTCGAGCGCGGTCGAACCCGCGGCGGCCATCCATTCGAAGATCGGCGATCCGGGGTCGGTGCGCAGTTTGGCGGCGAGGAAGTCGGAGACGTCAGCGACGCTGGTCGCCCCCGCGCCCCAGTTGGGGCCGGGGACCGTCGCGGTGAGGCCGTATTCGGCGGCGATGGCGGCGACGGCCTGGGGGTACTTGGCCTCCATCGTGGTCGCCGCGCCGTCATCGGAATAGCGGATCATTTGCTCGGCTAGGACGCGGTCCTCGGGCGAGCCGTCGCCGTGGCGCAGGGCGTAGTCGGCCATGAAAAGCTTGGCCAGTGACAGGCTCGAGCGTGACTCGTGTTCGTTCGCCGTGCCCCAGCCGGGGCCGAGCACCGTCCGAATGGAGATCGCGGTGCGGGGCGGCACTGCGGCCACTTCGCTTTCGCCGTTCTCGGCACAGGCGACCGGCGCGGAGAGTGCGAGGAACGCTCCGGCGAGCAGCGCGGTCGCCATCATTCGAAAGCCCATCTTCTCCTCCTGGCTCGCTGCGGCACGGCATCGGACCGTCGATCGGGACAGCGCCGCGTACGCACGATGGGGCGTACGTGATTCGGTTGCCCTGCGATTGCTCGAATGAAACGGGTCCGTTGCGCTCGTTCCCGTCCGCCGCGGCCGCTCGAGTCGGATTCGACAACGCGCGGAGTCGGCCTCTCACACGAGACGCAGGCCGAGACGACGCCGGACGCGCATATCCAGCAGGTAGGCGTTCAGCGGGAACGCGCGGATCGGTCGCGGGAGGCGGGACTGCGTGGCCCCGACGGCGCGCAGGATGTGGCCGAGCACGCGCTCGTCGAGGTCGGTCCAGGTCATGCCCATCTCGTCGCGCAGGTGCTGCGGCAGCAGGCCGGTCACGAAGAAGCGATGCAGCCGCCCGAACGCCAACTGTGCCGGTCGCGGCAGCATGCGCAGCTCGATGAGGTCGTCGAAATAGGCGCGGACCGCCGGGTCGATGCTGGTCTTGGCGAGATTCGCGGCCCAGTACGCGTCGAAGGCGCGCCGGTCGACGGGCCACATCGCTTCGGGCATCTGGAGGGTGGTGCCCAGCCGGGCGCCCAGGCGGTAGAAGGCGTCGGCGGTCGCCTCGTCCATCGGGCCGTGCATGCGCTCGTACAGATCCAGGGCTCCCCAGTGCAGGCAGGCCGCGACCCACAGTTGCAGCGTGGGATCGAAGGCGTTGTAGTGCATCGGGCTGGAGGCCGTCGAGTGGACTTGGCGATGCGCTACGTTGACCGCCTCGCGGTAGGCCGCGCGTTCCTCGTCGGTGCCGAGCATCGCCACGGACAGGTAGGTCAGCGTGGTGCGCAGCCGTTTGATCGGATGCAACATCACATTCCCGCTGTCGACCCTGCTCTCCAGGACGCCATAGCCGACCGGTGGAGTACTCAACTGCATGATGACGTTCGCGACGCCGCCGAAGAGGCCGGCTATGCCGTCGAGATATTGCCCGACGTCGAAGGAGTCCGGCGAGTCGTGGCGATGCGGTGCGCGAAGTGGCTTGGTCATCATCGACCTCGCAGTACTGAGAAGGCTGTGCAACAACTTTCTCACCGCGTCAGCAGGAGTGTCAACCATCACATCGACGGCTCGTCGGCGCGGGACACCGCGAGGCCGCCCGAGCCCGGCGAAGTAGCGTGGTCGAATGCCGTTCGGTCCGCCGCTGCTGCTCAGTTCCCTCAACCCGCTCGCCGTCGCAGGCGGAGCGGACATCCCCGACGCCGTCAGCATCGACGGCACCACCCTGTCTCGCAGCGACCTGCTGGGCGCGGCCACTTCGGTGGCCGAACGCGTCGCGCGCGCGGAGCGGGTGGCGGTGCTGGCCGAGCCGACCGTCCAGACCGTGCTCGCGGTGGTGGGCTGCCTCATCGCGGGCGTCACGGTGGTGCCGGTGCCCCCGGACTCCGGGACCGCGGAACGGGCGCACATCCTGGCCGACTCGGGCGCGCAGGCATGGCTGGGTACGGCGCCGGAGGACGCCGACCTGCCCGTGGTGCCGGTGCGGCGGCACGCGAGGTCATGGCACACCTACCCCGAACCGGACCCGGCCACGACGGCTTTCGTGCTCTACACCTCCGGAACTACCGGCCTGCCCAAGGGCGTGGTGCTCAGTCGGGGCGCGATCGCCGCAGGCCTGGACGCCCTCGCCGAGGCATGGGCATGGACCGCCGGGGACACTCTGGTGCACGGGCTTCCACTGTTCCACGTGCACGGACTGATCCTCGGCGTGCTCGGCCCGCTGCGCGTGGGCAGTCCGCTCGTCCACACCGGCAAGCCGACGCCGCAGGCCTACGCGGCCGCGAAGGGTTCGCTGTACTTCGGCGTGCCGACCGTGTGGTCGCGAGTGGTCGACGACCCCGACTCGGCGAGGCAATTGGCCGACGCGCGGCTTCTGGTCTCCGGCAGCGCGCCGCTGCCCGTACCGGTGTTCGAACGACTGCGCGAGCTGACCGGGCACGCGCCGGTCGAGCGCTACGGCATGAGCGAAACCATGATCACGCTGTCCACCCGGGCCGACGGCGAGCGCAGGCCCGGCTGGGTCGGCACGCCGGTACGCGGCGTGCGCACCCGGATCCGGGACGAGTCCGGCGCCCCCGTCCCGCACGACGGCGAGAGCATCGGCGGCCTCGAGGTCAGCGGGCCCATGCTCTTCGACGGCTACCTGAACCGCCCGGAGGCGACCGCGCAGAGCTGGACCGAGGACGGCTGGTTCCGGACCGGTGACGTCGCCGCCATCGCCGCCGACGGCTTCCACCGCATCGTCGGCCGGGAATCGGTGGACCTGATCAAGTCCGGTGGCTACCGGGTCGGGGCGGGGGAGGTCGAGACGGTGCTGCTCGGTCACCCCGCCGTCGCGGAGGTCGCCGTGGTCGGCCTGCCCGACGACGACCTGGGCCAGCGCATCACCGCCTTCGTCGTGCTGCGCGGCAACGCGTCCGAACGCGAACTGATCGACCACGTGGCCGGAGAACTCTCGGTGCACAAGCGCCCGCGCGAGATCCGGATGGTCGACGCACTGCCGCGCAATGCCATGGGCAAGGTGCAGAAGAAGAAGCTGGGTTGACCTCGAGTCAGGTAGAGGTTTTACGGTCGGCGCATGACCGCGACCTTGACACCCGAACAGATCGACTACCTGCACACCCAGCGGCTGGGCCGTCTGGCCACCGTCCGGCCCGACGGCACCCCCCAGAACAACCCGGTCGGCTTTCGCTACAACCCCGAGCTGGGCACCATCGACATCGCGGGCTGGAACATGGGCGCCTCATGGAAATTCCGTAACCTCGCCACCAACGACCGCGTCGCCTTCGTGGTCGACGACGTCGCCTCGGTCCAACCCTGGCGCGTCCGCTGCTTGGAGATCCGCGGCTCCGCCGAAGCGCTCACCGACGTCGAGCCCTACATCTCCGGCGTCTCCCGCGAAATGATCCGCATCCATCCCCAACGGGTCATCGCCTTCGGTTTGACCGACCAGACCGATACGCCTTGATCGTCCTCAGCGATTCGCGGCCGCCTGCACCTGTTCGCCGTCGAATTGCTCGGTTGTACCAGCGGGCGGCGAGCCGACGCGACGCCGGTGTTGGAGCGTGCGGCTGCCACCGCCCTGTACGGTGACCGTATACCGGTGCCGAGGAGGGCTATGTTCGCGCTCGTGGTGAGGTTCGACCTGCAGGATGGCGAGAAGGCTGCCGAGTTCGACCAGTTGGTAGCCGAGACCGTTGGGGCGGTCACTCAATTCGAACCTAGAACGCTGGTGTATGCCACGCATTCCGTCGAGGGAGAGCCCTTGGCGCGGGTGTTCTACGAGGTGTACCGCGACCGCGAGGCATTCCGGGAGCACGAGCGGCAGCCACACACCCGGCACTTCCTGAGCCAGCGGGAGAAGTACGTCGCCTCCTCTCGCGTGGAGTTCCTGTCGCCCGTCGGCGCGAAGGGCTTGCCCGCCCCGAGATGACCGGCTGTCCCGTCATCCCCTGGCCGCGCCGTCGGGCCACACCACATCCACCGGCACACCTGCATCGAGGGCCAGTTCCACCACGGACCCCGTCCCGCTTCGCTCCCTGAAGTCGGCTCCGGTCCTCCCAAGAGGACCAGAGTCTTTTCCTCTTCGAAGGTCCTAGCGCCGTTCAGTACTCACGTGCGGTGTCCGGTCTCATGCGGCCCGCCTCGATCAGTGTTTGCCGTGCTGCTGCCTTGCGCGGGCAGTCCTGTATGCGGCACCCCCTGTGGCGCTGCATGATGGCGTGGGCTTCGGCCACGCTCAGGCGGTGGTCGGGAGCTTCGTGCGGCCAACCTCGTGGCCAGAGCCCGGTCCCGAACCCCTGCTTCCTGATCGCGCTTCAGTGGTGAGCACCCGCTGCCGGGGATACCGATGGAGGTCGGATCAACCCGGCGGCGGGGCTACCAGAAGCGTCCTGCGACTACGGGATTCGCGCTGGCGTTGCACTGTGGCCAAGGTGTTGCCGAATGGTTCGGCAGCGTCGCAACGCTGCTCAGGGGCGTGATGAGAGGGGGCTGGATGCAGAATTGGGAAGCGTTCGGAGCCGAACTGCGGCGGCGGCGATCGCAGGCGGGTCTGTCGGTCAGAGAGCTGGCGCGCAGCCTCAGTTACGACCCTGGTGCGTTGTCGCGTCTGGAAAATGGCCGCCGCAAACCTCCGCTGGATATTGTTCGGAAGCTTGATCGGGTTCTCGAATCCGACGGAGCGCTCGCGATCATCTATGAAAGTCTGATCGCCCCGGTAGACGCCGATGAGCAGTCAACCCTGTTGCATTCGCGTGAGTCGTCTGCCATGGCGGAACGGCGCTACATCGATCGCGGGCTGGCTGCGGAACTTGGAAGGCTGCTGTCGGAAACCACGGTTGGAGGATCGGATCGGGTCCGAACTCGTTCTGCCGCTGGCAGTACGTCGAACACGGGTCGCGTCAGCGCTCGCCGCCGAGGCCCGGAAGTCGGACCGTGCCGCCATGGTCGACGTAGCCGCTGGATGGCAGCAATTCACAGGTTGGCTCCATGCGAATCTCGGACATCATGCTGCCGCGGTCCAGCATTATCGCGTCGCGCTCGAACTGGCCACCGAGAGCGGTAACCGAGACATGATCGCCACTGCGCTGTCCATGCGAGGTCATGTCGCATGGACGGCAGGTGAGGTCGGTCCGATGATCGGCCTATCTCGAGCCGCGCAGCGTGATGGCGATGCACTGAGTTCTACTGTCCTTGCGCTGGCACTCCAGCAGGAGGGCCGTGGACACGCGATCGAAGGTGATCTCAGTGCGATGGAAGCCAAACTGGATGAGGCGGCGGAGTTGATAGTGCGGGGGGGTGTCCCTATGGTGTTGGTCAAGCTGGATCGGTCGTGGTTGGTTGCGCCGTCGTGGCGTTCGGTGTCAGTTCAGTCGTAGTAGGCCGGCGTCGGTGGTTCGGAACCCGCAGGTGTCGCGATAGAAGCTGTTGAGGTGTGGTTCGTAGTCGACGTGGAGCCACTCGATACCGAGTTCGCGAAGGTCGCTGAGAAGAGCCGCGACCAGGCTGGTTCCGATGCGCTGATACTGGAAGTCGGGGGCGACCATCGTGTCGAGGAGGAACGCATGCCGACCCCCGTCCCAGACTGCGTGCACGAACCCGACAAGCTGATCGCCGACGAACGCACCGACCCACGATCTGCTGTGCCGTTCCAGGCGTGCCTTCCAAGGGCTCGGCACGTGGTCACCGCCGAATGCGTCGGTGTGCAGCCGCGAGAGCACCTCATCGTCGACAGCGAAACGGATGCGGAGATCCGCGATCATGCGGCGTCCTCTCAGCACGGGTCGTCATGACGTGATGTCACGTGATCGTGGCATCACGTCGATGCTGGGACCAGCGGATTTCGGTAGGGCTGTTTTGTTTTGAGCATGGCGTAGAGGACATCGCAGCGGCGTCGGGCCAGGCAGATGAGGGCGGCGTTGTGTTTCTTGCCCTCGCCGCGCTTCCGGTCGTAGTAGGTGCGGCTTGCCGGGTCGTGCAGGGCGGCGAAGGCGGACAGGAACAGGGCGCGTTTGAGTTTGTGGTTGCCTGATCGAGCTGGTGATTCGCCGCGGATGGAGCTGCCGGATCGGTGAGTGACGGGGGCGATTCCTGCGTAGGAGGCGAGGTGGCCGGCCGAAGCGAAGGCCGAGCCGTCGCCAACCTCGAGCAGGATGCGGGCGCCGGTCCTGACTCCGACGCCCGGCATCGAGGTCAGGACCTTGGAAAGAGGGTGGTCATCGAGCATCCTCTCGATGTCAGCGGCGATGCTTTGTCGTTGCAGCAGGACCGTTTTGAGCGAGTCGGCGAGTTTCGGCAGCACGACCTCGGCGGCCTTCGCGCCGGGAACGGTGACGGTCTGTGCGGGCAGGGCGGCCAGGACCTCCTCGACCAGGCGTGCACCCATGCGCGGGGCGTACTTGGTGGCGATCGTGGTGAGTTTGCGTTTGCCCGCAGCTCGGATCCCTGCCGGGCCGCCGCACCGAGACAAGATCTCCAGAACCGCAGGATGTGAGATTCGAGGCCCCAACACGCGTTCGAGCCCGGGGTGGATGCTGGTCAGCAGGCCACGGATGCGGTTGCTGGTGCGAGTGGCTTCTTCCGCCAGGTCGTCGTCGAAGCCGACCAGGACGCCGAGTTCGGTGAGTGTTTCGTCGCCGGTGTCGACCCGGCGCAGCGTGTGCGGCATGGTGCGGGCGGCGTCGGCGATGATGTGCGCGTCACGGGCATCGGTCTTCGCCTGGCCCGGATAGAGGTCGGCGATGCGGCGCATCGACAGGCCGGGCAGGTAGGCCACGTCGTGGCCGCAGGCGCGGGCGACGGTGACCGGTAGTGCGCCGATGGTGTTGGGCTGGTCGACCACGATCAGCAGCGGGCCGTGGGCGGCGAGCTGGTCGAATAACGCTCGTAGCCGTGACTCGTCGTTCGGCAACGCCTTGTCGAACAACCGCTTGCCAGTCACATCGAGACCGACAGCGTGGTGTTCGCCTTTTCCCACATCAACGCCGCAGAACACGGCATATGCCTGTGCCACTTCGTGAGTTCCTCGTCGCGTCGAAACCGGAACGGTCGCCCGATCTGGCGTCAACGCCCGGCACCCACGTTACGAAGAGACCTGCTCTCGGCCCTGTCCCCATCAGCGGTCCGTCGACGCCACCAGCACCCGGCGACACCACCCCCCGGATCATGAGAAAGACAGGGGGAAGAAGTCATACCGGGACTGGCGACCGTGGGCCCGATCTCGGGACCCACGAAAAAGGTAACGGGGGGACCCGAGTCGACCGGATTCTCAGTACTTCTACTCCGACTCGTTCATCGAAATGCAGCGTGGCTTGGCCTATCGCCTGGCTCGGCAGTGGGACAAGGCCGTCGTGTCGCTCGATCGTGGATCGGCGGGCTTCGATCCCGAGATCCTGGGATCCGAATGGGCTACTTGGTACGTCACAGAATCGGCCTGCGCATTGGCGGGTATCGGTGAACCCGAAGCCGCATGCCAGCGAGCATCGGAGGCATTGCGGGTCGCGGTAGCGACGCCAGGATCCAGATCGACCGGATTCATTCGCTGCCTCCATCGCGAGATGACTACGAAATGGATGACGAACGAAGCTGTTGGCGCCCTGGGCCAGGAACTGCGTTCGACCCGTGCTGTATAGAGCCAGAATGTCGATGTCGTGGCTACGAGGGCGATAGGTGGTCGTCGGCGGGCGCTCACAGACAGGCTTCCGTCGCGTCCCGGGCTGTACACCAGCCGTTGGCGAAAACCGAAACCCGATGCCAGGCGAGTTCGTCACAACTTGAAAGGAGCAAGTAGTGCCAATCGAGCACGAAGCCAAGATCCTCGATATCAACCCCGGCACCATCGAACAGCACATCGTGGACAAGGGCGGGCGACGGCTCGGTGAGCGGTTCATGCGCCGCTACGTCTATGACATCACGCCGGGTGATGCGTCGAAATGGATCAGGCTGCGTGACAATGGAAATGGGACCACGCTCGCCGTCAAGCAGATCACCAGCGACGCCATCGACGGCACTCACGAAGTGGAAGTGAGCGTCGACGACTTCACCGCCACCAACGCGCTGCTCGAGATGCTGGGGTTCACCGCGAAGTCCTACCAGGAGAACAAGCGGATCAGCTTCGCGCTCGACGGCGCACAGCTCGAGGTCGACACCTGGCCAGGGATTCCGCCGTACCTGGAGATCGAAGCCGCGACCAAGGACGAAGTGATCCGGATCGCCGAACTGCTCGGCTACGCCGAAGCCGACCTCACCGGCGAGAACACGATCAAGATCTACGCACGGCACGGCATCGACCTCGACGCCGTCCGCGAACTACGGTTCTGAGCGTGTGCGATCTTGTCGCCAGTGGCGGCAGACGCACGTAGAGGATGGGCGCTGGGTCGCGCCGAGCATGATCATCGGTTCACTCGTCCGAGTGCCACGCGCGGAGCGTGCAACGGATCGCCCCCGATCCCCGCCCAGCGATCTCCGGACTGGCCGGGCGGCCTAGGGCAGCGAGGCCGGTTTCACGCCGGTCTCGAGCCCTTGCCGATATCGGTCCTTGTGCCAGTGGAGAATCAGTCGTTGGCGTGCAGGTCGGCGTTGAGTTCGATGCCGGTGCCTTTACGCGGGACGACCTCGACCGCGCCGGTGGCGGAGTTGCGGCGGAACAGGAGGTTGTCGCGACCGGCCAGCTCGGCGGCCTTGACCAGGGTGCCGTCCGGGGTGGTGACCTTGGTGCCCGCGGTCAGGTAGAGGCCCGCCTCGACCACGCAGTCGTTGCCGAGCGGGATGCCAAGGCCGGAGTTCGCGCCGAGCAGGGATCGCTCGCCGATGGAGATAACCGTGGTGCCGCCGCCGGACAGCGTGCCCATGGTGGACGCGCCGCCGCCGATGTCGGAGCCGTCGCCGACCACGACGCCCGCGGAGATACGGCCCTCGATCATGGACGCGCCGAGCGTGCCCGCGTTGAAGTTCACGAACCCCTCGTGCATGACGGTGGTGCCGGAGGCCAGGTGCGCGCCGAGACGGACCCGGTCGGCGTCGCCGATGCGGACGCCGGAGGGCAGCACGTAGTCGACCATGCGCGGGAACTTGTCCACGCTGTACACGGTGACCGGGCCGCGGGCGCGCAGCTTGGCGCGGGTGGCCTCGAAGCCCTCCACCGCGGCGGGGCCGTGGTTGGTCCACACCACGTTGGTGAGCAGGCCGAACTGGCCGTCCAGGCTCACTTCGTGCGGCTTGACCAGGCGGTGCGAGAGCAGGTGCAGCCGCAGGTAGACCTCGTGCGCGTCGACCGGGGCGGCGGAGAGGTCGGCGATCGTGGTGTGCACCGCGATCACGTCGACCCCGCGCGCGTCGTCGAAGCCGAGCAGCGCCGCGTACTCGGCGGGCGCCTCGTCCAGGCGCTTGGTGCCGGTCTCGGCGAACTCACCCAGCTGCGGGTTCGGGTACCACGTGTCCAGCACGGTCCCGTCCGCGGTGACATTGGCGATACCGATTGCTGCTGCTCCCTGGATGCTCACGGCCTAGAGGTTACCGACCCGCACGAGGCGGTGGTTCGCCTGCTACTTCCCACGCCACAGCCGCACGGCCGCTCGGCGGCCGTAGGGTGAAGCGCGTGACCATCGACCTGCATGCCGACCCGATCACACTGACCGCCGCGCTCGTCGACATTCCGAGCGTTTCGCGGAACGAGGCCGCCATCACCGACGTGGTGGAGCGGGCGCTGCGGGAGCAGACGACGGGATGGGAGATCCTCCGGCACGGGAACGTGGTGCTGGCGCGCACCCACCGCGGGTTGCCGACCCGGGTGATCCTGGCCGGGCATCTGGACACCGTGCCGATCGCCGACAACGTGCCCGGCCGGTTCGACGTGAACCCGGCGGGTGAGCCGGTCCTCTACGGCTGCGGCTCGGTGGACATGAAATCCGGCGACGCGGTCTTCCTGCACCTGGCCGCGACCGTCGCCGACCCCGTGCACGACCTGACCTTGATCTTCTACGACGGTGAGGAGATCGCCGCCGAGTTCAACGGGCTCGGCCACATCGAGCGCGATCTGCCCGACTGGCTCAGCGGCGACCTCGCCGTGCTCGGCGAACCGTCCGGCGGCTGGATAGAGGCCGGTTGCCAGGGCACCCTGCGCGTTCGGCTGAGCACCTCGGGTGTGCGCGCGCACTCGGCGCGAGCATGGCTGGGTGACAACGCGATCCACCGGTTGGCTCCGATACTGCAGCGGCTCGCCGACTATCGCGCACGGGATGTGGACATCGACGGATGCGTGTATCGCGAAGGCTTGTCCGCGGTCCGGGTTACGGGCGGCGTGGCGGGCAACGTCGTGCCCGACGCCGCCGAGGTGGACGTCAACTTCCGCTTCGCGCCCGATCGCACCGTCGACCAAGCCGTCGAGCACGTACGCGAGGTCTTCGCGGGACTCGAGCTCTCCTTCGAGGTGACCGACTCGGCTCCGGGCGCACTGCCGGGCCTGACCGCCCCTGCGGCGAAGGACCTCATCGCCTCGGTGCAGCGCCACGGTGGCGGCGGTGTGCGCGCGAAGTATGGCTGGACGGATGTTTCGCGCTTCGCGGCCCGCGGCATTCCGGCCGTCAACTTCGGACCCGGCGACCCCAACCTCGCGCACAAGCGCGACGAGCACGTTCCCGTCGCTCAGATCACCGCCGTCACCGCCATGCTGAGGGGCTATCTGACCGGCACGCCGGCCTGAACGAGACTCCGGCGCCGGACTCCGAGATTGCGACCGCGTCTCGCCCTCCCTGCCCCCGGCTGAACGTCGGACGTCTTCTCCCGTCCAGCCCGTGAGCGGCCCTTGCCGGGCGGTAGCGTGGAACGCATGTCCACCGACGCCGCGGACCGTGAGGTCGCCAACAAACCGAAGTCGACCCCGAAGTTCCGCGGACCGATCATGTTCCGCCGCGATCGTGCCGACGAGATGGGCAACTCCGACCGGAATCTGCTGGACAAGCGCGGCGATACGGACTGGGTGCACACCGACCCCTGGCGCGTGCTGCGCATCCAAGCCGAGTTCGTGGAAGGGTTCGGCGCTCTCGCCGAGGTGCCGCGGGCGGTGACGGTCTTCGGTTCGGCGCGTACGTCCGCCGACCATCCGGAGTACCAGGCGGGCATGGCGATCGGCGCCGCGCTGGCAAGGGCGGGCTTCGCCGTGATCACCGGCGGCGGGCCGGGCGCGATGGAAGCGGCCAACCGGGGCGCCTGCGAGGCGGGCGGTTACTCCATCGGCCTCGGCATCGAGCTGCCGTTCGAGCAGAGCCTCAACGAGTGGGTCGATCTGGGTATCAACTTCCGGTACTTCTTCGTCCGCAAGACGATGTTCGTGAAGTACTCCCAGGCGTTCATCTGCCTGCCAGGGGGTTTCGGCACCCTCGACGAGTTGTTCGAGGCGCTGACGCTGGTGCAGACCCGCAAGATCACCCGGTTCCCGATCATCCTCTTCGGCACCAGGTACTGGGCCGGGCTGGTCGATTGGTTGCGCGATTCGCTGGGCGGTTCCGGCAAGATCTCCCCGGGTGACCTCGACCTGTTGCACGTGACCGACAGCGTCGAGGAACTCGTGCACATCATCCAGGCCGCCGCGGAAGCAGGCGGCGCCGAGGACGCGATCGGGACGGAGGATCAATGGTGAGCGAGCGGCCTTTCGCCGTCTGTGTCTACTGCTCGGCGAGCACGACCGACCAGGACTACCTTTCGCTGGCCGCCCGGGTGGGCACCGAGATAGCCCGCCGCGGTTGGCAATTGGTGTCCGGCGGCGGGCACGTCTCGATGATGGGCGCGGTCGCCACCGCTGCGCGCGCCGGCGGTGCGAACACCATCGGCGTGATCCCGAAGCACCTGGTGCACCGCGAGGTCGCCGATGTCGACGCCGACGAACTGGTGGTCACCGACACCATGCGCCAGCGCAAGCAGGTGATGGAGGACCGCGCCGACGCCTTCCTCACCCTGCCCGGCGGCATCGGCACGCTGGAAGAGTTCTTCGAAACCTGGACCGGCGGCTATCTGGGACAGCATGAGAAGCCGGTTGTTGTGCTGGATCCCAATGGTTTCTTTCGCGGGTTGTTCTCCTGGCTGGATGAGTTGTACGAGCGGAAGTTCGTGCCCCAGACAGCCTTGTCCCGGATTACCGTGGTGACCGATCTTCCGTCCGCCTTCGCGGCACTGGAAGCGCCGAGTACCCGTGCTGAGGAGAGCTGAAGTGAGCAACGACGCCCGCTCGACGGTGAGTCTGGTCGATCTCGCCCGGAATCTTCCCGCGATGGCCCTGGACACGCCCGGCATGCTGCGCAACGCGCTGGGCATGCTGACGACGCCGGATTCCAAGGCCTCGGTGGGGCTGTACTTCCAGCGCAACGCCCACCGTCATCCGGATCGGCTGTTCCTGCGGTTCGAGGGCGCGAGCTACACCTACGGCGAGGCCAACGCGCAGGTGAATCGGTATGCGAGCGTGCTGGCGGCGCGGGGGGTGCGGCGCGGCGACGTGGTCGGCGTGCTGATGACCAACCGGCCGGAGACGCTGTTCGTCGTGCTGGCCACGGTCAAACTCGGGGCCACCGTGGGTCTGCTCAACCATCACCAGCGCGATCGAGTGCTGGCGCACAGCTTCGGACTGCTCGACAGCGTGCTGAACGTGGTGGGCGCGGAGTGCGCCGAGGCGATCGACTCGTTGTCCGAGCCACCCGCCGACATCCTCGCGGCCGACGATCTCGAGCAGGAGGCCCGCGCCGCCGCCGACATCGACCCGCCGAGCTGCGCCGAGGTCACCGCGCGGGAGCGGGCGTTCCTCATCTTCACCTCCGGCACCACCGGACTGCCGAAGGCCAGCGTGATGACCCACCTGCGCTGGACCAAGAGCATGGCCGGACTGGGCGGCCTCGGAATCCGCCTGCGCGGCGACGACACGCTGTACTGCTGCCTGCCGCTCTACCACAACAACGCGCTCACCGTCGCGTTGTCCGCGGTGCTGGCCTCCCGCGGCACGTTGGCCCTCGGCCGGGGTTTCTCCGCGTCCCGGTTCTGGGACGAGGTCATTCGCGAACAGGCGACGGCGTTCATCTACATCGGCGAGCTGTGCCGCTACCTGGTCAACCAGCCGCCCAAGCCGACCGACCGGCAGCACCTGGTCCGGCTCGCGGTCGGCAACGGGCTGCGCCCCGAACTGTGGGACGAGTTCAAGTCCCGGTTCGGCGTCAAGCGGATCGTGGAGTTCTACGGCGCGAGCGAGGCGAACATCGCGTTCGTCAACGCGTTCGGGGTGGACCGCACGGCCGGTTTCGGTCCGCTGCCCTATGCCGTCGTGGAGTACGAGGACGAGACCGGAAAGGCGAAGCGCGACACGAACGGACGGTTGCGCAAGGTCCGTACCGGAGAGGTCGGGCTGCTGCTGGCCAAGGTGACCGATCGCTCCCCGTTCGACGGTTACACCGACAAGGACGCCACCGAGGCCAAACTGGTGCGTGACGCCTTCCAACCCGGCGACGTCTGGTTCGACACCGGCGACCTGGTCCGCGATCAGGGCTGGCATCACATCGCGTTCGTGGACCGGCTCGGTGACACCTTCCGCTGGAAGGGCGAGAACGTGGCGACCACCGAGGTGGAGGGCGGGCTGAGCAAGGCGGAGCCGATCGCCCAAGCGGTGGTCTACGGCGTGGACATCCCCGGCGCCGACGGCAAGGCGGGCATGGCCGCGGTGACACTGCATCCCGGCGCGGAATTCGACGGGGCGGCGGTGGCGAAGCTGGCTTACGAGCAGTTGCCCGGGTACGCCGTGCCGCTGTTCGTCCGCATCGTCCACGAGCTGGAGCAGACCTCCACGTTCAAAAGCCGCAAGGTCGAATTGCGCAAGCAGGGTTATGCCCCGGATTCGGACAGCACGCTGTACGTACTCGCCGGTCGCACCGAGGGCTACGTCCCGGCTTACGACGACTACGCCGCTGAGGTCGCAGCAGGTCGCGCACCCAAGGGCTGACCGTCATCCGCCGACGTGCCTGGTGGTGGTCGCTGTCCACCGCCGCAAGACTGCGCGCCGGTCCGGCGGCGCTCGACTGGTACGGTTCGAGAATCCGGAGATGCGGAGGGACCGACTGGTTTCGCAAGCACATGGGTAACTCGTCGGGTACGCCCGAAACCGTAGCGGCACCCGGCGCACGACCTGAACGCGAATCCCGTCTCCTGACTTGTACGGCCTGAATTCGCGGAGAGGCGGGAGAGCGACATGTACCCCTCGCCCGCCGCGCCGCTTCCCACGCTGTGCGGCCGGCCGGTGGCGACGGATCGAGCGCTGGTGATGGCGATCGTGAATCGCACGCCGGACTCGTTCTACGACCGAGGCGCCACGTTCACCGATGCGGCGGCTATGGACGCCGTGGCGCGCGCCGTGGACGAGGGCGCCGACCTCGTCGACATCGGCGGGGTGAAAGCCGGGCCCGGTGATGTGGTGGACGCGGCCGAGGAAGCGCGTCGCGTGATCCCGTTCGTGGCGGCCATTCGAGGCAAGTACCCGGAGCTACTGATCAGCGTCGACACCTGGCGCGCCGAGGTGGCGCTGGCCGCGGTGGGCGAGGGGGCGGATCTGATCAACGACACGTGGGCGGGCGCCGACCCCGATCTCGTTCCGGTGGCCGCCGCGCACGGCGCGGGTGTGGTGTGCAGCCACACCGGTGGCGCGGTGCCGCGTACCAGACCGCATCGGGTCCGTTACGCCGACGTGGTGGGCGAAGTCACCGAAACCGTGGTGCGATCCGCCGAGAACGCGCTCGCGGCCGGAGTCCGCCGGGATTCGATCCTGATCGATCCGACCCACGATTTCGGCAAGAACACTTATCACGGTCTCGAACTGTTGCGAGGAGTCGACGTTCTTGTAAAAACCGGATGGCCAGTCTTGATGGCGCTGAGCAACAAGGATTTCATCGGAGAGACTTTAGGTGTCGGTCTTTCCGAACGGCTGGAGGGCACATTGGCGGCAACAGCATGGTCGGCAGCGGCCGGCGCCCGAGTCTTCCGTGTCCACGAAGTCGCCGCGACCCGGCGGGTCGTGGACATGATCGCCGCGATCCAGGGCATCCGGCCCCCCGCACGAACCTTGCGAGGTCTGGCATGACATTTCAACACCGTGAGCCCGCCTGGGCGACGACCCATACCTGGGACACTCCGAACTGGCGGGTGGACGATCTCGTCTCCGCGAAAGCCGGGCGCACCGTGTCGGTGGTGCTGCCCGCACTGAACGAAGAACGGACCGTGGCCGATGTCGTGGCCAGCATCCGGCCGTTGCTCGGCACGCTGGTCGACGAGCTGATCGTGCTGGATTCCGGTTCGACCGACGCCACCGCGGAGCGGGCGCGCGCGGCGGGCGCCGAGGTGATCACTCGCGAGCAGGCGGTGCCGGAACTGGATCCGGTCCCCGGCAAGGGGGAGGTTCTGTGGCGTTCCCTGGCGGTGACCAGCGGCGACCTGATCGCTTTCGTAGATTCCGACCTGATCGACCCGGATCCGGCGTTCGTGCCGAAGCTGCTGGGTCCGCTGCTCACGGTCGATGACATGCATCTGGCCAAGGCCTACTACCGCAGGCCGCTGCGACAGGGCGGCGCGGTGGACGCGCACGGCGGCGGCCGCGTCACCGAGCTGGTCGCCCGTCCTCTGCTGGCGGCGCTGCGACCCGAACTCTCGCAGGTGTTGCAGCCGCTCGGCGGCGAATACGCAGGCACCCGCGAACTGCTCACCTCGGTGCCGTTCGCGCCGGGCTACGGCGTGGAGATCGGGTTGCTGCTGGACACCTACGACCGGCTCGGCATGTCCGCGATCGGCCAGGTCAACCTGGGAGTGCGTACTCATCGCAACCGTCCGCTGGCCGACCTCGGGGTGATGAGCCGCCAGATTCTGGGCACCGTGCTCGGTCGCAGCGGCGTCCAGGACTCCGGCGCGGCGCTGACCCAGTTCCCGTTGATCGGCGACGAGTTCACCGCGCACCGCACCGAGGTGCGGCTGGTGGACCGCCCGCCGATGAACACCCTGCGGCCCGCGTGGGCGGCGGCCTGAACCGCGTTGCCGCTCCGATTCGGTCAGGCCCCTTCCGCATGCGGGTCCCGCATGTACCCCGCCTCGATCAGCGTGCGGAAGGCCGCGAGCTTGTAGACGCATTCGGAGGGCTCACAGATCCGGTGGCGCTGCATGAGTTCATGCGCCTCCGCTACGGTCAACGGCTCGGTGAGCAGCTGCTGCGGCCTGCCGATCGGACAGGTCGGTAGCGCGGGGGCGGGGACCTGCTCGGCGATGCCGTGCTGGGCGATGCCGACCCGGCGCCGCCGGGACGCCGGTCCGTGCAGCAATCCGATGGTGGCGACCAGACTGGCGGCGCCGGCTAGCGAGCAGAGGACGGCGAACTGGGTGGCGGTCACGGCGCTTTCTCCTCTCGGTGGGGCGGGCCGGGTTGAGCGTGGCGGGGCCGAAGCGCACGCACCGTCACCTACTCGTAGTTAACTTTCAGCAAACTTCAGTGTGGGCCGAAAGGGCGCGCTGTGCAAGATGGGAATGAGATGCGCGCCACCGACCGGTATGGGTGGCTCTGCGGCTGGGTATGCCCGGCGATTCGGAGTCCAATCCGTTTTGCGCGGATCAGCGGTGAATGGGACCCTCGGTGCGGTCGAGCGGAAGCGCGGAGGCGCCGCCGCGCTCGGCGAGGATCTGGGCGGCGATGGAGATGGCCGTCTCGTCCGGCGTGCGCGCGTCGAGATCCAGCCCCACCGGACTTCTCAGTCGGCCGAGCTGGTCGTCGGTGACGCCCACGGCCCGCAGGCGCTCGACGCGCTCGGCGTGGGTCCGGCGGGATCCGAGAGCGCCGACGAAGCCGATGCGCGGGCACGACAACGCCGTGGCCAGCATCGGCACGTCGAATTTGGCGTCGTGGGTGAGTACGCAGACCACGGTGCGCCGGTCGATGCGCCCCGCCTCCTGTTCGCCGCGCAGATACCGATGCGGCCAGTCCACGACGACCTCGTGGGCAGCGGGGAACCGGGCGGCGGTGGTGAAAGTCTCGCGGGCGTCCACGACCGTCACCCGGTAGCCGAGCTGGCGGCCGGTGCGGCTGAGCGCGCGCACGAAATCGTTGGCGCCCGCCAGGATCATGCGCGCCGGAGCCGCGAAGACCTGCACGAACGTCCGGGGTCGCGGTGAGCCGCCTGCCGCGCACTCGTCGGTGCCCACCACGCCGCAGCGCCCCGCGGCCAGCAGCGCCCGGGCGTCGTGATCCACGCCGTGCCACGGTTGCGTCTGCTCGGGTGTCAGCAGCTTCCATTCCGGTGTTGCGTCCATGGTGGTCGCCACGGCGACGGGACGGCCGTGGTCGATCCGCTGCCGCAACGCCGAGAGCAGCGGCAGCCGCGCGGGGGTGACCCGCTCGACGAACACTTCGATTTCCCCGCCGCAGGTCAAGCCCACTGCGGGCCCGTCGGCGTCGGCATAGCCGAACCTGTCGGTCACCGCGTGGCCGCTTGCCAGCACCTCTCGCGCCGAGGCGACGACGGCGGCCTCGACGCATCCGCCCGACAGTGAGCCGTGCACGTCACCGGAGCCGGTGACGAGCATCGCGGCGCCCGGTTCGCGCGGCCCGGGGCCGGTCGTGTCCACCACGCGTGCCAGCGCGACCGGCCCGTGCGACAGCAGGCCGATCAATTCCTCGAGTATCGCGCGCACAGCAACCGGTCCTTTCCCGAGTGGGTCCGGCCGCGGCGCATCGGGCCCGGAAACGAACGGCGAATCTCCGCCGTACCGCCAGCCTAGTTAGTGGGAGGCTATTGGGCGCGGCGGCGATGATCCGGTAGCAGCACGTGCTCGGCCCGCGCTTCGGTTCCGTCCCGGCCGGTGGGCGCGGCCTCGTCACGGGTGCCGGTATCCGTGGGGGGTTGCTCGCGCTCCCGGCGGGCGGGATCGACCGTGTCGGCGGTGTGCGGCTGGTCGGCTGCCGTTTCGTCGTCCTGCGAGCCCTCCGGCCCGGGTGTGGCCGACTGCTCGTCCGCGAGCCGGGCCTGGAGGTCGGCGACGGTCAGGTGGGCTTTCGACCCCTTCGGCCGCAGCAGCATGCTGAGGATCAGGCCGAGCAGGCCCACCGCCACGACGGCGCCGCCGATGAGCAATAGCGGGTTCACGATTTTCCTCCTTGCCGGACGCCTCACGCGTCCGTTGAGCGGAGCTGGAGATGGGACGGGACGGCGTCGGTCTCGAAGTACGCCGTGAAGATCTCGGCCGCCTGCTCGGCGGTGAAGAGCTCGTCCGGATACACGCGGGGAGCGGGCACGCCGACGGGGACCGGCACGTCGACATCCGGTGGACCGATCCGCTCGCCGGACAGGCCCAAGGCGAAGCGTTGCGGCGTGCCGCCGACCGCGGTGCGCATCTCGAGGGTCAGCGCGTCCGCCGAGCCGGTGCACTGGAGGTACTCCTGGCCGGGCGCGGAGCTGATCGCCGGGTCGATGTCGGCGGGGCGCATCGGCTCGGCGAGCCGGGTCATGTTCACCGAGTAGCGGTGGAAGCCGTCCAGCCTGCGCAGCGGGCGCAGAAAGCTGTCGATGGTCTCGCCGGGGCCGACGAAGACTTTCAACCGGTCGCTGTAGGTGACTCGGTGGGTGGTCACCGTGGGATCGCCGGTCCGGGCCGGAGTCGCGAGGCCGTGCGGCCGCAGCACGGAGAGAAGGGTCACGGAACTCGCAGATATCGACTTTCGATCACGCATCAGCGTTCACCTATCACATGCGGTTATCGTCTAGCTATTCAATCATCCGTGAATGAACTCGCTCGCGGCAGGTCTGGTGACCTGTACCACACGGCAGGATGGGCGGTTCGGATGACGCCACAGAGTGCTCTCGAACAGCTGAGCAGCGGGTACTTCGTTGCCCGTCCGAAGCTGTCTCGAACGTCCACCGTTTTGCTGCAACCACGAAGCGCCGATGACCTGTAGTGGCCAACTATTTGCTGAATCTTGTTGTGTGAGTGCACCCTCGGCTTCGAACTCGCGGGAACGCTCGAATCCCGCTCGCTGCTAACGGGCGTGGGGTCGCCCAAGTCGAGGTGAACGAGCGACGGGTGGGGCGGCCTGAGTGATTACATACACGGACTCGTGTGGCTACCGGGGCCCAAGGGGATTCGGCGGCGCCATGGGACAGCGCACGCGGAGGACTCGTGCAGCCGAGCGCGGGCCGGCCGCGTCTTCGGGTGCATGGTGGTTCAGCGGCGCAGACCCGTTGCGGGCGATCGGTTCTCCGGGTCGTGGCGGTAGACCGGCGTGAGCAGTTCGGCCTCCAAGGGCTCGCCGGTGGCGCGGTCGAAGCGACAGGCGATCAGCACCGAGAACAGGTGATTGCTCGCCCGCTCGTGCAGGGTGGCCAGCCGGGTGGCGAGCAGCCGGATGGCGCCGAGTGAGCCGGGCGGATGCATACCGTCGATCATCAGCACGCTGCCGCGCCCGTCTGGCCTGGGAAGCCTGCCGAGATAGGCGATGTCGTGCGGTTCGGGTCCGCCCGGCCGATACACCCGGCGGGCCGCCCGGTCCTCGATACCCCGGCGCGCGTCACCCATTCTGGCCACCGCGCGACGCAATCGCGGATCGGCGGCGACCAATTGACGCAGACTCGGGGACAGTTCCGGGCCGCCCAACACGATCAGGCCGTCGCGGCGCAGATCGATCGGGCGGCCCGGTAGGAAATGCTCGACCGCCACGCTGAAGCCGAGTTCGCGTAGGAGCTCGGCCAATCGCTGCGGCGCGGCTGGATCCGGCGCGCCGATCACGCGCCCGGCGCGCACCTCCGGAACGAGCACGGTGAGCGAACCGTGCCCGAAGAACAATCCTTCCGGCGCGGGTCCCTGCGTACTCACCTGGTGGATGCGGGCGCGGGAAAGGCCCGCGGCGGCACCGATTCTGGCGAACGTCCAGCCCTCGGCATGGAGTTCCCGGATCACGGCACGCCGAATCCTGGTCAGTTCGTTGATGGTCTGCTGCGCCGCCGCCACCCCGTCGGTGGCCGCCTTCAGTCGCTCGACCTTGTCCTCGATCGCGAACACGCGCGCCACGTCATCGGCCGACATGTGCGAAGTCTAGACAGCTGAACAGCGCATTGCGTCTAGTCTTCTTGACGGTTCAGGTGGCGTCGGTGTCGATCGGGGGACGTTCGTTGCGCTCCAACGGCTTATCCAACTTGGGCATCGGATAGTCCGGCATCCCGCTGTTCGTGCTGTACAGGTCCTTCGGATCGGGCAATGCGCTGCCGAAATCCTTCAACAGCGAATCGTCGCCGTTGAGAAGGTGTTTGGTCACCATCGCCCGCGGTGTCATACCGCGCAGTTCGTTCAGGTCGGCCAGCGGCTTGCGCAGATCCTCGAACTCCGGCCCGAGTTCCTGCTTCAGCTGAGAGGTTGCGCCACTCGCGTAGTCGCGGACCTGACGCAGGCTGCGCGTGGTCCAGCGCACGGCGCCGGGCAAACGCTCCGGGCCGAGGATCACGAGGGCGGCGACGAGCAGGATGACCATCTCGCTCCAGCCGATGTTGCTGAACACGTAACCAGGCTACCCGGCGATCCGACCAGCGGATCAGTCGGATTCCAGCGTCACGGGCACGTCCACCTGCCTGCCATCGCGGATCAACTGCACGTTCACCGTTTCGCCGATCTCGCGGGACTGCACCGCGACGACCAACTCGTCCGGATTCGTGACCTCGCGGTCGCCGACCTTCACGATCACGTCACCCTCCACGATCCCGGCCTTCGCCGCAGGACCGCCGGGAACGACGTCCGCCACCGCCGCGCCGCTCATGACCTCGTTGGCCACCTGTTTGGTGCGCGCGCTCAGGCCGATCGTCGCGTGGTGCACGACGCCGTCGCGGATCAAGGTCTGTGCGACCTCGGTCATCTTGTCCACCGGGATGGCGAAGCCCAGACCGACCGAGCCGCCGGTCTCGCTGCGGATGGCGGTGTTGATGCCGACGACCCGGCCGTCCATGTCCACCAGCGCGCCGCCGGAGTTACCCGGGTTGATCGAGGCGTCGGTCTGCACGGCGTCGATCACGGCCTTCGTGTCGCTGCCCTCGCCCTCCAGCTTCACCGGACGGTGCAGGGCGCTGACGATGCCGGAGGTGACCGTCTTGCTCAGGCCCAGCGGCGAACCGATGGCCAGCACGTCGTCACCGACCTGGACGTTGCCGGACTTGCCCAGCTGAGCGACGGTGAGATTCTTCACGTCGACCTTCAGGACGGCCAGGTCGGTCTTCGGGTCGCGGCCGACGATCTGGGCGGGAACGCGGGTGCCGTCGGAGAACTGCACCTGGATCGCGGCGCGATTGCTCTTGTCCTGCGCCGCCATGGAGATGACGTGGTTGTTGGTGACGATGTAGCCGCCGCCGTCGATCACCACGCCCGAACCGGTGGCGCCGTTGTCGCCGACGGTCACCCGGATGGAGACGACCGAGGGCAGCACGGCGTTGGCGACCTCGGCGATCACACCGTGGGGGCGGGCGCCGTCGCCGGTCTGCTCCAGGGTCACCTTGCGGGAGGTGAGCGTCGAGGCGGTTTCCGCGGTCAGCCGCCCGACCAGCCCGCCGAGCAGGCCGATGACGAGCGCGACGAGCGCGAGCAGGGCCAGCGCCTTGGGCGCGACCCGGGAGCCGAACAGCACTTCGCGGGCACTGAGCTTCTCGGCCTGCGGCAGCGGCTGCGGCTTGGGTGTTGGCACGGCGGGGGAGCCCAGGCGCGCGACCGCCTCGGGGTCACGCCACGGATCGGCCGGTTCGGTGACGGAGGCGGGGCCGCCGGTCGCGTCGGGGTCGCGTTGCAGGACCTCGGTGGAGCCCTCGGGGCGGCCGAACGCCTCGGCCAGCACCGCGTCGGGCGGGCGGTTCTGCAGTTCGGGGCCGGATTGCGGCGCGGAGCCCGCCTTGCGCAGCGGCACGGCGAACGAACCGGATAGGCCGGCAGGCCTGCGGAAGGCGCGCGCGGTATGCGTGTCGACATGGGGCCGATAGACCGGGCGCGGGCCGAGCACGGGTGCGTCCGGCGGACGGAGATTCCCGCGGTTGGCCGCCGAATCCGAGGTGTCGGCCGATCCGGAATTCGTCGATTCGGTGGTCACTCGGAAAACTCTACTTGCGCCACCAGGTTGTCCACCGGGTCGCGGTGAACGAATCGGTCAGAAAGCCGAAAACGGCCTCGTTCCGTGGGGGCCTGCCGGACGGGGAAGATGTTGTGCTGGACGCGCCACCCGGCAATTCGGCCAGCGGAATCCTGGTCAGGCTGTCGTGCAGGCCGGTCGGAATCGCGACCTGCCCGGCGTGCCGCAACGCGATGCGCGCCTGCTGCTGGGCATCGACCTCCGCCGCGCATTCGGGGCACAGCGACAGATGTTGGGCGGCGCGCAGATATGCGTTCATCCGCAGCTCGCCGTCCACGTAGGCCGCGATCGCCTCACTCGCCAGATGTTCCGTGGGGCGAAAACGCGGCGGACGACCGGACGTACTGAAGTCGCCACTCATTCGGTGCTCACCCTTCCAACCGACATCGACCGATGTTCGGGCGATGCCGGTTTCCGACGAATCACCCTATGTTCGCGTCAACGGCGAACCGCTGCTCACTTCCATTATGCGCAAGGTAGTCGCGCAGGGCCTGACGTCCACGGTGGATCCGACTGCGCACAGTGCCCAGTTTCACGCCGAGCGTAGCGCCGATCTCCTCGTAGGACAGTCCCTCGATGTCACAGAGCACCACGGCCGCGCGGAACTCCGGGGCGAGGGAATCCAGGGCGGTTTGCAGGTCGGGATCCAGCCGGGCGTCGTGGTAGGCCTGCTCCGGCCCGGGGCCATCGGCGGGCACCCGGTCGTAGTCCTCGGGCAGCGCTTCCATCCTGATCCGGTTACGGCGGCGCACCATGTCCAGGAACAGGTTGGTGGTGATGCGGTGCAACCACCCCTCGAACGTGCCGGGTTGGTAATTCGACAGCGAACGGAACACCCGGATGAACGTCTCCTGGGTGAGATCTTCGGCGTCCTGTGCGTCGCCGGAGAGGCGGTAGGCCAAGCGGTAAACCCGGTCGGCGTGCTCGCGGACCAGTTCGTCCCACGTCGGCATCGCCGACCGATCACCGGTGGCATCGAAGGCAGCAGTGCCGGACAGCTCGACCGCGTCCTCGACGGGGTCGGCTTCGACCGGCAGGATCTGCTCGGGCAGGGTGGCGTATTCGCGCGCCGCATCGACCATGTGGATGGGGCTACCTCCTACTAGGGACCGTAAACGTCGGAACTCGCTCGGGGCCGGGTCTACGGACCGTCACGTACGGATACAACAGACAACCGGTATGTCGTTGTTCCCGCGTCCCGTGTCGAAACACGGTCGGTGGTCTTGCGTTGCCCATACTCTTTCTGGTCCTGATATGGCCGGGTTATGGAGATCCTGAGGGTCGCCTGAGAAAACCGGCGGCGGAAATGGCGGGCGGCGCGTGTTGTCCGGAACGCCGAGATCACCCGCCCGGCGTTAGCCTCATACCCGTGGCATCGAATCTGGAGCGGAATCTCGCCTACGTGGAGGAATCCGTCGTGGAAGACGAAATCCTCGTCAGCGCGCGGGAACGGGCCACCGAACTCGGCGCGGTTCCCGTGCCGCCGTCGGTGGGCGCGCTGCTGAGCATGTACGCGCAGTTGCTCGGAGCGCGCGCGGTGGTCGAGGTCGGCACCGGCGCGGGCATCAGCGGGCTGTGGCTGCTCGACGGCATGCGCGAGGACGGCACGCTGACCACCATCGATTCGGAGCCGGAACACCAGCGCGCGGCCAAGGAGGCGTTCCGCGCCGCCGACATCCCGCCCGCGCGCACCCGGCTGATCAACGGACGGGCGCTGGACGTGCTGCCCCGGCTGGCCGACGGCGCCTACGATCTCGTCTTCATCGACGCCGCACCGCTGGAGCATCCGGAGTACGTGGCCCAGGCGGTGCGTCTGTTGCGCCAGGGCGGCGCCATCCTGCTGCACAACGCGCTGCTGGGCGGGCGGGTACCCGATCCGGCGCAACGCGATCCGGCCACCCAGGCGGTGCGCGCCGCGACCCGCGCCATCGCGGAGAACCCGGAACTCACCTGTGTGCTGATTCCGGTGGGCGACGGATTGCTCTGCGCCTCGCGCGGTTGACGATTCGCGCTACGGATACGTGGCGGCCTGATTCCATCGCCGAATTCGGGGTATGCGCTGAGTAACTACTCAGTGAGGAAATTCGGTTATGCGTGAACTAACTCCCATCGAGATGGCCGCCATGGGGGACGTCGTGACGGAACGACGATCGAGTTGGTTGCGGCCCACGATGTTGGCCCTGCTGCTCGTACTCCTGGGGGCTGTGCTGGTGATGGTGGTGGTGAGCAACACCGATTTCGATACCGGGCCCGAAAAGACCACCCCCACACCTGGACCCTGCGAGCCGTTCTGCACCCAGAACGTCGCCCCGCCTGGACAGTGATCTCCGGGGTAGAGCCGCTGTGGGCGACCTGGCTTGCCCGAATATGTCTGGTGTCGAGTAACTTTCCGCCGGACGCGCGCTCGTAGCGCTTCCTGACTCGGCTGTGTCCCTTTCGGATGAACAGTGGAGTTCGCGAAACAACCACCATCGACGCACAGTTCGGCGCATGCTGCAACGGAACGCCGATGCTCGGATACTGGTGAGGTCATGCTCCGAGCGGTCCGGAAGAGGGGTGCGGTGTGGTGATGATGATGTTCCTCTGGGACGAGGACGAGCGCAGGCCCCGGCCGCTCCACTGGGGGCGGACCATGATGGCTTTCGCCGCCGTCATGCTGTTCGCTCTGATGGCGGTCTATCTGGTGAGCACGGCAGATTTCGGCGAGGCTGCCGAATCGAAGGTGCCGCGTACACCAGGCCCCTGTGCGCCATTCTGCATCGGGCCGTCCGCGCCTGAGCCGGGCGGGCCGTAATCCAGCTCGCCGATCGCGATTTCAGGGAAATGGGTACGTCCTCGAAACGCGCTGCTCGACTAGTACAGCCTGGATACCCGCAGCGGCGGATCGGCCTCGCCTTGGACCCAGACGCCCTTGCCTACCGTGACGACACCGCCGTTGCTCACCGCGAAGCGGCTGCGGTCTCGCGCCAGATCCACCCCGATGATCTCGCCTTCGCCGACGACCACGTTCTTGTCGAGAATGGCGTGCCGCACTACCGCGCCGCGCCCGATCCGCACGCCGGGCATGAGCACGCAGCCTTCGACGGTGGCGCCGTCGTCGACCATGACGTTGGCGCTGAGCACCGAATTGCGGACGGTGGCGGCGGACAGGATGCTGCCCGCGCCCACGATGCACTCCTGCGCCAGCCCGCCCTGGGCGAACTTGGCCGGCGGCAGGTTCTCGGCCGCGCCGCGGATCGGCCAGTGCCGGTTGTAGAGGTTGAACACCGGGTGCACCGAGACCAGATCCATGTGGGCGTCGTAGAACGCGTCGATGGTTCCGACATCGCGCCAGTAGCCGCGGTCGCGGTCGGTGGCGCCGGGCACGTCGTTGTCGGCGAAGTCGTAGACGCTCGCCTGCCCCGCCGCGACGAGCGAGGGAATGATGTCGCCGCCCATGTCGTGGTCGGAGTCGGCGTTGTCCGCATCCGCCCGGATCGAGTCCACCAGCACCTTGGTCGTGAAGACGTAGTTGCCCATGGACGCGAACGTGACGTTCGGATCGTCCGGGGTGCCGGGCGGATGCGGGGGCTTCTCCAAGAACTGCGTGATGCGACCGGAGTCGTCGCTGTCGATGCAGCCGAACGCGCTCGCCTCGCTGCGCGGCACCCGGATACCGGCCACGGTCACGCCGGCGCCGGAGTCGATGTGGTGGCGCACCATCTGCTCCGGGTCCATGCGGTAGACGTGGTCGGCGCCGAAAACCACGATGTAATCCGGATCCTCGTCGTAGATCAGGTTCAGCGATTGCATGATCGCGTCCGCGCTGCCGGTGTACCACCGCGGACCGAGCCGCTGCTGCGCGGGCACCGGGGTGATGTACTCGCCCGCGAAACCGGACAGCCGCCAGGTCTGCGAGATGTGCCGGTCCAGCGAGTGCGACTTGTACTGCGTGAGTACGCACAGCCGCAGGAAACCCGCGTTGACCAGATTGCTGAGCACGAAGTCGATGAGGCGGTAGGCGCCGCCGAACGGGACGGCGGGCTTGGCGCGGTCGGCCGTGAGTGGAAAGAGTCGCTTGCCCTCGCCACCGGCGAGCACGATCCCGAGTACGTGCGGCTGGCTCCTCACACCTGCCAAACTACCGGGTCCAGCGCCCGGGAGTGGCCGCCGCGGACTCGAACGTCTACTTTGAACCGGTGAGTTTCGGCACGGATGGCGGGCGTTCGGCGGTGGATTCCGGCGAGCGGAGTCGGCTGAGCGTCGCGATGCTGACCCGCGAATACCCGCCGGAAGTGTACGGCGGGGCGGGGGTGCACGTCACGCAACTGACGGCGCATTTGCGTCATCTGTGCGAGGTGACCGTGCACTGCATGGGCGTGGATCGCGCGGACGCCGTGGTGCATCAACCGGACCCGTCGCTCTACGGCGCCAACGCCGCGCTGCAGATGATGTCCGCCCAGCTTCGGATGGCCGACGCCGTCGGCGAAGTGGACGTGGTGCACTCGCACACCTGGTACAGCGGTTTGGCCGGGCATCTGGCCGCGGCCCTCTCCGGCGTCCCGCATGTGCTGACCGCGCACTCGCTGGAGCCGCGCAGGCCGTGGAAAGCCGAGCAGCTCGGCGGCGGCTACCGGCTCTCCTCGTGGTCGGAACGCAACGCCGTCGAGCACGCCGACGCGGTCATCGCCGTGAGCGAAGGCATGCGCCGCGACGTGCTCGACGCCTATCCGGCGGTCGATCCGGACCGGGTCCACGTGGTTCACAACGGCATCGACGGGTCGATCTGGCATCCGGGTCCGGTAGCCGCCGGCGAGCCGTCGGTGCTCGCCGAGCTCGGCGTGCGGACCGACCTTCCGATCGCCGCCTTCGTCGGTCGCATCACGCGCCAGAAGGGGGTCGGTCACCTGCTGGCCGCCGCCCGCGGTTTCGACCCCGACATCCAGCTCGTGTTGTGCGCAGGCGCGCCGGACACGCCCGAATTGGCGCAGGAGGTCACCGCGGCGGTCCAGGAACTGCGGCAGCGGCGCGGCAACGTGTTCTGGATACGGGAGATGCTGCCGACCGAGCGGATCCGGCAGATCCTCGCCGCCGCGTCGGTGTTCGTGTGCCCGTCGGTGTACGAGCCGCTGGGCATCGTGAACCTGGAGGCGATGGCCTGCGCGACCGCGGTCGTCGCCTCCGACGTGGGCGGCATCCCCGAGGTGGTCGACAGCCGCAACGGACGCCTGGTGCACTACGACGCGGGCGCCGCCGAGGACTACGAGCGGGCGCTGGCGGCCGCCGTGAACGAGGTGGCCGGCGACCGGGCACTGGCCGCGCGATTGGGCGCGGCGGGCCGGGAACGAGCCATCTCCGAATTCGACTGGTCCCGGATAGCGGCCCGCACGGTCGCGGTCTACGACGCGGTCAGGAAAGGCTGAGCCGGGCCGTCAGGCCACCCGGCGGTAGGTGCCGACGACGACCGACGCGGTGACCTCGACGGACTCCGGCAACCGCGCCAGACGCGCCTCCCCGGCGGCGGCGTGGTGTGCGGACGGCCCCATGCCCACCACGTGCGCGACGTCGGTCCTGGCGAGCGTCATCGGATACTCGATAAGCGTCTGTTCGACCGGCTCGAAATGCCCCGCCATCGCGGCGTCGAGCCTGCGGTCCTTGTCGGGGTCCACTCGGACCATGTCCAGCGGTCCGATCAGCTCGCCGAGATGGCGTTCGGTGGGTGTGGCGACGACGAAGCGGCCCTCGTCGGCGAGCACCCTGGCGATCTCGCCGGGATTACGCGGTGCGAAAACCGAGAGCACGCCGGTGAGCGCGCCGTCGCGGATCGGCAACCCACGCCAGGCGTCGGCCAGTATCGCCGCGGCGCGCGGGTGGGCGCGCGCGCACCGCCGGACGGCCGGCTTGGCCACGTCCAGCCCGATGCCGAGGGCAGGGGGAGACGCGTCGAGCGCCTTGGCCAGGTAGTAACCGGTGCCCGCGCCGACTTCGAGCACCGCGCCGCCGCTCCGGCGCGTCGTGACGGCTCGTGTGACCGCGTCGGCGATCGGCGCGAAGTGTCCCTCGCTTTGGAAGGCGGCACGCGCGTCGAGCATGGCGGCGGTGTCCCCGGTCATCTTGGTCGAAGCACCGGTCAGCAGGCTGACGTAGCCCTGCCTGGCGATGTCGAAGCTGTGCCCGCGACCGCAGCGCAGCGCCTTGTCGGTGGGCTCGAGCGCGAGCGACGCGGCGTCCTGGTGCGCCCGTATACATTCGGGGCATGCCAGGACGCCGGCCGCGACGGCGAGAGTCTTATGCTCAGCCGGGACCACTCAGCTCGTGACGCTCTTCAGTTCGTCACCGAGCGCCGCTGCCTCGTCCGGCGTGAGCTCGACGACCAGACGCCCGCCACCCTCGAGTGGAACCCGCATAACGATTCCACGCCCTTCTTTGGTTGCCTCGAGGGGACCATCCCCGGTGCGGGGCTTCATGGCCGCCATCCTCTGCTCCCTCCAGATCTGCGCGGTCTGCTGCGCACTTTCTTGGAACTCCAGTTGTCACCAACCAGTGAGCTCGCCGGCGTTTGGCGAGCTACACCCGTCCCATTCTTCCCTATCGCGGATGTGGACGGATAGCTGAGTTCAAAAAGTGACCGGTCGGCCTGTGCCGGACCGGTCGCTGCCCACCCAGCAATCGGCCACGTGGTCATCGACCATTCCGGTCGCCTGCATCAAGGCATACGCGGTGGTGGGTCCGACGAATCGGAATCCGCGCCGTTTCAATTCTTTTGCCAGGGCTGTGGATTCGGGTGTGGTCGCGGGCACATCGGCGCCGGAGCGCGGGCGCGGGCGCGGCGGCGGGGCGAACGACCAGAGCAGCTCGTCCAGGCTCACCTCGAGATCCCTGGCAACCCGGGCGTTGGCGATGGCCGCGTCGATCTTGAGACGGTTGCGGACTATGCCGGCGTCGGCCATCAGCCTGGCGACGTCGTCGTCACCGAACTCCGCGACGCGCTCGATCGAGAAATCGGCGAACGCGGCGCGGAAGGCCGGGCGTTTCCGCAGGATGGTCAGCCAGGACAGACCGGATTGGAACGCCTCCAAGCAGAGCCGCTCGAACAAGGCGTCGTCACCGTGCAGCGGCTTGCCCCATTCGTAGTCGTGGTAGTCCCGATAGAGCGGAGATTCCAGCGGCCAAGCGCAGCGAATCAGCCCGTCGTCGGCGAGGGC
This sequence comes from Nocardia asteroides, assembly GCA_019930625.1. Lineage (NCBI taxonomy): Bacteria > Bacillati > Actinomycetota > Actinomycetes > Mycobacteriales > Nocardiaceae > Nocardia > Nocardia asteroides. The sequence goes on from CP082844.1 coordinate 3,139,808, forward strand.
GGTCATTTCGTCTCCGGCGCGATCGGCGTCTGCCACCGCGCGGCCTGCGCCTCGGCCAGCTGATGCTGGAGCTCATCGATCCGCGCGGCCAGCCTGGCCAGCGCCCAATCCACCTCCGCGGCCTTGTAGCCGCGCACCACCTGCTGGAAGCGCAACGCGCGCACGTCCGCCCCGGTGATCCCTTCCACCGGCAACACCGTGGCCGTCGTCTCCTCCGGCAGCGGGCCCAGCTCCTCGGACCGCCCGAACACCGCACTGGCGAGCAGGAACAGCACCGCCGCGACCAAGCCGACGATCAGCACGTACAACAGCATGGTGAGCATGAGATGAGTTTATTTGCAGCGCGTGGCCCGACCGAACAGCCACCGACAGATTCCCCCGTCGGGTGCGAGGCCTACGAGCGCCGCTCGCGGCCCGCGAACACGCCGCACCGCGGGCGCGGCGAATCAACCACCGTGTCGGGTGGTGTCGATGCCCAGGGACATCCCCGCGAGACCGCGGCGACGGACAGCGAGTTTGTCGGCGACCTCCAGCAGAGCCTTGGCGGCCGGGTTCTCCGGATCACGCAGCACGATGGGGGTGCCTTCGTCGCCTGACTCGCGCAGTGCCTGTTCGATGGGAATCTGACCGAGCAGCGGCACCGTCGCGCCCACGGCGCGGGTGAGCCGATCGGCGACGGCCTGCCCGCCACCGGAGCCGTACAGGTCCATCCGGGTTCCGTCGGGCAGGTCGAGCCAGGACATGTTCTCCACCACGCCCGCGATGCGCTGCCTGGTCTGCAACGCGATCGCGCCGGCCCGCTCGGCCACCTCCGCGGCGGCCGGCTGCGGGGTGGTGACGACCAGGATCTCCGCCCCCGGAATCAGCTGGGCGATGGAGATGGCGACGTCGCCGGTGCCCGGGGGCAGATCGAGCAGCAGGATGTCGAGGTCGCCCCAGAAGACGTCGGCGAGGAACTGTTGCAGCGCCCGGTGCAGCATCGGACCGCGCCACACCACCGGCGTGTTGCCCTGGGTGAATTGCGCGATCGAGATCATCTTCACGTCGTGCGCGATCGGCGGCATGATCATCCGCTCGACCTGGGTGGGGCGGGCGTCGGTGCCGAGCATGCGCGGGATGGAATGCCCGTAGATGTCCGCGTCCAGCACGCCGACCGAGAGGCCGCGCGAGGCCATGGCGGCGGCCAGGTTCACCGTGACGCTGGACTTGCCGACGCCGCCCTTTCCGGAGGCGACCGCGTAGACGCGGGTCAGCGAGCCGGGCTGGGCGAACGGGATGACCGGATCGGCCGCGTCACCGCGCAACTGCTTGCGCAGTGCGGTGCGCTGCTCGTCGTTCATCACGTCGAGGTCGACGCTGATCGCGCCCACGCCCGGGACATCCGCGACGGCCTTGCTGACCCGCTGCGTGATCTCGGTGCGCAGAGGGCAACCCGCCGTCGTCAAGTAGATCTCCACGTGGACATCGCTGGCGGCGCCGATCACAACGCTCTTCACCATGCCCAGCTCGGTGATCGGCTTGCGGATCTCCGGGTCGTCGACCTTCGCGAGGGCTCCCCGCACATCCGATTCCGTAACCACTGGCATGGCAGAAATTTTAGGCGTGTCAAATTTTGGGCAGGTCACGGGGCCGGGGTGCGACCCCCGTGTTGTAGGAAGTTTCCCACGCCATGACGTTCGCGACGTACGCCATGGAGTGGTTGTAGCGCAGGATCGCCTTGGTCTGCTGGGCCATGTCACGCATGTTCAAGCCGCCGTCGCACAGGTACTTCCCGGCGGTCAGGGCGGCGTCGAAGAGGTTCTGCGGGTCGGCGATGCCGTCGCCGCTGCCGTCGGCCGCGTAGCGCTTCCAGGTTTCGGGCAGGAACTGCATGGGGCCGATGGCGCGGTCGTATCCGTCCAGGCCGTCCAACGCGCCGTCGTCGGTGTCGCGGATGACGTGGTTGCCGTAGAGCGAACCATCCAGCACCGGGCCGTAGACGGGGCTCAGCGGGTTGCCCTCGGCGTCGGCCTTGCCGCCGAACGCGTGGGTGGACTCGACCCGGCCGATACCGGCCAGCAGCGACCACGGCATGCCGCACACCGGATTCTCGGCCGCCAGGACCCGTTCCGCGTTCTGATAGGCCGCGACGGCCACACCGGGGACGCCCAGCGGCCCGGTCGCCATCGCGGCGGGTTGCCGACCGCCCGGCAGCGCAACGGTTTTCACCACGGGCGTGGCGGTAGGCGCGGCCTTCGCCATGGCGTGAGCGGCGAATTCAGCCCCGGCCATCAAGTCCGCGGCCGCCTGCGGGCCGGCGCTCAGAGTATCCGGTTCGCTTTCGGGTGTATGCACCGCCGCCGCGACGGGTGCGGCGTCGCCGACCTCGGAGGCGGCCGTGACGGATACGAGCCCGGCGGGAACCAAGCCGGTCAGTGCGATGACGGAACTCCGTCTGACGGTGGCAGGCGATTGTTTGCGATGACGCCCCACGGTGCGGTGACCCTCCCATGGCTCGCTGTGAGCCCTTTGTGATGAACCAAGGGGAGATTACCGCATCCGAGATCTGTTTGTTACTACTTCGTGATCTGATGCCTGGTTTGAATCACTGCTGGGGTGCAGCGGGTGGTACGGGAAGGGGGATGACGATTCCGAAGGGGAGAGTGATCCCCGGTGGCGGCGGGGGAACAGGGGCGGCCTCGGGCGCCGGTTCCGGTTCGGGTTCCGCAGCGGGCGGCGTGGTGACGGCAGGTTCGGGATCGCCGCGGTGTGCGTCGTCCGGAGCGGGCAGGCCTCCGGGTGCGGGCGTGGGTTCGGCGGTGGCCAGCGTGGTCTCGGGCTGTGCGCATCCGGCGGCCTGCTGGTCCGGGGCGCCCGGCTGGCCGGGGATCCCGGCATCGGCGGGCCTGCCCATCCCGGCCGGATCGCCGGGGTCGCGGGGAGCGGCCGGTACGCCGCCGTAGGGTTGCCCCGGTGCGAGCGGGACGCGGGCGGTGCCCGGTAGGTCCGGGAACGGCATGGGTGCGGGTATCGGTTGCGCCGCGCACGGATTCACCGGCGGCGCGGGCGGGCAGAAGATCCCACACGGAATCGGCGGCAAACCCGGAATCGTGATCATCACCTGCATCGGCACCGGCGGCCGCGGAACCGGAACCACCGCCCGCGGCGACTCACCCACCCGCGGCGCCGTCGTCGTCACCGCCGCCATCTCCGACCCCGGCCCCACCGAAGGCAACGTCCCCGGCGCCACCACATCCGGCGAAATCCGCACCTGCTGCGGCGAACCCCCCGTCCGATACGCCGCCGACCAACTCAACACATTCGCCGCGTACGCCATCGAGTTGTTGTACCGCAACACCGCCCGCAACTCCTGCGACCCATCCCGCAGATCCATACCCCCCGAACACAAATACTTCCCCGCCGCCAACGCCGCATCGAACACATTATGCGGATCCGACACCCCGTCCCCATTCCCATCCGCCCCATACAACCCCCACGTCCCCGGCAAGAACTGCATCGGACCCACCGCCCGCACAAACCCACCGTCCCCAGCCCGGATCACCTCGTTCCCCGGCAAACTCCCATCCAACGCCGGACCGAAAATCGGCGACACCGTCGTACCCGCCGCATCCGTACGCCCACCCCGCGCATGCCCCGACTCGATCCGCCCGATCCCCGCCAGCAAACTCCACGACAACCCACACCCCGGCGCCGAAGACGCCAACGCCAACTCCGCATTCCGATACGCCGCCAACACCACCTCCGGAATCCCCAACGCACCCCCCACCCTCGGCAACGAAAGCTCCTGCAACGGCACCACACCCGCGAACGGCGCCACCCCCGGCGTCACCGCCCGCAACCGCCGCGGCCCCTCCACCGACACCGGCAACCACCCCACCACCCCCGACGACCCACCCGCCACACCCCCACCCGACGCCGCCGCCAACACCTCCGGCGCCCGCGGCGCCGACACCCCCACCGGCGACTGCACCCCCGAACCACTCACCACCACACCAGCAACAACCAAAGCCGACACCGTTATCGGAGCAGATACACGCATTCGGCCACACCCAATCCCTCGACGTCGTGGGAGCGGCCGTCCGGGACATCCCCTGTCCGGGCCGCTCTGGACAACGTTGTCCAGGTTACCCACCAGTCAGGTCGTTGTTCGGTATTTCCGGTTGATCACTGGTTACCGAAGGGGGAATAGGTGCTGGAGCGGGCTTTCTGCCGGAGCTTTTTTTGCGGCCGCCCTTTCCGGAGCTTTCGATCTCGTGAGCCGGGGATTCGGCGGACTCGATCCGGTCCAGAATCCCTTTCAGCTCTTCCAATTCCCGGCGCAGGTAATCTCGGGTGGCCACTTCACCGACCGCGATGCGTAATGCCGCCAGTTCGCGGGCCAGAAACTCGGTGTCCGCCTTGGTTTGAGCGGCCCGCATCCGGTCCTCCTCCAGGGCGACCCGGTCCCGGTTGTCCTGCCGGTTCTGCGCGAGCAGGATCAGTGGCGCCGCGTAGGCGGCCTGGGTGGAAAAGGCCAGGTTCAGCAGGATGAACGGGTACGGGTCCCAGCGCAGCGCGACCACGAAGACGTTCAACAGGATCCAGACCAGCACCAGGATCGTCTGGACCGCCAGGTACCGCCCGGTGCCCAGGAATCGCGCCACCCGCTCACTGCTGCGGGCCAATGCCTCGGCGTCCCACTCGAACCGGAACCGGCCTTCCACCGGCGTCTCCAGACGCTGGCGCGCCCTGCTGGGACCGAGCCGCCCGCCCGGGTCGTTCTCGGTCATGCTCCGTCCTTCCGGGCGCGAGCGCTCCTGTGGGCCCGGCCGCTCACACTGTGCCGTCCGGGGGCGTGCGCGGGGTCCCGCGTGGTCATGCCGAGCCCCTCTCGTCGGTCTCTGCCTGGTCGCGCCAGTCCTCGGGCAGCAGGTGGTCGAGGACGTCGTCGACGCTGACCGCGCCGAGCAGGTGGTTCTCCTCGTCCACCACCGGTCCGCAGACCAGGTTGTAGGTCGCGAAGTACCGGGTCACCGCGGCCAGCGGAAGTCCGGGGCGCAGCGGCGACAGGTCGGTGTCGAGGATGCCGCCCACCAGGTGGGCCGGTGGTTCGCGCAGTAATTGCTGGATGTGCACCGAACCCAGATAGCGCCCGGTGGGCGTCGCGGTGGGCGGACGGACCACGAACACCATGGAGGCCAGCGCGGGGGTCAGGTCCGGGTTGCGCACCCGCGCCAGCGCCTCGGCCACCGTGGTGGACGGTGTCAAGATCACCGGCTTCGGGGTCATCAGGCCGCCCGCACTGTAAGGAGAGTGCTCGAGCAACCTGCGCACCGGTTCGGACTCCTGCGGGTCCATCAAGGCGAGCAGCGATTCGGCCTCGCCCTCGGGCAACTCGCCCAGCAGGTCGGCGGCGTCGTCGGGGTCCATCGCCTCCAACACGTCGGCGGCCCTGCGCACCTCCAAGTGGCTGAGCAGTTCGACCTGCTCGTCGTCGGGGAGTTCCTGCACCACGTCGGCCAGGCGCTCGTCGTCCAGCGCGACGGCCACCTCGATCCGCCGCTTCTCCGGCAGCTCGCGCAGTTGTTGCGCCACGTCGGCCGCGCGCATGCCCTCGAACTGTTCCAGCAGCTGGGTGACGTCCTGCCCCGGCCGGTCGATCTCGTTGGGCGTCAGGCCGGACACGACGGTCCAGTCCACGACGTGCACCGTGCGCCTGCGGCCGAGCCTGCGGTGCCCGCGCACCGCGACCCGGGTGACCAGCCAATCCCGGGACCGGGTCTGTTCGATGCCCAGATCGGTCACATGGACGTCCACGCCCGCCAGATCCGGCAGGTCGGGGTCCTCGACCCGCACCATCGAGTCGACGATCTGCGCCAGAGCGAGCATCTCGCCCGGTCGCTGGGTGAAACGTCGCAGGCTGACCGTCCCGGTGTTCAGCGTGACCACCCCGGGTTCGATCGCCGTGACCCGCAGGATCGGCACGAAAATACGCCGCCGGGTGAGCAATTCGACGACCAGGCCGTGCACGCGGGGCTGCCGGCGATCGGAGCGGACGGCCACGACGACGTCACGTATCCGGCCGATAGACTCGCCGTCCGGTCCCAGCACCGCCAACCCGGCCAGCCTGGCGACGTACACCCTGGTAGCTGCCATGCTGCCAGGCTAGAGGTTCGCGGGCGGGTGTTCGCACCCCGCCACGATCGACGGGAGTGATCATGAAGCTGCGCCGTTCGGTGCTCGCCTGTCCGGGCAGCAACCCGAAGATGATCGAGAAGACCAAGACGTTGCCCGTCGACGAGGTGTTTCTCGATCTGGAGGACGCGGTCGCGCCGGTCGCGAAGGCGCAGGCGCGGGCGAACATCGTCGCGGCGCTCAACGACTCCGGGTGGGGAGCGCAGCTGCGCGTGGTCCGGGTGAACGACTGGACCACCGAATGGACCTACGCCGACGTCATTTCCGTGGTCGAGGGCGCGGGCGCGGCGCTGGACGCGATCCTGCTGCCCAAGGTGACCGACGCGGGTCAGGTGCGCGCGCTGGACCTGCTGCTGACCCAGCTGGAGAAGGCCTGCGGCCTGGAGGTCGGCCGGATCGGTATCGAGCCGCAGATCGAGAACGCGCTGGGGCTGCGCAACATCGACGCGATCGCCACCGCCGCCTCCCGGGTGCAGACCCTGGTCTTCGGCCCGGCCGACTTCATGGCCAGCATCAACATGCGCACCCTCGTGGTCGGCGAGCAACCGGAGGGCTACGACACCGGCGACGCCTATCACCACATCCTGATGACCATCCTGCTCGCCGCCCGTGCCCACGGCCTGCAGGCGATCGACGGCCCGTACCTCCAGATCCGGGACGTGGAAGGCTTCCGGCGGGCCGCCGCGCGCACGGCCGCGCTCGGGTTCGACGGCAAGTGGGTGCTGCACCCCGGGCAGATCGAGGCGGCGAACGAGATCTTCAGCCCGCGCCAATCGGACTACGACCGGGCCGAGGAGATCCTGGACGCCTACGCCTTCCACACCTCCGCGGCGGGTGGCGCGCGCGGCGCGGTGATGCTCGGCGACGAGATGATCGATGAGGCCAGTGCCAAGATGGCCCAGGTGATCGCGGAGAAGGGTCGCGCCGCCGGAATGACGCGCACCACGCGTTTCACACCACCGCGGGTTGCGTCGGAATAGCAGAATGGAACCATGACGAATCCCTTGGGGAACTCGAGCCGTGCGCGGCAGGGCCTCCCGACGCCCCCTTCGGGCTGGCCGGTCGGCTCCTACCCGACCTATGGCGAGGCGCAGAAGGCGGTCGACTATCTGGCCGACAACCAGTTCCCGGTGCAGGATGTGACCATCGTCGGCGTCGACTTGATGCAGGTCGAGCGGGTGCTGTATCGGCTGACCTGGGGCAAGGTGATCGGCGGCGGCGTGGTGTCGGGCGCCTGGCTCGGCCTGTTCCTGGGTCTGCTGCTGAGCCTGTTCACCACCAGTGGCGCGTTCGGCCCACTGCTCGTCGGCCTGGTCGGCGGCATCATCTTCGGCGTCATCTCGACCTCGATCCCGTACGCGGCGACCAAGGGTCAGCGCGATTTCGCGTCCACCATGCAGTTGGTGGCCGGCCGCTACGACGTGCTGTGCGATCCGAAGTCGGCCGAACAGGCGCGGGATATGCTCGCGCGGCTGGCGATCTGACGCAATGGAAGTGCTGGAGAAGGTCCGCACCGAGGTGCTGGGCCATTTCGGCGTGGACGCCGCGAGTGTCGACGCCGCGGCGGTCACTTTCCTGGGCTTGGAGCCGATCGAGATCTTGCGCATCGTCGACGGCGACCTGGTGCATTACGTGACGCTGGGCGGCAGTAGGCATCCGATGGGCGATCCCACCGCCGTGCACGCCGATCCGGTGCGCGGCCCGCGCGCGGAACTGATCCTGACGCTGCGGTCGGGCGTCGGCGCCAGTTCTGGCCTGGCCAAGTCGCTCGGCGTGCTCGCCGCCGCGCCGGTCGTGGAAGGTGTTGTGCTGCAAGCGGACGCGTTGATGGACCTGGGCGAGCCGATGTGGCGCGACGCGCCGTTCACCGCGGTTCTGCTCGGCGACAGCGACATCCCGGCCGTGGCGCTGCCCGAACCGGCCGAGCCGGTGCGGTATTTCGCGGTGACGCCGGTGACCGCGACGGAGGCGGCATGGGTACGGGTCCGCGGCGCGCAGGCGTTGCGGGAGGCCTGGCAGGAGGCGGGAATCGACGTGCGCGACCCGAGACGCGGCGCCGCCAGCCTGTGATCCGTCGCCCGGCTACAGCCACTTGTTGCGGCGGAAGGTGAAGAACAGGCCCGTGCAAATGGCGAGGATGATCAGCCACACCGCGGGATAACCCCACACCTGATGCAATTCGGGCATGTGGTCGAAGTTCATCCCGTAGATGCCCGCGATCATCGTCGGCACCGCCGCGATCGCGACCCACGCCGAGATCCTGCGCATGTCGGTGTTCTGTTGCACGCTGATCCGGGCCAGAGCGGCGCTGATCAGCGCGCTCAGCGCCTCGTCGAAGTCGTTGATCCGTTCCGCCACGGCGGCATGCTGCTCGGCGACGTCCCGTAGATAGCGCCGGACCTCCTCGGGCACCGGCAGATCGAGTTTGTGACCGAGCTGTTCCAGCGGCACGGCGAGCGGATTCACCGCGCGCCGCAACTCCACGACCTCGCGCTTGAGCTGGTAGATGGATTCCACGGTGACACTGCCGCGCGGGGTGAAGATCTCCTCTTCCATCTCGTCGATGTCGTCCCCGACCGACTGGGCCACCTCGATGTAGGAGTCCACCACCCGGTCGGCGATCGCGTGCAGCACCGCACTGGGGCCGAGCCCTAGTTGCGCCGGGCTGGCCTCCAACGCCTTGCGCACCTCGGCGAGCCCGGAATGCTCACCGTGCCGGACTGCGACCACGAACTCGGGCCCGGTGAACACGATGATCTCGCCGGTCTCCACGATCTCGCTGACGCTGTCCCGTTCGTGCTCGACATAGCTGACCGTGCGCAGCACCAGCAGCAGCGAGTCGTCGTAACGTTCCAGTTTCGGCCGCTGGTGCTGCTCCAAGGCGTGTTCGGTGGCCAGTTGGTGCAACCCGAACGCGTCGGCGATATCGGCCATCTGCGTGCGGTCCGGGTCGTGCAGCCCGATCCAGACGAATCCGTTCTCCTCCCGGGCCCTGGCGAGGGCCGCCTTGTGGGTGAACCTCCCCGGCAGGCGCTCGCCGTCCACGTACACCGCGCAGTCGACGATCGCCTGCGCCGTCGGAACCGGGATGAACCGCTGCTCCGGCCGCGATGGCGTCCGGCCGGACCCGCGAAGCGAAAAGGACGGCACGCTGACGATGCTACGTCGCAGCAGGATGCGGGATCATCGCCTGCGCGTGCGGGAGTACCTCGCCGCACTGTAAGACTTGAAGGCGTGCGCATCGACCTGCATACCCATTCGACCGCGTCCGACGGCACCGACACTCCGGCCGAACTCGTGCGGAACGCGGCCGCCGCGGGCCTGGACGTCGTCGCGATCACCGATCACGACACCACGGCCGGATGGGCGGAAGCGGTCGAGGCGCTCCCGAAGGGGATGACGCTGGTCCGCGGCATGGAGATGTCCTGTGTCGGCCTGGGCGAGGACGGCTGGCCGGTGCCCGTGCATTTGCTGGCCTACCTGTTCGATCCGACCCACCGCGGCTTCGCCGAGGAACGCGAGCGGCTGCGCGCCGAACGAGTGGAGCGGCTGCGCGCCATGGCCGAGCGCATGGCGGCCGACGGACTGCCGATCGATCCCGATGCCGTGCTGGCCTCGGCCGGACCCTCCGCGGGCCGCCCGCATCTGGCCCGTGCGCTGGTCGCCGCCGGTGTGGTGCCGAGCGTGGACGCGGCGTTCGACGAATTGCTCGCTCCGCACGGCCGCTACTACGCCGAGAAGGCCGACACACCGTTGCGTCGTGCGGTGCGGATGATCGCCGGCGCGGGCGGGGTCAGCGTTCTGGCGCACACCAGGGCGCGCAAGCGGGGCAGGCTGCTGGCGCTCGACGACATTCGCGAGCTGGCCGCGCTCGGACTCGGCGGCCTGGAGATCGCGCATCCGGACCACTCCGCGGCCGACCGCGAGCTGCTCACCGATCTCGCCGCCGAACTCGGCCTGCTCACCACCGGTTCGTCGGACTACCACGGCGCGAACAAGACCATCCGGCTCGGTGAGTTCACCACCGAGCAGGCGCAGTTCGAGAAGCTGGTCGGCAAGGCATCGGGCGTGCCGGTGATCGCCTCGTGAGACTGGTGCGCGGACTCAGCGGCATCGTCGCCGGGGGCACAGTGGTGGGCACGCTGGTGGTGGTCGGCGCCGCCGTCGTCGCGGACCGGCGCGGGTTCCCGGGCCCGGGCGGCGAATCGGTCGCCTGGCATGTGGCCGCCGCGGTGGTCGCCCTCGCGGCGCAGATCTATTCGGATCGGCATCGGGGTTCGGCCGCTTTTATCGGATCCATGGTTGTTTTTCTGGCTGCTGGACTTTTGCTGTGGACGCAATGGTGGAGCTGACAATCCCGCTTTGGTTGCGGACGGATGAATTGTGGCCGAACATTTTTCTTTGTGACTGAAGTCGAGACGGACGTACTGGTTATCGGCGGTGGTCCCGCCGGTATCCAGGCGGCCGTCTCGGCCGCTTCGACGGGTGCCACCGTCGTGCTGGTCGACAAGGCGCGATGCGGGTCGAGCGGACCGACCGCGTACAACACGATCTCGTTGTGGCACATCCCGCCCGGCCCCGCCCGGGAGGAGGCGGTGCGGCGCGGGCACGCGCACGGCGGCGGGCTGGGCGACCCGGACATGATGCACCGCGTGCTCGAGGAGACCCACCAGCGCGTTGAGCAATGGGCGCGGTGGGGTTATCGGATCGCCGGTGATCCCGAGCTCCCGGCGGCGCGGCGAATCTGTCTGGACGGCCCCGCTCACCTGCGTCGCATGCGCCGCAGGGTGCGCGAAGCAGGGGTGCGTGTGCTCGATCATCATCCCGCCTTGCGGTTGCTCGTCGACCGCGACGGTGTGGTGGCGGGCGCCGCCGGGCTGAGCAGTCAGGACGGGTTCCGGCGCTGGACCGTGCGTGCCGGCGCGGTCGTGGTCGCCACCGGGGGCTGCGCGTTCCTGTCCGGCGGCGCCGGCACCGACGTGGACACCGGCGACGGTCTGTTGTTCGCCGCGGAAGCGGGCGCCGAACTGTCGGGGATGGAGTTCTCCTGTGCCTACAGCTTGATCGCGCCGGGGAAGTCCGAGGCGACCGCATTGCGGAGTCTCGCGCTGCGCTTCGCCACTCTCTACGACGAATCCGGCGCCGAGCTGCCGGGACATCGCTCGGCGGCGCTCGCGGCCGTCGCCGAAGGTCGCCGGGTATTCGCCGCACTGGACGACGTGCCGACCGCCGTTCGCTCCCGGCTGGCGCGTCACGGACTCGCCGACCGCGCCGAGCGGGTGCCGCTGCGTGCGGTGCTGGACGGCACCGTGCGCGGCACCGGGGGACTGCGCGTCAACGGACCGGAGTGCGCGACGACCGTCGCGGGCCTGTTCGCCGCGGGGGACGTCGCCAGCCGCGAGTCGGTCACCGGCGCGGTCAGCGCCTACGGCGGGCTGGGCGCGGCGTGGGCGATCGCCTCCGGCGTCTGGGCCGGTACGAGCGCCGCGAAGTTCGCCCGCGCCGCAGATCAGCGCGCCCCGGCCCGCGAGGTGCCGGGAGCCGGGCTCGACGCCGTGGCCCGGATCGATCCGCGGGCGGTGATCGGTCTCGTGCAGGAGCACACCCTGCCGCTGCGACGCAGCTATTGGCGCAGCGCGGGCAGCCTGCGCGACAGCATCGGCGAACTCGACGGGATGTGGCCCGGCGCGGAATTCGACCTCGGCGGCAGCGGTGCCGACCTGCTGTATGCCCGGCAGGCCGCCGCCCTGCTCGCGGTGGCGCGATGGACGAAATACAGCGCGTTGATGCGCACGGAGAGCCGCGGCATGCACCGCAGGACCGATCATCCCGGCGCGACCGACCGCTGGCGGGTGCGACTGGTATCGGGCGGCGTGCGCAACGTGTGGGTGCGCCCGGATGTACCGTGGACGACGCTGGAGCAGTCCCGCGATATCGTCGCGTGAGGACGGGCCTACGCAGCGTAGCCGCGACCAGGTCTCACACCCTCGATGTCACAGGCCGTGCGACTGCTCACCGTGTCGCGCCCGTGAGCGGCGAGTTTCCCCTTACGTGAAGGTAATTCCGGCCCCCTAACGTTGGATGATGGAGCGCGACACGGCCCAGCGGGTAACCGGTTTGGCAACTCGCCCACCGGGCTGGCAGAATGTGTCGGATTCCTTACCTCCGCCACCGCCGGGTGAGGGAATCACGGAGGTCTCCGACTCGCCGACGTACCGTCGCGACCCACGAGATCACACCGCTTGTTCTATCCGGGCCCACCCGTCCGGTTCTGCTCCGCGGATCAGTGCCGCGCCCCGCCGTCGAGATATCGGCAAGCCGTGTTCGCTCGCTCGCAGCCGCCTCGAAACACACCGGTCAGCGCACTCGATGAGCGTAGTGAAACGACTTATACCCATTACCCGGTGGTAACCGTCCCCCGGTTTAGCCCGACCCGAGCAGGAGTGAAATCGTGTCACCTGTGACTGACGCACCGAATTCCACCGCAAGCCTGTCCGAAATCACAAACGACGAAATCTTCGCGGGACATCTCGGCGGCAAGCTCTCGGTCGAACTCAGTGCGCCCTTGGAGACCCAGCGCGACCTCTCGATCGCCTACACCCCGGGGGTCGCACAGGTCAGCCGCGCGATCGCGGAGGACGAGGCGCTGGCCAAGCGCTACACCTGGACCGATCGGCTCGTGGTCGTGGTCAGTGACGGCACCGCCGTGCTCGGCCTCGGTGACATCGGCCCGCGCGCCTCGCTGCCGGTGATGGAGGGCAAGGCGGCGCTGTTCAAGAAGTTCGCCGGGCTGGATTCGATCCCGATCGTGTTGGACACCAAGGACGTCGATGAGATCGTCGAGACGCTGATCCGCCTGCGCCCGAGTTTCGGCGCGGTGAATCTGGAGGACATCTCCGCGCCGCGCTGCTTCGAGATCGAGAAGCGCGTCATCGAGGCGCTCGACTGCCCGGTGATGCACGACGACCAGCACGGCACCGCCATCGTGGTGCTCGCGGCCCTCAACGGCGCCGCCAAGGTGCAGGGCCGCGGCATCGAGGGGCTGAAGGTCGTGGTGTCCGGCGCGGGCGCCGCCGGTGTCGCGTGCACGAACATCCTGCTCGCCGCGGGCGTCCGGGATGTCACCGTGCTCGATTCGAAGGGCATCGTCAACTCCGAGCGCGGCGACCTCAACGAGGTGAAGGCGGAGCTGGCCACCCGCACCAACCCGCGCGGTCTCGCCGGTGGCGCGGCCGAGGCGCTGGCGGGCGCCGATGTGTTCCTCGGCCTGTCCGCCGGTCTCATCGCCGAGGAGCTCATCGCCTCGATGGCGCCGGAGTCGATCGTGTTCGCGATGTCCAACCCGGACCCGGAGATCCACCCCGAGGTGGCGCGCAAGTACGCCGCGATCGTCGCCACCGGCCGCAGCGACTTCCCGAACCAGATCAACAACGTGCTGGCGTTCCCCGGCGTCTTCAAGGGCGCGCTGGACGCGGGCGCCCGGCGGATCACCGAAGGCATGAAGATCGCCGCCGCCGACGCCATCCTGAGCGTCGTCGCCGACGAACTCGGTCCGGACAAGATCGTCCCCAGCCCGCTGGACCCGCGGGTCGCCCCGGCCGTCGCCGAGGCGGTCGCGGCCGCCGCCCGTGCCGAGGGCGTCGCGTAAGGTCACCGCACAACGATCAGCTGAAAGGCGCCCGCTCTGCCTCGAGCGGGCGCCTTTTCGGTTCGATGAGCCGCAACCGACCGGTTCCCGGTGCGCAGGCCCACACGGCGAACGCCAGCAGGCCGTCCAGCACCATCGCCAGCAGCGCAACCAGCAGCGCACCCAGCAGCACCCGGTCGTACCGGTAGAGGCTGATGCCGTCGAAGATGTACCGGCCCAGACCGCCGAGGTTGACGTAGGCGGCGATCGTCGCGGTGGCCACCACCTGGAGGGTGGCACCGCGCAGGCCGGTGAGCAGGATGGGCAGCGCGTTGGGCACCTCCACCCGGAACAGGATCTGTCGCTCGGTCATGCCCATGGCGCGTGAGGCGTCCACGACATCGGCGGGCACGTTCGCGATTCCGGCGTACGCGCCCGCCAGCAGTGGGGGAATGCCCACCGTGACCAGGGCCAGCAGTGGCGGGATCAGGCCGAGGCCCAGCAGCAGCACCAGGAACGTCAGCAGACCGAGGGTCGGCAGCGCGCGCATGGCGTTGGCGAAGCCGACCAGCACCGCCGCTCCGCGCCGGGTGTGCCCGATGACCAGGCCGAGGGGGACCGCGATCACCGCCGAGACGGCGATGACCAGGAAGCTGTACCACAGGTGCTGGGCGATGCGGGTCCCGATTCCGGACGGACCGCTCCAGTTGGCGCCGTCGGTGAAGTAGTGCCAGGCGTCGAGGAAAAGATTCATGCGGCGCCTTTCGCCTTCGCGCTCTCGGCACCCGCGCGCACCCACGGCGTCGACCAGCGGCCCACGGTGTACACCGCGCGGTCGGCGACCAGCGCGAGTGCGAGCGTCACGATGATGCCCGCGATGATCTCGTCCGGGTAGTCACGCTGGTAGCCCTGGGTGAACAACTTGCCGAGTCCGCCGACGCCGATCAGCGCGCCGACCGACACCATCGCGATATTGGTCACCACCACCACGCGCAGGCTGGACACGAAGACCGGCACGGCCAGCGGCATGTCCACGGTGAGGGTGCGCCGCAGCGGCCCGTAGCCGACCGCGTCGGCGGCGTCGAGCACCGCGGCGGGCACCGCGTCCAAGGCGGCCGGGACCGCGATCACCAGCAGCGCCGTCGAATAGATGGTGAGCGCGATGATCACGTTCAGCGGATCGATGGCCGAGATTCCCACCAGCGGAGGAATGATCACGAACAGCGCCAGCGACGGAACGGTGTAGGCCAGGCTCGCGGCGGTCACCGTGACCCGCCGCAGCCACGACACCCGCCGTACCAGCGCGCCGACCGGGATCGCGATCACCAGAGCCAGGAGCAGCGGCGCCAGCGCGAGATAGAGATGGGTCGCGGTGAATCCCATGATCTCCGGGAAATTCTCGACGAGATATCGCATCGCACTCGCTCACGTCACTTGTTCTTCGAAGAAGTGCCGGTTGCGTTCGGCGTCTTCGCGCGCGCGTTGCCCGGCCAGCTGCGCGAGCACCTCGGTGGCCAGCACGCCGCCACGGACCGCGCCCTCGTCGTCCACGGCTACGCCGATCCCCGAGGGGGAGGAGATCGCGGCGTCCAGGGCCTGGCGCAGGTCACCGGTCGGGGTGAACAGTGAGCCGCCTGCCGACATGCTGTCGGCCAGCGCGCGACCCGCGCGCAACCCCTCGACCCCGGTGACGTCCATCCACCCGACCGGCTTGTTCCGCGCGTCCACCACCAGCACCCACTCGCCCGCGTCCAGCCGCAGCCCGCGCACTTCGTCGGCGAGGGCCGCCCGGATCTCATGCAACGGAACATCGTTCGCGGTTCGGAAGGACAACCCGCGGTAACCGCGGTCACGGCCGACGAAGTCGGCGACGAAATCGGTGGCAGGCTGCGCCAGCAGGCGTTGCGGCGGATCGTATTGCTGCAGCACACCGCCGCGACCGAACACCGCCACGCGATCGCCGAGCGTGATCGCCTCATCGATGTCATGGGTGACGAACACGATGGTCTTGTGCAATTCGGCTTGCAGCCTTTGCATTTCGACCTGCAATTCGGCCCGCACCACCGGGTCGACGGCACTGAACGGTTCGTCCATCAGCAGGACCGGCGGGTCCGCGGCAAGCGCGCGGGCCACGCCGACGCGCTGCTGCTGACCGCCCGACAGCTGTGCCGGGTATCGCCCGGCCAGCGAGCGGTCCAGACCTACCCGGTCGAGTACCTCGAGCGCCGCGGCGCGGGCCGCTCGGCGGGAGTCCCCACGCAGCACAGGCACGGTCGCGACATTGTCCACGACCGTCCGGTGTGGCAGCAGGCCGCCGCTCTGGATGACGTAGCCGATCCCGAGGCGCAGCCGGACCGGGTCGACGGTCGAAGTGTCTCGTCCCGCGATGGTGATCGTTCCCGAGGTCGGGACGATCATGCGGTTGATCATCCGCATCGAGGTCGTCTTCCCGCAGCCGGAGGGGCCGACGAACACGGTGAACGATCCCGATTCGATGCGCAGATCGAGGTCGGTGACGGCGTGGGTGCCGTCCGGATAGATCTTGCTGATACCGGAGAACTCGATATCGGACAACGAATTTCCTCCTAGGCCACCGGCTTGTTCAGCCCTTTGGCGGCGACCCAGGCCGCGGCGGCGGCCTTCGGCTCGGTCTTGCGCGCGCCGGAGACCGCCTCGTTCAGCTCGATCAGCTCGGCGGTGGTGAGCTGGGCCGATACCGCGTTCAGCGCCGCGAGCAGCTTGTCCGACTTCTTGCTCGCGTTGAACAGCGGAACGACGTTCTGCGCGGGGAAGTTGTGCTTCGGGTCTTCCAGCACCACGAGGTCGTTCTGCGCGATGGCGGGGGAGGTGGTGAAGATGTTGGCCGCGGTCACCTGGCCCTCGACCAGCGCGCGCACCGTGGCGGGACCGCCGCCGTCGGCGATCGGCACGAAATTGTTCGCGGCGATGGCGAGGTCGTAGTTCTTCTTCAGCCCGGGCAGTCCCCCTGCCCGCTCCTGGAATTCGGCGGGCGCGCCGAACTGCACTTCTGCCGAGTGCGGGGCCAGATCCGCGATCGTGCGCAGGTTCCAGCGCTGGGCGGTGGCGCGGGTGACCACCACGGCGTCCGAATCCTGCCCGGGCGCGGGTGTACCGATGGCGAGATCGGAACCGAGCGCCTTGCCGAGCGCGCTGTCCACGTCGGCCGCGCTGGTCGCGGTGGCGTTCTTGTCCAGGTACTGCAGCAAGTTGCCGGTGTACTCGGGGATCACCGAAATGGCGCACTTCCGCAATGCCGGTATGTAGGCTTCGCGGCTGCCGATGTCGAGCTTGGTGTCGACGGTGAATCCATTGGCGCGCAACACCTCCGCGTACACGTTGGCCACGGTCTCGGACTCCGGGAAGTTCGCCGAACCGACGATCAATCCGTCCCCCGAACAGCTGCCGCCGGTGGCGAGCGGATCGGAAGTGCCACAGGCCGAGAGGACCATCGCGACGGCGAGTGCCGAGGAGGCGGCGAACACTCGGGCGGCGCGCAGCGTCACGCGCAGAGCGGGGCGCCGGGGCGCGGCGGCGGCGGTGCGGGTGGATTTCACGGCAGTCCTTCCGACATGACGGCGGTGCGCGATCTCGGCTCCGCACGGCCGCCGGTACATTCTGGGTGTCCATACTGCCCGCTTGTGGGTCTTTGTGTCGGCCGTGTCGATTCGTCGGAGAGGTGGTGGCGCCGGATGGTGTCGGCCCCGTCACAGCGGGTTCTGGCTCGCTTGCTGGTCGTCGCTTCCGTCGCGCTGGTGGTGTCCTGCGGGAACGACGAATCGCCCGCGCCGTCGATCACCGTCGGCGCGGGCGATTCGGTGGAGTCCTCGGTGCTCGCCGAGATCTATGCGGGCGCGCTGGCGCGTACCGGCGCGCGCACCGCGGTCGCTCCCCGTCTCGGCGGCCGGGCGGACTACCTCGCCGCGCTCGACGCCGACCGGGTCCAGGTGGTCGGTGAGCACGCCGGGGCGTTGCTGGCCCACTTCGACGAACACGCGTCGGTTCGCCTGCCGAAGGAGGTGGCGAGCGCGGTGAGCGCCGCACTGCCCGAGGGGCTGGTGGTCTCCGACCTCGCCGACGGCGCCGATCTGCGGCCGCGGGTGCTGCTCACCGCGCAGGCGGCGGCGCACGACAAGGTGCGTTCGGTGGGCGATCTCGCGCCACACTGTGGTGCGCTGACCGTCGGTGTGGCAGCCCCGCCGGGCCTGCTGCCGTCTGCGGGCAAGGATCGCGTCACCGGATGCGACTTCGCTGCCACCGTAGCGTTCCCCGACCCGGCTGCGCTGCGAAAAGCGCTGCTGGACGGTGAGGTCCAGGCCGGTTTGCTGAGCGGTCCACTCGAACTGGCGCCCGGCGCGGCGGACGGTCTGACCGTGCTGTCCGACGATGGTTATGCCGTGCGGGCCGAGAACGTCCTGCCGCTGTTCCGCAAAGGTCTGCTGGACCAGCGACAGATCAAGAAGCTGAACTATGTGGCGGGCGAGCTGACGACGGACGAACTGGCAGCCATGATCCGTCGTGTCCGGGACGAGGGCGCCGCGCCGGGGGACGTCGCGCGCGCCTGGTTGGATGACCACGCGTTGTAGATGTTCGTCACCCGGCCGACTCGCCCTCGATGGGGGCCGGGTATTTACACCGGCCGCCGAGGCGAGTGCTGTCGGAAATCGAGCGATAGATGTCGCATGCGACACTGCCGCTGACCTGAGGCTGGGCATAGTGTTCTCACTGGGTTCGTAGACGGCCCGGTGACATCCTCACCCCGCTCCCGCACCGGCAATGGCGCCGATACGGGTCGCCGACGTTGTCGACCTTGCGACGGGGCGGATCGAGAGGCCATCGAGAGATCACACCTCGATGGCCTCTCGTCGTTTGTGTGTGCACTATCACCGGTCGCACAGCCTTGTCCGGCGGTTGTTCCGCACCGTATATTCCGCGTGGAATATTTCGCACGGAGCATGTCGGCGTCGCCCGCTGATGTCCGGGCAGCGAGCAGGCTCGGCGCTTGTCGAGACCGAGAGGTGATCAGGTGATGGGGCACGGGCAGGAGCATTCGACGGTGACGCCGTTGGGTATCGCCGTGCTCGCGCTGCTCGAGGAGCGGCCCATGCATCCGTACGAGATGTTCCAGACGCTGATCGCGCGGCGGGAGGACAAGCTGGTCAAGGTACGGCCCGGTTCGCTGTATCACACCGTGTCCCGGCTGGCCGATCAGGAACTGGTCCGCGCCGAGGGCGTCGAACGAGCCGGAAACCGGCCCGAACGCACCACCTACCGGATCACCGGGCGCGGCAAGGACGCGCTGCGTAACCGGATCGCCGAGATCGTGCGACGACCCGTGCCGGAGTACCCGATCTTCCCGGTGGCGCTGGGTGAATTGCACAACCTGCCCAAGCCGGAGGCGATGGCGCTGCTGCGGGAACGAATCGGCGTACTGGAAATCGAACTGGCCGACACCGACATGCTGAGCGCGTGGGCCGAAGAGCACGCCGTTCCCCGCCGCTACTGGATCGCGCTGCCCTATCTGCGGGCGATGCTCGCCGCCGAACTCGCCTGGGTCGTCCAGTTCACCGGCGAGTTGGACAGCGGCGCACTCGAATGGGAGGACTTCGCCCCGGCGACCGGCGCCCGCTCCGACGACGGCGACACCGGGTCGGTGGCCGGATCCACCGCATCGCGGGCGGTGCCGGGCGGCGCCGAGGCGAACTCCGTGCAGAGCTTTTCGAATAATCCGAGTTAGGAACGAACTACATGTCCACCCAACGCAATCCGTGGCCGGCGCTGCTGGCGCTCGTCGTCGGCTTCTTCATGATCCTGCTGGACATGACGATCGTCGCCGTCGCCAATCCCGCGATCATGACGAGCCTGCACGCCGACATCTCGCAGGTGATCTGGGTGACCAGCGCCTACCTGCTCACCTACGCGGTGCCGCTGCTGGTCACCGGGAGGCTGGGTGACCGATTCGGGCCCAAGAACATCTATCTGATCGGCTTGGCGGTGTTCACCGCCGCGTCGCTGTGGTGCGGATTGTCCGGCAGCGTCGGCATGCTGATCGCCGCGCGCGCGGCACAGGGCATCGGCGCCGCGCTGATGACACCCCAGACCATGGCCGTGATCACCAGGACTTTCCCGCCGGACCGGCGCGGCGCCGCCATGGGTCTGTGGGGCGGCGTCGCGGGGCTGGCGACACTGGTCGGCCCGATCCTCGGCGGTGTGCTGGTGGACGGTCTCGGCTGGGAGTGGATCTTCATCGTCAACGTTCCGGTCGGCATCGTCGCCTTCGCGTTGGCGGTCTGGCTGGTGCCCACGCTGCCGACCCATGAGCACAAGTTCGACATCCCCGGCGTACTGCTCAGCGGCATCGGGATGTTCCTGCTGGTGTTCGGTATCCAGGAGGGCAACAGCTACGACTGGTCGTTGCGTATCCGGTTGCTGATCGGCGCGGGCCTGGTCGTGCTCGCGGTATTCGTGGTCAACCAGGCCAGGAACAAGGGGGAGCCGCTGTTGCCGCTGAGCCTGTTCCGCGACCGCAACTTCGCGCTGTCGAATGCCGCGATCGCCGCGATGGGCGCGGCGGTGACCTCCCTGATGGTGCCGACCTACTTCTACCTGCAGGCCGTGCGAGAGATGTCACCGACCGAGTCCGCGCTGGTCTTCGCGCCGATGGCGATTGTGACCGGCGTCGCTGCCCCACTGGTCGGCAAGTTCGCCGACCGGCTGCACCCGAGGACCGTGCCCACCATCGGCTTCGGTCTGTTCGCGCTGTCGGTGTTCTGGTTCGCGGCGTTGATGCGACCGGATTCGTCGCTGGCGTGGTTCTTGGTGGCCGCAGGGCTGGCCGGCTTCGCCAACGCCTGCATCTGGGCTCCGCTGGCGACCACCGCCACCCACAACCTCCCGGTCCAGCAGGCCGGCGCCGGCGCCGGCATCTACAA
Source organism: Nocardia asteroides (assembly GCA_019930625.1). NCBI lineage: Bacteria > Bacillati > Actinomycetota > Actinomycetes > Mycobacteriales > Nocardiaceae > Nocardia > Nocardia asteroides. Next base: position 3,160,559 of record CP082844.1, read on the forward strand.
CACCACTCGTCAGGTGGGCTCGGTGCTCGGCAGCGCGGCGATCGGCGCGCTGGTGGCGGCCCGTATGACGGCGAACGGGCTGGGCGGCGGACCGGTCGCCGAGGGCGGCGCGGGCCAGGGCCCGATCCCGGAGGTCGTCGAGGATTCCTTCAGCACCGCGCTGAGCCAGTCGACCCTGCTTCCCGCGGCAATCCTGCTCCTCGGCGTCGCCGCCTCGGCTCTGTTCATCCGCCACGGCGCGTCCGCTCGCGCCGGTGCACCGGGCTCGGTGGAACCGGTCGAGGCCGATCTCAGCAGTTGAGCCGTCGGTGATGCCCGTCCGGAGGATGTCGCCGGGCGGCCATCAGCGTGCCAGCACTCCGAGTCTGCCCCAATCGATTGTTATCTCGATCGGTACATCGATGACAGTCGGTGTATCGGTCGGCTCCAGCTTCATATGCGGTCGATACTGACCGAGCACATGGTCGAGCACGTAGACCTCGATCGAATCGACGCGATTGTTCGACACCCAGGCGATCCAGTACCACGGGATCCCGGCCAGCGCATACTCCGCGAACTTGTCGGCCGTGTCCACACGCTCGGTGCCTGGGGAAACAACTTCGATCACCAGCTTGACCAGCGAAGCGGGCAACGGCCGAAGTTCGGGCGGGGCACACTCGAGCAGTGCGATGTCCGGCCGTCGAATCGTCACCCTCGGCAGCTCCCACAGCAGCACATCGAAATCCATATCGACGTCCAAGCAGCCATCACGGTATCGGTTGATGTGAGCTTCGGCAGCGGTCTCGACGAAGTCGGCTATCCGGCGAGCGGACTTCTGATGCGGCCGCGTAGGCTCGTCCGCCCGCACGGCTTCCCCGTTCACCACCTCTACCAAACGGCAGAAATTCTCGGGAAGCTTCTTCCAGATCTCCAACGTGATCGGCGCCGGCTGTAGGTTCTCTTCTCGCGCCCAATCCAGAATCTCGGACAATGCCCCCTCCTCGAACGGCCGACGACTACCGGACCCGCTCGATCCTATCGGGTCCATGAGCGTTCACGGCCTGTCACTACGGACCATCCCGCGATCCGAGTCAGCCCACGCTGACCGTGACCGAGGGGTGGCCGGTGGCGCCGTCAGGAATCACGTCGCGGCGTTCGGCGGTCTGGGTTTCGCCGGTCGCGTCGGTGGCGCGGGCGCGGATGGTGTGCGGGCCGGAGGTGGCCTCCCAGTCGAAGACCCACTGGCGCCAGGTGTCGATGGATTGTTCCGCGGAGAGACGAGCCTGCTGCCAGGGGCCGTTGTCGATCTGAACTTCGACCGCGCGGATGCCGCGATGCTGTGCCCACGCGACACCGGCGACCGGAACGCGGCCGGGCTGGAGGCGACCGCGGGCGCGGGGGGTGTCGATGCGGGTGCCGGTCTTGATCGGGCCGAGCGCCGACCAGCCGCGACGGGTCCAGTACGCGGTGGCGCGGTCGAAGCGGGTGACTTCCAGTTCGGTCACCCATTTGGTGGCCGAGACGTACCCGTAGAGACCGGGCACGACCAACCGGGCCGGGTAGCCGTGCTGCACCGGCAGGGGTTCGCCGTTCATGCCGATCGCGAGCAGAGCATCGCGTCCGTCGGTGAGCGCCGCCAGCGGAGTGCCCGCGGTCCACCCGTCGGCGCTGCGCGAGAGCACCATGTCGGCGTCGGGGTGCGGCCGGGCCTCGGCGAGCAGTTGATCCACGCGGTAGCCGAGCCAGCGCGCGTTGCCGATCAGGTCGCCGCCGATCGGATTCGACACGCACGCCAGCGTGACCATGCGCTCCTCGATCGGGCGGCTCGCCAGATCCGCCCAGCTCAACCGGATTTCGCGGTCGACCATGCCGTGGATGCGCAGCTCCCAGTCGTCCTTGGACACCTGCGGAACGATCAGCGCGGTATCGATCCGGTAGAAGTCGTCGTTCGCGGTGAGATACGGCGTCAGTCCTGGGAGACGAAGATCCACGCCGGGCGCGAGAGGCTCGGTGGGGGCGGTCGGCTCCGGCAAGCGCACGGCGGCGCGCTCACCGGAAACGTCGCCGCGCCGCGCGCCGAGCATTCGTCCGCCGACCCCGGTGACCACAGCCAACCCGCCGGTCACCAGCAAACCCTGCAGGACCTGCCTTCGTTCCGGCGACCGACGCTGCGATGTGCCGATGACCGACGAGGCGTGGTCCCGGCCCGGTCCTGCCGGCGCGGCTTCGTCCACGGCGAGTTCGCCTCCGTCCGAGCGGGTCTCGGCAGATGACTCTTCGATCGCCACGTCGATGCGACGGGTCAGCGCCCGCAGCGCATAGATGCCCACGGCGACGCCGACGACAGTCGGCAGCGCGGCGGACAGACCGCCGCGCGCGACGGCCGCCCACACCGCGACCACCCCGAAGACGGCGAACAACCACGACCCGGCGGCGCGGGTTGTCCGTTCGATCGCTCCTGCCACTGCGGCGACCAGCACCGCGATAGCACCCATGACCAGGTACAGCACGGCCTTGTCGTTCGTGCCGAACGTGGTGATGGCCCACTCGCGCAACCCGTCGGGCGTGTGGTCGACCACCGCCGAGCCGAGCGCGTTGAGCGGAGCGCGGTCAGGGCCGGAGAAAGCCGCGAACAATTCGGCCACGCCCAGCGCCAGTCCCGCCGAGACGACCCCGGCCACCACGCGCAATCGCAGATCGGCCATGGAATCGAGACTACTGCCGGTCGGACCCCGCGGCCGATGCCCGAAGGACGATCACCACGTCGGTTACCGTCTTGTTCCGGCGCCCGATCTGTCTTCGGATGCGCTGTGGCACCTCCGCACACGCGAAAGGCGCTGTCCGCGAACAGTTCGCGGACAGCGCCTTCGGCGTTGCTCAGTGGTAGATGCTCGCCACGTCGTCGGCGTGCTGCTTCATCACGACCGCGCGCTTGAGCGACATCTTCGGGGTGAGCTCGCCGGTCTCCTGGGTCCAGTCGATGGTCAGCAGACGCGTCTTCTTGATCTGCTCGGCGTGCGAGACCTTCTTGTTGGTCTCGGCCACCGCCGCGTTCACCTCGGCGAGCAGATCCGGGTTTTCGATCAGCTTCTCGATCGGGGTATCGGCGGGCAGGTTGTGGCGTTCCTTCCAGCCCGGCAGCGACTCCGGATCCAGCGTGATCAGCGCGCCGATGAACGGCTGGCCGTCGCCGACCACCATCACCTGGCTGATCAGCGGATGCGCGCGCAGCGAGTCCTCCAGCAGCGCGGGGGAGACGTTCTTGCCACCGGCGGTGACGATGATCTCCTTCTTGCGGCCGGTGATGGTGATGAAGCCGTCGCCATCGATCGCGCCGAGGTCACCGGTCTTGAACCAGCCGTTCTCGAACGCGTCCTCGGTGGCCTCCGCGTTGCCCCAGTAGCCGCTGAACACGACCGAACCGCGCAGCAGCAGCTCGCCGTCCTCGGCGATCTTGGCGGCGTGGCCCTCGATCGGCCGCCCGACCGAGCCGACCCGGATGTGTTCCGGGGTGTTGACCGCGATGGCCGCGGTGGTCTCGGTGAGACCGTAGCCCTCATAGATGGTCACGCCGACGCCGCGGAAGAAATGGCCGAGCCGCGCACCGAGCGGACCGCCGCCGGAGACGGCCGCCTCGCACTGGCCGCCGAGCGCCGCGCGCAGCTTGCTGTAGACCAGCTTGTCGAACAGGGCGTGCTTGAGCTTGAGGCCGACGCCGGGGCCGCCGTTGTCGAGCGACTCGCTCCACGCGATCGCGGTAGCGGCGGCTGCGTCGAAGATCTTGCCCTTGCCGCCGTCGTGCGCCTTCTGCTTGGCGCTGTTGAACACCTTCTCGAACACCCGGGGCACCGAGAGGATGAAGTGCGGGCGGTAGCTGCCGAACTGCTCGACCAGGGTGGACCAGTCGGCGGTATGCGCGACGATCACCTTCGCGTCGAACGCGGCCAGCGCGACGGCGCGGGCGAAGACATGCGCCAGCGGCAGGAACATGAGGGTCTTCTTGCCCTCGGTGACGTACTTGTGCAGCGCGATCCGGTCGGATTTGGACTCCGCGTACAGGTTCGCGTGGGTCAGCATGACGCCCTTCGGGCGGCCCGTGGTGCCCGAGGTGTAGATCAGGGTGGCCGGCGACTGCGCGCCGACCTGAGCGCGACGGTCGTGCACGGCCTGGTCGTCGGTGTCGGCGCCGCGGCCGATCAGTTCGTCCAGCGCGCCCTTGTCGATCTGCAGGATCTCCCGCAGGTCCGGCAGCGACCCGGATTCGATCTCGTCGATCACCTTGCGGTGCTTGTCGCTGTCGAGGATCAGCAGCTTGGTGGCCGAGTCCTGCAGGATCCACTTGGCCTGCTCGGCGGCGGAACTGTCGTAGATCGCGACGGTGCAGCCGCCCGCGGCCCAGATGGCGAAATCGAGGACGGCCCACTCGTAGCGCGTGGGGGCCATGATGGCGACGCGATCACCGAGTTCCAGACCCGAAGCGATCAGGCCTTTCGCCACGCCGGTAACGGTTGCCGCGAACTCGGCGGCGGTGACATCCCGCCAGCCGCCACTGCCGTTCGGCACGTTGAACAGCACCGTGTTCGGCGACTGCTCGGCATGGCGGAAGACGTTGTCGGAATTGTTCGCGTCATCCGGAATGGTGTAAGAAGCCGGGACTTCGAACTCTCGCATCAGTGCCCTTCCACGTGGGTTTACTCGCCAGTAATCTACGACACCTGCGCCGGGGCCGTGAGGTCGACCACCGAAATCGCCTCCGTACATCACCGCAGGGTAGGGACCCGCACGGGTCTCATCCTAGTTCGCGCAGGTCCGCCGGTTGAATCGCTTCGCGAAGGAACCCGGCGAGTTCGCCCAGCGCGGCCGCGGCGGGCGCCGCCAGGGCGGCCTGCAGCTGTGCGACGTGCCACAATCCCTTGCTCTCGGTGAAGCGGACGTGCACACCCGCCGCGCGCAGTGCGGCGACCAGTGCGACGCACTGGTTGTGCAGCAGTTCGCTGACGTCCACCTGCACGTAGGTCGGGGGCAGGCCACGCAGCTCGCCGGTCAGCGGGGCGTAAGCCGGATCGGCGGAGTCGCCCTCGCCCAGGTAGGCGGCAGCACAAGCGCGTGACCACGGCTTGTTGATCACCAGGTCGCGTTCTCGCTCCGGGATCTCGTTGGGGTCGGCCCACGGTGCGATCAAGCCGAGCGCTGCCGGGGTCTGCCCGTGCCGGGCGATCAGGCGTTGCGCCAGCGCGAGCGACAGGCCGCCGCCCGCGGAATCGCCGGAGACGGCGATCCGGCCCGGCTGCAAGCCCGCGCTCGCCACCAGTTCCAGGAATGCCGCCTCGGCGTCGTCCAGGGCCGCGGGAAACGGGTGCTCCGGCGCGAGGCGGTAGTCCAGCACGTAGACCGCGTAGCCGGTGTCTCGCGCCAACCGGGCGGCCAGCGAGCGGTGCGTCGCCAGTGAGCCGACCGCGTAGCCGCCCCCGTGGAGATAGAGGACCGCGCCGTCGTCGGACGTGTCCGCGAAACCGATCCGCTCGGCGGGCCTACCGCCCAGCCGCAGCGGCCGCACGACGGCGCCCGCGGGCAGCAACTGCGCCCGCGAACTCACGTCGAGTAGCCTGCGCTGCATCGGAAACGGCAACCGCTTGTTCAGCGTGACCCGGAAGATCGGATTCAACACCGCCCGCGCGAGGGGCAGCGGAAGGTTCATGTCTCGCATCGCCGTTCCTCGTCAGGGCAGGAAGCGGCGTTCGACGTTGGCCGCGATCCGCTGGTAGCCCGACGCGGTCACCCGCACGAACAGATCCAGCAGCTTGGCCTCCCAGCCGATCAGCACGCGGCCGTGCCCCTTGCGCACGCCCTCGGTAATGGTCTGCGCCGCCATCTCGGCGGTGTGGATGGCCAGTTTCTTGTCGAACATCGAGGCGGCCGACTTGCTGTCGATGCCCTCGGCGTAGGTGGCGTTGCGCGCGACCGCGGTCTTGATGCCGCCGGGGTGCACACAGGTGACCCGCACCGGATGCCGCGCGACCAGCATCTCCTGGCGCAGCGACTCGGTGAAGCCGCGCACCGCGAACTTCGCCGCGTTGTAGGCGCTCTGGCCGGGGATCGCGATCAGGCCGAACAGGCTCGACACGTTGACGATGTGGCCGTCGCCGGACTCGATGACCATCGGCAGGAACGCCTTGGTGCCGTTGACGACACCCCAGAAATCGACGTCCATCACGCGCTCGAAGTCCTTGTACTCCGAACGGATGACCTCGCCGTGGTGGGCGATGCCCGCGTTGTTGTAGACCTGGTGCACCGTGCCGAAGTGCGCTTTCACCGCGTCGGCGTAGAGGATGACCGCTTCGCGTTCGACCACGTTCACGCGGTCGGACTTCACCTGCGCGCCGAGCTGCTCGCAGCGGCGCGTGGTCTCGGCCAGGCCCTCGACGTCGATATCCGACAACGCCAGCTTGGCGCCGCGCCGGGCCAGATTCACCGCCAGCGCGCGGCCGATCCCGGAGCCCGCTCCGGTGATCACACAGACCTTGTTCTTGAAGTAAGCGTCGTTCTTGAAGTAAGCGTCACTGCTCACGATGCCACTGCTTTCAAATCGGCTCGGGAAATGGAGATGTCATACGCCGCCACGTCGAAAGTCCTGGTGAGCCTGCGGAATTCGAAGGTCCAGTCCGGCCACAGCGTGGTGTTGTTGCCGTGCTTGTCCAGGTACCAGCTCGAGCACCCGCCGGTCAGCCAGACGCTTCCGGCCAGCTTCGCCTGCAGTTCGGAGTTGTAGGCATCCTGCACGTCGCGGCGCACTTCCACGGTACGCAGGTCCAGGCGGTCGATGGTGGCCAGTGCGTCGGCGATGTAGTTGATCTGCGATTCGATCATGTACACCATCGAGGTGTGCCCGAGGCCGACGTTCGGACCGAGCAGGAAGAACAGATTGGGGAAGTTGGCGATCGAGGCGCCCTTGTAGCCCTGCTGGCCGATCTCGTCGAACACCTCCGACAGCGTGCGGCCGTCGCGGCCTGCGATCGTGTCGTAGGTCGGCGAATCGGTGACGTGGAAGCCGGTCGCCACGATCAGCGCGTCGATCTCGCGCTCGGTGCCGTCCTCGGTGACGATCGAGTTCTTGCGCACTTCGGCGATGCGATCGGTGACCACGTCGACATCGGGTCGTGTCAGCGCGGGGTAGTAGTCGTTGGAGATCAGCATTCGCTTGCAGCCGATCCGGAAGTTCGGCGTGACCTTGGCGCGCAGTTGCGGATCGCGGATCTCGTAACGCAGCTTGGCCTTCGCGATCGCCTCGAACAACTGCATGAACGCGGGGAACTTGGCCAGGCCGACCACTTGGGTCTCCCGTGCGGCATAGATCGCCGCGCGAGATAGTCGCTGCAGACCCGGCACGTGCTTGAAGGCCAGTCGCTCGGCCTTCGTGTACGGGCGGTCCAAACGCGGCAGCAGCCACGGCGCGGTGCGCTGGTAGACGTCCAGATGGCCGACCTTCGGGGCGATGGCGGGCACGATCTGGATGGCCGACGCGCCGGTGCCGATGATGGCGACCCGCTTGCCGGTGAGGTCGGCGTCGTGGTTCCAGCGGGCGGAGTGGAAGATCTCGCCTTCGAACTCTCCGATGCCCTTGATGTCCGGCAGCGCGGGCTCGCACAGCGCGCCGACCGCCGAGACCACCGTGTTCGCGGTGAAACTGCCCTTGCTCGACTCGATCTCCCAGAGCGCGGTCTCGTTGTTCCAGCGGGCGCTGGTCACGTCACAGTCGAAGATGTGCTTGTCGCGCACGTCGTAGCGCTTCGACACGTCCTGGATGTACTGCTGGATCTCACCTTGGCGGGAGAACGACCGCGACCAGTCCGGGTTCAGCGCGAACGAGTACGAGTACAGGTGCGAGGGAACGTCGCAGGCCGCGCCGGGGTAGGTGTTGTCGCGCCAGGTGCCGCCGACATCGCTGCCGCGTTCCAGCACGAGGAAATCGTTGCGACCCTGCTGGGTCAGCCGGATGGCCAGACCCAGACCCGCGAACCCACTGCCGATGATGATCGTCCTGGCGTGGCGCGTGGGCCGACTGGCGACAGCTTTGTCTGTGACCTTGCGACTCATATACAGCAGCCTACGGCGCTATTGAGCACCAGTCAACAGTGTATTGACTTCCGTTCAGTAGGATGGGCCGGTGACCACAACCCAGCCAGACGCCCCCAAGCGCACGCGGCTCAGCCCCGAGGAGCGCCGGGAGCAGCTGATCACTCTGGGTGCCAAGATGCTCGGTGAGCGCGCCATCGAGGACATCTCGGTCAGTGAGATCGCGGCCCAGGCCGGCATCTCCCGCGGGCTGCTGTTCCACTACTTCCCGACCAAGCAGGATTTCCAGCTGGCGATCGTGCACCACGCCAACGCCGAGCTCCTCGAACGCGTCGCCCCCGACCCGAGCCTCGGTCTGTTCGAGATGCTGCGCGACTCCATCGAGCGCTACATCGAGTACGTCACCGAGAACCGCACCTCGTATCTCGCGCTCCTGCGTGGCCCCACCAGCGTCAGCCCCGAGCTGGCTCCGTTGGTCGACCAGACGCGCGACGCCATCATCGGCATCATCCTCGCCGAAACGCCGGTGCCCGTCTCCGAGTCCGACCACCCCCGCCTCATGCTCGCCATGCGCGGCTGGATCGCGTTCGTCGAGGAGTCCACCCTCACGTGGTTGCGCACCGAGCCGATTCCGCGTGAACAGCTCATCGATCTCTTGGTCGAATCCTTGATCGCCATAGCGTTTTCGGTCGACCCCGCTTTGGCGGCCGCATTGCGCAGCTGACCGCGGGCCTTCGGCCCCGGCTTACGGCGAAGCGAGCCGTGGTGGGCCGAGGGTGAGCCCCGTCACCACCCTCTGTCGCCACGCTGTCCGCAGCATGCCCTTTTGTCGCCAATGCCCTGCTCTTACAGTGCCTTTCGATTTTGTACCGCGTGCACGGGCGCATACCTTTGGGTGGTCGATGGTGTGGGACGGCGATGGAGGCCGCCGATGTTGGTCATCAATGAGCGAACGACGGCGCCGCGCTCCGAGCAGCGTGTGCTCCACTGGATGCGGAACTGGACCGGACAGTACGTCATTGTGGGCCTGGCGATCTCCGGGTGCTACTTACCCGACCGCGACCGCAAGGGCGAGACGCAGGAAGCCGATCTGGTGGTGATCACACCGCGGGCCGCGGTGGTGATCGAGGTGCGCGACACCGTGCCGGAAGCCACCACCGGCGTCCTCTCGGTGCAGGCCAACGGACGGTGGCGACTGTCCGGCTTCGCGGGCGACCCGATGCAGGTGCGCGACAACGACAGCAGCCCGTTCGATCAGGTGACCAGCAACGTCGTCAACCTGCAGGCGCTGGTCCGCAAACACCACGCCGAAGCTTCCGTCGACGGGTTGATCGTCGTGGTTCCGCCCGACGAATCGTCCCTCACGCTGAACATCGAATCGCGTCGCCGCGGTTGCGGAGTAGTGCTCGGAGCCGGCGCCGTCGACCTCCGTGCCTGGTTCCACCGCACCGCCGGACGCAAACTCGTCTGGACCGCCGAACGCACGCACACCCTGCTCGCCGATTTGAACCTGGGCGATCAGGTGACCGTCGATGATCTGGTGGCGGACGGTTTCCCGCCGGAACAGAAGTTGCGGGCCGGGACGCTGGCGGCGCTGGACAGCGTCACGCGCAGGACGCGTGCGGTCGACGGCAGCCATTCTATCGGGATCTCGGAAAAGGCTGAGGGACCGGAAGGTTCGGACGCGCCGTCAACAGAAAGCGTTCTCGAGTCGTCGGCCGTGGCACCCCTTGCTGCGCAACCGACAGCATCCGAGCACTCGGAGCGCGATGTCGAGCCGGACGAAGTCGATCGAATAGCATCGGGGGCAGAACGATCGACGCCTCCGTTGTCTGCGATGCCCGCGCGGCCGCGAACCGACGCTTCGGAGCCCGACGCCTCGGAACCTGATATCAAGGAACCCGAAGTCTTGGAGCCCCTGCCGCCGACGCAAGGCAGTGCGCAAAGCGGACAGCACGTGAACGGATCCTTGTCGACGGCTCAGCAGTCGGTCGAATACGTGGACGTGCCCGACGACACCGCCGAGGTGACCACGGCACATCCCGCCCAAACGCCGCCCGATGCGCGGACACGACCGGCCGAACCGGACCCTTTCGCACCGGAATTCCTCGCGCCGGAACCCGCAACGTCGGAGCCCGCGTTGCCGAGTACGACCGTCCATCCCGATCTGGACGATCGCGAAGAAACGCACCACTCGTCGTCCTCTCCGGAGCATGCGCAGCCGCGCGGATCCGTGGAGGTGCCAGAAGATGACCACGCGCAATGGACGGCGAAGCCGCCTCGCTTCGAAGGCAGGCTCGCGGTGCGACCCGCGCGAGAGGAACCTGTCGAGCCCGAATCCTATGCACCGGAACGCTCCGCAACAGGATTCGTAGCGTCGATACGGCCCGTCGCGGCCGAGCCCCACGCACCGGAACCAACAGAATCCTCGCCCTCCGGCGAGGCACTCGATCCGGCTGCACAATCAGCGCCCGAACCGTCGTCGTTCACGGATAGCTGGTCGTCGTGGATCGAACCCGCTCCCGATCGACCACTTCCCCCGCGCCCCACACCGGCACCTCCGCCGAACCGCCCCCCATCGTGGTCCACGCCCAGTCCCCAACCTGAGCCATTGCGCCGCCCCTCGCCAACCACTGTCCTCGAGCGCCGCCCCCGAATCGCGGACCTCCGGCGCATAACCACCCTGCCCGCACGTACCCCCGGCCGCCCATCCGAGAAATCGCAGCCACGCGGCCACCGCTCCCAACAAATCGCCGCGGTGGCACTGATCGTGCTCGTCATCGGCACCATCTGGGTACTGGCCGCCTCCTGCTCGACCCCGACAGGCGGCGCTGTGCGACCGTCACAAGCCCCCGTACCCATCACAGAGGAAGTTCCTCCACCGCCGACCGCCACGGAAACCCCGGGCCGCATGAACCTACTGCCTTTGTGTACCCCGCTCACGCCCAAGTGCTGACTTCTGTTGCCGGGCACGCGGGGCCCATGCTTCTCCATCACGATCTTGGCCTGCTCGCTCGCGCCATCGGCGTCACCGAGCGCGGTGGCGATCGGTGAATCCCGCAAAGACTCGAGGCAGTCCGCGACCTCCAGACGTGGCGTCTTCACTGGATCCTTGACGTGATCCGATACGCGGCCCACGCGCGGCGGTACCAGGCGAAGCCGGAGGCTGATGAGGTGACCGCGCTGCTCCGCGCCTTCTCGGACTCGTCGGTTCCCGTGCCGCGCGCGACTGAGTTCCAGTATTGGTCGGTCAGTACCGGGACCTGCGGCGGCAAAGCGCCGTTTTGTGTGAGTGTCGGTGCGATGGAGGTATTCGTCGTCTCCGACGACCTGTCGGGCTTTCTCAATGTCCGCCGCAGCCTGCTGATTCCCACTGCGGAGGCGCAGCGTGAATTCCTGCGGCGGCATACTCCGCCACGAAAAGCGCTGGCACCGTAGCCTAGCCGCCTGGGTTTCAGTACGGCACCGAACCTTTGGATGATGCGGGCGTCGGTTACGCTGCGCGAAGGCGCCCTCGTAGCGTCGCCGCGCTCGGAACTGTGCACAGAGGTCGGCTTCACATCGGAAAGCCGTGCGAGGAAACGGCCATAGACGACGCACTTCTCCGCCGTGACAGTTCGGCCCAGTCAGGCGTGAACGGTCGTTGCTCCGGAAACGTGAAGCCGGGCCGAACCACTCCGCCGGAGGGAGTGATCTGGCCCGGCTTTCGGATCAGGGACTACCAGTTGGCTCGAACGCTTCGGCGATGATCTCCACCTGTTCCACCGTGGACCTTGCTGGCCCCCGGGGAGCGGGGCGACATGGGCGCGGCGGGAGATACGGCACGCAGTTGGCCGTTCGGCAGATAGCTGAACTCGGCGGCTGAACCATCGACCTCGCCTTCCGACTTACGTTTTGGTCCTGTCGAATTCTGTTGCGAGGCAGAAGCCAGGGGATTGCCTGGCGTGGCGCGGGACAACGATCAACACTGACTGGCACGCGTTGACCCCAGTGCGTGTCATCTGTTCATCGAACACCGGAGACGGCATGAACAAGTCGATCGTCCAGTTGCTCCTCGATAGAGCCATTTATACCAAAGAGCGCTGACACCCCTTTCGTGTGGGGTGGTCACGCGATAAGCAGCCGACCCGGTCGGGCCGGACTGCGCCGACGCCTCCGCACGGTCTCGCCGTGTCGATGATCAGCGAAAATTGGAGTACATCATGGCAGATCTCTTGCCGTTCGTGATCGCGGGAATCGTATCCGGCTCGGTCTATGGACTGGCCGCGGTGGGTTTGGTGCTCACTTACAAGACGTCGGGAGTCTTCAACTTCGCCCACGGTGCCATGGCTACGGTGTCGGCGTACGCGTTCTACACATTGCACGTTGTCAATGGCGTCGCCTGGCAGCTGGCCGCCGCGATCTGTGTTCTCGGCGTCGGTCCGGCCTTGGGGTTGGCGCTGGAGTTGCTGGCCCGTGTCGTCGACCGGGCGACAGTGGAATTGCGAATCGCCGCGACGGTCGGCATTCTGCTGGTTGTCGAGGCGGGGGTGACGCTGTTCTACGGGCGGACGACGACACGCATCGTTCCGATCTTTCTGCCGCAGGGGGGATTCGCCGCCTTCGGTGTGCGGGTGCAGTGGTCGGATGTCACCACGTTCGGGGTCGCGGTAGTCGCGACCGCCGCGTTGTCGGCCGCGCTGCGGTTCACGCGACGCGGCATCGCCATGCGTGCGGTCGTGGGGAATGCGGCCTTGCTGGACCTGGCCGGAACCAGCCCGGCCGGCACGCGACGATGGGCCTGGTGTGTCGGCACGGGGTTGGCGTCGCTTTCCGGCGTGCTGTTCGCGCCGTTGATTCCGCTCGATCCCATGCAGTTGACGTTGCTGGTCGTCCAGGCGTTCGGAGCGGCGGCCATCGGCCGATTCACCAGTTTGCCATGGACTTTCGGCGGAGGACTGCTCATCGGGGTGCTGGCCGCGCTGGCCACTCGCTACTTCACCACCGGGCTCGCTGCGGGAGTTCCCGCCGCATTGCCGTTCTTGGCGCTGTTCCTCGTATTGCTGGTGATGCCGCGTCGGTACCTGGTGGACCGGGACCGGGCAGTCCGGCGGATCCGATCCGGCTGGACTGCTCCGCCACTGTTGCAATCCGTTGGCGGGGCCATGGTGTTCGTGGTGCTCGCGCTGGTTCCCTCATTCGCGGGCATCCACCTGACGGATTGGACCGTGGCCCTGGCGATGACGCTCGTCCTTCTGTCGCTCGGCCTGCTGGTCCGGACGTCTGGCCAGGTCTCGCTGTGCCACGTGGCGTTCACCGCGATCGGCGCCTGCGCGTTCTCGCACTTCGCTGTCGATTGGGGGTTGCCCTGGCCGCTCGCGCTCATCGGTTGCGGACTCGTCGTCGTGCCGATCGGTGCGGTGTTGTCGATTCCAGCCATTCGCCTCAGTGGCCTGTATCTGGCGTTGGCGACCTTCGGATTCGGCGTCGTGCTGCAAGTGATGTTCTACTCCCGGCCCTATATGTTCGGCACCAGTGGTCTCGGCCTGAAGATGCCGCGCCCCAGCGTATTCGGGCTCGACTCCGACCCGGCGTTCTACCGGCTCGTGCTGGTGCTGGCCACGGTGGGCACCCTGCTGATAGTGGCGCTGGACAAGAGCAGGCTGGGACGATTGCTCCGGGGTCTGGCCGAATCGCCGACCGCCTTGCGGACCAACGGTGTCACGATCGAAGTCACGCGCGTTCTCGTCTTCTGCGTTTCGGCATTCCTGGCGGCGTTGGGAGGCGCACTCGCCGGAATGGCCCGCACCACCGCCTCGGCGATCGATTACCCGCCGCTGCTGTCGGTCACCTATTTCGCGGTCATCGTCATCGTGGTGGGCCGGGAGCCGTGGTATTCGCTGCTGGCCGCGGCGGCGCTGGTCCTGGTGCCGTCCTATGTCGCGGTCGCCGGGATGTCGCAGTGGCTCCAGGTCGTGTTCGGCATCCTGGTGGTGCTTCGTGCCGCCACCGCGAGCCGCCTGGAGGTACCCGGACCGATCCGGTCCTGGCTGGACAGCGCGTTTCGCCGCGATCGGTCATCGGCGGTCGTCGCGGCGGAAACATCCACCGCGCAGCCCGCAACGGAGCTGGCGGTTCGCGATCTTTCGGTCCGCTTCGGTGGTGTGGTAGCCGTCGACGGCTTCTCGTTCGCGGCACGCACCGGGCGGATCATCGGGCTCATCGGCCCTAACGGGGCGGGCAAGACCACCACGTTCGATGCCTGCACCGGACTCGTCCAGGCCAGCGGCGAGGTGCGACTGCAGAACCGGGTGATCAGCCGAGCGTCGACCGCACACCGGGCGCGGCTCGGCATCGGGCGAACCTTTCAGCGGACAGAGCTGTTCGATTCCCTTACCGTCGCCGAGAACGTCGCGATAGGAGCCGAAGGCCCACTTGCCGGGGCGAACCCGCTGACCCAATCGGTCGCGGCCCCTGGGCACTACCACAAGACGCGCACCGCCGCGGCCTCCGCCATGGCGTTGTGCGGTATCGAATGCCTCGCGCATTCTCGTGTCGGCGCACTGTCCACCGGGCAGCGAAGACTGGTGGAACTCGCCCGATGTCTTGCCGGGCCGTATCGGATCCTGTTGCTCGACGAGCCGAGTGCGGGCCTCGATCGTTCGGAGACCGCGCTCTTCGGGCAGATCCTGCGGCATGTCGTCGCCGCACGCGGCGTCGGAATCGTCCTGGTCGAGCACGACATGTCGCTGGTGCTCGAGATCTGCGACGAGATCTTCGTACTCGACTTCGGTCACCTGATATTCCGGGGCTCGCCCGCGCAGGTCCGGGCTTCGGAGGTGGTGCAGCACGCCTACCTCGGCGAGCCGGTCACCGTCGAGCGCAGGCTGAAGGAACCCGTAGCATGAGCGGCACCGATTTCGCACTCGAATTGCGTTCGATCACAGCCGGATACGGCTCCACGATCGTCCTCAATGACGTCGACCTGGCCGTTGCGCCTCGGTCGGTCGCGGCGTTGCTCGGGCCGAACGGCGCCGGAAAGTCGACGCTGCTGCGGGTGGCCTCGGGGCTACTCCGAGCTCGATCGGGGACTGTGGCGATCGGCGGGACCGACCTGACCCGCGCTCGCCCTGCGCGCCGTGCCCGCGCGGGCCTGTGCTTGATCCCCGAGGACCGAGGGATATTCGCGGACTTGACGGTCCGGGAGAACCTTCGCCTGCTGACACCTCCGTGGCGCCGAGGTGGCGCCGACGAGGCTCTCGATGTCTTCCCGGCGCTGCGGAGGACGCTTGATCAGCGGGGAGGCTCGTTGTCGGGCGGGCAGCAGCAGATGCTGGCACTGGCTCGCGCCTGGCTGGCCGATCCGGCGGTCGTCCTGCTCGACGAGGTGTCCATGGGCCTGGCTCCGCTGGTCGTGGACGAGATCTTCACGGCGCTGCGCGAACTGCGTACCACCGGCGCGGCGATCGTGTTGGTCGAGCAGTACGTCGACCACGCCCTGACGATGGCCGACCACGTGGTTCTGCTCAGCCGCGGCACGGTCGCGTTCGCCGGACCCACCGCGGACATCGACCGAGATGCCGTGCTGCAGAGCTATCTCGGCATGGACGGCGAACGCACAGACTTGCCGGCATCGCCGGCGGGACACCCACCCGGAACTGTTGCCGGGCCACGGGCGTAGCGAACATCCGGTATCCACAGAGGAGTGGAGCAATGAAGAAGAGAAGGTTTCTGTGGTGCGTGGCGCCGGTGCTGGCGGCAGCGCTCGCGCTCACGTCGTGTTCCGCCGACTCGACGAACGACGGGTCCACATCCATCGGCCCGGTGAAGGTGTCCGACGGCGGGCTCACGGGCGACCCGATTCTGATCGGGTCGATTTGCAGCTGCACCGGCCCGGCCGCCGGATCAGTGGGACGCGCCGGCGACGTGCTGCAGTCGTGGGCGTCGTGGGTCAACGATCGTGGTGGAATCAATGGGCACCCGGTCAAAGTCATCTCCTACGACGACGAGCAGAATCCGGCCACGGCGCTGGCCGTCGCGAAGAAACTGGTCGAACAGGACAAGGTTGTCGCCATCGTCGGCCAAACCAGCCTGGTCAGTTCGAGCTGGCAAAGCTACGTCGCAGGCAAGGGCATTCCGGTGATCGGCGGACAGCCGGTCGATGCCCCGTTCATCACCGATCCGAACTTCTTCGCCTCCGGCACCACGCTGCCGGTGCTGATGCTGGGCGAGGTGGCCCAGGCCAAGAAGGCGGGCGCGAAGACCCTCGGCGTCTTCTATTGCGCCGAGATCCCGGTCTGCGAGCAACTGCCGCAGATGCTCGAGCCGATGGCCGAACAGGCTGGTCTGGGATTCGCAGCGGAGAAAGTCGCGATCGCCGCGCCGAACTACATCGCTCCCTGCCTGACATTCAAAGACAAGGGTGTCGACGCCTTGTTCTCCGCTGTCTCGGTCGAGGCGATCTCGCGTATCGCGGCATCGTGTGCGCAGCAAGGTTATAAACCGGTGCAGGCTCCTCTCGGCACGGCCCTCCAGAAAGGGTGGGCGAAGGACGCGAATTTCGAGGGCAGCATCTTCGCGAGCTCCAACGCGCTGTACACCGACGAATCCATCGCGGCTGTCAAGGACTTCAATGACGCCCTCGACAAATACATTCCGGGGCTTCGGGATAGCGCGGACTTCAGCTCACCGCTGCTGTGGCCGTGGGCAGGCGGGCAGTTGTTCCTGGCTGCGGCAAAAACCGCCAACCTCTCCCCGTCTTCGACGAGCGCGGATGTGATCAAGGGGCTGCGCGCACTGCGCGACGAGACTCTCGACGGTCTCGCTCCGCCACTGACCTTCCCGGAAGGCAGACCGGCGTTCCCGTTGTGCTATTTCACCGGAAACACCAAAGGCGGTGCATTCCATTCCGACAACGGTGGTAAGCCGACGTGCATCGACGAGGCTACTGCCGCTGCGCTGATGAAAGCGCTCGCGCCGTCCTGATCGTCGGAACTGGCCAGGCCCCGGCTTTTCAGGCCGGGGCGTGGACTCCTTGGAAACGCGAAATCGGGCCGAATCGCTCTGTGGAGAGTGATTCGGCCCGATTTCAGGGTCAAGGACTACGCCGTCGGCTCGAACGCTTCCGCGATGATCTCCGCCTGCTCCACCGCGTGGACCTTGCTGGACCCCGAGGACGGGGCCGACATGGCGCGGCGGGAGATGCGGCGGAGTTTGCCGAGGCGGTCGGGGAGGACTTCCGGGAGGTTGAGGCCGAAGAACGGCCAAGCGCCCTGGTTGGCCGGTTCCTCCTGGACCCAGGCGATGTCGGTGGCGTTGGGGTAGCCGCCGAGTGCCTCGTTCAGGCGGTAGGTGGGCAGGGGGTAGAGCTGTTCGACGCGCACGATGGCCACGTCTTCGCGCTTCTGCTTGGCCTTTTCGGCGGCGAGCTCATAGTAGAGCTTGCCGCTGGTCATCAGGATGCGCTTGACCTTGGCCCGGTCGCCGATGCCCTGCTCGTAGGCCGGCTCGTCGAAGACGGAGCGGAACTTGCTCTCGGTGAAGTCCTTCAGATCCGAGACCACGGCCTTGTTGCGCAGCATCGACTTCGGGGTGAAGACGATCAGCGGGCGGCGGATGCCGTCCAATGCGTGGCGGCGCAGCAGGTGGAAGTAGTTCGCCGGGGTGGACGGCACCGCGACGGTCATCGAGCCTTCCGCGCACAACTGCAGGAAGCGCTCGATGCGGCCGGAGGTGTGGTCCGGACCCTGCCCCTCGTGGCCGTGCGGCAGCAGCAGCACGACGTCGGAGAGCTGGCCCCACTTGGCCTCACCGGAGGAGATGAACTCGTCGATGATCGACTGCGCGCCGTTGACGAAGTCACCGAACTGCGCTTCCCACAACACCAGGGCGTTGGGGTTGCCCAGCGAGTAGCCGTATTCGAAGCCGACGGCGGCGAATTCGCTCAGCGCCGAGTCGTGCACGGCGAACCAGCCCGGGTTCTCGCTGCCGATGTTGTGCAGCGGGGTGTACTCCTCGGCGGTCTTGCGGTCGATGATCACCGCGTGCCGCTGGGTGAACGTGCCGCGGCGAGAGTCCTGACCGGTCAGGCGCACCGCGCGACCCTCGTCGATCAGGGTGCCGAACGCGAGCAGCTCGGCGAAGGCCCAGTCGACCTTGCCCTCGTAGGCCATCTCGCGGCGCTTCTCCAGCACCGGCTTGACGCGCGGGTGCACGTTGAAGCCCTCGGGCACGTGCAGGAACGCGTCGCCGATGCGCTGCAGGATGTGCTTGTCGACGGCGGTCACCACGGACGCGGGCACCGGCTGGTCGCCTTCGACCGATTCGCTCGGTCCCGGTGAGTATTTCTCCAGCTCACGAACCTCGTTGAACACCCGCTCCAGCTGGCCCTGGTAGTCGCGCAGCGCGTCCTCGGCCTCTTTCAGCGAGATGTCGCCACGGCCGATCAGGCTCTCGGTGTAGGCCTTGCGGACCGAGCGCTTGGTGTCGATGACGTCGTACATGTACGGCTGGGTCATCGACGGGTCGTCGCCCTCGTTGTGTCCGCGGCGGCGGTAGCAGATCATGTCGATGACGACGTCCTTGCGGAACTTCTGCCGGAAGTCGACCGCCAGGCGCGCCACCCAGTCGCACGCCTCGGGGTCGTCGCCGTTGACGTGGAAGATCGGCGCGCCGATGAACTTCGCGATGTCGGTGGAGTACTCGGTGGAGCGGCTGTTCTCCGGCGCGGTGGTGAAGCCGATCTGGTTGTTCACCACGATGTGGATCGTGCCGCCGACCCGGTAGCCGCGCAGGCCACCGAGGTTCAGGGTCTCGGCGACGACGCCCTGACCGGCGAACGCGGCGTCACCGTGCAGCATCAGCGGCACGACCGAGTAGCCCTCCGGCCCGTCGCCCTTGTCCAGCAGATCCTGCTTGGCGCGGACCAGGCCCTCCAGGACCGGGTCGACCGCCTCCAGGTGCGAGGGGTTGGCGGTGAGCGAGACCTCGATCTCGTTGTCACCGAACATCTGCAGGTAGGTGCCTTGCGCGCCGAGGTGGTACTTCACGTCGCCGGAGCCGTGGGTGGCGGCCGGGTTCATGTTGCCCTCGAACTCGGTGAAGATCTTCGAGTACGGCTTGCCGACGATGTTGGCCAGCACGTTGAGCCGGCCGCGGTGCGGCATGCCGATGATGACCTCGTCGAGGCTGTGCTCGGCGCACTGGTCGATCACCGCGTCCATCATCGGGATGACGGCCTCGGCGCCCTCGAGCGAGAAACGCTTCTGCCCGACGTACTTGGTCTGCAGGAAGGTCTCGAAGGCCTCCGCGGCGTTCAGCCGGTTCAGGATGTACTTCTGCTGCGCGACGGTGGGCTTGGCGTGCTTCTGCTCGACCCGCTCCTGGATCCACTGCAGCTGCTCGGGATCGAGGATGTGGGTGTACTCGACGCCGACGTGGCGGCAGTACGCGTCGCGCAGAATCGACAGCACGTCGCGCAGTTTCATCTGCTCCTGGCCGTGGAAGCCCGCCACGTTGAACGTGCGGTCGAGGTCCCACAGGGTCAGGCCGTGCTGGGTGACGTCCAGGTCCGGGTGGCTGCGGAACTTGTCCTTGACCAGCCGCAGCGGATCGGTGTCGGCCATCAGGTGGCCGCGGTTGCGGTAGGCCGCGATCATCTCCAGCACGCGCGCGCTCTTGTCGACGCCGCGTTCGCGGATGTCCTTGCGCCAGCGGACCGGCTCGTAGGGCACGCCGAGACCGTGGAAGATCTCATCGAAGAAATCGTCGGAGATCAGCAGCTGGTGGATGGTGCGCAAGAAGTCGCCGGACTCCGCGCCCTGAATGATGCGGTGGTCGTAGGTGGAGGTGAGCGTCATCAGCTTGCCGACGCCCAGTTCGGCGATGCGCTCGTCGCTCATGCCCTGGAACTCGGCGGGGTACTCCATCGCGCCCGCGCCGATGATCGCGCCCTGACCGTTCATCAGGCGGGGCACCGAGTGCACGGTGCCGATGGTGCCCGGGTTGGTCAGCGAGATGGTGACACCGGAGAAGTCCTCGGCGGTGAGCTTGCCGTCGCGGGCGCGGCGGACGATGTCCTCGTAGGCGGTGTGGAACTGGCCGAAGGTCATCGCTTCGCAGCCCTTGATGGCCGCGACGACCAGCGACCGGTTGCCGTCCTTGCCGGGCAGGTCGATGGCGAGGCCGAGGTTGGTGTGCGCGGGGGTGACCGCGTGCGGCTTGCCGTCGACCTCGGCGTAGTGCCGGTTCATGTTCGGGAAGGCCTTGACCGCCTGCACGATGGCGTAGCCGAGCAGGTGGGTGAAGGAGATCTTGCCGCCCCTGGTGCGGGCGAGATGGTTGTTGATGACCAAGCGGTTGTCGATCATCAGCTTGGCCGGGATGGCGCGCACGCTGGTCGCGGTGGGAATGCTCAGCGAAGCGGCCATGTTCTTGGCCACCGCGGCGGCGGCGCCACGCAGCACCTTG
The DNA here is from genome assembly GCA_019930625.1 of Nocardia asteroides. Classification (NCBI taxonomy): domain Bacteria; kingdom Bacillati; phylum Actinomycetota; class Actinomycetes; order Mycobacteriales; family Nocardiaceae; genus Nocardia; species Nocardia asteroides. The sequence goes on from CP082844.1 coordinate 3,181,058, forward strand.
GATTCGTCGGCAGCGGTGTCGGCCTGCTTCGGGCCGGAGGTCGGCGCGGCGTTCGACGTCGGCGCCGGGGTGGTCTGCGGGGTGCGCGCGGTCACCGCGGCCGGTTTGGCGGCGGCGGCGGGGGCGGGCTTGGCGGCAGCCGGGGCGGGCGCTTTCGGGGCCGCGGGTGGGGCGGGCTTGGCGTCGGCGGGCTTGGCGTCGTTGCGCGTGGCGGCGGGCTTGGTGGCCGTTGGAGCCGGTGCGGGAGCGGCAGCCTGCGCGGGCGCGGGCTGGCTGTTGCCGGAGTCGCCACTCGCGTCAGGCGTGTAGTCGGCCAGGAACTCGTGCCAGCTTTCGTCGACCGAGGATGGGTCTTGCTTGAACTTCTGATACATCTCGTCGACTAGCCACTGGTTCTGTCCGAACTGGGAAGTTGAGCTGCTCACAGCAGGTGTTCGCCTCTTTTCGTTCTTCGCGCTGCGACGTTTGTGACGTGCCCGGCACGGGGATCAGCGGATTGCGCGCCGATGCGCCCTATCTGAGGATAGGCCCAGCAGCAAATCGGCGGATTCACTGACCACCCGACACCCCCGACCCTATTGGTGATGACCCGGCGTCACCCGAGAATATTCCCTCCGACGACTGCGCCGCTGCCCAGAGCCGGGCATACGGTCCACCCGCCTCGAGCAACTCCGCGTGGCAGCCGAATTCCACGATCCGCCCGTGGTCGACCACGGCGATCCGGTCGGCCCGCGCGGCCGTGCCGAGCCGGTGCGCGACGATCACCGTGGTCCGGTCCCGGCTCAGCGATCGGCTCGCTGCCAGCACCGATGCCTCGGTGTCCGGGTCGAGCGTCGCGGTGGCCTCGTCGAGCAGCAGCAAGTCCGGAGCGACCAGTTCCGCGCGGGCCAGCGCGATCAGCTGCCGCTGCCCCGCCGACAGGCCGCGGCCTCGCTCGCCGACTGGCTGGTTCAGCCCGAGCGGGAGGGCGGCGATCATCTCCGTCGCACCCACCGCGGCGGCCGCGGCGGTGATCTCCTCGGGGGTCGCGGATGGTTTCCCGAATGCAATGTTGCTCGCCACGTCCCCGGTGAACAGGTGAGCTTCTTGCGGGACGATGCCCAGCCGGGAGCGGTAGTCGGCGAGGCGGTAGTCGCGGACGTCGGCGCCGTCCACGCGGATCGCGCCGTGGTCACTCGCGATCACCGAGGCTCTGTTTTTCGCCATCGCGGGACCCAGCGGGTCCGGTACGGCGAGATCGCCCGGCTTCCCGGGATGCCCGCCGGGCTCCCGTGGCAGGTCGTAGAGCCGCGCCAGCAACTTGACGACGGTCGACTTGCCCGCGCCGGTCGGCCCGACCAGGGCCAGGGTGGAACCGGCCGGGATGTGCAGCGAGACTCCGTCCAGCGCCGGGACGCTACTACCCGCGTAGTGGAAACGGACATCGTCGAAGCCCACGTCACCGCGCAGTCCCGCGGCGATCGGCACCGGGTGGGCCGGATCGGCGGCGATCGAGGACGGCGTGCGCAGCAGGTCCCCGATCCGGCGCAGGCCGACCCTGGCCTGCTGGTAACTGTCGAAGACCTGGGACAGCTGCAGGATCGGCACGAACAGCAGCTGTAGATACAGCACGAACGCGACGAGGGTGCCCGCGCTGGTCGCGCCGGTGGCGACCTCGCGCGCGCCGAAGAACACCACCACCGCCAATGCCACGTCCGCCCATCCGACGACGAACGCGAAGTACGACGCGATCGCCCGTTGGGCACGCAGCCGGCTGTTGCGATACCGCTGTGAATACTCGGCGAAGCGACGGGCGGCGCGCGGCTCGTGCCGATTGGCCTGCACCGCGCGCAAACCCGTCACGTTCTCCTGGAAGTCGGCGTTGACCGCCGACACATGCTCCCGCGAGACGGTGTACGCGGTGGATGACACCCGCCGGAACAGCACGGTCGCGACCACGAGGGCGGGCACCGTCGCCAGCACGGCGATGGCCAGCGAGACATCGATCACCAGCAACGCGACCGTGATGCCGACCAGCGTCAGCAGGCCCACCAGGCTGGTGGCGACGCCGGTCTGCAGGAAGGTCGACAGCGCGTCGACGTCGGTGGTCATCCGGGTCATGATCCGTCCGGACAGCTCGCGTTCGTAGTAGTCCAGACCGAGCCGTTGCAGGTGTGCGAAGCTGCGGACCCGCAGGGCGAACAGCACCCGCTCCCCGGTGCGCGCGGTGAGCAAGGTGGTGGCCGCTGCGACCGCCCAGCCCGCGGTGACCAGTACCGCGCCGAGCAGCGTCGCGCGGACCAGCGCGGCGGCGTCGTCGTCCAGCACGCCGCCGTCGATCGCGTAACGCACCAGCGGCGGGAAGGCGATCGCGATCGCCGCGTCCGCGGCCAGCAGTGCCATCACCGTGAGCACCAGCCTGCGGACGGGACGCAGCAGGCGGGTCAGCCGGAAACGCGGATCCGGCTCGCGCAAGCGCCGCGCGTCCTGGGCCGGTTGCTCGGTGGCGGGTGGCAGCGCCTCGATGATCCGGCGCAGTTCGGGCGTCTCGTTGATGTCGGCCGCCGCGGCGCCGAAGCGACGACCGGCGGGACCATCGCCGGCTCGGCCGTTCGAGACTGCGATCGCCTCCGGCTCGGGAGTGGGGTGCGCGGCGGGAGCGGATAACCGGATAACCCGGTCGGCGTGGGCGAGCGTCGACTCCCGATGCGCGAGGATCACCGTGGTCCGTCGGCCGTCGCCGGGCAGCGCTTCGAAGATCGCGGCCTCGGTGACCGCGTCCACCGCCGAGGTGGCGTCGTCGAGCACCAGGATGCGCGGACGCGCCAGCAATGTCCTGGCCAGCGCGATGCGCTGGCGTTGGCCGCCGGAGAGCGTGAGACCGCGTTCGCCCACCACCGTGTCGTAGCCGTCCGGCAATTCGGCGATGAATTCGTCGGCCGCCGCCTGGACGGCCGCCTGCCTGATCTCCTCGTCGGTCGCGTCCGGTCGCCCGAGCGCGATATTGGCCGCGATCGTGTCGGAGAACAGGAAAGGATCGTCGAAGACGACGCCGATGGCGGCGCGCAGGTCGGCGGCGCGCAGGTCGGCGATGTCGACGCCGACGGTCTCGGCGGTGCGGGTTGTGGCGCGCGAACTCTCGTGGGCGCCGGTGAACGCGTCGGCGGTGTCGGCTCGCGAGGCCGCGTACGCGGGGACGTCGTCGGTGAACAGGCGGATGCTGCCCGAGTCGGGCGCGTAGAACCGGGGGAGCAGCAGGGCGAGCGTGGACTTGCCCGAGCCCGCCGGGCCGATGACCGCTACCGTCTCGCCGGGCCGCACCCGCAGGTCCAGTTCGCGCAGAACGGGCCGGTCGGGATCGAAACCGAAGCTCACCGCGTCGATCTCGATGCCGAGCGGTCCGTCCGGCAGCTCGACCGGGCGATCGGGGTCGGCGATGACCGGCGCGGTGTCGATCACTTGGAACACCCGCTCGGCCGCTGCCCTGGTGAGCTGAGCCATGACGATCACCGAGGAGAGGATGCGCGCGGTGCCGGTCATCACTGCGACGTAGGCGGCGAACGCGACGAAGGTGCCGATGCCGATGCTGTCGTGCAGCGCGAGCAACCCGCCGATCGCGATGACCGCGACCATCCCGATCTGGGGAATCGTCGCGACGGTCGGTGCGAATCGGGTGTCGATCCGCGCGGCGCGCATTCGCTCCGCGAACAGCTCGCGGCCGTGCCGCTCCAGCTGGTCGACCATCCGCGCTTCCTGGCCGAAGCCTTTGACCACCCGCACCCCGGTGACCGTCTCCTCGACGTGCTGGGCGAGATCGGCGGCGCGTTGCTGTGCGGACCAGGTGGCCGCGTGCAGGCGCGGTCGCATGCGATAGACCACCAGGCCGATGGCGGGCACCACCAGCAGCGCGACCGCGGCGAGCGGAGGGGACAGCCAGATCATCACCGCGGCGGCGAGACCGAATTCCAGCAACGCCATACCCGACAGCGGCACCATCGCCATCAGGCCTTGGACCAATTGGAGATCGGTGATGGATCGTGACACCACCTGGCCGGTGCGCAGGGTGTCCTGCTTGACGCCGTCCAGCCGCTGCAGGGAGCCCAGCAGGTTCACCCGCAGCGCGTGCTGCACGTCCAGGGAGAGCCGCCCGGCCAGCCAGCGCCGCCCGAATCCGGCCGCGGACCGGCTCACGGCCAGTATCAGGAGCAGGCCCGCGACGGCGCTGATGGCCCCCGTGTCACCGATCCCCGCCGCGTCGATGGCGCGTTTGGTCAGCAACGGTCCCGCGGTCTCGATGACCGCTCCGCCGAGCACCGCCGCCCCGAGGCCGGCCAGCACCGCGCGGTGCGGCAGGCATTCGGCCCACAGCCTGCGGATCCATCCCGGTCTGCGTCCCCCGTCCACGTCGCCTGTTCGCCCCCTCTGTCGTACCGCGTTCGTCATCGACGGTACCGACACCGACCGACAGCCCGTTGTTCCCGGCCGGGCTCTCGGGTCACAGGTCGCGGGTGCGCAGGCTCCACCAGCTCGCGGCGCCCAGCCCGATGGTCCACAGGAGCAGGACCACGACGGCGGCAGGGGTGGGCGCGAGGAAATCACTGTCGGGATAGGAGCCGACGGCCACGGTGCCGACGGTGGCGGAGACGGGCAGCACGGTGACCACGCCCGGGATGCCGAGACCGCGCGCGATCAGCCAGATCAAGGGTTCCGCGAGCAGGATCCAGCCGAGCAGTGAGGCCACCGCCCGAGTCGAGGAGCGCAGCAGGATGCCCGCGCTCGCGCCGATCAGCGACCAGCAGACCGCGGCGAGCAGTCCACCGCCGAGCACCGCGAACAACTCCCCGGTGACGGCGACCTTGCCCCGTCCGACGCCGAACAGCGCGCCGAGGGAGACCAATTCCACCGCCACCGCGGCCGCCAGCGCACAGCATCCGATGACCAGGAATTTCGCTGCGGCGAGCCGGTCGCGGTCGGCGGTGAACAGCGCGGTCACCGCCATGCTGTGGTACCGGTACTCCGACCCGGCGGCCACCGCGCCGAAGACCGTGGCCGCCAGCACGACCATGGCGAGGCCGATGTACAGCCCGATGGTCGCCGCGCCGGTGGCCGGCTCACCGCGCGGATTCGGCGGTCCGGCCAGGGCCGCCGAGGCGATACTCGCCAGCAGCGCCACCGCGACCAGCGCCCCGGCCAGGATCGGGCCGCGCGGCATCGTGACGAGCTTGCGGACCTCGGAATTGACGTTCGGCACCAGGTCCGCGGGCAGGATGGTGATCATCGTGGAATCCCGTAAGGCATCGGCGAGGGTTGCTGGAATCCGGGCGTCGCGAGACCCGGATATTGCGGAGCGGGCGCGGCCGTGGCTCTGGTCAAGGACGCGAGTACGCGATCGGGATGAATCGGGTCGGGAACGATGCTGTCGATCCGCACCTGCGCCGAGAGCGCCGCCGCCCGGATCTGCGCTTCGCTCGCCTCGGCGACGGCGAGGCGACCGTCCGGCCGGATCACCGCGTCGGTGAATCCCTGCGCCGCGAGCATGGTGGCCAGCGCGATGGGAGTGGAGGCCGCGACGACCAGTCGGTCCGGATGCCCGCGCCGCAACCGCGCCGGGGTGCCCTGGTAGACCACCGCACCCTGGCTCAGCACGATCAGCTGGTCCGCGCCCGGCAGAACGGCGCCGAGGCTCTCGCTGGTGAGCAGGACACTGCCGCCGCGGCGGGCGTGCTTGCGCAGGAAATCGTGCAGCCAGCCGCGTTCGGCGGTGTCGAGCCCCTCCATCGGCTCGTCGAGCGCCAGCAGCGGTGGGTCGCCGAGCAGCGCCGTGGCCAGGGCCAGCCTGGTCTGCTGCCCGATCGACAGAGCGCCGATCTTCGTCGCCGCGTGCTCGTCCAAGCCCACAAGCTCCAGGACGTCCGTCACGCGGCTGTCGAGGACGCCCGCCGCGGCGGCGTAGATCCATAGGTGGTCTCGTGCGGTACGGACCGGATGCAACCCACGTGGGGCGAGGACGCCGCCGATCACACTCGCCGAGCCCGCGGCGTCCCGCCGGGAGCCGGGGCCGCCGACGGACGCCGATCCGGCGGTGGGGACGAGCAGCCCGAGCAGCGCCCGCACGATCGTGGTCTTACCCGCGCCGCGCGGACCCACCAGCGCGGCGACGGCGCCGGCGGGCACGGTGAAGCTGACGTCCGTCACGGCGGTTGCCAAGTCGTACTGCTTGGTCAATCCCCTGACCGCGAACGCGATCGGCCGCGCCCCGCTCATCGTGGCGTGGCCGGGGGTCGCGGCTTCGCCGGGTCGATCGCGGTGAGCGGATCGGCGTCGATGACCATGTGCCGGTCGGCGGGCCAGGTGGTCGGCGCCGTCCCGAATGCCTTGCGCGCGTTGTTGATCGTGGCCTTGCCGAGCGCGCGGTTGCCCGCACCACCGATCACGGCGCCGATGCCCGCGGGCAGCACTTTGCCCGCCATCAGCGCGGCGCGCTTGGTGATGAACCGGACGATGAACCGCTTCAGCAGCGAATCGTTCATGCTCGACAGGCCGGGAATCCGGTGTGCGAAGGCCGTGCCCCAGTTCTTCGCCGAGGTGCCGACGCTCTTCTGCACGATCTGCATGCCGCTCTCGCCGAGCACGACGGCCAGCACGAGTGCCCTGCGCTGTTCCTGATCTTCCGGCGATATGCCGTGCACCGAGGCCACCGCCAGGGTGAAGACCGCCGAAGCCTCCATGAAGAAGGTGGTCTCGGCGCTGACCGCGGCGATGGCCGCGACGGTGCCGACGCCGGGGAACGCCGCGGTCGCGCCGACGGCGCTGCCGCTGCCGGTCACCGCGAGCAGGTACTGCTTCTCCAACCGCTCGATGATCTGCGCGGGACTCTCCTCGGGGTGGGAGCGGCGGATTCGGTCCACGTACTTGGCGACCGCGGGGGCCTGCAGGCGGGACCCGGTGTCGAGCAGTTCGACCACCGTCTTCTCGAACGCGCCTTTGAGCATCGGCGGCATCCTCCTCTTCCGGTCTGCTGGGTAGAACTGTATGGCACCGGTTGCCGTCAGCTCGTCATGACAACGAAGTACCCAGCCGGATCGGTTCCACCGGCGGCTGCCCGAGTTATGACCGGTTACGCGGGGTGTGGACCGCGGGCACGCGTTCGGCCGACGGCGGAGGGGGCGGCGGGGTTCCGTCGCCGAAGGGCCTGCCGCCGAGTGTTTCCCGGCCGTGCGGGGTCTGCCAGTTCTCCAGGTCCGGGCCCTTGGGAACGATGCCGGTCGGGTTGATGTCGCGGTGCACCACGTAGTAGTGCGTCTTGATCTGCCCGAAGTCGATCGTGTCGCCGAAACCGGGAGTCTGGTACAGATCGCGCGCGTACGCCCACAGCACCGGCATCTCGGCCAGCTTGGACCGATTGCACTTGAAGTGCCCGTGGTACACCGCGTCGAAGCGGACCAGCGTGGTGAACAGCCGCACATCGGCCTCGGTGATCGTGTCGCCGACCAGATAGCGTTGTGTGGCAAGGCGTTCCGACAGCCAGTCCAGGCGGCGGAAGAGCCGGTCGTAGGCGGCGTCGTAGGCGTCCTGCGCGCCGGCGAACCCGCAGCGGTAGACGCCGTTGTTGACATCGCGAAACACCGCGAGGTTGACCTCGTCGATCTCCGCGCGCAGCGGTTCGGGGTACAGCCGGGGTGCGCCGGGCCGGTGGTGATCGGTCCACTCGGTGGAGAAGTCGAGCGTGATCTGCGCGTAGTCGTTCGTGACGACCTGCCCCGTCGGCACGTCGACGATGGCGGGCACCGTGATGCCCCGGGGGTAGTCCGGGAAGCGCGCCAGGTAGGCGTCGCGCAGCCGGGGTATGCCGAGTACCGGGTCGACGCCACCGGGGTCCAAGTCGAAGGTCCAACTGAGCTTGTCGTGCGTCGGACCGCACAGGCCCAGCGAGAGCACCGGTTCGAGCCCGAGCAGACGCCGCACGATCAGCGTGCGGTTGGCCCACGGGCAGGCGCGCGCCGCGACGAGCCGGTAGCGTCCCGGCTCGACCGGGTAGCCGTCGCGGCCGTAGGCCGTGATGCGGGTGGTGATGTAGTTCGTGTCCCTCTTGAACTCGCCGGGCTCGACGTAGGAACCGCTTGCGCTGGCCGACTTGGTCACAAGGACAGTCTTCCAGATCGACCTCGTACGCTGACCGGATGAGTGACACGAAGGCCACGCGCCTGGAGCGCGAGTTCACCGACGGCGGCGCGGAGGTGGCGACCCTCACCCTCGCCCATCCGCCGCTCAACCTCTTCGATCGGCCGATGCTGGACGCGCTGACCTCGGATATCGCCGAGCTGTCGGCGCGGCCGCCGCGCGCGGTGCTGCTGCGCGCCGAGGGCAAGGTGGTCTCCGGCGGCGTCGACGTGCACGTCTTCGACGGTCTGACACCGGAGCAGGGCGCCGATTTGTGGCGCACCCTGTTCGCGCGGATCATCCATCCGCTGGAGGCGCTGCCGTGCCCGGTGGTGTTCGCCGCGCACGGGCTGACCCTGACCGCCGCCTTCGAGATCGCGCTCGCCTGCGACATCCTGCTCGCGGCGCCGAAGGCGAAGTTCGGGTTGGTGGAGATCGTGGTCGGGCTGACCCCGTCGATGGGTGGCCCGCAGCGCCTGGCCGAACGAGCGGGCTCGGGTCGGGCTCGCGAGTTCGTGATGACCGGCGACCTCTACGACGCGGCGACCATGGCCGAGTGGGGGGTGGTGAACGCCGTGCACGACGACCTCGACACCGCGGCGCGAGCGCTGACCCACCGGCTGGCCGAGGGCCCGACGAAGGCTCACGGGGCGACCAAGAAGATCATCGAGGCGTGGCGTTCGGGCGGTGTGGCACATGCGGATTCGGTGACGCCCGAAGTGTCCGGCGCGCTGTTCGACACCGAGGACCTGAAGGGCGGTGTGCGCAGCTTCCTCGAGGCCGGTCCGGGGAAGGCGCGCTACGCGGGGCGGTGACAGCTGGGACACGTTCATCGCCTATTCCAGCGAAGTTGTGACATGCGTCATATAGTCGCAGTGCCTGATACCTCGAGGCATGCGGAGGACGAATGTCGCAGTTGCTCGTCGAATATCCCCTCACCAGCCCGCACGCCTGGGACAACCCGCTAGCCCGGGGCGCCGACGGGGTGCTGCGCTACGGAAACCTCACACCCGCGCTGACCGAACTGCTCGATCTACAGGTGCACGCCTTCGGCACTCGCGAAGCCGTGGTGGAGGTCGGCGGCCCGCGCCTGACCTACCGTGAGCTGTGGCACTCCGCCTCCCGCATCGCGGGCGGCCTGCAGGAGCACGGCATCGGGTACGGCGACCGGGTGGTCATCCGCATGCCCTCGGGCGCTCGCTGGGTGCAGGCGTTTCTCGGCGCCTTGCTCAGTGGCGCGGTGCCGGTGCTGGTGCACGACAGGCTGCCCGACGCGGTGGCCGAGCGCGTGATCGCCGACAGCCGTGCGGATTTCGTGCTCGGCCCCACAAGCGTCGAGACCGAGTTGCCCGACGGGGCCGCCTACATCGATGACGGTGCGGCGCTGGGCGACCTGGCGCTGCTGTGCTACACCAGCGGAACCTGCGCGCCCAAGGGCGTGGAGTTGACCAACGAGAATCTGCTCTCCGCCGTGCGCTCGGTGGTCGCGGCGCTGGATCTGCCGACCGACGGCTTGCGCAACCTGGTGCTGTTGCCGTTGGCGCACGCCAGTGGCTGCGTCGACCAGCTGTTGCCGACCTTCGCGGTGGGCGGCACCGTGGTGCTCACCAGGGACGCCCGCGGCTTGGCCGAAGCCATCACCGCCGAGCGGATCGACATGGTCTGCGCGACGCCGCGGACTTTCGCGGACCTGTTGCCCGAACTGGTGGAACTGCGCGCCGAGGGATTGTGCACCGAGGGCATTGCGCGGATCAGCAAGGCAGGCCATCGCTCCGCGTCCCCGGTCGCGCCGGTCGACCTCACGGCCGGCCTGCGTGGGGTGTTCCCCGCGGCTCGGCAATGGTCGGTGTGGGGCGCGACCGAGACCAGCGGCATCGGTCTGGCAGTGGACGACGCCGAGCGGGCGGTGGATCCGTCCGAGGCTGCCGCGGTGCTCGGTTTCCCCTTCGGCGGAACGGAATTGGCGCTGTGGGGCCCGAAGGCGACGACAGGTCACGGTGAACTGCTGTGCCGCGGGCCGAATGTCACCCCGCGCTACTGGAACGACCCCACCACGACCGCGGCGCGCTTCACCGGAACCTGGTTCCACACCGGCGACCAGGTGACCATCGGCGCCGACGGATTGGTGCGCAAGGAAGCGGCGCCGGTCGAGTGATCCGCTCTCACTCGAGCATTCGTTCGCGCAGCCGCGCGAGCAGCGCGGGCGTCAGCCCGACGGTCGCGAGATAACCGTGCAGGTCGCCGTGCGCCTCGCGCATCGACGCGGTGGCGATGTCCAGGTACTCCTCGCGCACGCCGAGCAGGTCGACCGAGATCTCCTCACCGCCGAGCAGTTTGGTCGTCATGATGGCGCGCAGCGCGGGGATCGCCCCGTTGCTGAGCATGTAGTCGGCCTGTATGTCCGCCTCGGTGACACCGACCGCGCGCAGCAGCGTCGCGACGGCCCAGCCGGTGCGGTCCTTGCCCGCCGCGCAGTGCACCAGCACGGCGCCTTCGCCGCGCACGATGGACTCCGCGAGCGAGGCGATGGCGGCGTGCGCCTCGGGCAGTGCCGGGAACATCCGGTAGACCTCGAGCATGTGCGTATAGGCCGTCTGCGCGGTCGCCTCGTGCGGCGGCGCCTCGGCCATACGCGAGTCGAACGGGGTGACGGTCAGCCGGACGTCCGTGGGCAGCAGGTCTGCGCCCATGTGGTCGATCTCGCGCTGTCCGCGCAGGTCGTGCACGTCGCTGACGCCCAGTTCACGCAGCGCGGCGTGGCCTGCCTCGTCGAGTCCGCTCAGCTGGGCCGAGCGCAGTAGGACGCCGGGACGAACCTTGGCGCCGTCGTCGGTGCGCAGCCCGCCGGTGTCGCGGAAGTTGAACGTGCCGGAGAGAAAGTACTGATCGGCGGGGGGCGAGAGAGTCACCGATCCAGGCTATCGGTCTCGCGGAACGAAAAGATGTCGATAGCGGATCGAACCCCCCACGGTAAGCGTGCCCGATTCGCCTGATTACGATGTGGCATTCGCCACAGAATTTGGGCAGCACGCAGCTCGAACCGTACCGTAGTCCACGGTCTGCCGAGCGTCGGGTGGCGCCGAGATCCACCGTCATAGCGGGATTTTAGGGTGATACGGCCTGATCGCAGCCCGATCCCGGTTGGGTAACAAAACATTCTTTCAGTCCAGAAATACCCATCGAAGCCGTTCTCAAACCCCGGAAACGCTCTACCATTGGTGATCGTTGGACCGGGCAGCCCAGGTGTTTCCCGATGTTGCCCGCCCTGTTCAGCGAGTCGCGCCATCGGAGGTGCGCGAGTTCTTTCGCCGAGGGAGTCGTCGTTGAGCGCACGAGGAGAAGTAATAACAGAAATCCGGCTACGGCCGGCTGTCACCGAGGCTGTCGAGGCCGCGGCGGCCACGCTCGATTACCGGGGTCTGCGCGCGCTGCGGGTGCTGCTGCATGCCGGGGTCAGTGCCTACTGGCCGCTGGTGAAGGCCACTCCGGACAAGCAGATCAAGTCCTACGAGATGACGCTGCAGGCGTTGCGCGCGCGGTGGGGTGGCAGGAGCGACTGCTTTCCGGACCCGATCGCGACGGAGTTCTACCGCGACAAGGACGCGGAGGTCACCGCGTTCCTGCGGTTGTGCGCCGAGCGTTCGGGAACGCAGTGGCTGGAACCGGTGGAGGCGATCGCGTGCAACGTCGTCTCGATCGTCCAGGGCACAGTCTTGCGCTGGCTGGCCGATTGCAATGACGAGACCATGCTGGTGGTGCTCGATGAGATGGTGAGCGGACTGGCCGCCAAGGCCACGGAGCTTTGAGCTGAAATACTGGACGTTTGACCAGTTTGGTGGTTGAGTTGTCCTGGTGACCGAGACGTCGCCGATCGCGGGGCTGCACGCGGCCACCGCGGAACTGGACCCGCCGCTGGCCGCCCTCGACCTGTCCACCCTGCGTGCGAACGCCGCCGACCTGGTGCGTCGAGCTGCGGGCACTCCGGTGCGCGTGGCCAGCAAATCCGTGCGCTGCCGCGCCGTCCTCGCCGAAGTCCTCGGCGCCGACCTCACCGCCGCGGGCGGCTTCGCGGGCATCATGTCCTACTCCCTGCGTGAGGCCCTGTGGCTGGTGCGCCACGGTGCGCGCGATGTCCTGCTCGGCTACCCGAGCGTGGACCGTGCGGCACTGGCGGAACTGGCGGCCGACGACATCCTGCTGCGCTCGATCACGCTGATGATCGACGACGCCGCGCAACTCGATCTGATCCGTTCGGCCGTCGGCACCGACCGGGTGCGGCCCCGGGTATGCCTGGACGTGGACGCTTCCCTGCGCATCGGCCCGCTGCATCTGGGCGTGCGCCGTTCCCCGGTCCGCACTCCGCTACAGGCGGCGAGCCTCGCGAGCGAGGCACTGCGGCGTGGCTTCGACGTGGTAGGCGTGATGACCTACGAGGCGCAGATCGCCGGGCTGCCGGACTCGAATGTCGCGGTGCGTTTGGTGAAGCGAGCTTCCGCGGGGGAGATCCGCAAGCGCCGGGCCGAAGTGCTCGACGCGGTCCGCTCGGTGACCGGCCTGCTCCAGATCGTCAACAGCGGGGGCAGCGGGTCGATCGAGGTCAGCGTCGCGGATCCGGACGTCACCGAGGTGACCGCGGGATCCGGGCTGTACGTGCCGACGCTGTTCGACCACTACCGGTCGTTCACCCCCAGGCCCGCGCTGTATTTCGCCACGCCCGTGCTGCGACGGCCCGCTCCCGGTATCGCCACCGTCTTCGCGGGCGGCTACATCGCTTCCGGCCCCGCCGGGCAGTCGCGGGTGCCCAAACCGGTGTGGCCGCGCACGGTGAAGCTGCTCGGCACCGAGGGCGCGGGCGAAGTACAGACCCCGCTGTCGGGCGCCGCGGAACTCCGGATCGGCGACCGGGTGTGGTTCCGGCACGCGAAGGCCGGTGAACTGTGCGAGCGGTTCGACACGGTGCACCTGGTCGAGGGGGACGGCTCCCGAGTCGCGGTGCCGACCTATCGGGGCGAGGGCGTCTGCTTCGGCTGACCCGCGTCGGCCAGCCGTAGGAACGCCGCGAGATCGGTGAGCTCGTCCGGGGTGCCGGGCAGGTACTCGGTGAGCAGCGGGGAGCGGATGACGATCGCCTTCCACATGGCGCGGCACAGCACGTGGCTCGAGCTGCGCGACAACAGCGACGGCATGCCGTAGGGAGCATCGGCGGGACTGGAGGTGGCCATCGACAGCAGCACCACCGCCGCCTCCCGGCCGCGGAACCGATCCGGCGTGCCCACCAGGACGTCCTCGATTTTCGCGCGGGCCAGCAGGGTGCGGATGCGCCCGACCTGAGCGGCGTACGGCGCGACCACGAAGATGTCGTGCGGGTGCAGCCTGCGGGTGGTCGCTCCGATCGTCCAGGACATGCCGAGCAGCGCGCGGACGCGGCGCACCACTTCGCGTGCCTCCGCCGGTGACTCGGTGGCGTTGCCGTAATGCTCCACCAGGACGGTCTGGACGCCGGGCTCCTCGCCGTCCAGACGCCGGGCCAGCGTGACGGTCTCGTTGGCGCGCAGGCGGCCGTCGTAATACAGGCGGGAGACGGGGTCGCACACCGCGGGATGCATCCGCCAGGTGCGGTCGAGGAAATAGCCGCGCTCGGCGGGCAAGGTTTGGCGTCCCTCGGCGAGCCAGCCGAGCACGGAGTCACCGACCGGGGCCGGGTGGACGCCGCGAGCGGCCGACGGCGCCGGGTCGCCGAGCAGCAACAGGTTGCGCGCGCACGCCGCGACGGACACGGTCTCGGCCAGCGGGAAGCGGCCCGCGTCGGCGACTACGAGCAGGTCGAGGGAGATGTGGGGCACCAAATCCTCGTTCGCGAAATCGGCCGGGTCGCCGCCGAGGACGCAACCGCTGATCGCGTTGTCCAGGAATCGCGGATAGCGGGCGGCGTCGATCACGACCCACTCCGGGGCGAGGGTCGCCGCGTCCTTCTTGGCGACCAGTTCCGGCAGCACGCCCGCCCGCACGATCGCGTCGAGCAGGTTCTCCACGATCGATGGTTCTCGCGCGACGATGCCGATCCGCCATTTGTTGCGAGAGATCAGCCGCTCCAGCACCCGGGCGGCGGTCGCGGTCTTCCCGGTGCCCGACGGGCCCTGCACCGCGACGTAGGAGTGGTCGAGGGCGCACAGCGCGGCGGTGATCGCCGCGGCGTAGTCCCCGTGCACCTCGGGCAAGCGGGCGTCGCCGAGAAGCCGGGGCGGGCGGCGCGCGAGGATGTCGAAGACGGCCGCGCGGGGCGTCTCCGGCAAGGTCATCAGCAACTGCTGCGCCGCGAGTTCGATGGCCGCTTCGGCATTCTCGTCCCAGGCCGGGAGGCCGGGCGCGATCGCGGAGGGCAGTTCGTCGTAGGGCTCGCAGCCCGCGGGCAGCAATTCCTCCAGCCGGACGGTGTCGTCGAATTCGGTGTCCACCGAGCAGCCGAGCACCGTCGCCTTCGCGGTGGCCCGCCGACCCGCGCCGGTGGCCATGCCTGCCGCTGTCGGCCGGTCGTAGAAGGTGTAGACGGTGGTGCCCGGTGTCAGGGCGCTCGGGCCGGGGGCGCCGCTGGGCCCGGTTCCGATCCGGCCGGTCAGGGTCAGATAGCGCCGCATCGTCGGGCGGTCGGGGCGGCGATGCCACTTGGTGTCGACCGTGCCCCAGTCGGCGACCAGAACCCCCGGCGCGTCAGCCCATTCCTCCACCGGATGGCTGAGCCGGTCGGCGTGCGCCCACCACAGCGGCTGCCGCTCACGGCGGTGATAGCCGAGCGCTGCGGCCATCAGCGCGGCGGGATGCAGCGGATCACCTTGCGCGGCAGCGTATTCCGCGAGGGCAGCCTCCAGCGACGACGGCCGGGACGAGGGGACCGGTTCGGCCTCGCCGGGGACCGCCGCGGTGCACCACGTGTCCGTCCGGCCCGGCGGACGGATGGCGATGCGCTGCTCGGCCGCGCGGTCGAGCAGCCAATCGCGCAGCCGCAGCACGGTGTGACAGTCGTGTTCGGCGGCGGCCGAACCCGTCGCGGCGGGAATCAGCCGTCGCAGCCCGCTCAGACGGTAGGACGACTCGCCGACGAGCAGCGCGCCGCGGACGATCGGATACAGATCGACGAGCACGCCTCCGCACAGCAGCTCGTCCACGAGTTCCTCGTTGACGCCGTGCCGTCCGGTGCAGCGCAGCAGCGCCGTCCGCACGGTTGCGGAGTAGTGGTAGACGTGCAGGTCCGGGTAGATCCGGCGGCGCTGCGTCAGATAGTCCAGCACCTGCTCGAGCACGCGGCGTTCGCCGGCGGCCCGCCCGGATCCGCTCGAGCCGACCGGCCCGCGCAACGACAGATGCACGGTGTCCGGCCCACCGACCTCGATGGTGAGCGGAGTGCCGCCGCCTCCCTCGACGGTGAGCGAGAGATCGCCGGGGGAGGGCGTGGGCAGCGCCGCGAGCGCGTCCGCGTCGAGCAGTGCGTACGTGGGCTCACCCGAAACTTCCCGGCGCAGTTGGATTTCCGCTTGCCTGCGCAGCGCGGACACGGTGCGCGGCGACACACCGGGCGCCGTGACCTCGGTGGTGGACAGCCGATCGATGGTGTTCACACCCGCTTCGCGCAGCCGGGCCCGAGCCGCGGGCGGCATGCCGGCCACGAGCAGCAGGTCGCGCGCGGCCGACAGCGCGGGGACGCAGGCACGGCAGCGGCCGCAGGCCAGATAGCGGGGATCACCCCACTGCACCGGCAGCAGTTCGCCGAGCTTCTCGTCCACGATGCGCTCCACCCGGCGCCTGCGCGCCCGATACAGCGGAAGCAGGTCGCTCAGCGCCCGTGCGCTGCTCTCCTCGCCCAGATGCAAACGGACCAGCGGCGCGGTGAGCGCGCCGGAGCGGTCCAGAGCGTCGGCGCAGGCGGCGAGTTCGAGCGCGGCGCCTACCCGGTCGGCGGTCGTGGACGCGACGCCGTGCACCGTGTAGCGGACCCGATGTTCCGCCCGCACCAGGAAGTCGCCGGAGCAATGGAAGCGGCCGTCGAAGAAGGTCGCGTTGCGCACCACGTGCGCGCCGGAGCGCAGAGCGGCGACCGTGCCGGTGTGCGCGGCCGTCAGTGCCGCGACTTGCCGTCCCGGATCGCCCGGTTCGTCCGGCGGCCGGTCGATCTCGGCCACCGCGCCGCCGAACCGCGTGCGGTAGTCGTCGAGAAGGCGTTGCCGTAGGTCATCGGTCCCCGGCTCGGGGGCCTGGTCGAAGTTTCCGGGTTCGGCCGGGATGGTGCCCAATTCGGCGTCGAGAGCGCGCAGCAACGCGAACTCGCAGTGCGCCGCGCGTACGAGATCGACGGTGCTGCAGACGACACGATCACCGAACACGAACAAACGCGGCCCTCCTGTGTCTTCGCGGGACACCCGCTACCGGCGTGCGCCGAATTACACACGGACGGCAACACTGTAGCTAGCGCGCCTGACCTCGGTGTGCCCTCCCCGGATCAGGAACGCGGCTTACGGCGCTCCAGTCGCTTGACGCCTTCGCGTTCACGGCGCGGACCGCGGCTGAACGGGCGCTGCTGCGGCGGCCCCTGATCCAGTTGCAGCTGGATGAGCACACCACTGATCCTCGTGCGCCGCAACGCCTCCAGCGTTTCCTCCGGCAGCTGCGCGGGCAGCTCCACCAAGCTGTGGTCGGGACGGATGCTGATGTGCCCGAAGTCGCTGCGGCGCAGGCCGCCTTCGTTGGCGATGGCGCCGACGATCGCGCCCGGCACCACGCGATGCCGCTTACCGACGCTGATCCGGTAGGTCGCCAGCTCGGTTCCGGTCGCCCGGTGGTGCGTGCCGCCGGCCTGGCGCTCCTCCTCGAACCGCCGTGGGGGACGTTCGCGCGGCGCGCGGTCGCGCTGCGGGCGCTCGACCGGCTCCGGCTCGGGTTCCATGAAGAAGTTGTCGCCGTCGTAGGAGCCGATGGCCAGCGCCGCGGCGATGTCGGCCAGCGGGATGTTGTGCTCGCGCTCGTAGTCCTCGATCAGCTTGCGGAACAGCGCGAGATTGGACGAGGCGAGGTTCTCGGTGATGGTGTCGCCGAACTTGGTGACGCGCTGGGCGTTGACGTCCTCCACGCTGGGCAGCTGCATCTCGGTCAGCGGGTGCCGGGTGGCCCGCTCGATCGACTTGAGCAGGTGTCGCTCGCGCGGCGCGACGAACAACAGCGCCTCGCCGCTGCGCCCGGCCCGGCCGGTGCGGCCGATCCGGTGCACGTAGGACTCGGTGTCGTGCGGGATGTCGTAGTTGACCACGTGCGAGATGCGGTCCACGTCCAGCCCGCGTGCGGCGACGTCGGTGGCTACCAGGATATCGAGCGCACCGGACTTCAGCTGCCCGATGGTGCGCTCGCGCTGGTTCTGCGCGATATCGCCGTTGATCGCGGCGGCGGAGAATCCCCTGGCGCGCAGCTTCTCGGCGAGCTCCTCGGTGGCCTGCTTGGTACGGACGAAGATGATCATCGCCTCGAACGACTCCACCTCGAGCACCCGGGTGAGCGCGTCCAGCTTGCGCTGGTGGGAGACCTGCACCCAGCGCTGGGTGATGTTGGTGGCCGTCGAGGTCTTCGCCTTGACCGTGATCTCGACCGGATCGTGCAGGTACTGCTTGGAAATCTTGCGGATCGCGGCGGGCATGGTCGCGGAGAACAGCGCCACCTGCTTGTCGGTGGGCGTATCGGCGAGGATGCGCTCGACGTCTTCCTGGAAGCCCATCTTCAGCATCTCGTCGGCTTCGTCGAGCACCAGGTACTGCAGCTGCGACAGGTCGAGCGTGCCCTTCTCCAGGTGGTCGATCACCCGGCCCGGCGTGCCGACCACGACGTGCGCGCCGCGGCGCAAGCCCGACAACTGCACGCCGTAGCTCTGCCCGCCGTAGATGGGCAGTACGTGCAGGCCGGGGATGTGCGCGGCGTAGCGGCCGAACGCCTCGGCGACCTGGATCGCGAGTTCCCGAGTCGGCGCGAGCACGAGGGCGCGCGGGCTGCGGCCCGTGGGCTGCAACCCCATAAGGATCGGGATGGCGAACGCGGCGGTCTTGCCGGTCCCGGTCTGCGCGAGACCGACGACGTCGGCGCCGGAGAGCAACGGCGGAATCGTCGCGGCCTGGATCGGCGAGGGCGATTCGTATCCGACATCGGCGATGGCCGCCAGGATGCGGTCATCGATCCCCAGATCGGCGAAAGACGGGCCGTCAATGTCCCTGTCGTTGTCGCCAGGAACGCTGTCGACCTGATTGGTGCTCATTGACCAGGAGTTTACTGCCTCGTGCTGGCCGTCCCGGTCACCGCCCCAATACGGTGAGACCTATGCAACTGGACAACGCGCCCGCGCATCGAGACGCGACGCCGAATCGGCTGGACGTGGCGGTCGTCCAGTTCGCCCCCTCCACCGACCCATCGGCCAACGTCGCCGCGGTCGCGCGACACGTGCGCACGGCCCGCGAGCGCGGCGCGCGCGTGGTCGTCGCGCCGGAATACTCGATGTTCGCCGTGACCCGCCTCGACGAGCGGGTCGTCGCCGTCGCCGAACCGTTGACCGGCCCATTCGTCACCGGTCTCGCCGATATCGCGCGCGAGTCCGAGGTGTTCCTGGTCGCCGGAATGGTGGAGCAGGTCGCGCCGGGCAGCGACCGCATCCGCAACACGCTGGTAGTGCTCGGCCCCGACGGCTCCCTCGTCACCCGCTATCGGAAGGTGCACCTCTACGACGCGTTCGGCCACCTCGAATCCGACGTGGTCGAGCCGGGCGCGATCGAGGCTCCGGCCACCTTCACGGTCGCCGATGTGACATTCGGCATGCAGACCTGCTTCGATCTGCGCTTCCCGGAAGGCGCGCGCCGGGTCGCCGCGGCGGGCGCGCAGGTGCTGCTGTTGCCCGCCCAGTGGATTCCGGGACCGGCCAAGGTCGATCAGTGGACCACGCTGCTGCGGGCGCGCGCCATCGAGAACACCGTGTACGTCGCGGCCGCCGATCAGGCCGCGCCGCGGGGCGCGGGAGCGTCGATGATCGTGGATCCGACCGGCTCGGTGCTCGCCGAACTCGGCGACGAGCCGGGCGTGCTGACCGCCGGAATCGACCTGGCGTACCTGAACGAGGTGCGCACGAACAACCCGAGCCTCGCGTTGCGTCGATTCGCGATCACCGAGCGCGGACCGGAGTAGCGTTCGGAATCGATGGTCTACACCGATCGGACCTCGGCCGGTCACGCGCTGGGTGCGCATCTGGAACACCTACGCGCGTCGAACCCGCTGGTGCTCGGTCTACCGCGCGGCGGAGTGCCGGTGGCCGCTGCGGTGCGCGAGGTGATCGGCGGCGACCTCGACATCCTGCTGGTCCGCAAGCTGGGTGTGCCGTGGCAGCCGGAGCTGGCGATGGGCGCCGTCGGGGAGGACGGGGTGCGGGTCCTGAATCCGGACGTGTTGGCGCACACCGGGTTGTCGCCGAAGCGGGTGGACTCGATCGAGGCGCGGGAGCGCACCGAGCTGGAGCGGCGCAGGCAGGTGCTGCGCGGCGCGGTGCGCCCGATCCCGCTGGCGGGGCGCACGGTGGTGATCGTCGACGACGGCATGGCGACCGGCGCCACCGTCGTGGTCGCCTGCCGGGTCGCGCGGCTGCACGAGCCTGCACTTGTCGTGGCCGCGGTCCCGGTCTCCTCCACGGAGGCGATGCGCCGGGTCGCCGACGAGGCCGACGAGGTGGTCTGCCCGTGGGTGCCGCGCTCGCTGGGCGGCGTCGGCGGCGCCTACCGTGATTTCCACCAGTTGGAGGACGCCGAGGTCACCGCGCTGCTGTGCTGACGGCGGTCAGATCTCGGTGATGCCCTTGCGGTGGCGCTGTGCCAGTTCGGCGTAGAAGCCCGGGTTGAGCCGCACCCACATCTGCGCCTGGGTGCCCTCGATCGGGCGTTTCACCTCGGCGGGGGCTCCGGCCGCGAGCACGCCGTCGGGGATCTCGGCGCCCGGCGGGACCAGCGAGTGGGCGGCGATCATGCTGCCCGCCCCGATCTTGGCCAGGTCCAGCACCGTGGTCCCGTTGCCGACGATGGCCTCCGCGCCCACCGCGGCCCCGTGGAACACCACGCTGTGCGCGATCGTCGCGCCGGGACCGATCTCCATCGGCACGTCCGGCGGCACGTGCAGCACCGCGTTGTCCTGGATGTTGGCGCGTTCCCGGATGACGATCGGCGCCAGGTCCGCGCGCAGCACCGCGCCGTACCAGATCGAGGCACCCGCCTCGACCCGGACGTCACCTATCAGGGTCGCCGTCGGTGCGACGAACGCCGTCGGATCGACCTGCGGCCGTTTGCCTTCGAATTCGTAGAGTGGCATTCGTACACCGTATCGGTGGTGCGCAGGCCTCACACCCGCGGTGACCCGCCGTGCCGTTCAATGCCCGGCGTAGGCCGTCGACGTGCGGGCGGCCGCGGTGACGAGCGGGCGCAGGTGGGCGGCGAGGCTTTCCGCGGTCACCGCGACGACGTCGACGTCGGTGCCGGTTCGTATCGCGTAGCGGCCATCGGCGATGACGTCGATCCAGCACAGCACGCCGAACGGACGCAGCTCGCCCTCGCCGCGGCGGGCGGAGACCACCATCTGGCCGATGCCTTCACGCGGTTGCTTGAGCAGTTTGCGAATCCGGGCCGGAGTGGACGGCCCGGCGACCGGAACGGTGACCAGGTTGCGGCTGTCCTCGCCGACCTGGGCCAGGGGAGCGGTCAGCCGCGGGAGAGCGCCCGGGCTGTTCTCCGGAAGCATCGAGACGATCCGTGCGCA
Organism: Nocardia asteroides; assembly: GCA_019930625.1. Taxonomy (NCBI): domain Bacteria; kingdom Bacillati; phylum Actinomycetota; class Actinomycetes; order Mycobacteriales; family Nocardiaceae; genus Nocardia; species Nocardia asteroides. Next base: position 3,202,010 of record CP082844.1, read on the forward strand.
AAGGCTTTTGGAGCTGCCTGCGAACAATCGCACGTCGCCGCCGCGGTCGATCGTCGCGCCGGAGCGTTGCGCCGCGACCACCGCGATGTTCCCGGCGGCGGCTCCGAGGATGCGGATCGGGCGTGCCACCTCGCTCTGCGCCGCAGGGAGGACGAGCGGCCGGCCGTTCCCGCGCGGTGCCGGGTCGGGCGCCGCGTCGCGCTGACCGAACACCTCGATCCGCAGGTCCGGCTGCGCGAGAACGCGTAGCGCCGCTTCCAGGTCCGCGTCCAGTACCTGATCGCACCAGCGATCGAGCGCCGGAAGTTGCGCGGCGCGTTCGCCGGTGTCGCGCGCCGACAGGCGCACGGCGAGTGGATATGGGATGCGATCACCGTCGGTGCGTGACCAGGCCAGCGCGAACTGGTCCGGGGTCAGCGTCCAGTTCACTCGTACTCGGTCCACTCACCGAGCACGGGTGGCGTGGTCGGATCGAGTGACCCGATGAGTTCGCCGCCGTCGTCGGAGGGCTCGAGGAAGGTGAGATCGTCGAGGTCGTATTCGTCGTCCTCGTCATCGATCGGCGCCGTGCGTGCGGTCGCCGCGCCCGCGGCCACGCTCGAACCGGCGCGCGGGGTGTCGACGGCGGCCAGCGCACCGCCCATCAGACCGCCCATCGCGCCGGCGCCGAGACCGGTGACCGCCGCGTCGCCGCTGTCGTCGTTCTTGCGCCGCTCGTCGCGCTTGCGCTGTTCCTCGGGCGGAACCTGGCCGCCCACGCCGGGCACCGTCGGCACGATCGTCGGCTGGCCGGCCGACGCGGACGTGGTGGTCGGCCCCGACGCGCTCGCGGACGGCGCGGTGCGCAGAACGGAGGCGGCCGCCACCGTCGGAAGCGGGGCCGCGGCGGGTGCGACCCCGGGCGCGGTGGACGCCGGTATTTCGCCCGGGACCGTGGCGCCCGCGGGTGTGACAGCGGCGGCGGAGGTCTCGGGGCTGTCCGTGGTGGGTGTCTGATCGGCGGGCGCAGCGCTGACGTGCTGCTCCGCCGCCCCGCTCGGCTCCTGCGGGTGCGTGCCGAGCGGCATCGGCGGTGCGTCCGGAGTGGTTCCGGTGATCTTGCTCGTGGGTGTGGCGGTGGGCGCTGTGGCTGCCTGCTGGTCCGTCTCGTCGGGGAACGCGGGCACGTCGGTGCCGGTCTGGACGAACACGCCCGCGTAGATGTCGTTCATCGCGCGCACGACGTCCTGGCGTGCGTGCTCGCTGGCCTTCTGCCCCTCGACATTGCTCGTCGCGCGGGACGGATCCAGCAGCGCTCCCGCCAGATCCGGTGCGTCCGCCGAAGGCTCGGACACTGCGGCCCGCAGCGCTTCCGCCGCGTCGCTCGCCTGCCCGAGGCGCTGGGAGACCACCGCGAACACGTCGGCGAGGTCTTGACCGCTCTGCTCGAACACGCGCACCACCGCGTCCGCGTTCTTCGCCGCGGAGCCGCGCCAGCCGTCGGCGATGGCCGCGCGAATGCCGGTGTGCGCTTGGAATATGGCGTCGGCGAGGTGCGCCGCGGCATCGCTCCAGGCCTGCTTGCCGCCCGCGAGCACCGCCGGATCCAGCAGCTGTACCTTGGCGTGGATCTCCGTGTGTGTGAGGTTGTCGAACATCTCGACGTTCGGCGCGTAAGCGGGGTCGGTGCGCCGGTGGGTGGCCCGCTCGCCGGCGCGCGGCATCTCACGCATGCGCGGCTCCCGTCACGTCGATCCGTTCGACCGCCAGCGCGAGCGCCTGGTCGGCCTGCTGGTAGGCGGCGGCCGCGGCGCGGAAGGTCTGGGCGAGTTCCCGTGCCGCGGTGGCGTATTCGCTCAGCCGCGCGATCGCGCCGTCGGCCTTGCGTTCGAAACCGGCGCGCAGTGCGTCGCCGGAGGCGAATCCGCCGAAGCCGGGCAGCGAGGTGGCGGCGCTCAGGACGCGGATCTGCTCCTCGACCCGATCGGCGAGCAGCTCGTACTGGCGGGCGCATCGTTCGTGCGCGCCGTCGGCGACCAGCAGGCCGTCGATCCACAGTGAGCCGTCGTCGACCGCTCGGTTCAGCGCGGCGATATCGACATCGGGTGCGGTGACCTCCGCGGGTGGCTCTCCGCCGAACCCGTTCTCCTGCGATGGCATATGCGCCGTCCCCCTTCCTCGTCCGAAGAGCGGTTCACGGATGTCGTGCCAACCCCACGACGACACCCTGCATCCAATCCGCGATGTCGGCAGTGACCCGCGCGTGCACCGGCTCGTGCAGCAGGTCGTGCCCTGCGTCGGTGTACTGCCGTAAATCTACCGATTCGTGGCGGCTAGTCCAGACCCTGATCGCATCGATCGGCGCGCGCCGGTCGTCTACGCCGTGCACGGCCAGCACCGGAAGTTCGCGCGGCAGCGGCGTTCCCGGCGCGCCGGGCGCACCGCCGCCCAGCGCGCGCGGCGGGACGCCCGACAGCACCAGGCCCGCCAGCGTGTGCACGGGCAAGGCGGGCCGCAGCGGGTAGTCGCGCTCCAGAACCATCGAATCCGAGGTGGCAACGGACGAATCCGGCACCGCAGCGCCGAGTATGCCCAGCGCGGTGACCGCGCCGAGTGAGTGGCCCATCAGGATCAGCGGTAGGCCGGTACCGGCCAACTCGACCAGCCGCACCGCGTCCGCCACCAGCTCGGCCAGGGTGCCGGGCCGGTGCGGATCGCCCTCGCTCAACCCGTGCCCGGAGGTGTCCAAGGCCCACACCTCCGCCCCCGCGGGTTTCAACGCGCGGGCGAACCGGTGGTAGTGGCTGCTGTGCTGACCGGTTCCGGGCAGCAGAACCACGGTGTACAGGGGACTTTCGATCGGCCACCGCCGATAGTGCATCCGGCCGCGCCTGCCGTCGAAAAATGGCATGCACCGATAGTGCCAAAGATCGCCTCCCGAATGGGACCGCACGATTTCGTGTCGAGAACAGTTAAGATGCGCGGCGACCACCCAGACCGAGCCCGAGGTGCCCGCGTTGCGAAGACTCCGCCGTCGAGGCGCCTTTCTCTTGTCCGCCGCGGCGCTGGCCCTCACCGGCGCACTCGCGCCGGTCGCAGCCGCCACGCCGCCGATCGCCGCCTGCGACCCCGCCTCGGCGGTCACGGCGGTTCCGGCGCAGGCGCCCGTGCTCGACTGGTCGGAGAACCTCGGGTACGACGCCCAGGGCAACCTGTGGGTCTCCCGGCTCTACCGCAACGAGGTCCAGCGCTACGACGCCTCGGGCGCGCTGACCGCCACCGTCGCGGTGGAGTTCCCCGGCGCGGTCCGGCTCGGTCCCGACGGACTGCTGTACGTCGTCTACGGCGACGCGCCGGTCAGTGTCGTCCGTCCCGGCGGCGTGATCCGGTTCGATCCGGCGGCGGCCGTGCCGAAGCCGGAGGTCTTCGTCTCCGGCTTCACGATGCCCAACGGCGCGGCGTTCGACCCGAGCGGCAACCTGCACGTCGCGACCTTGTCCGGCGTGGTGAAGGTCCGTCCCGACGCGTCCATCGATGCCGCGTGGGGAGCGCCGCTGGCCGGACTGGCCGCCAACGGCGCGGCGGTGCACGACGGCACGCTCTTCGTCACCGCCAACGGTGGCCCGCTCGGCCGCATCGTGCGCATCCCGCTCACCGCGCCCGCGTCCCGCAGCACCGTCGCCGACCTGTCCTCGCGGCTGCCCGGTCTGCCGGATTTCGCCGACGACCTCCTGATCGACCCGGCCGGAATCCTCTACGTCACCACCCTTACCGGCCAATTGGTCCGCGTGGACCCCACCACCGGCGCCGCTTGCTCGGTCCTGAGCACTCAACCCCTGACCGCCGTCGCCGCCGTCCCCGGCCATTCGGACCAACTGATCGCCACGACCGAATCCGGCGCTCTCCTGCGAATCGACCTTTCCCGCTGACCTGTCCCGTACCCACTGCGCGGTGGTGCTCCCGCATAAGTGGTCAGGTGGGAGCTCCCCAGGTCAGGTGACTGCCCGAAATATTCTGAGCGCGGCTTCGACTCAGGTGCCGGTGTTGTCGCCGGGGTCCGTGGGGATCGCACGCTCGGCGCGGCGGGCGATGGCGCGCACGTGGTCGATCAGTTCCGGCGGCTCGTGAACCCGGAATTCCGCTCCCAGCCCGAGGAGCCGGTGCGCCAGCCATTCCGGCGCGTCGTCCCGTAGGACATCGATCCGGCACGTGCTCGCATCGATCGCGACGACCTCGTCCGGGCCGTCACCGAGGCGTCCCGCGACCCGGTCGGCCGGAGCGTGGATGGTCACGCGAAGCCGGAGGGCCGGTGTGCCCCAGTCGGTGCGGCGGCCGGTCACGTAGGCGGCGGCGTCTGCGGCGGGCAGGGGGCGCGGGGTGAATCTGGCGGCGGTGGGCTGCGGGCTGTCGATCCGGTCGACGCGGTAGACGCGCCAGCCGGCGCGGTCGAGGTCGTAGCCGACCAGATACCAGCGCCGCCGGGCGGGAACCAGGCCCACCGGCTCGGTATTGCGCCTCGTCTCCGTGCCGGCCTCGTCGCGGTAGACGAATCGCACACGCTCGCGGTTGGTGACGGTCGCCGCGAGCGTGGCGAGCATTTCGGGGTCGACGGCGGGTCCGTCGCCGGTGAGCGGGGTGAGCGCGGCGCCGAGTACCCGTACCCGGCGCCGCAATTTCGCGGGCAGCACCTGCTCCACCTTGGACAGCGCCCGGACCGAAGCCTCTTCGATCCCGGCCACCGCCGAGCCGGCGGCGGCGCGCAACCCGACCGCGATGGCGACGGCCTCGTCGTCCTCCACCAGCAGCGGCGGCATCGCCGCGCCCGCCACCAAGCGGTACCCGCCCGTCGCCCCGAGCGTCGCGGTCACCGGATAGCCGAGTGCGCGTAACCGGTCGATGTCGCGGCGCACCGTGCGGTCGGTGACGCCGAGGCGTTCGGCCAATTCGCTGCCCGGCCATTCCCTTGGGGTCTGCAGCAGCGACAGCAGACGAAGCAGTCGCGCGGGAGTGTCGTTCACGCTGTCCAGAGTCGCAGACATCTAGGACCTAGTCCGTCCTAGATGACTCTTACCGTCGTTGTCGTACCGCAGGACCGACCGGCAAGGAGCCGAAGCCATGACCGACAGCTCGACCGAAATCCGCCCGTTCCGCATCGAGATCCCGCAGGCCGATCTGGCCGATCTGCACGACCGGCTCGCCCGCGCCCGCTGGTCTGCCCAGCTGCCCGGCGCGGGCTGGGATCGCGGCGTGCCGGTCGACTACCTGCGCGAGCTGGCCGAGTACTGGCGGACCGGATTCGACTGGCGTGCCCAGGAAGCGAAGCTCAACGCGTTCCCGCAGTTCAAGACGCGTATCGACGGCCTCGACGTGCACTTCCTGCATGTGCGTTCGCCGGAGCCGGACGCGACGCCGCTGCTGCTCACCCACGGCTGGCCGAACTCGTTCGTCGAATTCACCGAGACCATCGGCCCGCTGGCCGACCCCCGCGCGCACGGACTCGATCCGGCGCAGGCCTTCCACGTGGTTGTGCCCTCGATTCCGGGGTTCGCGTTCTCCGAAGGGCCGCGTGAGCCCGGCATGACGCCGGGAAAGGTGGCCCGGATGTGGCTGACGCTGATGGACCGGCTCGGCTATCACCGCTTCGGCGCGCAGGGCGGCGACCTCGGCGCCTATGTGGCGCCCGAACTCGCCATCGCCGCGCCGGACCGGGTGATCGGGGTGCACCTCGACGGCGGGATCGGGCTGCCGAGCGAGGCGGATGTGCCCACCATGACGCCGGACGAACGCGCCGAGTGGGACCTCATGCAGCAGTGGATGAGCGGCGGGGTGGACCACCACGTCCTGCTGCGCGACGCCCCGCAGACCTTCGCCCACGCCTGGACCGACTCACCCGTGGGTCTGCTCGCCTGGATGATGCAGAAGTTCACCGAGTTCGCTCCGCTCGCCGACCGCGTCGAGGACGTGATCAGCCGCGACCATCTGCTGACCAACATCAGCCTGTACTGGTTCACCGACACCGTGGCCGAGTCGTCCTGGCCGATGTACAACGGCCTCGGTGACGGTGGATTCGCCTGGCCGAAGGGGCAGAAACTGGTGCCGACCGGCACCTACGGCGGCGGCTCCGCGCTGATGCGGCGCCTGGCCGAACGGGACAACACCATCGTGCACTGGCCGGAGGGCAACACCGGCAACCACTTCGTCGCCATGGAATGCCCGGAGGCGCACGTCGCGGACATCCGCGCGTTCTTCGCCGGGCTGCGGTAAGGGGCGCGCTCCTGCGGCTCGGCGCGCCCGTCGCACGCAGTCACGGCGTTGCGGGAAGGCCTGTGCAGGGACCGGTATCCGGGCGTGGTCTCCGCGGCACACCAGCCGCTACCCACTGTCCGGACCGGCTCGAACTGCTCGAGGCCGGTCGGGCGCCGCGCAAGTGTGCGCGGCGACTCTCAAGGGGTCGGTTCCCCGCCGGAGCCACTCGGGGCCGGCGCCGGTGCAGGCGCGGCGGGCGGCGGGACCGGGTGGTCCGGGACGGTGAACAGGCCGACGGTGGGAGTCATCACACAGTGTGCGAACGGGTAGTCGATGATGCCCCACATGGAGGCGAGCACCGTGCCGGGTCCGCTCGCGACCGTCTTGGACAGCGACGGCAGGCGGTACTCGGTGACATCGTCGAGCGGGTCGATGCCGCTGGCTCCGGTGTTGACGTTCACCCACGCGACGACGAGCCCGGAGGCCAGCGGCGCACCGGAGTGCGAGGGGGTCGCGCTGAACCGCAGCTCACCGGGCCCGACGTTCAAGTCGCGGCCGTTGCCCGTCCCGTCGGTGGTCGCGGCCGCGATGATCGTGGTGATCGGCCCGTTGCTGCCGCAGCCGAAGGTGGGCGCGGCGTAGGAGAACGGGGTGAACACGCTGGAGACCTCACGCAGGTGCGCGGCGTCGATCAAGCCGGCGTATCGCGTGAGCGCGGCCACGCCCTCCTGTGCGGTCGGGTCGGCGCCGGCGATTTCGGTCAGATGAGCCAGGCCGGAGTCCACCGGCGCTTGGGCCTGCTCGGCGGTGGCCGGTGCGGAGAAGGTCAGGGCCGCGCCGATGCCGAGGGATGCCGCGGCGGCCGCGGCGCGTGCGATGGTCCTGCCGTTCACTCGTTCTCCTCGATACCGAACCTGGTGGGGCCCCGACCCACGTGCAGCAACGTACCAGCTCGCCGCTACCGCCGTCCCGGGGAGCGGCGCCCTTTTCGGCGTCGCGAACGGCATCGGCCGCCTGTCCGTTGTGATCCAGTCGACAATGGAGGATTACCGAGGGGTAGGTTTGACTCGGAAGTTACGAGACACGCAGGGAGATGCGTATGAAACTATCCTTGTCCCCCGACGACGTCGCCTTCCGCGACGAACTGCGCACGTTCTATCGGACCGAGATCCCGGCCGACATCCGTGAGCGGGTCCGGGACGGCCGTGAGCTGTCCCGCGACGACATCGTCACCGCGCACAAGATCCTCAACGACCACGGTCTCGCGGTGCCGAACTGGCCCGTGGCGTGGGGCGGCAAGGACTGGACGCCGATGCAGCGCCACATATGGCAGGACGAGATGCAGCTCGCGTCGGTGCCCGAGCCGCTGACGTTCAACGCGCAGATGGTCGGCCCGGTGATCGCCCACTTCGGCTCGCAGGAGCTCAAGGAGCGTTTCCTGCCGCCCACCGCGGCGCTGGACATCTGGTGGTGCCAGGGCTTCTCCGAGCCGGACGCGGGCTCCGACCTGGCCTCGCTGCGCACCACCGCTGTTCGCGACGGTGATTCCTACATCGTCAACGGCCAGAAGATCTGGACCACGCTGGCCCAGTACGCGGACTGGATCTTCTGCCTGGTGCGCACCGACCCCAGCGCGCCGAAGAAGCAGGCGGGCATCTCGTTCCTGCTGTTCGACGTCAAGTCGCCCGGTGTCACCATCCGCCCGATCAAGCTGATCGATGGCGGGTACGAGGTGAACGAGGTCTTCTTCGAGAACGTCCGGGTTCCCGCCGATCAGCTGGTCGGCGAGGAGAACATGGGCTGGACCTACGCGAAGTTCCTGCTCGGCAACGAGCGCACCGGCATCACCGGCGTCGGCCGCACCAAGGTCAAGATCGGCGTGGCGAAGCAGTACGCGGCGCAGATCAAGTCGGGCGACGGCACTCTGCTGGAGGACCCGGTGTTCGCGGCGCGGGTCGCGGAACTGGAGAACGAGCTGCTCGCGCTGGAGCTCACTCAGCTGCGGGTGGTCTCCAACTCCGCGGACGGCAAACCGAATCCGGCCTCCTCGGTGCTGAAACTGCGCGGTTCCGAGCTCCAGCAGGCAGCCACCGAGCTGCTGCTGGACATCGCGGGGCCGGATGCCATCCCGGTGGGCTCCGGCGACATCGCCTCGCCCGGCTGGGCGCAGCGAAGCGGCCCCGCCTACCTGAACTACCGCAAGACAACCATCTACGGAGGCTCCAGCGAGGTGCAGCGCACCATCATCGCCTCCACGATCCTCGGATTGTGAGGCGCCACCATGGATTTCGATCTCACCGATGAACAGGTCATGCTCCGCGACACGGTCCGTGACCTGCTCACCCGCAACTACGACGCCGAATCGCGGCTGAAGGTCGTCGACTCCGAACTGGGTTGGAGTCGCGACGTATGGCGTCAGCTCGCCGACCTGGGCGTGCTCGGCCTGAGTTTCGCCGAGGAGGACGGCGGGGTCGGCGCCGGTCCGGTGGAGACCATGGTCGTGCTCGAGGAGGTGGGCCGCAGGCTCGCGCCGGAACCGGTCCTGGACGCGGTGCTGGTGCCCGGCGGGCTGGTCGCCGCGGCGGGCAGCGCCGAACAGCGGCAGCGGATCCTTCCCGAGGTCGCCTCGGGCACGAAGCTGCTCGCCTTCGCCCATGCCGAGCCGGGAGTGCGCTGGCCGTCGACCGAGCAGGCCACCACCGCTTCGGTGCAGGGTGATTCGTACACGCTGACCGGTGTGAAGAACCCTGTCCCGCACGGCGACAGCGCCGAGGAGTTGGTGGTCAGCGCCGCGCTGCCGGACGGCGGTGTGGGGCTGTTCCTGGTCGCGCCGGACGCGCCGGGTGTGGTGCGCAAGCCCTACCGCACGGTGGACGGTCAGCGCGGCGCGCAGCTGGAACTGACCGACGCGCCCGCCGAGCGGCTCGGCGAGGCCGAAGCCTCCGAGACGATCGCGTCGGTGCTCACGTACGCGCAGGCGAGCCTGTGCGCGGAGTCGATCGGCGCGATGGAAGAGGCGTTGCGGCTGACCGCCGATTACCTCAAGCAGCGCAAGCAGTTCGGCGTCACCCTGTCGAAGTTCCAGACGCTCACGCAGCGGGCGGCCGACATGTACGTCTCGCTGGAGCTGGCGCGCAGCATGAGCTTGTACGCCACGGCGTCGCTGGCGGACGGGGCCGACAACCCGGTGATCGCCTCACGCGCACGGCTGCAAGTGGGCCGCGCGGCTCGGCACATCGGGCAGGAGGCCATCCAGATGCACGGTGGCATCGGCGTCACCGCGGAGTACCCGGTCGGCCACTATGTTGCCCGGCTGACCGCGATCGAGCGCACCCTCGGTAGCGGACTCGAGCACCTGCGGGTGCTCAGCTCCCGGGTCGGCGAATACGAGCTGCCCGAACTGTAAGGGGTGCGGCGGTGGTGCGCGCGTTGCGCACCACCGCCTGTCACTCGTCTTCCTCGTCGGGGTTCGTCCGCAATTGCGGGGGCGCCTCTTCCGACGAATCGTTCGTGGGCGTCCGCGCGGCGGACGGTGGCCTCGGTTCCTCGGGCGGAGCGGCCTGCGAAGTGTCCTCGTGTGGGTTTCGCGGGGAGGGCTCGGCGGAGGTGCTGCTCATGAAACCCGCGAACGGGGTCGGCCGCTGCTGATTGGCGGGGGCTACCCGCCAGGTGGGCGAGGGCGGGATGACGACCTTGGGTGTCGTCGGGCCGGTAGTGCTTTCGCGGACCACGGGTTCGGCGTACTCGCCCGCCTTCAGCGGCGGTGGCGGCACGTAGGTGTCCTGTCTGCCGACGCCGCAGGCGCCGATCAGAATCAGCCCGATGGAAACCGCTCCGGCGGCGATTACCGGACCGGCGATCTTGGTCCTGCTGCTCTCCATCGGTGACGCTCCTCGTGTGTCTCGAGTGGACTCACCTTACTCGAGGCAGCTCGGCCGAGCGAGGCGAGTGGTCGCTGGGTATACGCCGGGACGGCGCATATAAAACGGTCCTCATTCAGATATCGAATTGGTCTCTTCGGCGTGTCGCGGGCACGTGTCGCTATCTTCCGGCGTCCCGGAGTCGTAGCGTGTGTGAGCAAAGTTACGCGTGAGACGCCGGTTTCAGGATGAGAGACACGTTGTGTGAGAACGTGATAGTGGTTCTCTGACCGGCGTCATCGAGGAGTAGATGATGGGAGCTTACTCGACAGCGGCGCAGCGTGGTTCATCCCACGCCGCAGAGGATGTGGTGTCGGCAACGGCGCAGCATCCCGCGTCGAACCAGCAGGCACGCACGCTGTCCACGATTCTGTCGCGGACGCTCGCCTGGTTGATCTTCATCGGCGGACTCGTCGGGGCGGTGCTCGGCATCGCCGGGCTGCACGTCGAAATCACTGTCGCCGGGCTCATTCTGGCGTGCACCGCGGGACTGGTCCTGCTCAAACTCCGCGCCGGAGGCAGCGAAGCGGACTGAGAAACCGGCCGGTCGCACTGGTGGCCGGTACGGTGCCTGGCGCGAGAAACGCGGACGCGCAACACTTCAGGCGCCTACCGTGATCCGCATGAGGATCGAGATCACCACCGACGCCGCCGAGTTCCGCTCGGTCGCGGGGTCGTTTCTGCTCCGCGATCCGCTGCGGCACACCGTGATCACCACGAGTGTCGCCAACCACGTCACGGGCATCGACGCCCCCTCCGAGGCATCGCGCTTCGTCTCGGTCCACGGCGAGGATGGCTCGGTCGTCGGCGCCGCCATGCGCGTGGCCGGCCGTGACGTGTATCTCGGCGCGCTACCGCCCGACGGAATTCCCGCGGTGGCTCGTGCGCTGGCCGACGTGGTGCCCCAGAGCGCGGGCGTCGAGGGCATCATCGAGGACGCGACCGCTTTCGCCCAGCACTGGTCCGGACTGCGGGGTAAAGGCTTCCACCGGTCGTACGTCACCCGGCTGCACCGGCTCGGCGCGCTGCGGATCCCGGACGTGGCCGGAGCGCCCCGCCGAGCCGGGGATTCCGATGTCGCGCTGTGCCGAGACTGGTCGATGGCCATGAACCAGGAGTCCGGGACGCAGTCCGGGCTGGACGAAGCCGCTATCCGGCGCCGCGTGGAAACGGGCCGCTGGTGGTTGTGGGAACGAGATGGGGAACCGGTGAGCCTTGCCGCCCATCAGATTCCGATCCAGGGTTGGTCACGGATCGGGCCCGTCTACACCCCGCCGGACGCGCGCGGGCACGGTTACGCCAGTGCGGTCACCGCGCACGTCGCCAAGCTGCTGCGAGCCCAGAGCCTGGATGTCTGTCTGTTCGCCGACATCGCCAACGCCACGGCCAACCGGATCTACCGGTCGATGGGCTTTCATCCCACCCATGAGTTCGCCCACTACGTCTTCGACTAGCCCTCGGCCCGGACGGCCCCGCGGGGCCGCGGTGAACCGCGCGAACACCGGCGCGAGGCTCGGCGGGCGGGAACTCGATTCAGCGGCGCGGATTTCCACCAGTCCATGAACTCGGCGTGGGTGGCGATGAATCCGGTGCTGTACATCAGCATGGCCGCGCGGCCCGGGTCCGAGGAGAACGCGGTCACCATCCGCGGCCGGAGATTTCGGCTGTCGCGCAAGGTGTAGTTCGTATAGCTGTGGCCGCTGTCGTTGGTAGCGGTCGCGCGATCGTTGGCAGGCAAGGCATCGAGAACCGCCTGAGCGTCGGCGGGGGAGCCGTAGAGGTAGAAGTCGAAGGACGCCTTGTTCTGCCCGCCGAAGCAGCTCCACATCGCCACCCACGCGCCGAAGCCGGGGTCCTCGTGGTCGCTCGTCGCCGGGGAATCCGGTGCGTGGGCGAAACAGCCCGCTTTGTGGTATCCGGTTCCGGAGTGCACCAGGCGCTGGGCGGAGGTCTCCGGCAGCATGTCCGGGAACGCGGCGCTCAGCTCGGCCGCGCGGGCGCCTATCGTGGCTCGATCCGTGGTGGCGGAGACGGTCGTCGGCGGATGCCTGGTAACCGATGGCGCGGTGGCGGCGGTGTGCTGCGGGCGCTCGGTCGTCGTCGGTCCGGCGGAGCTGGGGGAGCTGACGCTGCTGAAGACGACCGCGACGATGACGACGGTCAGGCCGAGCACGAACAGCAAACCGAGCCAGCCGCCCACCGAAGCGTGCCAGCGGGAACGCCGTGCCGGGCCGAGATAGGCGCGTGCGGGACGTTGCGGGATCTCCGCGTCGGTCCGCGGCGGCGGCCGGTTCGGCAGGGGCGGCGGCGGCGGCCACGGCGCCGCGGTTGCGGTCAGGGCCTGCCACGCGGCGACGGCGAACTCGGTGCAGGAGTCGAAGCGACCTGCCGCGTGTTTGGCCATCGCTTTGGCCAGCACGGCGTCCAGCGCCGGCGGCAACCCGTGCCGCGACCTGCTGACCGGTGGCGGCGGTGCGCTGAGGTGGCCTTGGATCACCGCCACCGGATTGGTGGCGTCGAACGGCACGGTGCCGGTCAGTAACCGGAACAGCGTGCAGGCCAGCGAATACTGGTCGGCGCGGTGATCCAGCGGCGCGCCGGACAGCTGCTCCGGCGCGGCGTAGGCCAGTGTGGCGGTGAAAGTCCCGGTCTGGGTGAGCCGTCCGGTGTCGTCCCGGAATCGGGCGATGCCGAAGTCGCCGAGAAAGACGCGCTCCTCACCGCCCTCGCCGCGCTCGAGCAGAATGTTCGCCGGTTTCACGTCGCGGTGCAGCACGCCGCGGCTGTGCGCGAAGTCCAGCGCCTTGGCGGTTTCCGCGATGATCTGTACCGCCCGCAGCGGCGACAGCGTCCATGCGTCCAGCGCCGCGGCGTCGGTGCCGTCGATGTAGCGCATGGAGATCCACAGCCGATCGCCTTCGACGCCTCGGTCGAACACCGGGACGATGTTCGGGTGGTCCAGCCGCGCGACGAGATCGGCTTCCCGCTCGAAGCGGGTACGGATCTCCGTGTCGTCGAACAGCTCCGGGTTCAACAGCTTCATCGCTGTCAACCGGGGCAACCGCGGATGCCGCGCCAGGTACACCGATCCCATCCCGCCGCGGCCGAGCAGGCGTTCGATGGTGTATCCCGCGAAGACCTCACCGGTACGCAGCACGGGTCAGTTCAGCGGAGCCGAGCGCCACCAGCGCAGCAGCTCGTCGATGGTGGTGTGGCTGAAGCCGTCGGTGTACATCAGGTATTGGGTCCGATCCGGATCACCGGTGAACGCGGTGACCATCTTGGCGCCGTCGTCCACGTACTTGTAGTTGGTGTAGGACTTTCCGCCGTTGGTGTCCGTCGACTTGGTGGCCGAGGAGGGCAGGCCCTTCAGCACCGCCTGCACGTCGGCCGGGGTCTTGTAGGCGTAGATGCGGTAGTACGGATCCTCGTTGTTGCCACCCTTGAAGCAGCGCCACTGCGCGGCCCAGTCGCCGAAATCCGGCTCGCCCTTGGACGGCGACGGTGGCGAACTCGATGAGGCCAGCCAGCATTCGGCGCCGTTGTACCCGACATCCTCGGTCTTGGAGGCGGGCACCATCCGCGGGAACTCCGCGCTGACCGACTCCGGGGTCGCCTCGACCAGGTTCGGCTTCACCGCCGAGGTGGTCGTGGCGCCCGCGTTGTTCGACCCCGAATCCGAGGTCGCGCCGATGATGCCGAGCACAACCAGGATCAGCACGACGACGCCCACCGCCGAACCGACGATCAGGCCGGTGTTCTTCTTGGGCGGTGATCCGGCCGAGGGATAGGTGTGCGCACCGTGCGGCGGCGCCGGCGGGGCGCCGAAGGCGGAGAACCCGGATTGCTGGTGGGTGTAGGGGTTGGTGGCCGTCGGGTGCGGCCCGGAGTTCACCACCGGAGTGGGCGGTGCGGGCGCGGCCGACGCGGCGAGCGAGGTGGGCCCGCTGGTATGCGGAGCGTGCGTCTGGTGCCCCGGGCCGCTGACGTAGTGGCCCACCGGATACGGCGACCCGGTAGTCGGGATCTGCGGCCCTGTGGTCGGGCGCGGCCCGGTGGTCGGGTGCGGTGGACCGGTGACCGGGCGGGGACCGCCCACCACCGGCATCGATGGCGCGCTCGACCCGGTCAGCGCCTGCTTGGCTGCCGCGGCGAACTCCGCGCAACTGCCGTACCGGTCGTCGGGCCGCTTGGCCATCGCCTTGGCCAGGACGCCGTCCAGGGCGAACGGCAGTCCCGGCCGGACACTGCTCAGCGCGGGCGGCGCTCCTTGCAGATGTCCTTGGATGACCGCGGCGGGGTTCGTCGCGGAGAAAGGGCCCGTGCCGGTGAACAACCAGAACAGCGAGCAGGCCAGCGAGTACTGGTCGGAGCGGTGATCGAGTGAGACGCCGGTGAGCTGTTCGGGCGAGGCGTAGGCCAACGTCGCGGTGAAGGTGCCGGTCTGCGTGAGGTGACCGGTGTCGTCGCGCAGCCGGGCGATGCCGAAGTCGGTGAGGTAGACCCGCTCACCACGACCCGCGCTGGAGCGGGCCAGCAGGATGTTGGCGGGTTTCACGTCACGGTGCAGCACCCCGCTGCCGTGCGCGTAGTCCAGCGCGTCGGCGGTCTCCTTGATGATCTGCACCGCGCGTTCGGGCGGCAGCGATCTCGGTTCCACCGAGGCGGCGTCGATGCCGTCGATGTACTGCATCGAAATCCACAGCTGCTCGTCCTCGAGGCCGCGGTCGTAAACCGTGACGATGTTGGGGTGATCGAGCTGGGCGACCAGATCCGCCTCCCGTTCGAACCGCGCCCGCACCTCCTTGTCGAAGAACATCTCCCGATTCAGCAGCTTCAGCGCGGTCATCCGCGGCAGCCGCGGATGTTTCGCCAGATATACCGAACCCATGCCACCGCGCCCGAGTTGCCGCTCGATGACATAGCCGGCGAAAACGTCACCGCTGGCCAGCATGACTGCTCCACTTCCCGCCGCGCGCCGGGACCCACCGGCGAACAGGCGTACAGCATAAGAACGCGCGGTCCGGGATGGGCCCGACCACGGAAAACATCGAAACCATAGCAGTAGTCGCGCCCCCGCCTATCGGTCGTCGAGTGTGGTGACGCGCGGGCGATCGACGGAAACCGGCCCGCCCGGCGGGGGCCGGGGGTCCGGCGGTTGCTGGTGTGGCCGCACCGCCGATCCCGGGCGTATGGGCAGATTCGGCAACTCGATGAGGCCGGGATGAACGGGGCGGCGCGGCGGCGGAAAGCTCGGGCGCGGGGTAGGCGGCGGAGGTGGTTGGGGCCTCGCACGGGGCTGCGCGGGCGGCGTCCGGTGCATCGGCGCGGGCGGGTGCCCTTCGGGGTGGATGCCGTGCAGCGGTGTCGCCCGGTGCCCGCCGGGATATCCGTGAAGGGCATGCTTGGCCGCGGCGGCGAACTCGGCGCAACTGGTGAAGCGATCCGCGGGCCGCTTGGCCATGGCACGTGCCAGCACCGGATCCAGCGCGGGCGGCAGGCCCGGACGCATCCGGCTCAGCATCGGGATCGGCGCGTGCAGATGGTTGTCGACCACGGCCGCCGGATTGGTGCCCGGATACGGCGGCGCGCCGGTGAGCAACCAGAACAGCGTGCACGCCAGCGAGTACTGATCGGCGCGGTCGTCCAGCGGCTGACCGATCAGTTGCTCCGGCGCGCCGAAGGCGAGGGTCGCGGTGATCGTGCCCGCCGAGCTGATCGTGGTCTCCGCGCCGCGGATACCGGCGATACCGAAATCGGTGAGCAGCACCCGCTCCGGCTGCCCGATCGGCGCCTTGGCCAGCAGGATGTTGGCCGGTTTCACGTCGCGGTGCAGCACCTGGTTGGCGTGCGCGTGATCGAGCGCCGCGGCGGTGTCGGCCACGATCTGCACCGCGCGTCCGGGAGCGAGCACGTCGACGTCCGCGCAGGAGGCGTCCGAGCCGGGCACGTACTGCATGGAGATCCACAGCTGCCGGTCCTCCGCGCCGCGATCGAACACCGTGACGATGTTCGGGTGGTCGAGCCGCGCGACCAGATCGGCCTCGCGCTCGAATCGGCGGCGGCTGCCGGCGTCGGCGTACAGATCCCGTTGGAGCAGCTTCAGCGCCGTCATGCGGGGCAGCCGAGGATGCCGGGCCAGGTACACGGTGCCCATACCGCCATGGCCGAGGACGCGTTTGATGACGTAGCCCGCGAACACATCGCCGGTCTGCAACACCGTTACACCCCCTTGTCGAGTGAATCGCGCGGACACTATCCATGTATCTCGCCGAACCGTCGGGATGCAACAGTCGCGGCGCAACCTCGATGGTTGTCGGTAGCAGCCAGTACTGTGGCGCGCATGCGCATTGGAGCACATGTCCGGCTCGACAGCGACCCGATCGGTTTCGGGGAGAAGCTCGGCGCCGACGTCATCCAGATGTTCGTGGTCGATCCGCAGAGCTGGGACAAACCCACCTCGCATCCGCGGACCGAGGAGATCCTCGCGAGCCCGATCGAGGTCGTGGTGCATTCCTCCTATCAGATCAACGTCGCTAGCCTGAACAACCGGCTGCGCATGCCCTCTCGCAACGCGGTCGCGCAGCAGGCGAAGGCAGCCGCCGAACTCGGCGCCTTCGGCCTGGTGGTGCATGGAGGGCACGTGCGTTCCGACGCCGAACTGGACACCGGAATCGACAACTGGCGCAAGTTGTTCGAGCGGCAGCAGGACAAGGGCGGTTTCGCGGTGCCGATCCTGATCGAGAACACCGCGGGCGGCAATCACGCCATGGCCAGGCATTTCGACTCCATCGCCCGGCTGTGGGACGCGGTCGGCGACTACGGCGCCGGTTTCTGCCTGGACACCTGCCACGCCTGGGCGGGTGGTGAGGAACTGGTCGGCGTCGTCGACCGGATCAAGGCGATCACCGGACGGATCGACCTGGTGCACCTGAACTCCTCCCGCGACGAGTTCGACTCCGGCGCCGACCGGCACGCCAACTTCGCCGATGGCACCATCGACCCGCAACTGCTCGCCGAGGTGTGCCGGACGGCGGGCGCCCCCGTGGTCCTGGAAACCCCGGCCGACGGACTCGCGGAGGATCTGGCGTATCTGCGCGAGTGCTGTGTTTGAT
Organism: Nocardia asteroides; assembly: GCA_019930625.1. NCBI lineage: Bacteria > Bacillati > Actinomycetota > Actinomycetes > Mycobacteriales > Nocardiaceae > Nocardia > Nocardia asteroides. The sequence goes on from CP082844.1 coordinate 3,219,270, forward strand.
GTGCAGCGCCTGCGGCGCTGCGTGTTCGCGGCCCCGGGAAGTCTCGCGTCCCAGCGACCGAGACTCGCGCCTGCGGCGCATGCGCTTCGGTCGCTGGGACGCGAGACGGGCCGCGAACAGCGCTCGTAAGACTCGCACCCGACGGGGCTGGGTCTGCTTCGGTTGTATCGAGTCTGTGGGCCGGTGCGGCGGGGAGCGGTCTTGCGGTGCTGTGCGCGGTGTCGCGGGTGGGATGAACGGTGCTGGTACGGCTTGTACTGGACGGGGCTGGGTCTGCTTCGGTCGTCTCGAATCTATGGATCGGTGCGGCGAAGACCGATCTCCCGGCGCTGTGTCCGATGTGCGGTGGGTGAACGGTGCTCACGGGACTCGCGCTGGACGGGTCCGGGCTGCTCCGCTCGTCCCGTGTTGTGATCAGTGCGACGAAAACCCTGGTCGGCGGGGTGGTTTCGGTGATGTGCTCCAACGAGCAGTAACCGATCTCGACAGCGAAGGTGATCTTATGACGGTCGCACCCGCCACCCCATCCACAGCCTCGGTGACCAGGCTCGGCGCCCGTATCGGCGCGCGAATCGACAACGTCCGGCTCGGCGGCGATCTGGACCCGGTCACGGTCGAGGTGATCCATCGCGCGCTGCTGGAGCACAAGGTCATCTTCTTCCGCGGGCAGGATCACCTCACCGAGGACGGGCAATACGAGTTCGCCCAACTGCTCGGCTCACCCACCACCCCGCACCCGACGGTCACCTCGCACGGTGTGAAGAGCCTGGCGATCGATTCCGAGCACGGCCGCGCCAACAGCTGGCACACCGACGTCACCTTCGTCGACCGCATTCCGAAGGCGTCCGTCCTGCGCGCGGTTCAGCTGCCGCCCTATGGCGGCGCCACCACCTGGGCTTCCACCGTCGCGGCCTACGAGTCGCTACCGGAGCCGCTCGAGCGCCTCGCCGAGTCTCTGCGAGCCGTACACACCAACGTGTACGACTACGCCGCGCGCACCGGGGAGCAGCCGCAGCCCAACGCCGCCGCCTACCGCGCGGAGTTCGAGTCGACCTACTACGAAACCGAGCACCCTGTGGTGCGCGTGCACCCCGAGACCGGCGAGCGGGCGTTGCTGCTCGGCCACTTCGTCAAGCATTTCGTCGGGCTCTCCAGCGCGGAGTCGCACGCCCTGTTCCGGCTGTTCCAGGACCGGGTGACCCGTCTGGAGAACACCACCCGCTGGAACTGGGCGCCCGGCGACGTCGCCATCTGGGACAACCGCGCCACCCAGCACTACGCCATCGACGACTACGACGACCAGCCGCGCAAGTTGACCCGCATCACCCTGGCCGGCGACGTCCCGGTCGGCGTCGACGGCTCGCCGAGCACCGTTATCGCGGGCGACGCCGAGCACTACTCGATCATCGAGGACACACGGCTGGTCGCGTCCTGAGCGGGGCCCCGCATGGTTGCCGGGCGCGAGCCCGGCTATTGAGGGGCCATGCGGTGTCCTGGATCCAGCCGCGAACACGCAGCGCCGCGGGCGCTGCAAAAACCAGCACAGCATGGTCCACACTTGTTGCCATGAGTATTCGGCCGCTGGACGGGGTGCGCGTCCTGGAACTCGGCAACTACATCGCCGCGCCGACCGCCGGGCGCATCCTCGGCGACTTCGGCGCCGAGGTGATCAAGGTGGAACGCCCGAAAGCCGGGGACGAGCTGCGCAACTGGCGGCTCTACGGCGGTGACACCTCGATGCTCTTCCGGACGATCAACCGCAACAAGAAATCGATCACGCTGGACCTGCGTACCGAGGCGGGACGTGGCATCGTGCTCGACCTGATCCGGCGTTGCGACGTGCTGCTGGAGAACTTCCGGCCCGGGATGCTGGAGAAGTGGGGCCTGGGTCCGGAGGTGCTGAACGAGGCGAACCCGGATCTGGTGATCACGAGGATCTCCGCCTACGGGCAGACCGGCCCGCTGTCGGATCGTCCCGGTTTCGCGGCGGTGGCCGAGGCCGTCGGCGGCCTGCGCGAACTGGTCGGCGACCCGGACCGTCCGCCCGTGCGGACCGGTGTCTCGATCGGGGATTCCATCGCGGGCATCTACGCCGCGTTCGGCACCGTGATGGCCCTGTTCCAGCGCGAACGCCGCGCCGAGGGGGACGCGCCGGTCCCGCTGCCCGAACGGCTGATCGACGTGGCGCTCAACGAGGCGATCCTGTCGGTGATGGAATCGCTGGTGCCGGACTATCTGGCCTACGGGATCCAGCGCGAACGCGTCGGCGGACGGATGGAGGGCATCGCCCCGAGCAACGCCTACCCGTGTTCGGACGGGACCAGCATCATCATCGGCGGCAACGGCGACGCCATCTTCCAGCGCTACATGGCGGTCATCGACCGGCCCGATCTGGCAGCCGACCCCGAACTCCAGGACAACGCGGGTCGCTGGCGCCACCGCGAACGCCTGGACGCGGCCATCGGCGAGTGGACGGTGCGCCATACCCGAGCCGAAGCGTTGAAGCTGCTGGAGGCCGCCGGGATCCCGTGCGGCCCGATCTACACGGCGGCCGACATCGTGGCCGACGAGCAGTATCGAGCGCGCAACATGATCCAGCCGTTCGCTGTGGACGTCGGCGCACCGGAGCCGAAGGTCGTCGGCTTTCCCGGCATCGTCCCGGTGATCGGCGAGCAGTCCCTGCCCATCCGCTCCGTCGGCCCCGACCTGGGGGAGCACACCCGGGAGGTGCTGACCGGGTTGCTCGGCATGAGCGAGGCCGAGATCGATGCGTTGGAGGCGCGATGAGCACGCAGCCGCACGACCGCAGGCGACCGGAGGGCCGTAGTGTCCGGGAACCGCGCACGCCGGGCAGCAGCAGGCCCGCCGTGCAACCCAATCCGACCGGGGCCGGGGAGAAGCCGTGGGGCGGCGTGATGTGCGGCCACCACCGAGCGCGGGAGCAGCGATGACCGCGCCGGTGCTGCGCGACGTCACATTGCGCGACGGCCTGCAGCTGACCGGCAAGATGCTGCCGGTGCAGCGCAAGGTGGACATCGCGCGCCGCCTGCTCGCGCTGGGTGTGCCCGCACTGGAGATCGGCTCGATGGCGCGCCCGGACCTGGTCGCGCCGATGGCGAACACCATGGAACTGGTCGCCGCGCTGACCCCGGAGGAACTGCGCCACTGCTGGGTGTGGGTGGCGACGCCGCGCCACGTCGAGAAGGCAGCCGCGGCGGGGGTGCGCAACTTCCAGTACTGCTTCTCGGTCTCCGACGCGCACAATCGGGCGAACATCGGACGCGACACCGAGGACAGCGTCGCCGCCATGCCGGACGCGGTGCGACTGGCCCGGGAGGTGCACGGGTCCATCCAGCTGTGCTTGGCAACGGCTTTCACCTGCCCCTTCGACGGTCCGGTCGACCCGGAGCGAGTACTGGCCATCGCGTGCGACCCACGCACCGAGGGCGCCGACGACATCGTCCTGGCCGACACCCTCGGACAAGCTCATCCCGGCCAGGTCGCGGCGCTGGTCGCCGCGGTGCGGGACCGGACGCCCCCGCGCCGCGTCGTCTTCCACGGTCACGACACCTGGGGAATGGGCGTGGCCAACACCCTCGCCGCGGTCGCGGCGGGCGCGGACATGGTCGACGGCGCGCTCGGCGGGCTCGGCGGCTGCCCCTTCGCACCGGGAGCGAGCGGCAACACCGCCTCCGAGGACATCCTGTTCGCCACCAGGCCGGAATGGTTCACCCCCGCGACGCTGGCCGCACTGGTGAACATTTCCGAGGAGTTGCTGGCCGAACTCGGCGAACCCAACCGTTCGCGCGCACTCGAAGGCGCCCGCTCGAAAGCCTCGGCCTTCGAGTGGGTCGTGGGTGCGGCCTGATCAACCCAGCTCCGAATCCAACACAGGGTTTTCCCTGATGGCATGTGGACGCGAAGCCGGTAAGACTGGACGGCATGACTTCGCAAGCCTTGGGCGCAGATACCGCGGACATCGCGGCACCGACCGATGTCGCGGCCCACGCTATCGACCTGACCAAGGTCTACGGATCGGGTGACACGCAGGTCAGGGCATTGGACGGAGTGTCGGCCGAGTTCGCCAAGGGCGAGTTCACCGCGATCATGGGCCCGTCCGGGTCGGGCAAGTCGACCCTGATGCATTGCCTGGCCGGGCTCGACAGCGCCAGCTCCGGCACCGTCCGCATCGGCGACACCGACCTGACCACCCTGTCCGACAAGCAGATGACGCGCCTGCGGCGGGACCGGATCGGGTTCGTCTTCCAGGCGTTCAACCTGGTGCCGACGCTCACGGCGCTGGAGAACATCACGTTGCCGCTGGACATCGCCGGGCGCGAGCCCGACCAGGAGTGGCTGGACACGGTGTTGAAGCGGCTCGGGCTGATCGATCGTCTCACCCATCGTCCCAGCGAGCTGTCCGGCGGACAGCAGCAGCGGGTGGCCTGCGCCCGTGCCCTCGCGGGCAAGCCCGAGATCATCTTCGGTGACGAGCCGACCGGCAATCTGGACTCCCGGTCCTCGGAAGAGGTGCTGTCGATCCTGCGGGCCGCGGTGGACGAGTTCGGGCAGACGGTGGTGATCGTCACGCATGAACCGCACGCGGCCGGGTTCGCCGACCGGGTGGTGTTCCTGGCGGACGGGCGCATCGTCGACGAGATGCGTGATCCGACCGCCGACACCGTGCTCGACCGGATGAAATCGTTGGAGCAGGCGTGACCAGGGGTTCGCGGAAGTTTCGGGGGCAGGCGTGATGGCCGGGAGCCCGATGCGCAAAGTCGCGCTGCGCAATCTCGCCGCGCACAAAGTGCGGCTCGCGCTGACCTTGTTGTCGGTGGTGCTCGGCACCGCGTTCATCGCGGGCTCGTTCGTGTTCACCGACACGCTGCAGCGCACCTTCGACGGCATCTTCGCCAACGAGGCCAAAGGCGTCGATGTCCGGGTGAGCCCGAAAGAGCGCCAGGCCCAAGGCATTCCGAACAATGTGGTGGAGGAGCTGGCGAAGTATCCGGGCGTCCGCACCGCCGCCCCCAGCGTGAACGGACCGGTGGTCCTGCTCGATCCGGCGGGCAAGAAATCCGTCCAGACCGGTGGTGCGCCCACCCTCGGCACGTCGTATCTGCCTCCGGAGAAGGCTGTCGCGGAACCGGAGAAGTTCGTGCAGGGCGCGCCGCCCGCCCGGCCGGGCGAGGTCGCGCTGAACACAAGCGGGGCCGAGCGGGCCGGGCTGAAGATCGGCGACCGGACCAAAATCCTCATTCCTTCCCAGCCCGATCCCATCGACGTGACCCTCACCGGGATCTACGAAGGATCGTCCGACGCGGGCGGTTTCATCGGAGTGCTGTTCGAGGACACACAGGCGCGCAAGCTGTTCACCGACGGCCTGCACGTCGCGTACGTCGACCTCGCGGCCACCGGCATCCCCGGTGACGAACTGCGCGACAACCTGGCCACGCAGCTGCCGGGCTACAAGGTGCAGAACGGTGATCAGGTGCGCGCGGACCTGAAGAAGGAAGTCTCCAACGCGCTCAACTTCATCAACTACTTCCTGCTCGCCTTCGGCGCGATCGCGCTGATCGTCGGCACGTTCATCATCTACAACACCTTCACGATGATCGTCGCGCAGCGTTTGCGGGAACTGGCGCTGCTGCGCGCGGTCGGCGCGAGCAGGCAACAGGTCGGCCGGTCGGTGGTGGCCGAGGCATTCGTCATCGGCGCGATCGGCAGTGTGATCGGACTCGCGGGCGGCGTCGGACTGGCGTTCGGGCTGTCGGCGGCGCTGAACGCGTTCGACCTCGGGTTGCCGACCGGATCGATGGCGGTGCGGCCGCGCACCATCGTGGTCGGACTGCTGGTCGGTCTCGCGGTGACCGTGGTGAGCGCCTACGCGCCCGCGCGGCGCGCCTCGCGGATTCCGCCTGTGCAGGCCATGCGCGAGGAGTTCGCGTCCGCCGGGGAGTCGCTGCGCGTGCGCACGATTTCCGGTGTGGTGCTCGGCGTGCTCGGCGTGGGGCTCGTGGTGCTGGGTGCGCAGCGCACCGGCGGGACGGCGGCCGCCACGGTCGGGGTCGGCGCGCTCGGCTTGATCTTCGCGGTGCTGCTCGCCGCGCCCGCGTTGTCGCGGCCGGTGGTCGGTGGACTCGGGGCGCTGGTGCGCCCGTTCGGGCCGATCGGCCGGATGGCCCGCAACAACGCGGCGCGCAATCCCCGCCGCACCGCCGCCACCGCCTTCGCCCTGACGCTCGGGTTGATGCTGGTCTCGGCGATCGGCATGCTCGGCGCCTCGGCGAAAGCCAGCGTCGGCGTGCTCGTGGACAAGGGCGTGCGAGCCGATTACGTGCTGGCGGGTCCACAGCTGCTCGGCGTGCCGTTCGGCGCCGCCGACGCCGCGCGTACCGAGGCGCCCGGCGTGGAGCAAGCGGTGGGTATGCGGGGCGCCCCCTTCAAGATCGGCGACGAGCAGGTGTTCGCCACATCGGCCGACGGTCCGCTGGGCGGCGTGCTGAACTATGAGATCGTGCGCGGCACCGACACGCCCGGCGCCCGCGACGTGCTCGTGTCGGAGGACGAGGCCGGTGAGCGCGGGTGGAAGGTCGGCGACCAGGTGACTCCGACCAGCGTCGACGGCAAGAAGGTCCCGCTCACGGTGACCGGTCTGTACAAGAAGAATCCGCTGCTGGGTCCGATGGTGGTGTCGCAGACGGTCTACGACGAGGTCGTCCCGCTCAACTTCCGGACCAACTTCCTGGTACTGATCAAGGCGCGACCTGGCGCTGACCTCACGCAGATGCGCGGCGACCTGGAGAAGGCGACGGAGCAATTCGTCGTGGTGCAGGTGCAGGACCGCGAGGAGTTCAAGGGCGCGCAGGGCAAGCAGATCAACACTTTGCTGGCCATCCTCTACGGCCTGCTCGCCTTGGCGGTGGTGATCGCGATCCTGGGCATCGTGAACACGCTCGCGCTGTCGGTGGTGGAGCGACGCAGGGAGATCGGCATGCTGCGCGCGGTGGGGATGCAGCGTGCCCAGGTGCGCCGGACGATCTATCTGGAGTCGATGCTGATCGCGGTGTTCGGCGCGATCGTCGGCATGGTGCTCGGGCTGGGGTTGGGCATCGGGTTCCTGCGGACGCTGCGCGACCTCGGGCTCGACCAGATCGCCATCCCGTGGAACCAGCTGGTGCTCGTCCTGGTCAGTTCGGCGGTCGTCGGAGTGCTGGCCGCCCTGTGGCCCGCCGTGCGGGCGGCACGCACGCCGCCGCTCGCGGCGATCGCCGACCTCTGAAACAGGTGCGCCGCGATACAGCCGACCCGATCCCTGTGACAGCTCGGCCGAGTGGGGCTCGCCGTACGCGTTTGCTGTGGTATCACCTTCGCGACGATTGATCAGTTTTGAAGAAGCCTTCGCCGCGGCAGCTTCATAGCATGAGAGACGTCCTCATCGAGACCGGCAGGAAGAACCCATGAAGAACGCGCAGAAGTCCGCCGACGAAGCCATCGCGAAGAACAAGTCCTCTGTCGGATTCACCGACGAGGAACGAGCCGCGATGAAAGAACACGCCCAGGAGTTGAAGACGGCCGCACGCCGCGGCTCGCGCGCGAACAAGGCGGACGGGGAGAAAGACGTGCTCGCGAAGATCGCCGAGATGTCGGAATCGGATCGCGCCATGGCCGAACGGCTCCATGCCGTCGTCAAAGCCAGCGCACCGGACCTTACGCCGAAACTCTGGTACGGCATGCCCGCCTACGCGAAGGACGGCAAGGTCGTCTGCTTCTTCCAAAGTGCCGCGAAGTTCAAGGCGCGGTACGCGACGTTCGGCTTCAACGACATCGCGAACCTCGACGAAGGCACCATGTGGCCGACCGCTTTCGCGATGACCGAGTTGACCGCCGCCGACGAGGCGAAGATCGGTGAGTTGGTGAAGAAGGCGGTGAGGTGAGGCAGGGGCAGTGACCTGGGAACGCGGCATGGGGCAACGCCACTAGTGGTGTGCGGCGTTGGCGTTTGCCCAGGATTGGACGTCGCCGCGATCGAGTGCCACGGCCAACAGGGTGGGGAACTTGTCGGGGGTGCAGGCGAAAGCCGGTATGCCCAGCGCGGCGAGGGCCGCGGCGTTTTCGTGGTCGAAGGCGGGGGCGCCGTCGTCGGACAGGGCGAGCAGCACGACGACCTGCACACCGGACTCCTGCATCGAGCGGACGCGGCGCAGCATCTCGTCGCGGATGCCGCCCTCGTAGAGGTCGGAGATCAGGACGAACAGCGTGTCGGCCGGGCGGGTGACCAGGGACTGACAGTAGGCGAGGGCGCGGTTGATGTCGGTGCCGCCGCCGAGCTGCGTGCCGAACAGCACGTCCACCGGGTCGTCGAGTTTGTCGGTCAGGTCGACGATCTCGGTGTCGAACACCACCAGCGAGGTGCGCAGCGACCGCATCGAGGCCAGCACCGCGCCGAACACCGACGCGTACACCACGCTGGCGGCCATCGAACCCGACTGGTCGATGGCCAGCACCACGTCGCGCCGCACCGCCTGGGCCTTGCGGCCGTAGCCGACCAGGCGTTCCGGTACCACCGTGCGATGCTCGGGCAGGTAGTTGGCGAGATTCTTGCGAATAGTGCGGTCCCAGTCGATATCGCGCGATCTCGGCCGCGTGACGCGCGCGGCGCGGTTCAGCGCACCGGAGACCGCGGCGACGGTTTGCGCCGCGATGCGCTGCTCGATCTCCCGCACCACCTTCTCCACCACCATCCGCGCGGTCGCCTTGGTCGTCTCGGGCATCACCCGGTTCAGGCTCAGCAAGGTGCCGACCAGGTGGACGTCCGGCTCCACCGCTTCGAGCAGTTCCGGCTCCAGCAGCAACTGGGTGAGATCGAGGCGCTCCACGGCATCGCGCTGCATGACCTCGACGACGGTGGCGGGGAAGTAGCCGCGAATATCGCCGAGCCAGCGGGCCACGCGCGGCGCCGAACCTTGCAAACCGCCGGTGCGCTTGCCCGGCGACGTCTCGTCACCGGTGTTGTACAGCGCCGACAGCGCCCGGTCCATGGCCGCGTCCGAGCCGGAGCCCAGCGCGCCGAGCCCGTCCTCCGCGGCCGCGCCGAGCACCAGTCGCCAACGCCGGGACTGTGCTTCGTCGGTCATGCCGTGTCCTCCCCGGAACGAGCGAGAGTTTCGCCCGTGGCCTGATCGCTCTTGCTGTGTTCGATTTCGGTATGAGCGGGGCCCTGCGTGGTCACGCTGCGTTGCCGCCTCCGGGCCTGATCGCTCGTGCTGTGTTTGATTTCGGTATGAGCGGGGCCCTGCGTGGTCACGCTGCGTTGCCGCCTCCGGGCCTGATCGCTCGTGCTGTGTTTGATTTCGGTATGAGCGGGGCCCTGCGTGGTCACGCTGCGTTGCCTCCTCCGGGCTTGACCGCTCACTAGGGCACCATCCTTTCTGCAACCCGAACAGGTAGGGTTGTGACCTCTCGGTCCCGGTGGGTGCATGGCCTAGATCGCGTGCCATTCGATGGCCAGTATGAGTTCCGCCAGCCCTGCCGGGCCGAGGGCCGCAGACCGGCGTCAGGAACATGCCCCGTGTGTGAGGGCCGATTAATGAGCTTCCGGCAGCGGCCCTCGAGACCGGCGAGGTGCGGATTCGACCTCGAAGGAGACAGCCGTTGTTCGTCGGCTGGGACTGGGGAAACGCTGCCCACGACGTGACCGTGATCAACGACGCCGGGGGCCGGGTCGACCGGCTGAGGATCCCTCATACCGAGGACGGCATCACCCGGGCGCTGGCCGAACTGGCTCGTCACGGCGACCGTACCGATCTGCCGGTGGCGATCGAGACCACCCGCGGCTTGGTCGTGGACCGCCTGCTCGCCGCCGGTCACCCGGTGATCGCGATACACCCCAACGCATTCCATGCCGCCCGGCCACGCTGGGGCGCAGCGCGGGCGAAGAACGATCCCGGCGACGCGTTCAAGCTGGCGGACTTCGCGCGCACCGACATCCACCGCCTGCCGCGGCTGGTGCCGACACTGCCGGAAACTCTCGAGCTGCAGGCACTGACCCGCCAGCGCGGCGACCAGCTGGGTCTGCGTATCGCGGCTGCCAACCAGCTCGCCGCCCTGCTCGATGCGCACTGGCCCGGGGGCAAAACCGTTTTCGCGCAACTGCATTCGCCGATCGCGCTGGAGTTCCTCGACCGCTACCCGACCCCGCAGAGCGCCGCCGGGCTCACCCCGGCCCGCCTCGAGCAGTTCTGCAAACGCCGAGGCTACAGTGGCCGCCGCAGCGGAAGCGAGCTGCTGGCCCGACTGCGTGAGGCGCCGGTGGCCGCCACCCGCCTCGGGCAGGCCGTGGTGGCGCAGTTGGTCCGCGCCCAGGTCGCGGTCGTGCGGGCACTGCAGGCCGGCATCGACACCCTCGAAACGATCATCACCGAGGCCGTCACCGCACACCCCTACGCCCGGTTGCTCGGCGATCTGCCACGCGTGGGCACCCTGAACCTGGCCCAGATCATCGGTGAGGTCGGCCCGATCCTCGAGCGCACCACCAGCTTCGATCAACTGGCCGCGGAGACCGGTGTCGCCCCGGTCACCCGCGCCTCTGGCAAGACCCATACCGTCGCGTTCCGGCACGCCACCAACCGACACGCCCGCCAAGCCCTGCACGTCTGGTTCGACAACAGCCGCCGCGCCCACGCCTGGGCCGCGCAGCGCTACGCCGCGGCCCGTGCACGCGGGCAACGCCACCCACACGCCCCGCGCACCCTCGGCCGCGCTTGGCTGCGCGTCATCTGGGCCTGCTGGCGCACCAAAACCGCCTACAACCCCACCCGCCACCAACCGGAAAAACAACCGACCGCCGCATAGGGGTTGACTCAGGAAACTCATACCGTGACCCCCAGGATCTCGGCCGCGGTGCGCACGGCGGTCGTCGCTCGGTCCGCGTCGATGCCCGCGATCGCTGATGTGGCGGAGACGGACCCGCCGTCGCGGACCGCCTGCCCGATCGCGCGGCGCTCACCCGATTCGAACGCGCCGAAGGTCCGGCGCAGCAGCGGCAGCGTCTCGATGAACGTGTCGTCGCCGAGCCCGCGCAACCAATCGTCGATGAGCCGCAACAACTCTCGATCGTGGACCAGCAGCAGGCCGCGGCCGCCGAGGAACCCGTCGATCCACGCCGCCTTGGCCGCGGCGGTGGCGCCCACCGACAGGGCCGCGGACAGTCTGCGCGCGGATTCGGTGTCGTCGATGCGGCCCGCGTCGGCGAGCAGGCGGACAGCTCGCCCCACCAGCGCGCCGTGCACGTCGTCGCGGTCGGCGACGCGGCGCAGGGCGGCCAGCCACTCGCCGGTCGCCCAGCCGTCGTCCCTGGTGTGGATGGCGGTGTGCGCCGCGTCCAGCAGACCGCGCAGCTCGGTGGCGGCGTCGGTGTCCAAGCCGGTGACCGCCGCGGGCAGGCCCGCGCAGATGCGCACCAGCAAGCCGTCGGCGACGTGGGCCAGCGCTTTGGTGTCGGTGCCGCGCACGTCGCCGTAGCGCAGCGTCCGGATCAGGCCGGGCAGCGCGGCGAGCAGGTGGGTGACGTCGTGGTCGAGGGCGGCGGTGGATTCCAGCCGGGCGATCAATCCATCGGTGGCGCCACCGAGATCGGCGAGCAGGGCGACCTCCAGCGCGGCGGTCAATTCGCCGACGGTGCGGTCGGTGCGGTTGGCGGTGTCGAGGATCTTCGCCTCCGCCGCGGTGCGGATGGTGGTGCCCCAGCGCGAGGCCTCGATGATCGAGATGGCGTACTCGGGATGCCACCGCAGCGTCCACGTTTCCCGGAAGGTGCCGGTGCTGCGGACGTCGCTGGTGGTGAGCGTGCCCCAGTCGACCCCGAGCACCCGCAGCCGGTGCAGCAGGCGCGAGCGCTCGACCTCGCGCTCCTTGCGCAGATCCAGGTCGACGGTGCGGGCCGAGGGCTCCTGCTTCATCCGCAGCGATCGGATGGTGGCGCGCAGGTCGGCGTCCAGCGGCACGGTCGGCGTCTGCTCCGGAACGGCGCCGAGCGCCTCACCGACGACGAGTTCGCCGATCACCAATTGCAGCATCGTCTCGTCTCCGCCGCACAGGACCGACCGCGTGGCCTCGGTGACCTCCGACAAACCGGCGAGCGGTCGGCCGCGCAGCGCGGCGAGTGCGTCGGCGAGCCGAACGGCTTCGATGACGTGCGCGCTGGAAACGGGTAGGTCGTGGGCGCGCAGCACACCGGCCACCTTGGTCAGCCAGCGCGCGATCGGTCGCTCGGTCGCGGTGAACAGATGGTGATACCAACCGGGTGAGGTGACGCCCGCGCCGTAGCCGGAGGACGTGGACAGCCGCGAATGCGTCCACGGAACCCAGGTGAGCCGGGCCTTGGTCTTCGGCAGCCCCTTGAGCAACCGGGCGTCCGGAGCGGCAGGCCCGAGCGCGCCGGTGAGCGCGGGTGCATGCCAAGCACCACACACCACCGCGAGCCGTGTCGCTCCGTCCTTCAGCGCTTTGCGCATGGTCTGACGCATATAGGCTTCGCGCCGCAGGGTGTGGGCATCGATCACGAGTGGCTCGGGTGGTGATTCGCGCACGGGAGTTTCATCGACCGCCTCCGCGACCGAATCGACCTCCGGCGCCGGGTCGTCCGCAGATGGGTCGATGGCCGGCGTCGTGTGGCCTCGCCGCGCGGTGTGCTCGGCTGATTCCCGCAGCGCGCCCATCGCCTCGGTGATCGGGTCGAACGCGTCGGCGTCGGGCACGGATTCGACGACGGCGTCCCACCAGCGTTCGGCGTCGTCGTATCCGCCCGCCTCGGCCAGCGCGGCGAGAGGATCGAATCGGTCGCCGGGTTCGTCCTCCGTCGCCAGCGCGATCGTGGCGGGCAGATCGCAGAACCGCACGGGCACGTCGTTGTCCACGGCGTAGCGCAGCGCCTGCCATTCGGGGGAGAACACCGCGTAGGGCCAGAACGCGGCCTTGGCGGGCGCGTCGGGAACGTACGCCAGCAGCGCGACCGGCGGAGTCATCCCCTCGGCCGCGACGAGACCCACCAGCGGGTCGGCGTCCGCGGGCCCCTCGATGAGGATCATGTCGGGCCGGAACGCCGCCAGGGCCAGCCACAGCGAGCGCGCCGAACCGGGACCATGGTGGCGGATGCCGAAAACCTTGGTCGTGGGCGTCGTTCCGGCGCCGGAGGTCACCCGGTGACCTCGCGGCAGGCGCGGTAGAAATCCGCCCAGTCGGGCCGCTCGCGGACCACGGCCTCCAGGTACTCCGTCCACACCACCGCATCGGCCACCGGATCCTTGATCACCGAGCCGAGCACCGCGCCGGCGATGTCGGATGCGCGCAGCACGCCGTCTCCGAAGTGTGCCGAGAGCGCGATTCCGTTGGTGATCACCGAGATCGCCTCGGCGGTGGACAGCGTTCCGGACGGCGACTTGAGCTTGGTGCGGCCGTCGGCGGTGCTACCGGAGCGCAGCTCGCGGAAGACCCGCACCACCCGCCGCACCTCCTCGGCCGCCGCGGGCACGGTGGGCAGTTCCAGTGCGGAGCCGAGCTGCTCGACCCGCCTGGTGACGATGGCGACCTCCTCGTCCTCGCTGGCGGGCAGCGGCAGCACGACCGTGTTGAACCGGCGGCGCAAGGCGGAGGACAGCTCGTTCACGCCGCGGTCGCGGTCGTTGGCGGTGGCGATGACGTTGAAGCCCTTGGCCGCTTGCACCTCGGTGCCCAGTTCGGGTACCGGCAACGTCTTCTCGGACAGGATGGTGATCAGCGCGTCCTGCACGTCGGAGGGGATGCGGGTGAGCTCTTCGATCCGGGCGATGGAGCCGGCTCGCATGGCGGTGAGCACCGGTGACGGCACCAGCGCCGCGTCGCTCGGTCCTTCCGCGAGCAACCGCGCGTAGTTCCAGCCATAGCGGATCGCCTCCTCGGCCGTGCCCGAGGTGCCCTGCACCAGAAGGGTCGACGCACCGCTGATGGCGGCGGAAAGATGTTCCGACACCCAGGTTTTCGCGGTGCCGGGCACACCGAGCAGCAGCAGCGCCCGGTCGGTGGCAAGCGTCGCGACCGCCACTTCCACGAGCCTGCGCGGGCCGACGTACTTCGGGGTGATCACGGTGCCGTCCGGGAGGGCGCCGCCGAGCAGGTAGGTGACCACCGCCCAGGGCGACAACCGCCAGGACGGCGGGCGGGGCCGGTCGTCGGCGGCGGCGAGGGCGCGCAACTCGTCGGCGTATGCCTGTTCGGCGTGCGGGCGCAGCAGAGCCGGTGTCGGGTCGGTGGTGGTCACTGCAACTCCTCGAGCATCATCGAGCGGTGGTTGAGGTCGTGGGCGAGCTGGTCGAAGGCACGCTCCCAGGCGGGATCGTCGCATCGGCGGGCCACCGCGGACAGCGTGCCCGCGGCGGTGACGGGGAGGTGGACGGCCGCCGCGGCCAGCAGTGACCGGTGCGCGTTCGGCGACGCGCCGTGCGCCTCCGGGCGCCGCGCCGCGGCCCGCGCCCGCTCGACCAGCAGCCCGACCACGTGCTTGGCCAGCGCTTCCGGCCACGGATGTCCCATCGCGGGCAGCAGGGCCTCGATCTCCGAGAGCCACGAGCCGTCCAGCCGCACCAGGTGCGCGGTCCGATCCGGCAGCGGTAGCAGCGCGAACAGCTCGCGCCTGCGCAACATCGCCAAGTCGGTGGGCACACCCGCTTCGAAAAGCGCTCGCGCCCAGGCCGAATCACGTTGAGCCAGAGCGGCGTCCACCCAACCGTCGAAGACCGGCTGCCGGAACCGGTCCTCGATCGTGGCGCGCACCGCCTGCTGCGGTGTGCCGAGCACACCGGCCCAATGGGTCAGCGGCGTCGCGGCGACCACTTGCCGGAGCCGGGCGGCGTGCACGTCGGGCGCGCCGTTCCAGCGGTAGGCGAATTCGACGGTGCGGTCGGTGATCCCGTCGCGCTGTGCGGCAGCGTCGAGCGTATCCGGAAGTGTGAGAACCACGTTCGTGTGCAGCATCCGTTGCTCGGCGCGGATCCACGCGCGGGCCCGGTCGCGCATCCGCCGCGTGAACGCCGATTCCGGCAGCAGCGCGAGCAGTCCTGCGGCGGTGCGGCGCACGTCCGCGCGCCGGTCGTCCAGCGCCGTCTCCAGCAGGGGCTCGTCTTCGGGGCCGAGGCCCTCGGCGAGCAGGGCCAGCAGTTCTGCCTTCAGCGGCCCGGATTCCTTCGGCCATGCCGCGGTGAGCGCCGCCCTGGCCGCATCGGCGTCGCTGCGCCGGAGTTCGGCGAGCCAGTCGCGCCGCTCGGTCGGTCGGCCGAACAACCAGGTGTCCGTGGAGCGTTCGGATGGGCCGGACGGCTGCCGTACCAGGTCGTGCCAATCCGGATGCCGGGCCGCCAGCCAGCTGCCCCGGGCGCCCGCCAGGCGCAACAGCGGCTCACGCAAGGCGGCATTGATCTTCGCGTGCTCGAGCAGTTGCTCGCAGAGCGCATCCGGCGCCCGGTAGTCGTGCGGCTGCGCCGCGTCGATCCATTCGGGCAGGAAGGCCGAGCGCTCCCGCAGCATGCGCGCCAGGCGTGCCGCCGCGGGGCGCGGCAGCGACAGGCGGGGATCGTCCGCTGCGGGCTCGGGCGCCTCGGCGGTGGCGGGTACGACACCGCCGCGCGTGAAAAGGTCTTGTAGCGCGGCCGATTCGAGCAGCCGCGTCGCTGGTTCGCTCGGCAGCCGGTCGGCGGCACGCGCGATGGGGGGCGCCAGCACGGCGAGATCCGGCGCGCGGCGGGCGGTGCCCAGCAGTGCGACCGACGTGAGGTCCGCGCCGGCTACCGCCCCGGTGGACGGACGAGGCGCGTCCCGGGCGAAGGTTTCCGTGCGCACCAGATCGATCACCTCGCCCGCGGTGAACACCGAGATCGGCGTCAGCCCGTCGGCGCTCCACTCGCCGACCACCGTCACCGGATGACCACCGGAAACGGCCAGCAGCGTCCACGGTTGCTCACCCGGCCGGATCGGCAGCGCCGTGCCGTCGGATTCGGTGACATACCAGCCTTGTTCGGTGCGGGAGGCCACCACGTCGACCAGCAGCATCGGCCACGAACGCAACCACGGATCGGCGCCGAGCGCGCAGGCGTGCGCAGCCAGCGCCGCGGTGATAGTGGCGGGCCTGCCTGCGTCCTCGGGTAGCGTGGTGAAGGGTTCGGAGGCGCTGTGCTGTTCGCCCCAGAGCGCGCGCAGCGGCGCCGCGCCCGGATAGAAATGCAACTGTGCGTCGGCCAGTCGCCCGAGCGCGGGAACGTCGGCGGGGAAGCCGGGGGAACCGAAGGAATGGTCGACCACCAGCGCCCAGCGCCCGGTTTCCCGTCCGTACAGCCAGGTTCGCCGGGTGTAGAGGCGCTCCTCCTCGGTGATCTGCGAACCGAACACCATCCAGCGATCCCGGACCGGAGGTTCGGCGCGCACCGTCTCGGCCGGGGTGGGGTAGCCGACATGGGTCCGGATGCTGGCGCCCAGCGCGTGCGGCACCGCGTCGAGCTGCCGGTGCGCGGCGACCAGCAGGTGCATCCGCGCGTACTCGCGCAGCACCACGTCGGGCCAGTCGGTCCGCGTGGCCACGGCGGCCGGGAGCCGGCGCAGGGTAGCGGCGATGCCGGGGGCCTGCGCGTCGACCATGCGCGCGGCCACGGCCTCGAACGCGCGATACGAGCGATCGGCCTGCGCGAGCCCGGTGCGTACCTGGTCGCGCAGCCAGACGTCGAGTTCTTCCAGCCCCGCGGTCACCCGCAGCCGCCGCTGCTCGGCGGTGGCCGGGTTCGCGGTGCGGGCCCGGTCCGTGCTCGCGGCGGCGCGGGCCGCACGGCCGCCGATCCACGAGGCCGCGTAGTCCGCGGTCTCCGCGACGGCGGCGACCTCGCCCGCCGCCCAGCGCAGCAGCAGTGACAGTGCGTGTTTGCAGGGGAATTTGCGGCTCGGGCAGGAGCACCGGTACGCCGGACCGGACAGGTCGACGATCGTCTGGTACGGCGTGGCGCCGCTGCCCTGGCACCGCCCCCACAATGCCGTGCCGTGGTGCCCGCACTCATGCCAGCGGCCCATCAGCTTGCGCGCCGCGGACAGCGAATTCGCGTCCGGCGCCAACGCCGTGACCTGGTCTTCGGTCCACGGCGTCGTCATCGGGCGGCTCCAGCTCGGTGCTGCCTCATCGCCTTCCTTCGTTCCTCGGTTGAGGACGATTTCTACCCCAGCGCACCGACAGGTGCCGCCACCGGTGCCACCCCGCATACGGAACCGCTTGTCCCGGTGCCGTATTCGCCATCCGGCAAATGTTGCGCCGCTCGGGGTGCTCTGGCATTCTGTCCTGTTCGGCTCGACCGAGCCACCCGAAACGGGTGTTGACACCATCGAGCTGCCCGCCGGGGTTGGCACGAGGGGTGGACATCGAGACGCGGCGCAGGCTTTTCGATGACCATATCCATCCCCGCGGGCAGATTCGCATGGGAGCGGTGGGCGATTCCGGCGCCATCGGGTAGCGTTTCGCACAGCTTCGACAAGGCGCCGCGCACGGGGTCGGAGGACGTGTGGCGGCTCGATGGTGGAGGGGATTTTTCGCATGCGCCTGGATCCCGACGCTGTCCAGGCCGCCGGTTCCACGGACGCCGCGCCCCGGCTCTCGGAGGTGGTGACGAGGCGCCTCGCCGAGGACCCAGCGGTAACGCCCTCGGTCACGCGGACCGTGTTGCGCGCTCTCGGCGCCGCCGAATCGGACGACGCCGCAACGGCATTCGATCACTCCGGGATCTTCCTGAGCGTCATCCGGGTGCGCGGTTTCCGAGGCATCGGCCCGGAGACGACGCTCCAGCTGCCGCCCGGCCCCGGTCTCACGCTCGTGGTCGGGCGGAACGGTAGCGGTAAATCCAGTTTCGCCGAAGCCGCCGAAATGGCCCTGACCGGCGGGAACCGCCGGTGGGACGGTCGATCGGCGGCGTGGCGGGAAGGCTGGCGCAACCTGCACGACGGCACGGCCGCCCGTATCGAGTTGGAGTTGCTCACCGCGGGTGACGCCCCCCGGCTCACCATCACCAAGGAGTGGGCGGCTGAGGCGGACCTGCCCGACGCGCACTGGACCCAGCGGTATCCGCCCGCGCCGCCGACGGAGTTCGACATGGACCGGTGGGCGGCCCAGCTCGAGCTCTACCGTCCCTTCCTGTCCTACAGCGAACTCGGCGCGCTGGTGGACGGCAAGCCCAGCGACCTGTTCGACGCGCTGCACCAGCTGCTGGGGCTCGACGAACTCACCCTGGCGCAGGAGCGGATCCGCATGCGCCGCCTGGAGCTGGAACGCGCTGTGCGGGATTCGCGTCAGGAGCGGCTGGAACTACTGGACCTGCTCGCGTCGGTGGCCGACGACCGCGCGGTCCGGGTCGCCGGGTTGCTGCGGCCCGCTCAGCCGGATCTCGCCGCCGTTGGCCGTGAAGTGCTGGGCGTGGTGGACGACCCGGCGGGACCGGACGGCTTGCGCGCGATCGTGCGGCTCGCGCTGCCCGATGACACCGAAGTGGAAGCCGTGGCCGGCCGCCTCGAATCGTGGGGCGCGGCCCTCGCGGAGGGCGCTACCGCCGACGCCGAAGCCGATCTGCGCGTGCTCGAGCTACTGCGCAAGGCGCGCGAGCATCAGGCGGCGAGCGGGAGTTGCCCGTGTCCGGTGTGCGGCCGCGGCGCCTTGGACGAGGACTGGTTGCGCGAGACCGACGCCGCCATCGAGCGGCTGTCCGCCCGGGTGAACGCGCTCACCACCGCCCGCAGGGAGTTCGGCAACGCCGTGCGGGCCGCGCGGGCGCTTCCCGACCTCGTCCCCGCCGAACTGGATTTCGATCCGCGCAACCCCCCGTCGGTCGACACCACGGCGGTGCGCGAGGCATGGGCCGACTGGGCGGCGCTGACCACCACCGAATACACCCCGGACCTGCCCGACCGGCTGCGCAGCGCGCACGCGCGACTGGTCGACGAACTGGACCTGTTGCAGAAGGGCACCCGCAAGGAGCTCGACCGCTTGGACGAGGTGTGGACGCCCCTGGTGCCGCGCATCGTGGCCTGGCTGGACGGCGCGCGCGAGGTGGCCGCGCACGCGGCGGAACTGCGGACGGTGAAGAAGGCCGAGGACTGGTTGAAGTCGGCCACCGCGGGCCTGCGCGGCGAGCGGATGACGCCGCTGGAGACGACGGCTCGCTGGGTGTGGCGCACGCTGCGGCAGCAGAGCAACGTCGAGCTCGGCGCGATCCGTTTGCAGGGCAACGCCGGCACCGCGCGCCGCGTGCTGCTCGACGTGACCGTCGACGAGGTCGACGGGGCCGCACTGGGCGTGATGAGCCAAGGGGAGTTGCACGCGCTCGGTCTCTCGCTGTTCCTGCCGCGAGCCACGGTGGAGGACAGTCCCTTCCGGTTCGTCATGATCGATGACCCGGTACAGGCGATGGACCCGGCCAAAGTGGACGGCCTGGCCCAAGTGCTCGCCACGGTCGCCTGGACCCGTCAGGTGGTGGTCTTCACCCATGACGAGCGCCTCGCCGAAGCGGTGCGGCGGATGCAGCTCGACGCGACCGTGCTCGAGGTCCAGCGCCGCGACCGCTCGGTGGTCGAGGTGCGAGTGTCCAGCGACCCGATCCGCCGCTACCTCGACGACGCCCGCGCTCTGGTGCGCACCCCGCAGTTGCCCGCGGCGATCGCCGATGAACTGGTGGCCACCTGCTGCCGTTCCGCAGTGGAGGCGGCCAGTCTCGCCAGAGCGCGCCGTACCCTGCTCGCCGCGGGCATGAACCACCGCGAGGTGGAACGCCACATCGATGCCGCGCACTCCACCAGGGCGAAGGTGGCGCTGGCGGTGTTCGGCGTCGGCAGCAAGGTCGACGACCTGAACAAGAACCTCATCGCGTTGGAAGGACGGTGGGTGGTGGACGCACTGCGCGACGCGACGGCGGGCGCGCACGTGCCGATCGGGCGCGACATGCGCGAGCTGATCGGTGAGACCGAGAGATTCGTCGCGTGGCTGGCCCGGTGAAGCGCCGATGAGCGGGCGGCGCCGGCCGGTCGGCGCACGCCGTGGGCCTCAGGGCGGCGAGGGCGCGCCCCGGCACGGGCAACGCGGGCGCAAGAACGGCGCGCACCGCTCGCGACCGAATCGGCCGTCGATCGCCGAACGGCTGGAAACCGTCGACCTGCTGCTCGCCGGCTCGGTGACCGACGCGGGCGGGTTGTGGTCCAGGGCCACCGCCTGGATTCTGCGGATCGCCCTGGAACAGGCCGTGGACGAGTTGTGGCTGCGACTGGCGCCCGCGCTGGCCCGCTGTCCGATGCGGGCGCAGCTGATCGCGCTGCGCGCGTTCGCGGGACCGGAGGAGGCGGCTCGGGTGGCCGTGCTCTGGGCGGCGCTGTCGCGCGCCGCTCACCACCACGACTACGAACTCGCACCGAGCGTCACCGATCTGCGGCGCTGGCGGGAGCAGACCGTCGCCCTGGTCGCGGACTTGGCGGCGGTGGCCGCGCACCGGGAATGACGCCAAGCGATCGGCGGCACTTGCCCCTCGATCTACCTGATGACGGGAGGGCCCGGCATGAGCGACCAGGATCGAATTCTGCGGTGCGGCGTGACCACGGCGGGCTGCGCTCCGGGCCGGAGCCGGGACGGCGTGAGTTCTCGAGTTTGCCGGAGGCACTGCGCCACGGCGATCATGAGGGACCCCCGAGCACGGACGGGAGATGGCATGACCCGCTCCCACCGAGGTGGTCGCACCGGCACGACCACGACGGGTCGCGCTCGTACCGGAGAGGAGACAGCATGAGCGGAGCACAACGGTGCCCGTGCGGGCGCGGTGACACATACGACGAGTGCTGTGGTCCGGTGCTGCGCGGTGAGCGCCCGGCGGCGACCGCCGAAGCGCTGATGCGGTCGCGCTACACCGCCTTCGCAGTGGGTGACGCCGACTATCTGCTGCGTTCCTGGCATTCGCGCACCCGCCCGCGCGAGGTGACCCTCGATCCGGCGCAGCGCTGGCTGTTCCTGGAGATCTCCCGCACCGAGCGCGGTGGACCGTTCGACGACACCGGCACGGTGGCGTTCGTCGCGCACTACCGGGACGCGGATGGGCGCGGCGCGCTGCACGAGATCAGCAGGTTCGCCCGGTCCGACGGCGCGTGGGTCTACCTGGACGGCGCGCACGACGCCTGACCGGTAGCGTCAGCGGGCATGGCACGCGTCGCGATCGAGTACTGCACCCAATGTCGCTGGCTGCTGCGGGCGGGCTGGATGGCGCAGGAATTGCTCAGCACGTTCGCCACCGATCTGGACGAAGTCGCGCTCATCCCGGGTTCGGGCGGGGTCTTCCGAATCACCGTCGACGGCGAACAGATCTGGGAGCGCAAGGCCGACGGCGGCTTCCCCGACATCGCGGTGCTGAAGCAGCGCGTGCGCGACCGGGTCGCACCGGAGCGCGACCTCGGTCACGTCGACCGGCGCGACTGAACCGCACCGGCCGGACCGAAGTCATCCGCAGCAGCCGCCACCGCAGCAGCCGCCCGCCGGGGGCGCGGCGGGGCTCGGCGCGGGAGCGTTCCCGCCGCCCCGGGAGACGGTGGCGAAGGTGGTCAGCAGTTTGACCGTGTCGTCGTGGCCGATCGGGCAGGTCGCCGGCGCCGACGACTCCGCCATCGGACGGGAAACCTCGAACGTGTCGCCGCAGCTGCGGCACCGGTAACTGTAACTCGGCATCCGCTCAGTTTAGGTCCTCCGCCGCCGAAGTGTCCGCATCGGACTTCGGCGAGATGTCGTGGCCCGTCAGGTTGGCGCGGCGATGAAGAGCAACGGGCACGCACGCCGGTGCTCGCCCAGGATCGGTCGTACTCCGAGTCGTGGGCCGCGTAGCTCGGCGGGGACCGGCTCCGGTCGCGGAGCGGTATCGGGGTCGCGACCTGGCGAACGGCCCTTGTCCGGGCCGCGGCGGCACTCTTTCGGCAATCGGGGCAGCAAAGGGGTGGTCGCGGCCACCGTGACCGATTCGACACCGCACCCGTGGGCACGGGCCTGAACAGCGGATGAATAGCGTCCGACGCAGCAATGTCTCGGCATCGAAACGTTGCCGTACTGATCTTCGACGTACTCTCGAAAAAGAAGTATGAGGAGGTCTGCGATGCGCGCTCAGTTCTCCGAGGCGGTGCCCGGTCCCGACGGTTTCGCCGAGCCCATCGCGCGGACGGCCCACGGCGACGTGCGGGGCGTGCGCGAGGGTTCGATTTCCGTCTGGCGCAGCATTCCCTACGCGGCCGCCCCCGCAGGCCCGGCCCGATTCGCCCCGCCGGAGCCCCCGCAGCCTTGGGAGGGAGTGCGCGACTGCACCTCTTTCGGGCAGATCGCGCCGCAGACGATGGGCACCATGGTCCCCATCGACTCCGGCCTGACCATGGGCGAGGACTGTCTTTGGCTCAACGTGTGGTCACCTCGGCCCGAGCGCGCCGATGCCGCCCGCGCCTCGGGAACCGAACCCCGCCCGGTGCTGGTCTGGCTGCACGGCGGCGCGTACTGCCTCGGCACCGCCGCGCAGCAGATCTACGACGGGCGCAGGCTGGCCGCGGCCGGTGACGTCGTGGTCGTCGGGGTCAATTATCGGCTCGGCGCACTGGGCTTTCTCGACCTCTCCTCGCTCGGCGACGACTTCGCGCCGAACCTCGGCCTGCACGATCAGATCGCCGCGCTGGAATGGGTGCGCGACAACATCGCCGCGTTCGGCGGCGATCCCGGCAACGTCACGCTGTTCGGCGAGTCCTCCGGCGCGGGTTGCGTCACCGCGCTGCTCACCGCACCGCGCGCCGCGGGCCTGTTTCACAAGGCGATCGCGCAGAGCCCGCCCGCGACCACGGTGTTCGGACCGGAACGGGCGGCCACGGTGGCGCAGCGGTTCCTCGAGCTGATCGAACTGCCCGCGACCCGGGCGAAAGAACTGCTGGAATGTCCCATCGAGCGGATCGTCGCGGCGGCGGGCGTCCTGCTCGACGAGATCCCGCTGAAGGAGCCGGGCAGGCTGGCGGCCGCGCCGGTGGTCGACGGGGACCTGCTGCCGACCTACCCGATCGACCGGTTCCAGCGCGGGGGATCGCACCGGGTGCCGTTGATCATCGGCACCAACAAGGACGAGGCGTCGCTGTTCCGGCTGCTGCGCTCGCCGATCATGCCGGTGACGCCGGACGCGGTGAACGCGATGCTGCGCGACGTCGCGGCCGGCCACCCGGAGATGTCGGCGGAGCGGATCGCCGAGATCACCTCGGCCTACCCGGATCTGAACAAGGCCCGCGGTGCGTTGGCGATGTCCACCGACGCGGCGTTCCGGATGCCGGCGCACTGGGTGGCCGACGGTCACGCCCAGCACTCGCCGACCTGGATGTACCGCTTCGACTACGCCACCCCGATGCTGCGGGCGGCCAGGGTCGGCGCGGGGCACGCCACCGAACTGCCCTATGTCTTCGGCAATTTCGGCACGCTCAACCTCGACCCCACCTTCTGGCTCGGCGGTCGCAAAGCGGCCATGGAGGTCTCCGGCCGCATGATGCGCCGCTGGCTGGCCTTCGCCGCCCACGGCGTTCCCGCCGCACTCGACGGCTCCAAACACTGGCCGCCGTATCGCCTCGGGGCCCGCGCCACGCTGCTCATCGACAGCGTCGATCGAGTGGTCGACGACCCGGACCGGGACCTGCACACCGCCTGGGGCCAGCAAGCCGTCGGCTTCTCCTAGGGGCGCAGTTCGACCCGCCGGTGCCGCCACCGACTTGAACACTGGTGACGGCGCGGTCGGTGGCGCCGGAACCAAGTTCCCCCACGCCGACCCTGCGGATTTGTCGATGACCTCCGGATCTTCGTGCGCGGGGGCGAGCGGAACGCTCCTCAGACGTCGGTCGAGAAGCGAATGCCGCCGTCGGGGATCTCCACGCCCGGCCACACCCGCGCCCCGCGCAGGAGTTCGCAGCGGGCGCCGATGTGCGCGCCGTCGCCGATGACGCCGTCGCGGACGAGTGCGCGCGGGCCGATGCGCGCGCCGAAGCCGATGATGGTGCGCTCGACCGTGGCGCCTGCCTCGATCACCGCGCCGTCGAAGACGACCGCGCCGTCCAGCCGCGCGCCCGCGCCGATCTCGGCGCCGCGCCCGACGACCGTACCGCCGATGAGCACCGCTCCCGGGGCGACGCCCGCGCCGGGGTGCACCAGCGATTCACCGCGCTGACCGGGCAGTGCGGGGGAGGGGGCGATACCGCGGACCAGGTCGGCGGAGCCGCGGACGAAGTCCTCGGGAGTGCCCATGTCGCGCCAGTAGGAAGCGTCGACGTGCCCCTGGAGGCGGGCGCCCTCGGTCAGCAGCGCGGGGAACACCTCGCGCTCCACCGAGACCGGCCGACCGGCCGGAATCTTCTCGATGTACTCGCGGCGGAAGACGTAGCATCCGGCGTTGATCTGGTCGGTCGGCGGGTCCTGGGTCTTCTCCAGGAACGCCGTGACCCGGCCGTCCTCGTCGGTGGGCACACAACCGAACGCGCGCGGGTCGCTGACCCGGACCAGATGCAGCGTCACGTCGGCGCGGGTCGACTCGTGGGTGTCGAGCACCGCGCCGAGGTCGGTGCCGCCGAGCACGTCGCCGTTGAACACCATCACGTTGTCCGCGCGCAGCTTGGGCAGCACGTTGCGGATGGCGCCGCCGGTGCCCAGCGGCTCGGTCTCGGTGACGTACTCGATCTCCAGGCCGAGGTCGGAGCCGTCGCCGAAGTGCTCCTCGAACACTTCGGCCTTGAACGACGTGCCCAGCACCACATGGGTGATCCCGGCCTCCGCGATGCGGGCGAGCAGGTGGGTCAGGAACGGCAGTCCGGCCGTCGGCAGCATCGGCTTGGGCGCCGAAAGGGTCAGCGGACGCAACCGCGTGCCCTGTCCGCCGACCAGGATCACCGCGTCGGTGCCTGCATTTCCTGCCATCAAGCTCCCCTGTTCACAAGGTTCGTTTCTCGCCTTGCGCCGCCGGCTACCCGGCGTCGCGCGCCTGTCGGCGCAGGGCAGATCGAACCGCAATCCGCGAGCGGACCGCAAGTCCGGCCCGCAACGCCAGCCGCAGCGGAGCCTGCCACCAGTGCGGATGCCGGTCGGCCTGGAACCGGTAGGCGCTGGCGTGATGGGCGGGCAGCATCACTTCGGGGTGGCGGCCTGCCGCGTGTCCCTTGGCATGGGTCACCTCGGCGTCGCGGACGAACACGTTGTGCCAGCCCGCCTTGCCCATCCGGTCGCCGAAGTCGACGTCCTCCATGTACATGAAGTACCGCGAGTCGAAACCGTCGATCGAGTCGAACGCCGCGCGCCGCACCAGCAGGCACGACCCCGACAGCCAGCCGACGGCCCGCTCGGAGATCTCCTCGTTCTCCTGCCGGTACCGGCGGGTCCACGGGTTGGACTTCCACACCGTGCCCAGGACCGCGTGCCCGGCGCCGTCGAGGAGGCCGGGGACCCGGCGGGCCGACGGGTACACGCTGCCGTCCGGTTCGAGCACCAGCGGCCCGAGCGCACCGGCGCGCGGCCAGCGCTTGGCCGCGGCGAGCAGTTTGTCGATGGAATCGGTGCCCCAGCGGATGTCCGGGTTGGCGATCACGACGAACTCGATGCCCGGATCGAGCTCCGCGACCGCCCGGTTGATCGCGCCGCCGTAGCCGATGTTGCCGCCGGTGCGTAGCAGCCGCACGTGCGAATTGGCCTCGGCGACCAGCTCGGGCACACCGTCCACCGACCCGTTGTCGGCGAGGATCACCTGCGGTTTCTCCGCGGTGGCCCCGGCGAGGGTGGAGATGAAGTGCTCGAGGTGCTCACCCGGCGAGTAGGTCACCGTGACGACGGCCAGGCCCGCGGGCGCGGCGGAATCGGAATCACTCACGGCAGTCAACCCTAGTCGGACCGCCGAGCCAGCGCGTCCCCCAGTGCGGTCCGCCAATCCCGCAGCGGTCTCAGCCCGGCGTCGTTCCAGGCCCGCGGCGACAACACCGAATATCCCGGTCGCCGTGCGGGTCTGGGAAACGCCGACGAGTCACACGGCCGGACGCGCCCGGGATCCGCCCCGACACCCGCGAACACCGCGCGCGCGAGCTCGAACCGACTGGCCCGGCCCGCATTGGTGACGTGCAGCAGCCGCGGCGCGTCCGGCCGTCCCGCGAGTTCCAGCAACGCGGCGGCCAGATCGGCGGCGTAGGTGGGCGAGCCGACCTCGTCCTCGACCACGTCCACGGTGTCGCGTTCCCGCTCCAGCCGCAGCATCGTCGCGACGAAATCGCCACCGCGCCCGGTATATACCCATGCGGTGCGCACCACGTGCGCGTCCGGGCAGCGGCTGAGCACCGCCTGCTCGCCCGCGAGCTTGGACTCGCCGTAGACGGACGTCGGCCCGGTCACATCGGTGGTGTCGTACGGCCGATCCTGGGTACCTGGAAAGACGTAATCGGTGGACAGATGGATCAGCCGGGCACCGATGTCAGCGCAGACTTCGGCGAGCACGGCCGGTCCCGTGGCGTTGCCCGCGTATGCCGCCTCGGTCTCGGCTTCGGCCTGGTCCACGGCGGTATAGGCGGCGCAGTTGAGCACCACGTCGCCGGGCGCGAGTACCGCGCGCACGGCGAGGGGGTCGGTGATGTCGAGTTCGGCGCGCCCGTAGCCGCTGGCGGCCGGAGCGAGACGCCGCAGTTCCCGGCCCACCTGTCCGTGCGCCCCGGTGACGACGAGGCGGGCGGGCGCGGTGGGTTCGGGCGCGGTGGGGTCGGTCACGGGCGCAAGTCTGGCACGCCGCCACATCCACGGTTGCGGCCGTTCGCAATAACCGTTCGTTAGCCTTGAGTCATCGGGGGATCCCGAAACCGGGCGGGGCGAGCAGGAACCGTGGTGGCGGATCGGTTGCGCACGTGTCGCCAGGAGAGGCGAGTTTCGGCGAGAGGATGCACACTTGTCGCGTTGGAGGGGCACATCGGCGTCGCCGCGTCCGGCCGGGTCCGGCGACCGGTCGTTCGGGCCGCTGCGTTCGCTGGCCGCGGCCGCCGCCGTGATCGTGCTGGCGCTTACCGGTTTCGCCTGGCACAGCGTCGACTCGCTGGTCGCCGACATCGAGCGCATCGGCGATCTCGGTCTCGGCGGCAGCCGGGACGGCGCGGTGGACATCCTGCTGGTCGGTGTGGACAGCCGCACCGACGCGCACGGCAATCCCCTGTCGAACGCCGAGCGAGCCATGTTGCACGCCGGCGACGAGATCGGCACCAACACCGACACC
This sequence comes from Nocardia asteroides, assembly GCA_019930625.1. Classification (NCBI taxonomy): domain Bacteria; kingdom Bacillati; phylum Actinomycetota; class Actinomycetes; order Mycobacteriales; family Nocardiaceae; genus Nocardia; species Nocardia asteroides. The sequence continues at coordinate 3,246,584 of CP082844.1, forward strand.
ATCGTGCTGCTGCGCGTGCCCAACGACGGACGCTCCGCGACCGCGATCTCGATCCCGCGCGACTCCTACGTCAGCATTCCCGGCCTGGGCATGGGCAAGATCAACTCGGCCTACGGCGCGACGAAGGCCAACCAGTTCCAGAAACTCGTCGACCAAGGCGTCGCGCACGCCGACGCGGAGCGGCAGTCCACCCAAGCGGGCAGGCAGGCGCTGATCAAGACGGTCGCCAACCTCACCGGCCTCACCGTCGACCACTACGCCGAGGTGAGCCTGCTCGGCTTCGCGCTGCTCACCGATGCCGTCGGCGGGGTCGAGGTGTGCCTGAAGAACCCGGTCGACGAGTGGATGTCCGGCGCCCGGTTTCCCGCGGGCCGCCAACGCCTGGACGGGCCGCGCGCGCTGAGTTTCGTCCGCCAGCGCCATGATCTGCCCCGCGGCGACCTCGACCGCATCGTGCGCCAGCAGGTGTTCATGGCGCAACTGGTGCAGCAGCTGCTCAGCGCGAAGACGCTGGCCAATCCGGCCAAGTTGCAACAGCTCAGCGAGGCGGTCGGGCGGACGGTCGTGCTCGACGAGGACTGGGACGCGCTGGCGTTCCTGCAACGGCTGAAGGACCTGTCCGGTGGCCAGGTGAAGTTCGAGACCATTCCGGTCGCCGACCTCAACGGTGAGACCAGCAGCGGGGAATCCGTGGTCGAGGTCGAGCCGAAGGCCGTCAAGTCCTATATCGCCTCGCTGGTGGGCGACGCGACGGTCACGCGGAACGCCGAGCCGGGCTTCGATCCGGCGACGGTCACCGTCAGCGTCTACAACGCAGGCGGCATCGGCGGACTCGCGGCCGAGGTGGCGCAGACGCTGAGCGCCAAGGGATTCCGGCAGGGCGTGGTGACCAACTACACCGGCAACCGCGTCACCAGCAGTCGCGTGCTCGCCGCGGACACCTCGAGCCCGAAGGCGCAGGCGGTGGCCAAGGCGCTGGGCGGGCTGTCGGTACTCGCGGATCCGGCGCTGTCCCCGGATTCGGTGAGCGTCGTGCTGGCGAGCGACTATTCTGGTCCGGGCTCGTCGGCGAGCCGGGTGTTCGACCTGTCCGGAACGTCGACTTCCGCCACACCAGTCCCACCCGCTCCACCGATCGACGCAGGCCAGAACGGACCGAAATGCGTGAACTGAACCATGCGTGACATCGACCAGGTACACACTCTCACCGAAGCGGTACTCGATCCCATCCTCGCCCGCGAACCCGCGGGTCCGCGCGTCACCTATTACGACGACGCCACCGGGGCGCGGATCGAACTGTCCGGCGCGACGCTGGCGAACTGGGCGGCCAAGACCGCCAATTTGATTCGCGACGAGTTCGGTCTGAGTCCCGGCGCCCGTGTCGCCGTCCTGCTCCCGGCGCACTGGCAGACCGCCGCTGTGCTGCTGGGCTGCTGGTGGGCGGGCACCGAGGTGGTGCTGCACCCGGACGAGGACGCCGATCTGGCGCTGGTGACCCCGGATCGCCTGGACGACGCCGACGGCGGGGGTGAGATCGCCGCGCTGTCGCTGGACGCCATGGGCGCCCCGGTGCGCGACCTGCCGGTGGGCGTCACCGATTTCGCCACCTCGGTGCGCGTGCACGGCGACCAGTTCCTGCCCCGCGGCGCCGGTGTCGCGCTGGATGGCATGCCGGTCGCCGAAGTGCTCGCCGAGGCGCGGAAATCGGCTATGCGCCAGGGCTTCGCCGAGGGTGACCGGGTGCTGTCCAGCACGCCGTGGGACACGCCTGCCGAACTGATCGACGGATATCTCGCGGTGCTCGCCGCGGGCGCCTCGCTGGTGCAGGTGGTCAACCCCGATCCGGCGCTGCGCGACCGGCGCATCGCGTCGGAACGGGTGACCGCGCAGCGCGGATGAGGGATGTCCGAAAGCCGCGGCCACCATTCGGAGGCGGCTCCTACCACGGTATAAGCGCCGCATCCGACCTGAGGACGTTCCAGAAGCCCGCGGCGTTCCGTACGGTGGTGTCATCGCACGACGACGGGGTTGCACTATGAAGCCGCACTATTGGTTCCGCTGGTTGTCGGTGCAGGGCGCGCCTCGTCTCGCCCTGCGTCTGCAGGCACGCCGCGGTGACCCGTTCGCCGAATTGATGGGCGGTCCCGCAGGCTTCGACGATCCCTACCCGCTGATCGAGCGGTTGCGCGGGCAGGGCAGGCTGCTGCGCACCTCGATCGCGTGGGCGACCTTCGATCACGAGCTGTGCCGTTCCATCCTGCGCGACAGCCGTTTCGGTGTGCGCACCACCGAGAGCTTCAACATCCCCAAGCCGCTGCAGAAGCTGGCCGAGCGGTTTCCGTTGCCGCCGAATCCGGTCGAGCCGCCGTCGATGCTGGTGATCGATCCGCCCGAACACACGCGGATGCGCAAACCGGTCGCCTCGGCGTTCACCCCGCGCGCGATCCGCAGACTGCGCGACCGCGTCGAGTCGGTCACCGAGGAACTGCTGGTCGCCCTGCCCGCCCACGGTTCGGCGGATCTGATCGAGCAGTTCGCCGCCCAGGTGCCGATCGCGATCATCTCCGAGATGCTCGGCTTCCCCGACGAGGACAAGGCGATGTTCCTCGACTGGGGCGATCAGATGACACCGCTGCTCGACGTCGGCATCCCTTGGCGCGCACACCGTAGGGCACTGCTCGCGATGGAGCTGATGAACGACTATCTCGGGCGGCACATCGAGCGGTTGCGCCGCGAACCGGGCGAGGACATTCTCAGCAGCCTGGTCACCGCGGGCGAACTGGACACCGACGCGCTCAAGGCCACCGCGAGCCTGCTCATGGGGGCGGGCTTCGAGACGACCGTCAACCTGATCGGCAACGGCGTCGCGCAACTACTGGCCCATCCGGATCAGCTGGAGCGGCTGCGCGAGGAGCCGCAGCTGTGGCCAAACGCCGTCGAGGAGATCCTGCGCTTCGACTCCCCGGTGCAGACCACCGCGCGGACCGCGCTCACCGATGTGGAGATCGACGGCATCCGGTTGCGCCAGGGCAGCACGGTGGTGCTGTCGCTGGCAGGCGCGAACCGCGACCCCGCCGTGTTCGCCGATCCACAACGGTTCGACATCGGCCGCGACAACGCCAAGGACCATCTGTCCTTCAGCAGCGGCGTGCACGTCTGCCTCGGAGCCAGCCTGGCCAGGATGGAAGGCGTCTACGCGCTGCAGGCCCTGTTCGAGCGGTTCCCCGGTCTGCGGCTGGACGGTACGCCGAAGCGGCGCGCGCTGTTCACCCTGCACGGCTACGAGCGGATGCCGGTGCGCCTCGGTCAGCGCGCGCCCGCGCCGGAGCCGGTCTGATCAGCTCGTGGACTTCCACACATAGCGAGTCTTCGGCCGCCCCGCCCTGCCGTAGTCCGAGCGCCGCACGACCAAACCGTCGTCGGCCAGTTTCTCCAGATAGCGCCAGGCGGTGATGCGCGAGACGCCGATCGAAGTCGCGGTGTCCGCGGCCGTCACGCCCTCGGCCTCGGCGGCGCGCACGGCGCGGGAGATCTCGTCGAGGGTTTGCGGCGCGACGCCCTTGGGTGTCGCGGCGCGCTGGTCGGGAGTGCGCAGCGCGCTCAACGCACGGTCGATGTCGTGCTGGGAGATGGCGCTTTCGCCGGCGGGAAGCGCGGTGCGGAACTCGCGGTACCGGTCCAGCTTGTCGCGGAACGCCGCGAAGGTGAACGGCTTCAGCAGATACAACACCACGCCGTGCGACACGGCGGTGCGCACCATGGCCAGATCCCGCGCGGAGGTGATGGCGATGACGTCCGGGCGCGGCGCCAACCCGGTCAGCGCGGCGGCGACGTCGAGGCCGCTCGCGTCGGGCAGGCCGATGTCCATCAGCACCAGGTCGATCGGCGTGCCCTCCGCCGCGGCGTCGGCCGCCGCGCGCATCGCCTCACGTCCGGTATGGGCGACACCGACGGGCGTGAATCCGGCGATGCGCTCCACGTAGGCGCGGTGCGCCTCGGCGATCAGCGGCTCGTCCTCGACGATAAGCACACGGATCATCGTGCTTCCTTTCGTGGAATCGTCACGGTCACCGCGCTTTCGGGATCCCGTTGCGTGCGGATGCTTCCCCCGTGGCGGGCCACCAGACGGTGGACCAGTGCGAGACCCAGCCCGTGGTGGTCGGCTTTGGTCGAATAGCCGCGCTGGGACGCGCGCGCGAACATCTCCGCCGACATGCCCGGGCCGCTGTCGGCGATCCGGATGTAGAGCACCGACTCCTCCCGGGCGTCCACCCGCTGGTGGCGCAGGGTGACTTCCACCCAGCCGGACGCGCTGCCCGCCGCGGCATCGATCGCGTTGTCGACGAGATTGCCGACGAGCGTGACCGTTTCGTGCGGAGACAGCGGGTCCACCGAGTCCAGCGCGGTGTCGTCGGTGATCGTCAGCTCGATGCCGCGTTCGGCCGCCTGGTTCACCTTCCCCAGCAGCAAGGCGGCCAGGGCGGGCGCGCCCACCGCGGCGAACAGCCGATCGATCAGCGCCTGCGACAGCTCGAGCTCCGCCGTGGCGAACTCGACGGCCTCCTGGTGGCGGCCCAGTTCGACCATGGTGACCACGGTGTGCAGCCGGTTGGCGGACTCGTGCGCGTGTGCCTGCAACGACTCGGCGAAGCCGCGCACGGAATCGAGTTCGCCCATCACCGACTGCAATTCGGTGTGATCGCGGATGGTCATCACCGTGCCGATCGGCCTGCCCTCCCACTCCACGGTGTCCTGGTTGACCAGCAGGATCCGGTCGGTGGTCACGTGCATCTCGTCGCGCACGGTGCCCCAGCTCATCCGCTGCAGCGACAGCGGGAGGTCGCTGCGGCGCACCTCGCCGGGGGGCAGGTCGAGCAGGCGGCGCGCTTCGTCGTTGACCACCTCGGCATCCTCGCCGGAGGCCCCGAACACGACCAGTCCCTCGCGCACCGAGTGCAGCACGGCGTCGTGATGTTCGTACATCGCGCGCAGCTCGTCGGGCGCCAAGCCGTGGGTCTGCCGTCGCAGTCTGCGGCTGAGCAGGAACGATCCTCCGGCGGCAAGCAGGAGACCGGCTCCCGCGACGCCGAAGATCACCGAGAGCTGGGTGGCCACCTGATCGCTGATCTTCGCGCGGGTCACGCCCGCGGAGACCAGAGCCACGATCCGTCCGTTGTCGTGGACGGGGGTGACCGCCCGGATGGAGGGGCCGAGGGTGCCGGTGAAGGTCTCGGTGAAGGTCTCACCGGCCAGCGCGCGATCGATGGTGCCGCTGAACGGCCGCCCGATCATCGCCGGATTGGGGTGGGTGTAGCGCGTCCGGTCCGGCGCCATCACCACGATGAAATCCATGCCGGTCTCGAGCCGGATCTCCTCGGTCACCGGCTGCAACAGCGCCGTCGGGTCCGCGCTGCGGACCGCCTCGATGGTGGAGGGCGCGTCGGCCACGCTCACCGCGACGTCGGTGACCTCCCTGGTGGTGGTGACGTCGCTGTCGTGCCTGGCGTCCAGCACCGCGAGCACCACGCCGATCGCGATCATCACCGCGAGTACGACCAACTGGAAGACGAATGCCTGACCGGCGAGGGAGAGCCGACCGCGTCTCACAAGCTCTTCCTCCGCTGAACGTAATGCACCAAACAGTGACCGGCATCACCCGGCCGACCATCATTCTGCCTGGGGTGCGTGAGCCACCTCACTTCGGTACCTCTCGAAGGGAAATCCTCGCAATGAGCGACTCGACTCGAACGCGGCGCGACCGCACCCATTGGCTGTATCTGGCCGTCATCGTGGCGGTGGTCGCGGGCGTCCTCGTCGGCTGGCTGGCGCCCGGCGTCGCGCAGTCGTTCGCCCCATTGGGGACCATCTTCGTCAACCTCATCAAGATGATGATCGCTCCCGTCATCTTCTGCACCATCGTGCTCGGGATCGGCTCGGTGCGCGCGGCGGCCACCGTCGGCAAGGTCGGCGGGCTGGCCATCGGCTACTTTCTGGTCATGTCGACGATCGCGCTCGGGATCGGCCTCGTCGTCGGCAATCTGCTGCAACCGGGCACGGGACTGAACATCGCCAAGTCGACCAAAGCCGGTCACGACCTGGCCGACACCGCGCACAGCGCGGGCGGCACCTGGGAATTCCTCCAGAACATCGTCCCGTCGACGCTGCTGTCCTCGCTCACCACCGGCAATGTGCTGCAGGCGCTGTTCGTCGCGCTTCTGGTCGGTTTCGCGGTCCAGGCCATGGGCACGGCGGGTGAGCCGATCGTGCGCGGCGTGGCGCTGCTGCAGAAACTGGTGTTCCGGATCCTGGTGATGATCCTGTGGCTGGCGCCGATCGGCGCGTTCGGCGCGATCGCGAACGTGGTCGGCAAGACCGGCCTGGACGCGGTGGTGAAGCTGGGCACGCTGATGCTCGCGTTCTACCTCACCTGCCTGGTGTTCGTCTTCGGCGTGCTCGGCGTGCTGCTGTGGAGCGTCTCACGCGTGTCGATCTTCAAGCTGGTCCGCTACCTGGCGCGGGAGTACCTGCTGATTGTCGCGACCTCGTCGTCGGAATCGGCGCTGCCACGGCTGATCGCCAAGATGGACCATCTGGGCGTGGAGCGCACCACCGTGGGCGTCGTCGTGCCGACCGGATACTCGTTCAACCTCGACGGCACCGCCATCTACCTGACCATGGCGTCGTTGTTCATCGCCGAGGCCATGGGCAAGCCGCTGTCCATCGGCGAACAGCTGGGACTGCTGCTGTTCATGATCGTCGCGTCCAAGGGCGCGGCGGGCGTCACCGGCGCGGGCCTGGCCACCCTGGCGGGCGGGTTGCAGAGCCATCGCCCCGAACTCCTCGACGGCGTCGGCTTGATCGTCGGCATCGACCGCTTCATGTCCGAGGCGCGGGCGCTGACCAATTTCTCCGGCAACGCGGTCGCCACGGTGCTGATCGGCACCTGGACCAAAACGGTCGACGTGGACCGGGTGCGCGAGGTGCTCGATCGCGAGTTGCCCTTCGACGAGCGGACCATGGTCGACGACGACCATGGGACGCAGGGCGTACCGCTGACGCAGGAGGCCGAGACCATAGACCTGGTCAAGGCATAAAGCGCAGCCGGACGAAGCCCGTCCGCGCCGGGCGGAACTCCGCCTGGGGCAGCGGGCCGGACGGTGAACGACGAAGGGCCCGCAAGATCTGCGGGCCCTTCGTGGCGCCCGGGCTCAGGCTGCCCACTTCTCCGGGTGGAGGTGGTGCTGGGTGAGGGCGGTCGCGTGGCCGTGCCCGAAGCCGTGCTCGGTCTTCAGCCACTCGACGAGTTCTTTGTGCGAGGTCAGTCCGCTGTCGCGCATGGCGGTTTTCCACTCCTCGATTGCGCGGCCGTACTTGGCCTCGATGGAGGGGAAGTAGGACGTGGGGCCGTGCGGCTTGGTCGCCATGGTCGATCTCCTTGCTGGTCGTGCGTTCCATGGAGATGACGAAGCGAACCTCCGAAACTCGTCGGCGGTCCCGCCCATGGGTTCCGGATCACCGATCGGCCGGGTTCCGGGACGGCTCCGCTCGGCGTGTCGGCGGCGCGGTGGTGGTGTCGGCGAGCAAGTCGGAGGTCGGTCGGGCGGTAGCGTGGGGATATGGCTGATGTGGTGGTGGTCGGCTCCGGACCGAACGGGCTCGCCGCAGCGGTGATCCTGGCCAGGGCAGGGCTCGCGGTGGAGGTCTACGAGGCCGAGGCGACGGCTGGGGGTGGGTCCCGCACGGCCGAGCTGACCTTGCCCGGCTACCGGCACGACGTGTGCGCTGGCGCGCATCCGATGGCGGTGGCCTCACCGTTGTTCCGGGCGTTCGACCTGTCCGCGCACGGCGTGGAACTGCTCGCGCCGGAGGTCTCCTACGCACATCCGCTCGACGGGGGTGTGGCCGGACTGGCCTGGCGGGACCTGGAACGGACGGTCGAATCCCTCGGTCCCGACGGCCGGGCGTGGCGCAAGTTGTTCGCGCCGCTGGTGCGGCACTGGGCGGACGTGGTCGACGTCGCGATGTCGGATCTGCGGCGCATCCCCTCCGGGCTCGCGACCGCGATCCGTTTCGGCATGCGCACCTTGGAGCAGGGCTCGCCGCTGTGGGATATCAGGTTTCGCGAACAGGTCGCGCCGGCCCTGCTGACCGGCATCGCCACCCATGCGATCATCCCGCCGCGCGCCATCACGGCCGCGGGCGCTGCGTTGATGCTCGGCACGCTGGCCCATGTCGACGGCTGGGTGATTCCGCGCGGCGGCAGTCAGGCGATTCCCGACGCGCTCATCGCCGAACTCGAACGTCTCGGCGGCCGGGTGCACACCGGGCGCCGGATCGACTCGCTCGAGGAGTTCGCAGGCGCTCGCTCCGTTCTGCTCGACCTCGCCCCTGCCGAACTGCTGCGTATCGCCGAGCACCGGTTGCCCGCGCGATACGCGAAGCGGCTGCGCCGTTTCCGTTACGGCGGCGCGGCCTGCAAGATCGACTTCGCGCTCTCCGGACCGGTGCCGTGGCAGGCCCAGGGCTGCGCGCTGGCCGGGACGGTGCACGTCATCGGCACCCGCGCCGAGGCCATGGCGGCCGAGCACGCCGTGGCCATGGGGCGGCACGCCGAACGGCCCTACGTGTTGTCCATCCAGCCCGGCGTGGTCGACCCCACCCGCGCGCCCGCGGGCGGCCACACCTTCTACACCTACGCCCACGTGCCCAACGGCTCCACCCGCGACGTCAGCGCGGAAGTGATCGCTCAGGTGGAGCGATTCGCACCGGGCTTCCGGGATCTGATCGTCGCCGAGAACGTGATCCCCGCCGCCGAAATGCCCGCGCACAACGCCAACTACATCGGCGGCGACATCTCCGCGGGCGCGATGACGCTGCGCCAGTTCGCCTTCCGTCCCGCACCGCGCTGGAATCCCTACGCCACACCGATTCCCGGTGTCTATCTGTGCTCGTCGGCCACCCCGCCCGGCCCCGGTGTGCACGGCATGAGCGGGCTGCACGCGGCCCGCCACGTCTTGCGCGACCGCTTCGACATCCGCACCGATCCCCTCGACCTCCTACGCACCCCCGCTGTCCAGCGCCGCTGAGTACGTGCGCCTCGCACGGCTCGCGAGCCGTGCGAGGCAACGCCGGACTAGCCCTTGGCGGGTTCGGTGCGGTAGAGGTCGGGTTCGAGGTAGATGACGCGCGCCGCCGGGACCGCCGCGCGGACGCGGGACTCGGCGTCATCGATGGCGCCCGCGATCGCCGCGAGGTCCAGACCGGGAACTACGCCGATCTTCGCCGCCACGAGCAGTTCCTCCGGGCCTAGGTACTGGGTCTTCAGATGGATCACTCGGTCGATGCGGGTGTCGTCGACCAGGTTGGCGCGGATCTTCCGGTTCTCCTCCGGAGTGGCACCCTCACCGATCAAAAGGCTTTGCATCTCGATGATCAACACGACGGCGATGACGCCGAGCAGCCCACCGATGGCCAGCGTGCCGACGCCGTCCCAGATCGGGTCGTGGGTGATCATGGTCAGGCCGACGCCCGAGAGCGCCAGGATCAGGCCGACCAGCGCGCCGGTGTCCTCCAGCAGCACCACCGGAAGTTCCGGGCTGCGCGAATTGCGGATGAACTGCCACCAGCTTGCGTCACCTTTCAGCGGCGTGGACTCGCGCACCGCCGTGGTGAAGCTGTAGACCTCCAAGGCGATCGCGATCACCAGGATGACGACCGCCACGATCGGCGAGGTCAGCTCCTCCGGGTGCTGGATCTTGTGGATGCCCTCGTAGATGGCGTAACCGGAGCCGAGGGTGAACAGCACCAGCGCCACGATGAACGAGTAGAAGTAGCGGTTGCGCGCGTACCCGAACGGGTGCAGCTCGGTCGCTTCCTTCGCGGCGCGGCGCTGCCCCAGCAGCAGCAGTCCCTGGTTGCCCGTGTCGGCCACGGAGTGCACGGCCTCGGCGAGCATCGACCCCGAGCCGGTGATCGCCGCACCGACGAACTTCGCCGCGGCGATCCCCGCATTCGCGGTCAACGCCGCGATGATCGCCTTCTTGCCACCGCCAGCAGACATGGAAGCATGTCCTCTCTGTTTTCAGTGATACTCGCGAACAGCCTAGGGCACCTACGGCCGGGTGTTCCGGATCGGTCAGCAGCCGGCGCCCACGCACGCGCAGAACAGCTGGACCTGCCCGTCCACCGCCTGCGCGCGGATATCGGTGTCGGAGGCGGAAATCCACGCCGCGCCACCCCGGCCGAGTTCCAGCGACGAGCCGTTCTGGAACAGGCGCACCGTACCCGCCGTGCACAGCACGATGCCGGGCCCCGCCGCGGTCAGCGGCACTCGCGCGGAACCGGCGACCAAGTCGAATCGGCGCAGCGCGAACTCGGGGGCGGGCGTGCGATAGCGCACCGATCCGTCGCCGCCGGGTTCCGGCAGCACGACGGGCAGGTCGATCGGCTCGAAATCCAGTACGCGCAACAGTTCCGGCACGTCGACGTGTTTGGGGGTGAGACCGCCGCGCAGCACGTTGTCGGAGTTGGCCATGATCTCCACGCCCAGCCCGCGCAGGTAGGCGTGCAGATTCCCGGCCGCGAGGAACAACCCCTGACCCGGCTCCAAGGTCACCCGGTTCAGCAGCAGCGCCGCCAGCACGCCCGCGTCGCCGGGGTATGCCTCGGCCAGTTCGAGGGTGGTGCGCGCCTCGTTCGTGAACTCGCGTGTGCCTTTGCCGGACAGGTACCGCACGCAGCCGTCGAGCACCGCGGGCAGCAACGTGTGCAGCACGTGCTGCGGCAGCGTGATCCAGGTGGTGAACAAGGTGCGCAGGCCCGCCGAATCCGGCTGGGCGGCGAGGAGTTCGCAGTAGGAGCGCAACTCCTCCACCGCGAGCGCGCGCAGCAACGCGACCGTGCGGTGCGGCTCGCGGAAGCCGGCCAGCGCCTCGAACCGCTCCAGCGCGACGACCAGCTCGGGCTTGTGGCTCTCGTCGCGGTAGTTGCGCAGCGGGGAGTCCAAGGGCACCTTCGCCCGGTTCTCCCGGTCGAAGCCCGCGCGCGCCTGCTCCGTACTCGGGTGCGCCTGCAGCGACAGCGGCTCCTCGGCGGCGAGGATCTTGAGCAGGAACGGCAGCCGTCCGTCGAAATCCGCGGCGGCGGAGCCCAGTTCCCGGTCCGGGTCGGCGGCGACCAGCTCCAGCAGCGAGGTGCTGCGGTCACCGATCTTCACGTACGCCGGGTCGGCGGGGTGGGCGCCGAACCACAATTCGGCCTCCGGATGCGCCGAGGGGACCGGTCTTCCGCACAGCTGAGCCAGCGCGGTGCGCGAGCCCCAGGCATACGAGCGCAGCGCACCAACGAGTTCGTGCACTAGAAGCTTCCCCCGTACTGCCCCTGGCTGTCGGAAGCGGTGGTGCGCGAACCGATCAGCCGCAGGTAGGCGGCGGCCATCTCCAGTCGCAGCGCGAGCACCGCGAGCTGTTCGAGTTCGGTGCTGTCGGCCTGCGCGGATTCTTCGGCCCTCGACTGCGCGGGCGCGGCGGGATCGGTCATGCCGGTGTGCAGCAGGTCGACGTCGGCGTTCACCAGATCGGCGTCCACCAGGTTCGATCCCTCGGCGCCGAAGACCGCGATGCGGCGGCGCGCTGCCGCTCGATCGCGATCGGCGCTGAGCACGAACACCCGGATGCGTTCCACCGGCGCGGGGCCGTCGAGTTCCTCGTCGTGGAACAGTGGATCGAAGTCTGGCGCGGATTCGCCTGCCGCCTCGGCCATCCGGGTCCGCGCGGCGACGGCCTCGGCCAGATCCACCGCGGTGGCCACCTTGCCCGCGGATTGCAGCAGCACTTCGGCGCCGTGCTCGGCCAGCTCGGCGGCGGCCGGTGAATCGCCCGCGAGCACGATGCCCCGCTGCTGCATGCGCGCGGCCAGCGTCTTGGCGGGGTTGTGGAAGACCTCGTTGTGCGGGCCGTCGCGCAGCGCCTCCGCGTCCAGCACGTCGGCAAGGTGGGTGAGCTCGGGTACGGCGGCGCCGGTGCGCTGGGGGTCGACCGCGCGCAGCACCGCGATTCCGGCGGCCAGGAAGCGCAGCAGGCGGTTGTGCCCGAGGACTTGGACCCTGGGCTCCAGCACGGCGGCGCGTCCGGCGGCGGCGGCGCGCAGCGGCCCTTCGTGCGGCGCGGCGACGACCACCTCGGCGCCGCGGCGCAGGGCTCGATCGACGGCGTCGATGAGGCGCGGATCACCCGCGTCGTCGCCGGAGACCAGGACGACGTCCAGCGGACCCACCCACGGGGGAAGGGCGGCGGCAGGCACGACGGGTAGGCCCGCACGGTCGCCGAGCGCGGCCACGAGCAGTCCGGCGGCCCGTGCGGCACGTCCGGCGCCGGCTACCAGCACCACGCTGCGTGGTCGCAGATCGGCTAGTCGAGCGAGCGCCTCCTCACCGACGGCCGCCGCGGTAGCGCGCACCTGGGCGCCGCCGGAAGCGGCCGAGCGAAGGGCGCCGCCTGCGTCGGCGGCCTCGAGTGAAGCGGCATCGTCGAGGTCGAGCACCGGTGTTCCAGCGATCATCGGGCGTCCCACCTCCCCTCATCGCGCTGTGTCTTTTCCGCCCCCGCGCCCATTCGGTCCAGCTGCCACACCGAGACCGAGTCGGGCGAATCCAAGGCCTGTGATTCCACTATTCCAGTCAGGAGCGCACGATGCTCAGGATCTCGGTCACGAGTGCGTCTACTTCCTCCGCCGACCGGGCCTCCACGTTCAGCCGGAGCAATGGCTCGGTATTCGACGCGCGCAGGTTGAACCAGGCGTTGTCGGCCAGCTGCACGGTCACCCCGTCCAGCCGGTCCACCGAGTGCGCCCGGCCCGCGAAGGCCTCTACCACGGCCATCGTGCGCTCCTTCGCGTCGGCGACGGTGGAATTGATCTCGCCGGAGGCCGCGTAACTGGCGTACGAGGCCATCAGATCCGACATCGGCCGGTCTTTCTCGCCGAGCGCGGCCAGCACGTGCAGCGCCGCGAGCATCCCGGAGTCGGCGCCCCAGAAGTCGCGGAAGTAGTAGTGCGCGGAGTGCTCGCCGCCGAATACCGCTCCGGTGGCGGCCATCTCCTGCTTGATGAACGAGTGACCGACCCGGGTGCGCACCGGCGTTCCGCCCAGCTCGTGCACCAGTTCCGGCACCGCGCGGGAGGTGATCAGGTTGTGGATGATCACCGCGCCCGGCTCTTTGGCCAGCTCGCGCTCGGCGACCAGGGCGGTGATCGCCGACGGCGACACCGGGTCGCCGTGCTCATCGACCACGAAGCAGCGGTCGGCGTCGCCGTCGAAGGCCAGGCCGATGTCCGCGCCGGATTCGCGGACCAGCTTCTGCAGGTCCACCAGGTTCGCGGGGTCGAGCGGGTTGGCCTCGTGGTTCGGGAAGCTGCCGTCCAGCTCGAAATACAGCGGCACGACCGTCACCTGGGGCAGGGTGCCCAGCACCGCGGGCACCGTGTGCCCGCCCATGCCGTTGCCCGCGTCCACCGCGATCGTGAGCGGGCGCATGCCACCGAGATCGACCAACCCGCGCAAGAAGTCCGCGTACTCGGCGAGCAGGTCCAGTTCGGTCGCCGCTCCGCGCGAGCCTCCGTACACGGGCACGCCCTCGATCAGCTCGCTCTTGATGGTGGCCAGACCGGTGTCCTGCCCGACCGGAAGGGCTTTGGCGCGGCACAGCTTGATGCCGTTGTAGCGGGCCGGGTTGTGGCTGGCGGTGAACATGGCGCCCGGGCAGTCCAGGTGGCCGGAGGCGAAGTACAGCTGGTCGGTCGAGGCCAAGCCGATGTGCACCACGTCGAGGCCCTGGCCGAGCGCGCCGTCGGCGAAGGCGGCCGACAGCTCGGGCGAGGAGTCCCGCATGTCGTGTCCGATGACGATCCGGCTCGCGCCCTCGGCGCGCATCAGCCGGGCGAAGGACGCGCCGACATCCCTGACGAATTCCGCGTCGATCTGATCACCGACCACGCCGCGAACGTCGTAAGCCTTGATCACCGCGTTCACGAATTCGGCAGAGCGGGCGACTGTCATGCCCAACACCCTAGTGGTTGTGCCGGACGGGTCCGACATCGTCCCGGTCGATCAGGACGGTGGGTCGGGCAGGACGCGCAGATGGCCCCGGCGGCCCGTTCGCGTGGTTCGCGGCGGCGGGGGAGCGTAGTCGTGGTAGCCGCGCTGCTCGCGCTCCGGGGGGCGGCGGCGCAGCCCGGCTTCCCGCACCGCCTCGGCGAGCGCGGTCAGATCATCGTCGTCCGGTGTGCTGGAGGAGAATCCACCTTCGTGGCGAACCAGCTCCCAGCCCTTCGGAGCGGTGATTCGTGAGCCGTGCGTTTCGCAGAGATCCCAGGAGTGCGGTTCGGCGACCGTCGCGAGTGGCCCGACCACCGCCGTGGAGTCCGAGTACACATAGGTGAGCGTCGCGACGGCCGGATTCTTGCAGCCTGGTCGGCAGCAACGACGCATGGGAATCACGCCGATGAGAGTAACCCCCCTGGCGCGCCGATGGGGACAGACACGCTTGAAGAATCTCGGTCCGTGCGTCGCGAAACGAGGGCAGCACGCGATGCCGCCGGGTGCGCGGAGCCTCCGGCGGTGTTCTGGACGACCTACCCGGACGCACGGACAACGGTCTCCCACGGGCAGGCCCGGGGAACGTGTGCGGCGCGAACGGTTCGTCGCGAAGTGGGAGTAGCGGGATACCCAGCCGGGAGCGACCTACACGTGCTCTCCGGCGTCCTGCCCCGCAACGGCATTCGAGGACGGCCGCCGCGTGGATGGGTGCGACTTACTCGGCTTCCGGATCGATCACGTCCGGGTCGACGCCGAGATAGGTCGCGACCTGTTGGACCAGCACTTCGCGTAGGAGATCCACCAGATCGTCGGGATCGCTGGCGCGCAGCTCGAGCGGCTTGCGGAACAGCACCACCCGCGCCCGGGTCGCCGCGCCGTGCCGGTCCACGCCCGCCGGGATGAGCCTGGAGAGGGGAACCGGGCCGTCGGCGACCACCTCGTCCGGCCAGGTGACCGAATCCGGGTGCAGCGGACGGATCTTCGGGACGTCGTCGACCGCGATGTCGAGTTTGGTGAGCCGGTCGTGCCAGCGGGTGTCCAGTGGTGCGAACGCCTCCAGCACCAGCCGGTCGAACTTCTGACCTCGGGTCCGCCAGGCGGGCACGGTGGGCGGCAGCATCGGCCCGCGCACCCCGCGGCCGCGGCGTATCACCGACCGTGCGGTCGGCGGTCGACGCTTACGGGAACGTGCCATGACACAAAATCTAGGCCAGCCGGCTCCGGCGGTCCGCATCGAGGCGGTGGAGAACTGTCCGGTCGTGTCGCGCGTGCCCGGAGCGCCCTGGTGGCGGGCCGCTCCGGGCACGGCTGGGTCTATCAGGTCTATCAGGTCTATCGGGTCTGTCAGCCGATGCCGCGCTTGAGGCGGCGGCGCTCCCGCTCGGAGAGGCCGCCCCAGATGCCGAAGCGCTCATCGTGCGCGAGCGCGTAATCCAAGCACTCGTCGCGTACCTCGCAGCCCATGCAGATCCGTTTGGCCTCACGGGTGGAGCCGCCCTTCTCGGGGAAGAACGCCTCCGGATCGGTTTGCGCGCACAGTGCGCGCTCCTGCCACTGCTCCTCGATGGACTCGAACATCTCGTCGAAGCCGGTCACGACCAGGTTGAGCCGGGGCGCCGTGACTCCGTCACCCCCCTCTTGGTCGTTCCAGCCGCCGTTGTCTGCGCAGACGCCACGTGCTGCGCCTGCTGTGGAATCGGTCGGCGAGACCATCTCGTTGGCCACGCTCCGCCTCCTCACTGTGTGTTAGCGCAGAATGATTCTTTCCGTCGGACCAACACTCGCACCGACGGCCATACCCCGCGACGTTGTCCCGCGGACGTCCCCGAGCTTGTCATACCGATGCGAACATCTGTTCGAAAAACGGTTCGCGCGTGGAACTCTCGCGCGAACCCGGAATGACATGTCTGTGATTAGACACGCCGGACGCGGCGATGGTCAAGCCGCCGTCGCTATTCCGTTACTATCCGCAGCCCCATTCCGAGCTGATCTTGTGATGTGCAATAGCAAATAAACAGCAAATTTGCCGCGAACGGGAGCCGCCACGCCAGCGCATAGGCTGTGCGGATGTGACTGGACAACAAGCGGACGCCACGCCCGCCAACGGGCCCCGCATCGCCGTGCTGGTCGGCGGGGTCGGTGGCGCGCGTTTCCTACAGGGCGTCCGGGAACTGCTGCCCGAGGCGGACGTTTCCGCGATCGTGAACGTCGGTGACGACGTGTGGATGCACGGCCTCCGGATCTGCCCCGACCTCGATACCTGCATGTATACCCTCGGCGGCGGAATCGATACCGAGCGGGGGTGGGGCCGGGTCGGCGAAACCTGGCACGCCAAGGAGGAGCTCGCGAAATATCACGCACAGCCGGACTGGTTCGGCTTGGGTGACCGGGATATCGCCACGCATCTGATCCGCACCGAAATGTTGCGTGCCGGGTACCGGCTCTCGGCGGTCACCGAGGCGCTGTGCAACCGGTGGCAGCCGGGCGTGAAACTGATCCCGGCAACCGACGATCGCTGTGAAACGCATGTCGTTGTGACCGATCCGGACAACCCTGGCGAACGGCGCGCGATCCATTTTCAAGAGTGGTGGGTTCGCTACCGGGCGAACATCGACACCCACGGATTCGCCACAATTGGCGCCGATGAAGCCAAACCGGCGCCAAATGTGATCGATCTCATAGAATCCGCCGATGTGGTTCTCCTCGCGCCGTCGAACCCCGTTGTGAGCATCGGCGCCATCCTGGCCGTGCCCGGAATCCGCGGCGCGCTGCGCACCTCCGCGGCCAAGGTGATCGGCGTGTCCGGCGTGATCGACGGCAAGCCGCTGCGCGGTATGGCCGACGAGTGCCTGTCGGTGATCGGAGTGGAGACCACGGCCGAGGCGATCGGCCGGTACTACGGCGCCCGCTCGGCCACCGGCATCCTGGATGGCTGGCTGATCCACACCACCGACACCGCCGACGTGCCCGGGGTGGAAGTGCGTAGCGTGCCCTTGCTGATGACCGATCCGCCGACCACCGCCGAAATGGTGCGTCAGGCGCTGGATCTCGCCGGAGTCGCCCTGTGACCACACCGACCGATCACGCGGCCGACGAGCTGCGCATCCTGCCCGTCACCGGGCTGCCCGAATTCCGCCCGGGCGACGACCTCGCCGAGCACATCGCGCGGTGCGCGCCGTGGCTGGCCGACGGTGACGTGCTCGTGGTCACCAGCAAGATCGTCGCCAAGGTCGAGGGGCGCATCGTGGAAGCGCCGCTGGACCCCGAGGAGCGCGACGCCGCCCGGCGCAGGCTCATCGATCAGGAGGCGGTGCGGGTGCTCGCCCGTAAAGGCCGCACCTTGATCACCGAGAACAAACTCGGGATCGTGCAGGCTGCCTCCGGTGTCGACGGCTCGAACGTCGAGCGAGGCGAGCTCGTCCTGCTGCCCACCGACCCGGATGCCAGCGCCAAGGCGCTGCGCGCCGCGCTCGCCGAACGCCTGGGCGTGACGGTCGCGGTGGTCGTCACCGACACGATGGGCCGGGCTTGGCGCAACGGGCAGATCGACGCGGCGATCGGCGCCGCGGGCTTGCGGGTGCTGCACGACTACGCGGGTGCGGTCGACGGCCAGGGCAACGAGTTGTTCGTCACCCAGGTGGCCGTGGCCGACGAGCTGGCCGCCGCCGCGGACCTGGTCAAGGGCAAGCTCGGCGGCGTCCCGGTCGCCGTCGTGCGCGGGCTGCCGATCGCCGACGACGGCTCCGGGGCCGCCGATCTGCTCCGCGGCGGCACCGATGACCTGTTCTGGCTGGGCACCGCGGAGGCGATCGAGCGCGGCCGCAAGGAGGCGATCCTCCTGCGTCGTTCGATCCGCCAGTTCTCCGACGCGCCGGTCGACCCGGAACGCATCCGCTCGGCGGTCTCGGTCGCGCTGACCGCGCCCGCTCCACACCACACGCGCCCCGTGCGGTTCGTGTGGCTGCGCAAACGGGATCTGCGCGCTCGGCTGCTGGAAGCGATGGCGCAGAAGTGGCGCGCGGATCTGACCGCCGACGGCCTCCCGCCGGAACGGATCGAGCGCCGGATCGCGCGCGGGCGCATCCTGTTCGACGCGCCCGAGGTGATCATTCCGTTCTGCGTGCCGGACGGTGCGCACGACTATCCGGACGAGCGCAGGCGAGCCCACGAGCGGACGATGTTCACCGTCGCGGCGGGCGCCGCCGTACAGGGTCTGCTGGTCGCCCTGGCCACCGAGGGCATCGGCAGCTGCTGGATCGGGTCGACGATCTTCGCCCCTGAGGTCACCCGCGACGTGCTCGGCCTGGCCGAGGACTGGAGCCCGCTGGGCGCCGTCGCCATCGGCCATCCGCTCGAGGAGCTGACCCCGCGGCAGCAGGCAGGCGCGGGCTCCGGGCTGGTCGAGCTGTGAGCGGACC
This sequence comes from Nocardia asteroides, assembly GCA_019930625.1. Taxonomy (NCBI): domain Bacteria; kingdom Bacillati; phylum Actinomycetota; class Actinomycetes; order Mycobacteriales; family Nocardiaceae; genus Nocardia; species Nocardia asteroides. The sequence goes on from CP082844.1 coordinate 3,265,094, forward strand.
GAGCGCCGCCGCCGTCCGGGCGGGTCGCCGGTGAGCGCGGAGTCGTTGCGCGCTTCGGCCACCGAGTTGCTCGAAACGTGGTGTCCGGCCACCGATCCCGAGCGATCGCTGCGCGAGGCGATGCTCGCCTTCCTCGGTTCGGCCCCGCGTGGCTGTCTGCGCGAGCACGCGCCGGGGCACATCACCGCCTCCGCGGTCGTCTTCTCCCATGACGGCCGCGAGGTGCTGCTCACCTTGCATCCGCGCGTCGGCCGCTGGATCCAGCTCGGCGGCCATTGCGAAGAGCGGGACGACACGGTCGCGGGCGCCGCGTTGCGCGAAGCGATCGAGGAGTCCGGCATCGCGGACCTGCGGCTGCTACCGGGGCTCTACGGCGCGCAGGCGCATCCCATCACCTGTTCGCTCGGCGTGCCCACCAGGCACCTGGACCTCCTGTTCCGCATCACCGCTCCTGTGGGCGCGATCCCGGTGCGCAGTCACGAATCCACCGACCTGCGCTGGTGGCCGGTGGACGATCTGCCCGCGGACGCCGACGTTCTGCTGCGTTGAGTCAACCGGTTCGCTGACCCTTGCCGAGGCCGAGCCCCGGCCGGATGCCACATCCGGCCGGGGCTTTCCTCGTTCGATTCCGGGGATCTTTACAAATTGGGCTATTTGTATAGACAAGCGACAAAGAGCGCTATATCGTCCACCATTGAGGTAATGCGCGTCACACCTGGCGTGCCGTTCGGAATGGAGACGACGATGTCGACGTACGCCGACATGCCCGCGCAGCCGGTCGAGGTGCCGGCTTGGCGGGACCGCAAGCGTTATATGTGGCTGTGGGGGCTGTTCGCCCCGACCGGTCTGTTCACCATCGGGTTGCCGCTGATCTGGGCGTTGAACGAACTCGGCCTTCACGGCCTCGCGCAGGTGCCGTTCTGGCTCGGGCCGATCCTGGTCTACGTGCTGATCCCGATCGCGGACGTCTTCTTCGGCCCGGACGGCGACAACCCGCCCGACGAGGTGATGGAGTACCTGGAGAACGACAAGTACTACCGCTACCTCACCTACCTGTACCTGCCGTTCCAGTACGCCACCCTGGTGATCGCGGCCTATCTCATCACCGCCGACGAGGTGAGCTGGCTCGGCTTCGACGGCGGGCTGCACGTGGTGGACAAGATCGGGCTGGCGATCACCGTCGGCATGATCGGCGGCATCGGCATCAACACCGCGCACGAGCTCGGCCACAAGAAAGTCGACCTGGAGCGCTGGCTGTCGCGCATCGCGCTGGCCCAGTCCTTCTACGGGCACTTCTACATCGAGCACAACCGCGGCCACCACGTGCGCGTCGCGACGCCCGAGGATCCGGCCAGTTCTCGTGTGGGGGAGACGTTCTGGGCCTTCTGGCCACGCACGGTGTGGGGCAGCCTGAAGTCGTCCTGGAAGCTGGAGAAGGCTCGGCTGGACCGGCTCGGCAAGAAACCGTGGAACCTGCGCAACGAAGTGCTCAGCGCGTGGCTGATGTCAGCGGTGCTGTTCGCGGGATTGGTCGCGGTGTTCGGCGTCGAGCTGCTGCCGTACCTGGTTCTGCAGGCCGTGGTCGGCTTCAGCTTGCTCGAGGCGGTCAACTACCTGGAGCACTACGGCCTGGTGCGGCAGCGCACCGCGAGCGGGCGGTACGAGCGGCCCGCGCCGGTGCACAGCTGGAACAGCGACCACATCGTCACCAACATCTTCCTGTACCACCTGCAGCGGCACAGTGATCACCACGCCTACCCGACCCGGCGTTACCAGACGTTGCGCAGCTGGGACGGCGCGCCGAACCTGCCCAGTGGCTACGCCAGCATGATCCTGCTCGCGTATTTCCCCCCGCTGTGGCGCCGCGTCATGGACAAACGGGTGCTCGCGCACTACGACGGCGACATCACCCGCGCGAACATCGATCCGGCGAAGCGAGAGAAGGTGCTGGCGCGCTACGGCTCCGCTCAGGCCGCGAAGGGCACAGCGTGAGCGCGTATCGCTGCCCCGTCTGCGACTACGTCTTCGACGAGGCGAAAGGGGCGCCGCACGAGGGTTTCCCGCCGGGCACGTCGTGGGAGACGGTGCCGGACGACTGGTGCTGCCCGGACTGCGGCGTACGGGAAAAGATCGACTTCGAGCCGATGGGAGCTGGAAAATGACGGAGTACAAGCTGTATCAATGCATCCAGTGCGGCTTCGAATACGACGAGGCCGAGGGCTGGCCGGAGGACGGCATCGCGCCGGGGACCCGCTGGGACGACATCCCCGACGACTGGACCTGCCCGGACTGTGGCGCCGCCAAGGCGGACTTCTACATGGTCGAAATCGAACGGTCGTGAGATTTTGACTGCGGCAGGCGCCCGTGACAGTGTCGCGGGTATGCCGCGCAACGGAACCAGGATTCCCTACCAGGAGGCCGCGCGGGAACTGCTGCGGACGTCGGTCCTGGACGCGATGCGCGAACTGCTCACCGAGCGTGACTGGTCCAAGATCACGCTCGGTGACGTCGCGGCCAGGGCCGGCGTGAGCAGGCAGACGCTGTACAACGAATTCGGCTCGCGCAGCGGACTCACCCAGGCCTACGCCCTGCGCCTGGCCGACTTCCTGGTCGACCACGTCGACGCCGCGATCAACGGCAACGTCGGCGACGTCCGCGCGGCCTTCCGCGACGGGGTGGCCAACTTCTTCTTCGACGCCGCGTCCGACCCGCTGGTGCAGTCGCTGGTCGCGGGCGAGGTGAAGCTGGATCTGCTGCGCCTGATCACCCTCGACGCCGGGCCGTTGCTCGAGCACGCGACCGAGCGGCTGTCGCGCGCCTTCCAGCACAGCTGGGTGGCGGCGTCGCCCGCGGAATCGGACGTGATCGCGCACGCGCTGGTGCGAATCGCGCTCAGCTACATCCCCACTCCGCCCGGCCCCGGCCGAGACGCGCCCGCGGAGTTGAGCGCCCTGCTGAGTCCCTACGTCGAAGCGATCCTCGCCCAACGAGTGCAGAGCTGAGCTCGTGCGGGCAACCGATTCGCGACCCGGCGTATCTGTAGCACATTGAAAACAGACTGCCCGGCTTCTGATAGCGATCACATCTCAACCGACCGCAGGGGTGTAACGGACACCAAGTCGCCAAGTATTCTCATGCGACGGTGTTCGGGTCTTCTTTGAGTGGGGCAAAAGTGCAAACGGTTGGCAAACCGGTGGGATCACCTGATCCCAAACGCCATCTGTGGGTTCTCGGCTTGCTCGCGCCTTCGTCCGCCTTGCTGCCGTCGCAGCTGGTGCTGCACACCGGCGCCGAGGTCTTCTGGTGGATCGGGCCGATCATCGTGCTGATCGTCATCCCGGTGCTGGACTGGGCGATCGGCGTGGACGGCACCAATCCGAGGGACGAGGATTACGAGCTGCTGTCCAACGACCGGTACTACCGGTGGTGCACCTACCTGATGCTCCCGGTCCTGCTGATCGGCCTGGTGATCGCGAGCCGCATGTGGGCCGGGGACGAACTGAGCGTGGTCGACAAGCTCGGTTTGGCCGCCACTCTCGGATTCGTCAGCGGTATCGGCATCAATGCCGCCCACGAACTCGGGCACCGGGTCGAACGTTCGGAGCGCTGGCTGGCGAAGATCGCGCTCGCCCAGTCCGGCTACGGGCACTTCTTCGTCGAGCACAATCGCGGCCACCATGTGCGGGTGGCGACCCCGGAGGATCCGGCCAGTGGCCGACTAGGCGAGTCGCTGTGGGAATTCCTCCCCCGCAGCGTTTCCGGGAGTTTCCGTTCGGCGCTCGTCCTCGAGCGCGAGCGGCTCGCGCGCAAGGGCAAGGGCTGGTGGAGTGTGCACAACCACATCCTGCAAGCCTGGTCGATGACGCTCGTCCTGTTCGGCGCCCTGGTCGCGGCGTTCGGTTACCAGGTGCTGCCCTGGCTGCTGCTGCAAGCCGTCATCGGCATCGGCCTGCTGGAGACGGTGAACTACGTCGAGCACTACGGACTGCTGCGGGCGCGCCGCCCGAACGGCACGTACGCCCGCTGCTCGCCGCGCGACAGCTGGAACAGCGACCACCTGGTCACCAACATCTTCCTGTTCCACCTGCAGCGCCATAGCGATCACCACGCCAACCCGGGCCGCCGCTACCAGACGCTGCGCAGCTCGGATCAGGCTCCGCAACTGCCCGCGGGCTACGCCGCCATGATCGTGATCGCGGCCATCCCGCCGTTGTGGCGCCGGGTGATGGACGGGCGCGTGCTCGCCCACTACGGCGGCGACCTCACACTGGCGAACATCCAACCGCGCAAGCGGCGGCGCATCCTGGCGGCCCGCGGGGTGACCGCCTGAAAGCGTTCGGGAGCGACTAGCCTTGCCTCGGTACTTGCCGAACCAGGAGAGGCCGATGACCACCTCAGAACTTCCCGCACGCACGTCGTTGACCGCCGATGTCCGCAACGGCATCGACTACAAGGTGGCGGATCTGTCGCTGGCCGATTTCGGCCGCAAGGAGATCCGTCTGGCCGAACACGAGATGCCCGGTCTGATGGCGCTGCGCCGCGAGTACGCCGAGGTGCGGCCGCTGCAGGGCGCGCGCATCTCCGGCTCGCTGCACATGACCGTGCAGACCGCGGTGCTGATCGAGACCCTGACCAGCCTCGGCGCCGAGGTCCGCTGGGCCTCGTGCAACATCTTCTCCACCCAGGACCATGCGGCCGCCGCCGTGGTCGTCGGCCCGCACGGCACCGTCGACGAGCCCCAGGGCACCCCGGTGTTCGCCTGGAAGGGCGAGACCCTGGAGGAGTACTGGTGGGCCGCCGAGCAGATGCTCACCTGGCCGGGCGAGCCGGCCAACATGATCCTCGACGACGGCGGGGACGCCACCATGCTCGTGCTGCGCGGCGCGCAGTTCGAGAAGGCGGGCGTGGTGCCGCCGGAGGACGAGGACCACTCGGCCGAGTACAAGGTGTTCCTGAACCTGCTGCGTGAGCGGTTCGAGACCGACCGGGGCAAGTGGAGCAGGATCGCAGAATCGGTCCGCGGTGTCACCGAGGAGACCACCACCGGCGTGTTGCGGCTCTACCAGTTCGCCGCGGCGGGCGAGCTGGTGTTCCCCGCGATCAACGTCAACGACTCGGTCACCAAGAGCAAGTTCGACAACAAGTACGGCACCCGGCACTCGCTGATCGACGGCATCAACCGCGGCACCGACGTGCTGATCGGCGGCAAGAAGATATTGATCTGCGGCTACGGCGATGTCGGCAAGGGCTGCGCGGAATCGCTTGCCGGACAGGGCGCCCGGGTGCAGGTCACCGAGATCGACCCGATCAACGCGCTGCAGGCGCTGATGGACGGCTACGACGTGGTGACCGTGGAGAAGGCGATCGGCGATGCCGACATCGTCATCACCGCGACCGGCAACAAGGACATCATCACCCTCGATCACATGAAGGCGATGAAGGACCAGGCCATCCTCGGCAACATCGGTCATTTCGACAACGAGATCGACATGGCCGCGCTGGAGCGTTCCGGTGCAACGAAATTGAACATCAAGCCGCAGGTCGACCTGTGGACGTTCAAGGAGAGCGGCCGCTCGATCCTGGTGCTGTCGGAGGGGCGGCTGCTCAACCTCGGCAACGCGACCGGCCATCCGTCCTTCGTGATGTCGAACAGCTTCTCCAACCAGGTGATCGCGCAGATCGAGCTGTGGACCAAGCCGGAGGAATACGACAACGAGGTCTACCGGCTGCCGAAGCACCTGGACGAGAAGGTGGCCCGCATCCACGTCGAAGCGCTCGGCGGCGAGCTGACCAAGCTCACCAAGGACCAGGCCGAGTACATCGGCGTCGACGTCGAGGGCCCGTTCAAGCCCGACCACTACCGCTACTGAGCGCACCGCCGCGTGTCCCGCCGCCGTTCGCGGGCGGGACCGCGGCCCTTCGGGCACGTCGTCCGCGCACCCGGCGGTAGGCGCGGTATCCGCGCTGGTCAGCCGGTGTGAGCTCGGGGCAGGAGGCGGAGTATTCTCCCTGGTCATGGGAGTGCTGATAGCGGTCGAGGGCCTCGACGGCGCGGGCAAGCGGACGCTGATCGAGCGAGTCGTCGCCGATCTGCGTGACCGTGGGCTGCGCGTCGCGACGACGGCTTTCCCGCGCTACCGCGTCTCGGTGCACGCCGACCTGGCCGCCGAGGCGCTGCGCGGCGCGCACGGCGACCTCGCCGAGTCGGTCAACGGCATGGCGCTGTTGTTCGCGCTGGACCGCGCGGGCGCCGCCGACGAGCTGTCGAAGCTGTTGGCCGACAACGACGTCCTGCTTCTGGACCGCTACGTCGCCTCCAACGCCGCCTACTCGGCCGCCCGGCTCGGGCAGTCGGCCGACGGCGAAATCGTGGACTGGGTGGGCGAATTGGAATTCGGCAGATTCGCCCTGCCGACGCCCGCGCTGCAAGTGTTGCTGGACGTGCCCACCGAGCTCGCGGCCGAGCGTGCCCGCAGGCGTGGCGAACTCGACGCCGAACGCGCGCTCGACGCCTACGAGCGTGACGGCGGCCTGCAACACCGCACCGGAGCGGTGTACCGTGAGCTGGCCGAACGCGACTGGCGCGGGCCCTGGTGGACACACCGATCCGACGACGGCCCGGCTACGCCGGCCGCGCGGATCGCCGAAATCGTTGGTCGATAAGGTTGGCTGTGCCGTGGGTTCGCACCAGTGTTGGCGTGGCGGCCCGATCCTGGCCTGGGAGATGACAACATAGTAGTTATGAAGCCGAAGATTCTGGTCGTCGACGACGATATGGCACTCGCTGAGATGCTCACGATCGTCTTGCGCGGGGAAGGGTTCGACCCGCATGTGGTCGGCGACGGCACGCAGGCCCTGGCGGCGGTGCGCGAACTCCGCCCCGACTTGGTGCTGCTGGACCTGATGCTGCCCGGCATGAACGGCATCGATGTGTGCCGTGTGCTGCGGGCCGATTCCGGGGTCCCGATCGTGATGCTCACGGCGAAGACCGACACGGTCGACGTCGTGCTGGGTCTGGAATCGGGCGCCGACGATTACATCGTCAAGCCCTTCAAACCGAAGGAGCTCGTGGCTCGCGTGCGGGCCCGGCTGCGCCGCACCGAGGAGGAGCCCGCCGAGCTGCTGTCGATCGCCGATATCGTGATCGATGTGCCCGCGCACAAGGTCAGCCGCGGTGGCGCGCAGATTTCCCTGACGCCCCTGGAGTTCGACCTGCTCGTCGCCCTGGCCCGCAAGCCGCGCCAGGTGTTCACCCGTGAGGTCCTGCTCGAGCAGGTCTGGGGCTACCGGCACGCCGCCGACACCCGCCTGGTGAACGTGCACGTGCAGCGGTTGCGGGCGAAGGTGGAGAAGGATCCCGAGAACCCGGAGATCGTGCTGACCGTCCGCGGTGTCGGTTACAAGGCCGGACCGCCGTGATCCATGGCGTCTTCGCGCGTCTGGAACGATCGCTGGCTCCGGTGGTGGCCTGGTTCCAAGCGGTCGGCATTGCCTTAGGTCACCTCTGGCGCCGCTCGCTGCAATTGCGCGTCATCGTGTCGACGCTGACGCTGTCGCTGATCGTCATCACGATCCTCGGCGTGGTGCTGACCAGCCAGATCACCGACCGGCTGTTGGACGCCAAGATCAACGCCGCGGTCGAGGAGATGGAGCGGGCGCGCAACACGGTGGAGAGCCAGCTGGCCGGTGTGCACGACATCGGCGCCCAGCCGCAGCGACTGGAAGAGGCGCGCAACGCGCTGTCCAACCGCGGCGGCACCGGCCGGTCCACCGGCGCGGCAGGAAGTTTCGATTCGGCGCTGAGCGTCATCGGCGGGATGCCGCCGCAGCAGATCGCCTCCGGCCCGATCCAGGAGGTGCCCGACGAACTGCGGCGGTTCGTGCAGCGCAACCAGGTCAGCTACCAGTTCGCCACGGTCGGCGACGCGGATGGATACCGCGGTCGCGCGCTGATCATCGGCAGTCCGAGCGCGGAGATCCCCACCCTGGAGACCTACCTGATCTTCCCGCTGGCCAACGAGGAGCGCAGCCTGTCGCTGATGCGCGGCACCATGCTGGTCGGCGGCATCGTGCTGCTGGTGTTGCTGGCCGCGATCACCGCGCTGGTCACCAGGCAGGTGGTCCTGCCGATTCGCTCCGCGGCCCGGATCGCGGGCCGGTTCGCCGACGGCAGGCTCAAGGAACGCATGCTGGTGCGCGGTGAGGACGACATGGCCCGGCTGGCCCAGGCGTTCAACGAGATGGCCGAGAGCCTGTCCAACCAGATCACCCAGTTGGAGGAATTCGGCAATCTGCAGCGCCGGTTCACCTCCGATGTCAGCCACGAGTTGCGTACCCCGCTCACCACCGTGCGCATGGCCGCCGACCTCATCCACGGCAGCAGCGACGACCTCGATCCCGCCCTGGCCCGCAGCGCCGAATTGCTGGTCAACGAGCTGGACCGGTTCGAAGGCCTGCTCAACGACCTGCTGGAGATCAGCAGGCACGACGCGGGCGTCGCCGAACTGCAAGTCGAATCGCTGGACGTGCGGATGTGCGCGCGGGCCGCGATCTCGACCGTGCGGCACCTGGCCAAGGACGCCGGTGTCGAGGTGATCAGCGACATGCCCGACGAGCCGCTGGTCGCCGAGGTCGATCCGCGCCGCGTGGAGCGCGTGCTGAGTAATCTGCTCGCCAACGCGATCGACCACAGCGAGGGCAAGCCGGTGCTGATCCGGATGCGCGGCGACGTCGAGGCCAACGCCGTCGCCGTCGTCGTGCGGGACCAGGGCATCGGCCTGCGGCCCGGCGAGGAGAAGCTGGTCTTCAACCGGTTCTGGCGCTCGGATCCGTCCCGTATGCGCCGCTCCGGCGGCACCGGCCTCGGTCTGTCGATCAGCGTGGAGGACGCGAACCTGCACGAAGGCAGGCTCGAAGCCTGGGGTGAGGTCGGGATCGGCGCCAGCTTCCGCCTGACGCTGCCGCTGGTGCGCGGCAAGAAGCTCGGGCCGAGCCCGCTGCCGCTGGAACCGGGGCGCAAATCGTTGCGCGTGGTCGAGCCGGAGCTGCCCGCCGAGTCCGGACCGGATATGGCCGCCGCGGAGGGGCGCGAAGTGCTGGAGCGGGCGGCCGGACAAGACGGCTTCGAACCGGGCGGCGACAGGGCGGAAGCCGTGGACGCGGAAGGCATCGGTACGACACCGGTGCGAGACGAGGTCAGGGCGTCCGAAGCCACGCCGGCGCACAAGGACGCCGCCGAGCCCGCCCACGAATCCGAGGCGACATCAGCGCCGGGCTCGGAGCCGAGCGGCGATGATTCGCACGAAGTGGCCGATGGCACGACGCCGACGGACGGCGGCTCGACAGAGGAAGCGCATGCGTCGGGAGCGAACGGATCGCGAGCGTCCGAGTCGGCGCAGACCGGGGGCGGCGAGTCGCGCGAATCGGGGGACGTACAGTCATGAGAATGCGTGTCGGGTCCGGGCGAATGCCGCGACTGACCGTGCTGTCGGCGGCGGTCCTCGCGGTCGTGGTGCCGCTCACCGCGTGCGCCAGCCTGCCCGAATCCTCCGCGCCGGAGGCGCTGGGCACCATCAACCGGGAGCCGACCACCGAGGGGCCGCCGCCACCGGTCGCCAACCGCGATCCCGATCTGCTGCTGCGCGACTTCCTCCAGGCCACCGCCGATCCGGCGAACCGGCATCTCGCCGCCCGGCAGTACATGACCCCCGCGGCCTCCACCCAGTGGGACGACGCGGCGGGCACCGTCATCCTCGAGAAGCCGGACACCCTGCGGGAATCGCGCTCGGGTGACAAAGCCAACTACTTGATCCGCGCGCGCAAGGTAGGCGAGCTGTCCGCCGATGGCGGGTATCGGCCCAGCGACGATATCCCCATCGTCGAGAACAAGATCGAGCTGACCAAGGTCGACGGCGAGTGGCGCATCGACGAATTGCCCGACGGCGTGGTCATGGACTCCACCGCGTTCTTCAAGTCCTACCGCCGCTACGCGCTGTACTTCATCGATCCCGGCGGCAATACCGCCGTGCCGGATCTGCGCTGGTTCTCGGTGCCGAAGGCGCAGCTGACCCAGCGGCTGCTCAGCTCGCTGATCGAAGGGCCGCAGCCCGCGCTGGCATCGGTCCTGCGCAATGAGCTGACGCCGCCGATCGCGCTGCGCGGGACGATCACCAAGGCCAACGGCGACCCCGACGGCGTCGGCATCGGGCTCGGTGGCGTCAGGATCGACTTCGCGGGAGCGTCTGTGCTGAATCCGCGCGAGCGCGAACTACTGGCCGCACAGGTGGTGCTCACCTTGTCCAGCGCCGACATCCTCGGGCCCTACCAACTGCTCGCCGACGGCAAGCCGTTGGACGAGCGGTTCGCCGCGGACGGATGGAACTTGGCCGACGTACAGCAGTTCAATCCGGCTGCCGCCGCGCGCAACCAGGCCGGACTGCACGCGTTGCGCGGCGGCGGGCTGGTGCAGATCGCGGGCAACGGCGGCATCACCCCCGCACCCGGCTACTTCGGCGGGGTGAGCAACCTCCAGTCGGCGACGCTGTCGCCGGACGGTCAGCTCGTCGCCGCCGTGGCGCAGGCGGGACGTCCCTCGGGAGAGCCATCGAACACCTTGATGGTCGGGACTTACGGGGGCAACGCTTTTCCGGTGGCCGAGGGCGTCACCGTCACCCGGCCTTCGTGGACTTCCGACGGCAGCGCCGCATGGGCGGTGGTCGACGGGGCGCGGGTCATCCGCGCGGTCACCGATCGGGGCACCGGCAACGTGTCGGTGCAGAACGTCGACATCTCGGCGTTGACGGCCGCCTCCTCGGCCACCGCGCCCCGGCTGCCGATCACCGAACTCCGGATCTCCCGGTCCGGGGTACGGGCCGCGATGATCGCCAACGGCAAGGTGTACGTCGCGGTGGTGGTACCGCAGCCGGACGGGAAGCTGACCCTGACTTCGGCGCTGCCCGTGGCCGTCGACCTCAGCACGGCCGCGGTGTCGGTGGACTGGCTGGACGCCGACACGATCATCATCGCCCGCGAGGGCAATGTCGACCCGGTGAGCACCGTGTCGGTCGACGGCTCCGAACCCACCCCGCTGACCTCGCAGAATCTGACGGCGCCGGTGCGCTCGGTGAGCGCAAGCGCCGATCATCAGTACGTCGCCGACTCGCGCGCGGTGCTCGAGCTGACCACAGCTCCGGGGCAGGGCCAGCCCTACTGGCGTGAGGTCCCCGGTCTGGGCGCGAACGCGATACCCGTTCTTCCCGGCTGAGATCGGCCTTCCGCCCGCGCCCCGGTGTCGGGTGCGGGATGGGCTCGGCTGGAGTCGCTCACCGGCACGCGCAGGCGGCGTCGAACCAACTGGTCCGATGGCGACCGACTACTTCATGGCGGCGATCTGGATCAGGTTGCCGCAGGTGTCGTCGAAGACGGCTGTGACCACCGGTCCCAAATCCGTCGCGTCCTGCGTGAATTCGACGCCCACCCCTTTGAGCCGCTCGACCTCGGCGTACACGTCCTCGACGGCGAACTGCGTGAACGGGATGCCGTCGGTGACCAGTGCCTTCTTGAACGGGCCTGCCGCGGGATGGCCGTCCGGCTCCAGCAGCAGCTCCACGCCGTCCGGGTCGGCGGGGGAGACCACGGTGAGCCAGCGGGCCTCGCCCGCGGGCACGTCGGTCTTCTTGATGAACCCCAGCTTCTCGGTGTAGAAGGCAAGCGCCTTGGCTTGGTCGTCGACGAACACGCTGGTGATGTTGATGCGGATCACGGGTTTGGTTCCTCTCGGTCGATGGGCCACCGCTCGACGATCGAGCGCAGCGGGCTCGTGTCGATGTGGTGGAACTTGTACCGGCCCTGCCGCCGGGTGTGCACCAGGCCGGCCTGTTCGAGCACCGCGAGGTGCTGCGAGATGGCTTGGCGCGAGGAGGCCAGGCCGTGCTTCATGGTCAGCCGACCGCAGATCTCGAACAGCGTCTGACCGTCCTTGTCGGTCAGCTCGTCCAGGATGATGCGTCGCGTCGCGTCGCCGATGGCCTTGAACAGGTCGGGGTCTGCCTCCACGGACCTAGTTATATGCAAGTCACCACTTGCCTGTCAAGAGTGGGAGACCGCGGCCGCACCGCCGGAGTGGCGCAAACAGTTCCGCGGCAACGAAACCGGCGTTCTGCCGCGATCGCCGTAGCGGTCGAGCGAACTTGTCGGCCGGTGGACGCACACTCGGTTGATGCGAACCCTGCTCGATCTGGTGCTGCCCGCCGCCTGTGCGGGTTGCGGACGTCCTGGAGCCGGTTGGTGCGCCGAATGCGCACTCGCTCTGGCCGGTCCGCCGGTGCGGGTGTGGCCGCGCACCGACCCGGGCGTCCCGTGCTGGGCGCTCGGGCCGTACGCGGGCCCAGCGCGCCGCGCGGTGCTCGCCGTCAAGGAGCGAGGACGGCGGGATCTGGCGGAACCACTCGGAGTGGGGCTCGCGGGAGCGCTCGCCGAGCTGCGCTCGCCACGTCTTCCGCTGGTCCTGGTGCCCGCGCCGAGCAGGGGGGTGGCGGCGCGGCGCAGAGGCGGCGATCCGGTGCTGCGTGCGGCCTCGGTAGCTGTGCGATGGCTGCCGAACAGCCGGATGTTGCCCTTGTTGCGAGTGCGGCGCGGAGTGCGTGATTCGGTGGGCTTGACACCCGCACAGCGGACTCGCAACCTGGCTGGGCGGGTGACCACGATTCCCGGTCGCGCCGCCGACTGGGGAGTACCGGCCGATGCCGAGGTAGTGCTGGTCGACGACGTGCTGACCACCGGTGCGACGGCCCGCGAGTCGGTGCTCGCGCTCGAGCGGGCAGGGTTGCCGACACATGGCGTTCTCGTTACGTGTGCTGCTTGACTCCGGGAAATTTGCGTGAACACTGGCGATCAGCCCGTTGGCGGACTAGCGTCGCGGACACACACCCGAACCGCAAGTTTGGAGGTGGCGCCTCGGACAACTCGTGCCGGGTAATTGTCGCTCGGCACTGCTCATCCCGCCGCACTGGAATCGGTCGGTGCGGCCAGATCCGGGAGGTACGCGTGACGACTTCTTCACGACCTTCAGTGAAAGATCCCGCTACTTCGGTGCTGGATTCCGGCACCCAGGAAGCACCAGAGCAACCCGCAGCGGAACGACCACGGGCGCCACGCGGCGACATCGTGGTGAAAGGCCGCAACGTCGAGGTGCCCGACCACTTTCGTGTTTACGTCGCGGAAAAACTCTCCCGATTAGAACGCTTCGATCCGTCGATCTTCCTGTTCGACGTGGAGCTGTTCCACGAGCGCAACCGTCGGCAGCGCAAGAACTGCCAGCGCGTCGAAATCACCGCGCGCGGAAAGGGTCCCGTCGTGCGGGCCGAGGCCTGCGCGGACAGTTTCTATGCCGCCTTCGAGTCGGTGACCGCGAAGATGGAGAGCCGGTTGCGCCGCACCAAGGATCGGCGCAAGGTGCATTACGGCGACAAGACGCCGGTCTCCGTCGCCCAGGCTACAGCCGCCCTGGTGGACGACTCCCTGTTCGAGCGGCTCGGGGAGTCCGGCGCCGCGCACGCGCACCCGGAGGAAGCCCCGGAGCCGGACTACGAAGCGGGTCCAGGTCATATCGTGCGCACGAAGGTGCACGCGGCGACTCCGATGTCCGTCGACGACGCCCTCTATCAGATGGAGCTCGTCGGCCACGACTTCTTCCTGTTCCACGACAAGGAGACCGACCGGCCCTCGGTGGTCTACCGCCGTCACGCCTTCGACTACGGTCTGATCCGTCTGGCCTGACGTAAACGAACCGCACTGCTCGTCTCCACTTCTCCGGGCATTCAGCTCACCGGCTGGATGCCCGGAGATCTGCGTCGAACGGCCCCCTGGCCATCGGCGTGCCGGCGCGACCAGCAGCCGATCCGAGCCGAAATCCCGACGGCGCCGGGAATCGGCGACGTCACCGCCGCCGGTCGCGGAAGAACGTGCGGTGCAGCAGTGAGTCGCGGCGCGGCGGACGCATGGCGTGCAGCATCACCATGTCGGCGAAGGTCTCCGCGTCGCGCTCGCGGATGGTGCCGTAGTCGGTGCGGCCGAGCACGTGGGCGATCGACTCGGGCGAGATCGAGGGCAGCAGGTCGGCCACGGCTGCCACGGTCGGTGTGCTCGAGGACGGGTCACCGGGTTCGGACTGTTCCGGGCCGTGTCCGAGCAGCATGTGGCCGAGTTCGTGCGCGATGATGTGCTCGGCGTGCCATTCGGTGGTGTCGGCGCCGTAGACGATGACGTCGCTGTCCTGTTTCGCGATCCACAGGCCGCTGCCCGTGCCGCATCCGGTGCCCGCGAGCAGCGCGGTATCGATCGGCAACAGGCTGATGCTGCGGCCACGGTAGGCCGCGATGTCGTCGAGGTAGGTCTGCAAATCCCATGGGTGGGGTATCGGGAGGTCCCGGGTCAAGCTCCGGAACCGGGCCTGGATGGCCATGCGATCGGTCTCCTACAAAAGCTCGGTGGCCCATGTAGGGAAGCATGCTACCGACTCGGAGGCATCGACCCTTCCGTGCTCCGGATGATCTCGGCCAGTATCGACCGATCGATGTCGGACCCGCGCAGCGCGATGCTGGCGACGTTCGCATCCCGCATGGTGGCGAGCAATTCGAGTTCCCGGTCGATCGCGTTCGCGGCGGGTCCACTGGTCAGCAGGTAATCGGCGGCCACGCCGAAGCCGTGCGCCACCGCGGCCAGGATCTCGACATCGACTGACGCCGCGGCGTTCTCGTCGTCGAACGCGCCGTCGCGCAGACGGGTCAGGTAGTCGGCGGGCACCGTGCGGCCGAGGAATTCGCTGACCTGCGCGGCGACGGATTCGGTGCTGCGCTCCGGCGCGGATCGCGGATGCACCACGGCGAACAGCCGATTGATCTTGTGACTCAATGCCGGGGCCGTGCCGTGCGGTCCGTCGTCGATCATTCCTGCCCCTTCACTCACCGCTTCGTGGCGCTGTCGTCGCCACGTTGGCCGCCAGCCAGCGTGCGCGGAATCGGGCTTCGGTCGCTGCATCGATATCCTCCGATCGACCGGCCAGCCAGCGGCGGTACCGGCGTTCCTGTAGCTCGCCGGAATCGCTCACCTCCGCGGGAACCGCGAGCAGATGCGCGAAGGCCATTTCCACCAGCGGGTGCAATTGCCTGCCAGGTCCGCCGTTGCGTTCGAGCATGGCGGTCGCGTACCGCGCGGACAGTTTGGAGACCACCCGGTTGAGTTCCGCGATCGCGGAGACCACCTGCGGGTCGGCGGTGCGACCGTTCTCGACGGCATCGGTGAGCCGCCCCGATGCCGCGAGAAGGCCGGTGAGGTCGGAGATCTCGAACCGGATCGCGTCCGGCCCGGCCACCACCGAGTCACCCGCGCCGCGTTCGCCGTTCGCGGGTTCGTCGGCGGCGGGGACGCCTCCCGCATAGGTGCGTGCGGCGCTGCCCGGAAGCCATCGCAGCGGGGCGTCGAGTTTGTTCAGCGTCTGCATGCTGATCGTCGCCTCGCCGTCTTCGATCTTCCGGATGGTCGGCGCCGAAGGTCCCCCGAGGTCGCCGATCTGTAGCTGGGTGAGGCCGAGCTCGTCCCGGCGTTCTTTGATGATTCGCCCGAATCTCTTCTGCCGCGACAGCTCCGAAGGGCTATGCATAGTGGGTTCATGGTAAGTCGCTGATAGCTCGGAGGCAAATGAATAGAAACTATTTGAAAACTGCGTCGAAAGTTTGTTACCGTTCTTTGCGTCGGATGGCAGCGGAGTCATGCGGTGGTTCCGGAGCGCGCAGGGGCGTCCGCCGGGACGGGCGTCTCCGGTCTGCCGCGCAACGGCGCGTGGCAGACCGGATCAGCGGCGGTGGAGGGGATCGTCGCTGGTCGGGTTCACCGTCGGCGAAGGGGGTCGACGGTGAACCTTACTTTGCAGTAAGTTTGGTGGTCCGAAGCTTTCGAAAGGAAATCGCATGGCCACCAGAGCTGCTCGCCGTGCTGTGATCGTGTCCGGTGCCCGAACGCCGTTCCTGCGAGCGTTCACCGGATACACCACCATGGACTCCATCGCGCTGGCCGACGCCGCGGTGCGCGGCTTGCTGGAGCGTACGGGGCTGCCCGGCGCGCAAGTGGAGGCGATCGTGTGGGGCGGCGTCATCCTGCCGAGCGCGGCGCCCAACATCGCGCGGGAGATCGCGCTGGACCTGCGGTTGGACCCGGGCTGTGAGGGCTACACGGTGACCAGGGCCTGCGCCTCGGGTCTGCAGGCTGTCACCTCGGCCGCGGCCGCCATCGAGCGGGGCGAATACGACGTCATGATCGCGGGCGGCAGCGATTCCACTTCGAACGCCGAGGTGAAGCTGCCACAGAAGGTCGTGCACGCGGCAGCGCCGCTGGCACTGGGCAAGCCGAAGCCGAAGGACTACCTGTCCGCGGTCGCGCGCCTCGCGCCGTTCACCGACCTGCTGCCGAGCCGTCCCAGGATTGCCGAGCGCACCACCGGCGAGGTGATGGGGGAGTCGGCCGAGAAGATGGCGCGCATCCACGGCGTGAGCCGCGCCGATCAGGACGAGTTCGCCGCCCGCTCGCACCACCGCGCGGCGGCTGCCATCGAGTCGGGCCGATTCGACGACGAGGTGCTGCGAGTCCGCACGCCCGAAGAGGAGGACATCGCGCGCGACGGTCTGGTGCGCGCCGACACCAGCGTCGCGAAACTAGCGGCTCTGAAACCGGTTTTCGCCGCCGACGGCAGCGTGACCGCAGGCAACGCCAGCCCGCTCACCGACGGGGCCGCCGCGGTGCTGCTGATGAGCGAGGAGAAAGCGCATGCTCTCGGCTACCGGCCCCTGGCGGCGTTCCGGTCGTGGAGCTACGTGAGCGTCGATCCGGCCGATCAAGTGCTGATCGGCCCCGCCATCTCGATGCCGCGCGCGCTGGAGAAGGCCGGAATGTCGCTGGGCGACGCCGATCTCGTCGATATCCACGAGGCCTTCGCAGCCCAGACCTTGGCAGTGCTGACCGCGCTCGCCAGCGACGAGTGGGCCAAGACCCGGCTCGATCGCGACACCGCCGTCGGCGAAGTGGACGTCGACAAACTGAACGTGCACGGAGGCTCGATCTCGCTCGGTCACCCGTTCGGCGCCACCGGTGCGCGCATGGTGACCAGCATGGCCAACGAGCTGGCGCGCACGGGCAAGAGCACGGCGTTGCTGGGGATCTGCGCCGCGGGCGGCATCGGCGCGTCGGCGGTGCTCGAACGCGTCTGACGCGGTGCCCCGCCGACCGGCTCCGAGTTCCGCGTCGGTCGGCGGGTCGCTACCGGCGGCGGCCTCAGGCCTTGCCCGTGGCGCCCCGCCGCTTGCGTCCCTCGTCGGCGATCAGCCGAAGACAGGTCTGGTGCTTGGTCTCGCCGGGGATGCCCTCCCGACGCAGGCGCAACATCGCCTGTGCCAGATCGATGCCCAGCTCGCTCGACAGCCGAACAGCATCGACATTGGCCATTGCACAAACCTCCTGGAACCGACGAACTAACGATCAAGCCCACTGCGTGCGAAGCAGTTTCGCCCTTGTCGTACCCGATCGGCATTCGATTGAACCATGAACGATCCACACATTTGGGTAACGATGCGCGGCCGGGCGAAGGAATTCAGCCGCGATAGGTTTCGCGGTGCACCGCGTCGGTCAACGGTCTCCCGGCGCGCCAGCCGAAGCGCTCGAGGTCTGGGACGCGCTGGAATTCGTGCACCGGCCCGACGCACAGCCAAGCGACCGGGCGGACGCCCTCCGGGAGGTCGATCAGGTCGGCCAGGAACCCGGGATCGTAGAACGACACCCAGCCGACGCCGATGCCTTCGGCGGTGGCGGCCAGCCACAGGTTCTGGATGGCGAGAACCGCGGAATAGACGCCGGTTTCGGGCACCGTGGCCCGGCCCAGTACCTGCGGCCCGCCGCGATCGTGGTCGTAGCAGACCACGATTCCGGTGCCGCTCTCGAGAATGCCCTCGATCTTGATCGGCTCGAAGGTCGCGGCACGCTCGGCTGGCAGCGCGTCCCGGAACTCGACGCGTTTGCCTGCCACGTGGTCGGCGAACTTGCGCAGTGTCACCGGTTCGCGGACCACCACGAAATCCCACGGCTGCGAATTCCCTACGCTGGGCGCCTGATGCGCGGCCGCCAGCAGCCGCCACAGTGTCGCATCGTCCACGAGTTCACCGGTGAACTCCGCGCGGACGTCGCGGCGGCGCCGGATGGCCTCGTAGACGCTCAGAACCTCAGCATGCACCGCCCGAGTCAATCAAACCCGGCGAGTCCACCGCGCACGGCGTCGGCGTCCGCGTTCCGATGTCCGTCGGCCCGGATCGCGAGATCCGAGCCGACGAGACTCAGCGGGCGGCGGAGGCGCTGCGCCGGGCGAGCCGCCGGCGTCCCTGGGCGAGCGCGGTGCGCAGACCGCGGCGCCGACCGGTCACCGGATCGATCGTGGCGGCGGTGCGGCCGCCGAACCTGCGTTCCGACGCGGTTTCGGGAGCATCGTCGGGGGTGGCCCGCAGGTACTTGTTCGGCAGCGCCAGCTTGAGGATGGTGCGCCACGCCTTGAAGTACTGCACCGGCAGCGAACCGGTGGTGTAGGGCAGGTCGTACTTGTCGGCCAGCTCGCGCACTCGCACCGCGATATCGGCGTACCGGTTGCTGGGCAGATCGGGGAACAGATGATGTTCGATCTGGTGGCTCAGGTTGCCGGTCATGAAGTGCATGACCGGGCCGCCGGAGATGTTGGCGCTGCCCAGCATCTGGCGCAGGTACCACTGGCCCTTGGTCTCGCCGTCGATATCGTCCTTGGTGAATTTCTCCGCGCCGTCCGGGAAATGCCCGCAGAAGATCACCGCGTTGGACCAGACGTTGCGGACCGCGTTGGCGGCCAGGTTGGCCGTCAGCGTGGAGAAGAACGCGGGGCCGGTGAGCGCGGGGAAGACCACGTAGTCCTTCAGGACCTGCTTGCCCATCTTGGTGAGCGCCTCGCTGCGCTTGCGCTCGAACTCGGCCCGCTCAGGGGAGCCCGGCTTGTACCGGCCCGCCGCCAATTTGCCCAGCTCCAAGTGCTGGATGGCAACGCCGTACTCGAAGAACAGCTGCAACACCAGGTTGTAGACCGGGTTGCCCAGGTTGAACGGCTTCCAGCGCTGGTCGCGCGTCACCCGCAGCAGGCCGTAGCCGATGTCGTCGTCCATGCCGAGCACGTTGGTGTACTTGTGGTGCAGGTAGTTGTGGGTGTGCTTCCAGTGCTTGGCCGCGCCGGTGTTGTCCCATTCCCATGAGCTGGAGTGGATTTCCGGATCGTTCATCCAGTCCCACTGCCCGTGCATGACGTTGTGCCCGATCTCCATGTTCTCGATGATCTTGGCCGTACCGAGCAGGGCGACGCCTGCCAGCCACGCGGCGCGCACCGGGCTGGCGAACAGCACCGCACGGCCGCTGATCTCGAGGACTCGCTGCAAGCGGATGACATTGCGGATGTACTTCGCGTCGCGCTCGCCGCGCGAGGCCTCGATTTCTCGCCGGATCGCATCGAATTCCGCGCCGAGCGCTTCCACGTCGGCCTCGGTGAGGTGGGCGTATTCCTTGACATCCGAGATCGCCATATGGGTTACCTTACCGTAAGTTACGAGAGCGTAGGTTACGAAGTTCACCGCGTGGCTGTGTCAAATACCCTATTGCGACTGGAGATGGGGGCTGGTAGTTTACCGTGCCTTTCGGCGGAAGCTGAAACGCCTGTCACGCATCGCCTTTCTCGCGCAGCGCCGCTTGTTCGTGCCGGGCTCGCTCCTGAAGCGCGACCTTGGCGCCCCGCAGCACCTCTCGCTCGTGTTCGGCCTTCTCCTTCAGCGCCGCCTTGGCCTCACGCAGCATCTCCTTCTCCTGTCGCGCCTTGTCCTGCAGCACGACCTTCGCCTCGTGCAGCGCCGAACGCAGGCCCCGCCGCTTGCCGGTCTCCGGATCGACGCGCAGCCAATGCGTGGACTCCGTGCCGAGCGTCGGCAGCGTGATACCGGCGAACTTGCGTTCCGACGAGGTCTCCGGCGCGTTGTCGGCGGTCGCCTTGAGGAACCGGTCCGGCAGTGCCAGCTTGTGGATGGTGCGGAAGGCGAGCAGATACTGCTTGGCCAGCGACCCGGTGGTGTAGGGCAGGTCGTACTTGTCGCACAGCTCGCGCACCCGCACCGCGATCTCCGGGTACCGGTTGCTCGGCAGATCGGGGAACAGATGATGCTCGATCTGGTAGCAGAGATTGCCGCTCATGAACGCCATGGCGGGCCCCGCCTTGAAGTTCGCGCTGCCGAGCATCTGGCGCAGGTACCACTCGCCACTGGTCTCGTTCTCGAGCTGCTCGACGGTGAACTTCTCCGCGCCGTCGGGGAAATGACCGCAGAAGATCACCGCGTACGCCCACAGATTGCGGACCAGATTCGCCGTCGCGTTCGCCTTCAAGGTCTGCTTGAACGCCGGACCGGTGAGCGCGGGATAGAACAGGAAGTCCTTGGCCACCTGACGGCGGATCTTGCGGCCGAACGCCACATTCGGCTCCGACATCAGCTGCCAGGGCGGGGTGCCCGCCAGCTCCTTCTCGATGCTCCAGTCGTGCAGGGCGATGCCCCACTCGAAGGTCGCGGCGAGCAGCAGGTTCGCCAGCGGTTGCACCAAATGGATCGGCCGCCACGGCTCGTCGCGGGTCATACGGAGGATGCCGAAGCCGAGATCCTCGTCCTTGCCCAGGACATTGGTGTAGGTGTGGTGGGAATAGTTGTGCGCGCGGCGCCACTGCGCGGAAGGGCCGGTCATGTCCCACTCCCACGATGTGGAGTGGATCTCCGGGTCGTTCATCCAGTCCCATTGCCCGTGGCTGACATTGTGCCCGAGCTCCATGTTCTCGATGATCTTGGCGACCGAGAGCAGCGCGGTGCCGGTCAACCAGGCCCAGCGGTTACGGCTGCCGAACAGCACGGCGCGGCCCGCTACTTCGAGGCCGCGTTGCGCCGCGATCGCGCGCCGGATGTACTTGGCATCACGCTCGCCACGGGACAGCTCCACCGAACGCCGGATGGAATCGAGTTCCTGCCCCAGCGTCTCGATATCGGTCGTGGTGAGGTGGGCAAACGCCTTGATGTCGGTGATGGCCACCGGGGTCCTTTCCCTACTCGATTCACATCGAGGGTACCTGCCGGACTACACGTCCAGGGTGCAGTCGCCCGCCGCTACCGAGATGCAGGTCTGCACTTTGTCGCCTTCCCGGTGCTCCTCGCCGTTGCGCAGATCGCGCACGTGGCCGGAACTCAAGGTGACGACGCAGGTCTGGCAGATGCCCATCCGGCAGCCGAACGGCATCTGCACCCCGGCGGACTCGCCGGCTTCGAGCAGGCTGGTCGCACCGTCCGCCTCGACGGTGCGGCCGGTCTTGCCGAAGGTGACCGTGCCGCCCTCGCCGACCGCCGAGCGCTCGATCTCGAAACGTTCCACGTGCAGCCGGTCCGACAGGCCCGCCTCGCGCCAGTGGTTCTCGATCTCGTCGAGCATCGCGGCCGGTCCGCACGCCCAGGTGTCGCGTTCGCGCCAATCCGGGAACTCGGTGTCGAGATCGGCGAGAACGAACTTGCCCTGCTCGGCGGTGAGACGCAGGCGGGTGTCGAAGCCCGGGTTGCGCTCGTGCAGTTCGTGCAGCTCCGCACCGAACATCACGTCGTCGGCGGTGCGCGCCGAGTGCAGGTGCGCCACGTCCGTGAACGACTCGCGGCGGTCCATCGCGCGCAGCATGGACATCACGGGTGTGATGCCGCTGCCCGCGGTGAGGAACAGCACCTTCTCCGGCGGCGGGTACGGCAACACGAACCCGCCCTGTGGCGCGGCGAGCCGGACGACGGTGCCGACCGGCACGCCGCCGACCAGGTGGCTGGACAGGAAGCCTTCGGGCATGGCCTTCACGGCGATGGAGATCAGCCGCTTCCCGCCGTGGCCGGGCACGGACCAATCCGGCGGACAGGTCAGCGAGTACGAGCGCCAGTGCCAGCGTCCGTCGACCAGGAGGCCGATGCCGATGTACTGGCCGGGCAGGTATTTGAAGTCGAAACCCCACCCCGGCTGGATCACCAGCGTCGCGGCGTCGGCGGTCTCCTTGCGTACCTCCACGATGCGTCCGCGCAGCTCGCGGGCCGACCACAACGGGTTGGCCAGATGCAAGTAGTCGTCCGGCAGCAACGGCGTGGTCACTCGCGCCACGGCGCCGCGCAACACGTTCAACTTGCCGCCGCGCTCGGCGACGCTCGCGGCGGGCGCCTCCAGCCACGCACGGACGCCTCGCACGGAGAAGCTCCCTATTTTCGAACCCATCGCTGCCGTTGGTCTCCCTGTCGTCGGATGCGCAAGGCCGCCGTCTCCCCGATCGGATGCCTCGCCGCAAGGTTACGGCATCGTAGGTTATGGCGGGGGAGGAGTCCGCGCACGGCGGCGCGGGTCAGAGCAGTTCGAGCAGGAACGGCAATTCCTGTGCGGCGTACCAGGCCAGTTGATGATCTTCGGCGTCCCCGAGCACGAACTCGGCGTCGGTGTCGCCGAGATCGGCCGCGTCGACCACATCGACGGCCTTGGCCACCTGCGGTTCGGCGTCGGCCAGATCGACGTGCACAGAGGCGATCTGCTGGTAGCCGATCGGACCCGTCAGCCGGACCACCGCGTCGTCGAGGTCGGGTCGCAATTTCGCGCCGGTCACGTCGGCGGCGATCACCGCGCGGCGGTACACCGGCCCGCCGCCGGTGACCGGCGCGGCCTCGTCGGAGTCGGGGTCGGGGTCGGAGTCCTCCGACGACCCGATCGCCTCGCGTTCGGCGGCGAGCAGTCGCAGCGAGGCGCGGGCGGCCTCGTTCATGGCGACCTCGCCGAGCTCTTCCTCGTCACCGGAGGCGTAGGCCTCGCGCAGCGCGGGCGTCACCGCGAAGGCGGTCCCGCTGACCGGCGTCAGTTCCCTGCGCTCGACCAGCTCGCGCAGCATCGGCACCGTAGCCGGGATGTAGACCCGCAGCTTCCTCTGATCAGACGCAGGCACCGAGCATCTCCTCCATGGAATCGCGCACCGCCGTGGCGAGCACGCCGATGTCGGCCATCGCGTCGCGGTCGGCGTTGAGTCCGTAGAACACGCGCCCGTCGTAGGACGTGATCCCGATACTCGACGCTTGATTGCGCAGCAGTGGCGACACCGGGTACATCTCCAGCATCCGCGCGCCGCCGATGTACATCGGCGCTTGCGGACCCGGCGCGTTGGTGATCACCAGATTGAACGTGTGTTCTGCGAAGGTACTCGCCGCGCGCACACTCATCGCGTGCAGGCTGGCCGGAGCGAATCCGGCCAGGTGCACGAGGGTACGCGCGCGGACGCCGCGCCGCTGCCGCCCGTTGGATTCGGTGGCGTGCGCGATGTGCGACAGCCGCATCACCGGATTCGGCTCGCCGACCGGCAGATCGATCAGGAACGAGGACACCTCGCTCGCCGATTGCGCCTGGCCGTCGGTCCCCTCGACATACACCGACATCGGCACCACCGCCCGCAGCGTGGTCGACTCGCTGAGCGCTTCGCCGCGCGACAGCAGCCAGTTGCGCAGGGCGCCGGTGACCACCGCGAGGATCGCGTCGTTGATCGAACAGCCGAAACGCTTGCGGATCGTGCGGTAGTCGGCCAAGTCGGTGCGCACCACGGCGAAGCGCCGATTGCGCGAAGTGCGGGTGTTCAGCGGGCTGTCGGGCGCGCCGGTCGCGGCGGTGCGCACGGCGGCGACCACCGACTCCACCGCCTTGCCCGCCGTTCCGAGCACCGCGAACGCGTTGGCGCTCGCGTCGCGGGCCACTTCCAGCGCCCGGCGCGGCTGCGCGGCGAGCTGGCCCAGCGCGCTCACCAGCAGTTCCACTTCGCCGGGTTCGCGTGGCGCGATCCAGTCGTCGCCCGCGAACTCGCGTGGCGCCGGCCCGGCGTCGAGGATCACGTGACCGATCTCGAGTGCGGTGTCCCCGTCCACCAGCGCGGAATGGGTCTTTGTGAAGATCGCGCAGCGGCCCTCGGACAGCCGTTCGATCAGGTACATCTCCCACAGCGGCCGGGCCGGGTCCAAGGGGTGGGAGGCGAGCCGGGCGACCAGGTCGTGTAGTTGTTCGTCGGTGCCCGGACCGGGCAGCGCCGAGCGCCGGATGTGATAGGTGATGTCGAACCGGCTGTCCTCGACCCAGACCGGCCGCCCCAGCGACAGCGGGATCTCCCGCACTTTGCGCCGGTACCTCGGCACCAGCGCGAGCCTGCTCTCGACCAGGTCGATCAGCCGGTCGTAGTCCAGGATCGGCAGGCCGGAGCCGTCGCCCGATTCGGTGTTCCGCACGATCGCGAGAGAGCCGATGTGGATCGGATTGCTGCTCGACTCGAGCCGGTAGAACGCCGTGTCCTGCGGCGTCAGTCTCGTGATCACGCTGCCCGGTACTCCTTTTCCCGATGCCGCCCCCGCTTATTGTGCTGCCGCACCAACCGTTACCCCGGCCTTTGCGGCATTTTCCGACGAATTCGACGCACCACCCGAACCCCGAGGCCGCGACACACCGCCCCTACGAGCTCGGCAACCTCGATTCGATCACAGCGCGAACCGCGATGCACGGCCGCAGCATCCGGCCGCCCACGTGTCGAAGCATCACCGCGCCACGCTGCCGGACCCGGGTGGTAGTCGAGCATGTGACGAAGTCGCCGGCGGCTCCGCCGGCGACCCTCCCTGCGCGACGAGTCGAGCGCCGAGTAGCGCGGTGACCACATACGGCCCGTTTCGACCCGGCCGCCGGTTCAGCGTGAGGTGAAGCATTACCGTTGTGCTCGGTCCGCGTCCGGGCCGCGTGTCGTGCATGTGCCGAGGTCACTACGGGCCCCGTTGGACCTGCCACTTACGTGTTCAGCATCTTCAGGTGGTGCCGTACCCACTGCGAGACCACGGAGGCCCGCCACCGGTTCGGCGTGAGATGATGCATCAAGTTGGGCTGGCCCGTGCGCGTGGCGATAGTCCCACATGTGACCAAGTCGCTACTGCTCCCGCTGGAGCTGCCACCTGGCGTGTCGAGCATTTTCAGGTGGTGCCGTGCCCACTGTGCGTGACCACACAGGCCCGACCACCGGTTTCGAGCGAAGCGAGACCGAGCATTGTCCGTTCGCGGCCCGGCTCGCGTCCGAGTGGCCGCCGCGTCCGCGACGAAGTCGCCAGCGGCGGTCGCTCGGACGCGAGCCACCAGGGGGCCGCGAACACGCAGCGCCGCGGGCGCTGCAAATCAGACAGAGCATTACCATGAAGCATGCAGCGGATTCCGCGCAACCGCGTGGGCCCGCACCGGCCCGGGGGCCGACGACAGATTTGACACACCGACCAGAGGACTGACGAGACCCGTGCCTGCGCTGACACTGACGAGGTTGCTTCGGATTGGTGAGGGTCGCATAGTCAAGCGGCTCTCGAATTTCGCCGACCAGGTCCTCGCCCTCGAGCCGGATTACGAGGACCTCAGCGACGCCGAGTTGCGGGCCAAGACCGACGAGTTCCGCGAGCGTTACGCCGAGATGGTCGAAGAGGGCGAGAGCGATCCGCTCGGCCAGCTGATGGCCGAGGCGTTCGCGGTCGCGCGGGAGGCGTCCTGGCGGGTGCTCAGCCAGAAGCACTACAAGGTGCAGGTCATGGGTGGCGCGGCGCTGCACACCGGCAATATCGCCGAGATGAAGACCGGTGAGGGCAAGACCCTCACCTGTGTGCTGCCCGCCTACCTGAACGCGATCAGCGGTGACGGTGTGCACGTCGTCACCGTGAACGACTACCTGGCCAAGCGTGACGCCGAGTGGATGGGCCGCGTGCACCGCTTCCTCGGTCTCGAGGTCGGCGTGATCCTGTCCGGCATGAGTCCCGCGCAGCGGCGGGTGGCCTACAACGCCGACATCACCTACGGCACGAACAACGAGTTCGGCTTCGACTATCTGCGCGACAACATGACCCACTCGCTGGACGACCTGGTGCAGCGCGGGCACAACTTCGCCATCGTCGACGAGGTCGACTCCATCCTGATCGACGAGGCCCGCACCCCGCTGATCATCTCCGGCCCGGCGGATGCCTCGTCGAAGTGGTACGCCGAGTTCGCGCGCATCGCGCCGCTGCTGAAGAAGGATCTCCACTACGAGGTCGACATCAAGAAGCGCACCATCGGCGTGCACGAGGCGGGCGTGGAGTTCGTCGAGGATCAGCTCGGCATCGACAATCTCTACGAGGCCGCGAACTCGCCGCTGGTGAGCTACCTGAACAACGCCATCAAGGCCAAGGAGCTCTACACCCGCGACAAGGACTACATCGTCCGCGACGGCGAGGTGATCATCGTCGACGAGTTCACCGGCCGCATCCTGGTCGGCCGCCGCTACAACGAGGGCATGCACCAGGCGATCGAAGCCAAGGAGGGGGTGGAGATCCAGCCGGAGAACCAGACCCTGGCCACGATCACGCTGCAGAACTACTTCCGCCTCTACGACAAGCTGTCGGGCATGACCGGCACCGCCGAGACCGAGGCCGCCGAACTGCACCAGATCTACAACCTCGGCGTGGTCCCGATCCCGACGAACAAGCCGATGATCCGGGCCGACCAGTCCGACTTGATCTACAAGACCGAGGAGGCCAAGTTCTCCGCAGTGGTCGACGACGTCACCGAGCGGCACGAGCGGGGGCAGCCGGTGCTGATCGGCACGACCAGCGTCGAGCGTTCGGAGTACCTGTCCAAGCAGTTCACCAAGCGCGGTATTCCGCACAACGTCCTGAACGCGAAGTTCCACGAGAAGGAAGCCGAGATCATCGCCGAGGCCGGCCGGCCGGGCGCGGTGACCGTCGCGACGAACATGGCGGGCCGCGGTACCGACATCGTGCTCGGCGGCAACCCCGACATCATCGCCGATATCCTGCTGCGCAAGCAGGGTTTCGACCCGGTGGAGACGCCGGAGGAGTACGAGCGCGCCTGGCTGCCCACGCTCGATCAGGTCAAGGCCCAGACCGCCGAGGACGCCGACGCGGTGCGTGACGCGGGCGGCCTCTACGTGCTCGGCACCGAGCGGCATGAGTCGCGGCGCATCGACAACCAGCTGCGCGGCCGCTCCGGTCGTCAGGGTGACCCGGGCGAGTCCCGCTTCTACCTGTCGCTGGGCGACGAGCTGATGCGGCGGTTCAACGGCGCCGCGCTGGAAGCGATCATGACGCGGCTGAACCTGCCCGACGACGTGCCGATCGAGGCGAAGATGGTGTCCAAGGCCATCAAGAGCGCGCAGACGCAGGTCGAGCAGCAGAACTTCGAGATCCGCAAGAACGTCCTCAAGTACGACGAGGTGATGAACCAGCAGCGCACCGTCATCTACGGCGAGCGCAACCGGATCCTGCGCGGTGAGGACATGGAGGGCCAGGTCCAGGAGATGATCACCGACGTGATCACCGCCTACGTGGACGGCGCCACCGCCGAGGGCTACGTCGAGGACTGGGATCTGGACAAGCTGTGGTCGGCGCTGAAGACGCTGTACCCGGTGAGCCTGGACTACCGGGACCTGACCGGCGAGACCGAGGTCGGCGAGGCGGGCGAGCTGACGCGCGAGGAGCTGCTCGAAGCGCTGCTGGACGACGCGCACGACGCCTACGCGCGGCGCGAGTCCGAGATCGATGGCCTCGCGGGCGAGGGCAGCATGCGCAATCTGGAGCGGCAGGTGCTGCTGTCGGTGCTCGACCGCAAGTGGCGCGAGCATCTCTACGAGATGGACTATCTCAAGGAGGGCATCGGCCTGCGCGCGATGGCGCAGCGCGACC
Organism: Nocardia asteroides; assembly: GCA_019930625.1. Classification (NCBI taxonomy): domain Bacteria; kingdom Bacillati; phylum Actinomycetota; class Actinomycetes; order Mycobacteriales; family Nocardiaceae; genus Nocardia; species Nocardia asteroides. Next base: position 3,292,963 of record CP082844.1, read on the forward strand.
CGCTGGTGGAGTACCAGCGCGAGGGCTTCGACATGTTCACCGCGATGCTCGACGGCCTCAAGGAGGAGTCGGTCGGCTTCCTGTTCAACCTGCAGGTCGAGGTGCAGCAGCCGCAGCCGGAAGGCGTCGCCGTCAGCCCCGGTCTGCGTTCCCCGGTCGGTACGGGGGCCGCGCCGCGTCCCCTTCCCACCGAGGAGGCTCCCGTGGCGAACGGGCACGGTGCGCCCGCGGCTCTGCGCGCGCGGGGCATCGATGACACCGCCCCGCGTGGTTTCAGCTACTCCGGCCCCGACGAGGGCGGCCGGGCCGCGGTGCACAGCGACGCCGAGGAGTACGGCGCCGATGGTGGTCCGCAGCCCACCCGCCGTGAGCGCCGCGAGACGGCCCGGGCGGAGGCGAAGGGCCGGCGCGGCCCGAAGTCCCGCCGCCGCCACTGATCCGCTGAACCGCGAAGGCGCTCAGGGTTTTCCTGGGCGCCTTCGTCGTGTTCGGACAGCCGGCAGCCGCGCCGAACTCGCACATCAGCCGGGTGAACCGGAGTATCTTCCTGGCGTGGACCGCGCAGCTGTCGAAGCATGGGTCGCCGGATACGAGCGAGCCTGGCGGTCGGCGGGCACGCGGCAGCTCGCCGACTTGTTCACCGCGGACGCCGGGTACCTCGTCTCGCCGTGGGCCCAGCCACTGACCGGTCTCGGCGCGCTCGCGGACTTCTGGGAAGCCGGCCGGGACGGGCCCGGCGAGCCGTTCACCATGCGATCGACGATCGTCGCGGTGGAGGGGGACACCGCGGTGGTCCGGGTGGAGGTGGAATACGCGCGAGACACGCCGGCACGGTGGCGAGACCTGTGGATCCTGCGCTTCGACGATGCGGGCCGCTGCGAGTGGTTCGAAGAATGGCCGTTCGCGCCCGGACAGCCGGACGGGCACTGATCCGGGCTACCAGGAATCGTTGGAGTTCAGGGCGACGAGCAGGCGGCGAATGGCGGCCACCCGGTGTTCCTTGCCGGTGATCTGGTCCAACGCGCACTCGGGGTCGGCGGGCGGACCGAGATGGGTACAGCCGCGCGGACAGTCCTCGATGGCTTCGGCGAGATCGGTGAAAGCGGCGATGACGTCGTCCGGGGTGATGTGGGCCAAGCCGAACGAGCGCACGCCGGGTGTGTCGACGACCCAGCCGCCGCCCGGCAGCGGCAGCGCGACCGACTGGGTGGAGGTGTGCTTGCCCTTGCCCACCCCGGAGACCTCGCCCACCGCCCGCTCCGCATCCGGCACGAGACGATTGACCAGCGTGGATTTACCGACGCCGGAGTGGCCGATCAACGCGGTGAGGTGATCGGTGAGCAGATCCAGCACCGGATCGAGCGGGTCATCGATGCCGCCGTAGACGATGGTGAGGTCGAGATCCTCGAAGGCGGCGGCGAATTCGGATTCGGCGGCCAGATCGTGCTTGGTCAGGCACAGAACCGGTTGCAGCCCACCGGCATACGCGGCGACCATGGCGCGCTCCACGAAGCCGGTGCGCGGGGGCGGATCGGCGAGCGCGACCACGATGAAGAGTCGTTCCGCGTTGCCGACGACGATTCGCTCGAACGGATCGGTGTCGTCGGCGGTGCGGCGCAACACCGTTCGGCGGTCGGTGACCCGAACGATGCGGGCCAGGCTGTCCGGTCGCCCGGACAGGTCGCCGACCACATCCACCCGGTCGCCGACCACGATCGGGGTGCGGCCCAGCTCCCGCGCCCGCATCGCGACGATCCGGCGTTCCGGATCGCCGCCGAGGACACACCCCCAGCGGCCCCGGTCGACCGCGACCACCATGGCCGACTCGGCGTCGCTGTGCTGCGGCCGGGTCTTGGTGCGGGGACGGGAACTACGCCCCGGACGAACCCGGACGTCGGATTCGTCGTAGCTGGCCGTGGATCGTCGCCCTTTCGTCAGCGCGCCGCTCCTTCGTCGGATAGCGCGGGTTCGAGCATCCGCTCCCACAGGGCGACGAAGTTCGGCAGGGTCTTGGCCGTGGTCCCGATGTCCTCGATCTCGATGCCGGGTACCCGGAGGCCGAGAATGGCTCCGGCCGTGGCCATCCGGTGGTCGGCGTAGGAATGCCACTTTCCACCGTGCAGTTCGGTGGGCACGATCTCCAGTCCGTCCTCCGTCTCGGTCACCTTGCCGCCGAGACGGTTGATCTCGGTGGACAGCGCGGCCAGCCGGTCGGTCTCGTGCCCGCGCAGGTGGGAGATGCCCCGCAGCACGGAGGGGGAGTCGGCCAGCGCGGCCAGCGCGGCGACGGTGGGGGTCAGCTCGCCCACGTCGTGCAGGTCGATGTCGATGCCCGCCAAGCGGTCGGGGCCGTGCACGGTGAGTACGCCGTCGAAGATGCGCGCTTCCGCGCCCATCCGCACCAGGATCTCGCGGATCACGTCACCAGGCTGGGTGGTCAGCCGCGGCCAGTGCGGGATGCTGACCTCGCCGCCCGTGATCGCGGCCGCGGCCAGGAACGGGGTGGCGTTGGACAGGTCCGGCTCGATCTCCCAGTCCACCGCGCGAATCGGGCCGGGCTCGACGGTCCAGGTCTGCGCTGTGAAGCTGTCCGCGGGCGCCTGCACCCGCACGTCGGCACGGCGCAGCATCTCCACGGTCATCTCGATGTGCGGCATCGAGGGCAGCGCCTTGCCGTCGTGGCGCACCACCAGGCCCTCGTCGAAGCGCGCGGCCGACAGCAGCAGGCCGGAGACGAACTGCGAGGAGCCGGAGGCGTCGATCGTCACGCTGCCGCCGCGCAGCGCGCCCGTGCCGTGCACGGTGAACGGCAGCGCGTCGCCGTCGATATCGGCGCCGAGCGCGCGAAGTGCGTCCAGGATGGTGCGCAGCGGGCGGATCCTGGCCTGTTCGTCCCCGTCGAAGGCGACCTCGCCTGCCGCGAGCGCGGCGACCGGCGGCAGGAAGCGCATCACCGTGCCCGCGAGCCCGCAGTCGACCGTGCCGCCGCCCAGCGGCGCCGGGGTGACGGTCAACGTGTCGCCTTCGCCCTCGATGTTCGCGCCGAGCGCGCACAGCGCCGCGATCATCAGGTCGGTGTCCCGGCTGCGCAGCGCGCCGGTGATCGTGGAAGGGCCGTCGGCCAGGGCAGCCAGGATGAGTGCCCGGTTGGTGATCGATTTCGACCCGGGCAGGGTCACGGTCGCGTGTACGGGGACTTCGACATGGGGCGCTGGCCAGAAGTTCACTCGTCCATCATCACACGCGGGGAAGTAACCGCCGGATCGGATGCCGCGGCGCGGCCGCGTGATTGTGCGCCCGAGTCCTGTTTGCGCGGTTCGGGCGCGGACCATGTCCTCGCGATCAGCGTCGCGGAGTCCGTTCGCCGGGGCCGGATCGCTCTACTACCACCTGATATGGGGCCGGGTAGTCGACCGAGTCGAGTGTCCGGCCCCACGCGGGTTCCTTACTTGTTCCGCCCGTGCAGGAACGGAACGAGCTTGCGCAGCAGCTTCATCGTGGCGTCGGTGCGGCTGTAGCTCAGCAGCGCCATGCCGGGAACGGTGAAGCGCTGCACCGCGATCGAGTGCGGGCGGGCGAACTCGCGCAGACCCGGTTCGCCGTGGATGCGACCGATGCCGGAATCGCCGACGCCGCCGAAGGGCAGGCCGGGGATGGCGGCGAAGGCCAGCACGGAGTTCACCGAAGTCGCGCCGACGCGCAGCCTGCGTGCGATGTCCAGGCCGTTCTTCTTCGAGTAGACCGCCGAGGACAGCCCGTACTTGGAGTTGTTGGCCAGCTTCACCGCCTCGTCCACGCCGTCGACGGTGCGGATGGTGATGGTCGGGCCGAAGGTCTCCTCGGCCACCGCCTCGGAATTCTCGTCGGTGTCGACCAGCACGACCGGTTCGATGAACGGCGCCTTGACCGATTCGGGCCCGCCGAGCACCGCGGTGCCGCCGTTCTTCAGCGCGTCGTCGATGTGGCGGCGCACGATGTCCACCTGGCTCGGCATGGTCATCGGGCCGTAGGCGGCCTTGTCGTCGGAACCGGGCTTGATGTCGCTGAGGATGCGCTTGACCTCGGCGACGAACTCCTCGCGCACCGAGCGGTCCACATAGACCCGTTCGACGCCCGCGCAGGTCTGGCCGCTGTTGGCGGTGGCGCCCCAGGCGACCGCGTCGGCCGCGGCTTTGACGTCGGCGTCGGCGGCGACGATCACCGCGTCCTTGCCGCCGCATTCCAGCAGCACGGGGGTGAGCCGCTCCGCGGCGGCCGCCATGATCCGCTTGCCGGTGGCGGTGGAGCCGGTGAACGCGATCTTGTCGACCTCCGAACGCACCAGCGCCGCGCCGGTGGCGCCGTAGCCGTTGATCGTGATGAAGACGCCCTCGGGCAGTTCTGGATTGGCCTCGGCGAAGGCATCGGCGAGGAAGTTGCCGATGCCGGTGGAGAATTCGCTCGGCTTGAACACCACGGTGTTACCCGCGGCCAACGCGTAGGCGATGGAGCCGTTGGGCGTGTAGACCGGGTAGTTCCACGGTCCGATCACGCCGACGACGCCGAGCGGGCGCTGCTCGAGCCGGGCGCTGAAGTTCGACATGAGCGCGCCGGGGGAGACGCGCTTGGGGCCGAGCACCTTCTTGGCGTTCTTGGCCGCCCAGGAGATGTGCTCGAGCGCGAGCATCAGTTCCAGGAAGGCGTCGTCGCGGGGTTTGCCGTTCTCGGCGTGGATCAGCTCGCAGAACTCTTCCGATTTCTGCACCAGCTTGCTCGACCAGCGCAGCAGGTGCGTGCGCCGCTCGTCGAAACTCAGCGCGCCCCAGGTGGCGGCCGCGGCGCGGGCCTTGGCGACCGCGGCGGCCACCGCGGCCTCGTCGGCGATGACGTGCGTGCCGATCACCTCGCCTGTCGCCGGATTGACCGACGTCAGTGCCGTGTCGTGGTCGGCCGGTTTGGTGTCGGTTGATGTCACAGTGGGTCTCCTCTTGCCGTCTGCGGTGGACGGTCGATGCGGCGCGTCTGGGTGGACGGGCGACCGCCCTTCCGATGAGAGAATGCTATGCCACAACTCTCAACAGGTCATCAGCTATGCGTCAATTGTCTCCGACACTGTCGGTGGCGGGTGGGACTATCGGGATATGTGCGGACGATATGCGACCACGACCAACCCTGGCAGGCTGGCGGTCGAGTTGGATGCGATCGACGAGACCGAGACCGCTGAGGAGAGCTCTTTCGCCAACTACAACGTCGCTCCGACCACCCAGGTCCTCACCGTCGTCGAGCGGCACGACCAGGGCCACACCGACGACGACCCGAAGCGGCGTATCAGGCGCATGCGCTGGGGATTGATCCCGGTGTGGACCAAGGCCGCCGAGCCCGGCGTCCCGGTCAAGGGCAAACCGCTGTTCAACGCGCGCGCCGACAAGGCCGCCACCACGCCGTCCTTCCGCGACGCGGTGAAGTACCGGCGCTGCCTGGTGCCGATGGACGGCTGGTACGAGTGGATCGTCGAGCCGAACGCCGAGAAGGGCGGCAAAGGCAAGGTAGCCAAGCATCCGTACTACATGGCCAACGCGGATGGTTCCCGTCTCTACATGGCCGGACTGTGGTCGGTCTGGCGCGACCGGTCCCAGCCCGAGAGCGAGCCGCTGCTGTCGTGCACCATCCTGACCACCGACGCGGTCGGCGACCTGACCCGCATCCACGACCGGATGCCGCTACCCATGCCGCGGGAGCACTGGGACGCGTGGCTGGACCCGGACCATCCCGCGCCGGCGAGCCTGCTGGAGACCCCGTCCGAGGACGTGGTCGCCGCAATCGTGCCCAGGCCGGTACCACCGCTGGTCAACAGCGTGCGCAACAACGGGCCGGAACTGCTTGCCCGAGTGGACGAGCGAGAACAAGCCGAGCAGATCAGTCTTCTGTGACCGTCCGCGCGCATCGCCCATCTCGAGCGAGACCGGTGCGCGGCCCGGCTCGCGTCCGAACGGCCGCCCGTCGGCGACCGAGCAAAGTGGCGACCGCCCGGACGCGAGATCGTTGTGAACAACCAGCGCCGCATGCGCTGGAGAATCAATACAGCGGCGAATTCGACTCGCCTACAGTGAGCACTTCACGCTCGGCGAGGCGATATTCAGCCCGCACTTGATGATTCCGGCGACGAGGTCGATCAGTTTGGTGGTGACGTTGCCGCTGAGTTTCTCGGTTTTCTCGGCCCTGTCGTCGTCGTCATCGTCGTCGCTTCCGCCGTTGCCGTCGAAGTCGAAGACGCTGTCGTCGTCGACGTGGGTCACCGGCGGGGTGCCCGGTGCGGCGGCGGCGACGGGGGCTAGCAGGGTTACCGAACCGAGAGCCAAGACGAGAGCTCCGAACAACGCGACGATCATGGTGCGCATACGCTGGTGCGCGGACATTCGCATCACATCCTCGAGTCCGATGGATCTGGCACGTTCAAGTTACGCACAGATCGCGGTGGCAGTGGCTGAATTACGCGGATGTCACGGGCGCGGTCACCGCAGCGGTCAGCCGGATCAGGTCGGCGGGCGCCAACTCGATCTCCAGGCCGCGCCGCCCCGCGCTGCACAGCATCCGGTCCCAGGTCAACGCGGAGTCGTCGATCACGGTGGGCAGCGGTTTGCGCTGCCCGAGCGGGGAGATGCCGCCGAGCACGTACCCGGTCGTCTTCTCCGCCCGCGTCCTGTCCGCCATGCTCGCCTTCGACGCGCCGAGCGCCGCGGCGGCGGCCTTGAGCGACAACGTGTTCGGCACCGGGAGCACGGCCACCGCGAGCGAACCGGTGGCCAGCTCGATGACCAGCGTCTTGAAGATCTGCTCGGCCGCGACGCCGAGTTCGGCGCCCAGCGCGTCGACCGCCTCGGTGCCGTAGGAGTCGGCGCGCGGATCGTGCTTGTAGGTGTGCACGCGATGGGGCACTTTCGCTTGGGTCAACGCGCGGATCGCCGGTGTCGCACCTGCTGCCATGGGCCGAACTCTAACGGCGGCCGCGGCGCGATCCGCAAGTGATTTCCCCGTGGACTCGCCGCGAGCCCCAGGAGGCGGGAACACCGGGAGGGCCGGGCATGTTGTAGCCGGTACACAGCGCTCGGATTGATTTCCACCGCGTGAGCAGGCCCTATGAAGACGTGAAGGAGATGCCTGTGCCCGTGCTGCTCGACGACCGTCCGGTAGGGACCGAGGTGTCCCCGACCGAAGGCGGATTCTTCTTCGATATGCCGAAGCCGGTAGATTTGGCAGGTACGGCGATCGAAGGGACAGGTGTGACGAGCGACGATGACGTGGCGGCCGACGATGTCGGCACCGTCGACGATGCCGAGCTGGCACAGCGGTTCGAACGGGACGCGCTCCCGTTGCTCGACCAGCTCTACGGCGCCGCGCTGCGCATGACCAGGAATCCGGCGGACGCCGAGGACTTGGTCCAGGAGACCTATGTCAAGGCCTATCAGGGATTCAAGTCGTTCCGGGAGGGCACCAACCTGCGTGCCTGGTTGTACCGGATCCTGACGAACACCTACATCAACTCCTACCGCAAGAAGCAGCGTCAGCCCGCGCAGTACCCGACCGACGAGATCACCGACTGGCAGCTGGCCGCGACCGCCGAGCACACCTCGCAAGGACTGCGTTCGGCCGAGGTCGAGGCGCTGGACGCGTTACCGGACGACGACATCAAGGCCGCGCTGCAGGAACTCCCCGAAGAGTTCCGTATGGCGGTGTACTACGCCGACGTCGAGGGCTTCCCGTACAAGGAGATCGCCGACATCATGGGCACCCCCATCGGTACGGTGATGTCCCGGCTGCACCGCGGCCGGAAACAACTGAAGGGTCTGCTCGCCGATGTCGCGCGCGAGCGTGGTTTCAACCGTTCGGGGGAACGCCAGGAGGTCAAGCAGTGAGTACCGAACGGGACCCCGACATGGAGCTCGACTGCACGGCGGTGCTCGCCGACGTGTGGTTGATGCTGGACGGGGAATGCGACGAGGCGACCAGGGCCCGGTTGCAGCACCACATGGAGCATTGCAGTCCTTGTATCGAGGCCTACGGCATCGAGGAGAAGGTCAAGAGCCTGCTCAGCCGCAAGTGCGGCGGCGACCGCGCGCCCGCGTCGCTGCGGGAGCGGCTGACCATCGAAATCCGCCGGGCGGTCGTCACCAAGGAGACCTCGGTCGAGACCTCGGAGTGACCGGTTCGTGAAACGCGAGCGGCACGCCTTCCTACGGGAAGTGCGTGCCGTTTCGTGCTTGCGGGCCGAGCGTCGCCTCAGGCGTTGGGCCGCTTGCCGTGGTTGGCCGCATTGCCCTTGCGGCTACGCTTCTTACGTCCGCGCTTACCCATGAGTAGTCTCCCTTCTGGTTGAAGGCCATTCTTTCACGTGTGGTTGGCTGTACCGTCAGCGGATACAGGGCAACGAGTGAATGGGGTGCCATGGCTGAGGAAGTGCTCGCCGAGTTGGTGTCGGTCGTCTACCAGGTGGTCGTGCAAGAGGGCGACGCGGTGCGGGAAGGCGACACCTTGGTGATCCTCGAGTCGATGAAGATGGAGATCCCGGTGCTCGCGGAGTCCAGTGGCACGGTGACTTCGATCGGTGTCAAGGAAGGCGACGCGATCAAGGCGGGCCACCTGATCGCCGTCATCTCCTGATCGATTACGGCGGTAGATCTGCATGGCGACCCTGAGCGAGCTGCTGGCCGAGCACACCGACCTACCCGGCGTCGCCGTGGATCATCTGCAGCGGGTGGTCGGGGATTGGCAGCTGCTGGCCGATCTGTCCTTCGCCGATCTGCTGTTGTGGGTCGGTGCGGGCCCGGTGACGGAAGGCGCGGACATCGTGTGTGTCGCGCAGTGCCGTCCCACCACCGCGCCCACCGTGCACCAGGAGGACATGGTCGGCACCCTCGCTCTCCGGGCCGACCATCCGCAGGTGTTCGAGGCCCTGATGTCCGGCGACATCGTGCGAGCCGACAGCGACGTCGAGACATCCGGCGTCTACCACCCGCGCCCGGTGCACGCGATTCGCGAGGCCGTCCCGGTGCGCTGCGGCGACGACGTGATCGCGGTGCTGAGCCGGGACACCGAAGGGCAACGTTCCCGGGTACGCAGCCAGTTGGAGAGCGCCTACGTGGCGTGCGCGGACGATCTGTGCCAGATGATCGCCGACGGCACCTTTCCGACCACCGAGGATCGCGCGGCCACCCATTCCAGCCCACGCGCGGGAGACGGCTTCATCCGGCTCGACACCGAGGGCATAGTCGTCTACGCCAGTCCGAACGCGCTGTCGGCCTACCATCGGATGGGCTTGCAGGCCGACTTGGCCGGGCAGGATCTCGCGGTCACCACCCGCTCCCTGATCACAGACCCGTTCGACGCCCAGGAAGTGGTCGGCGACATTCAAGCCGCGCTGGCCGGGCGGACCGGGCGGCGGATGGAGGTCGAGGCGCGCGGCGCCACCGTGCTGCTGCGCACCCTCGTGCTGCGCCCGCACGGGGAACTGGCCGGCGCCGCCGTGCTCGTCCGCGACGTCACCGAGGTCAAGCGCCGCGATCGCGCGCTGCTGAGCAAGGACGCCACCATCCGGGAGATCCACCACCGGGTCAAGAACAACCTGCAGACCGTCGCCGCGCTGCTGCGCCTGCAAGCCCGCCGCACCGAGAACGAGGAGGCGCAGGTGGCGCTCACCGAGTCGGTGCGCAGGGTCACCTCCATCGCGTCGGTGCACGAGATGCTGTCCATGTCGGTGGACGAAGAGGTCGATCTGGACGAGGTGGTCGACCGGCTGCTGCCGATCATGGCCGACGTGGCTACGGTGCACACCGCGCGGATCAAGGTCCGCCGGGCGGGCTCGCTCGGCGTCTTCTCCGCCGAACGCGCCACCCCGCTGGTGATGGTGCTCACCGAACTGGTGCAGAACGCCATCGAGCACGCCTTCGATTCGGGCGAAAACGGCACGGTGACAATACGTTCCGAGCGTTCGGCCCGCTGGCTGGACGTGATCATCAGCGACGACGGCCGCGGTCTGCCGCCCGGTTTCAGCCTGGAATCCTCTGATCGGCTCGGCCTCCAGATCGTCCGCACCCTGGTCACCGCCGAACTCGGGGGCTCCATCGGGCTGCATCCCGGCGCCGATATCGGCACCGACGCCGTCCTGCGCGTCCCGCTGGGCCGTCGTTCAGGTCGCTGACCGTTCTCGGACCCGGTCGGCATCGTCGGAGGATCGGCGCGCACTGCCTCCGCCCCGGGCTCGGGAGCAGGTCGGCTCCGGCGGCGGTTTCGTTCCACTTCGCGCTATCGACAGTGGTGTCGCATCCACCGGTTCGATCGCGCGGGACCTCCGACGACCTGTTGCTGGGATGTCACCAGCGGCTGCGACGGGACGCGGTTTCCGGCTTGTGGCGGAATGGCCGCCGGAATGTCCGAATCGAGCGGAATGCGAGGTGTCAACCGGATTTGCGGCCGTCTCGACCTGCTCGGCAACCAATCTTTTTCCCATGCCTCGCGATCATCCGCAAGTCGAGACCGCATCGCGGGGACAGCCTGATGCGCGCTGCCGTTATTGCCGTCCCACGCAAGCCCATTGGCCTCGTTCCCGTTTCCCGGCGAAGCGAGACCGGCCATTTCCAGTTCGCGTCGGGGGTGCGAGAACTACGAAAACAACACAGCCCGGCACCTTTGGGTGCCGGGCTGAAATGCGTTACCGGGCCGGGCTGAATGGCCCGGTAAAGCCGGTCGTCTCGATCAGACGACGGTGCGGGTGCGGGTGCGCGCGTTACGACGCTTGAGCGCCCGGCGCTCGTCCTCGCTCATACCTCCCCACACGCCGGCGTCTTGTCCGGACTTCAGGGCCCAGGACAGGCAGTCGGCGGTTACGGGGCAGCGAGCGCAGACCAGCTTGGCATCGGCAATCTGTGCGAGCGCCGGACCACTGTTACCCACCGGGAAAAACAGCTCGGGGTCCTCATCGCGACAGATGGCCTTGTGGCGCCAGTCCATTCCTCTGCTCCTTTGCTGGGCGCCGCGCAGTGGCGCCTTTGGTTTGTGGATCGTTCACTTGTGCGACTCGAATGTTTCCGCACGGTTGCTTGTGAATGCTTTCACGAACACCGTAGATGTCAATAGGCACGCGGTGCACCGTGGGGAAGCTCACGCTCTGAAGGCCCCCGCATGGGGAGCCTGCCCGGTCCTTTGTACTCGCTCCACCTGCTTTTCGCAGCACAACCGCGATGTTTTCCGCGGCGTTTCGCCCTCAGAGCGGCCGTGGCGCCACGACCGCGAGGACGTCGGGCACCGCCGTGAAATCCACCACGTTGCGCTTGCCGATGAAGTCGCCATCGATTTGCAGACCGATGGGTTCTTTGGACTCGATTCGTACGGTGGGAACGTCGTCTGCTCGAAATAAATTGCGCGACTTGGGGTTTCCGTTGGACGCCAGAAGTTGCCGCGCGAGTAGGAGTGTCGGGAGCACGGCCATCGAGCGCACCGCGAACACCCCGAGGCCCGTTTCGAACCGGGTGCCGGGGTTGGTGTGCACCGGCGTGGCGTTCAGATAGGTCCAAGGTGTGGTGTTCGTAACGAACGCGTAGTGCACCCCGTCCACGGGCTTGCGGCCCGGGATCTCCACCTGAACGCGGGGTTCCTTGCGCTTGGCCCGGAAGAATTGTCGCACGGTTGTTCGAACGTAGCGTGCCGGGGTCGCGGTGCGGCCGCGCGCGCGACTGGCATCGATCGCCTCGCACACGTCGGCGTCCAGTCCGACGCCCGCGCTGAAGCAGAACCAGCGGTCGTCGGCGAGCCCGAGGCCGATGCGGCGGTCGGAGTCCCGCGTGAGCAGGTCGATGAGCTGGTTGGTGGCGGTCACCGGGTCGGAGGAGATCCCCAGCGCCCTGGCGAAGACGTTCGCCGAGCCGCCCGGGATCACGCCCAGGCGCGGCAGCCAGGCCTGGCCGTCGTCCAGGACCGGCAGCGGCAGGAACCCGTTGATGGTCTCGTTGACCGTCCCGTCGCCGCCGTGCACGACGATCAGGTCCATCTCGTTGGTCGCGGCCCACTGGGCCAGTTCCGCGGCGTGACCGCGGTGCTGGGTGTGCGCAACGGTCAGCTGGGTGCGGCTCTCCAGAGCGTGCGCGAGTAGGTCCCGGGTCGCCGGCGTTGTGGAGGTGGCATTCGGGTTCACGATCAGCAGCGTCCGCACGAGGGCAGCCTAGTTGGCGGCCGGCCCGCGCCGGAAAAGCGGCGAGCGTGGCCCGTGCGTCGTTCTCCCGGCACAAGCCAGGGCGATGGCGCGGTCGGGTGAGTCGTAGGCTTGCCGCGTGAACGAGCGTCATCGAGGGAAGCGGGGACACCGTGCGCTGGCGCGCACGACGGAGCCGAGTGCGGGCGAGGCGCGGTCGTGAGCGACAAGGGTGCGACGGGAATGGCGCCGACGACGGTGCGGGTGGCCGGCGCTCTGGTGACGCTCGAAGGCGTCGTCGCCGTGGGTGTCGCGATCGTGCTGGTGGTGCGCGGGCTGCTGGGTCACGACCAGTCCGCGGCGAGCGGTTACGGCACGGCCGCCTGGTTCGGCATCCTCGGCGGCGCGGTGCTGGCCGCGGGCGTCGGGCTGCTGCTGGGGAAACGCTGGGGGCGCGCCATCGCCGTCATCGCTCAGCTGCTGCTGCTCCCGGTCACCTGGTCGCTGCTCACCGACTCGCATCAGCCGGTCTACGGCGCTGCGCTCGGAGTGGTCGCGGTCGCGGCGCTCGTGCTGTTGTTCGCGCCGCCGTCGACGCGCTGGATGGCGCACGACTACGGGGTCGAGCCGGAATAGTCCCCGGTCGCCGTGCGCAGCGCCGACCGGCACAGGTGGTCGGCGTGCCGGGTGGTTTCCGGTAGCCGGTAGTTCGGGGTCAGGGCGAGCACCTGGGCGCAGGCGGTGTCGAGGTCGATGCGGTGCCCCACGGAGACGAAGACCGGTTTGACGCCGGTTCTGGTGCGCAGCGCACGCCCGACCACCGCTGCGTCGATGGTGATGGCGGTGGCCGCGCCGCGTTGCGGACCCGGCTCGGTGTAGTCGCCCCACACTGTCTTCGCGACGCCGATTGTCGGCACCCCGGTGAGCAGCCCGAGGTGGCAGGCGAGGCCGAAGCGCCGTGGATGGGCGAGTCCTTGCCCGTCGCAGACCAGCAGATCCGGTGCCGCGTCGAGCTTTTCGAGCGCGGCGAGGGTTGCCGGGATCTCACGGAAAGCGAGCAGTCCGGGCACGTAGGGGAAGGCGGCGGTCGCGTGCGCGACGGCCGAAGCGACCGGGCGGAGGGTGTCTGCCGCCAGGACGACTACCGCGGCGGCTACGGCGCTGTTGTCGCCATAGGCGGAGTCGAGTCCGGCGACGGTGCGGAACCGGGTGCCCGGTGGGGTGACCGGGGAAACCAGCGGCCGCAATTCGTCCTGCATCGCCATGGCCGATTCGGCGGTGGTGGGCCAGGACTCGCGATCGAGCGGCGGGAACCAGGGCACGCGCGCTACCGTGTTTCGGCGGCCAGCTTGCCGAGCGCGTCGCCTGCCAGCCGATAGACCGCCCATTCGTCCTGGGCTACGGCGCCGATCGACTCGTAGAAGTCGATCGAAGGCTGGTTCCAGGTCAGCACCGACCAGGCCACGCGGCTGTAGCCGTGGTCGACCGCCTCCTTCGCCAGGGCCGTGAGCAGCGCCTTGCCGTAGCCCTTGCCCCTGGTTTCCGGTTTGACGTACAGATCTTCCAGGTAGATGCCGTGCACGCCGTCCCAGGTGGAGAAGTTGAGGAACCAGATGGCGCAGCCGAGCAGCCCCGACTCGTCCGCGACCACGTGCGCGAACAACTTGGGCTCCGGCCCGAACAGCGCGGAGTGCAGCTGTGCGGTGGTGACCGTGCACTCCTGCCGCGCCTTCTCGTACTCGGCCAGGTCGTAGATCAGGTCGACCAAGGCGGGCACGTCCGATGCGACGGCGCGGCGCAGGACGGCGTCGCCGAGGTCGACGACGGGGGAGTCGGTTCGGGTCACAGTGACGCTCCGTTGGGTACCAGATTGTGCGCGCGGATCGCGCGCACGTCGTGTTCGTAGCCGAGGACGGTCAGCGCGCCGGTCGCCATGGCGAATCGGCGGCCCTCCCGGATGTCGAATTCGGCCCAGCGGGCGATCAGCGCGCGGGAGAAGTGGCCGTGCCCCACCAGCACGATATCCCGCTCCGGCAGCACCGGCGCCACGGCGGCCAGTACCCGGTCGGCGCGTTCGCGCACCTGCCGCGCGGTCTCGCCGTCCGGGACCGGGCCGGTCCAGACGGTCCAGCCGGGCACGGACTCGCGGATCTGCGGGGTGGTCAGGCCCTCGTAGGCGCCGTAATCCCATTCGGCGAGGTCGTCGTCGACCACGGCGTCGGTGAGTTCGGCCAGCTCCGCCGTGCGCATCGCGCGTAGCCGAGGGCTGGTGCGCACCAAAGGGTTTCGCAGTCCCAGCGTGGCGAGCAAGACGCCCGCGGCCCTGGCCTGCTGCTCGCCGCGCTCGGTGAGCGGGAGGTCGGTGCGGCCGGTGTGCCGCCGCTGTGTGGACCAGCTGGTCTCGCCGTGGCGAAGCAGCACAACGCGGGCGTCGTCGAGTGCGGACATGTCTCCATGATGGTGCACCGATGATCATGGTGCGCCACGCGTCGTGGATCAGGCGTTCGACGCCGTACCCGCGACCGGGCCGAGCGGTTCACCGATCTCGAGCACCACCAGCGGCAGCGGTCGCGAAACCTTGGCCTGGTAGTCCGCGAGCAGCGGATTGTTCGCTGCCACCCAGCTCGCGAATTCGTCGTACTCGGCGCCCTCGAGTGCCCGCGCCCTGCCTCGGTACACCGTTTGCCCGAACTCGATGGTGACGTTCGGATCGGCTTTCACGTTGTGGTACCAAGCCGGATATCTGTCCTCGATGAACGAACTCACATACAGGGTTTCGCCGCGGCGCAACACGCCCAGTGGTACGAGGTGGCGCTTGCCGCTCTTGGCGCCGGTGGTGGTGAGCAGCACCAGTTCACCGCCTTCATAGGCGCCGCCGACCTTGCCCGCGTTGTCGCGGAACTCCTGGATCACGCCGTCGTTCCACCTGGCGATCTCTTCTTCGGAGTACTCCCGGTTCCACGGCGCGTCCGGATCGTCGTAGGACGTGGTCGCGGGCTTCGATCCGTCCGCGGTGGCTTCGATTTCGCTCATTCCCTCAGTCTGCCTCGAGGCACCGACAGATTCGGCGGCGTCACCCCAACGCGTGCAGTTGTGCGTCGCGAAGTTCGAGCACGGTGTTCCCGACCACGGTGAGGGAGATCGGACTGCCGGTGTAGCCGGGCCGCTCCACCGGGATGCGCCCTGCTTCGGCTCCGGTGGCCGGGTCGAGGACAGTGAACGCGCCCGCGGTGGGCAGCAGCAGTTTTCCTGCCATGAGCGCCGGTGATCCGAGGGCTCGGCCCGCGGTCCACAGCGGGTCGAACGTGCTGCCGTTCAACGCGATCACGCTGTTCCCGGTGAAGACCAGATAAGCGGACCCGATGCGGGTGGTGGTCGCCGCGCTGCTCAGCGGCGCCGAAAGCTGATGCGTCACAATCGGATTGCCGTTGCCGTCGTAGACGGCCAGGCGCGGCGGAAGCGGTTCGGCGCCTGCCGCGATACCGGGGAAGTAGAGCACGATCCGGCTGTCGGACACCGCGACCACCCTGGCCTCGGCGGAATCCGCTCCGGGACCGGTCAATACGTGCGAGCCGTGCTCCTCGGGCACCGTGTTGTCCTTGGGCGCCGGGTTGAGCACGGTGAGCCGGGCGGCCGGGTCGGCGGGGCAGCGCTCCAGCACGGCGAGCCGAGACGGGCTGGAGCCGGACGACAGCAGTGTGCAGCCTTTGCGTGGCTGGGTCTTGACGTTCACCGGTGCGTCGACGAAGCCGTACTCCACGGTGCGCACCAGGTCCGAGCGCCACATCTCCAGCCGCTGCGCTCCCTGCGCGAGGAGGTAGGTGCCGTCGACCGACAGCCGCACGTCCTGGTCCATGTAGCTGCTACGAGCTGTGCGACGGGCGCCGCTGTCGCCGGCCAGCATCGTGGCCTGGCTGCAGCCGCGCTCGTCGCGGTAGACCGCGATCACCATGCCGTATTGGCCTTCGACGCCGCACAGCGGCAGGTCGCGCCGATATTTCCAGAGCTGGTCGCCGGTGCGCGGATCGCGGCCGGTGACCGTGTGCTCGTCGCCGGTCACCGCGACGCCGCCGGACACGAGCGCTCGCGCGCTCGCGCCGTCCGGCGCGCGCCACAGTTCACGCAGCGAGGTCGGCAGCTGATCGGCCGCCGCTGGCGTCGGCACCGTGGACGACGCGGTCACCGATTCGGTGCCGTGCGCGTCCCCGCGCACCCAGACCACGAGCCCCGCGATCACGACGAGAACCGCGATCGCGACTGCGGAGATGATGTCGGCGCGCGTCCGCCGCTCGGGTGCGAGCACGAGTGCGAGACTAGCCGATCCGGGCGATCAGGCCGATGCGGCCGTCGCGGGCTCGGCCGCGCTCCCGGTGTCCTCGGCCGCCGCTTCGCCTTCGCCGGAGCGACGGCGCCTGCGCCGACGGCGAGCGGGCCGGTCGGCCGATCCGGTCTCGTCCGCGTCGTTGTGGTCCTCGTTGTTGCCGTCGGCGTTGTTGCCGCTGGCGTTGTTGCCGCTGGAGTCGTTCCTGTCGGCGTCGCTGTCGCCCGAGGCGTCGGTGCTCGACTCGTCGGCGGCGGTGTTGTCCGTCGCGTCGGTCGTCTTGCGCCGCCTGCGCCTGCGGCGGGCGGGCTTGTCGGCCTCGTCGGCTGTCTGCTCCGGGCCCGTCGCCTCGTCACCGGCGGGAGTCTCGGTGTCGGCCGTGTCGGTGGCGTTCACCGCGCCGTCGATCGGCTGACCACCACGGGTGCGCCTGCGATTGCGCTTGCGCGGAGTGCGGGCGGGGCGTTCGACGACGACCGCCTCCGGGTCGCGTTCCGGCTTCGCCGTGCGCACGACACCGGTCACGCCCTCGGGAATACCGAGATCCGAGTACAGGTGCGGCGAGCGCGAGTACGTCTCGACCGGCTCGGGGATGCCGAGTCCGAGCGCGCTGTTGATCGCCGACCAGCGGTTGAGCTCGTCCCAGTCGATCAAGGTCACCGCGACGCCGGTGCGTCCGGCCCGGCCGGTCCGCCCGATCCGGTGCACGTAGGTCTTCTCGTCCTCCGGGCACTGGTAATTGACGACGTGCGTGACGTCATCGATGTCGATGCCGCGCGCCGCGACGTCGGTCGCGACCAGCACGTCGATGGCGCCCTTGCGGAACTTGGTCAGCGCCTTCTCCCGGGCGATCTGCCCGAGGTCGCCGTGCACCGCGCCGACCGCGAACCCGCGCTCGGCGAGATCGTCGGCCACTTTCTGCGCGGTGCGCTTGGTGCGCGTGAAGATCATCGTGGCGCCGCGGCTCTCGGCCTGAAGTATCCGGGCGATCAGCTCGCTCTTGTCCAGGGCGTGTGCGCGATAGACGAACTGCGCGGTGCGGTCGTGCACCGCCGAATCGTGCGGCTCCTCGGCCCGGATATGCGTCGGGCGGGACAGGAAGGTGCGCGCCAAGGTGATGATCGGACCCGGCATGGTCGCCGAGAAGAGCATGGTCTGGCGCTTGTCCGGGACCATGCCGAGGATGCGTTCGATATCCGGGAGGAAGCCCAGGTCGAGCATCTCGTCGGCCTCGTCCAGCACGAGCACGCCGACCTTGCCGAGGATCAGGTGCTGCTGATCGGCCAGATCCAGGAGGCGGCCGGGCGTGCCGACCACCACGTCGACACCGGAGCGCAGCGCCGCGATCTGCGCCTCGTAGGGGCGGCCGCCGTAGATGGAGGCGACGCGCAGCGGTCCCTGGTGGTTGGTCAGGTACTTGCTCGCGTTCTCCAGATCCTTGGTGACCTGGATGCACAGCTCGCGCGTCGGCACGATGATCAGCGCTCGCGGCGTGCCGTCCAGCGGTGTGGTGCCGGTATCCGCGGTCGCGATCCGGTGCAGCAGCGGCACGCCGAATCCGAAGGTCTTACCCATGCCGGTGCGGGCCTGACCGATGAGATCCTCCCCCGCGAGCGCCAGCGGGAGGGTCAGTTCTTGAATGGCGAAAGTACGTTCGATTCCCATCTCGCCGAGTGCGCGGACGATTTCCGCGCGCACGCCCAATTCGGCGAAAGTCGGGGCGGTATGCGTTGCGTCCAGTTCGGCCGTCAACAGGGTCTCCGCCAGTCCCGGTTCCTGATCGACTGTGATCTTGCTCAGGTTCGTGCCTTCCTCGTAATCACGTCCCGCGCGCACGAGGTGGGGCGGACCGGGCGGTCCACGACGACCACGACTCCGCAGGCGATACTCCACCCGGCCACGCTCCGGATGCCGGGCGCCTGCCCCGAAAAGCGGCGGCTACCTCGCAAAACATCGGCGCGGCGCACTGGTGACGCGGATCTGGTGCGCGCACATTTTCCTGTCCAACGAAAACTTCGCACTCGAAACCGGTCGGCGGTCGTAGCGGCGTCCCCGCGGTGTGCGTGAGCGCGACGTCCGGCAACTCCGTCGAGCGAAACTTTCGTTGTCCGAGGTGATTGTAGCGTGATATTGTTCCTCGCTCGAATTGCCACTGCGGCGCGCTGTGGAAAATCGTGATTCCCGCACCTCGCTTTCGCCGCGCCGGGCGCCGACGTACGCTGCGCGACATGGCAATTCATCCGGCGCGTCAAATCTGGGCGACGCTCGAACCGTTACACGATGTCGTCTATTTCGGAACCGGCGTCAAGGAGGCGGGCCTCGGCATCGGCTTGCGCGGCTACTGGCAGACCTACTTCGCGTTCCGCGCCGCGCCGCTGGGAGCGGTGACGCCCGCGACGGTGCGGGCGGCTTTCGCCGGATTCCACCCCGACATGGTGCATCGCGCGCTGCCGGAGGCGTGGCAGCGGGCGACGCCGCAGCAGTGTCTGGACGCCCGGCTCGAGCTGGCCACCGGGTTGCTGCGTGGCGTCGGTGCGGGTGACGCGGTGTGCGCTCGGGCGGTCGAGCTGCTCGCGCCGGCGCAGCGTGCCGCCGATCCCACCGGGCGGGTGCTGTTCGCCGCGAACGCGGACCTGCCGCTGCCCGCCGATCCGGTGGCCGCGCTGTGGCAGCTGGCCACCTCGCTGCGCGAACATCGCGGTGACGGTCATGTCGCGGCTCTGGTCACCCACGGCCTGACCGGGCGTCAAGCGCTGGTCGCGCAGGTGGCCGCGGGCAAGGCGCCGGAATCGGTGATGCGGCCCGCGCGCGGGGTGTCGGAGGCGGAGTGGGCGGATGCTTTCGACGAGTTGCGCGCTCGGGGCGCGGTCGGCGGAGAGCCGGTCACCCCGACTCTCACCAGCAGCGGGGCCGCATTGCTGGCCCAAGTGGAGGCTGAGACCGACGAAGCGGCGTGGACCGGCGCGCTCGCGACGCTGTCGGCCGACGCGATCACGGAGCTGACCACATCGCTCGAGCCCCTGGTGCGCAGGGTGCAGGAGGCGGTGGTGCCGCCGCTCAACCCGGTCGGCATGGGGCCGCGGTAGCGCGATCGGCGGAGTTGCCTGTTACCGGCGGTACCGGTATGTGAGACTCTCTTCGGTGTGAGCCTTGCCGACACTGTCACCCTCGCCGCACGCAACGCGTGGGCACTGACCTTCGGCTCCGGCATCGAGGCGCCGGACCCGACTCCCACGACGGTGCTGTGGGACCGGCCGCACCGGCAACTGCGACGGTTCGAGCGAGCGGACGCGCACGCACCGCACGACGATTCGGCCGTCCTGCTGGTTCCGCCGCTCGCCGCGCCCGCCACCTGTTTCGATCTGCGGCCCGATCAAAGCCTGGCACGTTTCCTGCTGGAGATCGGCCGCCGCCCGTACGTGGTCGACTACGGCGAGATCACCTTCGCCGACCGGCGCATGGGCTTCGAGGACTGGACCGACGACATCCTGCCGGAGGCGGTGCTGCGCACCAGCGCCGATCGCGACGGAGGTCCGGTCGATCTGGTCGGCTGGTCGCTCGGCGGCACGCTGTCCCTGCTGACCGCGGCGGCCCACCCGGAGCTGCCGATCCGATCCATCACGGCCGTCGGCTCGCCGCTGGACTACGACCGGATGACCGGCGTTCCGCAGTTGCGCGCGGTCGCGAAGCTCACGGGCGGCCGGGTCACCTCGACTGTCGTCCGCGCGGCCGGTGGCGTTCCTGCGACACTGACTCGAATCGGCTACAAAGTCACCGCCTGGGATCGCGAACTGACCCGGCCGTGGTTCGTCGCGAGCAATATCGCGCGCACCGAGGCGCTGGCGAAGATGGAGACGATCGACCGGTTCATGGCCGCGATGCCCGGGTATCCCGGCCGTTTCTACGGGCAGTTGTGGGGACGGTTCATCCTCGCCAACGACATCGGGCGTGGGGTCGTCCAACTGGGCGGACGCCGGATCGAGCTGGCGAAAGTGACCGCGCCGGTCCTGCTGGTCGGCGGACCCTCCGACGTGATCACCCCGGCTCCGGCCGTCGAAGCGGGCGCCGGTGTGCTCACCGGAGCGGCGGCCGTTCGCTACGAGACCGCGCCCGGCAGCCACCTGGGCATCCTGGCCGGACCGACCGCGCGTGACACGACATGGAGTTATTTGGAGAAGTTCCTGGCCGAGCCCGCCTGAGCCACGGTGAGTATTACGCTGGGGCCCATGGGAGCACAGTCACCTGCCGCGTTAGGTGTTTCGTCGACCGACCCAGCAAGCCTCTCCATCCCCGCGAGCCATCCCGGTGTGACCGATCTGTTCGCTGTGCTCGCGTACGGCGAGATCTCCGCGTTCTATCGGCTGGCGGAGGAGGCCAAGCTGTCGCCGACCCTGCGGGGCAAAGTGGCGGTCGCGACCATGGCCGCGGCCGAGATGGAGCATTTCAAGACGCTGGAGTCCGCGCTCGCCGCGCGCGGCGCCGATGTCTTCGACGCCATGGCGCCGTTCGTGCGGGCGCTGGACGACTACCACGTCTCCACCGACCCCTCCACGTGGCTCGAGTCGATGGTGAAGTTCTACGTCGGTGACGGCATCGCCGCGGACTTCTACACCGAGATCGCGGGCGCGCTGACGCCCGACGTCGCGGCGGTGGTGCGCGACGTGCTCGCCGAGACCAGCCACTCGGAGTTCGTCGTCGAGGAGGTCCGCCGAGCGGTCACCGAGAGCCGCTCCGAACGCGACCGGCTCACCCTCTGGGGAAGGCGGCTGCTGGGCGAGGCGATCACGCAAGCCCAGTTCGTGATGGCGCAGCGCGACGAACTCACCGATCTGGTCCTCACCGCCACCGGTGATCTCAACGGGATCGCGGCGCTGTTCGAGCGGATGCAGGACAGTCACGCCGAGCGCATGGCGGTACTCGGCATCTGAGCGCGGCTACGCGTTCGCGGCGCGATCGGTGACCAGCCGCAGGCCGGGCGCGTGCATGTTCGCCTTGTCGGCCAGCCAGACGATGATGCTCTGATCCCGGTCGGCTTCCAGGGTCTCGAACGGCACCTCGACCATGCCGTGCGCGGGATGGTCGAGGTGCAGCGTGCCCGAACCGGGAGCGCCGACCCGGTGCGGTTTCCAGCGGTCCGCGAAATCCGGGAGGCCGCGCAGCGCCTCGATCGTGGCCCGTAGCGAATCGTCGCCCGGCCAGTGCAGCTTGGCGCGGCAGAGCGCGGCCGTGAAAGTATCGGCGGCCTGCTCCCAGTTGCGCACGACCCGCCGGGCGGCCGGGTGCGTGAACGTGTACCAGGCGAGGTTGGGCTGATCGGGTCCGTCCAGTAGTCCCAGCGGAGCGACGAAATCGGCCCAAGCCCGGTTCCAGCCCAGCACGTTCAGCCGTCGGCCGACCACGAAGGCCGGCGTGGGCTGCAAGGCGTGCAGGATGGTCTCGATCGTCGGGGCGAGCCGCTCCTCGGCGGATTCGTTACCGGGACAGCGGGATTCGTTGCCGGAGGCCAAGGCGAGCATGCTGAAGTACTGCCGATCGTCGCCGCGCAACAGCAGCGCGTCGGCCAAAGCCTCGATCACCGCGACCGACGGGTTGGTGTCGCGCCCCTGCTCCAGCCGGGCCAGGTAGTCGGCGCTCACTCCGGCGCGGACGGCCACCTCTTCACGGCGCAGGCCCGGTGTGCGGCGGCGTCCGCCCTCGGGCATGCCGACGTCCGACGGCCGCAACTCGGCGCGCCGGGCGATGAGGAACTCCGCGAATCCGTTACGAGCCATGCTTCCCATCGTGCCCGGTCCGGGCACGATTATCCGCGCCCTGTCAGGTCCAGGATAACGGCGGTCTGGCTACCGGACCGAGGTCCGGTCATTGTCGGAGGTATGACATCCACCTCGGAATCCACCACGCTGAAAACCGGTTCGTGGGCGCTCGACGCCGCGCACTCCTCGGTCTCGTTCTCCATTCGTCATCTCGGCATCTCCAAGGTGCGCGGCGGATTCACCCGGTTCGAGACCGAATTCGTGGTCGACGAATCGGGCGCCGCCGCCATCGGCGCGACGATCTACCTCGACTCCTTCGACACCGGCAACCCGGACCGGGACGCGCACATCCGTACCGCCGATTTCCTCGACGTCGCCAATCGCCCCACGCTGACCTTCCGCGCCACCGAACCGGTGGTCGTCGCGGAGTCCTTCGAGGTGCAGGGCGAGGCCACGCTCGGCGCGATCACCAAGCCCGTCACGCTGGAGGTCGAGTGGGGCGGCGTGCAGGACTTCGGTCCGACGGGCGATCGGCACGCGGGCTTCTCCGCCACGGGCACCATCAAGCGCACCGACTTCGGCGTCGGCGGCGCACTGCCCGGCATGCTCAGCGACACGGTGAAGATCGAACTGGAAATCCAGCTCATCGAACCCAAGTAAGCGGCGCCAGACGGTGTTCGCGGAAGGCGAACATCGTCCCCGCCGCACGCTTCTACAGCGAACGCACCGACTGATATCGCAAGTACATGGGTAACTCCTCGGGTACGCCCAGACCAGGAGAGGTGCGAGAACGCAGGACCTGAACGAATCCCGCGCGTCACCTGACTGGTATGGCCTGAAGATGCGGAGAGGCGGGGGAGCCTGAAAACTCGGAGAGGCGGGGGAGCACTAGCCTGGACTCGACAGCACAGGACTCTCAGGTTCGGAGGTTGGCCGTGGAGGTCAAGATCGGTATTTCGGATAGCCCGCGCGAGCTGGTGATCAACAGCGCGCAGACCCAGGACGAGGTCGAGACGCTGGTGTCCGGTGCGCTCGGCAGCGACGGTGGCGTCTTGGCGCTCTCCGACGAGAAAGGCCGCAAGTTCCTGATCCAGGCGTCGAAGGTCGCATATGTCGAGATCGGCTCGACCACCGGCGGCCGCGTCGGTTTCGCCGCGGTCTGATCCGGCTCCGGCCACCTACGCATCGAGCCCCCGCCCCCGATCACTCGGGGGCAGGGGCTCGTTTCGCGTTGTGCCGCGTTCAGTCGATCGGGTGCAGCGGGACGTGCTTCAGGCCGCCCCACGCGAGCGAGACGGTGGTGTCGACCGCCTCCTCCTTCGGGATCGGCCGATCGGCCTCCAGCCAGTAGCGCGCGGTGAACTGGCTCGCGCCGACCAAGCCGACGGCCAGGATGCGGGCGCGGTACGGGTCCAGGCCCGAATCGTGCGCGACCAGGTCGAAGACCGCGTCCACGCAGGCCTCGGTGGCTTGCTCGACCCGGCGCTGCACCTGCGGCTCACTGGTGAGGTCGGACTCGAAGACCAGCCGGAAGCCCTGCATCTCGTTGTCCACGAAATCGAAGTACGCCTGCACCGCCGCGCGCACGCGCTGCTTGTTGTCGGTGGTGGAGCGCAGCGCCTGGCGCACGCTGGACACCAGCATGTCCACGTAGTTCTGCAGCACCGCGAGGTAGAGCTCCAGCTTGCTGCTGAAGTGCTGGTACAGCACCGGCTTGCTCACTCCGGCGCACTGCGAGATCTCGTCCATGCCCGCGGCGTGATAGCCGCGCTGCACGAAGACCTCGCTTGCCGCCGCGAGTAGCTGAAGACGTCGCTCGTCGCGTGGAAGCCGCGTACCGCGTTTGGCGGGCGCCACGGCCTCGGACGACGATCGACGGGACGTCATCCGGTCCACGAGGTCAGTCATTTTCGGCTCTCCCAGTCGATTCCCCGGCGAAGGGGTGTGCACCGGGTCATCTCATGAACGATACCCGGTTGTCGCCCGCCCGCGGATCGCGGCCGGACAACTGGTGCCACCCGCGCAGAATTGTCGCACTTCCGGGACCGCGCATGTGCCCGTGAGTGGGGAATCGCGGCTGTGAGACGCTGGTGAACGTGACCGACCGACCGGAAAGACCACCCGGTGGGCGGCGTGGTGCGCGCTACCCGGCTGGCTCCGGCGCGCCCGGTTCCGTAGGGTCGGACGACGTGGCGAGAACCTGGCCAGTGGCGCAATCCGGTGGTGCGGCTCGGACCGGCGCAGCCAAGCGGTCCGGGGCAGGCGGCGGGTCACCCGGTCGCGGGCGGAAGAAGCGCAAGAACGCCGAAGCGTCCGAAGCCCCTGCGCGACAACCCGATTCCGACCAGCAGCATGACCGGGACGGTGTCGAGATATACGACCCGCTCGGGCTCTACTCCCACAAGGCCGACCGGTCCCACCAACCGCTGCGGGCTCGCTGGGATCCCACCGCCCCCGACGAGGGCAGGGCCAGGGCCCGCCCGGAGCGGGACGCCAAGAAGCAGAGCGCGCTCGGCAGATTCGTTTCGACCTATGGCTGGCGGGCGTATGCCTTGCCGGTCTTGGCCGTGATCACCGTTCTGGTCGTCGTCGACGCGATCCGCGCCACCCGCACCGGCGATATCGTGGGCCTCGATCCGGCGCTGGGGCGACTCAGTACGGCCACCGCGACCGCGGGCATCATCGGCGCTCCGCCGGGCGACGGGCACTTCCCCACCGATCTACCCACCGGGGCACTGCCGGAGGGCGGCGCGTTCGCCGAGACCGGCGGTGGCGCGTGGCACGTGGTACCCGGCACGACGGCTCAGGTCGGCGCCGGAACCGGCACCGTCTTCCGCTACACCGTGGAGATCGAGAACGGCGTGGACACCTCCGGCTTGGGCGGTGACGAGGCCGTCGCCAAGATGATCGACTCCACCCTCGCCAACCCCAAGAGCTGGGCACACGACCCCAAGTTCGGGTTCCGCCGGGTCGACCAGGGCGACGCCGACTTCCGCATCTCGCTCACCGCACGCGGAACCAGCCGCAAGGAATGCGGTTTCGACATCCCGATCGATACGTCCTGCTACAACGCCGACAGTCGCCGCGTGGTGCTGTCGGAAGTCCGCTGGGTGCGCGGAGCGCTGGCCTTCGACGGCGACATCGGGTCCTACCGGCAGTATCTGATCAACCACGAGGTCGGCCACGCCATCGGCTACCACCAGCATCAGGCTTGCGAGAACGACGGCGGGCTGGCGCCGGTGATGATGCAGCAGACCTTCGGAACCAAGAACGACGACATCGCCGCCCTCGATCCGCACGGCGTGGTGCCGATGGACGGCAAGCGCTGCCGGTTCAATCCCTGGCCCTACCCGCGCGGCTGAAGGGTCGTATTCGTGGCGGGTGGCGCTCGATCCGGGCGTTGCCGGTGCGGTCGTCTGGGAGGGGCAGCGGTCGCCGGACGGCAGGGCGGTTGTCGCGGTGGGGCGGTGATACGGAACGATGGGCCGGGAAGAACGGTCCGATCGTCGGTGTTGCACAGGTGAGCAGCCCGCGAAGGGCGCCATACCGCCGCAGCGATCGGCCCAGCGATTCGAGGAGTCCCGGACGTGTCATCACCCAAGTCCCTGCCGCCACTTGTCGAGCCGGCCGCGGAGCTGACCAGGGATGAGGTAGCCCGCTACAGCCGACACCTGATCATTCCCGATCTCGGCGTGGACGGGCAGAAACGTCTGAAGAACGCCAAAGTGCTGGTGATCGGCGCCGGTGGTCTCGGCTCGCCCGCGCTGCTGTACCTGGCCGCCGCGGGTGTCGGCACGCTCGGCATCGTCGAGTTCGACGAGGTCGACGCCTCGAACCTGCAGCGTCAGATCATCCACGGCGAATCCGACATCGGCCGCCCGAAGGCCGACAGCGCCCGTGACTCGATCCTGGACATCAACTCCGGCATCGACGTCCGGCTGCACAAGATCCGGTTGGAACCGGAGAACGCCGTCGAACTGTTCGGCGAGTACGACCTGATCGTCGACGGCACCGACAACTTCGCCACCCGCTACCTGGTCAACGACGCCGCGGTGCTCGCGGGCAAGCCGTACGTGTGGGGTTCGATCTACCGCTTCGAGGGCCAGGTCTCGGTGTTCTGGGAGGACGCTCCCGACGGGCGCGGCATCAACTACCGCGACCTGTACCCGGAGGCCCCGCCGCCCGGCATGGTCCCGTCCTGCGCCGAGGGCGGCGTGCTCGGCGTGCTGTGCGCGTCCATCGGCTCGGTGATGGTGACCGAGGCCATCAAACTGATCACCGGCATCGGCGAGCCGCTGCTGGGCCGGCTCATGGTGTACGACGCACTGGACATGAACTACCGGACCATCAAGCTGCGCCGGGATCCGGAGCGTCAGCCGATCACCGAGCTGATCGACTACGAGGCGTTCTGCGGCGTGGTGTCCGACGAGGGCCAGGCCGCCGCGGCCGGGTCCACCATCACCGCGCGTGAACTCGAGGAACTGCTGGCATCGGGCAAGGAGATCGAACTGATCGACGTGCGCGAGCCGGTGGAGTGGGACATCGTGCACATCGAGGGCGCCAAGCTGATTCCCAAGGACCGCATCCTGTCCGGCGAAGCACTGGCCGAGCTCCCGCAGAACCGCCCCATCGTGCTGCACTGCAAGACCGGGGTGCGCTCCGCCGAGGCCCTGGCCGCCCTCAAACGCGCCGGTTTCGCCGACGCCACTCACCTGCAAGGCGGCGTGATCGCCTGGGCCAACCAGGTGGATCAGTCGCTGCCGGTGTACTGATCCGGTCGACTGATCGTATTTTCCGTCCGAGAGGGCTGCGAACACGGCGCGCCGAAGGCGCGCCAAAACAGACACGACGTACCGTACGGCCGTGACTTCTGTGGAACCTCCCGAGCATGTGCGTGCCACGTTCGGTCTGCGCGAAGTGACCCCGGTTCCGCTCGGTGACTGGGAAGGCGGCTGGCGCTTCGGCGACGTGGTGCTCAGTCCGGTCGCCGATCACGCGCGCGCGGCGTGGTCGGCGAAGATCCGTGAGACGTTGAAGGTGGACGGACTGCGGCTGGCCCGCCCGGTGCGGGCGACCGATGGCCGTTATGTGGTGTCGGGCTGGCGTGCGGACACCTATTTGGAGGGTGCTCCCGAACCTCGGCACGACGAGGTGGTCTCGGTGTCCTTGCGCCTGCATCAGGCGACGGCCGACGTGGAGCGGCCGCGCTTCCTCTCACAGCCGCCGGTCGTGCCATGGGTGGACGTGGACGTGTTCGTCGCCGCCGATCGCGCCGCGTGGGAGCCGGTGCCGCTGCGCAGTCTCCGTGCCGGCGGAGCGTCGCTGTCGACCTCGCCGGACGGGCAGCGCAGCATCGAGCTGATCGGTCAGCTTGCCACGCTGCGCAAACCGGTACAGACGCCTCCGCAGCTGGTGCACGGTGATCTGTTCGGCACCGTGTTGTTCGCGGGTGCGCAGATCCCCGGCCTCACCGACATCACCCCTTACTGGCGGCCCGCTCCCTGGGCGGCCGGGGTGATCGTGGTGGATGCGCTGGCCTGGGGTGGCGCGGACGACGGGTTGCTCGAACGCTGGGCGGACCTGCCGGAGTGGCCGCAGATGTTGTTGCGCGCGGTCATGTTCCGCCTCGCGGTGCACGCTCTGCATCCGCGCTCGACGCCCCAGGCGTTTCCCGGTCTGGCGCGCACGGCGGACATGGTGCGCCTGACTCTCTGAATTCTCGAGCGGCTGTGGTGCAGTGTGATTCGGCGCGACGAATTCGGCTCGGTGGGTCAGGGGTTGCTCGCCCCCGCATTCGGGAGGGACTCACCGGCAATTGCCAATGCCGGGAATGCCCGATACTCAGCCGTAGAGATGGGTGTACCGCCGTACGTCCGGCGGTCTCTGCCGAGTGAGGTTACAGATGGTGCTCGTTACGCCTGCCGGCATGCGTGCCCGGGTCGGAGGAGGGTGCGCACATGGTGATCACTCGTGACGAGGTGATCGGGTTGGTCGACGACCTGTCCATGCTGTGTACCGGCCTGCGAGGACAGGTTGTGTGGACCGTGCCGGGTGGAGGGCACGCATGACCACGACCTTCGAAGACATCGAGATCAAGCCTTTCAAGCATCCCGATCATGCCAGTCCCGGCCTCAAAGCGGTCATCGACGCGGCGCACGCGTATATGCAGAGTTCGATCGTGCTGTTCGCGTCAGGTTCCGACGCCGGCCAGCCGGACATGATCCGCCGGCTGGCGGATAAGAAGTTGCTCAGCCAGCAAGGGCTGGAGCTCGACAAACCCGGTGCCCAGAAGCTCGACCCCGCCTCGTCGGTGATGACCGGCAACTACGGGGACAGGCTCGGTGAGTTCGTGGACATCGAATCCGACATGCGAATGAAGACCGAGAATGTGGAAGAACGCGCCTTTGCGAGCTTCGACACCTCGAACAATGCGTTCCAGGACGTCAAGAAAATCGCGGAGGGGCTGAGGGACGAGCTGAGTGGCCCGCATGAGGTGATTCGGCTGCCCGACAACAGTCTGCACCTGAGCCCGGCCGCGGAGAACCGGTTGCTGGTGCTGATCCTCGAGGCCGTGGACCGGGTGCACGACACGATCGAGGATTCCGACAGTGGTATGCGCAGGAACGCGGGCAACATCTACGAGATGATGCCGAACCTTCCCCGCAACCCGTACGGCAACGCGCCGGATGTCGGGTCTCGCAGTCCGTGGACGCCGACCGCGAGCAGCGCTACGTGGACCCGTGGGACCGGAACTCCGGATGACATCGTCACGAAGGCGCGGGAGCAGCTGGGACTCGGCGTTTCCGAGAGCGGTGGAAATAATGTCCCGATGTTCCGCGGCGCGGATGGCAAGCTCTACAAGGCCCCGTACAACATCAACGACGCATGGTGCGCGGCGTTCTCTACCTGGGCGTGGGATCAGGCCGGTTACAACGTCGACTGGACCAACAAGAATTATGTACCCGCCATCTGGAACGACGCCAAGCACATGGGATTGGCGGCGAATATCTCGAGTGCCCAAAAAGGTGACATGATCATCTTCGACTGGGAGGGTGACGGAACCCCGGACCATGTGGGCATCGTGGAATCCGTGGATCCCAGAACCGGCCGGATCAACACCATCGAAGGCAATTCCAGCGATCGCTTGCAAACACAAAGCTATGCAATGAACGCTGGATCGCTCGTCGGTGTCGTCAAACCGCCACCCTCCGACAGCTCGACGAGAGTCTGAGGGTGCCGCTCACGGTATCGGCCGATCATCGGTCCGGACCGGAGTGGTGAGCTGGGGCAGAGCTCGCTCGATGCCGACGGTGGGCCTTGCATCGTCCAACGCAGGCGACGCCGTGCCCGAAGTGGTTGCCTGTCAACTATTCGGCGTGCGCCGCAACCACCCGAACCCGCGAAAGCGGATGCGGTGTGGCGGCTTCCCGTTGGGCAACGGCGGTGAAGGTCGCCCGGCGAGAAGCCGCCGACTCGGCAGGCAGAACGCGCAACCCGCTGCGTTTTTCTGTTGCGCGAGGATTACCTGATCGGATCCTGTGCCATGGATTCTTCGGCCGACGTCTGGGATACGACCGAATTCCTGGATGTCCACACGACAGCCACCGCGGCGATGGTGAAGACCGCGCTGCACCACAACGCTTTCGCCGGCTGCCCGGTGTGATCGACCACCACAGCGGCGGCGACAGGACCGAGAACAGCGCCGATATTGAACGCGGTGGTCGCCAACGCGCCCGCGATACGTGGTGCGGCGGTCGCAGCGGTCTGCACGATCGTGGCGATCAGTGTCGAACCGACGCCGAACGCGACCGCGCCGGTCACCGCCGCCATGATCGACACACCGGCCGATGTGTGTGCGGTCAGAGCGGCCAGCAACCACACCGCGACGAGTCCGGTCGTTCCGATTCTGACGATTCGCTCCCGATGACGGTCGCTGTAGCGGCCCGTGAACGTCACGCCGAGGAACGAGCCGATGCCGAAGAAGGCCAGCACGACCGGAACCCAACCGCTACCCGCACCGGCGACAGCGGCGGTGATCGAGCCGAGGAAAGTGAAGCCCGCGAACGTCGCGGCGTTGACCAGGACCGCCACCACGACGGCGGTGCGGACCGGCCGCCTGCCGAGCACCCTCCATTCGCTCGACAGCGACAGCTCCTGTGCGCCGGGCCGATCACCGGCACGCACATCCCGAGGGACCATCGTCCACAGCGGGATAAGTACTGCCCCGCTGACTATCGCGACGGCCCAGAACGCCGCACGCCAACCCCAGACCTGTCCCAGCAGAGTCCCGGCGGGTACACCGGCGATGCAGGCCACTGTCACCCCGGATATCACCACCGAGGTGGCGCGCCCCACCACGGCCGGGCCGACCAATCGTGGCAGAGCGGCCAGCACGACAGCGAGGAATCCGGCGTTGGCGACCGCCGCGACGACCCGAGTCGCCAGCAACACCGGGAAATCGATGGTCACCGCACCGACGACGTGAGCCGCGCAGAACACCGCCAAGAACGCCGCCGCCGAATGCCTGACCGGCAATCGGCCCGCCGCCACCGCCATCGCGGGCGCGCCGAGCACCATGCCCGCCGCGAACAGCGAGGTCAGCAGACCGGCGGAACCCAGCGAGGCTCCGACGTCGACGGCGATCCGCTCCAGCAACCCCGACACCATGAATTCGGATGTGCCCTGCGCGAAAACCGCGACAGCCAGCACGAACACCACAATGGGCATAGAAGGACAACTCCCCGGATACAGGGCGCCAGGTTCACGACGCCCGAGATGGTCGCGGAATCGGGCGAACCATCGCCCGACCGCAGGGAAAACCAACATCGTCCGGCGTTGCGAAGAACCCGCCAGCCACTCGATGACCAGCGGTTCAGTCAGCTCACAACGCCGCCCAGCACAAATGCCGGGCGGCTACCGTCTGGACGACTCCGGAGAACTCACGCCCACACCGTAACAACGGACGCGGGCTCGGCCAACGCAATTACACCCGCGCCGAAGGGCTTCAGTGCGACCGCAACCGAGCTATGGCGACGTGGTTGGCGTGCGGATCCAGCGTTATCGCCGCCGCCCACACATGCGCCGCGACGGCACGTTGGTCGAAAAGGGTGACCCAGGTGTCGATGGATTCGCGGGTGTCCTTCACCCAGGTGGGCGTCGCTCCGAGTTCAGGCAGGTGGGTGTACGTCAGTGCCGTGTAGGCCTGGCCTCGGGCATCGAAGACAGTCGCCGCGCACATCGTGTCGGCGGTGGAGCGTTCGCTCATCCGGCCCGCCGCCGCGGCCTGTAGCGCGTCCCGTGGGACACCCTCGGCTGCGGTGAACACCTCGCCCACCGTCAGGTAGGCGAGCCCGAAACCCCAGATGCGGCCCGCGAAGCGGCGGATCAGCCATTCGGCCGAATCCAGTACGGGGGAGCGTTCGGCGTGGGGATCGAGGGCTATCGGGATGTGGGCGGCGTCCTGTGCGGTGGGGTTTTCGGTGCGGGCGAATCCCCAGAAGTGAATGGTGCCGGCGTCGGCGGCGTCTGCGCGGCGTTCGGACATCATCGCCGTGAGTATCGCGTCGATCGTGGCAGGGGGCGGGTATCGGACGGTGGAATTCGTCGGCTTCCGCGACTGGTGCCGCGGTCGAGTGCGTCGCTTGGACATTTCCCTTTTCGGTTGCTGCCTGTACGGGTCGTGGATGCGGCCGGGAGTATTCACGGGCGCGGTGATCGCGGCGGGACGGGAAGATCGGTGGTGCGTGCCCCGCCTGCGGGCAGCAACACCTCCCAGAACTGGGCGCGCACCGCGTCCCACAACCGGAAATGGCGTGGGAACCATTCGCGAACCTGCGCCAAATCGGGAAGTGCGCGTTCGTCGAACGCGACAAACCCGTTCTGTCCCAATGGAATCGGCACAGTATCGCCGTTGTTGCGCAGCCGGTAGGCGGGTGTGGGATCGGAGTCGTCACGCAAGAACACGATCTCGATGCGACTTCCCACTACCTGCCATCCGGCCTGCACGGCTCCGATTGTGGTTCGATGCAACCGTTTCACCCCCGCATCGGTTCCGGTGGCGCGGCCAAAGCCGACAGCCGTTCCAGTACTTCCTGAAGTGTGCGCACGTCGGGGCCGTGCCCGGCGCTACCGGGCTCGTCAGGTGACGGTAAGCGCATGCCACGCGCGGCGGCGCGTTCGCGGTGGCTCACCGCTTGCGGCGTCAGCCGACCCGAGGACACCAGCGTGCGGTAGGCCGCCGCCTTCCACGCGCACCGCGCGATGCGGCAGGTCAGGTGCACCCGCATCTGCTCGTGAGCCAGTCGCACGTCGGCGTGCCCGCAGACGTCGGGCAGCACGAGCAGGGCATGTGTCGCGCTGTGACGCCCGCGCGTATCTCCCTGCACCGCCGCATAGTTCGTTACGGATTCGGGTTCTGTTCCGTGTTCTTCGGCCATGTGCATATGCTGCGCAGCGTGCCCACGATGGGACGCGCGAAACGTCCGGTGCCGAGCAACCGGTGCGTCTGCGCTGAGCGTCTCCCGAGTCGGGCGCACATTGATTCTCGCCGTGGGAAAAACCAGACCACACCGTGGGAAAGTAAGGGGAGGACACAGCGGAATGGTGGGTACCAAGTCGGACCCCAGCCGGACGACGCTCCCGCGTCGCCAGCTGGGCCGCGCGCTGCGCGACGCGCGCCAGGCCAACGGCTACACGCTCGAGCAGGTAGCCGAGGTCCTGGAGATCAGCCGATCTTCGCTCGGACGGCTGGAACTGGGGCAGAACGAGAAGGTGAAGGTTCGGGATATCGAGTTCGTCTGCCAGTACTACGGGTTACCGGAGGAGCGGACCGAGTACCTGAAGTCGCTTGCCGAGCGGGCTCAGGCGAAACCGTGGTGGGAAGATTTTCGAGACCTGGTTCGACCGGGGTTCAATACATACCTTCAACTGGAAGCCGTGGCTACCGGATTCCGCTTCTTCCAATCACTGGTGATGCCAGGGCTTCTACAAACTGCGGACTACGCACGGGTGGCGGTGTCGTCTCCTCCGCGCATGACACCGGAAGAGGTCGAGCGACGCGTCGCATTGCGGATGCAGAGGCAGAAGATCCTGACGCGTCAACACAAGCCGTTGCCCGCCGAGTTTCTACTGCACGAGACGGTGTTGCGTACTGCTGTCGTATCCGAACGTGACATGTCTTCTCAGCTTCGCCATGTGGCCGACATGGGGACACGGGACAATGTGTCGATCCGAATCGTCCCATTCACTGCTGGGCTACCGGCCGGTATTGCTCTGCCGCCCTACATCATCCTCGACATGCCTCATGACGAGCCATCTGTCGTGTACTGCGAAGGCGCGATAGGGACAATGATTTTCGAGGATCGTATGGATGTGGAGCGGTATCAAGCCTTCTACGAGGATGTGCGGCACAGCGCACTAGGGGAACAGGCATCGCGAGACTTGCTGAGGACTATGGCACGGAGGTACGAACAGTGACCATCGGGACTTTCGGCGTCCACTGGTTCAAATCGCAACACAGTCAGGAGGAAGCATGTGTGGAAGTTGCGTGGCTCGACGCAGGTAGGGTCGGTGTCCGTGATTCAAAAAACTCGACCGGTCCGGCGTTGGTCTTCACGCCGGGCGGATGGGATGCCTTCACCGCGTGTGTCAGAGATGGTGTGTTCACACTGTTGCCCTGATCGCTAGAACAGCGGATTGGCGGACGAGGCCCGGACTCCGGCACCCCAGCCGGAGCCCGGACCGGAGCCTTTTAGACATCACCGGGCGTCACGCCGGATCGTGCAACGCCGGGCGGGTCCGGTTCACCGGCGGCTGAGCCAGACCGCTGCCAGCGGGTACGGAACGATGATCGGTGTCCCAGCGATGTTCACCGTTCCGGTCCAGAGTCCCTGGCGTGGGTCGATGTCACGCAGATCCAGGCCGAAGGGCACGTAGTCGAACGTCACGTAGGTCTCGTCCGGCCCGACCGGCGTCTGATGCCCGCCCCGGCTCGAGGTCCCACAGACCAGGGCCACAGACCGGCCATCCGGGAAGACTTGCAGATCGCAGTTCTCGATAGGCGACCCGACGACATTGGAAGGCCCCCGCCCGATGTGATAGGTCCCAGCCGGGATGACACCGTTGCGCGGAAACTCGGGATCATCAGCAGAAGCAACAGCGGGAGCAACACTGACTGCGGCGGCGGCCAACGCCGCACCGACCGCGATCTTGCCGAACTTCATGATTCCAGCTCCTTCGCTCATCAATCGAACTCAGTCGTATGTCCTAGCTTTCGTCCAGCTCGTTACTGCACCGCCACCCTAGTTGCGACCCCAAACCCGCGACGACACAACGCAAGAGCCCAGCCTTTCGCCCGGCCGTCCTTGCATGGATACCGGCAGGTCTTCTGCTAGTGTGGGCGAACCTGAGTCGTCGTCACAGGTCGAGAGGGTGGGGATGAGCCGTCGAATCATGTTGACGCTGCTCGTTGGCGCGTTGACGACCGGAGTCGTCGGGTGCGGGGACACAACGAACGGATCGCCTACGACGGGTTCCAGCAGTACTGCCGAACAGGCTCTTTTCGACCCTTGTACGGGCATCCCTGATGAGGCATTGCGCACAGCGGGGGTTGATCCAGCGACTGAAGAGGCCGGTATTGCCGGAGTGCACCAGTCCGGCTGGGAAATATGTAATTGGGACGGACCCAAATATTTTATTTCAGTGTTCTCCACCCGTCGCACGGTCGCAGAATTCGAGCGTAAGCCCGGTAACGTCGAGTTCCAGGATGTCTCGGTCGGAGGACGCCCCGGTAGGCAATTCAGGGTCGAGGGCGCGTCGAAGTATCTCGATTGCGATGTTCTATTTCCTGCGACTCAGGGAGTCCTGCAATTGAAGGTCCTGAACCGGGCAGGTGCGAACGGTCTCGAGGACCCATGCGCAGTCCTGTATCGGGTCGGCACGTCGATTGTGCCTGCACTACCGCGTTGATCAGGGAGGGGTCCTATGAGTGAGGACAGTGCGGCGTTGTGGAGCGGGCTGGCAGGTCGAGCTCGGGCTGGAGAACTGTACCTCGATGACGAGAACGCTGCGTACAACTGCGCGAAGGCATGTGACCAACGACTGGCCGATTTACAAGAGATGCGTAGGTTCATCGCTGTTGCCCAAAATGTCTCCGGCTTCGGTGATTTCGTCATGGCGGATCAGCTTGTCGGC
This sequence comes from Nocardia asteroides, assembly GCA_019930625.1. Taxonomy (NCBI): domain Bacteria; kingdom Bacillati; phylum Actinomycetota; class Actinomycetes; order Mycobacteriales; family Nocardiaceae; genus Nocardia; species Nocardia asteroides. The sequence continues at coordinate 3,328,388 of CP082844.1, forward strand.
AAGTTTCTGAAGCAAGCTACTGGCGATCCCAATTCGATCGATCAGATCATCCTGGAACACATCGAGACTGTAAAGAACATGCGTGAGGTCATGGCGATCTCGTTCAAACGCATCACCGGCACAGACATCGAGAACGCGGCCCCGATCGCTAACGCGACCGAGCAGATGCGCTGACTCTCAGCCGGGTTCATCGTGTGGGGCGGCGGGGCTGCGTCGGTGTCGTGAGCGGGTCGCTGGGTCGGGAAGAGTCGAACTCGTGGGCCTGTCCCGCTGAGTCTGCGTCTCGTCTTTCGGAACATCAACCGTGCGGCGCACCATCGCGTCTGGCGGAATCGGCGCTCGGTTTTCGGCTGGTTGGGTGGAGCATGGCCGGCGATATGAGCAAGTGAGATCGAGCTGCTCGTCTGCTAGGGTGGGCGAACCTGAGTCATCACAGGTCGAGAGGGTGGGGATGAGTCGTCGAATCATGTTGCCGCTGCTCGTTGGTGCGTTGGCGGCCGGAGTCGTCGGGTGTGGGGACACTACGAACGGATCGCCCACGACGGGAGCTAGCACGACTGCGACACAGACTCTGTTCAACCCGTGCACGGGGGTTCCCGATGATGCGCTTCGGGCTGCCGGAGTCGATCCGAAGACCGAAGAGTCCGGCATCGGTGGAGTGCATCAATCCGGTTGGGAAATCTGCCGGTGGGACGGACCCAAGTACTTCGTCACGGTCTTTTCGACCAGTCGTACAGTGTCCGAGTTCGAGCGGAAGCCGGGGAATGTGGAGTTCCAGGACGTCACGATCGCGGGCCGTCATGGCCGGCAGTTCAGAGTCGAAGGTGCGTCCAAGAATCTTGATTGTGACGTATTGTTCCCTGCTGCCCATGGGGTCGTGCAATTGAGGGTTCAGGGCCGGGCGGGTCGGGACGATCTCGAGAATCCATGCACGGTCCTGAATCGTGTCGGCGAGTCGATTGTTCCTGCACTACCGCGTTGATCTGGGAGGGAACGCATGAGTGAAGACATTGCGTCGGTCTGGAGTCGGCTTGCTGGCCAGGCTAAGACTGGTGAACTGTACCTAGACGATCAGAATGCCGCATTTCTCTGCGCGAAAGCGTGTGATTCGAGAATCGCCGAACTAGAATCGTTGCGAAGCTTGGCAGGGAATACTCAAAACGTATCCGGCTTTGGTGATTTCGAGATGGCCGCCGACCTGGTCAAAAAGTTTTTGAAACAGGCTGTGGGTGATCCGAATTCAATCGACCAGATCATCCTGGAACACATCGAAACCGTGAAGAACATGCGTGAGGTCATGGCGATTTCCTTCAAACGCATCACCGGCACAGACATCGAGAACGCGGCCCCGATCGCGAACGCTACCGAGCAGGTGCGCTGATGGTTAACCCGTTCTACAATATGAGCCTGGGGTTTCCCGACTATCCCCAGCTCGGTTCGACTATCCTGCGCAATTTCACCAACTGGATGTCTGGTGAAGAGTTGCAGCCCGATATCGATCCGGCCGCGGTGCAGGACAAGTACAACCAGCAGCGCGACGGTGTGCGCAGCCGGGCTGCCGGTGTCGGTTTCCAGGGCGAGTTCCGGCCGAGGGAAGTTCTCGACGCGGATGAGTTCGAGCGGCACGGCGTCGCGACGCTGCGGGAAAAGGTCGATCAGATCGATCTGAAGGCGGTCGGAGACTTGGTGTTCGCGTGGAACACGATCGCCGATCGGCACCAGACTTCGTTGGACAACTTCACGAAGGCGATGGCTCTGGCCACCGACGAGGGGGTGTGGCGGGGCGAGGCGCGCAACGCCGCCGCGACCGCGGTGGGCGACTACGCCGCCCAGGGGGCGCAGGTCTCGAACGCCGCTCGACTGACCAGCAGCAAGCTGTCCGAATTGTTGACGGGGTTGGAGCCGACCAAGCAACTCGTCCCGCATGCGCCGGAACATCGCAGCGGAATCGGCAACGCGCTCGCGTGGGCGGCGGGGCGCGGATGGCGCAATGACGACGTCGCCGAGTACAACGCGAAGACAGAGGCGTTGCGGGTACTGCGAACCGTCTACGCCCCGGTGGTGATGGAGTCCGACACAAACGTGCCCGTGATTCCTCGTCCGAACCCTGCTGCGAATCCGAATGGCGTCGACAACGGAAGCAATCCGCAGGGGACGAACAGCGGGAACCCTTCGGGCACCCCGTCGTCGCCCAACTCGAATCCCACCGGTACGAATCCCACCGACGATTCGACCACCCCGTCCACCACCCAGCCCTCGGACACCACCTCTGGAACACCGGAGTCGACCAGTACCGATCCGTCGTCCACTACGCAGGATTCGACCACACCGGCGTCGACCACGCCCGCCTCGACGACGCCTGCTCCGAGCACAGCGCCGAATACTCCTGGAAGTCCGGGAAGCCCACATCTCGGCACTCCCGGCAGTCCCAACGGGCCAGGTGCGCCGGGCGTATCGGTGTCGCCGCGAGCCACGTCGAACAACCCCAACGCGTCCCCGGCCGCTGCCGCGCGAACCGGCGCATCTCCCGGTCGCGCCGGTATGAGCGGGATGCCGGGCGGAATGGCCCCTGGTGCGCGTGGCGGCAAATCCGATGACGAGACGGCCAAGGGCATTCCGGACTACCTGATCACTCAGGAACACGGCAACGAGGTCACCGGGCTCGACGACCTGCCGGGGACGGTGCCGCCGGTCATCGGTGACAACCCGCGATAAGGACCGCACACATGTCTGAAGCGCAGAGCTGGCGGTTCACCGCGCTCGAATTCCGGACCTTATGGGAGTCCACCGGCCGGGACGTACTGCCTTATCCCTTGCGGCACCAGTTCACAACGGAGTTCCGGTCGGAGAGCTTGCGGTTGCGGCAAGCGGCGGCGCAGACGCTGCGCCCGCGCATCGGTGAAGATCTATTGCGTGCGGTAGAAGTACTGCTCGCTCCGGAAGCACGGGTCGAAGTGGCCGGAGTGGCCGGCCGGACCCGCAAGCTGCGGGCGCACGCGGGGGTGCACTACCAGCACGGCGCGGTCGCGGTGCAGGAGCCGGGACCCGACCCGGAGCAAGGCGGCGATGTGGTGCTGACGTTGCTGCCCGCCGGTGAGGTGGCGCGAGCCGTGGTCGACGTGTTCCCCGCCTGCGGCCCTGGGCAGGGCAAGCAATTGCAGGCTTCGGCGGAGGAGCTGGCGCGGCCGAGACCGCCGGTCCGGGACGCCTGGCGGCCGACACCGCGAGAGGAATTCGAGCGGTTCTTCACTCGAGCGATGACTTTGATCGGTCACGTCGGTGTCTACGCGATGGGCAGCGTGGACAATCGGCATATCAACGGTCGTAAGGACTTCCAGCTCAACGATGTGGAAAACGACGGCCGTTACGTCACCTTCGGCACCGACGTGGTGACGATCAAACCCACCACTGCCGACCGAATCGCAGGTACGTTGCAACAGATGATGGCCCGCACCGTCACGGAAGTGCGCGAGGGCGTCCACCTACCGTACTGAACGGCCGAACGTCCGCCCATCGTCCCGGTGCAGGCCGGGACCCTTTGCCGGGCCTCGGTTCTCACCCAGGCGAGGGGCGGACGTTCGGTGGGCGGCTCCGCCGGAGGGGGACGGCGGCCGTCGCGCCCGTGTCCCGCGGGGTCCGGACCGCGGGACGTCGAGGGTCAGACGTTCGCGTACGCCAGCGACGGAACGCGCTGGATGGCGAACGAGGATCGCAGGTAGAACCACCAGGTGACGGTGGCCATCACCAGGAAGGTCGCGGCGTAGGCCCAGAACGCGGGAGCCATGCTGTGCAGGTGGGTGTTGGACAACCGCAGCGCCTGCTGCAACAGCCAGCCGCCGGAGGCGCCCACCGCGCCGATGACGCCGATCGCCGCGCCCGCCTGGCGCTTGGCCGAGGCGACGGCCTCTGTCATGTCGAGGCCGTGCTCGGCGGCGTACTTCTTGGACTCCGCGCTGAAGATGGTCGGGATCATTCGGTAGGTCGAGCCGTTGCCGATGCCGGTCAGCACGAACAGCAGCAGGAACGCCAGGAGGTAGAGCGGGAAGCTCTTCATCTCGAGTCCGACCATGATGAGCGCGACCGCGATCGCCATGCCGCCGAACACGTACAGGGTGATCTTCGCGCCGCCGACCTTGTCGGAGATCCAGCCGCCGAAGGGCCGGCTGAACGACCCGACCAGTGCCCCGAGGAACGCGAGGTTACCGAGCGTGGTGATCCAGCCGATCTTCGTCAGCTCCGGGAAGTTGGCCTTGATCAGCGTCGGGAAGGCGAAGGAGAAGCCGATGAACGAGCCGAAGGTACCGATGTAGAGGACGGCCATCACCCAGGTGTGGCGGTTGGTGAGGGCGCGGCGGTAGGACTTCCCGTCGGACTTGGCGGTGCTGATGCTGTCCATGTAACGCAGCGCGCCGAACGCGGCGGCCAGGATGAACGGCACCCAGACCAGGACCGACAGCGTGATGCCGAAGCGGTAACCGGCCGGGTCCTTCGCCATGAGGTGCGTGCCGAAGGTGATCAGCAACGGGAGCACCAACTGCGTCTGGGCGACGCCGAGGTTGCCACCCGCGGCGTTGATGCCCAGCGCCGCGCCCTTCTTGCCCTCGGGGAAGAAGAAGTTGATGTTGGCCATGGAGGAGGAGAAATTGCCGCCGCCGACTCCGGCCAGCGCCGCCAGCAGCAGGAACACCCACATCGGCGTGCCGGGCTGGTTGACGAAGTAGGCCAGGCCGAGGGTCGGGATCAGCAGCATGGCCGCGCTGAAGGCGGTGAAGGCCCGCCCCCCGAACCGGGGGATGGCGAAGGTGTAGGGGATGCGCAGTGCGGCGCCGACCAGGGTGGGGGTCGAGGTCAGCAGCAGCGCGTTGCTCACCGCGGTCGGATTTCCTTGGCCGAGACCGGCGAGGAAGCCGAATCCGGCGGCGCCCATGCTGGTCACCACCGTGCCCCAGATGACCCAGACGCTGAAGCCGAGATTCTCGGCGAACACGGAGAAAAGCAAGTTCTTGCGCGCGGTTTTCGCACCGCCGGATTCCCAGAATTGCGCGTTGTCCGGATCCCAGTGGTCGAGCCAGCGTCCACGTTTCCGGTGTTCGAAAGTCGTTGTCGGCGACTGCTGGCCGGTGGCTGCTACGGCGGTCATCGGCTTCCTCTCGATTCGGCTCGACCGGCCCTCATCGCGGCGGTGTCGAGTGCCAAGCTACGGTCGAGACAAAGGTATGAGCCGCTTGTTGCGTCCCCGTGGCCCTCGGTGACGTTCCCGGCAATTCCGACTCACATCGCGTAAGCGCGGATGGTGACCACTCGGTTACCTCGCGGATTTCAGCGCGCGTCGGGATATTCCGCGATAAGAGAATTGAGGAAGCATCGCGTGGCCGAGGCGGCCCGTTCGGGATCGCCGTCGATCACCGCGTGCACCAAGGCGGCATGCTCCTCGGCATAGGACTCGTCGGACTTCGATGTCCGTGCGTGAATGACCTGCTCGATGATGGGCAGTAGCGAATCGTAGAACTCGAGATACACCGCGTTGTGACTCGCGACGACGATCGCGCGGTGCAGTTGGACATCCGCCTCGATCGCGGCGGCCCGGTCCTCGTCCCATCCCTTGTCGCGTTCGTCGAGCAAGCGCAGCAGGGTCGCGATGTCGGTGTCGTCGCGGCGGCGGGCGGCCAGGGCGGCGGCGGTGGTGTCCAGCGCGAGGCGCAGTTCCAAGACGTCGCGTTGCTCGGCGTCGGCGAAGTACTTGCCGAGGGTGCCGCCGAGATCGGATGCCGCGATGACATAGGTTCCGGAGCCTTGGCGACGTTCCAGCATGCCCGCGTGCACGAGAGCCTGGACGGCTTCGCGCACGGTGTTGCGGCCGGTGCCGGTGAGTTCTGTGAGCTCCGGCTCGGTGGGGATGCGGGAGCCGATGGACCAACGGCCGGAACGGATTTCGGCACGCAGCTGCTCGGTGACCTGGGCGATGAGGCTGGTTCGCCGGACGGGTTGCACCTCGACAGAGTACCGCCCATCACAAATCGTTGCCGCGCATCATCCGGTCATCCTATGATTTCTCGGTGACTGCGACTATTCCGGAAACAGCGCCCGGCCGGGAATCCGTCCTGGTCGAGCGCCGTCGACGTGCGTTGACCGAGGGCCGTCTGCTGGTTCTCACCGCCATCGTGATGTCGGCGCTCACCCTGCGGGTCGCGGTCACCGCGTACAGTCCGCTGGCCGAGCGGATCGGCGCCGAGATCGGTTACGGCGCTGCGGTCGTCGGCGTCTTCGGCATGATCCCCACCGCGATGTTCGCGTTGTCGGGACTGCTCACGCCGATCTTGGCGGTCCGGCTCGGGCTGGAGCGCACGGCGCTGACGGCCATGCTGATGGCCGGGGCGGGCATGCTGATCCGGGTGCTGATGTCGGGCACCGCCGAACTGCTCGTCTTCTCGGCCCTCGCGCTGGCGGGCATGGGCATCGGCAACGTGGTGATCCCGCCTCTGGTCAAGCGGTACTTCCCGGATCGACTCGCGGTGATCAGCTCGCTGTACATCGTGATGGTGCAACTCGGCACGGTCGTGCCCGCCTTCGCCGCGGTCCCGCTCGCGGATGCGCACGGCTGGCGCGTCTCGCTCGGTGTGTGGGGCCTGCTCGGCTTCGCCGCCGCGGTGCCTTGGCTGGCGGTGCTGCGCGGCAGACGCGGACATGACGGCGCGGACATGACCGCGCTGCCGGGACAAGCGCCGGATACCGGGCGCGTGTGGCGCTCACCGATCGCCTGGGGGATGGCGGGCATGTTCGGCATGACCTCGCTCACGACCTATGCGATGTTCACCTGGTTGCCGAAGATCCTGACCGAGGCGGGCGCGAGCGCCGCGTACGGCGGAGCCATGGTGGGGCTGTTCGCCGTGGTCGGCTTGGTCGCCGCCCTCACCGCGCCGACCCTTGTCGCCCGGTTCGGTAATCCGTTCCCGGTGGTGGTCGTGTGCGCCGTGCTGTTCTTCGTGGCGTTCGCCGGGCTGCTCACCGCGCCGATGACCGCCCCCATCCTGTGGGTTGTCGTTCTCGGCCTCGGCCCGAGCACCTTCCCGATTGCGCTGACCCTGATCAACTTGCGCACCCGTACGCCCGCCGGGTCGGCGGCGCTGTCCGGCTTCACTCAGGGCGTCGGCTACGCGGTGGCCTGTGTGGGGCCGCTGCTGTTCGGGGTGCTGCGCACGGCCACCGGCGGGTGGCTCATCCCGTTCGGGATGCTCGGCGTCGCGGTGCTGGTGTTGCTCGCGGGCGCCTGGCAGGCGTGCAAGCCGCGCCTGCTCGAAGACACGTGGTGACATCCCGGCGCGATCGCGATGCGCGGGAATCTCACAACTCGGGTTGCGGGACTGTGCGAACCGGGTGAGGATGTGCGCATGAATTCGCGCCGCCAGTAGCGCGCGTCACACCTCACCGATCGCATTATTCGATATCGGCCTTTTTGTGACGGACGGAAACCGTTGTGTCACATGCCTGAAACATTCGATAGAAACTCACCCCGGTGCGGCGGTAATCGTGAGCAACCGTTGATTTCACGGTCATTTCACGCAGCATTTCGGCAATACCCATTTCCTACCGTGGGGCCAACCGACTTTGGGAGGCCCCGTTGAGCACGCTGACGCGTAACCGTCTGGAAGCGCTGGGACGGACTATGTTCCGCAGGCCGCGCATCGAGCACTGGGACGCCGAGGATGTCGCCGCCTGGGAAGCAGGCGGCAAGGACATCGCCAGGCGCAACCTGATCTGGTCGGTCTTCGCCGAGCACGTCGGGTTCTCGGTGTGGTCGATCTGGTCGGTGATGGTGCTGTTCATGCCCACCGACAAGTTCGGCATCGATCCGGCGGGCAAGTTCTTCCTGGTCGCGATGCCGACGCTGGTCGGCGCGTTCCTGCGGATTCCCTACACCGTGGCGACCGCGCGCTTCGGCGGGCGCAACTGGACGGTCTTCAGCGCGCTGATGCTGCTGATCCCGACCCTGCTCACGCTGTATTTCGTCAACCAGCCCGGCACCTCGTACACGACGTTCCTCGTGGTCGCGGCCTTCGCCGGCTTCGGTGGCGGCAACTTCGCCTCCTCGATGACCAACATCAACGCGTTCTACCCTCAGCGGCTCAAGGGCTGGGCGCTGGGCCTGAACGCGGGCGGCGGCAACATCGGCGTCCCGGTGATCCAGCTGATCGGCCTGTTCGTCATCGCGACCCTCGGCAACGAGTACGCCTCGTTGATCTGCGCGATCTACCTGGTGTTCATCGCGATCGCCGGCGTGGGCGCCGCGCTGTACATGGACAACCTGCCCAACCAGAAGGCCGACCTGTCCTACATGATCACGGCTTTGAAGGTGCCGCAGTCCTGGGCGATCGCGTTCCTCTACATCGGCACCTTCGGCTCGTTCATCGGCTACAGCTTCGCCTTCGGGCAGATCCTGCAGATCAGCTTCCGGGCGGGCGGCGACAGCGTCGCGCAGGCCACGCTGCACGCCGCGCAGATCGCCTTCCTCGGCCCGCTGCTCGGTTCGCTGGCCAGGCCGTATGGCGGCAAGTGGGCAGACCGCATCGGCGGCAGCCGGGTAACCCTGTACGTCTTCGGCGCCATGATGGCGGCGGCCGTGCTGGTCACCGGGGCCAGCATGATGGCCGACAACAACAACGGCGTGGCCAGCGGTGCGGTGATGACCGCCCTCGTGGTCGGCTTCATCGCCCTGTTCGTGCTCTCCGGCATCGGCAACGGGTCGGTCACCAAGATCATCCCGTCGGTGTTCGAGGCCAAGTCCAGGAGCCTGGACGCCACCCCGGACGCGCGGGCGGCCTGGTCGCAGAACACCTCCGGCGCGCTGATCGGATTCGTCGGCGCCATCGGCGCGCTCGGCGGCGTGGCCATCAACTTGGTGCTGCGTTCCTCATACGCCTCGACCCAGTCGGCCACCACCGCGTTCTGGGTGTTCATGGCCTTCTACGTGGTCTGCGCCCTCGTGGTCTGGGCGGTCTTCCTGCGCCGTCCCGGCGTGCGCGGCGTCGCCACCGAGTCCGATGTCGTCACCGAAGCCGAGACGTTCGTCCTCGAAGCCGAAGCAGGCCGCTCCCAGTCCCCGTCCGCCGGCTCGTCGGCCCGCGCCTGACCCCCGATCCAGTCCAGGAGGACCCCAGATGAACCCCACAGTCGCTCGCAAGACCGCGGTGGTCGTCGGCCATGGCATGGTCGGGCACCGGTTCGTGGAGGCGCTGCGCTCGCGCGACACCGAAGGCCACTGGCAGGTGATCGTGCTCAGCGAGGAGCAGCTGCCCGCCTACGACCGCGTCGGCCTCTCGTCCTACGTCGGCGCCTGGGACGCGAGCGCGCTCGCGCTGCCCGGCAACGAGTACGCCGGTGACGAGCTGGTCGAGCTGCGACTGGGCCAGCGCGCCGAGTCGATCGACCGGGCGGCGCGCAAGGTGACCACGTCGGCAGGCGACATCCTCGCCTACGACGCGCTCGTGCTGGCCACCGGCTCCTACCCGTTCGTGCCTCCGGTGCCCGGTCACGACCGACCGGAGTGCTTCGTCTACCGCACCCTCGAGGACCTGGACGGCATCCGCGCCGCCGCCGAGGCCGCCGGACCCGGCGCGGCCGGCGTGGTGGTCGGTGGCGGACTGCTCGGCCTGGAGGCCGCGAACGCGCTGCGTCTGCTCGGGCTGACCCCGCACGTGGTCGAGTACAACACCCGGCTGATGCCCGCGCAGGTCGACGAGGGCGGCGGCGCCATCCTGGAGCGGCTGGTCACCGACCTCGGCCTGCACGTGCACACCGGCGTCGGCACCTCCTCGATCGAGGGGGCGGGCACGGGCGTGAAGGTCACCCTCTCCGACGAGACGGTGATCGAGGCCGGGCTGGTGGTGTTCTCCGCCGGTGTCCGCCCGCGCGACCAGATCGCCCGCGACGCGGGGCTGGAAGTCGGCCCGCGCGGCGGCATCATCACCGACCTCGGCTTGCAGACCTCCGACCCGAACATCTGGGCCATCGGTGAATGCGCCGCCGTTGAGGGCGTGTGCTACGGCTTGGTCGCGCCGGGCTACAGCACCGCCGAGATCGTGGCCGACCGCCTCCTGGGCGGCGCGGGCGAGTTCCCTGGTGCGGACATGTCGACCAAGCTCAAGCTGCTGGGTGTCGACGTGGCCAGCTTCGGCGACGCGCACGGCGTCACCGAGGGCGCGCTGTCGGTCGTGCTGCACGACGCGGCGAAGGGCACCTACGCCAAGCTGGTCGTCTCCGATGACGCGAAGATCCTGCTCGGCGGCATCCTGGTCGGCGACGCCACCGCCTATTCGGCGCTGCGCCCGCTGGTCGGCCGTCCGCTGCCCGCCGAACCGGCCGCGCTGATCTCGCCCGCCGGCGCGGAACTGGGCGCCGACGCGCTGCCCGACGACGCGCAGATCTGCTCGTGCAACAACGTCTCGAAGGGCGCGATCTGCGGGGCGATCGCGGACGGCGCCTGCGACGTCCCGGCGATCAAGAGCTGCACCTCCGCCGGAACCTCCTGCGGCGGCTGCGTTCCCATGCTCAAGAAGCTGCTCGAGCAGTCCGGCGTGGAGATGTCGAAGGCGCTGTGCGAGCACTTCGAGCAGTCGCGCGCCGAGCTGTTCCAGATCGTCCAGGTCACCGGCATCCGCACCTTCTCCGGCCTGCTCGCCAAGTACGGCAAGGGCGCGGGTTGCGACATCTGCAAGCCGACCGTCGCCTCCATCCTCGCCTCCACCTCGAGCGATCACATCCTCGACGGCGAGCAGGCCGCGCTGCAGGACACCAACGACCACTTCCTGGCCAACCTGCAGAAGAACGGCACCTACTCGGTGGTGCCCAGGATGCCCGGCGGCGAGGTGACCGCCGAGCAGCTGATCACCATCGGTGAGGTGGCCAAGGAATTCGGCCTGTATGTGAAGGTCACCGGTGGCCAGCGCATCGACCTGTTCGGCGCGCGCGTCGAGCAGTTGCCGCTGATCTGGAAGCGGCTGGTCGAGGCGGGCATGGAATCCGGGCACGCGTACGGCAAGTCGCTGCGCACCGTGAAGAGCTGCGTCGGCTCCACGTGGTGCCGCTACGGTCAGCAGGACTCGGTCGGCATGGCCGTGCTGCTGGAGAAGCGCTACCGCGGCCTGCGGTCGCCGCACAAGCTCAAGCTGGCGGTCTCCGGCTGCGCCCGCGAATGCGCCGAGGCGCGCGGCAAGGACGTCGGTGTGATCGCCACCGAGAACGGCTGGAACCTCTACGTCGGCGGCAACGGCGGCCTCACCCCGAAGCACGCGGTGCTGCTGGCCGGTGAGCTCGACGACGAGACGCTGATCAAGTACATCGATCGGTACCTGATGTTCTACATCCGCACCGCCGACCGTTTGCAGCGCACCGCCCCGTGGCAGGAGGCGCTGGAAGGCGGCATGGATTACCTCAAGCAGGTGATCTGTGAGGACAGCCTCGGCATCGCCGAGGATCTGGAGACGGCGATGGCCCAGCATGTCGCCGGCTACCGCGACGAGTGGGCCGCGGTGCTGGAAGACGAAGAGAAGCTGTCTCGCTTCGTGTCGTTCGTCAACGCCCCGGAGGAAGCCGATCCGACGATTTCCTTCGACGAAACCGGGGAGCGGAAGGTTCCCGTCCTGCTCGGACTGCCGGAAGTCCCGGTCGCCACGCAGGGGAAATGACCGCTTAACCGCCTGGAAACAGAACGTCGGTACCAATGAGTAAGGCGTTTGGAGGATGACACCGATGACCGTGATCGATACCCCCGGCATCGCCGCAGCTACCACCACAGGGTGGACGCAGGCATGCCGTCTCGACTACCTGATTCCCGGCCGCGGCGTTGCGGTGTTGCTGAAAGGCGGCCGTCAGGCCGCCCTGTTCCTGCTGGAGAACGGCATGCTGTATGCCGTCGGCAATATCGATCCGATCGGCCGGGCGGCGGTTATGTCGCGCGGGATCGTCGGCGATCGCGGCGGGGTGCCCGTCGTGGCCTCGCCGCTGCTGAAGCAAGCTTTCTCCCTGGTCGACGGGCGTTGCCTGGACGACGAATCGGCGATGCTGCCGGTGTACGCGGTGCGCGTGGACGACGGCATCGTTTCGATTTCCAACGAGCCGGTGTCCACCGCGCTCGCGTCCTCGGATGGATGAACGCCAATGACAACAGTTGACGCGGGCGAAAGCCTGGCCGGATTCACGGTGGGTATCACGGCGGCCAGACGGGCGGAGGAGTTCGCCACGCTGCTGGAACGGCGCGGCGCGACCATCGTCTCGGCGCCGGCCATCCGGATCATCCCCCTGTCCGACGACAACGAGCTGGAGCGGGTGACCAGGCAGCTGGTCGCCGATCCGCCGCAGATCACCGTGGCCACCACGGGAATCGGCTTCCGCGGGTGGATGGAGGCTGCCGAAGGCTGGGGCCTGGCCGAGGACTTGCGCGCGACGCTCGGGACCACCCGGATGCTCGCCCGCGGCCCGAAGGCCAAGGGCGCCATCCGCGCCGCGGAACTGCGCGAGGAATGGTCGCCCGCCTCCGAGTCCTCCGCCGAGGTGCTCGATCACCTGCTCGGTGAGGGCGTGGAGGGCGTCCGGATCGCGGTGCAGCTGCACGGCGCCACCACCGAGTGGGAGCCGGTGCCCGACTTCTGCGAGGTCCTGCGCTGCGCGGGCGCCGACGTCGTGCCGGTGCCGGTGTACCGCTGGGTGCCGCCGGAGGACCAGGGGCCGATGGACAACCTCATCGAGGCCATCGTCACCTCCGGCATGGACTGCGTCACCTTCACCAGCGCGCCCGCCGTGGCGTCGATGCTGATGCGCGCCAAGGAAACCGGGCTGCTGGAAGGGTTGCTGTACGCGCTGCGCGGCCGGGTGTTGCCCGCCTGCGTCGGCCCGATCACGGCGGCGCCGCTCGAGGAGCTCGGGGTGCCCACCTCGATGCCGGGCCGGGCCCGGCTGGGTGCGCTGGCCCGCCACGTCGCCGAGGAACTGCCCCGGCGCGCCAACCGGATTCACGCCGCGGGACACATCATCAGCGTGCGTGGCGCGTGCGTGGTGGTGGACGGTCAGGTGCGTCAGCTGGCGCCCGCCCCGATGGCCCTGATGCGCTCGCTGGCCCGCCAGCCCGGCCGGGTCGTCTCGCGTGAGGACTTGCTCGCCGCGCTGCCCGGCGGCGGGGATGACACGCACGCGGTGGAGACCGCCATCGCCCGTCTGCGCGCCGGACTCGGCACGCCGAAAGCGATTCAGACCGTGGTCAAACGTGGGTACCGGCTCGCGCTGGACCCGGCGGAATGTACCGACAACAACCCCAGGCCCACCGCGACAGGAGGACCGCAGGTGCCCGGCGTCGGAATTCCGACCCGGGCACCTCGGTACATCCAGGCTGCGGGGAGCTGGTGACCGCTCCCGCCCTGGTGCTGGTGGCCCACGGGACCCGCAGCACCAAGGGCGTGCAGATGATCGCGGCGCTCGCCGAAGCCGTGACGAAGGAACTCGGGGAGAGCCCGTGGGTGCGCACGGCATTCGTCGACGTGCTCGGTCCTTCGCCGTCGGAAGTGCTGCGCGATCTGGTGACGCCGACCGGGGAAACCGTTCCCGCCGTGGTGGTTCCGGCGTTCCTGGCCTCGGGTTATCACGTCTACCAGGATGTGCCGCGCGAGGTGGCCGACAGCGCCCATCCCGCCGTGGCGGTCACGCCCGCCATGGGGCCGGATCCGGCGCTGGCGCGGATCATGGCGATGCGGCTGCGCGCGGCGGGCTGGACGCCCGGTGACGCGGTGGTCTTCGCCGCCGCGGGCTCTTCGGACGCTCGTGCCCGCCAGGATGTCCGGCGCGCGGCCGCACTGCTGGCCGAGCGCCTCGGTTCCGCGGTACGCATCGGCTACGTCGCGACCGGTGCGCCGCGCGTGCCGGACGTGGTCGCCGAACTGCGCGCGGCGGGGGAGCGCCGGGTCTTCGTCGCCTCCTACCTGCTCGCACACGGCTTGTTCCAGCAGCGCCTGCGCGAGGCGGGCGCCGACGGCGTCGCCGAGCCCATCGGCGTGCACCCGGCGGTGGTCCGGTTGATCGCCGACCGCTACCGGGTCGCCGCGGGCGAGATGGTCCGGGCGCGGGCGCACTGAGCAGTACGCGTATGGGGCAAACGTGCCTCAGCGGAGGGTTGCAGGTGCGCGGGATCGTGGAGAGCGCCTGGCACTGCGGGCTGGACCGTCGCACCCTGGTGTGATTCGACCGTGGATGTCGCGATCGGCCTGGTTGTTCTCGTCGCGTCGGCATCCGGTGTGATGCGCCACGCCGATGCTCCTACTCGGCGGTGTAGGCGTTCGTGGGATTCGAAGCGACGAATTCCGCCCAGGGCTGCTCGCCATCGGGATGATCCGGACAGGTGTTCACCCCCGCCCGGAAAGCGCGCCCGACCCGTCCGGGCACCGGCAGCGCGACGATCCGGCGCGGACGCCGCCGGGCGTCCCGCCACACCTGCGCCAACTGCGCCATCGTCAGCACCTCCGGACCCCCGAAGTCGGGAGCACGACCGAGCGGACCGCTCTCGGCCAACTCGGCGATCCGCCCCGCCACGTCAGCGGCAGCGACCGGTTGGAAACGGAAGCTCGATGGCAACGGCGCCACGGGCCACCCTTCGACGGTCTGCAAGACGGCCCCGAGCAACTCGTGGAACTGGGTCGCCCGCAGGATCGTGTGCGGCACACCGCTGTCGATAATCGCTCGTTCGCAGGCCACCTTGTTGCGGTAATACCGGAACGGAATATCGTCGATCCCGACGATCGACACGTAGAGCAGGTGCCGGACCCCGCGTGCGGCCCGGAGCAGATTCTCGGTCTGCGCTATATCCGGTCGGCCCATGCGACGGGAATCGGAGGCCGCGTGCACGACCACCTCGGTTCCGGCCACAGCCTCCGCCACGCCCGCGCCGCTGCGCAGATCCCCGATGTGTGTGCCCGCGCCCGAGCGACGTGAAAGCACCCGCACCTCGTGGTCCGCTTCACGCAACCGAGCGACCACGAGCCTGCCGAGCGCACCGGTTCCGCCGGTGACGAGAATTTCGGCCATGAACCATCATTACCGGTGACGCCCGGCGGCATGCGGGAGGTCGCTGTCACTGGTGAGTCGCTCGGAGCGTGATAGCCCAGCCACCGAGGCGCTGTCTCGGTCGCTACCCTGCCAATTCGTGGTCGCGTGCCCCCAATCAATTGGGGGATAGGCCCGAGACTCCCATTGCTGGTACCAAGTTGGGTGCGACAGTTGGATAGTCGCCACGGCGCCGCGGGAATCTCGACAATCGGGAGGGGGCCTTATGCCCGTGCAAGGACCGATTCCGCGTCGGGGGTCGGCTGAGACATCCGCAACGTGGGTGCTGGAGGCTGCCGTGGGCATGGTAGCCGGAATATGCTCCGTCGCGCGGGCGCAAGGAAGTGCAGCGCCTACGTCGATGGATGCGACCGACCGCATTCCCGGTGAGCCGCGCCCAGGCGCGGTAGAGCGCGAGGCGAGTTCGTGAGCGTGCTGCGTCGAAGGCGAATGACGCGTTCGGACACCGGGTACGGGGCCTTCCTGTCCTACAGCGGTGACCGAGACCGGGCCTTGCTTCCCTCGGTACAGAACGCGATCGAGAAGCTGCCGCGACCGTGGTACCGCTTTCCGCGGATGCGTGTGTTCCTCGACTACAGCGGCGTCTCGATCGGTCCCGAACTGTGGGGCAAGATCGTCGCCGGTCTGTCGCGTTCGGAGTGGCTCGTCGTGATCGCGTCCCCCGAGGCTGCCCGGTCGGCGTGGGTCGACCGGGAGATCGAGTGGTGGCTGGCGAATCGATCTCCCGAGACGATCCTGCTGGTTCTCAGCGCCGGTTCTCTGGAGTGGGACGAGCAAGCAGGCGACTGGGACCGCGCCCGCTCGACCGCGCTGCCGCCGCGTCTGTTCGGGGCCTACGCCGCAGAGCCGGTATACAAGACGATCAAGTGGCGCGAGGGCGCGGACGGAGTCCCGTACCCGGACATCGACGCCATCGCGGTGAGCATTGCCTCGGTGGTCCGCGGCGTCTCCGAGGCGGACGTCAAGTCCGAGGGCTACCAGCAGACCAAGCACAACTTGCGCTGGGCGCAGGCCGCCATCGTCACGTTGGCCATGATGCTGGTCTCGGCGCTGGTCGCAGGGTTCGTTGCCTGGGTGCAGAGCAATCGCGCCGAGGAGCAGGCAGGGATCGCCACGGCCCGGCTCATGGCTTCTGTCGCCGACACCGGACTGACCACCGATGTTCGCGCGGCCCTGCTGCTGGCCGTCGCGGCATACCGTCTCGACCCGAGCCCGCGCCACCATGCCGCGCTGCTGCGGGCGAATCTGGCCAGTCCAGGCGTCGCCCGGTACGTTGCCGCGCCCGCGGACGTCGCTGTCCTGCGCAGCAGCGCCGACGGCCGAACCGTGGTCGCCGGACTCGCCGACGGGCAGGTGGTGACGTGGGCGCCCGGTGATCCGGCGACGACTCCCGTCGCGGGCTTGCCCGGCCGGATTCGGTCGGTGGCCGTCGCCGCGGACGGCCGGACCGTCATCGCCACCGATGGTGTGTCGACCACGTTGTGGCGCGGGGATTTCGGCCGACGCGATTTCGGCGCGCCGAATCAGCGCAGCGCCGATGTCGTCGCGATCTCCGAGTCCGGGAAGTTCGGCGCGGTCCACCGGAGCCATACCGACGCGGCCGGGAGCTTCGAAGGTGCGGTCGATGTCATCGACGCGCTGTCCGGAGAGGTTGTCTCCTCGCATCCGACCGGCCGAGAGATGCGGAGCATGGTATTTCCCGACGACACGACGTTGCGTCTGCTCGACACCGGCGGCCACGTGCGAGAGATCTCCCTGCGAGACGGGGCTGTCGCGGACATCTCACCCCTGGATGCGGACTACGTTTGCGGTGTCGGACAGAAGGTCGGAGAACTGTCGGCCGACGGGTCCTCGTTCACGTGTGGAGTCATGCCCGGCCTTCCGGTCCCGGTGTTCCGGCTGCGCGCGACCCCGGATGCTCCTCGCCCGGAGGACGGGTACGCCGGTGTCGCCATGCCCAGCCGCTGGTCGCCCGCCGTGCTCAGCCGCACGGGACGCACGGCAGCGGTGCCCAGCGACGGCCGTGGCTTCTATGTAGCCGACGTGACGGCCGGCATCAAACCTCCGGAGCCGCCGCCGCTGATCACCGGCGCCGCCGTAGATTTCGACCGAGCGCTACTGCGGTTCCTCGGAACTTCCGAAACGCGGCTGGTGTCGGCCTCCGGGCCGCTGATCACCCTGTGGGACCTCGAGCAGCGTGACCGCCTGGCGAAATCCATCGCCGTGCCGATCGTCAAAGGATGCAACTCTTGTGAGCCCAGCTTGTCCCTCTCGCCGGACGGGCGCACCGCTGTGATCGAGGGTCAGCACAAGAATCCGGATACAGCCGTGCTGAACAGCGACGTGGTGATCATTCAACAACTCGGACCGGACTCGTCCCAGCAGCACCTCATACCAGGACTGTCCGCCACTCCCGCGTGGCGACCGGACGGCACCGTGCTGGCTCTCGCCGCGAATCCCGTCTCCGGCGCGGAACGTCGCGTACCCGCGCGCAAGCCAGAGGTGTCAACGCCGTTCGAGGTGGCGGTCCTGTCCTCTCCGCCCCCGTATCTACGCGTCCGCGCGGCCGGAGTATCGCCCTCTTCGCCCACCGCGGTGTCGATGGACAGCAGCGGCAGGGTGTACGTGCACAATTTGGCGACCGGCGGTATCGAGACGGAATCCCTGCTGGCAGGCGGCGCGGTCGACTCCGACGAGGCTCAGGAAGCGGTGATCGACGCGACCGGTGAGTGGCTGGCTGTGCGCGATGCCGACCACATCTCGGTCTACGACTCGTCCGAACGGCAGAGTGCGCACGATCTCGAGGGCAAGGACGTGCAAGCGATGCTGTTCGCCGGACCGCATTTGCTGATCCGCAGACAGGACAGTATCGAAATCTGGGATCGGACCGGCTCCATCCGTGAGCGGACGATTCCCTTCCGCGGCACTCGGGGCGCGACCTCGCAGCTTTCCGCCGCGGCGGACGCGGCCGTGGTCGTCGCGACAGACCAGGCAGGCTACTCGATGCTTTTCGCGGCCGACGGCACGAATCTGGGGGAGATAGAGCCCGATTCCGTCTGGCACGTCCAATCCGCTGTCGCCTTGTCCCCTGATGGACGGCGTCTCGTGACGGTAAGCCCCGGTCCCGAATTCTCCGGGGGCGCCGATGGCACGCTGATCGAACGCGACATCTCGCCGGAGGGCTTGATTCGGACCGCTTGCGCGCATGCCGCCACCGATCTCACCGACGCCGAGTGGGACGCCCTGATAGGGATCGCGCGTCCTGCCGAAGCCCGCTGTCCCTGAGGTGCACAGCCGTAGGTCTGAAGGGTGAAGCGACCCCGATCAGCTGCTAGGGGTTGCTCGTGGGAGGTCGGACTCAGCGGACCATTTTTCTTTCGTGTTCTGGTGCGCCGGTGAGCGGGTGAAGGACGCGCGATAGCTGCTCGGCGGCACTCCGACATGTCGAATCATGTGCTGGCGCAACGACTCCGCCGAGCCGATGCCGCTGTGCCTGGCCACCTGGTCCATCGGCAGCGTGGTGGATTCGAGCAGTTCCCTGGCGCGTTGCAGGCGCTGGAGCAGCAACCATCTCTGCGGGCTCATACCGGTCTCCTCGTGGAAGCGGCGAGTCAGCGTTCGGACGCTGGTGCGCGCGTGTCCGGCCAGGTCGTCCAGCGACAACGGGGTGTCGAGTCGTCGCAGCGCCCATGCGCGGGTGTTGGCCAGGGTCACGCCCTTCTCCGCGGGTATGGGCGCGTCCACGAACTGAGCTTGCCCGCCGGGGCGCACCGGGGTGACGACGGCGGCTCGGGCGGCGGCGTTCGCCACCGTCGCGCCGTAGTCGGCGCGGATCAGGTGCAGGCACAGGTCGATCCCGGCCGCCGCGCCCGCGGCGGTGGTGATCGGGCCGTCCTCGACGAACAGCATGTCGCTGCGGACCGACACATCCGGATGGTTCGCCGCCAGTTCGTCGGCCAAGGCCCAATGCGTGGTGGCGGTGCGGCCGGACAGCAGGCCGGCTTGCGCCAGGACGAAGGCGCCGCTGCAGATCGAGGTGACGCGTTTGCCCGCGGCCACTGCGCGACGCAGGGCGGTGAGCGTGGCGACGTCGGCATCGGCGCGGCTGCCGGTGCTCGGCACGACGACGGTGTCCGCTTCCTCGATCGCTTCCAGGCCGCGGGAGACCACCACGTCGAATCCGCCCAGGCCCGCGGGCAGTACGCCGGGCACGGCCGTGCACACCACGATGCGGTAGCCGGGTCGGCCGTCCACCATGGCCGCGCCGAGCACCGTTTCCGGCATGGCGAGGTCGAAAGCCTTGACCGGGGGAACCGCGACGACGGCGACAGTCTGCATGGCCTGATCCTTGGGATAGTTGGCAATCCGGCCAGTAGCCTACCCGACCGCGCGGCGGCAGGCTGAGTAGCACGCGATCAGCGAACGGTATGCGCTCCGGCGCTGGTCGTGTGAATGCTGTTGTCGTAGAGAGGAATTCGCATGCGTTCGCATGTCATCGTCGGTCGCGGAGCTACCGCTTCGGCCACCGCGAAGCTACTCGCCGAGTCAGGCGACCGGGTACGCATGGTCAGTCGCAGTGGCGCGGGCCCCGAGAACCCGAGCATCGAGCGCGTGGCGCTGGACGCGGTCGACACGGCCGCGCTGGCCGCACTCGCCGAGCAAGCCGACACCGTGTTCAACATGGCCATGCCCGCGTATCACACTTGGCCGCAGACCGTTCCGCCGCTGTTCGGGTCCATTCGCGCCGCCGCGGAACAGGTCGGCGCGACTTACGTGATGTTGGGCAACCTGTACGGCTACGGTCCCGCCGACGGCCCGCTCACCGAGCAGTCGCCGCTGGCGGCCACGGGACCGAAAGGCCGAGTGCGTGCCCGGATGTGGCAGGAGGCCGAACGGGCCCACCGCGCGGGTCGCGTGCGCGCCGTCGAAGTGCGGGCCGGGCAATTCGTGGGCGCCGGCGCGGCCTCGCTGTTCTCGATACTGGCCGAGCCGAATATCCGCGGCGGCCGGTTGGCGTTGCTTCCCCAAGCCCTCGACCTGCCCCATGCCTACACCGCGATCGGCGACGCCGCGGCGGCCGCCGTCGCGGTCGCGCGCGACGAACGCGCCTGGGGGCGCGCCTGGCACGCGCCCACCATCACCGCGACCGTGCGCGAGCTGGCCGGACGATTCGCCGCGGCGGCCGGTGCGCCCGAGCCGCAGCTGGCGGTCATGAGCGATCGCGAGCTGGCGCTGCTGGCGATCACCGACCCGTTCTGGGGCGAGCTGTTCGAGACCTACCACATGTCGCACGCGACCTTCACCGTCGACGACTCGGCCATCCGCGACACGTTCGGCTTGAAGGCGTCCGACCCGGACGAGGTGTTCGCGGAGGTCGTGCGCGCCGCTTGACCGATCGAACAGCCGATTCGCCTTATCCGAGGACTGCGGTCAGGTCCAGGTGCGCGAGTCGGTCGTGGTCGGCGAGGATGTCGATGGCGGTGATACGGCCGCCGACGACAGTGAAGCTCATGATCGAGAACGGGGCGCCGTCGAGGGTGTTGACCAGTCCGGCGACGCCGTTGACGACCGCCGGGTTGACGGTGCACAGGGTGGCCATGCGCTGGAAGGTTTCGGCTTGCCCGGCGACGGCTGTCGCGCCCCGGATCACGCGCATCGCCTCGCCGGCGTCGGCGCGCAACACCACGTCGGGGTCGAGCATTCGCAGTAGTTCGTCGAAATCTCCACCGCGTGCGGCGGCGAGGAAGGCATCGACGACGCGGCGTTGCCGGGACAGGTCCGGGTCGGGGCCCGGTGTCGCGCCTCGGACCCGGCGCCGCGCCTGGCTGGCCAGCTTCTTGGCGGTTTGCGGCGTGCGATCCACGATGGGCGCGATCTGTTCGTACGGCATGGCGAACATGTCGTGCAGGACGAAGGCGAGTCGCTCGGCCGGGCTCAGCGATTCCAGCACTATGAGCAGCGCCAGTCCCACCGAATCGGCGAGCAGCGCTTGTTGTTCCGGGCCGGGCGTGGTCTCGCTGGTGATCACCGGGTCGGGTAGGTGGTGGGCCTCTAACGGTTCCTCGTGGCGGCTCTTGCGTGCCCGCAGCATGTCCAGGCAGACCCGTCCGACGACCGTGGTCAGCCAACCGCCCAGGTTGCCGACGCCGGCGGCGTCGGTGCGGGCCAGGCGCAGCCATGCCTCCTGAACCGCGTCGTCGGCTTCGGTGAGCGAGCCGAGCATCCGGTAGGCGACCGACCGCAGGTGTGTGCGGTGCTCTTCGAACCGGTCGGCCAGGAACTGCTCATCGTGCACGGGATCCTCCTCGATTTCTTCCCGAACCGATGACGAACCGGCGACGGAAAACGTGACCCTATCCCTTCGCCGGTCCGTCGTGCGGCCTGGCCGACCCGTCGGCGAGATGCGCGGCCGAAGGGCTCGCCAGCGCTTCGACCAGGAGTTCTCCGTGCTGCGGTCACAGTCTGTTCCCGCTGTACGTCAGTGCAGCGGAACACGATCCGCAAAGCCGGGCAACTGTCGAAGGGAACAACACTGTGAACGCGATCGAAGTACACGGCACCGTCGCCGAGGGCTACGAACAGGTGCGTGCCGAGTTCGCCACCGTGGTCGCCGAGGAGAACGGGGAATCGGGCGCGCAACTGGCCGCGTTCGTCCGCGGCCGCCAGGTGGTGGACCTGTGGGCGGGCGCGGAGGTCACCGCGACCACACTCACCGGCCTGCACTCATCTACCAAAGGGGCCGCGGGCCTGGTGATGGCGCTGCTGATCCAGGACGGGGCTCTCGACGTCGACAAGCCGGTCGCCCACTATTGGCCGCGGTTCGCAGCCGCGGGCAAGGAGCGCATCACGGTGCGAGACGTGCTCGTGCACCGAGCCGGGATCATCGGGGTCGACGGTGGTTGCACCGTCGCGGAACTGGCTGACGAGCAGATCATCGCCGAGCGGCTGGTGGAGCAGCGGGCCTACTTCGCGCCGCGCACCGTGCACGGCTACGGCGGGTTCGTCATGTACGCGATCCTGGGTCAGGTGGTGCGCGCGGTCACCGGAAGCACCATTCAGAAACTGTTCGAGCAGCGCGTCCGCGCCCCCTATGGGCTGGACGTATACCTGGGTCTGCCCGAGGAACTGGACCACCGGTACCTGCCGATCCTGCCGTGGCGGGCGACGCCGGAGATGGAAGCGGCCTTCGCCGCGAACTCACCGAACCCGCACAGTATGGCCGGGATCTCCTACAACCTCAACGCGCGCGGCTTCACCGCCGCCGACGTCATGGCGCTGCCCAACGACACGAAAGTGCGCCGCCTCGGGCAGGGTTCGGCCGGCGGCGTCGGCAGTGCGCGCGGCCTGGCGCGGATGTACGCGGCGGCCACCACCGGCGTCGACGGACGGCCACCGCTGTTGTCCCTGGAAACCATCGCCACCATTTCCGCAGTCCATTCCAGCGGCGCGGACTTGGTGCGCGGGAACCGCGCACCCTACACGTTGGGATTCGAGGCCAAGAGCCTGCTGCATCCGTTCCTCGGCGTACACGCCTTCGGGCACACCGGCTCCGCGGGCTCGGACGGATTCGCCGATCCGCACAGCGGTCTCACCTACGGCTACACCCGCCACCGCGCGGCGTTCGCGTTCAACGCACCCGAGAACGGACGGCTGGCCGCCGTCCTGCACCGCGCCGTGACCGACACCGACGTCGCGTCGGCCGCCTGACTCCCCTCCATCGACCATCAGGAGCGACACGAACATGTCCACTCACACCACCTCGAAAATCCGCACCCGCGGCGTGAAACTCGCGCGCTGGGTCCCCGTGGCCGCCGTGCTGGCCGAGACCGCGGTCGGCGCGTACTGGGACCTCGCGCGGATCTCCTATGTCCGTGAGTCGTTCGACCACCTCGGCTACCCCATGTACTTCGCGACCATCCTCGGCGTCGCCAAGACCGCAGCGCTCGCGGCGATCCTCACGCCCGGCCATCCCCGCACCAAGGAATGGGCCTACGCCGGACTGGTCTTCGTCTACGGCGGCGCCGCCGCGTCCCACGTAGCCGCCGGTGACGGCCCGGACAAGTGGGCGATGCCGCTGTTCTTCGCCGTCGCCACCTTCGCCGCGCGCGCCTGGCTGCCGCAGGGCGGCTCCACCACAGCCGCCCTGCGCGCACTCGGCGGCTCCCGACGCCGGCCCCAGTACGCCTGACCGATCACACCAACCACAGATTCACCCCGAGAGATAAGGAAACCGGACCATGAACGCGAACACCACCACCCAGCAGCGCAGCGGCTCCCGTCTGCCCAACCCACAGCAGCTCGTCCCGGCACTGGGAGAGGTCGGCGCGGCGCTGTTCAAGGCCACCGGCACCGGAGCGATCCCGCCGGCCACGGTCAGCCTGGTCCAACTGCGCGCCGGCCAGATCGTCGGCAGCACCTACCTGGCCATCCTGCACGCGGGCAACCTGCGCACCGCCGGTGAATCCGAGGAACGCATCGCCGCGGTGGCGACTTGGCGTGACGCCCCGTATTTCACCGAGCCAGAACGCGCCGCGCTCGCCTTGGTCGAGGCCGTTCTGCAACCCGCACCGCTCGGCGAGCGAGTGCCCGACGAGCTCTACGCCCGCGCGGCCGAGTACTACGACGACAAAGCCCTGGCCACGCTCGCGATGGCCATCGGCCAGGTGAACTTCTTCGTCCCGCTGGCCCTCATCGGCAAGCCGCTGCCCGGTCGGCCGCAGGCCGAGCAGTGGACCCCCGTCTTCTGACGGTTCGACACCACCGGCCGCGGGGCCGGGTCACCCGCCCCGGCTCCGCAGCAGTGCCGTCCTCGCCAGGTCACCGACCGCGAACGGCCGAGGACGTGCCGACGGCCGTACCGGGGCCACATCAACTGTCGTTGCTGAACAATAGCTAGATTTGAGAAAATCGCCGAGTCTCCGCTGTTTATCCCACTTCAAATGCGAATTCGTGAGCATTCGGTAACATGCTGGATGGATGCCTCGAGGGCTTGGGCGGGCGTGATAGGAACTCATTCATGTACCGGCTCCTGCGATGCCTGGTTCCACTTCTCGCGGTATGCGCCGCCTTCGTCCCGCCCACGACAGCCGCCGCCGCTCCCGGCGCTCGCATCATCGATGTGCGCTCGCTGGGCGGGCGGGAATTCGAAGTCGTAGTCCATTCGGGAGCGATGGATCGCCCCATCACGCTGTGGGTCTCGCATCCGGGTTCCGGCGCACCCGCGCTGTACCTGCTCAACGCCGTGGACGGGGGTGAGGAGGGCGGGCCGTGGCCCCGGCGCACCGACGTCGCGGCGTTCTTCGCGGACAAGCCGGTCAACGTGATCGTGCCCATGGGCGGGCGCGCCAGCTACTACAGCGATTGGTCGCGCGACGACCCGGTGCTCGGCCGGAACAAATGGACGACGTTCCTGACCAGGGAACTGCCGCCGCTACTCGCGGCCAGGTTCGGGATGAACGGCCGCAACGCCGTCGCGGGACTGTCCATGTCGGCGACCTCCGCGTTGAACCTCGCGATCGGCGCGCCCGGCCTGTACCGGGCGGTGGGCGCGTACAGCGGGTGCCCACGCGTCAGCGATCCGATGGGCCAGGCGATCGTCGCGGCGCAGCTGGCGGTGTTCGGCGCGGCCCCGGCCAATATGTGGGGTCCGCCTGGTGACCCGGCCTGGTCCGAACACGACCCGATGGTGCAGACAGAGCGGCTGCGCGGTGTGGCGCTCTACATCTCGGCGGGCACCGGCGTGCCGGGACCCCACGAGACGCTCAGCGATCCGGGCATCGACGGCAACCCCGGCCGGCTGGTCGACCGGCTGCTGGTCGGCGGGGCCATGGAAACGGTGATCAACGGCTGCACCCGGGCGTTCCTGGACCGCTTGAATGCCCTCGGCATCCCGTTCACGGCGAATCTGCGCCCCGTGGGCACGCATGCCTGGACGTACTGGCAGGACGACGTGCACGAGTCGTGGCCGATGTTCGCCAGTGCGCTGGGTGTCTGACCGGGCAGCCTGTCTCCGCTACGGATTCCAGGGGTCGAGCCCCCCTTCGGGATCGAGGTGGTCGAGGTTGGCCACCCGCCTGGCCGAGCGCATCAGGGCTTCGCGGTTGATGTCGGTCGGGTTCTCGTAGTAGGCCCGAGCCGCCTCCTGATGCATGGTCGCGACCCGGTGGCCGATCGCCCAGCGGGTGTCACGGCCCGCGCCGTCCCACTCGTCCGGGGTGATCGCCGCGCGCAATGCCCGGTCCGAATGCCAGTTCTGCTCGACCCGCTGAACGAACGCCTGGTCGATCGCGGCGCCGGGGGCCGGTGCGTTGCTGTGCCGGACGAAGCTGTCCGCCGAGATGACCGCCTGGGCGGCGAAGGCGTCGTGTGCCTCGTGGCCGACGTGATTGTCCACCGCCCATGCCGCCGCGATCGCCTTCTGCAACGGTGCGAAGCTGTACGGATTCTGCGATGCGGTCGATTCCTGGACGGAGTACGCCGTCAGCGCGTGCGTGACCCGCTCGTTGGTGGCGCCGGAGGAGAGCAGGACGGAATGGATACGCGAATCGGGAACCTTGTTGTCGCGTAGCACTTTCAGAGCGCGAGAGACGCCCAGCTGGGTGTGCATGCCCCCGGCCTCCGTGGCCGCGGCGACCGCGACACCTCGCCAGTTGGTGCGGGCGAGCTGATGCTCGATGTATCCCTCTTCGCGGCTGGTCAAGATCCTGTTGGTGGAGCGTTCGATCCTGCGTCGTGCGCCGGCCAGCGGATTCAGCGGGTTGACCCTTCCGCCGGCGAGCCAAGCCGTCACCGGCGAGGTGTTGATGGCGCTGAGCGTGGTGAGCGTGTTCATCAGCCCCATGCCGGGCGAGGTCTTCCCAGTGCCGCCACCACCCATGCCGAGGGCTGTGCCGCTGCTGCCGGCCGCCTTGCTCGAACTGCCCTGGATCGCGAGACCGAATCGGTTGGCGATCCAGTCGTTGCCGCGGGTCAGGCCGTTGCTGAGGCGTCTGAGCTGGAATATGGCGACGATCTCGACGGTGCCCGCGATGACGATCACCGCCATGACCTGGCCGCGAGCCTGCGCGAACAGGTTTCCCATGAAAAGAATGTAGACACCGAGAAATATGGTGTACGCCGTCATTCGCGCCGCGGCGACGAAGCTGTCCACGACATTGCGGACCAGAAATGTCTGCGTGGGGCCGTACACGAACCCGCCCGCGGCGAAGCCGAATATCGACATGATTCCGTGGTAGATCGTGTCCAGCGCGGCCTTGATGACCTTGAGGCCCAGGTACATCGCGAAGATCAGCAAGATGCCGCCGCAGGTCAACAGCATGAATCCGGTGGCGACCTGCCCCATGGACGGATTCTGGGCCTTCGCTTGCGCGGCGGCGTCTCCGCATGCCTTCATGCCGCTGATCACCCGGGCGTCGTCACCGGCCGACACCCCGGCCGACCATGCCGACCGGCAGGCGGGCCGCTGGTCGACCGTATGCCCGAAATTCCACACTTGCAGCGGCTGCCGGGCGAAGTTGTCGGCCAGATCGCTCTGCATCGTCGCCACCAGTTGGGTCGGATTCGGGTCGGAGTTCCCGTTCAAGCCCGCCGCCACCGAGATGCCCAGATCACGGCCCTGGGCAAGCAAACCGTCCGAGGACAGCACATCCGCCAGTGGCTCGGCGAGGAACAGCGGCCCCAGCAACGCCACGCCCACCATCGTCACCACCTGCATGGTGGCCTTCGCGTGATAGCCGCGCACGATGAACCACCCGACGAAGAACGCACCGATGCTCGCCGCGGTGACCAGCATGAGCGGCGTCGCGATCTGACCGGCCAGAGCATCGGCCACGCCACGCAACGCCGCGCTGAACATGTCCAGCCACCGGAAGCTCAACGCGTAGCCGATCAGCCAGATCGCCGTCGTCACGATGGCTATGTAGCCGATGAACTCCAAGCCCAGCACGGCCCACAGGATGGTGGCGCGCGGCTTGAACAGGCTTTCGTCACCGGTCGCGAAGCGATAATCCGACAGCGCGATCCCCGACGAGTCGCGAACGTTCATCCAGCTGAGTCCGTCGATCTCGGATGTCTCCGCCGTGGCGCCCGCCGCGTCCTGGGCGACGGCAAGCGCGCCGATGAAACCGGGGAACACGAATAGCGCGAATGTGGTCAGGCCGAACCAGATCGCCCTTCGCCGCCAAGGACTCGCCATGACGAGTGACCGCAGGCCGGGCCCGCCGCCGTGGATATGCCGGATTACGCGGAACTCGCGGGGGACTCGGACCGGAAGCCGTTCGGACGAGCTACGGCTGACAGTGCGGGATCGCACCGCTGGGGAGCAGATGTGCACGGAAGAGTCCTTCGTCCCGTCTTCGGGGGCGCGGTCGACTGCGAATGCTGAAACCGGTTGCACGCGAGCGGTAACGACAGTTCCCACCCGCGTCTCATGCCCTGTATTACAGACAGGTACGGAAACATCCGCTTGAATGGTCAATGACATCCAGACGGCTCGGGGGTGTACGTACGTACCTGGAGGAGCACGTGGGAGACAGTGCGAAATGCACTGGCACACAACTGTTTTCGGCAACCGATGGCTACTCGTTCGGCGGGCGGGAGCCTGTGCAGACCGTCTCGACCTCGCAGAAGTGCGACAGAGGACACGTGAACGGCCGGGATCGCGAAATCACCGCGTTGTCGTACTCCGGGCGGACAATGCCGCTATGGCATACGACGAAGAGTTGGCCGAGCGAATCCGGGAGCTGATCGCGCCCGGCCCCGAACTCACCGAGCGCAAGATGTTCGGCGGCCTGAGCTTCCTGATCAGCGGAAATATGGCGGTGGCGGCCAGCGGGCAGGGTGGGTTGCTGGTGCGGGTCGGTCCCGGCGAAGGTGAGCGGCTACTCGGTGACGCCGCGCGGCCCATGGTCATGGGCGGGCGCGAGATGGTCGGCTGGCTGCTGGTTACCGATGTCGACGACGACGAAGTCCTGCGGGAATGGGTCGAGCGCGGCGTCGCCTACGCTCGCGCGCTCCCGCCCAAGAAGAAGTAGGCCGGCTCAGGGCCGCACCTGCCGCCGGAAGAGCACGCGGTCGAATTCGCGGCCGTACTCGTCCACCGCGACCACGTCCATCTCGCTGGCGAAGACGCCCGGCCGGACGTCGACGCGCAGGAACGAGTAGTTCCGGAAGCGGACCCGCGACCACGGCGCGGCTTCGTCCTGCTTGCCGCCGCCCGGCGTCCAGACGTAGCTGTTCGGCACCGTCGTGTCCGATAACTCGTTGCCCCGGAACGATTCTCGTGAGTCGGGCTGGAATTCGTAGCGCGGGCGTCCGCCACCGCCCACGGTGTAGTAGACGGTCCCGTCGGTCTCCGGATAGACGATCGAGTTGTCGCCCGCGACCTTCGTCGCTTGCCCGCCGCGGATCGGATCGGTGCGTTCGTAGACGTGATTGTGGCCTTGCAGCACCAGATCCACGTGGTAGCGGTCGAACAGCCCGACCCACGCGTCCCGCACGCCGCCGTCGCTGGCGTGCGCTTCGGTGGTCGAATACGCGCAGTGGTGGAAGAAGCAGACGATGAAGTCGATGCCGGGGTCGGCGCGGCAGGCGGCCAGCGTGCGCTCCACCCAACTCGTCTGCGCTCCACCGGAATAGCCGGTGTTCGCGCGGATCTCGTAGGAGACGTCGTTGGCGTCCAGTGAAAGCACCGCAACGTTGCCATAGGTGAACGAGTACGCCGCCGGGCAGCCCGCCGGACCGTTGCCGGGGAAGTCCAGGCGCGCGAGATGGCCGCCGTAGCCGTGTTCGCCGTACGTCGCCTCCATGTCGTGATTGCCGGTGGCGAACATCCACGGCGTCTGCGCGGCGCTGGGCTCGATGGCGTGGAAGTAGGCGTCCCAGACGTAGGGGTTGTACTTGTCGAACCCGCTCGCCGGCCGCGCTCCGTGCCGGACGAACTGTCCGGGTTTGCCCGCGCCGGAGGGGTCGGCGTAGGCGATGTCGCCGGCGAGGATGTGGAAATCGGGCCGGGCCGCGGCGATCTGGCGCAGCACATTGCTCGCGTGCGGCGCGGCCGGATCGTTGTCGGCCTTGTAGTACTTGTCGTCGTAGTCACCGGGCGCGATGCCCTCCGGCAGCGCCGGAGTCTCGTCGGTGCCCTGGTCGCCCATCATGGTGAAGCGGAACGGAAGGATCGCGGCGCGTCCGGTGGGCATCGCGGGCGCGGCGGCACGGATGTCGCCGACGAATCCCTCGGAGGTCCGCCATCGGTAGAAGTGCGGCACGCGACCGGGCAGCCCGTCCACCGGGGCGTGGACGTAGAACTGTTCGGCAGCGAGCACTCCGCCGTCGGCTGTGGGTACCTGGGTGAGCAGGTTGCGCACTTCGGCCTCGACCGTCCCGCCCAGCGCCGGCGTAGGTCCGTGGTCGAGGTACACCGTCGCGCCCGCCGGGCGTCGCGACAACTGCGCCGCGAAACGCAACTGGCTCGCCGCATCCGCACCGAAGGCCACCCGCCGTCCACCCACCGCCAGCTGCGACTCCTCGGCGTAGGCGCGCCCGCCGAACGGCGCGGCGCCGACCGCGGCGACGGCTGCGGCCGCTGCCGCGCCCCGCAGGACATTGCGCCGCGACACCGGATGACGGCGCAGGTAGGCGCGATGCCAGTCGTGCTGCTCGGCCATGGTCATGTCGGCAGCGAGATGGCCGGGAATCCCGGTGTCCGGAACGTCGCCTGCTGGATTCAGCGGTGTGGACGGCATACCGCAGATGCTGTACCGGCCGGGCGTACCTGATCAATTCGGACACCGCACCGCGGCCGGGAATACCGTCGCGACAGCCGGACTCGCCGTCGTGATCGGCGCACGGTGCGGGGCTGAACCGCCTCGGCCTTCGTCTGGGGCGGCACCGGCGCGTGTGATCGATCCCTCCCGCAGGTATGCGTGACCTTCTACGTCGGCGGCTGATCCGGGGTGTCCGGTGGCTGTGCTGGGTCGGCGGGAGGACCGGGGGAGAACGGGGAGACGATCGAAGGATCCCAGGGGAAAGTCCCAGCACCGTCGGTCCGCCGCGCGGTGGGCGCGGCCAGCGGCTCGTTGTTACCGGTCAGCCTGCGGACAGTCCGCTCGAGTGCGGGCAGGATCTCGGTGATGTCGAGATCGGCGTGCGCGAATCGGCCGATCAGCGCGTACGTCATGTGGGTGAGCACGAGCGCGATGTCCGCGGTGTACTCGGGATCGATATCGGCGAAGAGGGCGCCCACCGCGGGCAGCACGGCGTCGAAACCCTGTGCGTCCAGTCGACGGCCCGCCGGGCTGGATCGCACGCGATAGTAGGCCTCCAGCATCCGAGGATTGCGCTCCCACGGTTCGAAGACGTACCGCAGCAGACGAAGCAGACCATCGGTCAGCGACTCGCCCTCGAGCGTCGGAGCGGGCGCCGCATAGGTGTTCGTGGCCATCCACCGCTCGACCGCGGCGAGCATCAAATCGTCCCGGGTGGGGAACTGCTTGTAGACCGTGGCGAGGGAGACGTGCGCACTTCGGGCGACTGCCCGCAGTTGGACCGCGTCGTAACCGTCCGACTCCAGCATCGACACCACGGCGTCGATGATCTTTGCCGCCGAATCCCTTTCGTCTGACCTGGCCACGTACGTACCGTAATCCAGTCGCCGGATTCCGGACACTCACGCCGCGTACCGCCACGACCGTGGCGTCGCCGGGTCGCGGAGAGCGCGGCGGCACAGTTGTGGACGGCTGTGGACGCTCCGGTCGGCGCACTGACGCAAATGATCTTGTCTGTTTTCCGCTAGTCTGCCGCGTGGGACATTTGTACTGTGGGTCCATGACCACCGACAACCGGGCTATCGTTCAGGCCGCGTGGCGGGCGTTCGCCAGTCACGACGCCGAGCGGATCGCACCGTTTTTCACCGAGGACGCCGAATGGCTCGCCCCGGCGGACAACGCCACCGCGGTCGCGCTCGACATCCCCAGTCACATGATCGGCCGGCAGGCGATCACCGACTTCCTCGCCCACGAGTACACGAAATTGTTCGTCAGTGACGTCACTGTGGACTTTCGCGGCTTCTACCTGGACGGAGACCGGGTGATCGTGGAGGAAACGATGAGTGCCACGTTGGCGAACGGAAACGCCTACAGCAATGACTACTGCTTCGTCTTCGAGTTACGGGACGGCCTGATCCACCGGGTTCGCGAGTACATGGACACTGCGCGCGGGCACCGCGACGTCTTCGGAGATGCTGCCGTAGCTGGTAGCGCCGAAACCGAGGCCGCGCACTCATAGATCAGGTGAGTGGGTGGCCGCGGCGGTGGCATTGTGCGGCGTCGTCGCCAGCGTGATCAGGCCAGAATGATAAGCACCAGTGGTGGCGAACCGACCGAACACAGGACACCGTTGCCGCTCTTGGCCGGTTCTCGCGCCGATCGTGGTCAGCCGGAGCAGATCCGCGTGTGGAGCCGCAGCCGCGCCGGCCAGATCGTGGCCGACGCGCCCCCGCAGGCGTGGAAGCGCCGTAGCTGCGGAAACGGCGCGAAAGGCCCTCGGGTGTTCGACTGGGCCGTCGCCACGGTGCCGACCGTGAGCGAGGCCGGACCCGGCTGGGGACGCTGGCTGCTGGCTCGTCGGTCGCTGACGCCAAAGGCGAACTCGAAACGGCCTACTACATGGCACCCACATACCTTGCTGTGACAGCCGCCATCTCCCCAAAAGCATTGGCAGCGACCTCATTCCACTCACGGTCGGTGAGATCAGACGTCTCCCGGCATACCTGACCACACCGACACCGAACCTCACCACTGCGTTGCACTGGTCGACCTGGCGCAGACGCCACCAGCACCAGGCAAAACAGGCCCACTACCAGCGACGACGCCGATTACATCACGAAGTGATGCTGGAGTACTAATGGGTTGAACAAACAATCAGCCCTGTCGCGAGCCAGCTTGGTCTACCCAGCGATCCGGCGAGATGAACTGATGAACGCTCGCTTGTTGGTTCAGGGTCTCCTTCGAAGCCGCCGAATATGCCACGGGCTGGGAAGCCGGTGGGACGGTCGGGTGATTAGGCTGAGTGTCCTGTGACAGCATGAAAGGTGATCCATGCCTGGTGTTTTCGCGCATGTCCTAAAGGTGCATCAGTGGGTCTACGAGCACAGTGGTGGATTTGTCGGGCATCGGACGCTGCTCGGGAAGCCGACGCTGCTGCTACGGACGGTTGGACGCAAAACGGGGCATTTGCGGACCTCAGCGTTGGTTTACGGACGGGACGGCGAGGACTATCTGATCGCTGCGTCCAATGGCGGTTCGCCGCGACCGCCGGGGTGGCTGGCTAATCTGAAGTCGCAGCCGGCGTGCGAAATTCAGATCGTACGGCGGCGGATACGGGTGGTGGCACGTGCGTTGTATCCAGGCGACCCGCACTACACGCGCATGTTCCAGATCATGGACAAGGTTCTCGACGGACAATATACGGCCTACCAAAAACAGACGACGCGACCGACCGCCGTGGTAGTGCTGTCACCTCTCGACTGACGCCGACAGATTCGAAAGAGCTCAATACGGCAGGGCACAGTCGGGCGCTGTCCCATTTATGTCCTGCCGGATTCGTCTCGGTTTGTCACGGCTCGCCCCAGGAAGTCCTACTCGATCAGTCGATGACAGGCTCCAGCTCGTCGTCTGCGACGGCACAATTTCTGCGAGCCGAACGGCAACGGAACCCAGAAGTTTGTCCAGTTCTATGTCCAGGTCGGTGACCAACCGATCGATTTCGCCGAACTTTTTCGCAAGCTCGAAGAATACCGGTTCTCGAAGGGCAGCGTCTGCCTGCTCACGCATGTGTGGATCATTGCGATCGGCGATGACGTTACCTGGGTAGAAAACAAGCGGATCGGTGTTCTTTGCGATCACCCGGCGAATGAGCGACTCTTCTGCGTTCGCCAGCCATATACCCAGAGGGGGAGTCACCGACTATGACTGTGAGCATGCTGGAGCCGATTGCACACCTTCCGTGGGGCTCAGTCGCCCGACAATCCAGCGGTCTGACTGCCATCCACCGGGACGGCGACGGCCGGACAGGCAGCGCCGACCCCGACGCGAAGGCGCAGCCTCCGGGGACCACTCCATTGATCGGGGACCGCCGCTGGTCCCTGGGCATGCTGCGCAAACGCATACATCACGGATCCCATATCCGCATAGATAGCGATCCAGCGCGTGCGTGGAACCGCTTCCTACGACCGCCGCGCCGACTCCCTACACTGCTGGATGAGGGTTGCTGCGAGCCATTCTTCGTAGCGGTCGGATGTCCAGCCTGCTTTGCGGACCAGGAGGTCGTACACCTCGGGGCCGGATAGGGCGTACACGACGGTGACGTATGAGTCGAGGTCGGCGATGGGGGCTGCGGCTCTGGCCGCTGCTGCTTCGCCGATCATGCGGAGCCCGGCTTGCCGCTGCTGGTGCGATTCGGCGTGCAGGTCGCGCAGCGTCGGCTCGACGTCGCCCGCCGCGGCGAGCACCAGCTCCAGACCCGCCTCACGGTCACAGATCATCCGCATGTTGCGCGCGTGGAGTCGCAGGACCTGTTCGGTGCTTTCGGCGTCCAGGGCCTCGCGGAACCAGGGGCGTTCCAGCATCGGAATCGGCTCGTCGTCACCAACAAGTCGCATGTCCCGCAACGCCTTCAGGATCTCCACCTTCGATCCGCACGCGGTGAACACGGTCGCGCGGGCGACGTTCGCTTCCTCGGCGATGGCATCGACCGAGGTCGCCGCGTAGCCGCGGGCCAGAAACAGGGTTTCGGCCGCGTTCAGGATGTCGATCCGTGTCGCGGCTGCCTGCAGCTGACGGCGGGTGGAGCGATGTCGGGCTTTGACTTCGCCGGTCATGGGTTCACATTATCCGTGATACTCGCTAGCATACCAGTCTACTAATCATACTGATGGTCCGCAGGGAGCTGCTCATGGATGCGCGAGAGATCGTCGAGAACGAGTTCCGGATGCTTGCCACGGGTGATGTCGAACTCGCTCACCGTGTGATCAGCCCGGATCACGTCAACCACATGGCGCTCGACGAACCGCCCGCCTGCCGCGAGCCCGGCGTGCCCGGCATGCTGGCCACCGGCGTCTGGCTGCGTACCGCGTTCTCGGACCTGCGCTGGGACATCCTCGACTTCATCGAGTCCGGCGATCGCGCCTGCGCCTTCACCGAAATGTGCGCCGTCCACACCGGGCCGTTCATCGTCTACCCGCCCGGCGCGAAGCCCAAGGTATTCCCGGCGACCGGGCGCCCCATCCGGGTACGGCAAGCCCACATCGACACGTTCAAAGACGGAAAGACCAACAGCCACATAGCCGTTCGGGACGACCTGGCGATGATGACCCAGCTCGGCTATCTACCACCCAACCCGCGGGCGATGTTCCGGCTCGCCACGCACGAACTTCTCGGCCGCAACCGGCGGGCGGTTCGCGAGGTCACCCGCGCCGCTGCCGACGCCGCCGACGCCGCCAGCACGACCAACCACAACAGCCATTCGGCTCGTCGATCACTCGACTGAACACAGAGAGGACCTGCGGTGCACTGGATCGGTAGCAGGCATGAGGGTACTGGCGCACTCGCGACAGTTCCTCGGCCACATTCGGCCGACCAGTTATCGGCAATCGAGAACGCCTCGAGAAGTTCTGATTTCGTCGGTCGAGAGCGCGAACTCTCGACTATCGCAACGCTGCTGCTCGGCTCCACTCGGCTGATCACCTTGGTCGGCGCGGGCGGCATCGGCAAGACTTTCCTGGCGCACGAAGCGATCCGCAGATATCAGAAAGCACGACGGATTCCCGTCTTTTGGGTGCGACTGTCGAGGTTGTCCAAGGATTGCGGGGTGACCGCCGTCGAGGAGGAATTCGCCAGAGCCGTTGTCGACGCGGACTTCTCGGGACGATCCGCCTGGGACACACTGGTCGAGACGCTGACCGACCGAACGGGCGGAGGGCGGGCCGGGCAGTCGATCGTGGTGGTGGACAACTGCGAGCATGTGCTGCTCGCAGCGGGCCACGTGATCACGAATCTACTGGAGGCGGCACCAGATGTGACGATCCTGGCGACCAGCCGAAAGCCGATCGACTGGACCGACGAGCGACTGCTCCCTGTTCCGCCGCTCACGGAGGGACAAGCCCTCGCATTGTTTCGCGCTCGTGCCGAGCTGGCCGGGCATCCGATCGTCCACCGCGAACAGGTTCAGCAGGCGGTGTCGATCTGCACGCGAGTGCACAACAATCCGCTCTATATTCGGCTTGCGGCGGCTCGGCTGCACCGGCAGCCGCTGGCGATGCTGCTGCGCGACTTGACCGGAGAATCTGGTGATCGCCGCCTGCGTTGGTCGGGCGGACCCCGGTTCGGCGTCGAGGAACGGCATCGCCGCATCGCCGACGTCATCGCCTGGTCCTACGACCTCTGCGACGCCAAGGAGCGGCTGCTGTTCGAGCGGCTCGCGATCTTCGCCGCCGGGTACGACACCGCGTCCGAAGACGACGCGGGCTTCGCCGACCGGGACGGGGGCGCCGATCTGGAGGCGATCGAAGCAGTATGTGCCGATGAGCATTTCGACGGCACCGCTGCGGTCATCACGCGAGCGGAGATAGCCGATCTGCTCGATCGCTTGGCCGACCACTCGCTGGTTTCACTGCACCTGACACCGACAGCGGTGCGCTATTCGCTGGTGGAGAGCCTGCGGATCTTCGCCGCCGAGCGGCTGCACGAGCGCTCGTCCACCGAGTGGCAGCGGTTGGCCGCGAAACACCGAAACTACTACTGCGGCAAAATCGTTCGAGCGCAGGCCGAATGGTTCGGCCCGGCCGAGCAGGAACTGCTGCACTGGGCTCGGCTGGTCTGGCCCAACCTGGTGCGCGCCATCGACGAGAGTCTGCACTCGCCCGAAACCGCCGTCGAGGGCCTGCGGATCGCCGTCGGCGTCGTCACTATTCGCCTGCCGATCCTCAATGGCTCATTGCGCGAGGCATATTCACTCATCGAACGGACCGTGACGCTCGCGGAGCATTCGGCGCAGTTGCCGATGGCGTTGCGGATCGAAGCGAAAGCGCTGATGACCTGGCTCAGTCTGATGCGCGGCGCGAACGCGGATGCCGCACGCGCACTTGACGAATGTGTCGCACTATGCCTGCCGGACCAGGCGGATCGAGCCCGTTGGCGTACGAACCCCGAACACGATCACGGATTGCCCGCATGGGTCGACCTCGCACACGGCGTCGAGCTACTGCTGGCGCGCGGAGACGTGCGAGCCGTCGCGGTGCTGCAGCGGGCACGGGAAAAGTTCACCGCGGCAGGAGATCTCGGCGCCTCGGCCACCAGCGAGCTGACCGGGGCATTGGCGGCGGCCCTGCTCGGCACCGCCGCGCAAGCACTCGACAGCGCACGCGACTACCTCGACCGAGCCACCCGCGCCGGGGCCCAGTGGGCGACGTCGTGGGCGCAGTTCGTGCTTGCGCTCGCGCTCACCATCCACGACGATCCGCGCGAGGCAATGCCGCTGGGTCGCCTGGCGCTGCGAGCGCACCTCGACATGAACGACCGCTGGGGCGTACTACTCGGCACCCACCTGCGCGCCTGGACCCTCGCCAAGTCGATCGTCATCGCACGCACCGAGAGCCGTCCAGTCCGCCGGGAACAGCTCGTCGAATGGGCAACCGAGATCGCGCACCTACTCGGCGGCAGCAGCGAACTCCGCAAACGCATCCCCGCCGAACACACCAACCTAGGCCCTTTCGTGGCCGCGACCGACGCGGCCACCGAGGCCGCTCGCTCCGTGCTCGGCACACGCTTCGCCGCAGCGTACCGTTCGGGCGCGACGCTGCGAGCCGAACATCACGAAGCGGCACGGCTGGCACTCGGCGACATGCCACTCGGCCAGTCATCGATCCACCTCCCCGCTCGCAACCAGCCCTATACGCACTGGCAAGAACTTTCCGCCGCCGAACAACAGGTCGCCGTCCTCGCGGCCGCAGGCTGGACCAACACCGCGATCGCGGCCCGACGCGGCACATCGACCAAAACCGTTGACGCGCAGATGGCCTCGATCTTCAACAAGCTGCTGATCAACTCCCGCACCCGCATCGCCGCCCTGATACCGCCCGAGGTGCGCCCCCAGGTCACAGAGGAGGCAACCAAGCTCCCCCGGCGCGCCTGGTAGGACTTTGTCAGGTGGGTTGGGATGCTCACCAGCAGCTCCAGCAGTTCGTGACCACCTCGACCTGGGACCACACCGAGGTGAGGGCCCGGTTGACCGGGTGGGCGGCGCGGTTGATCGATCCGGACGCCCTCGTGGTCGATGACACCGGTATCCCGAAGGACGGGACGAACTCTCCTGGTGTGGCGCGGATGTATTGCGGGGCGCTGGGGGCTCGTCCGTAAATCACTGTCGGAGTTGATTTTTGGAGCGGGCGGTGGATGCGACGTTGGAAGGCCGCCTCTGCCAGGGCGTCCCAATACGGTTCCGAGACCGCGACCAGCTGCGCGAAGTCCGTTCGAGACATGCCGGTCAGAGCCGGATCGGTGAGCATTTCGGTCACGGCGGGATCGAGCGTGCGGTGGGTCGGGGCTTGCTCGGGCGGGTGTAGTGCGCAGGGGGCCACGGTGTAGTTCCAGTCGCCGTGGAAGGCGTCGGGTGTGATCGGCAGGGCGTGGAACTCGGTGGGGGGTGACGGTGCCGCCGCGTGGGTAGCTGCTGGTGTCCAGGTCGGCGCCGATGGTCCGCTACCAACGGACCCGATTACCAAAGTGACGAACTACAACTGTCGTGCTAGCGGAGGTACGAGGCGACCCGGTGGGATTAAGCTGCCAAGATGACGCTCTCACTCCGCGTCGCCGTAGCGCCCGTCGTGCTCGCCGGTGCGCTGGCGGGTGCCGCCCCCGCCCATGCGACGCCCGGTAGCGACATCACCGCGGTCACCCTCGGCCAAGCGCAGATCCCCGCCGGACTGCTTCCGTTCGTCGCGGGCACCGACCTCGTCGTCCGCGAGATCACGATCGGCCCCGGCGGCTCCACCGGCTGGCACTACCACGACGGCCCCGTCTTCGGCTTCGTCCGATCGGGCACGCTCACCCACCCCGGTCCGGACTGTGCCGCTCCCGTCTACCGCACCGGCGAGTTCATCTACGAGCCCGCGGGCGAATGGAACGTCCATATCGGCCTGAACCTCGGCGCCGAACCGCTCGTCCTCGACGTGGTCTACGCCCCACCCACCGGTCAGCCGCTGTTCGTCGACGCACCCGCCCCACCCTGCGCTTAGAAGCTACCGGCGGCTGGAACGATCCGCGCGGCGCTTGCGCCCCGCAGCAGGCCGCCGCTGACGTCCGCGAACTCTCACTGCCCGATCGACTACGTGCAGGAATTCGGGTGGAGGCCCGCGGCCAAGGTGACCCCATACCCGAAAACCATGATGAGAACACCGAGGCTGCTCAGGACGAGCCGGAACCTGCCGGTCCGGGAGCGATTCGTCACCAGAAGCACCAGTAGGAGAACACCGACCGCCAGCATGATCCCAGCACCAGCGACCCAAAAGATCTTGGCGGCAAAGTAATCCGCATTCCCTTCGCGTGCCTGCGAACCTGCTGCTGGTACTTCCCGTGGTGCGGTGGTATCGATCTGCGGCAAACCGCCGCTCGGGTGGTCTGGTATCACCAGCGCGGAACCACCGCAGCGATCACTGCTCTGGACGAGCCCGTAGCCAGTAAGGTAGATGGCCGGTCCGATCAGAATCGAACTCACGATGTAGACGAGGGCGACTACAGCCGGGCGACCAAGGAGCTTCACCGCGCTCACCTTAGCGGTCTCGCTCGAAAGTTCGTCGGGCGTCATACCACGCTTGAAGGATGTCGGTTGCTCCCGGAGGGAGGCCGCTCCTCCGATCCGGCAAGCGCAGATCGAGCGACAGATCCGCCCCGAGCCATCGTTGCCGACCGCTGATAGGGTCGGGTGTCGACGGTGGTCGGCGCGTTCGGCGTGACATTGGTGGGGACAACGGCTTCAGAGCTCGGCGGCCTGCCTGCCGAACTACGACCGCTTCCCGTTCGGCTGTTTGTTGCAGAGCCTGGCAGGGGTACGGGAGTGGGGGAGATCCAGTGAGCAGGGGCGGTCCGGCACGCGGCAAGATGGTGCGGTTTCGGGCCTTCCGCGAGTACGAGCACCACAAGGCCGAGGCCAACAACGCGATGATGGCACTACTCGCGGGTGCCCAGTTGTCAGCGCACCTGTTGAGGTTGACCGAGGGGTCGGATCGGCTGCTGCCCGAGGTGTTCCCGGCGGTTGATCACATTCAGCGGTTCAACTTGAAGTCCGACGACGCCCGTACGATCCTTCTCGGCGCCGACGCACATCTCGGCAAAATGGCTGTACCGTACGTACTTTCCTTGCACGAGGACTACATGAGGACCTGCGTCGAGATGCTGGCGCAGAACAAACTCTGCTCGAGCGCCCTCGCTAAGAGAAATCTCATCGACTTGCACCCGGGTTTCGAGCGTACGACCGGCCATATGTACGACACCGACATGATGTCCTACATGACGGTGCTGCGCCTGATGCGCAACGCCGTGATCCACAACGGCAGCACGATGACGCAGGCTCTCCACGATGAGCTGGCGAAGTGGACAGCTCCGCAGGAGAAAGGTTGGTTCGACCTCGCCAAGCGCAACCCGCGAACTCTTCGAGTCGGTGATCGGATCGACTTCGGGCAAGGCGAGATGATCGCCGCGCTCGCTATCACCAAACGCCTCGATCGCGAGACCAACGTCGGTTTGCAGGCTGCCCTTCCCCGAACCTGCTGGGCTGGGCTGGTGGTCGACGAGATCGTCGCCGACCAGCCCAGGGTGCTGCACGACACCAAGCTCGCTCTGCGGAAAGCGCAAGGCATCGCGCGGCATCACTACGGCGTAATCGGACTGACGGATGTCGAGCTCAGCTCAGAAATAGCGACCAGATAGCACGATGGGCGGCCGATACCGGCCGCCCATCGAGATTACAAAGCGGGGCTCTACTTTTGAGCTATCGGCTCAGCCGACCGGGGCGTTAATCCCGAATCTCCGCGCTTCTGTGGAAACCCCGGTCATGAACCGGCAGGGCCGTTAACCCCAGCTTCCTGCACCTTCCGTGGTGCGCTCCCACTTTATCAGATGGCCGCCATGCACGCATCTAACGATGCCTTCGCCCGTCGGTTCCAAGATCAACGGCACGTGGCTGCGGCATTCGCCGAGGACGGCCTCCACCATGTGGCGCTGATCTCGGGCGTCAGCCAGGCGGTGGGTCGCGGGGGAGGAGGGTGCCGAGGGGGCCGAGGTCGATGTTGAGGTCTTCGGGGGTGAGGCCGAAGTGGTCGCGGAGTTCTTCCATGCGTTGTTCGAGCAGCATCAGCGTGGTGCCGATGCGTTCGATCTGGGTGTCGGTGAGGTCACCCGCGTCGACTCGGCGTAGTGCTTGGCGCTCCATGAGTTGGCGCAGGAGCTCCACCAGGGTGAGGACGAGGCTGACCAGCCCGCGTTCCACGGATTCGGGGTCGGTGTCGATACGCGGTGGTATGCCGCCGAATTCAGTCATCGCGTGGCGTCTCCAGCGCGCGGTGGTCGGTGGGTCCGAGTGGCACGGACAGGGTTGACAGGGTGCTGATGGAGGAGATGAGCGCCCGCAACGAGATCTGGACCAGGTCGACGTCCGCGATGGCGAGTTTGATGTCGCCGGTGATCACCACGCCTCCGGCGAGCACCCGGTCCAGCAGGTCGACCAGCGCGACGCGCCGTTCCCCCTCGACGTTCTGCGCGACCCGGCTCATGCCGATTCTCGTTCCACGCCCGCGAACGAATACGGCGGCCACGGGCCGGTGAGTTCGAGCCGGATACCGGGGAATTCCTCGCCCAGCGCGGTGACGGCGGCCGCGAAGTCGTCGGCGCGGTCGTCGTCGACGAGATATGTTCCGTTGAGCACCAACCAGTCCCTGCGGCCACTGAGTGCCGGATCGGTCAGCGCCTGCCGTCGTCCGGCCGCGGCGTGGTGCACCAGGCGGGTGTGGATCTGCTCGGCACGCTCGGCCGCGTCGCGTTCCACGGTTTCCTGGGCGGACAGTTGCGCGCGCCGCCGGGCCAGGTAAGCCGCGCCGGCGCCTTTGGCGTTACCTTCGCTCGCGGCGCGCGCCTCGGCCACGGCGGCGGTCAGGGCGGCGCGATCGCCGTAGGCTTTCACTCCCCACTCGGTGCGGCCGCTCACCAGCGCCAACGCCGCCGCGAAGTCGGCCCGCCGCTCGTCGAGCAACTCGCGTACCCGGTCGTCGTCGAGGAAGACGGTGGCCAGCCGGAGCGGAACGGTGGGACCTCGGCGCACCAGGGCCGAAACTACGGCGTCGTGCGCGCGGGCCGTGCCCTCCAGCCAGTCGAGGTCCTCCAGATGCCTCCGTAGCGGCTGCTCTCCGAACACCTCCAGCGGCACCGAGCCGACGGTCGCGGCCAAATCGTGCGAGACCACCGAGCGCACCGGCTCGCCCGCGACTCCGGTCAGCTCGCTCAATCCCTGCGCGCTGTTTCGGCTGGACGTCACCGCGTACAGCCAGACCCCGAGCCCATCGGTCACGAGCGATCTTCCCTCGGCTCGCGGCGGCGTTCTTCTCTCGGCTCGAGCCGGGGTTGTTCTCTCGGCTCGCGGCCGCGTTCGATGGAGGGACGGCGTTGGCCGCCCGCCTCCAGTTCGGCGATGCGGTCGCGGAGTTGCTGATTCTCGAGCTCGAGATCCCGGTCCTGCCGCTCCAGGGTGTGGGCCTTGCTGTTGAGCCAGGGGTCGGTCTCCCACCAGTCGATGCCCACCGCTTTGGCCGTCTCCAAGGACGCGATCACCAGGCGCAGCTTGATCGTGAGCAGTTCGATGTCGAGCAGGTTCACCTGGATGTCGCCCGCGATCACCAAGCCCTTGTCGAGGACCCGCTCGAGGATGTCGGCGAGGTTCGTCGAATGATGCTCGCCGCCGAAGGGCTGCGGTGCGGACGATCCGCCGCCGACCACCGTCATGTTCGAGCCCTTCCGATGTCGGTGCTGCCGCGGGCGTAGCGTCTGGTCCGGCGGTAGGCCAGCAGATTGCCGTCGACATCGATCTCGACTTCGTAGAGTGCGAGCATGTCCGCCGAGGACGGGATCCGGCGGTCCTCGAGTACCTCGATCTCCACCAGCCAGCCGTCCTCCGTCGGTTCCATCGACGTGACGCCCTCCACCTGCTTGGAGGTCAGCTCCACGAGATGCC
This sequence comes from Nocardia asteroides, assembly GCA_019930625.1. NCBI lineage: Bacteria > Bacillati > Actinomycetota > Actinomycetes > Mycobacteriales > Nocardiaceae > Nocardia > Nocardia asteroides. The sequence continues at coordinate 3,370,760 of CP082844.1, forward strand.
CGGCCGCCGTCGCGGCGGCTCGGGCGGGTGTGGGGGAAGACGATTCGTCCGATGCGGAGTGCACATCCTCCGAGTCGCCGGAAGTGGTCTTGCGTGCCACGCGAGTCACTCCTTCCGATCGATCGCGATCACGCCTGCCGACCGGTCATGCGATCCAGGACCGCTTGCTGCGCTTGTTTGCGCTCCTCTTCGGACAGCTGACCGGCCGCCGCGGCCGCATCGATCTCCTCGAGTTCCCGCCGCATGGTGGCGGGATCGTGCATCTGCTGCTCGACCTGGTCCTGGATCAATTCGCCCAGCCAGATCACGCCACGCACCGGAGCGACGGGCAACGACAAGATCGATGACAGCAGACCCATGCCCTCACCCCTCCGCTGTGTGCTTGGTCACGAAGTCGTAGGCCGCCATCGGACCGAGCAGGCTCAGCTCCACGCGGCCTTCCCAGTCCTCCCCGAGCCTGCGCAGCGTTTCCTCCAGGTCTTTCTGCCGGGCCAGCTCGACCAGCACCGCGATGTGGACGGCTTCCTCCTCGTGGCTGGGGTCCCGATGGTTGACGAGCGCGTCGAACTGCTCGAGCTCGGAAACGACCCGGTGGGTGTCCTCGGCTCGCTTGGCCTCGATGGCCTGATTGATCAGCTCGCCCAATGCGATCCGGGCATTGCGGGTCGCGTCCTCGGGTTTGTCGCGGATCTCGTCTCGCAGCCGCGCGGCCTCGTCGTTCTCCTCGAGCAGTTCCCGCAAGATCGTGTCCTCGACGTAACGGCCCCGGATCACGAACTGCGCACGACCCTCCAACTGCTCCAACGCGGCGCGGAACTCGTCCTCGTTCGCCCCGAGCAATTCGTTCTCCACCGCTTCGGTGTCGGTCATGACCGCACCGAACCGCAGCGGCAGCACCGGAGCGACCGCGGCCGAGCCGTCCAGCAGTTCGGCGTGCGCGGTCAAGTCATCGGGCGTACCCAGCGGCCGATCGGATTCGAGCGTGCTGATCAGTGCGGCGATCTCGCCGTGTCGCACCACCGCGACCTCGCCCGGAGGGTCGCCGACACCGGTGGCGTGCGGCTCGGGCTCCACGTCGGCGGGCACGATGCCGTAGACGTACACGGCGGCTTGATCGGTAGTCATCAACCCTCCCTGCGTTTGGGCCTGCTCGTCGTCTGGCGCTTGTCCTGCACGTCGCCGAGAAAGTCCATGACCTTCTCGCCCGCCGCCTCCAGCGCACCCTGTGTCTTGTGCTTCGCCGCGCCTTGGGTGACGTCGCCGACGATGTCGGTCAGTCCCTTCGGTTCGCTGGTGGAGATCTCCAGCCGGTTGACGGCTTCGGCGAAACGCAGATAGGTGTCTACGCTGGCCACCACGACGCGGGCGTCGATGGTCACCAGTTCGATGCCGACCAGCGACACGCGTGCGAACGCGTCGATGACCAGGCCTTTGTCGAGAATCGTGTCGATAACGTCGGCCAGGCTGGAGGAGTTCGGGCGCGCCATCGTGCCCGCTCCGCCGCCGCCTCCGCCTCCCGCGGGTTCGATGGTCATGCGTCTGCTCCTCGCCTCTCGCGCGACCGGCGGGTCACTGTGGTGCGGCGGCGGCGGGCAGCCGGTCGACGGCGGGGCGGCTCTTGTTCGTCCTCCTCGTCTTCCTCCGGCTCGTCCGCGTCCTGCTCGTCGGCCTCGTCTTCTTCGTCTTCGTCCAGCTCTTCCTCGTCGGACGTTTCGTCGTCCGCGTGATCGGCTTGCTCGTTCTCCTCTTCCTCGCGTCGTGCGGTCTCGTCGTCCTTGACGACCTTGCTGTCGCGGATCTCGCCGTGCCAGCCGACGATGTCGTCGGGGTGCAATACGGCCTCGGTCATGACGTGCCGCTGGAAGTGCTTGAGTTCCAGACGGCACCGGCGACCAGCCGCGCGCCACATGTTGGCGGTCTTCTCGAAAAGCCCCTTGGGGTGGTACTCCAGCACCACGAGGATGCGGGTGAGGCCCGGCGTGATCTCGTGGAAGGTGACCGCGCCGTCGATGTGGCCCTTGTGGCCCTTGGAGCGCCAGACGATCCGCTCGAACGGCACCTGTTCGAGAATCGTGGACTCCCAGGTCCGCCTGGACCAGAACACTTTGCCGGTCCAGCTGAGTTTCTCGTCGGACACCTGCTCGACCTGCTCGAGCTTCTTGGTGAACTTCGGGAAGTCGGCGAACTGGGTCCATTGGTCGTAGGCCAGGTCGACCGGAACGCCGACGTCGATGTACTCGACGATATTGGTCAGCTTGATCTTCTTGCTGCCACCCTTGCCCTTGCCGCCGGTCAGCGATTCCTTCGCCGATTCGAATCCTTCGCGCAGGGTGTGGCCGAGCTTGCTCTTGCCCATGCTCATGGCCGCCTGCAGCGGCGAGGCGCCTCCGGCCAGCTTCTCCACGCCGGTCACCGCCGACAGCAGATTTCCTCCACCGCCTTCGGCGTACTCGGTCAACCGGCCCGCGGTCTTCGACACCTGATTCGTGAGGCCGGACACCGCGCGTTCGGCCAGCGTTCCGGCGAGGGTCTGCATCGATTGCTGAAGCACACCGGTCGGGGTGGCCGGAGGAGCCTTCTCTTTGGCGGTCGAGCCGGCCCGGCCCGCGGCTTTGGTGGCCCGGCCGACCGTGTCGGTGGCCGCCTTACCGACTCCGGCCGTAGCGTCGCGCAGAGTTTTCGTCATCGCGCTCACCTCCTCGTGCGTCGGACGGGCGCTTCACCGGCATCGGCGCGACTGCGGCGTCCACGGACGCCGGACGGCTTTCGTTCCGCGGAGCCACGGTCCTCGCTGCGGGAGCTCGCCGCGCGTCTGGCGGCGGTGCTCGACCGGCGCGTGCGCGGTCGTGCGGCGGGTCGCTCGGTGTCGTCCTCGTCATCGGGCCGCTCGGTGTCGTCCTCGGCCTCGGGCTGGTCGGTGTCTTCCTCGTCTTCCTCGTACTCGTCCTCTAGGTCGTCGTCGGCGGACGCCGCTTGCTCGTCGTCCTGGTCGGACCCTGCTTGCTCGGCTTCCTCGGCGGACCCTGCTTGCTCGTCGTCCTCGGCCGGTTCGTCGTATGCGTCCTCGTCGGAATCCGTCTTCCGAGAGCGGCGGCGGTCCGCGTCCTCCAGAAGCGTCGAACCCTCCTGTAAACGGGAGTTCAGCGCATCGATGCGGTTACTCGCCGCGGCGACCGCGGCCGACCGCGCGGCGCCCAGCAACTCGCCGCGGACGGTGTCGGTGATCTTGGTCAACTCCGGCGATTTGAGCAGCGACGTCCCGCGCTCGAGCAGGTCCCCGGGCGTCCCCGCGGATCGCTTGGCCATCGCGGCGCCCGCCAGCGACAACGCGAAGCGCATCTTGCGCGTGCGGCCCAGCACGTACCCGATGCCCACCCCTAACGCAATTCTCGATCCACCTTTCATTGCTCACTCCTTGCTCGCCTCGACGGCCACCGCTCCGGTGGAGCCGGGCATGACGTTCCCGAAAGTGGGGTAGACCACATTGCGGTGGCCAAACCTCAGCGTATGCCTGGTTACCCATCGGGTCGATGGGTTCTGCCTGCGAAGAGTGCGGGATGCGGGGACTGTCGAAGTGCTGCCAGCGATCACCTGGCCGAGAGCGGCCGCCACTCCCGGAAAAATATTTCGGGAAACTTCGCGAACTATGTCGAACAGCCGCGGGCGACTCCGACCGGTAGGTGACAGCAGGTCACACCACAGCACAGGAGCACATCATGTCCGTCAACACCTTCTTCTGGTTCGACAACGCCGCCGAGGAAGCCGCGGCCTTCTACGCCTCGGTGCTTCCGAACTCGCGGGTGGTCGAGGTCTCCCGCAACTCCGATGGTTCGGCGTTCATCGTCTCGCTGGATCTCGACGGTCACGCGGTCACGCTGATGAACGGCGGGCCGGACCACCCGCTCACCGATGCCGCGTCGCTGCAAGTGGTGGTGGACACCCAGGACGAGGTCGATCGCCTGTGGGAGGCGCTCACCGCGCGCGGCGGCGAGCCGGGACCGTGCGGCTGGCTCACCGACCGCTACGGCCTGTCCTGGCAAGTGGTGCCCGCAGCGCTGCCGCAGCTGATGAGCGGTGACGATCCCGCCAAGACCATCGCCGTCGGCACCGCCCTGCGCTCGATGTCCAAACTCGACGTCAAGGTCCTCCGGGACGCCTACGACAACGCCTGATCGGGACTCCGCAGACGATGGGGACGCCCCACAATGTCGAAGACCCCGCCCGGACGCCATTGTCCGGGCGGGGTCTCCCGCGACGGCGTCAACGCCAGCGTTCGGGAGTGACGGGCGCCTCCCACGCCCGGGCGTAACGGCGCTTGTCAGGAGCGTCGTATTCCTTGCTGCGGTAGACCACATACGGCCGCACCAGGTAGCCGACCGGCGCGCTGAACATGTGCACCAGCCGGGTGTAAGGCCACAATCCGATCAGCGCGAGCACGACCAGCCCGTGCAGCTGGAAGGTCCACGGGGTGTCCACCATGAGTTCGGGCTGCGGGCCGAGGGTGAACAGGCTGCGGAACCACGGCGACACCGTCTCGCGGTAGTTGTAGGTCCCCCACAGCAGGTTGCTGCCCCAGGTGTTGAGCAGACCGGTGATCAGCGCGGCGGCCAGCAGCGCGTACATCAGCTTGTCGTTGCCGGTCGTCGCCTTGCGGACGGCCGGAACCGTGAAACGCCGGTAGAGCAGGATGGCCACCCCGGCCAGCACGGCGAGCCCGGCCACCGACCCCGCCGAGACGGCGATCAGGTGGTAGGCGTGCTCGGAGATCCCCACCGCGGCGGTCCACGATTCCGGGATCAGCACGCCGAGTACGTGACCGCCGAACACCCCGAGCATGCCGAAGTGGAACAGCGGGCTGCCCAGGCGCAGCAGGCGGCTCTCGTAGACCTGCGAGGAGCGGGTGGTCCAGCCGAACTGATCGTTGCGGTAGCGCCACAGGTGACCGAGCACGAACGAGGTGAACGCGACGTACGGCAGGATCAGCCACAGCGCGGTCGGCAGGTTCGGCGTTGCGTTCATCGTCGGCCTTCCGATCCGTCGAACAGGGAGGGGTCCATCGCGAAGGGTTCCAGCCCGACTTCCTCCTCGGGCGGACCCTGCGCGGCGAGTTCGGCGATGCGCCTCCGGTCCGCGGTGGTCGGCGGCGGCAATGTCGCCCCGATCGCCGCGAGCACTCCGGCATAGGGAGACCCGTTGTCCGACAGGGACAGTCGCAGCAGCTCCAGCACCGGAACATGCTCGCCGAGCAACCGTTCGCCGCCGATCGGATCGACGGTGGCGGCGAACTCCAGCAGCACTGGCAGGTGGTCGGGCAGTTCCTCGTCGCCGAGTTCGACACCGGCGTGCCGGTAGGCGTGCTTGAAGCGCAGCAACGCCATTCCGCGCTTGCGGGTGTCGCCGTAGGCGTAGAAGGTCAGGTGCAGGCTGGCGCGGCGGCGCATGTCGAAGGTCGCGACATAGTCCGCCGCGAGTTCCAGCGGCGGTGTCGTGCGCAGGTACTCGAGGCATTCGCTCAGGCGGGCGCGCACCTCGTCCGGCAATACGGTCGCGGCGTCGGTGAGTTGACCGATCATGGCCAGCGTCTGCTCACTCGGGTAGTCCAGCAGCAGCGCGGCGATCCGCCACACCAATTGACGGTCGCGCTGGGCCAGTTCGACCACCGGTTCCGGGCGGCGGCGCAGTTTCAGCAGGCTCATCGACCTGCTCCGGTCGGAGTGGAGTCAGGCTCACCGGCGACGGTGCCGCTCGAGCCGTTGGTGTGCCCGTTGCCGACGCCGTTCGCGTGCCCGTTGCCCGCGCCGTCGGCATGCCCGTTGCCGTTGGTCGGCAGCAAACCGTCGGTGCTCTTGCCGTCCCAGTTCAACAGGTTGATCCGGGACGACTTCTCCTGCGGCGCGGCATCATTGGAGTCGGTGAGGTGGAACTTCTCCACCATCTGGTCGAACGCCGTCATACCCGGCCCGCCGTCGGTGTCCAGGCTGCATCCGGTGGCGAGCGAATCCAGTTCGTGCGCGCGGGCTCCCGCGCCGGTCGGGATGACGTAGCGGTGCTCGTACTTGGCGATGGCCAGCAGCCGGTACATCGCCTCGATCTCCTCCGGCTCCAGCCGCACCGACGGCGCGATCGAGGGGTCCGGCTCCTCGCCGAGATTCACCGACCGCATGAACGAGCGCATCGCCGCCAAGCGTTGCAGGGCGGCGCGCACCGGCCCCACCTCGCCCGCGGTGAACAGCTCCGCGAGGTACTCCACCGGAATGCGCAGCGCGTCGATGGCGCCGAACAGGTTCGACGCGTTCTCGCCGTCGTGGCCGGTCTCGGTGAGCACGTCCACCACCGGCGACAGCGGCGGCACGTACCAGACCATGGGCATGGTGCGGTATTCCGGATGCAGCGGCAGCGCGATCTGGTAGTCCACGATCAGCTTGTAGACCGGCGAATCCTGGGCCGCCTGGATCCACTCCGGCGAGATCCCGGCCCGCTCCGCTTCGGCGACCACTCGCGGGTCATGGGGATTGAGGAACACCCCCAGTTGAGACGGGTAGAGATCCTTGTCGTCGGTGACCGACGCGGCCTCCAGCACGGCGTCGGCGTCGTAGAGCATGACGCCGATGTAGCGCAGCCGCCCGACGCAGGTCTCCGAGCACACCGTCGGCATGCCCACCTCCACGCGCGGGTAGCAGAAGGTGCACTTCTCCGCCTTGCCCGTCTTGTGGTTGAAGTAGATCTTCTTGTACGGGCAACCCGACACGCACTGCCGCCAGCCGCGGCACTTGTCCTGGTCCACCAGCACGATGCCGTCCTCGGCGCGCTTGTAGATCGCGCCGGAAGGACACGAAGCCGCGCACGAGGGATTCAGGCAGTGCTCGCAGATCCGCGGCAGGTAGAACATGAAGGTCTCTTCGAACTCCAGTTTCACCTGATCGGACAGCTTCGCCAGCAGCGGGTCCTTGCCGACCTGCTCGGGGCCGGAGCCGAGATCGTCATCCCAGTTCGCGCCCCAGGTGACCTGCGTATCCTCGCCGGTGATCAGCGATTTCGGTCGCGCGACCGGCGTGGTGTCGGTGGGCGGTGAGGACAGCAGGTTGTCGTAGTCGTAGCTCCACGGCTCGTAGTAGTCCTCGACCGTGGGCAGATCCGGGTTGGCGAAGATGTTCAGCAGCCGCTCGAGCCGGGACCCGGACTTCAGGGTGAGCTTGCCGCGCTTGTTCAGCGTCCAGCCGCCCTTCCACTTCTCCTGATCCTGGTACTGGCGCGGATAGCCCTGTCCAGGGCGGGTTTCCACGTTGTTGAACCAGACGTACTCGGTGCCGCCGCGGTTGGTCCAGGCCTGCTTGCAGGTGACCGAGCAGGTGTGGCAGCCGATGCACTTGTCCAGGTTCATCACCATGGCCAGCTGTGCCATGACGCGCATGTCAGTACCGCTTTCTCGCGTCGGGAAGTGCCTCGTGCGTCCTTGTGCCGCGCTCGTGCATGTCAGTACTCCACTTCCTGCGAGCGCTCATGGACGCAGCGTGGTGACCTCGTCGGGCCATGTCAGTACTCCACTTCCTGCGAGCGCTCATGGACGCAGCGTGGTGACCTCGTCGGGCCATGTCAGTACTCCACTTCCTGCGAGCGCTCATGGACGCAGCGTGGTGACCTCGTCGGGCCATGTCAGTACTCCACTTCCTGCGAGCGCTTCCGGATCGTGGTGACCTCGTCACGCTGATTTCCCGTGGGGCCGTGGTAGTTCAGCGCGAAGGACTGCTGCGCGTAGCCGCCGATGAGATGGGAGGGCTTGATCATGATGCGGGTGAGCGCGTTGTGGATGCCGCCGCGCTTGCCCCGTCCCTTGGTGTCCTCGCCGAGTCCTTCGATGCGCGGCACGTCCACCGCGCGGTCCTGGGCGTGGTACATGAACACCGTGCCCTCCGGCATCCGGTGACTGACGATGGCGCGGGCCACCACGATGCCGTTGCGGTTGATCGCCTCGATCCAGTCGTTGTCGGCCACACCGATCTTCGCCGCGTCGCGATCGGACATCCAGATCGTCTGCCCGCCGCGCGAGAGCGTCAGCATGTGCAGGTTGTCCTGGTAGGCGGAGTGGATCGACCACTTCGAGTGCGGCGTCAGATAGCGCACGGTGACGCCCTTGTCACCGACGTCGCCGATCGAGGGCTCGCGGAACAGCGCGGTCATGTCCAGCGGCGGGCGGAAGATCGGCAGCTGCTCGCCGAGCTCGATCATCCAGTCGTGGTCGAGGTAGAAGTGTTGCCGCCCGGTGAGCGTGTGCCAGGGCTTGAGCCGCTCGGTGTTGATGGTGAACGGCGAGTACCGGCGTCCGCCGGTCTCGCTGCCCGACCACTCCGGCGAGGTGATCACCGGCACCGGACGGGCCTGGGTGTCGGCGAAGGTGATCCGCTTGCCCTCGTGCTCGGCGGCCAGGTCGGCCAGCTGGGTTCCGGTGCGGCGTTCCAGCGCGTGGAAGCCCTCCACGGCCAGACGACCATTCGTGGTGCCCGACAGCGCGAGGATCGCCTCGGCCGCGTGCGTGTCCTTGGCCAGCGACGGGCGGCCTTGCGCCACGCCGGACACCACCGTGCCGTTCACCCCGGCGAGGTACTCGACCTCCTGGTCGGGGTAGGTGGTGACGCCCTTGGTGGTGACGCCGAGCGTGTCGATCAGCGGCCCGAGCGCGGCCATCTTCTCCGCCAGCTTCGGGTAATCGCGTTCGACGACGACCAGTTTCGGCATGGTCTTGCCCGGAATCGGTTCGCACTCACCGGCTTTCCAGTCCAGTACGCGCCCGCCCGCCTGGGCCGTCGCGTCCGGCGAGTCGTGCTGCAGCGGCACGGCGACGATGTCCTTGCGCTTGCCCAGGTGCTTCTCGGCCATCCAGGAGAACCCGCGCGCGATCCGGTGGAAGGCGTCGAAGTCGGTCTTGGCCTCCCACGGCGGCGAGATGGCGGGCGAGAAGGCGTGCACGAACGGGTGCATGTCGGTGGAGGACAGGTCGTGCTTCTCGTACCAGGTGGCCGCGGGCAGCACGATGTCGGAGAACAGCGTGGTGCTGGTCATCCGGAAGTCCAGCGACAGCAGCAGATCCAGCTTGCCGGTGGCCGCGGTCTCCCGCCAGGTCAGCTCCTGCGGCCGCACGCCGGTGGCGTCGGTGGTCTGCAGGTTGGAGTCGGCGCCGAGCAGGTGGCGCTGGAAGTACTCGTTGCCCTTGCCCGAGGAGCCGAGCAGGTTCGCCCGCCACACGGTCAGGCAGCGCGGGAAGTTCTCCGGCGCGTCCGGGTCCTCGCAGGCGAAGCGCAGGTCTCCGGATTTCAGCCCGTCCACCACGTGCTCGGGCGCGGTCTTGCCCGCCGCCTCGGCCTCGTCCGCCAGGTCCAGCGGGTTGCGGTCGAAGGTCGGGTAGCTCGGCATCCAGCCCAGCCGGGTGGCCAGCGCGATGTTGTCGGCGGCCGTGCGGCCTGCGAACTTTCCGGTGCCGAGCGGCGAGGCGAACGACTCGGCGGTGAAGGGGTCATAGCGCCACTGGTTGTTGGTCAGGTACCAGAACACCGTGCCCTGCATCTGGCGCGGCGGGCGCTGCCAGTCCAGTCCGAAGGCGAGAGTCGACCACCCGGTGACGGGGCGGCACTTCTCCTGCCCGACGTAATGCGCCCAGCCGCCGCCGTTCACGCCCTGGCAACCGGTCAGCAGGGTCAAGGTGAAGAACGCGCGGTAGATCTGGTCGGAGTGGAACCAGTGATTGGTGCCCGCGCCCATGAGGATCATCGAGCGACCGCCGGAACGGTCGGCGTTGTCGGCGAACTCCCGTGCGATGCGCTGCGCCTGGACGGCGGGCACGCCGGTGATCGTCTCCTGCCAGGCCGGGGTGTAGGGCTCGGCCGCGTCGTCGTAGCCGCTCGGCCAGGTGCCGGGCAGTCCGTCGCGGCCGACGCCGTACTGCGCGAGCAGCAGGTCGAAGACCGTGGTGACGCGCTTGCCCGCGACGGTCGTGGTCGGTACCCCGCGGGTGAGCACGCCGGGGGTGTCGCTGTCGAAGCGGGGAATCTGTACGGCCGCAGCATCGTCGGTGCGGCCATACAGACTCAGGAGGGGATCGACGTCCCCGAGATCGAGGTTCCAGCGCCCGGCGCCTTCTTCGCCGAACCGGTGGCCCAGCGACCCGTTCGGCACCACCGGCTGCGCCCGCTCGTCCAGCAACACGGTCTGGAACTGCACGCCTTCGCCGGTGCGGCCCAGGTCGGCGGCGGTGAGGAACTTGCCGGGCACATACGCCCCGTCGCGCTCGTCCAGCGTGATCAGGTACGGCAGATCGGTGAAGCGCTTGATGTAGTCGAGGAAGCGCGGCGTCGACTTCTCGACGAAGAACTCCTTGAGCACCACGTGGCCCATCGCCATGGCCAAGGCCGCGTCGGTGCCGGGACGCGCGGCCACCCACTCGTCGGCGAACTTGGTGTTGTCGGCGTAGTCGGGGGAGACCACCACCACCTTCTGGCCGCGGTAGCGGGCCTCGGTCATGTAGTGCGCGTCCGGGGTCCGGGTCACCGGCACGTTCGAGCCCCACATGATGAGGTAGCCGGCGTCGAACCAGTCCGCGGACTCCGGCACGTCGGTCTGGTCGCCGAACACCTGCGGGGAAGCCACCGGCAGATCGGCGTACCAGTCGTAGAACGACAGCATGGAGCCGCCGAGCAGCGAGATGAACCGGGCGCCGACGGCGTGGCTGACCATGGACATGGCCGGAATCGGCGAGAACCCGGCCACCCGGTCCGGGCCGTACTGCTTGATCGTGTACACGTGTGCGGCGGCGGCGATCTCGGCCGCCTCCCACCACTCGGCGCGCACGAAACCACCCTTGCCGCGGGCGGCCTTGTAGCTGCGGGACTTCTCGGGATCCTCGACGATCTCACCCCAGGCCAGCACCGGGTCCTTGAGCCGGGACTTGGCTTCCCGGTACAGCTCGAGCAAGGTGCCGCGCACGTAGGGGTAGCGCACCCGGGCCGGCGAGTAGGTGTACCAGGAGAACGACGCGCCGCGAGGGCAACCGCGCGGCTCGTACTCCGGCTTGTCGGCGCCCACCGACGGGTAGTCGGTCTGCTGCGACTCCCAGGTGATCACACCGTCTTTCACGTAGATCTTCCACGAGCACGAACCCGTGCAGTTCACGCCGTGCGTGGAGCGCACCACCTTGTCGTGCGACCAGCGATCCCGGTAGAACTCGTCGGCGCTGCGCCCGCCGACCTTGTGCAGCGTCCGGTGGTCGGCCGACACCTCGCCCCGGTGGAAGTATTTCCCCAGCCGCAGGAGGGCGTCCCCGGCGTCGACCGCCGGAGCGGAGGGCACGCGACCCTGGCTACGCGAATTAACCACGACGTCCCCTTCGAGCTGTGCAAATCGGGTTGATGTTCCGACTGTAAAGAGGCGCGCACAGCTGGCCAAACGTCTCTCTCACACCCCATTCGGGTCTGTGGTGAGTTGTGAGATCGCCGCAACGTGACGGTCACGGCCGGACAGGCCCGCCGGGATGCGCGCTGCGGGGCGACCAGGGAAGATGGACGATGACCTGGCCGGAAGCCGGTCGCGGAGATCAATTCCAGGCAGTGCCGGTGATGCTTTGGAAACGACCGGTTCTCTCGCGCTTTACATTTGTTAACACAATCGAGCGGGCTTCGGCGGCGTACCTTTTACCGATTTCCGTCCGGGTGCACTCCGGTTTCCCGCATGCGCACAGTTGCTTGGGTCACAATTCGCCGTGCGTTTGCCGATGGTCGGAAATTGTTGACGCCGAGGGCAGGATACGCCGAGATCCGGCCTCGAGGGGCCGACTTCGTCGAAGCGGCGAGATGCCCGCTCATTCGGTCCTGCGGGGGCGGCGCGAGCCCCTAGCTCGGGTCGCCGACAGCGCCAGCGCGGGATCGACGCCCACCGGGTCAGGCCGACGGATCGATATCCGCGAACGTGCTGACCCAATAGTGAGGCGGCCGTGGAGGATTGGGCTCGCCGGGCCGGGCGAGCCCGACCACCCGCCAGCCCGCGGTGACGGCGGCATCGAGTTCGTCGGGGTGGTCGGACAGGAACAGGATGCGCTCCGCGGGCGCGCCGATGGCGCTCGCGATCTTGTCGTAGGAGGACGACTCGCGCTTGCCGCCCGCCGTCGACAGATCGAAGTATCCGCTGATCAGCTCCGCGAGGCTGCCACCGCGCGCGAAGGCGAACCAATCCCGCTGATTGCGCACCGATCCCGAGGAGTAGACGTACAACGCCAGACCCGCCGCGTGCCACGCCGCGAGCGCGGGCGGCACATCCGGGAAGAACTCGCCGTGCAGCGCGCCGCCGCGGAAGCCTTCGGCGCAGATCAAGCCCTGCGCGGTCTTGAGCGGCTCGGCCTTCACATCGGTGTCGAGCCACTCGCGCAGGATCGCGGCGACTTCGTCCGGGCCCGCGTCCGGGCGACCGGCCAGCTGCCTGGTCGCCGCGAGGACGGTGGACGACGCCGGGCTGTCCTCGGCCAGCCAGCCCGGAAGCCGCTGCCGGGTGTAGCCGTACAGGTCTTCGCGGACGGCGGCGGTGGGGCTTGTGGTGCCCTCGATGTCGACGACTACGGCGACGGTCACGGCGCGGTCAGCAGCTGGTCGAGGGTGGGGAAGCCCGCGCTGATCTTGTCGCCGGTGAAGTCGCCGACCCAGCCGTCCTCTTCCTCGAAGAAGCGGATGGCGATGAAATCGGGGCGCTCGCCCATGTCGAACCAGTGCAGCGTGCCCGCGGGCACCGACAGCAGATCGCCGCCTTCGCACACCACCGCGCAGACCTCTTCGCCCAAGTGCAGGTAGAAGCAGCCGCGTCCGGCGGCGAAGAAGCGCACCTCGTCCTCGGCGTGCCGGTGCTCGTCGAGGAACTTCCCGCGCGCGCCCTTGGCGATCTCCGGCCACTGCGGGTCGGAGTCGTCGGGGTGGATGCGGGCGATGTCGATGTGCTTGAAGCGCCCCGACTCGTTCAGTTCGGCGACGTTCGCTTGGTAGTGGGCGAGCAATTCCTCGGAGGACACCGACTCGGCGTTCTCGACCACCGGCCAGCGGCCGAAGGTGATGCCGTGCTTCGCCAGTTCGGTGCCGATCAGCTCGTCATCGGTGGTGCGCACACGCACGTCGGCCGCGTCGCCGGCGGCCATCACTTGCAGCAGGGTCATGTCAGTCCAATCTCGAGAACGTCGTCGCGCGGGCCGAACGCCGCCGCACTACCGGTGCGAATCACCAGTTCACACAATGCTTCCAGGCATTCGGCGCGGTCGCGTGCCTGAGCGAGATCATCACCCCACGCGGTGATCCCGTGTCCCGCGATGACCAGTACCGGGAGAGCGCCGGGATGGTCGAGGAGATAACGCTCGATGTCCTCGCCGATGCGGGGGACCTCGGGCCGGTTGGGGAAGACCGGGATGTCCGCCACGTCCGGATCGCCGCCGCCGAGCCCCTTGATCAGTTCGTAGCCGGTGATCCGGAGCGTGCCGAGCGCGCCGGGAACCGCGGACCGGGTGGCCAGCGCCGTCGCGAACGGCGGATGGATGTGCACCACCGCGTGGGCCGGGCGGGTCCGGTAGACAGCGGTGTGGATCGTGGTCTCCGCCGAGGGCCTTCGTCCGTGATCGGCAACGGGCGCCGAATCCGCCACGCGCACGGTGACCATGTCGTTTTCGGTGAGTTCGCCTTTGGACAGCCCGCTTCCGGTGACGAGCGCGGTGGCGCCGGTGCGCACCGAGATATTGCCCGCCGTGCCCGGCATCCACCCGCGCCGGTACAGCTCGCGGGCGATGTCGGCGATGGCCGTGCCGTGCGACCGATCGGATCGGTGCACCACGCCGCGCTCGGTGACCACCGCGGTCACCAGGTCGCCCGGCGTCACGTCGAAGGCCGGGTTGAAGACCTCGGTGTGCGCGGGAGCCGTTGCGACACCGCCGAATCCGGTCACCTCGGCCGCCGCGCGTTGTTCCACGACGATCTCCCGGCCGGTGGCCATCGCGAGATCGCGGGTCGATTCCGGGGCGACCACGACGAACGGTATGCCGTGATGACGGGCGGCCAGCGCGAGGCCGTAGGTGCCGATCTTGTTGGCGACGTCGCCGTTGGCGGTGACCCGGTCGGCGCCGACGAGCACGCAGTCGACCTGCCCGGTCGCCATCGCCCAGGCGGCGGCGGAATCGATGGTCAGCCGGTGCGGGATACCCGCTTCGGCGAGTTCCCAGGTGGTCAGCCGCGCGCCCTGTAGCAGCGGGCGGGTCTCGTCGACCAGGACGCGCTCGATCGCGCCGCGATCGGACAGCACCCGCAGCGTGCCGATGGCGGTGCCGAACGCGCTGGTGGCCAGCCTGCCGGTGTTGCAGTGGGTGAGCACGCGCAGCGGACGGTCGGGACACAAGCTCTGCACCAGGTCGGCGGCGTGCGTGGCGGCGGCCCGGTTGACCCGGCCGTCCTCGGCCAGCATGTCCAGCGTCTCGGCGAGGACGGCGTCGGCGCCCCGGCCCACGTGGGCCCGCACCCGTCGCACCGCCCAGGCCAGGTTGACCGCCGTCGGCCGCGCCGCGGCGATCCGGTCCGCCTCGGCTCGCACCGCGGCCTCGTCGACCACGCCGTCAACGGTGTGCGCGGCGGTGGCGATGACGACGCCGAACGCGCCCGCGATGCCGATGGCGGGCGCGCCGCGGATGGCCAGCGTCTCGATCGCCTCGATGATCTCCTCGACCGTGCTCAGCCGCAGCTTACGTACCTCGTGCGGCAGTCCGCGCTGGTCGATGGTGACGAGCGCGCCGTCGTCCCAGACCAGAGAGCTGTCGTCCATCGGGCACATCCTTATCGCGTCGAGCCGTGTCGTGCCTGGTCAACGGTATCGGACGGCGGACGGCGGGCCGAAATCGCGTCAGACCGCCTCGGCGCGCAGCTCGGCGGCGCGTTTGCGCGGGTCGTAATCCGGGCCGACCCCCTCGATCAGCAGCAGGTCGCCGTCGATGTGATCGGCGCGCAGCGGCAGGATCTCCTGGTAGGCGGGCGAGTGGTACCACTCCCGCGCCTCGGTCATCCCGGGGAACTCGATCAGCACCATGCTGCCGGGCCAGCTGCCTTCCACCACCTCGGCCGGAGGTCCGTGGATGACGAAGCGGCCCCCGAAGGGGTCGAGAGTGGCCTGGATGCGCTCCAGGTATTCCAGGATGTCGGCATGGGGCCTGCGACTGCGGAGATGGGCGAAGCCATAGGCGGACATGGCGTGGGCGTTCCTCCGTTCGATGACACCGGAGATGGCGTCCGACCGACCGTAGGTCCGCTTCGCGCGGGGCGGCAATTACCTCGGAGGTAGTACCGCGGGGCCGGACACGACCGAGCCGCCGGTCCCGGGAGGAGTGGAGGGACCGGCGGCGCGGGTGGCGCAGATCAGCTACTGGCGGCGGTCCTGCTCGCCGCGCCGGTCGGGCATCTCGGACCTGGTGCCCCGACGGCCTTCCATATCCGAGCCCTCGCGCATGTCCTGCTCCTGGCGCTGTTGCTGCTGCTGCCTCGGCATCTGCTTCGGCATTTTTTTAGGCGTTTTCTTCGACTTTTCAGCCATCTCCACACGGTCCTTTCCGGGGGATTGATATTCGCCTAACGATCCAACGATAGCGAGCGTGTGTGACTTCCGGAAGAGGAAATGAAAAATATGGTCCGTAGCGGCCATTCGTGGCATTTCCCCAGGTAGGCGGGATGAACAGGCGGCGTTATAGTAACGAATCAGGTCATGCGGGCTTCGTCCGCGCATTTATGTTGGACAATCTGCCGGGCTGAGTCGCTCGGGGGGCGGCGCAATATATCTTGCGAATGCAAGCGGTTATCGGTATCGCGGTAAGCCGCGCATCCGAGGTAATGGCTTGTTCAATTCTGCTTTCGCTGCGCAGCGTGCGCCGTCATCCGGGAGTCGAGCGGGTGACTCGTCGAAACCATTGCGGTGGTGTGCAATTCGCATCCAGCCTCTGCCGAGATGATGACCTCCGCGACTCCTGTCTACGTCTCGCACGCCGAATGACAAGTGTCCCAGTTTATTTCGCGCGTATGCACGAGGATGTCCGAAGCGTGGGGGTGATGCTGCCCCAACCATCAGCCGCTGGTGGTCGCCGAACAGTCGGCGTGCTCGAATCGCTCTATCCGGTGCACATCGACATGGGCTCGGACCGCTGGCGTTCCTCAGCGGCGCAGCGGCAGGAATTCGACGATCGCGCCGTCGACGGCGTCGGGCGGGACGACGACCAGACCGTCGCGGTCCACGAGGCCGCCGAGATGGGCGGTGCGGACGGTCGGGTCACCGACCCACCCGCCTTCATCGACGGCGCGAGCGGGAACGATGCGGGGCGCCTGACCGGCGATCTCGGCCGCGTTGTGCAGCGGCCCGCGCAGTGGGCGGGCCGCGGACGCCCCGGTGCGGCCCTCCACGATCGCGGGCGCGAGCGCCATGAGCGTGGCGACGGCGGCGAACGGGTTGCCGGGCAGGCCGAGCACCGTGGTGCCGGAGGCCAGTTCGGCGACGACGGTGGAACCTCCCGGACGCAGCCGCAGACGCGGCACCACGATCTCGGCTCCGGCGCGGGTCAGCGCTGCACGGAGCTGGTCGGCGGCCCCGCCGCCGGTCGCGCCGACGATCACCAGCAGGTCGTGATCCGGCGTGACGGTCAGGACCTCGTCGAAACCGTGCGGAGTGTCGCGCAGGTGTACCCGATCGGCGGTGCGAATGCCGTACCAGGACAGCAGATCCGGCAGGATCGGCCCGATCGAATCGCGGGTCTGGCCCGTCCGCAGCGGGCCCTCGCTGCGGATCTCGTCACCGGTCATGACGATGCGGGCGCGCACGGGGCCGCGCACCGGCGCCGCGGTGACTTCGACGCTGGCGGCCGCGGAGATCAACGCCGCGGTGACCGGCGTGCCTTCCGGCGCGACCGGATCACCGACTTCCCGGTCCTCGCCGCGGCGGCGGATGTCGTCGCGCGGTGGCGTGTCCGGCAAGCGATACAGCGTTTCGTCGGCGATGTGCGTGAACTCGTCGCGCAGCACGCCCGTGGTGCCGTCCGGGACGTGCGCGCCCGTGGCGATCCGCACCGCCTCGCCCGGCAGCAGCCCCACCGGCCGCCGCCCGCCCGCGAAGCCGATGTCCCGGCGCAAGCGCCACGGCCCGTCACCCGCCACCGCGTAGCCGTCCATCGCGGAGACGTCGAAGCGGGGCAGCGGCCCGGCGGCCGTCAGCGGGCCCGCGAGCGCGGCTCCGACCACCGAACGCAAGTCGGCGTCGTACGTCGTGAGACGAGATAGTCTGGCGCGCAGTATGCTTCGCGCATCGTCCAAAGCCAGCGGTGGGTGCTGCCGTGGCGCGCCGACCGTGGCCCTGGCCTCCCGGACCTGCTCCTCGGTGTCGCAGTCGCCGACCCCGGACAACGGGATGATCGCGGCGGAGGCGGGCACCAGCGCCTTCATCGGCTGGTTGATCAGCGTCCCGAGCCCGTCCAGCGCGGAGGCCAGCGCGGAGCGCCGCCACACTCCGATCAGGTACTGCGGGCGTCCGGACTCGTCGGCCGCGAACACCGCGTCCGCGCCGGATTCGGTGGCGTGCCGGATGAGCTCGGCGATCGCCCAGGAGGACAGGAACGGCAGGTCGGCGGCCAGCACCACCACCAGCGGCGCGGCGGAGCCCAGGGCGCGCAGCCCCGTGTCGATCGCCGCCACCGGACCCGACCCGGGTGGCACCTCGCGAACCTGGATGATCTGCGGCGGGAGTTCGGGCCGGTACGGTCCGACGACCACCGTGTGCGCGCAGGAGGCCGCGGCGCCCAGCGACACCTCGAGCATGGAACGGCCGCCGATGACGATGGCGGGTTTGTCCACGCCGCCCATCCGGCTGGCCCGGCCGCCCGCGAGCACGATCGCGTCGGCGGCGATCACACGCCACGACCTCGAGCTAGGTACACCATGGCGGCCATGCTAATTCGTCACCGCCGGGAAGCCGGGGAGCCGACGGCGCCGATCAGGCGTTCGACCAGAACCGCGCCGGTGGCAGCAGCCGGAACTCGTTGAGCTCCGGATCGGCGAGCACGAGGTCGGTGTCCCGATCGGGAGCCGGGGCGGCGCGGTCGATCGTCGTGGCGCCCGCCGCGTGCAGCCTGGCCACCTCGGCGGCCCGGTCGTCGGCCGGAAATGAGGTGAGATCCAGGCGCAGCCTGGTCCGGCCTGTCCCCGCGTCGGGAGTGCGCACGAACTCCAGCCAGGAACCGAGGCCGGTCGGTGAACGCAGCCCGGCCAGCCGCTCGCCGCACCGCGCGGCGGGCCAGCCGGTGGCGGTCGACCAGAACTGACCGAGGAGCACCGGGTCGCGCGTGTCGACCACGATCGCCGCGATCGCGCCGGTGTCCACGTACTCCTCCCTGGGCTCGAGCACGCAGAACTCGTTGCCCTCCGGGTCGGCGAGCACGGCCCACGGCACCGCGCCCTGGCCGATGTTGACCGCTCGCGCGCCCAGCGCCAGCGCCCGGTCCACTTGGGTGCGCTGATGCTCCAGCGAGCGGGTGGCCAGATCCAGGTGCAAGCGGTTCTTGCCGACCTTCGCCCGCATCGCGGGCAGGAAGGTGAGTGCGAGTTCGCCACCGTCGGCGTCGGGGGCCGCGACGTCCACCTGGTCGGGCCGGTCGAGGGTCACGCTCCAGCCGAGCAGTTCGGCCCAGAAATCCGCGACCGAACGCGGCCGGTCGGCATCGAACACGACACATGCCAGGCGGGTGGGCATGAATCAACGGTACTGGCCGCCGATCCGGCCCGGAGGCATTTCCGGAAGCGGCGCTCAGCGGGCCGGAGGATCGGGTAACGGGAAGCGCGCGGCCCGCAGGTCGACACGGCCGTCCCGGGTCGGCACGCCTTCCTCTGCGAGCAGGCGCAGCTGGCGATGGGCCAGGTGCGCGGCCGGCCTGCCGCTCGCGCCGAGCACTCGATGCCAGGGCAGGTCGGCCGCGTCGGTGCGCATGATCCAGCCCACCGTGCGTGGCGTGGACAGTCCGACGGCCGCGGCGATGTCGCCGTAGGTGACGACCCGGCCCGGCGGGATCGACGCGACCAGGGCGCGCACTTGCTCGATCTGGGCGTCGGTGGTCGGCATCGGCTCAGAGCACCGAGCGCACGAGCTCACCGGTCGCGGCCGGATACGCCTGGGCGACCATGTGATCGCAGTTCCATTCGAGCACGGTCAGGTTGGCGCCCATGTGCTCGGTGAGCGCCGCCCGGAACTCCGGCGTCACGAACGGCGGGTGCACCTTCATCGCCTGCACCAGCACGGTGGGCAGCTCGGTGGGCGGCAGCACCCAGTGGCGGGCCAGCTGGCCCCAGTAGGAGTTGACGGCGGGCAGGCTCATCCGCCAGCCGAAGCGCCCGTTCGCGGTGGGCATCAGATGTTCGTCGAGTTCCGCTTGCAGTAGCCGCGGCTCGACGTCTCCCCAGCCGGTGTCGAGTTTGTCCTGGCGCGCGTGCTCGACGCTGTCGTAGTCGGCCGAGACCAGAGTGGACAGCGCGATCTCGTTGAGCCATTCCGGCTCCAGCGCGATGGCCGGATCGAGCAGTACGAGCTTGCGCACCAGGTCGGGATGACGATGCGCCAGGTGCAGCGCGCACGCACCGCCGAAGGAGTGCGCGACCACCACCACCGGCCCGTCCGCCTCCGTGGTGATCAGCTCGACCAGGTCCTCGACGACGGTCTCGAAATTCCACGGCGGCAGCGAGGTCGAGCGACCGTGCCCGCGCAGGTCGGGCGCGAGCACGCGGACGTCGGGCAGATGCCGGGTGGCCAGGTCCTCCCAGCGTTTGCCGTGACCGGTCACGCCGTGCAGGGCGAGCACCACCGGCCCCGTCGTCGGACCGAACCGATGGACATTCAAGACAGACACCGGTCCATTCTGACCTGCGCCCCGAGCGGCCGCAGCGCCGGTCATGCGGAGGCGTGTACCGGCGTGTCGGTCGTGTCTGTTGCAATAGCCCGCGTGGTGCGATCGGATGGCGCGGTGCGACTGGTTCGCCGGAATGTGGTGGCGCCCCGGCCGCGAGACTGGGGCGCCGACGTCCGCGCGCTGCTGGACGCCGCGGCCGAGGCCGGTCCCGCGCGCCCCGGGTGGCGGCCCTGGCAGGTACTCGGCGGCCCGGGCACCGGCAAGACCGCCCTGCTGGTGGATGTCGCCGCCGGGCGCATCGCGGCCGGAGCCGATCCGGAATCGGTGCTGGTGCTGACCCATTCGAAACAGGCGGCAGGCGCCGTGCGTGACGCCATCACCACGCGCCTGAGCGGACCGGAACCGGGCGCGGAGGGCGGTGTGCCCGGCGCCACACGAGAACCGCTGGTGCGCACGCTGCACTCGTACGCTTTCTCCGTGTTGCGCAGACACGCGATGGCGCACGGCAACCCGCCGCCGCGTCTGCTGACCGGCGCCGAACAGGACGCGGTGCTGCGCGAAATGCTGCGCGGCGACCTGGTGGACATGGCCGAGGGTGCGCGGAGTCTGTGGCCGGAGCGATTGCGGCCCGCGCTCGCGCTCGGCGGGTTCGCCGAGCAGTTACGCGATCTGATGCTGCGCGCCACCGAACGCGGCATCGGGCCGGAGGATCTGGTGCGCCTCGGCCGCGAGCACGCCAAGCCGGAGTGGGTGGCGGCGGGCAGGTTCGCCATCCGCTACGAGCAGACGATGCTGTTGCGCTGGTCGGTCGGCGTCGAGGCGCCGGAGGCGACCGCGCCCGCCCTGGACGCCGCCGAACTGGTCGGCGCGGCGCTGGACGCGCTGGCCGCCGACCCGAATCTGCTTGCCACCGAACGCGCTCGAATCAGATACCTGCTGGTCGATGACGCACAGCACCTGGACCCCCAGGCGGCGATGCTGGTCGAGGTGATCGGGCACAGCGCGCGCACCACGGTGATCGCGGGCGATCCCGATCAGGCGGTCTTCGCCTTCCGCGGCGCGGACGCGCGGTTCGTCGCCGAACTCGACGTGCCCGGCGAGCGGCGCGTCGTGCTGCGGGACAATCATCGCTTCAGCGGTCAGGTGGAGCTGGCGGTCGCGCGGATCGCCGCGCGTCTGCCGGGCAGTGCGCCGCAGCGCATCCCCGTGCCGGAACGCGCCGAACCCGGGGCGGACGGCACCGAGGTGCGGGTCCGCGTGCTGGCCACACCCGCGAAGGAAGCCGCGCTCATCGCCGACCATTTGCGCCGCGCGCATCTCACCGGCGGGGTGCCGTGGTCGCGGATGGCGGTGATCGTCCGTTCGGTGCCGCTGTCGCTGGCGCCGCTGCGCCGTGCCCTGCTCGCCGCGGGCGTCCCGGTGCAGCAGCCCGCGCTGGACACGCCGCTGGCGCGCAGGCGCGGCGCGGCCTGGATGCTGTTGTCGCTGCGCGCGGTGCTGGCGGGCGAGGCGGCGCAGCGGGACGCCGAACCCGCGTTCGAGCCGGAGGACGCCCTGGATCTGCTGTCCGGGCCGCTCGGCGGCGCCGACCAGATCTCCTTGCGCCGGTTGCGGCGCGGTATCCGGCGCGCGGTGCTGGAGTCCGTGCGCGCCGGGGCGAAGGCTCCGGACCCGGCCGGGGACTCGCCGCCGGATCGCGGCGCGGACCTCGACCGCCCCTCCGCGCAGATACTGCGCGACCTGCTGATCGGGACCGGCGATCCGGCGCTCCTGGATCGCCTCACCGACGTCGAGGCCGCGCCGCTGCGCCGGGTACTGGACACGTTGCGCCGGGCGCGCAAGGCGCGCGGGCGTGGCGCGGGCCTCGAGGACGTCCTGTGGGCGTTGTGGACCGGTTCCCGGCTGGAGCGACGCTGGGTGGCCCAGTCGGAGCGCGGCGGCGCGGTCGGCATGCAGGCCGACCGCGACCTCGACGCGGCCGTCGGATTGTTCGACGCGGCCGCGGCCTACGTCGACCGGTTGCCCCGCGCGAGCATCGAGGGATTCGTCGAATACCTGTCGCACCAGGAGATTCCGCAGGACGCGGCGCCGCGCACCGCGCCGCGCGAGGCCGTGGCGCTGCTGAGTGCGCACGCCGCCGCCGGTCGGGAATGGGACGTGGTCGCGGTCGCCGCCGTCCAGGAGGGGATCTGGCCGAATCCGCGCTCCCGTGGCACGCTGCTGCACACCGAGGAGCTGGTCGATCTCACCGCCGGGGTGTCCGACGCGGGGGAGCGGGTGAGCCGTGCGGCGCCGATCCTCGCCGAGGAACGCAGGCTGCTGCTCGTCGCGTGCAGCCGGGCCCGGCGGTCGCTGCTGGTCACCGCCGTGGAGTCGGTGTCGGGCGAACGTGACCTGGTGCCGTCGCGCTTCCTCGCCGAGCTGCTCGGGCACGACGACGACAGCGAGCCCGGTGCGCTGCCGGTGGTCGATCCCGGTCGCGCCCTGGTGATGCACTCCCTGGTGGCCGAATTGCGCGGCGTCGTCTGCGATCCCGAGGCCGACCCGCAGCGCAGGCGTCGCGCGGCACACCAGCTCGCCCGGCTGGCGGACGCGGGCGTGCGCGGCACCCATCCCGACGATTGGTACGGCACCGCCGAGCTCAGCTCGCGGCGTCCGCTGTGGAGCGAGGACGACGCGGCGGTGGCCCTGTCGCCCTCCACCGTCGAAATGCTGCGCACCTGCCCGCTGCGCTGGGCGCTGGAACGCAACGGCGGCACCGACGGCGACAACCCGCACGCCGTCAAGGGCAACCTCGTGCACACGCTGGTGCAGGCGCTGGCGGGCAAGGTGCCCGAGGGCGAAGTGCGCGCGGCGCTGGAGCGCGCCTGGCAGGCGGTCGACCCCGGGAGCGGTTGGCATTCCCGGCAGGAGCTGCGCCGCACCGAGGCGATGCTGGCGACCTTCTCGTCCTGGGTGCGCAACACTCGCGGCGAACTCACCCAGGCCGGTGTCGAGGTGCCGGTCGACTGCGTGTTGCCCGCGCGCACGGAAGACGAACGCGCCGTGCGGATCCGGGGCCGCGTCGACCGGCTCGAGCGAGACGCGCAGGGGCGTTTCGTGATCGTCGACGTGAAGACCGGCAAGTCGCCGGTCACCAAGCAGGCCGCCGTCGATCACGCACAGTTGGCGACCTATCAGGTGGCGGCGGCCATGGGCGCCCTCGACACTCCGGCGGAATCCGGCCCCGACGACGCGGCCACCGCGACCGGCCCGTCCGGCGAGCCCGGTGGGGCGCGGTTGGTGTACGTCGCCAAGCCGAGCAAGGCCGAAGGCGCGACCCAGCGCATGCAGCCACCGTTGGACGCCGAGGCGCTCGACCAGTGGCGCGACACGATTCACCAGGCCGCGGCGTCCACTCAGGGCCCCAGCTACCTCGCCATGCGTAACGACGGATGCCGCCACTGCGCGGTGGCGGGCAGCTGCCCCGTGCAGGACCGCGGGAGGCAGGTGACCGACGAGTGAGCGCCTCGTCGGTCTCGCCGCGGTCGATCGCCGGGGCGGCGCGGTGACGGGCCGGGTGACGCCGCATCAGCTCGCGCAAGCGCTGGGCCTGCCGCCGCCGACCGACGAACAGGCCGCCGTGATCGCGGCCCCGCCGGGCCCGACCCTCGTCGTCGCGGGCGCGGGCGCGGGCAAGACCGAGACGATGGCCGCCCGCGTGGTGTGGATGGTCGCGAACCGGCTCGTGCTGCCCGACGAAGTGCTCGGGCTGACGTTCACGCGTAAAGCCGCACAGCAGTTGACCGCCCGCATCCGGACCAGGTTGGCCCGGCTCGCTGGCGCGCCGCTGCTGCGCGAACTCGACCCGACCGGTCGGCTGCGCGCCCAGCTGACCGGCGCGGAACCGGAGATCAGCACCTACCACTCGTACGCGGGCAGGTTGCTCACCGAACACGGCCTGCTGCTCCCGGTAGAGCCCTCGGCGACGCTGCTGACCGAGACACAGCTCTGGCAGCTCGCCCATCAGGTGGTCCGCGCCTGGGACGGAGACCTGGAGACCGACCGCACCCCGGTGTCGGTCACCGAGGCGGTGCTCGCGTTGTCCGGGCAGCTGGCCGAGCATCTGGTCGAGCCCGAGGAACTGGCCGAGGCGCACACCGAGCTGGCGAAGCTGGTGCACACACTGCCCGCGGGTCCGCGACAGCGCGGCGGGCCCAGTCAGACCCTGCTGAACATCGTGCAGGTGCAGCGGGAACGGGTGGCACTGCTGCCGCTGGTGCAGCAGCTCGCCGAGGCTCTGCGCAGGCGCGGCGCACTGGATTTCGGCGCGCAGATGTCGCTGGCCGCGCGCCTGGCCGCCGAGCATCCCGAGGTCGCCGCCGCCGAACGCGCCCGCTTCCGCCTGGTCCTGCTCGATGAATACCAGGACACCGGCCACGCCCAGCGAGTCCTGCTCGCCGCCTTGTTCGGTGGCGCGGAGGACGGCACTCAGAGAACCGATGACGATTCCTCGGTGGAAGACCAGCTTCCGCCGGAGACAGCGTCCCCACTCGGTGACGGTCCGCAGGACGCCCACTTCGCGCCGACCTCCCAGCGCGCCGATGCCGGGGACATGACGCAAGAGGGCCGACCGCGGTTCGCCGGTGCGCACGACCCTCGCGCCGAGACCAGGAGGCACGACCAGCGGACCCCGCCGCGAGACCCGCGAGCGCAGCGGCTCGCCGTGACCGCCGTCGGGGACCCGATGCAGTCGATTTACGGCTGGCGTGGCGCTTCGGCGGCGAATCTGCCCCGGTTCGCCACCGATTTCCCCACCGCACCGGGCGTGCCCGCCCCCACGCTGGCGTTGCTGACCAGCTGGCGCAATCCGCCGGAGGCGCTGGCACTGGCGAATCTGGTGGCGGAACCGTTGCGGCGCAAGGCGATCGAAGGCGGCGGCGTGACCGTCGACGCCTTGCGCGCCAAGCCCGATGCCGGAGCGGGAGTGGTGGCGCTGGCGCTGACCGCGACCGTGGCCGACGAACGCGAGTGGGTGGCCGAGCGGATCGCCGCGCAGTGGGCCGCCCGGCGCGCGGCGCAGCAGCCGCCGCCCACGTCGGCGGTGCTGGTGCGCCGCAACGCCGATGCCGCGCCGCTCGCCGAAGCCCTTCGCGCGCAGGGGCTCCCGGTGGAGATCGTCGGGCTCGGCGGATTGCTGGCCACCCCGGAGGTCGCCGACATCGTCGCCACCCTGCGGTTGATCGCCGAACCGGGCTCCGGCAGCGCCGCCATGCGTGTGCTGACCGGCGCGCGCTGGCGCCTGGGAGTGGCCGACATCGCCGCGCTCGCCCGCCGGGCCAGGGACCTGTCCATCCGGCCTCCGGGGTCGCAGGGCCCGGCCGAGATCGCCGACGGCGCGGCGCTGGACGAGGCGCTGCGGGAAGTGGCGCCGGAACCGGCCGAGCAGGCCGGGCTGGCCGACGCGATCGCCGATCCCGGTCCGCGGCAGCAGTATTCGCAGGCCGGGTTCGCCCGTATCGAGGCGCTGGGACGGGAGCTGGCCGCGTTGCGCGAACGCAGCGGGCAGCCGCTGGCGGAGTTGGTCGCCGACGTCGAGCGCACCATCGGCGTCGGCGTGGAGACCCAGACGCGACGAGCCATGGCGGGCACCGGGGCCGGACGCGAGCATCTGGACGCGTTCGCCGAAGTGGTGGCGGGCTACGCCGCGGACACCGGCGCCTCGCTCGGCGGACTGCTCGCGTTCCTCGCCGCCGCGGAGGAGGTCGAGAACGGCCTGGAGCCGGGCGAGGTCGAGGTCGCCAAGGACCGGGTCCAAGTGCTGACCGTGCACGCGGCGAAGGGCTTGGAATGGGAGATCGTCGCCGTGCCGCACGTGGTGGAGGGCGTCTTCCCGTCCAAAGTCGGTTCCGGCACGTGGCTGGGCGCGCTCGCCGAGCTGCCGACGTCGTTGCGGGGCGACCGGAAGCAGGACGACGCGGCCGAAGGCGTGCCGGTGCTCGATCTCACCGACCTCTACGACCGCGCCGACCTCGACCGCGCGATCAAGGCGCACAAGGAGGCGCTGGAGCGCCGCCGGATCGATGAGGAACGCCGCCTGTTCTATGTCGCGCTCACCAGAACCGAACGCGTGCTGCTCGTCTCGGCCCACCACTGGGCGGAGACCGGTAGCTCCCCGAAAGGGCCCTCGGATTTCCTGCTGGAGCTGAAGCACGCGCACCAGGACCCCGACAGCCCGGCATACGACGTCTTGACGATCGACCGCTGGGACGACCCGCCCGCGGCCGACGCCGTCAACCCGTTCACCGACAACCCCGCCACCGCCGAGTGGCCGCGCGACCCGCTCAGCACCCGCCGCGACCCCGTCGAACAGGGCGCGGCATTGGTCCGCGCCGCTCTGGCCGATCTGCGCTCCCGCGCTGCCGACGCCGGTCCTGCGCCACACGACACCGCCCAGGGCCGCGGCCTCCTCGAAGGGCAGTTGCCGCCGCTGGACGACGCGGCGGCATACCCGGACGAACCGGCCTACTATCCGCCCGACGACGAGGTCCCACCGGACGAGTTCGCGGACGACTTCGAGGTCCTCGCGACCGAATACGCCGACCCTTACGCGGACATCGAGCCCTATTTCGGCTCGGCGCCTGACCCGGTGGAGGAGTACCTGTCCGCTGACGAGCCGTTCGCCGCGACCGGCTTCGCTCCGCCCCCGCCGGAGGACCCGTACCGGCCGGAGCACACCCATCCGGTGCCGGATCCGGACGATCCGGATGGCTGGGCCGCCGACGTGGACGCCTTGCTGGCCGAACACCAGGCCGCCGCTGCCGCGGCCGAGGAGGTCGAGCTACCCGGTCAGATCGCGGCGACCGCACTGGTCGAGCTGCGCGCCGACCCGGCGAAACTCGCCGCCCGCCTGCGTCGTCCGCTGCCCTACCCGCCCAACCCGCTGGCCCGCCGCGGTACCGCGTTCCACGCCTGGGTGCAGCGCTGGTTCGGCTCCACCCGCCTGCTCGGTCTGGACGAACTGCCGGGCGCGGCCGACAGCGGCGCGGCCGACGCGGGCCTGGACGCCGAACTCACCGCGATGCAGGAGGCGTTCCTGAACTCGCCGTGGGCCGACCGCAGCCCCATCGAAGTCGAGATCCCGTTCGAGACCTCGATCGCGGGCACCGTGATCCGCGGCAGGATGGACGCGGTGTTCGCCGAACCCGGCGGCGGCTGGATCGTGGTGGACTGGAAGACCGGCGCCGAGCCCAGCGCCGCCGAAGAGCCCGCGGTGGCCATGCAGCTGGCCGTGTACCGCTTGGCGTGGGCACGGTTGATGGCCGCGCGCGAGGGACGGTCCGAGCAGGAGATGTTGCCCCGGATCGGCGCGGCGTTCCACTACGTGCGCACCGGGCGCACCATCGCGCCGAGGAACCTGGCCGGTCCGGACGAACTGGCCGAGCTGGTCAGGAACGCCGCGCCCGCCGGCTCACCGCCAGCGACGAAGTGATCAGCGGGATCTGCAGCGGAAGCCGCAGCGTCGCGCCGATCTTGACCAGCCGCGGGGCCTTCTCACTGGCCAGCACGTCCGCGGCGAACTGCACGTTGGCCGGGAACACCGCGATGAACAGCAGTGCCGCGAGACGTCCGCCGAACCCGCGGGTACGCGGGATCGCGAGCGCGATGGCGACGCCGAGTTCGGCCACGCCGGAGGCGTAGGTGTAGTCGCGGGCCCGGCCCGGCAGCAAGCGCGGCACGATCGAATCGAAGGGCTTCGGCCAGACGAAGTGCAGCACCCCACTGCCGAACAGCAGGGTGGCCAGGGCCAGGGCGGGCCGCCGCCCGGCAGCGGCCACGGGTGTCAGCGTGTTTTCTGCCATGAGGCACCCTTGCATTCACCCGGCGGCCGCGTCGACTCGACCCGACCTGATGCGGGCTCGGCGTTTCGCCCCCTCACCGCCCAATCCGACATGTCTCACCCCGGTGAGACCGAGCAAGCGCCGTTCGTGTGGACGCGACCTGCGGGCTCGAGCATGTACCGTTCGCGGCCCGGCTCGCGTCCGAGTGGCCGCTGCGTAAGCGACGAAGGAGCGAGCGCTCTTCGCGTGGACGCGACCTGAGGGCTTCAGCATGTGCCGTTGACGACCTGGCGCGCATCCGAGTAGCCGTGGCGGGTGCCGTCGACTCGACGGTGAGCCGTTGCGGGCATACATCTACGTCTGGTGCTCGAATGCCGACGTGCCCGGCTCGGCTCGACTCCCGGTTTCGAGCGAAGCGAGACCGAGCATTGTCCGTTCGCGGCCCGGCTCGCGTCCGAGCGGCCGCCGCGTCCGCGACGAAGTCGCCAGCGGCGGTCGGTCGGACGCGAGCCACAAGGGGGCCGCGAACACCCAGCGCCGCAGGCGCTGGAGAATCAAACACAGTAGGCTGCCCTCCTGTGCCGGAGGGACAAGGAATACCGGAGATGACCGACACGAGCGACGAGCCGGCGGGTGTGTCCGGTGTTCGGTGATCGAGCGCGTGCTCTGGGGTTGGCCAATCGCCCCGATTTCGCCCTGGTCGGCGTGCTGCGCATCCCGGAAGTGCAGGCCAGCCCGTGGATTTCGCTGACCAGGCGGGTGCTGTTCGCGACGGCGCTGCTCTTCCTGGCCGCGCTGGTCGTGTACATCGGGCGCGACGGTTACCACGACAACTCGGGAAACGAGCTGTCGTTCCTGGACGCGTTCTACTACGCCACGGTTTCGCTGTCGACCACCGGATACGGCGACATCCACCCGGTGACGCCCGATGCGCGGTTGGCGAATATCGTCATCATCACCCCGCTGCGCATCCTTTTCCTGATCGTCCTGGTCGGAACTACCCTCAGCGTGCTGACCGAACGTTCCCGGCAGGCTTTCAAGATTCAGCGATGGAGGCACACCGTGCGCAATCACACCGTGGTCGTCGGATACGGCACGAAGGGGCGGACCGCGATCGACGCGATGCTCGGCGACGGCGTGCAGCCCGCCGACATCGTCGTGGTGGACACCGACATGGTCGCTTTGGAGGCGGCGGCGAACGCCGGGCTGGTCACGGTGCACGGCTCGGCCACCCAATCCGACGTGCTGCGACTGGCCGGTGTGCAGAACTCCGAGTCGGTGGTGGTCGCCACCAACCGCGACGACACCGCCGTGCTGGTCACGCTGACCGCCCGGGAGTTGAACAAGACCGCCAAGATCGTGGTGGCGATCCGGGAGGCGGAGAACACCCACCTGGTGCGGCAGTCCGGCGCGAACTCGGTGGTGGTGTCCTCGGAGACCGCGGGCCGCTTGCTCGGCATCGCGACGACCACGCCGACGGTCGTGGAGATGATGGAAGATCTGCTGACGCCCGAGGAGGGCTTCGCCGTCGCCGAACGTGAGGTGGAGCCGTCCGAGATCGGCGGCTCGCCACGGCATCTCGGCGATATCGTCCTGGGCGTGGTGCGCAACGGCGTGCTGCACCGGGTGGGCGAGCCGGAGGTCGACGCGATCGAGGCGCGCGACAAACTGCTCTACATCCGTCGATCGGCGAAGTGATCACGGCGCGGGCCGGGTGGTAGCCAGGGCGCGATAGTCTCGAACCGTGTCCGCTTTTCAGCTCAATAGTGTTCCGTTGCTGTCCCGTGCCGTCGTGGACCGGGCCGAGCAGATCCGGGGTGATGCCCAGGCTCTGAAGGAGGGCTGGGGCAGCGCGAGACTCTTGCGAGTCAACCGGCGCGGGCAGGCGCGGTTCGAGGAGGGCGTCCTGGTCCTGGAATCGGCACTCGAGTTGTCCGCCGAGCCGAGCCCGGCCGCGGTGTTCCTCGGCGTCGAGGACGACATCCACCTCTGGGCGGTGCGGGACCCGGAGCTGGAGGGCACGCTGACCGATTTGCGCGCGCTGGCAGGCGGCACCGTCGACGACCGCACCGCCGGGCTGCTCTCCACCGCGATCGCATTGCTGAACTGGCACGACAAGGCCGGATTCCACGGTGCCGACGGCACGGTGACGACCGCGGCCAAGGCGGGGTGGTCGCGCGTCACCGAGAGCGGTTACGAGGAGTTTCCCCGGATCGATCCGGCGGTGATCTGCCTGATCCACGACGGTGGTGACCGGGTGCTGCTCGCGCGTCAGCACAGCTGGCCGAAGTCGCTGTTCTCGCTGTTGGCCGGGTTCGTCGAGGCGGGCGAGTCGCTGGAACGCTGCGTGGAGCGCGAGATGCGCGAGGAAGTCGGCCTCGACGTGCGCGAGATCAGCTACCTGGGCAGCCAGCCGTGGCCGTTCCCGCGCTCGCTGATGCTCGGCTTCGCCGCGGTCGCCGATCCCGAGCAGCCGCTGGTCTTCTCCGACGGGGAGATCGCCGAAGCCAACTGGTTCACCCGCGCGCAGGTGCGCGAAGCGCTGGCGGTGGGCGACTGGTCGAAGCAGGGCGAGGGCGCCGAGCTGCTGCTGCCCGGCTCGATCTCCATCGCGCGCACCATCGTCGAATCCTGGGCCGCGATCGACTGAGCACATGCTCGCGCGCGGGTCGGGACGACCCGCGCGCGCCTGATCAGGACAGACCGGCGAGGACCTGTTTGACGGCCGCCAGCGACGGGTTGGTCGCTGTGGAGCCGTCGGCGAACTTGACGGTCGGCACGACGTGATTGCCGCCGTTGACACTGCCGACGAACTCGGCCGACGCCGGATCTTGCTCGATGTCGATCTCGACGTAGGTGATGCCCGCCTCGTCCAGCTGCTTCTTGAGCCTGCGGCAGTAGCCGCACCAGGTGGTCGAGTACATCGTCAGGGTGGGGTTCGCGTCAGTCACGGAGACTGCAACGCCGGAGACCCGCGCACTGTTCCAACTCGAACCTTTTTCCAACCGGCGCCGGCTTCTCACCGTCCACAGCGGTGGGGACCTGCGGCAAGGAAGGAAAGGCTCCGTCCGCGTGGGCCGCCGACGCGGGCGTGACACCGCTGCACGCGACGGCGCTACGGTGCGTGTCGGTGGCCGCTGACATGATGGACCGCGTGCCCGCTCTCGACCTCGCCGACCTCGATCCCGAGCAGGCCGCCGCCGTCCGCGCGCCGCGCGGCCCGGTGTGCGTGCTCGCGGGCGCGGGCACCGGCAAGACCAGGACCATCACCTATCGCATCGCGCACCTGATCGCGCAGGGGCACGTCAAGGCTGATCAGGTGCTCGCGGTGACGTTCACCGCGCGGGCGGCGGGGGAGCTGCGCACCCGGCTGCGCGCGCTCGGCCTCGGCGGCGACGCGACCCAGGTGCAGGCGCGAACATTCCACGCGGCGGCGTTGCGGCAGCTCAAGTACTTCTGGCCGCAGAT
This sequence comes from Nocardia asteroides, assembly GCA_019930625.1. Lineage (NCBI taxonomy): Bacteria > Bacillati > Actinomycetota > Actinomycetes > Mycobacteriales > Nocardiaceae > Nocardia > Nocardia asteroides. The sequence continues at coordinate 3,401,972 of CP082844.1, forward strand.
CGTCGGTGACGTACCGTGGCGGCTGATCGATGCGAAGTTCCCCATCGTCGCGCAGGCGGCGCACCAGGCGGGACTGTCCACGGCCACCGACAGCGTCCGCGACCTGCTCAGCGAGATCGAGTGGGCGAAAGCCTCGCTCATCGCGCCGGAGGACTACGCGGCGGCGGTGGCCGAGCAGCGGCGCGAGACCCCCTATGAGGCGCTGCGCGTCGCCGACGTCTACGCCGGTTACGAGAAGCTCAAGGCGACGCCGGACGGGCTGTTGCTGGATTTCGACGACCTGCTGCTGCATACGGCGGCCGCGCTGGAGGACTATCCGGCGGTGGCCGACGAATTTCGCGGCCGGTACCGCAGTTTCGTCGTCGATGAGTACCAAGACGTCACGCCGCTGCAACAGCGCGTGCTCGACGCCTGGCTCGGCGAGCGGGACGACCTCACCGTCGTCGGCGACGCCAACCAGACGATCTACTCGTTCACCGGCGCCACGCCGAGCTACCTGCTGGACTTCTCCCGTCGTTATCCCGATGCCACCGTGGTCCGTCTGGAACGTGACTATCGCTCTACTCCGCAGGTGGTGTCGCTGGCCAACCGGGTGATCGGGTCGGCGCGCGGGCGCATCGCGGGCACCAGGCTGCAATTGATCGGCCAGCGCGCCGACGGGCCCGAACCGGTGTTCGCCGAATACGACGACGCGCCCGCGGAGGCCGCGGCGGTGGCCAAGGCGATCGGCCGGCTCATCGAGGCGGGCACACCGGCCGCCGAGATCGCCGTCCTGTATCGGATCAATGCCCAGTCGGAGAGCTACGAGCAGGCGCTCACCGAGCGCGGCATCCCGTACCAGGTGCGCGGCGGTGAGGGTTTCTTCGCCCGAGCGGAGGTGAGGCAGGCCGTGCAGGCGCTGCGGCAGGTCGCGACCCGCGAGGACTTGCCCGATCAGGCACGCAGCGGCAAAGCGCTGGTCTCACTGGTCCGCGCGGCCCTCGCCCCGCTCGGCCTCACCGCCACCGAGCCCGCAGGCGCCCAGGCGCGCGAACGCTGGTCCTCGCTGGTCGCCCTGGTGCGCTTGACCGAGGAACTGGTCGGCAACGGCGAGCGGCTCGACCTGACCGGGCTGCTGCGCGAACTCGCGGCGCGCGCCGAGGCCAGGCATCCACCCACGGTGCAAGGGGTCACGCTGGCCTCGCTGCACGCCGCCAAGGGCTTGGAGTGGGACGCGGTGTTCCTCGTCGGCCTGTCCGACGGGACCATGCCGATCGCGCACGTTCTCGCCGACGACGGCTCGGTCGCCGACCAGGCGGCGCTCGAGGAGGAGCGGCGGTTGCTCTACGTCGGGGTCACCAGGGCGCGCGAACATTTGCGACTGTCCTGGGCGCTGGCCAGAAACGAAGGGGGCAGGCGCACGCGGCGGCGTTCGCGATTCCTCAACGGCCTCGTCCCCGACGATTCGCCCGCGTCGCGGATCGCGGCCGCGCCGCAGGCCCCGAACGGCGTCCGCCCGACCTGCCGGGTCTGCGCGAAGCCGTTGATCGGCACCTATGCGACGATGCTCGGCCGCTGCCGCCGTTGCCCGGCCGAACTGGACGCCGAATTGCTTGCGGCACTGCGGGACTGGCGTTCGGAGAAGGCGCAGGCACTGCGGGTGCGCGAATTCGTCGTGTTCACCGACACCACGCTCACCGCGATCGCCGAACAACTGCCCGCCGACGACGCCGCGCTGGCCGCGATCGCGGGCATCGGCGCGAAGAAGATCGACCAGTTCGGCGCCGACGTGCTCGCGATCGTCGCGTCCCGGCTTCGATCAAGGTCACAAAACCGCAGGTAGAAAATAGGTTGTGGCGCTGGAAGATCTTGCCTATGGTGGATTTCACGCACCGGGAGGGCATCTCGGCGCGCACAGTTACCGACAAACACGAGTACAGGAGGGAGGCAGAGCAATGGGCAACACCACGAACTTCAGCGCCAATGGCGTTGCGGTCTATGCGCCTATGGCGGCCTCCCGGGGGATCCTCGCCTTGCAGGGGATCGGTCTGTCCGAAATCGGTGGGTTCGGCACGTTCGGCACGCAAGTGAATTGCGCTGCCATGCACGCCTCGATCCGTACCGAAATCCAGGGCAAGCCCAGCGCGGGCTGGCACCCGACGGCTGCCGAGGCAGCACTCGGTGTCTTCGCGGATGAAGTCGGCTTCGAGCCGGCGGATCCGCGGGCAGCACGCCTCCGCACCGCACACCCAGCGACCGTGAACAGGACTCGACACAGATGTCGACCTAGGTAGGGAACTCTTCCCCGACCTCCTGGCCACGGATCGCGCGACAGCGAAACCGTGGCCAGTATTCTCCGGCCCTTCAGCCGACCGGCACCGGTTTCGCCGCTCAACGAAACGAACCGCTGCAACAAGCTGAAGGAGAACGACGTGTTCACCGCACAGGGTTGGCCGCAGGCCACTACTGACGTGACATGCCGAACCGTGGCGTCGACTACTCCGTCCCAGGAGATCACCAAGGTCCTGCCCTGCCGTGCTGGAGATCCGGACCTCTGGTTCGCCGAGAGCCCGGTCCAGTTGGAGCAGGCCAAGGCGCTGTGCGCGACCTGCCCCATCCGCAAGGGCTGCCTGAGCGCCGCCATGGATCGCCGTGAGCCGTGGGGTGTTTGGGGCGGTGAGATCTTCGACCAGGGTGTCGTGATCGCCCGCAAGCGTCCCCGCGGTCGTCCGCGCAAGGTCGCGGTCCCGGCGTGAGCTGGGGAGTGACTTCCCTCCCTCCGGTCGATGTGCTCGATTCGGTCGGTCCCGGCACGGGCCGAGCCAACGAACGAGAAAGCAGACCAGCCGCCCACCGGTCGTCGGTGGGCGGCTGCTCTGCGTGGTGTCCGATCTGCGGCGCTGAGAGTCAGGAAGCAGTACGTTCTTCGGTGAAACCGGGCATCCAGGTGCGGACGAGTTGCATGAACGGCAACTCGGCGTCGAGTTGCGCCAAGATGCCGACGGAACCGCCGAGTACGCGGAAGATCATCACGTATTCCGCCGGAAGTTGCAGTGCCCGCGCGGTTTTCATCTCCGGGCTGGACAACTCCGAGGCTTTACCCGCCACGCGCTGCATCCACCTGCGGGTGAAGTGGAACGAGTCGGTCTGGATCGGGTCGGTGAACGGGCGCAAATAGTCGGCGATCTCCTGGTGGGTGACCACCCGGCCGGGAATGACCCAGCCGTGGTCGTACAGCAGTTCGGTGAGTTCGGCGAAACGCTCCTCGACCGCGAGGGCCAGCATCCGGCCCAGCACCGGGGGAAAGCCGTCGGGCATCGGTGCGCAGGCGCCGAAATCGATGACCGCGAGCCTGTTGTCGGGCAGCATCATGAAGTTCCCCGGGTGCGGGTCGGCGTGCAGTAGTCCGACGACCTCCGGGGAGGAGAAGTGGAACCGGCCCATCAGCCCCGCGACACGATTGCGCAGCGCGAGAGTGCCCGCAGGGTCCGCGGCGCCCTGCTTGATGATCGTGGAGACGGCGATGCCGTCCAGCCATTCGGTGACGATCACTTTCGGCGCGCTGGCCACCACTTTCGGCACCACGATCTCGCCGTGCCCGTCGAAGCCCTTGGCGAAGGCGCGCTGGTTGGCCGCCTCGTTGCGGTAGTCCAGCTCTTCTTCGGTGCGTTCGGTGATCTCGGCGAGGATCGGCTTGACGTCCGCACCCGGGATCACGGAGGCGACCAGACCGGACATACGTGACAGTGTCTTCAGATCCGCGCGCAGGGCCTCGTCGGCGCCGGGGTACTGCACCTTGACTGCGACGGTCCGCCCGTCCGACCACACCGCCCGGTGCACCTGCCCGATACTGGCCGAAGCGGCCGGTGCGTCGTCGAAGTCACGGAAACGGGTGCGCCACTGGGTGCCGAGTTGCTGATCGAGCACCCGGTGGACGGTTGCGGCGGGCATGGGCGGCGCGGCGGCCTGCAGCTTGGTGAGCGCTTCGCGATAGTGCTCGCCGAACTCCTCCGGTACCGCGGCCTCCATCACGCTGAGCGCTTGTCCGAATTTCATCGCGCCGCCCTTGAGCTCACCCAGCACGGTGAACAACTGTTCGGCGGCCTTCTGGTTGAGCTGCGCGTTGATCTCGGACTTGTCGCCTCCGGCGAGCTTCTTGCCGAACCCGACGGCTGCCCGCCCGGCGATGCCGAGCGGGATCTTGGCCAATTTGGCGTTGCGGGACGAGCGACGGCGCACAATCTCAGACACGTACCCATCATGGCGGACGGACCAGCCGATCGGCCACGGCAATCTTGATCACTACCGAGTTCCGACGCCGAGTTCTGTGGAAACCCGTGCACAAGCGCACGCGGGATGGCGGCCCCACGCCCGCCGATCCAGGACGTGTGCATCCAGGTCGAGCTCCAGAGTAGCGTTCAACGTGGCCGGGCTGCGCCGCGGTGAGCAGGCGATGATCGCCTCCAGTTCGCCGAGGGCGACCGCCGTGGTCGCCGTGATCCCGGCGGGGGAGGCATGTCCGACGCGGCCCAGTAGCTGGGCGGCGAGGTGTGGCCAATCGGCGTCGTTCTGCGAGCGGATCAGGTCCGCGCAGCGCAGGCAGCTGGTGACGCCGGGCAGCACCAGCGGCCCGACGACGCCCTTGTTGTCTCGGATACGTAGTTGCAGATGAGGGATGCGATGCAGCAGCAGGTCGCTCACCAGCCTCGGGTCGGGCATCAGCGCGTCGGCGAGCACCACGAGGTCCGACTCCCACGACCGCACTACCGACGTACCGGACGGGTAGTCCCGGGAACGGCTCGGCCGCACTCCCAGCGCGCGCAGCCCGGCCGACACGGCGTCGGAGAGCGGACCGAGCCCGTGCACTCGCACCGCTCGCACCTGTCCGGCCCGGTCCTCCGGGTGGTCCAGCAGTCCGGCTTCGTCGACGAGGGTGAGCAATGCCGCGGCGCGCTCGGCGTCGATTCCGCATTCCCCGGCTCGCCAGATGATCTGCGGTTTGGTGCGCAGCCCGTCGAGCAGGCGGAGGAAGGCGAGAACGGTCTCGGCGTCCATGCCTTCCGGACCGAGCACCACCGCCGTTTCCGGATCGCACCCCAGCTGCACGACGCCGGTCGGGCGGACCAGGACGGTTACCCTGGGGCGCAACCGGGGACCGCGACACATCGTTGTCATGTCATCAGTATGCGGACCACGCGGTGTACGACTCGTCCCGAAACCCCCACTTATCCACAGGGTTTCGTGCCATCCACAGGATGGATCAGGAGGCTGCGCCGCCCTCTTTGCCCAGGTCGGGCCCGGTGTCGTCGTCCTCGCGCGCACGCGTGGCTTGCTCACGCGCCTCGGTCTCGGCCAGTTGCGCGAGCGGATCGTCGAACGCGGTGGCGCCGCCGCCGATCACCGAGTCGATGAAGCCCGCAGGGGAGTCCAGGTCGTGAGAGTTCGGCAGCAGGTCGGGGTGCGCCCACACCCCGTCGCGCGCGGTCATGCCCGCGTCGCTGGTCAGCCTGCGCCACAGTGCGGCCGCCTCGCGCAGCTTGCGCGGCCGCAGCTCCAGGCCGACCAGGGTCGCGAAGGTCTGCTCGGCGGGCCCGCCGGTGGCGCGCCGCCTGCGCAGTGTCTCGGCCAGCGCGCCCGCGCCGGGCAACCGGTCGCCGACGGCGTCGCTGACCACCACCTGAACCCAGCCCTCGATGAGCGCGAGCAGCGTTTCCAGCCGTTCGAGCGCCTGCTTCTGCTCCGGCGTGGTCTGCGGCTCGAAGGTTCCCTGGGCCAGGATCTCCTCGAGCTTCGCGGGATCGGTCAGCGACATCGGGTCGATGCCCTGCGCGGCCTGCTCCAGCGCGGAGAAGTCCATGCGGATACCGCGCGCGTAGTCCTCGACCGCGCCGAGCACCTGCTGGCGCAGCCACGGCACGTGGGCGAACAGCCGCTGATGCGCGGCTTCCCGGGCGGCCAGGAAGACCAGGATCTCGCTCTCGGGCTGCTCCAGCCCCGAGCTGAACTCCGAGATCGCCGCGGGCAGCAGCGCGGCGGTGCCGGTGGGTCCGAGCGGGAGGCCGATGTCGGTGGAGGTCAGCACCTCCTTGGCGAGCTGGCCGAGCGCCTGCCCGAGCTGCGAACCGAAGGCCAAGCCGCCCATCTGGCCGAGCATGCCGACCATCGGAGCGGCGAACTGCCTGGCCTCCTCGGGCAGCGCCGCGGTCCACACCCCCGAGATCTGCTCGGCCACCGGGTCGCACAGGCGCTGCCAGGTGGGCAGGGTCTGCTCGATCCAGTCGTCGGCGGTCCACGCGACCGTCCTGGTGGCGCCCGCGGGCAGGGTGGTCGCGCTGTCGAGCCAGAGTTCGGCCAGGTGCGCGGCATCGGCCACCGCGCTCGCCGCGCCCGACGTCACCGGTGCGACGGTCGACCCGAGTTGCTGGCGGGCCAGCCGCTTGGCGACGTCGTAGTTCACCGGCCCGGCCTGTGCCGAGCCGGGCTGCCCCATCCCGCTGAGCATCTGGCCGAGCGAGGTCAGCATCTGCCCGAGTTGCGACGGGTCGAATCCGCCCGCGCCGGCCCCACCGATACCGAAACCGAACGGGTCGTTCGGACCGGGGCCGCTCGGCTCGTCGCCGCGCTTGCGATCGTCGTCGTCGCGGTCCGAGAATCCGAAGGGGAGGTCACTCATACCCCACAGGTTACGCGTGTACCACAGCGTCTCGATGTTCGCGCGGCGCGAAACCGGTGGCGGCGCGCCCGGGCGAAACGACTGCCTCCGGCGCCCGGCGAGGCGGGCTGTCATTATCGTGGTCCGGGTGAATCGTCGGATCCTCACCTTGGTGGCCGCCCTGATCCCGGTGCTCGTGCTCGGCGTCGTCGGCAGCGTGCTGACCGTGCCGTTCGTCGCCCTCGGGCCCGGTCCCACCTTCAACACTCTCGGCACGGTCGACGGCAAGGAAGTCGTCGACGTGCGGGGCACCCAGGTCGATCCGACCACGGGCAATCTCAATATGACCACCGTCTCGGTGCGTGACGGGCTGAGCCTGTTCGAGGCGTTCGGCTTCTGGGCCAGCGGCAAGCACGGCCTGGTGCCGCGCTCGGAGGTCTACCCGCCCGGTGTGTCGCGTGAGGAGATCGACAAGTCCAACCAGCAGGACTTCAAGGACTCCGAGGGCAACGCCGAGGTCGCCGCACTGCACTACCTGAACCTGCCCACGGTCGTGCTGCTGCGCAAGGTCGCCGACGACGGGCCGGCCCACGACGTACTGCGTGCCGGCGACGAGCTGGTCAGCGTCAACGGCACGCCCATGACCTCGCCTCAGGAGGTCGTCACCGCGGTCTCGTCCCAGGCGCCCGGCAGCCCGCTGACAGTGGTGTACCGGCGCGACGGCGCCGAGCAGACCGCGACGATCGTTCTCGGTACCCGCCCCGGCGACCCCGCCAAGGGCTACCTCGGCGTGACGCCAGGGGAGGGCGCACGCCCGCCGATGCAGGTCACCTTCAACCTCGCCGACATCGGCGGGCCGTCGGCGGGCCTGATGTTCAGCCTGGCCTTGATCGACAAGCTCAGCCCCGGCGAGCTGGACGGCGGCAAGTTCGTGGCCGGCACCGGGACCATCGATCAGGAAGGCAAGGTCGGCCCGATCGGCGGCATCCAGTACAAGATGATGGCCGCGCGCGAGGCGGGCGCGGAGACCTTCCTGGTCCCCGCCGCCAACTGCAACGAGGCCAAGCAGCGGATCCCGGACGGGCTGCGGCTGGTGCGGGTCGAGAACCTCACCGGCGCGGTGCAGTCGCTGAACGAGATCAACACCGGCAAGGAGCCGGTGAGCTGTGGGTGAGATCGCCCTGGCCCGGCTTCACTCCAGGGTGTGGTGCAGCGCCTCGACCAGATTCGGCGCGAGGTTGGGATAGGTGCGCAGGTCCAGCTCGCCGAAATCGTCGGCGTCATCTTCGGGCCGCAGTTGCAGCAGGCACAGTGACGCGCCCTCACGCAGCACCGCGGCGAACAACCGCGCCTCCCGGCGCTGCGGATGCGCTTCGGCGGCGGCGCGCGCGGCCGCGTCGGCGGCCTCGTGGTCGGCCAGCAGCGGGGCGAGCGCGTCGTCGAGTGTCGACTCCGCGTCCGGTGGCAGCACCACGATCTCCTGCACCAGCACGCAACCGCGGACGGCAGGCGGCCAGCTGGTGGTGGCCAGGAATTCGTCCAAGGCGATCGAGCCGCCGGTGATGTCGTCGGGGAAGGCCTCCTGGGCGACCGGCGTCAGCTCGCCGCCCTCATCGAGCTGATCCTCCAGCTCCGGCTGCGCGGCGACCAGGTCGGCGGTCGGCACCAGGGCGAACATCTGTGGGGGACGACCCCACCCCTCGGCATCGACGAATTCCGCCACCTCCCGGACGGAGCGGGCAAGGACGAGTTCGGCGTGCAGGTCTGGAGTCACGCGAACATCCAATCAAACCGCCGAGCGGGCCAGCCGGAAACCCGGACGATCGGTTCTCCGGCGCGGCAAGCGCAACCCTGCCAGCTGCATGGTGTCCGATTTCCGTAGAGTGGGCCGGGACGGTCCGGAAGGACCACCCGCAACATCGGACTGCGGCGCATCGGCCGGGCGTATCGGTGCGAGCGTCGCCGGACCTTGGAGAGTGGCATCGTGGGCATGCGGCCCCCCACTGGCTTACCTTCGCTGTCCCGACGCAGCCGTGTGCTGCTGGTGGCGGCTGTCGTGCTCGCGGCATTGCTGCTGCTCGGGCCGCGGCTGACGGACACCTACACCAATTGGCTGTGGTTCGGTGAGGTCGATTTCCGCAACGTGTATCTCACGGTGCTGCGGACCCGGGTCTTGCTGTTCATCGCCGTCGCGGCCTTCGTCGGCTTGGTGGTCTGGCTGGCGCTGCTGCTGGCCTACCGGTCCCGGCCGGTGTTCATCCCGGTGGTGGGGCCGAACGATCCGATCGCGCGCTACCGCACCACTGTGATGAGCAGGCTGCGGCTGTTCGGCGTCGGCATACCGGTGCTGCTGGGCCTGCTGTCCGGCTTGGTGGCGCAGTCGAACTGGGTGACGGTGCAGCTGTTCCTCAACGGTGGATCCTTCGGTGAGAAGGACCCGGAGTTCGGTCTCGACGTGGGGTTCTACGCCTTCGACCTGCCCTTCTACCGGATGGTGCTGAACTGGTTGTTCGTCGCGGTGGTCATCGCGTTCTTCGCCAGCCTGGTCACCCACTACGTCTTCGGCGGACTGCGGTTGACCGGCCGCGAGGGCACGCTGACCCGCGCCGCCCGCGTCCAGCTCGCGGTGCTGGCCGGACTGTTCGTCCTGCTCAAGGCGATCGCGTACTGGTTCGACCGGTACGAATTGCTCTCCAGCAGCCGCAAGGAGCCCACCTTCACCGGCGGTTCGTTCACCGACATCAACGCGGTGCTGCCCGCCAAGCTCATCCTGCTGTCCATCGCGGTGATCTGCGCGCTGGCCTTCTTCGCCGGGATCGTGCTGCGTGATCTGCGGGTGCCCGCGATGGCCGCGGCGCTGCTGGTGCTGTCCTCGATCCTGGTCGGCGCGGTGTGGCCGCTGGTGGTCGAACAGTTCTCCGTGCGTCCCAACGCCGCGGACAAGGAAAGCGAGTACATCGAACGCAACATCGCCGCGACCAGGCAGGCGTTCGGCATCACCAACGACAGGATCGAATACAAGGACTACAAGGGCGAGAGCAACAAGAGCCCGCTCGATGTCCCGGTCGACGCCGCGACCATCGGCAATGCCAGGCTGCTCGACCCGAACATCCTCTCGCCCACCTTCACCCAGCTGCGCCAGCTGAAGAACTTCTACGGTTTCCCGGAGTCGCTGGACATCGACCGCTATAACCTCGACGGTGACGTACAGGACTACGTCGTCGCCGCCCGGGAGCTCTCGCCCGCGGCGCTGAGCGGCAACCAGACCGACTGGATCAACCGGCACACCGTGTACACCCACGGAAACGGCTTCGTCGCCGCTCCCGCCAACCGGGTGAACAAGCCGCCGTCGGAGGATCCCAACGCGGTAGGCGGCAGCGGAGACGGCGGCTATCCGATCTTCATGGTGAGCGACCTGTTCACCCCGTCGGACAGGCAGCGGATCAGGGTCGACCAGCCTCGGGTGTACTTCGGCGAGCTGATCTCGCAGTCGAATCCGGATTACGCGATCGTCGGCGCGATGGACGGCCAGCGTCCGCGGGAATACGACTCCGATACCGCGCAGTACACCTACACCGGCAAGGGCGGCGTGCCGATCGGCAACTGGATCAACCGCCTCGCGTTCGCGGCCAAGTACGCCGAGCGCAACATCTTGTTCTCCTCGGCCATCGACGACGATTCCAAGATCATCTTCAACCGCAGCCCGCGCGACCGGGTACAGAAGGTCGCGCCGTGGCTGACCACCGACGGAAACGCCTACCCGGCGGTGGTCGGCGGACGGATCGTCTGGATCGTGGACGCGTACACCACGCTGGACAACTACCCGTACGCGCAGAGCACCTCGCTGGAGGGTGCGGTCGAGGACAGCATCGACAAGAAGACCGGGCGTCTGCTGCCGCGCAAGTCGGTCAGCTACATCCGCAACTCGGTCAAGGCGACGGTCGACGCGTACGACGGCACCGTCACCCTCTACGAGGTGGACTCCGCGGATCCGGTGCTGAAGGCGTGGCGCGGGGTGTTCCCGGGCGCGGTGAAGCCGGAGAGCGAGATCTCGCCGGAATTGCGGGCGCACTTCCGTTATCCGGAGGATCTGTTCAAGGTCCAGCGTGAGATGTTGTCGAAGTACCACGTGGACGATCCGCGAGAGTTCTTCACCAACAACGCTTTCTGGTCGGTTCCGGCCGATCCGACCACCGAGGGCGGCACTACCGCCGACCAGCCGCCGTATTACGTATTGCTGGGTGATTCGAAAACGAACAGGCCCACGTTCAATTTGACCAGCGCGATGACCGGTTACAACCGGCCGTATCTGGCGGCCTATATCTCGGTGCGCTCGGACCCGGACGGGTACGGACAATTCACGATCCGGCGATTGCCCACGGACACACAGACATTGGGTCCGCAGCAGACGCAGAACCGGATGACGACGGCGCCGGAGGTATCGCGCGAGAAAACGCTGCTGTCGAATTCGAACAAGATCAAATATGGCAACCTGCTGACCTTGCCGGTCGCCGACGGCGGCATCCTCTATGTGGAGCCGTTCTACAACGAACGCAACACCGGGCCGAACACCGCCACCTTCCCGCAGCTGCTGCGGGTGCTGGTGAGCTACCGGGATGAAGCGGGCAACGTCAAGGTAGGTTATGCCTCGACACTGGCGGATGCGCTGAACCAGGTCATCCCGGGTGCGGGCGCGCTGGCGACGCCGTTCGGCGGTGACTCCGGCACCAGGCCGAAGCCCGGCACCGTCGCGCCGCCCGCGGACCAGGGCGGCAACAACGGGCCCGGCAACGCCGCGACCCCGCCGCCCGCGTCGGGTCCGCCGCCCGCGTCGGGATCGGCTTCCGGCAAGGACGCCGCGGCCGCCGAACTCAACCGGAAGATCGAGAATGTGCGAAATGCCATGCGCAGCGGAAACTTCCAGGACTTCGGCCGGGCGCTCGACGAGTTGGAAGCCGCCGTCAAGGCATATCAGGACGCGGGTCGCTGAATGACGCGGGACGCTGAATGACGCGGAACGCTGAATGAAGCCGTCGTTCGAATAGGCGCGAAATACCGAAGGGCCGCCATCGTCGCGATGGCGGCCCTTCGGTATCTGCGGTGCAGGACGCGTCAGCGACCGAACGAGTCGATCAGTGCGCTGTTCTGGCTCAGGATCTGCTGGAACTGCCCTTCGACGCCGTACTGCTCGGCCAGCTCGACCGCGGTGGACTTGGCCTGGTCGACCGCGGACTGCGCGGCGCTCACGGCGGGCTGGGCGGGCTCGGGAACGGCGGGGAGTTCCTCGGCCCGCACGAGCGGCTCGGGCTCGGAGGTGCCCGGGCGCAGGAACTTGCCACACGACGGCCACGCGCCGGCGCCCTGGGTGGCGAGCACGTTCTCCGCCACGCGGATCTGCTCTTCCTTGCTCGCGGTGTGGGCGTAGCCCTTGCCACCGTTGGCGGCCCAGGTGCTCTGCGAGAACTGCAGGCCGCCGTAGTAGCCGTTTCCGGTGTTGATTCCCCAGTTGCCACCGCTTTCGCACTGTGCGACGCCGTCCCAGTCGTGGGTCGCCGCGGAGGCCGAAGCGGTGGAGAATGCGAACGGGACGGCAACAAGAGCGCCGGTGATGGCGGCGAGGCCGAGGGCGCGGGTGCTGATCTTCCGGTTCTCAGTCATGGTCGTTTCCCTCCCTGCGCCCGCCGGCACGGCGATGGAGCTGCGCCGTGTCCCTGTCCCCAGGTCGTCGGGGATCCTCGAACCGCGGGACAGGGTTGCCGGTGTTCGGCGGTTCGAGTTCGAGCCCGTCTCGGTTGATCCGGGCCGTGGCCTGACGGTAACGAAGAAATCTCAGCAGATCACATCTGGATAACGCTGGAATTGTGTGAAACGAATAACCCGAATATCAGCGTTTTACCAGGTGGATAACGGCATCAACACGCGGATTCTGCGCTAAGTTATCCCATCGTTATGTGAGCGATATCACCACGATATAGTGAAATACATCACGTTTGAAGGCCTGCGCCGCGGCAATACTGATGTGCGCGGTGTGACACGGATATCGCTCGATTCGGGTGTCCGCCGCCCGTTCGCCTTGTCGGCTCCGCTGGCTGTTCAACTGCTGGAAACCGCTGATGAGCTGGCGATTTGCAGTGTGAGCGAACCCGTGTGTAATGTTGTGTTCACCGACGCGGGGTGGAGCAGCTCGGTAGCTCGCTGGGCTCATAACCCAGAGGTCGCAGGTTCAAATCCTGTCCCCGCTACAAGGGAAACGGCCCGGAACCAAGAGGTTCCGGGCCGTTTTCGTCTGTATGCGGCTTCCGGCTCGACAGCGGCCGGGCGGTGTCGGTGGACTTCTACTGTCGGTGGAACCGCTCACGAACGGCGTCCATGCGAGCGCGCAGTTCCTCCGAGGTGATCACGCCGCGATCCAGCAACGTGTGCGCCGTGACGACGACCGGGCGGGTGCGGACCGGAAAGTCCTGATAGATCGTCTCGCCGAGCGCGTCCTCGGCATGGCGGCGTTCCAGGTTGTCCAGAGCGCCGCGCCAGGACAGGCATTCGCACGTGGCCTGCATGCTGGATTCCCAGGGGTCGGGTCTGCGGTCGAGTTCGGGCAGCGTGCTCTCCCGCCGCACCCGCGGATCCAGCGTTTTCAGCAGGACTTCGTACGGGCCACTCGTCACCGGTGTCCCTCCTTCCTCGCGGCGGACTCGACTCTGCTCGGTGCGTGCTGCGCGGTCCAGTCGACCTGGGGCAGCGCCACGCCGATCATCGTGTCCCGGGTGACGATGGCGGCCAGTTGCTCCTCGGTCCAGCCCTCGGTGCCCTCGGGGCGCATCGGCAGCACCATGAACCGGGACTTCTGATTCGAATCGTGCACCCGGATCTCGACGTCGGGCGGGAAGTGCAAGCCGAACTCGGCGAGCACCTCGCGGGGCCACCGGACCAGGCGACGACGGTAATTGGGGGTGCGGTACCAGTCCGGGGACATCCCGAGAACCGGTCGCGGGTAGCACGAGCACAGCGTGCACACGATGACGTTGTGCACCTGCGGCGTGTTCTCCAGCACGTAGAAGTAGGTGTAGTCGCTCGGGGTCCCGGATCCGGTCGGGTCACGCCAGTCGATGCCGACCTCTTTGCACGTCTCGGTGCCGTCGGCGAGCAGGCGCGCCTTGAAGTCGGGGTCCGTCCACGCCTTCGCGACCAGTCTCGATCCACCGTGCGGACCCACCGATTCGGCCCACTCGGTGAACCTGCGGTGGTCTTCGGCGGAGAAGAGCCCCTTCTCGATGGCGAGTTCACGCACCGCCGTCTCGAGCACTTCGAATTCGCTGATCTCCTCGCTCGCCTGGATCGGCGCGTGCGCGTCGTGATCGTGGGTCCGGCTCACCGGTCATCCTCCTCTGCGGGCTCGAGCCAGCGCTCGGAGACTTCCGTCTCCAGGGTGTCGACGTCGAAGCCGGTGTATTTGGGCCACAACTCCTGCTGACGGAACCGCACCACGTAGAACGGCTCCACGCGCCCGTCCTCGCGCCCCCATGCTTCGTCCTCCGGGATGATCCACTCCGGCCGGTACTCGACGACGACGCCGGTGTGCCCGCGGGTGTAGGCCTGCGTGCGGGTGTGGAACATCGACGTGGCCGAACGGACCCGGACGCGGTCGCCGATCCGGTACTTCCTGGTCATGCGCGCGCCTCCATCCGTGCGCGTACTTCGTCCAGCTTGGCCGACAATTCGTCGGGGGTGATCAATCCCTTGACGACCAAGGTCTTCGCCGCGACTGTCACCCAGCGCGCGTAGTAGGGCAGACCGTAATACAGCGTCGCACCGAGGTCGTTCTCCGCGCGCCGGCGTTCCTCGGAGTTCCAGACGCCACGCCAGCCGAGGCATTCACACGTGACGTAGGTGCTCATCTCCCAGGGCTGTTCCTCCTTCTCGCGATACTCGACCGGGATATCGGGCTGGCCGCCCACGTCGTGCAGCACGTGCCTGAGTGCGGCGAACAACTCGTTGGAGATCTCGTATGGTGAGTCGAGCGGGTCGCGCAACACCGGTGCGAGGTCCGCGACGCGATGCTGCAACTCGTCGAATCGATTCGGTGTGCTCATGATGTCTCCGTAGTGACGGATCCGGTGTCCACGGCAGCGCGGTTGCGGAGGGTGTGCGCGCGTGCGCCCTCGCCAGGCCGAGTGCGAGAGCCAACGAGCGCCATGGGGACTCCAACGGGACGGCAGGCCCGGTGATCGGGCAGGCGAGTGTAGTCGGACGACGGGGTGTGACCCCAGTCACTATCACATGGTCAGGCTGCCAAGGTTACACGCCAAGATCGATTTGCTGAAGGATGCCTGGGGCGCGGTGAGCGCGCCGGAATCCGCTCCGGACTCAGCGGTGCGGAGCTATTGACTCGAGCGAAAAGTGGAGGAGACTAGGTATTACACCGGAACACCGGATCGGTGAGCGCGCTGTCAGCCGAGACGTCGGTAGGCAGTGAAGACACCGATCCAAGAACCGGCTAGGCCCCCGGCAAGCCAGTCGAAACACCGGAGTCGTCAGCGACGACTGACGCTCACGGTTTCGACGAAGACTACCGGGGACTGATCTGTATAGGGGGTCTTTCGCCTGGATCCCGGGCTCGCCGACTCGATCGGCGCGGTCGGTCGAATCGGCTCACAAGACGGAATGCTGGTGGTTGACTAGCCGTGTGTCGGCTGTCCCGGCCGCACCTCGGCAACCCGTGTCAGGAGGCACCCGCAATGCCCACTCATGACGGAAGCTGGCCGCAGGGAACACCGTGCTGGGTCGACTGCCAGGTCGACGACCCGGCGCGCGCCCGCGAGTTCTATAGCGCACTCTTCGGCTGGGAGATCGAGGACAGTTCGCCCGAGGCGGGCGGATATCTGATGGCGATGCGCGCGGGCCGCGCGGCCGCGGGCATCGGACCCAAGCCGGAAGGCATGCCGATGCCGTCGGTGTGGACCACCTATATCGCGGCCGACAGCGCCGACGCCGTCGCGCAGAAGATCAACAGCGCGGGCGGTTCGCTGATGATGGAACCGTTCGACGTGCTCGACGTCGGCCGCATGTTCGTCGCTGCCGACCCCACCGGCGCGGTCTTCGGGATCTGGGAGGCCAAAGCGCATGCCGGGGCGGGCATCTACAACGAGCACGGCGCCTACTGCTGGAACGAACTGCACACCAGCGACTACAAGCAGGCACAGGAGTTCTACGCCGACGTGTTCGGCTGGCACTACACCGAGATCGGTGACGGGGAGCACTTCATCTACTCCACCTTCAGCCGCACCCAGGACGGCGACGCCGTCGGCGGCGTCAACGACTCGACGAAGATGCCGGGCGACAACCCGTCGTATTGGCTGGCCTGGTTCCAGGTCGACGACGCCGACAACGCGCTCGCGAAAGCGCGCGATCTCGGCGCAGCCGTCCTGTCCGGGCCCGACGACAGCCCCTTCGGCCGCATGGGCATCGTCCAAGCCCCGCAGGGTGAGGTCTTCGGCATCATCGACCCCACGACCACCGTCGGCGAACCGCCGACCGGTTCCTGAGTCGAACCGCCGACCGGTTCCTGAGTCGAACCGCCGACCGGTTCCTGAGTCGAACCGCCGACCGGTTCCTGAGTCGACCTGCTCACCGGTCCTGAGCCGATCCGGCGGAGCGGTGTGGTGAGCCGCTCCGCCGGGTTGTCCTGCCCCGAGCGCGATCGGTCACGTCACCGCCATCGCCGGCGCGGTGCCGCGCCCGGCGGAACACGTGCTCGGTCGACCATGCCGGGAACAAGGACGCCGCAGCCCGTCGAACGGGCACCGGCGCGATTCGCGGCACAGGTCGCGGCCCACGGCACATGGCCCGTGGTGCCCGCGCCTCGGCGGTTCAGTCCGAGCGGGCCGATCCGGGCGTGACCAGGCCGTGCTGGTGGGCGTAGACGACGGCGTGGATTCGGTCCCGGACGCCGAGTTTGGCGAGGATGCGGGAGACGTGCGTCTTCACCGTCTCCTCGCCGACGCCGAGCCGCGCGGCGATCTCGGCATTGCTGCGCGCGTCGGCCAGCAGTAACAACACCTCCAGCTCGCGGGCGGTGAGTTGCCGGACTTCCGGTGGCGTGTGGGGCGGGGTCAGCGTGCTCGCGAAGCGGGAGACCAGACGGCGGGTCATGGATGGGTCGATCAACGCGTCACCGCGCGCCGCGATCCGGATGGCGGCGACCAGTTCTTCCGGCGGCAGGTTCTTCAGCAGGAACCCGCTCGCGCCTGCTTGTAACGCGCGGTACAGGTTGGCGTCGCTGTCGTAGGTGGTGAGCACCAGGACGTGCGTTCCGCCCGCCGCCACGATCGCGGCGGTGGCGGCCAGCCCGTCCAGCTTCGGCATCCGGACGTCGAGAATCGCGACATCCGGTCGTAGCCGTGCGGTCTCGGCGATCGCGGCGCGACCGTCGCTCACCTCGGCGACGCAGTCCAGATCGACCTGGCTGTCCACGACGGCGCGCAGACCGGAGCGGAACATGCTGTGATCGTCGGCGATCAGGACGCGGATGGGCAATTCACGATCCTCCGATCGGCACCGACACCGTGGTGTGCCAATGGGTGGCGGAGCGGCCGTAGTCCAGTTCGCCGTCGAACAGCTCGGCGCGGCGGCGAATGCCGTCGAGTCCGCGCCGGACCGAGGTGTCGGCGGTGGCCGGTTCGCGGGCGAGGGGATTGGTCGCGCGCAGTACCACTCGCTTCGGCAGGTACTCCACGTCCAGTCGCGCGTGCGCGCCGTCCCCGTGCCGCAGCGCGTTGGTCAGCATCTCCTGCACGATGCGGTACAGGGTGATGTTCAGCGAGTCCGGCAGTTCCACCGCCACTCCGCGCGCGTTCACCTCGACCTCGAGTCCGGCCGCTCGGACGTGCTCGATCAGTCCGTCGATGTCGGCGAGTCCCGGCTGGCGCTGTCCGTCGTCCTCGCGCCCGTGCAACAGATCGAGCTGGCGGCGCAGATCGACCATCGCCGCCCGGCTACTGGACTCCACGGCCGAAAGCGATCGGGCGGCGGCCGCGTTCGCCGTGCCGCCCAGGGCCAGCCGCGCCGCACCGGCGTGGATGCCGATCGCGCTGACGTGATGGGAGATCACGTCGTGCAGGTCCCGCGCGATCGCCTCCCGCTCCTCGGTCACCGCGCGTTCCAGTGCGGCCCGATGCTCCTGCCTGCGCAGCCGGGCCCGTTGCTCGAGGTCGGCGATGTAGGCGCCGCGCGCGGCCGTATAGCGGCCGACGAGCCACGGCACGCAGCCGGCGGCCACCGTGGAGGCGACCAGCAGCCGCCAATCCTGCGCGGCGTTGCTGCCGGTGAGCAGGTGGCCAGTGGCGATACCGCCACACAGCAGCAGCATCGTCAGCACGGATTTCGGTCCGGTCAGCCACGCCCCCGCGCGGTATCCGGCCACGAGGAAGCCCACGTCGGCGATCCGCACCGGGAACCCGTGCCGATGCAGCAGGAATACGGCCGGCAGCCGCACCAGGACCTGCGCCACCGCCACCACCCCGGCAGTCCGGGGCGGCGCGGCCAAGGCCAGGTCGGCGGCCACGATCGCGATGATCGCGGCGGTCGTCCGCCACGGGTCGACGGCGAACACGCCGCCCAGCCCGAGCACGACCGCGTCGATGAGAGCCGCCGCCACGGCCACCACCACCGATTGCCGGGCAAGCGACCTGCTCACATCCAACAGTTCGCCACCGCCTCCGTCCGGTCCAGCGTCGAGTTCCGTGGGCGATCCTAGCGAGCGCGTCCGGCCACGCCGTGGATGTCGACAGCTCACTGTGCCCGCGAATCGAGCCGTGCGCGTCCCCCGCGCGGGGGACGCGCGATCCCTCGTCGGCGCGATGTGCCGGCGCCCGCGCGGCCGTAGCGTCGAAGGCCGACGGCAGACGTGGAGGAGGACTCATGGGCCGTGTGGAGTTGCTGAGCTACGCCATTCCCGCGTTCGCGGTGCTGATGCTGGTGGAGTGGATCGCCTACCGGCGCGATCCCGACCGGCCGGAGCACAGTGGATCGGCCCGTGACACCGCCTCCAACGTGGTGACGTTCACGGTGGGCAGGCTGACGAAGCCGCTGCTGCAGTACCTGGTGCCGTTCTCGGCGGTGGTGGGCGCGGCGGCGATCACGCCACTGCACTTGTCGCCACGGTCGTGGTGGGTCTGGGTGCTCGGCCTGGTCGTCACGGACCTGTGCTACTACTGGGCGCATCGCGCCGACCACCGCGTCCGGCTGATGTGGACCGCGCACAACGTGCATCACTCCAGCGAGTACTTCAACCTCTCCACGGCGATCCGTCTGTCCTGGCTGCATCCGATCCCCAGCGTCCTGCGCGGACTGGCATGGGTGCCCGCGGCGCTGCTGGGATTCCCGGCGTGGATGATCTTCCTGTTGCAGGGCATCGGCTTGCTCTACCAGTTCCCGATCCACACCCAGCGTGTGAAGGCGCTACCGCGCCCGATCGAGTTCCTGTTCAACACACCGTCGCACCACCGGGTCCACCACGGCTCGAACCAGCCCTACATCGACAAGAACTACGGCGGGATCCTCATCATCTGGGATCGCATGTTCGGCAGTTTCGCCGCCGAATCCGAACCGGTCCGCTACGGCCTCACCAAGAACATCGGCACCGACAACCCGTTGAAGGTCAACTATCACGAACTGGCCGCGCTGATCCGCGACGTGCGCGGCGCGAGTAGTTGGCGCGGGCGGCTCGGGTACGTCTTCGGCCCGCCCGGCTGGACGGAGCATGCCACGCCGGTCTCCGAGCGCGTCCAAGATCCGGTCCCCGGCCGCGCCGTGGAACGCGCCGGTCAGCTCGCGTCCTGATCGTGCCGACTGTTTCCGGGTTCCACGGTGACCGGTAGCCGGACGCCTCGACGCCCCTCGGCTACCGGCCGGTCCGGGCTTGGGCACGGATCGGCCCGGGGCGTCGCGTGCTCGGAAAGCCGTGCGGTGGCCTTCCCAGGGCGGGTTCAGCCCGGTCACCGGCGGTGAGTCCGGAACGAAGAGGTTCCCGATCACGGCGCCGGTGCGGCGCACGGCAGGAATGATCCGCCGCGTCAGTCGGCGTCGAGATAGAACCGCAGCGCCGCGATGCTGTCGCCGCCGGTGGCGAGCTCCACGACCGCGACCCCGTGTACCGCGCCGAGCCGGACACTCGCCGTGACGGTGCGACCCGCGGCGATCACCTTGCTCCAGCGCATGTTCCGCGCTCGATTCGTGAATTCCTCCACCGATACCGCCGTGCCCGCGGGCAATTCGATGTCGGCCCGGTGGCCGAGCAACTCGCGCACGCGGCTCAGATCGGTGCCCGCCGCGGCCGCGAGAAGCTCTGTGGTGGTGCGTTTTCCACCGCGCCCCACGCCGCCGAGCGCCTGCAACATGCCGAGCATCCCGCCGACGCCCTGGTTGGCGATCAGTTGCGGTCCGAGCTTCAGCGCCGCGGCGAACCCGGGCACGCCGGTGCGCAGCAGTTGCCAGATCATGCTCGCCAACTCCCAATGCGCGGCCAGATGGGCGATCTTCCAAGCCCCGTCCTCCTCGACCAGCCGATAGCGCAGATGCATCGGGACGAGCACGGTGGCGCCGGTCGACATGGTGGTGACGATGGTCAGGTCGCGCAGCACCGTCGGCGGGTGGACCAGGTCGCGGTCGACCCGGAAGGCGATGGTGTTCGGCCCGATGAAGGTGTCGTAGAAGCGTTCGATGGCGGCGCGGCCGACGTGCGGGCGGGAGCCCACCGGGTCGTTGACCTCGGCACCGTCGGCGAACAAGCCGACCCACGCCGACTTGTTGTGCGCCGCGACCGCGCGCGGTGAGGCCTCGACGACCGCGAGCAACGCTGCGGCCGAGGGATCCAGCGGCATGGCAGAACCTCCGTTGACGCGAGCCGGACTCGACACATGGTAGAACAAGTTCTAATTCGGCCGTCGCGCCTCCTCGTCCGCGTGTCGAGTGCGGCGCAGTTCGAGCCAAAACGCTGCATCGGATGAAATGGTCATTGGGCAGTTCCTGGTACTTCGAAGTTTGTGTACCAATCAATGATGCGGAAACGGTGCAATGGGTTCATTTCGGGCTACAGTCGGGTGATGGGCATCGACTATGCGAGCGTCATCGATCTACCCCGTTCCGAGGTGTTCGCCTGGCACGCTCGCCCCGGCGCGCTGACCCGCCTGGCGCCGCCCTGGCAACCGGTGTCGCCGCGCGCGGAGTCGGACTCGCTCTCCGATGGGCAGGCGGTGCTCGGACTGCCCGGTGGTCTGCGGTGGGTGGCCCGGCACGATCCCCGGGAATACGACCCGCCGCGCCGGTTCGTCGACGCGGTCACCATCGATGGAGTCGGCTCGCTGCCCGCCGGACTGCTGCCGTGGCGGCACACCCACGATTTCGAGGTCGTCGACGAGACCCGCACGCGGGTGGTGGACCGGGTGGACGCGCCGGTCCCCGCCACGGTGCTGCGCCCCATGTTCGCCTACCGCCACCGGCAGCTCGCCGACGATCTCGCGGCTCACGCGCGTGCGGCGCGGGAAGGTTTCCTGAGCAGGACGGTCGCGGTGAGCGGAGCGTCCGGGCTGGTCGGCTCGGCGCTGGCCGCGTTCCTGACCACCGGAGGGCATCGCGTGGTGCGGCTGGTCCGGCACGCACCGCGGGCCGCGGACGAAAGACAATGGGACACCGCTGATCCCGCGCCGGATCTGCTGGACGGCGTCGACGCGGTGGTGCATCTGGCCGGAGCGTCCATCGCGGGCCGCTTCACCGAGGGACACAAGCGCGCCGTCGCCGACAGCCGGATCGGGCCGACCCGGAAACTCGCCGAGGTGGCGGTGCGGGCGGCGGTACCGGTCTTCGTGAGCGCTTCCGCGATCGGCTACTACGGCTCCGATCGCGGCGACGAGACGTTGACCGAGCAGTCGACGCGCGGTGACGGCTTCCTCGCCGATGTGGTCGACGGGTGGGAGGCGGCCACGGTCCCCGCCGCCGAATCGGGTGTGCGGGTGGTGCGCGTGCGCACCGGGATCGTGCAGTCCCCGCGCGGCGGCACGCTGCGGCTGTTGCGCCCGCTGTTCGCGGCCGCGCTGGGCGGACGCATCGGCGACGGCCGCCAGTGGCTGTCGTGGATCGGCATCGACGACCTGATCGATGTCTATCACCGGGCGCTGTGGGACACCGCGATGTCCGGAGCGATCAATGCCGTTGCCCCGCAACCGGTTCGCAATACCGAGTACACCGAGGTCCTCGCCGGAGTGCTGCACCGGCCCGCACTGTTGCGGGTACCCGGGTTCGGTCCCGCGCTGCTGCTCGGCAGTGAAGGCAACCGGGAACTGGCCTCCGCGAGTCAGCGCGTCGTTCCCGCGCGGCTGGCAGCGGCCGGTCACCGATTCCGTACGCCGACCCTGGAACCGGCGCTGCGGCATCTGCTCGGCAAGTCGGCGACCTGACCTTTCCGGTCGAGGAGCGGTATCCGGCTGACGTCGAATTCCGGCGTAGGCCCGCGTCGAAGCGCTTTTCGTCATCGGCGCCACCCGACAGTGCGAAACGTCGTCATCGCACGCTGCGAGTCGCAAGACGAGGCAGTGTCGCTCCAGGCGAGCGCCTGGGCTTACATCTGTCGTTCATTATGGGTGTGCTCGACAATTGCGCACTCACGCGGCGCAGCTGCGCCAGCGGCGAGACTCGAATCGGTGTGAGTCGAAGGTGCATCAATATAAGAGTGCTTTCGGTGGTGGTCAGGACGAGTGCGGCGCGGAGCCCGTAGCGCGAGCAGGTCGGGGAGCGCTGTTCGATCAGCTGGGCCACGCGGGTGAGCACCGGGGCGCGCTCCTCGGCGCTGGAACTGCCGACGGCGGTCTCCGCCGCAGCGGGGGTGCGTGTCAGGCGAGCCGGTCGGCGGCGTCGCGCAGGCTGTCGACTCGCTCCACGCCGTCGGGGAGGAAGACCGCCTCCCATCCCGGGCCGCCGACCAGCACCCGGGCGCCCGCGCCGAGACAGGCGCGCACCGCGGAGGTCAACGCGGTGGACTCCTGCTGCGACCACAGCAGCACGGCGGCGGGGCGGTCGAACCGGGCGAGGGTGTCGGCGAGTGCGGCGGCGGGCACGTCGGCGCCGAGCATCCGCGCTCCGGCGCCGCGTTCGGCGAGAGCCGCCCGCAGCACCTCCAACGGCAGCGAATGCGTCTCTCCGCTGGTGCAGGCGAGCACCACCGGTGTCGTACCGCCGAGCACGGGCGGCGGGTTCGTCCGGTGCAGCACCGAGATGACGCACCAGGACAGCAAGTGCTCGACATCGATGCAGCCCTCGCCGCCGAGCTGCCGATCGACGATGTCGGCGAAAGCGGGACGGCACAGCAGGTCCCACGTGTCCACCACCCCGAACGCGCGGACGTGCGCTTCGAGCTGGCTCGACACCGAGGTGGTGTCCAGCGCGAAGGCCGCGGCCAGCAGCGATTCGCGCCTGCCGAGCGTCGGCGCCGGCCCGCGTACCGCCGCGGCCGCCCCCGCAGGGCTCGCTCCCGCGCGGATGAGGGTCAGCATCCGCTCGAGCGTGGCGATGTCGGCTTCGGTGTACAGGCGGTGCTTACCCGGGCGATGTTGCGGGGGGCCGATGTCGTAGCGGCGATTCCAGCTGCGCAGCGTCGCGGTCGGGATGCCGAGGCGTTCGGCGACCGCGCGCACCGTGTATCCGGCCGCGTCGGACACGGGGACGGAACCGGCGGGCATCGCCCTATTCTGCCCGCCGCCCCGTGGGGGATCCGTCCCGCCCGGGTGGTTGCGTTCTACGGCGAGGCCGCGCGGTCGTGGCACGGCGTCATCCCGGCCGCGCGTGGGCGGGGGTCGCGGCGGTCGAGTCGACCCCGACCGCGATGTCCTTGGCGCGCTGCGGTTGTCCGGCGAAGGCGTGCTCGAGCGTCACGGTGCCACCGAGATCCGAGCCGAGGCGGGCTGCGACCGACAGCCGGAAAGCATCGGGTGCGGAGGCGGATGCAGGCGTCGGAGCGTGCTCGTGCCATCCGGCCATGAGTGCCGTAGCGCGGGCGGTTGTGTCGTCCGTCCCGCCGCCCAACCCGAGCCGGACGAGGGCAGGCGGAAGCCCCGTCCGGCGGTCGCGATGCCGACGAGACGGGGCACCGTCGTCCGCGTCATGAGCTCTCCTGACAAATGGCCGTTGCATCAATTATGCATCGTTATTATGCTAAGGTTGTTCGCATCGCCGATTTTCGAGGAGTTAGCGTGCACCGTCGCAATCTGCTGCGTACGTCGTCCCGCCTGCTCGCCGGGGCGGTGTCGGCGCTGTCGGCGACGGCTCTGATGGCCGGAGGCGCCACCGCGGCGCCAGGTCCGGCCGCCGGACCCGCGCCGGTACCGCGCCTCGAGCTGGACCGGTATCTGGGCACGTGGCGTCAGCTCGCCGCCGTCCCGCAGTACTTCAACCTGGCCTGCGCGCGCGACACCCAGGCGAACTACTCCCTCGATCCGCAAGGCAACATCGCGGTACGCAACACCTGCACGACGTGGGCGAACACCCGCAACGAGATCAACGGCACCGCGGTGGTCAACGATCGGGAGACCGGGGCACAGTTGCACGTCAGCTTCCCCAGCGTGCCGACCCAGGAGGGCTTGGAGGGCCCGACCAACTACATCGTCACCGCGCTCGGTCCGGACTACTCGTGGGCAGTGGTCACCGACCCGAGCCGGGTATCGGGATTCGTCCTGGCGCGCGCCGCCTCCCTGGACGCGGGTACCTGGCAGCAGGTGCGCGCGGCGATCACGGCGGCGGGCCAGAACCCGTGCCTGTACCTGACCTCGCCGACCACCGGCGGTGACTCGCGCATCGTGCCGCTCTGCACGGGGTGAGCAAGGTTGCTCGGCGCTCGCGAGGATCGCGTCGTCGGCGGTATGGCTGAGCCGCCCGATGCCGCTCCGGCGCGGCCCTCACGACCGCCGAGCACGACCGCCGTACCGGGAGGCTCGACGATGAACATCCATGCCGCCCGGCGGGAGCGTGTCCGATGACCGTCACGATCGCTCTGTTCACTCGTGACCTCCGGGTGCGGGACAATCCGGTGCTGACCGCGGCCCACCGAGAAGGCGCGGTGGTGCCGCTGTTCGTGCTCGACGACGCCATCCTCTCCGGCGGATTCGCCGCGCCCAACCGTGCCCGGTTCCTGTGCGCGGCCCTCGCCGAGTTGGACGACGAATTGCGCGCCGCCGGCGGCGGTTTGATCCTGCGCCGGGGTGAGGTGGCCGCGGAGGTGGACCGCGTCGTCGCCCAGGTGCACGCCGAAAGCGTGCACGTAGCCGCCGACGTCAGCGGCTACAGCCGTCATCGGGCGCGCGCGCTGCGCGAACGTCTGTCACGCCGAGGCTGTCTGCTGCATTTGCATGCCGCCACCATCACCGCCGCCGATCCGGAGACACTACGGCCCGCCACCGGCCGCGACCACTTCGCGATATTCAGCCCGTATTTCCGGCGCTGGTCCGACGCATCGCAGCGCCGTCCGCTCGGCAAGCCGCGCGACCTCACGGTGCCGCAGGTGTCGAGCCTGCCGCTGCCGGACCCGGGCGAACTGTGCGCGGGCCCGACCTCGCCGCGGCTGGCCGTCGGCGGGGAGACCACGGGCCGCCGGATCATGCGCGACTGGCTTGCCGGACCGATCGAGCACTACGACCGCGACAACGACGACCTCGCCGCCGACGCCACCTCCCGGCTGTCGCCGTATCTGCATTTCGGCTGCGTGTCCCCGGTGGAGCTGGTGCAGCGGGTGGACACGGCCACCGCGGGCGGGCACGCCTTCGCCCGGCAGCTGGCCTGGCGCGACTTCCACCACCAGCTGCTGGCCGCCCGCCCGTCCGCGGCCTGGAGGGACTACCGCGACCGCTCGATCCGCTGGCGGGAGGACCACCAGGCGGTCGAGGCGTGGCGGGAGGGACGCACGGGCCACCCGATCGTGGACGCCGGGATGCGGCAGCTGCGCGCGGAGGGTTGGATGCACAACCGGGCGCGACTGATCACGGCCAGCTTCCTGACCAAGTCGCTGCGCGTGGACTGGCGGGTGGGTGCGGAGCACTTCCTGCGCTGGCTGGTGGACGGCGACTTGGCGAACAACCAGCTCAACTGGCAGTGGGTCGCGGGCACGGGGACCGACACCAGGCCGAACCGGGTGCTCAATCCGTTGCGTCAAGCCGAGCGCTACGACCCCGACGGCGCGTACGTGCGGCGCTGGGTGCCCGAGCTGGCGCACCTGCCCGGTGCGCGCATCCACCGACCGTGGCGCGCGCAGGTCGACCCGGCGGACTATCCGGCGCCGATCATCGATGTGGTGGGAATGTAGCGTCCACCGACCGTCACCGGGGTAGCTCGCCGCGCGGCTGCGCGGCCATCGCCGTCACAGCGTCGGCGACCGACTCGAATGCTCGCACCACGTTCTCCAATTCGTCGCCCACCTCCCGCATCCCGGCCACCGTCGCGAGGTCGTCGGTGTCGAAGTACCACCGTGCGAACAGGCGGCGGAAAGCGTCGTCGGCGTCGTCGGCCAGTCGCGAGATCTCGGCGCGATAGCGCGCGGGCCAGGTGGCATCGGTCGTTGTCGCGAACGATCGAGCCGTGCCCCGCCCGCACTCCTCGACGATGCCGATGACTTCGACGATTTCGTCCGCGAGCGTCGTCACGCCGTGCCGGTGCGCACGCTCGGCCACCGTCCGGAGGTGGACGACGACGCTGTGCAGGGCACTGCCGAGGCGACACCGGTCGGTCGCCGCAGGGCTGTCCAGCGGTGCGCACACGGTGCTGTCTGCCAGTATCGCGAGCCGCGCGTGCACCGCCGCGTGATCGGCGGGGACTCGACCGAGCCTGCCCAGCATCGCCGCGGCCAGCCCCACCGCGCCCGCCGAATGCTGGAAACGGTCGTGCGATTCACTCCAGGCCAACGGTTGCGACGACGACACATGTGCTCCTGACAGCTGCTCGAAACGTGGGCGTGATGCGATGATCCACTCCCGCGGCCCCGACCGGCGTCGCGACACGAATGATTCGAAGAGACAGGTGTCGTGGATCAACCCTTCCCGAGTGCCGTCCTACCGCTGCGCCTCGAGCGCATGAACCATTCGAGCTCCGGCGTTCGCTTCCGAATCCCTCTCGCACGCGCTTGAATTGAGGTGTCGAGGATTTGCCATGTCCCAGGAAAGGGGCCTGTCATGGGCACCGTCGAAATCGCGATCACCATCGGCCGCATCATGGACACCTTGCAGAAGGCGCTGATTCTGCTCATTCTCTGATCACACCGCTGCCGGGCGAGCGGCCGAGGTCGCTCGGCAACCGGGACAAGCGCATCGTTCTGCTGGTCGATCAGTCGCCGTACACCGACCGGTGGAAGTCCCATGCATCGGTGACGAGGTCGCCGGAAGCATCGCCCTGGCGGCGGTCGGCAACGGCGCGGGTGTCGCGAGCGCGGCGCCGGGCCATGACGACCGGGGGCGCAACCCTGTGCCCGAGCAGCGCCACAACGATCCGCAGCCCAGCCCGCATGGATTCTGGTTCTTCAACCAGTGGTCGATTACCTCGCAGGTAATCGACCCGGCGGGTGTCATCGGTCAGGCTCGACACATGGTGACCGACAGCATGCGGCAAACCCGATCTCCACTGGCCGGTGCGTTGCGCGGACTGGCGCTCGGCCGAGTCGTGCTGGGGGCGGCCGCCCTCGTGGGCCCGGCGAGGCTGGCCGAGGCGCTGGGCGTGCGCCCCACACCCGAACTCGATTACATGAGCCGGATATTCGGCGCGCGGGCGATCGCGCTGGGGCTCGGATACCTGACCGCGCCGCCCGAAGAGCTGCCGCGCTGGCAGCGTCTCGCGCTGATGGTGGACTTCCTCGACACCGCGCATGGCGGGATTCGCCTGCTGCGCAGTGACGTCCCGCGTCCGACCGCGGCCGCCCTGGTCGCGTTGACCGGCGGCTACCTGCTCGTCGGCGCTACCCGGCTGGCCGAGGACCTGCTGTGAGCGCATTTGGCAGACTGGGGCGATGGCGACCGTTGTAGCATTCCACGCGCACCCGGACGACGAGACGCTGCTGACCGGCGGCACGCTGGCCAAACTGTCGGCCGCCGGGCACCGGACCGTGATCGTCGTGGCCACCGACGGTCACATGGCCGATCTGGACGGCCGGAAACCGTTGCGGCTCAGCGAGTTGGAGTCCAGCGCCGCCGCTCTCGGCGTGCACCGGGTGGTGCACCTGGGCTACGCCGACAGCGGGCACGGCGCTGTGTTGTACGCGGACCCGCCGGACCGGAGGCGATTCGTCCGCGCCGATCCCGAGGAGGCGGCGCAACGGTTGGCGGCCATCCTCCGCGCGGAGAACGCCGAAATCCTGCTCAGCTACGACAGCAACGGCGGGTACGGCCACCGCGACCATGTTCGCGTGCACGAGGTCGGCAAGCGCGCGGCCGAACTCGCCGGTGTTTCGCGTGTCCTCGACGCCACCCTGCCGCGCGAAAGTTACGCGCGCCTGATCCATGTGCTGCGGTTGTCGCGAATTCCCCTGCCCGACGACCCATCCGCCCTCGTTTCGCGGTACAGTCCGCGCTCGGCGATCACCCACCGCATCGACGTCGCCGCCCATGCCGCCCAGCGCAAGACCGCTCTGGCCGCCCACCGCTCGATCATCGAGGGCTCCAGCCGCTTCGCCACCATCGCGAAGACGCTCTCGGGCCTACCCACACCGGTCCTCGCCCGAGTGCTGCGCTGGGAATGGTTCGCCGAAGAGGGAGCTGCCTCCACCTCCGCCACGCCTCTCGACGACATATTCCGGCCCGCGCCTCGCTGATCGGCAGGGGCTATCGCACGGGAGTCGGCTACCGGAGTTCTTCATCCCCTCCGGCGGGCCGGCCGACTGCACCGGATTCTCTTCTCCGCCGGAGGGGACGGTAGTTCTTGCTTTCCGGGCAGTTCACCTACCCGGCCAACCAGACTCTTCATCTCCAACGACAGCGACTATATACCGGCCTTCACAGGATGTCTACATTCTGGAGTGTAGTTTTCGGCTATCGGACGCTGAGGTCACGGTCTGTGGGGGCTCTGCGATTGATCGCCGAACCGATCGAGATCGCCGCCGACGAGGAAGGTATCTACACCGACGCCGACCGGAAGGTGGGGAGTGGGTACACGACCACCCCTCCGAGATCCTCACCCTCCGCCAGGAGATCACCGCACAGATACTCGACGTCGACATGGTGCGCGAACGTGTGACTCTGCCGCTCGAGGCGCTGCGAGAAGATCCGCCAGGTCGGGTCGGTACTCGATGACCCTGCCGCAAACTACGGGCGCGAAAGTCACTACTGTGTAACGAATTTTGGACATCCGACCGATAGCCGACTCGGGTGCGGTGAGCGCGCTCATCTCGAGTTGGAGGTCAACTATGTCGCAGTGGAGGAGAAGTCCGCGCACCGTTCGGCAGTCGGTCCTGCTGGCCGCAGTCGCCGGGACGGTGGCGCTTGCTCCGGCCGCGCTTGTCATACCGGCATTCGCAACCCCTGATCGAACCCCGGTTACTACCGCACCCGTCACCACCGCGCCCGTGACGACGCTGCCGCCGGTGACGACCGCGCCACCGGTCACAACAGTGCCCTCCGTGACCACCGCTCCTCCGGTGACGACCACACCGCCGGTCACCACTGTTCCGCCGGTAACGACCGAACCGCCCGTAACGACCCCCTCATTTCCGAAACCTGCTGAGCCGGAAGACCCTTACGGCCCCGACGGCTTCGACTTCTGGGGCTACGACCGGTGGGGTTATGACCGGTGGGGTTATGACCGGTGGGGTTATGACCGGTGGGGCTACGACGCACAAGGCTACACCTCGCAGGGCTGCGCCCGCTCCGCCGAGGACCGACCCGACGCCGACCGGCTGGCCTGCGAACTGCGCAGGGCTCGACCGTCCACCGGCAGCGCGGGCCACTGAACCCCGCACACTCCTGCTGAACACCTCCCACATCGACTCGTAGCGCGCAAACCGCGCCGCAGGTCGATGTGCGTGGCCGGACACCGGTGCACAGGGCGGGGTCGGCGACGTCGTTCATGGTGTCCCGGTGCATGAAAGTGGCGCTCGAGTCGGAGAATTGACAAAGCCAGTTAGGGAGCCACGCACCGCGCCGCGTCAGGCGCACGGCCGAATCGATTGCGGGCTGCGGATCCACGCGGCCGGCAGTAACCAACCCTCACCAACGCGCGCACGCCGCTTCTCGAGCACAGAGGTCGGTTGGCCGACAGAGAGACCGACCGGCCCGACCCCCTGCGACCAGTCTCGATATCCCCGGCGGTTTGGACTCGGCGCCTGGTAGGACTTTGTTAGGTGGGTTGGGATGTGTTGTGGTTGACCGGTGTCGGGTGTGGAGATGGACGTGGTGCGTCCGGTGATCGAGGAGTTCGCGGCGGAGATGTTCGCTGGTTTCGCGCGTCGGGATCAGCGGGCCAAGGGGCAGTTGTAGCTACGGGGCTGTCCAGTCGCCCTGCTGCCGACGCCCTCATCCGCGTGGTCGACGCGCAAGGCAGGGTTGCTGGTCGTCGGCTTCGCCCGAACCCAATGTCGAAGTCGGCGACATTTCGACTCAGTGGGTGTTATTTCTTGACGGACAGCACCGCCAATTGCCGAGTGTCCGGATGCAGCCGGTGCGAATGCAGATCGAGATCAGCGTGGAAATGGATTACTTCCTTGTCGAGCACGGTCAGACCGGCCGCACCGAGCCAATCGAGCGCTGCGGCCTCCTCGGTCCACGAGATGTGGTGCCCCGGTATGGGGTCGGCCACCTCAATGGGCAGCGAGAAGAGGAAATAGGTGCCCGACCAAGCGCTGTCGACATATCGGTGCAGTGTCTCGGTCGGCTGCAGAGCGTGTTCGATCGAATCCTGGAACAGGTACGCCGGGTAACCGGCGGGCAGTTCATCGCGGTTCATGTCGTGCTCGATCAGCTTGATCGTACTACTCCAGTCCGGGCGCCAGTGCTCAAGCACCAACTCCGCGAACTCCAAACTTGTCGACTCGAATTCGCACAGCGCCATCTCGACCCGCCGGGTGGACAGATAGTGCCGGACGTAGCGCTGTGGCGTGCCGAAACCGATGTCGCACACCGCCTCCGGCGCGATGGTCTCCAGATATCCGAGCACGATCTCCTGCCGTCGATCATGCCAATTGCCGGCGAGCTGATTGTGGAGATGCATCGCCATACGCAACGAAGTGGAAGAGTACGACTCGTTCGAGTAGTTCATGATGGAGAGGTCGTAGAACATCCATGCATCGATGATCTCCTGCGGTGGGATGGATAGTCTGCGCTGCAGATACTCCAGCTCGGCACGACAGGCCGGTACCGCGAGCAGCGAATCGATCAACTTCGCCACCTGTTCTCTATATTCCATACTGCTATTGCTCTCGTTCGATCGGAGTCGACGCGGCGAAAACCGATCGCCCCGACCAGTCTTTTTCGGCACGCCTGGCCCGCACGGCTCCACCGCACTCAGCCGCCCTGCGCCTTGAGACGGCTTGTGATCGCCCTCACGATCGCCAGCTTCCCATGATGTGTCAACTACATAATTCCCAGGTGTGAAAAATCCGTGATCCAGCGCGTGCGGGCAGGTTGCCGGATAGATTACCGACACCGTCAATGCGATTCGACGACCACGAAAGCGCCTAGTAGGACTTTGTTAGGTGTGTAATCGTGTTGGGGTGGGGATGGGTTGGTGGCGGGTGTGGCAGTGGCCGGTCCAGGATCGGCCTTCGAAGTGGTCCAGGCCGAGTCCGTCTTTGAGTTCGCGGTAGTCGTGTTCGATGCGCCAGCGATCTTGGCCAGCCGCACCAGGTCCCGTAGCGGAATCGTGGGTGGGAGGGTGGCCAGCCGGTAGTCGGTGGGTTCGGGCGCACCGGTCGGCCATTCGGCCGGCAGCCAGCATTCGGGCAGGCTGCCGTCGGGTGCTCGGGTGATGTTGCGGTTGGCCGGACGCACTCGCAGCGCGAGGAACCGGGATCGCATCACCGCCCCGGGATTGGATGCGGTCTTGCGGCTGCCGCGGCGCTAGGTCACGAACCGTCCGCCCGAGCGGCCGGTGGTGGTGATCTTTGTCTTGGCGGTGACGGGTTTGTCGGGGTTCCTTCGGGAAACCGGTGTCATCGACCACGAGGGCGTCCGGATCGATCAACCGCGCCGCCTACCCGGCCAACCGGGCCCTCACCTCGGTGTGATCCCAGGTCGAGGTGGTCACGAACTGCTGGAGCTGGTGGGTGGATTGCGCAGAACGGACACCCACTCGCACAAGTGGGTGGCTCAGCTGGAGGGCTCGGACAGCAGTACGGTCGCCGTCGCTTCGGCGACCGTGCGAGTGAGATCCGGCAACCCGGCGCGGTCGCCGTCCAGGATCAGTAGCCAGGCGAAGACAGGGCCGAGCAGAAGTGCGTGCACGGTCGTGAGATCGGGCTGTGCCGCCAATTCGCCGCGGGCGACCGCGCGGCCGAGCACCTCGGTCACCGCCTGGCGTTCGCGTTCGAGAAAGGTCTCGGCGAAGCGGGCGCTGAGTGCGGGGTCGGCGTAGATGTCGGCGAGCAGGCCCGCGAGCACGTCGTTCGGCGCCCGGCCGAGCTGTGCGGCGATGGTCTCGGTCAGCGCGGCCAGGTCCGTGCGGAGGGTTCCGGTATCGGGAGGTGCCTGTTCCCGCATGTCGTGCACCGTGGCGGCGAAGATCATCTCTTGCTTCGTGGCGTAGCGGCGGTAGATCGCGGCCTTGCCGATCCCCGCTTTCATCGCCACGGCGTCGACGGTGAGTCCGGCGTAGCCGCGCTCGGCCAGTAGGTCGCGTGTGGCGCGCACGATGGCGAGATCGACGTCACTGTCGCGCGGACGCCCGACGCCTTGTTTCGGTTTCGGCACGCGCCTACTATACGGAACTGTCAGTATCGGAACTGTCGGTTCCGTAATCGAAGGGTGGATTTCATGATCAAGTGGGCCGGTCGCCTCCTCGTGTTCCTCGGAGTCGGGCACACGCTCGGCAGCTTGCTGCTGGTGGCTCCCGATCACGCGGACTCGTGGTTCAGCGCGAAGCTGTGGCGGCCCGAGGAAGGAATCAGCGAGATGAGCCCCGTGATGGCGTCGTTCTGGCTGACCACCGGCAGCTTCGGCGTGCCGTTGATCGTGGTCGGGCTGATCGTGCTGTGGCTGGATCGGCGGGGCATGGTGCCGCCGCCCTTCGTCGCGTGGACGCTCGGCATCTGGGCCGTGGTCGCCGCCGTCATCCTGGAACCGGCTCCCTGGGTGCTCGCCTGGATCGCGGTGGGGCTGCTGGCGTTGGGCGCTCGGCGTGCGCCTGCGCCGGAGTTCAGCGGTACGGGTGCACGGTGACGGCACCGGGGTCGCTCGTCATCGTTGAGACGGGACTGGCTCACCTGTGGTCGGCGTATCCGCGGGCTCGCGGGGCAGCACCACTGTGAAGATCGACCCGCGTCCCGGTTCGCTGTCCACCGATGCCCGGCCGTCGTGGGCGGTGACCAGGGTCTGGACGATGGACAGGCCGAGTCCGGCCCCGCCGCTGGCGCGGGTGCGCGGGGCGTCGGTGCGGTAGAAGCGTTCGAACACGCGGGCGGTGTCCGAGGGTGACAGGCCGGGACCGGCGTCGATCACCTCGACTGAGATCGGTGTTCGGATCAGTCGTGGACGACGCGCCGTGACCTGGTGAGCAATGCGCCGTCGACGCGGACGAGCACGTCGTGCACGACGCAGCTCGGCGCGATCTCCGGCTTGCTGTTCGGGCGGATCTTGACCACCAGGCAGTAGGCGGTGGACACGATGGCCCCGTCCTGGCGTGGTTGCAGGTTGATCATGTTGAACCAATGCCTGCGCTGCATCGGGTCGGATTCGAAGCGCTTGTGGAACTCGACCAGGTCGGTGATGATGCCCGCCCTGGTGCGGGCGGGAGGGATGCCCGGCGTGTGCTCGAATTCCGCGTCTTCGGTGAAGGTCGCGGCGTAGCCGGGGATGTCGCGGTTGTCCAGCCGCTGCATCTGCTCGGCGTAGAACTGCTGGACCTCGGCGTACAACTCGGTGCGGCTTGCGACGGTGGTCATGGTTGCTCCTGTCGTTGCGGCGGGCCTGGGCCGCACGCCAGGGTGGTCCACGCCGCTAGAGCCTCGGTCGAGTCGCGGTCGGCGTCCTGCGGTTGACCGGATCTATAGGACGCGGGTCGACCCTGGTGGTCGAACAGCCCGGAGAGTTCGGAAAAGTCGACCGATGGAGGAGTCATGGCGGAAAATCGGCGCGTCGCGCTGGTCACCGGAGCGACCAGCGGCATGGGCCTGGAGATCACCAAAAACCTGGCGGCCCAGGGCATCGCGGTGTTCCTCTGCGCTCGCGACCAGCAGCGGGTGACGGACACGGTGAAGAGCCTGCAAGACGAGGGGCACGAGGTGGACGGCACCGTCTGCGACGTCGCCGACGCCGCGCAGGTCCGCGAGTACGTCGACGCGGGTGTGCGGCGCTACGGGCCGATCGACATCCTGGTCAACAACGCCGGCCGCAGCGGCGGCGGCGTCACCGCGCAGGTGCCCGACGAACTGTGGTTCGACGTGATCAACACCAACCTCAACAGCGTGTTCCTGATGACGAAGGCGGTGCTCAACGCGGGCGGCATGCTCGAGCGCGGCAGCGGCCGGATCGTCAACATCGCCTCCACCGGCGGCAAGCAGGGCGTGGTGCACGGCGCTCCGTACTCCGCGTCCAAGCACGGAGTGGTCGGTTTCACCAAGGCGCTCGGCCTCGAGCTGGCCAAGACGGGGATCACCGTGAACGCGGTGTGTCCCGGATTCGTGGAGACGCCGATGGCCGAGCGAGTACGGGAGGTGTATTCCGGGCTGTGGGGTGTGGACACCGACGAGGTGCACGCCAGGGTCAGCGCGCGGGTGCCGATCGGCCGCTATGTGCAACCGTTCGAGGTGGCGGCGATGGTCGACTACCTGATCGGTCCCGGCGCGGGCGCCGTCACCGCGCAGGCGTTGAACGTCTGTGGCGGCCTGGGCAACTACTGAGCGCGAGGAGTGACGGCAATGACCGCAGTAGAAGAAAACGCCGCCGCCGGGCATGAGGACTACCTCCGGGTGCTGGAGGCGATCCAGACCGGCGCGTTGCAGCTGCTCGCGGGTTTCCCGCAGCAGCCGAGCGCACTGCGCTTCCAGGTGGGGGAGGTGACCGTCGAGGCCGAGTGGCAGG
The DNA here is from genome assembly GCA_019930625.1 of Nocardia asteroides. Classification (NCBI taxonomy): domain Bacteria; kingdom Bacillati; phylum Actinomycetota; class Actinomycetes; order Mycobacteriales; family Nocardiaceae; genus Nocardia; species Nocardia asteroides. The sequence continues at coordinate 3,436,847 of CP082844.1, forward strand.
CGTCCGCTGCCCCGGCGGCCGCCCCGATCGCGGCGGCGGCGGCGGTGCAAGCCGTCGCCGCTGCGGAGACTCCGGCGCTGGGTGCGGTCGTGCGCGCACCGAGCGTCGGCGTGTTCTACCGGTGCCCCGAACCTGGCGCCGACCCGTTCGTGGAAGTCGGCGACCGGGTGAGCGCCGGGCAGCAGATCGCCATCGTGGAGGCGATGAAGTTGATGATCCCGGTGACGGCCCAGGCCGGCGGCGTGATCACCGGGATACTCAAGGAAGACAACGAGCCGGTCCAATTCGACGAGCCGTTGTTCTCCTATTCGCCGGAGTGACAGGGTGTTCAGGCGGGCGGGTGGCTGCGACGCCAGGTGAGTATCCGGCGTTGTTCCCGCCCGCCGACCTGTGCGGCACCGATCAGCGTCAGCACGTCCGCGTTCAGCGACATCTGCCGCACCTGCTCGGTCTGCGCCCACGCCGGGTTGGAGCACACGCTGATCGCGTGCACCACCTCTGTGCCGGATCGCCGCCAGGTGCCCGCGTAGCCCATGAACGGCGTGGCTCCCGCGGCTGCGTCCGTGCGCATCATGCTCACCGACATGTAACCGTGTGCGCCGTAGATCAGCAGGCCGCGCGGCGCGGCGCCGAGCGGCCCCTCGCTGGTGACGCCGTGTTCGTCGATGTCGTAGTAGGACAGCAGTTCCCAGGTGCCCACAAGATCGGTCGCGTTCATGGCACCGACGATGACGGCTGCCGCTCTAATCACGCTGTAGCCGGTCGGCCGGCGAAGCGGTGACTGATCCGCACCAGCTGCCAGACGATCTCCAGCTCCTCTTGATCGCGCGGCCCGTAGACCATCACCAGCGTCTCGGGCAGGTACCCCTGCCGAGCCATCGGATGCGGCTCCGCCCAGCCCTGCCGGACCGCCTGCGCCACCACATCTTTCGGCAGCGACATGTGCAGGCTGCCGTCGCCGTGCCCGTGCAGATGGGCGAATTCGGTGCCCGCGAGGTAGGCCTCGTCGGGGCCCTGGGCGATCGTCGGCCGCAGGTGCACCGCGCGGGTATCGGGCAGGGACACTCCGCTGCGGCCGAGCAGGACGCCGTCGAGCGTGGTCATCCGCGACCAGAGTCGCTCTTGCAGTTCCGGTGGGGCGATCTGGTCGAGTTGCTGGTGCGGATTGTGCGCCCGGGTGCGCGGCCGCTCGCCGGAGCGGCGCGGCAGATCCAGGCGCTCGTCCACTGTTGTCGTCATGGCTGTGTCCCTTCGGATTTCGCGTGCTCGCGACACCTGGATACACAGTACTTTCCAAAGTATAGTAGTAACCAAGGGGAAAGTGACTTACCGGAGGGACGTATGACAACCGCGCCGGAAACGCCCGTCGACCCCTGTCCGATCACGCCGGTCATCGACCTGGTGTTCGGCCGCTGGTCCACCCAGGTGCTGTGGGTCCTCACCCACGACGGCAGGCTGCGCTTCACCGAACTGCAACACCGGATCCCCGGCCTGACCCCCAAGGTCCTCACCCAGCGCCTGCGGCAGCTCGAACGCGACGGCCTGGTCGCGCGCACCTACCATCCCGAGGTCCCACCGCGCGTCGAGTACGAGGCGACCCCGCTGGCGAAGACGCTGACCCCGGTGTTCGGCAGCATCGTGGCCTGGTCCTCCGAACACCTCGGCGAGGTCCTCGCGGCACGCGCCGCCTATGACGCGGGTGCGACCGCGGGCTGATCCCGGACCAGCGCGGGCGAACACGAGGCTGAGGCAGGCGCCGCGTCCGCGGACGTGAGGGGACGCCGAGCGCAGGTGCGCTCGGCGTCCCTCGTGAGCCGCGCCCCTCGCGCGGCAACCGACGAGCTACGGTGCTGCCGCTGGGCGAGCGGAAAGCGCGAGCAGGCACTGCGCCAATTCGCGCGGCATCGTGATCATGCAGTCGTGCCCGGTGGGGAGCACGTGCAGGCGCTCGGCGGGCAGATCGGCGGGCGGCAGGGTCCGCGGCATGGCCGCGCGCATCGCTTTGAAGTCCTCGCCGCCTTCGTCGCAGTGCACGTGCGTTACCGGAATAGCCGCCAGCGCTCGCGGATTCGTCAACCTCATCGGTTGCTGGAAGGTCTTCAGCGATTGTGGTGTCTGCATGGACGCCAGCCAGCTGAGGTCGGGTTCCTCCGTGACGCCGTACAGTCCGCCGTCGCCGCTCGGTTCGGTTTGCGGCGGCACCCGCCAGCCGTCGCCGGTGGCGGCCGCCGCGGCGGCGAAGGCGTCGACCATGCCCGGCATGATGTCGGCCACCGCTTCGCCGTCGCGGGGCACGAAGGTATCGAGGTAGACCAGTTCGGCGATGCGGTCGGGCACGGCGTCGGCCACGGCGGTGACGACGATGCCCGCGTAGCTGTGACCCACCAGGACGATGTCGGTGAGGTCCTCGGCGGTGATCAGGTCGATCAGGTCCTGGACGTGGGTGTCGAGGCCGACGTCCGCGGTGAGCAGGTGGGCGCGGTCGCCGAGACCGACCAGCGAGGGGGTCAGGACGCGGTGGCGCGCGTCTTCCAGCAGCGGCATCACCCGCTGCCAGACCCATCCGCCGTGGAAGGCGCCGTGGATGAGCAGGTAGGTCGACACGATCAGTTCTCCCTGAGTTTCGTCAGTGCCGTGATGTTCTCGGTCGAGTCGGGCACCGGCGGCACCGGCTCGGGACGGATGCCGAGGCCGATCACCCGGGCGATCAGCCGGGGCAGGCGCGGGAAACGGCGGAGCAGCCGGACCAGCAGCGGTCTGTCGGTCCCGGGTCGCCCGACGCTGGGGTAGAGGTCGGCCAGCAGGTGCAGTTGCGCGAATTGCACCACGCGCATGGGGAATTCGCGGCGGCGCTGGATGGTGCGCAGCTGCGCCGTGGTCGGGATCACGCCTGCGGTGAGGATCGGCGCCAGGAGCCGGGCGGTCGCGATGGCATCCTGCACCGCCAGATTGATCCCGACCCCGCCCGCCGGGGACATCGCGTGCGCCGCGTCCCCGATCGCCACCAGCCCCGGCCGGTACCAGCGGCGCAGCCGGTCCACTCGGACATCGAGCGGCTTCACGTCGTCCCAGTCCAGGATCTCCGCCTCCAGATGCGGTGCGAGCGCGGGATAGATGGCGGCCAGATCCGCGCGGAAGCGGGCCGGCCCCGCCTCGCGGATCGTCGCGAAGCCCCCCTTCGGGATCATGTACGCGACCTGGAGATAGTCTCCGCGGTCGATACAGACGATGAAGAATCCGTGCCCGCTGCGCACGGTGGGCAGCCGTTCGCCTTCCGGCTTGCCTACCCGGAACCAGAGCACGTCCATCGGCGCCGCGCTGGCGGCGACCTCGAGCAGCCCCGATCGGCGCACGATCGAATGCCGTCCGTCGGCGGCGATCACCAGGTCGGCGCTGATCTCCAGCGGGCCATCGGCCGTCTCGGCGCGTGCGCCGACCACCGTGCCGCCGCGCTGGACCAGCTCGGTGACCTCCGCTCGCTGCACCAGCCGGAAGCCGGGGTAGCGGCGGCCCGCCTCGGCGAGGAAGTTGAGCACGTCCCACTGCGGCATGAACGCCACGAACGGAAAGGGCCCGGGCAGAGCGCTGAAGTCGGCGAACACCACCGGGCCGGTCGCGGTCGCCATCGGCAGCTGGGGCAATTCCACGTGCGGCAGCGCGAGGAACTCCTCGGCCAGGCCGAGTTCGTTCATGGCGAGCAGCGTCGAGGTGTGCACGGTGTCGCCCCGGAAATCCCGCAGGAAGTCCGGATGCTTCTCCAGCACGAGCACTTCCACGCCGGAGCGTGCCAGCAGCAGGCCCGTCATCAGTCCGGCCGGGCCGCCGCCGATCACGCAGACCTGTACCGATTCGGTTCTCACGCCAGGCATACCGGCACCTGCCCGCCGTTGTAGACCACCATCTCCTCGAAGATCGCCGGCACGTCCAGCGCCTCGCCGAGCAGGCCGCCGGTGAGTTCCGCGTCCGCGCGATAGAGGTTGCCGACCAACCGTTCCTGATCCAGCAGATCGGCGAACTCGCCGTGGTCGGCCTCCAGCGCGATCGCCAGCGGTGTCAGTCCGAGCGCGCGTCCCTCCGCGGCGAGGTCCTGCACCCAGCGCAGATACCGCAGCGTCTGGTCGAAGATCTCCGGCCCGGTGACCGGGCCGTGCCCGGCGACGACCGTCTCGGCGCCCAGCGCGGCCAGCCGCCGGACCGTGGTGATCGAACCGCTGATCGATCCCATCAGGCAGAACGGCGCCGCGCCCGCCATCACCAGGTCACCGGCGAACAGCACGCGCTCCTCGGGCAGCCACGCCACCACGTCGTTGGTGGTGTGCGCGGCCGTCCCGAAGTGGAGGAGCTCCACCCGGCGCAGGCCCTGGTGCAGCGTCAGGTGGTAGCTGAACGTGATGCTCGGCGGAGTGACCCGCACGTCTCCCCACTCGACCTGCGGCCACAGCTCGGTCAGCGCCAGCCCGGTCTCGATCATCTCGGGCCGGATCCGGTCGTGGCCGACGACGACGGCCGTCGGCCCGAACAGGTGGTTGCCGAAGTTGTGGTCGCCGTGGTGATGGGTGTTCACGATGGTGCGGGCCGGGCCGGTACCGAGCCCGTCGACGAACTCGACGAGGGCGCGGCCGCGTCCCTCGGTCGCCAGCGTGTCGATCACCACCGCGCCGTCCGGCCCGGTGAGCACACCGGCGTTGCTGACACACCAGCCGCCGCGGGTGTGGGTGTAGGCGTAGACACCGTCGGCGATCTCGTGCACGTGCGGTGTCACGGCGGCCTCGGCGGCGGTCATGTCGGCGGCGGTCATGTCGAGGACTTCGTCGTCGCGGCGTAGCGCTGTGCGCACCGCAGCGTGTTGCGGCTGTTGCTCGACAGCGCCTCGGTCAGGTAGGCGCGGGCGTCGGCCAGATCGGTGTCCGAGCCGAGTACCTCGCGCGCGGCCACGGGGTCGATCGCGACTGTGTGCCGCGCGGTCACCACCGCGCCGTCCGGCCCGTCGGCGAACTCCCACGCGCCGCTGTGGCCGAACAGTATCGTGGGCGGCACCAGCTGCTTGTAGTCGATCCGCTCACCGGGGAAACACACCCGGATCGACTCGGTGGTGTGCGCGATCCCGCCCGCGGTCACCGTGTCCATCGCCATCAGCTGCACGCCCTCGGAGTCCTCGGTGAGGTCGACGCGGCCCACGTGCGGCACGTGCTCGGGCCAGCGTTCGCTGTGGTAGACGAAGTCGTAGACCTCGGAGGCCGAGCAGTCCAGCGTCACCGTGTCGGCGAAGGTGTGGATCACCTCTTCGACGGGGTGGCCGAGCTCGGCGATGCGGGCCAGCGCCGCCAGTTCGACCTCGCTGTTGCGGTCCACCGACGCGGCGACCCGCTCCGGATCGGCGCCTTCCATCACCGTGAAGTGGTGATCCAGCGTCACTTTCGTCGTGCCGGGACCGATCTCGCGGAACGACCAGCCGCCGCCCATCGACGCGATCGGCGCCTGGCTGCGCTCCTGCTCGAAGACGATGCGGCGCTGTCCGGCGTCCAGTACCCGCCGCGACGTCCAGTTCTTCACCACCCCGCCGACGGTCGCCCACAGGCGGAAGCGCTCCTCGTCCGGCCCGCGGTGCAGGTGGCGCACCAGCACGCTCGGCTCGAAGATCACCGGCCACCTGGTCACGTCGGCGATCAGGTCGTAGACGACCTCGGGCGCGGCTTGCACCACCTTGGTGTGGCTCATCACGCTCATGCCGCGCCCCGCAATTCGGTGTTGACGATGTCGACCAGCTCTTGCGGCGTCTTGACCTCGATGAGCTGTTCTTCCGGGATGGTCACGCCGAAGTCGCGCTGGATGCGCGCCGCGGTCTCGATGAGCGCGAGCGAGTCGTAGCCCAGTTCCTCGAACTCCACGGCGGCGATGTCGCCGGCGAGTTCGGCGAGGTCCTCGCCGCCCGCGCAGTCCACGAGAATCCGGCGCAATTCGGTGATGGTCATGGTCATGATCGGCTCCTGGGGAAGTGGTACTCAATCGGATACGGCGCGCACGACGACCGCGGAGTTGAACCCCCAGCGCCCACGAGCCAGGACGAGCGCGCCGCCGACGGTGGCGGTGCGCGCGGCGCCGAGGACCAGGTCGATCCGGTAGTCCTCGGCGAGGGTGGTGGTGCCCGCGGTCGGCGGGATCACCGAGTCGCGCATCGCCAGCAGCGCGGTCACGATGTCGAGCGGACCCGCGCCGGAGAACAGGCGTCCGGTCAGCGGTTTCGACGCGGTGACCGGAACGCCGCCCGGCCCGAACACCGCCTCGATGGCGGCGGCCTCGTCGCGGTCGCGGTCGGGGATGCCGGAGGCGTCGGCGAACACCACATCGATGTCATCGGGCGTCATCCCCGCGTCGGCCAGCGCGAGTTCGGCGGCGCGGCGCAGGCCCGACGGGCGACCCGAATCGGGCGGTGGATCGAATGTCGAGGCATACCCGGCGATTTCGCCGTGCACCTTGGGCACGCCACGGGCCCGCGCGGCGGCGGCGTCCTCGACGACCAGCATCGCGCCGCCCTCACCGGGCACGTATCCGGCGGCGGCGGCGTCGAACGGCAGATAGGCGCGCTCGGGGTCGGTCGCGGCGCTCACCGCGCCGCTGGACAGATGCGCCGCCCAGCCCCACGGGTCCAGCGCCGAGTCGACGCCGCCGGTGACCACCAGCGGCGTTCCGCGCCGCACGGTGCGCCGCGCGTGGCCGACCGCGTCCAGCCCGCCGGCCTGCTCGGCGACCAAAGCGCTGCTCGGCCCGCGCATGCCGTGCCGGATGGAGATCTGGCCGGTGTTGACCGCGTAGAACCACGCGAAGGACTCGTACACGCTGACGTGCTCGGAGCCCAGAGACCACAGCTTCTTGAACTCCCGGTGGGTGAATTCGAAACCACCGGAGGCGTTTCCGGTCACCACGCCCATCTCGTAGTCGGTCATCGTGGTGGTGTCGACCTTCGCGTCGTCCAGCGCCCACTGCGCGGCGACCAGCGCCATCCGGGTCGAGATGTCCGTCTGCGGCAGCAGCCGGCTCGGCAGGTGCTCACCGGCGTCGAAATCGGCCAACTGGCCGGCCAGACGCGCCGCCGAGCGACTGGTGTCGAACCGGGTGAGCGGCGCGATTCCGCCGCGCCCGGCCAGCACGGCATCCCAGAAACGCTCCACGCCCATACCGTTCGGCGCGAGCACTCCCATTCCGGTCACCAGGATCATGCCGCCACCGCCTCCGCCTTGCGCAGCACCATCGCGCTCTGGAAGCCGCCGAACCCGCTGCCCACGGTGAGCACGGTGTCCATCCGCTGCTCGCGGGCGACCAGCGGCACGTAGTCCAGATCGCATTCGGGGTCGGGTTCGTGCAGGTTCGCCGTCGGCGGCACCACCTGGTGCTCCAGCGCCAGCAGCGAGGCGGCGATCTCGACCGAGCCGATCGCGCCGAGCGAGTGCCCGACCATCGACTTGATCGAGCTCATCGGCGTGGCGTAGGCGTGCGTGCCGAGACTGCGCTTCACCGCGGCGGTTTCGTGCCGGTCGTTCTGCCTGGTGCCGGAGCCGTGGGCGTTGATGTAGTCCACGGCGGTCGGGTCGATCCTGGATTCGTCGAGCGCGACCCGGATGGCCTCGGCCATCTCGCGGCCGTCCGCCTTGAGTCCGGTCATGTGGTAGGCGTTGCACCGGGTGGCGTACCCGGTGATCTCGGCGTAGATGTGCGCACCCCGCTTGCGTGCGCTCTCGTACTCCTCGAGCACGAACATCGCGGCGCCCTCGGCGAGGACGAACCCGTTGCGGGAGTTGTCGAACGGCCGCGAGGCCACCTCCGCCTCGTCGTTACGTGGTGTGGTCGCCTTGATCGCGTCGAAGCAGGCCACGACGATCGGTGTGATCGGTGTGTCCGACGCGCCGGACACCATGACGTCGGCCGAGCCCTCCCGAATCAGCTGCACCGCGTGCCCGACCGAGTCCAGCCCCGAGGTACACCCGTTGGAGACCATCGCCACGGGCCCCTCCGCACCCACGCTCCAGGCCACTTCGGCGGGCATCACGCTGGGGATCATGTAGTCGAACATGTGCGGGGAGAGGTAGCTCTCGTCGACCAGCCAGTTCTTGCCGGAGTCCGACAGCACCAGGTATTCGCGCTCGAGACTGGTGGCCGCGGCGACCGCGCTACCGAGGCTCACGCCGAGCCGGTGCGGATCGACCGCCGCGAGGTCGAGCCCGCTGTCGGCCACCGCCTCCCGCGCGCAGACCACGGCGAACTGCACCGCCCGGTCCATTCGCCGAATCTCCCTGGGCGACAAACCTTCCCGCGCCGGGTCGAAGTCGGCCTCGCCGGCCACCTGGGACCGGTACGGGGAGGCGTCGAAGAACGAGATACGGCGCGTCGCGGTACGGCCTTCCGAAAGCAGCTTCCAGAACTCGTCCTTGCCCGACCCGCCGGGCGCGCGGACCCCGAGCCCGGTGACGACGACGCGGCGGCTCATCGCGCACCACCGGATGCGTTCAGATTCATGGCGATTCTCCCTTCGATGGTGCGATCGAGCATCGAGGACGGCCCTCGAACATCGCTCGAGCGAACGAGTCGAGTTGTTCTCGAGCGGCGGGGCGCAGGCTGTCGCTGTGATCGCCCGGCCGGCGCCGCCCGGACCGACCACCCGTTCCCGAGCACAGGAGACACGCGTGATGAAGTCAGCACACGACCAGGAGGTCGCGGACTGGGTGCTCTGCCCTGCATGCCTGATCCCGCTGTACGGCAAGCGGTTCGCCCGCGACCTCGGCGTCTGCGGCGAATGCGGCAGGCATACTCCGATCACCGCGCGGCAGCGCATCGGACAGCTCGCCGACGAAGGGCGTTTCGAGCCGCTGCCGGTCGTCGTCACCGACGACGACCCGCTGACCTTCACCGACACGAAGTCCTACCCGGACCGGCTGGCCGCCGCTCGCGCCCGCACGGGCCTGCACGACGCGGTGCTGTGCGCGCAGGCCGCGATCGAGGGCAGGCCGGTGGTGATCGCCGCCATGGACTTCCGCTTCCTGGGCGGCAGCCTCGGCACCGCGGTCGGCGAGATGATCACCGCCGCCGCGGAGACGGCGCTGGCGCGGCGTATTCCGTTGATCATCGTCACCGCATCGGGTGGCGCCCGGATGCAGGAAGGCCCGCTGTCGCTGATGCAGATGGCCAAGACCAGCGCGGCGCTGGAGCAGCTGGACCGGGCGGGCGTGCTCACCGTCACCGTGATCACCGACCCCACCTACGGCGGTGTAGCGGCCTCCTTCGCCACTCTCTCCGACGTGCTGATCGCCGAGCCGGGGGCGCGCCTGGGCTTCGCCGGGCGCCGGGTGATCGAGCAGACCATCCGGCAGGAATTGCCCCCGAGGTTCCAGACGGCCGAATTCTTGCTGGAACGCGGGCTCATCGACATGATCGTGCCGCGGGCGGGTCTGCGCCAGGCGCTCGGCGCGCTGGTGCGAACCGCGGCCCAGGTCGACCCGGCGGAGACGTTCGTCCCCGCCGACGCCGGAGCGATCACCGATCCGGCCCGCATTCCCACGACCGATCCCTGGACGCAGGTGCGCCGGGCGCGGGCCCCGCAGCGGCCGACCGCACTCGACTACTTCGCCCTGGCCTTCGAGGAGTTCCGAGAGTTGCGCGGCGACCGGATCTCCGGCGACTGCGCCGCCGTGGTGGGCGGAACGGCATGGCTCGCCGGGCGGCCGGTGATGCTGATCGGCCACCAGAAGGGACACGACCCGAAGGAGCTGATGGAGCGCAACTTCGGCATGCCGACCCCCGCCGGTTATCGCAAGGCGGCGCGGTTGATGCGGCTGGCCGAGAAGCTCGGCCTGCCCGTCATCACCTTGATCGACACACCCGGCGCATACCCGGGCGCCACCGCCGAAGAGCAGGGGCAGGCGATCGTCATCGCGGAGAACATCCGGTTGATGTCCGCGCTGCGGGTGCCGGTGATCAGTGTGGTGATCGGTGAGGGCGGCAGCGGCGGAGCTCTGGCGCTCGGCGTCGCCAACCGCGTGCTGATGTTCGCCAACGGCACGTATTCGGTGATCAGCCCGGAAGGCTGCGCGGCGATCGTATGGAACGATCCGGCCGCCGCGCCCGCGGCCGCGGCCGCGCTGGCGCTCACCGCGCGGGACCTGCTGGGTCTCGGCGTGGTCGACGCGGTGCTGCCCGAGCCGGGTGACGACGTGGGGTCGGCTCCCGTGGCCGCGGCCGAACAGCTGCGCCGCGCCCTCGCCGCGACCCTCGGCGAACTCGCCGGACGCAGCGGGACGGAGCTGGCCGACGAGCGCCGTGCCCGCTTCCGGCGCTTCGGCGCGCGGCGGCAGATCCTGGTCCGGTCGGTCGCGTGAGGGTGTGGCCATGTTCGAGAAGATCCTGATCGCCAACCGCGGCGAGATCGCGCTGCGCGTCGCGCGCACCTGCCGTGAACTCGGCGTGCGCACCGTGGCGGTGCACTCGGTCGCCGACGCCGATTCGGCGGTGGTGCGTTTCGCCGACGAAGCGGTGCAGATCGGCCCCTCCGCGGCCAAACGCAGTTATCTGAACGCCGCGGCGATCCTGGCCGCCGCCGAGCTCACCGGCGCCGAGGCGATCCATCCCGGATACGGATTCCTCTCGGAGTCACCGGATTTCGCCGACGCCTGCCGGGCGGCGGGCGTCACGCTGATCGGGCCGCCCGCCGAGGTGATGGCTCAGCTCGGCGACAAGCAGTCGGCGCGCACCCTGATGGCGAAAGCGGGCCTGCCGTTACTGCCGGGCAGCCTCGACCCGCTCGAGCTCGACGAGGCCCACGCACTCGCGGATTCGATCGGCTTCCCGGTGATCATCAAGGCGGCCGCGGGCGGCGGTGGACGCGGCATGCAGGTGGTGCACGAGAGCGCGGCGTTCCCGCGCGCCTATCAGGAGACCAGGGCGACGGCGCGAATGCTGTTCGGCGACAGCCGCGTGTACCTGGAGAAGTACCTCGCCGCGGCCAGGCACGTGGAGATCCAGGTGCTGTGCGACGGTCACGGCAACGGCGTGCATCTGGGTGAACGCGACTGCTCGGTACAGCGCAGGCATCAGAAATTGATCGAGGAATCACCGGCTCCGCTGCTGCCGGAAGGGCTTGCCGAGACAATGGGCAGGTCTGCCGTCGGCGGTGTGGTCGAAGCGGGCTATGTCGGAGCGGGAACCGTGGAATTCCTGGTCGACCGGGACGGAAATTACTATTTCATGGAGGTGAACTGCCGAATTCAGGTGGAACATCCGGTCACCGAGATGGTGACCGGCATCGATTTGATCGCCGAACAGATCCGGGTCGCGGCGGGGCAACCGCTCGGCTTCGCGCAGGATGACATCGTCCTGCGCGGTGCGGCGATCGAATGCCGGATCAATGCCGAAGACCCTGCCGCCGAATTCGCGCCCGCTCCGGGGGTCCTGGCGGAATTCACGCCACCCGGAGGGCCTTTCGTACGCGTCGACACGCATGCGCACGCCGGTTATTCGATACCTCCGCACTACGATTCGCTGCTGGCCAAACTGGTGGTGTGGGCGCCGGACCGCGACCGGGCGCTCGCCCGGATGCGGCGAGCGCTGGAGGATTTCCGGATCTCCGGCGCCCGCGTCGCCACCACTCGGGATTTCCTGCGCGAGGTGCTCGACCACCCTGCCATGCGCGCCGCGACGCATACCACCGGGTTGGTGGACGAGATCCTCGGGCGGGAGTGAGCGCGACCGGACTTCGCCCGGCGCGACGCGCGTCGCGCCGGACGAACGCCGCGGCGGCGTCAGGCGGGCTCGGCGGCGGCGCGCAACTCGGGGGAGGACCACCCGATCAGATAACCGGCGTGCCGGCTGTTGAGCATCGCGCTCACCGAGACGTCGGATGCGGCCAGGATGTCCTGGTGCAGCTTCTGGAGCTTCTGGCAGGGGTCCAGCCCCAGTTCGTCCTGCATGCACCTGCTGAACTGCTGATAGGAGGCCAGAGCGCGGGCACGCTGCCCAGAGCGGGACAAGGCGAACATGTAGTACGCCTGCAGCCGCTCGTGCAACGGATGTTGCATGGTCAGCCGCGCGAGGTCAGGACATACCTCGCGGTGCCTGCCGAGGCGCAATTCCGCCTCCACGCGCAGTTCGACGTTGGTCAGCCGCAGGTGGTCCAGATGCGAGATCTCCGCGGCGAGCGGATGGCCGCCCTCCACGTCGACCAGCGCCGGCCCGCTCCACAGCGCTTCGGCCGCGCTGAACAGATCCACCGCGCGCTGGTCGTCTCCGGTCTTGGCCGCGCACCGGGCCGCCGCGGACATGGACTGGTAGTCGCGCAGATCGAACACGCAATCCTTGACGTCGAAGGAGTAGCCCTTGCTGCGGGTGCGCAGAAAGCGTTCGGCCACCTCGGCCTGCCCCATCCCGAGCTGCTCGGCCATCTTCTTGCGAATTCCGAGAATATATGTCTGCACGACGGTCACCGCGCTGCGCGGGGGATCGTCGTTCCATAGTTCTTCGATCAGTGTCGTCACCGGAACGACCGTGTCGTGCCGGACCAAGAGTAATGCGAGCAACTGCCGCTGCTTCTGTGCAGTCGGCGTCGCGTTGTGGTTGTTGAGAGCAAGCGTCAATGGGCCTAGAACGCGAGCGCATACCGAATACTTCACTGGGAGCTCTCCTACGGGCGACTATCCCCCCGACCGACGTGAGATTCTCGATTCCCACCGCTCTGTAGGCACCGTCCACAGTAGCTAGAAAACGGTATCTACGCCGTGAATCCTGAGTAATATCAGAGTTAACAGTACGCGGTAGACTTTCGAATTCGGTTTCAGCGCAAGGATATTCGCCCGTTATTTGCGCAGTGATCGGGTGCGGCGAATTCGTAGGATGTTGTCTTTTCGGGTGCCCGGCTGTCCCTCGGGGCCCGCGTGCTCGCGTTCGGCGAGCTCGTCGACTTCGACCTGCCATTCGGCCGGGTCCGGCGCAAGGCCGGCGAGCACCTCGGCGGTGGTCGGAAAGTGCACGTGGGCGGGCGGTTCCGTGACCCAGGAGGGCCATTCCGCGTGCCCGACGATCAGCAGCAGACCCCCGGGCGCCACCGCCTCGGCGGCGCGGCGCAGGATCCGCATCCGCTCACCGTCCTCGGCGGGCGGTGAGTGCAGATACTGCGCGGTGACGAGATCGAACCGTCCGGGCGGGAAGGTGTGGGCGAGATCGTGCCGCTGCCAATCGATTTCGCTGGTAAGTCCCTGTCGTGCCGCCTGCGCCCTGGCGCGGCCGAGCGCGGTCTCCGACACGTCCACCGCGGTGACCCGCCAGCCGCGCTCGGCCAGCCAGATCGCGTCGGCGCCTTCGGCGCAGCCCAGATCCAGTGCCGTACCGGGGGTGACCCCTTCGATCTCCCGTACCAGCAGGAAGTTCGGCTGTCCCGACCAGACCCGCTCGCGTTCGCCGTAGAAGGTCTCCCAGTACTCGACCGTCGTCGGTGTCGTCCGGTCGGCGTGGTGGTGTGTCGCACTCATGCGTTCCACGATCCGACGAATCGACCGATTCGGCAAATATCGTTGCCGGTTCGGCAACCTGCACGGCGACCGCTCGTGCCGCGGCGAGGCGGACGGCGCGGTCGCGCCCGCCCGCACGCGGGTCAGCAGTCGTCGAGCGGGTCGCGCAGGATCATGCCCTCAGCGGCACGCAGGCGCGTGGTCATGGTCGTCAGAAGATCGACGGAATCCTCGGACAGGCCGATGACCGTGTGTAGCAGCCTGCGCAGCCGCGGGCTGGTGATCCGTTCGGCCACGCTGCTGTCGTGGTCGGTGGGTTCGGCGTCGAGCTGTCGGTCGAGATCCACGGGAAAATACTCACAATCGGTCATCGGGCCCCCAGGAACCATTGTGGATGCGCCGGACCGTGCCAGGAACGATGCGTCGGCACGGGCGGGGTCGTTCTGGGCGCAGCGTACATCGCGCACAGTTGGTCGCTGGACCGGGTCGGAATGGATGCATGTGGTCTCCCTGCCGCAGTCGGGTCGGCTCGTCCGTGCCGTGGCCGTGCCCGCCTCGGTGCCGAGACCGCAACCATTGTTCCACTGCCCCTGCGGAATTCGGCAATCCGCTACTGTCGGTGCAGGTCGCGGACGTGCGGCGTCGCGTGCGGATGGTCAAGTCGGGGTACGATCACCCGGTCGTCGGTCCCCAATTTTGGGAAATCGACCCCTGTGCGGCACGCCCGCCCCGAAATCGGGAGTTCACGCCGCGCGCCCGTGACACGATGAGTGGCGGCCGAAGCAGGTACCGAACCGATGAAGGACCCGCCATGGGGAATCTCGACGACAGGGTAGCGGTGATCACCGGTGGCGCCCGCGGACAAGGCCGCGCGCACGCCGTGGCGCTGGCGAAGGCGGGGGCGGACATCGTGGTGTGCGATATCGCCGCACCGTTGCCCGGCCTTCCCTACGCTCTGAGCACCCTCGACGACTTGGCCGAGACCGCCGCGCTGGTCGAGCGGACCGGCCGCCGCTGCATCGCCGTGCAAGCCGACGTGCGCAGCCTGGAACAGATGCGGACGGTCGCCGAGCGCGCGCTCGAGGAATTCGACCGCATCGACATCCTGATCGCCAACGCGGGTATCGCGTCCAACTCACCCGTCGCCGAGATGGACGAGCAGTTGTGGCAGGACATGATCGACACCAACCTGACCGGAGTGTTCCACAGCTTCCGCGCGATCGTCCCGCACATGATCGAGCGCCGCTGGGGTCGGGTAGTGGCCACCTCGTCCATCGTGGCGAAGATGGGCGTGCGCAACGCGGCGCACTACGCGGCGAGCAAGTGGGGCGTGCTCGGCCTGGTGAAGTCACTGTCGCTGGAGGTGGCGCAGTACGGCATCACGGTGAACGCCCTGCTGCCCTCCGGCGTGGACACCGACATGATCCAGAACCCCGCGACCTGGCGGCTCATGGTGCCGGACAAGGAGAATCCCACCAAGGAGGACTGGATGGCGATCATCGAATCCGGCCCGCCCAACGGCGATTTGATCCAGCCCGCCGAGGTGGCCGAAGCGGTGCTGTTGCTGGTCTCCGAGCACGGCCGGCACTTCAACGGGGAGGCTGTCACCATTTCCTGCGGCGGCAGCGCGAATACCTCCTAGCGGCGCTCCCGTCCGCTGGAAAGGTCTGGCCGCGAACGCAGTTCGCGTCGTCGCGCTGCTGTACAGACCGAGCGCACCCATGCTTCACTGGAGGCACAAGGTCTGTGCACTGCCAGCTTCCGGCCAGGAGTCAGCGCATGTTCCGCGATACCGAACGGACCGGCCCGCTTCGGTTTTCGGTGTGCCGACCGCGCCCTGACGTCACCATGCTGATGGTGGCGGGCGAGATCGATGTCGCCACCGCACCCCGGCTTCGCGCGCAGCTGGCGAGCGGCCCGGCCCGCCGTGCGGCCGTCCTCGTGCTCGACCTCTCGCCGGTCACGTTCCTCGCGGCGGCCGGGCTGAGCGTCTTGGTCGAGGCGCAGGCCGAGGTGACGCGGACGCGCCGCCGGATGGCGCTGATCACCCGGGTGCGGCCGGTGGACCGAGTCATCGAGGTCACCGGACTGGCCGACCGGTTCCATCGGGTGCGGTCGCTGGAGGCCGCCCTCGCACCCGGCTACGACGAAACCGCTTGACGGGCGCCGGCCGACCGAAGTCCGCCGCCGCCCGTCCGCCGCTCAGCGGCGACGCTCGACCGCCTCACGGGCGGCGTGCGCTGTCTTCGCTCCCCGCCGGCGGGCCAGTCGCGCGGTAAGCGCGCCCCGCTCCTTGGCGACCTCGGCGATCTCGGGTCCGCGGTGCTTTGCGCGCTCGGCCAGCTCAGCGCTGCGTTCCTTGGCGATCTCCGCCAGTTCCGCCCCGCGCTGCTTGGCCACCTCCGCGAGATGAGCACTCCGATCCTTGGCGACCTCCGCCCAGTCGGCGCCGCGCTCCTTGGCCACCTCCGCCCAGTCGGCGCCCCGCTCTTTGGCGATCTCGGCCCATTCGGAGCCCCGCTCCTTGGCGACTTCCGCCAGATCTGTGCCGCGCTCTTTGGCGATCTCGGCCCATTCCGAGCCGTGCACCTTCGCGGTCTCGGCCAGGTCGCTGCCGTGTTCCTTGGCCGCCTCCGCCCAATCCGGCCCACGACGCTGGGCCGTTTCGGCCAGTTCCGTGCCTTTGCTCGCGGCGACCGATCCGAGCGCACGCGCCCGTTCCGCGGCCTCGTGCGCGTAGTTGCGCAGCGCAGCGCCGGTCGCGCCCTCCGAGGTCGCGCCGAACGGCAGTGCGGCGGTGACCGCGGCGGCGGCGTCGCGCGCGGCCCGGCGGCCGCGCCAGCCCAGCGACGGCTTGCCCTCGGTGTCGGCCGCGGCGATCATCAGTCCGCCGAGCAGGCCGAGGTCCTTGAGGAACGCGGTGCGCTTCGCCGACTTGCGCGCCGGATCCTGCTCGTTCCAGAAGTCCTGCTCGGTGACGGCCGAGGGCACCACGGTCGCCGCGAGCACCAAGGCGGCCAAGCGCGGCGCCTTACCCAGCGCCAGCAGAACGCCGCCGCTCACCTGGGCGAGGGCGTTGATCTGGACGACGGTGTGCGGGTTCGATGGCAACTTGGCGGCAACCTCGTCGGGAAGCTGTCGCTGTCCCCGCTGCAGCAGTTCGCTCGCGGCCTTGGCCCGCTCGTCCGGGCGCCGCAGCGTATCGACCCCATCTACGACGAACGCGGTGGCCAGTAGCGGCCGGGCGAGTCGGCGCAACAACATGACAAAACCCCTTCCCTTGATGTAGTCACAAATCGGATTCCCGCGCGCTCGATGACCAAACAAGCCGGTCCGCCGCCGTGTGAAGGCCGCCTCATCCGGTAACGGCTGCCGGAAGGAGATCGATCCAGGAGTAACGGCGCCGCGGCTGCGTCCGGCCTGCGGTCCCGCTCTCCCCGCCGAAAGGTATCTGCTGTGAATACTTATACGGCGACAACGGCTTTCGAAGCCATCGTCGCCGCGCTACCCGCCGCACCGAGGTGCACGTTCCGCTTCGATTCCGTGCCCTGCCGGCACCGCGCGGAATGGTTCATCCGTAAACGGTCCTGTTGCCACCCGGCGGGGGTGGACTTCCTCTGCGAGACATGCCATACCCGCATTCAGTGGATGCTCGATATGGGCATGACGTTCGAATGCGCCGGATGCGGAGTGCGCTCCGCCAGTTTCCCGGAACTCTGCCCTACCGCCGCTGCGCTCTGACGCCGGTCAGCGGCCGTCGGGCCGCTCCCGCGCGGGCACGGCGGTCGCGGCGAGAAAGCCGGTGATGATCGAACTCACCTGGTCCGGGGCCTCCACCATCGGAAGATGACCGCAGTCCGGTAGTTCCACCGCGGTGTGCGGGCGCAGCTTGCGGTTGAGCCGCCCGCCCGCCCTCGCCGACAGGACGCGGTTGCGCCGCCCCCAGATCGTGCAGATCGGCGGGAAGCCGGCGGGCGGGTCGAACCCGTCGAGCGCGCGGTAGGACGGGAAGTCCTGCACCAAGCCGTGCAGGGCTTGCAGCCTGCCCCGGTCGGTCCAATGCGCCCGCACGCGTGGCTCGTACTGGCTTCCCCTGCCGCGACCGCGCGGGCCGAGCTGATTGCCGACGATCAGCGAGACCACCGGGCCCGGCAGGCTGATGCGGCGGGCCAGCGGCGCCAGCGGCAGCCGCGCGTCGAGCCAGGCCAGGCCCGCCGACTGTCCCGAGCTGACGGTGTCCCAGGTGAGCGGATTGATCAACACGAGCGCGCGCACCCGGTCCGGACGGTCCATGGCGTAGCGCAGAGAGGTCGCGCTGCCGAGGCAGTTGCCGACCAGCACCACGTCGGTGCGGTCGTGGGCGTCGAGGAACGCGGTGAGCATGTCGACGTAGTCGGTGAGCCGGTAGCCCGTGGCGGGCTGGTCGGACCGGCCGTATCCGGGGAGATCGAGCGCGAAGATCTCGTGCTCGTCGCGCAGCGCCGCGACCTGGTCGTCCCAGATACGGCGTTGCGCGCCCGCGTTGTGCAGGAACACCACCGGCGACCCGGCGCCTGCGCGGTCGAAGACGACGGACCGGCCCCGATGCTGGAAAACGTCCACGTCGACTCCCTACGGACGGCCGGCGAACGAGCCGCCGTGTCCTTGGGATTCTACGTGGCCGACCGGGCCGATCAGCGCGATCGGATCACCGTGCGGAGGTCGACGCGCGCAGGAACCGGCCGGTGCGGCTGGTGCCGAGTACCGCGGCCGGAGCGCCGTCACCGAAGACCGGCACGCCGCCGACGAACACCGCGGTGACCGTGTCGTCGTCGCGGTTGACCATGCGCGACAGGTTGTCGAACGGGGCGATCGGCGATTCGTGGTAGTCGTCGAGCGAATCGTCCAGGCGCGCCGGATCGAGGACGACCACATCGGCTCGGTCGCCCACCCTCAGGTGCCCGGCGTCCAGGCCGTACCAGTCCGCGAGTTCGCCGGTGAGCCGGTGCACCGCCTGTTCCTCGGACAGGAACGGGCGACCCGCTCGCGCGGCGTCGCGCACCCGGCGCAGGAAGCGGAGCCCGAAGTTGTAGAACGCCATGTTGCGCAGATGCGCCCCCGCGTCGGAGAAGCCCAGCTGCACGCCGGGGTCGGCGGCGAGCCGATCGAGCACTTCGGGTCGATGGTTGGAGATCGTCGTACGCCAACGGACCTTGCCGCCGTGCTCCACCACGAGGTCCAGGAACGCGTCCACCGGATGTGTGCCACCGCGTTCCGCGCCCACCTGGCCGAAGGTCTTGCCGATCACCGTGGAGTCGGGGCATTCGACGATCCGCGCATCGAAGAAGTCGCGGTGCCACACCCTCGGGCCGAATCTCTTGTCGTAATCCGCGCGGAATCGGCGACGATAGGCCTCGTCGCGCAGTAGTTCCCGCCGTTGGTCCACCTGGTCGGCCAGGTGCAACGCTTCGGCGCCGGAACCGAATTCCTCGAACACCACCAGGTCGATGCCGTCGGCGTAGACCTCGAAGGGTACCGGCAGGTGCTGCCAGCGGAAGTCGGCCCCGAGCGCGTTCAGTACCCGAGCGATCAGCGGAAACAGGTGCACGACGCCGGGAATCGCCTTGATGTCGGCAGCCGAGAGCATACTGACCTTCAGCGGCTTTCGGAACAGGCCGAGACTGGCGGCGGCCATCGTGATCAGGCTGTGCGGCCGTGACACGTCGGGCCCGCCTTGCAGCGCCCGGCCGCGCCGTCGCAGTACGGCGTTGAGCCTGCGCCGTTCCCGGCTGGTCGAGTAGGTGGAGGGCAGGGTGCGCGATCGGCACACCTCGCCGTCGAGTTTGTCGAACATCAACTGCTGGGAGGACATCCCGACGAAACCCGCGTCCAGCGCCTCGGTCAGCTTCGCCTCCATTCCGGCCAGTTCGGCGGCATCGGGCCGCACGTCCTCGCGGGTCGCGCGATCCAGCCCCATCTCGGCCGCCCGGATATCCGAATGCCCGATGAACGCGGCGACGTTCGGGCCCAACGGCAGTTCTTCCAGCGCGGCCGCGTACTCGTGCGCCGAGCGCCAGGTCTTGTGCGCGTCGACCGCCGCGACGACGTGCTTGCGCGGGATCGCCTCGACCCGCGCGAACAGGTCGCCCGCGTCGGAGGCGCCGACGTGGACGGTCGACAACGAACACGAGCCCAGCAGCACCGTGGTGATGCCGTGCCGGACCGACTCGGTCAGCGCCGGATGCTGGAGCACTTCCACGTCGTAGTGGGTGTGGATGTCGATCATGCCGGGGATCACCCACTTGCCGGTGGCGTCCACGACGTTCGGACAGGCCGGGTCGTCGATCGGGTCGGCGGAGACGGCCGCGATCCGCCCGTCCCGGATGCCGAGGTGCCGGACCGCGGTGGGCGCGCCGGTGCCGTCGAACCAGCGGCCGTTGGCGATGACGGTGTCGTACATGGATTCACACCTCGAGATCGGTGCGCACGACCTTGCCGGTCGCGTTGCGCGGGAGTGGGGTCGTAGTGAGCCGCCAGCGGGCAGGCACTTTGTAGTAGGCGAGCCGCTCGGCGGTGAACGCGCGCAGCTCGTCTTCAGTGGTCGGTGTGGCGCTGTCGACCACGACCAAGGCGGCGACCTGCTGTCCGAGGTCGGCGTCGGGCACGCCGAGGACCGCGCATTCGCGCACCGCGGGATGCTCCTCGAGGCACTGCTCGATCTCCGTCGGATAGACGTTCTCCCCGCCGCGCAGGATCAGGTCCGAACGGCGTCCGGACAAGCGCAGCCTGCCGTCTTCCAGCACCCCGATGTCGCCGGTGCGCAGCCAGCGGTCCGCGGTGATGGCCGCGGTGGTCGCCGCCTCGTCCTGCCAGTACCCCAGCATCACATAGGGGCTGCGCACGCAGATCTCGCCTTCGGTGCCCTCGGGTACCGCGTTGCCCGCGCTGTCGCGGATCTCCAGCGTGACCCCGACGACCGGTCGCCCCACGGTGTCCGGGAACGCCGCCAGCTCCGCCGGGCTCGCCAGCGTCGCGGCGGTGCTGCATTCGGTCAGCCCATAGCTGGTCACCAGCGCGTTGCGCGCGACGGGCAGCTGATCGCGCAGCTTCTGTTGCAGTGCGGCCGAGGACGGCGCCGAGTTCAACGAGAACGCGGCCAGCGAGGACAGGTCGTAGCCGGACAGGTCGAGTTCGAGCATCCTGGTGGCCATGGTCGGCATGGCGCCCCAGTTGGTGATCCGCTCGGTCTCGATCAGGCGCAGCACCCGGTCGGCGTCGAACGACCCTTGGTGGATCACCGCCGCGTCGCCGGTGACCAGCCGGGGAACCACGAGGTTGTGCAGACTGGCGATGTGGAACAGCGGTGAGGTGACCAGGAAGCGCCGCCCGCT
This sequence comes from Nocardia asteroides, assembly GCA_019930625.1. Lineage (NCBI taxonomy): Bacteria > Bacillati > Actinomycetota > Actinomycetes > Mycobacteriales > Nocardiaceae > Nocardia > Nocardia asteroides. Next base: position 3,457,704 of record CP082844.1, read on the forward strand.
GGGCAGTTCGCCCGCCCCGGTGAGCGCGGCGGCCAGGGCATCGTTGAAGACGTGGTAGTCGGCTACCGCGACCAGGTTCCGGTGCGAATGCACCGCGCCTTTGGGCCGTCCGCTGGTGCCGCTGGTGTACAGGATCACCGCGGGTTCGTCTTCGTCGATCTCGGTGTAGGGCAGCTCGTCGGTCCGGTATCCGGCGATGAGCGCGGGTACGTCGTGCTCCATGGTGAGCACCGGAATCCGGATGTCGAGTTCCGCTACCAGCGCGGCACGTTTCGCGTCCACGACGAGGACGCCGGGGCTGGTGTGCTCGACGCCGTAGGCGACCTCGCGCGGCGCCCACCACGCGTTGTAGCCCACCGCTATCGCGCCGAGCGCTTGCGCCGCCCAGAACGTGAGCACCCACTCGGGCGTGTTCGCCGCGAGGATGCCGATGCGGTCGCCCTTTCCGACGCCGTATCGATCCCGCAGGGCCGTGGCCAGTGGCGCGACCGCGGCGGCGTGCTCGGTGAAAGACATCCTGCGGTCCGCGGTGACCAGGTAGTCCCGATCGCCGTGCGCGACCGCGTCGGCGAGCACTTCGCGCAGCGAGGACTTGCGGTGGCGCAGGACCGGCATCGGCGCGCCGAGCACGTCCTCGATCACCATCTCGAATCGACCGCCGGGGCCGGTGAGCCGGGCGGCGGCTTGCGCCACGAACGCCTGCGGGTCGAAGGGCTTTGTCATATCGGGTACTTCCTCGTCACTGCACAGGAGTTGGGGTTGGGCACTGCTCGGGGACCAGAACCGCTCGGCCCGTGACCAGGCCGCGTTCCAGCCGGTCGAGGGCGTCGCGGCCGTCGGCCAGCGGGTAGCGCTCCACCTCGACGCGTAGCTTGCCCGACATAGCCAGAGCTACGGAGTCGATCAGGTCGGATTTGGTGCCGCCGTAGGATTTTCGGACCGACGCGCCCCACGGCCAGCCCGGCCCGCCCGCGGGGGCCGCCGTGATCTCCGGCGCGCCGCCGCCGAGGCCGATCATCCGGTAGGCCCCGTTCGGCGCCACCGATTCCACCGCGAGCCGTGCGGTCGCGTCGACGCCGACGAAGTCGAACACCGCGTCCGCGCCGCGGCCTTCGGTGCGGTCGAGGATCTCGCGTGCGGTGTCGTCGCCCGCCGTGAGTCCCTCCGCCGCGCCGCACCGCGCGGCGAGTTCGAGCTTGTCGGCGCTCACGTCGACGGCCAGCACCCGCGCCGCCGTGGTTGTGGCGAGAATCTGCACGGCGACGTGACCGAGCCCGCCGATCCCGATGACCACCGCCACCGACCCGGGCCCGAGTTGCTCGCGCGCGCCGCGGATGGCGTGATAGCTCGACAGCGCGGCGTCGGCCAGCGGCGCGGCCTGGGCGAAGTCGAGGTTGCCGATCGGCACGAACGAACTCGCGGGCACCCGGACGTAGTCCGCCATCCCGCCATCCGGCCCCAGACCGGGGCAGGGCGGCATGGCGGTGCGGCCAGCGGCGCGGCAGACGTTCTCGTTGCCCCCGGCGCACTCCCGGCAGACCCCGCACGACCAGCACAGGTACACGACGCCGCGCTCACCTGCCCTGCGGCCGCCGACCCCGTCGCCGACGGCCTCGACGGTGCCCGCGATCTCGTGGCCGAGAGTCAACGGCTCCTCGCGCATCCGGAAGGGGATGTGCAGCACGTGCAGGTCCGAATGGCAGATGCCTGCCGCGCCTACGCGCAGCAGCAGGTCGGTGGGACCGATCTGCGGGATCGGCACCTCGCGCAGTTCCAGCACACCCGGCCCGGTGAGCTGTAGCGCCCGCATCATCCGCGCACCGCCGCGAACGTCGCGCGCAGGTAGGCGTCGGCACGCTCGGAGCCGATCAACCCCGGGGCCATCCGGTTCATGGTGTAGGCGAACGTGGTGCGATGCTCGAGGTCGTTGACCACCATCGCACCGCCGTACCCGGCCCACCAGCAGACTCGGCCCTCGGGCACCTCAGGGGCGGTCTGCCGCTGCGGCAGACCGTAGCCGATGCCGAAACGCAGTGGCAGCAGCAGCGCGAGATCCACACCGTCGGACTGCTGCTGGAAGATCAGCTCGATCGTCCGCTCCGACAGCAGCCGCCGTCCGTCGAGTTCGCCGCCGCAGGACACCAGTGATTGCACCCGCGCCACCGAGCGCGCGTTGCCGTGGCCGTTCACCGCTCCGATCTCGGCCTGCCGCCATCCCGCGCTCGCGGTTTCGGCGATGTCGAGCAGCGGACTGGTGAGGGTCTTGACCAGCACGCTGTCCTGGTCGAGCGTCGCCATGTCGAATTCGGGCACGGTGGGCGGGATCAAGGTGGCGATCCGCCCGTGGTGTTCGGCCGCCGTGCCGATGTGGAAGTCCGCGCCCAGTGGCCCGGCGAGTTCGTCGGCGAAGAACTCGCCCAGCGAGCGTCCGGTGACGCGGCGGATGACCGCCCCGATCAGGTGGCCGTAGGCGAGCGCGTGATACCCGGACGCGGTGCCCGGCTGCCACCACGGCGGTTGGCTCGCGAGGCGGGCGGCGGACGCTTCGGCGTCGTAGATATCGGTCAGCTCGATCGGCGGCTCCCACCCCGAGACACCGGAGGTGTGCGCGAGCAGATGCCGGATCTCGATGTCGCTCTTGCCGTTGGCCGCGAACTCCGGCCAATACCTGGCCACCTTCGCGTGCACGTCCAGTTCGCCGCGCTCGACCAGCAGCAGCGCGCACAGCGCGGTCATGGTCTTGGTGAGGGAGAAGACGTTGACCAAGGTGTCCTCGGTCCACGGCGCGGTGCGCTCGGGGTCGCGGTATCCGCCCCAGAGGTCGACGACCGGTTCGCCGTCGACCGTGACGCAGATCGACGCGCCCAGCTCGTCGCCGGAGGCGAGCCGGGTCTCCAGTTCCCTTCGCACCCGCGCGAATCGCTCGGCGCAGAACCCCGACGTGGCGGTTCCCGTGGTAGTGGTCATCGCCGCCTCACACGTGTTCCAGAGCCCGGGCCGGAACCGGCAGCGCGTATCCCGCGGCGGCCGCGCGTTTCGCCCCGCGCGCCAATTCCCGCCGCATGTCTCGCACGTACGGCTCGAATTCGATCTGAATGGTGTGCCGGGGCGAGTCGTAGTAGCGGCCCGTCCTGGCCGTTTCCGCGGATCGGATGGCCGCGTGCATCTCCTGTTCCGAGGGCGGGTGGTAACGGCCGGTCAGGTAGGCGGCGACCAGCTTGCTCTGCTGCTCGGCGAAGTTCACCAGCGTGGGTAGCGGCTGGGCCAGACCGAGGAAGAACATATTGTCGATGCCGGGCTTCATCATCTGTTTGAACAGCGGGAATCGATTGTCGCTGTCGGGCAACAGCTCGGGATCGGAGAAGAACGGGAAGGAGATGCGGTATCCGGTGGCGCAGACGATCACGTCGACCTCTTCGACGCTGCCGTCGGCGAAGCGCACCCGCGAGCCCTCCAGCGCGGTGATCGCGGGCTTGAACGTGATGTCGCCGCAGCCCGCGCGGTGCAGGAACTCCTCGCTTGCCGACGGATGCGCCTCGAACGGCAGGTGGTCGGGTTCGGGCAGCCCGTAGTCCTCCATCTTGCCGCGATACTTGCGGACGAAACGCTGCTTGAGCCGCAGGCCCAGCTTCGGCGGCATCCATCGGGGCATCGAGCGCTTGTCACCGACCTTGCCGTTGACGTACTTCGGCAGCACCCAGACCCCGCGGCGAGCGGAAACGTAGAGCTTCGCGGCGAGAAACCGCTGCGACAGCTCCGAGGCGATGTCCAAGCCGGAATTGCCCATGCCGACCACCACGACGCGTTTGCCGCGCATGTCGACGGGATCGAACGGGTCGTTGTAGGCGTGACTGTGCAGTAGCGTGCCGTCGAATTCACCCGGGTAGTCCGGGATCCGGGGATCCCAATGATGCCCGTTGCAGACGATGAGCGCGTCGTAGTCCGTGGTGCGGCCCTCGCTGGTGGTGATCAGCCAGCGGCCGTCCGCGCCGCGCTCGGCCGCGGTCACCTTCGTGTTGAACACGATCCGTTCGCGGATGCCGAAATGGTCCACGTAGTCGCGGAAGTACTGGAACAGCTGCGAATGGTGGGGGAAGTCCGGCCATTCGTCGGGCGCCGGATAGTCCTCGAACGCCAACCGGAACTTGGAGGTGTCGATGTGCAGGCTCTGGTAGCAGGCCGACATGCCGTTGGGATTCTTGAAGTACCAGTTGCCGCCCACGTCGTCGGACGCCTCGAAGCAGTCGAAGGGGATGCCGTGGTCGTGCAGTCGTTTGGCGGCGGTGATGCCGGAAGGGCCCGCGCCGATCACACAGACCCGGGGGAGTGCGGTTGACGTCATTCACTGACCTCGCATGGGAAGAGCCGCCGACGACGGCCGAACCGTCCGGCGCGGGTCGAGCGCCGGAGTGACGTAGGCAACAAAATAACACTCGGTAGACTTGACGTCTAGTGAGTGACACAATGTCTATTCATGCGGCTCGCGCGTAGACTCGCTCGGCGGAAGCCGCACGTAAGCACGCTTTTCACGGATACGAGGTAGCTGTTCACCATGCGCACGAACGCGAACACGAACCTGCGGGAGGAGCAGAAACAGCAGACCAGGGCCCGCTTGATGGCGGCGGCCAAGGAGCTGTTCGCCGCCCGGGGTTACGCGTCCGTGCGGGTGGACGACATCGCCGCCGCGGTCGGCTGTAGTCGCGCCACGTTCTACCTGCACTTCGCGGGCAAGTTGGAGATCCTGCGTGCGATCGCCGAGCAGGGCACCGCGCCCACCGCGCTGCACTTCTATCAGGACCTCGACCGGGTGCTCGAGACCGGTTCGCGCGCCGAGTTCGCCGACTGGATGACCCGCGCGATCGAGTGGTTCCACGAGTACAAGGACCTGTTGCCCGCCTGGGACGAGGCGACCGCGCTGGAACCGGAGTTTCGCGAGATCGCCCGCGCCGGCATCCTCGCCCTGCCCAACGCGATGACCGCCTACCTCGCCGGTTGGCCGGCCGAGCGGCGGGACGAAGCGCGGTTGCGGGTGGAACTTCTCGTCGCGCAACTGGAACGGTTCTTCACCCGATGGGCGATGCAGGGCACCATCGACGTCTCGGCGGAGCAGGCTGTCGAGGTGCTCACCGACATCTGGTTCCCAGCGCTGCGTGCGCCCGCCGCGGCGAGCTGACTACTCGTCGGGCCGGTCGGAGCCGCGCAGGCACAGCGTGATTCCCCGCTGCGCCCACCCGACCGCGCTGGCGCCTTCCGCGTCGCGTGGGCAAGCGGCGGCGTCCGGGGTGTAGGGCAGGACGGCGTTCACCCGGACGATCTTCTTGCCGACCCGGGCGCAGTCCACCTTGCTCGGCACGTGCCAGTCGGTGACGTCGTAGCAGGTACCGGCCTGCCAGTCGGGAGCAAGGCACAAGCGGAACCGCTCGTATCCGGCGGCATCGGCGCCCCGGTGCTCGCGCTCCACTCGCGGGTCGGTGCAGGTGCCGGTCTGTAGCACGCGGAAGTTGGCAGGCAATGTCTCGCAGGGGACGGGGGCCAGGTCGACCGTGTCGTGCCCGGACGCCCGCGAAGCGGATATCGCCACGCACTCGCCCGGACGGGCTTCGGCCAGCGGATCGGATGCGGCCGCCCGGGTGGCGTCCTCCGCCGCCACCGGAACGATGAGAACCAGGCAGGAGATGCCACCGAGTACCGCAACGACACCTGCCGCGGCGCCGACGAGGAACGGTACGTCGCGCTGGTTCGCCCGTGGGGAGGGTGGAGGCGACGACCTCGTCGGCGCGGTGTTCGCCGTTTCCCCCTCAGGCGCCGACCGCTCGATGAACGATGGTTCCCGCCGGGGTGGACTCGTCGCCGAGGAGTGTGGCGGCTCCTCGAGCGGCGGCCGAGCTTCCCGTGCGGGGCGCACCGGCTCGCCGTAGCGGTTCCGGGCGTCGAAATGCGATCCCGGCCCGCGGGTTCCGGCGATCATCGCGATCACGATCACACCGGCGGCGAGCACGGTGACCGCGACCGCGCCGAAGAGCAGATCGGTGTGTAGTGGTGCGGCGGCGAGCACCGCCGAATGCCGCGCATGGGTCATCTGGCCCCCCTGGTCGCCCCGTTCCAGATACCGGTTCGGGGCGGACCGCTGCGGGTCGGCGCCGGAACACCGGTGCTGGCAAACCGATTCGCCGGAATCAGATCATGTGACACGCGCGAGTGTCAAAGCGAGCGGGAGGGGCGCCGCTCGCGGGTGGGCGGCGAGTGTTGCCAAATATTCGCTGATAGCCCGGGCCGCGCCGTCCGCCGACCCGATTCGACGGTGGCCGCAGAATCTGTCGGCGGCGTGGGGCATCATCTGTGCACGCAGCCAACCACGAAATCGCTCGGAGTCACCATGCCCTCCCCACGAACCAAGCCGCAGCCCTTGTCGGACAGCGAGATTCAACAGATCGCCGCGGACCTCGCCGGTGGCCGACCGCCCATGGTGTGGTTCACCGCCGCCGCGGTCGGCGTTCCGGAGGGGCGCTCGGGCAAGGTGATCGCGCTCGGCGACCCGGCCGACGGTGACTTCTTGCAGGTCCGCCCGACCGGATCGAAGGATGTGCTGTCCTTCTCTCCCACCGAGGTCACCTTGACCAAGCCGCCCCGAGGGGCCGCGGGCCCCACCACCGGGCCGAAGTCGACAACAAGGAAGGAATCCCCTGTGACCCAGTCGCCGTCCACGACGAGCACCGCGACCCAGCCCGTCGAGGCGAGCGCCCCCGCACCGCAGGCAACGCCGAAGCCGGTGGAGGCCCCGGCGAGCCGCGCCGACAGTGCGGGGAAGCCGGCCCCCGCGGCTGCCGCGGCCAAACCCGCCAAGGCGGCCGCCGCGCGCAAGGCCAAAGCGCCCGAGGTCACCGTGACGCTGACCGGCACCGCCGACGGCGAGTGGTCCATCGACGTGGTCAGCGGTAAGAAGCGCACCCTGCGCAGCCTTCCGGTCGCCGGTTCCGCGGTCGCGCAGGCGGCGAAGATCCTGCATCCGGAGGTCGCCGAGGTGGTCGCGGGGGTCTTGGAGGCCTTGCGCGGGGTGCAGGAGGCCAAGGTGCAGCAGTTACAGGCCGAGCTCGAGGAGGCCAAGCGCCTGCTCGACGAGCTCAGCGACTGAGTCACACCGCCGGACTGGTGGATCGAGTGGCCGTGCGCCAGATGCGGCGCTCGGTGTCGGTGGGCGCGCGCCGCACGTCGTCGTGGAACGCGTAGCCCATCGAGTACTGCTTCGCGTGGTACATGGCCGCGTCCGCATCCCGGAGCAGGCTGTGGACGTCGGTGTGCGCGCCGCGCGGACCGACGCACGCGACGCCGACGCTCGCGGTGATCGGGATCTCGCCCGCGCTCAGCCCGAACGGCCGCACGAACGCGCCGAGCAGACGCTCGGCGAGCACGGCTGCCTCCGGACGGGCGAGCGGGGAGAGCACGACGAATTCGTCGCCGCCGTAGCGAGTCACCACGTCGTCGCGGCGCACCACCCGCCGGATCCTGGCCGCCGCCGTGGCGATCAGTTCGTCGCCGACGGCGTGCCCGTAGCTGTCGTTGACCCGCTTGAATCCGTCGAGGTCGATGAACAGCAGGCAGATCGGTTGCTCGGCCCACTGTTCCCCGTGCTGCCGCAGGGCGCGCAGCAGCGCGGCGCGGTTCAGCAGTCCGGTGAGCATGTCGTGGTCGGCCTGGTATTGCGCGCGCCGCTCGCTGCGGGCGCTGCGCACGATCGCGCGTTCACTGCGCACCAGCATGCCGATCAGCAGCAGCGCGAACAGCGACGACACCACCACGCGATCGAGCGGGTGGAGACTGGACCCCACGACCGGCACCAGCGAGGCCACGATCAGCGCGATCGCGATGAGGCTGGCGCGTTGTCTGGAGTGGTGCGGGTGGATGCGCCGCGGCGTGCCGAGGGTGGCCATGGTGGGGTGCAGCGCCGCGACGCCCACGGTGGCGTAGGCGGCGAGCAGGGGAGCCAGCAGCATCTCGCGCCCGAGCGCGGTCGCGCCCGCGGTCTCCAGGCTGTAGCCCAGGTCGCCGAGCAGCAGTGCGACCAGTCCGGCGTGCAGCAGCCAGAGCGAGGTCTCCGCGCGCGTCGAGGTGGCCATCGAGTGCGCGACCAAGGTCAGCAGCGCCGCGTCGAGCACCGGGTAGGTCGCCGCGACCAGTACGTCCAAGCCGGTCTGGGTCGACTGCAGGATCGGTGAGATGAGGAAGGTCCAGGAGGCCAGCAGCGCGCCGAGGCCGATGAGGGCCGAGTCCAGCAGCAGGTCGTAGTCGCCGTGCACTTGGCGCGGCCACAACCAGATCAGCGCCGCGATCCCGACGCCGAGATAACCGAGCAGGGTGAACGCGTCGTCGAGCGGATGGACCGCGTGGTCGCCGACGTCACGCAGCGTGGTGCCGGAGGCGAACAGCACCGCCGAACCGGACAGCAGATACCACGGCAGCGGATGAGCCGGCTGGTGCGTGCGCACTCCGACGGCGATCATGGCGAGCGTCTCGCCGACGATGATCGCCATCGTCACGAGCGCCGCCACCTGTGAGTCGAGCGACAGATGGACCGCGATCGCGGCCCCGCTTCCCCCCAGAAGCACCGCGTACCAGCCGAACCCGAGACTGCGCCGACAGCTGGCCTGTGGCTGTTCACTGGGTGTCATCAGCCCCCCTTGGTCGCTCCGTCCCCGGTGAACCGGGCCGCGTAGTAGATCTGTGAATCTTCCACCGCGACTTCGACGTTCGCCTGTTCGTCCAGCACCGCCCGAATGCTGTCGGCGAACGAGAACCGAGTGTTGTTGTACGAGCAGATGTCCCAACCGACCGCCGCACGCTCGCCAACCAAAACCTGGACAACTGATTTGATCATGGCATGGAAGGCCGCCCCTTGGCGGGCACTTGGCGCAACAAGGGTGAAACCCGCGTAGTAGATCGCGTCGCGTGCCGCGTGTTCGGGGTAACGGGCCGCGAAATAGTCCGGACTGATCCACGGCACGGTGTCCAGGTGCCTGGTCAGCGTGGTCACGCCGATCGGCTCCCCATCCGCGTGCGCCACGTACTTCTGCACGCGGGGGTCCACCATCTCCTCCCGGAACTCCTCGGGACGCAGCACCTGCCGTGCGATGGCCTTCGCGCGCAACGGGCCGAACGCCTCCTCGTAGAGGCGGTGGAAGATCTCGATCCGTTCCTCCGGAATCGTCGTCTCGACGGTCACGGAGATCTCGCTCATCGCGGACCCCACGGAATAGTGTGGTAGGCGGCCAGGACCAGCGCGCAGACCGGGTCGCCGTCGGAGGCGGCATCCACGGTGCACAGCTGGACCGGGCCGAAGCCACCGCCGCGGCGGCGCGTCATGTCCGCCATGCTGGCCCGGATCAGCGCGGTCACCTCTGCGCTGGTCTCGGCCTCGTGCTCCACGAAAAGCCCGGCGCCGGAGCCGTCGTCGCGCAGCGCCCAGCCGATGCCCGCCGCGGCGGTCGAGCCGCGCCCGTACGCGTGCCGCACGGCGTAAACGCAGTAGAGGCGATCACCCCACGGGATCGGCTTGCGCACCCGGCCGATGCGTTCGACGGTGGCGCGCGGCGGAATGACCGACGACAACCGGATGAGGTTGGCCTCACCCACGCCGAGATCGCGCAGCGCCGCGTCGAACGCCGCCATGGCGGTCGGTCCGACGCCGGTCGCCGCGCCGAGCTCGATCGTCAGCGGTGCCGGGTGCGCCCGGTCCAGCGGCGGCCGCAGCCGATCCGGGCGAGGCCGCGCGCGAAGGTCGCCGCGTGAGGTGTCGTGAACCATGCTGCCCTCCCGATTCGACGCGGCCACAGGATTTGCAGGCCGAACTTTGCGTCGAATTCGACTGTGCGTCACGAAGGCCGATCGCGCACCCGAGCGCGCCGAAAACACAGCTCGGGCGGCGTGTCTCGTAACCTGACACGACCGAGGAAGAACAGCGAGGGGAACCGAGTTTGCGGACATGGGTGGCGCCGGGGCGGGTCAACATCATCGGTGAGCACACCGACTACAACGAGGGCTACGTGCTGCCGATCGCACTACCGCTGGTGGTGCGGTGCACGGCGGCGGCGCGCACCGACGGGCGGGTGTGGGTCGGCTCGCGGCAGCGGGACGAGCCGGTGCTCGCGGCGGTGCCCGACCTGGCGGGTCAGCGGGAGCTGGTGGCCGGATGGGCGCGCTATCCGCTCGGGGTGGTCGCCGAGTTCACCCGGCGCGGGCACCGGATCCCCGGCGTGGATCTCGACCTCGACGGTGCGGTGCCGATCGGGGCGGGGCTGTCGTCCTCGGCAGCCCTGTCCTGCGCGGTGGCCGTCGCGCTGCGTGACCTGTTCGCACCCGAGCTCTCGGACCGGGCATTGATCGACATCGCCCGCGCCGCCGAGAACGATTACGTCGGCGCCCCCACCGGCTTACTCGACCAGTCGGCCGCGATGCTGTGCACGGCCGGGCACGCGCTGTTGCTGGACGTGCGAGCATTCGCCGCCGACACCACCGCGCCGCGCGGGCACGAGCAGATCCCGTTCGACCTGGGCGGCTTCGGACTCGAACTGCTGGTGATCGATACCGGGCAGCCGCACGAACTGGTCGACGGCGGCTACGCCGAGCGTCGCGCACAGTGCGCGGCGGCGGCCGCGGCGCTCGGCGTCACCACCTTGCGCGACGTGGCGTCCGCGGCGGACGCCGACCGGATCGCCGACTACGTGCTGCGCCGACGGGCTCGGCACGTCGTGACCGAGAACGCCAGGGTGCTCACGGTTGCCGAGAAATTGCGGAAGGGAGTAGACCCCCGGGGCATCGGCCCGATACTGACCGCGGGGCACGCCTCGCTGCGCGACGACTTCGAGGTGTCCACTCCGGCCCTGGACGCGGCGGTCGACGCGGCGCTGGCGGCGGGGGCGCACGGCGCGCGCATGGTCGGCGGCGGCTTCGGCGGAAGCGCCATCGCGCTGGTCGATCACGACCGCGCCGCGGCGGTGGCGCGGGCGGTGGCACGGCGTTTCGCCGCATCGGATCTTCCCGCTCCGCGCACGTTCGTGGTGGTTCCCGCCGCGGGAGCCCACCGAATCGGCTGAGCGACCGTCCAGAATTTGTGCGCGAATGTGCCACGCCGGTCGGGCATGATCACGCACAGTAGGTGTCAGCCGACACCATTCGGCGGGGCGACGAGAGGTCGCGCGCACCGGGCAGGACCGGCACGACGCACGACCTTCCCGCGACGAACGATCTCGCTCGACGCCCCGGTTTCACCGCCAGGAGGAACGCTGTGCCGCTCGCCGATCCACCCGTTCTCGCTGCCGCGCCGATCGCGTCCGACCTGCACCTGGTCGCCTCGCCCCCGCACCTGCAGGCCGCCGAGACGCTACGCCTGGACGCGCAGCCGGTCGACTACGCGCTGGTGGCACTGTATTTCGTGTTCGTGCTCGGCATCGGCCTGCTGGCCAGGCAGCGAGTGTCCTCCAGCATCGACTTCTTCCTGTCCGGGCGCTCGCTTCCCGCTTGGGTGACCGGTCTGGCGTTCATTTCGGCCAACCTCGGCGCCGTCGAGATCATGGGCATGTCCGCCAACGGCGCGGAGTACGGGTTCCCGACCTTCCACTACTTCTGGATCGGCGCGATACCGGCCATGCTGTTCCTCGGCGTGGTGATGATGCCGTTCTACTACGGCTCCAAAGTGCGCAGCGTGCCGGAGTTCATGCGCAGGCGTTTCGGCACAGGCGCCCACCTGGTGAACGCGCTGAGTTTCGCCGTAGCTCAGATCCTCATCGCCGGGGTCAACCTGTATCTGCTCGGGTCCATCCTGAACGTGCTGCTGGGCTGGCCGCTGTGGGTGTCGGTGATCGTGGCCGCCGTGATCGTGCTCTCCTACATCACCCTCGGCGGTCTGTCGGCCGCGATCTACAACGAGGTGCTCCAATTCTTCGTCATCGTGGCCGCGCTGCTGCCGCTCACCCTGGTCGGCCTGCACAAGGTCGGCGGCTGGGAGGGGCTGCAGGACAAGGTCGGCGCGTCACCGGGCGGCGCGGAACAATTGGAGTCCTGGGCGGGCAACGCGCTCAGCGGGTTCGCCAACGACTTCCTCTCGATCCTCGGCATCGTGTTCGGACTGGGTTTCGTGCTCTCGTTCGGGTACTGGACCACGAACTTCGTCGAAGTGCAGCGCGCGATGGCGACGCACTCCATCTCGGCGGCGCGGCGCACGCCGATCATCGGCGCCTACCCGAAGATGTTCATCCCGCTGATCGTGGTGATCCCGGGCATGATCAGCGCCGTCCTGGTGCCGCAGATGGCGGAGTACAAGGCGGCGGTCACCGCGAATCCCGACGTGGACAGCGACACCACCTACAACCAGGCGCTGCTGTACCTGATGAAGGACGTGCTGCCCAACGGCCTGCTCGGCGTGGGGCTCGCCGGCCTGCTCGCGGCGTTCATGGCGGGCATGGCGGCCAACATCTCCGCGTTCAACACGGTGTTCAGCTACGACCTGTGGCAGCAGTACGTGCGCCGCGACCGCCCGGACGGCTACTACCTCGGCGTGGGCAGGCTGGCCACCGTCGGGGCGACCGTAGCCGCGATCTTCACCGCGTTCATCGCCTCCGGGTTCAGCAACATGATGGACTACCTGCAAACGCTGTTCAGCTTCTTCAACGCGCCGCTGTTCGCCACCTTCATCCTCGGCATGTTCTGGAAACGGATGACACCGACAGCGGGCTGGATGGGCCTGGTCTGCGGAACCGCTTCGGCGATCGCGGTCTTCATCCTGCACGAGATGAAGGTGTTCGAGTTGTCCGGCCAAGGCGCGAGTTTCGTGGCCGCCGGTGTCGCGTTCGTGGTCGACATCGTGGTCAGCGTCGCCGTCACCCAGGTGACGCAGCCGAAACCCGCGTCGGAACTGGTCGGGCTGGTGTACTCGGAGACCCCGAAGGAGATCCGCACCGACCCAGAGGCCGGTTCGCTGCCTTGGTACCAGCGCCCGGTCCTGCTCGCGGGCATCGCGCTCGTGCTCGTGATCGCGCTCAACATTCTCGTCGGATAGGGAGCCCCGCAATGCTTTTCGATATCCGTACCATCGTCGGCGCGTTGCTCGGCTGCTACGCGATCGTTCTCGTCGTCACGAGCCTGGTGGACGACACCGCGGCCCAGCAGGCCAAGACCGGCGGCGTCGAGGTGAATCTGTGGGCCGGGCTCGGTATGGGCGCCGTCGCCGCGGCCTTCGTGGCCTGGGCGCTGCTGCGCCCGGTCCAGGTGCCGCCCGAACCGCACACCCCCGCGGACGAGAGCGCCGCTGGCGAGGACTCGGCCTGAGCGACGACGGAGCCCCCGGGCAAGCCGGGGGCTCCGTGGCTGGTCGGACGGATCAGATTCCCGGGCGGTTGGTTTCACCGGGCCATGTGCCGGCTGCGCCGGTACCGGGACGCGGAGTTCCGCCGGGCATGCCGGTTCCGCCCGCGCCTGGGCGAGGAGTCTCACCGGGCAAACTGCCGGTTCCGCCCGCGCCCGGGCGAGGAGTCTCACCCGGCATCGTGCCGGTTCCACCCGCGTCCGGACGCGGGATGTCCCCGCGCCAAGCGCCGGTTTCGTGGCCCTGGCCTTCGATGAAGTGCTTGAAGCGCTGCAAGTCACCGTTCACGCGGTGCTTCAGCACGCCGAGCTTGTCGGCGACGTTCTCCACGAACCCTTCGGGGTCGACGTCCATCTGCGCGGTCACCCTGGTATGGGTGTCATCGAGCCGATGGAAGGTGACGACGCCCGCGTGCTTCGGCCCGCTGTCGGACTTCCAGGCGACGCGTTCGTCCGGATGCTGCTCGGTGATGGTGGCGTCGAACTCCCGCGTCGACGGGCCGACATGGACACGCCAGTGCATATGCCGGTCATCGAGCTGTTGCACCGCTTCCACACCTTCCATGAACTGCGGAAACGACTCGAACTGCGTCCACTGGTTGTAGGCGGTGCGAACCGGGACCTCGACGTCCACCGTGGCGGCCATTGTGCTCACTTGCTACCCCTTTCCTCGCCCACCCGCACGATCGCACGGACGGGCGTTCTTCGGTTGACAAGCGCTCCCTTGGGGGCGACTCGGGACATTTGATCGCTTACCCGGGCATCGGGAGCACAAACAGGCCCAGCGCCGCGAGGGCTACACCAAGACGGTCGCCGCGTAGGTGTCCAGCTCACGGACCGGTCGCGCCGAAGCCCACGGTTCGAACGTCGCACGGGTCTGCGCGTACGCCTGTCGCAGCCGCGGCGAGGTGTTCTGCGCGGCCAGGCGCAGGGCCCGCTTGGCGGCTTCACACGCGCGGTCGAGATCACGCGAACCCGTCAGCTGCGCGAGGCTGAGATTCCACAACGCCCGGTCACGGGTGGCATGGGCGGGAATGAGCCCGAGCACCGCTTCGATCGTGTCGGCCGCCACACCCAGCTCGCCACCGGTTTCCAGGCAGCGGGCGGTCATGGCGCCGGTCGTCCACGCACTCTGGTAGTAGCAGTACGACTCGTCCGGTGTCGTCTGCTCGACGAACTCGTCGCTGACTGCGATCAGCAGGCGCCACGCGTCGGACTTTCGTCCGTCGGACGCGAACGCCTGTGCCGCGCACAGCTTCCGGAAGTCCTCGACGCGCCTGTCCTGGACGTGCGGGCGCAGCATGGCGTCCGCGATGGCGGCGGCGGTCCGGTATCGGCGCATCTGAACCGCCAACTGCGTGCGGTGGCAGAGGACGCCGGTCGCGATGTCGGTGTCACCGGATTCGTCCGCATGCTGGTAGGCGAGCCGAAACAGCCTGTCGGCCTTGCCCAGGTCGCCCTGATCCCACGCGGACCAAGCGTTGCTGGCCGTGGCCTCTCCGGTCAACGATTGCAGGGCCGGGCGCAGATTCGCGGGGCAGTCGCGCAGCAGCGACAGGCACGTCTGCGCTTGCGCTTCGATGATCGGCCGAGCCGCGTCGGAGCCCAGCTGATCGTCCAGTAGTTGCGCGGCGTGCACGCTGTTGCGCAGATGACCGATCGCGTCCGGGGTGACGGTTGGGGAACCTCCGCTGCCGCTCATTGACGCCGCGCCGATGACCGCACCGGTGGCGGCGATGAAGTCTCGCCGGTTCACGTCTAGGTCTCCAATCAACGCCCGGAAACGCTTTTGTGCCCCATGGTCCGCATCTTCGAGAACCCTGTCCAGCCGCGCTTGGTGGCCGATACCGACCTGACGGTTCGGTCGGCTCTCCCAGAAGCTCACCGTGCGCTGACCACAACGCAGCAGCTCCGCGAGGTCGCTCTGGGTCAATCTGCACGCGTCCCGGAGCGTCTTCACATCCGCGCCGGTCCACATCGTCACCTCTGCCACGGCGCCCCCTTGCCCGCTGGACGGTCATTGCTGCCGATTGCTCGAGCCTGCGTGTGCATTGCCTTCCACCAGGCATAGTGCACCGGCACGCTGGTATCTGTACCCGAAACCGAGAAACGCTGTCGGGCAAACGAACCGCTGTGTGACGGGACGTCGGAAGCGTGCACACGCATTGAGCCGCCTGATGTTCCCGGTCCGGTTCCGGGTCGACCGACGACCGCGAGGGGACCATCAGTGCAGAACATCCCGTACGGGGACACGCCGTCATCCCGCTGCGCCTATTACCGGCAGGTGTGCGATCTGCCCGCGGAGGTGTATCCGCCGCATCCGGGGCGGATCGTGATGCGGACCGGGGCCGTGTGGGCGCTGACGATGCCCGCGTCATCGGGCCGGGACGCGCACGCGTGGATGCGCAGCCACGGTCACCGGGCGGGGCCGATCCTGACCCATCCACGGTCGCGCCGGTGGACCTTCCTGATCCGTCCGGATCTGTCCCAGGAGATGGGGCTGTTCGCCGAGATGTTCCGGGTGAACGTGTCCATCGTGGGGGCCGGAGGCGTCGTGGCGCTGCCCGGTCCGGGGCAGCGGCCCGGCCGGTTCCGGGAATGGTTGTCCCCGCCTCGCGATTCGTTCAGGCCTTCCGGGTGGACCGTCGTCGCGGCCATCCGGGACCTTGTGGGCGGGCTGCGGCTGGTGCGGACCCATGCCTGATGCGCCTGCCACGTCCCACGGTCCTTACGACGAACGCGCCGAAGCCGAGATAGCCGTCCTCACCGACACCATCGCCGCCGTCGACGCGGCACTCACCGACGCCATCCGCCACGGTCGGCGCCCTCGTTGCCGACGGGCCCACGTGATAGCGGTCGTGCTCTACGAGCTGATCGCCAGCGCCCGGACCGCGGCCGGGCCCGAGACCGGTCGTCTCTACGCCGCCCCCATCCTCGATTCTTTCGTCGAGAACCAGCCCACCGTCAACGAATTGTCCCCCCTCGATCTGCTGATCCCGTTCCTCGTCACCCGCCACACCACCTCGGCCTCCTGACGTCGTCGCCCGGACAACCCTTCGCACGCCGCGAGGACCACCCGAAACGTGCGAGGACATCCGAGAACGCGCACCGCCATTCTTGCTGCTGCGGCTATGACGCTTTCGTTGTGGCCAATGCCCGAGAACAGCGAGCAGAGGAGGGTCCGAAATGAAGAAGGTCGAGATCTTCGAGATGCCCACCCGAAAGGAAATGCAGAACCCCGAGGCGCTGAGAAGTCGCCTACCGGCCACCAACGGAGGCCGGGGTGACGCGTACGGCGCGTACCAGCTCGCCTGCTTGATGGCCGCCACCCAGGCGGAAGAGAACGGCAACGACGACGAGGACTGTCTGAGCCGGTTCGAGGAGGCGCTACCGAGCTGGTTGAGCAACCTCGGCCTGCGACTGGACGTCCACGCCTACGGCGTCTGCCACATGACGGATGTCGACAGTATCGATCGTGGCGACGCGTCTTCGATCTATTGGACGCTGTCGGGCTTCACAGACCGGTCTCGCATCTACGAGGCCATCGCGTTCCCCTCCGGCACACCGGCGCCTGCCGGCTCGCTGATGGAGCAATACGACGACTGGTCGCAGAACGCCGCCGCGGTAGCGGAGCAGGAATCCACCGACGCCGCGCGCTTCGCCGCGTTCGTGGACACGATGTCGGAATACCTGAACACGTCGGACAAGAAGTTCAGCGGAAGCTCCTTCGGCTACTTCAACAGCACCGGCAGCGAAATCTACACACCGAGCTTGGAAGCAACCGGAATGCTGTGGAGCGTCGCGCCCATGTCCTCCTTCGACGGCCATATGTACGAATGCATCACCGCCCTGCCGAAATAAGCGTTCTTCGCGAGATCGCGTGCCTCGCACACGCCGTGACGTGTGCGAGGAACACGAAAGGATGCGGCACGTTGGCCCGCTGCGGCAGATCCGGACGCTGCCCGATCCGTACCTGGCGACCCCATACCGAGACTGCCTCGACACCATCACCGACACCGATTCAGAGGGCGCGGATCGGCGCCACCCCGGTCATTCCCGACGTGGTTGCGCCACCGGCAGACCGGACGGACAAGCGGACCGTGCGGACCGACGCACGTTACGCTACGGTCCACGCACTCCTCGCCGACGGCGTGAGTGTGCGGTCGATCGGCGCTCGGCTCGGTATTGCCCGAAGAACCGTTCGATGCTTCGCACGGGCCGCCACCGTCGATCCTCCTGATGCGGTTGACATGCCCTATGCAGGCCCGCTGCTCCAGGGCAGGGTCAGACCGACTCGATCGGTGAGGTCGAATGGATCCTCGGCGTGGAGTTGTCCGCATAGGAGGCGATACTGGAAGTCAAGCCCAAGTCTGACCGCGATTACCACTGACGTTCCACGACGAGTAGGGAGTCTGTTTGCTGCGTTACGACTACGGCGGTGTTATGGCGCAGGTCCGCAATCGAATCGATGACTCTCTTCAAGGCGCCGGCCGCACCGCTGCTCGGTTCATCAGCGAAACTGCCGGAGTGATGAAGTCAACCGTGGTCGCCGACATCCGCGTCGACGAGCAGTCTCGGCTGAATCAACTGGATACGCCGGTTGAACCCGTCGCCATCGCGTCTGCGCAGTCGGTTCCCCCGGGTCGCACGACCGCAGCCAACGGCGAGGCCATCGCCGATGAATTCGACCGCATGCGAGCCGCGGGTGTTCGCGCGCGGTGGGCGGTCTTCCACCCCGCAGACCGGCCGAAACGTGAGTTCGAGGCTTGGTACCGAGATGAATCGGACAGACCGATCCCCGAGTTACATGCAGAATCAGCACTGTGCTGCTGGGAGCTATCCCATTGGGTGGCTGCCCGGCTCGGCATCATGTCGAAGCAGCAACTACGCTTTTTCACCGACAAAGTGCCTGGTAGGGATTTTGTCTCCAAGCTATTTCCTCGGGAGCGGCACGAGTACCTCCCCGGGAACCTGGCCGTACCCCAGCCCGTTCGTGGCGACCTAGTGGTGTGGGGCCGAGGCGAGCACGTCGCGATGGCGACCGGCGACTACTCAGGAGAAGGACCGCGACGTTGCCCGTTGGTGTATTCGTTCTGGCCTCCGCCTGACGACCCCCACGAGCCCGACCCTGTCACTGGTTCATGGGGCCGCGAAATATATGCAGTCAAAGTCTGCCGCCTCGACGACCTCACCGACTTCATAGCTCAGCAAGCACCGAACGATCCCCCTCCACCGATTCTATTCGGGCCAGGACCCTGGTGAACGGCATGCCTCAAACCAGCGAATCCGCCCGAGCAATCACCGGCCAAGCATGTCGACCGCATCAAGATGATCAACGCCAGATGTACGGGCCCGCAAAACAGGCCTCCTTCGGAAGCGATCCTGTTGCGCGACTGATGAATCCGTACCGACCGAATCACGAAATCCGTGCCAGATCCACGATTCGACCGACGTTGACACAAGTGCTTGGTGGAGGGCCTGGCGCGGCCTGCGCCGGAGGGGACGCGGTGGGTGTTGGTGAGGCGTTCGTCGTCGCACGCGACGCGGCACCGAGTCTGTTGTCCCAGTTGTGCCCATCGATGCTGTGCGCCTGAAAGCGCAGCCTCTACAACACGTCAGCCGCTATCGAATCCAATCGGCGCACCGCACTCGATCGTGCCCATGGTGCGAGCGTGGCACGTGTGTTGAGGTAAACCTCCCGCAGGCGTGGCGATGTGTTGATCTTCGACAGTCCAACAGCACGTTCCGCTGCCCGGCATGCCCGATCAAGGTCCTCCCGGACAGTCAGTTTTGTCAGGTGGAGCAAAGCGAGCGCACGGTCTCGCACGTCAGTCTCGGGGATGTGATCGATCGATGCTTCGATTGTCTCGACCGCCGCGCGCGTCTCGCCTGCCATTTCCAGACTCTTGCTCGTCAGGAGACCGGTGAGCCAATCACTCATGTAGTACGCGTACGAGACGTCAGGCGTTGTCGGGTTGGCGTGCTTCCCCGAGATTCGATCCAGAAGTGGCCACGCCTCGAGATGTACTCCCGAGAGCTACTCGCCCCCGAGTGGGCGGCCAGTTCGTCCGCCAACCTGCCTTGCGACCATCCCCGCGCCTTCCGAAGTTCACGGATCAACTCGCCCACACCCATAGGCCGATCATCTCCCGATTCAGCAGCGCGCGGAAGGATCAACCGCAGCCACAACCCCAAGTGCCACTACCAATGCCACTATTGGCAGCCCTCGTAGTGCAGGCATCGAGTGATCCATCGCGCGATGCCACCCCTCTGTGCCACTGCACAATCCGATCTCCGTGTGTGACGCTCGATTCAGCCCCGACGCCGGGTGCTGCTGGTTCCTCATCCCGGCCCTGCTGGTCGTCCCAGAATGGGCGGCTGGCGGTTGGGCCTCGGCGTCGGGTGCACACCAGTGCATCGAGCAGGAGAGCCGATTGTGGATTCATCGAAACATGCTGGGCGTACACCGTTGTCGTTGTGCCACTTCTACCGGCAGTGTGTGACCTGCCCGCCGAAGTCCACCCACCGCATCTAGGCCGGATCACGCTACGCGCGGGGCGGGTGTGTGGGTTGATGATGCCCGCGTTCATCGGCTCGGAAGTCAAAGCGTGGATGCACCGCACGGGCCAGCTGTCCGGACCGGTGCTGACGCATCCGCGTGCGCAGCGCTGGACGTTCCTCACCGGGGCGGACCTGCCGGAGGACATTCGATTGTTCGCGGAGATGTCGCGGCTGGGTGTCTCTATCCTCCGTGCCGGAGAGATCGCGTTACCCGGTCCCGGACAGCGCCCCGGCTTGTTCCGGGCGTGGGTGCAGCCTCCCCACGATTCCTATCGGCCGCCAGGGTGGGTTGTGGTCGAGGCGATCCGGGAGTGCGCCGCCCAGCACACCCGGCAGCGACGGGGGGTGATGGTCTATGCCTGAACACGCCAACCCTGTGGTGCCGTACGGGTGCGGTCCGGCGTGTGGGCCGTGGATCACCGTCGAACAATGCGGCTTGTTCACCTTCCACCAGGAGACCGGCGAGGTGTTGTCGGTGAAGTGCCCTTCCACTCATTGTTTCGGACAGATGGTGAAGATCGTCCACGGCCGCATGGCCCACCACGACTCCCCGATGGCCATGGCCCCCAGAGGCCGGAAATGCCATGGATCGGTATCCGCGTCGTGTTCGACCACGTCCGCGATCTCGACCTCGCTGCCCAGCCTGTCCCACCACCGCAGGCCGCTCGATGATCGGTGACCGGGACGCCGAGCGATCCGCAGCTGAACTCGACGTCCTCACCGACGTGATCGGCACGCTTGTGACCGCCACTGCGGAAGCCGTGCGGGACGGGATGAGCGACACCATCCGTGTTCGTGTGATCGCGATGGTGGTCTTCGAACTGATCAGCAGTGCCCGCACCGCCGCCGGGCCGCACACCGGACGGCTGTATGCCGCCCCGGTACTCGATCCGATCCTCGACAACATCTCGGCCGCCGATGACATCACCCTTCTGGACCTGTTGATTCCCGAGATCATCGGCCAGCACCTCAACAGCACCTGAACCACCCAGACCGCCCCGCACCAATTGCCGTCCTCTGGTCCCCCTTTGCGCCGCAGGGGACGTAGGCACGTGCCCGAGCACACGGGGGGAAGGCTGCGCGGACGGGACTCCACATCGGTGTGCCGAACCGAGCCCGCCCGCCAGCCTTCCCCCGAACCGTCGAATTCTCTGCACCACAGCGGCATTCACGCCAGGGTGAACCCTTCATGGAAGGCCCTCATGCAACCCGACACAGCGGAGCCTCACCACTGCTTGCACGGCATGACCTCACCCCTGCCGCACGAGCCAGACGTGCACCTGATCGTGCGAATACGGGGCCGCAACCTGCATTACGCGGCGTGCCTGACTGCGGCCCTGGTGTTCGTGCAAGACGAAAGCATCCACCGTTGCACCGACGGCGTAGCCGTCGCCGGCGGCGCAACTGATCAGCTGCCCCGGTTGCCCTGTGAGTGGCTGTATATAGAGCGATGAGGCGACACCCGGCCTCCGCCCGCCGCTTGCCCGGCGACACATACCGGCATGACAGTGGCACACGCGGCAGCCGAGAAAGAACGTGAGGCTGCCATCAAGGCCCAAGATCACGCGCGAAACGCGGCATTGAAAGAGCTCGACGAAAAGAGGCGTCTGTCGGAGGTGGAAAGACTCGTGTGGTTGGGGCAAGCAACGCACCCACAAGCGGCGGTGAGACAGCCGCCAGGTCACGCGCCGAGCGTTGAGCGTGGCGGCACTGGGCAAGGACCCGACCGCTCGCGCGGAGTAGCTCGCGAACAGTAACCGTTCGCGCTCGATCGGCTCACAGTTGGACCGTTGGGTGCGTCGGCGCCTGGCGGTCCTTCGCCAACTCCCTATCGGTGCGAGTGCGGCTCCGGTGCAGGTTGGAATCCCCTGAACCGGAGCCGCCGTGACCAGCTCACTCTATCTGCAAAGTTCCTGGTCGACAGTAAGCTTCAGGACTGTCTGCGCAGCAGTTCATTGCCCTTTGAACGGTGCGTTGATCGTGCTGAAGTACATGATCGCCGCGCCGATGGCGACGGGGGCCGTCACCAGTATCTGGCCCGCGACCGTGCCGAGGGCGCCGACCGCGACGATGCCGCCGAGGCAGCCGACGGCGGCGGCCGGGATGAACGGGCCGAACATGCCGACGATGGTGGCCGCGGCGATGGTCGCTCCCGCGATGCCGCCCAGGATGCAACCGACCGAGGCGCCGCCGATGCCGCCGACCAGGGTGCCGATGCTGGCGCCCATGCCGATCGTGCTGGTCATCCGGGTCCAGGCCGCCTGTTCACGGTCGTATTCGGTCTTCCACGGCGCTTTGTCCTCGAAGGGCAGGGCTACCGGCTTGTAGGTCGCGTGTGCCAAGTCGAACTGTGGGGTCAACGTCGCGGTGCGTTCGGAAATCTCGGCGGCGATGGGGAATTCGAAGTCGTCGACGCGGAAGGTCAAGGGCGCTCCCGCGATGACGGCGCCGTCGGCGGCTTTGATCTTCAACGCACCGTCCTCGACGACCAGCGAGCCGGAATCGGTGGTGATGATGCTCGAGGTCTCGGTGGCGTACGCGGTGAAGCCGACCGACTCCGTATCGACCGACTCCGTGTCGCCGGGCGAGGTTTCGGCGGGCGCAGGGTCGGCAGCTGCGGGGTCGGCGGGAGCGGTCTCGACGGAGGTGGCGTCGGCGGGCGCTGCGGGGGTGGCGGAACTCGTGCCCGCGGCGATGCTCAGCGCCGCGGTGGTGACTGCGGCGGCCAGGGCGAGTTTCGTGATCTGCATGGAAATCCTTGGTCTTCGAGGCATGGCTGTACGACGGCCATACCGGTGACATTCGATAGGTCGTTGAGTGACGGGCTTTAGCCCCGGGGTATGGGAATTACGAGGTGGCGCGCACCCGTCCGGCGACGCCGATCAGCACGTCGATCACGAGGAAGGCGAGCAGGCTCAACCCGACCAGCGGGACGAACCAGCCGATCACCAACGCGGCGGCCAGCAGTGGCGCGATCACCCCCAGCGGGGTCGTGCGCAACGCGCCCCGCCGCGGAGCCCGGCCGATGGCGAATCGTCCGGCGTCGCGAGTCGGGCGCCTGCGCCACCACATCAGGTAGCCGCGCACGATCACCGTGATCAGGCCGATCATCGCCGCGAGCAGCAGCAACTGATTGAGCAGCCCGAACATCAGGCCCATGTGGAACTGGATGCCCCAATTGGTGAGCTTGGCCATCAGCGGCCAATCGGCATAGGCCAGACGGTCGGTGACCGCGCCGCTCGCACCGTCGACGGCCACCGAGTCGACGGTGTAGGTGCCGGGCATCCGTCGTTCCTTCACCGCGAATGCCTTGTCCGGCGCGGCGGGCACGGCGATCTCGGCTGCCTGGGTGATGCCTTCGGAGCGCGCGGTCGCGTACACCCGATCCAGTCGGGTGATCTGTTCGGTGGGGTCGGACGGCGTGTGCGCCGCGTGGCCGCCGCCGTGGTGGTCGGAGCCGGGATCATGCTCTTGCGCAGCGGCTCCGGGGAGTGCGGTGCTGACCGCGGGCGTGGTCCAGCTGAGCTGCTCACGCAGTTCGGTGATGTTCTCGCCCGCATAGGTCGACCAGGTCATACCGGTCGCGGACAGCAGCAATGCCAAAGGCAGCACCCATATGCCGACCGCACCGTGCCAGTTCAGGGTGCGCCCCCTCGCGCGCTGCGTACGGTCGGCCGCCAGCAGCCAGCCCCAGCCGTTGCGGGCGCGTCGGGCCCGCACTCGGCGTACCCAGAGGACCAGACCGGCCAACCCGACGATCCACAGCCAGGACGCGGCGAGCTCGCTGTAGAGCCGGCCGGTGTCGCCCAGGTGCAGATCCCTATGCAACTGATCGATCCAGGTGCGCAGCGGCAGCGCCCCCGAACTGCCGTATACGACGGCATCGCCCACCGGCTGAGCGGTATACGGGTTGACGAATACCGCCCGCCGCTCGGATTCGCCCAGCGTCGGGTCATCGAACAGCACGCGCGTGGTGCCTTCGGCGTCCGCGGCCGGGGCTACGGCGACGAGTGGCAGGTTCGGTCGGGTGGCGACGGCCGCGCCGACCTGCTCCGACAGCGGTTTCGGCGTTCCCGTCTGCGTGACGGTCAGCAGGTCGCGCGACACGATCGATTCGATCGTCGGCGATATCGCGTAGAGCGCGCCGGTGACGGCCGCGATGAGAATGAACGGCCCGACGAACACCCCCGCGTAGAAGTGCAGCCGTCCGGCCAGCGCGGTCAGGCTGTTGCGCGCGGTGGACCGGCGTGGGCCGGGGGAGTCCGACGGCTCCGGTAAGTCGGCGTCGGCAGTGATTGTTTCTGTTGTATTCACGGTCGTTTCGTTTCTGACGGCGGGAACCCGGACGCCGGTCGCAGGCGGTTCTCCCGGTTGACGTCGGCTCGAAGCCGTTTCGGCAAGAGCGCATGCCTCGTGGCCCGATCGTCGTTCAACCATGTGCGACGACTGGCCTGGTCGACGGCGAACGGGCGCACTCGGGAAAGCGCGATCTCGCCGCGGTGCGCGGAAGAATGGCTTGCGACCGGGCGACGGCGTCGCGTGTCGGCACGCTCAGGCGTGGGCACGAGAGTGCGAGGCTACGCCGTGCTGCACGGTGCGACCATGGCCGTGAGCGACACTCACGCCACAGTTGCTCCATGCCCCGGGTGTGGGAAAGGTTCAGACGACGACCGTGAGCGGCGGGGCGCGAGTACGCAGCCCGTCGGTGGTGAACAGCCGCAGGACGACCCGATCGCGATGGGTGGTCCGCAGTGGAGCTCGAACCACGACGACGGGCGGGACGTGGCGCACCGGAAGAACGCGGTGCAACACCGCGGTGCCGATCCGGTAGGCGGCCTCCGCGCCGCGGATCACGATGGCGGCGGCGCATGCCGCGAACACATGCGCGGTGATCATGGCCGGGGTCAGCTGCGCGTCACCGTGGTGCAGATGTCCCGAGCCGATGCCCATGGTGAAGTGCCCCAGTAGCTGACCGGCTACCAGCGCCGCGACCAGCCCGGCCGAGGTGTCGCGCAGCGGAGCCGCGCCCGCCACCAGCGCGCCGATCACGGCGGACGCGGCGGCAAGCAGCGCCAATGCGGTGGTGTCGGGCAGCATGCCGCCGGAGGCCCAGCCGTGCGCCGCGACGGAAATCGCTCCTGAGATCGCACCGGCCGAACCACCGCGCACCCGCGCGACGGCGCCGCGACGTCCCGCGGCAGACCGGTCGAACTCGTAACTCACCCGCTGATGATAGCCGACCGATTGCACCCGACGGACCGAGTCGGCTCGGCCGAAACTCGCGGCGACGTGCACATTCGAGGTGGAGTTACTTCGGTCTTCCGGGCGGGCGAGAACCACGCCGCCCGGAAGCCGTGGACGCGGATCAGCCCGCGTCCACCTCCATCTCGATCAGCGGCTTGCGCAGCAGCTTGCCGGTCGCGTTGCGGGGCAGCTCGTCGAGGAAGATCACCTCGCGCGGGACCTTGTAGCGGGCGAGGTTGGCCTTGACGTAGTCCTTGATCTCCTGCGGGTCGCGCTTGCTGTCCGGTCCGGGGACGACGAAGGCGCGCAGCCGTTTGCCGAACTCGCGATCGTCCACGCCGACGACGGCGGCCTCGAAGATGTCCTCGCGGCCCGCGATGAGGTTCTCGACCTCCAGGGGGAAGACGTTCTCGCCGCCGGAGACGATCATGTCGTCGTCGCGCCCGTCGATGTAGAGCAGACCGTCGGCGTCGAAGTGGCCGACGTCGCCGCTGTTCATCATGCCGTCGACGACCTCTTTGGTGCGGCCGTCGGTGTAGCCGGTGAAGGCGAAACCGTTGTCCACGAAGATCGTTCCGGTGACGTTCGGCTCGGTGATCGGCTTGCGGTTCTCGTCCAGCAGCACGATCCGGATGCCGACCGGAGCCTTACCGGCGGTGGTGGGCGCCTTCCGCAGATCCTCGGGCGTCGCGACCGTCATGACGGCGCACTCGGTGGAGCCGTAGAGGTTGTAGAGGCTGTCGTTGAAGTGGTCCAGTGCGCGGGTCACTACGTCCGGTGCGATGGCCGAGCCCGCCGCGAAGATCACCTTGATGCTGCTGACGTCGTACTCGGCGAGCACGTTCTCGTCCAGGTCCAGCATGCGTTGCAGCATGGTCGGGACCACGACCAGCGAATCCGCCCGGTACTTCGCGATATTCGCCAGAGTCTGCTCGGGGTTGAAGCGGCGCTGCTGGAAGACCACCCGGTTGCCGAGCGCGAGCCCGAGGGTGAACTGCGACAGGCCGGTGCCGTGGAAGATCGGCGCCGCCATGATCATGGTGCCGTTGTCGGGCAGCGGCACCCGGTCGACGAATTGAGCCGAGGCGAACGGACTCACGCGATCGCGCGGCGCGCCCTTGGGGGTGCCGGTGGTGCCACTGGTCAGGATGACTATGCCGCCCGGCTTCGCGGGTGCGGGAAGCGGAGCGCCGGATTGTCCTTCGATCATCGAGTCGATGGTCGGGATCGCGGGATCGGCGTCGTCCTTCTCGTCCACCCAGGTGAGGATGCGCGGAATCGCGGCGGGAATGGCGCTCATCAGGTCGAAGAACTCGCTGTCGTGCAGCACCGCCTTGACCTGCTCACGCTCGGCGACGTCGGCGAACTGCGGCTTGGCGAACCCGGTGTTCATCAGCACCCCGCGCACGCCGAGTTTGCCGGTGGCCAGCAGGCTCAGCACCATGCCGCGGTGGTCGCGCGCCAGGATCGCCACCACGTCACCGGGATTGATGCCTTTGCTCTGCAACCCGCGAGCGAGGGCGTTGGACTGTTCGTTGAGCTGGCCGAAGGTCAGCTCGCCGCGCTCGTCGACGATGGCCGCGGCGTGCGGCCTGGTCTGCGCGGCGTGCATGACGACGCCCGCGAACGGACCGAACTTCAGAACGTTGAACGCCGACCGGGCGGCGTGGTCGGGGCGCAGCGGATTGAACAGCCGCCGCTTGACCATCACGTTCACGCCAAGGGCCAGATCGCCCGCCTTACGGGCGCTACCGGCCAACGCGGGGAGGGAAAGAGACATCGACGACAACCTTCCGGCGGTGCCACCCGGTGGTCCTCCGGGTGGTGCGAACCGCGATTTCGGTACCCAGTGCTGGCGCTAACAGTAGCAAGCTCGTGTAACCGGATGTGTCATGTATCTCAGCGGTCGCTACCGGTCGGTAGCGGGCCGGGCGTGGTCGCCCGGCCCGCTGCGGATCAGGCCTGGACCTCGTAGTCCACCAACACGCGGCGCAGCAGTTTGCCGGTTGCGTTGCGCGGCAGGTCGTCGAGGAAGACCACCTCGCGCGGCACCTTGTAGCGCGCCAGGTTGTTCTTGACGTACGCCTTGATCTCCTCGCCGTCCGGCGCCTGGCCCGGTTCCGGGACGACGAAGGCGCGCAGCCGCTTTCCGAACTCCGGGTCGTCCACGCCGACCACGGCCACGTCGAAGACGTCGGGCCGCTCCAGCAGCAGGTTCTCCACCTCCTGCGGGAAAACGTTCTCGCCGCCGGAGACGATCATGTCGTCGTCGCGGCCGTCCACCATCAGCAGCCCGTTCTCGTCGAAGTGGCCGACGTCGCCGCTGGACATGAAGCCGTCGATGACCTGCTTGGTGCGGCCGTCGGTGTAACCCTCGAAGGGAGCTCCGCTGCGGATGAAGATGCGGCCGGTGGTGTTGATCGCGGTGACCTGCTGGTCGTTGTCGTCGTAGAGCCGCACCTCGCAGGTGATCGGCGGACGTCCGACGGTGCCGGGCGCCAGGGCGAGGTCCTCGGGGTTCGCCACGGTCGCGACGGCGCACTCGGTGGAGCCGTAGAGGTTGTAGAGCACCGGCCCGAACGCCTCGGTGGCCTTGATGGTGAGCTCGGGCGACAGCGCGGAGCCGGCCAGCATGATCACCTTCAGCGACGAGAGGTCGTACTTCGCCCGGATCGCCGGATCGAGCTCCACCATCCGGTGCAGCATCGTCGGCACCGCCACCAGCATGTCGGCCTGGTGGTCGGCGATCATCTGCAGCGTCGCCTCGGCGTCGAAGCGGCGGCGCACCACCACTTTGTTGGCCAAAGCCGCGCCGACCAGCCAGGTGGCCAGACCGGTGCTGTGGAAGATCGGCGACACGATCACCTGGGTGCCGCGCTGCGGGAAGGGAATGCGGTCGACGAACTGGGCGGTGGACAGCGGGGTGACCTTGGTGCGCGGCGCACCCTTCGGCAAGCCGGTGGTGCCGCTGGTCAGGATGATGAAGCCGCCCGGTTTGCTGGGAGCCGGCAACGGTTCGGTCGAGTTGGCCGCGATGAGGTCGTCGAGCGTCTGCGCGCCCGCGGGCAGTGCGGTGCCCTCGTCGACCCAGGTCAGATAGCGGGGCAGATCAGCGGGAAGGGCGTCGAGCAGGCCGAGGAACTCGCTGTCGTGCAGCACCGCCTTGACCTTCTCGCGGGCGCACACCTCGGCGAACTGCGGCTTGGCGAACCCGGTGTTCATCAGCGCCACGCGCACGCCGAGCTTGCCCGCGGCGGCCATGGACAGGATCAGCCCGCGGTGGTCACGCGCCAGCACGCCGATCACCGTGCCCTCGCTGATGCCCGCCGCCTGCAGGCCGCGCGCGATCGCGGTCGACTGCTCGTCCAGCTCGCGATAGGTCAGGGTGCCCGCCTCGTCGGCGAGACCGGGCGCGTCCGGCGCCACCCGCGCGGAGTGCCGGATCAGGGTGGCCTGCGGGCCGAGGATCTTGGACTCCTTCATCGTCCGCAGCGTTTCCAGCGGTTTTTTGGGGTCACTGACGCCCGCGCTCCGCAGCACCCCTAGCGCCTTCACAAATTCCAGCGTGTGGGCCAGCTTCATGTCGAACAAACCTCCACAAAAACCCTCGCGTCGGTACTCGACCTAGCGAACCAATACGGCGTGTTGACCGCCACCGTAGCAGTGGGGAGTGTGGCAGGTCACAACAAAAGCGGACAAACCAGTCTCGGTTGGGTTGCGTCGCCGCAGGTGAGGCCGGTCCGTGACCCGATTACGCCTTTTTCACACGCGGCTACCGGCCGGTAGCGCTACCCTCGCAACGTCTCGAAACCGCTCGAAGGGAGATGCGGTCATATGCCCGATCCGAAAGACCGCGCGCCGTTCATCGACGTCCCCGGCGATCTGCCCGGCATCCGGGGTCTGTTCGCATTCAAACCGGCGACCGGCACGGCGCTGAGCGAGTTCGCCCAGACGCTGTTGCGCGGGCCCTCGCCGCTGACCCCGGGCGAGCGCGAAACCATTGCCGCGTACGTCTCTTCGCGCAACGAGACCTACTTCTGCACGCAGTCGCATGCCGCGACCGCGGCGGCGCTGGTGGACGGCGGGCGCGAGCTGATCGACGCGGTGATCGAGGACGTGGACTCCGCCGCGATCGGTGCGAAACTTCGTGCGCTGCTCCGGATCGCGGACAAGGTGCGCCGGTCGGGGCTCGACGTGACCGGGGAGGACATCGAGCACGCACGTGCCGCGGGCGCGAAGGACGAGGACATCCACGACGCGGTCCTCATCGCCGCGGCGTTCTGCATGTTCAACCGCTACGTGGACGGCCTGGCGACGATCGCGCCCCGCGAGCGGGCGACCTACGAGCAGATCGGCGGACTGCTCGCCACCGCCGGGTATGTCGCGGCCGCAGCGGCGCCGGACTCAGCGCCGGGCGCTGGCCAGGGCGACCAGTAGGGGTACCACCCGGGCGGCGGGGACCTCGAATCGCCCGCGGCCCGCGGTGTGCAGCCAGCCGACCGCCGCCAGTTGACGCAGGTGGTGATAGATCTGGCCGGAGGTGCCGACCCCTTCCACTCCGGCCAGCTCGGCGGCCGTTCTGCGCCCGCCCATGATCTCGCGCAGCAGGCGCAGCCGCACCGGACTGCCCAGCGCGGCAAGGCATTCCGCGGTCTCGGCCCAGTCGTCCTCGATGAGGTCGCCGGTGGTGAACCGGGCCTGCCACTCACGCTGCTGGTCGTTGGGCAGGCGGACCGTGCCCGCGAAGACGACACCGCCGTTGGGCTCGTCGGCTGCCGCGAACTCCTCCCGCAGGCGCGTCACCGCCCAATGATGATCGGTCTCCGGCGGGAGGTTCTCCGGCCATACCGCTTCTTCCAGTGCGCTGAGCCGCCATTCCAATTCGGCGACTCGGTCTTCCAGACTCACGAATCCACAAGCTACGGAAGTACCTGACCTCCGACAAACCGAAAGCTCCGGCTCCCGGGACGACGGAAGCCGGTGCTGGTGCAGCTCGAGTGCATACGTCCACTGATTCGTCGATCCAGCGACAGGGCGTCAGGCTGCCCGCTCGATGCGCGCCTGTCCAGGGGGTAAGCGCCGAATGGCGTGATCATGTCGTTGACTCGTCGACGCAGCGGCGTGCTTGTCAAGGGGGCATTTCTCCGATACGACCGTTCCGTATGGTCCGATCGAGGGTAGTGTGGGACTTTCGAGGCGGCCGCCGAATCTGCGGCGGCGGCTAGACCGGTCCATACGGCAAGCCATCCAATCGGGCGTCATCGATCGCGAGTGAGCGGAGAATCCGAGAAATGCATCGAAGTAACCAGCCCGCACCTGACTTGTTCAGCCATCCCAGTGAGCCGGTCGATGTCGGCGCGCCGCACCCCGAGGCGGTTCGTCTGCCTGTATTCAGTGACGCCGTCACCACAACGCCTTCGGTGGCGACCGACGAAGACGCCGGTCGAAGCCGGTAGGCAAGCGGTGCATCCGGCCGCCCGGGCATGGGATCTCGGTTACGCCGCCGGCTGGCGGCTGGTGCGCGCTCTGCCGGAACCACTGGCTGTCCGCCTCTTCGAAGCGGGAGCCGACCGCGCGGCCCGGAATGGTGGACCGAACCAGTTGCGCCGCAACCTGTCCAGGGTACTCGGTGTTCCACCGGCGGAGGTCCCGCACACATTGATCCGTGCCAGCCTGCGGTCCTACGCCCGTTACTGGCGCGAAGCCTTTCGGCTGCCGTCGATGGACCCGGTGCGACTCGCCGACGTCATCGAATCCTCGGCCACCGGGCTGGAACACATCCACCGGGCGGTCGAACGCGGCACCGGTGCGGTGCTCGCCCTGCCGCACAGCGGCAATTGGGACCTCGCGGGAGTGTGGCTGGTGCAGCGCGTGGGCTCGCCGACGGTCGTGGCGGAGCGACTCGCCCCGGAATCGTTGTTCCAGCGCTTCGTCCGCTTTCGCGAAGGCCTGGGATTCGAGATCATCCCGCTCACCGGCGGCGCGGAGCCACCGTTCCCGCAATTGGTCGCCCGAATCCGGCAGGGAAGGATAGTCGGGCTGCTGGGTGAACGCGACTTGTCCGGCGCCGGTGTACCGGTCACCTTCTTCGGTGAACCCGCTCGGCTGCCGGCCGGCCCGGCGCGGCTGGCCATCGACACCGGCGCGCCGCTGCTTCCCGTGCATTGCTGGTACACCCCTGACGGCTGGGGATTCCACGTGGATTCCCCCATCGACACCAGCGGTGGCGTGCACTCGACCACGCAGGCGCTGGCCGACCGATTCGCCGCGGGTATCGCCGCGCACCCAGCCGACTGGCATATGCTCCAGCCCCTGTGGACGGCCGATCTCACCGCTCGCCGGCTCGCTCGCCGAGACATGACCCCGCAGGACTGATCACTCGGAGGGTTCGCGACGGCACCTCAATCCTTGGGCAGCCCCCACGCGAATCCGGCGGCGATCACGAAACAACTGACGATCGAGATAGGCACGATGCTCCACATGGGTGCGAAGGCTACGGGCCATCCGGTCCCAGGTCCATACCTGTGCTGGCGTCGAAAAATGTTGCTGGCAACGTCTATCAACTGCCCATGTGGAGTTCTCGTCGCGGCGCAACCAGGGTGCGTTGGGAGGAGCGGGGCCGCGCCGAGTGTGGCGGGGACGCACGACGTCCTCCCCGTCGAAAACACGAAACCGGTGTCGGCCCGAAGATCGAACCAATGAATCGCGCGGTGGCCGACATCGGGTGTTCGGGACCCGCAACAGCTCGATGAGTGTGTGCGGCTGAGGTCAGCGAGATCGTCCTCGAACACGGGTGGCGACCTGCATGTGCAGACCCTTGGGCGCAAGAGCTGCTGAGATTGCCGGACGAACGTTTGCGCCGGTGCGATGGCGTAGCCGCCAGCGAGCGATGATGGTAGCCAAAGCCAGCGTTGCTTGCGTCAGCGCGAAAGATTCGCCTACACACCCGCGAGGTCCTCTGCCGAAGGGGAGAAATGCGCCACTGACGCCAATTCTGCCTGGAGTGTCCCAACGGTCGGGATCAAACTTTTCCGGGTCGGCGTACAGATCTTCACGGTGGTGGATGAGATAGGGGCTGACGACCAATGCAGTACCGCGGGGCAGTGCGTAACCACCGAGTTGGGTGTCCGTCGTAATCGTACGAGTGAGTAGCCAGCCCGGCGTGTACAGGCGCAGCGCTTCTGTCACTACATGTCGGGTGAGTTGGAGG
The DNA here is from genome assembly GCA_019930625.1 of Nocardia asteroides. Classification (NCBI taxonomy): domain Bacteria; kingdom Bacillati; phylum Actinomycetota; class Actinomycetes; order Mycobacteriales; family Nocardiaceae; genus Nocardia; species Nocardia asteroides. The sequence goes on from CP082844.1 coordinate 3,490,072, forward strand.
GCTGGCAAATGCCCGAACTGCGCCGCGTCCCCTTGCAGAACTCGGTCCACCTCGGTGTGCAGCCGTTGCTCGATATCCGGATGCAGGGCAACGAGGTGCAGAGACCACGCCAAGGCGCTCGCGGTGGTCTCGGTCCCCGCCACGAAGAAGATGGTGAGTTGGTCGCAGATCTCGGCGTCGGTCAGCGGTTCGTCTTCGCCCGCCGCTGCCCGCAACGTGGACAACAGGTCACCGCGGTCGACATCATCAGCGCGGCGCTGCGCCAGGACGGTATTCATGGTCGCACGAAAACCCGCGCGGGCCCGCTGATATCGCCGATTCGCTGGTGTCGGCAGCCTGCGCAGCGGCCCCGGTGTCAGCAATTGCCGATATATATCCCCGATGAGGATGGTCATATCGGCCAGCGTGCGATCCAGCACCATGGGTGGCAATGCACCGGAGTACATAGTCGCCAAAAACGTGCGCGCGGTGATTCGCAGTGATTCGGACAGTATATCGACGTAAGCGCCGTCCTGCCATTGCGTGGTGACGGCACTGATCTCCCGGCTCATAACGTCCGCATAATTGGGCAATCGCCCGTGGTGGAAACTCGGCTGGATCAACCGGCGATACCGGCGGTGCGAATCATGCTGCACGGTGAGTACGTTGTCTCTGAACATCGTGCGGGCAACATCGAATAACGGCCCGCCTTTGTCGAATACTCGATCCTGGCGCAGCACTTGATTGGTCAGTTCGAGGTCGCAGACAACGACGACGGTGACAGGTCCGAATTGGACACGGACCAGACCACTGTCGAGTTTCGGTAAGGAGGCCAGAAAGGTCCATGGATCACGGAGCAGCGGACGTAAGTGGCCGATCAGCGGGATCCTGCCCGGCGCGCGCGGGATCGCACGGTGCTCCTTAGCTCCAGCCATATTGGCAGAATCAGGCGAGGCTGTGCCGGATGCGCCCACTGTCGGCCTCCTAAGCATAAAGCGGGCTACGGTGCGAGCACCGTAGCCAACGATCTGTGGGTCATTTGCCCTACGTACTCGAATAACCAGCCCAAAATACCGCTGTACATTGCCACCACCCGGTCTCCAGTGCGCCTCTCCTCGGTGGCGGCGATCTTCATAAGCGTCATCTCGGATTTTCCACCGGCTATGATCGTTTGTTGATCCAGCTCGAGACAGGTTGTGCAGCCAGCTCCTCGGCATTCCCGCAGGCCTGTGCGGACGAGGCCGTACACGTACCCCACGGTGTCGGCCAGTTCATGCAGGAGTGCGTCGATTTCGGGGTGAGCCGTGGAACCCGGATCCTGTACACGCAGGAACAATTCATAGGCGTCCACGCATTCCGGAAGCTTTTCCCGCTGATATTCGATTCCTGCGTAGGCGCGCTCGAGTGCTGCGACGACACTCCTTCTGACCCCTTCGTCGGTGTCCTGGCCAGGCCCATAGGGCCAGATCCTCCTGGTCCCCGAAGCTACGAGATAGCTGATGCTGTACCCTCTCTCGGGGACCGTCACGTAGTCCGAGAACGCGTTGTTCGCCCGATGCGCGTTGAGGGTGGCGCAGTATCGGGGGTCCAGCCAGCAGAATGCGGCCGAGCCTGCGGTGAGGAAAACCGCGTCATTCCAGTCGACGTCCTTCTCACACGGGCACGAGGTCACCGTGTCCCAGCAGTGGGCGAGTTCACGGGCGAAGGTGATCGTCTCTCCCCTTGGCCGCACGATCCGTCTGAACACGAGTTCATTCAGCTCGCTGGGTGGTGTAAGCAGATCCACATAGCAGCCGCTCAGATCGTTCTGCCAGTACGACAGCGCGTCCAGAACGGCGACACACCGAGCACAGGTTCCGGCCGCGGTGGGGTCGACGCTGCTTTCCGGCAGATTGTCATCGGTCCGATGGGGCACTGTTCGCCAGTGGTACGGCATGGAAAAGGTCAGGCGGCGAACGCTACTGAAGGCTTCGAGTTCACGGTTGTACGGTCGGGGCCTTTCCTTCGCGGAGGAGAGCGACCCAGTGTTCGCATTCCTGACTACAGCGGCCCAGATCGCAGCCCTGACGATCCAGCAAACGAGCATGAGTTTCGTCGGAGCCGTCGTGGCGTCCAGAGTCTCTGCGGCACGGTGTTCATGGAACGGGATGTCCGCTTCGGACACTTCGACGCCGTCGTGTGCAGTTGCCGCAGTCATCAAACGCGCACCGGCCAGTGCACCTTCCCGCCCGTATCTGACACCGCCGTTCAGCAGGTAGTAATGACGGGTCGTCGCGGCTGAATCGTCTCCCGGAAAACCATTGGCCGCCAGATATTTTCGATACTCATCGTACCTCTCGCGGTAGGCCGCCGGCTCCCCTTTTCCGGTCAAGAAAGGGAGGGACTTCGAGTCTATGCGGCCGTCGCCCGCAGCGAAATCGGCGAGTCGGGAAACACGGGCGATTCCGCGCGCTGTGCCGGGGCGCTCGGCCCGTGTGAGTGCTCGGGCCGTGAGTTGAGCATCCTCGAACCATGCGGTGTCGGCGATGAGAGCCCGGACAACAGACAGCAGAGCAGGTTCGGCACCACACCCGAGGCACGACACTCGGTCCGTGGCGTCAGTCGCTTCCACCGAGCCTGTGGCCCTTGATTCCGCTATTTGTTCTTTCGCCTTACCTAGCGCGACAAAAAAGGACAGCAGTGTTTTGCCGCTGCCGCAGATACGACAGCTGGACATACGCCTGAAGACTGCGTCCTCGATGGCAGGGTCGTTCAAGGTGTACAGGCTCATCCTGGTCGTAGTCCGGGCTGAATCCGGGCTGAAGGCAGCGTATTCGTCCGCTTCCATCTCCCGCGGGGGGTCGATCCGGGCCGAGCCCCGCCGTACCAGTTCTCCAGCCAGGCACTCCGCGATCGGCCTGAACAGGCTACTGCCGTTGAGGACAGTTACGTGGCCGAGTGACTGAGTGGTCATGAGCGATTACTCCTCCACACACATCATTGTGTGTCTCCGAAACGTACTGCAGTTGATGGATCTGTCAAGCCCTCGTTGGCGGGGATCGAGCGCACCGACCACCTGATACCTCATTTGCGGCAGCTCAGCGGACTCTTCCCAGACAGGCCCCAGGCGATCGTGCGGCCGGGTTCGACGAGGCGGTGGTCGGCGTGTGTGCCAGGGGAGTCACGACCGGGGAGATTCACGCGTGGCCAGGTTCATCGGAACGACCTTCACCGGCGACGCCTGGCTTCCCGACGCGAGCTTCTCTGGCGAGACTCGGTTCGGTCACGCTGCCGTGGGGCTCGGCCGATGGTGATCCGGTCACGGTCCGGCTGCTGCTCGTCAGCGAGCGAGGCAGCGCGATGAACGGGAATCTGTTCAGGCGAGATCGTGTGGAAGCCAGCGTTCGGCAAAGCGGGATTGGACTACCAGAACCGAGCCGACGGGATTCACTCCGGGCTCCGGTACCTGTACGCGTCCAAGCTGCTGTCGCGGGGCCTGTCGGTCGAAGAGTTGGCTGACTACCTCGGACACGAGGTCCCTGGCTTCACTCTCCGCGTCTATACGCACCTGCTTCCGACTCTCAATGATCTTGTCAAGCCGCAGCAGCGACGGGATTCGGTGAATCGAGCACGAATTCTCGTCCGTCGCGTAGCAATGCCCACAGCACGTCGACCAGGCGGCGGGCCAGCGCCATCAGTGCTTGGGGGTGGATCCGTCGTTCGGCGCGCTTTCGGTCGTAGAACTGCCGTGACGGGCCGTTTTCCACGCGCAGGCTTGATAACGCTGCGAGGTAGAACACGCGGCGCATGCGGCGGTTGTAACGCGTCGGGCGCCGCAGATTCCCGCTGACGCGACCGGAGTCACGCGGTACCGGGACCAGACCGGCATAACTGGCCAAACGCCCGGCGGAGCCGAATGTTGCCAGGCTGCCGCCGGTTTCGACGAGGAAATCGGCACCGAGGCCGGCACCCATTCCGGGCAGGGACTCGATGATCCGCGCCCACGGGTGAGCGCGAAACCGCTTCGCGATCAGCTTGTCGGTGTCCTTGATCTCCCGATCCAGATCGAGCAGCTTACCGGCGATGCGCTTGACCAGCACGGCCGCGTCTGCCTCGCCCGGCACTGCGATATCCTGCACGTTCGCGACGGCCACGGCAGTCGAAGCCAGCTTGGAAACCCTCGAGGGCCGCACGCCATTCTGACTCAAATGAGTTGTGACACCGTCAATTCCGGCGGCCATGATCTCGGACGGGGTGCACAACGCCGACACCAGAATCAGCGGGCCGCGGTTGGAATAGTCGAACGCAGCCTCAAGCACCGGAAAGATCGATCCCAACACCGCACGCAGACGGTTGACCCCTGCGACCCAGTCCGACATCAGATCTGCCCGATATCGCGTCAGCTGGGTCAGCCCGGCCACAAGCTCTTCGGGCATCGCGACCTCGGCCAAATCCCTACGCATGCGGGCGGTCTCGGCGATCACCCGTGCATCCCTGGCATCGGTCTTTCCCTCGCCGCGGAACCCGCGACTCATGGCGTTCACGACGCTACCCGGCACATAAACAACTGCCTGACCAGCGTTCAGCAACACGGTGAGCAGCATCAATGACAACGGGCCGGTCAAGTCGACCGCCCACCGCACGCTTCGTGCGGCGCTGCCCGAACGGGCAACCAACTGTTCGATCGCGCGTTGGTCGTTGCCGAATCTCTGACTGAACACCACCTCACCAGCGGCGTCGACCGCACACGCATGATGCGATCGCTTGCCGACATCGATCCCGACCCAGATCTCCGGGCGCTCGGCCACTCATCCACTCCCGTCGTCGCAATCCACGCCCATGGACACCCCGCCGGCAGGTCCCTAAACAGCGACGATCCGCAACAGCTCTCAATCAGCGGCCGGAGAGTCCAGGGCGGCAGGGCGGCAAGTCGCAAGAAGCCACAACGACAACATCCAGCACATCAGCCACACCCCACCGGCCCAGGCATCCGAAGACCGGCTCCGGACCCCTATCAACTTAGGGTCCAGCCATGAGCGTGCTCGTCAGGCCGTGGATCAGGCGGCACGAATCTGGGAGCTTCCCGGCGATGACGGCCTACAGGCGGCCTGAGCGAACTGTAGACCGATGAGCCGAACCCGGACACGAAAAACCGGTGCGAGTAGATGAGTGGACTCGCACCGATTTTCCGTTGTCTATCAGCCTATTTCAGCTCTGCGCTGGTCTTGCCCAGAACGCGGCGCGCCACGATGAGTTGCTGGATCTGCTGGGTGCCTTCGAAGATATCCAGGATCTTGGAGTCACGGCCCCACTTCTCCAGCAGCGTGCGCTGCGAGTAGCCGATGGCGCCGGCCAGTTCGACGGCCTTCAGGGTGACGTCGGTGCCGGTGCGGCCCGCCTTCGCCTTGGACATGGAGGCCTCGAGCGAGTTGGGCTTCTTGTTGTCGGCCATCCACGCCGCGCGCAGGGCGAGCAGGTAGGCAGCCTCGTAATCGGCTTCCATCCGCAGGAATTCGGCGGCGGCGGCGTGCTGGTTGTTGGCCGGGACGTCGTAGGAGATCTCCACGCCCGCGGCCGTCAGGATCGAGCGAAGCTCTTCCAGCGCGGCGCGTGCGACGCCGATCGCCATCGCGGCGACGAGCGGACGGGTGTTGTCGAAGGTCTGCATGACCCCGGCAAAACCCTTCTCCACGTTGACTTCCGGGCTGCCGAGGATGTTGTCCTTCGGAATGCGGCAGTCCTGCAACAGCAGTACCGCGGTGTCGGAGGCCTTGATGCCGAGCTTGTGCTCGAGCCGCGCCACCGAGAGCCCGGGAGCGTCGCGCGGCACGACGAACGACTTGATCGCCGCGCGGCCGAGGCTCTTGTCGACCGTCGCCCACACCACGATGTGGGTCGAGCGCTGGCCCGCGGTGACGAAGATCTTCTCGCCATTGAGCACCCACTCGTCGCCGTCGAGTACGGCGGTGGTGGACACGGCGGCGGAGTCGGAACCGAAGGACGGCTCGGTGATCGCCATCGAGGCCCACACCTTGCCGAAGCGCTCGAGCTGCTCGTCGGTGGCGACGGCGGCGATGGCCGCGTTGCCGAGACCCTGGTACGGGATCGACAGCATGAGGCCGACATCGCCCCAGGAGGTCTCCAGCGCGTTCAGCAGCGCGGACATGTTGCCGCCGTTGGTGTTGCCGAGCAGTTCGGTGGCATGGCTGTCGGTCTTGCTGTCGTCGGACCGGCCACCGGCGGCGCCGCCGATCTTCTGGGTGCCGGAGTCGGCCAGGCCTTCGACCATGGCGGCCATGGTGTCCAGCTCGACCGGGTACTCGTGCTCGGCGAGGTCGTACTTGCGCGAGATGGGGCGGAAGATCTCCTGCGCGACCTGGTGCGCCTGGTTCGCGCTTGCCCGCAGCTTCTTGGGGAGTTCGAGGTTGATCATGGGGAAGTTCTCCTGGAAAACGGAACGAGCCGGTTAGATGAGCACGACACCTTCGGCGATGCCGATGGCCCGCAGGTCGCGGTACCAGCGCTCGACCGGGTGTTCCTTCGTGAAGCCGTGACCGCCGAGCAGCTGCACGCCGTCGAGGCCGATCTGCATGCCCTTGTCGGTGGCGAGCTTGCGGGCCAGCGCCGCCTCCCGGCCGAAGGACAGGCCCTGCTCCGCGCGGGAAGCGCCGCGCAGGGTCACCAGCCGCAGGCCGTCGAGTTCGATCGCGATGTTGGCGACCATGAAGGCCACCGCCTGACGATGCGAGATCGGCTCGCCGAACGCTTCCCGCTCGTTCACGTACGGGATCACGTAGTCCAGCACGGCCCGGCCGGTGCCCGCGGCGAGCGAAGCCCAGCCGAGGCGAGCCAGGCGCACCGCGTCGGCGTACTCCTCGGCGCGGGTCGTGGCGTCACCGTCGCCCAGGATGGCGTCGGCGCCGACAGCGACGTTGTCCAGGATCAGCCGGCCCAGGCCGGCGGCGCGCAGACCCATGCTCGGGTCGGCCTCCACCACCAGGCCGGGCGCGTCCGACTCGATGATGAACAGCGCGGGGCGGCCGTCGAGCTCGGCGGCGACCAAGAACAGCTCGGCGTCGGCCGCGGCGGGCACCAGGCTCTTCACACCCGAGATGCGGTAGCCGCTCGGCGAGCGCACCGCCTTGGTCTCCAGCGCGAACGGGTCGAACAGGGCGCGCGGCTCGCTGATCACGACCGAGGCCTGCGGCACGTTCTCACCGGTGAACGACGGCAGGTAGGTCTTCTGCTGCGCGTCGCTGCCCCACTGCGCGAGCGCGACCGCGACGCCGCTGGGCGCCAGGATGGGCAGGGCCAGACCCATGTCACCGTGCGCGAGTGCCTCGGCGACCAGGGAGTTGGTCACCGCGCCGCGCTCCGAGGCCGCACCCTCGAGTTCCTCGGGAACGTTGATCAGGGTGATGCCCAGCTCGGCGGCGCGCTCGAGCAGATCGCGGGGGGCCTCGGCGGCGTTGTCGGCCGCGTAGGCGGCCGGGCGCAGGATCTCGGCGGCGAACTCCTTCACCGTCTCGACGATCATCTGCTGTTCGTCAGAGGGTGTCAGGTCGAAGAAATCCTTGTTCTTCGCTTCGTTGGCGGCCAGGCGCTTCGGCGCGCCGGTGCCCGCGACCCTGGCGAACGCGCGGGTCGCGGCGCCCAGTGTGCGGAAACCGGTCTTGGTGCCCTCGTAGGTGACGCGCTCGATCGGCTTGCGCAGGTTGTATTTCTCGGCGAGTTCCGACCCGGTGAGGGTCGTCATAACCCGCATCGCCGCGCCCATCCAATCCCGCTTGGGTTGGTTCAGGCCGACCGCGGACGTGTCCGGACGTCGCTTCGTCGCGCTGTCTCGAGTGCTCATCATCACCTGTTTTCTCGGATGGGTTCGGTGCGGTCCGTCCCAGCTACCTTACTCGGGAGTAAGGCTATCTTACTCCCGAGTAAGAAGGGCGTCGAGGGGCAGCATACGCGGGGAATCCGCACTTTGCTGGACGAGTGCCCAATGCTGGGCAGTCGACGGCCCGCCGTCGTCCGCCACACACCGGGCTACCGGTCTCGCCACGATGGCCGCACCATCCGCGATCCGGGGAAGAAGGCTGGGGAGGCATCGGGGACTGGGGCAGCGGCTCGGCTCCAGCGACTGAAGGCGTAGTCGTGACTACAATCCGACGCATGTCAGCGATCTTCGACTGGGCCCGGCCGGACAACGTCCAGCCCGAGCCGATCACAGTCGACATCTGGCGCGAACTTCCCGACGAGTTCTGCCGTTTGGTGGAAGTGGTGAACGGAGACGCGGTCCGCTGTGAATCGCCGACACGGGCGCACCAGAAAGCCGTCCACCGGCTATTGGCGATGTTGGAGGTGGCGGCTCGGGAATACATGGCCGAAGACCCTTCGGCTTGCTTGGACGCCAATCACGATTTCGATGTAGTGCTCTGGGAAGTGCCCCGCGCGACGATCCGACGTCCTGACATCGCGCTGTTCGAATGCGTACCGGCCGATGTCCGGCCGATGCCCGCACGGCACCTGAAGATCGCCGTCGAAGTGATCTCGCCCAGTCATGTGAAAACGGACCGGCTCGAGAAGATGGGTGAATACGCCGCCGCCGGGATTCCCTGGTACTGGCTGGTCAGCGTGTCGGATACCGACGTGACCTCCATCGAGACCTACGGCCTCGACCACAGCGTCGGCCATTACCGCCTCGCCCGCGTGCTGAAGCCGCAGACCGGCTTCGCCGTGGACCTGCCGATCCGAATCCGACTCGACTGGGATCGACTGACCGATCTGGTGCTGTGAGCTCGGGACGATCGCAGTACCCGAGGGTCGGCTCGTCGCCGTCGAAAGGTCGCGTTGCTGGTCGAGCTGGGACCGGCGTTCTCGAGGTCGAGGCGGGTTGAGCAGCCTGCGGCCGGGTCGAGCCGGTGGCTCGGCGGCCACCGGCTCGGACGATCACTCGCGCACGTAGTACCGCAGCGTTGCGTACGCCGTGATGGCCGCGAAGACAATGCCGACCGGTGCGATGACCAGCGCGGTCATGGCGATGTCGTCGCCGGTGATGCGCGGGAAGACCTTGCTGGCGAACAGGTCGCCGAGGGCGCGGTCGATCACCAGCGGGCGGGCGATGAGCAGACCGAGCATGGCCAGTACCGAGCCGGCCAGCGCGGCGACCACGGCCTCGAGCAGGAACGGCAACTGGGTGTACCAGCGGGTCGCGCCGACCAGCCGCATGATGCCGACCTCGGTGCGCCGGGTGAACGCGGCGATCTGCACCATGTTCGCGATCAGCATCACCGCGGCCAGTGCCTGAAGCACGGCCAGGCCGAACGCCGCGTTGCGCAACCCGTCGAACAGGCTGACCAACCGGTCCACGATGTCCTTGTCGTTGCGCACCATGCCCACGCCGGGGCGGTCGTAGAACTTCTCGTAGATCGTGGGGTAGAGCTCCGCGTTCTCCATCTTCACGCGCAGCGACGCGGGCAGCGGCGTCTCGCTGACGTATTTGGCCAGTTCGGGCTGGTCCTTGAAGGTCTTCTCCTTGGCCTCGCGGACCGCTTCCTCGCGGTTGAGGAATTGGACCGCCTCCACGCCCCTGGTCGCCTTCAGATCCGCCATGAGTGGCCGGCACGGGTCCTGCGAGCAGTCCGGATCGTTGGCCGAGACGTCCTCGGTGAGGTACAGCCGCACCTCCAGCCGGTCCAGGAAGTACTGCTCGGTCTTGTCCGCGATGCGCACCGCGAGCAGGCCGCCGCCGAGCATGGTGAGCGAGACCGCGGTGGTCAGGATCATCGCGATGGTCATCGTGACATTGCGGCGTAGACCCGCGAAGACCTCGCCGAACAGGAAGCTCGCGCGCATTACCGGCCCACCCCGTACACGCCCGTCGCCTCGTCGCGCACCAACCGCCCGTGATCGAGCTCCACCACCCGCCTGCGCATCGCGTCGACGATGTGGTTGTCGTGTGTGGCCATCACCACCGTGGTGCCGACCCGGTTGATCCGCTCCAGCAGCATCATGATGTCGCCGCTGGTGTCGGGATCGAGGTTGCCCGTCGGTTCGTCGGCCAGCAGGACCAGCGGCCGGTTCACGAAAGCCCGCGCGATCGCCACCCGCTGCTGCTCACCACCGGAAAGCTCGGTCGGCAGCCGGTCGGCCTTGCCGCCGAGGCCGACCATGTCGAGCACCTCGGGGACGGTGCGGTCGATGAACTGGCGTCGCTTGCCGATCACCTCCAGCGCGAACGCGACGTTCTGGTACACCGTCTTCTGCTGCAGCAGCCGGAAGTCCTGGAAGACGCACCCGATGCGCTGGCGCAGCTTGGGCACCTTGCGGCCGGGTAACCGGTCGACCCGGAAGTCGGCGACTCTGATCTCGCCCGCCGTCGGGGCCTCCTCCTTCAGCAGCAAACGCATGAAGGTCGACTTGCCCGAGCCGGACGGTCCGATGATGAAGACGAACTCGCCCTTGCCCACATCGACGGTGATGTCGTCCAGCGCGGGTCGCGTCGAGGTCTTGTACGACTTGGTCACGTTCCGCATGGTGATCACGGGGAGCCAGTGTAACCAGCAACCGGGCGCGGACTGCGTCGTCAACCATGGGTGACAGCGCGGCGGCGGCCCGTCACGCTCGGCTCAGCGACCCGGCGGTTCCGTGATCACCGCTGCCGGAACAGCGTTGACCAGGGTGGCCGGAGCGGTGGTCGTTTCGTCGGGTTTGACGAATACGTACAGCGCGAAGGTGGCGACCCAGGTTGCCATCAGGATCGCCGTGGATCTACGTGGTCTCACTGATTCCCTCCCGGCGCAGCGCCGCGGCGACACGTACCCGCAGCTCGCGTCCGACTTCGAATTGTTTACCCGGCAATGTTCGGGCAACCATTCGGATGTTCATCTGGTCGACGGTGAGGTCTTCCACACCCATGACGGTGGGCTCGTCGAGCAGCAGCGGCTTCAAGCGAGCGTCTTCGTACGCCTTTGTACCGACCTCGTGCAGGATCTCGTTGACCCTGGTGATGTCAGCGCTCGCGGCCACCGGCACGTCGATCGCGGCGCGCGCCCAGTCCTTCGACAGGTTCGTGACCTTCACGATCTGCCCGTTGGGGACCGTGATCACCTCACCGTCCGCGTTGCGCAGCGTGGTGATCCGCAGCGTGACGTCCTCGACCGTACCCTCCGCCTGGTCCGCGGCTCCAGTCACCGCGATGCGGACCACATCACCGAATCCGTACTGCCGCTCCGTGATCAGGAAGAACCCGGCGAGGATGTCCTGCACGATGCGCTGCGCGCCGAAGCCGAGCGCGGCGCCGAGCACCGCGGCGGGCGCGACCAACCCGGTGACGGCGAAGCCGAGCCGCCGCAGCACCTCCATGGTGATCAGCACGTAGACGATGGTCAGTACCACCCACGTGATCACCTGGGCCAGCGCGTGACGATGCTTGGCCGCCTCGGTGCGCACCAATGCGTCGCTGCTGTGGAACCCGGCGTCGATTCTGCGAGTGACCCGGTCCCTGATGTAGGTGGCGAACCGGCTGAACAGGATGGCGCCGAGAACGAGCAGCACGATCTCCAGGCCCGAGCCGCGTAGCCACGTGGTGAAACCGGTGGAAGCGATCGCCTGGATGCCCGCGACATTCATCTAGCTTGCCTGCTCTCGCATTCGCCAGCGGATACCCGACTCGATGAACCCGTCGATGTCACCGTCGAGCACCGCCGACGGGTTGTTGACCTCGTAGTTCGTCCGCAGGTCCTTGACCATCTGGTACGGGTGCAGCACGTAGGACCGCATCTGGTTGCCCCATGAGGCGCCCTCGTTGGTCTTCAGCGCGTCCATCTCGGCGCGCTCTTCCTGCCGCTTGCGCTCCAAGAGTTTGGCCTGCAACACCCGCATGGCCGAGATCTTGTTCTGCAGCTGGGATTTCTCGTTCTGGCAGGTGACCACGATGCCGGTGGGCAGGTGGGTGATGCGGACCGCGGAGTCGGTGGTGTTGACGCTCTGGCCACCCGGGCCCGAGGAGCGGTACACGTCGACCCGGATCTCCGTCTCGGGCACCTCGATGTGGTCGGTGGTCTCGACCACGGGTAGCACCTCGACCTCGGCGAAGGAGGTCTGGCGGCGGCCCTGGTTGTCGAACGGGCTGATCCGCACCAGCCGGTGCGTGCCCATCTCGACCGACAGCGTGCCGTAGGCATAGGGCGTCTTCACCGCGAAGGTGGCGCTCTTGATGCCCGCTTCCTCGGCGTAGGACGTGTCGTAGACCTCGACCCCGTACTTGTGCCGGTCGGCCCAGCGGATGTACATGCGCATCAGCATCTCGGCCCAGTCGGCGGCGTCCACGCCACCGGCGCCGGAGCGGATGTTCACCAGTGCGTCACGCTTGTCGTACTCGCCCGACAGCAGCGTGCGGACCTCCATCGCCTCCACGTCGGCGTGCAGCGCGGTGCGCTCGGCATCGGCTTCGGCGAGCGCGATGGTCCTGGCCTCGCCCTCTTCCTCCTCGGCCAGTTCGTAGAGCACCGGCAGGTCGTCGAGCCGTTGACGCAGCTCCTCGACCCGGCGCAATTCACCCTGGGCGTGGGACAGCTCGCTGGTGACCTGCTGGGCGTGGTCCTGGTCGTTCCACAGGTCGGGGTCCGCGGCCTGATGCTCGAGCTCGTCGATACGACGACGCAGCTCGTCGATGTCGAGGACCGATTCGACCGTCTTCAAAGTGGCGTCGAGTTCGGCGAGATCAGCGGAAACGTCAGGATGCACGATGGTCAAGCCTAGCTGCCCCTCCGTGACCGCAGCACACGAGTGCGCGCGGGGTGACCGGGGACGGTCCCGGCGCGGGTGGGCAGCGCCGTATATGGGCGGAGCGAGTGCGTCACCGGGACGCCGCGCGCTCGCTTTCCACCCCACGCCGGGTGGGTGCGCTGTGACGGACGCCTCATGGGTTCATACCCTAAACGGCGACCGCGCTTGGCGCAGTTGGTGATTGGAATTGGTCGCTCTGCGGACGGCCGGAGGCCTGTCGTCCTGTTCAGGTGTCCGCCGGAGTAAAAGCTGGGCTCGGCGAAACGCGGCTGTTCTCGGGTCTCGCTCCTCGTGGCCCGCGTGGTCGCGCTGCCAGAGCCGATGTCGTGGAGGTGGGCGTGGGATATGCCGGTGGCGAATTCACCGGGTGCACCCGACAGCACCTGGCGGGAACGGCTGGCGAGGGGGGCGTGGACGAATATCCGGCGGGAAGGCTGCTCGGCTCTGCCCTGGAGGGCGCCGGTCAGTTCGGTACCGCGCGCAGTCCCCCCGGGCGGCGTCCGGTGAGGGTGGCGAGGGCGGCGGCGGTGGCGTCGTCGGCCGGTAGGTAGACGATCACTCGCTGGTCGTCGTCGGCGGAGAGTTCCAGGAACTCGTAGGCCAGGCGCAGGGCACCGGCCTCGGGGTGGGCGAGGCGGGTGATACCGCTGGTGGCGGCCAGGCTCGGCACGGTGTTCACCCGCTCGGTGAACGCCGGGCCCACGGTGACGGTGAGTTCGTCGGCGAGGCCGGCGATGTGCGGATCGGCGCGAAAAGGCCCCTGCTTCAACGTGGCGACCGTCTCGTCGGCGACGTGCTCCCAATCCGGGTAGCAAGCCCTGGCGGCAGGCACGCGGAAGACGAAGCGCGCCAGATTCGGCGGGGCATCGGGTCCGTCGAAGAGGCCGGTGGGCGCCATCAGCCGGTGGTAGCCGTCGGTGTAGGCCAGAACCTCGGTGAGGCGGTTGACCACCACGGCGGGCGCGGGTTCGAGCCGGTCCATGATCGCGCGCACCGTCGGCCGCACCTCGCGGAGCGGTTGCGCGTCGCCCATGCAGGTGAACCCGCTGTCCACCGACTTGGTCAACCTGTGTAGGTGGATGCGCTCGGCGGGGCTCAAACGCAACGCGTCCGCGAGCGCGGAAAGCACCGGGGGCGAGGGACGCCGGTCGCGACCCTGCTCGAGACGAGTGACGTACTCCACGCTCACACCGGCCAAGGTGGCCAGCTCGGCGCGGCGCAAACCTGGCGTACGCCGCCGCGGACCGGTGGGCAGGCCGACCTGAGCGGGCGTCACCGCTTCGCGGCGGGTGCGCAGGAACAGCCCGAGTTCGTTGTCGCTCACCTTTCGAACCTAACAAGGCGAAACGCCTGAAGGGGGTCCCTGTCACTACCACTCTCACGGCGGTCTCCCTGCTTCGCGCGCCGGACAGCAGATTGGGTTGACGCGGCTCGTCCGGGCCGCTTTGTGATCCGAGGAGGAACAGCATGTCCAGCACCCCCCTGAAGCTCGCGGTGATCATCGGCAGCGTCCGGGAGGGACGTTTCGGGCCCATCGTCGCGACCTGGTTCACCGATCAGGCGCGGCGGCACGGTGTGTTCGAGGTGGACGTCATCGACTTGGCCGAGGCGCACATCCCCCTGGAGTTGCCCGCGGTGCCCCCAGCGCTCGACCCGGATCCGCAGCGCCCCGAGGGAATGACCGACCTCAGCCGCCGACTCGCGGCAGCTGATGCCTTCGTCATCGTGACGCCCGATTACAACCGGAGCATCCCGGCCTCGCTCAAGGCCGTCATCGACTGGCATTTCACGCAGTGGGACGCGAAGGCGATCGGTTTCGTCGGCTACAGCGGAGCCTCCGGTGGCTTGCTGGCCATCGAGCACCTGCGGCAGATCTTCAACGAACTCAACGCGCACACCGTCCGCAACTATGTGTCGTTCCCGCGCTACTACCTGCTCTTCGACGCAGAGGGACGGTTGCTGGAACCCGAAGAGCCCGCCGCCGCCGCGACGGCGCTGCTCGACCAGCTGCACTGGTGGGCGAGCGCGTTGGCCGCGGCGCGGTCGCTGGAAACCGTGGGATGAGTGCCGGGTCGGCGCCGCTGCCCATCGGCGCGACCGGGCGGCCGATAAGGTGCGGAGTGTGGCTGTGTACTCCTCCGATCTGGAACTCGCCCTGCGGCTGGCCGATGCCGCCGACGCGATCACCCGGGACCGTTTCGGTGCGCTGGACCTGAAAGTCGACGCGAAGCCGGACCTGACGCCGGTGTCCGACGCCGACCTGGCCGTGGAGCAGGCGATTCGGCAGGTGCTGTCCGAAGCCCGGCCCGGCGACGCGGTGCTGGGTGAGGAATTCGGCGGGGCCGCCGAGTTCAGCGGACGCCAGTGGGTGGTCGACCCCATCGACGGCACCAAGAACTTCGTGCGCGGGGTGCCCATCTGGGCGACGCTGATCGCGCTGCTGGAAGACGGGGAGCCGGTCGTCGGTGTGGTGAGCGCCCCCGCCTTGGTCCGACGCTGGTGGGCCGCCGCGGGATCGGGGGCGTGGTCGAGCTTCCAGGGGCAGGTGGCCGAGCCGATTTCGGTCTCCGCCGTCGGCGAGCTGGGTTCGGCCAGCCTGGCGTTCTCCAGTCTTTCCGGCTGGCGCGAGCGCGGACTGCGCGAGCATTTCCTCGCCCTGACCGACGACGTGTGGCGCGTGCGCGGCTACGGCGACTTCCTCAGTTACTGCCTGCTCGCCGAAGGCGCCGTCGACATCGCCACCGAACCGGAGGTCTCCCTGTGGGACCTGGCCGCGCTGGACATCCTCGTCCGCGAAGCGGGCGGGCGCTTCTCTGCGCTGGACGGCGCACCCGGTCCGCATGGTGGCGACGCCATCGCCACCAACGGTTTGCTCCACGAGAACGTCCTCGACCGCCTGCGGGGCTGACGCCGCTTGCTGCTGGTTTCGGTGCCCGTGCATCGGGCGGCGTACTCGCGCTTCGTCGGTGTTGTCCACCACCTGGCTTGGCATCGCGGTCTGCTCGGCGTCCAAGTTCGAGCACATCCGCAGTGATCTTGTTCTCCAAGAAGCGCTGTCGACAAACGCCGACCCTCTGCACCTGTCGATCACGTTCGGCCCTTAGTGACGAAACTGCGGTCGGCTACGCCATGCTCGCCCGCCAGCTCATGGGGCACCCGGTGGAAGCACCTGATCGTCGGGGTGGCAACTGAGCTGGGCCCAGCTTCTTTTCGGTTCGCAATCTGGGAAAGGTCGTGAGTAGTAGGCCGCCTGTCAACGAAAGTCTCAGTCGATAAGTTCGCGCACCGCTTCGATGACGGCTTCGGGCCGCTCTTCGGGCAGGAAGTGGCCGCAATTCACTGTCGCGGTGCGTAGATCTGTTGTCCATGAGCACCAGATGGCCTCGGGGTCGAAGGGGAGGGCGAGTTCGCCGGGGTCTTGCCAGAGGGCAGTGACCGGCATGGTCAGGCGGTAACCGGCAAGGCGATCGGCCTCGTCATGGAGGTTGTCGGCGTAAGCGCTCGCGCGATAGTCGGCGCAGACCGCGGTGATCGCGTCGTCGTGGCGGGCGGCGTCCAGGTATTCGGAACGGATATCGGCGGGGATCGCGTCGTGGTTGTGCGCCCAGGTGTCGAGGAAGTGCCCGAAGAACGCCTCGGGATCAGCTCGAATCATTCGCTCGGCGAAATCGCCGGGTTGGGCGAGCAGGTAGAGGTGAAAGGCGAAGATCCCTGCGGTCCCGTGCAGGGTGGCCCACATGTCGGCTGCCGGTAGGACGTCGAGGATTGCCAAGTGGCTGATTGTCTCCGGGTGATCCAGCCCTGCGCGGAAGGCGACGAGCCCACCTCGGTCGTGGCCGACCAGGGCGAATCGGGGGTGGCCCAACGACCGCATGAGTTCAACGATGTCGGTGGCCATCGTTCGTTTGGTGTAGGTGTCCTCGCCGGGTATATCGGCAGGCTTGTCGCTTTCACCGTAGCCACGCAGATCCGGACAGATCACCCGGTGATCTCGCGCCAGGTCGGCGGCGACATGACGCCAAGCCAGATGTGTCTGCGGGAATCCATGCAAGAGCACGACCGGTGTACCGGAGCCGGCCATGGCGACGTTCAGCGCGATGTCGCCGACCTGAATACGGTCGTAAGTGAACTCGGCAATTCTGCTGCGCATGCTCGCACAGTAGCCACCGGCACCGACATTCTCGCGAGTGAACACTCGGCTTCGTTTCGGTCCGCAGTTCGCCGGGGCCGGGCGCCGTTCGCACTGCCAGAGCACGAACCCAGGTCGGTTCCCGCCGACGAAGCCTCACCCACACCGAATACGCACGCTTCGGCTTGGGCGCCCCCGCCACACCGCGGGTGGTGGTGGAGCCGATCAACCCCCGCACCCTCGGTCCGCCGAGCAGCGTGCCCTGCTGCGGGCCGCGGCGGCGCGCGTTCGCGATGATCGTCTTCGGCCTGGATGCCGGGCCGCGAAAGCCCGAGAGCCCTGGATCAGCAAACACCGCCGCTGCGTCCGCGACTACGAACCCGCCACTCAGGGTTGATCGGGCTCGTCGCGGTGGATACGGACTGCATACTGTATCGGCTTGTGGACGGGCACCTCGAGGAGGTCGGCTGCTGTCGCGGATGTGGGCTGAGGTGCCACGGCGTGGTCGTCGACTTGCCGGTCGAGTTCTTCGACGACCCAGTCGATCGACTGTTCATAGGCGGCCAGGCCAGCCGAAATGACCGGGTCGTCCCGATAGTCGCGTTTGGCCCGGTCGAGGAATTCCTTGATTTCGTCGCCGTGTTGGTAGCCGTAACCGTCCGGGTACCGCTGCGACGGCTCAGGTGCGGGAGCCCAGCGCAGCCCGTGG
This sequence comes from Nocardia asteroides, assembly GCA_019930625.1. Classification (NCBI taxonomy): domain Bacteria; kingdom Bacillati; phylum Actinomycetota; class Actinomycetes; order Mycobacteriales; family Nocardiaceae; genus Nocardia; species Nocardia asteroides. The sequence continues at coordinate 3,507,651 of CP082844.1, forward strand.
GCTTCGACGAAGTCGTTGACCGCGGCCAGCTGGCCGAGAGAGGTCGCCAGTTCTGGAAGCCGACCTTCATAGATCTCGGCGGCTGTCGATGCCGGGCCGAAGACCCGCTCGGCCTGACGCTCCGGTGACCGGTCCGGTACAGGGGCTCTGTCGACGATGGCATCCCAGACAGGTTGCGCGATCAATGCGAAGACGACCATGTCGCCGTCCAGCACGGTCGACGCGGGGATGTTGTCGTATTCGATTGCCAGGTGGGTGCGTTCGATGAGCTGCAGCAGCTCCTCGATGTGGCTGTCGGAGGTGAGTGCGTCACCGTCGAAGGTGCTGGTCTGATCTTTTGCAAAGAATCTGCCGTCGCGATACCGGTCGAGGAAGTAGCGCACAACGAGTTCGGTATCGAGGTCCTCGCGGACGCCGTCGATCCCGCCGAGTCGGTCGTAGGTGCCCGCGATGCCCAGCGTGATCGGCAGGTAGTTTCCGCCGACGCGTTGAAGCACGACCAGGGTGGCGTCAACAGGCATCAGACTGACACCGGTGATCATGCAACTACAGTCGTAGAAACCCATCGCGCCACCAACCGTTCTTCAAGGCCCGGTCGGTCCAGCCGAGCCGACCCTCACCGCAACCCGGCCTCCTGCCCACAGTAGGCACTTCCCACCACTGATACGTTGCGCTCACCCTGCCACTCAACCGGTCGCCCACAGACGGGGTAGTCCGCGCGCGGACCCAGTGGTTGCGTACGGATTCCGCCGTTCCGGCCGCCTTGTCGGCCCATTAGGCCGATGTCGCGAGGTTTCCCACGAGAGGCATTGTCGCCGACGGGCCGACAGCCGTCGGCGGATCAGGCGGCAAGTGACCACTGTCCGTTGCTGACTCAGCGGTCGAGCCCTTCACCGGTGATCGCCTCGACGAGCGCGGAGATGAGAATTTCCGCCACTGACGGGGTGACGGCGTTGCCGTACCGGCGCACCTTCACCTTGTCGGCGTTGCGCAGCTGGAGTCCGCGGCGCTCGTGGGCGTCGTTCGCGGATCGCGCGGCGGTTCATGTCGGAGATGCTGCGCGTTCCTGGAATGCCTTTCGGTCTATCCCGCCCGCGCCGGAGTCGCTGGAGTCAGATCGATGCCCGCTGGTGGGCGCAGGCGGCGCAGAGAGCCGTCCATGCTGGTGACGAACAGCGCCCAGGAATTCCCGTCGCGGTCGATGCGGACCGAAGTCGCGCCGTCCGGCGGGTCGCGCAGCGGGCCGGGTTTGATCAAGCCGGTGATGATCGCGCACGTGGCCCCGGTGTTCGTATCCACCTGGTAGACGGCGCCGAGGACGTGATCGGCGACGAAGAGCGCGCCCGCTCGGGTGGCCTCCATATCGTCGGGCAGGGCGACCAGGTCCGGGATGCCGGAGACGACCGTGGGACGCGACGGATCATCGAGTCGGACGCGGAGTATCTGCAGCGTCATGGTGTCGACGTAGACCGATTCGCCGTCCGCGGCCAGCGCGAGGCCGTTGGAAGGCGGGAGGATCGCCCAATCCCGCTCGTACTCGCTCGTCTGGGGCCAGTAGCGGGAGATCCCGCTCGGACCGCCCAGCCCGATCGTGGTGAACAGCAGGCTGCCGTCCGGCAGCAACAGCAGACCATTGGGCCCGTTCAGCCCGGTCAGCAGGACGCGCACCGCCCCGGTCTCGGTGTCGTAGCGCTGGAGTGTGCCGGGCGGTTCGCTGAGCCCGTCTCCGGTGAGGAAGTAGACGTAGCGTCCCGCGACGCGCACGCCCGCGGGCCGGTGCACGTCCGTGACCAGCTTCTCCATCCGTCCGGCACGGTCGACGTGGGCCAGGTAGCCCTCCATCAGCCCGGTGACGTAGAAACCGCCCTGCCCGTCGGAATCCAGATTCTCCAGATTGCCGACGCCTTCGACGACTGTCGTGGTCTCCCAGCCGTCCGAGCACATCGTGGGAAATGTCTCCGCTCGCGCTGTCGGCATCGCCCCGGTGACCACGGCGACTCCGGCGACCACGGTGGCGGTGAGCATCGCCGCACGCGCCCGGATCCCTCTCCCTGTTGCCATGAGCGACAACATAACAGCGCTTGATGGAGCGGGAAGGCCTGATATTTCCGCACGAGCGGAGAAAATTCGAGGTCAGCGAGCCGTGATCCACCACACCCTTTCTCGGTTGTCCACATGTGGAGAACTCGGCGGTTCAGCAGGGCGAACGCCGAACCGGACCCCTACCGCCCTGGCCGAGCGCTCGTAGGATGGGCCGGGTGACTCCCCCCGATGATTTCGCGACTGTGGCGATCGAAGACGCTTCCGGTTCGGACTCCGGATCCGTTGCGGCGCAAGATGTTCTACGCCGGGTCTTCGGTTACGACAGCTTCCGCGGCGACCAGCGCGCGATCGTGCAGCACGTGATCGACGGCGGAGACGCGCTGGTGCTCATGCCGACCGGCGGCGGCAAGTCGCTCTGCTACCAGGTGCCCGCTCTGGTGCGCCCCGGTGTCGGTGTGGTGGTCTCACCGCTCATCGCTCTCATGCAGGACCAGGTGGACGCGCTCAGCGCTCTGGGCGTGCGCGCGGGATTCCTCAACTCCACCCAGTACCCCGATGAGCGGCGGACCGTCGAAGCGCAGTTCGTCGCGGGCGAGCTCGATCTGCTGTATCTGGCGCCGGAGCGGCTGCGCCTGGATTCGACCGCGCAACTGCTGGATCGTGGCAAGGTCGCGCTGTTCGCCATCGACGAAGCGCACTGCGTGTCCCAGTGGGGTCACGACTTCAGGCCGGATTACCTGGGCCTTTCCATGCTGCACGAGCGATGGCCGGAGGTGCCGCGGATCGCGCTGACCGCGACCGCTACCGAGAAGACGCGCGACGAGATCATCCAACGTCTCGATCTCGGCGGCGCCCGCCGCTTCGTGTCCAGCTTCGACCGGCCCAATATCCAGTACCGGATCGAGCCGAAGAACCGTCCCGACCGTCAGCTGCTGGAATTCATCAGCACCGAGCACGCGGGAGACGCGGGCATCGTCTACTGCCTCTCGCGCAACTCGGTGGAGAAGACCGCGGCGTTCCTCACCGAGAACGGCATCTCCGCGGTGCCGTACCACGCCGGCTTGGACAATCGCACCCGTGCGGCGAACCAGTCGCGCTTCCTGCGCGAAGACGGGCTGGTCGTTGTGGCGACCATCGCCTTCGGCATGGGCATCGACAAGCCCGATGTGCGCTTCGTCGCCCATCTCGACCTGCCGAAATCGGTGGAGGGCTACTACCAGGAGACCGGCCGCGCCGGCCGCGACGGGCTGCCCTCGACGGCGTGGATGGTCTACGGCCTCAACGACGTGGTGCAGCAGCGCAAGATGATCGACGCCTCCGAGGGCGACGCCGCCCACCGGCGCCAGCTGCAGCTGCACTTGGACGCGATGCTCGCGCTCTGCGAGACGGTCGGTTGCCGGCGCACCCAACTGCTCGCCTACTTCGGCGAGCCCGGCCTACCCTGCGGCAACTGCGACACCTGCCTGTCCCCGCCGCAATCCTGGGACGGCACCGTGGCCGCGCAGAAATTGCTGTCCGCGGTGCTGCGGCTGAAGCGGGAACGCGGCCAGAGCTTCGGCGCGGGCCACATCGTGGACATCCTGCTCGGCAAGAAGAATCCCAAGGTTCTGCAGCACGACCACCATGAGCTGAAAGTCTTCGGCGTCGGCACCGACCTGCGCGACACGGAATGGCGCGGGGTGGTGCGGCAACTGCTGGCCCATGGGCTGCTGGCCGTCCACGGCGACTACGGGGTGTTGACGCTCACCGAGGCCAGCAGTGAAGTGCTGTTCGACGGTCGCCGAGTGCTCCTGCGCCGCGAGCCCGAACGCGCGATCAAGCCCGCGCGGGCGGCGAAGGCCGCCAAGGCGGCCGCCGCCGACCTCACACAGACCGATCTGCCGCTGTTCGAGAAGCTGCGCGAATGGCGCGCGGCGACCGCGAAGGAACAGGGCGTTCCCGCCTACGTCGTCTTCCATGACGCCACCCTGCGCGAGATCGCGGCACGCAAGCCGGCCAGCCTGGCCGAGCTCGGCGGTGTCAGCGGTGTCGGCGAGAACAAACTCGCGAAATACGGGGAACAGGTGCTCGAAGTGCTCACAGCGGCATGAGCCCTCCGCCGCGCGGATTGCCGATGGGCGAGGATGGTCGCCGGGCAGGACCGCCGAATACCCTGGAGGACATGTGAGTGCGAGCGAGACGATCGGGCGCCGGGAGTTCCTGGCCGGCGCCGCCACCCTCGCAGCCGGGGCCACGCTGGTCGGCCGTACGCCCGCGCATGCGGTACCGGTCGCCGAGGGAGTCAGCAAGTTCCCCTTCCCGACCGAGCGCCGAGTGCGGGTACTGCTGACCGGCGACGCGGGCACCGGCGCCCGCGCCCAGTGGGCGGTGGCCGACGCCATGCGCGCGTGTCACGGCCGTGAGCCGGTCTCGCTGGCCCTGGGCCTCGGCGACAACATCTACGAGCACGGTCCCGTCGACGCGGCCGATGTCCAGTTCGCCGACAAATTCGAAAACCCCAACGCCGGACTGGATTTCCCGTGGCTGATGGTGCTGGGCAACCACGACAACAGCTCCGTGCTCGGTGGTGACGGCGGGTGGCTGCTGCGCGGCAACGCGGAGGTGGAGTACCACGCCGTCTCGCGGCGCTGGTGGATGCCGAGCCGCTACTACTCGGTGCGGATCCCGGAGCCCGACCCCGTCGTCGAGTTCTTCGTTCTCGACGTCAATCCGCTGGCCGCCTACGTGCCGCCGGTGTTCTCGCCCTATTGGGCGGTCGACGGCCAGTTCATGAACGAGCAACGCGACTGGCTCGACCGCGCCATCGCCGAGTCGCCCGCCACGTGGAAGATCGCCTGCACCCACCAGCCCTACCTGAGCAACGGCCCGCATGGCGACGCAGGCCGCTACGAGGGCTTGTCGCTGGAGCCGATCAACGGCGTGCACGTGCAACGCTTCATCGAAGACCATGTGGTCGGCCGGTGCCACTTCATTCTGTCCGGCCACGACCACTCGCTGCAGGTTCTCGAACCCACGGCGGCGTCGAAGGGAACCAGGCAGATCGTGTCCGGTGCCGCCGCGAAGACCGTCGGCCCCGAACCGCGACTTGCCGCGAGCGCCGGTCACAGCGCGTTGTACGAGACCTATCACGAGTTGGGATTCATGATCCTCGAGCTCACCGAAGGCCGGGCCGAGTTGGGCGTGCACACGGTCGACCTGGCGACCGGTGGGTCCACCGAGGTTTTCCGGCGGCGCTTGAGCTGAGTTCCAACTCCATTGCGCCGAGCGGTAATTGCGGCGTGTCGCCGTCGTGGCGGTTACCGTGCAGGCTATGGCACCGGGTGAGGGTTCCAGCGATGCGGACGACGAAGTTTCAACCGGCTCTATCGGGGGTGAGGCCCCGGACGCGCCACCGTACGTGCGCGGCAGGACCGATCCGTCGGTAGAGAGCGTGTGGCTGCGCCGCCGCCCGGCGCCGCACCGGTCCGGCGTCCCGCGGATGTCGACGGTGGCGCTGCTCGTCGCGTTCCTCGCCGTCCTCGTTCTCTACATAGTGCTGCGCCAAGGCGGGTAGCGCGTCGGCGACCTGCGGGAATAATCCGGTTGCCGGGTCACTTAAAGTGGACCGTTATGAAGGAACAGGGGCGCAAGGTCATCGCGACCAACCGCCGGGCGCGGCACAACTACACGATCCTGGACATCTACGAGGCCGGGATCGCGTTGGTCGGCACCGAGGTGAAGAGCCTGCGTGAGGGCAAGGCCTCGCTGGTCGACGCCTTCGCGACGGTGGACAACGGCGAGGTGTGGCTGCGTGGGCTGCACATCCCCGAGTTCAGCCACGGCACCTGGACGAACCACGCGCCCCGCCGGGTGCGCAAGTTGCTGCTGCACAAGCGCGAGATCGAGCGGTTGGTCGGCAAGTCCCGGGAGGGCAACCAGACGCTGGTACCGCTGTCGATGTATTTCTCCGACGGCAAGGTGAAGGTCGAGTTGGCGCTGGCCAAGGGCAAGCAGGACTACGACAAGCGCCAAGACTTGGCCCGGCGCACCGCCGAGCGAGAGGTCACCCGCGAGCTGGGACGGCGGGTCAAAGGCATGCGATAACCGGCGAGCGACCCGGCCTGCTCGCTATCGCGGGTTTCGCGCCGGTCGAAGCGCTACCGGTGAGCCCGGAGTCGCCGGACGACGTGACGCGAAGATCACCACGTAACTCCGGACTACGGCCGCTGCTCATGCAGCGCCTCGCAGCCGGAGTCGTCCGGCTCACCGTGACGGCCGCCAGGGAGCCCGGGCGGCCGCGCGGCGAACCGCGACGACCGCCCTGCGATAGCAGATCATCGTGTGCATGGCTCGCGCATCGCGATGCGCATCAGTGTGGGGCTGCGGTAGTCGGCGACCACCGTGCGCGAACCCAGCGAAGTGGACGGATCGGGCACGTTGACCACCGCGCGCTGCGCCGCGACGTCGGGTTCTTCCCGCCCATAGACCTGGGGCGCGGCCATTCCCTCGGAATCGACGGTGAGCCCGGCGAGGGCCTTGCGCAGCGTCGCGCGGTCCAATTCGCCCGTCTCGGCTGCCTTGGTCAGTAGCGCCTTCATCGGATAGGAGATCGCCCAACCCAGGTTGTAACCGAAATTCGTCGGTTCGCGCGGCGCGGCGTTCCTGGCGCGCTGCGCTCCGGTGCTCGTGCCGTCCCAGCCGTCGAACGGCGAAGTGTAGTTGTAGAGCGCCGTGAGCGCGGGCGCGGCAGGCGTCTCGAGCAACGCGTTGTTCCAGGTGGGGGTGGACCCCAGGAAACGGCCCGAGTAGCCGGATTTCGCCAGCTTGCCGACGATCTCGGCGGCTTCGCCCGGTCCGGTGGCCAGAAGGACCACGTCGGGCGGGTCGGCCATGATCTCGGCGACCGGGTAGTCCTGATTGCCCACTTCGGTATTGGGCCCGGTGTCGATCCGCGCGTTGATTGTCGCGCCATTGTCCAACGCCCACTTGAGCGCCCCGCTGGCGTAGTCACCGCCATAGTTGCCGCGATAGGCGACCACGCCGAGCGTGCGCGGCTGATAGTGGTTCTGTGCGAACCAGTCCAGCCCGAGCACAGCTTCGGTGCAGTAGGAGAAACCGTCGTCCAGCACCAGATCGCGGTCCGTGGAGCGATACTGCCAGCCCGACCAGAGCGTGCCCGCGCCGGTCACCAGGTTCGCCTCGTCCATCTCGGGCAGAACGCCGAGTGTCTGCGCGGTCCCGAAACTCATAGCGAGAGCCAGCACATGGGGCGCCACGTTCTCGAATTCCTTGGCGTGCTTGCGCGGGTCGTAGGCGGTGTCGCGGCTGTAGGTCGCGATGTCGATCTCGTACCCGCCGATGCCGCCCTGCTTGTTCACCTCGTTCCAGAACGCCAGTTGCCCTTCTTGCAGGGACCTTCCGAGCGGAGCGAAGGGACCGTTGTTCAGATCCGACAGGACGCCCAAGTAGATGCAGCCCTTGTCGCGGTGTATCGCGTGGGGACAGGGTTCGCGGGTGACGCCCGGTGCGGCGGTGGGTGTCGAGGTCGAACATCCGCCGGTCAGCGCCAGACCGAGTGCCAGGGGAACGGCCGCGAGACGAAGCAGCCGACGGAAATTACGGTGTGAAAGCATGTGTCGCTCGCTTACGGCTGCACGCAGGGCTCGGTGAGGGTGATGCGGTCCTGAGTCGGGCCGTGGTATTCGGCCGCCAGGGTCTTCGCGCCCAGCGGCGCGGTCTGATCCGGCACTTCGATGACCGCTCGCTGCCGAGTGAGGTCGGGTTTGGCCGCGCCGTAGATGTATTCGGGAATCGCGCCCTCGTAGTCGACGCGCAGGCCGTGCACCGCCTCGCGTACGCCCGCACGGTTGAGCTTGTCTTCGTTGACCGCCCGGGTGAGCAGCGCCTTCATCGGGTAGGAGAACATCCAGCCCGCGCTGTAACCCCAGGTGGATGGCTCCCTGGTCGCCGAGGCCCTGGCCTTCTTCGCGCCCGCGCTGGTACCGTCCCAGCCGTCCAGCGGCGAGGTCATATTGTAGCGTGCCGTGATCGCTGTCGCTGCCGGGCTTTTCAGCAGGCCACCGTTCCACGTCGGGCCCGAGCCGAGGAACCTGCCCGGGAAACCGGCCAGTGCCGCCTTGCCCATGATCTCGCCCGCCTCCGCGGGCCCCGTGGCCAGCAGCACGAGATCGGCTCTGGCGTTCAGGATCTTGGCGACCGCGGCGTCCTGATTGCCTATCTGAGTGTTGGGCTCGGTGTCGATCTGCGCCACCATGTCGACGCGGTTGGCGGAGGCCCATTTCTTCGCGCCGGTGGAGTAGTCGCCGCCGTAATCGCCCTGATAGCTGACCGTCGCGATGGAATTCGGCTTCGCCACGTGCTCGGCGAGCCAGTCCAGGGCGATGATGGCCTCGGAACAATAGGAGTATCCGGACTCCAGCAGCAGGCCCTTGTCGCTGTTCTCGAATTGCCAACCCGACCAGAGGGTTCCGGCGATGGCGACCATGTTCGCCGCATCCATCTCGGGAAGCACCTTCTGCGTCTGCACGGTGCCGAAGCTCATCGCGAGCGCGAGGACGTGCGGCTCGATCCGCCGGTAGGCCTCGGCGTGCTTCTGCAGATCGTAGTTCGTGTCCTCGGTGTGGGTGGCGATGTCCACCTCGTATTTGCCGCCGATCCCGCCCCCTTCGTTCACCGCCTTCCAGAACGCCAGCTGGCCGTGCTGGATGTCCTTGCCCAGCGCGGCGAACGGCCCGCTCGTCAGATCGGACAGCACACCCAGGTAGATACAGCCCTTGCGGGAGTCGATCGCGTTGGGACACGGGTCGGCGGTAACACCCGGGTGGGAGGTCCGGTTCGATTCGCCTCGCACGGTGGAGCACCCGGCCAGGACGAGTCCGGCGATGACGGTGAGGGCGGACAGGCGCAGCAACCTGTTCCGAATGGTGCGAACTGCCAAAGTGTTTCCTTAGTCTGAATTCGAGATCCGCTGCTCAGAGCCGATCGTACGGCTCGTGCAGTGTAAGTCGGCTTTGTCGTCGCGCCCGGAGAATCGGCTACCAGCATCCGGGAAGGGGCGGGTACCGCGCGTGCGCGGTGATCGTCAACGGTGCTTGCGGCGGGCTTCGGCTCGCGGTGCGGGAGGTCGTCGGCGGGTACGCCCGCTCAGCCCCCGGGAGTGCCGATGGTCCATTGGCCCGCGGAGGATGTTCCTCGGTTCTCCACGACAGGTCAGGTTCGACGCCGCGACGTACATGCGCCGACCTGGGCCTTCTCGGCGACGAGATGTGTCCACCGGAAGCAGCGGATGTGGCGACCGCCACCACCGAAAATCGGGATGATCCGAGCTTCCGGCGGTGTTAACATGGACAGCCCGGCAAGGTGCCGGGGCGTACGGGGCTGAACGGTTTCGACTGCGTACGTAGATTCAGGGGAAGCGTGTCGGTGCAGGCAAGAGACCACCGTAAGCGTCGTTGCAACCAATTAAGCGCCGATTCTCATCAGCGCGAGTACGCTCTCGCTGCCTAACCAGCAGAGCGTCTCTGTCGGCCCGGGGCATGCCCTCGGCTCCGGTGCCGGCATCAGCTAGAGGGCTCACCGTCCTACTCGGTCGCGGAGTAGGACGGGACATCGAACAGCGACTGGGATCGTCATCCGGGCTTGTTCGCGGGACCCGGAGATCCGAGTAGAGGCACAGCGGACTGCACACGGAGAAGCCCTGAAGACGCGGCGGAGGACCCGGGTTCGATTCCCGGCAGCTCCACGACGAGGCCCCTCACTTGCATTGCAGGTGAGGGGCTTTTTTCATGCCGCTACGTTGCTCTCTTCTGGGGCCGTGCCCACATTTTGCCCACACTTCTGGGCGGCAGCCCGGAGACCTTCGCTCATCCGTTCGGCCACGTCGTCGAGATCGTCCTCGAACAAGTGGCCGTAATTGTCGAGCGTCATCGTGGCTGTCTTGTGCCCGAGCTGCCGTTGCACTGTCTTCACGTGCGCACCGCTGGCGATCATCAGCGACGCGGCTGTGTGCCGGAGTTGGTGCGCAGTCACGCGCGGGAAGGTCGCCGGGCCGGTCGGGTCGCCATCGTCGTCGAGCGGTATCGACGCCTTGATGCAGCGACGGACCGCACCCCCGAACCAATGGGTCGTCGTCGGCGGCCTAAGCGGTTCTCCATCCGGCCGCGACCACAACAGGGCCTCGGGGTCCGACTGCGCGGCCACGACCGTGCGCAGCATCTCGGCCACCTCGCCCGGTACCGCGACCGTCCGAATCTCCCACGTCTTCGGCGAGCCGATCACGCTCCGCGAATTGACCTTGGACGCAGACCGCCCGACGCGGATCCGGCGCCGGTCCAAGTCGACATCTCGCGGCCGTAGTGCTGCCATCTCGCCCCACCGCAGGCCGCTGTAGGCGAGCAGCATCACAATCTCTGGGTGCTTCGCTTCCGCGGCGAGTGCGGCCACCTGGTCGTGCGTGAGGTAGTTGTGTTCGACGAGTTGGCGACGGGGGAGGGGCAAGCCTGCGGCCACGTTCGCCGGTACGCGCTTCTCCTCCACCGCCTCATCGAGGATCATCGAGAACACCGCGTGAATGTCCGCGACGGTCGACGGTGCCCGCTTGATGCTGGCGATCCAGTCCCGCACCTCGGACCGCTCGATGGACGCGAGCTGACGCGCGCCCCACTGGGGTTCGATGTGCACGCGCCAGATGGAATCGACACGCTCTGCCCACGACGGTTTGATGTGCACTTGCCGGGCGATCCACTTCGGCCCCATCTCGCCAACCGTCATGCGCCCCATCGACGGCGCGATGTACTCGCCCCGGATCTTGGAGACCTCGACCGTTGCGGCGAACCGCTCGGCGTCGAGCTTGCGGCGAAACCCGCGCTTGTCGGTCTGCTTGCCGTCAGGCTTGCGGTACCTCACGCGGTAGCGCTTTCCGGACTTGGTCTCGTACGGCTCAATCGTCGCCACGGGATCACTCTCCGCTGTCCTGTGGAACGACAACGATGTTCGGCTGGTCCGTCCAGTTCTGCACCGCCGGGTTGCTGTTGTTCTCGAAATCGGCCTGCGCGTAGGTGTGGCGGTTCTCGGTGGGGACGGTGGCAGGAATCTCAGAGAGGGATCGCGGAAGCGGCCGCTTTCCCTGCGCCCACGCCCAGGCATCTGCGGCGGTTTGATCGCGCGATCCCGTTAGCTCGACAAGGTGCGTAGGGCTGTTAGTAGGAGGCAGGAGCAGGGCGTTCGTGTTGGTGCCCAACGCGACAGCCAGCGCCACGAGGTCGTCGGCATCTACCCGGCGTTTCATGGCTTCGATATGCCGAAGGCCAAGTGTTGGAATTGGCCGGCCGATCGCTTCAAGGCGCGCCGCTAGCTCCGTGTACTGGAGGCCGCGCTTTTTTCTGAGTCGTTCGACGTTCTTCGCCACAGTCTCGCCCGTGATGCCAAGTGGGTTCTTCGGCGTCTTCGTCGCGACCTTGTCGGGTTCCTTGGTGGGGGACATGGCGGCAGCATACCCGCCAACCGATGATTTCCATCGCTGAAGCTGGGAAGTCTGCGTTCGCCGATGAAAGCTAGCCAAGTGATCGCTAGTTGTGTATCGTGATGCATCAACGATGGAAATCATCGTTCAAAGATGAAAATTAGGAGAGACGGTGAAGAGTGGCACTCCAGCTCTCGGCGCCCTGGCGACGCCGAAGGAAGCAGCCGAATATCTGCGCACTACGACTGCGGCCCTTGCGCAGAGGCGATACCTGGGTCGTGGCCCGGAGTACACGCGGCTTGACGGGCGAATCCTCTACTCGTGGGAATCGCTGCGTGCCTACGTAGCTGCCAACACGGTGCGTCCCGCTGGTGAACAGCCCGGCGCGGCCTGATGTCGACCACGCCCATAGACGAGAACGGCCCGGAAGCGGCGGTGGGCGCCGCTTTCCAGGCCATCGAGAACACCCACACCAAAGGAATGCTCATGTCCAAGACTATCAACAACGTCGAGTGGATCGACCTCGCGTGCTCCATCTGCAAGACGGTCATCGCCACCGTCAGCGCACCCCTGCCGGACGTCCCGGTCAAGTGCCAGCAGTGCCGCCGCGATCCCGGCTGCGCGAGCTGGTGCCCCCGCGGTGACGGCCACCCCGACGAGCTGTTCGACGCCGACAGGATCTGCTACGGCGACGGCCCGTCTATCCCGATGACGATCGAACCGTCCCCGGGCCTTGGCGTGATCGCCAGCATCGAGGTTTCTCCGCTGCGTCGGCCCGGAGGGCGCGACAGCGTGTACCTCAACGCGACGCAGCGCCATGGCGACACCGACATGGACCTCACGGCCGGTGAGGCCCGGCAGCTCGCGGCCGTATTGCTCCAGATTGCCGACATCGTCGACGCGGACTGAGGGGCGCAGTGATGACACACCCTCACTTGTCCCCGACGCTCGGTCGGCCGATCTGTTCGCCCGCCGACGCGCGAGAGCTGTGGCGCAAGCACTTCGGCGACCGCCCTGTCCCGACCGACAACCCGCGCGCACCGCGGACCAACGAGCAGGCATGGCGAGAGCAGGTCCGCCGCGCCCAGCTCGAAGCCGCCCGCGCGCGCCTCTCCTCGGCGAATGAACTGCCCTGGCCAGACGCCGAGTCTGCATGGCTTGACGCCTTCCGCCTGGCCCGCGCCGTGTTCGTCGACGAGACGCCCTAGACCCGAGAGGAACCCATGATGGAAGACAACCCGAACCGCTACATGGTGATGGGTGCGGACGGTTTGCCGCGCGCTGTGGTCGACCTGGCGCAAGTGCAGTCGCACGCGACCCGGTTGATGTACCAGATGGCCGCGGCTGCAGATGACGACGACCGGCTCGACCGAATCGGCATCGAATGGGCGGATGCACTCGACCCCGATTTCTTCGGATACGTCGCCGCGGGCGCCTTGTCGCTGACGGCGCGCAATGTCCTGCGCCCCTTGCTGGAAGTGCTCGACACGCTAGCTCCCGAACTGGGGGTAAGCCTGCGGGACAAACTGCGGGAGAGCCGCGATTTCGCCGAGCAGACCCTTGGCGGTGGCCGATGAGCCGAGACCTCGCCAGCGTGTTCCTGGTCCAGTACCGCGACGGGGAAACCTGCGGCATCGTCGACGCGGACAAGGTGATCGACCAGGCTAAGGCGTTGCTCCGCAAATTGGCCGACGCCGGGCACGATCCGGCGGAGGTCAACCGCATCATCAGCGAAGTCCGCCAGTCCGTCGACGAAGACACCGCAGCCGCATGGATCGTCGGTGTTGCGTTGCGGCTGAACGCAGTTGACACGCGGCTGACGGCCGCAGAGGACGCCCTGCGCGCTCGGTTCCACGAGTTCCGTAGCGCGGCTCTCGCAAAGCGCGGCGGTGGCCGTTGACCGACAACAATCACGAACCCCGAGGCGCGGCCGATCCGGTCGCGCCTTCGGGCGTGGGAATTCCTGAGCCCACCCCGCACTGCGAGCACCACGGGCATTACATGAGCTGGTGTGTGGACTGCGTGCGTCAGTACAGATCCCGGTATGGCGGCGACCCGACACCGAACGCGATGCCGCGGCACAGGACCCGCCACCGCAACGACGAACGCCAGTCCGAAGGCCACCCCGGGACGCGTCCCGGTATAGGTACCCGGACGCGTCCCGAATCAGAAAAGGCCAGGTCAACGGTAGTGACACCGATTCGCGCGTCCCGACCGCGTCCCGCGTCCGAGTCCAGTGATTCGGACACGTCCGGGACACGTCCGGGACACGTCCCGATACCGCAGTACTTCGACGTGTCGGCCCTCCTGGCTGGCACTCTTCCCGAGCCGCCCAGACCGACCGTGTGCCCGCGGACGGATGGGGTAGGGCTGTTCTACACAGAGCAGTACAACGTCGTGTTCGGCGACCCGGAGAGCGGTAAGACGCTGCTCACCGACCACGCCACCGTGGTCGAACTCGGGGACGGCGGCAGGGTGCTGCGCATCGACCTGGACCACAACGGGCCACAGTCGACCATCGGCCGCCTGCTCGCGATGGGTGCCCAGCCCGACGTCCTCTCCGACCCCGAGACGTTCCTGTACATCGAGCCGGAGGACGCGCGGGAGGTCCGCGAAGTCTGCGCCCACATGGCCCAATGGCAACCGACGCTCGTCATCCTCGACAGTCTCGGCGAACTGCTGCCCATGTTCGGCAGCAACAGCAACAGCGCCGACGAGTTCACCACCTGTCACCGCGCGGTCATCAAGCCGTTGGTGAAGACCGGCGCGTGCGTCATCGGCATCGACCACCTGTCCAAGGGCGCGGACTCCCGCGCGTACGGCATGGGTGGAACGATCGCCAAGAAGCGGGCCATCGGCGGCAGTTCGATCCGGGTGACCGTCGACCGCGCGTTCACACCAGGAAAGGGCGGCAGCGCATACCTGGCGATCAACAAGGACCGGCACGGCGGGTTACGTGCGCACAGTCCATCGACGGGCGACAAGGAAGAACTCGCCGGGAAGTTCGTCCTCTGGCCCGAGCCGGACGGGCACATCCGAGCCGAAGTCAAGGCGCCCGAGGCTGGCGAGCGCAACCCGGGTGAACTTCCCTCGGATGCCGATATCGCTGCCATTGCTGCACTAGACCCACCGCCGACCTCAGGCAACGAAGCAGCAGAGCGGTTGCCGTGGCGAGCGACCCGAGCACGTGCAGCGTTCAAGGCATGGAAGAACCAGCAAGGCCAGCGCACCGAAGAAAGCGCGACCGCATGAGCGCCCTGGGGGGTGACCCCCGGGGCGGCTCGCCCGCACCCCTTGGCATAGGCGCTCACCCCCCATTCCGTTTTTCCAAACGACAGTCCCCACCCGGGGAACCTGCGGAAAAAAATGCGATGAGTGGAAGACCGCCTATGCCAAGGGATGCGGGGGCAGCGAATGGGGGGGCGGCCCCCCAGGTCCATACGAGAGGAGACACACCAATGAGTGCTGAGCAGGACATCAACGACGGACTACCCGAGTACCACCGTGCCCCTCCCGACGTCGTACCGCGTCGCACGCTGCCTGCCGAGGACATCCCGATTGGCATGGCCGAAGTCGTGCACTACGAGATGACCGCGGACGGCATCGAGCGCGTCACCGAACACATCCACGTCACCGCTCCCTACACCGGAAAGGACACCCCATGACCGACACCACCCCCGACCCGACCGTCGAGCCGACCGAGCAGCAGCCCACCGATACCGCGCCCGAACCGTCTACCGACACAAATGTGTCAGTAGACGAGGCGGATGCGGGGGAGCAGCAGAACGGCAACCGGGAAGCGGCGAAGTACCGGCGCCAGCTCCGCGAGACCGAGACCGAACGCGATGCCCTGCGCGAGCGCGTCACCGCGTACGAACGTACGGAGGTCGAACGCCTTGCCGCCGACCGCCTGGCCGACCCTTCCGACCTCTGGACGGGCGGAACCGACCTCGAGACGTTGCGCGGCAAGGACGGCGCGATTGATCCGGCGAAGGTCGGCAAGGCGATCGAGGGCGTGCTGGAGTCGCATCCGCATTGGCAGCGCGCCACGCGTCCTCGGCCCGCGGTCGGGTCGCTGCGGTCCGGCGCTTCCGGTTCGAGCGTCGACGGACTCGCGACTGGCTGGGCGCAGGCGTTCGCCGACGCCAAGCGCGAGCAGTAATATGTCACGTGACGCGAGTCGTTACCGGCCAGGAGTCGGGGACTCGCGTCACGCTCGCCCCAGCGGGGCAACCGGACTGGCTTGCGGCCAGCCGGAGACCATTCCCCGCTACCGCAAAGGCGAGCAATCATGGCTCTCTACACGACGTCGTCGGGCGTCGGTGGTCTCCTCCCCGAGCAGATTCACCAGCTGATCGTCCAGCCCGTACAACGCGATTCGGTCGCGTTCCAGGTGACCACCCTCCTGTCGACCGACTCGACCTCTTCCAAGTTCCCGATCGTCACCGCGGACCCGGCCGCACAGTGGGTGCCCGAAGGCGCCGAGATCACCCCGGACGATTCCGAACACGATGAACTCGAGATCACTCACCGCAAGGTCGCCGGTCTGACGATCGTGTCTCGCGAGCTGGCCGAGGACTCGAATCCGCAAGCGCTCGACATCGTGGGCGCCGGTCTGGTCCGCAGCATCGTGGCGAAGGTGGATACGGCGTTCTTCGCCGCGACCACGACCAACGGTCCGGACGGAATTGGCTCGACCACACACCAACTCGTCGACGTGGGTTCCGGCATCGCCAACACCGATCCGTTCGCCGAGGCCATATCCAAGGCGGAGAACGTCGGCGCCCAGATCACCAGCTTCGTCGCGCACCCGGATACCGCGCTGGAGTTGGCGAAGCTGAAGGAGATCACCGGCAGCAACCGGCCGCTGCTCGGCCCGGACCCGTCGCGGCCCGGCGCACGAACCGTCCTCGGTGTGCCCCTGCTCGTCTCGCCGTACGTCACCAACGGAGACATCTGGGGTATCCCGCGCGCCTTCGCGTTCACCACGTTGCGCCGGAATACAACGCTCACCATCTCCGAACACGCCTACTTCTCGAGCGATCGAGTGGGCGTGAAGGCGACGATGCGCGTTGCGTTCGGGTTCCCGCACCCGCAGGCCATCGTGCGTATCGGCGAACCTGACGCGAGCTGACGCCATGACGGCGCCCCCGTGGGATGGGCACGTTGAAACCCGCCGGATGGATGCCCTGCGCAAGCAGGAGCAAGACGCCTGGCGGGATCAACGCGCCGTAGTCCGCTACTACGACAAATGGATGAACGAGGTCGGCGAAGAAGGCCGCTACCTCAGTCTCACGTTCTCCCAAGTGAAGAACGGCGCCGGCGGGCTGAAGATGACGCTTCCGCCGGACACCGTCCACTACGACCACCTGTTCCGCAACCCCGATGGCGAGGACGCCACGATCCCTTTGACCGCGGAGACGCCGGGGCAACGCTGGGACGGGTTCGTCACCCGCGCCGCCGAGGTGGTCGACGAGCGCGGCAACAAGACGATCGAAGTCGAAGCCATCCACTGTTGGCAGCACATCGCCACCACCGTCTGTTACGCCTCACCGTTCGCGCCGTTGTTCGCGCAGTGGCCGCGGCATTGGTTCATGTTCGGCGGCGTCCGCACCATCATCCACCTGACCCTGATCGCGAACTACCTGCGCAGGCAGGCGTTCTGGAGCGCGGACCAGTGGAACGGCGCCCCCGATTGGGCTGAAGTCGGAAGCATCGCGTGGCCGATCGCGGTCGGCGGGATCAACGTGTTGACCGACACCAGCCCGTTCGGTGCGATCTCGGTCCGGTTCGAGCACGCCGACCAGGTGTTCACACCGCTGTTGAAGGACAACGGCGTGTGCCTCACCGCGCAGTTCTTCCTACCGGACATGGACGATGAGCAGCCGGACCCGGAATGGTTCTACCTGGACCGGCCCACCGTCTACGTCACGACGGTCGACAAGTCCAACGTCGTCGGCGCGACCGGAACGTTGCTCGATGGCATCACGCGGTTCTTCGAGGGCTTCTTCGACGACGGCGTGACCCCCATCCGGTACCCGGACTACTCCGTGAGCGGGGACTACGAGCAGGCCTACGCCAACACCCCGCTCGGCAACCGCCGGTACTTCCCGTGGATCTGGTACATGGAAGGCGAGTATTCCGGGCTCGGCGCGTCGGAGATCGCCATCCACAAGCCGCTGGCTACTCATGTGATCGTCGGCGGAAAGTCGCCGGGCTGGGTCAATGCGTCGATTGAGTTCGCGCTCAAGAACGCCCTTGCCTGGTTGGGTCTGCTGATCGGCCTACCCGGCCTGGATGCCCTGTACTCCGGCCAGCTCGACGACGTGTTCCTTGCCTTCGCGGAATACGCCGACCAGGGCCGCATTCAGCGCGCGGGCCCGTTCGCCTTCCAAGAGCACTGCGTCACTAACTCCGCGAAGGCATACACGCTCGACGGGTTGATGACCGGCCGCCACGGCCTGCACGACACCCGCGGCTACACCTCCCACAAGGTCACGGTCCAGGACAACGCCCCCTACATTCTCGGTCCGAACGCGGACTTCTGGATCGGGGATCAGATCGGTTTCAAGGTCGGTGACGCGATCTTCGTGGACTACGTGACGGAAGCGACGTATGTCGACGACCGGAGCACGCCAGGCCATTGGGAGATCACCGTGGGCGATGGCGCGGATGAGGAAGACTCGCTCGTCAAGGCGTGGTCACGGATGGGGCAACTCGCCGCGGCCATCAAAGAAGTGTTCACCGATGTCGGGGCCGATTTGGATCTTCTCGGCATCCTGTAGACACGAGAGAACCGGGGCACTCATGATCGAGTACCCCGGTTCTTCCGCTCCCTGCGGCCCCGGTTGTCGTCACGTGACGTAACGTAACCGGTTGCTCAGACTACTCCGACTACTCCGTGGCTTCCATGGTCTCGTCGACTGGCACCGCGCGGCCATCGACCACCTTGAACGGCTTGCTCAGGATTCCGCGATCGTCGACCATGTGCCATGTTCCATCGGGGCGCTCAAGCCACGCGGCAGGACCCTCCTGCTCGTCGTCTGGTCCGGTCACTGCTGTTCGTCCTCCAGTCGCGCGAAAATCTCACTCGCCGGGACCGACTCGTCGGGATCGCCACCGAGCTCGAGTAGCCACGGCAGCACCCAGAACAAGAGGATGAGCAAGCCGCCTACAGCGGCCATCACGACCAGCGTGACAGCGAGGTCCGTTGGCATTCCGGGTACCCCTTCGTTGTGGTGTGGTTGGCAGGCACCCGACGCCGGGGATTCGGGGGTTCACCCGACGTCGGGGCCACCTTCAGAGTCGGCCGACGGACCGTGTCCGCGCGATGACGGAACCGGCGTCAATGCACCTCTATTCGGGGCGACATTTAGGCGTCCAAGAGTTACCGTGGCGACATGGCTTCGGCACCGAACACTGCTCTCCGCGCGGCCCGGAACGCGCGCCTGATGAGCCAGGACGACCTAGCAAGGGCACTCCGGGAAGCGGGATGCGCCAGTGCCACCAAACGCCTTGTGCAGCGCTGGGAATCCGGCCTCACCGCCAACCCGCGACCGTCGCACGCGCGGGCGCTCGAGAAGGTGATGCGGCTGCCGATCGAGTCTCTTGGCTTCGGCGCTGTGATGGCCGGCCGCAGCCTGTCCGGCGGCGAGGATGGAACCGTGGTCGACTCGGCTATCGGCGAGGTCGCGCCGGAGCAGTTCGCCGCCGCGCGGCGGCCCCGGACGCCTGGCAACTGCTCCGGTATCTGGCTATCGCGGTACGAGTACTACTCGTCCGGCCGCGACGCTACGTTCACCGCGGTGCACCACGTCGTGGTGCTGCAGCACGACAACCGCCTGACCGTGCGCAGCCTGCCGAACTCCGCGCAGTCGTCTCTCGAGATGGACCTTACGGTGGATGGGCACGTCGCCACGGGCACATGGTCCGAGCACACCGCCCAGGATGGCTACTACCGCGGCGCCTACTACCACGGTGCGATTCAACTGCTGATTGAGCTGACCGGCGCCCGGATGGCAGGGAAGTGGGTCGGGTTCGGCAAGAGCTTCGAGATCAACTCCGGTCCGTGGGAACTGGTGTTGCAGGACTCGTCGACATCCAAGGCGGCTATCGACGCCTACGACCGCCCGCCTGAACTGGCCTAGTCCGTGCCCACAATCTGCCCACAGTCACCCATGATTGAGCGTGATTTACCGTGACCTGCCGTGATGTGTTTTCGCAGGTAAACCGCAATTCGACGTCCTGAACAGGACGTCGGAACGGGTTCGATTCCCGGCAGCTCCACGAGTGCGAGGCCCATGCCCATGGAGGGCATGGGCCTCGCTCGTTCCGCTGAGTGTTTTATGGGGGTGCGACCCCCACGCCCCGCCCGGCGGGCTCCGCCCCCGGACCCCCGTATCCGTGGTCGCGCTGGGCGGTCATGGTTCCAGTAAGTTCCCGCGAGCTCCACTACGGAAGGCTCGGTCTGCCAGGACGGGCCTTCCGTAGTGGCACACCAGCCGCCCGCGGGCTGTGCGGCAGACTTCCGGCTGAGCGTGGACCGGAGCTGGGTCGGCCGTTGGTCGATCGGATACAGTCCAGCGCTCTGCACAACCTCAAAGAGCTTCGCCCTCGAAACCCGGCGGGTTCCGAGATCAGGATGCTGTTCGTTTTCGACCCATTCCTTGCTCTCCTCGACCGGGACTGCGCGGCCATCGACCGCCTTGAACGGCTTGCTCAGGATTCCGCGCTCGTCGACCATGTGCCATATTCCGTCGGGGCGCTCGAGCCACCCGTACGGCCCCTCCTCCTGATCGTCCGGCCCGGTCATCGCTGCTCGTCCTCCAGTCGCTCGAAGATCTCGCGCGCGGGTACCGACTCATCCGGATCGTCGCCCAGCTCGAGTAGCCACGGCAGTACCCAGAACACCAGGATGAGCAGTCCCGCCGAGGGCGGCGATGACGATGAGGATGGTTGTGAGCTCTGTGGTCATTCGGTGACCCTTCGGCGCGTGGAAGTGTGGTCGGTGGGGCATCCGACGCTGGGGATCAGGGGTGAACCGACGTCGGGGCCTGTGGATACATGGCCCGGGTGAACCCATGCGAAGCGGCACATCGTGTGTCACCGTGGAGGCATGGACGATGCCGGGGTGGGGGAACGTACGGCCAGGGCGCGCAAGCTCGCTCGGCTCACCCAGTTACAGCTCGCGCAGAAGGCGAATGTGTCGGTATCGCTGCTGCGTAAGGTCGAGCGAAGCGCCCGCCCCGCCTCGCCCGCGTTCATCGCGGCCGTAGCCGGCGCCCTCGGGGTGAACATCGAAGATCTGACCGGGCAGCCATACACTCCGACGCGGGAGGATGCTGGGGCACACGCCACCATTCGCGAGATGCGCCGAAAGATTTTGGCGTTCAACGACGAACCCCTGAGCGCGCCGACCACCCTGGAAAAGCTGACCGCGGCACTGCATCGGGTTCAGGAGAGCAGGCGTCGGGGGCGGTACGGCGACCACATCGCCGAACTTCCGGACGTGATCCACGGTCTGCACATGCTTGCGAGCGACGAGCCTTCCGGGCAGCGTCTGGAGACGATCTATTCGACGCTCGCCTACGCCTACAACAGTGCGTCGTCGGTCGCCTACCGGTACGGCTACCTCGACCTCGCGGGGCTGGCCGCCGAGCGCTGCGTGTGGGCCGCTGAACGCGGTGGTGACCCGGCGTGGCCGATCGCGGCCGAATACCACCGCGCGCTGATCCTGCTGTATTCCGGCGCATACACCGGTGGGATGCGGATCATCGAGCGCGCACACGCCGCCAGCGAGCGACTGCCCACCACGCCGGAAGTCCTCGCGGTGCGCGGTGCGCTGCACCTGCGGGGGGCGATTCTCTCGGCTCGCGCGCTCGACGCCGACACCGCCGACGCGCACCTTCGGGAAGCGCGCCGGATCGGGGAGGCGATCCGCTCCGCCTCGTACCAGGAGTACGGAACGGGGTTCCATCTGCCGAACGTCGCGATCCACTCGGTCGCGGTGCCCGTCGAGTTGTCCGATGGCACGACCGCGGTGGCGCGCGCCGAGGGGATTCGGCTACCGGCGTCGGTCTCGCCGTCGCGCGCCGGGCATCACTGGATCGACGTGTCTCGCGCGTGGTTGCTACACGGGGACAGGCATCGTGCCCTGACCAGTCTCGATCAGGCGCGCCGGATCGCGCCGGGGCTCACGCGCAACCACCCGCAGGTGCACGAGACCGTCCGTGTGCTCGCCCACGCCCGCCGCGGAACCGACACCCTGGTCCGGTTCGCGAAGTGGGCCAACGTCAAGATTTGAGCTGATTCGGGCACCGGCCGTGCGCCCGGTGTCACTGCGTAAGCGTGTGGAGGCGGCTCCGCGCCTCGGCTCGACGACCCCGCCTCGGGCGACCCCGTTGTCGCCTGAGTAGTCCACATGGGTCTGTTCCCGCTCGGTCCGCCTGCGGCGACAAAGCGGGTAATTCGGGCGAATCGGATGTTTTCTGTTTGATTGCTGACTGGGGTGGAATGTCGGGGGTAATGTCGATTTACCAGGGAAAATGGGGTGTTAGCCCCCCGGTATCTGGATGGCTGCCATGAAGCTCGAGGCCGAGATGGGTTACTGCTCCCAAAGTGGGAGTGGGGGGCTTGGGAGGCTGACATGACCGCGGGGATTGCGGGCAATGGGATGCGGTCGATTCTGCGCGCCGCCTGTGTGAGCGTCGGCATCGATGCCAGCGATGCCGAGTCGCTGGGAATGCAGGGCGCCTACCGGCTGCGCGACGGGATCGTCGTGCGGATCGGCGGGCGCGGACAAAAGCACGCGACCGGGCGGGAAGTCGCCGTGGCTCGCTGGCTGGACACTTGCGGGGTGTCGGCCCTGCGCGTCGTCTCCGATATCCCGCAGCCGGTGGTCGTCGAGGGCTGCCCGGTGACCTTCTGGCATGACCTGCCGCCGCATCGCCCCGGTACGCCCGCGGAAGTGGCCAGGGCGCTGGGGCGGCTGCACCGGCTGCCGCTGCCGGGGTTCGAGCTACGCCGGATGTCACCCTTGGCGCGGGTCGAGGAGCAGATCGCCGCCGCGCGGACCGTGTCCGAGGACGATCGGCGCTGGCTGACCAAACACTTGGAGGAATTGCGCGGCCGGTGGAAGGCGCTGCCCAAGGGTATGCCGTGGTCGGTGGTGCAGGGTGGTGACTGGGTCGACAGCGTGGCAGTAGTCGCCCACGACGGGGATGTGATCCTGACGGGTGCGGGCCGGGCGATGATCGGCCCGCCGGAATGGGATCTGGTGCCCGCGGCGATCGAGTGCTGGACGGCAGCCGAGATCACCGTTTCGCAGTACGCGGACTTCTGCGCCGGGTATGGCCGCGACGTGATGCGCTGGGATGGGTTCTACCTGTTGCGCGACATCCAGGAGTTCCAGATGGCGCTGCGGTCGATGCATGCTGCCACCGCCGACCCGGCTTACCAGCGCCAGGCGCTGCGCCGTCTCGCATACATCCGCGGCGACGAGGGCATGCGGCCTTGGCCTGGCTGGGCGGATCTCGACTAGGTGGCATCTCCAAGTCATCGCCGCGCCGAGTTCGTTCGGCGGGGCGGCGGCTCGGTCTCCGCGGTCGGTGTGATGGCGGCGGTCATCGGTCGTTGATCGACGCCGTTGGAAGGGCGCTCACCTCGTCCGGGTGAGGTTCGTCGGATATGCCGGTCGCGGGCGGGATGTTGCCGTGCGGGCTGAGCACGTTCCTCATGACTAACCGTCTATATAACCTTGACAGGTTAGTGACACGCATGCATTCTTAACCACTGAAAGTCATTTAGACGGTTTAGGTGGTGTGGTGCATGCGGCGCGAACAGGTTGGCTGGGCAGGCCTGGCCGCTATGACGGTGTCGTTCGGACTGAACTTCTCCATGGGAGTGTTCTTCGCGCCCACCGCCGCCTCGTACGGGGTGAGTGCCACGGCGCTGGCCATCGCCGCCGCTCTCGGCACCACGGTGACAGGGCTGGCCCAGCCGTTCGTCGGTGGCCTGTTGGATCGGGTCGGAGCGAAGCGGGTGCTGATCGGCGGTCTGATGCTGATCTCGGCCAGCTATCTTGTGCTGGCGGTGGTGCGTACGACGTGGGAATTCGTCACGGCTTACGTGTTCCTCGGCGGGATCGGGTTCGCTTCGTCGTCCACGCTCGCGGTCACCACCATGATCGGACGCGTGCTGGGGGATCAGGTCGGGCCCGCGCTCGCCAGGGCGGCGGTGGGGATCAACTTGGGGCAGTTGATCGGTCCGTGGATTGCCACGGCGTTGTTCCAGCCCGTCGGTGTCCGGGCTACCTACGCACTTCTCGGCGGCGTTGGGCTGTTGGTCACCGCTGTGCTGTGGTGGGTGCTGCCCGCCGACAATATCCGCGGCCTCGCACTGCGGGCCGAGTCGTTGGCCGGTCGGGGGCGTGTGCTGATCTCTTTCGGCCTGCATTCGGCGACCCTCTACGTGGTTGTCCTGATGCTGCCCGAACATGCGGTCCAGACCGACTGGTCGATCGCCGGTGCCGGTCGCCTGGTGGCTGTCGCGGCATTGGCGGCGGGCCTGACTTCGGCGGCGATGGCGCGATTGCAGCGTTGGTATCGACCAGAGGTCCTGCTGCGGATCCTGTACGGGATGCGGGTGATCGCGCTCGCGCTCGCCGTCTTCGTGCCCGGTTCGAGCGTGCTCATCGCAGTCGCGGTTGTCTTCGGCGCGGCCTCATTTCCGGTCATCCCGTTGACCATGGCGATCATCACCCGCGGTCTCGACCCCGCCCGGATGGGCCGAACCTTGGCTCCAGCGTGGGTGATCCATCAGCTCGCCGCGGCCGCCGGTCTGGCGGTTGCCAGTGGAATCCATGCTCAGACCGGCGACTACCGAGGATATTTCGCACTGGGTGTGGTCTTCAGTGTCGCCGCGGCGCTACTGGTCGTCCCGGGGCGCGAACCCGAAACCCAACTCCTCACCAGCGCGGCCCGACCGTCCACGATCCGTGCCCGGCGCTGAGCCCGATCGGTGCTCGGACCGCTGCTACGCCGACCTCGCCGAGGTTCTTGTTGCCTGCGACCGACCCCAACTGTCCGTTCGATCAAGTACAACCAGGAGAAACACAGTGAACACAGTGCGCCACAACACCGTCGAGATCCAGGGTCTGCCGGTCTTCTACCGCGAGGCGGGAGATCCCGGCAAGCCGACCGTCGTACTGCTGCACGGCTTTCCGACGAGTTCGGCGATGTTCCGCAATCTGTTGCCGGAGCTGGCCGCGGACTATCATCTGATCGCGCCGGACCATATCGGATTCGGGCAATCGGCCATGCCGTCCGTGCTCGCCTTCGACTACAGCTTCGAAAAGCTCACCGAGATCACCTCGGAACTGTTGAACACTCTGGGTGTTCAGCGGTTCTCCCTCTACATCCAGGATTACGGCGCACCGATCGGACTGCGCATCGCCTCCCGCAACCCGGATCGCGTCACCGCGATCATCACCCAGAGCGGCAACGCCTACCTGGAGGGCTTCACCCCGTTCTGGGAGGTGCTGTTCGCACACGCCAACGACCGTGCCGCACACGAGCCCGAGGTGCGTAAGCTGCTCGAAATCGACGCCACGAGATGGCAGTACACGCACGGTGTGCCGGCCGATCGGCTGGCGTGGATCAGCCCCGACACCTGGACTTTGGATCAGCACTATCTGGATCGGCCGGGCAATAAGGAGATTCAACTCCAGCTCTTCGCCGACTACAAGCTGAACCTGGATCTCTACCCGGAGTTCCAGAAGTACTTCGCTGAGCACCGGCCTCCGGTCCTGATCACCTGGGGCGAGCACGACGAGATCTTCGGAGCCGACGGCGCCCGCTCCTACCTGCGCGATCTGCCGGACGCCGAACTGCACCTGCTGAACACGGGCCACTTCGCCCTGGAAACGCACGGCACCGAGATAGCCGCACTGATCCGCGACTTCCTCACCCGCAAGCTCGGCTGACCGGCGGGAGATCGAGCCGGGCCGACGTTTTCGCTCGAGCGAAACCGAGCGCCGCGCGGAATTCAGACGGGGCATGCCCAGGTATGGGCATGCCCCGTTCCAACGGACAGGTCGGTGATCAGCCCTGCTGGGTCGGGACGACGACCAGTTCGGCGATGTTGACGTGCCGGGGCGCGCCCACGGTGTAGGCGATCGCGTCGGCGATGTCGGCGGATTCCAGGATCTTTATCGCCGTGCGCCACTCCTCCAGCCCGGCGCGTTGTTGCTCGTCCTGCATCCCCGCGCCGAGTTCGGTGCCGACGAAGCCGGGTTCGATGTTCTTGACCCGGACGCCGCGCGGCCCGAACTCGGCCCGCAGGTTGCGGGTCAGGTGCGCGACCGCGGCCTTGGTGGCGGTGTACACGGCGTAGTTGGGGAAGACGGTGTGCCCGCCGATCGAGCCGACCAGCACCAGATCCGCCGGCTTGTCCTCGGTCGCGGCGGCGAGCAAGTCGTCGATGAACGCTCTCGCGGTGTAGAGCAAGCCGGTGATGTTGGTGCCGACCATCTGGTCCCACTCGTCGGTCAACGCGGATTCGAACGGCGCGGCGAGCATGACGCCCGCATTCGCGACGACCAGGTCGACGGGCCCGAACGCCGCCCGCACGGTGGCGGCGGCGTCTCGCAGGGACTGTTGATCACCGACGTCGGCGACCACCGCGACCGCGTTCGCGCCGATCTCGGCGGCGAGTTCTTCGATGCGATCCTTGCGCCTGCCCAACAGCGCTACCTCGGCGCCTTGCTGCGCGAGCTGCCGCGCGGTCGCGGCGCCGATTCCGCTCGATGCTCCGGTGACGACCGCGACGCGGCCGGAAAGGTTGTTCGTCATGTCCACTACCTTCCGGCCTTTCCCGCTCGCCTGACAGGCTGCGGACTTCCTGGTAGTCGCGGGGCCACCCAGGCCCGGTGCGGCTGACCTACCCTCGAACCATGGATTCCGACAATCGACTGGGCGCCTTCCTGCGCGCGCGCCGTGAGCTGGTCCGACCGGAAGATTTCGGGATGTCCAGCGGTGGCCAGCGACGGGTCGCCGGGCTGCGCCGCGAGGAGATCGCGCTGCTCGCGGGGGTGAGCGCCGACTATTACGTGCGCCTGGAACAGGGGCGCGACAGGCACCCCTCCGAACAGGTCATCGCCGCGCTGGCGCGGGTGTTCGCGCTCGACGAGGAGGGCACGGCGCACCTGCGGGAACTGGCGCGCCCCACCGGGCGTCGGCCGAAGGCCCCTCGGCAGCCCGAGCGCGTCGCACCGGGTTTGGTCCGCCTGATGAACGCCTGGCCGAACACCCCCGCGCTGGTGCTCGGCAGATATCTGGACGTCTTGGCGGCGAATCCGCTGGCCGCGGCGGTCAATTCGTGCTCTGTTCCCGGCGTCAACCAGGTGCGCATGGTCTTCCTCGATCCCGAGGCGCGCGACATCTACGGTGATTGGCCGACCATCGCGGCCGACACCGTCGCGAGCCTGCGGGCGACCGCGGGCGCCGACCTGGACGATCCGCGCTTGACCGCACTGGTGGGGGAGCTGTCGCTGAAGAGCGAGGAATTCCGGCAGCTGTGGGCGCGCCACGACGTCCGCGCGAAGACCGCGGGCGTCAAGCATTTCCGTAACCCCGTGGTCGGGGACCTGACCCTGTCCTACGAGACGTTCAGCGTCAACGGCGCGCCGGGTCAGCTACTGATCGCCTACCACGCGGAGCCCGGATCGCCCTCCGAGCGCTCTCTTGCCCTGCTCGGCAGCTTGATCGCCGACAACTTCGATACCGCGCGCGACGAGCACCGTGACGCCGGGCAATCCGGTTCCTCCCGGCAGAGGAGCTGAGCCGCGCCCGACCGCCGATTCAATCCTTCGCTCCGGTCCGTGTCGCACCTGCCGACGCGGCGACCACACACGCGACGCCCGCCCACTGCCCGAGAGTCATGACCTGACCGAGGACGGCCAGGCCCGCGATCGCCGCCACTGCGGGCTCGAGGCTCATCAGCACGCCGAAGACGCGAGGCGGCATCCGCCGCCGCGCTTCCAGCTCGACCGAATACGGCAGCACCGACGACAGTATCGCCACCGCGAATCCGGCGGCCAGCACGCCGGGCCGCAACAGCGCGGCGCCCGCGTCGATGACGCCGACCGGCAGCATCACCAGCCCGCCGAATGCCATGGCGAGCGCCAGCCCGCCGCCGCCGCTGGTCTGCTCGCCGAGGGCGGCGCTCAGCAAGATGTAACCCGCCCAGCAGGCCGCCGCGGCCAGCGCGAACATCACCCCGACCCAGTCCACGTCTCCGTCCGCCCTGGTCAGCAGCAGCACTCCGGCCCCGGCAAGCACCGCCCACAGCGGATCGCTCCAGCGCCGCGAGCCCGCCAGTGCGACCGTGAGCGGGTGATGAAGCTCGCGGCCGGGTGGCGGGGCTGCTGGAGCAGTTCGCGCGCAATCCCGTGCACGGATGTGACGCTGGGGTGGTACCCCAAATTCACACCCCTGACGGGAAGGCTGTGGCGCGGCAGAAGGTGACGTGCTTCCCACTGGCAGGTGGCACCGAGATCGAGGGTGCGGGCGACAGTGGGATCCTTGGCCAGGGATCGCCGAAGGGAGTGGTTTTGAGGAGCAATCCACTCGCCGATTTCGCGCGGAGTATCCGGGATACTGTTCGCCGTTGCACCGACTCGATCGGTGTGGGATCCTCCGCTTTCATTCACTCGTCCGGCCGGGAACTGCACGGTTCAGCCACACAGTACGGCCAAGTCGACCAAGACATTCACAGCAGGCTCAAGGAGATGGGCGTGGATGTCGAGGCGATCAAAGGGCGGGCGAGAAACGCGCCGCCTGTCTCTCGGCTCGTTCTGGATCACCACTCGCCACAGAGCTTCGGCGAGATACGTTCGTGGGTGGAGAAGAACGCGATGGACCGCGACGTGATCCCGTCTTCCCCGGGAGGTCGGATTCTCGTGGACGAGCGGGCGTGGGGCGAAGGTATGCGGATGATGAGTGACAGCCTGCGCCAGCGTGGCGTGAACGGCAAAGCCTACGACGTGGCCATGGGTGACTGGGCCGATCAGTTGTTCCTGCAGGCCCGCGCAGGCGGGTACCGCGTGCCCTACGATCCGGAGGATCGAGAACATCTGTTCGCGTGGCCGCCACTCTATCGAGGTGACAATCGGCTCGAAGACACGATCTTCGAGCAGGGTTTCGAACCGAAAGGCGACAACACCGATCTGCGAGATCATCAACTGTCTGATGATGTCGACGACTCGAACTATGTAGCGACGTCGAGGTCAGCAGAGTACGCCGCTCTCCACACCGGAGGAGCGCACGGAGCAGAAGAGGGTGGAGCGGTCTACCTCATCACCGATGCCCGGGGCGGCACCGATGTGGAAGTCTGGAACCAACAGCACGGGGAGGGGGCAAATATCGCATTCGAGGACGAAATCGCGTTCAAGCCGAACATCCCACCAGACAAGATCGAGGGTCGGCTGCTGGATCCCAACGACCCGCACGGAGGGATCCTCCCGAACCCGAACTTCACTCCCAACTACTCCCCGAAACAAGGGATCCGCGACGACGGCCCATAAACCCCACCGCCACAGCCCAGGGCACGGCATCGACGCATGCGATGCGGGGACCTCCCTGCTCGAGGCCCGCGTGGTCATCGGTGACTTCAAAACCGAGCACAACCTGCGGCACCGGGATTCAGCCCTGGGCTACCGGACACCGGCCGAGTACGCTGCGGCCTGCACCCACACCCACCATCCGGTGGGCTGTGGCCTTCAGCTCCATCGCCCCCGCCGGCCGCCACCGGAGATACTGCGCGACCAACCGCACATGCTCGGTGCGCGTCTGCGCCCGCTTGCCATACGAACGAATCATCGACGCATCAACATCCAACTGCTCCGCCAACCGAGCCACCGCCACAGGCGGCGCGTCGGCCACCCGATCCGGCACAAACCCCAACCGCCGCGCGGCCGCGGCGAGCAGCTCGGCGCGCTCACGCACCGCGCACGTCGGCCCGATGCCCTGTGCGACCGAAGGCGGCGACAGCAGCCAGCCGCCGCAGCGGCGGCAGTGCGCGGCAACTCGGAGCGTGGG
Organism: Nocardia asteroides; assembly: GCA_019930625.1. Taxonomy (NCBI): domain Bacteria; kingdom Bacillati; phylum Actinomycetota; class Actinomycetes; order Mycobacteriales; family Nocardiaceae; genus Nocardia; species Nocardia asteroides. The sequence continues at coordinate 3,537,249 of CP082844.1, forward strand.
CTGAGCGTCGTCGGCCATGTCTTTCCCCTCCGGCCGCAAGTGGCAGGTACGGCCGCAGCCGATCCTCCCTGTCCGTTCCGCGTGTACCTTTCGGGCCGCATCCGGCTGACCTGCGACCCGAAACATTGGTCGAACAGTCCAGCCGGGCAGGTGTTCGGATCTAGCTTGCGGATTCGATGGAGGCGGCAGCGGCTCGCTTGGGTTGATCAGCCCCCGGCGAGGTTGAGCTATCGCGGGTCACCCACCTGTGGATGATCACTCCATCTGATCGAGCATGTCGGAGAACGCTGCCTCGAGCCGCAGCGCCTTTTTGATCTCCTCGCCGGTGACGTAGGGGTACTCGCCGTACTCGAGGAAGCGCGGAACGTGGTGGTCCCGGACGAACCGGACGAACGCCTCGGGGTTTTCCTTCCAGTCCTCGGGGAATCCTTCGTCGAACAACAGCCACCGCAGGTGTCGCCCCTACGTCCTCAGGATCCGCAACCTTCCACTCGGCATGGCGGTGACCATGATGCCCGCCAGCACCAGTATCGTCGGCGGCACGCCACCGAGCCCCTGAGCGGCGATCGAACGCCGGACCGAAACCGGCCTGGCCCCGCGCACCGTCCGCTCGAAGTCGATCGCGACCACTCCGCACCTCCGTCGCCTGTCGGAAACCTTCGGACACACAACCACGCCGGGACGACACGACCGAACACACGGCACTCGGGCGGAGGTCGTCGTAGCCACGCCGGTCCCCTGCCGTACGGCGGCGGCGTGGAAAGCCGCCCGATTCGTGTCCCGGCGTGGTCGAGATTCGGCGGTTCGCACCCCGCCGAGACCGAACGGGAGTGAGGATCTAGACATCGCGCCGGCGACCGTTGCCCGCGCCCGTTCGAAGAAGAGCGACTCACGACGATAGGACCACCGGAATGCGGATACGAGTTGGTGCGGTAGCGGCGATCGTAGCCACCGCGGCGGTCATGCTGGGTGGCCACCCCTCGGCTTGGGCCACGGTTACCCAGGTGGAGATGTATCCCGATATCAACTTCGGGTTGGTGACGAACTACGGGACGGGCTGCACCTATACCGCGCGAGCCACCCTGACCGATAGCATCACGCCGGTCGTCTTCTACGACAACGGTATTCCGTTCGGCGTGGTCCGCCCCTCCGGAGGTGTCGCCTTGATCGACTGGGTGCCCGCCACGCCCGGACCGCACACCATCAGTGCCGTGCAGCAGCCGGAGACGCCGTACGTGGCGAGTATCGACCTCAGGGTCGGCCAAGGCGTCCACCTGGGCTACGCGTGCGCCGTTCTCGGCGGTTGACGGCGACCCTTCCGGTCCGCCGCGCCGGTAGGGTCGAGCGCGGTGGTGCGGGGCTCGATCTTTTCGGCGTGAAAGGACGTGAGCATGCGAAGCAACGGGCCGATCGTGGTCGGTGTGGACGGGTCCGCCGGATCGGCGGCGGCGGTCGCGTGGGGAGCGCAGGCGGCCGCGCAGCACCGGGCGCCGCTGCACCTCGTGCACGCGCTCGACCCGGTCGCCGACTACGGACCTGGCATCACCGAACCGCTCACCAGCACCGACTATGCCCGGCTGGAGGGCCACGGGCGCTGGGTGCTCGACACGGCGGCAGAGGAGGCGCGAATCGCCGTCCGCGCTCTGCGCGACGTCGAGGTAAGCACCGAGCTGGTGCACGAGCCGGCCGGGCCGGCGCTGCTGGACCGCACCGGCCGGGCGAGGCTGACGGTGGTCGGCACCAGGGAGCGCGGCACCGTGCGACGTGCCTTGCTCGGATCGGTCAGCGCGGCGCTGGCGCGGCGGGCGCACTGCCCGGTGGTCGTGGTCCGAGAGGGTGCGCCGCTCACCGAGGAAGCCAGGAAGCGGCCGGTCGTCGTCGGGGTGGACGGCACCGAGATCAGCGAACCCGCCATCGAAGCGGCGCTACGGGAGGCTTCGGCGCGGGGTGTGCCCCTGCTGGCGCTGCATGTGTGGATCGGCATCGAAATGCCGACGGTGAGCGCCGAACTCGCGGTAGACACCGAGAAGCAGATCGTGCTCGCGGAAAGCCTCGCCGGATGGCAGGAGCGTTTCCCCGAGGTGCTGATCAGGCGCGAGATCGTGACCGACCGGCCCGAGCGCTCTCTGCTCGAACGCTCCGAGCAGGCCCAGCTGCTGGTGGTCGGCAGCCGGGGCCGCGGCGGGTTCGCCGGCATGCTGTTCGGCTCGACCAGCCAGGCCCTGCTGCTGTCGGTGGCGTGCCCGATCATGATCGTGCGCGATGTCACGATGGCGGTCCGCTACCTGCCCGACTGAGCGTCACGCTCCGGTCGTCGAGCCCGGCCGCACGATCATCAGGACGGTGACCACCGCCCACAGCACGTTGAACACCCCGGTGTCCATGGCGAGACGGCGGATGAGCGCCGGAGTGGTGCCGGTGAGGTCGGCCAGGATCTTCTGCTGCCCGGGCAGCACGAGCAGTGCGAGCACGCCCGCCGCGGCCGCGGTCAACCCGATCGACACCACCAGCCAGGCGTCGTCGAGCACGCCGAGGCTGAGCGCGGTGAGCACACCGAAGGTCGGGACGAGCACGCCGAACAGGGCATAGACCCGGCAGATGCGATGCAGCGTGCCGAGGACGGCGGGATCGTGGCCGGTCGCGGTGGCGGCGAGGGCGCGGCGGGTGGTGGCCGGGAACATGCTGGCCGCGACCGTTACCGGGCCGACGGCGATGATCACGGCGAGCACGTGGACCGAGAGCAGGAACTTCGTCACGGCGGTCGACACTAGTCAGCGTGGCGGGGGAGCGAAATTGGCGAAAGTGCCATATAGCGGTCGTTTCTCGCCAAGTGCTGTGAGCTGCGGAGATCGAACGGAACGCCAGACAGGCGGTATTGGCTGGAAGTGACCGGATGAATACGCTTTCGCCATGCATACCGTGGCCGTACTCGCCCTGGACAAGGTGATCGCGTTCGATCTTGCCACGCCCCTGGAGGTGTTCGGACGGACGAGGCTCCCCGACGGCAGGCCCGGTTATCGCGTACTGGTCTGCGCGGCCACATCGACAGTCGACGCCGGGGTGTTCGCGCTGCGGGCGCTGCACGGGCTCGAGGCGCTGACCGAGGCCGACACGATCGTCGTACCCGGCTGCGCCGACCTGGACTCGCCGGTGCCGGAGGAGGTGATCGACGCGCTGCGCCGGGCGGCGGCCGCGGGCACGCGCATCGCGTCGATCTGTTCGGGCGCCTTCATCCTGGCCGCGACCGGACTGCTCGACGGCCACCGCGCGACCACCCACTGGCTCGCCGCCGCGGAACTCGCGACCCGCCACCCGGACATCGAGGTGGACGCCGAGGTGCTGTACGTGGACAACGGATCGCTGCTCACCTCGGCGGGCGCGGCCGCCGGAATAGACCTGTGCCTGCACATGATTCGCCGGGACTACGGCTCGGCGACGGCGGCCGACGCGGCCAGGGCGGCGGTCGTCCCGCTGGAGCGCGAAGGCGGACAGGCGCAATTCATCGTGCACGACCAGCCGCCGACGCCGCGCGGCTCGGCGTTGGAACCGGTGCTGCGGTGGATTCAGGACAACTCGGCGCGGGATCTCTCCCTGGACGACATCGCCGCACACGCCGGAATGAGCACTCGCACGCTCAATCGCCGCTTTCGCGAGCACACCGGCACCACACCGTTGCAGTGGCTGCTGCGCGCCCGTATCCGGCAGGCCCAGTATCTGCTGGAAGCCACCAGCCACCCGGTCGACCGGATCGCGGGCCAAGTCGGTTTCGGATCGCCGACCGCGTTCCGCGACCGCTTCAAGCGGGTGGTGGGGACGAGTCCGCACAGCTATCGGGCCGCCTTCCACGGCTCCGATACGAGACCAACCGGATAGCGCGCCCACCGATGAGTTCGCGCGCGTCGTCCCGTCGGATCAAGCGACAACACCCGCAGCATTGATCCAGGAGAAACGCGAATGAGGAAAATCACCGCAGGTCTGTTCGTCGCCCTCGACGGTGTCGTGGAGGACCCGCAGGACTGGCACTTCCCCTACTTCGACGACGCCATGGGCGCGGCGGTCGACGCCCAGCTCGGCGCCGCCGACACGCTGCTGCTCGGCCGCAGGACCTATGACAGCTTCGCGGGTGCTTGGCCGGAGCGCGAACAGGCAGGTGGCCCGGACGCGGTGTTCGCCAAGAAATTGGGCGACGCGCGCAAGATCGTGGTGACCCGGCAGGATCTCGACTTCACCTGGCGCAATTCCGAAGTGATCGACGGCGACCTGATCGAGGCGGCGACGGCGTTGAAGAACGCGCCGGGCGGCGACATCGGCATCAGCGGCTCCGTCTCGGTCGTCCGTCAGCTACTGGCCGTGGGCCTGCTGGACGAGCTGCACCTGCTCGTGCACCCGATCGCGGTCGGCAAAGGCGAGCGTCTGTTCGAGGACGGCGCCCCAACGATTCCGCTGCGGCTGCTGTCGTCGCAGACCTTCGAGACCGGTGTGCTGCACCTGGTCTACACCCGCGACGAGGCGGCGCCCGCAGGGGGTTACGAGGACGCGAAAGCGCATCTCTCGCAGAGTGTTCGGTAGCCAGGCGGGGCGGGCCTCGATCAGCCCTCGGTATCGGTGGCCATGGTGAGCAAGAGGTCGCGCAGGGCCTCTTGCTGAGCTTCGGTCAGTGCCGTCAGGGGTGAGTTGGCGCCGAGTAATTCGAGCGCGTCGTCGCGCCGCCGCTGACCGGCCGGTGTCAGCACGATTTGTTTCGCGCGCCGGTCCGTGGGATGCGGCTCGCGGCGGACCAAACCCTGCTGCTCGAGCCGGTCCAGCACGAAGGTCGCGTTGGACGGCTCGCACGACATTCGCGCCGCCAGCTCCCTGGCGGTGATCGCCTCGGACAGTTCCCGCAGGGCGATCACTTGCGAAGGGGTGAGGTCGAGCTGCTCGGCGACGCGGCGGACGTGCACGTCCAGCCGGTGGGTGAACCGGTGCACCAGCTTGCACACGTCGCGGTCGAGTTCGGTGTCCACCACGGGGTCCGGCTGCCGCGTCATTGCTCCGAGTCTAGCGTCTTCGATTCGAACTGTGATAGTTCTAGTTCAAATCATTAAAGTTAGAACTATCTGGAAGGCGTGTGATGCGGCCCGCGGTGTTCTCTCTCATGCTCGTCGTGTTCACCCTGACCACCGGCGAATTCGTGATCGCGGGCATCCTGCCCGACGTCGCGGACGGCTTGGCCGTCTCGGTGGCCGCGGCGGGCGCGCTGGTGACGGCGTATGCGGTCGGCATGGTCGTCGGCGGTCCGGTGGTCACCGTGCTGACCGCGCGGGTGGCGCGCAAGCCGTTGGTCATCGGGTTGGTGCTGGTGTCGATACTGGCGAACACGGGTTCGGCGCTTGCGCCGAATTACGTGGTGCTGCTCGTGATGCGCGGTGCGGCGGGCTCCGTCGTCGCCACCTTCTTCGCGGTCGCGATCGCCACGGCCGTGTCGACCGCTCGGCCGGGATCCGAAGCCGCGGCGGTGGCGCGGGTGGCGCTCGGGATGAATCTGGGCATCGTGCTCGGTACGCCACTGGGCGCGGCGATCGGCCAGAGTCTGGGCTGGCGAGCGACTTTCGCGTCCGTGGCGCTGTGCGCAGCGCTGGCGCTTCCCTTGGTGCTGCGCTTCATGCCGGACTCGCCGGGGTCGGCCGCCGGTTCTATCGGGCGCGAACTGCGTGTGTTCACCGATCGCGACGTGCTCTGGGCCTTGGCGCTCACCGCCGTCGGAAACATCGGCGTGGTCATGGTCTTCACCTACATCGCGCCGCTGCTCACCGAGGTCGGCGGCTTTCCCGCCGGGGCAGTGCCGATCCTGCTGCTGGTCTACGGCTGCGGCGCGGTGGTCGGCAACCAGCTCGGCGGCAAGCTCGCCGACCGGGCGCTGCTGCCCTCGGTGACCGCGCTGCTCGTGGCGCTGGCCATCGTGCTGGTCCTGCTCTGGACGGCAGGTGGGACAAGGATCCTCGTCGCGCCGCTGATCTTCGCGCTCGGTGCGCTGGCCTTCGCGATCATCCCGGGTATGCAGACCCGGGTGGTCGCCGCGGCCACGGCCGCGCCGACCCTGGCCGTCGCGGTGAACGCGTCGGGATTCCAGCTCGCCGCGGCGGGCGCGGGCCGGATCGGCGGCTGGGTCCTCGCCGACGGGCCGGGTCTGCGGTCGCTCTACCTGGTCGGCGCGGCACTCACCGGCCTGGGCGTCGTACTCGCGGTGTACCTGCTCCGGCGCGACCGCCGGGTCGCTTCGAGCAGTGAATTCGAGAGCCGCTAGTGGCCCAGCGCTTTCGCGACGATGCCGCCGGTGACCGGTTTGATCAGATAGCTGGTCGAGTCGTGCGGCGACGCGCCGTTGTCGAAGGATTGCTCGGTGACCGGGACGACGGCGCCGCCGGGATACGGCGGGAAGAACGGAGTGAGGTCGAGATGCGCCGCAACGAGGTCGTCCTCGTCGACCAAGTTGTGCCAGTGCGTCACCGCTTTCGGCACGGTGCTCGGCTGCGGGCGCAGCCGGTCGTACACGACCGTGCGCAGACCGAGCGGCGAGCCCATGGTCAGCAGGGTCACCGGCTGGTCGGTGCGGTGCAGCGCCTCGTAGGCCACCACGCTGCCGAGCGAGTGCGCGATGACCAGGCGGGTGTCGGGACCGACCTGGTCGAGCACCTGCCGCTGGGCGTACTCCCGCACCTCGTCGTCGGTGAAGTACCGGGCGACCTGGGACAGCGCGCGGATGACGAACTTCTGCGCCAATCCGAAGCCGAACGGTGCGAACCAGCGCAACCGCATCAGCGCGTTGAGCGCAGGCCGCAGTCGAGCCTGCGCTCCCTGCGCCACCGCACCCGGCGGCGGGGGAGTGCCCAGGCGGCGGGCGGTCGCCCGATCACGCTCGTCGCCCGCGTGTGCGGCGGCCGTCGCGAGCCATTCGGCGGCGAGCTGCTCCATCAAGTCCAATTGCGCGTCGTCGAGTTCGGCGCCCGTGCCCTGGGCGCCTTCGACCAGGAACCGATTGCCGTAGAAGGCCATGCGGGTCGACAGGTCCCCGGGGGAATTGTCGCGCCACAACCGGTCCGCGAGCTCGGGGGCGCCGTGATTTCGCACTCCGCCCGCCAGTCCGGGCAGCCAGCGCGCCTCCAACGTGTCAGCCGATTCCTGTTCCTGCGCGATGCCGTGTACAAGGACGATCGTCGCCAACGTCCCCACCCCTTTCGATCCCCGGTGTCGGCACCAGTGTCTCTCATCGCGGCCCGCTCGGCAGCGGTGGGCTACTTCCCGGGACGGTTCCGGGCGCGGATCGCTTTGCCCAGTGGGGCAATCGAATTGGCGAGACCGAACAGCACTCGCTCGGCGATCGAGTGCGGCGGAGGCAGGACGGCGAGCTGGCGGGCGAGGTCGAGTCCGTTGACGATCGCGGTGTTCGACTCGATCAACCCGCCCCGCACGACGAACACGTCGGTGCCGAGGATGTCGAGCTGTCGTCCGTTCGGCGCCAACCCGATCAGCGGCACGGTGCCGTCGAACCGGCCCCGCATGCGCCAGTGCACCACCGCGCGCTCGTCCTGCGCGGTGACCGAGAGGATGTCCACGGTGAGGTCGGGAACCGCGGCATGGACATCGCGGAAGTAGGCCACGATCTCGTCCGGAGCGCGCAGGTCGGCGATGCCGACGAACACGTCGAGCGCGCCCGGCCGCCAGCAGTCCGCGACGGTCTCCCAGTCCTGCTCGCCGATCGCCTCGACGTAACGACGCGCGACCGAGCCCGGGTCCTCTGGATTCGTCATCGATGATCCTTTCCGGAAGCGGGTCGGCGCCAAGCATGGCTCATGCGGCGGAGATCGACACCGGTTCGGCACAATGAGACTCCAGGCATCTCTTCTTCGCGGAGATGCCCGATGAACAGGGGGCGAGGATGACCGGATTCGAGCAGGGCGTACCGGGCAAGCCGGTGCGGATCGCGATCGTGACCTATCCGGGGATGACCGCGCTCGACGCGATCGGCCCGTACGAGGTGCTGCGCTTCGCGCCGGGGGCGCAGGTCCGCTTCGTCTGGCACGAGCCGGGACCGATCGCCACCGACAGCGGGGTGCTGCTGCTGGGCGCCACGCATTCGTTCGATGAGACGCCCGCGCCCGATATCGTGCTCCTTCCCGGTGGTCCGGGTTCGGCGGCAGCCGCGGTCGACGACGCGCTGCTGGACTGGCTGCGGCGAGCGCACGAGGGCACGCTCTGGACGACCTCGGTCTGCACGGGTGCGCTGGTACTGGCCGCAGCCGGACTGTTGCCCGGACGGCCGGCAACGACGCACTGGCTGGCGCAGTCCGCGTTGCGTGCGCTCGGAGCGGACGCTCGACCGGACGAACGGATCGTGCGCGACGGAAAGACGATCACGGCCGCGGGGGTGTCCGCGGGCATCGATCTGGCGCTGTGGCTGGTCGGGGAAACCTTCGGCGCGCGGCAGGCGCAAACGGCTCAGTTGATCATCGAGTACGACCCGCAACCGCCCTACGACGCCGGTCATGTCAGCAAGGCATCGCGCGAGGTTCGGCGAGCCGCCATTGCCGCGCAGGTTCGTACCGTGGCGGAGCCGGGTGGCTTCGGGGAGTTCGCCAGGTTGTCGGCCGCCGTGCCGAGGCTGGCGTGGCGCACCGCGATTCGACGCGTGCGCGAACGAGGAAAAAGCTTCAGGCGTCCCGCCACTTGATCGAGCAACCCATGCTCGGCCGGTGCGGTTCGGGGGCGGGCTCGCCTGCCAGCACGGCTTCGACTGCCCTGCGCAAGTCGTCCCCGGTCAGCGGTTTCCCGTTCCCGGGTGTCGATTCGTCGAAGGCGCCGCGATAGGCGAGTTCGAGCTTCGCGTCGTAGAGGAAAAAGTCCGGCGTGCAGGCGGCGCGGAAGGCTCGCCCCACGTGCTGGGCCTCGTCGACGAGATACGGGAAGGTCCAGCCCGCGCGGATCGCTTGGTCGCGCAGCCGCAGCGGCGCGTCGTCCGGATAGGTGGCCGCGTCGTTGGTGCAGATGGCTACGGTCGGCATGGACGGCAGGGAATCGACCAGTTCGCCGAGCGCCGCCTCGATGTGTTTGACGTAGGGGCAGTGGTTGCACGCGAAGACGACCAGCAGACCGGGCCCGCCCGCGAAGTCGTCCCGGGAATAGACGCGCTGGTCGAGATCGGGAAGGGAGAAGTCGGGTAGCGGCGTGCCGATGGGAACCATGTGGGAGGTATGTGCCATGGTGTGCCTTCCGTCGGGATCGCAGAGGACAGCGGGAGCCTAACGCCGTGTCGTCCGATTCGTCGGAAATACGCTGATGGGCCGTCGATCGGCGTGGCGGCTGCCCTAGGGGGCCAGATCCGAGGGATCGGTGTTCGCCCCGCACAGCACCACGCATACCCGTTCACCCGGCGCGGGCCGGAAGGCGGGTTCGTCGCCGAGTATCGCCGCCAGCGCGGTGGCCGCGCCGTGCTCGACGGCGAGCCGGCGCTCTTCCCACAGCTCGCGGCGTGCCGCGACGATCGCGGCGTCCTCGACCAGCACCGAGTCCACCTCGTAGCGCCGCGCGGCCGTCAGCGCCATCTCCGAGGCCCGGCGCGCGCCGAGCGAGTCGGCGGCGACCGAGTCGACCGCCACGTCGACGACCTTTCCGGCCGCGATGGCGGCATGCAGCGCGTGGCAGCGGGCGGGTTCCACGGCGACGGTCCGGACACCGTGGTGATCGGCGGCGGTGGCCACGCCCGAGAACAACCCGCCTCCGCCCACCGCGACCACCACGGCGCCGAGGTCCGGAATCCGGTCGTGGATCTCCGTCATGAGCGTGCCCGCGCCCGCGGCGATGAGCGGGTTGTCGTAAGCGTGGGAGAGCAGGGCGCCGGTGGAATCGGCGAATTCGTGGCTGGCCGCGAGCGCGTCGGCGTATTGCGTTCCCACCAGACGGACATCAGCGCCGTAGGAGGCGAGCCGGTCCACCTTGACGCGTGGTGCGGTGGTGGGCAGGAACACCGTGGCGGAAATGCCCAGACTGCGGGCCGCCCACGCACAGGCGAGGCCGGCGTTTCCGCCCGAGGCGATCGTCACGCCCACTCCGGGGAGCGTGCGGTTCTCACGATGGGCCAGCAAGAAGTTCAGCGCACCGCGCGCTTTGAAACTTCCGGTGTGCTGGAGGAACTCCAGCGCGAACCACAGCCGGCCCGTGTTGTCCGCCTGTGCCACGGAGACCGGTCTGACCAGCCCGGTCACCCGTCCGGCCGCGGCCTTCACGTCGCTGTGGGTCAGTTCCATAAAGCTCCTCGGGACACGGGCGTGCGGCCCGCTTCGGTACTCATGCCGGTGCGGCGGTCCAGGGTGGGCAGGATTGCTATGGGGCCGCCGTCGAGCGTTGCTCTCGCCATTCGCGGATGATCGCCTACCGACACACTATGCGGACCCGGTGATCGCGGGAGCAAGCCTTCCGACTCTCCGGCCGCAGGGGTCGGCGCCGCTCCAGGTGAACATCGGATGATTCGGTTGCTCCGTCGTCGTGGAGAGCGATCGAGCAGGGCGCCCCATCCGCCCATGCAGTGGTCGGCCGGAAGTGCTGCGGGCCGCGCGCAGCGATATGAGAACCCCTCGGCCGCAAACAGATTCCCCGCACGGATACAGGCGCGGTCGAGCGGGTCGATAATTCAACCTTATTTCCCTCTGTTCGGGGAGGTTTCGGGCGATTGCGGTCCAATTGCCAGTTTATCGGCGTGTATCCGAGATTTTCCTCTTCTCCGTTGTCATGCTCAGTGCCTGGCTGGTCCGAACCAATCGCCTGGTGAGCGGGCGCGACGAGAGGTCTGAGGTGTGAAACTGAGCTGGATGGCGATTTCCGCGCTGGTCGCCGCCACTGTGGCCGGGTGTTCCGACGACACGTCGGTGAGTGGGGAACCGGCCTCGTCGAGCGCCGCTACCGCTTCCGGCGCTCCGGCGACGACCACCGCGGTGCACGAGCACGAGCAGGCGGACGGCGGTATCAGGATTTTGCTGGGAGATGTCAAGAAAGTCCCGGTACCCGCCGATGTGGTGCTCGATATCCGGGCTCCAGCCGCATGGGGGCAGTCCGCCAACGGCATTCGCTGCACGGTGACCGACAGTTCTGGCCGGAATGAAGACCTGCGTTCGTCGGACGCGAAGAAGACCGAGACGTTCGGCGGGACGGAATGGGTGACGGTGTGGACGTTCTCCTCCGCGCCGAACAGCGACGTCACCGTTGGTTGCAAAGACCCGGAATCGAAGATCGCGGCGGCTCATCCTGATCCGTACCTCCGAGTGGTGCCGCGGCAGATCGTCCCGATCGCTCCACCGCAGCGCTGATCCTGCCTGCGCCGATCCGCCGGGCGGTCGCGGGGTCATGGGCGCTCGGGCGGCCGCGGTTCGTCGGTGGTCTGGCGTAGCGTCGCCGACATGGACGATGTCGCCTACCGGGAGCGGCCATCCCGGTACGAGGGCGCCGTGCTGTGGACCAAGACCGTCGATGGTCGCGGTCCGGCGCTGCCAGTGCTGCCGGTGCTGCCAGACGGGTGCATGGATCTGATCTGGATGAACGGTCGGCTGATCGTCGCCGGGCCGGACACCCGCGCTCACCACCCCGGGACCTCGCCGGGCGGTGCGTACGTCGGCATCCGATTCTTCCCGGGTACCGCGCCCGCTTTGCTCGGCGTTCCAGCGCGCGAGGTGCGGGATGAGCGGATCGATCTGGCCCAGCTCTGGCCATCCGCCGTGGTCCGGTCGCTGGTCGGTCGGCTCGAGGCGGCCGACCGCCCGGCGGCGGCGCTCGAAGGGTTCGTGCTGCGGCGAGCGGCGGACGCCGAGCCTGCCGATCCGCTCATGCGGTGGGTGGTCGGCGCGCTGAACGCCGGCCGGCCTGTCGCCGGGATCGCCGACGCGGTGGGGCTCGGTGAGCGCACCCTGCACCGCCGCTCGCTGGACGCGTTCGGCTACGGCCCCAAGACCCTGGCCAGGGTGTTGCGCATGCAACGCGCGCTGGCCTCGGCGCGCAGCGGCGTGCCGCTCGCCGAAACCGCCGCCCTGACCGGGTTCGCCGACCAAGCGCACCTGTCGCGTGAGGTGCGCGCGCTGGCGGGCATTCCGATGCGGGAGTTGCTCGCCCGATCCCGGCGTGCTCGCCCTGGCTATCCGGAAGCGGCCGGGAGTGCGGCGTACAAGTCGACGCCGTTGCCGTCCGGGTCGAGCACCACCGCGTAGCGCTGGCCCCAGAAGGCGTCCCACGGCTTCAGCTCGCCCTGGTAGCCGGCGTCCACCAGGTCGGCGTACACGGCGTCGACCTCCGCGGGATCGGCGCAGCGGAAAGCGATGCCGATCCGGCCCGCGGAAGTCGGCCGCGTCCACTCGGTGTGGAAGGACTTGATGACGGCTTCGGTGTCCAGAGCGAGCCGCAGACCGTTGGCCAGCGCCGCCTCGGCATGCCCTTCCTGTTCGGAGCCCTCCGGGAAGTCGAGCCCGAGACGGCGATAGAAGGCCACCGAAGCGGACATGTCACTGACCACGATGCCGATGACGTCGAGTTGAGGTGTCATACCGGCAGCGTAGGCAGCGGCGTCCGGTGGCGTCTTGAACGAATCGGACAGGACTCAGCGTGCCGGCGCGGGGACCAGCTCGGCGATCAGGTTCTCCACCAGGATGCGGATGCGGTCACGAATGGTGCGCACCACGTCGATGGTCTGATCGGCGGGGTCCGGCAGCATCCAGTCGCGGTAGCTGATGCCGGGGAAGAACGGGCAGGCGTCGCCGACGCCCATGGTGACCACCACGTCGGAGATGCCGATCGCGTCCATCGTGAGCGGCTTGGGGTTGCGACCGGAGATGTCGATGCCGATTTCGGCCATGGCGTCCACCACCGTGGCGTTGAGGGTCTCGGCCGGAGCGCTGCCCGCCGACCGCACGTCGAACCGGTCGCCCGCGAGAGCGGTGAGGAACCCGGCGGCCATTTGCGAGCGGCCCGCGTTGTGCACGCAGACGAACAGCACACTGGGCTTGTGGGACATGTGAACGCCTTTCGATGTGCAAGGTGGAGCATGAGTGTGCTGGCCGCCGGACCGGCCGTCCGGCATGGGGGAGCCGAAACGCTGTCGTAGCGTATGAGATACGTATACCAGCGCGGCGCCAATCGTTACGTCGCGCCGTGCTTCCGCATGCGCGCCCGTACGGTGGCCGCAGGTCAGAGGCTCGAATCCTTTGTCGCCCAGTGCTTGCGGCACCTTTGCCGTCGAGCGGGGACAGGATCCGACGGTAGTGCGGGAGTGTGAGCCCGCGATGAAGCTCCTTCCGCACGTCCTGCCCGCAACCGGCGAAACCCCGGTCGACGCGGGTCGACCGGGGTTCGGCGAGTCAGCGGCCTCGCGGGTTGTCTGCCCCGGCCGGCTGTCCCCGCGCTGCCGGGGAACGGACGGGGGGCGTATCAGATCGGACGCAGGTCGATCATCTTGCGCAGCCGCTGTCGGTCGCGCTCGAGGCGGCGTGCTTCGTAGGCGATCGGGAAGTAACGCAACCGCTCCGGCAGCAGCGGGACGATGCGGGCGATCAGCCAGCCGAGCACGCGAAGCTTGCGTTCGTCGGCCGCGGTCCAGGTCAGCCCGAGCTTCTGCCGCGCGACCTCGGGTGTGGTGCCGACCGTGACGAAGTGCTGGAGCCGGCCGATCGGCGCCACCGCCGCTTTCCACGCGGGATGCAGCGCGCGCGGCAGCTGCTCGGGCGCAGCTACGGAGCGGATCACCCGCAGGTAGTCGCGTGCGGTGTCGGTCGCGACCAGACGGTTCGCGACGGTGTCTTCGAAGAACTTCTCGAATTCGGTGTAGTCGGCCGGGATCTCCTTGGGCGCCACCGAGAAATTGCGCATCAGCTGCAACGTCTCCTGGAAATACGCCTCCTTCTCCGCCGCGGTGAGCGGGCGGCGGGCGAAGTACTTGGCGCTCTCGGTGAACGCGAACGTCCCGGTGTGCAGCACCCAGGCCCACGGGCCGCTGGCGAGGGCGGTGTGGCGGACGCCGTCGGCGTCGGTGGTGTTCAGCGAGGCGTGCAGCTCACGCAGCCGGTCGGCCTCGGCCAGCGCCTCCTCGCCGCCATAGACCCACATCATCACCGACGCCAGGCTGCGCAGGGCACGGCCCATCGGATCGGTACGGAAGGTGGAGTACTCGTCCACCACCGCGGAGATGGTCGGCTCCATGGTCTGCAGCAGGAAGGCCGAGCCCGCGGTGAGGGAGAAGGTGACCAGTCCGGTCTGGTCCCACATCTGGGTACCCGGTTCGATCGGGCGGCGGGGCGGCAGCGGTCGCGCGCCGGTGGATTCGCGTACGACGGACGCGGTCATCGTGATCTCCCTTGATCGGCCGAACTCAATACAATGAGATGATAACGCTAACAATCTCTCATCGTCTATCCATGAGCGCCGGTTCTCTCGCTGCCCCTAGGCTGTGCGGATATGACGACCGATTGGCGCAGTCGCACCGGCCGGATCGGGGTGCTCACGGGCGCGGGCATCTCGACCGATTCCGGCATTCCCGATTTCCGCGGCCCGCGCGGGGTCTGGACGAAAGACCCGATCGCCGAATTGCTGTCTACCTATCAGAGTTATGTGGCCGACGCCGGTCTACGGGAACGCGCGTGGCTCGCGCGCCGGGACAATCCGGCTTGGCGAGCCGTGCCGAACGCCGCGCACAACGCCCTCGCCGACTTGGAACGGGCCGGGCGGCCGGTGACCATCATCACGCAGAACATCGACCGTCTCCATCAGCGAGCGGGCTCCTCGCCGGAGCGGGTGATCGAGATCCACGGCAACATGTTCGAAGTGGTGTGCATCGAATGCGACTACCAGACCTCCATGGCCGCGACCTTGGAGCGGGTGGCCGCGGGTGAGCCCGACCCGCCGTGTCCGGATTGCGGTGGCATTCTCAAGTCCGCCACCGTGATGTTCGGTCAGCAGATGGACCGCCGCACCATGGTCGAGGCCTCGCTCGCCGCCGAGACGAGCGACATCTTCCTGGCCATCGGGACGTCGTTGCAAGTCGAGCCCGCCGCCTCGATGTGCTCGATCGCGGTCCAGAACGGCGCCGACTTGGTCATCGTGAACGCCGAGCCGACGCCATACGACGCCACGGCCACCGAGATCATTCGCGAACCCATCGGCACCGCCGTGCCCCGCCTGGTCGCGGAAATCCTCGCGGAGTGACCGGACCGCGATGAGGTCCCCGCGGGCTCAGCCCACCGGGCCGAGCACCCGATCGAGGTAGGGGTTGGCGAAACGTCCTTTCGGGTCGAAACGTCGCCGCACCTCGGCGAACCGATCCCAGTCGGGGTAGCGCTCGCGCAGGGTCGCCGCGGTCTGGAAGTGGCGTTTGCCCCAGTGCGGGCGTCCCTGGTAGCGGTCGAAAACCGCTTCGCACGCCCGGAAGTACGGCTCGAAATCCATGCCGCGGTATTGGTGCACCGCGATGTAGCAGGTGTCGCGCCCGCCCGCCGGGGAGAGGAACGCGTCGTCGGGCGCGACCCACCGCACCTCGATGGGCATCGGGGTGTCGAAGCGGGTCGCCACTTCCTTGATCTCGCGGATCGCGTCGGCGGAATGCGCGCGCGGGACGGCGTATTCCATCTCGGTGAAGCGGATCAGCCGCGGCGAGGCGAACACCCGGTAGGAACGGTCCACCTGACGCCGGTAACTGCCCGCGTAGGCGGCGCTGCGCTGGATCAAGGGGGCAAGGCGCGGCCTGCTGCGGCTCACCTTGCAGAGCAGGTCGAACAGATAGTTGGACATCAGGATGTCGGCGAACCAGTCCACCGCCTTGGGGCGCGGCTGCTCGGGCAGCGGCACGCGGTTGTTGCGCTTGGTCATGGCCAGCGGGCTGTGCGCGAACATGTAGAACTCGAAGTGCTCGTTGCCGTCGAGGAACGAATCCAGGTCGGCGAGCACGTCCTCCACCGGGATCGGTCGTTCGATGCCCTCCAGCACGAACGACGGCACCATCCGCAGCGTTACGGCGGTGACGACGCCCAGCGCGCCGATGCTGACCCGCGCCGCCCGCCAGCCCTCGGGGTCGGTCTGCTCGTTCAACTCGACCCGGCTTCCGTCGGCGGCCATCAGCTCCACGGAATGCACTGCGGCCGACAGGTTTTGCAAGCCCGCGCCGGTGCCGTGGGTCGCGGTGGCGATGGCGCCGGCGACGGTCTGCACATCGATGTCGCCCAGATTCGGAAAGGCGAGGCCGTGCTCGTGCAGGGCGGTGCTCGCGGCGTTGAGGCTGATGCCTGCCTCCACCCGCACCAGGCCGGCGGCCCGGTCGACGTCGAGCACGCGGTTCAGCTTCGCCAGGTTCAGCAGCGTGCCGTCGGTCAGGACGGCGTCGGTGAAGGAATGGCCCGCGCCCGCGACGCGTACGGTGCGGCCGTCGGTTTCGGCGGCGGCGAGTATTCCCGCCACTTCGTCGATCGAGCGCGGTGTGGCGATGATCGCGGGCGCGCACTGTTGATCGCCTGCCCAGTTCACCCACGAGTTGGTCACGTGACCAACTCTACGGGAGCGGACGTGACGCGCGCTACTTACGGTTCGATTTCGCTACCGCTTGCGCCAGCCGCAGGTCAGGTGCTGCTTGGCGTGCTCGACCTCTTCGTCGGTCAGCGGGGGAACGTCGAGATGCCGACGCGGCGTGCTGTCGCCGCGCAAACCGTTCAGCATGATGGCCATATACCGCTGCCACACATCGGGATTGACCGGCCTGGCGAACTCGGCGAGGCCGTCGACCATGTGCACGAGCGCGAAGAAGTCCGAGGGCTCGATGCCATCGGCGAGCACGCCCGCGTCGCGGGCGCGTGCGCAGATGGCGGTCACGGTTGGCTTGATACGATCGCGTACGACCACGAAGCGGTCGGTCTCGTCGTCCTCGAGTTCGAGCATCACCTCGCTGAACCCGCGATTGCTGGCCATGTGCCGACATGCGTACTCGAAGAATTCGACGAGTCCGAACCAGGGGTCCGGGTGCCGGTAGGCGGCGTCCGCCGCGTCGGCGAAATCGTTGAGGTTCTGATCGAAGACCTCGACGATCAGTTCCTTCTTGTTCGCGAAGCGGCGGTAGACCGTGCCGACGCCGACGCCGGCGCGCTCGGCCACGTCGTCGAGGGTTATCTCGAGTCCGTGGTCGGCGAACAGTTCGCGCGCCGCGGCGATGATCCGCTGCTGGTTACGTGCGGCATCGGCCCGCAGGCGCCGAGGTGGAGAGGCGACCGTGGCGTGATTCACATCCTCATTCTATCAACACCCGGGATTAACCGGAGGCAGTGTCTCCGTTCTCATGGTAGCTTGTACGTGCAAGTGGAGGAACACCCTCCGGATCAATGCTCGACACAAAGGGGACACATGACTACCGCGATCGACCGTGGGGCACCCGCCCCCGAGCACACCGGAAGTGGCCGGCGCGGCTCGCACGCGCTGCGGTGGTGGGTGCTCGCCGTCCTCGGTGTCGCACAGCTCATGGTCGTGCTCGACGCGACCGTGGTGAATATCGCGCTGCCCGCCGCGCAGCAAGACCTCGGCTTCGACGACGGTGACCGCTCCTGGGTGGTCACCGGCTACGCGCTGGCGTTCGGCAGCCTGCTGCTGCTCGGTGGACGCCTCAGCGACCTGTTCGGCAGGCGCAACACCTTCATCGTCGGCCTGGTCGGCTTCGCGGTCGCCTCCGCGATCGGCGGCGCGGCCACCAGTTTCGAGATGCTCGTCGCCTCCCGTGTCGGGCAGGGCGTCTTCGGCGCGCTGCTCGCCCCCGCCGCACTCGCCCTGCTCACGGTGACCTTCACCGAACCGTCCGAGCGAGCGAAGGCGTTCGGCATCTTCGGTGCGGTCGCGGGCACCGGCGGCGCGATCGGCCTGCTGCTCGGCGGCGCGCTCACCGAATGGGCGTCGTGGCGCTGGGTGATGTTCGTGAACCTGGCCTTCGCGGCCGTCGCCCTGGTGGGCGCGGTGCTGCTGCTGGCCAAGCACGCGAGCACCGAGCGGCCCAAGCTCGACATCCCCGGCACGGTCGTGGTCACCGCGGGCTTGTTCGGCATCGTCTACGGGTTCTCGCACGCGGAATCGGATGGGTGGACCAACGGCGTCACCCTCGCCTTCCTGTTCGGTGGCGCGGCGCTGATCGCGGTGTTCGCGTGGCTCGAGACCAGGGTCGCGCACCCGCTGCTTCCGGTGCGGATCGTGCTCGACCGGATGCGCGGCACCTCCTACCTGACGGTGTTCGTCATGGGCATCGGGATGTTCGCGATCTTCCTGTTCCTCACCTACTACATGCAGCTGACGCTGGGTTACTCGCCGATCATGACCGGCGTGGCCTTCCTGCCGATGGTTGCCGCCATGGTGGTCTCCTCGACCACCGCCCCGTCCCTGGTGTTGCCGAAGGTCGGGCCGAAAATCCTGGTCAGCGGTGGTTTTCTGGTCGCGGCGGCGGGCATGGCCTGGCTGACCCGGATCGGCTTGGACACCGGCTACGCCACCCACATTCTGCCCGCCCTGATCCTGCTGGGCCTCGGCCTCGGCGGCGCGATGGCCACCGCCTTCCAGGGCGCCACCTCCGGCGTGCAGCACGAGGACGCGGGCGTGGCCTCGGCCATGATCAACACCAGCCAGCAGGTCGGCGGATCGATCGGTACGGCGCTGCTGAGCACCATCGCCGCCTCCGCGGCCACCGACTACCTGTCCACCCCCAAGCCGGACCCGCTCACCATCGCGCAGTCCGCGATCGAGAGCTACACCACCAGCTTCTGGTGGGCCACCGCGATCTTCGTGGCGGGCGGCATCCTCACCGCGGTGCTCATGCCGAGCACGGCGCCCGCGCCCGCCGAAGGGGAGCCGGTGCTCGCCCACTGACCCGGCTGCGGCACAGCCGATCCGGTCCCCGATAGAGCCGCCGCCGCTCCCGCGACCTCGTCGCAGGAGCGGCGGCCGCCGTCTTCGATGGTGAGCCGCCGGGTTCCGCCGGCACGCGAGCGAGAAAGCCTCCTCGGAACGCCGGTCCAGCTCCGTGGCTGTCCGATTGCCAATCAGCGGCTACGCGCGGCTTGCCCCATTGTCAGACGACCGTCTTTCCGCGTGCGCGGTGGCGTTGATCGCGGCTGTGTGCCATGCCGCTCATATCGGGCACGACACGCGGCGCCGGTCCGCCGTCCACGGCAAAGCGCCCCCGAATCCCCATTCTTTGTGCAAAATACGAGGTAAGTGGACGCGCCGAGCTCTGCTGAACGCCATCGGCATTGCGCTCGGCTCGGTCTCGCGCAGAGGTGAACGGTCTCTTATCCGACCTACGCGGAAAATGTCATGGGATGCTTTGCAATCGGAATCCCGATGATTCCGACCGCTGTGGTGTGGGTAGCCAAGAGACTGCTGAGCACCCTTCTCGGCCTCGGCGTACCCGGCGGTCGCACCACCCTCACCATCGCACCCGCGAGGTTCGTAGACTCCTCGGACCGGGCGCGGTGCCCCCCGCGCTCGTCCGCCACGGGGGGTGGCGGTGGCGTAGCCGGGACGTTCGAGCCCGGCGCGGGCATGGCACGGTGTGGGTACCTGGTTCGGCTCGGTGATCGACGGGAACGGCACGACGGAAGGGGGTCAGGCAATGGGTGGTTCGCAATCGGATGCTGCCATGGTGGGACGATGGCGTCCCGCCGCACAGCTCACCGTGCTGCTCGACGAGGACGACAAGTGGCGGCACACGCCCGCCTATCACGAGATCGTGCGCCGGGCCAGGGATGCCGGTCTGGCGGGCGCGAGCGTGTGGCGCGGTATCGAGGGATACGGCGCGTCCGCGCATGTCCACACCAGCCGGATGCTGGATATCGCCGATCACCTTCCACTCATGCTGGTGCTGGTCGACGAGCCGGAACGCCTGCGCGCCTTCGTCGAACGCAATGCCGAACTGTTCACCTCGGTCAACGTCACCTTGGCGCCGGTGGACCAGTGGCAGGAAGGTGAGCGATGAGAAGACCGCGGGGCAAGCCGGGTGCTCGCGCCGGGTCCGCCGTAGACCATGCTGTACCAGCCTGTTTCGCCTCGCCTGTGCCGCCGCGCACGACGGCCGTTACCATTGTCGGTTCGGCGTGGCTCGGGGATCTGAGCGGCGCGTCGGCGGGCGATCGGCCGCTCGCCGCCGCGGGAGCAGGCTTCCGCACCGTGCCGACCACGTTCAGCATGTACGGCTACGAGATGTTCCGGCTGGTGGCCGAGGTGAACGTGGCCGTGGGGTCGGCGGTGACCGGGCGGTCGTGGACATGATCCTGATGACGAGCCGGGCACAGCCGATACGGAAGGGAGACCCGAGCATGGCCCACGATCGAGCCGGGCGTCCCGCGCGTCCCACCGATCTGGAAGACATCGCACACCTGGTGACGGCGTACTACAGCCGTACCCCGGATGCGCGGGATCCGGCCCAGCGGGTGGCGTTCGGAACGTCGGGACATCGCGGCTCCAGCCTGGACGGCGCCTTCAACGAGGCGCACATCCTCGCGATCACCCAGTCGATCGTGGAGTACCGCGCCACCCGGGGCATCACCGGGCCGGTCTACCTGGCCAGGGACACCCACGCGCTGTCCGAGCCTGCCTGGACCACCGCGCTCGAGGTGCTCGCGGGCAACGACGTGACCGCGGTGATCGACGCCCGCGACCGCTACACCCCCACGCCCGCGCTCAGTCACGCGGTGCTGCGTCACAATCGAGGCGGCGCCAAGCACCAGGCCGACGGCATCGTCGTCACCCCGTCGCACAATCCGCCCCGCGACGGCGGCTTCAAATACAACCCGCCGCACGGCGGCCCGGCCGACAACACGGCCACCGACGCCATCGCCGCCCGCGCGAACGAGCTGCTGCGCGACGGCCTCGCCCAGGTCAAGCGCACCACGCTGGAGCGAGCGCTGGCCACCGGCGTGGAACGCTACGACTATCTCGACCACTACATCGACGACCTGCCCAACGTGCTGAATCTGGACGCGATCCGCGGCGCGGGCATCCGCATCGGCGCCGACCCGATGGGCGGCGCCAGCGTCGACTACTGGGAGGAGATCGGCCAGCGTTACGACCTCGAACTCGAGGTGGTCAACCCGTTCGTGGATCCCACCTGGCGGTTCATGACGCTCGACAGCGACGGCAAGATCCGGATGGACCCGTCCTCGCGCTTCGCGATGGCTTCGCTGATCGCGATCAAGGACGACTACGACATCTCCACCGGCAACGACGCCGACGCCGACCGGCACGGCATCGTCACGCCCGACGGCGGGCTGATGAATCCCAACCACTTCCTGGCGGTGGCCATCGAGTACCTGGTAGCCAACCGGATGGGGTGGGATGCGCTGACCAAGATCGGCAAGACCGCGGTCACGTCGTCGATGATCGACCGGGTGGTCTCCGTGCTCGGCCGCGACGTGCACGAGGTGCCCGTCGGGTTCAAATTCTTCGTCCCGGGGTTGTTCAGCGGCAGCCTGGCATTCGGCGGCGAGGAGAGCGCGGGCGCGTCGTTCCTGCGGATGGACGGCACCGTCTGGACCACCGACAAGGACGGCATCCTGCTCGCCCTGCTGGCCGGTGAGATCGCCGCGGTCACCGGGCAGAGCCCCTCGGCGCGCTACGTCGAACTCGAACGCCGCTACGGCAGCCCCGCCTACGCGCGGATCGACGCCCCCGCCACCGTGGAACAGAAAGAGCTGCTCGCGAAGTTGACTCCGGACATGATCACTACGAAGGAGATCGCCGGGGAGCCGGTCACCGCGGTACTGACCAGGGCGCGGGGCAACGGCGCGCCGCTGGGCGGCCTCAAAGTGACTACCGAGAACGCCTGGTTCGCCGCTCGCCCCTCCGGCACCGAGGACAAATACAAGATCTACGCGGAGTCGTTCCACGGCCCCGAGCACCTCGCCGAGGTGCAGACAGCCGCGGAGGAATTGGTGGGACAGGCGCTGTCCGGTGACCGATAGATCCAAGCCCCTGCCCACCGAGATCTGGGTGCTGGTCGGGGGCGCGTTCGTCATCGCCATCGGGTTCGGCCTGGTGGCCCCGGTGCTGCCGCAGTTCGCGCGCGGATTCGGCGTCGGCGTAGCGGCCGCCTCGGCGATCGTCTCCGCGTTCGCTCTGATGCGGTTGCTGTTCGCGCCGGTGAGCGGGCGGCTGGTGCAGCGGCTGGGGGAGCGCTCGGTCTACCTCGGCGGGCTGCTGATCGTGGCGTTGTCCACCGGCGCCAGCGCGCTGGCCCAGAGCTACTGGCAGCTCATGGTGTTGCGGTCGCTCGGCGGTATCGGATCGACCATGTTCACCGTGTCGTCGCTGGCGCTGGTCATCCGGATGTCGCCGCCCGAACAGCGCGGCCGGGTCTCCGGGTTGTGGTCGACCAGCTTCCTGGTCGGCTCGGTGAGCGGGCCGCTCGTGGGCGGCGGGTTGTCCGGGCTCGGCTTGCGGTGGCCGTTCGTGATCTACGCGGTCGCGTTGTCGCTCGTCAGCGTCGTGGTCTACCTGAGTCTGCGCAATTCGGAACTGGCCGCGCCGGAGCCGGTCGGCGGGGTGCGCATGATGTCCTTCCGGGAGGGCTGGGCGCGGCCGGAGTACCGGGCTGTGCTGCTGTCGAATTTCGCCAACGGGGCGGCCGTGTTCGGTGTCCGGATGGCGTTGGTGCCGTTGCTCGTCGTCGAGGTGCTGCACCAGGCCCCGGGAATGGCCGGTGTCGCGTTGACGGTGTTCGCCGCGGGCAACGTCGCGGTGCTGTTCGCCTCGGGGCGACTGTCCGACCGGTGGGGACGAAAACCGTTCGTGATCGTCGGCTCGCTGGTGTGCGCGGCGGGTACGGCGGGGCTCGGCCTGGCGACCGACGTGCCCTGGCTGCTGGCCACCTCCTTCGTGGCGGGGCTGGGTTCGGGCATGTTCACGCCCACTCAGCAGGCGGCTGTCGCCGACATCATCGGGCCCAATGCGCGCGGCGGGCCGGTGCTGGCCGGTTTCCAGATGGCCGCCGACCTCGGCACCGTCATCGGGCCGGTCGCCGTGGGAGCCCTCGCCCAGCAGGTGTCCTACGGGCTCGCGCTCGGCGTGACCGGCGCCCTCCTCGCGGTCGCCGCACTCGTGTGGGCCGCGGTCCCCGAGCCGCTGCGGCGTCGCGGTTCCGTCCATGCGGAGATCCCGTCCGAACGGTCCCGGGGCGCCGACGATGCCGAACGCCGACCGGCTGGGATCGATCGAGCAGTGAACGAGGTGTCGGGCGCGCCGGTAGCCGACAGTCCGGCGCCGGTCGTGGCGGAGGCAGGTGCACCGGGTGATCGCCGGGAAAACGTGAAACAAGATCGCACGGTGGCTGATCGTCCCGAACCGGTTACGGGTGAAGCGGTAGGGGAGGCAAAGGATCCAGCGGGTTGTTCCGCTGCCGTGACAGATGATCGCCGCGGTACCTCAGCCGTCGTCAGGCCGATGGTAGCCGCGCCCGGCATCGCGGTCGCCGACTCGAATGGCCAGGGATCTCCGACCCCCGAAGGGCGGCCGATGTCTCGCCGCACACGTCGGCGGGTGCAGCGACGTACCCGCCGAACACGCTGAATCCGAGGCGACGGACGTGGGCGAACCGCGGCCGCGATAGTCCGTCTGTCGAGGCATAGGAGCACGGGAAATGGGCTTTCAGGTGTCACAGACCTGGAGTTGACGTCGGCAGCGAACCAGGCGTTGGCGCTGGGGATGCACCTGCCCGCGAAGATTGAGCCGCCCGCGTAGCCGCTGCCAGTACGGCGACCGGGCTTCGCTCGTCCGATAGAGCTCGACTCGGTGGGCTGTGCGGTGTCGTCTCGTGTGCGCAGACGGCGTCGGATCGGGATGCGTGGCCCGGCGGCGGATGGGACGAGGGGTTGCGGCAAAGTGTCATTGTGAGCGAATCGCGTTCGAGTTACACGCCACGGCCGATGTCCAGTGCGACCACCTATGCGCTCGGCGCGGTCGCTCTCGCGCTGATCGTATTGATCGTCATCGCGGCGATGCGATGGGGGCGGGACGAAGCGGCCGTTCGCAACGACGGTTACGGTTCGGTACGGGAACCGGCGGTGCACTCGATGCTCGAGCAGAACGGTTCGATCCTGCTCGGCCGCCCGGACGCGAAGAAGACCATCGAGGTCTTCGAGGACCCGCTGTGCCCAGGCTGCGGCAGTTTGGAGCACATCTACGGTCAAGAGCTCGCGCAGCGGATCGATGAGGGCGCGCTCGCGGTGCGCTACCGCTTGGTGAATTTCCTCGACGCGCGGTCCCGGAGCAAGGACTACTCGACCCGTGCTGTCGCCGCGAACCAATGTGTCGCCGAGGCGGGTTCGGGCCCGGTCTACTCCAAGTTCCACACCGACCTGTTCACCACGAAGCGTCCCAGCGAAGGGGGCGCCGACCTGAGCAACGACGAACTCGCCGCGATCGCCCGCGACGCCGGAGCCTCCGAACCGGTGCGGCAATGCATCACGACCGGCGCCAAGATCGACTTCGCGCGCACCACCGCCATGGCGCAGACGGCGGCGCTCGGCGAGGCGCTGGGCGGCTCCGCGGCCACGCCTTCGGTCTTCGACGGCACGAGCAAGGTCGACACCGGCGACGAGAACTGGGTGGTCGGGCTCACCGATTGATCGGCGGTCGTCTACGCCGCCCGTCTGCGGCCCAGTCGGCCAGACATCGAACGGAAGGGCCGGAACGCCGACTCCACCAAATCGACGTTCCGGCCCACTCGACGGCGCGACCCGACATCCCCAGCCCCCGGGATCGCCGGCCACCGAGTTCTTCCGTTGGCCTAGGGCCGGGCAACGGCTCCACCTGCCGCCGCCCGGCCCCCGCACTCGACGGCGCGATCCGGCCCCCTGTCCCTAGACCGCACCTCGAGATGTCACACCGCTGCCGCGAGACCTGCCGGCTCGCCGGACCCTCGGAATGGACAAACCAGCAACCCCATCTGCTCTACCCATTCCGAGCGCCCAACCGGTCACCGTCCCGTTAGCACACGATTCAACCTGCTTCGAACACATGTTCGATTATAGGCTCATTCACCCCCGCCTGTCACCCCCGAATCGAGCCGATTTGGTCGCCGACACACCGTTGGTGTAACTTCATTCAGGCGCGGCGGGGAAGTCCGAAGCGCAACCAATCAGGGGCTATGGCGCAGCTGGTAGCGCACCACACTGGCAGTGTGGGGGTCAGGGGTTCGAGTCCCCTTAGCTCCACTCGAGCAGAAGACCAGGTCCGGCGATTTTCCGGGCCTGGTCTTTGTCGTTCCGGCACCTCTCGAATCCCGGGTTGACGACACGACTGACAAGCCTTGGTTCGCACCCGATCGGCTCAGGCGCTGAGCTACTTGCAGCAGGCTTGGCTTTACAGCACCTCTACTGTTGTGGCGTCGAACTGTCCGATTCGCTTTGCTGTCGTCGCTGATCGGCGGTTCTGGTCATATTCCGTCGGTCGAGTGCGGTCCCCACCACCACTCGTCTGACATGAGCGGGTAGTCGTCGGGTGGCCAGCTCGCGCCGGTGATGTGGGAGTCGTCGGAGGGATCGTGCCAGGCGATGACCGACTCGGTGATGTCAACGGGGCAGGATGCGGCGGCCCGGGGCAGTGATGGTGTCGAGCCCTCGGTGCTGTGCAGGGGTTGCGACGTGCCGCCACCGGTGTTTTCGGCGGCCGGGGGTTCGGTGGCGGTGCGCGGCTGAGGTGATGTGTCAGTGGGTCGATCAGGTGTCGACTGGCGGCGGGTGCGGGTGACCGGAGCGTACGTGACGGGATCGAACTCGGAGATTCGTGCTGGTGCGGGGTGGTGTCGCGGAGATTTCGCGGGACGCGTTGCCGGTGTCGCAGCCCTCGTCGGTGCGGTGCGAATGGGCGCACGTGGTGCGGCCCGAGATGGGATCGGGGTCTGGGTCACGCTCGGTGCTGTGTTCGGTTCGCTGGGTGAACCTTCGCGTGCTCGTGCGGAAACGTGCTGCTGGTCTGCCGTCGGCGAAGACACCCCGGTGTGGATGGGTTCGTTGCTGGGTCGCGGCTGCGTGAGCTTGTCGACGACATGCTGGCGACCCTCCTGCAGGCGTGGATCGCTGCTCAGCGCCGCCACGGTCTCACGCATGACCGCTGCCGCGTCGGCCACCGCTGCGCGATGCAGGTCGATGATCATCTCGACCAGCCGACGCGGGTCCAGATAGGCGCCGCCCTCGCCTAACTCGATACTGTGCAGCGTGCCGTTCGCGCCGACTTCCACGCGCAGCGACCCATCCGCACTGGCTGCCTTACCCCTGGCATCGGTGAGCGCACGCTGGAGTCGTTCGATGTGGCCGGAGACCGGATCGATATCCCCCATACTGCGAACCTTCTCTACTCGAATCGTCAAGTGGACCATACGACTGCTCGAAGGGCGACGAACTGCTGGTTCGAGTTGTTGCGTGGGTGAGTCGTGGTCGCTAATGTAGCCGCCGACGGGCTACAGGGACATGGGGGAAATCATGGCTGCCGCAGCGGATCTCGATTCGTCACGGACGCAAGAACTCGCGACGACGCTGGGCAAAGCGGAGACGCAGATCGCGGGGATGTTCACCGGTGAGACCGGGGATGCTGGTCTGACGTTGCCGGGAACGAAGATTTCGGATGTGTCGACGACTGCGATCGCCAAGGTCGCGAAAGCGGCACAGACGTTGATCGCCGACTATGACGCGCTGTCGGAGGCGACCTCGACCGCGGTGAGGGAGTTTCAGAACAAGGATACCGAGAACGCGGGCGATATCGCTGCTGCGCAGGGGGCGCTGGCATGAGGACCTCGGGTTCCGAGCAACAGGATTCCGTTGCCGGGGCGGCGCCCCTCACCGTCGCGCAGGTGCTGGCTTGGGAGCCTGCGACGTTGCGGACGCGAGGTGATGGCTGGTCCCTCCAGGCCTCGAATCTGACAAGCTTCGATGACACCCAGTACCGCGCCGTCGATGCCGGTCGTGACTTCTGGACGGGTAATGCTGCGGAGGCGATGCGGTCCAAGCACGAGGAAATTCGCACAACCACAAGGCGTCTCATCACGGCCCTGCAGGACGGTGCGACCGCGGCGCAGTCCGGTGCGAGCACTTTGGACTCAGCGAAGACCGCCGTGGTCAATGCGGTGAGGGCGGCGGAATCGAAGGGCTACGAGGTCGGTGACGACGGAGCCGTCACCATCTCGACCAGCACCCATCAAACCCTGCTGTCGCAGTTGCCGGACGCCTCGTCGTATTCGGTGGCGGCGGGAACGCTGCAGGTCGATGCGGATGCCTCGGCCACCGCGGTGAAGCAGGCACTCGAGAATGCTCGCACCGCCGCCGGCTCCGTGCAGTCCGCGATCGAAACCGCGTTCAGCCGACTCCCGGAGGGGGATTCGGTGATTTCTTACGGGCTCCCGCAGAACACCGGTGGGTACGGCAGCTACACGAAGGAGTACCCCTTCACCGCACCGTCCGGCTATTCTCCCGCCCAGATCCATGACGAGATCGCGAAGAACTTCGACAAGTACTTCCCGTTCAGCGGCTGCGGTCCCACCATCGAGACCGGCAAGGAATGTCGTCTGGATTCGCCGGTCGGTGGGCAGCCGGTCCGGATCGAATACGTCGGCCCAGAGGGGATCGTCATCAAGTCGCTCGACGGCCACATCGAAGGCGCCGATCGCACGATCACTTTCCAAGCGCTACCGACGAGCGGAAACCTGTGGGAGCTGAAGGTGGACGCCTGGGGCCCAGTCGGCGGGGCTTCAGCGATTCCGGGCGGCGGCGAGGCGAGTGGCACCGTCTGGCAACGCTTTGCCAGCAACCTCACCGACCGCCTCCCCGCGGCCCCTGGCCCGGGGACGGCCTGAGATGGTGATCGTCAAAGACGTCCTGCTGTTCCTGTCCGGCGCCATCAGCGCCTGGGTCGTCTCACTGCTGCTTCTCTATATCTTCTATATTTCCGCCGCAGACAGAGTCGCCTTTCCATTCATCGGCGCCCTAGTCGCGGTGGCAATCCTCACCGCATCAGCCCTCGGCGCGAACAGGTTCTCCCGTCGCGCCCGCCTCGGATTCGGCATGGGCGCACTTGCCTACGGGATCGCTATTCTGTTGTCCGCGATTCTGGGCTGAGCCGCCCGGCTGCGGTCGCGGCGATGACCGTTGCGCGCGGCTTGCCGCACCAAGTTCTGGTGGAGCCTGCCTTCGCTGCCGAGGGGTTCGAGTCCCCTTAGCTTCACTTCGTAGGAACCCGCAGGTCAACGGCCTGCGGGTTCCTACTGTTTTCGGGCCGAGGCCTATCATGACCGGGGAATCGGCGTTTGAACTGCGGATTTGGATGGATCTCGGTTCGATTCGCATCAAGTCTCTTGCTCTGCGTCGTCTTGGCCACGTGATGCTCTACCTTCAGTTGAGACATGCGCGCTGATAGGTTGGGCAGGTCCGTCAACCCGATGCGGCAGTGGTCGGACCTCAACAAGGAGTACATGTACACAAGGAGGCGACCGGCGTGGGCTTCCACGATGAGCGTGAGCGGAGCCGTCGAATTCGTCCTTCTGAAGGTCGGGTTTCCATCAGTACGTTGTGACTTGGATCAAGGATCGGCCGCATGCTACTGACGAGGATTGTGCAGCGGCGGCACGGGAGCACTTTGACGGAGTAACTGCAGACAAGATCGCGGAGATACGCCGAAACAGACGGCCCCCTCCGCAGCGAGTTGATGCAGGTAATCGGATGGGTTACAAGCCATACGTGCAGGAACCCGTGGGGGATGTGAGCTCGCCCAGACCAGATTTGCCGCCGCGGGAGCCCTGCCCGTCGTGTGACATCCTGCCTGATATCGCTGGGAACTGTTTGCGTGGCTGACCGGCTGGTATGCGGAGCGAGACTGCCCCGGTGCCGGTGCAACCTTGATCGACGGCCGCTCATGGTCGAGTGCGCCGGCGATGTCAAGTCTCATCGGAGCGACTACTTGTGCTCAGGCAGCGTCGGTGTGGTGGCTGGTGAAGTTGACTCGGGTGTCGTCGGCGTCCAAGGCGATGTTGAGGGTGGCGTCGAGGGCATCGGCGAGTTTGGCGAGTAGGGGAAGGGTTGGCACGGTGTCGGAGCCTTCGATGCGCGAGATTTTGGCTTGGGTCAGGCCAGCACGTTCGGCGAGGTCCGCCTGAGTAAGGCCGAGTTCGGTCCGGCGGTCGTAGACGGCTTTGGCCAGTGCCATGGAGAGCCGGATTTCGCGGCGGGCCTCGGTGACGCCATCCGGTTCGGTGTAGCCCTCGGCAAGTTTGCGTTCCCGGAGGGTCTTCCAGCGTGCGTGGCTCATCAGTCCAGTTCTCCCTTCTCGAGGGTGCGGATGAATTCTTGATGGGCGGGCTCGTGTTCGGCTTGGCAGGTCTGTTGTGCGAGTTTCGCACGTTTGACCTCGGCATCTTCTCGCATACGAGTCTTGCGGAACACCGTCAGCAGGATGGCTCGTCGTCCAGGAGCGAGCCAGTAGGTGATGCGGATGGCTGCGCCATCCAGTGTTGGGCGTAGCTCGCGGACCCCGTCGCCAAGATATCGGGCGTAGGGTTCGCCCAGCGACTCTGCTTCTGCGGCGAGGAGGCCGACGTATTCGTCGATCTTGAGGAAGTGTCTGGCTGGCAGCGCTTCCAGCCAGTCCCGCACCTCGGGCTCGATCTCGATGGTGAACAGTTCGCTCACGGCACCAACAGTATATGTCGTCGACAACATATAGCAAGGTGACGGCCAGGGCGGTGTTCAACGCCAGTTATCCATTTGCCGGATCGTGATTACAGAAATGCACACCCTCAGCGGTACTGCCCGCCCTCGACCGAATCGTCACTCCTGCCGTCCCGCAGCACCTTGGCCACCTTCACCTGGCCATGTGGTGCTCCACCTTCAGCTGGGCCATGGACGCGCCAGTTTCGTGCCTGGTCACGATCGCCGCGGTCCTTCTGGGGCCAGCTGATTTTTCCGACCGCCAGACGTGTCCCTGCGGGATAGTGATGACCTGCGCGGTCCGCTTCCCTAGATCCGTTGCCACAACTCAGCGAAGTCCTCCAGCAGGTCGGTCCGGTTCGAGTAAGTTCCCGCCATGTCCACTTCAACAAAGATCGGGTCCGGCGAGTTCGCGGACTTGGCATTCGTCCTTGGCGGGCATCTCGAGGTATGCACGACCAGATTGCGGCTTCGTCTGCTCACACTCCGCTCGGGGACGTCGCTCCTACGGCCCGATCCGGCAGGTCGCATAGCCGTTGCCGTGGAATTCAGCTCCTCGGCGCTTGACGGCTGCCTGCTATCGGACCACTGATTGCAATGTGGGATCAGTCTGGGTACATTGCGAACCGATTGCAAACTGCAATCAGAAAGGGTTTCGATGAAACAGTTGGTCCGCGTTCAGAACTTCAGCGTCTCCGGTGATGGCTACGGTTCAGGGGAGGGGCAGAGCCTCGAGCGCCCGTTCGGCCATGCCGATCCCGGTCCGCTGTTCTCTTGGGCGGGCGCCACCGCTCACTGGCCCACCCGGACCGAGCCCGGCGGAACCTACGGCCTCGACGACTACTGCGCTCGCGATTTCCGCAACAACATCGGGGCCGAGATCATGGGGCGCAACAAGTTCGGTCCGCAGCGGGGGCCATGGGAGAACTACGACTGGCAGGGCTGGTGGGGGGACGAACCCCCGTTCCACACTCCGGTATTCGTCCTCACCCACCACGTGCGGCCCTCGTTCACGCTGGGGGACACCACGTTCCACTTCCTCGATGCGTCTCCGAAAGATGCGCTCGCTCGGGCATTCGATGCCGCGGAGGGTAAGGACGTGCGCATCGGTGGCGGTGTCGCGACGGTCCGGGAGTTTCTCGACGCGGATCTCATCGACACGATGCACGTCGCCGTCGCGCCGGTCGAGCTCGGTCGCGGTGAAAGACTGTGGACGAGTCCCGACGAACTCGTCGACCGTTTTCATCTGGAGCGGATCCCGAGCCCGAGCGGGGTGGTGCATCACTTCTTCTGGCGAAGGTGACCGACGGGCAGTAGCCGCCCCATAGCGGAGGTCGGAACTCACCTCAGAAACGCAGGGGTGCTTTTACGGCAGACGTGGGTATCCGGTCCGTGTTCTGCGAGCGGCTCGCGCCGCGGAACTTGGACGGAGAAGCAGTATGGCTAACACAAACCTTTCCGGCACCGCCGGACGGATCGCCCAGAACGGCGTCTTCGAGCGATTCGCCCGCGCGGGCTATGTCATGTCCGGCTTGGTCCACCTGCTCGTCGGCTACATCGCCATCCGGCTCGCGCTCGGCGGGGGAGGCGGCACCGCCGACCAATCCGGCGCCATGGCCGAACTGGCCGCCAAACCGGGCGGCGTGCTCACACTCGGGGTGGGCGTGGTCGCGTTCCTGCTGATGGCGCTCTGGCGGCTGGTGGAGGCCGTATTCGGCAGCGCGTCCAAACCCGGCGCCGACAGCAGGAAACACGAAGCGTTCGATCGCGCCAAAGCTTTCTCGCTGTTCGTGGTCTACATCGCGTTCGCCGTCTCCGCGTTCCGTTTCGCCCGAGGCAGCGGCAAGTCGAGCAGCAGTGAGAGCGTCGGGCTCACCGCCCGCCTGATGCAGAACACGGCGGGGACGATCGCCCTCGTCGTGGGCGGGCTGATCATCATCGCGGTCGGTGGCTACCACGTGTACAAAGGGGCGCGTCAGAGCTTCCTCGACGACCTCCACGGGACACCCAGCGCCTTCGTGCGGCGGCTCGGCACCGTGGGATACATCGCGAAGGGACTGGCCATCGGCGCGGTCGGGTTGCTGGTGATCTTCGCCACGCTCGGGTCGGATCCGAACAAGTCCGCCGGACTCGACGGCGCCTTGAAGACGCTGGGCGCTCAACCCTTCGGCGTGGCTCTGCTGCTCGTGGCGGGGCTGGGCATCATCACCTACGGGCTCTATAGCTTCGTGATGGCCCGGCGCGCCAAGATGTAGCGGAGCCGGTCCCGCCCGGAACCGACGGCGGCGGCGATCCCCTCGTCAGCCCACCGCGGCGGTCTCGTGCTCCAGTACTTCGCTGGCCGCGCGTTCACCCGAGCGGATGGCTCCGTCGATCCAGCCGCACATGACCGCGGAACTCTCGGTGCCCGCCCAATGGATGCGACCGCACGGCTCGCGCAGGGCGTGGCCGAACTGGGTGAGCACGCCGGTCGGGGCATGGCTGAGCATGCCGCCGCCGGAGTAACGCTCGACGCTCCAGTTCTGCTCGACGAAGTCGACGGGTGAGCCGGCTTTCCGGCCGAACCGTTCGACGAGTGCGCCGAGGATCGCGCTCTTGCGTTCCGCGTCATCGAGCCGGCCCAACTGCCGTGCGATGGGCCCTTCGACGATGACGCACAGGACACCGGGCCGCCCGGTGTCGGTGCACGCATCGATGGTGATCGTCGCAGGCGAACCCGGCGCGGCCGACTGCCCCGACAGCCCGTCGGCTCGCCAGAACGGTTCCTCGTACACGACGGAGATCTTGATGATCGAGCCGCTCGGCATACGTTGATGGAGGAACCAGCGATCGACGGGCAACATCGGTTTGTACGCGATCTGGTCGGCGATTGCCAAGGGGACGGCCACGATCGCGCGCCGGGCGCGCATGGTCACCTGGGCTGCGCGGACCGTCACCCCCTCGGCATCCTGATGGATGCATCGGACCGGTTGCGAGAGATGGATCGAATCGCCGAGTTCGGCGGCCATCGGCCCGTAGACGGCGCCCATGCCCCCGACCGGCCGCGCGTCCTGCGCTCCGTCCTTCACGCCCAGAACGAAGTCGGGTCCGCCCCCCGAAGCCATCTGGTACAGCACGAAAAGCAACGACACCTCCGAAGCCGCCGAGGTGTAGCAGCCCGCTATGGCGGTCTCGAGCAAATCGTGGGCGGGCTTGGACAGGACATTGTTCTCCAGCCAATGCGCCAGGCTGACCTGATCCCACTTGTCGGCCTTCTTCGCCGCCCACGGCGCTTCCAGCGGAACCGACTTGCACATATGTCCGAGCTCGAGGAATACCGCGCCGAGGTTCATCGCCGCCCACGGGCTCATGGTCCACGGGATCGTGCCCGTATAGCGGTGCTGCTTGCCGTCGACCACCATCAGGGCCGAGCCGTCGGTGTACTGCTTGTAACTCGCTACCCCGAACTCGGTCATCAGAGCCTGGACCCGGTCCTGACCCGGCCCGATCCAGGCGCCGCCGCGATCGATCCACGAACCGTCGTCGCGCACTTCGGTGAAGGTGCGTCCGCCCAGCCGGTCCCGTGCTTCCAGCAGCGCGACCGATCGGCCCGCTTGTTTCAGCCGCAGCGCGGCCGTCAATCCCGCGAAACCGCCGCCGATTACGCAAAAGTCGACGTCTGTCATGGCGTGCCGTCCTCGTGTCGAAGTTCCGCACGGCCGCCGTGGTACCCGCGCTCGATCGGCGCACTCGGCACAGCGGGTGCGATTCGCCTTCGATCAGGTCTACGCGTCGAATCTTGGGCAATTCTATAGCAAATTGCCGCGCTCGGTCATCTCGAGGCATTTCCGGTGCGGACGCCCGGCAAGCTGCCTAGGCTCACGGATCTTGTTGTCCGACCGCCTGGAGTTCCTCCGATGACGATGTCTCCGTCCTCTGCGCACAGCCGCGCGACGCATGGTTCGCCGATCGATACCGACGGCCCGCGGATTCCGCTTTTCGCAACGGAATTCGCTGCGGACCCGCACAGCGCCTATCGCGAGATGCGTGCGAGATACGGATCGTTGGCGCCGGTGGAACTGGCGCCGGGCGTACCGGCCACCTTGGTGATCGGTTATCACGCCGCGGTGCGGATCATGAACGACCCGGACCACTTCCCGGCCGACCCGCGCGCTTGGCAGCAGAACATCGCCGCGGACTGCCCGGTGTTGCCGATGATGCAGTGGCGGCCGAACGCTTTGCGGAATGCCGGAGCCGAGCATGCCCGCTATCGGCAGGCCAACGTCGCGGGGCTGGAGAAGGTCGACCTGTACGGCCTGCGCGACACCGTCGCGCAGCTGGCCATTCCGCTGATCAACTCGTTCTGTGCGGACGGGGCCGCGGATGTGGTGCGCCAGTACGCCTTTCCACTCGCCTTCGCGGTGCTGAACGCCTTGCTGGGGTGTCCGGCCGAGATCGCGCAGCGCGCCGCGACCGGTATGGCCGCGATCTTCGAGGGTGTCGAGGCGGAGCGCGGGAACAAGATGCTCATCGATTCGCTGGGGGAGTTGACGCTGCTGAAACGGGCCGAACCCGGCAACGACATCACGACGCGCATGCTGCGGCACTCGGCGGGGTTGAGCGACACCGAGATGGTGCACCAGCTGGGGACCCTGTACGGCGCGGGTATCGAGCCTCAGCAGAATTTGATCGTCAACACCTTGCTGCTGATCCTCACCGACGAGCGCTTCGGCGGCAGTGTGCTGGGCGGGAGCCTGTCGACCCGGGACGCTCTGGACGAGGTGCTGTTCAACGATCCGCCGATGGCGAACTTCTGCTTCAGCTTCCCGAAGCAGCCGGTGCTGATCGATGACGTCTGGCTGCCCGCCCACCAGCCGGTGGTGATCAGCATGGC
Organism: Nocardia asteroides; assembly: GCA_019930625.1. Lineage (NCBI taxonomy): Bacteria > Bacillati > Actinomycetota > Actinomycetes > Mycobacteriales > Nocardiaceae > Nocardia > Nocardia asteroides. The sequence continues at coordinate 3,571,833 of CP082844.1, forward strand.
CGCCTGCAACACCGACCCGGCGATCAGAACCGACCAGTACGCGGGCAATCGGGCGCATTTGGCGTTCGGCGGCGGGCCGCACGTGTGTCCGGCGAGTTCACTGGCCTACCTGATCGCCCAGGACGCCATCGACCAACTGCTCGACGCCCTGCCGGAGATGCGGCTCGCCGTCCCGGTGAACGAGCTGATCTGGCGTCCGGGTCCGTTCCATCGAGCGCTGACCGCCCTCCCGGTCGTTTTCCCGGAGTCGGCGCCCCTGCCGGTGCTGTAGTTCGCGGGACGGCTGTTCCGGCGGTCCGAAGCGACGAGCGACTCTTCGTTTCAGCGACTCTAACTTGAAAGTTAGGGTAAGCGAACTTATCATCTCCTTGTATGAAGGTTCGGCTCCACCCGCTGCTCGCCCTGTCTCCACGCCGATGGATGGCGGCGATAGCCGTGGGCGCGCTGGCATTCACGCTCACCGCCTGCGCCGAGAGCGGCGCCGGACCCAACGATCGGCCGGTGGTGCTCACGACGTTCACGGTGCTCGCGGATATCGCCAGGAACGTGGCGGGCGAGCACCTGACCGTGGAGTCGATCACCAAGGCGGGTGCGGAGATCCACGGCTACGAGCCGACGCCGGGTGACATCAAGAAGGCGGCCAAGGCGGACCTCATCCTGGACAACGGCTTGAACCTGGAGGCGTGGTTCGCCCAGTTCGTCTCCGACTTGCGGGTGCCGCATGTCGTGGTCAGCGAGGGTGTCGCCCCGTTGCCGATCCGCGAGGACGCCTACCAGGGCAAACCGAACCCGCACGCGTGGATGTCACCGCAGAACGCGCAGATCTACGTCGACAACATGGTGCGGGCGTTCAGCGATCTCTCTCCCGGCCATGCCGCCGATTTCCGTTCCAACGGGGAGCGGTACAAGTCCGAGCTGCGCAAGGTGCACGACGAACTCACCGGTACCTTGAACGCGCTGCCGCCGAACGAGCGGGCCTTGGTGACTTGCGAGGGCGCGTTCTCCTATCTGGCCCGCGATGCCGGCCTCACCGAGAAGTACATCTGGGCGGTCAATGCCGAGCAGCAGGCCACGCCCCAGCAGATCGCGTCGGCCATCGACTTCGTCCGGCAGCAGCGGGTGCCCGCGGTGTTCTGCGAGTCCACGGTGTCGGACGCGCCGATGCGCCGCGTGGTCGAGGCCACCGGCGCGGCGTTCGGCGGGGTGCTGTACGTCGATTCGCTGTCGGAAGCCGACGGCCCGGTCCCGACCTACCTGGCGTTGATCCGCCACGACGCGCAGACGATCGGCTCCGCACTGACGGGTCGCCGTCCATGAGCGGGCCGGTGATCGAGGTGCGTGGCGTCAGCGTCCACTACGGCGAGGTGCCCGCGCTCGAGGACGTCGATCTGACCGTGAACGCGGGGCGGGTCTGCGGTCTCATCGGGATGAACGGTTCCGGCAAGTCGACGTTGTTCAAGACGATCATGGGCCTGGCTCACCCCGACCGGGGAACGGTTCGGATCAACGGCGGCGCGCCCGTCGCGGCGCGGCGCGCGGGCATCCTCGGCTATGTCCCGCAGAGCGAGGACGTCGACTGGAGCTTCCCGCTTTCGGTCCGAGACGTGGTGATGACCGGCCGCTACGGCCGACTCGGTTTCACCAGGCGTCCGCGTGAGGCGGATCGGGAAGCGGTCGCGCACGCACTGGAACGCGTGGAACTGACCGACCTCGCCGACCGGCAGATCGGGCAGTTGTCCGGCGGACAGAAGAAGCGCGCCTTCGTCGCGCGCGGGCTGGCCCAAGGCGCGACCGTCCTGCTGCTCGACGAACCGTTCGCGGGCGTCGACAAGCGTTCGGAGGCCACAATCACCGCACTGCTGCGGCAGCTCGCCGGCGACGGCGCCACGATCCTGGTGTCGACGCACGACCTGCACGCCTTGCCCGGCCTCGCAGACGAGGCGGTGCTGCTGATGCGCACCGTGCTCGCCCAGGGCGATCTCGACGCGGTCCTGCGGCCGGAGAACCTGGCCAGGGCGTTCGGCCTGGACGTGATGAACCGGGTGTGAGCCCCGGCCGAGTGTGGGGACAGATATATGAGCTTGACCGAAATTTTCATCGATCCCCTGCGCTACGAGTTCATGGTGCGCGCACTGGCCACCACCGTGACCGCGGCGCTGGTGTGCGCGGTGCTGTCGTGCTGGCTGGTGCTGATCGGGTGGTCGTTGATGGGAGACGCCGTCTCGCACGCGGTGCTGCCCGGTGTGGTGCTGGCCTACATCGTCGGGCTGCCGTTCGCGGTGGGCGCGATCGTGTTCGGATTCCTGGCGGTGGCGCTGATCGGCGTGGTCCGGGACACCAGCCGGATCAAGGAGGACGCCGCCATCGGCATCGTCTTCACCACACTGTTCGCCTTCGGCTTGGTGCTGGTCTCGGTGACGCCCAGTCAGACCGATCTCAACCACATCGTGTTCGGCAACCTGCTCGGCGTCAGCCGCGGTGAACTGGTGCAGGTGGTGATCCTCGCCGCGATCACCCTCGGCGCGCTGATTCTCAAACGTCGCGACTTCACTCTCTACGCCTTCGACCCCACGCACGCGCACGCCATCGGCCTCAGTCCGCGGTTGCTCGGCACGGCACTGCTCGGATTGCTGGCCCTCACCGCCGTTGTCGCCCTGCAAGCGGTCGGCGTCGTCCTCGTGGTCGCCATGCTCATCATCCCGGGCGCGACGGCCTACCTGCTCACCGACCGCTTCGGCCGGATGTTGCTCATCGCCCCCGCCATCTCGGTGACCTGTGCGGTGGCGGGCCTGTACCTGAGTTACCACCTCGACACGGCTCCCGGCGGCATGGTTGTCGTCGTCCAAGGGATGGTCTTCACGGCCGTGTATCTGTTCGCGCCGCGTCAAGGCGTGATCGGTCGGCGGATCTTCGCGGCACGTCGGCTGAAGAACGCGGATTCGGTGAGCGTTCGAGAGTGAACGCAGCAGAGTGGCCGGGGGGCTGAGTGGGGGCACCGGTACCGCCACTGTGGTGGACCGCGGGCCGGATGCGTGATGATGTTGTCTCGTGGTGGATTACACGATGGTCTTCGATCGGGTCCGGGGGTCTCTGCTGGGTGGGGCGGTGGGTGACGCGCTGGGGTGGCCCATCGAATTCCTGCGGCTGGAGCAGATTCGGCAGCGGTATGGCGATCACGGCGTGACGGGCTTTCTGCCGCAGCATGTCCAGGACGCGGCGCAGCAGATCACCGACGACACGCAGATGACGTTGTTCACCGCTGAGGGGCTGTTGCGGTCCGCGCCCGGCGCTGATCCGCTGCCGGCGTTGCGCCGAGCATATCTGCGCTGGTGGCAGACGCAGCGGCAAGAGGCGCCCGCGCCCCACGTCGACGGGTGGCTGGCGAGCCTTCCCTTTCTGTACGCGGCGCGCGCGCCCGGGAACGCGTGCATGTCCGGGCTCGGGCAGCAGTCACGGGGGTTCGTCGCACCGAACCCATTCGGGGAGAGCGGGCCGGTGAACCCGCATTCGAAAGGCTGCGGCACCGTGATGCGGTCCGCGCCGATCGGTCTGGCCGGTATGGGGTCCGACCTTGCTTTCACCACGGCCGCGCGGGCCGCTCAATTGACCCACGGGCATCCGACGGGATACCTCGCGGCGGGGGCGTTCGCCGCACTGATCGATCGTGTGGTGAGCGGTGTCGAGCTGTCGATCGCCGTACGGGAGACGATCGCTCAGCTCACGACTTTCCCCGCGAGCGCCGAGACGGTGGCGGCCCTGACGCGAGCTGTGGAATTGTCCGAGGAGGGGGTCTCCGCCGAACAGGTCGAGCGGGTCGGCGAAGGGTGGGTCGCGGAGGAATGCCTGGCCATCGCGGTGTATTGCGCACTGCACGCGGCCAGGACCGGTGATGTGCGCGCGGCGTTGCTGCTGTCGGTGAACCATTCCGGCGATTCCGATTCCACGGGTGCGGTGGCAGGCAATCTGATCGGCGCCGTCCACGGGGTCTCCGGATTGCCGAGGGAATGGGCGTCCGCGGTCGAGGGGCGCGACGTGCTGGTTCAGGTCGCCGACGATCTCGTCATGAACTTCGGGCTCGGCGACCGGTCCGGGCTCGCCGCCCGCTATCCCGCCGACGAGGGTTTGTGACGGTCGCTCCGGTGGTCGAGGCGGGGTCACGCCTCACCGCTGACATCCGCACCGGTCTCGCTCGGGTCTCGTGGTTCGGTAGGTAACCGGCACCTCCAGCGCGCGGTCGCGTAGCCACCGGTGAGCCGGGTCCGCCTCGAGCCGGACGTGCCACAGCGACGACCGTCACACGGTGCGGGGCCGCGGTCGTCGTCGCCGCCGGGCGCTGCGCCGTCATCGGCGGCACCATCGCTCGCGGTGATGCCCACGAGCGCGGGGATCATCGGATACGTTGTGCCGCTGATGGTCACGACACCTGGTCAGGGCAGTAGCTGACGAATCAGGGCGTCGGCGGCCCAGTCCTGCCACTCCTGGCTGGTCCAGCCCCGTTCGTGGACGAGGAGGTGGTAGGTCTCGGGCGCGAGGACCACCAAAGCGATGTCGGCGGCGCGGTCGGGGTCGATCCCTTCGCGCAGCGGGGTTTTGGCGGCCAGCGCCGCACCGAGGCGGTGCTGCACGAGGTGGCGTTGGGCGATGTTGGTCTGCCACAGTTCGGCCAGTTCCGGATCGGTCGCGGCGGCCGAGCGAACGGCCTCCAGCAAGGGGGTGACCCGGGCCAGGATCGCGCCCGCGGCCGCCACTTGGAGCCGGATCTGCTCGAGCGGTGGCGCGGCGACCGCCTCGGCGAACCACGGCCGGTCGAGCGTGGCGACCGGCTCGGTGTCGCCCGCGATCTCGACGTCGAGCAACTCCGCGAGGATCGCGCGCTTGGTGGCGAAGGTGAAGTACAGGGTCTGCACGGCCATCCCAGCTTCTTCGGCGATGGCCTTCATGGTGGTCGCCGTGTAACCGCGGGTGGTGAACAACTCCCCCGCCGCGCCCAGCATGCGCGCCCGATTGGCCGAGGTCTTGGCCGCGCGCACTCCGGTGTTCTTCGACATGGAGGACATCCTACTTGACTGGAGTTCAGCTCTAGTGAACTATTTCGCTAGATCGATGCTCTAGTGAAAGGATGCGTGATGGGCGGGTTGGGACGATGGCGGCTGCTGGTGATTACGGTTGTCGAGTTGGTGATCTTCCTCGATACGACGGTGCTGAACGTGGCGCTTCCGGAGATCGGGAGGCACTTCGGCCTGGGTGAAGCCGGTTTGGGCTGGGTGACCAACGCCTATCTGCTCGCGTTCGGCGGGTTCATGCTGCTGGGGGGCCGCGTGGCGGACCTGTACGGACCGCGCCGCATGTTCGGGGCCGGGCTGGCGGTCTTTACCGTCGCGTCCGCGCTGGCCGGATTCGCGGGCACGGCGTGGTTGCTGATCGCCGCGCGTGCCCTGCAGGGCATCGCTGCGGCCGTCGTGATCCCGGCGCAACTGGCGCTGCTGGCCACGGCGTTCACCGATCCAGCGGCGCGGCGCCGGGCCTTCGGAGTCTGGAGCGCGATGGGCGCCGCGGGCGCGGCGATCGGCACCGCGGTGGGCGGTCCGCTGACCGACGTCTTCGGTTGGCCGTCGATCTTCCTGATCAACCTGCCGATCGGACTGCTCGCGCTGGCGTTGTTGCGCAAGCTGCCCGCGGACCCCGCCAGCACGGCCGAGGCGGGACGACTCGATGTGCCGGGCGCGCTCACCGGAACGGGCGCGCTGCTGATCATCGGATACTCGATCGGCGCGTGGGGCGATCCGGGCCTCCGGCTGCTCGCTTCCGCGCTGCTCGGAGTGGGTGCCGCCCTTTTCGTCGGCTTCCTGGTCATCGAGCTGCGCAGCTCGCACCCGCTGATGCCGCTGCGGCTGTTCGCGATTCGTCAAGTGAGCGGTTCGGCAGCGGTGAACGCTCTCGTCGGCGCGGCGCACGTGCCCGCGTTCGCCCTGCTCGCGCTGTATCTGCAGAACACCCAGGGCTACAGTCCGACGGCGTCGGGGCTGGCGGTGTTACCGGTCGCGGTGGTCAACATCGTCGTCTCCCGCACCCTCATCCCGTTCGCGCTGGCGAAGCTCGGCCCCCAGGGTGTGCTGGCCGCCGGAATGGCGTTGCAGGCCGCGGCGCTGGCTTGGTTCGCGCGGGTGCCCGAACACGCCTCTTACCTCGTCGATGTGCTGCCCGGGGCCATCGTGTTCGGCGTCGGTTTGCCTGCCGCGTTCGTCGGCGTCACCGTCCCGGCCGTCACGGCGGTGGACGAGACGGATCGGGGCATCGCCGCCGGTGTCGTCAACACCGCGCAGCGGGTCGGAGCCGGGATCGGCGTCACGGCCGTGCTCCTGCTCGCGCAGACGGTGACCGAAAAAGCGAACGGCTCCTCCGTCGATGGCGTCCGCGCGGGCTTCGCAGCCGCGGCCTTACTGGCGCTGGTCGGTTGCCTGCTCACGGTTCTGGTGCTGCGGGTCCCGGTTTCCGAGGCCGATGCGGCCGCCGATGTCCTGAACGACGAGACGAATGAGTCCCACCCCCGTCGGTGAGCTCCGACACCACGCCGGGAGGGCCACCGCGCGGTCGGGCGACAGTGCGCGCGGAACCCGAGCCCGCCATCAGCGCACGGATGCGCTGGTCCGGTTCGCTGGGGGACAGGACATCGTGCCCGATCCACGCATGCGCTGGTGACCTGCGCTCGTCGCCACGGCCGGGCCCGCGCGGCGGCTGCGAGCCCGGCCGTGCGTCGTGCAGGATGAGCGCGCGGTCGGGAGCCGCTGCTCACGCCCCGAGGGCGCGGGCCAGGTGGGGCCAGGAATCGTGCAGGTCCGCCTCGAACTGCCCCCAGGTGTGCGAGCCCTCCGGGCGGTTGACATGGATCGCCGGTAGCCCGAGCTCGGTGAGACGGTCGGCGAAGGCCGCCGTGCACGAACTCGCGATCGCCTCGATCGGCGGGAAGGGCAGCCCTCCTCGATCTATCGCCCCCGGAGTGCCGGAGGCGGCGGACAAGTAGATGGTTTTCCCGGCCAGAGCGCCCGCGTTGGCGAAAGCGTCGTGCGCCCGCCAGACCGCGTCGCCCGGCGATCCCCACATGTTCGCCGGGTTGCCCCCGCCGCGGATGACCTGCGCGCTGACCATCGCGGCGCCTGCGGCGTCAGCGGCCCAAGGGCACCCGCTGTAGGCCGCCACGGCCTCGTACACCTCGGGCGCCTGAATCGCGAGGTCGACGGCCGAAGCGGCGCTCATCGACACCCCGGCGATCGCGTTTCGTCCGTTCGTATCCAGTTCGGAGTCGAGGGTTCCGGGAAGCTCCCGGGTGAGGTAGGTCTGCCATCGGTTTCGCCCCACCGCCGGATCGTCGGCGAGCCAGTCGGTGTACATGCTGTAGGCCCCGCCGACCGGCATCACCACATTGACGCGCTTGTCGGCGAAGAACGTACGAACGTCCGTGTCGTCCCACCACGAGATCCCGTCGACCCCACCGCCGATGCCGGTGAGCAGATACAGCGTGGGCGCGGGGCCGCCACCCGCGGCGCGGATCACCCGATTGGGGACCACCCGATCCATCGACGGCGAGTAGACATCGATCTGCGAAACCGAGCCTCCGAGCGGAATTTCCCCGACGACGCGGGCCCGCCCGGGCTCGGCTTCGGCAGGTTGAACGGAAAAGAGGGACACCGCTACCGCGGTCGCCAGCACGCTGACGAGCGCGCCCAAACACCTAGAAGCACTCACGATTTCGGTGTACCCACCCCGGTCCGCCGTACTCCATAAGCCGGTACGGATCTCACCGCAGACTACGCGAAAACGTCACGGAACCAGTCTGTTTCGGTGGAAGGCGTCTCACAGTTCCGGCTGGTCCACGCGGTAGGCGGCGGCAAGGGCTACCGCGGCGACGGCCAGTATCAGCCAGCCGCCGGTGACGGGAAAATAGATGACGGTCAGCGGGATTCCGATCGCGACCAAGTACCAGCCGACGTGGCCCGGTACGCGGCCGGTAGCGCTGAGCGCGTTGCGGGTGAGCGCGCCGATGGCCAACAGCGCGATTCCGCACATCATGAACCACACGCTGGCATCGCGCGCGAAATAGGCGGGATCGCCGGTGTCGGAGGCCGCCGCCAGGAATCCTTCGGACGCGATGCCGGACCAGTCGTTGGGCTGGATGAACGCGTACACGAAGTGGATCGCCGCCGTCGCGAAGAGCAGTCGGTGCACCCAGGGGCCGAGGGCGGGCATCAGTTCTCCTTCCGGATCGCCAGTCGCAGCACCAAGGCATAGATATCGGCGATCTCTTTCGCGGGAAGTGGTGGAATCACCTGCTGGGCCCCGACGAGTGCGAGGTAGAGCAGGCGCGCCAACGGTTCGATCTCCTCGTTGTTCTCGTGGAGATCGCGCAACAGTGACTCGAGGTATTCGACCCGCCTCCGGTCCACGCGCTGCTGGAGCCGGTACACCTCCGGGTCCTGCATCGCCCAGGAGCGCATGGCGATCTCCACTGCGTTGTCCGCGTCCTGATCTGCGAGTACGAGGTCCGTCAGCCGGGCGAGCTTGTCGCGTGCGGGGGCGTCGCCTGCCTCGGTTTCGGTGATATACCGGCCGGTGTACACGGATTCGAAGTGTTCGAGCAGGTCGGTCTTGTACCCGGACATGCCCCGGAAATGGTGGTAGAACGACCCTTTCGTGAGGCCGAGGTCGGCGCACAAACGCTTCACGGTGAGCGCCCGCGCCCCGTCCTCGGCCAGCACCGCCAACCCGGCGTCGAGCCAATCCCGCTTGCTCATCCGACCTCCTCGACCCTCGAGGCCGAACATACCATACCGTATGGGATGGATGCGAATGCCTCAGGCTGTCGTGCGGTCGCCGGCCCTATTCGCCTGGAAGTCGAGGCCTCGGCCTCCTCGGCGGGGGAGTTTCAGCACCCCGGCCGCCCACAGGGCAACGCCGATGTACAGCACCTGCTCCGGGATACGCGCCCACAGTGGCGTCGCGGGCGCGCCGTTGAACGGGACGTCGCTGACGGCTACGTAGATGTTGGCGGGCAGCATCACGACGAACAAGGCAGCCAGTCCCACCCCTGCGGGCCGGCGCGTGCGTGTGAGGAACAGGCCCACGGCACCGAGCAGTTCCAAAACGCCGGTCAGGTAGATCATCGCGCCGGGGAACGGTACGAACGGCGGCACCATCGGGAGGAGATCGGCATGGGTCGGGGCGGGGGAGTCCGCGAACGACTCCGGCAGGAAATGCGTTGTGCCGGTCATGATCAGCATCACGCCGAGGGCGTAGGCGCCGCAGGTGGGCCACGCGGCGAATCGGCGTGCGCCGAGGGCGCCTGCCGCACGCAGGACGAGCAGGCTGGTCAGCAGAACGAGGAGTGTTTCCATCATGCCTCCGTGGGGACGGTCCGGCCGGGCGCCGGTGTGGTGGTGAGTCGGATGAGCAGGTAGATCAGGACGCCGATCGGCGCGAACAGGATGGTGAGCACGAGCAGCGGGCTGATCAGCAGCGGTGTGCGTCCGCGGGCGCGGCTGTCCAGGAAGATCCAGCGTCCGAGGAACAAATCGAAGGCCACGAAGTGCGCCCATGCCGCCGCGGCCCCGGAGCTTTCACCGAGAACGGTTTGCAGCCCAGGCAGATTCGGGTTGATCAACGTCTCGGCGAACGAGCCGAACTCGGGCACGATCAGTGCCGCGTAGACGATCAGGGGCGGGAGGCAGATGAGCGGTGACGCGACGATCGCACCGGTCCGCCGCCACGTCGGCGCCAGGACCATCAGTGCCCAGAACGGCGCCGCCAACCAGAAGGTGATGTCGAAGAGCGATTCCGTCATCGGCTCGCTCCTGCGGGAAGTGTGTTCACCACAACGGCTTTCGAGCGCACCGCCATGGCTGTGGACACGATTGCGGCGAGAGTGATGACGGCGAAGGCGAGAAGAGTCGCCGCGTCGGGATGGACCACCGACTGTCCGCGCAACGCTTGCCAGGTCAGCACCGCGAGCAGCGCGGCGTAGGTCGCCGCCGCGACCGTGACGAGCCTTCGCCTGGTATCCGCCGATCGCAGAACCGGAATGCGGCGTGAGCCGTACTCGACGGCGAGCAGAACCAGCGGAATGACCTGCAACGCATGCATCCCGAGGAAATGGGGGATGCGCAGGTCGCCTCCGGCGGTACTCCAGCCGAGTATGGGCAACCCCGGCCCGCCGTCGGGAAGCCCGACGGTATGGGCGCCGCTGATCGAGCTGCCCGCGGCTCGTTGCTCGGGTGTCGGTCCGACCATCAACATCCCTAGTGCGGCGCCCGCGAGCGACAGGACGGCGCCGTAGCGGATCGCCGCGTTGCGGGCGGGGTCGCTCGCCGGGTCGACGAACACCGCCGCGGACGCGATCAGTGTGGCCACCCAGACGACCACGATCGAGGAGCCCATGATCTCCCACAGCGCCGCGTTCAACGGCGTCGTGAAATTGAAGTGGCTGGTCGTGCCCCGCACGATCTGGGTGGTGATGACCAGCAACTCCACCGCCAGGCCGAGCGCCGCGACCGTCCCGGCCCACCAGGCGACGCGGCGCCAGCGAGTGAGCTGGGCGATCAACCACGCCCACGTCACGGCGTAGATCAACACCGAGAGGGCGAATTTCGCGGATTTGGCCCAAATCGGCAGCCCGGTCAGGGTGCGGTCATCGACGACGATGCCCGCGATCGACCACACGACCAGGAGTGCCATCGCGACGGCGAGCAGCATCAGCGGGCGGTGCCAGGAGAGGGCGGGGAAGCGCCGGAAGAGGGTAGTCACGCACAGGGCCTTTCGGGAACTAGCACTATCGATAGTGAAACTATCAGTAAGATTATGGATAGCGGTACTATCCACTGTCAAGATGTCGACCGAGCCCGAGGAGTCCGATGCGGATCGCCGAACTCAGCCGCGCCAGCGGTGTTTCTCCCGCGACGATCAAGTACTACGTGCGGGAAGGCCTGCTGCCGTCCGGCGTGCGAACCCACCGCAACCAGGCCGAATACAGCGAGGCGCACGTGAGTCGGCTGCGGCTGATCCGGGCACTGGTGGATATCGGCGGCGTGTCCATCGAAGCGGCGAGGGAACTGCTCGCGGCGCTCGACAGCGGCAACCTGTCCGCGCGCGATTCCCTCGGTCATGTGCAGTACGCGCTGGGTGGGCGGCGCTCTCCGGTCGCCGACGAGCAGCGGGCGGCCGCCGCCGAGGACGTCGCGGCACTGCTGGACGGGCGCGGCTGGCGAATCCACGACGAGAGCCCGGCCCTCGGCACCCTCATCGATGTCTGCGCCGCGCTGCGCCAGCTCGGCCACGGTGACGTGGTCGGCGCGCTGGACGACTACGCGGGCGCCAGCGAGGCCATCGCCGCCACCGACCTCGCCCTGGTCCGCAACGAACCCGCCGTCGAGCGGATGACCGAAACCGCGATCGTCGGAACGATCTTGGGTGACACCCTGCTCGCCGCACTGCGCCGGCTGGCGCAAGAGCATCTCTCCCGCACGCTGTTGCCGCCGGACGACGCTTCCGGCCGCACCGAGGTTTAGCGCAGCCCTCGCGCGGCATGACGGGAACAGGATCATTCGACCGAAAGGAGAGGCGCTCATGGCCGATCAGCTGGATGGGACGCGGGTCCTGATCATCACCTCGAACGCGGGAGTGGAGCGGGACGAACTGCTGGTGCCGCGCGACGAACTGCGTCAGCGCGGCGCGCGGGTCACCCATGCCGCGCCGAAGCGCGAGCAGGTGCAGACTTTCCGCCACGACACGGAGAAAGACGCTGCTGTACAACCGGATTCGTCGTTGCACGAGGTTTCCGTGGACGACTTCGACGTGCTCGTGGTGCCCGGCGGCACGGTGAACGCGGACAAGCTGCGGGTCACCGACCGGGCGATCGAGCTGGCCAAGGAGTTCGCGGGCGCGGGCAAGCCGATCGCCGCGATCTGCCACGGCCCCTGGCTGCTCGTGAACGCGGAGCTGGTGTCCGGCAAGACGCTGACCTCGTACTTCTCGCTCCGGGCCGACATCGTCAACGCGGGCGGCGCGTGGGTCGACGAACCGGCGGTCCGCTCCGCCGAGGGCGGGTGGACGCTGCTCACCTCCCGCAACCCGGGTGATCTCCCCGATTTCGTCCATGCCATTACGCGGGAAGTGGTACCTGCCTCCCGGTGATGCACTGGTTCACTTGTCCGGCAATGGTTCTCGCGGGTCGATCGCGATGCCCAGATCGCGGAGCCGGTTGTCGATGAGCAGCCAGCATTCGGTGGTCAGGCGGTCGACGAGGGCGGACTCGGTGGTGTCGTGGTGTTCCAGCCACCAGCGCACCGAGGCGTCGACCAGACCCAGCAGGGCGACCACCAGCCGGTCCGCGGCCATCGGGTCGGCCCCGAACTCCGGCAGGTAGCGCGCCGCCGCCGCGGAGATCTCGGCGGCGAAAGCGCTTCCGCCGACGCGCGGCTCGTTGCGGCCCCGCCGGTAATCGCGTCCGACCAGGAAGCGATACAGATTGGGGTGCTCGGCGGCCCACCGTACGTGCTGGGCCAATGGCTCGCGGATGACGTCCAGTGGCGTGCCGTGCACCGCCAATCGCGCCCGGATCCGCTCGGTCAGATCGTGGTGCGCGTACCGGGCGACCGCCAAGTCCAGCTCTTCCTTGCTGGCGAAGTGTCGATAGACATGTGTTCGGGCCAGTCCGGCCCGGTCGGCGATCCGGCCGGTCAGCGCGTGCGGACCGTCCTCCTCGATCGCCGCTATCGCGGCTTGCACGATGGCGCGGCGGCGCTCGTCGCGGCCGGGCCGATTGCTGGTGGAACGCCGAGCGTCGGCGGTGTCCACCCAGGGTTGTCGTGCCACAGGGTGAGCGTATCCGCCGGGCAATCCGGTGGTACACCTTGTACCCGGTCAGCTATTGGTACACACTGTACCCGTAACTATCGGTATCAGACTTTCGCAAGGACACCCCCGATGACGACCTGCCGGTCCGCCTGGCTCGACGACGACCTGGACGCCCTGCGCGAGCTCGCCCGCTCGTTCTTCGCGAAGGAGTTGACGCCGAACATCGACAAGTTCATCGAGCAGCACCACGTCGACCGCGACTTCTGGACCAAGGCGGGCGCGCTCGGCCTGCTGTGCGCGTCGATCCCGGAGGAGTACGGCGGTGGCGGCGGCACCTTCGCGCACGAGGCCGTGCTCATCGAGGAGCAGGCCAAGGCGTTCGACACCTCCTGGGGCGCCACCTTGCACAGCGGGATCGTCGCGCACTACCTGCTGCACTACGGCACCGAAGAGCAGAAACGGCAGTGGCTGCCCAAGATGGCCACCGGCGAGGTCGTCGGCGCGATCGCCATGACCGAGCCGGGTACGGGATCGGATCTGCAGAACGTCAAGACCAAGGCGATCCGCGAGGGCGACGAGTACGTCGTGAACGGCTCGAAGACCTTCATCACCAACGGCAGCCAAGCCGATCTCGTCATCGTGGTCGCCAAGACCGACACCAGCGCGGGCGCCGCGGGGATCTCGCTGATCCTGGTGGAGGCCGACCGGCCGGGCTTCCGGCGCGGACGGGTGCTGGACAAGGTGGGCCAGAAAGGTCAGGACACCTCGGAGCTGTTCTTCGAGGACGTCCGCGTCCCGGTGTCCAACCTGCTCGGCACTCGGGAAGGGCAGGGCTTCGTCCAGCTGATGCAGCAGCTTCCGCAGGAACGGCTGATCATCGCCGTCGGATCGGTGGCGGGCATGGAGGCCGCGCTGGAGGCGACGTTGCGCTACACCAAGGAGCGGCACGCCTTCGGCAAGCCGGTGTTCGCGTTCCAGAACACCAAGTTCAAGCTCGCCGAGGTGGCCACAGAAACCCGGGTGGCCCGGGTCTTCCTGGACGATTGCATCGCGCGGCACCTCCGTGGGGAGCTGGACATCCCGACCGTCGCCATGGCCAAGTGGTGGACCACCGACCGCGCCATGTCGGTGGCCGACGAATGCCTACAGCTGCACGGCGGCTACGGCTACATGACCGAATACCCGATCTCGCGGATGTGGACCGACAGCCGCGTGCAGAAGATCTACGGCGGCACCAACGAGATCATGAAGGAGATCATCGCCCGCAGCCTGTGACCCTCCCGCGGCCGACGGTGTTGGCAAACTGTCAACACTCTGTCGGCGCGCGCGTTCGAGGGCCTACGCTTCGGTGACGTCCACCACGGTGGCCGTGGCAGAGGCAACGAGGTGCCGGTCACCTCCGGCGTGAAGGGACGGTTGCGATGAGCGACGTCGGGACTCCTCCGTTCGAGGACATCGTCAACGGGGCACTGGAATACACCATCCCGATCGCGCACAAGATGGGTGTCCGGGCGGTGGAGGTGCGGCGGGGTTTCGCGGCGACCTCGGTGCCCGCCGAGGGCAACGGCAACCACTTCGGCGTGATGTACGCCGGTGTGCTGTTCACCGTCGCCGAGATCCTCGGCGGCGCGATCGCGGTGGCGACCTTCGACAACTCCGCGTTCTATCCGCTGGTGAAGGACCTGCGCGTGTTCTTCCGCAAGCCGGCCAGGACCGACGTGCGGGCGGAGGCGACGCTGTCGGAGGCGGAGATCGCACGCGTCACCGCGGAGGCGGCGGAGAACGGCAAATCCGAGTTCACTTTGCGGGCGGTGGTCACCGACGCCGACGGCGTGGTCGTCGCCGAAACCGAGGGGCTCTACCAGTTGCGGGCGCACGGGAAGTAGTCGGCGCCTGAGCCGGAGGCGCGTCCGACGCGCCTCCTGGCCGGTCCGGTCCTGCGCCGGGATCGCGAATCGGCCGCGTCGCCATCTGCGGTCACGGTCATATCTTTGGCTCATCCGGAAGGTAACGAACCGGTCGCTGGGCTCCCCTTCGCGCCGGTATCCGGCACAGGCATGCCTACTACCGCAAGTCGTGGACCTGGGAAAATGCGACTCGTTTCACGATTTCCGAGTGATCTCGAACACATAACGCCCCCATAACAGCGGATCGGCGCAGCCCCGTTTCCCGCGAGCGACCTGGGGTGATGGCGCGAACTCTCGACCAGGGGTTAAACCTGGTCCCACGTTATTCGAACGTGATCTGCCGCGACATCTCCGCTAACGTCGGTCACGGCTCGGGGCAACACCGAGATCGAGCTCGAATCGCAGAACGCCGGAAACCCTGTCCCGCGGTTCGAGTGTCCACAACCTTCCTGGGGACAGGGGCGCGGCGAACTTCGCCGAGCCGGTGGGCGCAGGCGGGAAATCTCATGTCGCATAACCGTAAATTCACCACTCGTGTTCTCGGCTTCACCGCGGCTCTCGGCGCTCTCGTCGCCGTGCCGTTCGGCCTGTCCACCGCCACCGCTTCGGCCCACAACTGGGATGCCGTCGCGCAGTGCGAGAGCAGTGGCAACTGGTCCACCAACACCGGAAACGGCTTCTCGGGCGGCCTGCAGTTCACCCAGAGCACCTGGGAGGCCAACGGCGGCACCGGCAGCCCGTCCAACGCCAGCCGCGAGGAGCAGATCCGCGTCGCCGAGAACGTGCTCGCGACCCAGGGTCCGGGCGCCTGGCCTGTGTGCGGCGCTTACCTCTGATGCGTCACCGGCGCCTACCGCGAATCCGCGGTAGGCGCCGAGCTATTTCATGGCGATAATACTGATTGCCATATATAGGTGCTCTCGAAAATCGCATCCGCAATTCGGAATCCGATTATTCACAGCGAATCGTTATTCGCCGTGCCCGAATTCGGCGTTATATTCTGATGCCTGAGCTCGGGTCTGGTCGCTGCCGGGTAACGGTGCTCAGGCACGCCACAGCCGGTCACCGGCGCGGGACAGCACGATGTTCGGCACCACCGCGTTGCGGGACAACCGGGTGATCGCCAGGACCATCTCGGCGACGTCGCCGGTGGTGAGCATCGTGGACCGGTCGAGAACATCACGCTTCCACGCGGTCATGTCGGTGTCGACGTAGCCGGGGGACACCGCGGTGGCGCTGACGCCGTTCCCGGACTCCTCCAGCGACACGGTTTCGCACAGCGAGATCAGCGCCGCTTTGGTGGCTCCGTAGGCGGCCAGGCCCGCCTCTGCGGCGACACCGGTGATCGACGCGAGCGCGACGATCTTCGCGCCGCGCTCCCGATCGGTGTCCGCGCTCTTGCGCAGCAGCGGAAGCGCCGCCTGGATCAGCGTGAGCGGTGCGCGAAAATTCACCTCCAGCATGCGCTCGCAGCTTTTCGGCGGTAGGTCGGCCACGGTGCCGGCGGTGCCGGTGCCCGCGCCGAGCACCAGCACGTTCATGCCACCGAAGCGTTCCTCGTGTGCTCGCACCAGGTCGCGCAGCTGATCGAGGTCGTTCATCTGCGCGACCACCGGATGCACGTCGGCGCCCGTCTCGTCGCGCAGACGGGCCGCGGTCTGCTCGAGGGTGTCGCGGGTGCGCGCGACGAGAGTCACGTGATAGCCCTCGCCGGCCAGGCGGCGCGCCACCTCGGCGCCGATGCCGCGCGACCCACCGGTGACCAGCGCGGTACGGACGCTCATCCGAGACGTTCGATGATCGTGGCGTTGGCCAACCCGCCCGCCTCGCACATCGTCTGCAGACCGTAACGGCTGCCGGTCTGCTCCAGGTGGTTGACCAGCGTCGCCAGGATGCGGGTGCCCGAGGCGCCCAGTGGATGGCCGAGGGCGATCGCGCCGCCGCGGGGGTTCAGCCGCTGCGGGTCGGCGTTCAACTCGTGCTGCCAGACCAGCGGCACCGGCGCGAACGCCTCGTTCACCTCGTAGGCGTCGATGTCGTCGATGCCCAGTCCGGCGCGCTCGAGTACTTTGCGAGTGGCCGGGATGACGGCTGTGAGCATCAGCAGCGGGTCGTCGCCCACCACGGCGAACGAGTGGAATCGGGCGCGCGGGCGCAAGCCCAGCTTCGCCGCCGCTTCCTCGCTCATGATCAGTGCGGCCGAGGCGCCGTCGGTCAGTGGGGAGGAGTTCCCCGGGGTGATCGACCACTCGATCTCGGGGAAGCGCGTCGTGTACTGATCGTCGGCGAAGGCGGGCCGCAGTTTCGCGAGGCTTTCACCGGTGGTGCTGGGCCGGATGGTCTCGTCGGCCGTCAGCGCGCCCGCGGGCACCAGTTCGTTGTCGAATCCGCCTGCCGCCGCGGCTCGAGCGGCGAGCTGATGCGAGCGGGCGGCGAATTCGTCGAGCGCGGTGCGATCGAACTTCCACCGGGCGCTGATCACCTCGGCCGCGATGCCCTGCTGGATCAGGCCGTCCGGGTAGCGGTGGGCGAGTGGGCCGCGGTTGGCGTCCTTGCCCTGGCCGTTGGAGAACATCGGCGCGCGGCTCATCGATTCGACGCCGCACGCGATCGCGATGTCGTAGGCGCCCGCGATGACACCCTGGGCCGCGAAATGCGCGGCCTGCTGGCTGGACCCGCACTGCCGGTCGACCGTGGTGGCGGGCACCGACTCCGGGAACCCCGCGGCCAGCGCGGCGGTCCTGCTGATGTTGAACGCCTGCTCGCCGCTCTGTGTGACGCATCCGCCGACCACGTCGTCCACCATCGCGGGATCGAGGTCGTTACGGGCGACGAGTTCGGCGAGCACGCCCGCCAGCAAGGTGGCCGGATGCACGTCCGACAGGCCGCCGCCTGCCTTGCCCTTACCGGACGGTGTGCGGACGACATCGACGATGACGGCGGACCTCGCGGACCTCGCGGACCTCGCGAATCTCATAGCCCTCTCCGATCAGCTAAGTTAATTGCTATTCTCGCCTAAGTTAACATGAATTCGCGTCTGCGAACCATGTTGATGGCACTCTCACGCCGGGTAGGTGTGGGTTTCGGTGGCCTTGACCGCTGCCCACAGTCGCAGGCCGGGCCGAAGTCGCAGCTCGGCCACGGTGGCCGGGGTGACGTCGGCGAGCACGGGTGGGGCGCCGTCGAGCCGGACTCGGACGGTGTGGGCGTGCTGTTCGATCGCGGCGACGGTGACCGGCCAGGTGTTGCGCGGGCTGCCCGCGGGAGGCGCCGGGTGCAGGCCGACCGCGGTCGGTGCGAAGGCGACGTGCACCGGTCCGCTGCCCGGCTCGGCCACGGTGAACGAACCCCCGTCCGCGAGGTGGACGGTGGTGTCCCGGGCGGTCCCGCGATAGAGGTTGAGACCGACCAGGTTGGCGACGTAGTCGGAGCGCGGCCGCCGTGCGACCTCGGCGGGCGGACCGTGCTGCACCACCGCGCCGTCCTCGACGATCACCAGGCGGTCGGCCAGGACCATCGCGTCGAGCGGATCGTGCGTGACGAGCACGGTGTGCCCGGGATAGTCGGCCAAATGGTGGGCGAGGTCCGACCGGACCCGTAGCCGCGTGCTCGCATCCAGCGCGGCCAGTGGTTCGTCGAGCAGCAGCAGCGCCGGGTCGGTGGCCAGTGCCCGGGCCAGCGCCACTCGCTGCGCCTGGCCTCCGGACAGGGCGCGCGGTTCGGCGGCGGCCTGCGGCGCCAGCCCGACGCGCTCGAGCCAGTGCGCGGCGCGTGCGCGGGCCGCGGCGCGACCGTGCCCGCGAGCGCGCAGCCCGAACGCGACATTCTCCAGAGCGCTGAGGTGGGAGAACAGCAAGTAGTCCTGGAAGACGACGCCGATCCGTCGCCGCTCGGCGGGGACGAACACCTTCGGCGGCGCGTCCCAGGTTTCGTCGTCGAGCCGGATCGCGCCCTCGGTGAGCGGCGTCAGCCCGGCCAGCGCGCGCAACGCGGTGGTCTTGCCCGCGCCGTTGGGGCCGAGCAGGGCGACCACCTCACCCGGCGCGACGGTCACGCAGATGTCGAGCCGGAACGACTCCCGGGTGATCCGCAGGTGCGCGTCCAGCGTCACATCACACCTCGGATCCACCGCTCCCGCAGCGCGACCAGCACCGCCACCGAGACGCCGAGCAGGACCAGGCTCAGCACGATCGCGTCGGCCGGATCGGTCTCCAGCGCCAGGTAGACCGCCAACGGCATCGTGGTGGTCCGCCCGGGGAAGTTACCCGCGAACGTGATGGTGGCGCCGAATTCACCCAGCGCCCGCGCCCAGCACAACACCGCGCCCGCGACGATGCCGGGCAGCACCGACGGCACCGTGACCCGCCGGAAGGTCAGCCAGCGCGACGCGCCGAGGGTCGCGGCCGCCTCTTCGAAGCGCGGATCGGCCGCCCGCAGCGCGCCCTCCACCGAGATCACCAGGAACGGCATCGCCACGAACGCCTCCGCGACCACCACGCCCGCGGTCGTGAACGGCAACGACACGCCGAGCCATTCGTGCAGGTAGCGGCCGACCAATCCGCGCCTGCCGAGCACCAGCAGCAAGGCGACGCCGCCGACGACCGGGGGCAACACCAGCGGAACGGTGACCAGTGCCCGGATCAGCCCGCTTCCCGGTACCTCGCCGCGCGCGAGCAGCCAGGCCAGCGGGATGCCGAATACCAGGCAGATCACCGTCGCCAGGCTCGCGCACACCAGCGAAAGGCGCAGCGCCTGGCCGACTTCCGCGGTCAGCAGCCGGTCGGGCAGCGTCCGCCACGGCGCGCGCAACAGCAATCCCAGCAGCGGTACGACCAGGAACGCCAGCGCACCCACCGCGGGCAGCACCAGGACGAGGGGGCGTCGTCCCGCGGGTGTCCGTCGCCGTGCCGCGCGGATCACGGTGTCTCGAATCCCGCCTCCGCGAACACCGCGCGCGCCTGGTCGGAACGTATGAATTCGACGAACGCGGCCGCCGCCGCGGCATTGGGCGCGTGCGCCAGCGGTGCCACCGGATAGTCGTTGATCGCCTTGCCTGCTTCCGGGACGGCGATGCCCTCCACCTGAGCGCCGCCCGCTCGCACGTCGGTGCGATAGACCAGGGCGGCGTCGACCTCGCCGAGTTTCACCTTGGTCAGCGCCGCTTTGACGTCGGTCTCGCGCGTGTCCGGCCGGGGGTCGACGCCCGCCGCCTGGAAGACCGTCGTCGCGGCCGCGCCGCACGGCACCTGCTCGGCGCACAGCGCTATCTCGAGCTCGGTCCTGCCGAAATCGGCCAGTGCGGTGACCCCACCGGGATTGCCCTTCGGCACCGCGATCTCCAGCCTGTTGCGCGCGAAGGTGGCCGGTGCGGCGGTGACCTCGCCCGCGTCCACGACCTGCTGCATGTTCTTCGGCGCGGCCGCGGCGAAGACGTCGGCGGGTGCGCCCTGGATGATCTGTTCGGCGAGTGCGGAGCTGGCGCCGAAGCTGTAGACCACCCGCACCCCCGGGTGCGCGGCCTCGAACCGGTCGCCGAGTTCGGTGAACGTCTCGGTCAGCGAGGCCGCGGCGAACACCGTCACGGTGCCGCCGATCCGGTCCGCATCTGCGGAGCCCGCGTCGTCGGAGCCGCAACCGGTCAACGCCATCGCGGCGACTCCGGCAGCGGCCACCACGCTCAGCGATCGAATCATCCCTGGTCAACTCTCCGGTATCTCGACGACGACGTGTGTCGATTTGACCGACGCCACCGCGACGCTGCCGACTTCGAGCCCGAGTTCCTCGACCGACTCCCGGCTCAGCAGCGACACCAGGCGGAACGGCCCGGCCTGCATTTCGACCTGGGCCATGACGGTGTCCTTGACCACCCGCGTGACGATGCCGCGCATGCGATTGCGCGCCGACGCGGCCACGGTGACCCCCGGCTGGGGAGCCTCCGCGTTGGCCCGGAGGAACTCGGCGAGTTCCCGCCCGCTGACGCCCTTGCGCCCGTTGCCGAGCTGGAGCGCGGTCAGTTTGCCCTGATCGATCCAGCGCCGCACGGTGTCGTCGCTGACCCCGAGCAGCGAGGCAGCCTCGCTGATCCGCAAATTCGACATGAAGTGCAGTTTATTTCCGTATCTGCGGAAATCAAGCCGGGTGGAGAACGTGATGTGACGTCGGCCGCCGCGTGCGATCGGTCCGTCTCAGGCCGCGGTCAACCGCAGCATCGAACGCGCACCGGGCTGGAATTCGAAATCGACGTCGACGATGTCCGACCGGATGCGGTCGGCGCGCAATGCGTTACGGAGGCGGTCGAGCAGGTCGTCCAGCCGCCTGCCCGCATGGCCGACGAGCGGGAACACCCGGACCTCGCCACGGCTCGTGCGCGCCAGCTCCCGCAGGGCGGCCAGGTGGAAGCCGAAATCCAGCCGGTCGGCGTAGGTGAACAGCAGATGCGAACTCAGCACCAGATCGAAGGCGCGATCGGGGAAGTCGAGGGCGGGCAGCACGCCGAAGTGGTAGCGCCCCGGGTTGGCGTGCAGGTCCTCGGTGAAGCGACGGGCCGCGGCCTGCCGCAGCCGCCGATGGCCCTCGGGGTCGCCGTAGAAGTCCCATACGAAGCGGTCGGCGGCGGCTGTGGTGTAGGACGCGTTGCGGTCCAGTTCCGCGGACGCCAGGGCGGTCAGTTCCGCGGCGGGCATGCGATAGACCGGATCGACCGCGACCACCCGCGCGCCGAGTGCGGCCGCCTCCGCCGCGAAGCCGGCAGCGCCACCTGGGCAGTCGAGGATGTCGCCGCGCAGGTCGTCGTCCGTGAGTGCGAACATGGCCCGGTACTCGCTCAGCGATCGACCGGTCAGCAGATAGCGGCCATCGCCCAGCGGATCCTGCTCGTCTCCCATGCGTCGGACGGTAGCCACGCGCCGGGGACGGTGCGAGGGAATTTCGCCCTAGGTCTGGTCGGGGCCGGTTGCCCGGCTCGGGTAGAGGCGCTGGATCGTCAGCGCGGCCGCGAGCAGCCGCGAGTCGTGCGGATCGGTGGGATCGACGCCGGTGAGTTCGGCGATGCGGCGCAGGCGGTAGCTGAAGGTGTTGGGGTGCACGTGGATCTCGGCGGCCGCGGCCTTGCGGTCGGAACCGTGCCGCAGGTGGGCGTCGAGCGCGTCGAGCAGGTGCGGGCTGTCCAGGATCGGGGCGATGCGTTCGGCCAGCCGCGTGCGCGCGGTACCCGGTCTGGTGAGCTGGTACTCCAGCAACAGGTCGTCGAGCTGGTAGACGCCCGGGGGCCTGCCGAGCAGGCGCGCGAGTTCGGCGAGGTCGGTCGCTTCTTTCGCGGTCTGCGGGATGGCGTCCCTGGGCACGGACGGATATTCGGCGAGGAATACCGCGACGCCGAAGCGCTCGGTCAGTTCCGCGGCCAGCCGGGTATGGCGGGTCTCGTCCAGCTCGGCTTCGGAAGCGCTGGGCAGCAACGCGATTCCGGTCCAGCCGTCGAAGGTGGCCAGCGTCGTGGTGCCCGCCAGGGCGTCCAACGTGCGGTGCAGGATGCGGATGCGGCGCCGCCCGACCAGCGTCGCGACGGGACTCGGCTGGTCGTCGTGCCGGATGTGGATCGCCAGCACCGTGTAGTGCTCGGCCAAGGCGGTGTCGGCCCGCGCCGCCAGCTCCGCGGCGGGCAATCCGTGCAGCAGCGCCGAGCACAGCGCGCGGCGCGCCTCCCGTTCCGCGTTGTAGATGGACTGCTCGACCTCGGCGTAGGTCTCCACGACCGTGATGTTGATCCGCATGAGCAGATCGAGCAGGCGGCTGCCGACCAGGACGAGATCGTCGAGCTCCTCGGGGGAGGCCAGCGCGGCCGCCTCCTGGAGCACCGACTGCGCGGAACCGTGCATGGCCTCGATCAGCACGGGGAGCGGAAACCGGTCCTCGGCGTGCCGCTCGGCCACCGGAGCGACGAAGGTCGCGACCTCGGCCTGAGTGAAGCTGCGCTGTTCGCCGATCGCTTGGAGCGCCGCCCGGCCGCAGGCGTAGATCGCCGGAAGCACCTCGGCCGTGAAATGCCCCTCCGGCAGGTCGGCGGCCGGCGGGGTGGTGCCGAGGCCCGCGGCGAGCATGCGCTCGGCGATCTGCGGCCAGCGAGTGAGCAACCGGCTGACGAGCGGGGCGTCCCCGGCCACCGGGGACAACGCGACGGGCATGGGCCGATTGTTTCCGACCACCGAACGCGCGGCAAGGTCGTGCGCGCTGTCGCGCGAATTTTGGTTCGCACACCAATTTCCGGATGAAATGTTCTCTTCGGCGTGCAGTGACATCCCTGCGGGTCGCGCCATACATTCGGGAGGCGGCTCGCAACTATGGTCTCGGTCACATCGACATCCGAAAGTGGCGTGGGAGACATTCTGTGGCGGTGCTCGATTACCCGCCGGGCCGCGCTTTTTCGGCGCGAATGGAAGTGAACTGGATGTTGGCAATGATGCACAACGCTCGGCGGGCGATTCTCGGTGCCGCGGTGATCGCCGGCGTGACAATGGCCGCCGCACTGGGCGGCGGGGCGGCGCACGCGCAGGAGGAGATCGAACCGACACAGCAGGCGCTCGCGGACTACATCAGCGCGGGACTGACACCCGCCCCGGACGGCAGCCTGCCCCGCGCGATCGTGGACACCGGCAGCTCGGGCTGGGCCACCAGCGTCGCTTCCGACGCCTCCGGCGAAGGCCCGGAGATGTCGGCGTACCTGGCCGCGTTCGCCTACGGACTGACCCATCCCGACTCGGCTCCCGCAGGCGCCAACCGCTGGAACTGCGCGCCGACCGCCGAACACCCGCGGCCGGTGGTGCTGTTGCACGGCACCTGGTTGAACGCCTACGACACCTTCTCCTACCTGTCGCCGCGCCTGGCGCGCGCCGGGCACTGCGTGTTCGCCTTCAACTACGGACGCTCCGGCCTGCTGCAAGGCGGCGGGCTCGGACCGGTCCTGCCCGGGCGCTACGGTGTCGGCCGGATGGAGGACTCGGCGTCGCAGTTGCGCGACTTCATCGATCGGGTACTGGCCGCGACCGGTGCGCAGGCCGTCGACATCGTCGGGCATTCCCAAGGCGGCACGATCGCCAACCACTACCTGAAATTCGAAGGCGGCCAGGGCAAAGTGGGCAAGCTGGTTAGCCTGGGCGCCACCCATCACGGCACCTCGCTGATGGGCATCGCGACACTGGGCCGGATCATCAACAACTTGGGCGTCGACATTCTCGGGTTCTACGAGCCGCTGGTGGGATTCGCCAATATCCAGCAGGCAGTGGGCTCGCCGTTCTACGCCAGGTTGAACGCACAGGGCGACACGGTTCCCGGCGTCGCCTACACGGCGGTCGGTTCCCGGCACGACGAGGTCACCAACCCCTACCACTGGACATTCCTGCAAGCGGGTCCCGACGCGACGGTGGACAACATCACGCTGCAAGAAGGGTGCGACCAGGATCTGTCGGACCACCTGACGATGATGTATTCCCCGCGGACGGCATCGATCGTTTTGCGCGCGCTCGATCCGGTCGCGCATCCGGCGCTGGAATGCACCTTCAATCCGTGGTTGATCGGCGGTAACGGCAGCCTTTGAGCGGCGCTGTCACTGCATCGTCACGAGAAATCACGACCGGCTGATTGGCTCCGGGGACAATTCTTTTCCGGTCGCGACCTTGGTTGGCTGGAACACGGGCATCCGGCCGCGTCACCGGCGCGGGGGTGCCCGTGCTCACGGCCGTGCCGTCGGAAAGGAACAACGGGATGAGTGTGGAACCCGAGTGGGACGGCGGCCCGGCGCCGCACGATCCGGCGGCGTTCTCGCGGCGGCCGATGCTGCCCGAAGAGGATCCGTTCTACGTCCCTCCGCCCGCGCTCGGGCGTCTGCGTCCCGGCGCGATCGTCCGCTCGCGCCGGGTGGAGATAGGATTCTTCGGGCTTGTGCCCCAGCGCATTTCGGCCTGGCAATTGCTCTATCGCACCGGTGATCTGCACGGTGAGCCGGAGGTGGCGGTGACCACCGTGCTGCTGCCATGGGGAGCGGATCCGGCACAGCCGCGTCCGCTGGTCTCGTTCCAGTGCGCGATCGACGCGGTGGCCTCGAAATGCCTTCCCTCCTACTCGCTGCGGCGTGGTGCGCGGGCGGCGGGGGCGATCCCGCAACTCGAGCTACCGCTGATCACCAGTGCCCTGGCGCGGGGCTGGGCGGTGTCGGTGCCGGATCACGGTGGAACCGCGGGCCGGTTCGGTGTGGCAAGGGAGCCGGGATACCGCGCGCTGGACGCGGTCCGCGCCGGCCTCGCCTTCGGCCCGCTGGGGCTGGATTCCAGCACACCCGTCGCGTTGTGGGGATATTCGGGCGGGGGACTGGCCACCGCGTGGGCCGCGGAGGTGGCCGCCGAGTACGCCCCGGAACTGAACGTCGTCGGCGCGGTCGCCGGGTCGCCGGTGGGCGATCCGGCCGCAGCTTTCGTCCGGCTCAACGGCACACTGTTCGCCGGATTCGCGGCCGTCTTCACCGCCGGACTGCGTCGCGGGTACCCGGAACTGGACCGCATGCTGCGCGCTCACTTGGACGCGCGGTATCTGGGGTGGCTGGCCGAGACCGAGACCACCGCGACGTTCCCGCTGCTGTACCGCTTCGCCCGGCGCGACATCGACAAGCACAGCAGAGCGGGACTCGCCGCCATGATCGCGCAGGACGGATTGCGGCGGATTCTCGACGACATCCATCCCGGCCGCGCGGCGCCCGCCATGCCCGTGCTCGTGCTCCAAGGCATGCACGACGAGGTGATCGCGGTCGCGGACGTGGACGGCCACGTCGCGCGCTACGTCGCCGCGGGCGCCCACGTGCGCTACCTGCGCGATCGGCTCAGCACCCATCTGCTGCTGCAATTCCTGGCGCTGCCGGTCATGGTCGACTGGCTCGCCGGTCGATTCACCGACCGCGAGCTGCCCGCGGCCGGTACGCGGACGCACTGGTCGCTCGCTTTCGCCGGTCCGGCGCTGAGCGGCCACCTGCGTTTCGCGGCCCTGCTCGTCCGTATGTGGCTGGGACGACCGATTAGCGCACAGCGCCGGCCGGTGATGTCCCGTCCGCGCCCACGCCGTCCGTCCGTCCGTTCCGCCGCCGTGCGCAATCCCTCGGCCTGACCCGGCACGCACCACGAAGGCGTCGCTGAGCTGGGCTGATTCCACCCCACCGTGCGGCGAGGCCGAGATTCACGCGTCGCCTCACAAACGTGCCGGTTTTGCTCTAGCGTGAGCACGGTTGGTGCCGAGAGGGGTCGTGGATGCGTAGCGGGATGCTGAGTGTGGCGCAGTTGCGGGACCGGGTCGACACGGGTGAGATCGACACGGTGCTGGTCGCCATGACCGACATGCAAGGGCGGTTGCAGGGGAAGCGTTGCGCGGCGCGATATTTCCTGGACGAAGTGGTCGAGCACGCCACCGAAGCATGTGGCTACCTGCTCGCGGTGGACGTGGACATGGCCACCGTCGACGGATACGCCTTGTCGTCCTGGGAGACCGGATACGGGGACGTCGTACTGCGGCCGGATCTGCACACGCTGCGGACGGCGCCGTGGTGGCCGGGCACGGCGCTCGTGCTGTGCGACGTCGAGCAGGTGGTGCCGCAGGGGCGAGCCGTAGCGGCTTCGCCGCGCCAGGTGCTGCGCAAGCAGCTTGACCGGCTGAGCGAGCGTGGTCTGCGGGCTTTCGTCGGGACCGAACTCGAGTTCCTGGTGTTCGACGACAGCTACGAAGCGGCGTGGAACGCCGGGTATCGCGGCCTGACGCCGGCCAACCAATACAACGTCGACTACTCGATGCTCGGCACCGGCCGGGTCGAACCGTTGTTGCGCCGCATCCGCAAGGAGATGGATGGCGCCGGAATGTATGTCGAGTCGGCCAAAGGCGAGTGCAACCCCGGCCAGCACGAGATCGCGTTCCGCTACGACGAAGCCCTGGTCACCTGCGACAACCACAGCATCTACAAGACCGGCGCGAAGGAGATCGCGGCGCAAGCGGGGCGCAGTCTCACCTTCATGGCGAAATACAATGAGCGCGAGGGTAACTCATGCCATATCCACCTGAGTCTGCGCAGTGACTCGGGCGAGCCCGTCTTCGCGGGTGACGGGCCGGACGGCATGTCGCCGCTCATGCGCCACTTCATTGCGGGCCAGCTGGACTGCCTGCGCGAGTTCACCTACCTGCTGGCGCCGAACATCAACTCCTACAAGCGATTCGTCGCGGGCAGCTTCGCGCCCACCGCGATCGCGTGGGGCCGGGACAACCGGACCTGCGCCATCCGCGTCGTCGGCGAGGACCATTCGCTGCGCTTCGAGAACCGGGTGCCCGGCGGCGACGTGAACCCGTATCTGGCCGTGGCCGCCCTGATCGCGGCGGGACTGCACGGCGTCGAGCGGAGGCTGCCGCTGGAGCCGGAGTTCCACGGCAACGCCTACCACTCGAAGCGGCCCCGAGTGCCGCGTACGCTGCGCGAAGCGGCCGAGCTGTTCGCGGGCAGCACGGTGGCCCGTACGGCCTTCGGTGATGATGTAGTGGAGCACTACCGCAACGCCGCGCGCGTCGAGCTGGACGCCTACGACGCCGCGGTCACCGACTGGGAGCGTATCCGTGGTTTCGAACGACTCTGAGGTCGCGGGAGCCCGTCCCGTGATCGGCCTGCCCACCTATGTGGAGCGGACCCGCTTCAACGCGTGGGATCTGCCGAGCGCTGTCCTGCCGCACGCCTATGTCGACATGGTGGTGGCCGCGGGTGGCATCCCGGTGTTGCTGCCGCCCGCGGGCGTCCCGCGCCCCGAGCTGGTGCGCAGGCTCGACGGGTTGGTGCTGACCGGCGGCGCGGACGTCGATCCCGCGCGTTACGGCGGTCCTTCGACCGGGATACCCGGCTACACCAGACCGGACCGGGACGAATCCGAATTCGGCCTGTTCGAGCTGGCCAGGGCCGCGGGCATGCCCATTCTCGCGGTCTGCCGCGGTCTGCAGCTGGCGAACGTGGCGCTCGGCGGCACGTTGATTCCGCATCTGCCCGACGTCGTCGGACACGAGGAGCACTCCGGTGTCGAGGGCGGATTCACCGCCACGCGGGTGCTGACGATCGCGGGTAGCCGGGTCGCGCGGTCGGCCGGTCCGGAAGTGAAGGTCCACTGCCACCATCATCAGGCCATCGATCGGCTCGGCGAAGGCCTGGCCGCGACCGCGTACGCCGCCGACGGCACGATAGAGGCCGCGGAGGCCACCGACGGTTCGTTCCTGGTCGGTGTGCAGTGGCATCCGGAGGCCGACGCCACCGACCGCAGGCTGACCCGGGCACTGGTCGAGGCGGCGGACACCTATGGCAGGGAGCGGCAGTCGTGACGACAGCGCAGGTGATCAATCCCGCGACCGAACAGGTGGTCACCACCGTCGAACTCGTCGGGGAAGCCGAGACCGACGCGGCCATCGCTCGAGCCCAGCTTGCCTCGGGCGCGTGGCGGGAGGTGGCGCCGGGTGATCGGGCGAGGTTGCTGCGCCGGTTCGCCGAGGCGGTCGAGTCGGATCTGGAGCACCTGGCGCGGCTCGAGGTGGTCAACGCCGGGCACACCATCGGCAACGCGCGGTGGGAGGCGGGCAACGTCCGCGACGTCCTGCACTACGCCGCCGGGATGCCGGAACGGCTGCTGGGCAGCCAGATTCCGGTCGCGGGCGGGGTCGACATCACCTTCCACGAACCGCTCGGCGTGGTCGGAGTCATCGTGCCGTGGAATTTCCCGATGCCGATCGCGGCCTGGGGCTTCGCGCCCGCGCTCGCCGCGGGCAACACGGTGGTGCTCAAGCCCGCCGAGATCACGCCGCTGACCGCCCTGCGGCTGGGTGAACTCGCGCTCGAGGCGGGTCTGCCCGAGGGCGTATTCCAGGTGCTGCCCGGCAAGGGCTCGGTGGTGGGGCAGCGCTTCGTCACCCATCCCGCCGTCCGCAAGGTGGTGTTCACCGGTTCCACCGAGGTCGGCACGCAGATCATGGCGGGCTGCGCGCGGCAGGTGAAGCGGGTGACGCTGGAATTGGGCGGCAAGAGCGCGAACATCGTGTTCGCCGACGCGGACCTGGAACAGGCGGCGGCGACCGCGCCCTACGGCGTCTTCGACAACGCCGGGCAGGACTGCTGTGCCCGATCGCGGACCCTGGTGCAGCGCAGCGTGTTCGATCGATTCCTAGAACTGCTGGAACCCGCGGTGCGGGGGGTTCGGGTCGGTGACCCGTCCGATGAATCCACCGAGATGGGCCCGCTCATCTCGGCCGCGCACCGGGAGCGCGTCGCGGAGTTCGTGCAGCCCTCGACGAAGCTCGCGTTCACCGGAAGCATGCCCGACGGTCCTGGGTTCTGGTATCCGCCGACGGTTGTGCTGCCCGGCGCACCCACCGACCGGGTGCTCACCGAGGAAGTGTTCGGCCCGGTGGTGGCGGTGCTTCCGTTCGAGGACGAAGCCGACGCGCTGCGGATCGCCAACGACACGAATTACGGTCTGTCCGGCTCGATCTGGACCCGGGATGTCGGCCGTGCGCTGCGCGTGGCCCGCGGTGTGGAGGCGGGCAATCTGTCGGTGAATTCGCATTCTTCGGTCCGGTATTGGACCCCGTTCGGCGGTTTCAAGCAGTCCGGGCTGGGACGGGAACTCGGGCCGGACGCCGCGTTGGCGTTCACCGAGACCAAGAACGTCTTCCTCGCCACTCAGTGACACATCCGACAGGAGATACGTTGCAGCGCTTACAGGATCGAGTCGCCGTCGTCACCGGCGGCGGGAGCGGTATCGGTCTGGCCACGGTCCGTCGTTTCGCGGCGGAAGGGGCGAAGGTGGTGGTCGCCGACATCGACGCGCAGACCGGCAAGGCGGCCGCCGAGGAGGTCGGCGGGCGGTACGTGCAGGTGGACGTCACCGACGAGGCCCAGGTGCAAGCTCTGTTCCAATCGGCCGTCGACACCTACGGCGGGCTGGATGTCGCGTTCAACAACGCGGGCATCTCCCCGCCGGACGATGATTCGATCCTGACCACCGGCCTGGAGGCCTGGCGGCGGGTGCAGGAGGTCAATCTGACCTCCGTGTACCTGTGCAGCAAATACGCCATCGGGCACATGCTCGAGCGCGGCAAGGGCTCGGTGATCAACACCGCCTCGTTCGTCGCGGTGATGGGCGCGGCGACCTCGCAGATCTCCTATACCGCTTCCAAGGGCGGCGTGCTGGCGATGAGCCGCGAACTGGGAGTGCAGTTCGCCCGCAACGGCATCCGGGTCAACGCCTTGTGCCCCGGGCCGGTGAACACGCCGCTGCTGCGGGAACTGTTCGCCAAGGACCCGGAGCGCGCCGCGCGGCGACTGGTGCACGTTCCGCTCGGCCGGTTCGCCGAGCCGGAGGAGATCGCCGCCGCCGTCGCCTTCCTCGCCAGCGACGATTCCTCGTTCATCACCGCCTCCCAGTTCCTCGTGGACGGTGGCATCGCGGGCGCGTACGTGACGCCGCTGTAGGACCGGGGCTTTCTTTTCGGCGCTGCCGCTCGTGAGCCACAGCCCGACACGCACCACATCCGACTTCATGTGACCGGAGTCACATACCATCTCGAATGCGCTGGTCGGAGGCGCGATGTCCGGGCGTTTCGCGGCTCGTGCTGGTTTACCGCCCGCTAATCCTGGGTATCGGTCTGTTTCGTGCCACACCTACGGTCTGTCGGACCGAGGTGAAACGAACCGAGGTCCGTGGACGGGCTGGAGAGGACGTGCACGTGACCGACCGGACATCGGAGAGTTTCCCGCTGCGGCGTTCCGTGGCGGCCTCCGCCATGGGCAACGCCACCGAATGGTTCGACTATGGTGTCTACGCCGCGACCGCGACGTATCTCACCCACGCCTTCTTCCCCGGGGAACTGGGCACGCTCGGCACCATGCTCGGCTTCGCCATCTCGTTCGTGCTCCGGCCGCTCGGCGGCATGGTGTGGGGGCCCCTCGGTGATCGGATCGGTCGCAAAGCCGTGCTGGCCACCACGATTCTGCTGATGGCCGCCGCCACCGGCGCCATCGGCCTGCTGCCCACCCACGCGTCCGCCGGCGTGCTTGCCCCGGTTCTGCTCATCGCGCTGCGCGTGGTGCAGGGCTTCTCGACCGGTGGTGAATACGGCGGCGCGGCCACGTATCTGGCCGAGTGCGCGACGGACCGCAAACGCGGTTTCCTCGGCAGTTTCCTGGAATTCGGCACGCTCGCCGGTTTCGTGGGCGGCTCGGCCACCGTACTGGCCTGCCAGCTCGCCCTCGGTTCGGACGCCATGCACGAGTGGGGCTGGCGCATACCGTTCCTGATCGCCATCCCGCTCGGGCTCACCGGCTGGTACCTGCGCGCCAAGCTGGAGGAGAGCCCGGTGTTCACCGAGGTCGCCGACCACAAGCGTCCGCCCGGTGGCCTGCGCGAGGTGTTGACCACCTATCGGCGCGAGACTCTCACATTGGCCGGACTGGTGGTCGCGCTCAACGTGGTCAACTACACGCTGCTGACCTACCAGCCCACCTACTTGCAGAACACCATCGGCATGGGCGAGTCGGCCACCACCGCGATGATGCTGGTCGGGCAGCTGGTGATGATGCTGGTGCTGCCGTTCTTCGGCAGGCTGTCCGACAGCGTCGGCCGCCGCCCGTTGTGGTTGTTCTCGCTGCTGGGTCTGGCCGTGTTCGCGGTGCCGATGTACTGGCTGATGGGCCAGGGAACCGCGTGGGCGATCTTCGGCTTCATCGTGCTCGGCCTGCTGTACGTGCCGCAGCTGGCCACCATCAGCTCCACCTTCCCCGCCATCTTCCCGACCCATGTCCGCTACGCGGGCTTCGCGCTGGCCTACAACGTCTCCACCGCGGCCTTCGGCGGCACTGCCCCGCTGGTCAACGAGGCAGTCATCGATGCCACCGGCTGGGCGCTGTTCCCCGCCGTCTACACGGTCGGCGCGTCCCTGGTCGGTCTGGTGGCTTGGAATTACCTGCGCGAAACCGCCGGAACCTCACTGCGCGGCACCGAGGTCCCCGACGCGGGCGAACCCACTCCGGACCCCGACCCAGACCTACCCGCCCAACCCGCGTACTGAACCGCTCCGCACGCGCACATGGCCGCCCATGCGTGGTCTGCGCGGCGATGCGGCGGGTCTGGCTGAGGCGTTGAACGACCGACCCGGAAATGGGTTGGACAGGCGGTGGCGTGCGGGTGGCCGTCGGGTGGCCGCATCCGGTCCGGCTGTCGGCTCACGCGGAAGGCGGTTCGGTGTCGTCGAAGTCCTCGGGCCAGCTGTCCTCGATGATCAGGCGCCCATCTTCCAGCGCGGTCGTGTACTGGCCTGCGACCACGTCGGCCGGATAGGTCGGCCAGTAGGAGACCGCGCCGGTGGGCTTGTCGATGACGCAGACGGAACCGCCGACGAACACCGGCGGGCTGCTCGGGTCGGCGTGCGGTGGGCGGGGGAAGGTGGCGACGGCGACGAAGCAGGCGTCGAATTCCGTTAGGTGATAGGTGATTCCGCGATCGGTGTAGTCGCCGTTGGTGAGATGGCGGTCGGCGATCAGGTGCGCCTCGCTGAGGTCCACCGGTGTGGTCGCCTCGGTCGGGTAGGCATGGATGTCCATGAGTAGATGGCGGCTGGGGAGGGGCCGCCGCTCCTTCCGGGTCTCTGGATAACACGGTGGCGGCTCGCCGCGAGCCGTTTCCGGTCAGTCGAACCGGATGGTGGACAGCATCCTGCGGGCGAGGGCCTCCGGATCGGGATCGTCGGCCAGTGACGAATTATGCAGTGCCCCTTCGCGCCACAGCGAAGCGAAGCCGTGCACCAGTGACCATGCGGCCAGTTGCGTCGCTTGCTGATGGGTACGGTCGTGCTCCGCTTGGATCGCGGAGACGCCGGAGCGCAGCGCCAGCGCGGAACGCTCGCGCGCCGCGCGCAATTGCGGGTCCTGCGCGTGCAACAGGTTGTGGCGGAACATCACGTCGAAGTGGCCGGGATGCTCGCGTGCGAAGCGGATATACGCCACCGCGACCTCGCGGAAATCGTCGGCCGCCCGCATGAGCTGTGTGGCCAGCAGGTCGAAACCCTCGGTGGCCAACGCGGTGAGCAGACCTGCCCGATCACCGAAGTGGTGGGCCGGTGCGGCGTGCGAGACGCCCGCGTGCCGCGCCAGGTTGCGCAGGGAGAGAGCGTCGACGCCTTCGGCGGCGATTCGCTCGGCGGCCGCCGTCAGTAGCGTCGCGCGGAGATCGCCGTGGTGATAGCTGTCCTTCGCCATCCCTCGATGGTGGCCGATCATCTAGACATTGACAAGTTGGTGACCGCAGTTCTAATCTTTCCACTGTCAAGTTTGTTCGAACGCACAGGAGATCCCGATGGCACCGCTGGTTGTCCTCGCCGCCGTCACCGCAATCGCCCGGCTCGTCGGCTGGCTGAGCGGCAACGACTGGCTCGATTCGTGGGCGCACGCGACCGCACTCGGGCTGGCCTCGATGCTCGTGCTCACCTCGAGCGCGCACTTCCTCCAGCCGCGCCGCGATGCCCTGATCGCCATGGTGCCGCCGCGACTGCCGAACGCGCCCGCATTGGTGACGCTGACCGGCATCCTGGAACTGGCGGGTGCGGCCGGCGTGCTGATCCCCGCGACCGCTGACGTGGCCGCGGCCTGCCTGATCGCGCTGCTGGTGGCGCTGTTCCCGGCGAATGTCCGCGCCGCCCGCGCCGGACTGGGCATCAAGACCATGCCCCTGCCCCTGCGGGCACTGGTTCAGGTCCTCTTCATCGGGGCCTGCGTGGTCGTCATGGTCGGCTGAGTACGGCCGAGTACGGCTGAAGGCCCGCTCACCCACCGAGAAGATGGTGGATGAGCGGGCCTTCGAGCTGAGGACGCTCAGCCGGAGCGTAGCGCCTTCGCGATGGTGCGCCGCATGAACGGCCGTGCCAGATCCTCGGGCAGGTTCGCCCAGGCCAGGAAGAACCGCGTCAGCGGGTCGAGTGCGATGTGGTGACGGCCGCGTTCCAAGCCCTGCACGGCGGCCTCGGCGACCCGCTGGGCCGTCATCGGTTCGATCGACCCGGTGATCGCCTTGGTCTCCACCGGCTTGCGCTGGTTCTCCATGGCCAGCCCTGGCGTGTCGGTGTCGGCGGGATAGATCACCGTGACGTCCACGCCCTTCGGCTCGACTTCATAGCGCAGGCACAGCGCCAGCTGCCGGATGGCCGCCTTGGTGGGCCCGTAGGCGGTGTAGCCGGTGATCCCGAGAAACGCCGAAGTCGAGCTGACCAGCAGGATCTTTCCGCCGCCCCGCTCCACCATGCCAGGCAGCACCCGGCGCACCGCGTGCACCGCGCCGAGATAGTTGGCCGACATCTGCACCTCGAACTCGGCGGCGTCCACTTCGAGGAATCGGCCGGGCAGCGCGAGACCGGCGCAGCAGGCGATGACCTCGCACGGCCCGTTGCGCTGCTCCAATTCCGTGATGGCCGAGGCCAGTTGGTCCGGATGCGTCACGTCTGCGGCGGCCCGGTCCGCGCCCAATCGTTTCGCGGCGTCGCGCAGCGGGAGCTTCCGGCGCGCGATGATCGACACCCGCGCGCCACGCCGCGCGAAGGCCTCCGCCACCGCGGCGCCGATCCCTTCCGATCCGCCGGTGACGATGACGTGCTTGCCTGCCCAGTCCTCGACCCGTGCCATCGCGCGGTCCTCAGGCTCGACTGGCGGTGACGATGTCGGCGATCCGGTCCCGCCACAGCAGGTAGGTGCCGGAGGTGCCGTCGTCGGGCAGGCCGTCGAGCGAACTCTCGATCAGCGCATCGGTTTTCGCCACGGTGGTGCCGCAGAAGACCCGCGCCGCCGCCTCGCTGTGCTCGTTGACGCTGTTGGTCTGCTGCCGGATGCGCGCGACCATGGCCGAACCCAGCGACAGCTGCGGCCGGAATTCACCGGCCATATCCCAGAGCTCCTCCATCGCGGCCGGTTCCACGCCGCCCGCGAAGGTGACCGCGATGCCGACGCCGCTCCACAGATCGGTGTGGCGCTTCGGGTCGAACTCGTCGATCAGCCGCACGACACCGGCCGGGTTGCCGCCGCCGATGAACCACAGCGCGCGGCCCATGCCCTGATCGGCGATGCGCTTCAGGTTGTCCCGGTCGCCGAGCCAGCCGGGGTAGCGGGTCTCGACGTGCTTGTCCCGCACGTAGCGCTGCATCTGGAAGAACGCTTTGTAGAAGCCGTAGCCGTCGATGGCGAGCCAGCGGAACAGCGGGTGCCGCGGGAACAGCTTCTTCCACCGGAACTTCGGGATCTTCGCCATGGCCAGGCCCACTCCCACGTACATGGTCAGGGCGTAGTCGCAGGCCGGCCCGTCGATCAAGTCGGCGGCGCGACGGCCGGGCGAGAGCGAGTCGATGGCGGTGAGCCCGACCGCGGCGCCCTCGTAGGCGAAGCCGCGGTACTTCGGCGGCACCTGCAGCAGCGCGGCGATCAGCTCCTCGTTGTCCGAGCTGCGGACCGCGGAGTCGATGCCGCCGACCAGGTGCAAGGTCACCTGCTCGAGTTCCAGCGCGGTGTGCTGGTCGGGCTGCTCGAATCCGCTGAGCACCATGCGGACACTGGCCGGACTGGGGACGAGCAGGGCCGCGCGCAGCGGACCCAACGGTGAGGGCATGGGATCTCCAATCGTCGGGGGAGTATGGGGTCGTCAGAGGAGCAAACGACGGAAGCCGCCGTCGAAGAACGTCAGCGCTCCGGTGGCGGCCGGTTCGGCAGAGCGTTCGGCGTGCACGACCTCACCGATCACGATGCTGTGGTCGCCGCTGTCGAAGACCGTGTCGAGCTTGCATTCCAGGCCCGCGGCCGCGTCCGCCAGCATCGGCGCCGCGGTGTGCGGGCCGGGGAACCACCCGACCCGGTCGAATTGCGCGCTGCCGTCGGGGCGGGTGGAGTCGGCGAAATATCGCGCCACGGCCTCCTGCCGCGCGGAGAGCGCGGAGACGGCGAACGCGCCCGCCTCGTGGATCGCCCGGTGCAGACGTGCCGTGTGGGCCACGCACACCAGGATCAGCGGGGGATCCAGGGAGACGGACGTGAACGCGTTGGCGGTCATACCGTGTGGCCGTGGCCACCCGGTGGTGACCACGGTGACACCGGTGGTGAAAGCGCCGAGCCCGCGGCGCAGCTCGGCGCTGTCGGTCATGAGCGGGCAGCCTCCGTCACCAGCTCGGCGGGCTCGTCCTCGTCGGGAGCGACGGGACCGGACTGCGCCGGCGCGCTCGGCGCCGCGCCGCGTTGCCGCCACCACTCGGCGATGCCGCGTGCCCACCAGTAGACGCCGCGAGCGCCGCAGACGACGACCAGCGCGATGAACAACCCGTAGGAGATGTGCAGCGCGGTGACCACGCCGTACATGATGCCGACCGAGGCGCCGAACATGATCTGCTGCTTCTTGCCCGACGGGGTGGTGCCCGGATCGGTGACCATGTAATTGGTGAACAGCACGAATGCCAGGCCGGTCATCATGCTCAGGCCGGCCAGGATCGAGATGTTCGGCTCGATGATCCCGCGCACGATGGCCTGGAGTGCGAACGCGCCCACCCACGCCATGATCAGCGGCATCTTCAGCGTCAGCTTGGCGTTCAACAGGGTGCCGGTCATCAACAGGCCGAGCACGATGAGCGCGTCCGCCGGGCCGGAGATGTACTCGGTGAAGTGGTAGGGCGGCGCGACCGAGATCATCGGGAACACCAGGAAGCACACCACCACGCCGAAGTTCGACGGGTTCATGAAGTGGCGCACCTTGCCGTTGATCTTGGCGCGCAGCACCCACTTCGTGCCGACAGCGACCACGATGCCGAAGATCACCGGCCACAGCTTGTCGTGGGCGAAGGTCAGGAAGTTGAACGCCAGACCCGTGATGTGCGCGGGGAGCAGGAACTCGAACAGCCCGCGCGGCCCCCGGCCCAGGAAGGCGGGCGACCGCTTGTACGCCCAGGCCGCCAGGACTTCCAGCCCGATCTCGGTGGAGTACGCGGTGGCCAGCGCGATGAACGGCCACAGGAACGGTTGCTCGAAGCCGAGCAGCGGGAATCCGATCAGATTGAAGATCGTGATCGAGATGGCGAAGTTGCGCAGCGCCAGGTAGCGCGTGTCCTTGGTCGGCGCGGGGGTTTCCACCCACTCCTTGGCGAATTCGGTCCCCGAACGCTGAACGGCCGAGATGCGTTCGGCGGCCGTCGTTTTGCTCTCCGGGGCAGCGCCGTTGCCTGCCGCGCCGTTGGCGGCCGCGCCGTTGGCAGAGGCGCTGCCGTTGCCTTCGATCGCCGCGGTTTCGTGCTGCCCGTTCGACGCGGCTGCCGCGTCGCCCGGATCCTTCTTGTCGTTGTCGCTCATCGCTGCTTGACCTCCTGCGCGTTCGAGGCGAGGTTCACGGTGTGCCAGCCCGGCGCGAGCTGGAGGGTTTGTTCGTGCGGGGTGCCGTTGGTCTCCCGCCAGCGCAGCACGACGTTCAACGGAGCGGCCGGATCGACCTCGCCGAGGCCGATGTGTACCTCGGTGGCGCGCTTGCCGGTGTGCCCGCTACCGCCGTCGAGGTGGCTGGTGAGCAGGCGACCGTCCGCCGTGCGCACCTCGACCTGGGCGTCCACCGCCGGAACGCCCTGGACCGGAAGGCCGGCCGCCGTCATCGTGGTCGTGGTGCCCTCCCAGACCGGCTTGAACAGTTTCAGGCCGAGGAACTGGCCGTTGTCCGCCTTGTTGTTGTGGTAGAAGGTCGGATCGCCCCACTGGCGGGCGACGGCGAAGCTGAGCGCGCCGTTGCCGGAGGTGTCGCCGACGGCTATGCCGCGCGAGGGGATCGGGGTGTCCATGCCGAGCGCGTGGGTGAGGTTGGCGAACTTGCCGTCGTCACCGCGGCTGAAGAAGCCGACCGGATCGCTGCCCGCCAAGTCGGCGTCCTCGCCGATGATCGGCCAGGACCACGGGTACTTGGTCAGGTCGTCGTTCATGGTGCCGAGTTCCTGGATCTGCGGCCACCGGTTGACCTCGCCCTTGATCATGCCGGTGGACTGGACCACCTCGTTGCGACCGTCGTTGTCGAAGTCGTTGATCTTCGCGTCCCAGCCCCAGGTCTCCCAGGCCAATCCGACGTCCGTCGCGCGATTCTCGAACGGCGCGACGCCCTCGGCCAATTGCCGCGCCGCGTCGGCGGTGTCCTCGGCCGTGTTGTAGAACGCGAAGTGCCCTTCCATCAGAGCGAAGCGCACCGCGATGTTGCTGACGAACAGGTCCGGCATGCCGTCGCCGTTCATATCGCCGAAGTCGGCCGCCATGCCCTTGTCCGAATCATGGCCCAGCACATACGACTTCGGGTCGGTGAGCCCGCGCTCGCCCTCGGCGAATCCGAAGCGGATCCGGCCCGGCGTGGACTCGTTGACGAACAAGCGGTCGCGTCCGAAGTCGTTGGCCACGTACAACTCGGGCAGTTGGTCGCCGTTGAGGTCGGCCGCGGCCGCCGCCAGCGCCCATCCGGTGTCCATGCCGATCGGGAAGGGGTTGGCCACCTCGCGGTAGTCGGCGGTCGGTTCCTCGCCCGCCTTGGCGGAGGCCAGGGTGAAGATCCGGTCCTTGCCGCCGTTGCGGGCGTTGGACAGCGAGTCGGTCATCCACAGCGCGAGCTGGCCCTCCTCGGAGAGCACGTCCATGTCGTTGAAGTACTGGCCCAGGTAGATGTCCGGCTTGCCGTCGCCGTCGAAGTCGGAGACCGAGACCGCCGCGGTGATCCAGCGCTCGCCCTCGTAGTGCCCGTCGGGGGTGTTCGGCGAAGCGACGATGTCGATCGGGCGGAAGGCCTTGGCGTCCAGGCGGGTGGCGTTGGCGCGCTGCAGGTACAGGATCGGCGTGCGGCCGTAGTACGACACCAGCGCGTCCATCCGGCCGTCACCGTTGAAGTCGCCGGGAACGCAGCCCGAGGGCACCGTGGACGAATCCGCGGGCAGCGGCTCGGGGTCGAGCACGAAAGGCTCGTACCGGCTGGTGTTGCTGTCCGGGGTCGGCGTGATGAAGGCCGTGTCCGAGCGGGGATCGACTACGCACAGGTCGTCCGCCAGCCGGTTGCCGTCGAGGTCGTTCATCGCGATGGCCGCGCCGACCGAGGAGATCCAGGCCGACAGGTGCTTGTACGGTTCGCGCAGCTCACGGATCTTGCGGTCGGTCGGCAATCCCTTGGGCAGCGCGATCGGCATCGCGGTGAAGTCGAACTTGCTCGCGATCGGCCCGCCCGCCACGTCGTGCGTCGGCAGCAGCGCCGAACGCGCGGGAATGAACAGCGAGCCCATCAGCAGCAGGGATACCGCGGGGACCACCGCTTTTCGGAGGACGGATCGGTTGATGGGAATTTTCACGAGTGCTGCTCCTCATGGGCGAGAGTGAATTGCTGTCCCGCGGTGTCCGCGAGTCCGTCGAGCACCTCGCGCAGCGTGGCCAGCGCTTGGTCCATTTGCTGCTCGGTGTGCCTGCAGTTGATGAAGAACCGCAACCTGGCCTCCCCGGCCGGGACGACCGGGTGGGTGATGGCGTTCACGCTGAAATCGCGCTGCAGCATGGCCAGTGCCGCGAGCACGGCGGGTTCGTCGGCGCCGGTCATGACCGGGATGATCGGCGAATCCGACGACATGCCGATGTCGAAGCCGTATTCCTCGGCGCGGCGGTGGAAGTACTCGCTGTTGCGCCGCAACTGGGTCACGCGTTCGGGCTCGTCGCGCAGCACCTCGAGTCCGGCCAGTGCCGCGCCGATGGCCGACGGGGCGGGGGCGGCGGTGTACATGCTCAATCCACCCGCGACGTACTTGAATCCGTCGACCAGTTCCCGGTTGCCCGCGAGATAACCGCCGACGCTGCCGAGGGCTTTGGACAGCGTGCCCATCCAGACGTCCACCGCGTCGCCGGGCAGGTCGAACAGCTCACGCACGCCGTGCCCGGTGGCGCCGAGCGTGCCGAACGAATGCGCCTCGTCGATCATGATCGAGCAGTCGTAGCGCCGGGCCACCTCGATGATCTCGGGCAGCCGGACCACGTCGCCGTCCATGCTGTAGAGGCCCTCGATGATCACCATGGCCCGGTCGAAGCTGCGGCGCGACATCTTGAGGATGGTCTCGAGCGACTCCGGATCGTTGTGCCGGAAGGAAACCCGCTTGCAGCGCGACCACTCGGTGCCCGAGACCACGCTGTGGTGGATCAGCGCGTCGCACACCGCGAGATCGCGTTTGCCGAGCAGGAAGCCGACCGCGGCGGCGTTGGTGAGGTAGCCGCTCGCGGTCACCAGGGCCGCCTCGGTGTCGTAGACGCGGGCGATCTCGGCTTCCAGCTCGCGATAGATCGGCAGCTCGCCCGCCACGATGCGGACGGCGGCGGCGGAGGTGCCGTACCGATCGATCGCGTCCTTGGCGGCTCGGCGCACCCGCGGGTCGGCGGCCAGGTCCAGATAGCCGAAGCTGCTGAAGTTGACCACGTCCCGGTCGGCCATCCGCGTCACCGCGCCGCTGATGCCCTCGTGCGGCAGGTAGTACGGGTTGATCAGGCCCACCTGCCGCACCCAGGCGTCGAATCGCCCGAACCGCTGCCCGGCCTCGAGCACGCCGGGGTGATCACGGAAGGAGGTGTGCGCGGCCCCGCGCGGCGCGGTGCCGCCGTTGGCGGGGGCCGGGGTGGGGGTGGCGGAGCCGTTCGTAGCTCGTGCGCCGTTGGTCGTCGCCGGGGCGGCGCTGGTCTCACCGCCCGCGTGCCTGGCCAGCAGTGCGCGGGCCAGCTCCCGGGGGTTGTTGTCGGTCATTCGTCCTCGCTCCTCGCCGCGCGCTCTTCTTCCTGGGCAATCTGCTCGGCAATTCGCGCGCCGAGCCCGCGCAACGTCAGTCCGATCACGGCGAGCACCGATAGCTGGGTGCCGAGCACCTGCACCACGCGGGCCCCGAACTCCATGCCCATCAGCGAGTCCATGCCGAGTTCGGGCAGCGGGGTGTTCAGGTCCACCGTCTCGGCGTCGACGCCGAGCACCGCGGCGAGCTGTTCGGCGAGCAGGTAGGCCACCACCTCCCCGCGCTGTTCGACACCCAATCGCAGGATCTCCGCCCGCAGCGCACCCGCGCCCGACGCTCCGCCGCCCGCGGCCGCCACCTGCTCGGCGAAACGCGGCGTGCGGGTGGACGGGCGGTGCGCCAGCGCCCACTGGCTCCAGTCCACGTCGAACAGCACGATCTGCGGCAGGTCCAGCCGCAGGCACTCGCCGAGCAGATCGGTGGCCACGTCCATGTCCACTGAGCGGTAACCGGTCATCTCCGCGTACCGGCTGACCGCCTCGTAGTCGGCCATGCCGCCGCCACCGCTCATGAAGCCCCAGTTCACCGTCAGTGCGGCCGCGCCACGGGCGCGGCGGGCGGCGGCGATCATGTCGAGCACCGAATTGGCCGCCGCGTAACCGAATTGGGGCGAGATGCCGACAATGCTGCTCGCCGAGGAGAACAGCACGAACATGTCCAGATCGATGCCGGCGGCGGTCACCGCGGTGTCCAGGTTGACCGCGCCCGCGACCTTGGGCCCGAAGATCTCCGCCAGCGACTCGACGGTGATCTGCGGGACCTCGAGGTTGTTCACCACACCGGCGGCGTGGAAGATGCCGCGCAACGGACGGCCGCAGGCCTGGATGCGCTCGATGAGCGCGGCGACGGCGTCGTAGTCGGCCATGTCGATGCGTTCCTCGACGACTTCCACGCCGGCGGCGGCGAATTCGGCGACCGCGGCGCGGGCCGCGTCCCCCGTGGCGCCGCTGCGCCCGGCAAGCACCAGGCGACGCGCGCCGATCCGCACCAGCCAGCGCGCGGTCGCCAGCCCGAACGCGCCGAAGCCGCCGGTGACCAAGTAGCTGGCCGCAGGGTCGATCGGCAGGCTCGGCCGCTTCGCCAGCACCGTCGGTTCCGGTTCGCGCAGGTCGAGCACGACCCGGCCGATCTGCTTGGACCGCACCACCGTTTCGAACGCCTCGGCGGTCGAATCCAGCGTGAACGCGGTGTAGGGCAGGTAGTCGTAGGTGCCTTCGTTCAAGGCGTCCATCGCCCGGCGCGCCGCGCGCCGGACCAGTTCGGGACGCACCGCAAGGGCGCGGTCCATGTCGACGGCGAAGAACGACAGATTCCGGTCGAACGGGCGCAGGTCGATCGCCCCGCCGCCGTAGATGTCGGCTTTGCCGATCTCGACGACCCGGCCGAATTCGGCGGCCACCCGCAGGTTCTGCTGGAGGATTTCACCGGGGGAGGAGTTGTAGACCACGTCGACGCCGCGCCCGCCGGTCAGCGTGAGCACGTCGTCGACGAAGCTGATCGAGCGTGAGTTGACCACCTCGTGCGCGCCCGCCGCCGTGGCCACCGCGCGGCGCTCGTCCGAGCCCGCCGTCGCGATCACCCGCGCGCCGAGGCGCACCGCCACCTGGACCGCGGCCATGCCCATGCCGCCCGCCGCGCCGTGTATCAGCACCGTCTCACCCGGTTGCAGGTGCGCCAGTTCGCCGAAGGCGAATTCGGCGGTGAGGAAGGGCAGCACCGAGCTGGAATGGCAGGGGTCGAGCACGGAGTCGGGGTAATTGAGGGGCATCGTGGCTCCCTCGTCGGGCCGGAGTGTGACGTGGCGGCGCAACAGATCCCTGGCGCACACCGACATCTGGTCGCCGACGGCGACATCGGTCACCCCTGGACCGACCCGCTCGATCACGCCGAATCCGTCCATGCCCAGCTCGGTGCCGAAATACGTTCCGGCCAGCTCCTTTTCGGTGAGCACGCCGAGCGCCTTGAGCGCGTCCTTGTAGTTGAGGCCCACCGCGTCCATCCGGATCTCGACCTCACCGGGGCCGGGCGCGACCCGATCCACCGCGCGCCACGTCAGGTCCGACAACAGCCGTGAGCGCCCGATCTCCAAGCGGAACGAGGTTTCCGGGCCGGTCAGCGGTGCGGCCTCGTCCCAGACCGCCAGATGGTCGCGCAGGGACTTGCGCAGGTGCAGCGCCCAGCACGCGCCCGCCCGCAACGCGACCTCGTCGGCGCGTCCGTCGCCGAGCACCTGCTCGATGATGTCGGCGGCGCGTGTGGCCGGTTCGGTGTCGACCAGTCGCCAGTGCACCGCGGGTTGCTCGTTGCGCAGGGTGCGCCGGGCGCCGGTGAGCGCCGCCTGCGCCGGATGCGCGAAGGCGTCGATCGGCAGGCAGAACGCCTGCTCGGTGACCACCACGGCGCGTACCTCGGCCGCCGGGGCGTCATCTTCGTCTTCGCCGACCACCAGCTCGCCGAGCGCCTTGGCGACCAGCGCGAGCCCGTAGGCATTGGGCACCGCGTCCAGCTCGGCGCCGGACACCACGACCACGCGGCTGCGTGTCACGCCGGGCCGCTCGTGGGCGGCCCGCAGGGTCGCGAGGACGCGCCGCGCGGCGGCCTCCTCCGGTTCCAAGGTGAGGATCTCCGACGCGGCTCGGGCGCTGGCGATTTCCTTCGCGCGCTGGGAGACGGTGCTGCCCAGGCTGATCACGAGCAGGAACTCCTCCGCGCCCACGGGTTCGTCGACGGCCGTGGTGTCGTCGACGATGGACCACACCGGCTCGTAGAACAGGCCGTCGAGCTGGTCGTGCAGATCCGGCTCGGCCGCGAGACTGGCGAACCGCACGCCCGAAAGCGTCAATGCGACACCGCCTTCCGGTGAAGCGACGGTGATGTCGGCGCACAGCGGGTCGCCGTCCACCCGGCGCACCAGCACGACCGCCCGCTCCGGCAGCGGCCCGGTCCAGCGGACCCCGGCGACCGAGGACGGCACCACGACGCTCGCGCCGCGCGCGGTCTGGGCGTACAGGGCGGCGAAGCATTGCAGCGCGGCGTCCACCGCCGCCGGGTGGGCCAGATGCGGCAGGCTCGGCGCGCGACCGGCCAGTGGCGTGAGATCGAGCCGGGCCAAGACGGAGTCGGCCCCGACTTGCGCCGCGGTGATCAACCGGAAACTCGGGCCGTAGGCCAGGCCGTGCGCGGCGAGGCCGTCGTACAGCGTCGCCGCCGCCACGTCCACCGCGTCCGCCGCCGGGGTCAGGTCGATCGTGCGCGCGTCGACGTCGGCCTCGATCAGCCTGCCGTGCGCGTTGACCGTCCAGGTGGTCGCCGTCGCGGCGCGCGAGCGCAGCGTGAACCGGTGGGTGGTCTCCTCGACGGTGAGGCGCAGTACCGGCACGTCGTGCTGCCCGATCACCAGCGGCGCGACGAACTGCACCGACTCCAGCCCGAACGTGGTGCGGCCGGTGCGCACCGCGACGGCGCTGAGCGCGGCGTCCAGGTAGGCCGCGCCCGGCAGCACGACCGACCCGTCCACGACGTGATCCGGCAGCCACGGCAAGGCGGCCACGGACAGCTCGACCTCCCACTCCGGCGCGGACGCCGCCGTGCGCTGACCGAGCATGACGTACCCGTCGACGGCGCCGACGCGGTCCGCCTCGATCGCGGGGTCCTCGGTCCACAGCGTGCGGCGCTGCCACGGGTAACGCGGCAGATCCACGTGCGCGACAGGCGTTCGGGGGGCGCCGGGCGCGC
The DNA here is from genome assembly GCA_019930625.1 of Nocardia asteroides. NCBI lineage: Bacteria > Bacillati > Actinomycetota > Actinomycetes > Mycobacteriales > Nocardiaceae > Nocardia > Nocardia asteroides. Next base: position 3,616,208 of record CP082844.1, read on the forward strand.
GTGTGGTGTCCAGCCCGCCCACCTGGTACAGCTCGCCCACCGCGCGCAGCAGGTTGTCGCGATCGTCGGCGTCGCGCGACAGCGTGCTGATCGCCGCGCCGTCGAGGCCGCGGCGCACGAACGCCTCCTTGATGTTGCCGCTGAGCACCGGGTGTGGTCCCACCTCCAGGAACACCCGGTGGCCCGCGTCGAGCAGGCTGTCAACGGCCGCGCCGAAGCGCACCGGCTCGCGCACGTTTCGGCACCAGTACTCGGCGTCCCAGTCCGGGCCGGACAGTTCGCCGCCGGTGACGGTGGACCAGATCGGCACGCGCGCGGGCTGCGGCGTGAGGCCGGCCAGCGCCGTGGTGAGGTCGCCGAGGATCGGGTCCATCAGGTGACTGTGGTAGGGCACCTCGACACGCAACGCCTTGGCGAAGACGCCTTCGTCGGTGAGTTCGGCCCTGATGCGGTCCAACTCGGTCGAATCACCCGACAGCGTCGCCGCGGAGTGGCTGTTGACCGCCGCGACGCAGACGCCCTCGACGCCCGCGAGACGCTCGTTCAGCTGCTCCTCCGAGAGCCCGACGGCGAGCATGCCGCCGGTGCCCGCGGTGGTGGCCTGCAACCGGGCGCGGTGACAACTGACCAGCAGGGCGTCGCGCAGTGACAGCGAGCCGGAGGCGTAGGCCGAGGCCACTTCCCCGACGCTGTGGCCGACCACCGCGGCGGGGTGGATGCCGGCTTCGGCGAGTTCGGCCAGGAGCGCGGCCTGGACCAGGAAGTTCGCCGGCTGCGCGTACTCGGTCCTGGTGATCCGCGACTCCTGCTCCGGGCGCAGCAGTTCCTCGACGATCGACCATCCCGCGATCTCGCGGAAGATCTCGTCGATCGACCGCGCGGCGGCGGCGAAGTGCCCGTCGGCCTCGAGCAGGCCGCGGGCCATGCCCCACCACTGCGGGCCCATGCCGCTGAACACGAATACCGGCCGGGTCGACCCGTCGGTGAGCGCGCGGACGGGTGTCTTGCCCGCTCCCACGGCGAAATCGGCCAGCTGCGCACGCAGGTCACCGGTATCCCGGTAGGCGAACGCGGCGCGGATCGGATGATGCGCGCGCTGGACCCACGCGGCCTCGGTCACCACGTCCACGGGGGCGGTCTCGGTGAGGTCGTGCAGATGTGTGGCCATCGTGCGCAGCGCGGTCTCGTTGCGGGCCGACAGCGGCAGCACGGTGATCGGTGTGCGCGCGGCCTGCGCGGGCGTCGCGGGGACCTCGGGCGCGCGGGTGAGGATCGCATGGGCGTTGGTGCCGCCGTAGCCGAAGCTGTTGACCGCCACCGCGGCCCGGCCGTCGCCGTTCGGCAGCGGTTCGGTCTCCAGCGGAATGCGTACGCGCAGTTCGTCGAACCGGATCTCCGGGTTCGGGTTGTCCAGCCGCAGTTGCGGGGCGATGACGCCGTGGTGCAGGGTCAGCGCGGCCTTGATGACGCCCGCGACGCCCGCGGCGGCCTCGGTGTGCCCGATGTTGTTCTTCACCGAGCCGACCGGCAGTGGCTCGTCGCGGCCCTCGACCGCGCCGTACACCGCGCCCAGGGCGGCCAATTCGAGCGGGTCGCCGACCGGCGTGCCGGTGCCGTGCGCCTCCACGAAGCGGATGTCGCGGGCGTCGACGCCCGCCAGCCGGTGCACCCGCCGGGCCAGGGCCTCCTGCGCGACCGGGTTGGGCACCGGGATGGCCAGCGTGCGGCCGTCCTGGTTGACGCCGCTGCCGCGCACCACCGCGTAGATCCGGTCGCGGTCGCGCACCGCCGCGTCCAGCGTCTTCAGCACCACGGCGCCCGCGCCCTCGCCGCGCCCGTAGCCGTCGGCGGCCGCGTCGAAGGACTTGCACCGGCCGTCCACCGCGAGGAAGCGCCCTTTGCACATGGAGATGAACGCCTCGGGCCGCAACATCGCGTTGGCGCCCCCGACGATCGCCGTCTCGCACTCGCCCGCTTCCAGCGCGAGCATCGCTTGGTGCAGGGCGACCAGGGAGGACGAGCAGGCGGTGTCGATGGTCATCGTGGGCCCGAGCAGGTCCAGCAGGAACGCGATGCGGGCCGACAGCAGCGTGTGCGAGGAGCTGGTCGGGCTGTGACTGTTGATGGAGGCCCGGGAGATCGAGCCGCTGCGCACCAGCGCGTTGTCGTTCATGAAGCCGCCGACGAACACGCCGACCTCACGACCGCTGACCCGGCCCGCCATCCCCGCGTCGTCCAGCGCCTCCCAGGCGACCTCGAGCAGCAGCCGCTGCTGGGGGTCCATGATCGACGCCTCGCGCTGGGAGATGCCGAAGAACTCGGCGTCGAACTCCCACAGCGACTGGGTCAGGAAGCCTCCGTGCCTGGTGTACATCCGGCCCGGCGCGTCGGGGTCGGGGTCGTAGAACTTCGCGAGATTCCAGCGGTCCGCCGGTACTTCCACGATCCCGTCGCCCTTGTGCACGACGAGATCCCAGAAAGAGTCCGGCCCGTCGATGCCGCCCGGAAAACGGCAGCCGATACCGACAATTGCTACATTGGGCATGCAAAAACCCCTGATGCTCGGGCATTCGAAAGCGCCGCCGGTCGGGCGTCGGCGTCGACGAATCAGCGTGGAGACGACCGGATTCGCGACGCCGGGTAAACCTGTTCGGCCATGAGCGTCGCCCGGAGGTGAAGTGGTTCCGCGGTAGGAGGTCAGTGTCCACCCATGGTAGGAGGCCCGATTCGCGAAGGTCAATACGGAATCGAGCCGTCGGTAATCGAAAAGCATTGTCCGACAGGTAAAGAGAACTCCATCATCAATGCAGGTAGAAGCGGGTATGACAGTATTATTCCGCTGTTATTACACGGTTATTGGCCAATTAAATAGGATGGATTACATTGTTATTCCGTCGTTTTCGAGAACATTCAGCGCCCGAAGCTGTTGAGTAGCGGCTCGATTCGTGCCTACGATGACGCGTCGAATGCGCACCGAGGTGAAAGGTGATGGGCGTGAATCCGTACAACACCGGGCAGTTCCGTATCGAAGCGGAGGCCGAGCCCATCGAAAGCCTCGCCTGGCTGATCGAGTTCACCGAGCAATACATCGCGGGGTGGAACAGTGGGGACGGCGCGGCGGTCGCGAAATGCGTCACCGAGGACACGATCTGGCACGACCCATCGCTGGACGCGCCCGCGTACGGGCGGGCGGGCGTGGAGAAGTTCGTCGCCGACACGGTGCGCTCGTTCCCGGACGTGGCCTACACCAACCCGTTTCCGCCGGTGCTGGCCGCCGACGACCGGATCGCGCTGGTGCCGTGGCGGATGACCGGCACCCATCTGGGCCCGATCGACCCGCCAGGCTTCGGCCCGACCGGCAAGCGCATCGACCTGCTGGTCATCGACGTCTGGCAGTTCCGCTCCGGGCTGATCTGGCGCAGCCAGGCCACCTGGGACCTGACGGAGATGCTGCTGCAGTTGGTTCTGATGCCGCCGCGCGGAAGCGCCGCGGAGCGCGCGATGGCACGCGCCCAGCGGCTGAGGTCCCGGCTGCCGTTCTGACCGGCATTCGCCCCGTGCCGGCGTTCAGTCGCCGGACTGGGCGGCGAAGCGCTCCACCGCGAGCAGAACCGACGCGCCGACGGTTTCCAGCTCGGCGCCCATGCCGACGAGAAGATTCACGATCGCAGGCACCAGAACCTCGAGCAGGCCGTCGTCGCCCAGGTGCCCGGCCATCTCCAACTGGACGAAGCCGAACAGGCCCATCCACAGTTGCGCCGCGGCGGAGCGGACGTCCGCGGTGTTGATCAACCCGGCGTCCTGAGCGCGCTGCACCGCGCCGACCACGTGGTCGAAGGTCTCCGTGTAGTGCTCGAACTCCGAATCGTGCCCGGCCACGAGCACATTGCCGCGGTTGATCTTCATATCGATACGCGTCCCGGTGCCGAACATCAGCCCGAACAGCTCCGGCCTGCGCTGGGCCTCGTCCCGGAATACGAGGCCGAGTACGAGCAGATCGGTGATCGGCTCCTCGCTCACCCCCGCCGCGGTCATGCGCGCGGCCAACCGCGCGAAGCCGGCGGAACCGGCCGCGCGGATCAGGCCGGGCATCCCGCCGAAGTTGGAGTACACCGCCATCGTGGAGACCCCGCACATTCGCGACACGCGGCGGACGGTGAGCGCGTGCAGACCCTCGGTCGACACCACCTCGACTGTCGCGTCGATCAGGCGATCGCGCAGGGCGGTGTTCATCGCGTCCGTTCCGGCGGCTGGGCGCACGGCTAGTTCAGTTGTTCCGGCAGTCTGCTTGCTCATCGTTTCCGTTTCCCCAAATACGGTCAAGCCGTGACGCGTAGGTCTGCTGGTGCGCTGTCCTCGGGAAGGCGGTACCGCGGCTCGGCCGAGGACGCCTTGGTCGTGGTCACCGCGAAGACGGCCGGTAGCGGCGCGGACGCTCGTGGCCGGATCGCTCGGCCCGGCCTTCGCGGTACCGGGGAAAGGGCGTGGGTTTCGATCGATGCACCGTCGATTCGCTCGGACAGGGAAGCTGATCGTGGTTCATCGCGCACAGATTTCTCCGTTCTTGCCGCACGAACGGGCGGACAGAGCATGAGGTGGGACCGCGTTCGCGGGCTACGAAGAGCAGGTGCACCCGCCGAGAGGTGCGTGTCGGAGGTGAGTGTCGTCACTGAAACTCTATGTGATAGAGGGTAACACCCACGCTGGATCAGCCGAATGTTTTGCGGCATTCCGGAATTCGCCGGGACACGCGCTATTGTGCTGATCGACGAGCGAAGCCGCTTAGTTCTGGATTCGGTGACAATTGGTCTGCGAATCCGTCCTGTGATCGGCATATGTTGTCGCAAATGGGACAAGTGGGACCTGCGCTCGGTGCAGTAAAGAGTGGATCGCGTATTTGTCAAGATCGACCTCGAACGTGCTGATGCGGGACAAGTGACTCGCCGATCCGGAGCAGGGCCGGGACGGGCGAAGCCGCCGAGGGGATGCCGCGTCGCGGTCATCAGCTGCCGCCGGGTCTGGAGAGCGCGGTCACAAACATCCGGCAACGGTATCGTCAAGCGGGACAGATAGTGGGCGGGAGGTCGGTCGATGTCGTCATCGATTCCGGGAGTCGTCGCCTGGCCTGCGATCTGCCTCGTCGCCGCGGTCGTCGCGTTCCGGCTGATGCTCCTGCGCGACACGGTCGTCGACCAATTGGTGAATCGCCTGTTCGTCTGGGGTCTGCTGAGCCTGCTGCTGTACCGGTGCGCCATGACGCCCGCAAGCGCGAGTCCGGCGCACCAACTCGCCCTCGACTGCACCGTGATGTCCTCGATGTGCCTGCAAAGAGTCGTCCGCGTCTGGGCCGCGGACGTGGAGCCGGCGGCGGTCTGGCGCAGGCACCGCGTTTGCTGCGATCGCCGCCGCGTCCACCGCCGTGATCCTGCTGGCGGGCGCATCGGCTCGGCGCGAGGGGAGGCTCGTCGACCTGACGCCGGACGTGGAAGGCCTGGTGGTGTGGACCGCGTTCGGACTCCCACTGCTGATGAACATCTGGCTGTCGGCCCGTATGTGCCTACCGGAGTTGCGGTCCGACGGCATCGGCCCGGCGGGAAAGCTGGTGTGCGGGCGATGATCTGGGCCGCGGCGGGATCTCACCGCCGCGGTCACCGAGATCGTGCTGCCGCCCGCCCCGACGAGCGGGTCGACGCGAGTACCCGGCTGATGCGGATGACGGTGGAAATCCAGGACGCGCTGTCGCAACTCGGTCGCTACGCCCCGGCGACCGCGGGCTGGGATGTCCGCTGACCGACTACGCACACCGAGTGGCGTGCGCGGTAATCGCACGGAAGGCGGGATCGGCGCCGCTCGCGTCGACCTCGGTCCAGCCGCCGGTCCCCGCGGCGGATTTCGACGCCGGGCTGCGGCGACTGCTCGATCTCGCCCGGGTGTGGCCGACCGCCCGCGCTGCGGCCGGGGCGGCGCCGGCCCTGGTGGCGGGCTAGAGCACCGCTTGGGTCTGGGTGACCTTCGCGACCAGCTTGTCCGCGTCGTCCCGGATCACCGTCTCGACCACGATGAACGAGCGTCCGGCGTGCAGCGGCGCCGCGGACGCGATGGCATGGCCGGCGCGGACCGCGCGCAGGAAATTCGTCTTCGACTCCACCGTGGTGGTGCCCTGCTTTCCTTCGGGCAGATTCAGGAACGCGCACACCGCGCCGGTGGCGTCGGCCAGCGACATCAGTACCCCGCCGTGCAGCACGCCGCCGAGCGTGCACAGTGATTGGTCCCAAGCCAGGCGGCTACGGACCAGTTCGGGTCCGTGGGCGAGCACCTCGACGCCGAGGCGCTCGGTGAACGGCATGGTCTGGTGGAACAGCGCGGTGCCCGTCTCATCGATCATGGCCGCGATCCTGCCCGCCACCGGTCGCCGAGTCGATTACCTTGCGGGTAATCGTCAGTGCGCCAACTGTCTCCGGTCTCGGCGGCGGTGGGCCCACACGACCGCGACGACCGACAACGCGGTCGATCCGCCGCAGGCCATGACGAGTCCGGGCGAAGAACGGTCCACGAGCACGCCACCCGCGAGCGCGCCGAGCGAGATCGTCGCTTGGAAGGAGGCGGTGAACAGCACCGAGGCCGCTTCCGGTGCGTCCGTGGCCGCTTTCGCGAACCATGCTTGCGAAGACACCGGCACCGCGCCGTACCCGACGCCCCACACGACGAGCAGAACCGCCGCGCCGAACGACCATTGGCCCAGCCAGGGAAGCAGCAGTGTGGCGGCCGCGATCAGCGCCGTGGCTGCGGCGAGGGTGGCGCGGGGTCTGCGCGCGATCGAGGCCCCGCCGAGGAAGTTGCCGCACATACCGGCCGCGCCGTAGACGAGCAGGAGCAAGGTGATCGTGCCGGGGCCGACCCGGGTGACCTGCTCGAGGAATGGCGTCACGTAGGTGTATGCGCCGAAATGGGCCGAGACGACGAGGAATGTCACCAGCAGGGCGAAGTGGATACCCGGGCGGCGCAGCAGGGTACCGAGAACCGCGGCCCGGGTGACCTGTTCGGCGCGCAGCGCGGGCAGGAATGCGATCAACATGGCCAGCACGACGGCCGCGAAGGCGCCCACCACGAGGAAAGTCGTTCGCCAACCGGCGATCTCACCCAGCAAGGTACCCGCGGGGACGCCGAACACGGAGCCGAGCGGCACCGACGAGAAGATCACGGCGTTGGCCTTGGCGACCGAGTCCGCGGGTACGAGCCGTTCGGCCAGTCCGGCCGCGATGGACCAGAAGCCGCCGATGGTGATGCCGACGAGGATCCGTGAAACCAGCAGCACCCGATAATCCGGTGCGGCCGCGGCCAGCGTGTCGGCGAGCACCAGCAGCAGCATGAACAGGCACAACATCCGCCGTCGATCGATGCCTGCGGTGGCGACGGTGACGACCGGCGCCGCCACGGCGGCCACCAGCCCCGGCATGGTCATCATCAGGCCGGCCATGCCATCGGAGACGGTGAAGTCGGCGCCGATCGAGGTGAGCAGCCCGATCGGCAGGATCTCGGTGGTGACGATCGAGAAGATCCCGAGCATCACCGCGACAACCGCGGGCCAACCGGTGGGTGCGCTGCGGGCGGTGCGTTCAGTGGTGCGGAGTGTGGACACGGCGTCGAGTCCAGCAGCTCCGCGGCATCCGAGCTGGCGAGTTCCCGACAGCACCGTCGGCGCCCGGCCGCGCCGGTGCGCTCGCGCCCCGCTACCTTGTTCAGCTCATCCGCGCCAGCAGCGCGTCGGGGAGGTGGGGGAGCGCGAAATCGAGCAGCCGCCACGGCCACCCGGGGACGCAGGCCCGGCGCCGCTCCTGCTCGATGGCGGCCACCATCGCCGCGACGCCCTTGTCCAGCGGCGCGACCATTCGCGCGTCGCCCGCCTTGGCCGCCATGTCGGTGGCGATGAAACCCGGTAACAGCGTGGTGACGGCGATCGGCGAACGGGCCAATTCGGTGGCCAATGCCGCACCGAGTGCGGCGACGCCCGCCTTGCTCGCCGAGTAGGCCGCCTTCTTGCCGGGCAGCCCGCGCACCGCGCTCATCGATGAGACGAGAACCAGGTGCCCGGCATCCTGCGCGCGGAAGATCTCCAGCGCCGCTTCCGCCTGCGCCAGCGCGCTGACGAAGTTGGTGGTCGCCGTGGCCAGATTCGCATCCGCCCTTCCGCTGCCGACCGGCGCTCCCTTGCCGATCCCGGCGTTGACGATCACGCGGTCGAGGCCACCCAACTCGTCACGCAGTTCGCCGAAGACGCGCGGAACCGCCGTGTGGTCGTCCACGTCGAGTGCGCGCACCGCGACGGTGACCTCCGGATGAGTGGCCCGCAGCTCGTCGCGCAGCGTCGTGAGCGCGTCCAGCCTGCGGGCGCACAGCGCGAGGTCGCGGCCCTTTGCCGCGAAGTCCCGCGCCATGGCGGCCCCGAGACCCGCGCTCGCGCCGGTGATCAGAATCCTGCTCCTCGTCATGCGGCTGACCCTAGCGTTCGCCGAACGCGCGGCGATACGCCGCCGACGGGACGTGCGCCGTTGCTCAGCCGCCGAACGATCCGGTCGGCGGCGGGGTCGGCGACAACCGCCACGGACCGCAGTTCTCGGTCTTGAAGCCGACATCGGTCGGCTCGATCTCCACCCGGACGGGGCTGAGCCGGGTGTAGTTGTTGGCGATGATGTACTGCATGTTCGTGTTGTCGCCCTCGACCTTCCACAGCCTGCGCCAGTCGCACGCGTAGGCCGGATCGGAGGCGCCGGGCGCCTCCCAGACGCCGGGGGCGATATCGACGCCGACCAGGTAGACGCCGTCGTGCGGCATGGTGTTCGCGGGTTCGGCCGCCGCCGTCGCCGTGGCGAGCAGGGTCGCCGCGCAGGTCATGGCTCCCGCGAGTAGGAGGGCGCTTGCACGCATACCGTTCTCCTTGACTTGTACTACCGCCGCGTCCACGTACTTCCGCCGCCACGGCCGACTCGGGAGATCCCCGCATCTCCGCGGCCAGGAATACCAGAACGGACCGGGTGGTGTGGCCCGAATTCGCGATTTCGCGCGGGTGGACGCGGGCTCGGCTGCCCGGCGATCGGTCGGTGTGGCCGGGCGATGCCGACCCGAACTCGTCGAGTCCCGCCTCACGCAACCACGAGTTCGCCGACAGGCTTGGCAAGGGGTCTTCTGGTGTACCAGCTACTGGCTTTGTTCCGTGCCGCGGCGCGTGGTTGTCGCGAAGGTAGTCCGGCTTGCCCGTATCCAGCAGCAACTTCGACGTCTTCTGCGTGCCGATCGGCACGGTGTGGCTCCGAATGCATTACGCTCTGCTATCTCTGCGCAAACTGTCTTGGCGCGTTCGCCGACCGGGCGCTGCGCATGCCGTAACACTTCGATTACGTAACTTGCTTCGCTGATACACGTGTTGTCAGAGTAACCAGTGGGTTTGGTGTTACAAGTGGGAAGGGAGGGGCGCCCCATCCCGGGGCGCCGACCGCACTATGAAGCCAAGCATCGTCAAGGCCGGTATCTGTACCGCCGTCACGGCCGCGGTAACGGTGACGTTGTCCGGATTGCTGCCGGTCACCGCGCACGCGGCGCCGTCGGCGCTGGACATGTCGAAGAAACTCGCGGGCAAGACCGTGTTCCTCGACCCCGGACATCAGGGGCCGAACCATTCCCAGGACCTGGCAAGACAGGTCAGCGATGGTCGCGGCGGCACCAAGGACTGCCAGACCACCGGCATGACCACCATGAACGGCGTTCCCGAGCACACCATCAACTGGAACGTCGCGCAGGTCGTCAAGACGTCGCTGGAGACACTCGGCGCGCGCGTCGTGCTGAGCCGCCAGGACGACACGAACTGGGGCGGCTGCGTCGACGACCGCGCCCGCGCGGCGAGCCAGTCCGGCGCCGACGTGGCGGTGAGCATCCATGCCGACAGCGCGCCCGCGCAGTATCGCGGGTTCCACCTGATCGTCCCGGAGCTGCCCATCCCGAATCTGATCGTCGACCAGGCGCAGTCCGGTGCGGGACGCGCCGCGTCGACGTCGGTGCGCGACGCGTATCGCCAGGCGGGATTCCCGCCCGCGAACTATGGCGGCGTGGTGGACGGGCTGCAGACCCGCAAGGACGTGGCAGGGCCCGCCCTGACCACCGTTCCGGTGGTGTTCCTCGAGATGGGCAACGGCGCCAATCCCGAGGACGCGGCGCTGCTGGAGACCCCGGACGGGCAGCTCAAGCACGCGATCGCGCTGACCACCGGCCTGGTCGGCTACCTGCTCGGCGGACCGCAAGCCGGCGCTTCGCCGGATCAGCAGGCAGCGCAGCCCATCCCGCCGGGTACGTCGTTCGATCGCCCCGCCTCGGACCCGGGCACGCCGCAGGGCCAGGCGAATCAGGGTACTCCGCAAGCGCAGACGAACACCGGTACTCCGCAAGCCCAGACGAACACCGGTACTCCGCAAGCCCAGACGACCCCCGGTACTCCACAGGCCCAGAACCCGGCGATCCCGCAGGCGCAAACGATCCCGGCGGTGCCCCAGAGCCCCGCTGCCCCCGCGGTGCCGCAGGCGCAGTCCGCTCCGGGCGCCTCGACGCCGAAGTCGGCGCCGGGCGCGGCGACACCGCAGTCGCCGGGCACTTCGGCGACACCGGATGCGCCGGGCGCGTCCGGAGCCCAGTCGCCGGACACGCCGTACGCCCAGCAGTCCCCGGGGACCGCGGGCGGCAACGCCTCGATCATGGAGTTGCTGATGCCGTTGGCGAAGATGCTGGGCTTGGACGACAACGCCATCACCACGGAATTGATCAACCTCGGCTACAGCCTGGCGGCCATGCTGCTGGGCCCCTCGAAATAGTCCGCACACCGAACCCACCGGACGCCATCCTCACCACCATGAGGGTGGCGTCCGGCATTTTTCGCGGGTCGGGCGGGCGCACTAGGGTGAGCGGAATGGCAGACCGGATTCCTGTTGTGCTCGTCGCGGGGTTTCTCGGTTCGGGGAAGACCACGCTGCTCAATCACTTGTTGCGAGACAACCGGGGGACGCGGATCGGCGTCGTTGTCAACGACTTCGGAGCGATCAACATCGATTCGATGCTGGTCGCCGGGCAAGTCGACGCCATGGTCTCGCTCGGCAACGGCTGCGTGTGCTGCGCGGTCGACGTCACCGAGCTGGACGAGCTGTTCACCCGGCTCACGCAGCCGCGCGCCGGAATCGACGTCCTCGTGGTGGAAGCCAGCGGCTTGGCCGAGCCGCGCAATCTCATCCGGATGGTGCTCGGCAGCGACAACCCGCGCCTGCGCTACGGAGGACTGGTCGAAGTGGTCGACGCCGAACAGTTCCCGGACAGCAGCGCCCGTCATCCGGAACTGCGCACCCATCTGCGCCTGGCCGATCTGGTGGTGGTGAACAAGGCCGATCGGGTGGCGCCCGAGCAACTCGCGCGGCTGCGTGCGGACATCGCGGCACTCGTCGGCCCGGTGCCCGTGTACGCGACCACCTACGGCCGGATCGATCCCGGGCTGTTGTTCGACGAACCGCTGCGCGAACGGCCGCTGGTGGCCGAGCAACTGAGCTTCGACGAACTACTCTTCGACCACGACCACGACCACGATGCCGGGCACCGCCACCTGCACGACGACTACACCAGCGTCTCGTTCACCACCGCACGAGCGCTCGACCCGCGCAAGCTGATCGGTTTCCTGGAGGACCCGCCACCGGGATTGTTCCGGGCCAAAGGCTTCGCCGCCTTCGGGGTTGCGGACGAGCGCAGGAAATTCGTCATGCACATGGTCGGTCGCCACATCGTCTTCGAGTCGGGCAGCTGGTCGCGCGGCGAATCGCGGGGCGCGCAGCTGGTGCTCATCGGGGCGGGCCTGCACACCGACACGGCATTGGCCCGGCTGCACGACACCGTGCACGACGCCGCAGATCCGCTCGACCCGCAGAGCATGCTCGGCGTGTGGCGCTATACGCCGCACTGAACGCGCCAGATTGGCGCGTTCGGTCGCGACATGGCGCGTTCGGTGCTGGTGACCGAGTGGTCTTTTCGTGAGACTGAAGGCGTGTCCGCCGGTCCGGGGGCACGGGGAGCGTACTGCCGCGCGCGGCGCCGCCCGGCAGCCGATCCGTCACCGACCGAATCGTCCTGCGACCGATGGGAGTTCCGTGTCAGATTCCATGGAGAGCGCCACCGCGTACGTCATCCAGGCGCTCGAGGCCAAGGGCACCGCCACCCGCGATGACTTCGATGTTCCCGCGATCGTCGCCGAGACCCATGCCATCGCCAAGAGCTGGGATTTCCGTGCGATCGAGGACGCGACGTTCTGGTCGATCGCGGCGCGTTTCCTCAGGACGTGAACGTCCGATCCGCCCGCTCGGTGCGATGCGCGGTGATGGCCAGCGACCACCGCCGAGCCGCTCGCCGCATCGATGCCGGATCGGAGTAGCCGAGAATCTCCGCCTGGCGCGACGCGCTCAGCGGCCCGGCGGCGGTCGCGGCGACCAGCCGTGCGCCACGCGCCCGATCCAGTTCCGCGCGCCACGTGGTGCCCGCCTCCCGCAACCGGCGCTGGAGGGTGCGCGGGCTGGTGGCCAGCCTGCGCGCCACGCGCTCCAGGGAGGCGTCGCCTTCGTCCAGGCAGTCCGCCAGGGCCGTCGCGACCCGTTCCGGCCATGCCGTGGCCAGCGGTGGCGGCGGCGGAAGAGCCGCGGCCAGCGGCTGCAGTATGCCGGCCAGCACCGGATCGCTGGTGGTCAACGGCAGATCCATGTCCGAGGCGCGAAAGGTCATGGCGTCCACCGGCGCGTCGAACTCGATCGCGGTGGTGCCGAACACCTCGACGAAGGTCTCGATTCGTGCGGGGGCGTGCTGGCGCAGCGAGACCCGCAGCGGGGCCAGCGGTTCACGCACCACGCGCCGCGCCCGGCTGAGCACCGCGCTCAGGCCCCACAGCTGGGTCAGGTCACGGCCACGGCCCGCACCATCGATCATGTCGAGGTAGAGCGTGACCTCCTCGTCGTTCTCCGCGACCAGGTCGAATCGGTGATTGGTGGTCACCGCGGTGACGTACGGCCCGCAGGTCGCCAGTCCGGCCCCCAGCGTCGGGGCCGAGGAGAACAGATAGTCGTAGAGGCCGAGGCAGGTCAGCTCGTAGCGGCTCGCCACGTTCAACGCGACGTCGGGGTCACCCAATTCGTGTTCGGCGATCTCCCACAGCCGAGAGAACGTCTGGCTGGGCAGGTGCAGATCCTCGCCCGCCATGGTCCACTCCGGTAAACCGGATTCCCGCAGCAGCCGGTCGCGGTCCACGCCTACCGCGGTGAGTTGCGAGATGACGAATCGGTGGAGCAAAACCTGGTCGGTTCCCATCGCGTGCTCCTTCCCAACGCAACCGATCGGCCCACCTCGGCTTACGAGCGAAGCGAGACGGAAGCGCATTCCGATCGCAGCCCGGCGCACACGCTATACCGGCCGTGTTGATTCGTCATGAGATTCATGTCACGGACAGATCACCCGCAGGCGTTCACCCATTCGGACAGGCCGTCGGCGAACAATTGGCGCTTCCAGATCGGCACCTCGTGTTTGATCCGGTCCACCAGTTCCGCACACGCGGCGAACGCTTCGCCGCGATGCGCCGCCGCCACCGCGACGACGATCGCGCGGTCGCCGATGCCGAGCGACCCGATGCGGTGCACGGCGGCGACCGGCAAGCCGTGCGTGGTGGCGATTTCGGCGCAGACGGTGTGCAGGAAACGCTCCGCTTGCGGGTGCGCGGAGTATTCCAGGGACGAAACGCTCTGTCCGCCATCGTGATCGCGGACCTTGCCGGTGAACACCACGACCGCGCCGTAATGCGGTCCGGTGACCGCCGCTTCGACCTCCGCCGGGTCGAGCGGCTGGTCGCTGATCCGGGCGAGCCGGACCGTGGCCTCAGCCGTTGTCATGACTTCCACCTCCGGCAACTTGTGCGAGCAGATGATCCAACAGCGGCTCCAGCACCGCCATGCCGTCTTCGACGCCGCCGAGCGATCCCGGCAGATTCACGATCACCGAGCGGCCGGCGAGCCCGGCCACACCGCGGCTGAGGGCCGCGAGCGGGAATTTCGCGGTACCGCGCTGCCGGATCGCCTCCGCCACACCGGGAAGTTCGCGATCGAGCACGGCGAGGGTGGCTTCCGGGGTGCCGTCGGTCGGCGAGGCGCCGGTTCCGCCGGTGCTGATGACGAGGGAGGGTTCGAACCGCAACGCGTCGGACAACCCGATCTCGATCTCGGCGTCGGCGTAGACCAGCGGACCGCGCACCGAGAAGCCCAGACCGGCCAGCCAGTCCACGAGCGCCGGGCCGGTGGTGTCGATGCGGGTGCCCGCCGCGACGCCGGTCGACGCGACCAGCACCACCGCCGAGCGTTCCTCCCCGTCGAATTCCGGCTCGGCGTACTCCGGGGTGTCATCCGCGTCATCCGCATCATCCGCGTCATCCGCGTCATCCGCGTCATCGGAGGACAGCTCGTCATCAGCGGAAGGCAGGATCTCGCTCTCCTCGGAGGCCGCTTCGGCCGGGCGCTCCCAATGCCCGCGCTTGCCGCCTTCTTTGGTGAGCAGCCGCACGTCGGTGAGCGTAGCGGCGGGGTCGACCGCTTTCACCATGTCGTGCAGGGTGAGCCCGGCGACCGCGACCGCGGTGAGCGCCTCCATCTCGACCCCGGTGGGGCCTTTGGTCTTCGCGGTGGCCTCGATCGTGATGGCGGTGTCGGTGAAACCGAACTCGACCCGCACCGACGACAGCGCCAGCTGATGGCACAGCGGGATCAGCTCGGCGGTCTTCTTCGCTCCCGCGATGCCCGCGATGCGGGCAGTGGCCAGCACGTCCGCCTTCGGCATGTCGTCGGCTCGCACCAGCGCGACCACCTCGGCCGTGGTACGCAACTCGCCCGCGGCGACGGCGATCCGGGTGGTCTCGCTCTTGGCGCTCACATCGACCATGCGGGCGCGACCTTCGTGATCGACATGGGACAACTCGCTCATAAGGACCACACTCGCACAAACGCTCCGGCGGGCAGCGCGGTGACCTCGGCGGGCACGTCGATCAGCACGTCGGCCCACGCCATGGCCGCCACGAGGTGTGAGCCGGGCCCGGACACCACCTCGACCGCCTCCGGATGCCCGTGCGCCTCGCGCGGAGCGCCGACCAGCTTGCCGCGCAGGAATTGACGCTTCCCCTCCGGCGAGCGCGCCACGGCGTTGCGCAGCGGAAGCTCGTAGGTGTCCACCTCGGGCAGCCCGGCGAGGTGGCGCAGCATCGGGCGGGCGAACACCTCGAACGACACCATCGTGCTGACCGGGTTGCCGGGGAAGCTGAGCACCGGCACACCCTCGACGACGGTCAGCCCCTGCGGGCCGCCCGGTTGCATCGCGACCGAACCGAACTGCCCGCCCATGGGCTCGAGCACGTCCTTGACCACCTCGAAGTCGCCCTTGGACACCCCGCCGGAGGTGAACACCACATCGGCGGCCTCCGTCGCAGCCGAGAGCAGCGCGCGGAAACGCGCCGGATCGTCGGTGCTGTGCGCGACCGAGACCACCTCGACGCCGTTCGCCGCGAGCGCCGCGGCGAGGGCGACGCCGTTGGAGTTGTAGATCTGCCCGGGACGCAGCCTCTTTCCGGCCTCGACCAGCTCGTCGCCGGTGGTGATCACCGCGCCGCGCACCGGGCGGAAGACCGTCACCGCGGGCAGGCCGACCGCGGCGAGGGCGGCGACATGCCGGGGCGCGAGCCTGGTCCCGGTACGCACGAGCAGGTCGCCGCTGCGTACGTCGGTGCCCGGCTCACGCACGAAGTCGCCTGCGCCGCGGCCACGCTCGATGGTCACGGTGCCGTCGCCCGCTCGGGTGTCCTCCACCGGCACGACGCAGTCCGCGCCGGGCGGGATCGGCGCGCCGGTCATCACCTTCATCGCCGCGCCCGGCGGCAGGGGCGTGCGGCCCGCGGCACCTGCCGCGACCACGCCGGTCAAAGGCAGTGTGACCGGGGCGACCAGCACCGATTCCGCGCGCACCGCGTATCCGTCCATCGCGGAGTTGCGGAACACCGGCAGGTCGATCGGCGAACGGACATCCTCGGCGAGTTGCCTGCCCAGCGCCCGCGGCACCTCGACGGACTCGACCGCGCGCGCGGCCAGCGGCCGCAGCAGCTGTTCGACGCCGGCGCGGTAGTCGTCGACGGGCCTGGCCGAGACGTCGGCGGGCCGAGGGTTCATGCGAGTCAGCCTAACGCCCGATCCGGGCGATTCTCCGCCTCCGTGGCCGTGCGCCGTCCGTGCGCAGGTCACCCCACCCGGACACGGGCCTCACCGCGGGACCGTCCCCGTGGTGAGCAGCCGGCGCGCCATTCCGCCCGCAGACGAATCGGGACAGGCGGTCATAATGGACGTGTGACTCTGGTCGAGATCGGGATTCCCGCCGTGCGTTCCGGGCGTCCCTCGCTCGCCGGCCGGCCCGATACCCCCTACTTGCTGGATCGTTTCGGACGCGTCGCCCGCGACCTACGCGTATCCATCACCGAGAAGTGCTCGCTGCGCTGTACCTACTGCATGCCCGAGGAGGGGCTGCCGGAGATTCCGCGGCACGAACTGCTCACGGTGGAGGAGATCGTTCGGCTGGTGCGCCTCGCGGTGCGGGATCTGGGGGTGCATGAGGTCCGCTTCACCGGGGGTGAGCCGCTGATGCGCCGCGACCTGGAACAGATCATCTCCGGGTGCCATGCCGAGGTGCCGCACATCCCGTTGGCGATGACGACCAACGGTATCGGGCTCGAACACCGCGCGCGCGGCCTCGCCGCCGCGGGCCTGCGCCGGGTGAACGTGTCGCTGGACACGGTGGACCGGGCCGGTTTCGCGCGGCTGACGCGCCGCGACCGCCTCGAATCGGTGTTCGCGGGCATCCGTGCCGCCCGGGCCGCTGGGCTGGCCCCGATCAAGGTCAACGCCGTCCTGATGCGCCAAACCCTCGCCGGAGCACCGGATCTGCTGCGCTGGTGCCTGGACGAGGGCTGTGAGCTGCGTTTCATCGAGGAGATGCCGCTCGACGCCGACCACGAGTGGGCCCGCGCCAACATGGTCACCGCCGCCGAACTGCTCGACGTACTGGGCGCCCGGTTCGAACTCACCGAGGTCGGCCGCGCCGACCCGTCGGCTCCCGCGGAGAAGTGGCTGGTCGACGGCGGGCCCGGCACCGTGGGCATCATCGCGACCGTGACCCGCAAGTTCTGCGACACCTGCGACCGCACCCGGCTCACCGCCGACGGCATGCTGCGCTCCTGTCTGTTCAGCGACCAGGAATTCGACCTGCGCCAGGCGCTGCGCTCCGGCGCGGGCGACGAGGAGGTCGCGACCCTCTGGCGCGGCGCGATGTGGGACAAGTGGGCAGGTCACGGGATCGACGCCGAAGGCTTCGTTCCTCCGGAGCGGACGATGGGAGCCATCGGTGGTTGAGATCCGCTACTTCGCCGCGATCGCCGACGCCGTCGGCAAGGACAGCGAAACCCTCGATCTCCCGGCCGGAGCCACGGTGTCCGACCTGCGGGCCGCCCTGTCGGCGACCTACGGCACGGACCTGGAGAAGATGCTGTCGGTGTGCGCCTACCTGATCGGCGACGAACTCACCCGCGACCCCACGGCCGCGCTCAGCCCGAGTGTCGACGTCCTGCCACCCTTCGCGGGCGGATAGGCACTGGGGCGGGATAAGGGCCTTCGCCGACCGCTCGGCAGGACACGACATGGGCAGAGGGTGCCTGCGTTTCCGCGCCGGAGCGGATCTATGTCGAGTTGATCCGCGATCTGCTGCGCGACCGCCGAGGCGAACGGCGGGCGAGTCCGCTGAGGCCGCGCGGGATTTCTCCGGGCGAAGTGTAGAGATCGGCCCGCGCGTTTCGTCGTCCGAGTAGAAGGGGTATCCGAGCCCCTCGCTGCGAGGAAGGATGACGTTATGCACTACCTGGCGACACTGGTAGGACGTGAAGACGGCCCCGGGGTGCGGCCCGGCACCCCGGAGTTCGACGCGGAGGTGGCGAAGTACGCGGCGTTCGAGGAACGCGAGGCCGCGGCGGTCGCGGGCGGCGTGGCGCTGTACCCCTCCGCCGACGCGCTGCACATCCGGCGGGCCGACGGTCGGACGCTCGTCACCGACGGCCCGTTCGCGGAGCAGGCCGAGGTCGTCGGCGGGTTCTACGTCTTCGAGGCCGCCGACCTGGACGAGGCCATCCGGCTGGCGCGTCAGGTGCCCGCCGCCGAGGACGGAGCGGTCGAGGTGCGCCCCATGGTGATGTGGTCGCCCCACGACACCCCGCGCGCGGATTGGTGGTTGGCGCTGCTGTGGGAAGTGCCGGACGCGGTGATCGCGCCGGGCAGCCCGGAGTGGGACGACGCGGTCGCCGACCATGAGCGGTTCGGTGAGAAGCACGCGGCTGCCCTCCGCGGTGGCGGGGCGCTGCAACCGCCGTCCTCGGCGACCACGGTGCGGGTGCGCGACGGGAAGCTGCTGCTCACCGATGGTCCGTACGCGGAGTCGGCCGAGGTGGTCGACGGGCTGTACCTGTTCGCCGCGCCGGACCGGGAGCAGGCGGTGCGGATCGCGGCGGCCATCCCGCTCGGCGAGCGCGGGCGCACCGAGCTGCGCCGGGTCGTGGACTTGGGCGACTGACGTGCGGACGGGGCAGGCCGCGACGATCGACGCCGTCTACCGCGCCGAGTTCGGCCGGGCTCTGGCGACGGTGGCCAGGACCGTCGGGGACATCGGACTGGCCGAGGACGCCGTGCAGGAGGCATTCGCCGACGCCGTGCGCACCTGGCCGGAGCGCGGGCTGCCGTCGAACCCGGGGGCGTGGATCACCACGGCCGCCCGCAATCGAGCGCTGGACCGGCTGCGGCGCGAGTCGGCGCGGGCGGCCAAGGAATACGACGCGGTCCTGACCCGGACGCCGAGCGAGGAGAACGAGGTGTCACCGGTGCCGGACGACCAGCTGCGGATGATCTTCGCCTGTTGCCATCCGGCACTGGCGCGACCCTCGCAGGTGGCCCTGACGCTGCGCCTGGTGTGCGGGTTACGGACGGCCGAGATCGCGCGTGCCTTCCTGCAACCGGAACACACGGTGGCGCAACGGCTCACGCGTGCGAAGGCCAAGATCCGGCAGGCGGGCATCCCGCTGCGGGTGCCGCCCGCGCACCTGATGCCGGAGCGGGTGCCGGGTGTGCTGGCGTGCGTGTATCTGGTGTTCACCGAAGGGTATTCCGCCACTTCGGGTCCCACCGCGGTGCGCGACGAGCTGTGCGACGAGGCGATCCGGCTCGGCAGGCTGCTGTGCGAGTTGCTTCCAGGGGAACCCGAGGCGCGGGCGCTGCTGGCGCTGATGCTGTTGCAGGACAGCCGCCGGGAGCAGCGTCGGCGCGACGACGGGGAATCGGTGCCACTGGAGGAACAGGATCGGTCGCGGTGGGACCACGCGATGGTGCGGGCGGGGCTGGCGTGCCTGCGGTCCGCCGAAGCCGAGGGCAGCGGCCCGTACCTGGTGCAGGCGCGCATCGCCGCCGCGCATGCGACAGCGCCGAGTTGGGCGCGGACCGACTGGCACTCGATCGCCGCGGAATACGACGAACTGCTGCGGCTGGCCCCGTCACCGGCGGTGTCGGTGAACCGCGCCGTGGCCGTGGGATTCTCCCGCGGATTCGACGCGGGCTTGGCCGCCCTCGACGAGGTCGCCGCCGATCCGCGGCTGGCCGGATCGCACTTGGTCCCCGCGACCCGCGCCGACCTGCTGCGACGCAGCGGCCGGTGGCGGGAGGCCGCGGCGAACTACCGCGTGGCGTTGACACTGGCGCGCAACGATCAAGCGCGGCGGTTCCTGGCTCGCCGTCTCGCCGAAAGCGAGGCGGCTCGCTAGGCCTCTAACGCCACCAGGTGTCCAGCGGAGTCACCGGGACAGTGCGCTTGTGCCGGGTGCCGCGGAAGATGCTCTCCAGCCGCTCGGCGACCTCCGGAGTGACCTCTTTGCCCTCCAGGTAGTCGTCGATCTCGCTGTAGCGCAGGCCGAGCGCCTCCTCGTCGGGCAGGGCGGGGCGGTCGTCCTCCAGATCGGCGGTGGGCACCTTGGACCAGATGCTGGCCGGTGCGCCGAGTTCTTGGAGCAGCGCGGCGCCCTGACGCTTGGTGAGGCCGGTGAGCGGAGTGAGGTCGACGCCACCGTCACCGTACTTGGTGAAGAATCCGGTGACCGCCTCGGCCGCGTGGTCGGTGCCGACCACGAGCAGGTTCTCCTGTCCGGCCAGCGCGTACTGGATCACCATGCGTTCGCGCGCTTTGATGTTGCCGCGCACGAAGTCCCGAAGTTCGTGGACCTGCAACGCGGTCGCCGTCTCGGCGGCCGCGGCGTTCGCGCTGGGCCGGATGTTCACCACGACTTCGCGGTCGGGCTGGATGAACCGCACCGCGATTCGCGCGTCCGCCTCGTCGGCCTGCACGCCGTAGGGCAGCCGGACGGCGAGGAAGGTGGCGTCCACGCCGTCGGCGCGCAGTTCCTCGACCGCGAGCTGGCACAGCCGGCCTGCCAGCGCGCTGTCCTGCCCACCGCTGATGCCCAGAACGAAACCTCGTGCGGGGGTGGCGTTCAGATAGTCCTTGA
The DNA here is from genome assembly GCA_019930625.1 of Nocardia asteroides. Classification (NCBI taxonomy): domain Bacteria; kingdom Bacillati; phylum Actinomycetota; class Actinomycetes; order Mycobacteriales; family Nocardiaceae; genus Nocardia; species Nocardia asteroides. Next base: position 3,636,885 of record CP082844.1, read on the forward strand.
GGAAATCGACGCGGCGTCGTACCTCGTCCTTCGGTTCGATCGTCGGCCGGACGCCCAATTCACTGATGATCTGTTCGCGCAGGTTCCCCATGGCGCCCGAGTCTATAGGCGTTTCACCGGGCGACGACGCGCCGAACGACGCTCTCCCAGTTGTCGCCGATCTGCTCGCGGGTATAGCCGAGAACCTGCATCTGGTGTATTACCAGCGCCGCGCCCATCATCGCCAGCAGTCCGTCGGCGAGCAGCGGGACGTCTCCAGTCACGTCGGCCTGCCGCAGCAGCATCGCGACATGCGCGCGCAGCAATCCGTACGGCCCGCCGGAATAGCGGTCACCGGCCTCGCCGATCTCGGCGGCGCGATGCAGTTCGCCTTCCACTTCGATGTCCAGCAGCCGGGCTCGACCGAAGGCGACCAGTCGTTCCACCGGGTGTGCGCCCGGGCCGAGCGGCGGCGGCCCGAAGATGAACGCCTCCTGGAACTTCTGCTCGGAGTGGTCCAGCAGCGCGAGCATCAGGCCGGACCGGTTGCCGAACCGGCGGAATACCGTGCCCTTGCCGACCCCGGCGCGTTTGGCCAGCGCGTCCATGGTGAGGCTGTCGACGCCCTGTTCACGCACCAGCTGCTGCGCCGCGTCCAGCAGCAGGCGGCGGTTGCGCGCCGCGTCGGCGCGTTCGGCGGGCCCCGACGTGCCGGGCAGCGGCGCACCGACGTCGAGCAGCCCACGTACGCCGGATGGCGACGCGTCGGGTGTGGGGTAGTTCACAGCGCTCACGCAGACTCCGCGGGAAGTAATCGGACCATGGTCCGGTTAGTGTGTGATGAACGTACGGACACCACCTCATTCAGTACACCAGGAGTCGTCATGAGTCAGACCCGCATTCTTGCACTCGTCGGTAGCCTGCGTGCCGCCTCGGTCAACCGGCGGCTGGCCGAGGCCGCCGCACATACCGCGCCGGAGGGTGTCGAGGTCACCCTCTACGACGGACTCGCCGACATCCCGTTCTACAACGAGGACATCGACGTGCCCGGTTCGGTTCCCGCGGCCGCTCAGGCGCTGCGCGACGCGGTCGCCGAGGCGGACGGCCTGCTGGTGGTGACCCCGGAGTACAACGGCACGCTGTCGGCGGTGTTGAAGAACGCGATCGACTGGGCCTCTCGCCCCTACGGCGCGGGCGCCATCAAGGGCAAGCCCACCGCCGTGGTGAGCGCGTCGATCAGCCCGAACGCGGCGCAGTGGGCGCACGGCGACGCGGTCAAGGCGCTCGGCGTAGCGGGTGCTCGGGTGGTCGAGTCCGCGCATCTGCACTTCGGCGTCATCGGCGAGCGGTTCGGCGCCGCGCATCCGCGCGACGATGCCGAGGCGCTGACCCAGCTGGCCGGCACCGTGCGCGAACTGGTCGAGGCCACGCGCGGCGAACTGGCGTCGGTGTAAGCTCCATCTCCGGTTTCGAACGAGGGTCACCGTGGCCTGCGCGGCGGTGGCCCTCTTCGCACGCCTGGGGGGTTGCTGAAAGTAAGCTGAAGCGCCGAACAGTGATCTGCGCCACTGTTTGATGCGGGGGTGAATCGAGCGTCCTGGTACTTCTCTCGATGGAATTTCACCGATGTGACTCGCTACATGTCGTGTTGTAGGAATCTGTCGGCCACTAGGTGTAGTGTCTTCGCTACTGGAAGACGGTGAGAGGCCCCGCTCATCAGAGGTCGGCCACGCGTGGCTGATCAGGGGATTCGGGTCCGGCTCCAGGAGTTTGCGCAGCATACGTCGATCGTGCATGCATACGGATCTCAGGCTGTGGATCAGGCACAAGGAGAGAGGGACATCAATGACCGTCACCGTGTACACCAAGCCCGCTTGCGTCCAGTGCAACGCCACCTACAAGGCCCTCGACAAGGCCGGGGTGGACTACGAGGTCATCGACATCTCGGAGAACGACGAGGCGCGTGACTACGTCATGGCCCTCGGGTACTTGCAGGCGCCGGTCGTGGTGGCGGGGGACGATCACTGGTCGGGCTTCCGGCCCGACCGCATCAAGTCGCTCGCGACCGTGGCGGCCTGAAGCCTGCGCAGCTTCCTGTTCATCCGAAGGGCGAGCGCCGGGTGGTCCGCCGCGCGGCACTCCCGAGAAGAAGGAAGGCGACCATGTCGGAGACGACGGCGCTGGTCTACTTCTCCAGCGCTTCGGAGAACACGCATCGCTTCGTCGAGAAGCTGGGACTCCCGGCGACTCGCATACCACTGCACACCGCCGACTCGCTGCGCGTAGAGGAACCGTACGTGCTGATCGTCCCCACCTATGGGGGCGGTCGGCACGTGCTGGGGGGCGACCGATCCGATAAGGATTTCCTACCGCGGCAGGTCGCCAAGTTCCTCAACGATCCGCACAACCGCGCCCTGCTGCGCGGTGTCATCGCGGCGGGCAACACGAACTTCGGCGACACCTTCTGCTACGCGGGCGAGCTGATCGCACGCAAGTGCGGGGTGCCGTACCTGTATCGCTTCGAACTCATGGGAACCGCTGAGGACGTCGAACGCGTCCGAGAGGGATTGGGATTGTTTTGGCAACAGCAACGACAGCACCGGCCGGAAAAACAGCTCGCTTAGAGCAGCCCCCGGTCCGCGGCGCCGAAGCGGACGAGGTCCTCGACTACCACGCCCTCAACGCCATGCTGAACCTGTACGGTCCGGACGGCGAGATCCAGTTCGACAAAGACCGTGAGGCCGCCAACCAGTACTTCCTGCAGCACGTCAACCAGAACACCGTCTTCTTCCACAATCTGGACGAGAAGCTGGACTACCTGGTCGAGGAGAACTACTACGAGGCAGAGGTACTCGACCAGTACAGCCGCGAGTTCATCAAGAAACTGTTCAAGCAGGCCTACGCCAAGAAGTTCCGGTTCCCGACCTTCCTCGGCGCCTTCAAGTACTACACCTCCTACACGCTGAAGACCTTCGACGGCAAGCGCTACCTGGAGCGGTTCGAGGACCGGGTGTGCATGGTGGCGCTCACCCTCGCCGCCGGTGACGAGGCGCTGGCGGGCAAACTGGTCGACGAGATCATCGAGGGCCGCTTCCAGCCGGCCACCCCGACCTTCCTGAACTCGGGCAAGAAGCAGCGCGGCGAGCCGGTGTCGTGCTTCCCCGCCGGTACCCCGGTGGACACCAGCGAGGGCCCCCGCCCGATCGAGAGCCTGCGCCCGGGCGACCGTGTGCTGTCGCACGACGGCTCGTACGCGGTAGTCGAGAAGCTCATCGAGAACCCGAACGATCAGGCGCTGGTCTCGATTTCGCACTTCGGGCACAAGGAGCCGATCCGGTGCACCCCGGAGCATCCGATCCTGGTCTGGACCACCCGTGACGTCGAAACCCTGATCGATGGCGACGGTGCCGACCCGTTCAACGGTTTCGTATGGTTGGCGGCTCAGGATGTGCACCCGTCCGATTTCATCGTGACGACCGCTCCGCTCGACACGCGTGACCGCCGCGTTTTCGATCTGATGGACGTCGTCGGGGCGGGCCGCTACGAGGAGGTCGACGGGCTGATTCGTAAAGTGAATGTGGACGCCAAGCATCGGAACAAGCAGCGGTACAACCAGAATTTCGTAGCGGTCAACCGGTATGTCGAGGAGTCCTACGAGTTCGGCCTGATCCTCGGTTGGTACCTTGCCGAAGGACATGTGTCCAAGCGCTCGGGTGTGGACGGGGTCGCGCCGAACGGCGTTCACTTCACTCTCGGCGCGCACGAAGCCGAGTACCACGTCGAGTTGGGCATGGCCTTCAAGCAGGTGTTCGGGGCCGAGTTGACCCTGCACACCAACCATTCCGACCACTCCACCCGAATGGTATGCAACAGCAAGGTCGTCGCATCGTTGATGCTGTCGCTGGCCACGGGCTACGCGACCAAGCGGCTGTCACACGAAGTGATGACCGCCGACGAAGATTTCCTGCGTGGCCTGGTAGCCGGCCTCTTCCGTGGCGACGGATGCAGCACCAGCGGTGGAATGGTGCTCGATCTGGTCAATCCCGAGCTGATCGATCAGGTACAGCTGATTCTGCGGCGCCTGGGCATCGTGTCGGTGGTCCGCAGCTACCTCAATCAGGCCGGGAACCCAACCGGGCAGATATTCGTGCCCGGCCTGCCCGGCACCAATGAAGAGTTCATCTTCGACATCGGCAAGAACCTGCACAACTACACCGGGCGAAAAGGCACGAAGCGCACAACGTACCAGGTCGTTCACGGCCGCCACGTGTACGGTGTCCGAGCGATCGAGCGCACCGAGTACGCTCCCGATAAGGTGTACAACCTCCACGTGGAGCGCACGCACACCTACACGATTCGCGGCGCCGTCGTCCACAATTGCTTTCTCCTTCGCATCGAGGACAACATGGAGTCCATCGGGCGCTCGATCAACTCCGCGCTGCAGCTGTCCAAGCGTGGCGGCGGTGTCGCTCTGCTGCTGAGCAACATTCGCGAGCACGGTGCGCCGATCAAGAAGATCGAGAACCAGAGCTCGGGCGTCATCCCGATCATGAAACTGCTCGAGGACTCGTTCTCCTACGCCAACCAGCTCGGCGCGCGTCAGGGCGCGGGCGCGGTATACCTGCACGCGCACCACCCGGACATCTACCGGTTCCTGGACACCAAGCGGGAGAACGCGGACGAGAAGATCCGCATCAAGACGCTCTCGCTGGGCGTGGTCATCCCGGACATCACCTTCGAGCTGGCCAAGAAGAACGAGGACATGTACCTGTTCTCGCCCTATGACGTGGAGCGCATCTACGGCAAGCCGTTCGCCGACATCGACGTCACCGAGAAGTACTACGAGATGGTCGATGACAAGCGCATCCGCAAGTCGAAGATCAAGGCGCGCGAGTTCTTCCAGACCATCGCCGAGTTGCAGTTCGAGTCCGGTTACCCGTACATCATGTTCGAGGACACGGTGAACCGGGCCAACCCGATCGCGGGCAAGATCACCCACTCCAACCTGTGCTCGGAGATCTTGCAGGTCTCCACGCCCTCGGAGTTCAACGACGACCTGTCCTACGCCAAGGTGGGCAAGGACATCTCCTGCAACCTCGGGTCGCTGAACATCGCCAAGACGATGGACTCACCGGACTTCGCACAGACCATCGAGGTGGCCATCCGGGCGTTGACCGCGGTGTCGGACCAGACCCACATCTACTCGGTGCCGTCCATCGAACAGGGCAACAACTCCTCGCACGCCATCGGTCTCGGACAGATGAACCTGCACGGCTACCTGGCGCGGGAACGGATCCACTACGGGTCCGAAGAGGGCATCGACTTCACCGACATCTACTTCTACACCGTGGTCTACCACGCGATCCGGGCGTCGAACCGGATCGCGATCGAGCGCGGTACCTACTTCGGCGGATTCCCCGAATCGAAGTACGCCAGCGGCGAGTATTTCGACAAGTACACCGATCGGGCGTGGGAGCCGAAGACCGATCGCGTCCGCCAGTTGTTCGCCGACGCGGGCGTGCACATCCCGACCCAGGACGACTGGCGTGAGTTGAAGGCCTCGGTCATGGAGCACGGCATCTACAACCAGAACCTGCAAGCGGTCCCGCCGACCGGGTCGATCTCCTATATCAACCACTCCACCAGCTCCATCCACCCGGTGGCGTCGAAGATCGAGATCCGCAAGGAGGGCAAGATCGGGCGCGTCTACTACCCGGCGCCCTACATGACCAACGACAACCTCGAGTACTACGAGGACGCCTACGAGATCGGCTACGAGAAGATCATCGACACCTATGCCGCGGCCACCCAGCACGTGGACCAGGGCCTGTCGCTGACGCTGTTCTTCAAGGACTCCGCTACCACCCGCGATCTCAACCGCGCCCAGATCTACGCCTGGCGCAAGGGCATCAAGACCCTCTACTACATCCGGCTGCGCCAGATGGCCCTGGAGGGAACCGAAGTCGAGGGTTGCGTCTCCTGCATGCTGTGATCGGCGTAGCGAACAGGGTGGCCTCCCGCCGGGGGCCACCCTGCGGCCTATTCCCATGCCGGGCCTCCGTTGTGGTGCGGTGTCCGGTCCGCATCTGGAATATGCTGGCGCAGAGGCGATCCGGTAGTGATGGGAACGACGATGACCGATCTCGGCGGCAACGGTGAGCCGCTCAGGGCAATCCATGACTCGAGCGTGCCGAGCAGCGCCCGAATATACGACTACGTCCTGGGCGGGAAAGACCACTACCAAGTGGATCGGGACGCGGCCGAGAAGGTGATCGCGGCGTTTCCCACCGCTCGTGTCGCGGCTCGGCAGAACCGGCTTTTCATGCACCGCGCGGTGAACGCTCTCACCGCGATGGGTGTGGTGCAGTTCCTCGACATCGGTACCGGCATCCCCACCGAACCGAATCTGCACCAGGTGGCCCAGGCGCCGAGCCCCGAAGCGCGGGTGGTCTACGTGGACAACGACCCGATCGTGCTGAGCCACGCCCGCGCGCTGCTCACCGGTACGCCGGAGGGACGCACGGCTTACATCGACGCCGACCTGAAGGACCCGGGAGCGATCCTGTCCGCGCCCGAACTCGCCGACACCCTGGACCTGAAGAGCCCGGTGGCGTTGAGCCTGGTCGCGGTGCTGCATTTCCTGTCCGCCGAGCAGGACCCCTACGGCATCGTCGAGACGTTGCTGGATGCCCTCGCGCCCGGCTCGTTCCTCGTGGTCTCGCATATCACCGCCGACCTCGAACCCGAGATCATGGACAATGCGCTCGACGTGTATCGGCAGAGCGGGGTCTATGCGCAGACGCGCACGCGGGACGAATTCGCTCGGTTCTTCACCGGATTGGAACTTCTGGACCCGGGAATCGTCGTCGCCAACCAGTGGCGCCCGGCCACCGCGTCACCGGCATGGCTCGACTCGCAAGTCAACTGCTGGAGCGCGGTCGCCCGTAAACGGTGAACTGTGCTGTTCGCCGCGCCCGCGCGGAGCGTCGGCGGCCTCCGGTCTCGCGGCCGAGCGTGGATTTCGCGGGCTCGGCCGCTCGGAAGACCTGTTCGTGGACGATCAACTCAACGCGGGAATCACTTCGCGTTCGAAGAGTTCGATGCCGGAGGTGTCGTAGGCGGCTTCGGGAAAGTTGAGGATGGCGTAGCCGAGGCCGAGGTCGCGAACTCGGCGTAGGTTCTCGATGATCTGCTCGGGAGTGCCGATCGTGGCGCCGCTGCTGTGCAGCATGTCGAGGTAGGTCTCGGCCGAGTCGGCGCCGATGACGGGAGTCAGGCGTGCGGTCAGCGCCGCGAGGCGATCCTCGACTTCGGCCTGGGTCGAGCCGATGGCGACGTTGAAGTTCGAACTGCGGACGATAGCGTCGAAGTCGCTGCCGACGTCGGCGCAGTGCGCGCGCAGCACCTCGGACTTGTGCGCGAATTCGTCGGGATCACCGCTGAAGTTGGTGTATTTGGCGTATTTCGCGGCGATGCGCAGCGTCTTCTTCTCCCCGCCGCCCGCGATCCACAACGGAATACCGTCCTCCTGCAGCGGAAGCGGACGGACGATAGCGCCGTCGACCTGGTAGTACTTGCCGTCGAGAGTGGCCGAACCGGTGGTCCAGGCCTGGCGGAAGATCTGTACACCCTCGTCGAGGCGGCCCAGTCGTTCGCCCGCGGACGGGAAGCCGTAGCCGTAGGCGCGCCACTCGTGTTCGTACCAGCCACCGCCGATACCCATCTCGACACGGCCGCCCGAGATGAGGTCGACCGTCGCGGCCACCTTGGCGAGGTAGGCGGGGTTGCGGTAGCTGATCGCGGTACACATCTGGCCCAGGCGGATGCGCGAGGTGGTGGCGGCGAACGCCGACATCAGCGTCCATGCTTCGTGCGTGGCCTCTTCGGTGGGGACCGGAACGGTGTGGAAGTGGTCGTACACCCACAGCGATTCCCACGTCGAGTTCGCATCGGCGCGCTGGGCGAGGTCTCGCATCACCCCCCACTGGTGGGCTGGGTCGATGCCGACCAGATCGAGCCGCCACCCCTGCGGAATGAAGATGCCGAAGCGCACGAATATCTCCTTCATATGTACCCGAACCGCCGCGGCGAGCGCCGCGGCTTTCCTTCCCACTGTCGCGAGTGCGCCGCTCGCCGGCAACCGTTCGGCGCTCGACGCACCCAATTCCGCGCACGGCGGACCAGGCCGCGCCGCCGGTCGCCTGTGGTGAAATCCGCTGGCGGGAGACGGGGCGCATGCCGCACGCTGGAACTGTATGAACGAAAGACTTCACAACGATGGAAGGCAGCCCCGGCTCGGCGTCGATTTCGGCCGGGTCATCCAAGGGGCGGCCATGGCGCCCGGGGACGAGGACACGGTGTTTCTTTCCGGCGGTCTCGAGCAGGCGCTGCGCACCCCGCCCAGCCCGGGCGCTTTCGAGGTGTTGACGCGCTTGGTGCAGCGCTTCGAGGGACGCGCGTGGGTCATCTCCAAATGCGGCCCCGAGATCGAGCAGCGCACCCGGCAGTGGCTCGACCACCACGACTTCTACGACCGGACCGGGATCGCCCGCGACAATGTGCGCTTCTGCCGTGCCCGGGGGGACAAGGCGGTGCACTGCGCCGAACTCGGCATCACGCACATGATCGACGACCGCCTCGACGTGCACCGCGTGCTGCGTGATCTGGTGCCGTACCGGTTGCTGTTCGGCGTGCAGCCGGAGCCGATTCCCGAGTGGGTGCTCCACGTCCCGACCTGGGACGAGGTGGAGCGAGCCGTGCTGGCGACGACAGATCCGACGCCGCCGGTGCACCCGTAGCCCAGTGGGCGGCCTGGTGCCTGTCGATGAGCCCGGTCGAGCAGGCCTTCGGCAGTTCGAGAAGCTCGCCGTGACGGCCGAGTACCGCATGATTCCCCTGGCAGCGGTTCCCGCGCCGGCCGGCCGTAGTTCTGGTCGGCTCGCACATGTCGTGACGGCGCGAATCGGCCGGGCGTCCTGCGCGGCACCCGGCCGATTCCGCCTGTCCGGTTCCTACGCGCCGGTGAACTTCGCTCCGGCGATGGACTTCGACGGCTCACCGTCCACGCCGACCGGGATGTCGCCCTCGAGTGTGGTGCGGTACAGCACCCGGGTGACGTCGAGGTGGTCGAGATCGCTCGGCGCGAGGTGCGCGGTGACGCGGTTGTCCCAGAACGCGATGCTGCCCTTCTGCCAGCGGAACCGCACCGTGTAGGCCGGGTTGGTCACTTCGTCGAACAGCAGTTTCAGCACGGCGTCGCTCTGATGCGGGGCGAGTCCGACGATCCTGGTGGTGAAGCCGGGGTTGACGAACAGGGCCCGTTCGCCGGTCACCGGGTGCACCCGGACGACCGGATGCTCGGTGACCAGCGGCGCGGCCGCGACCTTCTTCGCGTAGTCGCTGTTGGCATCCCAGACCGGCCTGCTGCCGCCGAACCGGTGTTCGGCGCGCAGCCCTTCGACGAAACGCTGGAGCGACTCCGGCAGGTTCTCGTAGGCGGCGACGAGATTCGTCCAGCTGGTGTCGCCGCCGCGTTCCGGGGCGATCTCGGCGCGCAGGATCGAGGCCGCGGGCGGGTTGATCAGCGCGGAGACATCGGTGTGCCAGTGGTTGGTGTAGCTGAATTTCCGCACACCGAAGCGCTTCTCGTACAGCCGGCTGTCGACCGCGAGGATCTCGGGGTGTTCGGTGGGCGCGTCGTCATCGTACGGGTGCGACGGCGTGACCGCGCCGAACCGGCGGGAGAAGGCTATCTGCTGAGCGTGGTCGATGTGCTGATCACGGAAGAACAGCACCTTGTAGGTGTGCAGCGCGTCGGTGATGGCCGCGACCTGCTGGTCGGTCAGCGGCTCGCGCAGATCGACGCCGGAGACGTCGGCGCCGAGGTAACCGGCGACGGGAGCGACGTGCACCGCGTTATCGGTGGCGATCGAGAGAGGGGTTTCGTGTACGGCGGTCATCGGGAGAACTCACTTCGGAATAGAGGATCGGGCCGGTGTAGACCGGAGAAGCGGGGTGTCCGGCAAGGTGACAAGCGCTGCCGCACACCCGCATGAAGTCGACGACGCGCCGTTTGGTCAGCGCCCGCACGGCGACCCCTTCCGGATGCGGCGATCCTGGAACCGGGCGGTCATGGTCAGCCGTTCGCCGGGGCGCGCCACCGCGAGAGGCGTCGTTCGAGGGCGACCAGCAGGCCGTTGAACCCGAGACCGAGCAGCGAGATGGCGAGGATGCCCGCGTACATGTTCGGTATCGCGAAGTTCTGCTGCGCGGCGGTGATCAGATAGCCGAGCCCGGCTCTGGCCCCGAACATCTCCGCGGCGAGCAGAACCAGGATCGAACTGGCGGCGGCCATCCGCAGACCGGTGAAGATGGACGGCAGCGCCGCGGGCAGGATCACCTTCTGGAACAGGCGCAGCGGCGAAAATCCCAGGGAAGCGGCGGATTTGACGAGCAACGGGTCCACGGTGCGCACGCCGGTGATGGTGTTCAGCAGAATCGGGAAGAAACTCGCGTAGACGACGATGGCGACCTTCGAGGTCTCACCGATGCCGAGGATCAGCAGGAACACCGGGAGCAACGCCAGCGCCGCGGTGTTGCGGAACAGTTCGAGGATCGGGTTCAGGAAGTCCGCCACCGGCTTGTACCAGGCGATCGAGATGCCCACCGGAATGCCCGCGGCCAACGCGAGCGAATACCCGACCAGCGAACGATTCAGGCTCGCGGAGATGTGTGTCCACATCTCCCCGCTCACCACCAAATCGGCGAACGCCTGGGCGACCACCGAGAACGGCGGCAGGAACACCTCGTCCACCAGCCCGAGGGCCGGGGCGATCTGCCACAGCAGCAAGAACAGCGCGATCACGAACGTCGGTTTGAACACCCGCCAGGCGAAGCGGCTCGCGATCCGGACGGCTCGGGTCAGCGGGGCGGACGCCGCCTTCACCCGGGGCGTCGAGGCGGGCCGGGTGGGCGCGGCCGGCTTCTCCCGCACCGGCCGCTCGCTCAGCTGTATGGCACTAGACATGGGCCGTCCTCTCGGTGGTGGATTCGATGTCGGCGGTGCGGTCCGACAGGGACTCCCGTTCCAGGCTCGCGGCCCGCTGGACCTCGCTGTGCAGCAGCGTCCAGATCTCGTGGCGGTAGTCGCGGAAGCGTTCGGAGGAGCGGATGTCGTCGGCGGCGTTCCGATCGATCTCGACCTCGACCACGGCCTTGACGCGGCCGGGTCGCGAGGTCAGCACGGCCACCCGCTGGCCGAGGTATACCGCCTCGTCGATGCCGTGGGTGATGAAAAGGACGGTCTTGCCGGTGGCCCGCCAGATGCGCAACAGCTCGTCCTGCAACGACTCCCTGGTCTGCGCGTCGAGCGCGGCGAACGGCTCGTCCATCAGCAGCACCTCGGGATCGAACGCGAGACTGCGCGCGATCGCGACGCGTTGCTTCATGCCGCCCGACAGTTCGTGCGGGTAGCGGTCGCCGAAACCGGAGAGGCCGACCAGCTCCAGGTAGTGCTCGGCGAGCTCGCGGCGCGCCTTGCGGCGCAACCCTTTTGCTTCCAAGCCGAATTCGATGTTGGCGCGGGCGGTCCGCCAGGGCAGCAGCGCGTACTGCTGGAAGACGATCCCGCGATCCAGGCCTGGTCCGGTGATCGGCTTGCCGTCCAGCAGGATCTCACCGGAGGTCGGCTTGCTCAGCCCGCCGAGCAGGTCCAGCAAGGTGGACTTGCCCGACCCGCTCGGGCCGACCAGCACCAGGAACTCGCCCTCGCGCAGCTCCAGCGAGATGTCCTCGATCGCGGTGAACCGCTCGTGCGAGCCGCGCAGCGCGAACTGCTTGCCCACCGCGGTCAGCGATAGTTTTGTCGCCGTGGTCATTTCGCGGCCACCGCCTCTCCGGTCGGCCCGGCCTCCGGTTGATATCTGCCGTTGGCGTACGGGTTGAACTCGTTGGTGTACAGATCCGCGGCCTTCAACTTGCCGTCCGGCAGTTCGCCGTTGCGCACCAGCCAGTCGATCCAGATCTGCAGTTCCTTCTCCGCGACCACCGCGCCCGGCGCCGGAATGCCGGAGCTGAGCCAGTACGGCACCAAGCTGGTGTTCTCGTTGCGGCCGCGCTTGCCGATGATCTGGACGAACCGCTCGCGCACCTGGTCACGGGGCGTCACCTGCAACCAGCGGATTGCGCGCGCGGTGCCTTGCACGAAGTCCTCCACCGCTTCGGAATTCTTGGCGATGTAGTCGTCACGGAAGACATACGTGCCGTAGCCGAAGGTGCCGAAGATGGCCTTGTCGGTGTACAGCGGATGGATGCCGCCGCGTTGCAGGGCGGTGTCCCGGAAGACGCTGCCCAAGGCGCCGACGTCGACCTGCCCCTTGCGCACCGCGTCCTCGGTGTTGGCCGGTGGCACGACGACCAGTTCCACCTGCTTGATCTCGTCGTCGGACAGGCCCTGCCGATGCAGCCACTCCCTGGTGATGAACTCATGGTGTGCGCCGAGAGTGTTGACGGCGACCTTCTTGCCGATCAGATCGCGTGCCGAGGTGATGCCGGAGTCGTCACGCACGTAATAGCCGGTGAACGACTCCTCGTCCGCGCCATAGGAACTGAGCACGGAGGTGACTTTCGCCCCTCCCGCGATCAGCTTCACCACCGCGCCGTTGAACGCACTGCCGACCTCGACCTGATTCGTGGCCGCGGCCTGGATGCTGGCCGGGCCACTGGTGGTGTCGCCCTCCCACCGCAAGCTGATCTTCGTGAAGTAACCGAGGTCGTCGGCCAGTTCGAAGGGGTTCACCTGCCCGGTGCTTCCTTGGTAGCGGAGCACGGTCTTGCCGTCGGCGGTTCTGGCGGGAGCGGACTCACCGCATCCGGTGAGCACGGACAGGCCGGTGAGCACCGTTGCGGCGGCGGAGAGAGCGCGGGCGACGCGCCGGGAGGGTAGGGGGAGAGGCATTGTTCGTACTTTCGAAGACGAGAAGACACCGTGCGGGGGGATGCTCGGCATGCGGCGACACCGCGGCGGAAGCAGCGGCGGTTGATGACCACGCGGATCCGGTCGGGACCGGTGGCCGCGCTACGTCAGCGGCAACAGATTCCGTGCGGAACGCGCATGAAGTCGACCGCCCGACGGCGGATCAGTGCTGTTGCTGTCGACACTTCGAGACTTCCGTGAGCTGTGCTGAGGCGTGGGCCTGCTCCGGTGACCTTGCCGGGTCCGGGGCCTGCTCGGCTCATACTGTCCCGGTTCCCAAGCGTGGGAGCAACAGTTCTACGCCGGGTGCGTCCAAACTTGCGCTCCCGATGGTCCGCGTGAGCGGTGCGCGAAAGCCGGTTCGGTCACAACGCCCGCTCGAAGGCGATCATTGTCTGCGAAGCGATGTAAGCTGCACGAGGACGTTTCGCGTCCGCGAGATGTTGATCCGAATGGTGCGGATATCCGAGATCCGCGGCGACGACGAGAGGGAGGTGGGGTAGCGATGCGCAGCGAACCTCCCAGTCGAAGGCCGCGCGGCGCCGCCCCTTCGCATTCCTGATCAGGTCGCGACGGCAGGGGCCGGCGCCCGCGGTGTGAATTTTCGCGTTCTCTGTTCACTCACGCATGTGCTGAGGTCCTCCCATGTCGCAGACCGACATCATCGAAGTACGTCCGACGCTGTCCGAATCCCTCCAGGACATCGTCGAAACCCGACGCGTGGACGCCGCGTTGGACTGGCTCGGCAACCATCCGCCGCACGTCATCGCCGATCAGCTCGCCCGCATGGACGCGGTGCGGGCCGGGATGGCGTTCCGCCTGCTCGACAAAGACCTGGCGCTGGCCGTCTTCGAGGAACTCGAGCCGGTGGACCAGCAGCAGATCCTGCAGGGGCTGCGTGATCAGAGCTTCCGCGACCTGGTCGAGGGCATGGCGCCCGACGACCGCGCCCGCATGCTGCGCGAAGCGCCTGCCAAGGTCGCCAAGAAGGCGCTGGCCGGGCTGAGCCCGCGCGAGCGGCGGATGACCGCGAGCCTGCTCGGCTACCCGGAGGGCTCCGCCGGTCAATACATGACGCCGGAGGTGGTTGCGCTGCCGCGCGACCTCACCGTGGCCGCGGCGCTCGCCATGGTGCGAGCCAAAGGCGCCAACGCCGAGACGGTGTACACGCTGCCCGTCGTCGACGGGGGCAGGCGGCTGACCGGCATCGTCGAACTGCGCGAGCTGGTGCTCAGCAAGCCCGAGACGATGGTGTCGGAGCTGGTCGTCACCGAGCCCGCCTTCGCTCGCGCCACCGATTCCGCGGAGAAGGCCGCCCGGTTGATGCGCGAGACCAACGACATCAACCTGCCGGTGGTGGACAGCGAGGACCGGCTGGTCGGGCTGCTGACCATCGATGACGCGGTCGAGGTGATCGAGGCCGCCGACAGCGAGGACGTCGCGCTGCAGGCGGGTTCCGCGCCGTGGGAGGGCCACTACATGGCCGCCGGGGTGTTCCAGCTGGCCCGCTATCGCGCGCTGTGGCTGTTGCTGTTGCTGTTCGCGGCGACCCTGACGGTGAGCGTGACCGACTTCTTCGAGGGCACCTTGCAGCAGGCCGCGCACCTCGCGCTGTTCATCCCGCTGCTCATCGGCGCGGGCGGCAATGCGGGCGCGCAGGCCGCCACCGCCTGTGTGCGCGCGGTCGCGGTCGGCGAGGTCCGGGCGTCGGACCTGCTGAAGGTGATCTGGCGGGAATGCCGGGTCGGCCTGGTGCTCGGTTCGCTGCTGGCCTCGGTGGGCCTGGCGATCGGCGCCCTGTTCGTCGGCCCGCGCATCGCTCTGGTCGTCGGGATCACCCTGATCCTGATCTGCGGCTGGGCCGCAACCATCGGCGGCACCATGCCGCTGCTGGCCAAGAAGCTTCGCATCGACCCGGCAGTCGTGTCCGCGCCGATGGTCACCACCCTGGTCGACGCCACCGGCCTGATCATCTACTTCACCACGGCGAAACTGGTGCTGGGAATCTGAAGGTCCGAATGCGCGGACCCCGAAGGGATTCCGCGCCGGGAGCCGGCTTCGTATCGGGATCGATGCCGACCGTTTCGTGAAAGGGTCAGCCCGGGGTGTGCCGAACGGGTCGCGGCGGCGGACCGGTCCGCCGCCGCGTCGAATCGTGGCGGTCGTTCAGAACTCCCAGTCCTCGTCCTCGGTGTTCACGGCCTTGCCGATGACGTAGCTCGAGCCGGAGCCGGAGAAGAAGTCGTGGTTCTCGTCGGCGTTCGGGGACAGCGCCGAGAGGATGGCGGGGTTGACCTCGGTTTCGTCCTTGGGGAACAGGCCCTCGTAGCCGAGGTTCATCAGCGCCTTGTTGGCGTTGTAGCGCAGGAACTTCTTGACGTCCTCGGTGAGGCCGACCTCGTCGTAGAGGTCCTGGGTGTATTCGACCTCGTTGTCGTAGAGCTCGAACAGCAGCTCGAAGGTGTAGTCCTTGAGCTCGGCGCGCTCGGCTGGAGAGGCCAGCTCCAAGCCCTTCTGGTACTTGTAGCCGATGTAGTAACCGTGGACGGCTTCGTCGCGGATGATCAGCCGGATCATGTCGGCGGTGTTGGTGAGCTTGGCCCGCGACGACCAGTGCATCGGCAGGTAGAAGCCGGAGTAGAACAGGAAACTCTCCAGCAGTGTGGAGGCGACCTTGCGCTTGAGCGGATCGTCTCCGTTGTAGTACCCCAGCACGATCTCGGCCTTGCGCTGGAGGTTGCGGTTCTCCTCCGACCAGCGGAACGCCTCATCGATCTCGCGGGTGGAGCACAGCGTGGAGAAGATCGAGCTGTAGCTCTTGGCATGCACCGACTCCATGAACGCGATGTTGGTCAGCACCGCCTCTTCGTGCGGGGTCAGCGCGTCCGGGATCAGGCTCACCGCGCCGACCGTGCCCTGGATGGTGTCCAGCAGGGTGAGGCCGGTGAAGACCCGCATGGTCAGCTGCTTCTCGTCGGCGGTGAGGGTGTTCCACGACGGAATGTCGTTGGAGACCGGCACCTTCTCCGGCAGCCAGAAGTTGCCGGTCAGCCGGTCCCAGACCTCGGCGTCCTTTTCGTCGGGCACCCGATTCCAGTTGATGGCCGACACCCGATCGATCAGTTTCATCCTGCCTCCACGCCTTTCCCGAGCACGCTGCCGTCACGGAATTCCTACCCCCGGGACACTACTCCTTGGGGGTGACATCTCCGCTCAGCACAACACCTTGTGTCGCCGCGACCGGTGTCCCACCTGGGAAAGAACGCGGGGACGCGCCGCGCGCGGCCACCCATTGTGCGGCACGCACCCCCGGGCGGCCACATCGGCACCGGCGCACGAATCGATCGCCGAATGTTTGCCATACGGTGTCCGGGGAGCTGGTATCGGTGGACCGCCGACGCGACTCACAGGGGCGGATGCTCGTTGCCCCGCGGCCGCGAAAGCGTTGCCGGATCCGTCCATTCGTCATGCCACCGGCGTGCCGAGGCGTCGATCGTGCCGGAAGTCACGACCGCCGCGGGACGATCCGGGGATCGCACCGCTACCGCGCGGCCACGGACCCACCCGTCCGCCTGCGCCGATCCGGCCGGGCGAGCGGCTACGTTGGGCGCAGGATGTCCCCTGTGTTCGGAAGGAGTGAGTTGCCATGACCAGTCCGATCACCACCCGTCCGGTGCTCAGCGACATGACGATCTTCGCGGGCGTGCTCATCCTCGTCGCCGGTGTCCTGCATCTGTTGACGGCCATGGCGGCGATCGGGGGACGCGACGTCTTCTTGGTGACCGAGGATCAGGTATTTCTGGTCGATGTCGCCACCTGGGGATGGATCCATGTGACGATCGGGGTGCTGGCGGTGTGCGCGGCACTCGGCGTCGTGTCGGGCAGGACCTGGGGTTTTCTCGCCGGTATCGGGCTGGCGGCGATCAGCATCCTGGACAACTTCCTGTTCGTGTCGATCTACCCGTTCTGGGCGCTGGTGCTGATCGCCATCGACGTCCTCGTGATCTGGGCGCTGGCCAGGCAACTCGCCACCGCGTGATCGCGGGCCGCCCGGCTACCGCGGTGGGCGGCCGCCGGGCCCTCCGCTGCCGCCGGGCGGGCGTCCACCGGGCTGGGCACCGGAACCGTTGTCCGACCGGGTGTTCTGTGATCGCTCGGCGACGCCAACGGTGAGCGAGGCCCGCATCCCGGAGGACGGCTCGCCCGACACCGTGGCCAGTTCCGCGTCCCAGCCGTCGCCGAAGACGTTGTCGGAGGCGAGCGTGACTTGCGAAAGGTTCGCCACGCTGCGCGCGTAACCGGAGTCGTGGGCGAATACCGCCTCGCAGGTGTTCTGCGGCAGTGCGATCTGCGAGGTCAGTCGCGCGTTCTGGCCGGCGACCGCGGTCTCGAGCGAGTCGTAGACCTCGAAATGGATGTGCGGCCACCGTCCCGAGTAGCAAGCCGGGAAGATCGACGTGAACGACACCTTGCCGTCGGCGTCGGCCACCTGGACGCCGCGCAGGTAGTTCTGCTCGGTGACACCGCTACTGTAGAGCGAGTAGTTGCCGTCCCGGTCGCAGTGCCACACGTACACCGCCATGCCCGCTCCGGCCGCCCCGCTGTTCGCCAGATCGCGCAGCGTCAACTCGAGCGTCATCGCAACACCCTGCGCGACACCGGAATACGAACCGAACGAGGTGGTGATGTCGCTGCGCACCACACCCGACTCGATGAGGACGTTGGGTCCGTTGGACCCATCGCCCGGATACGGTCCCGCGGTCTCCTGTGGCGCGGCGGCGATGTCGCCGGATCGCGCGGTGGTCGCTGATCCGGTGCCGGAGGTCGTGGCCGCCGTCTCGTCCGATCCCGTCGCGCAGCCGCCCACGACCGCCGCCGCGGCGCCCGCCGTCGCCCCGAGGAAGAACAGGGCGCGGCGCCGGGACACCAGAACCTTCATATCGTGTGCGAGGCCGAGATCGTGCTCGTGCCTCTCACCGCGTCGTACGCCCACAGTCTGCCTTTCGTCGGTCGACATCGTCCCCGTGACGTTAGGAACGTGCGCTCGTGATCGGCTGGGATCGCGCTGGGAGTTCGCTGTGAACCGGCGGCCGGGATCTAGCGTCGGCTGGCCCTGCGGTAGCCGATCGTCGCGGGCACTGCGAACAGGATGATCGCGCCGAGCGACCACACCACGGTGAGGGTGAGCGAGCGGGCGAGGGGCCCACCGGAAGCGAGCGCGCGCATGGTGTCGACCGCTACCGACATGGGTTGGTTGCGGACCACCGGCTGGATCCACTTCGGGAAGGCGGCCAGCGGGACGAAGCCGGTGCTGAAGAACATCATCAGTGAGGTGAGGATCGTGATGCCCTCCACCAGCGTCGACTTCGCGGTGAAGACGGCCACGGAGGTGACGATGGTGGCGAAGGCCAAGCCGAACAAAACCGGAATGAACAGGAAGACGATCGTCGCCGCGACGCTCTGGTGGAAGCGGAATCCCATCACGGAGCCGACCAGGACGACGGCGAGGGTGCACAGGAAGATACGGCAGCCCTCCGCGAGGATTCGGGAGGCCAGACCCGATGCCCGGTGCACCGGCAGCACCCAGAACCGTGCGAGCAGGCCCGCGTCGCGTTCGCGGCCGAGCAGGACACCTCCCGCCACCGCGCCGGACAGCGCGCCCACCAGGGCGACCATGGGCACCGACCCGTACAGCGCGCTCTCGCCGGTGAACTTCCGGATCTGTCCGCCGATCACCGTGTTCAGCATGACCAACAGCAGGCACGGGATGATCAGCGTCTCCAGCAGCGTGACCGGATTGCGCGCCCAGCGCAGCAGCAGTCGTTGGGTCTGGATCAGGGTGTGGCGCAGCAGCGCCGACACCGACACCTCCGAAGCGGTGCGCGCTTCGTCCTTGCGATCCGCCAGCAGTACCATCACGCCCTCCTCGAGCTCAGCCGGATCGACAGCGGAACGCAGACGATGAGGATGCCGAGCGCCCATGCCAGCGGCGGTCCCAGCAGCGACCAGCTCACCTGCCCGGCGTTCGGCCCGATGTCACCGGCGAACGCCCGCAACGCGATGGCCCATTGCGAGACCGGCTGGTTGCGCACGAACGGTTGCACCCAGGCCGGAAACTGGTCGGCCGGAGCGATCCCGGTGGACAGCATGCCGAAGATCAGAGGCGGCAACACCAGCGCCTGTGCGGTCGCCTCGGGGTTGCGCGAGACGGTGCCGATCACGTCCCCGCCCCAGATCAGCGCGAGACCGATGAGTAAGGAGAACAGCACGAAACCGATCGTGTGCGCGGTGCTGAGGTAGAAACGGAACCCGATGACGTAGCCGCAGATCAGCGCGGTGATCAGTCCGATGCTCAGGCGGAAGACACTGCCGGACAGGCGCGCTGCGACCGGGACCAGCGGGCCGATCGGCATCGAGCCGAAGCGCCGGTTGAGCCCGGCGACCGAATCGGTGGCGGCGCGGAAGGCCGCCGAGACGGCCGTGAACGCGGCGGCCTGGAGGATCACCAGCGGCATCATGTACTGCGCGTAGCTGCTGAACCCGGTGCCGATGACGGTCATGATCGTCTTCAGCGGGATGTAGAAGCTGGCGGTGAAGGCCGCGGGGGCCAGCACCGAGGTGAGCACCTCGCCGGTCTGCACCGAGGGCACGATCAGCCGGGTGGTCAGCACCCACCATTGCTGCGGTCGCAGCGGCGCGGCGCGGGTCTGGCTGAGCCAGGTCGCCGCCGTCACGCCACGACCTCCGGCTGCGCGGTCTGCTCCACCGTCGCCAGATGCCCGGTGAGCTGCAGGAAGACGTCGTCGAGCGAGGGGCGGCGCAGTGCGATGTCCACCAGTTCGACGCCCGCGCTGTCCAGGCGGCGCAGCGCTTCGGCGAGCGTCCGCGCGCCGTCCGGGGCGGGCACGGCGATCCGGTCGGACTCAGGGGTCAGCGCGGCCCGGGTCTCCTGCGGCAGCAGCGAACCCAGGGCCGCGGCGATGGCGGGCAGATCCTTCAGATCCAGCGGTACGACCTCGCAGTAGCTGCCGCCGGTCCGCGACTTCAGCTCGTCGGCGGTGCCGTGGGCGATCACCACGCCGTGATCGATGACGATGATGCGGTCGCTGAGCGCGTCGGCCTCTTCCAGGTACTGGGTGGTGAGCAAGGTGGTGATGCCCGCCTTCTTGAAGCCGGAGACCAGATCCCACACGCCCTGTCTGCTGCGCGGGTCCAGCCCGGTGGTGGGTTCGTCCAGGAACACCACGTCGGGCCGGACGACCAGACCGCAGGCGATGTCGATGCGCCTGCGCATACCGCCGGAGTAGGTGCCGACCCGGCGGCCGGCCGCGCGCTCGAGATCGAACTCGGCCAGCAGCTCGTCCGCGCGGGCGCGGGCGGCCCGCTTGCGCAGGCCCATCAGCCTGCCGAACATCACGAGGTTCTCGTAGCCGCTGAGCATGTCGTCCAGCGCGGCGTACTGCCCGGTCAGCATGATGCTGCGCCGCACTGCCGCCGGGTCGGCCACCACGTCGTACCCGGCGACCACGGCGCGCCCGCGGTCCGGCCGGATCAGCGTCGACAGGATGTTCACCGTGGTGGTCTTGCCCGCGCCGTTCGGTCCGAGAATGCCGAGCACCTCGCCCGGCTCGGCCGCGAAATCGACTCCGCGCAATGCCTTGACCGCGCCGAAGGATTTCTCGATCCCCTCGACGACGACTCCTTGGTCGGAATTCATCCTCGGCCTCCCAGATGTGCATCGAGTGCGCGCGCGATGATCGGCAGCGCCTGCGGCGCCGTCATCTCGTCGTGGGTGACGTCGATGTCGTGGTTGATGATTTCGCCGGTCACATACGGCCGCCAGCCGTCGGGACCGAAGATGTCGGAGGTGCCGACGGTCGCGCTGAAGTACACGATGTCGCCGTCGAACACCGGGCGGCGGTAACCGGTTCTGGTGCGCGCGGCAGCGTTGTACGACCCGGCCATCCGCTCCAGCGTGGGGGCGTCGATCAGCGAGACGCCGCCGAGTCGTTCCCGGATCAGGTCCGCCGCCTGCTGCGCGGTCGCGTCCGCGGGTACGTCGTGGATGCCGAACACCGCGCCGAACGAGTGGACGAACGACCCGGCGGTGAGCCGTTCGATGCTGTGGCCGTCGATATCGGAGGTGTCGGCGTCCAGCAGCGCGACCACGCCCACCTCGGCGCCCTCGGCCTTCAGTTTCACCGCGGCCGCGTGGGCGATCAGGCCGCCGAACGACCAGCCGAGCAGGTGGTAGGGCCCTTCGGGTTGCAGGGTCCGGATCTCGCGCACGTAGCGTTCGGCGAACTCCTCGATCGAGCGCGCGGGTGGTTCGTTGCCGCTCAGATCGGGCGCTTGCAGGCCGTAGATCGGGCGGCCGGGCGCGAGCGCGTCCGCGAACCCCAGGTAGGTCCACGACATCCCGGATGACGGGTGGATGCAGAACAGCGCCGGTTGCGAGCCTCCGAGCCGGATCGGCAGCACCACGTCGAGCCCGAGTCCGCCCGCCGCCGGAACGGCCGGACGCGCCGTGGCCGCCGCTTCTTCCTCGGCGGCGATCCGCGCCGCCGCGGACTGCGCGAAACGGGCCGCCGCGTGCAGCGTGTCGATCCACAGATCGGCCAGCTCGGCGACCTCGTCCCGGCCGAGCAGAGACGACGGGAAGCCGAAGCTCGCCCGCAGCCGGTCCCCGATCACCACGGCGTTCACGTCGATCGCCGCCTGCAAGGGCACGCCGGGATCCTCGGTGACGTGCACGTCACCCAGATCTTCGGCCGGTAGCCAGCCCAGGCCCTCGAGCCCGGCCGGGATGTCGCCGGTGGAGTACCGGCCGAGGTAGTTGAACCCGACCCGTCCCGGCAGCCGTCGCGGCAACTGCCGCGCGGTCTCGGGGTTGAGGTAGCGCAGCAAGCCGAAGCCGATGCCTTTGTCCGGGACCGCGAGCAGTTGATGCTTCACCGCGCGGATCGCCCTGCCCAGCGCGGGCCCGCCGGCGAGCGCGTCCTCGATGTCGATCCCCGCCAAGTCGAGGTGAACCGGGTACATGCTGGTGAACCAGCCGATGGTGCGCGAGAGATCGGCGCCGGGCACCACTTCTTCCTGACGGCCGTGACCTTCCAGGCGCAGCAACGCCGACGGGTCGGACTGTCGCCAGCGCACCAGCGCCAGCGCCAAAGTGGCCAGCAGCGCGTCGTTGACACTGCCCTGGAACAAGCCGGGCAGGGTGGTGAGCAGCGCGGCGGTGACCTCCTCGGACGCCTCCCGCTCGACCATGCGCAGCGTGCCGGTCCGGTCGAGCTCGGGATCCAGCTCCCGCCCGCCGATCAACGGATCGGGTCCGTCGAGCACGTCATGCCAGTACGCCAGCTCGGCGCCCCGATGTTCCGAGCGTGCCTCCTCGGCCAGCGCGTGCGCCCACCGCCGCATCGAGGTCCCGGTCTCGGCGAGCACCGGGCTGTTGCCGACCGACACCTGAGCCCAGGCGGCCACCAGATCCGGCACCAGGATGCGCCAGGACACGCCGTCGATGACGAGGTGGTGCGCCAGCACGATCAGCCGTCCCGCGCCGGTGCGCGTGCCCGCGGCGCCCACCGGGTCCAGCCAGATGAACTGCAGCACGGTGCCGTTCGCCGGATCGAGCCGGTCGGCCGCGGCGTCCAGTTCGGTCATGGCGAACTCGTGCAGCTCGATCGGCTCGATCGCGTCGAATTCGATGCGGTGCACGAGCGCGTCCACGTCGACCGAGCCGGGCGCGCCGACCACGATGCGCGGGCCGTCTTCGGCGTCGGCGAGCAGCCGGGCGCGCAGGATGTCGTGCCGGTCCACCGCGGCGGTGAGCACCGCGACGATCTGCGAGCGCTCGATGCCCACCGGCAGTTCCAAAACCGCGGTCTGGGCGAAGCGGTCGTAGTTCCCGCCCCGCTCGAGCATGTAGTGCACGATCGGCGGGGCAGGCAGCTCGCCGACGCCGCCGCCGGGCAGTTCCTCCAGCGTCACCGTCGTGCCCGCGGCGTCGACCGCCGCGGCCAGCGCCGCCACCGTGCGGTGCTCGAACACCTGCAAAGGCGTGCAGTTGATGCCTTGCTGCTTGGCCCGCGACACCAGCTGGATGGCCAGGATGCTGTCTCCGCCGAGGGAGAAGAACGAATCGTCGGCGCCGACCTCCGCCACGCCGAGCAGTTCACCGAAGATTCCGGCCAGCTGCTGTTCGGTCGGCGTGGACGGTGCGCGGTATTCGGTGCGGTCGGTGGTGAATTCCGGTTCGGGCAGCGCCTTGCGGTCCAGTTTGCCGACCGCGTTGCGCGGGATCTCGTCCAGCACCACGAACGCCGAGGGCACCATGTAGCCGGGCAGGATGTCGGCGGCGAACGCGCGCACTTTCGCCACGTCGAGTTCGACCCCGGGCGCGTGGACCAGGTACGCGGCCAGCGCGGTGGCCCCGGTGGGGCCGGGCACGCCGAGCGTCAGCGCGAAATCCACGCCCTCGGCGCGGCCGAGCACCGCATCGATCTCGCCGAGCTCGATGCGCTGGCCGCGCACCTTCACCTGGAAATCGGTGCGGCCCAGATATTCCAGTTCCAGTCCCGCCTCGCCGCGGATCCAGCGCACCAAGTCGCCGGTCCGGTACATCCGTTCGCCCGCCGCGCCGAACGGGTTCGCGTGGAAGCGGGCGGCGGTGAGACTCGGCCGCGCGTGGTAGCCGCGAGCCAGCGCGGGGCCTGCGAGGTACAGCTCGCCCGCCACGCCCACCGGGACCGGGCGCAGCCGGTCGTCGAGCACCAGCGCGGCCGCGCCGTGGACCGGTGTCCCGATGGAAACGGGCAGGCCGAGCTCCATCGGCGTCGAACCCGTTGCCCAGATGGTGAATTCGGTGGGGCCGTACAGGTTGACCATGGTGCGTCCGGTGGCCCAGCGTTCGACCAGCTCGGCGCTGACCGCTTCACCGACCGACGCGAGTACCCGCACGCCGGCCAGTTCGGCGGGATCGAGGGTGGCCAGCGCGGACGGTGTGATCACCAGGTGCGTGACCTGCTCGGCGGCGATCAGCTCGGCGAGCTCGCTGCCGCCGAACACCTCCGGCGGCGCGACCACCGACGCGCCACCGGAGCCGAACGCCATGAGCGCTTCGAACAGCGACGCGTCGAAACTCGGCGACGCCACTTGCAGTACCCGGGAGTGCTCGTCCAATTCGAGTAACTTCTGTTGCGCGGCGACGAAATCGGCGATGCCGCGGTGGGAGACCGTGACACCCTTCGGCGTGCCGGTGGAGCCGGAGGTGTAGATCATCCAGGCCGCGTTGTCCAGCCGGATCGGGCTGGGCAGTTTACGCTCGTCCAGTGGGCGGCTGCTCGCGGCGCTCCAGCGTTCCACGAGGGCCAGGTCGTCGAGCACCAGCCAATTCGTGCTGTCGGGCAGCATCGGGCGGAAGGCGGCGAGGGTGAGGCCCAGCGTCGCGCCGGAATCGGTGAGCATGTGGTCGATGCGGTCCACCGGGTGCTTCGGGTCGACCGGCAGGAACGCCGCGCCGGCCTTGGCAGCGGCCCACACGCCGGTCAACAGTTCCGCCGAACGCGGAAGCCCGAGTGCCACCACGGTTTCCGGGCCCGCGCCTTCCTCACGCAACACCCGCGCCAGGCGATTGGCGTGCGCGTCGATCTCCCGATAGGTGGTGGTGTATCCGCCGACGACCAGGGCGGGCCGCTGCGGGTATCGGTGTGCGGTCTCGGCCAGCAGCCTCGCGAGCGTTGTCGTCCCGGTGGATTCGGGACCGCGCACCGGCACCAGCGTCGCGCGTTCGCCGTCGTCGAGGAGGTCGATATCGGCGATACGAACCTCGGGCCGCGCCAGGACCGCCGCGAGCACTCGCCGCCACCGGTTGGCGAACGCGGCCATCGTGGCCGAGTCGAACAGATCCGTCGCGTAGGTCAGCACGGCGTCGATGCCGGCCGGACCACTGTCGGCGAAGCGCTCGCGCAGGTCGAGGGTCAGGTCGAACTGGGAGGCGTTGCGGTCGAAATCCTCCACCTCGAAGCGCAGGCCGGGCAGCTCCAGGACCGGTTCGACGAAGTTCTGCAGCGACAGCGAGACCTGGAACAGCGGATGGTGCGCGGTCGATCGCGGCGGGTCCAGCACTTGGACCAGCCGCTCGAACGGCACGTCCGCGTTGGCGAAGGCGTCCAGGTCCGCGGACCGGACGGCGTCCAGGAACGCCACGAAGCCTGCTGCGGTATCGACCGGAGTGCGCAACGCCAGAGTGTTGACGAACATGCCCACGAGCTGGTCGAGCGCTTCTTCGCCACGTCCGGCGACCGGGGTGCCGATCACCACGTCGTCGGTGCCGCCGAGCCGGGCAAGCAGCACCGCGAGCGCGGCGTGCACGACCATGAACGGGCTGACGTTGTGCGCGGCGGCGAAGTCCACCAGCGCTCGGTGCGTCTCGGTGTCGACGGTGAAGCCGTGATCGGCGCTGTGCATGGTCTGCACCGCGGGGCGCGGCCGGTCGGAGGGCAGTTCCAGCACCTCGGGCGCGCCCGCCAGCGTCTCGCGCCAGAACCGGATCTGATCGGCCGCCAGTGATTGCGGGTCCGCCTCGTCGCCGAGCACCTCGCGATGCCAGAGCGCGAAGTCGGCGTACTGCACCGGCAGCGGGACGCGGATGGCGTGCCCGCCGCCCGCCCGCTCGGAGTAGGCGGCGACCAGGTCGGCGGCCAGCGGCGCCATCGACGCGCCGTCCGCGCTGATGTGGTGCACGACCAGCACGACGACGTGCACCGCCGACGTGGCGGCCGCGATCTCGCCGGGGCTCGCCGTATGGCCTGACGCGACCGGTGCGGTGCCCGCGGAGGGGCCGGAGGAGACCGGCGCCGCACCGGTGGAATGACCCGACGACACCGGCGCGGCACTCACGGAAGGCTCCGGGCCACCGTGGAGCCGGAACAGGCTCACCCGCAGCGGCGGTTGGGTGGCGAGATCGAATCCGGTGCCCGCCAGTTCGGTGATCCGGGCGCGCAGCGCCGCGCCGTCCCCGGTGCCGACCACCGGCATGTCGGGCACGGCGACGTCGGCGCCGACCACCACCTGACGCGGTCCCTCCGCGTCCGCCGGATAGAGCGTGCGCAGGCTCTCGTGCCGGTCGACCACATCGACGAGCGCGGCCCGCAGCGCGTCGACGTCGAGTTCGCCGGTGAGCCGCAGCGCCACCGCGATGTTGTAGGCGGCCGAGGCGGGATCCATCCGGTTGAGCACCCACATGCGCTGCTGCGCGGGGGACAGCGGAACGCGATCGGGCCGGATCCGCGGCGCCAGGGCGAATCGGCCCGGCGCATCGCCGGTGGCCGGGATCACCCGGGCGGACAGCTGAGCCACGGTCGGCGCGTCGAACACCTCGCGCAGCGCGATCCGCGAGCCGAGCGCCGCGTTCACCCGCGCCACCACTTTCGTCGCGCTGAGCGAATTGCCGCCGAGTTCGAAGAACGACTGGTCGACGCCGACTCGCTCGCGCTCGAGCACCTCGCCGAACACCGCGGCCACCGCCTCCTCGACCGGTGTGCGCGGCGCGAGGTAGGGGCGGTGGCTCTCGGAGAAGTCCGGCACCGGAAGGGCTTTGCGATCCAGTTTGCCGACCGGGGTGAGCGGAATCGTGTCGAGCACCACCAGGTAGCCGGGCACCATGTAGCCGGGCAACTCGGCGGCCACCTGGGCGCGCAGCCGCTCGACGTCCAACCGAACGCCCTCGACGGGCAGCACATAGGAGACCAGCACGGTGGTCCCGGCAGGGCCGGTGCGCCCGATGGTCACCGCGTACTCGACCTCGTCGTCACGGGAGAGCACCGCGTCGATCTCGCCCAGCTCGATGCGCAGGCCGCGGATCTTGACCTGGAAGTCGCTGCGGCCCAGATACTCCAGCTCGTAACCGTTGCCGTTGTCGACCCAGCGCACCATATCGCCGGTGCGGTACATCCGGCCGCCGGGTTCGCCGAACGGGTCGGCGACGAACCGGCTCGCGGTCATCTCGAAGCGGTTGAAGTAGCCGCGGGCGAGCGCGGGGCCCGCCAGATACAGCTCACCGGGCACTCCGACGGGCACCGGACGCAGCCAGGTGTCCAGCACCACCGTGGCCGATCCGCGGATCGGTCCGCCGATCGTGATCGGCTCACCCGAGACGAGTTCGCCAGGGCCGGTCGCCCAGATGCTGAACTCGGTGGGGCCGTACAGGTTCACCATGCGCCTGCCCGGCGCCCATCGCTCGATCAGCTCCGGCGTCGCCGCCTCGCCCGCGACCGCCAGCACGCGCAGATGTTCCAGGCCGGCGGGTTCCATGGTGGCCAGCGCCGACGGCGTGATCACCGCGTGGGTGACGCGCTGGGTGCGCAGCAGGGTTTCCAATTCCGTTCCGCCGTAGACGTCCGGCGGCGACACCACCAGCCTGCCGCCCGCGCCGTGCGCGGTGAGCAGCTCGAACACCGAGGCGTCGAAGCTGGGGGAGGCCACCTGGAGCGCGCTGGCGGTGTGATCCAACCCGAGCGTCTCCCGTTGCGCGGCGACAAGGTTCGCGATTCCGCGGTGGCTGAGCAGCACGGCCTTCGGTTTGCCGGTGGAGCCGGAGGTGTAGATCAGGTAGGCCGTCTGGTCCAGGTCGATCGGCCCGCCGCGCTCCTCGTCGGTGATCGGCGCTTCGGAGACCGTCATCACCCGCCGGATGGTGTTGAGGTCGTCGAGCAGCAGCCAGTCGATCGTGCCTGGCAGCGTCTCGCCGGTCGCGGTGACCGTCACGCCGATCGGGGCCTTGGAGTCGGTGAGCATGTGCTCGATGCGCTCCACGGGGTAGTTCGGGTCCAGTGGGGCGAACGCCGCGCCGGTCTTGGCCAGCGCCCACACCGCGACCACCGATTCCAGTGAGCGGGTGAGTGCCAGCACGACGAACACCTCGCGCCCGACACCCCGGCGCAGCAGCATCCGGGCGAAGCGATTGGACCAGGCGTCGAGTTCGCCGTAGGACATGGTGAGTTCACCGGCGGTGATCGCGATCGCGTCCGGATCGATCCGCGCGCCCGCGGTGAGCAGCTCGGGCATGGTGGCCTGCGGCACCGACTCCGGGCCGCGCACCGGCACGAGCGCGGCGCGTTCGGCCTCGTCGCAGTACTGCAGTTGCGAGACCAGCGCGTGGGGGCTGTCCGCCAGCTGGGTGAGCAACCGGACGAACCGATCCAGCAGCGGCAGGGCCGCTTCCCGCGGAAGTTGGTCGGCCATGTACTTCAGCGTGATCCGCAGCGTGTCCTGACCGTTGTCGCCGCGCAGCGGGATCACCATGAGATTCAACGGGTACGGCGTCGCGTCGGTGCCTTCCACGTCGAGCACCCGCATGCCCGCGATGTCCAGCGCCTGCGACAGCGCCTCGCGATCGATCGGATAGGACTCGAAAACGGTCAGCGTGTCGAACAGTTCGGCCAGCCCCACCGCTTGGTGGATGGCGGCCAGTCCCACGTGCTGGTGGTCCAGCAGCCGCACCTGCTCGGACTGCAGGCGCGCGAGGAGGTCGGTGACCTTCTCCGACGGATCCAGCCGCACCCGCACCGGCAGCGTGTTGATGAACAGGCCGACCATCTCCTCGACTCCGGCCAGTTCCGGCGGCCGTCCCGAGACGGTGCCGCCGAACACCACGTCGGTGCGACCGGTGAGCATGGCCAGCAGCATCGCCCACGCGGCCTGCACCAAGGTGTTCACCGTGGCGCCCGCTTCCCGGCCCGTGGTCTCCAGCCCGGCGACGGTGGCGCGGGACAGGTCGACGGAGATCATCCCGGTCTCGGTCGATTCGATTCCGGCGAGGGTGGGCACCGCGCGGGTCGGCGTGTCGATGCCGGCCAGCGAATCGGTCCATGCCGCGAGGGATTCGCTGTCGTCCCTGCTCGCCAGCCAGGTCAGGAACTCGCGATAGGAATGCGCCTGCGGCAGGGCCGTGGTGTCGCCGTCGGTGACGTAGAGGGTGAGCAGTTCGCGCACGAGCAGCGGCGTCGACCAGCCGTCCAGCACCAAGTGGTGATTGGTCAGCACGAAGCGGTAGGTGTCGGGTGCGATCCGGATGAGCGTGCAGCGCAGCAGCGGGGGATGGGTGAGCTCGAACCGGGTGCGCGCGTCCAGCGCGATCAGCCGGTCCAGCTCCCTGGCGCGCTCGTCCTCGTCGGCCATGCCGGTGAGATCCGCTTCCCGCCACTCGATCTCGGCGTCGGCCAGAACCAGCTGGCGCGGGCCGTCCTCGGTCTCGACGAAGGCGACGCGCAGGTTCTCGTGGCGGGTCACCAAAGCCTGTGCGGCGCGACGCAACCGGGCCGCGTCGACGGTGCCCGCCAGGGTGAGCAGCGACTGCACCGTGTAACCGTCCGCGGTGTCGGAGTCGTAGAGCGCGTGGAAGAGCAGACCGTATTGCAGCGGCGAAAGCGGCCACACGTCGGCGAGGTTCGGGTAGTCGCGCTCCCAGGCATCGATCTGCGCCTGGGTGACGGTGACCAGGTCGAAGTCCGACGGTGTGCGTCCGCCCGCGCTCGCGGACCCGGCGTGCCCGGCGAGCGCGGCCAGCGCCTGCCCCCACAGCGCGGCGAGCTCGCCGAGGTCGGCCTCGTCGAACAGCCGTGCGGCGTAGGCCCAGGTCACTTCCAGGCCCGCGTCGGTGAGCACGGCGTTGATGTCCACCGCGGCGGCCAGCGGCGCGCGGTCGTCCTGGGTCGCGGCGAACCGGCGCGGCAGCCACGGCTGCGCGTCGCCGCCGGTGGACGCGCGACCGAGGTAGTTGAAGCTGATCTGGGGGGTGGGCGCGTCCGCGAGCGCCGCCGCGGTCTCCGGGACCAGGTAGCGCAGCATGCCGAACCCGATGCCCTTGTCCGGCAGGGCGCGCAGCTGTTCCTTGGTCGCCTTGATCGCCGCGCCCGCCGCGGGGCCGCCCGCGAACGCCTCCGCCACGTCGATGCCGGTCAGATCGATCGCGACCGGGTAGACGCTGGTGAACCAGCCCACCGTGCGCGCCACGTCGGCGCCGGGCAGGATGGTCTCCTCGCGGCCGTGGCCCTCCAGCGTGAACAGCGCCGAGGTGCGCCCTCGCCAACGGGCCAGCGCCAGCACGAGCCCTGCCAGCAGCACGTCGTCGGCGCCGCAGTGGAAACGGTCCGGCGCGGTGGTGAGCACGGTCCGCGCGATGTCCGGCGCAACGAGGGTCGTCAGATTCGCCATCGAGCCCACCACATCGCGGGCGGGGTCCATCGGCGCCGAGCCGAGCGCGGGGTCGGGCGTGGCCAGAACGCGTTGCCACATCGGCAATTCCGCGGTGCGCGTGGCCGCGTGCTCGCGCTGTCCGTGGGCCCAGCGCCGGAACGAGGTACCGACCGGCGCGAGCTCGGCGCCCAGCGCGGCGGTGGCCAGATCCGGCAGCAGGATGCGCCAGGAGATGCCGTCGGTGACGAGATGGTGCAGCACCAGCCACAGCAGCGGCGCGGCGCCGGCGCGCTCGATCCACACGAAGCGCGCGACCACGCCCGCCTCCGGGTCGAGCAGGTCGGCGGCGCGCTGCAACGCACCCTCGCAGGTCGCCTCGAGATCCGTCTCCGCGGTCACGACGTCGAGCAGGGGGCCCGCGTGCACCGCACCGCGTTCGGCGACCACCCAGTTCCAGCCGTCGCTCGTGCGGCGCAGCGTCGAGCGCAGCACGTCGTGCCGGTCCAGCAGCGCCTGGAGCGCGGCGACCAGACTCGCGCGCTCGATGCCGGTGGGCAGATCGATCAGCACGGCCTGGGCGAACCGCTGCCACGTGTCGCCGTGCTCGAGCATCGCGTGCACGATCGGCGTCGGCTCCACCTCGCCCACCCCGCCGCCGGGCAGCTCGTGCACCACCCCGGTCGGTACTTCGGCGGCCACCGCGGCGAGCGCGGCGACGGTCTTGCGCTCGAAGACATCGCGCGCGCTGAGCCCGAGCCCTGCCGCCTTCGCCCGCGACACCAGCTGGATCGAGACGATGCTGTCGCCGCCGAGTGCGAAGAAGCTCTCGTCGACACCTACCGATTCCAGCCCGAGCACCTCCGCGAACAACGCGGCGAGGAGCTCCTCGCGTGGCGTGGACGGCGGCCTGGTCGTGCTCGTGCGCGCACCGAACTCCGGTGCGGGCAGCGCCTTGCGGTCCACCTTGCCAAGCGGTGTGAGCGGGAGGCTGTCGAGCACCATGACCACCGAGGGCACCATGTAGGCCGGGAGTGTTTCGCCCGCAGCGGCTTTCAGGGCCTCCGGATGCAACTCCGCGCCCGGCTTCGGCAGCACGTACGACACGAGCGCGGTCGCGCCCGAACCGGTTTCGACGCCGAGGGTGAGCGCGAAGTCGACGTCGGGATGCCGCTGCAGGGCGGCGTCGATCTCGCCGAGCTCGATGCGGAAGCCGCGCACCTTGACCTGGAAATCGCTGCGCCCCTGGTACTCCAGTTCGGCACGACCGTCGTGCTCGACCCAGCGCACCAGGTCTCCGGTGCGATACATGCGCTCGCCGGTCGCGTAGGGGTTGGCGACGAATCGGTCGGCGGTGAGCCCGTTGCGCCGGTGATAGCCGCGGGCCACACCGGGACCGGCGAGGTAGAGTTCGCCGGTCGTACCCGGCGGCAGCGGCCGCAGCCACGGGTCGAGGACGACGGCCGACACCTCGCGGGCCAGACCGCCGATGGTGATCGGGCTGTCGGGTGTCAGCGGGGCGCTGAGGGTCACGGTGACGGTGGTCTCGGTGGGGCCGTAGCCGTTCAGCAAGGTCCGGCCCGACCATTTCGCGACCAGCTCGGGCGGGCAGGCGTCGCCGCCGACGATCACGGTGCGCAGGTCGGGCAGCGTGGCCGGGTCGAGCGATCCGACGACGGCCGGGGTCACGTTGAGATGGGTCACGCGGTGGGCGCGCAGCACCTGAGCCAGCTCCGCGCCCGCGTACGCCGACGGCGGCACAACGGCCAGCGTCGCGCCCGCCGCGAGCGTGACCAGAATCTCCTCGACGGAGATGTCGAAACTCGGTGATACAGCATGGGCGACAACCGAATTCGCGTCGATGCCGAAACCGGCGCCGGAACTCGCCACCAGGTTGGCCAGGCCGCGATGCGGGACGAGCACGCCTTTGGGGAGTCCGGTGGAGCCGGAGGTATAGATGACGTACGCGACCTGGTCGGGGCGCAGCGCGGCGGTGCGCTCGGCGTCGGTCAGCGGTGCGGCGTCCTGCTCGCCCAACGCCCGCTCGGTGCCCTCGTCATCGAGGATCAGCCAGGACACCCGATCCGACAACGACTTTCGCGCCGACGCCGTCGTCACCCCGGCGACGACTCCGCTGTCGCCGACCATGTGCTCGATCCGGTCGGCCGGATAGGTCGGGTCGATCGGCACGAACGCCGCGCCGGTCTTGGCCACCGCGATCGTCGCCAGGACCGACTGGATCGACCGCGGAATCGAGATCGCCACGGTGTGTTCGGGGCCGGCGCCCGCGGCGATCAGCACCCGCGCCAGCCGGTTGGTGTAGTCGTCCAGCCCGCGGTAGGTCAGCGCGGTCTCGCCTTCGACGAGCGCGGTCGCCAGCGGATCCCGGGCCGCGCCCTCGGCGAGGATGTCCGGCAGCGTCCGCGCCGCGACGCCCACGGGGCCGCGCGCGGGGGCGAAGTCCGCGCGCTCGTCGGCCGACAGCACCGGGACGGTCGCCAACGGCGCGTCCGGTCCCGCGGCGAGGAAGCGGTGCAGGAAGGACAGGAACCGGCGGTGCTGCCCGGTCAGCTCGGCGTCGGTGTAGAGGTTGCCGTTGGCCTGGAAGTCGACATGCGTGCTCTCGCCGCCGACGCCCGGATACAGGTTGACGAACAGGTCATCGATCAAACCGGAGGTCAGCACGTGCAGCCGGCCGGTGACCTGGCCGAGCTGAATCCTGGTGTCGACCATCATCAGGTTCACCGAGGGGCCGAAAGACGCGGCCTCGTCCATCGGCCAGCCGAGGTCGCGGAAGATGTCTTCCTGCCGGTAGCGCTGGCGCCGCAGCGCACCCGTCAACTCGCCCTGGGCGGCGCGGATGACGTCGCCCACCGTCGTGGAGGGCGTCAGGCGCAGCCGCAGCGGAACGACGTTGGCGATCATGCCGCCGGAACGCCGCAGCGTGGCGGTGGTGCGCGCGGACACGGGAAGGCTGAGCACGACCTCGGGTGCGCCGGTCATCGCCGACAGGTACGCGCCGAACGCGGCGACCACGGTCGGCGCGACGCCGGAGGACACCTGCTCGGCGACGTCAGCCAGCAGTCGGGCGGTGTCGGCGGGCAGCGCGCCCGCGACCCGCCTCGGATGCCCGTCCACGCCCGCGGTGCGACCGGCCAGGTTCACCGGATCGGCCATGCCGTCCAGATGTGCCAGCCAGTGCTCGCGGTCGGCGACGAACCGCTCCGAACTGCGGTAGGCCAGGTCCGCGTCGACAATCTTGCGCAGGTCCTCCGCCTTCGCCGGCGGCGCTGCACGGCCCTCCACGGCGGCGTTGTAGAGCTCTCCGGTGCGCTGCACCATGGTCAGCGCGCCCATACCGTCCAGCACGATGTGGTGGATCCGGGAATACCAGAACCAGCGTTCCGCTCCGACGCGCAGCATGGCGATGCGCACCAGGCGGTCGCGGGTCAGTTCCAACGGCGCCTCGTACTCGGCGCGCATCCAGGTGTGCGCGGCCGCCTCGGGGTCGGGTTCGGAGCGGAAGTCGAACGTTTCCAGGCTGTCGTCGAGGGTGGGGTCGACGAATTGGAACGGGTGCCCCTCCACTTCGACGAGACGGAGGTAGCCGGTGCCGAACTCGCGCCCGGCCTGCTGCGCCGAACGCGCGAGCAGGTCGAGGTCGATCGGTCCGTTCAGTTCGACGTACTGGGCGATGGAGATCGGAGTGTCACCGGCGACGTGCTGGGCGAACCAGATGCCGCGCTGTGCCGCCGACAAGGCGAAGGCCCCGTCGGGAAGAACCGTGTCCGTATTTTTCGCCGAAAGGGAAGGCTGTTGCATGACGTGTCCTACGTTCAGACCGCGGTCGGACTACCCGGCGATGACCGCCCGTAGCCGCCGCGGTTGCGGTAGTACCTGCCGCCGCACAGCTCGCGGCAAGTCAATTCTGAACCGGCGCGGTCGGCGCTGCGGGGGTATTGCGCACACTGCGCGACCCGAACATCGCTGTTCGGGTCGCGTGGGGAGGGATATGCCCGGTCAGGCGGATGCGGGAAGAAGGTCCAGGTCGGCGGTGCCCAGCGGGGCGGAAGAACTGGTGAGGTAGCGCTGGAGGGTGGAGCGCTCGTCCAGCACCAGCCAGGTGATCGCGCCGGCCTGGTCGGGCCGCTGATCCTTGGTGGTGACGCCCACCGGGGTGCCGAGCGCGAAGGAGCCGTCTTCGGTCACGGGGATGGTCACTGCGCCGATCTTGGTGGCGGCCCGCTCGGCCACGACGGACTCGATGGGCTGGTCGATCGCCACCGCGATGCGGGTGCCGGGGCCCGCGCCGATGCCGAGCAGCAGGCGGGCGAGGCGGTTGGACCAGCGATCCAGTTCGGCGTAGGTGAGGTCGCAATCGGCGGTGGACACCACGACCGCCTGCGGATCGACCTCGGCGACGGGCTCGGCCAGCGGCAGGACGTAGAGGTTGTCGGCGAGCGAATCGGTCAGCGTGTGCATTTCGTGTCCTCGAGTGTCGATTGGGAGGTTGTTCTGCGTACCTCTTAATCTCGTCCTCGAGCGGCCCTTCCGACAGCAACCCCAGCGCTGGTCCGGGCACTCCCAGGGTGGGCGAAATCCCACCCAAGGGTGTGGCGCTCAGTCGGTCACGTAGCCGTTGAGCGTGTTGCGCAGATCGGTGAGCAGGGCGCGGGCGGCGGTGAGGCCCTCGCCGTGCCAGACGCTGTCCTCCACGGCGAACACCCGGCGGTCGGTGGCGGCGCCGAGTTCCTTCCATTCGTCGGTGCGCAGCACCGCTTCACCGTGCTCCTTGCCCTCCCGGCCCGCGAGGATCACGTAGATCACGTCGCCTTCCACCTTCGTGGCGAACT
This sequence comes from Nocardia asteroides, assembly GCA_019930625.1. Classification (NCBI taxonomy): domain Bacteria; kingdom Bacillati; phylum Actinomycetota; class Actinomycetes; order Mycobacteriales; family Nocardiaceae; genus Nocardia; species Nocardia asteroides. Next base: position 3,671,886 of record CP082844.1, read on the forward strand.
CGCCCCCGCGCACGTCGAACGAGGCGCCGCGCTGGGCGGCGGGCCGCTGCACGCCCGCGTCGCCGAGCACCTGGCCCGCGAAGCTGTCGCCGCCCTGCACCTGGTCGGTGTCGGCGGTGAACCGGATGACCGATGCCTGCGTCTGGCCCGCCGCCAGCGCGACACCGGTGTCGCGCGCCTCGGTGCGGTAGTTCTGCAGGGCGGTCTCCGCCGCGCCCAGACGTCCCGAACCCGCGGCGAAAGCCGCGAATTCGGCCTGCCAGCTGTTGTTCGAGCCGACCAGCACGGTCGGGGCGATGGCCTGGAGCGCGGCGAAACTCGCCGCGCCGGTGGGGATCTCGCCGAGGATCAGGTCGGGGCGCAGATCGGCGATCCGGGCCGGGTCGGGTTGCGCGGCGGTGCCGACGCCGGGAATCTTCAGCACGCCGGTCCCCAGATAGGCCGGTTGCGGGCTCGGCCCGTCGAGGGTCACCGTGCCGACGACCCGCTCCCACAGGCCGAGCGCGCAGACCGCGTCCAGCGCGGAGGTGGTGAGCACGACGATGCGCTGTGGATCGGCGGGCACCTCGGAGACCCCCGCCGCATGCGTGACGCTCCGGGTCTGCGCATCCGCCGGGTCCGGCGCGCTCGGCAACGCGCACGCCCGGGTGGTGTCACGCTCCAGACCCACCACGCCCGCACCCGCGATATTCGTGGTGGTGCGCACGATCGAGACGTCGTCGTCGCTCTTGCCGCCACAGCCCGCCGCCAGAACAGTCGCGCACACGGCGGCGACCACGATCACCCGGCGACCCGCGGCGGCGGGTGTGGGAGAAGCTGTGCGGTTTCGGAAGCGAACGAAGGCGCTCAGCGGCATGCGGCTGAGGGTACCGTGTCTGATTCGCAGCGCCGGACGGCGCCGTGAATCACGCTTTCTCGCCGCCGATGCTGAAGCGGGCGCCGGTGGCGTCGGTGACCGCGGCCATGCGGCCGTAGGGGGTGTTCTCCGGGGGCGAGAGCACCGAGCCGCCCAGTTCGGCGAGCCGGTCGACGGTCTTGTCCACGTCGTCGGCGCCGAAGTAGACGGTCCAGCCGGCGGGTGCGCCTTCGGGCAGGAACGCCGAGGCGTCCATGACGCCGCCGAGCATCGGACTCTCCGCGTGGATGGTGGAGTAGCGGAATTCCGGGACGTCGGAGATCGTGAAGACGTCCGACCAGCCGAACACGTCGCGGTAGAACGTCAGCGAGGCGTCGTAGGCGCGGGTGTGCAACTCGAACCACGACGGTGCGCCCGCGTGGTCGCGCCACTGCCCGCCGGAGACCAGGCCCATGGTCTCGAAGCCGGGGAACGTCCCGGCCTGCCAGATGCCGACGCCCGCGCCCCCGACGTCGCCGAGCACGGCCATCGTGCCCAGCTCGCCGACCGCCATCGGCGGCACGACCAGCGACGCCCCCGCCGCGGTCGCCGCGTCGGCGGTGGCCTGGGCATCGGGACTGGCCAGATACACCGTCCACTGTTCCGGGCTGTCGGTGTCGCCGGGCATCCTGGCCATCGCGCCCGCCACCACGCGCCCGCCCTTGCGGAAGGTGATATAGCCGCCGAACTCCTCGCCCGCGCTCTCGGCGGTCCACCCGAACAGGTCGCGATAGAACGCGATGCTCCGGTCGGGATCGGAGGTGTACAGCTCTACCCAACAGGGATCGCCCGGCTTGGTGTCGTTCGGTTTCGTCATCACTGGCCTCCTGGCTGCGAGGTGAACTGATGTCACCGGTACAGACGGACCCGGCCCGCCGAACTGATCGGTGCCGACCGCAGTAGGACCAGAATCGCAACCCGAGCCCCGAGGGGACCGCGAACACGCCGTGCCGCAGGTGCGGCCGAACAAATACGACAGAGAGTAGGACCCGTTCGGCTCGCTCCATCGCCACGGTTTACGATTCGAAGAGCGCAAGCGAACTGTCGTCTGTCCCGACATAGCGGATGGATGCGATCAGCGGAGCCTGCGGAGCGACCTAAAGGCACCTTTCAGGAGGATCAGTGACTGCCGTAGAGCCCCAGCCAGTCCCTCAGTTGGAAGCGACTCGGCCTTATCCGGCTCGGACCGGGCCGAAGGGCTCGTTCATCTACAAGATGGTCACCACCACGGACCCCAAGGTCCTGGGTGTCATGTACCTGACCACGTCGATGGGCTTCTTCCTCATCGGTGGCCTGATGGCGCTGCTGATGCGCGGTGAGCTCGCGCGCCCCGGCCTGCAGTTCCTGTCGACCGAGCAGTTCAACCAGCTGTTCACCATGCACGGCACGATCATGCTGCTGTTCTACGCGACCGCGATCGTGTTCGGCTTCGCCAACATCATCCTGCCGCTGCAGATCGGCGCCCCCGACGTCGCCTTCCCCCGCCTGAATGCCTTCAGCTACTGGCTGTACGCGTTCGGCGCCAGCATGGCGACCGCGGGCTTCATCACCCCGGGCGGCGCCGCGGACTTCGGCTGGACGGCGTACGTGCCGCTGACCGACATCCTGCACTCGCCCGGCGTCGGAACCGACCTGTGGATCCTGGGCCTCGCGGTGTCCGGTCTGGGCACCATCCTCGGTGGCGTGAACATGCTGACCACCGTGGTCTGCCTGCGTGCTCCCGGTATGACCATGTTCCGGATGCCGATCTTCACCTGGAACATCGCCGTCACCAGCGTCCTGGTGCTGCTGGCCTTCCCGCTGCTGACCGCCGCGCTGTTCGGCCTGGCCTACGACCGCCACCTGGGTGGCCACATCTACGACCCCGCGACCGGCGGCATCCTGCTCTACCAGCACCTGTTCTGGTTCTTCGGCCACCCCGAGGTGTACATCATCGCGCTGCCGTTCTTCGGCATCGTCTCGGAGATCTTCCCGGTCTTCTCGCGTAAGCCGATCTTCGGTTACACCACGCTGGTCTACGCCACCCTGGGTATCGCCGCGTTGTCCATCGCGGTGTGGGCGCACCACATGTACGCCACCGGCGCGGTCCTGCTGCCGTACTTCTCGTTCATGACCTTCCTCATCGCGGTCCCGACCGGTGTGAAGTTCTTCAACTGGATCGGCACGATGTGGCGCGGTCAGCTGACCTTCGAGTCGCCGATGCTGTTCTCCATCGGGTTCATCGTCACCTTCCTCTTCGGTGGCCTGTCCGGCGTCATCCTGGCCAGCCCGCCGCTGGACTTCCACGTCACCGACTCGTACTTCGTCGTGGCGCACTTCCACTACGTGCTCTTCGGCACCATCGTGTTCGCCACCTACGCGGGCATCTACTTCTGGTTCCCGAAGATGACCGGACGCATGCTGGACGAGCGCCTGGCCAAGTGGCACTTCTGGACGACGTTCATCGGCTTCCACACCACCTTCCTCGTCCAGCACTGGCTGGGCGCCGAGGGCATGCCGCGCCGCTACGCCGACTACCTGCCCAGCGACGGCTTCACCACGCTGAACACGATCTCCACGATCGGCGCCTTCGTGCTCGGCGCGTCGATGCTGCCGTTCCTGTGGAACGTCTTCAAGAGCTACCGCTACGGCGAGGTGGTCACCGTGGACGACCCGTGGGGCTACGGCAACTCGCTGGAGTGGGCCACCACCTGCCCGCCGCCGCGGCACAACTTCTACGAGCTGCCGCGCATCCGCTCCGAGCGTCCCGCCTTCGAGCTGCACTACCCGCACATGATCGAGCGCATGCGCGCCGAGGCCCACGTGGGCTGGGGTGCGGGCAAGCACGCCACCGAGGTCCACGAGACGGCCGCGTTGACGAAGTAGGCGAAAGATACCGCCATGAGTGTGCACCTGCTGGTGACAGCGGGTGCACACTCTTTTGTGAGAGCAGTACGCACCGTTGGCGTCACGACAACGATGTCCACCGACAGCGACGGCGAACACCGAGTTTGGAGCGCATCAGTTGGCCGACACCACCGTTCTCGTCACCGTCACCGGGCCGGACCGCCCCGGTGTGACGTCCGTGCTGCTCGCGGCGATGTCCCGGCACCGGGTGAGTCTGCTGGACGTGGAGCAGGTCGTGATCCGGGGGAGGCTGACCCTGGGTGTCCTGGTCATCTGCCCGACCGACGCCGAGGCGTTGCAGGACGAGCTCGAAGAGGCCATGAACACCGTCGGCATGCACGTCGACGTGGAAGTGGACGCGGCGATCGGCAGGCAGCCGATGTCCACCCACGCGGTGGTCATCCTCGGTAGCCCGGTGACCGCGCGCGCGTTCAGCGCGGTGTCGCGGCAACTGGCCGCCCTCGGCGCCAATATCGACTCCATTCGCGGCATCGCCGATTACCCGGTGACCGGCATGGAGCTGATGGTCACCGCCATCGACTCCGGCCCGGACACCGATTCGCGGCTGCGCACGGCACTGGCCGAGGTCGCGGTGGCCGAGCAGGTGGACGTCGCGGTGGAGCGGGCCGGTCTGGCCCGCCGCGGCAAGCGGCTGATCGTGTTCGACGTCGACTCGACCCTGATCCAGGGCGAGGTCATCGAGATGCTCGCCGCACACGCGGGTGTGGAGGACGAGGTCCGCAAGGTGACCGAGGCCGCCATGCGCGGAGAGATCGACTTCGCCGAATCGCTGCGGCAGCGGGTCGCGACGCTGGCCGGATTGGACGAGTCGGTGATCGAGGAGGTGGCCGACCGGATCGCGTTGACCCCCGGCGCGCGCACCACCATCCGCACGCTGCGCCGGATCGGTTTCCGCTGCGGCGTGGTGTCCGGCGGTTTCCGTCAGGTGATCGAACCGCTGGCGCACGAGCTGGAGTTGGACTTCGTGCAGGCGAACACGCTGGAGGTCGTGGACGGCAAGCTGACGGGCCGGGTCGTCGGCGAGATCGTCGACCGCGCGGCCAAGGCGACCGCGCTGCGCAAGTTCGCGGCCGAGGCCGGGGTGCCGATGGAACAGACCGTCGCGGTGGGCGACGGCGCCAACGACATCGACATGCTCAACGCCGCCGGGCTGGGCGTCGCCTTCAACGCCAAACCCGCGCTGCGCGAGGTCGCCGACGCCGCGCTCTCGCACCCGTACCTGGACGCCGTCCTGTTCATTCTCGGAGTCACCCGGCACGAAGTGGAAGCCGCCGACGCCAGGGACGGTTTGCTGCGTCGCGTCCCGCTGGGGTGAGCGGTCCGGACCCACACCCCGGACAGCGCGCCGGTGCGCGCAGCCGCCGATCGGTAGGCTCACTGCGGGTTGATCATTCGGCGATCGGAGGAAGGGTGCGGAAGTCCCTGCTTGTGCTGCTGATCGGATCGGCGGTGGCGGGGTGCGGCAACGGCTCGTCGGAGACGACCACCGCCGAGGTCGCGAATGCCGTTGTGCGCGTAGGTGAGGCCGACAACGCGCAGCAGCGGCGGCTGTCGGCCGGACAGCGGCTCGTGGTCGCCCTGCCTGCCAACCCGTCGACCGGATACTCCTGGAGCGTCGCGGCACTCGACTCGTCGGTGGTGAAACCGGACGGCGAGGCCGATTTCGAACCGGATGCGGCCGCGCCGGTCGCGCCGGGCGCCGGCGGCACGGCCGTGCGGAGCTTCGTAGGCGTCGGGACGGGTGCGACCACATTGAAGATGGAGTACACGCGTCCGTGGGACCAGGGTTTGGAGCCGGCCCGGACGTTCTCGTTGACGATCGAGGTGCGGTGATGACGAGCATGCCGGACTGCGGCGCCGAGCCATCCGTGGCGGCAGCCACATCGGACGTCACCACAACGACATCGGATATCGCGGCATTCGACGCCCGGCATGCGGAACTGGCCCGCGGCTATTACGGGGCGGCCGACCCGGACGACCCCGCCATGGTGCAGGCGATGCAGATGGTCCTGCACTTGCCCAAAGCCGATCCGCCTCCGCGCAGCGCCCTGCTGGCCGCGGCGGCGGCCGCCGCGGTGGCGCTGTGCCTGGACGAGCGGGTCGGGCCGGGTGGCGAATGGGAAGAGCCGTATCTGGCGTGGAAGCGATCCCGCATCCGCAAGGTGGCTCGTCGCGCGCGGGGCGCCCAGTGGCAGGCGACCTGCGCGGTGGACGGCGTCACCGTCGAGATCGACGGTGCGCGGGCGCGGGCGCTGGTCCCGGGGCCGGTGGGCCGGGTCGATCCACGGATCAAGCGTCTGCAGATCGGCGGCACCGATCTCGAGCACGACGAGCCCGGGCCGCCCGATCCGAGCCTGCCCGTCCTGTGGGTGAACACCGGGCTCGGGATGACACTGGGCAAGGCGGCCGCCCAGGTGGGCCACGCGAGCATGCTGCTGGCGGGCGCGCTGCCGATCGAGCACGCGCGGCGCTGGGCCGAACTCGGCTTCCGCTGCGCGGTGCGCGAGGCCGACGCGGGACGCTGGGCCGCGCTGGTCGAGCAGGTGGCCGAGGGCGGCGCGGTCGCCGTGCGCGACGCGGGCTACACCGAGGTTGCGCCGGGCTCCATGACGGTGATCGCCGTACCCGCCCGATCCTGGTGAACATCGCGCGGTGACGTCGCGGGCGTGTCGGACGCTCGGGCGATACGGCCCTGATGGCTGCGATCGGGCATGGATTCCAGCCACGGCTCGGCTTTCCCCTCCCCGCGTTGGCAAGTGCCCCCTCAGGTGGGCCAAGATGGAGCCCGTGCCGCAACCGGATCCCGATCTGCTCATCGATTTCACCGACGTGACCGTCCGCCGCTCGGGGCATACCCTCGTCGGTCCGGTCACCTGGCAGGTCGAGCTCGACGAACGCTGGGTGGTCCTCGGCCCCAACGGCGCGGGCAAGACCTCGCTGCTGCGAATGGCCGCCGCCGAGATGCACCCGACCGCGGGCGTCGCCCATCTGCTCGGCGAGCGGATCGGGAAAGTGGACGTCAGCGAGTTGCGTCCGCGCATCGGCCTGTCCTCGGCCGCGGTGGCCAGCCGGGTCCCGATCGATGAGAAGGTCAGCGATCTGGTGGTGTCCGCCGGTTACGCGGTGCTCGGCCGCTGGCGCGAGCGCTACGACGACATGGACACCGATCGCGCCATCGACATGCTGGAAAGTCTCGGCGCCGAGCACCTGTCGGACCGCACCTACGGAACACTGTCGGAGGGCGAGCGCAAACGGGTGCTCATCGCCCGCGCCCTGATGACCGATCCCGAGCTGTTGTTGCTCGACGAACCGGCCGCGGGCCTGGATCTGGGCGGCCGGGAGGAACTGGTCGAGCGGCTCGGCGATCTGGCCGCGGACCCGGACTCGCCCGCGATTGTGCTGGTCACCCATCACGTCGAGGAGATCCCGCCCGGATTCACCCACGGCCTGCTGCTCAACGAAGGCTCAGTGGTCGCGCAGGGCTTGCTCTCCGACGTGCTCACCGCGGAGAACCTCAGCGACGCCTTCCGGCAATCGATCGCGCTGGATCGAGTCGACGGCCGCTACTTCGCGCGGCGTGCGCGGCGCGCGGGCAGGCACCGCACCCGCTGACCGGCAACGGCCGTGTCGTCGCCCACCAAGCGCGCGTTAGGGTGCAGACGTGAGTGAGACAGAAGCGCAGGCAGACTCTCAGCAACAGGCGCCGCCGCTGAAGGACGCGTCGACGGTGATGCTCGTGCGCGACGGCGTCGACGGGCCCGAGATCTTCCTGCAGCGCCGGGTCGGCGCCATGGCGTTCGCCGCGGGCATGACCGTGTTCCCTGGTGGCGGCGTCGACTCGTCCGACGCGACCGCGGACATCGCCTGGGCCGGACCGGAGCCCGCCTGGTGGGCCGAGCGATTCGCCACCACCGAGCCGAGAGCCAAGGCGCTGGTCTGCGCGGCGGTGCGGGAGACGTTCGAGGAGTGCGGTGTGCTGCTGGCCGGCCCGACCGCCGACAGCGTCGTCTCCGACACCGCCGGGTACCGGGACGCGCGCGGCAGGCTCGAGCGCAGGGAACTGTCGCTGGCGTCGTTCCTCGCCGAGGAGAGGCTCGTGCTGCGCGCCGACCTGCTGCGGCCGTGGGCGAATTGGATCACCCCGGTCATCGAGCCGCGCCGCTACGACACCCGGTTCTTCGTCGCGGTGCTGCCGCAAGGACAGCGGGCCGACGGCGCCACGTCCGAGGCGGCGGAGGTGCGCTGGAGCACCCCGGCGGCGGCGCTGGACCGATGGCGTTCGGGCGCCGACGTGCTGCTGCCGCCGACCTGGTCGCAGCTGGTCGCGCTGGGTGCGTTCCGCTCCACCGCCGACATCCTGGCCGCGCAGCGGGCCATCGATCCGATCCTGCCCGTACTGGCCGATCTGGACGGCAAGCGGATGCTGTCGTTCCCGGACAACCAGCGCTACTTCGCCGATCTTCCGGATGCTCGACGGCTGAAGGGGTCCGCGCGCTGACCGCCCACGCTGTGTCTGTTGGTCGGCGTGGGCGGGGTCCTGCGTGGTTACGCTGCGCTACCTCCTCCGGTCCTGACCGCCCACGCCGGTGAGCACGCGGTAGCGTGACCTCTCATGGCCGAATTCGTGACCCTGGATCTGCCCGAGGGTGATGCCGCGCGCCGCGTGGCCGTCCTCCGGATCGATCGCCCGCCGCTGAATCTGCTGAATCTGCAGCTGGTGCGCGAGCTGGCCGAGGCGGCCGACGCCGTCGCCGCGGACCCGGGCGTCGCCGCGGTGGTCGTGTACGGCGACGAACGAGTGTTCTCGGCGGGTGACGACGTGGCCGAACTGAGCGGGCTGAGCAGTGACGAGGCCACCGCCATGGCGGCCGATCTCCAGCGGGCCCTGGGCTGCCTGGCCAGGATCCCGCAGCCCACTGTCGCGGCGATCAGCGGTTACTGCCTCGGCGGCGGGCTGGAACTGGCGCTGGGCGCGGATCGCCGCGTCATCGGTGACAACGTGAAGCTGGGTCTGCCGCAGATCAAAACCGGCCTGATCCCGCTCGCGGGCATCCGGCGCCTGGCGCTGCTGATCGGGCCGGGCCCGGCCAAGGACCTCGTCTACACCGGCCGTTTCGTCGAGCCGGAGGAGGCGAAGGCTCTCGGCCTGGTGGACGAGGTCGTCGCGCCGGACGACGTGTACACCGCCGCGATGGGTTGGGCGCGCCAGTTCGCCGATGGTCCCGCCCGCGCGCTGGCCGCCGCCAAAGCGGTCTTCGAAGCCGGTCCGCACGGTCTGGATCGCGCCCGTGACGAGTGGTCGGTCCTGTTCACCACGGAAGATCGCCTGATAGGAACAGGTTCCTATTTGGCCGACGGTCCGGGGTCGGCGCAATTCGTGGGGCGATAGCAGGCGTCAACTGGGGATTTGGGTAGGCTTGCCGACCATGACGGTACGTCCCGACGACCCCGCGCCGAACCCGCACGCCACCGAGGCAGAGGTCGAAGCAGCGCTCAAGGATACGAAGCTGGCCCAGGTTCTCTACCACGACTGGGAAGCCGAGACCTATGACGACAAATGGTCCATTTCCTATGACGAGCGCTGTATCGAATACGCGCGCGGCCGGTTCGACGCGGCCGTCGGTCCCGCCCCGCTGCCCTACGACAAGGCGCTCGAACTGGGTTGCGGTACCGGCTTCTTCCTGCTGAACCTGATGCAGGCGGGCGTGGCGAAGTCCGGCTCGGTCACCGACCTGTCGCCGGGCATGGTGAAGGTCGCGCTGCGCAACGCGCAGAACCTCGGGTTGGACGTGGACGGCCGGGTCGCCGACGCCGAGACCATCCCTTACGAGGACGACACCTTCGATCTGGTGGTCGGTCACGCGGTGCTGCACCACATCCCGGACGTCGAACTGGCGCTCAAGGAGTGCCTGCGCGTGCTGAAGCCGGGCGGGCGCTTCGTGTTCGCCGGTGAGCCGACCACGGTCGGCAACTTCTACGCGCGCTGGTTGGGCCGGATCACCTGGAAGGCCACCACCACGGTCACCAAGCTGCCGATGCTCAGCGACTGGCGGCGCCCGCAGGAGGAGCTGGACGAGTCCTCGCGCGCCGCGGCCCTGGAAGCGGTCGTCGACCTGCACACCTTCGACCCGCGCGCCCTGGAGGCGATGGCCCGCTCGGCGGGCGCTGTCGAGGTGGCCGCCAAGACCGAGGAATTCGCGGCTGCGCTGTGGGGCTGGCCGGTGCGCACCTTCGAGGCGGCCGTGCCCGCCGAGAAGCTCACCTGGCGCTACCGGATGGCGATGTACCGCGCCTGGCTGGGGCTGAGCTGGGTGGACGAGAACGTCATGCGCCGCGTGGTTCCGCGTCAGTTCTTCTACAACGCCATGATCACCGGCGTGAAGCCGAGCTCCGCCGGAAAGTAGTGGGCCGCGTCACCCTTCGCGACCATGTCGCTCCCCACGATGGCACGGTCGGTGCAGTCGAGGGGTGCGAGCCCCTGGTCGCATTCCCGCGCCGGGCTCCCGAGGCGGCACGCCGCGACAGCGGTGGGACGGACGTCCTGGGGGATCGGTAGTGGGCTATCGCTTCTCCCACGAGGATGTCCGGTACCTGGGTAGCGCGGCAGGCAATGCCGCGCTGACCGAGGTGGCCCTGCTGGAGCTGACCCCGGCGACGCACTTGCGCGATCTCGAACAGGTGCGCCGCACGCACGGCGACCGAACGGCGGCCCTGATCGAGACCGTGCGCTTGCGGCGCAGGGCAGGCGCGAAGCTCCTCGATGCCGCGCAGTGGCTCTTCACCGACGACGCGCTGCAACAGGCCACCCCGACGCTCGTCGCGCGGCAGCGTGCCGCCCGGCTCGCCGGACGGACGGTGCACGACGTCACCTGCTCGATCGGAGCCGAACTCGTCGAGCTGGCCCGGGTGTGCCCGGCGGTGCTCGGCAGCGATCTGGACGCAGTGCGGCTGGCTTTCGCCGCGCACAATCTGGGGCCGCACTGGCACGAGGCGGCGGAGCCGGGTCCGCTCGCGTCCGCCGGGGGACCTGCGGAGCGAACCCGAAACGTGATGCTGGTCCGCGCGGATGCGCTGCGTCCGAGCAGTCGCGACACCGTGATCATCGCCGACCCCGCCCGGCGCGCCGACGGCAGGCGCACCCACGACCCGGCCGCGCTGAGCCCGCCGCTGCCGGACCTGCTCGCTGCCTACGCGGGTCGCGATCTGGCCGTGAAGTGCGCGCCCGGTCTCGATTTCGACCGGCTCGGCTGGTCGGGTGAGGTGGAGGTGGTCTCGCTCGACGGCTCGGTGCGTGAGGCATGCCTGTGGTCCGCGGGACTCACCGAGTCCGGCGTCACCCGTCGCGCGACGGTGCTCTCCTCCAAGGGAGCCGCGTGGACCATCACCGACGCCGAGCCCGACGACATCGATGAGCGCGCGCCGGGGCAGTGGATCATCGATCCGGACGGTGCGATCGTGCGCGCCGGGCTCGTCCGTCATTACGCCTCGAAATACGCCCTGTGGCAACTGGATCCACGCATCGCCTATCTCACCGGCGACACCGTTCCCGAGGGTGTACGTGGTTTCCGCATCCTCGATCGCATGGATTTTCGCGAGAAAATCCTGCGCGCCGAACTGCATCGCCGCGATTGCGGGCCTCTCGAAATCCTCGTCCGGGGCGTCGATGTGGATCCTGACGCGTTGCGTTCGCGACTCAAACTCCGCGGCACCCGGCCGCATACGCTGGTGATCACTCGCATCGGCCGCGCCGCGACGGTCTTCCTCTGTTCCACCCCGTGATCATCGGATGTCTGCTCGAATCGCTTCTACGCGGGAAGGGCGGCGACGACGAGTCTCGCAGCGGCCGCCCATCGCTGGTCGGTCGGATTCGTCAGCCGCGCTATGGTCGCCTCGGTCACCGAACTCTGTTGTGGCCGCGCCACTTCGATGGATGCGCTGAAGGACAGTACTCCACCGGCTGTGAGGTGGTAGGTGCAGCTTCGACCATAGGAACCGTCGTGGCGTTCGGTGCTGGTGTCTCGCCCGTCGCCGAGGCTCACATCCGCGAGGGCGCTGATTTCCCCACCGCTGAGCACGCATTCGTCGTCGACGGCGTGTTCGGCGAACGGCTCGCCGGTCACCTTCGCCGGTGTGGTCGCGGCCGGGCTTCGCGGCACTGCCACCGGCTGCCCGTCGACCGTGTCAGCGCACGCGGCGGTAGACGTGAGTAGAGCGATCGCGACTATCGTCGCCTTACCGAGCCGCGGGAGAATTCCGGCCCCTGGCCATAGTTCCCCCCGCTCGAACCGGAACACGACAAGTTCGAGGTGACTCTACTCCGGTTCGAACGCGAAGATCTCGCCGATCCGGGTGGCGACCACGACCTCGCCCTTCGCGCCCACCGACGTGCCCGTGACGGTCCCCTTCGCGCCCGGCAGGACGTCGGAGTCGATGGTGGCTCCGGTCTGCGTGTCGAAGGTGACGAGATTCAGGCCGTCTCCGATCGCCGCGGCGGCGTATCCGGTGTCGCCCGCTGTCTGCGCCGCAGGCCCGCGCAGCGCGAGATCTTTTCGCTCCCAAACAGTTTCAACCGCGTCGCCGTTGTCCCGCAGCCCGAGCAGGTAGCCGTCGTCGCCGGACGGGATGATCAGGCCGTCGCCGGATACCGAGATGCCGCCGCGCGGCGCCCACTCCAACTGGTGGACCCACTTGGTCCGCCCGTCGGCGGTATCGAGGGCGATCAGCCGATTGCTGTTGTCGCCGACGTAGAGGGTGCCGCCGTCGGCGGACAGGGCCGGGCTGGTCGCGCTGCCGCGCTGCAGCAGTTCGGCGCTCCACTCCCGCTCGACCTTGCCATCGGCATAGCGCAGCGCGACCACCGCCCCGGACGGCCGACCCGGCTGCCACAACGTCACATAGAAACGGCCGCTCGCGGTGTCGATCGGGGAGATGTTCGCGACGGGGCACTGCGGCCCTCCGGCGGCGCAGTCGTCCAGTCCCTGACCTGCGGCAGGCCAGCCGAGGTTGGCGTGGGCGAGGAAGTCCGGCTCGCCGAGCAGTTGCACGGTCGGCACCATTCGATCGCCGGTCTGCCGCGACAGCACGTCGACCTGGCCGGATTGCGTGACCGTCAGCAGCTTTCCGTCACCGGTGAACTGCACCGAGACCGGCGTTCCGGCAACGGGCGTGGCCCATCGCGGCTGCCCCAGGTAGTTGAACGAGATCATCCTGCTGTCGTCGCCGACGTAGACGTTGGTCATCCCGTCGACCGCGGACGGCGCCGAGATCGCGCTCGAGCCCAAGGCATTGCAGAACCGCTTGCGACCGGTGGCCATCTGGAAGGAGAAGATCGAACAGTTCGGCAGTTGCGTGGTGACGAACAGCTGACTGTCGGGCCCCAGCGTGATCGGCTGGGCGATCGGCCCGCCGACCGGCCGCGACCAGCTCAGCTCGATCTTTTGCGATCCGGTGACCGGACTGGTGCCGCTGTTGCGGCCGTCGTGGTAGGCGGCGGTCCAGCCCTTGCCGGAGCCGACGGTGATGTCGTCGTAATCGGTGCCGCAACCGGTCGATGCCAGCGCACCGACCGTAACCAGCACGGCCAGCACGACCGGGGCACGTTTCCGGGACGGTCGCCACATGGAAGTAGCCAGTACGCCGCCGCTTCGCACCTGCCGCACTCCTGTCGTCGTTGGCGTTCGCCGTCGCCGTCTCCGGCGCACGAGTCACTGTACGGGAGGCCCGTGCGCGGGTGAACGCGTCCCGGCGTTGTCGTCGCGGGTGCTCGTCACGGTGCTCGTCGTGGGCGATAGGCTCTATCCGTCGCCGCGAGGCGGGCGACGGCCGTAGGACCACGACAGGAGAACCGTTCGTGACGAGCATGTGGGGCGCACCGTTGCGCTCGCGCTGGCGGGGATCGCGCCGCCGGGATCCGCAGCAGGCGCGTTTTCTGACGCTGGCGTCGCTGCGCTGGGTGCTCGCGAATCGGGCGTACACGCCCTGGTATCTGGTGCGCTACTACCGGCTGCTCAAATTCCGCCTGGCCAACCCGCACATCGTGCTGCGCGGCATGGTGTTCCTCGGCCGCCGCGTGGAGATCCATGCGACGCCGGAGCTGAGCCGTATGGAGATCGGCCGCTGGGTGCACATCGGCGACGGCAACGCGATCCGCTGCCACGAGGGTTCGCTGCGCATCGGCGACAAGGTGGTGTTCGGCAAGGACAACGTCGTCAACACCTACCTCGACATCGAGATCGGGGACTCGACCCTGGTGGCCGACTGGTGCTACATCTGCGACTTCGACCACAAGATGGACGACATCACCGTGCCGATCAAGGACCAGGGCATCGTGAAGAGCCCGGTCCGCATCGGTCCCGACACCTGGATCGCCGCCAAGGTGACCGTGCTGCGCGAGACCCGCGTCGGTCGCGGCTGCGTGCTCGGCGCGCACGCCGTGGTCAAAGGCGAGATCCCGGACTACAGCATCGCCGTCGGCGCACCGGCCAAGGTGGTCAAGAACCGCAAGGCGGCCTGGGAGGCGGGCGCTGAAGAGCGCGCCAAGTACTTCGCCGCGCTGGAGGACATCGCGCGCAAGAAGAACGGCGCCACACAGACCGCCTGACGGCGAAACAGCCGGACGAGTCGCGCAGCGAGGTGACTCACCCCGGCATCCGAGCCGGTGGGACCTGCTCTGTGAAGCCCTGGATTCGTCGGTGCGGACGAGTAGGTTCGGCGCTATGACTGCCTATGCCGCCCTGCTGCGGGGGATCACGCCGAGCAACCCGAACATGAGCAACGCGAAGTTGCGGGCGGTATTCGAGGCGCTCGGATTCGAGGGAGTCGGTTCGGTGCTGGCCAGCGGCAACATCGTGTTCCGCAGCGCGGAGACCGACGTGCCCGCGTTGGAGGAGCGTATCCAGCAGGCGCTGACCGCCGAACTCGGGATCGGCGGCGGCACGATCATCCGCAGCCACGACGAACTGCGCGCGCTGCTGGACAGCGACCCGTTCCCCGGCCTGACCCACGGGCGCGGCACCTATCTGATCGCCACATTCCTCAAGGACACGGCCGAGCATCCGGCGACACTGCCCGAGCAACCCGATCCGCTCACCAGGATCGTCGCCTACGACAAGGCAGCGCGCGCCTTCCTCGCGGTCATCGACAACAGCGAGCCGGGCAAGACGCCGGACTTCATGGCCTGGCTGGACAAGACGTACGGCAAGGACATCACCACCCGCACCTGGCTCACCGTCGAGCGCATCGTCAAGAAGCTCGCGGCCTGACCGGGCGGCCCTACTTCGGATCGCGTTCCGGCAGCGGACGTTCCACGATGGTCGGCCGGCCCAGCGGATTGCGCACCCGCCGCTTGGCCGAGTGGTACACCTGGGCGGTTTCCGCGGCAACCACGTCCCACGCGAAATCGGCGGTGAGCCGTTCGCGGGCGGCGTAGGCCCGCTGCTGCGCGGCGGCCGGGTCGTCGAGGGTGGCGCGGACCGCCTCGACCAATCCGTCGACGTCCGCGGGCGCGAACGAGGCGCCGGTGACGCCGTCGATCACGGCCTCGCCCAGGCCGCCCGCCGTCGAGGTGATCAGCGGGGTGCCCGCCGCGGCCGCCTCGAGCGCGACGATGCCGAAGGGTTCGTACCGGCTGGGCAGCACGATCGCGTCGGCGCCGTGCAGCCAGCCGAGCAGTTCGGCGTGGTCGAGCTGACCGGCGAAGGTCACCGCGCGGGCGACGCGGTGCACGCGGGCGCGCTCCCGCAACCACTCGAACTGGGTGCCGACGCCCGCGACGGTCAGGGTGGTGCCGGGGTGGGCGCGGCGGATGCGCGGCAGCGCGGCGATCGCGTCCTGTACGCCCTTCTCGTACTCGAGCCTGCCCACGTACAGCAGCCGGGGCGGACCGCTGCGCGGCGAGCGCGGACGAAACGTCCACGCGCTCACGTCGATTCCGTTGCGGATCACCGTCATCGGGATCCGCTCCGGACCGTAGAGCCGCTCGACCTCGTCCTGCATGGACGCCGAGCAGGTGATCAGCGCGTCGGATTCGTTGGCGAGCCACCACTCCACCGAGTGCACCTGCTTGTTGACCTTGCCCGCGACCCAACCGCTGTGCCGCCCCGCCTCGGTGGCATGGATGGTCGACACCAGCGGCACGTCGTAGTACTCGGCCAGGGCGATGCCGGGGTGGGCGACCAGCCAGTCGTGCGCGTGCACGACGTCGGGCGTCCAGCCGTCGCCGATGCCCGGCTTGCCGAGCGCGACGCCCGCGCGCACCATGGCGTGGCCCATGGCCAGCGTCCAGGCGAGCATGTCCTCGCCGAAGTCGAACACCGGCGGGTCCTCCGCGACCGCCACCACCAGCACGCCGTCGGCGATGTAGGAGTGCGTGGGATGGGTCGCGGCGTCGGTGCCGGAGGGACGCCGCGACAGGACGACCACCTCGTGGCCCGCCGCGGCCAGCTCGACGGCGAGGTGATGCACGTGCCTGCCGAGCCCACCCACCACGACCGGCGGGTACTCCCACGACACCATCAAAATCTTCATGCAAGTCCTTCTGCGGCCGAGCCCGGGTCCGCCGGGTCCGGTCCGTGGTCCGCGGTGGCGGGGCCCGAACCTGGCGCGGCGGCGGATACTGCCCCGGTGACGCTGGGTACGGACCCCGCGGAGATGAGTCGTCGCGCGTCCACGCCGGGGAAGAGTCCGTCAGCTGCCCCCCATCCTGCCGCCAACTGCCGTGCTTTCGCGAGTTGGCCCGCCCCGACGGCCGTGGCGATTTCCCGGACCGCGTGGGCGTGGCGGTGTGCGCGGTCGCGCGCGTAACCCGCCGCGGAGTCCTTGCTGACCATGAACGCCCAGTCGCTGGAGACGGTCAGGATCGCCTCGCGCAGCAGCTGGTCGGCCACGTGGTCGCGCAGCCCGGGCGCGCCGCCCTGCGCGGCGCGCATCTTGTCGAGGGTGTCCAGGGTCAACCGGACGATGTCGTCGTTGAGCTCGACCAGGTCGCTCACCTGCTCGCCCGCCCACACCCGCCAGTCCTTGCCCGAGCCCCAGGAGGAGTCGGCCAGCGGCACCGGTTCGCCCAGGTAGCCGCGTGTCCGCGCGTCGGCGAGGGTGCCCACGGTGACGCCCGCCTCCGGCAGCGCGCGCAGCACCTGTGCCAGCCATTGCGGGCCTTCGTGCCACCAGTGGCCGAACAGTTCGGTGTCGAACGCCGCGACGACCAAGGCGGGCCGCCCGATCCGCTCGGACTCGGAGACCAACCGCTCCCGCACGGTGCGCACGAAGTCCTCCACGTCCCGGGCGACGGCCGCCGCGGCCAGTTCCGGATCGTAGGGAGCTTTGTCGGGACCTGCGACGGTCTTGCCGGTGACCCGGGCGGGTTTGAGACCCGTCGCGTGGTCGTAGTGATGAAAGTCACGGTAGGCGCCGTGGCCCGGATAGCCGGATTTCGGTGACCAGACCCGGTAACTCACCTGCAGATCCCGGCCGAACGCGACCACATCGGAATCCCGCACCGGGCGGCCGAGCGTCGTGTCACCGCGCAGGGCTGGTCCGTCGACCATGAAATGCGTCACACCCGCGGCGGCGTAGCCGGCCTCCATGCCGGGGGTGTATCCGCACTCCGGCGCCCAGATGCCGGTCGGCGTGCGACCCCAGCGGTGCCGCGCGTCGGCCAGGCCCTCGGTGAGCTGGAATTGCCGCAGTCGCGGATCCAGTAGCGGCTGGAACGGATGGGCCAGCGGCCCGCCGAGCAGTTCGATGGTCTCCGCGTCGATGAGCGCCCGCCATACCGGCGCGGCGCCGTGCCGCCAGTGCCGCTCGAATTCGGCCAAGGCTGCTGCGGCGAGCCGGTGTTCGTGCCTGCCCAGCGCGACATTGCCCGCCATGGCCGCTTCGTCGGCGCGCAGCTGCCAGTTCCCCAGCCAGTGGTGCATACCCGCCAGGCAGTGCGGGTCGTCCAGCTGAGCCGCGAGCACCGGAGTGATGCCGAGACTGAGCAGATGCGAACGCCCTTCGGCGGCAAGGGTTCGCAAGACCTCGACGACGGGCAGGTAGGACGCGGCCCAGGACTGGTAGAGCCATTCCTCGCCGACCGGCCAGCGGCCGTGATGGGCCAGCCAGGGCAGGTGGGAGTGCAGGACCAAGGTGAACTGGCCCGGCACAGGGCTTGCCGCGTGCCCGCCGGGCACGGTACCGCGATCGGTCAACGCTTCACCGCGATGGCGACCAGATCCAAGCTCGCGTCGATGTCCGCGGCGACCAGCGCGAAGTCGTCGATCGTGATGGCGGCGACGTCCGCGGTCAGTTCGGCGGGCCAGGGTTCTCCGGCCAGCGCTCGTTCGATCTGCGCGTCGATGAACGATCCACCGTGCTTGGCGTCCAACGCTTTCAAGCCGGGCCCGTGGTGCACGCCGACCATCTGCGCGATTTCGAAACCGGCGTCGACCAGCAGTTCGGTCAGCTCGGCCGCGTTCAGTTCCCTGGTGTGGAAGGGGTTGAGCGGTGTGTCGCGACCGGGGGAGAAGGTGATCCGGTTGGGTGTGCTGATCAGCAGTTCGCCGCCGGGCCGCAGCACGCGAAGGCACTCCCGCAGGAACTGCGACTGGTCCCACAGGTGCTCGATCACCTGGAAGTTCACCACGACGTCGACCGAGGCGTCCTCCAGTGGCAGCTCGGCGAGGTTGCCCTGGATCATCTCCACGCGCGGGTAGCGCGCGCGCACGTGCTCGACGGCGCTGGTGTCGTAGTCGACACCGATCACCTTGGTGGCCACGCCCGCGATCATGTCGGCGCCGTAGCCCTCTCCGGAGCCGGCCTCCAGCACGGTCTTTCCGGCGCAGCGGTCCAGCAGGCGGGCGTAGGCGATCTCGTGCCTGCGGAACCAGTAGTTCTCCTCGGCGATGCCGGGAACGGTGCGCTCGCCGGTCAGCGGCAGCGGTTCCGCGGTGCCCACGGTCGTCTCGGGATCCGCGGTGATGCCGGTCGGGTCGCCCACTGCGGCAGGGATCACAGCCTCGCTCATCACTCCGACGTTACTGGCACCGCCTCCGCACGGAACACCCCACCCGGTCGGCCCCGATGTGCGGCTTCGCGGGGCCGGGACGGGCCCGCCGAATCGGCGGACTGTAACGCGTGGTACCCAGTTGGTGAGAGAGAAGCCACTAAGTTACCCACGAGTAACTTAACGTAGGGTAATCTCACGGCCTGAGCCACAAAACACCCGGACGTACGGCACCGCTCGTGCGACCACCACATACGTGTACCCAGAACAGGAGGTCGACGAAGACCGATGCCGAACATCGTCGTACTCATCAAGCAGGTTCCCGACACCTGGTCCGAGCGCAAGCTCACCGATGGTGACTACACCCTCGATCGCGAGGCCGCCGACGCCGTTCTCGACGAGATCAACGAGCGCGCCGTCGAAGAGGCGCTGCTGATCAAGGAGGCCCAGGGCGGCGAGGTCACCGTGCTGGCCGCCGGTCCGGACCGCGCCACCGAGGCCATCCGCAAGGCGCTGTCCATGGGCGCCGACAAGGCCATCCACATCAACGACCCGGCCATCCACGGTTCCGACGCCGTGCAGACGGCGTGGGTGCTGGCCAGCGCGCTCGGCCAGGTCGAAGGTGTCGAGTTGGTCATCGCGGGCAACGAGGCCACCGACGGTCGCGCGGGCGCCGTGCCCGCGATCATCGCCGAGTACCTGGGCCTGCCGCAGCTGACGCACCTGCGCAAGCTGACCGTCGACGGTGACAAGATCACCGGCGAGCGCGAGACCGACGATGGCGTGTTCAAGCTGGAGGCCAGCCTGCCTGCCATCGTCAGCGTCACCGAGAAGATCAACGAGCCGCGCTTCCCGTCGTTCAAGGGCATCATGGCCGCGAAGAAGAAGGAAGTGCAGACCTTCACGCTGGCCGATCTGGGCGTCGACCCGTCGACCGTGGGTGTCGCGAACGCGGGCACCACCGTCACCGCGGCCACGCCGAAGCCCCCGCGCACCGCGGGCGAGAAGATCGCGGACGAAGGCGACGGCGGCTCCAAGATCGCCCAGTACCTGATCGGCCAGAAGATCATCTGATCTCGGCAGCGCTGCAGACTTCCTAGGAGAGAACACAAATGGCAGAAGTACTTGTGCTCGTGGAGCACGCCGACGGTGCGATCAAGAAGGTCAGCACCGAACTGCTCACCGCCGCTCGCGCCCTCGGCGAGCCCGCCGCCGTCGTGCTCGGCACCGCGGGCACCGGTGAGAAGCTGGCCGACGCGCTGGCCGCCGCGGGCGCCGAGAAGATCTACATCGCCGAGTCCGACGATGTGGACAACTACCTGGTGACCCCGAAGGTCGACGTGCTGGCCGGGCTGACCGAGTCGGCCTCGCCCGCCGCGGTCATCGTCGCCGCCACCGCCGAAGGCAAAGAGGTGTCGGGCCGTCTCGCCGCCCGCATCGGGTCCGGCCTGCTGGTCGACGTCGTCGAGGTCAAGTCCGACGGCACCGCGGTGCACTCCATCTTCGGTGGCGCCTTCACCGTCGACGCCAAGGCCACCGGCGACGTGCCGGTGATCTCGGTCCGTCCCGGCGCCGTCGAGGCCTCGGCGCAGGCCGGTGCGGGCGAGAAGGTGACCGTCGAGGTGCCCGCGCAGGAAGAAGGCGTGGTCAAGGTGACCTCGCGCGAGCCGGTCGTGGCCGGTGACCGTCCGGAACTCACCGAGGCGAACATCGTGGTCTCCGGTGGCCGCGGCGTCGGTTCCGCCGACAACTTCGCGGTCGTCGAGGCGCTGGCCGACTCGCTCGGCGCGGCCGTCGGCGCCTCGCGCGCCGCGGTCGACTCGGGTTACTACCCGGGCCAGTTCCAGGTCGGCCAGACCGGTAAGACGGTCTCACCGCAGCTGTACATCGCCCTCGGCATCTCCGGCGCGATCCAGCACCGCGCAGGCATGCAGACCTCGAAGACCATCGTCGCGGTCAACAAGGACGAAGAGGCGCCGATCTTCGAGATCGCCGACTACGGCATCGTGGGCGACCTGTTCAACGTCGCCCCGCAGCTGACCGAAGCGGTCAAGTCGCACAAGGGCTGATCCGCCGCTTGCGCCATCGAAGGTGGCCCTGACCGTCAGGTCAGGGCCACCTTTTTGCTAGAGGCACTCCAAATGAGTGAGCTGGCAGCCACATTGAGCTACTGTTGGCGAGCGCGACTACGTAGCCAAATGTGGGGGCAAGGGGAGCCGGGGGCGATGAGCGTCGTCGAAGACAATGGCAGCTTTCGAGCGGTGGCGACCGTCGATGGCGGTCTCCCGATCTCCGCGCGGCAGGAACAGTTCAGCCTCGCCTTCGTCCGCATGGTCGCCGCTGCGGCAGGCTGCTCCATCAAGAGCCATGAGACCGACTACGACGGAGTCGACGTTACGATCGTGGCGTCTGCGGAATACGCGAAGTTCTACTGCCCCGAATTCGAGATTCAAATCAAGTGCACGACGCAGCAACGTCTACTCCGAAGCCACGATTTGACATGGCAGCTCGAGCGTGAGCGGTTCTTGAAGTTGGTCAGTCCTAAACGGTTCGTTCCCGCGCTGCTCGGCGTGTTGCTCATACCGGACGATCCTGACCAGTTGATCGACCTCTCGGAAGACGGGCTGAGGAGTTCCAGCCGCATGTACTGGGAACATGCGGCGAACCTCGGTGGCATCGAGGACGAAAAAGCCAGCAAGACGGTCCACCTACCCCGAAGTAACCTGTTCGATGTAGGCGGGTTGAAGGGCATTATGCAGTCGATCGGCGAAGGAGGTCAGTGGTGACGAATACTCCGCTCGGAGGCCTCCGGGAGGTTGCGTCCGTTCTATCGCCACCCGCCGTATCCCAGTACCTGGCGACCCATGATTGGCAACTCGAAGTCCGTGAGCAAGACGTCAGGGAAATCTGGCGACTTCCGGGCGAAGACGGACTCCTTGGCCGGATCATGCTGCCCTTGGCTACCGACTATGTCGACTTCTCCCGGCGCTTCCGTGACACACTTCAAGCCCTCGCCACCATCTATGACTGGGACGCGGCGCAATTGGTCGAACGCATCGCGGCCGCACGGGCTGACCTGTTTTTCGTGCGCCTCGACCAGGAGATGAGTGACGGCACCATCCCGTTCCGGCAGGCCGAAACCACCTTGGAAGCGTTGTTCACGATGATGAGGGCCGCCGCAACCACCGCCGACGATCCGACCCACTCGCACCGGGGTCGCCGATCGGCCGTGGTCACGAACTTCCTCGAAGACGACATTCGTCTCGGACACACCAAGCGCGGCAGTTTCGTGTTCACCGTTGTCACCCGCCTCGGCGAGATTCCGTCATCACAAGGTGCCGGGATGCCGGCGGTGCCCTTTCCTCGCAAAGTGATGACAACGCTGGCAACAGGTCTGCGGTCGGCGCGGCAACTCGCCCTCAATTGGGACGAGCGCGCCCTCGACCACGCGGGGCAGTTGGGTCTGAGTGGCAGTTTGGTCGAGTCGCTGCTGGACCTGACGCAGCCCGAAGCTTTACGCGCACTCGATCTGTCCTTCGACTGGGCGGCCGGCGAGGGGCCACCCGAAGTCGAGACCTCCCGGATTGTGATCGACCGCAACGCGATGGCGGGATTGCCCCGTGTCCGAGAGCGATTGGTTCGGCGTGAGGAGCCGCCGCGTCATCTGACTCTGATCGGTATGGTGCGCACACTCAACCGGGACGACCTCGGTGACGAGGATCAAGAAGCCACGAGCATCGTCCTGTCGACACATGTGGACGGACATCTGCGAAAAGTGCACGTACCACTCGCCGGCGACGATTACCAGTGGGCAATCCGCTCCCACCAGAGCAAGCAGCCGATTGTTGTGTCAGGCGACCTGGTTTTCGAACGCCGTGCTTGGCGCTTGACCGGAACGATCAGCGTGGACCCGAGTTATCTACACCGCGAACGCTGACGTCGAGGTATGAACTACTCCGTCCAGTGCTGGTCGATTCGAGCGTCGCGGTCAACAAGGCCGAAGAGGCGCCACTTGCCCGGGCGGTGACCAGGACTCCACGCACAGCTTGGACTATGTCCAATTCCTGCCGAAGTTGCTGCAACTGGGGGTGAGCGCGTTCTACCTCCAGTTCGCCAGCGAGCCCGATCCGGAGAAGGTGCTCGCCGTGGCCGCCGAGCATCTGCCGGCCGAGGCGTGGGTGTTCATCGGTGTCACCGACCCGATCGACCCGCAGGTCGAGACACCCGAACAGGTGCGTGATCGGGTGCTGCTCGCCGCTCGCTACCTGCCCGTCGAACGGTTGGGCACCTGTGACGACTGCGGTTTCGCACCGTTCGCCGACGACACCTCCACCTCACGGGAGACCGCGTTCGCCAAGATTCGTGTCCGCATCGAGGGCACGGCGCTGGCGGCGACACAACTGCGCCTCTGATCGGTGTGACGCGCTCGTCTCCACCGCTCGGGCATCGATGCCTGCGGTTCTGGTTCGGAGCAGCCCGACGCGACCCCGCCCCATCCGGTCAGCAGCGGTGCAACGCCGTGAGCAGGGTGTCCAGGATCGGTGAGCGCCGGGCGTCGGCGCGCAGCACCGCCGACACCGGGATGCGCAACTTCGGCTCGGCCAAGCGCAAAGCGACCAAGCCCTCGATGGCGCTCTCGGCGTAGAGCACGGTCCACGCGTCGGGCCGGTTGATCAGCTCCATCGTCGCGGTGTGGTCCGGGGGGATGGGTGGCCCGAACGTGGGCCCGGTGGGCAGTTCGGCGAACGTCTTGCGAATCACGGTGTGCAACAACACCTGTTCCTGCTCCGGTGGCAGCAGCAGGGGATACGAACTCAGATCCGCCAGCGTCACCATGTCCTTCGTCGCCAGCGGATGCGCGCTGGAGGTCGCGATCACCAGATCCTCGACCCACAGTTGCTCCACCACGAGCCCGGGTTGGTCGACGCTGCCGCGGATCAACGCGAGGTCGCAGTCGCCGTCGGCCACCGCGGTGATGCGCTGACGGAAGGGTTTGATCACGAACTCGATCTCCGCCTCCGGGTGCGCTGCGCGCGCCCCCGCGATCGCCGACAGCGAGCGGGTGGCGAAGGACATGTTCGCGGCCAGCCGGATGCGCGGACCAACGGTCCGCACGGCCGCGCGGATCGCTGATTCCAGGCTCAGCATTTGTTTCGCGAGGGGAAGTAGCCGGGCGGTGGCGTCGGTCGGCACCACCGAGCGGGTCGAGCGCTCGAACAGTTGCACGCCGAGGTCGCGCTCCAGCCGGGAGATCTGATGGCTGATCGCCGACTGCGAGATGAAGCAGCGCGCGGCGGCGCCGCTGAAGCTGAGCTCTTCGCACACCGCGACGAAGTAGGTGAGCTGCCGAAGTTCCACAGCGGCCTCCTATTAATTACGAATCAAGATAAGAGTCATCTGAATTATGCGCCCAGACACCTGAAATATCCGCCCTCCGGATCGCGGTTCGTAATGAGAGAAGGAGGCTGTCATGCAGTACGTGGATGCGGGAATCGAAACCGCGGGTGTCGTCATTGTCGGATCGGGGTTCGGCGGGCTCGCCGCCGCCAAACAGCTGGCCAAGTCGGGGGTGGACTATGTGCTGATCTCCAGCACGCCCGAGCATCTGTTCCAACCGCTGTTGTACCAGGTAGCGACGGGTGTGCTCACATCGGAGGAGATCGCGCCGCCGATCGCGGGCATCCTGCGCCGCCATCGCGAGGCGGACGTGCGCCTGGGCACGGTGGTCGACATCGATCCCGACCGGGCCATCGTCACCTACGAGCACGAGGGCATGCGCCACCGCATCCGCTACGGCTCGCTGATCGCGGCCACCGGCGCCAGCCAGTCCTACTTCGGCCGGGACGATTTCGCCGAGAAGACCTTCTCGCTCAAGACCATCGATGACGCGCGGCGGCTGCGCGCCCAGATCGAGCGCGTCTTCGCCGAAGCCGCGGGCGCCGACGAGCAGACCAGGCGCAGGCTGTTGAGCTTCGTCGTGGTCGGCGCGGGCGCGACCGGCGTCGAGGTGGCGGGTCAGCTGAAGGAACTGGCGAAACGGCATTTCCACCAGGAGATCTCGGTCACGCTCGTTGAGGGCGCGGGTGAGGTGCTCCCGCCCTTCGGCGGCGGGCTGTCGGAGTACGCGAAGAAGTCGCTGATCCGCAGCGGCGTGGACGTGCTGCTCGGCACGTTCGTCACCGACATCGAGCACGGCAAGGTCACCGTCAAGGACACCGACGGCGTCGAGCACGGCATCGCGGCGGAGACCGTGGTCTGGTCGGCCGGCGTGCAGGCGGGCGGATTCGCGAAG
This sequence comes from Nocardia asteroides, assembly GCA_019930625.1. Lineage (NCBI taxonomy): Bacteria > Bacillati > Actinomycetota > Actinomycetes > Mycobacteriales > Nocardiaceae > Nocardia > Nocardia asteroides. The sequence goes on from CP082844.1 coordinate 3,696,963, forward strand.
ATCCTGGCCGAGGCCACCGGCGTGGCGACCGACCGGGCCGGCCGGCTGCTGGTCAACCCGGACCTGACCGTCGGCGGGTACGCCGACATCTACGCCATCGGCGACATGACCTCGCTCAACGGCTACCCGGGCCAGTCGCCGGTGGCCATGCAGGAGGGTAGGCACGCCGCCGACATCATCCGCCGCAAGAAGCAGCCCGGCACCCCCTTCACCTACTGGGACAAGGGCAGCATGGCGGTGATCAGCCGGTTCAGCGCGGTAACGAAGCTCAACGAGCGCATCACCTTCCGTGGCGTCATCGCCTGGTTCATGTGGCTCGCGGTGCACCTGTTCTACCTGGTCGGCTTCCGCAACCGCTTCGCCGCGGTCGCCTCGTGGCTGGTCGCGTTCATCGGCACCGGACGTCCCGGTTTCGCCGAAGAGCGCACCACCCCGACGAAGGTACGCACCTCGGAGAGCCGCGCCGCGTAACGGCTTCCCGCACCTGAGGAATCGCGCCGCTCCCAGCCGGGAGCGGCGCGATTCACTGCGTCCGGCTTCCGCGCGCACCTTCGGTCCCGGTGCTGGGCCGAGCGCAGTGACTTGTGCGACAAACCGCATGGACGGAAGCGCTGGAGGTGCCGATGAGCGAACGCGGTGGAACCGTTCGGTGAACGCTCGGTGTGACAGTCGTCTCGTTCACCCAACCGGCATCGTCGCGACACTTCGAGGTTGCTGCGGCGCATTCTCGGACTGGCTTCATCGTGGATATGACTATTTCGTCCGTGCTGACAGCCTCGGCTCGACCGACGGAGTCCGGCGAGGAACGGTCGCGCTACTCGCTGGTGGTCTCCTCCGATCTCGACCACCGTGTCGCCGCGCAGCGCCTGCGCTACAACGTGTTCGCCAACGAGCCGGGCTTCCGGATCCCGGACGACGGCACCGGTTTGGACGCCGACCGTTTCGATGAGCACTGCGATCACCTGCTGGTGCGCGACGACGCCAGCGGGGAGTTCGTAGGCTGCTACCGGATGCTGCCGCCGGACAAGGTCGCCGCCGCGGGCGGGTACTACACGGCCACGGAATTCGATCTCGCGCAACTGGATCCGGAGGGCATGCGGATCGTGGAGATGGGCCGCGCCTGCGTGGTCCCCGACCACCGCAACGGCTCGGTGCTCACTCTCATGTGGGCGGGCATCCTGCACTACATCCAGCTCACCGGTTACGAATGGGTGATGGGCTGCGTGTCGGTGCCGATGCAGGACACCCCGGCCGATCCGCCCGGAGTGAACGTGCGCGGCGTGCGCGACATGCTGCTCGGCCGCCACGCCACCGATCCGGAACGCCGGGTGCACCCGTACAACCCGGTTGTCGTCGACGGCAAGCCGCTGGACGAACTGACGCCGCCGCCGCGGCCGAAGCTGCCGCCGCTGGTGCGGGGCTACCTGCGGCTGGGCGCGGAGATCTGCGGCGAGCCCGCGCATGATCCCGCCTTCGCGGTCGCGGACTTCGTCGTACTGCTCGGGCTGGACACCATCAACACCCGGTACCTCGACCGACTACGCGATGCCGCCGCGACCCTCGACGGGGGACGGTGAGGACCGTGGTCTTCGACGCGCCGCCCGCCATGTCCTCCGCGCACGCATGGATGCCGTCGAGCCCCTGTGGGCCCGGCTGTCTGGATTCGATCGACGAAGTCGGCCTGGCACGTGTGGCCGCCCGGCTGGCCGGGGTCGCCGGATTGCTGCTGAGCTTCCCGGTCGCGAACGCGGTGACGCCTCGCGGCAAGCGTGTGCCACTGCAGCGCGGTTACGCGCGCCTATTGCTCGGTTGCCTGGGCATGCGGCTGCGCGTAGTCGACAACCGGGTGGCCGCGGACGAGCGCGGTGTCGTCGATGGGGGCGACGCCGCGCTCCCTCCCGCCGGATTCGGAGCAGCGGACGGCGGCGTATTGGTCGTGAGCGGACACATCGGCTGGACCGATATCGTCGCGCTGGCCTCGGTGCAGCCGCTCGGGTTCGTGGCGCGCGCGGACATGGTGGACTGGCCGCTGATCGGCAACCTCGCCAAGCGGATGCGGGTGATCCCGATCGAGCGCGAGAGTCTGCGTCAGCTGCCCGATGTGGTGGCCGAGGTGGGGGCGCGGCTGGCCGCGGGCGAGCGGGTCGGCGTCTTCCCCGAAGGCACCACCTGGTGTGGCCGCGCCTACGGCACGATGCGTCCCGCGTTGTTCCAAGCTGCCGTGGACACCGGAACTCCGGTGCAGCCGGTTCGGTTGCGGTACCTGGACCGGCACGGCGTGCCCTGCACGGTGCCCGGGTTCGTCGGCGCCGACACCTTCGGCTCGTCCGCGCGACGGGTGCTGCGGTCGCGCGGGATGATCGCCGAAGTAGTGCTGGAGCCGGTACAGCAGCCCGGCACGGACCGGCGCGAGCTGGCCCGCCGCTGCGAGGCCGCCGTCCGCGACAGCGTCGTGTCGCGCCACGGTGCGCTGGAAGCCATGGAGTGGATCGAGGCGGGGCACACCCGGGTGCAGGACCCGTCGGTTGCGGCCGATGCGCCGGAAGTGGTTCGCAGGCCGCGCCGCCGCCCGGTCTTGCTGGGCCGCCGGGGTGCGGCCGCCGCGCGTTAGGAAGGGCGCAGCGCGTGGGTCCGGAGTCGCTGCCGCCGGAGTCCCGTGCTCATCCGCGAATCAGAACCGCGCGCCGCCCGTCCACACGAATCCGGAGCGAACCGCAGGCGGCTCGCTCCGGGAAACGTGAATCGACTCAGAAACCGCTGCCCGTGGGTGGCCGGAACCCGTGGTGCCAACCGTGCCTGCCGTGATCCCAGTCGTCGTGGCGGTTGCGGCCCCGGAACCAGTCGTCGTGGCGTCCCCGATCCCAGTCGTTGTGCCGCCCGTGGTTCCACCTGTCGTGGCGGTGCCAGTTGCTGTGGTCGTGCCGGTTGCGGTGGTCGTGGCCGTGGCCGTGGCCGTGGCGGTGGCCGGGACGGCCGTGGGCCGGCTCGATCTGCTCGGCCGGCTCGAGCACGATCGGACTGGCCAGCGCCGGCACCGCGACGGCGGTGATCGGCATCAGGGCGAGTACGGACGCGGCCGCGGCGCGTGCCAGCACACGTCGAGTACGTCCATGGGGGCGTGGTTCCATCGGAACTTCCTCACATATCGATTCGTCCGGTAGTCGACCGCTCGGCGCACCGGCCCTGGATCCGCTCCGTGATCGGGCCGGGCAGCGATCAACACGTCATTCAACGTACCGCTATATAGCGGTACATTCAATAGGGGAATACCCTGAGATTCGCGCCCCGACGGGGGTATTCGACGGCGCGGCGGCCCGGGAACGCATCCCTCACCGGCGCGCGAGCAGGGGGGAATAACCGGCTGACGGTGACGGCTATCCTTAACTGGTCATGAAGTCGGCTTTTTCGGGTCCGGTCAACGGTGCTGCGCCCCACACGGTCTACCTCGATCACGCGGCCACCACACCGATGCTGCCCGCGGCCATCGAGGCGATGACGGCTGCCCTGCGCACCACGGGCAACGCGTCGTCGCTGCACGGCTCCGGCCGCGCCGCCCGGCGGCTGCTGGAGGAGGCCCGCGAGTCGATCGCCGCCGACCTGGGCGCCCGGCCCTCGGAGGTCATCTTCACCTCCGGTGGCACCGAGAGCGACAACCTGGCGGTGAAGGGCATCTTCTGGGCGCGCCGCGACGAAGATCCGCGCCGGCACCGGATCATCGCCAGTTCGGTCGAGCACCACGCGGTGATCGACGCGGTGGAGTGGCTGGAGCGGCACGAGGGCGCTGAGGTCACCTGGCTTCCGGTGGACGCCGAGGGCGTGGTCGCGCCCGCCACGCTGCGGGCCGCGCTCGCCGCGCATCCCGACGAGGTCGCGCTGATCACCGTCATGTGGGCGAACAACGAGGTCGGCGCCGTCCAGCCGATCGGCGAACTCGCCGCGCTGGCTGAGGAATTCGGCGTGCCGATGCACAGCGACGCGGTGCAGGCGGCGGCCCAGTTGCCCATGGATTTCGCGAAGACTGGTCTTTCCGCGGCGAGCTTCGCCGGGCACAAGGTCGGCGGCCCGCACGGTGTCGGGGTGCTGCTGCTCGGCAGGCAGGTGCCGTGTGTGCCGCTGCTGCACGGCGGTGGGCACGAGCGCGACCTGCGATCGGGAACCTCCGACACGGCGGCGGCCATCGGGCTGGCGGCGGCACTGCGCCAGACCGCGGCCGAACTGCCCGCGCGGACCGCCGAGCTGGTCGCGTTGCGGGAAGCGCTGATCGACGGCATCCGCGCGACGGCGCCCGAGGCGGTGCTCAACGGACCGGTCGGCGAGCGGCGCCTGCCCGGTAACGTGCACGTCACCTTCCCCGGTTGCGAAGGGGATTCGCTGCTTATGCTGCTGGACGCGGCGGGGATCGAGTGCTCGACCGGTTCGGCGTGCACCGCCGGCGTGGCCACGCCCAGTCACGTGCTGATCGCCATGGGCGTCGAGCCGTGGCAGGCGCGTGGATCGCTGCGGTTCTCGCTGGGACACACCTCGACGCGCGCCGATGTCGAGGCGTTGCTGGAAGTATTGCCGCAGGTGGTGGAGCGGGCCAAGGCCGCGGGTCTGGCCGGTGCGAAAGGAGGTGTCTGATGCGGGTACTCGCCGCGATGAGCGGTGGTGTGGATTCGGCCGTGGCGGCGGCGCGTGCTGTCGATGCCGGTCACGAGGTGGTCGGCGTCCATCTGGCGCTGTCGGCGACGCCGGGCACGCTGCGCACCGGGTCGCGCGGCTGCTGCTCGAAGGAGGACGCCGGTGACGCCCGGCGCGCCGCCGACGTGCTCGGCATCCCGTTCTACGTCTGGGATTTCGCCGACCGGTTCAAGGAAGACGTCATCGATGATTTCGTCGCGGCCTACGCGGCGGGCGAAACGCCGAATCCGTGCCTGCGCTGCAACGAGAAGATCAAGTTCTCCGCGCTGGCCGACCGAGCGGTGGCGCTCGGCTTCGACGCGGTGGTCACCGGCCACTACGCGCGGCTCGAGGACGGCGTGCTGCGCCGTGCCGTCGACGCCGACAAAGACCAGTCCTACGTGCTCGCGGTGCTGACCGCGCAGCAGCTTTCGCGCGCGATGTTCCCGGTGGGCGACACGCCGAAGCCGCGGATCCGCGCCGAGGCCGCCGAGCGCGGCCTCGCCGTGGCGAACAAGCCCGACAGCCACGACATCTGTTTCATCCCCTCCGGTGACACCCGCGCCTTCCTCGGCGCGAAGATCGGCATCCGGCCCGGCGCGGTCGTCGACGCCGAGGGCCAGGTGCTCGCGCGGCACGAAGGTGTGCACGGATTCACCATCGGGCAGCGCAAGGGACTCGGGTTGCCGGGCCCCGCCGCCGACGGCAAGCCGCGCTACGTCACCGGCATCGACCCCGATTCCGGCACCGTCCACGTCGGTTCGGCCGACGACCTGCAGGTTCGAACCGTCGAGGCGGAGCGTGCGATCTGGACCTCGGGCTCCGCACCCGCCGGCCCGATCGAATGCGTTGCGCAGGTCCGCGCGCACGGCGGCACCGCGCCCGCGGTCGCCGAAGCGGTGGGCGACGGACTGATCGTGCGGCTGCGTGAGCCGCTGACCGGCGTCGCACGCGGCCAGGCCGTGGTGCTCTACCGGCCGGATCCCGAGGGTGACGAGGTGATCGGCAGCGGCACCATCTCCGGCACCGCACGGGATCAGGTGGCGAGTGAAGCGGAGGCCGAGACGGCCCGGTGATCCGGACCGCCCCGCCTGGTGTGGCCTGCGACGCTGTCCGGTGTAGCCGCTGAGGACGGCGGAGTCCTGTAATGGCGGAATCGAACGGACGGAGCACGGGTGTACGAGACCGGCATGGATGACGTGGCGCAGGAGACTGGGACGGATGTGGCAACCGAGCCGGTTCGCGTTCCGGGCGGCATCGCCACCGGAGTCGGCTCCTGGCCAGGAGCCGATCCCCGCGAGGCCGCCGCGACTGTCGTCGGGGAACTGGGCGAGCTGCCACATCTGGTGGAGCTGCCCGGGCGCGGCGCGGGCGCGGATTCGATCGGCCGTGCGTCCGCGCTGCTGGTCGACCTGCGCTTCGACACCACGCCGAGGGGTTACCGGCTCGCGCCACGCCCGGGTTCGGTGTCCCGGCGGGCCCATGACCTACTGCGCGCCGATCTGGACGCGCTCGAGGAAGCATGGGAGAACGCCGGTTCGTCCGGCAGCGGACAGACGGTGAAGGTGCAATCGGCGGGCCCGCTGACCTTGGCCGCGCAAGTCGAACTACCCGGTGGACATCGCGTGCTCACCGATCCCGGTGCGGTGCGCGACCTGTCGGAATCCCTCGCCGAGGGACTGGCGCAGCACGTCGCCGAGGTGCGCAAGCGGCTCGGCGCGCAAGTCGTCCTGCAACTGGACGAACCGTCGCTGACCGCAGTCCTGAACGGCTCGCTGGGCGGCGTGAGCGTGCTGAACACCGTGCGCGCCTTGCCCGAGCCCGAAGCGCTGGCCGTGCTGGACACGGTGATCGCCGCCCAGTCCGCGCCAGTCCTGGTGCACAGCTGCGCCGAGCCGCCCGCGCTCGGCCTGCTGCGCCGCAGTGCCACCGCGGGAATCGGCTTCGATCTGAGCACCATCGGCACCGGGCAACTCGATGAGGTGGGCGAGGCCCTGGAGGCGGGCAAACAACTGGTGCTCGGTCTCGTCCCGACCGAGGTACCGGCCGCAGCGGTCACCTGGCGAACGTTCGCCGAGCCGGGAGTGCGGCTGATCGATCGGCTCGGCTTCAGCCGCCGGACGCTGGCGCGACGGGTGGCGGTCAGTCCGGCATGCGGTCTGGGGGGTGTCTCGCTGGAGTGGAGTCGACGGGCATTGCGCTTGGCCACGGAGATCGCGCGCGCGTATGCCGAGGAGCCGGAAGAGCTTTCGTTCTCCTGACGTTCGCCGATGGGAATCGCATCGTGGCGGTGCCGGGCTCGGGTCCACCTTGCCTCAACCAGAGAAACAGACCGGTCGGAATCCGTACGATCGGGTGCGGCGACGTGCGCCAACATCCCGATGCGCTGTCAGTGGCCTCCGCTAATGTGCGATGCGTGAGTGACAGCGACAGCGCGGCGGCCCCGGCGACGGCAGAGCAGCGGGTTGAGTGGCAGCGACTCGCGGACGAGGTGCGTGAGCATCAGTTCCGCTACTACGTCCGGGATGCGCCGATCATCTCCGACGGCGAGTTCGACACGCTGTTGCGACGGTTGCAGGCCATGGAGGACGAACAACCGGACCTGCGCACGCCGGATTCGCCGACCCAACTCGTCGGCGGCGGTTTCGCGACCGATTTCACCGCGGTCGACCACCTCGAGCGGATGCTGTCGCTGGACAATGTGTTCGACGTCGACGAGCTACGCGCCTGGGCCGCCCGGGTGGAGGCGGAGACCTGGCCGGACCTGCATTACCTGTGTGAGGTGAAGATCGACGGCGTCGCCCTGAACCTGGTCTACCAGAACGGGCGGTTGGTCCGTGGCGCCACCCGCGGTGACGGACGCACCGGCGAGGACGTGACGCTCAACGCGCGCACCATCGACGACATCCCCGGCGAGCTGACCCCCAGCGACGAGTTCCCCATCCCCGCCCTGCTGGAGGTCCGCGGCGAGGTGTACTTCCGGCTGGAGGACTTCGAGACGCTCAACACCGCCATCGTGGCCGAGGGCAAGCCGCCCTACGCCAACCCGCGCAACACCGCGGCTGGTTCGCTGCGTCAGAAGGACCCGTCGGTCACCGCGCGGCGCAGGCTGCGCATGATCTGCCACGGCTTCGGTCGCATGGAGGGCTACACACCGACCTCGCAGTACGAGGCGTACCGCGCACTCGCCGCGTGGGGCCTGCCGGTGTCCGAGCACAGCAGGCGGGTGCAGGGCATCGACGCGGTGATCGAACGGGTGACCTACTGGGGCGAGCACCGGCACGACATAGAGCACGAGATCGACGGCCAAGTGATCAAGGTGGACGAGACCGCGCTGCAGCGCCGCCTCGGATCCACCTCGCGCGCTCCCCGGTGGGCGATCGCCTACAAGTATCCGCCCGAGGAAGCGACAACCAAGCTGCTGAACATCCAGGTGAACGTCGGCCGCACCGGCCGCGTGACGCCGTTCGCGGTGATGGAGCCGGTGTCCGTCGCGGGATCCACGGTCGCGATGGCCACTCTGCACAACGCCTCCGAGGTCAAGCGCAAGGGCGTGCTGATCGGCGACACGGTCACCATCCGCAAGGCCGGCGACGTCATCCCCGAGGTGCTGGGCCCGGTGGTGGACGCCCGCCCCGAGGACGCGCGCGAATTCGTCATGCCGACGCACTGCCCCGAGTGCGGCACCGAATTACGTCCGGAGAAGGAAGGCGATGCGGATATCCGCTGCCCGAATCAGCAGTTCTGCCCGGCGCAGTTGCGTGAGCGCGTCTACCACGTGGCCGGCCGCGGCGCCTTCGACATCGAGGCCCTCGGGTACGAAGGCGCGATCGATCTGCTGAAGTCCGGCGTCATCACCGACGAGGGTGATCTGTTCGACCTGGACGAGGCGGCGCTGCTCACCACCTCGTTGTACGCCAACAAGAACGGCAGCCTGTCCGCCAACGGCAAGCGGCTGCTGGAGAATCTGGCCGCCGTCAAGGACCGTCCGCTGTGGCGGGTGCTCGTCGGCTTGTCCATCCGGCACGTCGGCCCCACCGCGGCTCGGGCGCTGGCCGCCGAATTCGGCAGCCTGGACCGCATCGAGCAGGCGTCGGTGGAGGAACTGGCCGCCGCCGACGGCGTGGGCCCGACCATCGCCGCCGCGGTGGCGGAGTGGTTCACCGTCGACTGGCATCGGGCCGTGGTGGCGAAGTGGCGGGCCGCCGGTGTGCGGATGGAGGACGAACGCGACGAATCCATCGAGCGCAACCTCGAGGGCCTGTCCATCGTGGTGACCGGTTCGCTGCAAACCTTCACCCGCGACGGCGCCAAGGAGGCGATCCTGGCGCGTGGCGGCAAGGCCGCGAGTTCGGTCTCGAAGAAGACCGCGTTCGTGGTGGTCGGGGACGCGCCGGGATCCAAGGCCGCCAAAGCCGACGAACTCGGGGTACCGATTCTCGACGAGGAGGGATTCCGGCGGCTGCTGGCCAGCGGGCCCGAAGCAGTCGCGCCGGAGACGGTCGCGGAGGACGCCGAAGCCGAGGAGTGACCGGCGCGTCAGACCGATGCGGCTCCGCGCTCGCTCGGGCGCCGATAGGACCGGGATGCGAATGGTCGGCACAGCGCGTCGTGCTGATCGGTTGAAACGGGCGGCCGCCATCGCGCCCCGGCGCTCCCTCGCGTCGCTCTGATCGCAGCGCGGAATGCTCAGCGGGGCAGAACCGTTCGCCGAGCGTCTGGTGCTGGGCCCATACAGCAGCCGTGGAGACCGGCTATCGGTGGCACGAGTCCGGCGACAGCGCTCCGGTGTTCGGGCCGCCGACTCAGTTGACCGTAACCGTGGCGCCCAGTTGACCCGCGATGTCGAACCGCCCGCAACGCCCGGAATTCAATTCGAGTTTCTGCGTCGTCAGCTTGCCGCGGCGGTTCTTGAACGTCGCCTCGGCGGACACGTCCGCGCTCGGCGTCGAGCACACCTTCGACACCACGCCGGGCGGGTCGTAACTGACCGTCCCTGCGCCCTGGCAGGTGTTCGTGCTGTCGGCCAGGAACACGCGTGCGGTGCCCTCCGGACACGGCGCGTCCGCCACCGCTTCCGGCGCCACGACCAGCGTGCCCAGCGCCAGCGCGGCGACGACCGAGCTGCCAACCACAAGACGACGAATCGTCGGCCCCATCGATACCCTCATCCCATCGAACATTCCGGCAGTACGCCGTGGAAACGACCGCGGCGTGCAGGCATGCTAACCCGCTATCACCGGAGTTGTCCCGACGACCGACCTCGACCAGTGCGGGTACAGCAAGTCGTCCACGGCGAGTTCGGCGTCCGCGTAGCCCACGGGAATGTGGTCGCCGGACCGGTACCTGGTCCGGGTGCGATAGCCCTGGGCAGTCGGCTCGGTGTGTTCGTAAATCACGTCTTCGGTGACGACCCAATAGACCGGATATCCAGCGCGGCTGTAGAGATCTGCTTTGCGATTGAGATCCTGTGGCACCGTTTCGTCGGAGACTTCGACGACGAGCAGTACGTCGGAAGCTGCCCAGACCGACAACTTCGTGCCGATCATGTCGACCGGTTCGGCGTCCGACCGAAGTGCCCAGCAGTCGGGATCGGGCAGGGAGTCACCGGTGGGCAGCGTCGCCGTGGCCACTTCCACGCCGGCATGCGAGAGCCGACCGACGATCCGGCCCGCTGTGAACCCGTGCCAGTCCCCGATCACCACCGGCCATACCTCCCCCTCGACGAGTTCGACGCGATGGTCGAACGCGCCCGCCTCCCACGCGCGCAGGAACTCGCTGCGCGTCCAGCGGTAGGCGATCGCGACTGCCGCCGCCGACGTGCACAGAGCGCGCTCCGCGGTGGTGGTGAGGCGTTCCACGGCGTCCTCGACGTCGAGTCCGCGTCCGGTGATCAGCAGGTCGAGGCTTTCGAAGCTGGTCAGCGCCCACAGGATGTCGGTGGCCCATTCGACCGAGACGTCCTCGCGGAGGACGCCCGCCGCGGCGAGGCGGTTGGCCAGATGGGCGACGCCGCCTCGTCGGTCTTCTTCCATGCGGCGCACCGCCTCCGCGGCCGAGGCCGGATCCAGCCGGTCCATCGCGTGCAGGACTCGATAGATCTCGAGATCGCGCGCCTTCATGCGGCCGGCCGCGGCGATGGCCGCGCGCAGATGAGTGCGGGGATCGTCGGAACCGACGGCGGCGGTCAGCTCCCGGATGCCCGTCCGCTCGGACAGGTCGGAGACGAATGCGTCGAAAAGTCCTGCGCGAGAGCCGAAATCGACATAGATCGTCGAGCGGGACACACCTGCGATCCTCGCCACCTTGTCGAGGCTCAGTTGCTCTGTCGGGGCCTCGCGCAACCGCTGCGCCACGGCGTCGAGGATGTTTCGCCGGGTCTGTTCGGCGCCCTCGGCCCGCGCGACTTGGTCGTACTTGCGCTTGCTCATGCGTTTCATCCTTCCATATTTCAGTTGACAGTCTGTCCGACTAAAGCTCACTATTCGACAAGACATACTGTTCGATGAAATGGAGACAAAGGGATGGACCCGTCCGTACGAAGAGCCGGCTACGGTCTGCTCGCCCTCTGGCCGACGGGGCTCGTCCTCGTCATGGCCCACTCCGAGCACTTGGTGACCACACCGGTGTTCGTGCTCTCGGACGCGATCTATGTGCTGGGCGCGGTGGTGCTCGTGCGGCGCCTCGCACCGGCCGCGGAGTGTGCCGCGACGACGTTCGTGCTGGCAGGGATCGGCTTGTTCGCTGTCTGCGGGTTCACCGGCGGTCCCACGGCCCGCCACACCTCGTCGATGATGGTGAACACCGCCGCGCTGCTCGTCATGTCCGTGGCGCTGCTGACCGGCGCTGCCGGACTGCTGCTGCGGCATCGGCGCTCTGCTTCGATACACACGGCGGTGCCCGCGGTGGTGCTACTGGCGATCGGCACCTGCGGGTTCTGCATGAACCTCCTGGCTCGATTCGCGATCGTGCTCACGGGCGCCGGCCAGCAGCAACTCGCGGTCGAGGAAACACACTGGATGGCCGCCCGATACCTGCGCGGCCTGGAAGGCCCCGCGGACTTCGTCGGTTACACGCTGGTCTGGCTGGATCTGGTGCAGATCGCATACATCCTCACCGCGTACCTGGCGGCAGCGGCTCTGGCACGGGTGGTGGCAACGGAATCATCGGTGATTCGGCACGCGGGACTGGTCCTCACTCGCATCGGCTACGGGCTGGCGGCCACCTTGTCGGCCGGTGCCGTGCTCGCCGTCGTCATGCCGCGGTCGGTCGACGAGGTTCCCGCGACCGTCGCGTTCGTCACCAGCATCCCGTTCATGGCGACGCTGGTTCCCTTTGCTCTCGGCGTGGCGGTGCTGGCCGCCGCCGGTAGCCGTGCTCGACAGACTCAGGAGCTGAAATGAACGTGGTGACAGCGCTTGTCGCGGGTGTGCCGGGGTGCGCCGTGGCCGGTTCCGGGGTGGCGACCCTCGCGCGTCAGCCGAAGCTCGTCGGCATCGTCGCCGCGGTCGGCTTTCCGGTGCGGCGGATGTGGATGCTGGGGGTGGTCGAGCTCGCCGCGGCCTTCGGGTTGGCCTTCGGGCTCTGGTGGCGGCCACTGGCGGTAGCCGCCGCCATCGGGCTGGTCGTCTACTTCTGTGCGGCGATCGGGATGCATCTGCGCATGCGGCAGCGCGATATCGCCGCGCCGGTCGTATTCCTTCTGTTCTCGGTCGTGGTCCTGGCGCTCTCGGCGGTCGGCTTTTGAACCTTGCGTGCGCATCCGCGCGGTACGTTGCCACCTCGGCAGGCACCGCGACTCGCCGCTGCCGGACTGTCGAGCCGAGTGTCGACCACGCCGGAACGGCCTCAACCACTAAGGACATCAAACGTGCTCAACGACAATTTCCCGCGCTCGAACGCCTATCACCCGGACTGGGTGCGGTCGGGCGTCAGCGGTGGAGCCAACCCCCTGTGGCTCACCGAATGGCTGACAGAAGCCCTCGACCTCCGGCCCGGCATGCGGGTGCTGGATCTTGGATGCGGGCGAGGCGCGTCATCGGTGTTTCTGCACCGGGAGTTCGGCGTTCAAGTGTGGGCGGCGGATCTGTGGTTCGGCCCCGACGAACGCGCGGCCCGCTTCCGCGACGCGGGCGTATCGGACGACGTGTTCGCGATCCGCGCCGACGCGCGTGCCTTACCGTTCGCCGGGGAGTTCTTCGACGCCATAGTGAGCATCGATTCGTTCGTCTACTACGGCACCGACGACCTCTATGCCAATTATCTGGCCGCCTACGTCCGGCCCGGCGGGGCGATCGCGATCGCGGGCGCGGGTCTGACGCGTGAGATCGACGGACCGCTTCCCGATCATCTGCGGCCCTGGTGGGAGCCGAGCATGGCTTGCCTGCATTCGGCGTCCTGGTGGCAGCGGCACTGGCGGCGCAGCGGCGTCCTCGACGTCGACACCGCCGACACCATGTCCGAAGGCTGGCTGCGCTGGCTGGACTGGCAGTACGCGGTCGCGCCGGAGAACACGGTCGAGATCCGCGCGCTCGAACAGGACGAGGGCAGGTATCTCGGTTATGTGCGCGCCGTCGCGCATCGCACCGACGCCGCCCTCGACCCGCCGATCACCTCCGTGACCACCACTTATCAGCGGCATCCACTGCTGCGGGCGAGCCGGTAGGAAACGGCGTGCGCGCTCGGCGCGGATCGCGGGTGTCACCGGGCTGATGTCGCCCCACCGCGGCGCAGACGGAAGTATGGCGGCATGCTGCGCAGTTTTCAGGTGACCAACCACAGATCGCTGGCCGACGAGCAGGAGTTGCGGCTCACCAAGGGAAGCGGGCCGGTGGCCGTGCCGGTGACCGCCGTTCACGGCGGCGCCGCGGCGGGCAAGACGAACCTGATCGATGCGCTCGGGCACATGCGCGACGCGGTGCTGCATTCGGTGACCGGGTGGGACCCGTACGCGGGTCCGGTGCGGGCGCCGCATCTCGGATTTCCGGAGCGCCCTTCGGAATTCGTGGCGGCGTTCGTCGCCGAGGGCGTGCCCTACACCTACGGGTTCCGGTTGGACAACGCCGACGTGACCGCCGAATGGCTGCACACCCACCCGCGCTCGCGCAAGCGAATCGTGTTCGAGCGCAGCGGGGAACAGATCAAGGTCGGCCCGATGTTCGAGGCAGCGCGCTACGGGATCACCGCGCTGGCTCCGCTGGTGCGTCCGAACGCCCTGCTGCTCAGCCTCGCGGGCCAGATGTACTCCGACGCGCTCGTGCCCGCGTATCGATGGTTCGAGTCCATGCTCGAGGTGCAGCGCGGTCCGGTCGAACCCGACGCCATCGCCCACCGGGTGGGCAGCCACATCTCCCGGTCACCGGACAACGCGGCCCGGCTGCTGATGTTGTTGCGCACGGCCGAGCTGGGCATCACCGACCTGCTGCTCGCCGAGCACGACCCGATGTACGCCGACTACCTGCGCGAACTGGACGCCGACATCGCCGGCCTCGGCAAGCAGATCGACCTGTGCGCCACCTCGCCGGGCTACGGCGACCAGTTGCTGCGCGAGAGCGGCCTCACCGTCGTGCTGCTCGAGCGGGAGCTGACCAACATGAAGGCGGCGCGTGACGCCCTGTACGCGCGGATGGTGGCCCGGCGCGGCGTGGGCCTGCGCTTGGTGCACGACGGCATCGACAACCCGTTCGAGATCGGCGACGAGTCCAGCGCCACCCTCTCGTTGCTGCGGGTCCTGCCCGCCATGCTCGACGCGCTGGACGCGGGCCGCGTCCTCGCGGTCGACGACATCGGCGCGCGCCTGCCCGCCGAGGAGACCGACCGGTTGATCCAGCTGTTCCAGAATCCGGAGACGAATGCCCGTGGCGCGCAATTGATTTTCACCACCGACAACCGGATGCTGATCGATCGGGGCAACGGACGTTCGCAACGCACCCGCTCCTCGGTCTGGCAGGTGCGGCGCACCGATCAGGGCACCAGCGAGCTCGCGCCCGTATGAGGCGCACCTAGCATGGGGGCATGCTGGAGTTCGCCTCGCTGCTGATCCTGACCGCGGTGCTGGTCTCGCTGATCGTCTTCGTGATCCGCGGCAGGCGGGGCTATCAGCCGGCGAACCCGGAGGAGGGGACGCTGTACATCACCGGCGTGAGCCCGCCGCCGGACGCTCCCGGTGAGCAGTACGTGACCATCACGGGGAAGCTGACCGGTCCTTCGGTCCCCGGCAAGGTCGTGTACGGCCGCTTCGTCTGGGACACGAAGTCCTGGCCGGCGACCGGCGATCTGCTCACCGTCGTCTATCCGGCGGGCAAGCCCGACCGCTGGCAGATCTCCCGGCCCGGCTGAGGACGCCACGGCCGATGGCATCATGCCGGATATGGATGTATATGACACCGAGGTCGTCGTCCGCACGGCGCGGCCGCAGGATTACGAGGCGGTAGGCGAGCTGACCGTGGAGGTCTACGTCGGCGAAGGGTACGTGCGGCCGGACAGCCCGTACGTGCACGAACTGGCCGATACCGCCCGGCGCGCGACCTCCGCCCGGGTCCTCGTCGCCGTCCATGCCGATCGAGTCGTCGGCTCGCTCACCGTCGCGCGTCCCGGCACGCCTTATGCGGAGACCGCGCTGCCGGACGAGTTGGAGTTCAGGATGCTCGCGGTCGCGCGATCGGCGCGCGGCCTCGGGGCCGGAACCGCGTTGGTGCGCAGTGTGATCGATACGGCCCGAGCGGAAGGCTTCGCCGCCGTCGCGTTGACGACCATGCCCGCCATGGCCCACGCCCGTCGGATCTACGACCGCTTCGGCTTCCGCCCTGTCCCGAGCCGGGACTGGCACACCACTGTGGGTGACCCGCTGCACGTCCTACGGCTGCCGGTGGACTCGGCGGGAGCGATTCAGGCCGATCGAGTGCGGCCGCGAGGCTGGGATCAGCCGAGAACGGTGGCGACGATTCCCGAGAGATAACCGAGCCGGGCCACCTCGGAGGGCCGGAAGTCGGGGCCGCCCGGGCGGCCGAGCAGCAGCACCTTCCCGGAGTTGCCGAGCGGAGCGGCGGCCAGTTTGGTATCCATGTCGCGCCAGATCTCCGGCACCCAGTCGGCTTCGGGATCGAGCACGGTGGGTTTCTCCAGCGGCATCCACGGCGCCGAACCCGCCTGTGTCTGTGGCGCGCTCGGGCTGCCGACCACCCGGTAGGCTCCCTGCGGCCCGACGTCGATGATCGTGCTCCAGCCGACCCGCAGTACTCGCGGCACGCCGTCCACCAGCACCTGCATCCGGTCGTCGCGGGCGCTGGCCACCTGATCGATGAGCTCGAGTTCGCGGTGGGTGTCGAGCACGCCGGAATACGGGCGGATCGAGTCCACGTGCACGTCGCCGATCGATTCGGCGGCGGTGATGAGAGTATCGGGGAGTGCGCCGGAGGGGACCTCGACGACCAGGTCGTCGACGGCGTACCCCGCGCCGCGCTCGACCACATCCAGCGAGAGGATGTCGGCTCCGACGGAGCCGAGTGCGAGGGCGAGAGCACCCAGGCTTCCCGGTCGATCCGGAAGTTGCACGCGGAGCAGATACGACACGTGCGTTTCCTTTCTTAGAGCGGCCGAGGCTCTGAACGGATACCCGGGTGACGCAATACTTACACCCCTTACGGCCGGTTATCGAGTCGAAGCCCGTCCAGTGACGTACGCCACTCGGCAAATTCGCGCCGCGGCGGCGTGTCGTGCTATCCGGCGACGTCGTGTCGCGGCTGAGCGGGGGTTGCCGGAGACACGCTGGGCGACGGTCGCGCCGCCGTGCCGACGAAGCACGGGTGCCGGGTGGTGACGTGGTCGCCGGTGGCTAGGCTGTGTGCGTTGAGCACAGTTGATAACGAAGCCGAAAGGGGTCCCGCGGTGCCCGCCATCTCCCGTGACGAGGTCGCACACCTCGCCCGGCTGTCCCGGCTCGCGCTGTCCGACGCGGAACTGGATCAGTTCGCCGGACAGCTGGATTCGATCCTGAGCCACGTGCGGACCATCTCCGAGGTCGCCGCCGCCGACGTCCCGGCCACGGCCTCGCCGAATCCGGCGACCAATGTGACCCGGCCCGACGAGGTGGTGCCGGGCCTGACCCCGCGTGAGGCGCTGGCCGCGGCCCCCGCGGTGGACGAACAGCGGTTCATGGTCCCGCAGATCCTGGGAGAAGCCGAATGAGCGCGACGGCCGGGCCGGACCTGACCACGCTGTCGGCGGCCGAGCTGGCCGACAAGATCCACGGCCGCGAACTGTCCTCGGTGGAGGTCACCCAGGCGCACCTGGATCGCATCGCCGAGGTCGACGGCGAGTACCACGCCTTCCTGCACGTCGCGGGAGAGCGGGCGCTCGAGGCCGCGGCCGCGGTGGACGCCGCGATCGGCTCGGGCGCCGAGCCCGCCTCGCCGCTGGCCGGAGTTCCGTTGGCGCTCAAAGACGTTTTCACCACCACGGACATGCCGACCACCTGCGCGTCGAAGATCCTCGAAGGCTGGGTGTCGCCCTACGACGCGACGGTCACCAGGCGGCTGCGCGAAGCGGGCATCCCGATCCTCGGCAAGACCAACATGGACGAGTTCGCCATGGGCTCCTCCACCGAGAACTCCGCCTACGGCCCGACCCGCAACCCGTGGGACGTCACCCGCATCCCGGGCGGCTCGGGCGGCGGTTCGGCGGCCGCGCTGGCTTCGAACCAGGCGCCGCTGGCCATCGGCACCGACACCGGCGGCTCGATCCGCCAGCCCGCGGCCGTCACCGCCACCGTCGGCACCAAGCCCACCTACGGCACGGTGTCGCGCTTCGGCCTGGTCGCCTGCGCGTCGTCGCTGGATCAGGGCGGTCCGTGCGGCCGCACGGTGCTGGACACCGCACTGCTGCACGAGGTGATCGCCGGCTACGACCCGCGCGATTCCACCTCACGGGACGTGCCGGTGCCACCGGTTGTGGCGGCCGCGCGAGCGGGGGCGCAAGGCGATCTGCGCGGGGTCAGAATCGGCGTGGTGAAGGAACTGCACTCCGACAGCTACCAGCCCGGCGTGCTCGCCTCCTTCGACGCCGCCGTGGCGGTGCTGAAGGATCTCGGCGCCGAGGTGGTCGAAGTGTCCTGCCCGCACTTCGAATACGCGCTGTCGTCCTACTACCTGGTGATGCCGTCGGAGGTGTCGTCCAACCTGGCGCGCTTCGATGCCATGCGCTACGGCCTGCGCGTCGCCGACGACGGGCAGCACAGCGCCGAGCAGGTCATGGCGGCCACCCGTGCGGCCGGGTTCGGCCCCGAGGTCAAGCGCCGCATCATGATCGGCACCTACGCGCTGTCGGCGGGCTACTACGACGCCTACTACGGTCAGGCCCTCAAGGTGCGCACGCTCATCGCCCGCGATTTCGACAACGCCTACGAGCAGGTCGACGTACTCGTCTCGCCGACGAGCCCGTTCACTCCGTGGAAGCTGGGCGAGAAGGTCGACGATCCGCTGGCCATGTACCTGTCGGACCTGTGCACCCTGCCGACCAATCTGGCCGGCCACCCCGCCATGTCGGTCCCGTCCGGTCTGAGCGAGGACGACGGCATGCCCGTCGGTCTCCAGATCATGGCTCCCGCCCTCGCCGACGACCGCCTCTACCGGGTGGGCGCGGCCTACGAGGCAGCCCGCGGACCCATCGCCTGATGTTGCTCTCGGAGCCGCTCGGTTCCTCGCACCGGTGACACGGACTGCGCGGAATCGAGCGGTTGCACTGGACGCCGCACCGGCCTACTTCGCGCCTGACCGGGCGGGCTGCCGTCGCTGCCCGGTTCGCTCACGAGGCTCGCAGCGACTCCGCCTGCTTCTGGATGCCGTCGGTCATGCCTTGGAAGCCGCGCCGCAAATTCTTGCCGAGCAGGGCCACGACCACGGGATGCAGCCATCCGCCGAGTTCGAAATGCGACTCGTAGCGGGTGCGGTCGTCCCCGAGCGGCGTCACGGTGTGCGAGCGCAGGCTGCGCAGGGCGCCAGGGGGGACCGGCTTCATCGAGTAGCTGAGTTCGCGGCCGGGTGTGTGCGAGCGAATCCATTCGCGCTGCTTGCGCGGGCGCGAACCGGAGAGGCGCACGAGCATGTCGATCGGCTCGCCGGGCACCAGCGAACTGCTGCACTCCGTGACGAACGGATTCCACTCGCCGTAGCGCGGGAAGTCGGTGATCACCTGCCACACCAGTTCGGCGGGAGCGTCGATGTCGGCGGTGAGGTCGATGACGAAGGCCATGCGGAAATTAGAACATGTTCTATGACGGCTCCGCGCGGGCGCCGCGCCGAACGGTTCAGCAGGAACCCATGGCGGTGCCCTGGTCCGTGCCGTAACGGTGGCCGTGGCCCGGCGGAGCGTTCAATGCGGCGAGCAGGTCGGCGGTGGTCTGCGCGAAGCTGACCACCGGAAGCCATTGGGGGACCGGAGCGTCGACGCGGGTCCCGGCCAGGTCGGGCGCGCGCCACAGCTGGGAGAGCGACCAGTGGATCACCGGGTCGGAGCTGTTGGCCAGCACCGTCGCGCCGCCGCGGTGGACCTGGTTGGCGGGCGGACCGGCCCAGAGGGCCGCGCAGGTCCGGCGGTCCTGCTCGGCGTCGTCGGAAAAGACGGCATTGCCGCCGAGAGCGCCCAGGCTCTGCCCGTACAGGTACAGCTTCGGCTTGTGCGGCAGCCCTCGAACGTGGTCTTCCACGGCGGTGAACAGCGTGCGTGCGGCCGTCACCGCCGCGTCGCGACCGAACACGAACGTCGCCCAGCTCGGGGCATAGGAGTACTGCAGCCCGACCAGCGCCACGTCACCGTCGAAGCGCTGATCGAAACCCGCTACGGCGTTCGCGTCGATCCAGCCCGAGCCGGTGGGCACCGTGACCACCAGGTGGGAGCGCGTGAAGCCGCCCGACCGTTCCAGTTCCCGAATCGCCAGCGCGACGCGGCTGTTCAAGTCCGGCGCCGAGGCCACCCCGACGTAGACGCGCACGGCCCGCACCGATGCGCCGCTGACGAACTTCCGTCCCTCGGCGCCCAGCGACGCCCAGCTCACCGCGGATTCCGAGCTACCGGACCCCGTGTGCGAAACCGGGCGCACCAGAGCGGGATCGAGTTCGGCATTGGCCTTCGCGTACACCGATTCCCGCCATCCGACCATCGCGGGCACGCCGACGACATACAGCAGGACCCCCACGACGGCGGCCAGCGAGATTCCCCGCGCCCAGCCCAGCTTGCCCCATGCCCAAGCGACCGAGCGGGTGGCGCAGGCGAATAACCCGATGATCAACGCCGCCCCGAGCGCCCATCGCACCCAGTAGTCCGTTCCGATCGGCGGTATGCCCATCGCCGCACGCAGCCGGTTCTGCCAGTGCCCCGCGTTCGCCGCGGCGCCCACCACCGATACCGACGTCGCGATCAGCAGCGGCCACCGCACCCACGCCTGCCGTTGGTCGATGTCGAAATCCCAGCGGCGCAGGAGGATGCGCAGCACGCCGGCCGCGCCGAGCGCGAGCGCCGCGAGGAGCCCGGTCAGCACGGCTTGTGCGCTGGGCGTACGCGGCAGCAGTCCCGGGGCCGAGGACGCCAGTGCGCCTGCCCCGACGCCGAGCGTCGTACCGATCCGTGGCGGCGTCACTCGCCACAGGATGACGGCAACCCGGGGACGGCGGTTCATGAAGGCCGTCACGCTCGATGTCATCGTGGCACCGCTGTCGCGTAGGCGTCGTTCGGCAAGCGGTCCGCCAGTGCGGGCTCGCGCCGCCGATTGCGCAGGACGAGAACCGCGGTGAGCCCCGCGATTCCGGCGCCGAGCACGCCGAGCAGCTTCCAGGTCGCCGCCGAATCGGCATGCGCGGTGCCGAGCAGGGGTTCGACCACCGGCGCGCCGTAGTCCTGCCGCCGCGAGTTCAGGTCGACGGCGGTCTTCGCGACCGATGCCATCGCATCGCAGCGGGCGCGGGAGAACGCCTCGACGCGGTTGGCACAGGCTCGGTGCATCTCCCGGTCCAAGGTCGCGTCGAGGGCCTGCCGCGCCCACGGTCCCAGCGGTTCGCCGCGCCGGTCGGCGTAGCGCAGCAGGTCGTAGCCGAGGTCATGGGCCTTGCACGCGGTATCGAACTCGGCGGGCAGCGTCACCGGGGACGAGCAGTCGCCGCGCGGATTGACCACGAGGCCGTCCATCGTGCTCGGCCGGTAGCCGAACGACGCGACGAAGTCCGCCGGGATGGCGCCGAGCACGCCCGCGCCGCCCGCGGCCAGTTCGGCGACGGCGGCGCCGACCTGTGCGCTCTCGATCGGGGCCGCCGCGGCGGCGTGCGGGGTGGGTGCGAGGAATACCGTCGCCGCCACGGTGGTCAACGCCGCCGCGGTGAGCGCCGCGTAGCGTCTCGGGTGTTCTGTGACGGAAAGGGTTGGGGCGGAATGGGTTCGGGCTCCTGCGGCCGAAGCGTACCGGGTCTCGGGCCCGGCGCTGGTCGGTGTCCTCATGGCGACGACGTTAGGGACCTGTCTCCCGCGACCGCCTCACGCCCGGGGAGGTTTCCCGTGCCGTGCCGCCGGGGGAGCCGTCGCGCGGGTCTGGCACCGGGGTATCGGGCCGGAAATCACCCGTGGGTATGAGGCCCCCGCGAGCCGCGAGTTCCTAGTGTCATAGGCATGAACCGAGAAGATCGCGCCTGGACGCGACGGCTGGACGCGCGGACCTGGTTCGACCTCGGCACGGTGCTGCTCGCGCTGATCTGGTACACGGTGGCTTGGCCCACCCTGCATCTGACCCACGCGGTGCCCGCCGCGGCACAGCCGTTCATCGCGGCGCTGGCCGCGTTCCCGGTGCTGCTGGTGCGGATCAACCCGGCGTTGGGCTGGGCCATCTCGGCGGGTTCCGGGCTGGTGATCGCGCTGGCTATCCCACATCAACCGAACAACGACCTGCCGTTCCAGGTCGTGCACGTGCTGAGCCTGCTGGTGCTGCTGTTCGCGGTGGCGCTGCGCGCGCCGGGACAGATCGTGGCGGTGGCCTGGGGTGCGACGGCGCTGCTGTTCGCGGCCACCATGCCCGGTGAAGGAGAGGCGTTGGCGAGCGCCGCGTGGGGCTGGCCGGTCGCGCTGGCGGCGCTGGTGCTGTTCGGGCTGCTCGTGCGCTGGCTGGCGCTGTCGCGTCGACAGCTGGTGCGCCAGGAAGAGGAGAACGAACTCGAGCGGGCCCGCCGGGCCATCCTGGAGGAGAAGGCGCGCATCGCTCGCGACCTGCACGACGTGGTCGCCCATCACATGTCCCTGGTGGTAGTGCAGGCGCAGACCGCGCCGTACCGCGTCGAGGGGGTCACCCCGGCCGCTCGCGCCGAGTTCGAGTCCATCGGCGCCACGGCGCGCGAAGCGCTCAACGAGATCCGCGGCATGCTGGGCGTCCTGCGTAGCGACGGCCAGTTGCCCGAGCACGCGCCCCAGCCGAAGGCGGCCGATGTCATCGGCCTGTTCGAGGGCGCGCGGCGGGCCGGTGTCCGCATCGAGTGGACCGTCGACGGCTCGCTGGACACGATCCCGGAGACCACCGGCCTCGCCCTCTACCGCATCGCCCAGGAATCGCTGTCCAACGCGTCCCGGCACGCACCCGGCTCCCCTGTCGAAGTGCGCATCGCGCGCGGTGCGGATCTGCTGCTCAGCGTCGAGAACGAGCCGGGAGCCACCCCTGCCCGGCCGGTCGGCAACGGCGGACACGGCATCGCGGGTATGCAGGCCCGAGCGCTCGCCGTCGGCGGCGAGGTCACGGCGGGCCCGCGCGACGACGGTGGCTTCCACGTCCACGCGCGCTTCCCGCTCACCGCGCCCGACAGCGTCGCGGAACTCGTCGGGGCGGCCGCATCCGTGCCCGCCGAACCGGCACCTCGAGTCCCGAACCCCTGACGGCGCAGGTTCCGCACACGGCGGCCGCGGGAGATACGGGCGCAGCGCGAGCACGCGCTGGGCAATTATGGTGAGCGGGTGTCAATTACCGTGTTGATCGCCGACGACCAGGCGATGGTCCGTCAGGGTTTCGGGGCGCTGCTCGCGGCCCAGCCGGATATCAGCGTTGTGGGCGACGCGGCGGACGGAAAAGTCGCGGTGGCAGAGGCGAAGCGGCTGCGCCCGGATGTCGTGCTGATGGATGTGCGCATGCCGGAGATGAACGGGCTGGACGCGGCCCGCGCCATCCTGGCCGCCGGGTTCGACCCGCCGGTCCGCGTGCTGATGCTCACCACCTTCGACATCGACGACTACGTCTACGAGGCGCTGAGCCTCGGCGCCAGCGGTTTCCTGCTCAAGGACGCGCCCGCCGAGGAATTGGTGCGCGCGGTGCGGGTGGTCGCAGACGGTCAGGCGCTGCTCGCGCCGACGGTCACGCGCAGGCTCATCGCCGACGTCACCCGCCGCCGCAGCGCCGCCCGCGCCAAGCCGGCGCCGCAGCTGTCCGCGCTGACTCCCCGCGAGCGGGAAGTGCTCGAACTGATCGCGAAAGGCATGTCGAACAGCGAGATCGCCGAAAGCCTCTTCGTGGCCGAACAGACCGTGAAAACCCATGTCTCCAAGGTCTTCTCCAAGCTCAATCTGCGCGATCGAGCCCAGGCGGTGGTCTTGGCCTACGAGACCGGCCTGGTCACGCCGGGCTGATCCGGCTCACAGTGGCGCGCAGGAGCCGCCGCGCAGTTCGTCCAGATGACGCCCGAGCAGCTGCGCCATCCGGCTCAGGATGGCGGTGGAGTCCTCGAAGGTACCGGAATCGGCCTGCGCCGCGAGCGCCACGGCGATCATGCCGGACCGGACCGGCACCAGCCCGAACTGGCGGACGGTGTAGACGCCGGTCTCGTCGTCCGGGCCCCAGCCGCCCTTGAAAGCGGTGCCCTCGAGCACGCCCAGACCCCACGCCTGTTCGGGTGTGATCTCCGTCATCAGCTCGGTGACGTGGAACGATTCGGGCAGGCACGGCAGCTGGGAGGCGAAGCGGACCTGATTGGCCAGTGTCCATTCGGTGCCGCCGAAGGAGGTGTAGTCCAGTGTGGTGCGCGGGCCCGCCACACCGGTCGTGGCGTCGCCCGCCTCATCGATCACGTCCTGGACCGCCTTGGCCGCTTCCAGCCCGTCGCCGAGCGACTGCCACAGCGCCTCGGCGGCGTCGTTGTCCGACCAGGTGATGGCGGCCTCCACCTCGTGGCGGATCTCCTCCTGGGAATCGTGACGCAGCGCCGCGATCGCGAGCGGCACCTTCATGGTGGACCACGCGATGCCGCTGACCCAGTCGCCGAAGACGGTCATCCGGCCACCGCCCACGGGCATGATGGCCATGCCGACCTGTCCGCCCAGCCGCGGTTGCAACTGGGTGAAGTCCGCGGCCAGCGAGTCGGGAACGGACACCGTGAGGTTCGGCCGCCAGGCTCCCACGGTGTCGACGACCACCGGCGGCGCTTCGGTGGCGGTGCGCTCGCCGGGAAACAGCGCGCACGAGGTCAGTGTGAGCAGCACCACCATCGCCACGGCGCGTAGCCCCGAACGACGCGTCGAAGCGGATCTCGTCGACCTCACCACCGAGTCCTCCCCACCACCAGTGGCGCGTCGCGCTGTTCTTCGGCGGTGCAAAATAGCTCATCGGGCTCGTCCGGTCGGTGACCGGACGAGAGACATCGCCGCGGCACGCGACGGTGTCGCCGGCACGATATCTCGGACATAGTTTTGCGGATCTTCCCGGAGAATTCGAAACCCCGTGGCCACGGGGTCACCCGGTAGGCTCCGTGATCGATAGGAAAGCGCCCGGACGTGATGTCCGGTCGCCGCGGTCACCTGAAGGGGGCGTGTTGCTCGACAGCGGTGCGGTGTTCGCCGGGTTCACCATAGAGAAGCTGCTCGGCCAGGGCGGCATGGGGTCGGTGTATCTCGCCCGTCACCCCAGACTGCCGCGGCAGACCGCGCTCAAGCTGCTCAACCGGGAGCTGTTCACCGACGTGGAGGTCCGCGCCCGGTTCGAGCGGGAGGCGGACCTGGCGGCCCAGTTGGACCATCCGAACATCGTCGCGGTGTACGACCGCGGCGCCGAGGACGAACAACTGTGGATCTCCATGCAGTACGTCGACGGCATCGACGCGGCGACGGTGAATCCGCAGAGCCTGCCGCCGGATCGCGCCGTGCAGATCATCGAGGGCGTCGCGGCCGCACTGGATTACGCGCACGGGATGGGAGTGCTGCACCGGGACGTCAAGCCCGCGAACATCATGCTGGCCCGCGCGATGGGCGGCCATGGCGAGCGGGTCTTCCTCACCGATTTCGGCATCGCCCGCCTGCGCGAGGATTCCACCCATCTGACCCAGACCGGCATGTTCACCGCGACGCTGGCCTACGCCTCGCCGGAGCAGATGACCGGTGCGCACCTCGATCACCGCTCCGACCAGTACTCGCTGGCCTGCGCGCTGTACTGGTTGCTCACCGGCATCGCCCCATTCGACGCCCCGGCTCCGGCCGACATCATTCGCGGGCATCTCCAGTTGCCGCCGCCCTCCGTCGCGGCCCGCCGCGCCGGTTTGTCACCCGCGCTCGACGCGGTGATCGCCAGGGCCATGGCGAAGCGACCGGACGACCGTTTCGCCTCCTGCGCCGAATTCGCCGCGGCGGCCCGTCGGGCGCTCACCGAGCCCGCCCCGACCGTGGTGGCCGCCCAGTACCAGCCGCAGCCCGCGCCAACCGTCCTCGCGCAACCGGCTCATCCGGCGCCGGAGGCGAGTCCGCCGATCTACGTTCCCGCGGGGGCCGCCCCGAGCTACACGGCGCCGCCGCAGTACAACCCGAACCCGACCGGCGGACAGCACTTTCCCTCGTCCGACAATTACGCCGCGCCCGCTTCCCAGCCGAATTACACGGCGCCGCCCCCGTATTCCGCACCCCCCGGACCAATGGGTTATCCGTCCCAGCCGCCGGGCTATCCGTCGCAAGGTCGCTCCAATACGGGGCTGATCGTGACGATCGTCCTGGTGATCGTGGCACTGCTCGTCGGAGGCGGCATCGTCGTCGCGAAGGTCGGATTCTCGGACTCCGCGTCGCCGCTCGACCTCGGCACCAAGACGCCCGCGGGGCCGTCCGACGCGGACAAGCTCGCCAAGGCGTTCCCGGAATTGCTGCCGCAGGGGGTCGACACGAAATACGGTGTCGGCTCCGGGCCGGGTTATCGCGGCAAGACCTGCTTCCTCGGTACGGCCAAGCCGGGCAGCAAGGTCTCCAGCGGCAACGGGGTACCCGACTTCCCGAACTGGGCGACGGCCTGGAACTGCTGGGGCACGCCGATCGACGAACCCGACTACGTCCTCATCGGCTTCAAGTCGCCGCAGGACGCCCGAGCCGCGGTACAAGACCTGCCGTCGAACACGGCGGCCACCGAACGCAACGGTGGCACAGCGTATTCGACCTACCGGTGGCAGGAGAAGTCCGGCGGATTGCCGGACGGTTTCCTGGTCGTCGATTTCGACGACGACCCGGCCCGGTCGAGCTACCTGCTGTTCGCCACGGTGACGCTCACCGACAGCATGCCGAGCTCCGGATTCGGCATCACCGCCGCGAAATTCAAGACCTGGTTCGCCGAACTGCCGTTGTGAGCTGGTCGGTTCAGTCGACCGCGAGCGCCTCCACGATGGGCAGCCGGGCCGCCCGCAGCGCGGGCGGGATCGACCCGAGCAGCGCCAGCGCCAGTGCGATCAAGCCGTAGACCAGCAACATCGGGCTCGGCTGGTAGACGACGTCGATGGTCAAGGCATGTCCGATGGCCACCGTGGCCAGGTACTGCACCGCCGCGCCGAGAGCCAAACCCAGTACCGCGCCGACGAGCCCGATGCCCGCGGCTTCGGCCAGCACCGAACGCATCAGGAATCTGCGCCCGCTGCCCATGGCACGCAGCACGCCGAGTTCCCTGCGTCGCTCCAGCACCGAGAGCATCAACGTGTTGAGCAACGCCACCGTGGCGACCAGCACCACGATCCAGAGAATGGCATTGCTCATCGCCATCCCCTGCCGGATGCTCGACGACGCGGCCACCACCGTGTCGGCGCCGGTGTCCACGTTCAACTCCGGCGGCACCACCTGCCGGATCGCCGCGAGGACCGCCGCGCGATCGGCGCCGGGTTCGAAGTCGACGGCGATGACCGTCTCGCCGGGCCGCTCGTACCAGTCGCGCATCAGATTCAAGTCCATCATCACCACGCCCGCGATGGCGGAGAAGTACGGGATCACCTGCAGCACCCGCACGGTGCGCGGGCCGGTCGGCGTCGGCAAGGTCAATTCCGCGCCCGCGCCGACGCCGAGTGAGCGAGCCACGTCGCGGGAGATCGCCACGCCCTCCCCGGCCGACAGCCGGGCGACCGAATCGTCGGTGAGCATGCGCATGCGGGTTTCGCGGGCATCCGGCGGAAACCCCTGCAGCATTACGCGACTGCCGCCGAGCGTGGCGAAGGCCATCTGCGCCGGGCTCAGATGCGCGACGCCGGGCACCGCCGCGAGCTTGCCCGCCAGATCCGCGGGCAGCAGCGGCCCGGTGGGGAATTGCGCCATCGACGCCGGACTGATGTAGGCGTCGTTGCGCGCGAGATCGGTGAAAGTCACGGTGGCCGAGTCGATCATGTTGCTCGACGCGCCGCTCATGCCGACGGTGGCCCCGACGCCGATCATCACCGTCATCGCCGTGGCCCACACGCGACGCGGCGAGCGTTGCAGAGTGGTCGCGCCCAATGCGCCGGGAGCGCGGAACCAGCGTGCGATTCCGGCCGCGGCCCACACGATCGGACCGGTGGCGGCGAAACACAGCAGGATCGCGGCGATGAAAGAGATCGAGATGGCGGTCAGCGAGTAACGGCCGAGATCGCTGCTCGCGATCAGCACCGCGGCCCCGGCCAGCCCGCCGCCGACCGCGACGGCCAGCCAGCGCAGCAGCGGGCTTCCCGCATCGGACCGGCCCGCACCGACCGGAACGAGCGCCTCGATGGGCCGCACCTTGTACACCTGGCGGGCGGCCAGCGCCGCCGCGAGCACACTGGTGAACACGCACGCCACGACGGCGAACGGAATCACGTACCAGGGCACCGAGTATTCGGTGCGCGCCTCCACCGACTGCACGATCGCGGTGGGCAGGGTGCCGATCGCGACACTGCCCATGAAAACCCCCAGCGCCGCGCCCACCGCACCGCCCAGCACCCCGAGCAGCGCGGCCTCGGCCAAGAGGTCACGCACCATCGGGCCGCGTTTGCCGCCGATCGCGCGTAACAGCGACAGCATCGGCCTGCGCTGGGCGATCGCCATGCTCATCGCGTTGTAGATGAGGAACGCCGAGACGATCAGCGCGGCGGCGGAAGCCATGGTGGTGGAGTAACGCACGATCTGCACCGCGCCGCCCGCCTGCGCGGTGCGCAGACTGGGCTCGGCCACCACCGCGCGCCCGTCCACCGCTTCGGTGAGCGCCGCGCGCACCTGCGCCGCGTCGGCGCCCTCGGCCGGAACGATCTGGACGGAATCCAGCCGCCCCACCCGATGGGTAATCTTCTGCGCGAGCCCGAGGGGGGCGGCGATGAGATGCCCGTCGTTGAGTTTCCGGGAAGTCTCCTCGTCGAGGACGCCCGCGACCGTGACGGTCGTACCGCCCAGCGTGAACTGCTCGCCCTCGGCGCGGCCGAGCCCGGTGCCCACCAGTACCCCGTTGGGCACCGAGAGAAGCTTCCCCGTGAACGCGCCCATCGGGGCGGTCAATTCACTGCCCAGCGCCCCGATATTCGCGTCGGCGCCGATCAGCAGCGCGCGGTCGGCGCCGGTGCCGATCTGCGCCCGCAGCATCGGCACCGCCACCGCGACGCCCGGTGTGGTCGCGATCCGCCGCAGCAATTGCTGGTCGAAGCCGGCGTCGGTGATCCCACTGACCTCCAACTGCGCCTTGCCGCCCAAGCCGCGGGTCAGCTTGTCCACCGAGCCGGTGACCGAGCCGGAGATACTGAGCACCGCCACCAGGAGCGACGCCGAGACACCCATCACCACCAGCGACATCAGGGTGCGGCCGCGGTGGGCGAGCAACTCGCCGATATTGAACAGTCGCAGCCGATCCCACGCGGCGCCGATCATGCGGTGGTCTCCATGCTCACGCTTCGCTGCCGCCTGCGGGCCTGACCGCTCACGTGGTGTTGGTTGTTCGCGTGAGCGGGGCCCTGCGGGGTTACGCTTCGCTGCCGCCTGCGGGCCTGACCGCTCACGTGGTGTTGGTTGTTCGCGTGAGCGGGGCCCTGCGGGGTTACGCTTCGCTGCCGCCTGCGGGCCTGACCGCTCACGCGTTGACCGTCCGCTCGACCTTGTCGTTGGACCCGATCCGCCCGTCGCGCAAGGTGATCACGCGGTCGCAGTAGGTCACCGCGCCCATGTCGTGGGTCACCATCACCACCGAACTGCCCGATCCGGCGATCTCCCCGAGCAATTCGAGGATGGCGGCGCCGGTCTTGGAGTCGAGGTTGCCGGTGGGTTCGTCGGCCAGGATCAACGGCGGGTCCATGATCAGCGCCCGCGCAACCGCCACCCGCTGCATCTGCCCACCGGACAGTTCGGCGGGGCGGTGTTCGGCCCGCTGCCCGAGCCCGACCCGGTCGAGCAATTCCAGCGCGCGCGGTCTGGCCCTGCGCAAACCCGTGCCGTCCAGCAGCTTCGGGATCGCCACGTTCTCCCATGCCGACAGCGTGGGCAGCAGGTTGAAGAACTGGAACACGAAACCCACCTGATGGCGACGGAACGCCGACTGCTGTTCCTCGTCCAGCGCGCCGATCTCCTCGCCCCGGAACCGGATCGAGCCCGCGTCGGGACTGTCCAAGGCGCCGAGCAAGTGCAGCAGAGTACTCTTGCCGGATCCCGAGGGCCCGATGATCGAAGTGAATTCGCCCGGCTCGATACGCAATCCGACGTCATCGAGCGCGCGGACGGCCTGGCCGCCGACCCGATACTCCTTCGTCACGCCCGACAGTTCCAGCATTGCCGGCTCCGCCATCGATGTCCCCCGCTCCGTACCGTCGATCAAAGTTGTTCGTCCCTCGTGGCGCGTTACCGCGCCATGGCCTCCGACGCGAGTTTGCGGCGACGATACTGTGCATCGAGCACCGCGCGCAGCACCGGCTGCTCGGCCGCCAGCTCGAGATAGGCCTCCATCGCCGTCGATCCCTGGTCGAGTTTCGCGGCGTAATGAAGGTTCCATCGGTAGCGCAGCGTGAGCAATAGTCCGTCCACGCCCCCGAACAGTCGATCCAGGTCGGGGAGCCCCTCGAACAGGTCGGGATCGGCCGGGTCGAGCGCCGCGCGGGTGAGCACGGTGTGCACGATGTCGGTTCGAGCGTGCTGATCGGTCCAGGACATGGCCATCGCCTTCCTCTGTGAACTACCGCCAACGCTACGGACGCGACTGTCTTGTTGTCGTCGTGCCAGGGACCCGAATGCGTCTCCGCCCACGGTAGGAGTGGCGGCCCGCTTCGGGGACGATGTACCGGCCCCCGGACGGCGGCTAGCCTTGGAGAATGGGTTCGACCGGCGTATCCGCAGCACCGCCCGGTACGCCTCGGGCAGGCCGCGTGCGGGCCTCGATGCAGCGCATCCGCCTGCGGTGCGCCGAGTTCGGCCGCGATCCGGTCGCGGCGTTCCGGCGCAGCGTCGAGGAGTTGCCCTACGACTACCCGCCTTCGATCATCATCAGCGTCGACGTCGCGGTGCTCGTCGTGGCGGTCGCGGCGGCCGTGCAGCGGCACAGTTACTTCCCGACCGTGCTTCCGATCATCGCCGTGCTGCTGACGTGTGCCTTCGGTCCGCTGCACGCGTTGCTCGGCGTGCTCCCGCGCCCGCTGCTGCTCGGCGTGCTCGCCATGGCGGCCGAGGCGCTGTTCCTCGCCCAACCGGTCGCGGCCGACTTCGCGCCCTTCGTCCTGGTGGCCGCCGCGGGTGAGATCGCGGCGATCGCGCCGAAGCGGGTGAGTATCCCGGTGACGGTCGCGATGATGCTCCAGCTGGTCGCCTTCGACGCGATCGGTCACGTGCCCGAAGGGCTGCCCACATACCTGGTCGGCATCGCGTTCGGCTGGATGGCCGGACTGATGCTGCAATATCAGCGCCGTTTCCTCTACCAGGAACGCGGGTACCAGGACATCCGCGCGGCGCAGGCTGCCGACGAAGAGCGCCACCGGATCGCCCGTGAAGTGCACGACGTGATCGCGCACTCGCTGAGCATCACCCTGTTGCATCTCACCGCCGCCCGGCACGCGCTCCAAACCGATCGCGACGTGGACGAAGCCGTGGAAGCGCTGACCGACGCCGAGCGGCTCGGCAGGCAGGCCATGGCCGACATCCGCCGCACGGTGGGCCTGCTCGACGCGCGCCCCTGGAAACAGGTACCGGAACCCGGCGTGGAGGACATCGAGGACTTGGTCGGCGATTTCGTGCGGGCCGGTCTGGACGTGCGCTACGACCGCCACGGCGACCTCGGGGCGGTGTCCCCCGCGGTCGGGCTCGCGCTGTACCGGATCGGCCAGGAGTCGCTGGCGAACGTCGTCAAGCACGCCCACGGCGCGTCCGCGCGGGTCCGGCTCGCGGTGGACGCGACGATGGTGACCCTCACGGTGGACAACACGCTGCCCGCCGGGCCGCCCGGGCAGCGCGGCGCGGGCATGGGCCTTTCCGGCATGCGGCAGCGCGCCGAACTGCTCGGTGGCCGGATGACGGCGGGCCCGTCCGATCGAGGTTGGTCGGTGCGCGCGGGCATTCCGCTCGCGCCCGGCCGCGGCGGATTCTCTTGTTCGGTGCTCGGCACCGCGGCGACCGGAAGGGAAGGGACGTGAGGGAGCCCCAGCGAGTGAGTCGAGGCAGCGGCACGACGGCGCCGAGCGTCGGCGAGGAGCGGTCGTGAGCGTGCCGTCGCCCGCGAGTGGCGAAGATGCCGTGACCGTACTGGTGGTCGACGACCAGGAACTCGTGCGCGGCGGTCTGCGGCGCATCCTGCGCAGGCGGGACGGCTTCGTGGTCGCCGAGTGCGCCGACGGCGACGAAGTGCCCGCCGCCGTCGCGCAGTCGCGCCCCGATGTGGTGCTGATGGACCTGCGGATGAAACGGGTCGGGGGGATCGACGCGACCAGGATGCTGCGGGCGCGCGAGGGCGCCCCGCCGGTGCTGGTGCTCACCACCTTCGACGACGACCAGTTGCTGTCCGGAGCGCTGCGCGCGGGCGCGGCCGGATTCATCCTCAAGGACTCGCCCGCCGAGGACCTCATCCGCGCGGTGCGGATGATCGCGGGCGGCGGAGCGTGGCTGGATCCCTCGGTGACCGGTCGTGTGCTGTCGGCCTACCGCACGGTACGTCCGGTCCGCACCACCAGCGATGCCCGGCTGTCCGAGCTGACCGCGCGGGAGTACGAGGTGCTCGAACTGATCGGGCGCGGTCGGGTCAACGCGGAAATCGCACGCGAGCTCGGCATCTCGGAAGTGACCGTGAAAAGCCATGTGGGACATATCTTCGGCAAGCTCGATCTACGGGATCGAGCCGCGGCGATCGTGTTCGCGTTTGACCACGGGGTGGTGACACCCGGAGAATCCAATCTTTGACGGGCAGGCTCCGGTCGCGTACCGCGTGATCGTGGTGTGCTGCCCGGGATGCGGAGGATGACGGGTGCAGGAACCTGGGCCGAGAACCGGAACGCGGTTCGGGCCGTACGAACTGCGGTCGTTGCTGGGCAAGGGGGGAATGGGGGAGGTCTACGAGGCATACGACACGGTCAAGGGCCGTGAGGTCGCGGTCAAGCTGCTGTCGGAAGAGCTCGCCGCGGACCCGACCTACCAGGTGCGGTTCCGCCGGGAATCGCAGGCCGCCGCGCGGCTGGCCGAACCGCACGTCATCCCGATCCACGACTGGGGCGTGATCGACGGTGTGCTGTTCATCGACATGCGGCTGGTCCGGGGCGTCGACCTGCGCACCCTGTTGCGCGGCCGGGGGCCGCTGAGTCCGGCTCGCGCCGTCGGCATCATCGAGCAGATCGCCTCGGCCCTGGACGCCGCGCACGCGAGCAATCTGGTGCACCGTGACGTCAAACCGGCGAACATCCTGGTCACGGACCAGGATTTCGCGTATCTCGCCGATTTCGGGATCGCGCACACCGAAGGCGACAGCGCGGTGACGCTGGTCGGCATGGCCGTCGGCTCCTACATCTACATGGCCCCGGAACGCTTCGACGTCGGACCGGTCACCGGCCGCGCCGACGTGTACTCACTGGCCTGCGTGCTGCACGAATGCCTGACCGGAGCGACGCCGTTCCCTTCGGGCAGCATGAACGTCTTGATCAAGTCGCATCTGTCCGATCCGCCGCCGCGGCCGAGCACTCAGGCACCTGGCGTTCCGGCCGCGTTGGACGAGGTGATCCGGCGCGGCATGGCCAAGGACCCGGCCGACCGCTTCCCGGCCGCGAGCGCACTGGCCGCAGCCGCACGCGCCGCCCTCGCCTCGGCGACGGCCACCGGACCGACGCTGGTCGTGCGCGCGCCCGACCGGACGCCACGCGCGGGCGAGCAAGCCGGTGCGGCGGTCGCACCGGAATCGACGGGCGAGTTGTCCTTGCCCGCGGTGATCCGTCCGAGCGCGCCGACGGTGGTCCGTCCGACGGAGCTCCAGTTCACGCCGCTCCCGTCGGTGGACCCGCCGCCGCAGGGTCCGCGAGCGCCGTACCCGCCCGAGGTGGAGCTGCCCCCGATGCGCCCGTTCCCGGACGCGCATCTGTACCCGGAGACCCAGGCGTACTTCGAGGCCGCGGGTCACCAAGACGCGCAGCACTACCCGGCCCCGCCCACGCAGGTGTACCCGCAAGGCATCCAACAGTCCTACCCGTCGCCGGACCTCGTCGGTTCCGCGCAGCCGTACGCCGAACAGCTGGACGACTCCGCGCCGGGTGCTCCCGACTCCACCCGGGCGTACCCGGAACCGGCCGCGGGATGGGCATACGCCGACCTGCCGCCGCAGGCGTACTCCCAGGCACCCGAGCAGGCCGAGGCGCAACGACATCCCGGAGTCGGGAACTACTCGGAGGACACCAGGCGGTATCCGGAGCACCGACAGCCACCCGGCTCGGCCGCCCCGCCGGACGCGTCCGACCATCTCCCCGCCCCCGAGGCTGCCCCGACCGAATATCTCGCGCCGGTGGGGCAGGACGGCCTCGCGACCCGCACGGACTATCCGCCCCGGGGCGACTACCCCGCGCGCACCGGCTACCCGCTGGGCCGCGACGAGCCGGAGTACGGCTACGACGACTACGACGAGTCCGCTTACTCTTCGTCGCGTCCCGGTCGCTCCATAGCGCTGCCCATCATGGCGGCCGTTCTCGCCGTCGTCGCGGTCGCCGTCGTCGGCGCGGTAGCCTGGCAGTCGTTCGGTTCCGGCGCAGTCGAGACGACCTCCGCCGCCGCGCACTCCGAGACGTCCGCGCCGGCCGTGCGTCCCAGCACTCGGGCGCCGAGCAGCACATCGGCCGCACGCGCGACGTCCACCTCGGTCAAGCCGACTCCGGTCAGCCTGCCCGCTGGTGCGCAGCCGTGCGGCGAGGGACGGGCGGCCTCCGGGTCGTTCACCCAGTCGGCGACGGGCACCGCCGTGACGAGTTGCGCCTTCGCCGAAGAGGTGCGCAGAGCCTATGCCGAACTCGGCACGGCGCAGAACGCGGCACGCGACGCGCCGCGCACGGTCGTCGCGACCAGCCCCGTCACCGGACGGACCTACACGATGAGTTGCCAACCCGAAGGTCAGATCATCACGTGCAGTGGCGGTGAGAATGCGGTCGTTTACGTCTACTGACGTGCACGACGGCGGGCTACGGCACGGCCGGCGTTCCGCCCGGGACCACTGCCAAGCCCGCCGCTTTCCATGCCCGGAAACCGCCGACGAGGTCGGTCACCCGGCGCAGGCCGAGACCGAGCCCGTCGGCGGCGGCCAGACTCGACGCGTAGCCCTCGTTGCACACGATCACCACCGGGGTGTCCGCGGTGAGGCCGGGTAGCCGGTGTTCGCCGTTCGGATCGAGGCGCCACTCCAGGACGATCCGTTCGACCACGACCGCACCGGGTATCTCGCCCTCGGCGAGCCGATTCGCGTGCGGCCTGATGTCCACGATCAATCCGCCGTCGGACTGCAACGCGGCCGCCTGCTCCGGCGCGACCCGCTGTAGTCGCGCCCTGGCTCGCGCCACCATTTCCCCGGCGCCTGTGCTCATCGTTCACCTACTCCGCTCGCTGATGTCCCCGTGAAATCCGTGAGCGTACGGTACTCGCGAACCGGGCGCAGCGGCGGCGAGTACGCGTGCACCGACGCGGCGGGCCACGGCTTGTCGTTGCGGAGCTGGTGCGCTCGATCGGGCCCGAACGCGACCGTGTCACCGGCTCGCCGTTGCGCCTTCCGTACCTGGCCGCCGAGGTGCAGGTATTCCTCGCGGAGTTCGCCGACGGTCATGGTGAACGCACCGGAAGCGCCGCCGTGGTCGTGCGGTTCGGTGCCTTGACCCGGCGCCCAGGACAGCAGCCACAATTCGACGCCCATGGTCAAGGCGAGGCGGGTCCACCAGCGCTGCTGGGGATCGAAGCGCGCGATGTCCAGCAGCGGCGTCGCCAACTCCGCGGCCACTTCGCTGGTCAGTCTCTGTAGTTGCGCCGGCGACCACAGTGCCCGGTCCGGATGGAGGGCGTCTCGCACCACCGGCAGGTCTATGCCGGGATGGATGTCGCGAGCGTGCTTGAGATTCACCGGAAGAGATGTGGTCACATGTGCTCCTGACGTGTCGGTCGGATGAGCGCTCCGCGGCTGCGCCGCGTGGATTCTGCTGCATCCCGGCACGTTTGCCACCAATCACGATCAGCGCGAACAAAATTCAACCGCCCGCCGCCCGGCCGCGCGATCCCGGCTACCGCCAGGCCCGAGAAGGCCGCCTGCACGCGGCCGTTCTACCCGAACGCGGGCAAGGGCGGGGATTTCGGGAAGACGACGGGCAGCGACACGAGGGCACGGTGGAATGGACCCGGCCGCCAGCCCAGTTCCTCCGGCGCGACCGCGAGCCGTAGCTCGGGCAGGGCATCGAGTAGTTGATCGATGGCGTCCTGCGCGATCAGGTAGGCCATGGATCTGGCGGGGCACGCGTGCGGTCCAGCACCCCACGCGAGATGCGCTCGGTTGTCGGTGTACTCGCCGGTGTGGATGGCCGGGTCGTTGTTGCACGCCGCCATGCTGATCACGACCGGCTGGTGCGCGGGCAACCACACGTCGTCGACCAGGATCGGCTGTTTCGGGTAGCTGAAGCAGTAGTTGGCTCCCGGCGGATCGGTGAACAGCACCTCGTCGAGGGCCTCGCGGGTGGAGAGGCTGCCGCCGAAGATCCCGCTCGCGAACCGGCGGTCGGTGAGCATCAACCGCAGGGTATTGGCGATCAGGTTCTGCTGTGGTTCGATGCCCGCTCCGTACAGGGTGACCAGTTGGTGGATCATCTCCATGTCGTCGAGGCCGGTGGGGTGGCGCAGCAGCCGCGAGGTGATGTCGTCGCCCGGATTCCTTCGCTTCATCTGCACCAGGTCGAACAGCGCGTCGGCGAGCATCGCGTTGCCCTTTTCCGCGTTGACGCCCTCGAAGATGGCGGCCATGCCCATCGCGACTTGCTGCCCGATCTCCGGCGGGCAGCCGAGCATCGAGTTGAGCACCGCGAACGTGAGGGGGAACGCGTACTGGCTGATCAGGTCTGCCGCGCCGTCCCGGCAGAAGGCATTGATCAGCGGGCCCGCGACCCGTTCGGTGGTCGTATGCAATGCGTGCAGATCGACCTCGACGAGGCTGGCGACATTCACTTGGCGGTAGCGCTGATGCTCGAACCCGGTATTGCGCAACGCGTTCGGCCGCCACTCCATCATCGGCAGGATGGGGCAGTCACCCGGAACGCCCTGCTGCCACGTCCGTGGATCGGCGGGAAAGTGCGTCGGGTCGTTGAGAATTCGCAGCGCCGCGTAGTAGCCGATCACCAATGTAGCGGGCACGTTCGGCGCCAGTTCGACCGGCACGAGCGCACCGTACCGGCGGCGCATCTCACGGTAGGCGTGATGCGGGTCGGCGGCGAATGCTTCCGTGTACAACGCGATCCGGGGTTCGTCGGTATCGAGCGGTGAACCGTGCTGCACGGGGCAGCCTTTCGCGCTCTCCGAGGCGGATTGCGGGGATTGTGGCGTGGACAAAGGGCTCGACTCCAGAGGGCAGACTCTTCGATGACGCGGTCGATGCGTGCGGCACGCGGTCGGCTACGCGCCGGTCAGGTGCGTGTTCACGATGTGCCACGGGATCGTAAGCAGTCCGAACCCGGCCGTGGGGTCGTTTGCGCCGCTTGATCAGTGAATGCGGAGCTATCCGCTCCGAGGTCGCGTCGGCTGTGGACCTGCCGCGTACGGGAGTAGTCGCTCGTTCGCCGTGCCTTCCGACGCTGTTGAGCGCGGCGACGGCGGACGAAGCGGCGCGGGCAGCTCGAATCGCCGAGCCTGCCGCCGCTTCGTCCGCGCGGCGCAGTCGGGCATCCTCGTGCGGGGGCGGGGATTCGCTTACTCGCCGAGGTCCGCCGCATACCGTTCGGCCAGC
Organism: Nocardia asteroides; assembly: GCA_019930625.1. Lineage (NCBI taxonomy): Bacteria > Bacillati > Actinomycetota > Actinomycetes > Mycobacteriales > Nocardiaceae > Nocardia > Nocardia asteroides. The sequence goes on from CP082844.1 coordinate 3,734,266, forward strand.
ACGGCGACGCGCTCGGCAGGCCAGGGGCAGCGGATGTCGCCTTGGGTGGCGGCGAAGAAGAGTTCCAGGTGTACGTGCCAGGCGGCCAGTAAGGTCGGCCGCAGCCGAGCCAGTCGCGCCGGTACGGTCTGGGTGAGTTCCACCCACACGCCGAAGTCGGGATCGGCTTCGAAGGACCAGCGCACCGTGCCGACGACGGTGCCCTCGTGCCGCCACCGGTATTCCATCGATCGGGGCGGATCGACGCCGAGGAGTGCGCCCGCCTCGACATGCTGGTTCGTCGCGCGGGCGGGTGGGGGAGCGCCCACGGCGGGAATCTCGTCCTCGACGAGCAGTGACCAGAGCGTTTCCGGCGGCTGCCACACCAGATCGCGGGCGAACCGCAGCACGTAGCCGTCGGGGACCTCGTCACACATGCCGGTGTCGAGCCCGAAATCCGCGACGTAGCTTTCGATGTCCGTCAGCCAGCTCCCGTCCGGCTCGGTGTGGGCGCCGTCGAGGTCGGCGGCGAGCGCGGACAGGCAGCGGTCCCAACCGACCGCCGACCTGGCGGCGCCGAGCCGTGCTCGCGGTCCTCCGCCGAGGACGTGGGTGAAGATCAGCAATGTCCCGTCGCCGTCGGCCACGAGCTCGAATCGCAGCACGTCCTGGCTCCAGCGGAACATGTAGACCTTGGGCGGGTCGACTTCGAGTACCTCTCCCGCGGAGACGCTGTCGGTGGTCTCGGGTGCGTCGGCGAAGGTGAAGCGCATCGCGGCGCCCGGTCGCAGCTCGGTCGTGACAGCCGCCGGGAACCAGGCGGCCATCTCGGCCGGGTCGCTGATCGCGCGCCACACCTTCTCCGGCGGATGTGCCAGCCTGCGTTCGAAACGCAGGGTCGGGGCGCCGTCGATCGTGTGCAGCCGTGCTCGGGAATCGGTCATGGTCGTCCTTTCTCGTCGGGCATAGCGTCGAGATGGCGTTCCAGGGCGTCGAGGCTGGATTCCCACATCCGACGGTAAGGCGCGAGCCATGCCTCGATCTCGGCCAGCGGTTCCGGTCGCAACCGGTACCAGCGCCGCTGCGCGTCGTGGCGGACCTCCACCAAACCCGCGCCCCGCAGAACCTTCAGGTGCTTGGACACGGTGGGCTGGGCCAACCGCAACTCCGCCACCAACTCGCCGACCAGTCGCTCCCGCGCGCGCAGCAAGTCGAGAATCTCCCGGCGGCGAGGCTCGGCCAGCGCCTCGAACGTTGATGCCATATTGGCAATATAGCCGAAATGGAATATACGTGCCAGTGTTCTGCCGGAAGGACTCACAGAACGAGGGTCAGAGGCAGGGCCAGGACCGTAGTGCGATGTCCACGGTGCGGCGCAAGTGGGGCGATCTCGCGCCCGCGGCCGCCTGGACCGCGATCCCGTCGGAGATCGTCATGAGGTAGCGGGCCAGGTCGGCGGGTTTGCTGTCGCGCGGTAGGTCGCCGTCGGCGCGCGCCTGCTCCAGGCGCCGCCGCAGCGCGGCCTCACCGGCCAGGCGGAGCGCCACCGCGCTCTTGCGGCTGTGCTCGGCCTCCGGCCCGCAGGCCTGCGCGCTGCGCACCGAGAGGCAGCCGGGGCTGTCGTGCCCGGTGGTCAGCTGGATCGCCCCCTCGAGGAACGCGGCAGCGACCGCTCGGGCGGTCGGGAGTTCGAGCGCTTCGGCGACGTAACCGCCCGGACCCTCGGCATAGCGGGCGAGCACCCGATCGAACAGTTCGGCCTTGCTGCCGAAGGCGGCGTACAAGCTGGGACGGTTGATGCCCATCGCCGCGGTGAGATCCGACAACGCGGCGCCCTCGTAGCCGTACCGCCAGAACACCTCCAGTGCTCGATCCAGCGCACTGTCGATGTCGAAACTGCGGGGCCGACCTCCCGGCATGGACACCTCCCGGTTTCTTACCTTTCGGTACCTTACTCGGCGATCTCGAGGCGAGCCGTCCGGTTCACCGCCTCCACGAGCCGACCGTCACACACTTCAGTCGGGTTTCCCAGCCGATCGCCCGGTCGGGGGGCGTCACACGCGCGTTGTCGTCGCGGCCCGGCCGTCCTCGCGAGGAGCCTCATAACTCGGTGACATCCTGTCGCACGCCGGTTTCCGCTGCTTCGGTGACGGCGTCGAGGAGGCGGCGCTGGCGCAAGCCGACGGTGAAGTCGGGGCGGGCGGCCCTGCCCTCGGTGATGGCGGCGGCGGTCTCGCGGTAGACGCCCGCCACGTGGGCAGTCGGGCCTGTGGGCAGCGTGGGCGGCACCGAGCGATAGTGGTCCGGGACATGGAGCTCCTCGACCGATCCGCCGTTGGAGCGCAAGTGGATTCGCCAGTCGGCCCAGTGCATATACATCCCGGACTGGAGCGGGCCGATGGACAGGGTTCCCTCTGACCCGCGAATGTGGAGCGCGAATCCGTCCGGGGCGTCGGCATTTCCTCCGTGCACGGTCACCGCGACCGCCGCGCCACTGGCCAGGCGGCCGACCAGTGCCAGTTGCCCGGGCTGCCGGTTCGGGATGCTCCGGCCGGTTCCGAGCACGGTGAGTTCGTCGTGCAGCGTGGCGAGGACGGCGGCTACTTCGGTGAGTTCGCCCGCCAGGTGCTCGAGGACGCCGAGCACGTGCCCGGCCATGATCGTCAGCAGCCCGCTGCCCTTGGCGGGATCGGCGCTCCAGGCCAGTTCGGGCCGAATCGATCCGCCGCCGAACGGATCTCCGGCCGCGACGATGGTGACCGCGGAAACGGCGCCGATGCGGCCCGTGGCGAGCAGGTCCTTGACGTAGTTCACCGATGGCGAGTGGTAGCCCTGCAGGACAACGGTGTGCACGACATCCGCCGCCATCGCCGCGGCGGTGAGCTCGGCGGACTCGGCCGCGCTCGTGCCCATCGGCCATTCGCAGACGACGTGCTTCCCCGCCGCGAGCGCCGCGCGCACCACCGCCGCGTGCCCGGTGGACTTGATCGCCGCCACAACCAGATCCACCTCCGGATGCGCCGCCAGCTCCGCCGCGTCGGTGAACGCGTGCCGCGCCCGGGCGGCTTCGGCCGCGGCCGTGGCCGACGCGCGATTCGTCGTCGCCACGGCCGTGATGCGGAACTCCGGCAATGCCGCCAGCGCGGGCAGGTGGGTCGCGGCGGCCCAGCTTCCAGCGGGATTCGCGCCGACGATGCCGACACCGATGGGTGCGGTGGTGTGACCGGTCATAAGGGCTCCTAGTTATGTACCGTTTGGTAGTAAACTAGGCGCTGCGCCGTCGACCGGCAACCGGTAAGGCCACTCGTCGACGGAGGCGTGGGGTTCGAGTGGGTCGGGCATAGTGGGGCTATGAAGTACGTGTTGCTGATCTGTGACGACGAGAAGGTGTCCCCGTCCATGGAGGAGATCGCGGCGGATCCGGCACATCGGGCGTATGCGGCGGAGGTGGATCGACGGGGAGCCGCGCGCGGTGGCGCGCGGCTGCGTCCGGTGGCGGACGCGACCACGGTCCGGGTGCGTGACGGGGAGACCCTGGTGTCGGATGGCCCGTTCGCGGAGACGAAGGACTTCATCGGCGGTATCGACATCCTGGAGTGCGCTGATCTGGACGAGGCGATCGCGCTCGCGGCGCTGCATCCCTACGCGAGTCGGGGCTGTGTCGAGGTCCGCCCCGTGTGGGAATGACGTCGCCGGAGGCGGTTCGTTCCGCGGTCGACGCGGCGTATCGGCAGGAGTGGGGCCAGGTGGTCGCCACGCTGATCGGGCTGACCGGCGACTGGGACCTGGCGGAGGACTGCGCGCAGGACGCGTTCGCCGCGGCGCTGGCGACGTGGGGGCGCGATGGAGTTCCGGCTCGTCCTGGTGCGTGGCTCACCACCACGGCCCGTCACCGGGCGACCGATCGGCTGCGGCGTGACACGACGGGAGCGGCGAAAGTGCGGCAGCTCGCCGTGCTGGCCCGAGATCCGATCTCGCGGCCTGCCGAGGAGATTCCGGACGAGCGATTACGACTGATTTTCACGTGCTGCCATCCCGCACTGCCGTTCCCCGCCAGGGTCGCCCTCACGTTACGCACGTTGGCAGGGCTGAGCACGGGCGAGATCGCCAAGGCGCTCCTGACCTCGGAGCCGACGATGGCGCAACGCTTGGTGCGCGCCAAGCGCAAGATCGTCGAGGCCGGGATCCCGTACCGGGTCCCACCGGCGGAGTCGCTGCCCCAGCGGCTGGCCGCTGTCCTCGCGGTCCTGTACCTGATCTTCAACGAGGGCTACGACGAACAAGACGGGCGCAGGGCACTGGCCGCTGAGGGAATCCACCTCGCCAGGGTGCTGGTTGGTCTGATGCCGAACGAACCCGAGGCGCACGGTCTGCTGGCCTTGATGTTGCTGCTCGAGGCCCGCCGCGCGAGTCGCACCGAGGGCGGCGTGCTGGTCACGTTGGAGGATCAGGACCGGTCCCGATGGAATCGCGCGATGATCGCCGAAGGTGTCGCGGTGCTCGACGAAGCGCTGGCGATGCGGCGTTGCGGGCCGTATCAGGTGCAGGCCGCGATCGCCGCATGTCACGCCACCGCACCCGACGCCGCTGCTACCGATTGGCCGCAGATCGCCGCCCTCTACTCCGAGCTCGCGCGGCTGGCGCCGTCTCCCGTGGTGGACCTCAACCGCGCCGTGGCGATCGCGATGGCCGACGGCATCGCCGCCGGACTCGCCCTCGTCGACGAGCTCGCCGAGTCCGGCGAACTGGATGGCTACTACCTGCTGCCCGCGACGCGGGCGGATCTTCTGCGCCGGGCCGGCCGCGTCGCCGAGGCCGCCGATTTCTACGCACAGGCGTTGGAACGGGCGCCGACCGACGCCGAACGCCGCTACTTGACGGCTCGTCTGCGAAGCCTTTGAACAGCGCTACCGCGCGTGCATCGGATTTCTGGAAATTCTTCCGCGTCGGTGTCGATCCCGGGCGGCCTCCTTCGTCGGTGGTGCGAAACCACCGAACAGAGAGGCAGCAACCATGTCGAACACCGAGTACCTGACCGCCGCCACGACCGTCGACCGGACGCCGGAGGAGGTCTTCTCCGCCATTACCAACGTGCGCGGGTGGTGGAGCGAGAACATCATCGGCGACACCGCCGCCGTGCGCGACGAGTTCGTCTTCACCGATGACAGCACCCACGCCGGGGAGGCCGCCCAAGGCAAGAAAGGCATCCGTTTCGCCCGGTTCCAGCTCACCGAGGTCGTGCCGAACCGACGGGTGGTCTGGCACGTCGTGGACTCCTACCTCGACTTCATCGACGACCACGACGAGTGGACCGGCACCGATGTCATCTTCGACCTCACCGCCGCCGCGCGGGGCACGACGCTGCGCTTCAGGCACGAAGGGCTCACCGCGAAGAAATCCGCCTGCTTCGAAGCGTGCTCGCGTGGCTGGACCTTCTACATCACCGAGAGCTTGCCGCAGCTGATCACCACCGGCGCCGGCCGCCCCATTCCGAGCTACAACCGCTGACACCTGCGGTGATACTCCAATGCTATTGACTGAGGCCGGTATGCGGCGATCTGTTCCGCAATGGCTCTCGCGGTCAGCTGATTTCGGCGAACTGGGGCGTAACCAATTCATCTAGTACGTTCTCCGGGATAACGAGAAGCAGTTCTCGGGTGAGGCCGGCGCTCAGCAGCGCCGGTTCCGATCCCGGCCGCTCGGCGACATCGGGCGGGTAGGTGGAGGTGGCCATGCTTGTTGACCGCGCCGTCGTCATGTGGCGGGGAGACAAGAATCAGCCGACTCGTGGCCGCGCCCCTGCCGTCGCGGCCGGCGGTCGGCGTGCCGGACCAGGACGGTGCCCGGACGCCGCTCCGGCATCGCAGCCCGGCGGAGTTCGCGGAAAGAGTGTGTCGAGAATGTCCACTGGTCGATTTCGCAGAGCTCGAAACGTTCTGGGCTGTGCGGCCCTCGTCGTATCGCTGGTAGCCGGGTGCGGCGCCGACCGCCCCGAGGATCCGGCGACGAGCGAACCCACCATCACCGAGGCCGCGGCGCGCACCGACCAGAAAGGCTTGTCGCTCATCGTGCCGGGCACCCTGGCCGCGAGCTACGCCGAACTGGCCGCGAGCGTGCGCGGCAAGCTCGGCATGGCCATCATGCCGGTCGGCGGCGAGCAGGTGGTCACCTTCGGTGAATGGACCAGCGGCCCGGCCTGGTCGACGATGAAGGTCCCGCTGACCGTCGCCGCGCTGCGGCGCAGTCCCGGCGCCACGAGCTACGCCGCGTCGGCGGCGATCACGCAATCCGACAACGCCGCCGCCGACGTGCTCTGGCAGTCGCTGGGCAGCGCGCAGGAGGCGGCGCAGGCCGTGCAGGCGGTGCTGCGCGAAGGCGGGGACAGCAAGACCGTCGTGCCCGCCACGCGCACCCGCTCGGAGCATTCGGCCTTCGGGCAGGCGGACTGGTCGCTGACCGATCAGGTGCGGTTCGCCTCGCGGTTGCCCTGCCTGCCCCAGGGCGACCGCGTGACCGCGTTGATGGAGCAGGTCGTCGCGAGTCAGCGCTGGGGTCTCGGCGAGTTCAGCGGCGCCGAATTCAAGGGCGGCTGGGGCCCGGACGCCTCGGGCGCCTACCTGGTGCGGCAGTTCGGGATCATCAGCATCCCCTCGGGGCAGATCGCGATCGCGGTCGCGGTGCAGCCGGATTCCGGGGCGTTCAGCGACGGCATGAACGTTCTGGACAGGCTCGCCACGGTCGTCTCCCAGCATCTCGACGAGCTGGCCGGGGGGCGCTGCCAGGCCGCATGAGGTCATCTGTCCAGGTCAGTGTTACGCGCCGTTCACGGGGGTGGGGCTGCCGAGATCGGACAAGAGGGGCAAGATAGCGGCCATGCGCATCGGAGTTCTGACCGGAGGCGGAGACTGCCCAGGACTGAACGCGGTCATCCGCGCCGTCGTTCGCACCGCGAACGGCCGCTACGGAGACGCGATCGTCGGCTTCGAGGACGGGTGGCGCGGCCTATTGGAGGACCGAAAGATCCAGATCCGCAACGATGACCGCACCGACCGGATCCTGACCAAAGGCGGCACCATCCTCGGCACCGCCCGCACCAACCCCGACGTGCTGCGCGCCGGATTGGGCCGGATCAAACAGACCCTCGACGACAACGGCATCGAAGCGCTCATCCCGATCGGCGGCGAGGGCACCCTCACGGCCGCGAGCTGGTTGTCCGACGAAGGCGTCCCGGTGGTCGGCGTCCCGAAGACCATCGACAACGACATCGACTGCACCGACGTCACTTTCGGTCACGACACCGCGCTGAGCATCGCCACCGAGGCGATCGACCGGCTGCACACCACCGCCGAGTCGCACCAGCGCGTCATGCTCATCGAGGTCATGGGCCGGCACGCGGGCTGGATCGCGATCAGCGCGGGCATGGCGGCGGGCGCGCACCTGACTCTGGTGCCGGAGGTCCCGTTCGAGGTGGACGAGGTGTGCGCCATGATCAAACGGCGTTTCCAGCGCGGCGACAAGCACTTCATCTGCGTCGTCGCCGAGGGGTCGCACCCGGCGCCGGATTCCGGATTCACCTTGCGCGAGGGTGGTATCGACGAGTTCGGCCACGAGCGTTTCACCGGTGTCGCCCAGCAGCTCGGTGTGGAGATCGAGCGGCGCATCGGCAAAGAGGTACGCACCACCGTGCTCGGTCATGTGCAGCGCGGCGGCAGCCCCACGCCCTACGACCGGGTGCTGGCCACCCGCTTCGGCCTGCACGCCGCGGAGGCGGTGCACGCGGGCAAGTTCGGTCAGATGGTCGCGCTGCACGGCACCTCCATCGACCTGGTTCCCCTGTCGGAAGCCACCAAGCAGCTCAAGCGGGTGCCTACGGAGCGCTACCGCGAAGCGGAGGCGTTCTTCGGCTGAGTGCGGTGCCGGAGCGCGACAGTCTGGACAAGCACGTCGCCTCGGATGGCATCATGGCGTCGTGATCAGGACTGTCAGCCATCGTTGGCAGAGGTCGTCCCATGGATGAGCCGCGCCCGTTGCTCCCGACGCCGCAGATCAGCGCCGCCGAGCTGAAGCGACGGCTGGCTCGCTGGGCTCATGCCTGCACCGCTGCCGAGGAACGCGCACAGGTGGATGCGATTTTCGGTGAAGACCGGATCGATGACCAGTGAACGCAGGCGCACCAGCGACTGAAACCGCTTCTGTGTCTGCGGTCCGCGCCGTTGCCCCGCTACGCTTGCCCGCATGGCCGAGTTCCACCTGAACGATCTGCCCGATGCCGCCGTCGCCGTATTGCGCCGCCGGGCGCGTTCGGCCGAGCTACCGCTGCCGGACTACATCGGGCGCGAACTGGTCGCGCTTGCGCGGCGGCGCACCGCCGATGACACGATCGTCGAATTCCTGGAAGCGGAAGGACGCGACCTGGCACCGGAGATCGGCGAAGACGCCGTGGCGCTCGTCCGGAGTTACGACCTGCCCATCGAGGCGCTCGGCGTTCTCGGCCGCCGAGCTCGCTCCGCCGGAGTCCCGCTGGGGGAGTACGTGCGTCGGGAACTGGTCCGGCTCGCTCGGCAGACGACCGTCGAGGACGCGCTGCTGGAGTTCGGCGAGGTGCAGGAACGGGAGCCGGGCCTGCGGCTGGACATGGCGGAGATCGCCGCGGCGGTGCGGTACGCGCGCGGCGAATAGCTCAGGTCGAGCCGGACTGTCGGTACTGTGAATCGCATGCGCAGTGGGCGACTGATCGCGTTGGCTCTGTTCATGATCGCGGCATTGATGGCCGGGTGCTCGGAGTCGAATCCGCCCGAGCCGACCACCGGTGATTGGCACGGCGACATCGAGGTCCCCGGACAGCCGCTACAGGTCGGGGTCAGTTTCCGCGACGACGGCACGGCCACCATCGACATCCCGCTGCAAGGTGTGACGGACGCCCAGCTGAAGGACGTCAGCTCCGATCGCAACGGTGTGACCTTCGCGATCCCCGACATCCCGGGCGACCCGGTGTTCCGCGGCAAGTACGAATCCGGAACCGACCGGATCACCGGCGATTTCACGCAGGCGGGCCAGAGCTTCCGGCTGGCGCTGAGCCGAGGCGAAGTCGAACCGCCCGCGCGCCCGCAGGAACCGAAGCCGCCGTTCCCGTACAAGACCGAGGACGTCACCTACCGCAACGGCGACATCACCATCGCGGGCACATTGACCGAACCACGGGATTCCGGCCCGTTCCCCGCCATCTTGATGATCAGCGGAAGCGGTCCGCAGGACCGCAACGAGGAACTCATGGGCCACAAGCCGTTCCTGCTGCTGGCCGACACCTTCACCCGCGCGGGCTACGCCGTGCTGCGCACCGACGATCGCGGCGTCGGCGGCACGAGCGGCAAGCTGGACGAGGCGAACTACACCGACCTGGCCGCAGACGCGGCCGCGGGCGTCGGCTTCCTGCGTGCCCGCACCGAGATCGACCCGGCCCGGGTCGGGCTCTTCGGCCACAGCGAAGGCGGCTATCTCGCTCCGCTGGTCGCCACGCGTCCGGACAGCGGCGTCGCGTTCGCCGTCCTGATGGCCGGGCCCGGCGTCCCGGGTTCGGACGTGCTCATCGAGCAGACCCGCCTGATCGCCACCGCGAACGGCACCCCGCCCGACCAGGTGGACGCCCGGGTGCGCGACACCACCGAGCTGGCCGCGCTGTTGAAAGCAGGGGACCTCGACGGCGCCAGGCAGCTGGCCATCCGGCAGAACCAAGCCCTGCCCGCCGACCAGCGCGTGCCGGACGACCAAGCGGCCGCGCAGATCACGCCGTATCTGGCCGCCCTGGTCGCCTACGATCCCGCGCCCGCCCTTTCCGCCCTGCGCGTCCCGGTGCTCGCCTTCTTCGGCGACAAAGACCTCCAGGTCCCCGCCGCGCAGAGCGCGCAGCCGATGCGCGAGCACCTCGCCGCCGACCCCGATGCGACCGTCCACGTCTTCCCGGGTCTCAATCACCTGATGCAGCCCACCGAGACCGGCCGTCCCAGCGAATACAGCACCATCGAAACGACCGTCGCTCCCGAGGTGCTCGACTACGTCACCGGCTGGCTGCGGCAGCGGGTCCCGCCGAAATAGCGCGTCGGCCACGACGCGAGAGCCGCTGCGCTGCGGCGGGAGCGCTTACCTAAACTGATGGCCATGAGCGCACCCACGGTCGACCTGATGGATTACTCGGATGTCATCGCCCGGTTCGAGCCGGTGCTCGGCATGGAGGTCCACGTCGAGCTGTCCACCGCGACGAAGATGTTCTGCGGTTGCCCGACCGAGTTCGGCGCCGAGCCGAACACCCAGGTCTGCCCGGTGTGCCTCGGTCTGCCCGGTTCGCTTCCGGTGGTCAACCAGAAGGCCGTCGAGTCCGCGATCCGGATCGGGCTGGCGCTCAACTGCTCGATCACACCGTGGGGCCGCTTCGCGCGCAAGAACTACTTCTACCCCGATCAGCCGAAGAACTACCAGATCAGCCAGTACGACGAGCCGATAGCCACGAACGGGCACCTGGACGTGGTGCTCGACGACGGCAGCATCTTCCGAGTGGACATCGAGCGCGCGCACATGGAGGAGGACACCGGCAAGTCGGTGCATGTCGGCGGCGCGACCGGTCGCATCCACGGCGCGAGCCACTCCCTGCTGGACTACAACCGCGCCGGCGTGCCGCTGATCGAGATCGTCACCAAGCCGATCACCGGCGCGGGTGAGCGGGCCCCGGAAGTCGCGCGGGCCTACGTCACGGCGCTGCGGGATCTGCTGAAGTCGCTCGGGGTCTCCGACGTGAAGATGGAGCAGGGTTCGCTGCGCTGTGACGCGAACGTCTCCTTGATGCCTGTCGGCGCGACAGAATTCGGCACCCGCACGGAGACCAAGAACGTCAACTCGCTGCGCAGCGTCGAGGTCGCGGTGCGCTACGAGATGCGCAGGCAGGGCGCGGTGCTCGCGAGCGGCGGCACGGTCGTGCAGGAGACCAGGCACTTCCACGAGGCCGACGGCAGCACCTCGCCGGGACGCCGCAAGGAGACCGCCGAGGACTACCGCTACTTCCCCGAGCCCGACCTCGAGCCCGTCGCCCCCGACGCGGAATGGGTCGAGCAGTTGCGCGGCACCATCCCCGAGTACCCCTGGCTGCGCCGCGCGCGCATCCAGACCGACTGGGGCCTGTCCGACGAGGTGATGCGCGACCTGGTCAACGCGGGCGCGCTGGATCTGATCATCGCCACCGTCGACGCGGGCGCCCCGGCCAACGAGGCGCGCTCCTGGTGGGTCGCCTACCTCACCGAGAAGGCCAAGGAGCGCGAGGTCCCGCTGGACGAGCTGCCGATCACCCCCGCCCAGGTCGCCGAGGTGATCAAGCTGGTCGACGCGAAGACGATCAACAACAAGGTGGCCAAGCAGGTCGTCGACCACGTGCTGGCGGGCGAGGGCGATCCGGCGCAGATCGTCGAGGCCAAGGGCCTGGGCATGGTCAGCGACGACAGCGCTTTGCAGTCCGAGGTGGAGAAGGCGCTGGCCGCCAACCCCGACATCGCCGACAAGATCCGCTCCGGCAAGGTCCAGGCCGCGGGCAAGATCGTCGGCGACGTCATGAAGGCCACTCGCGGCCAGGCCGACGCGGCCCGGGTCCGCGAACTCGTGCTCGCCGCCTGTAGCTAGCGGCCGAACCGGCTGTTCGAGGTCGGTCGATCGCGACGGCGCTGTAGGGCGTGGTGGGCGTCGGCGGCGTGGTGAAGCGGGCGTTCGGCAGGTACAGGCGCTCGCCGAACGCCGCGACGGTCGTCGGTATGTCGAAACGCGGGTCGGTGACGCGCCGTACGACCGTGCCTGTCGCGCCGGTGGGATCGAGTGCGATCACGGCGATCGCGTTGGACCGGTTCTGGACGACCAGCAGCGTGCTGCCGCGTAAGAGCAGGCCGTCACCGTTGGGCAGCTGCTCGGCGCCGAGGTCGACCTGCCGCGTCACGCCCGTCGCCGGGTCGACGTGGAACAGCCTGCCGGTTGCCGACTGCATGACGATCAGCCCCGTGCCGTCGGGCGTGCGCACGATCCCATTGGCGTTGATCGCTCCGCGCTCGTAACGGATAGCGCCGGTCAGCTCTCGTCGCATCACCGCCGCGACCGGCGGAAGCGCGGCGTCGTGGCCGAGGGGGAGGTGGTAGAGCACCGGCGTGCGCGAGTCGGTGAACCACGCACCCGCGGGCGTGAGAACCACGTCGTTGACGAACGTGTCCGGCGGCGTCGCGAGCCGGTAGCTGGCCAGCACCTCGCCCGTGCGGGTGTCCACGACGCGAGCGTCACCGCCGGTGCCGCCCGCGACGAACAGCCGACCGCGATGGTCGATCTGGAGCCCGAGCGCCGGTGTACCCGGCCCGGGGCTCAGGATGGCGCCCTGCCCGGTCACCAGGCTGGCGCGGTAGATGGAGCCGTCCGCCCGCGAGCCGAAGTAGGCCACCGGCAGCGACCCGATCGCGATACCCTCCGGCTGGAACCCTGCGGGGAGGTCGATCGCGGCGTGGAGCACCGGACGGTGCGCAGCCGGTCGATCCGCGGGTATCAGCGCCGCGACGCCGACGCAGGCGAGCGCGATCGAGATACCGAGGACTCACTTCATCCGTTCCTCCGTTATGGCAATCGGGTCCGTCGGTATGGTCTTGCGATCGACACACCAAGTGAGTCGGTCCCGATCGTGCGTGCTCAGTAGCCGACGGTGAAATGTCTGCTCGCGCTGGGATTCTCGAGCTCGTCGAGAACGGCCACGGCGAGATCTTCGACCGAGATCCTGGACGTGCCGTCGGCGCGGGTGACGAGGGTGGTGGCACCGCGCCGGTAGCCACCGGTGCGCGCTCCGGGTTCGAGGAGGGCGGGAGGGCTGAGATAGATCCAGTCGGCCGGGTGTGCTCGGCAGGTCTCCCACTGCGCGAGGCTGGCGGCGGCGATCGGGCGGACGGCTTCCGGCACGTACTCCGGGCTGTCGAGAACGAGCCGGTCGGGATGCCCTGGGGCCCGAAGCGGGGCCGCTCCGCCGGCGACGAGAATGCGCGTCCGGGTAGCCGTGGCCGCGTCCAGCAGCGCCTTGGTCGTCGCCGTGACGGTGTCTTCGTGCCCGGGAGCCGGACGGGTAGCGGCCACGATCGCGTCGGCGCCGTCGAGCAGTTCGCTCATCCGGACGGGGTCGTTCGCGTCGCCTTCGACGGCCCTCACTCCGGAAGGCAGGCCGGTCGGCCGCTGTCTGCGGAATACGGCGATGAGTTCATGACCTCGGCTCGCGGCTTCGGTGACGACGCGTGAGCCGACCATGCCGGTGGCTCCGACGACGGCGATCTTCATCGAGGTGTCCTTTCAGGTGTGTGGGTCGTGGTGGAGGTGGAAGAGCGCGTGGGCGCGGGAAGCTGTCCCGCGACGATCGCGGCGAGGGCGAGCCCGAATCCCACGAGTTGGATCGGACCGAGTATCTGGCCGAGCAGGATGGCGCCGAGGACGGCGGCGACCAGCGGCGAGAGCAGGACGAGCACCGCGACCGAGGTGACGGGCAAGGCGCCGATGCCGCGGAACCAGAGGACATAGGCGATCAGTCCGCCGACCAGACCCAACCAGAGGTAGCCCAGAGCAGCGGGCGGGTCGATCGGGGGAGGCGGCCCCTCGACCAGGAACGTGAGGGGTAGCAGAAACAGGCCCCCAGCGGTGAGTTGCCAGCCCGCGAAAGCGGTGGGACCGGCCTCGGCCGGCCGTCCCCACCGTTTGGTGAGCGTCAGGCCGAGTGCCATCGAGGCCGCGGCGGCGAGGCCCGCCACGACACCGAGGGGGTCGAGCGCCGCGTCCGGCCCGATCACCACCAAGCCGACGCCGACCACGCCTATCGCGCCCCAGCCGATCCGCCACGCCGAGGGGTTCTCGTGCAGGACTGCCAAGACCAGGACGGCTACGACGAGCGGCTGCGCCGCCGCCAGGGTCGCGGCCACGCCGCCCGGTAGGCGTTCGGCGGCGAGGAACAGCAGCGGGAACAGCAGCCCGATGTTGAGCACGCCCAGCACCGCGGCCTTCCACCACCAAGTCCCGTGCGGCAATCTCCGTGTGAGCGCCAGTGCGATCAGACCGGCAGGCAACGCGCGCAGAAGTCCTGCGAACAGCGGGTGCCCCGGTGGCAGGAGTTCGGTGGTGACGACATATGTCGTGCCCCACGACACGGGAGCGAGGGCCGTCAGGACGGCGCGAGACATATGTCCCAGCGGCGCGTCACCGTTTCGGCCACCGGAAACAATCTGTGCAGCTGGGCTTTTCACACATGCAGTCTCGCCGGGAGGCATCAATGAGTCCAACACATGTTTGTCACTTCATCAATCGCGATTCACGATTGAACGATGGAACTCCAGCAGATGCGCTACGTCGTCGCCGTCGCCGAGACCAACAGCTTCACCCGGGCGGCCGAACGATGTCTGGTCGTCCAGTCCGCCCTCAGTCACCAGATCGCGCGCTTGGAACGGGAACTGGGCGCGAGACTGTTCGAGCGCACCAGCCGCCGGGTGCGCCTGACACCGGCCGGCGCCGCGTTCCTCCCGGCCGCCCGCCAGTGCCTGGACGCCGCCGAGCGCGCGGCCGCCGAGGTCGCCGCGGCGGTGGGAGAGGTTCGCGGACGGCTCGCCGTGGGCCTCATCCCCACCGTCGCCGCTGTCGATGTCCCGGATGCGTTGCGCGAGTTCCGCCTGCGGCACCCGCACGTGCGCATCAGCCTGCGGGTGGGCGCGAGCGAGGAACTGGTCGAGAAGGTCGAGCAAGGAGCCCTCGACGTGGCCTTCCTCGGCCTGCCGACCACCGCGCGACCCCGAGGTGTCGCCGCCCAGGAACTCGCCCGCGACCGGCTGGTCGCCGTGGTCGCGCCGGACCATCCCCTCGCCGGCGAGCCGACGATCGATCTTCGCAGGTTGTCCACCGAGGTCTTCGTGGACCTGCCGGCCGGGACAGCCGGACGCCTCCAATCCGACCAAGCCTTCTCGGCCGCCGGTCTCGACCGGGACGTCGCCTTCGAAGTGACCAGCGCGGACTACATCGCTCGCCTCGTCAGACCCGGCCTGGCCGTGGCCATGCTCCCCTCCGCCTTCGCGCCACAGCTGGAGGGCGTAGTCACCATCGAAGTAGCCGACGCACCGGCTCGCGTCGAATACGTCATCTGGAACCGCACCCGCACACCCGCGGCAACTGCCTTCCTCGCCATTCTCGGCATCCCCGCACAAGATCGACCCGACTCCTGAGACGCCCCGCTGGATCTGCCACATGGCCAGCTGGTCCGGAGCTCGTGCAGCCAGGGGACCGCAAGCGACCGCGAATACGCCGCGCGAAGGCGCGGAATCGAATACCGCTCAGTCCGTTCCGCCGCCTCCGGCCTGGGGCGGCGGGATGCGTACGACGCGGTCGTCGAAGGGTCCCGGCTGGCCGTCGGTCTTGTTCACCGTGGTCACCCAGACGGTTCCGTCGGCGCCGACCGCCGCGCCACCGAGCTGGCCGTATCTGTCCTGCGCCAACAGGGTCGGGGCCGCGGTGACCGCGTGGGTGTTCGGGTCGGCGGCGGCGATGGCGAGGGCTTTCGCGCGGGTCAGCGAGATGGCGACGCCGTCGGGGGCCGCCGCGCAGCCCGCGACGCCGGGCCGGTCCGGCCAGGTCCACATGGTGGTGACCACGCCGTCGCCGCCGAGCCGCTGCAACCGGTCCTCGGCGGCGGTGCGGTCGGTGATCCAGATGCTGTCTTTGCTGTCGCGGCACACGTCGCCGGCGGTGCCTATGCCCGAGACGGCGATCTCCGGCGCGGGCGTACGGCCGGGCACCGGCGAGTTCACGCGCAGCAACTTGCCCGCGAGCGAGCTCGCCGACGCGGCCGCGCCGGGGTTGCCCGCGTCGCCGGTCAGCACGAGCATCTGGTCGGGTGAGACGAAGTCGATCGCGCCCCGGTTCCCGCTGTCGCCTTTCGGGATCCCGGTGAGCACGTCCTTCGGGGAGCCGCCCTCGCCGATGCGGACCACCCGGTTGTCGCTCGCTGTGGTGATGTAGGCGTACATCAGGCCGTCTTCGCGGTAGGTGGGCGACAGCGCGATATCGCTGAGGCCGCCGTCGCCGGAGCCGTCCACGTCCAGTCGCGCGATCTCGACCGGCGGCTGCTCCGGGACCACCTTCATGATGCGGCCGGTCCTGCGCTCGGCGACCAGCGCGCCGTCGGCCAGGGTGACCAGGCCGCCGGTGGTGTCCAGGCACGTGGCCACGACCGCCGGGTCCGGGTCGATGCACGGGCCGCTGGGGCGGGTGGTGGAGGTGGGTGACTGGTTCGGTTTCTTCGGGTCGATGTCGGCTCCGCGCAGGGTCGGTTCCGGGGTGAACGGGCTGGACGCCGAATCGTCGAACCGGGCGCACCCGACCAGCAGGGCGGAACCGAGCGCCAAGCTCGCCGCGACGCGGCCCACGACAACCAAACTCATAGTTCAGACGTTACGGAAATACCGTCGCCCGCGCCCCCTCCGGGTGGGGTGTCGCGCGCACACTGACACGCCACGCCGTTACTCGCCCGCTATAGCGCGGTGCCGCATAGGGTATTGGCCGTGACCGACAAGCCGAAAGACACGCCCGAATCCAAGGCCGGGAACGCCACGCCCTCCACGGCAGAGCAGTCGGCGGTGTCGTCCACCGGTCGAGGGGTGACCAGCCCGTACGATTCGCCGACCGAGCAGTTCGAGCGGGTGGACACGGCCCAGCGGCCGGGATTGCGCAAGGACGTCCCGCGCACCGAGGAGGAGCTCGGACTCGACCCGGAGGTCCCGAGCACCGCCGAGAGCAAGGCCGCCGGGGGCGCGGCGCCCACCTACGATTACGCCAGCATCCCGCCCGCCCCGGCACCGCCGAACGAGACCGGGCGTCTGCGCCGCCGCACCGGCGAGAACCGCCGGGGAACGCTCGATCTCGGTTTGCTGCTGTTGCGTCTGGTCGTCGGCGCCACCTTCCTCTACCACGGTCTGCAGAAGCTCACCGGCTGGTTCCACGGCCCCGGTCTGGACGGCACGCGCGACATGATGGAGCGCGGCGGCTGGGATCATCCGACGGTGTCCACCATCCTGCTCACCGCGGGCGAGGTCGGCGGCGGTGTCCTGCTGATCCTCGGGCTCGCCACCCCGTTGGCGGCGGGCGCGGTGCTGGCGGTGATCCTGGACGCCTGGGCCTGGAAGCAGGGCATGGCCCCCGGATTCCAGTACAAAGCCGGACCCGGAGCGGTGGAAATGGAGAGCATCCTCGCGGGTGTCGCCACCGTCATCATCCTGACCGGCCCGGGTCGCTTGTCCTTCGACCGCAACCGAGGCTGGGCGATCCGCCCCGCCGCGGGCTCCTTCGTCGTGCTGCTCCTCGCCATCGCGGCCGCGGTCGGGGCCTACTGGTACCTGCACGGCGGCAACCCGCTGACGGGCATCGGTCCCTTCGCCTGAGTTGCCGGACGAAGCGAAAGGCCCCTTCATCCGATCGAGGATGAAGGGGCCGTCGTGTTCGTAACGGAGCTGCTGCCCCGTGAAGACGCGGACCTTACGGCACGTGCCGGACCGCGCCCTTGTCTGCGGAAGTGGCCAGCGCGGCGTAGGCGCGCAGAGCGGTCGTCACCGGACGGTCGCGGTTGACCGGCTGCCAGGGCCGCTCGGAGGCTTCCATCTTCGCGCGGCGCTCGGCCAGGACGGCGTCGTCGACGAGCACCTCGAGGGTGCGGGTGGAAACGTCGATGCGGATCTGATCACCGTTCTCGATCAAGCCGATGACGCCGCCGCTGGCCGCCTCGGGAGAGATGTGCCCGATCGACAGGCCGGAAGTGCCGCCGGAGAACCGGCCGTCGGTGATCAGGGCGCACTGCTTGCCGAGCCCGGAACCCTTCAGGAAGGCGGTCGGGTGCAGCATCTCCTGCATGCCGGGGCCGCCCGCGGGGCCCTCGTAGCGGACCACGATCACGTCGCCGGGCTTGATCTTCTTGCCGAGGATGACCGACACGGCTTCTTCCTGCGACTCCACCACGACCGCCGGGCCCTGGAAGGAGAACAGCTCTTCGTCGATACCTGCGGTCTTGAGCACCGCCCCGTCGGGCGCGATGTTGCCGCGCAGCACGACCAGCCCGCCTTCCTTGGTGTAGGCGTGCTCGAGGTCGCGGATGCAACCGCCTTCGGCGTCGGTATCCAGCGACGACCAACGGTTGTCGGTGGAGAACGGCTCGGTGGTGCGCACCCCGCCCGGCGCGGCGTGGAACAGTTCGATGGCTTCCCGGGAGGCCTTGCCGGAGCGGATGTCCCAGGTGTCGAGCCACTCGTCGAAGCTCGCGGTGTGCACCGTGGTGACATCGGTCTCCAGCAGCCCGGCGCGGCGCAGCTCGCCCAGGATGGCGGGGATGCCACCGGCGCGGTGCACGTCCTCCATGTGGTAGTCCGAGTTGGGCGACACCTTCGACAGGGTGGGCACCCGGCGGCTGATCTCCTCGATGGAGTGCAGATCGAAGTCGATCTCACCTTCCTGCGCTGCGGCCAGCGTGTGCAGCACGGTGTTGGTCGAGCCGCCCATCGCGACGTCCAACGCCATCGCGTTGCGGAAGGCTTTGACGTCGGCCACGTTCCGCGGCAGCACGGACGCGTCGTCCTCGCGGTACCAGCGGTTGGCGATGTCCACCACCACGGTGCCCGCCCGCTCGAACAGCGCCCGGCGCGCGGCGTGCGTCGCGAGGGTGGAGCCGTTGCCGGGCAGCGAGAGACCGAGCGCTTCGGTGAGGCAGTTCATCGAGTTCGCGGTGAACATGCCCGAGCACGAGCCGCAGGTCGGGCACGCCGACCGCTCGACCTCGGACAGGCCCTCATCCGAGACGGCCTGATTCGCGCTCGCGGAGATCGCGGTGACCAAGTCGGTGGGCGCTTGCGCGACGCCGCCGACGACCACCGCCTTGCCCGCCTCCATCGGCCCGCCGGAGACGAACACCGTCGGAATGTTCAGCCGCATAGCGGCATTCAGCATGCCGGGGGTGATCTTGTCGCAGTTGGAGATGCAGACCAGCGCGTCCGCGGTGTGCGCGTTCACCATGTATTCGACGGAGTCGGCGATGATCTCGCGCGAAGGCAGCGAGTAGAGCATGCCGCCGTGGCCCATGGCGATGCCGTCGTCGACGGCGATGGTGTGGAATTCGCGCGGCACGCCACCGGCGGCGCGCACCGACTCGGCCACGATCTCGCCGACGTTCTTCAGGTGCACGTGGCCGGGCACGAACTGGGTGTAGGAGTTCGCGATGGCGACGATCGGCTTGCCGAAGTCGGTGTCGGTCATGCCGGTGGCGCGCCAGAGTGCGCGTGCGCCTGCGGCATTGCGGCCGATGGTGGTGGTTCGTGAACGAAGCGGTGGCATTTCGATGGTCCTCGGGTCGCGGGGGCTGACGTGCGACGGCGCAGAGCCTGCTCGGCGGAGCACCACGTTACTCCCGGTAGGCGTGTCCGCCCGCCGGGGTGCGGCCGCGGCGTCCATGGCTGTCAGCCGGGTTCGGTTTGCCGCCCCTGTGTGGTGTCGCGGGCGGCGACGGTGACGCCGGAGGTGCCGGGCCGTCGAGGGTGGGGATGCGAAGGAGGATCACTGCTCCGGTGAAATCATCCCATCACCCGACCGCAACAGCTTACGTGGAGGGAATGTTCCACCTCGACGCGATCGCTGAGTTCACTGCGTACCAGCGGGGCATCCACGCGGCCCAGCGGGGCGGCGGGTTCGTCGTCGCCGGTCAGGTGCGGTCGGCCCCGCTCGGGATCCGGAGCCCTGTGCGAGTAATCGCTACGGCGTGTCCTCGCCGGTGGAGTCCTCGGCGGACTTCGCCGTCCCGTTGGTTCGCAGTCCGCCGTCGCCACTCGCGTTCGTGTCCGGTTCCGCGGATCCTGCGGGGGACTCGTCCTCCAGGGACGTGTCCGGCCGCGCGAACGGGTCCGGGATCCGTCCGCCGGAGGCCGCCGCCAGATCGCGCAGCCGGTCGTAGCTCACCGCGGGCAACTTCACCTCGGTGCCGTCGGTCAGGTCGGCGCGCACGTAGCCGCGCTTGGGGATGCGGACCCCTTTCACCTGTGACCAGTCGAGGTGACGCGAACCGAACAGCGTCCGCAGGTCCAGTCCCGCGCCGGAGACCGTGGTCTGGGTCCGCAGCACCCACACCAGCACCACGACGGGGAGCAGCAGCAGCCACCACAGTCCGGCCGGCCAGCCGACGAACGGGAAGAACACGCACATCAGCAGGATGAACACGCCCAGGAAGGCCAGCCGTGGGATGCGGATCACACGGGCGTCCGAGACGCCACCCGTATCCGTTGTCGCGGCAGGAGTGTGGGACGATTCAAAAGGTGGCACGGACTGATGCGGTGATGACACACCACCATCCTCGCATCCTGGTGAAGGGCACAAGCATCCGCACTGTCCCACATAATGGGACACAAGGGGTCATCTGTTTGACTCTTCGGTTCACACCCGCTTAACGTCGTGCGCGTGAATCGAAACGAGTTGCTCGTAATCGGCCGGCGCGTCCAGCGTTGAGCCTGACACACTGAGTCGAATACGTCAGCTCGCGTTGCGACGCGCCACCCTCGATCAGCCCTGTGCTGTCGGGGGCTTTTTTATGTTCGGACTAATGTCCAGCATGGCGAAGCGCAAGACACCGCTGGCACAAATTCCGGGGTCAGAACCACAACCAGTAAGGAACGAAGACGGTGAGCGCACCTACCGCACGGCCCGGGCCCTCGGCCCGAAGGCCAGCGCCTTCGGCGAACCAGCAGGCCACGCCCGCTGCCAACCCGACCTCCGCGGCCAACCGCCGCCCGGTCCCGCCCGAGCGGGTCACCGGCGCGCAGTCGGTCGTCCGGTCGCTCGAGGAGCTCGGCGTCGACACCGTATTCGGCATCCCGGGCGGTGCGATCCTTCCCGTGTACGACCCGCTGTTCGATTCCACCAAGGTGCGCCACGTCCTGGTCCGGCACGAGCAGGGCGCCGGTCACGCGGCCACCGGCTATGCCCAGGCCACCGGCAAGGTCGGTGTGTGCATGGCCACATCCGGTCCCGGCGCGACCAACCTTGTCACCCCGATCGCCGACGCGCAGATGGACTCGGTCCCGATCGTGGCCATCACCGGCCAGGTCGGTCGCAGCCTGATCGGCACCGATGCGTTCCAGGAAGCCGACATCTCCGGCATCACCATGCCGATCACCAAGCACAACTTCCTGATCACCGACGGCATCGACATCCCGCGCATCATCGCGGAGGCGTTCTACCTCGCCTCGTCCGGCCGCCCCGGCGCCGTGCTCGTCGACATCCCCAAGGACGTGCTGCAGGCGCAGACCACCTTCAGCTGGCCGCCGGAGATGCGGCTGCCCGGCTACCGTCCGGTCACCAAGCCGCACGGCAAGCAGGTGCGCGAAGCCGCGCGGATGATCATGGAAGCCAAGGCTCCCGTGCTCTACGTCGGCGGCGGCGTGATCAAAGCGGACGCCTCCGCCGAGCTGCTGCGGCTGGCCGAGCTGACCGGCATCCCCGTGGTCACCACGCTGATGGCGCGCGGCGCGTTCCCCGACAGCCACCGCCTGAACATGGGCATGCCCGGCATGCACGGCACCGTGGGCGCCGTCGCCGCGTTGCAGCGGTCGGACCTGCTGATCACGCTCGGCGCCCGCTTCGACGACCGCGTCACCGGCCAGCTGGACTCCTTCGCGCCCGGCGCCAAGGTGATCCACGCCGACATCGACCCGGCAGAGATCGGCAAGAACCGGCACGCCGACGTCCCGATCGTCGGCGACTGCCGCGAGGTGATCGTCGAGCTCATCGAGACGCTGAAGGCCGATCCCGCCGCGGGCAATTCGCTGCCGCTGCCGTTGACCGACTGGTGGACCTACCTCGACGGCGTGCGCGACGCCTACCCGCTGGGCTGGACCCCGCCCGCGGACGGCTCGCTGTCGCCGGAGTTCGTCATCGAGGCGCTGGGTCGGCTGGCCGGACCCGACGCGATCTACTGCGCGGGCGTCGGTCAGCACCAGATGTGGGCCGCGCAGTTCATCAAGTACGAGAAGCCGCGCACCTGGCTCAACTCCGGCGGCCTCGGCACCATGGGCTACGCCGTCCCGGCGGCCATGGGCGCGAAGATGGGCGCGCCGGACAAAGAGGTGTGGGCGGTCGACGGTGACGGCTGCTTCCAGATGACCAACCAGGAGCTGGCCACCTGCGCCGTCGAGGGCGTCCCGATCAAGGTCGCGCTGATCAACAACGGCAACCTCGGCATGGTGCGCCAGTGGCAGACGCTGTTCTACCAGGAGCGTTACTCCAACACCGACCTGGGCACGCACACCCTGCGCATCCCCGACTTCGTGAAGCTCGCCGAAGCCCTCGGCTGCCACGGCATCCGGGTGGAGCGCGAGGAGGACGTCGAGGCCGCCATCCGCGAGGCGCAGTCCATCAACGACCGTCCCGTGGTGATCGACTTCATCGTCGGCAAGGACGCCCAGGTGTGGCCCATGGTGGCGGCGGGCACCAGCAACGACGAGATCATGGCCGCTCGCGGCATCCGCCCGCTGTTCGACGAGGACGAGCAGGCCGCCGAGCCCTCGGTCATCCACGCGGCGATGTCGCACGAACAGAACAAGGTGAACAACGGATGAGCACCACGCATACCCTCAGCGTTCTCGTCGAGGACAAACCGGGCGTGCTGGCACGAGTCGCGGCGCTGTTCTCCCGCCGCGGCTTCAATATCGAATCGCTGGCGGTCGGCGGCACCGAGCTGCCGGAGATCTCGCGCATGACCATCGTCGTCACCGTCGAGGATCTGCCGCTGGAGCAGGTCACCAAGCAGCTCAACAAGCTGGTGAACGTCATCAAGATCGTGGAGCAGGACTCCGACAGCTCGGTGGCCCGCGAACTGATCCTGGTGAAGGTGCGCGCCGACGCCAGCGTGCGGACCCAGGTGATCGAAGCCGTCGGGCTGTTCCGCGCGAAGGTCATCGACGTGTCGCCGGACGCGCTCACCGTCGAGGCGACCGGAACCCGGTCCAAGCTCGACGCGCTGCTGCGGATGCTCGAGCCGTACGGCATCAGGGAGATCGTGCAGTCCGGTGTCGTCGCGGTGGGCCGTGGGCCGAAGTCCATCACCGCCACTCGGTGAGATAGCGAGCGGCACACCGATGGGGCCGACCGTCCGGCGGCGGCCACACGCTAGTCTTTCTGCGATCGACGGTTGGCGTGCCGCCTCCCCGCGTACGCGGGAATGATCCCCTCCCGCTACCGCGGAGGTGATCCGATCCAGAACAACGTAAATCCGCACCGGCGAAAGCACGGTGTGCCCCGCCTCGCGCGGGGATGATCCCGGAAGGAACCACAGTGGCAGTCGAGATGTTCTACGACGACGATGCCGACCTGTCGATCATCCAGGGCCGCAAGGTCGCTGTCATCGGCTACGGCAGCCAGGGGCACGCGCACTCGCTGAGCCTGCGCGACTCGGGCGTCGAGGTCCGCGTCGGCCTGGCCGAGGGTTCGAAGTCGCGTCCGAAGGCCGAGGAGGCGGGCCTGACCGTCGGCACTCCGGCGGAGGTCTCGGCGTGGGCGGACCTCATCATGGTGCTCGCGCCCGACACCGCGCAGGCGTCGATCTTCACCAATGACATCGAGCCGAACCTGAACGACGGCGACGCGCTGTTCTTCGGCCACGGCCTCAACATCCACTTCGGCCTGATCAAGCCGCCGGCCAACGTCACCATCGGCATGGTGGCCCCGAAGGGTCCGGGCCACCTGGTGCGTCGTCAGTTCGTCGACGGCAAGGGCGTCCCGGCGCTGATCGCGATCGATCAGGATCCCAAGGGTGAGGGCCAGGCGCTGGCGCTGTCCTACGCCAAGGGCATCGGCGGCACCCGCGCGGGCGTCATCAAGACCACCTTCAAGGAAGAGACCGAGACCGACCTGTTCGGTGAGCAGGC
This sequence comes from Nocardia asteroides, assembly GCA_019930625.1. Lineage (NCBI taxonomy): Bacteria > Bacillati > Actinomycetota > Actinomycetes > Mycobacteriales > Nocardiaceae > Nocardia > Nocardia asteroides. Next base: position 3,758,220 of record CP082844.1, read on the forward strand.
CGTGCTCTGCGGTGGCACCGAGGAACTGGTCAAGACCGGTTTCGAGGTCATGGTCGAGGCCGGTTACGCGCCGGAGATGGCCTACTTCGAGGTGCTGCACGAGCTGAAGCTGATCGTCGACCTGATGTACGAGGGCGGCATCGCGCGGATGAACTACTCGGTGTCCGACACCGCCGAGTTCGGCGGCTACCTGTCGGGTCCGCGGGTGATCGACGCCGACACCAAGAAGCGCATGCAGGACATCCTCAAGGACATCCAGGACGGCAGCTTCGTCAAGCGCCTGGTCGCCAACGTCGAGGGCGGCAACAAGGAGCTCGAGGCGCTGCGCAAGCAGAACGCCGAGCACCCGATCGAGGTCACCGGCGCCAAGCTGCGCGGCCTGATGAGCTGGGTGGATCGTCCTATCACCGAGACCGCCTGACCTCTCGGCTGATTCGCACGGGTGGCCCGCTCCGGACTCGGAGCGGGCCACCGGCGTCTTCACGGACTTCTAGCTGCTGCCGAACATGCCTGGCGCTTGCTGCCCGAAACCCTGACCGAAGGGGCCGCCGTACTGGTTGTCGCCCCAGCCCAACAGCGGGTTGTTGTTGCAACTCCAATTCTGGAACGGACCGAAGGCGCACCGGTCGTAATACGGGTCGTACCAGGCGTGAGTGACCCCGGGTGTGCCCGGGGTGGCCGAGGCAGGCATCGCCGACACGGTCAACGGGATTGCGGTGATCGCACCGGCGACGGCCACGCGGGCCAGGGTGCGGCGTGCGCTGATTGTGGAGAACAACGTAAATCCTTTCGTTCTACGGTGAGTGTTTCGCTCACCATCCCCCCGTTGCGGGTCTGCCCACGGCCTTACCCCCGCAGACAGGTCTGGATCTACGGTCGCTGCTTCGCGGTCGCGCGCAACGACGGGCAGCGGCTGCTGTTTCACTCTTGCGCACTTGCCGCGAAAGGTCACGGGTGTTCGCGCCTTTGCGGGTGAAATCGAACCGCCGTATTAGGGGCAACCCCTATACGCGTTGCTCGCCGATCGCAGAAGCTTGTGTCTTCCCCTCGACGAGGTGATTGGCGGCGGCGCACTGCGCGGGCCCAGGCTGGTTACTCGCTCGTACCGACGGCAGCGCCTAGGGTTCTCCCGGACAACGGGGTCGAATAGCCGAGAATTCTCTGCCCGAACGGAGGGTGACCCTTGCCCGACTCGCCACACCCGCGCCCTGTCGCGACCGCCCCGAATCCGGCCTCGATCGGTCGGCGTCCCGAGGCGATCCACCGCTTCCTCGTCCAACCCGCCGACGCGGGCATCCTCGGATCGGTCGACGGCGGCAAACTCCTCGAATGGATCGACAAAGTCGCCTATGCGGCGGCGGCCCAGTGGAGCGGCCGCTACTGCGTCACCGCCTATGTCGGAAACATCCATCTCGACCGTCCGATCGCGGTCGGCGAACTGGTCGAATTGCACGCCAACCTCGTCCACACCGGGCGCACCAGCATGCACATCCTCGTGACGGTCTATTCCACCGATCCCACCCGGGTGAAGCAGGTGCAGTCGGCGCAATGCCTGACGATCTTCGTCGCGGTGGACGAGGAGAGGCGCAATGTGGAAGTCCCGCAATGGAATCCGACGACCTTGCTGGAAATGCAGCGGCATCGGCAGGCGCGGGCCAGGATTTCGGTGCGCAAGCAGATCGAGGAGGCGATGGCCGCGCAGCGGTACACCTCCGCGGGCACCGCGCCGAGCGCCACGCTGCGCTTCCTGGCAGCCCCTTCGGACATCAACTGGGGCGGCAAAGTTCACGGTGGCCGGACGATGCGGTGGATCGACGAGGCGGCGTACGTGTGCGGCGCCGACTGGGCCGGGCAGCGCGTCCTCACCTCCTACTTCGGTGGCATCCGCTTCTACCGTCCGATCGTGATCGGCCACGTCGTCGAGGTCACCGCGCGATTGATCCACACCGGCCGCGCAGCATGCATGTCAGCGTGCACGTGACCTCCACCGAGGCCCACTCCGACGAACCCGCGCTGGCGGCGCACGGTCTCGCGGTGGTCGTCGCGGTGGACGACGACGGAAAAGCGCGTGCCGTGCGCCAGTGGGAGCCGGTCTCCGAGGAGGATCGCGCCCTCGAGGCGCACGCCCGGCACTTGGTCGAACTGCGCGCGCTGGTGGAACCGTTCACCATGGCGAGCGCCGTACCCTCCGATGCCGAACCGAGCCATTTCCGAGTGCCGAGGCCGAGCTGATGCCGAGCTTGCCTCGCTAGGCTGGTTCCCTATTCCGTTGGCGGGAACGCGACCGCGTGAGGGGGCGACCATCGAGCAGCGAGGGGCAACGCAGCATCGATCGAGAAGAGCAGCGAGGATACTGGGTGCGACGGTGGCATCAGCGATCCTGGTGAGCTGCCAGCCGGGCGACGACGCGATCCCGGAGACCTTTTCCACCCCGATCCTGAATTGCGACGGCACGATGCCGATCGGCCCGCAAATGATCTCCGATCCGAGCTTCTCGAAATTCGTCGCCGGACTGGGTCTGCGATCAGACGTGCAGGTGGCCACTGGTGGAGCGAAGGTCTCGACTACTCATCCCGATGCGGTAGACCTCTCGCTCGATCTGTGCTTGCCGGGCTCGGATGGGCTGCACGAGCTGCTCACAGTGGCGACCGAGATCGCATACGCGCTCAAACAACACCCGCTCGGGTCTCGCGCAGCCACTTTATCGATCGCCCGCGTCGGCCCTGATGCCGTGAGGCGGAGGGAGGTTCGCGATCCGCACTTCCGAAGCCGCCCATGGGACAGGACGACCTCGCGGGAGGCCGAGTCGCGAACGTGGGAAGTGGTCGACGGGTAGACCGCGATGCGAAGAAGCGGATGGGTTCGAGGTCGGGTTTCCGACCGTAGACAACCTCTGGATCGTCAGGTGAAGCCGCACCTGGCTAGTCCGCATCAGCCTGCTGAAGCTCGCGAATCAGAACGTCGAACTGCGGGGCGCCAAGCCAGCTCGGGCGCAGAGTGCCGACCCGGTACCACCCCCACCGGCGATACTTGTCATACGCCCGGTGATTATCCGGGCGAACCAGCAATGTCGCGCGCCGCTCGGGCCGGAACGCGAGCAGTTCGTCATGCAGGGCGCGCGCGATACCCTTCCCGGTGAACTGTGCGCGCACCATGATCTCGCTGAACGCGAATGTGCGAGAGCCGTTCTCGGCAGTGAAGGCCGCCCGGTCGCCTTCGTCGAGCCTCAGCCCGTCCCACCACGCGGTGTGGGCGTTGAGCGGCCAACCCCACGCCTGGCCGCAGAACTCACCGTCCAAGCGGGCGATTACCAACTCGAACCCACCGGCGCGGGCAGGGTCGGTGTAGGCATCGAATCGGTGCATAAACGACTCGGGGGATTCGAACTCTCCGCCGGACTCGATCGTATCGACGTAGGAGTCGCGGAAGATGCGTTCTACTTCATCGCGGAGTTCGCGGGCCTGTGCGGCGGTGTAGTGCTGGAAGTCGATGCCGTCTGCCGCCGGGGACTGCTCGGGCTTCACGCAGGAACAACCTTCCCCGCCAGTTCGTCGAAACGGGTTGTGAACTCATCGAAACGGCCTTCTGCCGCGACGCGCACCGAATCCAGCCGGCGCAGGGTGCGAATGGAAGACACGGAACCTTCAAGGTCGGCCAGAACGGAGATCCCTTGCTCGACGGCAGCGTCGATTTCGCCGATCTCTGCTAGCGCCGTCGCCGAGCCTGCCCGGTAGCACGCCGAGTTTCGAGCTCCAGCCTGTTCCAGAACAAGGCCGGCGTGCAGGTCGGCGGACTTCGCGTAGTCGCCGAAATGTCCATATGCGCAGGCTTCGTGGTACCTGATTTCGCTGTTGTTGACGAATCGCACCCATGACGGGCATTCGTCGTGCGCCTCGTAGTCGAGCGCAAAATCGAGTTCCCGCCATGCTGTAGCGATGGATTTACCGAACGCGGCCCGGTCGCCGAGAATCCCGTACGCTTGCGCCTCGCGTGTGGCGATGAGGGCATGGATAAGGCCGGGTGCGTCGCCACGGGTGAGTTCCCGGGCGCGGTCGGAGAGGTTGAGCGCGTGATGGGGGTTCGCCTCTCCGCTGCGCTCACGGGATACCGCCAGCAGTGCGGCGTTCAAACACACGTGTACGGTGAGCGCGTCGTTGCCTGCCTGGTTCGCCAAACCGAATGCGTCGGCGTAGCAGCGACGGGCGAGTGGGTACAGTTCGGAGTCGTACGCCAGCCATCCGGCGATGGTCGCGAGTTCTCCTGTGGCGCTCATGAATGCGCGGCCGGCGTTTTCGGAGAAAGCGCACGTGTCGAGCAGGCGCTTCGCAGCTTCGAGCGCTTGGACGGCATCTTGCACCAGCGCCGCGCCGCCGATTTCCTGTTCGCGGTGGCACAGGTAGGCGGCGAAATCATCGAGTCGCCGCGCGTCGGCGACGCCGATGCGAGCCGGAGCCGCATCACCATCGGCGCTTGCCGCTAGCATTGCGGCTCCCATCAGCATTCCGAATTCGCGTCGCTTCACATCAACCTCGGTTTCCGCCGTGCTGTGTTGGCCGCCCACAACCAGGTTATCGCCCGCCGCCTCGGTGGGGCGTTGGCGAGCGAGCGGTATCGCGGCGTCGCGCAGGTCGTGGACCTCGGCTCGAAAGCGGGCACGCTGTTCGTCTGTGAGCCGAGCGAGTTCGGTGTCCAATGCGCTTGCGGAGTCATTGCGTACTGGCTTGTCCGCGGTGGCGCGCTCCCACTTGCGGATCGTCGCAACCTGAAAGCCTGTTCGTTCCGCGAACTGCTCCTGCGTCAGCCGAAGGGCCGCCGAGCGCAGCGCCTTGACTTCGACCTTCGTCCATTTGTTGACGATCATCCTCACCCCCTGATTCCCCTGCAATGCATGGTGGCGCAAGCGTATTACGTCTATGCGGCTTCTATGGCTGGGATCACATGCCGAACATGGCGAAGCTGAAGGCAGCCCCACCGCCGGGTCGAATCGGACCTACACGGACTCCCCGGCGGTGGGTGCCTACCACGTTGAACCAGGCGGAGGGACACCCGAATGAGTTCGCCGAACGACATCCAGGACACGCCGTTGTCGGTGTGCCATTTCTACCGAAAGGTGTGTGATCTGCCCGCTGAAGTAGACCCGCCGCATACGGGGCGGATCGTGATCCGAACCGGCGTTGTGTGCGGGCTGATGATGCCAGCCTTCATCGGCTCTGAAGTGAAGATGCGGATGCAGTGCCACGGCCAGCAGGTCGGCCCGATTCTGACGCATCCGCGTTCGCAAAGCTGGACATTCCTGGCGTGTGCGGACCTCCCGGACGCGATCGGGTTGTTCGCAGAGATGTCGCGGTTGCAGGTCTCCATCATCTGTGGCGGAGGGATCATTGCCCTACCTGGCCCGGGCCAGCGCCCGGGTTTTTTCCGTGCGTGGGTGCAGCCGCCGCGCGACCCGTTCCGCCCGTCCGGGACTGCCGTGATCGATGCGATTCGGGGATGTGTTGTGCAGCGTGCGAGCAAGCGGCGGGGCCTGGTGAACCATGTCTGATGGCGCGCACGGATGCGGTCCGGAATGCGAACCATGGATCACCGCAACGCATTGTGGCGTGACGAAGTTCGATCACGCGACAGGTGAACTTCTGGCAGTGCGCTGCCCGTCGAAGACCTGCTGTGACCTCGTTGTGCCGCTCACTGCAGGCCGGATCGCACCGCATGCCGCTCCGGTCGGTGTGACTCGCAGCCGGTGCCCGTGGATCGGCATGCGTGTGGTTGATGACCGCAACCCGTTCCAGACCGGAGTCGCCGAGCTACACCCGACCGATCTGTGTACTCCTGGGGAAGGGCGGTCCGAGTCGTGAACTACGACGCCCGATATGAGGCGGAAATCGACGTGCTCATGGACGTGCTGACAGCGCTCGCCAACACCGCCGAGCGACCCGCCGACTGCAATCTGAGCGAGGCCGACCGTGTGCGCCTGTTCGCCGTGGTGCTGTACGAGCTGATCGTCAGTGCGCGTAGCGTGGCCGGCCCCGACGCCGGACGGTTGTACGCCGCGCCGATCCTGGACCCGATAATCGAAGGTGTCGTCGAGGAGGTGACGCCGTTGGATCTGCTGATATCAGCGCTCCTCGTCCACCAGACCCCGACATAGAGGTGTCGAATTGCCGTGGATCGCAAAGATCGCGCCTCGATCGATCTGCGAAGATGCCTTAGTCACTCGGTCTATCGAGTCAAGAATTTTCTTCGCTCCCCGCGATCGCTGACTGATAGATAGGTAGGCGCCTAATCTCGTCAACTAGGTCTTGATACGGACGAACGCGCCGCTGTGCGACCATCCGCTCGAGGTTGACTCTAGGCAGCCAGATTCCGCCGCGCTGTGCTTCGATGGCTTGAGCGGCGATGCGAAGCTCAGGCAACGCCAGATGATATACGCAGTCGACAGCACCCGATCCGTACGCGATGAGTTTCAGCATCGCAGGACGCGGCTCCATCGTCAGAACTGCATAGTGAGGCATGTGCCCTCGGCGTAGATTGACCAGTTTCGCGCCCTGGGAGACGCAATCCTGGGCTCGGTCGGTGCGAAGGGTCCACTTAGAGGACAAGCCGACAAGCAACCGAGCCGGCGTGTTCGGCGCACTGACGGTGATGTCAATCTTGAGCATCGATTCCTCGGGCATTGTGCCCACGAGCTGAGACACAAGGCCGTGGTTCTCTTGGACGCCTTCTCTCACGGCTTGAAGGCGAACCGTGAGGTCGGTGATCGCGGGAGATGGGGGTAGCTGCTGTAGGTCTCGGAGGACGAGTTCCAGCTCGTCGGTCGGTTGGCGATATGACTTCTGGAACTGGCGAAACACGCCGAGGTGGCGGTACTGCTCGAAATCCATCGCTGGCCTGGACTGTCGAATAGCCAGGTCCGGTCGCACTGATTTCAGGTGCTCCGCAGCGGCGTTCTCCATCATCCTGCCGACATTGGGAATCTCATGTCTCCCCGGCTCTACGCCAAGAGTCTGGAACATTGCGTGACCCCATTCGATCGACCCGGCATCGTTGTTGTCAGACGTCGACGGGTTGCCGTTGCGACGGTAGCCGCAAAGTGCGGCTGCGAATGGTGCGGTCACGGTACAACCATGCCAGCTGCGAACCGGATTAGCGGCACCACCCCTCGGTCGTGGTGGTTGACGTCGACATCGGTGCGCTCACGGTGTCCTCCGTCAGCATGGAAAGCTCGGCATCAGTCCCGTGGAGGCGTGATGGCACCGTCTGTACTGAGACCGTTGCCGGTCCCTGGGTGGTGGCGGCAGTGGCACCCCGCAGGCGTACGCGTACCCGCAACGTGGCGTACTGGTCGCAGCCCACGGGGTCCATCAAGATCGACGGGATCCGAGATGCTCCCGCTCGATGAGGTTGTGCCTGTGGGGGATACAAAAGCCTCGGGAAGTCGGAAACGTCAGGAGGGCGCTATGCCTTGAGTTACGTTCCTACGGTGAGTGACCCAAGTGCGTTGTTTGAAGTTCAGACTCCATCCCAGCCTCGATCAGTCTCGAAGCCTGCTGGCGAGGATGCAGGCTTGGATGAGGTCGTAGCGTGGTTTCGAGGTCAAAAGAACCTAGAGGCGCGTTTCGCTGCGGTTTTCCGACAAGCTCTCGACGAAGTTCTCGACGGACAGCGAACCGGTCGGTTTGATATTAATCAGCTTGCGAAGACCGAAAAGACCTATCTCGGCACCAAGGTTGAGATCGTTGTACGCGCTGCCTTCGAGCTTTCTCCCGGTGACCGCATGGACTACAAAGTTGCAGGCCATGACATCGATGCCAAGTTCTCCTTGTCCGGCGGGTGGGCGATACCGACTGAAGCCATGGGGCATCTCTGCCTGCTCATGGCAGCAAATGATCACAAGGGCGTGTTCGACGTGGGCATCATGCGAATACGAGCGGACGTGCTGAACAAGGGCTTCAATAAGGATGGCAAGACAACGATCACCAAGAATGCTAGGGAGTCCATCGTCTGGTTGGCTCGAAACTCCTCCCTACCGCGCAACTTGCTGCTCTCGCTTCCGGAGAACGACGTCAAGCAAATCATGGGTGCCAGGTCAGGGCAGCAGCGGATCAATGAGTTGCTGCGTCGCGTGCAAGGAGTGATTATCGATCGCAACACGGCCGTGACGGTGGCTCAGCAGCATGACGGATTGAAGCGGTGCCGCGACGCACGTCCGGTACTGCGTCGGGAGGGTATTGCAGTCCTGGGTCATCAAAAAGACAGCCCGAGGATTGCTCGAGGGTTAGAACTGCCGGTACCGGCGAAGGGTAATTTTATCGCCGTTCGGCTTGTTCGTGTCGCCGACGGTGCTGTTGGTCGACCAGCAGTACTGATAGGTGGGCACCGCTATGTCGCAGCGCATCCCGAGGAGCCACTTGAGTACCTTCCGGACATCCTTTATTGATGCCCGTCGCACAACCGGCACGACGGCCGCCTTGACTTCTTTTTGCCCTGCTCTCCGGCCGTGCCACGCAGGTACGGCTTGAGGTGGTGAGCGATGGCCTCCGCGAGTATGGGCGGAACGGCGTTGCCGATCTGCTTTGCGACCTCGATCTTGCTGCCGCACCAACCGAACGAGTCGGGGAAGCTTTGCAGACGTGCTGCCTCATAGTGGGTGATCGGGCGATCCACGCTTCGGTCTGGATCGTGCCGGTCCCATTGAGGATGCAGGTACTGACCCTTCTCTGGCTTGTAAAACTCGGTCCGAATCGTGAGAGATGGCATATCCCACCGCATACGGCCCATGACGTCGGTCGTGCCGGTCTTCTTCTCCCTCCAGCACCGCGACAACAAGTGGTCCGGCAGATCGAATCGGCCACCGCCGGGCGGGATATGGCGATAGCGCTGCAGAGACAGGGCCGTCGGATTGCGTCCAATGTGTAGTTCCGGAGTCTTGAACACCCCTCGTACTCTCTCGCCGAAGACCTGAATCCAGGAGTCGGGCAGTTCCCGAGTCGGAGGGACCTCGGGGAGACCTGCCAACACATCACTAGTCGTATGCCAGGCTGGCTCGTCTCCCATAGAGCCAGGTCGGCGATGCGTCGGGTTCGGCAGGGGGATCGAACCGATACGTGATCCGATGACAATCGTCCGCTTGCGCCGCTGTGGAACGCCGAAGTCGGCAGCCAGCAGTAACCCGGACTCTAGGTGATACTCCTCCAACAACCCTCCAGGCCGCGCTTCGGCTTGGAGGAGGGCGAACTCGCTGGAGGAGAAAAACCGATCGACGTTCTCGATGACAAAGACCTTCGGGTGGGCGTGGCGGACGAAGCGGATGTACTCCTTCCACAGCTTGTTTCGTGGGTCGTCCACGTTCTTTGAGCCGAGGTTGGAGAAGCCCTGGCATGGGGGCCCGCCGATGACGATGTCGGCTTGCGGGATCTCGTCATCGCCTATATCGGCGATGTCGGCGTAGTGGGTGTGGCCCTCACCGAAGTTCAGTGCATAGGTTGCTGCCGCCTCCAGGTTGAACTCCACCGCCATGACGGGCTTATAGCCCTTAGCGGCCGCAAAGCCTGAGGTCATTCCGCCGCAGCCTGCGAACAAGTCGATCATCGTTAAGGATCGTGAACCCACGGTTCGAGACATTAGCCGACCCCTCCGACAATCCGCCGGATTGCCTGTACAAGTTCGCTCCAGTGATTTGCTTGCATGTCATCTCCCCAAGTCAGAGGTGGATATCCACCTCTGACTGTATCGCATGCTTCGATGGATATCCACCTGTAGGATGGTGGAACCATGCCCAGCCAACACCGCTTCCCTGCCGCGATCTACCGGGCCGACCCCCAGCTGCAACGAAGAGTGAAGATGGCTGTCAGTCAGTTGGATTCGGACGTCAACAGCCACATCGTGGCTTTCCTTCGCTGGCTGGTGCACGACACCGAAGAACTACCACCTCGACCAGCCAGGCCGGTACCGCGGATTGACGAGACAAAATGAGGGCGGGGTCCGAGATAGTGCCGCGATTCTGATTCGAACTGGTAGCTGGTCCTGAGTACTGCACCAGTGTGCGGCTGCGTCCGCTTCGCCTGTCGACGTCGCGCTCCTTGGCAACGCGAGGACCTCCGCAACACAGTTGAGGACGTTCAGGCCGACGGCGTGGTCAGCGCTGCGTTACGCAACCGCACCGTCACCGGGAGGTGGTTCACTTCCAGGGTCGCGCGCGCAACTTCGTGCACAGCAGCGCCCGGCACCAACTCCAGCCGCGCCCGCGCAACGACCGTAGCCAAAATGGCGACCGCTTCGTACCACGCGAACGGTTCGCCGATGCAGTTTCGGTTGCCGAGGCCGAAGGGCTGGTATATCCCGGATCGGGTGACGGTCGTGCGGTATTCCGGCGTCCATCGGTCCGGGTCGAACCGGGCCGGATCGTCGAAGTGCTTCGGGTTGTTGTGCAGCGTGTACGGCGAGTAGAAGAGCGTGGTGCCCGCGGGGAGTGGGACTCCGCCGAGGTCGAGTTTCTCGATCGTCTCGCGTGTGCCGAGCCAGGTGGGAGCGTATCGGCGCAGTGTCTCTGCCATCACTCGTTCGGTGTATTGGAGACGCTGGATGTTGTCAGCGGTTACCGGGCCGCCGCGCAGCACCTCGGCGACTTCCTCTTCGACTCGCTCTCGCACGTCCGCGCGCCGCGCCAACTCGTAGAAGGCGAAAGCCATGGTGTTGGCTGTGGTTGCGAAACCCGCGGCGTAGAGCGTCATCACCTCGTCGTGGAGTTCTCGATCGGTGAGTCCGGTGCCGTCGTCGAAACGGGCTGTGAGCAGCATCGACACCAAGTCGCCGTAATCGGTTTCGCCTGCTCGGTATTCGGCGATGATGCGGTCGATCGCATCGGAGAGCCTGCGCACTGCGGCGTCGAAAGTGCGGTTGCGCAGTGGGATGTGCGCCAGCCACGGCAGCATGGTGCGTTTCGGTAGCTCGTCGACGATCACCGGAAACGAACGCAGCGACTCCGCGACCACCGCTTCGCCGAGTTCGCTGGCGAACAAAGCCTTCGCGACGATCCGCATAGCCAGCACCCGCAACCGGTCATCGAGCTCCAATCGCGCGCCGTCACTCCAGCCGTCCACCATGGCATCGGCTTCCTGCTGCATGATCCGCACATAGTCGGCGATCTTCTCGTGGTGAAAGGCCGGTGCCATCAGGCGGCGATGCCGCAGGTGCTTGGGCTCGGCCGACACCGACAGACCATCGCCCAGCAGTGCGCGCATGGCCTCGAAGAACGCCCCCTTCTCGACGCTGTGCGCCTCCTTGCCGCGCAGCAACGAAACGATCAGCTCCGGCGCGGTCACCAGGTAGGCGTCTCTGCTGCCCAACCGGATGCGCGCCAACGGCTCCGGCGCCCGGTGCAGCTCGGCGAAGAATTCCAATGGCCTGCGTCGTAGGGTCAGGCCGTGACCGACGACCGGCCATGCTCGCTGGACCGGGCGGCCGACAGCCGTACGCGTACTCATGAAGGCCCCTCGTGAGAGTTCCTTCGCCATTTTCGCTTACCTGTTCGCGTTTGTCGCGGCCGTCGACAGTGAGTGCCGGGATGTCGCGCGGAGGACGTTGGGATAGGGTTCGGCGGGAGGTTCGGGGATGAGTTTCAGGCTGGCGGCATACGCCGTCTGCATCGAGGATGGACGGGTGCTGCTCGTCCGTTACGTACCACCGAGGGGCGAGACCAACTGGACTCTTCCGGGCGGTGGGGTCGAGCACGCGGAGGACCCGTTCGACGCGGTGACCCGAGAGCTCGCTGAAGAAACCGGCTGCCACGGGGTGGTCGAACGTCTACTCGGCGTGGACTCGAGGGTAATTCCCGCGGCAGCCGCGCATGCCGGATCCGAGCACCAGAATATCGGCATCTTCTACCGGGTCCGCGTTACCGGCGGGCGACTGCGGCATGAGCCCAATGGTGAGACCGCCGAGCCGATCTGGACCCCGATTCCCGATGTCGCCTGGCTGCGCCGGTCATCACTGGTCGACATCGGTCTGGCGCTGGCTCGGACCGCTCCGGCAACCGGCCATGTCGCTCCCGTCCCGGTCGGCGGCTTGATCCAGCATTGAAGCGCTGCCAGCCTCTCTCGGGTCTTCCCGGCGACCTCTCAACGCCGGACTTCAGCTATCTCGACAGCCCGGCCGTCCCGCCGAGACAGATCGCAGGCTTCGGCAACGTAGAACGCCTCCAATGCGTCGGCCGGAGGGCAGGGATTCTCGAGTTGACCGGTCGCGACTTCGATGAACGCCGCCAATTCGTCGGCATAGGCCAAACGGAACCGCTCCATGAAACCCCCATAGGGGGGATAGAGGGAGGGGCTGTGGTCGGGTTCGACGGAAGTCAGCGGCGCGCGGTCGTCCAGTCCGACAATGGCGTTCCCCTCGGAGCCCAACGCCTCGAGCCGGACGTCGTATCCCGCCCCGTTGTAGCGGGTCAGCGACACGGTCGCGAGGGTTCCGTCGTCCAGGCGCAACAGCACGGCGGCGGTGTCCACGTCGTCTGCTTCGGCGAAGAACGGCGCACCCCGGTTCGCCCCGAGCGCGAACACCTCGGTGACCTCCCGCCCCGTCACCCACCGGATGATGTCGAAATCGTGCACCCCGCAGTCGCGGAAGATGCCGCCTGAGCGCGGGATGTAGTCGGCGGGCGGCGGAGAAGGGTCGAGGGTGGTCGCGCGCAACGTATGCAGCCAGCCGAGTTCGCCCGACCGGACGGCGTCGCGGGCGGCTCGGTAGCCGGCGTCGAAGCGGCGTTGGAAGCCGATCTGGACGGGAACGCGGGAGTCGCGGATGTGGTCGACCACGGCGAGGGTGCCGGTGATGTCGGCGGCCACGGGCTTCTCACAGAAGACGGGGATGCCCGCGTCGACGGCGCGGATGATCAGGTCGGGGTGGGAGTCGGTGGCGGTGGCGATGATCAGGCCGTCGAGGTCGGCGGCGAAGAGGGCGTCGAGGTCGGGGGCGAATTCGATGCCGAGGTCGGTGGCGGCGGCGCGGGCGCGGTCGGGGACGGCGTCGGCGACCAGGACGGTGGCCACGTTCGGGAGTTTCCTCAGGGTAGCGGCGTGCGAGGTCCCGATGCGGCCGGTTCCGGCGAGGCCCAGCGTGACGGCTCGGTGGGAGGACATCGGCTCTCCTTCAGGGGGAATCGCGACGGGCATCAGGGACGGTTCGGCGTGGGGCGGTCGTGGTGGCGCGAACGATGAGCGAGGGTTCCACTCGGCGGCGGACCGGTGTGGTGCGGCCGTCGCGGAGGCGTTCGGCGAGGGCGTCGATCGCGAGGCGGCCCATCCGGATGCGCGGTTGGTCGATGGTGGTCAGCGCGACGTGCCGCAGGGCGGCCAGCGAGGTGTTGTCGTAGCCGACCACCGAGACGTCCTCCGGCACCCGCAATCCCGCTTCCTCCAGCGCGGACATCGCCCCCACGGCGTTGAAGTCGTTGCCGCACACCAGCGCCGTGGGAAAGTTGTCGTGGGAGAACAGGTTCAGCAGTTTGCGCACCGCGGCCATGCCCGCGGAGTCGGTGTGCTCGCTGGGCACGACCATCGGTTCCAGGCCGTGGCGTTGCATGGCGGCGCGGTAGCCCTTGCGGCGCGGCGCGGAGGTGAAAGCGCCGCCGCCGTCCATGTGGACGATGCGCCGATGCCCGAGCGAGACCAGGTGATCGACGGCGAGGGCGGCGCCTGCCTCGCCGTCGTCGGTGACAGTGTCGACAGCGGCGACGGTGGAGGAGCGGGAGACCAGCACCAAGGGAGCTTGGTGCGCCGCTGCGCGAATGGCGGCGGCGGGCAGGATGGGGGACAGCAGGATGACGCCGCCGGGCCGGAAGGAGAGCAGGCTCTCCAACGCGGTGCGTTCGCGCGCTGCGCTGCGCCGGCCGGTGTTGAGGATCAGTTCGAGGCCGGATTCCCGCGCGGCGGCGTCCATGCCCTCGACGACATCGGCGAAGAAGGCGTTGCGCAGGTCGGAGACCATGACGCCGACGATGTTCGAGGTACGGCTGGCCAGCGACCGGGCCATGAAGTGCGGTTGATAGCCGAGGTCTTTCGCCGCGTCCAGCACGGCGCGGCGGCGGTGCTCGCTGACCTTGGGGGAGTTGCGCATGACGAGTGAGACCAGAGCGCGGGAGACGCCCGCGCGGGCGGCGACGTCCTCCATGGTCGGGCGTGCCATGTCGCCTCCGTTCCCGTCCTCCGAGCCCTGCCGGGTCGGACGATACAAGGTGGGTGGGAGCGAGGCAATAGAGCGCTCTAATCGGACTCCCCGGACACCGCTACTCAGTCAAATCCGAAATATCCGCAGGTAGTGACGCTTTGGGTAATGAATAGGCGGCTCTTGACACGATATGACCTGCGTTACATAGTTGGAGCGCTCCAACAGAGCGCAGTCAACTCGACGTCGAAGGTCGGAGTGCCGATGACCGAATCCCTCTCCCCACTGCGCATCGCGGCCGCGCCGATCTCGTGGGGAGTCTGCGAGGTCCCCGGCTGGGGCCACGTGCTCGACGCACGCACCGTCCTGTCGGAGATGGCCGCGCTCGGCCTGACTGCCACCGAGCTCGGACCACCCGGCTACCTGCCGGGCGACCCGGGTGAACTGCGTCGGCTGCTCGAGAACTTCGGAATCGCTCCGGTCGGCGGGTTCCTCGCCGTCGTGCTGCACCGCGATCGGCAGTCGGCCCTCGCGCACGCCGAGCGCACGGCGGCGTTGCTGGCCGCCACGGGTGCGGAAGTCCTCGTGCTCGCCGCCGCGACGGGTCTCGGCGGATACGACGAGCGCCCGCGCCTCGACGACGCAGAATGGCGGGCCTTGGTCGACGCCTCCCGCGCCATCCGCGATGCCGCCGCCGCGCACGGCCTGCGCACGGTACTGCACCCGCATGTCGGCACGCACGTGGCGAGCGAGGCCGAGGTCGAGCGGTTCCTCGCCGATTCCGACCTCGACATCTGCCTGGACACCGGGCATCTGCTCATCGGCGGCGCCGATCCGGTCCGGCTCGCGCGGCGACATGCCGAGCGGATCGGGCACATCCATCTCAAGGACGTCCGTGGCGCGCTGGCCGAGGAGGTCCGCGCCGGAACGCTGGAGTACAGCGCGGCCGTGCGCCGTGGGCTGTATGTCCCACTGGGTGAGGGTGACGTCGATATCGCGGCACTCGTGCGCACCGTGCAGGCCACGGGCTATCGGGGCTGGTACGTGCTGGAGCAGGACACCGCGCTGTGGCCGGGCGACTCGGCGCGGCAGGCGAGCATCGACACCGGGCGCAGCTTGCGCCGTCTCGCGGACATCGCGCTGGCCGCGGCCGGGATCTAGAGGAAGCGACGAGGATGTTTTCGAGACCGCAACGCGGCGCGAGCGCGGGACGGCGGCGTTCGAGCCGCCTGTTGCCGTGGATCGCCACGGCCGCTCTTTTGGCCGCGTGCAGCGGTCCCGGCGCCGACGCGCCCGCCCCTACCCAGCCGCCTGTCGCCGCCGGGACGGTGAGATCGGTAGCGGTGGTGACCCACGGCAGCCCCGGCGACGCGTTCTGGAATGTCGTCAAGAACGGCGCGGAGGCCGCGGGCGAGGATCTCGGTATCCGGGTGGAGTACAACGCCTCCGGTGATCCGGGGCAGCAGGCGAAGCTGATCGACAACGCGGTGGCCCAAGGCGTCGACGGCCTCGTCGTCTCCATGGCCAATCCCGAAGCGCTTCGCCGATCCGTGGAAAAGGCGCTGGCCGTGGGTATTCCGGTGGTGACGATCAATTCGGGCGAATCCGAGAGCGCGAAGTTCGGCGCGTTCGTCCATGTGGGGCAAAGCGAGTCGCTGGCCGGGCAGGCCGCGGGCAAACGGCTCGCCGAGGCCCGGCGCACGAAGATGCTGTGCGTCATCCACGAAGCGGGCAATATCGGCGCGAACGAGCGCTGCGCGGGCGCGACGAAAGCGTTCGGCACCGCGGTCACGCTCCAGGTGGACATCAACAATCCGACCGACGCGCAGTCGAGGATCAAGGGCGCGCTCGAGGCCGACCGGTCCATCGACGCGGTCCTGACGTTGAACTCACAGGTCGCGGCGCGGGCCGTGGACGCCGTCCGGGAGGCCGGTTCGCCTGCCGCCGTAGCCACGTTCGACCTCAATTCCGAAGTGGTGGAGGGGATTCGGGCCGGAAGGCTGCTGTTCGCGGTCGATCAGCAGCAGTACGAGCAGGGCTACCTGCCGATCGTGCTGCTGCGGCTGTACCGGACGAACCTGAACACCGTCGGAGGCGGCGCGCCGGTGCAGACCGGGCCGGGCTTCGTCGACAAGAGCAATGTGGAAGCCGTCGCCGCGCTCGTCGCGCAGGGCACGCGCTGAGGTCGGGAGCCGAGGAAAATGACAGCCACCACAGAGACGTCCGAGAAGGCGCACGAGGGACTTTCACCGCTCCAACGTCTGGCCGTGCGGCCGGAGATCGGCGCGGCGCTGGGCGCACTGCTGGTATTCGTGTTCTTCTCCCTCGTCACCGACCGGTTCCTCAGCCCGCTCGGCGTCGCGACCTGGCTGGACGACGCCTCCACGCTGGGCATCATGGCGGTGGCCGTGGCGCTGCTGATGATCGGCGGCGAGTTCGACCTGTCCGCGGGCGTGATGACCGCCTCCACGGCGCTGGTCACCGCGTTGCTCGCGGTGCACGCCGGATGGAACGTCTGGTTCGCCCTACTCGCTTCGCTGGCGTTCGCCTTGGCCGTCGGCGCGTTCAACGGCTGGGTGGTGATGCGCACCGGCCTGCCCAGTTTCATCGTCACGCTGGGCACCTTCCTCGCCCTGCAGGGCCTGAACCTCGGCGTGACTCGGCTGGTCACCGACACGGTGCAGGTGTCGGGAATGCGCAGCGCGGACGGCTACCAGTCGGCGGGTTGGGTGTTCGCCTCGACGCTCGACATCGGGGACGCGCACATCCAGGCCTCGGTGGTCTGGTGGATCGTGCTCACCGCGATCGCCGCGCTCGTCCTGGTCCGCACCAGGTTCGGCAACTGGATCTTCGCCGTCGGCGGTGCGCTGCCCAGTGCGCGCGCGGTCGGCGTGCCCGCCGATCGCACCAAGATCCTGCTGTTTATGGGCACCGCGTTCGCGGGCTGGGTGGTCGGCTCCTGCAACATCCTGCGGTTCGCGAGCGTGCAGGCCAACCAGGGCGTCGGGCTCGAACTGCACTACATCATCGCCGCGGTGGTCGGGGGGTGCCTGCTCACCGGCGGCTTCGGCTCGGCGGTCGGCGCCGCGATCGGCGCGCTGATCTTCGGCATGGCGCGCCAGGGCATCGTGTTCGCCCGCTGGGACAGTGACTGGTTCATGCTGTTCCTCGGTGTGCTGCTGCTGGCGGCGGTGCTGGTCAACAACAGATTCCAGAAACGAGCCGAAAGGGTGCGCCGATGACTCCCCTCATCGAGGCTGTGGACCTCGGCAAGAGTTACGGCGGTGTCGTCGCTCTGCGCGAGGTGTCCACGGTGGTGAAAGCGGGCGAGGTGACCTGCGTGCTCGGCGACAACGGCGCGGGCAAGTCGACGCTGATCAAGATCCTGGCCGGGGTGCATCGGCACGACCGCGGCGAACTGCGCGTCGAAGGAGTACCGGTCCGGTTCGCATCACCACGCGAGGCCTTGGATCGCGGTATCGCCACGGTCTATCAGGATCTCGCGGTGGTGCCGTTGATGAGCGTGTGGCGCAACTTCGTGCTCGGCTCCGAGCCCACCTTCGGCTACGGCCCCTTCCGGTTGCTGGACCGCAAGAAGGGCTGCGAGATCGCGCGAACCGCATTGGCGGACATGGGTATCGAGATTCGCGATCTGGAACAGCCGGTCGGCACGTTGTCCGGTGGCCAGCGGCAATGCGTAGCCATCGCACGGGCCGTTCATTACGGCGCGAAGGTGTTGATCCTCGACGAGCCGACCGCCGCGCTGGGCGTGAAACAGGCCGGGGTGGTGCTGAAGTACGTCGTGCAGGCGCGTGAACGCGGACTCGGTGTCGTGCTGATCACGCACAACCCACACCACGCCTACCCGGTCGGTGACCGGTTCCTGCTGCTGAAGCGGGGCGCGGTGCTCGGTTCGTACGAGAAATCGGAGATCGAACTGCCGGAACTGACCCGACAGATGGCGGGCGGGGCGGAACTGGAGGCGTTGCAGCACGAATTGCGGCGCGTGGTGACGCCGTGAATACGCCAGGAGGCGAGTTCGTGACCGAACTGGAGGCGTTGACCGTCGGCCGGGTCGGGGTGGACTTGTATCCCGAACAGAGCGGCGTCGCTTTGGCGCAGGTGCGTAGTTTCGCGAAATCGCTGGGCGGCACCGCCACCAACGTCGCCGTGGCGGCTGCCCGGCTCGGCCGTCGTTCGGCGGTGCTGACGAAGGTGGGCCCCGACGGCTTCGGCGACTTCGTGCGCACGGCGCTCGAGGACTTCGGCGTGTCGTCCCATTACGTGACGACCGCGCCGGACCTGCAGACGCCCGTGGTCTTCTGCGAGCTGATGCCGCCGTCGGATCCGCCACTGCTGTTCTACCGTGCGCCGGTCGCGCCGGATCTCACCATCACCGCGGATGACGTGCCCTGGGAAGTCGTGGACGCCGCGCCGCTGCTGTGGGTCACGGGCACCGGAGTGAGCGCGGAACCGGCGCGCGGCACGCAGCGGGAGATGCTGCTGCGGCGCGCTCGACGCGGGCACACGGTGCTCGACCTGGACTACCGGCCGATGTTCTGGCCCGACGTCGACACCGCTCGGGCCGAGATCGGGTGGATGGTCGACCACGTGAACGTGGTGGTCGGTAACCGCACGGAGGCCGAGGTGGCAGTGGGCACCGCCGACCCGGACGCGGCGGCCGATCGGCTGCTCGACCGTGGGGTGCGCCTGGCGGTGATCAAGCAGGGCGGCGACGGCGTGCTGGTGGCCACCGCCGAAGAACGCTGGACGGTGCCGCCGTGCCGGGTGGACGTGGTGTGCGGGCTGGGTGCGGGCGACGGTTTCGGCGGCGCGCTGATCCACGGCCTGCTCTCGGATTGGGACCCACAGCGCGTCGCCACCTACGCCAACGCGGCGGGCGCGCTGGTCGCCGCGCGTCTGGCCTGCGCGGATGCGATGCCCACGGCGGCGGAGATCGAGGAATTGCTGTGCGGCTGAACCGGCGTGGAAATCGAGGAACCACTGTGCGGCTGCGCCAGGACGGGAGTGGGGACACTGTTGTACGGCTGAGCGGGGCGCAGAGTGGAGACACCGTTGTGCCGCTGGGCGGAGTGGAGAGCCTGCTGTGCCGCTGAGCAGGGCGCGGGCAGGAGGAGCAGTTGTGCGGCCGAGTCGTACGCGGCATGGCGGAACTACTGCTGTGCCGCTGAGCGGGGCAGCCCAGATCAGAAGAGCGGCTGAGTATCGAGCGCGGAAGGAGGCGCCGCCGTGCATGTGACCGACGAACGTTGGCGTGAGTTACTGCACGTACGTGCCACAGACCCGGCAGCGGTCGAACGGGCCTACGCGAAACGGGTGCGCCGCGCCGACCTGCTGGCGGGCAAACAGACCTTGTTCCTGGTCGCCGCCGATCACCCCGCTCGCGGCGCGCTCGGTGTCGGCGCGGACCGCACGGCCATGGCCGATCGGCGCACCCTGCTGGAACGGCTGTTGATCGCATTGGCGAACCCGGACGTCGACGGTGTGCTCGGCTCCCCGGACGTGGTGGAGGAGCTTCTGCTGCTGGACGCGCTGGACGACAAGGTCGTGATCGGGTCGATGAACCGCGGCGGGCTGGCGGGCGCGGAATGGGAGATCGATGACCGCTTCACCGGATACGACGCGGACTCCCTGGCTCGGTTCCGGCTCGACGGCGGCAAGATGCTGCTGCGCTTGGTCGATTCCGACGCGGGGACCGTGCCGACGCTGCAAGCCTGCGCGCGGGCGGTCTCGGCGTTGGCGGCGCACGAGTTGATGGCGATGGTCGAGCCGTTGCCGTACCACCGGGACGCCACCGGTGCGCTGGTGATGAGCAAGGACGCGGTGTCGCTGTCGAGGGCGATCACGGTGGCTTCCGGTCTCGGCGTCACCTCGGCCTACACCTGGTTGAAGATTCCCGCGCCGCAGGACATCTCGGTACTGGACGCGACCACCTTGCCGGTGGTGGTGCTCGGCGGCGCACCCTCCGGCGACCAAGCGGTGGATCGCGCGTTGTGGGGTGGAGCGCTCGGCCACGACGTGGTACGAGGACTCGTCGTCGGGCGCACCTTGCTGTACCCGCCGGACGGCGACGTCGCGCGGGCGGTGGACTCCGCCGCTCGTTTGCTGAAGGAAACCCGATGAAGCGGGGAAGTGTCGCCGGACATAACTGGGCACCGACCTCGCCGCCGTTCGCCGGTGTCCCCGAACCTTGTACGGAGGAGGCACGATGACACTTCATCGGCCCGACGGCTCGCTGTGCCGTGACGGCGATCCGATCCTGTTGACCCCCGAGGACGCCGGATGGACTTACGCGGGGCTGCGCGTCCTGCGGATCGGCGCAGGCGAGTCACGGACCGTGCGGACGGGGGAGTTCGAGGCGTTCGTCCTGCCACTGGCCGGAGCGTGCACCGTGCGTGTCGATGACGCGACCTTCACGCTGGTAGGCCGGGAATCGGTGTTCACCCGGGTGACGGATTTCGTCTACGTCCCGAGAGACGCCGAGGTGGAGTTGGTGGCCGAGGGCAGCGACTTCGAGGTGGCGCTTCCGATGGCTCGCTGCGCGAAACGGCTGGAGCCGCGATACGGACCGGCCGAGCGGGTCCCGGTCGAAGTCCGCGGTGCGGGCAGCGCGACGCGCCAGGTCACCAACTTCGGGATACCCGGCGTGTGGGAGCACGCGGACAAGCTCAACGCCTGCGAGCTGATCACCCCGGACGGCAACTGGTCGTCCTACCCGCCGCACAAGCACGACGAAGTGAGCGAGTGCGAGGTCGTCAACGAGGAGATCTACTACTTCCGCATCGCCGGACCGGATGGGGTCACGCCGTCCCGCGAAGGATTCGGTATGCACCGGACCTACACGGCCGACGGCACGGTGAACGAGAACGTCGCGGTCGGTGACGGTGACGTCTTCCTGATCCCACGCGGCTATCACGGGCCGTGCGTCGCGGCGCCCGGCTACCCCATGTACTACCTGAACGTGCTGGCCGGTCCGGCGCCCGAACGATCGATGGCGTTCTGCGACGATCCGGCGCACAGTTGGGTGCGGGCGCGCTGGGACGACGAGCCCCTCGATCCGCGCTGTCCGGTCACCTCGCACGAAGGACGGGTGCGATGAAACTGACCACGGCGCAGGCGCTGGTGGCCTGGATGATCGCCCAGCGTTCCGAGACACTCGACGGCAACGAAGTGCCGCTGTTCCCCGCCGTCTTCGGCATCTTCGGTCACGGCAACGTGCTCGGCCTCGGCACCGCGCTGCACGAGCGGCGCGCCGAACTCCCGCTCTGGCGCGGGCACACCGAGGAGGGGATGGCGCTCGCGGCCGTCGGCTATACCAAGGCCACCCACCGGCGTCAGGTCGGTGTCGCGACATCGTCGATCGGCCCCGGCGCGCTCAACATGGTGACGGCGGCGGGCGTCGCGCACGCGAACCGTCTTCCGCTGCTGCTGCTCCCGGGTGACACCTTCGCCGGTCGGGCGCCCGACCCCGTTCTGCAGCAGGTCGAGCACTTCGGCGACCCGACCCTCACGGTGAACGACGCGTTCCGGGCGGTGAGCAGGTATTTCGACCGCATCACCCGCCCGGAACAGCTGATCGCCACCCTGCCGCAGGCGGTCGGGGTGCTCACGGATCCGGCCGATGCCGGTCCGGTCGTCCTGGCGCTGCCGCAGGACGTTCAGGCCGAGACCTACGACTTCCCCGACGCGCTGTTCGATCCGGTGGCGCACCGGCTCACCCGGCCACGCCCCGATCAGCGGGCACTCGCCGCCGCCGGCGCCGCACTGCGCGTCGCGCGCCGCCCGCTGCTTGTCCTCGGCGGCGGTGTCCGCTATTCGGGTGCGGGACGCACCGTGCTGGAGTTCGCCGAGCGCCATGGCATTCCGGTCGTGGAGACCACCGCGGGCCGCACCCTCGCGCCGCACGATCACCCGCTGTTCGCGGGACCGCTCGGCATCACCGGCTCGGCGTCGGCGAACGCGATGGCGGCCGGAGCCGATCTCGTCCTCGCGGTGGGGACCCGGTTGCAGGACTTCACCACCGCGTCCTGGACGGTCTTCGCGCCGGACGTCCGGCTGGTGACGATCAACGTGGCACGTTTCGACGCCGTCAAGCACGGCGCTCTCGCGGTGGTCGGTGATGCCGAGGTCACCGTGCGTGAGCTGGCCGGGCAGCTGGGGCAGTGGCGCGTCGACCCCGGGTGGACCGCGCGCGCCGCCGCACTGCGCAGCACCTGGGACGCGCACATCGACGGTCTGCGCGCACCGACCCCGGGCACGCCCAGCTATGCCCAGGTCGTGGGCGCGGTGAACGACCTGAGTGAGCCGACCGATTACGTGATGACGGCATCCGGCGGGCTGCCCGGCGAACTCGTCGGCGGCTGGCGGGCCGGCGGCGGCGCGCCGACCATGGACGTGGAGTACGGCTTCTCCTGCATGGGCTACGAGCTGGCCGGCGCGTGGGGCGCGGCCATGGCGCACATCGGCGGCGTGGTGACGACCCTGCTCGGGGACGGCTCGTATCTGATGCTGAACTCGGAATTGTTCTCCGCGGCGTTCGCCGGGCACGCGTTCGTCGCGGTGGTGTGCGACAACGACGGCTACGCCGTGATCGCCCGGCTGCAAGAGGGCCAGGGCGGCGAGCCGTTCAACAACTTCTACGCCGACTGCCGCACCACGCACGAGCATCCGCCGCGCGTCGACTTCGCCACCCATGCCGCAGCGCTCGGCTGTTCCGTTTTCACCGCCCGCGACCTGACCGAATTCCGGGACGCCTACGCGCGGGCGCGGGCGGCGGCAACGGCCGAGCGCCGTCCGGCCGTGCTCGTCGTGCGCACGCAGCCCTCGGCGTGGACCGACGCGGGCGCTTGGTGGGAGGTCGGCGTGCCGGAGCATCTGCCGGGCCGCGAGAGCTACGAGGCGACGAAACCGCGTCAGGTGCGCTACCTCCGGTCGTGAACAGAATTTAACGAACAGTGCGCGCGGTGGCTCCGCGGACGTAGGCTGAAATGTCGACGCCTGCGTGGGTGAACTGGAATTCGTTGCGGCACAAGCGAATCGGTAGCACATGCGTATCGAGGCCGAGCCGCGTCGAAGAAGGAGTTCCATGATGTCGGGCGCGGTGGCCCCTCCGAATGGGTTGTGTTCGTCGAGGGAGGACGGCGGGTGTTATCCCGGGCGGAGTGTGGGTACCCGCGTGACGGGTCCGGTGGTGTTGCCCGGATCGGACCCGGACCGAACGTGGGAGGTGACAGGCGCAGTCCGCTCGTGAACGAGCGTCGGCAAGTGAACCAAGAACAGCGCGCGCGAGAGCGCAGACGAAGCTGTGCGCCCGCCGAGGCGACGTCGTGAGCGTTAGCTCACAGTTGATGGTCCGATACGTGAGGAATTCATCGGATCATGGCATCGTTGATCTACGAGGCCAGGGAATCTCATAACACCTCTCTGGCTCGTCTACAGAAAGTATGAAATGGCTCAAGGCATTGTGAAGTGGTTCAACAGCGAGAAGGGCTTCGGCTTCATCGCACAAGACGGCGGGGGGCCCGACGTCTTCGTGCATTACTCGGCTGTGAGCGGCTCGGGTTTCCGGTCCCTCGATGAGGGGCAGCGCGTGGAGTTCGAGATCGGCCAGGGACAGAAGGGTCCGCAGGCCCAGGACGTCCGCGTTCTCTGATCGCGACCTAGCTTCCGAAAGGCCCCGCACCGGGACGGTGCGGGGCCTTTCGCCTGTTCGGAGGCATGACTTCTGATTGTATATTGCAAGCAGTAGCCGCCGCTCGAGAGGAGTGCCGGATGAGGCAGGACGGACGGTCGGGGTGCCCGATCAACGCGACCATCGAAGTGATCGGCGATCGGTGGACGCTGCTGGTGCTGCGTGACGTGATGTTCGGCAACCGGCGCCACTTCCGCGAGCTGCTGGCCGGCTCGGAGGAGGGCATCGCCTCCAACATCCTCTCCGATCGGCTCAAGCGGCTGGTGGCGGCCGGACTGCTCAGCCGGGCGGACACCCGGCCCGGCCAGAAGGCCGAATACCGGCTCACCGAACCCGCTATCCAGCTGGTGCCCGTCATGGCCCAGCTCGGTGCGTGGGGATTGCGGCACCGCCCGACCACCGAGCATCTTCGGGTGCGGGCCGAATTGCTCGAGGCGGGCGGTCCGCCACTCTGGGGTGAATTCATGGACGAACTCCGTGAGAGCCACCTCGGAATCCCGCGCCCGGACCCGGATCGTCCGTCGGCGACGCACCGACTCGCGCAGGCTTACACGGACGCGGTGGCCGCGTCGGGCGACCCGGACGAGCCGAAAGCCGCGTCGTAGGCGCTCGGTCAGCCCGCCAGCGCCTCGGCGCGGAAGAACTCCGCGGTGATCGCCCGGGCATGCGTGAGATCGCGGGGCCCGGACTTGACGAACACCTCGGCGGCGCAGGCAAGTTCGCTGGTGATGAACGCGGTGACCGGCGCGGGAACCGACCCGCTGCCCATCTCGCGGGTCCGCGACTTCAGATCGGTCAACTCTGTCACCGCCGCCGACAACTCGGTGGGCAGATCGCACTGCCGCAGCAGCGTCGGCAGATGCATCGGCGCCACCGCCGCCGCGGGATGCTCGCGCAGCCACCGCAGCGCCATCGCCGGACGCAGCGCGTAGAACACCTTCTTCAGCGACCCGGTGCGCTCGAACAATGCCCACTGCTTGGCGCCCAAGTGCAGATAGTGCCGAGCGACCTTGTCGCGGTCGGCGACCTCGTCGGCCACCGCGCGCAGTCGGTCGCGGAACCGGCGTCGCCCCGGTAGACGATCGGTGACATCAGCCACTCGATGAGCACGGCGTTGCCCTGCACCAGCAGCCGCAGCGCCTTGCCGAGATCCCAGCCGTTCACGTCGAGCAAGCCCGCCAGCGGCGTCTCCACCACGTCGCGGGTGCGCCACGGGGACAGATAGGTCTCCAGCGCCGCGACGTACACGAACCGGCAGTCGTAGTCGGAGTCGGGTGACGGGAATCCCCAGGCACGGCTGCCGCTCTCGATCGCCAGCCGAATCGACACCCGATGTTCCCGCTCGACCCGGTCCAGCTCCCCATCGATGGACCCGACCACCGCCGGGTCCATCGAAGCCGGAATCGCGCGCAGAGACATGGACGAATGGTAGGTGCCCGAACGCGACTGTCGCAGCCGCTTTTTCGTCGGTCAGGGTCGGCGCGCGCCGCTGCCGGACGCGGCCACGAGCACGGCGACCACGGCGAGCGCACCGCCCAGCCACATGGCGGCGGCGACGGTGATCCCGTCCGCGGCCAGTCCGCCGGCCGATGCCCCCAGTGCGATGGCGGCGTTGAAGACCCCGGCGAACAGTGCCGAAGCGCCCTCCTCGGCTCCGGGCGACGCGGCGAAGACCCAGCTCTGGGTACTCACCGAGACGCCACCGTAGGAGACGCCCCATACGAACATCAGCACGAATGTCTGCGGGAGCGAGGCCCCGAGCAGGGGCAGGGCGATCGCGGCCGCGGCCAGGACCGAGCCGATAGCGATCAAGGTCTTCCTCGGTGCCCGCGCCGCCGCAGCGCCCGCGGCGAAATTCCCTGCTACCCCGGCGACTCCGTAGATCAGCAGCAGTGTGCCGATCGTCTCCGCGCCGACACCGGTAACCTCCTCCAGCACCGGCCGCACGTAGGTGTAGGCGGCGAAGTGACCGGTGACCAGGAACGCGACCGCGAGCAGGGCGACGCGCAAGCCCGGCTGCCTGGTCAGCCGTAACACGCCGCTCAACGCCACGGCATCGGTGGCGGGAAGACGCGGCAGCGATGCCGCCATCGCCACGAGGACCAGCAGCGCGAGACCGGCGGCGGCGACGAACGCCGCCCGCCACCCGGCGAGCGCGCCCACAAAGGTTCCGGCGGGGATACCGAGCACCGAGGCGACCGCGACGCCGGAGAAGACCAGCGAAGTCGCGGCGGTGACCGACCGCGCGGGCACCAGCCGCGCCGCCAGGCTCGCCGCGATCGCCCACACCCCGCCCATGCCGACGCCGACCAGCACCCGCGCCCCCATCAGCACACCGAAGGTGGGCGCCCAGGCCGAACCGAGATTGCCCAGCGCGAGCACCGCCATCAACCCGCACAGCACCGCTCTGCGCTCGACCCGGCCCAGCGCCGCGGTGACCAACGGCGCCGACAGGGCGGCGACCAACCCCGTCACCGTCAATGCGAGACCGGCGCGGCCCTCGCTCACCCGCAGCGCGGAGCCGATCGGGGTGAGCAGGCCGACCGGCAACATCTCGGAAGTGACCACCGTGAACGTCCCCGCTGTCACGGCGCTCACGCCGAGCCAACCGCGCAGCACCGAGACCGGCTGCGGCGCAACGACTTCCTGAACATGTGTCATGTCTTCCAGACAAGAGCCCGGGAACGGAGGAAACAACGGCGAAGGTCTCATAGTTCTATGAGCTGGACTCATCGACCGTGGAAGGGAAGCTGATGGGTGGGCTGGAGGTCCGTGAGCTGGAGGCGTTTCTCGCGCTCGCCGAGGAATTGCATTTCGGGCGGGCCGGTGAGCGGCTGTATGTGTCGCAGAGCCGGGTCAGCCAGCTGCTGCGCTCGCTGGAGCGGCGCATCGGCGGGCGGTTGGTGGAACGGACCAGCCGCAGCGTCCGGTTGACCCCGCTCGGCGCGGACTTCCTCGCCGAACTGCGGCCCGCCTACGCGGCTTTGCGCGCGACGGTCGACAGCGCCCGCGCGGCCGCCAGAGGCACGGACGGGATCTTGCGCATCGGGTTTCAAGGTGCCGGCAGCGACCACCTGATGGCCGCGGTCGAGCTGTTCGGGCGGCGTCACCCGGAATGCTCGGCCGAGCTGGTCGAGATTCCGCTGGCCGATCCGTTCGGCCCGCTGCGGCGCGACGAGGTCGACGCCGCCGTCGTGTTGCTGCCGATGGGGGAGCCCGATCTGGTGCTCGGATCGGTGTTCGCGGGGCAGTCGCAGACGCTCGCGGTGGCCAGCTCGCATCCGCTCGCGGGGCGTGCGGCGCTGTCGGTGGAGGAGATCGCCGAGGTGCCGTTGATCGGAGTGCGGTCTCCGGCGCCGGAATACTGGCGCAGGGCGCAGGCGCTGGACGTGACGCCCGGGGGACGGATGGTGCGCAGCGGTCCGGAGGTCGGCACGCTGGAGGAGGGCCTCGCCGCGGTGGCGGCAGGCAGGGGGGCGATGCTGCTGTGCCATCCGACCGCGGAATCACACCGCAGGCGGCCGGTGACCTTCGTGCCGGTGACCGGGATCGCCGAGTCCCGCCTCGGGCTGGTGTGGCGTCGCCACGGCGAGACCGCACGGGTGCGTGCGTTCTCCCGTGCCGTGGCCGCCACGCAGGGAGCGGGCGATGTGCGGTTGGTCACCGCGGAGGCGTCCTGAGCGTCCGGTATGCGGAGCCGCTCCAGCCGCCGGTTATCGGTGCCGGATGGCGTCGATAGGCGGGCGGGTATCCGACACCGGTAGCGCTTGCCCTGAACGGTCTTTTCAATACGCTCGGCGCTGCTCTGCACGGCCTTGTCGACACCCTGTGGACGGGTTCCTTCGGCGGCCGCTGACCGACGTGACGGTCGAGCTGATCGGCCGGGTTCCACGCCGACCCACGGCGTGACCGAGCGGGCCCTCGCACCGAGATGGTGCGGGGGCCCGCCGCTGTACGGCCTGGTCGCGGGGCAGCGGAAGGTGATCGAGTCCGACGCCGCAACGGCAGGGTCGCGAGACGCGATCAGCCGCGTGCCCCGACGGTGGACATTCGGGCGAGTTCCGCCGCGACGCGCGCGGGATGGGTCAACTGCGGATAGTGGCCCGCGCCTTCGATCGCGACCGAGTGCCGCGGCGTCGTGACGGTGAGCGGATCGGCGGAACCGGTGATGATTCGCACCGGCACTTCGATCCGTTCGAGCAGTTCGCGCAACTCCGCGCGTCGCGCGGTGGCGCTCGCGCGGCGCAGCGCGGCGACGGTGCGTGCGGCGACACCCGGCCTGCGGAGGTTCGCGGCGGCGCTCGCGATCGCGGCGCCGTCGGGCACGCCGAGCCGTTTCGCCAAGGCGGCGGCCGGCATCCGGCGCATCGCCGCCGTCATGAGTGGTGAGCGCAGCAGCAGGCCCGATCGAGGCTGCAAGAACGCGGGGGCCACCAGCACCACGCCGGAGACGCGTTCCGGATGCTCCGCCGCGTATCGCAGCACCGGACCGCAGCCGAGCGAGTGGCCGACCAGCACGGGGCGGGTGCGGACCGAGGAGAGCGATTTCGGCAGCACGGCATCCTGGTCGCCGGGCGCCGAGCGTCCGAGGCCGGGCAGGTCGACGGCCAGGCTCGGCCCGTCCAACTCCGCGCGTACCGCGCCCCACGATTCACCGTCGAGCGGAAGCCCGTGCACAAGAACGTAGGCCGGGCGTTGCCGTTCGCCGCTCACCCAGACGCCATCGGCGAATCCGGCGGTCGGATCGTCGGCGACCGCGCCGAACCGGCTGGCCACCAGGTGGTCGGCCCAGGCAAACAGGGTGGCCTCGGTCGGAGGCATGGTGAGTCCGGCGCGGCGGGCCACGTCCTGCGCCGCCGAGGTGTCGTAGCGGTCGTCGGCGATGAAGGGCAGCGACTCGGGATCGGCGCCGGTCAACGCCCGCGGAAGTTTCTCGATGACACCGACCGGAATCGAGAACCGCGGCGCGGGGACACCCATGTGCCCGGCCAGCAGCCGCATCAGCTTCGGCAGCACCGGAGTTCGATCGTCGAGAACCGTGTAGGACCGGCCCGCGGTGTCCGGCAGGGCGGGCAGACTGATCAGGAAGTCGGTGAAGTAGTCCAGATCGACGATCGGCACGAACGTATCCGCCCCGCCGGGGGTGGCCGGGAGTCTTCCGTTCCACAGTTGCTCGACCACACCGGCGAGCCCGACGTATTGACCGGGGCCGATCACACTGCTCGGGTTCGCGATGGTCAGCGCGACGCCCAGCTCGGCGGCCCGCAGTCGCAGCAGCGGATCCGATTCGAACTTGGACGCGCCGTAAGCGCCCTTCTCCCAATACTGTTCCTCGGACTGCTCGACGGTGATCCGGTAGCCCGTGATGTGGACGAGCCGTCGCAGGCCGGGCAGGGCGGCGGCCCACTCCAGGACGTGCAGCGCGCCGGTGACGTTGACCGCGTACGCGTCCTGTGGCGTGAGTCCGAAGGCGAAGCGGGCCGCGCAGTTGTACACGTCGCGGATGCCGGACGGGTCGAATCCGGCGGGCAGACCCAGGTCCTCGGCGGTGACGTCACACGCGACGATTTCCAGCGCGCCCGAGTCGACGCCGCGTCCGCGCAGCCAACTGGTGAGCCGCTCCTCGCTGCCCGCACGCAAGGCGGCGGTGACGGAATGCCCCTGCTCGAGAAGCCGGGCGACCGCTGCGCGGCCGAGGAATCCAGCGGCTCCGAACACGATGCTGTCGGACATGACATGCTCCTTACTAGACCGGTCTACATATTTTGATGCCATGAAAAACGAAGCGGGTCGGGTGGAACCCGACTCAGAGCAGGGCGTGCAGAGTGCGTTCGACGCGTTCCAAAGGTTCGCGACTGCGTTGCGCGCGCGCCAGCAACAGCGCCCCCTCGACCATGGCGAGCACCGTGGCGGCCAGGTCGTCGGCGTTCTCGCGGCCATCGGCCCGCAACCGCAGCCGCAGCGCCTGTTGCCAGGCGGCGTACGCGGCGGCGCACTCGGCTTGGACCGCGTCGTTCGCCGCCGCCACGTCCAAGGCTACGGTGGCGACCGGGCAACCCTGTTGCCAGTCGGACGCTTCCAGCCGATCGCCGAACACGCGAAGCAGCCTGCTCGCGGCCGCTGCGGCGTCACCGGGTTCGATCGTGTCGATCAGCGCCGCGATCTCCTTGCCCGCTTGGGCGATCGCCGCCGCGACCAATTCGTCCTTGCCGCCGGGGAAGTGGAAGTACAGCGAACCGCGTGGCGCGCCGCTGGCCGCCAGGATCTGATTGAGCCCAGCGCCGTAGTAACCGTGCCGTTCCACCAGCGTGCGCGCCGCGTCGACGAGTTTGCCGCGAGTCTCGGTGCCTTTGACGCCCATACCCTGACTGTAGACCGGTCTTCATATTTTTTCCACCGGAAAGACTGAGGACGCCCGCCTACCAGGTGGTAGCCGAGGCGGAAATCGCGCGCACTAAGCTGGTCGGCGGTAAATGCCGACCCCATTCCCCAGGAGTACTCCACGTGAGCCAAGCAGGCCGTCCTGTAGTTCTGATCGCCGACAAGCTCGCCCAGTCGACCGTCGACGCGCTCGGTGACGGTGTCGAGGTTCGGTGGGTAGACGGACCCGACCGCCCGGCCCTGCTGGCCGCCGTGCCCGAGGCCGACGCGCTGCTCGTGCGATCGGCGACCACGGTCGACGCCGAGGTCCTGGAAGCCGGGAAGAACCTGAAGATCGTCGCCCGCGCCGGCGTCGGCCTGGACAACGTCGACGTGCCCGCCGCCACCGAGCGCGGCGTCATGGTCGTCAACGCGCCCACCTCGAACATCCACACCGCCGCCGAGCACGCGGTCACCCTGATGCTGGCCGCCGCCCGCCAGGTTCCCGCCGCCGACGCCACCCTGCGCGAGCACACCTGGCAGCGCAGCAAGTTCAACGGCGTGGAGATCTTCGGCAAGACCGTCGGCGTCGTCGGCCTCGGCCGCATCGGCCAGCTGTTCGCCGCCCGCCTGGCCGCGTTCGAGACCAAGATCGTCGCCTACGACCCCTACGTGTCGCCCGCGCGCGCCGCCCAGCTCGGCATCGAGCTGCTGAGCCTCGACGAGCTGCTCGAGCGTGCCGACCTGATCTCGATACACCTGCCGAAGACCCCGGAGACCAAGGGCCTCATCGGCAAGGAGGCCATCGCCAAGACCAAGCCGGGCGTGATCATCGTCAACGCCGCCCGCGGTGGCCTGGTCGACGAGGCCGCGCTGGCCGATGCCATCAAGTCCGGCCATGTGCGGGCCGCCGGTCTGGACGTGTTCGAGACCGAACCGTGCACCGACAGCCCGCTGTTCGACCTGCCGCAGGTCGTGGTGACCCCGCACCTGGGCGCCTCCACCTCCGAGGCCCAGGACCGCGCGGGCACCGACGTCGCGAAGTCGGTCCTGCTGGCCCTGGCCGGTGAGTTCGTGCCCGGCGCGGTGAACGTCACCGGTGGCACGGTCGGCGAAGAGGTCGCCCCCTGGCTGGACATCGTGCGCAAGCAGGGCGCGCTGCTGGGCGCGCTGTCCAACGAGCTGCCGGTCAGCGTCGAGATCCAGGTGCGCGGCGAGCTGGCCGCGCAGGAGGTCGGGGTGCTGGAGCTGTCCGCGCTGCGCGGCATCTTCTCCGCGCTGGTCGAGGACCAGGTCACCTTCGTCAACGCCCCCGCCCTGGCCAAGGACCGCGGGATCACCGCCCAGGTCACCACGGCGTCGGAGAGCCCCAGCCACCGCAGCGTGGTCGACCTGCGCGCCGTGTTCGGCGACGGCAGCACCCTGAACGTCGCGGGCACGCTGACCGAGCCGCAGCTGGTGGAGAAGATCGTCAACATCAACGGCCGCAACTACGACATGCGCGCCGAGGGCCTCAACCTGGCCATCCTGAACTACGAGGACCGGCCGGGCGCACTGGGCAGGATCGGCACCAAGCTCGGCGAGGCCGAGGTCGACATCCTGGCCGCGCAGCTGACCCAGGACGTCGACAAGGAAGGCGCCACCGTGGTGCTGCGCGTGGCCCGCGAGGTGCCCGCCGACGTGCAGAACGCGATCGCCGAGTCGGTCGGCGCGGCCAAGGTCGTCCAGGTCGACCTGTCCTGACCGGACGGGGCCGCAGCGTCCCGGCACCCGCGGAATCGGCGCCGCGCACGAACCACTCGTGCGCGGCGCCGGTCGCTCGGTCGGCGCGCGGACCCGCCGCGTCATCGCGCCCGGTGCTCGGCGCTCCGGCCGCGCCGAGTACCGTGACGATGCTGCGGTCACCCCGGCCGGACTGTCGTGCGCACCCCGGCGGTCATCTCCGGGCCGCACGTCGTGTCGGCCGTTACCGGCAACATCGAACGGAGCATTTGTCATGAAGCTTGCTGTCATCCCGGGCGACGGGATCGGGCCCGAGGTCATCGCCGAGGCGCTCAAGGTGCTCGACGTGGTCGTGCCCGGTGTCGAGAAGACCGAGTACGACCTCGGCGCGCGTCGCTACCACGCGACCGGCGAGATCCTGCCGGATTCGGTGCTGCCGGAGTTGAAGCAGCACGACGCGATCCTGCTCGGCGCGATCGGCGACCCGTCGGTGCCCAGCGGCGTGCTCGAACGCGGCCTGTTGCTGCGCACCCGGTTCGCGCTGGACCACCACGTCAACCTGCGTCCGTCCAGACTGTTCCCCGGCGTGACCAGCCCGCTGGCGGGCGATCCCGACATCGACTTCGTCGTTGTGCGTGAGGGCACCGAGGGCCCCTACACCGGCACCGGCGGCGCGATTCGCGTCGACACCCCGCACGAGGTGGCGACCGAGGTCAGCACCAACACCCGCTTCGGCATCGAGCGCGTCGTGCGCTACGCCTTCGCCAAGGCGCAGGCGCGGCGCAAGCACCTGACGCTGGTGCACAAGAACAACGTGCTCACCTTCGCCGGCTCGCTCTGGCAGCGCACCGTGGACGAGGTCGCAGCCGAGTTCCCCGAGGTCACAACGGCTTACCAGCACATCGATGCCGCCACCATCCACATGGTCAACGACCCGGGCCGGTTCGACGTGATCGTCACCGACAACCTCTTCGGCGACATCATCACCGACCTCGCCGCCGCTGTCAGCGGCGGCATCGGGCTGGCCGCCAGCGGCAACATCGACGCCTCCGGGACGAATCCCAGCATGTTCGAGCCGGTACACGGCAGCGCCCCCGACATCGCCGGTCAGTCCAAGGCCGACCCCACCGCGGCGATCCTCTCGGTCTCTCTCCTGCTCAACCACCTCGGCGACACCGAGGCGGCCACGCGCATCGAGTCGGCCGTCGCCAAGGACCTCGAGTCCCGCTCGGGCACCGCGTCGACCGTGGAGATCGGCGACCGGATCGCCGCCACCCTTTGATCCCCGCCACCCGAAGGTCCCGTTTCCTCCTTGGGAAACGGGGCCTTCGCGCATCCCCGGCGAAAGGATCGCGACCACTCCGTTCCACGTGTCCGAGAGTGAGACGGCGTGCCGCTGGCAACTTCTTCATCGCCTCGCCTGGGAGACAAGCCTCCGCGCGGCACCGACCGTGCGACGCCGTCACCGTGATCCGATGCGGAGACATGGATCCACGTCCGCGAGAGCGTGCTGCTTGCCGCGGTTGCCCTGTATCAGGGTCGGGTCGGTGCGTATCCGGCTGCGCGGATCCGGATTCTCTCCTCAGTCCGGGTCGCGGGGGACCAGCGGGACTGCCGCGACGGCCGTGACAGCGGCCAGAAGGAAGGCGGCGGGGAAGCCGCTCGCGGTGATCAGAGCGCCGAACACGGGCGGTACGGCGGCCATGGCCAGGTTCTGCCCGGTGTTCTGGACGCCGAGGCCCCGGCCGCTCCAGTAGGGGCCGGCGATCTCGGCGACCGCGGTGAAGGCCAAGCCGTTGTCGGAGACGCTGATCACGGACGCGGCGATCAGCAGCGGGATGGCGGCCCACCACCACTGGGTCCACGCGGTCAGCGCCAGCGCGGCCATGGCGAGCACGGCGGCGACCGCGATCGTGCGCAGGGGGCCCATCCGGCTGCCGGCGCGATCCGACCAGGCGCCCGCGCCGATGCGGCCGAGCGCGCCGAGGATCTGGGTGATCGTCACCAGCGCACCCGCGGCGGCGAGCGACCAGCCGATGTCGCGGTGCAGCCACAGCAGCGCGAACGTCCACACGGTGCCCTGCGGGACGACGAGCAGCACCGAGACCAGGTGGATGCGCCACAGCGTGGCCGAGTCGCGATAAGGGTTGGTTCGCAACGCCGGATCGGCGGCCGAAGCGGCGGGACGTGGCGGGTCGACGATGCCGGCAAGGCAGGCAAGGGCCGCCACGCCCGCCATCAGCGCGGGAACGAGAACGGCCGCGGGCACACCGTAGGCGGCGGCGACGGCCGGAATCGCCAACGCGCCGACGCCCACTCCCAGGGGCTGGGCGGTCTGCCGGATACCCATCGCGAGCCCCCGCCGATGCGGCGGGAACCAGCCGACGATCACCCGGCCGCTGGCGCCGTTGGTGCTGGCCGCCCCGACGCCGCCGAGGAACAGCAACGCGCCCAGCGTGATGTCGTCGGTCGTGGCCGCGGCGACGCACCCGGCCGCCAGCATCAGCAGCGGACCGGCGACCAGCACCTTGCGCTCGCCGATCCGGTCGACCACGTAACCCCACGCGATCAGCGTGCACACCAGGCCGACGGTGGGCATGGCCACCAGCAGGCCCGCCGTCGCCAGCGGCATGCCGCGGCCGGTCAGCGCGGGCAGCAGAAACGGGACGCCGTGGATGAAGACCGCGCTGGAGGCCTGGGCGAACACACCCAGCCCGAGCATCGACCAGCGACGTACCCCGTCGATCTGCGTAACGGTCGCCATCGACCTCACCTCAGAATCTCATTATTCGGGATTGTATTCCCACTTTGTGAACCGCGATGCTCACCGTACACCCCTCGGGCCATGCGATTCGACGCCCGGGGCTGTCGGACTGCTCACATGCGCCGTGGCCCCGCCCCGGCTGGTTCCGACCACTCGGTCGGGCGCGTTCGAGCAGGTGGCGGCGGGTCGATAGACTCCCGGCATGCGTCTAGGTCGAGTTGCCAGTCCCGATGGGGTCGCCTTCGTGAGCATCGAGGGCGACGGAAGCGACAGCGTGGCCAAGGAGATCGCCGAACACCCGTTCGGCACACCGACGTTCACCGGACGGAGCTGGCCGCTGGCCGACGTGCGGCTGCTCGCGCCGATCCTGGCCAGCAAGGTGGTCTGCGTCGGCAAGAACTACGCCGCCCATGCCGCCGAGATGGGAGGTCCAGCCCCCGCGGATCCGGTGATCTTCCTGAAGCCGAACACCGCGATCGTGGGGCCGAACGCCCCGATCATCCTGCCGCCCAGTTCGTCTCAGGTCGACTACGAAGGGGAGCTGGCCATCGTCATCGGCCGGCCCTGCAAGGACGTGCCCGCCGCCCGCGCGCTGGACGTGGTGCTCGGTTACACCGCGGCCAACGACGTCACCGCCCGCGACCAGCAACGCCACGACGGCCAATGGACCAGGGGCAAGGGGTACGACACCTTCTGCCCGCTGGGGCCGTGGATCGAAACGTCCTTGGACCCCTCGGATCTGGAGATCGTCACCGAGCTCGACGGCGAGGTGCGCCAGCGCAGCCGCACTTCGCTTCTGCTCCACGACATTCCGAAGCTCATCGAGTGGGTCACCACCGTGATGACGCTGCTGCCCGGTGACGTCATCCTCACCGGCACCCCCGAGGGCGTCGGCCCGATGCGGGAGGGACAGCAGGTGTCGGTGACCGTCGAGGGCATCGGAACCCTCACCAATCCCGTTGCCGCCAAACGCTGATCGAAAGAGAGCCATGACTGAAGTACGGGTCCGATTCTGCCCGTCACCGACCGGGACACCGCACGTCGGCCTGATCCGGACGGCGCTGTTCAACTGGGCCTACGCCCGCCATCACGGTGGCACATTCGTCTTTCGAATCGAAGACACCGATGCCGCACGCGATTCCGAGGAGTCCTACCGGGCGATAATCGACGCGCTGCGCTGGCTCGGCCTCACTTGGGACGAGGGGCCGGAGGTCGGCGGGCCTTACGAGCCATATCGCCAGTCGCTGCGAAAAGATTTGCATCTGGACGTGGTTCGGCGTTTGCTGGAGGCCGGTGAAGCCTATGAGTCATTCTCCACACCGGAGGAAGTCGAAGCTCGCCATCGTGCCGCGGGACGCGATCCGAAACTCGGTTACGACAACTACGATCGTGATCTGACGCCCGAGCGGATCGAGGCGTACCGGGCCGAGGGGCGCGCCGCCGTGATCCGGCTGCGGATGCCCGACGAGGACCTGTCCTGGAACGACCTGGTGCGCGGCGAGACGACCTTCAAAGCGGGCAGCGTCCCGGACTTCGCGCTCACCCGAGGCAACGGCAACCCGCTGTACACCCTGGTCAATCCGGTCGACGACGCTTTGATGCGGATCACCCACGTGCTGCGCGGGGAGGACGTGCTCTCCTCGACCCCCCGGCAGCTGGCGCTGTACGCAGCGCTGCGCCGGATCGGGGTCGCCGAATTCACTCCCCAGTTCGGTCACCTGCCGTTCGTGATGGGGCAGGGCAACAAGAAGCTGTCCAAGCGGGATCCGGAATCGAATCTATTCGCCCATCGCGATCGCGGCTTCATTCCCGAGGGTTTGCTGAATTATCTCGCGCTACTCGGCTGGGGGCTGTCGGAGGACCGCGACGTGTTCTCCATGGCGGAGATGGTCGAAGCATTCGACATTTCGAAAGTAAATTCGAATCCGGCCCGTTTCGACCAGAAGAAGGCGGACGCGCTCAATGCCGAGCACATCCGATTGCTGGCGCCGGGTGATTTCGCGCACCGGCTGCGGGAGTATCTCACCGAGCACGGTCGTATCGGCGCGGAGATCGATGAGAAGGTGTTCGCCGCCGCGGCCGAACTCGTGCAGACCAGGATCGTGGTGCTGGCCGACGCGTGGGAACTGCTGCGTTTCTTGTTCGCACCCGCGGAGGAGTTCGCGATAGACCCCGCCGCGGGCGCCAAAAATCTGGGTTCCGACGCCGAAGAAGTATTGCAAGCCGCTATTGCCGCATTGCAGTCGCTGTCCGGGTGGACCGCCGAGTCGATCGAAGAGGTGCTGAAAAAGGCGCTGATCGATGATCTCGGGCTCAAACCGCGCAAAGCCTTCGCGCCGGTGCGGGTCGCGGTCACCGGGTCGCATATCAGCCCGCCGCTGTACGAATCGCTGGAACTGCTCGGTCGCGGCCCCACGATGGAGCGGCTGCGCGCGGCGCTGACCTGGCAAGCAGCGGGCCAAACGCCGTCCTGACGGCAAAAATATGGCTTTGACCAGGCGATTTGTAGTTAACCGGTAGCCGTTTGGTACTCTTCTTCTCGGCCCGGAACACGGTCTCGAGTCACCCAGACGCGAGGCTGAACAACCTGGTCATTGGGGTATGGTGTAATTGGCAACACAGCTGATTCTGGTTCAGCCATTCTAGGTTCGAGTCCTGGTACCCCAGCGGAGAGTGTTGTTCGACTTCGGTTCGCGGCCGGAATCAATCAGCATCCTGGCGATTTGGTCGCCGGGCCTCGGCCGGTTAAGCTAGCCGAGCCTCCTGATCGAAAGATCAACACGGCGCTCCTCGCGACAGTGAGAAGCAGTCCTGGCCCCGTCGTCTAGCGGCCTAGGACGCCGCCCTCTCAAGGCGGTAGCGCGGGTTCGAATCCCGTCGGGGCTACACGAGTGGAAGGCCCATGCTCATGGAGCATGGGCCTTTCTCGTTTCGCTATGTCTTGTGGGGGTGCAACCCCCACACCCCGCCCGGAGGGCTTCGCCCCCGGACCCCCGGCGGGGGCTTCGCCTCGCCTGGATGGTTGGGGTCCGGTGTTCCTGTGATCTGCGGACTGAGGCTTCGCCCCGCTTGGGTTGTGGTTCGGGGTGGCTGTGAGCTGCGGGTTGGGGCTTCGTCCTGAGCTGGGTGGCGGTGTGGCTGTGTTCTGCGGACTTGGACTTCGTCTCCCCGTGGTCGGTGTGTCCGTCCGGCGTGGTGGCTGGTGGCTCAGATGGTCGGTCGTGATACAGGTGGTCGTTGGCGACACGGGGGATCGTTGGCGACACAGGGGCTCGTTGGTTGGTCGCTGGTGACTCGCGTGGTCGCTGGTGACTCGCGTGGTCGCTGGTGACTCGGGTGGTCGCTGGTGACTCGGATTGACGGTCTTGACCCGCTCGATCGAAGTGTCGTCTTGGGGGGCTTGGTTCTCGAAGGGTGTTCGCAGCAGACGCTCGTCGTGGTGCCGACGAGGTTCGGGCTGGCGAGGAGAAGCCCCGAGTGACGAAGTTCATAAACCGACTGCACGGCAGTGCCGGCGGTAGTGAACGATTTCGGACGGGCGCGCCGCCTGCTTCGAGTCGGTAGGGGGTGCGGGCGTCAGCGTCGGATCGGTTCGTTCGGCGAGTTCGCGGGCGATCGCAGGGAATCCGCGACGTGGACCCGGCGAGCCGGTAGGCGGATCTTCCTCGTCGCCGAACATCCAGCAGGCCGCATGCGTACGGTGCGAGCAGATGATCCGGATCGTGCCTGCCGAGGTGCCATGGAGCCGTGTTGTCGGCTGCGCGACTGTTCGACCAGCTCCGGCGAGTTCGGTCCTGCTCGCCGCACCCACAATCAGAGCTCGTAAGTCTCGCCGGAAGGAGTTACCGGGCCGAATGGCCCGACTGCCTGCGGCGGGCCGCACGCGCGGGCGCAAAGATAAGGCCCTCCAGCGGTCTTGCCGGAGGGCCTTCGCCGTCTGCGCGGACTAGCCGCTCTTACGCCGGAATTCCCGCTTGTGGCCGACCGCGGTGTGAGCACCGGAGGCCTTGGACCGTCCGTCGAGGTGGTCGACCGCGCGGGCGTTCTGCTGGTTCTTGCGCTCCAGTGCTTCCCGGAACTTGCGCTTCACCTCGTCGGCGCCATTGGACTTACCCGAATCCGCCATCGCTGCTCCTCGTCGTCGCGGCCGCGCAGCGCGGGCTGCGATGCCCGGCCGATTCTTGTCGAACCCCCTGACGCTAGCCCGTGGGAGGTGGTTGTGTCAGTTCGATTTCGTGCGCGTCGCGCGGGCCGAGCGCGCTCCGGTCAGTCCAGCGACTGCGCGGTGGTGCCGCCGAGCGGCATGGCGGGCAGGCCGAGCTTGCGGTGATCCCAGCTGCGCGTGCGCTCGGGCACCACACGGACGGCGACCCGTTTGTGCAGCATGGCCTCCACCATCGGCCGCACCTCCTCGTTGTAGGGGCCGGTGTAGCGCTCCCAGACGCTCACGCCGACCGCGAAGAGTTTCTCGGCGTCCTCGACGATCTCGCCGCGGCCCTCGATCGATACGCCCCTGAGCTGGTCGTAGGTCTGGCCCGCCTCCACCATGCAGGTGATCCGAGGATCGCGGCGCAGATTCACCGCCTTCTGCGATTTGGCCTTGGTCTCGAACCAGATCTCGCCGTCGATGAGCGCGTACCACATCGCGGTCAGGTGCGGCGTGCCCTTCGGGCCGATGGTCGCCAGCGTCGCGATCCGGCTGCGCTGCAAGAACTCGGTGATCTCGGTGTCGGACATCACGATCTGTGCCCGTTGGTTGACTCCCATGGGCCAACTGTAGAGAGTCCGAATTGAAACGCGTTACAGGCGCTTGTGCAGGGCCTCGGCGGCCGCGACCAGATCCGCCGCCCACCGGGCGCCCGGCCTGCGGCCCATTCGGTCGATCGGTCCCGACACCGAAACGGCCGCGACCACGGTGCCTCCGGCGTCGCGCACCGGAGCGGAAACGCTGGCCACGCCCGCCGCGCGCTCCGCCGCGCTCTGCGCCCACCCGCGCTTGCGCACCTCCGCCAGCGCGCGCTCGCCGAACACCGCGTCGGCCAGGATGGTGCGCTGCAGCTCCGGGTCGGCCCACGCCACCAGTACTTTGGCCGCCGAGCCCGCGGTGAGCGGCAGCCGCGCCCCGATCGGCACGGTGTCCCGCAGCCCGACGGGGGGT
This sequence comes from Nocardia asteroides, assembly GCA_019930625.1. Lineage (NCBI taxonomy): Bacteria > Bacillati > Actinomycetota > Actinomycetes > Mycobacteriales > Nocardiaceae > Nocardia > Nocardia asteroides. Next base: position 3,798,093 of record CP082844.1, read on the forward strand.
TCAAGCGCCGCGACGCAGACGCGCGCGTTCCCGTCGCGGCAGTAGAGCTGCACGCTTTCGCCGGTGATCTCGCGCAACCGGGGGAGGATGGCCGAGGCGGCCTCGAGCAGCGGGTCATCGGCGCTGGTCGCGAGCTCGGCGAGGGCCGGACCCGGCCGCCACGTGCCGTTGCCGTCGCGAGCGAGCAGGCGATGCACTTCCAGGCCGACGGCGAGTCGGTGCGCGGTGGCGCGGGGCAGCCCGGTGCGGGCGCACAGCTCGTTGAGACCCGACGGATGCTCGGCTACGGCGTAGAGGACCGCCACTGCTTTGTCGAGGACGCCGATGCCGCTATGCTGTCTCATAGAACGATACTAGCGTCTCGAATGCTGAGAATCGAGTGCTTAGAATCCCACCTTCGCGGATTCTCGCCGTCAGTGTTCGGACCAGGCACAGCCAGCCCAACTCGTGCAACCGTCGCCGCATCGCCAGTCCGGATCGCGGAACGGCTGCTTCGTCCGAAAGGTGATCGACAATGGCCCAACCGCGCACGCTGGCCGAGAAGGTATGGGATCAGCATGTGGTCGCTCGCGGGGAGGGCGAGGGCGCCTCGCGCGAACCTGACCTGATCTATATCGACCTGCACCTCGTCCACGAGGTGACCAGTCCGCAGGCCTTCGACGGGCTGCGCGCCGCGGGCAGGCCGGTGCGACGGCCGGATCTCACGATCGCGACCGAGGACCACAATGTCCCGACGATCGATATCGACAAGCCGATCGCCGACCCGATTTCGCGCACCCAAGTCGACACGCTGCGGCGCAATTGCGCGGAATTCGGTGTGCGGCTGCACCCGATGGGGGACCTGGATCAGGGCATCGTGCACGTGGTCGGGCCGCAGCTGGGCCTGACCCAGCCGGGCATGACCGTGGTGTGCGGCGACAGCCACACCTCGACCCACGGCGCGTTCGGCGCGCTGGCGATGGGCATCGGCACCTCCGAGGTCGAGCATGTGCTTGCCACCCAGACGCTCTCGCTGCGCCCGTTCAAGACGATGGCGATCACGGTGGACGGCGCCTTGCCCGACGGCGTGACCAGTAAGGACCTGATCCTGGCCGTCATCGCGAAGATCGGCACCGGCGGCGGCCAGGGTTACGTCCTGGAGTACCGGGGGGAGGCCATCCGGGCCATGTCGATGGAGGCCCGAATGACGATCTGCAACATGTCCATCGAGGCGGGCGCACGGGCCGGCATGATCGCGCCGGACGAAACGACCTACGAATTCCTCAAAGGACGGCCGCACGCGCCGCAGGGAGCCGACTGGGACGCCGCGGTGGCCGCCTGGGAGGCGCTGAAGACCGACGAGGGCGCCGCTTTCGACGCCGAGGTGCACATCGACGCCGCCGAGCTGACCCCGTTCGTCACCTGGGGCACCAACCCCGGCCAGGGCGCCCCGCTGGGCGAGGCCGTGCCCGACCCCGCCGCCATCGCCGACGAGGCGGCCCGCGAGTCCGCGGAGAAAGCTCTGCGTTACATGGACTTGGAGCCGGGTACTCCGCTTCGGCAAGTACCGATCGACACCGTATTCGTCGGTTCGTGCACCAACGGACGCATTGAGGATTTGCGTGCGGTGGCCGGGATTTTGAAGGGACGTCATGTCGCCGACGGCGTGCGAATGTTGGTTGTACCGGGGTCGATGCGGGTTCGCGCACAGGCGGAAAAAGAAGGACTGGGCGAGATTTTCACCGCGGCGGGCGCCGAATGGCGGCAGGCGGGCTGCTCAATGTGCCTGGGAATGAATCCGGACCAGCTCGAGCCGGGCCAGCGTTGCGCGTCGACCTCGAACCGTAACTTCGAGGGCAGGCAGGGCAAAGGCGGCCGTACGCACCTCGTTTCTCCCCTCGTAGCGGCCGCGACGGCGGTCCGCGGAAGACTGTCGTCGCCTGCGGATCTGGACTGACCGCCCCCGATTCACTCATTCAAACCCAGGAGATTCGTAATGGAAGCCTTCACCGTGCACAAGGGCATCGGGGTGCCGCTGCGCCGCTCCAATGTCGATACCGATCAGATCATCCCGGCCGTCTACCTCAAGCGGGTGACTCGTACCGGATTCGAAGACGGGTTGTTCGCCGCATGGCGGGCCGATCCGGACTTCATTCTGAACACGTCACCATACAACAGGGGTAGTGTTCTGGTGGCGGGACCGGATTTCGGTACCGGGTCCTCTCGTGAACACGCTGTTTGGGCGCTGTCGGACTACGGCTTTCGGGTGGTCATCTCATCCCGGTTCGCCGACATCTTCCGCGGCAATGCAGGCAAGGGCGGGCTGGTGGCCGCTCAGATGTCACAGAACGATGTCGAAATGCTCTGGAAGTTGCTCGAGGAACAGCCCGGCTTGGAATTGGTTGTGGACCTCGAGGCGCGCACGGTGACGGCCGGAACCGTCGTGTTGCCGTTCGATATTGATGACTACACCAGGTGGCGTCTGCTGGAGGGATTGGATGACATCGGGCTGACCCTGCGCCGGGAGGACGCGATCTCCCGGTTCGAAAAGGCAAGGCCAACATGGAAACCCACTACCCTTCCAGCACATATTTCGCAGACGTAATCACCCTCGTCAGTTAGCTGGACAGCCGGAGTTGTGGTAGCTGGACGTGTGCTAAACCACATGAATTTTGGCGTGGCACATAGACTCTTGCCCAAAGTGGGTTTACCGTGGTACCTAGTCGGTCCGACGACGGGCCATTAGTCTGCGGAGGATTCAATGAACAAGGCGGAACTGATCGACGTTCTGACCGAAAAGTTGGGTACGGACAGGCGCACGGCCACCGCGGCAGTCGAGCATGTGGTCGACACCATCGTGCGCGCGGTGCACAAGGGTCAGAGCGTCACAATCACCGGTTTCGGTGTGTTCGAACAGCGTAAGCGGGCGGCTCGCGTCGCGAGGAACCCGCGTACCGGCGAAACGGTGAAGGTCAAGCCCACTTCGGTGCCCGCGTTCCGCCCCGGCGCTCAGTTCAAGGCGGTGATCGCGGGCAAGCAGAAACTGGCCGCGACCGGGCCCGCCGTCAAGCGCGGGGTGAATGCGCCGGTGGCCGCCAAGAAGGCGGCGGCGAAGAAGACGGCGGCGAAGAAGACCGCCGCCAAGAAATCGACGCCGACCAAGGCGCCTGCCAAGACGACAGCCCGCAAGGCCGCCGCCAAGGCCCCGGCCAAGACCACCGCGCGCAAGACGACCGCTACCAAGACCGCTGCGAAGAAGACGCCCGCGAAGAAGACCGCGGTCGAGAAGAAGGCTCCGGCCAAGAAGGCGGCCACCAAGGCCACGGCGGCCAAGAAGACCACCGCCGCCAAGAAAGCACCTGCGAAGAAGACCGCGGCCAAGAAGGCCCCGGCTCGTCGAGCCCGCTGATCTCGAGCCACCGCCGGATCGGCGCTGAATGCGCGGCCCCACGACCGGGCCCCTTCGCCTCAACGTCGAGACGGCCCCGGGAGACACCCGGGGCCGTTTTCGGCTGTCCACCCACCGAGACCTCACGGTCGCGGCTCACCCGGGTCATCCTCGAGCGCGCGGCGACCGTCGACGCGCGCGGTGACGGGCGAGCTTCGCGCGTATCAGGACTGCGCCACGTAGGCTGACAGCGTTCGATCCAGATGGTCGGCGGCCACCAAGCGCTGGCCGACGAACGACAGTACCCACACACTGCCCTTGCGATTGCGCGCCGACGGCAGCGCGATTCCGTCGCGTTCGGCCAGCCATCCCAGCAGATCCGGGATCACCTTGCCCTGACTGCAGACGACGCGAACGGCATTGTCCGTTACCAGGGCTCGAAGACGTTCCCGGGCCTCGTCCGGGTGCTCGGCGTACCCGGTCTCGGAAAACAATGGCTCCATGCCGATTTCGCGGCCGAGCTTCTCCGCCAGCGGCGCCATGGTCTGCACGCAGCGCAGCGGAGGGGCCGAGTACACCTCGGATGCGCCGAACGCCAAGAGATTCGGCGCCAGCGCACGTGCCTGCGTCTCGCCTTCGCGGTCGAGCGGACGCTGCTCGTCGGGACCGTTGAAGCGGTCCCTGCGGCCGGCTCGGGCATGCCGGACCAGCAGAAGGGTGTCGGTGCGTGCGGGCAGCCGGGTGAAGGCGCGCACCACTTGCCGGTCCATCGGATACGACAGTTGCTCCATCACCCGGTCCAGCGGGTGCCAGCTGAGCACGTCCACCTCGGAATTGGCGGTGAACTCCCCGCCCGCCACTTCGGCGGCCCAGTAGTCGACCCGCTTCAGCTTGCGATGGCCTGGAATCGGGTAGGTCACGTAGCCGAGATAGCGGCCCAGTCTGCACTCCAGGCCGGTCTCTTCGCGGACCTCGCGGACCGCGGCCAGCACCGGTGTCTCACCCGGGTCGAGCTTGCCCTTGGGCAGGGACCAATCCTGGTACTTGGGGCGGTGGACGAGCGCGATCTCGATCGCACCCGCAGCCGACTCCCGCCACAGCAACGCACCCGCCGCGTGGATGTTGGCGGTGACGCGGGGATCCCAGAACGGGCTCCCCCCCTGTTCGAACCCCGTTGTGGCGTTCACTGCTGCTCGGGCCTGCGCAGCCGCATCAAGAACTCCTGATGATCTCTGATCTTGTCCCCGTCCCCGGAGGAGCCCGGTGACGCCTGCCAGGTGCCGTCGGGTTGCAGCACCCAGCAGCGCGTGGCCGGCGACAGCGCGGAGTCGAACACCTCACCGAGTTGCTCGGTCAATCGCGGATCCTTCACCTGCGCCATCACCTCCACCCGGCGATCCAGGTTGCGGTGCATCATGTCGGCGCTGCCGATCCAGTACTCGTCCTGCGCCTGGAAGTGCATGACACGGGAGTGCTCCAGGAACCGGCCGAGGATGGAGCGGACTTGAATGTTCTCGCTCATCTCGGGCACACCGGGACGCAGCCCGCAGATGCCGCGCACCACGATCTGCACCGGTACGCCCGCCTGCGAGGCCCGGTACAGCGCGTCGATGATCTCCTCGTCGACGATCGCATTGGCCTTCAGCCGGATTCGGGCGTCCGCACCCTGCGCCGCGAGCTCGGTCTCGCGCTGGATGCGCTCGATGATGCCGGAGCGCACGCCGTGCGGGGCGACGAGCAGATTGCGGTAGTTCTCTTTCCGCGAGTAACCGGTCAGCGAATTGAACAGGTCGGTCAGGTCGGCGCCGATTTCGGGTGCGGCGGTGAGCAATCCGACGTCCTCGTAGAGCCGTGCGGTCTTCGGGTTGTAGTTGCCGGTCCCGATGTGGCAGTAGCGGCGGATGGTCGCGCCCTCGCGCCGCACCACCAGGCAGGTCTTGCAGTGGGTCTTCAGTCCGATGAGGCCGTACACCACGTGCACACCGGCCTGTTCCAGCGCGCGGGCCCATTTGATGTTGGCCTGCTCGTCGAACCGCGCCTTGATCTCGACCAGGGCGACCACCTGCTTGCCCGCCTCTGCGGCGTCGATGAGCGCGTTGACGATCGGGGAGTCGCCGGAGGTGCGGTAGAGCGTCTGCTTGATGGCGAGCACCTGCGGGTCGGCGGCGGCCTGTTCGATGAACCGCTGCACGCTGGTGGAGAACGAGTCGTACGGGTGGTGCACGAGCACGTCGCCCTCGCGCAGGGCGGCGAAGACGTTGCGTGGCGTCTCGCGCTCGCCGAACGCGGGCGGCGTGGCGGGGACGTACGGAGTGTCCTTCAGATTCGGCCGGTCCACGCCGTATACCTGCCAGAGGCAGGACAGGTCGAGCAGGCCGGGCACCTGGATCACGTCGCCGGGGTCGACATCCAGCTCCCGCAGGAGCAGATCGAGCATGTGCTCGGTCATGTCGTCGGACACCTCCAGGCGCACCGGCGAACCGAACCGGCGTCGGGCCAGCTCGCGCTCCAGCGCCTGCAGCAGATCCTCGTCGCGATCTTCGTCGACCTCGAAGTCCGCGTTGCGGGTGATCCGGAACGAGTGGTGCTCGACCACGTCCATACCGGGGAACAGCAGATCCAGGTGCGCGGCGATGAGCGCTTCCATCGGCAGGAAAGCGGCGATGGGTGAGCCGGAGTCGGTGCGGCGCACGCGGACGAACCGGTCGACGTTGTCGGGCACCTTGACGCGGGCGAAGTGCTCGCCGCCCGTGGCGGGTTCCTTCACCGTCACCGCGAGGTTGAGGCTCAGCCCGCTGATGTAGGGGAATGGGTGCGCCGGGTCCACCGCGAGCGGGGTGAGGACCGGGAACACCTGATCCTGGAAGTAACCGGAAAGACGCCTGCGTTCGTCGTCGTCCAGATCGCTCCAGTCGATGATCGCGATGCCCTCGGCGGTCAGCGCGGGCAGCACGCTGTCGAGGAAGACGCGGGCATGACGCACCGCTATCTCCTGTGCGCGCGCGGCGATCAGCTCCAGTTGCTCGCCGGGGGAGCGGCCGTCGGCCGAGCGCACCAGCAGACCGGTCTCGGCGCGGCGCTTCAATCCCGCGACCCGCACCATGTAGAACTCGTCGAGATTCGACGCGAAGATCGCCAGGAACTTCGCCCGCTCCAGCAACGGAAGCGACGCGTCCTCGGCGAGCGCGAGTACGCGGGCGTTGAAGTCCAGCCAGCTCAATTCACGATTGAGGTAGCGATCACGTGGCAACCGTGGCCCCACCGAGTCGGCGGACAAGGGTGTCGCCGCCGGGGGTGGCGTGGGAAGCAACGGCTGCTGCTTGACGATTTCCGTATCGCTCACGCCAACGATCATCCCTTACCGGACAGCTCATGTGCATCCCGTGAGCGTGATCGGTCTGTGTCTCACGCCACCATGGCGATCGTCTAGCACACGTGTGGAACGTGTTCGTGAACGCCGCCCGGCCAGCCGATGTCGTGCAGGACAGCACGAGTCGCGTTGCCGGCCCCCAGGGCCACCGCGCGGTCCAGATCGTCGGCGGTGTCGACGTCCAGGCGCAGTCCCGGCCAGTCCCCGGTGAGATCCACCGCGCCTGCCCCGATGTGGCTGCGGGCGGACCCGGGGCCGAAGCGGGGGTCGAGTGCGGCGAGGGGATCGCGCACCACCAGCGCAGCGGTGCCGCTGCCCTCGTGGTCGACCACGATCGAGCGCAGGCCTCGGGGAGCGGCGGCGAGCATGTCCGACAGTTCTTCCGGCCGCAACGCGGGCAGGTCGGCCTGCAGTGCGAGCAGATCGATCGGCCCGTGCGCATCGCGCAACGCGGCGGCGGTGGCGGCCAGCGCGGTGTTCAGCCCGCCCGAGTGCGGCCCGCGTGGTTCCGGATGGACGTCGGCGCCGAGCGTGCGAGCCAGATCGGCGACCGCGGGGTCGGGCGTGACCACGGTCACGGATACGACATCGCCTACCGCCGCGGTGGCGGTCACGGTGTCGGCGAGCATGGCCAGCACCAGCCGCGCCCGGGGCTCCGGGCGCAGCCGGTCGGCCAGTCGGCTCTTGGCCCGATCGAGGCTCTTGACCGCGATCACGGCATGCACGGCGTGCGGGCGCATGCGAGCAATCCTTCCATGGCATATTGGGCTGATGACGAGGGCGGCAGTGCTGGGCGCAGGATCGTGGGGCACCGCGTTCGCGAAGGTGTTGGCGGACGCGGGAACCGAGGTCACGATCTGGGCCCGGCGGCCCGAGGTCGCCGCGACGCTGGCCTCCGAACATCGCAATCCCGATTACCTGTCGGATATTCCGCTGCCGCCGATCGCGGCGACCCACGACCCCGCGGTGGCGCTGGCGGGAGCCGACATCGTCGTGCTGGCGGTGCCGTCGCAGTCGCTGCGCACCAACCTCGCGGAGTGGAAGGGGATGATCCCGGCCGATGCCACGCTGCTGAGCCTGGCGAAGGGGATCGAGACCGGGACGCTGCTGCGCATGAGTCAGGTCATCGAGGAGGTCACCGGGGCCGACCAGAGCCGGGTCGCGGTGCTGTCCGGGCCGAACCTGGCGCGGGAGATCGCGGTGGAACAGCCCGCCGCGACCGTGATCGCCTGCTCGGACAACGACCGGGCGGTCGCGGTGCAGCACGCCAGCGCGACCGGATACTTCCGGCCCTACACCAATACCGATGTGGTCGGCTGCGAGATCGGCGGGGCGTGCAAGAACGTCATCGCGCTCGCCTGCGGCATCGCCTCGGGCATGGGCCTGGGTGATAATTCGATCGCCAGCCTGATCACCCGCGGTCTGGCCGAGATCATCCGGCTCGGGGTGGCCCTCGGTGCGGAGCCGGTCACGCTGGCCGGGCTCGCGGGAGTCGGGGATCTGGTCGCCACCTGCACCTCGCCGCTGTCGCGCAACCGGTCCTTCGGCCATGTGCTCGGCGCGGGCGGATCCATGGAAGCCGCCCAATCGGCCACTCATGGACAGGTCGCCGAGGGTGTGAAGTCCTGCACATCGGTGCGCGCGCTGGCCGAGCGGCACGGCGTCGAGATGCCGCTGACCACCTCGGTGCACCAGGTCTGCCACGAAGGACTTTCCGTGCGCGAAGCCGTCGGCAACCTGCTCGGACGGCGGATGAAGCCGGAGTGATCCGGCTGCGCACGCCCTGAGCGGAGACCGCGGTGTCCCGGACGGTCAGCGGTGGGTGCGCGGGTCGAAACGGGTACGGTTCGGGTCATGACGAACCGGATCAGGGTAGCTGTGGTCTTCGGCGGGCGCAGTAACGAGCACGCCGTGTCCTGCGTATCGGCCGGTAGTGTGCTGCGCCACCTGGATCCGGAGAAGTACGAGGTCGTGCCGATCGGCATCACCGCGGAGGGCCGCTGGGTGCTCGGCGGTGCGGACGTGGCCGCGCTCGGCATCCACGATCGCGCGCTGCCGTCGGTGGATGCCACCGGCACGGCGCTGACCCTGGTCGCCGACCCGAGCCGCTCGGGGGCGCTGATCGCGCTCGACGATCCGAGCGCCGCTCTCGGCTCGGTCGACGTGGTCTTCCCGATCCTGCACGGACCGTTCGGTGAGGACGGCACCTTGCAAGGAATGCTGGAGCTGGCCGGGATCCCGTATGTCGGACCGGGGGTGCTGGCCAGCGCGGCGGGCATGGACAAGGAATTCACCAAGAAACTGCTCGCGGCGGAGGGACTGCCGATCGGCACCCAGGTGGTGCTGCGGCCCGGCACGGCGACGGTCGCCGAGGAGGACCGGCTGCGCCTTGGCCTGCCGGTGTTCGTCAAGCCGGCCCGCGGCGGATCATCGATCGGCATCACCAGGGTGACCGACTGGAACGAGCTGGACGCGGCCATCGCCGCGGCGCGCGCGCACGACCCGAAGGTGATCGTGGAAGCGAGCATCGTCGGACGCGAAGTGGAATGCGGGGTGCTCGAGCATCCGGACGGGCGGGTCGCGGCGAGCGTGGTCGCCGAGATCCGGATGCCGGAGACCGGCGTCACCGCCGAACCTCCCGCGTTCTACGACTTCGATACCAAGTACCTCGACGACGTCTGCGAGTTCGACGTTCCCGCCAAGCTGGACGACGAGGTGTCCGAGCAGATCCGGGAACTGGCCGTGCGTGCCTTCCGAGCTCTCGACTGCCAGGGCCTGGCGCGGGTCGATTTCTTCGTCACCGACCAGGGCCCGGTGATCAACGAGATCAACACGATGCCGGGCTTCACCGCCATCTCCATGTACCCGCGCATGTGGGAGGCCACTGGTGTCGACTTCGCCGCACTGATCTCCACACTCATCGAAACCGCGCTCGCCCGCGGCACCGGCCTGCGCTGAGCGGTACCGCGCAATCGGCGCGGGTTGTGTTTGCTGAATAATTGCTGTGCACCGATCCGTAGGCCGCCGAGCCGGGTGACCCTGATGGATCGCACGTCGAAATTGATGCCCGGGCCACCGGGTTACCTTCGTCCGCGTCCTGGATAGTTCGGCACCACACGATCGCCTACGTGACCGACCGTGCCGGTCTGCGGCACAGATCGTGCAGCAGTGGTTCACCGCGTCGCGAATCCGGTCCGGGGGCACGGAGTGAAGCGATCGGCTGTCTGGCAGGCGTCCGCCGGGCTGCGATGACGACAACGCCGATCACCGAGCCGCGCGTCAGTTGGGCAGCGGTCCCGGATCGATCGGCTGGGCCGGGATGGTGGCGGTGACCATGTCGGAGACTTCTTGCAGCGGCGTCGGACCGGAGCCGTCGGGGACGGTGAGGGCGATGTAGGTCCCGCGGTCGACGGCGAACCAGGTGCTCACCTCGGCGGTCTGGTCGCGGACCTCGAACCACTGCACGCCGTTCACGACCTGCAACGGTGAGGCGCGGTTGAATTCCAGCGGTCGATCCAAACCGCAGCGCAGGACGATGGGGTCCCCGCCTTCGGCGCGCTGCCACGCGCGGGTGGCGGGCGGAGCGGGCTCGACCAGGGTCGATTTGGTGAACTCACCCAGGTCCGCGGGCAGCGCGGGCAGCAGGGCGGCGCAGGCCGGACCCTCCGCCGCAGGGGCAGGGACAGGGCCGAGCACCAGTGGTTCCCGCTCGACCGGCGCGCGGCTCGCGAGCACGGCGGCCACGAGCACCGCGACGACCAGCACGACGGGAAGCGCGACGGCGGTGGCGATGATCGCGGGCGAATATTGATGTGCGGGCGCGTTGTCCGGCTCGTCGGCTTCAGCGGCCGAATCCGCCGTCTGCTCCGCTGCTTCGGAGGCGGCGGCCTGCGCGTTCGAGTCCGCGGCGTCGGCGCTGCCTGCCGGACCGCCCGGTGCGGCGGGCTTCCGAGCGTCCGCACCGGCTTGCGTGCCGTCCGAATGCTCGCGTTCCGCGGAATCGCGGTCCGGTGAATCCGCCGCCATACAACACTCACCGATCCTTTCTCGTTCGCGCGTCGGCGCCGGTCGGTGGCCGCGCGATGGTGGCGCGATGGACCGGCCCGGTAGTACTCGAGGTGCCTCCGAAAGGGTACCGTCGGGCTCATTCCAGCAAGCAGCGCGCCGGAAAGGATCGGTCATCAGCGCCAGTAGGGGCCCGAGGACAGTGCGTGAACTGGGGGAGTTCGCGCTGATCGACCGCATCAACGCGGGCCGGGTGCAAGCGCCGGGTGTGCTGCTCGGCCCTGGCGACGACGCGGCGATGGTCGCCGCGCCCGACGGCCGGTTCGTGGTGACCACCGACATGCTCGTGCAGGATCGGCACTTCCGGTTGGACTGGTCCAGCCCCGAGGACATCGGCCGCAAGGCGATCGCGCAGAACGCCGCCGACGTGGTCGCCATGGGCGCGACGCCGACCGCGTTCGTCGTCGCGCTCGGCTGCCCGGCCGACACTCCGCTCGAAGTCGTCGACGGGCTTGCGGACGGCATGTGGGCCGAGGCGGCCAGAGCGGGCGCCTCGATCGCGGGCGGCGACCTGGTCCGCAGCCGCGAGCTGATCATCTCCGTCACCGCGTTCGGCGATCCAGGGGAAGGCGCGCCGATCACCCGAGCGGGTGCGCGCGCGGGGGACGTCGTCGCGGTGGCCGGCCGTCTAGGCTGGTCGGCCGCGGGACTCGCCGCCTTCACCGCTGGGGTGACCGGACCCGAGGTCGCGGAAGCGCTTGCCGCTCATCGTGTCCCGCAGCCGCCGTATGCCGCCGTCCTGGACGCGCTGGGCCGCGGAACGCTCGACGGGTCGAATTCGACTGTGGCGCAGAAGTTTTCCGCGCGGTCGCGTCCCCGATCGATCGACCCGGCGGCGGACATGTCCGGTACCACGACAGGCGAGGAGCTTTCGCGGCGGCAGCCGCCGAACGGCGACCACGAAGCGCGAGTGGGAAGGTCGCGGGCCCGGACCGGCTCGACCGACGTGGGGTTGCGCGCGTTGACCGACGTGTCCGACGGGTTGCTAGCGGATCTGGGGCACATCGCCTCGGCATCAGGTGTCGCCATCGATCTGGATTCGGCGGCGCTGCGCGACCCGGCGTTGGAACACGTCGCCGCTCGGCTGGAAGCCGATGCGGCGCAATGGATCCTGACCGGCGGCGAGGACCACGCCTTCGCGGGAACATGGGCGCCGGACCGCGCGCTGCCGTCCGGATGGGTCGCGATCGGGCAGGTTGTGGCCGGTCGCGGGCTTACCGTCGACGGCGTGACCCAGACCGGCGACGGCGGGTGGGAATCCTTCCGTGGGGCGGACTCGGCCCTCGACGGCGACCCACGCTAAGTTGTGCGGTCATGGGCACGAAACCATTGACGGAAATCATGGATCCGGGCTGGGCGAAGGCACTCGAGCCGGTGGCGGACCGGATCGCCGCCATGGGCGAATTCCTTCGTGCCGAGAACGCCGCGGGCCGCGGCTACCTGCCGTCCGGTGAGAACGTCCTGCGCGCCTTCCAGCGTCCGTTCGACGCGGTGCGCGTGCTCGTCGTCGGTCAGGACCCCTATCCGACGCCCGGCCATCCCATGGGGCTGAGTTTCTCCGTCGCGCCGGACGTTTCGCCGATCCCGCGCAGCCTGGCCAACATCTTCGCCGAATACAGCAAGGATCTCGGCCACCCCACGCCCTCCTGCGGCGATCTGAGCCCGTGGTCGGACCAGGGTGTGCTGATGCTCAACCGAGTGCTCACCGTTTCTCCCGGCAAGCCCGCCTCGCACCGGGGCAAGGGCTGGGAGGCGGTCACCGAACAGGCGATCCGCGCCTTGGTCGCCAGGGACGAGCCGTTGGTGGCGATCCTGTGGGGCAGGGACGCGGCGACGCTCAAGCCGTTGCTGGCAGAATCCGAGATTCCCTATATCGAGTCCGCGCATCCGTCGCCGCTGTCGGCGTCGCGCGGGTTCTTCGGTTCCCGCCCCTTCTCGCGAGTGAACGAACTACTCGACGAACTGGGGGCCGAACCGGTTGACTGGCGCCTGCCCTGAATCGGGCGTCTGTGTGTGATCGACCGAGAGAAACGAGTGAGGAGCTCTTCCATGCACAACACCACCCTCCGCGGCGCTACCGCGACCCTGGCCTTCTGCGCCGCGCTCACCAGCGGCGCCGCTGTCGCAGGTGCGGCCCCCCTGCGGCTCGAGCCCGCCGCGGAGACCACGACGGCTCCGGTCGCCGAGGAGTACACCTCCAGCGGCTCCTCCACCATCTCCGCGTCGGTGAATGCCAAGATCGCGTGCCTGTTCTTCGTGGGCAATCTCGGCTGCTGAACCCTCGATTCGCCGGGTTCACGCCGGTGCGGAGGGGCGTTGTGCGATCCTACAGATCGTGAGTAATGCGAACAATCTTCTCGAACCGTCCCGGCTCCGGCTGCGCGGTTCGGGCGGAATCGAGCTGGCCGCCGATCAGTTCGGCCCGGTCGACGGCCCGCTCGTCGTCTTCCTGCATGGTGGCGGGCAGACCCGGCACTCGTGGAAGCAGACCGGCGCGCGGCTCGGCGCGTCGGGAATGCGGGTCGTCACCGTCGACGCCCGCGGTCACGGCGACAGCCAGTGGGCGCCGGATCGCGACTACCGACGGCAGACCATGGCCGAGGACCTGCTGCGGGTGCTGGAACAGCTGGGCGCGCCCGCGGTGGTCGTCGGGGCCAGCATGGGCGGGATCACCGGACTGCTCGCCACCGCACGGCCCGGCGGGGAGGCGATCAGCGCTCTCGTCCTCGTCGACATCGTGACCAGGCCCGAGCCGGAGGGAATCGCCCGGGTAATCGACTTCCTCGGCAAGCATCGCGACGGCTTCGACACCATCGAGCAGGCGGCCGACGCGGTCGCGGAGTACCTGCCGCACCGCCCGCGCCCGAAGAGTACCGACGGCCTGCTCCGCAATCTGCGCGAGCGCGACGGCCGCTGGTACTGGCACTGGGACCCGGACATGCTCGGCGACCGGGTCGAGGACCCGTCGGCGATGACCGAGCCGATGGAGGACGCGGCGCGGGCGCTGCGCATTCCGGTGCTGCTGGTCCGCGGCATGCGTTCGGATGTGGTGAGCGCCGAGGGAGCCGAGGCGTTCCAGCGGCTGGTGCCGCACGCCCAGCTCGTGGAGATCGGCGGCGCCGCGCACACCGCCGCAGGCGACGACAACGACTCGTTCACCGACGCGGTGGCGAAATTCGTACTCGGCACCTGGGAATGAAGCCGGATCAGGCGAGTCCGGCGTAGTCGGGCTCACGCTTCGCCACGAACGCGTCCACGCCCTCGCGTCCGGTGGCGGAGCCGGCGGCCGCAGCGATGCCGTCGCGCTCGCTGTCGAGCTGATCGCTCAGCGTCGCGCTCTCGGACTGCCGCAGCAGCGATTTGATGCTCGCGTGGGTGGACCGCGGTCCCGCGGCGAGGGTGCGCGCCAGTCGCTGCGCCTCCTCGGCGATCTCGTCGTCGGCGACCAGCCTGCCCAGTACGCCGAGGCGCACCGCCTCGTCGGCGTCGAGGACGGCATCGGTGAGCAGGATCTCGCGGGCCCGCGCCCGACCGACGATGCGCGGCAGCGTCCAGGACATGCCGCCGTCGGGGCTCAGGCCGATTCCCGGATAAGCGGGGCGCAGCTTGGTGCCCGGACCGCCCAGGGCGATGTCGGCCACGCAGACCAGGCTCATGCCCGCACCCGCCGCCCAACCCTGGACCGCGGCCACCACCGGGAGCGGTACAGCGTCCAGCGCCCGGACGAATTCGTGCAGGTCTGTGGCCAGACCGTGAATGTGCGCCGAGCGGTCCTGCGCCGCGGCGAAGCCGCGCACGTCGCCGCCCGCACAGAAGTTGCGACCGGTGCCTCGCAGCAGCACCGCGCCCGCTTCGGAGCCGAGTGCGTTCAGCGCGGCGGTGCCCGCGTTGATGCCCGCGAAATCCATGGACGTGCCGTTGGCGGAGGTGGCGATGGTGATCTGGAGGACGCCGTCGACGGTTGTCACGTACCCGGCTTGCTCGCTGGAGGTCATGATCTGCACCTTAAGCGAATGCGCGGATACGCCTAGCGAGTGCCGTCCGGTGCGGGGTCCGCGCGCATCGTCGGCTTGCGCACCATGCGCACCTCCATCGCGGCGGTGAACGACTCGACCTTGCGGGTGCCGTCGAGCACGAAACCATGCCGCCGGTAGAACGCCTGAGCGCGCGCGTTCCGCTCGAACACCCAGAGCGAGCACGCAGCGTCCGGGTCGAGTGCGGCGCGGATCAGATTGTCGGCCACACCGCTGCCGTGCCAGCGGGATCGAACGTAGAGTGCGTGCAGTTCGAGTGGAGTCACCGCGTCCGCGTCATCGGGCGGGCCCGCGCTGGAGAATCCGATCACTTCGTCATCGATGATCGCGACGTGGGTGCGGCCCGGATAGCGCACCCGATCGCGTTCCCACTGCTCGGCCCGCCGCCCGACATCGAAGGCGTCGAGCACGTGCGCGGGCGCCAGTCCCCGAAACGCCTCGCGCCAGCAGGCGATGTGACATTCGGCGAGGCTGTGGGTGTACCCCGCGACCAAGGGCTGGACTCGCCACGGATGTTCGCTCACAGTGGCCGCACTCGCTGACCCCCACAGTCATGACGACGCCCCGGACCACCCGATACGGGTGCCGGGGCGTGTGCCGGGGTGCTGGTCAGCCGGAGGGCGGATCAGCCGCGGACGACCTTGCCCGCCTTCAGGCACGAGGTGCACACGTTCATGCGGCGGGTGTTGCCCGGGGCGACCTGCGCGCGCACGGTCTGGATGTTCGGGTTCCAACGACGGTTGGTGCGCCGGTGCGAGTGCGAGACCGACTTCCCGAAGCCGGGGCCCTTGGCGCAGACGTCGCAGACGGCAGCCATAGTCGCGAACTCCTTCATGTCAATGGTGGGGACCGCCGCTTTCGCGGTGCGGCGCGTCCTCGTGCAATGTCGAGTGTGTGCCTTGTCGGCGGGGAGCCGACCAGCGCAGACCGGCGACGGCCGCGCGAGGCAACCCTGCAAGGGTAGCTGTGCCGACACCGATCCACCAAACCGGTCCCGGTGCCACGAGTGCCGGAGCGGTTGCTGGGCATCCCCAGTCTAACGGCGCGGTCTTGCCGGTCGCCTGTCGGGACCGCCCGCTAACCTGGCGGGCGGTGGTGGTGCGCAGGTGGCGGAAGGGAGTGAGGGGACGGTGTCCGGAGCGCGAGATGGGATGGACGGCACGGCATTGCTGCGCTGGGGCCGCACCTGTCTCGCCGGCCTGGAACACCGGCGCGCGGAGATCAACGCGCTCAATGTCTTTCCCGTCCCGGACGCGGACACCGGCACCAATCTGCTGGCCACCATGCGCGCCGCCGTCGAGGCGGGGGAAGCGGCCGCGGCGCAGCGGGCGAACTCGGGCGGGAGCGTGGCCCATGCCGTCGCCGTCGCGATGGCCCACGGCGCGACCGTCGGCGCCCGCGGCAACTCGGGCATCATCCTGTCTCAGGTGCTGCGTGGCGTCGCGGATGCGGTGGACGGTGGTCCGTTCACGGCCGACAGTCTCCGGGCTGCGCTGACCAGGGCATCCGAACTGGTCCGCGAGGCGCTGAGCGTGCCGATCGAGGGAACCATTCTCACCGTGCTGGACTGTGCGGCCGCGGCGGCCGCCGGGTGCCCGGATCAGGCGCTCGGGGACGTGGCGCTCGCGGCGGCCGACGGTGCGGCCAAAGCGCTCGGCGACACGACCTTTCAATTGGGTGTGCTGCGGCAGGCCGGTGTCGTCGACGCGGGAGCTCGCGGGCTGGTCGTACTGCTGGACAGCTTGGTCACCGTCACACGAGGTGCGGCGCCCGCTCGGCCGGAGTACCCACGCCCCCCGACGGCGGCGCGAATCGCGCCCCCCCGCGAGGCCGAACCGCAGTACGAGGTGATGTACCTGCTGGCCGATTCCGACGAGCCGAAAGTGGCCGCGCTGCGCGCCCGTCTCGGCGAACTCGGCGACTCGGTCGTGGTCGTCGGCGACGGTGTCGGAGCCTGGTCGGCGCATGTGCACTGTGCCGACGCGGGTGCGGCGGTGGAGGCGGGCATCGCGGCGGGCAAGCTCAGCCGCATCCGCGTCGAGAACGTCGCCCT
This sequence comes from Nocardia asteroides, assembly GCA_019930625.1. Taxonomy (NCBI): domain Bacteria; kingdom Bacillati; phylum Actinomycetota; class Actinomycetes; order Mycobacteriales; family Nocardiaceae; genus Nocardia; species Nocardia asteroides. The sequence goes on from CP082844.1 coordinate 3,814,982, forward strand.
CGGGTCGCGCCCGGACGTGCTCGCCGGGTCCGGCGACCTCGTCGCGGCCGATCGCGGCGGGAGAGCACGAACAGAGGACAGGACCAACCCCGGCGACCGCGCCTGCGACTCTCGTGTCCCGCCGATGCGGACCGAAGACGTCACGGGATCGGCTCCGCCCGCCGATTCGACCCAGGTGGTGGCGGGTTCGCTCGGCCCGGCTACGGCGGCGGCTCCCGGGACTCCGGCCGATCGCGGAATCCTGGCGGTGGTCGACGGCGCGGGCGCCGCGACGCTGTTCGAGGACGCGGGCGCCGTGGTGCTGGCGGGCGACGAGCCGGTCGCCGCCACGACGCTGCTGGCCGCGATCCGGCGGATGCCCAACCGCGAGGTGCTGGTGCTGCCCAACGGCGCGCTGCCCGCGCACGAGTTGGTCGCCGTGGGCGTCGCCGCGCGCGACGCCCACCGGGACGTGCTGTTGCTGCCGAGCGCGTCGATGGTGCAGGGGTTGGCGGCAATGGCCGTGCACGACCGCGGACGGATCGCGGTGGACGACGCCTTCGCCATGTCGGAGGCGGCCGCCACGACACGCTGGGGGTCGCTGCGCGTGGCGACCGAGCGCGCGCTCACCATGGTCGGCACCTGCGCGCCGGGCGACGGGCTCGGTCTGACCGGTCACGATGTCGTCGTGATCGAGCGCGACGTGCGCACGGCCGGGCGGACCCTGTTGGATCGGCTGCTCGCCTTCGGCGGCGAGCTGGTCACGCTGCTGATGGGAGCGGCGGCTCCGGACGACCTCGGCGACGAACTCGCCGCCCATATCGCGCAGAACTTCCCCGGTGTCGAGGTGATCGTGTATTCCGGTGGGCAGCAGGGTGATTCGGTGCAGATCGGAGTGGAGTAGGGCATGGCGACACTGAGCGATCGGCTCGACCACATTCTCGGGGCCAAGGCGGCGGCTTCCCTGGCGGACGCGTTCGACATGCAGACCGTCGAGGATCTGCTGCGGCACTACCCCCTGCGGTACGCGACGCAGGGCCAGCCGCTCACCGAGGAGGCGCCGGAGGACGGTTCGCACATCACCGTCATCGGACGGATCACCAAGGCCGAGCTGCGTCCGATGCGCAACCGCCGCGGTTCTCTGCTGAAGGTGGTGCTCGACACCGGCTCCGGTCGCGGCGTCGACGTCACCTTCTTCAATGGCGACAAGGTGAAATACGTTGTTCGCGAAGGCCTGCGCGCGATGATGTCGGGCACGGTGAACTACTGGCGCCCCGGGCAGTGGAATCTCAGCCACCCCGGCTACCTGATCCTGCCGGAAGCCGAGGACGACGCCTCGGCGGTCGGCGCGCTGACGAAGGTGCGCGGCGGCGGTGACCTGCGCGGTCTCGCGGAGAGCGCGAAAGGCGCGGGGGGCGTGGACACCTCTTTCATGGAACGCGAGTTCATCCCGGTCTACCCGGCGACGGCCAAGGTGCAGAGCTGGGACGTGCTCGCGTGCGTGCGTCAGGTGCTCGATCAGCTCGATCCCATCGAAGATCCGCTGCCGGAGGACGTGCGGGCCGAACGGGCCCTGCCGAATCTGTCCGACGCGCTGCGCCTGATCCATCTGCCCGAACACAAGTCCGACATCGATCAGGCCAAGGACCGGCTGCGCTTCGACGAGGCGCTGGCTCTGCAACTGGTGCTGGCCGAGCGCAGGCACGAGGTCTCCGGACGCCGCGCTCGCGCCTGCGCGCCGCGCGCCGACGGCATCGCCGCCGCGTTCGACCAGCGGTTGCCTTTCGACCTGACCGCCGGGCAGAAGCAGGTCGTGGCGGAGATCTCCGCCGATCTGGCCCGCGAGCAGCCGATGCACCGGTTGCTGCAAGGTGAGGTGGGCTCCGGGAAGACGATCGTCGCCCTGCACGCCATGCTGCAGGTGGTCGACGCCGGCCTCCAGTGCGCACTGCTCGCCCCGACGGAGGTACTGGCCGCGCAGCACTACCAGTCGCTGCGCGGCATGCTCGGCGAACTGGGCGCCGCCGGCGAATTGGGCGCGGTCGACAACGCCACCCGCGTGGTGCTGGTGACCGGGTCGATGTCGGCCGCGGCCAAGAAGGCGGCGCTGCTGGAGGCGGTGACCGGCGAGGCGGGCATCGTGATCGGCACGCATGCGCTGATCCAGGACAACGTCGAGTTCTTCGACCTCGGCATGGTCGTGGTCGACGAGCAGCATCGTTTCGGTGTGGAGCAGCGAGATGCTCTGCGCGCCAAGGCGAAAGCGGGTGCGAGCCCGCATCTGCTGGTGATGACCGCCACCCCGATCCCACGCACGATCGCCATGACCACCCTCGGCGATCTGGAGACCTCCACGCTGACCGAACTGCCGAGAGGCCGCTCGCCGATCGTCTCCAAGGTGGTGCCGCGCAGGCAGCACCCGAACTGGGTGGATCGTGCCTGGGAGCGGATCGTGGAGGAGGTCGCCGCGGGACGTCAGGCGTACGTGGTGTGTTCGCGCATCGGCGAGGACGAAGAGACGGCGGGCAAGTCCCGCAATGGACGCTCGAAGTCCGGCGACGGCGAGAAGGAGGCCCCGAACACCCAGGCGGTGCTGGACGTGTTCGAGATGCTGCGCGGCGGGCCGCTGTCGGGCGTGCGGGTGGGCCTGCTGCACGGCCGACTGCCCGCCGACGAGAAAGACCAGGTGATGCGCGCGTTCAACGACGGATCGGTGGACGTGCTGGTGTGCACCACGGTGGTCGAGGTCGGTGTGGACGTGCCCAACGCGACGGTGATGGTGATCGTCGACGCGGACCGGTTCGGCGTCAGCCAGTTGCACCAGCTGCGTGGCCGGATCGGCCGGGGCAAGCACCCTGGATTGTGCTTGCTGGTCACGGATGCCGCGCCGGGCGGGTCCGCGATGGCGCGCTTGGACGCGGTGGCCGCCACCACCGACGGCTTCGAACTCGCGGTGCTCGACCTGCGTACCCGCCGCGAGGGCGACGTGCTCGGCGCCGCGCAGTCCGGTACGGCCCGTTCGCTGCGGCTGCTGTCGCTGCTGGACGATCTGGAGGTCATCACCGCCGCTCAGGAATTCGCCCGGGCCGTGGTGGCATCCGATCCCGGGCTGCGCAGGCATCCCGGTCTCGCGGGGATGATGCACGCCGCCGTCGATTCCGAGCGCTTGGAGTACTTGGCCAAGTCCTGACACCGGCTGTGCCGGTTTATCGGTCGAGCTGTTCGTGCGTGTGATGGCCGGGAGCCGCTCGGCTCCCGGCTTCCTCATCAGACCGCGGCGGTTTCCGCGGCGGACGTAGTGGGTTCGGCGTCCCCGCGCGCGTTGACGGTCCGCAGCCCCACGATCGCGGCGGCCACCGCGATGACGCCGCCGACGAACAGCGCCCGGCCGAAGCCGGCGTTCAGGGCCTCGATCGGCGCGTGACCGGCCGCGAGTCGCGTGTCGGTGTGCGAAGTCGCGATGGCGGTGAGCACCGCGAGACCCAGCGCCCCGCCCACTTGCTGCCCGGTGTTGAGCAGGGCGGCGGCCAGACCGGCCTGCTCGGGTGGCACGCCCGCGTTCGCCGCCGTGGTGTTCGCGACGAAGACCGCGCCCGCCCCCACCGACAGCACCAGCATGCCCGGCAGCAGATCGGTGAGGTAGGAGCCGTCGACGGACATGCGCGACAGAAGCAGCACCCCCAGCCCGCACAGCAGTGACCCGAGCACCGTGAAGATCCGGGTTCCGGTCTTGGCGAAGTATTTCGTCGCCAGCCCTGCGGCGATGCCGATCGTGCAACTCACCGGAAGATACGCGACCCCTGCCTGGAATTCCCCGTAGCCGAGCACCGTCTGCATGTACAACGTGACGAAGAAGAACATCGACAGCATGCCCGCGGCGATCACCAGATGCGTCAGATTGGCCGCGGCCAATCCACGCACACCGAAGATCGACAGCGGAACCAGCGGGTCCGCCGCGGCGCGCTCGTTGGCGACGAACGCGACGAGCAGCGCTGCCGCGATACCCAGCACACCGATCGTGCGCGCGTCGCCCCACCCGTATTCGGGCGCCTTCACCAGTCCGAACACGAGCGTCATCAGGCCTGCGGTCGCCAGGACCGTCCCCAGCACGTCGAACCCGCGCCGGATGTCGTTGCGCTGATCGTCCGGGATCAGCAGGGGGATGGTCACCAGAACCAGTAGGCAGACCGGCGTGTTCACGTAGAAGACCCAACGCCAGCCCGGCCCTTCGGTGATCACCCCGCCGACGAACACGCCAGCCGCCGACGCCAGTCCGGCCGCGCCGCCCCAGACTCCGACGGCGGTGTGGCGATCGGGGCCCTCCCGGAAACTGGTGGTGAGAATCGACAGTGCGGCAGGCAGCATCAGCGCGGCGCCGATCCCCTGGGCGAATCGAGCCCCGATCAGCGGGCCGCTACTGTCGGCCAGTCCGCCGAGCGCGGAGGACAGACCGATGATCACGGTGCCCGCGATCAGGACGCGGCGGCGTCCGAGCAGATCGGCCAGCCTGCCGCCGAGCAGCAGCAATCCGCCGTAGGTGAGCAGGTATCCGCTGGTGAGCCACTGCAGCGTGGGCACCGACATGCCGAGTTCGCGCTGAATGGTCGGCAGCGCGACGTTGACGATGGAACCGTCCACGAAATCCAGGAAGGCCACCGTGCACAGCAGTGCCAGCAAGAGTTTGCCGCGGCGGGTCGCCAAGGACGACGGTGTTTCGGTGGGTGCGCGCACTCCTATTTTCCTCTCTCGAGACGGACGAACCTTGTCCTCCGTTGCGAACCGAGAGCGACGGCATCCGGTGGATGTGACACGGCGACGCGCAGGCGAGAGGCAGATCACAATTCGGGCACGCACGTCACAGAACGCGGCGCTGCCGCGCTCCTATCCGTGAGACCGGAGGAGACCGATGACCGAGACCGCGGACGAAGCCGCCACACGTGTGTTCGCCGACCACAGGGAGTTGCTCTTCTCGATGGTCTACTCCATGCTCGGCAGTGTCGCCGACACCGAGGACGTGTTGCAGGAGACCTGGCTGTCCTGGGCCGCGCGCCTACGCGACGGCGGTGCCGAAATCCGGCATTCCCGGGCGTATCTGGTGCGCGTCGCGGTCAACCACGCGCTGGCCCGGCGGGCGGCGATCAATCGGCGGAGGGAGACCTACGTCGGCCCGTGGCTGCCCGAACCGCTGGTCACCGACGGGGCGAGCGGACATCTCGTCGAAGACGCGGCGCAGGGCGCGCTGCGCGCCGAGTCGGTGTCCATGGCCGTGCTCGTCGTGCTGGAGACGCTGACCCCGCTGGAGCGCGCGGTGTTCGTGCTGCACGAGGTGTTCGGCTATCCGCACGCCGACATCGCCGAGATCCTCGGCCGCGCGCCCGCCTCGATTCGCCAGCTCGCGCATCGCGCAAGGGAGCATGTGCACGCTCGGCGGCCACGGTGGCGGGCCGATCCGCACACGCAGCGGCGGGTGACCGAGAAGCTCCTCGCCGCACAGCTCGACGGTGATCTTGCCGGACTGCTGGAACTGCTCGCGCCGGACGTAGCGTTCTGGTCCGACGGCGGCGGAAAGCGGCAGGCCGCGCTGCGGCCGATCTACGGCAGGGACAAGGTCGCTCGCCTGATCGTCAGCCCGGCCGTGCGCCGTCACGTGCCCGATCTCGGTGTCGCATACCGCTTCGTCAACGGCGACGCGGCCGTGCTGATCTTCTCCGCGGGCGCGCCGTTCGCGGTGGTCGTGCTCGACATCGCCGTACCCACCGAGCGGATCGGGGCGATCTACGCCGTGACCAACCCGGACAAGCTCACCAGGATCGGTACCGGTCAGCGCCCGAGCCGTGGATAGGGCAGGTCGGTGCTGGTGTGCTCGGCTACCGCCAACGGGCTGCCGATGTGCGGGAAGGCGCGCTGCGGGCACGCGGGACGCTCGCACACCTTGCAGCCCGCGCCGATCGGGACCGCGGCGGCCGGGTCGTCCAGCGGCAACCCGGCCGAATACACCAGGCGGTCGCCGTATTCGATGTCGCAGCCGAGTCCGATCGCGAAATTCTTCGCCGCCGCGCCGAACCCGTGCGGCGCGACCGCCGCGGTACGGGCGACCCAGAGATAGCGGCGGCCGTCCGGCATCTCCGCCACCTGGGTGAGGATGCGGCCGGGATGCGAGAAGGCTTCGTGCACCACCCACAGCGGGCAACTGCCGCCGACCCGGGAGAAATGGAACGCGGTGGCGGACTGACGTTTGGAGATGTTGCCCGCGCGATCGGTGCGGACGAAGAAGAACGGGACCCCGCGCTGCCCCTGCCGCTGCAAGGTGCTGAGCCGATGGCAGATGGTTTCGAAGCCGACCTCGAAACGCAGGCCGAGCAGGTCGATGTCGTAGCGCAGCTCCTCCGCCGAGCGCAGGAATCGCCCGTACGGCAGCACCAGCGCGCCCGCGAAGTAATTGGCGAGTCCGATGCGCGCGAGCGTGCGGGATTCGCCACTGAGCGAAGGGGTCTCGGCCAGTACGGCATCCAGCTCGGCCCCGTAGAGCAGCAAACCGAGCGTGGTGGCGATCTGGAAGGCGCGCTGGCCGGGCCGCAACCGCCGGGCCAGCGTGAGCGTCCGGCTCGCCGGGTCGTAGTGCCGTTTCGGGACGCTCGGGTCGGCGCCGTCGCCGCGCACCAGAACGGTGACTCCGGCGCGTTCCTCGGCGATCCGGGCGAGCTGGCGATCGAGCGAGCCGATGGTCAGCCCGTGGTTCTCGAACAGCTGCTCGGCGGCGATGTCGAGCTGCGGTATGTGGTTGTGGTGGTCATAGAAGAAGTCGCGCACGTCCTCGTAGGGCATGGGCACCCCGGGCGCGCCCGCGGGTGCGGACACTCGCGCCGACAACAGGTCGAGCTGATCGGTCGCGGCGCGTAGTCGGCGATGCATCGCGACGACGATCCTGGCGACCTCCGGCTGCCGGGTCGCCAGCTCCTCCACCTCGGTCAGCGGCGCGGTGTGCCCGCCCGCGGCGTCCACCAGCACTTCGTGCAGGTCGGACACGAGGCGCGCGTCCGAATCGGCGGCGAAGAACTGGACGTCGAGGTCGAAGGTGGAATTGAGTTTCAGCAGTACGGGAATGGTGAGGGGGCGCTGGTCGCGCTCGAGCTGGTTGAGGTAGCTCGGCGACAGATCCAGCGATTTCGCCAGAGCCGCCTGAGTCATTCTCCGCTCTTCACGCAATCGCCGAAGCCGGGCGCCCGCATACATCTTGCGCACCTGCACGATGGTAGCTGCGATTATTCGCAATCATCGCAAGAACGCGCGCTATTACCCGCCAATATACGATTTTTCGAGGTGTTCAGCATCGTGTCCGATCTGCGTAGCGTGCGAAGAGAGGGGCGTTCGCTCCGCACGTCCGCCGCGAAACCCTCGATCACCCGGTGCCTGGAACGGGCGCCGCGGACTGCGAAAGGGATCGTCTGTTGGGGGGCCTCAGTTCTCGTCCAGGATCACCGCCTGCGCAGCGATCACATTCTTGCCGTCGAAGGTGATCGCGGGCGAGCCGTGCAGTCGGTAGCCCTGCGCGAGCAGCTTGCTGACGCGGGCACAGAAGCGCGCGTCGTCTACGCCGGTGATCAGTCGGTAGCGCAAAGTTTCGTCGGCCATAGCCTCAGCGTAGGACTGTGGGCGCGCTGAGCAGCCTGCTGTCGTCGGCGACGAGCCCGCAGCGGAGGCGAGCGGCCTCGTGCGCGAGCCCGGTCATGGAACGCGTCCAGCGACTGCCGGGCACGTCCCCGTAGGCGCGGGCGGCTGTCGATCGCCCCTTCCCTACCGAACGATTGCTTGGTTGAATCGAGGGCTGCGGCACTCCGCCCTTCGGTAGCAGGAAAGCGAGTCAAGCGAATGCCCGATCCCGACGAACTCGTGCGCGCGATGTGCCGAAGCTGGTCCGACCCCGATCCGGATCGAATCAGCGCGTACTTCGCCGAGGACGCCGTGTACCACAACATCCCGATGGAACCCATCGTCGGCCGCACCGCCATCCGCGATTTCATCGCGGGCTTCCTGACCACCTTCGACTCCATCGACTTCGACATCCACCACCAGATCGCGGCAGGGGGCGTGGTGATGAACGAGCGCACCGACACCCTGCACTCGGCCGGACGCGCGACCCCGCTCCCGGTCATGGGTTTCTTCGAAGTCGCCGACGGCGCCATCACCACCTGGCGCGACTATTTCGACATGGCCGCCATCAATCGGGCCTTCGGACTGTGAGGCTCGGCCGCCACCGATGTCCGTGGCGAAACACGGCGCGGGTGCGGGAACCGATTGGAGGATGGGCGCGTCGAAGTAGGTAAGCCGGAAGACGGTGTCGTGGTCGACATGTGAGGAGGGGTAGCCGGTGGAGCGTTGTTCGGGGTGTCATACGGCGTGGCGGCGGGGGATGCGGGCGCGGGCGCGGGAGTTACCGGTGACGCGGCGGGAAGAGCCGTGTGATCGGTACACCTCGCGGCGGCGGCAGCCGCCACGGCCGGAGCCGGAATCCGACTGAGGCCGTCGATATTCGGTGCCCCCTTCGTCAGGCTCCTCGCCCGGAATCCTGGAAGGGGGCACCGATCTTCGATCAGGCGGGCAGGGTCACCGCACGGCCGCCGCCGCGGCGACCATGTTGCGCAGCGCGGCTTCCACCTCCACGCGGCCCCTGGTCTTCAACCCGCAGTCCGGATTCACCCAGAGCCGTTCGGCAGGAACCGCCTTCAGTGCCGCGCGCAGCGCCGTGGTGAGTTCGTCCACACTCGGCACCCGCGGTGAGTGGATGTCGTACACGCCGGGGCCTACGCCGAGGTCGAACCCCGCCGCGTTGAGGTCGTCGAGTACCTCCATGTGGGAGCGCGCCGCCTCGATCGATGTGACATCGGCGTCCAGCCCGGCGATCGCATCGATCACCTCGCCGAATTCCGAGTAGCACAGGTGGGTGTGGATCTGCGTCGCGTCGGACACCCCGGAGGTCGCCAGCCGGAACGACCGCACCGACCACTCCAGGTACGCGGCCTGATCGGCCGCGCGCAGCGGAAGCAGCTCACGCAGCGCCGGTTCGTCGACCTGGATGATCCGGATGCCCGCCTGTTCCAGATCCACGGTCTCGTCCCGGATCGCCAGCGCCACCTGCCTGGCGGACTCGCCGAGCGGCTGGTCGTCGCGTACGAACGACCACGCCAGAATCGTCACCGGGCCGGTCAGCATGCCTTTCACCGGCTTGTCGGTGCGCGACTGCGCGTAACCGATCCACTCGACGGTCATCGGCTCGCGCCGCGCGACGTCTCCGAACAGGATCGGCGGCCGCACGCAGCGCGTCCCATAGGACTGCACCCACCCGTGTTCGGTCGCCGCGAACCCGTCGAGTTGCTCGGCGAAGTACTGCACCATGTCGTTGCGCTCCGGCTCGCCGTGCACCAGCACGTCGAGCCCCAGGTCCTCTTGTAGCGCGATGACGTCGGCGATCTCGGCGCGCATCCGGCGCACGTACTCGGCCTGGTCGATCTCGCCCTTCCGTAGCGCGGCTCGTGCCTGTCGGATAGCCGAGGTCTGCGGGTAGGAACCGATCGTCGTGGTCGGCAGCGCGGGCAGCCGCAAACGGTCCCGTTGCAGTTCCCGGCGTTGTTCGGCCGGAGCGCGGCGGGTGGCGTCCGGCCCGAGCGCGGCCAGCCTGGCGCGCACCCGCGGATCGTGCAGCCGTGAATCCGACCTCCGCGAGGCCAGCGCCGCACGCGCCGCGGCCAAGTCGGCCGCGATCGCCTCCGTGCCTTCGTTCAGTCCCGTCGCGAGCAGGCGCACTTCGGTCACCTTCTCCGCCCCGAACGCCAGCCAGGACCGCAGCCGCTCGTCCAAGCGTGTCTCCGCCGCCAGGGTGTAGGGCACGTGCAACAACGAACACGAGCTCGAGACCGCTACGTGCGCGGCCGAGCCCAGCAACGTACCGAGGGTGGCCAGGGCGCGGTCGAGATCGGTGCGCCACACATTGCGACCGTCCACGACCCCCGCGACGACCAGCTTGCCCGCCAGCGCGGGCACGGACGCCACCGCGGAGACGTCGGTCCCGGCGGTGAAGTCGAGGGCTACTCCTTCTATACCGGTGCCCGCCAGCGCGGTGAGCGCGGCATCCGGCTGCCCGAAATAGGTCGCCACCAGGATCGCCGGACGATCGGTGGCATCGGCGAGTTCGTCGTAGGTGATCTGCACCAGGCCGATCTCCTCCGCCGTGAGGTCGGTGACCAGCACCGGCTCGTCGATCTGCACCCACTCAGCACCGGCGACGGCCAGTCTGCGCAGCAGTTCCCGATACAGCGGCAGCAGCTCGATGAGCCGCGCGAGGGCCGGCCCGCCGGTCGCTTTGGCCAGCTTCAGGAAGGTGATCGGGCCGATCACCACCGGCCGCGCGGGCACGCCCAGCTCGAGCGCTTCCCGCACTTCCGCCAGCAGCTTGTCCGGGTGCAGCGAGAACGCGGTCTGCGGACCGATCTCCGGAACCAAGTAGTGATAGTTGGTGTCGAACCACTTGGTCATCTCCAGCGGCTCGACAGTGTCGGTGCCGCGCGCGGCGGCGAAGTAGCGTTCCAGCGGGTCCGCGATCCCGGCGACCCGTGCGGGCAGCGCGCCGAGCAGGACGGCGGTGTCGAGCATCTGGTCGTAGTAGGAAAACGTGCCGACCGGGATCGAGTCCAGTCCCGCGGATCGCAATCCGGTGAGCTGGGCCTGCCGCAGGTCGCGCGCTACGGCGTGCAACTGTCCGGCGTCGATCCCACCTGCCCAATAGGCTTCGGTGGCTCGCTTGAGCTCACGCCGGGGCCCCACTCGCGGTAGCCCGAGAACCGTTGCGGTGAACGGCTTTTGCTGTGCAACAGTCACGATGTTTCTCCATTGCCGAGGACGAGAAGCCATCGCCGTACGGGCAGGCGGAGACCTGCGACATGCCGGTGATATCCCGGCGAGGAGCCCGACACGTCAGCTGGTGATCCGCACGCCCAATCCACGAGGCGGTGGCCGCCGGGTACGGCGTACCCGGCACGGCTGGCAGGTCTTCGGACTCGCGGGCACCGGCCGGGGGACCGGCATACGCCGGGGTGCTCCCCGATGGCCGACCTACTGGCCGTCGCTTCCCGAGTCGCGAAGCCTTCCGGCTCCGCTGAACTCAGTGCCTGGTGACGGCGGTCGTTCCTGCATACCGCTGCGGGACAGTCCCGGATTCCCACCGGGTTCCCTCTCACCCGCCGGGACGTCGCCGCCCGGGCGGGCTCGACTCCGTCGCGCGACGTCGGGGCTCCATCTCGTCGCACTGCGGTGAACCAGCTGCCCCCTCAGCATAGGACGCGGCGGGCCCGAGCGGGGCGACCGGCCCGCGACAGAGCGCCGATGGCCGCGACATCAGCGGCTCGGGCACGAGGTGGACGCTGCGACCCCGAGCCTTCACCACCGCCCCCCGAGCCGGAAGTCGGGGTTCGGACAGCACACCGGTTGCCGGCGCGCCGCCCATGTGTCGGCGCGATGAACGCAACTTCGCAACGGTGTTAGTCGGCGTTGTGAAGAGGTTTACGAAGGGGGATTGCGTGCCGGTGCGGTTCACGCAGCCGGGTACCTTAGTTCAATGTTCTCGAAAGTCTTGGTTGCCAACCGTGGCGAGATCGCCATTCGAGCCTTCCGCGCGGCTTACGAACTCGGCATCGGGACGGTCGCCGTGTTCCCCCACGAGGACCGCAATTCGGTCCACCGGTTGAAGGCGGCGGAGTCGTACCAGATCGGGGAGCCCGGCCATCCGGTGCGGGCTTACCTGTCGATCGAGGCGATCATCGCGGCGGCCAAGTCGGCGGGGGCGGACGCGATCTATCCGGGCTACGGGTTCCTGTCGGAGAACCCGGACCTGGCGGCGGCCTGCGCCCGCGAGGGCATCACCTTCATCGGCCCGTCGGCCGAGGTGCTGGAGCTGGCGGGGAACAAGGCGCGCGCCATCGAGGCCGCCAAGGCCGCAGGCCTGCCGGTGCTGCGCTCGAGCGCGCCCTCGTCGGACGTGGAGGAGTTGCTGGCCGCGTCGCGGGAGCTGGAGTATCCGATCTTCGTCAAGGCGGTCGCGGGCGGCGGCGGGCGCGGCATGCGCCGGGTCGCCGCTCGCGAGCAGCTGCGCGAGTCGATCGAGGCGGCGTCGCGGGAGGCGGAGTCGGCGTTCGGTGACCCGACGGTATTCCTGGAGCAGGCGGTGGTGAACCCACGCCATATCGAGGTGCAGATCCTCGCCGACCAGCACGGCAACGTCATGCACCTGTTCGAGCGGGACTGTTCGGTGCAGCGCAGGCATCAGAAGGTGATCGAGCTCGCGCCTGCCCCGAATCTGGATCCCGCGCTGCGGGAACGGATCTGCGACGACGCGGTCGCCTTCGCCCGGCAGATCGGTTACTCGTGCGCGGGCACTGTGGAATTCCTGCTGGACGAGCGCGGCAACCACGTCTTCATCGAGATGAACCCGCGCATCCAGGTGGAACACACGGTCACCGAGGAGATCACCGATGTGGACCTGGTGCAGTCGCAGCTGCGCATCGCCGCGGGGGAGACGCTCGAGCAATTGGGTCTGAGTCAGGACGCGGTGACGATCCGGGGCGCGGCATTGCAGTGCCGGATCACCACCGAGGACCCGGCCAACGGCTTCCGTCCCGACACCGGGCGCATCACCGCCTATCGCACGCCGGGTGGCGCGGGTATCCGCCTCGACGGCGGCGCGAACCTGGGTGCGGAGATCGGAGCCTACTTCGACTCCATGCTGGTCAAGCTCACCTGCCGTGGCCGCGACTTCGGTGCGGCGGTGGCGCGGGCGAGCCGGGCACTGGCGGAATTCCGCATCCGCGGTGTGGCGACCAACATTCCCTTCCTGCTCGCGGTACTGGACGATCCCGACTTCAAGGCGGGCCGGGTCACCACCTCGTTCATCGACGAGCGCCCGCAGCTGCTGACGCTGCGCCGGTCCGCCGACCGCGGCACCAAGATCCTCGACTACCTGGCGGATGTCACCGTGAACAAGCCGCACGGTGAGCGGCCGACCACGATGTATCCGCACGAAAAGCTGCCCGGGATCGATCTGAGCGTGCCGCCGCCGGACGGCTCCCGGCAGCGGCTGCTGCGGCTGGGACCGGAGGGTTTCGCTCGGGCCTTGCGTGAGCAGAAGGCGGTCGGCGTCACCGACACCACGTTCCGGGACGCGCACCAGTCGCTGCTGGCCACTCGCGTGCGCACCAACGGCCTGCTGGGTGTGGCGGGGCATGTGGCGCGGCTGACCCCGGAGTTGTTGTCGGTGGAGTGCTGGGGTGGGGCGACCTACGACGTGGGGTTGCGGTTCTTGTACGAGGATCCGTGGGAGCGGTTGGCGGCGTTGCGGGAGGCGATCCCCAACATCTGCCTGCAGATGCTGCTGCGTGGCCGTAACACCGTCGGTTACACCCCGTACCCGGAGGCGGTGACCCGAGCGTTCGTGTCCGAGGCGACCGCGACGGGTATCGATATCTTCCGCATCTTCGACGCCCTCAACAACGTCGACCAGATGCGCCCGGCCATCGACGCGGTGCGCGAAACGGGCACCGCCGTCGCCGAAGTGGCGATCAGCTACACCGGGGACCTGTCGAATCCGGACGAATCGCTCTACACCCTGGACTACTACCTGAAACTGGCCGAGCAGATCGTCGACGCGGGCGCGCACGTGCTGGCGATCAAGGACATGGCCGGACTGTTGCGCGCTCCCGCCGCGACCACACTGGTCACCGCGTTGCGCCGCAATTTCGATCTGCCGGTGCACGTGCACACCCACGACACCCCGGGCGGGCAGCTGGCCACCTACCTGGCCGCCTGGCAGGCCGGCGCCGACGCGGTCGACGGCGCGAGCGCCGCGATGGCGGGCACCACCAGTCAGCCCGCGCTCTCGGCGATCGTCGCCGCGGCAGCGCACAGCGAGTACGACACCGGGTTGAACCTGCAGAACGTCTGCGATCTGGAACCGTACTGGGAAGCGCTGCGGAAGGTGTACGCGCCGTTCGAGTCCGGGCTGCCCGCGCCTACCGGCCGGGTCTACACCCACGAGATCCCCGGCGGGCAGTTGTCCAACCTGCGTCAGCAGGCCATCGCGCTCGGCTTGGGTGACCGGTTCGAGGAGGTCGAGGCGAAATACGCCGCAGCCGACCGGCTGCTGGGCCGCTTGGTGAAGGTCACCCCGTCCTCGAAGGTCGTCGGCGACCTGGCGTTGGCGCTGGTCGGCACCGGTGTTTCGGTCGAGGACTTCGCCGCCGACCCCGGCCGCTTCGACATCCCGGACTCGGTGATCGGGTTCCTGCGCGGTGAACTAGGCACTCCTGCCGGTGGCTGGCCCGAGCCGTTCCGCAGCAAGGCGCTCGCCGGGCGCGGCGCGGCCAAACCCGAAACCCCGTTGACCCCGGCGGACGAGAAGGGGTTGGCCGGTAGCTCCGAAGAGCGGCGCGCGACGTTGAACCGGCTGCTGTTCCCCGGCCCCACCGCCGAATTCCTCGCCCACCGCGAGAAGTACGGCGACACCTCCGGCTTGTCGGCCAACCAGTTCTTCTACGGCCTGCGCCGCGGCGAGGAACACCGGGTGCAACTGGAGAAGGGCGTCACCCTGCTCATCGGCCTGGAAGCCATCTCCGAACCCGACGAGCGCGGCATGCGCACGGTGATGTGCATCCTCAACGGGCAGCTGCGTCCGGTCTCGGTGCGCGACCGGTCCATCGCCAGCGAGATCCCGGCCGCCGAGAAAGCCGACAAGACCAACCCGGGCCACATCGCCGCGCCGTTCGCCGGTGTCGTGACACTCGCTGTGTCCGAAGGCGATTCGGTCGCGGCGGGCGACACCATCGGCACCATCGAAGCCATGAAGATGGAAGCCGCGATCACCGCGCCCCGCGCGGGCACCGTCGGCCGGGTCGCCATCGGCGCCGTGCAACAGGTCGAAGGCGGCGACCTGCTCATCGAGCTGGCAGTACGGGAGTCGTCCGCCGGATGACGCGGATCGTCGCGGGTACGGCGGGCGGGCGGCGCCTTCGAGTGCCGCCGTCCGGCACCCGACCGACCTCCGACCGAGTACGGGAGGCGCTGTTCAGCGCGTTGGACGCCCGGCTGGACTTCGCGGGCGCGCGCGTCCTGGACCTGTACGCGGGGTCCGGCGCGCTCGGGCTGGAGGCGCTCTCGCGTGGCGCCGAGCACGCGTTGCTCGTCGAGTCCGACCGCAAGGCGGCCGCCGTGGTGCGCGGCAACATCGCCGACCTGGGGCTGCCCGGCGCCGAACTGCGGGTCGCGACGGTGGCCAGTGTGCTGCGGCTGGGCGGGGCGGGCGGCTTCGACGTCGTGTTCTCCGACCCGCCCTACGCGGTGGACGACGCTGCCGTGCTGGCCGACCTGCACGCACTGACCGAGCACGGTTGGCTGCGTCCGGGGGCGTTGGTCGTGCTGGAGCGTTCGTCGCGCTCGCCCGAAACGGCTTGGCCCGCAGGCTTCCTCCCGGCCAAGTCGCGCCGGTACGGCGAAACCCGGATCGATCTCGCGGAGTTCGATCCGGACGGGTAGGCGCGGTCCGGCCCTGCGTGCCGCGCGGGGCTCGCCCTGCTAGCGTCGGCTCATGGCAGGAGCACTGTGCCCCGGATCGTTCGACCCCGTGACCTACGGACACCTCGACGTCTTCACCCGGGCAGCGGCCCAGTTCGACGAGGTCGTCATCACCGTCATGATCAACCCGAAGAAGCAGGGCATGTTCACCGTCGAGGAGCGCATGGAGATGCTGCGCGAGTCGACCGCGCACCTCGGCAACGTCCGGGTGGAGTCGTGGCAGGGGTTGACGGTCGACTTCGCGCGGGAACAGGGCATCACCGCGATCGTGAAGGGCCTGCGCGACGCGGGCGATTTCGGCTACGAACTGCAGATGGCGCAGATGAACAAGAAGCTCTCCGGCGTGGACACCTTCTTCATCGCCACCAATCCGTCTTTCAGCTTCCTGTCCAGCTCTCTGGTCAAGGAGGTCGCCGCGTACGGGGGCGACGTCAGCGACATGCTGCCCCCGTCGGTGCACAAGCGCCTGGTCGACCGGCTGGCCGAGCGTAAGAGCTGATACCCGGCGCGAAGGCGAGAGCCCGCGCCGGACCCTAGAACACCAGGCCGCGCAGGGCGAGGAAGCGCATGCCACCCACGGCCGCGGTGATCGCCAGGACGGCGGCGGCCTGGGCGGCGTCCCCGAGGCCGGGCGCCCACACGCCGAGCGAGGCCAGCGCCGCGGTGGTGATGCCAAGACCGACCAGCGCGAGTCCGCCGCCTTCCCACTGTGCGGTGAACCAGCCGACGCGGCCCGCGGCGTGGAAGGTGAGCTGGCGGTGCAGTTCGTTGGCGATCACGGTGCTGACCACGGAGCCCACCACGTTGGCGACCAGCGGCCCGACGCCGTGCATGGCGAAGAACAGCAGGACGTAGGCGACGTTGCTGGAGCCGCCGACCAGCGCGAACCGGATCAGCTGGGCGAAGGCGCGGTCGCCGCGCAGGTAGTGGGCGAGCTGTCCGAACCTGGTCGCGACCGATGTCCTCGGCAGCACCGGGTAGAGATTGGCCCACGGCACGAAGAAGCTGGTGGCGCTCACTGCCGCCGGTCGCGGTAGTTCCAGAACAGTCATCGTCTTTCCGATCCGAACATCAGCCTTCGGCGGGGACAACAGCGATGGTGGTCGCTTGCTTCCACCGTCGACTCTCGGCGGGTTCCGTTCGTGGCGCGCGTTCGGCGTTCGCTGACTGTCGGAGCCTGTCGACACTCGACGGCGGGTTGTCCACACCTCCGGCTTCCTCGTCCGCGGTCGGGCATGGCCGCGGTTGGTGCTGAAGATCTTGATCCGACCTTCCAGAAAAATGTAACACGAAGCGGAGAGGCGGTCTCCACTTGACTTGTGTGGCGTGCGAGACACTGGCACGACACACCGGAAAGTGACTCGGCACGAGCCGTGACGAGGGGCACACTGGGCTGCGGGCGGAGAGTTTCGCCGTGAGTCCGCAGGAGGGTAGTGAGCATGTATCGCGTATTCGAAGCGCTCGACGAACTGGTCGCCATCGTCGAAGAGGCGCGCGGCATCCCCCCGACCCGCAGCTGCATCGTGCCGCGCGGCGACGTGCTCGAACTACTCGACGACGTCCGGGACGCGCTGCCCGGCGAACTGGACGACGCCCAGGACGTGCTCGACCATCGCGACAAGATCGTCTCCGATGCCAGGACCGCGGCCGAGGCCACCGTGACCGGCGCGAACGACCAGGCCGAGCGCACGATCAGCTCGGCGCGCGAGGAAGCCGATCGCATCCTGGCCGACGCCAAGGCCCACGCCGACCGGATGGTGGCCGAGGCGAGCGCACACGCCGATCACCTGGTCGCCTCCGCCCAGGAGGCGGCCGATCGCGTGGTGGCCGACGGCAACGCGGAATACGAGGCGGTGACCGGCCGGGCGCGGATCGAGTCGGAGCGGATGATCGAGGCGGGCAAGGCCGCCTACGATCGCTCCGTCGCCGAAGGTCTCGCCGAGCAGGAGCGGCTGGTCGCCCAGACCGAGGTGGTCCGCGCCGCGCACGCCGAATCGGCCAGGGTGATCGATGCCGCCCACGCCGAAGCGGATCGCCTGCGCGAGGAATGCGACCACTACGTCGACTCCCGGCTGGCTGATTTCGAGGAGACGCTGGCCAGCACGCTGCGCACGGTCGGGCGCGGGCGTCACCAGCTGCGCACCGGGGCGGGAGTGCCCGACTACGCCGACGAATTCCGCAGGTAGCGCTACGCGGCGATGATCAGCCGCGTTTGGGTGGGCGCCACCCGGTCGCGTATTGTTGGGTGGTTGCCCATATCCCCTCGATCGTGAGTGAGTTCGTGATGTCCGCCGGTTCCGGTTCCGCGTCGCGTCCCCGATCGGCCAAGCGCCGGTCGCCGGACGCGGCTTTCGTGCTGGACGCCCGCAGCCTCGGCCGCAGGGCCGGGACCATGCGCGAGCTGCGCCGCACCGTCACCACGCAGGAGCGGATCGGTCTGGATCTGATCGCCGTTCCCGTGGGCGCGCAGGTGGAGCTCGACCTGCAGTTGCAGGCGGTGTCCGAGGGTGTGCTGGTCACCGGGACGGTGGCCGCTCCGATCGAGGGGGAGTGCTCGCGCTGCCTCGAGCCGTTCACCGGCGAGGTCGCCGTGCGGCTGACCGAGCTGTTCGCCTATCCGGACAGCACCACCGAGCAGACCACCGAGGACGACGAGGTCCACCGCCTGGTCGACGACCTCATCGACCTCGAGCCCGTCGTGATCGACGCCGTCGGGCTGGAACTGCCGCTGCAGCCGTTGTGCACGCCCGATTGCGCGGGACTGTGCCCGGAATGCGGCGTCCGGATGGCGATTGCGGGATCCGAGCACCGGCATGAGATACTTGACCCTCGCTGGGCCGGGCTGGCTAACTTCGCCTCCGGATCGCCCGGCACCGGCAGCCCCGACGACGGTGCGGCCGACCGAGACCACTGAGCAAGACCGATCAGCCGAACCGGCAGAGCAATCAGACAGAGGAGAAGTAGTCGTGGCCGTTCCCAAGCGCCGGATGTCCCGTTCCAACACCAGGTCGCGGCGCAGCCAGTGGAAGGCCACCGCGCCGACCCTGATCACCTGCCCGAACCGCGCTTGCGGCGAGAAGACGCTGCCGCACATCGCCTGCCCGTCCTGCGGCACCTACAAGGGCCGCCAGGTCACCGCAGCGGTCTGATCGTTCGACCTGTCGTAGCGACGTGACCGACGAACCCGACTCGTCCGGTGAACACGCGAGCCTGCTCGCAGCGCTAGGCGTCGACCTACATCCGGATCTGCTGCGTCTCGCGCTGACCCACCGGTCGTACGCGTACGAGAACGGCGGTCTGCCGACGAACGAGCGTCTCGAGTTCCTCGGCGACTCCGTGCTCGGCCTGAGCATCACCGAACGGCTGTATCACGAGCATCCCTCGAAAAGCGAGGGCGAGCTGGCCAAGCTGCGCGCGAGCGTGGTGAACATGCGCGCGCTCGCCGAAGTCGCCCGCGGCCTCGGCGAGGGCGGCCTCGGTGCGCACCTGTTGCTCGGTAAAGGTGAGGAACTCACCGGTGGCCGGGACAAGGAGAGCATCCTCGCCGACGGCATGGAGTCGTTGCTCGGCGCCGTGCATCTCGAGCACGGTATCGAGGTGGCGCGTGCCGTGGTGTTGCGGCTGTTCGCCGAGCTGCTCGAGCGCGGCCCACGGATGGGCGCAGGCCTGGACTGGAAGACCAGCTTGCAGGAACTCACCGCCGAGCGTGGTCTCGGTGTGCCCAGTTACGAGATCACCTCGACCGGGCCGGACCACGACAAGGAATTCACCGCCACCACGGTGATCGGCGGACGGGCATACGGGCAAGGCGTCGGCCGGTCCAAGAAGGAAGCCGAGCAGAAGGCCGCGGGGGCAGCCTACGAGGCGCTGACCGCCGAAAGCTGACGTGCCCGAGCTTCCCGAGGTCGAGGTCGTACGCCGCGGGCTGGCCGAGCATGTGGTCGGCCGGGTCGTCGAATCGGTGGCGATCACCCATCCCCGCTCGGTGCGCCGCCATCTCGAAGGCGCCGCCGATCTCGCCGCGCGGCTGACCGGCCTGACGGTCGAGTCGGCCGAGCGGCGCGGCAAGTTCCTCTGGCTGACTTTCGACGACCCGGAAGCCGCTTTGGTCGTGCATCTGGGCATGAGCGGTCAGATGCTGGTCCAGCCCGCCGACGCGCCGCTGGAGAAGCACGCGCACATCCGCGCCACCTTCGGCGATGGCACCCAGTTGCGGTTCGTCGACCAGCGGACCTTCGGCGGCTGGGCGCTCGCGCCCCTGGTCGAGGTGGACGGCACCCTGGTGCCGGAGCCGGTCGCGCACATCGCCCGCGATCCGCTGGATCCGCGTTTCGACATCGAAACCGTGGTCGCCGTCATCCGGGGCAAGCAGAGTGAGATCAAGCGTGTCCTGCTCGATCAAGGCGTCGTCTCCGGGATCGGGAACATCTACGCCGACGAGGCGCTGTGGCGCGCCGGAATCCACGGTGGCAGGCCTGCCTCGGGGCTGTCGCGGCCCGCGGTGCGCCGGTTGCTCGCCGAAGTGAGCGCGGTGATGGGCGAAGCGCTCGCGGCGGGCGGCACGTCGTTCGACGCACTTTATGTGAACGTCAACGGCCAGTCGGGCTACTTCGAACGGTCCCTGGCCGTATACGGTCGGGAGAACGAGCCGTGTCGCCGGTGTGGTGCGCCGATCATCCGGGAGCGGTTCATGAACCGCTCGTCCTACTCCTGCCCGCGCTGCCAGCCGAAGCCTCGCCGTCGCTAGCTCGCGCGAGCTACCGTTTCCTCAGGGCGGTTCGGAATGTCACCCCGACCGTGAGGAAGGAAGCATGCGCAAGCTCACCTATTACGTCGCGTCGACCATCGATGGATTCATCGCCACCGAAGAGGGCTCGGTCGACTTCTTCCCGGTCGGCGGTGATCACGGTCCGTCGATCAACGCGCAGTACCCCGAAACCCTGCCGACCAAGGTGCGCGAGGCGATCGGGGTGGAGGAGCGCAACTGCTACTTCGACACGGTACTGATGGGACGCAAGACGCACGACTTCGGCGTCCGCACCGGCACCTCCAGCCCCTACTCGCATCTGCGGCAGTTCATCGTCTCGACCACGCTGCCGGAGAGTCCCGATCCGGCCGTCGAGCTGATCTCCCGGGATCCGGTCGAGAAGGTCCGTGAACTCAAGCGGGAGAGCGGGCTGGGCATCTGGCTGTGCGGCGGCGGCGAACTGGCGCAGGTGCTGCTGCCGGAAATCGACCAGATCTTCCTCAAGCTCTATCCGATCGTGCTCGGCCGGGGCCGGGCACTGTTCGGCACCGGGGCGCGGCTGCCGGAACCGGCCAAGTTCCGGGTGATCACCAGCACGGTGTTCGAGGACGGGGTGGCCTTCGTGAAATACAGCCGGGTGCGATAGCACGTGCCTGACCCGGATCCCAGTGGCATACCGGACCGCGCCACGGCGCCCGGTCCGGAGGCGGCGCTGCGGGAGATCGGTTTCTGGTTGGAGCGCTCCCGGGCGGAAACCCACCGGGTCAAGGCCTACCGGCGCGCCGCCGACGTCGTCGCGGGATTGTCCGCCGACGAGCGCGAGGCGCGCCGGGCGGCGGGCAACTGGACCGAGCTCACGGGCATCGGTCCCAAGACCGCGGCCGTGATCGAGCAGGTCTACGCGGGTGTGGTGCCGCGCTACCTGGCCGAATTGCGCGCTGCCGCGCAGCCGATCGGGGCGCCGGGCAAGCCGTTGCGGGAGCGTCTGCGCGGTGATCTGCACACGCACTCGAACTGGTCCGACGGCGGCAGTCCGATCGAGGAGATGATGCGGGTCGCGTCCGCGCTGGGGCACGAATACTGTGCCCTGACCGACCATTCGCCGCGCTTGACCGTGGCCAACGGTCTGTCCGCCGACCGGCTGCGCAAGCAACTGGACGTGGTCGCCGAACTCAACGACCGGATGGCGCCGTTCCGGGTCCTCACCGGCATCGAGGTGGACATCCTCGACGACGGCGCCCTCGACCAGCGGGCGGATCTGCTCGCGCGGCTGGATATCGTCGTGGCCAGCGTCCATTCGCGTCTGCGCGACGACAGCGCGACCATGACCAAGCGCATGGTGCACGCGGTCGCCGACCCGAATGTCGACGTGCTCGGCCACTGCACCGGCCGCCTGGTCGCGGGTGGACGCGGCACCCGGCCGGAATCGACGTTCGACGCCGAGGTGGTGTTCGAGGCGTGTCGCACCTACGGCACCGCCGTGGAGATCAACAGCAGGCCCGAACGACTCGATCCCCCTTCGCGATTGCTGCGTCTGGCCGCCGAGATGGGTTGTCACTTCTCGATCGACACCGACGCGCACGCGCCGGGACAACTCGACTGGCAGGGGTACGGGTGTGAGCGCGCCCTCGCGAACGGCGTTGCGGCGGAACGGGTGATCAACACCTGGCCCTTGGCGGATCTGCTGGCCTGGACTCGCGAGAGCGTATGACCGAGGGGTTAACTGTTGCCGAACAGTTCGACTCTCGGTGTGCCGGAAGGTGATCGGCGCCGAGAATGAGGGCATACGGATTTCTCGGGGAGTGGGATCATCTGGTGGGCGACTGGCCGCTCGACACCGTTCTGGAACTCATAGGTACCGCGGCGGCGGTGGTAGCCCTCCTCGTAGCGGTCGCCGCCTTCCTGCGTGAGTTCGTCTTCGCCGGGCGTAAACGGCTCGGCTACCGGGTACAGATGGATACGCCGGTCACCGGCGAGATCGAGTCCCGATTTCCCGGTGTGCTCACGCAACTGCGTCCCGCCGCCGACGGAGCGACCCCGGACCTGAAGGACGTCTCGGTCGTCCTGGTGCGCATCGAGAACGCGGGCATCACCCGGATCGACACCGAGGACTACACGGCGCCGACCGCTCAGATCGGTCTGCACCTGCACTTCGCACAGCGGCGGGTGATCGGCATGGCGGTCAACGAGCTGAGCGACCCTTCGTCGCTGGCCGACCACCTCGGCCGCAACTCCGGCATCGACGTGCGCGAGGAGAACGCCGGCGGCCCCACCGGCGTGATCGATCTGCCGAAGGTGCCGCTCGGCAAGAGCGATCACTACAAGATCCTGGCCATCCTGGAACGCTCCGGCGGCACGGGGAACTATCCGGATCCGGTGCTGCGCGGCGGCATCAAAGGCGGCAGGATCATCGAGACCCGGGCGGGCACTTCCCGACGGCTGGTCGTGTTCACGGTGGCATTGGTGCTGGTCATCGGGTTCCTGCTCGTGGTGGTCTGGCGGGAGCCGTCACCGACGCCGATGGAATGCGAGTCGGGCAAGCTGACCGTGATCGGATCCTCGGCGTTCGGCCCGGTGCTCCGGGAGGCGGCCGAGCAGTACCGAAAGCGTTGCACCCGGGCGGATTTCGCCTTCGAATTCGAAGGGACCGAACGCGGTCTGGACCGGTTGGCCGAGCAAGGCACGGGGAACTCCGGGCTGCTGGCCATCAGCGACGGTCCGAAAGGCGCCGGTTATCCGGCACTGGTGTACCGTCCGCTCGCCTTGTCGCTGTTCACCATGATCGTCCATCCCGACGTCGGGGTCCGGGGCCTGACCGTCGCGCAGATCCAGGATCTCTACCGGGGCAAGATCGGCAACTGGCGTGAGGTGGGCGGCCCGGATCTGCCGGTAGTGCTGGTCAACCGCATACCGGGTTCCGGTTCGCGAAACACGTTCGAGCGCAGGTTGCTCGACGGCACGCAGCCGGATCGCTCGCACGTCAGCTGCACGGCGCTGAAGGGCACGGTCACCGCCGCGCTCACGTACTGCGAAGTGCAGGTGACGGCCGACATGAGCAAAGCGGTGGCCGACATCCCGGGTGCCATCGGCTATTCGGAGTTCTCCGAGGCTGTCGAGGCGAAGCTGCCGACCCTGGCCATCGACGGTGTGAGTGCAGGCCGGGACGCGGCTGTCCACCGCACCTACCCCTTCTGGGGCGTCGAGTACGCCTACAGCAACGGCGAGTTGCCCGGAGACTCGCTGGCAGCGAGCTTTCTGCACTTCCTGACCGATCAGATGGGCAAAGAAGTGCTGCGCGCGCACGGCAACGCCCCGTGCGCCGACCTGCCCGATCCCGGCCGGTGCCTGCCGGATCAATAGCCGGCGGCCCGTACCCCCGCCCCCGCAGCACGGCGGAGTCGCGTCGCCTGGCACCGAGATGTCGGTGGGCTGGGCGAGGATGGACGCATGACGGAACTAACGCTGCGCGAGCTGAATCGGACGCTACTGGTCCGGCAGAAGCTGGTGGAGCGGGTGGCGCTGCCCCCGCTCGAACTCGTCCGGCATCTGGTCGCTGTGCAAGGCCAGGAGCCGAACTGGCCCTATGTGGGGTTGTGGTCGCGTCTGGCAGGGTTCCGGCACGACGATCTGGCGGCGCTGCTGCGTGATCGGCGATTGGTGCGCTCCACCATGATCCGCCGGACCGTGCACCTCGCCGACGCCGCGGACTTCCGCTGGTTGCGGCCCACGGTGCAGCCGGTGGTCGACGCCGCGCTGAAGGCGTCGTACTACCGAGACGAGATCGACGGTGTCGACCTGGACGAACTCGCCGCCGCCGGACGCGAACTGCTGGCCGGACAGCGGCTGCGCCGCCGGGAACTGGGTGAAGCGCTGGCCGAGCGCTTCCCGGACCGGCACACGCGCAGACTCGCCGAGACCGTCGAGTTGCTGGTCCCGTTGACGCACGGCCCGGAGACCGGTGCGTGGGGACGGTGGCGCAATCGGTACGTCACGGTCGGGTTGGCCGAGGAGTGGACGGGCGCGCCGATGGCCACGGCGCCGCGGTTACAGACGCTGGTGCTGCGCTACCTGGCCGCGTTCGGTCCGGCCACGGTGGCCGACATGCAGGCGTGGGCGGGTATCACCCGGCTCGCGGAGGTCGTCGACGACCTGCGCGAGCGGCTGCGGGTGTTCACCGACGACCGTCACCGCGTGTTGTTCGACCTGCCGGACGCGCCGCTGGCCGAGCCGGATCTGCCTGTGCCCGTGCGCTTTCTGCCCGCTTTCGACAACGCGGTGCTCGGCCACAAGGACCGCCGCAGGATCATCAGCGAGGAGGACCGCAAGCGCACCGCCGCGGAGGCGTCCGCGGGCGTACCCGTGTACCTGGTCGACGGTTTCGTCCACGGCCGCTGGTCGCTCGACGGCGCCACGCTGCGCGTCGTGCCCTGGCACCCGTTGTCGGCGGCCGACGAGGCGGCGGTGCGCGCCGAGGCGGAAGATCTGCTGGCGTTCATCGTGGCGGGCGGCGATGCCATCACGCCGGACCGCGACCCGCGGGTTGTCATCGAGGCATGACACGCCGGATCCGATCGGTCGTCCAGTGTCCGGCCGAAAGGAGGGACACCGGACTACCCATCGGTTGCTGAACGAACGCTGGGTGGCGCGATTTTTCCCGAACTGTTTGGTTTGAAGGATCCCGCCTGAGGTACCTCCCACTCGGCCCCCCTGTTCATGCCGGAGGCGTGACCAGGCCAACCAAGCCCCATGGACGGCGGTGCAGCTAGGTCTTCACCCCCGCCGCGGCGGCCACTTAGTTCAGTTCGGCGCCCGGTACTCCGAGTGCTGGGTGAATGCGAGTGCTACTTGGTTGTCCCTGGAAGGAGGGTCATGAGCGCGCTTTCCGTGCCTATTTCCGCGCAGGCGTCGTCCGATTCGGAGATGCCGTCGTCCGACTACCTGTCGACAGATCGTTCCAGCGGCCCGTTTCGTATCGCGATGGTGGTGCCGCCGTACTTCGACGTCCCGCCCAAGGCATATGGCGGTGTCGAGGCCGTGGTCGCCGATCTGGTCGACGCATTGGTGGCCCGTGGCCACGACGTCACCCTGTTGGGCGCGGGGGAGCCGGGGACGAAGGCCAAGTTCGTGCCGGTGTGGGACCGCGCGCTGCCAGAGCGCCTGGGGGAGCCGTTCCCCGAAGTCGTGCACGCCTTGCGGGTGCGCCGCGCCATCGAGGAACTCGCTGCGACATCGGGTATCGACCTGGTGCACGACCACACTTTCGCCGGACCGCTCAACGCGTCGGTCTTCCAGAGCATGGGCCTGCCGACGGTGCTGACCGTGCACGGGCCGGTGGAGGACGACATCTATCGCTATTACCAGGATTTGGGCGACGAGGTGGCGCTGGTGGCGATCAGCGACCGCCAGCGTGAACTCGCGCCGGGGCTCAATTGGACCGGACGCGTGCACAATGCGCTGCACGTCGACGACTGGCCGTTCCGCGTCGAGAAGGACGACTACGCGCTGTTCCTCGGCCGGTTCAACGAGTGCAAGGCCCCGCACCTGGCGCTGGAGGCCGCGCACGACGCGGGCATCCCGCTGGTACTCGCGGGTAAGTGCAGTGAACGTCCCGAGCAGGCATACTTCGAGGCGAAGGTGCGCCCGCTGTTGACGGAAAACGATCACGTGTTCGGTCTCGCCGACGCGGCGGCCAAGCGTAAGCTGCTCGCGAATGCGCGTTGCCTGTTGTTCCCGATTCGCTGGGAGGAACCGTTCGGCATGGTGATGATCGAATCCATGGTCTGTGGCACGCCGGTGGTCGCGCTGCGCGGCGGGGCGGTGTCCGAGGTGATCGTCGACGGCGTGACCGGCCGCATCTGCGAGGACCCCGCCGAATTGCCTACGGCCATCGAAGAGGTCCGGGCGATGGATCCGTACGCCTGCCGCGCCCACGTGCAGGCCAAATTCGGCTCCGACACGCTGGGCTTCGGTTACGAACAGGTGTATCGCCGGCTACTGCGCTCCAAGAAGCGATTCGGCGCCGCGCCGCTGGACATCGCGGTGCCCGCCGCCGCGCCGCTCGACGCCACGACGCCGGGGCCCGCCCCGGTCAGGATCGCGGCGAGCGGACTGGCGTGACCGGTGCCGCGCCGTTGGGCCCCGCCCCCCTGAACTCCGGTGAGCCGACCGGGTTCGGGGGGTGCGGCTCGGTCACCCTCGTCGAAGGCGGCACGTTCTGCCTGTCCAATCGGCTCGGCGACGTCGAGACGGGCAAGCCGCACGGGTTGTTCTTCCGGGACGCGCGGGTGCTGTCGCGCTGGGAGTTGCTGGTGAACGGCAGACCCGCCGAGCCGCTTTCGGTGTTGAGTCCGGAGGCGTTCGCCGCCAGGTTCGTGTTGCGCAGGCCGCCGCAGGCGGGCCTGGCCGACAGCACGCTGCTGGTGGTGCGCGAACGGATCGTGGCCGACGGCATGCACGAGCTGATCACGCTGGAGAACATGGGTCGCGAACCCACGGCCGTGCTACTGGAACTGCACGTGGACGCGGACTTCGTCGACCTGTTCGCGGTGAAGGAAGGCCGTGCCGGGCATTCGCGGGCCGACGTGACGGTCGCCGACGGTGAGCTGGTGCTGCACGATCACGCGGACCGCAGCCGGGGGATCTCGATCTCGGCGACCGTGGAACCCGAGGTCATGCCGGGTTCGCTGGTGTGGCGGGTGATCGTGCCCGTCGGCGAATCCTGGCAAACCGAGATCATCGCCCAGCCGACGGTGGGCAACCAGCGATTTCAGGCCATCTCACCGGGTGAGCACTACGGGGTCAGCGCGCCGGGCCGCAAGATCGAGGCCTGGCGGGACACCGCCACCGACATCGCCGCGTCCGACCCGGCGCTCACCCGGGTGCTGCGGCGCACCGAAAGCGATCTGGGCGCGTTGCAGATGCACGACGAATCCGGCGACGCCCGGCCGTTCGTCGCCGCGGGCGCGCCGTGGTTCATGACCCTGTTCGGCCGTGACAGCCTGCTCACCGCGTGGATGGCGCTGCCGCTGGAAGTCGACCTGGCGCTCGGCACGCTCCAGCAGCTCGCGGAACTGCAGGGGCAGGAGGTCAATCCGCTCACCGAGGAGGAACCGGGGCGCATCATGCACGAGATGCGCCGTGGACCGGCGGGCGGCCAGGTGTTCGGTGGCAACATCTACTACGGGACCGCCGATGCCACACCGCTGTTCGTGATGCTGCTGGCCGAATGCCATCGCTGGGGCGGCGATTCGGAGGTGATTCGGCACTTGCTGCCCGCTGCCGACGCGGCGCTGCGCTGGATCACCGATTACGGCGACCGGGACGGCGACGGCTTCGTCGAGTACCGCCGCGCCACCGACCGCGGCCTGATCAACCAGGGGTGGAAGGACAGCTTCGACGGAATCAACGACGCCACCGGCCATATCGCCGAGGCGCCCATCGCGCTGTGCGAGGTGCAGGGGTACGTGCACGCCGCGATGCTCGCCAGGGCCGAACTCGCCGAGGCCTTCGACGACCTGCGGCTGGCGGGTCAGCTGCGGGAACGCGCCGCGGAGTTGCGCGTCA
The DNA here is from genome assembly GCA_019930625.1 of Nocardia asteroides. Taxonomy (NCBI): domain Bacteria; kingdom Bacillati; phylum Actinomycetota; class Actinomycetes; order Mycobacteriales; family Nocardiaceae; genus Nocardia; species Nocardia asteroides. The sequence goes on from CP082844.1 coordinate 3,842,883, forward strand.
AGTTCGCCGAGCAGTTCTGGCTGCCCGACCGCGGCTGGTACGCCGTGGCGCTGGACGGCGGCAAGCGTCAGGTCGACGCGCTGACCAGCAACGCCGCACACTGCCTCTGGTCGGGCATCGCCACCGACGAGCACGCGGCCGAACTGGTCTCGCGGATGGCGGGTCCGGAGATGGATTCCGGCTTCGGGCTGCGCACTCTGGCGTCGAACATGGGCGCCTACAACCCGATGAGCTACCACTGCGGCTCGGTGTGGCCGCACGATACGGCGATCGCGGTGGCGGGTCTGTTGCGCTACCGGCACGTTCCCGGTGCGGTCGAGCTGGCGACTCGGCTGGCCACCGGTCTGCTGGACGCGGCGGCGGTGTTCGACGGCCGCCTGCCGGAGTTGTTCTGCGGCTTTCCCCGATCGCGGTTCGCCACGCCCGTGCCGTATCCGACGTCCTGCTCGCCGCAGGCGTGGGCGAGCGCGGCGCCGCTGTTGCTGGTGCGCTCGTTCCTCGGCCTCGATCCCGACGCTCCGAACCGGACGCTCACTGTTCGACCGCAGCTGCCGGCGCGGTGGGGCAAGATTTCCTTGCGCGCGTTGCGGCTCGGTGCGACCACTGTCGACCTGGAGGCCGAGGGAGCGCAGATCACCGCGGCGCGCCTACCCGACGACTGGCGAATGGTAACCCGGTGACGCGCATCGGTTGCCGAGAGCCGCGAGCGGGTATGCCTCCGGCGTAGAGACATTGGCAAGCCTTCTCGCACTGATATGCAGGCAACGGGAGGTGCACGATGCAGACATCGCTGGATACACAGGACTTGTGGCGGTCCCAGCACCGGGACTGTTCCGCGGAGCCCTCGACGGATCTCGATCTGGATCGCGCGCTGTTCATCCGCAGCGTGCATGCCGGTCACGGTCCGGAGTGTCGCCAATACCTTGCCGCGGCGGCGTATTGCCTCGACCACGCGGACGAGCCCTGATCCAGCGGTTTCGCGGCAGGACGCGGCCATCGGACGGGGGATGATCATCCCGCCCGATGAGGTTCGCGGACCGCGGTGACGCCTACAGAATCGCGAAGGCGACGACGAGCCCGAGCGCGAAATGCGCTGCCGCCACCACGAGTACCTCGGTGGTGTAGGTGTCGGCGTGCAGTGCGTTGCCGATGTCGATGCCGATGGCCCGTTCGATGACGCGCACCGAGATGACCTGGGCGACTATGCCGACCAAGCCGAACACCAGCGCGGCGATCAAGCCCTCGGAGAGTTTGCCGCCGCCGCCCACGGCGAAGATGGCGAGCACGACGATGAACGCCATGCTGATCATGCCCGCGGCGGTGACGATGATGGCGTTCGGCTTGCCCGCCATCACCAGCTTCCGCAGCTTGCCCGGCGTGGTCAGGTCGATGGCGTAGAAGCCGACGAGCATGAGCACCAAGCCGATGAGGGCGTAGAGGACGATCGCTCCCACACCCTCGCCCAGCGAGCTCCAGTACCCCGATTCCAGGGCGACTGCGGTCATCTTGATCCTTCCGAGACGGGTTGGCGTGCGGCCGAGTTGGATGGGTGATTATCGGTGACGATGCTCAGTCGGTGACGATGCGGTGCGGGACGAATGCCGAGCCGTCGTCGGTGATCAGCCCCGCGGTCTCGCGGATGCCGAGACCCGCCGCGGCGTCGCCGACGATCCACGCGCCGAGCACCGGGCGCATGTCGTCGAACTCCGGCAACGGGTCCAGCAACTGGTAGACGTAACCTTCCTCGCCGTAGACGCCGCCGGTCGCGGTCTCCAGACCGGCGCCGACGATGGTCATGTTGGCGCCCTCTCGTCCCAGCTTCGGTTTACGGATGTACTCGGTGAGCTCGTTGGGCTGGTCGAGGTAGGCGGGCAACAGATTCGGGTGGCCCGGATACATCTCCCACAGCACCGCCAGGATCGCCTTGTTGCTCAGCAGGGTTTTCCACAGCGGTTCGATCCACATGGTCTGTGGCAGGCTGTCGACGACGCGCTTGCCGAAATCGTCGTCGAGCACCCACTCCCACGGGTAGAGCTTGAAGACGGCCTCGATCGGAACCTCCGCCAGATCGACGAAACGCTCCAGTTCCGAGTCGAATCCGACTTCCTCGATCGGCAGCGCGACGGTGTCGAATCCGGCCTCGGCCGCGGTCTCCTGCATGTAGGCGGTGGTGACGTTGTCCTCGCCGGTGGCGTCCGCCCCGGACCAGGTGAAGTGCAGCTGCGCGGTGGGCAGCACGTCGCGCAGCTCACCCCACCGCTCGACCAGCTTCTCGTGCAACGAGTTCCACTGGTCGCCGCCGGGGTAGCGATCGGTCAGCCAGTGCCACTGCACGATCGCGGCCTCCAGCAGCGAGGTCGGCGTGTCCGCGTTGTACTCCAGCAGTTTCGCCGGACGCCGCGCGTCGTAGCGCAGGTCGAAGCGCCCGTACACGTGCGGGTCGGAGCGTCGCCAGGATTCGGCGATCGGGCCCCAGCTCCACTCGGGCAGGCCGAAATCGGCGAACCGTTCGGTGAGCACGATGTGCTCCACCGCGTTCAGGCACATCGAGTGCAGCAGTTCGACGTCGGCCTCCAACGCGAGGATCTCCGACATCTCGAACTCGTAGTGCACCGACTCGTCCCAGTAGGGCCGTGGCTGACCACTCGCGTCCCGCCCAGGGGAGCCGTAGACCAGGCCCTGGCTTTCGGTGATCTGCTGCCAGCCCGGCCGGGGCGTATCCCGCACGCGCCGCATCTACGACCCTCCGCCGGTGCTCTTGCTGCCCAAGCCGCCGCGCTGGATCGTGGTGCCGCTCTTGGTCTTGATCTCGGCGCTCTTGGGCTTGATCGTGGTGCCGCCGGTCGGGGGTCTGCCGACGGTGCCGGTGCCGCCGTAGTAGTAGCGGTATTGCGGCCCGCCGCCGAGGATGATCAGACCCGGGCTGACTCCCGGGCTGGTGTCGCCGACGAAGCCGGGACGGCCGTCGCCGCAATAGGAATCCTCGACCACGATCTCTTGACCGTTCTCGGTCTTCACGCAGTGGGCCGTGACGCGGTCGGGCGCGGTGAGTGCGCGATAAGCCAGGTAGCCGCCGCCGACCAGGGCGGCTACGCCGACGATGGCGACACCGCCGATCATGACGCGCTTGCGATTGCGCTTCTTGGCTTCTTCGGCCCAAGCGGCCGCGCGCTGTGCTTCCTCGGCGCGCCTGCGTGCCTTCTCTCTCGCCCGTGCCTCGGCAACCGTGGGCGGGCGGGGCTGCGTGATGCCCGGTTCCTGGCGCTGGATCCGGCCGGGGCGCGGCGGTTGCTCGGCGTCCGGACTCGTGTCGCCGGGCGGCACCGAAGTCGGGGTCGACCAGTCGATCTCGGGCTGCTCGGCGGCGCCACCCGGTGCGGAGACGGGCGTCGACCAATCCTGCTCTTCGCCCGGCACGGGCGTGGCGGGGGTGGGCGACGGCTTGTCCTCGGCCGGGTGTTCCGGCCCGGAACGCTCGGGTTCGTCCCGGCGCTCGTCGTCACCGGGATTCCGCGTGCTCACCGCTGTGCCCCCCTCATCACCCGAATCACCACTACCGCTCCTCGAAACCGGTCAATTCACCCCGCGCGGGCTCCCAGCTTTCCACAACCAACCTCACCTGACCAGGTGTATCACCGGAACGCAAGCGTGCGAGCAACTCCTCGCAGGCCGGTCGCGGTCCCTCGGCGACCACGTGCACCCGGCCGTCGGTGGCATTGGTCGCGTGCCCGACCAGTCCCAGTTCCAGCGCCCGCGACCGGGTCCACCAGCGGAAACCCACGCCCTGCACCATGCCGTGTACCCAGGCGCTCAAACGGACCGGGTCGTCCATCAGGCCTCGACGTCGAACGACAGTGACACCCTCGATCCCGCCTTCAGCGTCCGTCCCACCGTGCAGACCTTGTCGATCGCACGCTGCACGGTGACCAGCAACCGTTCCCTGGCCTCGTTGTCGAGGTCGCTGAGATCGAGCTCGAACACCTCCTCCAGGTGCGGGTAGACCTCGTTCTCCCGGTCGGCGTCGCCGGAGACCCGGATCGTCGCGTCGAAGTTGTCGCCGAGCCTGCGCGACAGCGGGAAGTCCGCGCTCAGGCCCGAGCAGGCGGCCAGCGCGATCTTCAGCAGCTCGCCGGGTGTGAACACACCGGGCACGCCCTGCGAACCGATCAAGACCTCGGCGCCGCGGGAGCTGCGGCCGGTGTAAGCCCTGGTGCCGGTGCGCTCGACCCACAGCGTGGTCGGCTCCGGCGTGATCGGCGCCGCGGTGGCGGTGGCGGGTGTAGCGGTCTGTTCAGCCATGAGTCTGATCCTGCCATTGTCGTCGCAATGAGTTCGCGCGCCTGGCAACGCCGCGCCCGGTCGCGCCATTCCACGCGGGCCGGCCACCGTGGCGGGGATAACTCAGTGGCCGCGGGCGATCCATTCGGCGAGGAACGGCTTCTCCGTGCCGATGGTGGTGGAGTCGCCGTGTCCGGTGTGCACCGCGGTGTCCTCCGGGAGCGTCAGCAGGCGTTCGCGGATCGACTCGATGATCGTGCCGAAATCGGAGAACGAGCGACCGGTCGCGCCGGGCCCACCGGCGAACAGCGTGTCTCCCGTGAACACCGCCGTCGCGGCGGGTAGATGCAGCGAGACCGATCCAGGTGAGTGGCCAGGGGTGTGCAGGACCCGCATCGAGGTGTTCGCCACCGGGATTTGCTCGCCGTCCGCGAGGGGACGGTAGCCGGCCTCCGGGTGGGTCATGCGCCACAGCGGTTCGTCGTCGGGATGCAGCAAGATCGGCGCGTCCAAGCGCTCGGCGAGTTCGGGAGCGACCGTCACGTGATCGTTGTGCCCGTGGGTGCACACGATCGCGCGGACGACGCGGCCCGCGACCGCCGCGACGATCGGGTCGGCGTCGTGCGCCGCATCGATGACGACCACCTCCTCGTCGTCACCGACCAGCCAGATGTTGTTGTCCACTGCCCAGGTGCCGCCGTCCAGACAGAAAGCGCCGGAGGTGACGACGCGGTCGACGCGGGCGCTCACCGGACCACCACCGACCGCAGTACCTCGCCGGCGTGCATCTTGGCGAATGCCTGCTCCACCTCATCGAGTCCGATGCGTTCGGTGACGAACCGGTCCAGCGGCAACCTGCCCTGGCGGTGGAGGTCGATCAGGGTGGGGAAGTCGCGTTCCGGCAAACAGTCGCCGTACCAGGAGGATTTCAACGCGCCGCCACGGGAGAACAGGTCGAGCAGCGGCATCTCGAGGGTCATCTCCGGGGTCGGCACGCCGACGAGGACCACCGTGCCCGCCAGATCACGGCCGTAGAACGCCTGCTTCCAGGTCTCCGGCCTGCCGACCGCGTCGATCACCACGTCGGCGCCCCAGCCGTCGGTGAATTCCTGGATCTTCTCCACCACGTCCTCGCTGGACGCATCGATGGTGTGGGTGGCGCCGAAGTCCTTGGCCCAGTGCAGTTTCCGGGAGTCCCGGTCCACCGCGATGATGGTCGCCGCCCCAGCCAGCTGGGCTCCGGCGATCGCGGCATCCCCGACGCCGCCGCAACCGATGACCGCGACGGTGTCGCCGATCGAGACGTTGCCCGTGTGCAGCGCCGAGCCGAGGCCTGCCATCACCCCGCAGCCGAGCAGGCCCGCCACCGCGGGGTCGGCCTCCGGATCCACCTTCGTGCACTGGCCCTCGTGCACCAGCGTCTTGTCGACGAATGCCCCGATGCCCAGCGCGGGGGTGAGCTCGGTCCCGTCGGCAAGCGTCATCTTCTCGCTCGCGTTGCGACTGTCGAAGCAGTACCAGGGGCGGCCTCGCTTGCACGCCCGGCACTCGCCGCAGACCGCGCGCCAGTTGAGGATGACGTAGTCGCCCTCCGCCACATGGGTGACCGCGGCGCCGACGGTCTCCACCACACCGGCGGCCTCGTGGCCGAGCAGGAACGGGAAGCTGTCGGTGATACCGCCCTCGCGGTAGTGCAGGTCGGTGTGGCAGACGCCGCACGCCCGCACCCGGACCACCACGTCGTGCGGGCCTGGATCCGGGATCACCACGTCGACGATCTCGACCGGTGCGCCTTTGCTGCGGGCCACGACCCCGCGGACGATTTCGGACACCTGTGCCTCCTGAGCGGATTCGCTGGTGACGCGGATCCGGCCGCTCCGTGGATCCGCGCGCTGAACACCTGTCCATACAGCCGTTCCCGATCTTCGAACCCTACCGCCGGAACGAGGGCGGTCGTGAGGTTTCGGGAGGGCGATCGCGGAAGGGTTGACATTCCACATAGGAGGGTTATGCTGAGCAACATTCCACTATGGAAGATGAATTTCGTCGATAGGACCAAGCATGGACATCTCCACCGGCATCCGCGCCTCGAACGCCGAACGCGACGCCGTGGTACGCCTGCTCGGCAGGCACATGGCGGACGGCCGCATCGATCTGCCCGAGTACGACCAGCGCGTCGCGCAGGTGTATGCCACTACCGACCGTGACGATCTGCGCTCGGTGCTGTCCGATCTGCCCGAGCTCGGCAAGGATGCCGCCGCACCGGCGTCCGCGCCCCCGCGTATCCCGATCTGGCAGCGCATCGAGGGCGGCACCTGGCTCGCCGTGAGCGTGCTCGTGCTCGTCATCTGGGGCGCGATCTCGCTGGGAGTCGGCGCTTTCACCTACTTCTGGCCGATGTGGGTGATCGGTCCTTGGGGCGCCGTCCTCGCGTTCCGTATGGTGGCAGGCTTCGAGAACGGCCGCTTCGGGCAACGCGCGAGCTGAGGTTCGTCTTCGCGGCGCTGCCATCCGGATCACCGGGTGGCAGCGCCGTATTCGTGTTCTACCGTCCGTGCCGCGAAGTGCGCTCCTGCGAGGTGGCGCGGGTATCGGGCCGTGGCCGTGGTTCGCCGCGATGGCGGCGACTCGGCGGGGGTGGGTCGTAGGCCGGTTCCGGCGGTGTCGACCGGTTGCGGTATCCGGGATCGACCCGATCCGGTCGCGCGGGTCCGGGCTCGAAATCCGTGGGCGCTCGCCGATTCGTTGGGGTTCGGCGGCCCTCGGCGTCGCCCGGGTAGCGATCCGGCTGCCGGGCGGTGCGGTGTGCGTCGTGCAGGTCGTCGTCGGCGAGTTCGCGGCGTCGGCGTCTCGGTAGTTCGGGACGGCCGGGCGCGGGGCGCACGGGCAGGTCGGGATCATTCGCATCGGTCGGCGGGAACCGATCGCTGGGCCGAGCCGGTTCGGGCTCGTCGCGGTGGCGGCGTGCCGGGCGCGAGCGGGCGGGGGAATCGTAGTCGTCGGACCAGCGATTTCGCTGTGTGGCGGGCTCGGCCGCGTCGCCGCGATGCCACCGATCGGCATCCGCGTCCGGGGATGACTGCCGTGGATCAGCGGCTCTCCGGTGTGTAGAGCGGCCATCGCGGCGTATCGGCGGGCTTTCGAGAGATCGGGTGTCGGTCGGCGGACGTGTGCGGCTGGCCGGGTACCGAGCGTGATCGTCCACTTCGGCGGACCCGCGTGCGGTCCCGAATGAGTCGTTCGGCGACGACCGGCGAGGCATTCCCGCCCGGGGCCGTTGCGGCGGACGCCCGGGCCGGAGGACCGGAAGTTCGCGGGTGACCTGCGTGGCGCTGACGCCTTTCTCCCGGTAGGTCGCGGGAATGTCGTGGGCGCGCAGCCATGCGCCGGGGTCCTGGCGCGCGTCGGCGTCCAGCCACGGAATGGTGTCCTCGAGCAGATCGAGAAGGTCGCCGGGTCCCTCGCCGAGCGCGGCGCGGATGGCCTGGAAGGCGTCGGGCTGGAATGTCCATTTCCATTCCGACCGTCCGGCGTGCGACCGGCCGTGCAAGACGAGATCGCCGGAGCGCGAGATCTTGGCTCGCACCGTTCGCCCGCTGGACTCCACGACGAGTTCCCCGGTCTCGGTGCGAGTGATCTGCTCGATCTCGTCGTGGTCGTCGATTTCGTCGGGCTCGGTGTCGTCGTCGCGGTCGATACGGCGCATCCACTTGGTCACCGCGCTCAATGCGAGCGGCAGCGGCCGTTCGTCCTCGGTGCCGGGGCGGGCGATCCGCAATGTCCGCGCAATCCCGGCGACGATGTCGGCGGGCCCGGCGGATCGCGTGAGTTCGGGCTGGTCGTCGTCCTCGTGGTGCGCCACGGGCTCCGGTCGGGCGGCGGGGCGGGTGCGCCCGGCCGGCTCGCTGTGGCCGTGGGCCCGGTCCGCGGACCGTCCGGATCGACCGGGAAAATTCCCACGCCTGGGGGTTTGGTCCGGCTCGTGCTCCTCCCACGGCGGGTACTCGTCCTGCTCCTGCGCCCGCACCTTGATCTCGAACCACGCCGCGGCCAACGCGGCGGCGCCGAGCGCGGCCGCGATCGCCACCTCCACCCGCACATCGCTGAGCAGTGCGCTCTTGCTGCGCTCACAGGCGTGCAGGAACACCAGGCTGCCGAGTACCAGGCCCGTGATCCGGGCAAGGCGGAACCGGGTGCTTGTCCCTGGTGAGGGGGCAGACATCGTGGTGCGCTCCCGAACGTTCCGCTGGCGAATCAGAGGGATCGTATGTGGCCGGAGGGCGCGGCGTCAGTGCCAGTTCGAGACCGCCTGAATCGGCGGAGACCGAGGTCGGTGGAGACCTCTGGTCGGTCCGACGTGCGTTTCGCCGGTCGCGGCGCGCGGACCGGAGGAGCCGCCCTGCTCGGGCCGCGTCCATCGACCGGGCGTGACGGGTAGCGCGGGGGGCGTCCCGCAAACCTCGGGCACATTGATGCGCCCCAACGGGAGGCGACTCGATAACCTACCGATATCGCCGCACCGCTACTCGGTCGCGTGCGCCGCCGGGCCCCCGCAGCTCCCGGCACGCGACCGATACCATGACTGGTCGCCGGATACGCTGCCTATACCACGCGGAACGCCGACCGGGCAGAACACGGAAAGGCCGTCGAACTTGCACCTGAAGAGCCTGACGTTGAAGGGGTTCAAATCCTTCGCGTCCGCGACGACGCTGCGGTTGGAGCCGGGCATCACGTGCGTTGTCGGTCCGAACGGATCGGGCAAATCGAACGTCGTCGACGCGCTCACCTGGGTCATGGGCGAGCAGGGTGCGAAGGCGCTGCGAGGCGGCAAGATGCAGGATGTGATCTTCGCGGGCACCGCCGGGCGCGCACCGCTCGGCCGCGCCGAGGTCACGCTCACCATCGACAATTCCGACGGTGCCCTGCCGATCGACTACGCCGAGGTGTCCATCACCCGGCGCATGTTCCGCGACGGCGCGGGCGAATACGAGATCAACGGCAACTCCTGCCGCCTGATGGACGTGCAGGAACTGCTCAGCGACTCCGGCATCGGACGCGAGATGCACGTCATCGTGGGGCAGGGTCAGCTCTCGGCCATCCTGGAGTCGCGCCCGGAGGACCGCCGCGCCTTCGTCGAAGAGGCCGCCGGTGTGCTCAAGCACCGCAAACGCAAGGAAAAGGCGGTACGCAAGCTCGAGGCCATGCAAGCCAACCTGGCTCGTCTGACCGACCTCACCACCGAACTGCGCAGGCAGCTCAAACCGCTGGGCAGGCAGGCCGAGGTGGCGCGCAGGGCGCAGACGGTGCAGGCCGACCTGCGCGACGCCCGGCTGCGCCTGGCCGCCGACGACCTGGTCACGCGCCGCGAGGAGCTGGCCGGTCAGCAGAGCAAAGAGGCTTACGCGCGCGAGCAGCAGATCACGGTGCAATCCGAGCTGGACGCGGCCAACGCGGCGCTGGCACAGCAGGAATTCCAGCTGTCCCGGCTGACGCCGAGCGCCGAGGCCGCCGCCCAGATCTGGTTCCAGCTCTCCGCGCTGGCCGAGCGCGTCAACGCGACGATCCGCATCGCGGGTGACCGGGCGCGGCACCTGGACGCCGCGGCTCCGGTCGGCACCGGCCGCGACCCCGAGCAGTTGGAGGCCGAGGCCGACCGCGTCGAAGCCGAGGAAGCCGAACTGCGCGAGGCGGTCGAGATGGCCGCCGAGGTCTTGGAAGCGGCACGGGATCAGCTCGCCGAACGCGAGCACGCCGCCAAGGCCGCCGAACAGGCGCATCTGGCGGCCGTGCGGGCGATCGCCGACCGGCGCGAGGGTGTGGCCCGGCTGTCCGGCAAGGTGGACACCTTGCGGGCCAGGGCGCAATCGATGGACACCGAGATCGCACGACTCTCGGTCGCCATCGCCGACGCCCGCCACCGCGGCGAGACCGCCCAGGCGGAATTCGACACGGTGCAGGCCGAACTCGCGGAACTCGATGCGGGGGAGGAGGGCTTGGACGCCCAGCACGAGCATGCGGTGCAGGCACTGGAACTGGCCGATCAGCGTGTCACCGAATTGCGCGAACAGGACCGTGACGCGAGCAAGCGGGTCGCGTCGCTGGGCGCGCGTATCGAGGCGCTCGGGATGAACCTGGCACGCCGGGACGGTGTGGCCTGGCTGGTGGAGCATCGCGAGCAGGGGTTGCTCGGTCCGCTCTCGGCCCTGCTCCGCGTGCACGGTGGCTATGAGGCGGCGGTGGCCGCCGCGCTCGGCCCACTGGCCGACGCCGTCGCCGCCGACACCGGCGAGTCCGCGCACGCCGCGATCCAGGCGCTCAAGGAGGCCGACGGCGGCCGCGCCGCCGTCGTCTTCGGCGCCGAGAGCGCCGATCGGGCACAGCTGGGCGCGTTGCCCGACGGCGTCCGCTGGCTGATCGACGTGGTGGAGTGCCCCGGCACCGTGCAGGGAGCGATCGCGGCGCTGACCGCGGGCATCGCCGTGGCCGACGACCTGCCCGCCGCCCGCGCGCTGGTCGCGGCGCGACCCGACCTGCGCGTGGTGACTCGCGACGGTGACCTCGCCGGAAACGGCTGGCTGCTGGGCGGTTCGGATCGCGCGCCCAGCCAATTGGAGATCCAGGCCGACATCGATGCCGCCGAGGCCGAGTTGGTGGCGGCGCAGCGGCGCGCCGAGGAACTCGAGGCCGCGCTGTCCGGCGCGCTCGAGGAGCAGGCCGACCGCAAGGACGCCGTCGACCAGGCGCTGCTCGCCCTGCACGAATCCGACCAGGCGCTGGTGGCGATCTACGAGCGGCTAGGCCGTCTCGGCCAGACCGCCCGCACCGCGCAGACCGAAAGCGAGCGGCTGCTGCGCCAGCGCGACGAGGCCGAGGCCGGCCGCGAGGAGGCGCTCGCGTCGCTGGCCGAACTGGAGGATCGCCTGCGGCACGCGGAACTCGAACAGTCCGAGGTCGACGCCGACGGCGCGGGCGCGGCCGGCACCGAATCCGCCGGTCGCGCACGGGAAGAGGCAGCGGCCGCCCTGGCCGAGGCGCGCGCGATGGAGGTCGAAGCCCGGCTGGCCGTGCGCACCGCCGAGGAACGAGCGGAATCGGTTCGGGGCAAAGCGGATTCGCTGCGGCGCGCCGCACGTGCCGAGCGGGAGACCCGCGCCCGCGCCGAACGCGCCCAGGCCGCGCGTAAGCAGGCCGCCGAGCTGGCCGCCGCCGTCGCCGAGTCCGGTGCGAAGATCGCCGCAGAGCTCGAGCAGGTGGTCGCCGAGGCGGGCGCTCGCCGCGACGAGCTGGTGCGCAGGCGCACGGAGTGCGCCGCGCAAGTCGAGCAGATCAAGGAGCGGGTGCGGGCTCTCACCGCGCAGCTGTCCCAGCTCACCGACGCGGTGCACCGGGACGAGGTGGCCAAGGCGCAGGCCGCGCTGCGCATCGAGCAACTGGAGGCGACCATCGCCGAGCAGTTCGGCATCGCGCTGAACGATCTGATCGCCGAGTACGGCCCGGATGTGCCGTTGCCGCCCTCGGCGCTGGAACTACAGGAGTACGAGCAGGCCAGGGAACGTGGCGAGCAGGTCAGCGCGCCGGCCCCGATGCCTTACGACCGGCAGACCCAGGAGCGTCGCGCCAAGCGGGCGGAGAAGGACCTGGCCACTTTGGGCAAGGTGAATCCCCTCGCGCTGGAGGAGTTCGCGGCGCTGGAGGAACGCTACAACTTCCTGGCCACCCAGCTCGAGGACGTCAAGAGCGCGCGCAAGGATCTCCTCGACGTCGTCGCCGAGGTCGACGCCCGCATCCTGGAGGTGTTCACCGAGGCCTACGCCGACGTCGAGCGCGAGTTCGTCCAGGTATTCGCGAAACTGTTCCCCGGCGGCGAGGGCAGGTTGCTGCTCACCGATCCCTCGGACATGCTCACCACCGGCATCGAGGTGGAGGCCCGTCCGCCGGGCAAGAAGGTCAAGCGGTTGTCGCTGCTGTCCGGCGGGGAGAAGTCGCTGACCGCGGTGGCGTTGCTGGTTGCCATCTTCCGCGCCAGGCCCTCGCCGTTCTACGTGATGGACGAGGTGGAAGCCGCGCTGGACGACACCAATCTGCGCCGCCTGATCGGCTTGTTCGAACAGCTGCGGGAGAAGAGCCAGCTGATCGTCATCACCCACCAGAAGCCGACGATGGAGATCGCCGACGCGCTCTACGGCGTCAGCATGCGCGGGGACGGCATCACCCAGGTGATCTCCCAGCGGCTGCGCGGGGAGAATCTGGCCCCGGTCGGCGCGGTGGGCTGAGCGGCTCCACTTCCGCGCCCACCGGGTCGCGTCGAGAACGACCGGATCTCCTGCGCAGGCGTACCACCATGTCGACGGTACGCCCGGCAGCCGCGATACCTCCACGAGCAGCGCGAATGCGTCGCTCGTCATCCGTCACCGCGCTATTGCTTCCCCCGACGCGCACGCATCAGCCCGGCGCGGGTGCTCCGGATCGAATCACTCCGCGATACCAGCCTTTTCGCTTTCCAGTACGGCTTTGATCTGCGCCGCACCGGTTTCGGCCAGCCAGGTGTCGAAAGTCCGCAAGCCGGGATGGATCTCGCGGATCTCGTCGACGTCGGCCCGCCAGCCGCCGGTCCGGCGCAGCAGTCGCCAGGTGTTGCCGATCTGCACGCCGAGCGCGTCCGCGTCTGCTTCGCCGATCTCCTGATAGCGGACCGGATGGCCGGTGGCCGCGCTGATCGCCGCGGCGGCCGCGGGCGGGGTGAGCGCGTCGCCCGCGAGTTCGAGGACGCGACCGTGGAATCGGTCCGGATCGGCGAAGACGAGACCGGCGATGTCGCCGATATCGGCCAGGGCGATGACCTTCATCGGTCCTTCGGCCGGGAAGAGGTGCCGGTGGACGCCATCGTGGATGCCGTCGACCGGTGACGTGCGCAGCAGGTAGTTCTCCATGAAGCGCACCGGGCGCAGCAGGGTGTAGCGGGCGCCGCTGGCGATGACGGCGTCTTCGATGCGCTTCTTGCCGCTGGCGCCCCAGGAGACGTCGTCGTTCATCGAGGCGATGCCGGTGAACACGATCTGCCGGACACCGGCGTTGCGCGCCGCGGCGACCAGCGACTCTCCGCGCGCGGCTTCCACTTCGACATCCCAGCCCTGCGGGCTGTACGCGGCGGGCGGCACCAGGAACAATCCGGTGGCACCGTCCAGCGCCGCGGGGAACGTCTCGGGCGAGTCGAAGTCGCCGACGACGAGTTCGGCGCCCGCCGCGGCCAACTCCTGTGCGGCGGGCGCATGCGCGTCGCGGACCAGCGCGCGCACCGCCGTGCCGTCCGCCAACAGCCTGCGGGCGGTCACGCCGCCCTGCTTGCCGGTGGCTCCGGTGACCAGGATCAGGTTGTGCTGGGGGGACATGCTCCGCCTTCTCTGCTCGATAGAATCGGGTCGTGTGACCCGGATTCGGACGATACGGGTGGCTCGACCCGATCGACCAGGTCCCTTTTCGGAGAGGCGTAACGAAATGACCACATCGCTCGCCCCTGCCGGGACGTCGCGAGCCGATGCCCGGCGCAATCGCGCGCTCGTGCTGGCAGCCGCGCAGCGCGCCTTCGCCGAGCAGGGCGCCTCGGTCTCGCTCGCGGAGGTGGCCCGCCGGGCGGGCGTCGGCGCGGGCACCGTCTACCGGCACTTCCCGACGAAGGCCGACCTGCTCGAAGCCGTTATGCAGCAACGCATCGATCGGTTGGCGAAACTGGCCGCCGACCATCTCGGCGCACCGGACCCGGGTGCGGCCTTCTTCGATTTCTGCACTGCGGTGATCGCCACGACGCCCGGTAACCAGGCGCTTTGTGACATGGTCCAGTCCGACGACGGCTGGCCGCGCGCACTCCTGCACAGCGCGGGCGTGCGTTTCCACCGTTCGCTGGAAGCCCTGCTCGCCGCGGCCAAGCAGGCGGGTGCGGTCCGAGCCGACATCGAGCTCGACGACGTGCTGGCGATCTTCACCGGATGCGTCGCGATCCAACAGCTCCGCAAGACGCGGGGGAGTGTGGACCGCACCGCGGCGATCGTGCTCGACGCGCTGCGCGCTCGGCCGGATCAGCCGGGCGTGACGAAACCGGAGGTCCGGCCCGAGAACCGTAACGAATCATTGGACCGTAACGAAACTGGAAGCGGGCGCTGTCCGATGTGTCACGGGGAGGTGCCCCGGGCCGGGACGGGTCGGCGGGCCAGGTACTGCTCCGCGGCCTGTCGTCAGAAGGCTCATCGTCGGCGTGTCGCGTCGGCTCGCTAGCCGGATGGCGCATTTGTGTCATCCGGTGCTCTGATGCGCCACGGACCGATCGGGACCCGGTCCGCGATCGGCGCGAGCAGGTGGTTTCGCGGCGCCCGCCGCGGGCCGAAGAGGGGGTTTACGGGTTGCTCACAGCAGGTCGCTGACGTCGTCGGGCACGTCGACGGCGTACTTGCGCAGGATGTCCATCGAGATCACTTCCAGGGCGTTCTCGTGCGTGGCCGCCAGCACAACGGGCGCGGCGACGCCGTCCTCGTGTGCGTGCAGCCACCGTACGGCCACCACGCACCACCGGTCGCCCGGCTGCAGGCCGGGGAAGTTGTTCTCCGGTCGCGGCGTGCTCAGGTCGTTGCCGATGGAGGCTTGATGCTCCAGGAACTCTGCCGTGACGACGGTGCACACGGTGTGGCTGCCCAGATCCTCCGGCCCGGTACTGCAGCAGCCGTCCCGGTAGAAGCCGGTGAGAGGATCGGTGCCGCACTCTTCCAGCGGCCCCCCAAGCACGTTTCGATCGGTCACGTCGCCGATCCTATTGTCCCTTCGCGAGAAGTTCCGCAGGACAAGAAATCTGGAGGGCTGTGTCGGTGCCCGCGCGGGCGGGTCCGAGGCCCGGTACCAGCGGTGTTCGCCGAGTTCGCGGCGTCGGCGCGGTGGCGCGACTCGCGCGCCGGGTGCGGCTCGGGGCCGAACACGTGACGGTCGGTCTGCAAGGATGGTCCGCGTGAGTCCCGAAGTCTGGATCCTGATCGCCGCGGTCGCCGCGCTGCTGCTCGTCGTGCTCGTCGCCGGTTTCGTCCGGTACAAGCGCGGCCGCGTGTCGCTGACTCCGCCCACGCCGGACAAGGAGGTGACCGACCGTTCCGGTGGGTACACCGCCTCCGGCGGATTCAACTTCAGCCGGGGCGGGACGGCGACCGAACCACAACCGGTCGAGCGCACCGATACCGAAGGACAGCCGCACGTCGGCGACGACGCCGCGATCCCGCGCGACGCGCCCAAGCGCGGTATCACCAACGTCCCGTTGCCGGAGGCCGACGTCGCCGAGACGCCCGCCGCGTCGGGTGGCGCCGAACCCGCCACCGCACCCGGGGCGGACGCGTCGACGGCCGAGACAGTGCCGCCGACGGCCGATGAGGTCCAGTCGCCGGAGGGCTCGGTAGCCGACACCGCACCGGCCACGGCCGACGCCGAGCCCGCCACCGCCGAAACCGCTGCTACCGACGCGGTCGGCGCCGCTCCCGACGTGGTCGCTCCCGACACGCCCGCGGGCGTCGAGGCTCCCGCCGCGCTGGAGGAGATCGAGCCCACCGCCGGTCGCCTGGTCCGCCTGCGGGGGCGGTTGTCCCGGTCGCAGAACGCTGTCGGCAAGAGCCTGCTCGGCCTGCTCGGCGGCGGCGACCTCGATGACGACTCGTGGGAAGAGGTCGAGGACACCCTCGTTCTGGCCGACCTCGGCACCGCGAGCACCACGGCCGTCGTCTCCCGGCTGCGCGCCGAGATGGCGGCGCGCAGCGTGCGCAGCACCGATGAGGCGCGCGCCGTCCTGCGCGACGTGCTGATCGAGCAGTTGCGACCGGAACTGGACCGTTCGGTGCGCGCGCTGCCGCATCCGGATCACCCGTCGATCCTGCTGGTGGTCGGCGTGAACGGCACCGGCAAGACGACCACCACCGGCAAGCTCGCGCGCGTGCTCGTCGCCGACGGCCGCCGCGTGCTGCTGGGCGCGGCCGACACCTTCCGCGCCGCGGCCGCCGATCAGCTGCAGACCTGGGGCGAGCGGGTCGGCGCCGACACCGTCCGCGGCCGCGAGGGCGCCGACCCGGCCGCGGTCGCGTTCGACGCGGTGGCCGCGGGTGTCGAGCGCGGCGTCGACGTGGTGCTCATCGACACGGCGGGCCGGCTGCACACCAAGACGGGTCTGATGGACGAGCTGGGCAAGGTCAAGCGCGTCGTGGAGAAGAAGGCCGCCGTCGACGAGGTCCTGCTGGTGCTGGACGCGACCGTCGGGCAGAACGGACTGACCCAGGCCAGAGTGTTCGCCGAAGTGGTCGACATCACAGGCGTCGTGCTGACCAAGCTGGACGGGACCGCCAAGGGCGGCATCGTCTTCCAGGTCCAGCACGAACTGGGTGTTCCGGTGAAGCTGGTCGGGCTCGGTGAGGGCGCCGACGATCTGGCCCCGTTCGAGCCTGCCGCGTTCGTGGACGCGCTGCTGGGCTGAGCCTCCCGCTCGCCGAGCCCCTCGAAAAGGCTCGCGCCCGCGCTGTTTCGGGCAGTGGCGCGCACCCGGACGCCGAGCACTCGCTGGCGGCCGGGTGCGAGGTCCATCACACCCCGAATGTTTGCCGACTCCTCTTCCGTCGTAACGAATGTCCGATTCGGCGGACGCTGTACTCACAGCGTCGGAGAACCCTCGGTGTAGGTGACGAAACGTAGTGGCAACACAGCTGCGTCATCCGTTCACGTAGGTGAAACACGACAGCTCTACGGATGAAACACCGAGTGAGGACCCTTCTGTTCAGGTCCATTTGCCGGAATCGGCTGGGCCCGAGATGAGGAGGACATTAAGGTGGCTTTTCCACTTACCGGTGCACCGGATACCGGTGACACCGCCTGGATGCTGGTGAGTTCGGCGCTGGTGTTGCTGATGACCCCGGGCCTGGCTTTCTTCTACGGTGGCATGGTCCGCTCGAAGAACGTGCTCAACATGATCATGATGAGCGTCAGCGCCATGGGCGTGGTCGGCGTGCTGTGGTCGCTGTACGGATACTCGATGGCTTTCGGCGACAACATCTTCGGTGTGATCGGTGACCCAACGCAGTTCTTCGGGCTGAAGGGCTTGATCGGTGGCAACTCCGTCGCCGAGGCCAAGGACGCGGCGGGCGCCATCACCACCGAAGCGGTGAACATCCCGCTCGCGGGCACGATTCCGGCGACCGTCTTCGTCGCCTTCCAGCTGATGTTCGCCATTCTCACGGTCGCCCTCATCTCGGGCGCGGTCGCCGACCGCATGAAGTTCGGCGCGTGGCTGCTGTTCGCGGGCATCTGGGCCACGGTGGTCTACTTCCCGGTCGCGCACTGGGTGTTCGACTTCGACGTGAAGGACGCCGACGGCAACATCGTGCACGAGGGCGGCTGGATCGCCAACAAACTGCTCGCCGTCGACTTCGCCGGTGGCACGGCGGTGCACATCAACGCGGGCGCCGCCGGTCTGGCCCTGGTGCTGGTGCTGGGCAAACGCAAGGGCTGGCCGGGCACGCCGTTCCGCCCGCACAACCTGCCGTTCGTCATGCTCGGCGCCGGTCTGCTGTGGTTCGGCTGGTTCGGCTTCAACGCCGGTTCCGCGGTGACCTCCGGTGGCCTCGCCGGTTCGACCTTCATCATCACCGCCATCGCGACCTGCGCCGCCGTGCTGGCCTGGCTGCTGGTGGAGAAGATCCGTGACGGCAAGCCCACTTCGCTGGGCGCGGCGTCGGGCATCGTGGCCGGTCTGGTCGCCATCACCCCGGCGTGTTCCTCGGTGAACGTGCTCGGCGCGCTGGTCGTCGGCGCGGTCGCGGGCGCGCTGTGCGCACTGGCGGTCGGCCTGAAGTTCAAGTTCGGTTTCGACGACTCGCTCGACGTGGTCGGCGTGCACCTCGTCGGCGGCATCGTCGGCACCCTGCTGGTCGGTTTCGTCGCCGCGCCCGAGCGAGGAAGCAGAGTCGGTGGGCTTGGACGAATCCGAGCACGCGGAAACCGCCTACGACTTCGCCGCTCTGGGTAGCACGGCACGTTCGGCCGTCAAGGAGGCATGACGAACATGAAACTGATCACCGCAATCGTCAAACCGTTCACGCTCGAGGACGTGAAGTCCGGGCTCGAGCAGGCGGGTGTGTTGGGCATGACCGTCAGCGAGGTCCAAGGGTACGGCAGGCAGAAGGGGCACACCGAGGTGTACCGCGGCGCCGAGTACTCCGTCGATTTCGTGCCGAAGGTCCGCGTCGAGGTCGTCGTGGACGACGCGTCCGTCGACAAGGTCGTGGAGGTGATCGTGGAGGCTTCCCGCACCGGCAAGATCGGCGACGGCAAGGTCTGGGTGACTCCGGTGGAGTCGATCATCCGGGTGCGGACCGGCGAACGCGGCACCGACGCGCTGTAGCGGAATATCGAGTCGAGCGGCGGCCCCGCTCCCGCCGGAACTCCCGGTCGGGGCGGGGCCGCGCGCATGAGATGGGCGGTGGGTTGTGGGAAGTCGGCACGAACACGACGGTGGTCCGAAGGGCGCCGAAGAAGGCAACGGCAGGGTGTCCAACGGGGCGGCCGACCTGGTCCGCGCGCGAAGACAACTGCTCGACGGCGGCCTGCCCCGCAATCCCCGGCTGGATGCCGAGTCGCTGCGCCAGGCCTTGGTCGACCTCTACGAACTCTGGCTCACCAGTAAAGGCGCCGAACTGGGCATAGGGCCCGACAGCGGCTTGGCCGTGGTGGCCGTCGGCGGTCTCGGCCGCGGCGAAATGCTGCCGTTCTCCGATCTGGATCTGGTGCTGCTGCACGACGACGTGGATCCCGCCCGGGTGGCCGAGGTCGCAGACCAGCTCTGGTACCCGCTGTGGGACGCGCATATCAAACTCGACCACAGTGTGCGGACCGTGCCGCAGGCGTTGCGGGTGGCCGCCGACGATCTCATCGCCGCCCTCGGCATGCTCGAGGCCAGGCACATCGTCGGCGACCAGGAACTGAGCAATCTGCTGATCGGCGGGGTGCGCCGGGAATGGCGTACCGGTATCCGGTCCCGTTTCGATGATCTCATCGCCCAGGCGCAGGCCCGATGGGAGCGCAGCGGCGAGATCGCCCACCGCGCCGAGCCCGATCTGAAGAATGGGCGCGGCGGCCTGCGCGACATCCAGCTGCTCGACGCGCTGGCCATCGCCCAGCTGACCGACGCCATGCCCGGACTGGGGCCGGACGTGCCGGGCGGCGGATTGAAGCAGGCGCACCGGCGTCTGCTGGACGTGCGTACCGAACTGCATCGCGTGGCGGGCCGTTCCCGTGATCAGCTGCGGGCGCAGGACGCCGACGAGATCGGCGCGGCCCTGCGCATCGGCGATCGGTTCGATCTGGCCCGCACCCTCAGCGACTCGGCCCGGACGGTCAGCTACTCCGTGGACGTCGGGCTGCGCACCGCGGCCAACGCGCTGCCCCGAAGGGGATTGGCGCGCCTGCGCCGGATGCCGGTGCGCAGGCCGCTGGACGAAGGAGTCGTCGAGCATGCCGGTGAGGTGGTGCTGGCCAGGGACGCACGCCCCCAGCGCGACCCCGGCCTGATCCTGCGCGTCGCGGCGGCGTCGGCGCAGACCGGCCTGCCGATGTCCGCCACCACCTTGAACCGGCTCTCGGAGGACGCGCCCGAGCTACGCGAGCCGTGGCCCAAGGACGCCCTCAACGACCTGCTGGTCCTGTTGGGCGCGGGCCGCGGCACCATCGACGCGATCGAGGCGCTGGACCGGACCGGCCTGTGGGGCAGATTGCTCCCGGAATGGGGCGCGGTCCGTGACCTGCCCCCGCGCGACGCGCTGCACACCTGGACCGTCGATCGTCATCTCATGGAGACGGTGGCCTACGCGGGCGCGCTCAGCACCCGGGTGGCCCGTCCGGACCTGCTCGCCCTCGGCGCGCTGCTGCACGACATCGGCAAGGGCCGCGCGGGCGATCACAGCCTGGTGGGCGCGGAACTCGCCACCCACATCGGCCGCAGGCTCGGTCTGTGGCCGTCGGACGTGCGCACGCTCAGCGCGATCGTCCGGCATCACCTGCTGTTGCCGG
Organism: Nocardia asteroides; assembly: GCA_019930625.1. Taxonomy (NCBI): domain Bacteria; kingdom Bacillati; phylum Actinomycetota; class Actinomycetes; order Mycobacteriales; family Nocardiaceae; genus Nocardia; species Nocardia asteroides. Next base: position 3,863,235 of record CP082844.1, read on the forward strand.
AAACCGCCACCCGGCGCGACCTGTCCGATCCGGAGACGGTGCGCTCCGTCGTCGACGCGCTCGACGGCGATCCGCAGCTGCTGGAACTGCTGCACACCCTGGCCGAGGCCGACTCACTGGCCACCGGGCCGGGTGTCTGGGGGGACTGGAAGGCCTCGCTGATCGGCGAGCTGGTTCGGCGCTGCCGGATGGTGATGGCGGGCGACCAGCTGCCGACGCCCGAGCCGATCGCACCGGAACTGGTCGAGAAGGCCAGGGCGGGCGGGGTGCACGTCGACCTGAAGCCGGGGGAGAGCAAGCACACGTACACGGTGACCGTCATCGCGCCCGACAGCCCCGGGCTGCTCTCCGACGCCGCCGGCGTGCTGGCGCTACATTCGCTGCGGGTGCTGTCGGCCGCGCTCGGCGTGGAAGGCGCTTCGGCCGTGGACACGTTCGTCGTCGCCCCGAGATTCGGCGACCCACCGGACCCGGGGCTGCTCCGCCAGGAGTTGATCCGTGCCACGGCAGGCGAACTGGACGTGCCCGCGGCGCTGGCCAAACGCGAGCGTGAGGCGAGCACCGTCGGCCGGAGCCGGTACGCCCAGGCCCAGCCCCGGGTCATCTGGGCGGACACCGCGGTGCCCGGCCAAGCGATCCTGGAACTGCGCGCGGAGGACCGGATCGGCCTGCTCAGCCGCTTGGCCGCCGAACTCGCCGTCTGCGGAGCCGACGTCCGATGGGCCAAGGTGGTCACGATGGGGTCCGCTGTGATCGACAGCTTCTGCCTCGAGCTGGGAGCCGAGGCCGGTCCGGCGCGCCGGGAAGCGATCGAGAAAGCGATTCTCGCGGTGGTTCCCAGAACTGCGCCGAAGCCGCCTGTCGAGGGTGCGGAGAAATAGGAAAGCGGCGACCAGCTGTACTTCTACCCAGTGACCAATCTGTTGCGGGATATTTGCTACATCTGAGCTCCGCTCCGGTGACCGACCCATACGATCTAGTGCGTCCGGGCTATCGCGAGCACGAGGGGAGCAGGTCGGTGGCAATTGAAGTCGTTTCGGCGTCCACGATGACGAGTGACGAGACCACGCACATGGCGCGCTGCGTCGGCGGAGACCGGTGGGTGGTCTCCTGGCTTCCGGGTCGCACCTTGACCGGGCAACAGGCGGTGACCGCGATGACGATCGCCTCGACGGTCGCCACCTCCCTCATCCCCAGCACGGCGGAATGGGCCGTGCTCGACGACCTGGCCCACGAGCTGGGCCTGACCGCCAACGAGGCGGTCTTCATGGTGGCCGCGGAGAACCGCGACTACCGCAAATCGGTCAAACCGCGCCGTCGCGTGCTCGACTAGCAAGCCCCTGGCGCACGGAAGGACGCACCGCCTGCGCGAACACGCGGGTGAGCCCATTACCCTGGGAGAGAATGTGACGTCCCCCGAGATCAGGAGCGCGATCGGTGTTCGAATCCCTGTCCGACCGGCTTACCGGTGCCCTCAAGGATCTGCGCGGTAAGGGGCGTCTGTCACCGGCCGACATCGACGCCACCTGCCGCGAGATCCGCCTCGCACTGCTCGAGGCCGACGTCGCGCTGCCCGTGGTCCGCGGTTTCATCGGGCGGATCAAGGAGCGCGCCAAGGGCGCGGAGGTCTCCGCGGCGCTGAACCCGGCCCAGCAGGTCGTGAAGATCGTCAACGAGGAGCTCGTCGGCATCCTCGGTGGCGAGACCAGGCGGCTGAACCTGGCCAAGAACCCGCCGACGGTGGTCATGCTGGCCGGTCTGCAGGGTTCCGGTAAGACCACGCTCGCGGGCAAGCTGGCGCGATTGCTGAAATCGCAGGGCCATCAGCCGCTGCTGGTGGCGTGCGACCTGCAGCGTCCCGGCGCCGTCACCCAGCTGCAAGTCGTCGGTGAGCGCGCGGGCGTGCCCGTCTACGCTCCGCACCCCGGCACGTCCGTCGGCGGTGGCGAGAATCCGCTGGGCATCTCGGCCGCCGATCCGGTGAACGTGGCGCGCGGTGGTGTCGAGGAGGCGCGGCAGAGGCAGTACGACGTGGTCATCGTCGACACCGCGGGCCGCCTCGGTATCGATGAGGAGCTCATGCGGCAGGCCGCGGGCATCCGCGACGCCGTGCAACCGGACGAGACCCTGTTCGTGCTCGACGCGATGATCGGTCAGGACGCGGTCAACACCGCCGAGGCGTTCCGCGACGGCGTCGGCTTCACCGGCGTGGTGCTCACCAAGCTCGACGGCGACGCCCGCGGTGGCGCGGCGCTGAGTGTCCGCGAGGTCACCGGCGTCCCGATCCTGTACGCCTCGACCGGTGAGAAGCTCGAGGACTTCGACGTCTTCCATCCGGACCGCATGGCCAGCCGCATCCTCGGCATGGGTGACGTACTCACCCTGATCGAGCAGGCCGAGCAGGTCTACGACGCCAAGCAGGCCGAGGAGGCCGCACGCAAGATCGGCAGCGGCGAACTCACGCTCGAGGACTTCCTGGACCAGATGCTGGCCATCCGCAAGATGGGCCCGATCGGCAACCTGCTCGGCATGCTGCCCGGCGCCGGTCAGATGAAGGACGTGCTCGCGCAGGTCGACGACAAGCAGCTCGATCGGGTGCAGGCGATCATCCGCGGCATGACGCCGGCCGAACGGGAGAACCCGAAGATCATCAACGCTTCTCGCCGCCTGCGCATCGCCAACGGTTCCGGCGTCCAGGTCTCCGAGGTCAACCAGCTCGTGGACCGCTTCTTCGAGGCCAAGAAGATGATGGCGATGATGGGCCGCCAGATGGGGCTGCCCGGCTCCCGCCGCGGCAACGCGAAGAAGGGCAAGAAGGGCAAGAAGGGTCGCGGCCCGACCCCGCCGAAGGTACGCGGCGGTTTCCCGGGGATGGGCGGTATGCCCGGAATGCCCGCCGGAATGCCCGACCTGTCGAACATGCCCGCCGGCCTGGATCAGCTGCCGCCAGGCTTGGACGGCTTCGATTTGTCGAAGCTGAAGTTCCCGAAGAAGTAGGACAGCGCACCTCCGTTCCGCACGCCAGAGCTGCTCGTTGCATTCCCTGGTTCGGGCGCGCCCGCAAGCGGGCGCGGCGGAGCGGTCCGATCGGAGGACGTAACCGTCCCGTAGCCGCTTCGTGCGCGGATGACCGCCTTGGGCGTCGGCCAGTAGGTTGGAGGCAGCTACGAGGCCCAGGAGGTCGCTGTGCATCTGCGAGGTGTTGTTCTCCCCGAAGACGAGGTGCGCGACTTCTGGGTGCGCGACGGCCTGGTGTCCTTCGAGCCCATGCCCGGAGCCGAAACCCTGTGCGGCACAGGGTGGATCGTGCCGGGTCTGGTGGACGCGCACTGCCACGTCGGTATCCGCTACGGCGGCGGTCACGAGGACCGCGCCGGAGCCGTCGCGCAAGCCGAGACCGAACGCTCGGCCGGTGCGCTGCTGTTGCGTGACGCGGGCTCGCCGATCGACACCCGCTTCATCGACGACCACGAGGAGCTGCCGCGCATCATCCGCGCGGGCCGCCACATCGCCCGGCCGAAGCGCTACATCCGCGAGCTGGGCATCGAGCTCGACGACGAGCGCGACCTACCGGAGATCGTCGCCGAGCAGGCCCGCCTCGGCGACGGCTGGGTGAAGATCGTCGGCGACTGGATCGACCGCTCCGTGGGCGACCTGCGCCCCCTGTGGAGCGATGCGATCCTGAAGGAGGCCATCGACGCCGCGCATGTCAACGGCGCCCGCGTCACCGCTCACGTGTTCGGCGAGGACGCGCTGCCCGGCTTGATCAATGCCGGTATCGACTGCCTGGAGCACGGCACCGGCCTCACCGACGAGACCATCGAGATGATGGTCGAGCACGGCACCGCCTTGGTCCCCACCCTGGTCAACATCGACACCTTCCCCGATATCGCCGACAGCGCGGGCAAATTCCCCGTCTACGCCGCGCACATGCGCGATCTGCACCGGCGGGTGCGCGGCACGGTCGCCGCCGCGCACGAGGCGGGCGTGCCGATCTTCGCGGGCACCGACGCGGGCGGCTTCATCCGTCACGGGCGAATCGCCGACGAGATCGCCGCGCTGGCCGCCGCGGGCCTGTCCCGGCACGACGCGCTCGGCGCGGCCTCCTGGAACGCCCGCGACTGGCTCGCACGGCCCGGCATCGAACCCGGCGCACCGGCGGATTTCGTCGTCTACCAGGAGGATCCCCGCATCCACCCGGACACGCTCACCACGCCGTACGCCGTCGTCCTGCGCGGGCGCGTGTACGACCGGCGCGGTCCGGTCACCAGCCATCGCTGACTCGTCACCGCGGTTGTCTCGTGCGTTTCCCGATACGGCGTAAGGTCGGATTCTGTGACAATTCGCCTCGGATATCAGATGCCCAACTTCAGCTACGGCAAGTCGGTGCGCGAGCTGTTCCCCACGGTAGTCGCGCAGGCCCGAGAGGCCGAAGCCGCCGGTTTCGACACGGCCTTCGTCATGGACCACTTCTATCAGCTGCCCGGCATCGGCACGCCAGACGAGCCGATGCTCGAGGCGTACACCGCGCTCGGCGGCTTGGCCACGGCAACGGAACGAATCCAGTTGTCGGCGTTGGTGACCGGCAACACCTACCGCAACCCGGCCATGCTCGCCAAGACCGTCACGACGCTGGACGTGGTCAGCGGCGGCCGCGCGGTGCTGGGCATCGGCGCGGGCTGGTTCGAGCTCGAGCACCGTTCCTACGGATACGAGTTCGGCACGTTCACCGAACGCTTCCAGCGGCTCGAGGAGGCGTTGGGGATCATTCAGCCGATGCTGCGCGGTGAGCGCCCCACCTTCCACGGCGAGTGGTACCAGGCGGAGAACGCCATGAACGAACCGCGCGTGCGCGACGACCTCCCCATCCTGCTCGGCGGCAGCGGCGAGAAGAAGACCTTCGGCTTGGCCGCCCGCTTCGCCGACCACCTCAACATCATCTGCAACGCCTCCGAGCTGCCGCGCAAGATCGAAGCGCTGCATGCGCGCTGTGCCGAGGTCGGCCGGGATCCGCAGACCCTGGAGACCAGCTACCTGTGCTTCGTGATGATGGACTCCGACGGTGATCTGGTGCGCAAGCAGCAGCGGGACTACCTCGGCCGCATGGGAATCGATCTGTCGGCGATGTCGGACTCCGAGCGCGCGCAGAGCCCGGCCGATCGCCAGTTCGTCGGCACGCCGGACGAGGTTGCCGAACAGCTGCGGACCCGTGTTCTCGACCAGGGCGTCGACGGCCTCGTCATCAACATGGTGTTCAACGGGCACGAGCCGGGCGCTGTCGAACTCGCCGGGCGCACTCTTGCTCCGCTGGTGCGCTGACGAGCGCGAACCCGGCGCGAATGCCGTTGGCGCTGGATACAATCGGCCGATGATAGCCCCTCCGTGGCGAGCGTCGTACGGGATCGACGCGCCGTCGGTGCTGCTGTTGCTCGGAGTTCTCGCGGTCGGATATCTCGCCGCCGCTCTGGTGGTGGCACTGTTCCAGCAGGTCCGTCCGAGTCTGCTGCTCCTGCTGATCGGTGTGGTGCTGGCCGCGCAGTTCGGGTTGTTCCTGCACACGACCCGCCGGGGCAAGTTCCGGGTATGGGCCGGTCTGCTCGATGACCTCGCCCTGCGCGGCGACGAACGACTACTCGACATGGGGTGCGGCCGCGGCGCGGTGCTGCTCGCGGCCGCGCGCCGCCTGCCTGCCGGGCGCGCGGTGGGCCTGGATCTGTGGTGCTCGGCCGACCACTGCGGCAACACCCCGACCACCGCCGAGCAGAACGCCCTCGTCGAGAACGTCGCACACCGGGTCGAGTTGCGCACCGGCGACATGACCCGCATGCCGTTTCCGGACGGCGCGTTCGACGTCGTCGTCTCCAGCTTGGCGATTCACACCATCAGGACCGCCGAGGGCCGTGCGAAGGCGGTGCGGGAGGCGTGCCGTGTGCTGCGCCCCGGCGGCAAACTGGTCATCGTCGATATCGGCAGGACGCGCGAATACCGCGCCGTCCTGGTGGCCGACGGCGCGACGGCTGTCACGCTACGCGGCGTGGGGTGGCGGATGTGGTGGGGCGGCCCGTGGGTGCCCACTCGCGCGCTCACCGCCACCGCTGCGGCGTAATCGCACCGCTGCGGGTCGTCCGCCGACCCCAGTCGAGGGCGCGGACGAGGCCCGAGGCCATCAGGCGCAGCACGCGGAACACGCCGGCGCCACATACTCGACGGCGGCCTCCTGCCCGAGTTCACTCGCAGTGATGCGCGCGGGCCGCCCGCGGTTGCGTCGGACGAGCCTCATGCCTGGTAATGACGGGCGGACGCCGTTTCGTGAACACGGGACGCGATTTCCGGCGTGATCGCCGGGTCTGGCACAATGGACCACCGTCCTTCCGGACAAGTGTCAGCCCGTCTCCGGTTCCGTACCGCGCGGCGGTCACACACTCCAAAGCGCAAAACCGGGCTCGCAGACCATGCGGGTCGCCGAATTGCGTCGTGACCAACCAACGAAAGGCAGATCAGCAGTGGCTGTTCGCATCAAGCTCACCCGCCTGGGCAAGATCCGCAACCCGCAGTACCGCGTCGTCGTCGCGGACGCGCGCACCCGCCGGGACGGCCGGGCCATCGAGTCCATCGGCAAGTACCACCCGAAGGAAGAGCCCTCGCTCATCCAGATCGACTCCGAGCGGGTGCAGTACTGGCTCGGCGTCGGCGCGCAGCCGACCGAGCCGGTCCTCCAGCTGCTGAAGATCACCGGTGACTGGCAGAAGTTCAAGGGCATCGAGGGCGCCGAAGGCACCCTGAAGGTCAAGCCGGCCAAGCCGTCGAAGCTGGACCTGTTCAACGCCGCGCTGGCCGCCGCCGACAACGAGCCGGTCGCCGAGGCGGTCACCCCCAAGAAGAAGGCCAAGAAGGACGCCGAAGAGGCCGAGTCCGCCGAGGCCGCCGAGTAATGAGTCGACGTTACCCGTCCACGGGGTACCCGTCCGGAGCCGTACATCGGTCGGCCCCGACGACGGGTGAGTCGCGTCTCGAGGTGATGGATCAGTGAGCGCCGTCGTCGCCGATGCCGTCGAGCACTTGGTGCGCGGCATCGTCGCCAATCCGGAGGACGTCCGGGTCGAGCTGATCACCGGTCGCCGCGGACGCACCGTCGAGGTGCATGTACATCCCGATGACCTGGGCAAGGTGATCGGCCGCGGCGGACGCACCGCGACCGCGCTGCGCACCCTGGTCGCCGGCATCGGCGGCCGGGGGATCCGGGTCGACGTGGTCGACACCGACCAGTAGATGGAACTCGTCGTCGGACGGGTCGCCAAGTCGCACGGCGTGCGCGGCGAACTCGTCGTCGAAGTACGCACCGACGAGCCCGAGGCGCGCTTCGCGCCGGGCGTCACGTTGCGCGGCAGGCTGCCGCGAGCGGCGGAGCTTCGCGACTTCACCGTGGAGTCGGTCCGGGAACACTCGGGCCGGCTTCTGGTGTTCCTGGCCGGTGTGAGCGACCGCGCCGCGGCCGACGCGCTGCGCGGCATGCTCTTCGTGGTCGACAGCGCGGACCTTCCGCCTTCCGAGGACCCGGACGAGTTCTACGACCACGAGCTCGAGGGGCTGGAGGTCCGGCTCACGGACGGCACCGTGGTCGGGTCGGTGCGCGAAGTGTTGCATTCCGCGGCGGGGGAACTGCTCGAGGTGCGCGCCGCCGAGGACGGGCGAGAGATCCTGATCCCGTTCGTCACCGCCATCGTGCCCACGGTGTCGCTCGCCGACGGCGTGATCGTGATCGATCCGCCCGAGGGTCTGCTCGACCCGGAATGAGGCGGTCGAAGACTCGTGCGCGTGGCGCGCGCCCGGCCGGCGCGGTGCGGCCCGGCGACAGGAGACACGGATGAAACTCGACGTCGTCACGATCTTCCCGGAGTATCTGGAGCCGCTGCGCACGGCACTGCTCGGTAAGGCGATCGACCGGGGACTGATCTCTCTCACCGTGCACGACCTGCGTCGCTGGACCCACGACGTGCACAAGTCCGTCGACGACGCGCCCTACGGCGGGGGGCCGGGCATGGTCATGAAGCCGACCGTGTGGGGCGACGCGCTCGACGAGGTCTGCCCCGATGACGCGCTGCTCGTGGTCCCCACCCCGGCGGGCGTGCCGTTCACCCAGGCCACCGCGCACCGCTGGGCCGCGGAAGAACATCTCGTCTTCGCCTGCGGCCGCTACGAGGGCATCGATCAGCGCGTCTTCGACGACGCCGCCCGCCGAGTGCGGGTGGAGGAGGTCAGCATCGGCGACTACGTGTTGATCGGCGGCGAGGCGGCGGTGCTGGTGATGGCCGAGGCCGTGGTCCGGCTGCTGCCCGGCGTGCTCGGCAATCAGCAGTCCCATCAGGAGGATTCGTTCTCCGACGGTCTGCTGGAAGGTCCCAGCTACACCCGCCCGGTCTCCTGGCGCGGCCTGGACGTCCCGCCGATCCTGCTGTCCGGCGACCACGCCAAGGTGGCAGCCTGGCGGCGCGAGCAATCCCTCGCCCGGACCCGTGAACGCCGCCCCGACCTGCTCGCGGGGCAGGACGCAGCCGACGGCCCCGGGCGATAGGCGGGGACCGCTCCGCGCTCGAGGCCATGCCGGGTCAGCCCTGACGGTCACCCGGTCGGCGGCTACTTCGTCCTCACGGCAGCAGCCCGTGGCGGCGGGCCGCCACCACCGCTTCGTGCCGGGAGTGGGCGTCGAGCTTGACCATCGCGTTGCGGAGGTAGCTCTTCACGGTCTCCGCGCCGAGTGAGAGGCGTTGCGCCGCTTCTTGATTGGTACAGCCGAGGGCGACCTGGGAGAGGACGTCCAATTCGCGGCGGGACAATTTCGGGCTGTCGGGGTGCGGCTCGCCGACCAGGACCCGGGTCAGTCGTTCGCACACAGCATGCAGGCGTCCACGCAACCGGTCGTCTTCGGCGGAGCGCGCCATGCCTCGGAGTTCGGCGTGGATGTCGCGCAGTTCCTCGCTGACAGCCGGTGCGGTCTCGGTCGCCGGTGTGGCCAGTTCCAGCATGCGCAGGCGGCGGTCGACCTCGTCGCGAACGGCGATCTCGGTGGCCAGGCGGCGCCCGGCCTGGACGACGAGATCCGCTGTGCGATCACCCAGCGGGCTCGCGCCACGGGTCGCGGCGTAGAGGACGGCGCGGGAACGGCGGTCCACCACCACGGGGACGGCGAGCACGGAACGGATGCCCTCGCCGGAGACCGGCCCGTCGTAGTCATGGGTGATCGAGGAGGCGCGGCGATAGTCGGTGACCGCGGCGGGACGTCCGGAATCCATCACCCGGCCACCAAGTCCTGACGTCCGCACGACGGCCAGGCCGCGCAGGCCGTTGGTCAGCGTGCCGACGAATTCCGACAGCAGCAGCGCGTCGCCGTGCACTTCGCCACCGAACGCCACCGGCACGCCCGCTGTGCCGGCCACCCACCGGATCTCGGCACGCAGAGCGTCGCCGTCGCGCGGACGCAGCAGAGCGGTGTGGGTCACGAGACTCACCCCTTTTCGGGGGTAGTGGGCAGCGGGGTGTGACCCACATCCTATTGCACACCCGGGTTGCGCTGGATCACAGAACGAGGAGAACGAAGATGGGCACCGATCTGAATCGGCGGGTGCGCGAACTGCTGGACTGTTACGACAGCGGTGACGCATCGGCGGCGGACCTGCTGTGCGATCGGCACCCGGCCGACCGGGTCGCCTTCACCATTGTCGAGGCCGACTTGTCCTCGACCGACCTCACCTACGGCGAACTGCGCGAACGTTCCGCCCGCTTCGCCGCCGCGCTCGCCGGACTCGGCGTCGAACCCGGCCACCGGGTCGCCACGCTGATGGCGAAATCGGCGGACCTCGTGGTCGCGCTGCTCGGCATCTGGCGCCGCGGGGCGGTGCACGTTCCCCTCTTCACCGCGTTCGCGCCGCCCGCCATCGCCCTGCGGCTGGAGGCGAGCCGGGCTTCGGTCGTCATCGCCGACGCCGACCAGGCGCCGAAACTGGCGCCCGGCCCGGATCTGCCCGCGAACCCGTCCTGGCGATTGATCGTCGCCGGGGGTGCGGCTCCCGAGGGGACGCTGCGGATGGACGAATTGCTCGGCACCCACTCGGCCACCCACCCGCACGCTCGCCCGGTCGCGGTGGGCGGCGACGGACTGCTCGTCCAGTTGTTCACCAGCGGCACCACCGGCACGCCCAAGGGTGTCCCGATTCCGCTGCGCGCGCTTGCCTCCTTCCACGCGTACCAGGAATTCGCGCTGGACGTCCGGCCCGACGACGTCTTCTGGAACGCGGCCGATCCGGGCTGGGCCTACGGCCTCTACTACGCCATCCTTGCCCCGCTGGCCACCGGCATCCGCAGCATCCTGCTGCACGCGGGCTTCTCCGCCGCGCTGACCTGGCAGGTGCTGGAGACCTTCGGCGTCACGAACTTCGCCGCCGCACCGACGGTCTATCGCGCGCTGCGTGCCGATGGCGCCACGCCGCCGGTGCACTCCCGGTTGCGGCGCGCGTCGTCGGCGGGGGAGCCGCTGACACCCGAGGTCGTCGCTTGGTCCGTGGAGTACCTGGGTGTCGCCGTGCGCGACCACTACGGCCAGACCGAGCACGGCATGGTCATCTGCAACGCCTGGCACGAGGACCTCGCCACCGAGACTCCCGCGGGATCCATGGGCCGCGCGTTGCCGGGATGGAGTTGCGCCGTGCTCGCCGACGACGCCGACACCGTGGCTCCGGCAGGAGAACTGGGCCGGGTCGCGATCGACACCGAAGGCAGCCCGTTGCTGTGGTTCCTCGGCTACCTCGACGCGCCGGAACGCACCGCACAGCGTTACACCGCCGACGGCCGCTGGTACCTGACCGGCGACGCGGGCTCTCAGGACGCGGACGGCTGCTTCCGTTTCTCCGCCCGCGACGACGACGTGATCATCATGGCGGGCTACCGCATCGGCCCGTTCGAGGTGGAGAGCGTGCTGGTGCTGCACGAGCAGGTCGCGGAGGCGGCCGTGGTCGGCATGCCGGACGAGCTGCGCGGCGAAGTGCTCGAAGCGTTCGTCGTGCTGCGCGACGGTGCCACGGGCGGTCCCGCGTTGGAAGCCGAATTGCAGAGCCTGGTGAAGAAGAAGTTCGCCGCGCACGCCTACCCGCGCAAGGTTCATTTCGTGCCGAGCCTGCCGAAGACGCCCAGTGGCAAGGTGCAGCGGTTCGTGCTGCGGCAGGGCGGTGCCCGGTGACGATGCTCCTGCCCAGCTACGCCTCCGGCGTGTCCGATGTCCCGCTGCTCGGCGACACCATCGGCGGTAATCTCGATCGCGCGGTGGCGGCGTTCCCGGATCGGGAAGCGCTGGTGGACCGCCCGACCGGCCGGCGCTGGACCTATCGCGAACTCGGCGCCGCGGTCGACGCGCTGGCCTGTGGACTCGCAGGCCAGGGCATCGCCAAGGGAGACCGGGTCGGCATCTGGGCGCCGAACTGCGCGGAATGGCTGCTCGTGCAGTACGCCACGGCGAAGATCGGCGCGATCCTGGTCAACCTCAACCCCGCCTATCGCACCGGCGAACTGGAGTACGTGCTGCGCCGAGCGGGTGTGCGGATGCTGGTCGCCGCCGAGCGGTTCAAGTCTTCGGACTACGTCGCGATGATCGAGCAGGTCCGGCCCAACTGCCCGGCACTGGCGCAGGTGCTCGTGCTCGGCACACCCGGGTGGGAAGCGCTGACGCGCACCGAGATCGACGCCGACCGGCTCGCCACGCTGGGCGCGCAGTTGTCGGCCGACGACCCGATCAACATCCAATACACCTCCGGAACAACGGGATTCCCGAAGGGCGCCACGCTCAGCCACCACAATATCTTGAACAACGGCTACTTCGTCGGTGAGCTGTGCGGATACACCGAGCGAGACCGGATCTGCGTCCCCGTGCCGTTCTACCACTGCTTCGGCATGGTGATGGGGAACCTGGCGAGCACCAGCCACGGTGCGGCCATCGTGATCCCAGCGCCGTCGTTCGATCCGAAGGCCACGCTTGCGGCGGTCGAGGCCGAGCGCTGCACCTCCCTCTACGGCGTGCCGACGATGTTCATCGACATGCTCGCCGAACTCGACACGGCCGCCGCGGATCTGTCCACGCTGCGCACCGGGATCATGGCGGGCTCGCCGTGCCCGGTCGAGGTGATGAAGCGGGTGATCGACCGGATGGGCATGCGCGAGGTCTGCATCTGCTATGGCATGACGGAGACATCCCCGGTCAGCACCCAGACCCGTCGCGACGACGACCTCGACCGGCGCACCGCAACGGTCGGCCGGGTCGGGCCGCATCTGGAAGTCAAGATCATCGATCCCGCAACGGGTCTCACCGTGCCACGCGGCGTACCCGGCGAGCTGTGCACCCGTGGCTACTCGGTGATGCTCGGATACTGGGACGATCCGGACAAGACCGTCGAGGTCGTCGACGCCGCCCGCTGGATGCACACCGGCGACATCGGCGTGATGGACGACGCGGGGTACCTGGCCATCACCGGCCGGATCAAGGACATGGTCATCCGCGGCGGCGAGAACATCTACCCGCGCGAGATCGAGGAATTCCTCTACACCCATCCCGACATCCTGGACGCACAGGTGATCGGCGTGCCGGATGCGAAGTACGGCGAGGAGTTGATGGCCTGGGTCCGGATACGCGAGGGCGCAACGCCGTTGGACGCCGCGGCCGTGCGCGAGTTCGCCACCGGCAAGCTGGCGCACTTCAAGATTCCTCGTTACGTGCACGTGGTCGAGGAATTCCCGATGACGGTCACCGGCAAGATCCGCAAGGCCGAGATGCGGGAGCAGTCCCGGCGACTGCTGGGACCGGGCGAGGACTGATGCGGGGAGGTTCACCTGGGTGTGGATCGCCTGTCAGGCGGCGACGGTAGTGTCTCCGACGTGACGACAGCGCCCGAGACTGCCAGTGCAGAGTCCAACCCCGCCGTGCCGCGCTCCGACACCGCGGGCCCAGCCAGCGTGAACCGTCGCATCGCCGAGGAACTTGCGGTGCGCGAGACCCAGGTACGCGCCGCCGTCGAGCTGCTCGACGCGGGTTCGACGGTGCCGTTCATCGCCCGGTACCGCAAGGAGGTCACCGGCGGGCTGGACGACGCGCAGCTGCGCCTGCTCGACGAACGTCTGCACTACCTGCGGGAACTCGACGAGCGCCGCGCCGCGATCGTCGAATCGATCCGCGCCCAGGGCAAACTCGACGCCGCCCTGCACCAGCAGCTCCTGCTCGCCGAGACCAAGGCCCGCCTCGAGGACATCTACCTGCCGTACAAGCCGAAGCGGCGCACGAAGGCGCAGATCGCCCGCGAGGCAGGGCACGAGCCGGTGGCCGACGCCCTGATCCAGGACCCGAACACCGATCCGGCGCAGTACACCGCCGAGCAGCTCGACGGCGCTCGCGCCATCCTGGTCGAGCGTTTCGCCGAGGACGCCGACCTGGTCGGCGAGCTGCGCGAACTGATGTGGAACCGCGGGCAGGTCACCTCGACCGTGCGCCCGGGCAAGGAGGAGGCGGGCGCGAAGTTCGCCGACTACTTCGAGTTCAGCGAGCCGTTCGACAAGCTGCCCTCCCACCGCATCCTCGCTCTGCTGCGCGGGGAGAAGGAAGAGGTGCTCACCCTGCACCTCGAGCCGGACACCGAGGAGCCGCAGCCGGGCGAGCGCACGATCTACGAGGGCCGCATCGCCGCCCGCTTCGGCATCGCCGACCGGGGCCGCCGGGCCGATTCCTGGCTGCTGGACACCGTGCGCTGGGCTTGGCGGACCAAGCTGCAGGTCAGCCTCGGCATCGACACCAGGATGCGCCTGCGGCAGGCGGCGGAGAAGGACGCGGTAGACGTATTCGCCACGAATCTGCGCGATCTGCTGCTCGCCGCACCCGCGGGCACCCGCACGACCATGGGCCTGGACCCCGGCTACCGCACCGGCGTGAAGGTCGCGGTGGTCGACGCCACCGGCAAGGTGGTCGCCACCGAAGTGATCTACCCGCACAAACCGCAGGGCCAGACCGAGAAGTCGCTGGCGGTGCTCGGCGCGCTGGTCGCCCGGTTCGGCGTGGAACTCATCGCCATCGGCAACGGCACCGCCTCGCGCGAGACCGATGCCCTTGCCGCCGAGCTGATCTCGCGCATCCCGGAGAACAAGCCCACCAAGATCGTGGTGTCGGAAGCGGGCGCTTCGGTATACTCCGCCTCGGCCTACGCCTCGCAGGAACTTCCCGACCTGGACGTGTCGCTGCGCGGCGCGGTGTCGATCGCGCGGCGGCTGCAGGACCCGCTGGCCGAGCTGGTGAAGATCGACCCGAAGTCCATCGGCGTCGGCCAGTACCAGCACGACGTGTCCGAATCGCTGCTGGCCCGCTCGCTCGGCGCGGTGGTCGAGGACGCGGTGAACGCGGTCGGCGTCGACGTGAACACGGCTTCCGTGCCGCTGCTGTCCCGGGTCTCCGGCATCGCGGGCTCGGCGGCGGAGAGCATCGTGGCGCACCGGGACCAGAACGGGCCCTTCCGCAGCAGGACCGCGCTGCTGGACGTCCCGCGCCTGGGGCCGAAGGCGTTCGAGCAGTGCGCGGGCTTCCTGCGCATCCGCGGCGGCGACGATCCGCTGGACACCTCCGCGGTGCACCCGGAGGCGTATCCGGTGGTCCGGCGCATCCTCGAATCGACCGGCCGCCCCGTCGCGGAGGTCATCGGCAACACCACGGTGCTGCGCTCGCTGCGCGCCGGGGACTTCACCGACGAGCGCTTCGGTGTCCCGACCGTCACCGACATCATCGCCGAGCTCGAGAAGCCGGGCCGCGACCCACGGCCGGAGTTCAAGACCGCCGAGTTCGCCGCGGGCGTGGAGAAGGTCGCCGACCTGAAACCGGGCATGGTGCTCGAGGGCGTGGTGACGAACGTGGCGGCATTCGGCGCGTTCGTCGACGTGGGCGTGCATCAGGACGGCTTGGTGCACGTCTCGGCCATGTCGCACAATTTCGTCAAGGACCCGCGCGACGTGGTCAAGTCCGGCGACGTGGTCAAGGTGAAGGTGCTCGAGGTGGACGTGGCGCGCCAGCGCATCGGGCTGACCCTGCGCCTGGACGACGAGCCCGGCACGCCCGCGAAGGGCGGCGACAACCGGCAGCGCGGCCAGGGCGGCCGACCAGGCGGAGGCGAGCCGCGGCAGCGGCAGAGCGGTCAGAACAAGCAGCAGGGCCAGGGCCGTGGTCAAGCGCAGGGGCGCGGCGGCAACCAGCGCCGCAACGCCCCCGCACCGAGCGGCGCCATGGCGGACGCGTTGCGCAGGGCGGGCTTCGGTCAGTAGTCCGGTGCGCGGGAGGGAGTAGCGGCATGCGACGGTGGCTCCAAGAGGACGTGATCGCCCAAGGGCGGCTGCCGTTGCTGTGCTTCCTGCTCGGCTTCATCGTCGGATTCCTGTTCATCCGCCTCAGCGTCCGCATGATCCGCGCACGGGTGCGCTGGTGGCCGGGCAACCTGCGGGCCGGTGACACCCACATCCACCACATGGTGTTCGGCGTGATCCTCGTGCTCGCCTCGGGCATCGGCATGGTCACCGAATACCAGAGCGCCGACACGACCACGGCAAGCGTCCTCGCGGCCGTCTTCGGCGTGGGCGCCGCGCTGGTCCTGGACGAATTCGCGCTGATCTTCTACTTGCGCGACGTGTACTGGGAGGAACAGGGCCGCACGTCGGTGGACGCGGTGTTCGTCGCGCTCGCGGTGACGGGATTGCTGCTGCTCGGCTTCCATCCGCTGTGGATGCTGGACATCAACGACTTCCGGCGCGATCCGAGCATCGAGGTCCGCCTGTTCGTCGTCGTGTTCGCCGTGGTCAACCTCGGGCTCGCCGCGATCGTGATCGCCAAAGGAAAGATCTGGACCGGCCTGTTCGGCATGTTCTTCCTGCCGCTGCTGTTCGTCGGCGCGCTGCGGCTGAGTCGTCCCGGCGCGCCTTGGGCGCGCTGGCGTTACGCCGACCGCAGGCGCCTGATGTACCGCGCCATCGTCCGGGAACGGCGATATCGCCGCCCGGTGATCCGAGCCAAGATCTTCGTCCAGGATCTGGTCGCGGGGAAACCGGACGTCGAGCACGTCCGCACGGCGGCGGAAGCGGAACTCACCCGCACGGTGGTGCCCGCTCCGCCCGCTCCGCACCGGCACCATTCGCTCTGGCACCCCGATCACGGTCCGCTGCATACTCCTGGCCCCCCGCCCGCCCAGGACGCGATCTCCGGCGAACAGAACCACTGAGAAGGGCCGCCCGCGGTTCGCCGTGGCCGTGCACCGTGCCGGGCGTACCGTGAAGGGAGCACCGACGCGCCGCCGCTGCGGGCCGATTTCTTCCGCGGCGCGCCGATCTGGCACAATGCTCAGGTTGCCCTGGGTGGTTGTCGACCCGGCGCACCCCCTTAATCGGAGCATGAACCGGCCGAGCACGCACAGTGCCGCCAGGGTCCTCTGTTCGCGCGAACCAGAAGGATGAAAATGAACACCCTTGACTTCGTCGACGAAAAGTCGCTGCGCAGCGACGTCCCCGACTTCCGGCCGGGCGACACGCTGAACGTGCACGTGAAGGTCATCGAAGGCTCGAAGGAGCGCATCCAGGTCTTCAAGGGCGTCGTGATCCGCCGCCAGGGCGGTGGCATCCGCGAGACCTTCACGGTCCGCAAGGTGTCGTTCGGTGTCGGCGTGGAGCGCACCTTCCCGGTGCACAGCCCGAACATCGACCACATCGATGTCGTGACCCGCGGTGATGTCCGCCGCGCCAAGCTGTACTACCTGCGCGACCTGCGCGGCAAGGCCGCCAAGATCAAGGAAAAGCGCTGAGCTAGCTCTTCGGCTCAACAGATCTTCCTCAGCCCGGCATCGGACCTCGGTTTCGCTGCCGGGCTAATCTGTTCGGCGTGGCAGACGAAAGTGGGTCGGTGTCGGTGTCCGAATCGGGCGACGAGGGTAGGCGGTCGGGTCGCGCAAAGCGGCGGTCGCAGAAGAAGCAGCGGCCGTTCTGGCAGGAATTGCCGATCCTCATCGTGATCGCGGCGGTGATCGCCGCGCTGATGGTCACCTTCGTCGGACGGCCGTACGTGATTCCGTCGGAGTCGATGGAAACCACGTTGCACGGGTGCGCCGGATGCACCGGCGACCGCATCTACGTGCAGAAGCTGACCTACTACTGGGGTGATCCGCAACCGGGCGACGTGGTCGTGTTCGTCGGCCCGCCCTCGTGGAACACCCACTACAAGTCGATCCGCTCGGACAACCCCGCCATCCGCGGCGTGCAGAACTTCTTCTCGTTCTTCGGCCTGGTGCCGCCGGACGAGAACGACTTGGTGAAGCGAGTGATCGCGGTCGGCGGTCAGACCGTGGAGTGCTGCGATCCGCAGGGCCGGGTCATCGTGGACGGCAAGCCGCTGGACGAGCCCTACGCCCGCTACCTCGCCCCGTACGTGCCGGGCCAGCCGTATGGCGCCGGTGGCGGACGCGAGTTCAAGCCCGTGAAGGTGCCCGAGGGGCACTTGTGGGTGATGGGCGACAACCGCAACCAGTCCGCCGACTCCCGCGCCCATATCAACGACGAGCTGCAGGGCACCATCCCCGTGGACAACATCCGCGGCAAGGCGGTGTTCAAGATCTGGCCGCCCGGCCGGATCGGACCGGTGAGTTCGGAGAATCCCCAGAAGAACTGATCGGTCGGGGCGCAGGATAATCGGAGGGTGGGGCAAGGTCGAGTGCCGGTGGGTAACGGTTGGCCGCCGCGCGTGGTGATGCGCAGGGCCGCAGGGCTGCGCACGCTCGAGGCGGCATTGATCCGCAGTGGCTTGGGGCCGGTCGCCGGCGTCGACGAGGCGGGCCGCGGTCCCTGCGCGGGACCGCTCGTGGTCGCGGCGTGTCTGCTGGCCCCGAAGGCGTACGACAAGCTGGCAGGCCTCGACGACTCCAAGAAGCTCACCGAGGCCACTCGCGAAGAGCTGTATCCGGTGATCGTCCGTCTGGCGCTGGCCTATCAGGTCGTGATCATCCCGGCCTGGGAGATCGACTCGATCGGCATCCATGTCGCCAATATCGAAGGAATGCGCCGCGCCGTGGCCGGGCTCGGCCGGACGCCCGGCTACGTGCTGACCGACGGTTTCCGGGTGCCCGGCATCCCGGTGCCCTCGCTGCCGGTGATCGGCGGCGACGGTGCGGCGGCGTGCATCGCGGCGGCCAGCATCCTGGCTAAGGTCACCAGGGACCGGATCATGGTCGAGTTGGACCAGCGGTTCCCCGGCTACGGCTTCGCCGCCCACAAGGGCTACAACACGCCCGAGCACACCGCCGCGTTGCGACGTCTCGGTCCCAGCAGTGAGCACCGGCGCTCCTGGCGCAACGTGCGCGAAGCGGCGGGACTGCGGCCGGTCGCGGCGGTGGCCGACGACGCGGACGCGGTGCTCGCGGGCGGACTGGACGAAGCGCTGTCCGAGCAGTTTCCGAATGAGCGTACGGCTGGCCGAGTGGCTACCGACGCAGCGCATGCGCGATGATGTCATCACACGACGCGATGCGGCGAGAAGGAGGACGTCCCACCCGATGAGTGCCGAGGACCTCGAGAAGTACGAAACCGAGATGGAGCTCTCGCTGTATCGCGAGTACAAGGACATCGTCGGTCAGTTTTCGTACGTGGTGGAGACCGAGCGCCGCTTCTACCTGGCCAATTCCGTGGAGCTGCGGCCGCAGAACGCGGACGGCGAGGTGTATTTCGAGGTGCGGATGAGCGATGCGTGGGTGTGGGACATGTACCGCCCGGCTCGCTTCGTCAAGCACGTGCGGGTCATCACCTTCAAGGACGTCAACATCGAGGAGCTGGAGAAGCCGGATCTGCGGCTGCCGGAGTGAGTGGCCGCGGAGTTCTCCACAGCGACTCGGTTATCAACAGGTTTTCTGTTTTCCCAGGTCGGCGGCGCTGACCTGACGCGGTCCCGGCGCACGCTGGCCGAGTGACTGACAAACAGGCGCTCGGGGCGCGCGGGGAGGAACTGGCGGCGAAGTTTCTGTGCGCCGCGGGGATGGAGATCGTCGCCAGGAACTGGCGTTGCCGATACGGCGAGCTGGATCTGATCGTCCTGGACGGGGACGTGACCGCGTTCGTGGAGGTCAAGACGCGTTCCGGTCTCGGGTACGGCATGCCCGCCGAGTCGGTCACCTTCGCCAAGCAGCAGCGGATCCGGCGGCTGGCCCTGCTGTGGCTGGCCGAGCAGGACGGGCCGTGGCGCCGCATCCGGTTCGATGTGGTGTCGGTGCTGGTTGCGCACGGTCGCGCACCGGTCATCGATCATCTCGAGGCGGTGTTCTGATGGCTCTCGGGCGGGCGCATTCGGTCGCGGTCACCGGTGTCGACGGTCTGCTCGTCGAGATCGAGGCGGATATCGGGCAGGGCCTGCCCTCCGTTCACCTGGTCGGGCTACCCGATACCGCGTTGCAGGAATCGCGTGATCGGGTCCGCTCCGCGGTGGCGAACTCGGGGGAGAAGTGGCCCGACGGCCGGGTGGTTCTCGCGCTGTCGCCCGCGACCTTGCCGAAGCTGGGCAGCGTCTACGACCTGGCGCTGGCGGTCGCGGTGCTGGACGCGTCGGGCTCGGTCCCCTCCGAGCGGCTCGCGAAGACGGTACTGCTCGGTGAACTCGCGCTCGACGGGCGAGTGCGGCGGGTGCGTGGCGTCCTGCCCGCCGTGCTCGCGGCGCGCAACGCGGGCTGGTCGACCGTCGTGGTGCCCGCGGTGACCATGGCCGAGGCCGGGCTGGTCGAGGGGATCGAGGTCTTCGGGGCACGCAGCCTGCGCGGTGTCGTTGCCTGGCTGCGCGGCGAAGGCACGCTCGACGAGCCGGACGGCGATCTGCCGGACGCCGTGCGGCAGAGCGGCGATCTGAGCGAGGTGGTGGGGCAGGACGAAGCTCGCTGGGCATTGGAGGTGGCCGCGGCGGGCGGGCACCATCTGCTGCTCACCGGGCCGCCCGGCATCGGTAAGACGATGCTGGCGCAACGGCTTCCGAGTCTCCTGCCACCGCTCACGGAGATCGAGGCGCTGGAGGTGACCGCGATCCACTCCATGGCGGGCACGCTCGCCGGTGACCACCCGTTGATCACCGCGCCACCGTTCGTCGCCCCGCATCACTCGACCTCGGTGACCGCGATGATCGGCGGCGGTTCGGGGACCGCCCGGCCGGGCGCGGTCAGCCGGGCCCACCGCGGCGTGCTGTTTCTCGATGAATGCGCCGAACTCGGCACGAAGGTGCTGGAGGCGATGCGGACGCCGTTGGAGGAAGGGGAAGTGCGCATCGCCCGCCGCGACGGTGTCGCGCGCTACCCGGCCCGTTTTCAGCTCGTGCTGGCGGCGAACCCGTGCCCGTGCGCCCCGGCTCGCGATGTCGACTGCATCTGCGCGCCGCTGGCTCGCCGGCGCTACCTGGGCAAGCTGTCCGGGCCGCTGATGGATCGGATCGACATCTGGGTGCGGATGCACGGGCAGTCCGGTGCCGCATTCAGCACCGACGAGGCCGAGAGCAGCGAAGTCGTCCGCGGCCGGGTCGCCATCGCGCGGCGCGCCGCGGCCGAGCGCTGGCGCGAGTACGGGTGGCTCACCAATGCCGAAGTGCCCGGTCACATCTTGCGCCAGCGGTTCCGGTTACCACGCGAATCGCTCGCTCCGGTCGAGGCCGCTCTGCGTCTCGGTCGCATGTCCGCGCGCGGCGCGGACCGGGCCATCCGGGTCGCGTGGACCATCTGCGATCTGCGCGGCGGCGAACTGCCCGCAGCGCAGGACGTACTGGCCGCGTTGAATTTTCGTCAGCGGGGTGCGCAATGAGCACGACGATGCCGACCGAAGGCACGGCGGCGGAGGCGGCTGGGGTGGTCGACGCGCCGGCGTCGGATTCCGGGTCGCCGTCCGGCGAACTCGACGCCCGGCGGCTGGCGTGGGTCTACCTGTCGAGGGTGGTGCAGGGGCCGTGTGCGCCGCTGTCGGCCCTCATCGAGTCGGTCGGGGTGGTCGAAGCCGCGCGTGCCGTGCGGGAGTGCGCGCTGCCCGAAGCGCTGCGCGGGCCGACGGCGCAGCGGCGCCATAGTGATGTCGCGGAGCGGGATATCGAGACCATCGAGCGGATCGGCGGGCGCGTGGTGACACCGGACGACCCGGAATGGCCCGCCTGGCGCATGCTGGGCCTCGCGCAGCTCGAGCCGGGCCGGGACCGCGACGGCGCCGTACCGCTCGTGCTGTGGGTGCGCGGCCCACGCTCGCTGCTGGAGGCCAGCGAACGCGCGGTGGCGGTGGTCGGGGCGCGGTGCAGTACCGGGTACGGCAATCGAGTCACGGGGGAGATCGCGGGCGACCTGGCCGCGCAGGGGTGGACCATCGTGTCCGGGGCGGCGTTCGGGGTCGACGGCATGGCGCACCGGGCGGCGCTGGCGGTGCACGGCCTCACGATCGCCGTGCTGGCCTGCGGCATCGACCGGCCTTATCCGGTGCAGCACGAGCGCTTGCTGGTCGACATAGCCGAATCCGGCTTGGTGGTCAGCGAATATCCGCCTGGGGTGACCGCGCAGAAATACCGATTCCTCGCGCGGAATCGCTTGATCGCCGCCCTTGCCGACGGTGTGCTCGTCGTCGAGGCAGGGTTGCGCAGCGGCGCGCGTAACACCGTCAAATGGGCCCGCCGCATGGGCCGTCCCGCCCTGGCCGTGCCGGGCCCGGTGACCTCGGCCGCTTCGGTGGGCTGCCATCGCATGATCCGCGACGGCGAAGCTCTCCTGGTGACCCGGGCCGAGGAAGTCGTCGACGAGGCGGGGCCGTTACGGCTGTCGCTTCCCGCAGCGGCGGCGGCCGCCGATCCGGAAAGTCGGCTGACCGGCGACGAGGCGCTGATTTTCGCCGCGCTCCCACGGGTCGGTTCGCGGTTGCCGCTGGAGCTGTCCAGACAGTGCGCGTTGCCCCTTCCGGTGGTTTGTGCGGCGCTGTCTGCCCTCGAATTGGCGGATCTGGTGGTCGGCGACGAAAGCGGTTGGCGGCGAGGGGCTCACCGCGCATGAGCGCGTCCGGCGCGGGGGCTTGCCATCGGGGGCGCGGGTCGGGACGGTAGAAGGATGGAGGAGCTGCCCGAAGATCTGGAAGCGCTGCTGGTGGAGTACGGCAGGCATCTGCGCCTCGGGCGCAACCGCTCGGAGCACACTGTGCGCGCCTACTTGGGGGATGCGCGATCGCTGCTGGAGCATCTGTACTCGCGGTCGGCCGATTCGGCGATCCGCGAGCTGGACCTGTTGTTGCTGCGGTCGTGGCTGGCACGGCAAGCGGCGGTGGGCGCGGCGCGAACGACCCTGGCCCGGCGGGCGTCCTCGGCGCGCACGTTCACCGCCTGGCTTACCGCGACCGGCCGGTTGCCCGCCGATCCGGGACTGCGCTTGGGTTCGCCGAAGGCCCATCGCGTCCTTCCCGCCGTGCTCGGTCGCCAACAGGCGCTGGGCGCCATGGATGCGGCGGAATCCGGCGCTGCCCAGCGTGATCCGATGGCACTGCGCGATCGGACGATCGTGGAATTGCTGTACGCCACCGGCATCCGGGTCAGCGAGTTGTGCGGGCTGGATATCGAGGACGTGGACCGCGAACGGCGCGTGGTGCGTGTGCTCGGCAAGGGCAACAAGGAGCGCTCGGCGCCGTTCGGCGCGCCCGCCGACGAGGCGGTCGGCAACTGGCTGCGCTACGGGCGCCCGGCCTTCGCCACCGCGGAATCCGGTCGAGCGCTGCTGCTCGGTCGCCGCGGCAGACGCCTCGATCAGCGTCAGGCCAGAACCGTTGTGCACGAGGTGGTCTCAGCCATCCCCGGTGCACCGGACATGGGTCCGCACGGTTTGCGGCACACCGCCGCGACGCACCTCCTCGAGGGGGGAGCGGATCTGCGTGTGGTCCAGGAACTCCTCGGCCACGCCAGTATGGCCACCACCCAGCTCTACACACACGTCTCCATCGACCGCCTCAAGAAGGTGCACGACCAGGCCCACCCTCGCGCCTGACGCAGCCGGCCGACCGCATGGCACGCGCCGGGCGCCTCGTCCCATCCCAACGACGAGGCCGACGACGAGCCATACGCCTGGGCCAGAAGAAGCCGTCTAGATGAGTGATTCCAAGGGGGACCGGCTTTGCGGTTCCCCCTGTGGGAGAGGTCAGTGATCGTAGGTGGTCAGCGAGTGGTGGATCGGTGCGCCGGTGATGTCGTTGTGCCAGATCGCGGCGGTGAGCGCGAGGATGCGTTGCAGGATGCGGGCGATGACTCCAGCTGGGGTGCGCCCGCCATGGCGTTCCAGGTCCAGTTGGGCTTTGAGAGTTTGGTTGATCGACTCAACGGTTTGGCGCAGCGGCCTGAACAGGGCACTTCCTGGGCGTTCGGGTTCGCCTTTGCGCGCTGGACGCAACAGGTGCAGCCCGGCATCGGCAAGCTCGGACTCGAACCTGGCCCTGAAGTAGTTCTTGTCGCAGATCGGGGTTTGTCCCGGCCGCTGCACGAGCAGTGTGGGGTCGGCGTGCAAGATGCCCATCAGCGTCTCGCGTTCGTCGGCTTTGGCGCCGGTCAGGGCGAATCCGATCGGCAGCCCGCCGAGGGTGGCGACCAGGTGCAGGCGCAGGCCCCAGAAATAGCGCGAATGCGAGGCGCAGTACCCGTACTCGGCCCATACGGCCAGGTCGGATCGTTTGACGGTCTCGCGGGAGCGGCCGCATTCGACCGGTGTGGAATCGACCACCCATACGTCGTCGGACCACAGACTGGTGTCGGAGGCCAAGACTCGGATCACCGTGACGAGCATGGCGGTGGCGTTGCGTAGCCGCTTGTTGTAGCCGGGTTGTTTCGGCAGGTACGGAAACAGGTGCCGCAGACGCGTGCGGGCATACCGCAGCCAGCGGGCCTCGGAGGTGAACCCGAGCAGCGCCTGCATTACCGCCAACGTCACCAGTTCGGCGTCGGTCAACCGGGGCGCGAATCCGATCGCCGGACGCCGGGGAGCCAGATCCGAGCGAAGCTTCAACCAGTCGTCGGTAGTGACATAGAGTGCAGTGGCGAGGGTGTCGATGTCATTGCTCACAACCTTGACTTACGACGCCCTCGCCCAACTTCTCAAATCCACTACCTGACAATCACTTTCACAACAGCGATACCCGCGAGGCGACGACGGAACCCGATAGCTGCTCGGTGCGCTGCGCGACCGAACCGCGCAACGGCTCACGACGTCGGCGACCTACCAGCTCCGGCGAACAGCATTCAACGCTTGCGGGCCCGCGCCTGCCTGGTCAGTTCAGTGATCCGGTCGGGGCGGTGAGAATTGTTCAGCTCGGCCACCAGCTCATCAGGGCACAACTCATACACCTCACCCCACCAACGGCGAGCCCTGTTGTCCCATACGCGGTACCCGCCCGGCACACCGCGTGCCACGTACCGTCGTCGAGCCATGCCCGGATTCTAACGGCGCACCATGACACTGGGAATCACTCATCTAGGGCAACGGCGTACGAGCGCACCCTGCCTCCACCGACCGCGCGCGGATGCTCGCTCGAAGGCGCCGCACCGCCCGAGCAAGGCGGAGGACAGTGCGTCGGTCGCGGTTCACCATGACGATCCGTGCCTTGACGGGCTGACGTAGTAGTGCACCCGAGCCTCTTGCCGGTTCGCTGTGTACCAACCGCCGGATCCGCTGTGCACGCGCAGCCACCCACTCCGCTCGTACATCGCGATCGCCGCAGCGCTGCCGGACTCCACGGTGAGCACTGTCCGCTGCCCACGGCTCTCGGCTACGCCGACCGCCGCCGCCAGCAAGCGCACGCCCACTCCGGTCCGACGCGCACCCGGGACCACGAACAGCCGGATCACCGAGACGACAGCCGCCGTGCCGACCGCATCCCGCACCGCTTGCGGTGTTCGGCCGCTCACGCCGAGACCGATATGCCCGATGACCATCCCGTCGCGTTCGGCGACGACGGCCGCGAGGAGCTTGGGCGGCGACAGCCAACCCACCGGGTCCGTGGGCCAGAGTTCCGGATATCGGTCGACGTCGTGGACCTCGCGCAAGGCCGCGACGCAGGCGTCGAGGTCGGTGCCGGTCCGCGGTCGGATCATGACGCTCATCCGACCATCCTGATCCGCCTTTCGCTGCGGGCGCACAGTCGATGGCCGCACGTCCCGGTCAGGCATCGAAGTAGGCGAAACCGTATGTGATCACCGCCGAGGAGGCGCACCCTGAAGAGAGCGAATCGGTGCCCGCAGTTCACGACGTACTTCGATGGGAAAACGAACGATGTCTACGTTCAGCGGACCACAGGCCCTGCATCGCGGAACATACGCATTGGCAGGGCAGACCGCGTGGCGGCAGTCCGCCACCATTTCCACTACCTCCAAGCCCGTCGGCCCCGAAACGGCGCGCGAGATTTCTCTGGATGGGGGAGTGTCGAAAGTGACCATCGGGCGGTCCGCCGCCGCCGATATCGCCCTGACCGACGTGACCGTCTCCCGTCTGCACGCCATTATCGAGCGGGTGGGCGGTTGCTGGGTCATCGTCGACGACGGGCTATCGAAGAATGGGACATTCGTCAATGGTGAACGCGTCGGCGGGCGGCGGAAACTCGACTCCGGCGACACCATTCGGGTAGGGCGATCGGTATTCGTCTTCAAGGCCGCGTCATCCTCCGACGAGGAGATGACGCTTGCCAATTCACCACTGCCGAATCGCGATTCACTGACCCCGGCTCAGCATATGGTCCTCGAGGCGCTGTGCCGACCCTACGACGCGCGCAACGGGTATGCGTACCCCGCCTCCAACAGCCAGATCGCACACGATTTGTGCTTGAGTATCTCGACGGTCAAGACGCATATGCGAGCGCTGTTCCGGATATTCCGGGTCGAAGCCCTACCCCCGAACCAAAAGCGGCTGTTCCTGGTCGAACGCGCCATCGAATTCGGCGTTGTCACAGATCAGGAGAGGTAAAGGCTCCGGCCGGGCCGGATGCGGGATCGGGGCACCGGTGTGTCCGATCAAATCGGTTGGAAACCGGCCCCGGCCTCGCCGCGAGCGTTCGCGTCGGCGACGACCGCGCTGAAGTCGGTTCCGAGTTGCGGTCCGATGCACGGTACGACCAGGTAGCCGTTGACCATGCCGACCAGGGTGGTCCCAACCACTACTGGCCCGCCCGAATCGCCCTCGACGACACACGTCTGCGTCCAGGTCGCATTGCCGGCCGTGAAGACATTGCCATAGGCGGGCCCGCAGGTCCGCCCGGTTGTCCGGCCTTCCTTGCAGACGAAGTCCCCGGATTGGGCCGGACCGCCCAGATCGGTGATCGTCGTACCGCCCACCTGATTGACCGGCACGACCATTTCCGGATCGAACACGATCACGGCATAGTCCAAACCGCTGTCGGCATAGGCGACAGTGCCGACGGCGCCGGCGTCCCGGTTGGATTCGGCCACGACCGTGGAGTTCACTTCACCGCAATGCGCTGCGGTGAATCCGACCAACCGGCCACCGGAATCACGTCCGATAGTGGTGAGGCTGCAGATGTTCTGACCGCCGACGACGATGCCCGAGCCGCCGCCCAGAACGGACGGAGACTCGGCGTGTGCGGCCCCGGGCGCCCCGAACAGCGCCGTGCCTGCGGCGAGTGCCGCGGCAGCGCTCACGAGTTTCCTGAACTTGGCCATCCGGTAATTCAACCGCACTTATCCGAGCCGCATGATTGATTCGCAGAAGTTCCCTGACCGGGTGCGCCGGTGGACCGGCGGCCATATCGGCAGGCCCATCGACGGAGAGCCCGGTCAGGGTATGTGCGAGCCACTTGCGACACGATCCGAGACGAGTCGCATCGTGCCCTGGTCCTCAGCTCCCTTCTCGGAAGTCGGGTCAGGCGGCGCACACGAATACGGCCACCGCGTTGACGACCGGCGGAAGCAGCAGGAGAGGAGCACAGAAAATACCCAGCGGCCAAACCAGGCCCAGCGTCGCGGGTTCGACCTGCGCCGGGATCGGCGTCGAATTATCCGCCACTGGTCCCGGGGATACGTCCGGGGCAGCGGAAGCAAAACCTGAACCGAGTGCGATGATCGGTGCGAGCGCTACCGCCGCCGCCGTTGCGCGCATTTTGTTCGTGGTCATGATGTCTCCAGAGGATTGATTGCTTTCACTAGCCCTCGTTTGTTGAAGGCCGTCAGATGTGAACACCTTCAACTTTGCTCGGAGGACACGCGCAAGACCATCAACCCCCGGGTCGGAATCATTCATACCGGGGGATCCGGAAAGGCGTCGCCATCGCTACTCGACGCGAACCGGAGGCCCACCGCCCGGGGCGGCTGCGCCGTGACGGGCGGATGACGCGCACGCGCCCGTCACGGCTCACCGGCACAGTCAGGCGTTCGCGACCGGGACGGTCTCCGGCTGTTCGGCCGGCTTCGGTCGCCGTGCCCGCAGCAGGACCGCGCCGAGCAGGGCGGCCGCGATACTGAATCCGGCGCTGATCCACGCGCCGGTGGACATGGCGGCGGTGAATGCCTCCTTGGCGGGCTCGATGTAGCCGAGCTGGAAGGCGGCGCCGATGGATTCACGCGCCATGTCGGGCGCGTCGGCGGGCATGTGGGAGGTGAACACACCGGCCAGCACGCTACCGAGGACGGCGATGCTGATCGCCATGCCGACCTGCTGGATGGTGTCGTTCATCGCGGAGCCGACACCGGCGTGCTGCAGCGGGATCGCGCTCATGATCGCCGCGTAGGCGGCCGGACCCGCCAAACCGCCGCCCACGCCCATCACGAGCATGCTGACCAGAATCCAGAGATAGCCGGTCGCGAGGGCGAGGATGCCGAAGGCCACGCCCATGACGAGCAGACCGGACACGATGAGCGTCTTGTTGCTCAGCGTTTTGCCGAGAGTCGCGCCGAGGCCGTTGCAGACCGCCGCGGCCACGGCGTACGGCAGCAGCGCCAGACCCGCTTTCATCGGCCCGTAGCCGAGCACGAACTGCAGGTACTGCGTGAGCATCAGCATCACCGCGCCCATCCCGAACACCATCAGCAGCAGGGTGAAACAGGTGCCGGTGAAGTCGCGACTGCGGAACACCGCCAACGGCAGCATCGGATGGACGGACCGGCTCTCCCATACGACGAACGCGGCCGCCGCGACGGCGGCCAGCACGAGCACGGGAATGTTCCATTCCCGCTCGATGATCACGTAGACCGTCGCGGTCAGCGCCACGACCGAGAGCACGACGCCGACCAGGTCGACCGGCCGTTGCTCCCCGGTGGTCTCCGGCATCAGCACGACGGCCGCCACGATCGCGAGAACCGCCACCGGGATGTTGAGCAAGAAAACCGAACCCCACCAGTAGTGCTGGAGCAGGAATCCGCCCAGCGTCGGTCCGGCGACGATGCCGACCATGGAGACCGTCGACCACGCCGCCATGGCCGTACGCCGTTCGTCCTCGGCGAAGGTGGTCATCAAGATCGACAAGGTCGACGGCATCAGCAGCGACCCGCCGACGCCCATCGCGACGCGCGCGGCCACGACCTGCCACGGTTCGGTGGCCAGTACGGCGGCCAGCGACGCCACGCCGAACACGGCCAGCCCGCAGATCAGCGCTCGCCTCCGGCCGAAGCGGTCGGACAGGCTGCCCGCGGTGAGCAGGAGACCGGCGAAGACCAGCACGTAGGCGTCCAGAATCCACTGCACGTCCGACGGGGTGGCGCCTAGCTCCCGGATCAGCGACGGGATCGCGAGATTGAGCACGGTGCTGTCGAGCATCAGCACGAGCAAGGAAAGACAGAGGACCCCCAGGATCCACCACCGGCGGGGGTCTCGTACAACGTTCGATTCCACTCGCACAGCGTACGAGAAAGTCGAACGGTGTGCGAGCGAATATAGGATCGTGTCGTGACCAAGCAGCAGTTCTCGTCGGTATGGACCAAGCAGCCGCGCCAGCCCAGGGCGTCCGGGCTGCACCGGGAGCAGATCATCGCCGCGGCGGTCGAGATACTCGATGCCGAAGGGCTGGATTCGCTGAGCATGCGCAAGCTCGGCGCGAAGCTGGGTGCGGGAGCGACCAGTCTCTACTGGCACGTCTCCAACAAGGATGAGCTGCTGGAGCTGGTGCTCGACGAGTTCTGGGGCATGGTCCGGACCCCGGAGCCCGAGCGGGCGTCTTGGCGGGAACTGCTGACCACCTTCGCCTACAGCTTTCGCGCGACCATCAGGGAGCATCCGTGGGTGGCGTCCTTGGTCGGGCGATTGCCCAGTATCGGCCCGAATTCCTTGCGGCTGAGCGATCGGCTGCGCCGCGCGTTCGTCCAGGCGGGTTTTCAGGGTGTGGACATCTATCTGGCCAGCGGATCGGTGATGTGTTTCGTCCTCGGCCAGGTGATTCCCGAAATCGCTTGGGACGCGGCGTCCCGGGGAGCCGAGATGGACACCGACGGCATGCTGCGCGTGATGAACGAACTGGCCGGCGACTATCCCGAAATGCTCGCGGACTATGAGGCGGCCGTGCCGACCGACCCGGAGGTCGCGCGCGCGATGGCCTTCGACTTCGGCCTGCTGTGCGTCCTCGATGGCCTGGAAGCTCGCCTGCGTAACGCGCCGAAGTCGTCCGAGGTCCGTGTCGCGGAGGAGTGAGCCCATAAGATTGAAACGTGTTCCTTGCGACTGAAAGCGCATGGAAACGTGCATTGCGTCGATAAACTGATACGTGTTCCATATACATGACCAGTGGACACGCGATCCGGCGCGCCCGTGCCGATGCGCAGAAAGGCGTCGACGTGAGCACGCACACCGTTCTCGGTCGTGAGATACACATGCCGGTCCGTATCCGGCTCGCGCACGCCTTCATGGCCACCTACCTGGTGCCCGCCGGGTCGGCTCAACGCCTCATCGACTACTCCGGGCTGCGAATCCTCCGGCTGCCCGGCGGGCGGGCGATGTGCACGCTGGTCTTCGTCGACTACGTCGACGGCGATCTCGGCCCTTACAACGAGTTCGGTGTCTCGTTCATGGTGCGACACCACACCGCGGGAACGGCGGAGCGTTTCGGTGATTCGAAGGCGCTGGTGACCGGGCGTGCGGGCGTACTGATCCACCGGCTGCCGGTCGACGGGGATTTCACCTTGGCCGCCGGGCGCGGCATCTGGGGGTTTCCCAAGGAACTCGCCGAATTCGTCGTCGACCACGGTGCCCGCACGCGCAGTGGCGCGCTGCACCAGAACGGGCGGCTGATCGCGGATCTCCGGGTGCGGCCCGGGTTCGCGACCCCGAACGGACGCGCTGCCGCCTCCTCGTTCGACGCCTACTCGCACATCGACGGTGTCACCCGTTGTACGCGCTGGGAAATGCGGCCTTCCGGCATGCGGGCGCGGGTCGGCGGAGCGGAACTGAAACTCGGCGATCACGAGATCGCCGCGGAACTCCGGTCGCTCGGCCTGCCGCGGCGCGCGCTGATGTCCTCGTCCGTGGCGCGGCTGGCCATGACGTTCGAGAACGCGATCGTGATCTGACACCCCGCTCGAATCGCGCATAACCAGCCGGTCACGGGCGGGGCGGAGCGTGGACGGGTCCCGTGGCGCCGGTTACGCTGACGTAGCTGATTATTTGCCAACGCTACAGCTATGGAGTGGTGCCCGTGAGCGTCACCAATCGGACCTACCCGGCGGAGAAGCGCTGCGAACTGGTCCGATTGCGTGATATAGGCCAGCGAACACGAGACGCGCGCCGTTCCATGTGCTCCACTGTAGCCTTGACCCGGGGCGGTCCGGGACTGATCTGGCTTTCGATCAGCTACCCGCGTAACGCGGCGGCGAGCGAACCTTCTGTGGCGAGGTGTCCGGCGTGCGTCCCCACATCGATCGTGTTCCCGCGGTCGGCGACGGCGTCCCGCGAGTTGCCGCGATCCGCACTAGCGTGGTGTGCCGTGAGCACCGTGCAGTCCGGCGTGATCCCGTGCACCGGAACGTCGCCGCATCCCGGGCGCCGTGCGCTTCGGCGCGAGTGGGCCGGTCGCACGCGGTCGCGCACCCGGGTTCTTCCTATCCGAGCCGAGGCGGCGTGACGCTGCCGAATCCCGAAGCCGAATCGGAAGACGGTGAAGAGGAACTCGACTACCGCTTCACCCTCGCGAACGAGCGCACCTTCCTCGCGTGGATGCGGACCTCCTTGGGGTTGCTGGCCGGTGGTGTCGCGGTGCACACCCTGGTCCAGTCGTTCCGAATCGCGGGACTGCGTCGCGTGATCGCGCTGAGTTGCCTGGTCTTGGCGGCGGTCGTCGCGGTCGGCGCGTACGCGCACTGGCGGCGCGTCGGCGTGGCCATGCGGCGCGGTGAACCGCTGCCGGACACGGTGCTGGTGCCGATCCTGTCGGCGGGCATCGCGGTCGTCTCGGTGCTGGCGGCGGTGGCGGTGCTGCTGCGGTGAGCGCGCCCCATCTGTCCGCCGAACGCACCGCACTGGCGTGGCGGCGCACCGCCGTGGCGGCGATGGTCGTCGGCACGCTGTTCGTGCATCAGGCCCTCGGCAGCGGGTGGCGTGCCTCCGCGTTCGCGCCCGTCGCGGCCGCGCTCGCGATGGCGGCGCTGGCCGGGGCCTGCTACCTGCGTAACCACGGTCTTCGCCGGGGTCGCTACGCCCATGGCGGTCGCATTGTCGCCGCGACGGCCGCGGCGGTGGTCGTGGTCGCGGTGACCGCGGCGGCGGCCGGCTCCCTCGAACCGCTACCCGAGCAGGGGGGCGGCTCAGCAAGGTCCGAGACGACAGGAGGACGACAATGAGCACAGCGAGCGAGCCGAGCGATTTCATCGTCGCGGAGCACCAGCGTGCGGCCGCCGCACTGCCCTTCGCCGACACGACCGATCCGGCCGACGCCGAGCGCGGATTCATCGCCGCGCTGACACCCGGCGTGGTCGCCTCCGAAGACGGAACCGTCGTGTGGGACAACGACTCCTACGCGTTCCTGCGGGAACCCTGCCCCGCGTCGGTGCATCCGAGCCTCTGGCGGCAGTCCGGCCTGCTCGTGCGGCAGGGGTTGTTCGAGGTCACCGACGGCATCTACCAGATCCGCGGGCTCGACCTGTCCAACATGACGCTCGTCGAAGGCGCAACCGGCGTCGTCGTCATCGATCCGCTGATCTCGGCCGAGACCGCGGCGGCGGGTCTCGCGCTCTACCGCGCCCATCGTGGCGATCGCCCGGTGACCGGGTTGATCTACACGCATTCGCACGTCGACCACTTCGGCGGTGCGCACGGAGTCGTCACAGCGGAGGCGGTCGAGCAGGGGCGCTGTCCGGTGCTGGCGCCCGCCGGTTTCCTGGAGCACGCGGTCGCGGAGAACGTTTACGCGGGCACGGCGATGGCGCGCCGTGCGGGGTACATGTACGGCGCGGTGCTGCCGCGCGGTCCGCTCGGCGCGGTGGGCTCCGGGCTCGGCCAGACCACGTCGGTCGGCACCGTCACACTGATCCCCCCGACCGTCGACATCACCGCGACCGGTCAGGAGGAGACCATCGACGGGATACGAATGGTCTTCCAGCTCACGCCCGGCACCGAGGCACCCGCGGAAATGAACTTCTACTTTCCCGACCGCCGCGCGCTGTGTATGGCCGAGAACGCGACCCACACTCTGCACAATGTGCTCACACTGCGCGGTGCGGTGGTGCGCGACGCCCACGTCTGGGCGAAATACCTGACCGAGGCGATCAACCTGTTCGCCCGGGACTCCGACGTCGTCTTCGCCTCGCACCATTGGCCGACCTGGGGCACCGAGCGCCTGGTGGAGTTCCTCGCACTGCAACGGGACCTGTACGGGTACCTGCACGACCAGACCGTCCGTCTACTGAACCAGGGGTACGTGGGCGCGGAGATCGCCGAACT
The DNA here is from genome assembly GCA_019930625.1 of Nocardia asteroides. Classification (NCBI taxonomy): domain Bacteria; kingdom Bacillati; phylum Actinomycetota; class Actinomycetes; order Mycobacteriales; family Nocardiaceae; genus Nocardia; species Nocardia asteroides. Next base: position 3,896,168 of record CP082844.1, read on the forward strand.
GATCACGCTTCCGCCCGCGGTCGCCGAGGCCTGGCATGCGCGCGGATACTACGGTTCGGTCAATCACAACGTGAAGGCCATCTATCAGCGCTACATGGGCTGGTTCGACGGCAACCCGGCGCACCTCTGGGAGCACCCGCCGGTCGAATCGGCCCGGCGGCACGTGGAATTCATGGGCGGTGCGGAGGAGGTGCTGCGCAAGGCCCGGGCTTCCTACGAGGCCGGGGACTATCGCTGGGTGGCGCAGGTGCTCGATTACGTCATCTTCGCCGACCCGGACAACGATGCAGCGAAAGCGTTGCAGGCCAGTACCTTCGAGCAACTCGCCTATGGTGCGGAGAACGCGACCTGGCGCAATTTCTATCTCAGCGGAGCCTACGAGCTGCGCTACGGTTCGTTCGGCACGCCGGCCAAGCCCGAATCGCCGACCATGGTCGCGGCGCTGAGTATCGACCAGATCTTCGACGCCCTGGCGCTGCGCGTCGACGGTCCCAAGGCGTGGGACCATCGGCTCGTCACGGATTGGATCCTCACCGACCAGGACCGCCCGCACCGGCTCGAACTGCGCAACGGTCGCCTCACCCACTTCGATGTCGCCCCGGGCATGCGGCTACCCGAACCGGACGCCACATTCACGCTGGCCAAAACCACCCTGATCCGGGTGTTGCTGGCCGGCGACGACTTCGGCGTCGCGGCTGCCGCCGGCGATATCGTCATCGAGGGAGATGTCACCAAGCTCGCCGAACTGGTGCACATCTTCGACGCCCCGGATCCCGATTTCGCGATCGTCACACCGTAGGCGTCCGGCCGGTCACGCCACAGGCGGCCGGTCCTCGGGCGGGCGCCGGTGTCGGCCCGGTCGCCGATACGAGAGCCTGCGAGCATCTCATCTCGACTCCCGCCCGAAGAAGTAGCCGACGACGATCCCGGCAAGGCCGGATACCGGCGCCAGATATTGCGTCAGCTCCTGCGCCGGTACACCTTTGACAATGCCGAACATGACTCCGGCGACCGTACCTGCCACGAGCGCCGTGGCCAGTCCAGCGCGGTAGCGCGATTCGAGGATCTTGTTCCTCGCTTCCGCCTCTTCCTTCGCCAGTTCGGTGCGCCTCGACTCCGCCTGCAACTCGTGGTCGCGCCGGGCGCGGTCGACGGCTTCGGTGTCCGAATACGCGGATGCCTGGTATTCGCGCTTGGCCGTGATGTAGGTCATCAACTGATCGAACGACATGGAATCGAGGCCCATCAGCCGTGAAGATTCGATGATCTCCTGGATCTCGACACGGGCGTCAAGCATCTCGTCGTAGACGGGCGACGCTGGATCTACCGGAAGATTCGAGGGCTCCCCGGCCATCTCGGGTTCGGCGGTCACCGGAAAAGTATCGCGCGCCTCTTGGTCGATCGATGGACAGTCGGAAGTTCTGATAGAAGCGATTTCAGACGCCGCGGCCACATGCCCAGCCGTGTGTGGCGAGGCCTTGCATGCCGAGGCTCGGGTCCTGACCGAACTGCTGTAGCTCTCCGCCGCGCCGGACGGAGACATCTCACTCAAACAGACTTCGGTAAGGCTGCCAGGTACCTGCTCGCGACGAAGCGCTGGATCAGCCGGACCGCGGGTCCGCCGAGGCGGGTGTACCAGGTGGCGGGGCGGGAGAACGCGACGATCAGTCCGTACACCGCGTCTTCGGCGGCGTCGTACTCGACGGCGAACAGTTCCTCGCCGGACGCGGGGTGTCCGGGCAAGGTCCCGTACGCGAAGCCTCGCCTGTCGGGTTCGTCGAGGACGTACACCACCCGGCACGGCGCGACGATCCCGAACGGACCGAATCCCAGGCGCACTGTGATGGTGGTGCCGGGCTCGGCGGTCGGGGTGTCGGCGGATCGAAAGATCCCGGTGCCCTTCTGCACCCGATAGGCGCGGATCTCCGCACCCGCGTGCTCGAACAGTGCTCGTCCGCGCCCGATGCGCCGCCGCAGCCGAAACCCGTGATATCCCTCCGGCAGCGGCCCTCGGGTCGCGCCGACCTCGGAATACGTGAACGCTGACAGCCCATCCTCCATGCCCTGATCTTCACCCCGCCCACCCGGTACCGCCAGCTCTCCCCACCGACACGCCGATTCGTGGAGTGGGCTTCCGCGACGCCATGGGCCCGTGTCCCCAGCCGCATCGCACCTGGCACCGCCGGCGGCGCGCCACCCGCCCCTGAGTGCGCGAAGAAGCAACGAATCCAGGCGCCGGGTTCAGGGACGCACAGGTTTGAGCCGCAGGGGAGCGAGGTACAGGAGTCCCAGGGGGTCCAGATACTCACGGCTGCGTCGGCTATCGCCCTCGGCGCGTGCGCCCCAGTGCAGGCACGGCGTCGCGCATCCGGGATGCCCGGCCTCCAGCGCGCCGATCGGGGTGCCCCGGCCGACGCGCCTGCCGACGGGAACCTCGGCGCGAACCGGCTCGTAGGTCGTGCGCAGCCCGCCGGGGTGGGCGATGGACACGACCGGCTTGTCGGCCACCGTCCCCGCGAACACGACGATCCCTTCCCCCGCGGCGAGCACGGCCTGCCCCTCGCTGCCGGCCAGATCGACCCCCCGATGCCCCGGCAGCCAGTTCTGCGCCGGCTTGTCGAAGCGCTGTAGCACCGCGGGGCGCGGTTGTAGCGGCCACCCGAACCGGCCGGGTGCGGCCGTCGCCATCGGCTCCGTGGCGGCGACCGCGGCGACGGCGATTCCGAGCAGCGGAGCAAGCCACCGGCCCAGCCGCCTGCCGTGCGGCGATGTCATTCCCGCCGTACCGGGAAGTCCGTCTCCGGTCGCGATGCCGGCTCGGCGGAAGTCGTCTCGAGTCGGTCGTGCCCACCGGCGTCGCGGCCGGATTGCCGGAACGGGCGAGGCGCGCGCCGCAGCAGATCGGAGAGCGACGGCGGGCAGACCGAACCCGCGCACGCCCCGAGCGCGGGTTCCGGCGCGGGCGCCTCGGCCCCGGCCGGCGGCGTGACGACGACGCCGAGCACGAACAACAGTGGAACCAGGAAGGTCGTCACGGTGGAAATCGGTTTCATGTCCTCCACCCTCCCGTGGTCGAACTGCGGCCGACGGCCGGATCCCCGGAATGGGGATAACTCGCTTGCCTGTGGAAAGCCTCCGTTCCGCCTGGTCAAAGGGTTCCGCTCGGATCGATTTAGGTCTGCGTGCGGCGAGGCCGTAAACTGATCGAGCGGTCTGTGCCTGCATGGACCGACTTCGCGCGCCACCCGTGCTTGTTCCTAGCGGCGCTGTCCGAATCGAGCCCGAGATTTCCGGGTTCGCGGCAGCGTGTTCGGAACAGTGAATCGCCGGCTGGTCCCCGCCTTCCCGGCCGGGTCCGACGATTCGGCGGCGCCAGGGCAGCGGATCGCCGATTCGCTGCGTCAACCGGCAAATGAAAGAGAGATACGGGAGCTATGGCTGTCGTAACCATGAAGCAGCTGCTCGACAGCGGCGCACACTTCGGACACCAGACCCGGCGCTGGAACCCGAAGATGAAGCGGTTCATCTTCACCGACCGCAACGGCATCTACATCATCGACCTGCAGCAGACCCTGACCTACATCGACAAGGCCTACGAGTTCGTCAAGGAGACCGTCGCCCACGGCGGCACCGTCCTCTTCGTCGGCACCAAGAAGCAGGCCCAGGAGTCGATCGCGGCCGAGGCGACTCGCGTCGGGATGCCGTACGTCAACCAGCGCTGGCTGGGCGGCATGCTCACCAACTTCTCCACCGTGCACAAGCGCCTGCAGCGCCTCAAGGAGCTCGAGGCCATGGAGCAGACCGGTGGTTTCGAGGGTCGCACCAAGAAGGAAATCCTCATGCTGACGCGTGAGATGAACAAGCTCGAGCGCACCCTCGGCGGTATCCGCGACATGCAGAAGGTGCCTTCGGCCATCTGGGTCGTCGACACCAACAAGGAGCACATCGCCGTCGGCGAGGCGCGCAAGCTGAACATCCCGGTCATCGCGATCCTGGACACCAACTGTGACCCCGACCTGGTCGACTACCCGATCCCGGGTAACGACGACGCGATCCGCTCCGCCGCCCTGCTGACCAAGGTGGTCGCCTCCGCGGTGGCCGAGGGCGTGCAGGCGCGCGCCGGCGCGTCCGCGGGCGACGAGAAGCCGGAGGCGGGCGCGGGTGAGCCGCTGGCCGAGTGGGAGCAGGAGCTGCTCGCGCAGGCCGCGCCCGGTGCCGAGGCCGCCGAGAGCTCGGCCGAGGCCTGAGACTCTTCATCCGCTGTTTCGGCGGCGATCACGAGCGAGTGCCATCGTGATCGCCGCTGCCAACACCCACACTTCTCCGAAGGAGGCTCGCCGAGAATGGCGAACTACACCGCTGCCGATGTGAAGCGGCTCCGGGAGCTGACCGGCTCCGGCATGATGGACTGCAAGAACGCGCTGGCCGAGACCGACGGTGACTTCGACAAGGCCGTCGAACTGCTGCGCATCAAGGGCGCGAAGGACGTCGGCAAGCGTGCCGAGCGGACCACCGCCGAAGGCCTGGTCGCCGCCAAGGACGGCGTCATGGTCGAGATCAACTCCGAGACCGACTTCGTCGCGAAGAACGCGGAGTTCCAGCAGCTGGCCGAGCAGGTCGTCGCCGCGGCGGCGGCCGCCAAGCCGGGCGACCTGGAGTCGCTGAAGGCGCTGGACCTCGGCGGCAGGACCGTCGACGAGGCCGTGCAGGCGCTCGCCGCGAAGATCGGCGAGAAGCTCGAACTGCGCCGCGTCATCTCGCTGAACGGCCCGGTCGCCACCTACCTGCACAAGCGTGCCTCGGACCTGCCGCCCGCCGTCGGCGTGCTGGTCGAGTACACCGGTGAGGGCGATGCCGCGGCCGAGGCCGCCCGCGCCGCCGCCATGCAGGTCGCCGCGCTCAAGGCCAAGTACGTGACCCGCGACGAGGTCCCGGCCGACATCGTGGAGAACGAGCGCCGCATCGCCGAGCAGACCGCTCGCGAGGAGGGCAAGCCCGAGGCCGCGCTGCCGAAGATCACCGAGGGCCGGGTCAACGGCTTCTTCAAGGACGTCGTGCTCCTGGAGCAGCCGTCGGTCACCGATTCGAAGAAGACCGTCAAGAAGCTGCTCGACGAGGCCGGTGTCACCGTCACCCGCTTCGCCCGCTTCGAGGTCGGCGCGAACTAAGTCCCGCCGCACCCCCAGCGAGCAGGCCCCCCGCCGACCGAACGAACGCCGGTTGACGGGGGGTCTTCTGCTGCCGCCGGAACCGAGTAAGGCAGGATGGATGCCGCTCTGCCTAGCTCCACGCCACGGGCTCCCGCCGTGCGCGCCGAATCGCCGCAAATCGACAATCCACCGCCGAAGGAGACTGGAGACCCATGACGGACCCGGGGACCGATCGCCCAGGATATCGCCGGGTGCTGCTGAAACTCGGTGGGGAGATGTTCGGCGGAGGCAAGGTCGGGCTGGACCCGGATGTGGTGCAGACGGTCGCCGAACAGATCGCCGAGGTGGTCGCCACCGGCGTCCAGGTGGCCGTGGTGATCGGCGGCGGAAACTTCTTCCGCGGCGCCGAGCTCGAGGAGCGCGGCATGGAACGCGCGCGCTCGGACTACATGGGCATGCTCGGCACCGTGATGAACAGCCTTGCCCTGCAAGATTTCCTGCAACAGCAGGGCGTGGACACCCGGGTGCAGACCGCGATCACCATGGGCCAGGTCGCCGAGCCCTACCTTCCGCTGCGCGCCAAGCGGCACCTGGAGAAGGGCCGCGTGGTCATCTTCGGAGCCGGCATGGGCATGCCGTACTTCTCCACCGACACCACGGCGGCGCAGCGCGCGCTGGAGATCGGCGCGGACGTGGTGTTGATGGCCAAGGCGGTCGACGGAGTGTTCACCGCCGACCCGCGCGTCGACGAGACCGCGACCATGTACTCCGAGATCACCCACAAAGAGGTCATCGAGCGCGACCTCAAGGTCGCCGACGCGACCGCATTCAGCTTGTGCATGGACAACCAGATGCCGATTTTGGTGTTCAATTTGTTGACCAAGGGCAATATCGCCCGCGCGGTCGCCGGTGAGAAGATCGGCACACTGGTTAGGTCCTGATACCCGCTGACCGCGGATCGTGACATGACGACGCTGTGGAGGAAACGGTCGTGATTGAAGAAGCGCTCTTCGACGCCGAGGAGAAGATGGAAAAGGCCGTCTCGGTGGCGAAGGACGATCTCGGAACCATTCGTACCGGTCGGGCGAATCCGGGCATGTTCTCCCGGGTCGTCGTCGACTACTACGGATCGCCGACCCCGATCACCCAGATGTCCAGCATCACGGTGCCGGAGCCGCGCATGGTCGTGATCAAGCCCTACGAGGCGGGCCAGCTCGGGGCGATCGAGACCGCGATCCGCAACTCGGATCTGGGCGTCAACCCCACCAACAACGGTGACATCATCCGGATCTCGGTGCCGCAGCTGACCGAGGAGCGCCGCCGCGAACTCGCCAAGCAGGCCAAGGGCAAGGGCGAGGACGCCAAGGTCGCCATCCGCAATGTCCGTCGCAAGGCGATGGACGAACTGTCGCGCATCCAGAAAGATGGCGAGGCGGGGGAGGACGAGGTCGGGCGCGCCGAGAAGGAGCTCGACAAGACCACCGCCAAGTATGTCGGCCAGGTCGACGAACTGGTCAAGCACAAGGAAGCCGAACTGCTCGAGGTCTGACGCGGATCGGTCGGCAGGAGTGACGGGCCCGGAGGAGGCCCGGTCACCGCGAGTGCCGCCGGAACCCAGCGGAGGCCCGCCCGGGCGGGGGACGAACGGAACGACGAGTTGAGCGACGGGACAATCGTGGCCGAGAACGCCGCCGCGGCCGGTGCGGCAGAGGAGCCGCCGGTGAACGGGACAGCCGATGCGATGCACGAGCAGTCGCACGATGCTGCTGCGTCCGGTCATGAACCGTTAGGCTCCGCCGCGGCGTCGGAGTCGGATGCCGCGGCCGCCCGCACCGCCGCGCCGTCGAGTGGTTCGCGCGCGGGTCGTAATCTGCCCGCCGCGCTGACCGTCGGCTTCGGTCTGGGTCTTTCGCTGATCGCCATCCTGCTGTTCGTGCCGAAACTGTTCATCGGCGTCGCGGCGGCCGGTGTGGGCGTGGCGACCTGGGAGGTCGCCAAGCGCCTGCGTGAAGCCGACGTGCTCGTCCCGCGGGTTCCGCTGATCGTCGGCGGCCAGGCGGTGTTCTGGCTCGGCTGGCCCTACGGCGCCAGCGGTGTCGCGGGCGCGTTCGCCGCCACCACCTTGATCTGCATGGTGTGGCGGCTGTTCGACCACGGTTTGCAGACCGCGCCGCGAAACTTCCTGCGTGACACCGCCATCACGGTGTTCACGCTGGCCTGGATTCCGCTGCTCGCCTCGTTCGCCACGCTGCTGCTGCTCGAGCCGGACGGCAACCTGCGGGTGCTGACGTTCATGATCCTGGTGGTCTGCTCGGATGTCGGCGGTTACGTGGCAGGCGTGCTGTTCGGCAAACATCCGATGGTGCCTTCGATCAGCCCGAAGAAGTCGTGGGAGGGTTTCTGCGGCTCCCTGGTGTTCAGCGTGATCGGTGGTCTGCTCACGGTGACGCTGCTGCTGGAGGCCAACTCGATGATCGGCGTCGTCCTCGGCGTCGGCCTGGTGCTGGTGGCCACCTGCGGGGATCTGATCGAGTCGCAGATCAAGCGCGAACTCGGCATCAAGGACATGGGCACGCTCTTGCCGGGCCACGGCGGCATCATGGACCGTCTCGACTCGATGCTGCCTTCGGCGTTCGTCTCCTGGCTGGTGCTGTCGACGCTGCTGTGATCCGGCGCGTCAGCCTTTCTTGGCGGCGCGGCGCAACTGCAGGATGCGGGCGCCGCCCACGGAGGCCATGACGAGCGCGCCGCCGATCATCGACAGCAGCACGGTGACGCCGAGCGGCAGCGAGAAGTCCCAGAAGAAGAAGCGCACTTGAATCTGCTCCAGGTTCTGCAGGATGAAGATCAGCAACAGAACCAGGATCAGGACGCCGGTGACGAGCCCGGTCCAGGTGTAACCGGTGCGCGAGGACAGCGACTTCGTCGGTGTCGGCGTTACCGGAGCGCTCGGTCGTGGAGCGCGCCCGCCACGCGACAGATCCGGATCCGGTTCGTGCGGGTATTCGGGGTGGGTGGACATGTCTCGATCATGGCCGACCGCTATCGCGGACGCGGGCATTTCCCGCATCGAACCCGGCATGTCGGGCTGCTCGGACGCGGTCGAGTGCGCGACCGGTTCGCGCGGATGGGAGAATGGAGCGATTATGACCGTCTCCCTGCCCCTGGTTTTCGACGCTCCGCGCCGCGGCATGCCGCCGCGCCATCTCGCCGACCTCGATGCCGAGGGCAGGCGCGCGGCCGTCGAGGAACTGGGCCTGCCGAAGTTCCGCGCCGATCAGATCGCCCGGCAGTACTACGCGCGGTTGCAGGCCGACCCGGCCCGGATGACCGATCTGCCCGCCGCGGTGCGGGAGAAGATCGGCGAGGCGCTGTTCCCTCCGCTGCTGAGCGTCGTCAAGCACGTCGCGTGTGACGACGGGGAGACCCGGAAGACATTGTGGCGCGCGGGCGACGGCACGCTGCTGGAAAGTGTCCTCATGCGCTACCCGGACCGCGCGACCCTGTGCATCTCCAGCCAAGCCGGATGCGGCATGGCGTGCCCGTTCTGCGCCACCGGCCAGGGCGGGCTGAACCGCAACCTGTCCACCGCCGAGATCGTCGACCAGGTGCGTGCCGCGGCCGCCGCGCTGCGGGACGGGGAAGTGGCGGGCGGTCCGGGCAGGTTGTCCAACATCGTCTTCATGGGCATGGGCGAGCCGCTGGCCAACTACAAGCGTGTGGTCGCCGCGGTCCGCAGGATCACCTCGCCCGCGCCGGACGGCTTGGGCATCTCGCAGCGCAATGTCGTCGTCTCCACCGTGGGGCTGGCTCCCGCCATCCGCAAGCTGGCCGACGAGGGCCTGTCGGTCACGCTCGCGGTCTCACTGCACACGCCCGACGACGAACTGCGCGACACCCTGGTCCCGGTCAACAATCGCTGGCCGGTGGCCGAGGTGCTCGACGCGGCCCGCTACTACGCCGACACGACCGGCCGTCGCGTCTCGGTCGAGTACGCGCTGATCCGCGACATCAACGATCACCCGTGGCGTGCGGACATGCTCGGCGAGAAACTGCACAGGGCGCTCGGCTCCCGCGTGCACGTCAACGTCATCCCGCTCAACCCCACCCCTGGCTCCAAGTGGGACGCCAGCCCCAAGCCGGTCGAGCAGGAGTTCGTCCGGCGCGTGAACGCGCAGGGGGTGCCGTGCACGGTCCGCGACACCCGCGGTCAGGAAATCGCGGCCGCCTGCGGACAACTGGCCGCGGAGAACTGAAACGCGCTAGCCGCGGTTCTTCGCCGGGCGGTTGGTGGCGGCGCGACGTTCGGCTTCCTTCGCCTTGATGCGCGCGTTCTCCGCGCGGACCGCGGCGTAATTCTCGCGCTCGCGCACGAGCCATTCCGGCGGGTCGGCGAGCAGGGCGTCGATCTCGTCGGCGGTGAGGTGATCGGAGACCTCGGCGCGGGTCAAGCCGGTGTTGGAGACGCCGAGCTTGCGGGCCACCACGTCGCGCGGGAACGGGCCGTTGCGCCGCAGTTCGGTGAGCCAGGCAGGGGGATCGTCGCGCAGCGCGTCGAGCTGGGCGCGCGAGATCGGTGCGGTGCGGAACTCCTCGGGCGCGGCCGGAAGGTAGATGCCGAGTTTGTTCGCCGCCGTCAGCGGCTTCATCGTCTGCGTTTTATTGTCCGGGCTCACCGATACAGCCTAACGGGCGCCGCCGGACGGATTCGTCCGCAGTCCGAGTCGCGCAACGCGGAGGCGGGCAGCCGCTACTCGGCGGCGCGGGCGGTTCCCATCGGCCATTGGCATACGCTTCCACGAATGAGCCGGTTGGAGTCGATAGATGTGGTGCGCCTGCGCTGGTTCGTCGCGGTCGCGCAAGAGTTGCACTTCGCGCGCGCGGCGAAGGCGCTGCACATCTCGCGGCAGAAGCTGAGCCATACCGTCATCGACCTGGAGAACGAACTCGGCACGAAGCTTTTCGTGCCCGGCGCGCAACCGACCCGGCTCACCGACGAGGGACGGGAGTTGCTGGAGCAGGCGGGTGAGATCATCGCGCGGGCCGAATCGGCGGTGCGGCAGCAGGCGGAGGCTCCGGTTGTCCTGCGTGTGGGTTTCGTGCCCGGGGTCACCGTTACCAAATGGACCCGGATCTGGGCTGAGCGGTATCCGGACACACCGCTCGAGGTGATCGCGCTGCCGCAAGCGGAGCAGGAGGCGGCCTTGCGCGAGGGACGCGTCGACCTCTGCTTCGTCCGGCTGCCGATCGACCGCGAAGGCATGAGCGCGATCCCGCTCTATCGCGAGGTCCCCGTCGTGGTGGTGCAGAAGGAACACCCGCTCTCGGTGTTCGACGACGTACGCATGGACGACCTGGCCGATGAGCATCTGCAGGACACGTCGGACGTCGACGCGGTGGCCGGCGCGTTGGAACTCGTCGCCGCGGCCGGTGGGGCGGCGATCGTGCCCCATTCGGTGGCTCGTCTGCACCATCGCCGCGACCTCGTCTACCGCACGATGCTCGGTGTCTCCGACACGGAAATCGCGCTGGCCTGGCCCGCCGATCACACCACCGAGGCGGTCGAGGATTTCATCGGCGTCGTGCGCGGCCGCTCCGAGCGCAGCTCACGCGCCCCGGCCCGGGCCGACACGAACGAGCCGCGGAAGAAGCCTTCGGCCAAGAAGACAGGCGGTCGTCCGGCTCCCGCCAAGAACAAGCCCGCCCGGCGGCGCGGGCGCTAGCCGGTTCGAGCCGCACAGGACTGGCGGCGGTGCGAACCCCGGCCGGTCCGCACCGCCCGGCGATCAGCCGTTGCAGACCCGGTTCAGTTCGTCGGTCGCCGGGTTCAGATTCGTGACCTCGTCGTCGGTGAGGGCGTGGGCGTAGGCGGCGATGGCGTCCTTCTCCGCACCTTCGGCCGGGATCGCCGACAGCTCGGCGGCCAGGGATTGCTGCACGGTCGAGTCCAGATTCCCGCCCGACTGGTCGATGGCGGCGTTGATCGCGTCGATGGCCGCGCCGCACGCCGCCGACTGGGCGTACGCGGGCGCCGCGGGCAGCAACAGCAGCGAGCCGAAGGCGCTCGCGACGAGCAGGGCGGCGGAACAGGTCTTGATCATTGCGTCCTAAAGGTTCGGGTGAATAGAAATCGAGGCCCGCGACCCGGTTGGGACGCGGACCTCGGACGCACACGGTACCGGGGCGCGGCTACGCGGTAGTGACTAGCGCGGCTTGCGCTGCAACAACGAGTCGCGGATCAGGATGCCCACGATCAGGGCGGCGAAGCCGACGAGGAAGAGGTTCTCGACCTGGCCGCTGTGGTTGCCGACCAGCATGGCCAGCAGGATCAGCGCGACGATCCAGCCGGCGACCCGGAAGGTGCGCCGCGACTCGCCGCTCCAACCCCAGGCCGCGGAGGGAACTTCGGCGGGGTCCACGCGAGTGACGATGCCGCGCTCGGTGTCGGCGTGTTCGAGTTCCGTGGCGGCCACGATCGCTCCTTAGCTGTTCCTTCGTACCGCGATTCCGGTACGCACTCGATGAGCTACTGCCGCATATCGTGGCATACGACGGTGCGTCGTTGTAAGTCGGCCCGCGCCCGTCGAACACGGTGCGGCGGGTAGGACACAATGAAGTCGTGTCCGACATCGTGAGAGTCCTGCTGCTGGGCAGCACCGGATCCATTGGCACCCAAGCGCTCGAGGTGATCGCCGCCAATCCCGACCGCTTCGAGGTGGTCGGACTCGCCGCGCGCGGCGGCAACACCGAGCTGCTCGCCGCCCAGATGGCCGCCACGGGCACCCGCAATGTCGCAGTCGCCGACCCGGCGGCGGCCCAGCGGTTGGATCTGCCGTTGGGTGGTCCTGGGGCGGTGACCGAGCTGGTGCGCCGCACCGAGGCGGACGTCGTGCTCAACGCGCTGGTCGGCTCGCTCGGGCTGGAGCCGACCCTGGCCACCCTCCAGTCGGGCACCCGCCTCGCCCTGGCCAACAAGGAATCGCTGGTCGCGGGTGGTTCTCTGGTGACAAGGGCCGCTGCTCCCGGGCAGATCGTCCCGGTCGACTCGGAGCATTCCGCGCTGGCGCAGTGCCTGCGCGGCGGTCGCGCCGACGAGGTCGACCGGCTCGTGCTGACCGCATCCGGCGGCCCGTTCCGCGGGTGGACCGCCGAAATGCTGGAGTCGGTCGAGCCCGCCGAGGCCAAGGCGCATCCCACGTGGTCGATGGGCTTGATGAACACCCTGAACTCGGCTTCGTTGGTGAACAAGGGACTGGAGCTGATCGAGACGCACCTGCTGTTCGGCGTGCCCTACGACCGCATCGACGTCACCGTGCACCCGCAATCGATCGTGCATTCGATGGTCACCTTCACCGACGGTTCCACGCTCGCCCAGGCCAGTCCGCCGGACATGAAGCTGCCGATCGCCTTGGCGCTCGGCTGGCCGGACCGGGTGCCCGGCGCCGCCGCGGCCTGCGATTTCGGCGCCGCGTCCACCTGGACGTTCGAACCGGTCGACAACGAGGTCTTCCCGGCGGTCGAGCTGGCCCGCGCGGCCGGGCAGGCCGGGGGCAGCGTCACCGCGGTCTACAACGCCGCGAACGAAGTCGCGGTGCAGGCCTTCCTCGACGGCGCCATCCGCTTCCCGCAGATCGTCGGCACGGTGGCCGCCGCGGTCGAGGCGGCCGACCGGTGGCGCGCCGAGCCGGATTCGCTCGAGGAGGTTCTTGCCGCGGACGCCTGGGCGCGGGAGTTCGCCGCCGCCCGGGTAGGCGGCTGAGACCGCTCGATGACGGATCGGACGCGCGCAACGACGGCGTCCTGGCACACTGAAGACACAGGGCAGGTCTCTGTCCGGTTAGGGTGATCAGAGTGCTCGCGGCCAGGAGCGGACGCGTGCGTGCGGGATATTCGAGCTGCGCAAACGCAGGAGGGCTGTAGAGCAAATGGTGTTCGCGTTGGGATTCGTGCTGTTCGCGCTGGGCATCACGGTGTCGATCGCGCTGCACGAATGTGGGCACATGTGGACTGCCCAGGCGACCGGCATGAAGGTGCGGCGGTATTTCATCGGATTCGGGCCGAAGATCTTCTCGTTCCGCCGCGGTGAGACCGAGTACGGCTTGAAGGCGCTTCCGCTCGGTGGTTTCTGTGACATCGCGGGCATGACGGCGCTGGACGAACTGCGCCCCGAAGAACTCGACCGTGCCATGTACCGCCAGGCCACCTGGAAGCGGCTGCTGGTCATGTCCGGCGGCATCGCGATGAACTTCGTCCTCGGCTTCATCCTGATCGTGGTGCTCGCGGTCGGCTGGGGGTTGCCGAACCTGAAAGAGCCGCCCGCCACCGCGCTCGGCACCATGAGCTGCGTCGCGCAGCAGAACGCCGACGGCTCCACCGAGCCGTGCACCGGCACGGGCCCGGCGCAGCGCGCCGGATTGCAGCGCGGTGACATTGTCAAACAGGTCAACGGCGTCGAGGTGGATACCTGGCGGGAGTTCCAGTCCGAAACCCAGAAGCAGACCGGCCCCTTCACCTACGTCGTCGAGCGGGACGGCCGCACCCTCAGCATTCCGGTCACCCCCGAGCGGGTCGTCCGCTACCCCGAGGGCGGTGGCGCGGGCCGCGAAGTGTCAGCCGTCGGCGTGGCGCCGGACCGCTACGAGCCGGTGCAGTACGACCTGCTGGCAGCCGTGCCCGCCGCGGGCGCCTTCACCGGTGACATGTTCGTGCGCACGGTCGACTCGCTGACCCAGATGCCCGCCAAAGTGTCCTCGCTGTGGGACGCGGTCACCGGCGGTGAGCGGGATCCGGAGACTCCCGTCAGCGTCTACGGCGCCAGCAAGATCGGTGGCGAGACCGCCGAACGCGGCCTGTGGAACTTGTTCATCCTCGTGCTGGCCAGCCTGAACTTTTTCCTCGGCGTCTTCAACCTGCTGCCGTTGCTGCCGCTGGACGGAGGGCACATCGCGGTGGTGCTCTACGAGAAGGTCCGCAACACCATCCGCGGCTGGAAGGGTCTCGCGCCCGGCGCTCCGGTGAACTACCTGAAATTGCTGCCCGCGACCTATGTGGTCGTGGTGATCGGCGGCGCCTACATGCTGTTGACACTGGCCGCCGACATCGTGAACCCGATCAAGTTGTTCTGACCGGGGCTGCCGAGCGGTCGGCGCGGTCGGCCGGGGGAGGCCTTGTCATTGCTGTCACAAGGTGGGCGTCATCCGCCACGGCTAGACTCGGCAGCGAACCGGCCGGACACGATGAAAGTAGGCAGCCGAAGGTGACCAGCACAATCGGATTGGGGATGCCGACCGCTCCCGCGGCGGTGCTCGCTCCCCGGCGTAAGACCCGCCAGCTGATGGTGGGCAATGTCGGGGTGGGCAGCGCTCACCCGATCTCGGTGCAGTCCATGACCACGACCAAGACGCACGACGTGAACGCCACCCTGCAGCAGATCGCGGAGCTGACCGCGTCGGGGTGCGACATCGTGCGGGTGGCCTGCCCGCGTCAGGAGGACGCGGACGCGCTGGCCACGATCGCGCGGAAATCGCAGATTCCGGTGATCGCCGACATCCACTTCCAGCCCCGCTACATCTTCGCGGCCATCGACGCGGGCTGCGCGGCGGTGCGGGTCAACCCCGGCAACATCAAAGAGTTCGACGGCCGGGTCGCGGAGGTCGCCAAGGCCGCGGGAGCGGCGGGCATCCCGATCCGCATCGGCGTGAACGCCGGTTCGCTGGACAAGCGGATGATGGAGAAGTACGGCAAGGCCACGCCGGAGGCGCTGGTGGAGTCGGCGCTGTGGGAGGCGAGCCTGTTCGAGGAACACGGGTTCGGCGACATCAAGATCTCGGTCAAGCACAACGACCCGGTGATCATGGTGGAGGCCTACCGCCAGCTGGCCGCGCAGTGCGACTACCCGCTGCACCTCGGCGTCACCGAGGCGGGCCCGGCCTTCCAGGGCACGATCAAATCGGCTGTCGCGTTCGGCGCGCTGCTGTCGGAGGGCATCGGCGACACGATTCGCGTTTCGCTGTCGGCGCCGCCCGCCGAGGAGGTCAAGGTCGGCGGGCAGATCCTGCAGTCGCTGAACCTGCGCCCGCGCAAGCTGGAGATCGTGTCCTGCCCCTCCTGCGGGCGTGCGCAGGTGGATGTGTACACCCTGGCCAACGAGGTGAGCGCCGGTCTGGAGGGCATGGCGGTGCCGCTGCGGGTGGCCGTCATGGGCTGCGTCGTGAACGGGCCCGGCGAGGCGCGCGAGGCCGACCTGGGTGTGGCCTCCGGCAACGGCAAGGGCCAGATCTTCGTCAAGGGCGAGGTCATCAAAACCGTTCCCGAAGCCCAGATCGTCGAGACGCTCATCGAAGAGGCGCTGCGCATCGCCGAGGAGATGGGTGCGGACGCCGGCGCGGGCGAACCCGTCGTCACTGTCAGCTGAGCAGCCGCTCACCAGCGCTTTCGGCATAGCCATACCGCATCGCGCCGGTTCGTGGCAGGCTGTCACCGTGCGGAGTCTGCTGGAGCCGGCGCGACGGGCCAAATATGCCCCTGCGCGGCAGCTCGCTAATCGAGACCTTGCTCAGGTGCTGCGTGTGCTGGATGCCGATCCGGTGGCTTCGTGCATGGTCGCCGCCCGGTTGCAGGAGTTCGGCCTGGACACCCGGTGTGGTCAGGGCGAGCTCTGGAGCCGGGGCGGCCCCGCGGAGTCACTGTGTTTCTCGGGTGCGAATCTGGTGCCGCTGCTCGGCGACCGAGACGCGCTGCGCGCGTTCGCAGACCGGGCGATCCGCTGGCCGCGGATCTGTTCCTCGGTGGTCGGGCGCAGAGAGCTGGCGTTGCCGCTGTGGGAGATGCTGGCCGGACATTGGGGCCCGGAACGTGAGCTGCGCGGGGAACAGCCGCTGCTGGCGCTGGCCCAGCCGCCGCTGGCCACGCCCGACCAAGAGGTTCGCCGCGTACGTCAGGACGAACTCGACCGGTACCTCTCGGCGGCGATCGCCATGTTCATCGAGGAGGTGGGCGTCGATCCGCGCGCGGGCGACGGCGGTCGCGGCTATCGCCGCCGCATCCAGAGCTTGATCGAATCCGGCCGCGCCTGGGCCCGTTTCGAGGACGGGGAAGTGGTCTTCAAGGCCGAGGTCGGTTCGCTGTCCAGGCGCACGGGCCAGATCCAGGGGGTCTGGGTGCATCCCGATCACCGTGGGAAGGGGCGTGGCACCGCGGGCACCGCGGCGGTCGCGAACGCCGTGGTGGCCTCCGGCCGCACCGCGAGCCTGTACGTGAACGACTTCAACGCGATCGCCCGCCGCGCCTACTGCCGGGTCGGGTTCCGGCAGATCGCGACCTTCGCCACCGTCCTGGTCGACTGAGCACGCCCGGCGAATTCCGGAGTGCCGCAGGTGTTTGCCCGTCAGTGACCATTACGATCGGTGCCGATGTCGACTCGGATGCTCTTCTCGCTCACCGTCGCGGCCCTCACGGTGGCCGCCGCCGCGTGCGCGAGCGAGCCGCAAGGACCCGTTCCCGCCGCGGACGCGTTCGTCAAAGCTTTTGCCGAGCACCGGGTCGGCGCCGCGGCGGACCTGACCAACCTGCCGGAGAAGGCCAGCGGCGCATTGCGTTCGGCCTGGGATCAGCTGCAGGCCGAACAGCTCACCGCGCGCACCGGCGCGGCGCGCGTAACCGGGGACACCGCGACCGTGGAGTACACCTACGAGTGGCGGCTGCCCAAGAACCGGATGTGGAAGTATTCGGGCCTGTTGCAGATGGGCCGGAGCAACGGACGCTGGATGGTCCGGTGGACCTCGTCCAACATCCACCCCAAACTCGGTGACACCCAGACCATGGCGTTGCGGTCCAATCCGCCGCCGCGGGCGCGGGTCAACGAGCAGTCCGGCAGCGACGTCATGGTGCCCGGCAGAGTGTCCCGGGTGGCGTTCGCCGCGGCCGACGCCCCCGATCCCGCGACCGTGGCCACCGCGCTGGCGGCCTCGTTGCACCGTTTCGACAAGTCGCTGACGCCCGAGTCCATCCTCGACGCGGCGAAGGCCGCCGCGGGCGCCTACACCGTCGCCCTGCTCAACGAACACGAATCCGGCCAGGTCACCACCGATCTCATCGGGCTGCCGGGGGTCACGCTGACCCAGCAGTGGGATCTGGTCGCCACCGACCGGGAATTCGCGCCCGACCTGCTCACCCAGGTGCGCAAGACGGTGATCGCGGAGGTGGACGGCAAGGCGGGGTGGAGCGTGGTCACCATGAACGCCAACGGCGCCGACACCGATGTGCTGATGGAGGTACCTTCGCAGCCCGCGCCGTCGTTCTCGCTCAGTGTCGACCGCCACGTGCAGAATGCCGCCCAGCGCGCCGTGCAGCCGCGTACCGAGCAGGCCATGATGGTGGTGCTGCGCCCGTCCACCGGCGCGATCCTGGCGGTCGCGCAGAACAAGGCGGCCGCTCGGGAGGGGCCCATCGCGACGATCGGCCAGTACCCGCCCGGCTCGGTGTTCAAGACGGTGACCGCGGCCGCGGCCATGTCGAACGGCCTCGCCACCCCGGACACGGTGCTGCCGTGCCCGAGCCGCATCGTCATCGGCGAGCGGACCATTCCCAACTACAACTTGTTCACCGTCGGCAACGTGCCGATGTCCACGGCCTACGAGCGCTCCTGCAACACCTCGTTCGCCAAGCTCGCCAGTGAGCTGCCCGGTCCCGCTCTGCACGAGGCCGCCGCGAAGCTCGGTGTCGGGCCCGCCTATTCGATAGTGGGGCTGCCGACGACCTCCGGCTCGGTGCCGTCGGCCGACGACCTGATCCAGCGCACCGAGGACGGCCTCGGCCAGGGCAAAGTGGTGGTCAGCCCGTTCGGCATGGCGCTCATGGCCGCGACCATCGCACACGGCTCGGCGCCCGTGCCCTACCTGATCGCGGGACGGCCCACCCGGATCGATGGCGACCGTCCGGCTCTCGCCCCCGACGTCGTCGCGGGGTTGCGCGCGATGATGCGCCAGGTGGTCGTCGGCGGCACGGCGGAACGGATCGCCGATCAGGGCGAGGTATACGGCAAGACCGGCGAGGCCGAAGTCGACGGCGGCTCGCACTCCTGGTTCGTGGGCTTCCGCGGCGACATCGCGTTCGCCACGCTGCTGGTCAAAGGCGGTAGCTCCGACAATGCCGTCGCGGTGACACGGGACATGCTGGCAGCCTTGCCCGCCGGGTACTGATGCGCCTTCGCTCCCACACGGGGACGACCCAGAACCGGAGTTCACGGTCTCGTGGCCGGGGAAGCCGGGCCACCCGAACAAGTGTCGACCGATAGTTCACGGAGTCCTCCTTCGTCAGGCCCGGCCCCGATACGTGCGCAGGCACGGGAGCCGAGGCATCCGCACCGGCCCGGACAGTGGTCATGGCGACTGTCCGGGCCGACGGCGGCCTACCGTCGATCCCGCTCGGACGACGCGATCAGCAGATGTTCCAAACTGGTCGTCCGGTCGGAGTACTCGTCGACGCCGATGACCGCAACGAACTCGCTGTCACCGACACGGTGCTGGAGGGGTAACCACGAGTTGGCGAGATACCAGCCCGCTCCTGCGGTGCCGCGCGGCCCCAAACCCCCGCAATAGATCCAGTACCGATCGGGATGCTGATCCGGGCACGGCCGCACTCGCGCGATGATGCCGAGGTTGCGGTCGTCGCCCGAGTCGTACCGGCTTCCGTCGCTGAGCTCCAGGTGCACCGAGTCGTCGCCGCTGTCCCGGATGGTGAACAGCGGGTGCTCGACGGTTGGCGGATACAACTGTGTGCAGTCGTTGCCGCTCAGCCCGAAACTGATGTACGGGCGATCGTGGTGGGTGACCATGTAGCGGTCGCTGCGAACCTCGGCGCGGATGTTGGTGTAGCGCTGCAGCAAGGAGAACACATACAGCAGCCCGCGAAAATCGTTCTCCGACAGCACGGAGGGAATGTCGACGGGACGCTCCGGGAAAGCACCCTCCTGCTTCCCGAAAACTCGCCGACGGGAGATCCCCGCCGCCCGCAGTACTTCCACGGACGACCTGGACAGCTCGAACGACGGATACACCAGAGTTGTGCCCCTGGTGCTGGTCTCCACCCCGAGGAATGCCTCGAGCCGGATGTCGGTGCCGGTAGGACCCGACCCGAGTGACCGCGTGCCTTCCGGTGTCGAGTTGGCCATTTGAAACAGTCCTTCAACAGTCCAGCCGGGAAACATCTTCTCGAGCACCCGGCAGTGATAGTCGCGAGGAAGCCCGACCATACGGCCCGACAGCCACTGGTAGTACTGCGCTTTCGCCGGCCCATGCCCTGGGGGAATGGGCGGGTCCAGCTGCGCCGCGCATCTGTCGTACGCGGCAAGGAAATCCGGATGACTTTTCAGATGCCGCTCCGCTAGCAGCATCTTCAGTACGGTCGCCAACGAAACCCCCTTACCCCTGCAGCCTCTGTCGACGATGACGGAGGCTCTCTTATATTGGCTCACCGCAACGAAACTGGGCCGTCGGCAAAAGCCTGCCGACGGCCCAGCCGCATCAGCCGTCAGATATAGATGAATGGAAGACCATTACTGGTTCCTGCGGACGTGGTTGCGGTGACTTGCACTGTTCCCGTTCCAGCGGGAGTGACGGCGGTGATCTGTGACGCGGAGTCGACGGTGAACGAGGTCGCCGGTGTGCCGCCGAAATCGACGGCGGTGGTGCCTGTCAGGTCGGTCCCGGTGAGGACGACTGTCGTTCCGCCGGCCGCCGGTCCTACATTCGGAAGCACGACCGCCAGTGTCGGTACCGCGATGTAGGTGTAGGCGAGGCCGTTGCTGGTTCCGCCGGAGGTGGTGGCGGTGACTTGCACCGTACCGGTCCCGGCGGGTGCCACGGCGGTGATCTGGGTCGGTGAGTCGATCGTGAACGAGGTCGCCGGTGTGGCGCCGAAGTTCACGGCTGTGGTCCCGGCCAGGTCGGCACCGGTGAGAACGACGACCGTTCCGCCCGTTTCCAAACCTACGTTCGGCAGCAAAGTCGCCAGGCTGGGCGCCGCCAGGTAGGTGAAGGCGACGCCGTTGGTTGTTCCGCCCGGGGTGGTGGCGGTGACCTGCACGATCCCGGTTCCCGCCGGTGCTACGGCGGTGATCTGTGTCGCGGAGTCGACGGTGAACGAGGTCGCCGGTGTGGCACCGAAGTTCACCGCGGTGGTTCCGGTCAGATCGGTTCCGGTGAGAACGACCGTCGTGCCGCCCGATGCCGGGCCTACGCTCGGAACCCCCACGGTGAGGGAGGGCACCGGAACATAGGTGTAGGCGACGCCGTTACTGGTCCCACCCGCAGTGGTGGCGGTAACCTGTACGGTCCCCGTCCCCGCCGGTGCTACGGCGGTGACCTGGGTGGCGGAGTCGACGGTGAACGAGGTCGCCGGTGTGCCGCCGAAGTCGATCGCCGTGACTCCGGTCAGTCCTGTGCCGGTGAGCACGACGGTGGTTCCGCCGGATGCCGAGCCCAGGTTCGGAACCGCCGCCGCCAGGGTGGGAACCGCGACGTAGGTGTAGAGAACGCCGTTGGTGGTTCCGCCCGGGGTGGTGGCGGTGACTTGCACGATCCCGGTTCCCGCCGGTGCTACGGCGGTGATCTGGGTGGGAGAGTCGACGGTGAACGAGGTCGCCGGTGTGGCGCCGAAGTTCACCGCTGTGGTGCCGGTCAGATTCGTTCCGGTGAGAACGACTGTCGTGCCGCCGGATACCGAGCCCAGGTTCGGAACCGTCGTGGTGAGGGTGGGAAGCCCGACGTAGCTGTAGGCCACGCCGTTGCTGGTGCCACCCGCGGTGGTCGCCGTGACTTGAACCGTCCCGGTGCCCGCCGGTGCCACGGCCGTGATCTGGGTGTCGGAACCGACGATGAACGAGGTCGCCGGTGTGGCGCCGAAGTTCACCGCTGAGGTGGTGGACAGCCCTGTCCCCGTGAGGACGACGATCGTCCCGCCCGCTACCGGGCCCACGTTCGGAACCGCCGTGGTGAGCGCGGGTACCGGCACATACGTGAAGGCCAAGCCGTTGCTGGTTCCACCGGGCGTGGTCGCCGTGACTTGCACGGTGCCGGTCCCGGCGGGTGCTACGGCGGTGATCTGCGTGGCGGAGTTGACGGTGAACGAGGTCGCCGGTGTGGCGCCGAAGTTCACCGCTGTGGTGCCGGTCAGATTCGTTCCGGTGAGAACGACTGTCGTGCCGCCCGATTCCGACCCCACATTCGGAACCGCTGCGGTCAGTGCGGGCACCGCGATGTAGGTGTAGGCGACACCGCTACTGGTTCCACCCGGTGTGGTGACCGTGAGTTGCACGGTTCCGGTTCCGGCGGGAACGATGGCCGTGATCTGGGTGTCGGAGTTGACGGTGAACGAGGTCGCCGGTGTGGCGCCGAAGTTGACCGCGGTCGCTCCGGTCAGCCCCGTGCCGGTGACGATCACCGTCGTGCCGCCGGTCGCCGGGCCGACATTCGGAACCACCGTGGTGACGGCGGGCACCGGGATGTAGGTGTAGGCGACGCCGCCGCTGGTTCCGCCGGGTGTGGTGACCGTGAGTTGCACGGTTCCGGTTCCGGCGGGTGCGATGGCGGTGATCTGGGTGTCGGAGTTGACGATGAACGAGGTCGCCGGTGTGGCGCCGAAGTTGACCGCGGTCGCTCCGGTCAACCCTGTGCCGGTGACGACCACTGTCGTCCCGCCCGCTTCCACACCTGCGTTCGGCACCGCCGCGGTGACAGTAGGCACTGCGACGTAGGTGTAGGCGACGCCGTTGCTGGTTCCGCCGGGGGTGGTGACGGTGAGTTGCACCGTTCCGGTTCCGGCGGGTGCGATGGCGGTGATCTGGGTGTCGGAGTTGACGATGAACGAGGTCGCCGGTGTGCCACCGAAGTTGACCGCGCTCGCTCCGCTCAGTCCCGTTCCGGTGATGACGACGGTCGTCCCTCCGGTCACCGGCCCCACGCTCGGTACCGCCGCGCTGATGGCGGGCACTGCGACGTAGGTGTAGGCGACGCCGTTGCTGGTTCCGCCCGGTGTGGTGACGGTGAGTTGCACCGTTCCGGTTCCGGCGGGCGCGATGGCGGTGATCTGGGTGTCGGAGTTGACGGTGAACGAGGCTGCCGGCGTCGCACCGAAGTTGACCGCGGTCGCTCCGGTCAGTCCCGTTCCGGTGATGACGACGGTCGTCCCTCCGGTCACCGGTCCGACATTCGGTACCGCCGCGGTGATGGCGGGCACCGGAATGTAGGTGTAGGGGAGGCCGTTGCTGGTTCCGCCCGGAGTGGTGACGGTGACCTGTACGGTCCCGCTGCCGGCCGGCGCGACCGCCGTGATCTGGGTAGCCGAATTGACCGTGAACGAGCTCGCCGGTGTGCCACCGAAGTTGACGGCCGTGGCTCCCGTCAGATTCGTGCCCGTGATGACGACTGTCGTCCCGCCCGTAACCGGACCGGCACTCGGCACCAGCGTCGTCAGGGTCGGCACCGCCACATAGGTGAAGGGGAGTCCATTGGTGGTCCCTCCAGGTGTCGTGACGGTGACCTGCACGGTCCCCGTTCCGGCGGGTGCTACGGCGGTGATCTGGGTGTCGGAGTTGACCGTGAACGAGGTCGCCGGAGTGCCGCCGAAGTTGACCGCGGTGGCGGTCGACAAGCCCGTTCCGGTGATGATGACCGTCGTCCCGCCGGTTGTCGGACCGGTGGTGGGCACGAGGCTGGTGAGTGCGGGGACACCGGCATAGGTGTAGGAGACGCCGTTGCTGGTTCCCCCGGAGCCGGTGACCGTCACCTGCACGGTGCCCGTTCCCGGGGGTGCGACGGCGGTGATCTGAGTGGGCGAGTTGACCGTGAAAATGGTTGCGGTATTGCCGAACCGGACGGTCAGGGGACCGGTGAATCCGGTGCCGGTGATCGTGACAGTGTTGCCGCCCGAGGCGGGACCGGCGGTCGGCACAATCGACGTGATGGTCGGAACGACCACGTAGATGAACGGCACCGCGCCGCTGGTACCACCCGGTCCGGTGACGGTGACGGGCACGATACCGGTTCCGGCGGGCGTGACAGCCGTGATCTGCGTGTCGGAGTTGACGGTGAACGAAGTCGCCGGTGTGCTACCGAAGTTCACCGCGGTGGCTCCCGTGAACCCCGAGCCGGTGAGGACGACCGTCGTCCCGCCTCCGGTGGAGCCCTGGTTCGGGTTGATGCTGTTCAACGCGGGGACCGGGACATAGGTGTAGGGGAGGCCGTTGCTGGTGCCCTCGGAACTGGTGACGGTGACCTGCACCGTACCGACCGATCCGGCGGGAGCTATGGCCGTGATCTGGGTGGGGGAGTTGATAGTGAACGTGGTCGCGGTACCCCCGAACCGCACGGTCATTGGACCGCTGAAACCGGTACCGGTGATCGTGACATTGGTCCCCCCCGTGGTTGGGCCTGAGGTCGGGGAGAGGGAAGTGATGGTAGGCATGGCTGCCTCCTATTTGCCGTGGTGATGATTCCTCTGCACCGGGGGGCGCCCGCCGCTGTTCAACGGCCCGGCTAATTCCATTAACACCTCTGGAGCGATGCCTGGCAACGTGTCTGGCGCTCCGTTTTGGTCCGTTTTCGAATCGCCATCGGTGCGGCAGGTTGCGGCACGAACGTCCTGGCAGACGGTGTGGCAGCAATGTTTTCGGCAGCGCTGTGCCGCCGTCTGCCGGAGGGCGGCTCCTTCTGAGCCGCGGTCCCGGCGAACGATTGGCGACCAAGCGGAACGTTCGTCAGCGTCCGGCCAGGAAGGAAACTTCCGGTCTCACAGAAACAGTTCGGGTGGGTCGTCGAACTCGATGCCCGCCTGCCGTGCCCTGGTCACCATCTTCCGGTCCCACTCCCGGTGCGCCCGCAGCGCCATCCGGAACGCGCCCATCTGCTCGGACATCTGCTGTGTCTGCGAAATGGCCAGGTCACTCAGCACTTTCGCGGCGTCGGCTTTCGTCTTCGTCATGGTGGCGTCGACGTCGCCGCGCTTGAACCACGCCGTCACGGCCGCGGACAGCACCGACGAGCTGGCGATGAGCACCAGCGCCGCGAAAATCGGAGACTGCTGGATCAGGTTCATGACGCCTCCCGAATCTTCACCGCGTGCAGCGTCCTGACGTCCTGCAGTACCTGTCTGCGCTTCCACAGGAAAGCGATCCCCAAGGCGATGGGCAGCGGACCCCCGAGAACCGTGGCCGGACCCAGGGTTCCATGCTGGACCTGCAACAGCAGCAGTTGCGCACCGAAGGCCACCAGTGACCAGCCCAGCGCCCCCAAACCGATTTGTTCGACCAGGTAACCCCAGACACGCCGGGCGAACACACCGGTCAGCGTCGCCACGCAGCCGATCAGCATGAGGATCAGCCACAGCGTGCGGAAATGCGAGGGCATGGCCGCGATCGCCGAACCCGATGGCGGGCCATAGACGCACTGCAACACCATCGAGACGCCGAAGACGGCGCACAGCACTACTTCGAAGGGGTCGTGTCGGGTCTTCTCCTTCGGGGTTTTCATGCTGGTTCACCGCTGTCGGGTGGCGCGGGGCTCACCCGGTGCCGTGCCGCCTCGACCGCGGGCAGGCCCAGCGCCGCCGCGACGACGGCGAGAACGAATCCGGAAAGATCGGACGAGACGACGCCCTTGGTGACGCCGTATCCGATCAGCGCTACCAGCAGCGGGTACAGCAAGGCGCGGACGGGCTCGCTGCGCAGGATGGTGATGACATTGTTCATCGGTTTTCCCTTTCTCCATTGTGTGGGTCGTGCAGGGGTTCATCGATGCCGTCGGCGGTCACCGTGGCCAGGGTCTGGCGCGGCGTCCAGTAGACGAGACCGTTCTCGAAGTTCTGGTAGGTACCGGTGTCCCAGGGAATCTCGTCGGAGGTCGGCCAGCCGAGGCGGCCGTTCTCGGAGCCGCTGCGGTTCCAGCGGTCGCGGATCGCACCGTGCATCCAGTAGGCCTTCGCGCCGTCACGCCGGTACAGCGCACCGCCTTGGAAGCCCTGTACCTCACCCCACGGCAGGCCGTCAGGTCCGTCCAACACGGTGCAGTCGGTGACCGGATATCCGAGCGGGCCTGCTTCCCAGCCCAACTCGCCGAACTTCTGCCACAACGTGTGCGGGATCGGATGCGCGCCGGTCGAGGGATGCCAGTAGATGAAGCCGTGCTCGAACTGGGCGTATCGGCCCACTCTGTCCGAAGTGACGGACTCGCCGCCGCTGATTCGGTCTCCGAGCCAGGGATTGACGGCGTAGATGTCATCGATCGCGTCCGGCGGCGCTGCGGCGGGTGCACCGGCGGCGTATTCCTGGACATAGCCTATGAAGCGGGTCCAAGGGAAGTTGAAGCCCACGTCGGTGTGTGTGCCGAGGCCGAGGCATTCGGTCACGTAATTGTGGTCGCTCACGCCCTCGCGCTGCTGGTAAGGCGGTGTGATGACGTCGATGGCGAAGCCGTATCTGCTCGCGTCCTGGACAGCCAGCCACGCGGCGATCCGAATGTCTCCGTCGATCTGTGCCCAGTCGTCCGGTCCCCACCCCGCGCGGCTGCCGGCGAAGCACAAGTTGATCGTGTACGGGTTCGCGTCCAGCACCGACCAACTCGCGAGGTCGGTGTCGAGGACATCGCACACGATGCGATCGCGCACGGTGTAGTGATAGCTGACCCCGTGGCCGGGATCGTTGAGATAACTGGCCAGGCTCTCGGCCGTGCCGTCGCCTTCCTGCGTGTGCAGCAGGAAATTGGTGATCCGCGCTCCGTGGCGCGAAGACCCCGATGCGCCCATACGATTGAGTTCTGTGTATTCCGGTGGCATCATTCCGTGCCTCCCGATGATCGGATTGCGGTGCGGCGACCATCGGTCGCCGAGGATGGGTCGAAGCAGGACGACGGGGGAGCCGGACTGCACCCGGTAGGGGAGTAGACCCGCGCGTCGGACTGCGTCGTGACGTCGATTCGCCGAAGGACCGGGGAATCTAGTTGAACCCGTATGCGCAGGAGGAGGGTTCGTGGTGTCGCGCTTCCGCGTGTACCGGGGTGCTGTCCGCCGAGACGCCGGTCGCGGTGACACGGGGACCCCACCATTGATGTCCCGAGGACGGGAAGAGGAAAGTAGGCATGTCGCTGCCTCTCTGTTTGCTGGTTCCTCTATACCGGGGGGTGCCCGACTCTGTGTGTGGCCCGGTTACTTCCATTAATGCCCCAGGAACAGCGCCTCTGCAACGCGTCCCGGCATCCGTTTTTGTCCGTTTTCCAGATCGTTGCCAGGCGTTGACCGGTGGGGGTGCTCCAGTGCGGATTTATCGTCCGGCCCTGCTGCGGTGCCGTTCTCGGGAACGTGAGCAACCGGAGTATGTCGCGGAGATTTCGGCCGCCACGCTAGGAGACGAAAATCAGTCGCACAGCGCCCGCGGCCGCCTGCGAATCCGTCTGCTGGGTGGTGGTTTACGAGAGCACAACCGAGCCTCCGAGGTGCGCCAACGACTGGGCCGTCGCCGGATTCCGGCGACGGCCCAGTCGTTGGCGCGATCAGACCTAGGTGTGGTGCGGGCATACCTGGTACCGCCCGATCCTGTGACGGTGACCTGCACAGCTCCGAACCGCCCAGAGCGACGGCCGTGATCTGTTCCGAGAGCATGAGGTGTGCTTGCCCTGCTATGTGCGCGTTGCCGCTCCACGTGCCGAGCGGAGCGATCAGCCCTTCAACGTGCGGATCATGTTCACCAGTGCGTGGGCGCCTTCTCGTGTCGGTTGGTCATCTGGCGTCGTTCGATCACGGGTGCCGTAGAAGTGAAGTGCGCCCTCCCAGCCGTCGATGCTGGCGGTGAGTTCGATCTCGAGCAGCGTAGTGGCGGGATTCGCCCCCTTGGGGAGTGGTTCGGTAACAACCTTGACAGTCACGCCGTTCACGGTGAGGAACTCGGCCGGGTAGTTCCCGGTCGTCGACGGGGGCTCGGACAGGGTGTTACCACTGACGATTATGCGGAACAGCGATACCAATCCGAGGTGACGCCATGCGGACCCGTCTGCCTTCTCATAGAAGCACCCGTTGCCGCCGCCGATTTCATCGGTCAGCGCCTTGCCGCCCGCACCAGGGCTGATCTTCAGGTTATCGGTACCAGCTCGGATGGTGAAGAACTGTTTTGTAGCGTCGCACAACTCTTGGATGGTGTGGTTGCTCGTCGGCACCTCATATGTTTCGGGATGAGTACGCGGCAACAGATCGCAACCCGAAAGTAGTATGGCCAGCGCCGAAGTCGCGACAACTTTTCGTATGTTCATGTCGCCTGCCATTCAGGGCTGGGAGAGTTGATGACGAAGTCGTCGGAGGCGCTGCGCGGCCAACGATCGTTGAGAAATCCTTTTGGTTCCGATGTGGCGGTAGTGATTTGTTTGATGATTTCTCTTTGAGTGAGCAAGCCCTTGGCGAGATGATCGGTATATTCAATGGCTTTGTTGATCATCTTTCCGAGGACGTCGATCGCATCCGATATTCCGACCGGAGCGGCGACAAAGGTGCCGATCTTGAGGAGAGCCGACCCCAGCGCGGTGATCAGATCCGCGACATCCTTGACGATCTTGGAGTAGAAATCCCAAGCTGTATCCGATACCTGGGCGAGCGCAGCGCTCAGCTTGTTGCAGATCGATTTGGCGGAGTCCATTGCGGTGTCCTGAAGTGTGCGAGCCGCTGTGTACTTGAGAGCGGCCGCACCTGCCCAGTAACCGATGACGTTGCCGTTGGCCACCTCGTTGTTCTGCGCCTCGCCGATCTTGGATTCCAGCTGCGACCATGCCTCGCTCGTCTGCAGGAAGGCGATGGGTGCCTTCAAACTGTCGACCGCGCCATGGAGTTTTTCCAAGAGCTCCTGAATCCTTTTCTTGATTACTTCCTTGTGGTCCTGCATGTAGCCGGTGAAGTCGTCCTCGGTCATCGCACCGTAGACGGCACCGGCCACCGCACCGGCCAATCCGAAGAAGGTCGCTGCCTCGGCCTCGGCAGCGGCGATCGCCGCCTTCCGGAACGCCTCATCCACCTTGGCCGGCTGCGTCCTGATCTCCGCGATCTGGTCCGAGAACTGATCGAGTACGGTGTTGATCTCGTCCAGTGATTTCGTGTCACCCATCAGTGATCCGCTTCCAGTTCGATCAGGACGTTCGCGAAGTTCTGGTCCTGCTCCTGATAGACCTTCGCGACATGGTCCAGAACCGCGGCGATGGCATTGGTTTCATCTCTACCCTCGACCAGTCTTTCGTACATGTACCGCGCGGCCGCCACTTGGGCTTCCCAGGTATCGCGGAACAGCCCCCAGGCGACGTCCTGGTGACTGAAATGGATACGCTGCGCCTGCGTCGCGGCGACGGTGAGGGTGTCCGACGCGTGATCCCAGGCTCGGGCAGCCTTCACCAACTGGTTCAGATCCGCTGCGAAACCGACCATTACGAGTTCCTCATCAGGTAGCGCTTGTATTCCGCGAGTTCGTGTTCGAGCTCATCGTCGGTGCGGTCGGCCCATGACCCGTCTTCGTGGAACCGTGGGCGCTGTTGCCGGATCTGGTTCGCGCAGTCGAGGATGTCGTGCGCGATGTAAGACGGGCTGGCCGTGGCAGCCCACCGCGGATCTACCTCGATGCTGCCGATGCGAGAGATGCTCGCGACCATCGTGATCGATGGCCCGCCGAAATCGGTCACTGGCCCTCGCCCGACGAATTCATCACTCAGCCGTAAGGAGCGTTCGACCATCTCGAATTCGGCGAGCGACCGGGTGTCGAGGAGCGTGATCAGTTCTGTGCGGCGAGACTGGGATACGGTCAATTCGGTCCATCTGCCCGATGCGATGACCGGCGCGTCATGCCGCCACAGCGCCAGGTAATAGCCGGTCATCGCCGCCGCGGAGAAGTCCGGTGGATCCAGGCGGTCGTGGATATTCCGGCTCACACCGACATCCACCGGAAGGCGTCCGTCGTCGAGATGCATCGTGAACAGTCCCACGCCGATCGAATGGGTGAACTCGCTCATCGAATTCCTTCGTCTCTCGATAACGACCCGCTGTGGGAACACCGTCTTCGGCACTGCGGCTCTCTTCCTCGGTCACTTCTGTCGGCTTGTGGTAGTTGCCTGCGTACAGAGTTGGACGCCGAGTGACCCGGTTCGGTTCCGCTGGCCTCGTTACCAACTTTCCGGGCGGGCGGCTGTCAAGCGTTGGAGGGCTTGGTCGATCCAGGTTGTGAAGTGGGTTGTCAGGTCGGTGGGGGTGGTGGGGCGGACGGTGATGTGGTCGGCGCGGTGTTCGGTGTAGCGGCCGTCGTCGGAGATGTCGTGCCACTGGAGGACTTTGGCGGGCTTCGTCCGGGTGTGCAGGGGAGCGGTGAGGAGGACGGCGGTGCCGCCGCCGTCGACCTGGCGGCCCAGGAGGCGCTGGTACTGCTCGCGGGGGGTGTTGCGCGCGTTGTCCTCGAGGTAGGTGTCCCGGCGGGGGATCAGGTCGTCGGGATGGAACGTGGCGGGCTTCTCGGCTCCGGGCGCGCAGGCCGGAACGGCCTTGACCAGGCGGGCGGGGAGTTGCTCGGCGGGGAACATGCGCACGCGGATCGGGCCGTGCTTGTGGTGGTTGCCCGCTTGGCTCAGAACGACAGCGCGGTAGCTGTCGCGGGCGCCGAGGATCCGGTACTCGCGGACGTCCTGGGTGCCGGTGCTGTTCTTGTGCTTG
The DNA here is from genome assembly GCA_019930625.1 of Nocardia asteroides. Taxonomy (NCBI): domain Bacteria; kingdom Bacillati; phylum Actinomycetota; class Actinomycetes; order Mycobacteriales; family Nocardiaceae; genus Nocardia; species Nocardia asteroides. Next base: position 3,926,035 of record CP082844.1, read on the forward strand.
CACGTGCCGCCGAGGATCTCGATGCGGAACTCGGAGGCGCCCAGGATGTGCAGGGCCGCGTTGATCTCGTCGAGTTCGTCCGCGGAATAGTGCCCCCACACGGCCGCGCGGTGGGCGGCGAAGTCGTCGTGGAAGGCGAAACGACTGGTGTAGCGCAATGGGCCGGGGATCCGGTCGTGCGCGTCGCCATACCAGAGCGCGGCGAAATCGTCCGGTTCCCAAATCCATTCAGCCATGTGCGATCCCATCCGGCCGTGTCGAAGCGGCCACTGTCCACGCGCACACGCCCGCCGCCGAGCTGTGGTGCGGGCGTGTGCCGAGTCGAGAGTAAGTGGCCCCGATCAGGTCTGCGTGCCGCCGATGACGCCACCGGGCACGGTCTTCGGAACCTCGCCGAGCAGCTCGTCGGTGTTCTCCTGGGTGATCAGGTAGTCCGGCGTCTTGTGCTCGGATTCGTCGTCCTTGCCGCCGCCGCGAGCGCCGGGCGCCATCATGCCCGGCATACCGCTCATACCTCGCGCCGCCGTGGCAGCCGACGCGGCGGCATGGTTCATCGATGTGGTCGGCATCCCAGGTGCGCCCGCGACGCTGCGTCCCGGTTGCGGCTGGTTGGGTGTGCCAGGACTGCCAGGACTGCCCGGTGTGCCTGGACTGTGCGGCGACGGGGTGCCAGCCGGCGCTGTCTTGGTCGGGTCCGTGGTGGTGGCGGGGGTTGTAGAGGCGGGGTCCACGCCGGTGGGTGTGGTCGAAGTGTCGGAAGCTGTCGTGTCGGAGGATTGCTGGTCCTGCGCCGACTCGTCGGTGGACTGCTGTTCCTCGGTGCTCGTCTCGTCGGGCTCGCCGTCGCCGTCCTTGTCACCGGGAGTGCCCGAATCGGTGGCGGCAGGACTGGTGCCCGGGTCGTTCGAGCCCGGACCGTTGTTGTCGCCACTCTGGTACCCACCTGGCGGAGGCGCGGGAATGTCCACCGACGCGGTCGGACCGACCGGAGTGGGTAGCACCGGAATCTTGCCGTCCATCTCACTGAACGGCTGTACGTAGAACTCTTTCATCGCCGCCCGCGCGGCCTGCTCGGCCTCGGACCGCTCGTCCGACAGACTCCAGCGCTTCGGGTGGAAGACGCGCTCGACGAAGGAATAGTCGACGGCATCCGGGAGGGCCTTCTTCGTATTGGCGATGGCGGTAGCGGCGTCACGGACCCGGCAGTACAGCTCCTCCAAGGAGTTCGTGAGATTCTGCGCGTCGCTGGTGTACTTGGCGATCGCGTTCTTGGACTGCTCCGCGGCGGGGCCGGACCAGGCTTGGGCGATGGAGGTCTGGATGGAGCGGGCGAAGGTTTCCACGCCCTGCTCCCATTGGGTGCGAGCCTGCCAGTACTTGTTCGCCTGGTTGATCGCGTCGGTGATGTCGAGCGGGCTGAATGTCTCGTTGATCCGCGAGTGTTCCCAGCTATCGGGATGTTCGCCGCCGTTCGGGATACGGGTGCTCTCGTAGCCGTTCATCTGCCGGTCCCGTCCGGGAGTGAGACCGGTCCGAATGGCAGTTGTACGGGTGGGCGCTCGGGGAGGGTGGCGTTCAAATGGTTGAACTCAGCGGCGAAGTTGCTGTCCGCCTGCATGAGCCGATCGCGGGCTATCCGGTGGACCTCTTGGATGTCTTGAACGATACGAAAATGCTCTTCCATGATCTGGTAGACACTGTTGCCATCCTCCGCTCCGCGCGCCTTCTTCTTGAAGCGGTCCACCAATGTGGAGGCGGACACCATGTCACTGTTGGATTCACCCAGTCCCCAATGCGTCTGCTGTGAAACGATGTCCATGGCGCGCTGAATGTTGCGAATCGCATCCTTGAAGAACTCGCAATCTCGATCTATGTAGACGAAGTCCTCGGCTCTCATCTCGAGATTGGCTTGGCCGTCGCGAACGGCGCCGAGGACGTTCGCCATCGGTCGATCCCGTGGAGTCTTGTCGTCACCCATCTGTTCTTCCCTCCCGGTGAGTTGCTCCAGTATCAGTGTGGTCTACACATTGGCGGGCATCGTCGCGACAACTTTCTCTGCAAGAGTTCGTGCGAGTGAGCAAGTGTCCGTTTGGCCAGTCTTACGATTCGACGGCGGATTGCTCAGGAAGAATTCGAGGCTACCGCCCTTCATCTCCACGTTCACGGTGCAGACAGCCTCGGGATGTTCGTCCACCTGCCGCGTGGATATGGCGCGGCGTCCGCTTACCGCGTACTCACGGGTGTCAGTGAAGTTTTTGGCCCGCACCATGTCGACAGTGAGGTTCGTTGTTCGAATGGCAGGCGAGTACCCATCTGTTTGGACCCATGCGCAGCCGCGCCATTTGACGCCGCCGGAAGCGTTGGAGTCCTCGTTCTGCTTCCCCCGCAGATTCTCGGAATCGAGCACGCTCTGGGGGATGTCGTTGCACGGGTTGTAGCCGGTCGGGACATCCTGTGCGATGCTCTGGCTGGTTGGGGAACTCCCGGTCGGAGTCGCATCACCCTCGGTCGAGGAGTCGCAGCCTGTCAGAACGAGTGCGGTACCTACGGCGAGGGTGGCCAGACGCCCCGAACTCTGCCCTGACTTCATTGGTCCCCCTTGCGCACCGGTGTTTTCCCTGGCTCTTCGAGGCCGGACCGGCTTCTCCGCCCCCCGCAACGAAAGTTGACGCTACCGCCGGGGTTCATCGGGGGCAAGCGGTCTGACGAGCAGGTCGATGGTTCCGGGGGAGTTGTGAGCGAGCATCCCCCGGAACCTCTGGCGAAGGAGGTTCCGGAGTTGCCGTCGAGGCTGTCTCAGAACTGTGAGCGGTCGAGTTCACCTCTGGTTATGCGGGCAGTGAACGTGTCCCACTCACTCGCTGTGAACACAAGCGCCGGTGCGGCGGGATTCTTCGAGTCGCGCATACCCACGAGGTCGGGAGCAAGGAACGCGACCTCAACGCATTCTTTGTCCGAGCTGCTATGGCTGCTTTTGAACCACGAGGCAGTGGAGGGATCGACGTTCACTCGGCAAACTCCTTTGCGATCTTGCGGAGGAGGGATCGGCTGCGAACCTCGTCGAGTGCCGATCGTCGGATGTCGGCGAACGCCTGTCGGTATTCCCGTATCTCCTCGGACTTCTCAAGATACAGGTCGCCGGTGAAACCCTGCATGTATACGACTGGTGGCTCGGTGAGATGTGCCGTCGGGTGCCTAGGGAACTCGAGCATCACGAACGGGCCGACACGCAGGCCTGCGTATGCCGCCGCATCCAGCGGGACAATATACACCGAAATGTTGTTCTGCTCAGTTACTTCCGCAAGATATCGGATCTGGTCTGCCATGACCGACGTGCCGCCGATCGGCCTGCGCAACGCAGATTCGTCGAGCACCGCGTCGAGATGCAGCGGGTCGGAGGTACTGTCCAAGCGGGCCTTGCGTCGGGTGAACACCTCGATGCGTCGCTCGACCTCGGGGCCGGGCATCGTCGGGTAGTCGACCCAGATCAGTGCCCGTCGATACTCACTGGTCTGCAACAGTCCGGGCAGAAGAGTCGTTTGATACGAAGTGACGCGGTGGGCGGCTGCTTCCAGACCAACGTAGTGGCTGAATCCTTTGGGGATGGCGTCGTCGAGGGAGTGCCACCAGCCAGTGCGCTTGGTCTCCTCCGTCAAGTCGAGCAAGACGGCAGTTTGCTCCTCCGACGCCCCGTACACCTTGCACAACCGCTCGATGAACAGCGGATTCAGCCGGACCGGCTGCCCGGTCTCCATCCGCCACAGGGTTTGTTTCCCCACGCCGATCGCATCGCGGGCGTACTCCGCGCTGACGCCCGAGTTGACCCGCAGCTCGCGCAGCTGCCTGCCGAGCATGCGGCGGGGGAGGGTGGATCCGGTTGGAGTCACGACGAATTCCCTTTCGTAGCCTAAGTATTGGCCAGGTATCTAACTGGAACCGTTGTGGCGGGGGGCCTTGGAACCTGGGCGGTTTTCGCCCGGTTCCACCACTGAGAACGTTCCCGCCCAGCAATATCCGGTGCTCTACTGAACGCGACCGGCACGAATCGAAGAAGTGCTGAAACCTTAACCGCGACAACGGTTACAGGTCCAGCGGCCGGCATTCTCCGCTTACCGAACTATGTGAATCGAGGCTGGCGAATGAACTATGCGGCATTCGCGGACACTCCCGCGTCTCGCTGTGCGTTTTACCGCCGCACCTGTGGGCTGCCCGCCGGGATACACCCGGAGATCGGCCGGATCGCCGTGAAGGCCGGCGTGGTGGGCGGGATCACGATGCCCGACAGGCTGGGGCAGTGCGTGCGCGACGACATGCTTTTCCGTGGCATGCCGTTGGGGCCGGTGATCGCGCATATCCGTTCTCGGCGGTGGACTTTCCTGTGCCGACCCGATCTACCCGACGACATGCGGCTGTTCGCGGCCTTGTTCCGGCTCGACGTTTCGATCGTGCCTTTCGGCAGCGAAATCGCGCTGCCGTCGCCCGCCGACGCGAACGGCGTATTCCGCCGATGGGTGGTGGCGCCGCGCGACACGTTCCGACCGTCCGGAATGGTGATCGTGAATTGCCTGCTGGCCCGCGCGGGCGGGAAAGACGCGCCATGAGCGAGGGCTTGCCGACGCGAACCCAGCTGCTGCGGGCCTGCCGGGAGGGTGCGCCGCCGCCGGGGCATCCGGTGCTGTCGCGGGCGCGCGCCCTAGCGGAACTGCATGTTCGCCGGCTCCGCACGGAACGGGAATGTGCGTGCGCGATCGATGAGCACCGGGCCCGGCTGGTTCGTGACGTCGACCGCTGGGTCGAGTCCCGGTTGCCCGTGGCGCGTGGCGGAGCCTATCTGCACACCGAATCGCTCGGCTCGGTAGTCGACCGACTCGCCCAGCTGAGCGCGTGCGCGTACACGGCCATGGCCGAGGACCAGGAGTGGGACCTGTGGTTCGCGTGGGAGCGGCTGGCCGAACTGGCTGTCGGCTATGAGGATCTGGTCACCGAACTGACCAGCGGGCGCCGTCGATTGCCGAGCGCTTCCTAGACCGTGGCGTGCGCCGGTTCAATCGCGCCGCAAGGTGGCGGCGAGGTGGTGTTGCAGTGGCTCGCCGACCGCCGCCATCCGCAGGGAGTAGTCGATGGTGTCGCCGGACAGGCGCAGCGAACGGCCGAGGGCGGTCACGAGTTTGGCGGTGGTGCTGCGCCCGATGTTGGTGGAGTCCAATTCCATGCGCAGCGTGCCGTCCTCGACCGCGAGCGAACCCTCGCAGATTTCGGTGATACCGGTGGGATGCGCGAGGATCAATTCGACGCGGTCGGGGCGTGGGCAACGCAGATAGCCGGTTTCGGCGTGCAGCGGCCGACTGTCGTCGGTGGCGCGGGTCTTCTGCCGGTAGGTGAGGAACGGGCGGCCGAGATGGCCGAACCGGATTTCCTCGACATAGCCGAACGGAGGAATGGTCGGGTATTCACCCTGTCCGTTCCCGCGCCAAGTGCCGAGCAGTGGAGCGAGCGGAGCGATATCGGGATGCAGGGTAATAGCAGGCTGGGGTTCGACCACGGCGAACAGCCTAAACCCGTGCCCGTCCAACCGTTCGGGTACTCCCGAAATTGCCGCGCGCTAAGGTTAGCTTCGCCTTATCACCAATGTGGTGTGGTCGGAAAGGAAACAGGAAGTTGAACGGACGCTGGAAAGAGTCGCGCCGTGGCGGTATGCCTCGGTCGCGGACCCGAAGTGGTCTGCTGCGCGTGTCGGCGCTCGGCGCCGCGCTGATCGTGGCGGCGGGCTGCTCGGACTCGAAGCCGGACGAGGTGCCCGCGCTCGACGGCAACAAATACGTCCAAACCAATCTCGCGGCCAACAACGCGGAGTACAACGCGCAGTTCGTTTTCCCCGACCTGGTGAACGCCTGGGGGCTCGCCGACCGACCCAAGGGCGCCGGTGGGCACTTCTGGGTGGGCGCGGGCGGCAAGTCGTTCCAATTCGTCGGTGACGTGACCAAGTCGGCCGACGAGAAGGTGCAGAAGCTCTTCCAGGACCAGTTGAAGATCGTCACCATCCCCGGCGCCGACGCCGACACCTCGGACAAGAGCGCGGGCAAGACCACCGGCGTGGTGTTCAACCCGGCGCCGATCACCTCCGATCTGTTCGTCGTCCGCGACCAGCCGGTCGAGGCGGAAGGCGGGCCGCTGAACGGCTCGGCGCGCTTCATCTTCGCTACCGACTCCGGCAAGATCTCCGCCTGGACCGAGCAGGGCTTCGAGGGCCGGATCGTGCGCCACGACGGCCCGGCCAACCTGGTCTTCGACGGCGCGCCGCAGGGTATGCAGTTCTTCGGGATCGCGCTGGCGCCGTCCGGGGACACGCTGCTGGCCGCCGACTTCGGCGCCGACCCGCAAGTCCGGACGTTCGACAGGAACTGGCAGCCGATTCCGACCGTCGGCTTTGCCAACCCCTTCGCCACCGGCGACGCGATCGACCCGGCCGCGCCGGAGAAGGGTAAGAAGGCCAAACCCGGCGATCCCGCGCCGTTCAACGTCTCCACCATCGGCGACCGGGTGTTCGTCGCCTACGCCACGACGCAACCGGACGAACAGGACGCGACGAAGTTCGACGCCGGCGAGGAGGATTCGCTGGAGAAGGACCAAGAGCGGGAAGCGGGCGGCAAACCGGACAAGGGCAAGCTCGCCGAGTTCGACGCCACCGGCAAATTGGTGCGCATCATCGACGACGGCAAGCGCCTGAACGCACCCTGGGCGGTGACGATCGCACCGGAGGGCTTCGGTCCGCTCAGCGGGAAACTGCTGGTCGGCAACTTCGGCGGTGCCGGGCACGTGCTGGCCTACGACGACACCACCGGCAAGTTCGCCGACTACCTGCGCGATGCCGACGGCAAGCCGGTCGCGATCGAAGGGCTGTGGGCGCTGATGTTCGGTAACGGCGAGAGCCTCGGCGACGCCGACTCGCTGTACTTCACGGCGGGACCCGACGACGAGAAGGACGGCCTGTTCGGCAAGCTGCGGTTGAAGTAGATCCGGTTCGTGGCAGCCCGCGCCGACTCGGCGCGGGCTGCTCGTGCTTCTACCGGCCGCCGGTCGGTGCCGAGGCTCGGCGTTCGGTGCGTCGCTCCTGGATAGCCGACTCGACCTCGTCGACCGCCGTTCGTATCGTCGCCCGGTAGCCGTCCTCGGCGAGGGTGTGCACCCGTGCACGGGCGGCGTCGATCTGGCGCTGCGCGGCGTCGAACGAGCCGAGCCTGCGATAGTTGTCGGCGAGATTCAAATGCAGTGACGGGTAGAACGCGGCCACCCGCAGCGATCCGTCATAGGTTTGCGCCCGATCGTCCGAGAGGCTGTCGGCGGCGTCGAGCGCCCGGATGTCCCAAGTGAGCGCTTCGGCGGCGTCGTCGTACAAGTCGGCCAGATAGTGGGCGAGCGTGCACCGGTGCAACGGGTCGCCCTGCGGACCGAGCGAGGCCCACACGGCGAGCAGAGCGTCCCGCGCGTCGTCGGGACGCCCCTCGTGCCCGAGCGCGACCGCGCTGGTGATGGTGTTCATGGTGTCGTCCGAGGTGGTGTCCATCAGGTCTCCTAGGTGCTGGTAGCGCTGGTGGTAGGGACTGCTATTTCGAGGCCGAGTGGTCGATGGGTCGCACGGGCATCGCCAGGGTGGTGAGGTCTCCGTCGGTCGCGGAGCGCAGGACCACCGGCTGATCGGCGGCGATGATGTCGAGCATCAGATCGGGGCCGAGTGCGGTGCGGACGGCGGGCAGCAGTGTGGCGGGATCGAACGACAGTGTGATGACGGAGCCGGTGACCGTCGCGGGCAGGCGGTGCGCCGTGCCGGGTGCGGACGCCGCGATCTCGGTCGGCCGGATCGCGAATCGCACCACGGCGTCGGATTTTTCGAGAAGCTCCAGCACCGCCTGCCGGGCGACGATCACTCGGGTTCGGACCGGCCCCAGCCCCGACAGCAAGGCTCGGTGGTCCGGGAAGGTCGCATCGATGACGGCCGACCGGTATTCGACGCCGTCGCCGCTGAGGAGCAGTCCGTCGTCTGTCGAGGTGACGACGACCTCGTTCCTGCCGCACAACCACTCGATGAGCGACTCGAGGCCGTTCGGATCGAGCACCACGGACCACTCGCCGCCGTGCTGCCGGTTCGCCACCACGGTCCGGGTGGACAGGCGGTAACGGTCGGTGGCCGTGAGCGTCACCGCGTTACCACCCGATTCCAGCAGAATGCCCGCCAGCACGGGTATCTCGCGGGTCCGCGCCGCGGCCCCGCGGACCTGCTCGAGCGCCTCGGCCAGCACCGCGGCGTCGATCGCCACGTGAGCTACGAGCGACTGTTTGACCACCGCGGCGACGCGTGCGGCCTCGTGCGCCAGGCGAGTCAGTTCCGCCACGTGACGGTCGAGCAGGCGGGGTACGTCCGCGGGGTCGCCGGAGAGAACTTTCGCGATCGTTTCCAGGGGGAGGTCGATCGCGCGCAACTGGCGGATGAGGGCCGCTCGCTCACGCTGCGCCTCGGTGTAATAGCGGTATCCGGTCAGCGGGTCGACCCGAGCCGGAACGAGCAAGCCGCAGTCGTCATAGAACCGGAGTGCGCTCGCCGTGAGCCCGCTCTCCCGCGCGAGGACGCCGATCGTGATCAACCCTGCCGATTCCGAACTCGCCACCCGGCAATCATGGAGCCTCAACCAACTCGAAGGTCAAACCCGTGTCGGCCCCCGCCGACTGGGGAGTCCCAGGTACCTAGTGTCCGCACGGTCCGATGCGGCTGGTCAGTCGGCTTGGGAGTCGGTGGGGGTTACGCGCCAGCGGCGTGACCAGTCCCAGACCGAGCCGAGTGCCGCGCCCAGCTCGATGCCCGCCGTGGTCAGTTCGTAGGACTTGTCGGGACTCTTCGCGATCAGTCCCGCCGACTGCAGAGTTTGCAACCGCACCGACAGCATGCTGGAGGAGCAGTTGCCCATGCGGCGGCGTAACTCGAGGAAGCCGAGACGCTCGGGTTCCAGTTCCCACAGGATGCGCAGGATCCAGCGTTGGCCGAGGAGATCCATCGTGGCCAGCAGCGGCGTGTTCGACGGGTCGTCCCGGCCGCGCGGCGGCCTGGCTTCGTTTGCACTTCTCATTTAGAACCAGCATAGTGATTCTGAATTAGAAGCACCGGCCGGGGCGCCGGGCGGACCGAGAGGATGACGGCATGACCGGACGGCGAATCGTCCTGATCACGGGCGCGTCCCGCGGCATCGGCGCGGAGACCGCTCGGGTGCTCGCAGCGCGCGGCGACCATGTGGTGATCAACTACCGGGAGAAGGCCAAGCGAGCCGAGGCACTGGCGGAATCGATCCGGCAAGCGGGCGGTAGCGCGTCCACTGCGGGCGCTGATATCGCCGACGCGGATTCGGCCCGCGCGCTGGTCGCCGGGGTGGCGGAGGCGTTCGGCCGGCTGGATGTGCTGGTGCTCAACGCATCCGGCGGGCTCGAGCGCGATGCGCGGCCCGGTTACGCGATGGCCCTCAACCGTGACGCGCAGGAACGCCTGGTACGGCTTGCCTTGCCGCACATGCCGTCGGGCTCGCGGATCGTTTTCGTGACCAGTCATCAAGCGCACTTCCACGGCCGCAAGCCGGTGCCCGCCGACTACGAACCCATCGCCGCGAGCAAGCGCGCGGGCGAGGACGCGCTACGCGCCATGATCCCGGAACTCGGCGCCAGGGGCGTCGCCCTGCACGTCGTCTCCGGCGACATGATCGACGGCACGATCATCGTCCAATTGCTGGAGCGCCGGAATCCCGACGCTGTCGCCGCACGGCGCGATCAGGGCACCCTGCCCACCGTCACAGAGTTCGCCATCGCCGTCGCCCTGGCCACCACCGCCCCCGCCGATTCCGGCCACACCACCTACATCGGCGGGCAGGACTACTTCGCCGCGTCGGAGATCTAGCGGCCAGTGCGAGCTCGGGCATCGCGGGTAATTCGGTGGTGATCCGGGTCTGAAGAATTGGCCGAGTTGGAAGCCTCGTGGACGGCGGCATCGGCGGGAGATACGTTGCTGCACAACGACCTTCGGCCGGGACAACATGGTGCGGCGAACGGATGGTGCGGTGCTGGCGGTGGATTGGGCGTGGGCGTGCCGGGGTGCCGCGTGGATCGACCTCGTCGCGCTCGCTCCGACGATCGCGGCCGCTGGTGTCGACCTGGATCCGATCATCGCCACCCATCCGGTCACCCGCGACGTCGATCCCGCGGCGGTCGACGCCTTCGTCTGCGCACTCGCCGGCTATTGGGCAGCAGCCTGCCGGAAGCCGGAACTGCCGCGTTCGCCGCGTTTGCGCGACCATCAGTCGGTGTTTGCTCGTATCGCTAGACAGTGGCTGGCGTGTCGGCTCGAGTGGCAATAGCCGCAGTAAAGACGGCTCTATTGTCGAGAAATGCGAGGTCACTGAATGTTTGCCCTTGCTTGTGGCATCGGCTCGTGCCCCGCCGATCCGGTCGATGGGCGTGTCGCGCGAGTGGAAGTGGCCGAAACCGACGTGGGGGGCACGGCTCTCGGCCAAGCTGGTCTCATGTGGATGTTCGGGCAGTGCCGGGACACCGGCGGCGCAAGGCATCGAGGACGTGACCGAGACGCGTCCACCCTGATCGAATTGGGGGTGTGGAAAGTGGGTCAGGTGTCCGAGGCTCGGGTCATTCCCGGCAAAGAACTGCTGCTGGCCGCGTTCCGGGGTCTGCCGCACATGGATCATCCGATGCTGGAGGCGGCCGGAGAATTGGCTCAGCTGCACCAGACTCGCGAACGGACCCCGGCGAGCCGGTGCGACAAACTCGACCGGCGTCGCGCGCAGCTCCTACGCGGCATCGACCGCTGGGTCACCTTGGCCGCGCCGATCCCGCCGCCCGCCGCGCCCGAACACTTCGAGACGGTCGGTCGCATGGTGGACCGACTGGCGATGCTGGCTGCCCAGGCATTCGTGGCGCTGGCGCATGCGCCGGAATCGGTCTTCTACGACGCGTGGATCCAGATCGATGAATTGGCCGACGGCTACCAGGATCTCGTCGACGACCTGCGCACCGGGGCGAGACGACTACCAGAGGGGCGCTACGACCGCTGGTAGCTATCTGCCGCGCCCGAACAGCCGGAACGATCGCTGGCGCTTGCGTGGCAGAGTCGCGTACACCATGGTCATGTCGGCGAAGACTTCCGCTTCCCGCTCACGGTCGACGCCGAATTCGGCACGGCCGAGGACGTGTTCGATCGAGTGCGGCGAAATAGAGGGCAGGAGGACGGCCAGCGACGGCGGCAGCGGATCGCTGCGCTCGTGGTCTTTGTGATGACCCAGCAGCATGTGGCCGATCTCGTGCAGGATGACATGATCGGCGTTGCGGCCGGTCGCCGCGGCGTCGTACACGATGATGTCGTCGTGCTTGCGCGCCACCCACAGTCCGCCCCCGCCGCAGCCGGTGTCGGCCAACATCGCCTTGGGTACGGGGTGCAGACTGATCGAGCGTCCGCGATGGGCGGCCACCGCGGCCAGATAGGCGGTCAGATTCCACGGATTGGGGAGGGGCACGATCCGGGTGGCATCACCGAAACGGGCTTCCATGCTGGTCATCGGCGCCCACCTTACCTACCGGGCAGCGACTAGTCACCTGCGGGAATCGGACATACCGGCGGAGGCGGTCCTGCGCCGGTAGCGCGACCGGTCACTCCGCGGGCGGCTTGCTGTCGAGTGGTTGTGCCCGGATAGCGCGCAGGGCAAGGTAATTCAGGCCCCACAGCGCGACCCCGATGGCCAGTAGTACGCCTGCGATGGCGTATTGCGCCGGATTGCGGCCGGTGAACGGCGTGACGAGAAAGCCGCAGGTCAGCGCACCCAGCACGGGCAACGGCGTCGGTGTCTTGAAGTGATAGTGCGCCACCGGGTCTCGGCGCAGCACCAGCACCGCGATGTTGACCACGGTGAACACCGCGAGCAGCAGCAGGGCCGTGGTGCCGCCGAGTTCGGGCACTTCACCGACGAACAGGATCAGCCCGAGGGCGAGCAAGGTGGTGAAGATGATGGCGTTGTAGGGCGTCCGGCGGCGCTCGTGAACGCGGCCGAACGGCCGGGGCAGCACTTGCTGCCGGGCCATGCCGTAGATCAGGCGACTGGCCATCAGCATGTTGATCAGCGCGGAATTGGCGACGGCGAACATGGTGATGTAGGCGAAGACGTGGGTCGGGAAGTTCGGCGCACCGGCCTCGACCACCTTCAGCAAGGGCGTGTCCCCCTGGCCGAGCTGGTCGGCGGGAACGAGCGCGATCGCGCTGATGGACACCAGCACGTAGATGAGCCCGGTGATGAGCAGCCCGGCGAGCAGCACCTTCGGGAAGATCCGGCTCGGCTCCTTGCATTCCTCGGCCATGTTCACCGAGTCCTCGAATCCCACCATCGCGTAGAACGCGAGCGTGGTGGCCACGATGACGCCGCCGACCGCGTTGCGTTCGCCGGTCTCGAATTCGACGATGCGCGAGAAGTCGCCGTCGCCGACCCCCAACGCCCAGCAGCCGATCGCGATGACGATCAACAGACCGGTCAGCTCCACGCAGGTGAGCACCACGTTGAGCTTCACGCCCTCGCTCACGCCGCGCAGGTTGACCGCCGCCACCACCGCCATGAACACCAGCGCGATCACCGTCACCGCGACGCCGGTGCCGAGGTCCAGGTCGAACGCTTCGGCGAAGTTGGCCGCGAAGGCGCGCGAGGCCGTGGAAGCGGAGGTGATGCCGGAACTCATCACCGCGAACGCGACCATGAAGGTGAGGAAATGGATGCCGAACGCCTTGTGCGTGTAGAGCGCCGCGCCCGCGGCATGCGGGTACTTGGTGACCAGTTCGAGATAGCTGAAACCGGTGATGAGCGCGACCAGGAACGCCACCAGGAACGGCACCCACACCGCCCCGCCCACCTCGTTGGCCACCTTGCCGGTGAGCGCGTAGATGCCGGTACCGAGGATGTCGCCGACGATGAACAGCAAGAGCAGGCCCGGCCCCATCACCCGTTTCAGCTCGGGCCCGGATTCGGATATCGGATTCGCAGTGACTTCGGACATGCGTCCTCCCCTCGGCAGTAAGGGCGAGGGTACCCATTCGGGGGGCGGAGTAGTCGTCACCCGGGCCGTTTCCCGCTGAGATTGTGCGTGCCCAGCCGGGGCGGAAGCGTGGCTGTGTGGAGTGGGGGAGGGTCGGCTCCGGCCGTCAACGGCCTCCGCCGCCGGAAGATGCCCGGCTAATCCGCCTGGTCCATCCGGCGCGCGGCCTCCACGATCATGGCCGCGGAGTCGCGTGGACTCAGCGCCATGGCGCGCAGCTGGTCGAAGATCACCCCGAAGCGCCGGATCTCGGTGTGGCCCTCGATCAGCTCGTCACCGGCCATGCCCTCCACGTAGACCAGTTCGGGATCGGCGGGATCGGGGAAGTCCAGCAAGGTGAACGAGCCCGCCATGCCGGGGTGGGCGCCCGCGTCGAACGGCAGGATCTGCAAGATGACGTTCTTGCGCTTGATCTCTTGCAGCAGCCGGTCGAGCTGGCCGCGCATCACCGCGGGCCCGCCGACGGTCCGACGGATCGCGGCCTCGTCCATGACCACCCACAGTTCGAGCGGCTCCTCTTTGGTGAGGTTGACGGCGCGATCCATCCTGGCCTTGGCTCTGCTCTCCATGACCGACGCCTCCAGCTTCGGCATCGAGGTGTCGATCACGGCCGTGGCGTACTCGTAGGTCTGCAAAAGCCCAGGGACGAAGGATGTTTGGTAGTGCCGGGCCGACAACGCCTCGGACTCGAAGTTGATGTAGGCGGCGTACACCTCCGACACGCTGCCCTCGTAGGCGCGCGACATGCCGGGCTTCAGTGCGTCCGACAGCAGCTCCAGGGCGTCCTCGCGCTGTTCCTCGCCGATGCGGTACAGGTCGAGCATCGCCATGAGGGTGCGACGCTGGGGGCGGGCCTGCGCGGTCTCGATCCGGTACAGCGTGGTGACGTTGATCCCGGTCTTCGCACTGACCTCTTCCTTGCTGAGCTGGGCGTTCTCGCGCATTTCGTGCAACATCGCCGCCAGCCGGCGCAAGCGGACGGTCAGGACGGTGCGCTTGCCTGCCATCAGTACTACCCCTTCGGTCCGCGCACTCGCTGGAACGCGTTACGGCGTTCGCCCTCGAATGCGCCCTACGTGCAGCGGATCTGTGCCGATGTGGGCACAGCAACAGAGACTACCTCCAGTGATCCACGTTATGGTCACTGTTTTCCGTGGGCGTTCGCGATGAGGGGCAATACTGCGGGGCTAACCAGACCGGCTACTCGATTGCGACGTGGAGCGAAGACTCGCGGACCTGCTCGGCGTGCTCGCGCAGACGACGGGAACGCCGTGCTGTCGAAATGGGGACGCGGGTTGCCGGGGTTCGGTCGATCCCCGGCGGCGGGCAGGATGGGGTTCGCGTCGAGTTCTGCCGGGACGGGGTGGACGAGCTGCCTCCGCCGTCGGGTTCGCGGCCACCGTCGGCAACAGTTGCCAGACCAACGGCCTGCTATTGCCGATTGATTGCTCATTGAAGGATGTGACCACACATTTAAGGCTATTCCCAGTATATAGCATCCAAATGTGAGTGCTAGAAGTTTGCCACAATTTGGTTTCGTCTCGTGTTCCGTCCCGTCGCGTGTGGAAGCCGATGGATAATGACCGCGTGACGAGGATGGATCACCTCGCGCTGAGAAGCGCCTCCGCGATCGAGAGCGTCATCGCGGGCACGCCACAGAGCGTGGGTAGCTTCCGCTTCTGGTTCGAGGATCAGCGATGGGAATGGTCGGAGGAAGTGGCCGCGATCTACGGCTACCCCGCGGGAAGCACGCGACCCAGTACGGAGTTGCTGCTGGCGCACAGGCACCCCGACGACCGCGCGCTCGTCGACCGGTCCATCGTCACCGCCGTGCGAACCGGTGAACCGTTCTGTGGCCGCCACCGCGTGATCGACACCGCCGGGCGCACCCGTCACGTCATCGTCGTCGCCGACCGCATGCTCGACGACCGGAAGTCGGTGGTCGGCACCGCCGGCTATTTCATCGACGTGTCCGGCACCCTCGAGGAGAACCGGCAGGAAGTTCTCGACGACACTTTGCCCGAACTGGTCGAGTCCCGAGGGGTGATCGAGCAGGCCAAGGGCGTACTCATGGCCGTCTACGGCATCAACCCCGAACAGGCTTTCCGGGTGTTGCAGTGGCGCTCCCAGGAAACGAACATCAAGTTGCGGACGCTGGCGCGTCAGTTGGTCGGCGAGGTGCCCGCCATGGGCGGCGGTCCGGCATCGCAACGGGCCCGGTTCGACCATCTGCTGCTGACCATGCACGACGTGGCGGCGGCGAAGTGAGCCTCGGCCCGGCTCCTGTGCCGGGCCCCGTGGCCGCCCCCTTGTGAGACGGCCTTCAGTGGCGGTTGCCCGCGCGCGGCGACGTGGATCGGAGTGCCGGGCGCCTCACGTCCTCCACCGGCCGCTTGCCTCTTTGCGCCACGGCCACCCCGTGCCGCGGCCACGCCATTGGACGAACGCCCAGTTCGCTGCGGTGTCGCCACCGAATGCCCGGCGCGCGAACATCATCGAGCGCTCCGATGTTGCGTGATCTTCGCTCTCGGGCCGATCCCAGCCCCGATAAGTCGGAGACAATTCATTAGAAGTAACCATAGTGGGAGGGAGTCGTTGTGGTCAGTGAGTACACATCGGCGCTCGAGCGGGAAATATCGGACATGCGCGGACAACACGAGCAGTTGCTGCGCAGCGGGCGACAGTGGTCGTTGCGCGAGATGTTCGGTACGCCCGACTGGGACATCGTCGATTACTGCCGTGACTTCCGGCCCAACCGGTTCGGGGCGCAGGCCTGTGCGGAGGTCGAGCGCTTCTGCCGCGAGCACGGGATCTGGCTCGAGCCTGCAGGCCCCCACTACAACAGCATGACGCCCTATCTGCATCCCGGTGCGGTCAGCGCCGAGCGGATGACGATCATCGGTCTCTACAACGCGATCCTGTTCTGGCTCAACGACACCGTCGGCCGGGAGAAGTTCGGGCATCTCGGCGACGACGAGCAGCAGCGGGCGCGCGTCGCGGTCGACCGGCTCTGTGTGCTCCTGCGTACGCGCTCGGCGCCGCGGGACCCCACCCCGTTGGAGGCTTCGACGTCGGCGTTTCTCACCAGGCTGTCCGCCCTCGCGGACCCGGCCTGGCTCGACCGGTTCATCGAGTCCACCATCGAGCATCTGCGGCCCGCGATCCGAGACCAGAACGCCCGTGCGCGCGGCGGGTTGCTCAGCGTCGAGGAGTACATCGATCTGCGGGGTCAGGTCTCGGGCATGTATCCCGCGATCGCACTGTGTGAGTTCGGGCGGAACGACTATCTGCCCTGGGACCGGATCGGCCACACCGGGTTGGCTGCTGATCTGCGTCGGCTCCGGGTGCTGACCGTGGAGATCGGAGCGCTGATGAACGACGTCTTCTCCTTCGAGAAGGAGTGCATCGTCGATCTCGCGGACTTCAACTTGATCCCGGCGGTTCTGCTCAACCACCCCGGCTGGTCGCTGGAGGACGCCGTGGGGGGCGCCACCGAGATCGTGCGCGCAAGGCTCGTGGAATTCCGGAAGGTGGGCGCGACGCTCGCCGAACAATGCGACCGCTTGGGCATCGAAGACGCCGCTTCGGCTGCTACCGTCTCGACTCACATCGCCGATCTGATCGCCTGTGTACAGGCGACCTGGGTCTGGCAGATCAAGACCTTACGGTACAAAGGTGCGTCGATATTCAGGGAGAACGGGCTGAAATAGGCACACCGCCCTCACCGTGCTCGCCGAATACTTCCGAGCGGGAGTACTCGACGGTCTCGAACATGTGTGGATACGATGCGTCGGGGGCTATCTCCGGCCTGAATGGTGAGGGGGTTGCGGTGGAACAGATCGAACTCGCCTCGATGGCGAACGTTTGGTGGCGCGCTTTGCAGGCCGTCGCCGGTGGGTCCATGTCGCTACCGGACCCCGAGGCCGTACTGCTCGGCATGCTCGAGGAGTTGGTGGCCGGCCTGGAGGCCGAACCCTTCGACGCGAGCGTCGGTCTCCGCGTGGGCGCGGCGCTGGCCTCCGCCGGGCTGGTCGGCCCGGCCGTGCCCAGCACGTCCGCGCAAGTCCTGTACGGGTTGGCCGAACGCGGGGTCGCGGATACCGGGCGGCGGCTCGCGGCGCTGCTCGCGGCGGTCGGTCAGGGATACGAAGCGCAGTCGCGCTCGCACGAGGACGCGGCCGCCGAGGCGACCCGCGCCGCCGACGAGCGGTTCCGCGTCGTCTTCGACAACGCCGCCATCGCGATCGCCATAGGTGACACCGACGGGACACTGCTGGATGTCAACCGGGGCCTGGCCGAGATGATCGGAGTCCCGGTCGACGCCCTGCGCGGGGTGTCCGTCTACGACTTCGCCCACCCCAACGACCGGGAGGGCATCCGCACGCTGGTGTACGACAAGCTGGTCCCCGCCGGGGAAGGCACGGTGAAGCTGGAACAGCGGATCCGCCGCGCCGACGAAAGCTATGGGTGGGCGTCGTTCGCCATCACCTTCGTCAAGGGCGTGGACGGGCAGAGCGACTATCTGCTCGCGGTCGGGGAAGACGTCACCGAGCAGCACCGGATGCGCGAAGAGTTGCACCGCCAAGCCCGGCACGACCCGCTCACCGGTTTGCCGAACCGTCGGCATCTGATCGAGCGGATCGACGCGATGATCGCCGACGCCCGCAACGGGGACCGCGCGGGGTTGTGTTTCGTCGACATCGACCGCTTCAAACACGTCAACGACCGCTACGGCCACGGCACGGGTGACCAGATATTGACCGCGGTCGCCGGACGCCTGCAGGACAGCGTGCGCGGATCAGGATGTCTGGTCGCCCGGATCGGCGGCGACGAGTTCGTCGCGCTGATCCCGCCGCCTGCCAGCGACCACCGGGTGGCCACCGTGGCCAACAGCCTGCTCGAGGCCTTGGTCGATCCGATCACGGCGGGCGATCGGAGGCTGCGCATGTCGATCAGCATCGGCGCGGTCGTCACCGCGGTCGCGGGCGCGGACGCCGAATCGCTGCTCGACGCGGCCGACACCGGTCTGTACCGGGCGAAGGCCGACGGCAAGGGCCGGTGGGTGTTGCACATCCTCGACACCGACACCTCGCGCGGTCCGCAACCGGTGTTGTGAACGGAAACGATCGAATGCCAGGTGACGCGCACCTAGCGGTTCCGGGCCGATGATGTCCGGCGTTCGCCATGGCGCGGCGGGGCGACGCTTTCAGCGGGCCAGCAGCCGGTGCAGGAACGCCGGTGGGACCATCGGACGTTCTTCGTGCCAACGGCCTTCGCGCAGGTCGTAGCTCAGGCTGTGCAACAGCGACATGATCCACGGCCCCTCGTCGAGCAGCGGCCTGACGAGCCCGGCATCGGCGTACCGGATCACTACCGGCACCAATTCGTCCTTGGCCGCTTCGGGCTTTCCAGCGGCCGCGAGGCAGGAGGCGAGCAGCAAGGAGGCCTGTGCGGCAGCCCGTGGACGCCGGGCGGCATCGATGGAATTCCGCAGGTATTGCGCGCGCGCACCAGCGGCGGCGACCCTTTTTGCGGCTCCGGAACGCAGCAGCATCCGGATCGCGGAATCCTCGCGTAGTTCGGCGGCCATCGTGGCGATACCGCCTTCTCCGGCCGGGGGTTCGGTGACGTAGGTGGCGGTCAGGCCGAGCCGGACCTGCTCGTTGGCGATGCGGGTGGCCAGTCGCGGCAGCTTCAGGGCCCGCGCGACCTCGGCGCCGTCGTCCAGTCGCCGCGCCGCGGACGCCAGATCACCGCGCAAAGCCTTGATCCGGGCGCCGGTGGCGTAGTTGGCCATCAGGAAGTCGACGGGGCCGCCCTCGGTGCCGAGCCGGCCGGCCTCGTCCAGCAGGCGCTCGGCCGCCGGGAGCTGGTCGCGTTCGTAGAGCAGCTCGCCGAGCAAAGCGCCTGCCAGACGCGCGGCGTAGGACTGCGGGCCCGAAGAGGTGGTGGCGATCTCGAGCGCGGTCCGGAAACTGCGTTCCGCCGTCGCGATGTCGAGCTGTTCACGCGCCGCGACGCCGACCAGACTGTGGCTGTACATCAAGATGAACGTGCTGCGGTTCTGCCGGTAGAAGGGGGTGGCCCAGTCGTGCCATTCCCGCGCCCGCTCGTAGTCGAACCGGCTGATCGCGGAGAACGCGGCGAGGTTCGCGGCCGCGGCCAGCGCCCACGGACCCAGCGTGTCCGCCCGGCTCAGGCACTTGTCGACTACGGCGTCCACGCCTTCGGGGTGGTCGGCGAACGCGCGTTCCACGCATGCGATGAGGTCGGCTTCGAGCGCGAGATCGGGGTCGGCGGCCGGAGCCTTCTCCAGCGACGCCCGGACCAGCCGTAACGCGGCATGCAGTTCGGTGGGCCTGCGCAGCAGCGCGTTCGTCCAGGCGATGCCGACCTGGAGCCGGGGGCGGTCGGCGGCGGCCGCCGGAGGAAGTTTGGCGACCAGTCCCAGAAACGTCGCGAGCTGGGCTTCCTGCACCAGATCACGAGATTTCGCCTCGAGTATGCCGACGGCCTTCTCATCGTCGTCGGCGGCCAGCGCGTGTTCGATGGCCTCGCTGAGCATCCCGTGGTCGCCGAACCAGGCGGCTGCCGTCCGGTGCAGACCGGGCACTTGCTCGGGGCGGTCGCGTTCGAGTCGCCTGCGCAGGAACTCCGCGAACAGATGGTGGTAGCGGAACCATTCGCCGTCTTCGTCGACGCGGCGCAGGAACAGATTGCGGCGTTCGAGATTCTCCAGGAGGGACTGCCCGTGCGGTCCACCGGTCAGCGCCGCGGCGAGGCTACCGGAGATCCGTTCGGGCAGCGAGGTTTTCAGCAGGGCGTCGAGGAGCTCGGGCTCGACGGTGTCGAGCACGTTCTCGGCCAGGTACTCGGCGATGGCGTGATGGTGCCCGGACAGGTGGGCGATCAGCGAGGCCGGGTCGGGGTGCTCGCGCAGCGACAGCGAGGCCAGTTGCAAGGCCGCCGCCCAGCCCTCGGTGTAGTCGCGCAGCTCGGCGCTCTCGGCGTCGGCCAGGCTCAGGCCGGTCTGCTCGGCGAGGAACGCACGAGCCTCCTCGGCGTCGAAACGCAATGCGGCGGCATCGATCTCCACGAGCTGGTGGCGCACGCGCATGGTGCCCAACGGCAGACTTTCCAGCGATCGGCTGGTCAGGATGATCTGAAGGTGGTGGGGGCCCTGCTCGAGCAGGTAATGCAGCGCATCGACGGCGGCCGGGTCGGTGATCCGATCCCAATCGTCGATCACCAGGGCGAATCGCTCGTCGCGGGCGTGAATCGCGTCGATCAGCGTGGTGAGCACATAACGCGCGGCGGCGTCGTCGCCCTCTTCCAGGACCGCAGCCAGGTCGGGCGCCAGTGCGGGGGTGACGCGGTTGAACGCCTCGATCAGGTGCGTCAGCAACCAGACGACGTTGTTGTCGTCGCGGTCGACGTTCAACCAGGCCACGGCCACGTGCTCGGTCTCGGCGAGATGTTTCGCCCATTGGGCGGCCAGCGTGCTCTTGCCGAACCCGGCGGGGGCATGGATGACGGCCAGGCGCGGTCGCGGCTCGGCTTGCAACGCGTTGATCAGGCGGTCGCGTTGGACCAGCGGCCGAGTGGGCATCGCCGGGCGGAACTTGGTCTCGGGTGTCGGCGGTGTCCTGGGGTGGGGAGTGGGAAAGCGCGGGGTGGCGATCAACGGCCGCGTGCTGAGGTCTCCGGCGGCCGGATGATCGGCGGTGGGGAGGGTCATGTGCTCCACCAGCATGTCGTTGCCGCGCTGGATCTCGCGCAGCATCTCACCGAATGCGGCGGCCGAGGGCGGACGGTCGGCGGGATCGTGCGCCATGCCGGCTTCGACGGCGGCGGCTATGTCGTCGGGGATGCCGTCGAGCCGCAGATCGGGGACCGGGTCGGCGGCGATGCGGAGGAACTGTGCGACGACCTGCTCGCCGGACCGGCGCTCGTACGCCGCGTGACCGGTGATCATGGCGAACAGCGTCGCGCCGAGCCCGTAGACGTCCGAGGCGACCGACGGAACGCCGGAGCGCAGCACCTCCGGCGCGGTGAACGCGGGGGAGCCGGTCACCACGCCCGTGGTGGTCTCGAAACCGCCTTCGACACGGGCGATCCCGAAGTCGGTGAGCTGGGGCTCACCGTAATCGGTGAGCAGGACATTCCCCGGCTTGATGTCGCGATGCAGAATTCCGGCGCGGTGCGCGGTCTCCAGGGCGCCGGCCAATTTGACGGTGATCGCGAGCGCGTCGGGCAACGGCAGGAATCCTTCCCGGCGGATGCGGTTCTCCAACGAACCCTGCGAGTGATACGGCATCACCAGGTAGGGCCGTCCGCTGCGCGTGGTCCCCACTTGCAGGATCGGGACGATGTTCGGGTGCCCGGACAGCGCACCCATCGCCTGCTGCTCGCGCAGGAATCGTTCGACGTTCTCCGGTTCGACATCCGGCCGTGCGGTGAGCACCTTGACCGCGACGCTGCGATTCAGCGCCCGTTGCCGACAGCGGTAGACGACCCCGAACCCGCCCTTGCCGATCAGTTCGGGGTCGTCGAGACCCGCGCCCTCCAGTTCGCGCTCGATACCTGGAGGCCGATCGTGCTGTGTGGCGAACGGGTCCGAACCGGCCATGGCCCTGCTCTGTGTCGGATGTGGTAGTCCTGCGGTAGATACCCAGTTTATGCCTGGCGAACATCGGGTTGGTTATTACGGGTGATATAGAGAGGGAGGTTGGCGCGGGCAAGTGTCGCTGGAACGATGTCGGCGAGCGGTGCCGAGCTCGCGTCGGCAACAGGTATCGCTCGCGATGGTCCCGGGGCTGTGGGGCTCTCGCCGATCGGACCGGGTCGGGCGGCGGCGTGTCGGCGGTGTATTGCGCGACCTGCCATGGCTGTGGCCATAAGATGCCTCGGCACGCCGGAGCCGGCCCGGCCGTCGCGCGGGCCGCACGAGATCCGTTGTCGGCGTCCCCGGTCGGTGCGCTTCGTGAGGAGGTGGAATGCTCTGGGTTGTTCAAGTGCTCGCCGTCGCGGCCGCACTGCTCCATGTCGGCATCTTCATCATGGAGTCTGTTCGGTTCACCGATCCCAAGGTGTACCGGGGGGTCTTCCGGATCTCCGAGGCCGAACTGCCCGCGGCGCGGCCGTGGGCGTTCAATCAAGGCTTCTACAACCTGTTTCTCGCCGTGACGACACTGGTCGGCGTTGCGATCCTGCGGGAGGCGCCGGAGGCGGGATGGGCGCTGGTGGCGGCCGGGTGTGGGTCGATGCTCGCCGCGGCGGTGGTTCTGGTGGCGCATGACCGTCGGTTCGCCAGAGGCGCCATAGTGCAAGGAGTTCTGCCCGCGCTGACCCTACTCACCGCGCTGACCCAGCTCTGAACGCGGCCATGCGGTCGAAGATCGATCGCATCGCCGGTGCGACGCTTCGGGATCGGCACGGCGGCTCGACCGGTGATGCCGACCGCGAAGTATCGCCTCGCGAGGTTCGGCCGAACCGCCCGGATGCCGCCGGAAACCGAAGGTCCGTGGCGATAGGAAAATTCGTACCGACTTTGCGGTATGCGACGGGGGAAATGACCGGAAATCATGGCAAGAGCGGCGGTTGCCGGGCATGCTTTCGAGATAGCCGATCGGTGTGGCGAGGCTCGGCCGATAAGCCGAAAATTGTTGCGGCGAGTGTGCTCTGGGCGTGAAATCGCCGTCAGGAGCCCTTGACCGCAGAAATGCAGACGCAATCTTGCGTTCTTGCATCTGTACGTGCATGATCCAGCTAGCCTAGTTGTGACAACGATCCGATGACCGGGATAACGGAATCGAGAGCCAATTATGTTGGTACAAGAAGCGTTGGTGTCGGGAGAACTCGGAGTGCGGCGGTGAGCGCGCCGACAGTCGGCGTCTTACCGACCGCCCCGCAATTGCTGTGCGCTTTCCAAGGACGTCGTTTCCAAGACCGGGAACTACTACGGTCCGCGCACGCACTCGCCGAGTTGCACCAGCGTCGCGCGCAGGTGGTGGACGCCGCACTCGTCGCCGAAATCGACTGCAGGCGCCGCGAGCTCGTCGACGAGATCAACGACTGGGTCACGCAGGAGATCCCGCAGCATCGCAACGGGTCCTCGCTGCACACCGAAAGTCTCGGTTCCGTAGTGGATCGTATGGCGCGCAGCTGGGTGGACGCGAATCAGGTCATCCACACCGAGGGCGGGCGCAGCGACAATACCCATAAACACTGGTATCAACTCGCCGAACTGGTCGACGGATACACTGATCTGGTAACCGACGTGGCCGGTGGCCGCCGCCGTTTGCCCGAGCAATGAGCTCGAACAACCAGCTCGTCGCGACGGTGGTCTCGTCCGAGTGGTGACGTCCCGGTGCCGAGTCATCCGACCAGTGGCTCCATCCGGGCAACAGCGTCGCCGGCACAGTGACGGCGGGCGCAATGGGGCGCCCCGCCCGGCGTGCCGCGTGGTCGACTGGCGCGGCACGCCCGTAGCGATTCCGCTATGTGGCAATTATTCCGCAACTAGTGTGGGCTGACCTCTGCGTGCCGCCCGGCGGGCACGCCGTTGCTTGCGGAAGCGGCGAATCCGGCTCGCGAAGAAGTACACCAGCGTCACCCCGATGACGAGCAGGACCGCCGCGACCACCGCCGCGGCCACCGGGTGGAAGACGGCGAGGGTGATCACGCCCGCGACGGTCACGTCCTCGGCGGTGCTGACCACGATGTTGCTGGCGGGCTCGGGAGAGGTGTTGACGGCCATCCGCGTTCCCGCCTTCACCAGGTGGCTCACCAGCGCGGCCACACCCCCGACCGCGCCCGCTGCGAGTTCGGGGAGCGATCCGTCCTGCCCGGCCAGCAACGCCGCCACCACGGCCCCCGCGACCGGCCGCACCACCGTGTGCACCGCGTCCCAGAACGAGTCGAGATACGGGATCTTGTCCGCCACGGCCTCGAGCAGGAACAACACCGCGGCCGCGATCAGGACATCGGTGCGCTGCAACGCATCCGGCACCGAATCCGCGAATCCGAAACGGCCGAAGAGTCCGAGGAGCAGGACCACCGCATAGGCGTTCACGCCGCTGGCCCAGCCCGCGGTGAAGATGAGAGGTAGTGCGGACACGCGCCCATGGTAGGGCGATCCACCGACACAGGAGCTGTCGTCCGCGCGACCGGCTCAGCGCACCTGCGGGGCGACCTTCTCACCGAGCAGGTCGATGGTGCGCAGGACCTTTTCGTGCGGCAGAGTGCCGACGCTGGTGTGCAGCATGAAACGGTCCAGCCCCAGCGTGCGGCCGACGGCGGCGATCTTCTCGGCGACGTAGTCGGGTGAGCCGACGAACAGCGAGCCCTCCGGCGAGCGCAATCCGTCGAACTGCGTGCGCGTCATCGGACCCCAGCCGCGCTCGCGTCCGATGACGCTCATCGCCAGCGCGTACGGCTCGTAGAAGTCGGCGACGGCTTGCTCGTCGGTGTCGGCGACGTACCCGTGCGCGTGCACCGCCACCGGCTGCTCGGAATGGCCGCCCTGTTCCAGAGCGCGATGGTAGAGCTCGACCAGAGGCTTGAACCGGGCAGGCTGTCCGCCGATGATCGCGATGGCCAGTGGAAGCCCGAGCAGTCCGGCGCGGATCACCGACTCCGGGCTACCGCCCACCGCGATCCAGACCGGCAGCGGTCGGTGGTCGGTGCGCGGGTACACGACCGCGTCGCGCAGCGGCGGCCGGAACTTGCCGCTCCAGGTCACCGGCTCGTCCTGGCGCAGGCGCAGCAGCAGCGCCAGCTTCTCCTCGAACAGTTCGTCGTAGTCCGCCAGGTCGTAACCGAACAGCGGGAACGACTCGGTGAACGAACCGCGCCCGGCCATCAGCTCGGCGCGGCCGGCGGACAAGCCGTCCAGCGTCGCGAAATCCTGGTACACCCGGACCGGATCGTCGGAGCTCAGCACGCTGACCGCACTGGTCAGCCGGATGCGTTCGGTGCGCGCCGCGATGGCCGCGAGTACCACCGCGGGGGCGGAGGCGGCGAAGTCTCTGCGGTGATGCTCGCCGACGCCGTAGACGTCGAGACCCGCCCGCTCGGTGGTGACGGCTTCCGCGACGACCTGGCGCAGCCGCTCGGCCGCGGTCGGCGCGGGCCGGTCGCCGACGGGATAGAGCTCGGCGAAGGTCGTGAGTCCCAATTCCACGGCACGAGCCTCCTTCCTGACTGGTTTCAATGTCAACCATTTACGAAACGGACCGTGGTCCGAAACTATTCCGCCTGGCTCTCGGCATCGGCGCGGTCGTCCGATTACGCTGTTCGCTATGTCTGTCCGCACTCGCAAGCCGCTCGTTCCCGGCACGTTGTCGCCCACCCGCGAAGTCCCGCGCACCATCGAGCGCCCGGAATACGCGTGGAAGAAGACCGCCAACGAGGGACGCGAGCCGTGGGTGCAGACCGCGGAGACGATCGAGAAGATGCGGATCGCGGGCAAGATCGCCGCGCAGGCGCTGGAAGAGGCGGGTAAGGCGGTCGCCCCCGGCGTCACCACCGACGAGCTCGACCGCATCGCGCACGAGTACATGTGCGACCACGGGGCGTACCCGTCGACCCTGGGGTACAAGGGTTTCCCGAAATCGTGCTGCACCTCGCTGAACGAGGTCATCTGCCACGGCATCCCGGACTCGACCGTGATCGAGGACGGCGACATCGTCAACATCGACGTTACCGCCTACATCGACGGGGTGCACGGCGACACCAACAAGACCTTCCTCGCCGGTGATGTCGAGGAGGAGGTGCGCCTGCTGGTCGAGCGGACCGAAGAGGCCACCATGCGGGCCATCAAGGCGGTACGGCCGGGCCGGGCGCTGAATGTGATCGGCCGCGTCATCGAGTCCTACGCCAATCGTTTCGGCTACGGCGTGGTGCGTGACTTCACCGGCCACGGTGTCGGCCCGACGTTCCACAGCGGTCTGGTCGTGCTGCACTACGACCAGCCCGCGGTGGAGACCATCATCGAACCGGGCATGACGTTCACCATCGAGCCGATGATCAACCTCGGCGGCATCGACTACGAGATCTGGGACGACGGCTGGACCGTGGTCACCAAGGATCGCAAGTGGACCGCGCAGTTCGAGCACACGTTGGTCGTCACCGAGTCGGGGGCCGAGATACTGACCCTCCCGTGACGGACGGCCTGGCCGGTCGCACACCGGAGGATTCGGCCGTGATGAAGGGCGCCCTGCTGGTCGCGGGCACGACCTCGGATGCGGGTAAGAGCGTCGTCGTGGCCGGGATCTGCCGGATGCTGGCTCGGCGCGGCGTGCGCGTCGCGCCGTTCAAGGCGCAGAACATGTCCAACAACTCCGTGGTCACCCTCGACGGCGGGGAGATCGGGCGGGCGCAGGCGTTGCAGGCCCAGGCGTGCGGGTTGGAGCCGAGCGTGCGGTTCAATCCCGTCCTGCTCAAGCCGGGCAGCGACCGGCGGTCCCAACTGGTCGTGCGGGGGCGGGCGATCGGGACCGTCGGGGCTGAGGACTACTTCCGGCATCGCCAGGAGTTGCGCGGCGTAGTGGCCGCCGAACTCGCCGCGCTGCGCGCCGACTTCGACGTGGTCGTCTGTGAGGGCGCCGGATCGCCCGCCGAGATCAACCTGCGCGCGACCGACCTGGCGAACATGGGTCTCGCGCGGGCCGCGGGCCTGCCGGTGCTGCTCGTCGGGGACATCGACCGCGGAGGCGTGCTCGCCCACCTGTTCGGCACCGTCGCCATTCTGGAACCGGAAGACCAGCAATTGATTTCCGGTTTCATCGTCAACAAGTTCCGCGGCGCGGTGGAGCTGCTGCGGCCGGGGCTGGAGCGCCTCACCGAACTCACCGGCCGCCCCACTCTGGGTGTGCTCCCGTATGCCGAGGACCTCTGGATCGACGCGGAGGACTCGCTGGGCACCCTCGCCGACGCGCCGGTCGGCCGTCCCCGTCCGCCGGTGGGCGCGGAATGGCTGACCGTCGCCGCGATCCGGCTCCCGCGCATCTCCAACTCCACCGACGTCGAGGCGCTGGCCTGCGAGCCCGGCGTCGCGGTGCGCTGGGTGAGCGAGCCGTCCCGGCTGGCGGACGCCGATCTGGTGGTGCTGCCCGGCAGCAAGGCGACGGTGTCGGATCTGCGGTGGTTGCGGCGTACCGGCATCGCCGACGCTCTGCGGGCGCGCGCCACGGCGGGCGGACCGATCCTGGGCGTCTGCGGCGGATATCAGATGCTCGGTAGCCGCATTGTCGACCGCGTCGAGTCCGGCGCCGGCGTGGTCGACGGCCTCGGGTTGCTGGATCTGACTGTCGAATTCGCCGAGTCGAAGGTGTTGCGCCGCACCGAAGGGCACGCCGCGGGACTCGTGGTGCGCGGCTACGAAATCCATCACGGCCGTGTCACCCACCGCGGCGACCCGGCGTGGCTCACCGTCGACGGAGAGTCCGAGGGCAGTGTGCGTGGCACGGTGTGGGGCACGCACCTGCACGGACTGCTGGAGTCCGACGAGTTCCGCCGCGGCTGGCTCCGCGCGGTCGCCGCGTCGGCGGGCCGGTCGGGTTTCGTTGTGGCCGAAGATGTCTCGGTCGCGGGAGTGCGTGCCGCACAGCTGGATCTGCTGGCCGACCTGATGGAAGCCCACCTCGACCTCACCGCGCTCGAGCGCCTGCTGGCCGAGGGTGCGCCCGCCGGCCTGCCTGTCCTGGCCACTGAGGCGGTCCTCGCGCGCGACCGTATCGGTTGACGCGAGCCACCCAGCGCCTTACCTTGCAGTAAGGAATTCGGCGCCAGGTAAGATCTGGGCTGATCGAGCACGGTCGGGTGTGAGGACGATGGCGGCGGAGAAGAGGCCGGGCAGCCGAGGGGGCAATGTGGTGTCGGCGACGGTGACCAGTAAGGGGCAGATCACCATCCCGATCGACGTGCGCGTGGCGATGGGCTTGCGCACGGGCGTGCGGGTCGCGTTCGTGCCGACACCGGACGGCACCTACGAATTGGTGCCGGAAACCCGCACGATCAAGGCGCTCAAGGGCATCGTGGGCTGGTCCGGCTCGCCGATCGGCCTGGCCGAGATGAACGAGGCCATCGCGGGCAACGTCGTGGAAGGCAAGGCGCGATGATCGGCTTGGACGCGAATGTGCTGATTCGCTACCTCACCCAGGACGACCCGGAGCAGTCCGCCCGGGCCAATCAGGTGATCGACGGGCTCAGCGAGAGCAAACCCGGTTACGTCACGATGATCGTGCTCGCCGAGATCCACTGGGTGCTGCGCCGCGGGTACAAGCAGGACCCGGAGGCCGTCACCGATGTCCTGCTCGGACTGCTCGACTCCAGCGAAATCGTGGTCGAGCGCGCCGACACCGTGCGTCAGGCGCTGCGCCGGGCCGCCGACGGCGCTGACTTCGCCGACGCGCTGATCCAGCAACTCGGCCAGGAGGCCGGATGCGACCTGACGGTCACCTTCGATCACAACGCGGGTGAGCGGGCCGGGATGCGCCTGCTCGCCTGAACCCGGCCGCCCGACCCACCGCCGCGGTGGCGTGATCCGTGTAGCGTGATTCGGCATGGAATCTCGGCAGATCACGGTCGGTGACCGGGCGTGGACCGTGCGGATCGACGGACCGGAATCCAGGCACAGCGTGCTGCTGCTGCCCGACGCGGGTGACTCGGCGGACGTCTTCGATCAGGTGTGCGCGCGCCTGCACACCTCGGATCTGCGCACCTACGCCGTGGAGTCGATCCACGATCTCGATGCGGCGGGTGTGACCGCGATCCTGAACGAACTGGGGTTGCCGTGGGTCAACCTGGCCGGGCGCGGCGCGGGCGCGGTACTGGCCTGGCAGGCGTGCGCGCGCGGATTCGGCCGCTTCCAGAGTCTGGTAGTGGCCGATCACGGCCACCCGGCAGCACCGGGCGCCGACGGCGCGGTGCGGGACGCGACCATCGGCCCGGTCGAAGTGCCGACCACGCTGTTGGTCACCAAGAATCTCCCGCGCTCGGTGGCCGACAGGTCCGGGCGATTCGTCTACGGCGAGTTCCGGGTGGTCGAGGTCGACGTGACCAACGTGGCCACCGAAGCCGACCACGAGCTGGCCACCGAGATCGTGCTACGCACCAGCCTCTGGTGAGCTCGCGCCCGCCGGGGCCTGGTAGCCCGCGAGCCAATCGAGCCAGCTGTCGAGCTCGGCGAACGCCTGGGCCAGCGGTTCGGGGCCGGACAAGAACACGTCGTGCCTGGCGCCGTCGATCGGCACCATGTTGGTGCGGTCGCCCAGGCAGCCCGACCAGCGCTGGATCTGCTTGACGTCGAGCACGGCGTCGGCCACGTCCACGGCGGGACCGTACTGCCGGGCGAACTTCGTCATCCGAGAGCGCAGAATCAGCGAAGGCACCCCGATGTCGAGGCCCTGGTGCAGCTGGGCGTGGCCGTTGCGGATCGCTCGCAGCCAGCCGAGCCGAACCGGGAAACCCTCCAACGGCTTCCAGTCCAAGTTGTAGTTCCACTCGCCGGACACCGAGTGGTGCAGGCTGTCGCCGTAGGTGCTGATCTTCGCGCCCGGCAACCGGACCATCTTCCGGAACCGCCCGACCGCTTTGATGATCGGCGTGCCGATCGTCCGGTAGTACGCGGGACCCTGCAGGTCGAACCACGGGCTGTTGAGCACGACGCCGGTGATGCCCGCGGCCGCCGTGCCCCGGGCACGGTTGAGCCGATCCAGCCACAGCGACACGACCAGACCGCCGGTGGAGTGAGCGTTGAGCACTACGGGCGCGCCGGTCTCGGCCCGGATGATCCGCAGCGACTCCGCGAGCTCGCGGTCGTAGAAAGCGAGATCCGTCACATAGTGCGGGGTGTGTCCCTCGCGCAGCGAGCGACCACACTTACGCAGGTCGAGCGCGTAGAACTGGAAGCCTCGCGCGGTGAAGTGCTCGGCGAGATGCTCTTGGAAGAAGTAATCGGTGAAGCCATGGACGTAGAGCACCGCCCCAGCGGTCTGCTCGACGGCGCCATTGGGCACGTAACGCACCAGCGTGGCGACCACCTCGCCTTCGCCGTCGGGATCGGGCCCCAGGGGCAGCGTGCGCTGCTGGTAGTGCGGGCCTAGGACGTCGGGGCGCCAGCCCCCGCCATCCGGAGAGGTGCTGACCGGCTCGGCAAGCGACTGTTCGTTCGTCACGCGACCAATCTATTGGACGCTGTCAACCGCTCACAGGCCACGACCGTCTCCCCGCCGCCGAAGTGACGACGATCTCTGTCGCATTCGGCACATTCCTCGGGCTCGCTACCGGGCCGCAGCGTGGTGAGGTGCACAATTGGGCTTAGGTGAACGGCGGGTAACCTAATTCCCGCCATGCCGTTCGGGGCCGGTGGACGCCGGAACCGAGCCACAACCACACCGTGCCCAGGCTGGTCCACCCGCCGGTGGACCCGCGCAGAAGGACAAGGAAGTCGATCTACCCGTGCCGAACGCTGCCATGACTGAAAAGACCGATGTAGTACTCATCGGTGCCGGAATCATGAGTGCCACTCTCGGCGCGCTGCTGCGGCAGCTGCAGCCGGACTGGTCGATCTCCCTGTTCGAGCGGCTCGACGCCGCCGCCGCGGAGAGCAGCGATCCGTGGAACAACGCGGGCACCGGGCACTCCGCCCTCTGCGAACTGAACTACAGCCCGCAGCAGCCCGACGGCTCGGTGGACATCACCAAGGCCGTCGACATCAACGAGCGCTTCCAGGTCTCCCGCCAGTTCTGGTCCTACGGCGTGGAGAACGGCATCCTCGCCGATCCATCCGCCTTCATCAACCCGATCCCGCACGTCAGCTTCGTGCACGGCGCCGACAACGTGGACTACCTGCGCAAGCGGTACGAAGCGCTGGCCCCGCACCCGCTGTTCGAGGGCATGGAGTACATCGACAGCCCCGACGAGTTCACCCGGCGCCTGCCGCTGATGGCGCGTGGGCGCGACTTCTCCGACCCGATCGCGCTGAACTGGACCGACGGCGGCACCGACATCGATTTCGGCGCGCTCACCCAGGAACTGCTGGCCTATCTCGGCGCCTCCGGCGTGGACTTGGCCTTCGGGCACGAGGTGCGCGACCTGTCCAAGCAGTCCGACGGATCCTGGCTGATCACCGTGCGCAACGTCCGCACCCGCCAAACCCGCAGGCTGATCAGCAAATTCGTGTTCGTCGGCGCGGGCGGCGGCGCGCTGCCGCTGCTGCAGAAGGCGAACATCAAGGAGGCCAAGGGATTCGGCGGGTTCCCGGTCAGCGGTCAGTTCTTCCGCTGCGTCAACCCGGCGCTGATCCACCAGCACGAGGCCAAGGTGTACGGCAAGGCCGCGGTCGGCGCTCCGCCGATGTCGGTGCCGCACCTGGACACGCGCGTGATCAAGGGCAAGCCCGGCCTGCTGTTCGGCCCGTACGCCGGCTGGACGCCGAAATTTCTCAAGGACGGCAAGAACACCGACCTGTTCAAGTCGGTGCGGCCGAACAACATCTTCTCGCTGCTCGGCGTCGGCGTCACCGAGCTCGGTCTCACCAAGTACCTGATCAGCGAGCTGCTGAAGTCCGAGACCGGCAAGGTGACCACGCTGTCGGAGTTCATCCCGCGGGCCGCGGGCAAGGACTGGGAGCTGATCACCGCGGGCCAGCGCGTGCAGGTGATCCGCCGCAAGGGCGTGGGCGGCGTGCTCGAGTTCGGCACCGCCGTGATCGCCGCCCAGGACGGCACGATCGCCGGGCTGCTCGGCGCCTCCCCGGGCGCCTCCACCTGCGTCACCGCCATGCTGGACGTCTTGCAGCGCTGCTTCCCGCAGGAGTACGCCGAGTGGACGCCGAAGCTGAAGGAGATGGTGCCTTCGCTGGGCGTGAAGCTCTCCGACAACCCCGCTCTGTTCCACGAAGTGTGGGATTGGACCTCCAAAGCGCTCAACCTCGTCGACGGCGGTGACAACACGCCTCGGCACACAGGGGTCGCGGCGAACGCCTGAGTTGTGATAGCAAGGCGCGATGATGTCAACGGTTGCTCTGAAACGCTCCTGGGCGCAGGATCTCGATACCGCGACGCTCTACCAGCTGTTGAAACTTCGCGTCGAAGTCTTCGTCGTCGAACAGAAGTGCGCCTATCCCGAACTGGACGGCAAGGACCTGCTTCCCGAGACCAGGCACTTCTGGCTCGACGACGAGGGTGAGGTCATCGCCACGCTGCGGCTGTGTGAGGAGCACCGGGACGGGGTGAAGAGCTTCCGCATCGGCAGGCTCTGCACCGCGGCGCCCGCCCGTGGGCACGGATACACCACGCGACTGCTGCAGGCGGCGCTGGCCGAGGCCGGTTCGGCCACGGTCCGGCTGAGCGCCCAGAGCTACCTGATCGACCTGTACACCAAGCACGGCTTCAAGGTCGACGGGCCGGAATTCGAAGAGGACGGCATCCCCCATGTGCCCATGCGCAGGGGCGGGGAGTGATTGTCGTCCCACCGCCGTTCGCACCCGCTCCGGGCATCTCCGGGGCGGGTGCGGCGTTTTCGGCGGCCTGTCCGCATCGGTTCTGAATCGAAGGGCACTGGCGGACGGGTGAGGCGGCGCGCTTAGAGTTGGGGCGTGTCCGTGTCCCATGCCGAAACAGTGCCGACGTCCGACCAGCACAGCCGCACGCGTTCCGGAGCGGACGGTGAGGTGGGATTCCCCTTCTCGGCGGTGGTCGGGCAGGAACGGCTGCAACTGGCGTTGATCCTCTGCGCGGTGCATCCGGGGATCGGCGGCGTCCTCGTGCGCGGCGAGAAGGGCACCGCGAAGTCGACCGTGGTGCGCGCGCTGGCCCAGCTGCTGCCGCCGGTGGTGGACGAGACCGGGGCGCGGCCCGCCCGGCTGGTGGAGTTGCCGGTGGGCGCGACCGAGGATCGCGTGGTCGGCTCGCTGGACCTGGAACGGGTGCTGCGCGACGGGGAGCAGGCCTTCCGTCCCGGTCTGCTGGCCGCCGCCCATCACGGGGTGCTCTACGTGGACGAGGTCAACCTGCTGCACGACCATCTGGTGGACGTGCTGCTGGACGCCGCGGCGATGGGCCGGGTGCACATCGAACGCGACGGCGTCTCACACTCGCATCCGGCGCGTTTCGTGCTGGTCGGCACCATGAACCCGGAGGAAGGCGAACTGCGTCCGCAGCTGCTGGACCGGTTCGGGCTGACCGTCGACGTGGTCGCCTCGCGGGATGTGGACGTGCGCATGGCCGTGGTGCGCCGCAGGCTGGACTACGAGGCCGACCCGGCCGGTTTCGCGGCCCGGTACGCCGAGGCCGACCACGAGGTGGCCGAAAGAATCCTCGCCGCCCGCGACCGGGTGGGCGCAGTGACGCTCGACGACGTGGAACTGCGCCGGATCGCCGCGCTGTGCGCCGCGTTCGACGTCGACGGGATGCGCGCCGATCTGGTCGTCGCACGCGCCGCGACCGCGCATGCCGCCTGGCGCGGCGCCGACGCGGTGACCGAGGACGACGTACGGGTGGCCGCCGAACTGGCGTTGCCGCACCGGCGCAGGCGCGATCCGTTCGACGAGCCCGGCATCAGCGAGCAGCAGCTGGACGACGCCATGCGTGACGCCGCGGCGCAGGCGCAGCGCGCCGAGCAGACGGCCGAGCCGGACCGGACGCCCCAGGATGCCGGGGAGCCGGACGGCGCGACAGCCGACGACGCGGATTCGGGCGGCACTTCCGGCGACGACCCGGACGGTGGCCCCGAAGACCCGTCCCCGCCCGAGGGGCCGGGCGGAGGAGCGCGTGAAGGACGCAGCGGCGCACCGGTTTCCGCCGCCGCGCGGACACCACGGTGGGAGGTTCCCGGCGTCGGCGAAGGCGCTCCCGGGCGCCGCTCCCGCGCGGAATCGCGGCACGGGCGAGTGGTGCGCTCCAGAGCCGATACCTCTTCGGGCCTGCATCTGCTCGGCACTGTCTTCGCGGCCGCGCCGCATCAACGTTCCCGTGGCCGCGGCGACGGGCCGTTGCGGCTGGCCGCCGCCGATCTGCGTGGCGCGTATCGGGAAGGGCGAGAAGGCAACCTGGTCGTCTTCGTGGTCGACGCGTCCGGTTCCATGGCCGCCCGCGACCGGCTGTCGGCCGTCACCGGCGCGGTGGTCACCCTGCTGCGGGACGCCTACCAGCGCCGCGACAAGGTCGCCGTCGTCACCGTGCGCGGCGCGCAGGCCGAACTCGTGCTGCCGCCCACGTCGTCGGTCGACATCGCGGTGCGCCGGTTGTCCGGGATGCGCACGGGCGGGAAGACGCCGTTGGCCGCGGGCTTGGTCAAGGCACGCGAGGTCGTGCTGCGCGAGCGTGTGCGCGATCCGCGCCGCAGGCCGATGCTGGTGCTGCTCACCGACGGTCGCGCCACCGGCGGCGTCGATCCGGTTCCCCGCGCCCGAGCCGCCGCGGCATTGCTCGCCAGGGACGCGGTCACCTCGATCGTGGTCGACTGCGAACGCGGCATGATCCGCCTCGGCCTTGCCGCGGATCTGGCCCGTGACCTGCGGGGAAACTATCTGAAGCTGGCCGAGCTCACCGGCGATTCGGTCGCGGACCTCGTCCGGGCGAGTTCCTGGTCCCCGAGCGGTACCTCGGTGCGGGCGGCTTGAGCAACCGGGAGAGTCGCCGTCGAACGGCGCGCGCCGCTCGGCTTCTCGCCGGGGACTGCGCGATCCGCCCGGTCGGCGGCGCCGGCTCCGCGCGGATGTCTCGCGACGGCGTGCCCGGCAATGGCCCGACACCGGCGCCGGACGGGGAAACCCGTGCGCTCGCTGTCTGGACGCGGAGTCGAGTGCGGATCGGATCGTGGTGATCCGAGGACAAGCTAAGGAGATTCGATGCCCAAGGGTGTTCCGGAGACCGTTCCCGACGACGGGCTGACCACGCGGCAGCGGCGCAATCAGCCGGTGCTCGCGGTGCACACCGGGCCGGGTAAAGGCAAGTCGACCGCGGCGTTCGGGATGGCGTTGCGGGCCTGGAACCAAGGCTTCGACGTCGCGGTGTTCCAGTTCGTGAAAAGCGCCAAGTGGAAAGTGGGGGAGGAGGCGGCCTTCCGTGCCCTCGGCACGCTGCACGAGCAGACCGGAGCGGGCGGGCCGGTCGAGTGGCACAAGATGGGCGAGGGCTGGTCCTGGACCCGCAAGCAGGGCGACGAGTCCGACCATGCAGCGGCCGCCCTGGCCGGTTGGCAGGAGATCGCCCGCCGCCTGCGGGCTCAGCAGCACCGCTTCTACGTCCTCGACGAATTCACCTATCCCCTGAAATGGGGCTGGGTGGACGTCACCGAAGTCGTCGACACCCTCCGCGACCGCCCCGGCAACCAGCACGTCGTCATCACCGGCCGCGACGCCCCGCAACCACTGCTCGAAGCCGCCGACCTGGTAACGGAAATGACCAAACTCAAACACCCCATGGACGCGGGCCGCAAAGGCCAGCGAGGCATCGAATGGTAGCCGTCCCACCCTCCCCGCCGAGTGGCACATCGCCGGGGCGAGTCGCCGGATGCCGCCACGGTGGAGTGCCACTCGCGCAGCGGGGGCGGGGATGAGGGCCGTGGTGGTGGCGGCGCCGGCGTCGGGGAGCGGGAAGACGACCGTTGCGACCGGGTTGGTGGGGGCGCTGCGGCGGGTGGGGCATCGGGTGGCGCCGTTCAAAGTGGGGCCGGATTACATCGATCCGGGGTATCACGGGTTGGCGGCGGGGCGGCCGGGGAGAAACCTGGATCCGGTGTTGGTGGATGCGGATCGTGTCGCCCCGCTGTACCGGCACGGCGCGCGGGGATGCGATCTGGCGGTGGTCGAGGGCGTGATGGGGCTGTTCGACGGCCGGATCGATGAGCGGTACTCCGGCCCGGCGGCCGAGGGATCGACGGCGCAGGTCGCGGGCCTGCTCGGCGCCCCGGTGGTGCTGGTGGTGGACGCGCGCGGCCACAGCCAGAGCCTGGCGGCGCTGTTGCACGGATTCGCCACCTTCGACAGCGGCGTCCGGCTGGGTGGGGTGATCTTGAACCGGGTCGGCAGCGAGCGGCACGACCAGGTGCTGCGCGCGGCCTGCGATCGGGTCGGGCTGCCGGTGCTCGGGTCGCTGCCGCGCCTGGCCGAACTGGAGGTCCCCTCCCGGCATCTGGGCCTGATTCCGGCCGTGGAACACGGTTCGGCCGCGACGGCGGCGGTGGCGGCGATGACCGACCTGGTCGCCGCGCACGTGGACCTGTCCGCCATCGCGGCACTCGCTCGCTCGTCGGTCACCGGGCCCGCGTGGGATCCCGCCACCGCCGTGCGTGGTCCGGAAGGCAGCCACGATGCATCCACCGGGCCGCTCCTCGCTGATTCGGATACGCGCGTCGCGACGCTCCTCGGCGGTGACTCGTGCGGGACCGCCGGGACGCTGCCTGGCGGTGCGTCACGGCCCGCCGACGAAAGCGTTCGTGATCCGCTCGCCGGGCGGGACGGGCCCCTGATCGCCATGGCCGGTGGCCCGGCCTTCACGTTCGGTTATGCCGAACATCGTGAGCTGCTGGTGGCGGCGGGAGCGCACGTGGCGGTGTTCGATCCGCTGCACGACGAATTGCCCACCGGCGCCGCCGGACTGGTGCTTCCGGGCGGTTTTCCCGAGGAGCACGCCGCGGAGCTGGCCGCGAACTCCGGTCTGCTGCGGGGGGTGGCCGACGCCGTCCGGCACGGCATGCCGGTGCACGCCGAATGCGCCGGACTGTTGTATCTGACCCGGTCGCTGGACGGGCACCCGATGGCCGGGGTGGTGGACGCCGACGCCGCGTTCGGGCCGCGCCTGACACTCGGTTACCGGGACGCCGTCGCGTTGGCCGACTCGCCGTTGTGGCGGGCAGGGGAACGCGTTCGTGGACATGAATTCCACCGCACGCGACTGGTCTCCGAGCCGCCACGGGATCCGGCGTGGGGCTGGCGCGGCGCGACGGGAGAGCCTGCGCGGGAAGGGGCGCTGGTCCGGAATGTGCACGCGTCATATCTGCATACGCACCCGGCCGGATATCCCGAAGCGGTAGCTCGATTCGTCACCGCCGCCGCGGAATTCGCGAGTTCTCGTGCTCTCGGCTGAGTTCGTCGTCGGCATCGGGTTGCGGCCGCGCACACCGGCCGGCACGATCCGTGCCGCATTGCGCGAGGCGGCGGGCGATCACCGGATCGCGTGTCTGGCCACGCTCGCTCAGCGCGGCGCCGAGCCCGGCTTGCGCGCGGTCGCCGCCGAGCTGGGGGTACCGCTGCGGTCTTATTCCGCCGCTGAACTGTCCGCGGTCGTCGTGCCCAATCCAGGAAGCCGGACGCGCTCGGCCGTGGGGACGGCGAGTGTCGCCGAAGCCGCTGCCCTGCTGGCTTCTGACGGTGGGCCGCTGGTGCTGCCCAAACGCGTTGTGCGGGGCGTGGTGCTGGCGGCGGCGCTGCACCACGGATAGATCTTACGATCGACCGGGAACAACCACCGAAGTCACAGCGCGGCGGACGCCGGTGGTTCAGGGTGCGACCGAGCCCCAGTCGGCGAAGCCGGTGGGGTCGTGGCGGCCGATGCTGGCGTGTTCGAACAGGCCCCAGCCCTCCGCGTCGCCGCAGCGGGCGTGGGCGACGTGGTCGATCA
Source organism: Nocardia asteroides (assembly GCA_019930625.1). Taxonomy (NCBI): domain Bacteria; kingdom Bacillati; phylum Actinomycetota; class Actinomycetes; order Mycobacteriales; family Nocardiaceae; genus Nocardia; species Nocardia asteroides. Next base: position 3,963,786 of record CP082844.1, read on the forward strand.
CGCCGAAGGGGGTGCGGGCGGCCACCGCCGGGTCGGTGAGGTCGTAGCGGCTGGAGGAGGACCAGTCCCGGCCTTTCCACTGGCCGTGCTGCCAGTCGGGATCGCCGCCGTAGCCGCAGCCCACGTGCAGCGGGACGCCGGTGCCGGTGGTGATCTCGATCTCGATGGGCTTGCCGTCGGGCGTGGTCAGCTCCAATCGCGCACCGACGGGAATTCTTGTGCCCGGACGATAGTCGATCGAGATGCGGGGCCAGCCGAGCTGCTCGGTGCGTCCGTCGGGCCAGACCCGGGTCGCGTCGTTGAGTGTGCGCGTGCCGTCCGGCTCCTCCTGCACGATGACCACGACGGCGAAGTCCTCGAACCGCAGCGGCGCGTACAGCCACCAGAAGCCGCCCGCGGGTTCGGCGGCCGCGCGTCCGGGCGGCTCGGTCTCGCCGACCGGGCGGATGCCCCACGAACGGTCTCTCGTTCCGGTCCACACCGCCCGGTCGACCGGTATGTCGTCGCCGTCCACGTGCAGTGTGCCCGCCCAGGAGCCGACCTGCGCGAACCGGGACGCGTCGATGATCGGGCGGTTGCCGGAGAGGATCAGATGCGGTTGTTCCTGAACCGCGGGAAATGCGCCGGTCCAGGTGAGATCGAAGCCGAGATCGTCGTGGTCGCAGACCACGCGGATGCGCCGCAGCGGCTCGAGCACCTCGACGCGGTAGCCGCCGACGCGCTGGTCGAGGCTCCGGTCGCCGAGCGCGTCGGAGAACCGCACCGCCCGCAGCGCGTCACCGCGGCGGACGGCGGCGTAGGCGTCGGTCACGCCGAGGTTGGGATACACGCCGAAACCGGTGATCAGCAGGGTGCCGCCGGCACGGTCGTGGGCGTTGAAGTAGCTGCGGTCGTAGAAATTCCGATCGCTGGAGGCCACCCGCGCCAGCGAGAGCGGGGTCTGGTGGATGGGGTACTCGTCCAAAGGCACAGGCATGGTCAGTCCCATTCGTAGGTTCCGTCGAGCAACGCTTCCAGAGCGGCCCGGTGCATGACGTAGTCGTCGCGGTCGGGAGTGTCGCTGTCCTCGCCGAAGTGGATCATCCTGCGCTTCACCCGCGCCATCACGATCGCGTGCCGCAACGCGGCGTAGACGAGGTAGAAATCGAGATCACGCACCGTGTGCCCGGTCAACCCCTCGTATCTCGACACCACGTCGTCGCGGCGGAGGAAGTCGGGGAGCCCGGGCTGTCCGAAGCGGGTGGCCAGATCCTGGAAGAACCGGTGGATGAAGATCACCCAGCCCAGGTCCAGTTCGCGCGGCGCCAGCGCGGCCATCTCCCAGTCCAGCACCGCCACGGGCTCGAATTCGCGGTAGATGATGTTGCCCGGCCGGGCGTCGCCCCAGCTGAGCACGTCCGGGCCGGGGTCCGCGGGCCAGTGCTCGTCGAGCCAGGCGAAACTCCGCTCGATCAGCGGGATCGCGAATCCGTCGTCCGCGAGCCCCCACCGGTACCACGAGCGCTGCGCGGCGACATGCCTGCGCAGCGCGTCGCCCGGCCCGCTCAGCGCGGGGAACAGCGCCGCGGGATCGGGGATGGCGTGGATCTTGGCGATCACCTCGACCGTGTTGTGCGTGAGCCGGAGACGTTCGGCGGGAGTGGCGTCGAACAGCCAGCCGACGAAGACGTACGGCGGGTTGTCCGAGGGCACGCGTCCGTCGACCCGGCGCATCACGAAGAACGGAGCGCCGAGCGGTTCGTCGTCGTTCTCCAGCCAGCAGAGGCCGGGCACCGGCACGTCGGTCGCCGCGGCCACGCCCGCCATCACCTGGTACTGCGTGGGCAGGTCGTAGGTCTGGAACACCGGAAACGATCCCGCGTCGGGCGCCATACGCGCGACGAACGACCCACGCTCCGGCCGCGCCGCGGCGCTCCATTCGGCGTCGAACAGGATGGTCGTGCTGGACATGCCGCCGGACTGCGGACGTGACAACCCGGAGATGCGCGGCAGGTCGTCCGCGGAGACCTTCGTGTCCAGCCAGCGCGCCAAGTCGCCGGCCAGCGTGTCCAGGTCGCGTTCGCTGACGGTCAGTTGCTGTCGCTGCGCCGGGTCCGGATCGTCGGTCATGGTGTCCTCCTGACACGTGCGGCCCGGGTGCACCGTCCCGCGATGCGCCGGGATACGCGACTGTAACGCGTTCTAGTTATCGGCGGGGCGGAACCGGTGACGAATTCCGGTGCGGCATGGGCGCCGGGCGGTGGGGCAGGCACGTAGACCGAAAGACGTACCCGGAAATCCGGGGTTTTCCCTGAGGTCATCCCATGATCGGGTCGGATACGTTCGGCTCGCGGAAAGTGTTGTCGGCGAGGGGAGCGGTGTGAGTACGGTCGGAACGGATGTCGTCGAGGGCGGCAGTGGCGAGGCTCCGGCCGGCGACCAGCGGCGGCCCTGGAGCCTGCCGGCCCGGATCGCGTTCCGCTTCGTCTTCGCCTACTTCGGGCTGTTCTGTGTGGTGTTCGCGCAGATCTTGTTCGTGTTCACCGGAATCGTGAGCAAGTGGCTGCCGGATACCGCGATCATGTGGCAGATGCGCGCGACGGGCCCGCTGGTCGGTTGGGTCGGCGAGCACGTCTTCGGTGTCGAAGCCGTCCTGCGCGAGGACTCGGGCAGCGGCGACCAGGCCGGTATCTGGGTGCTGATCTTCTGCGAACTCGTCGCGGCGGTGGTGATCACTCTCGTCTGGTCGATCCTCGATCGACGCCGCCGGGACTACACGACGCTGCGCAACTGGTTCGTCCTGTTCGTCCGGCTGTGTCTGGGCGGCCAGATGCTCTTCTACGGTATGGCCAAAGCGGTTCCGTCGCAGATGCCCGCGCCGTCGCTGACCGCGCTGCTGCAACCGTACGGGACGATGAGCCCGGCCTCGGTGCTCTGGAACCAGGTCGGCGCCGCGCCCGCGTACGAAATCCTGCTCGGCACAGCCGAAGTGCTCGGCGGCCTGCTGCTGTTCGTGCCACGCACCGCGACGGTCGGCGCGCTGCTCAGCCTGGTGAGCATGGCGCAGGTCTTCGTGCTGAACATGACCTACGACGTGCCGGTGAAGATCCTGTCGTTCCACTTGCTGCTGCTGTCGGTGCTCGTGCTGGCGCCACAAGCCGGGCGACTGGCCGACGTGCTCGTGCTGTCCCGCCCGGCCGGGCCGGCCACGCAGCCGGCGTTGTTCGCTTCCCGCCGCGCGAATCGGATCGCGGCGGTGATGCAAGTGGCCCTCGGACTGTGGGTGCTGCTGGGCACCGTGTTCATCACCTGGGAGGCATGGCGCGAAGCGGGAGACGGCGCGCCGAAGCCCGCGCTGTACGGCATCTGGACCGTCGGCGAGTTCACCAGGGACGGGCATCCGGCGCCACCGCTGCTCACCGACGACAGCCGCTGGCGCCGGGTGATCTTCGACCGCCCGGGCACGACGGTGCAGAAGATGGACGACTCGTTCGTGCCCGTCGTCGCCGAGATCGACGAGGCCGCGCACACTCTCGTGCTGTCGGCGCCGCCACAGTCGCCGGACTCGCCGCCGTCCCGCTTGGGCGCCTTCACCTTCGCCCGGCCCACGGCGGACACGCTGGAGCTGACCGGAGACCTGAACGGAACGCCGGTGACGCTGTCGCTCGACCGGATGGACCTGAATTCCTTCCCGCTGCGCAGCCGCGGCTTCCACTTCGTCCAGGAATACCCGTACTTCCGCTGATCTCGGAGGTCCGCGGCCGTGAGTCCGGTACGGCGATCCCGCCGAAACCCCGTGCGCGCGCCGCACTTTTCGATACCTTCGGTCTGCATCAATTCGGACTGGAGGGACCGCCGTGACCGAAGCGATCCTCGAGCGGACCGACACCGGCACCGACGCGGAGGAGTCCGGTGCCCGGCCCTGGCGCGGCGCGACCCGAGTGGCGTTCCGCTTCGGTGTCCTGTACTTCGGGCTGTTCTGCCTGGTGTATCCAACGATCGTCCCCGAGTTCCTCGGACTGGCGCGCGAATGGCTGCCGGAGTGGGTGAACTACGGCGTCGCCCGTGCTCTGCGCCCGGTGGTCGAGTGGACCGGGGCCCAGGTGTTCGGCGCGTCCGTCACGGCGAACACGGCGTCCATCAGCGGCGACCAGGCCTACTTCTGGGTGCTGATATTCGTCGTCCTGGTGGTCGCGGTGCTCGCAACGGCGATCTGGAGCGTGCTGGACCGCGACCGCCCGCACTACCGGGCCGCGCAACCGTGGTTCCTGCTGTTCGTGCGCTTGTGCCTGGCCGGGCAGATGGTGGCCTACGGCATGGCGAAGGTCATCCCGACCCAGATGCCGCCCACACCATTGAGCCGGCTGCTCGAGCCGTACGGGAATTTCAGTCCGATGGCGGTGCTCTGGAACCAGATCGGTGTGTCGCCGCAGTACGAGATCCTGCTCGGCTGCGCGGAATTGCTCGGCGGCGTTCTGCTGTTCGTGCCGCGCACCGCCTTGCTGGGAGCGATGCTGAGCCTGGTGTGCACGACGCAGGTGTTCGTGCTCGACATGACCTACGACGTGCCCGCGAAGATCTTGGCGTTCCACCTGATGCTTTTGTGCCTGGTACTGCTGGCGCCGGAGGCCGGGCGCCTGGCGAACGTGCTGGTGCTGAACCGGCCCGCCGGACCGTCGGTCATCCCGCCGCTGCTGGGCACGCGACGAGCCAACCGGATCGCGGTCGCCGCGCAGATCGCGCTCGGGGTGTGGCTGCTGTTCTCGAACGCGTACAGCGGCTGGGAGAAGTGGACCGAACAGGGTGCTGGACGGCCGGAACCTCCGTTGTACGGCATCTGGGCGGTCACCGAATTCAGTGTGGACGGCAAGCCGCTTCCGCCGCTGACCACCGACGCACTGCGCTGGCAGCGCCTGGTGTTCGACCGGGACGTCGCCACGGTGCAGCGCATGGACGGCCAACTGATCCCGGTGCTCGCCATGGTCGATCCCGAGGCGCGCACCCTGGTCATGGTCGCACCGCCGACAGCCGCGGGCGCACCACCGGAACCCCTGGGCAGCTTCGGTTTCGATCGGCCGCAACCCGAGCGGCTGACCTTGACGGGCACGCTCGCCGGGCAGCCGGTCTCGGTCGCGCTGAGCTCGGTCGCGCTCGACGACTTCCCCTTGCGCAGCCGCGGATTCCATTGGGTGCAGGAATACCCGTACTTCCGCTGACTCGCCTGGCTCGGCCGACGGCCCCCGTCACGCCTCGAGATCGTCGGCCACGCCGATGTCCTCGTACCACAGCGCGGGATGCTCGGCGATGAATCGGGTCATCAGATCGATGCAGCGCCGGTCTTCCAGAACGGTGACGGCGACGCCGTGCCCGGCCAGCCACTCGTGCCCGCCCGAGAAGGTCCGCGACTCCCCGACCACCACCGACCCGATGCCGAACTGGCGGATCAGACCGCTGCAATACCAGCACGGCGAGAGCGTGGTGACCATGACGGTGGCGCGGTAGTCACGCCGCCGTCCCGCCGCGCGGAAGGCGTCGGTCTCGGCGTGCAGGCTGGGATCGCCGGACTGCACCCGGCGGTTGCGGCCGCGCCCGAGCAGCGTTCCGCCCGCGTCGAACAGGGCGGCGCCCACCGGGATCCCGCCTTCGGCGAGTCCACGCAGTGCCTCCTCGTAGGCGACGTCGAGCAGTCGTGCCGGTGTCACCTGTGTCATCGGTTCGCCTTTCCGATCGAGACGGCTCCACCGCAACCTACCGCCGACGGCTGCCGAATCGTTGGTTACCGCTGGTCACAGCGGTGTTCCGGGGCAGTGAGCACCGCCCGGCCAGCGGCACCACAGCGGGCACGAGCGTGCCCGCCCGCCCGTCTCGGATCCGCCGCCCACTGCCGGCCGCCCTCGTTCCGGATCGTGCGTCGATGGTGTTCCGACGGTCCGTTCCGGTGGCCGTTCGGCCGAGGGCGTCCGACGCCGCGACGCTGATCCTCGACGTCTCGCCCGCTCGCGCGTGGAGCTCGTCGACCAGGGAAGTTGTCCACTGATCGCTCGCAGTTCGCCGAAGGGGCGCCCATCGCCGGTCGCACCAGGACCGCCGTGATCGTGGCTTGCGCTCCAGGGAACCCGCGAAGGCGGGGTGCCGGTCGATTGCCGGTGCCGAACCGCCACGCCGTAGGCTCGAAACTTGTGCCGAACACGTCAGACGCAACGCAAGACCAGCCAACCGGCGACCCGAACTACCTGGTCGGGCTCGATCTGCACGGACGGCGCGTCGTCGTGGTCGGTGGCGGCACAGTGGCGCAGCGCCGACTGGGGTTGCTGATCGCCTCCGGCGCGGACGTCCACGTGGTGAGCCGTGCGGTCACGCCCGCTGTCGAGGGGATGGCGACCTCCGGGCAGATCACCGTCACCCTGCGCGAGTACGCCGACGGCGATCTCGACGGCGCCTGGTACGCGATCGCCTGCACCGACGAGCCCGAGACCAACGCGGCCGTGGTGGCCGAGGCTACCCGGCGGCGGATCTTCTGCGTGCGCGCCGACAACGCGCGGCTGGGCACCGCGGTCACCCCGGCCACCGCGCGCTACGACGGACTGACCCTCGGTGTGCTGGCCAGCGGGGAGCACCGGCGCTCGGCGGCCGTGCGCAACGCCTTGCTGGAGGCCCTGCAATCGGGTGTGGTGAGCGATGACTCGACACCGATCGCGCCCGGCGTCGCCCTGGTGGGCGGCGGCCCCGGCGATCCCGATCTGATCACCGTGCGCGGGCGGCGGCTGCTGGCCAGGGCGGACCTGGTGGTCGCCGACCGGCTCGCGCCGCCGGAACTGCTCGCTGAACTCGGGCCCGAGGTCGAGGTGGTCGACGCCGCGAAGATCCCGTACGGACGGGCGATGGCGCAGGAGGCGATCAACAACGCGCTGGTCGAAGGCGCGAAGGCGGGCAAATTCGTGGTGCGGCTCAAGGGCGGCGACCCGTATGTGTTCGGGCGCGGCTACGAGGAAGTGGAGGCCTGCGTCGCCGCCGGGGTGCCGGTCACGGTGGTGCCGGGCGTCACCAGTCCCATTTCGGTACCCGCCGCGGCGGGCATCCCGGTGACGCACCGGGGCGTCACCCACGAGTTCGTCGTGGTGAGCGGGCACGTCGGGCCCGACCATCCGGATTCGCTGGTGGACTGGCCCGCGCTCGGTCGTCTGCGCGGCACCCTGGTGCTGATGATGGCGGTCGAACGGATCGAACAGTTCGCCACGGCACTACTGGACGGCGGACGCCCCGCGGGCACACCCGCCACGGTCATCCAGGAAGGAACGCTGCGCACCCAGCGCGTGCTGCGCGCCGATCTCGGCACGGTGGCCGCCCGGGTACGTGAGGAAGGCATCCGTCCGCCCGCGATCGTGGTCATCGGCCCGACCGCCGGATTCTCCGCCGACACCATCGCCCCGCAAGTCGATTCCGCGGCGGGATAAGGCTCACCCCCCGTTCACGGTGTGAGCCCGATCTCCCGACGCTCTCATGCCTGGGCGCGACCGGTGGCCGCGAGCGCCCCGCCCAGGCCGGTCAGCGCGATCCCGGCAGTGGTATCGAGCGCCATACGTGGCCCGCGGCGACGCAACACTCGACGGAAACGAGCGGCGGTCAGGACGAACAGCAGCCACCAGAGGCACCCGATCGCGATGTCGACAGCGCCCAGCAGCAGGATCTGGGGTGCCGCCGCGGACGCGGGGGACACGAACTGCGGCAAGACCGCGACGAAGAACAGCGCGGCTTTCGCATTCAACACGTTGGCGGTGAATGCCTGCGCCCATATCCGCGTCGGCGCGGAATCCGCCGACGGCGATGAGGTCGTCGAAGAACTGTCGCCGAGGTCGTGGCAGCGCCACCCGTGATAGGCGTCGCGCAACGCCTGAAAACCCAGGAAGACCAGGTATGCGGCGCCGGCGAGTTTGACGATGGTGAACACCTCGGCGCTGGTCGACAAGATCGCTGACACACCGAGCGCGGCAGCGGTCATGTGCACGATCAACCCGGTCTGCACACCGACCGCCGCGCTGATGCCCGCGGTGGGTGACCGGGTGGCATGACGCAGCACCACAAACCAGTCCGGGCCTGGAATCACATAAGCCAGTAGCGCTGCGACCACGAAGCCCCACAGCAAGTGAGTAGCCACGTGCACCCTCCATTCTGTGTCCGGTCTCGCTTCGCCGAGTCTCGTAACCCGTTGACGGAAGCGAGCATTGGACGAACCTGTTTCCGATAGGGTTCGATTGTGGCGAAAAAACGAATCAACGCACCCATTCTGCTGGCAGCGTCCGCCGCGCTTGTGGCGTTCGGCCCGGTCCTCGCGCCGGCGAGCGCGCAAACACAGCTGCAGGCTCCCGAGGTCGGCTTCGCCGGCACCGCGCCGGGAGTCGTGACCGCGACCGTGCACAACCCCAACGGCACCGGCCGGTGCTGGGCCGAAGCCGGTGTCGGCCCCGAGAACAATCACCGCTTCTTCGGCAACGGCGGCCCGGAGTCGATGGCAGGTCCCGGCCAGACCGTGACCGCGACCCTGGAAGGCCTCGAATCGGGCACGACCATCACCGCCCGGGGCGGCTGTTTCGATGACACCCCCACCGGCGGGATGCCGTTCAGCGAGCTGGTGACGGTCACCGTCCCCTGATATGCACGCCGAGGCGACCGACACTGTCGCGGCACGGTTCGCCGGGCCGATACCGCGCGCGATGCGCGTCGACGGCGGCTCGCCGGATCGGCGAGAGCGCCGCTGGTCGCGGCTCCGGCCGGATCAGTGGGTGGGCGAAGGTGGTCGCGGCATCAATTACAGTGACTCACTGTGCTTCGGAACCCCGCTGCGACGATGCAGTATCCAGTGACGCAGCGGGCCTTCGGGCTCGCCATCCTAGTGCTGAGCGGATTGCAGCTCATGGTCGTGCTGGACGGCACGGTGGTGATCTTCGCGTTGCCGCGGCTGCAAGAGGAGATGGGGCTGTCCAGCGCGGGTAGCGCCTGGACGGTGACGTCCTACGGGCTCACCTTCGCGGGTTTGATGCTGCTCGGCGGCAGGCTCGGCGATGCTTTCGGCCGCAAGCGCATGCTGGTCGTGGGCGTGGCGCTATTCACCCTGGCCTCGCTGCTGTGCGGGCTCGCGCAGAACCAGGCCATGCTGCTCGCGGCGCGGGCCTTGCAGGGCGCGGGCGCGGCGATCGCGGCGCCGACCGCGTTCGCGCTCGTGGCGACGACCTTCGCGCCGGGCAAGGCGCGCAACCAGGCGATCGCGATCGTCGGCTCCATGGTCGGCATCGGTTCGGTCGGCGGGCTCGTGGTCGGCGGCGCGCTGACCCAGTTGTCCTGGCGGTGGATCTTCCTGATCAACGTCCCGATCGGCGCGCTGATCATCCTGGGCGCGGCCTACAAACTCGCCGACACCGAACACCACCGCTCGGCTCTCGACATCCCCGGCGCGTTCCTCGGCACCATCGCCTGCGCGTCCATCGTGTTCGGCGCCACCGAGGGACCGGAGATCGGGTGGGGACACCCGGCGATCATCGGTTCGCTGATCGCGGGTGTCGTGCTGCTGATCGTTTTCGTGGCGCTGGAACGGCGGGTGGACGACCCGCTGTTGCCTTGGTCGCTGTTCGACAGCCGCGACCGCATCGCCACCTTCCTGCTGATCTTCCTGGCCGGCGGCGTGCTCGGCGCGATGACCTTCTTCGTCGCCCAGTTCATGCAGAACGTCATCGGATACGGCCCGCTCAAGGCGGGCGTCGCGGCGATCCCGTTCACCGTCGGCATCGGCGTCGGCGGCGCGGTCGCCTCCAAGGCGGCGCTGTACATCGCGCCGCGCTGGCTGCTCGCGGGCGCGGCCGTGGTGCTCGGCGTCGGATTGCTGTTCGGCTCGACCCTCGACGGCGAGGTGCTGTACTTCGCGACGCTGCTGCCCCTGCTGGTGGTCATCGGCTTCGGCGTCGGCGTCGCCATGGTGCTCTCCCCGCTGTGCGTGCTGGTCGGCGTGCCCCCGGCCAATATCGGTCCGCTGGCCGCGGTCGGGCAGATGTTCATGAACCTGGCCACGCCGGTGGCCATCGGCCTGCTCACCCCGATCGCCGCCTCCCGCACGCTGTCGCTGGGCGGCCGCACCGAAAAGGTGACCGGGATGACGCCCGCCGAGATCTCCGCGCTGGGCGACGGTTACACGCTGGTGCTGTTCGTCTGCGCCCTCATCGCGTTCGCGACCGGATTGGTCGCTCTGACGCTGCGGTTCACCCCGCAGCAGCTGGCGATGGCCCAGCACGCTCAGGAGGAAGCGCAGCAAGTCTGAGTCAGAACCTGCCCGCCACTCGCCTCGGCGTCACGCGCACGATGACGCGCGGTCCGTCGGCGGAGGAGGCCGGATTGAAGTCGGCGTACTTGCGTCCGGTGTACTTCACCGACAGTTCGTCGGGCAGCGTCTTGTCCGGGTCGGGGGTGATCGTCGCGGTGCCCCGGATCTCCGCGTAGACGTACGGGTTGTCCGGCGGGTTGATCAGCACGGTGATCCGTGGGTCGCGGGCGAGGTTCTTGCCCTGCTGTCGATCGGTGGTGGTGGAGAAGAGCAGATCGTCGCCGTCGCGCTTCAGCCAGATCACGGTCAGGTGCGGCTGGCCGTTCGGGCCGTTCGTGGCCGCGGTGGCGAACACTCGCTCTTCGTCCAGGTACTTCTTCAGGTCATCGGAAAGCACTGCGGTACTGGTCACGTTCGGGGCGAACAATACAGTGCCGCATTGCATTCCCCGCCGCGGAAACGTCGAGTCACCGTCTGCTCGTTTCCGCGGGAACCCGAGGTAGCGGCGAGCCGGTCAAGTGATGATCACCATTTCGGTGGGCGAGGCGATCTCGGCGCGCAAACCGGCCTTGGCGGCCACCCGCGCGACGCCGCGGATGTCGGCCGGTTCGGCCCTGGTGAGCACCAGGGCGCGCGCGAGCAGGCCCTTGTGGTGCTTGTTGAAATGACTCACCACCGTGCGTGACCCGTCCGGATGCTCGGTGAGCACGTTCGCGGTGATCGCGCCGGGCACCCGGCCCAGTTGCTGATAGGTCCCCGAGCGCAGGTCGACGACGAGTTCGCCCGCGGCTTCGGCGAGCAGCGCGGCGGCCAGCTCGTCGCGCCAGACGGCCGAAAGGGACGGCAGCCCGGGCAGCTTGGAGCCGCCGGACAGCCGGTAGGCGGGGATCGGGTCACCCGCGCGGACCGCGCCGAACAGGGCGGAGCCGATGCCGAGCCGGGCATAGGCCTTCGCTCGTTGACTTTTGGTGAACGAGCGTGCGTCGAGCGCGTCGTAGAGGACGCCGGTATAGCGCTCCAACGCCGGCCGGGTCGGTGCGGTGCGCAGTGCGGCGTTGCGAGCGATCTCGCCGTCGGCGGCCTTGCCGAGCCCCAGGGCGGTCCGTGAGCCTTCCGGATCGGCCGCCAACCGCACCACTTCATCGATCAGTCTGGCGCGCACCGCCGTGAGCTGCGGCATCGCCAGCGAGTCCAGTGCGAGCGGCGCCCCGGCTCCGCCGTCGGACTTGGTTTCGGAAGGAGGCAGCAGCACCAGCACGAACGAATACGGTAATGCGCTGCGACCAGCGTCCGGCCAGCGACTACCCTGTGCTTCCGTGATCACCCGCCTCTCCCGCCTGTTCCTGCGAACCCTCCGTGACGATCCCGCCGACGCGGAGGTGGCCAGCCACAAACTCTTGGTCCGTGCCGGCTACGTGCGCCGCGTCGCCCCGGGTGTCTACTCGTGGCTGCCGCTGGGGTTGCGCGTGCTGCGCAAGGTCGAGGACGTGGTACGCGAGGAGATGGACGCGATCGGCGCTCAGGAGATCTCACTACCGGCGCTGCTGCCGCGCGAACCCTACGAGACGACCAACCGGTGGACCGAGTACGGCGACGGCCTGTTCCGGCTGCGCGACCGCAAGGGCGCGGACTACCTGCTCGGCCCGACCCACGAGGAACTCTTCGCGCTCACCGTGAAGGGCGAGTACAGCTCCTACAAAGACCTTCCGGTCACGCTGTACCAGATCCAGACCAAATACCGCGACGAGGAGCGTCCGCGCGCGGGCATCCTGCGCGGGCGGGAGTTCGTGATGAAGGACTCCTACTCCTTCGACCTGGACGAGGACGGGCTGAAGGCCAGCTACGCCGCGCACCGGCAGGCCTACCAGCGCATCTTCGACCGGCTGCGGGTCGAGTACGTCATCGTGGCGGCCACCTCGGGCGCGATGGGCGGCAGCGCGTCGGAGGAATTCCTCGCCGACAGCCCCGTCGGCGAGGACACCTACGTGCGCTGCCCGGAATCGGGCTACGCGGCCAATGTGGAGGCGGTGGTCACGCCCGCTCCCGAGCCGTTGCCGATCGAAGGGCAGCCCGAGGCCGTCGTGCACGACACCCCTGACACCCCGACCATCGCGACGCTGGTCGACTGGGCCAACGCCGCCGGGATCGCCGAGCGCTACGGTCGGCCCGTCACCGCGGCCGACACCCTGAAGAACGTCATGGTCAAGTTGCGCCATCCCGACGGCAAGACCGAGATCATCGGCATCGGCGTCCCCGGTGACCGCGAGGTGGACGACAAGCGCCTCGGCGCCTCGGTCGAACCGGCCGAAGTGGAGCTGCTCACCGAAGCGGACTTCGCCGAGAATCCGTTCCTCGTCAAGGGTTACATCGGCCCGAAGGCATTGCAGGCCAACGGTGTTCGCTACTTGGTCGATCCTCGCGTCGGCACCGGCACCAGCTGGATCACCGGCGCCGACGAACCGGGCAAGCACGTCGTCGGCTTGGTCGCGGGCCGCGACTTCACCCCCGACGGCACCATCGAGGCGGCCGAGGTCCGCGACGGTGATCCCTCGCCCGACGGGCGCGGCACGCTGGTGGCGGCCCGAGGCATCGAGATCGGCCACATCTTCCAGCTCGGCAACAAGTACACCGACGCGTTCGAGGTGGACGTGCTCGGTGAGAACGGCAAGCCGGTCCGGCTGACCATGGGTTCCTACGGCATCGGCGTCTCGCGGATGGTCGCGGTGATCGCCGAGCAGCAGCACGACGACAAGGGGCTGCGCTGGCCCGCGTCGGTAGCGCCCTACGACGTGCACGTCGTCATCGCGAACAAGGACGAGGCGGCCCGCGCGGGCGCCGAAGAGGTGGTCTCGGGGCTGCACGCCCAGGGCCTGGACGTGCTCTTCGACGATCGCACCGCTTCGCCCGGCGTGAAGTTCAAGGACGCCGAGCTGCTGGGCATGCCGTTGGTGCTGGTGATCGGCCGCGGCTGGGCCGAGGGCAAGGTGGAACTGCGTGACCGCTTCACCGGCGAGACCGAGGAAGTCCCTGCCGCGTCGGCGGTGGACGCGGTGGTGGCCGCAGTCCGGGGCTGAGGTGTCTGCGAACGGCTCTCGGCCGATCCCGCTGGGAGCCGTTCCGTAGGGCGGCCATCGGGTCTGCGCAAACCCGTGGAGCCGGATGCGCCACCTACGCCACCGTAACTGGAATTTGCTGGTCACGGATCCACAGACGCTGTCCACGCTGCCGTTACCCGCTGGTAAGTTAACCGGCATGACAAACACCGACGCGCGGCTGTTCAATCCCGCCACCTATGACCCGCAGCAGTTCGACGCCGAGACGCGGCGCCTGTTGCGCGCCACCATCGAGTGGTTCGAGGGCCGGGGCAAACAGCGTCTGCTCGCCGACGACGCGAACGCGGTGTGGACGGCGGACTTCCTCGACTTCGTGAAGAAGGAGAAGCTGTTCGCCACCTTCCTGACTCCCGCGGCCTACGCCGACGGCGACCCGAACCGCCGCTGGGACGCCGCGCGCAACGCGGCGCTGTCGGAGATCTTCGGCTTCTACGGCCTGGCGTACTGGTACGCCGAGCAGGTGACCATCCTCGGCCTCGGCCCGATCTGGCAGAGCGACAACGAGGCGGCCAAGAAGCGCGCGGCAGCCGATCTGTCCGACGGCGAGGTGATGGCATTCGGCCTGTCCGAGCAAACCCACGGCGCCGACATCTACAACACCGACCTGGTGCTCACTCCGACCGAACCAGGCAGCGCGGACGCCCAGGCCGGAATCCTGTTCCGCGCCAACGGCGAGAAGTACTACATCGGCAACGGCAACGTCGCCAGCATGGTGTCGGTGTTCTCCCGCCGCGCCGACCTCGAGGGCGCCGACGCGTACGTCTGGTTCGCCGCCGACTCCCGGCACGAGAACTATCGCCTGCTCGGCAACGTGGTGCACCAGCAGATGTACGTCAGCACCTTCCGCCTGGAGAACTACCCGGTGCGCGCCGAAGACATCCTGCACACCGGGCCCGAGGCCTTCTCCGCGGCGCTGAACACCGTGAACGTGGGCAAGTTCAATCTCTGCCACGGCGGCATCGGCATGGTCGAGCACTCGTTCTACGAGGCGATCACGCACGCGAACAACCGGATTCTCTACGGCAACCCGGTCACCGACTTCCCGCACGTGCGTGGCAACTTCGTCGACGCCTACGCGCGCATCGTCGCGATGAAGCTGTTCAGCGACCGCGCGATCGACTACTTCCGCAGCGCGAGCCTCGAGGACCGCCGGTACCTGCTGTTCAACCCGATGACCAAGTCCAAGGTGACCTCCGAAGCCGAGACGGTCATGACGTTGCTGCTGGATGTGCTGGCCGCCAAGGGCTTCGAGAAGAACACCTACTTCGCCGAGGTGCAGCGGCTGATCAACACCCTGCCCCGGCTCGAGGGCACGGTGCACGTGAACGTCGGGCAGATCCTGAAGTTCATGCCGAACTACCTGTTCGACCCGCAGGACTACCCCGAGATCGGGACCCGGCAGGACGCGGCCGACGACGCGTTCTTCTGGCGCCAGGGCCCGGCCCGCGGCGCGGGCAAGGTCCGGTTCGCCGACTGGACGCCGATCTACGACAAGCACGCCGACATCCCGAACGTGGGCCGGTTCTACGAGCAGGCGCGAGCGCTGCGCGCCCTGCTGACCACGGCGGCGCCGGACGCGAGCCAGCAGAAGGACCTGGACTTCATGCTGACCATCGGCCACCTGTTCTCCCTGGTGGTCTACGGCCAGCTGATCCTGGAGCAGGCCGCGATCACGGGCCTGGATCGTGACCTGATCGACCAGATCTTCGATTTCCAGATCCGCGATTTCAACGCCTACGCGACCGCGCTGTACGGCAAGCCGTCGGCAACTCCCGACCAGCAGGGCTGGGCGGCGTCCGCGCTGCGTCCGCCGGTCGCCGATCGTCCGCGCTTCGACCGTGTGTGGGCCGAGGTGGCCTCCTACGACGGCGCCTACGAGATGCGGCCGTAGATCGCGTACGTCCAGCCGACGGCGGTCACGGGCTGTCCCTGGGCCGCCGGCGGCTCGACAACACCCACGGCGCGTCGGATCCAGGGTGACCGCGCCGATGCCGGCGATCGGGTCCCGGTCAGGCTTTGCCGGGGAACGCGACGGTGGGCGGGTTGGCGCCGAGGATCGACTGCCACGTGGCCAGCCGGAGGGCGGCCTCGGTGAGCGCGTCGACACCGGTGCGCCGGATGGTCATGGACGCACCGCGTTCGACCACCGACCGCCAGGCGACGGCGACATCGGACTCGACCGTGACGGCCAGCCGCGCGGCCGAGATCGGATCGGTGACCGGAAACGGCACCGTGTAGGCGGCGTCGGGCGGCGGCACCGTCGCGCCGCCCAGGGCGAGGACGTCGGCGGTGGTGTCGCGCCGGGCTCGATGCGCCGCGGTGTGTTCGGCGATCAGCCTGGTGCGCTCGGGCGAGGCGTAGGCGGCGATCACCCCGTAGGCGTACACCGCGCCGTACTCGGCGTTCAGCGCGTCGATCAGCGCTCGGCGCTCGGTCTCCGTCATGCCAGCAGCACCCCCGCCTGCACCGCGCAGGCCGCGCTGATCGAGGCGAGCAATCCGGCCCGGTACCCGGACAGGGCGCGGGCCAGATCGGCGGCCGCTCTCCGGGACTCGGCCAGCTGCGCGCGCAGCGCCTCGACGGTCGGCGGCGCGGTGGGCGGCACGGCGCTGCCCGAAGCCACCGCCGACGGGCCGGATCCGCCTGCTCGGGTGCGATGCGCCGGTTTCGTGCCGTCGGCGTAGACGCCGATCACGCGGTCGATCTCGGTGCGCAAGGCATCGGCGTGCGCGGTGCGCTCGGCCGCGATCGCGGTCAACGCGGCGTGCCGATCGGGCGCGATCGCGATGGCCGCGGTCGCCGCAGCGGCGTCGGCGCGGGCCGCGATCTCCTGTGCGGCAAGCGGATCCGGTTCGTGGACCACGTCGTCGCCGGTGCATCCGGCCAGGGCGCCGAGGGCGAGGACGCCGACTGTTCCGCCCCCCGCGAGGCGTAGTGCGCTGCGACGATCCAGGGCGGCGAGACGGGACTCGTGCCGGTCGGACGGCATGCCGGAGATGCGCCCGGCACGCGGCGGGGCGGGAAGGCGGATGGGCACGGCACCATCGTGCCAGATTCGCGGTGCGCCACCGGACCAGCGTCGGCCGTGGCGCACGGACTCCTCGACCGCTGGTCCTTTACACTCTCGTGGCGCGTTACGCTAGACCTTCGGTAGAGAATTCTCCCGCCGCGTCACAACTGAACCAGGAGCCGCCCCACATGCCGATGCCGACCGAGGAAAGGGTGAGCCAGCTCGTAGCTGGTCTCGTAGAACGCCGGGGATTCGACCTCGAGGGCGTCGAGATCTCGACGGCCGGCAAGCGCGAGGACACGCAGGCTCGGATTCAGGTGACCGTGGACGCCGACACTTCCGATCTGGACTCCCTGGCGAGCCTCAGCACGGAGTTGTCGGCGCTGCTGGACGACGCGGGGGATTTCGGCGAGACGCCGTACTTGCTGGAAGTCACGACTCCGGGCATCGATCGCCCCCTGACCGCCGACCGGCACTGGCGCCGGGCGCGTGGGCGGAAGGTGCGTGTCACGCTGCGCGAAGGCGCGCAGCCGCCGGAACGGTCGGCCGACTTCGAGGCTCGGGTCGGCGCGCTCACCGGTGATTCGGTGGCGCTGGTGCTCGGCGGCAAACGTGACCCACACCGGGTGACGGTCCCGCTCGCCGACATCGCCAGGGCCGTCGTACAAGTCGAGTTCTCCCCGCCCGGCGCGCGGGAACTGGAACTCGCGGGCGGCGTCGTTCCGGGGCGGCCTGTTCCGGGTCAGGAAGATGCGGTGGCGGCCGATGACGCCGCGGAACTCCGGGGAATACCGAATGCACTATCCGAATCAGTGACAGCATCCGATTCGCCGACCGAAGGGATCGTGGAATGAACATCGAAATCGAAGCCCTGCGCGCGATCGTCGCCGACAAGGGGATCTCGATCGAGACCGTGATCTCCGCGATCGAGTCGGCGCTATTGACCGCGTACCGCCACACCGAGGGCCACCAGCCCAACGCGCGCATCGACATCAACCAGAAGACCGGCGTGGTCCGGGTGATGGCGCGCGAGCTGGACGCCGACGGCAACGTGATCTCCGAGTGGGACGACACCCCGGAGGGGTTCGGCCGGATCGCGGCGACCACCGCCAGGCAGGTCGTGCTCCAGCGACTGCGCGACGCGGAGAACGAGAAGTCCTTCGGCGAGTTCTCCACCCACGAGGGCGACATCGTCGGCGGCGTGGTGCAGCGCGACGCGCGCGCCAACGCCCGCGGCACCGTGGTGGTGCGCATCGGCAGCGAGCTGCACGGCGCGGAGGGACTGATCCCGCCCGCCGAGCAGGTGCCGGGCGAGACCTACGAGCACGGCGACCGGATCAAGTGCTACGTCGTCGGGGTGTCCCGCGGGTCGCGCGGACCGCAGATCACGCTGTCGCGCACCCATCCCAATCTGGTGCGGCGCCTGTTCGCGCTGGAGGTGCCGGAGATCGCCGACGGCTCGGTGGAGATCGTCGCCGTGGCGCGTGAGGCGGGGCACCGATCCAAGATCGCGGTGCGCACCACGGTGCCGGGCGTCAACGCCAAGGGCGCGTGTATCGGCCCCATGGGGCAACGCGTACGCAATGTGATGAGCGAACTGGCCGGCGAGAAGATCGACATCATCGACTACGCCGACGATCCGGCGACCTTCGTCGGTAATGCGCTCTCGCCATCGAAAGTGGTTTCGGTCACTATCGTCGACCCGGACGCCAGGGCGGCTCGCGTCGTGGTTCCCGATTTCCAGCTCTCGCTGGCGATCGGCAAGGAAGGCCAGAATGCCCGCCTGGCCGCGCGCTTGACCGGCTGGCGCATCGATATCCGCAGCGACGCCGCACCCGATATGGGCGGCGGATCCGTTCGGACGGAGGCGCATCGCAGTTGACCGGAACCCGCCCGCGGAGTGCCCGGGATGACATGTTCGTAACTTCCGCGGGGGAGGGGTTCGGCGATCCGAGTGTGGCAGCGGTAGAGTGGTCCAAGGTTCAGTCCGAGCCTTCGGCTTCAATGCCCGATCGCACCACCGAGCAGCACCCGGCGCCCCGGCGCCCAGCCGCTCCCGTGCGAACGTGTATCGGATGCCGGAAGCGCGAACTAGCCGTCGATCTGTTGCGGATCGTGGCTCGGGACCGTGAGACCGGAGACGGCTCCCACGTCATCGAGATCGTTCCCGATTCGCGGCGCAGACTGCACGGACGGGGTGCCTGGCTGCACCCCCTTTCGGCTTGTCTGCGCGCGGCAGAACGGCGCCGAGCGATCGGCAGAGCACTACGAGTGTCCGGATATCTGGATATCTCAGCCCTGGAGCATTACCTCGAGAACAGGCACGAGCACTCATGAGCACACCGTGAAGTACCAACGATGAACGTCCATCGGAGATAACCCGAGGTCGTGCGGGCCGCCGTCCCCAGAACGGTGGAGCTGCTCGACCTCTCAGTGAGGAGAGCAGTGGCAGGCAAGGCCCGCGTGCACGAGTTGGCCAAAGAACTCGGTGTCACGAGCAAGGAACTACTCGCAACGCTCAAGGAGCAGGGCGAGTTCGTGAAGTCGGCGTCCTCGACGGTGGAAGCTCCCGTCGCGCGTCGGCTGCGTGAGTCGTTCGCGGCGAAATCCGCCCCGTCGAACGGCAACAAGTCGGGTGCACGCCCCGGACCGTCCGGCCGTCCGGCCGCCAAGCCCGCGGGCGGTGGCCCGCGTCCCGGTCCTCGTCCGCCGGCGCCCGCACCGGCGCCCACCGCGCAGGAGACCGCCGTTCCCGCCGCGCGCACCGGCGAATCCCCGGCCGTGAAGCCGGGCCCCGCCGCGCGTCCGGGACCGGCCCCGTCGGCCAAGCCCGCCGCGCGGGATTCGGTGACCCCGCAGGCCGCTGCGGCTTCGGGCGCGCCCGCGAGTTCCGCGCCCGCCCCGGCCGGACCGCGTCCCACGCCGGGTGGCCCGCGTCCCGGTCAGCAGCAGCGACCCAGCTCACCCGCCCAGGGTGGCCAGCGTCCGGGTGGCGCCGCTCCCGGCCCGCGTCCGGGGCCGAAGACCCCGCGTGTCGGTAACAACCCCTATTCGTCTGCGCCCGAGCGGCCCGCACCGCGTCCGGCCCCGTCCCAGGGTGGTCCGCGTCCGGCCCCGGCTCAGGGTGGTCCGCGTCCTGGCCCGGCTCAGGGTGGTCCGCGTCCCGGTCCGGCTCAGGGTGGTCCGCGTCCCGGTCCGGCTCAAGGTGGTCCGCGTCCCGGCGGCCCGTCCCAGGGTGGCCCGCGTCCCGGCGGCCCGCGTCCGAGCCCCGGCTCGATGCCGCCGCGTCCGAACCCCGGCGCCATGCCGTCGCGTGCGGCCCGTCCGGGCGGCGCCGGAGGCCCCGGCGCAGGTCGCCCGGGTCGTCCCGGTGGCGCAGGCGCCGGTCGTCCCGGCGGTGGCGGCGGCGGTGGCGGTGGTTACCGCGGTGGCGGTGGCGCCCCCGGTGCGGGTACCGGCGCTCCCGGTGCCGGTGGCGCGGCTGGTGGTTTCCGCGGTCGTCCCGGTGGCGGTGGTGGCGGCGGCGGTCGTCCGGGTGGTCCCGGTGGCCGTGGCGGCGCGGCAGGCGCGTTCGGCCGTCCCGGTGGCGCGCCCCGTCGTGGCCGCAAGTCGAAGCGGCAGAAACGGCAAGAGTACGACTCGATGCAGGCGCCCGCCGTCGGCGGCGTGCGGCTGCCGCGCGGCAACGGCGAGATCATCCGGCTCGCCCGCGGCGCGTCGCTGTCGGACTTCGCGGAGAAGATCGACGCGAACCCGGCCGCGCTGGTGCAGGCCCTGTTCAACCTCGGTGAGATGGTCACCGCGACCCAGTCGGTGAACGACGAGACCCTCGAGCTGCTCGGCAGCGAGATGAACTACGTCGTCCACGTGGTCAGCCCCGAGGACGAGGACCGCGAGCTGCTGGAGTCGTTCGACCTCACCTACGGCGAGGACGAGGGCGGCGAGGAGGACCTCGAACAGCGTCCGCCGGTCGTGACCGTCATGGGTCACGTCGACCACGGTAAGACCCGACTGCTGGACACCATCCGCAAGGCGAACGTCCGCGAGGGCGAGGCCGGCGGCATCACCCAGCACATCGGTGCCTACCAGGTGCTCACCCACCTCGGCGACGAGGACCGGCTCATCACCTTCATCGACACCCCGGGTCACGAGGCGTTCACCGCCATGCGTGCCCGCGGCGCGAAGGCCACCGACATCGCGATCCTGGTGGTCGCCGCCGACGACGGCGTCATGCCGCAGACGGTGGAGGCGATCAACCACGCGCAGGCGGCCGACGTGCCGATCGTGGTGGCGGTCAACAAGATCGACAAGGAAGGCGCCAACCCGCAGAAGGTTCGCCAGCAGCTCACCGAGTACGGCCTGGTCGCCGAGGAATACGGCGGCGAGACCATGTTCGTGGACATCTCCGCCAGGCAGAACATCAACATCGATGCGCTGCTCGAGGCGGTCCTGCTGACCGCGGACGCGGCGCTGGACCTGCGGGCCAACCCGGACATGGACGCTCAGGGCGTGGCCATCGAGGCGCACCTCGACCGCGGCCGAGGCCCGGTGGCGACCGTGCTCATCCAGCGCGGCACCCTGCGCGTGGGCGACTCGATCGTGGCGGGAGACGCCTACGGCCGAGTGCGCCGGATGGTCGACGAGCACGGCGAGGACGTCGAGGCGGCGTTGCCGTCGCGGCCGGTCCAAGTCGTCGGCTTCACGTCGGTGCCGGGCGCGGGTGACAACCTGCTCGTCGTCGACGAGGACCGGATCGCCCGGCAGATCGCCGATCGGCGCAATGCTCGCAAGCGCAACGCGCTGGCCGCACGCAGCCGCAAGCGGATCAGCCTGGAAGATCTGGATGCCGCGCTGAAGGAAACCAGCGAGCTGAACCTGATCTTGAAGGGCGACAACTCGGGTACCGTCGAGGCCCTCGAAGAGGCGCTGCTCGGGATCCAGGTCGGCGACGAGGTGCGGCTGCGGGTCATCGACCGCGGTGTCGGTGGCGTCACCGAGACCAACGTCAACCTGGCTTCGGCGTCGAACGCGATCATCATCGGGTTCAACGTCCGCGCGGAGGGCAAGGCGACCGAGCTGGCCAACCGCGAGGGTGTCGACATCCGGTACTACTCGGTGATCTACCAGGCCATCGACGAGATCGAGAAGGCCCTCAAGGGCATGCTCAAGCCGATCTACGAAGAGGTCGAGCTGGGCCGGGCCGAGATCAGGGCGATCTTCCGTTCGTCGAAGATCGGCAATATCGCCGGTTGCATGGTCACCTCGGGGTCGGTCAAACGCAACGCCAAGGCGCGCTTGCTCCGGGACAACGTGGTGATCGCCGAGACGATGACGATCTCGTCGCTGCGCCGGGAGAAGGACGACGTCATCGAGGTCCGCGAAGGCTTCGAATGCGGTATGACGGTCACCTACTCCGACATCAAGGAAGGCGACATCATCGAGGCCTACGAGTTGCGCGAGAAGCCGCGCGACTGAGCGACCGAGACGAACCCGGACGCCGCGCGACGCGCGGCGTCCGGGCTGCTCGTCCCGACAGTGGAGGGTGTGGGTGTACCTGGGTGCACTGGAATTCGACCTGCTGCTCGGCGATGTGCACTCACTGAAACAGAAGCGCTCGGTGATCCGGCCGATTCTGGCCGAATTGCAGCGTTTCGGTGTGAGTGCCGCCGAAGGCGGGGAACACGATCTATACCGTCGCTCGCTGCTGGGCGTGGCCATGGTCAGTGCCGGGATGGAGCACCTCACCGAGGTGCTGGACAGATGTGAACGGCATGTCGCGGCTCGTCCGGAGTTACAGTTGCTGGCGGTGCGCCGCCGAATCTTCGGTCCCGAAGACTGACCGCGGCCCAGCGACGGCGCGGAGGACGGAGCTGTGGTGGCCACGCCGGCCCATGCTCCGACCGCTATCGAACAGAGTTAGTAGTGAGGAGGAAACGGCCATGGTGGACCAAGCCAGGGCGCGCCGACTCGCCAAGCGGATCTCCTCGATCGTCGCGACCGCGATCGAATACGAGATCAAGGATCCGCGGCTGCGTTTCGTGACCGTCACCGACGCCAAGATCACCGGCGATCTCCGGGACGCGACGGTGTACTACACCGTGATGGGCGAAACCATCGACGCCGAACCGGATTACGAGGGTGCGGCCGCCGGTCTGGAGAAGGCCAAGGGTGTCCTGCGCTCCAAGGTGGGCGCGGGAACCGGGGTGAAGTTCACCCCGACGCTGGCGTTCGTGCTGGACCGGGTGCCCGACGCGGCGCGAGAGATGGAGGAACTGCTCGCCAGGGCGCGGGCCGCGGACGACGAGGTCGCCAAAGCGGCCGCCACGGCGCGGCACGCGGGCGATGCGGACCCCTACAAGGTCGAACGCGACGTCGACGAGTGACATGCGGTAGTCGATGACGACGATGCGGGAAACGGCCGACCTGGACACGGCCGTGGCGGCGCTGGACGCGGCGCGCTCGGTGACCATCGTCTGCCATGTGCAACCCGATGCGGACACCATAGGAAGCGGACTGGCGCTGGCGCTGGTCCTGCATCGGCGCGGGATTCCGGTACAGGTGTCGTTCGCCGAACCGGCGGAGCTGCCCGCATCCATGCGGTCGCTGCCGGGCGTGCGGCATCTGGTGGCGCCCGCCGAGGTGCGTGCCGAGGTCGACCTGCTGGTGGCGGTCGACTGCGGCAGCGCGGGCCGCCTGGGCGCGCTCGCCGACCGATTGCCCGGCGCGGCAACGACAATGGTGATCGACCACCATCGGTCCAACACGCGTTTCGCGGTGATCAACGTGGTCGATCCGGGCGCCGAGTCCACCACCAGCCTGATCGCACGGCTGCTCGACGCATGGGGCGTGCCGATCGACGCGGAGGTGGCGTATTGCCTCTATGCCGGTCTGGTCACCGACACGGGCTCGTTCCGTTGGGTGCGGCCAGGTACCCACGAACTGGCGGAACGGCTGCTGGCCACCGGGATCGACGGCGCGGAGATCGCCCGCACCTTGATGGACACGCACCCGTTCGGCTGGCTGCCGATGCTGTCGCGGGTGCTGGGGACGGCGCAGCTGGTCCCGGACGTGCGCGGCGGTGTCGGGCTGGTGTACGCGTTCGTGCGTCGCGACGACATCGACGACGTGCGGTCGGAGGAAGTCGAGAGCGTGATCGATATCGTGCGCACGACCGCCGAAGCGGGAATCGCCGCGGTATTCAAGCAATCCCGCGTGGCACCGGATCGGTGGACGGTGTCGCTGCGCTCGCGGGACAGTGGGGCGTGCGCGGGCGACGGGGTGGACGTCGCCGAGGTGGCCACCGCGCTGGGGGGCGGCGGGCACCGCTTCGCCGCCGGGTACACCGCCCACGGCGCGCCCGACGACCTGATCGGCGCATTGCTGACCGCGCTCGGGTGACCGTGGTTTTCGGAAACGTCCCGGCCCGAACCACTTACCGGTTCTGCCTCCGGATGCGTTCATGTCCGAGGCAGCGGACGGATCGATCGACGTCAGCGGCATTCGCGCGCGTGCGTGCTGACGCGCGGTCGTTCCCAGGGCCTGGTTGTCGCATTCACCTCGCTTCCACCGTTCGCTCGATTTCCGGGCGACTCATGCCCGTCCCGACTGCTCTGGTCGGCCATCCGCCATACATGATCGAGCTGGTCCGCAGACTCTCCCATACGGGATCGCACGTGCGATGCGTCCCGCGTCGGCCGGTGGTGCGCTCCCCGGTGTTCGTCGATGGGCCGCGCGAGGGGCACGCCCCGACCGGGATGACGGCGGTACCGGAGAAGGGAAGGTGTTCGTGAACGCGAAAGGTTCCGGTGCGGAGATCACCGGCCCGGCGTCACGATCGGGCGGGAAGCCGTCGGCCGATGTCGACCGAGCCGCCGCGGCCGGACCCAAGCGCATCTTCGGGCTCGCGTTGCCCACCCTCGGCGTGCTGGTCGCCGAACCGATCTACCTGCTGTTCGATCTGGCCGTGGTCGGCAGGCTCGGGGCGCTCGCGCTGGCCGGTCTCGCCGTCGGCGGATTGATTCTGGCGCAGACGAGCTCGCAGCTGACTTTCCTGTCCTACGGCACCACCGCGCGTTCGGCCCGTCGCCACGGCGCGGGTGACCACCGGGGCGCCGTCGCCGAAGGCGTGCAGGCCACCTGGCTCGCGGTCGCCGTCGGCGCGGCGATACTGCTACTGGTCCAGGCGTTCGCCGTGCCGGTGACGAACGCCATCGCCGGAGGCGGCGACATCGCGCGGGAAGCGCTGGCCTGGGTGCGGATCGCGCTGTTCGGCGTGCCGCTGATCCTGATCTCCATGGCGGGCAACGGATGGATGCGCGGCGTCCAGGAGACACGCAGGCCGTTGGCCTACGTGGTCGCCGGACTCGCGGTGTCGGGCATACTCTGCCCGGTGCTGGTGCACGGACTGCTCGGCGTGCCGTACCTGGGACTGCCCGGATCCGCCGTCGCGAACGTCGCGGGCCAGGTCGTCACCGCCATCCTGTTCATCCACGCGTTGACTCGCGAGCGGGTCCCGCTCGCCCCGCAGTGGCCGGTGATGCGAGCCCAGCTCGTGCTCGGCCGCGATCTCATCGCCCGCAGCTTCGCGTTCCAGGCATGTTTCGTCTCGGCGGCGGCGGTCGCCGCGCGTTTCGGCGCCGCGTCGGTGGCGGCCCACCAGCTGGTCCTGCAACTGTGGAACTTCCTCGCACTCGCCTTGGACGCACTGGCCATCGCCGCGCAAACCCTCACCGGCGCGGCTCTGGGCGCGGGTGACGCCCCGGGCGCGCGCGGCATCGCACGGCGGGTCACCCAGTGGTCGGAGATCTTCAGCCTCGCGCTCGCCGCCTGTTTCGCGGCAGGCGCGGTGGTCGTCCCGGCGCTGTTCACCGACGACCCGGGCGTGCTCGAGCGCACGCACGTGGTGTGGTGGTTCTTCGTGGCGCTCATTCCGGTGGCGGGTGTCGTCTTCGCTCTCGACGGCGTCCTGCTCGGTGCGGGTGACGCCGCCTATCTGCGCACCACCACGCTCGGGGCGGCGCTGCTGGGTTTCCTGCCCGCCATCTGGTTGTCCCTGGCCTTCGATTGGGGCGTTGCCGGAATCTGGTCCGGCCTCGCCGCGTTCATGATGTTGCGGCTGATCGCCGTCGCGTGGCGGGCGTTGTCGGGCCGGTGGGCCCTGGTCGGCGCCGAGGTGCCGAGGTGAGGTGACACCCGGCTCGGCCGGTGCGCGGGAATTCCGACGGATGTGCCAAGGTAGGTGTGGTGATACCCAAGTTGATGGCGGTGAGCGACATCCATGTCGGGCACCAGGGGAATCGGCCGGTCGTCGAGCAGATCACGGCGGATTCGCCGGAGGACTGGCTCATCGTGGCCGGCGACGTGGGGGAGAAGACCGAGGACATCCGGTGGGCGCTGGAGCTGCTGCGCGGCCGGTTCGCCAAGGTGATCTGGGTGCCGGGCAACCACGAGCTGTGGACGACGGCGAAGGATCCCGTGCAGATGTCCGGGGTGGCGCGTTACGACTATCTGGTGTCGATGTGCCGCGACCTGGACGTGCTGACGCCGGAGGACCCCTTTCCGGTATGGCAGGGCGCGGGCGCCGAGGAGCACGGTGGATCGATCACGCTGGCGCCGATGTTCCTGCTGTACGACTACTCGTTCCTGCCGGAAGGAGCCACCACCAAGGCGGAGGGTCTCGCGATCGCTCGCGAGCGCAACGTGGTGGCGACCGACGAATTCCTGCTCTCGCCGGAGCCGTATCTGACCAGGGACGCCTGGTGCCACGCCCGCGTGCAGGTGACCAAGCGCAAGCTCGACGCGCTCGCCCCTGGCACGCCGGTCGTCCTGATCAACCACTTCCCGCTGGTACGGCAGCCGACCGACGTGCTGTTCTACCCGGAGTTCGCGCTGTGGTGCGGCACCGAACTGACCGCGGACTGGCACACCCGCTACAACGTGGTCTGCTCGGTCTACGGTCACCTGCACATCCCGCGGACCTCGCACTACGACGGCGTCCGGTTCGAGGAGGTCTCGCTCGGCTACCCGCGCGAGTGGCAGCGTCGTGGCCTGCCCGAGCGACTGCTGCGCCAGATCTTGCCGACGCCGCAATACCCGCCGGGGACGCTGAACAAGTGGGGCGGCCACTTCCAGGTGACTCCGGAGATGGAAGCCGCCGCCGCGGAAATGCGCAGCAAAGCACAGCAGCGGCGCGGGCTGGCGTAGTCCTCGCCGACCCATCGTCGGGTGGTAGGCCGGACCCGGCGTACGGGCACCACTGCGGCCGTCGACGCAAGTGCGGTCGAGGCGACCTCGATGATGGGCTGCCTGCGGGTGGTGAGGCGGCCGGATGGGCAGGCACACGGCGCTGTGATACCAGGTATCGCGGCTCGGCTAGGCTCTGCGGTGATGATCGAGAACATTCTGCCCGCCGGTGTGGCCACGGCCGAGTTGCTGGCGTACCCGGAGGATCTGAAGCCGCATCCGGCGGAAGAGCATCTCATCGCCAAGTCGGTGGAGAAGCGTCGCCGGGATTTCATCGGCGCGCGTCACTGCGCCCGGCTGGCGCTGGCGCAGCTCGGTGAGCAGCCGGTCGCGATCGGCAAGGGAGAGCGCGGCGCTCCGGTGTGGCCGCGCGGGATCGTCGGCAGCTTGACTCACTGCGACGGTTACCAGGCTGCCGCGCTGGGCCACAAGTTGCGGTTCCGTTCCATCGGCATCGACGCCGAGCCGCATGCCACGCTGCCCGACGGCGTACTGGACTCGGTCAGCTTGCCGCAGGAGCGGGAGTGGCTGAAGACCACCGATTCCGAGCTGCACCTGGACCGGTTGCTGTTCTGCGCCAAAGAGGCCACGTACAAGGCGTGGTTCCCGCTGACCGTGCGCTGGCTGGGGTTCGAAGAGGCGCACATCATGTTCGAGATCGAGGACAGCACCGCCGATTCCGGGCACGGCAGCTTCCACACCGAGTTGCTCGTGCCGGGACAGACCACCGACGGCGGCGCGCCACTGGTCTCGTTCGACGGCCGTTGGCTGATCACCGACGGGTACATCCTCACCGCGATCGCGCACGTCTGATGGACGGACTCGGCGGACTGCTCGTCATCGACAAGGACGGTGGCTGGACCAGCCACGACGTCGTCGCGAAATGCCGGAAACTGCTGCGTACGAAGAAGATCGGCCATGCGGGCACGCTCGATCCGATGGCCACCGGTGTGCTGGTGCTCGGCGTGGAGCGCGCGACCAAACTACTCGGCTTGCTCACCCTGACGACCAAGGCGTACACCGCGACCATCCGGCTCGGTCAGGCGACCACCACCGACGACGCCGAGGGCGAAGTGCTGGCCACGACTTCTGCCCGTCACCTCACCGACGCCGACATCGCCGCCCGTACAGTCGAACTGACCGGGGACATAGACCAGGTCCCGGCCACTGTGAGCGCTATCAAGGTGGACGGTGAGCGCGCCTACGCCCGCCACCGCGCGGGTGAAGACGTGCGGTTGGCCGCCCGGCCGGTCACGGTGTCGCGCTTCGACGTGCTCGCCCGCCGCGACATCGGCGATTTCGTCGATCTCGACGCGGTGGTCGAGTGCTCCTCGGGCACCTACGTGCGGGCGCTGGCCAGAGACCTGGGCGCCGCGCTCGGCGTCGGCGGCCACTTGACCGCGTTGCGGCGCACCAGGGTCGGTCCGTTCACCCTCGAACACGCCCGCACCCTGGACGACTTGGCCGCCGCCGCGGAGTCGGGCGCGCCTCCGCTGAGCCTCGACATGGATCAAGCGGTGCGCACCGCCTTCCCGCACCGTGACATCGATGCCACCCAAGCCGACGACCTGCGCAACGGTCGCTGGCTCGAACCCGCCGGGATATCCGGCGTCTACGCCGCCATCGACCCGGAGGGCCGCGCGATCGCGCTGCTGCAAGAAAGCGGCAAGCGAGCCGCGTCGGTCATGGTCGTGCGCCCGGCCAACTTGTAGGGGTCGACCTGCAAGTTCGCGAGCAGCGATATTTTGCCGCGTTCAAGGTCTTCGACGTCAACGGTGACGGCCGCATCTGCGTCGATGAACTCGAATCGCTCATCCGCCACTGCGGTGCGGGCCGGATCGATGAACCGGCGGATGCTTTGCTTGCCGCCGCCGACCGGGACGGCGACGGCTATCTCTCGTTGCCGGAATTCCGCGCGGCGTTGGGCTTTTTGTCCCGGTGGCGCCCCGCGGTCAGGAGTCGATCTGGTGGCGGAGGCGATCGACGGCGTCGTCCATGTGCTCGACGAGCAGGGCGCGGACCCGAGCGGGTTCGGCCGTGGCGATCGCTTCGCGCAGGTCGACGTGCTCGCGGGCCTGCTCCCGCAGGTCGGGGTAGGTGGTCTGCAGGGCGCCCAGGCACATCCGCGTCTCGATCAGCAGGGTGCGGGCCGCGCGCACCAGGCGCGGGCTGGCCGCGCTCTCCACCAGTGCCTCGTGAAATGCCTGGTCGGCGTCCGAGACCCCCACCGCGTCACCGCGTTCGGCGGCCGCGACCATGTCCTCCACACTGGGCCCGAGCGCCTCGAAGGCGATCGGGCGGCGACCGTCCAGGATCAACTCCAGCGCGCCGCCCTCCAGCGCCGCCCTGGCGCGGTAGATGTCGACGACGTCGTCGAGGCTCAGTTCGATGACGAAAATGCCGCGGTGACGGATGCTGTGCAGCAGGCCCTCGGACACCAGGCGTTGCATCGCCTCGCGCACCGGCCCGCGCGAGACCGCGAACCGCGCGGCGAGATCGGCTTCGCCGAGCTGGGACCCGGGCGCGAGACTGCCGCGCATGATCGCCTCGCGGAGCCGGTCGGCGATCATCTCCGCGGTCGACTGCCGGTTCACCGGCTCGAAATCAACGACGGACATCGGTCTGCCGTTCCGCGAACAGGGTGCCGAGTCCGGGAACGACCGGCTCGGCGCCGGCCAGCCGCAGACCCGCCCAGACCGTCACCTGATTGGCCGTCAGCACCGGTTTGCCCAGCGTAGCCTCCAGCTCCGGCAGCACCGCCAGGGTGTGCATCGCGGTGTCGGGGATGAGCAGCGCCTCCGCGTCGGGATGGTCGTTGTCCACAGCCAGCCGCAGCACTCGAGCCGGGGTGAGGGTGCCCACCTCGGCGGCGGTGTCGATTCCCGCACTGGACATCGAGACGACGTCGATGCCCGCGTCGGCGAGGAAATCCACGAACAGCCGAGCGACCTCGTCAGGATAGCTCGCGGCGACCGCGACGGTACGCAGTCCGAGCGCGTGCGCGGCGTCGGCGAACGCGATGCTGGTGCTGGTCGCAGGCACGCCTGCGACCTCCCCCAAAGCGCGCGCTTGGTCGCGTGCGCCGACGGGGCCGTAGACGAAACTGCCCGAGGTGCAGGCCCAGACGATCGCGTCGGGGCGGTGGGGGGCCAGCAGGGACGCGCCGAGTCGCAATTTCTCCGGACTGCCGAGCTCCAGCAGTTCGGGGACGGCGTGCAGATCGGTGCCGTAGATGTGAGCTACCGGAAGGTGCGCGCCGAGCGCCGCCGCCGCGAGCGGATAATCGTCCTCCGCCGCGTGATCGGGATAGATGAAGCCGACGGTTGGTGCGTGCATGCGATGTTCTTTCCTTCAGAAGACGTTGAGCAGCCACTTGCCGGGGCCCATCATCGGCAGCTTCATCCGGCCGAGACATGCCCACATGGTGAGCTGGTTGGCGGTGAGCACCGGCTTGCCGAGAGCCTTTTCCAGCGGTTCGATCACGTCGTAGGTCGGCAAGTTGGTACAGCTGACGAAGACGGCCTGGGCCTCGGGATCGTCGGCGCCGACGATGCGTTCGGCGATCGTGCGGTAGCTGACCTTCCATATGCCGCCGCCGAGCCCGAGGTGGTCGGAGCGCACCACCGAACACCCGGCTTCGCCGAGGAACTCGTGCAGCCGGTGGGTGAGGATCTCGTCATAAGGGGTGAGCACGGAGATGCGGTTGAGGTCCAGGTGGCGGATCGCTTCGAGCAACGCTCCCGAGGTGGTGACCGCGTCCTGCGCCCCCGCCTGGCAGATGGTCTCGCGCAACGACTTCTCGTAGGCGAGGCCTTTGATGAAGCTGCCCGACGTGCACAGATACGCCACCACCTCGGGCTCCACGTGCAGCACGTTGCGGGTGGCCGCGGTGAGGTGCGCGGCGTCGGACACCAGTTCGGCCATCTCCAGCGACACCGGGACCGGCTCGTAGGGGGTGCGGGCGAGGTGCAGGCTCACCTCCAAGGGCGCCCAGCGCCAGAGCTCTCGTTCGAGGGCGAGATCGAACGGTGCGATGATCCCGATACCCCGTTGGGCAACGGGCCCCTCGAGGTCGGGAAAGCTCAAATCCACTACGGCCCCTCTCGCGCTCAGCCGGGACGACCTCCGAACACGATCGGATTGTTGACAATCATACGATGCCATCTTAGTGTGTCAATGTGGAACAGGGCCCGATTGTCGCCGTCCTGCACAGTGACAGTGTGCCCGACGCCGAAGGAATGGACCGGGTAGCCGATCGCGCCACCATTCGTTACACCGAGGCGTCCGGGTTGGCAGGCGCCCTGCGCGGAGCGGAGATCCTGTTCGTCTACGACTTTCGCACGCGAGCGCTGCCCGGCGCGTGGCACGCCGCCGACCGATTGCGGTGGGCGCACATGGGATCGACGGGCGTCGACCCGGCGATGTTCCCCGAGCTGCGCGCGAGTGACGTGGTGGTGACCAATACCCGGGGCGTCTTCGACGCCGCGATCGCCGAATACGTGCTCGGACAGATTCTCGGTTTCGCCAAGGACCTGTCCGGCTCGCTGCTGCTGCAGCAGCGGCACGAGTGGCGTCATCGGGAATCCGAGCGTGTCGCGGGGGCGACCGCGCTGATCGTCGGCACCGGCTCGATCGGACGCCATATCGCCCGGTTGCTGCGCGCGGTCGGGATGACGGTGCGCGCGGTGGGCAGACGGGAACGCGCGTCTGATCCCGATTTCGGCGATGTCACCACCGACCTGCACGCCGGACTGGCCTGCGCCGATTACGTCGTCGCAATCGCACCGCTCACCGAGCAGACCAGGAACATGTTCGACGCCGCCGCGTTCGCCGCGATGAAACCGCACGCCAGGTTTGTCAACGTCGGCCGTGGGGAACTCGTTGTGACCGACGACCTCGTCGCCGCGCTGCGCACCGGATCGATCGCCGCCGCGGCGCTCGATGTGGTGGACCCCGAGCCGCTCCCCGCCGATCACCCGCTGTGGGAACTGCCGAATGTCCGGATCACCCCGCACAACTCTGGTGACTTCATCGGATGGCGCACCGAGATCGTCAACGCGTTCACCGAGAACTTCGACAACTGGATCGCCGGACGTCCGCTGGACAACGTGGTCGACAAAAGGCTGGGGTACGTGCCCGGCTGAAGGAGCCCATCCATGAGCTACCCCGACAAGAACCAACCCACCGACCCGACCGCTATGACGGCGGTCGAGCTGGTCTCGGCCTACGCGGCGGGCAGTCTGTCGCCCGTCGAGGCGACCGAGGCGATCCTGCGCGCGATCGCCGACCGCGACGGCGCGCTCAACGCCTTCTGTCTCGTGGATCCCGATCGCGCTCTGGTGCAGGCGAAGGATTCCGAGGCGCGGTGGCAGTCCGGCCACGCCCGCGGCCTGCTCGACGGCGTGCCGGTCTCGATCAAGGACGTCTTCCTGACCGAGGGCTGGCCCACCCGCCGGGGGTCGACCTCGATCGACCCGGCCGGGCCGTGGCCGGTGGACAGCCCGGTAGCGGCGCGGCTGCGCGAGGACGGCATGGTGTTCCTCGGCAAGACCACCACCCCGGAGATCGCGTGGAAAGCGGTCACCGACAGTCCGCTGGCCGGCGTCACCCGGAATCCGGCCGACCCGTCCACCACCGCGGGCGGGTCCTCCGGCGGGAGCGCCGCCGCCGTCGCGGCGGGCATGGGCCCGGTCTCGGTGGGCACGGACGGCGGCGGCAGTGTGCGCATTCCGGCCGCCTTCTGCGGCATCGTCGGGTTCAAGCCCACCTACGGACGGATTCCGCTGTTCCCGGCCAGCCCGTTCGGTCCACTGGCGCACGCGGGGCCGATGACCCGCACCGTCGAGGACGCGGCGCTGCTGCTGGACATCCTGTCGCTCCCGGATCCGCGCGACCCGACCGCACTGGCCCCCACGCTCACTGTATTCCGCGCCGAAATGCAGCGCGACGTGCGCGGATTGCGCGTGGCGTACTCGCCGACGCTAGGCTACGCCGCCGTCGACTCCGAAGTCGCCGCGATCGTGGACGCCGCGGTGGCTCGGCTGGCCGAAGCCGAACTCCGGGTCGGCGCCGCGGATCCGGGATTCGAGGATCCCCGCGAAGCCTTCGAACTGCTCTGGGCGGCCGGTGCGGCCACCATGCTTTCCGGCTTCCCGGAAGGCACGCGCGACCGGGTCGATCCCGGGCTGCTGGCGGTATGGGAGCGCGGTGAAACCGTCACCGCGGTCGACTATCTCGCCGCGCGCGACGTGGCGGCTCGGATCGGCATCAAGATGGGGACTTTCCACACCGATTACGACGTCCTGATCACCCCGACGGTGCCGATCCCCGCGTTCGAAGCGGGACACGATGTGCCACCGGGCAGCGGCCTGCACAGCTGGCCGGAGTGGACCCCGTTCACCTACCCGTTCAACCTCACCCAGCAGCCCGCGATCAGCATCCCGGCGGGGGTCACTCGCGCCGGCCTACCGGTCGGGCTGCAGATCGTGGGTCCGCGCCACTCCGACGATCTGGTGCTCGCGGTGGCCCGCTACGCCGAGTTCGTGCTGGCTTCCTGAACGCCGGTGGCCCCGCGGATACCGCGGGGCCACCGTACGGGGCATTCAGGCACGGGCGAACGCGAGTGTCTCACCCTGCACGCCGTGCAACCACAGCGCGTTGCACGCCGCGGCCATCTCGGCGAGCCCCTCTTCGATCGTGGCGAAGACATTGCCCGGCACCCACCCGAGGTCGCCGTTGATCAGCAAATTGTTGCGGCCGTAGAACAGCGCGAGATCGGTGGCGCCGCGCTCGTGCTCGGCCGCGGAGCCGGGCTCGTAACCGTAAGCCGGATTGCCGATCTCCCACGGCTCGAAATCGAACAGGCAGACGTCGCCGGGGATCGGCGTGACGGTCGGATTCTCCCGATGCGGTGCCGCGCCGATTCGTGGGAGCAGGGTGTACACCTCGTTGCGTGCGTACTTGGCGTGGAAGGCGTCGCCTTCTTGCGGCAGCGCGTTCCATACCGCCGCGCAGGTGCGCGGCGCCTCCTCGTCCAGCAGACGGGCGCGGCAGGTCACCGCGGCTTTGGTGAGCGTGATGGTGATGTAGCGGGCCATACGGTTCTGCTTCCTGATCGGTGCCCGCCGGGCGGGCACGGGGGCGGCGACGGTCGCGGCGCTACAACTCGGCGAGCACCTCGGACCAGATCGCCAGAGCGTCCTCGACCTGAGTATCGGTCACGATCAGCGGCGGAATCATCCGCACCACGTTCATGTGCGCGCCGCAGGTCAGCAGCAGCAGTCCCTTGTCCACCGCGGCGCGCTGGGCGGCCGCGGCGGTGACCGGGTCGGGTTCGCCTGTGGCCGTGGTGAATTCGGCGCCCGCGAGCAGTCCGAGGCCGCGTACGTCACCGATCGCCTTGGTGGCGCTGTCGCGCAGGCCGCGCAACAGCTGTGCGCCCCGTGCGGCCGCGTTGTCCACCAGCCCTTCGGATTCGATGACGTCGAGCGTGGCGATCGCCGCCGCGCACGCCACCGCGTTGCCGCCGTAGGTGCCGCCCTGCGAGCCCGGCCACGCACGCGACATCAGCTCGCGCGAGGCCGCGATGCCCGACAGCGGGAAACCGCTGGCCAGGCCCTTGGCGATGGTGATCACATCGGGCCGCACGTCGAAGTGCTGATGCCCGAAGAACTTCCCGGTGCGCCCGAAGCCGGTCTGGATCTCGTCGAACACCAGCAGGATGCCGTGCCGGTCCGCCCGTTCGCGCAGCCCGCGGAAGAACTCGGTGTTGCCCGGGATGTAACCCCCTTCGCCGAGCACCGGCTCCACGATGAACGCCGCGGTCTCGGCGGGCGAGGTGAGAGTGGCGAACAGGTAGTCGAGTTCGCGCAGCGCGAAGGTCGTGGCCTCCTGCTCGCTCCAGCCGTAGCGGTACGCGGTGGGGAACGGCGCGACGTGCACGCCCGACATGAGCGGGCTGAACCCGGCCGAGAAACGGGTCCCTGAGGTCGTCATGGTCGCGGCGGCCACGGTGCGGCCGTGGAAGCCGCCGTGGAAGACGACGACGTTCGGCCGTCCGGTGGCCTGGCGCGCCAGCCGCAGCGCGGCCTCGATCGCCTCGCTGCCGGAGTTGGCGAAGAACAGCGCGTCCAATCCGTCCGGAAGTACCGCGCCGAGCCGTTCGGTCAGCTCGAGCAGCGGCCGGTGCAGCACGGTCGTGTACTGGCCGTGAATCAGCGAGGCGACCTGCGCCTGCGCGGCCGCGACCACGTGCGGGTGGCAGTGGCCTGTGCTGGTCACCCCGATACCCGCGGTGAAGTCGAGGTATCGGCGGCCGTCGGTGCCGTAGAGATAACACCCCGCGCCATGGTCGACCGTTACCGGAGTGGCTTGTTTCAGGATGGGAGAGAGCTCGGTCATGGTGATTCGCCTCCCGCAGCGGTGCAACCACTTGCCGGACAAATGATTGTCTATTGTCGGATTGTCTACAATATGCATAACATGGCGGCACGGGTCGCAGCAATGGCCGAACGCTGCGCGGCGACGGAAGGAGCCACCGACGATGCTCACCGAAAGCGCGCTCAGCGCCGCCGAACGAGCCGCGATCGACACGGTGCCGCGAGGCCTGTTCATCCAGGGGCGGTGGCGTTCGACCGCCCGGACGCTGCCGGTGCTCGATCCGGCGACGGGTGAGCCGCTGTGCGCGGTGGCCGACGCGGACCCGGCGGACGGCTTGGCGGCGCTCGACGCGGCATGCGCGGCGCAACCGGCCTGGGCGGCCACGCCGCCGCGCGAGCGCAGCGATCTGCTGATGCGTGTGCATCGCGCTTTGCTGGCCCAGACCGACCGGCTCGGGCTGATCGCCACGTTGGAGATGGGCAAGCCGCTGGCCGAGGCGCGCGGCGAGATCGCTTACGCCGCGGAGTTCTTCCGCTGGTTCGCCGAGGAAGCCGTGCGCCTGGACGGCGGGTACATGCCCGCGCCGACCGGCGGTTCGCGATTTCTGCTCGCCCGGCAGCCGGTCGGTCCGAGTTTGCTCATCACGCCGTGGAACTTTCCCATGGCCATGGGAGCGCGCAAGATCGCGCCTGCCTTGGCCGCGGGCTGCACCTGCGTGGTGAAACCCGCCGAGCAGACGCCGCTTTCGATGCTCGCGCTCGCCGAGGTGCTGGCGGAGGCCGGGCTGCCCGCCGGGGTGGTCAACGTGGTCACGACGGCCGATCCCGCCGCCGTGATGACGCCGCTGATCCTCGACAGCCGCTCGCGCAAGCTTTCGTTCACGGGTTCGACCGCGGTCGGCAAGCAGTTGCTCGCGCAGTGTGCGCAGACGGTGATGCGCACCTCCATGGAACTCGGCGGCAACGCGCCGCTGCTGGTGTTCGACGACGCCGACCTGGACGAGGCGGTCGAAGGCGCCTTGGCGGCGAAGATGCGCAACATCGGCCAGGCGTGCACCGCCGCCAACCGCATCCTCGTCCAGCGCGGTGTCGCCGAGGTCTTCGCACGCAGGCTCGCCGATCGGATGGCGGCCCTGCCGATGGGCCGGGGCACCGAGCCGGACGTCGTGGTCGGCCCGCTGATCGACGCCGAAGCCGTCGCCAAGGTGCAGCGGTTGGTGGACGACGCCCGCGCCCGCGGCGCCACGGTGCTCACCGGCGGCACCGAGCTCGACGGACCGGGCACCTTCTATCCCGCCACCGTCCTGGTCGACGTCCCCGACGACGCCGAAATGTGCCATACCGAGATCTTCGGGCCGGTCGCCGCGATCGGCGTCTTCGACACCGAGGACGAGGCGGTGGGCCGGGCCAACGACACCCCCTACGGACTGGTGAGCTACGTGTTCACCGAGAACCTCCGGCGCGGATTGCGGGTGTGTGAAGCACTGGAAACCGGCATGGTGGGACTCAACCAGGGCGTGGTGTCGAACCCGGCCGCGCCGTTCGGCGGCGTCAAGGAATCCGGGCTCGGGCGCGAGGGCGGATCGACCGGGATCGATGAATTCCTGGAGACCAAGTACATCGGAGTGCGACTGTGAAGGAGTGCCAGTGAGCGAGTACCGCATCGCCACCATCCCGGGTGACGGGATCGGCGTGGACGTCACCGCGGCGGCGGTGCGCGTGCTCGACGCCGTGCTGCCCGGCCTGGAATGGACCGAATTCGACTGGTCCTGCGAGAACTACCTGCGCACCGGGGCCATGATGCCGCACGACGGCGCGCACCGGCTCGCGGACTTCGACGCGATCCTCCTCGGCGCCGTCGGCTTTCCCGGTGTGCCCGACCATGTCTCGCTGTGGGGGCTGCTGATCCCGCTGCGCCGCGCTTTCGATCAGTACGTCAACCTGCGCCCGGTGCGCCTGCTGCCCGGCACCGAGTCGGCGCTGCGCGGCCGGACCGCCGACGACTTGGACATCCTCATCGTGCGGGAGAACTCCGAGGGCGAGTACTCCCGGATCGGCGGCATCCACAACGAAGGCCGCCCCGACGAATTCGTGCTCCAGGAGTCGGTGTTCACCCGTACCGGGTGCGAGCGGATCATCCGCTACGGGTTCGAGCGGGCCGCCGAACGATCCGGTCGGCTGTGCTCGGCGACCAAGTCGAACGGACTCATCCACTCGATGCCGTACTGGGACAGCGTCTTCGATCGCGTCGCGTCCGAGTACCCGGAGGTGACGACGCGGCAGATGCACGTCGACGCGCTGGCCGCCGAACTCGTGCTGCACCCGGACCGGCTCGACGTGATCGTGGGCTCGAATCTGTTCGGCGACATCCTCTCCGACCTCGCCGCCGCCGTGACGGGAGGACTCGGTCTCGCGCCATCGGGCAACATCAATCCCGAGCGCACCGGCCCTTCGATGTTCGAAGCGGTGCACGGCAGTGCCCCCGACATCGCCGGGCAGGGCATCGCGAACCCGGTCGCGCAGATCCTCGCGGGTGCCATGCTGCTCGATCATCTCGGCGAGTCCGCCGCGGCCGTCGCGGTGGATCGAGCGGTCTGCGACGTGCTCGCCACCGGAGAGATCCGCACCCCGGACCTCGGCGGCACCGCAACCACCGCCGAACTCGGTGACGCCATTGCCACCCGTGCGGCCGAACTGACCCGCCGCGCCGCGCCGGCCGAACTCGGCTGACCGGGTCGCGGAGGCGGTCGGGGAGCGTTCCGCCCGAGCAGGCGCAGCTGCGACAGTCGGTGTGCAGCTCTACCCGGACGTAACGGGGCAATCAGGTGATCACGCGCGGCGGTGGGAGCCGACACCGCCGTGGGAGGCGGTGACAGCGCAGACCGCGTCAGGCGGTGAGCCAGATGGCCTCGGCGGCGGGGCGCCCGAGGTCGGTCGGCGACTCGGTGGCGC
This sequence comes from Nocardia asteroides, assembly GCA_019930625.1. Lineage (NCBI taxonomy): Bacteria > Bacillati > Actinomycetota > Actinomycetes > Mycobacteriales > Nocardiaceae > Nocardia > Nocardia asteroides. The sequence continues at coordinate 4,001,769 of CP082844.1, forward strand.
CGATCCGGATGGCGATGGTGCCCGCGAAGTCGCGGCGTTCGACGACCGTGATGACGGTGTCCAGCGCGATGCCGACGGAGTCGAAGTAACGCAGCATGTCGGGATCGGCGTCGGAGATGCGCGCGACCCGGCCGGATTCGCCCGCCTGGAAATCGCTGAGCTGGCGCGCGGGCGGAGTGGGGACCGCGCCGTCCACCGACGGGATCGGATCTCCGTGCGGATCGCGGTCGGGGTAGCCGAGTTTGGCGTCGATCCGGGCCATCAGCAGCTCGGAGACCGCGTGCTCGAGCACCTCGGCCTCGTCGTGCACCTCGTCCCAGCCGTAACCGAGCTCGTTCACCAGGAACGTCTCGATGAGCCGGTGCCTACGCACCATCGCTACGGCGGCGCGACGCCCCGCGAGGGTGAGGGCGATCGCGCCGTAGCGGGCGTGTTCGACCAGTCCCTGATCGGCGAGTTTGCGGACCGCTTCGGACACGGTGGAGGCCGACACCCCGATCCGCTCGGCGAGCAACTTGGTGGTCACTTTCTCCTGCGACCACTCCTGCGCGGTCCAGATGACCTTCAGGTAGTCCTGGGCGACCGACGAGAGCACAGGCGCGATCGTCGCGGTACCGCCCGGCGCCGGGGCGTCGGCCAACTCGCGTCGAGTGGCGAGATCTCGTTTACCTGGCACACCCCGAGCTTAGGCACTGGCGTGCCGATGCACACATCGTCGGCCCCGTCGTCGCCCGATCGCGAACGGAACGCGATTCTCCGTTCACTCCCGGTGGGGCGCGACGACGGCCGCTCGAGCGTGTCGTCCGCGGCGGGTGGGTCACACGGTTCCCGGAACCTCCAGCGCACTGTGGAACGCGGCCACGCGGTCGAATCGCGCACCGGCCAGCCGTGCCGTGGCCGGCGCGCCGATCGGCGCACCGGACAGTTCGTAGAACGTCGCCGTGGCGAGTCCGGAGAATCGGTCCCCGGTCACCTCGAGTTCGAAGGCGACGATTCCCTTGCGCACTACGGAGGGGTCAGCTCGATCCACGGTGAACTCCAGGAACGCGCCAGTGACCCGGGAGCCGTCGGCTCGCCAACTACCCATGCCGTTGCTGTCGCTGGTGGCGCGATTGCCGTGATCGGGGTTCGACTGCAGCATCGTGCCACCCGGGTGGAACTGCATCACGTGGTAACCGAACGGAGCGCCCTCGGCGACCACCTCCCACGTGCCCAGCACCGGATGCCGATCGTTCATGCTGTGCCTGTCGAGGCCGGGGCTCCGCAGACGGCTCCCAGCAGCGCGATGCCACGGTCGATGTCGTCGCGGGGCACGTTCGCGAAGCTCAGCCGCATCGTGTTGCGGTGGCCGGTGACGTCGTCGGCGTAGAAGGCGCTTCCGGGCAGGAACGCGACCCCCCGTCGCAGCGCTTCCGGCAGCGCCGCGTCGGCATCGAAACCCGCCGGTCCCTCGACCCACAGGAACATCCCGCCTTCGGGTGTGGTCCACCGGAACCCGGCCGGGAGGTGCCCCCCGACCGCAGCGGTCAAGGCGTCCAACTTGGCCGAGTAGGCCTCGACGACGTGGGCGAGGTGCGCCGCACCGGCCGAACTGCCGAGGAATTCGGCGGCAATCGCCTGGCAGTACGTCGACGTTTGCATATCGATGCCCTGCTTCAACGCGAGCACTGTTTTCAGCAGATCCTCGGGCATGACGGTGATTCCGACACGAATCGCCGGAGCGAGAGTTTTCGACAGTGACGTGATGTAGACCGAGTTGTCCGGCGCGAAAGACCACAGCGCGGGCGGTGCGACGCCGCGATAGCGCAGGTCTGTATAGACGTCGTCCTCGACAATCAGCGTGCCGTGGCGGACGGCGATCTCCGCTATTCGTTCACGCCGCCCGGCGGGCATCGTCCGCCCGGTCGGATTCTGGAACGTGGGCAGCAGGTAGACGAATGCCGCGCCGTATCGGGCCAAAGCCTCCTCGAGCGCTTCCGGCACGATGCCGGATTCGTCGGACGGCACCGCGACGACGGTCGCTGCGTGGCTACGGAATTCTTTGACGGCCGGGCCATAGGTCGGTGTTTCGACGAGCACCACGTCATGCGGGTCGAGCACCGCCAAACACAGGTTGTGCAGAGCGCCGGATCCGCCGGTCGAGATATGCAAGCGCTCGGGCGTGCATCGAATATCGCGGTTGCGCAGCAGGTTTCGCGCTTCGACCAGCAGCGGGGCGAATCCTTGGGTCATGCCGTACTGCAGGACCGCGCTGCCGTATCTTTCGATGACGCTCTGCGAGAGCGTCGCGACGAGCTCGCCCGGGAGCAGGGCGGGGTCGGGTGCTCCGACGGCGAACGAGACGACCTCGGGGCGTCGTGCCAGCGTCGCGAAGATGTCATCGATGGGTCCGCTGCTCACCTCGGCCGCGCGGCGGCTGCGCTGCAGGCGTGTCACGTCAGGAACCGACCGGGCCGCGCCGCAAGCGGGCAACGACTTCGGGGACCCGGGCGTCGTATTCCGGGGTCAGTACCACGTCGTCGTTGAACAGGGGATCGGTCCGCATTTCCACCGCGACCAGGTCCTCGGTCTCGTCGAGGTTCACCGCCACGTGCACGACTCCGTCCGGGATGTAGATGAACTCGCCCGGACCGTGGAAATACGGGATCAGCTCCGGGCCGATCAGGGTGACCGCCTGCCCGCGCAGGCAGACGACGACGATCTCGCTGTGCGCGTGATAATGCGCTTTGGACATGGCACCGGGGGTCATGTTGACCATGCCCGCCGAGATGCCGGTAGCGCCACAGGTTTCGGTGGTGACGCAGGGGATGAGGCGTTGTCGTTGCCGCCCCATTGTTTCGGCCGCATCGGACGGGTTGATCACACGCACGTGCTTGACTGCACTTTTCATGGCTACTCCGGGGGCACTACTGTCGCCGACGAATTGGACGCTAGACCATTCCCCCTGATGGCGAGACGAGCTTGTGAGCCCGCAGAAAACCGGGGATGAATGGGCTCTTTCGCGAATACGTTCGATTCGTTTCCAGCGGGCGAAGTTTTCCCGGAGATGTCGGTGAACCCGACGTCACGGCACGGTGGCACGCAAGATCACGGCAGTCCGGGCCATCTCCCAGCTATGCCGAGGTGGGCGCCACCGCCACCGCCACCGGCGGCGTGCGGCTGGGGCTCGATCCCGCTCCGCCTCTCCGGTCGGCTCGAGCAGGCCGGCATCCGCGTCGTATCCGTACCGGTGACGTAGGACCTACCGGCACTCGCATGGCTGGGGGCGGCTCGAACCCGGTCGTCGGCTCACGGCGCCGCAACCGTTGTGTGAGATCAGCACGCCCGAATACTGTTCGCTACCTGCTTTGCGTAGGCTGCGCACTGTGCAGAGATGGCGAAGTCTCGACGAAGTGCCCGCGGACTGGGGGCGCTGTGTTCTCACGATCGGTGTGTTCGACGGTGTGCACCGCGGCCACGCGCAGCTGATCAGCAGAGCCGTGAAATCCGCCGCCGCGCGCGGCGTGCCTGCGGTGCTGATGACCTTCGACCCGCACCCGATGGAAGTGGTCCGCCCCGGCTCGCACCCCGCGCAGCTGACCACACTGACCCGTCGTGCCGAACTGGCCGAGGAACTGGGCGTGGACGTCTTCTGCGTCATGCCCTTCACCCACGAATTCATGAAGCTGGCACCCGCCCGTTATGTGCACGATCTGCTGGTGGAGCGGTTGCACGTGGTCGAAGTGGTCGTCGGCGACAACTTCACCTTCGGCAAGAAGGCCGCGGGCACGGTGGAGACCATGCGCGAACTCGGCAAGCGCTTCGGCTTCGAGGTCGACGGTGTGACGCTGCTCGGCGAACACGCCGTGACCTTCTCCTCGACCTACATCCGCGCGTGCGTGGACGCGGGGGACATGGCGGCCGCTGCCGAGGCGCTGGGCCGCCCGCACCGGGTCGAGGGCGTCGTCGTGCACGGTGACGGCCGCGGCAAGCAACTCGGTTTCCCGACCGCGAACGTCGCGCCGCCCATGCACGCCGCGATTCCGGCGGACGGCGTGTACGCCGGGTGGTTCACCGTGCTCGGCCCCGGCCCGACCATAGGCACGGTCACCCCGGGCGAGCGGGCCATGGCCGCCGTCTCGGTGGGCACCAACCCGACCTTCTCCGGACGCGCCCGCACCGTCGAGGCGTACGTGCTCGACGGCGAAGCCGATCTCTACGGTCAGCACGTCGCGGTCGACTTCGTCGAGCACCTCCGCGGCCAACGCAAGTTCGAGTCGGTGGACGAGCTCGTCGAGTGCATGGGCCGCGACGTGGAGACCACGCGAAAGATCCTCACCGCCGTCGACGCCCGGTGATCGTCAGGACGTCATGAAGTCGAGCAGGTCCCGGTTGAGCTGGTCGGCATGGGTGATGTACAGCCCGTGCCCCGCGGTCGGGTACTCCTTGTAGACGCAGTCCGGCACGAGTTTCGCGATGCGCCTGCTGCTGGCGTCGATCGGAATGGACTGATCCGGCTCCCCGTGCACGACCAGGGCGGGAATCGGCAGATTCCGCAGCGTCTCGCGATGGTCCGACACGAAGGTCGACTCCCAGACCGCGATGGTTGCCCACGCAGCGGTGGACAGGCAGCGGCGCATCTCGTGTTCGATCAGCGCGGGGGAGACATCGTTGCCGAGGTGGGTGGCGAAGTATCCCTGTGCGCGATCGGCGAACCACTTGGGCCGATCGGTGCGCCACTGCGCGATCGAGGCCAGGCTCATCTCGTCCGGAAGCCCTTCGGGATTGTCCTCGGTCCGGCGCAGGAACGGCAGCGTGGTGGCCAGCAGCGCGATGCGCGCGACCCGTGCGGTGCCGTGCCTGGCCAGGTAACGGGCCACTTCCGCGCCGCCCGCGGAGTGGGCGACCAGGGTCAGGTCGCGCAGATCCAGCCGTTCGATCAGTTCGGCCACGTCGTCGGCGCGAGTGTCCAAGTCGTACCCCGTGGACGGCCGGTCGGAGCGGCCGTGCCCGCGCCGGTCCAGCAGCACGCAGCGGTGACTCCGCTCGGCGAAGAACGGGACTTGGTACTCCCACATCTCCGTGTTGAGCGCCCACCCGGCCAAGAACACGATCGGTGCTCCGGTTCCGTAGTCCTCGTAGGCCAGGCGGGTGCCGTCGGTCGTCTCCAGGTAGGGCATCGTCGTCTCCTCGTATTCGGCGGTACGAGAGGAAGATTCGCAGCCGAAGTGCGGTGAGTCGATTACCCGGCAGGTAATGCCCACGCTTCCGTGCGACGCGCGAGCGGAGCCGTCGGCCACGCCTGCCGGTCCGCGATTTCAGGGGAAGGATCCGGTCCGGTAGGGTGGTCCCTCGGGTTTGCTGCGGTCCGCGGTGGCGCCCGCCCCGGGTAACCGGACATTCGAGCGCGGAACTGAGAAACAGGAGTGGATGCCCCATGGCGCTGACCACCGAGCAGAAGTCGGCGATCCTCGCCGAGTACGGCCTGCACGAGAAGGACACCGGTTCGCCGGAGGCGCAGATCGCGCTGCTGTCCAAGCGTATCGCCGACATCACCGAGCACCTGAAGAAGCACAAGCACGATCACCACACCCGCCACGGTCTGATGGCGCTGATCGGTCGTCGTAAGCGGCTGTCGAAGTACCTGCAGGACAACGACATCAACCGCTACCGTTCGCTCATCGAGCGGCTGGGGCTCAGGCGCTGATTCGCCGGCGCCGCGGCGCTGGGTGCTAGTGGCCCCCTGTGGCTGACGTCCGAGCGACCGCCGTCGGCGACTTCGTCGTCTATGCGGCGGCACTCGGACGGGAGCCGGGCCGCGAAGGCACCATGCTCGGTTTGCTTCGCTCGGACAACGGGTGGGGCCGGTGTGGTTCTGATTGTGGGATAGCTTGCGCGCCGATATCGCGCAGTGCTGACGTGCGGCGATTTCGATCAGCCCTGGCCGGTGCGTGTCGGGCAACTGCTCGCGCAGTTCGAGACTGCAGTTCCAGGCTGCAGTTCCAGGCTGCAGTTCCAGGCTTCGGCGCGGCAGATCATCGGTGCCGTTCATGTGGTGCCCGGGTTTCGAGCTTCGCGCGATTTCCTGGTCTTGCGTGTCGCACCCGGAGAGTTCTCGGCTGAGTCCGGGGTTCGGGGACGGCTGGCGCGGCACCAGGTGCCGGCCGCTACCCGATCGCCGGGCTCATTGCGTGGTTCTATCGGGCCGACGGTGCCCGAATCTGTGGCATTCGGGCCTCGTTTCTTCGTCGATTCACGTAGGGCCCACTTCGTCCGCTGCCTGTGGGGGCGCGGCCGGGGTTCGGAGAGCGTTCGGCTGTGGCGGGGCCTGAGTGGTAAGTGTGACTCCCGACACGTGATGTCCGAGGCGGTCGCTGGTTCAGCCGAGGGGGAGACGTACAATCGCTCCGTTGGCTATTTGTGTAGAGGGGTGGATCGGCCCCGTCGCACGACAACATTGCACAGCCGTATGCACCCGCCCGCGTGGCGTCGGTCTTCGGTAGTGGCCTATCGGCAGCGAGTTGGCGCCGTCGGGCTTCGATCGATGACCGCCTCCGCGTCGCCGTTTCCAAGGGGAGACGGCCGGGTGTGCGCGTCGCAGCCACGAGGGTTGCCGCGCGTCCGTACCCGGTACGGCTGACGACAGCCGGATCGCGCCCACCGGGCGCTCGAGCCGGCGAAGACGAGAGGTTGAGAGAGAAGAATGACCGAAACAACTGAACGCAAGAGCTCCGCCGTCGAGGTCGAGCCCGGTGTTTTCGAATCCGTCGCGCTGATCGACAACGGCGCCTATGGCACCCGCACCATCCGGTTCGAGACCGGACGTCTTGCCCGGCAGGCCGCCGGTTCCGTCGTCGCCTACCTGGACGACGAGACCATGCTGCTGTCGGCCACCACCGCGGGCAAGCAGCCCAAGGACCAGTTCGACTTCTTCCCGCTGACGGTCGACGTCGAAGAGCGGATGTACGCCGCGGGCCGCATCCCCGGATCGTTCTTCCGCCGCGAGGGCCGCCCCTCCACCGACGCGATCCTGACCTGCCGCCTGATCGACCGGCCGCTGCGCCCTTCGTTCGTCGACGGCTTGCGCAACGAGATCCAGGTCGTGGTCACCGTGCTGAGCTTGGACCCGAAGGACTTCTACGACGTGGTGGCGATCAATGCCGCGTCCGCGTCCACCCAGTTCGCCGGTCTGCCGTTCTCCGGCCCGGTCGGTGGCGTTCGCGTCGCGCTGATCGATGGCCAGTGGGTCGCCTTCCCGACCACCGAGCAGCTCGAGGACGCCGTGTTCGACATGGTCGTCGCCGGCCGTGTGGTCGACTCCGGTGACGTCGCCATCATGATGGTCGAGGCTGAGGCGACCGAGAACGTCATCACGCTGATCGAGGGCGGTGCGCAGGCGCCGACCGAGGCCGTCGTCGCCGAAGGCCTCGAGGCCGCCAAGCCGTTCATCGCCCGCCTGTGCCGCGCGCAGCAGGACCTGGCCGAGCTGGCCGCCAAGCCCACCGAGGAGTTCCCGCTCTTCCCGCCGTACGGCGCGGACGTGTACACGGCCGTCGAGGGCACCGCCAAGCGCGAGCTGAGCGAGGCGCTGAGCATCTCCGGCAAGCAGGAGCGCGAGGAGAAGATCGACGAGATCAAGCTCGCTGTCCTCGAGCGTCTCGTCGAGGACTTCGCCGGACGGGAGAAGGAGCTGGGGGCGGCGTTCCGCTCGGTCACCAAGAAGCTGGTGCGCCAGCGCATCCTGTCCGACGGTTTCCGCATCGACGGCCGCGGCCTGGCCGACATCCGCGCGCTGTCCGCCGAGGTCGCGGTGGTGCCCCGGGCGCACGGCTCCGCGCTGTTCGAGCGTGGCGAGACCCAGATCCTGGGCGTCACCACCCTGGACATGGTGAAGATGGCCCAGCAGGTCGACTCGCTCGGCCCGGAGACCAGCAAGCGCTACATGCACCACTACAACTTCCCGCCGTTCTCCACCGGCGAGACCGGCCGCGTCGGTTCGCCCAAGCGCCGCGAGATCGGCCACGGCGCACTGGCCGAGCGGGCGCTGATCCCGGTGCTGCCCAGCCAGGAGGAGTTCCCCTACGCCATCCGCCAGGTCTCGGAGGCGCTGAGCTCCAACGGTTCCACCTCGATGGGTTCGGTGTGCGCCTCCACCCTGTCGCTGCTGAACGCTGGCGTGCCGCTGAAGGCGCCGGTCGCCGGTATCGCGATGGGTCTGGTGTCGGACACCATCACCAACGACCAAGGCGAGGAAGAGGTCCGCTACGTCGCGCTGACCGACATCCTCGGCGCCGAGGACGCCTTCGGTGACATGGACTTCAAGGTCGCGGGCACCCGGGAGTTCGTCACCGCGCTGCAGCTGGACACCAAGCTGGACGGTATCCCCTCGCAGGTGCTGGCCGGCGCGCTGAGCCAGGCCCACGACGCGCGCACCACGATCCTGGACGTGATGGCCGAGGCCATCGCCACCCCGGACGAGATGAGCCCGTACGCGCCGCGCGTCACCGCGATCAAGATCCCGGTCGACAAGATCGGCGAGGTGATCGGCCCCAAGGGCAAGGTGATCAACCAGATCACCGAGGACACCGGCGCCAACATCTCCATCGAGGACGACGGCACCGTGTTCGTCGGCGCGACCGACGGCCTTTCGGCGCAGGCCGCGATCGACGCGATCAACGCCATCGCCAACCCGCAGCTGCCGAAGGTCGGCGAGCGCTTCCTGGGTACGGTCGTCAAGACCACCGCCTTCGGCGCGTTCGTCTCGCTGCTGCCGGGCCGCGACGGCCTGGTGCACATCTCCAAGCTGGGTAACGGCAAGCGCGTGGCCAAGGTCGAGGACGTGGTGAACGTCGGCGACAAGCTGCGGGTGGAGATCGCCGACATCGACAACCGCGGCAAGATCTCGCTCGTGCCGGTCGAGGAGAACGCCGAGGAGCCCGGCGACGACACGGCCGATGCGGGCTCGGCCGGGACCGAGTAGTACTTGTCCCTGTGACGAAGAAGAAGACGACAACCCCTCTGCTCAGCACCGGGCAGGGGGGTTCGTCACTCGAGCTGCGGGCGGACACGGACGGGGGAGTGCGGCGCACCGTGCTGCCCGGCGGGTTGCGCGTGGTCACCGAGCATCTGCCCGGGGTCCGCTCGGCCTCTATCGGCGTCTGGGTGGGGGTCGGTTCGCGCGATGAAGGCCCGACTGTCGCGGGTGCCGCACACTTCCTGGAGCACCTGCTGTTCAAGGCGACGCCGACGCGCTCGGCCCTGGACATCGCGGAGGCGATGGACGCCGTCGGCGGCGAGTTGAACGCGTTCACCGCGAAGGAACAGACCTGCTACTACGCGCACGTCCTGGACGAGGATCTGCCGCTGGCCGTCGACCTGGTCTCCGACGTGGTGCTCAACGGCCTGTGCCGGTCCGCGGACGTGGACGTCGAGCGGCAGGTGGTGCTCGAGGAGATCGCGATGCGCGACGACGACCCCGAGGACCTGGTCGGTGACTCCTTCCTGTCCGCGCTGTTCGGCGATCACCCGATCGGGCGCCCGGTGATCGGCTCCATCGAGTCCATCGAGGGGATGCGGGCCGCGCAGTTGCGCTCGTTCCATCTTCGGCGTTACCGGCCGGAGCGTATGGTGGTCGCGGTCGCGGGCAACGTGGAGCACGACCACACCGTGGAATTGGTGCACCGCGCTTTCGAGAACCGGCTCGACCCGGCGGCGGCGCCCGCGCCGCGGCGCGAGGGCCGATTCCGGCCGCACGGCGCTCCGCAGCTGCACTGGAGTCATCGCGACAGCGAGCAGGCTCATCTGGCTTTCGGCGTGCGCGCCTTCGGGCGCCACGAGGGAGACCTACGGTGGCCGCTGTCGGTGCTCAACACGGTGGTCGGCGGCGGGCTGAGTTCCCGTCTGTTCCAACGCATCCGGGAAGAACGCGGGCTGGCCTACTCGGTGTATTCCAGCGTCGACACCTTCGCCGACACCGGCGCGTTCTCGGTCTACATCGGCTGCCAGCCGGAGAATCTCGGCGAGGTGGCGGCACTGGCCCGCGGCGTACTGGAGGAAGTCGCCGCCGACGGCATCAGCGACGCCGAGTGCGCGCGGGCCAAGGGCTCGCTGCGCGGCGGGCTGGTGCTCGGCTTGGAGGACTCCGCCTCGCGCATGAATCGTTTGGGGCGCAGCGAACTGAGTTACGGCAACCATCGCAGCGTGTCCGAGACCTTGTCCCGCATCGACGCCGTCACCACCGACGAAGTGTCCGCCGTCGCGCGCACGCTGCTGGCGCGGCCTTTCGCCGCGTCGGTCGCCGGACCGTACAAGCGCACCCGCGATCTCCCCGCTGCCGTCCGGCGGCTGGTGCCGAGCTGATCCTGGCCCGAGCCGTGAGGGAGGGGTTCGCGGCTTGGCGTGAATTCCCTCGCCGCGATACTGTTTCGGCCGCCCGGCCGGCGATCCTCGCCGGAGGGCGTTGAACTCGATTGTCCGGGTGTCGGATCCGGCGATCTCTGGCAAGGAGTCGAGATGAACCGAACGAATCGTGCCCTTCGCGCGCTGGGCGCGGTTTCGATGCCGATCCTCGTGCTGTCCGGGTGCGGTGGAACGGACGCGGACGCAGGCAAGGCGGGCGAGCCGACCGCGTCCGCGCTGCGCGAGGAAGCCACCGAGATGAACGACGCACTGGCGAGCCACGACTACGCCGCCGCGTATCGATTCCGGTCCGCGCGTTGCAGGCTCACGCTGAACGAGGACGACTATGTGGCGGCCATGGCGCAGCTCTACGATGGACGGGATCTGAAGTCCAAGCCGTCGGAGGTCACCGTCACGACGTCGGGGTCGACGGGGACGGTCACGGTCGTGAACTTCGACGCCCGCGCGGCCGAGGACGATCCGAAGCCGAAGACGTGGACGTTCATCGACGGGAAGTGGCGGTTCGACGCCTGCTGAGCGCGCGCCCCTTCCGGATCACTCGCGGCGAGCGCGGTTGGCGGCCGCGACGATCGTCGGAACCAGTCCGGGCAGGGCGGACTCGAGGTCGTCGAGGCGCAGGCGCTGGCAGGTGTGTCCGTCGATGATCAAGCGCTCGATGACGCCCGCGTCGCGCAGGATCTTGAAATGGTGGGTGGCCGTCGACTTGTTGATCGCCTCGTAGAGCGCGCCGCAGCGCACCGCCGTGCCCGCGTTGCCGAGCCTGCGCACCATCTCGAGGCGCACCGGATCTTGCAGCGCGCTGAGCACGGTGGGCAGCGCCGCCACCGGTGGCGCCTGCTCCACGTCGCGGACATCGGACATGATCTGGCTCACTCCTAGGTTTGATGATCGTCGTACCGGATGTATCGTCGACTGCGGTTCGATCATCATCAAACTTACCTGATCGGAGGGTCGATGGCAGCGACGATGGCGGTGGCCGTCGATGAGCAGGCCTCGCAGCGCTGGGCCTACGCTCTGGTCCTGGCCGCCAGCGGTGTGGCGCTGGGGGTTTCGGGCGTGCCCGCGCCGCTCTACGGCATCTACGAGCAGCAGTGGCATCTCTCGCCGCTCACCACGACCCTGGTGTTCGCCGTCTATGCGGTGGCCGCGCTGGTTGCGGTGCTGGTGTCCGGGCGCATTTCCGACGTGGTCGGCCGGAAGCCCGTGCTGCTCGGAGCTTTCGCCACGATGGTCGCCGGACTGGGGGTGTTCGTGCTCGCCGACAGCGTGTCCATGCTGCTGCTGGCGCGTGCGCTGCACGGCCTCGCGGTGGGCTCCACGGTGGTGGCGGGCGCCGCCGCGCTGCTTGATCTGCGCCCGCACCGCGGCGCGCGATCCGGGCAGCTCAGCGGCGTCGCGTTCAATGTGGGGATGGCCGTGGCCATCCTGGGCTCGGCACTGCTGGCGCAGTACGCGCCGCATCCGCTGCGCACGCCCTACGTCGTGATCACCGTCGTCTGCCTGGCGATCGGCGTCGGCGTGCTCGCGCTGCGTGAACCGCACTCGGCCCGGGTGGCCGGGCGTATCCGGATCGCCAGACCCGCGGTGCCGCAGGAGATTCGCGCCGACTTCTGGTTCTCCGCGATCGGGGTGATGGCGGCCTGGTCGGTGCTGGGCGTGCTGCTGTCGCTGTATCCCTCGCTGGCCGCGCAGCAGACCGGCATCCACAATCTGGTCTTCGGCGGCGCCGTCGTCGCCTCGACGGCGTTGTCCGGCGCCACCGCGCAACTGTTCGCGACCGGCGTGCCCGCCCGATGGGCCGCGATCCTCGGCGACACCGGCATGGCGCTGTCGCTGCTGCTGACCGTGCCCGCGCTGGCCACGCACAACTGGGTCGCGGTGCTGGCCGCGGGTGTCGCGCTCGGCGCCACCTTCGGCCTCGGCTTCGGCGGTTCGCTGCGCCACCTGTCGGAGGTCGTGCCGCAACACAAACGCGGCGAGACGATGTCGGCGTACTACTTGCTCGCTTACTCCGCCATGGCCTTGCCCACCATCCTGGCCGGTTGGGCCGCCACCACCTGGGGGCTGAGCACCGTATTCCCCTGGTTCGTCGGTGTCGTCGCTCTGGCGTGCCTGATCGCGGCCGGGCTCGGCCTGCGCCGCAACCGGGCGGCGGTCCCGCGGGCATGAACGGCGATTGGCTTTTTGTCAGGACTGTCCGCTAATGTTCTGTGTCGCATCGTGGACACGCGATGCGAGTGCGGATGTAGCGCAGCTGGTAGCGCATCACCTTGCCAAGGTGAGGGTCGCGGGTTCGAATCCCGTCATCCGCTCCACGATTTTCCCTCTCATCGCCGTCGGCTCGGACGCGTATCTCGGTTGCGGATTCGCATGTCGCTCGGCGATCCCGATCTGTTATGCATCGGTTGATACCTCCGCCCGAGACCGCTGGATCGGGGCGGTACCGGAGCCCTGATGTCGGTTGGTGTCGATCGCCCGAAGGTCCGAGTCTCCGTGCCGCATCCGAGCGGCCGAGTCGATTCAGTGCTCCGCGCGCCGACTGCTCGCGTGGCATGGCGGCTGCGGATTTGTCGCGTGTCGTGGACACATGCGCAGCCCTCCGAAGCCTTCCTCTATCAGCACTTGCATCAACTTTTCGACAGTGCTATAAGGAATCTATCTGCAAAGGCATAGGTTATGTGGACTCGACAAGGTAGATGAGGTGAGTCGGGTCATCCACAGTGAAGACAAACGATGAGAAAGGCAGGTGAGCCGCGGACCAACCGAACCGTCACGTCACTCTCTTCCGACGCGGGCCCGGCACCGGCGTCCGGGCCCGCGGCTCCCGTAGTCACGACCGCCCGCGCCCGGAGAAATGACCAACGTGCCGAACTCGACGATTCCCACCGATAGCGTCGCCGACCACCGATAGCGGCACGCCTGCCGACGACTATCTCTTGGCCTTCCGACCCGAATCTCGGTGCACGCTTGTCATGACCAGCACGACGCATTCCCGGATCCACACTCGACTTCCGCATCCGCTCCGCACCCACCGGGACACCCTCGTTCCGGCCACAACCACCGAATGGCGCCACGGTACCGTCGCCTGGTTCAACACCGAAAAGGGCTTCGGCTACCTCGAACCCGACGACCGCACGAGCCCGGTATTCGTCGACTTCCGCGCCATCGACACGCGCGGATACAAAACCCTCGCCCCCGGCCAGACCGTCGTGTTCACCACCACCGTCACCGACCGCGGCCCCGAAGCGGCGACCGTACGCCCGTACACAGCCCGCCCCTATCCACTCGGTAGGTGAAGGCCGCGGACCGAGCCGGGGCCGAGCTACGCTTCGGCGGCCGTCCGCCGCGACCGATCGGTTCGGTCACATCGGAAGCGACTGATCGAGCAGTTCATCGATGTCGCGGCAGACGTCCCCGGTCGGCACGCCTGCCACGAACGACACGTCGTGCGGGCCATCGGGGGAGTCTCTCGTCTGTGCAGTCGCGATCGCAGACCGGGCAAGCAGTGGTCCACGGCCCGCGCAGGTCACGCAGAATCGGCTCGGCAGCGGACCGATCGGCCGGCGTCGATTCGAGACGGGGTTCGAACAGTACGGGCGCCGTGCCCGCCAGGTCAACGACCTCGAGCGCTCGCAAGGTCTCGTGCTGGTGGTAGTGGAACGGCAGCGTGCAGGTCCGGGCCGCAAACTCGTCCCAGCGGGCCCGGTACCGGACGAGGGGCAGCTGGTTCGGCGCAGGTGATCGCGTGGTTCGGCTGTCGCATGCGACCTCCTGCGGGGACTACGACGCGCCGGAAGCAATGTCGTCGCTCTACCCGAGGCCGCGGGACGCAAACCGCGCGGTGGTCGTGACTTCATGTTTCGGTGCGGTCGGTACGGGCATGTCAGCACCTATCGGGCTGTCGACGCGAGGCCCGGATCCGCTACTGCGCTAGTCGTCCAGTCGCCCTCGACGAACGGAGCCAGCAGTGAAGATCGCGATGGTGTCCGACCACGCCAGCCCGCTGGCGCAACTCGGTGGTGTCGACGCCGGTGGCCAGAACGTCCACGTCGCCGAGCTATCGGCGGCAATCGCGCGACGCGGGCACGACGTCACGGTCTACACCAGGCACGACGGCTCCCAATCCGAGCAAGAGGTCATGACCGGCGCGGGCTACCGAGTCGTCCACGTCCCGGCCGGTCCCGCCGAGTACGTGCCCAAGGACCGGATCATGCCTTACCTCGGCGAGTTCTGCGCGTTCTTGCGGGCGCACTGGGCCGCGTGCCCGCCCGACCTGGTGCACGGCCACTTCTGGATGTCGGGTGTGGCGTCCGAGCCGGCGGCGCGGCAGTTGCGGATCCCGCTCGTGATGACCTTCCATGCCCTCGGCTGCGTCAAGCGGCGGTACCAGGGGACGGCGGACACCAGCCCACCCGCGCGGGTCCATATCGAGCGGATCATCGCCCATCGCGCCGCGCATGTGGTGGCGACCTGCTCGGACGAGGTGGACGAACTGTCCGGGATGGGGGTGCCGAGGCCGCGGATCTCGGTGGTGCCCTGCGGGGTCGACCTCGACTGGTTCGCCCCGGACGGGCCCGCTGACCGGCGCGGCCGAACACACCGGCTGGTCTCCGTAGGACGGATGGTGCCGCGCAAGGGTTTCGACCTCGCGATCGCGGCTCTCTCGCGCTTGCCCGACACCGAGCTGGTCATCGCGGGAGGCGAATCCGGCGATGATCCGGAGATCCGCCGCCTTCGCGGTGTGGCCGCCGAATACGGCGTGGCGCAGCGGGTGCGCCTGCTCGGGCACATCCACCGCGCGGCGATGCCCGAGCTGCTGCGCTCCGCCGATGTGGTGCTGTGCACGCCCTGGTACGAGCCGTTCGGCATCGTGCCGCTCGAGGCCATGGCGTGCGGCAAGCCCGTGGTCGCCACCGCCGTCGGTGGCCTGCTCGATACCGTCCGCGACGGGATCACCGGACGATTGGTCGCCCCCGCCACGTCGGCGGCGGTGGCCGAGGCCGTCCGCCCACTGCTGGAGGACCCAGGCCTGCGCCAGACGTGGGGTGCGGCGGGACTGCGGCGTGTCCGCAGTGGCTACTCCTGGGACCGGATCGGCGCCCGGACGCTCGACGCCTACCGGTTCGTCACTACCGATCGCTTCGCCCACGGCGAGCCGCCCATCATCGCGCCGGGAGCGACGCCGGAGGGAGCGACGTGAACCGGCGACCGGCACGGGGACTCGGCCGGAGCGGATCGCGCGCGGCGTCGGAAGCCGTGCTGGAGCGGAAGTGACGGCAACGGGCGATCCGCTGGTCGTGATCGGCGACGCGCTGCTCGACATCGACCTCGACGGTCGGGCCGACCGGCGCTGCTCGGAGTCGGCGGCTCCTGTCGTCGATGTCGCGCACCGGACGTTCCGTCCGGGTGGCGCCGGATTGGCGGCCCGGCTCGCCGCGGCGGGCGACCGGGAAGTCGTCCTCATCGCGGGCTTCGCCGCCGACGAGGCGGCTGCGCGGCTGCGCGCGCTGCTGGACCGGCACGTGCGGGTCATCGGGCTCCCCATGTGTGGTTCGACGGTCTGCAAGCAACGAGTGCGAGCGGTCGGCCCGTGGGCGAGTCCGAACGGGCGCACCCGGTCCAGGCAGGCTCGGCCACCCGTCCTGATCACCAGAATGGATTCCGGCACCGGACGAGTCGGCACGGATCCGCTGCCCGAGGAGGCGCACGCCGCGGTCGCGGCGGCGCACGTTGTACTGGTCTCGGACTACGGTCGCGGTACCGCGGCCCACCCGCGAATTCGCGCGCTGCTGCGCGACCACGCGAAACGAGTGCCGGTCGTCTGGAATCCCCACCCGCGCGGACCCGTACCGATTCCGGGGGCGGCCCTGGTCACCCCGAATCGCGCGGAAGCGCTCGATATGCTGTCCGGCCGACTCGACGAGGGGCCGGATCTGTGGAGGCTCGCCAAAGGATGGGCCGTTGCGGCGATCGCGGTCACGCTCGGGTCGGAGGGCGCCCTGGTCTGCCTGCGTGCTTCCGGTAAACGCCTGCGCATCCCGCTTCCCGCCGCCGCCAAAGCACCCGACGGCAGCGACACGTGCGGTGCGGGTGACAGTTTCTCCGTCGCTGCCGCAACCCTTCTGGGCGAGGGCAGCGAGCCGGAAAGCGCGGTGCGGCGTGCGGTGGTCGCGGCGGCCGAGTTCGTCGGCTCCGGCGCCGCCGCCGCGTTCTCGGAATCCGAATCGGCCGTGCTCTCCGGTGTGTACGCAGACAGCCGGTGGATCTGACCCGCGCGCTGCGGCTCGGGGAATTCGCCGATCGGCGTACCCGCCCAGCATGCCGGGGGATCCCGCGGAATGGGTGATGCCTGTGCCGTCTCCCGAGCATCGGGGTCGAGGTGCCCTCGCGGCGGCGTCCTCGTCTGCGTACGCGCCGAATCGGGAGCCGAGGGCAACGGGTAGCGGATTCGCGGCATCGGCGACTCGAATGCCTTGCGTAGCAGGCGGTCGACTCATGGGAGTCCGGCAGCTCGATTCGCGTCGCCCTCCGGGCCGAAGGAGTACCGCCGTGCCGGAGCCGGCGACGGATGACATACTGGTTGGGCAGGTCACCGGCTGCCGACACGATGGGTCGCGCGCCGGCCGTTGAGTCAACAGCGGATTCTCGGCCGAAGCGCGCCCATGTCCGCGTGTCCCCTCGGGGGACGTCGGCGGTCAGGGTGCCTCGTTGCGGCCGCAAGCCCCTTGTTCGTCGGAGAGGCATTGCATTCATGATCCAACGCATCGGGCCCCGCGCGTCCGCTGTGACCACCCCGTCACCGTCGGACCAGCCCGCGATCGGAAGTTTCCGGTTCTGGTTCGGCACTCGCCGCTGGGAGTGGTCTCCCGAGGTCTATCGCATGCACGGGTATCGGCCCGGTGAGATCGAACCCACCACACAGCTGCTCTTGGCGCACAAACATCCCGACGACCGCACGCACGTCGCCGAGACCATCACTCGCGCAATCGACCACGGCGAGCCCTTCTCGAGCCGGCATCGGTTCATCGACCTGTCCGGCCAGGAACACACCGTGCTCGTCGTCGCCGATCGGATACTGGACGACACGGGCGCCGCGGTCGGCACCTCCGGTTTCTACGTCGACTTGTCCCATACTCTCGCCGAGGCTCATCAAGCCATGCTCGCCGCGACTCTGCCCGGGCTTTACGAGAATCGCGCGGTGATCGAGCAAGCCAAGGGCGTGCTCATGCGCATCTACCAGATCAACGCCGATCAAGCGTTCCAGGTCTTGCGGTGGCGTTCCCAGGAAACCAACACCAAGCTGCGCGCGCTCGCCCAGCAGTTGATCGCCGAACTTCCGCTGGTGCCGCCGCCCCCACCGGATCTGGTCGCCGCGTTCGACCACATCCTGCTCACCGTCCACCACCGCATACCGCGCGACTGATCGTGGTGGAGGCGGTCCGCGCGAGTCCCGGTCGTCCGGCGCCGTGCGGGCGGATGACGCGACGGTACGGACCGAAGGCGGTCCAGGGAGACATCGCGGGAACTTCGTGGACGCGGCCCACCGGCAGCACTCCTCCGGTGGCGCGCCGCAGCCGCTGCGGCATCTCCTCGACGACGGGGGTGCCGAGAACGAACAACTATCCCGCCACCTGTCCGAAATACGAACAAGACCGCCCACGAACGCTTGACGTAGCCGCAGGACGGTACTCGGCGATCGTCGCCTCGTTCACGAACTCGCGAGCGCGTCGATCGCTGGAAGAGAAAATCGAGGAAGCTCATGGCATTGGCGACCGCGCACAGGACCGCGACGCCGCGCCGGACGCGGCGCGGAACCGACAGCTACGACGGCATCGAACCGTGGCTCGAGAAATTGTCCGCGATGGACGACAGCGACCCCGGACGTCCGCAGTTGCGGGAAGCGATCGTGCGCCGGTGCCTGCCGCTGGCCGAGCACATCGCCCGCCGCTTCGTCGGTCGCGGGGAGAACTATGAGGATCTCTACCAGATCGCCTCGGTGGGGCTGGTCCTCGCGGTCGACCGTTTCGACCCGGCGCGCGGACCCTCGTTCCTGTCGTTCGCCGTCCCGACGATCATGGGCGAGGTGCGCCGCCATTTTCGCGACACAGCTGGGCCGTGCGGGTGCCACGCCGGATCAAGGAGATCCAGCTGTCCATCGGTCCGGCCGTGGAGAAGCTCTCCCAGCGCTTGCAACGGATGCCCACCGCCCTCGAGATCGCCGTGGAGCTGAACATCGACCTGCTGGAGGTCACACAAGCGCTGCTGGCGGGCAACGCCTACTCCACCAACTCGATCGACGCTGTCATCGAGGACGACGACACCGGCAGCGCGCCGATCGCCGAGACGTTCGGCGCGGAGGATCCTTCCTACGAGCTGACCGAAGAGGCCCTCGCGGTCGCTCCCTTGCTCGCCGAACTGCCCGAGCGCGAGCAGCGGGTGCTGCGCATGCGCTTCTTCGAGGGCCGTACGCAAGCGCAGATCGCCGCGGTGCTCGGCGTCTCGCAGATGCATATCTCCCGCGTCTTGTCGCGAACCCTCGCCGACCTGCGAGAACGCGCCCTTCGCGACTGATCGCGGTACCGATACCGTCCGCGCGAGGCCGACCAGCCACGCCGGACGGGTCAGGATTGGAGAGTCGTATGCGGGGATCGGCCGTACGCCTCGCGGTAGGCGGTCGCGAATCGTCCGGGATGAGCGAAGCCCCACGCTCCGGCGATCGAGGTGACCGTGTGACCGTCGTCGGGCGAGCCGTCGCGCAGTTGTTCGTGCGCACCGCGCAGGCGAAGCCGCCGCAGATACGTCATCGGCGTCGTGTCGAGGTGGCGCCGGAACGCCAGTTGCAGCGCACGAGGGGTGACGTAGGCGGCCGCGGCGATATCGGCGACGGCGATGTCGTCGCACACATGTGATTCGAGGTACGCCAGTGCCCGCCGCACCGTATCGGGACGGGCGTCGTTGCGATCGCTCGCCGTCGGATCGGTGTGGGCGGTACTGGGGAGGGCGTGCAGCACGCTGGCGGCCAGGTACTGCGCGGCGTTCGAGGTGATCAGCGGTTGTTCGCGCGTCGTATGGTCGGCCGCGATGCCGCGCATGTGCTCCAGCACGGAGGACAGGTGCCGAGCGGCGGCCGGTGAGACCGGCCGGTGACCCGTCAGCCGCACCGGTTCCGCGTCGTGGCCGGGGGTGGCGGCGGCGACCCGGGTCAGCAGGGCGGGGTCGAACATCGTGATGCTGTAGCGGGCGTGGTGGATCACGCCGGAATACGGCAGGTCCGGGGGAGTCAGCAGCCCGACCTCTCCGGGGCGGAAGAAATCGGTACCGCTGTCGAAATAGTTCTCTTCGATCGCGCCGGTCTCCACGTGGCACAGGCAAATCTTGCCCAACGGCTGCGCGTTGTAGCTCATGTCGAAGCGCAGCTCGAAATCGTCCAGGTCGACCGGACCCAGCAACGTCCGGGTGATGGTCGTCCGAACCGGTCTCCCGGTATCGTTGCCGATCCGCATCTTGGTGTAGTTGAGGTTGAGGAATTCCTCGGTATCACTCAAGCTGTCGCTCTGGAAGGCGAATGACTCCATCGATGCGACACTCCTGCTCATTCCGGTACGGCGTCCCGTCTCGCCAGCGCGTCGTAGTAGTGGTTCATCGAGCGGCTCTGCTCGGCGTACGGACTGGTCACAACCGTTGACGTCGGTAGACGGGTGGCTAGGAGCGGTTGGTACCACGCGGCGCGACCGCGCTCGCAAGCCCGGACACACGAATGGGCGAATACCCGATCGACCCGGCTTCAATCGTCGGACGTGCACGCTCCTGCCGTGCGGCACTCGTGCCGAACCGAGTCCAGCGGCTCACCGCAGGTTCGTCGCCGCCGCTCGCGGAAGTGTTTCGACCTCGCCCGAGCGGCCACCCTGATCGAGAGGGTGCATCGTCGCCCCTCCACACGAAACCGTCCGGAAAGACGAGGAGGCCCCATGGTTTCGCAGGACACGCTCGCGCAACTGCGGCAGGACATCACCACCGCCGAGGACGCGGGCGACGAGGCGAACGCCGAGCGTCTACGCCGTGAGCTCGCCGAAGCGATGCGGGAAGCAGGCAAGAGCACCGAGACCGATCAGCGGTGACCGATCGGCGGCCGTGGAGGTCGGCGGCGCCGTGCCGCCGACCTCCGGAACGGTCATCCGGCGTTCTCCCGGTTCCAGAGCCCGACGGCTTCGGCGAGTTCCTCGCGGTGACGCCGCAGTTCGTCCGGGCGGGTTTCGGTTACCGCCACCGGCTCGGCTCAAATGCCGTGGAGCCGTGGTCAACTCGTCACCGTCTCGGTCTTTCGGCCGCAGATGTCCGCGGATTCCTTGCCGCGCTTGCTCATTCGTCGGGATCGTCGCGCGGCGGTAGATAAGGCTCGGCGTCTTCGGGATGACCGTGGGCGATGTTGCGCGCCCGTGCCAGTTCGGCATCCAGTTCCGCCCCGAGCAAGACCGCGATATTCGAGATCCACAACCACACGAGAAAGACGACGACGCCGCCCAGCGAGCCGTATACCCGGTTGTAGGAGCCGAAGTGGCTGACGTAGAACGCGAATCCCCAGGACGCCCCCGCCCAGAGCAGGACAGCCAGCGCGCTTCCCGGCGTCAGCCACCGGAACCCCGGCTGTCGCACGTTCGGCGCCGCCCAGTACAGCAGAGCGAACACCAGGCTGATCAGTGCCATCATGATCGGCCACTTGGCGATGCCCCAGACCGTGATCGTGGCCTGCCCCAGCCCGAGCCACCGACCGACCTGGTCGGCCAGCGACCCGCTGACCACGACACCGACCGTGCAAACGCCTAGCAGTGCGACCACCGTGGCGGTCAGGGCCACCCGCACCGGCACCGTCTTCCAGATCGGCCGTCCTTCCGCGATGTCGTAGATCGCGTTGGTCGCGCGCATGAACGCGCCGATGTAAGCGGACGCGGTCCACAGCGCGGACGCCAACCCGAGCAACGCCAGGGGGCCGGCCGGGGCTTGCGCCTCGTGAATATCGTTGATCGCGTCGATGAGCAGATCCGTTCCGCTGCCCGGCCCGATCTCGCGAATGGCGTCGACCAACGTCAGGGTGTCGTCCCGTCCGAGCATGCCCAGCCCGGCGGTCAACACGATCAAACCCGGAAACAGCGACAGCACACTGTAATACGTGAGAGCCGCGGCCCAGTCGCTGAGATTGTCCTCTTGGAACTCGACGACCGACCGCTTGACCACACCCCACCACGACCGCCCGGGCAGATCCGCGGGCCCGCGCAGCCGACGGTGCGGCGCGAACTTCTTCTGTAGGTCTTGCGCCACCTCGCACCTCCCGCTGGCGGCGCGATACCCGCCGTGCGCGCCTCGAAACCGCCGTGACCTCCGAGGGGTTCGATGATCCGCGGCCCCGTGGGCGGCCTTCATCGGAACGCCGACTCGGTCACCGGACGGAGACCGACCAGCCGGAAAATCCGTTGTTCGGTCAGCACGCCGACCGTAGCCTCGCTTCGGTTCTGTCCACTGATCAACCGAAGGAGCTTTCGTCATGGAACCCGTCACCGAACGCGACATCAGATCGTCGTTCGTCAACTGTTCGAAAGGAGACGCCAAGCGGTTGCCCGTCCCGAGGGACCTGGACGAGCGACCCTGGGCGGACCTGGACTTCCTCGGCTGGAGCGATCCGTCCTTCCCCGGACGCGGCTACCTGGTCGTCCCGCAGGACGATCGCCTGGTCGGCGTCGCACTGCGGTTTGCCACCGCCGGCACCGGACGGGCGCAGATGTGCACGATCTGCCTTACCACCCACACCGGCGGAGGGGTCTCGCTGATGACCGCGCACAAAGCCGGGGAATCCGGCCGCAAGGGTAACTCGGTCGGCGCCTATATGTGCACCGATCTCGCCTGCTCGCTGTACGCGCGGAACAAGAAGCGGCCCGTGCTCGGGAGCCGTTACCGGGAAGATCTCACGACCGTCGAGAAGGCCGAGCGGGTGCGCGACAACATGAACACGTTCCTCGCCAAGCTCTACTCCTGATCACTTCGCCCATCCATCAGGCAGCCGGCGCGCTGCCCGCACGAACGGAGGTAGATGCCATGTGCCGACACTCGAGAACCGCGCGGTCGAGCCACCCGGGTTTTCCTATCCTGCAGCAGCCTTGGTGGCCGTGATTCCTCGCCGGTCGAGTCGGTCCGGATCGGCCGGACCGTCCCGTCCGGCGAGGAATCACGGCTCCGGAAGCATTGAGCGCCTAGCCCGGCGAGTCGTGGCGCGTGGGTTCCCACACCTCCCGCAGGCTGGGGGCGCCCGGGACGAGATCGGGCAGGTCGGGTATCGCTTCGGTTTCGGCGACGAGCGGGGCGATGATCGCCGCGTGCTGGTCACGAGCCAGCTGCGCCGCCTGCCTGCCCGCTTCGGTGACCGAACGGCCCAGCTGTTCCGGTGTGCTTTTCACAGCGGTGGGGCTGAACCGCACGTCTACGAGGACGCCCCCGGCGTCCACGGTCACTTCCACCAGCTTGTCCGCCGACTCGGCCGTGCACCGCACCGCCGACAGCTTCTCGCGCACCTCCGACAAGTGGGTACGCTGCTCGGCGAGCGCATCCAGGATGTGCTCCACCTGATTGCGCATTCCACTGTTGGCCGAGCGCAGCCCGTCGCGTTCCCACCGATCCACCGGCACCGACCTCCTCGAGTCCGTCGTCCCGGACCGTCGAAGCGCGGGTTCGCCGCATACGCCGAATCGCGACCGGCGACGCACCCGCGTCCGAGAACGTAGGCGGGAATTGTCCGGCACCCGGGGCGCCGCCGCAGCACGCACATCCCCCTGGCTGGGAATGGTCAGGCCGGCACGGCCTCGGTTTCGTGCACCGTCAGCCAGCGGACCTCACCGGGATCGCCGATCGTCAGCACGGCTGTCACCCGACGGTGGGTGACGTTCTCCGCGGCCCGCTGCGTCTCCAGGAAACGCACGACCGCGATGTCGCCGGACCACAGGAGTTCTTCGACGTCGGATATCTCGATGCGCAAGCCGGGCACGGAGTTTCCCGCACCGCGCAGCCCCGCTGTCAACGCGCTGCGCCCCAGCACCTGGCCACCGGTCGTCACCATGCTGAAGCGCTCGTGCTGCGCCGCCGCGAACCGCTCGAAGACCTCGATCGGCGCCTGCGACCCGAGCCACGTCGCGAGGTCGGCGTGCAAGCGCTCGACCACGTCGACCAGATCGACACCCATGCGCGGCATCGTACGCGCCGCTGGTCGCCGCTTGCGGGACAAGCTCTTCGGTGCGTCATCGGGTCTCGGTAGCGCGGTCCGGACGGGCGTCAGCTCAGCCGCCGCCGTACGGGACGGTGATCAACTCCAGGAAGTGACCGCTGGGATCCAGGAAGTACACCCCGCGACCGCCGTCGTTGTGATTGATCTCGCCGGGCCGCCGCTGCTGCGGGTCGGCCCAATGATCCACCTCGTACCGCCGGATCTTGGCGTAGGCCGTGTCGAATTCGGTCTCGGAGATCAAGAAGGCGTAGTGCTGGGGTTGGATGTCGGTGATCTGGGCGGGCACGTTCGCGAAGTCGAAGGTGACGCCGCCGGGCAAGGAGACCGGAATGAACGGCCCCCAGGGGGCGCCGACTTCCAGTCCCAGGATGTCCGCCCAGAATTCGGCGGATATGCGATGGTCCCGGCAGCCGACAATGGTGTGATCGAACTGTACGGACAGTGGAGTCTCTCCTCTGAAACGTGACGGTCCCGACCCCGGGCTCGGTACAAGGCGGCCAACGGGAGCACCGTCACGGCCGACCAACTTAACACCAGCTTCGCGCGACCGCCAGTGCTCCGACCCGGTGTGCCGAGCCGTCGTGGGGGTAGCGTCGGCGGGATGAAGATTCGTGGAGCGGTCTTGGAGCGGATCGCGGCGCCGGCGCCGTTCGCCGGATCGACGCCGATCACCGTGTGCGATCTGGAGCTGCGCGAGCCGGGGCCGGGCGAACTGCTGGTCCGGATCGAGGCGGCGGGGCTGTGCCATTCGGACCTGTCCGTGGTGGACGGCAACCGAGTGCGGCCGGTGCCCATGCTCCTCGGACACGAGGCCGCGGGGCGGGTGGCCGCGGTCGGCCCGGGTGACGGCGACATCGCGGTCGGGCAGCGCGTGGTCATGACCTTCTTGCCGCGATGTGGCGAATGCGCGGGTTGCGCGACCGACGGCCGCACGCCCTGCGTGCCCGGCAGTATCGCCAACAACGCGGGCGAACTGCTCAACGGTGGGCGGCGACTGGTTCGCGACGGGGTCGAGGTGCACCACCACCTGGGTGTGTCCGCGTTCGCCACCTACGCGGTGGTGGATCGCAGATCGGTGGTCGCGGTGGACGACGACGTGCCGCCCGAGGTCGCGGCTGTCCTCGGCTGCGCTGTGCTGACCGGCGGTGGGGCCCTGCTCAATTCGGCGCGGCCGGGAACCGGGGATCGGATCATGGTCGTCGGTCTCGGCGGCGTCGGTATGGCGGCGGTGCTGGTCGCGGTCTCGCTCGCCGCGGAGGGACACGAGGTGATCGCGGTCGACACCGTGCCGGACAAACTCGCCCTGGCACGGGAATTGGGCGCGCATGCGGCGTACACGCCGGCCGAGGTCGCCGAGCTGGGTGTGCAGGCCGAGGTGGTGGTCGAGGCCGCGGGCAACATCCGCGCCTTCGAGACGGCCGTCGCGGCGACCGCGCCCGGTGGTACGACGGTCACCGTCGGACTGCCCGCCCCCGATGCCCGCGCCGCGATCTCCCCGCTGGCCTTGGTCGCCCAAGGGCGGTCCATCGTCGGCAGCTACCTCGGTTCCGCCGTGCCGTCCCGCGACATCCCCGAGTACGTCCGGATGTGGCGCGCGGGACGTCTGCCGGTGGAGCGGCTCGTCTCGGCGCACGTCGGCCTCGGGGACATCAACCGCGCCATGGACGAACTCGCCGCGGGCCACGCATTGCGCCAGGTCATCGTCTTCGACTGAACGGGCCTGCCGACAGTCTCGCCCGGATTCCGTGACCATCGGGTCACGACGGCCGCTCAGTCGGCGATCCGATCCATTCCGTCGACGAATCGTTCCAGCAGCCGGGCGAATTCGACCCGCTCGGCGGGTGTCCACTCCGCCATGGCCGCGGCCATGGCGCTGCACCTGTCCGCTCTGGCCTCGGCCGTGGCCCGGCACCCGGTGGCGGTCAGGCGCAGGACCGAACGCCGCCCGTCGCGCTGATCGGCGACCCGCTCCAGCAGGCCGGAGGAAACCGCCTGCGCCACCAGGCGACTCGCCCGCGGCTGGTCGACACCGAGCGCGGGAGCGAGGCCGCCCACCGTGTCGGCCGCGCCGTCGGCGACGGCGTCGAGTACGCGGAACACCGCGACGGGAATCGCGCCGCCGCTCAGCGCGCCACGGGTCTGCCTGCGGCGGATCCGCACCATCGCCGCTGCCACGGCGATGGTGATCGTGTCGTGCTCGTCCATTCGCTCCCTCCGTCACGGCCGCTATTTGTATGTAAAATTACATGTAATTGTAGCTTGGCATGCACGGGAGCTGAACATGGCCATCCAGCGCGGAATCGGGTACTGGCTCGTAGAACTCGATCGACTGATAAACCAGCGCTTCGACGAAGACCTCGCCGCGGGCGGGCTCAGCCGTAGACGCTGGCAGACCTTGCATTCGCTGGTGAAGGGGCGGCAGCGCGCCGACGACGTCCACGACGCCCTCGACGCCTTCTGGGCCGACGATGCCGAGTGGCCCACCGAACTGGCCGAGCTCACCGCCGCCGGGCTGGTCCGCGACGACGGAGGCGTGCTCTCGCTGACCGAGTCGGGCCGTCGCGCGCACGACGAGGCCTTCGCCCGGATCGGCCTGCGCAGGCGCCAGATGGCGGAGGGCATCACCGACGAGCAGTTCGCCGAGACCGTGCGGTCGCTGCAACGGATGGCGGGGAACCTCGCGGCCCCGCCCGGCGACCGCGAGCCGGTGGGATAGGCGGCCCGCCTCCTCGCTGGGACCGGCACGGGCGGCGACCGGACTGCCTCCTGCCGCGCCCACTAGGCTGATCCCCGACCGAAGCGGAACGAGGAGGTGCGGTGACCATTCGGGTCGGAGTGCTCGGAGCGCGTGGCAAAGTCGGACAGGCGATCTGCGCGGCGGTGACGGCGGCGGAGGACCTGGAGCTGGTCGCCGCCGTCGACAAAGATGATTCGCTCGACACGTTCACCGCGGCGAATACGCAGGTCGTCGTCGATTTCACCCACCCGGACGTGGTGATGGGGAATCTGAGGTTCCTGGTGGAGCACGGCATCCACGCGGTGGTCGGCACCACCGGCTTCGACGACGCCCGCTTGGCGCAGGTGCGCGACTGGCTGGCCGGTCATCGGGAGGTCGGCGTGCTGATCGCACCGAACTTCGCCATCGGCGCGGTGCTGTCCATGCGTTTCGCCGAGCAGGCCGCCCGGTTCTTCGAGTCGGTGGAAGTCATCGAACTGCACCATCCCAACAAGGCCGACGCGCCGTCCGGCACGGCCTATCGCACCGCGGGCCTGATCGCCGCCGCACGCGACAAAGCGGGTCTGGACCGCAGTCCCGACGCCACGACCACCGAGCTGGAGGGTGCGCGCGGCGCCGACGTGGACGGAGTGCGGGTGCACTCGGTGCGCCTGGCCGGTCTGGTCGCTCACCAGGAGGTGCTGTTCGGCACCCAGGGCGAAACCCTCACCATCCGGCACGACTCGATCGACCGCTCGTCGTTCGCCCCCGGTGTGCTGCTCGGCGTGCGGGAGATCGCGAACCGCCCCGGTCTCACCGTCGGGCTCGACCCGTTCCTGGACCTGTGAGCGAGCGGTGGCGAGCACACCGGATGGCGCCGAACCCCGGCGGAGCGCGACGGTGAGCGGCGCGGAGCCGGCGGATCGGAAGGGCAGCGGGGAAGTCGTCAAGGTGGTCGCGCTGATCGCGGCGCTCATCCTGGTGCTCGGCTTCTATTTCCTGTTGCTCGGCCGGATAGCGGTCGGTCTGATCGGTTCCGGCGACGTGGCGGCGATCGTCATCGGCGTGGGCGTGCTGATCCTGCCGCTGCTGGGCGTGTGGATCGTCGTCGCCACCGTGCGCGCCGCGCTCGCCCATCAGCATCTGGCACGGCGCATCCACGACGAGGGCCTCGAACTCGACACCTCGCAGTTGCCACGGCTGCCGTCCGGCCGCATCGAACGCGCGGCCGCCGACGAACTGTTCGCGACGGTCAAGGCGGAGTGGGAGGCCGACCCGGACAACTGGCGCGTCTCCTACCGTCTCGCGCGCGCCTACGACTACGCCGGTGACCGCACCAGGGCCAGGGAGACGATGCGCCGTGCGGTCGCACTGGAACGGCACGAGCGCGACACCCGCTGACAGCGGGCCGATACCATCGCAGGGGTGGCCCGGTTGCTGATCATCCATCACACGCCGTCTCCGCATATGCAGGCGATGTTCGAGGCCGTTGTCTCCGGCGCCACCGACCCCGAGATCGAAGGTGTCGAGGTCGTGCGCCGCGCGGCACTGGCCGTCACCGCTCCCGACGTACTGGCCGCCGACGGATACCTGCTGGGCAGCCCGGCGAACCTGGGTTACATGAGCGGCGCGCTCAAACACGCCTTCGATACGATCTACTATCCGTGTCTCGATTCCACGCGCGGCCGCCCGTACGGTTTGTACCTGCACGGCAACGAAGGCACCGAGGGCGCCGAGCGCGGGGTCGCCGGCATCACCACCGGACTGGGGTGGGAGCAGGCCGCCGCCACGGTCGTGGTCTCCGGTCCGCCCGCCAAAGAGGACCTCCAGCGGTGCTGGGAGTTGGGCGCCACGCTCGCCGCCGGGCTCATGGCCTGAATCCCCCGAATTATGGTGTCTGACCATCGCGCACCATCACCCGGCATACTGTCTGCGATTGTTGTTGCGGTGGGGACGTGAACGAGTAGCTCGGGATGGGAGAGCCAGGTGACCTGGGTCGAAGGGAGCGAGAACGCACCGCGGCGGATCGGATTGGTCGAAGACCACGAGTCGGTCGCGATCGGTCTCGCCGCGATGCTTGCGCCGCAGACCGATCTCGATCTGGTGCTGACCGCGGGCACCGTGCCGGAACTGCTCGCCGCCGTCGACGGCGAGCCGAAGCTGGATCTGGTGGTGCTGGATCTGCGGCTGGCCGACGGGTCCTCGCCCGAGGACAACGTGCGCGCCCTGCGTGACCGCGGCATGGAGGTGCTGGTCTTCACCGGCGCGGACAACGCCTTTCTCGTGCGCTCCGCCGCGCGCGCCGGGGTGCTGGGCGTGGTCCGCAAATCCGAGGACGTGCCGACCGTCGTCGCCGCCGTGCGCCGCGCGGCCAGCGGCGAACAGGTGGTCACCACCGACTGGGCGGCCGCCATCGACGGCGACCCGCAACTGTCCGAGGTGGGCTTGAGCCCGCGCCAGGAAGAAGTGCTCATGTTGTACGCGTCCGGCGAGAAGGCCTCCCGGGTCGCGCGGTTGACGGGTCTGTCCGAGCAGACGGTCAACGACTACCTCGGCCGGATCCGGCAGAAGTACGCCGATGCCGGTCGTCCGGCGCCGACCAAGACCGACCTGTACAAGCGGGCGGTCGAGGACGGATGGCTGCCGGTTCCCGAGCGGCACCCACGCGGATGATCGCGTCCAGCATGCTGGGCACCCCGTCGCACTCGCGCTCCCTCCGGCTCTACCGACTCCACGCGAGGCGTTTGAGCCACGGAGTCGCCGCACTGTCCAGGGGGAAAGCCTCCGAGGGCGCCGCCGACCGCATCCTGCACAGGCTCGGGCTGGCCATCGGAATCGCCGGGGTGATCGCCGCGATCGTCGAACTGCCCGAGATCGCCGATCAGAGTCGCTTCGTGCCCGTCCGGTGGACGGTGGTCGAAGTGGTGCTGGCGTTCGGGCTGTTCCCGGTCCTCGCGGTCGTCTCGGTCAGCCTGAGCGCCCGAATGATCCAGCGGGTCGCCGGTGCGGCAGCGGTGAGTTTTCTCGGGGCCACGGCGGTGGTTCCATTCGTGTATGTGGTGCCCGAAGCCTTAGGATCGGCGTCGCTCTGGCTGTACCGGGTGCTGGCGCTGGGAGTCCTGGCGGCCGTGCTCGCTTGGCGTCCACCGCTCGCAGTGGCGTATCTGGTGGTGGGCTCGGCGTTCAGCGCGCTGGCGAATCTCGTCGTGCTCGAGGACACCACCGCCCTGGCGCTGCTCGGCTATTTCGCCAGGGCGGCCGGGCTGAGCGCGCTGTTCCTGTGGTGCGTGATCTATGCCAGGGCCGCGGCCGCCCGAGTGGATCGCGAGTCGGCCATCGAAAGCAGCCGGGCCGCGGCGGTCGCGGGCGCGGCCGCCCGCGAACGGGAACGCGCGCGCTTCGCCGCGCTGATCCACGACGCGGTGCTGTCCACCCTGCTGGACGCCTCCCGCGCAGGGACCGAATCGCCGGTCCTGCGCAGGCAGGCCGAACGGACCCTCGAACAACTCGATGAGTGCCGGGTCGGGAACAGCGAACTCGACCGGCTGGACGCGCAATCCGCGATCGGGTTCCTCCGCGCCGCCGTGCACGAAGTGAATCCCGATACCCGGTTCACCGCGCGGCGCTGGGCCGGATTCGACGATCTGCGTCTACCGGTGGACGCCGCGAGCACGATCGCCGCCGCGCTCGCCGAGGCCGTACGAAACAGCCTGCGTCACGCCACTGTTCCCGGGCGTGCGGTCCGCCGCACCGTCACGGTGACGATCAGCGCGGGCGGTATTCGAGTGGTGTTCCGTGACGACGGCGCGGGTTTCGACCTGAGTGAGGTGCCTGTCGATCGGCTCGGTATCTCGGTGAGCATCCTGGGCCGCATGCGTCAGCTGCCGGGCGGCGCCGGGTTCGTGGAATCCGAGCCGGGCGAGGGTACGACCGTGACGCTGGTGTGGGGCGGAAATGGCTGAGCGGGAAACCGAAGTTGGACTGCGCGATCTGCTCGGCCTCCGTGGCCGGGCGGCGTGGCTGTACCTGGTCATTCTCGAAGTGACCATAGTGCTGTGCATGGTCCAGAACTTCTCCGAATCGCTGGTGGCCGCCGTGGCCGCCGCCCTGGTCGTCCTGGCGTTGGCCGGTGTCGTGGTGCTGCTGGCGCCGACTGATCCGCTGCCTTGGCCCGCGACCGTGTTCGTCTCCGCCTCCGGGCCGCTGGCCGCGGCCCTCACCTCGGTCGATGTCGAGCACGCCTGGTCGAAGCAGGTGTGGACGGCGTTCGCCGCCTCGTATGTGCTCGCCGTGCTGGTGTTGCGCGGACGTCTGGCCGCGGCCTGGCTCGGGGTCGTCGGCATCGGCGCGGTGATCGCTGTGGTCGGTGTGGCGGCCGGTCTGCGGGTGGGCGTCGTCGTAGGGTCGATTGTGCCGGTCGCCACGGTTGCCGGGGTTTCCCTGTTCGCGGCGATAATGCGCCCCACCCAGCGTTCGCTGCGGCTGCTGCGTGAGGAGGCGGCCATGCGCGCCGCCGCCGAGGCCGCGATGGCGGCGGAGAACGGGGAACGCACCCGTCAGCTGGCTCGGCTGGACGCGGTGGCGCGCCCGATCCTGGAACGCATCGCCGACGGCGACGACCTCACCGCCGCCGAGCGCGAACAGTGCAGGCTCCTGGAAGCCGAACTACGTGACGGCCTCCGCGCCCCGCAACTGGCCACCGACCAGCTCAGCAGCGCCGCCCGCGGAGCTCGCTCCCGCGGCGTCGAGGTGATCCTGCTCGACGACGGCGGTTTCACCGGGGTCCCGCACCGGGTGCGCCAGCAGGTGATCGACGCCGCCACGGGAGAGCTCGACGCCGCGAACGAGGGTTCGGTCACCGTCCGCATCCTCCCGACCGGCCGCCGCATCCTGGCCACCGTCCTGGCCACGGCGACGGACCGGGACCGCCGCACCGAAATCGACGCCACCGGCGCGATCACCGTCTCCACGTGACGTCCTCGGAGGTCGCGACGCCATCCGAATCGCGTGCCGACCACCACCCGACCGCATCGGCCCAGCTCCCGGTTTGGAGCGCAGCGAGATCGAGCGTTGTCTCGTTCGCGGCCTGGTTCGTCTTCGAGTGGCCGCCGCGTAGGTGGGGAAGGAGTCGCCGGTCACCGAGAACGGCGAACCCGAGGTCTGACGATCACCGGCTCACGCATCCGCATCGGCCCAGCTCCCGGTTTGGAGCGCAGCGAGATCGAGCGTTGTCTCGTTCGCGGCCCGGCTCGCGTCCGAGTGGCCGCCGCGTAGGCGACGAAGGAGCAAGCGGCGGTCGCTCGGACGCGAGCCACCAAGGGGCCGGGAACACGCCGCGCCCGCGCGGCCGAGAACACTGTCGGTGGCTCGTGGCATTGTTGCCCTCATGCGGAAGATGGGCGCGGCGGCGGCGCGGCGAACGGCGTTGGCGGCGCAGGGTTTCGGGGCGCGTAGGCCCGGTCGGGTCACCCGGCGAACGGTGCTCGGGGTGCTGGAGCGGACCCAGTTGCTGCAACTGGATTCGGTGTCCGCGGTGGTGCGGGCGCATTACGCGCCGGTGTTCAGCCGGATCGGGCCCTACGATCGTGCTCTGCTCGATCAGGCCGCGTGGAGCAATGGCGCGCGGCGGCCGCGTGCGCTCGTCGAGTACTGGGCACACGAGGCCGCCCTCATCCCGGTCGAGGACTGGCCGCTGCTGCGCTGGCGGATGCGGCAGTACGAGCACGGGCGCTGGTCCGGTATGCGCAAGGTGGTCGAGCGCAATCCCACTCTCGGCAAGGACATCTTGGATGTGATCACCGAAGTGGGCGCGGCCACGGCCGGGGAGGTCGAGCGCCACTTGGAGCTGGACAAGCCGCGGCCGAAGGGATCCTGGTGGAATCTCAGCGATACGAAGATGATCTGCGAGCAGCTGTTCGCGGCTGGTGCGTTGTCTGTGGCCACCCGGGTCGGATTCACCAGGCACTACGACCTGGCCGAGCGGGTGCTGCCGCCGGAGGTGCTGGCGCGCGAGGTCTCCGAGCCGGACGCCGTCCGCGAACTGGTGCTTCGCGCGGCCACCGCCCACGGCATCGGCACCGAAGCGGACCTGCGTGACTACTACCGTCTCCAGCGCACCCAGACCGAACCGGCCATCGCCGAGCTGGTGGACGCGGGCGAGTTGATCTCGGTGGAGGTGGCGGGCTGGGCGAAGTCGGCTTATCTGCGGGCGGGCGCGCCCACACCGCGTCGCATCGAAGGCGCCGCGCTGCTGTGCCCGTTCGACCCGCTCATCTTCTTCCGCGCACGCACCGAGCGTATTTTCGATTTCCACTACCGGATCGAGATCTACACCCCGGAGCACAAGCGGGTGCACGGCTATTACGTCTTCCCGTTCCTGCTCGACGGGGAGCTGGTCGGCCGTGTGGATCTGCGCGCCGAGCGCGCGAACGGCCGGTTGTGGGTGCCGGCCGCGTTCGCCGAGCCCGGGTACGACACCCCCGCCACCGCGCACGCCCTCGGTGGTGCGCTGCGCGAGCTGGCCGATTGGCTCGAACTGGACGAGGTCGCCATCGGTGATCGCGGCAATCTCGCCGCGTTGCTGTAGCGCTACTGAGTCAGATGTCGCGTTTGGGCCCGTACCCGCGCATCTGGTCGCGCAGCGCTCCGTGGACGGCGCTCGACAGCCATGAGTTGAGGGACTGACCGCTCTGTGCGGCAGCCTCTTCCGCGCGTGCCTTCATCTGCTCTACCAGCCGCAGCGTGACCCTGCTGATGTCTCCGGTCATCTCCTCGAAGGTGGGTGGCTCGTCGCCCTCCGTGCTCTTGCGCACATCGATGGAAGCCTCCGTGCCGTCCACCGACACGTGCACCGCGCGGTCGCCGAGTGCCGCACTGACCTCGGCGGCGAGGTCCGACAGGGCCGTGAGCAGGACCATGCGGGCGGACGCCTCCGTCGCCGCTGCCAGGGCAGCCGCCGTGGCCTGGGTCTTCTCGTCGCCCAGCGCCGCGGCGGCGATCAGGTTCTCGCGCAGCTGGCTGGTGTACTTGTTCAAGTCCATGACATCAGTGTGACGTCATTTATGATGTCCAGCAAGAAACGGTATGGCATCACCGCGCCGTCATCGCGAGACATTCGCGTCTTTGTTGCGGCTTGATCGCCGACGACGGTGTCGAGGGCGTGTCCCGGACCGGGTAGCCTTTCTGACCATGACGAACGGTGAATCGACGCCAACGGAGCTGCGTGCGTCCGGCACGGTAGGTGTCGCGATGGTGACCCCCTTCAGTGCCGACGGCAAGCTCGACGTCGATGCCGGGGTCGCGCTCGCGGCCCGCCTGGTCGACCGCGGTGTCGACCTGCTCGCGATCTCGGGAACCACTGGTGAATCGCCGACCACCACCGAATCGGAGAAGGCCGATCTGCTGCGCGCCGTCGTCGACGCCGTCGGGAAGAGCGCGACCGTGATCGCGGGTGCGGGCACCTACGACACCGCCCACTCGGTCGAACTGGCGCGCAACGCGCAGCGGGCGGGTGCACACGGTTTGCTCGTGGTGACGCCGTACTATTCCCGGCCCTCCCAGGAGGGGCTGATCGCCCATTTCACCGCCGTCGCCGACGCCACCGACCTGCCGGTCACGCTCTATGACATCCCGGGGCGGTCGGTGGTGCCGATCGCCAGCGACACCGTCCGCAAGCTCGCCGAACATCCGCGCATCGTCGCGGTCAAGGACGCCAAGGGTGACCTGAACATGGGCGCCGAACTCATCGCCAGCACCGGCCTGGCGTTCTATTCCGGTGACGACGCGCTCAACCTGCCCTGGCTGTCGGTGGGCGCGACCGGATTCATCAGTGTGATCGGACATCTCGTCCCCGAACGGCTGCGCGCGCTGCTGGAGGCTTATACGGCGGGGGAGGTGGTGCGCGCCCGGGAGATCAACGTCACCTTGCTGCCGCTGCACTCGGCGATGGCCAGGCTGGGCGGTGTCGCGATGAGCAAGGGCGGATTGCGGTTGCTCGGCGTGGAGGTCGGGGAGCCGCGGCTGCCGCAGCTGATGCCGACGGGTGAGCAGTTGGAGTCGCTTGCCGCGGACCTGCGAGCGGTGGGAGTGCTGTGATGAGCGAGTCCCTATCCCGTCGCCGCCGCAGCGCTTCCCGCCCCGCGGGAGCGCCCGCCTCGTCCGCGCCGGTCGAGCGGGTGACGCCGCCCGCGCCGTCGGAATCCGTAGCGATGCCCGAGCCCGAGCCCGCGCTCGACGTGGCGACGGTGGACGAGGCCGCCAAGGCCGCCGATGCCGTCGTGCGTACCGAGCAGCCTGCGCCCGCGCGGGCGCGCCAGGAGACCCGGGGCCAGGGTGCGGCGACCCGGCGACCGAGCCGTGGACGTGCGCAGTCCAGCCCGCGGCGCGGCGAAGGGCCCCCGCCGCAGGCGGATCCGGTCGCCGCGCACGACCGTCTCGGCGCCCCGCCTACCCTGCCCGAGAACGGCCTGCGTGTGTTCGCCCTCGGCGGCATCGGCGAAATCGGCCGCAACATGACGGTTTTCGAGTACGGCGGCAAATTGCTGATCGTCGACTGCGGCGTCCTGTTCCCGGAGGACCAGCAGCCCGGTGTCGACCTGATCCTGCCGGACTTCCGTCCCATCGAGGACCGGATGGACGACGTCGTCGCCGTCGTGCTGACCCACGGCCACGAGGACCACATCGGCGCGGTGCCCTTCCTGCTGCGGCTGCGGCCCGACATCCCGGTCGTCGGCTCGAAGTTCACCCTCGCGCTGGTGGCCGCGAAGTGCCGGGAACACCGCCTGCACCCGAAGCTGGTCGAGGTGATCGAGGGGCAGCACACCACGCACGGCCCGTTCGGCTGCGAGTACTTCGCGGTCAACCACTCCATCCCCGACGCGCTCGCCGTCGCCATCCGCACGCCCGCGGGCGTCGCCTTGCACACCGGTGACATCAAGCTCGACCAGCTTCCGCTGGACGGGCGGCTCACCGACCTGGCCGGATTCTCGCGGCTCGGCGACGAGGGCGTCGACCTGTTCCTGGTGGATTCCACCAACGCCGAGGTTCCCGGCTTCGTCACGCCGGAGCGCGAGATCGGCGGGGTGCTGGACTCGGTCATCGGCAAGGCGAGCGGACGGGTCATCGTCGCGTCCTTCGCCAGTCACGTGCACCGCATCCAGCAGGTCGTCGACGTGGCCCAGAAGTACGGGCGGCGGATCTGTTTCGTCGGCCGCTCGATGGTCCGTAATATGCAGATCGCCCAGGATCTGGGCTATCTCACCGTGCCGGAGGGCGTGGTCGTCGACCTCGATGTCGCCGCGACCCTGCCCAGCCACCGCCTGGTGCTGATCTCCACGGGTTCGCAGGGCGAGCCGCTGTCCGCGCTGTCGCGGATGGCGCGCGGCGACCACCGGCAGATCAACATCCGCCCGGACGACCTGGTGGTGCTGGCTTCCTCGCTCATCCCCGGCAACGAGAACTCGGTGTACGCGGTCGTCAACGGCCTGGCTCGGCTCGGCGCCACGGTGATCACCCAGCAGAACGCCAAGGTGCACGTCTCCGGGCACGCCTCGGCGGGCGAGCTGCTGTACCTGTACAACGCGGTGCGGCCGACCAACGCCATGCCGGTGCACGGCGAGTGGCGCCATCTGCGCGCGAACGCCGCACTGGCGGTGGCGACGGGCGTGCCGCAGGAGCGGGTGGTGCTCGCCGAGGACGGAGTGGTGGTCGACTTGGTCGACGGCATCGCCTCGGTCGTCGGCCGGGTGCCGGTCGGCCATGTGTACGTCGACGGGCTGTCGGTGGGCGACGTCGGGGAGTCCACACTGTCGGACCGGCTGGTTCTCGGCGAGGGCGGTTTCATCGCGATCACCGTCGCCATCGACGAGACCACCGGCAAGGCGGTGAGCACCCCTGAGCTCAGCGGACGCGGCTTCTCCGACGATCCGACCGCACTGCTCGACGCGTCGGAGCTGGTGGAAGCCGAACTGCTGCGGCTGGCGGGCGAAGGTGTCACCGACACCCACCGGATCGCGCAGGGCGTGCGCCGCGTGGTCGGTCGATGGGTGGCCGAGAAGTATCGCCGTCGCCCGATGATCGTGCCGACCGTCATCGGCGTCTGACCTCCGGAACGACGAAAGCGCCGGACAGCTCAACTGTCCGGCGCTTTTCACGCGGGCGCGGTCACTCCTGGCAGGCCGCGGACTCGATCTTCGCGCTCTTGACGATGTTGCAGGCGAAGGTGTGGTCGACCTTCCACTGGCCGCCCTCGGAGACGAACTGGATGAACGCGTCATCCACCGGGGTGCCGTCGATGGTGACCTTGGCGTCGGCCTTGAGCTTGCCGTCCTTCGGGTCGCCTACGTTGGTGACCTCGACGGCGACCTTCTGCTTCTTCGCGGCGTCGACGAGGTTGGCGACGAGGTAGGGATCCTGCTCGGCGGCCTGGATCCAGCTGATCTTCTCCTCGTTGGGCACGTTCGGGTCGAAAGCCTTCTGCAACCGCTCGTTCAGCTGCTGCACGGAGGGCTTGGCCAGTGCGGGCGAGGACGGGGTGGTCGGTGCGGAACCGGCCTCCTTGTCACCCTTGTCAGAGCCGCCCTCCAACTCACCAGCGGCGTGGGTGGGATTGGCGCTGGTGCTCTGGGACGAGGAGTCGTCGCCCGAGGCGCAGGCGCTCAGCGAGCAGGCCACTGCGGTGAGGACGACGGCCACGGTGGTCCGGAAAGTGCGGTGCTTCACGATGTTTCCTTCGTCTGTAATTCCGGGCATCAGCCGTGGTTGGACGTGCAGTTCCAGTGCACGATGTAGGCGTCGGAATCGTTGCGCCGCAGCGCTTGGCTCTGCGCGGCGCGCCGCGACGACGCGTACCCCCAGCTCCAGGTGCCGGTGCCACTGGAGTACGCCACGGCGCCGCAGCCGTTGCGGAACCAGACCACCGACTGGCAGTCGGCGGCGCTGCAGGAGCTCACGGCGCGCTGCTGCGCGGCGGCCGAGGTCGGGTAGTCGTAGGAGTACCCGATCAGACCGGTGGAGGTGGACAGCGCGATCGCGCCGTAATTGTTGGTGTAGGCGTGCGCGGTGGGCGCGCTGACAGCCAGCGCGGAACCGACCGCCGCGAGCGCGGCTACACCGGTAGCAAACTTCTTCACGGAGGATTTGCCCCTTCTTGTCATGAGGTCCACGACCCGATGGACCGAGTGACAAGGTACAGAGCCCACCCTCATTGCGCTAGCCGGAGATTTCCCGGTGTGAGGAGTCCCGACCGCCGTGGTATGGATACGCGCCTGCCGGGGGCATCGGCGTAGAGCCCAGTGTGGTGCACGGTCACACCGCCCGCAACTCGGATACCGGACTTTCTCCGCTCGTGTGCGCGGTTGGTGTGCGCGGTGAAACTTGGTGTACGGCAACGTCATCGCACTCCAGGCGGGCGAAATCGCGGTGCGGCGCAACGGCGGCATCGAAAACGACGTCGCGCTGTCGTGAACGGTTCTCCGGGTGGCGTCGTGGTCGCGGTGGCCGCGGGCAGTCGCGTCATCCGGCAGTGCGGCCGGGTGGTCGGTATTTTCGGGGGTGTGACTATGGCACAGCGAGAACGCAGGGGACTCGTCGAGGCGATGGAGGCCGTGGGGCCGGACGCGCGGACGCTCTGCGGCGCGTGGACGGTGCGGGATCTGGCCGCGCATGTGGTGGTTCGCGAACGGCGGCTCGATGCCGCGCCGGGCATCATGTTGAAGCCGTTCGCCGGGTATCTCGACCGGGTGCAGGCGAAGGCGGCGAGCAAGCCGTTTCCCGAGTTGCTGGACCAGATCCGCACCGGTCCGCCGTGGTGGTCGCCGTTGCGGCCGGTCGATGCGGTAGTCAACCTATCCGAGATGTTCGTCCACCACGAGGACGTGCGCCGCGCCGAACCGGGTTGGCAGCCGCGCGATCTGCCCGCCGCCGATGAGGATCGACTGTGGTCGATGCTGCGCAAGACGGCCAAGATGGCCTACCGCAAGGCGCCGGTCACGGTCGAGCTCGTGACGCCCGACGGCAGGCGCACGGTGGCGCGATCCGCCTCCGGCGACGTCGTCACGCTGACCGGCAAGCCCTCGGAACTGGTGCTGCATGCCTTCGGTCGGGATGAAGTCCGGTTGGAGACCACCGGATCGCCCGAAGCCGTACGGGCGGTGCTCGAGACAGACCGATCGGTCTGATTTGTGCGACGTCGCGGGTTCGTCCGGATCCTCGGCCGTGAGTTCCCCGCCGGACCGGAGACGAGCCCGGGACTTCGGCCGTGGATCCGCCACGGAGCCGTGCTGTCCGCGACCGCTCATCCGGCGAACCGCCAGGGCTTTTCACGGTGCTGAACGTCCCCGCGACGGCGCCCGAGGCGCACGGAGGCGGAGGGCAACCAGTGTTGCGGATGGTCCGGATGGGGCGATTGCGGCTAGCCTGGGGCCATGGCAGGTAAGTCCCGCAGCACCACGACGAGTCGGGCGCGGGCGGGATCGGCGCGGGGGAGGACCACCACGGCACGCTCTCGCGCGGCCACGCCCCGCGCGGCGACCCCTCGAACGACCGCGGCGCCCCGCAGGCGCCCCGCCCCGGCCCGGCGTCCGGTGCGCCGCACCTCGAACACGGCGCCACTGGCCGTCATCGGACGCGGCATCAGCAGCGGCTGGACCATGCTGGCCCGGGGGCTGGGTGCGACCACACGCACGCTGAGCCGGGCCGGGGAGATCGAACACGGCCATCGGCGCGACGGTGCCGCGCTGGCCCTGATCGCGGTGAGCGCCGTGATCGCGGCGGCGGTGTGGTTGTCGGCCGGCGGGCCGGTGGGCCACTGGGTCGAGGACGTGATCCGCGCGATCTCCGGATCGGCCTCGGCCGGATTGCCGTTCGTCGCCTCGGGCATCGCCGTCGTCCTGATGCGCACGGAACCGCGCCCCGAGATCCGGCCGCGACTGGTGCTCGGCGGCCTGCTGATCGGTCTGCCGATTCTCGGTCTGTGGCACATCGCGGCCGGCGCTCCCACCGACGCGCACGGACGTTCCCGCGCGGCGGGTTTCGTCGGCTTCGTGACCGGCGGGCCGCTGACCAACGGCCTCACCGCCTGGCTGTCTGTCCCGATCCTGTTGTTGGCCATCGTCTTCGGCGGGTTGCTGGTGACCGGAACCACCGTGCGCGAGGTGCCCGCCAAGCTGCGTCGATACTTCGGCACCGAGAACGGTGGCGACGAATACGGCGAATTCGACGGCGACTACCGGGACTACGATCCGGCCGGTTTCGACGCCGACGGCTTCCCGGTGCGCCGCGGCGCCAAGCGGCGCGGTCGCACGCCCGCGGAGAACTACCCGCCCGACGAGTTCGGCGACCCCGACGCCGTTACCGAGGCGATCGGCGAACCCCCGCTGCGGGACGCCAAGCCGATCGCGGTGGAGGAGCCCGCGCCGAAACCGAAACCGAAGAAGCAGCGTCCCGCCGCGGTCGTGGAGGATCAGACGCCACCGCCGCCGAAGCAACTGGAGTTCGTCACCGACCGCGAAGTCGAAGGCGACTACACCCTGCCACCGCTGTCGTTGCTGACCGACGGGGATCCGCCCAAGAAACGCAGTGCCGCCAACGAATCGATGATCGAGGCGATCACCGAGGTGCTGGTGCAGTTCAAGATCGACGCCGCGGTGACCGGTTTCGTCCGCGGCCCGACGGTCACGCGCTACGAGGTCGAACTCGGGCCGGGGGTGAAAGTCGAGAAGATCACCGCACTGGCGCGCAACATCGCCTACGCCGTGGCGACGGAGAACGTCCGGCTGCTCGCGCCGATCCCCGGCAAGTCCGCCGTCGGCATCGAGGTGCCGAACGCCGACCGCGAGCTGGTCCGGCTGGCCGACGTGCTCAAGGCGCCCAGCACCCGCAACGACCACCATCCGCTGGTGATCGGCCTGGGCAAGAACATCGAGGGCGAGTTCGTCTCGGCGAATCTGGCCAAGATGCCGCACCTGCTGGTGGCGGGCTCGACCGGTTCGGGAAAGTCGAGCTTCGTCAACTCGATGCTGGTGTCGCTGTTGCAGCGGGCGACGCCGGACGAGGTCCGGATGATCCTGATCGACCCGAAAATGGTGGAATTGACCCCCTACGAGGGCATTCCGCACCTGATCACACCCATCATCACCCAGCCGAAGAAGGCGGCGGCCGCGCTGGCCTGGCTGGTCGAGGAGATGGAGCAGCGCTATCAGGACATGCAGGCCAACAAGGTGCGCCACATCGACGACTTCAACAAGAAGGTGAAGTCGGGAGCGATCACCGCCCCGCTGGGCAGCGAACGGGTGTACCGGCCCTACCCGTACATCCTGGCCATCGTCGACGAGTTGGCCGATCTCATGATGACCGCTCCGCGGGACGTGGAAGACGCCATCGTCCGCATCACCCAGAAGGCCCGCGCGGCAGGCATCCATCTGGTGCTGGCCACCCAGCGGCCGTCGGTCGACGTGGTGACCGGTTTGATCAAGACGAATGTGCCCTCCCGGCTGGCCTTCGCCACCTCGTCGCTGACCGATTCCCGGGTCATCCTCGACCAGCCCGGCGCGGAGAAGCTGATCGGCATGGGCGACGGGTTGTTCCTGCCGATGGGCGCGGGCAAGCCGACTCGGCTGCAAGGCGCGTTCATCAGCGACGAGGAGATCCACGGCGTCGTCGATTTCGCCAAGAACCAGGCCGAGCCGGAATACCAAGAGGGCGTCACCGCCGCGAAGGCCGGGGAGAAGAAGGACGTCGACCCCGATATCGGCGATGATCTCGACGTCTTCCTGCAAGCGGTGGAACTGGTGGTCACCTCGCAGTTCGGGTCCACCTCCATGCTGCAGCGCAAGCTGCGCGTCGGCTTCGCCAAAGCGGGACGGCTGATGGATCTCATGGAGACCCGCGGCGTCGTCGGCCCGAGTGAGGGGTCCAAGGCGCGCGACGTGCTCGTGAAACCCGATGAGCTGGAAGGGCTGCTGTGGTCGATCCGCGGCGGCGGCGATGAGGGTGACTCGGCCGGGCCGCAGGAGTGATCGGGCTGGTTCCCTCGGCGAGATTCGAACTCGCATCTCCCGGAATCTAGGTCCGGCGCCTCTACCTGTTGGGCTACGAGGGAGCGGTCGCGGTGCGACCTGGAGACTCGGCACGGACGGAGGGGGTCGAACCCCGGCCAACGGTTTTGCCAGACCGCCGCTCTACGACTGAGCTACGTCCGTCTGCACGACAAAAGGGTCACCCCTCGGCGATTCGCCGCGGAGTGACCCTTGGTGCACGGGTCTGCGAAAGACACGTTCAGGGGCGGCTCCGCGCGCTCATCCGCCAATGGGAGACGGACGAGACCGATAGCACAACGCGGGCTCGCGAGTGCCGGGCATCACTCGGCGACATCAGCCGCCGTGTCGTCCCGGTCATCGGTGTCGCCTTCCTGTGGTCCGATCTTCGCCGGTTCAAAAACTAACACCGGACTCCGGCGTTGGGAACCGCTTTTCGGTCGACGACGACCCTACCTCCTTCAGTACTTCCGCGCCCGCAAGGCGTCGCTCGGGAGCCGGTGGGTCAGGCGAACTCGCCGCGCATCCGTCCCGCTTCGCGCCGCTTGGCGCTCACGGTGGGCGACTGTGGCCCGAAACGTCGACTGAACGGATGTGGAATTATGGGCGGCAATCACCCCGCTACTGAAGAGCAACGGACATTTCCGGCATTATGGACATCATGATGATCTTCGCTTCCGATCGGCGCGCCGCATGCACGTAACCGCACTCGAATGGACGATCACCATCGTCGTGATCCTCGGACTGTTCGTCTTCGACTTCTTCGCACACGTCCGCACCCCGCACGAGCCGACGTTCCGGGAGTCCGGCTTCTGGTCCGCGGTCTACATCGGGCTGGCGCTGCTCTTCGGCGGCGTCGTCGCCTGGCAGTGGGGCTCGACCTACGCGGGGGAGTACTACGCGGGCTTCGTCACCGAGAAGGCGCTCTCGGTGGACAACCTGTTCGTCTTCCTGATCATCATGTCCACCTTCGCGGTGCCGCGGATCTACCAGCAGAAGGTGCTGCTGATCGGCATCGTGCTCGCTCTGGTGATGCGGGGTGCGTTCATCGCCGTCGGCGCGGCCGCGATAAGTGCCTTCAGCTGGGTGTTCTACCTGTTCGGGCTCTTCCTCATCTACACAGCGGTCAAGCTGATGCGCGAGAGCGGCCATGAAGTCGAAGTCGAGGAGAAACGCGACAGCCGGATCGTCGCGCTGGCCAAGCGCGTGCTGCCGACCACCGACGAATACGACGGCGACAAGCTGGTGACCAAGATCGACGGGCGCCGTGCGGTGACGCCGCTGTTGCTGGCCTTGCTGGCGATCGGGTTCGCCGACCTGCTCTTCGCGCTGGACTCCATCCCGGCCATCTACGGCCTCACCGAGCAGCCGTACCTGGTCTTCACTGCCAACGCCTTCGCGCTCATGGGCCTGCGCCAGCTGTACTTCCTGATCGGCGGGCTGCTCGACCGGCTGGTCTACCTGTCCTACGGGCTGGCGGCGATTCTCGCGTTCATCGGCGTGAAGCTGGTGCTGCACGCCTTGCACGAGAACACGCTGCCGTTCGTCAACGGCGGCGAGCACGTCGCGGTCCCGGAGATCTCCACGCCGGTGTCGCTGGGCGTCATCCTGGCGATTCTGGTCGTCGCGACGGTCGCCAGCCTGCTGCGCACGCGCGCCCGAGCGGACCGTTAGCCGCTGGAGGAGGACGCGAAGGCGCCGAAAACCGGGGCCCATTCGACGGCGCGCACATCGTCGATGAGACTCTCCCGGGCGAACGGATCCCGCGCGAGCAGGTCCTTCAGGCGGCCCGCGTCCTCCGCGCGGAAGATCAGCAGCGCTCCGGAGCCGTCCGGGTACGGACCGCTGCTGAGCAGGACGCCGGACTCGAGCAGACCGGCCAGCCAGGCCCGGTGCTCAGGACGGTGGACGTCCCGGTCTGCGGCCGTGGCTTCGGAGTAGACGTAGTGGACGGCGAAGATCGGCACGGGTATCGCTTCCTGTGGGGAGGGACTCAAAGCGTCAGCAGCATCCGAGTATTGCCGAGGGTGTTGGGCTTCACATAGCTCAGATCGAGGAACTCGGCCACGCCGGTGTCGTAGGAGCGGCACATCTCGGCGTACACCTCCGCGGTGACCGGCGTGCCGTCGATCTCGACGAACCCGTGCCTGCCGAAGAACTCCACCTCGAAGGTCAGCACGAACAGCCGCTGCAACTCGAGTTCACGGGCCACCGTGATCAGCCGCTGCACGATGAGCTTGCCCACACCGGTGCCCTTGACGTCGGGGTGCACCGCGACCGTGCGCACCTCGCCGAGGTCGGCCCACAGCACGTGCAGCGCGCCGCAGCCGACGACGCGCCCGTCCAGTTCGGCGACCCAGAACTCCTGCACCGCCTCGTAGAGGGTGACCAGGTTCTTTTCCAGCAGGATCCGGCCTGCGTAGACGTCGATGAGGTGCTTGATCTCGGGCACGTCGGAGGTGCGCGCGCGTCGGACCACCGGGACGGAGTTCCGCGCGGCCGAAGCCGCGCCCGGGTACGCGTCGCTTGTCGAACCACCTAGTGGTCCCCGAGAGGTCATGGGGTGCACAGTAGTCGGCCCGGCTACCGATAGTCTGAACGTGTGCCGCAGATCCGCTCGTTCAGCTCACCGCGTCGCGCCGGTCGGCGCGGCGGGATGACGAGGCGGTCGTGACGCAGCCGGCCGCAGGTGAGGCGGAGGCATGAGCGTGCAACCCGACGAGACGGACCGCCCCTGGAGCGCGCCCGCCCCGGTCCGGCCGGGTTTCGCCCAGGCCGAGACCGAAGCGCCGCTGCTGAACATCGCGAATGTGCTCACCATGCTGCGCATCGCGATCGTGCCGCTGTTCGTCGTCGCCTTGTTCGTCGGCGACGGTCACGAGACCGGCTGGCGGATCACCGCCGCCGCGCTGTTCGGTGTGGCCGCGATCACCGACCGATTCGACGGGCAACTGGCTCGCAAATACGGCCTGGTGACCGATTTCGGCAAACTGGCCGACCCCATCGCGGACAAGGCGCTGATCGGGTCGGCGGTGATCGGGCTGTCGGTGCTCGGTGATCTGGCCTGGTGGATCACGGTGGTGATCTGCGGCCGCGAGATCGGCGTGACGCTGCTGCGGCTGCTGGTGGTGCGGCGCGGCGTGATTCCCGCCGGGCGCGGCGGCAAGCTCAAGACGCTGGTCCAATCGCTGGCGATCGCCATGCTGCTGCTGCCGCTGTCGGGTTGGGTCGGCGAGATCGGTATGGCCCTGATGTACCTGGCGGTGCTGCTGACCGTGGTGACCGGGCTGGACTACGTCGGCCAGGCGGCCAGGGTGTGGTTCGCGGGCGGACCGGGGCGGGCGCGCGGCCTATGAGTGATCCACTCGTCGCCGCCGTACCCGCCACCGATCTCGTCCGTGCGCTGGTGACCGTGCGGCAGACCGTGGCCACCGCCGAATCGCTGACCGCCGGACTCCTCGCCGCGACCATCGCCGGGGTTCCCGGCGCCAGCGCCGTGCTGCGCGGCGGTCTGGTGGTGTACGCCACCGATCT
The DNA here is from genome assembly GCA_019930625.1 of Nocardia asteroides. Taxonomy (NCBI): domain Bacteria; kingdom Bacillati; phylum Actinomycetota; class Actinomycetes; order Mycobacteriales; family Nocardiaceae; genus Nocardia; species Nocardia asteroides. Next base: position 4,046,716 of record CP082844.1, read on the forward strand.
CAAGCACAGCCTCGCCGGCGTCGACGCGGCGGTGCTCGCCGCCGAAGGCCCGGTGGCCGCCGGCACCGCCGAACAACTGGCCGTCGGCGCCCGCACACGATGCGGCGCGGACTGGGGTGTGGGGCTGACCGGCGTGGCAGGCCCCGATTCGCAGGACGGTCATCCGGTCGGCACGGTCTTCCTCGGGCTGGCCGGCCCCGGGCATTCCGAGGTGATGCGGTTGAAACTCCCCGGCGACCGGTGGACGATCAGAATTGGTGCGACGCACACGGCGGTGTCGGAATTGCTGCGGTGTGTGCGGGAGGCGGGCACGGGCCCGGCCGACCGCGTCGGGCGCAGCGGCTGAGGAGTCCAGGGCGGGAACCACTGCCCCGGCTCCGACGTTGTGCCAGAAAGAACGGCATGCGTGGGGTCGAGAATCGCGTCGGCCCGGCGACCGGAGCGAAGGAGAACGAGATGACGCTGCTGCGAGAGGCGATCGGGGACAGTTTGCGGCGTGCGCGTCTCGCCCAGAACCGGACCTTGCGCGAGGTGTCGACGTCGGCGCGGGTGAGCTTGGGCTATCTCTCCGAAGTCGAGCGCGGTCGCAAGGAGGCCTCCAGCGAATTGCTGGCCGCCATCTGCGAAGCGCTGGACGTGCCCCTGTCGCGGGTTCTGTGGGATGTGAGCACGATCATGGCGGGGGCCGACGGACCGGCGGCAGCCGCGCCGGTGGACGAGGCGGCGCCGGCGCCCGCCGCTGCCGAGTCCGAGCAGACAGCCGCCGAGCCCGCGGCGCAGGCCGAACCCGCGCTGGCTCCGACGTCGGCGAGTATGTCGGCCGCCGACCCGGCCACCCGGCCGCTGCCGCTGGCGGAGGACACCCGGATCGTCATCCCCGCTCCGCGATCGGACATGTTGGTCCTGGTGAAGGGCGTGTGACGCACGACGGAACATGGCCACGGCGGCAACGCTGCGGCCCGGCGCGAAAAGCGGATAGATTCTCTGTAGGCGTCGGTTGGGTCGGGTTCGCCCGGCCCAGGTGCCACATGGTGGAGGATAGGCACATATCGAGTGCGTGACGGTCGCGCACTGGAGTCGCGCCGAAGCGCGGCATGTCAGATGGAGGCGGGATCAATCGATGGCTAATCCGTTCGTCAAGGCCTGGAAATACCTGATGGCCCTCTTCGACGCGAAGATCGAGGAGCACGCGGATCCGAAGGTCCAGATTCAGCAGGCTATCGAGGAAGCCCAGCGGCAACACCAGGCCCTTTCACAGCAGGCCGCGTCGGTCATCGGCAACCAGCGTCAACTGGAGATGAAGCTGAACCGGCAGCTGGACGAGGTCGAGAAGCTCAACGCCAATACACGCCAAGCCGTCCTACTGGCCGATCAGGCCACCGCGGCGGGCGACACGGAGAAGGCGATCCAGTACACCAATGCCGCCGAGGCGTTCGCCGCGCAGTTGGTCACCGCCGAGCAATCCATCGAGGACCTGAAGGTCTTGCACGACCAGTCGCTGCAGGCGGCCGCCCAGGCGAAGAAGGCCGTGGAGCAGAACGCGATGCTGTTGCAGCAGAAGGTCGCCGAGCGCACCAAGCTGCTCAGCCAGCTGGAGCAGGCCAAGATGCAGGAGCAGGTCTCCGCCTCGCTGCAGCAGATGGATTCGACGCTGTCGGCGCCGGGCAGCACACCGAGCCTGGACGCGGTACGCGAGAAGATCGAGCGCCGCTACGCCAACGCGCTCGGCTCCGCCGAACTCGCACAGAACTCGGTGCAGGGCCGGATGCTCGAGGTGCAGCAGGCCAGCATTCAGATGGCCGGACACAGCAAGTTGGAGCAGATCCGCGCGTCCATGCGGGGAGACCAGTTGCCCGCCGGTGGCGCCCAGCCCGCCATCAATCCGGCTCAGGCCAATGCGGCCCAGCCGCAGATGGACAAGGGACAGGCCGCACAGCAGTAGTCTCGAGCACAGTTCGGCGGCACGTGTCGGTGGGGGCTGGTTCACTGGAACACAAGGCGTGAGGACCCGACCGGCCGGCCGTCGGCCGAGTCGGGCAGTCGAGTTCCGGGCCTCTGTCTGTCCGATGTGCAACCGGTGGGAGAGAAGGTATGAGCGGCAGTGCATTTCGCGAGCGGCAGCTCGACACGCGGCGCCTGCGCGGATCCGCGATGATCCGGGCACAGGCCGCGCTCGCGCCCCAGCCGGGCAGCCTGCCGGACAGCATTCGCGAAGTCGGTGAGAACGCACTCGTCGCCGTGCGACGCTGGGCTGATCCACGGGAGCGCGAGCTGCGTCGTCGCCGCAGGGTTCGCCGCCGCAGCTTTCAGCTGGGCACCGTGTCCGGCCTGACCACGGCGGGAACCGTTGGCCTTGTCGTGCTTTCGGCGCCGGTGTGGGCGGTGGTCATGGTCGGCGGCGGCGCGGTCGCGCTGGTGACCGGTGCGGCACTGAGCACCCGCCGTTATCTGCGTCTGCGGGGCGCGCCGCTGCCGCAAGCGGCGTTCATTCCGCGGAAACAGCCACCGCTGTGGTCGAACGCCCGGCCGCCGATCGCACGCCTGGTTCGTGCGGAAAAGGCATTGCACGGGATGGGCGTTCAGATCGCGCGTTCGCACCGGCTGCCGCCGGAGGAGTTGGCCGACCTGCTCGAAACGGCCGCCTCGGGAGCGGCGGCGCTGCACGCCCTCGCCACCGACATCACGGCGATGGAACAGGGCCTCGGCGCGATCGGGAGCGCGGATTCGCCGGCGGCGGTGGCGCTCACCGAGAATCTGCGACTGACCCTGGCCGGGCTCGATGCGGGCGTGGTGGAGTACGAACAGGTCGTGGCCGCGGCGGGCCGGATTCTCGCGGTTGCGGAGAACACCGTGGTGCGGCACAACTTCGACACCATCGTGGCGGATCTGCGTGACGCCTCCGACCGGCTGGACGGCTGGGCCCAAGCTCTCACCGAGGTGGCCGACAAATCGGTGCCCGCGTTCCCGCGGCCACCGATCTGATCGGATCCTCTTCAGCTCGGCCGGTCCCGACGACGAAGTTCTTCGGCTCTGGCGCGCAACGCCGCGCCGACCAATTCGCGGCTCTCGGCCATGAGGTCGAGCACCTCCCATGACGCTTTGCGGGCGGCGGAGCCGACGATCCCCGCGATCGCCGATCCGTGCCGTCGTGCCGCGGCCGCGAGTTCCTGTGCCAACTCGTTCGTGCTTTCCATCGAATCCCGGCCGTTATGTGACATTCAGTGCATGACTGTGTGCTGATTGGGGTGTCTGCATCGTTCGGTCATCCCTTCCCTGTTGCCGCTCAACGACACTGTGCGTTGGAGATCAGAGTACATCCGTGCACTGAAAACGCGGGTGATCCGGTGGCGGTGACGCCGATGCGCCCGCCGACGCCTCGGCGCGCGCGAGCACAGCCGTCGGTCGCCCGGACTCGACGCCCGAGCTGTCGGTAGGCTGCGGCGATGCGGTTTCTGACGACGCGCAGGCACAAGGGTGGGTCGGTCGGTGGCACGAACAGCCTGGATCGCTGGCTGGTCGACCGCAGCGCGCGTGTTCGGGCGACCCCGGCCGACCGGGTGCTGAAGGCGTTGAGCACCGCGGCCGACAAGAACCGCTTGTGGATCGCGCTCGGTGCGCTGCTGTTCGTCGCCGGAGACCGCTCGACCCGCCGCGGCGCGGTGCGGGGGCTGCTGGCGCTGAGCATTGCCAGCAGTGTGGCCAACGGCGTGGCCAAGCCGTTGTTTCCCCGCCGCCGTCCGCCGGACGAATCCGTCCCCTTCGTGCGCAGGCTGGTCGCTCCGCCGGTCTCCTCGTCGTTCCCCTCCGGACATTCGGCCTCCGCGGCCGCGTTCGCGGCGGGCTTGGCGCTGGAATCTCCCGCGGCGGCCGCCGCGGTGGCCCCGGTCGCCGCCGCGGTGGGGTACTCGCGTGTGCACATCGGCGTGCACTGGCCATCCGACGTGATCGCGGGCGCGCTGTTCGGCGGCGCGGTCGCGCTGGTCACCCGGCGGTGGTGGGCGGTGCGCGACGACGCACCGGCAGCCCTCGGCCCGGTAGACCACATCGATCCGCTGCCGGATGGCGCCGGACTGCTGCTGATCGGCAATCCGCACGCCGGGTCCGGTGACGGCGACAATGCCCTCGCCACCCTGCGTGATCGGCTGCCTGCCGCCGAGGTGCTCGAGCTCGGCGGCGGCGACGACGTCGAGGCGCGGATCGACCAACTCCTGCGGCGCGACGACATCGTCGCCCTCGGCGTCGTCGGCGGCGACGGAACCGTGTCGACCGTTGCCGAGTACGCGGTACGACACCGGCTGCCGCTGGCCGTCTTCGCGGGCGGCACCCTGAACCACTTCGCCAGAGACGCCGGGGTGGAAGACCCCGGCGTGACCTTCGCCGGGCTGGAAGCGGGCGAAGCGGTCCGCGTCGACGTGGCGGAGGTGTGTTTCGACGACGCCGAGCAGCGAATCTTCGTCAACACCGCCAGTCTCGGCGGTTACCCCGATTTCGTGCGCGTTCGCGAGCGCTGGGAGCGCCGGATCGGTAAATGGCCCGCGGCGGGAATCGCCATGGTGCGTGTGCTGTTCCGCGCTCAGCCCCTGCACGTCACCATCGACGACACGCGTTGCGCGCTGTGGATGCTGTTCGTCGGCAACGGCTGCTATCACCCCGCCGACCAGATCCCGATGTCGCGCCCGCAGTTGCGCGGCGGTGCTCTCGACGTCCGCTATCTGCGCGCGGATGTCCGGTTCTCCCGGCTGCGGCTGGTCTTCGCGACGTTCACCGGCACGCTGGCGTATTCACCCACCTATCGGCATCGCCGCGTCTCCCGGGTGGAGGTGCGGGTGGACGGGCGGCCGGTCTCGTTGGCCACCGACGGTGAGGTCGACCATCGTGGCAAGGATTTCCGGTTCATCAGCAGGCCATCGGCACTGGTGCTGCTCAGGCGCGGTCGGCACGGAGGCTCAGCCGAGAGGTAGCTGTTCGGTAGCTGTATGACTAGTTCTAGGTCGGCGAGTGGGTGAAATACCGGCTGATTCTCGTTTGACAGCGGAGTACGTGGGTAGTTGCCAATCTGTAGCTGATTACTTCCGACCTCGGATGGGGCCGGGAACATGCACTACAGGGCAGGAGCACGTCATGCTCGATGTTTCCTACCGTCGATCGCTGCTCGACCAGGACACGCAGCGGCTGGATGTCAGCCGGTACCTGACGTGTGAAACCGCCGAGGACCCGGTGCGGCTTGCGCGCAGGACGCAGCGCGTCGCCGCGGGTCCCGACGCCACCGATCCACTCACAAGCGATTGAAACCCCTTTTTCTCAGCACGCGCGGTGGACAGCCGTGTTCCGTCGGCCTGCGCATCGCACGGACGAACTGCGGAGGAACCCATGACTGAAATGCTGGAAACGCTCATCGGCAGCTCGGTGTACGGCCCCGAAGGCGAGAAGATCGGCAAGGTCAAACGGGTCTACGTCGACAACAGTTCCGGATCGCCGACCTGGATCGCGGTGTCCACCGGTCTGTTCAGCGCCGACGCCTTGGTCCCGCTGGCCGGCGCCGAGCATCGCCCGGAGTCGGCCACGCTGCAGGTGCGGGTCGGGAAGGACGCGGTGAAGTCCTCGCCGCAGCTGGACCACAACGGGCAGATCAGTCCGCAAGCCGAGCAGGAACTGTTCGATCACTATCAGATCGACCCGGAGCATGCCGCGTGGGACGTCTACGGCAGGCAGCCGGTGCCCCAGCCGCGGCAAGCCCGTCCGGCGATGACCCGCCCGCCGGAGGAGCGAACCAGGGAGCAGGGTGATGCCGCTACCGCGCGGAGGCAGTCGTATCTGGGCAGCGAGGAAGAGACGCTGCGGATGCCGCCCGCAGGCGACCGGTCGGGCGTGGGACGGGAGCCGGTGGTCGACTCCTATGCCGTCGACACGGCCGATCTCGGTATGCGGGATCCGGACGGCATGCCGCAGGAGGATCCCCTGACCGAAGAGCTATCGGACCCCGAGCGCCGAAGGGGCTGATCGGGCTGACACGGCCGTGGGACCGGCTCGTCATCGACAATGGTGTGCGCGGCCGTCGACGCGCACACCATTGTCGTACGTCCGGGTCGGCCGACCGACGTGCCGGACGTCCCTGCCGTCCGGCATCCGTGACCGCAGCCGTCCGAGAAGCGAGAACCCCGGTTCTCGGGTACGCGTAGGCCGATTGCCGCGACGTCGGCGGACGAGGGATCGGGGAAACCCCGATCACCGCCCGGCGGATGGGCGGCGGAGGTCGGGGTGAACCCTGATTTCCGCCCCGATTTCCCTTCTCACCTGCTGATTCATGCTCGTCCGAATGTCATGCTCGATGCGGAAACGTACTCGTGGGAGGCATCGGAATGTTGTGGAAGATCATCGGCATCGTCGCAGTCGTCTGGATCGCGCTGGCCGTCATCGGCGCGTTGCTCGAGGGGTTGTTCCCCATCTTGGTCATCAGTGCCATCGTGTTCGGGTTGTACTTGCTGTACAAGGCGGTGTCGGGCTCCGACGACTCGACGGTGAGCAAGCTGTAGCGACGCCGGGCCTCGGCCGTCGCACCGTCGTCGCGCGCGGGCGATGTTTGAATGATCTCTTGTGGAGCGAATTCCCGAAGATTGGCAGCGCGGCTTGGTGATCGTCGCGCACCCCGACGACATCGAATACGGCGCCGCCGCGGCTGTCGCCCGTTGGACCCGGCAGGGCAAGGACATCCGCTACGTGCTGGTCACCAGCGGTGAAGCCGGTATCGCCGGATTGCGGCCCGCCCTCGCCGGCCCACTGCGTGAGGCAGAGGAAATCGCGGCGGCCGAGGTGGTGGGCGTGCGGGAGGTGGAGTTCCTGGGTTATCCGGACGGTCGCGTCGAGGAGAGCCTGGCGCTGCGCCGCGACTTGGCTGCCGCGATCCGCAGGCATCAACCGGAGATGGTGGTGCTGTTCAACTTCGGCGACGTCTGGGCTCCCGGCTACGCCAACAGCGCCGACCATCGTGCGGTCGGCCGGGCTGCCCTGGATGCCGTCTCGGACGCGGGCAATGAGTGGATCTTCCCGGAGATCGCCGAATGGAAGCCGTGGTCGGCGCGGTGGGCGGCGGTCGTGGGGCCGGTCGCCACCCATGCCGTGGACGTCACCGACACCGTCGAACAGGCCGTCGCCTCGCTGGCCGAACACCGCCGCTACCTCGAGGCACTCGGCCCAGAGCCGGTCGTCGACCAGGCGCGCGCCGTCGTAGACCAGGCGACCGCCCCCAAGGACGGATTCCCCGCCGAGCGCGCCGTCGGATTCGAGCTGTTCTTCTTCTCCGATTGACCCGCGGGCCGAACCCGCGTCGATGCGGGTGCGGCTTGCGCCCCCCGGTGTGTGGCAGGCTAGGCGGATGCGAATAGCCGTAGTCGCAGGGCCCGATCCCGGCCACGCGTTTCCCGCTATCGCGTTGTGCTTGCGATTCCTGGCGGCCGGTGACGAGCCGGTCCTGTTCACCGGCCCGCGCTGGTTCGACGCCGCGCTGGCCGCCGGAATCGGGGTGCGCAGACTCAAGGGCCTGGCGCCGCGACCGGTGGACGACGACGCCGACGCCGGGCAGCGCATCCACGAGCGGGCCGCGCACATCTCCACCGAGATCCTGCCCGAACTGAGCGCCATGCTGCCCGAACTGGTGATCTCCGACGTGCTGACCGCGGGCGGCGGGATGGCCGCGGAGCGGCTCGGCGTGCCGTGGGTGGAGCTGTCCCCGCATCCGCTGTACCTGCCGTCGAAGGGATTGCCGCCCATCGGGAGCGGACTCGCTCCGGGTGTTGGCCTGCGCGGACGGATGCGCGATGAGATTTTGCGCGGTATGACCGCGCGAGCCCTCCGGAACGGGCGTCGCCAGCGCGAGCGGGCCCGCGAGAGTGTCGGTTTACCGCCTGCCGACCCAGGCCCCGCCGCGCGCTTGATCGCCACCCTGCCCGCGCTCGAGGTACCGCGTCCGGACTGGCCGGAATCCACCCACGTGATCGGTCCGCTGCTGTGGGAGCCGACCGAGGCGATCCTGGACCTTCCGCCCGGAGACGGACCGCTGGTCATGGTCGCCCCCTCCACCGCGCACACCGGCGTGGCGGGCATGGCCGAGACGGTCCTCGAGGCTTTGGAGGGCACCGGTGTCCGCGTGGCGATTTCGATGCTGGACGCGCCGCCCGCCGATCTTCCCCCGTGGGCGACGGCGGGGCTGGGGCGCCAAGACGAGCTGCTGACCCATGCCCGCGTGGTCGTGGGCGGCGGCGGCCACGGCCTGCTCGCCAAGACGCTGTCCGCGGGCGTCCCGATCGTGACGGTTCCCGGCGGCGGCGACCAGTGGGAACTGGCCAATCGCGCGGCCCGCCAGGGCAGTTCGCTCGTCGTCCGGCCACTGTCGCCCGCCGCTGTGCGCGCCGCGGTCCAAGAGATCCTCACCGACCCCGCCTACACCGCGGCTGCCCGGGAGGCCGCCGCCGCGACGGACTTCCCCGACCCCGTGGCCCTGTGCCACCAGGTCCGCCATGCCGTTCACCCCTGACCGGGCGGGCCCGGGTGTGCCACTGACCTGGGAACGCGCGTCATGGGAGTAAGTTCGGGACGGTGCGGTTGACCGAGTTTCAGGAACTGTTGCACACCGAGTTCGGTGTGGCCCGGGGCGACGCCCTGCTGACCGACCATGTGATCCTCGCGCTGGGCGGGCGCACCGGCGCCGACGCCATCGAGGCCGGGATCGATCCCCGCGACGTCTGGCGCGCGTTGTGCGCCGAATTCGACGTGCCCAGGGTGCGCTGGTGAGCGCCCCCGGGCAGGTGGAGCGGGACGAGCCGCTGTACCGGTTCGACGAGCGGCAGCGGATGATCCCGCACGATCCGCAACGCCTGGCCGACCGGGTGGCGCAGGCCCGGCCCGACGACTTCGCGAGCTTCCGGCAGACCGGTATCGAACTGATGCTGCTCGGTCGCTACGACGAGGCGTTGGATCATCTCGATCGCGCGCTGGAATTGGTGGACACCGAGCCGCGCCGGATCAGCGTGTGGATCAACCTGGGCGATGTGTACCGCTACCGCGGCGATGCGGACACGGCCGAGACGTTGTACCGGCGCGCCGTGGAACACGCGCGGGTGGCCGCTCCTGAGGTGCTCTCGTCCGCGGTGCAGCACCTGGGCAAGGCGCTCGCCGAGCGGAATCAACTGGCCCAGGCGCACGCGCTGCTGGCCGAGGCGATGCGATTGCGCGTCGCCGAAGGCGATCCCGAGGAGATCGAAGCCACCCGCGCCGCTCTGGACACGCTCGGCGAGCTGCCGATCCCGTTGCCGCCCACTGTCACCGCGCTGCTCGGTGAGTCACCGAGCTGGTCGGACGACCACGAGGGCATGAGTGGTGGGGTGGTTTTCGTCTCCGGCGCCTACTGGCTCAAACGCGGCCCCAAGGCGGTCGCCGAGTACGAGCGACTGACCTGGTTGCGCGGCAGGGGAATCGAACTGCCCGAGGTCGCGGCATTCGAGGACGACGTGCTGGTGCTCGCGGACGCGGGCGCTCCCAGCCTGGCCGCGCGAGCCCGCTCAGAGGGCGCGTACGCGGCCTCGATCGGCACCGTCATGGGTGCGATACTGCGTCGGCTGCACAGCATTCCGGTGACCGAGTGCCCGTTCGACGGAGGCCTCGACGTCGTGCTGGCGCAGGCTCGCCGCAACGTCGTGGAAGGTCTCGTCGACGCGGACGATTTCGACGACGACAACGCCGGATCCACCCCGGCGGATGTCCTCGCGCGGTTGCGGGCTCAGCGCCCCGAGCAAGGGGATCCGGTGGTGGCGCACGGTGATTTCACTCCGCCGAACGTGCTGGAGAACGGGATCCTCCTCGATGTCGGCGCGCTCGGCGTCGCCGACCGCTACCGCGATCTGGCGGTGGCGGTCCGCGATCTGCGCGCGGACTTCGGCGAAGCGGAGGTTTCCGCCTTCTTCACGGCCTACGGCCTGGCCGACCCGGACGAAAGTCGCCTGGAGTACTACCGGCTGCTCGACGAATTGTTCTGAACTCAGGTCTTCCGCGCGTAGTGGCGGGCCGCTTTGGTGCGGTTGCCGCAGGTGGCCATCGAGTGCCAGCGGCGCGTCCCGTTCTTCGAAGTGTCGTAGAAGAACAGCACGCACTCCGGGTGCGCGCACTGACGGATCCGATCGGGCGCGGTGCGCAGCAGTTCCAGCAGGTTGTCGGCGGCCAGCCAGGCGGGCAGCCAAGCCCGCTGTGGGACGTCCGCCAGATCGGCGGGCCCGGACTCGGTGAGCGCGCGGCGGATCCGGCCGTGTTCCAGCACTTCGTTGAGCCCCTCGTGCGCGGCGTGCACGACCACGTCGTAGATGGCCGAGCGCGCGACCAGCACCGCGTTCAAGGTGGCCGAGTCGGCGCTCGCGCGATCGGTGAGGCCCGCCGACGCCAGCCAGACGCGCAGGCCGGACACATCGGTGAGCAGGTCTTGCGGGCCGTGCTCCATCCATCTCGTGTTCAGCAGATCGAGCGCCAGGGGTTCACCGAGGTGGGGGCGTGGATCGGGCATGCCCGAGGGTATCGAGTGCGCATCCTCGCCCACGGCGGCCACCTCCCGTTTAACTAGTCAAATCAAGTTTAGTGGTTGACACGGTCGCTTCGGCGTCGATATGTTCTAACTAGTGAAACCGTATTAGGCGGTTGAAAATTCCGAGGAGGAACATTATGACCGCGGTCGCCGCACCTCAGCTCGCCACCGGGCACATCGGCCTGAACGTCTCGGATCTGGATCGTTCGGTGGACTTCTACCGCCGGGCTCTCGGCTTCGAACAGCTCGCCGCGAGCACCGGCGACCGGCGTCGTTGGGCCTTCCTCGGTGCCGACGGCAAGCTGGTCGTCACGCTGTGGGAGCAGAGCGGCGGTACCTTCTCCACCGAAACACCCGGGCTGCATCACCTTTCGTTCCAGGTCGACAGCATCGATCAGGTGCGCGCGGTGGAGCGCGTGCTGCGTGAGCTCTCGGTCACCTTCGCCTACGACGGGGTGGTGGCCCACGGTGAAGGCGTGGCCTCCGGCGGGATCTTCTTCACCGATCCCGACGGCATTCGCCTCGAGGTCTACGCGCCCAGTGGCGCCGAATCCGCTCCCGCCCCCAGCGGCGCGGCCCCGACCTGCGGGTTCTTCTGATCCTGTCGGTCGCGTAGCGAAGGGAGAATCGCGATGGAGCCGTTTCACAGCGGCGAGGTCGCCGTCCAGCGCCGGATGGGCCAAGCCGACATCGCCGCACGGGTCGGCCGGATGATCCGTCGTGATATCCCCGCGGTCGCGGCCGACTTCCTGGCCGAACAGCGGATGGTGGTGCTCGCCGCCGCCGACGAGGCGGGCAGACTGTGGGCGAGCGAGCTGGCCGGGCAGCCGGGATTCGTCCGGGCGCTCGACGATCGGACGATTTCGGTCCGAACCCGTCCAGCCGCCGCCGATCCGCTGCGGGAAGCGCTGACCCACCGTGTTCGCGTCGGCATGATCGCACTGCAACCGCAGCGGCGCAGGCGCATGCGGGTCAACGGCCGATCGACACCGGAGGGCGATGGCCTGCGCATCGTCACCGATCAGGTGTACTCGAACTGCCCCAAGTACATCTCCCGGCGAGAACTCGAGAGCTACACGCCCGACCCCGAGCCGCCGGTGGTGCGACACGGTGTAGAACTCGACGCGGCTCAGCAGGCCGCCGTCGCCGCGGCCGACACGTTCTTCGTCGCGACCGCCGACGCAGACGGCAACGCCGACGCCTCGCATCGCGGCGGGAACCCGGGTTTCCTCCGAGTGCTGTCGCCCACTCGGCTGCGCTGGCCGGACTACCGGGGCAATTCGATGTTCATGACGCTCGGCAACATCGAGGTCAACCCCCGCTGCGGGATTCTGATCCCGGACTGGGCCGGCGCGGCCGCGCTGCAGCTCACCGGCACCGCCGAACTGGTCTGGGCGCCCGAGACGTTCGCCGCGGGCGCGCAGTGCTCCCTCGAGTTCACCATCGAGGAGGTGCGCCAGCGGCGCGGGGGAGCGCTGCGGTGGGGACCAGCCGAGCTTTCACCCGTCAATCCCTGAAACCACCTTCGAGGAAGGAGCCGTCCCATGCGACCTCCGTTACCCCCGTTCGACGCCGAATCCGCCGCTATCAAGGTGCGGGCCGCCGAAAACGCCTGGAACACGCGCGATCCGGAGCGGGTCGCCGCCGCCTACACCGAGGACTCGGTATGGCGCAATCGTGACGAATTCTTCACCGGTCGCGCCGCCATCGTCGAGTTCCTCACCAGGAAGTGGTCCATCGAGAACGGATACGCGCTGCGCAAGGACCTGTGGGCCTTCGCGGACAACCGCATCGCCGTGCGCTTCCAGTACGAATGGCACGACGAGGCGGGCCGGTGGTGGCGCAGTTACGGCAACGAGCAGTGGGAGTTCGCGCCGGACGGGCTGATGTCCCGGCGGGAGGCCAGCATCAACGACGTCCGGATCGAGGAATCCGATCGGCGCATCTTCGGGCCGCGCGATCCGGCGGACGAGTCGGTGCAGCCCCAACGCTAGGTGTGCGGGCACGGCCGAGCCGAGGCGGCGGCGTCAAGCCCGGACGGGTTCCAGGTCGGCGTCGTCGAAGGGTGGGTCAGCGCGCGCTGCCCATTCGCTTCGGCCGCGTCGATGCAGCCGGCAAGAGCGTCGCGGGACCGGGCGAGTCTGTCCGTCTGATCCGTCCGGTCGCCGCGGCCGCGACCGCATCGCGCCATGCGCGCAGACCCGGCCGGGTCGCTTGACTCGAACACGTGTTCGTCTAGTGTTGTCGCCAGAACTTGTCGGTGCCGGGCTCTACTGTAGGCGCCAACCACAGAACGAGACTCACCCGTCGAAAAGGGGATCAGGACATGGCACCACAGGCGTACGACCGGGACAAGGCGCTCGAACTCGCGCTGGCCCAGGTGGAGAAAAGCTTCGGCAAGGGCGCCGTCATGCGTCTCGGCGAGGAGGCGCGCCAGCCCATCTCGGTGATCCCCACCGGCTCGATCGCGCTCGACGTGGCGTTGGGCATCGGCGGTCTGCCGCGCGGCCGCATCGTCGAGATCTACGGGCCGGAATCCTCGGGTAAGACCACCGTCGCGCTGCACGCGGTGGCCAACGCCCAAGCCGCGGGCGGGGTCGCGGCGTTCATCGACGCCGAGCACGCGCTCGATCCGGACTACGCCCGCAAGCTCGGCGTCGACACCGACGCGCTGCTGGTCTCCCAGCCCGACACGGGTGAGCAGGCGCTGGAGATCGCCGACATGCTGGTGCGCTCCGGCGCCATCGACATCATCGTCATCGACTCGGTGGCCGCGCTGGTGCCGCGCGCCGAGATCGAGGGCGAGATGGGCGACAGCCACGTCGGTTTGCAGGCCCGCCTCATGAGTCAGGCGCTGCGCAAGATGACCAGCGCGTTGAACAACTCCGGGACCACCGCGATCTTCATCAACCAGTTGCGCGAGAAGATCGGCGTCATGTTCGGCTCGCCGGAGACCACCACCGGTGGTAAGGCGTTGAAGTTCTACGCGTCGGTGCGCCTGGACGTGCGCCGCATCGAGACGCTCAAGGACGGCAGCGACGCGGTGGGCAACCGCACCCGTGTGAAGGTCGTGAAGAACAAGGTCTCCCCGCCGTTCAAGCAGGCCGAGTTCGACATCCTCTACGGGCACGGCATCTCCAAGGAGGGCTCGCTCATCGACATGGGCGTCGAGCACGGCTTCATCCGCAAGTCCGGCTCCTGGTACACCTACGAGGGAGATCAGCTCGGCCAGGGCAAGGAGAACGCTCGCAAGTTCCTGCTGGAGAACATCGACGTCCGCGACGAGGTCGAGAAGAAGATCAAGGAGAAGCTGGGCATCGGCGCCGACGTGACAGCCGATGCGGCGGCGGAGGTGCCCGCCGATTTCTGAGCCGACGAACGGCAGGCCCTCACCCGGGGCGGGTCCGACCGATCCCGGGCGACCACGGGCCGACGCGGTGCAGGATCTGCGGCGTCGGCTGGAAGAACTCCTGTCCGCCTCCAGCCGGCCGGCCGGAGGCGGACAGGACTCCGAGCTCGTCCGGAGCGCCGAAAATAGTTCGGCCGAGCCGGACACCATGGGAACTCGGCCGGACGCGTCCGATCCGCAGCGGGCGCGTCCGGCTGGGTACCGTCGCGGTCGCCACGGCGCGCAGGGACGTACCAGCTCCTCCCGGACCAGCTCCTCCCGGACCGGCTCCTCCCCGAGCGACTCTGACCGGCCCGAGGGCCGATCGGCGGGTCCGGTGGCGGCCGGATCCGAAGGCGGGACGGTCGAGCAGGCGAAGGAGGCGTGTCTGCGCTTGCTCGCCGTCCGCGCCCGCAGCCGTGCCGAGCTGGCCCAGCGTCTGGCCGCCAAGGGGTACTCGGCCGAGGTGAGCGAGCGGGCGCTCGACCGCCTCACCGAAGTGGGTCTCATCGATGATGCCGCCTTCGCCGAGCAATGGGTCCACGCCCGCCACACCTTCTCCGGTAAAGGCAAACAGGCGCTGGCGCAGGAGCTCCGCCGCAAGGGCGTCGCGCAGTCGGACGCCGCGTCCGCTCTCGACGCCATCACCTCCGACGAGGAGGAAGCCCGCGCCACCGAGCTGGTCCGCCGCAAATTACGCTCGCTGCCGCGAGAGCTCGACCGGGACAAGACGATTCGCCGACTCGTCGGGATGCTCGCCCGGCGGGGTTACAGCCAGGCCACGGCCTATCGCGTGGTCAAAGCCGAACTGGCCGATCGGGGGCTCGAAGGCGATCTCGACCCCCTCGACTGAACTTCGCGGCTCGGCTGCGCCAGGGTGCGAGGGCGGCATCCCGCTCACAACTGCGTAAAACGCTGGTCGGATGTGCGGGATACGGATGGCAGATACGGCCGCCTGCCCTGGCGCGGCTCGGCGCAGCCTGCGAGGCTAGCGAAACCTAGGCCGACTGCGGCGTTTTCGGTCGGTGTGTTGATCGTCGCCGCTCGGACAGCCGATCGGAGCCCGGCCCGCGGCGGTGGAAAGTCGTGCCCTTCGTGCCGCCGCTGCGGAAGTGCAACGCTGCGCGGGTTTCGGGTGGAACATCTTCGGTCTACACCTCTCCTGTGTCGGAGACCGGACCCGAGGTCGTGATTGTCGTCATTCCTACTCCTGTGTCGAGGGCTTTCTCGGGAATCGCGTAGCCGCTCGGCACCAGGGGGAGACGGTCCGCCTGGCCTCGCGTAGCTGGAGGCGAGCCGTACCTCGTCCACCGACTCGCTGCCCCGGCTCGATGAAAGACACTGTGGCCGAGCCGAACTCGCCCAGGAAGCGGTCGGGTACGGCTGAGCATCGATCATCGACTCCCGCAGGCACGAAGCACTGACGACCGCCCCACCGGTCGGCTACCGGGGATCGGCATACGCCTACGAGATTGGCGGGGCGCCACCGAGGGCACGAGTGTTGCGCTCAGCTCGAGCGCAACACATGCTGTCGGATCAGGATGGTTCGCCGTAGAGCTTCGCCCCGGCGAGCTTGCGGCGCTCCAATTTCACGGCCGCCGAGTTCAGATCGTCCAACCGCTTGCCGGGTAGTCCTCGAACTCCCGCTCTCTGATGCTCACGGTTTCGTGCCGATGTCGACACCGGGGGCCGCGTCGGTGATGATCGAGTCCGCGGCGACGACGGCGCCGCCGCCTTTCCCGCGCTTACGTGCCCGCAGCCGCTGCTCCAGCTTCGTCGCCACCAGCGTCAACGCGCTGTTGAGGGCGATCATGATGATCGCGATGACGATCAGCGACGGAATCGTGTTCTGTTCGGCCGCACCGAGCTGCTGACCCGAGCGCACGATTTCGACGTAGGTGATCTGGTAGCCCAGCGCGGAGTCCTTCAACGCGACCACCATCTGCGAGATCAGCGCGGGCAGCATCGCCGTGATCGCCTGCGGCAGCAGGATCAACCGCATCAGCTGGTTCTTGCGCATGCCGAGCGCGACGGCCGCCTCGGTCTGCCCTTTGGGCAGCGACCGGATGCCCGCCCGCACGATCTCCGCGATGACCGAGCCGTTGTAGACGGTCAGCGCGGTGACCACCGCGGCGAGTGCGAGATCCTCCGACTCGAACAGGTCGTAGTCGGAGTACACCGCGAACAGGAAGATCATCAGGATCAGCACCGGGATGGCCCGCGCCACCTCCACGACCGCCCCGGCGACCCAGCGCACGACGCGATGATCCGACAGCCGCAGGATGCCGAAGATCATGCCGAGGACCAGCGCCAACACGATGGACAGCAACGCGGCCACGATCGTGCCGCGCAGACCGGGCAGCAGATAGGTCGACCAGACCTCCGCCTCCAGGAACGGCTTCCACTTCTCCGCGGTGAACTGGCCCTTCTCGGCGAAGCCGCGGTAGAGCACCCAGCCCACCGCGACCACGGCGGCGATGACCAGCGCCGAGTAGATGTTGTTGCGCAGTCTCGCCTTCGGGCCCGGCGCGTCGAACAGGACCGAAGGGCCCGCGCTCATATCCGCGCCTCACTGACGCTCATCGAGCCACCTCGTACTTCTTGGCCAGCCAGCCGAAGAACAGGCCGGTCGGCAGGGTCAGGATCACGAAGCCGAGCGCGAAGATCGCGCCGATCGCCAGGACCGCGGCTTCGGTCTCGGTCATCTCCGCCATCAAGGTCGCCGCCTCGGCGACGCCGATGGCCGAGGCGATGGTGGAGTTCTTGGTCAGCGCGATCAGCACGCTGCCCAGGGGAGCGATGACCGAGCGGAAAGCCTGCGGCAGCACGACCAGCCGCAGGTTCTGCAGGAAGCCGAAACCGAGCGAGCGCCCCGCCTCGGACTGCCCCATCGGCACGGTGTTGATGCCCGCGCGCAGCGACTCGCAGACGAACGCGGCGGTGTAGATGCTCAGGCCGATGACGGCGAAACGGAAATTGTTCTGTGCGAGGGAGTCCGGCCCTTCACCCGCGAGACGCCAGCCCATCGTGGTGTAGAGCCCCAACGACATGAACACGATGATCAGCGTGAGCGGGGTGTTGCGGAAGATGGTGACGTATGCGGTGCCGACCCAGCGGGCGACCGGCACGGGAGACACCCGCAGCCCGGCGACGACGGTGCCCAGGATCAGCGCGCCGACCGCGGACAGCACGGCCAGCTGAATGGTCACCCAGAATGCTTCGAGGATTTGGCTGTCATACCTCGAGATCAGGTCGAACACGGCGGACGCGTCCCTCCGATCGGGTCTCGATGGTCAGGGGAAGTGCGACGGGTGACCCGGCCCGGTCGTGGAGCCGGGTCACCCGTGCTGGTCTGCGGGCGTCAGTACCGGTTCACGGTGGGCGGCTGCGGGGCCTGGTAGCCGGACGCGCCGACGGTCGAGTCGAACGCCTTCTTCCAGGAGCCGTCGGCGATCATCGCCTCGATCGCGTCGTTGATCTTGTCCCGCAGCTCCTGGTCGCCCTTCTTCGACCCGATGCCGTAGTTCTCGGTGGTGAACGGCTTGCCGACCACCTTGAACGCGCCGCTGCTCTGCGCGGCGTAACCGGCGAGGATGATGTCGTCGGTAGTCACCGCGTCCCAGGACCCGGCGCGCAGGCCCTCCAGGCACAGCGAGTAGGTGTCGTTGGTCTGCAGTTGGGTGTCGGGGAAGTTCTTCTCGATGTTCTGCGCCGGGGTGGAGCCCTTCACCGAGCAGACCTTCTTGCCCTTCAGGTTGTCCGGGCCGTTGATGTCGGTGTTGTCGGCGCGCACCAGCAGCGACTGTCCGGCGACGTAGTACGGCCCGGCGAAGTCGATCTTCTCCTTGCGCTTGTCGTTGATCGAGTAGGTGGCGACGATGTAGTCGACCTGACCGTTCTCGATCAGCGTCTCGCGCTGGCCGGACGGGGCTTCCTTCCAGGTGATGCTCTCGGGCGCCACGCCCAGCTTGCCCGCGACGTACTTGGCCACCTCGACATCGAAGCCGCTGTAGGACCCGTCCTTGTTCCGCAGGCCCAGACCGGGCTGGTCGAACTTTATGCCGACGGTGAGCTTGCCGTCCTTGGCGTGATCCAGGGCGGACTTGTCGTCGCCGCCGCCGCACGCGGTGGCGGTCGCGGCGGCGAGTGTCAGGGCGATCGCCCCGATACCCATGCGCAGAGCGCGATTGATCCTCATCGAGTTCCTTCTCCCTATCCGTGGGTGTGGCGGCCGCTGTTCCGGCAGGTCAGTGGCTCAAAATCTTGCCCAGGAAGTCTTTGGCGCGCTCGGACTTCGGGGCGGTGAAGAAGGCGTCCGGCGCCGCGTCCTCCACCACCTGGCCGTCGGCCATGAACAGCACCCGGTTCCCGGCGCGGCGCGCGAAGCCCATCTCGTGGGTGACGACCAGCATCGTCATCCCTTCCTTGGCCAGCGACACCATCACTTCGAGCACCTCGTTGACCATCTCCGGGTCCAGCGCTGAGGTCGGCTCGTCGAACAGCATCACCTTCGGGCTCATCGCCAGCGCCCTGGCGATGGCGACGCGCTGCTGCTGCCCGCCGGATAGTTGCGCCGGGTACTTGTCGGCCTGATCGGCGATGCCGACCCGGTCGAGCAATTCCATGGCGCGGGCGCGAGCTCGGTCCTTCTTCATCTTGCGGACCTTGACCGGCGCGAGCGCGACGTTCTCCACGATCGTCTTGTGCGCGAAGAGGTTGAAGGACTGGAAGACCATGCCGACGTCGGCGCGCAGCGCGGCCAGTGCGCGACCCTCGGCGGGCAGCGGCACTCCGTCGATGGCGATGTCGCCGGAATCGATCGGCTCGAGCCGGTTGACTGTGCGGCACAGCGTCGACTTACCGGAGCCCGAGGGGCCCAGCACGATGACGACCTGCCCCTTGGGGACCTCCAGGTTGATGTCCTTGAGTACGTGCAGGTCGCCGAAGTGCTTGTCCACATTGCGCATCGAGATCATCGGCGGCGCGCTGGCGGCGGCGCTGACGTCCCCGGCAGAAGCGTCCCCGGTCGTGGCGGGTGCGGCGGCGTCGTCGGTCATGGTCAAGACCTTAAGCAAAAATCGGGGATTTGCCCGGGTTTCGGCGACACGCCGTCTCGCCGCGCCGATTCGTCACGTGGGTGTAACCTCCCGGCCGTTCGCCAGTCGGCCGGAGACCGCCCGGAGCCTGCGCCGATGCCCGCGAAAGGCGCCACGGACCGCCCCGTACCCTGGACGGGTGGATTCGATCGGTCAGGCAGTGTCGGCTCCCGCCGAGGGCACAGCACGCAGTTACGAGGTCCGCACCTTCGGTTGCCAGATGAACGTGCACGATTCCGAACGGTTGTCGGGGTTGCTGGAGGACGCGGGATACGTGAAGGCCGCGCCCGGCGCGACGGCCGACCTCGTCGTCTTCAACACCTGCGCGGTGCGCGAGAACGCGGACAACAAGCTCTACGGCACGCTCGGCCACCTGGCGCCGATCAAGGCGGGGCATCCCGGCATGCAGATCGCCGTCGGCGGCTGCCTGGCGCAGAAGGACCGCGACGTCGTGGTGCGCAAGGCGCCCTGGGTGGACGTGGTCTTCGGCACGCACAACATCGGTTCGCTGCCGGTGCTGCTGGAGCGGGCGCGGCACAACCGGGAAGCCCAGGTGGAGATCCTGGAGTCGCTGGAGGCGTTCCCGTCCGCACTGCCCGCCAAGCGCGAATCCGCCTACGCGGGGTGGGTTTCCATTTCGGTCGGCTGCAACAACACCTGCACCTTCTGCATCGTGCCCGCCCTGCGCGGCAAGGAGGTCGACCGCCGCCCCGGCGATGTGCTCGCCGAGGTGCAGGCGCTGGTCGACCAAGGCGTGCTCGAGGTGACGCTGCTCGGCCAGAACGTGAACTCCTACGGCGCGTCGTTCGCCGACCCGAGCGAGCCGCGCGACCGCGGGGCGTTCGCCAAGCTGCTGCGCGCGTGCGGGCACATCGACGGCTTGGAGCGGGTCCGTTTCACCTCCCCGCACCCGGCCGAGTTCACCGACGACGTGATCGAGGCGATGGCCGAGACCCCGAACATCTGCCCGCAACTGCACATGCCGCTGCAGTCGGGTTCGGACCGGGTGCTCAAGGCCATGCGCCGCTCCTACCGCAAAGCCCGCTACCTCGGCATCATCGACAAGGTGCGGGGCGCGATGCCGCACGCCGCGATAACCACCGACATCATCGTGGGCTTCCCCGGCGAGACCGAGGAGGACTTCCAGGAAACCCTCGACGTGGTCCGCCGGGCGCGTTTCACCAGCGCGTACACCTTCCAGTACTCCAAGCGGCCCGGTACGCCCGCCGCCGACATGCCCGACCAGCTGCCCAAGGCCGTCGTCCAGGAGCGCTACGACCGGCTCATCGCGCTACAGGAGGAGATCTCTCTGGAGGCCAACCGGGAGCTGGTCGGCACCGAGGTGGAGCTGCTGGTGGCCGAGGGCGCGGGCAAGAAGAACGCGGCGACCGCCAGGATGAGCGGTCGCGCCCGCGACGGCAGGCTGGTGCATTTCCGCCCGGGCGGCACCACCGAGCCGATCCGCCCCGGCGACCTGATCACGGTCGACATCACCGCCGCGGCACCGCACCACCTGGTCGCCGACTCCGCGATCAAGAGCCACCGCCGCACCCGTGCCGGCGACGCGCACGAACGCGGCGTCACGCCGAAGACCGCGCCGATCGGCGTGGGCCTCGGACTGCCCCGCATCGGCGCTCCCGTCCCGGAACCCGCGGTCGCCGGCTGCTCGACCGGCTGCGGCGCATGACCACGAGCCCGGACGACGACGGCGACGCGACCCGCGGCGCCGACGGGGCTGTTCCCGCGTCCGGCGACGGCGAGCGCGGCGCGTCCGCGGCGACCCCCAGGAGCCAGCCCGCGCGCCCCGACGGAGACGAACGAAACGAGGACTCAGTGAGCTCGGTCGAGAGCACCAGCGATTTCGAACAATTCCGCGACGATCTCGACGCCGTCGAGCGCAGGATCGCCGGTGAGATCGATCCCGGCGTCCGCGCCATGGTCGTGGCGGGCGCGGTGTTCCTGCTGCTGGCGTCGCTGGTGCTGCCACACGCGGGCGCGGCGCGCGGCTTCGACGTCCTGCTGGACACCGACGTCGCGCGGGCCGAGCACATCGGTCTGCCCTCGCGGGTTTTCGTCTGGTTCCTCGTGATCTTCGGCATCGGCTTCTCGATGCTGGCGCTGATGACCCGCCGCTGGGTGCTGGCCTGGATCGCCGTCGCGGGCAGCGCGGTGGCCAGTGTGTTCGGCGTACTCTCCATCTGGCACCGCCAGACCCCCGGGCTGGGCAACTACATCGGAGCGGGCCCCGGCATCGGGCTGATCCTCGGCGCCATCGTGACCATCGTGCTCACCTTCCACTGGATCCGCGTGGTGTGGAGCCGAACCGCGCTGCAGTTGGCCGCCGAAGAACAGCGCCGTAACGCCGCCGCGGCCGCGGAGGAACGCGAGCGCCGTCGCCTCACCGGCGAATCCTGACCCTTTCCGTCGAACGACAGCGGCCCCTCCCGCCTGGGAGGGGCCGCGCTGTCATCGACGGAGCCGATACCGCCGAGCTCAGCGGTTGCTGACGGCGCCTTCGGCGGCCTCGGCCCACTCACGCCACTGCTTGGCCTGCTCCAATGCCTTCTCCGCGTCGCGGGCGTTCCCGGCGGCTCGAGCTTTCGCGGCCTGCTCCTCGAACTGAGCCACCCGCTCCCGGAACTGCGCGGCGCGGGCCATCGCCTCGGGGTCGGTGCGTCGCCATTGCGCGTCGACGGCGTCGCGCACGCGCTTCTCGATCGCGCGCAGTTTGCCTTCCAGCTCCTGCATGCGCTCGCGCGGCACCTTGCCGATCGCGTCCCACTTGTCCTGGAGTTCGCGCAGCGCGCTGCGCGCCCCTTCCAGATCGGTGGACGGATCGATGAAGGCGTAGGCGCCCAGCAGTTCCTCCTTGGCGGCCGCGTTCTGTTCGAACTCTGCGTCGCGCTCGGAGACGGCGGCGTTGCGGGCGGCGAAGAAGACGTCCTGCGCGCTCTTGAAGCGCCGCCACAGCGCCTCGTCGGCCTCGCGCGGTGCGCGCCCGGCGGCCTTCCACTCGGCGAGCAGGTCACGGAAGATGCCGGCGGTGGCCACCCACTCGGTGGAGCCGGACAGCTCCTCGGCCTGTACGCACAGCTCTTCCTTGCGCGCTTTCGCGGCGGCGCGCTCGCGATCCAGTTCGGCGAAGTGCGCGCCGCGGCGGCGATTGAACGCCTCGCGCGCCTTGGAGTAGCGCTTCCACAGCGCGTCGTCGACCTTGCGGTCCACACCGCGGATGGACTTCCACTCGTCGAGAATCTCGCGCAACCGATCGCCGGCGGCCTTCCACTGGGTGGACTCGGCGGCGATCTTCTCCGCCTCGGCGGCCAGCGCCTCCTTGCGTTCGGTGTGCTCGTGCCGGGCGCGTTCCTTCTCTTCCTTGGCGTGCGCGGCGGCCTCTTCGGAGTGCTCGGCGATGGCCTGCAGGCGATGGGCCAGGCCCTCGATGTCACCGATGACGGCGGCGGTCGGCAGGGACTCGGCCAGCGCGACGGCGGCGGCCTTGGTCTTGCGCGCGTCCGCGCCCGCGGCCAGTCTCGCTTCCAGCAGGGCGACCTCGGTAGCGAGGTCGTCGAAGCGGCGGCCGAAATGGGCCAGACCCTCGGCGGCGTCACCGGCCTGCCACGAGCCGACCTGGCGTTCGCCCTCGGCGGTCTTGACCCACGCGGTGCCGTCCTCGTCGACCCGGCCCCACAGGCTCGGATCGGAAACGGTGGGCACGACGACGGGATGGGGATGCTGCTGGGCCGGGCCCGGGGCGGGTTTGACCGCGTGCGGTTTGGGCGGTTGAATCGAGCTGCCCGGTTTCGGGGCACCGGAGGAACGCGGCATCTTGCCGGGGCTGGCTTTCGCGGTTCCGTTGCTATCGGTCATTTTTCCTCGTCCCTGCCGCGCGTCACGGCTGCCTGATTACGCCCTGGCTCATCCCATTCAACCCGGTCCGAGCCCTTGTGACCATCGATCCATGCCTTCCCGCGGAGGAATCCCGGGGATTCCAACCCCTGATGACCTGGGTTGTAGCTCTTCGAACACTATCAATCCCGGCGGTGTTTCCGGCAGAGACACTCGAAGCGGGCGGCACCGGTGGTCCCGGCAACGACTACGGTTACGACGTGTTCTCCGTCGCCGCCCTCGTTCCCTCGCCGCCGGTCCTGGTACCCGAACTGTGCGGCGGCGTGGCGGACGCGGCGGGAACGGGCGAGGCGGACCCGCGCGCGGTGCTGCGGTCCGCCGTGCTCGACACCGTGCGCGTCTTCGCGGACGTGACCGACCGGTGGACCGTGATCGGCGTCGGGGCCGGTGACAGCACTCTCGGCCCGGAGACCGTCGGCACGTTCCGTGGCTTCGGCGCGGACGTGCGAGTCGGTTTGTCCGACACGGCGCTCGCCGCGGCGGAGCAGTCCGATGCCGGCCTGCCGTTGGCCGTACTGATCGGCGGATGGCTACGCGGGCAGGTCGCGCCGGGCGCGGTAGCCGAGGCGCGGGTCGTGCCCGCGGACGCGACACCGGAGCACTGCCTGGAGGTGGGGGCGAAGCTGCGCGCCGATCTGGACGGCGACGTCGCGGCGCGTGGTGTGCTGGTCGTCGCCGACGGCGCCGCGACCCTGTCCACCAAGGCGCCCGGTTACCTCGACGAACGGGCCCGGCCGGTGCAGGACGGGCTGGACCGTGCTCTGAGCACGGGTGATCGCGCCGCACTGCGGGCGCTCGATCCCGGGCTGTGCGCCGACCTGGTTCTCGCGGGCCGCGCCGCCTACCAGATGCTGGCCGGACTCTTCCGCGCCGATCCGGTGGTCGAGACACGCTATTGCGACGCCCCGTTCGGGGTCGGCTACCACGTGAGCCTGTGGCGGCCCGCGGGAGACGATGCTTCGTGACGGATGCGGGTATCACTCCGATCGCCGTGGTCGGTCCCACCGCCACCGGCAAATCCGATCTCGCCCTGGACCTGGCCGAGCGGCTCGGCGGCGAGATCGTGAACATCGACGCCATGCAGCTCTATCGCGGCATGGACATCGGCACCGCGAAGCTGCCCGTGGCGCAACGCCGCGGCCTTCCGCACCACCAGCTCGACGTGCTCGAGGTGACCGACACCGCGTCGGTGGCCGCCTATCAGGCGGCGGCGAGCGCCGACGTCGTCGCGATCATGGAGCGCGGGCGGGTGCCTGTCATCGTGGGCGGCTCGATGATGTACGTCCAAGCGCTGCTGGACGACTGGGAGTTCCCCGCCACCGATCCGGCCGTTCGGGCGCGCTGGGAGGCGGTGCTCGCCGAAGGCGGCGTCGCCGCCGTGCACGCGGCGTTGCGCGAGGCCGATCCGGTGGCCGCGGCCACCATCCTGCCCACCGACGGTCGCCGTATGGTACGCGCGCTGGAAGTCGTGGAACTCACCGGACGGCCGTTCGCCGCCTCGGCGCCGACCATCGGGCAGCCGCGCTGGGGCACCGTGATCATCGGCGTCGACCGGGACACCGCGGCCCTGGACGCCCGGATCGAGCGGCGCACCGCCGCGATGTTCGAGGGCGGGCTGGTCGAGGAGGTACGCGGCTTGATCGACTGCGGCCTGCGCGAGGGTGTCACCGCGCGCCGCGCCATCGGCTACGCACAAGTCCTGGCCTATCTGGACAACGAATACGACCTGAACCACGCTCAGGAACGCACTCTGATCGGCACCCGGCGCTACGTGCGCAGGCAACGCTCCTGGTTCCGGCGCGATCCCCGGGTGCGGTGGGTGGACGGCGCCGCCGCGGATCCGGCCGTGACGGCGCTGGCCCTGCTCGAAGAGAAAGAACGGACCCCGCAGTGACCCGACGTGTGACCACGCGCAACGCCTCCGTCCAGGTGTGGCAGGCCTACCTCAACAACCGCACCAAACGTCATCGCGACGGCCGTTTCCTGGTGCAAGGTGTCCGTCCGATCACTCAGGCCGTGGCCAACGACTGGCCGCTGGAGACGCTGCTGTACCGCCTCGGCGGCCCGGAGCTGTCGAGCTGGGCGCGCGAACTGCTGGACACCAGTGCTGTGCCGCAGGTCGGCTTGGTGCCCGAGCTGATGGCCGAACTCGGCGAGAAGTCCGGTGGCATACCGGAATTGGTGGCGGTCGCGGAGTCGCGCCAACCCGGGCTGGAGACCTTCCAGCCGGGGGAGCCGGGGGAGGACGCACCGGTGGTCGTGGTCTTCGACCGGCCCAACTCACCGGGCAACCTCGGCACGCTGATCCGCTCGGCAGACGCCTTCGGCGCCAGTGGAGTCATCGTCACCGGGCACGGCGCCGACCAGTACGACCCGCAGGCCGTTCGCGCTTCGACCGGTTCGCTGTTCGCCGTGCCGGTGTTCCGCGTCGCCGGGCCCGCGCAGGTACTGGAGTTCCGCAATCGGCAGGTCCGCCGCGGCATTCCGACCCGCATCGTGGGGACCGACGAGCACGGCAGGGACGCCGCCTACGACTACGACTTCACCGACGCGACCATCCTCGTCATCGGCAACGAGACCAGCGGCATGAGCGCCGCCTGGCAGACGGCCTGCGACGACATGGTGCACATCCCGATGGGCGGCACTGCCAGCTCGCTGGGGGCGCCCTCGGCGGCGGCGGTGACGCTCTACGAAATTTCCCGGCAGCGCAGGACGTTTGCCAAGTGACCACGAGATAGGGAGACATCGCCCGTGCCGGACATCGAGTTCACCAAGGGCCACGGCACCCAGAACGATTTCATCGTGCTGCCGGACCCGCAGGCCGACCTGGCGCTGACAGCCGCGCAGGTCGCCGCGCTGTGCGATCGCAGACGCGGTCTCGGCGCCGACGGCGTGCTCCGGGTCGCGCGGGCGGGTGCGCTGCGGGACGCCGGAGTGCTCGCGCGGCTTCCGGAGGAGGTCGGCGCCGCCGACTGGTTCATGGACTACCGCAACGCCGACGGCTCGATCGCCGAGATGTGCGGCAACGGCGTGCGTGTGTTCGCCCACTATTTGACCGCCTCGGGACTGGAGACCCGCGACAGTTTCGTCGTCGGCAGCCGTGCCGGGGCGCGCCCGGTCACGGTGCATGCCGGGAACGAGGTCACCGGCGACGTCACTGTCGGTATGGGCCGGGTGCGCGAACTCGGCGCGTCCACCGCGACCATCGCGGGCTGGGCGCTGTCCGGGATCGGCATCGATGTCGGCAATCCGCATCTGGCCTGTGTCGATCCGGGGATGTCCGCCGACGCGCTCGGCAAGCTCGACCTGAGCGTGCCGCCCGGCTTCGATCCGGACCTGTTCCCGCACGGGGTGAACGTCGAGATCGTCACCGCGCTGGACGACGCGGGGGCGGTCGACATGCGGGTCTACGAGCGTGGTGTGGGCGAAACACGTTCCTGCGGAACGGGAACCGTCGCCGCGGCGGCCGCGGCGCTGGCCGCCGACGGCTTCCGGATCGCCGAGGACACCGGCCGGGTGACCGTCCGGGTGCCCGGCGGTGAACTGACCGTCGGGCTCGAGCGCGGCTCGGCGTGGCTGCGCGGACCGTCGGTCCTGGTGGCCACCGGACGCGTCGCCGGATCGTGGTGGGACGGTCCGTGAGCGGGTCGCCTCCGATTAACCGGGTGCGTACTGCGGTGATGTCGTGGCAGCATGGATAGTGTATGAGAAAGTCAGAGACGTATGAATTCACTCCGGCGGACGCGAACGACAGCGCCGCCGAGTCGGCCGACGACGCTGTGACCGGCGAAGACGCTGCGACCGGCGAAGACGCTGCGACCGGCGAAGACGCGATGACCGGCGAAGTCGCGGCAACCGGCGACGTGGTCGCCGAGCACGCCGCCCGGATGAACCGGTCGGGCTGGTCGGCCGATCCGACCGTGGGTGAGCTGCAGCTGGACGAGCGCAGTTCGCTCCGGCGAGTGGCGGGCCTTTCCACCGAGCTCACCGACATCACCGAGGTCGAGTACCGGCAGCTGCGCCTGGAGCGTGTCGTGCTGGTCGGTGTCTGGACCGCGGGCACGGCGGCGCAGGCAGAGGCGAGCATGGCCGAGCTGGCGGCGCTGGCCGAGACCGCGGGCTCCGAGGTGCTCGAGGCGCTGATCCAGCGCCGCGACCGGCCGGACCCGGCTACCTACATCGGCTCTGGAAAGGCCGAGGAACTGCGTTCGGTTGTGCTGGAGACCGGCGCGGACACCGTCATCTGCGACGGTGAGCTGACGCCGGCGCAGCTGACCGCGCTGGAGAAGGTCGTCAAGGTGAAGGTGGTCGACCGGACCGCGTTGATCCTGGACATCTTCGCCCAGCACGCCACTTCCCGAGAGGGCAAGGCGCAGGTCTCCCTGGCCCAGATGGAGTACATGCTGCCCCGGCTGCGCGGTTGGGGTGAGTCGATGTCCCGGCAGGCCGGTGGTCGCGCGGGCAGCAACGGCGGCGTGGGTCTGCGCGGCCCCGGTGAGACGAAGATCGAAACCGATCGTCGTCGCATCCGCGAGCGCATGGCCAAGCTGCGCCGGGAGATCCGGGAGATGAAGACCGCGCGCGACACCATGCGGGCGCGCCGCAACTCCAGCGGCATCCCGTCGGTCGCGATCGTCGGCTACACCAACGCGGGCAAGTCGAGCCTCATGAACACCCTCACCGGCGCCGGCTTGCTGGTGCAGGACGCACTGTTCGCCACGCTCGATCCGACCACGCGCCGGGCCGAGCTGGACGACGGACGCGAAGTCGTCTTCACCGACACCGTGGGCTTCGTGCGCCACCTGCCGACCCAGTTGGTCGAGGCCTTCCGCTCCACCTTGGAGGAGGTGACCGGCGCCGACCTGCTGCTGCACGTGGTGGACGGCTCCGACGCGCTGCCCGCCGAGCAGATCAAAGCCGTCCGCGAGGTGATCACTGACGTGATCAAGGAATCCGGCACGCCCGCGCCGCCGGAATTGCTCGTGGTGAACAAGACCGACGCGATGGGGCCGACGGAACTCACCAACCTGCGCGCGCTGCTGCCGGACGCGTCGTTTGTCTCCGCGCACGACGGGCAGGGCATCGACGCGCTGCGCGCGCGGCTCGCCGAAATGCTCGGCGGCTTGGACGTGGAGATCAGCGTGCTGCTGCCGTACACGCGCGGTGACCTGCTCGCCCGCATCCACGCCGACGGCCGCATCCTGAGTTCGCACCACGAGGAGGGTGGAACCCGCGTTCGCGCGCGCGTCCCCCATGCCCTGGCCGCCGCCCTGTCGGAGTACGCGCACGCGGGCACGGCGGGCACCGAGGAAACCGGCGAGTAAGGCGCCGGGTAGACGTAGGCGGCGGCGCGCGGGAAAGGCGGGCGCGGCGGGCGCCTGAAGGTTGGTGAGTAAGGCCTCGGGTGGAGGTACGTGTCGGCGCGCGGGAAAGGCGGGCGCGGCAGGCGCCCGGAGTCCGGCGAGCAAGGCCTCGGGTAGACCCAACCGTCGGCGTGCGGGAAGCAAGCCTCGGTAGCACCGCCGGTCCGGTGCGATGTGGGCGTATTCACAGCGCAGCCGCGCGTCGTGGCGGTGTGGCTGCCCCAGCAGGGCGATGACGTGCTGGTTCGCGGCAGGCTTGCCGCAGTGCCGGGCACGCCTACCGATGGACCGAATCGGGCGTGTCGCGATACCACTCGCACATCCGGTGCGACGCAGTCGATTTCGTTGCGCTATCGTCATCGAATCGACACCAGGAGGGTTCATGTCGGACGCCCGCTCCGATTCCCGCACCCGGCGCTCCGGCGCCGCGAACAGCGCCGATCCGGTGCTCACCGACGGTGCGCCGCTGTCGGTCTCGCTGACCGGCATCGATCTGCGGCTGATCGAGACCCTCCTCGCGCCGCTGCGCGCGTGGACCAGCCCGCGCTTCTACGGTTTGGAGAACATCCCGGCCGACGGGCCGGTGCTGCTGGTCGGTAACCACAACCTGCTCGGCGGCATCGACGCGCCGATGCTGTTGCCCGAGGTGTTGCGCCGCCGCGGCCGCCTGATCCGCGGTCTCGCCGAGAACGTGCTGATGAATGTCCCCGGTCTGCGTCACCTGTTGCACCACTACGGCACGGTGCGCGGGACCCGGTCCAATTGCCTGGCCCTGCTCCGGCGCGGCGAGGCGGTGATGGTCTTCCCCGGCGGCGGTCGTGAGGCGGTCCGTCGCAAGAACGAGAAGTACCTGCTGAAATGGGAGGGTCGCAGTGGGTTCGCGCGCATGGCCATCGAGGCGGGCGCGCCCATCGTCCCGGTCGCGATGATCGGCGTCGACGACGCCTACGACATCGTGGTCGACGGCGACCACCCGATTCTGCGTCCCTTGCGGTGGACCGTGGAGGCCCTCGGGCTCAGTCGCGACCTCACCCCGCCGCTCATTCGCGGCGTCGGCCCCACCGTCATCCCGCGTCCGGAGCGTTTCTACTTCTCCGCGGGCGCGCCCATCGATCCGGCGCCCTGGCGCACCGTCGACGACATGCACGCCGCCGCGACGGAATTCCGCGACGTGGTGCGCAAGGCGCTGGAGGAGGAGATGAACTTCCTCTTCACCGAACGGGCGCGCGACGAAGGCCGTACCTTGGTGGGCCGTTTACGCGGCTGGCTGAAACGCTGACGGGCGCGCACTCCCAAGTTGGTGACGCCCTCTCTTCAGTGACCGATTTCGGCAGCCATCGGCTGTAAATGGCGTTCGACCAGCGGCTCTGGTCGGTGGATCCTCGATTGGTGATCGCGCGGGATTGCTCCCCGGCCCTACCAGGCCGCCGTGCCGCGTCAATGCCGAATTCTGCGACCGAGTGGCGGGCGGCCTCGATGCGCTGGAGTGCGCCCGGACGAGGCCGAGGTACAAAGCCATCTCAGGCGGCGTCGGCCGGACTGGCCGCTGTCCGCAGCGATCGTGCGCGGTCGGGCGCAGACCCTCCGCTGGTTGCCCGACCGTGTTCTGTGTATCTCGAAGAATCAGCGCGCCCGAATACTCGACGGTGCCGTGTGCGCGCAGACGACCGTCCGGGAGACCGTCGACAGCGGCCCGGCCAGGACCACGACCGCCGAATCGGCGTACCGGACTCGTTGGCCGGTCGCGCCGGAGCTCTCGACCGTTTGCCGGGAATCTCGCCTGCGGATCTCGCCCCCTGCCGCCGGTCCAGGTGAGACCATGATTCCGGCCCCAGAAGTGAACACAGATTCTCCTTCCGGGTACGGTATGAGGCAACGACTGGTCGGTGTGGACCGGCCGGTGTGGTCACTAGGAGGTTGGCGTGGAACGCACACTGTTCGAACCCGAACACGATCTGTTCCGGGAGTCGTTCCGCAAGTTTCTCGATCAGCACGTCGCGCCGAACCACGCGAAGTGGGAGGAGCAGGGCATCGTCGACCGGGAGGTCTGGCTCGAGGCGGGCAAACAGGGCTTCCTCGGCATGGCCATGCCGGAGGAGTACGGTGGCGGCGGGGTGAAGGACTTCCGTTACAACGCCATCGTCTCCGAGGAGTCCGTCCGCGGCCAGTACTCCGGTCTCGGCTTCACGCTGCACAACGATGTGATCGCCCCTTACCTGCTCGAGCTGGCCGACGACGAGCAGAAGCAGCGCTGGTTGCCCGGCTTCTGCTCCGGCGAGATCATCACCGCGATCGCCATGACCGAACCGGGCACCGGGTCGGACCTGCAGGGCATCAAGACCCGCGCGGTACGCGACGGGGACGATTGGATCCTCAACGGCGCCAAGACCTTCATCACCAACGGCATCAACTCCGACATCGTGATCGTGGTGGCGCAGACCGACCCGGAGAAGGGGGCGATGGGCTTCAGCCTGCTCGTGGTCGAGCGCGGCATGCCCGGCTTCGAGCGCGGCCGCAACCTGGACAAGCTCGGCCTCAAAGCCCAGGACACCGCCGAGCTGAGCTTCAACGACGTGCGCGTGCCAGGAAAGAACCTGCTCGGCGCCGAGGGGATGGGCTTCATCCACCTCATGCACAACCTGCCGCAGGAACGGCTGTCGATCGCCGTCATGGCCGCGGCGGCGATGGAGTCCTGCCTGGACATGACCGTCCAGTACGTCCGCGACCGGAAGGCGTTCGGCAAGCCGATCGGCGCACTGCAGAACACCCGTTTCGTGCTCGCCGAACTGGCCACCAAGACCACCGCGGTGCGCCTGATGGTCGACAAGTTCATCGAACTGCTCAACGAGGGCAAGCTGACCGCCGAGGACGCGGCCATGGCCAAATGGTGGAGCACCGAGGAGCAGCTCGACCTGATCAACCGCTGCCTGCAATTGCACGGCGGATACGGCTATATGAAGGAATATCCGATCGCGAAGGCCTACATGGACGCGCGTATCCAGACCATCTACGGCGGCACCACCGAGATCATGAAGGAGATCATCGGGCGCAGCCTGAAACTCTCCTGACCGCAGCGGTTCACTGCGGCACAATCGCCTCCCGAGGACTCGACGGCCGTCGATCGTCCGGAGTGGAGGTGCTGCGATGCCGAGCTTGGCCAACCAGGTCGTGCGGGGATATCTGAAGGCGACACGCGCCAATCGCGTATTCGTCGATGCCGACGCGGCGCACGAGCGAATCCTCGAGCTGAGCGTCCGGCCCCGCAACTACGGTCCGCCGCGCCGGCTGCGTGCGGATGTGGCGATCGAGGTGGACCGTCGCGGCGGCTGGCCGGTTTACACCCTGACTCCGCCTGGTCGCCGGGTCCGGGGAAACGTCGTGTACGCGCACGGTGGCGGCTGGGTGCACGAGATCGCACCGCAGCACTGGGCACTGTGCGCGGCCGTCGCCGCGGAAGCCGGCGCGGCCGTGACGGTCGCGATATACCCGCTGATTCCGTTCGGGACGGCCGCGCAAGTCGTCCAGGGCTTCGTGGAACTGGTGCTGGCCAACCGGGAAACATACGGGAACGTCTGCCTGGCGGGCGATTCGGCCGGTGGGCAGATCGCCCTTTCGTCCGCGCTGGTGCTGCGCGACGACCATGGGGTGCGTCTGCCCGGCACCCTGTTGATCGCACCCGCCCTCGATCTCTCGCTGACCAATCCCGAGATCGAGGTCGTGCAGCCGCGCGACCCGTGGCTGGGCGTCCCGGGAACGCGGGTGCTCATCGAGCACTGGCGCGGAGATCTCGAGATCGCCGACCCTCGGGTCAGCCCGCTCGTCGCCGACCTGCGCGGCCTGGGGCCGCTGACGGTGTTCTGCGGCACCGATGACATCCTGCACCCGGACAGTTGCCTGCTGGTCGACGCCGCGCGCGGCGCCGGAGTCGCGGTCGACTACCACGAGGGTCGGGGGCTGCCGCATGTCTATCCGCTGACTCCGACGCCCGAGGGCCGGGCCGCGCGTGGGGTCATCATCGAAAGGATACGAAGCGCGCTCGCCGAGTGAACGAGGACGATCACCCACCGCCTGCGGGCAGCATCACCACGAAGTGGGCGCCGCCGGACGCACCATCGGTGACGCGGATGGTGCCCGCGTGGCGTTCGACGACGTCGCGGACGATGGCCAAGCCTAGACCCGCGCCACCTTCGTCACGGGTGCGCGCGTCGTCCAAGCGGACGAATCGCTGGAATATTCGGTCGCGGTCGGCGTGCGGCACCCCCGGGCCGTCGTCGGTGACCGACAGCACGACTCGCCCTTCGTCGTCGCGGTCCACCGCGACGCGCACGATGCTCGCGGCATGCCGCTGGGCGTTGTCGACGAGGTTGCCCAAGACGCGGGCGAGCTGCGTCCGGCTCCCGGTCACCGCCACGGCCTGCTCCGGTACCGCGATCTCCACCGCGACCCGGTCGCCGACACGGTGCTCGAGTTCCTCGCGTACCAGGGCGGTCACGTCCACGCGATCCGAACGCGGCTGCTCGCCCGCGTCGAGCCGGGCCAAGAGCAGCAGGTCGGCCGCGAGATGTTCCAGCCGGATGGTGTCGCCGATCAATCCGTCCAGTTCCAGCAGGCTGGGGTGGGCCTGGGCGACTTCGAGCTGAGTGCGCAAGCTCGCGATGGGGCTGCGCAATTCGTGTGCGGCGTCGGCGATGAACCGGCGCTGGCGCTCCGCGGATTCCTCCAGCGCGGCCAGCGTGGCGTTGGTGGTGCTCGCCAGCCTGGCGATCTCGTCGCGGGAGCCCGGTTCGGGCACACGCCGGGAGAGATCGCCGTCCATGATCTCGGCGAGCTGGCTGCGGATCGCCTCCACCGGGCGCAGGGCGCGCCGGGTCACCAGCCAGGTCACCAGGGCCACCACGGCCAGCAGCGGCGTGACGCCGATCAGCATCGCCAGGCGTGCGTCCGCCACCGCGCTGTCGGCGGTCTCGAGGGACGAGCCCGCGTAGACGGTGGCGGGCTGTCCGCCCGGGAGGGTCACCGGGAGCGCGGCCACCCGGAACGGGTGCGGCCCGTCTTCCGGGTCCACCGTCAGCCGTACGTCGCCGAATTCGGCCTCGGCGGCCGCGGGTGTGGCGGGGCCGGCGGACGGAGGGGCGCTTTCGTCGTCGTCTTCTTCTTCCTCCTCTCCCTCTTCGTCGTCGTCCTCGTCCTCGTCACCTTCGTCGTCGGGAGCTTTCGCGTACGGACCGAAATCGGCCATCGGTGGTTTCCCCGCGAGGTCGTCGGGCGCGGCCAGAACGCGGCGGTCGATCGAAACGATCTGCACCGGTTGGTTCTCGGCGTCGGGAAACGTCAACCGGCCGAGATCGGCGCCCGCCGCGAGCTCGGTCACCATGTCGCGCGCGGTGGTCTCCGCCTGTAATTCGGCGCTCTCGATCAGGTTGTGGCGCAACACCGCGAGCACCGCGAGACCGGCCACCGTGAGCGCCACCGCGACCACCGCCGTCGCCGCCACCGTGGTGCGCGCGCGGACCGAACGCCACCAGGCGCGCCCCTTCCGCTCAGTCACGATCAGCTGCCAGCCGGTAGCCCGCGCCGCGGACGGTGGTGATCGATCGGCGCCCGAACGGCGCGTCGATCTTGCGGCGCAACGTGCTGATATAGACCTCGACGATGTTCGGATCACCGTCGTAGGCGAAATCCCAGACGTGTTGCAGGATATCGGATTTCGACACCACCTCCCCGGCCCGGACGGCCAAGTGCTCGAGCACGGCGAACTCTTTGGCGGTCAGCGTCACCTCCTGCACGCCCCGGCGGCAGGTGCGGGTGGCGGGGTCCACGATCAGGTCGCCGACGCGCAGAACCCGTGCGCCGCCACGTGTTCGGCGGCGCAGCAACGCCCGAATGCGGGCCAGCAGCACCAGGTAGGAGAACGGCTTGCTGAGATAGTCGTCGGCTCCGGTATCCAAGCCCTCGGCCTCGTCGTACTCGCCGTCCTTCGCGGTCAGCATGAGCACCGGTGTCTCGTGGCCCGCGGCGCGCAGCGCGGCGCAGACTCGGTAGCCGTTCATGCCGGGCAGCATGATGTCCAGAATGATCAGGTCGTAGTCGGTGGTGGTCGCCAGGTGCAGGCCCTCGGCGCCGTCGTGCACCACATCCACGGCAAATCCCTCGGCCGACAACCCTTTTGCCAGCGTGAGAGCCAAACGTTTCTCGTCCTCAACGATCAGCAGACGCATCCGACAAGAGTGGCAGACGAATGCTGAAACGATCTTCAGGTGGCTTCAGCTCGCCTTCAGCTCCGGTTCGTCACAGTGGGAGCCATCGAGATCACCACTCCCGCAGGAGGTTCCAGATGACAACCGTACTCCGCCGTGCTTACGCCGGTCTTCGCTGGCTGATGGTCGGCACGGCCGTCGCGGCCGCCGTCGTAGGTCTGAGTGCCGTCCTGGCCGCGGTCGCCACGGGTGGTCCGGACGATCACACCGTCTCCTTCCAGTCCTCCGCGGCTGACTGGTCGCTGGTGGCCGACACCGGGATCAGCAGGCAGCAGGCGATCGACAAGGCGGTGCAAGCCGTGCCCGGCGGGCGGGTCGTATCCGCCGAACTCGACACCGACCGCGGCAAGCCGGTCTGGGAGGTGGAGCTCACCACGCCGCAGGGGGTCGAGCACGACGTGACGATCGACGCAGGCAGCGGCGAGGTGCTCGCCGACGTCGACCACGACTGACCTGCTCGCGCGGTCTATCGGCTGCCGACGTGTCGGGTCGGTGCGCGGGTGTTTGCTATCGGGCGGCCGGGATCCGGAGGGAGATCCCGGCCGCAGCTGTGCTTGCGTCACAACTCGGGTCGGCGCACCGGGTAGGAGCCCCACGAACGCGTTCGCCGAGCATCGGAGATTTCCACCTCCCGAAGGTTTGCCCGGGAGTAGCCTCAAGGTTGTCCGCTCGAGGAATCGAGGTCGCGATGCACGAGATGGCCATCACCCAGGGCGTCATCGACGCCGTCTGTGAGCACGCGGCGGGGCGGCGGGTCCACTCCGTCACCGTCGAGGTCGGAGCGCTGTGCGCCGTCGTCCCCGATGCCATGCGGTTCTGTTTCGAAATCGCGGCCGAGTCGACGGTCGGCGAGGGCGCGGAACTGGTCCTGGTGGAGATTCCGGGCGTCGCGGCGTGCCGGACCTGTGGAGCCGAGTTCCGGTTGCCGGACCCGATCCTGCTGTGTACCTGCGGCAGCGCCGATGTCGAGATCCGCTCCGGGCGCGAGCTGCGTATCCGATCCATGGAGGTGAGTGAGGCATGTGCGCAACCTGCGGGTGTGGCGACGACGCCGCCGCGCTGATTCGCGTCCCACACGACCACCAGCACGCCGACGGGCGCGACCATGCCCACGCGGCGGAACATCAGCACGCGCACGAACATCAGCACCCCCACGACCATTCCCACGGCCAGGGCGCCGACCACGTCCACGTGCCCGCCACCGAGACGGTCACGCTGGAACTGAAGGTTCTCGCCAAGAACGACGAACTGGCGCAGCGCAACCGGTCCTGGCTGGCCGAGCGTGACATCGTCGCGCTCAATATGACCAGCTCGCCGGGGGCGGGGAAGACCAGCTTGCTCGAACGCACCATCCTGGAGTCCGGACAGACCCCGATCGCGGTGATCGAGGGCGACCAGGCGACATTGCTCGACGCCGAACGGATCGAGGCCACCGGGTGCCGTGTCGTACAGGTCAACACCGGCGCGGGCTGTCACTTGGACGCCGAGATGATCTACCGCGCGCTGGACACGCTCGATCCCGCGCCGGGCACGCTGCTGTTCGTCGAGAACGTCGGCAACCTGGTCTGCCCGGCGCTGTTCGACCTGGGCGAGGGGGAGAAGGTCGTCGTCATCTCGGTGACCGAGGGGACCGACAAACCGTTGAAGTATCCGCACATGTTCCAGGCGGCGGGGCTGGTGCTGGTGAACAAGACCGACCTGCTGCCGTACGTCGATTTCGATTTGGACCGATGCCAGGAGTACATCCACTCGATACACCCCGGCGTCGAGGTCCTACCGCTGTCTGTGACCAGCGGTGCAGGCCTGTCGCGTTGGTACGACTGGCTGGCCGCGCGGCGTCGCCCGGCCGGTTCGGCGGCTGCGGAGAAAGCCGCTGGACGAGCTTGATATATTGGAGTGATCAGGATCACATTCGCGGGTGACCCCTTCTTCGAGAAAGGTGAGATTCGGCCCCCGGTGGTCCGCTGCGGAAGGTGGCACACATGCCCACGCAGGAAGCAATACGAGCCGAAGAGACGCTGATCCACGTTCTCTGGATCAACGCGGGACTCAGCTGTGACGGTGACTCGGTTGCCTTGACGGCGGCCACGCAGCCGAGCATCGAAGAGATCGCCCTCGGCTCACTCCCGGGTCTGCCGAAGATCGCCGTGCACTGGCCGCTCATCGACTTCGAGTGCGGCCCCAACGGCGGCGCCGACGATTTCCTGGAGTGGTTCTTCAAGGCCGACCGCGGGGAACTCGAACCGTTCGTCCTGGTGGTCGAGGGCTCGATTCCGAACGAGCAACTCAAGGAAGAGGGCTACTGGTGCGGGTTCGGCAACAATCCCGCCACCGGCCAGCCCATGACGACCAG
Source organism: Nocardia asteroides (assembly GCA_019930625.1). Taxonomy (NCBI): domain Bacteria; kingdom Bacillati; phylum Actinomycetota; class Actinomycetes; order Mycobacteriales; family Nocardiaceae; genus Nocardia; species Nocardia asteroides. The sequence goes on from CP082844.1 coordinate 4,083,646, forward strand.
CGAGTGGCTGGACCGCCTCGCGCCGAAGGCCACGGCCATCGTGGCGGCGGGCACCTGCGCGACCTACGGTGGCATCCACGCCATGGCAGGCAATCCGACAGGTGCGATGGGCGTGCCGGACTATCTCGGCTGGACCTGGAAGAGCAAGGCGGGCATTCCGATCGTCTGCGTTCCCGGCTGCCCGATTCAGCCGGACAACCTCTCCGAGACGCTCACCTACCTGCTCTACATGGCGACCGGACAGGCGCCGATGATCCCGCTCGACGACGCGCTGCGGCCCAAGTGGCTGTTCGGGGCGACCGTGCACGAGGGTTGCGACCGCGCGGGCTACTACGAGCAGGGTGAGTTCGCCACCGAGTACGGCTCGCCGAAGTGCATCGTGAAACTGGGCTGCTGGGGGCCGGTGGTCAAGTGCAACGTCCCCAAGCGTGGCTGGATCAACGGCTTGGGCGGGTGCCCGAACGTCGGCGGCATCTGCATCGGCTGCACCATGCCGGGCTTCCCGGACAAGTTCATGCCGTTCATGGACGAACCGCCCGGCGGAAAGCTCTCGTCCAGCGCATCGGGGCTCTACGGATCGGTGATCCGCAGCCTCCGTCACATCACCGGACGCACGGTCGACAAGGAGCCGCACTGGCGGCACCGGGGGCGGAAGCTGGAGACCGGCGCGACCCGCACTTGGTAGGAGATCTCTGATGACCCAGATCATCCCGGAGCCGTCGCACCGAACGATCGAGCCGAACCGTCTCGTGGAGATGGCGTGGGACCCGATCACTCGCATCGTCGGCAGCCTCGGCATCTACACGAAGATCGACTTCGACAATCGGGAAGTGGTCGAGTGCCACAGCACCTCGTCCATCTTCCGTGGTTACTCGATCTTCATGAAGGGCAAGGATCCGCGCGACGCGCACTTCATCACCAGCCGCATCTGCGGCATCTGCGGCGACAACCACGCCACCTGTTCCTGCTACTGCCAGAACATGGCCTACGGCGTGCGCCCGCCGCACCTCGGCGAATGGATCGTCAACCTCGGCGAGGCCGCCGAGTACATGTTCGACCACAACATCTTCCAGGAGAACCTGGTCGGCGTGGACTACTGCGAGAAGATGGTCTCCGAGACCAACCCGGGCGTGCTGGCCAGGGCCGAGAACACCGAAGCGCCGCACGCGGGCGACCACGGGTATCGCAAGATCGCCGACATCATGCGGGCGCTCAACCCGTTCACCGGTGAGTTCTACCGGGAGGCACTGCAGGTCAGCCGCATCACCCGCGAGATGTTCTGCCTGATGGAAGGCAGGCACGTCCATCCCTCCACGCTGTATCCCGGCGGGCCCGGCACGGTCGCGACGATCCAGTTGATGACCGATTACCTGTCGCGGCTGATGCGCTACGTGGAGTTCATGAAGAAGGTCGTGCCGATGCACGACGACTTGTTCGACTTCTTCTACGAAGCGATGCCCGGCTACGAGAAGGTCGGTCTGCGGCGCACGCTGCTGGGTTGCTGGGGCTCGTTCCAGGACCCGGAGGTCTGCAACTTCGAGTACAAGGACATGGAGGACTGGGGCCGCAAGATGTTCGTCACCCCGGGCGTCGTGGTCGACGGCAAACTGCTGACCACCTCCTTGGTCGACATCAACCTGGGCCTGCGGATCCTGCTGGGCAGTTCGTACTACGAGGACTGGACCGATCAGGAGATGTTCGTTCCGACCGATCCGCTGGGCAATCCGGTGGACCGGCGCCATCCCTGGAACCAGCACACCAACCCCCGGCCGCAGAAGCGCGACCTGGACGAGAAGTACAGCTGGGTGATGTCGCCGCGGTGGTTCGACGGCACCGACCACCTCGCTCTGGACACCGGCGGCGGCCCGCTGGCCCGGCTGTGGGCGACGGCGCTGGCCAACCTGATCGACATCGGGTACGTGAAGTCGACCGGCAACAGCGTGCAGATCAACCTGCCCAAGACCGCGCTCAAAGGCCCGGTCACGCTGGAGTGGAAGATCCCCGTGCACGGCAGCAACACCCTCGAGCGCAACCGCGCGCGCACCTATTTCCAGGCGTACGCGGCGGCCTGCGCGCTGCACTTCGCGGAGAAGGCGATGGCCGAGATCCGCGCAGGCCACACGAAGACCTGGGAGAAGTTCGAGGTCCCCGACGAGGGCATCGGTTGCGGCTTCACCGAGGCGGTACGCGGCGTGCTGTCGCATCACATGGTGATCCGGGACGGCAAGATCGCCAACTACCACCCGTATCCGCCGACGCCGTGGAACGCCAGCCCGCGCGACAGCTTCGGTACGCCGGGACCCTACGAGGACGCGGTGCAGGGGCAGCCGATCTTCGAGGAGAACGACCGCGAGCACTTCAAGGGCATCGACATCATGCGCACGGTGCGCAGTTTCGATCCGTGCCTGCCGTGCGGCGTGCACATGTATCTCGGCAAGGGCAAGACGCTGGAGAAACTGCATTCACCGACGCAGACGCTCACCCCCGAGTGAGTCCGCGTCGGGCGAAACGACCGGAGGTGACGGTGGAGGATCGCCCGGACGACCAGGACGACGTCACGCGCGGTGAATCCCGGTGGCGCGAAGCCGGTGATCGCATCGAGACCTTGCTGGAGGCGAGTTCGGCGGGCGGTGCGCTCGCCCGCGAGCGCGCCGAGCAATTGGTGCGCGAGCTCGTCGAACTCTACGGCGCGGGATTCACCCGCGTGGTCGGACTGCTCGACGCGGAAGCGGTCGAGCGGCTGGCTCGCGACGATCTGGTCGCGAGCCTGCTGCTCGTGCACGGCCTGCATCCGCACGACGTGGACACCCGCGTACGGGCCGCGCTGGACAGCGTGCGCCCCTACCTCGGTTCGCACGGCGGCGACGTCCACCTGGTCGACATCGTCGACGGCGTGGTCCGCTTGGAACTGGCGGGCAGTTGCAAGAGCTGTCCGTCCTCGTCGGTGACGCTCGAACTGGCCGTCGAGGACGCCGTGCGGGCGGCGGCGCCGGAAATCGAGTCCATCGAAGTCGTCGCGGCGCAGCCGGAGTCGGCGGGGGTGATCTCCGCCGACTCGTTGTTCTCCCGTGTGCACGCCGACACCCGGCGGTCCGGCAGCTGGGTCGCGGTCCCCGAACTGGCCGAGCTGAGTGCGGGCGAGGTGGGTGGGTTCGCCGTCGCCGGGCTGACCGTGCTGGCCTGCCGGGTGGGCGAGGAGTTGTACGCCTACCGGGACCACTGCCCGAACTGTGACCGCTCCCTGGCGGGTGCGGTGCTGGAGCGCCGCGTGGGATTCCCGGTCGGTGACGCGGTGCTGCGGTGCCCGACCTGCCGGGCGCACTACGACATGGTGCACGCAGGCGCCCGGGTCGACGGCGACGGGCACCTCGAACCGTTGCCGGTGCTCGTGCGTTCGGGCGAACTCTCGGTGGCGGTACCGGTGGGGGTGGGCGGGTGAGCACACCGTTCCGTGCGCTACAGCGGATCGCCGCCGATCGCGGGCCCGCCGCCCGGCCCGGCGAGCGATGCGAGATGTGCGCGGAGCCGATCGCCGAGGAGCACCAGCACGTCGTGAACGTCGAAGGCAGGCAGCTGATGTGCGTGTGCCGCAGCTGCTATCTGCTGTTCGTCGACCAGAACGCCGCGCTGCGTTATCGTGCCGTGCCGGATCGGTATCTCGCGTTCCCCGACTTCACGATCAGCCAGGCCGAATGGGACGCGCTGGAGATTCCGGTGAGCCTGGCGTTCTTCTTCCGCAATTCCGCACTGGGCCGGACGGTGGCGTTCTATCCCGGGCCCGCGGGCGCGACGGAATCGGAATTGTCCCTGGAGCAATGGCAGTCCATCCTCCAACGGCATCCCGAGTTGGACGTGCTCGCGCCCGACGTGGAGGCGCTGCTCATCCGCGTGCCCGATCGCAGCACCGAGCGGGCGGCCTGCCTGCTGCTGCCCATCGACGCCTGTTACGAGTTCGTCGGCCGGATGCGGCTGCTGTGGCGCGGTTTCGACGGCGGCCAGGATGTGCGGCGGTACCTCGGGCAGTTCTTCGCCGAGTCGTCGGCCCGCGCGAAATCCGGTGGTGCGCCGTGAGTCCGGTGTACTCGACGACCTTCGCCGTGCTCGAGATGAAACCCGAGCCGTACGCGGTCGCGCCGATTCTGTCCGCACGCGTCGGCATCGCCGCGCTCGCTGAGGAACCCGTGCACGCCATCGCCCTGCGCGCGCAGGTGCGCATCGAGCCGTTCCGCCGCGGTTACTCCGACGAAGAGGGCGCGGGGTTGACCGATCTGTTCGGCCCGCGCGAGCGGTGGCACGAGACCCAGCGTTCGTTCCTCTGGATGCACTGCGCCACCATGGTTCCGAGTTTCAGCGGCGGCGCCGAAGTGGATCTGCCGATGCCGTGCACCTACGACTTCGAGGTGACCGGATCGAAGTACCTGCACGCGTTGCGCGACGGTGTGGTGCCGCTGCTGTTCCTCTTCAGCGGGACGGTCTTCATCCGGGGCAGCACGGGATTCGCCATTCAGCAGATCCCGTGGGACCGCGAGGACAAGTTCGACATGCCGGTGTCGGTGTGGCAGGACCTGATGGCCGCGCATTACCCCAATTCCGGGTGGGTGCGGCTGCACAAGGACACCCTGCAGGCGCTCGCCGCTTACAAATCCGGCCACGGCCTGGTCGGCTTCGACGACGCGGTGACCCGGCTGCTGACCGAGGTGACGCCGTGACGACCGCCGAAGCCCGCGCCCGCGCTCGTGCCGTCGCCGACGCGGTGCTGTACGAGGGCTACCTGCTCTACCCCTATCGGGCCGACGCGCGCAAGAACCAGTCGCGATGGCAGTTCGGTGTGCTGGGGCCGGAAGGAGCCGCCGCCGCGGGGCTCGGCGAGGAGTCGACGCTGTCGGCGCAATGCCTGCTCGACGCGGGCCCGAACCCGGAGATCACCCTCATCGTCCGGTTCCTCCAGCTCCAGCGCCGCCAAGTGGTGAACGCGGACGGTGTGCCCGTCGCCGAGCTGTCCGATGGCGAGCGGTCGTGGCTGTCCTGGGACGAGGCGGTCGAGCAGGAGGTCGTCGTCGGGCCGGTCCCGCCCGGCGCGCTCGTCCGGCCGCTGGACATTCCGGGCCGCACCGACACCGAGGAGATCGGCCCGGCGCAGGGTGTGCTCGTGCGGACCCGGCTGCCGTTGGCGGGCGAACTCACGCTCGCGGCCGATCGCGACGACGGCTACCTGCGGCTGACGGTCGGGCTGCGCAACGTGGGCGCACCCGCCACCGACAAGCGCGACGCCATCGCCCGGTCGCTGATCGGCGCGCACGTCATCGCGGAGGTCACCGGCGGTGAGTTCGTTTCGCTGCTGGAGCCGCCGCCCGGCGCGGCTGCCGCGGCCGCCCGCTGCGACCGGTATCGGTGCTTCCCGGTACTCGCGGGCCCGCCCGGCGACTACAGCATGCTGCTGATCTCGCCGATCATTCTCTACGACCACCCGGAGATCGCCGAGCAGAGCGAAGGCGCGCTGTTCGACTCCACCGAGATCGATGAAATCCTCACGCTGCGCGTGCTCACGATGACCGACGCGGAGAAGGCGCAGGCGCGGGCCACCGACCCGCGCGCGGCCGAGATCATCGACCGTTGCGAAGCGATGTCACCGGAGTCCATGCGGCAGTTGCACGGGGTGCTGCGCGACCCGCACCCCGATCGCGCACGGTTGATCCCGGAGATCCCCGAGGGCGTCGATTGGTGGGACCCGCTGGCCGACGGAGCCGTTCGCCCGGACTTCGACGCGGTCCCGGTCGCGGGCGTGCTGGTAGGCAAGGGCAGCAGGGTCCGGCTGCATCCGTCGCGGCGCGCCGACGCCCAGGACCTGTTCTTCGACGGACAGTGCGCCCGCGTCGTCTCGGTCCACGAGGACGTGGACGGACAGGCGCACGTCGGGGTCGTGCTGGAGGACGACCCAGCGGCCGAGCTGCACGAATGGTACGGCCGCTACCTGTATTTCGCGCCCGACGAACTGGAGCCGCTCGACGGCCCCGAGAAGTGAAAGGAAGTCCGCTATGGAAACCGTGGGAGTGGTCTCGACGACTGTCGTCGCCGTGCTGGTCGCGGCGGGGTTGTATCTCGGCGTGCGGTCGATACCGGATCTGCGGCGATACCTGAAGATCCGGCACATGTAGCGGTCGACCGGAAAGGAGCATCATGGGTGAGCATCGCGAAGAGCCGCAATCGGCACGTGGCGCGCCGGGTTCGCGCGACGCCGGCGCCGACGTCGCGGCCGGAGGACCGGCGCAACGGGAGCCGGGCGACATCGGTCACGAGGAGATGACCTCCGCGCACACCGAAGACGTCAAGAAGCAGACCGAGTTCACGTCGCAACCCCCGCCCGGCACCGAATCGGCGGCACCGCCCTACGACGAGCGCAAGCAGGCCGCCAACGCCCCGGACGAGACAGCGACCGGGAAGGTGGACGACGCGCGGGTGGGCGGCGCGACGACGCCGACCGAGGAGAAGGGGTGAATCGACGGCCGCGGTGCTGATCGCCGGGATCGGCAACATCTTCCTCGGCGACGACGGATTCGGTCCCGAGGTGGTGCGGCGGCTGCCGCACCACCGCGACCCGGGTGTGCGCGCGGTGGACTACGGCATCCGCGGCATGCACCTCGCCTACGACCTGCTCGACCCCTGGGACGCACTGGTGCTGGTCGACGCCGTGCCCGACCGCGGCGCACCCGGCCGGGTCGAGGTGTTCCGCGCCGTGCCGGAGGATGCGGGCGCCGCGCATCTCGACGCACACGCGATGAGCCCGGACGCCGTCTTCGCCGGGGTACGCGCGCTGGGTGGGGCGCTGCCGCCCACCGTGGTGATCGGCTGCCAGGTCGCCTGCGTGGACGAAGGCATCGGCCTGTCCGCGCCGGTCGCCGCGGCGGTGGACGAAGCGGTCGCCGCCGTCGGCGCCGTGCTCGCCGAGCTGCTTTCCAGTAGTGCCCCGCCGGTTACCGCGCGACAGGAGGACTGACCGATGTGTCTGGGCATCCCGGGACGGGTGATGGCGATCCCCGACGGCTACCACGACCAGATCGCGCTGGTCGACGTGTCCGGTGAGCAGCGCAAGGTGAACATCGGCCTGCTCGACGACGATCCGGCGCGCCCAGGCGACTGGGTGATCATCCACATGGGCTTCGCGGTGGAGAAGACCGACGAGGCGGGTGCGGCGGCCGCGCTGGACGGGCTGCGATTGCTGCAACGCGGGGACCAGCCATGACCACCGAGCGGCTGCGACGGCGGCTCTTGGTGCGCGGCGTGGTCCAAGGCGTCGGGTTCCGCCCGTTCGTCTACACCACCGCCGCCGAACTGGCGCTGTCCGGCAGCGTGAGCAACGACAGCAGCGGAGTCGTCATCGAAGTCGAGGGCGCGCAGGCGGATCTCGAAGAGTTCGCCGAGCGGCTGCGGCTGCGGCCGCCCCCGCTGGCGGTGGTCGAATCGGTCGAGCAGGCCGATATCCCGGTGCGTGGCGGCACCGGATTCCACATCGCGGGCACCACGCGCGACGGCGGCGGCCGCACGCTGGCCTCACCCGACGTCGCGATCTGCGCCGATTGCGAGCGCGAATTGCGCGACCCGGCGGATCGGCGCTATCGCCATCCGTTCGTCAACTGCACCAACTGCGGGCCGCGTTTCACCATCATCGCGAGCCTGCCCTACGACCGCGAGCGCACGTCGATGTCCGACTTCGTCATGTGCGACCGGTGCGCACGGGAGTACGCCGACCCCGCCGACCGGCGCTTCCACGCGCAGCCCATCGCCTGCCCCGACTGCGGTCCCACGCTCACGTATACGGGGCCGGGAGCCGGTGAGCCGCTGACGGCCGCGCGGCGACTGCTGCGCGAGGGCGGCATCCTGGCGGTCAAGGGCATCGGCGGATACCACCTCGCTTGTGACGCCACGAACGAGTCGGCCGTCGCGGAGTTGCGCAGGCGCAAACGCCGCGGCGACAAGCCTTTCGCCGTGATGGTGCCGGATCTCGCCACGGCACAGGCCGTAGTCGTCGTCGACAGCGCCGCCAAGACGCTGCTGACCAGCCCGGCTCGCCCGATAGTGTTGCTCGCGCGCCGGTCCGCGCCGGGAGAATCCCATCCGGTCCTCGGTGCTGCGAGGACGACCGCTCGAGCGGGCGAAGAAGCGGCGATCGCCGTGCCCGGAGTCGGCGCTGCTCAGCCGCACCGTTACCCGATCCCGGCTCCGTCGGTGGCGCCCGGCAACCCGGATCTGGGCGTCATGCTCGCCTACACTCCGCTGCACCTGCTGCTGTTCGGCCTACCCGGCGACCCGCCCGGGCCGCAGGTGCTGGTGATGACTTCGGGCAATCTCGGTGGCGAGCCGATCTGCTATCAAGACGACGATGCCCGCGCCCGCCTCGCCGGGCTCGCCGACGGCTGGCTGTCGCACGACCGGCGCATCCTGGTGCCCTGCGACGACTCGGTGGTGCGTTCGCTGGACGGCCGGGAACTGCCCGTCCGGCGCTCGCGCGGTTACGCGCCCCTGCCCCTGCTGCTGCCCGTGCCACTGCCGCCGACCCTCGCGGTCGGCGCGGACCTCAAGAACACCTGCGCGATGGCGGAGGGCCGCTACGCCTGGCTGAGCCAGCACATCGGCGACATGGACGACCTGGCGACGCTGCGTTCCTTCGACGCCGCCCAGCGGCACCTCGGAGAACTCACCGGGGTACGCCCGGTCCAGTTCGTCGCCGACGCACACCCGGGCTATCGCTCCACCGCATGGGCGCGCAGGCACGCCGGGGAGCGAACCGTGTACACCGTCCAGCACCACCACGCCCACATCGCCGCCGTCATGGGCGAGCACGGACTCGGCCCCACCGAGCAGGTGGTCGGCATAGCCTTCGACGGCACCGGGTTCGGGCCGGACGGCGCGGTGTGGGGCGGCGAGGTGCTGCTGGCGGGCTACAAGGGCTACCGCCGCCTGGCCCACCTGAAGTACGTCCCGCTGGCGGGCGGCGATCTCGCGGTGCGCAGGCCCTACCGCATGGCGCTGGCCCACCTGCGAGCGGCAGGCATCGAGTGGGCCGAGGACATCCCCGCGGTCGCGGCCTGCCCGCCCGCCGAGCGATCGGTGCTGGCCCACCAGTTCCGGACCGGATTGGGCTGCGCGCCGACGTCGAGCATGGGCCGGTTGTTCGACGCGGTGTCCTCGCTGTGCGGCGTGCGGCACGTCGTCGACTACGAAGCCCAGGCGGCGATCGAGTTGGAGGGGTTGTCGCGCACCGGCGCGGAGGGCGCCGTCGCATACCGGTTCCCGGTGGACGACGGCGATCCCGCCGTGATTGATCCCGCGCCGGTGCTGGCGGCCGTGGTCGCCGACATTCGCGCGGGCGCGCCCGCACAGGTGGTCGGCGCGCGGTTCCACGCCGCCTTGGCCCGGTTGGTGCTCGATCTCGCGGCTCGCTACGCCGCCGCGTCGGCGGCCGTCGCCCTGTCCGGCGGCGTCTTCCAGAACGCCCTGCTACTCGCGCGGTCGTGTGCGCTGCTGCGCGACAACGGGTTCACCGTGATCACCCACCGCCGGCTGCCACCCAACGACGGTGGCCTCGCGTTCGGGCAACTCCTCGCGTGCAGCGAGGGATGAGCGAAGGAGAGCAACGATGTGTCTTGCGGTACCAGGCAAAGTACTCAGCCTGCACGAGCGGGACGGCACGTTGATGTCGGTCGTCGACTTCGGCGGCCTGCACAAGGACGTGTGCCTGCAATACATCCCGGACGCGGCGGTCGGTGACTACGTCGTGGTCCACGTCGGCTTCGCGATCCAGCGGTTGGACGAGGAGTCCGCGTTGCGGACCCTGGCCGAGTTCGAGCACCTCGGCGTACTGAACGAGGAATTCGGCGACGGCTTCGAGATCGCCGCCAAGCAGGCGGGTGTGGACAACCCCGCCGCCGAACCACCACGTGAGCAACCGGAGGCGACGTCATGAAGTACCTGGACGAATTCAGCAACCCCGAGCTGGCCCAGCACTTGCTCGATCGGATCCGCAGCGCGACCAGCCGCCGCTGGGCGATCATGGAAGTCTGCGGCGGGCAGACCCATTCGATCATCCGCCACGGCATAGACCAGCTGCTGCCCGACCAGATCGAGATGATCCACGGTCCCGGTTGCCCGGTCTGCGTCACCCCGCTCGAGGTGATCGACAAAGCGCTGGAGATCGCCGCGCAGCCGGGCGTGATCTTCTGCTCGTTCGGCGACATGCTGCGCGTGCCCGGCAGCTCCAAGGACCTGTTCCGGGTAAAGAGCGAAGGCGGTGACGTCCGGGTGGTGTACTCGCCGCTGGACGCGCTCAACCTGGCCAGGGAGAATCCCGACCGCGAAGTCGTCTTCTTCGGCATCGGGTTCGAGACGACCGCCCCGGCCAACGCCATGACGGTGTATCAAGCGAAACGGCTCGGCATCCGGAATTTCTCGCTGCTGGTCTCGCACGTGCTGGTCCCGCCCGCGATCGCCGCGATCATGGAGTCGCCGACCTGCCGGGTCCAGGGCTTCCTGGCGGCAGGGCACGTCTGCACCGTGATGGGCACCGAAGAGTATCCGCCGCTGGCCGAGCAGTACCGGGTGCCGATGGTGGTCACCGGATTCGAGCCACTGGACATCCTGGAAGGTATCCGCCGCACCGTGCTGCAACTGGAGTCGGGCAGGCACGAAGTGGAGAACGCCTACCCCCGGGCGGTGGCCGCGGCGGGCAACCCCGCCGCGAAAGCCATGCTGCAGGACGTCTTCGAGGTCACCGACCGGGCCTGGCGCGGCATCGGCGTGATCCCGCGCAGCGGCTGGCGGCTGTCGGACCGCTATCGCGAATTCGACGCCGAACACCGCTTCGCCGTGGGCGACCTGCACACCGCCGAGTCGTCCGTCTGCCGCTCCGGCGAGGTGCTGCAAGGGTTGATCAAACCGAACGAGTGCGCCGCCTTCGGCAAGGAGTGCACGCCGCGTAACCCGTTGGGCGCCACCATGGTGTCCTCGGAAGGCGCGTGCGCCGCCTACTACCTGTACCGGCGTCTCGACCTGCCCGCGGAGGTGGCACATGCGTGAGGACGGCGCCGCCTCCCCGACGATCGATATGGAGGGCTGGGTCTGCCCGATGCCGCTGCGGGATTCGCCGAATATCGTGATGGGTCACGGCGGCGGCGGCGCGATGTCCGGCGAGCTCATCGAGCATCTGTTCCTGCCCGCGTTCGGCCCGGCCGCGAGCGCGGACCTGGCCGACTCCGCGGTGGTCACGCTCGATGGCGCGCGACTGGCATTCTCTACCGATTCGTTCGTCGTAAAGCCGATAGTGTTCCCCGGCGGCACGATCGGTGAGCTCGCGGTCAACGGCACGGTGAACGATCTGGCCATGTCCGGTGCGCGTCCGATGGTGCTGTCCACCGCGTTCATCCTCGAGGAGGGCACCGCGCTGGCCGACATCGCGCGCATCGCGCAGGCGGTCGGCACCGCCGCGCTGGCGGCGGAAGTCCGGCTGGTCACCGGGGACACCAAGGTCGTCGACGCCGGGCACGGCGACGGTATCTACATCAACACCGCCGGAATCGGTGTGGTGGCCCCCGAGGTGGACATCCGGCCGCAACGGGCGGCACCGGGCGACGTCGTGCTGGTCAGCGGCGACATCGGCGTGCACGGTGTGGCGGTGCTCAGTTGCCGCGAGGGACTGGAGTTCGGCACCACCGTGCTCAGCGACACCGCGCCGCTGCACGGATTGGTCGCGGCGATGCTGGCGACCGGCGCGGACGTGCACGTGTTGCGCGATCCCACCCGCGGCGGCGTCGCGGCCTCGCTCAACGAGATCGCGCGCGCCGCGAAGGTCGGTGTGTCGCTGGACGAGCGCCAGCTCCCGGTGCCCGACGGCGTGCGCGACGCGTGCGGCCTGCTCGGGCTGGACCCCATGTACGTGGCCAACGAGGGCAAGTTGCTGGCGTTCGTCCCGCCGGAGGACGCCGACCGCGTGCTGGCGGCGATGCGGGAGCACCCGCTGGGCGCGCAGGCCGCGGCGATCGGCCGATGCGTCGCCGAACATCCCGGCATGGTGGTGGCTCGCACGGCGCTCGGCGGAACGCGCGTGGTGGATCTGCCCGCGGGTGAGCAACTGCCGCGAATCTGCTGACGCGGTCCGCGAATCGGTCCGCAGCTGGAAGGCGAGGTGTGCGTCATCGTCCGGATCGCCGATACCGCCGCGCCGCCGCGCGGCTTGCCGGCCCGCCTGGACGGGCGGCAGAGACGCGGCGTCGCGGGGATGGCGTCGGTCGTCGTCGCGCTGCACGTCCTCGGGTGGTCGGCGCTGCTGCTGGTGGTGGTGCCCGGCGGGTACGTCGTGGACGGTGCGGTGTTCGGCGTCGGCCTCGGCGTCACCGCCTACACACTCGGCATGCGGCACGCGTTCGACGCCGACCACATCGCCGCGATCGACAACACCACCCGCAAGCTGGTCGCGGACGGGCGCAAGCCGCTGTCGGTCGGGTTCTGGTTCTCCCTCGGGCACTCCACCATCGTTTTCGTCCTCGTCGCGCTGCTGGCGTTCGGCGTCAAGGCGCTGGCCGGGAACCTGCGCGACGACGACTCCGGGCTGCACCGATGGACCGGTGTTCTCGGCACCGGCATCTCGGGGAGCTTCCTGCTCGCCATCGGCCTGTTGAATCTGGTCTCGCTGATCGGGATCTGGCGAGTGTTCCGCGGGATGCGTCGCGGGACATACGACGAGGCCGAGTTGCGGCAGAAGTTGAACGACCGGGGCGCCCTGCAGCGGGTGATCGGACCGCTTACCCGGGCGGTGCGCGCGCCGTGGCAGATGTACCCGGTCGGGCTGCTGTTCGGCCTCGGCTTCGACACCGTCACCGAGGTCGGCCTACTGGTGATCGCGGGCGGCGCGGCGGCGACCGACCTGCCGTGGTACGCGATTCTCGTCCTGCCCGTGCTGTTCTCGGCGGGGATGACGCTCTTCGACGCCCTCGACGGGGCGTTCATGAACTACGCCTACGGGTGGGCGTTCGCGGGGCCGTTGCGCACCGTCTACTACAACATCGTCGTCACGGGCCTGTCGGTCGCCGTTGCCCTGTTGATCGGAGCGCAGGAGATGATCTCGTTGCTGACCGCCGAACTCGGCATCGCCGACGGTCCGTTGGCATGGGTCGGCGGATTGGACCTCGGCGCCATGGGATTCCTCATCGTCGGGCTGTTCGTGCTCACCTGGGCGGTGGCGGTCGCGGTGTGGCGTTTCGGCCGGCTGGAGCAGCGGTGGTCGCCCGGGCCCGTCGGTGAAAGGCCCTGCTGATGACCGGCAGCGGCGCGGAGATGTTCGCCCGGTACGCCTACGCGCCCAATCGGCTCGGCTACTGCGGTCCGCCCGACGCGGCCGCCCTGCGGGACGGCTCGGAAGACCAGGTGCGCGCGGTGGCGCGCCGTTTCACCGGGGCGTGGCCCTACCTGCGCGTGATGGCGCGGATGACCGGGATCGCCGATCCACTCGACCGCCGCCTCGTCGAGTCCTATTGGCTGGGCGGCGGAGTGGGCGCGGAACTGGACGCAGGCGAGTTCACCGCCGAACTGCTGGCACTGCTCGGCCCCGTCGCCGGTGGATATTGGACGTACTTGACCCCGGAGCTGGCCGAGGAGGCCGCGGCCAATCACTGCTTCCACGTTTTCGGCGTATACCCGTGGTCGCGGCTGTTGCGGCACGGCAACGATCATCCCTTGCGCGTGCTCGACAGCTGCCGGATCACCTGGGGGACCGTGCTGGACCGTACCGGCGCACAGGTCGTGCTGCGCTACCGCGAACTCGACTGGGACGGAGAGCGTCTCGCGCTCTCGGCGGAAACGTCTCGAGCCGTTCCGATCCACGTGGACGGGTATGCGGCGGTGCCGGATGTCGCGGTGGGGGAGCGGGTCGCGGTCCATTGGGGGCGGCTGTGCGGCCGCTTGGACGACGCCCAGGTGAGCGCTCTGGCGGCGGGTACGGCGCGTCAGCTCGAGCTCACCAACCGACGGCTGGCCGCACGACGATGAGGCTCGCGGGGGGCACCGGAACACGCGACGGCCGCGCGAGTTACCGCGCGGCCGTGGCACTGTCGCCCTTTCGGACCGTCAGATCTTGCGGATGACGGTGACGACCTTGCCCAGGATCTGGGCGTCGTTGCCGGGGATCGGCTCGAAGACCGGGTTGTGCGGCATCAGCCAGACGTCTCGGCCGGTGCGTTTGAAGGTCTTCACCGTGGCCTCGCCATCGATCATCGCCGCGACGATGTCGCCGTTGTCGGCGACGTTCTGCTGCCGCACGACCACCCAGTCGCCGTCGCAGATCGCCGCGTCGATCATCGATTGGCCGACGACCTTCAGCAGGAACAGGGAACCGTCGCCGACCAGTTCGCGTGGCAGCGGGAACACGTCCTCGACCGCTTGTTCGGCCAGGATCGGGCCACCGGCGGCGATGCGGCCGAGCACGGGGACGAACGTGGGAACGGGCCGTTCGACGTCCACGGTGACATCGCCGTCGTCCACGGCCGCGACCGGCAGGCTGGTCACCGACCGCACCACCTCGTCCAGACCACGGACGTCGACGGCGCGGGGCCGGTTCGGGTCGCGGCGCAGATAGCCCTTGCGCTCCAGGGCGCGCAGCTGATGGGCGACCGACGAGGTGGACGTGAGGCCGACGGCGTCGCCGATCTCCCGGATGCTCGGCGGGTAGCCGCGCTCGCTCACCGAGGTGCGGATCACCTCCAGCACTCTGCGTTGACGCACGGTGAGATCCGCCCCGCTACCCGCCGCGTCGGCGCCGCTTTCGGTCGCGTCTCCCGTGTCGTCCGTCTGCCTCACCGCAACCGCCCTTTCCTGCTGTGCCCGGCCGGTTCGTGCCCGGCATGTGTCCTCGTGGCCTGTCGTGTCTTCGGTTCTTCGAATCTAGTCCGGTCACGCGCCGGGATCAAACATCTGTTCGACGCATGTCGGGTGTTCCTGCTGACTTTGTCGTCCGGGCGTGGTAGAAATCGAACACCAGTTCTTCGAACATGTGAGCGAATGACTACGGAACATGTGTTCGACTACGAGTCCGGCTCGAACGGCGACGGAGCACCCACCACGGAGGTTTGTCCGATGAGCACTGCGATCAGCGATACCACTCCATCCACCGATGCGACGGGCGCCGAACTCGATCGCCGCGTCATCGATCTCGACCCCGCGCGCGACGATCTCGGATACGAGTCCGTCCAGCGGTTGCTCCGCGGCGCCGCCCGCGCACGGGCGCTGACGCCCGCGTATCGGTCCGCGGTCGATCGGCGCCCGCCCGGCGCGCGGCCCGGTGGCGGCATGGTCGACTACGACCGGGCGCCACGAATTTCCGCGCCACGGCGAGGCTGTGGCGACCATCCGATGCGCCGGGTCGAACAGGCGCAGATCGGCTTCGCGGTGCTCGCCGTCGCCGCGCTGCTCACCGCCCTCGTGGTGGTGGGGTTCATCGCCTTGGCGCACGTGCGGGCGGGCGACTGGAGTGAGGGCCAGGGCGCTTCGGTCCCGGCGGCGGTGGAGGGCTCGGGTATGCCGGGCGGTGGGAATCCCCGCTGAGGAAAGGAAGTCCGGCCTCCCGCGAGACGCGATGGGCCTGCACACCGGTGACCTGGCGCCCGCCACATCGATATGGGAAGCCGACTCCGTCGTCGCCCAGGCCGCCCTCGGCGAGGCGATCCGCGACTGACTCGCCCGTGGTCGCCTCGCCGCCTGGTGGCCGGACCTACGGGCGCGGACCTGACCGGCCTGGCGGATCGCCGGATGAGGAAGCCGACAGCCGGGGTGAGTGCGACGATCCGGGAACCCGGACGGGTATCCTCGAAGTGTTATGCAGGTGTTCCGCGTGTCGCACGAGGAACACCTGGTGCCGGGGTATAGACCTCTGTACACGGGCTCGCCGGGCCGATCGCCGCGATCGGCGCCCGGTCCGGACGCGAGCACGCGCATCGACGAAGGATTTCTCGGATGCATTGCCCGTACTGCCGACACCCCGACTCGCGGGTGGTGGACTCGCGCGAGGCCGACGAAGGCGCGGCCATCCGCCGTCGCCGCGCGTGCCCGCAGTGTGGGCGGCGATTCACCACGGTGGAGACCGCCATCCTGTCGGTGGTCAAGCGTAGCGGCGTCACCGAGCCGTTCAGTCGCGAGAAGGTCATCCGTGGTGTGCGCCGGGCATGCCAAGGTCGTGAAGTCGACGACGACGCGCTGAACCTGCTCGCGCAGCAGGTGGAAGACGCGGTGCGCGCCAAGGGATCTCCGGAGGTGCCCAGCCACGAGGTGGGCTTGGCCATCCTCGGCCCCCTGCGCGACCTGGACGAGGTGGCCTACCTGCGGTTCGCCTCGGTGTACCGGTCGTTCACCTCGGCCGAGGACTTCGAACGCGAGATCCGCGAGATGCGCCGAGCGCGCGCCGAGGCCTTGTCGGCCGCCGACTGACTCAGCGCCGGACCGCGGCGATCGCCTTCTCGATGCGCTTGGCGGACACCGGAAACGGGGTGCCGATCTTCTGTGCGAACAGGCTGACGCGGAACTCCTCGATCATCCACCAGATCTCGGTGACCGGGGGCGCATGTCTGCGGTTCTCCGGTAGCGACCCGAGCAAGCGGTCGTAGGCGGCCAGCACCCGATCGAGTTCGGCCATGCCTTGCCGATCGCGAACGGCCGAGCCGGGCAACGCCTCCAGCCGCGCCACCGCGGCCTGGAGATAGCGGGGTAGCTCGCGCAGCCTGGGCGCGCCGGTTTCGGACACGAAACCGCGGAACACCAGATTATCGAGCTGGTGGTGGACGTCGTCGGCGATATCGCCCTCGCTCGTCCGCGCGAGCGCGACCGAAACCTGGTGGGCGCCGGCGAGAATCGGCACGACCGACCGCACGAAACGAGCGACCGCGGAGGCGAAATCGGGACGGATCCGGGCGACGAGCGCGTCGAACTCCGCCGGGTCGCGCACCGGTCCGCCCGCCGCGGTGAGCAGCTCGTCGGCGGCGGCCGCGCGGCAATCGTCGAGCAGCGCCTCCAGCGAGCCGTACGGATTCTGGCTCAGGGCAAGACGATCCGCGGGCGAGAGGCCCGCGGTGGCGGTGCGGGCCGACACGGGCAGCGCGTGCAGCAGCAGCGCCCTGGTGCCGAGGCGCATCGCGGCGGCCTGCTCCGCGGCGGAGCTGAGCACCCGGACCGCGACGCCGTCGCCTTCGGCGACGAGTGCGGGGTACCCGGTGACGGTCTGCCCGGCGACCTCGCGCCGCACCGTCGGCGCGAGCGTGCCGAGCGATTCGGAGGTCCACACCGTGGCCGGCGGGCGTTCCACGCCCGCGGTTGCCCGGGCGACCGACGCGGAGACCTGCTCGGCGAGTTGGGTTTTCAGCGCGCCGAGGCTCTTGCCACGCGCGAGTGTGGCGCCGTCGCTGTCGACGGCCGCGAAGGTCATGCGCAGATGATCGGGCAGCGCGGAGACGTCGAAGTCGGTGGGGGCGATCGAGACCGAACCCAGCTTGGACAGCTCGCGCGCCAGTCCGGCGCGCAACGGCTCCGCGCGCGGGGTCAGCGCCGCCAAGGCGGCTGCGGCGAAGTCGGGGGCGGGAACCACGCTGCGGCGCAACGTCTTCGGCAACGTCTTGATCAGCGCGGCGGCCAGCTCGTCGCGCATGCCCGGCACCAGCCAGTCGAAGCCGACGGCGCGGACGTGCGCGAGCTGTTCCACCGGGATCCGCACGGTGACGCCGTCGTCCTCGTTGCCCGGCTCGAACTGGTAGGAAAGCGGGAAACTGAGCTCGCCCTGGCGCCAGGAGTCAGGGAAGGCTGCCGGATCCAGCGCGGCCGCACCCTCGTTGACCACGGTGGCGGTGGAGAAATCCAGCAGCTCGGGGTTTTCCCGTCGCGCGCTGCGCCACCAGCTGTCGAAATGACGCACCGAGACGATGTCGGCGGGCAGGCGCTTGTCGTAGAACTCGAACAGCACCTCGTCGTCGACCAGGATGTCCCGGCGGCGGGCGCGATGCTCGAGGTCGGCGACGTCCTCGAGCAGTGCGCGATTGCGGTGGAAGAACTCGTGGCGCGTCTGCCACTCGCC
This sequence comes from Nocardia asteroides, assembly GCA_019930625.1. Classification (NCBI taxonomy): domain Bacteria; kingdom Bacillati; phylum Actinomycetota; class Actinomycetes; order Mycobacteriales; family Nocardiaceae; genus Nocardia; species Nocardia asteroides. The sequence continues at coordinate 4,101,743 of CP082844.1, forward strand.
CTGCACCAGCGCATGCCGGATGAACAGCTCGCGCGACAACTCGGCGTCGATCCGGCCGTAGTCCACCGGCCTGCCGGTGACCAGCGGGATCCCGTACAACGTGACCCGTTCGTAGGCCCGCGCCGCACCCCGCTTGGCCGACCAGTGCGGTTCGGAGTAGATGCGTTTGACGAGGTCGCCGGCGAGTCGTTCGGCCCACTCGGGCTCGACCTTCGCGGCCATCCGGCCCCACAGCCGCGAGGTCTCGACCAGTTCGGCGGCCATCACCCAGCGGGGCGGCTTCTTCGCCAGCGACGAACCGGGGAAGATCATGAACTTGGCGTTGCGCGCGCCGAGGAATTCCCGGGACTCCGCCTCCCTGACGCCGATGTGCGACAGCATGCCCGCCAGCAGCGCCTGGTGAATGGCGGTGGAATCCCAGGGAAGTCCGTCGTCCGCGGCCGCCGAGTCGGTGGCGGATCCGTCCCGTCCGGTGTCGGACCGCCCGTCGTCCCGGCCGCGCGTGGACCGGCCCCGGCGTGATCTGCCGCCGGACTTGCGCTCCGGTGCCGCCGCGGCGTCTCGGGCCGGTCGCGCGGGAGCGGCAGGGGCTGAGGCGGGGGCTGAGGCTGAGGCCTCTTCTCGGGTCGACCATCCGAGGCCTTTGGTGATCGTGCGCAGCTGCCCGTGCAGGTCCTGCCACTCCCGGATCCGCAGGTAGTGCAGAAACTCCTCCCGGCACACACGCCGGAACTGGTTGGACGACAAGGACTTGCGCTGCTCACCGAGGTAGTCCCACAGCCGCAGGTAGGCCAGGAAGTCGGAGCCGTCGACGGTGAAGCGCGCGTGTTTGGTGTCGGCTGCCTGCTGCTGGTCCGCGGGCCGCTCCCGGACATCCTGGATCGACAGCGCCGCGACGATGACGAGGACGTCGGCCAGGCAACTGTTGCGCTGGGCCTGCACCAGCATCCGCGCCATCCGGGGATCGACCGGCAGCTGAGCCATCTCGCGGCCGATGGGGGTCAGCGACAGAGCGGCCTCGTCGTCGCCACTGGTGCGTGCGGCGGATTTGCCGTCCCGCCGCGCGAGTGCGCCGAGTTCTTCGAGCAGGGCGATGCCGTCGCGGATGGCCCGGCGATCCGGCGCCTCCACGAACGGGAAGTTCTCGATGTCACCGAGGCCGAGCGCGGTCATCTGCAGGATGACCGCGGCCAGGTTGGTGCGCAGGATCTCGGGTTCGGTGAAGGCGGGCCGTGATTCGAAATCGTCCTCGGAATACAGCCGGATGCAGATGCCGTCGGCGACGCGGCCGCAGCGTCCCGATCGCTGCCGCGCCGACGCCTGGGAGACCGGTTCGATCGGCAATCGCTGCACTTTGGTGCGCATGGAATAACGCGAGATGCGCGCTGTGCCCGGGTCGACGACGTACCGGATGCCGGGCACCGTCAGCGAGGTCTCCGCGACGTTCGTCGCCAGCACCACTCTGCGCCCGGTATGCGGGGCGAACACGCGGTGCTGCTCGGCGGTGGACAGCCGGGCGTACAGGGGAAGGATCTCGGTGCGCGGCAGCTTCAGGTCGCGCAGCGCGTCGGCGGTGTCGCGGATCTCGCGTTCGCCGGACAGGAACACCAGCACGTCGCCGTCGCCCGCGGCGAACAACTCGGTCACCGCGTCACCGATCGCGTCCACCGGATCGCGGTCGACGACGCGGGTGTCCTCGTCGTCTTCGTCTTCGGCGGCGCCGGGAAGCTCCAGGGCGAGCGGCCGGTAGCGGATCTCCACCGGGTACGAGCGGCCGGAGACTTCGACGATCGGGGCTGGGGTGCCTTTCTCGTCGGCGAAATGCCGGGCGAACAGCTCGGGATCGATGGTCGCCGAGGTGATGATCACCTTGAGGTCGGGCCGGCGGGGGAGCAGTTGCTCGAGGTAGCCGAGCAGGAAGTCGATATTGAGACTGCGCTCGTGCGCCTCATCGATGATGATCGTGTCGTAACGGCGCAGCAGCCGGTCGCGCTGGATCTCGGCGAGCAGGATGCCGTCGGTCATCAGCTTGACCAAAGTGCGCTCGGAGGCGTGATCGGTGAACCGCACCGTGTAGCCGACGACATCGCCGAGCTCGGTGCCCAGTTCTTCGGCGATGCGTTCGGCCACGGTGCGCGCGGCCAGCCTGCGCGGCTGGGTGTGCCCGATGGCGCCGCGGATGCCACGGCCGAGTTCGAGGCAGATCTTCGGTATCTGGGTGGTCTTGCCCGAGCCGGTCTCGCCGGCGACGATCACCACTTGATGCTCGGCGATGGCCGCGGCGATGTCCTCGCGGCGGACGGTGACCGGTAGTTGCTCCGGATAGCGGATCTCCGGCACCGCCGCGCGCCGCGCCTCGACGCGCGATTCGGCGGCTGCGATCTCGGCTTCCACCTCGGCCAGGTCGCCACCGCGCGCCCGGTCGAGCCTGCGCCGCAGCCGGTGTTCGTCGCGGAGGGAGAGGTTCGCCAGGCGGGTGCGAAGGTCGCGGGAATCGGGGGCGGCTGTCCTGGTCATTGCATCGACCAGCCTAGCGAAACCCGGCAACGGGTTATTCCGCCAGGCGGTACGGCTGGTAACCGAGTGCGAGCTGCGGGCGTGCGTCCGCTTCGGCGACGTCCGCCGACACGCCAGGATCGGCCTGGGAACGACGGGCGTGCGTACGCTCCGGCGACGTCCGCACGCGAGGATCGGCCGAGGACGGCGGATGCCCGCTCGGCAGGGCGGGCGGCAGTCCGGCGCGGTCCGGAGCCCATGGTGGCGTTCGGCCGATCGGCGCCGCGCGGGGCTGGATCGGGATCCGGAAACCGGCAAAGGTGGAGACATGAACGCGCTATGGCATGGCTTTGCCGACATGGGTGCCGTCGAGCGGGACGGTGCGTTCGTGGTCGCTCGCGGGGAGGGCGCCTACATCTTCGACCGAGCGGGCAATCGCTACCTGGACGCGACCGCCGGCCTGTGGTTCGCCAACGTGGGCCACGGGCGCGGCGAGATCGCCGACGCGGTGGCCGCCCAGCTGCGCACCATCGCGCACTACTCCAACTTCGGTGACATCACCGAGCCTGCCACCCAGGAACTCGCCGAGCGGCTCGCCGGGCTGGCCCCGGTGCCGGGCAGCAAGATCTTCTTCACCTCGGGCGGCTCCGACTCCGTCGACACCGCGGCCAAGCTCGCCCGCCGCTACTGGCACGAACTCGGGCAGCCGGGCAAGACGATCGTGGTCGGGCGGCGGATGGCGTATCACGGCATGCACGTGGCGGGCACCGCGCTGGCGGGCATCCCCGGCAACCGCGAAGGTTACGGCGAGCTGATGCCCGCGGCGCGGACCGTCGCGTGGGACGACGCGAAAGCCCTCCTCGCCCTGGTCGAGGACCTCGGCGCGGAGCGGATCGCCGCGTTCTTCTGCGAACCCGTCATCGGTGCGGGTGGAGTGTTCCCGCCGCCGCAGGGCTACCTCGCCGAGGTGCGCCGCATCTGCCGCGACCACGACATCCTCTTCGTCGCCGACGAAGTGGTGACCGGTTTCGGCCGCATCGGCGGAGCGTGGTTCGCCTCGTCGCGTTTCGCGCTGGAACCCGACCTGATGACCACCGCGAAGGGACTGACCTCCGGCTATCTCCCGATGGGCGCGGTCTTCGCCGCCCCGCACGTGGCGGCGCCGTTCTTCGCGGGCGGCGTCTGGTGGCGGCACGGCTATACCTACGGCGGTCACGCCGGCGCCGCGGCCGCCGCGTTGGCGAACCTCGACATCATCGAGCGCGAAGGCCTGCTCGAAGCCGCCCTGCGCCTGGAGTCCAGCCTGCATGAACAGCTGTCGGTGCTCGCCGAGCACCCGAGGGTCGCCGAGGTGCGCAGTGGGCTCGGTGCTGTCGCGGCTGTCCAGCTGGCCGACCCCGCCGAAGGGTTGTCGTTGGTGAAAGCCCTGCGTGCGCAAGGCATCTCGGGCCGCGCCGCGGGCCAAGGCGCCATGCAGATCTCCCCGGCGTTCGTCATGACCGACGATCAGGTCACCGAACTCGTCGAGGGATTCATCCGCGCGTTGAACGAGGTCTGATCCGCTGCCTTGCCTCACCATCCACGCAGGAACAGCCCGGCGAAAGAACCGGCTCGCCCGACGGGTGTGAACCGCTGATCGGTCGCTGCGGCTTTGCTTCTGGGCCGTGCGGCGCAATCGAAAAGGGCACCCTAACTCGTCTCGGAATGCGAGCATAGAAGTGCGACGACTGTGGTCGCCGTGCTGAGAGGTGGTGGGGTGTGGCGCAGTTCGTGCAGGAGTATGCCGTATTGCGGTGGGTTGTGGTGTCCGCGTTCGTGGTCGCCGCGGTGCTCGTGCTGTCCCGGGTGCTGACTCCGGCGACGCCGTCGGCCGATCCCGCCGACGCATGCACCGAAACCTCTGTGGCTGGCGATATTTCGGTCGAGCACTCCGAGTCCGACGCCGCGCACCTGGTGATGTGCCTGGTCATGCTCGGTATGCTGCTGTTTCCCTCGGGGGCGAGCCCGCACGCGTTGCGTGGTGTGCTGACGGCGATGACCGTGGTCTTCGCCGGACTGCTGCTGATTCGCGCTGCAGAGTACGCCACACAGGGCAGGCCCCTGCCGATCGATCGGTTGGTTCCGCTCGGTTACCACATCGTGGCCGCCGCGGCGATGCTGTACGCGATGTCCGGCCATACGGCCTCCGGCCACGCGGGCGGACCGGCCGCAGGCCCCGCGCTCGGCCTTGCCGCGCTGTTCCTCCTGGACGCCCTCTTGGTCGCCTTCGCCGCCTGGACCGGCTGGGCGCACACGCATGTGCCGGGGCCGCTGGGGTTGCTGGCGCGTTCCAGCGGATGCGTCGCGGCGCTCACCGGTCCCGCGAAACCGTGGGCTGCGGTGCCGCACGTGGTGATGGACGCGGGCACCGCCTACATGCTGGTCACCATGATTTCGAGCTGACCAATCCGGTCCCCTCCTCATACCGAACCCCTGTCTATGCAGGCACGGGATTCGGCCATGAGCGACGAACACGGTTCTGCTTCACCCCGCCGATTCGTCGATCGGACACGCACGCGAGAGGACTCCGAGGACCCGGCGCTCGGGTGCCCGTTGCCGAGCGGCTACGACCGGTCGCGGGCCGCCCTTGCGCGCCGCGAACTCGTGGCGTTGCTCGCAGCGGCGGGCGCGGGGGATCGTGGCGCGTTCACCGAGTTCTACCAGTTGACCAGCCCGCGGGTGTTTGGGCTGACGGTGCGGATCCTGCGCAGTCACGCCGCCGCGGAAGAGGTGACCCAGGAGGTCTACCTCCAGGTGTGGTCGATGGCCGACCGCTACGACGCCACGCTGGCCAGTCCGGTCGGCTGGCTGATGATGCTCGCGCATCGGCGCGCGGTGGACCGGGTTCGCGCGGAGAGTTCGGCCACCAGCCGCGACCTGGTCTACGCGCACGAGCATCTGGGACGCGCTCACGATGTCGTCGCCGAATCGGTCACCCAGCGCATCGAAGAACAACAGGTGGCCGGCTGCCTGGAGACCTTGACCCCCACCCAGCGCGAAGCGATCGCCTTGGCCTACTACAGCGGGCGCACCTACCGCGAGGTCGCCGATTATCTCTCGGTACCGCTGCCTACCATCAAGACCCGCATTCGGGACGGGTTGAAACGATTGGAGAAGTGTTTGTCCGGAGGACATACCGATGGTTGACACCTCGCCGCGATCGGACGCGGACCTCCTGGATCTGGCCTACCCGTGCGCGCTGGACGCGGTCGCCGATATCGAACGCAGGCATATCGATGCCCGGTTGGCGGCCGCGGACCCGGACGTGCGGCAGGCGTTCTCCGACACCGTGTGGCAGGTGCGCGACATCATGGGGCGCCTGGCGGTGCTCGACGAACTCGCGCCGCCGCCGGAGCTGGAACGCCGCATCCTGGCCGCACTGCCCGACGAGCGGACGGGGCGATCGATCACGCGGATCTCGTCGTGGCGGCGGCCGCTGCGCTGGGCGGTGCCGATCGCGGCCGCCGCATGCGTGGTGATCGGTGGAAGTGTGATGACCGCACAGCTCACCGGCCCGTCGTCGAACCCGGCCGCCGCCGATCAGGCGCCCGTGCGACCGGATGTGCGGACGGTGGACGGATCGTTCGCGGGCGGCGGTCGGCTCGTGGTCGACGCCTCGCCCGCGCTCGGGCGGGCGGTCGTCGTGTTCGACCAGGTCGCGCCGCCGCCGGTGGGGCAGGTGTATCAGGTGTGGCTGATCGGCGCCGACGGGCAGGCCCGCTCGGCCGGGGTGCTCGGCGACGTGCCGTCGACCGCCCGGCCGTTCGTCACCGGTTTCCGGTCGGGCGAAGTGCTCGCGGTGACCGTCGAACCGGACGGCGGCTCGCAGGCGCCCAGCGGCGATCCGCTCGTGGGTGTCACGCTGCCGTGAGCCGGGGCTAGATCTCCACCGGTTGGTCGGCGACGACTCGGCCACCCAGATGCACCCAGCCGTCGGAGTCCCATCGGGTGAAGATCTGCGAGCCTTTGCCCTGGGTGATGACCAGGCCTTTGCGCAGCAGCGCCGTCAATGCCACGGCTGCGGCTCCGGTCGCCTCGTCCTCGGAGATACCCATGGTCGGGGCGAACATCCGTGATCGCATGGCGGCGCGGTGTTCGTCGGTCCATGCCCATAGGTAGTGCGGGCCGCCGGAGAACTCGTCCGGACGCAGTGCGGCCAGTTCCTCGGCGTCCTCCAGCTGATGGAAGGTGAACGGGGGAGCCCATTCGCCGCGAGCGGCGATCCAGGTCAATCCCTCGGTGAGTTCCACGGCCACCGGACCGGCCGGGACATCCAGGGTCCGCACCGGGATGCCTTGAGAGGCGAACCACCACGCGGTCCCCACCGAAGGGTGCCCCGCGAACGGAAGCTCCACGGCGGGGGTGTAGATCCGCAGCGCGACGGTGCCGTCCACCGGCTCCTCGACCACCACGGTCTCGCTGTACCCTGCCTTGGCCGCCAGCGCCTGCCGATCGGCTGCCACCACGTCGGCCGCCCGCGCGATACCCAGCTCGTTCCCGAACCGCCCGGCGGCGTCGGTGAACACTCGCACCACATCAACCTGTGTGCTCATGCTGGTCGAGCCTACTCGGCTGCCGCGGCCGCGAGCTGTCGTCCAGACCACATCGGGAACACGGGAGAGGCCCCTGCCGCAGGACAGGGGCCTCTCTTGGCGGCGAAATCAGATCGTGGCCGCGCTGAGGGCCTCGGTCGACTGCACCGCCTGGCCGACACCGGCCACGATGGCGGCGGCGCGCAGCGATTCGAAGATCACTTCGCGAGAAACGCCCGCCTCGCGCAGGGTGTGTTCGTGTGCCTCGAGGCAGTGCGCGCAGCCGTTGATCGAGGAGACCGCGAACGACCACAGTTCGAAATCGGCCTTGTCGACGGCCGGTGTGCCGATGATCTGCATGCGCAGCCCGGCCCGCAGGTCGTCGTAGCGGCCGCCGAGGAACGCCTTGCCCCGGTAGAACACGTTGTTCATGCCCATGATCGAGGCAGCGCCGAGCGCGGCGTTGTACGCCTCCGCCGACAGGACGTCGGCGGCTTCCTCGGCGATCTCGCGCAGCGTGGTCGTCGACCGGGTCGCGGCCGCCGACGCCAGCAGGGTGCCCCACAGCTGCTGTTCGTTCAGCATGGTGGTGCGCGCGATGGATGACAGGTTGAGCTTGAGGTCCTTGGCGTACTCGGGAAGGGAGTTCTTCAGGTTCTCAATGCTCATTCGGCGATTCCTCTACTCGAAGCGGTCCCGTGGGACCAGGTCGGTTCTCGTTGATGGGTGAAGTACCCCGGAAGTTCGGGTACGGGAAGGGTTTCAGACGCTGGCGGCCAGGAGCTCGCCGGCGTTGATGGTGGGGTCGCCCTTCTTCCAGTTGCAGGCGCACAGCTCGTCGGACTGCAGCGCGTCCAGCACGCGCAGCACCTCGTCGACATTGCGGCCCACGGAACCCGCGGTGACCGAGACGAACTGGATCTCGTTGTTCGGGTCGACGATGAAGGTGGCGCGGTCGGCGACGCCGTCGGCGTTGAGCACGCCCGTGGCCGTGGCCAGTTCGCGCTTGAGGTCCGACAGGATCGGGAAGGGGAGGGTCTTGAGGTCCTCGTGCTGAGCGCGCCACTGGAAGTGCACGAACTCGTTGTCCACCGACGCGCCGAGCACCTGGGCGTCGCGGTCGGCGAACTCGTCGTTCAACTTGCCGAACGCGGCGATCTCCGTCGGGCACACGAAGGTGAAGTCCTTGGGCCAGAAGAAGATGATCCGCCACTTGCCCGCGTGGTCGTCACTGGTGATCCGGGTGAAGTAGTCGTCGGGCTGCTGAGCGTCGACCTTCGACAGATCACCGCCGATGACCGCGGTGAGGTTGTATGCCGGGAATTGGTCGCCGATGGTCAGCAGGGCCATGCTCATCTCCTCGTCATGTTGGTTTGCTAGCTGTGTTCTGCGGTCTTGCGGGATCTTTGCGGTGACTCGAGCTACCGCCTCGAAACCCGGCACTCACACCGCGGGGGAAAAGCTCACCGGCGATCTTGCCGAAGGGTTGGCAAAAGGTAAAGGTGATCAGTCGCACTACACTGATAGGCGTGACTGATCAGACTTATCAGCCCACCCTGTCACAGCTGCGTGCGTTCGTGGCGATCGCGGAATATCGCCACTTCGGCACCGCGGCCGCCCGCCTCGGTGTGAGTCAGCCCACGTTATCGCAGGCGCTCGCGGCCTTGGAACACGGGCTCGGGCTACAGCTGATCGAACGAAGCACCAGGCGTGTGCTCGTGACCGCCGCCGGGATGCGGTTGCTGCCCAAGGCGATGGCGACGCTGGAGGCCGCCGACCGCTTCGTCGCGTCGGCGACCGGCGGCGGCCTCGGCGGCACCTTGCGGATGGGCATCATCCCGACCATCGCCCCGTATGTGCTGCCCGGGTTGCTGCCCGAACTGCGCAAGCGGCTGCCCGACCTGCGCCCGCAGATCATCGAGGATCAGACCGCCCGGCTGCTGGACGGGCTGCGCACCGGTGTGCTGGACGTCGCGCTGCTGGCGGTGCCCACCGAGATGCCCGGCCTGGTCGAGATCCCGCTCTACACCGAGGAATTCGTACTGGTCACACCGCGCGGTCACGAGCTGGCCGGGCGTAGCGACCTCGCGGCGTCGGTGCTGGACGCCCAGCCGCTGCTGTTGCTGGACGAGGGGCATTGCCTGCGCGATCAGACCCTGGAGGCATGCCGCTCGGCCGACGCGCACCCGGCCACCGTCGGCGACACCAGAGCCGCGTCGCTGTCGACCGTGGTGCAATGCGTCGCGGGCGGCCTCGGCGTGACCCTGATTCCGCAGATGGCCGTGGCGGCCGAAACCGCTCGCGGCACACTGGATGTCGCCCACTTCTCCGCGCCCGCTCCCGGCCGCACCGTCGGTCTGGTCTTCCGCACCTCCAGTGCTCGCGCCGACGATTACGAGTATCTGGCCGCTATCGTTCGTGCCCAGCGGCCGATGTAGGTGTGCCGAGCGAGCGCGGCGCGCATCGTGGATGTGGGAGGAGAGGCGAGGTGGAATCGGCGGCGTCGGGAGAAGGCAGGCTCGGCAATCTGTTCGGGTCGGGCCATGCGCTGTTCGTCTATGGCACTCTCCAGTTCCCGCAAGTCCTGCAGGCTCTGCTCGGGCGAGTGCCGTCACTCGAACCGGCTCAGCTGACCGGTTGGCGCGCCGCCGCGCTGCCGCGGCGGATCTATCCCGGACTGGTCGCCGCGGCACAGGGCGTCGCCCGTGGCGCCGTGCTCAGTGGTCTCACCGCCGAAGAGTGGATGGTCCTCGACGCGTTCGAAGACGACGAGTACGACCTGCGCCGAGTGCGCGTAGACGACCGGAGCGCTCCGGTGTGGACCTATGTCTGGACCGTCGCGGCGGATCCTGTGGATTGGCAACGAGAACGGTTCGCCGCGGAGCATCTCGCAGACTTCACCGCTCGCTCCGCGCGCTGGCGCCAGGATTGCGCGAGCTTCTCGGGTGCCCTGGGTCCCGGATGGTCGAGGCCCTGACGCGCCTGGGTTGCTATTTCAAGACGACCGGTCGTATATTGCTGGCATGGCGCGACCTCGACGCAGCGAAGACACCCGGCGGCTTCTGGTCGAAGAGGGTGCCACGGGGTTCTTGACCACCGGCTACCACGGCACGGGGATCAAACAGATACTGGACAAGGTGGGTGTGCCGAAGGGCTCCTTCTACAACTACTTCGACAGCAAGGAGGAATTCGGTCGCGCGATCATCGAGCATCACTCCTTGTGTGTGCAGCGCAATCTGACCGAGGCGTTCGCCGCCGCGCCGGACCCGGTCAGTGGCCTGCGGGGCTTCTTCGAGCGGCTGATGGACGATTTCGTCGCAGCCGAGTTCACCGGCGGTTGCCTGATCGCGAACCTCGGTGGCGAGCTCGAAGGTAGTGAGCTCCTCCGGGAATCGCTGTCGGCGGCATGGGGCGCTTGGCGTGATCGCGTCGCCGAGCAACTCGCGCACGGGCAGCGCCTCGGCCTGATCCGCTCCGACATCGAGGCGGTCGAACTGGCTGACCTGCTGCTCGAATCGTGGGAGGGAGCGGTGATCAGAATGAAGATCGATCGCACCCCCACGCCCCTGCGCAAGTGCCTGGACCGCCTGCTCGGCGACTATTTCCTGCCCTGATTCGACGGCGTCGTACCCCTCCGGCCTCTTCGTACTCATTCGGAGACGACCGGTCGTATCGAACTGAAGGGAAGATATGAACAAGACGGTGATCGTGACCGGTTCCTCCAGCGGAATCGGTCGCGATATCGCACGGGCGTTCGTGGAACGCGGCGACAATGTCGTGATCAACGGGCGCGACGAGCAGAAGCTGGCGCGGGTCGCCGCCGAACTGGGTGTGCCGGATCGAGTCGCCGCGGTGCCGGGCGATATCGGCGAGCTCACGATCGGAGCGGCTCTGGTCCGCGTGGCCGTCGAGCGGTTCGGCGGCGTGGATGTGCTGGTCAACAACGCCGGCATCTTCGGAGCCAAACCATTCGTGGACGTCACCGAGGAGGATCTGGACGGCTATCTCAACGGAAACCTCAAGGGCACCTACTTCACCACGCAGGCCGTCGTGCGGCGGTTCCTGACGCAGGCGAGGGGCGGCAGCATCGTGAACATCGGCACGGTGCTGATCGACCACGCCCTCGCCGGTCTGCCCGCCTCGGCGGCCCTGGTCAGCAAGGGTGGCGTACACGCGCTGACCACCGGCCTCGCCGCGGAACTCGCCGCCTACGGCATCCGGGTCAACGCGGTCGCCCCCGGGATCATCCGCACGCCGCTGTTCGGCGACGGTGACGAGCAGGCCTCCGGCAGGCTCGCGCTGTTGAACCGCATCGGCGAAGTCGCCGAAACCACCTCCGCCGTGCTGTATCTCGCCGACGCGGAGTTCACCACCGGACACATCCTGCCCGTCGACGGTGGGTTCATCTCGGGAAGGGCAGCCTAGTGCCATACGTGAACATCAAAGTCACCGACGAGGGCGTGACCCGCGAGCAGAAGGCGCGGCTGATCGAGGGCGTCACCGATCTGCTGCACGACGTGCTTGGCAAAGCGCCGGCGAGCACCTACGTGGTGATCGACGAGGTCGCGCTGTCGAACTGGGGCGTCGGCGGGGTCGACGTCGAGCGATGGCGCGAGCAGCAGCGCGCCTGAACTGATCCGGCCGCTGTTGGCGGTGGACCCGGCGCGGCTGTGACGGGGTGACGAACGCCGGAAGCGCCGGTTCCGATCGGAACCGGCGCTTCCGGCGGTCTCTCTACACCCGCAGTGCGTGCGGTTCGATCGCGCCGCGCACCAGCGCCCGCGCGTCGATGGTCTCGGGTTTGTAGGGCAGCTGCGCAAGGCGATCGGTCATGCTCTCGACCGGGTCGTCGACCGATTCCACCATGCCGAACAGGAACGACCATTCGTGCTCGTCGCTGCCGTAGTGCACGACGGTGCCGAACTGCTCGTGGAAACGCTGCCACGAACGCTTCAGGGTCTCGTTGCGCCACATCGTCGCGCAACCGGCCTGGGCGCTCAGCACACCGCCGGGCGCGAGCAGCGCACGACATCGGGACAGGAACTCCGCCTCGTAGAGCCGGTTGTGCTGCGCGTCCTCGACGCGCTCGTCCGGCAGATCGATCACGATGACGTCGTAGCGGGTGCCCGCCTGCGCGGCCGTGGCCAGGAAGTCCCAGCCGTCGGCGTAGTGCACCCTGATCGGTCCCTCACCTGCGACCGCGGCGGCCAGCTCGTCGCTGGAGTAGCCGTAGGGCAGGTGCCGGGCGCACAGCTCGACCTCGAGCTGGTCGATGTCGACGTGGTCGACGTGGGTCGCGCCGGCGGCGACCGACATCTGACTGGCCACGCCCTCCCCGGAGCCGATGACGAGCACTCTGTCCAGCTTCTGGGCCAGCACGAAGGCGGGGACCATCATCGCCTCGTGGTAGGTGAGCTGGGAGAACTCGGTTGACTGGCGGTCGTCGTCGGAGAACAGGCTGATGCCCTGCTCGGTCCGCGCGATGACCATGTGCTGGAACGGGGTGTGGGTGTCGACGATCACCTCGTGCAGGTCCCAGATGCGGGTCAGGCCCGCACCCACCGGTTCCTCGATCCGCTGGCTGCCGTGCCCCCGGCGAATGACCTGCATGCGGACGTTTTCTGGAGCCAGGGCATCGCGCAGCAGCTCGACCGCCTTCGAGGCGCCCGCGCCGATGCTGCCGCAGGTGAAGACGTCGACGAAGATGTCGCCGGACTCCGGATAGGTGTGAATCGAGGCGTGGGACTCCGACAACAGCGCGAGGACGGTCACCCCCTGCGGTTCGAACTTCTTGTGTACGACATCGCAGATGGTGACGCCCGCCGCGATCAGAGACTCACGCAACGCCGATTCGAGTCGTTCGAGATCGTCGCAGAGGGCTGCGTCGACACCACCGAACTCGGCCAGCACATGCCAACCGGTGAATTCCGCCGTCATGGGCAAACTCACTCTCGCTCAGCGCCCGAGACATGAACGGTCAAGGGCGGAAAACCATTGAATGACACCGACGAATAGCTCGCGGTATAGGCACCGGTGTCGAGGATTCGAACGCGATCACCGGCTCGCAACGTGGTCGGTAGGAGGACTCGCGTGCGTTGATACAGTACATCGTCGCCGTCGCAGGTCGGACCGGCCACCACCGCCTCGTCGACGGGGTCGCCGTCCCGGTCGGTGACGAACCGGTAGGCGATGTACTCGTTCTCGGTCTCGGCCATACCGTTGTAGCGGCCGATGTCGAGATACACCCAGCGCCGTCCGTCCGGCGCGGTGCGGACGCCGACGACCTCGGCGTGGATCGTGCCCGCCGAACCGACCAGCGCCCGGCCCGGTTCGACGACCAATCCGGTACTCCCGGAAAGGAATTCGGTCGCCGCGTGTTTGATCACGGCGGCGATCTCGGTCGGCGCGGGCGCCGGGTCGGCGTAGGAGATCGGCAGCCCGCCGCCGATGTTCACCCAGCTGACTTGAATGTCTTTGTCCGCCAATGCTTCCACGATCCGCCCCGCCTGTTCGATGCCGATCCGCCACGCGGTGGGATCCAGTTGCTGGGAGCCGACGTGGAAGTACGGCCCGGCGACGACGAGCCCGAGATCCCGCGCCCGGACCAGTAGCCGGAACGCCTCACCCGGGGTGCAGCCGAACTTCGTGCCGAACGGTGTGCGCGACTCCGGCGCCGAGGCGAGGAAGCGGCACTCCACCTCGGAGCCGGGTGCGTGCTCCGCGATGCGCAGCAGGTCGTCCTCGGTGTCGAACGCGAAGCGACGCACCCCTTGGGCATGAGCCAGGGCGATGTGGGCGGCTTTCTTGATCGGGTTGCCGTAGCACAAGCGCTCCGGCGCCACACCCAGCCCGAGGCACAGGTCGATCTCGCCGATGCTGGCCACGTCGAATTCCGCGCCTTCCTCGTCGAGCAGGCGCACGATCTCCGGCACCGGGCTCGCCTTCACGGCGAAACGGATCCTCGTCGGCGCGCCCGTGTCGGCGGACAGGGCGGCAGCGAGCGCGCGGTAATTCTGGCGAACACGCTCCGGATGGATGACAAGGTACGGCGATTCGGGCATAGTTGATCTTTCGCTTGGCAGCGGGGGAGAGAGTATCAGCGGCCCGTACCCAGAAACGAATCCGTCGAAACCTGGGTTCGCCACGCGGTCGCGCACCCCCGTCCTCCTGGCGCGACGGAGCTACTGACCTGCGTGGATGCGGGACCGATGGCCGATGCGGGCTCAGCCGGCGGACACGGTGACGTCGTCGAAGACGACCTCGCCCGCGGCATCGGACTCGGCGAGGTCGACCACCGCGTCGATCGACCAGCCGTGGTCGCCCGCCGGGTCGTCCAGCACCTGCCGGACCTGCCAGAAACCGGGTCTTCGTTCCACCTGGAACAGCTGCGGACCCCTGGCGTCGGGCCCCGTGCCGATCCGCTCGTATTCCGCGTAATAGTCGGCGAACGCCTGCGCCCAATCCGGGCCCGGAGCGAGCTCGGCCAGCTCCTCCCAGCGCCGCAACGCGGCGAGTTCGACGCGGCGGAACATCGCGTTGCGGACCATCACCCGGAACGCGCGCTCGTTGGCGGAGATCGGACGTACCGTTTCGGCGCCGAAGGCGATCTGATCGGCGTCGGTCTCCGCACCCGGGTTGGTCAGTTGCTCCCACTCGTCGAGCAGGCTCGAATCCACTTGGCGGACAAGCTCTCCGAGCCATTCGGTGATGTCGTCGAGCTCCTCGGTGCGCGCCGACTCCGGCACCGTGCGCCGTAGCGCGCGGTAGGCGTCGGCGAGGTAGCGCAGCACCACGCCCTCGGAGCGGGCCAGTTCGTAGAAGGAGATCAGCTCCGCGAAGGTCATGGCGCGCTCGATCATGTCGCGCACCACCGACTTCGGCGCGGGCGCGAACTCCGACACCCACGGGTGCCCGGCGCGGTAGGTCTCGTACGCAGGCTCGATCAGCTCGGCCAGCGGCTTGGGCCAGGTCACCTCTTCGAGCAGTTCCATCCGCTCGTCGTAGTCGATGCCGTCGGCCTTCATTTCCGCGATGGCCTCGCCGCGCGCCTTGTGCTGCTGGGCCATCAGCAGTTGACGCGGATCCTCCAACGTGGATTCGATGAGCGACACCACGTCGAGGGTATAACTCGGAGATTCTTTGTCCAGCAGTTCCAGCGCGGCCAGCGCGAACGGCGACAGCGGCTGGTCGAGGGCGAAGTCGCGCTGCAGATCGACGGTCAAGCGGGCGCGGCGGCCCTGGGCGTCCGGTTCCGGAAGCTGCTGCACCACCCCGGCATCGCGCAGTGCGCGATAGAGGCGGATGGCGCGCAGGATGTGCCTGCGCTGGGCAGGTCGCGGCTCGTGGTTGTCCTCCAGCAGGTGGCGCATGGCGGTGAAGCAGTTGCCCGGCCTGGCGATCACGTTCAGCAGCATGGCGTTGGTGACCGTGAATCGCGACACCATCGGCTCCGGTTGCGCGGTGACCAAACGATCGAAGGTCTCCTCGCTCCAGGAGACGAAACCCTCCGGCGGTTTGCGACGCTGCACCTTGCGCTGTTTCTTGGGGTCGTCGCCCGCCTTGGCCAGCAACCGGGTGTTCTCCACCTCGTGTTCGGGCGCTTGCACGACGACGGTGCCCATCGTGTCGTATCCCGCCCGCCCCGCCCGGCCCGCGATCTGATGGAACTCTCGCGCCTTGAGCCTACGGGTGCGCACGCCGTCGAACTTGGTCAGTCCGGTCAGCAGCACCGTGCGGATGGGCACGTTGATCCCGACGCCGAGGGTGTCGGTGCCGCACACCACCTTCAACAGGCCGTCCTGAGCCAGGCGCTCCACCAAGCGCCGGTACTTCGGCAGCATGCCCGCGTGATGCACGCCGATACCGTGCCGGATCAGCCGGGACAGGGTCTTGCCGAACCCCGCCGCGAAACGGAACTCGCCCAGCGCTGCGGCGATCGCGTCCTTCTCGGCCCGCGTCGCGAAGTTCACGCTCGTCAGCGCCTGCGCGCGCTCGAGCGCGGCGGCCTGGGTGAAGTGCACGACGTACACCGGAGCCTGGTGGGTGGTGACCAGCTCCTCGAGAGTCTCGGTGATCGGAGTGCGGGCATAGGAGAAGCTCAGCGGCACGGGGCGCTCGGTGCCCGCGACGATCGCGGTGGAGCGGCCGGTGCGGCGTTCCAGGTCGCGTGCGAAGAAGTCGACCTCGCCGAGCGTGGCCGACATGAGCAGGAACTGGGCGCGCGACAGTTCCAGCAACGGGACCTGCCACGCCCAGCCGCGATCGGGGTCGGCGTAGAAGTGGAATTCGTCCATCACGACTTGGCCGACGTCGGCGGCCGCGCCCTCGCGCAGCGCCAGATTGGCCAGGATCTCCGCGGTAGCGCAGATGATCGGCGCATCCGGATTCACCGCGGCGTCGCCGGTGACCATACCGACGCGGTCGGCTCCGAACACCTCGCACAGGGCGAAGAATTTCTCGCTCACCAGCGCCTTGATCGGCGCGGTGTAGTACGTGCGCAGCCCCTGGGTGAGGGCGAACAGATGCGCCCCGACCGCGACGAGCGACTTTCCGGAACCGGTCGGGGTGGCGAGGATGACGTTGGATCCGGAAGCCAGCTCGAGCAGCGCCTCGTCCTGCGCCGGGTAGAGCGGGGTGCCCTGCTCGGCGGCCCACATCCCGAACGACTCGTAGAGCGCATCGGCGTCGGTCCCCGGGATGTCGAGCAGTTCGGTCAGATCCACTCCGACCACCCTACGGCCTCGCTATCGGGCACGCGTGCAGGGGCGATCGGGTCCCGACCGCCGCGCGATCAGTCCTGCTCGCTCTCGTCGTCACCCTTGGCGCGGCTCTGCTCGGCGAGGAATCGCTCGAACTCCGCGCCCAGCTCGTCACCGCTGGGCAGCTCGCCGTCGCCCACCAGCAGGCTCGACTGCCGCTCCTGCGCGGTCACGAAGCTGTCGTACTGCCGTTCCAGGGCATGCACGACGGTCTCCACCTCGACGTTGCCGGCGATGTGCTCGTTGACCTGCTCGCGGACGCGTGCGGCGGCCTCGCCGAGGGCGGCCAGCGGGAACTCCAAGCCCGCGTTGTCGGCGACATTCTCCAGCAACGTCTGCGCGGCCTCCGGATAGGCGGTCTGCGCCAGATAGTGCGGGACGTGCACCGAGAAACCGACCGACTCGTGACCGTGCTGCGCCATGCGGAATTCCAGCAGCGAGGAAGCGCTGCCCGGCACCTGGAGCTCGCCCGGCCACCGCTGATGCTCGGAGATGAGGTCGCGGTCGGAGGAATGCGCGGTCACGCCGAGCGGGCGAGTGTGCGGAATCGCCATCGGGATGGCGCTCAGGCCGATGCTGCGGCGCACACCGAGCTGTTCGGCGAGCAGCCGCACCGCGGTGGTGAACTTCTCCCAGCGCAGATCCGGTTCCAGACCTGCGAGCAACAGGAACGGGGTCCCCGCGGTGTCGCGCAACGCCCAGAGGTTGAGCTCCGGCTCGGCGTAGTCGGAGAAATGATCGGTCTTGAACGTCATGAGCGGACGCCGCGACCGGTAATCCAGCAGCTCGTCCACGTCGAACGAGGCGACCAGCTCGCTTTCGAGGCTCTCGCGCAGGTGCGTGGTCGCCAGCCGTACCGCGTGCCCGGCGTCGGTGAAACCTTCCAGCCCGTGCACCAGGACCGGGCCCGCGCCGTCGGCGGACGACAGCTGCGGAGCGGGGAACTCCAATTCGTACATTCGCGACTCGTAGTCCATCGCGTACTCCTTCCTGCGCGGCTCCTGCGGCCCGGACACGTACCTCACGCGCCAGTGTGGTTGCCTGCTCGATGGTTCGCCACCCCTGGTGACAGGGGGAGACGAGCAGTCGTCCGAACCGGGGACCACCGTCCATTGTCCCCCATGCCGGTGACGGTCACCGCGCACGGCCGGACACCGACCCGTACTCCCAGGCAACAGCATCGGTAGCCCGCGCATTCCCGGCCCGGCGGCGTGGCATCGCTGGCTGGACACCCGGAGTTTGGCACAGTGGGGGTGTGACCGTGGCCGATTCGACGCGCAGCCGGCTGGGCTGTGTGGTGCCCCTCGTCTGCGCGGTACTGCTCGCCGGATGCGGGTCGACGGTGCCGGGACGACCGGTCTCGTCGGCGCAGACCACACAGACCACGGTGACCAGGCATGTGAGCGCCGAACTGCCGACGCTGCTGCCGGATCCGGGGCAGTTCCCCCCGCCGTACACGGCGGTGGTGCTGCCGCAGGAGGCCGTCGCTCGAGCGGCGGGCGACCTGGACGGTATCGGCCGCGGCGCGAACGTCGAGCCCGATCGGTGCGTGCCGCCGCACCAGGACTTCGGACCCGATCGCACGGCGATGGCGGTCGGCACGGACGACGCCACGCGCGCCACCCTGACCGTCGAATTGACCCGCACCGATGAGCCGTTGGCGTCCTTGCGCACCAGACTGCAACAGTGCGGATCGGTGCGGGTGACGCGCGCGGGCGCCGCCACCACCGTGACGACCGAAATCACTGCGCCACCGCCGATGGACGCCGACGACGCTCTTTCGCTGCGCAGGACCGTGCGACCGGAGTCGGGAGGCGCCGGGCTGACCCAGTCCATGCGCACGCACGTCGGGCAGATCGAGGACGTGCGAATTTCGGTGACCTACATGTCGTTCGCCGACAGCGAACCGGATATCGCGGCACTGGATGCGCTGTTCGCCACCGCGGTGCGCGAAGTGCGGGAGAAATAGCGGCCCTGGCCGCACAGTAACAGGCGTCACCGACATCGATCGCGATTTCTGACTCCGGGCAGTCGAGTGATACACAGTCAGCGGCGAATTCCACAGGCTCGCCGAATCACCAGGTCGGCGTCCGAGCAGGGCGACCGCGCAGCCGCATGGTCGAAGCATGACCACTTCCGCGAACCCGTTTCCCGCCCCTGAACCTGTCGAGGCCGGGCATACCGACAAGAACGACGCATCCCGGGTGGGTCCCGGCAGTAAGCACGCGTCGACCTGCGGCGTTCCATCCAAGGCCGCACGGCGAGCCGCTCCCGTCGTCGCGCAGAGATCGTTTTCGCACACGACGATCAGCGGGACGCGTACGTGGCATCCGGAAGAGCGGGCTCGGCATGCCCGATGCCGTGACGATCCTCCGCAATATCCGGCCACGCCGGATAACGCTGTACGCGTGGACGACCCGGGCGAGTTGATCGCCGCGGTACCGGCGATGCTGGGATTCACCCCGGAACGGTCGGTGGTCGTCCTCGTTCTGCGAAGCGGGACGGTCGGCGGTGCGATCATCGACGCGGTGGCGCGGTTCGATCTGGATGCGCCCGGTGGCCGGCGCGTGCGCGGCGCGACGCTGGCGGCCGCGGTCGCGCGGATCTGCGCGCACGACGAGGCGGCCGAGGTTCTGGCGGTCGTCGTCGACGAAAGCGCCGTGGAACCGGAAAGTCGCGCCGACTCGCACGGTTGCGCGGCCGGACGATTCGACGTGCTGGTCGGTTCACTCGGCAGGCGGTTGGCGGCGTGTGACATCTCGCTCGGCGGGGTATGGGCGGTGCCCGCCATCACCGCCGGGCAGCATTGGTGGACGTTGGCGGGGCCGCGGCGGCGCGGCGTGCTCCGGGATCCGGCCGCCTCCCTGGTGGCGCTGACCCATGTGCTGGACGGCAGGCCGATTCGTGGTTCGCGTTCGGAGATCAGCGAGCTGGTCGCGGTGGATCCACTCGCACACGCCGAGGTGGCCGCCCACTTGGACGACGCGCTCGCTCACGCGCGGGAGCGCTATGCGGGGGCCGCGCGTCGCGGTGATCCCGCCGGGTACAGCAGGCAAGCGCTCGACTACGTGTTGTGGCAGATCGCCAACACCGCCTCCGGCGCCGCGTTGTCGGCACCCGAACTCGCGAGAATCGCTGCCGCCCTGCGCGATCGAGCGGTGCGGGACACGATGTTCGCCTTGGCCGTCGGCGACCAGGCCGACGCGGCCGAGGCGGTGTGGGCCGCGCTGACGCGCGTACTGTCCGGTCCCGATCGCGCCGAAGCCGCCGCACTGCTCGGCTACAGCGCTTACGTCCGCGGCTACGGACCGCTGGCGGGCATCGCGCTGGAGGCCGCGCTGGCGGCGGATCCGGGACATCCGATGGCGAGACTGCTCGATGCCTCGCTGCGTTCGGGTATGCGCCCGCAGCAGCTACGGCGACTCGCCCACAGCGGCTACCGAGTCGCTGCGGGGCTCGGGGTCGACCTGGGTACGGCGGAGCCATGAGATCGCCTGTGGCGCCCAGCACTACCGAATCGGCTGTGCGGCGTTCGGTGAGCTGGGCCCCGTCGGATCGCTGCGACCTCGTGATTCACGCTGCTTCGCCCGGACACACGGCGCCGCGGCGATCCTGGCGTCGGTGCGGTGGCGCGCTCATGGCTGCCCGAGTCGGTCAGGGGCCGAGCCGGGCACTCCGCAGCCGGTTACTTCGCGCTGTGCGCGCGGGGACCGAGCGACTGGAGGAAACCCCAAGCGTCGCTGACGATCTCGTCGAGGTCGTTGTGTTCGGGACGCCAGCCGAGCTCCGCGACGGCACGCTCGCTGGACGCGATCAGGGTCGCCGGGTCGCCGGGGCGGCGGGGGGCGTCCTGCGCCGTGATCGGCAGGCCGGTGACGCGCTCGCAGGCCGAAATAACCTCGCGCACGGAAAATCCGGCGCCGCTGCCGAGGTTGTAGATCCGGTGGGTACCTGCTTCCGCGGTCGCCAAGGCCAGCAGATGGGCTTGGGCGAGGTCGCGGATGTGGATGTAGTCGCGGACCGCGGTGCCGTCCGGGGTCGGCCAATCGGTGCCGAAGACCGAGATCGCCTTGCGATGCCCTGCGGCGACTTGCAGCACCAGCGGGATGAGATGCGTTTCCACCACCCGGTTCTCGCCGAGACCACCGTATGCGCCCGCGACGTTGAAGTACCGCAAGCTGGTCGCGGCCAGTCCGTGCGCGACCGCGTAGGAGGTGATGGCATGGTCGATGGCCAGCTTCGACGCGCCGTAGGGATTGGTCGGGCGGGTCGGAGCGTCCTCGGGGATGGGCACCTGCTCCGGTTCCCCGTAGACCGCCGCCGTGGAGGAGAAGACCAGTCGCCGCGTGCCCGCGCGCCGCATCGCCTCCAGCAGCTCGAGCGTTTTCACCACATTGCCGTGCCAGTATTTCTCCGGCTGCTGCACCGATTCGCCGACCAGCGACTGCGCCGCGAAATGCAGGACGCCATCGAAGGGCTCGGCAGCCAGCAGTGCGGGCGCGGCGACCGCTACGTCACCCTCGACGAACCGGGCCTCGGAGGGGACGCCGTCGGCATTTCCGGTGGACAGATCATCGACCACGACTACCGAGTGGCCGGCTTCCAGCAGGACCTGGGCGCAGACGCCGCCGACGTAGCCCGCGCCACCTGTGACGAGAAGTTTCACGTGTCAGGCCAGCTTCACCTGGACGGCGTGCGCCATCTCGTCAGGCAGTTCGAAACCGTCGTGGCCGGGCACGGTGATGACGACCGAACCCGGCCGAGTCTCCACCGTGACGCGGGCATCGGGCACCACGCCCGCCTCGCGCAGCCTGCCGATGACCTCCGGGTCGGTCTGGATGTGCTCGGCGAGCCTGCGCACGACGACGGCGTGTACATGGCCGTGCGGCAGGTCCGACAGGCGCAGCAGCTTCTCGTCGGCGGGGGCGGGCGGCATGATGCCCAACTCGTCCAAGCCGGGGATGGGGTTGCCGTACGGGGAGGTGGTCGGGTGGTTGAGCACCTCTACCAGGCGGCGCTCGACGTCCTCGCTCATCACGTGCTCCCAGCGACAAGCCTCCGCGTGCACGTTCTGCCAGTCGAGGCCGATGATGTCGACGAGCAGCCGTTCGGCCAGCCGGTGCTTGCGCATGACCGCGACGGCCATGCTGCGCCCCTTCTCGGTCAGCTCCAGATGACGGTCTCCGGCCACCAGCAGCAGACCGTCGCGTTCCATCCGTGCGACGGTCTGGCTCACGGTGGGACCACTCTGTTCGAGGCGCTCGGCGATCCGGGCGCGCAGGGGCACCACGCCCTCCTCCTCGAGGTCGTAGATGGTACGGAGATACATCTCCGTGGTGTCGACCAGATCCTTCACCTGTTACCCCTTCGTCGGCACGAATTCTACCCACGCACGACGGCACTCCCGTGTGCCGTATCGTGCCGCACCACACTGCGCACGACATCTCCGGTGGCATTGCGGGAACCCGATCGGCGCACGGCAGACGGCCGTGAACGTACTTTCTTGTATTTGTACTGCATAACAACGTTTCGCGGGGTTGCTTGCTTCCCACTAGCGTTGCGATCATGGCCACTGCACCGCGCGGCGAACCTCAGGCGCCGATTTCGCCCGGGACGAGCCGGCCCGGAACCGTCGTCTGGACGGAGCGGTTCCTGGATTACACCTGGACTCCGGAGCATCCGATGAAACCGGCACGCCTGAAGTTCACCATGGCGCTGGCGGAGAGTCTGGGGGTGCTCGAGGGTGTCGAGCTGCTCGAACCCGCCGCCGCCGGGCGTCCGGACCTGCTGCGCATCCATACGCCCGACTACCTCGACGCGGTCGAACGCGCCGTTGCACCGGTGGGCGCGCCTGCCGCCCCGCCCTACGGCCTCGGCTCCCCGGACAATCCGGTCTTCCCGCGCATGCACCAGGCCGCGTCCACGATCGTGGGCGGTACCCTGGCCGCGGCCAGGGAGATCGCGGAGGGCCGCACCAAGCGAGCGGTGAGTATCGGGGGCGGCATGCACCACGCCATGCCCGATTCGGCGTCGGGCTTCTGCGTGTACAACGACCCGGCGGTGGCCATCTCCTGGCTGCTCGACCACGGTTTCGACCGGATCGCCTACATCGATGTGGACGTGCACCACGGTGACGGCGTGCAGCGCGCCTTCTACGCCGACCCTCGGGTGCTGACCATCTCGCTGCATCAGCATCCGGCCACCTTGTGGCCCAACACCGGCTGGCCGGAGGAGACCGGCGTCGGCGCGGCTGAGGGCACGTCGATCAACCTGCCGCTGTTGCCCGGCACTCGGGATGCGCAGTGGCTGCGCGGATTCCACGCCGTGGTCCCGGGCGCGGTGGCGGCATTCGGCCCGCAGATCGTGGTCAGCCAGTGCGGCGTGGACACCCATCGCGAAGACCCGTTGGCGGATCTGGAACTCACCGTCGACGGTCAGCGGGCGGCTTTCCGCGCCATGCGCGACCTCGCCGACCGATATGCCGAAGGACGCTGGCTCGCCGTCGGCGGCGGCGGATACGGCCTGATCAGGGTGGTGCCGCGGGCGTGGACGCATCTGCTGGCCACCGCCCTGGACCGCACCGTCGACCCCGCTGCGCCGATTCCGCAGGATTGGATCGACACGATCCGCGCGGCGGCGCCGCGTGCGGACCCGCCGCGCACCATGGGCGACGGCGGTGACACCGCCTACCGTCCGTGGGACGGCCCCGGCGGTACCGGTGAGACCGGTGACGTGCGGATAGATCGCGCCCAACGTGCCGTCGACCTGGCCGTCCTGGCCACCCGCCGAGCGACTTTCGGGTTGCTAGGTCTCGACCCGGAGGACCCTCGTGACTGACTTTCTCGATACCCCGGACGCTCCCGCGACCCCGCCCCTGCCGCCACAGCACTGGTTCGCCGACGTGCTGGCCTCCGACGGAGGTGTCGTACGACTGCGCCCGATCACACCCGACGACTCCGACCGGCTGCAGGAGTTCCACAGCGCGCTCTCCGATCGCACCAGGTACCTGCGATATTTCGGGCCGTACCCGCGGATCTCGCCCAGGGACCTGTATCGCACCACACACGTCGACTATCACGACCGGGTCGGACTGGTGCTGGAACTGGGGGAGGCGATCGTCGCGGTGGGCCGCTACGAACTACTGGAACGGAACGGACCGCGTGCGGCGGAGGTCGCGTTCGTGGTGGCCGACGGACATCAAGGACGTGGGCTCGGCTCGATCCTGCTCGAGCACCTGGCCGGCGCCGCCGCCGAGAACAAGATCGAGACCTTCGTCGCCGAGGTGCTCGCGGAGAACACGGTGATGGTGACCGTCTTCCGCGACGCGGGTTATCAGGTCGAACGCAGCCGCGACGGATCGGTTCTCCACCTCGAATTCGCCATCGATCCCACCGAAGCGTTGCTGTCGGTGCGTGATTCGCGCGAACGCGCGTCGGAGGCGCGCAGTGTGGGCAATCTGCTCGCTCCGCGCTCGGTCGCGGTGATCGGCGCCACCCCTGCCACGGGGCGGGTCGGCGGTGCGGTGCTGTCGAATCTGCTCTCCGGCCTGTTCCAGGGACCGGTGTTCCCGGTGAACCCGAACCGTAGATCGGTGCGCGGGGTACGGGCGTATGCGACGGTCCGGGAGATTCCGGACGAGGTCGACCTGGCGGTGGTGGCGGTGCCGCCGACGGCGATCGGGTCGGTACTCGACGACTGCATGGCCAAGGGCGTCAAAGGTCTCGTGGTGTTGACCGCGGGTTTCGGTGAGACCGGCGCGGACGGCCTGGCGGCCGAACGCGAACTCGTGGCCGCCGCTCGTGGGCACGGGATGCGCGTGGTCGGGCCGAGTGCGCTCGGCATCGCGAATACCGACCCGGCGGTCGCCTTGAACGCGACTCTCGCCACGGTGTTGCCCGGTCGCGGGCGAATCGGGTTCTTCTGTCAGTCCGGGCCCCTGGGCGCGGCCATCCTCGGCGAGGCGGCGGCTCGCAATCTCGGCTTGTCGACGTTCGTGTCCGCTGGTAACCGCGCCGACGTCTCCGGCAACGACCTGCTGCAGTACTGGGACAGCGACCCGGACACCGATGTGGTCCTGCTGTATCTGGAAAGCTTCGGCAATCCCCGCAAGTTCTCCCGGATCGCGCGGCGGGTGGCCCGTACCAAACCGATCGTGGCGGTGAGCAGCGGCCGCTCGGTCGCCCAGCCCGCGGGAGACATGGACCGCTCGATCGTGCGCGATCTGTTCGCCCAGGCGGGCATCGTCCAAGTCGATTCGATCTCCGAACTGTTCGACTGTGCCGCTCTGCTGGGCTACCAGCCATTGCCCCGCGGCTCACGCTTGGCGGTCGTCGGTAACAGCACCGCTCTCAATTGGCTGGCTCTCGACGCGGCGCGAGGCGAGGGCCTCGAGGTGGGAGATCCAGTCAACTTGGGCCCACAGGCGACTCCGGGCGCGTATTTGGACGCACTGGTCGCTGCCCTGCGCTCCGACGAGACGGACGCCGTGATCGTCGTGTTCGCACCGCCGGTGCCCCTGCCGACGGCGGGCTTCGCCGACGCGATCAGGGCGGCGGCTGCCGCCGTGCCCGATGCCCAGAAGCCGATTCTCACCACGTTCGTCGCCGAGCAAGGCATCCCGAACCTGCTCGCGGTGCGCGGGCCGGGCGCGACAGCGGTGCACGGGTCGATCCCGTCGTATCCCGATCCGGAACGCGCCGCGCGAGCCCTGGCCCGGGTCCGGCGATACGCCGAATGGCGGACAAGGCCCGTGTCGCCGGTGGTACGGCCGCCGGGCATCGACACCGACCGCGCCCGTCAACTGGTGGCGGACTGGATGGCCGGGTCGGGCGGTCGCAGGCTCACCGATCTGGAAACGGTGGAACTGCTCGCGTGCTACGGCATTTCGGTCGTGGAGTTCCGCGAGGTGCGCACCGCGGAGGAGGCGGTCGCTGCCGCGGAAGAACTCGGCTATCCGGTGGCGGCCAAGGCGACGGGCGAACTGTGGCGGCGCAGACCGGATCTCACCGGTGTACGGCTCGATCTGTGGCGGCCGGAGGCGGTGCGGCAAGGTTACGCGGATCTGGCGGAGTTGTGCGGTGATCCGGTGCTGCACATCCAGAAGATGGCCACCAAGGGCGTCGGCTGCATCCTGCGGGTGCAGGACGACCCGTCGTTCGGCTCGGTCATCGAATTCGGGTTGTCCGGTCTGATCATCGAGTTGCTCGGCGACCGCGCCTATCGGGCGCTGCCGCTGACCGCCGACGAGGCGATGGCGCTGATCGACGCACCGCGGGCCGCGCCTTTGCTGTCGGGTACCCCGGCGAGCCCCCGCGTGGACAAGGCAGCCCTCGCCGAACTGGCACAGCGTATTTCGGCTTTGTTCGACGATCTGCCGGAGATGCGAGAGTTGTCCTTCGATCCGGTGCTGGCTTCGCCCACATCGGCGGAGATCCTCTACGCGCGCGGCCGTATCGGCCCGGAGCCGAGTCGTTTCGACACCGGGCCGCGCCGGCTGGGCTGAGCCGTCACCAGCGGGTGTGCCGGGCAGGCGGGGCGGGACTGGCGCGGCTGAGCGGACGGCTCGCACACGTCACGGACCGGACCCGCAGCCTTGCCCTGTTGTCGCTGCTCGTGGCGGTGTGAACCGCGTGTTCCGTCAGCGTCGGTACTCCGAAAGTCCAGCAAGCCGACTTGGGGAAGTCGGTCGAGGATTCGCTCACCGAGAAGGTCGGCCAGGAGCCCGACGCGATCGATTGCCCCCGCGGTGACACCGGCAAAAAGGGCACGACCACGCGCTGCACGCTGACAGCGGGCGGGACATGCTGGGCGTGACGCCGACGGTGCCCTCGGTCGAGGCCCTCGGTCGAAGACGACACCGTCCGTCAAGGACGACATCGCGGTGAATCAGGGCCGAGTCGCCCAACGAGGGCGCAAACGGGGGAGTACGACACCGCCGACCGGCTCGCGCGTCACCCGGAGGGGGACGGGTACGCGCGGTCACCGGTCGGCGCGGGAAGGTGACCCCGGCGGAAGGGGCACCGAGCCGAACGCCGGAACTCTCTGGAAGCAGCCGGCGCCGGAGGACGATCAGCTGGCGTAGGCGCGGAGCCGGTCGGCCCGCTCACCCTTGCGCAGCTTCGACATGACTTCACGCTCTATCTGGCGCACCCGCTCGCGGGACAGGCCGAAGAGTTTGCCGATCTGGTCCAAGGTGCGCGGCTGACCGTCGTCGAGGCCGAAGCGCAGCCGGATGACCTGCTGCTCGCGCTCGTCGAGGGTGGCCAGGACACTACGCACGTCGTGGTGCAACAGACCGGCGATGACCGCGGACTCGGCCGAGGTGGCCTCGGAATCCTCGATGAAATCGCCCAGCGGAGCCTCTTCGTCGTTGCCGACCGGCATGTCCAGGCTCACCGGGTCGCGGCTGTGGTCGAGCAGATCGGAGATCTTGTCGACCGGGATGCCGGATTCGGTGGCCAGTTCCTCGTCGGTGGCCTCCCGGCCCAGCTGCTGGTGCAGTTCGCGCTTGATCCTGGCCAGCTTGTTCACCTGCTCGACGAGGTGGACGGGCAGCCGGATGGTGCGGCTCTGATCGGCCATGCCGCGGGTGATGGCCTGCCGGATCCACCAGGTGGCGTAGGTGGAGAACTTGAAGCCCTTGGCGTAGTCGAACTTCTCCATGGCCCGGATCAAACCGAGGTTGCCCTCTTGGATGAGGTCCAGCAGCGGCATGCCGCGGCCGGTGTACCGCTTGGCGAGCGAGACAACAAGGCGCAGGTTGGCTTCGAGCAGATGAGACCGGGCGGCCTGACCGTCGCGCACGATGATCGCGAGATCACGCTTGCGGGTGGCCGACAATCGCTTGCCGGTTTCCAGCAGGTGCTGCGCGTAGAGGCCCGCCTCGATGCGCTTGGCCAGCTCGACCTCGTCGGCAGCTGTGAGCAGCGCGGT
This sequence comes from Nocardia asteroides, assembly GCA_019930625.1. Classification (NCBI taxonomy): domain Bacteria; kingdom Bacillati; phylum Actinomycetota; class Actinomycetes; order Mycobacteriales; family Nocardiaceae; genus Nocardia; species Nocardia asteroides. The sequence continues at coordinate 4,129,500 of CP082844.1, forward strand.
GCGGCCGATCCCGTTCAGGTACACGCGTACCAGGTCGGCGGCAGGGCTCTGAGCGTCGAGGTCCGAATCGCTGGTGCGCACACGAGTGGTGGCGGGGCTTGTCATGACTTGCCTCCTGTCGGTGGTGTCTCACTCCGATAAACGGACCCGACAGGAAGAAAGTTCCCCGTTACGGCTGGCATAAACCGCTCTGAACAGCGGTTTTCGCCTCTCTCGGCTGAGAAGTTCCTGAGAAGCACCGCAGCGCGGGACGTTCCCCGGCCAGGACCTGCACCGACCGGGCGCGGCTGCCGTGCGGTTACACGGGCTTGATGAGACCGTGTCGTACCAATCCGGTGACCACGGACAACGCGTCGGCCGCGAACTGGGCGCTCACCTCCTCGTCTCCGTGGGCGAGCGCCAGCAGTTCGATCAAGTCGTACAACGGCAGGCCGTCGGCGCGCATTCCCGCCAGCAGCGAGACTGTGGCCGGATCCACTTCGTGCTGCCAGCGAGGTCCGTCGCCGCGATGCAGCCGCGCCACCTCCGGCGCCCACCCGTCGGCGCCCGGCAGATAGACCCGCTCCAGCGCGGTGGCCGGATCCACGACGAAACGGGAAGACCAAGCGAGGTTTTCGTCACCGGCGACGGCCCGCAGCCAGGCCGAGCGCTCGAAATACCGGATTGCCTCGTCGCCGAGCGGATCGTCGAAGCCGTGGGTGAGATCCTCGGCGAGCAGTTCGGTCGGCCCGTCGATCGCGCGCAGATACACGAACCCGAACCCGATGCCCTCGACGTCGGCCGCCTCGAAGGCGTCCAGCCAGCGGTCCGCGCGGGCCTGCGCGGCCGGATCGCGGGGATCCAGCCCGGCGTCTCGCAACCACGTGCCCACATACAGCGCGGGGTCGGCGACATCACGTTGGACCACCCAGGCGTCCACGCCGTGGGCGGGCAACCAGGACGAGACGCGCCCGCGCCAGTCCTCGTTCTCGACATGAACCCATGCGGCGAGCATCGCGGCGGTGCCGCCGGGTGCGAGCAGGCCGGAGGCTTGCGAAATCACCAATTCGCTTGCGCCGTCGAGTGCGAGGCCGGAATCGCGATAGGTGTGCTCGACGCGCGCGGGGCCCACCACGAACGGCGGATTGGCCACCACCTGGTCGAAGCGCCTGCCCCGCACCGGTTCGAACCAGGAGCCCTCCACCAGTTCGATATCCAGGTCGTTGAGCGCCGCGGTGGCCTCGGCCAGCCACAACGCGCGGGCGTTGACATCGGTGGCGGTGACGCGCCGCGCGTAGGAGGCGGCGTGCACCGACTGCACGCCGCACCCGGTGCCGAGGTCGAGCACCGTGCCCACCGGGCGGGTGGGTGTGGCGCGCAGCAGCGAGAGGGAAGCGTGGCCGACGCCGAGGACGTGGTCCTCGGTCAAGGTGCGCCGATGCATCGAATCATCGAGGTCGGACAGGATCCACCGGGTGCCCGAGCCCGCGTCGAGCGGGCGTAGGTCCAGCGCGGCGCGCAGCTGGTCGCCGTCACGGTCCAGCAGGCCCGCGGCGACCGCGCGGTCGATCCGCACCGGCGCGAGGGCCGCGGCCACCTCCCGCTCGGGAAGTGCGTCACCGAGCAGCAGGAGACGAATAAGCGTGCCCAATTCGCCGGCCGAGCGTGCCGCGCGGCGCACCGGTACCGGCTCGGACCGGCCCAGCGCGGCATGCGCGTCGCCGAGCACCTCGAGCAGGGTGTCGGCGTCGTAGCCCACCCGGGTCAGTGCGGTGCGCAGGTCCGGGCACAGCGCGGTGAGCAGCGAACCGGTGGTCATCGATCGGTTTTCAGGCACATCGGTACTCTGCCACCGCGCCCACCCGGCACAGACCGGGCGCCCACTGCGTCACGGTTTCTCCACCCGGGGACCGTTCCGGCGTTCTCGTGACGAGCCGCCTTCGCCGCCGCCACCAGCGCGTGCGGGAGAGTGGTCACACTCCGTTGGGATCGCGGCCGGTGACGCAGTAGAGCGCGTCACCCGGATCGGTCAGGACTATCCAGTGCTCGTGGCGTTGCACGACGGTCGCGCCGAGCGAGGTGTGCCAGGCGGCGGTGGCTTCGATGTCGCTCGCGGCCAGATCGACGTGCGCGCTGGTCGTGCGGTTCTCGCCGAGGCGCTGCAGCAGCAGCTGCACGGGCAACTGGTGTTCCTCGGAGCGCAGTCTGGCGAATTCCGGCCGCCTGCCGGGCTCGAACGTCCAGCCGGTCAGCAACGTCCAGAACCGGGTCTCCACCTCGTGGTCGGCGGGACCGATATCGAGGCAGACCTGATCCAGGCGCGACAGCGTGCCGTCCGGACCTCGAACGGCAGGCGCGGGCGTGCTCTTGGCACGGCCGCTGGGGGTCAGGCAGAACACTTGGCCGCCGGGGGAGCGCAGCACCGCGTAGTCGGGGTGGTTGGCCACCAGCTCCGCGCCGAGGCCGAGCGCGGCGCGGACGGCGGAGGGGATGTCGTCGACGTCCAGGTCGAGGTGCACTCCGCCGAGCCCGGTCACCGCCTGCATCTTGACGCTCGCCGCGGCGAACAGCGCGGGGTCGGGCAACAAGGTGAGGAATTCGTCGTTCGCACCGCGCCGAGGGGAGAGCTCGGTGCCGGTGACCGTGGACCAGAACTTGGCGCAGTCGTCGAAACGCTGCGTCGGGCGATCCAGGAAGACCCAGATCCACCGAATCATGTTCACTCCTGTCTTTTCGCACGCGACAAACCGAGGTGATCGTGGTGCGCGAGGCTTATGCGACCCTAGGTACGCGTGCCCGCTCTGTCGAGAAGATACCGGGACCGCCAGGGATGGCACGAATTTGATGATATGTGGCATTCGAGCCACTCGTTGCGTGAGCATAGTTCCGGCAGGCTCGGCGCGTGACCGAACTGCAGACACCGATCCCGGTTCCCCTCCATCCCGCGCCGCGCCGTCGCTTGCACCCCGCGTGGCTGGTCGCGGGCGTCGGCTTCGTCACGCTCCTGGGCGCGGCCGCCTTCCGGTCGGTGCCCAGCGTGCTGATGGCTCCGCTGCACGAGGAGTTCGGCTGGTCGCACGGCACCATCGGGGCGGCCGTTTCACTGAATCTCCTGCTCTACGGGCTCATTTCGCCGTTCGCCGCGGCGCTGATGGATCGCTTCGGCATCCGCAGGGTGGTGGTCTGCGCGCTGCTGCTGGTCGCCGCGGGCAGTGGGCTGACGGTGTTCATGTCCCGGCCGTGGCACCTGGTGCTGACCTGGGGTCTGCTGGTCGGCGTCGGCGTGGGGTCGATGTCGATGCCGTTCGTCGCCACGATCACCGGCCGATGGTTCGTGCGGCAGCGTGGTCTGGTCACCGGCGTGCTCACCGCCGCGGGCGCGACCGGGCAGTTGATCTTCCTGCCGCTGGTGTCGGCACTGGCGCAGGCACACGGGTGGCGGGTGCCGTCCCTGATCGTCGCGGGCGCGGCGCTGGCCGTGGCGCCGCTGGTGCTGTTGTTCATCCGGGACTATCCCAGTGACGTGGGCGTGCGGGCCTACGGCGCCGAGCCGGACAGCACGGCGGGCGTGCGGTCACCTGCGACCGGTGGCGCGTCGCGTGCGCTGACCGTGCTCGGTTCGATCGCGCGCCGTCCGGGATTCTGGTTGCTGGCGGGCGGATTCGCCGTCTGCGGCGCCTCGACCAACGGGCTGGTCGGCACCCATTTCGTGAGCGCGGCCCACGATCACGGCATGCCGCTGACCACCGCGGCGAGCCTGCTGGCCGGGGTCGGCGTCTTCGACGTGGCAGGCACCATCGCCTCCGGCTGGCTGACCGACCGGGTCGACCCGCGCTACCTGCTGATCGGCTACTACACGCTGCGCGGCCTGTCGCTGCTGATCCTGCCCGCGCTGCTGGGCCCCGACACCCAGCCGAGCCTGTGGGTGTTCATCGTCTTCTACGGCCTGGACTGGGTGGCCACGGTGCCGCCGACGGTCGTGCTGTGCCGCGAACTGTTCGGCGCCGACGGTCCGGTCGCGTTCGGCTGGGTGTTCGCCGCGCACCAGATCGGCTCGGCGGTGGCGGCCACCGGCGCGGGTCTCGTGCGTGACCTCCACGGCAGTTACGACCTCGCCTGGTACCTGGCGGGCGGTCTGTGCGGCGCCGCGGCCGTGATGTCGGCGGTGATCCGCCGCGCACCGGCCGTCGCCGGGACGACGCCCGGCTCGCGTTGACGTCCTTCTCCGAAGACCGTGGTCGGCCCGCTGACATGCTTCGCGCAGACCGTTCGGCCAAGGTCGTGCCGCACCCGCGCTGCGGCGGAAATCGTGCGCCGTCATCAGCGCCCGGCGCGCTGCACGGATAGGGCTGCGCGCCGGTGTGGATTCTCAGCTGTCGATGGCGTTGTGTGAACGGGACTCGATGGCCGTGCGCGGACGGTCCCAGCGGCTGGGTTCGTCCTTGCGGCGGGGCGGGCGATCGTTGGCGATCAGCACGGCGATCCAGGGCAGCGGGATGGACGCGACGATGATCAGGATGGACAGCAGCGGGTTGCCGAAGGCGCTGTAAGCGACCGCCGCGAGAACCAGGCACGGGATGCGGAAGGCCATGATGATCGTGTACCGGCGCACCCGAGCCCGGTGCTGGTCCTCCAAGGAAGGCGCCGCCTCGGTGATCAGCACGGGGTGCTTGTCGTCACTGCCTGGGAAATATCCGGGGGAACGGCGGGGCTGCGTCGGCATCGTCACGTGGGGGTGCTCTTCGCGGTCGCGGCCGTCGGCGGATGGGGAATCGCCGTTCTGCTGCATACCCCGAGTCTTCCACTCGCGCTCCGTTCGCGCACATGCCGCCGTCGGCTTCCGCTCCGGAATCGTGGTCGCTTCGACGCGGCACCGCGGTCGGCCCGGGCTCGCAGGATGCGGCATCATGGAATGCGTGAGCACCGACACCATGGTTCGCCCGGATACGACGACCGACGAGACGACGGGCGACGACACCCCGAAGTTCTTCCACTACGTGAAGAAGGACAAGATCGCCGAGAGCGCCGTGATGGGCACCCACGTGGTCGCGCTGTGCGGAGAGATCTTTCCGGTGACCCGCTCGGCCAAGCCCGGCTCTCCGGTGTGCCCGGAGTGCAAGAAGGTCTACGACGGCCTACGCAAGGGCGAATGAGACGGCTCTACTCGCCGGACGAGGACCGTGCTCCTCGTAGGTCGAACACGGCCTGCGAACCGTCGGGCCCGGCGTCGGTCGGGCGCGCGGCCTCGTTCTGCGCGGCCTCGTTCTGCTTCGCTGCGTCCTCCTCGGCGCCGCTGTCTCGGCGAACCTGATTGGCGATCCACTCCTTCACCTGCTCCATGCGCGTCGCGCGGGCGGGCCAGAACTCCTGCACCGCCGCGTTGAACTCCGCGCCCAGAATCACCGCGAAGCCCAGGAAGAACGTGAACAGCAGGAACGCGATCGGCGTCGCCAGCGCACCGTAGGTGACGCCGGTGCGGGTCACCCAGGACAGATAGCGGCGCAGCACATCGCTGGCCGCCATGAAGAAGACCCCCGCCACCAGTGCCCCGCCGAATAGCCGGTGCCACGGCAGTGAGGTGTGCAGCGCCAGCTTGTACAGGGTGGTGAGCCCGATGATCAGCAGCAGGCCGACGCCCGGGTAGTAGAAGAAATCCAACAGTTGCAGGCCGGTCGCGCGCCAAGGCGAGGGCAGCACCCGCCCGATCAGCGTCGGCCCCAGCGCCACCAGCGGCAGGATGAACACCGCCGCCACCAGGAACAGCACGTACAGCAACAGCGCGAAGATGCGCTGCCACACCGGGTGCCGGGCGTCTTGCTGGTCGTGGGCCTCGACGATCGCGTCGACGAAGGTGGCCATCGCCGACGATCCGGCCCACAGCGAGAGCACGAAGCCCACCGACACCACCGCGCCGCGCCCGCGCCCGAGCACGTCCCGCACCGTGGGCTCGATGAGGTCCGACACCACGCTCGCGCTGAACAGATCCTGGCTGAATGCGATGATCTTGGACTCGACGATCTGCACCGTGTCCGGGCCGAACCATCCGCCGACATAACCGAGGCTGCCGAGAACACCGAGCAACAGCGGAGCCAACGAGAGCGTCTGCCAGAAGGCCGCGGCGGCCGACTTGGCGAAGATGGAATCGGTCCAGGCCTTCTGCGCCACCCGGACGATCAGCGTGCCGGTCCGCCTGCCCACCGCCGCTGTCCGCGCGCCCGCACGGTCGGCCCAGGACCGGGGACGCACGACGGCGACGCGGGTCGACGGTGCGTCGGTCCGCGGCGGATCGCCCCCGAGGGCACGGTGATCGGTCATCGTGGTTACAGCATCGCGCACTTCGGCGATCGGCATCGCGGTGCGGATGCGACGTGTCGGTGCGCACGGGATGAACTCCCAGCGTCCTGGCCGGTGGCCGTGTGACGCCCATCGCGCACACCGCGTCGGTTTGGCGACACGCCGTGCCGGGCCGCTAGGGTCGTCTGCGTGACTGGGTCGGGTGGCGCCGCTGTGGCGGGAGAAGCGGAGACGCCGGGCGATTCGAAAGCGGTGAGTGTCGCTGTCGGCGGCTCGCTACGCGCCTGGCAGCGACGCGCGCTGACGAAATATCTGGCCACCAAACCGCGGGACTTCCTCGCCGTGGCCACTCCCGGGGCGGGAAAGACCACCTTCGCGCTGCGCGTGGCCGCGGAACTGCTGGCCGACCGCACTGTGGATCAGGTCACCGTGGTCGCACCCACCGAACATCTCAAGCACCAGTGGGCGCAGTCCGCCGCGCGGGCCGGGATCGCGCTCGACTCACGCTTCTCCAACTCCACCGGCGGCACCTCGGGTGACTACCACGGTGTGGTGGTCACCTACGCACAGGTCGCGGCACATCCCTCACGTCACCGGGTGCGCACCGAAAACCGCAGGACGCTCGTCGTCCTCGACGAGATCCACCACGCGGGAGACGCCAAGAGCTGGGGCGACGCGACCGCCGAGGCGTTCGGCGACGCCACCCGCCGCCTCGCGCTGACCGGTACCCCGTTCCGCAGTGACGACAGCCAGATTCCGTTCGTCGTCTACGAGCCCGACGAGTCGGGTTTCCCGAAGTCCCGCGCCGACCACACCTACGGCTACGCCGAGGCCCTCGCCGACGGCGTGGTGCGCCCGGTGGTCTTCCTGGCGTACTCCGGCGAGGCGCACTGGCGCGACAGCGCGGGCGAGGAATATTCCGCGCGTCTGGGTGAGCCGTTGAACGCCGAGCAGACCGCACGGGCCTGGCGCACCGCGCTGGACCCGGCGGGCGACTGGATCTCCGCCGTGCTGCGTGCCGCAGACATCCGGCTGCGCCAGAAGCGCGCCTCCGGCATGCCCGACGCGGGCGGCCTGGTGATCGCCACCGACCAGGACCGCGCCCGCGACTACGCGGAGTTGCTGGAACACATCTCGGGCGAGAAGCCCGCGCTGGTGCTCTCCGACGACCCGGCCTCCTCCAACCGCATCGCCGAATTCGGCAACGGCACCCAGCCCTGGATGGTCGCCGTCCGCATGGTGTCCGAGGGCGTCGACGTGCCGCGCCTGGCCGTCGGGGTGTACGCGACCAGCGCCTCCACGCCGTTGTATTTCGCACAGGCGATCGGGCGGTTCGTGCGTGCCCGCAGGCCGGGCGAGACCGCGACCGTGTTCCTGCCCTCGGTGCCGGTGCTGCTGGATCTGGCCGCGCAGCTGGAATTGCAGCGCGACCACGTCATCGGCAAGCCGCACCGGGAGAAGAACGGCCTCGACGACGAACTGCTGATCGACGCGAACAAGCAGCAGGACGAGCCGGGCGAGCAGGAGAAGTCCTTCGTCGCGCTGGCCGCCGACGCCGAGCTCGACCAGGTGATCTACGACGGGTCCTCCTTCGGCACCGCGACCTTCGCGGGCAGCGACGAGGAGGCCGACTATCTGGGCATTCCCGGGCTGCTCGACGCCGAACAGATGCGCGCGCTGTTGCGCGAGCGGCAGGCCAAACAGGTCGCCGAGCGGAGTGTGTCCGCGCCCGTCTCCGATTCCGGTCCGCAGGTCGCCAGCGCCGCGGAGCGCGTCGCCACGGCCGATCGGCTCGGTGAACTGCGGCGCGAACTCAACAGCCTGGTGGCGATGCACCACCACCGCACCGGAAAACCACACGGCGTGATCCACGGCGAGCTGCGCCGCGAATGCGGGGGCCCGCCGACGGCGCTGGCTTCCGCCGAGCAGCTCGGTGAGCGCATCGCCGCGCTGCGCCGCAAGTAGCCCGGGTGATCAGGCGGGCCAAACGGCCATGGCGCAATCGATGGAGGCGGTGAGTTCCGTGAGCGCCGCGCCGTCGCGTGCCTGGATGGACAGGCCGTAGAGAACCGTGGTGTAGAACGCGGCCAGCGCCGCGGTGTCGGTGCCTTCCGGTAGATCGCCCTCGGCGATGCCGCGATCGAGCCGCCGCCGGATGTCTTCGGTCGTCTCGCGGCGCTTCTCGATCAGGAAGTCGCGGATGCTCGTGTTGCGCGTGGTGTAGGTGGAACCCGCGAGCACGACCATGCAGCCGTGCGGCTTGTTCTCCTCGGTGTAGGCCGCCGCGTTGTCCCGCAGCATCGCCTCGATACTCGCCCGCGCGGTCGGCTCTTCGCGCAGCGCGCGATCGGTGTAACCGCCGTCGGTACGTCCGTAGAGCTCGACGGCCGCGCGGAACAGCGCCTCCTTGTCGCCGAACGCGGCGTACAGGCTGGGGGAGTTGATCCCCATCGCGGCGGTCAGATCACTCATCGAGGCGCCCTCGTAGCCGTGCTCCCAGAACACCTCCATGGCGCGACGCAACGCCTCGGCTCGGTCGAAGGCCCGCGGTCGTCCCCGTTCGGCCATGGCAAAACCTTTCTGTGTCGATCGTTAAATATACCTCTTGACACCGGTGCTGCCGATGCGCTTGGCTATTTATGTATTGATCGACACAAAATGTGGAGGAGTACCGATGTCGGACCTCACGGGCAAGGTCGCGCTGGTCACCGGCGGTAGCCGCGGAATAGGGGCGGCCATCGCGCGCCGCCTCGCCGCGGCGGGGGCGGACGTGGCACTGACCTATCAGCACGCCGAGGGGCAGGCGAAGACGGTGGTCGGTGAGGTCGAGGCACTCGGACGCCGAGCCCTCGCGATCCAAGCCGACAGTGCCGACGCCACGGCGGTGCGCGCAGCGGTGGACCGCGCCGCGTCCGAACTCGGCGGGCTGGACATCCTGGTGAACAACGCGGGGATCTTTCCCTCGAAGCCGTTCGAGGAATTCACCGTCGCGGAGATCGACAACGCGCTCGGCGTGCACGCACGTGCCGCGTTCGTCGCCGCGCAGGCCGCGGTCGGATACATGACCGACGGCGGGCGGATCATCAGCATCGGCACCAACCTGACCGATCACGCCCCGTTCGCCGGTCTGTCGCTCTACAACCTCAGCAAGTCCGCTCTCAACGGGTTCACCAAGGCGCTGGCGCGCGAACTGGGCCCGCGTGCGATCACGGTGAACCTCGTGCAGCCCGGCTCCACCGACACCGATATGAACCCGCAGGACGGCGCGCACGCGCAGCAACAGCGCGACCTGACCGCGCTGGGCCGTTTCGGCGTCGCCGACGATGTCGCGGACGCGGTGGCCTATCTGGCCGGACCGTCCGGCCGCAGCGTCACCGGCGCGTTCCTCACCGTGGACAGCGGCACCAACGCCTGATCACCCGGCGAAGTACCGCCCCGGCGAGACCCCCACCGCCCGCCGGAACGCCGCGACGTAAGCGCTCGGCGTCGCGTAGCCGACCCGGCCCGCGATCCGGGCGATCGGCAGCCCGGCCGCGAGCAGCGGCAGGGAAGCGGCCAGCCGGATCTGCGTGCGCCACTGGCCGAAGCCGAGGCCGGTCTCCGCCACGAACAACCGGGCCAGCGTGCGCGGGCTGGCGGCGACGTGCGCGGCGAACTCGGCGAGCGTGCGCGGATCGGCCGGATCGGCGGCGAGCGCGTCCGCCACCTGCCGCGCCCGGGGGTCGGTGGGCCGATGCGCGCCGATCGGGATCACCTCGACGGGCTCGAGGAGGTCGAACACCACCGCCTCGGCGCGCGCCCGCCGCTCCCGGGTGGTGTGGGCCGTGGTGAGCAGGTCGAACAGTTCGTGCAGGAGTCGGGTCACGCGCAACATGGTCGGCGCGCCGAAGGCGATCGGACAGCGTCCGGGATCCAGGAAGATGCCCCGCATGGCCGCGCCGTCGGAGGTGCCGGTGCGATGCGCGATGCCCGCGGGGATCCACAGTGCCCTGGTCGGCGGCAACACCCAGCGGCTGTCGCCCACTTCGACCGCCAGGACTCCGCGGGCGGCCCAGGCGATCTGGTGTTGCGGATGTTCGTGCAACTCGAACCAGTGCCCCGCGGGAAGCACTCCGGCGCCGAACACCATGGCGGTCGCGCCGGGCGGGACGGGGTGGATCATGGTATGGCCGTTTCGCGACACGATATGTCACCGTAGCCTGTCGTGCCGGGTGCGATCCGTTCCTAACGTCACAGGCATGGCGATGAACACACTTCACCGATTGCTGTGCCGCTCATCGATGTGGGAACGGGCCAGCGCGACGCGCATCGTGCCGTGGGCTCTGTCCGGCATCGACCTCGGCGCAGCGGCTCTGGAGATCGGTCCTGGCTACGGCGCCAACGTATCCGCGCTGCTGGCCCGGACCTCGACCCTCACCGGTGTCGAGATCGACCCGGCGCTGGCCGCCCGGCTGCGTGACCGGCACGGCGAGGCGATGACGGTGATCGACGGCGACGGCGCCGAGATGCCCCTGCCCGCAGAACGTTTCGACTCCGTAGTCTGCTTCACGATGTTGCACCACGTGCCGACGCCGGGCAGGCAGGACGCTTTGTTCGCCGAAGCCCTGCGGGTACTGCGCCCCGGCGGAGTGTTCGCGGGCAGCGACGGGCTCGACGGCCGGATATTCCGGCTCATACACCTGGGCGACACCTGCCTCCCCGTGCCACCGGAGACGGCCGCCGACCGGCTGCGCCGGGCCGGCTTCACCGACGTGCGGATCGACACCGGCACTTCGAGTTTCCGCTTCCGGGCTCGACGGCCGGAATGAGTATCGCCGGGTAAGACGCTGGAACGGCGCGGTCGCACGCAGACGTAGTCGCACCGAGTTGCTCTCGGAAATCCCGCGCCGACCCCCCAGCGTTCCCCCGCCGACCGCTCAGCCGGGAGTCGTCGTGAAGAACCGCTGGGGGTCCAGGGCGCTGATGGGCGTCCATCGCGCCTGCGGTGCGGACTCGTCCGCATCCTGCGGCGCTGCGGCGAAATAACCCTGGATCGCCAAGGCGAGCCGGGGATTCTCGTCGATCTGCCGCGCCATCTCGTAGTAGACCGCCAGCACGTGGACGCACCGTGCCGAGCGCGCGGTGCATGAACAATCGGTTCCGGCGAGGACGGGCGCGAGCGAGACCCCGGCCGCGCCGATCGCGCGGTGCATGTCGTCGGTCAGCACTGTGGGGTCCGGCACGATCCCGGCGATGGCGGTGATCGTCGCGCGGGACAGCGCCGCCACCTCCACGTGGGTCAGCGAGGCCTGACCGCCACGGTGGATGGTGGCCCGCACCACCCGTCCCTCGACGGTGGCCCGCACGCCGTTGTTGCGGGCGATGCTGCGCGCGCGGGGCAGCAGCGGGTCCGGCCGGGTCTGGCGCAGCGGTTCGGCCAGGCGCACCCAGTCCATGCCCCACGCGGTGTAACCGAATTCGTTGTCGGCCATCAGTTTCCCCTCTTGCGGCGCAGGATCTCGATCAGCTGGTCGTCGTCGAGCGCGGCCAGTGCCGCGATGCCCGCCGTGTCGCCGAGGTCGCGCAGTGCCGCCTTGCGGTCGTGCATGCCCGCGATGTGCTCCTCCACGGTGGTGGTCGAGGTGAGGGTGGTGACGGTGACCGTGCGGGTCTGGCCGATCCGGTGGACCCGGTCGGAGGCCTGTGCCTCCACCGCGGGGTTCCACCAGCGGTCGAAGTGGACGACGTCGGCGGCGCGGGTCAGTGTGAGTCCGGTACCCGCCGCGCGCAGGCTCAGCACCAGGATCGGCGGTCCGTCCTCGGCTTGGAACCCGGCGACGATCTCGGCGCGTTCGGTCTGGCTCGAGCCACCGTGGAAGAACGGCGCCGCCACCCCGAACTGTTCGGCGAAATGGCGTACCAGCAGTTCACCGGTCCGGCGGTACTGGGTGAAAACGATCGTCGGACTGCCTGTTTCGAGATTGGTGGCGATGATGTCGGTGCACAGGTCGAGTTTTCCGGAGCGGCCGGCCAACTCGTCGAGTTCGCCGGTGATCAGCCCGGGATGGTTGCACACCTGTTTGAGGGCGGTCAGCGCCGCGAGCACGCGGCCGTGGCGCTCGATGCCCGCCCCGAATCCGTCGTCGACGGCTTTGTCGAGCAGTTGGTCGTAGAGCCGCTCTTGTTCGTCGGTGAGGTCACAGAGCAGGTCGCTGTGGATCTTGGCGGGCAGTGCGGCGGCGACCTGGCTCTTCTTGCGTGCCAGCACGACCGGTTCGATGGTGTCGCGCAGCCGTGCCGCGGCGGCCGCCGAACCCTCGTGGATCGGCCGCACGAAGCGCCGCCGGAACTGCGTCCGGTACCCGAACAACCGGGGCGCCACCAGGTGCAGCAATGCCCACAATTCGTCGAGATGGTTCTCCACCGGCGTGCCGGTCAGCGCGACGGTCGCGGCCGCGTCGATCGCTCGCGCGGCTTTCGCGACTTGGGTGCGGGGATTCTTCAGGGCCTGCGCCTCGTCGAAGACGGCCGTCGCCCAGCTGAGGTGCGTCAACAGCCGCCCGTGCAGCCGCAAGGTCGGATAGCCGGTGACGACGACCGTCGCGGCATCGGCGTCGAGGTCGCCGCCGCGCCACGCGACCACGCGCAGCCCCGGCGCGAACCGGCCGATCTCGTGCGCCCAGTTGCCGACCAGCGAGGTCGGGCACACCACCAGCTGCGGGCCCGCCTCGGCGCGGTCGAGCAGGAAACCGATGGTCTGCACGGTCTTGCCGAGACCCATCTCGTCGGCGAGCACCGCGCCGCCGTGCGCGGCCACGGTCTCACGCAGCCAGCCCACTCCGCGTGCCTGGTAGGGCCGCAGCCGTGCTTTCAGCGTCGCCCGCAGGTCCGCGGCGATCGCTTCGGTGTCGCGCAGTACATCGAGCGCGCGTTGCGCCGAGACGATCGCCGTGCCGGAGGCGTCCGGCACGGCGTGCGCGGCTACGGGCAGCTCGTCCGGGCCGGTGCCGGAGAACTCACCGGCGAGGGCGCAGCGCACCACCCGCTGCCAGGCCGCGATCGACTCGCCCGGGTTATCCACCGTCGCGGCCGCGAAGGTCTCGGGGTCCACCAAGGCGGCGTCGACGTCGGCGACGCCGAGACCGCCGTCGACGGCGACCGGGACGGCCAGCGCGAGGGTCTCCCGGTCGTCATGCCCGCGCGGGGCCGGGCCGGTGCCGTGGCCGTCCCAGCTCCAGAGCGCGAACATGTGCCGATCCGGCAGGTAAGTGGCGTGTGTGCTGGGCAGGACGCACCCCCAAAATCAACGTATGGTGTACGGAGTATGGTGACAACGTACACCGTACCGGATTTGTTCCGAGGAGTCCGAGATGCCCGAGGAGCCCGTGAGCGACGAGATCACTCCCGACCAGGCCCGGCAGCTGATGAGCCTGCTGTGGCGGCACGACCTCCCGCCGCGTCCGTCCGGCCGCGGCCCGAAACCGGTGGTCAGCGTCGACGCGGTGGTCGGCGTGGCGGTCGGGCTCGCCGATCGCGAGGGCTACGACAAGGTCTCCATCCGCACCGTCGCCGCCGAGTTGGGGTTGCGGCCGATGAGCCTCTACACGTACGTGCCGAGCAAGGACGCGCTGACGGTCCTCATGGTCGACGCGGTCGCCGACGAGGACGCACCCCTTCCCGGCGATCTGCCGCCGCGCGAACGCCTGGCCGCGGTGGCCCGTCAGGTCCGTGCGGAACTCACCGCGCACCCCTGGTTGCTCGAGGTGTCGCCCTGGCGGCTGGTGCTCGGGCCGGGACGAATGCGTCGCTACGAGCGGCAGCTCGCCGCGATAGACGGGCTCGGATTGTCGGAGGTGGCGATGGACCGGGTGATCGCCGTGCTGTCGGAGTTCGCCACCGGTAACGCCCGCATGGCGGTCGCCGCGGCCCGGGAGACCGGGCGCATGAGCGACGCACGCTGGTGGGAGGTGCACGGCCCCCTGCTGGCCGAGGTCATGCCACCGGGCCGCTTCCCGCTCTCCTCCCGCGTCGGAGCGGCGGTCGGCGAGCTGTACCAAGCCCCCGCCGACCCGGACGGCGCGTTCGAATACGGCCTGGCGAGACTGCTGGACGGCATCCTCGCCACGGTGTCCGCGGGCTGACCGTCCGACCGTCCCCGCACACGCCGACAGCGGGCGACCGGTAGGTCACCCGCTGCCGACGGAAACGGTGTTCTGTTGTCCGATGCTGTTGTGTCAGGACGCGAGGAGCAGGTCAGAGCGCGGGAGCGGACTCCGTGTCGATCACGGCGTCCAGCTCACGCAGCCGATCCATGTGTTCGTTCGCGTGGTGCTGGCAGAAGAGCAACTCTCCACCCGCGGGCAGTACGGCGCGCACTCGGGCGGCCGCCCCGCAACGGTCGCAACGATCGACCGCGGTCAGTGGGGTGCTTGTCAGGGTTCCTGGCATGACTCCTCCGTCCTGGCTCCCGGTCCCGACGACCGTTCACCTGGTGTGGGGCCCGTGGTCACTCACCACGAGCTCGCTACCGCTACTTCCCAGCAGGGGTATGACTACTCTGTCAGACGTTCAGGACGGGGGAGTTTGTTCCCGCGCGTGAATCAGTGTGTTTTCGATAACACGACCAGGGATTTCGCTAAGGGCGAACGCCGCAGGTCCTGTCGTCTATGTGCACTGCGTCACATCCTCGATCGACCGATTCAGTTGTCCACTGGGAGATTACCCGTGACGTATGACACTCACACTCTTGTTCACCTATGCGCTTCGGTGGAATGGCTTTCCGCTCGGCAAACGGGGGAGTACCGGCCGCCCTCGCTCGCCGAGGAAGGGTTCATCCACCTCTCCTCGCCGCAGCAGGTGCACCTGCCCGCGAACCGTTTGTTCGTGGGACGGCGGGATCTGGTGCTGCTGTGCATCGACACCCGCCGCGTCGGCTCGCCGATCAAGTGGGAGCCGGGCGTCCCGACCGATCCGGAAGCAATGCTCTTCCCACACCTGTACGGTCCTGTGCCGGTGAGCGCGGTGACGGACGTCGAGGAGTACCTGCCCGGCGCGGACGGGACGTTCGCCCCGCTCGCGACCTGACTCATCGGTCGCGGATCTCGCGCGCCACGATGGCGGCTTGAACCCGCGATCGCACACCGAGTTTCGTCAGCACCCGCGAGACGTGCGTTTTGACGGTGGTCTCGCCGATGAACAGCCGACCCGCGATCTGCGCGTTCGACAGGCCGTCGCCGAGACAGTCGAGCACTTCGCGTTCCCGCTCGGTGAGTTCGTCGAGCCCGTCGGGAGCGGTCTGCGGCACAGCCTGATTCGAGACGTACGCCGAGATCACCGCTCGTGTCACTTCCGGAGCCAGCACCCCGTCACCCGCCGCGACGGCGCGCACCGCCGCCACCAGCGCCTGCGCGGTCGTGGATTTCAGCACGAACCCCGACGCTCCCGCGCGCAGCGTACGGAACACGTACTCGTCCAAGTCGAACGTGGTCAGAATGAGCACCTTCGCCAGGCCGTCCGCGGTGATCCGCTCGGTCGCGGTGATCCCGTCGACCCCGGGCATCCGGACGTCCATCAGCACCACCTGTGGGCGCAGCGCTTTGGCCTGGGCCACCGCGACATCACCGTCGGCGGCCTCGCCGACCACCTCGATATCGTCCTCGGCATCCAGGATCATCCGCAGGCCCGCGCGGATCGCCGCATGGTCGTCGGCGACCACCACCCGAATCCTCATGCGACACCTGCGGAACCGAGCGGCAGTCTGGCCAGGACTTCCCAGTCGCCGGAATCCGGTCCGGCTCGCAGGCTTCCACCGAGTACGGCGGCCCGCTCGCGCATGTTCACCACGCCGCGACGCCCGGCTTCCGCCGCGGACCGGGGCGTCCGCGACGGCACGGTCGGGTTTCGGACGGATATTCGCAACGTCTGGTCCTCGGTTCGCACATCGATCGAGACCGGTTGCCCAGGAGCGTGTTTCATCGCGTTGGTCAAAGCCTCCTGAACGATGCGGTAAGCGGCCTGGTCGACCGCGCTCGGCAGCTCGGCGCAGTCGAGTGATTCGCGCACCCGTACCGAGATCCCCGCCGCGCGTGCGGCGTCCACCAGGATCGACAGCTGCGCGAGTGTGCGCGGTGCGGCGGCCTCGGCCGCGTCGTCGTCGCTGCGCAGCAGCCCGATCATGGTGCGCATCTCCTCCAGCGCGCTGAGGCTGTCGGCGCGGATGGACCGCATGATCCCGGCCACCGCTGGGTCCGGGTCGTGGCGAGCAGGCAGGCCGAGCGCCGCCTCCGCGTGCAGCGCGATGGCCGACAGGTGCCCGGCGATCACGTCGTGCAGGTCGCGCGCCATCGTGGTTCGCTCGTCGGCGATCGCCGCGCGACGGTCGAGTTCGGCGACCAGTGTCAGTGCTCGAGCGCGGCTGCGCTCGGCGTCGGCGATCTCCTTGTGCGTGCGCACCGAGCTCGCCCACCAGATCGGCGCCGCGACGAAGCTGAAGACCGCCACCAGCGCCACCGCGACCGAATGCGGGTCGCGGGTCGCGGCCAGAGTCAGCACGACGACGATCCCGGAGAGCGCCGACCAGGACATGGCGGTGATCCGTGCGGCGCGGCGCCCGGCATACAACACCGCCGAATAGATCAGGTCGGCGTAGATGATCCATACCGGCACCGTGGCGCCGAGCTGGATGTCCACCGCCAGCGGGAGCAGCCCGCACAGCATCGCCGTGACCGGCGTCCGCCGCCGGAAGAACGTCGCCAGGCACAGCACCGCCAGCACACCGAATCGGACCCACCACGCGACGTGCCCGGCGCGGTCGGTCATCGTGGACAGGCCTGCCAGGTACAACGTTGCGCCGCCCGCGAACGCGATCACCGCGCCCAGCGCATCCCGGGTCCGCTCGGGCAATTCCGACCACCGCCGCACGGCTCCATCACAACACAGCCGGCGCGACGCGCCATCGGCCGAAGTGATGACCGATCCGTTCATCGGCGCGGTGATCCGGTTAATCTGGAGAGCGTGAACGTCGACGTCACCGCACTACCCGGAATCGGTGTCCGGAAGGACTTCGGAGTGCGTTCCGGTCGCCGAATCGGCGTGGTCGCCCACCGCGACGGTGATATCGACCTGATCGTCTCCAAACTCGATGATCCCGACGCCTGTGCCGCGCAGATCCCGCTGACCACCGATGAAGCGGCGGTCCTGGCGAACCTGCTCGGCGCGCCGCAACTGGTCGCCAAGCTCAACGACGACCATCGCGATCTGCCCGGGATCACCACGCGCCAGCTGCCGATCGGGGACGACTCCCCGTACGACGGCCGCACCCTCGGCGAGACCGAGATGCGCACCCGCACGAAGGTCTCCATCGTCGCGGTCATGCGAGCCGGGCAGTTGCATCCCTCGCCCGGTCCCGATTTCACCTTCACCGCGGGCGACCTGCTCGTGGTCGTCGGCACTCCGGAGGGCTTGGATGCCGCCGCGAAGATATTGACGCACGGCTGAGCCGTGACGGACACCGCGCTCGCCCTGATCGAGCTCGGAGCGGTTCTCTTCGTTCTCGGCATGCTGGGCCGTGTCGCGGGTCGGGTCGGCATGTCACCCATTCCGCTGTACCTGCTCGGTGGCGTCGCCTTCGGTCAGGGCGGCTTCATCGAGCTCGGGGCCGCGCACGACTTCGGTCATGTGGCCGGTGAGATCGGGGTCGTGCTGCTGCTGTTGCTGCTCGGCTTGGAGTACACCGCGGCGGAGCTGGTAACCGGGCTGCGCCGTTCCTGGCCGGCCGGCCTGGTGGACATCGTGGTCAACGCCACGCCCGGCGCCGTGGTGGCGGTGATGCTGGGCTGGGGCGTCAACGGGGTGATCACGATGGCGGGTGTCACCTACATCTCTTCCTCGGGCATCGTGGCGAAGGTCCTCGACGACCTCGGCCGCCTGGGCAACCGGGAGACACCGGTGATCCTGTCCATCCTCGTCTTCGAGGATCTGGCGATGGCGGTCTACCTGCCCATTCTCACCACGGTGCTGGCAGGGCTGAGCTGGATCAGCGGACTGCGCGCCCTGGCGCTGGCACTGGTCACCATCACCCTGGTTCTCGTGGTCGCGCTGCGCTACGGACGCTACGTGTCGGCGGTGGTGGACAGCGCCGACCGTGAGGTCTTCCTGCTCACGCTGCTCGGCGCGGCGCTGCTGGTGGCCGGTGTCTCCTCCGCGCTGAGCGTGTCGGCGGCGGTCGGGGCCTTCCTGCTGGGCATCGCGATCTCCGGCTCGACCGCGCACGCGGCGGCGAAGATGCTCGAACCGCTGCGCGACCTGTTCGCGGCCATCTTCTTCGTGGCCTTCGGGTTGAGCACCGAGCCGCGGTCGATCCCGCCGGTGTTGGGCTGGGCGATCGCGCTGGCGGCGATCAGTGTCGTGACGAAGGTGGCGACGGGGTGGTGGGCTGCCGCGCGAGAGGGCATTCGACCCATGGGCCGGGCCCGGGCGGGCGCGGCCCTGGTGGCGCGCGGCGAATTCTCCATCGTGATCGCGGGACTGGCGGTGAGCGCGGGCGCGATGGACGGACAGCTCACCGCTCTGGCCTCGACCTACGTGCTGCTGATGGCGGTGCTGGGACCGATCGTGGCGCGTGTCATCGAGCCGGTCGTCGGGCTGCTGCAGCACCGTGGCCGCCCCGAGCCCGTGATCTCCTGATCAGTCCTGCGTGGGGTTGGCTCTCCGCGCGGCGGTCCGTTCCGCCCAGCGCCGGTCGTACCGCGCCCCGGAATCGGCACGGGAGAGGCCGTAGTTGCCGACATCCGCGGCGACGGCAATCCTTGGAAAGCGCGACGCCCGCATTCGCCGGCCGCTGAAGGATCCAGCGGCACGACGAATGCGGGCGTCGAGACGGTGCGACCTAGTCCAGGTAGTCGCGCAGGACCTGGGAGCGGCTCGGGTGGCGCAGCTTGCTCATGGTCTTGGACTCGATCTGGCGGATGCGTTCGCGGGTGACCCCGTAGACCTGGCCGATCTCGTCGAGGGTGCGGGGCTGGCCGTCGGTGAGACCGAAGCGCAGCCGGACCACGCCCGCCTCACGCTCCGACAGCGTCTCCAGCACCGACTGCAGCTGATCCTGCAGCAGGGTGAAGCTCACGGCGTCCACCGCGACCACGGCCTCGGAGTCCTCGATGAAGTCACCGAGCTGGCTGTCGCCCTCGTCACCGATGGTCTGGTCCAGCGAGATGGGCTCACGCGCGTACTGCTGGATCTCCAGCACCTTCTCCGGCGTGATGTCCATTTCCTTGGCCAGCTCCTCCGGCGTCGGCTCGCGGCCGAGGTCCTGGAGCAGCTCGCGCTGGATGCGGCCGAGCTTGTTGATGACCTCCACCATGTGCACCGGAATGCGGATGGTGCGGGCCTGGTCGGCCATGGCGCGGGTGATGGCCTGCCGGATCCACCAAGTGGCGTACGTGGAGAACTTGTAGCCCTTGGTGTAGTCGAACTTCTCCACCGCGCGGATCAGACCCAGGTTGCCTTCCTGGATCAGGTCGAGGAACGCCATGCCACGGCCGGTGTAGCGCTTGGCCAGCGAGACGACCAGACGCAGGTTGGCCTCGAGCAGGTGGTTCTTGGCGCGGTTGCCGTCCCGCACGATCCAGTTGTAGTCGCGGCGCATCGCGACCGGCAGCTTCTCGCCCTGTTCGGTGAACTCGCGCACCTTCTCCGCGGCGTAGAGGCCCGCCTCGATCCGCTTGGCGAGTTCGACCTCCTCCTCGGCGTTGAGCAGCGCGACCTTGCCGATCTGCTTGAGGTAGGCGCGCACCGAGTCGGCGGAAGCGGTGAGCTCGGCATCCTTGCGGGCCTGGCGCAGCGCCTCGGATTCCTCTTCGTCCCAGACGAAATCGCCGGAGGCCTTGTCCGCCGCCGTGGGTTCGTCGGACTCGGCCTCGGGCGCCTCGGCCTCCTCGGCGACGTCGACCAGGTCGTCGCCGTCGGTGAGGTCCTCCTCGGAGACCTCGAGATCGCCGAGATCCTCGAGATCGAGCGACTCGTCCTCGATCGCCTCGTCGGCGCCGGGCTCGCCGTCCGGACCCGCCTTCTTGGTGCCGGCCTTCTTCGCGGGAGCCTTGGTCGCCTTCGCGGCTTTCTTGGCAGGCGCCTTCTTGGCGGCGGCCTTCTTCGCCGGAGCCTTCTTCGCGGCAGCTTTACGGACCGGCCGTGCTGCGTTTACATCTGCGGAGTCGGCATCGGCCGATTCGGCGGTCTGACGGGTATTCGTGGCTACCACGTACGCCCTTTCGTGACGGTCTCGTGCGGCGTCACGCCAGAGTTGGGTTCCGGCGGAGCGATCTGTCGGGTTTCACCGGCGCAGCGCCGGTCGGGGTTTCTCCGGCTCAGCCGGGCACGTTCCATTGTAACGATCTAACCAGGGTACCTACGGCACGATGCCGGGAACGGCATCCTCGCGGTACCCGCGCGCCTCATGGGGCGACACCCCCCGCGATCGCCATGGCGGCGCCGACGATGCCCGCGGTGTTGCGCAGGCGCGCCGGAATGACCGGGGTCTGGTTCGTGAGCAGCGGAATCCAGTGCTCGGCGTCCCTGCTGATGCCTCCGCCCGCGACGAAGACGACGGGGAAGAACAGGTTCTCCAGTGTGGTCAGGACCAGGCTGACCTGCGCTGCCCACTGTTCGTAGGTCAGGTCGTCGCGTTCCTTCACCGAGGCCGCCGCGCGGTGCTCGCTCTCCATGCCCCCGACCTCCAGGTGGCCGAGCTCGGTGTTGGGCACCAGCGTGCCGTGGTAGAGCAACGCGGAGCCGATGCCGGTGCCGAAGGTCAGCAGCATGACCAGTCCCGCGAAATTCCTGGCCGCGCCGTAGCGGTCCTCGGCCATGCCCGCGGCATCCGCGTCGTTGAGCACGGTGACCGGCCGGCCGCCGAGGGCGGCGGAGAACAGCGCGCGCGCGTCGGTGCCGATCCAGGACTTGTCGATGTTGGCCGCGGTGCGTGCCACACCGCCGATCACCACGGCGGGCAGTGTGAGGCCCACCGGACCGTTCCACCCGGCCTTGGCGACCAATTCGGCCACCGCCTCCGCCACGGCGAACGGTGTCGCGGGGTGCGGCGTCGCGATCTTGATCCGCTCGTGGACCAACTCGCCGGTGGCCAGATCGACCACGCCGCCTTTGACGCCGCTGCCGCCGATATCGATGCCGAATGCGTGCCCCCGAGCGGACATGACTAACCCCTCGTTCCCTGTGCTGGCCGATGTGATGACAGCGCTGCACGGGGCCCACGGCGCCACGGCGGGCGTTGCGATGGGATGCCCGACGACGGCGCTGTGTCGTGCACGACAAGAGTAATGCGACCCCGAGGCTGGGCGTTCGGCGAGGATATGTGATGCGATGGAAGGCGTGCCGGAAACCACATCGTCAGTGTCCGACTACACCTCCGACTCGTTCGTCTCGATCGTCGCGCGTGGCGACGAAGCCGACCTGCGGCGTATCGCGGTCGACATCGCCGAGACGGCCGCCGCCCATGTCCGCACCCGCCGTCCCGAGGTGTTCGGGCCTTCGGGCGCGCACGCCGAAGGCGCCGTACAGTCCAAGAGCCACGAGACCGACCCGGTGACCATCGTGGACACCGAGACCGAAGAGCTGATCCGAAAACTGCTCGCCGAACAGCGCCCCGGCGACCCGATCCTCGGCGAGGAGGGCGGCGGCAGCATCGATGACGCGAGCGCCGACACCGTCCACTGGGTGGTGGACCCGATCGACGGCACCGTCAACTTCCTCTACGGCGTCCCCGGCTACGCCGTGTCGGTGGCCGCGCTGCGTGGCGGGCGACCGGTCGCGGGCGCCGTGGTGGACGTGGCGCGGGCGGCCACCTACAGCGCGGGGCTCGGCCTCGGTGCGCTGCGGGTCGACGCCGACGGCGTGGTGGAGCACTTGAGCTGCACGCCCGTCGAATCGGTCGCGATGGCTTTGGTCGCCACCGGATTCGCCTACGGCAGGCACCGCAGGACCAGGCAGGCGGAACTGGTCGCGCAGGTGCTGCCGCACGTGCGCGACATCCGTCGTTTCGGCGCGGCGGCGCTGGACCTGTGCCATGTCGCGGCGGGCCGGGTGGACGCCTATTACGAGCACGGACTGAACGCCTGGGACTGGGGCGCAGGCGCGCTGATCGCCGCGGAGGCGGGCGCGCGGCTGACGTTGCCGCCCGCGACGGCGCCGGGCACCGACGGCGACCTGGTGGTGGCCGCCGCGCCCGGCATCGCCGACGAACTCGGGGAACTGCTGGCCCGGGTCGGCGCTACCGAGCCGATTCCGGACCGCTGATCAACAACGCGCGTGCCGCGCGGCTGATCAACAGCGCGCGTTCCGCGCGGCTGATCAACAGCGCGCGTTCCGCGCGGCGTCGAGCAGCTTGATATCGATGGATGTGGAGTTGCCCGGCGCGGGGTTCTTGAGCGAACGCAGCACTTCCTCGGCGTCGTTGCTGGGCCGGATGTCCCGGAACAACGAGCCGAGCACCAGATCGACCGTGTCGTCGCCGCGCTGATCCTCGATCAGCTCGGCGCACGGCGCGACCAGTTGCACGGATGCGGCGGCCGGTCGGCCGTTGACGCCGAAGCGGATCTGCCCGGCGCATTCCAGGTCGCCGTTGACGTATACCGAATCGTTGCCGTACTGCATTCCTGGCGCGCCGGCGAAGCCGAGGTCGCCGAGCTTGGCGGCGACGTGCGCGGCCTGCCCGCGCTGGTTGTTGGCGTTCAGCACGCGCACCTTGCTCGCTGACAGCGGTGCGGGTTCCACGTCCTCCAGTCGCCCCGCGCCGACCCGCTGACCGAGCGGAGTCGCTTGGGGCGCACCCGGATCCGAGGCCGGGCTCGGTGAGTTGCACGCCATCGCGGTGTAGTCGGTGTCGTGCGTCGTGAGGGCTTTGATCCAGACGATCCCGCTGATCAGAGCGAGAACGCCGAGCATGATGAGCCAGGGCTGCGGGCGGCGGCGCAGGAACGGACGACCTTGCGGATCCGTCGCGCTGCCTTCGGTGATCAGTGAAACCACCAGCACACTCTACGAAAATGTGGCGAGGGCGCGGCGCAAGGTCTCGGTGCGTTCCCCGAACGGTGTCGATTGGCCCTCGATTTCGACTCGTCTGTGTTTTGATTGCGACTTTTGCTCCGGCGTCCGCTATTGTCTGGCGGCCCAGATCGAATCGCCGGTGCGGAAATCAGTGGTCGGTCGCGGGAACAAGAAGGGCATGTCCTGCGTTTACCCAGCGCTATCGGGAGTGGATCGGCACGATCCGCCCTGATAGGCGACCGGTGTACGTGTGACGTGCACCACCGGCGGGGCGGCTTCCGTCGCGGCGGTTCCGGCAGGAATCGGGTGTGAGCGGACCGGTCCGGGATATACGGAGTTAGGACGAGGGGAAGACGACATGGCAACCGACTATGACGCACCGAGGCGCACCGAAACCGACGATGTGTCGGAGGATTCGCTGGAGGAGCTGAAGGCTCGTCGTAACGAGGCACAGTCCGCCGTCGTGGATATCGACGAATCCGATACCGCGGAGTCGTTCGAGCTTCCCGGCGCCGACCTGTCCGAGGAAGTGCTGACGGTTCGGGTGATCCCGAAGCAGGCCGACGAGTTCACCTGTTCCAGCTGTTTCCTGGTCCATCACCGGAGCAGGCTGGCCAGTGAGAAGGGCGGCCAGATGATCTGCATGGATTGCGCCGCCTGATCTCGACGAAATCGAACAATGTGTCAGCCCGCGCTCGGTAGGCCGAGCGCGGCAAGGACCCGTTCGGGCCGCCGCGTACTGACCAGCCAGTACGGCGTCGGATCGTCCGGGTCGTCGAGCACGAGCAAAACCATCGGCCCCACCCAGGGGCGATGCTGGACATAGGCGGCGGGGTCGAGCTGGCGACCCAGCGCCGCGCTTTTCGCGGTGGGGGCGACGATGGCCGCGCGGGCCACGAAATTCACCGGCAGATGCGCGCGATCGGCGCGCAACTCCGGTGTCCCGGTCGCGTCCGGCGCCACTTCGACGCGATGTCTGCTCAGCCACAGCAGCACCCAGACCGGCACCGGGAACAGCAGCACGTAGGGCAGCCACGCCCGTAATCCCGGGGCTCCCATGTGGATCTCCGCCGCGAGCAACCCGGTGAGAGCGAAGGCCACGGGCCACCACCACAGCGGCACCCACAGACGCTCCCGGTACAGGTGCGCTTGCTGCATTTTCTCGTCCGCGGTCATGGGATTGGGCTGGTCCGACACGAGTCAACACTAAGTCACGAGGGCGAACAGCCTACGCGTAGGCTCGTCCAACGTGAGCGCACTTTCACCCATACCCTTGCTGCGGCTGGACCCCGGCATACCTGTGCCCACGCGCGCCCATGCGGGCGACGCGGGCGTGGATCTGTGCACCACGCAAGACGTCATCCTGGAGCCGGGCGAGCGGGTGCTGGTCGGCACCGGTGTCGCCGTCGCGCTACCGGCCGGCACGGTCGGCTTGATCCATCCGCGCTCGGGTCTGGCGGCCAAGGCCGGCCTGTCGGTGGTCAACACCCCGGGCACGATCGACGCAGGGTATCGGGGCGAGATCAAGGTGTGCCTGATCAACCACGACCCGCGCACGCCGATCGAGTTGCGTCGCGGCGACCGGATCGCGCAACTGCTGGTGCAACGAGTGGAGCTGGTGGATTTCGTGGAGGTCGACTCGCTCGACGAGACGACCAGGGGGGCGGGCGGCTACGGCTCCAGCGGCGGCCACGCGAGCCTGACCGCGCAGACGAACGGGGCGGGCCGGACGACCGGCAAGGAGGCATGACGGGAATGTTCGGAAAGAGAAAGAAGTCGAGCCGGGCCGCGGACGACCGATACGACGAGGCGGAGGACTACGCCGACTACGGGCCCGAGTCCGACTACGAGTCCGACTACGAGTCCGACTATGAGTCCGACTACGACGACGACTTCTACGACGACGCCCCCACCGACGAGCGCTCGTACGAGGGCGTCGACCTCGACGCCGACCGGCCGCACGGCCGACCCGGCCCCTACGACTACGACGAGGTCGCCGAACTGCTGGATTCGGTGTCCGAGCAGCGGCTGGATCTCGGGTCGGTCCTGTTGCCGGTCCCGCCGGGCGGTCAGCTGCAGGTCGAGATGACCCCGGAGGGGCAGCCGCAGGCGGTGCACCTGGCCACCGAGCACGGCCGGATCACCGTCGCGGCCTACGCCGCGCCCAAGACCTCCGGCCAATGGCGGCTGGTCGCCGCGGATCTTGCCGACTCGCTGCGCAAGGACGGGGCCAGGGTGTCGGTGGAGAACGGCCCGTGGGGCCGGGAACTGCTGGCCCTGACCGAGGGCGCCGACCTGCGTTTCATCGGTGTGGACGGCTATCGCTGGATGGTGCGGCTGGTCGCGGCGGGCCCCTCGGGCGCTGCGGACGACGGCAGTCCGCTGGTGAAGGCGGCGCGCGCGATCTTGAGCGAGACGGTGGTGCGGCGTGGCGAGGACCCGCTGCCCGTGCGCGAGCCGCTGCCCGTCGTGCTGCCGCAGCAGTTGTCCGAGCAGCTGGCCGCGGCCCATCAGCAGCAGGTGGAAGCTCAACAGCAGGCGATGGCCGCGCAGGCGGCGGCGCAGACCGGCGCGCAGCCGGTGGTGCCGCGAATGTCGCAGGGACCTCGACGCGGTGCGGACGGCTCGGCCATGCAGCAGCTCGGCCTGAACTGAGCCGGCCGAGCCGACGAACTCACTCGAAGGCGCCGAGCCCCGCGTGCCCCAGTATCGCGGGGTCGGCGCCGAGTTCTTCCAGGGTGATCCGGTGCAGGTGGGAGTGCGGGGCCGCCGCCGCCCACTCCTCGGCCACCGCCGCCGGGTGCACCGGGTCGTCGACCGCGGCGACCACCGCGAGCGGCGGCTCGAAGGTGGCCAGCCGCTCGACGTCCGGCCACTTGTAGTCCGCGGCCTCCTCCAGCGCCTGCGGAAGATCCGGCCACTGGGCCCGCCAGGACTGGGTCAGCGCGTCCGCCAGCCACCGCGGACTGCTCGACCGCATGCGGTCGAGCACCGTCGCCAGACCGTCGGCGCGCAGTTGCGCCGCGGTGGCCGCGGCGCTGAGCGCGGCCGGGCAGGCGGCGGTGTCGCTCCCGGTCCAGGCGGGCAGCGCCGCCACGACCCCGACGACGCGATCCGGATGCTCGGCCGCCCACTCCAGTGCTATCGCGGCGCCGAGCGAGATCCCCGCCGCCAGCACCGGTGCCGAATCCGCCGCGGCGTCCAGCGCGGCCCGGCAGCTCGCCACCACGCGGCGCGGGTCCGGTTCCACCGCGACGAATTCCAGTCCGCGGGCAGCGCTGGCGGGCCCGAAGGCGCGCCTGGCGAAGGCGGCGTCGGACCCAGTTCCGGGCAGTGCCACGACGCGAGCGAGGTGTGGGGAGGCGAACATCGGTCCGAGCGTAGCGGGGGTCGCCCGGCCCATCTACAGTGGCGTTGTACGGCCACGACAGGTCGTGCGGATCGGATCCCTCACGATGGTGTGCAACCCACGCCATCTGCTCTACGCAGGAGAGCGTGCACAATGTCATCCGCAGCCTCAGGATATTTTCGCCGTCTGGGCCGCAGGCTGACCGAAGACATCGATCAGCTGGATGCCGAAGAGCTGGCCGAGACATCCGAGGCCTCGGGAGCGTGTCGCGCGTCCGAGTGCCGACGCGGTGACGAGGCCACCATGCTCGGTAGGCTCCGCAGCGTCGAAGCGTGTCCCAAGTCCGCAGGCGCCAGCGTCCAGGCGGAGTTCTTCGACGGCACCGACGCCATCACGCTGGTCTGGATCGGGCGTAGGCGCATTCCCGGCATCGAGCCGGGTCGGCGCATCCTCGTCCGTGGCCGGGTGGGCGATCGGGACGGCCGCAAAGTGATCTTCAACCCCTACTACGAATTGCGCGGGAACAGCTGACGTATGCCATTGAGCGACGACAACGCAGGATCGGACGACCGCACCGGGCTCGCCGTGCCCGACCGTGAGGAAGAACGTGCCGAGCAGACCCTCCTCGAACAACTCGGCGGCTTCAGCGGCCTGATCTACTCGACGCTCCCCGTTGTCGTGTTCGTACCCGTCAACAGCGTCGCCGGGCTGACCGCCGCCATCTGGTCGGCTCTCGGGGTGGCCGCCGCCATCCTCCTCTGGCGTCTGGTGCGGCGCGATCCCATTCAGCCCGCCATCTCGGGCTTCTTCGGCGTCGGCATCTGCGCTTTCATCGCCTACCGGATGGGCGAGGCCAAAGGTTTCTTCCTCTTCGGCATCTACACCAGCCTCCTCTACGCCGGGGCGTTCCTCGTGTCCATCCTGGTTCGTCGGCCGTTGGTCGGCGTGATCTGGGGGGTGCTCAACGGCCACGGCTCGGACTGGCGGTCCGATCCGCGCGCGGTGCGACTCTACGACCTGGCCACCACCACCTGGATCGTGGTGTTCGGCGCGCGCTACCTGGTGCAGTCGCAGCTCTACGACACCGACCGTACCGGCTGGCTCGCGTTCGCCCGCATCGCGATGGGCTGGCCGCTGACCGCCGTGGCGCTGGGCGTCACCATCTGGGCGGTGCGCCGGGCCGGTCACTTGCCCACCAAGACGGCGGCCGCGACCGGCTCGGCCTGAGCCGTTAACCCTGCGCCGCCGCCCGGCGAAAACCACAGGGGTGGGGTAAGTCCCACCGCCGAGGTGGGTGGTAATCCACCCTGGGGTGCCTGGTTGCCGTTCCGCGTTCATCAGACGATCTATGCGTACCGAGAACACGCACTGATCGGCAAGAAAGGACTCGGACGTGGCTACCGAGCACAACACCGCGGCGCTGCCCAAGAACCACCATCCCGCTCTCTCGGAGAGCCGGCGGGTATCGGCCGAGTTGGACAAGCTGATCGGCCCGGCGGCCGCGGGCGACCGGCAAGCGATCAGCGAGATCATCCGGATCGTGCACCCGCTGGTGCGCCGCTACTGTGGTGCGCGCCTGGGCAACACGGCCCATCTGCACGTCACCGCCGACGACGTGGTGCAGGAGATCCTGCTGGCCACCGTGAACGCCATTCCGCGCTACCGCGATCAGGGCAAGTCGTTCCTGGCCTTCGTCTACGGCATCGCGGCCAACAAGGTCGCCGACGCGTTCCGCCGCTCGCAGCAGCATCCCGCCTACCCGACGCCCGACGTCCCGGACCGCGCATCATCCGCGGCCGGCCCGGAGGAGTGGGCGCTGGCCTCCGAACGGCGCACCGCCACAAGGGAGCTCATGAAAGTGCTGGCGCCCGCGCACCGTGACGTGCTGGTGATGCGCATCATGCTGGGCTGGTCGGCGGCGCAGACCGCCGAAGCCATCGGCACCAGCCCGGGCGTGGTCCGGGTGATGCAGCACCGGGCGCTGAACAAGCTGCGCGCGCAGCTGAAGCCGGCCGCGTAGTCCCGCGGCGGCGCTTCGCCGACAACGCCTCCGGCCGTGTACGGGGAGTTATGGCCTGATGCCGTGATTGGCGAGTTCCACCCGGAGGTCCTCCTCTGCCTCCACCGAGGTCACGAACAGCAGCTCGTCGTCGCCTTCCAGCGCGTCGTCCGGCTGCGGCACGATCACCCGCCCGCCACGCAGGATGGTCACCAGGGCGGCGTCGCGCGGCAGGGTGAGCGTGCGCACCGGCTTGCCCGCCAGCGCGGTGTCCGCGGGCAGTGTCATCTCCACCAGGTTCGCCTGGCCCTGACGCAGCGTCATCAGGCGCACCAGATCGCCGACAGACACCGCCTCCTCGACCAGGGAGGCCAGCAGCCGCGGCGTGGATACCGCGACGTCCACACCCCAGGAACCGTCGAAGAGCCACTCGTTGCGCGGGTCGTTCACGCGCGCCACCACGCGCCGCACCCCGAACTCGGTCTTGGCCAGCAGGCTGTGCACCAGGTTCGCCTTGTCGTCACCTGTGGCCGCGATGACCACCTCGTAGGTCTCGAGCCCGGCCTGCTCCAGTAGCGCGAGTTCGCACGCGTCCGCGTGCACCCAGATCGCGTCGGGGATCGCGACCGCATCGATGTGCTCGAGCTGACGCTCCAACAGCATGACCCGGTGTCCGCCGCGCAGAAGCTCCCTGGCGATCGAACGGCCTACGGCGCCCGCTCCGGCGATGGCCACTTTCATGTTCAATCCTCGCTCGCTGGGGGCTTGGTGGCCATGGCGACGGCTTCGCCCACGGTGCCGGATGCGGCGGCCACATAGACGATGTCGTCGGCCTGGATGATGGTCTTGCTGTCGGGAAGCAGCGCCTGGCCGAACCGGATGATGAACGCCACTCGGGCCGAGATGGTCTGCTCGAGGTCGCGCACCGTGCGGCCGTACCACTCTTCGTGCAGCGTCAGCTGGGTCACAGCAACCGTTCCGGTCGGGTCCCGCCAGGTGGTGGTGCCGGTGTCGCCGATGAGCGCGCGCAGGAAGCGGTCGGTGGTCCACGGGACCGTCGCGATGGTCGGGATCCCGAGCCGTTCGTAGACGGCCGCGCGCTTGGCGTCGTAGATGCGGGCGACCACCCGCTCCACCCCGAACATCTCTCGGGCGACCCGGGCGGAGATGATGTTCGAATTGTCACCGGAGGAGACCGCCGCGAACGCTTCGGCTCGCTCGATTCCCGCCTTTATCAGCACATCTCGATCGAATCCGACGCCTGTCACCCGCTCACCGGGGAAGTCGGATCCCAGGCGTAGGAAGGAACTGGGGTCCCGATCGATCACGGTGACCTCGTGACCTACGCGGACCAGGGCATGGGCCAGTGACGAGCCGACCCGCCCGCACCCCATGACCACTACGTACACCGTGCAACCTCGTTCCTGAAACCATGGTGTTCGGTCTGATCTGCCGTTCGGTCGAACGCTACCCGTCGAATGATTCCACCGGCCACGTTCCCCCTCCAGCCCGCGAGCAAACCTGCGAGCCACGCGCGCGATCCACCGTGCGGGGGCCTATGCTCGCTCCAGTGTCCAAGTTGACGACGGCAGCGAAGCGAGTGCTGCTGGGCAGGCCTTTCCGTAGTGACTCGCTCAGCCACACACTGCTGCCGAAGCGGATCGCGCTTCCGGTGTTCGCTTCGGACGCCATGTCGTCGGTCGCCTACGCCCCCGAGGAGATCTTCCTCGTCCTCTCGGCTGCCGGGGTGGCGGCGTACCTGTACGCCCCGTGGGTCGGATTGGCGGTCGCCTTCGTCATGGCGGTGGTGGTGGCCAGCTACCGGCAGAACGTGCACGCCTACCCCTCCGGCGGCGGCGACTACGAGGTGGCCACCACCAACCTCGGCCCCAACGCCGGGCTGACCGTCGGCAGCGCGCTGCTGGTCGATTACGTACTCACCGTCGCGGTGTCGATCTCTTCGGCCGCGTCGAATATCGGCTCGGCCATTCCGTTCGTCGCCACCCACAAAGTGCTGTTCGCCGTCGTAGCCATCGCGGTGCTGACCGCGATCAATCTGCGCGGCGTGCGGGAATCGGGCACCGCGTTCGCCATTCCGACCTACGCGTTCATCGCCGGCATGTTCGTCATGCTCGGCTGGGGGCTGATCCAGATCTTCGTGCTCGGCGAGGAGTTGCGGGCCGAATCGGCCGACTTCGGGTTGATCGCCGAGCACGAGCACCTCTACGGATTGGCGTTCGCCTTCCTCATCGCGCGCTCGTTCTCCTCCGGCTGCGCCGCGCTGACCGGTGTGGAGGCGATCAGTAACGGGGTGCCTGCCTTCCGTAAACCCAAATCGCGCAACGCCGCCACCACCCTGCTGATGCTGGGCGCGATCGCGATCGTCTTGCTGATGGGCATCATCATCCTCGCCCAGAAGATCGGAGTCGTCTACGCGCACAACGTCGCCGACCTGACCGGCGCGCCGCCCGACTACAGCCAGAAGACGCTCGTCGCACAGCTCGCCGCGACGGTGTTCCACGGTTTCCCGCTCGGATTCTTCTTCATCACGACGGTGACCGCGCTGATCCTCGTGCTCGCCGCGAACACCGCGTTCAACGGGTTCCCCGTGCTCGGCTCGATCCTGGCGCAGGACCGCTACCTGCCGCGCCAGCTGCACACCAGAGGCGATCGGCTGGCGTTCAGCAACGGCATCCTGTTCCTGTCCGGCGCGGCCATCGCGTTCGTGGTGCTGTTCGGCGCCGAGGTGACCAAGCTGATCCAGCTGTACATCGTCGGCGTGTTCGTATCGTTCGTGCTCAGCCAGACCGGCATGCTGCGCCACTGGACCCGCCTGCTGCGCACCGAGACCGACCCGGCGCAACGCGGGCGGATGAAGCGATCGCGGGTGATCAACGCGGTCGGTCTCTCCGCGACCGGAGCGGTACTGGTGATCGTGCTGATCACGAAGTTCTTCGCGGGCGCCTACATCGCCATCTTCACCATGGTCGCGATCTTCGTCGTGATGAAGCTGATTCGCAGGCACTACGATTCGGTCGCGCGTGAGCTGGACGAGCACGAGTGGGACGGCGTGCTGCCCAGCCGCTCGCACTCCATCGTGCTGGTCTCCCGGCTGCATCTGCCGACCCGCCGCGCGCTGGCCTACGCGCGCGCCAGCCGCCCCGACACGCTGGAGGCGGTGACGGTGAACGTCGACGATGCCGACACCAGGGCGCTGGTGCGCGAATGGGAGAAAAGCGATATCACGGTGCCGCTCAAGGTCATCGAGTCGCCGTACCGCGAGATCACCAAACCGGTCCTCGACTATGTGAAGCGGGTGCGCAAGGACGCCCCGCGCGACGTGGTGACCGTGTTCATCCCCGAGTACGTGGTCGGACACTGGTGGGAACAGATCCTGCACAACCAGAGCGCGCTGCGGTTGAAGGGCAGGCTGCTGTTCGAGCCGGGCGTGATGGTGACCAGCGTGCCGTGGCAGCTGAGTTCGTCGGCTCGGGCCAAGGCGCCGGGTGTGGTGAACGCGGCCGGTGCGTGGCGGCGCGGCTACGAGGACCGGACATGACGCTCGCGGAGCATGCGCGATGAACGATCGGCGGACGAGGACGTTCGAGGTGCGGCTCGGGCCGCCGGGGCACGGCGGCTTCTGCGTCGCGCGGCACGAGGGACGCGTGGTGTTCGTCCGGCACGGACTGCCCGGTGAGCTGGTGCGGGTCCGGGTCACCGAGGATCGCGGCGGCTCGTTCTGCCGGGCCGACGCGGTCGAGGTGCTCGAGGCGTCACCGGACCGGGTGCCCGCCATCTGCCCGGTCTCCGGTCCCGGTGGCGCGGGGTGCTGCGATTTCTCGTTCGCCACGCCGACGGCCCAGCGCACGATGAAGGCCGCGGTGGTGGCCGAACAGTTGCGACGGGTGGCCGGTATCGAGCGCGAAGTGCTGGTGGAGCCGATCGGACCCCCGGACGCGGTCGGCGGATGGCGTACGCGGGTACGGCTCGCGGTCGACGCGCACGGCCGCGCGGGAGTACATCGTTATCGCAGCACCGACGTGATCGCGGATCTGCGGTGCCCGCAACCGGTCGCGGGGGCACTGGAGGGAATCGCCGACCGGCAGTGGACGCCGGGCGCGGACTTGGTCATCGCGGTGGACGGTGACGGGATCCGGCACGTCGTCGAGCTGGCGCCCGCCGCCGAGGCCGAGCCGGTCAGCCGGGGCGGGGATCGGCGCGGCCCCGGCGGGAGTGGGCGGCGATCGGAGACCGGTGGTCCGGACCGGCGTGAACGCGCCGGAAGCGGTCGGCGTGAGCGGCCGCACGGCCGCGATCAGCGTGGGGGACGGCGTGGCGGCGGCGGAGCGTGGGCCGGCGCGGACAACCGGCGCGACGGCAGGCGCGAGGCGTCCGCGCGACGTGCCGCGGCGCACGCGGCGCGTGACGAGTGGGTGTTCGAGGGAAGCGGCCGCGCGGTCGAGTACGTGGCTGGTCGCCGGTGGGAGGTCGCGGCGACGGGCTTCTGGCAGGCACATCGCGGTGCGGCGCAACGCTATTCGGATCTGATCGCGCAGTGGTCGGACCTCGGGCCGGGCGGGCGGGCCTGGGATCTCTACAGCGGCGCGGGGGTCTTCGCCGCGCGCCTGGGCGAGCAGACCGGGCGGACCGGGGTGGTGCTGGCGGTGGAATCCGCGCGGCCCGCGGTGGCCGACGGGTCCGCCGCGTTGCGTGATCTGCCCTGGGTGGAGCTGCGGGCGCAGCGGGTGGAGCGCTGGGTGCTCGAGCACGTCGGCGCCGCCGCGCCGGATGTCGTCGTGCTCGACCCGCCGCGCGCGGGCGCGGGCAAGGAAGTGGTCGGCGCGGTCACCGCCAGCGGGCCTGCGCGCATCATCCACGTCGGGTGTGATCCCGCCTCGTTCGCTCGCGATCTGGGCCTGTACCAGGCCGCGGGCTACCGCCTCGCCGATCTGCGCGCCTTCGACGCGTTTCCCGCCACGCATCACGTCGAATGTCTTGCGTTGCTGCGGCGGTGAGTGCAGGGTCACCGCCATGACCGTGTATGTGATCGCACAGCTGAAGTTCACCGATCGCGCCGCTTACGATCGCTACCAGGCGCGATTCCTGGACGTCTTCGTCCGCTACTCCGGCACGCTGCTGGCGGCCGACGAAGCCCCGCAGACCATCGAGGGCGTCACCGACCGCGAAAAGGTGGTGCTGATGTCCTTTCCCGACGAGCCGTCGTTCCGCGCCTGGGCCGAATCGCTGGAATATCAAGAGATCTCGAAGGATCGTCATGCCGGAGCGGACACGGTGAGCCTGTTGGTGCGAGGTCTCGGTCACGGTTCGTGAACCACCGGACCTCCGGCACGATGGAGGGATGATCCATCACGTCCAATTGTGCTGTCCCGCAGGCGCCGAGGACCGGCAGCGTGGTTTCTATGCCGGGGTACTGGGGTGGCCCGAATTGCCGAAGCCGCCGCTGTTGGCCGCGCGCGGCGGCTGCTGGTTCCGTGTCCCGGGCCACGGCGGTCCGGACGGGGAACTGCACGTCGGCGTGGAAGCCGACTTCCGTCCCGCCGTCAAGGCGCACCCCGCGTTCGTCGTGAACATCGATGCTGTCGCCGAAGCGGTCGCAGCGGCCGGATATCCGGTCGCGTGGGCCGATCCGGCGGAGATCCAGGGCCGGCGGCGGTTCCACACCCACGACGCGGTGGGAAATCGGCTGGAGTTCCTCGCCGGTTGAGATCAGGCGGGCCTCCGGTTACCCGGGGCGTCGGACCGCCTGGCCGTGGCGATGTGCCGTCACTCCAGTTGCCAGGTGACGCGGATACCCGCCGAGATTTCGCTCTGGCCCAGTTCGACCGGGATGGCGGCGGCGCGGTAGGCCTCCATGGGCGCGGACAGGGACTGCGCGCGCGGGACCGGAGGGGCGGCGGCGGTGTCCTCGGTGATCTCGACGACCTTGCCCAGCGCCCGCTGCGCACGTTGCGCGTACTGGTCGGCCTTGGCCCGGGCGTTCTCCCAGGCGGCGTCGCGGGCCCGGGTGAGCAGGGACTCCTGGTCGGCGAAGGTGAGGACGAGACCGCCGAGGCGGACATCGTCACCGCCCGCCTCGACGCAGTTGGCGATGACGGTGCCCGGGCCGGGATCGGCTTCCTCGCCGATGTCACGCAACGCGACGGTCAGCGACGTGCTCGCGAGGTAACCCGTGATGCGGTTGCCCTGACCCTCGGTCCAGACCGTTTCGGTCTGCACCGACAGTCCGCTGGTGGCGATGTCCGCGCCGTCGACGCCGTCGGACCGCAGCGATCGCGCGACGGCGGCGACGCGCTCGCCCGCCTGCCCATAGGCGAGCGCGACCTTGCTCGCCCGCGATTCGACGGAGATCGTCACCCGCATCAGGTCCGGGGTGGCGCGGGCGGTGCCGTGCCCGTAGGTCGTGACGGCGCCTGCGCGCGAATCGGTCTTCTTGCCCACGGAACTCTCCTCGTCGGTCGCCTGTCGAGCCGTACCGCACCATCGTGCCCGCTTCGATCGCCCGCGACATCGCTTGCTCGGGCCGGCCCACCCTGGCGCCGCATGCCGGGTACCGTATGTCGAGGCTCACATTTCGATGCCATGCGGGTCGGTGTGATCGTTCTCGTGCGGGAGCATCGGCCGCCGCTCCGTAGACTGATGGATCAGATGCGCTATCCGGAGGGAGCTAGTTCAGGTGGGAGTGCTTTCCCGGGTCGACACGCCCGATGATCTGCGCCGGCTGACCGCGCCGCAAGTGCGCGAGCTGGCGGAGGAGATCCGCGAGTTCCTGGTGCGCAAAGTCGCCGCGACCGGTGGGCACCTCGGCCCCAACCTCGGTGTGGTCGAGCTCACCATCGCGCTGCACCGGATCTTCGACTCGCCGGCCGACCCGTTGATCTTCGACACCGGGCACCAAGCCTACGTGCACAAAATTCTCACCGGCCGCAAGGATCAGTTCGACTCGCTGCGCAAGCAGGGCGGCCTGTCCGGCTACCCGAGCCGCGCCGAGAGCCCCCACGACTGGGTGGAGTCCTCGCACGCCTCGGCAGCGCTGTCCTACGCGGACGGTCTGGCGAAGGCGTTCGCGTTGAGCGGGCAGGACCGGCACGTGGTCGCGATCGTCGGCGACGGGGCGCTCACCGGCGGCATGTGCTGGGAAGCGCTCAACAACATCGCCGCCGCCCCGGACCGGCCCGTCGTCGTGGTGGTCAACGACAACGGCCGCTCCTACGCGCCCACCATCGGTGGCCTGGCCGAGCGGCTGACCGCGCTGCGCACCCAGCCCGCCTACGAGCACGCGTTGGACACGGGCAAGCGCCTCTTGAAGAGCATTCCCCGGGTGGGCGAATCGGCGTACTCGATGGTGCACGCGGTGAAGGCGGGCATCAAGGACGCGGTCAGCCCGCAGGAACTGTT
Organism: Nocardia asteroides; assembly: GCA_019930625.1. NCBI lineage: Bacteria > Bacillati > Actinomycetota > Actinomycetes > Mycobacteriales > Nocardiaceae > Nocardia > Nocardia asteroides. The sequence goes on from CP082844.1 coordinate 4,165,574, forward strand.
CAGCGATCTCGGCCTCAAGTACGTCGGGCCGGTGGACGGCCACGACGTCGTCGCCCTGGAGGCGGCGCTGCGCCGTGCCAAGGACTTCGGCGGCCCCGTCGTGGTGCACGCCGTCACGCAGAAAGGCCGCGGCTACGCGCCCGCCGAGAACCATGTCGCCGACCAGATGCACGCCTGCGACCCGATCGATCCGCTCACCGGCGTCCCGGTCGGCGGTCCGAAGGCGCGCGGCTGGACCTCGGTGTTCTCCGAGGAACTGATCGCGCACGCCGAGCGCCGCGCCGACATCGTCGCCATCACCGCGGCGATGCCCGGCCCGACCGGACTGGCGGCGTTCGGGGAGCGCTTCCCCGACCGGATGTTCGATGTCGGCATCGCCGAACAGCACGCCATGGCCTCGGCGGCGGGGCTCGCGCTCGGCGGCATGCATCCGGTGGTGGCGATCTATTCGACGTTCCTCAACCGCGCCTTCGACCAGTTGCTGATGGACGTGGCGTTGCTGAAGCAGCCGGTCACGGTGGTGCTCGACCGTGCGGGCATCACCGGCTCCGATGGAGCGAGCCACAACGGCATGTGGGATCTGTCGGTGCTCGGGATCGTCCCCGGCATCCGGGTCGCCGCTCCGCGCGACGCCGCGACGCTGCGTGAGGAACTGGCCGAGGCGCTCGCCGTCAACGACGGGCCGACCGCGCTGCGTTTCCCGAAAGGCAGTGTCGCCGAGGACATCTCCGCGGTGGAGCGGCTGGACGGCATCGATGTGCTGCGGATGGCCGAGCCGGACGGCGGCTCGGTGCAGGCGGTGCACGGCGACGTCCTGCTCGTCGCGGTGGGCTCGTTCGCGGCAGCGGCCCTGGAAGCGGCGAACCTGCTGGATTCCGAAGGGATTTCGGTGACCGTCCTCGACCCGCGCTGGGTGCTGCCGGTCTCCGACACGTTGCTCAAACTCGCGGAGAACTACCGGCTCGTGGTCACCCTGGAGGATGGTGGGTTGCACGGCGGCATCGGTTCGACGGTGTCGGCCCGCCTGCGCAACTCCGGGCTGGACATCCCCACCCGTGATCTCGGTGTGCCGCAACAGTTCCTGGAGCACGCCTCGCGCGGTGAGGTGCACACCGAACTGGGCCTCACCGGCCCGGACATCGCCCGGCGCATCAGCGGGTGGCTGGCAGCCCGCTGACGCGGGCGCTCGAACCGCACCACCCGGGGGAATGTTAGACCGACGGTAGCAACGCGGCGGTCAACCGCGGCACCGCGAGTTCCCGCTGCCAGGGCCGGGCGCCGCCGGACTTCAGGAATCCGTCGACGGCGGAGGGTTCGGCCACGTCGTAGTCGGGCAGCCCGTCCCAGCACAGGCGGCGGACCAGGTCCGGCGCGAGCAGGTTCTCCACCGGAATCCCGTGCTCGGCCGACAGCTCGCCCATGGCGGCACGCGCCCGGGCCAGGCGGGCCGCCGCGGCCGGGTCGCGGCGCTCCCAGCGATTGACCGGCGGCGGGCCGTCGAAGGGCTGGGTGAGCGGCGGCAGCTCGCTGTCGGGCAACGTGCGGCCACGCTCGATCGCGGCGAGCCATTCGCGGGAATACCGGCGCTGTCGCGGACCCCCGAACACGGGCAGGGTGCGCAACTGCGCGATGGATCTGGGCTCCGCGGCCGCCGCGGCGATGATCGCGGCATCGGGGAGGATACGGGCGGGCGCCACGTCACGGGCGCGGGCCAGCGTGTCCCGGGCGGTCCACAGCTCCCGCACCACCGCCAGCTGCCGGGTGCGGCGCAGCGTGTGGATGCCCGAGGTGCGCCGCCAGCGTTCGGCCTTCGGCGCGGGCGGATCCAAGGTGCGAACGTGCTCGAATTCTTGTGCCGCCCAATCCGTTTTGCCTTGCTCGTCGAGAGCGGCGGCCACGGCGTCGCGCAGTTCCAGCAGCAATTCGACGTCGAGGGCGGCGTAATTCAGCCACTCGGCGGGCAGGGGACGGGTGGACCAGTCGGCCGCCCCGTGGCCCTTGCGCAGTGCGCGACCCAGCAGACGCTCCACCATCGCCGCCAGCCCGACCCGCTCGAAACCCGCCAGCCGTCCGCCCAACTCCGTGTCGAAGAGCCGGGCCGGGCGTAAGCCGAGCTCGGCCAGACCCGGCAGGTCCTGATCCGCGGAGTGCAGGACCCACTCCAGTCCGTTGATCGCCTCGGCCAGCGGACCCAGAGCGTCGGTGACCGGAATCGGATCGATGAGGAACGTGCCCGCGCCCGCCCGGCGCAACTGGATCAGATACGCGCGTGCCGAATAGCGGAACCCGGAGGCGCGCTCGGCGTCCACGGCCAGCGGGCCGGTGCCCGCGACCAGCAGGGCGGCGGCCGCGCTGATCTCGGCGGCGGTGTCCAGTACCGGTGGCACGCCCTCCGTCGGCGCGAGCAGGGGCGTCGCGACCGAGGGTTCGTTTTCATCTGGTACGGACATGGTGATGAACTTTACGTGCCGACTCGACGGCGCCGCCGTCCTATCGGCGCATATGTGTCGACGGATCGGGCCGGACGGGCCCGGTGGAGCGGGTGTCGATGGTTCCGTCGCAGGTCACGCTCTGCCACGGGTCTGCTCAGGGGTGATCGCCGGACAGCCCGGGTGGTACGCGCAGCTGGGTGACCCCCGCCGGGGGGAGCCCGGCCGCGTAGGCCAGCACCTCGCAGAACGCCTCCAGATGTGGGCGCAGGTCGGTGGTGACGGGCGTCCACGAGGCGCGTAGTTCCAGCTGATGAGCGCGCGGTGGACCGGCGATGTCCCCGTAACGCACCGAACTGGTCGAGGTCACCGTGCCGCCGAGCGCGGTGAACGGCTCGGTCCGCGACTCCAGTGCGTCCACCAGCCAGCTCCACGCCACCTCGGGTAGCAGGGGGTCGGTGGCGAGCGCGGCATCGATGTCGGCCTGGATGTAGGCGACCAGACGCAGGGTGCCGTGCCAGGTGTCGTCGCCGTCCGGATCGTGCAGCAGGATCAACCTGCCGAAGGCGTCGCCTTCGGAATCGACCGGAACCACGGCGGCTTCCGGATGTTTGACCTCCGCGCCGATGGCGTAGGAGTACGGTGCGAGTCGTTGCGGCGGCCGGATGGGCGCGAGCTCGATCCGAGGGTGCACGGTTGCGGTGCCCATCGCCTCGACCGCGGCGCGAAACTGAGCTGGCTCGCCATCGGGTCCTTCGGTCGGTGCGGCGCCGTCGCGGAAGTCGAGCGGTGTCACGAATGCTGACGGTAGACCTTGTGCACCCGGCGCAGTCGGAGGCGCGCCGCTGTAGGCGATGCGGCGTCGGCGCGGTCATCTCTGTCGCCTCCGCGTCCGCCCCTCCCGCCGGGCCCGCATACGATAGCCGTGATGAGCACTCATACCCGCCGCCGGTTGACCGATGCCCCGTTCCTGGCCGCCGCTACCGGCGCGACGCCCAGCAGGCGTCCGGTGTGGTTCATGCGCCAGGCAGGACGCTCGCTGCCCGAGTACCGCGAGGTGCGGGCGGGCATCGGGATGCTCGAGTCCTGCTTCGATCCGGAGCTGGTGTGCGAGATCACCTTGCAGCCGATCCGCAGGCACAGGGTCGACGCGGCGATCTTGTTCTCCGACATCGTTGTTCCGCTCAAGGCGGCGGGCATCGATCTGGACATCGTGCCCGGCGTCGGCCCGGTGGTCGCCGCGCCGGTGCGGACGGTGGACGACGTGCGCGCGCTGCCCCGGTTGCGCCCCGAAGAGGTCGGTGCGGTCACCGACGGCGTGCGCCTGCTGGTGGACGCGCTGGGGGAGACGCCGCTGATCGGGTTCGCCGGCGCGCCGTTCACCCTCGCCTCCTACCTCGTCGAGGGCGGTCCGAGCAAGAACCACGAGCGCACCAAGGCGATGATGTACGCCGACCCGCAGACCTGGCACGCGCTGCTCGGCGTGCTCACCGATATCACCATCGCGTTCCTGCAAGCGCAGCTGGCGGCGGGCGTCGACGCGGTGCAGCTGTTCGACTCCTGGGCGGGCGCGCTCTCGCTGGCCGACTACCGCAGTTTCGTGCTGCCGCATTCGGAGCGGGTGTTCGCCGAGATCGCCGACGCGGGCGTGCCGCGCATCCACTTCGGCGTGGGGACCGGCGAGCTGCTCGGCGCCATGAGCGAGGCGGGCGCCGATGTGGTCGGTGTCGATTGGCGGGTGCCGCTGACCGATGCCGTCCGCCGCGTCGGAGCCGGAAAAGCGTTGCAGGGCAATCTCGATCCCGCCGTGCTGTTCGCCGGACCCGCCGCGATCGAACAGCAGGTCCGGCGGATCGCGCGCGAAGCGGACGAGGCGATCACGCTCGGCGCCACCGGGCACATCTTCAACCTGGGCCACGGGGTGCTCCCGGATACCGATCCCGGCGTGCTGACGGCATTGGTGGAATTGGTTCACGAACTATAGGGCGGTCAGCATGGCGATTTCCGAGAACGCGGACGAACCGTCATCGGCGTGCCGTCCGAGCGAGGTCAGCTGACCTGTGCCACGCGCCGGCCCGGAGTACCGGGCGTCCATGGCGCGCTCGATCGAGCCGGGTCCCGTTTCGGAATGGTCGACCCGCCGCCGATATGCAACCGCCGGTGACGAGTGTGTCCCGGGTCATCGGGCGCCGACCGTTCGGTGGTCGCGGTCGCGGCACGCGATACGGTCGAGGCATGCGTATCGCTGTGGTCGGCGGTGGGATCAGCGGGCTCGTGGCCGCTTATCGGTTGCGGACGTCGCTGGGGCCGGACGCCGACGTGCTCGTGCTCGATCGGGCCGATCGGGTCGGCGGCATTCTCTACACCGGTGAATTAGCCGGGGAGCCAGTGGATCTCGGGGCCGAAGCGTTCGTCGGCCGACGGCCGGAGGTGCCCGCGCTCCTGCGTGAACTCGGTCTCGAGTCGCAGCTGGTGACCCCCGCCGGTCTCCGGCCGCTGGTGTGGTCGTCGGGGACGGCGCATCCGCTGCCCGAAGGGACGCTGATGGGTGTCCCGGCGAATGCCGAGTCGATGCGGGGGCTGGTCGACGACGCCACGCTGGCACGGATCGCCGCCGAGCCCGACCGGCCCCTGGCTTGGGAGCCGGGCTCCGATGTCGACGTCTACCGCCTGGTCGCCGACCGGTTCGGCGCGCAGGTGGCCGAGCGCAGCGTGGATCCGTTGCTCGGTGGTGTGTACGCGGGCAGCTCCCGTTCCATCGGCGTCCGCGCCGCACTGCCGACGCTGGCCGCGGCCCTGGACGACGGTGCGCCCAGCCTCACCGCCGCCGTCGGCGCCGCGCTGCCGCCGCCCTCGAACGCGCCGGTCTTCGGCGGCATTCGCGACGGTTACCGGGTGCTGCTCGAGGCGCTCGCCGAACGGTCCGGAGCGCGATTCGTCACCGCGACCCCGGGGACACGCCTGGCCAAGGGCTTGCGTGGCTGGGTGGTGGACCCGATCGGCGCCGTGGACGCGGTGGTCCTCGCCACCCCGGCGCCGGTGACCGCACGGCTGTTGAAGGCCGTCGCCCCCGGCGCCGCTGCCGAACTTGCGGGTGTCGAGTTGTCCTCGTCGGTCGTGGTGGCGCTCGCGCTGCCCCGCGAGACATCTCTCCCGCAGAACTCCGGAATTCTGGTGGCCACCGGAGAACCGCTGCGCGCCAAGGCTTTCACCTTGTCCAGCCGTAAGTGGACACATCTCGCCGAGCGGGAAACGGCTGTCGTCCGGGTGTCTTTCGGCAAATTCGGTGACGACTCCCCGCTGTCGTGGCCGGATACCGAACTGGTCACCGCCGCCACCGGGGATCTGGCTACCGTCACCGGAGTCGCCATCGAACCGGTCGCGGCGGTGGTGCGGCGCTGGCCGGGCGGCCTCGCCCAGTACGCGCCCGGCCACACCGCCCGCATCGCGGCCGTCGAAGCCGAGGTCGCGACGCTCGACGGACTCGCCGTGGCCGGTGCGTACCTGCACGGCGTCGGCGTACCCGCGTGCGTCGCCTCCGGTACCGCCGCCGCGAACCGTATCGCGGCGCGAGTCGGCGCGGACACAGCGCACTGAGCTACCCGAGCCGAGCACCGCGACCCATCCCGCCGAGCGTGCGTCGCGCACAGGTGGCTGCCCAGCGGATCGCGTGCTGCCGGACGAGTGGCACGATAGGGCTATGGCGCGACTCGACTATGAGGCTCTCAACTCCACCATCCGCTACCTGATGTTCTCGGTGTTCCAGGTGCAACCCGGAGTGCTGGGCGAGGACCGGGACGCCGCGACCAAGGAGGCCAAGGCGTTCTTCGACGGCCTCGCCGACCGTGACGTCGTGGTCCGCGGCATCTACGACGTGGCGGGAATGCGCGCTGACGCCGATTTCATGATCTGGACGCACGCCGAACGCGTGGAGGACCTGCAAGCCGCTTACGCCGACTTCCGCCGCACCACCGAGCTGGGCCGGGCCTGCGCGCCGGTCTGGAGCAATGTGGCGCTGCACCGTCCCGCCGAGTTCAACAAGAGCCACATCCCGGCGTTCCTGGCCGGGGAGGAGCCGGGCGCTTACATCTGCGTGTACCCGTTCGTCCGGTCCTACGAGTGGTATCTGCTGCCTGATGAGGAGCGCCGCCGGATGCTGGCCGAACACGGGAAGGCCGCCCGTGGCTACCCCGACGTGCGGGCAAACACGGTCAGCTCGTTCGCCCTCGGCGACTACGAGTGGATTCTGGCCTTCGAAGCGCCCGAGTTGCACCGCATCGTCGACCTGATGCGTGATCTGCGGGCTACCGACGCCCGGCGGCACGTGCGCGAAGAAATTCCGTTCTTCACCGGTCCCCGCCTGGAGATCGAGAAGCTGATCGCCGCTCTGCCCTGAGGTCCTGGCGAACTCGCTGCCGTGTGCAATCGCCGGTCGGTAGACCGGCGGTAGCGGCCGACGACGCGGGCGTTTGTTCCGGCGCGCTGCAGCGGTCCGCTCCAGCTCGGACGCCCGGCTCGCCTGCCGGGAGTCACCTGGTCGGCAGCCGATGCGGCGAGAGGGCGTATCGGCGTTTCAGGTGGTCCAGTCACACCCGTGCCGCTTGCCCAGAGTTTTCGGGGCATGCGCCGAGCCCCGCGTGCTCTTACGCTGCCGGTGAGCGTCGGGTCGTTACTCCGCTGCGCTGTCCGAGGGGTGCAGTCGCAGGGCGATGGAGTTGATGCAGTAGCGCTTGTCGGTGGGCGTGCTGTACCCCTCGCCCTCGAACACGTGTCCGAGGTGGCTGTGGCAGTTAGCGCACAGCACTTCGACACGGTGCATGCCGAGCGAGTCGTCCGACCGGAGAATCACCGCCTCGGACTCCGCCGGATCGAAGAAGGAGGGCCAGCCGCAGTGCGAGTCGAACTTCTCGGTGCTGCGGAACAGTTCGGCGCCGCAGGCGCGGCACGCGTAGACGCCTTCGGTCTTGGTGTCGGTGTACGCACCGGTGAACGGCCGCTCGGTGGCGGCCTCGCGCAGCACCGCGTATTCCTCGGGGTCCAGCTTCGACCGCCATTCCTGCGGCGAGAGCTGGATCCGCGGCGCGGGCAGAGACGTGTCGGCTTCGGAACTCATGGCTCCACGCTAATACGATCTTGCTCCGCGGGCGTCGAACTGTTGGGTGCCTCGGGTGTTCCAGCCGTCACGCCCCCGTCGGACCCTGGGGCCGGTCGCTGCGGCACGTCGCCGCGCGGGTCCGGGGCGGATTTCATCCACACGGGATCGATGCCGAACGGCAGCCTGCCCTCGCGCCGCGCGGCCAGATAGCGCTCGCCGAGCACGCAGAAGACGACGATGAGCAGCAGACCCCAGCCGAAGGTGATGCGCAGGTACTCCAGGTTGCGGCCGATGTGCTGCCAGCGGTCCGACAGCCACTTGTCATAGCTCATGAACCCGAAGATCGCCAGCCAGGCAGGCCAGTTGCGCAGCACCGAATTGCGCAGCACCACCGTCATCAGGAACGGGAACAGCATCATCGAGTAGTACATCTGTCCCAGCGAGCTGAGCAGGAACGAGGCGGTCAGCAGCACGCCGGAGGAGGTGCAGACGAAGAACAGTTCGTCCTCGCGGTAGTACCGGTACAGCAGCCACAGCGAGATCAGCACGAGCACGCCCAGCACCACGCGCATGCCCCAGGTCAGCCACGGCGGCAGGCCGTAGTACTCGCCGTTGCCGACGATCGCGCTGTTGAAGTAGTCGCGGGACTCGAAGATGTAGGGCGCGGTGCGACTGAGGAACTTCTCCGGGTCCTTCGACAGCGGCCAGGCGATCGCGGTCAGCGCCACCGGCACGCCGATCGCGGTCACGAACACCTTCCATTGCCCGCGCACCAGCGCGATCAACAGCAGTGGAGCCAAGGTCGGTTTCACCGCGATGCTCAACCCGAGCGCCGCGCCTGCCCAGAGGTCCCTCCGTTTCAACAGCAGGTGAATGAAGATCAGCTCAGCCAGCAGGACACAGCCGTTGACGTTGGTGAACACCAGCGTGTTGATCACGGTCTCGGACATGAACATCGCCAGCAGCAGCGCGGGTGCGGCGACCGAGTTCAGGGTGTACCGGAACAGCCGCAGCAGCAGATACCACGCGATGAGGATCGCGATCGCGTTCAAGGCGATGAACAGCCACCGCGACTTCTCGTAGTCGATGGCCGCGATCGGAGCGATCAGCAGGGTGCCGCTGGGCGGGTACAGGTAGTGCGGGTCCACCGAGTCGAAGTTGGCGGTGTAGACCGGCCGCCCGTTCAGGAAATCGAGGGACGCCTGGTAGACCGGCTTGTAGTCGTCGGTGATGAAACCATTGACAGCCTTGATGAAAACCCGGTTCAGCACCGTCATGACCGCCAGCGGCCAGAGTGCGAACTTGATCACCTCGGCGGTGGTGCGAGCGGTGCGGGGCTCGAGCTGTCGAAGGAACACTGGGGCACGGTACACCGGATCGGTTACCGGCGGTTGCCGGGACCTGCCTGACGCCCCACCGAGCGGTTGCTCGGCCCCGGCTCAGGCCGGGCAGGCGGTGCCGTCCGCCGGAAGTCTGCCGTCCTTCAGATAGTCGAGCACCGCCCGCTGCGCGCACCCGGAATGGGTGGACACCGGATGGCCGAAACCCTGCCAGGACAGCGCCGCGTGCCGGGCGCCCGCCGAACCGAGTGTGCCGGTCACCGACGATTGACCGCCGTTGCCGACCACCGGATCGGCGACCCCGCCGAGCACGAGCACCGGAATGCCCAGCTTCTCCGGCAGCGGAGGTGCGGTTGACACCGGCCAGGCCGCGCACTCCATCAGCGCGATCGCTGCCGCTTTGCCGAAGACGGGATATTTGCCGGCCCACGTACCCGCCAGTTCCGTGGCCTTGTCCGGCGTCGGCGGCAGCTGCGTGTCGGTGCACCGGTTGACGAACTGGCCGTCGCTCTCGATGGCCGCGGCTTCGCGTGTGATCAGGTTGCTCACCGGTCCCCGGTCACCGCGCGCTGCCGCGGCGAGCGCGTCGGACAGCTCGCCGACCCGGGTGGCCTGGTCGGCGCGCGGACTGCCGAGGAAGCCCGACAGCGCGGTGAGCAAAGCGTTCGCCGAAATATCGCCCAGTCCGCCGGTCCCGGCTCGGTCCACCAGGTCGGTGACCGCGGCGCGGGGGTCCGCGCCGAGCGAGCACCCCACGCCGACGCAGCGCTGCGCGAAAGCGGTCAGCGCCGCCTCCGCGCCCTGCACGGCCTGTTCGGCGCGGGTGACGGAATCCGTGCCTACCGGTTCGGGCGAGTCGAGCACCAGCCGGGCGAGGTGGTCGCCGTACTTGCGTGCGTAGCTGAGCGCGACCTTCGCGCCGTTGCCGGTGCCCAGCAGCGCGATGTGCTCCACCTGCCACTGCCTGCGCAACTGCTCGATGTCGTCGGCGGCGTGCGGCGCGTCGAAGGTGCCCTCGTAGGGCTGCAGGAAGTCGCGGCAGGCGATGGTGCCGTCCTGGCTCAGCTTGGTCATGCGCGCCACCGGATCGCCCGCGCCGGATTGGGCATTGTCGGCCAGGCCGCGGCGGATCTCCGGCGGCAGGCAGTCGATCGGTTGCGAGCTACCGATGCCGCGCCGGTCCACCGCGACGATCGGGCGGGCGGCCAGCAGCGCGGAGGAGGCCGGGCCCGCGGCCAATCCGGCCAGGGTGGCGGACGAGGAGCGATCCGAACCCGAGGTGAGCACCAGCGGCGGCGCATCGGCAGGCGTCTGCGCCAGCCTGGCCCGCATCGCGCCGGCCCGGAAGTTGCCCAGCACGGCGCCCGTCGAGTCGATCGGGGTGGAGTATTCGGCGCAGTCGAGCACCAGCCCGGCGGGGGCGGGGCCGAGCCCGAGCTGGTCGAGCGTCGGTCGAGTGCACTCGCGCCAGCTGAGATCGGTCTTGGGCAGCTCGGCGTCCGGCGGGGGAGCGGGCGCCGCGGATGTCGTCGCCGTGCCCGCGACCGGCGGGCGCTGCACCGCGACACCGGGACGATCCGACGGTCCCGCGCCGCAACCAGCGGTCACGATCGAGAGGGTGGCGGCAAGCACGGCAGCCCGAGTCCAGCGCATTGCTACAGCCTGCCAGGTTCGGGCGGTTCTTTCATCGACGGGCCCACCGGGTGAGCATCGTGCCGTCGTCGTCCAGCAGCACGTGCGCGCGCGTCATGCGGAGGCGGAACTCGTGCGCCGACAGCGAGATTCGCCGTGCCGCGCCACCGACCAGCAGCGGCGCGGTGGTCAGGCAGAGTTCGTCCACGACGTCGGCCTCGAGCAGTTCGCCGAACAGGTGCGGGCCGCCCTCGGTCAGCACGCGCAGCAGGCCGCGTTCGGCGAGCACGCGCAGCAGGGCGCTGGGTGTCACCACGATGTCCCCCGCTTCGATCACCTCGGCGCCCGCGTCCGCCAGGCGTTGTTTGCGATCGGCGGGCGCGGTGGCGGTCGTGATGATCAGCGGCGGCACCTGGGTGTCGGTGAGCAGGCGCGCGCCGGGGTCGAGCGCCGCGCTCGCCGTGACCACCGCGATCGGCGGCGGCGCGCCCTCGGGATGTCCGCCGATGCCGCGTTGATGGAACGCGCGGCGGCGCCCCGGGTCGGTGCGCGCACCGCCGTAGTTCTCCGCGCGTACCGTGCCCGCGCCCACCACGATCACCTCCGCCAGTTCGCGCAGCAGCATGAACACCGTCCGGTCGGCCGGAGTGCCCAGCCCTTCGGTCAGGTTCCCGCTGGTGGCGGCGCCGTCGATGCTGGAGACGAAATTGGCACGGACCCATGGCGCGTCGAGTTCGGCGGGAAACGCGTACAAGCGCGCGAGGTCGTCCGGGCTGAGCCCTGTGAGCTGGATCGCATTCTGGCTACGCTGCATGAGACCAGATCACACCACGTCTCTAGGCTTCGTCCATGCAAGAACGCCTCGTCGATCGTCACCCGGAGGTCCCGGCCGATCAGCTCGTCGCCCAGATGGTGCCTCCGCCCATGTTCGACGAGGTGAGTTTCGCCTCCTACATCCCCGATCCGAAGGAACCCAGCCAGGCGGCCGCAGTCGGCAAGGCCGAGGAGTTCGCCGGGCAGGTCGCCAAGATCAGCAAGGCCGCGCACAAGAAGAGCTTCTTCGGCAAGAAGAAGCAGGTCAGCGGTGCCGGGCTGTATCTGGACGGCGGGTTCGGTGTCGGCAAGACCCACCTGCTGGCCTCGATCTTCCACAGCTCGCCCGCGCCCAAGTCGTTCGGTACGTTCGGCGAACTGACCAACCTGGTGGGCGCGCTCGGCTTCGCCAACGCTCTCGAACGGCTCTCGGGCAACAGCGTGCTGTGCATCGACGAGTTCGAGCTCGACGATCCGGGCGACACCATGCTGGTCTCGCGCCTGCTGACCGAATTGTCCGCGGCCGGTGTCTCGATCGCCGCCACGTCCAACACCTTGCCGGGCCAGCTCGGCGAAGGACGTTTCGCCGCCCAGGATTTCATGCGCGAGATCAAGAAGCTGGGCGCGATCTTCGAGGCGGTGCGCGTCGACGGGCCCGACTACCGCCACCGCGATCTGCCGCCCGCGCCGGAGCCCACCGCGCCGGATGTGCTGGCCGAACGGGCGGCGAATACCCCTGGTTCCACGCTCGACGAGTTCGACGCGCTGCTGAAGCACCTGAGCACGCTGCATCCGTCGAAGTACGGCGCGCTGATCTCCGGTGTGTCGTCGGTGTTCGTCTCCAACGTGCATCCGGTCACCGATCAGGCCGTGGCGCTGCGGATCGTGGTCCTGGCCGACCGGCTCTACGACGCGAGCGTTCCGGTGACGGTGTCGGGCGCGAAGCTCGACCAGATCTTCTCCGCCGAGATGCTCGAGGGCGGTTACCGCAAGAAGTACCTGCGCGCCATCTCCCGCCTGCTCGCGCTGTCGCGGTTCGAGGTCCCGGCCTAGCGCGGCGGTTCGGCGGGAACGCAAGCACCGCGGACACGATGATCGGAGTAGCCGGATGACCCCTCGTTTTCGTGCCCCCGTCGCGGTAGCGGCTGGTCTGGCGGTCGCTTTCGGGCCGGTAGCGACCATCGCCGCAGCCGACCCGCCCGCGACCCCGGCCGCCGTAACCGATCCCGCACTACACCTGCAGGGCGTACAGAACGCCCGCGATATCGGCGGGTACCGCACGACCGACGGCCGGATCGTGCGCACCGGGCTGGTGTACCGAACCGGGCAGTTGAATCACGCGACCGCGGATGACTCGGCCGCGCTGACCGACCGCCGCGTGCGCTCCGTCCACGATCTGCGCACGGTCTACGAGCGCGTGCTCGGGCCGGACCGGATTCCCGCGGGCGCGACGCCGCACTGGGCCGACGTGATCGGCCAGGCTCCGCCGGAAGTCGTGGCGACCGCGCTCACCGGCGGCGAGGGGCTGTATCGCGCGTTCATCACCGCGCCCGGCGCGAACGAGGCATTCGCCTCGGTGCTGCGCGACATCATCGGCTCCGACGGGGCGGTGCTGTTCCACTGCACCGCGGGCAAGGACCGCACCGGCTGGATGGCGGCGGTCCTGCTCACCCTGCTCGGTGTCGATCGAGCCACCGTCACCGAGGACTACCTGCTGTCCAACCGGTTGCGCAACGCCGACCGAAACGACCCGCTCAACGGTGTGCAGCGCGCCTGGCTGGATACCGCCTTCGACCAGGTGAACCAGACCTACGGGAGTTTCGACGCCTACGTCCGGGACGGGCTGCGGCTCACCGACGGCGATCTCTCCGTTCTGCGAGCTCGTCTGCTGGGCTGAGCGCGCCGCCGCCGGAGGCTCACTGCGCCGGACGGCCACCGTATCGCGCACTACGATCCCGGCATGACGAAGTTCGAGACATGGGACGGCCTGAATCTCAATTACCGGCTCTGGGAGGGCGAAGGCATCCCGGTCGTGCTGCAACACGGAGTGGTCGCGGACACCAACGCGAACTGGATGAGCACCGGCGTGGTCGGCGCCCTGCAATCCGCCGGGCATACCGTGGTGTCCCTGGACGCGCGCGGCCACGGGCGTTCCGACAAGCCGCACGAGGCCGCGCGGTACTCCTGGCGGGCCATGGCGCGCGACGTGCGGGCGCTCTACGACGAACTGGGCTTCGAGGAAGTCGTGCAGGTCGGATACTCGATGGGCGGGGTGATCTCACTCATGGTTGCCGCCGCCGACCAGCGGGTGCGGCGGCTGGTCATCGGCGGCATCGGGTCGGGCGTGCTGGACTGCGGGGGCGTCGACCGCCGCGTGATCGACCTGCCCGATCTCCAAGCCGCGATGACCGGAGACGGCTCGGGCGCGTCTCCAGCGGCAAAGATGTTCCGGGTGCTGGCCGACGCGGTGAGGGCCGACGTGGACGCCATGCACGCGGTGGCGACTGGGCTCGACGACCGCCCCATCGCGACCCTCGCGGACGTCACCGTGCCTACCCTGGTGCTGGCCGGCGACAACGACCCGTTCGCTGCCGAACCGGAGCGACTCGCAGCCGCCCTGCCCGAGGGCAGGCTCGCTGTGGTGCCCGGCGATCACCTGATGGCGGTGGTGGCTCCCGCCTTCCACGCCGCGCTCGTCGATTTCCTGCGCTGAATCCGGCCTAGAAGACCAGCCGCAGCACGTAGTCGTGATGCAGCTGGTTGCCGACGAGGAACGTCTTCGTGCCGACCTCGGCGAAGCCGTGCTTGGCGTAGAAGCGCTGGGCGCGGACGTTCTCCTGGTTCACGCCCAGCCAGACACCGGGATAGTGTTCCGCCCGCGCCCAATCCAGCGCGGCCCGCATCAGCGCGGTCGACACCCCGCTGCCGTGATGACCGGGCAGGACATACATCTTGCTGATCTCCACCGCCGGGTGCAGCCCGACCGACTCGGCCACCGCTGGGTCGGCCGGGTCGCCCGTGACCAGCATCGCGTAACCGACGATGTCCTCGTCGGCGACGGCCTTGAGCACGACCCGGGCCGGATCGCTCAGATACTCCCCGAAGCGTTCGCCCGACAGCACCTCGCTGACGAAGACAGCGATGTCGTCGGGCGTCGCTCCCGGTGGACAGGCGAGTGGGAACGTCGCCGCCGCAACGTCACTGAGGGCTTCGGCGTCCCACAGCCCGGCCCGGTCGACGATGACGGGAAGGTTGCCCATGCCTTTATCAGAGCACACGTGCGACAGGCCGCTAACGCCGCGTCGCCTGCGCGGTCGCGGTAGCCGCAGCGGTAGCCGCCGCTGTGTTCTCGGGCGCCGCACCGACACGGGCCGACGGACAGGCGCCCTCGCACGATCCCGTGGCCTCGGTGGGATGCGGAGGGCCTACGGCGGCACCGGGACGAGCGACGCTGCGATTGGTTGCGCCCGTGCCGTTGGTCGGCACCACCACCACGTCGATCAGCGCCGACCAGGTCATGTGGCACTTCTTCCGGGCACATCCGCTGGCAGGTCCGATGCGCCGCTGATCGTCACGCCCGCGACGACAACAGCGGACCGGCGAGCAAGTCTTCGATGCGCTACCGGGCCGACCAGCGTCCTACGGCCGGGTCGGCGGCGAATACGACGGCCGTCGCGATCCGGACACCGAACAGGGCTCCGGTGCTCGATTCAGCGCTCCGCGTCGGTCGAACTCGGACGAATTCGCGATTCGGGCGAGCGCTGGCACGGGCGCGATCGAACTCACCGGCGCGTGGTAGCCGGGCCGAAGCGACGGCGCGCATCGCATCATGCCGCCCAACCTGATCGGCGACACCGTGCTCGAACTGTTGACCGAAACTGGTGCTGGTCTCGGTCGCGTCGGCCAACCACGACGAACGGCGGTTCGCCGCGCCCGCTACGTTCGATCCGGCCCGCGGCGCGAACGGCCACCTGGCCTTCGGCCACGGCATCCACTACTGCCTCGGCGCCGGACTGGCCAGGCTCGAGGCCCGCGTCGCGCTGACCAGGCTGGTCCGGCGCTATCCGCTGCTGCGTCCCGCCGTCGACGAAGTGGATCTGCGGTGGCGGGAGAGCATCCTGATCCACGGCCTGCTCGAGCTTCACGTTGTTGCCGTGAGTGCGCCCGCAGCGCGCTGAAGAGCGGATTCGGTCGACCGACTTTGCTCCGCGCCGCTGGCGACGTAGTCTCCTGCGCATGACAAGCGGAAGCCGCATCGGGATCGTCGGTGCGGGTATCGCAGGTCTCGCCTGCGCGAAAGTGCTGAAACAGGAGGGTTTTCCGGTCGAGATATTCGACCGCACACCCGATGTCGGTGGCGTGTGGAGTGCGACCCGGCGATACCCGGGCCTGCAAACGCAGAACTCCAAGGACACGTATCACTTCTCCGACTTCCCGATGCCCGCGGACTACCCCCGCGTGCTCGACGGGCAGCACATGCAGGCCTACCTGGCCGCCTACGCCGAGCACTTCGGGCTGACCGAGCATCTGCGGTTGCGCACCGAGGTGGTCGCCGCCGACCCGGTGGACAGCGGCTGGTTGCTGGAAATCCGCGACGAGAGCGGAATCCACCGGGCCTCCTACGACCACCTGGTGATCGCCAACGGCGTGTTCAGTGACCCGGCGATGCCGGACTACCGCGGCGCCGACTGGTTCCGCGCGGCGGGCGGGCGGCTGTGTCACTCCTCGGAGTTCACCGATCTCGAGTCGGTGCGCGGCAAGTCGGTCGTCGTGGTGGGCTACGGCAAGTCCGCTTGTGACATCGCCGCCGCGGTGAGCGAGGTCGCGGCGTCCACCTCGGTGGTGGCCCGGCGGCTGTTCTGGAAGATGCCGCGCAAGCTGGCGCGGGTCATCGACTACGAACGGCTGATGCTCACCCGCTTCGGCGAGGCCCACTTCCACTACCTACGGCCCCGCTGGATGGATCGGTTTCTGGACGGCCCGGGCGAGTCGGTGCGGATCAGCAATTTCGATCTGATCCAGGAGTTGGTCACCAAGCACTCGCACCTGCGCGAACTCGGCCTGGTGCCCGGCGGGCGGTTCGAGGAGATCGCCGAGAGCACCATCAGCCTCGTGAGCGAAGGCTTCTACGAGCAGGTGGCCAACGGCCGTATCACGGTGCATCGTGACACGACGATCACCGAGTTGGGCGGCGGCCCCAAGGCGGCGCCCGGGGTCCGCCTGTCCACCGGTCAGGTCCTGCAGGCCGACGTCGTCGTGTGCGCCACCGGCTTCCAGCAGCGCGTGCCGTTCCTCACGCCGTACACCCAGCGCAGGCTGACCGACGAGCACGGCAATTTCCGCCTGCACCGACAGATCCTGCCGTTGGAAGTCCCGAATCTGACCTTCGCCGGTTACAACTCCTCGGCGGTCAGCACGCTGAACGCCGAAGTCGCCGCGCACTGGACCGCCGCGTTGCTCACCGGCAGGATCGACCTGCCGGCCGCCGACAAACTCGACGAGCAGATCGACGCCCGCCTGCGCTGGATGCAGGAGCGTACGCACGGCCGCCACGCCCACGGCGCCGCGGTCGTCCCGTTCTCCATCCAGAACATCGATGAGATGCTCGCCGACCTGAAGTTCCGGCTGCCGCTGCGCACCCGTGCGGCACAGGTGTTCCGCCGGATCAAGCCGGAGTCCTACCGGGGATTGGCCACCCGCCGCAAACCAGTGGCCGGGCCGGTGACGCACCCGGCGGCCCCGATCGATGCGGAACTGCTGCCGTACGAGGGCGACAGCGGGCGGGTCAGCCACTGAGTCCTCTTCGTGGCTGGCCGGCGGCTGTCCGTGCGCCTTTCAGGTCGCGCGGTGGACGGGACGGAGACCTCGGTCCGAGGCGCGATGCAGGGTGCGTGGGCGACTGCGAACGCTGCGTGCGCACAGTTGCATCGACTGCCGAAATCGACCCACGCCGATCGACAGGGCGGTATGCGGCCCTCCGGCGACCGACTCCAGCGCGGCATGATTGGGCGCACGAGCCGTCCCGAATTGTCGCCAGGTAGCGGCGCACGGGCTGGTAGACGCTGTGGTGCAGTGAATATCCGCAGGTCACCGGAGGGTCAGGTGTTCGGTGGGCATCGCGCTCGAAGCGACGTCGCGCTCGGTCGCGGAGTGTCGCGCCGAGGACATGCCGGTGCTGCCGCTCGGGAGGAGACTCGCCCCGGGTTGTCGCCCGCGCAATGCCGGGGCCGGCGGTTTGCGTTGGCGATAATCCAAGGGTGGAAGCGCTGGACATGAATCTGCTCGTGGCCCTGGACGCGCTGCTGGACACCAACAGCGTCACCCTGGCCGCGCAGCGCCTACACACCTCCCCGCCCGCGATGAGCCGGACGCTGGCCAAGTTGCGCGGCGTGCTCGGCGATCCATTGCTGGTGCGCGCTGGTCGCAACCTGGTGCCGACGCCACGCGCGCTGGAATTGCGTTATGAGGTCAGCACGCTGGTCGAGCAAGGACGCGCGCTGCTGACGCCGCGCGACGATCTCGACCCCGCGGCACTGCGCCGGACGTTCGCGGTGCAAGCCGGTGACATGGTGCTCACCGAACTGGCGGAGCCCCTGCTGTCGGCGGTCCGGGCGCAGGCGCCGGGCGTCACGCTGCGCTTCCTGCCCGACACCCTCGAGGGCACCGCCGCCCTGCGCGACGGACGCGTCGACCTGGAAGTCGGCGTGATCGACCACACCGACCCGGAGACCACCGTGCGCAGAGTGCTCACCGACCGGGTGATCGGAGTGGCCGCCGCGGACCATCCACTGGTCACCGATCGCGTCACCGTCGCCGCGTACGCCGCCGCGCCGCATCTGAGCATCTCGCGCAACGGCCGTTCGCACGGCCCGATCGACGACCGCCTGGCCCTGCACGGCCGCACCCGGCGGGTGGTGGCCACCCTGCCGACGCTGACCAGCGCGCTGTTCGCGGTGCGCGGCGGCAACCTGGTCTGCCCTGCGCCTGCCATGCTGAGCGCCGCCACACTACCCGCGATGGGATTGAGCGCGTTCGAGATACCGCTGCCGCTGCCCGAAGTCGCCATCGGGATGGCGTGGCATCCGCGTAACACCGCCGATGGGGGGCATCGCTGGCTGCGCGATCTCGTCCAGGAGATCCTGCTGGGTTCGGCGGCTGCGGCGCGCCCCCCGAAGCGGCGCCGCGTCAAAGCCGCTCAGGACACCGGGGGCGGGCTGGAGAGCCGGTAGTCGGTCGGCCTGCGCTGCGCGTCGGTGCGCTCGGACTGATATCCGTTGACGGTCGAGTCGAAGACGTCGGAGCGGCCCAGTGGAGCCGCCGCCGTGCGCTTGAGTTCGTCCAGCATGGCCTGCAGTTTGTCCACGTGTGTGTTCTCTACCGGGGTGCGGTGTTCCTCGCCGGCGCGGTGCGCTCCGGTGAGGCCCGTGCCCGGGGCGTCCGCAGCCGCCCCGTTCTCCGGGCCGCTGTGATTCGTGGTGGCGGACGCGACGATGCTTTCGTACGCGGCGTTCTCGCCCGCGGAGTACGAGGCCGATGTGGTGGCGGGTTCGCGTGCCGCCGTGGACCTTTCCTGCCCCGTACTCGGATCGCGTGGCGTCGGCGGTGTGAACGGGGATAGGGGTTCCCGCGGTGTCGCCGCGGTGAAGGTCGGCTCGCGCGACGGAGGGGCCGTGAAATTCGATGCCGGTTCGCGGGGCGCGGAGACGCTCTGCTCGGAGGTGGAATCCGGTTGCAGCGCGGGCTCGCGAGGCGGCGTCAAGCTCGACCGCGCAGCGAAATCAGGTTCCGCTGCCGCGTGCACCGGCTCCCGCGGTGTGCTCGTCGGCCGCGCCCCGTTGCGGAAACCGGCTGGCTCGCGGGCATCACTATTCCGCGCCGCGAACTCGGCGCCGCCGCGCTCGGACTGGCGCGCGTTCGCCCGTCCCTCGGCTGCCCGGGACAGCGGTGCGGCCGGGCGCTCCGGCGCCGCTCGCCGATCCTCCGGCGTGTGGTCGTCAGCGGATTCCAGGCGCTCCACTCGCGTATCGAGATTCGAGATGTCTTGTCCGGCACGGAAAGCCCACGCTTCCAGCTCGGCCAACCGCCCTTCGACGCTCGGTTCGACCACCACGGCCGGTGCGCCATCGATCCGGGCCGCCACCACGTCCAGCTTCTCGCTGACCTCTCGGAGAGCCGACGCGATACTCGACAGCATCGCGCCGATCGACTCGCCGGTCTGCTGACCGTGCTCCATCCAGTACCTACTTCCCCGTATCGGCCCAGCTCGCACTCGGCCGGACGATTCTATCCGCCCAGTTGGGCATCCGCGGCTCGCGAAGAATCGGCGGTAAACCGATCCGAGACCTGATCGATGCAGCCTAGGCCCCCGGAAATACCCCCACGCAGGCGGATTACGCGGCGACCCGGTTTGTCCGGAAACCATGCCGACGCATCTGATCGATCATTATCCGCCCGAACCGCGCCGTCCGCGAGTCCGCGCTCGCCGTCGCCGCGAGGCTCGGCGTTGCGCGCCCCGGTGCCGGTGCGGCGGGCTGGAGACCGTCGAACTCTTCACCCCCGGGCGCGTCGCGGCGGCGGCAACGGTCAATTCGCCGATACCGGAGTGTCCGGTTCCGTCCGGGTGGCATGATGAAAGTCCTTGTGCCGCAAGATGCGACGCCGACCCCAGCGACAGCCCACGTGCGTGGCACACCCGAGCGCGGGGTGAACGGGGCTGGCGAGGTAGCCGAGTCTGACGCACTCTTGATCTATGGCGTAGGTCGCCTGGCCTGCGGTGGTTTGTGCAGGGGAGTGGTCGCGTGAGAACGAAGCAGCGGGCGGAGATCGCCTGCGGGCGCCGAGCGATGCTCGCCGAGTTGGGTATCGGAGAGGCTTCCGGCCGTACACGTGGGTCGAAGTCCGGCTACGCCTGCGGGTGCCCGGAATGTTCCGCCGCGCAGTGGGATATGCAGCGGCTCAAGTACTGGTTGTGCGGCAGGCTGCTCGCCTACGGGGCGGACGAAGCCGAAGTGGATGGGCGCATCGGAACACTGCCGGTGGACGTGTATTGGCGCAAGGGTGATCGGGTATACGCGATCGAGGTGCGCAGCGGTCCGCTCGAGCGCGCGCTCGCCCAGGAGCACACCGAGCGGCTGCGTGCCGCGGGCTGCACGGACGTGTTGTGGCTGTGCCCACCCGGATACTGGGTGCCGTACCTGCACGCGCTGGGCATCTCGGACTTCGCGCCCGTCGCCTGTGAGTACCGCGCGGTCACCGGCGTGCTGGACACCGAGCACGCGATGGCGGCGCCGCGGCGTGACCCGGTCGAACTGCGCGAGTTCCTCGCCGGCTGGGTACGCGGCGAGTACGTCTGGGGCTATCGGGATGAGAAGACAGGAGGCTGGGCCACTGTGACCGACTGGGAGTACCACACGAGGACGCAGGCCACGGTCATCGCCCGGCAGCGCCAGGAACTGGTCAACCAGCGCACGGCGCTGGCGGTTGCCCGCAAGTCGTTGCGGGACAGGCAGAAGCACTTGCTGAAGCTGACCACGCGACTGGAACGCGCGGAGCTGGCCGCCCAGGAAAGGGCCGATGCCCTCGCCGCCGCCCAGCGCACGATCGCCGATCACGATCGGCTGGACAAAGCCCTGCGCAACACGATCGCCAACCTCGAGGTGACCATCGGCCGCTGGCAGCTGATCACCATCTGCGCGATGCTGCTGATCGTCACGTTCCTGGCGGCGGCGATGGTGGTGCGCTGAGCCGGAACGGCGCCCGGTCCCATCGCCATTCGTGGCGCAGCACCAGCGCGAGGAAGTCCAGCAGCTCCAGGCCGGTCTTCGCGCGCACCTCGCGTAGCGCGGCCCAGTGCACCGGTCCGCGCTCGACGAGGCTTCGCAGCATCTGCTCGCTCGTCGCGCCGACCGGGCGCGCGCGCAGATCCGGGACGCCGATGCGGCTGCCGGTCCAGACCAGCCAGCCCCAGCCGTTGGCGTGCGCGTGGGCGCGACCGGCGGCCGCCTTCACCCGGTTGACGTGGAAGCCGACGTGGCCCAGCGGCGCGACGTCGATCAAGACCGTGCGGCCGTCGGTGAGGCGGGCGACGATGCTCGGATAGTGCAGCCGCCGCGCACCGTCGAAGTCGTAGCCGACTGCCGCGGGTTGCTCCTGGAACGTCTCGACTCGGCCGCTGGCGTTGAGGATCCACAGCAGCCTGGCCTCCAAGCCGGAGTCGAACGGCACGTCGCGGCCGACCTTGTCCAGGTAGAAGCGGCCGCGGCCGTCGTCGTCGCTGTCCACGGTGCGCGCGGAGACGGTGGGGACCGCGGCGGCGGCGCCTGCGCCCGGCCAATCGACCTGCTCCAACCAGGGATCGAGCTGACTCGTCGCGCGCGGCTCGGCGTCGTGCAGCTTCGCCAGGCGACGGTTGGTCTTCTTCTGCCAGGCGGCGATGCGCTGGGTGACGAACCCGGCGATCCGCTTCGCGTCCTCGGCGGCGTGCCCGGCCAGCCGCAGCTTCAGGTACGACAACTCGGTCGCGGCGATGTCGGTGTCGGTCGCGTACGTCTCCACCAGCAGCGCACGCACCAGTTGCCGGTCCATGGCATCGAGCGGATAGCGCGCGGACAGCACCGCGGCGGCGCGATGCCCGGACAGCTGGGCCGTCCGGATCATCTGCCCGACCGCTTTGGTGTGCAGTTGCCGCACACGGTCACGGGAGAGGTCGTAGCGCGCGCCGATCCGAGCCAGGGTTTCGGGTTTTTCCCCACCGACCCCGAGCCGAGCGGTCAGCAGGTCGCCGTCCTTGGCCTTCCGGTCGGCTTGCAGTGCGATCAACTCGCCGAGCACCTCGTTGACCTCCTCGAGTTCGAACGAGATGTCATCGCGCAGATCGAGCGACTCGGGATCGTCGTCATCGGCTCCCTGCGCGACCTCCGCACTGATCGTCACGCGACAACCCCCTGACTCGGCTCCGGCACTGTGCGGCACAGCGTATCCCCACCCACCGACACTGATCCCTGCCGCGGCCGCACCGCCGAAATGCGCGCCACACGACTTTCGACGCGTTGGGCTCGGCGAGGCAGTCTCGGCTGACAGCCACAGCGGCAACGTTTCCCGTGCTCGCAATTCTCGGTCGAGGCGGCCGAACTGGTCGTGGGTGATCTGCTCAGGCTCCGACGGCGCCGACGTGGGCAGGCCAGTCCTGGCGCGCCGCCCAGTCGCGCAGGGTGGTGGCGCCGGGGGTGACCACCGCTGGATCGGGTCCGGGTGATGGAGGTGTTCCCGGAGGCGGTGGGGTGTAGGCCCCCGCGATACCCTCCGCGGCCTCGGCCCCCAGATGCGGGGCCAGCATCCGCTCGTAGGCGGCGGGGGTTATCGAGTTCCATCGCACCGGGTGTCCCAGGGCAGCGGTGAGTTCGGCGGCGACCTCGTCGCCCGTCAGTCCCGCATCCTGCCGCGCCTTATAGACGACGCCAATTCGGCCCCGGCGCTGTTGCGGTCGCGCACGCTGCAACTGGCCGGTTCGGTGATGGTGCAGACTCGCCAGCCTGATTCGGCGCGCATCGCGCTGAACCAGTCCTTGACCGACGCCGAATCGACGGGCAACGTCCTGGACGCAGCGTCGGCGGTTATCACGCTGTGTTGGTTGCTGATTGTCGAGCGGCAATTCGAGGCGGTGCGTCATCTCGCTACCCGGTGGGCCGACCGCGTGGAGCCCCGGCTGTCCGTCGCGACGACGCGCGAGCTTTCGACCTGGGGATGGTTGTTGCTCCGAGCATCGGCGGCGGCGGTGCGCGATAACCGGCCCGATGAGGCCGACGAGATGATGAGGCTTGCCGCTGCCGCTGCCGCTGCCGCTGCCGCTGCCGCTGCCGGTGCCGGTGCGGTCGCGGTGCGGCCCGAGTCCGGCCCCTATCACCAGTACTGGACGACGTTCAACGCGGCCACGGTGGCCATGAAGCGGGTAGAGAACGCCGTGGTGGACGACCGCCCGGACGTCGCGTTGCGCTCGGCCCGCGATATCCCGCCGGACCAGCGGCCGACGTCGGACAACCGGAACCGGCACATGATCGACGTATCGGCGGCCCACGTGGAGTTACGCCAGTACGACGCCGCTTTCGATGTGCTGGCGTCGCTGTCGCGTGATGCGCGGCCGTGGCTGGTCGAACAGCGCTCGGCGCGTGATCTGCTGGGCCGCATCATCCGCAAGCGTCGCACCCTCACACCGGAATGCGCGAACTGGCCGACTTGTTACAGCTCGAATACTAACGGCCACAACAGATATCGGATGTGGCACTTCCGCGGACGCGTCCGGAGAGTGCCATTGTCGGCGGCCTCCACCTGCTGTGACGCTCGGTACAGCCGCGCCGTCGGGTCGAACTGGATCCCCCCGGCGGCGGGGCCTACCAACGGCATCAGGGGAAGGCGAGGAATGGACGACGCGCTCGGATGGGTAGTCGAGGTTCGTGTAGAGTTCCGGCGGCGCTTCGAGTGCTGTCTTGTCTGTCGTAGGGAGGGGATTTGCTGTGAACACTCATCAGCCCATCGAGCCGGGCCAGGCGGTGCACGACGATGATCCTTTGGTTCCCATCCCGATTCCTGCGCTCATCGCCCTGCTGATTCGCCGGGAAGACGACAAGGGCGCGGCTTTGACAGAGGACGAGGCCCTCGACGTACGCGATAACGCCGTCTGCATGATGATGCCGCTGTCGGACCAGCGAGCATTGAATCGGTCGCGTGGATATCGCGACATCGATCCGGACAACCTCTGGCAGGAATGGTGCGCCTACAAATCCGGTCAGGACCCCTTCACCCTCGGCGATGATCACCTCTGACTGTGCTCACCAGCACCCACGGCGGATCCCAAGATAATATCCCCGAATGTAGTTGCACACCGAGGATTCTGTTCCGTCTCCCAGGTCGCGAAAACACTGTCATCGGCATTACCGAGCCCTTTCAGGTGATCTCACCAGCTGTGGCATCAACTACGCGACCAGCGAGATCCTGCCAAGATCTTGACTCAAGACACCTACCGGGCAGTGTGCCCGCAGTCCGCCGTGCCGATCTTTGTTGATATATAGATGGGCGCTGCCACTCTCGCCCGGTGTGAAAGGTGCGTCGATCACTACTCGGATGGAGGTTCCCCCGGTAGCGCGTTTCTTCGCGATCGTTCCGTTTGCGCCGTACGATCGAGATGCATCGCCTTTTGCCAAATGGTCGATGGCGACGACACATGCACCAGAACTCACCAGCGGTTTGATTACCATGTGATGGCAGTTCGTGAACTCGTCTGATGAATTACTGTTGCCGCCGAACATGGGAACCAATACACCCAGGCTGTCGAGGATGACCACTGTCGGACGCCATTCGGCCATATGTGCGATGACTGCCGTTAGCTCTAGTCGGTCCTCTGGCTCGATGGAGAGGAAACGCTCTTGATCAGCGAGTGTGGCGTACTCGGCGCCCAGACTATGCAGTCGGGGGATGGTGGCGTTGGCCCCGTTTTGCTCCAGGTCGAGCCGTAATACCCGACCGCCGACGGCGAGTTCCTGAACCGTCGCATAATCCGTGAGCATCGTTTTGCCGGTCTCCGGATCGCCGAATACCGTGTTGTATTGCCCCCGATAGAACAGCCCGACGCCGTCGCTGCGGCGGCAGACTTGAATGACTGGAGTGTCGGGCTCGCCCACGGTAGTTGTTGATCTTTCGTCTCGGCGGCCGGGATTGGTCGCGATGCGTGAATGACGCGGAGAGGGTTCGGTAGACGCTTCGAACACCTACCGGACTCCGGATTTGGTCAGGCTGCGCGTCCGCTGGTCGGCGAGTTCGTTACGGCTAGGCCAGACCTCGGCGGGTGGTTGCGCTTCCACGTCGTTGTGTCTCCCATCGCGCTCGTTAGAACCCGAGCAAAAATGTGTCGCATCTAACAGTCGATCGGTGTTGTCTTCCGGGGTACATGTCGGAGGTGTGTGGTAAAGGGAGGGGTCCGGGTGACTCTGACCAGGCGAAATATCGGCGAATCGGCGTGCTGGCCGCACCTGGATTCACATTGACCGACTACTCAATCGTCAATTTGGTCGCATTCGCGAAAATGTGCCACGGTGAGGGTGGGGAAGCGCGAGAACCGGAACAGTATGGGCGGCATCGGGTGGTGCTGGTAGTGCGCAGAAACGGAACCGGTGATTGTCCTCGGCGGTTTCGTCCGATAGCGATCGGGCATCGGATCGATTGTGTGCTCGAGTAAGAGGTCAGTGGAGGTGTGAGTTCCTTTGAGACTCCCCGCAAGCCCCGCCGCAAGCCTGGCAACGTAACCGTGTTCGACGCGCACTACATCGACTTCCGCCGCCGCGTGAAGCGTCCGAGTGGATGGAAAGTCGGCCCTGACGGAGTCGAGGTGCCCAAGGGTCGCGGGTGGCAGGTGCGCTACGTCGACCAAGACGGCAAACAACGGTTCCCTGCATTCGAGACCAAGGCTGAGGCAACCCGCCGAACGTGACCGCATCGCCTCCGAACTGCACACCGGTACCTACATCGACGAGCGGAAGTCGGCCGCGCTGTTCTCCGAAATGGCCGAGACGTGGACGACGTCGCTCATCCGCAAGGCCGAGTCCACCCGCGAGAACCACGGGAGCGCGTTCTACGTAACCACGTGTCGTTGTACTGGGGGAGTGAGGATTTGGGCAGCATCACCCACGGCGACGTCGTGAAGTGGATCGGCGACATCACGCCGAAGATGGCCCCGGCGACGGTGCATCGCTGCTACCAGGTACTCGCCGGGGTGTTGCACTTGGCGGTGCGCGACGGCCGGATACGTGCGAACCCAGCTCGCGACGTCGAGTTGCCGAAGATCGAGGAAGAGGAAAAGCACTACCTCTCGCACGCAGAGGTCGCGCGACTCGCCGCTGCCGCCGACTATCTCTACAGCCTGCGGAAGAACCGGGAGCGGATTGGGCGGAACCGGTCGGCCGAACTCGCCGTCGAACGTGATGACGACGGGGTGCCGATCATTCCGGCCGCTGCGCAGTCGCCGGACGGGCTCGCGATCCGGTTGATGGCCTACACCGGTCTGCGCATAGGCGAGTTCTCTGCGCTGCGGGCCAAGAACCTCGATCTCGACGGCCTGCATGTCCGGGTGTTCGAGGCGTACACCGACGTCAAGGGAAAGCTGGTGCTCGGCCTGCCCAAGGGCGACAAGAAACGCACTCTCGACCTGGTGCCGGACCTGGTCGACGAACTGCGCGCGCACGTGAAGGGCAAGTCCGCCGAGACGCTGGTCTTCACTGCCGCCACGGGCCGGCCGATCCGGCGCACCAACTGGAACAAGCGGGTGTTGCACCCTGCCGCCAAGCTCGCCGGGCTGTACATCGCCGACGACGGCGAAACCGAACTCACCGCGCACGACTTGCGGCACACGTTCGCGAGCCTCTGCGCGTCGGCGGGTATCTCATCGCGGTACATCGCCGAGTGGATGAGCCACGCATCCACGGCGATCACGGAATCGGTCTACATCGACCTGTTCCCGAAGGACCTCGAGGCGCACGCCGCGCTGCTCGGTGCGGCCATGTCGAATGGCTCGAAGTAGCTCCGAGTTGCTCCCGCTACCCCGGAGTTACTCAACCTCGTGTGTGCTGAGTGTGTGTTCGGAGGCTGAAAAACAGAAGAGGCACCCTCTGAGTTTCCTCAGAAAGTGCCTCTGACCTGGTATTACGGTGGTGCGCGATACTGGGATTGAACCAGTGACCTCTTCCGTGTCAGGGAAGCGCTCTCCCGCTGAGCTAATCGCGCGAGGTGGAGACGGGAATCGAACCCGTGTGCACGGCTTTGCAGGCCGTTGCCTCACCACTCGGCCACTCCACCGCGCAAAGGGGGACGGCGTAATGTTGCCTGGCCCTACCTCTCGAGCGGATGACGGGATTCGAACCCGCGACCCTCACCTTGGCAAGGTGATGCGCTACCAGCTGCGCTACATCCGCATTTTGCTTCCCCGGGGCTCGTTTCCGGCCTCCGTGGTGCGAGACAGAACATTAGCCGACGCTCGGTGAAAGGTACAAATCCGCAGGTAGAACGGGGGAAATCTGGGAGGTTGCGTACTGTGACGCCGGTGGCTCATGTGGTGGATGGGGGCGTAGAGGCTTCCAGTCACCGATCCGACGATCCGATACGGTCGGCCGCAGGGATCGAAGGGGTGCTGATCGCATACTCGCTTGCGGCACTGTGCTCCGGCGGGTCGGATCCGAGGCTTCGGAGTGAGCCCCTCTCGCGTGCGGGACCTCGTCCGCCGCCTCCCTGTCCGGATGGCGATTTGGTGAACCGCGGGTGGCGCGTGCTAATGTTTCGTCTCGTCCGGAGGGCATCCCCGAGCCCCCGGAAATTGTCGGGTCTCATAGCTCAGCGGGAGAGCGTCCGCCTCACACGCGGAAGGTCGCTGGTTCGATCCCAGCTGGGACCACACACAGTGCGAGGCCGGTGCAGTATTGCCCGGCCTTCTTTGTTCTCCGAGCCGATCGGCCCCGTGGGTTTCGTGGCGTCGGCGATCCGTATCGAGTCCCCGGTGTGGCCTACGTCTCTCCTTGTGCTGTGACTTGGGTCACATTATGGTAGCGGTTGTCCCCATCTGGACCGGAAACCTTTTCAAGCGCTTTGCGAAGTCTTTACTATCAATCCGACCGCTGCGTCACGGGTCGCGCTTCCATCGAGGGAGGGCGGCTCGGGCGTCGCCCGCCGCTCGCTTTCGATGCCAAGAACATGTTCGACCGATGAACCGGGGCCACGATCCCGGCGAAGGAGAAATATGTCCCCCGACACCGATCCCGTACCACGGACGTCGTCGCCCGCAGGCATGCTCGGTCGTCTGACCGGAACCGGCCGTTTCTTTTCGGCCTCCTCGGCCGCGGTTTCCCCTGTCGCCCTGTGCCTTTGGCATGCGGGTTCCTCGCCGACCGCGCGTGCGTGCGCGAATACTTCGGCGGCACGGCGCATTTCGCCCAACTGGGCTGCGTGTGGAAGTTCGCCGGTGTCACTGGGCCGCCTGGGTAAAGGTACTTCCGGCACTGCCTCGATCGAGCCTCGGCGGCGCACCGGAATCCGGGAAGGGTCTGTCATGACGGGCGACCCCGCCCGCCACCGCGGGCGCGCGACCGTGTTGCACCCGCACCTCCGGCGCGACCTCGATTGCTTATTCCTCTCCTTTGCGGTTACGCAAATCGCGCCCAACACCGTCGCGGGCTGCGGGCAGGGTGACCTGCGCGCCGTCCGCCCGGTGTGCGATCCGGTGCGTGAGGGAAGCCGGATGTCTCGGTGGAGGCGGTCTCCGCCCACGCGCTGCGCGTGTGATCGAGGTCATGGTCGCGGGGAACGCGGAGGTCGACGGTGGCGCGCACCGGATCGCGGCGGAGCCTGCCTGACCCGGTGATGTGCGGTAGGTCACGGTGATAACGACGAGAGGACGGTGGGGAATAACACACAATTTCTTGAAGTTCTCAGGCTTTGCTAAGTCTTTACCAATACACTTGTCCTCGTTTACATCTCGACTCATCGCTGTGTCGGGACTGCTTCACCGCGAGATGCCGGTTCGCGGTCTTGTGCCCTGCTGGACATGTTGATCGTCAACCGACCTCGGCGAAACAGCCGAGTCGGCGAAGGAGAGTCATGGCTATCGATCACGATTTAGCCCCGCCACTGTCAATGCCCGCACCGGCGGGCCCGGGCCGCAGTTCCGGACCGCGGTCCGACCGCTTCACCGATATCCTGCGCCACGATGTGCCCGCCTCCATCGTGGTTTTCCTTGTCGCGCTGCCGCTTTCGCTCGGCATCGCGATCGCTTCCGGAGCCCCCGTCGCCGCGGGGCTCATCGCCGCCATCGTCGGCGGCATCGTCGTCGGGCTGCTCGGTGGCTCGGTACTCCAGGTGAGCGGCCCTGCCGCGGGCCTCACCGTCGTCGTGGCCGAGACGATCGACCAATTCGGTTGGCGCCTCACCTGTTTCATCGTCGTGGCAGCGGGTGTCCTGCAGATTCTGCTCGGGCTCAGCCGTGTGGCCAGAGCGGCGCTCGCCGTGGCGCCCGTGGTGGTGCACGCGATGCTCGCCGGTATCGGCATCACGATCGCGCTGCAACAGATCCATGTGCTGCTCGGCGGTTCCTCGCACAGTTCGGCCTGGCGGAACATCATCGAGCTGCCCGGACAGCTGATGTCCCTGCACGGCGGCGGCGCGTTGATCGGCGCGGTCGTGATCGCGATCATGGTCGGCTGGAAGTACCTGCCCGCCAGGATTCGCGTGGTGCCGGGGCCGCTCGCCGCGGTGCTCGTGGGCACGGTGTTGTCGCTGGTCCTGCCGCTCGGCGCCGAGCGCATCGTGCTCGACGGCTCGCTGTTCGACGCCATCGGCCTGCCCGCGCTGCCCAGTGGTAACTGGTCGGCTCTGGTCCTGGCCATCATCACCATCGCCCTGATCGCCAGCGTGGAGAGCCTGCTGTCCGCGGTGGCGGTGGACAAGATGCACACCGGCAAGCGCACCGACTTCGACCGGGAGCTGATCGGCCAGGGCTCGGCGAACGTGCTGTCCGGCCTGCTCGGCGGTCTGCCGGTCACCGGCGTGATCGTGCGCAGCGCCACCAACGTGACGGCGGGCGCGCACAGCCGCGCTTCCGCGGTACTGCACGGAGTCTGGCTCTTGGTGTTCTCGGTGGCCCTGGTCTCGGTAGTGGAGCAGATCCCGAAGGCCGCCCTGGCCGGTCTCCTCATCGTGATCGGCACCCAGCTGGTCAAGCTGGCCCACATCAAACTGGCCCAGCGCACCGGTGACCTGCTGGTCTACGTCGTCACGGTGCTCAGTGTGGTGTTCTTGAACCTGCTGGAGGGCGTGCTGATCGGCCTCGGCCTGGCCTTCGGCCTGCTGCTGTGGCGGGTGGTCCGGGTGGCGGTCAAAGCCGAACAGATCCCGGGCACGCAGCGCTGGCTGATCACCATCGACGGCTCGGCCACCTTCCTCGCGCTGCCGAAACTGTCGGCGCAGTTCGCGAAGATCCCCGCGGGAGCCGACGTCACGGTGGAGATGACGGTCGACTTCCTCGATCACGCGGCATTCGAGGCGGTCGAGGAGTTCGCCCGCCAGCAGGTGAACAGCGGAGGCAGCGTCGACTTCGTGGAGATCGGTGGGGCCAGAATGGCCCAGGCCACGGCCAAACCGCCGGCGCGGAGCTTCGCGCGCTCGGTCTGGGACGACATCCTCGGCCCGTGGCGCCGCGACGAGGGGCACAAGAACCCGGTCGCGGCAGGCGTCGCGGCCTACCACCGCAGCCACGCGCACGTCGTGCGGCCGCACCTGGACGAGTTGCGCGACAAGCAGGACCCGGATTCGTTCTTCCTGACCTGCTCGGACTCGCGGATCGTGCCGAACATCATCACCAACAGCGGGCCGGGCGACTTGTTCACCGTGCGCAACGTGGGCAACCTCGCTCCCGCGGAAGGTGACGCGTCGGTCGAGGCCGCGCTGGTGTTCGCGCTCGAACAGCTGAACGTCCGCTCGATCGTGGTCTGTGGGCATTCCTCCTGCGGTGCGATGAAGGCGTTGCACACCGGCGCCCAGGTCCCCGGCGTGGACGCCTGGCTCGCCCACGCGCAGCCGAGCCTCGAGCGGTTCCGCGCGGGCCATCCGGTGGCGGCGGCGGCTCGGGAAGCCGGCTTCGGCGAGGTCGATCAGCTGGCCATGGTGAACGTCGCGGTGCAGCTCGAACTGCTGCGCCGGCACCCCGCGGTGCGCAAGGCGATCGCCGAGCGCGGCGTCACGGTGTCGGGCCTGTTCTTCGACATCGCCAGTGCCCGGGTCGTCGAGGTGACCGAGAACGGGATCGCGCACATCGATGACGCGGGACATCAGCCCGCTCGCGAACTGGTGTGATCGACCGGTGATCCCGCCCGGGCCCGCCGCCCGGGCGGGATCACCGTGTCCGGGGGCGTGGAGCGGGATTCGGTGGGCCGGATTGCTCGTACCCTAGGGAACGTGACCGCAGATCTGGAAACGAGCTCTGCCGACCGGCCGACCCGCTGGCGCGCCTTCCGCGCCGGGCTCGAACGACGGCCTACCCTGTATCTCGCCTACCGGATCGTGGTCGCGGTGGTCGGTGTCGCCGTGCTCGCGGTCGGCGTTCTCGCGATCCCCTATCCCGGTCCCGGCTGGGCGATCGTGTTCGCGGGGCTCGGCATCCTGGCCACCGAATTCGCTTGGGCGCACCGAGTATTGACCTGGCTACGGGACCGATACCGGCAATTGATGGCCTGGTACTCCGGCCAGGGGCGGGCCGTGCAGGTGGCAGGTGCGATCGGCACCGCGGCGTTGGTCGTCGCGACGCTGTGGATTCTGGGAACCTTCGGGCTGGTCGGTAGTTGGATCGGAGTGGAATGGGAATGGCTGCGCAGCCCCCTGCAGCGGTGACCACCGTCGCAGGGCGCACGCTCACCCAGCCGGACTGGCTGGCCGCGCGGATCGCGGAAATGGGCCACTCCTGGGGGACCACGTCGCCGCGCATCGCGGGCACGCTGTGGTGGTGCATGGTGGCCTCCGCTCTGGTGGAGCAGATCGCGCGCGCCTACGCCTGCGACGAGCACGCCCCCGAACCCGCCCTGGATCGGATGGAGTGCGAGGTGCGCCCGGACGGTGGTGTCGAGCGGGTGCGCATCCCGGCGAACGATGGTCCGCGGGCAGGCAGCGCCGCGGTGCTGCGTGAGACGCTCGCCGCCGTGATCACGCCGGTCGCCGAGGTGTCCGGTGCCGCAGTCCCCGCCCTGTGGGCGATCACCACCGATGCGATCGGCAACCGGGCGCTGGATGCCGGTTCGCCGGACGCGGGCGCACGGCTGGCCATCGACATCGGTGGCAAACTGCCTGCACCGCGGTTCGTCGAAATCGGCGGGCGCACCTTCGTCCGGCGCATCTCCTGCTGCCTGGTGTTCGAGGTCCCCGGCTGCCAGATGTGCACGAGCTGCCCGAAACGCCCGGCCGCCGAACGAACGGCACTGCTCGCGGACCTAGCCGCCGGGGGCTGACGTACTGCCGGGGACAACTGAACTCCTGCACATACGGGTAACTCGCCGCATATGCCCGTAACTCGAGCGTCACGGAGGGGACTCGGACGCAAACCCCACGCCACCTGACCGGTACGGCCTAAAACCCGGAGGCGCGGGCGAGCGCGGCGGGACAGTAGCATGGTCGCGCCGGGCGAACATGCGATCGGCCACCGTCCAGCGGGACCCCTCCCGCACACGAGAACGCCAAGGAGAGCGCAGCCGTGACCACCTCAGCCCCCATCAGCCCAGTCGCCCTCGTCCGGGTGCCGGCCGGGACGACGGCGGGCGCCGCGGTGCGCGAGGCGGGACTACCCACCAAGGGCCCGGAAACCGTCGTCGTCGTCCGGGCCGACGGTGAACTCAAGGACCTGTCCTGGACCCCGGACGAGGACGTCGACGTGGAGCCGGTGGCGGCGAACACCGACGACGGCCGCAACGTCATCCGCCACTCCGCCGCGCACGTGCTCGCCCAGGCGGTGCAGCAGGAGTTCCCCGGAGCGAAGCTGGGCATCGGCCCCTACATCAAGGACGGGTTCTACTACGACTTCCGCGTCGAGCGGCCGTTCACCCCCGAGGATCTGGCCAAGCTCGAATCGCGGATGAAGAAGATCGTCAAAGGCGCGCAGCGGTTCTCCCGCCGGGTGGTCGAGGTCGACGACGCCAGGGTCGAGCTGGCCGCGGAGCCCTTCAAGCTCGAGCTGATCAGTGACAAGTCCGGGATCGATGACCCGGAGGTCATGGAGGTCGGCGGCAAAGAGCTGACCATCTACGACAACCTGGATCCGCGCACCGGAGAGAAGATCTGGGGCGATTTGTGCCGCGGCCCGCACATTCCGACCACCAAGTTCATCCCGGCCTTCAAGCTCACCCGCAGTTCGGCCGCGTACTGGCGCGGCGACCAGAGCCGCGAGGACCTGCAGCGCATCTACGGCACCGCTTGGGAGTCGCAGGAGGCGCTCGACGAACACCTGCACCTGCTCGCCGAGGCCGAGCGCCGCGACCACCGCAAGCTGGGTCTGGAGCTGGACCTGTTCAGCTTCCCCGACGAACTCGGTTCCGGCCTTCCGGTGTTCCACCCCAAGGGCGGGATCATCCGCAAGGAACTGGAGGAGTACTCGCGCCGCAGGCATGTGGCGGCGGGTTACGAGTTCGTCAACACCCCGCACATCACCAAAGGCCACCTGTTCGAGGTCTCCGGCCACCTGGACTGGTACCGCGACGGCATGTTCCCCGCGATGCACCTGGACGCCGAACTCAACGAGGACGGCACCGTTCGCAAGCCCGGCCAGGACTACTACGTCAAGCCGATGAACTGCCCGATGCACAACCTGATCTTCCGCGCCCGCGGCCGGTCGTATCGGGAGCTGCCGCTGCGGCTGTTCGAGTTCGGCTCGGTCTACCGCTACGAGAAGTCCGGCGTGGTGCACGGCCTGACCCGGGTGCGCGGCATGACCCAGGACGACGCGCACATCTACTGCACCAAAGAGCAGATGCACAGCGAGCTGACCGACACGCTGCGGTTCGTGCTGGATCTGCTGAAGGACTACGGCCTCGACGACTTCTACCTCGAACTGTCCACCAAGGACCCGAAGAAGTTCGTCGGCTCCGAGGAGATCTGGGAGGAGGCCACCGAAACCTTGTCCAAGGTCGCCTCGGCCTCCGGCCTCGAGCTGGTGCCCGATCCCGGCGGCGCCGCTTTCTACGGCCCGAAGATCTCCGTGCAGGCCAAGGACGCGCTGGGCCGCACCTGGCAGATGTCGACCATCCAGCTGGACTTCAACCTGCCCGAGCGCTTCGACCTGGAGTACACCGCCTCCGACGGCACCAAGCAGCGGCCGGTCATGATCCACCGCGCCCTGTTCGGCTCGATCGAGCGATTCTTCGGCGTGCTCACCGAGCACTACGCGGGGGCGTTCCCGGCGTGGCTCTCGCCGGTGCAGGTGGTGGGCATCCCGGTCGCGGAAGCGTTCGCCCCGCACCTGGACCGGGTGATCGAGCAGTTGCAGGACGAGGGCGTTCGCGCGCAG
The DNA here is from genome assembly GCA_019930625.1 of Nocardia asteroides. Classification (NCBI taxonomy): domain Bacteria; kingdom Bacillati; phylum Actinomycetota; class Actinomycetes; order Mycobacteriales; family Nocardiaceae; genus Nocardia; species Nocardia asteroides. Next base: position 4,199,957 of record CP082844.1, read on the forward strand.
GTGGACCGTAGCGACGACCGGATGCAGAAGAAGATCTTCAACAACACCGCGCAGAAGGTGCCGTTCATGCTGCTGGCCGGTGAGCGCGACGTGAACGCGAACGCCGTGAGCTTCCGCTTCCGGGACGGCACCCAGGTCAACGGTGTGCCGGTCGACGACGCGGTGGCCACCATCGTAGCGTGGATCGCCCACCGGGAGAACGCGTCACCGACGGCCGAGGGGTTCGAGATTCGATCAACGAACAAGGGCGGGGACCCGGCATGAGTTTCCTGAGTCAACCCCTATGCGGCGGTCGGTTGTTTTTCCGGTTGGTGGCGGGTGGGGTTGTAGGCGGTTTTGGTGCGCCAGCAGGCCCAGATGACGCGCAGCCAAGCGCGGCCGAGGGTGCGCAGGGCGTGTGGGTGGCGTTGCCCGCGTGCACGGGCCGCGGCGTAGCGCTGCGCGGCCCAGGCGTGGGCGCGGCGGCTGTTGTCGAACCAGACGTGCAGGGCTTGGCGGGCGTGTCGGTTGGTGGCGTGCCGGAACGCGACGGTATGGGTCTTGCCAGAGGCGCGGGTGACCGGGGCGACACCGGTCTCCGCGGCCAGTTGATCGAAGCTGGTGGTGCGCTCGAGGATCGGGCCGACCTCACCGATGATCTGGGCCAGGTTCAGGGTGCCCACGCGTGGCAGATCGCCGAGCAACCGGGCGTAGGGGTGTGCGGTGACGGCCTCGGTGATGATCGTTTCGAGGGCGTCGATGCCGGCCTGCAGTGCCCGCACGACCGCGACCTGGGCGCGGACCAACTGCGCCACCACGGCCTGCCCGAGGCGGGTGGCGGCCACCGGCGCCCCACGCAGTCGGGCCAGCAGCTCGCTTCCGCTGCGGCGGCCACTGTAGCCTCGGCGTTTGCAGAACTGCTCGAGGCGGGCCGGGGTGAGCCCGGCGGCGCTCTGCGGGGTCGGGTAGCGGTCGAGGAACTCCAGCGTGATCGGCGAATGCAGTTGCGCGAAAACGGTTTTGCCCCCGGGCCAGTGCGCATCGAGCAGGGCGGCGAGCTGGTTGGCAGCCGCGATACGCAGACCCAGCTGGTCGCCGCGCTGGCGGGTCAGTGCCTGCAGCTCGAGAGTTTCCGGCAGTGTCGGCACCAGCCGCGGCAGGCGGTGGATGTCGGTGCGCGCGAAGTCCGCCAGCTTGAACGCGTCGCCGGGATCGTTCTTCGCCCGCGCTGCGCCCCAGCGTGGCCGGGCGGCATGGAATGCGTTGGGGTGTATCGCGATCACCGGGTGACCGGCGGCGAGCAGGCGGTCCACGACCAAGCCGCGGGTGGTCTCGATCGCCACCGGCAGATCGGTACGGTCGCCGTGACGAGCCAGTTCGGCCAGCGCCCGGGCGATGCCGTCCTCGGTATGAGGGATCCTCAGCCGGTCGACCCGGCCCCCGGCGTCGTTGATCACGGTCACGTCGTGGGCAGCGTTTCCCCAGTCCCAGCCGACGAACAACGGCTGTCTCCTTCGAGGTCGAATCCGCACCTCGCCGGTCTCGAGGGCCGCTGCCGGAAGCTCACTAATCGGCCCTCACACACGGGGCATGTTCCTGACGCCGGTCTGCGGCCCTCGGCCCGGCAGGGCTGGCGGAACTCATACTGGCCATCGAATGGCACGCGATCTAGGCCATGCACCCACCGGGACCGAGAGGTCACAACCCTACCTGTTCGGGTTGCAGAAAGGATGGTGCCCTAGTGAGCGGTCAGGGCCGGAGGAGGCAGCGGAGCGTGACCACGCAGGTCCCCGCTCATGCCGGAAAGGGACCCGGCATGAGCGGTCAGGGCTGGAGGAGGCAGCGGAGCGTGACCACGCAGGGCCCCGCTCGTGCCGTCAGGAGTTACAGCATGAGCGGTCAGGCCCGGAGGCGGCAGCGCAGCGTGACCACGCAGGGCCCCGCTCGTGCCGTCAGGAGTTACAGCATGAGCGGTCAGTCCCGGAGGGGGAGGGACACGGCATGACCGAGCGTACGGTGCCGGACGGGCTCGCGGATCTGGACGCGACCTCGGCCGAGCCGGGCAGCATCGTGGACACCGGCGCGGGGGAACCGGACCGGCTGCTGCGGCTGTGGACGCCCTACCGGATGTCCTACATCGCGGAGGCTGCCACGGGCCCGAAGGATTCGACCGGCCATCCCTTCACCGACATCCCGAAGATGTCCGACGAGGACGGACTGGTCATCGCCCGGGGTGAGCTGGTGTACGCCGTGCTCAACCTGTACCCCTACAATCCGGGGCACATGATGGTGGTGCCCTACCGCAAGGTGGCGAACCTCGAGGATCTCACCGAGGCGGAGAGCGCCGAGCTGATGGCTTTCACCCAGCAGGCGATCCGGGTCATGAAGAAGGTGTCGCGGCCGCACGGGTTCAACGTCGGGCTGAATCTCGGCGGGGTAGCGGGTGGGTCGCTCGCCGACCACCTGCACCAGCACATCGTGCCGCGCTGGGGCGGTGACGCGAATTTCATCACCGTCATCGGCGGGGCGAAGGTCATGCCGCAACTGCTGCGGGAGACCAGGGCGCTGCTGTCGGCGGCCTGGAAGGAGGCGTAGATGAGCGCCCGGGCGGAGTTGCCGTGCTGAGCTTCTTCGGCCGCGAGACGTTCGCCAAAGCGACGGCTCCGCTGGGCCGCGCACTGGTCGGCACGGGACTCACTCCCGACGCCATGACGCTGATCGGCACCACTGCCTCCATCGCCGCGGCGGTCACGCTCTTCCCGACCGGACACCTGTTCTGGGGAACCATGGTGATCTGGCTGTTCGTCATGTTCGACATGCTCGACGGTGCCATGGCCAGAGCTCGCGGCGGCGGCACGAAATACGGCGCGGTACTGGACGCCACCTGCGACCGGCTGGCCGACGGCGCCATCTTCGCCGGGCTGGCCTGGTGGGCAGTCTTCCACGAGCAGCACAAACCGCTGTTCGCCGCGACGCTCGTCGTCCTGGTGACTTCGCAGGTGATCTCCTACGCCAAGGCGCGCGCCGAGGCCAGCGGACTGTCCGCGGACGGGGGCCTCATCGAGCGGCCCGACCGGCTGATCATCGTGCTGGTGGGAGCGGGATTCACCGGGATCGGCGGCTACTGGGGCATCGAGTGGCTCACCTACGCCGTGCATGTGGCTATGTGGATCCTCGCCGTGCTCAGCATCGTCACCGTCGTGCAGCGGGTGCTGGCGGTGCGCAACTCGCCGGGTGCGCGCACCGTGATCCCGGCTGGGCAGCCGCAGAGTCCGAGCGCGGGAACCCCGGGCACCACAGGACTTCCGTCGTGATCTCACCCAGGTACGGACGCCGACCGATCGATGGTGGCGTCGGGGCATTCGTGACGACGGAGTGCGGACCGGCAGCGCGGGAGTGCGAATGACCATCGGGGAGCGGCTCGCCGCCACGGGATACGCGGCGGGCTGGCGGCTGGTGCGTGCGCTGCCGGAGCCGACGGCACGGCGGCTGTTCGAGTGGGGCGGGGACCAAGCGGCCCGCCGCGCCAATCGGGAGTTCCACGCGGGCGGCCCGCCGAACCAGTTGCGCCGCAACCTGGCGCGCGTGCTCGGCGTGCTCCCCGCCGACGTGCCGGACGAGCTGATCAGCGCCAGTATGCGGTCGTACGCGCGGTACTGGCGGGAGGCGTTCCGGCTGCCCGCGATGGACCATTCCACGATCGACTACTTCGTCGACGGGTTGCCGTACCTGGACGCCGCGCTGGAGGAGGGGCGGGGCGTGGTGCTCGTGCTGCCGCACTCCGGCAACTGGGATATTGCGGGTGTCTGGCTCGTGCAGCACTACGGCGCATTCTCCACCGTGGCCGAGCGACTGAAGCCCGAATCGCTGTTCGAGCGGTTCGTAGCCTACCGGGAGAGTCTCGGCTTCGAGGTCTTCCCGCTGACTGGTGGCGAGCAACCGCCGTTCGTTCAGTTGGCGGCGCGCCTGCGGCAGAACAAGATCGTGTGCCTGATGGGTGAACGCGACCTCACCGGCAAGGGCGTCCCCGTCCAGTTCTTCGGTGAGCGCACCTGGATGCCCGCGGGCGCGGCGAAATTGGCCGCCGAGACGGGAGCCGCGTTGATTCCGGTGCACGCGTGGTTCGAGGTCGATACCGACGGCCGCGAGAACTGGGGCCTGAAAACCGAGGCGCCGCTGGACGTTTCCGTCGGGGTGGCCGCGGCTACCCAGGCGCTGGCGGACCGCTTCGCAGCGAATATCGCCGAGCACCCCGCGGATTGGCACATGCTGCAACCATTGTGGGAGAGCGATCTCTCGCCCCGGCGGCGCGCCATGATCGCCGCCGCGCAGGCGGGGCTCAAAGCCGAGCAGGGAGACGTATCGCCATGAAGATCGGCATGGTCTGCCCCTATTCCTTCGACGTCCCCGGCGGGGTGCAGGCGCATGTGGTCGAGCTGGCGCGGGTGTTCATCGAACGTGGACACAAGGTGAGCGTTCTGGCGCCCGCGTCCGACGAGACCCCGCTGCCGGAGTTCGTGGTGTCGGCCGGCCGCGCGGTGGCGATCCCGTACAACGGGTCGGTGGCCAGATTGTCCTTCGGGCCCATGGCCTACACCAGGATTCGCCGGTGGATCGACGGCAACGACTTCGACGTGTTGCACATCCACGAGCCGAACGCGCCGAGCCTGTCCATGCTCGCGCTGAAGATCGCCGAGGGCCCGATCGTGGCGACTTTCCACACCTCGACGACGAAATCGTTGGTGCTGAGTACTTTTCAGGGCGTGCTGCGGCCGTATCACGAGAAGATCTCCGGCCGTATCGCCGTTTCCGAGCTGGCGCGACGGTGGCAGGTCGAAGCGCTGGGCTCGGATGCGGTGGAGATACCCAACGGCGTCGACGTCCCGGCGTTCGCTCGGGCGCCGATGCTGCCGGGGTACCCGCGCCCAGGGGGGACGGTGCTGTTCCTGGGGCGTTATGACGAGCCGCGCAAGGGCATGGAGGTGCTGCTCGGCGCGCTTCCCGAGCTGGTGCGCAAGCATCCCGATGTCGAGATCCTGATCGTCGGCCGCGGGGACGAGGACCGGTTGCGCCGCGAAGCGGGTGAGCTGTCCGTTCACCTGCGCTTCCTCGGCCAGGTGTCCGACGAGGAGAAGGCTTCGGCGATGCGGAGCGCGGACGTGTACGTCGCGCCCAACCTCGGCGGCGAGAGTTTCGGCATCATTCTGATCGAGGCGATGGCCGCAGGCACCGCGGTGGTGGCCAGCGAACTGGACGCCTTCCGCCGGGTGCTGCGTGACGGTACGGCGGGCATGCTGGTCCCGGTCGGCGACCCGGCGGCCCTGGCCGCCGCGCTGCACGCCGTGCTCACCGACGAGGTGCGCAGGGAGGCTCTGGTGCGTACCGCGACGCAGGTGGTCGGCGAGTACGACTGGCCGGTGGTGGCCGAACAGATCTTGCGTGTCTACGAGACGGTGACCATCGGCGACACGAGAGTGCGGGCCGCCGGATGATCACCTTTTCCGCGACCACCGTTCTCGTTCTCGCGCTGATCGCCGCGGTGATCGTCGCGATCGGTCTGTGGGCCTACTCCACCGCCAACCGACTGGACCGGTTGCACGTGCGGTCCGATCAATCCTGGCAGGCACTCGACGCGGCTCTGGCCAGGCGGGCGGTGGTGGCTCGGTCGGTGGCCATGGCGATCGCGGGGCCGGTGTCCGATCCGACCCGGTCGGAGCAGGCCAGAAACCTCTCGTCGCTGGCCGACCGCGCCGAGCGCGCCGGTCGCGCCGAGCGGGAGACGGTGGAGAACCAGCTGTCCTCCGCGCTGTCGGCGGTCGATATCGGCACGCTGCGCCCACAGTTGGTCGCCGAACTGGCCGACGCCGAGGCCCGGGTGCTGATCGCCCGCCGCTTCCACAACGACGCCGTGCGCGACACGCTGGCGCTGCGCACGCGGCGTCCGGTCCGCGTCCTGCACCTCGGGGGCACCGCCCCGCTGCCGTCGTACTTCGAGATCACCGAGCGCGCCACTCCCGCGGCATCGACCGGCCTGGCGGTGGACACCATTCGTACCACCGCGAGGATCGTGCTGTTCGACGAGAACGACCGGACCCTGCTGATGCGCGGCAACGACCCGAAGACGCCGGAGGTGTCGTTCTGGTTCACCGTCGGCGGCGGCGTGGAGCCGGGGGAGAGCCTGCGCGTCGCGGCGGTGCGGGAACTGTACGAAGAGACCGGGTGCCGCGCCGACCCGGCCGATCTGCGCGGGCCGCTCTGGCGGCGGGTCGCGGTATTTCCCTTCAACGGCGAGCTGATCCGGTCCGAGGAGCTGTTCTTCGCGCTGCGGGTGCGTGGTTTCGAGCCCTACGCGGCGAATCCGACCGCGATCGAACGACGTTCCATCACCGGCCACAAATGGTGCACCGCAGCCGACATCGTCGCGCTGGATCGCGGCGGTGAGACCGTGTACCCGTATCACCTCGATGAGCTGCTCGCCGAAGCGGCCGAGGCGGCGTCGGGCACCGCTGATCCCGAGGTCCGCTCCATCCGCTGACGGGCGCGAGAACCTGTGATGTGTTTCACGATCGTGATACCGTCGCGATGATTCGAGACGCCAGAGGGTAGTGCTGTCAGGGGCGCATGCGTTTTCGGCGTCGTGGTTCTGCTGACGGCGGGGCCGTTCCTGCTCGGTTGTGGAGGTAGTTGATTCATGTCGTACCTGCTGTTCGATTTCCTGTTGCCGCTGATCGGTCCGGCGGCCGCGGAGTACTGGGCACATTTGCTGGTGGTCGGCCCGCTGTGACCCGCCGCCCGGCGGCGGCCGGGCAGGCCAGTGCGTCGCCGGGACGGCACGGCTGCCGAGCCCTCCCGGCGTAGGGGCGCCAATAACCGAGATCACACCAGGCCAGTCCACTCCAACTGGCTATCAAGTGGCCTTTCCCGGCCGCCTAGAATCGTGGCGTTCGCATCCGAGCGATCGATTGGCGCACATGCCTGGAGGAGTTTGCCGTGACCACGCCCGAGACCACCCAGACCGTCGGCACCGCCCGCGTGAAGCGCGGCATGGCCGAGATGCTCAAGGGCGGGGTGATCATGGACGTCGTCACGCCGGAGCAAGCCAAGATCGCCGAGGACGCCGGCGCGGTCGCGGTGATGGCGCTGGAGCGCGTGCCCGCCGACATCCGCGCCCAGGGCGGCGTGTCCCGCATGAGTGATCCGGACATGATCGATGGCATCATCTCCGCGGTCTCCATTCCGGTCATGGCCAAGGCCCGTATCGGCCACTTCGTGGAAGCGCAGATCCTGCAGAGCCTCGGCGTGGACTACATCGACGAGTCCGAGGTGCTCACCCCCGCCGACTACGCCAACCACATCGACAAGTGGAACTTCACCGTGCCGTTCGTCTGCGGCGCCACCAACCTCGGCGAGGCGCTGCGCCGAATCACCGAGGGGGCGGCCATGATTCGCTCCAAGGGCGAGGCCGGCACCGGTGACGTGTCCAACGCGACCACACACATGCGCAAGATCCGGCAGGAGATCCGGAGGCTGTCGTCGCTGCCCGAGGACGAGTTGTTCGTCGCGGCCAAGGAACTGCAGGCTCCCTACGAGCTGGTCCGGGAGATCGCCGAGACCGGGAAGCTGCCGGTCGTGCTGTTCACCGCGGGCGGTATCGCCACCCCCGCCGACGCGGCGATGATGATGCAGCTCGGTGCCGAGGGCGTGTTCGTGGGGTCGGGCATCTTCAAGTCCGGCAACCCGGCTCAGCGCGCCGCCGCCATCGTCAAGGCCACCACCTTCTACGACGACCCCGATGTGCTGGCCAAGGTGTCACGCGGGCTCGGCGAGGCCATGGTCGGCATCAACGTCGAAGACATCGCCCAGCCGCACCGCCTGGCCGAGCGCGGTTGGTGATCGCGGGCCGGTAGCGTCTGCCGCGTGGAGTTGCGGCAGTTGCGGTACTTCGTGGTCCTGGCGGAGGAGCTGCACTTCCGCCGGGCCGCGGAGCGATTGTTCATCTCGACGCCCACACTCAGCCAGCAGATCAAGGTGCTGGAACGGGAACTGGGCGGTCCACTGCTGGTCCGGGAGCCGCGCGTGGAGCTGACGGCCGCGGGTGCGGTGCTGCTGCGCACCGGCAAGACCGTGCTGCGCGCGATGGACGAGGCGGTCCGGGAAACGAGGCGCGCTGCCGCCGCGGGCGCCCCGGTGGTGCGCCTGGGTTTGCTGAACGGTGTCCCGCCCTGGCTGCCCACGCGCATCGGCAGCCTGCTCACCGCCGCGCTGCCCGGCGCCCGCCTGGTCCTCACCGGCGGGACCACCGCCGATCAGGTGCGCTTGCTCGATGACGACGAAGTCGATCTCGCCTTGGTCCGCACACCGGTGAACCTGCCCGAACGCTTCGCGCAGCGCCCGGTCGCCCGTGAGGAACTGGGTGTTGTGATGTCGGCGCGGCATCCGCTCGCGGGCGCGGCGCTGCTCGATCCGGCGGATCTCAGCGGGCAGGAGCTGATCTTGTTCGCGCGTGAGTCCGCTGCCGGTCTGCACGATTCGCTGCTGCGCGCGCTCTCCGACCACGGCGCCGGAGTGCGGCTCAGCGACAGCGCGATGGGGCATGCGCAGATGCTCGCGGTCCTGCCGTCACGGCCCGACGTGATCGGGCTCAGCTCCTCGCGTGCGGATGGACTACCCGGTCTGGTCTGGCGGCCGCTACGCGGCGCGCCGCTGGTGGTGACCTACGCCGTCGCCTGGCGCGCAGTGGTGCGCGATCCGGCCGTCGGGGTGCTGATCGCCGCCCTCGCACGCGAACTGCTGGCGGAATAGGCCGCTCGTACCGCTTCCGATGCTAGGTTCGACTCTCATGGCGACCAAAAGGTCGCCTCATGGTTCCCACAATCACGCTCAGTAGCTTCGCCATTCGATGGCCATCCCGGCCACGCGCCCTCTCATCGTCGGAAAGATCCGAGCGCAAAGGACGAACAGTTGAAGCTTCCCACGACCGGACGTATCGCAGTCGCGAGCCTGGCCTTCGCGGCCGCCCTCGGCCTCGCCGCCTGCGGCGGCGACGACGCGAGCGACTCGCCCACGGCGACCCGCACCACGGCTGCCGCCTCGCCGACCGGGAGTACACCTGCCCCGCCCACCGTCGACGAACTCAACGCCCTGTTGCAGCGGGCCCTCGACCCCACGGTGCCGAATGAGCAGAAGCTCGAATCCGTGCAGGGCATCGAAGCCGACCCGGCGCTGCCCAACCGGCTGGCCGACGCGTTCCGTCAGGCAAACGCCACGGCAGTGGTGACAGGTGTGACCGTCTTCGGTGACAGCGTCAGCGCACAGGCCAAGTTCACCATCAACGGGCAGGAGAACCCGGTCGACGTTCCGTTCGTCCTGGACGGGGGCAAGTGGAAGGTCCAGAAGGCCTGGGCCTGCCAGGCGCTGGCCAACCTGAATCAGCAATCCCCGGCCTGCGTCCCCTGAGAGTCGGAATCGGCCCGGCGCGTGGGGCGGTGATATCGGCGCCGTCGCGGGTGCAGGGCCGAGTCCATTCGCTGCCTGCGGTGTTAGTCGGCGGCTAAGCCGTATTCGGAAGTGCGACATGGACGCTCGACCCACGGCGATGGTGGGCTGGGGCCATGACTTCGAGCAGTACGACATCCGAACGTGTGGTCATCGTGGGCGGCAGCTCAGGCATGGGCCTGGCGCTGGCGGCCGCGCTCGTCGCCGAGGGCGCGGAGGTCACCATCGCGGGCCGTTCCGCCGAGCGGCTCGCCTCGGCGGAGCGCACCCTGCCCAAGGGACCGGGCACGGTGCGCTCGGTCGTCGCGGACATCACCAGCGAAGCCGACCTCGAGCGTTTGTTCGCCGATCCAGAGCCGGTCGATCACGTCGTCACCACGGCGGCCGACGTCACCGGCGCCTACCAGCCGCTGGCCCGGTTCGACGCCGACCTGGCCCGAAACCTCGTCTCCGCCAAGCTGATCGGCCCCACTCTGCTCGCCAAGCACGCTCGTGTGGTACCCGGCGGCTCGGTGACGTTCACCTCCGGCGTCGCGGCGTACCGGCCCGCCCCCGGCGGCGCCATGGTGGCGGCCGTCAACGGCGCCCTCGCCTCACTGGCCTACGCTCTGGCCCTCGAACTCGGTCCGGTCCGTGTCAACGTGGTCTCACCGGGGTGGGTCGACACCCCGATCTGGGACACCATCGCGGGCGCCGCGAAGACCGAACGCCATCGGCAACTCGCGGTGCGCCTGCCCGTCGGACGTATCGGTCGTCCCTCCGATATCGCGCAGGCAATGCTCGGCGTGATGCGCAATCCCTTCATCACCGGCACTGTCCTGCACGTCGACGGCGGGCATCGCCTGGTCTGACGCCTGGACAGGCGGAGTGGGGAGAGCTCGAGCAGACGATGGGATGTGGGTCATCGTCACCGGCAGGCGTTGAATTCAGCATTCGGATGCAACGGCGGGGCGAAGGCCGCCCGGTGAACGCTTGTCACCCCCAGAATCACATATGGCTACGTTCCTATGCGCATCTAACTATCAGAGTCCGATCGATCACACACCGGTTCGCTGACTATTACCCCGAGAACTGCTAGGAAGGGAGGGTGCCCTAGCTCGCCGGACTGTCGATTCGAAGCGCAGGGCGATCAGGGTGGTCCCAACGGACGAAGAAATCCGGGGTGTACGGGTTCTCGGCGTCGTGCCGCAGCAGGGCGGGGATGGTCCACTGCGCATCGGGCGGAGTGTTGCGGCGGAGCGCGGCTTCGGACAGGTCCAGGCGGAGGCTCACGTCGACTGCGAGGTGTCGGCCCGCGAGCATCGGACCCGCGAGGACGATCGTGGTCGCGGGCGGCGCCGTGCGGATCGCGGCGCGCGCGGAGCGGTCGGCTGCTTCGTCCCAGAGCGCGGGCAGCCACCGGCCGTGCCCGCGCAGCGCGTCGACCACTTCGCGGCGCAGCGCGGCGTAGTCGAACCACGCTGTGCGATAGTACATCTCGTCGGTGCGGCCGAACTCCATGCGCAGTGAGGCAGGTCGCACGTAGTCGTGCAGGGAGACCACCTCGGCGGACCGGCCCGCGTCGCGCAGCGCCTCGACGATCCGGTCGGCGAGGGCCGCGGGCTGGGCGGCGTCCGCACCGTCGACGGCGATCACCGTGTGCGAGCGCGCGGTCAGGACGGGCTGGATCACTTGCTCGACAAGGCCGTCGCGGGTGATCGGCAGGAAGCGTGGCACCCGTCCATCTCAGCAAATCGCGACCCCCGGGCGGCCAGGGAGCGCACATGTTGCCGAGTGTTCACCGGCGGCCGGACGGCGCCCCCATCAGTGGCCGGGATAATCTCAGCGCATGGCGACAATCGAAGAGGCGCTGGAGATAGAGCGGCTCGAGCGGGACATCTTCCGTGGCGCGTCCACCAAGACCCAGCTTCCGCGCACGTTCGGCGGCCAGGTTGCCGGCCAGGCGCTCGTGTCCGCGGTGCGGACGGTGGAACCGCGGTTCCAGGTGCACTCGTTGCACGGTTACTTCTTGCGTCCGGGCAATCCGCAGGAGCCGACGGTCTACCAGGTCGAGCGCATCAGGGACGGCCGCTCGTTCTGCACCCGGCGCGTGACCGGCATCCAGGACGGCGCCGCGATCTTCACCATGTCGGCCTCGTTCCACGTGGGTGACCAGGGCCCCGAGCACCAGGACGTCATGCCCGAGGTCCCGATGCCGGAAGACCTCCCCGACGCGAGCACCACGATGAGCCCCGAACGGTTGTGGGAAATGCGCGAGTGGGAGCACTGGGACATCCGCATGGTCCCGCACGAGGACGTGTCCCGCCGCGATGGCGTGGTCTCCCAGCAGCAGGTGTGGTTCCGCTACCGGCACCTGCTGCCCGACGACCCGCTGGTGCACGTGTGCACCCTCGCCTACATGAGCGATATGACGCTGCTGGGCTCCTCGAAGGTCATCCATCCCGACGATCCCACCCAGAACGCCTCGCTCGATCACGCGATGTGGTTCCTGCGCCCGTTCCGCGCCGACGAGTGGCTGCTCTACGACCAGTCGTCGCCGTCGGCGGGCTTCGGTCGCGCCCTCACCGGCGGCAAGATCTTCACCCGGGAGGGCACGCTGGTCGCGGCCGTAGTCCAGGAAGGTCTCATCCGCACGCTGCGCGAGGGCTGACCGCTCGGCCGCGGCGACCGCCGTCGCGCACCGGACGGCGACCGTGAGCAGGCCCACATCGGCACGGCTCGTAAGCTTTCCAGCGTGAACGCTACCTCGGTCGCCGCGCCCGACGCCGACACCGGACAGACGCGCTCCCGTCCCGCTGTCGGTGTGCTCGCGCTGCAGGGCGACGTCCGGGAGCACGTCGCCGCGCTCGAGCGCTGTGGCGCCGAGCCCGTGCTGGTGCGGCGCGAGTCGGAGCTCGCCGCGGTGGACGCGCTGGTGCTGCCCGGCGGGGAGTCGACGGCGATCAGCAAGCTGCTGGAGGCCTTCGCGCTGCTGGAGCCGCTGCGCGCCCGGCTGCGCGACGGGATGCCCGCGTTCGGTTCCTGCGCGGGCATGATCCTGTTGGCCTCGGAGGTGCTCGACACCCGCCCGGACGCCCGGCACCTGTCGGGAATCGATATGACGGTGCGCCGCAACGCGTTCGGCCGTCAGGTCGATTCCTTCGAAACGGATCTGCCGTTCGCCGGCCTGACCGGCGGTCCGGTGCGAGCGGTGTTCATCCGGGCGCCGTGGGTGGAGCGGGCAGGTGAGGGCGTCGACGTGCTGGCCACCGTGCCGGACGGTCCCGCCGCGGGCCGGATCGTAGCGGTGCGGCAGGGCAATGTCCTGGCCACGTCGTTCCATCCGGAGGTGACCGGCGATCTGCGGGTGCACGAGATGTTCGTGGAGATCGTCCGCTCGGTTTGACGCACGCGGCCACGCGGGGGTGGAGTAGGCCGCGAAGCCGGGCGCTTTGCACGGCCCTGGTGGACGCCCGAGTAGGCTGGGGAAACTGTCCGCCCGGCCGTGCCGGTACCGTACACACGACCAGACGTGCCATCGACCTGAAGGAAGTAGGGAATGAGCGGCCACTCCAAATGGGCCACCACCAAGCACAAGAAGGCTGCGATCGACGCGAAGCGCGGCAAGCTGTTCGCGAAGTTGATCAAGAACATCGAGGTGGCGGCCCGGACCGGTGGCGGTGACCCGGATGGCAACCCGACGCTGTACGACGCCATCCAGAAGGCGAAGAAGTCGTCGGTCCCCAACGACAACATCGAGCGCGCCCGCAAGCGCGGCGGTGGTGAAGAGGCGGGCGGCGCCGACTGGCAGACGATCATGTACGAGGGTTACGGCCCCAACGGCGTCGCCGTGCTGATCGAGTGCCTCACCGACAACCGCAACCGGGCCGCGGGCGAGGTGCGGGTCGCGATGACGCGCAACGGCGGCAACATGGCCGATCCGGGCTCGGTGGCCTACCTGTTCCACCGCAAGGGCATCGTCACCCTGGAGAAGAACGGTCTGTCCGAGGACGACGTGCTGATGGCCGTGCTCGACGCGGGCGCCGAGGAGGTCAACGACCTCGGTGAATCGTTCGAGATCATCAGCGAGCCCGGGGATCTGATCGCGGTGCGCACCGCGCTGCAAGGCGCCGGTATCGACTACGACTCCGCCGAGTCCGGTTTCCAGCCCTCGGTGTCGGTCGCGGTGGATGCCGACGGCGCCCGCAAGGTGATCAAACTCGTGGACGCCCTCGAGGACAGCGACGACGTGCAGAACGTCTACACCAACGTCGACATCTCCGACGAGGTGCTTGCTCAGCTCGACGACTAGTCGATCAATCGCGCGTAGTACTCCTCCATGGCGGGATAGTAGTGCGCGAAATCGGGGCGGTCGCTCTGCGCACGGGCCGCCCCGAGCATGTCCAGGTAGTACTCCCAGCCGGGGCCGATGTGCGGCACCTGGGCGATCTCGGTGTCGGTGAGCAGATGTTGAGTGAAGCGCAGCTCGGTGGTTCCCGCCGTCTCGCGCAGCGCCAAGTCCAGCCGCCAGCAACCGTGGTCGTCGATGGCGGAGACAGCGAGGCGGTGCGGTGGTTCGCAGGCATCGATGCGCAGCTCCATCCACGGCTGCCCATCCTCGAAAGCCAAGTGCACTTTGACGGTTCGTCCGGCGCCCGCCTCGCCCTCCCACGGTCCGAACCAGCGTGCTGTGCGGTCGGATTCGGTGACGCTGGCCCAGACGTCGTCGATCGGTGCGCGGTAGGTGCGGGTCAGCACCAGATCTCGGCCCGTATCGGCGGGAAACAGCTGTCCGGTGGGTCGCTTGGTCATGCGGTGTCCTTTCTCCATTCGGCGGGGCCGTGCGTGGTGACGCTGCGCTGCCGCCGTTGTGTTCGACCGCTCACGCGGTGTTGTTTTCTCGAGTGAGCGGGCCCTGCGTGGTGACGCTTCGCTGCCGTCTCCGGGCTTGACCGCTTACGCGGTGTGCTCCCGAATCGTGTACTGGTCACCAGCTCGGCGCTCACGTCTGGCCCGGTACACCTCGGTTTCGAGTGCGTCGAGGTGGTGTGTCCAGGTAGCTGGTTGCCGGAATCGCTCGAGCCACTCGGTGAGCGCCGAGAGCGGTCCGGTGTCGAGCACGTAGAAACGCTCTCTACCGACGAGTTCGTCGCGTACCAGCCCGCTTTCGCGCAGGACCCGCAGATGCCGGCTGACAGCGGGGCGACTGATCTCGAAGTGCCCGGCGATCTCTCCTGCGGTGCGACGGGCGTTGATCAGTAGTTCCATGATCTCCCGGCGCACCGGATCGGCGATCGCACCGGCTACCTTGTCCACGACAAAAGCGTAACCGCTTGGTTACGCTTTTGTCCATAGCTGTGCGAGTCGGATTCGGTCAGAACTTCGCGACCAGGGGGCGCGTCACCGCCACCGGAACGGGAAGGCGGAGCTCACTCGGCGATCTTCGTACGATCGCACCACTCGTACACGCGCAGTCGCCCTTGGGGGGTGTCCTGTTCCCGCTGAGTCACCTTGAAATGCTCGTATCCGCCCCGGTACGCGACCTTCAACTCCACTCCGGGCGGGGTGATCGGGACGATGCGCGCGGGCAGGTCCTGCGGCCCGCCTTCGAGGACAGCTTTTGCACCATTGCTCATCCTCGGATGGTAGAAGCGCGAACGCCCTGATCGTGGCAGATTCAGGGCACGGTGAGTACCAATTTGCCGACGGTTCGCCCGGTGTCGCCCAGCGCATGCGCTTTCGCCGCATCCGCCAGCGGGAAAGACCCCGCGAGCGTGGGACGCAGGGCGCCGGATTCGGCGAGTCCGGCCAGGGCGCGCATACCGGCGTGATCGTGTTCGACCAGCATGCGGACCGCGCGGACACCGAGCGCGTCGGCCTCGGCCGCGAGGTCGGCCGGACCGAGGGCGCGCAGTGTCACCAGCAATCCGCCCGGGCGCAGGGTGCGCAGCGAGCGAATGCTGTTGTCGTCATCGATCGAGTCCAGCACCACGTCCACGTCGCGAACCGCCTCGGCGACATCGGTGTCGCGGTAGTCGATCACCTCGTCGGCGCCGATTCCACGAAGGAAGGCATGGTTGGGCGCGCTGGCCGTACCGATGACGTAGGCGCCGCGCGCCTTGGCGATCTGCACCGCGAAGTGGCCTACGCCGCCCGCCGCGGCGTGGATCAGCACGCGTTGTCCCGCGCCGAGCTCGGCGGTGTCGACCAGCGCCTGCCAGGCGGTGAGTCCCGCGAGCGGGATCGCCGCCGCCTGCGCGTGGTCGAGGACGGCCGGTTTGCGGGCGAAAGCGCGGGCCGGGCCTGCGACGTATTCGGCGCAGGAACCGTGGCCGTGCGGGTAGGGGAGCATTCCGAACACCTCGTCGCCGGGCCGGAACAGGGTGACGCCGACGCCGGTGTCCACCACTTCGCCGGAGACGTCCCAGCCGAGGACGAACGGCGGCTCCGGCAGGAACAGTCCGGCGTCGGCCCGGTGGCGCCAATCGGTCGGGTTGAGTCCGGCGGCGCGCACGCGAACCAGGATCTGGCTGGGCCCCGGGACGGGTTGCGGGAGTCGTACTTCGGTGAGCACCTCGGGGCCGCCGAGGGTGTTCTGGCTGATCGCGCGCATGGTGGCGGTGCTGTCGATGTCGGTCATGCCTGTCAGCCTGCCCCGGGTGAACGGCGAGGGAAATGGCACGATTGCCATTCTTCGATATGATCGTGCCATGGTGGACGGGGCCGCACCGCATCGAGTGGTCGTGCTGGCATTGGATGGGGTGTATCCCTTCGAGTTGGGTATCCCGAATCGGGTATTCGGTAGCGCTGCGGGCAGATACGAGGTGAGCACCTGCTCGGTCGACGGGCGTCCGGTGCGCAGCGCGGCCGATTTCGATATCGCCGTCGCGCACGACAGCCGGGCCTTGCGGAAGGCCGACACCGTCGTGCTGCCGGCCTGCGATATAGCGACGGCTGTCTCCGGCACGCTGCCGGAGCCGGTGCTCGCCGCGTTCGCGCAAATTCGTCCGGGCGCCAGAATCGTCGCGATCTGCACCGGCGCCTTCGTCGCCGCGGCCGCGGGCCTGCTCGACGGGCGACCGGCCACCACGCACTGGAACCAGGCCGGTCTGTTCCGGCGCGCCTTCCCTCGGGTGCGTCTCGACCCGGACGTGCTCTACGTGGACGACGGGGACGTCCTCACCTCAGCGGGCGCGGCGGCGGGACTGGACGTGTGCCTGCACTTGGTGCGGCGCGATCACGGCAGTGCCGTCGCGAACGCGGTCGCGCGCCGCTGTGTCGTCCCGCCGTGGCGCGAGGGCGGCCAGGCGCAGTACATCGAGCAGCCGGTGCCGCCCGCGACGTCGGCGGGCACCGCCACGGCCCGGGAATGGGCGCTGGAGAACTTGCGCTCTGCGCTGACCGTCGACGAACTGGCGGTCCGGGCTCGGATGAGCAAGCGCACCTTCGCCCGGAGGTTCCGCGACGAGGTCGGCATGAGCCCGGGGCGCTGGCTGATCCAGCAGCGGGTCTTCCGCGCCAGGCACCTGCTGGAGACCACGGACCTGACCATCGATCGCATCGCGGGCGAGGTCGGTTTCGCCACCGGGACCTCGCTGCGGCAGCACCTGGTCGAGTCGATCGGGGTGTCACCGCAAGCTTATCGGCGTACGTTCCGTGCGCGTGCCGCCATGGCGGAGAGCCGGACGATCGTGGCGTGATCCGCGCGAACCCGCCGGTCGGCTCGACCTTCGCCCGCACGACGCAACCGCGCCGACGGGCCGACTCGCGGCGCCGCGAACCGTGCGCGGGGCAGAATGCCAACCATGGTCGAACTGGTGCTCGTGCGTGGCGACATCACCGAACAAGAGGTGGACGCGGTGGTGAACGCGGCGAACTCGTCGCTGCTCGGCGGTGGGGGAGTCGACGGCGCGATCCACCGTCGCGGTGGCCCGGAGATCCTGGCGGATTGCCGCAGGCTGCGTGCGTCCCACTATGGCGGGGGACTGCCGACCGGGGCGGCGGTCGCCACCACGGCGGGACACCTGCCAGCGCGGTGGGTGATCCACACGGTCGGCCCCGTGTGGTCGGCTACCGAGGACCGCTCCGCCCTGCTGGCCTCCTGCTATCGCGAATCCTTGCGTGTGGCGGACGAATTGGGAGCGCGGACCGTCGCGTTCCCCGCGATCTCGACCGGCGTCTTCGGCTGGCCGATGGACGACGGCGCCCGAATCGCCGTCGACACGGTTCGGGCCACCGAGACAGCGGTGTCGGAAGCGCGGTTCGTCCTGTACGACGAGCGCGCTCACGCGGCGTTCGCGCGGAATGTCTCGGGAATCTCCGAACTCTGAGTCGCCGATGGCTTCCTTTCCGGAGCCGATTCGGATGAGGGGCGGCGAGTGTTCGGGCTATGTCCCGCCGAGTGCTCGACTGTCGGTCTGCGTGCATCGCCTGCCGGTGCGGCGAACTTGTCGGTGCCTCCTGGCACAGTCGGCTCGTGTCGTTCAGTACTCGTATCGAAGTCCGCGTGTCCGATCTGGATCCGCAGTTGCACGTCACCGGCGCGGCCTACCACCAATTCGCCGACCACGCGCGTTTCGCGTGTGTCCAGGCGGCGGGTGTCTCGGTCGACGAACTGATCGCTTCGGGTCTGGGCCCGGTCAATCTGGAGACCGTGCTGCGCTTCCAGCGGGAACTGGGCGGCGGCGACTCGGTGGACGTGTCGTGCGCCTGGCAGTGGGGTGCGGGTAAGACCTATCGAGTCGAGCACGTCCTGACCCGTGCCGATGGGGTGGTCGCCGCGACGGTGACCAACATCGGTGGCTTGCTCGACCTGGCCGCGCGGCGCCTGGTCGCCGATCCCGCGCGGCAGTGGGCGATTCGCGCGAGCCGTCCCGAGCTGCTCGGGCTGCCGGGGGAGGCCCCGGAAGCGGGCGGATAGCCTGCCGTGTCGCTGGACGGCGAAAGGCCAAGCCTTCGCTAGACTCTCGAACAGTTGTTCGCGTCTGTGAGAGGGGTTGTCGTGCGGGTGATGGGCGTCGACCCCGGACTCACCCGATGCGGCCTCAGCATCGTCGAGGGCGGATCGGGGCGGAAGGTCACCGCCGTGGACGTCGACGTGGTCCGCACACCCGGGGATATGGATCTGGCCCACCGCCTGCTCGCGGTCGCAGACGCCGCCGAACGCTGGATGGACACCCACAAGCCAGGGGCCGTCGCCATCGAACGCGTCTTCGCCCAGCACAATGTCCGTACCGCCATGGGCACCGCGCAGGCGGGCGGAGTGATCGCGCTGGCCGCCGCGCGCCGGGGAATTCCGGTCGCGTTCCACACACCCAGCGAGGTCAAGGCCGCGGTCACGGGCAACGGCAGCGCGGACAAGAAGCAGGTCACCGCCATGGTGACCCGCATCCTCGGTCTGCCTGCCGCGCCGAAACCGGCGGACGCGGCGGATGCGCTCGCTCTGGCGATCTGCCATTGTTGGCGGGCCCCGCTGCTGGAGCGGATGGCGGCGGCGGAGGCCGCGGCGGCCGCGGCGCAGCGCCGATACATCGAACGACTGGCCGAACAACGGAAGGCGGTGCACGGGTGATCGCGTCGGTACGCGGTGAGGTGCTGGAGATCGCCCTCGACCATGTGGTGATCGAGGCGGCCGGCGTCGGCTACCGGCTCAACGCCACGCCGTCCACGCTGGCCGGGCTCACCCGCGGCGAGGAGACCAGGCTCTACACCGCGATGATCGTCCGCGAGGACTCGATGACGCTCTACGGTTTCGCCGACACCGAGGCCCGCGACCTGTTCGGTCTGCTGCAAACCGTCTCCGGTGTCGGACCTCGCCTCGCCATGGCGGTGCTGGCGGTACTCGAGCCCGAGGCGCTGCGCAAGGCGCTGGCCGAAAGCAACGTGGCCGCGCTGACCAGAGTGCCGGGCGTCGGCAAGCGCGGCGCCGAGCGCATGGTGGTGGAACTGCGGGACAAGGTGAATCTCGTTCCGGTGCCCTCCGGTCCGCCCGGATCGGCGCCGGCGGCGGGCACGCCGGTGCGCGATCAGGTCGCCGAAGCGCTCGTCGGGCTCGGATTCTCCGCCAAGCAGGCCGAACAAGCGATCGACGCGGTGCTGGCCGACCAGCCCGCCGCCGACACCTCCACCGCCCTGCGGGCCGCGCTCGGCATGCTCGGCAAGAATCGGTAAGGCGTCATGGACCACCCAGAGGAACCCACCGAATCCCCGGTCAGCCCGGAGTATCTGAATTCCGACGGTGAGATCGAGGCGAGTCTGCGGCCGAAGTCGCTGGACGACTTCATCGGTCAGCCCCGAGTGCGCGAACAGCTCGCGCTGGTGTTGCGTGGGGCCAAACAGCGCGGCGGCACACCGGATCACGTCCTGCTGTCCGGCCCCCCGGGGCTGGGCAAGACCAGCATGGCGATGATCATCGCCGGGGAACTCGGCACCGCCCTGCGGATCACCTCCGGTCCCGCGCTGGAGCGGGCGGGCGACCTCGCCGCCATGCTCAGCAATCTGGTCGACGGCGACGTGCTGTTCATCGACGAGATCCACCGGATGGCCCGGCCCGCCGAGGAGATGCTGTATCTGGCGATGGAGGACTTCCGGGTGGACGTGGTCGTCGGCAAGGGGCCGGGCGCGACCTCCATTCCTCTGGATATCGCCCCGTTCACCCTGGTCGGCGCCACCACCAGGTCCGGAGCGCTGACCGGGCCGCTGCGCGATCGTTTCGGTTTCACCGGGCACATGGATTTCTACGAGCCCGGTGAGCTGTTGCGCATCCTGCAACGGTCGGCGCACATCCTCGGCGTCGTCATCGAGGAGGAGGCGGCGGCGGAGATCGCGGGCCGCTCGCGCGGCACGCCCCGCATCGCCAACCGCTTGCTGCGTCGCGTCCGCGACTACGCGGAGGTCCGTGCCGACGGCCGGATCACCCGTCCGATCGCGCAGGCCGCGCTCGAGGTCTACGACGTGGACGTGCTCGGCCTCGACCGCCTCGACCGCGCGGTATTAGGCGCGCTCGTCCGCAGTTTCGGCGGTGGCCCGGTCGGGGTGTCCACCCTGGCCGTAGCGGTCGGCGAGGAGGCGGCGACCGTCGAAGAGGTCTGTGAACCGTTCTTGGTGCGTGCGGGCATGGTCGCGCGCACACCCCGCGGCCGGGTCGCCACCGCCGCCGCCTGGGAGCACCTTGGCCTCGTCCCGCCACCGGACCTGGTCTTCGGCTCCATCGAAGTGCGCGGTCGCGAGCCGCACCCCACCCTGGACCTGTTCGAGTGAACCGCGCGTTCGCGTGAACCGACCCCGCGGTGGCGGGTCAGCGGCGGCGGCGCAGCGCGGCGGCGACCAAGTCGAGGAAGGCATCGACCTCGTCGCGTTGATAGCCGCGCGTGCCGAGGCGAGCCTCGGTGAAGCGGACCGCTTGGACGTCGTCGATGGTGAGGCTGCCCGGTCCGCCGTGCGCGAGGGAAGCGGTGACCAGGTCGAGGAACGCGGCGACCTCTTCCTCGTCGTATCCGCGTCGGCCGACCGGGGCATGGGTGAATCGCATGCGCCGCACGTCATCGGCGGTGAGCAGGCTGTGGCCGTCGCCGTTCGCGCCCGGCACCGGCCGGACGCCGCGTTGGCGGAACTCCAGCTCGACGCGCAGCTGATCGAGATACTCGTCCACCTGGTCGGCGCGGTAGCCGCGCCGGCCGAGCCGAGGCGGGCCGAAACCGACACGCCGCAGATCGTCGGCGGCGAGTTCGCCCTCCCCTGCCAAGGTCGCGGCGACCAGCTCGAGGAAGGCGTCTACTTCGTCCGCGTGGTAGGCGCGATGCCCGGGCGTCGGGGTCGCGAAACGGGTTCGGCGCACGTCCTCGGGGGTCACGGGCCACATTCTGTCAGGCTCGGTGCGTCGGGCCGCTCCGAAGGAAAATCTCGCGATTCCCTGGCCTCTAGCGAACAAGGGCCGTCCCCCTGGCGAAAGCGTCGGATCAGTGCGCCTCACCCTAGCGCCGGTGGTCGTGTCAGGGGAACGCCGAGTTGCTCAGTCCTTGCGGACACCGTCCACGAGCAGGCGTCGGATCGCCTGGTTCAGCCCGGCGATCGCGGCCTCGTCCGGCTCCCGCAACGAGTACACGATGCCCCCGATCAGCATGCCGGTCACCGCACGCGCGGTGTTCACGGTGTCCAGGTCGGCGCGCAGGTAGCCCTGCTCGACACCGTGGTCGAGATAGCCCGCGGTCAGCGCGTCGGCGGTGTCGAGCAGACCGTAGAGCCGCTGGGTGAGTTCGTCATCGATGCCGGTGGCGTGGAACAGCAACAGCTGGGCCACCCGGCGATCGGCCAGCAGGATCTCGGTGAGAGCCACGCCGATTCGGTCGATCTGGGCGCGGTATTCGTCGAGATCGGCGGCGGCGTCCGGGGCGTTCTCGGTGCCCAGCGCGGCGATGATGCGCGCGGCCAGATCGTCGATGACGTGATCGATGATGTCGCGCTTGTTGCTGAAGTAGCGGTAGAAGGTGCCGTGTCCGATGCCCAGCTGCCCCGCGATGTCGGCGATGCCGGTGGCGTGATAGCCCTTCTCCGCGAAACAGACGAACGCGGTGTCGATGATCTCCTGGCGCAGTTCGGCTTTGCGTCGCTCGGCACGCGTGGATGGCTTCGTCACCTAGCCGATGATACAGTCGTCAGCAACGGAATGATGTGTCATTCTGTGATATGCGGTTCAGCTAGCAGGAGGTTCGGTGTGGCGCCTCAATACGACGCGGTCGTGGTCGGTGCGGGGTTCGGAGGCATGGGAGCGGGCATTCAGCTCGATCGGCTCGGTCTGAGCAATTACGTCATCCTCGAACGCGAGGACGATCTCGGTGGCACCTGGCACGTCAATCACTACCCGGGTCTGGCGGTCGACATCGCCTCGGTCACCTACTCGTACTCGTTCGAGCCTTACCCGCACTGGTCTCGGCTGTTCGCGCCGGGCGCGGAGCTGAAGAAGTACGCCGAGCACGTCGCCGACAAGTACGGCCTGCGCAGGCGGATGCGCTTCGGCACCACCGTCGACGGCGCGCGCTGGGACGAAGAGCAGCAGCACTGGGTGGTCTCGCTGGCGGGCGGCGACACCGTCACCGGTCGCTATCTGCTGACCGCGACCGGCTTCCTGTCCCAGCCCTACACCCCGCCGTTCCCCGGCATCGACTCGTTCGCGGGCAAGATCATCCACACCACCGCCTGGGAAGACGACTTCGACCTCACCGGCCGCAGGGCCGCGATCATCGGCACCGGCGCCACAGCCGTGCAGCTGGTGCCCGAGGTGGCCGATAAGGCCGAGGCACTCACGGTGTTCCAGCGGACCCCGATCTGGGTGGTCCCCAAGATCGACACCGCGATCCCCGCCGCGGTGCGGAAGCTGTTCGAACGGGTCCCCGCCACGCAGAAGGCCGCGCGACTGGTCAACACCAGCCTGCTCGAGGCGTTGATGGTGGTCGGTGTACTGCACTTCAAGCAGGCCCGGCTGATGAACAAGGGCGCGGCCGCGCTGGCCAAAGCGCACCTGCGGGCGTCCGTGCGGGACAAGCAGACGCGCGAGCAGCTGACACCGCACTACGACTTCGGATGCAAGCGGCCGACTTTCTCCAACCGCTACTTCACCACGTTCAACCAGCCGCACGTACGGCTGGAGACGAATTCGATCGACCACATCGAGCCCGACGGCATCGTCACCGCCGACGGGCACAAGACCGCGATCGACACGCTGATCCTGGCCACCGGTTTCAACCTGTGGGACGTGAACTTCCCGGCCATCGAGATCATCGGCCGTGACGGGGTGAATCTCGGAAAGTTCTGGCGGGACAACCGCTTCCAGGCCTACGAGGGCATCACGGTGCCGAAGTTCCCCAACTTCCTCAGCCTCAACAGTCCCTACTCTTACAGTGGCTTGTCCTACTTCACCACCATCGAAGCGCAGATGAAGCACATGGGCAGATTGTTCGGTGAGATGCGCCGCCGGGGCGAGACCGTCTTCGAGGTCACCGAGCAGGCCAACGCGGCGTTCCTGGACCGGGTCACCGCCAAGCTCGGTTCCTCGGTCTTCTACGGCGGTGACTGCGCCACGGCGCGCAGTTACTACTTCAACCCGCACGGCGAGGCCGCCCTGTTGCGGCCCACCAGCACCCTCAACGCCCACCGCGAAGCGGTCGGCTTTCCGCTGGAGGACTACGTCTACGGCAAGACGGCCTGAGCCGGGGCCGGGCCGCGCCGCACACACGATCTCGCCCGCCGGAGTATGTTCCGGCGGGCGAGTCGCTGTGTGAAGGGACGTTGTAGCTGCCCAGCAGGTGTGCCGGTGTGGCACGCGCGCGGCGAACTGGCAGACTGTGTGGGTACTTGTCCATCCCACCCACAACACTAGGGACTGACTTCGACGATGGAACTGCTGTTTCCGCTGCTACTGGTAGCCCTGCTCGTGCCGATGTTCCTCGGTGTCCGCCGTCAGAAGCGGGAGGCCGAGAAGGTCGCCAGCATGCAGGACAACCTGAAGATCGGCGATCAGGTCATCACCACGTCGGGTCTGTACGGCACCGTGGTCGAACTCGACGACACCACGGTCGACCTCGAGATCGCCGAGGACGTGGTCACCACGTGGTTGCGCCAGGCCATCCGTGAGGTGCGCGCCGACGACACGGCGAGCACCGAGGAGACCGGCGCGGACGCCACCGGCTCGGACACGCCCGAGGCCGTCGAGGAATCCACCGAGCAGACCGAGACCCGCCTGACCAAGGACTGATCGTCCGGTTGTGCCCCGGCTCGCCGGATTGTCGCCGCGGCCGTCCGTCCGCGCACCCGGCGTCGCTGGTGCATGCCCGCTTGTTCCATCCTCGACTTCCCGCCTAGGAGATGACGTACTGTGCCACCTTCCCAAGGATCGGCGCACCCGCTCCGGTTGCTCGGCGTCTATGCCGCGCTGCTGGCCGTGGTCTATGCGCTGGTGTTCTTCACCGGTGACAAGTCCCCGACACCCAAGCTCGGTATCGATCTGCAGGGTGGCACCCGGGTCACGCTGTCCGCACGCACGCCCGACGGCAGCAAGCCGAGCCAGGACAGCCTGAAGAAGGCGCAGGACATCATCGAGAACCGCGTCAACGGTCTCGGCGTCGGTGGCTCCGAGGTCGTCATCGACGGCGACAACATCGTGATCACCGTGCCCGGCGACGACGGGCAGCAGGCGCGCGCGCTGGCGACGACCGCCAAGCTCTACATCCGCCCCGTGCTGCAGGCCGTTCCCGCGACAGGACGCGGCGCCACCCCGCAGACCGCACCGGGCACGCAACCCGCCCCCGCCGCGCAGCCGGAGACGACCGCGACGCCGGACACGCCGGAGACGACGGAGACGACGGAGACGACGCAGCCCACGCCCGCTCCGCAGCAGCGTGTGTTCCCCGCCCAGCAGCCGACCCAGCCGCCGGCCGATCCCGCCCTGACGCCCACCGAAGAGGCCACCAGGGAGATCCAGGCCGCCAAGGCGCTGCGGCAGAGCGCCGATCCGGCCGTGCAGCAGACCGCGCTGGCCACCCTGGACTGCGCGAAGGCCGATCCGCTCATCGGCAACGACGATCCGGCGCTTCCGCTGGTCACCTGCTCGACCGACGGCACCGAGGTCTTCCTGCTGGACAAGAGCCGCATCGACGGCCAGGAGATCAAGGACGCCACCTCGGGCCTGAACCAGCAGCAGGCCAGGCACGAGGTCTACCTGGACTTCAAGTCCGGCGGCAGTGACGCATGGGCCTCGCTCACCGGCGAGTACGTCTACAAGCGGGTCGCCTTCGTGCTCGACTCGAAGGTGGTCAGCGCCCCGGTCGTGCAGCAGGGCCCGCAACAGGGCGGCCGCACCCAGATCTCGGGCAACTTCACCGCGACGTCGGCGAAGGAGCTGGCGAACACACTGAAGTACGGCTCGCTGCCGCTGTCGTTCCAGACCTCCGAAGCCGAGACGGTCTCCGCGACGCTCGGCCTGTCGTCGCTGAAAGCCGGTCTGATCGCGGGTGCGGTCGGTCTGGCCGTGGTGTTGCTCTACTGCCTGGTGTACTACCGGATGCTGGGCTTCGTCACCGGCTTGTCCCTGGTCGCCTCCGGCTTGGCCGTCTACGGCATCATGGTGCTGCTCGGGCGCTGGATCGGCTTCACCCTCGACCTAGCCGGCATCGCCGGTCTGATCATCGGTATCGGTATGACCGCCGACTCGTTCGTGGTGTTCTTCGAACGAATCAAGGACGAGATGCGCGAGGGCCGCAGCTTCCGTTCCGCGGCCCCACGCGGCTGGCAGCGCGCCCGCCGGACCATCCTGTCCGGCAACGCCGTCAGTTTCATCGCGGCGGCCGTGCTGTACATCCTGGCCGTCGGCCAGGTGAAGGGCTTCGCGTTCACCCTCGGTCTCACCACGATCCTCGACGTCGTGGTGGTGTTCCTGGTCACCTCGCCGCTGGTGTTGCTCGCTTCGCGGACGGCGTTCTGGTCCAAACCGTCGGTGAACGGCCTCGGCGCGATCCAGCAGATCGCCCGCGAGCGGAAGGCGGCCCAGGCCGCCGTCGGGAAGGCGTGAGGACGCGATGACCAACAGCCACACCACTCCCTCGCTCGACAAGTCGAGCGCCACCGAGACCACCGACGTGTTCCCGGCGCTCACCGAGCCGCGGCCACCCGAGCACGGCTTCTTCACCCGCCTCTACACCGGCACCGGCGCGATCGACGTCATCGGCAAGCGCCGGATGTGGTATCTGATCACCGCCGTGATCGTGCTCGTCTCGCTGGCCAGCATCCTGTTCCGGGGCTTCAATTTCGGCATCGATTTCGAGGGCGGTTCGCGCATCCAGTTCCCCGCGGGGAACGCGACCACCAGCGCGGTGGAGGACGTCTACCGCGGCGCGATCGGCACCGACCCGGTCTCGGTGCAGACCGTCGGCACCGGGGCCTCGGCCACCATGCTGATCCGCTCCGAGGCGCTGGACCAGAAGCAGGTGGAGGCGGTGAACAACGCGCTGTTCGCCGAATTCCAGCCGAAGGACAAGAACGGCAACCCGAGCCTGGCCGCGATCAGCACCTCCGACGTCAGCGAGACCTGGGGCAGCCAGATCACCCGCAAAGCGCTCATCGCGCTCGCGGTGTTCCTCGTGCTCGTCGCGGTCTACATCGCGGTCCGCTTCGAGACGCACATGGCCCTGGCGGCCCTGGCGGCGATGGCCTTCGACGTCAGCGTCACCGCGGGCGTGTACTCGCTCGTGGGGTTCGAGGTCACCCCGGCGACGGTGATCGGCATCCTGACCATCCTCGGCTTCTCGCTCTACGACTCGGTCGTCGTGTTCGACAAGGTCGAGGAGAACACCCACGGGATCCTGCACTTGACCCGGCGCACCTACGGTGAGCAGGCCAACCTCGCGGTGAACCAGACACTCATGCGTTCGATCAACACCGCCTTGATCGGCATCCTGCCGATCGTCGGCTTGATGGTGATCGCGGTGTGGATGCTGGGCGTCGGCACACTCAAGGACCTAGCCTTGGTGCAGCTGGTCGGCCTGCTGGTCGGCACGTACTCCTCGATCTTCTTCGCGACGCCACTGCTGGTGTCGATCAAGGAGCGCTGGGGCCCAGTGGCGACCCACACCAAGAAGGTTCTGGCGAAGCGGGCCGGTGCGGCCGGCGCCCGTGCGGGTATCGCCGCCGAGCGCCGGGCGCGCGGGGCAGCGGGCCGGGACTTCGACGAGACTCCGCGCCGACAGCGCGAGGCCGCGCAGGCGCCGCGCCCCGGCGCGCGCCCGAGCGGGAAACGACACAAGAGGCGGAACTGACACCAGGCAGGGGGTTTCATGCGACAGCCACGCAGGGCGGTACGACTGATCGGAGCGCTCGTTGCGGGCACGCTGGCCGCCGGGCTGATGGTCGGCTGCTCGAGCAAGAACCAGGTGCCCTCCATCGGTTACGCGACCGATGCAACCATCGCCACCTATAACGGCGGCAGCACGCTAGGGGCCGGTTCCGGCTCCGTCGCGGTGTTCTCGCGGGTGCTCACCGGATTCTTCTACACCGGTCCCGACGGCCAGCAAGTCGCCGACACCGACTTCGGGACCGCCAAGGAGGTGCCGGGCGAGTCGCAGACCATCCAGTACCGCCTCAACCCCGACGGCGTGTACTCCGACGGGGTCCCGACCTCGTGCGACGACTTGGTGCTGGCCTGGGCCGCCCGCAGCGGGCGGTACACCAAACCTGGGGACCGGGGACCGGTTCCGCTCTTCGACGCCGCGGGCACCAGCGGCTACGACGCCATCGAGCGGGTCGATTGCCAGCCCGGCTCGCGGGATGCCACGGTGGTGTTCCGGCCCGGGCGCCGGTACCTGCCGTGGCGCAACCTGTTCGCGGCCGGTGAGCTGATGCCCGCGCACGTCGCGGCCCGGGTGGCGAACGTGCCCAACGTCGTTTCGGCGTTGCAGACCGGCGACCCGAACGCCCTCGGCCGGATCGCGGAGTTCTGGAACACCGGATGGACCATCCCGGCCGACGGCCGCTTGGACCTGTCGCGCTTCCCCTCGTCGGGGCCGTACCGCATCGAATCCTTCGGCAAGGAGGACGGTTTGGTGCTGGTCGCCAACGAGCGCTGGTGGGGCAACAAACCGGCGACCGGGCGAATCGTGGTGTGGCCGAAGACGTTCGATGTGCAACAGAAGGTCGGCGAGAACGCCGTCGGCGTGCTGGACGTGGGCGCGAATTCGGTGAAAGACCTGAATCTGAGCGGCTTCTCGGTGCAGACACTGCCCGGACGGGGCGCCGAGCAGTTGGTACTCACGACCGGTGGAGTGTTCGCCTCGGTGGAGGCGCGCCGTGCTTTCGCGCTGTGCCTGCCGCGGCAGACACTGTTCGACAAGCTCGGCAAGGTGCCCGACGCACCGAAGACCGGGCTCGGCTCCGGCCCGCTCAACGCCCACATCGTGCAGCAGGATTCCCTGCTCTACCCGGCGGTCATCAGCGCGTCGAACAAGTACTCCGGCGGCGACGTGGCGAACTCGACCAGGGCGGTCGCGGCCTCCGGTGCGCCGAACCCGACCGTCCGGATCGGCTACCTGGGGCCGGACGATCGCCGCGCGCAGACCGTCTCCATGATCGCCGAAGCCTGTAAACCGGCGGGTATCACCGTGGTGGACGCCGGCTCGTCCGATTTCACTCCCACCCGGCTCACCGAGGGCAAGGTCGACGCCGTCCTGGGCAGCACCGCGTCGTCTTCCGGTCCGGCGGGCTCGATCGCGGGAGTGGCCGCGACCAGTGCGTTGCGCACCGGTAGCGGGCTCAATTTCGGGCGGTTCGGCAACGGCCGTTACGATGCGATCACCGAGCAGCTCGGGGCCGACGACAGCTCGGCCGCCCAGCTGAATCTGCTCACCGAGGCCGAAAACCTGCTGTGGGCGGAGCTGCCGAGCATTCCGTTGTTCGCCACCCCGCGCACGATCGCCTTCGGCAAGGGGCTGCGCAACGGGATCGCCGCCCCCACCCAGGCCGGATCCGGCTGGAACATGGACCGGTGGGTGCTCGAGCGGTGACAGACGGTGTGGGTGATGTGATCATGGAGAGGTGTCGATGAGCAAGCATGCGGCAATCGAGTCCGAGGACATAGCCGCCGAACGGACCACCAATGCCGCACGAGTGGTCGACCGTTTGACTCGCTGGCACGACGACTTCCCCACACCGGGTGTGCGTTTCGCCGATCTCACCCCGGTGTTCGCCGACGCCGAGGGCTTCCGCGCGGTGATCGACTGCCTGGCCGCGTGCGCGCCCGACGCCGACCTGGTGGCGGGGGTCGACGCTCGCGGCTTCCTGCTCGGGGCCGGTGTCGCCGCGACCCTCGGCACCGGTGTGCTCGCGATCCGCAAAGCGGGCAAGCTGCCGCCGCCGGTGATCAGCCGGGAGTACAGCCTGGAGTACGGCACCGCCGCGTTGGAGATTCCCGCGGACGGCATCGAGCTGGCGGGGCGGCGGATCCTGCTGCTGGACGACGTGCTCGCCACCGGTGGCACGCTGGCCGCGGCCGCCGAACTCTTCAAGCAGGCCGGCGCCGAGGTGGCCGCCGCCGCGGTCGTGCTGGAACTGGGCTTCCTCGGCGGGCGCGAACGGCAGGGCGACTACCCGCTGACCTCGATCGTCCACATCTGAGCCAGAGCAAGACCGGGTGCGCGGGATCTCCCGCGACCGCGGCCATCGGTGGCCGCGCGGAAACTTCGTTGCCCGCAACCGGCGTCGGCTGCCGGGATCGCGGCATGCGAACCGACGAGCCGCTGCGCCGGATCCGGGCGGTCTACGACGAGCACACCATCGTCGTCTACCAGGCGTACGCGCCGGAGATCGCTGAACCAGCCCTTGCCGCAGGCACTTTCGTCGCCCCGTTCCGCCGGGAGCGGATGACGTGGGTCAAGCCCTCGTTCCTGTGGATGATGTATCGCTGCGGGTGGGCGAGCAAGCCCGGCCAAGAGCGCGTCTTGGCCGTCACCATCACCCGAGCCGGGTTCGAATGGGCGCTGGCGCATTCCTGCCTGAGCCACTACGAGCCGAAACTCCATTCGAACCGAAAGGCATGGGCCGAGCGGCTCGAAGCGAGTCCGGTGCGCATCCAATGGGACCCGGAACGCGATCTCGGGCATCGGCCACTGTCGTACCGCTCCTTGCAAGTGGGCTTGGGCGGCATCGCCGTGGGACACTGCGTCGACCGCTGGATCACCGGTATCCCTGATGTCACGCCGGAGGTGCGGGCAGCTGCGGCAGATGGTAGCCGCCGGAAAGCTGGAGGCGGCGGCTCGTTGGCTTCCGGACGAGGGCCCTATCCGCTGCCTGCCGCCGCGGCGGCCGTCGTCGGCGCGTCGTCCTGACCGCAGAAGTGTGATCCGGATCGCACTGGCGCATCCGGCCGAGTTGTGTTTAACCTGGATGAGTCTTATCCCCGTTGATCGGAGTTCTGCCGTTGCTCATCTGAGGTAGCCACTCGTACGGCCCGCATTCGCGCGCCGTGTTTCGTTGCAACCTCTGGGAGCTGGCATGACCAATCTGTCTTTTTCCGATCTCACTTTCGGCTGGCCGGACGGCACCCCGGTTTTCGAGGGGCTGGATGCCGTCCTCGGCCCTGGTCACATCGGCTTGGTCGGTGGAAACGGTGCGGGCAAGTCCACGTTGCTGCGATTGATCGCGGGGGAGCTGAGACCGATTCGTGGATCCATCACGGTCAGCGGGCAGCTCGGGTATCTGCGCCAGGATCTCGGTCTGGGCGCGGGGCAGCGCGTCGACGCGGTACTCGGCATCGCGGAAGTCCGAAAAGCGCTGCACCGCATCGAGTCCGGCCAGGGTGATGACGCCGACTTCGACCTCGTCGGAAACAACTGGGACGTCGAGGAGCGGGCGTTGGCGTTGTTGGCCCGGCTCGGCCTGCACTACGTCGCGGACTCGGTGCGACAGCTCGATCGCACACTCGACACCCTCTCCGGCGGCGAGACGGTGCTGCTCGGACTGGTCGCCGAGCTGCTCGCCGAGCCCGACGTGCTCTTGCTGGACGAACCGACGAACAACCTGGATCAGGTGGCTCGCGGGCGGCTCTACGAGGTGGTCGGTCAGTTCTCCGGCACGGTGCTCACGGTCAGTCACGATCGTGAGCTGCTGGAGCGGATGACGTCCATCGCGGAGCTGCGCCACGGCGAACTCCGGTTGTTCGGCGGGAATTTCAGCGAGTACGAGCGGATCGTCGCCGCAGAGCAGGAAGCGGCCCGCGCGGCGATCCGGGATGCGCGCAGCGACGTCCGCAAGCAGGCACGCGAACTCGTCGAGGCGCGCGTCAAGCTGGATCGCAGACAGCGGTACGGGCAGAAGATGTGGGACCAGAAGCGGGAGCCGAAAATCATCATGGCCGAACGCAAACGGCAGGCGCAGGTGTCGGCCGGCAAGCTGCGCAACAACCACATCGAAAAGCTCGACACCGCCAAGGAACAGCTCGAGCAGGCCAAGGAGCTGTTGCGCGACGATCGGGAGATCCGGGTGGAGCTGCCCGACACGCGGCTGTATCCCGGCCAGGACGTGATCGAGCTGGACCAGGTCGAGCTGGCGTGCGGGCCGACGGTGACGTTGCGGATCTGCGGGCCCGAGCGGATCGCGTTGACCGGCCGCAACGGCGTCGGAAAGACGACGCTGTTGCGACGCGTCGCGCAGGAAGGGCCGAAGGTGCCGTGGCGGATGCTGCCGCAGCGCCTGGACGTGTTCGACGAGCGGCGATCGGTATTCGAGAACGTCGCCTCGACGGCGCCGCACGCGTCGGCGGAGCGGATCCGGGCGCAGTTGGCCCGCTTCCTGTTCCGGGGCGCGGACGCCGACGTCGCTGCCGCGGCGCTGTCCGGCGGTGAACGGTTGCGTGCGGCGCTGGCCATGCTGCTGCTGGCCGATCCGGCGCCGCGGCTGCTGCTGCTGGACGAGCCGACCAACAACCTCGACCTGCCCAGTCTGGAGCACCTCACCCAGGCGCTGGCCGGCTTCGAGGGCGCGCTGATCGTGGTCAGTCACGATCCGCGCTTCCTCGACGAGATCGGGGTGACCCGGCGCCTCGAGCTGACCGCGGAGGGGCTGTCGGAGACGCTGGTGACCTGACTCGCCGTCGATCCGGCCACGGTGGCCGGTGCGCGGTGGCTACGCGGCCCTGGCGGCGCGCCGCAGGACGCCGGGGTGCCGGAACAGGCCGGGTGCCAACCGCACCGCGAGGTAGGTGAGCGTGAGCCAGGGTCGTAAGTGCGGCTGCAACGTGCGGATGCGCCCGTGCTCGTCGAGGCCGAGCACCAGCGCCTCGGTCAGCCGGAACGGCCCGATCGTGGCGCTGGCAAGCAGGACGCGCCGCGTGCCCGCGCCGATCTCTTCGGTCCAGCGCAAGCCGGTGAGGCTGCCGTAGGCCGCCGAGAGCAGCACCCGCAGATCGTCTCGGCCGCGGAACACCAGCCGGCCCGACAACGGCGAGATCAGTTCCGCGTCAGGCGCCAAGACCTGCGTCAGCGCATCGATGTCACCGGTCTCGGTCGCCCTGCGGAACTCGGCAATCGCATCGGACATGTCCGCTCACCCCTTTTCTCGTCGATCGTCCGAACCTAGTTCAAGTCACTTGCAAAAAGCAACGGACTAGACTGGCCTGATGGCCAAGGCTGCTTTCTCCGACATCGTCTGCTCGATCGCGCGCACGGTCGACGCGATCGGGGAGCGCTGGACGCCGCTGATCCTTCGTGACCTGTTCGTCGGGCTGACCCGGTTCGAGGATCTCCGCCGCGATCTCGGCATCGCCTCGAACGTGCTGGCCGCGCGTCTGGATGGGCTGCAGGAGCACGGCATCGTCGAAAAGCGGGCCTACCAGTCGAATCCGGTGCGCTACGAGTACCTGCTCACCGAACGTGGGCGCGACTTGTATCCAGTGCTCACCATGTTGATCAGCTGGGGCGACAAATGGCTGGCGGGCGCCGAAGGGCCGCCCGCCGTCGTGGTGCATCGCGACTGCGGGCGGCCGACGGCCGGTGTGGTGGTGTGCCGGGAGTGTGGCGAGCCGCTCACCGCGACCGACGTCCGGTGGCTGCCCGGCCCGGGTGGCAGGCAGGGGCCGGGAACGATGCTCATCGGCGGCTTGCTCGACGCCGAGCGGGCCGAGAACTGATCCGCGCACGTCTCATGTGTCGGAATGGGTTGCCACGCTGAAGATCTACCTGCCCGGAAGGTGACTCCGAACGTGCTCGATCGAGCCCGATAGTCGAAGGTGCCGTGCGGGCGACTTTCCCTGGCGGCCCTCCCGGGTCCGGCGCGTACCGGCAAACACCGTCGAAGCGACCGGCCGGCCTGCCGCGGTATGGGCCTCCGGCGCTCAGGAATGAACGGCGTACTCACCGCGGGGCGGGTTGTTGCCCGCATCGCGGTTCGGACGCGGACCGGCACCACCACGGTTCCGTGTGGGCGCGGATACTTCGGTCAGCGGCGCGGCGCGTACATGATGACGGCGACGCCGACAAGGCAGATCACCGCACCGAGGTAGTCCCAGCGATCCGGGCGGAACTTGTCCACCAGCACGCCCCAGGCCAACGAGCCCGCGACGAAGACACCGCCGTAGGCGGCGAGGATGCGACCGAAATTCGGGTCCGGCTGGAAGGTGGCGACGAAGCCGTACGCGCCGAGAGCGAGGACGCCCGCGACGATCCAGACCACACCGCGCTGTTCCCGCCAGCCCTGCCACACCAGCCAGGCGCCGCCGATCTCGGCCAGCGCGGCGAGGGCGAACAGGAGCAGCGAGCGGGCGAGCGTCATGGCGGCGAGGGTACTTGCCCGGCGGTTGCCCGACGCGGGTCAGGGCCGGTCTCGTAGACGGCGTAGGCGCGCCCGAGCACCGGATAGGAGACATTGCGCACCGGCACACCGCCTTGGGTCCGGCCGAATTCCGTTCCGCCGTGCGCATGTCCGTGGACGGCGAGCAGTGCCCCGCCCGCGTCGACCGCCCCGGCCAGATCATGGCAGCCGAGACCGGCGAAGATTTTGGCTGGTTCACCGGCCAAGGTGTCTACGACAGGCGCGAAGTGCATGAGGGCGACGCGAGTTTCGCAATCGAGTGTGTCCAGTGCCTGCCGCAGGCGCAGCGCGTCGAGCGGTCCGCGGCGCATACGCGCGCGATGCTCGGCGGAGCCCTCGTCAGGGTTGCCGGGATGGCCGGGGAAGCCGCCGCTGCCGCCCATGACTCCGGCGACGCCCAGCCGGATCCCGTTGAGCTCGAGGGTGATCGCGGTGCCGTCGAGCACGTGGACGCCCAGCGCGGTGAGCCGCGCCGCGATCAGGTGGCCGGAACCGTCGTCGTGGTCGTGATTACCCAGCACGGCCACCACCGGCACCGGGAGATCATCGAGTTCGGCGCACAGCAGATCGGATTCGGCTGGGGTGCCGCCATCGGTCAGATCGCCTGCGAGTAACAGGACGTCGGCGTCTGCTGCCAGGCGGAGGAAATCGGGACGGAAACGTCCGGCCACGGCCGCGCGCATATGCAGGTCGGCGACGGCCGCGACGCGAATGCACCGTGCGGTGCGCGCTGCGGTCACGACGACTAGCCAGCCATATCGGCGGAGGACGTGTCAAAGGACGCTATGTCTCGTTCAAGGGCTGTTCAGCGAGGCTACGGGCAGTGCGGCACTCGATGAAACGTCCGTGAACATTGCCGCGACGGGCTATCGGGCGCACCGGTCGGTCCCGCATGGTTCGCGGTATGAGCCGAGTGCGACTGCTGTCGGAAGTCGTTGCCGTCGTGGCGATCCTGTTCCTTCCGCTGTCCGCCGCGATCGGAGTCGCCGAGGGCGAGGCTCCGGTCGCCAAAGTAGTCGTGATCGGGTTGGACGGGCTGATGTACAACAAGATCGAGCATGCGCAGGCGCGGAATCTGTTGCGACTGGCAGGCGAGGGCCTGCTGAGCCGTTCATCTATCGCCCCGCACATCACCATCTCGGGGCCGTCCTGGGCCAGCGTGCTGACCGGGGTGTGGGATCGTAAGCACGGCATCACGAACAACCAGTTCACCGCCGCGCCGTTCGCGCGGTACCCGACGGTCTTCACCCACCTCGAACGGGCGCGGCCGTCACTGAAGACCCAGTCCATCGCCACCTGGGACCAGATCGCCACCATGACCGGCAGCGGCAGCCCGCGCGCCGACGTGGTCGTCTCCACCGCGCCGGTGCCCGACGACCGCGACGAGTCTCGCACCGACGCCGCCACCACCGACGCCGTGGTCACCGCGATCGGCAGATTCGCGCCCGACCTGCTGTTCACCCATCTGGACCAGGTGGACCGCGCCGGTCACGACGCGGGCGGCGCCTCCGGCGCCTACCTGGACGCCGTGAGACGCATCGACGCTCTGGTCGGCCGCGTCGTCGCCGCCGTCGACGCCAGGGCCGCCGCCCACCCCGCCGAGCGGTGGACCGTCCTCGTCACCGCCGACCACGGCCATACGCCGAAAGGCGGGCACGGCGGTCAGTCGCCGGACGAGACGACGAATTTCGTCATCGCGCGCGGCCCAGACTTCCGGCCCGGCGCCACCAGCACCCGAGCGACCCTGGTCGACATCACCCCCACCGTGCTGGACCTTCTCGACGTGGCCCCCGCCTCCGATCTCGACGGCCTCTCTCTTCGTCCCGAGCCCGTACCCGCTCGACCTCCGTCGGCCGGACCCCAGCCCGCCGCGATTCGCTGACCGAGCCCCGGACACCCGCCCCACGCGTCCACTTCCGGATCTCGGGTCTCGCTTCCGGTCGATCGTCCCGCTCGGGGTGATTGCCGCGCCGAGCGCCGCGGGGCTATGTCTCATCGGGCGAACGCGCTGGTTGACGCAGGGGGACACGGTGTGGTGGGTCGGCGTGTCTCAGGAGAACGGCCGAGTCCGGCGGGCGTGCGCGCCCGATATGCGGCGTCTGTCCGGGTGACCGGAACAGCACAGCGCCCACGTCCTTTCCTCGTCCGAGGACTCCGATGCGCATCCTTGGTCAGCTGATCGGACGTCGGTGCTCCGGCCGGACTAAAGTTGGTGGTCCGGGAGGTTGCACCGGTCGGATAGGGTGGTCCGATCGAGGCGCGGAGAGGTGGTGGCATGACTCGGCATCTGGGCGAGGCGAAGGCCGAGCAATCGACAGGCCCGCAGTCGAACGGCGCGGGCGCCACCGATGCCGCGCTGCCCGCGAAACCACCGGCCGGTCCGACGCCTCCGCGTCAGCCGGGCGCCTCCGCCGCCGTCCCGAGCTCGGCTTCACGCCGGGTACGTGCGCGTCTGGCACGCCGCATGACCGGTCAGCGTGGCATCGCCGCGGTCAAGCCGGTGCTCGAGCCGCTGGCCACCGTGCACCGCGAGCTGTACCCGAAGGCGAACCTGACCCTGCTGCAGCGCGCGTTCGACGTGGCCGACGAGCGGCACAAGCATCAGTTCCGCAAATCCGGCGACCCTTACATCACCCATCCGCTCGCCGTCGCCAACATCCTCGCCGAGCTCGGCATGGACACCACCACGCTGGTGGCCGCGCTGCTGCACGACACGGTGGAGGACACCGGTTACAGCCTCGACCAGCTCACCCAAGACTTCGGCTCCGAGGTCGCCCACCTGGTCGACGGCGTCACCAAGCTGGACAAGGTCAATCTGGGCGCCGCCGCCGAGGCCGAGACCATCCGCAAGATGATCATCGCGATGGCCCGGGACCCGCGCGTGCTGGTGATCAAGGTGGCCGACCGGCTGCACAACATGCGCACCATGCGTTTCCTGCCGCCGGAGAAGCAGGCGAAGAAGGCCAAGGAGACGCTGGAAGTCATTGCGCCCCTTGCCCATCGCCTCGGTATGGCGACGGTGAAGTGGGAGCTGGAGGACCTCGCCTTCGCGATCCTGCACCCGAAGAAATACGACGAGATCGTCCGGCTGGTCGCCGACCGCGCGCCCTCGCGCGACACCTACCTGGCGCGGGTGCGCGCCGAGATCGTCAACACGCTGGCCGCCTCCCGGATCAACGCGATCGTCGAGGGCCGCCCTAAGCACTACTGGTCGATCTACCAGAAGATGATCGTCAAGGGGAAAGACTTCGACGACATCCACGATCTGGTCGGCATCCGCATCCTGTGTGACGAGGTGCGTGACTGCTACGCGGCCGTCGGCGTGGTGCACTCGCTCTGGCAGCCGATGGCGGGCCGGTTCAAGGACTACATCGCCCAGCCGCGCTACGGTGTCTACCAGTCGCTGCACACCACCGTGGTCGGCCCGGACGGCAAGCCCCTGGAGGTGCAGATCCGCACCCAGGACATGCACCGCACCGCGGAGTTCGGCATCGCCGCGCACTGGCGCTACAAGGAGACCCGCGGCAAGCACTCCAACGACACCGCCGAGGTCGACGACATGGCGTGGATGCGCCAGCTCTTGGACTGGCAGCGTGAGGCCGCGGACCCGGCCGAGTTCCTGGAGTCGCTGCGTTTCGATTTGAAGTCGCCGGAGATCTTCGTGTTCACGCCGAAGGGCGACGTGATCACGCTGCCGCAGAAGTCGACGCCGGTGGACTTCGCCTACGCCGTGCACACCGAGGTGGGCCACCGCTGCATCGGAGCCCGGGTGAACGGGCGCCTGGTCGCGCTGGAGCGCCAGCTGGAGAACGGCGAGGTCGTCGAGGTGTTCACCTCCAAGGCGCAGAACGCCGGACCCAGCCGCGACTGGCAGAACTTCGTGGTGTCGCCACGCGCCAAGGCCAAGATTCGCCAGTGGTTCGCCAAGGAGCGGCGCGAGGAGGCGCTGGAGAGCGGCAAGGAGCAGATCTCCAAGGAGGTCCGCCGTGTCGGGCTGCCGCTGCAGCGGTTGATGAGCGTCGACGCGATGACCGCGGTCGCCCACGAGCTGCACTACACCGACATCTCCACGCTCTACACCGCCGTCGGCGAGCACCAGGTCTCCGCGCATCACGTGGTGCAGCGGCTCATGGCGCAGCTCGGTGGCATCGGCGACGTGGAGAACGAGCTGGCCGAGCGCTCCACCCCGTCGACGACACCGAGCAGGCAGCGGGTCACCGGCGATGCGGGCGTGCTGATCCCCGGTGCTCCGGGCACGGTCGCCAAGCTGGCGAAATGCTGCACCCCCGTGCCCGGTGACGAGATCATGGGCTTCGTGACCCGCGGTGGCGCGGTGAGCGTGCACCGCACCGACTGCACGAACGCCGGTTCCCTGCGGGAGCAGGCCGAACGGATCATCGAGGTGTCCTGGGCGCCGTCGCCGTCCTCGGTGTTCCTGGTCGCCATCCAGATCGAGGCGCTCGATCGCACGCGGCTGCTGTCCGACGTGACGAAGGTGCTGGCCGACGAGAAGGTCAACATCCTGTCCGCGTCGGTGGCCACGCACGGCGACCGGGTGGCGATCAGCAAGTTCACCTTCGAGATGGGCGATCCGAAACACCTGGGCCACTTGCTGAACGTGGTGCGCAACGTCGAAGGCGTCTACGACGTCTACCGCGTCACCTCCGCGGCCTGACAGTTGCGATAGCTGTCTATTAACTGTTGGCGCAACCGGTTTCGGCCGCGCGCGCTCCGGCTCCGGGTTGCCTTTCGTTGTGCGCTACCGGAAACTTGTCGGACTGAAACCGGGAACGTGCCACGGTGTGTCGCGTTCCTATCGGCGTGTCACGAAATTTTTCCGGCGATGCGGCAGTAATAGCCGGAATCTGTTACGGTCTATTGCGTTTCATGGCGTTGAGGGTAGCTGCGGCAAACGACTTGATTGCGGATCGCTATGACTGGATACACGGCAAGACTCTCGGGGATGCTGGTCGCACTCGCCGTGGCTGTGGCGACCGCCGGTGTCGCCACGGCGGAGCCGTCGAATCCGGCGGGCCCCTCCACGAATCTCCGCATCGCGACATGTCCGGCGTTGTACGCCTTGGGAATTCAGGGCACCGGTGAATCGTCGCCCGACGCCGCGCCCACCACCGACACCGGCATGCTCTCCACGGTCTTCCGGCCGATGATGGCGAAAGCTCCCGAGACCGGCTTGGTCGACCGTGCCTATGTGCCATACGAATCCGGCTTCGGCGGTGCGACAGCCGGTGGCGTGGTGCCCTACTCGGAGTCAGTGGCCGGTGGCCTCACTCGTTTGCGGAACATGGCCGAGACCGTCGCCGCCACCTGCCCGGACAGCCGCTTCGCGGTGGTCGGTTATTCGCAGGGCGCGCATGTCGCCTCGGTGTTCGCGCAGGAGATCGGCCAGGGCCATGGCGTGCTGCCCGCCGAGAAGGTGGCCGCCGTCGCGCTGTTCGGCGACCCCACCCGAAATCCCGGCGCACCGCTGTTTCCCGGCGCGCCGGGCAAAGCGACCCCGGACCCCGCGCCAGGCACCTCGGGTGACCGGCTGGAATCCATCGCCGCCCTGCCGCAGGCGCCCGCCACCGGCGGTGGCATCGGCCCGGAACGCGACAAGGCCGCCAACTTCGGGGCGCTCACCGGCCGGGTGGCGAGTTTCTGCGCGGCGGGCGATCTCGCCTGCGACGCCCCGGACGGCGCGCCCATCCTGAAGGCGGTCGCCAACGTGGCAGGCCAGTCCAAGCTCAGTGGCGGCGACCCGATCGCGTCGCTGGTGTCGATCGCACAGGCGCTGGCGTTCACCTCGATCAAGACCGCGACTCGGGTGGTCGCCGAGGATATTCAAGGCAATTCACTGGCCACCCTGGCGATATCGCCGCAGAAGTCGATCTCGCAGCGCCTCGCCGACGCCTCCGACCCGCGCACGCCGCTGAATCTGCCCGGCGCGCTGCAGGCACTGCTCAAGGTCGGCATGATCGGCTTGAACTCCGTGATCACCGTGGTTCGGTCGGTGCTCGCCCCGGCGAACATCTCCGAGCTGGCCACCGCTGGCCTGGCGAACCCGCCCGCCGCACTGCTGTCGCTGGGCGCCAAGTTGCTCGGCGCCATTCCCCAGCTGATTCCGCCGACCACCGGGGTGCGGCTGGTCACCCAAGCGTTCGACGCGGTGGTGCAGAACATCACCGACAACAGTGAACTGCTGAATACGACCACCTGGGTGCGCTACTGGGACACCGTGCAGCGCCACACCGCCTACACCAGCGCGACCGTTTCGGCGAACGGTGACGCTCCCACGCAGTTCGTCGCCGACTGGTTCGCGGCCGTCGCCCGCGACATCGCCGACGCCTTCGGCAGCGAGATCCAGCCGCGGGGAGTGCTCGAGAAGCAGCCGACGGGATTCTTCGGAGACGGCTCCGGCGCGTCTCCCACGCCGAGTTCGTCCGGTACGGGACAATTTCCGTTCGGGACAGGAGCCGATGGCGCCTCATCCGGCGGCGTGACATCGATTCCGCCCACCGACCGACCCGGCACACCCAACGCCTACCCGTTCTCCACGAACTGATCGCCGAGAGGGTCCGACGATGCGATACTGCGTGCCCTGCTCTGCGGGAATGGGGGAATGTTGAAGTCGTACAAACAGCTTTCCCGCTGGTACGGCGCTTTGGAGCCGGAGACCGGTGCGCCGGAGGCAGGCAAGCGGGACGAGGCGAACGCCATCATCCCGGTGGATGACGACGGCCCTTCGCGCTATCCGGACTACATTCGCGACGACGACGAGCCGTGGCAGCGCAAACCCGAGGACGCCCCGGCGGATCTGCCCGCGCAGCACAGCGAGTTCACCGGCGGGTGGTCGGATTGGGTGGTGACCGGGCACGCTCCCGGTCCCGACGACGACTACGTCGCGCCGAGGCAGGCCGGTCCCGCGCAGTTCCCATGGGCGGATGACGACGACCACGAGCCCGTCGACCGGCCACGCCCCGCGGTCTCGCGCGGGCTGCGGCAAGCCGCCCGCGACCACCCCGCCATGCGCCGGGCCCGCGTGCTGCTCATCGTGATCGCGGCGGTGCTGATCGTCGCCGTGGCAGCCGTGTGCGTCCTGTTCCTGCTGCGCGCCGCGGGTGATCGCGCCGCGCAGCCGCGAGACTCGCATGTCTCCGCGTCGGTCCAGCTCACCGTCGGCAGCGCGCAGGCGGGAAGCAATCCGCGCGCGGTGAGCGCGGGCGCCTGCCCCACCGAGCGCAGCGACGCGATCGTGCGCAGCGCGGAGGCGGGGGGCACGGGGTCCGGGCCCGACGCGGTGCTGTCGTTCCAGTACGCGTACTACGTGGAGCGCTCCGGGGAACGGGCCCGCGCGGCCGTCGCCCCGGACGCCGACGTCCAGCCCGCCTGGGTCATCCAGCGGGGCATCGACTCGGTTCCGGCGGGCACCACGCATTGCGTGCGGATCGTGACCGTCGGCGACAACCGGTATTCGGTCGAGGTCACCGAGTATCGGCCCGGCGGCGCGCCCGCCACGTACAACAGGCAGGTGGTCACCACCGCGGTGATCGACGGCCGCACCCTGATCACGGGTATCGCGGCCGGATAAAGGAGAGCAGAGGCGATGGGAGAGGACTGGAGCCGCTGGCTCGACGAAGCGCCCGGCGAGGGTGCGGCGTCGAGCCGGCCGGTGCGCTCCAAGGCTCCGGTGGTGCGGTTGCGGCGCCGCAAGGGTGACGGCTCCGAGGCGGATCATCCGGTGCAACGGCCGATCCTGGTGGTCGGCGGATGTGGTGGTGCGGGAACCACCACGACAGCGTTGGGCTTGGCGGGTGAACTGGGTACGGCCGGGACGCCGACAGTCGCGGTGGACGCCACCACGGCGGGCAGCGATCTCGCGCTGCGCGGCGCGGACGAGCATCTGCACCCGATCAGCTTGCAGTCCTGGTTGTACGGACGCGGTGACGACGAACCCGCGCCGCTCAAGGAGTGCCTGTCACGCGCGACTTCCGGCATCGGGCTGCTCTGGCGTGATGCCGCGCCGTTGCGCAGGCGTGCGACGTATCTCACGGTCGCCCGCGCGGTGCACGACGCCGGATACACCGCCGTCTACGACGGGGGACATCCGATTGCCGCGAGGCAACTGACGCCCTTGCTCGACGACGCGGATGTTGCTCTGGTACTTGCCATTCCGGCCCGCACCGACGCGGCCAACCGGTTGCGGGTCGCGCTGGAATGGCTCGATGACCAGTTCGGTGACACCGGAGAAGGGCACGGCGGCGGCGTCGTCGGCGATACCACCATCGTCGTCTCCCACCAGTATCCGGGTGACGACTCCCGGGTAGCGGATCATTTGCGTGAGCACCTGTCCGGCTGGGTCCGCGATATCAGGGAGATTCCCTACGATCCGCATCTGGCCCGCGGTGAACTGGTGCGGCACGCCTCGTTGGCCGCCGAGACGCGCCGGGCATATGGGCGCCTGCTCGCCGGGGTGGCATCATGACCGCCGCCATGATTTTTCCGCGTCAGCCCGACCCCGCGCCCGCCGGTGTGATCGCCCCGCCGGAGTCCCGCCGTGCCGCCGTCTGGGACCGCCCCGTCCCCGGTGTCGGCCGTGCGCCGCTGGTCTGGCTGCTGGGTGTGCACGGCGGCGCCGGAGCCAGTACCCTCGCGCACGTGCTTGCGCCCGCGGCGGATTCGGGCCGCCGCTGGCCCGGCGTCTTCGACCGCGAAAGTCCGTTCGTCGTCCTCGTCGCCAGGGAGACCATCGCCGGGCTGTCCCGCGCGCACGACCTTCTGCGCCAGCATCTTTCGGGTTTCGCCGGTCCCTGCGACGTGCTCGGCCTGATCACCGTCGCCGCGCGGCCCGGCCGGATGGCTCCCGAGATCCGGCGCTACCGCGACGTGGTCGGCTCCCTGGCCGGGCAGGTGTGGCAGGTGCCGTGGTACGAGGAGTGGACGCTGGTCGAACCCGAGCAGCTGCCGGTGTGGTCGCCCGGTGACCCGCTGCCGCCCAAGAAGCGCAAGCTCGATCTGCTGGAGGAAGTCCCGCTCGATGTCCGGGAGCTCGGCGCCGACATCGTGGCGGCCGCTCGGACGGCATTGGAGGAGGCCAGCTACGACCGCCGGTCACCCGATCTCCGCAAGCCGTCCGATGAGTGAACGTCCGCATCGCATCGGCGACAACCACCCACTATTCGAGAAAGGCACCCGATGAGCATGATCCTCCTCGCCGTGCAGGACACGTACGGCACCGTACTCGCGCAAGTCGGTAATCCGACGCCCGAGGCGCCGCCGGGCTCGGAGAAGATCCTGCAGCTGGTGCGGTATCTCACGTGGTTCGTCCTGTTGTCCGGGATCTGCGGGATCATCTACGCCGGCGGTAGGTTCGCCTGGGAGAAGTGGACCGGCGGTGGTCTGGAGTCGCCGAAGATGGTGGCGGGCGCGATGATCGGCGGCGTGGTCGCCACGAGCGCGGGCACCATCATGAACGCCGTCATCGGCACCTGATGTCGGCGATGAGTACTGTGCGCATGCCCGCGGCGCAGCTGCTGGCCTACAAACAGATGCCCGCCGACGTTCTGGCACCGCTGATGCAGCTGCTGAACTGGCTGCTGTGGTTCGTCCTGCTGGTGTGCCTGGCCTGGATGATCGTGTCCGCGGGGAAGCTGTGGCTGACCTTCCGCAGCGATCTGGCCATGAACGATGCCTCGCACGGCGTCCTGATGAGTCTGCTGGGTGCCGTGGTGGCGAGCACGGCGTCGGGGATCGCCCTGGCGTTCCTGCCCGCGTGAGCCGCCGGATCGGGACGGGGACGACGCGGGAATGAATTCGACAGTACTGCGGCCTGCGGACTCCGCGGCGTGGCGGCGCGACATCCGCCGCCCCGCGGCCGGAGTCGTGGGCGCCGCGCTGCTGTTCGCGGCGGTCGGCTGTGGCGGTAACGAGGACTCGGCGGGGCCGGATCTGTCGGCCGCTCCCACCAACGTCCGGTGGCAGCCGTTCCAAGGTGTGCCGCTGCCGCACACCGACCAAGGGCCGCGCTCGACGGCCGACGGCGCGGCGACCGGTTTCGACCACTCGCCACGCGGGGCGGGCATCGCCGCGCTGACCCATTCGGTCCGCTTGGCGGTGGCCGCCGATACCCAGTGGGCGAAAGTGGCTGCCAGGGAAGTGGTTCCGGGCCCGGCCAAGGACGAGTGGGCGATCAACCGGGTGCAGCTGTCCATCACCGGCCCGGCGGGACCGGAGTTCGCTCCCCGCTTGCTGGGATACCGGATCACCGGTTATACCGAGCGGCATTCCACCGTCGACGTGTACACCGAATACTCCGACAGCTCCAAGGCGGTGCACCACACGGCCGTCGAATGGTTCGGCGACGACTGGAGATTGCGGCTTCCCGATCCGGACTCGACCGCACGACCCATCGACTCGATCGACGCATTACCCACCGACATAGTGAAATTGGAGGCACCGACGTGAGCGACAGGGAGTCGTACGCGCGCGACCGTGTCTCCTTCGGTGTCGTCGCCTCCGCCGCCGTGCTGGCGCTCATCGTGGTGGTCGGCATCTTCGTCTTCGTCGGCCGCGACGACGAGAGCATCAGCGGCGCACCGGCCGTCACCGAGGGCTCGGGCGGCACCGGCTTCGCCACCCCTGAGGTGGACATCCTCGGCAGACGGGTGGATATCCCCAACAATGCGGCCGGACAACCGCTTCCGCAGGACCCCTCCCGCCAGCGCAAGCCCACCGATCCGGATTGGCTGACCGCGGCGCCGGAAGGCACCACCGAACCGCACGGCTGGCAGCGGGTGTACGGCGCCTCCGTCCCGTTCTCCACCTCCGACGGGCCGACGCGGATCGAGGACGACCTGGCCGTCGGCTACTCGCACACCCCGCAGGGCGCGGTGCTGGCCGCGGCGCAGATCACCTACCGGCTCAACGCGCGTCCCGCCGACCGCGACCTGTACGTGCGGCAGGTCCGAGTCTCCGCCCAGCAGATCGCCGCCTACGACAAGGCGCTGGCCGACGACCGTCTGCCGCAGCAGCAGCCGGAGAAGGTGACTCGCTACTTCGTCGCCTCGGA
This sequence comes from Nocardia asteroides, assembly GCA_019930625.1. Classification (NCBI taxonomy): domain Bacteria; kingdom Bacillati; phylum Actinomycetota; class Actinomycetes; order Mycobacteriales; family Nocardiaceae; genus Nocardia; species Nocardia asteroides. The sequence continues at coordinate 4,244,817 of CP082844.1, forward strand.
CGCGTTCAAAGTGGACGACTACGCCGACGATCTCGCCATCATCCGGCTGGCAACCAGGGGACCGGTGGTGGACGGCAAGCAGCTGTGGGCGGCGACGCGCCTGGTCATGGTGTGGGATGCAGGGGACTGGCGCCTGAAGCCCTCGACCACCAACAACGCGCAGACCGAGTACCTCGAATCGTTGACGGGGTGGACGAGATGGTGACCACGCGCAGATCCGGCCGGATGCCCTTGGCGCTGATGGGCGCGGGCGCGGTGATCAGTGTCGCGCTCGCGGTTGCACTGACGACTGTCGCTCTGCGAGACAACGCATCCGGAGACGAACCGGTCGCTGCGACGGGCACGACATCGGGCACCGCTGCAGATCCCGGCGGCGCGGCCTTCGGTAATCCCGAGAACGACATGTTCGGCCGCCGGGTCGATGTGCCGATCCGCGCGACAGGTGTTGTCCTGCCCCAGCATCCGGACCAACAACAGCGTCCGGGCACGCCCGGATGGATCTCCGCTGCACCCACGCCGTCGAGCGGCGAGGGCGTATGGCAGCGGGTGTTCGGTGGTCCTGTCGTGCGCTTCTCCGCTTCCGACGGCCCTGCTAGGATCGACGGCTCCGCTGCCCTGGGCTTCGCGCACACTCCGCAGGGCGCCGCGCTGGCCGCCGAGCAGATCTACTGGCGGACCAACGCCAATCCCAAAGATCGTGACCTGCTGATTCGGCTGGTCGATGTGACGCCGCAGTACTTGGCCGAGTACGACCGGCTCGTCGCCGAGGGCAAAGTGTCCGACCGCCTGCCCGACAAGCTGAGGCCCCTGTTGTTCGCTTCGGATGCGTTCCGGATCGAAAGCTATGCAGATGATTTCGCGAAAGTGCAGTTTGCGAGAAAGGCTCGAGAAACAGTTGATGGCCAACCAACATGGGTGGGCATGCGCCTGGCGGTCCGGTGGCGAGACGGAGATTGGAAGCTCACCCCGGTGACAGGTGACGAGCGAGTACAGATCGAGTCCCTGCGGAGCATCGAGGGGTGGACACAATGGTGAGGCGCCTAGTCACGATATTCGCGGTCATCTTCACGGTGATGATCGCGACGCCGACCGTGGCCTACGGCCAGACCTACGGTTTCGACGAGACGTGCAACGAGATTCATGACACGCTCGACAACGTCGGACTGCCCGGCATTTCTCTCGGTGACGCCGCGTCCGCCGCGTGCAAGGCGGGCAATGCCGCCTCGCATCCCGGCCAGGCCGCCGAGGCGGTGAAGGACAAGGCCTGGGACTCGACCTTCGGCAAGGTGGTCGATTCGCTGATGAACGGTCTCGGCCAGGCCATCATCCTGGCGTTGACCTTCTGGATGAAGGTGCCCAACGAGGCGGTCAGCGACTCCGGCTCACTGTTCACGAAGATCAACGACTACACCTATCAAGCGCAGATCCTGCTGTTGATAGCGTCGGTGATCCTCTCCGGCGCGCGATTGGCCGAAGCCAGACGCGGGGCCACGATGAACGAGGCGGCCGAATCGTTCCGGATGTTCACCCGCGTCGTGTTCAGCTCCTGGATGCTGGGCGCGGTGATCGTGGCGGGCACGCAGGCGTCGGATCGTTTCGCGGAGTGGATCATCAGCGACTCGACCAACGGCAACGCCAAGGACCTCGCCGAGCTGATGGTGAAAACCAGCAAGCTGCAAGCTTTTTCACCGGGCCTGGTGCTGATCATCGCGATCGTCGGCCTGCTCGGCGCCCTCGCGCAGATCGTGCTCGCCATCGTCCGGCAAGGTCTGCTGGTGATCGCAGCGGGCGTGTTGCCGCTGGCGGCGGCGGCCTCCGGCATGAACGTCGGCAAGCAGTCCTATCAGAAGCTCATCGGCTGGATCATCGCCTTCATGCTGTGGAAACCGGTGGCGGCGATCGTCTACATGATCGCGTTCACCACCGCGGGCCACGTCGACTCGCTCACCCCGACCGGCGGTCTGCCCGACGGTGAGCAGGCCCAGCGCATGCTGGTCGCGATCGTGCTGCTGTGCAGCGTGGCGTTCGTGCTGCCCGCGCTCATGCGACTGGTCACTCCGGCCGTCGCGATCGTCGGCAGCGGCGGTTCGGGTTTCACCGCGGCGGGCGGCACCCTGGTCGGTGTGGCGGCCCTGGGCGCGATGGGCACCAAGGCGGTCGGCGTCAAGGGCGCCGCGGCGGCGGGCGCGCCCGGCTACGTGGGCGGCAGCGGCACCGGGCCCCGGCCCGGCGGTCCGGCCGGACCGCGTGGCGGCGGCGCACCGCGGCCGACCCCGCCACGAGGTGGCGGCGGTGGTCAGGGTGGTGCGGCACCGCGCGCCTCCGGACCAGCGGGCGCGGCGGGAGTAGCGTCCGGAGCGGCCAGGGCGGCCGGCCGGATCGGCGCGGCGCGCGCCGCGAGCGGCGGCCTGAGCCGGGCCGACCAAGCCATGGGTGACGTCGCGGGCGATCGCTGGACGAACCGTTCACCCGACCTCGGGAGGAGCACCATTCCGCGATGACACTCACCGACACCTACGAGCGGCGCTCGTACGGACTCTGGCAGAAGCCGCGCAGCGCGGGTCTTTTCGGCCTGCGCTGGGAGGAAACCGTTCTCGGCTTCGCGGTCGTGATCACGGCGTTGATCACCGCGATGGTCGGCGGCTTCCAGTGGGGTCTGATCGTCGGCGGCACCGGTGTCGTCGTCATGGTCCCGCTGGTGTGGCGGACCGGAGGTCGTTCGGGCTACGAGACGGGATTGATGATGTTCAACTGGATGCGCTCGCGCAGTCGCGGCGAGCACGTGTACCGCGGTGGCCGCTTCTCCCGGATCCCGGGCGGCGTCACCCGATTGCCCGGACTGCTGGCGCCCTCGAAGTTGTACGAGGGCATCGACGCGGGTGGCTACAGCTTCGGCATGATCCACCTCCCGCAGTTCGCCCAGTACACGGTGGTGCTGCGCGCGTGGCCGCAAGGACACGAGGCGGTGGATCAACCGGTGATCGACCGGTGGGTGTCGGCGTGGGGCACCTTCCTGGCCTCGGTGGGACAGACCAGCGACATCGTCGCCGTGGTGCCGGTCATCGACACCGTGCCCGAGACCGGAAACCGCCTGCTCACGGAGGTTTCCACGATCACGAGGCCGGAGGCGCCGGAGCTGGCCCAGCAGGTCATGTACGAGCTGGCCACCGAATTGCCCCAGGAGCGTGTGCAATTGCTGCCGCGTGTGGCGATCACGTTCAAGGCCACCACCGCCGAGCGCCGCAAGAACCCGGCGGAGGAGGCGGTCGAGATCGGCCGTCGGCTGCCCGGGATCTGCGCGGCGCTCGCCGAAGCCGGTGTGCGCGCACAGCCGATGTCGGCCGACGAGGTGATCTCGTTCATTCGCCGCAGTTACGATCCCGCCTCGCAGGCCGACCTGGAAGTGGCAGCGGGCGAACCCGAGGGCCACGGTTTGGACTGGGCGGACGCGGGCCCGGTGTCCCATGACGAGAAGTGGGATCACTTGGTGCACGACGGCGGCCGGTCGGTCACCTGGGAGATGGACGCCGCTCCCGAGGGCGCGGTCGACGAGCGGGTGCTGCAGCGGCTGCTCGCACCCAATCCCGAAGTCCCGCGCAAACGTATCGCGATCGTGTACCGTCCGCACTCAGCCGCCGACGCCGCCGAAATCGTCGACGACGACTTCAAGAACGCGTTGGTGGCCCAACAGAGCGAACGCGGGGTCGTGTCCGCGGCGGCGACGCTGCGGGTGGGCGCGACTCAGCAGGCCCGCGAAGAGCAGGCCAGGGGTCACGGTGTGACCCGCTTCGGGGCGCTGGTGACCATCACCGAGCCCTTGCGCGGCGACCTGCCGCGCATCGAAGCCATCACGCGCGACCTGTCGACGCAGGCGCGTCTGAAGATCCGGCGGTGTTACCGCTACCAGGCGGCGGCCTTCGCGGCCTCGCTCGGTTGCGGGGTGATCCTGCCGGAACACGCGACTATTCCGAAGGCACTGGCGGGGTGAGCGATTCATGGCACGGGACTACGAGCCACCCGTACGGGAACGGGACGAGGACGCACGTCGCAGGCGGCTCGAACAATCCGGCCGGGACGAGTGGGGACAGCGGCCGGAGCGCCGCCGCCCCGCACGGGATTCGGCGCGGGTGAACGGCGAGGACCGGCCGGGCGTCGACGCGCCCGATCGGCGGACGGCGGAGCGGCGGACGCGAGCGGGCACGGGCCGGTCCGACGGCGTGCGCGGCGACCGGGCGCACGCCGAACGTCCACGCGGTGAGCGGAACTCTCGGATGTCCCGTGACGCGGTCACCGAGCGCATCGCCGCGCGGCCGGAACGCAACGGCGGCAGAAACGGCCGGGTGGCGCGGTCGGCGAAGGTCGACTACACCGCCGACCGCGCCATGGGCGCCCCGTACACGGACAAAGCGGCTCGCCGCGCGAAGGCGAAAGCGGATCGGCGCAAGCAGTCCGGTCCGCCGCTGCTGGACGACGCCACCCGCGCCAAGCTGGAGATGATCGCCCGCGAGGGCAGTGGCCTGCGTGCGGCGTGGGCGCAGTTCCGGGTTCGCACCGACGACATCCGCCGCCGCAACTACGCGGCCCGCGCGGAGCAGACGATCGAGGACGGATTCGACCGCAGCACAGCCCAGCTCACCGACCGCGGCTACGCGGGACCGGGAGGCGGGCGCATGAACGTGGTCGGCCGCCCGGTGGAGTACCGCGCCACCACCGCCCAGGTCGCCGGCCTGTGGCCGTGGTCGGTCGGCGCGGGCGCGCCGCTGATCGGCACGCCCCTCGGTTCACATCTGCACACCGGTGCGCCGGTCTGCTTCGATCCGATGAACTGGTTCATGCGCGGCAGTTTCATCACCGCCCCCAGCCTGTTCGTACTCGGCCTCAACGGTTTCGGCAAGTCCTCGCTGGTGCGCCGGATCGTGCTCGGCGGCATCGCGCAGGGGATCACGCCGTTGATTCTCGCCGACGTCAAACCGGACTACCGCAAGATGGTCGAACTGGTCGGCGGCCAGGTGATCGATCTGGGCTACGGGCACGGCAAGCTGAACCCGCTGGCGGCGGGCGTGCTCGGTGCGGTGGTGCCCCGACTGGAGGAGTTCCCGGCACTGCAACTGCAGGTGTTGCAGGACCTTCGGGCCCGGCAGGTGACGCTGATCGCGGGTCTGGTCGAATTGGTGCGCGGCGACCGCGTCCGCGACTACGAGGAGACGCTGATCTCCACCGCGCTGCGCATCCTCTACCGGCCGGGCAGCGGATACACGCCGGACAAACCGCCGATCATGGAGAACCTCCTCGAGGTGATCGTCGGCGGCGGTGAGGAATTGATGCTCGACGCCGGTTCCGACAATCCGGCCGAATACCAGGAAGCGATCAAGGGGCTGCGCCGCTCCCTGCGCGCGCTCACCCAGGGCCCCTTCGGCGCGGTGTTCAACGGCCAGACCACCGTGCCGATCGACACCAGCGCGGTCGCGGTGTGCATGGACGTCTCGCACATCCCGACCGGCGACAAGAAGCTCAAGGCCGCTGTCATGCTGGCCTGCTGGGCCGACGGATTCGCCTCGGTCGAGGCCGCGCACGTGCTCGCCGACGCGAAGCTCGGCCCACAGCGCTATTTCCAAGTGGTGATGGACGAGCTGTGGCAGGTGCTCGGTCTCGGCGACTTCATGGTCGACCGCGTCGACGAGCTCACCCGGCTGCAGCGCGGCATCGCCACCGCGCTGATCATGATCAGCCACACCATCAAGGACCTGCAAGCGCTCGGATCGGAAGCCGCCATCGCGAAAGCGCTCGGTTTCCTCGAGCGGGCGCGCGCCAAGATCTTCGGCGCGCTCCCGGCCGAGGAGATCAAACGGCTCGACAGCACGGTTCCGTTCACATCGGCCGAGGAGGAGATGGTGACCGGATGGTCCGCACCGCAAGCGCTGACCGGCGAGGCGCTCAAACCGGGGCAGCAGCGCCCTTCCCCGCCCGGCACCGGTAAGTTCCTGCTGAAGATCGGCGAGGACCGTCGGCCCGGCATCCCCTTCCACATGGAATTCACGCTGTCGGAGAAGGAAAGCGGAATCCACGACACCAACCAGCGGTTCAGCGAGTTCACCGAATCGACTTCGCGCGGATCGAATTCGCCGGGGAGCGCCGCATGATGCCGCACCGGTCCTACCGCCGCGTCTCACCGGAGGTACGCCAAGCGGCGGTCGAACAGGTCATCGCGCTGACCGGCAAGCTGCGCAGTGAATCGGAGGCCTGCCGCGTGGTCGCCGAACAGATCGGCGTGCACACGAATTCGGTGCGGAATTGGGTGCGCGCGGCCGAGGGGCCGAGTCTGGAGCGGATGGACGCGACGGCGCTGCGGCGCAAAGTCGCACTGCTGCAACAACAATTGGCGGCCGCCGCCGAGATGAACCGCACGTTGGCCGACACCCTCAACGAAGCCCGGCGCCGGACGTGAAGCACGGCTGCGCGCGGCACGATGCCGGAGTGCGGCGATGAGCGGCAAATCGGCGTTGTGGACGGCGCTGGGCGCGGTGCTCGGCCTGATGACCATCGTGCTGGTCATCGTCATGCCCGCCGTGGACGATGCCTGCGAGGGCGGGTCGGTGCTGGGCTCGCAGTCGGCGCTTCCGCCGCTGGGCGGTTACGCGCCGGGCGATCGGCGCGCTGCCGCGACCACGGGTCCCGGCGCGACACAGACCAATCCGGCGGCGACCGCCACGCCCTCGCTCGCCGCGGGCGCCGGTCCGCTGCGCCGCACGCTGCCGATGGCCACCGGAACCTTCACGGTGTCGGACACCTTCGGCTCGCGGGGTGGCGCGCACCGGGGCATCGACTTGGCCGCGGCCGACGGCACGCCCATCTTCTCGGTATCCGACGGCCGGGTCGTCGCCGCGGGTCCGGCGTCGGGGTTCGGCAACTGGATCGTCGTCGATTCGGTGGATACCAACGGCCGTTCGTACTCGGCGGTCTACGGACACATGTGGGACTCCGGCGTGTTCGTCCGTGCGGGCGACACGGTGACCGCGGGACAGCACATCGGTGCGGTGGGTTCGGCGGGTGAATCCAGCGGCCCCCATCTGCATTTCGAGATCGTCCCGGGCGGCCGGTTCACCGGAGGACGCCAGATCGACCCGCTGCCCTGGTTGGACGGCGCGCCGACCCCGGACGTCGGCGGTGCGCGCGCCTTCTCCAGCGATCCACGCTGCACTCTCGGCTTCGGCACCGCCGGTGGCGCGCTCGCCGCGGGGAAGGTGCCGCAGGAACTGGAGATCTGGTACCGCCGGGCGGGTTCGATCTGCCCGCAGGTCACGCCGTCGCTGCTGGCCGCGCAGGGCAGGCAGGAGTCCGGTTTCCGGCGCGGCGCGACCTCCCCCGCCGGTGCGCAGGGGCTGGCGCAGTTCCTGCCGACCACGGCGGTGAGCATCAATCCCGACGACGGTCAGCCCTACGTGATCGACGCCGACGGCAACGGCGTGGCCAGTGTGTGGGACGACGGTGACGCGATCATCGGTCAAGGGCGCTACATGTGCGCGATCGCGCACAAGATCCAGCGGTGGCAGGCCGAGGGCCGCGTGCAGGGCGATCTCGTCGCGCTGGCACTGGCGGCGTACAACGCGGGCGAGGGCGCGGTGCTGGCCTCCGGCGGCATGCCGAACCAGCTCGCGGCACACTATGCCGAGACCCAGCCGTACGTGCGCAACATCCTCGCGATGGAGGCGCAGTACCGAGCGCCGGGTTCGGTCGGCCGATTCACCCCCGGGCAGGGGTCGACAGGCGACCAGATCGTGGAAGCCGCGCACGAATGGCTCGGCACCCCTTATGTCTGGGGCGGCGGCGGACCCCAAGGACCCACCGGCGGAGGACTGGACGGACCGGGCTTGACCGCGGCGGCGGTGTTCGCGGCGTCCTCCGGCACGGTGACGCTGCCGCGCACGGCCGAACAGCAATGGGAGGCGGGTGCGGAAGTGCCGATGAGCAAGGCGCGGCCGGGAGATCTGGTGTTCAGCTCGTTCGGTCCGCGTGGTCCCGCGCAGGTCGGTGTCTACGCCGGGAACGGGCGGATGATCCAATCGGTGCCGGGTGCGGATTCCCGCTCCGCGGGCGGTGTTTCGGAAGTCGCGGTCCCGGGGGACGGACGTGCGAGGAGGGTGTTGTGAGCGTCCACCGGTCCGAACACGCGGCGGCGGGACTGCCGCGCCGCCCCGGTATGCGGCTAGCCTGGATGGATAGAGCAAGTGCACGCGCGAAACTGGTGGTGATGCTGGTGGTGAGCGTCGCGGTGCTGAGCGCGGCCTGTGGCGGCGTGGACGCGGGATCCGATGCGGCGCGCCCCGCTACGTCCACACCCCGGTTGCTGGAAGGCGTGCCCGCCCCCGACCCTGTGACGCCCGACGGCGTCGCGGTCGCGGCGCTGCGGGAGATCTACAGCTGGCAGCCCGCCACGGAGAGCCAAGGCACCTCGCTGGGCCGGGCTCGGAAGTTTCTCGGCCCCAGCCTGATTCGTATGCTGGATGCGGCGCCGACCGCGGTGGAGACGCCGAAGTCGACGCTGCAATGGGCGGATTGGGCGAGGGAAGGGGCGCGCGTGGAGGCGTTCACGTTCGCGTCAGGGGAGAAGGCGCCGACTCTCAGCGACCCGAACGTCCAGCAGTTCAAGATCGGGATCGAGCAGACCGTCGTCTATCCGGACGGGCGCAAGGAGCCGCTGCCGCCCGCGACGGTGATCGCCACCGTCGTGCGCACACCCGATGGCTGGCGGCTCGACGCATTCCGCTGACCACCCGCTTTCCGTACCGGACGGCCGACCCAGGAGGCACACATGGCGAAGAAGAAAAAGGTGACGGATCCGGCCGTGCCCGGACCCGATGTCAGCCTGCTACTGACCTACGCCGGCTTCGCGATCTTCGGAACCCTCTGGCTCGCGCTGCATCTGGGCAACCTGCTGGCAGGCAGCCCGCAGAAGGTCCCGTTCAACCCGATCGCCATCGCGGCCGATCTGGCACGGGGCAAGCTGCAATGGCCGGGCGCGGCCACCGCGATCATACTGCTGGTGATCCTGAGCGTGATCGCCTATCTGGTGATCCGCAAGCGGTTGCAGAAGCACCGGACGAAGGGCAGGCTGCCGGTCGACGACAAGGCCGACGTGATGGGCAACGGCGGCGCGATCTCGATGCTCACCGAGGCGGGTGTCCGGGAGAAGGCCCAGCAGCTCGGCGTGAAACTCGGCTACGACGATCTTCCCGGCGTGCCGATCGGTATCGGTGTGGCCGACGGGGTGATGCTCTACGGCTCCTATGAGGATCTGCATCTGGACATCTGGGGTCCCCGTCAGGGCAAGTCGACATCCCGCGTGATCCCGGCGATCCTCACCGCGATCGGCCCGGTACTGGCCACCTCGAACAAACGCGACGTGGTCGACGCCACCCGAGACGTCCGCGAGGCCAAGGGAAGTCCCACCTTCGTCTTCGATCCGCAGGGTGTCGCGGGCGAAGAGCCGACCTGGTTCTGGGATCCGCTGTCCTGGGTTGATGCCAAGCGCGAGGGCTGTGAAATGCGCGCGGCGCGCTTGGCGGGGCACTTCGCCGACGGCGACGACGGCCGCGACACCAAGACCGACGCGTTCTTCGATCCCGAGGCCGAGGACCTGCTGGCCGGACTGTTCCTCGCCGCCGCGGTCGGCGATCGCAACGGCAGCAGGCCGATCGTGCAGGTGTGGGAATGGGTGACCAACCCGCAGGACACCGAGCCCATCGAACTCCTGCGCGCCGCCCGCCATCACTACACGGCCTCGGGTCTGTCCTCGCAGTACAACACCGACCCGCGGACGCGCAGCGGCATCTTCGGCACCGCCAAGAAGATGATCCGCTGCCTGAAGTTGTCGAACGTGCATCCGTGGATCACCCGCGGCGGCGACCGCAGGGAATTCGACGAGCTGGAGTTCCTGGACAACAACGGAACGCTCTACAGCCTGTCGCTGGAAGGCCGCGGGTCGGCCGCCCCCCTGGTGAGCGCGCTCACCGAGGCGGTAGTGGACGTGGCGATGCGGAAGGCGTCGCAGTCGGCCGGTGGGCGACTGGCGATCCCGATGCTCGCGGTGCTCGACGAGGCCGCGAACGTGGTGCGCTGGAAGGATCTGCCCAAGCAGTACAGCCACTTCGGCTCGCGCGGCATCGTGGTGATGACGGTGCTGCAGTCCTGGGCGCAGGGCGCGCGCTGCTGGGGCGAGAGCGGCATGAACGCGCTGTGGTCGGCGGCGAACATCAAGGTGCTCGGCAGCGGCGTGGACGACACCAAGTTCCTGCAGGAACGTTCGGACGTGCTCGGCGATTACGACGCGATCTCGCAGTCGGTCTCCGAATCCAAGGGGGGCAAGAGCTACTCGCGTTCGCTCAGCTCGTCCAAGACGTTCTCGGTCAACGGTTTGGCGACGCTGCCGCGCGGCCGGGCCATCCTGTTCCCCTCCGGTGCGCCACCGGTGCTCATCCGGACCGTGCCGTGGTGGGAGGGTGAGTACGCTGCCGACGTGAAGAAGTCCATCTCGCGTCACGATCCGCAGCGCAAGACGGAGATCACGGACCTGGGCTCGCCGTCGCTGACCAAGTCGACGCCGCCGCAGGAACAGGGACAAGTCGAGGAGGTTCGGCCGCTGTGACCGAGCAGCAGCAACAACCGATGATCTACGCGAGCGTGGTGGAGTTCGTCGAGAACTATCTCAGCCTGGTCTACCGGCGGCAGGTCACCGATCTCAGTGACACGGTGTGGTGCCCGGAGTGGTGGCAGCATGCCGAGGCGATCGCCCGCCTGGACGCACTGTGGCGGGCCTGGGAGCACTACCGGCTGGACGGGCGGACCGGATTGAGCGTCTGGTTCCTGGATCACGCGGACCCGCACATGTCGAAGCTGTTCGACCCCAAGGGGCCGTTCAAGTACTGCAGTGTGCGCAACGGTCACAAGGACATGCTCAGCCCGCTGCCCCTGAAGTCGCCGCAGCACGGCATGTTCGGTGATCCCACAGTGGGTGACTTCCGCACGTGAATTGCTGTGCTACAGCGGTTCTCGCGAGAGTCCCGGAACGACGAACGCCCGCCGGAATCCGGCGGGCGTTTGTTCGTGCGGCTACCTCGTGCGTTCCAGGCCGCGGGATTCCTGTTCCCTCGCCCTGGTGACCGACGGCGCCTCGTCGGGGCGGCCGCGTACGGCTTCGCCCGGCGGTTGCGCCTGCCCTACTTCGATCAGCATCCGTACTGCCGCGAGTTCCGGCGCCACACCCATTTTGGCGAGATGGGCGGCGATCGCCATCCGCCGTTCCGCGGAATCGTATTGCATAGCAGGCTTGGCGGTGGCGGCGGCATTGGCCGCCATCCGTCCTGCCTCGGCCTGCGCGGAGAAGCGGTCCTTCTCCAAAGACACACCCTTTTCCGCGAGCGGCTTCTCGATCAGCCTGGCCAGCTCGGTATTGCGCGGGTCCTTGGCCTTCGCGTCCCTGGCTTCACGGAGCTGCAATTCCTTGGCCTCTTTGATACGGGCCTCGGTGAGCTTGGCGCGCGCTTCGGCTTCCTTCTGACCACGCTCGCGGGTCCGCAAGGCGACGAGCGTCGCAAGCTGCAACATTGTCCTCATCATGGCCGCGGTTTCCCGGCCGATGTCGTCCAGTTCCTCGGACATGGCTGCTCCCCGATGCTGCAGTGATCACTATGGATGATTGTGGTGCTTCGTTACGGACGCCGCCACGCGAACTGTAGTCCCGTGCAGCGGGTCCCGCCTGCAAACGTGGACACCCGGAGCGCTCGCGGCGCGGCACTCCCAGGGCGGGATCACCCGGCCGAGGGGGTACTGCGCTGCGGGAACTCCTTGTTTCGAGATTACCCGACAAAGGTCGGCACAATCGAACGAGCGTGCTGCTTTATCAGCATATATCGCACATTTCCGGCGTGTCTGCGGGCGCGCCGGATGATCTTCGAACTGAGGGCACCCTATCCGAAGAAAGGTTCGACTATCCTTGCTCCGGCCGGACGGGGCCGGATATGGCTCGGGCCCGCGGCCGGAGATCGGCGGCGGGCCCGGGCGCTGCGGCTCAGCGGTCGATGCGAACCGACTGGATCGTGACCGGCTGCTTCGGCTTCCCATCGCCGGGACCGTTGGAATCGTCCTGGCCCAGCTCGGCGATCTTGTCCAGGGTGCCCAGGCTGTTGTCGTCCACCGTGCCGAAAATCGTGTACTGCGGCGGGAGCTGCGAATCGGAGTACACGATGAAGAACTGGCTGCCGTTGGTTCCGGGGCCCGCGTTGGCCATGGCCAGTACGCCGCGCTTGTACGCGATCGGCTCGGAGGTCGCCGCCGGATCGGTTGGAGCGTACTGATCGGTCGGGTATTCGTTGTCGAATTCGTAACCGGGCCCGCCCATCCCGGTGCCGGTGGGGTCGCCGCACTGCAAGACCTTCAGACCCTCGCCCGCGGTCATCCGGTGACAGCTGGTGCCGTCGAAGTAATTCTGTGCCGCCAGGCTGACAAAGCTGTTCACCGTGCACGGCGACTCGGCGTTGTTCAGGGTCAGGCCGATCGGGCCCTGGCTGGTCTCCACGCTGACGCTGACCTTCGCGTCGACGCCGGTGGTCGGGATGCCGTCGGCTTTCGGCTTGGTGGCCTGCTTGTCCGCGGGCTTGGCGCTGTCGCGGTAGGCGCAGTCGACCGTCGCGGGTTTGGCCTTCGCGGCGGGCGGCGCGGCCGCGGTGGGGGCGCTGGACAGCGAGGGGTCGGCGGCGTCGGAACTGCCGCTGTCCTCGCTGCGGGTCAGGAAATACACCCCGGTCACGGCGGCGACCACGACGACGACACCGAGCACCGATCCGGCGATGGTGAGTTGCTTGCGCCTGCGCGCCCGCTCGGCCCGGTTGGCGAGCTGACGTTCCAGCTTGCGTTTCGCCGCTGCTCGTCGCTGTTCGTTGCTCGGCACTACCACGTTCCTCCCGTATCCGGTTACATCGGGTAAGAGTGTGCCATTTCTTCCTGAGACTGCTCCGCAACCTTCCCTCAGGGGCGGTTCGGCGAACCGGTTGGACTTGCGGGGGCGTAGTGGTGGAAACTGGAGCATCGTGACCAAGACCAGCAGCTTTTCCGCCCCGAAGGGGGTACCGGACTACGTGCCACCCGGCTCGGCCGAGTTCGTCGCGGTGCGCGACGGTCTGCTCCGCGCCGCCCGACTGGCCGGGTACGGGCATATCGAGCTGCCGGTTTTCGAGGACACCGGCCTGTTCGCTCGTGGTGTCGGCGAGTCCACCGACGTGGTCACCAAGGAGATGTACACCTTCCCCGACCGCGGCGACCGCAGCGTCACCCTGCGTCCCGAGGGGACCGCGGGCGTGATGCGGGCGGTCATCGAGCACGGCCTCGACCGCGGGCAGCTGCCGGTGAAGTTGTGCTACGCCGGTCCCTTCTTCCGCTACGAGCGGCCGCAGGCCGGCCGGTACCGGCAATTGCAGCAGGTCGGCATCGAGGCGATCGGCGTCGACGATCCGGCGTTGGACGCCGAGGTGATCGCCATCGCCGATGCCGGGTTCCGCGGGCTCGGACTCGACGGGTTCCGGCTCGAGATCACCTCGCTCGGCGACGAGACATGCCGTCCGCAGTACCGCGAACTGCTGCAGGACTTCCTGTTCGGGCTGCCGCTGGACGAGGAGACCAAGCGGCGCGCCCAGCTCAACCCCCTGCGCGTGCTGGACGACAAGCGACCCGAGGTGCGTGCGATGACCGCGGACGCGCCGCTGATGATCGATCACCTGTCGGAGTCGGCCAAGGCGCACTTCGAGCAGGTGCTCGGCCACCTGGAAGCGCTGGGTGTGCCGTACGTGGTGAACCCGCGCATGGTGCGCGGCCTGGACTACTACACCAAGACCACGTTCGAGTTCGTGCACGACGGTCTGGGCGCGCAATCCGGCATCGGCGGCGGCGGCCGCTACGACGGTCTCATGGCCGAACTCGGCGGACAGCCGCTGTCGGGTATCGGGTTCGGCCTCGGCGTCGACCGCACCATGCTGGCGTTGGCGGCCGAGGGCAAGTCGGCGGGCAACCCGGCGCGCTGCGAGGTCTTCGGCGTGCCGTTGGGCGACGCCGCCAAGCAGCGGCTGGTCGTGGTGGCCGCGCAGTTGCGCGCGGCGGGCGTCCGAGTCGATCTCGCCTATGGCGGGCGCGGCGTGAAGGGCGCGATGAAGGCGGCCGACCGCTCCGGGGCGAAGTTCACGCTCGTGCTCGGTGATCGCGATCTCGCGGACAACACGATCGGGCTCAAGGACATGGCCACCGGTGACCAGCGGCAGATTCCGCTGCCCGAGGCGGTCGGCGTGATCCGGGAGTCGCTGGCCGGGTAGCGGCGCGGCGGCTGCGCGTGCCGTCGGGTATCGCGGCACAACCGCCGCGCGCACGGAACTGTGCGTCGAATCCGTCGCAGGACGGGTGGTGGGCGCGGTAGCGTGACCGGCGCGCACACCACCGGCGGCCGGAGTCGCGAGAGGGCGGAGCAGTGTCCACGAATTCTGATGACCAGCGGGCGGTCGCGCCGGTGGGGCTCGATCTGGTCGCGCCCGAGTTGTACGCGCCGATGCTGCGCCGCCTCGCGCTGGCCGCGGCGGGCATCGGGCTCGGCGCGGCGCTGCTGGCCGCGACCGTGGTGAGCTGGCCGATCGCGGTGGCCGTCGGCATCGTCGTCGGCGCGCCCACCGTCCTGTACGCCCTCGCGCTGCGCCGACGGCGGATGTGGTTGACCGGCACGCGGATTCACGCCCGCAGGCTGTTCGGCGAACGACAGGTGGAGATCTCGGCGGCGACCGGAGTCGAGATCCTGGTGTATCCGGCGCGGTTGAGCCGGATCGCCCTTCGGGTCACCGCGGGGGAGGTGTCGCAGGTCGTTCCGCTGGCCATGTACACCGACGCGGGCAGCGGCCGCGAACTGCATCTGCTCGGCCTGCGCAGGCTCGCGGACGCGCTCGCCGCGAGTCGGTTGGCTGCGGCGGTGGCCGTTTCGGAGATGTTGGTGCACCAACTGCGCGCCGAGGCGCGCGACGCCGGGCTGGAGGAACGGCCGCTCTACCGCGCCGTGCGGCTGGCGCGGGCAAAGGACGTGGTGTCGCCGATCGTTCTGACCGACACCGAGGTCGCCACGCTCGGCTGACCTCCGTGCCGCTGTGCCTCGTAGCGTGGACGCTCGTATCTGCTCCGGGCCGCTCCTCCTCCCCGAGCTCGGTACCGGGTCGCGGCGGGTGTCGTATGGCTCACCGTGGGCATCGAGAGGCGGTGAGTGTGGTTAGGGTGGGCAGCGAGAGTCCGCCGACCGCAAGGAGTTCGTCGTGAGCACCGCCGCTGGGACCGTGACCGTCACCGTGACCGGAGCCGCGGGCCAGATCGCCTACGGCATGCTGTTCCGGATCGCCTCCGGCGCGATGCTCGGCCCGGACACGCCCGTGCGTCTGCGGCTACTGGAAGTCCCGGCCGCCGTGGCGTCACTGGAGGGCGTCGCGATGGAGCTGGAAGACGGCGCGTTCCCATTGCTGAAGTCCATCGACTTCAGCGACGACCCATGGATCGGCTTCGCGGGCGCCGACATCGCCCTGCTCGTCGGCGCCCGGCCGCGCACCGCCGGAATGGAACGCTCGGATCTGCTCGCCGCCAACGGCGCGATCTTCACCGAGCAGGGCGCCGCGATCAACGCCAGCGCCGCGGACGACGTGAAGGTGCTCGTGATCGGCAACCCGGCCAACACCAACGCCTTCATCGCCATGAGCAACGCGCCCGACGTGCCCGCCGAGCGTTTCACCGCCATGACGCGTCTGGACCACAACCGCGCCATCGCGCAACTGGCCAAGAAGACCGGTGCGGCCGCCGCCGACATCGCACGAGTCGCGATCTGGGGCAACCACTCCGCGACGCAGTATCCGGATATCGCGCACGCCACCGTAGCGGGCCGTCGCGCCCTCGACCTCGTCGGCGATCCCGCGTGGCTGACCGAGGACTTCGTGCCCACCGTTCAGCAGCGTGGCACCGCCATCATCCAGGCCCGCGGCGCGTCGTCGGCGGCCAGTGCGGCCAGCGCCGCGATCGATCACATCCACGACTGGGTACGCGGCACCCGGGACGGCGACTGGGTCTCCATGGCCGTTCCCTCGGACGGCTCCTACGGCGTGCCCGAAGGGCTGATCAGCTCGTTCCCGGTCACGTGCGCGAACGGCGAGTACACGATCGTGCCCGATCTGGCCATCGACGACCTTGCCCGTCCCCGGATCGACGCCTCGGTCGCCGAGCTGGAGCAGGAACGCGACGCCGTCGTCGAGTTCGGCTTCGCCAAGCGCGGCTGACCCGCTGCACGCGCACCCGGCCGGTTATCCGACCGTCCAGGTCTCGCGCCCGGTGAGCAGGGACTGGAGCGTGTCGGGACCGATGGGGCTCTTTTCCCGGGCCGTGTCGGTCTGGTAGCGCACCGCGTCGTCGTAGGTCGGCCGCGAGACGCTGCGGAAGATGCCGGTGACGACGTGCTCGAGCCCTTGGTCGGACAGGCGCGAGAGCGCGTACGCGTATTCCGGGTCGTCGGCGTAGGCGTCGTGCACGACGATGTCGGACTCCGCGACGCTGTCGGTGCGGGCCACCGCGAGCCCGAAACCCTTTCGTATGACCGCGAATTCGCCCTCCGTGCCGAAACGGATCGGCTCGGCGTGCCGCAGGGGGATCAGATGGTCCGCGGCGTTCTCCCGGCGCAGCACGTCGAAGGAGCCGTCGTTGAAGATCGGGCAGTCCTGCAGGATCTCCACGAACGACGTGCCGCGGTGCTCCGCGGCGGCGCGCAGTACCTCGGTGAGTCCCGCGCGATCGGAATCCAGCGCGCGGGCGGCGAAGGTCGCCTCGGCCCCCAGCGCCACCGAAAGGGTGTTGAACGGATGGTCCACCGAGCCCATCGGGGTCGACTTGGTGACCTTGCCCTGCTCCGAGGTCGGTGAGTACTGCCCCTTGGTCAAGCCGTAGATCCGGTTGTTGAACAGCAGGATCGTCATATTCACGTTACGGCGCAACGCGTGGATCAGGTGGTTGCCGCCGATGGACAACGCGTCGCCGTCACCGGTCACCACCCAGACCGACAAGTCGGGCCTGCTGACCGCCAAACCGGTCGCGATGGCGGGCGCACGACCGTGGATGGAGTGGATGCCGTAGGCCTCCAAGTAGTACGGGAAGCGGCTCGAGCAGCCGATCCCGGACACGAACATCAGATTCTCCCTGCGCAATCCGAGTTCGGCGAGGAAGCCGCGCACCGTCGCCAGGATCACGTAGTCGCCGCAGCCCGGGCACCAGCGCACCTCCTGATCGGAGGTGTAGTCCTTCACCTTCTGCGGTCGGTCCGCGGACGGCACCCCGGACACTCCGGTCAGTCCCAGATCGGTGCCGACCAGCGAGGTCTCCACGATGGTCATGCGTTACCCCCAGCCGTGTGGTACGTGGCCCGCGCCCGTGCGGCGAAGACCTTGTTCTGTTCCATCTCCGTGATCGACCCGTCCAGTGCCGCGTCGATGACTCCGACCAGTTCCTGGGCGGAGAACGCGGTGCCCGCGATCTTCGTCCACGGCCGCACGTCGACCAGGTACCTGGCGCGCAACAGTGTGGCCAGCTGCCCGCCGTTCATCTCCGGCGCGACCACGACGCGGTAGCGGCGCAGCACGTCACCGAGGTTGGCGGGCAACGGATTCAGGTGACGCAGATGTGCCTGGGCCACCGGAACCCCGCGACGCCGCGCGCGCCTGCACGCCTCACCGATCGGACCGTAGGAGCTGCCCCAGCCGATCAACAGCAGCTCGGCGCCGCCGTCCGGATCGTCGACCACGAGGTCGGGCACATCGATGCCGTCGATCTTGGCCTGCCGCAGGCGGACCATGAGTTCGTGGTTGGCCGGGTCGTAGGAGATGTTGCCGCTGCCGTCGGCCTTCTCCAGACCGCCGATGCGGTGGGCGCGCCCCTTCGTGCCCGGGACGGCGAGCGGGCGCGCGAGTGTGTCGGGATCGCGCGCGTACGGCTGGAAGGGGTCGGCGTCCTCGCCTTCCGGTTCGAATGCGGGGTCGATCGGTTCCAGATCCGTGACCTGGGGAATGGACCAGGGCTCGGAGCCGTTGGCGATCGCGCCGTCGGACAGCAGCAGCACCGGCGTGCGGTAGGTGAGTGCGATCCGCGCGGCTTCCACCGCGGTGGCGAAGCAGTCGGCGGGGGAGCGCGGCGCGAGCACCGCCACGGGCGATTCGCCGTTGCGGCCGTAGAGCGCCTGCAACAGGTCCGCCTGCTCGGTCTTGGTCGGCAGGCCGGTGGACGGTCCGCCGCGTTGGACATCGATCACGACCAGCGGCAGCTCCGTCATCACGGCCAGGCCGATGGTCTCGCTCTTGAGCGCGAGTCCGGGACCGGAGGTACTGGTGACGCCGAGCGCGCCGCCGAGCGAAGCGCCCAGCGCCGCGCCGATTCCGGCGATCTCGTCCTCGGCTTGAAAAGTGGTGACGTCGAAGTTCTTGTGCTTGCTCAGTTCGTGCAAGATGTCCGAGGCCGGCGTGATGGGGTAGGTGCCGAGGAAGACCGGCAGCCCCGCGAGCTGACCGGCGGTGATCAGGCCGTAGGCGAGCGCGGTGTTGCCGGTGATCTGGCGGTAGGTGCCCGGCGGCAGCTTCGCGGGCGCGATCTCGTAGGTCGTGGCGAAGCTCTCGGTGGTCTCGCCGTAGTTCCAACCCGCACGGAACGCCAGGATGTTGGCCTCGGCGATGTCCGGTTTGGTCGCGAACTTCTCCCTCATGAACTGCTCGGTGCCGCCGATCGGTCGCCCGTACATCCAGGACAGCAGGCCGAGGGCGAACATGTTCTTCGCGCGCTGGGCGTCCTTCTTGCCGACTCCGGTCGATTCGGTGGCGCCGAGGGTGAGCGAGGTCATCGGGACGCGGTGGACCACGAAATCCGACAGCGTGTCGTCGGCCAGTGGATCGGCGGGGTAGCCGACCTTGGCGAGGGCCCGCTTGGTGAACTCGTCGGTATTGACGATGACGGTGGCGCCGCGCGGGAGATCCTCCAGGTTCGCCTTCAGCGCGGCGGGGTTCATCGCGACCAGCACGTCGGGCTGGTCGCCCGCGGTGAGGATGTCGTAGTCGGCGATCTGGAT
The DNA here is from genome assembly GCA_019930625.1 of Nocardia asteroides. Lineage (NCBI taxonomy): Bacteria > Bacillati > Actinomycetota > Actinomycetes > Mycobacteriales > Nocardiaceae > Nocardia > Nocardia asteroides. The sequence continues at coordinate 4,263,973 of CP082844.1, forward strand.
CTGGAAGGACGAGACGCCCGGCAGGGTGCCCTGTGGCGCTCTGATCTCGGCCGGGAAGTTGGGCTGGGTGGCCAGGTCGTTACCGAAGGCGGCGGCCTCGTGGGTGAAGCGATCGCCCGTCAGCTGCATTCCGTCGCCGGAATCCCCGGCGAACCGAATGACGACCTTTTCCAATTTCGCTGTGCCGACATCTTTTTGGTGTGAAACCATATGCCTGCTTCACTTCCTCGTCGCTGAGAGGTGCCATCGCCAAACTACTCCGTCGAATGCGGTACGCGCCCCGAAGTGCGAGGACCGGCGAGATTCGGCGAGGATGGCGTCAGGCGAACAATGCCAGCTGCGCGTCGGTCGTGTGCGCGGTTTCGGGTCGTGTCTCCGGTTCGGGTTGCCTGCGCGCCGTCAAACCGTGCTCCGCCAGCAGCGGAGCGACTCGCGCGCGCAGCCAGGCGGAGTACTCCGGCGTGACGTAGGCGCCGCCGCGGTAGAGCCGGCGGTACCGGCGCAGCAACGCCGGATGGTGCTCGGCCAGCCAGGACAGGAACCAGCCCCTGGTGCTGCCGCGCAGATGCATGGGGAACGCGACGGCGGATTCGGCTCCCGCCTCGGCGATCGCGCCGAAGATCGCGTCCAGATGTGCCCGGCCGTCGGTGAGGCAGGGAATGACCGGCGCGACCAAGACGTTCACGGCGAACCCCGCGTCGGTGAGGGCCCGCACCAGCTCCAGGCGAGCACGCGGGGACGGCGTGCCGGGTTCCAGGCTCTGGTGCAGATCCTGATCGAGGATCGCGATGGACACCGCGAGGCTCACCCGCACCTCGCGCGCGGCCGACGCGAGCAACGGCAGGTCCCGGCGCAACAGCGTGCCCTTGGTGAGGATGGAGAAAGGGGTTCCGGACTCGGCCAGCGCGACGATGATGCCCGGCATCAGTCGATACCGGCCCTCGGCGCGCTGATAGGGATCGGTGTTGGTGCCGAGCGCGACCGGTTCGCGGCGCCAGGACCGCCTGCCGAGTTCCTTGCGCAGCACCGCGGCGACGTTCGTCTTCACCACGATCTGCGAGTCGAAATCCCGGCCGGCGTCCAGATCCAGGTACTCGTGCGTGCCGCGTGCGAAACAGTAGCGGCACGCGTGGGAGCAACCGCGCATCGGATTGACGGTCCACTGGAAGGGCACGTTCGCGCCCTCGGGCACCCGGTTCAGCGCGCTCTTGCACAGCACTTCATGGAAAGTGATGCCCTCGAACTCGGGCGTCCGCACGGTGCGCACCAGACCCGCCCGGGACAACCCGGGCAGCGCGCCGTCCTCGGCGTCCAGGGTCTGGTTCTGCCACCGCACCCCCTCAGTCGAACATGTGTTCTATCAGCTGTCAAGCGATTCGGCGGGTGTCGGATGGGGTGATCCGGATGGGCTCGCCGAAGAAGGCGACCAGGTCGCGGACGGTCTCGTCGAGCGGGCGCGGCCGGTAGCCCAGTTCGCGTTCGGCCTTGGCGTGGTCGACGACGGGTGCGGAGATCAGGGCGCCGAGCGCGGCCTTGGAGACGATGTCGGAGTTGAACAACTTGCCGATCGGCGCCAGCACGGGGATGACGCCGGACACGAGCTTGGGGGAGATGGTGAACTTCGGCCCGCGCTTGCCGCCGTGGGTCGCCGCGATACGGCACAGTTCGAGCATCGAGATCATCGATCCGCCGAGCAGGTAGTTCTCCCCGGTGCGGCCGCGTTCCCCGGCCAGGATCAGGCCCTCGGCCACGTCGCGGACATCCACCAGGTCGAATCCGCCGCCGATCATGGCGGGTATGCGCCCGAGCGCCGCGTCCTTGAGCGTCCGGTTGATGCGCGACAGCGGCTTGCCGTGGTCGAGCGGGCCGAAGACGCCGGTGGGGTTGCACAGCACGGCGTCCAGGCCTCGGTCGATCACCTTGCGCAATTCCACCTCGCCCGCCCACTTCGACCGGTCGTAGACCGGCAGCGTGGGGTCGGTCGATCGCGGAGCGCTCTCGTCGATCCGCCCGCCGCAGCTGTACTGGTTGAACGCGTGGATCGAGCTGGCGTGCACCATCCGGCGCGCGCCGACCGCCAGCGCCGCCTCGGCGACCACGCGCACGCCCTCGGTGTTCACCCGCCAGGCGAGATCGTTCTTCTCGGCCAGGGTGATCACCGCGACCAGGTGGTAGACCAGCTCGGCGCCCTCCAGCGCGGCGCGCATGGATGCCGGGTCGAGCACGTCGCCCCGCACCCAGGTGACGCCGGGCGTCGCCGTCTCGGCGGGGATCGCCCGATCGATGGCGGTGACCTGGTGGCCGCGCTCGATGAGGAGGCGGAGCAGATTCGTGCCAAGGTAGCCGGCTGCGCCGGTCACTGCGACCTTCATGGGACAGAGAATATAGAACTTGTTCTAATTTGCAACACGTTCCAGTTTCGTTCCGATTGCCCTGCCGTGCGGCGCGTTCGGGCTCGAAACATGCCGGTACGGTCCGCTATATTGAGCGCAACCGTAGCGGCTCTAGCCGATTCGGCAGGAGCCCGGCGGATCACGACAAGTTCAAGACGCAGCTCTGTACGACGATTTGGGGGGCAACTCGATGAGTGATCTCTCGGTAGAGACCGAGGCGGTCCGGGCGTTCGCCGCGACGAACGCGGGCATCGCCGGTGATCTCGCGGGGGCGGGCAATTTCGACGCGGTGAAGAACGTTTCCGCGCTCGTCCCGGTATTCGGCTTGATCGGGGCGGACTACCTGGCGATGTTCGCCGCGGCACAAGTGTTGCAGGCCAAGGACATCAACGATCTGTCGGCCAAGTACGCCAAGCTCTCGGACTCGGCCTTCAGCGCCGCGGCGGCCTACGACGCCGCCGACTGGTCCAACGCCGGCGCGCTCGGCTCGATCACGGGCCAGATCGGGGGCGCGGTATGAGACCGCTGGAGAGTGGCGTCATCGCGCCGGAGGACGACGCCGTCGCGCACGCGGCCGAGCAGAACGTCGCCATCGGCCAGCAGACGGTCTTGGACGCGCTGCAGCAGTCGCCGGCCCAGGCGGTGCTCGACCTTCCGCTGCCCCAATTGCCCGAAGACCTGCCGCCCATCGAGCCGCCTGCCTTCGTGCTGTCGCGCAAGATTTCCGAGGAGCAGCATTCGGCGGGCGCCGTGCCTGCCGGTCTGCCCGGACTGAACGGCGCACCGGGCGCACAGGACGTGCCCGGCGTGCCGCACGAGGCGTCGGCGCTGCTCGGCGACATGAACACAGCGGTCGGCCACGTAGCGACGCCGGTGGTGGAGGCGGCGCTCGATCAGGCGCACGGCGTGCTGAACGGCTCGCTCGCCGACGCGCCGAGCGCCGTCGCGAGCACGGTGAATCAGGCGGCGACCGCGGCCGGGGCGCTGCCCCCCTTGCCCGCCGACCCGGTCGCCGCGCTGATGCAGGGCGTCGCGCTGCCCGCGCTGCCCGGCGTGGACGTGCTGATGAAGCCGATCCTGGACCTGCTCGGCAGCTTCGGCACCGGTGTCATCGGCGCGCTCGATCCGACCGCGATCCTCAGCCAGTCCTCCAAGATCATCGAGATGGCCATGCAGGTGGGCAAGGGAAGCATGGGCACCGTCGAGCAGTTGTGGCAGAGCCAGGCCGCCCGCAATGCCCAGGCCGCGAGCCAGCAGGCGAACGTGGAGGGGCAGGAGACCAGCCAGCGGGGCCTCGACATCTCCGAGATCACCCAGCGTGCGGCCGCGGTGGTCCAGCAGGGCAACGCCCAGCTGCTCGGCATCGCGTCCTCATTCGCCACCCAGGCGACCGCGCTCGCGCCGGTGATCCTGACCCCGCCCGCGCAGGCGACGCTGATCGCCTCGGCCACCGAACACCTCGGCCATGCCGTCGGGGTGGTCAACGCCACCCGTGGGGACCTGGCGGGCAAGACCGCCGAACTCAGTGGCATGGTGCAGCAGTTGGTCGCGCCGGGCGGCGGGCCAGCCCCGCAGGAGGTCGCGCAGGCGTTGGCGCAGAACGTCGGCCAGCCCATCCTGGAGCAGGCGCAGTCGACCGCGTCGGACACCGCGACCAAGGCGGCGGGCCTGGACTCCTACACGCCAGGGACGTCGAATCCCACGACCACGCCGTCGTCGGTGCTCAATTCGCACAGCCCCGGTACCAGCCATGGCACGCCGAGCGCGCTTCTCGGCAGCAGCCCAGGTCGGCCCGGAAGTCCGAGCACACCCTCGGTGCCCAAGCCCGGCGGCCTGCCCGGCGCCACGGCTGCTCCGATTCGCCCGGTCGGCGGTGTGCCCGGCACTACTGCATTCGGTACCGGCACACCCGGCAGCACCACCCCGGCGGGATCGAACAGCTTCATGGGCGGTCCGGCCGCCGCGGCGGGGCAGCGCAGCAACGACGAGGAACATTCGCGCAACGTGCAGCCGTACCTGAGCCCGACCGGCAACGACGATCTCACCGGCCCCCTGGGCGAGTCCACCCCCGACGTCATCGGCGCGACGCACTCCGACGAGATCATCAGTTCGGACTACGAGCAGGACCAGTTCTGACGGATGTTTCGCGCCGCACCCGGCCTGAACGGTTCACCGTCGTTCGGGCCGAGTGCAAAGCGAATGTCAGTTGTCCGGGACGAACGAGTCGAGCAGTCTCTTGTAGAGATCGGCGAAGCGTTTGCGCGCGGCCTGCTGTTCGGCGCCGAGTCCTTCGGTGGTTTCCGGCGAGTACACCACCAAATGCACGTCCTCCGAGGGCAACTGCGGCATGTAGTCGATGATCCGGCTGCTCTGATCGGTGGCCTTGGGCACCCCGAGGTCCGTCGTGGCCAGCGCCTTGGTCTCGGCCAGCGCCGCGCTCAGCACGTCGGGCGGGATGTGGCCGTCGATCCGCTTCGGCGTAGTCTCGGGACGACGCTCGGCCGCCACGGCATCGGGACTGCTGGCCGCCCGGCCGTCGGCGAAGATCTCCAACTGCGGGCGTAGATCCGTCCGGGCCTGCCATCCGTCCGGAATGGTGGTCAGCGTGAACAGCGCCAATGGTGCGCTGATCGGCGGTAGCGCACTCGGGCGGTCCAGGGCCGGGTCGCCGGTGGCGGTCCCCGAGCCCACCGCGACGATCAGCATCACAACCAGCAGAACAGCTTTCGTTACTCGCATCGATCCCATCTTCCCGGTGCTGTCCGTGTTCGCCTGCGGCGCAGACGAACTGCCGTAGATCATGACAGCGCGCCGACCCCTGCGGGAATCGGCGCGCTGAGGCGATTCGATCCGGTTCTATCGCAAGGCGGACGGATTGTTCAGATCCTGCGCCGAATAGGTGTCACAAGCACGGACCTGACCGGTCCGGTATCCGGCGAGAAACCACTTCTGCCGCTGGTCGGACGAACCGTGTGTCCACGCTTCGGGATTCACCCGCCCCTGCGCGGCGCGTTGGATGCGGTCGTCGCCGACCGCGGCCGCCGCCGACAGCGCGTCGGCGACGTCCTTGTCCGACAGCGGCTTCAGGAACGGCTGATCGCTGCCGGGCGCAGGCTGCTTGTCCGCGAAGTGTGCCCAGATGCCCGCGTAGCAGTCGGCCTGCAATTCGGTGCGCACCGCCCCGGACTCCGGCCCGCGCGGGTCGCGTTGCGCGCGGCCGAGGTCACCCAGCAGATTCTGGATGTGATGGCCGATCTCGTGGGCTACCACGTATTCCTGTGCGAGCGGACCGCCGCTGGAACCGAAGCGGTCCACCAGATCTTGGAAGAAACTGGTGTCGAAGTAGGCGGTCCGGTCGGCTGGGCAGTAGAACGGCCCCACATCGCTGGTGGCATTGCCGCAGCCGGTCGCGGTCGCGCCGGAGAACAGTACGACCTGCGGCTGGACATAGCGCTTGCCTGCCTGCTTGGGCAGTTCGGCCGACCACACGGCGTCCAGGCTCTGTGCGGTGAGCGCCACCCGGCAGTCGACGTACTTGTTGGCGTCCGCGCCGGTCTTGCAGTGGCTCGGTGTGCCCGCCGTGCCGGGTTGGGTCTGGCTCTGCTCCGGCGCGCCGGTGAAATTGCCGAGGATGGAGCCGGGGTCGCCGCCCAGCAGCAGGGCCAGCACCAGCACGATGAGTCCGCCCGCGCCACCACCCAGCGCGAGCTTGCCGCCCATGCCGGGACCGCCGGAGGAAACCCGGTCGGGATCGATTTGCATGCCCTCGTTGAAGGTCATCGTCGTCGCTTTCTCGCTCGACCGTCGGGGCCGCGCAGCCCCCGCTCGTACGGTTCCCCGATTCTCACTGCCTCGGATACAGCTTGGCATGGGCGCGGCGATATCGGTTTCCACTCGGGGAATGTGTCTCACTACGATGGACTCGCACCTGGTCACCCCGCGCCCGGTGCCAGAGTCGTCGAAAGGAACCCCGTGCTGCGCACCCACTTGGCTGGTTCGCTGCGAAGCGAGCATGCCGGTCAGACCGTCACTCTCACCGGCTGGGTGGCCCGGCGGCGTGACCACGGTGGGGTCATCTTCATCGATCTGCGTGACGCGTCCGGCGTGGCGCAGGCGGTGTTCCGCGAGGGCGCGCCCGCCGAACAGGCGCACCGGCTGCGCGCGGAGTACTGCGTGCGCGTCACCGGCACCGTGGAGCCGCGACCGAGCGGCAACGAGAACCCGGAGCTGCCGACCGGCGCCATCGAGGTGAACGTCACCGAGCTCGAGGTGCTGAACGAGAGCGCTCCGCTGCCGTTCCAGCTGGACGAGCAGCCCGGTGAGGAAGCGCGTCTGAAGCACCGCTACCTGGATCTGCGCCGCGAAGGGCCCGCGCACGCCATCCGGCTGCGGTCCAAGGTCAACGCCGCCGCACGCGAGGTGCTTGCCCGCCACGAATTCGTCGAGGTCGAGACCCCCACGCTGACCCGGTCCACGCCGGAGGGCGCCCGCGACTTCCTGGTGCCCGCCCGCCTGCAGCCTGGCAGCTTCTACGCCTTGCCGCAGAGCCCGCAGCTGTTCAAGCAGCTGCTCATGGTCGGTGGCATCGAACGCTACTACCAGATCGCGCGGTGCTACCGGGACGAGGACTTCCGAGCCGACCGCCAGCCGGAATTCACCCAGCTCGACATCGAGATGAGCTTCGTGCGCCAGGAGGACGTGATCCTGCTGGCCGAGGAGATCCTGGTCGCGCTGTGGAAGCTGGTCGGCTACGAGATCCAGACCCCGATCCCGCACATGACCTACGCCGAGGCCATGCGCCGTTTCGGCACCGACAAGCCCGACCTGCGTTTCGGTGTGGAGATCACCGAGTGCACCGACTACTTCAAGGACACCCCGTTCCGGGTGTTCCAGGCGCCTTATGTCGGCGCGGTGGTCATGCCCGGCGGCGCGAGCCAGCCGCGGCGCCAGCTCGACGCCTGGCAGGACTGGGCCAAGCAGCGCGGCGCCAAGGGGCTGGCGTACGTGCTGGTGAACGAGGACGGCACGCTGGGCGGTCCGGTCGCCAAGAACCTCAGCGAGGCCGAGCGGGAGGGCCTGGCCAAGCACGTCGGCGCGGTTCCGGGTGACTGTGTGTTCTTCGCGGCAGGCGCGGCCAAGGCGCAGCGCGGTCTGCTCGGCGCGGCGCGGGTCGAGATCGCCCGCAAGGTCGGGCTCATCGATGAGGACGCCTGGTCGTTCGTGTGGGTCGTGGATGCCCCACTGTTCGAGCCCACTGTCGAGGCGACCGCGAGCGGCGACGTAGCGGTGGGCCACTCCGCTTGGACCGCGGTGCACCACGCGTTCACCTCGCCGAAGCCGGAGTCGCTGGACACCTTCGACACCGATCCGGGCTCGGCGCTGGCCTACGCCTACGACATCGTCTGCAACGGCAACGAGATCGGCGGCGGATCGATCCGTATCCACCGCCGCGACGTGCAGGAACGCGTCTTCGAGGTCATGGGCATCAGCCATGAGGAGGCGCAGGAGAAGTTCGGCTTCCTGCTGGACGCCTTCGCCTTCGGCGCCCCGCCGCACGGCGGCATCGCCTTCGGCTGGGACCGGGTCACCGCGCTGCTGGCAGGCGAGGACTCGATCCGCGAGGTCATCGCGTTCCCGAAGACCGGCGGCGGCGTCGACCCGCTGACCGACGCGCCCGCGCCGATCACCGAGCAGCAACGCAAGGAAGCGGGACTGGACGTCAAGCCGGAGCAGAAGAAGGGCGCGGACAGCAAGACCGCGCCGTAGCGAGGCGCCCGCCCGAACGGTACCTTCTGGTCAGCCACGTCTCTGCTCGAGGACGCCGACCGCGAGGAAATCCGTTGCTGCACTTGCGCATGATCAGCCCGCCGGAGATCACCGACGAGGTGCTCGCGGTGCTCGCCGCCGACCCCGGGGTCACGCACGTGACCCTGGCACGCGGCGCCGCTCTGGAGCCGAAGGGTGACCTCGTGCAGGCGGACGTGGCTCGCGAGGCCGCCAACGACGTGCTCGACGATCTGGCCGCGCTGGGCGTGTCCCGCTCCGGCGGCCTGACGCTCACGCCGGTGGAGACGATGCTGTCGGAGGCGGGCGAACGTGCGGTTCACGAGGCGCCGGGCGATCCGAGTGACGCGGTGGTGTGGGAGGAACTGCTCGCGCAGACACACGAGGAGTCGAGTCTCAACGCGACGTTTCTCGCCTTTCTCACCATCGCCTGCCTGCTCGCCGCGGTCGGCGTCGCGACCGATTCGTCGGTGACCGTCGTCGGCGCGATGGTCGTCGGTCCGGAGTTCGGGCCGCTGGCGGCCTTCGCGGTGGCTCTGGTGCGCAGGGAATTCCGGCTCGCCCGCCGGTCGGCCATCGCGCTCGCGGTCGGTTTTCCGGTGGCGATGGTGGTCACGCTGCTGGCGACGCTGGTGTGGCAGCAGGCCGGCTGGATCACCATCGACGGGGTCTCCGGTATCGATGAAGTCGACTTCATCTACCAGGTGGGACCATTCTCCTTGGTCGTCGCGCTGCTGGCGGGCGCGGCTGGCATGCTGTCGCTGGTGACCGCGAAATCGGCCGCGCTGGTCGGCGTGTTCATCTCGGTGACCACCGTGCCCGCGGCCGGCTTCGCCGTCGTGGCGGCGACCCTGGGGGAATGGCGGGTGGCGTTCATGTCCGCGGGTCAGCTCGCGGTGAACATGGTGGGTGTCATCGTGGCCGGGGTCATCGTGCTCGCGCTGCGGCCTCGCACGGGTAAGGAGGCCGGACCGCTCGAACGATTCACACAGTGGATCGGGAGGTGCTCACCGATCGGCAGGTGAGGCGGGCTTCACCGCGCGGCGACCGTGCCGCCGGTGAGCGTGCGGTAGGCGTAGGTCACCGCGATGGTGGCGACCGGGCCCGCCACGAGCAGGCCGAAACCGCACAGGAGTAGCCCCAGGAAGGTCACCACCAGCACTGCCAGCGCGAGAAGCAGCACCTGCCAGGCGTTGGACACCACCAGCGTGAAGCTGGACTTCAGCGCCTCGAACGGACCCTGGTCCTGATCGACGACGAAATGCAGCGAGAACATGCACAGCCACCCGGCGATCAACCCGGGAAGCAAGCAGATCGCCGAGCCGAGGAAGGTCAGCAGGAACGCCAGCAGCGCGGTGAGCAGCACATTGCCCGCGTTCACGAACCGGAAATAGGCGCCGAACGGTGGCGGAGTGCCGTCGGTCTCGTACAGTGCGCCGCGCACCATCGCCGCCTGCAACAGCCATATCCCGGCCATGACCGCCAAGAAGATGAACAGCAGCGGCAGCATGGTCGTCGGATCGGTGAGTTGGACGACGAGCAGGAACCCCAGATAGATGACCAGGCCCACCGCGGTCACCCCGACCCACGGCCCTGGATTGGCCCGGAACGCCGCCAACCCGTAGCTGAGCGCCTGGCCCACGTCCAGTGTGCTCGGACCGGTGGGGACCTGCTGGTAGCCGTAGACCGGCTCCTGGACCGGCGCGGGGCCTGCCGGGTTCCAGCCCGGCCCGGTGCCCGGCGGGCCGTAGCTGGGGTGCGGGGCGCCCCCGGGCGGGGGCGGTGGTTCACTGCCGTAGTGCGCCGCGCCGGGGCCCTCTGCCTGCGGATATCCGGAAGAACCCGCCATTTCCTGGCGGGCGTGGCCGGTCCCGGGGCCGGGAGCCTCTGGATGCGGGCTCCCGTGTTGGCCCTGCCGGGCCGCGAAGTGTTCGTCGTCGTTGGGGGAGGAAGCGCCGCCAGCTGATTGTTTGGGTGCGGGGGGCGGGGTTTCGGTCACGCGGAGACCTTTCCACTCAACTGGTTTGCGGTGTGGCGCACGGCAGTTGACGATGAGAAAACCCCACGGGTGCAAAGGTGTCAAGCGACCGGCGGCGGCTGTCCAGCCTCGCCGCGGACACGCCGGGCGACGCGGAAAGGTTGTGTAACCGCTCGCTAGAAGTGACCCGATGCGAGTAACTTGAGAGGCGATGACCGCACTATTGGCCGAACGCGCCGCCGAAGTCGTGTCCGCAGCGCAACAGTTGCTCACAAAGCGAATGGGTGCTCCGGTAAAGCTGAGCGATCCGATCGAACTCAGCGGTAGTGGTAGGACGACGGTCCTACGTGTGCGTGTAGCGGAGAACGCGTTCTCGTTGCCGCGAACCCTGATTGTCAAGCAGGTCCGCGGGGCCGCCCAGGATCGCCGGACCGGCGGCTTGGCCCCCGGGGTGGCCAGCATCGATTCCGCCTTCCTACGCGAGGCGGTGTCCTACCAGTTCACCACCGCGCTGAGCCGGGAGCACCGCCCGGGCGCGTACCTGATCGCCCACAGCCTCCCCGACCGACTGCTGATCCTCAGCGATCTCGGTGAGAACTCGCTGCTGACCGCCGTCCTGCACTCGGGCGCCGAGCCGGCCACCCGCAACGCCCTGATGGCGTTCGCCCAGGCGCTGGGCCGCATGCACGCCGCCACCGTCGGGCGCGAGGCGGACTTCGTCGCGTTGCTGCGCCGGGTCGACGTGGTGCACCGGGTGGACGGCATCGCGCAGCAGGCCGAGACGGCGATCGCCGAGGTGCCTGGCATGCTGCAGCGCGAACTGGGCATCGAGGTGCCCGGCGAGATCGCCGAGCGGATCGTGCGCGGCAATCGGCTCTTCTCGGCGGGTCGTTTCCGGGCGTTCAGCCCTTCGGACCTCTGCCCGGACAATGTGATCTTGAACGAGGAGGGCGCTCGCTTCCTCGATTACGAGTGGGGCGGCTTCCGCGACGCCACCCTCGACATCGCCTACGCGCTGGTGTCCTTCCCCGGCTGCCTGTGCGACGTCGAACTCTCCCGGGAACGAGCCCAGCAGATGGTGGAGGCCTGGCGTGCGGAGGTCGTGGGCGTGTGGCCCGCCCTGGCCGACGACGAACAGCTCGCCGAACGCATCCTGGAAGCCCGGCTGATCTGGGTATGGCTGTCCACCTACTGGTTCCTGCCCGCCGATCACACGCGTATCGCGGCCGCCAGGGAGCACGGGTTGTCGGTGCCGCGGTCGGCGGCGCTGATCAACCGCTGGGCAGCGCTCGCCGAAGACGCGCGCTGCACGGGTGACGACATCGTCGGTGACTTCGCCGAGGACGTTTCGGCGATGCTGGAAGAGCGTTGGTCGGAATAGGACTTGCGCCGGTGTCCGCCAAGCTCGGCGCGGCCGTGCGATCGGCCGCGACGAAGCCGGATATGGATGCCGCGCCGCTGCACGATGCGGGCGCTCGAAGCCCGGCGGCGGTGGTCCGCCGTTTTCCGCGGACCTCCGTCCGCTGGACCGCTGGGTGACCTGTGGTCCGGAGTGTCCCGTCAGCCCCGGTTACGGGCAAACCCCGGAAGGGCATGTCGCCGAATGCTTGCGCGTCGTAGCCGGTCGGAACCACCGGAGTGATCGACGTCCGGGAGATATCGTGCGCTGCCGGCTCTCAGCAACCTCCGGCCTGCGCAACCGGATATGAATTGCCCTCTCGCCCAGGCACAATGAGAGGTTCGGAGCGCTCGGTCATCAGAGATGCGAGCGCTGGGAAGAGGGAGTGCCGGGTGGGTCGGCTAGTGCTCGTTTTGCTTGTGATCGTTGTCGTCGCCGCGGTGATCGGCGTCGTGATCTCCCGACGGAACAAAGCACGTCGCCGGGTCGGCGATGACCCGGCGACACGTGCCCGCGCGGCCGGAGCCCAGCTCAGCAGGGAGACGCGCGCCCGTCAGTGGCGGAACAAGCCGCAAGGTAAGAGCGATTACAGCGGCGGTGGACGAGGATGCGGTGGCGGTGGCGGCGGATGCGCAGGCGGCGAGTGATCCGCCGCGAAGGTCAGCCGATCGGGTTCTGCCGCGCCTGGATCCGGTCCCCGGAGCGGACGGCGAACGAAGCGCCATGGCGCACACCCGAATTCGGGTCGGCCACGTTCAGCAGGTAGTACCAGTCCATCTGCGCATGGTCCGCCGTGATCTCCAGGACGCCGTAGCCGTGCGAATCCAGTTCGACGTAGCGCAGATGACGGTTGACCGTCTTGATCGATTCGGCGATCGGAGCGGAGTTCGCCCGGAGCATGTCGCCGATGCTTGTCGAGGTCACCGACGGCACGACGAACTCCGCGCCCGCCGTCGCGCCGCCCGGATAGTTCGCCGCGTCCACGGGTAGGTCGGCGGCCCACGAGGAGTGGATGTCTCCGGTGAGGAACAGCACGTCCGAGATCTGCTGGTCGATGATGGCGCGGAACAGGCGGGCGCGGTCGGCGGTGTACCCGTCCCACTGGTCGCCGTTCAGCGGCAGGCCGGACTGCGGGACGCCGATGGTGCTGGTGAAAGCCGCCGTGGTGGCCGGCTCCAGCGGCGGGAAGACCAGCGGCGCGACCATGACCGAGTTGCCGACCAGCTTCCACCGCACCGGCGCGGACGCCAAGCCCGCCGTCAGCCATTCCATCTGCGCCTTTCCGGTGATGGTGCGCGCCGGATCGTCGGCCGCGCGCCAGTGCGCTCCCGGCTTCGCTTCCTGGTCCCGGTAGCTGCGCAGGTCCAGCATGGTGAGTTCGGCCAGGGTGCCGAAGCGCAGTCTGCGGTATATCCGCACGTCGGCGCCCGATCCCGACGCTCGGACCGGCATCCACTCCAGGTATGCCTGCACCGAAGCCGCGCGCCGGTCCGGCCAGCCGCCCTCGGTCACGGGATCGTGGTTGCCCGCGCCGCCGGACCAGGAGTTGTTCGCGGATTCGTGGTCGTCCCAGGTGCAGATGAACGGCAGCGTGGCGTGCAGGGCGAGCAGGTCCGGGTCGGTTTTGTACTGGGCGTGGCGAATGCGGTAGTCGGCCAGGCCGACGATCTCGTCGGCGGGTTCGTGCGACCGTACGGCGCCGTCGCGCCCGCCGTAATTGCCGCGGCCGTACTCGTAGAGGTAGTCGCCGAGGTGCACGATCGCGTCCAGGTCGGTGCGGGCGGCCAGGTGGCGGTATGCGCCGAAATAGCCCGCTTCCCAGTTCGAGCACGAGACCACGCCGAATCGGAGGCGGTCCGGCGCGTCCGCCGTGGCGGGCGCGGTCTTGGTGCGGCCCACCGGTGAGGTCGAGCCGAGGGCGGTGAATCGGTAGTAGTACTCGACCCCCGGCGCAAGGCCGGAGACGTCGACCTTCACGGTGTGGTCGGACTCCGCCGCGGTCGTTACGGACCCCGATGCGGCGATCGAGAGGAAGCGCTCGTCCGCGGCCATCTCCCAGCGCACGGTCGCCGGGTCGCCCAAGCCCGAGCCGGGCGTCGCGTCGTCGGAGACGGTCACGCGGGTCCAGATGACGACGCCGTCGGGGAGCGGGTCGCCCGAGGCGACGCCGTGCCGGAATATCGGTATCGCGGCTCGCGCGCGTGCGGCGCCGAGCACCGCCGTGGTGGTGGCGGCGGCCGCGCTGCCTTTCAAGAGGGTGCGCCGAGCGAAGCGCCCGGAGTCCGAGGAATCTGAAACGATCGCGTTTTCAGTCACGGGTACCGATCCCATCCGAAGTACCGACGACTCGCAACTCGGCCGGTCGCTCCGCCGATCGGGGCGTGCCGTCGCGGCGCGGGAACGGTATGCCGGCGCTGTCGGTGCGGCTCGGTAACGTTCTTTCCGTGAGCGATGGTTTGTTCGACGTGCCCGGTGCCGCCGTGCCTCCGGAGCATTCGATCGACACCGTGGTGCGCAGGGACTCGGGTGCGCCGCTGGCCGTGCGCATGCGTCCGGCCGCGCTGGAGGAGGTGGTCGGCCAGCAGCATCTGCTCGGTCCCGGCTCCCCGCTGCGCAGGCTGATCGAGGGTTCGGGCGCCGCCTCGGTACTGCTGTACGGTCCGCCCGGCACGGGCAAGACGACCCTCGCCGCGCTCATCTCGCAGGCCACCGGCCGCCGGTTCGAGGCGCTGTCGGCGCTCTCGGCCGGGGTGAAGGAGGTGCGCGCGGTCATCGACATGGCGCGGCGCAGGCTGTCGGCGGGTGAGCAGACCGTGCTGTTCATCGATGAGGTGCACCGCTTCTCCAAGACCCAGCAGGACGCCCTGCTCGCCGCAGTGGAGAACCGGATCGTCCTGCTGGTCGGCGCGACCACCGAGAACCCGTCGTTCTCGGTGGTGTCGCCGCTGCTGTCGCGCTCGCTGGTGCTGCAACTGCGCTCGCTCACCGAAGCCGACATCCGCCAGGTACTCGGCCGCGCTGTCACCGACCCGCGTGGTCTCGCGGGCGAGTACGCCGTCACCGACGCCGCGCTCGATCACCTCGTCCGTATCGCGGGCGGCGATGCCCGCCGCGCGCTGACCGCCCTGGAAGCCTCGGCCGAGTCCTCCCTCGACGGCACCGTCGACGTGGACCTGGTCGAGGCCAGCGTGGACAAGGCGGCGGTCCGCTACGACCGTGCCGGCGACCAGCACTACGACGTGATCAGCGCGTTCATCAAATCCATCCGCGGCTCGGACGTCGACGCCGCGCTGCACTACCTGGCGCGCATGCTGAGCGCGGGGGAGGACCCGCGCTTCATCGCCCGTAGGTTGATGATCCACGCCAGCGAGGACATCGGCATGGCCGACCCGACGGCGTTGCAGACGGCGACCGCCGCCGCGCAGGTGGTGCAGCTGGTCGGCCTGCCGGAAGGGCGCCTGGCCCTCGCGCAGGCCACGATCCACCTGGCGACCGCCCCGAAGTCCGGCGCCGTCGTGGCCGCGATCGGCGCGGCCATGGCCGACGTCGCGGCGGGCAGAGCGGGCGCGGTCCCGCCGCACCTGCGCGACGGTCATTACGCGGGCGCGGCGGCCCTCGGCAACGCCCAGGGCTACAAGTACCCGCACGACGACCCCGGTGGCGTGCTGCCCCAGCAGTACCCGCCGGACGAGCTCGTCGGCGTCGACTACTACCACCCCACCGACCACGGCCACGAACGGGAGATCGGGCCCCGGGTCGACAAGCTGCGCCGCATCGTCCGGGGTTGACCTCGGCCGGGCCGGTTCGCCGGCCGTTCACCGGGGCGCGCGGGGACCCCGGTCGATGGAAATTCGGGTGCGCGGCACCGGTAGGCTGGGTATTCGTGCAGACCCACGAAATCAGACGGCGTTTCCTGGACCATTTCCTCCGTGCCGGCCATACCGAGGTGCCGAGTGCCTCGCTGATCCTGGCCGACCCGAACCTCCTGTTCGTCAACGCAGGCATGGTCCAGTTCAAGCCGTATTTCCTGGGTCAGGAGGCGCCGCCCTACCCGCGCGCGACCAGCGTGCAGAAATGCGTGCGGACCGGCGACATCGAAGAGGTCGGCATCACCACGCGGCACAACACGTTCTTCCAGATGGCGGGGAACTTCTCCTTCGGCGACTACTTCAAGGAGGGGGCGATCACCCTCGCCTGGGAGCTGATCGCCAAACCGCAGGACGAAGGCGGTTACGGGTTCGACCCGGAGCGGATCTGGGTCACCGTGTACGAGGACGACCCGGAGACCGCGGAGATCTGGAAGCGGGTGGCGGGCATCCCCGAACAACGCATCCAGTTCCGCGACGGCAAGGACAACTACTGGGACATGGGCGTGCCCGGCCCGGGTGGTCCGTGCTCGGAGATCTACTACGACCGCGGACCCGAGCACGGCCGCGACGGCGGCCCGGTCGCCGACGAGGACCGCTACCTCGAGATCTGGAATCTCGTGTTCATGCAGGACGTCCGTGGTGAGCTGAGCCCCAAGCTCGGGCATCCTCCGGTCGGGTCGCTGCCGAAGCGGAACATCGACACCGGAATGGGCGTCGAGCGGATCGCGCTGCTGCTGCAGGGTGTGGACAATGTCTACGAGACCGACCTGCTCCGTCCGATCATCGACAAGGCCGAGGAGCTGACCGGGCGCTCCTACGGCGTCCAGCACGAGGACGATGTCCGCTTCCGCGTGATCGCCGATCACGCCCGCACCGCCGCGATGCTGATCGCCGACGGCGTGAATCCGGGCAACGATGGCCGCGGCTACGTGCTGCGCCGCCTGTTGCGCCGCATCGTGCGCTCGGCCCGCCTGCTGGGCGCGGAGAAGCCGGTGATGAGCGAGTTCATGAGGGTCGTCAGCGACCTGATGGCCCCGTCCTACCCGGAGCTGGCCACCGATTTCCGACGCATCGAGACCGTCGCGGTCGGCGAGGAGACGGCGTTCCTGAAGACGCTGAACACCGGCTCCACGCTGTTCGACAACACCGCCGCCGCGGTCAAGGCCGCCGGCGGCGCCACGATCGCCGGATCGGACGCGTTCACCTTGCACGACACCTACGGCTTCCCGATCGACCTGACGCTGGAGATGGCCGCCGAGGCCGGGCTGTCGGTCGACGAAGAGGGCTTCCGCTCGCTCATGGCCGAGCAGCGCAAGCGTGCCAAGGAGGACGCGCAGGCCCGCAAGCACGCCCACGCGGACCTCACCGTCTACAAGGAACTGGTCGACCGCGGCGCCACCGAGTTCACCGGCTTCGACGAGCTCACCTCCGAGGCCACCGTGCTCGCCCTGATCGCCGACGGCGTGCGGGTGCCGACCGCGACCGCGGGGCACGACGTCGAGGTCATCCTGGACCGCAGCCCGCTCTACGCCGAGTCCGGGGGCCAGATCGCCGACCGTGGCTCCATCACCGCCTCATCGGGCCTGAAGCTGCGCGTGAACGACGTGCAGAAGATCGCCAAGAAGGTCTGGGTGCACAAGACCACGGTGGAGCACGGCCAGATCACCGAGGGCGACGTCGTGCTCGCGCAGGCCGACCCGGCGTGGCGGCGCGGCGCCACACAGGGCCATTCCGGCACGCACATGGTGCACGCCGCCCTCCGGCAGGTGCTCGGCCCGAACGCCGTGCAGGCCGGTTCGCTGAACAAGCCGGGCTACCTGCGCTTCGACTTCAACTGGCAGGGCCAGCTGTCCGAGCAGCAGAAGGCCGACATCGAAGCCGTCTCCAACGACGCGGTCGGCGCCGACTTCCCGGTGAACACCTTCGTCACCGATCTGCCGAAGGCCAAGCAGATGGGCGCGCTGGCCCTGTTCGGCGAGAACTACGGCAACGAGGTCCGCGTCGTGGAGATCGGCGGCCCGTTCTCGATGGAGCTGTGCGGTGGCACGCACGTGGAGCATTCCTCGCAGATCGGCCCGATCACGGTGCTCGGTGAGGCGTCGGTCGGCTCCGGGGTACGCCGGGTCGAGGCGTTCGTCGGTTTGGACTCCTACAAGTACCTGGCCAAGGAGCGGGCGCTGCTGGCCGGTGTCGCCTCCGCGCTGAAGGTGCCCTCCGAAGAGGTGCCCGGCCGTGTCGAGCAGCTGGTGGAGCGGCTCAAGGTGGCCGAGAAGGAACTCGAGCGCACCAAGATGGCCGCCGTGCTGTCCTCGGCGGGCAGATTCGTCGAGGAGGCCGAGCGAATCGGCCGCCTGCTGCTGGTCGCCGTGGCCGCGCCCGAGGGCGTGCCCGCCGGCGATCTGCGCACGCTGGCCACCGACATCCGCGGCCGGTTCGGCAGCGAGCCCGCCGTGGTGGTGCTGCTGGGCAACGCCGACGGCAAGGTGCCGTTCGTGGTCGCCGTGAACAAGCCCGCCCAGGAGCTCGGCGTCAAGGCGGGCGATCTGGTCGGCAGCTTCGGTCCCAGCATCGCGGGACGGGGCGGCGGCAAGCCGGAGATGGCCCAGGGCGCGGGTTCGGATCCGTCCGGCATCCCGGCGGGCCTGGCCGCGGTCCGCGCGCGGGTGGCCGAACTCGCCGGGTGATGGGCGAGGCCGCGGAACCGGAGAGGTCGGCGCAGCGCGGCGCCGACCGGCCGCATCCCGCCACCGATCCCGGTCGGGGCAGGCGGATCGGCGTCGACGTCGGCAGTGTCCGGATCGGGGTCGCCGCGTGTGATCCCGACGGGATTCTCGCCACCCCGGTGGAGACCGTGCCGCGCGCGAAACAGTCCAGAGGGACGGCTTCCGCACCCGATATCGAAAGAATTGCCGAAATTGTGCGGGAGTACGAGGCAGTCGAGGTAATTGTGGGATTCCCGCGAACATTACGCGGGGAGAAGGGGACTGCCGCTACGCTGGCCAGCGCATTCGCTGAGCGATTGCGGGCCGCCGTCGGGCCGGTGCCGGTCCGGCTTTCCGACGAACGTTTGACTACGGTGTCAGCTGCACGTGCATTGCGGGACAGCGGAGTTCGCGCGCGTGGCCAGCGGCAGGTGATCGATCAGGCGGCGGCCGTGTCGATCCTGCAAGGATGGTTGGACGAACGGAGTGCGGTGTTGAGGTCGGTGGAAGCGGGACGTCCCGCGTCGCCCGGGGACGATGCATGACGGATCGGTGGGCGCGGGCCGAGGAACTGTTCCGACAGCGCGAAGCTGATCGGCGTTACCGGAGAGACGACCGGGCCTGGGACGAACACGAGGGCGACGAGTACGACTACTACGACGACGATACGACCGTCATCCCCCGTTACGTCGACGACGAGGAGGAGGAGGAGCCACCCGCGCCGCCACCTCCACCGCGGCGCGGCGGGCAACGCCCGAGGGCCACGAACGCGGAGTCGCCGCGCCGCTCGAAGCGCGGCGAGTCGAAACGCGCCGAGCCCGGGCGTTCCGGCCGCTTGCAGCGCGGGAAGCGATCCCGGGTCGCTTCCCGTAAAGCGGCCGAGCGCAAGAAGCGCCGCCGGAACCTATGGTTCGTCGCGGGCACCTTCATCCTGCTGTTCGCCGGCGCCGTGATCTTCGCCGGGATGAAGCTGATCGGCGGTATGGCTCCGCCGAAGGACTTCGCGGGGCCAGGGGGACCGCTGGTGGTGGTGCAAGTGCATCCGGGCGACACCTCGCAGCAGATCGCCTCGACGATGATGGAGCGCGGCGTCGTCGCGAGCACGGGCGCGTTCTTCCAAGCGGCTGTGCGCAACGCGAACATGAGCACGGTGCAGCCCGGCTTCTACGCGATCCCCAGCCAGAGCCCCGCCGTGGAGGCGGTGGCCGCGCTGGTCGGCAAGGATTCCAGGGTCGGCAACCTGGTCGTCTCCGAGGGACGGCTGCTGCACGACCAGCACGACATGAGCACCGGCGGGCGGTATGACGGCATCTACCGCAAGATCGCCGAGGCCAGCTGCATCGGCACCGGCCCCAACCAGAAGTGCGTGACCTACGAACAGCTCGACGCCGCGGGCGCGGGCTTGGACCTGGCCGCGCTGGGGGTGCCCGCCTGGGCGATGCAGGGTGTCAAGGACTGCCCGGACCGCACGCGGCAGCTGGAAGGCTTGATCGCCGCGGGCACCTGGGATTTCGATCCCAGCGGCACACCGGAGCAGATCCTGCGGCAACTGGTGAGCGCGAGCGCGAAGAGCTACGAGTCCACCGGCCTGCTGCAGTCCGGCGCCGACACGAAACTGACGCCGTACGAGACGCTGGTGGCCGCCTCGCTGGTGGAACGTGAGGCGAAACCCGAGGACATGGGCAAGGTCGCGCGGGTGATCGTCAACCGGTTGCGGGTCGATCAGATGCTGCAGTTCGACTCGACGGTGAACTACACCCTCGATCGCACCGAAGTGGCGACCACCGACGCCGACCGCGCCCAGGAAACCGCCTGGAACACCTACGCGATGCGTGGCCTGCCCAAGACTCCGATCGCGGCCCCGTCGTTGAACGCGCTGCGGGCCATGGAGAATCCGGAGCCGGGGCCGTGGCTGTACTTCGTCACCGTCGACAAGCAGGGCACCACCCTGTTCACCGACGACTATCAGGAGCATCTGCGCCTGATCGCACGGGCGCAGCGCAGCGGCATTCTGGACAGTTCCAAGGACAGTGGTGGCCGCTAGTCGCAAGGCGGCGGTGCTCGGCAAACCGATCGCGCACTCGCGATCGCCACAGCTGCACCTGGCCGCGTATCGCGCGCTCGGGCTGAACTGGACCTACGAGCGCATCGAGTGCTCAGCCGAGCAGCTGCCCGGGTTGGTCGACGGGCTCGGCCCGGAATGGGTCGGGCTCTCGGTGACCATGCCCGGCAAGGAAGCGGCACTGGCCTACGCGAACGAGCGCACCGAACGCGCCGTGCTCGTCGGGTCGGCCAATACGCTGGTCCGCACCGAAGGCGGCTGGCGCGCCGACTGCACCGACGTGGACGGCGTGCTCGGCGCGCTGCGCGGCGCCGGGGTCGAGGAGCTGACCGAGGGCGTGGTTCTGGGGGCGGGCGGCACCGCGCGGCCCGCGCTGCTCGCGTTGTCGGAACTGGGGGCCAAGACGGTCACCGTGGTCGCGCGGGATCCGGGCCGGGCGCGCGGCGCGCTGGAACTGGCCGAGCGGCTCGGAATGATCGCCGCACTGGCCGCCTTCGAGGCCGGACCTCTCCAGGGGATCTGTGCGGCGGCAGGCGCCGTGGTCAGCACCGTTCCCACCACCGCGGCCGCGGTGGTCGCCCCCGCGGTGGCCGAGGCTCCGGTGGTGCTCGACGCGATCTACAACCCGTGGCCCACTCCGTTGGCGGAGGCCGTCGAACGCGCGGGCCACACCGTCGTCAGCGGATTGCAGATGCTGTTGAACCAGGCGTACGGGCAGGTCGAGCTGTTCACCGGGCAACCTGCGCCGCGCGCGGAGATGGCGGCGGCGATGGGCGAGGGGCATCGACCCGGGAATTGAAACCAGTTCTGTTCGTGGTGGCGGTCCGTGTCGGCGTTGGGCGCTCGCAGGACAGGATGGCCCAGCTTCCGAGTACGGTGCCGGGGTGACACTGCTGCGTGGGTGCAGGCCGGGGTCGACATCAGCTCGGTGCGGGGCTGCCCGCGTTCGACTTTCGGGACGACTTGGAGGCGGCGACTCTGCCAACTTGCAGTACCAGTGCGTCCACGCTCATTCCACTGCGGTGGTCGCCGTATTATGCTGTTGTTCAATGCGTTCCAACGGATTCCAAGGGTAGGGAACGCATTACGCATTTCAAGGGGACATTTCAAGGGGAGGGGTAGCGTTATGTTCACTCGAATCGGTATCGCCGCCGCGATGGCGATCGCCGCGTCCGCGTTCGTGTTCGGCGGACAGTCGGCGGCCGCAGCCTCTGGCTGCGCATCGGCGCAGCCCAGCTGGGGGTTCCACTGTGTGGCGTCGGCGTCGAACGTCTCGCTGGCAAGCTGCCGAAAGGACGCGCCGCTCTGGAATGATCGGGCGCGGTGCGTTCGGCGCGATGACGGCAGTGGTAGATACGACCTCTGGGTTCCGTCCAACTGAGCCACGCAGCGCCATAGGCGATGCCGAAAAACACGGCTATGGTGTTTCGCATGAATGCTTGGTGGTTGCGGGCCGTGGTGCTCGGCGCGCTGGTGGTGGCGTTGCGTGCCGTACTCGGGTTCGCGATGGTGTACTGGCCGACGCACGGGGCGCTGATGCGCATTCTGTGCCTGATCGTGCTGGTCGCGGCCATCGTGTCCTGGGGTGTGCTCGACGGTCGCAACGACCGCGCGGCCAGCGGGGACGCGGAACGAGGCGCCGATCTCACCATGATGTGGCTGAAGGCCGCGGTCGCGGCCGGTATCGGCAGCGGCCTCGTCACCTGGATCCTGGACTTCGTTCCCCGGTTCGATCTCGGTGACAACGGCCTGCTGTTCGAAGTGACGGCGGGCGCCTCGTTCATCATCCTGCTGATCTTCGTGCCCGCGCTGATCGGCGTCGGTATCGGCCGGATGCTGGTCGAGCGGCGCAACGGCAAGAAACGCTCCACCCCGCCGTCGATGTACTCCGCCGCGGGTATCGCGATCTGATTCGACGAACGAACGGCGCGCCCGGCCACCCGGGCGCGCCGTTTTCGTGTCTCGAAGTGCTGCGGGTCTACAGCAGGACCGCACCACCGCTCGGGCTGTCCTCCCGAGCGATCGCCGAATAGGCGGCGGCCAGCAGGGTGGGATCGGGTCCTTCCAGGCGACCGGGCTTGGCCAGTCCGTCGAGCACGACGAAGCGCAGCACGCCGGAGCGGGTCTTCTTGTCGGTCTGCATGGCGTCCAGCAACTGGGGCAGCGCGTCGGCATCGTAGCTGGTCGGCAAGCCGACCGCGGACAGGATCGCGCGGTGACGGTCGGCGGTGGCGTCGTCGAGACGGCCCGCGAGACGCCCGAGCTCGGCGGCGAAGACCAGTCCCACGGAGACGGCCGCGCCGTGCCGCCAGCGGTAGCGTTCCCTGCGCTCGATGGCGTGACCGAGCGTGTGGCCGTAGTTGAGGATCTCGCGGAGGCTGGACTCCTTCAGATCGGCGGCCACAACGTCGGCTTTCACCTGGATCGCGCGGCGGATCAGCTCCGGCAGCACCTCGCCGGTCGGGTCGAGCGCGGCCTCCGGGGCCCGCTCCACCAGGTCGAGGATCACCGGGTCGGCGATGAATCCGGCTTTGATGATCTCGGCCATGCCCGCGACGATCTCGTTGCGCGGCACCGTTTCCAGCGTGGCCAGGTCGACCAGCACGGCGGCGGGCTCGTGGAAGCAGCCGACGAGGTTCTTGCCCGCCTCGGTGTTGATTCCGGTCTTGCCGCCGACCGCGGCGTCGACCATCGCCAGCAGCGTGGTCGGCACGTGCACGATGCGCACACCGCGCATCCAGGTGGCGGCGACGAAACCGGCCAGATCGGTCGCAGCGCCGCCGCCGAGGCTGACCACGACGTCGTTGCGGGTCAGGCCGATGCGACCGAGCACCTCCCAGCAGAACCCGGCGACCGCGAGATCCTTGCCCGCCTCGGCGTCCGGGATCTCGATGCGGTGTGCGTCGATACCGGTGTCGGCCAGCGCCTTTCGCACTGCCTCCGCGGTCTCGGTGAGCGGCGGCTGGTGGAAGACGGCCACGGTGCGCACGCCTTTGGTCGCGCCGCTGACCGACTCGACGAGGTCGCCGAGCAACCCGCGGCCGATGATCACCGGGTACGGGTCGGCGGTCCGGACTTCGAGACGACTCGGCTCTGTCACGTGGCTTGCTCCGATTCTGTTGGTGCTGTTGTCGACTGCTGACGTGCCCGGGAGCGGGCACGACGTGCGCGGGCGCGCCGGGATCGGCTGCCTGCCGTCTCAGCGCTGCCCGCCCCGTTCGCGGCGTCGGGTTCGCCCGCGCCGCCCCTGCGGGCGCGGCGGGATCGAACGGTGGCGGTCACGGCGGATTCCGGTGCGGGGCCTGCCGCGGTGTCGGCGGTCTCGTCCTGATCGGTGGCCTTGCGCCGGGCCGCGGTTCTGGCCCGGGCGCGCCGGCGGGCGCGAGACCGGCTGCTGCCCTGCGGGATCCCGCTGGGTGGCGGCCGCAGATCCGCTTCGGCGGGCTCCACCGGCTCCATGCCCAGTTTGGTCATGATCATGCGCACCACCCGGCCGGGGCTGCGGCCGTCGGTGCGGACCCGCACGGTGGCCACCTCCCGGTAGAGCGGACGGCGGGTGCGCATCAGCTCCCGGTACTTCGCGCTGGGGTCGGCGCCGTTGAGCAAGGGGCGCTGAGTGCTCGCCCCCGTGCGCCGAAGCCCTTCGGCCACACTGATCTCCAGATAGACCACGGTGCGGTTGCGCAGCAAGGCTCTGGTATTCGCCGACAGCACGGCGCCGCCACCGAGCGAGACCACACCGCGCTCGGCGAGGACGGCGCGACGCACCACCCGCTCCTCGATCCTGCGGAATTCGGGCTCGCCGTCTTCGGCGAAGATCTCCGGGATCGTGCGACCGGTCTCCCGCTCGATGCCGGCATCGGTGTCGTACAGCTCGACACCGAGTTCCCTGGCGAGCTTGCGGCCGATCGTGGACTTCCCCGCCCCCGGCGGTCCGACCAGCACCACGCGCGGGGCGCGCGGATCGGTCTGCACGATCATTGCGACCGACTGTCCGCGGGCACGTGGGGGCGGGTGCTGATCCGCTTGATGTAGCTGGTGATGTTCTCGGCCGTCTCGGTGAGCGAGTCGCCGCCGAACTTCTCCAGCGCGGCCTGCGCCACGACCAGCGCCACCATGGATTCGGCGACCACGCCCGCCGCGGGCACGGCGCACACGTCCGAACGCTGATGGATGGCGACGGCTTCGTCGCCGGTGGTCATGTCGACCGTGGACAGCGCGCGCGGCACCGTGGAGATCGGCTTCATGGCCGCGCGCACGCGCAACGCCTCGCCATTGGTCATGCCGCCCTCGAGGCCGCCCGCGCGGTTGGTGGAGCGCAGCACGCCGTCGGGGCCGGGGCGCATCTCGTCGTGTGCCTGGCTGCCGCGGCGGCGCGCGGTCTCGAAGCCGTCGCCGACCTCGACGCCCTTGATGGCCTGGATGCCCATGAGCGCGGCCGCGAGGCGGGAGTCGAGCCGGTTCTCGCCGCTGGTGAAGGAGCCCAGGCCGACCGGAAGCCCCTCCACGACCACCTCGACCACTCCGCCGAGGGTGTCGCCGTCCTTCTTGGCCGCCTCGATCTCCGCGATCATCGCGGCTTCGGCGTCCTTGTCGAACGCCCGCACCGGGCTCTCGTCCACCGCGGCGAGGTCGGCGGCGGTCGGCACGATCCCCGAGGTGTTCTGGGCCGTTCCGATCGACACGACGTGCGAGACGACCTCCGCGCCGAACGCCTGGCGCAGGAAATTGCGCGCGACGGTGCCGGCCGCGACGCGCGCGGCGGTCTCTCTGGCGCTGGCGCGCTCGAGCACGTTGCGGGCGTCGTCGAAGTTGTACTTGAGCATGCCGGAGTAGTCCGCGTGTCCGGGCCGGGGCCGCGTCAGCGGGGCATTGCGGGCCAAGTCGGCGAGTTCGGCGGGATCGACCGGGTCGGCGGACATGACCGTGGTCCACTTCGGCCACTCGGAATTGGCCACCTCGATGGCTACCGGGCCGCCCATCGTGCGCCCGTGCCGCACGCCGCCGACGATGGTGACCTTGTCGGCCTCGAACTTCATCCGGGCGCCGCGACCGTATCCCAGCCTGCGGCGGGCCAGCTGCGTGGAGATCTCGTCCGACGTCACCTCGACGCCTGCCACCATTCCCTCGAGGAGGGCGACGAGAGCGGGACCATGGGATTCTCCGGCAGTTATCCAACGCAGCACGTCGTTCATCTTCCCATGTCGACGCCGGTGCCCGGGAACGTGGCCCGCCGTGACGACGCGCACGCCAGGGCAGGGCCGGATACCGCGACCCGGCGCGCTCAGCGAGCTATGACGATGGTGCGATCCACCGACCGCAGCAACGCGTCACCGACAGAGCCGAACAGCAGCCGTCCCAAAGTCCCTCGGCCACGACTGCCCACCACCAGCAGCTGTCCGTCCCGCGAGCGCTCGAGCAGCCGCCGCTCCGGACGGTCGCGGACGACCTCACGCCGGATGGTCACCTCCGGGTACTGCTCCTGCCAACCCGCCAGGCTCGCGGCCAGCGCCGCTTCCTCGGTCCGGCGCAGCGCGGCCCAGTCGGTGCCGATGGCGGCGAGCGGCTCGACTTCGCCCCAGGTGTGCACGGCCACCAATTCGACCCCGCGCAGCGACGCCTCGGTCACCGCCACCTCGATCGCCGCCTGCTCGTCGGTGGAGGCGTCCACCCCGACGATCACCGGGCTGGTGCCGGCCCGGTCCCACAGTGGCGCTTCGGCGGGTACCACCGCCACCGGGCAGCCCGCATCCCGGGCGACGGTGGCGCTGACCGATCCGAGAAGGACACGCTGGACTCGCCCGATGCCGCGGGTGCCGACCACGAGCATCGCCGCGCTCCGGGAGCGCTCGATCAGGGCGGTGGCCACGTGCGCGGTGCGGATGTCGGTGCCGATGGCGATGTCGCGCACCACATGTGCGGCCGTTACGGCGGCGTCCGCGGCGCGCTCGATCGCCTCGTCCGCTTCGCGCACCCGCAGCAACGCCGCGGGCCGCGGCGGATCGTCGTTGTCTGAGCCGAGCGACGACTCGACGACCAACGAGATGTGCAGGGGCGCGTCGTGCAGCGCGGCGGTCTGCGCGGCCCAGCGCACCGCGACCATCGACTCGGCGGAACCGTCGGTTCCCACCACGATCGGCTTCCGCGACGGATGCCTCGGATTCACTCGGCGGCTCCTTCTCGCTGCATCGCTGGTCTGGCGCACTCGCGGTGGCGATCGCCGAGGTGCCGCACGCGAGCGCGGTTCCGGCGGCTGCTCGGGAAAGTCGTGGCTCGCCATTGATGCTACCGATGAATTGCGGCATATTTGCTGGGTTCGCCGTCCGGTCGATGGCGCGCGGCGGGTTCGCTGTGCGGCAACTGCCCGCCTCAGGTCGAATCCAAGGTCGACGACAGCAAGGCGAGCAATGTCGCCAGGCACATCGCGGGACCGTGCGGCACGGTGACCGCATGGTTGCCGGGCTCGTCGCGGATGAAGAGCATCCGGCACGTCAGCACGCCGACGGCCCCGCATGCCGTGAGCGCCGGTGCTCCGATCGCCGCCCACACCCACGTCTGCGCGCCGCCGAGCGCGGCCGCCCCGCCCAGCGTCACCGCGAGCTTGACGTCCCCCGCGCCCAGCGCGGGGGGCGCGACGAGGTGCACCAGCAGGTACGGCGCCGACAGCAGCAGTGCGCCCAGCAGCGCGTCGGCGAATTGCCCTGTGATCTGCGCATATCCGAGGATCGCCACCATCCCCGAACCGGTCAGTCCGTTCGGTAGCCGCCGTTCACGTAGGTCGAACACTGTCAGGGCCGCGCACCACACGGTGAGCACGCCGCCCGCGAGAGGAGTCATGGCTCCACTCTCGCCCGTCCGCGGCGCGGGAAAGCTGTCGCTGCCCGGAATGTGCACAACGCGATCGAATGTGAACAGGTGACTGTTCAGCAGTCGTCCGGAAGACGAAACATCCTGAGCGCCAGAGTATTAGCGCGTTTCCATGCGCTTCGACGACGACGCGCGGCGCGCTGGGCACGTGTTGCCTGTCGGCCGGAGGTGCGTCGGCGGTAGTTTTGACACATGTGTGCTGATCACCAGGGTCATGTGCCGGACTACGCGGCGCGGCGGGCTGCGCTACGCAGCCTGCTGGTGGAGAACAGGGTGGACGCCCTGCTGGTCACCGATCTGGTGAACATCAGATATCTGACCGGGTTCACCGGCTCGAACGCGGCGCTGCTGGTGCACTCCTGGGACACGCGCACCGCCGAGGAGCGCAGCGTGATCGGCACCGACGGCCGGTATCGAACCCAGGTCGCCGAGCAGGTCCCCGACCTGCGCGCGGAGATCGCGCGGGCTACCGCGCGGCGGATCGTGCAGTTGGCAGGGGAGTGGCAGGTCGGCCGGGTGGGTTTCGAAAGTCACGTCGTCACCGTCGACCAGCACCGCGGCTTCCTCGAACAGCGCACCGGCCTGGAGTTCGTCGCTTCTCCCGGCCTGGTCGAGCAGTTGCGCATGGTCAAGGACGCCTACGAAGTGGAACAGTTGCGCGCGGCCTGCGCGGCGGGTGATGCCGGTCTGGCCGCGCTGCTCGAGCGTGGCGGACTGCGTCCCGGCCGCACCGAGCGCCAGGTGGCCAGGGATCTGGAGTGGGCCATGTTCGAGCACGGCGCGGAAGCGGTGTCGTTCGAGACCATCGTGGCGACCGGAGCGAATTCGGCTGTCCCGCACCATCGTCCGACCGAAGCCGTGCTGGCCGCCGGTGATTTCGTCAAGCTGGACTTCGGCGCGGTGGTCGGCGGCTACCACTCCGACATGACCCGCACCTTCGTGCTGGGCACGCCGACCGACTGGCAGCGCGAGGTGTACGCCCTGGTCGCCGAGGCCCAGCGCGCCGGGCGCGAGGCGCTGCGGCCAGGGGTTCCGGTGGCGGACGTGGACGCCGCGTCGCGGGCGGTGATCGAGGCCGCCGGGCACGGCAAGTTGTTCGTGCACGGTCTCGGCCACGGGGTCGGTCTGCAGATCCACGAAGCACCCGGAATCGCGAAAACCGGAACCGGTACACTTCTGACTGGCGTGGCGGTGACCGTCGAACCAGGTGTGTACTTTCCCGGCCGCGGCGGGGTCCGGATCGAGGACACGCTCGTGGTGCGCGAAGGGGGCCCGGAGTTGCTCACCCACACCAGCAAAGACCTGACCGTCGTCGACTGACGCCGGTCTACCCGAGACCAAGCGGTAGAACGAGGAGATCCGAAGACAGTGGCGGACACCAGCGACTTCAAGAACGGCCTTGTGCTGAAGATCGACGGTCAGCTCCAGCAGATCATCGAATTCCAGCACGTCAAGCCGGGCAAGGGCCCCGCGTTCGTGCGGACCAAGCTGAAGAACGTCGTGTCCGGCAAGGTGGTCGACAAGACCTTCAACGCCGGTGTGAAGGTGGAGACCGCGACCGTCGACCGCCGCGACATGACCTACCTCTACCACGACGGCTCCGACTACGTCTTCATGGACGGCGAGACCTTCGACCAGATCTCCATCTCCGAGGCCACCATCGGTGACGGCGCCCGCTTCCTGCTGGAGAACATGACCGTGCAGGTCTCGATGCACGAGGGCGCGCCGCTGTACGTCGAGCTCCCGGTCTCGATCGAGCTCGTGGTCCAGCACACCGACATCGGGCTGCAGGGTGACCGCTCCACCGGCGGCACCAAGCCCGCCACCTTGGAGACGGGCGCCGAGGTGCAGGTCCCCCTGTTCATCAACACCGGCGACAAGCTGCGTATCGACTCGCGCGACGGCAGCTACCTCGGCCGGGTCAACGCCTGATACCGCGGCCGGCCGATTCCGGGATGATGTGACCGTGGCTGAACAGCCCGTGGACAAGAAGTCCACGTACAAGAAGCTCGGCGCGCGGCACAAGGCCCGCCGCCGGGCGGTCGACCTGCTGTTCGAGGCGGAGGCCAGGGACGTCGACGCAGCCGACCTGGTCGACGAGCGCGCCGAGCTGGCCGCCCGCGACCAGTCGGTCGCGCCGGTGCACGCCTACACCCGCACCTTGGTCGAGGGCGTCGCCGACGACCTCGACCGGGTCGACGGCACCATCGAGTCGTATCTGCAGGATTGGACACTCTCGCGCCTCCCGGCCGTGGATCGCGCGATTCTGCGCATCGCGGTCTGGGAGCTGTTCCACGCGAGCGACGTCCCTCCGGTCGTCGCCGTGGACGAGGCGGTCGAGCTGGCCAAGGAGCTGTCCACCGACGACTCCCCGTCCTTCCTCAACGGCGTGCTGGGCCAGGTCGTCCTGGTGGCGCCGCAGGTGCGAGCCGCCGCGGCGGCGACGAGGGCGCCCCGTCCGGAGCCCGAACTGTGAACAAGTATCTCGTGATGGCGATGCGTACTCCGCGTTTCGACGCCGCCGTGATCGAGCCGCATCGGCAGTTCCTGAAGACACTGCACGACCGGGGACAATTGCAGGAGAGCGGCCGTTTCACCGACGGCACCGGCGGCGCGTACGTGATCTACGCCGAAAACCTCTACGCCGCCCGGGAAATCGTTTTCACCGATCCCGTGCACACCACCGGGGCCTCCGAACTCACCGTCTACGAGTGGGAAATCACCGCAGTGGACTGAGTTCGTCTCTGTGCCTCGAATTCTCGGACTCTCCCCCGATTCCGGCAGAAGGCTCGAAACTCCCGCTGGTGGGTGTACGGATGACCAGCGGGAGCCCAACAGAGCCGGAGTGACTCCGCGTTCTGAGATCGGATCGAGACGAGCTTTTCGATCCTGCCTCGTTCGGATCCTCTGACCTCGACCGCACTCGAGGTCAAGCGGGAGTCGGTCCCAGAGATTCGGAAGTGGCTGTTCACTGACGCGAATCATCGGCGGTCTCGACGGCTAACCCCAGATCAACAGCGCCGCCACCGCCCCTGCGGTGGCGACCACCGCGAGGACGAGGCCGGTCAGGACAAAACGCCGCATGGGTACCCGCACGTCGTGCGTGCGGCAGAACTCCAAGCACAGCAACGTGGCAAGCGAAGCCCAGGGCGTGACGATCGAGCCCACATCGGTGCCGATCAACAACGCGAGAAGCTGATCGCCGTTCTGCGCGGGAATCACCGCCTCGCCCGCGGTGTAGGCCGGCAAGTTGTTGGCGATATTGGACAGGGTCGCGCCCGCGGCGGCGGCCCGGAACGCGCCGGAGGCACCCGGGTCGGTGCCGATCACAGCGTGCATCGCATCGGCCAAGCCGAATCGGCTCAGCGTGGGCACCACCAGGAACAAGCCGACCACGAACACGAGCAGCCGCCAGGGGATGAGCGACAGCCGCAAGGCGCTGCGGTCGAAGACGGCGAACGCCGCCACCGCGATGAGCGCCGCGAGTGTCGCCGCGATACCGATCCGGTCGCCGACCATGGGGATGGCGACGATGAACAGCAGACAGGCCCCCGCGGTGACGAACAACAGCGAGCGCTCTCGGAAGTTCGGGGGGCGGATCGGCTCGGGGGGCACATAGCGCTCGGTTTCCCGCTGTCCGCGCCGCCAGTACCACACCCACAGGCACACCATGGTCGCGACGATCGAAACCAGTTGGGGCGCCCACATCTTCGCTGCGAACTCGGTCGAGGTCAGCGCCACCCGATCGGCGGCGAGCAGGTTGGTGAGATTGGAGACCGGCAGCAGCAGGCTCGCGGTGTTGGCCAGCCAGAGGGTGGTCATGGCCAGAGGGAGCGGCGGAATCCGGGCAGGCGCCGCGAGTGCCAGCAGGACCGGGGCGATCAGTACCGCGGTGGTGTCGAGGTTCAACAGAATCGTCGTGGCGGAGGCGAACAGTACGCAGAGGCCGAACAGTGCCGCGTAGTGGCCTCGACCGAGGATCGCGAGGCGATGGGCGATGACGTCGAAAACCCTGGCTCGTCTGGTGAGTTCGGCCAGCACGATCACGCTGGCGAGAAACAGCAGCAACGGGGCGACGCGTCGCATATTCGCCTCGGCTTCGTCGCGGGGGAGCAGGCCGGTGAGTACACACAGCAGACCGGCCGCCAGTAAGGAGAGACGAACCCGGTCCAGGACGCTCAGCCGCACTCTCCGCCCGGACGTCGGTGTGGCCGCGGCGGCCGTGGACGGGTTCCGAGGGGAAGAATCGACCAGATCGGGCACGAGTGCCATCATGGCAGCCTTTCCTCCATATCCCTTCCCTGTCGGTGCGGGCCTTACCGTGCGATGGAAGGGCGCCGACAACCCGTTGAACGTGCCGTTAGGCGATGGTACGTTATCCGGGTCACAGCGGTCGGACGTCGGCTCGGACACCGTACCGGCCCTATCGCCGGAGCGAAACCATTGTGTCCGAGGCGATCTCGGTGTTCGTCCGCCGCCAAGCCAAGGATGTGTTTGCTCATGACCATCGTCGTCGGACTGGTATTCCTGTTCATACTGGTCGGAGGCGCCTTACGGTCGGCAGAAGCCGGCTGTCAGAACACGCTGATGAACCACATGCGGAATATGTGGCTGTGCGCGGTGATCTCGTATGCCGTTGCGCTGACCGGATTTTTGATCTTCCTCGCCGTATCGTCGAAGACGCCGTGGCCGAGCCTCGATGACGTGCGGAACATGCCGTGGTGGGCGCCGTTCGGCGGCCTGCTGGGCGGCGCGGCGGTGATGGGCATGATCGCCGTAGCCCGGTACGTCGGCGTGGCGACGTTCAGCGCGCTCGTGATCATCGGCGAAATGGTGGTCGCCGTGATCATGGATCACTTCGGACTCATGGGATTCGAGGAGCGATCCGCCAGCCTTCCCCGTTTGCTGGCCTGCGGGTTGATCACACTCGCGATCTACCTGATGACCGACGAACCCGCAGAAGGCGAGCGCACGGCCAGCGTGACCTGACGACGAGATCCACCTCAGCTGCCGGTCAGCCATCCACTTCTCGCACCCCTCCGGAGGGTTCCCGATGACGGTTCGCACCGCCGAAACCCGTACCACCCTGCCGCGTGTCACGACGGCACTCATCTTCGTGTTCATCCTGGTCGGCGGCGCACTGCGCTCCGTGGAAGCGGGCTGTCAGAACTCCTTGAAGCTGGCGTTGAAGAACGTCTGGCTGTGTGGCGTGATCTCCTACGCCGTGGCGTTCACCGGCTTCGCGATCTTCCTCGCGGTGGCGCTGGCCGTCTCCTCCAACCGGCCTTGGCCGACGCGGGCCGACATCCGGACTATGCCCCGGTGGGCGCCGTTCGGCGGTCTGCTGGGCGGTGCGGCGATCCTGGCGATGATCTCCGTGGCGTCCGATGTCGGAGCGGGCACCTTCAATGCGCTGATCATCGCCGGACAGATGTTCGGCGCCCTTGCCATCGACCACGTCGGGCTGATGGGATTCCCGCGGCGCGCGGTGAACCCCAAGCGCGTCGCCGCCTGCGTGATGATCATCGTCGGCATCTATCTCATGGCGACCTACTGAACACTGGGACGAAGCCCCGCAGGCCGCCGCTGGACGCGTTCCTCTGAGAGACAGATAGGGTGTCTATCGCAACGTTGCCTCGGTGAGGAAGTAGGAGAGATGGCCGCGAACGAGCTGACCATGACGGATGTCCACACCGCGCAGGAGGCGTGGGCTCTGTTCGACCGCCTCCCCGCAGCGCGGGTCGAGGAGATCACGACGGGCCGCTGGCGGGGCGAGGAACTGCCCACCGGGCACCCGATGGATGGCGTCCTGGTGGCTTCGGGCTGGTACGGCAAGCAGTTCGACGGCCCGGACAGTGTGCATCCGCTGCTGTTCACCTCGGGCGGCACGGTATTTCCGATCGACCCGCGCCGGGTCCCTCTTTCGCTGGCGGGGAAGGTGCCGCTGCCCGGAGTGCGTGCCGTGCGCAAGATGCTGCCGGTCGTGCGCCCCGCGCTGCGCACGAACAAGCCCACGGCGCGTCTGCGCGAGATCGAATACCGCGGCGTGACCAGTGCCGCGATGGTCTACGACCACCTGCCGATCATCGATCACTTCCGGCGCGCCGACGAGCACACCTTGCTCGGCGTGATGGACCTGCGCGGCATGACCGAACCGTACTTCTTCGTGCTGCACAGGGATATCGGCTGAGGTCCGCCGTGGAATCGGTCGGCCATCGCCGATCCGGTCCGGTGCTTCGCCCGCCACACTAGGATTCGCGCAAACAGGCGACACCTTGCGGCGATGCGGCGACCGAGGGAGACACAGTCGATGGAACGCACGACATGCCTGGTGGTTGGTGGCGGGCCGGCCGGAATGGTGCTCGGGCTGCTGCTCGCGCGAGCCGGTGTCGAGGTCACGGTGCTGGAGAAACACAAGGACTTCCTTCGCGACTTCCGCGGCGACACCGTGCATCCCACCACCCTCGACCTGCTCGACGAACTGGGCCTCGGCGCGGAATTCGCGAAACTGAACGCGCGCAAGGTGGATCAGGTACAACTGCCGATAGCCGGGGGCTTGCAGACCCTGGCGACGCTGAAGAACCTGCCCGGCAAGCACAAGTACGTCGCCATGGTCCCGCAGTGGGACCTGCTGGACCTGCTAGCGCGTGCCGCGCAAGCCGAGTCGACCTTCCGGCTGCGGATGAACACCGAAGCCACCGACTTGATCTGGGTCGACGGCAGGGTCGGCGGCGTGGTCTACCGCAGCGCCGACGGTACGACCGGTTCGATGGAAGCCGACCTCACCGTCGCCTGCGACGGACGCGGCTCGCTGCTGCGCCGCGCCGCGGGACTGCCGACCCGCGAATGGCCCACGCCGATGGACGTCTGGTGGTTTCGCCTGCCACGCACCGGGATCGACCCGGCGGGCGCGCTGCCCATCGTCACCGCCCGGCGGGTCGCGGTCCTGCTCGACCGCGGCGACTACTGGCAGTGCGCGACCCTGATCGCCAAGGGTGCCGACGAATCCGCCCGCCGCGGGCCGGTCGAGGACATCATGCGCGGCCTGGCCGAGGCCGCGCCCTGGCTGCACGACCGGGTCGACGCCCTGACCAGCTGGGACGAGGTCAAGCTGCTCGAGGTCGAACTCGACCGGCTGACCAAGTGGTACACCAACGGTCTGCTCTGTCTCGGCGACGCCGCCCACGCCATGTCCCCGGCCGGTGGCGTCGGCATCAACCTGGCCGTCCAGGACGCCGTCGCCGCGGCCCGAATTCTGGCCCCGCGGCTGCTTTCGGGCACGCTCGGTACCAGGGACCTGGCGAAGGTCCAGCGGCGGCGCAGATTTCCGACCGTCGTGACGCAGGGCATACAGCGGCTGCTGCACGCCAGGGCCATAGCTCCCGCTCTCGACGGACGAATCGACATCGCACGTGCTCCCCGAG
This sequence comes from Nocardia asteroides, assembly GCA_019930625.1. Taxonomy (NCBI): domain Bacteria; kingdom Bacillati; phylum Actinomycetota; class Actinomycetes; order Mycobacteriales; family Nocardiaceae; genus Nocardia; species Nocardia asteroides. The sequence goes on from CP082844.1 coordinate 4,298,451, forward strand.
CACCGCTGCCGATCCGCGCCCTGCGCCGGATCCCGGTCCTGCGCAGCGTCCCGCCGTTCTTGCTCGCCCGCGGCGTCTTGCCGGAGCACGCTCCATACTTCGCCCGGCGGTAGGTGACGCCGTCGGCTTTCCCGGGTTCCACTCGGAGCGGTCAGGCTGGGGCGAATGGTGTGGAGGTGGGAGGAGTGGCGATCCATCCTGCGACGATCGCGAGACCTGTCGGGCGGTGTACGGCGATGAATCCGAAGGGGCGGTCGAAGGTCACCGAGACGACGGGCGCGTGGTTGCGCCGCAGTGCCGCTGCCGCCGCACGCAACGCGAAGGCCGTGACGGCGGCGGCCTCGAAACCTTCGTGGCTGAACCGGGCGAGCACCTCTTGTGCTCCTTGGCCGACGCAGAGGGGGAAAGGCGAGATCGCCGGAAAATGGCCGCGGCCGCAGTCGGTCGCGGCGGCCAAGCCGAACAAGTCGGATCCGCCGAGCAGGTCGTGGGTGGATCGGATCTCGAAGGGAGGAAGCCGGACCCGTAGCTGACCGCTGCCGGACAGCACCGGCTCGGTGCGTACGGTCAGTCCCGGCCCCACGGTCCCGACCGGCAGGCCGGTGCGGATCGGCGCGTTGCCGGACAACGCCGCAAGTCCCGTGCCGAGCACGGCGCCGGGTGTTCCGGTGCCGAGCAGAAGGTGGACGTCGAGGTCGGCGACGCCCTCGACGACGACGCGCGTGATCGGTTCCGGTGCGTCCAGAATCGCGGCCTTCGTCAGGTCGGTGCTCGTGCGAGTCAACCCGGGCCCGCGATGTCCCTGCCACGGACCTTCGTTCGGTGCCAGCGTCCCGACCTCGAAAGGCACGTGCCATCTGGTCTTCGCGACCAGCGCGGTGGCGAGCACCAGCAACGTGTCGGGATCGACAGTGAGCGGGAACCGCTCGATGAGGCCGGCGGTGTGCCGGGCCGCCCAGCTGTCGAGCTCGGCCTGCCCTGCCAACCGTGCGAGAACGCCGTCGGGGAGCGCCCGCGACCACGCCTCGCGCAGCGGAAGATCGCGACGCACCCACACGCCGAGCGCCGCCGACGTCGCTTCCGCGTGCTCGAGATCGCGCAGCAACCGGAGCGCTCCGTCTAGCCCCTCCGCTGCGGGCACTCCGATCGCTGACGCCAATTCATCCCGCGCCGGACCGTCCGCCGCGGAGGCGAGCAAGGCCAGCAGTGGCCAGACGCCGGCCCCCGACACCACGAAGTCTCGCTCGCCCACCGCCGCGCACCACCGTGCGGTGAGCGCGTTTGCGGAGCCGACATGGGTTTCCGGGGAAGTCCGCACGCCACCCACCCTAGCCACGGTCCCGTCGGCCTCGTGCTGCTCACGACATGATCGGACATGGGCTCAGCACTATTTTGCCCAGCGGCGCCCGATCCTCCAGCAGCCGGTGCGCGTGGCTCGCCTGGTCCAGCGGCAGCACCGCCTCGACCAGCGCGTCGAGCCCACCCGCCGCTGCTCGGGCCAGAACGGTGCTACCCGCCTGGGCGACTCGGTTCGACCAGGCCGGTCCCGCGCAGCCGGTGAAGGTGAGTCCACGCATGATCAGGTCGGTCGCCGTTATCCGCGCGGGTTCTCCGGACAACCACCCGTAACCGAGCAGCCGACCGCGCAACGGCGTCATGAGATCGAGCAGGCCCGACGAGCTGTCACCACCTATCGAGTCGAACACCACGTCCACCGTTGCGCCGCCGAGTGCCTCGCGCAACCGCGTGGTCCACGCCGGGTCGTTGTGGTCGATCACCTCGTCGGCTCCCAGCTCGCGGGCATGGGCGGCCTTGTCGGGACCACCGGCCGTGCCGATGACGCGACCCGCCCCGAATTCTTTGGCGAGCTGGGTCAGGGCGCTGCCGACGCCGGTGGCGGCCGCCTCGATCAGGACGGTCTCGGCCCCGGTCAGCGCGGCGGTCTCCAGCAATGGGATCGCCACCGAACCGTTCATCAGTACCGCCGCCGCGTCCACCGAGGACAGGCCGTCCGGGATGAGCGTCACGGAATCAGCCGCAGCGGCGATGAATTCGGCGTAGGCGCCGGAACCATTGGTGGACACGACGACACGTCGCCCGGTCAGCGCCGGATCGACATGCGTGCCGACCTCGGTGACGACTCCCGCGGCCTGGAAACCGAAGACCAGCGGCAGCGGCGCACCGATCGGGAACTCGCCGGAACGCAGTTTGGTCTCCGGGAACAGCACCGGAATCGCCTCGGCGCGGATCACCACCTCGTCCGCCGCCGCCCGCGGCGTCGGGACCTCCTGGGCCACCAGCACGTCCGGGCTGCCCTGTGCCGTCATTACGATTGCCCGCATCACTAACTCCATAAGTTGACTGTCGGTCCAATTAGCCCCTCGATGATATGGACCGTCGGTCAACTTGTCTAGAAAGCGGGTGCGATGGGCGAGGAACGGCCCAGGGAACGGGCGGACGCGGCACGTAACCGGCAGGCGATCCTGGATGCCACCTTCGCGCTGCTCGCCGAGCACGGCGCCGAGGCGATCACGATGGATCGCGTCGCGGCCGCCGCCGGAGTGGGTAAGGGCACGATCTTCCATCGCTTCGGCAGCCGCGCCGGGCTCTTGCACGAGATGGTGGCGCAGAGCGCGCTGACGCTCATGGACGCGATCACCAGCGGCCCGCCGCCGCTCGGCCCCGGCGCGCCCGCCGATGCGCGCCTGATCGCCTACTTCGACGCGATGGCCCGGCTGGTGATCGACAACTCCGAGCTGATGGCCGTTTATCGCACCGAGCCGCCGCATCCGCGGACCGCCGAGTTCCACGCGTTCTGGGACAACCACATCACCACGTTGCTGCGCGAAGCCCGCCCTGGCCTGGATGCCGAAGTGGTCGGGCGGCTGCTGCTGGGGGCGCTGAGCGCCGAGTTGGTGTCGAGCATGGTGCGGGCGGGTCGGACCGACCGGTTGCTGGCGGCGGTGCGCGAGCTGGTCGAGTCGGTGCTGCGCGCGCCGTGACCACTCACCGCTTCCTGGAAGGGTGCGGGTTGGCGCCGATACTTCTGGGCCGCAGGCACAGTCACGTCGCCGACCCGCCCGGCGATCAGTCGCGCGACAGGATCGCCTCGAACCGCTCGTCCGCGCGGTCGAGCTGATCGAGAATGTGCTGCCGGACGTGGTCGGCCAGCGGCGTGTCCGGCCGGGTGACCAGGTCGCGGTACACGGCGGTGAGCGGACGGTATTTGGCGGCGAGTTTGCCCATTGCGGGACCGGTGGCGTAAAGGATGCCTACGCCGTTGTCGGTGAAGTCGGAGAGCTTGATCACCCGGGCCCATGGGTGCCGGTCCAGGTTGGTCGCGACGTGCTCGCGGTACTGTGCCTGCCGGTCGCGCGCCGGATCCGGTTCGGGATTGGTCACCGCTGCGACGAGATCGGCCACTCGTTCACCGAACCGGTCGGTGAGCGCGCCGAGAGCGGCGTCGACGGTCGGGCCGGGGCGGTCGGCGGCCAGCTCGGCGGCGTGGTCCTCGACCGAGTCGTGCAGCAGGCCCGCCGCGACCACGTCCGGGTCCTTGACCTCGTAGTGGCTGATGATCCGAATCGTCACGCGCAGTAGATGACTGAGGTACGGCTCGCGGCCGTAACGATCGTCACGATGCAGGTCGGCCGCGAGATCCAGCGCCGCGGTCAAGCGCGGCGTGTCGGGCAGCTCGGCGATTTCCAGCAGTAATCGTTCCTGCAGCCCGGCCACGCCGTAGACTTCGCTGATCGTGTGCAGCGGCATCACGGCCAAGACCCCCGCCCCTGGATTGCTCATGATGCCAGGCTAACCGGCCCGGGTGACACGCGCCGGTCGGCGGATTATTCGGCTGCGGGCACCAAAGTGTTCTGCCGGGCGGCGGTGTACCAGCGATCGCCCTGCTTGACGAGCACGTAGAGCGCGATCATGGCGTGGTCGTTGTCGAGCAGTTCTCCGTCGGCCGTCGTCGCCCATGCCCGCTTGTGCGCGATCGCGACGTCCGGTCGTAGAAACGTGATGTCGGCGATCTCGTAGCGCGCGTACTGGTCTTTCAGGAATCCCGCCAGACCTCGGCGGTTCGCGTCGAGCAGCGCCTCGAATCCGGTGATCAGCGTGCCCATCGCGTTGACGACGGCGGCGTTGGCGGTGAAATCGGCGGACAGCAGCGCGGCGTCGTTGGCGTTGAAGCCCGCCTCGGCGTTGGCCACGATCTGCCGGATCGCGGCGATGTCGTCGGTGTGGTCGACCGTTGTGTCCTCGACCAGGGGCGGTGTGGAAGCTGTCGTACTCATGCCGACGAGCTTCCGACCTCAACGGCGGTTCAGGTCAAGCCGGCGCGCTGTCGGGTGGAGCACAGTGCGGGCACGGCGTCAGCGGACGCCGCGCGGGCGGTACTGGATGCTGATCCGTGGGCCGGTGGGTTTGCGTGTCTTCGGTATCGCGTGCTCCCATGTGCGCTGGCAGGAGCCGCCCATGACCAGCAGATCGCCATGGCCCACAACGTATTTGATGCTCGCCCCACCACCACGGGGGCGTAGCAGCAGCGCCCTCGGCGCCCCGACCGACACGATCGCGACCATCGTGTCGTGGGTGGCGCCGCGGCCGATGTTGTCGCCGTGCCAGGCGACGCTGTCGCGCCCGTCCCGGTAATAGCACAGGCCTGCGGTGCGGAACGGTTCGCCGAGCTCGTGACGATAGTGGTCGCTCAGCGCCGCGCGGGCGTCGGCCAGGGCCGGATCCGGCAGTGGTTCGTGCTCCGCGTAGAACCGCAGTAGCCGGGGCACGTCGACCACGCGGTCGTACATCGGCCTGCGCTCCGCCTTCCAAGGCACACGGGTGACCAGTCGGTCGAACAGCGCGTCCGCGCCCGAAAGCCAACCGGGCAGCAGATCCACCCAGGCTCCGTGGTCGAGCACCGTCCGGCGCGCATCGCGAAGCGGCGCGAATTCGGTATCACCGAATCCGTCGAGCAGCGATCCCTGGAGCGGTGTGGACATGAGGGGAGCGTACCGCTGATCGAACATACGTGCTAGCGGATTTCGGTCAGGATTGTCGGGAGCTTCGTCCGGCTGTCGGCGTGGCCGACCGGACGGGTCCGCGCGGTGCGCTTGGAGCGGCGTCCGCGTCCGCTCGGCTGCAGTGGCCCCGCTCACAGCGGGATATGCCTGGTGAAAGCGGGGGTTGCGGCGCTGCTACGCTGCTTGCCGTAAGACATCCTTTAACGGACCGTCCGGTGAGGCGGGGAAGGAGGTCGGCATGGCCGTGCCCGAAGAACGGGCCGCCAAGTCCGGCGGCGCTGCCGAGACATCGCAGCGACACACCCCGGAATGGGTGGCGGTGGGGCGGGAGCTGTTGTCGGCTTCGGATGTCGGGCGGACCATCGCGCGCATCGCGCACCAGATCATCGAGAAGACCGCGTTGGACGCGGGAGAGCCGGACGCGCCGCGCGTAGTACTGATCGGCATTCCCACCCGTGGCACCACCTTGGCCGCGCGGCTCACCGAGAAGATCGAGGAATTCTCCGGCGTCCGCCCGGCTCTGGGCTCGCTCGACATCACCCTCTACCGCGACGATCTGCGTAGCCGGCCGCACCGGCCGCTGGAACGCACCTCCGTCCCGGACGGCGGCATCGATGACGCGCTGGTGGTTCTCGTCGACGACGTCCTGTTCTCCGGTCGTACCGTCCGCTCCGCGCTCGACGGCCTGCGTGATCTGGGCCGCCCCCGCGCGGTGCAGCTGGCGGTGCTCATCGACCGCGGCCATCGCGAACTGCCGATCCGCGCCGACTATGTGGGCAAGAACGTGCCGACCAGCCGATCCGAGGACATCTCGGTGCTGCTGACCGAACACGACGGCCGCGACGGCGTCTACCTGCACCAGGAGGAGGCGTGATGAATCCGACGCACGCCGCCTCGCGGCGGGAGGTACGCCGGTGAGGCATCTGCTGTCGGTCGCCGCGCTCGATCGCGCCGCCGCGACCGAACTGCTCGACGAGGCCGAACGGTTCGAACAGGCCCTGCTCGGCCGTGAGGTGCACAAGCTGCCCACGCTGCGCGGGCGCACCGTGATGACGGTCTTCTACGAGAACTCCACCCGGACCAGAGTGTCGTTCGAAGTCGCGGGCAAATGGATGAGCGCGGACGTGATCAACGTGAGCGCGAGCAGCTCGTCGGTCGCCAAGGGGGAGTCGCTGCGCGACACCGCGCTGACCTTGCACGCTGCCGGAGCCGACGCGCTGATCGTGCGGCACCCGGCCTCCGGCGCCGCACACCAGATCGCACGCTGGATGGACGAGTGGGCGGTCGCGGCAGGGCACAACTCCGGCCCGGCGGTCGTCAACGCGGGCGACGGGACGCACGAGCACCCGACTCAGGCCCTGTTGGACGCGCTGACCCTCCGGCAGCGGCTCGGCGACATCGAGGGCAAGCGCGTCGTGATCGTCGGCGACATCCTGCACAGCCGGGTAGCGCGGTCCAATGTCTTCCTGCTGGCCACCCTCGGCGCGGAAGTCGTGCTGGTCGCGCCCCGCACACTCATGCCGGTCGGCGTCGAGACCTGGCCGGCCCGCGTGTCACATCATCTGGACGCCGAACTGATCGGCGCCGACGCAGTGCTGATGCTGCGTGTGCAAGCCGAGCGGATGAACGGCGGGTTCTTCCCGTCGGCCCGCGAGTACTCGATCACCTATGGACTGTCCGAGCGTAGGTTGGCCCTGCTGGAGGACCACGCCGTCGTGCTGCACCCCGGCCCGATGCTGCGCGGCATGGAGATCGCGTCCTCGGTCGCGGACTCCCCGAAAGCCGCGGTGCTGCAACAGGTCACCAACGGTGTGCACATGCGCATGGCGGTCCTGTTCCGCCTGCTCGTCGGCACACAGGAGGCAGTGGCATGAGCGGTCAGGGCTGGAGGAGGCAGCGGAGCGTGACCACGCAGGTCCCCGCTCGTGCCGGAGAGGGACCCGGCATGAGTTTCCTGAGTCAACCCCTATGCGGCGGTCGGTTGTTTTTCCGGTTGGTGGCGGGTGGGGTTGTAGGCGGTTTTGGTGCGCCAGCAGGCCCAGATGACGCGCAGCCAAGCGCGGCCGAGGGTGCGCAGGGCGTGTGGGTGGCGTTGCCCGCGTGCACGGGCCGCGGCGTAGCGCTGCGCGGCCCAGGCGTGGGCGCGGCGGCTGTTGTCGAACCAGACGTGCAGGGCTTGGCGGGCGTGTCGGTTGGTGGCGTGCCGGAACGCGACGGTATGGGTCTTGCCAGAGGCGCGGGTGACCGGGGCGACACCGGTCTCCGCGGCCAGTTGATCGAAGCTGGTGGTGCGCTCGAGGATCGGGCCGACCTCACCGATGATCTGGGCCAGGTTCAGGGTGCCCACGCGTGGCAGATCGCCGAGCAACCGGGCGTAGGGGTGTGCGGTGACGGCCTCGGTGATGATCGTTTCGAGGGCGTCGATGCCGGCCTGCAGTGCCCGCACGACCGCGACCTGGGCGCGGACCAACTGCGCCACCACGGCCTGCCCGAGGCGGGTGGCGGCCACCGGCGCCCCACGCAGTCGGGCCAGCAGCTCGCTTCCGCTGCGGCGGCCACTGTAGCCTCGGCGTTTGCAGAACTGCTCGAGGCGGGCCGGGGTGAGCCCGGCGGCGCTCTGCGGGGTCGGGTAGCGGTCGAGGAACTCCAGCGTGATCGGCGAATGCAGTTGCGCGAAAACGGTTTTGCCCCCGGGCCAGTGCGCATCGAGCAGGGCGGCGAGCTGGTTGGCAGCCGCGATACGCAGACCCAGCTGGTCGCCGCGCTGGCGGGTCAGTGCCTGCAGCTCGAGAGTTTCCGGCAGTGTCGGCACCAGCCGCGGCAGGCGGTGGATGTCGGTGCGCGCGAAGTCCGCCAGCTTGAACGCGTCGCCGGGATCGTTCTTCGCCCGCGCTGCGCCCCAGCGTGGCCGGGCGGCATGGAATGCGTTGGGGTGTATCGCGATCACCGGGTGACCGGCGGCGAGCAGGCGGTCCACGACCAAGCCGCGGGTGGTCTCGATCGCCACCGGCAGATCGGTACGGTCGCCGTGACGAGCCAGTTCGGCCAGCGCCCGGGCGATGCCGTCCTCGGTATGAGGGATCCTCAGCCGGTCGACCCGGCCCCCGGCGTCGTTGATCACGGTCACGTCGTGGGCAGCGTTTCCCCAGTCCCAGCCGACGAACAACGGCTGTCTCCTTCGAGGTCGAATCCGCACCTCGCCGGTCTCGAGGGCCGCTGCCGGAAGCTCACTAATCGGCCCTCACACACGGGGCATGTTCCTGACGCCGGTCTGCGGCCCTCGGCCCGGCAGGGCTGGCGGAACTCATACTGGCCATCGAATGGCACGCGATCTAGGCCATGCACCCACCGGGACCGAGAGGTCACAACCCTACCTGTTCGGGTTGCAGAAAGGATGGTGCCCTAGTGAGCGGTCAGGGCCGGAGGAGGCAGCGGAGCGTGACCACGCAGGTCCCCGCTCATGCCGGAAAGGGACCCGGCATGAGCGGTCAGGGCTGGAGGAGGCAGCGGAGCGTGACCACGCAGGTCCCCGCTCGTGCCGGAAAGGGACCCGGCATGAGTTTCCTGAGTCAACCCCTATGCGGCGGTCGGTTGTTTTTCCGGTTGGTGGCGGGTGGGGTTGTAGGCGGTTTTGGTGCGCCAGCAGGCCCAGATGACGCGCAGCCAAGCGCGGCCGAGGGTGCGCAGGGCGTGTGGGTGGCGTTGCCCGCGTGCACGGGCCGCGGCGTAGCGCTGCGCGGCCCAGGCGTGGGCGCGGCGGCTGTTGTCGAACCAGACGTGCAGGGCTTGGCGGGCGTGTCGGTTGGTGGCGTGCCGGAACGCGACGGTATGGGTCTTGCCAGAGGCGCGGGTGACCGGGGCGACACCGGTCTCCGCGGCCAGTTGATCGAAGCTGGTGGTGCGCTCGAGGATCGGGCCGACCTCACCGATGATCTGGGCCAGGTTCAGGGTGCCCACGCGTGGCAGATCGCCGAGCAACCGGGCGTAGGGGTGTGCGGTGACGGCCTCGGTGATGATCGTTTCGAGGGCGTCGATGCCGGCCTGCAGTGCCCGCACGACCGCGACCTGGGCGCGGACCAACTGCGCCACCACGGCCTGCCCGAGGCGGGTGGCGGCCACCGGCGCCCCACGCAGTCGGGCCAGCAGCTCGCTTCCGCTGCGGCGGCCACTGTAGCCTCGGCGTTTGCAGAACTGCTCGAGGCGGGCCGGGGTGAGCCCGGCGGCGCTCTGCGGGGTCGGGTAGCGGTCGAGGAACTCCAGCGTGATCGGCGAATGCAGTTGCGCGAAAACGGTTTTGCCCCCGGGCCAGTGCGCATCGAGCAGGGCGGCGAGCTGGTTGGCAGCCGCGATACGCAGACCCAGCTGGTCGCCGCGCTGGCGGGTCAGTGCCTGCAGCTCGAGAGTTTCCGGCAGTGTCGGCACCAGCCGCGGCAGGCGGTGGATGTCGGTGCGCGCGAAGTCCGCCAGCTTGAACGCGTCGCCGGGATCGTTCTTCGCCCGCGCTGCGCCCCAGCGTGGCCGGGCGGCATGGAATGCGTTGGGGTGTATCGCGATCACCGGGTGACCGGCGGCGAGCAGGCGGTCCACGACCAAGCCGCGGGTGGTCTCGATCGCCACCGGCAGATCGGTACGGTCGCCGTGACGAGCCAGTTCGGCCAGCGCCCGGGCGATGCCGTCCTCGGTATGAGGGATCCTCAGCCGGTCGACCCGGCCCCCGGCGTCGTTGATCACGGTCACGTCGTGGGCAGCGTTTCCCCAGTCCCAGCCGACGAACAACGGCTGTCTCCTTCGAGGTCGAATCCGCACCTCGCCGGTCTCGAGGGCCGCTGCCGGAAGCTCACTAATCGGCCCTCACACACGGGGCATGTTCCTGACGCCGGTCTGCGGCCCTCGGCCCGGCAGGGCTGGCGGAACTCATACTGGCCATCGAATGGCACGCGATCTAGGCCATGCACCCACCGGGACCGAGAGGTCACAACCCTACCTGTTCGGGTTGCAGAAAGGATGGTGCCCTAGTGAGCGGTCAGGGCTGGAGGAGGCAGCGGAGCGTGACCACGCAGGTCCCCGCTCATGCCGGAAAGGACACAGCATGAGTGCGAACACGACCGTTCTGATCAAGGGCGCGCTGCTGTACGGCGAAGGCGAGCCGGTCGACGTGCTCGTCGCCGACGGCGAGATCCGCCGGATCGGCGCCGATCTCGACGTGGTCGACGCCGAGATCATCGACGCGCAGGGGCAGATTCTGCTGCCCGGCTTCGTCGACCTGCACACCCATCTGCGTGAGCCGGGCCGGGAGGACACCGAGACCATCGAGTCCGGATCCGCCGCGGCCGCGCTCGGCGGCTACACTGCGGTGTTCGCGATGGCCAACACCAGCCCGGTCGCCGACTCGGTGGTCGTCACCGACCACGTATGGCGCCGCGGCCGGGAGGTCGGCCTGGTCGATGTGTACCCGGTCGGCGCGGTCACCGTCGGTCTGGAAGGCAAGCAACTCGCCGAGATGGGGACGATGGCGGCGGGCGTCGGCGCGGTGCGCATGTTCTCCGACGACGGTCACTGCGTCTACGACCCGCTGATCATGCGCCGCGCCCTGGAGTACGCCAACTCGCTCGGCGTCCTGATCGCCCAGCATGCCGAGGAGCCGCGACTGACCAAGGGCGCGATCGCGCACGAGGGGCCGACCGCTGCCCGGCTGGGCTTGGCCGGCTGGCCGCGCGCGGCGGAGGAGTCCATCGTGGCGCGTGACGCTCTGCTGGCGCGCGACGCGGGCGCCCGGGTGCACATCTGCCACGCTTCCACCGTGGGCACCGTGGAGCTGGTGAAATGGGCGAAGTCGCAGGGCATCGCCATCACCGCCGAGGTCACCCCGCACCACCTGCTGCTGGACGACTCCCGGCTGGAGACCTACGACGCGGTCAACAAGGTCAACCCGCCGCTGCGCGAGGCGTCCGATGCCGCGGCGCTGCGGCAAGCGCTGGCGGAGGGGATCATCGACTGCGTCGCCACCGACCACGCTCCCCACGCGGAGCAGGACAAGTGCTGCGAGTTCGCCGCGGCCCGGCCCGGCATGCTCGGCCTGGAGACAGCGCTGTCGATCATCGTGCGGACCATGGTCGAACCCGGGCTGCTGGACTGGCGCGGCGTCGCCCGCGTCATGAGTGAGCGTCCGGCGGCGATCGTCGGCTTGGACGAGCACGGCAGGCCGCTCGAGGTCGGCGAGCCGGCGAATTTGACGCTGGTCGACCCGAAGGCGAGCTGGACGGTGCGCGGAACGGAACTGGCCAGCATCGCGAACAACACGCCGTTCGAGGCGATGACCTTCCCGGCGCGGGTGACGGCGACGTTGCTGCGCGGCCGGGTCACCGCCCGCGACGGCAAGGCGCTGGGCAACCGGGCGGAGGCGTAGATGAACGAGCGCGGTGTTCGAGGAGGTTCTTGAGTGGAGAGAACGCTGTGGGTCGTCGGGCTGCTGGTCCTGTTCGTGGCCTGCCTCTGGCTGATGTACCGGGGCTGGCGCAACCGCGCCGCGCGTCAGGCTGAGCGCATCGGCACGTTGCCTGCCGTGCCTGCCGAACTCGGCGCGCAGGTGCTGGAGCCGACCACCGGCCTTTACCTGGGCAGCACGATCGCGCCCAGCTGGCAGGACCGGATCACGGTCGGTGACCTGGGTTTCCGGGCCACCGCGGAACTCACGCGGTTCGAACGGGGGATTCTGCTCGAACGCGACGGCGCGACCGTGATCTGGATTCCACAGGAATCCATCACCGCGGTGCGCACCGAACGCGGACACGCGGGCAAAGTGATGACGGAAGATGGTGTGCTGGTCATTCGCTGGAAGCTGCCGACCGGAACCGAGATCGATACGGGTTTCCGCGGCGACGACAAGTCGGTCTACCCGGCTTGGCGCGGGCTTACCGCGGCGGATCAGAGCGGGACGATGACGGGAGATGACGAGGGATGACAGGCGACACGGGCGGGAGCAGGGCGGGGACGGACACGGGCGGGAGCAGGGCGGGGACGGACACGGGCGGGAGCAGGGCGGGGACGGACACGGGCGGGAGCAGGGCGGGGACGGACGCGGCACTCGTGCTGGAGGACGGCCGGGTGTTCCGGGGCCGCCCCTACGGCGCCGTGGGCCAGACGCTCGGTGAGGCGGTGTTCTGCACAGCGATGACCGGGTACCAGGAGACCCTCACCGACCCGTCCTACCACCGCCAGATCGTGGTCGCGGCCGCGCCGCAGATCGGCAACACCGGCTGGAACGACGAGGACGACGAGTCCGCGAAGATCTGGGTGGCCGGGTACGTGGTGCGCGATCCGGCGCGGCGCGCGTCGAACTGGCGCGCCACCACCACGTTGCCGGAGGAACTGGAGCGTCAGCGGGTCGTCGGCATCGCGGGCATCGACACCCGCGCGCTGGTGCGCCACCTGCGCTCCCGCGGTTCGATGAAGGCGGGCATCTTCTCCGGCGACGCCCTCGCGGCCACCGACGAGCTGGTGGCCAGGGTGAACGGCCAGCCGTCGATGCTGGGCGCCGACCTGGCGGGCGAGGTGAGCACCGACGCGCTGTACACGATCGAGCCGGACGGTGAGCACCGGTGCACCGTCGTCGCGGTCGACCTCGGGATCAAGACCAACACCCCGCGTATGTTCGCGCAGCGCGGCATGCGGGTGCACGTGGTGTCGTCCTCGACGACGCTGGATCGGATCCTCGAACTGAAACCCGACGGCGTCTTCCTGTCCAACGGCCCCGGTGACCCCGCCACCGCGACCGACGCGATCGAGCTGACCCGCGGTGTGCTGGGCGAAGGCCTGCCGCTGTTCGGTATCTGCTTCGGCAACCAGATCCTCGGCCGCGCGCTCGGCCGGGACACCTACAAGATGAAGTTCGGCCACCGCGGCATCAACATCCCGGTGGTGGAGCACGAGACCGGCCGGATCTCGATCACCGCGCAGAACCACGGGTTCGCGCTGGAAGGTGAGCGGGGCGAGCGGTTCGACACACCCTTCGGCACGGCCGAGGTGAGCCACGTCTGCGCCAACGACGGCACGGTGGAAGGCGTCCGGCTGGTCGATGGCCGCGCCTTCTCGGTGCAGTACCACCCGGAGGCCGCCGCAGGCCCCCACGACGCCGCATATCTGTTCGACCGTTTCGCCGGTCTCATGGAAGGAGCCTGATGCCTCGCCGCGAGGATCTCGAGCACATCCTGGTGATCGGTTCTGGCCCGATCGTCATCGGCCAGGCGTGCGAATTCGACTACTCCGGCACGCAGGCGTGCCGGGTGCTGCGGGCCGAGGGCCTGCGGGTGTCGCTGGTCAACTCGAACCCGGCGACGATCATGACCGACCCGGAGTTCGCCGACGCCACCTACGTCGAGCCGATCACGCCGGAGTTCGTGGAGAAGGTCATCGACAAGGAGCGCCCCGACGCGATCCTGGCCACTCTCGGTGGCCAGACCGCGCTGAACACCGCGGTCGCGCTGCACGAGCGCGGAGTGCTGGACAAGTACGGCGTGGAGCTGATCGGCGCCGACTTCGACGCCATCCAGCGCGGTGAGGACCGGCAGAAGTTCAAGGACATCGTGGCCAAGGTGGGCGGGGAGAGCGCCCGCTCGCGGGTCTGTTTCACCATGGACGAGGTCCGCGAGACGGTCGGCGAGCTCGGCTTCCCCGTGGTGGTGCGCCCGTCGTTCACCATGGGCGGCCTCGGTTCCGGCATGGCGTACAACGACGAGGACCTCGATCGCATCGCCGGCGGTGGTCTGGCCGCCTCGCCCACCGCGAACGTCCTCATCGAGGAGTCCATCCTCGGCTGGAAGGAATACGAGCTCGAGTTGATGCGCGACGGCCGCGACAACGTCGTGGTGGTCTGTTCGATCGAGAACGTCGACCCGATGGGCGTGCACACCGGCGACTCGATGACCGTCGCGCCTGCGATGACGCTCACTGACCGCGAGTACCAGAAGCTGCGCGATCTGGGCATCGCCATCCTGCGCGAGGTCGGCGTCGACACCGGCGGCTGCAACATCCAGTTCGCGGTGAACCCGCTCGACGGGCGCCTGATCGTCATCGAGATGAACCCGCGCGTCTCGCGCTCGTCCGCGCTGGCCTCCAAGGCGACCGGCTTCCCGATCGCGAAGATCGCCGCCAAGCTGGCCATCGGCTACACGCTCGACGAGATCGTCAACGACATCACCAAGGAAACCCCGGCCTGCTTCGAGCCGACCCTGGACTACGTGGTGGTCAAGGCGCCGCGGTTCGCGTTCGAGAAGTTCCCCGGCGCCGACGGCACGCTGACCACCACCATGAAGTCGGTGGGCGAGGCGATGTCGCTGGGCCGCAACTTCGCCGAGGCGCTGGGCAAGGTGCTGCGTTCGCTGGAGACCAAGGCCGCGGGTTTCTGGACCCAGGAAGACGGCGCGTGGACCGACGCCGAAGCGATTCTGGAGGACCTACAAACTCCCACCGAAGGGCGCATCTACCAGGTCGAGCGGGCGCTGCGGCTGGGCGCGAGCATCGAGGACGTCGCCGCCGCCTCCGGCATCGACCCGTGGTTCGTCGCGGAGGTGGCCGGACTGGTCGAGCTGCGTCAGGAGATCCTCGACGCGCCCGTGCTGGACGAGCCGTTGCTGCGCCGGGCCAAGCACTACGGCCTGTCCGACCGTCAGCTGGCCGCGCTGCGGCCCGAGCTGGCGGGGGAGACCGGAGTGCGCGCACTGCGGCACCGGCTCGGTATCCGCCCGGTCTTCAAGACCGTCGACACCTGCGCCGCCGAGTTCGAGGCTAAGACCCCGTACCACTACTCGGCCTACGAACTCGATCCCGCCGCCGAGTCAGAGGTGGCGCCGCAGCGCGAGCGCGCGAAGGTGATCATCCTCGGCTCCGGGCCCAACCGGATCGGCCAGGGTATCGAGTTCGACTACTCGTGCGTGCACGCGGCGCAGACGCTGTCGCAGGCCGGGTTCGAGACGGTGATGGTCAACTGCAACCCCGAGACCGTCTCCACCGACTACGACACCGCTGACCGGCTCTACTTCGAGCCGCTGACCTTCGAGGACGTCCTCGAGGTCTACCACGCCGAATGCGAATCCGGCACCGTCGCGGGCGTCATCGTGCAGCTGGGCGGGCAGACCCCGCTCGGCCTCGCGCAGCGCCTCACCGAGGCGGGGGTGCCGGTGGTCGGTACCAGCGCGGCCGCCATCGACCTGGCCGAGGATCGCGGCGAGTTCGGCGACGTGCTGGTCGCGGCCGGGCTGCCCGCGCCGAAGTACGGCACCGCGACCACGTTCGCGCAGGCGCGCAAGATCGCCACCGAGATCGGCTACCCGGTGCTGGTGCGCCCGTCCTACGTGCTCGGCGGTCGCGGCATGGAGATCGTGTACGACGAGCAGTCCCTCGAGGGCTACATCTCCCGTGCGACCGAGCTCAGCCCGGAGCACCCGGTGCTGGTCGACCGGTTCCTGGAGGACGCGATCGAGATCGATGTCGACGCGCTGTGCGACGGCGAGGAGGTCTACCTCGGCGGCGTGATGGAGCACATCGAGGAAGCGGGTATCCACTCCGGCGACTCGGCCTGCGCGCTGCCGCCGATCACGCTGGGCCGCAGCGACATCGAGGCGGTGCGCCGCTCCACCGTCGCGCTGGCCAAGGGCATCGGCGTCCGTGGCCTGCTCAACGTGCAGTACGCGCTCAAGGACGACGTGCTCTACGTGCTGGAGGCCAATCCGCGGGCGAGCCGGACGGTCCCGTTCGTGTCCAAGGCCACCGCGGTGCCGCTGGCGAAGGCCGCCGCGCGGATCATGCTCGGCGCCACCATCGCCGAACTCCGCAAGGAGGGGATGCTCCCGGGCGAGGGCGACGGCGGGCATGTCGCGCTGGACGCTCCGGTGGCGGTGAAGGAAGCCGTGCTGCCGTTCCACCGGTTCCGCCGCGCCGACGGCAGCGGCGTGGATTCGCTGCTGTCGCCGGAGATGAAGTCCACCGGCGAGGTGATGGGCATCGACGCCGATTTCGGCACCGCCTTCGCCAAGAGCCAGACCGCCGCCTACGGCTCGCTGCCCACCGAGGGCACCGTGTTCGTCTCGATCGCCAACCGGGACAAGCGCGCGATGGTCTTCCCGGTCAAGCGCCTGTACGACCTGGGCTTCCGCATCCTCGCCACCGAGGGCACGGCGGAGATGCTGCGCCGCAACGGGATTCCGTGCGAACAGGTGCGCAAGCACTCCGAGGTGCGCCCGGACGACGAGCCCACGATCGTGGAGCAGATCCGCGACGGCGAGGTGGACATGGTGTTCAACACGCCCTACGGCAACTCCGGTCCCCGCGTGGACGGCTACGAGATCCGCAGCGCGGCGGTCGGGGTGAACATCCCGTGCATCACCACCGTGCAGGGCGCCGCTGCGGCGGTGCAGGGCATCGAGGCCAGCATCAACGGCGGAATCGGTGTGCGGTCCCTGCAGGAACTGCACTCGGTGCTGCGTGGGTGAGCCGCGGCAGGACGGAACGGGCGAGATGAAGACCTTCGGCCGACGGTTGCGGCACGCGATGGGGCAGTTCGGGCCCGTGTGCGTCGGCATCGACCCCCATCCGGAACTGCTGCGGTCCTGGGACCTCACCGAGGATGCCGAGGGGCTCGAGCGGTTCGCCGAGATCTGCGTGGAGGCTTTCGACGGCCTGGTCGCGCTGGTCAAACCGCAGGTCGCGTTCTTCGAGGCCTACGGCTCCGGCGGTATCGCGGTCCTGGAGCGGACCATCGAGGTGCTGCGCGCTTCGGGAACTCTGGTGCTCGCCGACGCCAAGCGCGGCGACGTCGGGTCCACCATGGACGCCTACGCCCGGACGTGGCTGGCCGACGGTCCACTCGGGTCGGACGCGGTGACGGTCTCGCCGTACCTCGGATTCGGTTCGCTGGCTCCGGCGCTGACGTTGGCCGAGGCCAACCACCGCGGCGTCTTCGTGCTCGCCGCGACGTCGAATCCGGAAGGGGCGCAGGTACAGCGGGCGGTCGGCACGGACGGCCGCGCGATCGCGCAGACGATGGTGGACGAGGCCGCGGCCCGCAATCCGGGCGGTGAGTTCGGTTCGGTGGGCGTGGTGGTGGGTGCCACGCTGAGCGAGGCGCCGGACCTCTCCGCGCTCAACGGGCCGATTCTCATGCCCGGGGTGGGCGCTCAGGGCGGTGGCCCGGAAACCATCCGCGACCTGGTACCCGAGGCGGTGCTCGGGGCCGTCCTCCCGAACGTTTCGCGCGAGGTGCTGCGGGAGGGCCCCACCGTCCCGGCACTGCGTGCCAGAGTGCACGAACTCCAGGACGCGTTCGCGTTCCTGCAGAAATGACCCGGAAGGCCGGCGCACCCCGCGCCGGCCTTCCGTCTTTTCGGCCATCTGCGCGTGCAAGTGCACGCACACAGGTGCCGTTTACCGGGGCCTGGGCGCGTCACTGGGTCGATTTCGGGTCCTGAGCGGTGCGCGGGGTGGCGCATCGCACCTGGACGCCGTACAGGGCTCACAAATCGACACCGAATGCCGCGCGGGAGTGCCCGGCATACCTCGCTGTGACGCCCGACACGCGGAAAGAACTCGCGACACGCGGGAAATTTCCAGAAAGTTCCTGGTAGGGCGGGTGAGGGGTTGCTGGAACGATGCGCTGCGGTCCAGCAACCCTTTCGCAAACCACCCGGTCTGTCGAAAAAGCCCTGCTGGCGGCGTATTTCGCGACGTCCGCCGGGTGATCGGAGCGGTGGCGCGGACCGGCCGCTCGACGCACCACCCCGGTGCCTCCGATATCCGGAATCATGCGCTGACCTGGGGGGTGGGTTCGCAATCGGCGGACGTCGTGGGTACGGTCGCTGAGACTGCCGGGTTACCGGCAGGAGTTGATGCAATGAACGATGAGACGGAGGAACCGTGGCCCTTCCCCAGCTGACTGACGAGCAGCGCGCCGCTGCTTTGGAGAAGGCGGCTGCCGCTCGCCGCGCTCGGGCGGAGCTCAAGGAGCGCTTGAAGCGTGGCGGCACCAACCTGAAGCAGGTCCTCACCGACGCCGAGACCGACGAGATCCTCGGCAAGATGAAGGTGTCGGCGCTGCTGGAGGCCCTGCCGAAGGTGGGCAAGGTCAAGGCGGCGGAAATCATGAGCGAGCTGGAGATCGCCCCCACCCGGCGGCTGCGCGGACTCGGCGACCGGCAGCGCAAGGCGCTGCTGGCCCGGTTCGACTTCGACGCCTGACGACGAGGGTGATCGAACACACGCGGAAGGGTCGACTGGTAGTACTGGTCGGCCCCTCGGCCGTGGGCAAGTCCACCGTGGTCCGCTGTGTCCGCGAACGACTGCCCGACCTGGTCTTCAGCGTGTCGGCAACGACCCGGGCCCCGCGGCCCGGGGAGGTCGACGGCCTCGACTACCGCTTCGTCTCCCGCGCGGAGTTCGACGCGATGATCGAGGCGGGTGAGCTGCTCGAGTGGGCGGACATCCACGGCGGATTGCAGCGTTCGGGCACCCCCGCCGGGCCGGTGCGCGCCGCCTTGGCGGAAGGCCTTCCGGTGTTGGTCGAAGTGGATCTCGAGGGCGCGCGATCGGTGCGCCGGGCGATCCCGGAGGCGATCCTGGTGTTCCTGGCCCCGCCGAGCTGGGAGGAATTGGTGGCGCGGCTGACCTCACGCGGCACCGAATCCCCCGAGGTGATCGAGCGCCGCTTGGAAACAGCCAGGACGGAACTGGCGGCATGTGACGAGTTCGACATCGTTATCGTGAACGACGAGGTGACCAGCGCCTGTGAGCAGTTGGTATCGTTGTTCGTTAGCACAAATTCGAGTTCGTGACCCCCACCTGCGCATGAGCGATCCGGCCCGAGGAGGAGCCTGCCCGACCTCGTAGGGCCCGTCGCGCATGCGCCATCCACTACGGCATGAGCGAGCAAGCCCGGAGGCGGCAGCGCGCCGCACCGCGACGGGCTTCGTTCATGCGACACCCGACACCAGGAGTTCCCCTAGTGAGCAGTACGGACATCAAGGCCGCGCCCGCCTACGACACCCCGGTCGGCCTCACCAACCCGCCGATCGACGAGCTGCTCGAGCGCACGTCGTCCAAGTACGCCCTGGTGATCTACGCGGCCAAGCGGGCCCGTCAGATCAACGACTACTACAACCAGCTCGGCGACGGCATCCTCGAGTACGTCGGCCCGCTGGTCGAGCCGGGCCTGCAGGAGAAGCCGCTGTCGGTCGCCCTGCGCGAGATCCACTCCGACCTGCTCGAACACTCCGAAGGCGAGTGAGGCGACCGAGTTCGCTGTGACCACGACTAGGCCGGAGGCGTAGTGACCACAAGGATCGTCGTCGGCGTAGCCGGAGGAATCGCCGCCTACAAGGCGTGCTCTCTGGTCCGGCGGTTCACCGAGACCGGACACGACGTCCGGGTGATCCCCACCACGTCGGCGCTGGAGTTCGTCGGCAAGGCGACCTTCGAAGCACTGTCCGGGAACCCGGTGCACACCGGCGTGTTCTCCGACGTGCCCGAGGTTCCGCACGTTCGACTGGGCCAGGAGGCGGACCTGGTGGTCATCGCCCCGGCGACTGCCGACCTCATGGCGCGCGCCGCGTCCGGCCGCGCCGACGACCTGCTCACCGCTACGTTGCTGACGGCCCGATGTCCGATCCTGTTCGCGCCCGCGATGCACACCGAGATGTGGGAGCATCCGGCGACCGTCGCCAACGTCGCGACGCTGCGCGCCCGCGGTGCGATCGTGATGGAGCCCGCGGCGGGCCGGCTCACCGGCGCCGACACCGGCCCGGGACGACTGCCCGAGCCCGAGGAGATCTTCGGCCTCGCGTCGCTGCTCATGGAGCGCGCCGACGCGATTCCGCGCGATCTGGAGGGCCGCCGGGTCGTCATCACGGCGGGCGGCACCAGGGAACCGCTGGATCCGGTGCGTTTCCTCGGTAACCGCAGCTCCGGCAAGCAGGGCTACGCGCTCGCGCGGGTCGCGGCCCAGCGCGGCGCCCACGTCACGCTGATCGCGGGCAACACGATCGAGATGGCGGCGCCCGCCGCCGTCGATCTGGTGCACATCACCACGGCCGAACAGCTGAAAACCGCCGTCGACAAGCATGCCGTCGGCGCCGACGCGGTGATCATGGCCGCGGCGGTCGCCGATTTCCGGCCGACCAACGTCGCCGCCGCCAAGATCAAGAAGGGCGCGGGCGAGCCCGACGTCATCGCGCTGACCAAGACCGACGACATCCTCGCCGGACTGGTGCAGGCGCGACGCGACGGGCAGTTGCCCGGCACCGCGATCGTCGGCTTCGCCGCCGAGACCGGTGACGAGCACGGCGACGTCCTCACCCATGCGCGGGCGAAGCTCGCACGCAAGGGCTGCGACCTGCTCGTGGTCAACGCGGTGGGAGAGGGCAAGGCGTTCGAGGTCGACACCAACGACGGCTGGCTGCTCGGCGCGGACGGCACCGAGCAGGCACTCGATCACGGCTCGAAGGCGCTGTTGGCCAGCCGCGTGCTCGACGCGCTGAGTGTGTTGCTGCGCTGAGCCGACGGGTGCCTGCCAGGATTGCTGTCTGATCGGTCGTTCGTTCGCGACGCCGTCATCATTTCGGCACCGACGAGACACCGCGCGTTCGGCTGTCTGGGATGGCTGGGTAGTTGGCGCCCGTTCTGTCGGTGATTTGGAATAGTCTGAGATCTAAGGGTTGCGCGGTCGCGACATCGCGTTACTGTCGCAAGCCGATACGAGTAACCCGTTGAGGGAGAGGGAAGAACTGTGCGCACGTCCGGGAGCCGGCTTTTCACCAGTGAGTCCGTGACCGAAGGTCATCCGGACAAAATCTGTGATGCCATCAGCGATTCCATTCTCGATGCGTTGCTCGCGGAAGATCCGCGCAGCCGGGTCGCGGTGGAAACCCTCGTGACGACCGGCCAGGTCCATGTCGCGGGTGAGGTCACCACGTCGGCGTACGCCGATATTCCGCGCATTGTCCGGGAAAAGGTCCTGGAAATCGGATATGACTCTTCGGCAAAGGGATTCGACGGGAATTCCTGCGGTGTGAATATCGCGATCGGCGCGCAATCGCCGGATATCGCGCAGGGTGTGGACACCTCGCACGAGGCGCGCGTCGGGGGCTCCGACGACGAGATCGAGCGGCAGGGCGCAGGCGACCAAGGCCTGATGTTCGGGTACGCCACCAAGGACACCCCGGAGCTGATGCCGCTGCCGATCGCGCTGGCGCACCGGCTGTCGCGCCGCTTGACCGAGGTGCGCAAGTCCGGCGTGCTGCCCTACCTGCGTCCGGACGGCAAGACCCAGGTCACCATCGAGTACGACGGCGACCGCCCGGTTCGCCTCGACACGGTGGTCATCTCCACCCAGCACGCCGCCGACATCGATCTGGACAACCTGCTCGCGCCCGACATCCGCGAGAAGGTTCTCGACGCGGTGCTCGCCGACCTCGACGTGCCGTCGCTGGACACCTCGAACATCCGTCTGCTGGTCAACCCCACCGGCAAGTTCGTGCTCGGTGGCCCGATGGGCGACGCGGGCCTGACCGGCCGCAAGATCATCGTCGACACCTACGGCGGCATGGCACGCCACGGCGGCGGCGCCTTCTCCGGCAAGGACCCGTCGAAGGTGGACCGTTCGGCCGCCTACGCCATGCGCTGGGTCGCGAAGAACGTGGTCGCGGCGGATCTGGCCGAGCGCGTCGAGGTCCAGGTGGCCTACGCGATCGGCAAGGCGGCCCCGGTCGGCTTGTTCGTCGAGACCTTCGGCACCGAGAAGGTCGACCCGGCCCGCATCGCCACCGCGATCACCGAGGTCTTCGATCTGCGCCCCGGCGCGATCATCCGCGACCTGGACCTGCTGCGCCCGATTTACGCGCCGACCGCCGCGTACGGCCACTTCGGCCGCACCGACGTCGATCTGCCGTGGGAGCACACCGACCGCGCGGACAAGCTGCGCGCGGCCATCGGACTCTGACCCCGATCGGGTCGGAGTGAACGAACCCGCGGCGGATACCTCCGCTACCGAAGCGGACCGTACAGCCGCGGGTCCCGCACCTGTCGCGCTGCCGATCGCCCGGGTCCTCCCGCTGCTGTCGCCCGCGCATCTCGACCGCGACTTCGACTACCTGGTGTCCCCCGAGCTGGACGAAATCGCCCAGCCCGGGGTCCGGGTGCGTGTCCGTTTCGCGGGCCGCCTCGTCGACGGTTACCTGCTCGCGCGACTGGCGCACAGTGACCACGGCGGCAAGCTGGTCAAGCTCGAACGCGTCGTCTCCGGCGAACGCGTGCTGACCCCGGAGATCCTCCAGTTGGCCGGTGCGGTGGCCGCCCGCTACGCGGGCACTCGCGCGGATGTCCTGCGCTTGGCCATCCCGCCGCGTCACGCGCGCACCGAAACCGGTGGCGGCAAGAAGTCCGCTGCGGCGCAACCTGTTTCCACCGAAGCCCCGGTTTCCGCTGCCGATCCTGCCCTGGTCCACGGCGTTGACGAGCATGCCGTTGAAACCGAAATCGACGGTGGCTCAACCTCTGCGCAGTCGCCTGCCGTGAATTCCAGCCCTGCCGAGCCGATTTCGCGGTCGGTGTCGATGAGACCTTCTGTCGGGCAGTCCGACTCGGTAGTACACGGTGCGAAAGCGGTGCGCGCGGATATCGGACCGGCCAGGGCAGCCGGACCCGGTGGTTCGAGCCCGGCGAACGGGGAGAGCGCCGTGCGGTCGCCCGTTGAAGGGGCAGATGGTGGTGAGCCTGATACGGACCCTCACTCCGCCGCCGCGACCACGAACCCGGCCGCCCCCGCCGACTCGCCCGTTCCACAGGACCTTCCGGCCGTAGCGGTAGATCTCGCTTCCTGGGAGCGTTACGTCCACGGCGCGGCGTTCGTCGGTGCGCTAGCGGAGGGAAAAGGCGCGCGGGCGGCTTGGCAGGCGCTGCCCGGGGAGGACTGGCCTCGCCGTCTGGCCGAGCTGGCCGCAGTGGTGGCCCGGCACGGGCGCAGCGCGATCCTCATGGTGCCCGACCAGCGGGATCTCGACCGGGTGCTGGCGGAATGTGTTGCGCTGGTGGGAGACTCCGCGGTCGGTCTGGCGGCGGGCCTCGGTCCAGCGGCCCGGTATCGGCGTTGGCTCGCGGTGTTGCGAGGTTCGGCGCGGGTGGTGGTCGGCACGCGCAGCGCCGTGTTCGCACCGGCGGCGCGCCTCGGGCTGATCGCGCTGTGGGACGACGGCGACGACACCTACGCCGAACAGCGCGCACCGTATCCGCACGCGCGTGAGGTGGCGATGTTGCGGGCGCACGAGACCGGTGCGGCGTTCGTCGCGGCGGGTTTCGCGCGCACCGCGGAGATCCAAGCCGTGGTCGAATCCGGCTGGGCGCACGATCTGGTGGCCGACCGTGCCGTCCTGCGCAAGGTCACTCCCCGCATCAGCGCCCCCGGCGACAGCGACATCGCACTGGAGCGCGATCCGGTGGCGCGGGCCGTCCGGGTTCCCGGTGTCGCCTTCGCGGCCGCACGGGCGGCTCTGAAAGAGGGGGCGCCGGTACTGGTCCAGGTGCCGCGTCGCGGATACATTCCCGCGCTCGCCTGCGGGAAATGCCGCACGCCTGCCCGATGCAGGCACTGCAATGGACCGCTCGCGCTGCCGGAGGCCGGCGGACCGCGGGGATCGGCGGCCGAATCCGGCGCGGCAGCACACAGCCCCGCTTGCCGCTGGTGCGGGATCACCGAGGCCGCGTTCCGCTGCGGCACCTGCGGGTCGCGCTCGCTGCGCGCCGTGGTGATCGGCGCGACGCGTACGGCGGAGGAACTCGGCCGTGCTTTTCCCGGTGTGCCGATTCGTGGTTCCGGCGGCGGCGCGGTACTCGACACCGTGGAACCTGGCGCGCAGGTGGTCGTCGCGACGGTCGGCGCCGAACCCGTGGTCCACGGTGGATACGGTGTGGCCCTCTTGCTCGACGGCTGGGCCTTGCTCGGCCGTGCCGACCTGCGAGCTGCCGAGGACGCACTGCGCCGCTGGATGGCCGCCGCGGCGCTGGTCCGCGCGCACGGCCAGGTCATCGTGATGGCCGAGCCTTCGATTCCCACCGTGCAGGCGCTGGTCCGGTGGGATCCGGTGGGCGCCGCGCGCGCCGAGGTCGCCGCCCGCGCGGAGGTCGGCTTCCCGCCGGCGGTTCGTCTGGCCGCCATCGATGGCACCGCCGACACCATCGCCGAACTGCTCTCGGCAGCGGACCTCCCCGACACCGTCGATCGCCTCGGACCGGTACCGCTGCCGGACGGCGCCCGCAAACCGTTCTCCTCCGGCGATTCCCCCGCCGCCGTCGAACGCTTGCTGCTGCGGGTCGAGCGCCGCTACGGAGGAGCGCTCGCGCGTGCGCTGCGCGCCGCCCAGGCGGTGCGCAGCACACACCGCACCGATGCCCCTCTCCGCGTCCAGATCGACCCGGTCGACATCGGCTGACGAGCCCCGGTGCGGCGAGTGCGTGGTTCGAGTCCGAGAAGACCGGCGACGTGGTCCCGATCCGAGCCGGAGACGATGACGTCACCGACCGTCCGACTTGTGGCGCGGTGTTCCTCGGGCGTCAGGCGAAGACCGCTCGATTGCGCATGGCCCACTCGGCGTACTTCGTAGCGGGGCGTCCGAGCACGCGCGGTACATCGGGGCTGATCCGCTGTTCTGCGGGTGTCGGCTCGCCGAGGATCGTCAGCGTGTGCTCGACCACCGGCTCCGGCATGAAACCGAGCATCGCCGAATGCGCCTGCGCCCGAGTCAGTTCCACGAATCGGAGCGGCTCGTCCAGTGCCTCGCCGAGCGCCTGGGCCTGGGTTCGTGGAGTGGACAGTTCGGGTCCGGTGAGGGTGTAGACCTGCCCCGCGTGCCGGTCGTCGCGCAACGCCGCCGCTGCGACCGCGGCGATGTCGGCCGGATCGATCGAGGGGAGACCGACGTCACCGAACGGCGCGGCGACCAGACGTTGCGTGCGCACCGATTCCACCCATGCGTAGGTATTCGAGAAGAACCCGGCCGGTCGCAGGAAGGTCCAGTCCAACCCCGACTCCCTGATCGACTGCTCGTAGGCGATGAGCCGGGCGTAGCCGACCGCCTCGGGCCGGGTCGCCACGCCCTGTGAGGACACGAAGACCACGCGCCGCACGCCGCCCGCCGCGGCGGTTTTCAGCACCCGCTCTGGTTCCGGACCCGCCACCAACTGCTCGCCGGTGATCAAGAGAAACAGGGTATCGGCTCCGGTGAAGGCGGGGGAGAGGCTCTCCGGCTCGCCGAGATCGGCTTGAACCGATCGGACTCCCGCGGGCGGTGGGTGGCCGGCATGCCGTGCGACGGCCGTGACCTCTTCCCCGGCGTCGGCCAGCAAGCGCACGAGGGGCGCGCCGATATTTCCGGTGGCTCCGGTGACCACGATCATGACAACTCCTAAGTTAGTTGGCTGACTTAACGAACGTAGCCGGTCGTACCCGCATTGTCTACAGTTAGTTGTATGACTGACTCAGGGACGGCAACCCGGATGGGCAAGCGGGAGCGGCTGGTCGAAGCTGCCGTGCGGGTGTTCTATCAGCAGGGCGTGGAGAAGACGACCATCGCCGACATCGCCCGCGCCGCCGAGGTGCCCGTCGGCAACGTCTACTACTACTTCAAGACGAAAGACCAGCTCATCGAGGCGGCCATCGGCTCGCACGCCCGCATCCTGGAGGCCGTGATCGCCGCGAGCGACCGGCATGAGAAGCCTTCGGAGCGGCTGAAGGCGCTGATCGCGGGTTGGGTCGCCGAGCGTGACCAGACCGTGCGTTACGGCTGCCCATTCGGCACCTTGTCCTCGGAATTGGACAAGCGGGGTGACGGGTTGGATACCGCGGCCGCCGATGTGATGCGCGTGCTGGTGGACTGGGCCGAACGACAGTTCGCGGAGATGGGGCGCGCCGACTCCCGTGAGCTCGCGGTCGCATATGTCGCGGCTTATCAAGGTATTTCCCTGCTCACCAACACTTTTCGGGACCCCGAGCTCATGGTCGACGAAGGGGCGCGGCTGGCGCGCTGGATCGACTCGCTGGTGATCTGAACCTTTTCTCGCGCCCGCGTCGGAAAACGCCCTTGCACTCGATGCATTGCCGATATATCGTCGATAGCGTGAAACGAACACGAGAGCCCTGGGAGGCTGACATGGAACACCAAGAACATCGAGAATTCGGCCGACGTGGCCGCGGGCCTTTGCCCGGCTATGAGGGCTTCGAACACGGCTCGCGCTTCCGCAGGGGCGGACGCCACGGCTTCGGTCCCGAGTTCGGTCCGGGGTTCGGCCCCGGCTTCGGCCCGGGTTTCGGCCCGCACTTCGGTCGCGGGCGGGGTCGCGGCGGCCGGGGCAGGCGCGGTGACGTACGCGCCGCCGTGTTGCTGCTCCTGGCCGAGCAGCCCATGCACGGATACGAACTCATCCAGCAGATCCGCGAGCGCAGCAACGACATCTGGCGGCCGAGTCCTGGCTCGATCTATCCTGCGCTGGCGCAACTGGAGGACGAGGGTCTGGTCCTCATCGAGAAGGTCGCCGGGCGCAAGACCGCTAAGCTCACCGAGACCGGTACCGAGTACGTCGCGGCGAACCGGGACGAGCTGGGCGATCCCTGGGCGGACGTGCGGGAGGACGTCGGAGCGCAGGCGATGGACCTGCGCGGGCTCGCCGCGCAGCTAATGGGCGCGGTGGCGCAGGTCGCCGCGGCGGGTACTCCGCAGCAGGCGGCGCGTGCGGCGGAGTTGCTCACCGAGACCCGCAAGTCTCTTTACCGCATTCTCGCCGAGGACGAGACCCCCGAGAAGTAGGGGAGGCGAAACACCCCGATACGGCGAGCATTTCGAGCCGATCGGAGAGATCATTGTGAGATGCGACAGCCGACTGCAGCGGGAGCTTGGGGTATTTCACACTTGCGTGGCGCCGTGCTGGCCTTGGTGGTCGCCGGCGCCGCCGCGCTGGGCCCGGGCGTGGCGGCGGCCGAGCCGCCCGGTTTGCGTCCGGCCGATGTGCCGACCTACCCCGCGCCGCCGCAGTCCGACCACCTGGCCGCCGCGTGGTATCAGAAGAGCCACCCGAACGCGGTACCGGCCGGTACCAACAACTTCGGCTGCGTCCCCAGTGCCGAGCATCCCCGTCCGGTGGTGCTCGCGCATGGTACCGACTCCTCGGCCTATTCCGACTGGGCGGGGATCGCGCCGCGGCTCACCGCGGCCGGATTCTGCGTCTTCGCCGTGAATTACGGCGGTAAACCCGGTGCGGAGAGCTACGGCACCGAGGATCTGGTGCTCAGTGCCTACCAGATCGGCGCGTTCGTCGATCAGGTGCTCGCGGCGACCGGCGCGGGCAAGGTCGACCTGGTCGGGTTCTCGCAAGGCGCCAACGTGACCCGCTACTTCGTCAACAAGCTGGGTGGTGCGCCCAAGGTCGAGCAGTGGGTCGGCCTCGCCTCGCCCAGCTACGGCGGTGTGATGTACGGGCTGGTGCCGGTCGCCCAAGCGATCCCCGGCGCGTTGCAGGCGTTCGCTCAGGTGACTTCGCTCGCCGCGGTGCAGCAGGCGGAGGGGTCGCCGACCATGCTGGCTCTCAACGCGGGCGGCGACACGGTGCCCGGCGTGGGGTACGTGACCATCGGCAGCCGCGTCGACGAGATGATCCAGCCGTTCGAGAACATCGCGCTGCGGGGGCCGGGTGCGCGGAACATCGCCCTGCAGGACTTGTGCCCGGTCAACCACACCGGGCACTTCCACATGGTGTACGACCCGTTCGTACAGGAGTTGCTGCTGACCGTGCTGGATCCGGGCAGTCCCGCGCCGGTGTGCCGGGCGGTCCCGATCGGCACCGGTATTCCCGAGGTGATCATCGCGGGCAACTCCTGAGCCGGAGGTCGCCCGAAGACCGCTCCGCGGAGGCGGTGAACAGCCCCGAGTGGAGCTACTACGACCGCAAGGCACGAGGCATAGCTAGGGTCGCTTGCGTAAACGATAGTTCCATCACTGATTGAACCGTCGATGGAAACGTGTTTCACTGATCGCATGCCGAAACAGGTCTCCGAATCCGTGAACACTCGCGAGCGTCTACTGACAGCCGCCGAACGGCTGCTGCTCGAGGGCCGCTACGACGAGGTGTCGGTGCGGGGGATCTGCGCGGAGGCCGGAGCGAATCCGGCGGCGGTGCACTACCACTTCGGATCGAAGGACGCGCTTGTCGCGGCGTTGCTGGAGGCGCGCCTGGGGCCCGTGTGGGAGGACCGGTTGTCAGCTGTCACCAGCGGACCGGGGTCGATCACCGACGTTGTCGACGCGGTGATCGAGCCCTTCGTCGAGTTGTCCGCCGATCCGGTGGGGCGCATGCACCTGAGGTTGCTGGCGCAATTCGTGCTCGGCAGGCAGGTGACCGAGTGGCGTCAGCCGTGGTTCCGCATGGATTCGTGGGTGAGCCTGTTGCCGGGGTTGAGCGAACGGGAGAGCAGGCGTCGGTGGATGTTGGCGTTCGACCTCCTCATCATGCGATTCGGCAGTGCGGAGCACCGAGAGATATCGCAGGAGGCGGTCGCCACCCTCCGGGAATTCGTGGTCGCCGGATTGACCGCGCCGACAGGAGAGAAACGATGAACGACGTATTCGCCCCGGCCCAGCTCGGGCCGATCACCCTGCGCAATCGGGTCATCAAGGCCGCGACATTCGAAGGTCGTACCCCGGACGCCGTCGTGACGGACGAATTGATCGAGTTCCACCGGGAGGTCGCAGCCGGTGGAGTCGGGATGACCACCGTCGCGTACTGCGCCGTTGCGCCCGGCGGCCGCACGGACCGGCACCAGATCTGGATGCGTCCGGATGCGGTACCCGGGCTGCGGAGGCTGACCGAAGCGGTGCACGGGGAGGGTGCGGCGGTGAGCGCGCAGATCGGTCACGCCGGTCCGGTGGCCAACGCCACCTCCAACCGGGCTCCGGCGCTGGCGCCGAGCCGGATGCTCAGCCCGCTCTCGATGCGCATGATGCGAAGCCCCGACGAGAACGGGATCCGCGAGCTGGTGACCGCCCATGCCGACGCGGCGAAGCTGGCCGAACAGGCCGGTTTCGACGCGGTCGAGATCCATTTCGGGCACAACTATCTCGTGAGTGCGTTCCTGAGCCCGAAGCTCAACCGCCGTGCGGACCGGTACGGCGGGAATTCGGCCAACCGTGCGCGGTTGGCGCGCGAGATCGCCGCCGCGGTACGGCGAGCCGTCGGCGGCAGGCTGGCGGTGACCGCGAAGCTGAATATGGAGGACGGCGTGCGGGGCGGGCTCACGGTGCCCGAATCGGTGCAGGTCGCCGCCTGGCTGGAGGCCGACGGCACCTTGGACGCGTTGGAACTGACGGCGGGTAGCTCACTGCTCAACCCGATGCTGCTGTTCCATGGCGACGCGCCGCGGCAGTCGTTCGCCGAAGTTCTTCCAGTGCCTGCGCGATGGGGATTCCGAGCCGTGGGCAAGGCTTTCCTGAAGGAGTACCCGTATCGGGAGGCCTACCTGCTCGAGCGGGCACGGCACTTCCGGCGGGAACTGTCGATGCCGCTGATTCTGCTCGGCGGCGTCACGAACCTGGACACCATGCGGCTCGCGAGGGCGGAAGGCTTCGAATTCGTCGCCATGGGGCGTGCTCTGCTTCGGGAACCGAATCTGTTGCATCGCATCCGGTCGGATGCCTCCACCCGGTCGGCCTGCGTCCACTGCAACGAATGCATGCCCACGATCTACACGCGTACACGCTGTGTATTCCGTCCCGACTCGCCGGGGGAGCCCGTCGACCTGACACTGTCGGGCGACGGTGGTGTGGAGACGTAAGCTCGCCGCATCCGCCCGGCTCGTCCTGTCGCCGGTCCAGTAGACGGCGATCAATGGCGGGAGCTCGGAGAATCCCGCCATCGCGGGTGAGGACGGCGCCGATCTCCGTTGACGCACCCCGCCTGTGAGCGGGCCGGATACGCGCGCGAGGGCGATCTTTATCGCTGGAGACGGTTCGAGGCCGGTCTCCCGGGTATGCGCGTTGTGTCAGCTTGTTCCGATATTCCAGGAGGTTGTTGTGGCTGAACATGGAAGCGGTGCTCGTGAAGGCGTCGAAGGCGTCGTCGAAGATGTCAAGGGCAAGGTGAAGGAAGCAGCCGGTACCGTCGCCGGCCACGAGGACCTGAAGGACGAGGGCCGCGCGCAGCAGGACAAGGCGGAATCGCAGCGCGAGGCGGCCGGGAAGGAAGCCGCCGCCGAGAAGGCGAGGGCCGAGGCGGACGTCGACGAGGCGCGCCAGTCCGCGCATCAGCACGGACGCTGATTCCCCTGGGTTCATCTCCCCGTCGGTATCCGCCGCCGTCAGCCGCGCTGACGGCGGCGGATCTGCGCGGGGGTCGATGAGGCACCGGCTGATCCGACGCCGCTATGCGAATGGCTCGACACCGGCCACGAAATCGAGGCTCGTGGCTTGTTCGGCTACCTCCGGCCCCGAAGTGATGACCACTCGATTGGCGCCGCCGTCCTGAACGACCTCGGCGCGGGTTCCTCTCAGCCAGTCGAAGAACTTCTCTCGGTTCGCCGTCAGCGTGACCTCGTCGCCGGGACGCCCTGGATCCAGAAGAATGATGTATCGGCGGTCTTGCGCCGGCATCCAGCTCTCCTTTCGATCATCATCGACGCAGTCCGATCACTGTGTCCGCCGCACGACTCGGGGAGTCGCTCGCGCCCTCGCATAGCCTCGACCACGCGGGCGGACATGAAGTCCGGATGTTACGTGGAGACTCGCCACCATGACGGCACACGCGGCCGAAGTCGGCGCGTCCTCTTCGTCATGGCGGTCGGCGGCATTCGTCAACGGAACGTTCGCCGAACTGGTCCGCGCTGAAGCCGCCCCCGGCTGCGGTCGTTCCTATCTGGTGTATCGCGCGCCCGGCGGCGAACGCGAAAGCCGGATCACGCCCGGTCGGTTCCCGCCCGGCGCGCGGCACTGACCGCTCGCTTGGCGATCGCCCATCGGTGCACCTCGGAGGGGCCGTCGTAGATACGGAAGGGCCGAACTTCGCGGGAGAGGCGCGCCAGGGGCAGGTCGTCGGAGACGCCCAGCCCGCCGCACAGCTGAATGCTGCGATCGACGATGCGGAAGATCGCCTCGGCGGCGAAAGTCTTCGCGATGGAGGTGGCGTTGCCGGCGTGCTCCCCGTCGTCGAGTTCCCAGCAGGCGCGCACCAGTAGCGCGCGGGTGGCGGCGATGTCGATCTCGTTGTCGGCGATCATCTTCTGCGCCATGCCGAGATCGCCGATGCGCGCACCGAAGCCTTCCCGCTGAGCGACTCGCTCGACGGCGATGTCGTGGCCGCGCCGCGCCGCGCCGAGCCATCGCATCACGTGCGTCATCCGGGCGGGACCCAGCCGCACCTGGGCGTATTCGAAGCCGCGGTCGACGGCGCCGAGTACCGCTTCGTCGGGGACGAACATGTCTTCGAAGAAGACCTCGCAGTGGCCGCCGATCATGGCCCGGTCCAGCGTGGTGATGTGCCTCCCCACGCGCAGGCCGGGAGTATCGGCGGGGGCCAGGAACATGGTCGCGCCGCCACGTTGCCCCGGTTCGCCGGACGTGCGTGCCATCACGATGAAGAAGCCGGCGCCGTCGGCGCCGGTGATGAAGTGCTTATGGCCGCTGATGCGCCAGCCACCGGCCGCGCGCACGGCGCGAGTGGCCAGCGCCGCCGGGTCGGAGCCGGCGCCCGGCGCGGGTTCTGTCATCGCGAAGGCCGAGCGCACTTCACCGCGGGCCAGCGGTTCCAGATAGCGCGACTTCTGCTCCGGGTCGGCGATGTGAGCGAGCATGTGGACGTTGCCCTCGTCGGGCGCCGCGATGTTGAGCGCTGCCGGGCCGAACAGGGAGTAGCCCGCCTCCTCGAAGACCGGCGCGCGATCCGACATCGACAGCCCGTGACCGCCGTACTCGACGGGCGCGTGCGGTGCGAAGACTCCGGCATCGCGCGCCCGCTCGTTCAGCGTGGCGCGCAATGCGTCCCCACCCGCGGCGGTGATGTCGCCGTGGTGTTCGTCCTCGATCGGCAGCACCGTCTTGCGCACGAATGCACGGGTGCGGTCGGTCAGCGCCCGAACCTCGTCGGAATAGGTCAGATCGATCGGCATCGCATTCCTCCTCGACATCCGGAGCCAGGGCGGGAAACCGAGCGATCGGTCCGCCTGAACACTGTCCCACTGGTCAGCTGCGGTGTCAAAACACCAGGGCAGAGCCTATGCCCCCGATTGGGAAGGGATTCTCCACAGCGTTCAGTTATTCTGAACAACATGCCGAACGAGGCCGAGTACACGACACCGCACGAGGCGATTCGCCGCGCGCGCCGCGCCGCGGGTCTGTCGCTGCGCGAAGTGGCGCGGCGTCTCGAGGTGAGCCCGGCGACGCTCAGCGCGGTGGAAACGGGAAAGACCGGAATCTCCCTCGCTCGGCTCACCCGCCTGTCCGACGTGCTCGGTGTGCCGGTCACCCACTTGCTCGGCGCCACGTCTTCCGCGGCCCGTCCGGTCACCGACCGGCCCGGGCCTGGGCCGGGTGCGCCGGGCGGTTGGCGTGTGTTCGCCCCGTTGGATGTCGACCCGGTGCTGGCGGCCGCCCTCGCCTCGTTCGTCGAAATCGGATATCACGGCACGACCGTGCGCGCCGTCGCCCGGCGGGCGGGAACCAGCGTCCCCGGCCTCTACCACCACTATCGCGACAAGCACGACCTGCTGGTCCGAATCCTCGATCTGACTATGGACGAACTGCACTGGCGAGTTCGCGCCGCCCGCGCCGAGGGCCGCGACAGCGTCCACCGGGTGCGCCTGATCGTCGAAGCCTTGGCCCTGTTCCATACCCACCGCCGCGACCTCGGTTTCATCGGCGCCAGCGAGATGCGCAGCCTCTCGCCGGGCGAACGCGCGCGCATCGCCCGCTCGCGCCGGGACATCCAAGCCATCCTGGACGACGCGATCGCCGAGGCCCACGCCGAGCGCCGGATCCGCACAACCGATACCCGGGCCGCGGGGCGCGCCATAGCCACCATGTGCACCGCCATCCCGCAGTGGTTCCGCGAGTCCGGCCCGGCTACGCCGGAGGAGGTGGCCGCACGATACGGCGATTTCGCTCTGGGCATGCTCGGAGCCGATCCGGCGAGTTAGCCGCGGCAGCTCCTCCACCTTGGGTGGGGATCGGCTCCACCTCGGGGGGCGGACCTCAGCACTCGGGGGCCTGATGCCAGCGGCGAATCCGGCGCAGAGTTGGACAAGTCACCATCAGCGAACCGGAGCCGCCCATGTCGATCCTCAGCACAATCCCCACCTCGGCGGAACGACGTGCCACGGTTTCGACCGAAGACGGCGTGGCGCTCGCGGTCCGCGAATACGGACCGCGAGACGCCGATCTCACTGTCGTCCTGCTGCACGGACATTGCCTGCGCACCGAGTCCTGGACCTACGTCCGCGACGCGCTGCTGCGCCGCTACGCCGGCGCGCGGGTAGTCTGCTACGACCACCGCGGCCACGGAGAGTCCGCCGCGGCGTCCCGGCGGACCTACAACCTCGAGCAACTCGGCCGCGACCTGCGCGACGTTCTCGACGCGGTGGCGCCCACCGGACCGGTCGTCCTCGTCGGACACTCGATGGGCGGCATGACCGCGCTGACCTACGCCAGCCGCAATCCGCACGAGATCGGCACCCGTATCGTCGGCGTCGCACTCTTGGCGACCGCCGCGAGCGGCCTTGCCGACGCCGGTTTCGGCCGTCTCCTGCGCAACCCGGTGGTCTCGCTGTTCCAGGCGGCCGTGCGTCGTGCCCCGGGCGTGATGCACCACGCGAAGCTCATGGCCTGCAAGCTTTTCGCGCCGGTCATCCGCACCGCCGAATTCGGTGATCGCAAGGTGAGTCCTCGGGTGCTCGCCCTGGCCAACGCGATGCGCAACGAGACGCCGATCGTGACGATGGCGAGCTTCTTGAGCGACTTCATGGTCTATGACCGGACCGACGCCCTTCCGGTTCTGTCGAAGATCCCCACCTTGGTGCTGTGCGGCTCCGCCGATCTCATGACACCGCCGTCGCATTCCGTCGCCATGGCCGCCGCCGTCGAATACTCGGATTTCGTGATGGTCGATGGCGCGGGCCATTCCGTGATTCTGGAGCAGCCCGGCCAGGTGGCGGCAGCCATCGCACGGCTGATGGCGCGGGCCGACACGGTGAGCGACGATCTGCTCACCTTCGCCGCGTAGCTCGTCATGCTCCGTCGCGGTGCTTTCACGCTTCACACGCAGCGTTGGCGGAGTTTGCCGTTGACCAGCTTGCCGGTGGGGGTCCGCGGCAGGTCGTCTGCGAAGTCGAAGCTCCGGGGCACTGTGTAGCGCTCGACGCGGTCGCGCAGATACGCGCAGCTGCCCGGCGAGTTCCGAGCCGGGCTCGGCATCCGGCGTCGGCATCCGAAATCGCCGGCACGCCACTCGAACTCCGGGTTCACGCTGCCGCGACTGGAATCGACGGTCATCGACTCGGGCGACGTGTTCCAGCCGCCCACGGTCACCGAGGCCGGATCCGGTCTGCCTGCCGTGCGCGGCCGCTATGACGCCAGGCTCTCTCGGCCTGATGGCGTTCGGGGCCCTGTCGTTCTTCGAAGCGAAACACCGGCGAACCTATGGAGGGGTCCCGGTATACAGCCTTCGCAGCTTCGGGACAGCGCCGAGTTCAGAGCGTCTCGATCGGGGTAGACGCCAGTACATGAACGCAGCGATTCGCCATCACACAGTCGACATCGACGGAATCGAGATCTTCTACCGGGAGGCCGGTCCCGAGGACGCACCGGTGGTGCTGTTGCCGCACGGATATCCCTCCTCGTCGTTCCAATATCGCCATTTGATGGCCGCACTCGCCGACCGCTGGCGTCTGGTCGCTCCCGATTTTCCCGGCTTCGGGTACAGCGCCACACCGGACCGCTCTCGTTTCGCCTATACCTTCGAGGCTTACGCCGAGTTGCTCGATCGGTTCGTCACCACGCTGGGCTTGTCCCGCTACGCGCTGTACCTGTTCGACTACGGCTCGGCGGTGGGCTTCCAGTTGGCTATTCGCAACCCGGACCGGGTCACCGGCTTGGTGATCCAGAACGGCGACGCGTATGAGCAGACGCTGGGTCCGAAGTACCGGACATTGCAGGAGTACTGGGCCGACCCGACGCAGACCCGCCGGGCCGCGCTGGCCGAAGCGGTCACCGAACGCGGTCTGCGTGAGGAAGTGCTCGGCGAGGTCCCCGCACACGTCGCGGATCGGATCAGCCCCGATCTCTGGCGGTTGTCGTGGGCGTTGATGGAACCGCGGCGGCGGGAGATCATGGTCGATCTCTTCGCGGAGGTCGGCCGGAGTGTGGCGATGTTCCCGAAGTACCAGGCGTACCTGCGTGAGCATCGCCCGCCGACCATGATCGTCTGGGGTCCATGGGACGGCTATATGCCGGAACCCGCCGCCCGCGCCTACCTGGAGGATCTACCGGACGCCGAACTGCATGTCCTCGAAGACGCGGGGCACTGGGCCCTGGAGACGCACCTGTCGGAGGTCGTCGGGCTGTTGCGGGACTTCCTGGAGCGGGTAGCGGTCGGGTGAACCGTTCCGGGGGCTGTCGCTGCCCGGCCTCGTGTCTACTCGTGCGGTTCGACGTCGAGGACGTATTCGAGGTCTTTTATTTCATCGGCCCGTTCCGGGGAACAGGAGATCACCACTCGATCGGCTCCGCAGAGTTGAACGACCTCGGTGTCGGCTGTGATCTCCAGCCACTCGAAGAACTGCGTGCGGATTCCCGTCGTGGTGGCGCTCTCGCTCAGGATCCAGGGATCCAGACGGACGAGATAGGTGCGGCGGCGTGCCGGCATGAAACTCTCCTTCGATCGTCCTGGGCTGGAGCAGTGCCTTCGGGGCCGTCGGTCGAGAAGTTCCCCGGCCCTTGTCGTCGAGTGGTCGTAGCGCGGGTCGGGGATCGCTGCTATGGGGGAGTTACCCCACCCGGTCGAGAGCACGCGCGTGCGAGGTTCGCCTGTGGTCGACCAGCGCTCCGGATCGTGCGTCCGCCGACGCACGGTTCGGTCGCCGGCCACTTGTTCGTATAGATAGCTCGCCGAAAGCAAAATCGGGCGGTGGTATGCACGAATGCAGGCATCGAAAGCTCGGATTACCGGTTTCCGGATGCTTGTGATTGAGCGATCCCTTGGTTATCGCGACATCAAGGCGTCACGGTTTTTCATCGGGAATCCTGTACGTGACCGCAACAGTGCGTCGAGATTCACCCGAAAGGGGTGAATCAACGCGGGAAGCGAACTGTTGGAAAGGTTTGGGAGCCATTTCCGGCTGCGGGTCCGCCGCGACTCGGCCGGTCGGGGTTGCCGGAAAGCGGCGCCACGGTAGCCCGCAGTGCGCGGCGTGGCCCACCGCTTCATCCATTCCGACGAGCGCCGTCTCACTGCCGGGTCGTGCTGCGCGTCCGGGCGCGGACGCTGAAGCTCTGCGGCGCGGGCTCGGCCGGCCGGAGGCCGGAGGCCGGGGCGGATCGGGGGCGGGCCGGGTGGTGCGGTACCTGGTCGACAGGCCTGACCTCGGCTCGATCGGAGCCGGATCGGCAGCTGTGCCGCAACCCGCGGAGACACCGACGGCATCACTCCCGTGCGCACGGCGGGCAAGCGGTGGTGTGGAAATCGCCACAGGTCCGAATCCCATTGTGGCACCGCGTCGCACGTGTCGCAGGCGCGATCGGGCGCGGGGGACGTCGTCGGCGGCGCTCGCTCCACCGGCGGTACAGTCGATCGGGTGATCATCGAGGCGAGTGGGCGATACAGTACGGCCGTGACAGAGCACCGATCGCCCTTCGGCGGGGATCGCTCGCAGGACCTCGGGGTGCCGCCTTCGCTGGACCTCCGCTCCGCCGACTGGTCGAGTTCCGATGAGACCCTTGCCCGGCTGTTCCAACGTGTCGAGTCGTATGCCATAGACGCACGCGATTGGTATTCGAGGGACAGGCTGACGAAGCGGCGGACGAGCCTAGCCCTCACCGCGGCGATGCTCGGGCTGGGCTTACTCGGCATTCTGGTGCCACTGCTGACGACCGCCGGGGTCTCGGCCGTCGACCCGAGTTGGGGATACGCTTTGCTCACCCTCGCCGCCGGTTGTGCGGCGATCGACCGATTCTTCGGCATTTCGACAGCGTGGATGCGTGACATGCGAAGCGCGCAGTCGATCAACGCGATGTTGTGCGATTTCCAGCTCGAGTGGGCATCTGTTTCCAGGGCGCCCGCCAATTCCAACGGGGAGATAGACCGGCGGATGGTCCTGCTCCGAGATTTCTCGCACAGGGTCAACGAGGTGATCGCACGCGAGACCGATATCTGGACAGCGCAATTCCAGGTTTCGGCGGAATCGCGGATGAGCAGAGCCGACCACAGATAGAGCCGGTAGCCTCCGCCGTCCGATCGCGGGAGAGCTCTGAGGCACGCCCGGGTCACATAGCTGCACTGGCTGCCGTCGTCGCGACTCGGCGCGTGGGCGGCTCGTGACCGGGATGGCCGTGCGCGAGCAGCCACCGCGGCAAGTCGCGGCGACGGAAGCCTGTCGACCGGCTGGTCGGTCAGCCGCGTGTCTCGGCGGCCGGCTCGGGTCGATCGGCCGGACCCTTGATCTCGACGATGGGCAGCCGCAGAGCGGCAGGCGCACCGGTCGGGACCACCGGGTTGCGCGGCGGCACCGGGGCGATGCGGCGGTAGGGCGCGCCCTGTTCGGGACGCGGATCCGGCTCACCCTTGTTCGGCCAGAGGGCAACGGCTCGCTCGGCTTGCGCGGTGATCGTCAGCGAAGGGTTCACACCCAGGTTGGCCGAGATGGTCGAGCCGTCGATGACGTGCAGCCCCGGATTTCCGTGCATCCGGTGGTACGGATCGACGACCCCGGCCTCCGGGGAGTCCCCGATGACGCAGCCGCCGATGAAATGCCCGGTCATCGGGATGTCGAACAGAGCGCTCCAGCCCGCGGTCGGGATGCCGTCGATCTTGTCGGCGACCCGGTGGGCCACCTCGTGCCCGGCGGGCAGCCACGTCGGATTCGGTTCGCCCGCGCCCTGTCTGGTGGTCATCTTGCGACCGAACAGACCACGTTTGGTGTAGGTGGTGATGGAGTTGTCGACGGACTGCATCACCAGTAGCCCGATCATCTGTTCCGACCAGTGGTGCGGGTTGTGCACGTGGAGGGCGTCGCGGCCGAGTTCGCGCATCGTCCGCGCCCACAGGCGCAGCTTCGGGGTACGCCCGTCGGGGTCGACCATGGCGGTGCCGATCAGGCCGATGGCGTTGCTGCCCTTGCCATAGCGCACCGGCTCGATGTGGGTGTCGTCATCCGGGTGAATCGATGAGGTGATCGCGACGCCTTTGGTGAAATCGGAGTCCTTGCGGCGGCTGCGTATGGACAGCAGCTCCTCGGAGTTGGTGCGCGAGAGCTCGCCCAGACGCGGAGAAATGTTCGGCAGCGACCCGCGGTCACGGAGTCGGTGCAGCAGTTTCTGGGTCCCCAGCGCGGCGGCGGCGAACACGACGTGCTCGGCGGTGAACGTCCGGCGGGCTTTGCGGATCAACCGGCCGGTGCGGGCGGTGGAGACCGCGTAACCGCCACCGGGCAGCGGTCGCACATCGGTCACGGTGGTGAGTGTGTGGACCGTCGCGCCGGCCTGCTCGGCGAGGTAGAGGTAATTCTTGACGAGGGTGTTCTTGGCATTGTGACGGCAGCCGGTCATGCATTCACCGCAGTGCGTGCAGGTGCTGCGGGCGGGGCCGACCCCGCCGAAGAACGGGTCGGGTACATCCTGGCCGGGCCGCGCGCCGTTGCCGCCGAACAGGACGCCGACGGGGGTGCTGCGGTAGGTCGATCCGACGCCCATCTCCTCGGCCACCTGGGCCAGTACCCGGTCCGAGGGTGTGGTCGCGGGGTTGGTCGTCACGCCCAGCATCCGCTTGGCCTGGTCGTAGTGCGGGGCGAGCTCGTCCTTCCAGTCGGTGATGTGAGCCCACTGGCGATCCCGGTAGAACTTGTCCGGCGGCTCGTAGAGGGTGTTGGCGTACACCAGCGAGCCGCCGCCGACGCCCGCGCCCGCCATGATGAAGGTGTCTTTCAGCAGTGTCAGCCGCTGGATGCCGAAGCAACCCAGTGCGGGGGCCCACAGGTACTTGCGGGCGTCCCAGGAGGTCTTGGGGAATTCGTCGTCGGCGAAGCGCCTTCCCGCCTCGAGCACGCCGACCCGGTAGCCCTTCTCGGTCAGTCGCAGTGCGGTCACGCTGCCGCCGAAGCCGGAACCGACGACCACCACGTCGTAGTCGAACGTCATCTGATCTCCACCAGTTGTCGAAGTTGTTGTCGTGAGGATGTTCGCCGGGTCAAGCGACGGGCCTGAGTTCGAAGTCGGCGACGTCGAGCTTGCGGGTGCGCAACCGGTAGCTGGTGACGGTGCCGGGCCAGTTGTTGGTGATCCGTCCGGCGGCGTTGCGGTACCAGCTCGAGCAGAAGTTCCACGGGGTGCGGTCGAGGCGCTGCTGCAATGCGCGATCGAACCGGGCCTCGACCTCGGGACGCACCTCGAGTACGTGGCCCGGGCGTTCGGCCAGGCGCTCGACGGCTCGGCGGATATAGCGCGCCTGGGATTCGATCATGTAGACGATCGAGCCGACGCTGAGGTTGGTGTTCGGGCCGTACATCAAGAAGAGGTTCGGGTAGCCCGGAATCGTGATGCCCTGGTATGCCCGGGCGCCCTGCGACCACTCGTCGGCCAGCTTGCGCCCGGCCCGGCCGCAAATGCGCATCGGCCACAGGAACTCGG
This sequence comes from Nocardia asteroides, assembly GCA_019930625.1. Taxonomy (NCBI): domain Bacteria; kingdom Bacillati; phylum Actinomycetota; class Actinomycetes; order Mycobacteriales; family Nocardiaceae; genus Nocardia; species Nocardia asteroides. Next base: position 4,338,373 of record CP082844.1, read on the forward strand.
TTCCCTTGAAGCCCGTGCCGTAGATGATCGCGTCCACTTCGTGCAGCACGCCGTCGGCGGTGCGCACGCCGGCCGGGGTGATCTCGGTGATCGCGGTGGTTTCCACGGTCACGTCGGGACGGGTGAGCGCGGGTAGGTAGTCGTTGGAGAACAGCGCCCGCTTGCACCCGGCCGGATAGTCCGGGGTCAGCTCTGCCCGCAGTCGCGGGTCCGCCACCTGACGCTTCAGATGCCGCAGACCGATCCGGGTCACCAGCTTGCGGATGACCGGCACGTCGACGATGCCCAGGGAAAGGAATTCGCACAACAGCCAGAACGCGAAGCGCTCGGTGAGCCGGGTGACCGGCAGCAGCCGGAAGGCGCGGTGATGCCAGGGTTTGTACTCGACGTCAGGCTTGGGCATGATCCACGCGGCCGAGCGCTGGAACAGCGTCAGGTGCGCAACCGAGGGCGCGATCGCGGGCACGAACTGCACCGCGCTCGCGCCGGTGCCGATCACCGCTACCCGCTTGCCGGTCAGGTCGGCCTCGTGATCCCACTCGGCGGAATGGAAGGCCGTCCCGGCGAAGGTGTCCACGCCGGGGATGTCCGGCAGCGCGGGCCGCGAGAGCTGTCCGACCGCGGAGACCAGCACATCGCAGGTCAGCTGGGCGCCGTCGGCGGTGCGAACGGTCCACCGTCCGGTGGCCTCGTCGAACTCGGCGTCGGTGACCTCGCTGCGGAAGCGGATCTTGGACATCAGATCGTGATCGCGGGCGATGCCACGCAGATAAGCCAGGATGTCCGGCTGCTGGGAGAACCGCTTGGGCCAATCGGTGCGCGGCGCGTAGGAGTAAGAGTACAGCGGCGAAGGGATGTCGCAGCCCGCACCGGGGTAGGTGTTCTCCCGCCAGACGCCGCCGACCTCCTCGGCCCGCTCCAGGATCGTGACATCGTGCAGGCCGGCGCGCTGGAGTTCCATCGCCATGCCGAGCCCCCCGAATCCGGTGCCGATGATGACGATCGAAGGTGTGCTCATGGACCCAACGCTATGACCTGGGCAAAGTCCGATGCCAAACACCTGAGGTCAGAAAATCGACACTTTCGGCCATATCTGCGGGTGGAGCGGCCTTCACCCTGGGGTTCGGCGCGCGGAGGTAGGGTGCCGGGCACTCGCGCAGATCCCCCTGTGACGGTGGCGCACTCCGCTACCGTCGCTGAAAGCGACTCTCCTGTCCGGCGACTCGCGCGGCGCGGTCGCCGGATCAGTGTCCCATCAGGCAGTTACAAGGTGATGCCGGATGATCACATCATCATCGGCATGCCGGGGAACATTTGGTTCCACCAGGAACGAGCCATCGCCATGATTTGATCCAAGGTCATCATTATCTTTCGTCCTCTGCGGTATACGGCCCCGACCCATGAGTCGCCCTACCCGGTCGTCGGCACTTCTAACGACGAGAACGGCTGAAATTCTGTCCGTTCTGTCTGGGTCATGCGATTCGTCCCAGTGGTGGTGCGGATCGGCCGATGGTGGCGCTGCTTTCGCCGATGAGGCGTCGGAGGAACGCTTCTTGTTGTCGGCGGCCGTGGACAGCGGCGCGGTCCAGGCCTCCGGGAGTCAGGTGCCGGTAGGCACTGCGGGCGAGATTGACGGGGATGCGCAGGGCGGGATACCAGGGGAGGACGTAGGCGGGCAGTCCGAGGATCCGCATCGCTTCGGGTCCGAGGAATGCGCTGGTGACCGACAGGTGCTTGGCGCGGGCGAGCCGGCCGCGCAGAGCGGGCAGGTTGGGGTAGGACCAGTGCAGCGGATCGTCGGCCATGGGCAGGGCGAGCTGACGACTGGTCTCGTCGGGGTTGGTGATGGCGGTAAGGCAGTGGTCCAGAATGGCGACCCCGTCGCGGAAGCCGGTGGGGAGCCATTGTTCTTCGACGCCGATGAGCCAGCCGACGTAGCGGGTGAGGTGGGCGGCGGCGGCCAAGTCGCGGGGCGAGGGGATGACGCCGAGCGCCATGCCGCCGACGACGGGTGCGAGCAGGGCCCCGACGAGAGTGGCGGCCATATCGGTCTGGTTGATCGGCAGGCCCCATTCCTCGGTGCGCCAGTCGGGCATGGCGGCGACGTGCCTGCGGACCAGGGAGTGGATGAGCCGGACATGCAGGGTGGAGCGGTAGCCGACACCGTAGCGATCCATGCCGTTCTCGGTGGACACGTCCATCGCCCATTGCAGGGTTTCGGCGAACCGGCGAGCCGGTCCCTTCTCCAACGCGCCGGTGCGCAGGAGGGTCTTGTTGAACCCGGATGCCAGGTAGCCGCCGATGAAGGAGACGTCCCGAGCGAAGTACAGCCCGTCGTTGCCTCCGGAACGGAACACGCGCTCGCCATCGCGCAGCAGATGCGGGTCGACCCATGCCGGGGTGTCCTCGACGACGGTGAAGAACGCGCGCAGCGAGTCCGGAGCGTCGGGAACGCTGTCGATGCCCGACCGCAGCGCCTGCTCGAACAGCGGCCGCGTGGCGGCCATGCCTTCGGCGTACATCCACTCCACGAGGCGGTCCATCGGCTCGTCGCCGACCAGCAGTGATTCGCCGAGCGACTGCCAGCGCTGGGGGGAGGGCTTCCCGATGCGCAGCAGCGCGGCGATCGGAGCGAGGCCGGGTGCTTTACGGGGCCGGTCGGGGTGGCGAGCCGGAATTGTCGCGGACGCGGTCATGGTTTGGCTCCTCGTCGAGGCGGGTGATGCCGTGTTTCGTCAGCGGCACGATGGTGGTGCGAATGAAGGCGCGGGCGCGCTCGTCGTCGGTGAAGTCGACACTGCCGCCACCGGGGGTGAGCATCAGCGAGTGGGCGAGGCGGGCTACGAGTTCGGCGACCGGGCGCGGGTCGTAGTCGTCGACGAGCCCCGAGGACTGGGCGTTGGTCAGCATGCCGACGATGTAATCGATACCGATGGACACCAGGCGTTCACCCTGCACAGTGGAGAACCGCAACGCTTCGTCGGGCGCCACCCGCAGCAGTTGGGCGACCAGCCGGTGGATGCGGGTCTGCAGCAGGACGTACCGCATCGTCTCCTCGATCTGGGCGTCCACACCGGCGGCGGTGGCGGCGATCGCGGTGACTTCGGCGAGCATGCGGCGGGTCTCGCGGGCGAGTACCGCTTCGATCAGGTTGTCCTTGCCCGCGAACCGGCGGTGGACGGTGATGCGGCTGAGACGGGCCACGCGGGCGATGTCCTCCATGCTGGCCCGGCGGATCCCCACCTGCAGGATGCGCTCCAGCGCGGCATCCAGGATCCTCTCGTCCACCTCGTCGGGCCGCTGGGTCATGATATAAAAGTACAAAGCTTGTATCATTGTGTCAATGAATCATTCGAAGCCGCGTACTGCGACCAGTCGGCACCGCCGGTCGCTGAACCGACCTCTGAAACCGCTGCTGTCCGACCGCGACGCACTGCCCGCGGCGTGAACGAGCCGCTCCGAGCGGTAACCATTTCGGCGAATTGGGTACCTCCACCGATCTCCGCCATGACTACGGTCGCGGAGGCGAACGACCCACCCGCACAGGTAATTCACGCGGACGGTGACTCGGACGGCGGCGATGCCGGTTCACCGCCTGCGGATGCCGTTCTTCTGATCGTGCGCGGGCGAACGATGTGCTCAGCTCCAGGCAGGGCGGTGTAGTCGTCCGCTTCTCGACAGCGCGTCTGCGGGTCAGCCGATTCCCAGGTCCTCTCGGGCCTGGTCGAGGAAGGACGTCAGGAAGTCCGTGATCCCGGCGATCATCCGGTCGACCTCGGCGAGCAGCGGCGGGCCGCTCTGACGCAGGCCCTCATCGGTCTCCGCGGCCCCGCCGCGCGCGAGGAATGGACTGAGGTGATCCTTCGTGAAGGGCACGTAGTACTCGTAGGTGAAGCTTTCCAGCGCGGGCACGAACGCAAGGTTCCCGACCAGGAGGACAGTGGTCAACGTTCGCCAGATCAGCTGTCCCTTGTCCAGGAGTTCGAGTACTTGCGCACGGACTTCCGCACGGTCGGGCGGGTTCTGGGTCAATTCACCCTTCAGGCCGCCGAGTTCCTCGACGTACGCCATGAGCGTGGCAGCGAGCTCGGTGTAGACCGTCTGCCGGTTGTCACGCACCACTTGGGCGGCCTCGGCGTGTTCTCTTCTCTCCAGCTGGCTTTTGCTGACATAGATCGCCGATCCCGCCGAGACCCCGCTGGACAGTATCGCCACGCACAACGCGGTGATCAGGGCGTAGCGGCTACTGCGGGTCACGGCCCGCACGTCTCGTTCCAGGTTCGCCGCCGACGCGGCCGCCCGTGCCGTGGCTTCACCCGGCGGCGTGGCCGAATCTTCCGTCTCGGGGTCCGAGATGCTCTCGGGCTGGGGTTTCCTCTCGGTATCCATCGGCTGCACCGATCCTGTTCCGACCTGGGTTCACGCTGGCTGGTGCTCGAACCCAGCGTCTCCGGGTGACCGGCGCCGCGACAGAGTAGTGGGCTACTCGATTCGGAGCTATGTGTCCGGGTCTTCGTCCTGGTCGGCGTGCGGTCCAGGGCCTGCCAGGTTGCGAGGGGCATTGCCGGACCGCTCGGCGGACCGGACGCCGAGGATGCTCTCTTCTCGGGCATCCTCGGCAGTGTCATCGGCGGAGATGTTGTCGGGTCGGGTCATTAGTGGCTCCCTCGGGTGAACCGCTGAGTATCGACCGATCAGCTCGCGGCGCGGTCGCGGAAATCGAGTACGAGACCCGCGTCCCACGCTCGCTCGATGATGTGGGCGATATCGATATCTCGTACGTCGCTGAACTCGGGGCCCGCGAACAGGTCATCGATGTAGCGCAGGATGTACTCGGCCACCATGGAGTCGACCCGCCCGACGCCTCCGACGACGCGGGAAGTGAGGTCGCGGGCGCGCATCCTCACGGTGAGGTCCTCGGCGCGGACATCGTCGGTGCGTATGAACAGTCCGCACGGTTCGCGGGGGATCAACGCGAGCCGGATCAGTACCCGGGCCGCGCCGATGTATCGCAGCGTCCGTCCCGGCAGGCGGACGCGCAGGCGCAGCAGGATCGGTACCGCGATCGTCATATCCCAGGCGCCCGAATCGCATCGCGTGGCGTGCACGGGTCCGGTTTCGCCGATGGCGGTGGCGTGGACGAGTCCGTTCAACGCCACCGGTATCGGGCCGATCTCGATCCTCTCACCCACGATCTGCGCGACAACGTCGGCGATTCGCTCCGGTGTCGCGGCGGCACGCAACACTCGATCGGCGAAGTCCGTGCGCGACAACACCTCCGCCGGCACGCTGCCGGCTACCGTCTCGCGATGGTCGGCCATGTCGCTACCTCCGTCGTCAGCGGTCACCCGGAGTCGGGCGGATGCACACCGCACGTAGGTGACAACTACCCCGCCATCGCGATCTCAATCGAGAAAGCCGCCGCTGACGAGCCGCGGCCGACCGGCTTGCATCGGCCGAACCTGCCGTGTTCAGTTGCCGTACTGTTTCGTCTCAGGTCGCTCGATCATGAGCCCGTGAGCCGGTTGCTCTGCCACCGGCCGATGCTCGACTCCGCGCGGAACGACGAAGATATCGCCGGGACCGAGCGTCACCGGTTCGCGGTCCTGCAATTCGATGCGGAAGGTACCGCTCCAGCACAGGAACAGCTCGTCCTCGTCGTGATGATGCCAGGGGAACGCACCGTGGAAGCGGGCGATGCGTACCACGGCGTCGTTCGCCGTGGCCAGGTCCCGCGGCTGCCACGGTCCGGTCAGGTCGTCGATGACATCGGTGATCGAAATCTTGCTCACGGCTTCATCCTGGCGACGGCTGGGGCTGGACCCTAGAGCCAATCGGGGCAGAATGGTTTGCTTATGGAGCCAATCGAACTCGCCGACCGTCTCGGTCGCTGGTCCGCCGGCCGAGGGCCGTTGTATCTGTTGTTGGCCGGGCGATTGCGGACCTTGATCGATGACGGCGAGCTGCGGTCGGGCACGCGATTGCCGCCCGACCGCACGCTGGCGAAAGCACTTGCGGTGGGCCGCAGTACGGTCGTGACGGCCTACGACCTGCTCAGCGCGGAGGGGCGAGTGGTGCGCAGGCAGGGGAGCGGCACCCGGGTCGCGGGGCCCGCGGCGCTCCCGGCCCGGGAGACCACCCATTCTCCGGCCTTCTTGCAGCTGCTCGAACCGGACGGCGATGTCATCGCGCTCGCCTGCGCGGCCCCTACGACACCGCCGCCCGAGGTGATACTCGCGTATCAGCAGATCCTCCCCGAACTCGCTGCGGCCGACGGCGACATCGGGTATCGGCCGACCGGGCATCCGCTGTTGCGCAGGGCAGTCGCCGAGCGATACCGAGAACGTGGCGTGCCGACCGATCCGGAGCAGATTCTCGTCACCGGTGGGGGACAGCACGCACTGTCATTGCTCGCCCGCGCTCTGCTGCGGCCCGGCGACCGCGTACTGGTGGAGGCGCCCACCTATCCCGGTGCGCTGGAGGCGTTCCGGGAGGTGGCGGCGATAACGCGGACAGCTCCGCCGGGCCTCGGTGCGGTGACCCCTGCGGCGCTCGCCTACGTCGTAGCGACCTACCAGAACCCCACGGGCGCGGTTCTTCCCGCGCTGGCCCGGCGGACGCTGGTCGAGTCGGCGAGAACGGCCGGGGTGCCGCTGATCGACGACGAGGTGCTGACCGACCTCGGATTCCCGGGCACCGATCCGCCGCCCCCGCCGTTGGCAGCCTACGACGAGTCCGTGATATCCATCGGTTCGCTCAGCAAGATCGTCTGGGGCGGACTGCGCGTCGGCTGGGTGCGGGCACCGAGTCCTGTGATCGCCCGGTTGGCCCGGGTGCGCGCCGTGCACGATCTCGGCGGCAACATCCCGGCTCAATTGGCCGCCGCCTGGCTGCTTCGCGACCTGCACACGCTGCGCGAGCGAATCGCGCAGCAGCGCAGGGACAGTCATGATGTCCTGGTGACCGAGCTGACCGAGCGACTACCGGGATGGGAGGTTCCCACGGTGTCCGGCGGTCAGACACTCTGGATCCGCCTGCCCTACGGGGACGGCACCTCGTTCGCCCAGCGCGCCTTGCGGCACGGTGTCGCGATCCTGCCCGGCGCCGGTCTCGACGCCTCCGGCGGCAGCATCGACTACGTCCGGATCAGCTTCGTCGCCGATCCCGGCTCCTTGCGCGAGGCCGCGCGACGCTTGGCCGAGGCATGGCGGAGCTACGAACCACCTGACCGGCCCGCTCCGACGCCGCCGCCACTGGCTGTCTAGGCCGCTGCTCATGTCGCAGTTCATTCGTGCTGCCGCTCGCCTTTCGACACGCGGACCGCGCTCGGCCCAGCCGACACCGGAGATCGGACAGCCCTCGCTGTGCTCATGTACCGCTGATGGTTGCCGCGTTCAGCAGGGTCGCGGTCAGTCGGGACAGGCGGTCGGCGGCTTCGGGATCGAATGGTTCGCCGTGGACGTCGATGGGATCGTCCTGCATGAATGCGCTCAGTGGCGCGGTCGGCGGGTGATCGAGGTGGCGGAGGATCCGGGTGAGAGCGGCTTCCACCGGTTGCCCGCGCTTTCGCATGTCAGCGACCAATTCAGCGCTGGCGGCATCGTATTGCCCGGTGAATCCGGTCGCCGTCAGCCCAGGGTGGAGCAGTATGTAGCGGATTCGGCTGTCGGGGTAGCGGCGAGTGAAACCGACCGCCAAGAGATCACTCAACTTCCCGCACTGCCTCATGACCGCGTCGGGATCGTAGGCGCCGGCGAACTGCAAATCGTCCCAACGAATTCCGGTGAGGTCGCCGCCGGGGCCTGCCAGGTCGAGAATCACTGGTGAGCCGGCCGTCGCCATCTGTGTCACGAGGCCGTGTCCGAACAGGTACCTGCTCAAGTAGAACAAGGCGAAATTCGCTTCGAAGCCTTCGGAAGTGACGAACCGGGTGGCGCGGTAATACCGCGCGCCGAGCACGAGTCTGTCGACTACCGGGTAGGTCGCCGTGATCTGCTCGATCACCCGCCGGTTCTCCGCTACCAGGCTCAAGTCCGCTCGAATGAATTCGATCCGCGCCTCAGCACCGAGTTCGGCCGCGGCGTTCAGGACCGCTTGTCCCTTGGACGCGTCGGTGCCGATGACGACTACCCGGTCGCCACGACGCAGGTAGGTCGACGCGAGCGCTTTCCCCATGCCATCGGTCCCGCCGGTGATCACAACCGTCTTCACGAATCTTCCTCCTGATCGAACTGATGAGATCAGTCAACTAGACTGAACAGTCTATGTCAATCAGTCTCATTTAGTAGACCGGCGAGTTCACATAGCTGCCCGTGCGATTACGATGGGCTGATGATCGTGTCGCAACCCCCTTCGTCCCGGCAGCTGCCGCCGCGGGGGCGTATCGACAAACGGCAGGCCATCATGGCCGCGGCGTTCACCGTTTTCGCCCGTGTGGGATACGCGCAGGCCCGGATGGATGACATCGCTGCCGAGGCCAAGGTTGCCAAGGCCACCGTCTACCACCACTTCCACGACAAGGAGTCCTTGTTTCGTCAAGCGGTGCAGTCGCTTTCGGAGACCGCGCTGGCCGCCAACCTGGCCGCTGTCGAGCGGCTGGCATCGCCCGGTGATGATCTGGGCATCGGATTGACGGAGGTCGGGCTACAGCTGGTCCAGTGCTATTGCGCCGCGGAATCGCGTGCGTTGCGGCGCCTGGTCTGCGCGGAAGCCGCGCAATTTCCAGATCTGGTCGAACTCGTCACCGAGGTTTCCCGCCGGGCTACCGCGGCCCTTGCCGATCGGCTCGCACGCCTGTCGCTGGCGGGCCGCCTCGACATCGATGATCCGGACATCGCCGCTGCCCAGTTCACAGCGCTGCTCGCCGGTCCCGCCGACGGTATGCTCCGCCTCGGCGCGAGTCCGGTCGCCGATGCGGAACTGCGCGCCCTCACCCACTCCGCGGTGACAACCTTCCTCAAAGCATTCGGCCGATGAACATCGACCCTGTGGAATCCTCCGCCGAACTGCCTCAGCGCCTGTAACTCTCGGCGCAGGCGCGCCCGCGCGCACAAGCGGAGGCTGTCGCCGGTTGGGGGCTGCCTCACGTGGTGGCGGACTATCGCGGCTCGAATACACCGCACCGCCGACACGCCAGATCTAGGCACCGCCGTGCCCTCAAAGTGTCCGCGGCCTCACCGTGGGGCGACCCGGTGTGGTTCACCGAGCATCGCGGGTGGGTCCCAGCGGTGTGGTCGAGCTGGAGTCGCGCGGGGGCAGCGGTCCGAGCATGATCCGGTCCAATTCGGCGCGCAGTTGCCCTACCGTGCGCTGACCACCCGAGCCCGGGAGTTCGGTGACGATCCGCTGGGCCAAGTCGCGCACGCGCACGTTGGTGTTCTGCGAGCAGGACCGCATCAACGCGAACGCTCGCTCGTCGCCGATTCCGTACAACAGCATCACGATGCCTTTGGCCTGCTCGATCACCGCGCGGGTGGCCTCGAACGCGAACCGTTCGACATCGTCTGGCGGCGTGGGCTCTGCGGTAGTCACACCCCACGCCTACCCGGCATCCGCCGTGATGTAAACACCATGCGCCGGACGAAAAAATCTGCACTGATGGTTGTAGACATTTTTCGAGACGCGGTATACAGTCGCTGTCGTTGGAGATGAAGAGTCCAGTGGCCGGGCAGGTGAACTGCCCGGAATGCAACATCCACCATCCCCTCCGGCGGAGAAGAGAATCCGGTGCAGTCGGCCGGACCGCCGGAGGGGATGACGAAATACCGCAGACAGGTCCGTCAACCCGGGAGGTGGTCGCTGAAACCGTTACCTACTCGCTGCGTGCCCGGGAAGTATCGGGCGCGGTGGCAAACGCCGACCCTGTCGGTCGGCGGATGGATTTGAAATCAAACCCCCTTCGAAAGATCTCGGGCCCCGGCGCACAGTGCGCCGGGGCCTGACGGCGTTGACCCCGAGAGGTGTTGTGGACCAACCGAACACGAACCCGACCAGCGGCTCCAGTGCCGCGGACCGGCTCGCTGACGACGACTACCCCGCTTACAGCATGGGCCGGGCAGCGGAAATCCTCGGCGTCACCCCGGCCTTCCTGCGCGGCCTCGACGCCGCCGAGTTACTGACGCCACAGCGCTCCGAAGGCGGGCACCGCCGCTACTCCCGCCACCAATTGCGCCTCGCCGCCCGCGTCCGCCAGCTCGTCGACGACGGCAACACCCTCGAAGCAGCCGCCCGCATCGTCATCCTCGAAGATCAACTCGCCGAGGCTCGACGCCGCAACACCGAACTCCAGCACACCCTCGACCAGCGCGCCGACACCGCCGCCCACCCCGAATGAGCTGGGATAGCGGTTACCGCGCCTTCCCACTGAGCACAACAGACAGTGGGATCACCGGCGCCGCCATATGCATCTTCGTCGATGCGGCGGGGCAGAGGCTTCAGGGCAGAGCCGTACCCGACGAAGACGCTGTCGCGACGATCGTGGCGGCCCTCAACCGCTCACTGGGCACCTGCATCGGCATCTCTCGGGCGCATTCCTGACGAGAACGGCGTGGCCGGGAACATCGACCCTCGATGCCGACCGGTCTTTGTCGGGGCCGTGGTCAGCCGAGGCCGAAGTCGGTCAGGCGAAAACCGGATGCCGAGCGGTGGGCCTCGTCAATGATACTTTCAACAGATGTAGTCGCCGGTGTCTCCGTGTTCAGCAGCCAGCACAGCACCGATGGTCAGCGACCCGTCGTACGCGGTGTCGCGTCCGAATCGGGTGGGGCAGAACGAGGATGAGCATGACGGATACGGCGGCAGCTGCCCGCATCGGAACCGAGCAGGCAGTGACGGCCGCGGGCCAGGTCGAGTTGCGCCAACTGCTGGCCGGGTTGACGGCGGTGCGCGACGGTGATTTCGGCACCCGGCTACCGACGGACGCCGACGGGCTGCTCGGTGAGATCGCGACGGTGTTCAACGGCATGGTGGACCAGCTGTCGCTGTTCACCTCCGAGGTCACCCGCGTCGCGCGCGAGGTCGGTACGGACGGGCGGCTGGGTGGTCAAGCCGAGGTGCCCGGCGTGTCCGGCACCTGGAAGGACCTCACCGACTCGGTGAACGCGATGGCGGGCAACCTGACCAGCCAGGTGCGCGACATCGCCCAGGTCGCGACGGCCGTGGCGCGCGGCGACCTCTCCCAGAAGATCGACGTGGACGCGCGCGGTGAGATCCTGGAGTTGAAGGACACCGTCAACACGATGGTGGACCAACTGTCCGCGTTCGCGGACGAGGTCACCCGCGTGGCGCGCGAAGTGGGTTCGGAGGGCCGGCTGGGCGGTCAGGCGGAGGTGCCCGGCGTCGGCGGCGTGTGGCGCGATCTCACCGCCTCGGTGAACTTCATGGCGGGCAACCTGACCGACCAGGTCCGCAACATCGCCCAGGTGACGACCGCGGTGGCCCGGGGCGATTTGAGCCAGAAGATCACGGTGAGCGCCCGCGGCGAGATCCTGGAGTTGAAGAACACCATCAACACGATGGTCGACCAGCTGTCGTCCTTCGCCGACGAGGTCACCCGGGTGTCGCGCGAGGTGGGCACGGAGGGCATCCTCGGTGGTCAGGCGGATGTCAAGGGCGTATCCGGTACCTGGCGCGACCTCACCGACTCGGTCAATTTCATGGCGGGCAATCTGACAGCGCAGGTGCGTTCGATCGCTCAGGTCGCCACCGCGGTGGCCCAGGGTGATCTGTCCCAGAAGATCAGGGTGGACGCGCGGGGCGAGATCCTGGAGTTGAAGAACACCATCAACACGATGGTCGATCAGCTCTCGGCGTTCGCCGACGAGGTCACCCGCGTCGCCCGCGAAGTGGGCACCGAGGGCCGGCTGGGCGGTCAGGCGGACGTCAAGGGCGTCTCCGGCACCTGGAAGGACCTCACCGAGTCGGTCAACGTGATGGCCGACAACCTCACCGCGCAGGTGCGTTCGATCGCGCAGGTCACGACCGCGGTCGCCCGCGGCGACCTGAGCCAGAAGATCCGGGTGGACGCGCGCGGTGAGATCTTGGAGCTCAAGGAGACCATCAACACGATGGTCGATCAGCTCTCGGCCTTCGCCGACGAGGTCACCCGCGTCGCCCGAGAGGTCGGCACCGAGGGCAACCTCGGCGGCCAGGCGACGGTGCGGGGTGTGTCGGGCACCTGGAAGGACCTGACCGACAACGTCAATGTCATGGCCTCCAACCTGACCGGCCAGGTGCGCTCGATCGCTCAGGTCGCCACGGCGGTGGCGCGCGGCGATCTGAGCCAGAAGATCACCGTGGAGGCGAAGGGCGAGGTCGCGGCGCTCGCCGGTGTGATCAACACGATGGTCGACACGCTGTCCGCCTTCGCCGACGAGGTCACCCGTGTCGCCCGGGAGGTCGGCACCGAGGGCATGCTCGGCGGTCAGGCGCGGGTACCGAACGTGGCGGGCACCTGGAAGGACCTGACCGACAACGTCAACTCGATGGCGAACAACCTGACCAACCAGGTCCGCAACATCGCCCAGGTCACCACCGCGGTGGCGCAGGGCGATCTGACCCGCAAGATCGACGTGGACGCTCGCGGCGAGATCCTCGAGTTGAAGACCACGATCAACACGATGGTCGACCAGCTTTCCGCGTTCGCGGCCGAGGTGACCCGCGTCGCCCGCGAGGTGGGGTCGGAGGGCCGGCTGGGCGGGCAGGCCGAGGTCGAGGGAGTCTCGGGCACGTGGAAGCGGCTGACCGAGAACGTCAACGGGCTGGCGGGCAACCTGACCCGCCAGGTCCGCGCCATCGCCGCGGTCACCAGCGCCGTGGCCGAGGGCGACCTGACCCGCTCCATCACCGTGGAGGCCTCCGGCGAGGTCGCGGAGCTGAAGGACAACATCAACGCGATGGTGGAGTCCCTGCGTGAGACCACCATGGCCAACCAGGATCAGGACTGGTTGAAGACCAACCTGGCCCGCATCTCCGGTCTCATGCAGGGACAGCGCGACCTGCATGTGGTGGCCGGATTGATCATGGACGAGCTGGCGCCGTTGGTCTCCGCGCAGTTCGGTGCGTTCTACCTTGCCGACGACAGCGACGAGCAGCCGGAGCTGCGGCTGATCAGCTCCTACGGCAGTCCGGAGGAACCGGGCAGCCCGACGCGGTTCGCCTTCGGCCAGTCCCTGGTAGGCCAGGCCGCCCGCAGTCGCCGCACGATCGCCGTGGAGAACGTGCCCGGCGACTACGTCACCATCTCCTCCGGACTGGGACAGATCGCGCCGCTCAACCTGCTGATGCTGCCGATCGTGGTGGAGGATCAGGTCCTCGGTGTGATCGAGCTGGCTACGCTGCACCGCTTCACCCGCATCCACCGGGACTTCCTCGACCAGCTGATGGAGACGGTGGGCGTCAACGTCAACACCATCATCGCCAACGCCCGCACCGACGAGCTGCTGGTCGAGTCCCAGCGCCTGACCACCGAACTGCAAGCCCGTTCCGAGGAGTTGCAGGTGCAGCAGGAAGAGCTGCAGCGATCCAACGCCGAGCTCGAGGACAAGGCGGCTCTGCTGGCCATGCAGAACCGCGACATCGAAGCCAAGAACCTCCAGATCGAGCAGGCCAGGCAGGAACTGGAGACCCGCGCCCAGCAGCTCGCGCTCGCTTCGAAGTACAAGTCGGAGTTCCTGGCCAATATGAGCCACGAACTGCGCACCCCGCTGAACAGTCTGCTGATCCTCGCGCAATTGCTGGCCCAGAACCCGAGTCGCAACCTCACGCCCAAGCAGGTCGAGTACGCGGGCATCATCCACTCGGCGGGCTCGGACCTGTTGCAGCTGATCAACGACATCCTCGATCTGTCCAAGGTGGAGGCGGGCAAGATGGACCTCACGCCCGAGCGCGTGTCGTTGCGTCAGCTGCTGGACTACGTCGAGGCCACCTTCCGGCCGATGACCACCCAGAAGAGTCTGCGCTTCCGCGTCACGACTTCGCCCGGCCTGCCGTTGGACCTGCTCACCGACGACTCCCGGCTGCGTCAGGTGCTGCGCAATCTGCTGTCCAACGCGGTGAAGTTCACCGAGACCGGGTCGGTGCAGCTGCGGATCGAGCCCGCGGAGGCGAGCGAGCTGCCCGCCGCCGTGCGCCAGCACGGCGCCGCCGTCGCGTTCCGGGTGATCGACACCGGTATCGGCATCGCCGAACACCAACTGGAGTCGATCTTCGGCGCGTTCCAGCAGGCCGACGGCACGACCAGCCGCAAGTACGGCGGCACCGGCCTCGGCCTGTCGATCAGCCGGGAGATCGCCTACCTGCTCGGCGGCGCCATCAGCGCCGAAAGCACGCTCGGCCAGGGCAGCACGTTCACGCTGTATCTCCCGGTCGCCCGGCCGGACTTCCAGGACGCGCCGCCCCGTGAGCGGGAGGACGACGCACAGCAGCCCGACAGCCGCCCGGCGCAGATTCCGGCTCCCGCCACGCCCCAGCAGCACCGCCGATTGCTGGTCGTGGAGGAACGCCCGCAAGGCCTGCTGTCGCTGGTCGCGCAGAGCGCCGTCGCCGAACTGGCGGACAGCAACGACCCACGCGGTCCGGTCCAGGTCGTCACGACGGTCGGGGTGGAAGAGGCGGCGGCGGCGCTGGCTGCCGAAGCGTTCCACTGCGTGGTGCTCGAGATGGACATGCCCGACGGCGCCGCGCTGCGATTCCTGGAGACGATGGACGGAGACGCCGCGTTGAGCGGCGTGCCGGTCCTCGTCCACAACCGCAGGCTCGACGCCGAGCAGGAACGCGTGCTGCAACATCGCGCCACACGCCAGCCGTTGGAGTTGCTGTCCAGCCTGGACGATCTGCGGGAACGGATCGTTCTGCACGTCACCGCCGAGGCGCCCGGCGACATGGTGCCCCTGGTACGTCGCGAGGACGCACCGGCCGCCGCGCCGCACCATCCCGACGGCAAGCTCGCAGGCCGCACGGTGCTCATCATCGATGACGACGCCCGTAACCTCTTCGCGCTCAGCAGCATCCTCGAACTGCACGGCATGAGCGTGCTGCACGCGGAGGACGGGCGCGAGGGCATCGACAAGCTGCTCGCTCACCCGGAGACGGACCTGCTCCTGATGGACGTGATGATGCCCGAGATGGACGGTTATACCGCGACGGCCAAGATCCGCGAGATGCCGCAGTACGAGAACCTGCCGATCATCGCCGTGACGGCCAAGGCGATGCTGGGCGACCGCGAGAAGAGTCTCGCCGCAGGCGCCAACGACTACGTCACCAAGCCGGTCGACGCGGACGCGCTGATCGCGTGCATCCAGCACTGGCTGGGTGTCTGATGACCGACCTGGAAAGCCCCGGCACAGAGACCGAGACGACACCGAACGAGCCCCCGGGCGCGGGGGCCACCGTCCACCGCCTCGCGGCCACCGTGGAGCGGTTGCGCCAGCAGATCCAGCAGGCTCAGGCGACCGCCGACGGACGCGCGCTGATCGAGATGGCCAAGGGCGTACTGGTCGAACGGCTGCGCTGCGGGCCCGCGCAGGCGGTGCGGCAGCTCGAGGCCCTCGCCGAGCAAGCGGGCATCACTCCCCTGGAGTTGGCCGCCGACCTGGTCAACCAGGCGGCGCAGGACAAGGTCAGCGCGGTGGTGGGGGAGTTCCTGCTGCGTACCGCCACGCCGGAGGAGCCATCGGCGGCTGTGCGGTTGCGCACCGCCGAGAGCGGGCTGCTCGCCGCCGGCGACACGCAACGCGTGGCGGAGTCGGTGCTGGAGCACGCCGTGACGCCGCTGGGCGCCACGGCAGTGGCGATCTGGTCCGCGGGAGCAGACGCGTCGCTGACCCTGGCGGGTTTCGCCGGCATCGTCCCGCACGAAGCCGAGCGATGGCGGTATGTGCCGCCCGGCGTGGCCACCCCGGCACGGCAGGCACTGGTGGAGCGCAACGCGGTGTGGATCGAAGACCTGGGCCGGTCCGGCCTGCCGTCGATCGGTGACCGCGACGGTGGCCGCGCGGCGATCCCGGCGGCAGCTGGGGGCAAGCTGCTCGGCGTGCTCGAGGTGTGCTGGCCGCAGCCGCTCGAGCCGCAGCCGCCGCAGGTGCACCGGCAGTTGGAGGCGCTGGCCGAGTTGTGCGCGCACACCCTGGAGTCGGACCTGGCCCCTGTGCGCGCACCGGTCCGGCCCGACGTCGCGGAACTCGTACGGCTCGCGGACGGCCTTTTCGACCCGGCGCTCGTGCTGCTGCCCCACCACGACGACGACGGCGCGCTCGTCGACTTCTGCATCCACCACGTCAACAGTTGCTTCGTCGACCCGGCAGGCCGTCCCCGCGGCCTGGTCAACGGCGCGCTGCTGCTCGAGGCGTACCCGCTGGCCGCGGGTGAGGGGCAGCTGTTCGGGCGGATCGAGCACGTCTTCGCCACCGGCGAGACCTATCGCTCCGACCGAGTGATGCTGACCGAGCTGGTCGACCAGGTGCCGCTGACCGTCTCGACCGCGCTCAGCATCAGCCGCCATGGCGATACCGTGCTCGTGGTATGGAGGGTGGAGGACGAGACGGCGCGGCTGGCGACGCTGTTGCAGCACGCGCAGCGCCTGGGCCGGGTCGGTGGGTTCGAGGAGAACGCGGCCACCGGCGAGATCACCTGGAGCAGCCAGCTTTTCGCTCTCTACGGGCTGGCCCCGACCGCGACCCCGATTCCGCTCGCGCAGTTGCCCGGGCACGTCCACGCCGACGACGCCGATGCGGTGGGGCGGTTCCTGCGGACTCTGCTGCGCTACCGCCGCTCGGCCTCCACCGCGTTCCGCCTGATCCGGCCGGACGGCGTGACCCGGCACATCCGGATCGTCGCCGAACCGGTCCTGGAGGCGGGGCACCTTGCCGTCATCCGCGGCGCCTATCAGGACATCTCCGCCCAGCACTGGACCGAGGTCGCGCTGTCGGCGACGCGCGACCGGCTCGCGCACACCGAGCAGCACGCCGCCGAACAGAGCCTGCTGGCGCGGCAGCTCCAGCAGGCGATCATGCCGGACGCGCAGCCGTCCATCGAGGCGTTCGGGCTGCGCATCGCGGTGCGATACCGACCCGCCGAGCAGGACCACACCGTCGGCGGCGACTGGTACGACGCGGTCGTGCTGCCTTCCAAGCAGATCATGGTGTCCGTCGGCGACATCACCGGCCACGGCATCAAGGCGGCCACCGGCATGGTCGTGCTACGCAACGCCCTGCGCGGCCTCGCCGCCACGGGCGCAGGACCGGGTCAGATGCTGACCTGGCTGAACCAGGTGGCCCACCACCTGACCGACAACATCTTCGCCACCGCCATCTGCGGGCTCTACGACCCGCACACCCGGGTGCTGCGCTGGGCCCGGGCGGGCCATCTACCCCCGGTGCTGATACGCGACGGCCAAGCGTCCAGCCTGCCCATGCTGGCGGGGATGCTCCTCGGCGCTGTCGCGGAAACGACGTTCGAGGAAGCCGAACTCCAACTGGAACCCGACGACACACTCCTGCTCTACACCGACGGGCTGATCGAGCGCCGGGATCGGCTGCTCGACGAGTGTGTGGAACGGCTGCTCGCGACGTCGGCACAGCTCACCGGTAGCTTGGACGACCGTCTCGACGAGTTGCTCGACGGTAGCGATGCCGACACCGACGACGACACCTGCGTGGTGGGCATCCAAGTGGGACCTGGCCAGGACTCGTCGAGCAACTGCTAGCAGCTCTACGCACCCGGCTCCACGGCGACGTACGGCGCTGCACCCGGGAGGGCCTTCATGCAGGCGTCGCCGTCGGTGCGAGCCCGCCCGGTTCGGCGGGACGCCGGCCTGCTCGCGGAGCCAGGTCCGTGGGCGCGGTGAATGTGCTCCTAAGTGGCGGCGGCAGGGAGCATGATGGGACAGATGAGTGATGCCAGTGGGCCGGACGCCGCGGCCGGGCCGGACAGCGCCGGGCCGGAAGCGGAGGGCCGTGACCGGGTCGGCAGTTTCCGGTTCTGGTTCGACGATCAGCGTTGGGAATGGTCCGACGAGGTCGCCGAGTTGTACGGCTACGTCCCTGGTCAGGTGCATCCGACCACCGAACTGGTGCTGTCGCACAAGCACCCCGCCGACCGCGCCGCGGTGGCCGACGCTTTGGCCATCGCGGTGCGCGATCACGGTGCGTTCTGCAGCCGCCACCGCATCATCGACACGGCGGGCCGCCTCCGCCACGTGCTGGTGGTCGCCGACCATATCTTCGACGCCACCGGTGCGGTCGTGGGCACCTCCGGTTATTTCATCGATCTGACCGCCACCGTCGACCAGCAGCGACGCGAAGCCATCGATGAAACGCTGCCGGAAGTGGTCGAGGCCCGCGCGGCGATCGAACAGGCCAAGGGAATGCTGATGCTCGCCTACGGGCTGACCGCCGAGCAAGCTTTTCAGGTCTTGCGGTGGCGGTCGCAGGAAACCAACACCAAACTGCGGGTGCTGGCGACCAAACTGGTCACCGTGGCGGCGGCGGGCGGTGGTGGCCCTGTCCAGCTACGTACCCAGCTGGACCATCTCCTGCTGACCATCCACGAGTATCCCGACTGACCTCGGCAGCGCCCCCGGCGTTTGAGCACCGTCGCTCCGGGCACAACTCGTTCAACGCGGAGCACTGGCATTCCGCGTGTGATCGAGAGACGCGTTCGAGCGAGGCGAAACGAGATGGCGACAGATCGCGGCGGACTGAACCGGTACGAGAGCAGCGCCGAAGATCCGGCGAGTACGCAGGATCACGTCCAGGCGCGAGGTCGGGCGACCGATACCGGAGCCCGGCCGGATCTCGACTCGAACGAGCCGAGCAGCCCGGCCGAACTGTCGAAACCGTCGTTGCTCGCGGTCGTCAAACGCGCGGCCTCCGAATTCCAGCGCGACAACCTGACCGACTTGGCCGCCGCACTCACCTACTACGCGGTGTTGGCTATCGTGCCGGGCCTTATCGTCCTGGTGTCGCTGCTCGGGCTGCTGGGGCCCAACGCCGCCGACGAGCTCGTGAGGCAGGCGCAGCAGATCGCGCCGGGCTCGAGCGCCGACTTCGTGCACACACTCATCACCCAGGCTCAGGCCAACAAGCAAGGCGCGGGCCTCGGGGCGATACTCGGTCTCGCCGTTGCGTTGTGGTCGGCGTCGGGCTATGTCGCCGCGTTCATGCGCGCATCGAACGTGGTGTACGGCATCGGGGAGGGGCGCCCCATCTGGAAGACCACGCCGATCCGGCTCGGCGTCACCATCGTCGCGGTGATCCTCCTGGTGATCAGCACGGCCATAGTCGTGGCGAGCGGTCCGGTCGCCCAGCAGATCGGCGACTTCCTGGGTGTCGGGAACACCGCAGTGACGATCTGGAACATCGTGAAGTGGCCGGTGTTGTTCGTCCTGCTGTCGGTGCTGCTGGCCATCCTGTTCTGGGCCAGCCCGAACGCCCGACAGGGCGGGGTGAAATGGATCAGCCCTGGCGGCGTTGTCGCAGTCCTCATCTGGCTGATCGTCTCGGTGTTGTTCGCCGTCTATATCGCCAACTTCTCCTCCTACGACAAGACGTACGGGTCGCTGGCGGGTGTCGTGATCTTTCTCGTGTGGTTGTGGCTGAGCAACATCGCGCTGTTGCTGGGCGCCGAGATCAACGCCGAGCTCGATCACGGCAAAGCCATCGCTCAGGGCTTGCCGGAGGACGTCGAACCTTTCGCCGAGCCGCGTGATACCCGCAAGCTCGGCGCGGCGGAAAAGGAAGCAGCACAGGCCGCGAGGTCCGCTCGGCGCGAGTGAAACGCGGGGTGTATCTTCGGCGCGTTCCAGCCCGATGAACTGCCGATATTTGAGACAATCAGGGTGGACGCGTACTCGGTGCGCACAGGATCTTTTCATGCGCGTCAGGCATCCAATTGTTCCGCCGTGAGCATTCACGGTGCGGGAGTCGGCGATATCGAACAAACGACTTCGTACGGCGAGCACGTTCGATTCATTGCGACGCGTCAAGAGATCAGCGAGGACTCTCGGCATGGCTCGATACCTGTTGGCAGCGAGTCCCATACCCGGGCATGTGGCGCCCATGCAAGCCGTCGCGGCCGACCTGCGGCGGCGTGGTGATCAGGTGCGCTTGGTCGCCGGAAAGGCGTTCGGCGCATCCACCCGAGCGCAGGACGTCGAATTCGCGGTGTTGCCGCGAGACGCGGAGACGGCGCGGGCCGCGCCGCCACGGGGCCGATCGTCGGATCTGGTCCGGCGGTGGCGAACCGGCCGAGCGGAACTGCGGTCGGCTTTCCTCGCCCCGATCTCGGCGCAGTACCGCGCACTGGTCACCGAACTGGATGGAACGGAATACGACGCCGTTCTCGTCGATGTGATGTTCACCGGGGCCATTCCGCTGTTGCTGTCGCGGCGGAAACGGCCGCCGGTGATCGTCTGCGGCGTCGTTCCGTTGATGCTGTCCAGCGCGGACTGTGCGCCGTTCGGGATCGGCTGGCAGCCGCGTGCGGGTCGTGATTACACGGCTATGAACCGGTTCGTGCAGCAGGTCTTGTTTCGTGGTGACCAGGCCGGGCTGAACTCGATTCTGCGTGCGCTCGACATCGGGCCCGCACCGGTATTCCTGCTGGACTGGCCCCTGCTCGCCGATCGAATCCTGCAGTTCACTGTGCCCGGATTCGAATATCCGCGCAGCGATCTGCCGCCCTCGGTTGTCTTCACCGGGCCGATTTCGAACCCTGCCTCCGAAAATGTCGACTTGCCGAGTTGGTGGCCCGACCTGGAGGGCGCGAAAAAGATCGTTCATGTCACACAGGGCACATGGGACAACCGGTGTTTCGATCAATTGCTCCGCCCGGCCTTATCCGCGCTGAGCCACCGCTGCGAGGTAGTGGTCGTCGCGTGCACCGGTGGCTCGCGCGCACCCGTCGGGTCGCTGCCCGCGAACGCGTATGTCACCGAGTTCATTCCCTATGCACAGCTCTTGTCCCGCGTCGACGTGATGATCACCAATGGTGGCTACGGTGGCGTGAACCGAGCACTGAGCTACGGCGTGCCATTGATCGTCGCGGGCGATACCGCCGACAAACCGGAGACCGCGGCCCGTGTGGCATACACCGGAGCAGGCATCGATCTCGGCACAGCATGGCCGCGGCCCGCAGCGATCGCGACGGCGGTCGACAAGATCTTCGAATCCGGCACCTTCCGGCAGGCGGCAAGCCGGTTGGCATCGGAAATGGCGAAGCGGTCACCCTTCGACGTGATCGCTGCCGTACTGACGGAGGTTTCCTCGGGCCCGCGGCGCCACGCACCCGCATCCGCCGCCACACCGGCCGATTCCGCATCACCGCAGCATTCCGCCGATCCGCGCGAACACATGTGAGGTGCTGGTATGGACCATTGGCGCTATCTCCTCGTTCTCGTCGTCTGCCTGGTGCTGACCGCTCCGCTGGAGTTCCTCGGTCCTGGTGTCTACCGCAGGCCGCGGCTCCTGCTCGGCGCCCTGCTGCCCACCGTTACGTTGTTCGTGGCCTGGGACCTGGTGGCGGTTGCCGTCGGCGTGTGGGATTTCAATCCCCGCTATCTGCTCGGTGTGTTCCTTCCCGGTGCGATTCCGCTGGAGGAGTTGCTGTTCTTCCTTGTCGTCCCGCTGTGTGGGCTGCTGACCTACGTCGCGGTCGAAACACTGCTCGGCACGGTCCGCCGCCGCGGCACCAGAAGCGCGACAAAAGGGCTGCGATGATGAGCGTCGTGGGTCCGGGGTACACGCTGCCCGCCGTGGTGGCGGTTGTCGGGGTGTGTCTGGTCGAGTGCGCGCTGCTGCGGACCGGGCTGTTCCGGCGACCCGGCTACTGGCTGACGATGCTGATCGTCCTGGGGTTCCAGATTCCCGTCGACGGCTGGTTGACCAGGCTCGACGCACCGATCGTGCGGTACAACCCGGAACACATTCTCGGACTTCGATTCCCATGGGATATCCCGGTGGAGGACTTCCTGTTCGGTTTCGTTCTGGTGACGTCGGTGCTACTGGGCTGGGAGCGGGCACGGCAGCGGCAGGGGGGTGTCCGGCAATGAGGCTCGGTGCGCCGGTTTCTCGGCGCGGCGGGGATCCCCGGCGAGTGCGCTATCCCGCGGCCGCGGGGCACATGGACGTCGGCCGTGGCGGCCGGCGCCCGCGCGCCGTTGTGGTCGGTGCCGGGATCGCGGGCTTGGCGGCCGCGACGGGGCTGGCCGAACGGGGATTTCACGTCGAGGTCATCGAACGCGAGCGGTACCTGGGTGGGCGTGTGGGCGCCTGGACCGAACAGCTTCCCGACCGCAGCACGGTCGGGATGAACCGTGGCTTCCACGCTTTCTTCGCGCAGTACTACAATCTCCGGAAACTGCTGGCCCGCACCGATCCGCAGTTACGCAGGCTGCGCCGGCTCGACGACTACCCGCTCGTCGATGCCGAGGGCCGCCGCGACACCTTTCGTCATCTGCCCAGCGCCCCGCCTTGGAATGCGCTCGCCTTCGCGCTGCGCAGCCCGACGTTTCGACTGCGCGATCTCATTCGTATGGACCCACGCGCTGCCGCGCCGCTGGCCGCGGTCTCGGTTCCGGACATCTACCACCGAATCGATCACTTGGATGCGGAAACTTTCCTGCGTCGCGTCAAGTTTCCCGACGCAGCCCGCCACCTCGCGTTCGAGGTCTTCTCGCGCAGTTTCTTCGTCGCTCCCCAGCACATGTCCGCCGCCGAGCTGGCGACGATGTTCCACATCTACTTCCTGGGTTCCAGCGAAGGCCTGCTGTTCGATGTGGCAGAAGACAATTTCGACGTCAGCTTGTGGACACCGCTCGCGGACTACCTCACCGCGCCGCGACTGCCCCAGCGGCCGGGCACGGTCCGCTTCCACCTGGGTGTATGTGTCGACCGAATCGAGACCGACGACGCGACCGGGTTCCGAGTGGTCGACGACACCGATGCCGAGACGGCCGCCGACGCGGTGGTCCTGGCCGTCGATGTCACCGGGCTGCGCCGGATCGTCGCCGCGTCTCCCACGCTGGGCAATGCCCCGTGGCGTTCGCAGGTAGCCCGTATGGCCGTCGCGCCATCCTTCGCCGTGCTTCGTCTGTGGCTGAACCAGCCGGTGCGCGCCGACCGTCCGAGCTTCCTCGGCACCGGAAATCTGGATCCGCTCGACAACATCAGCGTGGTGAACACCTACGAGAAGCAAGCGGCGGACTGGGCACGCGGAAACGGTGGAAGTGTCGTCGAATTGCACGCCTACGCCGTCGCGGACGAGATACCGCGCGACGGGGCACGTCAGGAGGTGCGCGACCGGTTGCTGACACGGCTGTACGAGATCTATCCCGAGACCGCCGAGGCCCGCGTCGTGGGGGAGAGCATGCTGTGGCGGCAGGACTGCCCACGGTTCGCGCCCGGCGACTTCGCTCGGCGGCCCGGTGTGCCGACTCCGCACCCGCGGTTGGTCCTGGCAGGCGACGGCATACGCGTCGACCTGCCGGTAGCGCTGATGGAACGGGCCGCGACCACCGGCTGGGTCGCGGCGAACACGCTGGTGCGTCAGTGGGGCGGTACCGGCCACTCTTTGCAGACGGTCCCCAGCCATGGCCGATCGGCGATTCTGCGCACTCTCGCCACTCGCGGGGGGACACCGTGAGCAAACGCGCCGTGTTCGGCAGGTGGCCGAAAAATGTTCCACTACAGCGCTTCTCGCCTGAGGAATGGTCCCGCCAGCGGCCGACTCACTCGGACGCGGACCCCGGTCTGATCGCGGCCGCACTGCGATGGTCACAACAGCGGCCCTCAGGTAACTGGTACACCTTCGCCGCCAGTCGCGAGATCGGGCGCGACCGTCCGTTCGGCACGAGCATCGGCGGGGTAGAACTCGTCGCCTGGCGAGACGAGCGGAACAGTCTGCATGTCGGTCCGGGAGCGTGCCCGCACCTGGGAGCTCCGCTTGCCGAGGCGCAGGTCGACGACGCCGCACTGATCTGCCGTTGGCACGGTCTACGGGTAGACGCGACCGGGCGCGCTCGATGGCGTGCGTACCCCAGTTACGACGATGGCGTGCTGGTCTGGGTGCGGCTGGACACGATCGGAGAGCAGCCACCGACCGACGCACCGATCATCGGCTCCCGCCCTGCCGATACCACCGTGCACGCGGTGACGAGCGTGACCGGCGTATGCGAGCCTCGCGACATCATCGCCAACCGGCTCGACCCCTGGCACGGCTCCTGGTTGCATCCGTACTCGTTCACCCGCCTGGAAGTGGCGCAGGCCCCGCCACGGCACGACATCACCGCGGAGAATCATCGGTTCCTGCTCACCGTGACCTTCCGCGTGACCCGCCGGCTCGGCGTGCCGGTCGAAGCCGAGTTCACCTGTCCGGATCCGCGCACCATCGTCATGCGCATCGTCTCCGGTGAGGGAACGGGAAGCGTGATCGAAACCCACGCGACACCACTGGGTCCCGGCTCCGACGGCCGTCCGCGCACCGCGGTGATCGAGGCCGTGATCGCGAACTCGCAGCGGCCGGGATTCCGGCACGCGCGCCGGGCACTGCCGGTGTTGCGCCCGCTGATGACTCGCGCCGCGACCCGGCTGTGGCGTGACGACCTGGCGTACGCCGAGCGCCGGTATCGACTGCGTACCCACCAGCTGTAGAGAGCGGTCGAACCGCAGGTGCGCGGCGAGCCGCCGCCGAGCGTGATGTCAGGGCTTCCCGCGTGCCGGTGTCTGTTCAGCGACGCCATGTCGCAGCGGAGTGGCGTCCTCGGGAGAGTGCGATGGGTCGACGGATTGCAGGGCGTGAGCCGATCGGCTGCGCGATCCGGTGGGCGGAGCCGAGGTCGCGGAACGCGACCTCGATGGTGGGCTTGAACGGGGGCAGCGTGGGTACCGCCGGAACGGGCGGAAGCGGGCGTGCAGCCGGAGGAGAGGTGAGCGCTATGTCCCCAGAGGCTCGGCCTGCGGAGGTTCTCGCGGAAGACCGCATGGTGCTGGAGCAGCTCGGGACGGTGTTCGCGCGTATGTCGGGCTTGTTCTTGTCGGCGGAGACGGTGAATACGGCGCTGACCTTGATCAGCTCGCTGGCCGCTGAGGTCGTGCCCGGCACGCTGGGAGCCGGGATCACCCGGTCGGACCCTACGGGCGACCGGGTGACCGCGGCGGCCACCGACGAAGTTGTCGAGCGCGCCGATGAGTTGCAGTACCAGCTGGGTTTGGGCCCGTGCTTGACCGCTTGGTCCGACCGCGTCGTGGTGCGTGTCGACGACCTCGGCGCCGACGATCGCTGGTCGGCCTGGTCGAAGAAGGTGGTCGAGCTGGGGCTGGGTTCGTCGCTGAGTGCACCGCTGGTAGCGGGGAAGCGATCGTTCGGTGTGCTGAAGGTCTACGCCGGGCACCCCGGCGCCTACGGGCGGCGTGAGGAGCACCTGTTGAGCATGTTCGCCACGCAGGCGGCCATGCTGCTCGCCAACTCGCGGGCCGCCGAGAACGCCGAGCGCCTCAGCGCGCAGATCGCCGACACCTTACGTGCGCGTGAGGCGATCACCTTGGCCAAGGGCATCGTGATGGCTCGCGACGGGGTCGATGAGCGGACCGCCTTCCTCGCATTGGTCAGCGCCGCTCAGCAACAGCACCTCACCGTGCGACGGATCGCCGAACAGCTCGCCCGGTCCACGGTGCGGCTACGCCGGTGACCTCCATGTGCTGTCCGGAGAGACGTGGTGACGATGCCGCCGGCGCCCCAGGCTGGGCGCGATGAGTGACGACTTCGCCGCCGACCGCGGCCGGGAGCAGCAGCGCAGCCTGTTCCTCGCGTTGAAGGGCGCTGAGCTCTCGCTCGAGCAGCTGTGGCTGCGTTACTTCGGCCTGGGTGGCGTGGCGGGT
Organism: Nocardia asteroides; assembly: GCA_019930625.1. Taxonomy (NCBI): domain Bacteria; kingdom Bacillati; phylum Actinomycetota; class Actinomycetes; order Mycobacteriales; family Nocardiaceae; genus Nocardia; species Nocardia asteroides. The sequence goes on from CP082844.1 coordinate 4,364,244, forward strand.
TACCTCGACATCGACGCCTACGCGCATTCGACCGGCGAGCTGCCACCGCTCGAGCGCGACATCCTTGCCCAAGCGGCCAACGAACGACTCGATGAATTGACCTGGTCGAAGCACGCCACCTTCAGCCGACCGATCCGCGACGGCGAAGCGCCCAACGCGGCATTGTCCGCCCTCTTACAGCTGTTGAAGGGCACCGACCTCGCCCCACCGGACCGGCTCCCCGCCGTCACCGACGCCGCCGGTCAGGCGCTCGGCGTCCACATCACGATCTACCTCGCCGACTACGACCAGCGATACCTGCGTCCCATCCCGCCCGGCTTCGCCAACGGCCACGCCGCAGCCACCGAGGTCGAACTCGACATCGACAGTACTCTGGCCGGTCGGGCCTTCCGGCAGGTACAGATGCTGCCCTCCCATACTTCCGGCGGGGCCCGGCTGTGGGTACCGCTGGTGGACGGAGCCGAGCGGCTCGGTGTCCTCCGCGTCGCGGTCGACGACCCCGACGACCTCTATGACCCCGGCCTGCGGATGCAATGCCGGTGGGTGTCGCAACTCGCGGGTCACATGGTCACCTTGATGTCGCAGTACGGCGACGCCATCGACCGGATCCGGCTGCGTACGCCCCGCACGGTCAGTGGGGAGCTGATCTGGTCACTGCTACCACCGCTGACCGCGGGGGTGGACAGCTTCGTCGTCACCGGCGTGGTGGAGCCCCGCCACGATGTCAGCGGCGACGCCTTCGATTACGCCCTTTCCGAGGGCACCGCCTCCCTGCTCGTGCTGGACGCTGTCGGCCACGACCTGCGCAGTGGCCTGATCACCGCCACCGCGCTGGCCGCCTATCGCGGCGCCCGCCACGCCGGGCGCGGTCTGTTCGAACAAGCGCGCACGATGGACGAGCACATCAGCGACCAGTTCGGCAGCACGGTGTTCGCCACCGCCGTACTGACCGAACTCGACTTGCGAAGCGGCCGCCTCCGCTATATCAACGCCGGCCACCCCGACCCACTGCTGATGCGCGAGGGGAAGGTCGTCAAACCCCTGCATGCCGGCCACTGCCGTCCGCTCGGGTTGGGTCTGGGAGACCTGCGCGTCGGCGAAGAGGTCCTGCAACCGGCGGACTGGCTGGTCCTCTACACCGATGGCATCACCGAAGCCCGCGACCACACCGGCGAATTCTTCGGTGAGGCGCGGCTGTTCGACTTCCTCCGCCGCGAAGCCGCCGCCGGTTACCCACCTCCGGAGACCGCTCGCCGACTCATCAAAGCCGTGTTGAGCCATCAGAACGGAGAACTCCAGGACGACGCCACCGTCCTGCTCGCCCGCTGGACTCAACCCCGGCAACTCACTCCATGATCACACCGCACACTTTCGGTCACGAAGGTCGCGGCGAGCCACCGCTTCATCATCGGCCCGCCGGAAATTCTCCCTGGGCGATCTGCTGAGCAGTGGCGTACGCCAGGTGCAGGAAATCGGCGCCGGCCAAAGCCGCCGCGGCGTCTGCCAGCACTCGCGTCGCCCGCGGCGCGAAGACGTGGCCGATGGTCAAGCCGGTGATCGCCCACACGTCGAAGCAGAACGGGCAGCTCAGCAACTCACCGATGCTGTGCTTGATCCCCTCGGTCCCTTTCGGCTCCTCGGCCACTTCTCCGGGCCCGCCGTCGTGCGGGACCGGCTGCGTGAACAGGGCACGCACCGGCGCCGTGATCGCGGCCTTGGTCCCCAGACGCGACAGCTTGTGGGCGGCGAACGCGGTCACCACCAGATCGCCGACGCTCATCGCGCGCGGGAGTTTGCGGCCCGTCGCGCTCCCCAGCAGCACGACCGCCAACACCACGGTCGCGTAAGCCACCATCGTGACGACATATCCTCCCAAGGGACGACGGTTGGCGGTCATAACCGAGATACCGCCGTCACGTCGTGCACGATTGGAAACGCGTGTCCCACCACTGCCTCCTCCTACACCGAACCGATTCCCTCCCGGCCTACCCTCACCGTGACCCAGCAAACTGCGGTCCGCTCCTCGGCCGAATCACAAGATCGTCGCTGATCGTGACCCGGCTCCGGGTGGGCGGTTCAGCGAGTCAGCCGCAGGTCTTCGCCAGGTGGTCCGTCGCGGCCCGGACTGCGGGGCTCTCCAACGTTGTGGACGATTCCTCCATCAGTTTGGCGGCCTCCTCCAGGCGCGACGGGTTCTTCATCAGCTTGCTGCCCTCGACGAACTTTTCGTAGCCCTCGGCATAGGCGGTCCATCCCGCTTTGGCCTCCGCGGGGGCGGCTGCCTCGATCGCGCGAACTGCGGCGAGCGTCTGCTCGGTGGAGGTGTTCGTGGCTGGGACCGTCGGGCTGAAGTTTTTCCCCGCCGCACAGTAGGCGCTCGTGTCGCCCGAGGAACTGTTCGACCGCCCCGGACTCGACGTCTGCTGGTCGTCACTACTGCCGCAACCGGTCAGCGCGCCGATTACAAGACCCAGAACCACCAGCGTGACTGTGCTACGCATGTATTGTCATTCCTCCCGATCGATGCGGCAGACAGTGATGATCTTGCCGCGCGGGGTCACAGTATCGGCGCGCGGGACAGGGCCTCAAGGCCGTACATTCAGGGGGTCGGCACGATCTCGTTGTACGAACCCAGCGCCGAGTTCGCCGACTCGGCCGTAGGGACACCGAGTGTCGGTGGGTGTCGGTAGCGTCAGGTGCTGTGGAAGCTGGGGAACGTATCCGGGTGCTCGCGGACCGCATTGTGGCACTGCGCGACGCTTACTATCAGGGCTCGCCGCTGGTCGCGGACGCCGAGTACGACGCGATCGAGGACGAACTGCGTGGCCTGATCGAGGCGCACCCCGACCTCACGCCCGACCCGAATCCGCTGGAGCAGGTCGGGGCGCCCGCAGTGCTGCACGCCCCGGTCCGGCATTCGCGTCCGATGCTGTCACTGGAGAAAGCGACCAAGCCCGAACAAGTCGCGGCGTTCTTCGACCGCTTCCCCGGCCAGCCCGTCGTGGTGATGCCCAAACTCGACGGCCTGTCCCTCGCACTGATCTACGAGCACGGGCGGCTGGTGCGAGCCGTGACCCGAGGTGACGGCACCACCGGCGACGACGTGACCGTGCTGGTCCGCGCGTTGGTCGACGGCGTCCCCGAACGGATCGACGTTCCCGGGCGGGTGGAGGTGCGCGGCGAGGCCGTGATGCTGCGCTCGACCTTCCTTACCTACAACACCGCCCATCCCGACAAGCCGCTGATCAATCCGCGCAACGCCGCCGCGGGCACACTGCGGGCGAAGGACCCGGCCACAGTCTCCGAGCGTCGCCTGCAGTTCTTCGGTTTCGACTTGGACACCCCGGCCGACTCCGCCGCGCTCGACCTGCAGGAGGGCCTGGCGGCACTGGGGATCACAGGCGCGGACATGCGCCACTGCGCCGATGCCGAACAAGCACAGGCCGCGATCACCGCGATCGAGCAAGGTCGCAACGAGTTGGACTACGACCTCGACGGCGCGGTGCTACGGCTGGCCGACCGAGATGCCTACGCCGCGGCCGGGACTCGGTCGAACTCCCCACGTGGCGCGCTGGCATTCAAGTTCGCCGCCGAGGAGAAGACCACGTTGCTGTCCGAGGTGGTCTGGGACGTCGGCAAGACGGGCAAGATCGTCCCGGTCGCGTGGCTGCAGCCGGTGTTCGTGGGCGGCACGACGGTGACGAAAGCGACGCTGGCCAACCAAGAGGTGATCCGCGCCCGCGACATCAAGGTCGGTGACACCGTGCTGGTGCGCCGCGCGGGCGACGTGATCCCGTTCGTGGCGGGCGTGCTCGACGCTTCTCAGCGCACGGGCGAGGAGCGCGAGATCGTGCCGCCCACCGCCTGCCCCTCGTGTGAGCAGCCGGTGACCGAACAGGGCAACAGCCGAGAACTGTTCTGCACCAACGTTTCCTGCCCCGCGCAGACGGTGCGGAGGCTGATCCACTGGGCGTCGCGGGCGGCGGCCGACATCGACGCCATCGGGCAGGTGTGGATCGAACGCCTGGCCGAGGCCGGCATCCTGGAGCGCCCGTCGGACTTCTACACACTGACGAAGGAGCGCCTGCTCGAGTTCGACCGCATCGGCGAGGTCTCGGCCGCGCGCATGATCGACTCGATCGATGCCAGCCGCCGAGTAGGCCTGCGCCGCGCGCTGATCGGCCTGGCGATCCCGATGGCCTCCGACGGCACCGCCGCTCGACTGGCCCGAGCGGGATTCGGCTCCCTCGAGGAGGTCGCCGACGCGGGCGAGGAACGGCTCCTGGCGGTGGAGGACATCGGACCGAAGGTCGCCGCCTCCCTGGTCACGCACCTCACTCGCCTGCGTCCGGAACTGGAACGCCTGCGAGCGGCGGGCGTCTGCCTGGACGTGCGCGAGGAAGACCTTCCCCCGGTCATCGCGGCCGGCGCGCCACTGGAAGGAAAGACGGTGGTGATCACCGGCGCGATCAGCGACCCGCGCTCGGGCGAAAAGGTCGCCCGCCCGACATTCCAACGCCTGTGCGAGAAAGCGGGCGCGACGGCAGCGTCCTCGGTCTCGGCGAATACCGACCTTCTCATCACCGGTGCGGGAGTCGGTGACAGCAAGCTGGCCAAGGCGCAGAAGCTCGGCGTCGAGGTCGTCGACCAGGGCGAGATCTGGAATCTGCTCATCGCTGCCACGATCGTCTAGACCTCGGCGCGCCCTGCCGGGCCGCGCCGTCCGATATGTCGAATGCTCCGGTCATCGGATGGCGGGGGTACGTACGCTCGTTTCGATAGTGAGCCGGCGCCGCAAGCGATCAGGCCCGTCGCTGGATCCTCGGCATCGATGTCGTCGGGCACTCCGAAGCGGGTCGGGATGAGGCACCCGCGGGCAAGAACGGTGAGCCCTCCGCTCATTCGGTCGGCACGGCAGCCGGCGCAATCGCGATGGAGCGCAGCGCGGCCACTTCTGCGCGCAGGGCTTTGATCTCGGCGACGAGTTCGGTGATCTCCCGGTCGGTATTCTCCACATTCGCCTCGACACTCTTCAGCTGATCCATCACCCAGCTGGTGGTGGTGCCGATCGCGAAACTGATCAGGCCGATACCCAAGGTCATCAGGATCAACGAGATCAAACGGCCTTCGGTGGTCACCGGATACACATCGCCGTAGCCGACGGTGGTCACCGACACCATCGACCACCACAGCGCGTCACCGAAATCGTGGATCTTGCTGTCGGTCGCCCCGTACTCGGCGTCGAAGAAGGCCAGGCTGCACAGCAGCAGCAGGAGTATCGAACTGGCCCCGACGAACACCGCGAGCCTGGCTCTGGTCCTCGTGTTCCGGTTCAACGTGCCGATCACGAGCATGGCGGCCCGCAGCAGCCGCAGCGGGCGAAGCGGCGGCAGCACCACGATCAACAAGTCGACCGGGTGGGTGCGCAGGAACCGCAACCGGTTCCCGGACAGCCACAACCGCACCGCGAAATCGAGCGCGAACGCCGCCCAGATCGCCACGTCCACCCGGGTGAGCCAGGCGTCCAGACGAGGTGAGGCCCCGGTATCGAGCACCTGCCAGGCATAGACGCCGAGGAATACAAGGGCCAGCGCCATCATGGGGATGCCGGCCATCCGCTCCCAGGACTGTCTGCGGGTGAACTCGGCATGTGTGTCGGGCATCGAACTACCTGTATCGCTCTGCTGCGGAATCGGCGACACCGCAGGTCCGGCCGCTCTCAGAGGAGACCGGCCGATCTCACGCTGATTCTCACACGGAACCGCAGCCGCCATGCCGGCCCGCGTCGGCATTACGACGAGGGGCATAGCCGCCGATGTCGACCAGGTCGAGGTCGTCGATCACCAGGAACGCCGTCGCTTGTTCGACCTGATCATGGGTGGGACGGCGGCAGGCCGGGCGACTCGACGAGTCAACGTCCCGCTCGCGCTCGCGATATCAGATCCTCGGCCAATGCCTCGAGCCGGACGGCCGGACCACCTGTCGGGTAAATCCCGCCGACCGCGAAGGCGCCGACGATGGCGAGGTGGAGCTCATCGGCAAGTCGGTCGTCATCGGTGACGTCGAGTCGTGCCGTCAGTGCGCGTAGCCGTCGCGCGAGTTCGTGTTCGTGCTCGGCGCAACGCTGCCGAATTCGCTCCGATTGCTCACTGCTGAATTCCGCGGCTGTGTTGACGAAAGCGCAGCCGCGATAGCCCTCACGCGTCGCCAGTTCCTGGATCCAGGCGAGCTGGGCATCGAGTTCGGACCGCGCGTCGGCGTAGCGCGCCGCGGTCGCGTCCCACTTGGCCCAGAAGTTGTCGTCGCGCCGCTGCAGTACAGCGAGGACAAGGTCGTCCTTGGTGGGGAACCATCGATACAGGCTCGCCTTCGCCATCCCCGCCCGTCGCACGACCTCATCGACACCGATGGCGCGTACACCGTGGTCGTAGAAGAGTTCGGACGCGATGCCGACGAGCTTGTCGCGCACCCCGATACCGCGTAGCTGCTTGGGCTTCTCGCTCACGCACGCTCCTGCGTGTTCACCACGATCGCGGCCTTGCCGAAGCCGCGGCGATCCTGGACCCATCGCTGGGCATCGGCAGCGTGGGAGAGGTCGAACTCGGCGCCGACCACGACGCGAACCGCGCCCGAATCGACCAGCTCCGCGATCCCCGCGAGTGCCGCGGGGTCGGGTTCCACCAAGCATGAGGCCGCGCGGATACCCCGCTGCGCCGCAACGGCTTGGTATCCCTTGATCGACCATGCGGTCGCCAAGGCGATCGCGCCGCCGGGCGTCACGCGATCGAACAGCGAGGCGCCGAAATCGTGTCCCACCAGATCCAGCACAGCGTCGACCTTCCCGATCGCCGTGACAGCATCCCGATCGGTGTAGTCCACGCAGGTGTGCGCACCCAATTCGTGCAGTGTGGCGTGGTGATCGGGGCTCGCCAGGGCGGTGACCGTGGCGCCGCGCGCGAGGGCCAATTGCACCGCGACGTGACCCACGCCGCCGGAAGCTCCACCGACCAGAACGTGCCGACCGGCACGTGCCCCGACAGCGTCGAGCATCTGCCACGCCGTCAGCGCGGCCATCGGCAAGCACGCCGCCTCCGCGAAGGACGCCGACCTCGGCATCGGCACCAAGTGATACGCGGGAACGGTCATGTATTCGGCGTACGTGCCCGCGGGATAGGGAAACCAGGCCAGTCCGTAGAGGCGGTCGCCAACGGCATGGCGGGTTACTCCGTAGCCCACCGCATCCACCACACCGGCGACGTCCCATCCGGGGATGCAGGGCAGCCGCATGGACTGCTCGTAACCGGCGTTACGGCCGGTGTGCATGTCGATCGGATTTACGCTGGTCGCCCGCACCGCGATGCGGACTTCCCCGGCGGCAGGCTCCGGCCGTGGGACGTCGGCGATCTCCAGTGGGGATCCCCAGTGCTCGTGCCGGGCCGCGCGCATCGTTGTCCTGCTCGGCCGGCGAGCACCGACGATCATGACGCCCGAACCAGGGCGGTAGCGTCGACGCCGCACTGGCGCGCGACGCCGGCGACGTCGAAGTGGAAGCTCTCCCAGCTCACCCGACCGTCGCGGAGCCGACACAGGATGAAGACCGGCACCGAGACCCGGTTGCCGTTCGGCACCGCGCCACCGAAGGTGAACGCCGGAGTGAAAGCGATCTCGCCCCAGCAGCACAGCGTCTCACCATCGAGCCCGTGACCATCCAGCCGGACCTCGTAGTCCGGAGCGAACGCGAACCGCCCCGTGATCGCGCCTTCGATCTCGGCGCCGGCATCGCCTACCTTCGCCCCCTGCCTCGATGGGCACTCCACCCGCCGGCTGTCGCGCTGCGGCCGGAATGGGCGCGTGGATGGTTCGATGTCTGGCCCGGCGGGATTTAGGTGATCATCATCCGCGGGGAATGCCGCGACGACATCCACGGAGCCTTCCCCGGCCGCGCCACCTGTGTCATCTGCTACCGCCATGTCCGATGATTTCGTGGATAAGTTCTGTCCGATGAGCGCCGATGAGTTTCGAGCGTGTAGGAGGTCTACCCGTCATGAGGAAACTGATCTACGGGTTCAGTGTGTCCCTGGACGGCTACATCAACGATCGCGACGGCAGCATCGACTGGACCAACCCGGACGAGGAGCTGCACCAGTTCCACAACGACCGCTACCGCGAGATCGAGGTGTCGCTGCACGGCCGTCGCCTGTACGAGCTGATGGCCGAGTACTGGCCGCACGTGCCCGAGGACGCGCCGCGCATCGAGCGTGAGTTCGCCACGCTCTGGACGGAGAAGCCGAAGGTCGTCTTTTCCCGCACACTCACCGAGGTCCACTGGAACAGCACGCTGGTCAGCGAGAACGCGGTCGAGGAGGTCCGCAGGCTCAAGGCCGGAGGCTCTGGCGTCATGGAGGTCGGTGGCGCGAGCCTCGCGGCCTCGCTGATACCCCACGGGCTCATCGACGAGTACCAGCTGTTCGTCTTGCCCGTGGCACTCGGCGGCGGCACACCGCTCTTTCCACCGTTGGACAAGCGCATCCAGCTCCGATTGGTAGAGACGAGGCACTTCGACACCGCGGTGATGCTGCGCTATATCGCCGGCTGAGGTTCTTTCGACCGCAGCAGCCCCACTACCGGACACACGCGGCGCCGGCTCTTTCCCGAGCGCGAAGGTGTGGTGCCGCAATGGGTGTCCAGCATCGTCGAAGCCGATTCATCGACATCACGCGAGGGTCGGTGGAGAATAACGCCGATGCCACGGTCCGTATGTGCACCGAGTAGGGCGGCCGCGGAGGCTCCGACTACCTCGACTGTGGAACCAACACCTACATCACAACAACTATCGAAGCTGCGTTTTCACAACCTTGCTCGCAGGGCCCGAACCGCGCATCGCCGGGGTAGATCGCGGTTCTAATCGTCGACTCAGGGTGTGGGTATGAAGTCGAGGTCGCGGAGGAGGTTTCGGAGCAATCCGTTGGCGCCGACGCCGAGGGCTGAGCTGAGCAGCATTCCGACTCCGACATCCTGTGGTGTGGCTGTCGGTAGCCAGGAGATGGTTTCGGGTGGGTGATTGACCTTCGACGTCCTGAACTGCCCTACGGGGGACTCTCCCGCGAAGAGGGTGGCGCGCTTGGGTCCGATTGGGATAAGCCGGTACGTGACTCCTCGCACGAGCGCTTCGCATCGGTACGTGCGTCGTCGCAGGCCGCGCTTACCCGCCGAGATGACCGCCCGATCGCTCTCGACCATGAGCGTCACGCTGCGTCGGTTGGTCGCAAGGATCCTTGGTGGCGCCACGCTCGTAGCGAGTCGGCGCGGCAGGCCTTCGTCTTGTACGGTCAGCCGCGGCGCGCCGACAACTTCGACCGTGATACTTCGCGGATACCACAGCTCGGTGAATCGTGCGGCACCGAACCGGCTATGGGTCGGAACCGACCGCAGTGTCGGCTCGGAGGGTAACTCCGGCCCCGTAACCGCCCGTTTCAGGCTCTTCCACATTCAGCGCTCCTGCAATCGAGAACTTTGATCGGCACTGCCGAGCAAGTATTGACATCGACGGTATCCCAACTATCGGGAAGGCTCCGGGGGCTCGATGCTGGGCGGGAAGGTACGTCCCCTGCTAGAAGCACTCGGCGGTGCTAGCGAGTGCACCGATTGCCTCGGGGCACGGATTCGCGAACTCATAACACGGGGCCGCCCCACCTGCTATGTCCGATCGCTTTTGTCGGCCGCGTTGGCGCGGTTGGCGGTGACGGCCCGTTCGAGCAGCGTCGGGTCGGCGAGTCTGTCAGGGTGTTCGAGCATGAACGTTACGTCCCGGAAGGCTTGCGCGACATGCTGGTCGGTGACGGTGGCGGCCGTGATCTGCTCGAGCGCCCACCGCTGGCGCCGTACCTCTTCGGGCACCTCGGCATTGTCGAGAGCGTCGAGCCGGGCAGCGTCGCTTCCGGCCGAAACCTGCCATGCCGCGTCTACCACGACTTGTTGCAGGTCGAAGAACTCTCTCGCGGGCAGGTCGAGATCCGGCCCTGCCCGCAGATACTCGTTCAAGCAAGAACTGTGCAATGCCGCCGAGGACATACCTTGTCCGAATGCCGGGTTGAATGCGGCAACGGCATCGCCCACACTCACCAGGCGGGCAGGCAGGTTCAGTGGTCCGGCGAAATCCCTTCGGCGACTGTCCCTCTGATGGTAGGTGACGATCTCGCGGACGAGTGCCCCGCCGACTGCCTCTGGGAAGGGATGCGGCATGTGCGCGCACAACTCGCGGAACTCTTCGACGGTTCGCGGCGGTTTGACCGGGTGGTGCGCCATCAACATCACGATCCAGCGCCCGCTCTCGACAGCGCTGGTCACCGACAGCGCGATGCCTCGCGGCCCCCGGCCGGGGGAGTGCTGCACCAGCGTGGTGGCCCAGGAGGGTTCGTCGTCGCGTACGCGATCGAACAGCGCGGTGGCGTAGTTGATTCCGCTGGGTAACCGCTGCAGCGGCGGGCGGTCGAACCCAGCCTGCTCGAGCCAGGCTGAAAGCTGGCTGCCACGCCCCATGGCATCGATGGCGAAGTCGGTATCGAGCAGGTTCTCGGCGTCATCGACCATGTACCGAACACCGGAGACCGCGCCCTTGTGACTGTCGAAACCGACCGCCCGCCCCCGCTTGATCACCACGTTGGGCAGCGCCAGCACCCGAGCACGTATCCGAGCCTCCAAGAACGGCCGGGTCGCCAGCATCAGCGGCTCGTGCCGGGTCTGCAGGCATGGGTGGGTGTCGAAGTACAGGCTGGCTCTCTCCGGCGCGGCGGGCACTGCGCCCAGCGCATACGCCTCCTCGGCGAAGCCGGGCAGCAGGCGCTCGATCCGCACCAATCCGGCGGGCAAGAGCACATGCACTTGCTGGCCATGCGGCACACCAGAGCTCACCGAGTCGTTCCCCGCGACCTCGTTCCGCTCGATCACGACCACCCGCCGCGCATAGTCGGCGAGCACACGTGCGGCAAGAAGACCAGCGATACTGCCGCCGATCACGCACGCGGTGCCGAAGCGACTTTCAGGTGCGTCCGGTGGGTTCGCCCACAACAGATGCTCGAAGACATCACGGGCAGAGCCACTCACGCAAGTACCCTATGCCCACCGCAGCAGTAATTGCACGACATCACTTCCCAACGCGGGGCAGCTGGATAACTGGAGCCGCCCCGATCGAGAGCACTGCGCAGGATAAGTCGTCGGTTCACTGACGGCCCACCCTTGGGTGAGGATTCACCCACCGCTGGGTGTGCGCCGACCAGCACCGGGGTTGCTATCGCAAGGGCACCTGCTGGAGGAGGTTGGAACGACCACAGTTGATCTTCTCCCAACCCTCCGAGGAACACGATATGAACCCCTGTACCAACTCGAGTGCCGACTCATGAAAGTGCTGATCGTCGGAGCCGGAATCGGAGGACTTACAGCGGCCTTGAGTCTGCACGCCGCCGGCGTCCGGGCCGTCGTGATCGACAGTGCCATCGAGCTGCGCCCACTCGGGGTCGGCATCAATCTCCTACCACACGCAACCGGCGAACTGGCCGAGCTGGGCCTACAGGAGAGGTTGGCCGAGATCGCCATCCCCACAGCTGAATGCCTGCACCTGGACCGGTTCGGCAACGAGATCTGGCGTGAACCACGCGGACTTGCCGCAGGCCACCCTTGGCCGCAGTACTCGGTTCATCGCGGCGAGCTCCAGATGCTGCTGTTGAACGCGGTTTACGAGCGCATCGGTCCGGCTGCGGTGCGCACCGGCATGCGATTCGAGAACGCGACTCAAAACGCCGACGGCGTCCGTGTCCGGATCCACGATCGCATCCGCGACCGCATCGTCGAGATGCGTGCCGACGCGGTGATCGGTGCCGATGGACTACATTCCGCTGTGCGTGCGCAGCTGCAACCAGGCGAAGGTCCGCCTCTGTGGAACGGCATCCGAATGTGGCGTGGCGTGAGCGAGGCTCGGCCCTTCCTTTCCGGCGCATCCATGGTGATCGCGGGAAGCAACCATGCCGCGAAGTTCGTCGCCTACCCCATTTCCGCGGCGGCCCGACAGCGCGGGCGCGCGCTGATCAACTGGGTGGCAGAGGTCAAGGTTACGGATATGGCCGAGCAAATTCCGGACTGGAACCGGACCGGCCGACTCGAGGACGTGCTGCCGCACTACCGGGGCTGGCAGTTCGACGGCCAGGACGTGGGTGAGCTGATGGCGGCCAGCGACACCATCCTCGAATATCCCATGGTCGACCGGAACCCTTTGACAAGCTGGACCTATGGCCGGATAACGGTCCTCGGCGACGCTGCGCATCCGATGTATCCGGTCGGCTCCAACGGTGGATCCCAGGCCATCGTCGACGCACGCGTGCTGGCGCGTGAATTGGCTGCGAGAAGCGATGCAGTCGCAGGACTCGAGGCCTACGAGGCGGCACGGCGAGAGGTGGTGAACGCCATCGTCCTCGCCAACCGGGACATGCCGGTCGACCACATCCTCCGAAAAGTTGCCGACCGCGCTCCCCATGGCTTCGACCGGATCGAAGAGGTGCTGACCGAATGCGAACTCGACGAGATCGGCAAGGGATACCAACACACCAGCAGGAAGGCGACCCCGATACACCAGTAGATGACCTTGTCGGTAACTCCTGTAGAAGGGTTTCACGAGTTGTCGAGAACTTCTCATCGGGTCCACTCGGCCCCGCAACCACGCATGTCGTTGCCACGGACACTCCAGCCGGGAGTCGAGATAGCCAGTGCTGAGTCCAGCCGGGGGGCTCGGCCCGGACAAATCGCGGCCGCTGGTTGGAGGGATGAGCACTTATCTCGCCGCCACCTCGATGGGACGGGTCCGGTGATCCGGCCGACCTGTGCGGACCGGCACAGCAGCAGGAGCGGACCTGCGAGGTCAGAGCACGCTGCTGCCGAGGGACAATACGCTACTTCCGGCGCTGAGAAGCAGCGACAGAATCGATAGGAAATTCACTTCGGACTCTCTTTCTCCTGGCCACCGCCAGAGCTTCATTGTCTGGTCCGAGAGGTTTCGGGCACTTCAGCCCGTTGGCGAACCGCTCCGCTGCAGCGTAAGCGCACTCCGGTTCGGTGGTCGCGTTGCACTCCCCACGTCTGACAACAACGGACACCGAGCCATTTCCTGGGCGGCGCATTCCGCACGCCCAGTGAACCTGCGGGTATCCAACTCACGCAGAACGCTGTGACTCCGTAGCGGTGACAGCGCAATACGGCCCGTGGGTGCGACGGCACACGGGCCGCTTCGAATGGACAAGCCGAATCCGCGCTCTCGGGGGTCGCAATAGCTTTCGCGCAAAATCATTGGATATGGACATGCCCCCGGGTTACCCGGTCCGGAGGTATGACTACTTCTCGGTGGCGAAGATTTCCATGAGGCCCACCCGGCCGCCGCCGAGCTGCCGCAGTGGGTTCGGCTGCATGTCATCGACTGACCGCCCGAGCCGATACTCACGCCCTGCGGAATACCGGCATTGATCGCCGGTGTCTGTCGTGCTGCTGTGCCTGTGCCCTGGCTGCCCAGGCCTGGTTACAGGTGTAAGTGGGTACGCGACCACGGTGGGTTCTCGCCGTCGCCTGGTTGTGAGGTTCAGTGCGCGACTTCGTGGACGACGGCTTCGGCGCGTACGTGCAGGACCTCCTGCAGAACCATCCTCGACATCGCCATGTTCGACAGGTGTCCCTGCAAAGTGATCACCACGTGCGCTGCGGCGCGGCGGCATTCCTGGATCAGATCGGCGAACGCCGGTGGAAGCAATCCGCCCTGCGGCGGCGGTTCGTGGAACACGGCGGCCAGCTCGTAGCCCAGCGACCTGGCGGCGGCGCGCAACGTGTCCTCACCAAGGTCGCGGTCGCGGTCGACGATCAGGTCGTCGCGTAGATACCCGTAGGCAAGGGGGAGCAGTGCAGTCATCATAGGAACCAGTTCTGCATCGACGACCACCGGAAGGCACCCGCCTCCACCGGCCGAATGGATATGTTCGCCGCAGCCTCGCCCGCAAAGCCGGGGCCCGGCACCCGGGACACCACGTATCCGATCGACGACCGCGACCCGCTGGGCGTCGTTGCCCGATCGGCTCCACTGCGCTGTGCACCACAGGGTCGCTATCGTCCCCGACGGGCATCGACCACCCGATGGAATCCTGCCCACCGGCACCCGTACCCGCCGACACCTCCAACCGTCCTCGCATAGGTAGACAACCCACATCCGAAACTCTCAGACCACTACCTACCGGCAACTGCCGCAACACGGACACCCGTCGAACGTGCGTGCGAAGACTGCCCGTCCGGGTGCTCCTCACACATCGGGTTGCCGCGATGCCGGCGAACTGGCCTGGCAGGTAAGTGATGACGCCGTCCCCGATTCAATGGTGACGGCATCACCAACGTGGGAGCGAATGTGGCCTCGAGCTGGAGTGCTGACGCCGCGGCCACAATCCTGTTACGTCCTGTCGTGGAATGTATCGACGTGTTGTGAACCTGCAGGTGTCACCGACAGGTCGCTGACCAGGGCTTTTCCGGGCGGCCGGGCGGAGGGATCGACACCCCGCTCGGCCGCAGGGAACGCCGCCCAGGTCATCAGTCCTTCAACTGGCAGGTCCCCTTCCACTACTACGACACCGACGGCACCCGCCGGCAGTCCTCGCAATCCTTCGATGACTACGCCAAGGCCCAGTGGTGGCCGGGCCTGATCGACCGTGTCGGGATCGATGAGGCGCTGAAGGTCGTCGAGACCGAACAGGAAGCCGAGTTCGGCACGGTGCTGCTGGTCGAGTGGCTGACCAAGTACGTCAACAGTCTGACCGGTGTCCAGGACGACGGCCGCCGCAGGTACCTGGCCTACATCCGCAACGACATCATCCCGTTCTTCGGTGAGCGCGCACCGTTGGACGCGGTCACTCAGGACACCGATGCCGCCTGGATCGTCTATCTGCAGCAGGACAAGGGCAACGCACCCAAAACAATCTCCGACAAGCACGCCATCCTCAGCGCCGCGCTACGCGCCGCGGTCGAACAACGACCCGTACCGCTGCTGCCCTACAACCCCTGCGCGGGGATGCGGCTTCGCGCTACGACTGGGCGGAGATCGACATCTTCGACAACGACGAATGGGAACTGTTCGAGCAGCTGCTGCTGGCGCGCAGAGACCTCCGGCTCCTGCGTAACAAAGCACTATGGCGTGGCGCCGACCCCGACGACCTGCTGGCCGGGTACGGCCCCGCGATCCGTACGCTCAGCGGCAACGTTCTGACCCCGTACACTTTGCGCCACACCGGCATCTCGTGGAAATTGCAGGACGGTGTCCCGATCTTCGTCGTGTCCCGCGACGCCGGGCACGAATCGGTCAATACGACCGACCGCTACTACGGTCACAACGATCGCAAGGCCAGTGAGTCAGCCGCCCAGGTCATCGCGGGCCGACTGCCCAGAGTGCGCACCAGCATGCTCAGGATCGCCGCCTGAGCGGCGCCGACGTCAAACCTTCTGGCGCCACAGCGGATTTCTCAGATGCCATGCACGCGGGATAGATTCGAGTCGTCAACTGTTTGAGCGATCGGACGGTAGGCGCGAATACCCCTGAACGAGCCCCGAACCGCCGCAGACCGGTTCGGGGCTCATTCGGATTCTGCAGCCCTGATCGGTAGTCGCCTGGTCGGGTAATCGCTCGATAACGGCTGACTGGTGACTTTTGGTGGAATCGTTCGAGGCCCGACCCCCGGACACGCCGAAAGGTGGGGCCCTACCCGAAGACCGAGTGAGTTCTTCTGCCACAGCCACAAAGACTGCACCCCGGACCCACTCGTCACCCGGATACGGTGGCGGTACCGCGACCGACCAGGCATTGGCGATGGCCCCGGAACTCGCTCAGGCGGGTGTTCCGGGGCCGTTCGACTGTAGTGGTGCTGCAGTCGCGGCTCGAAGGCGGTTATCGGGTTGTGGGGTGCGGGGGGACGAGGGTGATGCCCAGGTCGACGGTGCTGCCGCCGTCGGCGAGATGCTGGGTGACGACTCCAGATGGGGTCCTCTCCGCGCCGGATCGCCGGGTGTGCAGGGACACGTGGGGAGGTTGGGAGCGCGGGCCGGAGACGACCAGCACCCACAGCGGGATGTCGTCGAGGTGGGTGGGGTCCTGGCCGTTGCGGGCGTGTCCGATGCGGTCGACGATTTCTTGCTGGCCGGCGACGAGTCCGCGCCGTTTGAGCCGCTGTGCCATTTCGCGTTCGGTGGCGCCGGTCGCGGCGACCAGATCCTCCCAGATCGCCCGCCCACTCCGATCACCGCGCCGGAGGCGAAGACCAGCAGCAGCGCGTCGCGCCGTGCCACGGCCATCGATCCTGTCGGCTCCTCGACTACCTCGCTCACACGCCGAGACGGTACGGATCTGAAGCGGCCTCACCGCCCCCGGCCCGGGGGCGGTCAGGATCCGCCGACACCAGAATCCAGACAACTCGGGGTCGACGTGGTCGATGTGTATCCACGTTCAGTCGGGCGGGCGCGCCCCGCCGCACACGACTACATCGCCGGGTATCTCGGTACACACCAACCTTCCGGCCTCGCCTCGAACCAGCTGTTCCAACGACCGTCTCATTACCAGGGTTTCGAGACGCCGCCGGGTATCGGTCGCTGTGAGCGCGCGACACCGTGTGTCAGGTGGCGTGTCAGACCGATGTCAGGCCGATGTCAGCCGGTCCGGCGACTGTATTCCCATGAGCAACGCAGCGACCAGCAGCAACACGACCGAATCGACGTGGACCGGCATGGTGCCGGTCGAGGACACTGCACTGGCGGTGACCGACTCCGGTGGCTCCGGCCGGCCGGTCGTCTACCTCAACGGCGCCTACGCCGACCAGTCGCACTGGAAGAAAGTGATCGCCGAACTCGGCCCCGGCTACCGACACATCACCTTCGACGAGCGGGCCCGCGGCAAATCGAAGCAATCCGCGGATTACTCCTTCGAGGCATGCCTGCGAGACATCGATGCCGTGCTCGCGGCCCGGGGTGTGCAGCAGCCGATCATCCTGGTGGGCTGGTCCTACGGCGGGGTGCTGAGCTGGCACTGGGCCGACCGGAACCCCGGCCGCGTCCTGGGAGTGGTGACCGTGGACGCCTTCCCGTACGGCCTGACCGGCGAGGAAGGCGCCGAGCGGATCCGCAAACTGTTCCACAAGATGCGATTCCTGCTGCCACTGGCGCGCCCGTTCGGTATGGCCGCGCGGATGAGCGCCGCCCAGCATGCCGAGTCCAATATCGAACTCAACGAGATCGCCGCCGCCAGCGTGCCCGTCCTCGAACGCGCGGCCCGCCCGGTGCGGTTCGTTCTGGCCACCGGACAAAGCCTCGGTAGCGAGAAGGACGAGATGGAACAGGGCCGGGCCATACTCGACCCGGTCATCGCGCACAACCCGAACGTCACGATCAGCGCGAAAGTCGCCAGTAACCACTCCAAGATCCTGCGCAAGGATTCCCCCGCGGTCGCCGATGCTGTCCGTGAGACCGCAGCGGTCTGACCGTCATCCGCTCGACGGGCATCCGCGGAACTGCGAATGCCCGTCGAGCCGGCGCAGCGCGTGGAGCAGGCATCCGAGGTGCTGAGCCGGCACTGGGCCGACCCGTGCCCAACAATTGATCATTTTATGGACAACGGGGGGAAGTCGCAGCCATGGCGACGACACGACGAGCTGTTTCGCCGCCGAGCTGGTGCTATCCGGCGGCGGACACTCGCTCGGACACCGCAGCGCGCCGCTTGGGGGCCCGGTACGCGCGAGCCACGCACGCAGGGAGCCGTCGGCCGCCGCATGCCGCGCGACCTACGCCCCGGTGGCCCAAAAGTCGATCCTCAGCTATGGCGGCCGCTATCTGGTCGCAGGCCCCACGCCCGAACCAGTGGAGGGAACCTGGGACTCACCTCGATTCCTGGTCATCGAGTTCTGTCAGCGCTCTTCGAAAATCCGGCCATCGGCGCTCTTTGAAAATCGGCCACCCATCCACGATCGGAAGGGTGATCTCAGTGCAGGAATGGGCGCAGATCAGGTATCTCCATGCTGAGGGCCTGTCGATGCGGGCGATCGCGGCCCGGTTGGGCATCTCGCGGGACACGGTCTCGAGGGCTATTGCGTCGGAGTCACCGCCGCGATATCAGCGTGTGTCGGGCCCCTCGGCGTTCGACGAGTTCGAGCCGCTGGTGCGGGAGTTGCTGGCGGAGTTCCCGGCGCTGCCGGCGTCGGTGGTCGCCGAGCGGGTGGGCTGGTCAGGGTCGCAGTCGTGGTTCCGTAAGAAAGTCGCGGTCCTGCGCCCGCAGTACGCACCGAAGGATCCGGCGGACCGGCTGGAGTATCGGCCCGGGGATCAGGCGCAGTGCGATCTGTGGTTCCCTCCGGCACCGATCCCTCTGGGTGCCGGTCAGGTCGGGACGCCCCCGGTGCTGGTGATGGTCGCTTCGTTCTCGAGGTTCATCACCGCGATGATGATTCCGACCCGGACTACCGCGGATCTGCTGGCTGGGATGTGGTCGCTGTTGTCGGGGCAGTTGGAGGTCCCGCGCAGGCTGTTGTGGGACAACGAATCAGGGATCGGCAAGGGTGGACACCTGGCAGCCGGGGTGGTGGCGTTCACCGGGATGCTGGCCACCCGGATCATCCAGTGCAAGCCGTTCGACCCCGAGTCCAAGGGCATCGTCGAACGCGTGAACGGCTATCTCGAGACCTCGTTCCTGCCCGGCCGGTCGTTCAGTTCACCAGCAGATTTCAACGCCCAGCTCGCCGAGTGGTTGCCGATCGCCAACGCTCGACACGTCCGGCGGATCGCGGGATCCCCAGCGGAGCTGGTCGGTGTCGACCGGGCCGCGATGACGGTGTTGCCGCCGATCGCCCCGGCGGTCGGGTTCACCAGCCGCGCGAGGCTGCCGCGCGACTACTACCTGCGTGTTTTGGGCAACGACTACTCGATCGACCCGACGGTGATCGGACGGTTGATCGATATCCATGCCGATCTGGATACCGTCACCGCCCGATGCGACGGGCTGCTGGTGGCCACCCACCGCAGAGCCTGGTCGAAAGCGGTCACCATCACCGACCCCGCCCATGTCCGCACCGCTGCGCAATTGCGGGAAGCATTCGGCCACAAACAATCCCGATCCAGTGGCGACGATGATGGCGGGCTGGTGCGTAACCTCGCGGACTACGACGCCTGTTTCGGCGTCGACTTCGGCAGCGAGGGAGTCGCGTGATGGCCGCACCCACCGACACCGCCAAGCAGATCGAGTACTACGCCAACGCGTTGAAGGCCCCCCGCATCCGCGACAGCGCCGCCCGCCTGGCCGACCAAGCCCGCGACGCCGGCTGGACGCATGAGGAATACCTCGCCGCGGTCCTGTCCCGTGAAGTGGCATCCCGAGAGTCCTCCGGCGCCGAGATCCGCATCCGCGCAGCAGGCTTCCCCGCCCGCAAAGCGATCGAGGAATTCAACTTCGACCACCAGCCCGCCCTCAAACGCGACGCTATCGCGCATCTGGGCACCGGCCAGTTCATCACCAAAGCCCAGAACGTGGTGCTGCTCGGGCCTCCGGGAACCGGCAAAACCCACCTGTCGATCGGACTGGGCATCGCCGCCGCT
Organism: Nocardia asteroides; assembly: GCA_019930625.1. Lineage (NCBI taxonomy): Bacteria > Bacillati > Actinomycetota > Actinomycetes > Mycobacteriales > Nocardiaceae > Nocardia > Nocardia asteroides. The sequence continues at coordinate 4,383,885 of CP082844.1, forward strand.
CACCACGGCCACCGCGTCCTGTTCGCCACCGCCGTCGAATGGGTCACCCGCCTACAAACCGCCCACCAGCACGGCCGCCTCGCCGCCGAACTAGCCAAACTCCGCCGCTACGGACTACTGATCATCGACGAGGTCGGCTACATCCCCTTCGAACAAGACGCAGCCAACCTGTTCTTCCAACTGGTCTCCAGCCGCTACGAACACGCCTCGCTGATCCTGACCTCGAACCTGCCGTTCTCCCGCTGGGGCGACGTATTCAGCGACCACGTCGTCGCCGCGGCCATGATCGACCGCATCGTCCACCACGCCGACGTCCTGACCCTCAAAGGCAACAGCTACCGACTCCGCAACACCGAAATCGACACACTCCCGTCCATGCGAACAGACAACACGGCAGACTAAACAACCACCAAGTGGCCGATCTTCGACGAGCGCCACCGGCCTACATTTCGAAGAGCGTCGACAAGTTCCCCGACATGGATCGGGTTCGGCAGTGGTACGACTCGCCGGAATACCGGCAAGCCCGTCAGATACGAGAAGGCAAAGTTCGGGTGCAGATGTTGTTCGCCGAGGGCGCGCCCCCCAAGGGCTTCTCTCTCCCAGCCTGATCGCGCCCACACGACCCTCAGCGATTACCTGCCCCTTTGACCGACAACCCGCGTGCGGCGGCGGTCGCGTGGGGTGTGCTGACGCCTTCGGGTGTCTGTCTCATGTTCGGAAGGTTGTGCGAGCATGCGTTTTTCATTCCTCGAACAAGTGGTTGAAGCTTGCGGTATACCTGCGGGGTACTGACCGAACTCGACCCCCCACGAGGAGAACCCTGCTGTGTCCGACGGCTTCATCGATCTGCGTGCCGATGTGGCGCACCCGGCCCGGATGTATGACTACTTTCTGGGCGGTAAAGATTTCTATGAGGCCGACCGAGCCGCCGCTGAGCAGGCACTGCGGGAGTTTCCGGCGGTTCGGTTGACGGCGCGCACCAACCGCGAGTTCATGCGCCACGTCACTGGCTTTCTCGTCGGGCAGGGGGTTCGCCAGTTTCTCGATATCGGCACCGGTATCCCCACCGAGCCCAACCTGCACCAGGTCGCCCAAGGCCTGGCACCGGAATCGCGGGTGGTGTATGTCGACAACGACCCGGTCGTGCTCGCGCATGCGAGGGCGCTGCTGGTGAGCACGCCCGAGGGCCGCACCGCCTACATCCAGGCCGATGCCGCAGACCCGGCGGCCATCCTCGCCGTGCCGCAACTGCAAGCGACGCTGGATTTGTCGCAACCGGTGGCGGTGTCGCTGATGGCCGTGCTGCACTTCGTGCCCGGCGATGTTTACGACGTCGTCAACACTCTGATGGCCTCGCTGGTGCCGGGTTCTTATCTGGCGATGTCGCATGTCACGACGGACTTCGACGCCGGGTCTGATGATCCCGAAGGAATGGCACGGCTGTTGCAGGTCTATGCCGATCGCGGGATTCCCGTGCGGCCGCGCACCCGGGGGGAAGTCGCACGATTCTTCCAGCATCTGGAACTGGTGGATCCCGGTGTCGAGGTGATCCACCGATGGCGCACCGGCGGCATCCAGCCTCCGCGAAGCCACGACAAGAAGGTATCGCTCTACGGCGCCGTCGGCCGCAAACCCTGATAGCGACGTCAACCCATTGCCCAGGGGCACTGGTAAGGGCTGGTGGACCGTCCCGGCACCCACACGCGCCGCCGAACTGACCCAGTCCGCCGCCGCGGTCCACATCGAGGGCGACCTCGTCATCGCCCACGGCCCGAGTGTCGGTGGGGGTAGGGGCTGAAGGTCACAGTCTGACGCCTGGCTGAAAGCCGCGGTGCCGTCACAGGTGGATGGGTTGCTGGGTTGGGGCAGTCCAGAATGGTGGAGTGGTTTTCTCCAGGAGGTGGGAGGAGTTCTTCCGTAGCTTCGTTCGGCGGGTGGGTTCTGTGGGCCCGGGCGTGGGGAAGGCTGCTTCGCAACCGTTGCGCGACACCAGCAACGGCCTCGAGGAGGGGGTCGGAGACGAAGTTCGTCTCGATGCCGAGCTCGGTCGCGCGATTCGCTGGGATGGTGACGGTGTCGGGTCTGGGGACAGCGGGCCGGTGGCTTCGCCGGGCAGGGTTGTGGCCGACCTGTCGCATATGCCGCATCTCGGTGATCTTTTCGACGCCGCGAAAAGGGGAGAAGTGGGCGAGCGCGAGCTGACGTCGGCATTGAAAGGGCTGGAACGTCAGTACGGGCCCTACCACGTCAGGAACGTGGGCGCTTTCTTCGAGAGGGGGTCGACGCAGTTCGGGCAGACCTATCCGGCAACGGTTACCATGAGCGCCGAAATCCGCGATAGCTCCGGCGCGGATGCGGGTCTGTTGATGTATGAATTCTGGCGTGACAGCGATGGTCTACTGGTTGCCAATAACGAAGTCACAGTACTCGCAGACGGATTCCGTGGGAAAGGCTTCTCCACCGCGTTCTCTTCAGCTATCGAAAACTACTTCCGGCGGTCAGGAGTACATCGGATCGAGTTGCAGGCGTCCCGGGAGGACGGTGGATATCATTGGGCGAAAGCGGGTTACGACTGGAATCCCGACCCCGTCATGTTGCAGAGATCAGTAAATCTGATTTCCAATCGCATCGACACGGTCATCGACGACGGATTGGTTCCATCCGGCAACGATGTTGCTAGGCTCATGGAGATGAAGTCGCGGTTCGACGGGCCGGTTTCCGGGTATCCGTCCCCCCTGGAGCTGGCCCTGCTCGAGGGGGACGACCCGAAGCTCGGTGAGACACTGATGCGAGGATCGATATGGTTCGGGATGAAGAAACTGTGAACATCTCCCCTGAGGAACGTGAGTTCATTCGGCAGCGCAGCAAGGCCACCTCCGCCCACTTCATGCAGTTCGTCACCGAACGCGGCCTGGACATGGACGTCGACACCTGGCGCGACGCCGACCGGCAAGAATTCGACCGGCAATCACGCGAGTTGATCGAGGAGTGGAAGGCCCGCGCCCGGGAAATCTTCGGTATCTGACTCCGAATCGACGGGTGAGAACTGCAATCGGATGAAGCCTGTCTGCTACCGAAGGCCGACCGATTTCCGATGCTCGAACTCCGGCTGAGTCCGCCCGCGAGGCGGGAGCGTACCTGCCATCGAGCGAGCAAGCCGCCCACGGGCCTGGCACTGTGGTGAACCCCCACTTCCGCTCGGTAGTGCCGATCGTCGGCGCGTGAATGCGCCCCCAGGGTTGAGAACAGACCGACCGGCAGGCATGTTTGTACTCTGTCCAGGTACGTGGCTAATCCTGTGATCGGTCGTACTGTGCGTGGAAAAGCGATGAGGAAGAGCGTGGGCGGAGCCCGACGGGCTCCACTCCGATCCGCGCTGACAGTCGTTCCGGAAGTGCCTGGGGTGGCGCGGTGCCGAGGCAGCTGCGGTGCAGCACCCCGCCGGTGTCTCGACAGATTCACGATCAAGACCTGTGCAGGCGATGATCGAGGTTGCCCGTCATGAAGAGCAGCCCTGCTATCGAACTGCTCGACAGACTTCGGCAGCACCTGAGCAATCTGGCAGCCCGGGAGGCTGGCGGTCTCAGCGACAGATTGCATGGCTTCTCCCATGGGACCACCGCCGTGGTGCATGGCGCTCGGGGCGGCGACGAGCACGGTGGGCACGAGATCTCGGCCGCGCTGGGTGACCGGGACCAGAGATTTCACGGCGCTGCCCCCGCGCCCCTTGCGTCCTCGCCGATGGACCGCTTCACCGACTTGTCGCACATGCCACCCTTGGGCGAGCTGGTCGACAAAGCACACACCGGCGCGGCCGACGACCTCGAGCTGACCAACGCGTTCAAAGGGCTCGAACGTCGGTACGGCCTCTACCGAGTCGAAGACGTCCGGGCCTGGTGCGAGGAGAGCTGGACCGGAGACGGGACGAGACATCTGTTCCTCGAGGCGACTATCCGCGACGGTGATGGCGCTGAGGTAGGCACGCTGCTGCGGAACTTCGAACGTGATAGTGAAGGCAAACTGGTAGTCATCAACGAGATCATGAGGCTCGAAGAGGACTTCAGGGGGAAGGGTTTCTCTACGGCGTTTTCCGCATCGATCGAGAACTACTACCGGCGATCAGGAGTAGACCGCATCGAGCTGAGGGCAGAGGACGACGACGGCGGGTATGTATGGGCGAAGGCTGGCTACGACTGGGATCCCGATCCACATAAACTCGGCAAGTCCGTCGGTTACATCCAGCAACGGATCGACGACATCATCGCTGACGGCTTGGTACCCTCGGATTCCGATGTCGCCATGCTCGAGGAAATCAAACAGAGATTTCAGGGACCGGTTACCGGGTTCCCGTCGCCGCAAGAGCTGGCCCTGCTCGAGGGGGACGACCCGAAGCTCGGAGAGACACTGATGCGAGGATCGATATGGTTCGGGATGAAGAAACTGTGAACATCCCCCCTGAGGAACGTGAGTTCATTCGGCAGCGCAGCAAGGCCACCTCCGCCCACTTCATGCAGTTCGTCACCGAACGCGGCCTGGACATGGACGTCGACACCTGGCCCGAGACCGACCGGCAAGAATTCGACCGGCAATCACGCGAGTTGATCGAGGAATGGAAAACTCGCGCCCGCGAAATCTTTGGAGCCTAGGACGGATCACCCCGAAGGCGTCAGCTCCCCCTCCCGCAGGGCCACAGCCGCCACATCACCCCGACCCGCCTCGCCGGTTCAGATCCACGGCTGCTTTGGCGCTCAGGGGAATCGCCTTACGGGGCGTGTGTTTGGGGTACACCCCAACACCACGTCCGTGACCGGGCCGAAAAGCGTCAGAATGGAGTGCAAGTTCGCATTTTCTGACGGATGTCCAGCAGGCTCATAAACTCCATCCCGACAATGTAGGTCGTGGAGGGAGAGTTATGCGGGTCGGCTATGTCAGGGTGAGCGCCCTCGATCAGAACACGGTGCGGCAGCTGGAGGGGATCGAGGTGGAGCGCACCTTCATCGACAAGGTTTCCGGTAAGGACACTGCACGTCCGCAGCTGGGGGAGTTGCTGGAGTTCGTGCGCGACGGTGACACGGTGATCGTGCACTCCATGGATCGGCTGGCCCGTAACCTCGATGACCTACGCCGGTTGGTGCGTACCCTGACCAGTAAGGGTGTGCGGGTGGAGTTCGTGAAGGAGTCGCTGAGCTTCACCGGGGAGGACTCACCCATGGCGCATCTGCTGCTGAGTGTGATGGGTGCCTTCGCCGAGTTCGAACGCGCCCTGATCCTGGAACGCCAGCGCGAGGGTATCGCGGCGGCCAAGGCCCGCGGCGTCTACACCGGCCGCAAGCCCGCCCTCACCCCCGAGCAGGCCGCCCAGTTGCGTGCCCGGGCGGCCGGAGGGGAGTCGAAAGCGGCGCTGGCCAGGCAGTTCGGTGTCAGCCGCGAAACTGTCTACGCCTACTTGCGGGCCGATACCGCTACGGCCTGAGCTGCGACGTTCTCGGTTTCGGACACGAAACCGAGAGCCTGCCACTGCGGGCGGGAATGTCAAGAGCCCTGCACGATGCATCGATGCTGTTCCCGGTCGCTGCAGACAGTTCTGCTTCTGCTTGGCGTAACGGTCAGCGGATGCCGGTCGAGGGCGATTGCGTTTGTGTGGCTCGTTTGAGCGGATGGTCGGGTGGCCGCATAGCATGGGGGCAAGATGCTGGGGACGGAGATGATACGGGCCCTCCTACACGCGACCGAACGGTTGGACTTGCAAGCCTCACGGGTGGCGGGGCATCTCGCCGACACCGTCGGCGGCGACCGCATCGGTGCCAAAGCCGTCGAGGCCACCGCCCGAGCATACGCTGCCACCGATCGAGCGAACGCCGCACAACTGGAACGTTCGACCGGCTCGAGTGGCCCGCCGGGCAAGGAGGTCGCGAAGGAATTCGCACCCCCTGAAGGCCGGCGAGGCTACAGCGCTGAAACCCAACGCGGTGAACAAGGTCAAGAGGTGCTCGGCAACCCTCGCGCCGGTAACCCCGTGCCTCAGAACCCGCACCTCGAGCGTTTGCAAGCGCTGGCAGAGGCACAGGGTGTCAAACTCGCCGCGACCGAAGTCCGGCGACTAGTTCCTGACGATTGGCCGGTGAACCAATACTTGGCGATCCGAAACGCCGGTCGGGACCCCCTCGACATCTCCGCCACCTTGGCCAAGGTATAACGCCAAACCGAGCAGGATTACCGCCAGCATTTCGACGAAACGGAGACGTTCGCCGCCTTCTACGGGGAACTGCCTGTCGGTCGGGTCCGGTTGCTCCCGGGATCCGATCCCCACGTGCTGACCCTGGCGGCGATGATCGTCGATCCGGTCGCGCGGGGTACCGGTACCGGGGACCGTCTGGTGCAGATCGCGCTCGACTGGGCCCGTGCACACGACTGCCGGGCGGTCGAGCTCTGGGTACGTAGCAACAACGAGTCTGCCAATAACCTCTACCTGCGCAATGGATTCCGCCCCACGGGCGATACGAAGCCTTCGGGTTCGAAGCCGCGCCACCGAGCATCGAGATGACACACGACCTTTCCTGAACCTTGGGTACAAGCCTCGGCCGAACAACTCGGGGTGCCGGTAATTGGCGGAAACCGAAATCTGCTCGCCCACCAGGGGTTCCAGTAGTAAGCGCGCGGAAACAACGACAATGGGCCCGAAATTCGGCCGATACTACGGCGACCCTCTCAACCACAAAGTCGTCCTTGCAAGATCGATCCCTGGGCGCTATCGCAGCTGATCGCGACGGCGGATCAGGTAGGTGGTCTCGGCGGTGTTGCCCGCCAGCTCGATGGCAGTGTCGTAGGCCGCGCGCGACTCTTGGCTGCGGCCCATCCGGCGCAGCAGGTCGGCGCGGGTCACATGGTAGGCGTGATAGCCGGCCAACGTGGCTTCGAGACGGTCGACGGCGGCCAGTGCCACCTGTGGGCCGTCGACTTCGGCAACCGCGATGGCTCGGTTGAGGGTGATTATCGGCGAGGGGTCCAGGCGGGCGAGCTGGTCGTAGAGTGCGAGAACCTGTGACCAGTCGGTGTCGCGGATGTCGCGAGCGGAGGTGTGCACGGCGTTGATCGCCGCGAGAATCTGGTAGCGACCCGCAGCCACCCCGGCGGCGGCAGCGGCGAGGCGCTCGCGCACCAGCCGATGGCCCTCGGCGATCAGCGCCGCGTCCCAGGCCCCACGGTCCTGCTCGGCCAGAGCGACCAGTTCGCCGCTGGCCGAAATTCGGGCGGGGCGGCGGGCTTCGATGAGCAGCATCAGCGCCAGCAGCCCGGCCACCTCGCCGTCGTCCGGCAGGAGAGCACGGATCAGACGGGTGAGCCGGATCGCCTCGGCGGTCAGGTCGTGACGTATCGGGTCGGTGTCGGGGCCGGTCGCCAGGTAGCCCTCGTTGAACACGAGAAACAGGACGGCGAGTACGCCGGAGACCCGAGCCGGGAGATCCTCGGCGGCAGGCATCCGATAAGGGATGCGAGCCGCCTTTATCTTGGCTTTCGCGCGGGTGATCCGCCGCTCCAAGGTCGACTCCCGCACCAGGAAGGCACGGGCGATCTCGGGCACGGTCAGCCCGCCGAGCATGCGCAGTGTCAACGCCACGCGGGCTTGCATCGCCAGCGCCGGGTGACAGCAGGTGAAGATCAGCCGGAGCCGGTCGTCATCGATCGCGCCCAAAGCCTCGGGCGGGTCGTCGTGCACCATCCGAGCCTGCTTGTGTTTGTCGTCTCGCTTGTTCTCGCGCCGGATCCGGTCGATGGCCTTGCGGTTGGCGGTGGTGGTCAGCCAGGCGCCGGGGCTCGGGGGAACGCCATCGGCCGGCCACCGCTCGACGGCGGTCGCAAACGCCTCCGCCGCTGCCTCCTCGGCGAGGTCGAGATCACCGAAACGCCTGGTCAGGGCAGCCACCACCCGCGCCCACTCCTCGTGGTGGGCACGGATGACCGCCTCGCGAACCTCGACCCCGCTCACCCGAACGGCCGCACCTCGACCCTGCGATTGCACTGCCTCGACCCGTCGGCGGCGAGCTCGAGCGCAACGTCGAGGTCGGGGGCCTCGATGACCCAAAAGCCGGCCAGATACTCCTTGGACTCCAGAAAGGGCCCGTCGGTGAACAACGCTCGCTCACTCCGGTTGTCGATGACGGTGGCCGAGTCGGGCGAGGCGAGGCCGCCGCCGAAGACCCAGTGGCCCCCGGCCTGGAGCCGGTCGTTGAACGCGTCGATCGCCGCGTGGCGGTCCTGTTCCTCGGTTTCGTCCGGAGTGGCCGAGTTGGTCTCGTCATCGATCACGGAAATCAGGTACTGCATCTGAAGATCATCTCCTTCGGTGTCAAGACAGTGTGGGTGTACCGGTCAGTGCTTCAGGCGGTTTTGTACCGCGGGCGCCCGGCCGGCCGGTAGACCTGAATCGTCACGCCTTTCGAGTCGACTCGCGATTCGACCACGTCGAGTGCAAGATCCGGGCCGTCATCCGGAAACAACCGCGCGCCCTGGCCGAGAACCACAGGAACGACAACCAGAGTCATCTCGTCGACCAGATCGTTCTCCAGCAGCCACCGGATCAGGGCGCCACTGCCATGCACCTGCAGCTCACCCCCCGGCTGGGCCTTCAGGTCCGCGATGGCGGCCGCAGGATCGCCAGACAGGACAGTGGTGCCCGACCACGCCGGATCGGTGAGTGTGGTCGACACCACGTACTTGGGCCGTGTGTCCAACGCCCGCCAGACGGGCTCCCAGCCAGGAACATCCTGGACCGTCAGGGACCCCCACGCGCGGGCGAACAGCTCATAGGTCCGCCGGCCGAACAGGAACGCGTCGGCACGCTGAAAGGTCTCGTTGAGGTACGTCACGGTCGCGTTGTCGCCCCACCCCCGGGCCCATCCGCCGCGCTCGAATCCGTTCCTGCGGTCGTCCGACGTGGCGCCGTTTCCCTGCATGACTCCATCGATGGTGACCTGGGTCATGGTCGTCAGCTTCATGATCGGTTCCTTTGCCTTGGCGCCGCCCCTGGTGGGCAGCCTTACCCCTGCAACGAACACCACCACCCCGATCCGACACCGCCTCCCCCGGATTTCTCGAAAACTTTCCGGGACGCATGTCGTCAGCGATCCGACACCACGACCGTGTCGCGGCGACCGCGCTCCACTTCCTCGCGCGCCCCAATCCCGACAAGCTCGTGGACCCCACCTCAGATGTGGGTTTCCCGTCCACCAGCCGGGCGCCCCCGAGCGGTGTCGTTGGGGGACTCGTCAGGAGCGGCAAACGAAGGCTGACCGACCAGGTCACGGTGCCGGAAGGAATGTGGCTACCGGCGGCAGACGCTCCGGTTGGGTCGGTGTCAGGGCGGGGTGAGGCCTTCGTCGTGTTCGTCGGCGCCGGAGTCCACGCGCTGAGGCGGGCGCCGATGTCGTTCGCCGCTGCTGAGGCGATCCTCAACGACGCCCCTGGTCAACCTCGGCGTCCAGCTAAGCCAAGCGTTGATCACGATGGGACCAGGCCAGGGTTCGGTTAGTCCGCCGGTGGGCAGCGTGCGGATCCGCTTGTCGTATTCGCTGCGGACGCGCGCGGAGTGATCGATACCCTGCGCCACCTCGCAGCCCGAACCGGAAGCTGGAAGGGGTGTCAGCGGCCACCGGGAGTTCCCAAGTACGGCCAGTTGCGACTCCCCGTGAGCGGCCAGTTATGGCGACATGGCATACCGCGAGCATTCAGCCGGGACAACCGCTGTTGTCGGGTTTGTGGCGATTGCGGGAGTGTGGACGCGATCTGGGCTGCACCGATGACTTTGGGCTGAGCCTGTCGTCGACACCTCTGGAGATACCGACAGATAGGAGTCCAGGCATGACGAGACCGTTCCGATTCGACATGACCACCGTACGGGCGAACGGTGTGGATCTCGGCATCGAGAGCTTCGGCCGCGAGGAGGATCCGCTGGTCCTGCTGGTCGGCGGCACGACGATGTTGTCCTGGCCCGACGCGCTGTGCGAGCGGCTCGCGTCGGGTGGGCGGCGCGTGGTCCGCTACGACCTGCGTGACTCCGGCGCGTCGACGACCCTCGACCCGGAGAATCCGGCGTACGACCTGCGGGATCTCGCCGCCGACGCGGCCGCGTTGGTCGGGGCGCTCGGCGCCGGGACCGCCCACCTCGGTGGGGTCGGTGTCGGGGGGATGGTCGCTCAGGTCGCCGCGCTGGATCACCCGGAGGTGTTCTCCGCACTGACTCTTGTCGGCACCCGGCCGGTAGCGCCGGGCCCGGTCGATGAGGACCTGCCCGACCACGACCCCGCGTTCATGGTTGCCCTGTTCTCCCACCCGATGCCGGACTGGACCGACCGGGATGCCGTCGCGGCGTTCGCCGCCGCGGCGGCCGAGTCGAAGGGCAACGATCCGCGGGAAGCGCGGGCGACGGCGGCCCGAATCTGGGACCGGACGCCGTCGAGTGATCCCGCGGTGCACCAGGCCAACCAGCTCGGGATGGTGTTCTCCCGCATCGACTGCGCCCCGCGCTGGCGGGAGCGGCTCGGTGAACTCGACGTGCCCACGCTCGTGGTGCACGGTCGCGCCGACCCGTTCTTCCCGGTCGGCAACGGCGAGGTTCTCGCCGCCGAGATCCCCGCGGCGCGACTGCTCGTCCTCGACGACATGGGTACTGCCCTTCGGCACGCCGCGGCCGACCAGGTCGCTGCCGCCATGCTCACCCTGTAACCGCCCGGCTGGGAGGCATCCTGAACCGGCGGCACGCACCATAATGCCGCTGATCACGCTGACCGAACCGGCCCGGCGCGACACCTCGGAAGATCAACGAGCAGTAGTGCGCGTCCGACGCTGGCCGATCGCACCATCATGCCGAGTACAGGGCCTCCGCAGGAGCGTGTACACGACCTCGACTGCACCGATGAATCCCAGGTGGCTCCCTCGTCGAAGCTTCTGGATAGACCGAAAGACAGGAGTCCAGACATGGCTGACTGCCGACGTGGCGAAAGCGCGTGCGCCGCAGCGGCGGTGGCGGGCCCAGTTCCCGAGGTCGCATTCAGCGGAACCGAAGGAGTCCGACCATGGCGGTGATCGAAGACGTCAGCCCACTGGGGGCCGAGTTGGAACGCTCGTACCAGGTCTATGTACGTGGCAGGCTGAAGTTCCGCGTCAAGCAAATCGTCTACGTGGCGTTCTCACTCGACGAGACCGTGATGGGTTTCGCGTTCCCCCGGGAGGAGCGAGCGGCGCTCGTCGCCAGCGAGCCGCACAAGTTTCAGATGCCATCGGCATCGGACATGCGCTTCAACTGGATCGAGTCCAACCTCGCGGCCCTGGACCCGACCGAGGCCCGTGAACTCGTCGTCGATGCTTGGCGCATGGTCGTACCCAAGAAAGTTTCCCGCGCTTACGATCTCGCTTATCCCCAAGAGTCGGTCTGAGGCTCGGCCTCCACAAATCCGGTCGTCGACGTCGCCGCACATGACCCTCACGCAGGTGCACCCGAGCGCGCGCTCGACGGAGGTCGGTTTCCTCGGGTGTCATCGGGTCGCCCTTGCGGCGGATCCGGGCAGGAGTGGGCCGGATGGGCTGGTTGTCGTCGGTGGTGTGTTCGGCGTCTGCATCACGCGCGAAAACGCCGACCTTCCTTGACCGGGTCTGGTACAGGATGACGATCGTTGACGGCACCCCTCATAGGGGGTAGCGCTGCATCCGGCGAAACACTTGTTGCTGGGCGGCGAGTTTTTCCGCCTGCGACAGCTCGCCCGCGGCGGCGGCTTCGGCGATCTGCTCGAGTCGCTTGCGGATGAGCGCGGGGTCTGGGCGTGTCTTCTGCTCGGCCTGGTCCCGGACGGCTCGAGCAACCCGGATCATCCCGGTGACCACCTTCACCGTGGAGGTGGCGACCGCGCTGATCACCCCCACTGCCGGGCCTTGTCGAGAATGCGTGCGCCCGAACGCAGCGCAACCAGCGCGACCACGCCGAGGGCGAGTAACACGGCACCGAGCAGCACCGGCGCCGGTATCAGTCGCGTGTCTGGTTCGGACGCCGACGGTGGCCGGGCGTGCATGCCGCCGGGCGGGCGGTGCGGGGACCCACCGTTGGTGAGGGGATCGGTCTCGGTGAACCGGTTTCGTGCTGCGACGGGGGTGACCATGGGTGTCTCCGGGCCGATGCTCCGATCGGCTGAGGTTGCGATTGCGGCATTCGGATAGCCGGTAACGACCGCCATCGGCGGTGTTGAATCCGACAGCCCACGGCTACCCGCTACGCGGCAGTTATCACAGGGAGGGATCTACCGCCGTTTGCGGGAACGAGCCCCTTGTCGGCCGGTCCAGCACCGGCCGCAAACCGGCCCTCACCACCGGCCAGGCCCCGAACTGCGCGCTCGCGTCGCTGGCCTGCCATGAACCGGCCGACGGGGGTTGCTAGGGGGTGTCGTAGGTAGTGCCCCGTCATGTGCTGATGTGCCACACATTCCGATCGCCTGAATATTGCTGATGTCAGTTGAGCGATTCTCAGAGCCGGAAGGTTCCCAAGGGTGCGACGCTTACGAACTTGCCCGAACAGGTGTGACCTACCGCATCGGCTGCCCAGCGGCGGCCCGGCAGCTGTCATGACCGACCCGCGCCATCCGGGCCCGCGATCGTGGCCGGCCTGCAGCACAGGAACGACCTGGACGTGGCCTGACTCCGACCAAGACTTCATTGCCGCGCCGTGGACCGGCCCGCTGGGGGCACGGCGATGACCGCCCCGCTCTCGCGGTCCCGCCCGGGGGCGTCGTCGCGGTCGGGGCTGTCGTCGCTGAGCGTGGAGCGGCCGAACCGGGCGAGTATCGCCACGCGAGTCGCCCACCCGCTGCTGCAAGCCACGATCGGGGTGGGGTTGGCCGCCTTGACCCACACAGGTGGCCGCCACCCCCTCGAGCAGCTGTGCCGGTTCGGTCGCCTGCTGGATCTCCCGGCCGCGATGCTGGTGGCCCCGCACGGCACCCGACGCGCGAACGTGCAGGCAGACAACTGGCGCGCTGAATGGTTATGGCATGGCGACCTGCCCGACCCGCGGTACACACAGCACGCAGCACTGCTGTATTTCCACGGCGGCGGATACATCTGCGGCGGTCTGAACACCCATCGTCGTCTGGTCGCCAAGATCGCGCACGCGAGCGGTATACCTGCATTCAACGTGGACTATCGCCAATTGCCGCACGCTCACATCACCGACACCCTCGACGACGCGGTCGCCGCGTATCGATACCTGCTCGAGCACGGCTTCGGGGCCGAGAGGATCATCGTGTCCGGCGATTCCGCCGGCGGCGGCCTGGCCTTCGGCCTCGCGCTGGCCACCCGCGAACGCGGACTACCCATGCCCGCCGCGATCTCGGCGATCGCACCCTGGGCCGATTTCGACTCCACCCAACGCGACAACCACCCCAACCGCCACCGCGACGCCTACCTACCCGCCCGGGGCATGGACATCATCACCCGCCACGGCTTCGCCGTCGATGGACGGCTCGACCCGGCATGGTCACCGGTCAACCACGACTTCACCGGACTGCCGCCGGTCCTGATCCAGGTCGGCTCGACCGAATACCTGCGCCCGGACGCCGAAGCCCTGGCCCGCCGCTGCGTCCAGGCACACGTCCCGGCACGACTGCAGATCTGGGACCACGCCCCACACGTCCACCACGCAGCCGCCGACCTGCTCGGTGACGCCCGCGACGCCATCGACCACCTCGCGGCATTCCACCGCCACATCATCACCGACACACCCCACCCACCAACAGCCACGACCAACACGACAAACCACACCCGCCCCGCGTCAGAACAGGCGATCACCGGCACCCGTCGAACACCTCGACACCACAGCACAGCACAGCCGAAAACGACCCCGGCTTGCCTCACAGTCGGTTGATGAGGGGCCGGGGTCGTTGTCTACCTGCGGGTGCCGCACCCCCGGTGTTGTGAGGACCGGGCACGACGAATCCATTTGATCACGAGTAATGTTGTGCAACAAAGCTTTAGACACACTTTCCATCGAGTGTGCATGGAGAAATGCTGGTGGACCGGCGGTTGCACGTGGGATCACGGACTTATTCGGCCGCTGACGGTGGTCGTTCTTCCAGGCGGAGGAATCCGGGGCGTCGGCAGCGATTTCCAGCCAGCCGAGGGGGTTGGCGATCAGGGCGTTGCCTTCGCCGTCCCACAGCAGGACGCGATAGAGCTGGTCGCGCTCACCTTCTCGGACGACAGCGTGGACGCCACCGATCGCCGGATACGGTGACGGGGCGCGGAGGACGGAAGGAAGCGTCGACGACTCACCGCGGCCGTGACGGGCAACTGCATGCCCGGACAACGGCCCAGGAACGAAAGGGGGTTGAGTCTTGGCCGTTTTCGATCGTGGTCATGTGATCAGGTGTAACCCCACAGCCCCGAAGACAACTCCTCGACCCGCCCTCGGAGAGCAAAGTGATACACGAGTTCTCTGGGGCGCTGGCTTCGACTTCACCCCCAGAGCCGACGTGGTACCCAGTCGCCAGATGCCGAGCGGCGGCTGCGGCTGGATCGGCTGTGACAATGCCCTCATCGAGACGGGGACGTCGCGGAGAAAGAACACCTCGGCTTGCTCAACGATGACCTCGACAGCCAACGCGCCGTCACCACAATTCCTTACGTTCGGTACTGAAATGCAGCGACATGTTGTGAACCTGCAGGTGAGAAGCAGGTCAGGTGCACTGGCAAGCCGCTGACCAGGGCTTTTCCGGGCGGCCGGGCGGAGGGATCGACACCCCGCCCGGACCGCATAGGAGTTCTACCAGCTTCTGCCTGGTGAATCGGGGATTTCCGGTCGCCTCACTAGAATGAGGCGACCGTACTCGTCCGCTTCCGGGAGCCAGCCGTGACCATCCAGCCCGTTCGCCTGTTCGGCGATCCCATCCTGCGTGCCCGCGCCGCGGAGGTCACCGCGTTCGACCGCGATCTGCGGCAGCTGGTGACCGACCTGACCGAGACCATGCACGACGACGGCGGGGTCGGGATGGCGGCCCCGCAGATCGGGGTCGGACTGCGCGTGTTCGTCTACGACACCGGCGATGCCGCCGGGCATCTGGTGAACCCGCGGTGGGAGGTCGTCGGCGACGAAGAGCAGGTCGGGCCGGAAGGTTGCCTGTCGATTCCCGGTGTGCGTTACGACACGCGCCGGGCGCTGCGGGTGCGCGCCTCCGGTGTGGACCTCGACGGCGCGCCGGTCGCGTTCGAGGCGGAGGGGCTGCTGGCGCGGTGCGTGCAGCACGAGACCGATCACCTCGACGGGGTGCTGTTCATCGACCGTCTCGATCCGGCCCAGCGCAAGGAGGCGATGCGGGTGATCCGCGAATCCGACTGGTTCGCGGCCGGAACGACCGTGCGCCCGGCACGGTCGATGAGTGGCGCGGGCCGGCCCAACCCGTTCGGGGTGGGCCGCTGATGCGCGTCGTCTTCGCGGGGACCCCGGAACCGGCGGTTCCTTCACTGCGTCGTTTGCTGGCATCGGCGCGGCACGAGGTGATCGCCGTGGTGACGCGGCCGGACGCGGTGGCAGGGCGTGGCCGGAAAGTGACGAGGTCGCCGGTCGGCAAGCTGGCCGACGAGCACGGCATACCGGTGCTCACGCCGGGGCGGCCTTCGGAACCGGAATTCGTCGCGCAGCTCACGGAACTGGCGCCGGACTGCTGTCCCGTCGTCGCCTACGGCGCGCTGCTGCCCCAGCAGATTCTCGACATCCCGCGCTTCGGCTGGATCAACCTGCACTTCTCGCTGCTGCCCGCGTGGCGAGGCGCGGCGCCGGTACAGGCGGCGATCGACGCGGGTGACGAGATCACCGGCGCCTCCACGTTCCAGATCGAGGCCGGGTTGGACACCGGTCCGGTGTTCGGCATGGTGACCGAGAAGATCACCGTCACCGACACGGCGGGCACTCTGCTGCAGCGGTTGGCCGACAGCGGCTCCCGCCTGCTGGAAGCGACGCTCGACGGGGTGGAGGACGGGACCTTGCAGGCGGTGGCACAGTCGACGGACGGCGTCTCGTACGCGCCCAAGGTCGGTGTCGAGGCCGGGCACGTCCGATGGGACCAACCAGCTCTGGCCATCAGCAGGCGGATTCGCGCGGTCACCCCCGCTCCGGGGGCATGGACCGAGGTCGGCGGCACCCGGTTGAAGCTGGGACCGGTCGAACTGGTCGAGGAGGAGTTGCCGGAGCGTGTGATCGAGGTCCGCAAGTCCGGTGTGTTCGTCGGCACCGCCACCACCGCCGTGCGATTGGACCAAGTGCAGCCGCAAGGCAAGCGCATGATGTCAGCCCTCGACTGGGCGCGCGGCGCCCGCCTGCAGCCCGGCGCGGTGGTCGAGTGACGCCGCGCGGCGACCGGCCCGGCGACGACGCACCCAACCGGCGGCGCGACGAACGAGACACCGCGCCGAAGCGGTCCGGCGAGCCCGGCCGGGCTCGAGCGCAGGGCGTCCCGTCGAGCGGCACGCGACGCGATCGCAACGGCGCGGGCCGTCCACGGGCGGCCGACCAGCGTTCCGGAAGCGGCCGAGCCGAGGCCGCCGGGCGTGATCGCGACGAACGGCGCACTCCCTCGGGGCAACGCTCGGCAGGGCGACCCGAGCGTGCCACCTCGCGGCGTCCGGCCGCGGGATCCAAAGAGCCCGCTCGCCCTACCGGACGACCGCATCGCAAAGAAGCCGCCGATCCGCCGCGGTCGGTCGCCAGGGATGTGCTGCGCGCGGTCCGGGAGCGCGACGCCTACGCCAACCTCGTCCTGCCCGGCCTGCTGCGGGAACGGGGATTGTCGGGGCGCGACGCCGCATTGGCGACCGAACTCGCCTACGGCGCGTGCCGGTCGCTGGGCCTGCTCGACGCGGTGATCGCCGAAGGCGCGGGCCGGTCGATCGAAAAGATCGACGGACCCCTGCTGGACGTGCTCCGGCTCGGCGTCTACCAGTTGCTGCGCACCAGGATCGGCGCGCACGCCGCGGTGGACACCTCGGTGGCGTTGGCGCGCGCCGAATTCGGTGCGGGCAAGGCCGGTTTCGTCAACGCCGTGCTCCGGCGGGCGGGGGAGAAGTCCCCGGAGCAGTGGGTCGAGGCGCTCGCGCCCGCCGACCCGATCGGCCGGTTGGCCTTCGAATACGCGCATCCGGTGTGGATCGCGCAGGCGTTCGCCGACGCGCTGGGAGCGCGAGCGGCGGAACTTCGCGAGGTGCTCGCTGCTGACGACGCCCGCCCGCTGGTACATCTGGTGGCTCGCCCGGGTGACATCACCGCGGAGGAACTCGCGCTGGTCACCGGCGGGGAGGAAGGTCGCTGGTCGCCGTACGCGGTCTACCTGGAGGGCGGCGATCCGGGCAAGCTCGAGCCGGTACGCGAAGGCATGGCGGCCGTGCAGGACGAAGGCAGCCAGCTGGTGGCGCTGGCGCTCACCAGAGCCGCGATCGACGGACCGGACAACGGACGCTGGCTCGATCTCTGCGCCGGACCGGGCGGCAAGGCCGCGCTGCTCGGCGCCATCGCCTCGATCGACGGCTTCCGGGTGGACGCGGTCGAGCCCGCCGCGCACCGCGCCGAACTGGTGCGCAAAGCCGTGCACGGCCTGCCGGTCGACATCCACGTCGTCGACGGCCGCGCCAGCGGACTGACTCCCGGTTACGACCGCATCCTCGTGGACGCGCCGTGCACCGGCCTCGGGGCGCTGCGTCGCAGACCCGAGGCGCGCTGGCGGCGGACCCCGTCCGACGTCCGCGACCTCGTCGTCTTGCAGCGTGAATTACTCACCGCCGCTTGGGATCTGCTGCGCCCCGGTGGTGTCGTGGTGTACTCGACCTGTTCGCCGCATCTACCGGAGACCGTGTCGATCGTCGCCGACGCCGTTCGGCGCCTCGGCGCCGAGCAACTCGACACTCGCGAGCTGCTACCGGGAGTCACCGATGTCGGGGAGGGGCCGGGCGCGCAGCTGTGGCCGCACCGCCACGGCACCGACGCCATGTTCCTGGCCGCGCTGCGTAAGCCCCGCTGAGCGGGCGGGGCATTCCATTCGTCCAAGTCGTGGCACGCGGTGGCGCCGCACACTCGGAGCATGACGATGACGTGGCAGGACGTGGTGGCGATGGCGGCCGAACTCCCGGAGGTGGAGGAATCCACCTGGTGGCGCAGCCCGGCATTGAAGGTCGGCGGTAAAGGGTTCGCCCGGTTGCGCAGCGAGGCCGAAGGCGGCCTCGCGCTGGCCTGCGATCTCGCCGAGAAGGAGGCGCTGCTGGCCTCCGGCGACCCGGCCTTCTACACCACACCGCACTACGACGGCTACGCCTACATATTGGTCGACCTCGATCGCGTCGCGCCCGACCACCTGCGGGAACTGCTCGACGCGGCCTGGTGGCTCACCGCTGCGGCGAAGCTGCGCAAGCAGCGGGAACGCGAAACCCGCTGAGCCCGGTCATTCCCGGCTGGATTGCTCTCGCAAGCGGGCAAGCGTTTTCGCGAGGATGCGGGACACGTGCATCTGGGAGATACCCATCTGCTGCGCGATCTGGGTCTGAGTCATCGATTCGAAGAATCGCATGGTGAGGATGCGCCGTTCCCGCTCGGGCAGACCGGCCAGCAGCGGCCGGATCGCGACGTATTCCTCGACCCGATCGAACTGGGACTCCTCTTCGCCGAGGGTGTCCAGCAGTGAGGCGTCGGTGTCGCGGCCGAGCGTTGCCGCGTCGATCGAACTCGGCTGGTAGGCGTTTCCCGCGATGACCGCCTGGGTCACCTCGTCCGGATCGACGTCCAGCTCCGCGGCGATCTCCTTCGCCGTCGGCGAGCGGCCGAGGGTTTGGGAGAGGCTGTCGATCGCGGCGCCGATGCGTAGGTGAGTCTCCTTGACCCGCCGCGGCACTCGCATCGCCCACGTGTTGTCGCGGAAGTATCGGCGGACCTCGCCCATGATGGTCGGCACCGCGAAGGACAGGAAATTCGAACCGCGCTCCACGTCGAAACGATCCACCGCGTGCACCAAGCCGACCCGCGCCACCTGGGTCAGGTCGTCGAACGGCTCACCGCGTCCGCTGAACTTGCGGGCGATGTGGTCGGCGAGTGGAATGCATCGGCTGATCAGCTCCGCGCGCAGCGCGGTGTGCCGCGCTGTTCCGGGTTCGCTGGTGGCGAGCTGCTCGAAGAGCAGGCCGACGTCGTCGTAGCCTGGAACCGCGCTCGCCGCTTCCAGGGTTTCGCTCTCCTCGACGGCGTCCTCCGTGGTCAGCGTGTCGGAGTCGTCGTCGCGCTGTGCGTCGAGCACGGTGTCTTCGTCCGCCACTACGCCTTCCCCCGGACCCGACGGAACTCGACCGTCGTCGGATATCCGGAAATCGTCGGGTCGAACGTATCCTGTGTGGCCTCCGCCGCGTCGGTGAGGGTGCGCAGCACGTGCCAGCCGAAGCTGCGCTGGTCGGGCAGCCCCGGCTTCTCCGCGATGCCCTCGACCCGGACGAGCAACTCGGTGTCACCGACGGTGAACCGGCAGTTCAGGCTCGTTTCCGGGGCGGCGACAGCGATCAGGGTCGAGCAGACCTCGTCGACGGCCAGCCGGATGTCGGCCACCTCGTCCAGCGTGAATTCGCTGAGTAGGACGAGGGTTTCGGCGAGCCCACGCACGATGGGCAGTTGTGTCACCGATGCCGCCACCCGAATCTCCACCGGGGTGCTGTAAAGCCCCTGTTCCGCCGAAATGTTGATCACCCTATGCAGGCTACCCACTCCCGCGCTGGACAACCCTGGGTACCGTTAGACTCCGGCGTTGTGTCCAACCCGACTTACCCGCGTCCGGCCGCTCCCATGATCGCCCCCTCCATCCTGTCCGCCGACTTCGCGCACCTCGCGGACGAAGCGGAGGCCGTCGCAGGCGCCGACTGGCTGCACGTGGACGTGATGGACGCGCACTTCGTGCCCAATCTCACCCTCGGCCTCCCCGTGGTGGAGAGCCTGCTGAAGGCGACCGACATCCCGTTGGACTGCCATCTGATGATCGAGGATCCGGCCCGCTGGGCGCCGCCGTACGCGGAGGCGGGCGCGCACAATGTGACCTTCCACGCGGAGGCGACCGACGACCCGATCGCGGTCGCGCGCGACATCCGCGCCGCGGGCGGCAAGGCGGGGCTCTCGGTGAAGCCCGGCACGCCGATCGAGCCGTACCTGGAGATCCTGCGCGAATTCGACACGCTGCTGGTGATGAGCGTGGAACCCGGTTTCGGCGGCCAGTCGTTCATCCCGGAGGTGTTGCAGAAGGCGCGCATCGTGCGGAACCTGGTGGATGCCGGTGAGCTGCGGCTGCTGGTCGAGATCGACGGCGGCATCAACGCCGACACCATCGAGGCGGCCGCGGAGGCGGGCGTGGACTGCTTCGTCGCCGGGTCCGCGGTCTACAGCACCGCCGATCCCGCCGCGACCGTGCAGAAATTGCGCGGGCAGGCGGCCTCGGCGTGGGCGCGCTGAAAAGGTCTGTCAGGCCCTGGTTTTGCGCGGGGCGACCGCGCGGATCGTCTCGATCACAACGCTGAGCGGCGGACGGCGGGCTCCTGCCTCGGGCGAGCGGATCCACACGCGGTATCCGGTGCGCTCGTCGTCCGGCGAGGGCAGTACCACCTGGCTGCCCGCGCAGGCCACCGCCGCGTACAGGCGGAACAATTCGGCCGAGATCGGCGGCCTGAACGCGTCGGGCCCGGCGGGGCCGGTGAGGAAGGTCCAGTGCCTCGCGCGGGGGTGCTCGACGACCGGGCCGGCGATGCCGACCTGGACGAGTCGCCGCAACACCTGCTCGCCGAGTTCGGCGGGCATGGTGACGGCGCCGTAGTCGATGCCGATGTGCAGGAGAATGCGATGCGAACCGGGATCCATCGATACCGGCAGCTGGAATTCGCGGCGGTAGCGTTGGCAGCGAAGTTCCGGCGTCGAATCGAGAAATGTGGTCACACCGCGCCCCCAACTGTGTCCGGCCCGAATTGTCCCACTGTGTTCTCCGGCTTTCTCGAGGAGTGGACATCATGCGGCGGGCTGCGCGGTCCGTAGGCCGTGTGCCCTGGTACAGCGTCCGATCGAACTGCTCGTGCGGAAAGTTGAACGTGAGAAGTCAGCCGCATAACGATATCGCTTCCCACGTCTTCGACGCGCGGAATCTCCGTTATAGCAGTGTTTCGTTAGGGTATCGACTATAAATCGGCAACCCCCCTTCGGGGTGAATTAATTCGCACAGTACAGCGAATTCCCTCGAATGATTACTTGAACCTGTGCCGCCCGGCGAGCGCGGCCGGTGTGGACATATTTCGTTCCATTCTCGATGGGACCGACCGGTTCCAGCATCCCCGGCGTGGCCTGCGGTCTGCTTTTCGCCGAGCACGCCGGAGTGTCATCGCGTCGCGTGACCGGTCCGGGACGCCGCTGTCTCCTGCGACCGCGCGTCATTAGGGTGAGGAGACCAGGGAATAGCAGCCGGGCCCCGCGCTGTTCCGCAACCGGAAGACAACGACGCGACAGGGAGTCAGAGCACATGTTCACAGGCATCGTCGAGGAACTCGGCGAAATCGTCGCCAGCGAGCAGCTGACCGACGCCGCGCGGCTGACGATCAAGGGCAAGCTGGTGACCTCCGATGCCGGACACGGTGATTCGATCGCCGTGAACGGGGTGTGCCTGACCGTCGTGGAGGTGCTCGGCGGCGACTCGTTCACCGTCGATGTCATGGCGGAGACGCTCAACCGGTCCGGAATCGGCAAGCTGGACGTCGGTTCGAAAGTGAATCTCGAGCGCGCCGCCGCGTTGAACAGCAGGCTGGGCGGCCACCTGGTCCAGGGACATGTCGACGGCACCGGCACCGTGCTCTCGCGCACCCCGTCGGAGAACTGGGACGTGGTCCGGATCTCGCTGCCGGAGAACCTGGCCCGCTACGTCGTGGAGAAGGGTTCGATCACCGTCGACGGCATCTCGCTCACCGTCTCGGGACTCGGTGTCTCCGACGAGCCCGCCGAGACCGGCAGCCGGGACTGGTTCGAGGTCTCCCTGATCCCCACCACCCTCTCGCTGACCAATCTCGGCTTCGCCACCGTCGGCACCACCGTCAACCTGGAAGTCGACGTGATCGCCAAATACGTCGAACGCCTCCAACAGCGCGGCTAGCCGGGACCGCCCGCTCGCCGAGTGCGCGGCGGCGAGCGCGATAGCCCCTTCCGGTTCCGGGGAGTTCCGGGATGGCGGAGCGTGCCGGCGTCTGCGACGCGATGGTGAGCATGGGAGGTCGCCGGACACGCAGCGCCGCGGGCGCCGCAAAACCAACCCAGTACTGTGGTGAGGCACCTATTTCGAGATGGAGCACAGCAGACGTGACCAGGTTCGACAGCATCGAGCGCGCAGTCGCCGACATCGCCGCCGGTAAGGCGGTCGTCGTCGTCGACGACGAGGACCGTGAGAACGAGGGCGACCTCATCTTCGCGGCGGAGAAGGCCACTCCGGAACTGGTCGCCTTCATGATCCGCTACACCTCCGGTTACATCTGTGTGCCGCTCACGGGCGACGATTGCGATCGGCTCGGCTTGCCTCCGATGTACGCGATGAACCAGGACAAGCACGGCACCGCCTACACCGTCTCGGTGGACGCGCGCGAAGGCATCACGACCGGCATCTCCGGCGCCGATCGCGCCACCACCATGCGGCTGCTTGCCGACGCCGACGCCAAGGCCGACGATTTCACCCGGCCGGGGCACGTGGTGCCGCTGCGCGCCAAGGATGGCGGTGTGCTGCGCAGGCCCGGCCACACCGAGGCGGCCGTGGATCTTTCTCGGATGGCAGGCCTGCGTCCGGCGGGCGTGATCTGCGAGATCGTCAGCCAGAAGGACGAGGGCCACATGGCCCGCACCGAGGAGCTGCGCGTCTTCGCCGACGAGCACGAGCTGGCGATGATCTCGATCGCCGACATGATCGCGTGGCGGCGCAAGCACGAGAAGCACGTGGTGCGCGTCGCCGAGGCGCGTATCCCCACCGCGCACGGCGAGTTCATGGCCGTGGGCTATCAGAGCATCTACGACGAGGTCGAGCACGTCGCGCTGGTGCGCGGTGACATCAGCGACGGCGAGGACGTCTTGGTGCGGGTGCACTCGGAGTGCCTGACCGGTGACGTGTTCGGGTCGCTGCGGTGCGATTGCGGTCCGCAGCTGGACGCGGCGTTGGAGATGGTCGCGGCCGAGGGCCGCGGTGTGGTGCTGTACATGCGTGGTCACGAGGGGCGCGGCATCGGTCTGATGCACAAGTTGCAGGCATACCAGCTGCAGGATTCCGGCCACGACACGGTCGACGCGAATCTGGAGCTGGGGCTGCCCGCGGATGCCCGCGACTATGGCACGGGCGCGCAGATCCTGGTGGATCTGGGTATTCGCTCGATGCGGCTGCTCACCAACAACCCGGCCAAGCGGGTCGGTTTGGACGGCTATGGTTTGCGGATCACCGAGCGGGTGCCGATGCCGCTGCGCGCCAATGCGGAGAACCTGCGCTACTTGCGCACCAAGCGGGACCGGATGGGGCACGACCTGATCGGCCTCGACGAGCTCGATCTCGGCGAGACGGCGCACTGAATTGCGAGCGGACCGGAAAGGCGGACAACGATGAGCGGTACCGGGGTACCGACCTTCGCGCTGGCCGACGCCAAGGACCTCACCTTGGGCATCGTCGCCTCGCGCTGGCACACCCAGATCTGCGACACCCTGGTCGCGAACGCCGAGCGAGTGGCCAAGGACGCGGGCGTCCAGCAGATCACGGTGGTGCGCTGCGCCGGCGCCATGGAGCTGCCGGTGGTGGCCCAGGAGCTGGCCAAGTCGCACGACGCGGTGGTGGCGCTCGGAGTGGTGATCCGGGGTGACACGCCGCATTTCGAGTACGTCTGCGACGCGGTGACCGCGGGACTCACCCGTGTCTCGCTGGACGAGGGCACGCCGGTCGCGAACGGGGTGCTGACCACCAACAACGAGCAGCAGGCCCTGGATCGGGCCGGGCTGCCGGAATCGCCCGAGAACAAGGGGGAGCAGGCGGCGGCCGCGGCGTTGGACGCCGCGCTGACGCTGCGCGCCCTGCGGCAGTCCGCGTAGCCATGCCGGTCGTCCGTATCTTCCGGAGGAACGCAGGCTCGGCCGCGGTGGCCGGCGATGCGCCCGAGTGGGAGTTCGAGGTGCGTCCCCGGCGCGCGGTGCGGACGGCCTGGGTCGTGGCGGTGCTGATCGCGGCCGCGTTCACGGCGGGCGGTCTCTTGCTGCGTACCGGGTCCACCGGTGTCAACTTCCGGGTCGCCGATCAGATCGCGATGATCGGGATCGGCGTACTCGGCGCCGCCGCGGTGCTGCTGCTGACCAGGCCGCGGGTACGGGTCGGGGCGCGGGGTGTGTCGGTGCGGAACGTTTTGGGCGACAACGACTTTCCGTGGGACTACATTAGAGGCGTCTCGTTCCCGGATCGAAAGTCGTGGGCCCGCCTCGAGCTGGTCGACGACGACTACGTGCCGATGCTGGCGATCCGCTCGAACGACAAGGAGCACGCGGCGCGGGCGATGGCTCGGCTGCGTGAACTCGGCGAGAAGTATTCCGGAAGCAAGTGAACTGGTGAGGTACCCGCCCCGCCCCGACCGCTTCGCCAGGGCCGGAATGCTGGTTTAGCCTCGTCGGTATGGAACCAGGCGCGTTCGTTCTCGCGGCGGCTTTCGCGGACGATCCGCTGATGACCTACTTCTGGCCGGGTTCGCCGCGCCGCCGAAAAGCGTTGCCGCTGTTCTGGGAGTCGCGCATCGCGTCGCGCAGGAAGAAGGGACTGGTCGACTTCGCGCACGACCAGGAAGGCACCCTCGCCTGCGTGGCGCTATGGGAGCCCGCGCACCTGGTGGCGCCGACAGTGAAGCCGGTGACCCTGCTACGAGCGTTGGGCGCGAGCACGGCGCGTGCGCTTGCCGCCGGGCGGCAGATGGAGCACGTGCGACCGGCCACGCCGCACCTGTACCTGGCCGCGATCGGGACGCTGCCCGGCGCGCAGGGGCACGGTATGGCGACCGCGTTGCTCGAGCGGCGGCTGTCGGAAGCAGAGCACGACTGTTTCCTGATCTCGAACACCAGCGGCACCGTGCCCTTCTACGAGCGATTCGGGTTCGAGCGGCAGGGGGAGCTGAGGATCGGCTCCGGTCCGGTGGTGTATCCGATGGTGCGTTCGAAGTGACCTCGCCGTCGCGGCCGGCATGCCGATTCTCGACATGTCAAGCCTCGGATGGTGCTGGTCAACGGATACCGCGACCTGTCCCGCTGTGGTAACCGATCACTGGGTGTCGCCGAGGACGGCCCCTTCTCGGCGGGGGTCCGCGCCTCCGATCCAGCCGTCCGCGCCGTTGCGCTTGAGAGCGCTGAGGCCGCTGACCTGTGGTGCGACGGAGACCTGATGACCCAGCTCACGTAGTCGGCGCACGAGCGGGTCGTGGTCACCGTTGTCGGCGGCGTCGATCGCGGGGTGCTCACCGCCGATGCCGGTGGACGGGCTGTTCCCGGCGCCGAACGCGACCGCGGAGACCGCCTGCTGCGGGTCCAGACCCCAGTCGAACATGTTGACCAGCGTTTTCACCACGAACTGGATGATCACCGAACCGCCGGGCGAGCCCGCGACATGGGTGAGCTCGCCGCGCGAGCCGTCGGGGGCCTTGCCGAAGACCAGCGTCGGGCTCATCGAACTACGCGGGCGTTTACCGGGCTGGATCCGGTTGGCCACCGGCACGCCGTCGGCGCCCAGCGGATCGGCGTTGAAGTCGGTGAGCTGATTGTTCAGCACGAATCCGTCGACCACGTGGAACGAACCGAACGCCGACTCGACGGTGGTGGTCATCGCCGCGGCGTTGCCGTACCGGTCGACCACCGAGATGTGGCTGGTGCCGTGCTCGGGCGGCTGCGGGCCGACGCCCAGCGGCACGGGGCCGAAGTCACCCGGCTGCGCGGTGCCCATGCTGCGGTTCGGATCGATCAGCCCGGCGCGCTGCCGCAAATAATCGCGGTTCAGCAGGGTTTGTGCCGAATTGCCCGGCAGCGGGATGAAATCGGTGTCGGCGACGTACTTGTTGCGGTCGGCGTAGGCGAGGCGTTCGGCCTCCGAGATCAGGTGCACGGCCTGCGGGTCGGGCTTGCCGCCGTTGCGGTCGATGTCGTCCGGCCGCATGGTGGCCAGGTCGAAGTTCTCCAGGATGCCCAGAATCGAGGCGACGGCGATGCCACCCGAGGAGGGGCTGGGCATGCCGCAGATCTCGTGCCCGCGGTAGCCCGTGCACAGTGCGGTGCGCTTCTTCGCCTGATAGCCGGACAAGTCCTCGACCGTCAGCTGGCCAGGAGTGCGCCCGCCGGAGGCTCGGTTCGCGGCCGCGACGATGTCCCGGGCGATGGCGCCGGTATAGAAGGCCTGCGCTCCCTCCGTGGCGACGGCGCCGAGCGTCTTCGCCATGGCCGGGTTGGTGAGCACGGTCTCTGCGGCCTTCGGGCTGCCGTCCGGGTTGAGGAAATAAGCCTTGGCGTCCTCGTCCGCCGCGAGGTCCTTCGCCGACTCCGCGATCTGCCCCGCGAGGCGAGGGCTGATCGGGAAGCCCTGATCGGCCAGTCCGATGGCGGGGTCGAACAGCTCGCGCCACGCGGTCTTGCCATGATCGCGGTGCGCGAGCTCGAGCATGCGCAGCACACCGGGCACGCCGATGGAGCGGCCGCTGGCCCGCGTGTTCGGCTTCGGCTCGGTGCGGTCGGTATCGCTGATCCAGCGCAGGTAGTTCTCGGTCGCCGCCGCCGGGGCCACCTCCCGGCCGTCGTAGGCGTCCACGGTCTTGGTGTTCGCGTCGTAGTAGAGCAGGAACGCGCCGCCGCCGATACCGGAGGCCTGCGGTTCGACGAGGCCCAGCACCGTTTGGGCCGCGATCAGGGCGTCGGCCGCTGTGCCGCCGTCGCGCAGGACCTCGCACGCGGCCTTGGTGGATACGGGGTTGGCCGTCGACACCGCGAAGGTGTGCGTGCGCACCGGCGTCATGTTCGAGCGATAGCCGGTCGCTATTTCCGGGTTGGTGCTCAGATCCTTGGTGCCGCTGCCTGCCGGGCCCGTCGCGGTGGACGTGACCGGTGTGCCGTTGGGAACCGTCGCGCAGACACCGCCCGCCTGGCTCTCCTCGGTCGAACAGGCGGTAGCCATTCCGATGGTGAGTGCGAACGCCGCCGCGGCGGCGACCCGAGTTCCTCGCTTGCGGCCCATGCCCGGACTCTAACGTCCAGCACCGACAGCCGCGCCGGTTTCCTTCCCACAGGCGAAATCCTCCTGGCCGCAGTGTGTGTCGCGATCGAGCCGGCCGGGATCATGTCACGTGGACCGGCGATCCGGGGCGAACCGTCGGTAGGCTGGCCGGATGGCGATCGAGGCGGTGCTGTTCGACTTCTCCGGCACCTTGTTCCGGCTGGAAGCCGACGAATCGTGGTACTCGGATCTGACCCGGCCGGACGGGCGGGCCTTCGACGTGGACGAGAAGGCCGAGATCATGCGGCGGATGACGGCGCCGGTCGACCACATCGCCGAATTCGACGCCGAGGCGCAGTACGCGTGGGACAACCGGGACCTGGATCCGGCGCTGCACCGCAAGGTGATGATGACGGTGCTGCGCCAGTCGGGTGTGCCCACCGACGAGGACGCCGAACGACTCTACGCACGGCTGCTCGATCCGCTGGAGTGGACGCCGTATCCGGACAGCGAGGCCGTTCTCGATCTCCTGGCGGCACAGGAGGTTCCGGTGGCGGTGGTGAGCAACATCCCGTTCGACATCCGTCCGTCGTTCGCTGCGCGCGGCTGGGACGGGCTGGTCGGGGCGTTCACCCTCTCCTATGAGGTCGGCGCCATGAAACCCGATCCGGAGATCTTCCATGCCGCCTTGGGCGAACTGGGCGTGCCCGCCGAGGCGGCTCTGATGATCGGCGACAGCGCCGAGGCGGACGGTGGCGCCGAAGCCCTGGGCAGCCGATTCGCCCTGGTGGAGGCCCTGCCCACCGCCGAGCGTCCGGATGCGTTGCTGGCGGCCCTGCGGCGGCACGGTCTGGTGGAGTAGCTCCTCGTCCGGACGATGCGCGCGCCCCGTCGGTTCTTTCGCCGAAGTCCGAGTTCGTCGAAGTCCGAGTTCGTCGAAGTCCGAGTTGTCCGGGATGTCACCGTGTTACCGTGCGATTCCGGCGTGTTCGTCCAGCGCGCCGGAACGTTCGGTACCAACGGGGGTACGGCTGTGAGCTTGGCGTTTTCGGGTGAGGAGCCGTCCATCGGTGTGGAAACCACCATGCCGGAGGCGGTTCGGGACGTGCGGGAAGCCGTCGCGGGTATGGCGGGATTCGGCCTGGCCTATCCGGTGCTCATGAATCTGACGCGCGGCGACGACGCGGCCGCCACGGCGTCCGTCCAGTTCTGCGTGGCCTGGGCTCTCGGTCTGCTCGTGCTCGGGTTCGCCGAGGGAGCGCACCCCGTGCGCCGCCTGACGATCACGCTCGCGATCCTGCAGGCCGTCGTCGGGTGCTGGGCGATCAGGGACCTGGCGACCGTTCCGCCCGCCGTCGGCCTCGTCGCCGCCGGGTACTCGCTCGCCACCTCCGTAGCCGTCGTGCGCCTGCTGTGCCGCCCGGATGCCAAGGCCTGGTTCGGCGTCCGCGTACCGTGAGCCGTCCGGCAGCGCTGCCGTGGGCGGGTGGTAGTCGGCGGTCTCCGGGGTCTGTCGAGCCTCGCTCGGGCCGGATGGGCGGCGGACGAACTGTGTCCGACCGCGTCGATAGGCTGGATGGGTGGCAGATCCAGCGACGTACCGGCCCGCGCCGGGCACGATTCCCGTCGAACCCGGTGTCTACAAGTTCCGGGACGCCCATCGGCAGGTCATCTACGTCGGCAAGGCCAAGAGCCTGCGCAGCAGGCTGAACTCGTACTTCGCCGACGTCGCCGGCCTGCACCCGCGTACCAGGCAGATGGTCACCACGGCCGCGAGCGTCGAGTGGACGGTCGTCTCCACCGAGGTGGAGGCACTGCAGCTGGAATACAACTGGATCAAGGAGTTCGATCCGCGGTTCAACGTCCGCTACCGCGACGACAAGTCCTACCCGGTGCTCGCGGTCACTCTGAACGAGGAGTACCCGCGGTTGTTCGTCTACCGCGGCGCGCGGCGCAAAGGCGTCCGCTACTTCGGCCCGTTCGCGCACGCCTGGGCCATCCGCGAGACGCTCGATCTGCTGCTGCGGGTGTTCCCGGCGCGCACCTGCTCCAACGGAGTCTTCCGGCGGCACCATCAGATCGGGCGTCCCTGCCTGCTCGGCTACATCGACAAGTGCTCCGCGCCGTGCGTCGGGCGGGTGAGCGCCGAGGAGCACCGCGCGATCGTCGAGGACTTCTGCGACTTCCTCGCCGGCCGCACCGACCGCTTGGTCCGGGAGCTGGAGCGCCGCATGCACGAGGCCGCCGAAGACCTGGACTTCGAATCCGCCGCCCGGCTGCGCGACGACGTCCAGGCGCTGCGGCGCGCGCTGGAGAAGCAGGCGGTGGTGCTCGGCACGGGCACCGACGCCGACGTGATCGCTTTCGCCACCGACGAGCTGGAGGTGGCGGTGCAGGTCTTCCACGTGCGCGACGGCCGGGTGCGCGGGCAGCGCGGGTGGGTGGTCGACAAATCGGGTGACGCGGTCGACGTCCCGGAGGCGGGCGGCGAGCTCGCCGCGCTGGTCGAGCAGTTCCTCACCCAGTTCTACGGCGAGCAGGTGACGGTGGCCGAGCAGGCCGCCGACGAGCAGCCCGCCGCCGTGGTGCCCCGCGAAGTGCTCGTGCCCGAGCTGCCCGCCGACGTCGAGGAGGTCCAGCAGTGGCTGTCGGGGTTGCGCGGCTCGGCGGTGAAGGTGCGCGTGCCCCAGCGTGGGGACAAGAAGGCGCTCGCCGAGACCGTGCAGCGCAACGCGATGGAGGCGCTGGCCCAGCACAAGCTCAAGCGGGCGGGGGATCTGACGTCCAGATCCCAAGCGCTGCAAGAGATCCAGGACGCGCTGGAACTCGACTCCGCGCCGCTGCGCATCGAGTGCGTGGACGTCAGCCATGTGCAGGGAACCGACGTGGTCGCCTCGCTCGTGGTCTTCGAGGACGGTCTGGCCCGCAAGTCCGATTACCGCCACTACACGATCCGGGAAGCGGCAGGCGACGGCCGCTCCGACGACGTCGGCAGCATCGCCGAGGTGACTCGCCGCCGGTTCTTCAAATTGCGCCGCGAGCGCGACGCGATGGAGCAGGAAGACCTCGCCGCGACCGGAAGCGACGACGACGCGCTCGAGCTGATCTCCCGGCCGGGTATCGACCCCCGCACCGGACGCCCGCGCAAGTTCTCCTATCCGCCCAACCTCTACGTCGTCGACGGCGGCGCGCCCCAGGTCGCCGCCGCCGCGGAGGTGCTCGACGAGTTGGGCATCACCGACGTCGCGGTGATCGGTCTGGCCAAACGGCTCGAGGAAGTATGGGTGCCCGGCGAGAGCGACCCGGTGATCCTGCCGCGCAACAGCGAGGCGCTGTATCTGCTGCAACGGGTCCGCGACGAGGCGCACCGTTTCGCCATCACCTTCCATCGCAGCAAACGCTCGCGCCGGATGACCGCCTCGGCGTTGGACTCGGTGCCGGGTCTCGGCACGGCGCGCCGGACCGCGCTGGTTACCCATTTCGGGTCGGTCGCCAAGCTGAAGCAGGCGACGGTCGAAGAGATCACCGAGGTGCCCGGCATCGGGTTGGCGACCGCGAAAGCGGTCCTTGCGGCCCTCGAGTCCGAATAGTCAGTCGACAGTGCACCGGAAGATTCGGTTTCGCGTACGTTGTGTGTCTGCGGCCGATACCGAAACCGGTGCGCGATGATCGGAAGGCACCCCAGAGACGGATCCGGTAGGACATGACACGCGTCGAATCGAACAGCAGTGCGGGCAGTCCGCCGACGAGTGCGGGACGAGTGGCCTCGTCCGGCGCCGTCGGCGGAGCGAACTCGCAGGTCGAGGTCGTGATCGTCACCGGGCTCTCGGGCGCGGGCCGCGGCACCGCGGCCCGAGTGCTCGAGGACCTCGGCTGGTACGTGGCCGACAACCTGCCGCCCGAGCTGTTCGGGCGGATGGTCGAACTCGGTGCTTCCGCCAAGCCGCCGATCCGCCGCCTCGCGCTGGTCATGGACGTGCGCAGCCGGTTCTTCACCGGCGATCTGTCGGGGGTCACCGACCAGTTGCGAACTCTCGGCGTGCGCACCAGGGTCCTGTTCCTCGAGGCCTCCGACGACGTGCTGATCCGCCGCTTCGGCTTCGCGCGGCGCAGGCATCCGTTGCAGAGCGAGAGCAAGGACGGCACGTTGTCGGCGGGTATCGCCGCCGAACGGGTGCGGCTGTCCGCCGTGAAGGCCGCCGCCGATGTGGTGATCGACACCACCGAGCTGTCCATCCATCAGTTGCACCGCAAGATGGAAGAGGCCTATGGCGGCGGCGCGCCGAGCGCGTTGCAGCTCACCGTGCAGTCCTTCGGCTTCAAGTACGGGGTTCCGCTGGACGCCGACATGGTGTTGGATGTGCGTTTTCTACCCAATCCGCATTGGATACCGGAGTTGCGGGAACACACCGGTCAGGAGACCGTGGTCAGCGAGTACGTGTTGTCGCGCCCCGGCGCGGACGACTACCTGCGTACCTGCCACCACCTGGTCGAGCTGACCACGAACGGTTACCGCCAAGAGGGGAAGCGATACATGACGGTCGCAGTGGGCTGCACCGGAGGCAAGCACCGAAGCGTCGCGATTGCCGAGGCGCTCGGCGAGTTGATGAGCGAGGTCACCGGCGGGCCGGAGGAATCCGCCGACGTGGTCCGGGTGGTCCATCGAGACCTGGGGCGCGAATGACCGGCTGGGAATCGAATCCCAGCATCGTCGCGCTGGGTGGTGGACACGGCCTGTACGCGACACTGACCGCAGTGCGGCGGCTGACCAGGAAGATCTGCGCGGTGGTCACCGTCGCCGATGACGGCGGCTCCTCGGGCCGGCTACGCGCGGAGCTGGGGGTGCTGCCCCCGGGAGATCTCCGGATGGCGCTGGCCGCCTTGGCCGCGGACGCCGACGGCGTCTGGACCCGGACGGTCCAGCATCGTTTCGGCGGGACCGGCGCTCTGGCCGGGCACTCCGTGGGCAACCTGATCCTGGCCGGGCTCACCGAGGTGCTCGGAGATCCGGTCGCCGCGCTCGACGAAGTCGCCCGCATGTTGCGCATCACCGGACGGGTGCTCCCCATGTCGCCGATCGCGCTCGATATCGAGGCGGATGTCTCTGGGCTGGAGGCGGATCCACGGGTGAGCCGTTGCATTCGCGGTCAAGTTGCCATCGCGACGACGCCGGGTAAGGTGCGGCGAGTGCGGCTGATTCCGTCCGATCCACCGGCCAGTCCGGAGGCGACCTCGGCGATCGAACACGCGGATGTCGTGGTCCTCGGCCCGGGATCGTGGTTCACCAGCGTGATTCCGCACGTCCTCGTCCCGGAACTACGGGAAGCACTGGTATACACCAGGGCACGGAAAGTGCTCGTGCTCAACCTCGCCGCGGAACCGGGGGAGACCGCGGGGTTCTCCGCGGAGCGGCATTTGCATGTGCTGTCCCAGCACGCGCCGGAATTCGTCGTCGACGAGGTGCTGGTCGACTCCGGCTCGGTCCCGGAAGGCCGTGAGCGGGAACATGTGGCCAGGGCTGCCGAACAGTTGCGGGCACGAGTAACCTTCTCCGATGTCGCCGAAGCGGGAACCGACCGGCATCACCCCGGAAAGCTTGCCGCCGCACTGGATCAACTGATCCGGCAACCTCGGCCGCAAATGGCAGGGCTTCGAGTCGAGGGACGGCACATGGGTCAGGATGTGCGTTCCGGGTTGGGTGGAAAGGAGCGCGTCCCGTGGCGATGACAGCCGATGTGAAAGACGAGCTGAGCAGGCTCACAGTGTCGCAGGTGAGTTCCCGCAAGGCGGAACTGTCCGCACTGCTGCGTTTCGCGGGCGGCCTGCACATCGTCGGCGGCCGGGTGATCGTCGAGGCCGAGGTGGACATGGGGTCCATCGCGCGCAGGCTGCGCCGGGAGATCTTCGAGCTCTACGGCTACGGCTCCGATGTGCACGTGCTCGGCGCGGGCGGACTGCGCAAGACCTCCCGCTACGTGGTGCGCGTCTCCAAGGAGGGCGAGGCGCTGGCCCGGCAGACCGGACTGCTCGACGTTCGCGGTCGTCCGGTGCGCGGCCTGCCCGCGCAGGT
Organism: Nocardia asteroides; assembly: GCA_019930625.1. Classification (NCBI taxonomy): domain Bacteria; kingdom Bacillati; phylum Actinomycetota; class Actinomycetes; order Mycobacteriales; family Nocardiaceae; genus Nocardia; species Nocardia asteroides. The sequence continues at coordinate 4,417,230 of CP082844.1, forward strand.
GGTCGGCGGCAGCATCGCCGACGCCGAAGCCGCGTGGCGCGGCGCGTTTCTCGCCCACGGCTCGCTGACCGAACCCGGACGGTCCTCGGCGCTCGAGGTCAGCTGCCCCGGCCCCGAGGCGGCGCTGGCGCTGGTCGGCGCGGCTCGGCGGCTCGGCATCACCGCCAAGGCGCGGGAAGTGCGCGGCACCGACCGCGTGGTGGTGCGCGACGGTGAGGCGATCGGCGCGCTGCTGACCAGGATGGGCGCGCACGGCACCCGGATGGTCTGGGAGGAACGCAGGCTGCGCCGGGAGGTGCGCGCGACCGCGAATCGGCTGGCCAATTTCGACGACGCCAACCTGCGCCGGTCGGCGCGGGCGGCGGTCGCCGCGGCGGCTCGGGTGGAACGCGCGCTGGAGATCCTCAGCGACGACGTGCCCGACCATCTCGCCGCCGCGGGCAAGCTGCGTGTGCAGCACCGGCAGGCGTCGCTGGAGGAACTCGGCCAGCTCGCCGACCCCCCGATGACGAAAGACGCTGTCGCGGGCCGCATTCGGCGGCTGCTGTCGATGGCCGACCGGCGCGCCAAGGAACTGGGCGTCCCGGACACCGAGTCGGCCGTCACGGCCGAACTGCTCGACGAAGCCTGACCTCGGGCTTTCGGTGATTTCCGCGACGATCCCCGCGACGCTGCCCGTCGCGGGGATCGCGGAGTTCCCGGCTGCCGACTTTGGGTTGGTCGGGCGTCTGACCAGGCAACCCGTCCCGACGAAAGCCAGGTGCGTGTCGGCGGAGGCACAGCAGGGCGTTAGTGTGGGTGGGCATCGGAACGATCCGCTGGAAAGTTGAGGAGCGATAACGTGACTGTCCGGGTAGGCATCAACGGCTTCGGTCGTATCGGACGTAACTTCTTCCGGGCGGTGGAGGCGCAGAAGGCGCTCGGCACCACCGACATCGAGATCGTCGCGGTCAACGACCTCACCGACAACGCGACCCTCGCGACCCTGCTCAAGTACGACTCGATCCTGGGCCGGTTGCCCCAGGATGTCTCGCTCGACGGCGACGACACCATCGTGGTGGGCGACCAGCGGATCAAGGCGCTGGCCATCAAGGAGGGCCCGGCGGCGCTGCCGTGGGGCGATCTGGGCGTCGACGTGGTCGTCGAGTCCACCGGCATCTTCACCGATGCCACCAAGGCCAAGGGCCACCTCGCCGCGGGCGCGAAGAAGGTGATCATCTCCGCTCCGGCCAAGGGCGAGGACATCACCATCGTCATGGGCGTCAACGACGAGAAGTACGACGGCAGCCAGAACATCATCTCGAACGCCTCGTGCACCACCAACTGCCTCGGCCCGCTGGCCAAGGTGCTCAACGACGAGTTCGGCATCGAGCGTGGCCTGATGACCACCATCCATGCCTACACCCAGGACCAGAACCTGCAGGACGGCCCGCACAGCGACCTGCGTCGCGCGCGCGCCGCCGCGCTGAACATCGTGCCCACCGGCACCGGCGCCGCGAAGGCCATCGGCCTGGTGCTGCCCGAGTTGCAGGGCAAGCTGGACGGCTACGCGCTGCGCGTGCCGGTCCCGACGGGCTCGGTCACCGACCTGACCGCCACCCTGCGCAAGTCGGCCACGCTCGAGGAGATCAACGCCGCCTACAAGGCCGCCGCCGAGGGCCCGCTGAAGGGCATCCTCAAGTACAACACCGACCCGATCGTCTCCTCCGACATCGTCACCGACCCGGCCTCGTCGATCTACGACGCGCCGCTGACCAAGGTGATCGACGACCAGGTGAAGGTCGTGTCCTGGTACGACAACGAGTGGGGCTACTCCAACCGTCTCGCCGATCTCATCGGCCTCGTCGGCAAGTCGCTCTGACGCGCATGGCTGTCAAGACACTCGCGGATCTGCTCGGCGAGGGTGTCGAGGGTCGGGGCGTGCTGGTGCGCTCCGACCTGAACGTGCCCCTCGACGACAAAGGACAGATCACCGATCCCGGCCGCATCATCGCCTCGGCGCCGACCATCAAGGCGCTCGCCGAAGCGGGCGCGAAGGTCGTCGTGACCGCGCACCTCGGCCGCCCGAAGGGCGAGCCGGACGCGAAGCTCTCGCTGGCGCCGGTGGCAGCCCGGCTCGCCGAGGAACTGGGCCGCAATGTGCAGCTGGCCGGTGACGTGGTGGGTCAGGACGCGCTCGCGCGGTCCGAGGGCCTCACCGACGGCGACGTGCTGCTGCTGGAGAACATCCGGTTCGACCCGCGTGAGACCAGCAAGGACGACGCGCAGCGGGCCAAGCTGGCCGCCGCGCTGGTCGAGCTCGTCGGCGACGACGGCGCGTTCGTTTCCGACGGTTTCGGTGTGGTGCACCGTAAGCAGGCGTCGGTGTACGACGTCGCCCAGCAGTTGCCGCACTACGCGGGCACGCTGGTCGCGGCCGAGGTCGAGGTGCTGGCCAAGCTGACCGAGAACCCCGACCGGCCGTACGCGGTCGTGCTCGGCGGTTCCAAGGTCTCCGACAAGCTGGCGGTCATCGAGGCGCTCGCGCCGATGGTCGACACGCTGGTGATCGGAGGCGGCATGTGCTTCACCTTCCTTGCGGCACAGGGCCTCTCGGTGGGCTCCTCTTTGCTGCAGGAGGAGATGGTGGACACCTGCAAGCGTCTGCTCGAGCAGTACGCCGACGTCATCCACCTGCCGCGCGACATCGTGGTGGCCGACGCGTTCGCCGCGGACGCGGAGTCGAAAGTTGTTGCTGCACATGAGATCCCGGACGGCTGGCTGGGTCTGGACGTGGGCCCGGACTCGGTGGACCGCTTCGCGGTACTGCTGACCGAGGCGCGCACCGTCTTCTGGAACGGGCCGATGGGTGTGTTCGAGTTCGAGAAGTTCGCCGCGGGCACCCGCGGGGTGGCCGAGGCGATCGTGACCGCGACCGGTAAGGGCGCGTTCACCGTGGTCGGCGGCGGTGATTCGGCCGCGGCCGTGCGCGCGCTCGGGCTGCCGGAGGACGGTTTCTCGCACATCTCCACCGGCGGCGGCGCGTCGCTGGAATACCTGGAGGGCAAGGAACTCCCCGGCATCGCGGTGTTGGAGGGCTGAGCATGGCACGCAAACCGCTCATCGCGGGCAACTGGAAGATGAACCTCAATCACCTCGAGGCCATCGCCCTGGTGCAGAAGATCGCGTTCGCGCTGCCGGAGAAATACTTCGACAAGGTCGATGTGGCGGTGATCCCGCCGTTCACCGACCTGCGCAGCGTGCAGACGCTGGTCGAAGGGGACAAGCTCCTGCTCACCTACGGCGGTCAGGACGTCTCCGTGCACGAGGCGGGCGCCTACACCGGTGAGATCAGCGCGAGCATGCTCGCCAAGCTGGGCTGCACCTTCGTCGTGGTGGGGCACTCCGAACGGCGGCAGTACCACAACGAGGACGACGCCACCGTGCTGGCCAAGGCCAAGCAGGCGTTGAAGCACGGCATCACGCCGATCGTCTGCATCGGTGAGGGCCTGAACATCCGCGATGCCCGAACGCATGTCGAGTACAACCTCGAGCAGCTGCGTGGATCGCTGAAAGGCCTTACGGCGGAGCAGATCTCGAAGATCGTCATCGCCTACGAGCCGGTGTGGGCGATCGGCACCGGCAAGGTGGCCACCCCCGCCGACGCGCAAGAGGTCTGTGGCGCGATCCGCGGGGAGCTGGAGAAGCTCGCCTCGCCGGAGGTGGCTTCGGGGGTCCGCGTGCTCTACGGCGGGTCGGTGAACGCCAAGAACGTCGGAGAACTGGTCGCCCAGACCGATATCGACGGCGCATTGGTCGGCGGCGCTTCGCTCAAGGGTGACGAATTCGCCACCCTCTCCGCGATCGCCGCGGGCGGCCCGCTGCCCTGACCTGGGCATCAGCGCAACAGCCCGGTATCGCTTCCCGCGATACCGGGCTGTGTCGTTTCGCCGACAGTGATCACGGGTGCTCGGCGGCCGGTGCTCGTGCGATGATGGCCGAGCTCGATTCCGTGGCTCGACAAGGACTTTCGTGACTCTTCGCAAGCTGTACACCGCACTTCCGGTCGCGCTGGTCGCGCTGGCCACCCTCGTCGGCTGTTCCGACGATTCGTCGCACGATCACGATCACGCCCATCCCGGCGTGACATCCACCACCGCCGCCGCGGCGGTGCGACCGGAGCAGCAGGACGCGGGACACCGCAGGCTCAATCAGCTGGTGGGGGAGTGGAAGGGCGAGAAGTCGACCTTCGTCGCGGGCGGCACGGCGGACAACCCGATCAAGCGGGAGATCGTCTCGCGCTGGGAGTGGATCGCCGAGACCGGCAACAACTTCCTGCGCGAGGAAGCCGAGGACATCCAGGGAAGCGCCGCCTACTACCGGCTCGGACTGCTCGGATTCTCGCCGACCGACAACCGCTACGAGTGGTCGACCGTCGACAGCATCACGCCGATGACGATGAGCTACAAGGGCGCCAAGGGAAGCGGCGGCGACGCCGAAATCGTCATGGCCGGTGAATTCACCGATCCCGGCGTCCTCGGCGAGCAGTTCATCGGCAAGACGATCGCGATGCGAACCGTGATTCGGCTGGAGTCGGCCGACCGGGTGGTCATGGAAATCTCCTTCACGCCGCCCGGAGAAGCCGAGCGAGTCGCCGATCGCGTCGTGCTCACCCGGCGGAAGTAGTCCGCGCGCTCACTGCGCGTGCAGGACCAGGCCCGCGCCGTTGTCGTTGCGCAGGGTCAGCGTGCCGGCGTCCACCGTGGCGTTCGTCCCGCCGTCCAGAGCGTTCAGGACGGCTTGCTCGACCTCCATCACCTCCGGGGAGCACATCATCTTCGTGGTGGCGATCCGGAAAGTGATCTGCGCACCCGACACCTCGGCGCTGCCGGTCATCTGGTTGCACCCGGCGGCGCCGGAGACGCTGCCGTCCTCGGCGATGGTGAGCGTCGGCCGCGCTTCGTCGAGGGCGCGCGAGCGGACCTGGCTGTTGTCGGTGATGAGCGAGGTGACCAGCCAGGACGTGCCCTTGACGGGCTTGTCCGGCTGAGCGACCTTCTTGTCGAGCAAGGTCACCGTGCGGTCGGCACTGTGCAGGGTCAGGCGCGAGTCGTCGAGCCGCCAGCTGGGCTGAGAGTTCAGCAGGCCGCTGAGCCACTCGTCGGCGCCTCGCCGGTCGTCCTCGCAGGCCATCAGCGTGGTGGCCAGGCCGGAGACGTGCAGAACGTGATCGTCGAGAGTTACCGCGCCGGTGAACTTGTTGCATCCCGCGTCGGCCGCCAGCCGCCCCTCGGTGAAGCTGATCGTCAGCGGCCCGCCGCCGGGAATCGGGGCGCCTTCGACGTTGGTCGAGAGGAAGGTGCGGCCCACCGGAGTCGGCTCGTCGGCGCCGCGGTCGGGTTCCTGGCCCGAGCAGCCCGCGATCGCGCAGAGAGCGAGCAGGACGACCGGTCCCAGTCGCACGAAGTGTGCCGCCATGCGGCGATGCTACCGGCGATTCGTCCGCTGACCTGGATTGCGCCGGTCGCGACGGCCTGGCGAGGAGCCCCGAGAAGGATCTTCGCGGCGGGAAAACCGAAACTCATGGGATGACTCGTCCGGTGTCGTATTAGTATCTGTGCGTGCACCGATGCTTCCCCATCACCCCGCCGCCCGCCTCCTGAGCGAGGTGTAGATATCCAGCGCGCCACCGTGCGGTGAGCGCGCTCTTTCGGCATCGCTGTGCACCTCGCGTCCGCGACCTCTATCCCTTTTCGTCGCAGGAGCGCGATCTTTCATGTCCTCATCTGTCTCCACGCCCGCCCGTTCCGGGCTGGTCTACCTCGTCGGCGCCGGAATTCTCTGGGGCACCGGCGGTCTGCTCGGCACGTTGTTGCACCGGGCCACCGGTTTGGCGCCCGTCTCCGTGGCCACCTGCCGGCTCGCCGTCGGCGGGCTGCTGCTGATGATCCTGCTCGCGGGCACACGGCGGCCATGGCCGCGAAATGCGACGGCGTGGCGGCGGATCGGCGCCGTCGCCGTGCTCGCGGCGACCTTCCAGGCCGCCTATTTCGGCGCCGTCGCGGCCTCGTCGGTCAGCCTCGCCACGCTGATCACCATCGGTACGTCGCCGGTGGTCGTCGCGGTGGTGGAGCACGTCACCGGAAGGCGGGCGGTGGACCGCCGCCGTGCGGCGACGATCGGCATCGCCCTGTGCGGGCTGGCATTGCTGGTCGGGGTGCCGACCGGAAACACAGGGACGGCCGGGTTGCTGGTCGGCGCGGCCCTCGCTGCGGTGGCCGCGACGGCGTTCGCGACCGTCACCGTGATCAACGCCGTGCCGGTTCCCGGGCTCGACGCGACGACCACCATCGCCCTCGGATTCACCGGTGGAGCGTTGCTGCTCGCACCCCTCGCGGCAACGAGCGGGCTGGGATTCGACCCGACGCCGGGCAGCGTCGCGCTGGTTGTTCTGCTGGGCCTGGCGCCGACCGCGGTCGCCTACACGTTGTACTTCCGCGGACTGTCGGATTCCGGCCCGGGAATTGCCGCGGTGCTGGCTCTGCTCGAACCGCTTACGGGAGCGACGCTCGCGGCAGTCGTCCTGGGAGAACGTCTCACCGCGCCCGGGGTGGCGGGGGCGGCATTGCTCATCGTGGCACTGCTGCTCGCCGCCACACCCGCGCGTCCGGCGGTCCAGGGGCCGGACTCGGCGGCGGAGCGGCGCCACGCCCGCGACTAAGCTTCGGCGCGTGACCACTGCCGCGACGAGCCCGGGTTCCACCTGGGCGCCGCTGCGTTCGCCGGTGTACCGGGCGCTGTGGGTGGCGCAATTGGTGTCGAATCTCGGTACCTGGATGCAGACCGTCGGCGCGCAGTGGATGATGGTCGACCTGCCCAACGCGGCGGCGCTGGTGTCGTTCGTGCAGACCGCCATCACGCTTCCGGTGATGCTGCTGGCCATCCCGTCCGGCGTGATCGCCGATCTGGTGGACCGGCGCAGGCTGCTGCTCGGGGCGCAAACCACGATGGCGCTGCTCGCCACGGTCCTCGCTGTGTCCACGGCGACCGGGCACACCACCCCCGCCGTGCTGCTGACCTTGTTGTTCCTGCTCGGCTGCGGTCAGGCGCTGACCGCGCCGGCCTGGCAGGCGATCCAGCCGGAACTGGTTTCGCGCGAGCAGATCCCGGCGGCGTCCGCGCTGGGCAGCATGAACATCAACCTCGGAAGGGCGGTGGGGCCCGCGCTGGCCGGTGCGCTGGTCTCGCTGTCCGGGCCGACGCTGGTGTTCGCGCTGAACGCGATGTCGTTCGCCGGGATCGTCGCGGTACTGACGGTCTGGCGCAGGCCGTCGGCCGACCGGCGCTTGCCCACGGAACGTCCGATGGCGGCATTGCAGGCGGGTACCCGGTTCATCCGGGCGGCGCCCGCGATCCGCCGGGTGCTGCTGCGCTCGATCCTGTTCATCGCGCCCGCCAGCGCGGTGTGGGCGCTGCTGCCGGTGATCGCTCGCGACCGGCTGGGGTTGTCGTCGTCCGGGTACGGCCTGATGCTCGGCGCCCTGGGCGTCGGCGCGGTGCTCGGCGCCGCGGCGCTGTCCCGGTTGCGGGCGTGGCTGACCCCGACACAGCGGCTCACCATCGCCGCGACCCTGTTCGGGGTGGCGACGGCGGGTACGGCACTGCTGCGCGTCGTTCCGGTGGTGCTGGTGCTGCTGGTGTTCGCGGGATTGGCCTGGCTGCTGGCGATGTCCACGATGAACGCGACCATGCAGCTGCTGCTGCCCGCCTGGGTGCGGGCGCGCGGGCTGTCGGTCTATCTGCTGGTGTTCATGGGCGGCCAGGCGATCGGCTCGCTGGTCTGGGGTCTGGTCGCCGACTCGATCGGCTCGGTGCAGGCGCTGTTGTGGGCCGCGTCGCTGCTGGCGCTCTGCGCGGTCAGCACCGTGTGGCTGCCCATCCGGAACGACCCCGAGATGCTCGACTTGACTCCCTCGGCGTTCTGGCCGGAACCTCAGCTGGCGGTCGAGCCCGATCCCGACGACGGTCCCGTACTGGTCCTGCGCAGCTACGACGTGCCGCCGGAGAGCGTGGAGGAATTCCTCGCCGCCATGGCCTTCGTCGGCCGGTCCCGGCAGCGCACCGGTGCGATGGAGTGGCGTCTCTATCGCGATGTCGGGGTGATCGACCGCTACGTGGAGGCGTTCGTGGTGCGGTCCTGGGCCGAGCACATGCACCAGCACCAGGTCCGGCTCACCGCCCAGGACCAGGTGCGAGAAGAGGCCGTCGCGAAGTTCGGCACCGCAGAGGGGGAGCAGGTCACCCACCTCGTCGCGGTCGAACGGCGCTAGGTCGGCACCCGGCGGCGCGGGCCCCGAGTGCCTGATTCGGTGCGATCGCACCGACCGCATAGACTGTCCGGCATGCGGATGTTCCTGGATATCCTCCTGATCATCACCAGCGTGCTGCTGGTGCTGCTGGTGCTGCTGCACCGCGCCAAGGGTGGAGGTCTGTCCAGCCTGTTCGGCGGCGGTGTGCAGTCCAGCCTGTCCGGGTCCACCGTCGTGGAGAAGAACCTCGACCGCGTCACCATCTTCACCGGCGTCATCTGGCTGATCGCCATCCTCGGCATCGGCCTGGAGATCAAGTTCGCCTGATTCCGGCGGCCGCCGTCAGCACCGCCACGTCGAGCGCGAGTTCGGCCAGGACGACGGCGGGACAACTCGACCGAGCCGGCGCATAGCGCCGCGCCCTCACCCCCTGGCGAATGGTGGGTCGGCTGCCGCGCGCGGAAGGTTCGCTCCGTCTTGCGCGCGTTGCCCTCGGGGCAGGGTCGGCCGACGCGCGCGCGTACCGCTCGCGCCGTACCGGGTGGCGCAAGCGGTGGCCGCACATCGAGGCGCGCCTCGGAACCCGAGCGCGCCTCCACCGGAATCAGTCGACGCGCGGAACGCGACCGCCGACGTCGGTGAACCCGTAATACTCGGCGAGATCCGCTACCGGCCAGGGCAATCCCGTGCGGGAGCGACGGCCCGCGTCGGTGGCGAGCGCGACGACGGCGCGGCCGGTGAAGCGCGGCGTCTGCGCGTCACCGAGGTCGAAGGTGCCCTCACCGGGCAACGTGACCAGACGCCTGCCGGTGGCGTCGGCCGGAACCAATTGCAGCAGTTCGGTGTCGACGATGCCGGGCCAGAGCGAGACCACGGTCACTTCGGTGCCCGCGAGGTTGTGCGCCATGTCGGCGGTGAGCCGGTCCAGAGCGGATTTCGCGACGCCGTACACCGCGTTGTGCATGTATCGGCGTGCCCCTGGCGAGGAGATGTTGACGATCAACCCGCCCGACTCGATCAACAGCGGCGCCGCGAAAACGCTCGCCACGTAATGCGATCGGACCCCCACGTCGAACGACTCATCCCATGCCGCCGGCGGCACCTCCCAGAACGGCTTGCCCAGCCAGCGGGCGGCGGCGGGCGAGTTGTAGACGTTGTTCACCAGGACGTCCAACCTACCGTGCTCGTCACGGATCAGCTCGAACAGCCGCTGCACCGCGTCGTCGTCGCGGTGATCGCACACGAACGGGATGCCGACTCCGCCCGCGGCATCGATTTCCGAGGCAGTGGCGTGTACGGTGCCGGGTAGCCGTCCCTGTGTCGCCGAGCGTCCGGTGACGAGCACCGTGGCGCCCGCCGCACCCAGCTCCAGCGCGATCCCCTTGCCGATGCCGCGGCTGGCGCCGGTGACCACCGCGACCTTGCCTTCGAGCCTTTCCGGTATTCCGTTCACGGAATCGGAACATTACCGTGAAGCGATAACGTGTTCTAGGTTTTGGAGGTCCGAGTGGAGCTGACTCATCGGTTCGTGACGACCGACGGTATCCGTATGCACGTCGCCGAGCAGGGCGAGGGGCAGCCGGTGGTCTTCTGTCACGGGTTTCCGCACACCTGGTACATCTGGCACCGGCAGCTTCCCGCGATCGCCGCGGCCGGCTACCGCGCCCTGGCGCCGGACCTGCGCGGCTACGGGCGGACCGACGTCCCTGCCGACCTCGAGGCCTACACCAATCGCGCGGTGTGCGGCGACCTGCTCGCGCTGCTCGATGACATCGGCGCCGAACGGGCGGTGTTCGTCGGCCTGGATTTCGGCGCGGCGCTGGTGTGGGAACTGGCGTTGCGCGCGCCGGAGCGGGTGCGCGGCGTCATCGTCCTGAACAATCCGTTCGCGCCACGTCCGCCGCGTGCTCCGTCACAGCTGTGGGCGAAGGCCGCGGCGCGGCACTTCTTGCACCTGCACTACTTCCAAACTCCGGGCGTAGCCGACGCGGAACTCGGCGCGCGGCCCCGGGATTTCCTGGCCCGCGTGTACTACGCGCTCAGCGCCGACTATCACTACCTGGACACCTGGCGTTTCCCGGCCGAGGGCACCGGCTACCTCGACGTGCTGCCGGAGGCGCCCGCACTGCCCTGGCAGTGGCTCGGCACGAACGAGTTGGACGTACTGGCAGCGGATTTCGAGCGCACCGGGTTCACCGGCGGATTGAACTGGTATCGCAGCCTGGACCGCAACTGGGAGCTCACCGCCGAGTACGCGGACGCGAAAGTCACTGTGCCCGCGTATTTCCTGTACGGCGACCGCGACCCGGACATGGAAGGCTTCAGCGGACGTGACCCGCTGGCCACCCTGCGCGAGCACGTCGTCGATCTGCGCGCGGTGACCGAGATCGCCGGAGCGGGCCACCTCGTCCAGCTGGAGCGAACCGAGCAGGTGAACGCGTTGCTCACCGCTCATCTCGGCCACCTTGCCGCGCATCCCGCCGAGCTCCCGGCCTGAAGCGAATCGCCTTCGGTCCCAGTGGCGTTCGTTGTCGGTGGGCACCGCTAATGTTCGGTGAATGAGTTATAGCCTGAGCATCTACGTCGTCGAACTGGACAGGGTCAAGGGCGCCATCGGGTCCGGGGACGAGAAGCTCCGGCGCATGATCGGCGGCCGGTTCAAAGCCCAGCTGACCCACGACGACGACTGGTTCGCCGACGAGATCGCCGGCGGCGCGCCCACCCGCTACGAGGCCGTGCGCGCCGTCATCGACGGCGGCCCGTTCGACCCGGCCTACGGTTTCCAGTACGGCTACGCCTACCAGACGATCTGCCAGTTCTACGGCCGCTTCGCCGACAACCGCTATTTCTCGGCGTTCCGTGGTCGCTGGCTCGACCACATCGACGACGGGCTCGCCACGCTCGGCATCAAAGCGGTCAGCGTCCGCGCGTTCATGTACCACTCGCTGCCGCCTTCGCTGCCGCAACCGGACGAACTGCCCGGCTACGGCGAATGGACGCCCGAGCAGTGCGCGGAGGCGCTCGTGCAGTGGGAATCGACCACGCCACCGCAACGCGAAGAGGTTGATCACGAGGTCCTCGCCGCCATCGAGTCCTGCATCGAGTGGATCCGGGAGGCGCAGGCGCGCCCCGGCTGGGGGATCGCCGGGTTCTTCTACTGAGCCGCCGGGTCAGCGCATGCCGCCATGGCTTCAACTCATGCGGTGCGCATGCCGGGGGAACTGCCTGGCGGATCGAGTTCGTCCAGCGGCGTCGAGCGCACTCCGGGAGGCCGCTCGGCTCGCGATCGGGTGCAGTCCCGCGGAAGGCGCGAGGCCTAGCGGTATTCCTCGGCCAGCTTCGGGTAGTCCGACCACCGCGGCAGCGGCTCGAAGTCGAGATAGGCGGTGAGACGGTCGAGCAGGTACTGCCAGCGGGGGCCGATCGCCCCGGCATCGGCGGGGCAGACGTGGCGGCGGGTCAGTTCGACGGTGGTGACCACGCCGACCTGGCTCATCCGGACTTCGAGCAGACAGCCGTCGATGTGCACGACCAGTTCGTGCGGCGCTTGACAGTGGTCGACCCGCACCGCGACCGGGCCGGGAACAGGACCGTCGAACAAGTCGATGGTGAGGTTCCCGTTGCCGCCGGAGACGGCGCCGAGCCAGCGCGCGAGCTGGCCGCGCTCGGTGGCCGCCGACCAAACGTCGAGCACAGGCTTGTGGAAGGAACGCAGGTAATGCAAGAGCACCAGGTCCCCGTCGGCCGTGTGCTCGTGCTCCGGTCGCACCTCGCCGAGCATGGACATCGTGGTCATCGCCATGTCCTTTCCGCTGCTGGTCACCGTCACCCTGACTGTATGTCCACTATTCCCCGGCCGAATCGAATTCCCGCGAAGGCCGGGCCTCGGCGCGGCGCGGTTGCGCGACGGTCGCTCCGCTCAGCAGCCGCAGGGCCGCGGCCTCGATCCGGTCCTCGTCGAGCAGCACCGTCGCGGCGGCCGGACCCAGCGGCACGAAACTGTCCTCGCTGGTGACGCGCGCGAGAAGCCCGGTGAAACCGGCGTCGATCACGGCCGCGCACACAGCCTCCGACACGCCACCACTGCGACGGGTCTCGTCCACGACGAGGACCCGGCCGGTCGCGCGCGCGTGCCGCAGCAGATCACTCACCGGTAGCGGAGTCAGCCAGCGCAGATCGAGCACACGCGCGTGGACGCCGTGCCGGGCCAGGCGGCGCGCCGCGCGCAGGCTCATCGGCACACCGTTGGCGAAGGTGACCAGGGTCAGGTCGGTCCCGTCGCCGTAGACGCGCGCGCGGCCGATTTCGACGTGATCGGACGTCGACGGGTGCGCCAGCCAGCCGTCGTCTCCTGGATGGTGCAGGTCGCGGGTGTGATAGAGCGCGATGGGCTCGAGGAACAGACACACCCTGCCATCCACTCGGGCAGCCGACACACAGGTGCGCAGCATCGCCGCGGCGTCGTCGGCGCGAGCGGGTGAGGCGAGCACGATACCGGGGATGTCGCGCAGCGCGGCCACCGAGTTGTCGTTGTGGAAATGACCGCCGAAGCCCTTCTGGTAGGCGTATCCGGCGATCCGCACCACCATCGGGTTCCGATAGCGGCCGTCGGAGAAGAACGACAGCGTGGCCGCTTCGCCGCGGATCTGATCCGCCGCGTTGTGCAGATAGGCGAGGTACTGGATCTCCGGGATCGGCACGAATCCGGCCAGCGCCGCGCCCAGCGCGGTGCCGAGGACGCTCTGCTCGTCCAGCAGGGTGTCGAACACGCGGCGCGCGCCGAAGGTCTTCTGCAACCCCTTCGTCACGCCGTACACACCCCCTTTGCGGCCGACGTCCTCCCCGAAGACGAGCACGTCGCGATCACGCGCGAGCAGACCGGCGAGGGTGTCGTTGACCGCTTGGGCGAAGGTCATCGGATCGCCTTGTGTGACAGCGCCGTTCGCGCTCACAGGACGAATGGCCGCCGGGCCCGGATGACCCGTGTCCGCGCGTTTGGTCTCGTCGATCGGAAGCGGGCCGGTTCTGAGCGCGTCGGCGCGCACGAGGGCGGGACGGGATGCAGCGATCGGTGCGATCACCGCCGCCGCGGAAGCGAGTTTCGGTTCCGCGGCGACGAGTTCGGCTGTCGTGGCGACGCGGCGGCCCGACTCGGTGTAAAGATGGAGCACGTCGGCGGGTGTGGCGACACCGGACTCGACCAGCAACCGTGCGGTCGCCAGGACCGGATCGCGGGCGAGGTCGGCGGCGATATCGGCCGGGCGGCGGTAGGCGGTTTCGACGTCGGATCCCGCGTGCGCGAGCAGTCGCACGGTCCGCAGGTGCAGGAACGCGGGCGCGCGGTTGTCCCTTACCCACCGCACGGCGGCATTCGCGGTGGTCAGCGCATCGAGGGCAGCGCAGCCGTCCGCATCGAAGTACGCCAGGCCCGGCCGGTGGCCGTAGGCCCGCTCGATCCAGTCCGGCGGCGTGGGAACACTGATGCCGATGCCGTTGTCCTCGCAGACGAACAGGACCGGCACCGCGATCCCCTGGTGGGCGGTGTGAATCGCGGCATTGATGGCCCCGGCCGCGGTGGAATGGTTGGCCGACGCGTCACCGAAACTGCATATCACCACGGCATCGCAGGGCCATGGGCTCGCGACGCCGAGCCGTGCCGCGCGATCGATCGCGAACGCCAACCCGACCGCGCGCGGAAGATGGGAGGCGATGGTCGACGTCTGCGGGATGATGTTCGCGGCAGCGCTGCCGAGCACCTTGTGCCGTCCACCCGAGATCGGGTCCGCCGCCGCGGCGACCACGCCGAGCAGGACATCCCGGATCGGGTCGAGCCCGGGAACGCGCCGGGCGCGGTGCACGAAGAACGCGCCCGACCGGTAGTGCAGCAGAGCGGGATCGGTGGTCCGCGAGGCCGCCGCCAGCGCGGCATTGCCCTCGTGACCGGACGATCCGATGCTGTAGTAACCGCGCCGGGCGCTGCCGAGGCGGCGCGCCGCGAGATCGAGGTGCCTGCTCGTCGCCTGTGCTTCGAACAGTCGCAGGCACGCCGTGCCGGTGACCGCGCACCCGGGAGCGATCGGCTGATCCGCCGGATGGCCCGGTCGCGGGACGAGTGCGGCGACGGCGGTGCGGAACCGCTCGTCCAGATCCACTGCCTGCTCGGTCACCGACCGATCATCTCGTAGATTCCGCCACCAGGTGGCATTATCTCTCGGCGTTTTTCCGGTAACGGCAGAGAGAAGCAAGCATATTTACGAGGAATCGGGACCGACTCACGGACGAGTCGATCCCGATCGGCGTCACCGGAACGCTCAGCGCACCGCGGACGCGGCCTCCTGATCCAGCAGCCAGGTGGTGGAGTCGATACCCGTCGCACCGGCGGCGGGCACGTCCACCGGGTCCGCGCCGCCGATGGCCGCGGCGACCGCCTCGGCTTTGGCCGCGCCGCCGACCACCAGCACGACGTGCCGGGTGCGGCGGACGGCGGGCAGGGTGAGGGTCACCCGCACCGGCGGCGGCTTCGGCGAGTTCGTGACGGCCACGACGAGCTCGTGCTCTTCGCGCACCGCGTCGGTGTGCGGGAACAGCGAGTTGACGTGGCCCTCGCCGCCCATGCCGAGCAGGTGCAGATCGAAGGCGCCGTGGTCGGTGAGGTAGGCGTGCACCGTCGCGGAGTACTCGGCGGCGGCTTCCACCGGGTCGGGGTACTCGCCGTCGGAGGCGGCCACCGGATGCACCCGTGCCGGGTCGACCGGCACGTGGTCGAGCAGCGCCTGTCTTGCTTGCAGGTGGTTGCGCTCCGCGTCGTGCGCGGGCACGAAACGCTCGTCGCCCCAGAACACGTCGAGCCGGGACCAGTCGATGTCGCCGGGCGACTTGCGTACCTGCTCGAGCAGGGCGATGCCGGTTCCGCCGCCGGTCAGCACCACCGACGCGGAACCGCGCTCGGCCTGGGCCGCGACGACGACCGAGACGAAGCGGGCCGCCGCGGCGGCGACCAGCGATTCGGTGTCCAGATGCACCTCGACGGTGTCGCTGGGGAACGGCGAATCGGTGTGCTCACTCATAGATCACCTTCTCGATCCCGGCCAGCGCCTCCGCGTAGATCTCGTCGGCGTCCAGCCTGCGTAGGTCTTCGGCGAGGCAGTCGCGGGTCTCCCTGCGCGCCAGCGCGATCCGTTGCACCGGCTCGCCGGTGCGGGTCAACGTGGCGGTGCGGCCGGTCTGCGGTCGTTCGATCGCGATGGAGACGGTGGGGCGGTGCAGTTCCACCCGCAGCGGGCCGGTGCGGCGGCGAACGGGACAGTCGAGCCGGGCGGCCAGCCAGCCGGCCAGGATGTCCAGGGCGGGCTCGTCGCGCAGCCCGGAGACCGTGACGGCATCCACCGCCTCGAAGGGCGGCTCGTCCATGGCCGCCGCGAGCAACGCACGCCAGTACGTGATCCGGCTCCAGGCCAGATCGGTGTCACCGCTGGCGTAGGAATGCAGCCGCTTCTTGATCGCCGCCTGGGGATCGGGCGCGAACGTGGCATCGGTGATGCGGCGGCCCGCCAAGCGCCCCACCGAATCCTTGGACGGGAACTCCGGGGCTCCGCGCGGCCACCACGCCACCACCGGAGTATCCGGCAAGAGGAACGGGGTGACGACGCTGCTCTCGTGGCTGACCAGCTTCGCCTTGCAGCCGCAGCACGATCACCTCGGCGGCCCCCGCGTCGCCGCCCACCCGGATCTGGGCGTCCAGCCGAGTGGCAGCCTCCCGGTCGCCACGCGCCAGCACCACCACGCGACAGGGGTGCTCGCGGCTGGCTTCGTTCGCCGCGTCGATCGCCTGCTCGGCCTCGGAGCTGTCCAGCGTGCACACCACCAGCGTGAGAACGCGACCCACGGTGATCACGCCGTTGCTCTCGCGCAGCTGCACGAGGCGCTTGGTGACCTCGCTGGTCTTGGTCTCGGGCATGTCGACGATCACGGGCGCCGCCATTCCCGCCCGGTGCGGGCGATCATCTCGTCGGCCGAGGCCGGACCCCAGGTGCCCGCCTCGTACGGTTCCGGCCTGCCGTCGGCGGCCCAGTGTTCGAGCACCGGATCCAGGATGCGCCACGACAATTCGACCTCCGCGTTCACCGGGAACAGCGACGGCACCCCGAGCAGCACGTCGAGGATCAGGCGTTCGTAAGCCTCGGGGGAGGACTCGGTGAACGCCTCGCCGTAGGTGAAGTCCATGTTGACGTCGCGCACTTCCATGCCGGAGCCCGGCACCTTGGAGCCGAACCGGGTGGTGATGCCCTCGTCCGGCTGCACGCGGATGACCAGCGCGTTCTGGCCCAGTTCCTCGGTCATGGTCTGGTCGAACGGCAGGTGCGGCGCTCGTTTGAAGACCACCGCGATCTCGGTCACCCTGCGGCCGAGCCGTTTTCCGGTGCGCAGGAAGAACGGCACGCCCGCCCAGCGGCGGGTGTCGATCTCCAGGCTGATCGCGGCGTAGGTCTCGGTTCTCGAGTTCGGGTCGAAACCCTCCTCCTGCAGCAGGCCTGCCACATGCTCGCTGCCCTGCCAGCCCTCGGTGTACTGTCCGCGCGCGGTGGTCTCGTCCAGCGGTGCGATGAGCTTGGTCGCCGAGAGCACCTTGATCTTCTCGGCCTGCAACTGCTTGGGCTCGAAGCTGATCGGCTCCTCCATGGCGGTGAGCGCCAGCAGTTGCAGCAAGTGGTTCTGGATCACGTCCCGCGCGGCGCCGATGCCGTCGTAGTAACCCGCCCGACCGCCCAGGCCGATGTCCTCGGCCATCGTGATCTGCACGTGGTCGACGAAGTTGGCGTTCCAGATCGGCTCGTAGAGCTGGTTGGCGAAACGCAACGCCAGCAGGTTCTGCACCGTCTCCTTGCCGAGGTAGTGGTCGATGCGGAAGACCTGCTCCTCGGGGAACACCCCGTTGACCAGTGCGTTGAGCTCCTGCGCGCTGTGCAGGTCGTGCCCGAACGGTTTCTCGATCACCACCCGGCGCCAGGGTTTGCGGGCCCCGTCCGGCCCGGTCGTCTGCGCCAAGCCGCGCGCGCAGAGCTGATCGAGCACGACCGGGAACATGTTCGGCGGGATCGACAAATAGAAGGCGTGATTGCCGCCGGTGCCGCGTTCCTTGTCCAGGGTGGTCAGGGTGTCGGCGAGCCGGTCGAACGCCGCGTGGTCGTCGAAGGTGCCCTGGACGAACCGGATGCCCTCCGAGAGCTGATCCCAGACCTCCTGGCGGAACGGGGTGCGCGCGTGCGCTTTCACCGCCTCCAGGACGACCGCGGCGAAGTCCTCGTCGGCGTAGTCGCGGCGCGCGAAGCCGACCAAACCGAACGCCGGGGGCAGCAGCCCCCGGTTCGCCAGGTCGTAGATGGCCGGCATCAGCTTCTTCCGGGACAGGTCACCCGTGACGCCGAAGATGACCATGCTGCACGGTCCGGCGATGCGGGGGAGCCGGTTGTCCCGTTTCTCGCGCAGCGGATTCTGCCATTCGACGGTGTCGGGCCGATCCGCGGGCGCTGCCCCGGCCATCGATCAGCCGTTCCCGGTCGACGCCGACTTCAGCTCGTCGGTCGTGGCGGCAAGCAGCTCCTCCCAGGACTTCTCGAACTTGTCCACGCCCTCGCGCTCGAGCACCGCGAACACGTCGTCGAGGTCGATGCCGACCGCGGCGAGCCGGTCGAAGACCTCCGTGGCTTCGGCTGCCTTGCCGCTGACGGCGTCGCCACGGATCACGCCGTGATCGGCGACCGCCTCGAGTGTCTTCTCCGGCAGCGTGTTCACCGTGTTCGGCGCGACCAGTTCGGTGACGTACATCGTGTCGGCGTAGTCCGGGTTCTTCACGCCGGTCGAGGCCCACAGCGGCCGCTGCCGATTCGCGCCGGACGCGGCCAGGGTCTGGTAGGTGGAGGTGTGCTTGCCGCCGTCGAACACGTCCTGGTACTCGGCGTAGGCGAGGTGGGCGTTGGCGATGCCCGCCTTGCCGCGCAGCGCTAGCGCCTCCTCGGTGCCGAGCGCCTCGAGCCGCTTGTCGATCTCGGTGTCGACGCGGGAGACGAAGAACGAAGCGACGGAATGGATCTTGGCCGGGTCGTGGCCCGCGACCTTGGCCTTCTTCACGCCCTCGAGGTAGGCGCCCATCACCGCGCGGTAGCGCTGCACCGAGAAGATCAGCGTGACGTTCACGCTGATGCCCTCCGCGATCACTGCGGTGATGGCGGGCAGGCCCTCTTCGGTGGCGGGGATCTTGATGAACAGGTTGGGCCGGTCGACGATCTTCCACAGTTCGACCGCCTGCGCGACGGTCCGGTCGGTGTCGAACGCCAGGCGCGGGTCGACCTCGATGGACACCCGGCCGTCCACGCCGTTGGTGGCCTCGAAGACCGGAGCGAACACGTCGCAGGCCGCGCGGACATCGTCGGTGGTGATGGTGCGGATCGCGGCGTCGGCGTCGGCGCCTTGCGCGGCAAGCTCTTTCAGCTGGCCGTCGTAGGCGTGGCCCTGGCTGAGCGCACCCTGGAAGATCGTCGGGTTGGTGGTGACCCCGACGACGGACCGGGTCTCGATCAGCTCGGCCAGGTTGCCGGACCGGATCCGGTCCCTGGACAGATCGTCGAGCCAGGCGGACACTCCCGCCGCCGACAAGGCGGCGAGGTTCTCGTTCTGAGCCATGAGCGCTTATCCCTTCACGTTCTCGAGCGTGCGCTGCGCGGCGGCAACGACGGCTTCCGGAGTGAAGCCGAATTCGCGGAACAGGGTCTTGTAGTCGGCGGAGGCGCCGAAGTGCTCGATCGACACGATCTCGCCCGCGTCACCGGCGAACCGGTGCCACGGCATCGCGATACCGGCTTCGACGACGACGCGCGCGGCGACCGCGGGCGGGAGCACTTCGTCCCGGTAAGCCTTGTCCTGTGCGTCGAACCACTCCACACACGGCATCGACACCACGCGGGTGGCGATGCCCTGCTCTTCCAGCGTAGTGCGGGCGGCGACCGCCAGCTGGAGCTCCGACCCGGTGGCGATCAGGATCACCTGCGGGGTGCCGGTGGACGCCTCGGCCAGGATGTAGCCGCCCTTCGACACGCCCTCGTAGCTGGTGCCTTCCACGATCGGCAGATCCTGGCGGGTCAGCGCCAGCGCGGACGGGCCGTCCTGGTGCGGCGGCTCGGAAACCGAGAAGTGCGAGCTGTGCTCGGCGCTGTCGCGCTCCAGAATGGTGCGCCAGGCGTAGGTCGTCTCGTTGGCGTCACCCGGGCGGACCACGTTCAGGCCGGGGATGGCGCGCAGCGCGGCGAGGTGCTCGATCGGCTGGTGCGTCGGACCGTCCTCACCGAGGCCGATGGAGTCGTGGGTCCACACGTAGACCGCGGGCACCCGCATCAGCGCGGCCAGTCGGACGGCGGGACGCATGTAGTCGCTGAACACCAGGAAGGTGCCGCCGTACGGACGGGTCGGACCGTGCAGCGCGATGCCGTTGAGGATCGCGCCCATGGCGTGTTCGCGGACGCCGAAGTGCAGGGTGCGGCCGTACGGGTTGGCCTTCCACATGCCGGTGGAGATCGACTCCGGCCCGAAGCTGGGCTGGTCGGGCATGGTGGTGTTGTTGGATTCGGCCAGGTCGGCCGAACCGCCCCACAGCTCGGGCAGCACCGGCGCCAGCGCCGCGAGCACCTTGCCGGACGCCTTGCGGGTGGCCATGCCCTTCGGATCGGGTTCGTAGCTGGGCAGATTCGCGGTCCAGTTCTCCGGCAGCCGTCGCGCGAAGAGGCGGTCGAACAGGGCCTTGTTCTCCGGGTTGGCCTCGGCCCACGTGTCGAAGGACTGCTGCCATTGCGCATGGGCCTGCTTGCCGCGCTCGACGGCCTTGCGGGTGTGCTCGATGACGGCGGGATCCACGTCGAAGCTCTTGTCCGGATCGAAGCCCAGGATCTTCTTGGTGGCGGCCACCTCGTCGCCGCCCAGCGCCGCGCCGTGGGCGGAACCGGTGTTCATCTTGCTGGGGGCCGGGTAGCCGATGATGGTGCGCAGCACGATGATCGAGGGCTTGCCGGTCTCGGCCTTGGCGGCGGCCAGCGCGTTTTCGATCGCGACGACGTCCTCGCCGCCTTCCACGATCTGCACGTGCCAGCCGTAGGCCTCGTAACGTTTGGCGACGTCCTCGGTGAAGGCGATGGTGGTGTCGTCCTCGATGGAGATCTTGTTGTCGTCGTAGATCACGACGAGGTTGCCCAGCTCCTGGGTGCCCGCCAGTGAGGACGCCTCGGAGGTGACGCCCTCCTCCAGGTCACCGTCGGAGGCGATGACGTAGATGAAGTGGTCGAACGGGCTGGTGCCGGGTGCGGCGTCGGGATCGAACAGGCCGCGCTCGCGCCGCGCCGCCATCGCCATGCCGACCGACGCGGCCAGACCCTGGCCGAGCGGGCCGGTGGTGATCTCGACGCCGTCGGTGTGCCGGAACTCGGGGTGGCCCGGGGTGAGCGAGCCCCACTTGCGCAGATTCTTCAGGTCGTCGAGTTCCAGGCCGAAGCCCGCCAGGTACAGCTGGATGTACTGGGTGAGGCTGGAGTGCCCGGCCGACAGCACGAACCGGTCCCGGCCGACCCAGCTCGGATCGCTGGGGTCGATGCGCATGGTGCGCTGGTAGAGCGTGTATGCCAGCGGCGCCAGGCTCATCGCGGTACCGGGATGGCCGTTGCCTGCGTTCTGCACCGCCTCGGCGGCCAGGACCCGGATGGTGTCGACGGCCTTGGTGTCCAGATCCGTCCAGTCGTCCGGGTGGTTCGGCTGAGTGAGGGCGCGGATGTCGTCTGTGATCGACACGACCGAGGTTCTCCTGACATTGGTTCGTCGACGGCGGGTGGGTTTCTGACGGCGATGATCGCGCGGCAGCTACGGCGTGCGTACCGGATATACCCAACTACCCTAGATGTGCCCGATGACCGGCACACCATTAACCCTGTGTTGGTTTCGCGGGGCCGGTTGCGCTGCGTGTTCGCAGGTGGCGTTCCGTCGGTGGCCCGAGGGTCGGCGGCGTGTTCGCGGCCTTGCACGGCCGAGGTTCCAGCGGGGCCGGATTCGCGGTTCGGTCGCACGCGCTTCGCTCCTCTCGAACGCGAGGCGCGCCGCGCACGTGCTCGAACGAGTCGCGGTCGATGGGCAAAGGTGCTGGTCAAGCGTTTGCTTCGGAGCCCTTGCGAAATGGTCGCGAAGAGTTGCCGGTGCAGGACCGTTCGGTGCGCCGAGTATTCGCCGGTCTCCCGAGCGCCCGAAAAGAAAAATTTCGCGCTCCGGAATGCGCCGCGTGTCGTGGGCGAGTTCGGCAGTCTCGGTCACCGCGAAGCGGACCGCCCTAGGGCCCCCGACAAGGGTGGCACCGGCGGGTCGAACGTCCCTGGCGAAGGCCGTGTCCCCGACGCGAGACGGGCAGTCGGGCGCGTCACATACGGGTCCCGTTGCGCGGGGGCGAGGGGAGGGGCGGGGGCGGCGGGGGTCTACCATCCTCTGTAGTAGTAGTCGCGCCGTACCGGTCGGATCGGGCGCCGGGGCGGACGGCAGTCCGGCACGGACACATCCGTAGCACCGGAACCAGCGCACTGCTGGTCGATGCCGGATGCGATGCACAGCGTGCGAGGAGAGACAGTGCGGATTGGGCAACAGCCGGGTGGCGATGGTGCGCACGGCTCCTCCGCGACGGCGCTGGCCGACCGGTTCACGGGTCCCGGCCTACCGTCCCGGCTGATGCGACGGACACTGGCCTACATCGCGCTGACCAAGCCCAGGGTGATCGAGCTGCTGCTCGTCGCGACGATCCCGACCATGCTGCTGGCCGACCGCGGCGTCGTCGACATCCGGCTGATCCTCGCGACCCTTTTCGGCGGTTGGATGGGCGCGGCCAGCGCGAACACGCTCAACTGCGTCGCGGACGCCGATATCGACAAAGTCATGAAGCGCACTGCCAAGCGCCCGCTGGCCCGCGAGGCGGTGCCGACCCGCAACGCCTTCGTCTTCGGTGTGGTGCTTGGCGTCGGCTCGTTCGCCTGGCTCTGGTGGCAGGCCAACCTGCTCAGCGGCCTGCTCGTCGTCGCGACGATCCTGTTCTACGTCTTCGTCTACACCTTGGGCCTCAAGCGCCGCACGTCACAGAACGTGGTGTGGGGCGGCGCGGCGGGCTGCATGCCCGCGCTGGTCGGCTGGTCGGCCGTGACCGGCGGCATCGGCTGGCCCGCCCTCGCGCTGTTCGGCGTCATCTTCTTCTGGACGCCGCCGCACACCTGGGCACTGGCCATGCGCTACAAGGAGGACTACCGCGCGGCGGGCGTGCCGATGCTCCCGGTGGTCGCCACCGAGCGGACCGTCACCAAGCAGATCGTCGTCTACACCTGGCTGACAGTGCTCACCACCCTCGCCCTGGCGCCCGCGACCGGCGTCATCTACGCGGCCGTGGCGCTGGTGGCCGGAGCGTGGTTCCTGCTCATGGCCCACCAGCTGTACGCGGGCGTGCGGCGCGGCGAATCGGTGAAGCCCCTGCGACTGTTCCTGCAATCGAACAATTACCTGGCCGTGGTGTTCTGCGGTCTCGCGGTGGACTCGGTGCTCGGCTGGGACACCGTCGGCAGCTTCTTCAGTTGATCGCGCCGACTGATCGCACCGACGTAGCCGTCGGGCCGCACGAGCACCCGGGTGCCCTCGACCGCGGCATAGGCCGCGTGGGCGTGTCCGTCGACATCCACCACGTGCTGCCCTGACACCCGCGTTCCGGGGTGTACCACCGCATACGCGTGTGGGTCCGCCTCCGCGGGCGCGCCGAACGACAGCACCGTCGCGTGCGGGCCGCGAAACAGGTCGAACAACCGGACGTGCCGACCTCCCTCGTCTTTCACCGGCGCGTCCGGAGCCCGGTCGCCCGCGGCCAGCGGCTCGCGCACGGCCGGATCGCGGTAGCTGATGTCCAACTGCTGAGTCTCCGGTCCGCGCCGCATCGCGTCCTCGTCGCCGTCGACGAGTTTGTCCAGCAGTTCGGAACTCAGGCCGAGCACCCTGGCGGCGACCGTCCTGCGCTCGGTCTCGTAGCTGTCCAGGAGCGTGTCGTCACCGGCGAGGGCGGCGGCCAGCTTCCATCCGAGGTTGTAGGCGTCCTGGATGCCGGTGTTCATACCCTGGCCGCCGGTGGGCGGATGCGCGTGCGCGGCGTCCCCGGCGAGGAAGACCCGGCCGTCGCGGAACCTGCGCGCCAAGCGGACATTGGGCCGCCATACCGTCACCCAGGTCAGGTCGCTGAGCGTGACGACGTGGCGTCCGCAGTAGCGATCGGCGTAGGACTGCAGCAGTTCGAGACTCGGTGGCGCGTCCGCGCTCAGTGGCGCGGCGAACTGGAAGTGACGTCCGCCTGGCAGCGGAGACAGCGCGATGCCCCGCATCGGCTGGTCGGCGGCGGCGAACCAGTAGCCGAAGTCGTGGTCGAGCGCGTCGGCGCGCACATCGCCGAGCAGCATCCGGATCGACTCGTCGGTCTCGCCCTCGAACGCGATGCCCAGCGTCTTGCGCACGGTGCTCCTGCCGCCGTCGGCGCCGACCAGGTACGCGGCGCGGACGGTCTCGCGGGCGCCGTCGCGCTCCAGCGTCGCCGTGACGCCGCTGTCGTCCTGGCCGAAGGTAACCAGGGCTGTTCCCAGCTCCACGGGTACGCCGAATTCGGCGAGCCGTTCGCGCAGGATGGCCTCGGTGCGGGACTGGCCGAGGACCCACCCGTTGGGGTAGGGGACGGCGGGGGAGGGCTCGACCGGCTCGCTCATCCTGCGCTCGGCGACGAACGTGCCGTCGAGGTACACGCGCATCACCGGCCCCGGCATCCCCGCAGTGTGCACCGCGTCCAGAACTCCCAGGTCGTCGAAGACTTCCAAGGTGCGCGGCTGGATGCCGTCGCCGCGGGAGCCCGCGAAGAACGTGTCCGCCTTGTCGATGATCCGAACGGGAATGTCCCGTCGGGCGAGATCGAGGGCGAGGGTGAGGCCGGTGGGTCCGGCGCCTGCGACGAGAACGAGCTGTGACACGAGTAACTCCTCTATATGAATTTTGATTCACTGAATGCTGATTCAGCATCGCTCTTGATACCTTTCGATGTCAAGGAGGTGAGCTGGTGTCGTTGAGTCGCAAGGAGAAGTCGGCCGAAACCGAGCAAGCGTTGAAGGCCGCGGCGCGGCGGTTGTTCGCCGAGCGCGGCTATCTGAACACCAAGATCACCGATATCACGGCGGCGGCGGGCCGGGCGGCCGGGTCGTTCTACAACCACTTCGCGAGCAAGGAAGAATTGCTCCAGGCATTGCTGAGCGATCTGGCCGCGGCAGGGGACGAGCGGGCGCAGGGGCCCGGCCACAACCCGGACTTCGGCGACCCGGAGGCGGTCCGCTACCACGTCGCCGGGTATTGGACTTTCGCGCGGGAGCACGCGTCCGTGCTACGCGCGGTGAACCAGGCGGCTCTGGTCAACGACGAGTTCGCGCGCATGGTCGCGCAGTTCGGCGTGCAGCAGCGCGCGGACATCGCCGATCACGTGGCGGGTTTCGCCGACCAGGGATTGCGGCTGCCGAGCACGGTCGATGCCAGCCTCGCGATGATGTTCCTGCTCGCGCAGAGCCTGCTGGCCGCGGTAGAGGAAGGCAATGTCGAACTGACCGACGAGCAGGCCGTGGACGGGCTGACCCGCTTCATCTATCGCGGTCTCACCGGCCGCGACTACTGACCGGGCGGCGGACGACCCGTCGGATCGCCCGCCGCCGGTCACGGGAGCAGGACGATGGAACCGGTGGTCTTGCGGCCTTCCAGGTCGCGGTGGGCCTGTTCGGCGTCGGCGAGCGGGTAGGTCGCGCCGATCCGGATGTTCAGCGTGCCCTTGGCGATGGCATCGAGGATGTCACCTGCGCGCCAGGTGAGCTCGGCGCGGTCGCGGGTGTAATGCGCCAGCGTGGGGCGGGTGACGAAAAGCGAACCGGCCGTGCTGAGTCGTTGCAGGTCGAACGGCGGCACCGGACCGCTCGCGCCACCGAACAGGGCGAGCGTGCCGCGCACGCGCAGCGCCGCCAGGCTCGCCTCGAAGGTCGCGGCGCCGACGCCGTCATAGACCGCCGCCACGCCGACGCCGTCGGTGAGTGCGCGCACCTGGTCGGCGAGGTCGTCGCCATAGCGCAGCACCTCGGCCGCTCCTGCCGCGCTGGACAGCGTCTCCTTCGCGTCGGACGACACGGTGGTGATCACCCGCACGCCGCGCGCGGCGAGCAGTTGGGTGAGGATCAGCCCGACGCCGCCCGCGCCGGCGTGCACGAGCACCGTTTCCCCCGGCTCGGGCCGATAGATCGACTCGATGAGATAGTGCGCGGTCATACCCTGCAACAGCGCCGAGGCGGCCACTGGCGGCTCGACGCCGTCTGGCACCGCGATGGCGACGGCGGCCGCGATCGCGACCTTCTGGGCGTAGCTGCCCGGCCCGGCGGCCCAGGCGACCCGGTCGCCGACCGCGAAGTCGCTGACGTTCGCGCCGACTTCGGCGACCACGCCGGTGCCCTCCGCGCCCGGGATGTAAGGGACATCCTGGGGGTAGCGCCCGGTGCGGATGTAGGTGTCGATGAAGTTGACGCCGATCGCCTGGGTATCGACCAGCAACTGGTCCGGTCCGACCTGCGGATCAGGCGCCTCCATGTACTTCAGGACCTCGGGACCACCGTGTTCGGAAACCTGAATGGCGCGCATGAGTTCCAGTTCTACACCCGAGCGGCGGGGCCCGCTTTCTACCGGCCGGTAAACTGCCTGCCATGAGTACTGAAACCGCCACGACGCCGGTGAAGCTGTCGGGCGCCCTCGTGGAGTCCGTCAAGGGATTCGTCGCCGACCACGGCAAATCCGCCACGGCCGTGCTCCAGCCGATCGGTCGCGCGGGCGTCCGCGTCACGCTGGTCGGTTCCGACGGCGTCCTCGGCGACCGGGTCGTCTCCGACCTGGCGACCGCCAAGGCGCTGGTCGACACGATCGACGGTCTCACCGAGGCCGATGAATGGGATCGTGAACTCACCTCGATCGTCACTCCCCGCCAGGGCCACTGGGCCAAGATGGCGGGCTGGGTCGCCAAGCAGGCCCGTTTCCCCAAGGCGCGCAACGAGAAGTGATCGGTGCGTAACCGAGTGATGACGCCGACCGGCCGCGTCGGCGCGGTTCTGGCCGTCGTATGCGCGGTCCTTGCCGGCGCCGCGGTTCCGGCGGCCGCGCGACCGGCGGAGATCTCGACGGTGCTGCGCGCCTGCACGCCCGGCGACTATCCGCCGTACTCGATCAGGGACGACGAGGGCGGCTATCGCGGCGTGGACGTCGATCTCGCGCGGGGGTTCGCCACACTGCTCGGCCGCCCGATCGAGTTCGTGCCCGTGACGTGGGCGACGCTGCGGACGGACTTCGCCGAGCGGAACTGCGACCTCGCGGCCGGGGGAATCTCCGACCTGCCGTCACGACGCGCGTTCGCGGACTTCTCGATCACCTACGGCACCGACGGAAAAGCGCCGATCACCCACCGTGCGAACGGCGCCGCCTACGCGACCATCGCGGAGATCAATCGTCCCGGTGTTCGCGTGATCGCCAATCGCGGTGGAACGAACGAGGAGTTCGCGCGCAAGAACTTCCCCGACGCGCAGTTGACCTTGTGGCCGGACAACCTGACGATTTTCGGCGAGATCGAACAGGGCCGCGCCGAGGTGTTCGTCACCGACTCCGTCGAGGGCCGCTACCGCGTGCGCGAGCACCCGGACCTGCAAGTGCTGCACCCCGAAGCGCCGTTCGACTCATTCGGGAAGGTGTGGCTGGTACGCAAGGACGATCCGGTCCTGGCGACCGCCCTGGACGCGTATCTGGCGACCCAGCTCGCGACCGGCGCGGTGGACCGGCTGTTCGACCAGTGGATCGGACCCGGCGCTTCCGCCCCCTGATCTTCCCTCAGCGGACCTCCCGGGATGCTTCGCGGGCGCGTTCTCAAACCCCATTGCGAACCGATCCCGCACGTACGCCATTGAGAAAATCGGTTGTCATAGCTCGTCCCAGCGAACAAGGTCTACGCCGTGAACATAGACTGGAACGCCGAGATACGTGCTCAACTCCAGACGCATTGGACGAGGCAGCTGCGCCCTCGGCTCGAGGGGCTGACTGACGAGGAGTACTTCTGGGAGCCGGTGCCTGGTATGTGGACCGTGCGCCCCGTCGACGGTCGGTTCGTCAGCGACTTCGCGGTCCCTCCGCCCGAGCCTGCGCCAGTTACCACCATCGCTTGGCGGCTGGGTCACGTGGTGTTCTTGCTGGAGGCAGGCCTGCATCGATTCGGCCACCCACCCATCGACTTCCAATCGTTCCGTTATGCCGGGACAGCGGAGGAGGCGCTGAGTCAACTCGATGACGCGTACCAGGCGTGGATCGACGGCGTCAGCGGTCTGGGCGTCGACGGGCTGGCTGAACCCGCGGGGCCTCCGAACAGCATGCTGGCCGACTGGTCGACCGCGGGAATCGTTCTGCACACACAGCGAGAGCTGCTACACCACGGAGCAGAGATTGCCCTGTTGCGTGACCTGTATCGCGCTGGCATGCGACGGTGACTTCATTCCGGCGCCCACCAACACCCGGGTCTGTCCGGCCGACGTGAGGCAGAGCGTCTCAGACACGCCTCGGGGACCCGTTTGCAATCCGGCGGGTGAATGGATCGGCGGCCGTCACGATGGTCAGCATGACGGACACGGGAGAGCATTGAACAGCGTCGATTCGGCGGACGCCCTGCCAGAAGACCTTTCCGCAAATCGGTGCTGGATGCCGGGCAGGGTCAGGTAGCAGGACACGATCCCCGTGGTGCAAGGCCGGTTCGGCAGTGCGGCATGTGGCAGTTGAGGGCGTGTCGGCACGGCATGACTGCTGTATTCGGCAACGTGTTTCGCCTTGCATCTGACGTAGGGTCAGGTTCTAACGTCGGCGACACCGGCGCAAGGTGCGTCGGTGGAAGTGAGATGAAACGGATGGACCAGCCCGGAACCGAACGTGTATGGAAGGTCGGTGAACTCGCGGCCGAGGCCGGACTGACGGTGCGGACGCTGCATCATTACGACCGTATCGGGTTGGTACATCCAGCGGAGCGGACCAGCACCGGCCACCGGCTCTACACCGCGGGCGATGTCGAGCGTCTGTACCAGGTGCTGGCCCTGCGTCAGTTGGGTTTGGGACTGGACCAGATCGGGGACCTGCTCGAGGGCGCCGTGGCGGTGTCGCAGGTGCTGTCTGCTCATCGCGACTTTCTGGCCGCGCAACTGGCCGCGACCCAGGACCTACACGCCTTGGTCGCGGCGCTGGCCGCCACGGCGGAGAGCAGGCCCGACGCATCCGCGGATCGCTTCCTCGAATTGATCAGGAGGACCGTCATGGTAGACGACACCTTCAAGGAGTATTTCACCGAGGAACAGCTGACGCAGCTCGCGCAGCGTCGGGAAAAGCTCGGTGAACAGCGCATTCAGCAAGTCGAAGCGGAATGGGGTGTGCTCATCCCCAAGGTCGACGCGGCGATCGCAGCGGGAGTGGACCCGGCCTCACCCGAGGCGCAGAAATTGGCGGCGCAGTGGATGGAGCTGTTGGAAGGGTTCCACGGTGGTGACGCGGGTCTGCGTGACAGCCTGTACCGGATGCAGGCCGGCGAGGCCGACCGGATCGAGAGCGAGTTCTGCGGACCGTCACCCGCTCAGATCGAGTTCATCACTGCCGCGAACGCGGCACGCCGATAGCGGCTTCGGCAGCCGGCGTATCGATTGAGACGGGAGCAGCTGAGGTTACGCACGGCGCCTGGTGTGCGGGAGAGTTTCTTGCGCACCAGGCGCCGTGCTCTGGATTCCGGCATGAGGATGTGGTCGGCAGGCTCCCTCAGTCCGACGAAATGCACGTCCACGACGTCGCTTTTACCGATACCAATCGTTCGGGGGCACACTGACCGACGCCCGTATTCGCCGATGGACGGCGTCGGAATTCACCAGCACAGCCATGCTTTCCGCGTCGTCTCCCGGGGTGGTGTGGGGCTGTACCCAACACCGCGGCCGTCGCCGGACGAAGGCTGTGCGGCCGGAATCGCTGAGGCTTACCTGTTCAGACGACGCGAAACTCAGTGCAATCAATCGACATCGGACGTTGACCTCTCGATCCGATACGGCCCGATCAGCGGCGCGAACGGCATCTGCCCGGCTTCCGGCCGGACGCCGGGGTTCAGGGGATTCCACCCCACCTGAGAGCGACCGAGCCCGTGGTTGCCCGGTGCGGCGGGGTCGCTGATCGGTCCGACGAATTCGGCGTGAGCGTTCAGAGTTGGCCGATGAGCAGGTCACCGGCCAGGACAACGGCAGGTTGTGGCTCACGCCGTTGTGGTTGTTTGCCCAGGGCTGCTTGTTGCTGATTTCCTCTTGTCTTCGGCAAGAAGGTTGTTCGACGAGAGGGCGAAATTGAAATTCGTGGAAAAAGTCCAGCGTGCGATCCGGCTGACCGAGGAGCTGAACATGCTCCGGTACGCCGATCAGAAGGCGATCCAGGAATGCTGGAGCGAACTCACCGGCCAGGCTGTCGAAGAGACTTTCCATCTCATCCCGCCGGTCTACTCCGATCACGGAGTCAACATCCGGATCGGCCGCAACGTCTTCGTCAACCAGGGCTGTCGATTCAATGACGTCGGTGGGATAGAGATCGGCGACGACGTGATGATCGGGCCCAGCGTCAGCCTGATCACTTCGGGTCACCCGGTCGAACCGGCACAGCGCCGTACGGGGATAACCGCGGCGCCGATCCGGATCGAGCGCAACGTCTGGATCGGGGCCTCCGCGATGATCATGCAGGGCGTGACCGTCGGTGAGAACGCGGTTGTCGCTGCCGGAGCCGTGGTCACCCGCGACGTGCCTGCGGGAACTTTGGTGGCCGGCGTGCCGGCGACTGTACTCCGGCAGATCGCTTAGTCAGCTCGGCAACATCCGGACCTCGTACCACGAGCGGCCATCGGTGAAGTCTGACGTCATCGGCGAGCGGGCACGGCGGGCGCCTGGGTACGTCCGGCAAACCCACGCTATTGCCGGGATGAGGACGTTGTCTCCTACGTTGAAGCACGATTCGACTGGACTTGACAGGGGTTGCTCGGTCAGGGCTTTGTGGCTTCGATCAGGGTGCGGGTGGAGTGGGCGAGGAATGGGCGAGCGCTAGGTCACGACGCCGGTCTCGGTCGCGCTCGCGGTTCTCGCCCTGCTCGTCGCCCTGACGTGACTGCGGGCGCGAGCCAAAGGTAGCCCCGTCTCGACAGCGCCGCTTTGCCGCGTCCCGCCCTCGTCGGGGCAGAAAGGGCGTTCATGATGCACACGCTCGAGCTGTTCAGGGTTACCGCCGGTCAACGATCGGTCGCCAGCCGCCGCAGCGAGGCGTCCAGTTCCCGCCATAGCTCTCCCACGCGGCCGCGGCCACTCGAGGCGTGTGGGTAACGCATCAGGACGTTCACCACGATGGGCCCGGCCAGATCGGTCACTTTCCGGATGTAGTCGACGCCGACGTCACGGTCGTCGCCTGCCTCGAGTTCGAGCGCTCGAGCCGCGTGGGCGGCCGACATGAGGATGTGCCCGCCCTGGGTCGCCTTCGCCAGCGGGTGCAGGTACGCGGCCGCTCCCGCGTGACCGGCGGCGCTCGCCGCGTCGAACGCGGCGGAATGTCCCTCCTCTCGAGCTGCTTTTGCGGCCCGGTGCGCGTCCAGTGCGGTCACTCGAAGCGCCTTCGTCCGCTTGGCTCCGGCCGCGAACCTACGCGCCTCGTCGAGCACGGCCCGGGGGCGCGGGTCATCGGGACAGTCGCGCTCGAAGATCACCAGCACAGGCTCCGCACATGCCAGCGCGAAGGTCGTGACCTCGCGTAATTCGGCCATGCTGAGTTCGATGTTCAGATGCTCGTCAGCCGCACTCATGACATTCGACAGTATCGTTGAACCGCCGGTTGGGACTTTCCGGCAACAATGGCAGGACAGTGCGGTAAAACCTTCAAAACGAGGGGAGGCTCAGCTGTCGACCGGCCCCCTGTCGGAGACCGGTCTGGTGACTTCGCCGCCACTGCCGGTCTCGTACCGCACAGTGTCGGGAACGCGCCCGCGTTGTCGGCACAACCGGGCGGCGTGGTGTCCGGCGGCGGTGCGAGTCAGTTCGGATGGTCGGCGCTGGTTCGGCGTGGATGCCCGAGGAGCGCTTTCCAGGCCGCCTGCCATGGGAAGTGGGGCAGACGCGCTTCCCCGGTGCCTCGCTCGTGCGGTTCACCCTCACCGATCACGATGGTTACGCCCCAATCGGACAGCTTGCGCAACCCCTCCTGAATGGCGGGAAAGCTGATCTGCGCGCGATTCGAGTAAGGCACGCCCACGATCGGCAAACCCTTGCCGAGCCCTTCGACCAGCAGGCCGAGCAGAAGCGTATCGGATATGCCCGCAGCCCATTTCGCGATCGAGTTGCCGGTGAGCGGAGCGGCGATGATGCCGTCGGCGGGCGGCAGCACATCCGGCGTGCCGGGTTCCTTGTACTCGCTGCGCACGCGATAACCGGTTTGCGCCGCGATCGCGTCGGCGTCGATGAACCGCGTGCCGGATGGCGAGGCGATCACGCATGTGACCCAGCCATCCGCTCGAGCCAGGGTGATCAACTTGCCGACATCACGTGCGGCGGGCGAGCCGGTCACCAGGGCGTACAGCACGGGATTTCCATTGGCGTCCACGGGATCATGGTGTCACGCCCGCGTCGCGCGCATGGGGCGTGAAGTCGGCATGAACAGGGACGGCGTTCGCCGCAGTCGCGGCAGCGACGAGGACGCCCACCGCTCGCGCCGAGGCGATGAGCAGGCGCGGGTTTGTCGATCTAGTGTGTTTCGTCGGATTCGGGGGAGTTGTCAGGTGGGGACGGCGCCGATGCGTTTGGCGAGGCGGCCCAGGTCGCCGGTGGTGAGGTCGCGGCGGGCGGTGCGCATCATGTGGCCGACGAGTTCGCGGACGTGGGTCATGCCGCGGATTTGTTGGGGGGCGATGTGTTCGGCGCGCAGCAGGGCGTGCAGGGAGTTGCGGTAGTCGCGCCGGAGGGCGTGGGCGCGGCCGATTTCGACGAAGTATTGGGCTCGGCGGCCTTCGGCGGGGATTGTCTGGGGGTCGAGGGTGGGGGCGAGTTCGAGGACCTGTCCTGGTTCGCGACGTTCCATGGCTGCCGACATCTGCCACAGAGTGACGTTCGCGGCGTCGAACGTCGGGTTGCGCAGAGTCGCGGTTTCCGGGGGAACCTGAGCGAGGCGGGTCACTTGCTGGCGCGCTTCGTCCAAGTGATCGCCCGGATCGCCACCGAGTGCGGCGGTGACGAGGGCGGCCTGTAGATGCAGCATGCCGTAGGTTTCGATTTCCCCCAGCGATCGCACATCCGAACCAAGGCGCTCGGCAACATCTGCCGCGCCGTCGAGAGCGGCTTTCAGTGAGCCTGGGCGCGACAAGAGGATTTGGCTTCGGGTGAAGGCGGCGGTCGCTGGACCTGATGTGCCACCGATGTTCGCGGTTGCGTACTCGATCTCCTGCGACGCTGTCCAAGCCAACGCCGGATATCCCCGCGCCTTCAAAGACGCGGCTGTCGTATATGCCGCCGCCGCGAGTACGTCCCACGCGACATCACGATCGGCTCCGGTCGAATCACGGGTGCGTCGATAGCAGTCGGTCAGCAAAGGAGGCAACAACGGTCCGAGCGCCGCGTAGTCGCACGCACGGCGCAGATGGGCGGCATGACGTGCTGTTGCGGCGAGGTCCTCGAGGCTGCGGGGCGGCGCAATCGGGGTGCTGTCGCCCCGGGTCCAGAGGGCGGTTTCGATAGCGGGCACTGCGGCATGGAATCCGGCCGACGACGGGTCGAACCGGTCGTCCTGGTCGCCGGTCAGGTCACCGACCGCCACGCCGAGCGCCTGGGCGAGTGCGTGCAGAGTGCGCCGGGAGTCGATGGGACGCTCGCCGTTCTCGTACTTGGCGATGGCTCCCCGGCTGACGCCGACGCGGTCGGCCAAGACTTGCTGCGAGATCCCCCGCCGTGCGCGAATGGTGCGCACTCGACGGCCGATGTACCGGCCTTCGTCGTCCTTCCGCAGATCTTCGCTCATCGGCTCTCCCTCGCCGGGTGCTGATCGAAAACCCCATGCTAGACGCGTTGCCAGCTGTCCCGCACCGGGACAGCGCGGGTTTCGCTGCCCGCCAAGCTTTCTCGAGCACTCGCCCTGACACGGGCCGGCCATGCGCGCGGCGCGTCGGTGCGCCGCACATCGGTTGCGCTCGCCCGGTGGGTGCTCACAACGAACGAGCAGGGGAAGGCAAAGTGATGCGGGGAAAGCTTTTCGCGTGCGCGCGGTACGACATGTCCGTGGAACCGGACGCTGACGACATCGTGGCGCGGCCGGTCGCCGACTGGTACCAGCATGAGGTCGGCGCGAGCTGCGCAGCCGGTGTGGAGCTCGAGCCGGGTTCGACGCTATGGCTACTGGGTTGCGGCGCGTCGGCCGCGGCGGAGAGCGCGCGGTGAGCGAACCCGCCGATCCGGCGGCCGACACCCCGGTCAGCCGGTGTCGCTTCTACCGGCAGTGCGGACTCGCGGCGGCCGTGCAACCGGAGCTCGGGCGCATCATCGTGCCCGCGGGACGGGTGGGCGCGATCACCATGCCCGCTCGTCTCGGTCAGGAGGTGAAGGCGCTGATGCAGGTCCGGCGGGCGGCGCTGGGGCCGATCATCTCGCATCCGCGCTCGAAACGCTGGACCTATCTGGTGCGGCCGGACCTGCCCGACGAGGTCGGCTTGTTCGCCGAACTGTTCCGCCTGGACGTGTCGGTCGCCCGCTGCGGTGCGCAGATCGCGCTGCCTTCGCCCGCCGACCGGTCACCGTGCTTCCGGGTGTGGATCGAACCGCCGCGCGACACGTTCCGGCCATCGGGCTCGGTCGTGGTCGCGGCGATTCGTCAGCGCACAGGGCGCCGGTGGTGACCGCGCCGGACCAGCCGTCGCCACGGCCGGAGGAGAACGATGTCCACCTGTCGGTCCAATTCCATGATGTGCGTTTGGATTTCGCGGCCTGCGCGACCGCCGCCGCGTTGTTCGTCAAGGAATGGCGTTCCCGTCACTACGAGGATGCGGTGACGGTGCTGCCGGATGATCCGACCGGTCTACCTCGCCTGCCCAACGAGAGGCTGTTCCTCGACCCGTGAGGGTGAGCGGGAGGTGCACGCGGCTGCGACTTCCGAGCGCCGAGGTGGACTCGGCGGGAAGTCGCGCTGCGATCGGTGTCTGGACAGTTGATCGGTTCCGGAACGTGGGTCGCGGCGCAGGCGGCGCGTTGGCCGGTTCAATCGTCGAAGACGGCAATGCGGATGTGCTGTCCTCGGCAAGGCTGTGCGATTAGTGAGCGAGTCAGCGAATTATGTGCAACGTAATCAATCTGTAGGTCTCGCGCAGATGCAGCGCCTGCCCCACGCGGAGCGATACCCTGGAACAGGGGAATTCAACGTCGAGGAGCGGATGTGAAACACCTACAAGGCAAGGACGCATCGTGCGAAGCCGCCGTTTGATCGACCACGGCTGATTCTGAGCTACCGATGCGTGAGCCGATCGATCTGGCCGATGCGGCGGAACGGACCCGTGGGGCGCTCGCCGCCGTCGTGGCGCAGTTCGCAGAGGCTTGGGCGTCCGGATCTCCACCCGACCTGTCGGCCTACCTACCTCGGGACCGAGCCGAGCGGCGCACGATCCTGATCGAATTGATCAAGGTCGACCTCGAATATCGCTGGATTCGCTACGACTTCCCCAAGCGGCTGATCGACTACCGCGCGGAATTCCCCGAGCTGCGAAACGGGCCGTTTCCGGCCGACCTGGTCTACGAGGAATACCACGCCATGCGCCGCGGCGATCGTGGAAGCGATGCCGCCGACCTGACCGCCACCGCCACGGCGGCCGCTGGTGAACTCGACCGGCTCACCAGCGACTACCGCAGCACGATGATCGCCCGCCCGGGTGCGCAAATCGCGCTCGACGCCATCGACGTCGGCGACCAGGTCGACGATTTCGACCTCCTGATGAGGATCGGGGTCGGTGCGTTCGCGCAGGTGTATCTCGCTCGCCAGCAATCGATGCAGCGACTGGTCGCGGTCAAGATCTCGCACAACCACGGCAACGAGCCGCAGACGCTCGCGCAGCTGGACCACGACTACATCGTGCGCATCTTCGACCAGCGACTCATCGCCGACGGCGAACTGAAGCTGCTCTACATGCAGTACCTGCCCGGCGGAACACTGCTCGACGTGCTGCGCTTGTCGCGCGCGACGCCTCGGGACCGGCGTGGTGGGCAACTGCTGCTCGACGCCGTCGACAAGGTACTCGCCGACAAAGGCGAGGTACGGCCGACGGAATCAGCCGTTCGCACCCGGATCGCCGCACTGACCTGGCCGGAGACCGTCGCATGGCTCGGCCGCCGACTCGCGGACGCGCTGCAGCACGCGTCCGAACGCGGGGTGCTGCACCGGGACATCAAACCCGCGAACGTGCTGTTGAGCGCCGAGGGAATTCCGAAGCTGGCCGACTTCAACGTCAGTTTCAGCGAACGGGTCAAGGGCACGAGCCCCTTGGCGTACTTCGGCGGATCACTGGCGTATATGTCGCCCGAGCAGTTGGCAGCCTGTCATCCCGACCTGCCCGGCACCGCCGCCGACCTCGATACTCGAAGCGACATCTTCGCTCTGGCGGTCATGCTGTGGGAGTTGCTCACCGGACGCCGCCCCTTCGTGGACGAAATCTCCGCCGGCGAGTCGGAGACATCGCTGGCCCGCATGATCGAACTGCGGCGCAGACCCGTCGAGCCGAAGTTCCTCTCGGAGCTTCCGCCGGATTGCCCGGTCGCGCTGCGCCGCGTGCTGTTGAAGTGTCTGTCACCCGACTGTGCCGACCGCTACTCGTCCGGTTCGGAACTGGCGCAGCAGTTCGACCTGTGCCTCGAGGAGAGGGCCCGCGATCTCGTCTATCCGCCGCCGAACAGCTGGCGGCTACGACTTTCCCGCTGGCCCACACCCGTCCTGTGGTTGTCGTCGCTGGTCGGCGTCGGCCTGGCCACGATCTATATGGCCGCGCACGTGCAAGAACTGCTCAGAGAGCGCCTCTCGGATGCCACCAACTGGCAGCTCAACATGGGCGTCTACATTTTCGTTCTCATCGCAGGCCCGCTGTCCATCGTCATCTACGTATTCATGTCCCGTGATCAGCTCGCGGTTCTTCGCGGCTTGCGCGAGGGCAGACGCTACGACGACGCTCTGCTCGCGCGGGTGCGGGCGCGAACACTGTTCTGGGGCGATATGTGTGCGCTGAACACCTTCCAGACCGGGCTGACGGCCACCGTGACAGGGGTGTTCCTGTGCCTCTGGCTCACCGACCTTCCGGCGCGGCTGGTGATCCACGCGGCGATGACGGTTTTCATGGCAGCCGTCATCTCGGTCGCCTACACGTTCTTCCTGTCGACCTTCTACATCGTCCGCTCCGTCTATCCGGTCTATCTGCGCTACAGCCGCCCCACGGCGCACGACTCCGGCCATATTCGCGCACTGCGTCGAAGAACCACGATCTATCTCGCGGTCACCGCGTCCGTTCCGGTGGTCGGAGTGCTGGCCGGATTCAGCCTGCTCGAACCCGAGCAGGAGCTTCCGCTGGTGCGCGATTCGGTACTGGGCCTGTGCGCGGTCGGCGGACTCGCGTTCGTCGCCGTCTATTGGTTGTACCGGACGCTCGACGCCGACCTGCGCGCGCTGCAGCGGGTCGTCAGGAGGCCAGTGGCGGGCGTGCCCTGACCGGCCGCTTGCGCGCCTATGTGGCGAACCGGGCGATCGCGCGCAGGACGGCGGCACCCATGGCCGAGCTGCCGGTGTGCCCCGAATCATCGATGACCTGCAGTTCGGATTCGGGCCATGCTCGGGCCAGCTGCCAGGCGGTGTACAGCGGGGCGCTCAGGTCGAGCCTGCCGTGGATCAGCACGCCCGGAATGCCCGTCAGCCGGTGCACGTCGCCCAGCAATTGCCCGTCCTCCAGCCAGGCCGCGTTGGCGAAGTAATGCGTGCAGATCCGGACGAACGCCAGTCGCGCGGCGTCCGGCTTGGCGCTGTACTGGCCTGGGCTGCCCAGATTCTCGTGCGCGATCACCGCGTCCTCCCAGGCGCACCACCGCAGCGCGGCCGCCTCGCGGGTCGGGGCGTCGGGGCTTTCCATCAGTCGGCGATAGGCGTCGACGAGGTCGCCGTGACGGTCGGCGAGCGGAACGCCCGTGCGGAAGGTCTCCCACTGTTCGGGCAGCAGCCGGGCGAGGTCGCGGTAGAGCCAGTCGATTTCCTCCTGCCGGGTCATGGTGACCCCGACCAGTACGATCTCGCTGACCCGCAAGGGGTGGCGCTGCGCGTAGGCGAGGATCAGCGTCGCGCCCCAGGAGCCGCCGTAGAGCAGCCAGCGTTCGATACCGAGGTGTTCACGCAGCCGTTCCATGTCGGCGATCAGGTGCTGGGTGGTGTTGTGTGTCAGATCGACCGCGGGGTCGGAGGCGTGCGGCAGGCTTTCCCCACAGCCACGTTGATCGAACAGGACGATTCGGTATAACGCCGGGTCGAACGTCTTGCGCGATCCGCGCCCTCCGCCGCCGCCGGGACCGCCGTGCACCACCAACGCCGGTTTGCCGTCCGGGTTACCGCTGGTCTCCCAGTAGATCCGCTGGCCGTTCCCGACGTCCAGCAGTCCGCGGGAATACGGCTCTATCTCGGGAAAAGGCTGCGGTGCATCGGATTGCGGGTCAGGCCTGGACACGATCGACAACGCTACCGCCGAGTGCGGCGGTAGCGCTCGCTCAGGCGGCCTGCGTCGCGGCGTCCGCCTTCGGGACGGCCACCCGCTCCCGGGTGTGCAACGAAGCCCACAGTGCGGCGGTGGCGGCGGTGCACGCCGCGGCCCCGCCCACGTGCACCACGACCAGCGCCGCGGGGACGTCGGTGAAGTACTGCACGACTCCGACCAGCGCCTGCGAGCAGACCACGCCGAGCAGCACGAACAGGCGGGTGCGCACGGCGGGCGTGATGCCCACCGCGAACAGGCCGAAGGCGAGCCCGACCAGCAGCGCGAGATACCCGACCAGCAGTTGGGAGTGCAGATGCACCAAGGTGACGATCTCGACCTGCAAGCGCTCCACCTGTCGCTCGATGCTCTTGTCGCCCGCGTGCGGACCGGCCGCGGTCACCAGAGTTCCCGCGATCAGCACCGCGGCGAGCGCGACCCCGGCGAGCACGGTGAGCCAGCGCAGCGGCGCGGGCGCCCGCACGGTGTCGACGCCGTCGTCGGGTTCGCCGATCTTCGCGTACAGCACCACCGCGAGCCACACCATGACCATGGACGCGAGCAGGTGGGTCGCGACGGTCCACCACAGCAGTCCGGTGCGCACCGTGATGCCGCCGATGATCGCCTGCACGACCGTGCCGCCGGGCATCAGCCACGCGTACACCAGCACCTCACGGCGGCGGCGCGCCCGGGTGACCGCGAGGACGATCAGCCCGGCGAACAGCGACACCACGAAGGTCAGCAGCCGGTTGGAGAACTCGACCGCCTGATGGATGGCCGGGACCTCCGACACCGCGACCGGCGTGAAGCTACCCGGGAAGCATTGCGGCCAGGTCGGGCAGCCCAGACCGGACGCCGTGACCCGCACGACGGCGCCGGTGACCGAGATACCCGCCTGCGTCAGGATGACCGCCAGTGCGGTCAGGAGCTGCGCCCGCAACGAGGGCAGCGGCAGCTTGTCGACGAGTCGCAGGAACGCGCGATACAGCACGTCGCACATGGTAGCCCCGCCGGATCCGGGGGCAGCACCCGGTCTACTACCTTTTGTCGTTGAGCCTCAGTGGAAGCGGAACAGCCGGGTGGCCGCCACGCCCGCCACGAGGCCCCACACCGCCAGCACAGCCAGCCCCAGCCAGTCGACGCCGGTGTGCATCGCGTTCTCCAGGGCTTCGGCCAGCGCGCCCGAAGGCACCAGCCGGGCGAGCACGCTCACCACGGCGGGCAGGTCGTCGGCCGCGAACACGATGCTGGCGACGCCGAGCATGACGAACCACAGGATGTTCGCCAGCGCGAGCACCACCTCGGCCTTGAGGGTGCCGCCCAGCAGCAGGCCCATCGCCGCGAAGGTCGCGGTGCCGAGCGCGATCACCGCCGCTCCCAGCAGTAGCCCGGCGGGTTCGGGCCGCCAGCCGAGCGCGAAGCCGATCACGCCGAGCAACACCGCTTGCAGCACGACCACGATGAGCACGGCCGCGCTCTTGCCCGCGATGACGCCCCACCGCGGCAGCGCCGTCGCGCCCAGCCGCTTGAGCGCGCCGTAGCGCCGGTCGAAGCCGACCGCGATGGCCTGACCGGTGAACGCGGTGGACATGACGGCCACCATCATCACCGCGGGCACGATCTTGTCCACCCGGTGCGAGCCGAGGTCGCCGAACGGCAGCAGGCTCAGTCCCACCAGCAGGGTGATCGGGATGAACATGGTCAGCAGGAGTTGTTCGCCGTTGCGCAGCAACAGGATCAGCTCGAGCCGGGTCTGCGCGAACAGCATCGCCGCGCGGCTGCTCGGGCGCGGCCCGGGGGCGAAGGTGCCCGGCGCGAAACGGTTGGCGTTCCGGTCGTGCTCGCTCATCCGCGCAGGTCCCGTCCGGTCAGTTCCAAGAAGACGTCTTCCAGCCGGCGCTGGTCGATCCGGATGTCGGTGGCCAGCACGTTCATTCGCGCGCACCACGCGGTGACGGTCGCGAGCACCTGCGGATTGATCTCACCCTCCACCAGGTAGGTGCCCGGGGCGGTCTCCCGGGGCGCGAACCCTTCCGGCAGGGCGTTCGCCAGCAGCTCCAGGTCCAGTTTGGGCGGCGCGCAGAACCGCAGCTGCCCGGCCGCCCCGTGCGCGGTGACCTCGGCCGGCGTGCCCGAGGCGACGATGCGACCGTGGTCGATGATCACCAGCTGGTCGGCCAGCTGCTCGGCCTCGTCCATCATGTGCGTGGTCAGCACGACGGTCACCCCGTCGCGGCGCAGGGCATCGATCAGTTCCCAGACGATCAGCCGGGCCTGGGCGTCCAAGCCCGCGGTGGGTTCGTCCAGGAACACGATCTCCGGCCTGCCCACCAGCGCGCAGGCGAGGGCGAGCCGCTGCTGCTGCCCGCCGGAGAGGCGGCGGTAGGGCGTACGGCGGTTGTCTTGGAGGCCGAGGGTGCGCAGCAGCCAGTCGGGGTCGAGTGGATCCGCCGCGTAGGCGGCCACCAAGTCGAGCATTTCACCCGCTCGCGCACCGGGATAAGCGCCGCCGCCTTGGAGCATGACCCCGATGCGGGGACGCAGCCGTTCGGAATCGGAGATGGGGTCCAGGCCGAGTACGCGCACCGTGCCCGCATCCGGGGTGGCGAAGCCTTCGCACATCTCCACGGTCGTGGTCTTGCCCGCGCCGTTCGGGCCGAGCAGCGCCAGCACCTGCGCCGATTCGACCTCGAACGTCAGGCCGTCGACGGCTGTGGTGGAGCCGTACCGCTTGACGACGCCGTCCACGCTGACCGCCGGTCCGGAAGCTGTGGTCACGACTCCGCCTCGTCCGCGCTCGGCTGCGTCGCACCCGGTGGTGCTGTGTAGATGGCTCCCTCGCCACGCTCGGTCACGATGTCACACCGTAAGAGGTGGGCACCTGTGACGGAGCCGACACCCCCGTCTGCCCCCGCCACGGCAGCGAGTTGCGGGTGAGCGCGATGAACAGCACTCCGACGATCACGGTGGCGATCGCGGCGCCCACGATCTGGAACACCTCCAGGTCGGCGCCGCGCGGCATCAGGATGACGCTCACGATCGCCGAGAACGCCACCGCCGGAACGCGGAACACCGGCCGGGTCGCCCACGCCGCCATCGGCACGATCGCCCACAGCAGATACCAGGGCTGAACCACGGGGAACAGCAGCACGATCGCGCCGAGCGCCACGCCGAGCGCGCCGACCGGGTGCAGTCGCCCGGTGCCGGTGGCGACCAGCATGCGCACGGTGAAGAACCCCGCGACCACCGCGGCGATCGGCCGGGTGATGCTCAGCAGCGCGGTGGTGTGATCGCCGAGCCCGAGCAGCACACCGCCGAACCCGGTGATGATGCCGAGCACCGTCGGCAGCGACATCCAGCTGCGGACGACGCTCGCGGTGTTCAGCGTGTAGATCCACCCGAAGCCGAGACCGCTCACCGAACTGATGAAAAGCGTTGTACCGATGGCGATGGCGCCGAGCATGGCGGCCGCGACGGCGACCGTGCGCAGCGAGGCGCCCCAGCGCCGAGCCAGGGCCATGCCGACGAACCCGAGCACGATGATCGAGGTGAACTTGATCGTCGACGACAGGGTGATGATGATCGCCCCGCTGATCAGCCACGCATAGGCGCGGCCGTCGAACGGGTGGGTGTCCTCGATGGCACGCAGGCAGAACTCCAGGCCGGCCAGCATCAGGCCGAGCATCAGCGCGTCGTTGTGCACGCCGCCGACCAGATGGAACAGCACCAGCGGGTTGGCCGCGCCGAGCCACAGCGCGCTCACCGGCGCGACGCCGCAGCGCACCGAGAGCCGCGGCAGCGCCCACACGATCAGCGCGACGCCGCCGAGCGCGAGCAG
Source organism: Nocardia asteroides (assembly GCA_019930625.1). Lineage (NCBI taxonomy): Bacteria > Bacillati > Actinomycetota > Actinomycetes > Mycobacteriales > Nocardiaceae > Nocardia > Nocardia asteroides. The sequence continues at coordinate 4,459,288 of CP082844.1, forward strand.
ACGGTGCACCCAGACCCCCGCGATGATGTTGTCGCCGGTGAGTTCGGCGATACCGCGGCCGACCCAGAGGAACAGCGGACCGTAGGGCGCGGGGGTGTCGCGCCAGATGGTCGGAACGTTGTTGGTGAGAACGTTGTCGATCCCGAGTCCCGCGACCGGGCCTTCCTCGTAGGGATCGATGCCGCGCGCGGCGATCTCGCTCTGCGCCAGATAGGAATAGACGTCGTTGCTGAACAGCGGCGGCGCCACACTGAGCGGGATGAGCCACAGCAGCAGCGTGCGGTCCAGCTGCGAGCGAGTCAGCCGGTGGATGGGGGAGCCGCCGATGCCGCCGACCGCGAACCGGCCCAGCAACAGCCAGGCCAGCACGACGACGACTGTGCCGGTCATGCACATGGCCAGCGAGCCGGTGTGGGCGCGGGCGAAGATGCCGAGCACGCGGACACCCGAGGTCGGATTCTGGTGCACCGGCTGCGCGCCGATGCCGAGCGCGCTGATCGCCATCAGCACCGTGCCGGTCGCGCCCATCAGGCGGATCCGGTCGAGCTGCGCGAGTTCCTTGCGGTCGAGACCGGGCACCTCCGACTCGTCCCGGTGCAGCACCGCGATCGTGTGATCGGCCGCGGGCACGTCGAGTCCGAGTGCCCGGCGCCCGAACGCCAGTGTCCTGCGCCGCGCGCCCTCCAGTACCGCCACGCAACGAAGCCTAGTTCCAGCGGCGGCGCCGCACCGCGCACGGACCCCGCTCGTTCCGGCCGGACCCGGCCCGCCCGCGGGGCACAATCGACGGATGGTTTCGGAGTCCAGGCGGCGGATCGAGGTCGCCGCGTGCGGGCTGCTCGCGCGGCACGGATATCACGGGTTCGGTCTGAAGGCGTTGAGCGAGGCGGCCGAACTGCCGTACGGCTCGATCTACCACCACTTCCCCGGCGGCAAGGAGGAGATCGCGGTCGCGGCGATCACCGGGACCGGAGTGCTGACCGGCCGGATGATCCGGCAGGGGCCGACCGACGTGTTCGCCACCATGGGCACGCTGTTCGAGTTCATGGTCGCCAAGCTCGCGGACTCGGACTGGACCGACGGGTGCCCGATCGGGACGCCCGCGCTGGACGGCGGCAGTGACGTCGAGGCGGTGCGCTCGGCCTGCGTGCACGCATTCGACACGATGGAGCAGGCGTTCGCGGGGCTGCTCGCCGAGCTCGGCCTCGGCGGAGCGGACGCGGCCGAGCTGGCCACCACCGTGGTCGCCGCCTACGAGGGCGCCACGATCCTGGCACGGATCCGGCAGACGGACGCGCCGCTGCGCACGGTGGCCAAGTCGATGGAGCGGCTCATCCGGTCGACCTTCGCGGCGGCGGGGATCGGAGGCGCGCCGTCCGGGCCGGGCGGATCGGCGCCGACGGCCGAGCCCGGTGCAGCGGCCGCGGCCGGAAAACCACCGGAACTACCTGCCGAGCAGGGCGGTTCCGGGTGAAGGCTTTGACTAGAAAGAACGTTCTAGCGACACTCGGACGATGAAGCGTCTGATGCTCTCCGGTCCCGGTGCGATGCGCTGGGAAGAACACCCCGAACCCGTCCTGAGCGACCCCGGCCAGGCGCTGGTACGGCCGGTCGCGCTGGCTACCTGCGACATCGACCCGGCCGTGCTGCGCGGTGCGTTCCCGCTGCCGGGGCCGTACCCGTTCGGGCACGAGGGCGTCGCGGAGGTGGTCGCGATCGGCCCGCAGGTCCGCGGCGTCGCCGTGGGCGATCTGGTCGTGGTGCCGTTCCAGATCTCGTGCGGCGCCTGCCGCCCCTGCGCGCGGGGCAGGACCGGCAACTGCGCGAGCCATCCGCCGCTGTCCACCTTCGGGCTCGGCACCTTGGGTGGGCTGGACTGGGGCGGCCTGTGGGCCGATCTGGCACTCGTGCCGCACGCCGACGCCATGCTCGTCCGGCTGCCGTCCGGCGTCGACCCGGTCGTGGTGGCCAGCGCGAGCGACAACATCCCGGACTCCTACCGTGCCGTGGGGCCGCGACTGGCCGACGATCCCGGCGCGGAAGTGCTGGTGATCGGCGGCCCGGCCGCGCCCTCGATCGGCCTCTACGCGGCCGGACTCGCGGTCGCCCTCGGATCCGCTCGCGTGGTGTATCTCGACGACTCCGCCGAGCGGTTGGAGATCGCGAAGTCGCTCGGTGCGGAGGCGATCGAAGGGCTGCAGGACGCGCGGGTCGGCCGGTTCCCCGTCACCGTGGAGGCGGCGGGCGGGGCGAAGGCGCTGCGCGCGGCGATCGGCGCGACCGCATACGACGGCTGGTGCACGAGCGTCAGCGTCCAGTTGCGGGACGTCGCCCTGCCGATCTTCGACATGTACTCCCGGTGCTGCACCTTTCACACCGGCCGCGCGCACGTCCGTCCGGTCATCCCCGAGATCCTCGATCTCGTCGCGGCCGGTCGTTTCGATCCGTCGCTGGTCACCACGGCCACAGTCGCCTGGGACGAGGCGGTGGACGCGCTGCTGGAGACGCCGATGAAGCTCGTCGCCGTGCGATGAGCAGGGCTGTGACGAACGGCACTTCGCGGAATCGCCGCGGCAGGTGGGAGTCCCGGCGATCGCGCCGGATGCGAGGCGCCGCACGCTCCGTGTCTCGCTCACGTGCGCCGACCGGTGCTGGCCCCCGTTCCTTCTGCGCAGGTCAGCCGGAAAAGTTCCGCTCCGATTACCGGCATGCGAGGGTGGACACCTGTCCGAAGAGTGGAACCGGTCGGCTCCGGCACGCCGGATCGCCCGCCGGCCGAACAGCCCGCTGACTCAGGGCACCCTTATTAGATTTTAGGAACGAATTCCGCCACACTGATGTTGTGAAAACCGTGGGTTTGCGGAGGGACGACGCAGGAGCTGGTCGCAAGGTCGGCGCCGGGTCGGTTGCTGCGCCCGCGACGGTCGGCGGTGAAGGGCATACCCGAGCGGCCATCGTGCAGTTGCTGCTGGAAGAAGGGCCGATCACCGCTACCGCCATCGGGAACAAGCTGGGCTTGGCCCCGGCGGGCGTGCGCAGGCATTTGGACGCCCTGATCGACTCCGGTCAGGCGCGCGCGGGCCGATCGGCGCCCTGGCAGCAGAAAGGCCGCGGCCGCCCGGCGAAGCAGTACCAGCTCACCGCTGCCGGGCGAGGCCAGCTCGGCCACGCGTACGACGATCTGGCCGGAGCCGCCATGCGGCAGCTGGGGGAGATCGGCGGCGAACAGGCCCTCACCGAGTTCGCTCGCAAACGGGCACGCACTATCGTGGCCGGGATCGAACCGGTCGCTCAGCACACCCCGGATCAGACCGAGGCCAAAGCCGAGGAGATCGCCGAGGCGTTCACCGACGCCGGATTCGCCGCCACCACCCGCAAGGTGGGCGCGGGCGTGCAGATCTGCCAGCATCACTGCCCGGTGGCGCACGTCGCCGAAGAGTTCCCGCAACTGTGCGCGGCCGAACTCGAGGCGTTCCGGGAACTGCTCGGCACGCACGTGCAGCGGCTGGCCACGATCGCCAACGGCGACTGCGCGTGCACCACGCACGTGCCGCTGCTCGTCCTGTCGGCCGACCGGACCGAAACGTCAGCACCAACCGCTGCACAGCCCGCAGCGGTACGAACGAACGACTCCGGAAGGAGTGCCGAATGACGACGACCACCGACCAGGTGCAACCGCTCACCCAGGAAGAGGCCATTGCTTCGCTGGGCAAATACGGTTACGGCTGGGCCGATTCGGATGTGGCCGGCGCCAGTGCGCAACGAGGTCTGTCCGAGGCGGTTGTCCGCGACATCTCGGCGAAGAAGAGCGAGCCGGAATGGATGCTCGAACAGCGGCTCAAGGCCCTGCGCATCTTCGACCGCAAGCCGATGCCGCTGTGGGGCTCCAATCTCGACGGCATCGACTTCGACAACATCAAGTACTTCGTGCGCTCGACCGAGAAGCAGGCCGCGTCCTGGGACGAGCTGCCCGAGGACATCAAGAACACCTACGACAAGCTGGGCATCCCCGAGGCGGAGAAGCAGCGGCTGGTCTCCGGTGTCGCCGCGCAGTACGAGTCCGAGGTCGTCTACCACCAGATCCGTGAGGATCTGGAGCAGCAGGGTGTCATCTTCCTCGACACCGATACGGCGTTGAAGGAGCACCCGGAGATCTTCCGGCAGTACTTCGGCACGGTCATCCCCGCTGGTGACAACAAGTTCTCCGCGCTGAACACCTCCGTGTGGTCGGGTGGCTCGTTCATCTACGTGCCGCCGGGCGTGCACGTCGACATCCCGCTGCAGGCGTACTTCCGGATCAACACCGAGAACATGGGCCAGTTCGAGCGCACGCTGATCATCGTGGACGAGGGCGCGTACGTGCACTACGTCGAGGGCTGCACCGCGCCGATCTACAAGTCGGACTCGCTGCACTCCGCGGTGGTGGAGATCATCGTGAAGAAGGGCGGCCGCTGCCGCTACACCACCATCCAGAACTGGTCGAACAACGTCTACAACCTGGTCACCAAGCGGGCCAAGGCCGAGGCGGGCGCGACCATGGAGTGGATCGACGGCAACATCGGTTCCAAGGTCACCATGAAGTACCCGGCGGTCTGGATGACCGGCGAGTACGCCAAGGGCGAGGTGCTCTCGGTGGCCTTCGCCGGCGAGGGCCAGCACCAGGACACCGGTGCGAAGATGCTGCACCTGGCGCCGCACACGTCCTCGACCATCGTGTCGAAGTCGGTGGCGCGCGGCGGCGGCCGGGCCTCCTACCGCGGCCTGGTGCAGGTGAACAAGGGCGCGCACGGCTCGAAGTCGACGGTGAAGTGCGACGCGCTGCTGGTCGACACGATCAGCCGCTCCGACACCTACCCCTACGTCGACATCCGCGAGGACGACGTGACCATGGGTCACGAGGCGACCGTCTCGAAGGTCTCCGAGGACCAGCTGTTCTACCTGATGAGCCGCGGCCTCACCGAGGACGAGGCGATGGCGATGGTGGTGCGCGGCTTCGTCGAGCCGATCGCCAAGGAACTGCCGATGGAATACGCGCTCGAGCTGAACCGCCTGATCGAACTGCAGATGGAAGGAGCCGTCGGCTGATGGCAGTGGAGAACGTTGCCGAAGCGGCCGAGGCCCGTACCCCCGCGGTCAACAAGGGTGAGGTGTTCACCTCCTTCGACGTCGACGCCTTCGAGGTGCCGTCGGGGAAGGACGAGGCGTGGCGGTTCACACCGCTGCGCCGCCTGCGCGGCCTGCACGACGGCACCGCGGTCCGGGACGGCCACGCGGTCGTCGAGGTCGCCGCGGCCGAGGGCGTGACGGTCGAGACCGTCGACCGTGCCGACAGCAGGCTCGGCGCGGGCGGCGTGCCGTCCGATCGCGTCGCGGCGCAGGCCTACTCCGGCTTCGAGCAGGCCACCGTCGTGTCGGTCGGCCAGGAGGTCGAGGTCTCCGAGCCGGTCACCATCACCATCACCGGGCCCGGCGAAGGCAAGACCGCCTACGGCCACCTCCAGATCCGGCTGGACCGCTTCGCCAAGGTGACCGTGGTCATCGACCAGCGCGGCAGCGGAACCTACGCGGAGAACGTGGAATTCGTGCTCGGCGATTCGTCCAAGCTGACCGTCGTCGCCGTGCAGGACTGGGCCGATGACGCCGTCCACGCCACCGCCCACCACGCCAAGCTCGGTCGCGACGCCACGCTGCGGCACATCTCGGTCACCCTCGGCGGCGACCTGGTGCGCCTGACCGGCAACGTCCGCTACGAAGGCCCCGGCGGCGACGCCGAACTGCTCGGCCTCTACTTCGCCGACGCGGGCCAGCATTTCGAGCAGCGCCTGCTGGTCGATCACGCCGTCCCGAACTGCAAGTCGAACGTGTTGTACAAGGGTGCGCTGCAAGGGGATCCGCACTCGCCGAAGGGCGACGCCCGCACCGTGTGGGTCGGCGACGTGCTCATCCGCGCCGCCGCCGAGGGCACCGACACCTTCGAGGTCAACCGCAACCTGGTACTCACCGACGGCGCCCGCGCGGACTCGGTGCCGAACCTGGAGATCGAGACCGGCGAGATCGTCGGCGCCGGACACGCGTCCGCGACCGGCAGGTTCGACGACGAGCAGCTGTTCTATCTGCGCGCCCGCGGCATCCCGGAGGACGCCGCCCGCCGCCTGGTGGTGCGCGGGTTCTTCCACGAGATCATCCAGAAGATCGCGGTGCCCGAGTTCCGGGAGCGGCTGGAGGCGGCCATCGAGGCCGAACTCGCCGCCATCGGCGCCTGATCAACGACCCCATACCTGGCAAAGGAATTCGAATTCGATGACCACCCTGGAAATCAAGGACCTGCACGTCGAGGTCGCCAACCCCGACGAGTCCGGCGAGCCCATCAAGATCCTCAAGGGCGTGAACCTCACGGTGAGATCCGGTGAGACGCACGCCATCATGGGCCCCAACGGCTCCGGCAAGTCCACGCTGTCCTACGCGATCGCGGGCCATCCGAAGTACACGGTGACCTCCGGCTCGATCACCCTCGACGGCGAGGACGTGCTGGCGATGTCGGTGGACGAGCGCGCGCGTGCCGGCCTGTTCCTCGCCATGCAGTACCCGGTCGAGGTTCCCGGCGTCTCGATGTCGAACTTCCTGCGCACCGCCGCCACCGCCGTGCGCGGCGAGGCCCCGAAGCTGCGGCACTGGGTCAAGGAGGTGAAGGAGTCGATGAGCGAACTGGAGATCGACGCCGCCTTCGCCGAGCGCAGCGTGAACGAGGGATTCTCCGGCGGTGAGAAGAAGCGCCACGAGATCCTCCAGCTGGGCCTGCTCAAGCCGAAGATCGCCATCCTGGACGAGACCGACTCCGGCCTGGACGTCGACGCGCTGCGGATCGTCTCCGAGGGCGTCAACCGCTACAAGGAGCGCGAGAACGGTGGCGTTCTGCTGATCACGCACTACACCCGCATCCTGCGGTACATCCAGCCGGAGTTCGTGCACGTCTTCGTCGGCGGCCGCATCGTCGCCGAGGGCGGCGCCGAACTCGCGGAGGAACTCGACGCCAACGGCTACGTCCGCTTCACCGCTAACGCCACTGCTGGAGCCTGACATGACCGCTACGGTCCGCACCCTCGACGTCGCCCGTATCCGGGCCGACTTCCCGATCCTGAACCGCACGGTCCGGGACGGGAAACCGTTGGTGTATCTGGACTCCGGCGCGACCGCGCAGCGGCCGATCACGGTGCTCGAGGCCGAACGTGACTTCTTGATCACCAGCAACTCGGCGGTGCACCGCGGTGCGCACCAGCTGGCCGAGGAGGCGACCGACGCCTACGAGGGCGCGCGGGCCGACATCGCGCGGTTCGTCGGCGTCGACGCGGGCGAGATCGTGTTCACCAAGAACGCCACCGAGTCACTGAACCTGGTGACCTACGCGTTCGCCGACGACAGGTTCCCCTACCACGTGGGTCCGGGCGACGAGATCGTCATCACCGAGCTGGAACACCACGCCAACCTGGTGCCTTGGCAGGAACTGGCCCGCCGCACCGGCGCCGTCCTGAAGTGGTACGGCGTGACCGAGGACGGCCGGATCGACCTGGACTCGCTGGAACTGTCGCCCGCCACCAAGGTGGTCGCGTTCTCCCATCAGTCCAATGTCACCGGCGCCGTCGCCCCGGTCGCCGAATTGGTGCGCCGGGCGAAGGCGGTGGGCGCGCTGGTGGTGCTCGACGCCTGCCAGTCGGTGCCGCACATGCCGGTGGACTTCCGTGACCTCGGCGTGGATTTCGCCGCGTTCTCCGGCCACAAGATGCTCGGTCCCTCCGGCGTCGGCGTGCTCTACGGCCGCCGAGCGCTGCTGGAGGAGATCCCGCCGTTCATCACGGGCGGGTCCATGATCGAGACGGTCTTCATGGACCACAGCACCTACGCGCCGCCGCCGCAGCGGTTCGAGGCCGGTGTGCCGATGACCTCGCAGGTGGTCGGATTGGGCGCGGCCGTGCGGTATCTCGAAGAAATCGGCATGGACGCGGTCGCGGCGCACGAGCACGCGCTGGTCGGCGCGACGCTGGAAGGGCTGGCCGGGATCGATGGCGTGCGCGTCATCGGCCCCACCGAGAACCTCGACCGCGGCGGCGCTGTGTCGTTCGTGGTCGACGGCATCCACGCCCACGACGTCGGTCAGATCCTGGACGACGAGGGCGTGGCCATCCGGGTGGGCCACCACTGCGCGTGGCCGCTGCACCGCCGTTTCGGCGTCGCCGCCACCGCTCGCGCCTCGTTCGCGGTCTACAACACCCTCGCCGAGGTCGACGCGCTGGTCGCCGCGGTGCGGAAGGCTCAAGCGTTCTTCGGTGTGAGCGCAGCGAACGCCGACGATTAGACACAGTGGGGTTGCACAAGACATGCGCATGGAGCAGATGTACCAGGAAGTGATCCTGGACCATTACAAGCACCCGCATCACCGCGGGCTGCGCGAGCCGTTCGGGGCCGAGGTGCACCACGTGAACCCGACCTGCGGCGACGAGGTGACCCTGCGCGTGCAGCTGGACGCGAACGGCGACATCGCCGACGTCTCCTACGACGGTCAGGGCTGCTCGATCAGCCAGGCCGCGACCTCGATCCTCACCGATCAGGTCATCGGGCTGCCGGTGCAGCAGGCGCTGAAGGTGGTCGACTCCTACAGTGAGATGATCTCCAGCCGGGGCACCATCGAGGGCGACGAGGACGTGATCGGCGACGGCATCGCCCTCGCGGGCGTGTCGAAGTACCCCGCGCGGGTGAAGTGCGCGCTGCTCGGGTGGATGGCGTTCAAGGACGCCGTCCTGCGAATCAGCCCTGATCAGCCCACCGGGGCCGCCGAAGGAACTGCACACTCCGAGGGAAACGGGAAAGCGTCATGAGTGACACACCGGCCGTCGACACGACCGAGCAGACGGAGCAGGCCGCGCCTGCCGCCGAGCTGTCGGAGGTGTCGCAGACGTCCGAGTCGGCTGAATCGTCCGAGTCGGCTGAGTTGGCTGAGTTGGCTGGATTGTCTTCGGAGGACATCAAACTGCTCGAGGACATCGAAGAGGCGATGCGCGACGTCGTCGACCCGGAACTGGGCATCAACGTCGTCGACCTCGGCCTGGTCTACGGGCTGCGCGTCGAGGAGGACAACATCGCGATCCTCGACATGACCCTGACCTCCGCGGCCTGCCCGCTGACCGACGTCATCGAAGACCAGTCCCGCAACGCGCTGGTGCGCAGCGGCCTGGTGGAGGATCTGAAGATCAACTGGGTCTGGATGCCGCCGTGGGGTCCGGACAAGATCACCGAGGACGGCCGCGAGCAGTTGCGCGCCCTCGGGTTCACGGTGTAACCGGCTGGGGTACCGCCGCCGACCCGACTGACCGCCTGCATGGCGACCGCTCGTCCCCCGTACGACAACGCCGGGTGACCAGTGCAGTGCGGTGGGATTCCCGAGCTTCGTCCGGGGCCGGGGATACAGGCCGCGAGGTCGGCGTCTTGCGAAGTCACCGAAGTCACGGGTGAGGCCCGCGCTGGTGTCTGGTTTGGCGCTGCTCGCTTGCCTGCGGCCCGCAGGTCATCGCCGAGGAAACCACGGGTCCCCACCGGACCGGGAGTACTGGCGCGACCCGCCTACTCGCTGCCGCACCGGCTGGGAAGGCACTCGTTGGACAACACGGCTGCGCTGCACGATGATCCGAGTCCTGAACTCGTTCGCCAGACGTGGAGGATGACATGGCGGTGCCGCGCAAGGCTGTTCTCGGTCTGGCGGTGGTGTCCGCCGCCACCTGCGCCGTGGTCGGCAATTCCGCGAGTGAAGCGCGTGCGGCCGGGGTCTACTATGGCGCGCTTGCGCTTTCGTCCAGTACCGGCGCCGTCGCGTCGGCGGTCAATTTCGCAAGCGCCGCCGCAGCCGAGACCGCGGCCCGTGCCGAGTGCGGCGTCACCGACTGCCGGGCCGTCGTGCAGTTCTGGAACGCCTGCGGGTCGGTGGCCCGCGGCGCGGACGGCAAGCACGGATGGGCGTGGGCGCCCACGCGCGCCGAAGCCGAGCAGAAGGCCATCGGCACCCTCGGTCTCAGCGCTCCCGCCTTCCCGGATCTCGGCAGCGCCATACCGCGCGCCGCGACCATCCGCCTGACCGCCTGCACGGCGACCGCCTGATCGAGGCGCGGTCACAGCTGGCCGCCGACCGTGCCGCGCCGGACAGCGCGGCGCCGCAATGATTTCCGAGCCGCGCATCCTCGGCAAATAGACACTCGTACAGTAGGCGCGGGAATTTCGCGCACCATGGTCGAAACCGTCGTCGCTGTCAGGGGCGATTCACCTCAATCGATGCTCGAGCCCTGACTCGGGATCGCCGCGGTTCATGCTGACTGGACCGCGATTCATGCCTGATCGATGAAAATATCGGTGCGGGTGGCTCGTGTCAGCAATCTTCGAGGAAACTTCTGTGGCAGGGTGTTCCGCTGTGCAGACAATCCTGATCACGGGGGCGACATCGGGTATCGGTCTCGAATCGGCCCAGCAGCTGGCAGCTGAGGGGAATCGGCTCGTCTTGGTCGGGCGGAATCCGCAGAAGCTTTCCGCCGCGGCGGAGCTGGTGCGGTCCGCGGGGGCGGCGGGCGTCGAGACGCTGGAGTGCGATTTCGCCTCCCAGTCGTCTGTCCGGCAGCTGGCCAAGGAGGTTCTGGCCGCATACGACCACTTGGATGTGCTGGCCAACAACGCGGGCGCCTACCACAACACTCGGATCGAAACCGAGGACGGCGTCGAGGCCACGTTCGCGGTCAACTTCCTCGGTGGTTTCTTGCTCACCGAACTGCTCACCGAGCTGATGGTGAGCAGCGCCCCGTCACGCATCGTGTTCACCTCCTCGGTCATGCAGTTCGGCGCCACCATGGATTTCACGGATCTGGGCTTCCGGCACGGATACTCGGGGGAGAAGGCGTACAGCCGCTCCAAACTGGCGAACGTCCTCTACACACGGGCACTGGCGCGGCGTCTCGAAGGGACCGGAGTGACGGTCAACGCCTTTCACCCCGGTGCGGTGGCGACCGGGATCTGGGATTCGATGCCGTGGTTCGGCCAACCGTTGGTCGCGCTCGCCAAGCGACTGTTCATGGTGTCCGCCGCGGAGGGCGGACGAGCCCTCACGTACCTGGCCACCGATCCCGAAGTCGCCGCGGTCAGCGGCTGCTACTTCCAGAAGAACCGCGTCAAGGCTCCGTCGCGTCTGGCCCAGGACGACGCGGTCGCTCAGCAGCTGTGCGATATCAGCGCGGCCTTGGTCGGACTGACCGAGTAGACGTGGCGGACCAGCGACTCCCGACAACGTTGTCGCCAGAGCATCACCGGACCTTTGTCGCCGACTGAAGCAGAAAGCAGGGGTTATGCTTCGTACTCGTTTCGAGTCGATCGGCTCGTACACACCTACGACCGTCCGCTCTACCGAGGATCTGATCGCCGAGCTGGCTGTGCCGAGGTCGTTGGATCTGGAGCGCATCACCGGCATCAGGAATCGGCGTGTCTACAACTCCGATCCGGACGGGTACGAATCGTCCTTCGAGCTGGCGTTGCACGCGATCGAGGACTGTCTGCTGTACTCCGACTACCGGGCCGACGAGCTGGACGTCGTCATCTCGGCCTCCATCACTCGCACCCGTGGCGCGGGAATCTTCTGCTACGCACCGTCTTTCGCATCGATGCTGGGCCGGGCGATCGGCGCGGACGCGGCACGGCACTTCGACGTCTCCAACGCCTGCGCCGGAATGCTCACCGGAGTGATGGTGCTCGACCGCATGATCAAGGCCGGGGTGGTGCGCAATGGCCTGGTGGTCAGCGGGGAGCAGATCACCCCGATCGCCGAGACGGCGGTGCGCGAGATCAGCCAGCCCTACGACCCGCAATTCGCGGCGTTGACCGTCGGGGACGCGGCGGTCGCGGTCGTGCTCGACGGGCGCGGTGACGACAACGACGAAATCCACTACGTCGAACTCATGACCACAGCCGACGGCGCCGAGCACTGCCTCGGCATGCCCAGTGACCGCACCGGCGGGATCGCGATGTACACCGACAACCGCGCCATGCAGAACGAGGCCCGGTACCAGCAGGCGATCAACCGCATAGCCGACTTCTTCGCCGAAACCGGTCGCAGGTGGGAGAGCGAGAAGTACGACTACTGGATCCACCACCAGTTCAGCGCCCCTGCCATCGAATACATCTCGGACCTGACCGAACGGCATTTCGGCACGCCGATGCCGCAGGCTCTCAATGTGTTGCAGGATTACGGCAATACGGCCTCGACCTCGCATTTCCTGGTCTTGCACGAATATCTCGCGCAACGCAGGATCCCCAAAGGGTCGAAAATCCTCATGATCCCGGCGGCGTCGGGAATCGTCTCCGGGTATCTGGCCGCGACCATCTCGCGTCTGGAGGCATGAGCATGGCGACGACGATCGTCTCGGCCGCGACGAACCGCGACCTCGACACCGGCAGCTACTTCGAATTGGCCGCCCGCGCGGCACTCGCCTGCGTGGAGCGCTCGGATGTCGGCCTCGACGAGATCGGCATGCTGGTCAACGCGGGTGTCTTCCGGGACAGCAACATCTCCGAGCCCGCGGTGTCGGCGCTCATCCAGAAGCGGATCGGCCTGGGACTGGCCTACGAGACGGGGCGTGTCCCCGCTTTCTCCTTCGACCTCATGCATGGCGCTACCGGTCTGCTGCATGCCATCGTGACCGCCGAAGCGTTCCTCGCCACCGGGACCGTGAGGTATGCGTTGCTCGTCGCGGGCGATACCCACCCCTCGACCCGGCGTGAGGTCGCCGGTTTCCCCTACAGCGCTGGTGGCGCCGCGCTGCTGCTCGGGAGTTCGGATGCCGCGGGCGGATTCGGCCGGCTGCACACCTGCGAGACCACCGGTCCCGTCGACCCGATCGCCTGGGTGGCCTTGGGCGATGCCGGCGCCGACGGCCGTAGCGCCATATGTGTTCGTGCCGGTGCGGATGACCCGGTGGATCTGGCGACCGCGACCGCGCGCTCCTGCCTGGACGAGGAAGGACTCGACGGCGGCGACTTCGCCGAGGGGCAGGCGGTGCTGCTGGCTCCGATCCCGGATGCCCGCTTCCGGGCCGGCTTGGCGGATGCCCTGGCCATACCGCCGCAGTCGGTCGTCGGCTTCGACCCCTCGCTCGAAGCTCCCTACACCGCGGCCCCGGTGCACGCCTACCTGAACGCACTGGACACGGGCCTGCTCGACACCGCGCGCACCGTCATCTTCCTGGCAGCGGACGGAGCATCGGCCGCCTGTCTCGCCTACCGGCCCCGGCTGGCGTCGCCCGCGCGACAGAAAGCGCCCGCGTTCGGGTGAAGTATGTGATTCGTGCCCGGATTGAGATGGCCTGGCTCGGGTAGGCCGAATCGACGACGAAAGGGGCACGCGATGGCACGGGAGAACGACACCGACAAGCACGACACCGACGAGAACGACGCCGGCGAGCCGAAGGGTGGCAGGCCGGGACCGAAGGATCAGGGCCGCGAAGGCGGGATGGCGACCAGGGAGATCGCCCCGGAGCTGACCGATCCGGACGAGCCGCGCGAGGAGTGAACGCCTTCGTGCCGCAATCCCGAATCGGTCGCGCTTGCGCGAGAACCCGATTCGGTGTGGCGGCCCGGAAGATGAGCGGGTCGCCCACCGCGGCAGCGCCATCGAGCCGAGGAGGCCGGGAGAGCGGTTTCGAATGCGCCAGGGCGGGAATGGCGTCGGAGAGCTGACGCCGAGGAGGTTTTCGTGCCGGATGGGGACACTACCGGCCCGCAGCGGGTCGTGATCGTCGGGAGCGGATTCGCCGGATTCACCTGCGCCCAGAAGCTTTGCCGGATCGTGGCCCGGGCGAACCGGGACGTCGAGGTCGTACTCGTCACGCCCAACGACTACATGCTCTATACCCCGCTGCTGCCCGATGTGGCGGGCGGACTGATCGACCCTCGGTTCGTCGCCATTTCGCTGGCCGATTCGCTGCCGCGAGTCCGGTTGGTGGTGGCCACCGCCGAGTCGGTCGATCTGCGGAACAAGACGATCACGGTGACCAGCGAGCATCACCCCCCACGGCAGTTGTCGTGGGATCGGCTGGTACTCACCCCCGGGTCGGTCACCCGCCTGTTCGACATACCGGGCTTGGCGCAGCACGCCCGCGGGCTCAAGACCGTCGCCGAGGCGCTGTACCTGCGCGAGCAACTGCTGCGCCAACTCGAACTGGCCGACCAGGAAGACGACGCCGAGGTACGGCGTGCTCGGCGCACCGTGGTCGTCGTGGGGGCCTCCTACGCTGGTACCGAACTCGTCGCGCAGTTGCGCGCACTCGCCGACGCCTACGCCGCGCGCCGCGGGTTCGACCCCTCCGAGGTGCGTTTCCTCCTGCTCGACACCGCTGCGAGGGTGATGCCCGAGGTCGGCGAGCGCCTCAGCGACAAGGTGCTGAAGGTGCTGCGGCAACGCGGCATCGAGATCCGGCTGGAGACCTCACTGAGCGAACTCGGCGCGGACTCGGTCGCGCTCACCGACGGCACGGTCGTCCCGACCCACACGGTCGCCTGGGTGACGGGCGTGACCGGTGCGCCGATGCTGAGCACGCTCGGCCTGCCACTCGAGAAGGGGCGCCTGGTGGTCGACGCGACGCTGGGCGTCCCCGGCCATCCCGACGTCTTCGCGGGCGGCGACGCGGCAGCCGTGCCCGACCTCACCAAGCAGGGCCGGATCACCCCGCCCACCGCCCAGCACGCCACGCGGCAGGGCAAGACACTCGCCAGGAACGTCGCCGCCAGCCTGGGCATAGGCACGGCCACTCGGTACAAGCACCGCGACCTGGGCCTGGTCGTGGACCTGGGGCCTGGATTCGCGGTCGCGAACCCGATGGGCGTCCACCTCTCCGGTCTCCCCGCCAAAGCGGTGACTCGCGCCTATCACACGTTCGCGGTGCCCAGAGCCGTCAACCGTTGGGCGATAACGGTTTCCTACCTGACCATCGCGGTGACGCCCCGGCCGCTGGCCCTGCTCGGACTCGTCAGCCACGAGGAAGCGAGCTTCGGCGCCAGCGAGGGAATTCCCGCCGGGCCGGGGTGAGCAGATCACCCGGCCGCGACCGTGCGGCAGAGGGCTGACCGAGACTGGCGGCCGCCGTAGGTCGCCCGCGCCGACGAGCGCTCAGGCTCCCTTGCGGGCCGGAGCCTTCTTGGCGGCTTTCTTGGCGGGCGCCTTCTTTGCCGCACTCTTGGCGGCGGTGCTCTTGGACGCCGTGCCCTTCGTCGCGGTGCTCTTGGATGCGGTGCTCTTCGACGCTGCGCTCTTGCCCGCGCCGCTCTTGGCCGTGGCCTTCTTCGCCGCCTTCTTCGGCTCCTCGCCGCCGTCACCGCCCGCCGTCCGGCGACCACTGGCTTCCAGACTGCGTTGCAGCGCGGCGACCAGGTCGACCACCTCGGCGTCCATCCCGCTCGGGACGAGCTCCGGTTGCTCGGGCACCTTGCCGGTCCCGCTGGCGATCGCCTCGTCGAGCAGGCGTTTGAGCTCGATCTGGTACTCGTCGGTGAACTGGTCCGGATCGAAGTCGTCGGACATCGCCTCGACCAGCGTCTCGGCCATCTTGATCTCCTGCGGCCGGGGCTCGGCGACACCGTCCAGGGACTCGAATTCGACGGAGCGGACCTCGTCCGGCCACAACAGTGTCTGCAGCACCAGGATGCCGTCGCGCACGCGCAGCGCGGCCAGCCTGGTCTTCTGGCGCAGTGTGAAATACACCAGGGCGGTGCGCTCGATCTCCTCCAGCGTCCGAGCGAGCAGGACGTATGCCTTCGGCGTGCTGGAATCCGGTTCCAGGTAGTAGCTCTTCTCGAACAGGACGGGGTCGATCTGCTCGGACGGCACGAACTGCAGAACCGGGATCTCGTGTTTCTCCGCGACGGGCAGTTTCGCGAAGTCCTCGTCGCTCAGGACGACCTTGTCCCCGTCCGGGGACTCGTAGGCCTTATCGATGTCGGTGTACTGGACGGATTGACCGCACACGGTGCAGACACGCTCGTATTTGATCCGGCCTCCATCCTTGGCGTGCACCTGATGGAACCGGATGTCGTGGTCCTCGGTGGCGGTGTACACCTTCACCGGGACGTTCACCAGCCCGAATGCGATCGAGCCCTTCCAGATCGATCTCATGCATCCATCATGGCCGAAGCCCATCGACCTCGCGACCCAACCGGCATCCCGAGTGTCGCGGCCGCGACACGCAGGCGCAGCCGCCCCGGCAGCGCCCGGAACAGGGAACTCATCGCCGCGACCGTGCCGCCGAGGTCGGTGCGGCCCGACAGATAGGCGCGCTGCGTGGCCGGGGGCAGCGTGAAGAACGTGTCGAAGAACAGCGGGATGTCACCGGGCGGTAAAGCCAGCAGTGCCCGCAGCCCGGCGGTGCGCAGCTGGTAGACGACGCGTGCGCCGGGCGGCCACACGTCCGCACCCGCCGCCACCGCATCCGCGCAGGCCAGCACGGCGCCGACGCTGTAGCCGGTGGCCGGATGCAGGAATCCGCCCGCCGCGCCGAACCTGTGCGGCCCCGGACGTCCTCCTTGCACGGGGAACCGGACGTGCTCCACGGGTTCGGCGCCGGTGAGCCGGATGCCCCTGGCACGGAGCCGGTGGTGCAGGCGGGTGCGCAGTTGGGCGCCGGTCAGGGCGGGGCGACCGGCCAGGCAGGTCTCCTCCAACAGCATCCGCTCGTCGTCCAGCGGGACCGCGTAGAGGAACGAGCGCGGTGCGTGGGCTGCGGCGCCGTTGTCGGGACGCCAATCCATGAACAAGGGATCCAATCCTTCGCATCGTTGCGCGTCCACGATCACGCCGTAGGCGGTCTGCTCGGCCCGTGTGGGGGAACGGCTGAGCCCGCGTGCGTCGACGACCCGGCCTCCGGTGATCGTCGCGCCGGACGCCAAGGTCACACGCTCGGGAGCAATATCGACCGCACGATCCGAGACGACGTGCGCACCGGACAGGTCCAGCGCGGTCTGCAGCCGCCCGGTATCCAGCACGACGTAAGGGCGGTCCACTCGGTGAGCGCGCGTTCCCCAGGCCGTCGGGCGCGGTACCGTCGCCGCGACGGCCTCCGGCGTCAGCCAATCGGGCAGTTCGTCGGCCCACGCCGCGTAGGTGGCCGTCCACCTGCGCCCCGGTGCGGGGTCCACCACGGTGACCGTGAGCCCGCGCGCCGCGCCGCGGTGGGCGAGGGCGCGACCGGCCGGGCCGAGGCCACAGACGACGAGGTCGGGCTTCACGCCGGGCCCGTGTGGATCCGCAGAAATCCGTATCGATGCATGGACCGAGCCTCTCATCCGCCGGCTCGACGAGAGGCCGGCCGGGTCGAACGCGTCCGATGCGAGTGTCCGCACGCGGACCCGGGTCCCGCGGGTGAACTCTTCGCGAATCCTGTCGCGACGATCGTGGCCGCCTCACCGCGTGCGGAACACCGCGGGCGCGCAAGGCCCCATGGGCCGTCCTGGAGCGGCTGCCTTCCTCGGCCGGACAACGCGGCAGCATGCCGGTCCGGGGCCGGGACTCGGCGCAGTGGACGGAATGTGTTCGCGCTCACCGGAGTTTGTCGCACGTTGCTAGGATGCCGGGGCGCTGGCGCACGCATCCGGCTCCGGTGCCGAGTGTCAAGTGTCGGCGTACCGGTGCGCCGCGGATGGCGCGCCGGGCAGGTTGCCGACCGGCGGCCGCGGGAGTCCGAGGACGAAAGCGGTGCGACCGGAACGAGTTAGGGGTAGACGCAAGTGTTCGAACTGACCAGGCGGCGCAGCCGATGGATCCTGGCCGTGTTCGCGGTGCTCGCACTGGCGATGGGCACGCTGAGCGCGACGCTGTTCGACAAGGTGCAGGGTGGCGGGTACATCGACCCCGACAGCGAATCGAGCCGGGCGACCGCGGCACTGCGGGACGCCTTCGGCCAGGCGCCCCCGAATCTCGTGCTGCTGGTGCAGACGCGCCGGTCGGTGGACGACGACGCCGCGGCCACCGCGGCGACGAATCTGGTCACCGATCTGAAGGCGGCCTCCGGGGTGACAGGTGTCACCTCGTACTGGACCGACAAATCGCCCGCGCTGCGCAGCACCGACGGCACCAAGGGGCTGATCGTGGCCAGCATCCTCGGTGAGGAGGCCGAGGTCGACAAGCGGGTGGGTGATCTCGCCGACCGGTTCGCGGGCACGCACGGCCCGCTCGAGGTGCGGGTGGGCGGCTACGCGATGCTGTTGCACGAGACCGTGCAGCAGAGCGAGAAAGACGTCGTGCTCGGTGAATCCATCGCTTTTCCGATCACGCTGATCGCATTGCTGTTGGTGTTCGGCGGCCTGGTCGCGGCCAGCCTGCCGCTGGTCGTCGCCATGATCACGGTGATGATCACGATGGGAGCGCTGTGGCTGATCGCGAGCGTCACCGATCTCGCTGCGACCGCTACCAATGTCGCCACCCTGCTCGGGCTCGGCCTGGCGATCGATTACAGCCTGCTGATCATCAGCCGCTACCGCGACGAACTGGTCGCCGGACAGCAGCCCGCGGCAGCCGTGGCCGCGACCATGCGCTCGGCGGGGCGGACCGTCGCGTTCTCGGCCGTCACAGTCGCCGTGGCCCTCTCGGGTCTGCTGTTCTTCCCGCTGCTGGCCGTGCGGTCGATGGGGTACGCGGGTCTGGCGGTCGCGGCGATCGCGGCGACGGTGTCGCTGACCGTGCTGCCCGCCATCCTGTTCCTGCTCGGAACCAAGATCGACAGCGGGCAGTTGTGGTGGTTCCTGCGCGCCGCCCGCCCCGCGCCCGGCGAGGGCGCCTGGCATCGCCTGGCGAGGTTCGTGATGATGCGCCCGGTGCCCATCGGCCTATCGGTGACCGCCCTGTTGCTCGTGCTGGGCGCGCCTTTCCTCGGTGTGAAACTCGGCTTTCCCGACGAGCGTTCGCTCCCGGAGACGATGAACAATCGCCAGGTCACCGAGACCATCCAGCGTGACTTCGCCGCAACCGAGCAGCACGGGCTGTTCGCCGTGCTGCCCGAAAGCGCCTACAGCGCGGCTGGTTTGGACGCCTACGCCCGGGAACTGTCGGAGATCGAGGACGTCCGCAGGGTCGACACCGCCACCGGCAGTTACAGCCACGGCGGTCTGCTCGCCCCGCCCACGGAGGCCAACGACCGCTTCCGCGCCGAGAACGCCGCCTACCTCACGGTGGTCCCGGACACCACCGATCCCGGTGTGCTGGACCGGATCGCCGCGGACGTGCGCGCGACGCCCGCCGCTTCACCGGTGCTGGTCGGCGGCGTGGCGGCGGCCAACGCGGACGCGATCGACGCGGTGGTCTCGGCGCTGCCGTACGCGCTGGTCTTCGTCGTGCTGATCATGATGGTGGTCCTGTTCCTGCTCACCGGCAGCGTCGTGCTGCCGCTGCTGGCGGTCGTGCTCAGCTTCCTGAGCCTCACCGCGACGTTCGGTGCGCTGGTGTGGATCTTCCAGGACGGTCACCTCTCCGGGCTGCTCGGCTTCACCGTCACCGGCGACCTGCCCCCGACGGTTCCGGTCATGCTGTTCGGCGTGGCGTTCGGTCTCGCCATGGACTACCAGGTGTTCTTGTTGGCGCGTATCCGGGAGGAGTACCAGCGCACCAGATCCAACGCCTTGGCCGTCACCTCCGGGCTGGAGCGGATCGGCCGGATCGTCACCGCGGCGGCGGTCCTGATCTCGCTGGTGTTCCTCGGTTTCCTCGCCTCCGACATCACCTTCATGAAGGCGTTCGGCATCGGGCTACCGCTCGCCGTCCTGGTGGACGCGACCCTGGTGCGCGGCTTCCTGCTGCCCGCGGCCATGGAACTGCTCGGCGATTGGAACTGGTACGCGCCCGGACCGCTGCGCAAACTGCACCGGCGATTCGGCATCGAAGAGCAGTCTGCCGCCCCGGCGGTCGCAGGTCGCGAGGATTGGCGTCAGCCCGCCCGGCTCTGACCGCGGCAGCCTGGGCGGATCGGGTAGGGTCTTGTGGGCAGCCGGGGGGAGTCCACACGGGGTGGGACGGCTGTCGGGAGATGTGGAGGGCGCTCGCGATGACCTATCCATCCGGCTCCGAATTCGGGGTCGGCTCAGAGGGTTACGGCACAGGGGACGAGACCTACCCATCGGACTGGGGGCGGATGTCGCCGCCGAGCGCGTACCCGGTGGCGGCGTGGGAGGAGCCTCCGCTTCCACCGCCGCCGAGGTCCGGAAAGGGTGTCATCGTCGCTCTGGTGGTCGGCCTCGTGGTCGTGCTGGTGGCGGTCGGTGTCGGCGTGGCGCGGTATCCGCGCGAGCGAGGGCACGCGCAAGCCGCGGCGACCTCCGCCGAAGCGACGTCGGCCGCTGCGACCACACGCACGGGCGGCGCCACCAGCACGCGCCCGGCGCGCCCCGCTTCGGGCAGGCTGAGCTACACCGAATACGCGGGGGACTGGGACTTCCGGTTCGATCGCGTGGAACTGCACGCCGACTGGGTGGACGGTCGTGATCACGCCGATTGCGGCCCCATCGAGGCGGCGGGCAAGCTCACCGGCCTCGGTTGCGCCTACGCGGCGGAACTGGTGTACCGGACCGAGGGCGGCGCGCTCATGCTCACCCAGTTCGTGCTCGGCATGACCGATCAAGGCCGGGCCGCCGCGGCGAAGGACCGGTTCACCGACGCCGACCTCACGCTGCGCCCCGGCACCTACATCAAGGGCTATGCGACCGGCAAGTGGAAGGACGGCAGCCAGAAGGAGTTCGTGGTGGTGACGCTGGCGACCGCCACCGACGCGGTCGACGCGCCGACCGTCGAGAAGTACCTGCGCTACCGGCACGCCGACATGCTCGGCGCACTGGCGTTCCGGTAGCGCACCGCACCCCGAGGCAGGGTCTTGTGCGGGGTCAGATCCCGCCGGTGGACAGCAGCCCGCCGTCCACGCGCACCGTCTCGCCGGTGATCCACGCCGCCTCGTCGGAGACCAGGAAGCCGATCAGGCGCGCCACGTCCTCCGGAGTGCCCAGCCGCTTCATCGGGTACACGCTCGCGGCGCGCTCCTCGTCGGACGAATACAGCGCGTCGGCGAACTTCGTCTTGATCACGCCCGGCGCGACCGCGTTCACCCGGATCTTCGGCCCCAACTGCCAGGCGAGTTCACCGGTGAGATGGATCAGCGCGGACTTGGACGCGCCGTAGGCGGCGATCACGCCGGTCGAGCGGATGCCCGCCACGCTGGCCACGTTGACCACGGCGCCGCCGTGGTCGCGCATCCACGCCCGGTAGGCCTCCTGGATGTAGCCGAGGGCCGCGACCACGTTCACGTCGAAGATCTTGCGCACGGCGTCCAGGTCGGCGTCCATCAGGGAACCGAAGACCGGGTTGATGCCGGTGTTGTTGATCAGGACATCCAGCGAACCGAACTCCGTGACCGCGCGCTCGACCGCGGCCGCCCGATCCTCGGCGACGCCCGAGTTTCCCGGCAGGGCGACGACCTGGCCCTGGTGTCCCAGCCCGCGCAGCTCGGCGGCGGCCTCCTCCAGCGGGTCCTTCTTCCGCGCGGTGATCAGCACGTTCGCGCCGCGTGCGAGCAACTCCGCCGCGACCGCCTTGCCGATGCCCCGGCTGGCCCCCGTGACCAGTGCGCTCTTGCCCAATAGATCGGTACTCATGGCTCGCACGGTAGCGCAGCTGTTCGCGCGGGCCGTTACCGCCGTCACATGCGGGGTGCCGACAAGGGGAAGGTCCCTTCGCGCCGGGTAAAATCGGTGGTTCTTGTGCGCGTCGGGTCGCACAATCGAGCACGCGTCCAGCACCACGATCCACGAGGAGAAGTTTGTGATCACCGCGACCGACCTGGAGGTCCGGGCCGGAGTCCGCACCCTGCTGTCCGCACCGGGACCGGCGCTGCGGGTGCAGGCGGGCGACCGGATCGGGCTGGTCGGGCGCAACGGCGCGGGAAAGACCACCACGCTGCGCATCCTGGCCGGAGAGGGGGAGCCGTACGCCGGAAAGATCATCCGCTCCAGCGACATCGGCTACCTGCCCCAGGATCCGCGCGAGGGCAACCTGGACGTGCTGGCCCGGGACCGGGTGCTGTCGGCGCGCGGCCTGGACACGCTGATCCGGGAGATGGAGAAGCAGCAGGCGCTGATGGCGGAGGTCGCCGACGACAAAGAGCGCGAGAAGGCGGTCCGCAAGTACGGCAGGCTCGAAGAGCGTTTCTCGGCCCTCGGCGGTTACGTCGCCGAGAGCGAGGCGGCGCGCATCTGCCACAGCCTCGGTCTGCCCGACCGGGTGCTCGGGCAGTCGCTGCGCACCCTGTCCGGTGGTCAGCGGCGGCGAATCGAATTGGCCCGCATCCTGTTCGCGGCCTCCGACGGCAGCGGCGGGCGTTCGGACACCATCTTGCTGCTGGACGAGCCGACCAACCACCTCGACGCCGACTCGATCACCTGGTTGCGGGGATTCCTGCAGAATCACGACGGCGGCCTGATCGTGATCAGTCACGACGTGGAACTGCTCGCCGACGTGGTGAACAAGGTGTGGTTCCTGGACGCGGTGCGCGGCGAGGCCGACGTCTACAACATGGGCTGGAAGAAGTATCTGGACGCGCGCGCCACCGATGAGCAGCGCAGGCGCCGGGAACGCGCGAATGCCGAGAAGAAGGCGAGTGCGTTGCGCGCCCAGGCGGCCAAGCTCGGCGCCAAGGCCACGAAAGCCACTGCGGCGCAGAACATGGCCAAGCGCGCCGATCGCCTGCTGGCCGAACTCGACGACGTGCGCGTCGCCGACAAGGTCGCCCGGATCAAGTTCCCCGAGCCCGCGGCCTGCGGCAAGACGCCGCTGATGGCCGAGAACCTGACCAAGGTCTACGGCTCGCTGGAGATCTTCACCGGTGTCGATCTCGCGATCGACCGCGGCAGCCGGGTGGTGGTGCTGGGGCTCAACGGCGCGGGTAAGACGACGTTGCTGCGCCTGCTGGCCGGAGTGGAACAGCCGACAGCGGGCGGCTTGGTGCCGGGACACGGCCTGAAGGTCGGGTACTTCGCCCAAGAGCACGACACCCTGGACGACAACGCCACCGTGTGGGAGAACATCCGTCACGCGGCGCCGGACGCGGGCGAGCAGGATCTGCGCGGCCTACTCGGCGCGTTCATGTTCTCCGGTCCGCAGCTCGAGCAGCCCGCGGGCACCCTCTCAGGCGGTGAGAAGACCCGTCTCGCGCTGGCCGGACTGGTCTCCTCCGCAGCGAACGTGCTGCTGCTGGACGAGCCCACGAACAACCTCGACCCCGTCTCGCGAGAGCAGGTGCTGGACGCCCTGCGCACCTACGCGGGCGCCGTGGTGCTGGTCACCCACGACCCGGGCGCAGCGGAGGCGCTGTCTCCGGAACGCGTGATCCTGCTCCCGGACGGGACAGAAGACCATTGGTCGGCCGAATATCTGGAACTTATTCAGCTTGCGTGAGTTTCATCACAGGAACCCGTTGATCACGGCCTGCTGAGTGCTTAGCCTGGAAAGACGCTGCTCGGCGACTCGGAGGAAGCCATGAGCGACAGGCCACAAAGCAAGGCCCCATTGGGTAAGGGCACACGCGTCACCGGGAAGTCACGCGATCGCCTACAAACCCAGCTGAAGAAACAGTACGAGGCGGGTGCGAGCATCCGGTCACTGGCGCGGTCCACCGGCCGCTCCTACGGCTTCATCCATAACGTGCTGGTGGAGTCGGATGTGCAACTCCGCAGCCGGGGCGGAGCCAATCGCCGCAAGAGCCAATAGCGCCGCCGTACCGGCGCGATGAATCCGCGCCGCGAGCACCGTCCGCACTGTGGGGACACGTTGTCGACGGAAGGAACCTCGTGGTGCGGGACTTGCTGCTGCAGATCATGGTGACGCTGGACGGCTATGCGGCCGGCCCGGACGGAGCGCTCGACTGGATCGAAGTCGACGACCCAGAACTGGACGCCTACCTCGCCGAGTTGCTCGGCGGCGTCGATGCCCAGATCTTCGGGCGCACGTCTTACGAGCTGCTGGCCGGGTATTGGCCCGACGCGCAACGCGATCCGGCGACGCCGGGGGACGCGATGCTGGCCCCGCTGGTCAACGCGCTGCCCAAGCTCGTGCTGTCGCACCGGACGGACCTGGAACTGCCCTGGCAGCCCGCCCGCCGGATCGGCGCGGACCTGCCCGCCGAGATCGCGGAGCTGAAGAACAGTCCCGGCAAGCCGCTGGTGGTGTTCGCCGGTGTCCGCACGGCGCAGGAGTTCCTGCGTCTCGACGCGGTGGACGAACTTCGGCTGCTGGTGTTTCCGGTGCTGCTCGGCGCAGGCCTGCCGCTGTTCGGCGAGGTCGCACCCCGGCTGCTACGACTGGTGGACGCCGTGGCGTTCCGGGCCTCCGGCGTGGTGCTGCAGACCTATCGCCGGGCTCAGTAGCCCGCCACCGTGCCGTCGCCGTCCACCAGCAAGTTGGCCAGGCTGCGAAAGATCGGCAGCCCGGTCTTGATCTCCAGGTAGGCGAACTGGCCTTGCGGGTTGACCTCGAGGAAGTAGTACTCACCGTCGCGGCCGAGCCGAATGTCGAGCACGCCGAAGGACAATCCGAGCGCGCCCATCAGGGTGGCCAGCGACTTGCTCACCGCGGCGGGCAGATGATCGGGCACGAAGTCGACGGAGGTGTCCAGGCGGGAGTCGACCTTGCCGACACCGGCCTGCGAGTCGATGCGCACCGTCCACTCGACTCCGTCCACCCACACCACGCGCAGGTCGCAAGTGGCGTCGATGTAGTCCTGGAAGGTGGTCGGCGCCGAACGGATCGCGGCCAGCCTGCCGAAATCGTTGCTGGAGATGATCCTGGTCTCGGCGAACTCCGCCCGGCTGGTGCCGGTGCGTTTGTAAACGACCGGGCCCGGACGGGATTCGACGAAGCTGCGCGCCTCGTCCGGGTCGTTGGTGATCAGGGTCTCCGGCACCGTGAACCCGGCCCGCAGCGCCGTCTCGAGTTGCACGATCTTGCGTCCCGCGGTGCGATCGGCCCCCGGGTCGTTGACCCAGTAGGCGGGGATGGACCACAGCAGCCCCTGGACGAATCCGTCGCACTCGGCCTGACGGAAATCGTTGTCCGAGGCGCGGACACCCGCGGGCACCCGAGCGGGGTGTGGGCGCCGCCACCACACCGACCGGACGTCGTCGAGACCGATCAGGTGCGACAGCGAGCGTGTGGTGCCGAGCCGGTCCAGCCGGAAGCTGCCGGACTCGCGGGGGAAATCACGCAGGTCGAGCTGGATCGGGGCGAGCCCGTGGTGTTCTCGAAGCGTCGCCGCCATCGCCGTGGCGTGTAGATCATCGGACTCGGACACGATCAGGACCGAACCACGCTGGCGTGCCGCCATCCGCCTGCCGCTCAGTCGAGGCTGTCGCAGTTGATGCCGTCGTCGCTGCCGTTGATCGATTTGGTCTGGCAGTAGGTGAACGTCGCCCCGCTCGTGCCGGGGTAGTCGACGAGTTGTAGCCGATCGGCCCAGCTTTCGGTGAGCTGACGCAGCTGGTCGTCGCCGAGCGCCTCCGACGGTGACTCCGGAATGGTCATCGGCCGATCGACCAGATCGATCCGTAGCCTGCGGGTGAAATCGGCGGTGGCGCCGGCGCGGATGTCCACCAGCACCGGACGGCCGTCCTGATCGGCGTGCGGCACTGCGGAATCGATGACGCGCAGGACATCGGACCGGCAGAACGTCCACGTTCCCTCCGCGACGCGCACGCTGATCTCCCGGTCCGATTCCGCGACCAGCAGACCCTGGAGGGGGGCGGCGCGGTCACCCTTCGGTGTCGTTCCGGAAAGGCGGATTGCGTCGGTCATAGCCGTTTCTCCGATCTGCTCACAATTTGCCACGACCCCCGAGCGTGTGAGCGATCATATCGCGGTAGTGGCCTCTATCGGCTCGGATCGCGAGATTTCCCGGCCCGCGGCAAACCGAATTCCGACCCATAAGCGCCAAGTACCGAAAGATTTCCGGTAGCCTGGAAGCACGTCGGGCGCAATGATCGAGCTATCGCCCGCGATGCGCGGACGGAGTCCATAGCCCGATATTGGCGGCTGTGCATCTGTACTTTCGCGCACCTCGGCTGTACTTTCGCACTCGGCGGAGGTGGGGACCGGGGATGCGGCTGCTTGCGCACCACATCGTATTCCCCTGCTCCGGTACGTGGCGCCTTGTGACCAACTCGCTCGAATCCGACTGCGCCTTCCCCGGTTCGGAGGTGCCCGACAGGCTTCAGTTCCGGTTGCCTTCACGCTGTGCCCACCAGGCAGGGGCGTCGACGAAGTGGTTGTCGAACTCGTCCTGGGCAGCGGCGAGTTCGGCCATCGTGGATGAGCCCTCGGCGATCCGTTCCAGCAGCCGGAAGTACTCGAAACGCTGTACCCCGGGTGTGAGCGCGATCAGAATGCGGGCCGTGCTGTCCGGTGCGGCGCCGAACGCGTGCGGCATGAATTTCGGGACCACGATCGAACCACCCGCGCCGACGGTGACGATGCGGTCACCGGCAAGCAGTTGCAGTTCTCCTTCGGCGACATAGAACAGCTCGTCGGAACGTGTGTGATAGTGCGGCGCCGCACCGTCGGCGCCGCGTTCCATGCCGACCTCGAGCGTGCTCAGCCCGCCGCCGGCCTCTTCGGCATCGATCAGCAGGCGCACGGTGACCGACCGGGTGTGCAGGACCTCCGCGTCCTGCGGCTGCCGGATCGCGACGTCTTTGCGCGGGGCGGGAATGGCCATCTCGAGCTCCAGTTGTTCGCTGATTGATAATTCGTCACCGAACTATATACCACCGAATAGAATCCGGTTCATGACCGAGCGGAAGACCGACGCCGTGGACGCGATCGTGGCGCAGTGGGAGCGCGAACGACCGGACCTCGATCTGGAGGCGATGGCCGTGGTCGGACGGCTGGGGCGGCTGTTCCTGGTGGCGCAGCGCGAGGTCGAGGCGGTATTCGGCAAGCACGGCCTGCAGCGCGGCGAATTCGACGTGCTTGCCGCACTGCGCCGTTCGGGCGAGCCGTTCGAGCTCAATCCGTCGGTGCTGGCCGACACGCTGATGCTCTCCCGTGCGGGCATGACCGGACGGCTGGACCGGCTGGAGTCGGCGGGGCTGGTGCGGCGCGTCGCGGACGTGCACGACCGCAGGGCGGTTCGCGTCGCACTCACCGGTGCGGGGCGCAAGCTGGTCGACATCGTGGTCACCGAGCACACCGCGAACGAGACCCGATTGCTGTCCGTGCTCACCGCCGCCGAGCGGCGGGAACTGGACCGGCTCGCGCGAATTCTGCTGGGCAGCATGGAGCCGGACGGGTAGCCGAGGTAGCTCACACAGCCGGTGATCCGCCGAATCGCGTTCTACATGGGAGAACTCGTGCCGCGATGAGGTAGCTCGATACTCGTGTCAGCGTGGTGGCCCGGGTTTACCGTGGAATCGCGTGCCGAAAGTTTCGGTGCGGTTGTGCAAGGAGGCCACGATGATCGACATCATCACTCTCCGCGGAACCGGCGAGCCGCGGAACTCCGACGGAACGCCCGCGGGCATGCTGCACGACGTGACGAAACTACTCGACACCGGCAAGTTCAGCTGCTTCGAACCGGATTGGCCCGCTTCGGTGGGCCCCGTGCCAGAGGTCTGGGGTCCTTCCTTGGAGACGTCGGTGCGGCTCGGCATCGCTGCGGGGGTGAAGGCGATCCAGGACTCGCCGAATGTCTGCGGGCTGCTGAGCTATTCGCTCGGCGGAATCTGCGCCAGCCGGATCCTGGAGGGCGTCCAAGCGGGGAAGTACAAGAACACCGACGGCACGCCGCTGGAGATCGCGTTCGTGGTGAACATCGCCAATCCGTTGCGCCGCGCCGGGCAGTCGGTCGGAAACCTCTGCCCGGTGAGTACGTTCGGCCTGCACGGGCAACGCGGAACCTGGCCCGCCGCGGTCACGGTCCGCGAGTACGCCAACCCGGGCGACATCATCACCGCGTCACCGAAGAATTCGCCGTTGCGCATCATCGGGGTCGGCGTCTCCCCGTTCTCCTTCGTCGAGGGCGCCCGCATCGGTGACGTCGCGCCGCTGATCTTCGCCGAACTGCTGGAAATCCTGCTGCGCGACCCGATCGGCAACCTCGACCGCTACACCGCGGCGGTCCGCGGTGTCGTCGGCTACCTCACCCCCTGGCCCTACGGCCAGCACGTCCTCTACAACCACCAGCACATGCCGGGGACGAACGTCCCGTGGACCACGCACGCCGCGGAGTACATCAATACGACGTACTGAGTACTCCGCGCCGCGCGCGCTCGACGCTCTCGCACGGAGAAATCACTGCTTGCGCCGGACCGACGCCTCGACGAGATCCAATACCGCCGAGAGGTTCTCGTTGGTGTGCCCGGAGGCGATCCGCGCGATCAAGCCGTCGAGGACGAGGTCGAGGTAGCCGAGCAGGACGTCGGTGGGCACGTCGTCGCGCAGCGTGCCCGCGGCCTTGCGGCGTTCCAGGCGGGCCAGGGTGGCGGCGGTGAGCTCGGCCGAACGCTGGGTCCAGCCCGCGCGGAATTCGGGATCGGTGCGCAGCCGCCGCGCGATCTCCAGACGGGTTCCGAGCCAGTTGAACTGCTCGGGGTGGGCGAGCATGTCGCGCATCACCTGCACGATGCCCTGGTTGGCCGCCACGTCGGCCATGCGTTCGGCGTCCTCCTGGGCGAGGGCAAGAAACAGCGCGTCCTTGTCGCGGAAGTGGTGGAAAATGGCGCCCCGGGATAGCCCGATCTCTTCCTCGAGGCGGCGCACGGTGGCGCCGTCGTAGCCGTACTCGGCGAAGCATCGGCGTGCTCCGTCGAGAATCTGGCCGCGCCGGGCGGCGAGGTGATCGTCACTGACCTTGGGCATCAGGATCCTCCAACGGGGATACACGGACCCCCGCGTCGGCGGTACACCGACGCGGGGGTTCACACAGTACGAGCGCGCGTCCCGTGTTCGCGGGCGCCGAGGGCGGGAGTCCGGGACGCGCGAACACGAGACCTCAGCGGCGCGAACACGCGCCGCCCGAGGCGGCGCGATCAGGCACGGATCATGTTGCGCAGCACGTACTGCAGGATGCCGCCGTTGCGGTAGTAGTCCGCCTCACCGGGAGTGTCGATCCGCACCACCGCGTCGAAGGTGATTTTGTCACCGTTCTCCTTGGTGGCGGTGACCTTCAGGGTCTTCGGGGTGACACCCTCGTTCAGCTGGGTGATGCCCTCGATGTCGAAGGTCTCGGTGCCGTCCAGTTTCAGCGACGCGGCCGACTCGCCCGCCGGGAACTGCAGCGGGATGACGCCCATGCCGATGAGGTTGGAGCGGTGGATGCGCTCGAACGACTCGGTGATGACGGCCCGCACGCCCAGCAGGCGGGTGCCCTTGGCGGCCCAGTCACGCGAGGAGCCCGAACCGTACTCCTTGCCGCCGAGCACGACCAGCGGGATGTCTGCGGCCTGGTAGTTCTGCGACGCGTCGTAGATGAACGCCTGCGGCCCGCCGGGCTGGGTGAAGTCGCGGGTGTAACCACCCGAGACGTCGTCGAGCAGCTGGTTGCGCAGCCGGATGTTGGCGAAGGTGCCGCGGATCATCACCTCGTGGTTACCACGACGCGAGCCGTAGGAGTTGTAGTCCTTGCGCTCGACGCCGTTGGCCTCCAGGTACTGGGCGGCCGGGGTGCCCGGCTTGATGTTGCCCGCCGGAGAGATGTGGTCGGTGGTGACCGAGTCGCCGAGCAGAGCGAGCACCCGGGCGCCCTTGATGTCGGTGACCGGTTCCGGCGTCTGCGGCATGCCCTCGAAGTACGGGGGCTTGCGCACGTAGGTGGACTGCGGATCCCACTCGAAGGTCTTGCCCTCCGGCGTGGGCAGGCCGCGCCAGCGCTCGTCGCCCCGGAAGACGTCCTTGTAGTCCTCGAGGAACATGTCGCGGCTGATGACCCGGTCGATGGTGTCCTGGATCTCCTGCGGCGAGGGCCAGATGTCCTTCAGGAAGACGTCGTTGCCCTCGTTGTCCTTGCCGAGCGGGTCGTTCTCGAAGTCGAAGTCCATGGTTCCCGCGAGCGCGTAGGCGATGACCAGCGGCGGGGAGGCCAGGTAGTTCATCTTGACGTCGGGGGAGATCCGTCCTTCGAAGTTGCGGTTGCCCGACAGCACCGCGGTGACGGTGAGGTCGTTGTCGTTGACCGCCTTGGAGATCTCCTCCGGCAGCGGGCCGGTGTTGCCGATGCAGGTGGCGCAACCGAACGCGACCAGGTTGAAGCCCAGCTTGTCCAGGTACGGCCACAGGCCGGCCTTCTCGTAGTAACCGTTGACGACCTGCGAGCCCGGCGCCATGGAGGTCTTCACCCACGGCTTGCGGGCCAAGCCCTTGTCCACCGCGTTGCGGGCCAGCAGGGCCGCGCCGATCATGACCGACGGGTTGGAGGTGTTGGTGCAGGAGGTGATCGAGGCGACCACGACCGCGCCGTGGTCGAGCACGAAGTCGCCGTACTCCTCGGTGGAGACCTTGACCGGCTTGCTCGGGCGGCCCTCCGCGCCGTTCGCGGCGGACGGCGTGAAGTCGGAGCCGTCGTCGGCGAAGGACAGCACGGCAGGGTCACTGGCCGGGAAGGATTCCTCGACGGCCTCGTCCAGCTTGCTGTGCGGGGTGTCGGCGGCGGGGCCGCTCTCCGCGTCGCTGGTGTAGTTGTGGATGTCCTTGCGGAACGCGATCTTGGACTCCGACAGCAGGATCCGGTCCTGCGGCCGCTTCGGGCCCGCGATGGACGGGACAACAGTGCTCAGGTCCAGCTCGAGGTACTCGGAGTAAGCGGGCTCGGAGTCGGCGTCGTGCCAGAGACCCTGCTCCTTGGCGTACGCCTCGACCAGTGCGACCTGCTCGTCGGAACGTCCGGTCAGGCGCAGGTATTCGACGGTCACGTCATCGATCGGGAAGATCGCGGCGGTGGAACCGAATTCGGGGCTCATGTTGCCCAGGGTGGCGCGGTTGGCCAGCGGTACCTCGGCCACGCCCTTGCCGTAGAACTCGACGAACTTGCCGACCACACCGTGCTTGCGCAGCATGTCGGTGACGGTGAGCACCACGTCGGTCGCGGTCACGCCCGGCTTGATCTCGCCGGTCAGCTTGAAGCCGACCACGCGCGGAATCAGCATCGACACGGGCTGGCCGAGCATGGCCGCCTCGGCCTCGATGCCGCCGACACCCCACCCCAGGACGCCGAGGCCGTTGACCATGGTGGTGTGCGAGTCGGTGCCGACACAGGTGTCGGGGTAGGCCTGGCCGTTGCGGACCATGACGACGCGGGCCAGGTGCTCGATGTTGACCTGGTGCACGATGCCGGTACTGGGCGGGACGACCTTGAAGTCGTCGAACGCGGTCTGGCCCCAGCGCAGGAACTGGTAGCGCTCGCCGTTGCGCTGGTACTCGATGTCGACGTTGCGCTCGAAGGCGTCCGCGCGGCCGAAGACGTCGATGATGACGGAGTGGTCGATGACCATCTCGGCGGGAGCGAGCGGGTTCACCTTGTTCGGGTCGCCGCCCAGGGTGGCCACCGCCTCGCGCATCGTGGCCAGGTCGACGATGCACGGCACGCCGGTGAAGTCCTGCATGATGACGCGGGCGGGCGTGAACTGGATCTCGGTGTTCGGCTGCGCCGTCGGATCCCACTTCGCGATGGCGCGAATGTGATCGGCGGTGATGTTGACGCCGTCCTCGGTGCGGAGGAGATTCTCCGCGAGGACCTTCAGTGCGTAGGGGAGTTTCTCGGTGCCGGGCACGGCGGAGAGGCGGAAAATCTCATAGGAGTTGCTTCCGACCTCGAGGGTGCCCTTGGCGCCGAAAGTATCGATACTTGTCGTCACGTCAGCTCCACTCGTCTGTGAGGGCGGTCGCCGGCGGGGCTGTGCCGGCGGCCGAGTCTTCGGAGGTGCTCCGGTGCCGCTCGGGCGCCGGTTCCTCGCGTTACGACCTTAACAGTACGCTTGTCCTGTGAAACACCAGGGGGCGGTTGCGCGTGCCGTGGACCGATGATGCGACACTCCGTCGCGTACTGTGCTTCCGAGCCAGCAAGGGGGACCTCGCTCGACCCTGCAGTGTTGAATGCCCGTCGCTTCGGTTGCCGATGCGGCTCGACAGACCGGATGGAAGATGACCGCCCCGCACAACTCGGTTTTCACGCCCATGGCCGCCGAATTGCCGCCGAATGTCACCGCCGACACCGTGCGCTCGCTCAACGCCGATCTGGCCGACGATCATGTCGCGACGCTGACCGGCAAGGACGAGGCGGAGTTGGCCGTCATCGCCGCGGAGGCGCGATCGCAAGGAATCCCGCTGAGCATCGTGGTCGTCCCCGGCAATCCAGGACACGACTCGAGCCTGCGGGACCTGGCCACCGAGATCGGCAAGACTCAGCACGGCACGGTCGTCGTCCTCAGCGACGACTGGATCGGCACCTACAGCGACTCGATCAGCCGTGTGCAGCTGGAATGGGCCGAGGACGCGGCGAAGTACAAGCAGGGTAAGAGCGGGGAGGCCGCGAGCATCTTCGTGGCCCGTCTGGAGACGCCCGAGTCGGTGTCCTGGACCGCGATCACGGGCACGCTGTTGCTCGGGACGGCGGCGGCCATCGCCGGGCTGTACTGGATCAAGTCGCGGCGTTCGGCGGACGGCGTGAGCGATCCCCGCGTGGCACGGGACGAGTCACCCGACGCGCGCACCAACTGAACTTTCGCCCCTTCCTCCTGCGCGGTCGGCTTCGGCAGACGTCCTCCGCAGGGGTTCCATCCCCGCCGGCCGCGGCTACCCGACGTCGCCGCCTGGAATCGCTGTCGCGGTTCCCGCGCGTCCGGGTGCGAGATCTTCGCTGCGTGCGAAGTAGCGGTGCCGCCGAACTAGGGGACTAACGGGAATCGCAGTATCTCTATAGCTACTTTTCCGGACGGTTGGTCTGTAGTGGACCGAAAACGGTTTCGCCGGGTCTAGCAAACTTCTAGCAAAGAAGAAATGGCGAACATCCAGCGCGGTAGATGCGGTTCACTCGGTGGCGCAAGTGTCATACGGTTCGAATGGTCCCTGATGGGGAATATGTGTTTCCAGAGGCCATCTGTGACCACAGTGCGTCATGGTTCGGCTGATGCCCTAGAGGATTACCGGAATCCGGTCCTTGGAGGTGTGATGCGCAACAACGGCGGGCTGACCTACCGACGCCGATTACCGATAGCTATAGGATTGCTGATCTCGGTCGCTGTAGTGGTCACGACCGGACCGGTCGCCGCTGTTCCACCTCCCCCGCCAAATCCCAGCGACGGCCAGATCGCCCAGGCCGGCGCGCAGGTCGACGCGCGTGTGGCCGAGGTCGGCACGCTGATCAACCAGGTCGCCGTGGTCGATCACCAATTGCGGCAGCTCGACGACGCGGTCGCGCAGCGCCGGGAAGACGTCAACAAGGCGCTGGTCGACCTGCAGAACGCCCGCGACGCCGCCGACGCGGCCGCTGTCGTGGTGGTCGACAGCCAGCTCGCCCTGGCCGATGCCGCGGTCGCGGTCGGCCGGGCGCGGCACAACTTCGACCAGTTCGCCACCCAGGTCTATACCCGGCCCGCCTCCGACGCGATGGTCACCTATCTCGCCGCGGCCACCCCGGCGGCCGCGCTGGACCGGGCCCAGCTGCTGGAGCTGGTCTCCAAGAACCGCAGGCAGGTGCTCGACGGTCTGCGGCGCGCACAGATCGACCACGGCAACAAGAACTCCAGCGCCCGGCAGGCGAAGGCGGACGCCGACGCGGCCGCCGCCATCGCCGCCGCGCGCAAGACCGACGCCGAGAACGCGGTCGCCGCGGCCAAGGCCGAGCTCGACCGGCAGCACGCGCAGCGCGACGATCTGCTGCGACGGCGTCAGGACGCGCAGGGTCGGCTGGATCAGGCGCGACACGACGTGGCGGGTCTGCAGGGCCAGCGCGACGCGTACCTGGCCTGGGACGCCATGCGCAAGGCGGAGGAGGCGGCGGTGCGTGCCGCCGCCGCGGCGGCCGCCGCTCGCGCGGCCGCCGACCAGGCCACCCGCGACCGCGCCGCCGAACTGGGCACCGGAAAGCGCCCCCACACCCAGCTGGAGGACGCGCCACCGCCGCGGCGGAGTGCGCCCCGGCCGAACGCGCCTTCGGTCGGTGGCTCCTCCGCGATCGAGATAGTGGTCGATCGCGCCATGTCCCAGCTGGGCGTCACCTATGCCTGGGGCGGTGGCGACGAGGACGGGCCGACCCTCGGCATCCGCGACGGCGGCGTCGCCGACAGTCACGGCGACTACCACAAGGTGGGATTCGACTGCTCGGGGCTGATGGTCTACGCGTTCGCGGGCATCGGGGTCTCGCTGCCGCACTACAGCGGCTACCAATACAACGCGGGCACCCGGGTGCCGGTCGATGACCGTGAACGCGGCGACATGCTGTTCTGGGGGCCCAACGGCAGCCAGCACGTGGCGCTGTATCTCGGCGACGGGAAGATGGTCGAGGCGCCGCAATCCGGCGACGTGGTCAAGGTTTCCCCGGTCCGCGAGGGCGGCATCATGCCGTACGCGGTACGCGTAGTCTCCTGAGATATTCGGACATTCCGGGTATCGATCGGACCGCAGGACCGCCGAAATTCCCATTCTGTCGGGTCCGGTTGCGGCACAGGCGGTGATTACCTGGAATAGTTGTGGCTGCACGCACAGGACCAAGGCGAAAGCGGGGATGTTGGTGACTTCGACGGACGGTGTGAGCGGAGCGAACTCGGCAAAGGATGCGCCGGTCTCCACGCCCAGCACCCTCGAGCGTGACGTCCAGACCCTGGAGAAGACGATCTACGAGGTCAAGCGGGTGATCGTGGGCCAGGATCGCCTGGTCGAACGGCTGCTCGTCGGCGTGCTCGCACGTGGTCACGTCCTGCTCGAAGGCGTTCCCGGCATCGCGAAGACCCTCGCCGTGGAGACCTTCGCCAAGGTGGTCGGCGGCTCGTTCTCCCGCGTCCAGTTCACGCCCGACCTGGTGCCCACCGACCTCATCGGTACCCGGATCTACCGGCAGGGCCGCGAGGAGTTCGACACCGAACTCGGTCCGGTCGTCGCGAACTTCGTGCTCGCCGACGAGATCAACCGCGCGCCCGCCAAGGTGCAGTCGGCGCTGCTCGAGGTGATGGCCGAGCGGCACGTGTCGATCGGCGGCAAGACCTATCCGATGCCGGACCCGTTCCTGGTCATGGCGACCCAGAACCCGATCGAGAGCGAGGGCGTGTACCCGCTGCCCGAGGCGCAGCGCGACCGCTTCCTGTTCAAGGTCGTCGTCGACTACCCCTCGGTGGAGGAGGAGCGCGAGATCATCTACCGGATGGGCGTCACCCCGCCGGAGGCCGGTCGGATCCTGGAGCCGGAGGACCTGATCCGCCTGCAGAAGGTCGCGGCCAACACTTTCGTGCACCACGCCCTGGTCGACTACGTGGTCCGGGTGATCGCCGCGACCCGTAAGCCGGCCGAATTCGGTATGCAGGACGTGGCCAGCTGGATCGCCTACGGCGCGTCGCCGCGCGCCAGCCTCGGCATCATCGCCGCGGCCCGTGCCGTCGCCCTGATCCGCGGCCGCGACTACGTCGTGCCGCAGGACGTCGTGGAGGTGATTCCGGACGTGCTGCGCCATCGCCTGGTGCTGTCCTACGACGCGCTCGCCGACGAGGTCAGCCCGGAAGACGTGATCAAGCGCGTTCTGCAGACGGTCGGCCTGCCGCAGGTCGCGCCGCAGGCGGTGGCCTCGGGCGCGCCTGCCGCGCCCGCGCAGGGCGCACCGCAGCCGCAGATTCCCCAGCAGGCCTCGCCGCAGCAGCAGGCCGTTCCCCAGCCGCCTAACGGGCAGCAGTCGCAGCCCGCGGGCACCATTCCGCCGAAGTGACCTCCGCATCGGATCCGGCTGAGCCAGTGCCGATGTCGTCGTCCCACGCACCGCCGTCCTTCCACGCGGGGGAACTCACCGACCCC
Source organism: Nocardia asteroides (assembly GCA_019930625.1). NCBI lineage: Bacteria > Bacillati > Actinomycetota > Actinomycetes > Mycobacteriales > Nocardiaceae > Nocardia > Nocardia asteroides. The sequence goes on from CP082844.1 coordinate 4,495,367, forward strand.
CGGCTCACGGTCGCGCTGAAGACCCTCGAACTCACCGTGCGCCGCAGGCTCGACGGCGTGCTGCACGGCGATCACCTCGGTCTCATTCCCGGGCCCGGCTCCGAGCCGGGTGAGGCGCGCGCGTACCAGCCCGGTGACGACGTCCGCCAGATGGATTGGTCGGTCACCGCCCGCACCACCCACCCGCACGTGCGGCAGATGATCGCCGACCGGGAGCTGGAGACCTGGATGGTGGTCGACCTGTCGGCCAGCCTCGACTTCGGCACCGCCGCCTGCCAGAAACGCGATCTCGCCATCGCCGCCGCGGCCGCCATCACCCACCTCACCAGTGGCGGCGGCAACCGGATCGGCGCGGTGGTCGCCACCGGCGAACGGTTGACCCGCATCCCCGCGCGCGGCGGGCGGGTGCACGCCCAGTCGCTGCTGCGCAGCATCGCGACCACCCCGCACGCGCGCGACGGTGTGCGCGGCGACCTGCGCGGCGGCATCGAATCGCTGCGCCGCCCGCAGCGCAAACGCGGACTCGCGGTGATCATCAGCGATTTCCTGGGTGACATCGACTGGCAGCGCTCGCTGCGCGCGATATCGGCCAGGCACGATCTGCTCGCGGTCGAGGTGCTGGACCCGCGCGACCTGTCGCTGCCCGACATGGGCGATGTCGTACTGCACGACCCGGAGACCGGGCGCACCCGCGAGTTCAGCGTGACCTCCACCTTGCGCGCCGATTTCGCGGCCGCCGCGCAGCGCCACCGCGAGCAGGTCGAACAGGCCCTGCGCAGCTGTGGCGCTCCGGTGCTCACCCTGCGTACCGATCGGGACTGGATCGCCGACGTGGTCCGGTTCGTGTCCACCCGGCGCCACAGCTTCGGCGCCCCGACCGGGCGGGTGCCACGTCAGTGAGTATTTCGCATTTCACCGCACAGATCTGGCTCGGATTCCTCGCCGTCATCGCGCTGATCGCGCTCGGCTACGTCCTGGTGCAGCGCAACCGGCGCAAGCACATGTTGAACTTCACCAACATGGAGCTGCTGGAGAAGGTCGCTCCCTCGCGGCCGAGCCCGTTCCGCCACGTGGCCGTCGCCCTGCTGCTGGTCGGCCTGGTATTCCTCACCGTCGCCGCCGCGGGACCCACCGCGGTCAAGAAGGTGCCGCGCAACCGCGCGACCGTGATGCTGGTGATGGACGTGTCGCTGTCGATGGAGGCCACCGACGTGGCGCCGAGCCGCATTCAGGTCGCCAAGCAGGCGGGCAAGGACTTCGTCGACGGGTTGCCCGAGGGCGTGAACATCGGCTTCGTCACCTTCGCGGGCACCGCGTCGGTGATGGTGTCGCCCACGACGAACCACGAAGGCGTCAAAGCGGCCATCGACAACGTCCGGCTCGCCGAGCGAACGGCGACCGGCGAAGGCATCCTCACCGCACTGCAGGCGATCGAAACGCTGGCCACGGTGCTCGGCGGAGCGCAAGAGCCGCCACCGGCCCGAATCGTCCTGATGTCGGACGGGAAACAGACCGTCCCCGCTTTCGAGGACGTCGACAATCCACGGCACGAATTCGTCGCGGCCCGGCTGGCCAAGAGCAGGAACGTCCCGATCTCGACGATCTCGTTCGGCACCAGCTGGGGCGTGGTAGAAATCCCGCGGGAGGACGGCAGTCGCGAACAAGTCCGCGTGGCGGTGGACGACGAGGCCATGCGTGAGCTCGCGCGGCTGTCCGGCGGCGAGTTCTACACCGCGTCGTCGCTCCAGGAACTGACCAAGGTCTACGACACCTTGGAGCAGCAGATCGGCTACGAGCTGACCAGAGGCGACGCCAGCCGCCCGTGGTTGCTGCTCGGGTTGCTGGTCATCGCCGCGGGCATCGTCATCGGTCTGCTCTATCGCCAGCGTTTGCCGTAGCACCGGTCGCGGGCCCGTGCCGGGCCGCGACAGGGGGAGCTTCATGCGGCCGCGCCGTGTTCCGAGCGAGCCGGATGCGCGCTTTCGTTGTGCGGAATCACCATCACATTCCCATCCGAGTGTCGGTTCGACAGACGGGGCAGCCCGGTCGTGACCGACCGAAACGACCAGGTAGGTTGAACCCCATGTCGAACATCACATCCCGGTCGGTCCTGGTGACCGGCGGTAACCGCGGCATCGGTCTCGCGGTCGCGCAGCGTCTGCTTGCCGACGGTCACAAGGTGGCCGTCACGCATCGTGGGTCGGGGGTCCCGGACGGCCTGTTCGGTGTGAAATGCGATGTGACCGACAGCGAGTCGGTGGACGGCGCGTTCGCCGAGGTGGAGGCGCACCAGGGCCCGGTCGAGGTGCTCGTGGCCAACGCGGGTATCACCGACGACACCCTGCTGATGCGGATGAGCGAGGAGCAGTTCACCCGGGTCATCGACGCGAACCTGACCGGAGCGTTCCGCGTCGCCAAGCGCGCCAACCGCGCGATGCTGCGGGCGCGCTGGGGCCGGATCATCTTCCTCGGCTCGGTGGTCGGCATGGGCGGCGGACCCGGCCAGATCAACTACGCCGCGTCCAAGGCCGGTCTGATCGGTATGGCGCGCTCGATCACCCGTGAGCTCGGCTCGCGTTCCATCACCGCCAACGTCGTCGCGCCCGGGTTCATCGAAACGGACATGACCGCGGCACTGGACGAAAAGTTCCACGACATGGCGAAAGAGTTCATCCCGCTGCAGCGCCTCGGTCAGCCGGAGGATGTCGCGGCCGTCATCAGCTTCCTGGCGTCCGAGGACTCCGGCTACGTCTCCGGCGCCGTGATCCCCGTCGACGGCGGCATGGGCATGGGCCACTGACCACACCGAACGCGTAGCGCGGCCGGTCCCGGCCGCCCGCGGCCAACCCCCACTTCGATCTTCAGGAGAACCGAGAACTCATGGGCGGACTGCTCGAAGGCAAGACCATCCTGGTCACGGGCATCATCACCGATTCGTCGATCGCGTTCCACGCGGCGGCCGTCGCGCAGGAGCAGGGCGCGAAGGTGATCATCACCGGCATCCCGGAGCGGCTGCGGCTGATCGACCGGATCGCCAAGCGCCTGCCCCAGGAGGTCCCGCCGGCCATCGGGCTCGACGTCACCAGCGAAGACGATCTCGCAGGTTTGGCGGACAAGCTGCGGGAACTGGCTCCGCAGGGGATCGACGGAGTGCTGCACTCGATCGCGTTCGCGCCCCGAACCCTGATGGGGCCGGAGGCCCGGCCGTTCCTGGATGGTCCGGGACCGGATGCCGCCAAGGCGTTCGAGATCTCGGCGTGGAGCTACGCTTCGCTGTCGCGCGCGGTGCTGCCGGTGATGAACGAGGGCGGCTCGATCGTCGGCATGGACTTCGATCCACGCACCGCGATGCCGTACTACAACTGGATGGGCGTGGCGAAGGCCGCGCTGGAGTCGGTGAACCGGTACGTCGCACGAGAGGTGGGCACGGCCAAGAAGATTCGCTCCAACCTCATCGCCGCCGGTCCGATCAAGACGCTGGCAGCCAAGGCGATCGCGGGCACCGCGACCGACGACGCGGCCAAGCTCAACCAGCTCAACACCTACTGGGACGGCGCGTCGCCGATCGGCTGGGATGTCGACGACCCCACGGTGGTGGCGAAGTCGATCGTGGCGCTGCTGTCGGACTGGCTGCCGGGCACCACCGGCTCGATCATCTACGTCGACGGCGGGGCCAGCCACAACACCTGGTTCCCGGAGGACATGGCGATCAACTGAGCCGGATCGGATGGGAGACACTGTGGTTCGGACCGCCGACGCGCTGCTGCTGCTGTCCTTCGGCGGTCCGGAGCGTCCGGAGGACGTGATGCCGTTCCTGGAGAACGTCACGCGGGGCAGGGGAGTGCCGCGCGAGCGTCTGGAAACGGTCGCCGAACACTATCTGCACTTCGGCGGCGTCTCACCGATCAACGCGCTCAATCGCGACATCATCGCGGCGGTCGAGGTCGAATCGGCCGCCGCCGGCTTGGATCTGCCGGTCTACTTCGGTAACCGGAACTGGCATCCCATGGTGGAGGACACCGTCGCGCGCATGGCCGCCGACGGTATCCGGTCCGCACTGGTCTTCCCGACATCGGCCTGGGGCGGCTACTCCGGCTGTCTGCAGTACCACGAGGACATCGCCAGGGCGCGTGCGGCTTTCGGCGCGGGCGCGCCCGACCTGCTGAAGCTGCGCCAGTACTTCGACCACCCGCTGCTGATCGAGACCTTCGCCGACGCCATCCGTGCGGCCCGCGATCGGCTCGCGGCCGAGCACCGCGCCGAGGCGCGCCTGGTGTTCACCGCTCACTCCATTCCGGTGTCGGCCGACGCCGCTGCGGGACCGCCCGCCGACGGCGGGCGGCTCTACAGCCGTCAGGTGGCCGAAGCCGCCCGATTGTGCGCCGCGGCAAGCGGTTTCGCCGATTACGACGTGGTCTGGCAGTCTCGTTCCGGTCCACCGCAGGTGCCGTGGCTGGAGCCGGACATCGTCGACCATCTGGACGACCTCGCCGCCAGGGGGGTCGGCGCCGTGATCGTCTGTCCTGTCGGCTTCGTCTCCGACCATCTCGAAGTCATCTGGGACCTGGACAACGAGGCCGCGCAGCGGGCCGCCGAACTCGGTATGGGATTCGCCCGGACCGCTACGCCGGGAGCCGATCCGCGCTTCGCGCAGCTGGTCGTCGAACTGATCTCCGAGCAGCTGCGCGGCGCCGAACCTCGTCGGCTGGGTGCGGTCATGGGCCATGGCTGCACGAGCAACGGCACGCCCTGTGCTGTGGGCTGTTGCGCGGTGCCGCGCCGTCCCACTATTGGGAACTGACATGGATCCGGCGCGATAGCATCAACTGCGCCTGTGACCATTCACCTTCGAATCTCTGGGGGGTATCTCTCGATGACCTATGCCGATGTGCTGACCAATGCCGCGCTGCTCGATCCGCACGCCTGGTCCGATGCGAACGTGTGGACCGTGGCTCTGGACTCCACCGAGGCCAGGCGGCGCGGCCGTAGCAGTGGCCGCGGCGGTTTCTCGGTCGGTGGTCTGCTGCTGTGCATCGGTGTCGTGGCCGTGGTGATCGGACTCGTGGTCTGGCTGCGCAAGCGGGGCAACTCCTCGAACCAGCCGCAGCAGTACCCGCAACAGCAGTATCCCCAGGGGCAGCAGTACCCCCAGCCGTATCCTCCGCAGCAAGGTTTGCCGGGGCAGCCGCAGTATCCGGCGCCGCCGCAGTACCAGCAGCCGTATACGCCGCCGCAGGCGCAACCGCAGTATCAGCAGTACCCCCAGCAGCAGCAGTATCCTCCGCAGCAGCAGTACCAGCCGCCGCATCCTCCGCAGCGGTGAGCATCCGACCGCTGCGCGTTCAGAAGTTCGTGGCGGTCAGGCGGGTGTAGACACCGGGGAAACCGGGGCGGGCCGTGCCCTCGCCCCAGGACGCGACACCGGCGAGACGTCCATCCACGAGAAGTGGTCCGCCATCGTCGTATCGGGCGGCGTCGGCGGCTGTGCCCGCGCAGAGCATGGTGTGCGGATCGAAGGCAGGACCATAGGCGGCGGCGCACTCGGCGTCGGTGACCAGAGGAACGCTCGCCGCGCGCAGCCGAGTGTTGTTTTCGTCGGTCTCGGAGGTCGCACCCCAGCCCAGAACGGTTCCGGCGCCCGAAGTCGGCGCGGCGATGGGGATCGTCGGACCGGGCTGGGGGTGGTCGAGGGTCAGGATCGCCACGTCGTCGTGATAGACGGTGGTGGTCTCGGGCCCGGTCGTCCGGAAGTCGGGATGGATGCGAACGTCCCTGACCTGCACTGTGTTTCCGTCCCGCCCGTGTAGGTCGTCGCGGCCGAAGGTGACGGTGAGCGTCTGGGTGAGCGGCTGTGCCGGCGCCACGCAGTGCGCTGCGGTGATCACCTGGTCCGGTGCGATCAGCGCGCCGCCGCAGAACTGGCCGGACGGACGGGTGAGGAACAACGGCGTGCCGATGGCCGCCAGCCACGGATACTCCGCTGTGGTCGCGTCGGCGCCGCCCACGATCGCCGAAGCAGGGGCGTGCAAACCGAGACCGATCAGTACGGTGAGGGCTGCTGTGCGGCTTCGGCGAGAAATGCGCATGTCACACCATCCGGACCTGACGTCAGCGGCTTCCGCGGGCCGAGGCGTGCACGGCGACCAGACGGGCGGCGCGGATCGCGTCCCACAGCGGGCGCAGCAACGATTCCTGCGCGCCGATCGCGCTGGCGGAGGTGGGCGCGGACGCGGGTTCCCGTTGCGCCACCGTGAGGATCGCCGCGACATGATCGGCGGTGTCGAGAATCCGCCTGGCACGCAATGGAATCGACTCGGGGTAATCGTGGCGCGAGTAGTCGGCGAGTTCGGCTTCGATGAGTTCGCGCGGATCGCAGTCGGCCGCCGCGAGCGACGTGGTGTGCAGTTTCATCAGCGCGTCGGCGGCGTCGCGGACGGCTTCACGCATCGCGTATTCCGCCTCGCCGAGCGACATGTCCGAGCCGGGCGCTAACGGGATGGGCGTGCTGTAGACGGTCCACTGCAGGGTGTCGTCGTCGGCCCACTGCGGGATGAGTCCGGTGCCGTCGGCACCCGGCACACCGATCAGGATGCCCTCCTCGGACTCGATCGCGTCGGCGGCGAACGCCGTGCCCGAGGGGAGTCCGCGCACGTCACCGGGGACGGGGAGCACCAATCGCAGCTGCGCCCCGGGCTGGGCCATCGTCTCCCGGATCACTTTGAGCAGCGCCATGACTCCGCTTCCCGGCAGGTTGCCGTGCGCGGACCAGGGTAGGTCGGTACGGCCGCCGGTGAGCGTGTCGCCCGCCGCGATCGTGTGCTTCGGCGCCCACGCGTGCAAGGCGGCCAAAACGTCGTCGGGCGCGCTGCGGCCGGCCAGCCAGGAGCTCGCCCACACCGTCAGCGTCGCACTTGGAGAGCACATAATTATCGAGCATAAAGGGTGGGCGCTACCGGTGGGCATCCATGCGCGAGGGCGTTGGTGAGCAGCACGGAAACCATGGGCGCGGCGCCGCCGACCACGACCGGGTCGGTGCGGACACCGTCCGGCATCGGTCCGCCGCGCGCACGAGCCGCCGGCAGTCTAGTCCGGTTCGGTGACGAAGTCGATGAGCCGCTCCACCGCCCCGATCAGCGGTGGCTCCAGGTCACGGAAGGAGGTCACCGCGCCGTACACTCGCCGCCAGCCGTCCTGCGGCGTGCCCCAGCGCAGACGCGTACACACACCGGTCTTCCAGTCCTCGTCGCGTGGGACCTGCGGCCACCGCTGTATCCCGACGGTCGCCGGTCGCACCGCCTGCCACACGTCGACGAACGGGTGCCCGGTCACCAGGACGTGCGGCCCGAGCCCGGTGGTCAGCTGCCTCTCCTTCGATCCGGTCACCAGATGATCGACCAGCACGCCGACTCTTCTGCCCGGGCCCGGCTCGAATTCCGTGAGGCGTTCCGCGAGATTGTCCAGCCCCTCGAGCTGCTCCACGACCACCCCCTCGACGCGCAGGTCGTGGCCCCACACCCGCTCGACCAGCGCGGCGTCGTGCACACCTTCGACCCATATGCGGCTGCCGCGGGCCACCCTGGCACGCAGGCCCTCCACCCGGGTGGAGCCGGAGGCGGAACGGTTCGGCGTCTTCGGCGCGGCCGCCGACGGCCGCACCAGCGTCACGGGCTCACCATCGATGAGGAACGCGGCCTCCCGCAGGGCGAACAGGCGCACCGCGCCGCGGGCGTCCTCCAGTTTCACGAACTCGCCGTCGTAGCTGCGATCGAATCCGACGACCGCGCCGCAGAATCCGGTGGCGGCGTCCTCGACGACCAGATCGCGTTCCGCGATGACGGTCGGTACCGTCCGTTTCTTCGATCGAGGATGTCCGGTGAAGATGTCGCCATACCTGTCGCGCCCGCTCACCTGCTTGAAGCTAGCACCGCCGCTGCGGCTTTCGCTTCATCCGGGGCGCCGCGCGTCCGCGCGCGGAATTCACCCTGAGTACTCGTGAAGGTCGCGCCCCAGATCAAGACCAGCGCACTACAGTGGTCGTGTGGCCGCAATTTTTTGGCTGGTCGCGGGTATCCTGCTCGCGGCGGCGGAGATGCTCACCGGCGACTTCACGCTGCTGATGCTGGGTATCGCCGCGCTCGGCACGGCGGGCGTCAGCGCGTCGACCGCCAGCTCGCCCGTGGTGGACGCCATCGTTTTCGCGGTGATCTCGGCGGTGCTGTTCCTCGGCGTCCGCCCGATCATCCGGCGGCGCTTCGGAACTCCGCCGCCGACGCCGACGAACGTGGACGCCTTGCCGGGCAAGACCGCTCTGGTGCTCGAACAGGTCGCGGCGCACTCCGGCCAGGTGAAATTGGGCGGGGAGGTGTGGACAGCGCGGCCGATGGACACGACCGAAGTCTATGAACCGGGTACGACCGTGTATGTCATGAAGATCGACGGCGCGACCGCCGTCGTCTGGAAGGGGCCTTGATGGCTGTACTGATCGTTGCCGCCGTCCTGATCTTGCTGGTCGTGGTGGTGGTCTTCAAATCGATCGCACTGGTGCCGCAGGCCGAGGCGGCGGTGATCGAGCGACTGGGCCGGTATTCGCGCACCGTGTCCGGCCAGCTCACCTTCCTCGTGCCGTTCGCCGACCGGATCCGCGCCAAAGTGGATCTGCGGGAGCGGGTGGTGTCGTTCCCGCCGCAGCCGGTGATCACCGAGGACAACCTCACCCTGCACATCGACACCGTGGTCTATTTCCAGGTGACCAGCCCGCAGGCGGCGGTGTACGAGATCAGCAACTACATCGCCGCCGTCGAGCAGTTGACCGTCACCACGTTGCGCAACGTGGTCGGCGGCATGACGCTCGAGCAGACGCTCACTTCCCGCGACGCGATCAACGGCCAGTTGCGCGGCGTGCTGGACGAGGCGACCGGGCGCTGGGGCTTGCGCGTCGCGCGGGTCGAGCTGAAGAGCATCGATCCGCCGCCGTCGATCCAGGAGTCGATGGAGAAGCAGATGAAGGCCGACCGCGAGAAGCGCGCCATGATCCTCACCGCGGAGGGCCAGCGCGAATCGGCGATCAAGACGGCCGAGGGCTCGAAACAGGCGCAGATCCTGTCCGCCGAGGGCGCCAAGCAGTCGGCGATCCTGGCTGCCGAAGGTGAACGGCAGAGCCGCATCCTGCGGGCACAGGGTGAGCGCGCCGCCTCCTACTTGCAGGCGCAAGGCCAGGCCAAGGCCATCGAAAAGGTCGTCGCCGCCATCAAATCCGGTAAGCCGACGCCGGAATTGCTTGCCTACCAGTACATGCAGACGCTGCCCATGGTCGCGCGCGGCGACGCGAACAAGGTGTGGTTGGTGCCGAGCGATTTCGGCAAAGCACTGGAAGGGTTCGCCAGGAACTTCGGCACGCAAGGCGAGGACGGCGTGTTCCGGTACGAACCGCCCGCTTCCGACGGCGCGGAAGTCAAGCCGGAGGACGACTCCGATGTCGCGGACTGGTTCGATACCGCGCCCGATCCGACCATCGAGCGTGCCGTGCGTGCCGCCGAGGCGACGGCGCGGACTCCGGTCGAGGGGCTGATGCCGACACCGCCCCCGCAGAGCTTCGAACCTTCGCCGCACCAGCCGGTCATCCCTCCGCAAGAGGCTTTCCCGGGTCCGCAGCAGTCGCCACAACAACAGCAGCCACCGCAGCAACCCCCGGCCCAGCGCCCGGACGACCCGCAGGGCCGTCCGTGGCAGCCGCCGGAGAACTTGTCGAAGTAGCGCCCGCACCCCGCCCCGGACTCCGCCCGAGTCCGGGGCGGTCGTGTCGGCGCGGCCGGAATCGCTCAGCCGGGCAGTCCGGCGGCGCGGATCGCGGGCAGGATGACGTCGGCGACGCCACGCATGCCTTGCGGGGTGAGGTGATACGGGATGAGTGTTTCGGTCGCGATGACCGGGTCGATCCAGCGGACACCGGCGGGCGCGCACGCGTCGCGGCCCTCCGACGCGACGCGGGTGTCGACGTAGGTCGCCCCGTGGGCCGCGGCGGCGCGGGCTACCACGGTGTTGAGGCGGTCGAAGGCGGCTTGCACGTGTGCGGCATCGGACGGGCGCAGACCGACCAGGTCGGGGCAGCCGCCGTCGCGGACATAGCGCGGCCAGCCGTCGACGACGATTCGCGCCTTCGGGGAGCGGATCGAGATCTGTTGTAACGCGGTGGCATACGACCCCGCGATCGCGTCGATGTCGGCGTCCCAATCCGGGCCCGCGCAGGTTCCGGCGCCGAAGAGTCCATAGACGTGGCAGGCGACGACATGCTCGGCCATCAAGGCGTCATTGGCGCCGATGTGCACCGTGACCAGCCTGGTGCCGGGGCCGAGGGCATCGAATTGGGGCGGGATGCCCGGCCCCTGCGCGGCGGTGAGGTCGGGGATGCGCGCGGAATTGCAGGTGCGGTCGTCGAGCCGCAGGCCCAGCTCCCGGGCGATCAGCTTCGGCGTGTTCGCGGTCGAGCGGAGGCATCTCGGCGGCGCCGACAGGTCGAAGTTACGCACGCCCGTGGTAGCCGCTCCGGAATCACCCAACGCGACATACTCGGCACCGCCGGTGGACGCCGCGTCGGCCGGGACGGCGGCACCCGCGGCGATCAGGCAGGCGGCGACCAGTACGGCGCGCGGAAGATTCGTCATGCCGGGTCCTGTCCGTCCGGTCCTGGGCGCGATCACGGGACATGCACGTCTGTGCCGAACGCTACCCGGCAAGCCGGGCCCGCGGGCGGAATCGGGTGGCAGACTTCCAGGTATGACGACACCTGGATGGGCCGACGTGGACCGTTATCTCGTGGAGACGCTGGTGGCGGATCCCGATACCGATGCCGCGCTGGAGGCGAACAAGGCAGCCGGCCTGCCCGCGATCGACGTGTCCGCGCCCCAGGGGAAGTTCCTCCACCTGCTGGCCAGGACGGTCGAAGCGCGGCGGGTGCTGGAGATCGGCACGCTCGGCGGATACAGCACGATCTGGCTCGCCCGCGCCGTAGGGGCCGAGGGCCGGGTGGTCACGCTCGAGTTCGCCGCCCAGCACGCCGAGGTGGCGCGCGCGAACCTGGAGCGGGCGGGCGTCGGCGACCGGGTCGAGATCCGGGTCGGCGCCGCGCTGGACAGTCTGCCCGTGCTCGCGGAAGAGGACCCGGACCCGTTCGATTTGGTGTTCATCGACGCGGACAAGGTGAACAACTCGAACTACGTGCTGTGGGCGCTGAGGCTGACCCGGCCGGGCTCGGTGATCATCGTCGACAACATGGTCCGCGGCGGAGCGATCGCCGAGGAGCACTCCGAGGACCCGCATGTCCAGGCCAGCCGCGAGCTGGTCGAGTTGCTCACCGCCGAGCCGAGCCTGGACGCGACCGTGGTCCAGACCGTCGGCAGCAAGGGCTGGGACGGCTTCGCGTATGCCGTGGTGAACGGCGACAGCTTCGAGTGAACCGCCTGGGCTAAGGCTCCAGTACCACCTTGCCCATCGTCGCGCGCGTCTCCAGCGCGCGGTGCGCGGCGGCCGCGTCGGCGAGCGCGAAGCGGTGTACCGCGGGGCGCAGCCGGCCTGCGGCCGCCTCGGCCATGGCGAGGTCTTCGAGCACACGCAAGTCGCCGCCGACGCGCGCCGGCATCGGCGGGCCGACCACCATCTCGGAGGTGATGCCGCGTTCGGCGAGCTCGTCGGCCGACAGCCGCACCGGTCCGTCGCCGTTCGACTTGCCGGACCAGCCGTAGACCAGATGCTGCCCGCCCGGTGCGAGCAGGTCCACGCCCGCCCGGCCGACGCCTCCGCCCACCGAGTCGAACAGCACGTTCGCCCCGCGGGTGCCGACGTGGGTCCGCACCTGGTCGGGCCAGTCCGGCAACAGGTAGTCCACCGCCAGGTCGGCGCCGTTGCGCCGCACCTGCTCCACTTTCGCCGCGCCACCGGCCAAGCCGATCACCGTCGCTCCGGCGTTCTTGGCGTATTGCACCAACAGGGTGCCGATGCCGCCCGCCGCGGCGGTCACCAGGACGACGCTGCCGGGCCCCACATCGGTGAACTGGAGTATCCCCATGGTCGTTCGCCCGGTGCCGATCATGGCCACCGCCTCGGCCGCGTCCAGGTTCGCCGGAATCTCGTGCAGCCGGGCGGCGTCCGTCACCGCCAGCTCGGCGTAACCGCCGGGCACCGCGCCCAGATGGACCACCACCCGCGCACCGAGCAGGCTCGCGGCCACGTCGTCGCCGACGCGGTCGACGGTGCCCGCGACTTCGCGTCCGGGAACGGTCGGCAGCTCCGGCAAGGGGAACGGCCCGGGCTCGCCCTCGCGCAGCGCGGTGTCGACCAGGTGCACCCCCGCCGCCGCCACCGCGATGCGGACTTGGCCGGGGCCGGGGACAGGATCGGGGACGGTCTCGTACCGCAAGTTCTCGGCCGGCCCGAAGGCGTGGAGGCGAATGGCGTGCACGATGGCTCCTGTTCGTGAGAGGGTCGCCGCCAGCCTGCAACCTCAACTCATGTCGAGGTCAACCGGTCCCGTCGCGCGGCCCTGGCCTCGAATCCGTCGCAGAGGGCGTCGAGCCCGTCGTAGAGCAGTTCCCGCTGGGTCAGGTCACTCGCCCCGCTACCGGCGAGGTCGGCCAGGGCGGGTGGGACCGGACCGTGCGGCGTGCCGTTCAACAGGGTCCGCAGCGCGTTGTCGCCGCCGGGGTCGATCCCCTTGCGGGCCATCAGTTCCGCGCTGATCTCCGGCAGCGTGGCGCCGGAGATGTGGTTCCATACCGTGAAGGACATGCTGGTCGCCTCCCGGGTGGACACGCCCAGTTCCAGGAATCCCTCCACCAACCAGGCCAGACAGGCCAGGCTCTGCGGTCCGAAGCTGTAGCGCGGGGTGGCGAAGGTGAGCAGCACCCACGGATGTTGCCGGTACAGGGCCCAGTCGATCTCGGCGGCGATGCGGACGCGGTCGCGCCAGGTCCACCTGTGTCCCTCCGGATCGGGGTACGGGTTGCGCCGGGCCACTTCGTCGGTCATCAACGCGAGCAGTTCGTCTTTGTTCGCGACGTGGCGATACAGCGACATGGCGCCGACACCCAGCCGGTCGGCGATGCGCCGCATGGACAGCGCGTCCAAGCCCTCGGCGTCGGCGAGCTCGATCGCGGTGTCGACGATTGCGGTGCGGTGCAGCATGCGTACACTGTACCCGGAGTCATGCGTACGACGTACGCGCCAGCGGAAGGATGTTCGGACATGACAGACGTGCGGTCGGCGCGGCCCGCGCCGTCCACGGCGGGCTCGCGCCGGGCGTGGCTGGGCCTCGCGGTCCTGCTGCTGCCGGTGCTGCTGGTGTCGATGGACATCTCGGTGCTGTTCCTCGCGCTGCCGACGCTGACCCTCGATCTGGATCCCTCGGCGGACCAGCAGTTGTGGATCCTGGACATCTACGGGTTCCTGATCGCGGGCCTGCTGATCACCATGGGCAATGTCGGCGACCGGATCGGGCGGCGCAACATCCTGCTGGCGGGCGCGGCGGTCTTCGGCGTCGCGTCGGTGATAGCCGCCTTCGCGCCCAGCGCGGGCGTGCTGATCGCGGCGCGGGCGCTGATGGGCATCGGCGGCGCGACCCTGCTGCCGTCGAGCCTGGCGCTGATCTCGAGCCTGTTCCCGGACGTCCGGGAGCGAGCCGCCGCGATCGGTGTGTGGACGGCGTTCTTCGCGGGCGGCTCGGCCGTCGGACCGATCATCGGCGGCGTGCTGCTGCACCACTTCTGGTGGGGCTCGGTGTTTCTCATCAACCTCCCGGTGCTGCTGATCCTGCTCGTGTTCGGCCCGTTCGTCCTGCCCGAACACCGCGCGGGCGCGCTGGGGCCACTGGACCTGCCGAGCGTCGTCCTGTCGATCGGGGGCATCCTTCCGGTGGTGTATGGCATCAAGCACGCCGCGACCGAAGGGATCGACGCCCAGGCGATCGTCATCGCGCTGATCGGCGCGGTGATTCTCACCGCGTTCGTCCGCAGGCAGCGACAGCTCGACGAACCCCTGCTCGACCTGCGATTGTTCACCCGGCCCCAATTCTCCGTGGCCATCGGCTCCAGCCTGGTAGGCATGATGTCGCTGGCCGGACTGAGCTATCTGACCAGCATCTACCTGCAGTCGGTGACCGGGCGCACGCCGCTGGCGGCGGCGCTGCTGGGCATCCCGATGGCGATCGCGGTGTTCGTCTTCTCGATGGGTGGCGCACGGGTCGGACATCGGTTCGGCGCCCGCGCCACCTTCGTGTTCGCCTTGCTCGCCTCCGCGGCGGGCAACTTGATGCTGCTCGGTGTCGGCCCGCACGAGGGGCTCTGGTGGTACCTGGCGGGCTCCACGATCGCCGGAGTGGGCTACGGTCTGGCCTTCACGTTGGTGTCCGAAGTCGCGGTGTCCTCGGTGCCGCCGGAGCGGGCCGGCTCGGCGGTGGGTATCTCGGAGACCAGCTTCGAACTGGGCAATGCGCTGGGCTTGGCGTTGCTCGGTTCGCTCGCTGCGCTGATCTTCCGGTCCGGCGGCGACTACGCCTCGACGCTCGGCGAGACCATCCAGCAATCCGGCGGCAACGCCGTGCTGATCGAGTCGGCGCGCCGATCCTTCGTCGACGGGATGCACATCGCGGTGGCTGTCGGCGCGACCGCCCTCGCGGCGATGGCGCTGATCGCGCGGTTCGCCTCCCCGGGCCCACGCTGAGTCGAGCCGGGGTCAGCGGCCGAACACCGCCGTCACGATCTCGGCGGCCCAGCGGTTCATCGGCCGGATGACCGCGCCGTGCACCCAGCGCAGCGGCCGCACCACGATCGCGTGCCAGACGACCGCCACGGCGGCGAATACCGGACCCAGCACGTAGCGGTACACCGCCCGGCACGGCGCCACCAAGAGGACGCCCACGATAACGGTGGCCACCCACCACCCGTAACGGGCGCTCGCGCGCACCACTCGCCACAGCGGGCGCAGCACCCAGCGCCACAACTGCGACAGCGGCCAGACGATCAGCCACTTCACCGTGCGATGGCATATCCACGCGATGGCATGGGCGATCGGGAACACGACCCAGCGCAGCAGCCAGGCTCCAGCCGGGCGAATCAGTCTGCGCCAGAGAAAGATCTCGACTGCGTGCCGGAGTGGTCGCAGCAGGTACTCCAGCAGGATGCTGACGAGCGGGGTGAGGATCAGACCCCACAGCAAGTGCTGCACCACCCAGCCCCACAGGAAGTCTTTCGCGAGGATCCAGGCGGGCCGCAGCACCCGGTGCCAGATCAGCTCCGCCGCCGGAACCAGCAGGCGCCGCGCAACGAACACCAGCGCGGCGCCGGTGACGCGGCCCAGCAGGACGATTCCCTCCCACAGCAGCCGGATCGGAACGAGCACCACGATCGCGATCCCGCGCGCGATCCATTGGGCGATCGAGACGTGGGTGTCCGGCGTGGACATGGCGTTCCCCCTCGGCTGGCGCACGGGGGAAATGCCCCTGGCGAAAGAGTCTGTGCGGAGCCTACATTCGAGCACACGGCCGTGGCCGGGCGCGTGAGTAGAAATGCTCGAGTCGCGCACCGGCGCGCTGTCTCTCGAACGATGGCCTGCGGACTCGCCGCGTTGCGCACGAAGTTGTGCGATCCACCGTCGAGCTCGGCGGACACCGCGGACTCGCCGCGTTGCGCACGAAGCTGTGCAATCCACTATCGAGTTCGGCCGACACCGCCGGCTCACCTCGGCGCACGTGCCGCGCCTGTGTCCCTCGGCAACGCGTTCACCCTCGATTCCGACAGCGAGCTCCTGAGTCGGCGCACCTACGGCGCCGTGGGCATCACCGCCTACCTCACGCGGCAGGATTCGCCGCAGCTCGCGTGCGACCACATCCCGGGCCGCGTGATCACGTGAACGCCGGGTGGGTGCACCGGTCTGCGCCTACAGTCGAAATCGTGCATCACACCCGGGCCTCGAACAACGGTCGGCCCATCGCCGAGCGGGTGGCGACGCGGCTGCTGTATCCCACCACGCGTCCGCGCGCGCAGGCGCTGCGCGCCGCGGTCGACGGGAAGCTCGTGCTGGTCACCGGTTCGTCGCACGGCATAGGCAAGGCCAGTGCGCGCAAACTGGCGGCGGCGGGCGCGACGGTCCTGCTCGTCGCCCGTTCCGGTGCCGAACTCGAGCAACTGGCCGCGGAGATCGCCGCCGCGGGCGGCGTCGCGCACAGCTACCCCACGGATCTCACCGACATGGACGCCGTCGAACGTCTCGGCCGCGGCCTCCTCGACGAGCACGGCCATCTCGACGTGGTGATCAACAACGCGGGCAAATCGATTCGCCGCCCGATCGACGAGTCCTACGACCGGTTCCACGATTTCACCCGCACCATCGATGTGAACTACCTCGGTCCGGTGCGGCTGCTGCTCACGTTGCTGCCCGCCATGCGCGCTCGCGGACGAGGCCACATCGTCAATGTGTCCACCTGGGGTGTGCGCATGCCGCCCGCGCCGCGCTGGGCGGCCTACGGCGCGTCCAAGTCCGCCTTCGACGTCTGGCTGCGCAGCGTCGCGGCCGAAGTCGCCCACGACGGCGTCACGACCACTTCGATCTACCTGCCGCTCGTGCACACCAGAATGAGCGCGCCCACCGACTTCAGCCGTGTCCCCGGGCTCACCGTGAACGAGGCCGCGGACCTTGTCTGTCACGCGGTGACCGCCAAGCCGCGCGAAATCGCCCCGTGGTGGGCGGCTCCGGTACAGGCGTGGACCGATCTGACCCGTATCCACGCCCACCGGTTCATGGAACGGGCGTTCCGCCGCTGACCCGGTACGGCCGGGACATCCGGACGACACGCCGGGACATAGGATCGACGGATGCGTGAATCCGCCGCGACCGGCCTGGCTGCGTCCGGTCTCACGACGGTGCTCGCGCTCGCCGACTCGCGGCTGCCGATCGGCGGGCACGTGCACTCCGGAGGTGTGGAAGAAGCTGTCGCGTCCGGTTTGGTCCGCGACGTCGCGACGGTGGAGCTGTATCTGCGCCGCCGCATCCGGACCTCGGGACTGGTGGCCGCGTCGCTCGCCGCGGCGGTGTGCGCGGGGGAACTGGATCCGGCGCGCGCGGAGACGGAAGCGGACGCCCGGACGCCCGCGCCCGCGGCGCGGGCCTCGTCCCGCGCGCAAGGCCGAGGACTGTTGCGGTTGGCGAAGCGGTTGTGGCCCCGGCACGACTGGTCCGCGCTGGGCACGACACCGCATCTGTCCACGGTGTTCGGAATGGTCGGCGCGGCCGCAGAGGTGCCACCCCGGGAGACCGCGGGTGTGGTGGTCTACACCACGCTGACCGGCGCGGCCACTGCCGCGCAGCGTTTGCTGGCCCTCGACCCCGCCGCGATCGCCGCGTGCACGATCCGGCTGGCCGAGTTGTGCGACCGCGTCGCCGCCGAGGCCGTGACCGGTCTCGCCGCGATGTCCGATCCGCTGCAGGACGTGCTCGCCGAGCGTCACCGGCACCGTGACATGCCCCTGTTCGCGAGCTGAAGCCCCGGAAGAAAGGAGACGCCATGCCCCCGCACCTGATCGACGGTGAGCCGCACGACCACGGGCACGATCGTCCGAAACGGACCCGCACGCCCGGGGAAGCGCTGCGCGTAGGCGTCGGCGGCCCGGTGGGCTCCGGCAAGACCGCTCTGGTGGCCGCGCTGTGCAGGCAGTTGCGTGACGAGCTGTCGCTGGCGGTGCTGACCAACGACATCTACACCACCGAGGACGCCGACTTCCTGCGCAGGCACGCGGTGCTGCCGGACGAGCGGATCACCGCCGTGCAGACCGGCGGCTGCCCGCACACCGCCATCCGCGACGACATCACCGCCAACCTCGACGCCATCGACGATCTGGTCGCGGCCAACCCGCCGCTGGATCTGATCCTGGTCGAATCCGGCGGCGACAATCTCACCGCGACCTTCTCCTCCGGTCTGATCGACGTGCAGATCTTCGTGGTCGACGTGGCGGGCGGCGACAAGGTGCCGCGCAAAGGCGGTCCCGGTGTGACATTCTCGGATCTGCTGGTGGTCAACAAGACCGATCTGGCGCCGCTGGTCGGCGCGGACCTCGGTGTGATGGAGCGGGACGCGGCACGGGTACGGGGCGACCGGCCGACGGTGCTCGTCTCGCTCACCGAGGATCCCGCCGCCACGCCGGTGCTGGCCTGGGTGCGCGCGCAACTGCGCGCGGTAGCCGAGCAGGACCGGGCGGGCGCGGGCGAATCCGCCGCGGCGCACTGAGTTCGCCGTTGCGCACGGAATTACGAATAGTCGCAGGCCGCACCGCGCTTCCGGAGATCCACGCGACCGGCGGGTTGTCGGCCCGCCGTACCGGACCGCGCGTGGTGCATCTGATCGGCACCGCGGCGACGCCACTGGGAGGTGACGAACTCGACGTGGTGATCGTGGTCGCCCCGGGCGCCGAACTGGTGGTGCGCTCGGTCGCGGCGACGCTCGCGCTACCGGGCTCGGCGTCGCCGCTGTCGCTCGGGCGCTGGCGCCTCGAGGTCGGTAGCGGGGGAGCCCTGGATTTCGATCCCGAGCCGATGATCGTCGCGGGCGGGGCGCGACACCACACGGTCACCACGATCCGGCTGGCGTCCGGCGCTCGGGTACGTTTGCGCGAACGTGTCCAGATCGGCCGCGCCGGCGAGGATGGCGGCCAGTGGCGGGGGGATCTGATCGCCGACGTCGAGGACACGCCTCTGCTGCGTCACCGGTTGACGCTGGGCGCGGACACACCGGCCGATGACGCGCTGGCCGCGCCACGGGCACTGGAGAGCGAGCTCGTCTATCCGGACGCATGCATCACTGCGACGACAGGGTTGACGCAGACCCGGCTACCGCTGGCAGCGGGCGGCAGTTTGTTCACCCGTACCGGGTCGCTGTTGAGCGCCTCGGGATGAGCACCCGGGGGCGATAGTGCGGCGCGTGCAACGCCGTGGTCGTCCTCGGTCGCGAGTCGCTGCGGAGTTCGTCTCTTACAGGTGTGAACCGGTCGAGACGTGGAGATAGAAAGGGTGGGAACCCGACAGCGTCGTCGGGTTCCCACCTTTTCGGCCGGTGCCTGGTGAACGGCATCCGATCAGCCGTCGGCTCCCTCCGAGGCCGTGTGGTCGGCCTCCGGAGCTGTCTGGTTCGACTGCTGAGCGGAGTCGGCGACTCCCGGAGCCGGATCGGCCGACTCCGGCGCGCTCAGCGCCTGCGGAGGCGCGCTGAGGGCGTGCAACGCTCCGAGCCCCGCTCCGATGCCCGCACCGATGGCAGTGAAGGGGACGGCCATCAGCGCCGCGCCGTAGGCGGCCCCGATCGGGCCCGCCGCGAGGCCGATCGGCGCGAACGGCAGACCGATGGCGAAGCCGAGGCCACCGCCGAACGCGGCCCCGACCAGGGCGAACGGGCTCGCGAACGCGAAGCCCGCCGCAGCGCCGATCGCGGCGGCGCCCATGGTCTGGCCTGCGACGCGGTCGGACCTGGTGCGCTCCATCCCGATCGAGTCGAAGAAGGTCGCCATATTGGCCTCGGCCATCGCCGCGCCGTCGTTGATCTGGATCGCCTGCTCCCGGTACAGCCACTCCGGCGCGTCGATCTGGACGTCACCGAAGCGCAACTTGCCGGGAGGCGGTGCGATCGGCGGCACGGGGGCGACCGGAACCGGCGCGTGCAGCCCTACCAGCGGAGCGAGGTAGTTGCTGTCCGGCAGTGGACGAGCCCATTGCAACGAGCTGAGGATGTCGTCCGGAATCCGCAGACCCTCGTACGGCCGCACGTTCGGCGCCTCGGCCCCCGGCCACTGGGCCGACGGGTGCGTCCGATCGGTGACGTCCGTTCTGATCAAAGGGACGGACGGATCGGGCTCGGCGTTCGCGGTGCCGGTGCCCACCAGCGCCAGAACGAGGGGAATCGTCCCCGCCGCGACGATGGAGCCCAGCTTCGGTCGCCGCGGTGTGGGTTCGCGGTGCTTGCCTGTGCCCATAGATCACCTTTCATCCGAGGGAGACGTCGACGCCTCACATTCGGATCTGCTGGCGACCTGGATTGGTCCAGCGCGCTATAACGATCGCGTGTCAGCCTGCTTTGGCATCGGTGTGCGCCTTGTCCACGGCCACTCGGCTGTTGGTGGAGGCGCCGAGAGCGGCCGCCAGTTCTTCGGCGTCCTCGTCGTCGCCGGTGCTGATGGCCTCCAGGGCTAGTCGGGCGAACACCCACTGCTCGGTGGCCGCCATCTGGCCCCGGCTGCGCCCGAGGAAGGTGACGAACCACTGGATGACGGTGACGATCCGGCTCCGATAGCCGACCAGGTAGTACAGATGCAGCGCCAACCAGGCCAGCCACGCGATGAAGCCGCCGAATTCCAGCTTGCCCACCTGGCACACGGCGCTGAACCGCGAGATGGTGGCCATGCTGCCCTTGTTGAAGTACTTGAACGGCTTGCGCTGTTGCGGCGTCTGGCCTTTCAATCCGGCCTTGATCTGCTTGGCGGCGTAGGTCGCGCCCTGGATGGCGCCCTGCGCCTGGCCGGGCACGTTCGGCACCGACATGAGGTCACCGACCACGAAGACGTTCGGGTGGCCCTTGACGGTCAGATCCGGTTCGACGACGACCCGGCCCGCGCGGTCGACCTCGGTGCCGTCGGACTGGTCGGCGATCATCTTGCCCAGCGGACTGGCCTGCACGCCCGCCGACCACACCTTGCATGCCGACTCGATGCGGCGGATCGTGCCGTCGGAGTCCTTCACCGTGACGCCGAACGCGTCGACATCGATCACCATGGCATTGAGCTGGATCTCCACGCCCATCTTCTCGAGGCGCCGCTCGGCCTTACCGCCGAGGTTCGGCCCCATTGGCCCGAGCACCGCGCCCGCGCCCTCGATCAGGACCACCCGCGCGTCGCGCGGATCGATGTTGTGGAAGGTGCCCTCCAGGGTGCGGTCGGACAGCTCGGCGATCTGCCCGGCCAGCTCGACGCCGGTCGGTCCCGCGCCGACGACGACGAAGGTCAGCAGCCGGTCGCGCTCTTCCTGGGTGGTCGCCAACTCCGCCTGCTCGAACGCGCCGAGGATCCGGCCGCGCAACTCGAGCGCGTCATCGATGGTCTTCATGCCCGGTGCGTAGGTGGCGAACCGGTCGTTGCCGAAGTAGGACTGCTGCGCGCCGGTCGCGACGATCAGGCTGTCGAACGGGGTGACCGTGTCCTTGTCGAGCAGGCGCGAGGTCACCGTCCTTGCTGCCAGGTCGATGTCGGTGACCTCGCCCATCAGCACCTGCGCGTTCTTCTGCTTGCGCAGCACCAGCCGGGTGGCGGGCGCGATCTCGCCGACCGACAGGATGCCGGTCGCGACCTGGTAGAGCAGCGGCTGGAACAAGTGGGTCGAGGTCTTCGAGATCAGCGTGATGTCGACGTCGGCGCGCTTGAGGTGTTTGGTGCCGAACAGGCCGCCGAAGCCCGAGCCGATCACCACCACCCGGTGTCGGCCGTTCTCGACAGTCTGAGTGCTCATCGTCCTGCTCCTCGATGGACCTCGGGGCTCGTCCCCGGCGGCGATTCCTGACACGCTAAACCGTAGCCGTCGAGCCGGGCAGCGTCACGACGAGATCCCCGTTCCTGGCGTGTTGCGGTGCGAAGTCTCACCGCCGCCGGTCCGCGGCGGGGAGGATCGACACCCGGCGAACCGGCTGAACGGGTGCGGCCGAGAGCCTACGATGGGACCTGTCGCTCAGGGAGGATTGCCATGGTCGCCGGTGACCGTGCGGTCGGCCGAAAGCCCAGCGTGCAGGCCGATTCGGAGAACATCGCGCTGATCGAGGTGCCGCACGGCCATCTGATCGACCGGGCGCTGGGGCTGCTGCCGGAACGGCGCCAAGTGCTGGCCACCCCGCCACGCGGCAGCGACACGGTCCCGGTCCGCGGTGACGCCGGACTGCCCTATCTCGGCCGTGCATTGCACTACATGCGCTGGGGTCCGGCCGAGATGATGGAGCGCTACCGCCGCTACGGACCCGTCTCCTTGAACACTTCGCTCGGTGTCGACCGTGTGCTGGTCGCGGGACCGGACGCGCTCGACGAAGTGCTCGGTCACCGGCGACGCGACTTCGGCCAGGGCTGGGACTATTTCATCGGCCCGTTCTTCCGGCGCGGCCTGCTGCTACTGGAATTCGATGAGCACAAATTCCACCGCAAGATCATGCAGCAGGCGTTCACCAGGGACCGGCTGGAAGCACACCTCGCCGCGCTGACACCGGCCGTGCGGGCGAGCATCGCGGGATGGGTGCCGCCCGAGCGCGACGCCGAACGCACGGTGCGGCTGTATCCCACGATCAAAGAGCTGACCCTCGACATCGCGGGCGAGACCTTCATGGCCGCGGACGTCGGCCCGCAGCGCAGGCAGTTGATCGACGCGTTCGTCGACTGCACGCACGCGGGACTGGCGATCATCCGGCACTCGGTGCCGGGCGGCAACTGGCGAGCCGGGTTGCGCGGCCGCAGAGTGCTCGAGGACTACTTCACCGCCATGCTGCCGGACAAGCGCCGCGCCGAATCGCCGGACTTCTTCTCGGGGCTGTGCCACGCCCGCAGCGAAGACGGCGGCGTCTTCGGTGACGCCGACGTGGTCAACCACATGATCTTCCTGATCATGGCCGCGCACGACACCACCACGACGACCGCCACCGCCGTCGCCTACTACTTGGGCAAACACCCGGACTGGCAGGAGCGGGTGCGCGCCGAAGTGCTCGACATGGACGCACGGCTCGGCGACGGGACACCGGCCATCGCGGACCTCGAGGCGTTAGGTGACCTGGATCTGGTGGTCCGGGAGAGCCTGCGGCTCATGCCGCCGGTTCCCGGTCTGGCGCGTCGCGCCGTGCGCGACACCGAAATAGCGGGTCACTACGTTCCCGCGGGCGCTCCGGTCGACCTCGCCTACCAGGTCAATCACCTGCTCCCCGAACTGTGGACCCATCCCGAGCGTTTCGACCCGGAGCGGTTCGGCGAACAGCGGCGCGAGGACAAGTCGCACCGGCTGGCCTGGATGCCGTTCGGGGCGGGCGCGCACAAGTGCATCGGGATGCACTTCGGCACGTTCGAGGTGAAGACGGTGACCGCCGCCCTCGTACGCGAATACGAGTGGCGGATCCCGGAGAAATACCGGATGCCCTGGGGATTCACCACGATTCCTTTCCCCAGGGACGGTGCGCCGATGACGTTGCGCAGGCGTGCGACCGCCTGAGGCTGCCCGCTGCGCTCCCCGTGTGCGCGTCAGCGCCCGGCGAGCAGGATCTCCGCGACCTTGGTGTCGGTGTGGGCGCCCTCGGTGTAGCCGCCCGCGTCGCCCAACGAGGTCATGATGGCCAGGGTGTAGCGCTCGCCCGGTCCCGCGAAACCGACCGAGTTGACCACCCAGCCGCCCTGCTCGGCCGACCAGCCGTTCTTCAGCCCGGGACGCATGCTCGCGCCCGCGCCCCACACGCCCCAGTGCTGGTTGGAGTCCACCGCGCGCATCCGGTCGACCAGGTAGTTGCGGTCGTCGGGGTGCATGTGGTTGAGGATGTGGTCCATCAGCCGGTCGAGGTCGGCGGCGGTGCACTTCTGGAACGACCAGTCCGGGAACAGCGCGGTGTTGGTGGGCTGCGGAACCAGCGAAGTCATCCCATTGGCGCGGAACGCGTTGTTGAACGCCATCCGGTCGATCCCCGCGTACTTGGTCCACAGCAGGTCGGCGGCGCCGTCGTTCGAGGTCGCGAGCATCCCCTCCAGCAGTCCGCGGTCCTCCGGCGACAGCGCGATGGCGCCGACCCGCGCCCGGTTGAGCAGGTCGGCGGCGATCGCGAGCTTGATCGTGGACGCGGTCCAGACCGCGTTCTCGGCATTGGCGTTGGCGTAGATCCCGCCCGAGACCCGGTCACGTAAGACGTAGCCGGTGACACCGGGGCGGTTGGCGAGGTAGGCGTCGACCTTGGCGATGCGGCTGCTCATATCGCAGTCGAAGCCGGGCAGGCAGCCCTGGGTGTGCGCGAGCGGCGCCGCGGCGGCGGACGGAAGCGCGGCGGGCAGGCTCGGGGCGATGATCGCCGCGGCGGCGAGGACACAGGCGGAGGCGGCCACGCGGGGAACGGTCCGGGTGGCGGGGGACGGGTAACGCACGAGGGACCACGATCGCACATCGCGGGTCCGGACGCACGTCTTGAGCTCGGGTCCGGGGTGTGCTAACCCCCGGACGCGTGCTGACGCCGCAGGGAAGTTCGCTGATCGCCGCCGGCCAGAGCAGGTCAGCGGAAAGCGGCGCGCAGTTCTTCGACGTTGCGTCCGTTGAGCCGGTAGCAGTGCTCGAACGCTTCGGTGTGCCGATCCCGGGGCCAGGTATGCAGGACGACGGTGCGACCGTAGTGGCGCGAATTGACGAGCTCCCATCGGTCACCCACCCGGCGGACCGTGAATCCGCCTTTCGGGACCAGCGGAATCACCATCGCATCCATGAACGCGAACCAGCCTTTCGGTGCAGCTCTCTCGTTCCGCCCCGGTGCAAACTCTTACCTCCCCGGTGCAGCACTGTCGCACACCGCCGCGGCGGTCCCCGCGTGACACGGCGAAGTAATCCGTTCTCGTGTGGTTTATTTCACTGCCGCCCGGCAGGGGCCGGTGCAGTTGCGCGTCGGTCGCTGGGCGTATAAACGTGCACGACGTCCGAGGCCGGCGCAGGACACCATCGATCGAGAGGGCGCAGATGCCGCTGCACATCCACCGTGCCGAGCGCGCCGACGTCCTGGCCCTGGCGCTGGCACGAGTGCTGGCGTCGCCGCAGGAGGATCCGTTCGCGGCCGAGGTGGTCGCGGTGCCCGCGAAAGGCGTGGAGCGCTGGCTGACGCAGACGCTCTCGGCCGTCGTCGGGGCGGAGGGCGTGGCCGACGGCGTGTGCGCGAACATCGCCTTCCCCTCGCCTGCCGCGCTGGTCGCCGAGGCGCTGGCCGCGGCGAGCGGGGTGGCCTCCGCCCAGGATCCGTGGGCGCAGGAGCGGCTGGTGTGGTCGCTGCTGCGGGTGATCGACGCGTCGCTGTCCGAGCCGTGGTGCGCCGTGCTGTCCAGGCACCTAGGGGCGCGCAACACCGTGGGCGGCGAGCACCGGGTAGGACGGCGCTACGCGACCGCGGCCCAGGTCGCCGCGCTGTTCGACAGCTACGCCGCCCAGCGTCCCGCGCTCATCACCGAGTGGGCGGCGGGTTCGGACACCGACGGCGCGGGCGGGGCGATACCCGACGACCTGCTCTGGCAGCCGATGCTCTGGCGCAGGCTGCGCGCCGAGATCGGATCGCCCAGCCCGGCCGAACGGCTCGACGCCGCTTGCGCGCAACTGGGCGCCCGGCCGGATCTGGTGGCACTGCCACCGCGGCTGTCGCTGTTCGGCGTGACCCGGTTGCCCAGCGATCAGCTCGCCGTACTGTCGGCGCTCGCCGATTCCCGTGACGTCCACCTGTGGCTGGTCCATCCCAGCCCGGTCCTCTGGTCGGCCTTGGGTGAGCTGCCGCCGGCCCGCACGCGCGCCGAAGATCGCAGTGCCGGGGCGGTGGCGCACCCACTGCTGGCGGGACTGGCCCGCGACATCCGAGAACTCCAGCAACGGCTGGCCGCGGCCGCCGGTTCCGACACATATCATCCGATTACCGCGATCTCATCCGAAGACGTTGTGCCAGAGAATGGTTCGCCCACGACATTGTTGCGCGCGCTGCAGGCGGGTATTCGGGACAACCGGTGGCCACCGGCGCCGGGAGAGGTCGGCGCCGACGGCACCGTGCAGGTACACGCGTGTCACGGCCCCGCGCGGCAGGTCGAAGTACTGCGGGAATGCCTGCTCGGGCTGTTCGCGGCCGACGAGACGCTGGAGCCGCGCGACGTGCTGATCATGTGCCCGGAGGTGGAGGCGTACGCGCCGCTGGTGCGGGCGGCGTTCGGGCAGCGCGCCACGGGATCGCCCGAGCCGCAGATCGATTCGGAGCACCCGGCGCACCGGCTGCGGGTGCGTCTGGCCGACCGGGGGCGCGGCGTGACCAACCCGCTGCTGGCGGTGATCGGAGCGCTGCTCGAGCTGGCCGACGGCCGGGTGACGGTGACCCAGGTGCTCGACCTCGCGGCCGCCGAAACCGTCCGGCGCCGTTGCGGATTCGACGACGACGATATCGAGCGGCTGCGCGAGTGGGCGGCCGAATCCGGCGCGCGGTGGGGCATCGGTCAGCGTCAGCGTCAGGCGTTCGGGCTCGCGGATTTCGCGCAGAACACACTCAACAGCGCGGTGGACCGGATCCTGCTCGGCGTCACCGCGGGCGAGACCGCCGAGGACTGGCTGGATCTCGCGCTGCCCTTGGACGATGTGGACAGCAACGACGTCGACCTGGCCGGGCGCTTCGCCGAGTTCGTCGACCGGCTCGCGGTGTGCCTGCGCGACCTGCGCGGTCCCCGGCCCGCGCACGAGTGGGCGACGGTGCTCGGCCGTGCGCTGGATCTGCTGACCGATGTACCGGACGCGCAGGCCTGGGTGCGCATCGAGGCCAGACAGGAGCTCGCCGCCGCCACCGAGCACGCGGGGGAGGTGTCCTTACGGCTGGCCGACGTGGGCGTGCTGCTGCGTTCACGGCTGGCGGCGCGCCCCACCAGGGCCAACTTCCGCACTGGCGAGCTGACCGTGTGCACGATGGTGCCGATGCGGTCGGTGCCGCACCGGGTGGTGGTGCTGCTCGGGCTCGACGACGAGGTGTTCCCGCGTGCGAGCGCGGCCGACGGTGACGACGTGCTGGCCAGAGAACCGCTGCTGGGTGAACGGGACCCGCGCAGCGAGGACCGGCAACTGCTGCTGGACGCGATCCTCGCGGCCCGGGACACGCTGCTGGTGCTGCACACCGGCGCCGATCCGGTCAGCGGCGCGCACCGGCCGCCCGCCATCCCGGTCGCCGAGCTGCTGGACGCGCTGCGCGCACATGTCGGCGCCGCGGCGATGCGCACGGTGGTGACCCGGCATCCGCTGCAGTCCTTCGATCGCCGGAACTTCCGGGCCGAGCGGCCGTTCAGCTTCGATACCGTGGCGCTGGCCGGCGCGTACGCCGCCGACGGTCCGGCGCAACCGCGCCCCGGGTTTCTTTCCGCGCCGTTGCCCGCCGCGGAAGCCGCGGATGTCGCGCTGGCCGACCTGATCTCGTTCGCGGAGCACCCGGTGCGCGCCTTCTTGTGGCAGCGTCTGGGCCTGCGGGTCCCCGAGCACGACGAGGACATCGACGAGCGGCTGCCCATCGAACTCGACGGCCTGGCCAAATGGGAGCTGGGCGAACGCCTGCTCGCGGCCCGCCTGACCGGCGCGGACCCGGCCGGATTGCGGGCGGCGGAGTGGCGCCGCGGCACGTTGCCGCCCTTCGGTTTCGGCGCCGCCGTGCTCGACGAGGTCGAGTACACCGTGGACCGTTTGGTGCGCGCCGCGCAGGCGGACTACGCGGGCGCGGCGCGGGCGGTGGACATCGCGATCGATCTGGGCAACGGACGCAGGCTCACCGGCACCATCCCGCAGGTGCGCGGCGAAACACTGGTCCGCACCACCTTCTCCCGATTGGCTCCCAAACACCGCATCGCAGCGTGGGTCTCGCTGCTGGCGCTGACCGTCACCGAGGACCGGTCCTGGCGCGCCGTGAGCACCGGGCGCGGCCAATTCGGTCGTCCCACCTGGCGTTGCGAGCTCACCGCGCCCGATGTGCCCGCGGCCAGGGAGATCCTGCGCGAACTCGTCGCGCTGCGCGACGCGGGCCTGACCGAGCCGCTGCCGGTCGCCCCCACCGCCACCGCTGTCTACGCCGAGCGTCGTTTCCGCGGCGCCGGAGTCGACGACGCGATCGCCGCGGCCGAGCGCGAATTCAACGGCGGCCCCAACGGTCCGGGGCCGTTCGGCGACCACACCGACCGTCATCTGCGCTATGTGTGGGGCCCGGCGCCCCGGCTCGACGACCTCATGGCCGCGCGGGCCCCGGCGGGCGAGCCCGGGGAGAGCACCCGCTTCGGCGCGCTGGCCCGGCGCGTGTGGGTTCCGCTGCTGGCCGCGGAAAGCCAGGGCCAGCCGTGACCGATCACGAGACCGATCGCAGACTACGGTGCCGCGCGATCCGGCGCGGAAAGCCGGCTCACACCGCCACGGCGCGTGTCGGTGGCCGGTGGGCGGCCGGGAGCGCGGCAGAATGTCAGCGCGGACAGTCGGATCGGCACCGGGACCGTGCCGAGGGGCCGGTGGCTCGGGCGCTCGCGACGTCCGCAGATCGCGTGAGCGCAGGCCGCGCAGGAGGGAGATCCGCGTGACCGTGCAGCAGACCTCCTTCGACGCCGCGTTCGACGCGGCCGCGTTCGAGCCGTACGGCCCGTTACCCACTGGCACGACCGTGCTGGAGGCCAGCGCGGGCACCGGCAAGACCCACGCCATCGTCGGTCTGGCCGTCCGCTACGTCGCCGAGGCCGGGATCGATGTGTCCCAGCTGCTACTGGTGACGTTCAGCCGGGCCGCGACCCAGGAACTGCGGGAACGCACCCGCGACCGATTCGTCGCCGTCGCCGCCGGGTTGGCCGATCCGGCCGCGGCGCGAGCACACGCCGACGAACTGGTCCGGTATCTCGCGCAGGCAGGCGAAGCCGAGGTCCGGCTGCGGCAGCGGCGGTTGCTGACCGCACTGTCGGATTTCGACGCGGGCACCATCGCCACCACACACAGCTTCTGTCAGCGCATGCTGGACGAGCTCGGGCTCGCGGGCGAACACGACCCCGGCACCCGACTGGTGGAGACCGTCGACGACCTGGTCGGCACGGTTGTCGATGACCTGTACCTGAACCGCTACGCCCGCGCCGAACCGCCGTGCGCGCTGAAAGAGGCTCGCACGCTGGCGCTGGCCGCGGTGCGGGACCGGCACGCGGCCCTCGTGCCCGACGGCGAATCCGGCGCGGGCGAGCGGGTGGCGTTCGCGCAGGCAGTGCGCGCGGAGACCGAGCGCCGCAAACGGCTGGCCGGGTTGCGCGACTTCGACGACCTGCTGGTGCTGCTGCACGACGTGCTCGCAGATCCCGAGCACGGCCCGCTCGCGTGCCGCCGTATCCGCGCGCGCTACCGGGTCGCCCTGGTCGACGAGTTCCAGGACACCGACCCGCTGCAATGGGACATCCTGCGCAGGTCGTTCCACGGACACACCACCTTGGTGCTGGTCGGCGATCCCAAACAGGCGATCTACGCCTTCCGCGGCGCGGAAGTGCTCAGCTATCTGGACGCGGTCGCGCACGCCGACACCCGGAGAGAGCTCACCACGAACTGGCGCAGCGACGCGGGACTCCTGGCCGCGCTGGACCACCTGCACGGGGGCGCGGCGCTGGGGCACGAGGAGATCCGCGTCTATCCGGTCGCCCCGACCAGGCCGTGGTCGCGGCTGTCCGGACCGGCCGAGCTCACCACGCCGATGCGGTTGCGGTGCCTGCCGCGCACCGGCGCGGGGCCGCTGAACAAGTCCGGTTTCCCGGCGGTCGGCCGCATGCGGGCCAAGGTCGCCGACGATCTCGCCGCCGACATCGTCCGCCTGCTGGAATCTGGCGTGCTGCTGGACGCGAAGGCCGAACCCGCTCTCGCCGAAGCGGATTCGGTCTCGGACCGGGCCGTGGAGGCGGCACGCAGGCCGGTCGGGCCCGGTGACATCGCGGTGCTGGTGCGCACCCGCTCGCAGATCGACGTCGTGCGCGCCGCGCTGGATCGCGTCGGCGTCGCCTCCGTGCTCGCCGGCGGGGTCAGCGTCTTCGCGACCGCCAGCGCCACCGACTGGCTGTGGGTGCTGCGCGCGCTGGAACAGCCGCACCGGGCCGACCGGGTGCGGCTGGCCGCGTGCACACCGTTGCTCGGCGTCACCGCCGCCGAGATCGACAGCGGGGGCGCGGATCTGGTCGGGCGGGTCAGCGCCCAATTGCGGGAGGCGGCGCGTCTGTTCGCCCGCGCGGGATTCGCGGCCGTCTTCGAGAAGATCGCTGCCGAAGCGCGCCTGGCGCAGCGACTGCTCGCCGTGGAGAACGGGGAGCGGCAGCTCACCGACCTGCGGCACATCGCGCAGTTGCTCGACCAGGTCGCGCTCACCGAGGGCCTGGGGCTGACCGCGCTGACCCGGTGGCTGGCCGACCGGGTGCGCGATCCCGCCTCCGGCGCCGTCGCCGACCGCAGTCGCAGGCTGGACCGCGACGCCGCCGCCGTGCAGATCGCTACCGTGCACGCCAGCAAGGGACTCGAATTCCCGGTGGTCTACTTGCCCTTCGCGTGGGACAGCGCGAAGAACCCCTATCCGGCGACATTGCTGTTCCACGCCGACGACGGTGCGCGCGTGCTGGACGTCGGCGGTCCGGATGCTCCGGGATACGCCGAACGCAAGGCGCGCAGCGAAGCCGAGGAGGCGGGGGAGGAGCTGCGGCTGCTCTACGTCGCGCTGACCCGGGCCATGTGCCAGATCGTCGCCTGGTGGGCGCCCGCGATCACCACCGCGGCCTCGCCGCTGCACCGAATGGTCTTCGGCCGCGCCGATCGCGGCGCCGTCATCGCCAACCGCGCCCCCGTGCCCGTCGATGCCGTTGCCGCGCAGTCTCTTTCGGCATGGGCACAGGACGCGGCCGTCGCCATCTCCGTAACCGCGGTGGCCGGAAGCGACGACGTCGCGATCCGGTGGGCCCGCACCGAGCCCGCGCAGGGCGAACTGGCCGCCGCACGCTTTCACCGGGTGCTGGACCAGCAGTGGCGGCGCACGTCGTACTCGGCGCTGACCGCCTCCGCCCACGGTCCGGTGGTGCCGGCGTCCGACAGCGAACCGGAGGACCCCCGGGGACCGGGCGACGAGCCCGCCGGCACCTCCCTGGTGGGCGCGGGGGAGCCGGAGCTGACCGGCGCGGCCTCGCTGATGAACACGCTGCCCTACGGCGCTGAGTTCGGCACGCTGGTGCACGGCGTGCTGGAGCGGATAGACACCGGCTGCGCGGATCTGGCAGCCGAGGTGCACGACCGGTGCCGCGAGGCGGTGGGCGAGCTCATGGCCGAGATGGACCCGGAACTGCTGGCCACCGCGTTGCTCGCGGTGCTGCGTACCCCACTCGACGGCGCCTGCCTGGCCGACGTCGCCCCTCGGGACCGCCTCACCGAGCTCGAGTTCGAATTGCCGTTGGCGGGCGGGGACCGGGTCGGCGCCACCACGGCGACGCTGCGGCGCATCGCCGATCTGCTGCGCGACCACCTTCCGGCCGACGACGACCTGAGCACGTACGCCGACCATTTGGCGGCGCTGGAGGACATCCCGCTGCGCGGCTACCTCACCGGCAGCATCGACGCCGTGCTGCGCGTGTCCGACGGCGCGGCCCCGCGGTTCGTCGTCGTCGACTACAAGACCAACCGGTTGGGCGCCGGTGACCTCACCGTCGCGCATTACACCCGCGATCGCATGGCCGCCGAGATGCTGCGCTCCCACTATCCGCTGCAGGCCCTGCTGTATTCGGTTGCCCTGCACCGCTACCTGCGCTGGCGGCTGCCCGGCTACGACCCCGCCCGGCACCTCGGCGGTGTTCGGTACCTGTTCGTGCGCGGCATGATCGGACCGCGGACACCCGACGGCTGCGGCGTCTTCGACTGGTACCCGCCTGCCGATCTGGTCGTCGCGCTGTCGGCGCTGCTGGCGGGGGAGGCGCCGCAGTGACCTCGATCCAGGTGGCGCAGCGGGGGACCGGTCTGCTGCGCACGTTCAACGAGGCCGGTGTGCTGTCGGCGGCCGACGTGCACGTGGCGCTGCGGCTGGGCCGGCTGGGCCGGGAATCGTCGGAGCCGGTGCTGTTCGCCGCGGCGCTGGCCGTGCGAGCGGTGCGTTCCGGCTCGGTGTGCCTGGAACTGCACCGGATGCGGGAAATCGGTGTCGACGCCGACGAAACCTGGGACGCGGGCATCGATCCGGCGACGCTGCCGTGGCCGGACATCCCGGCGGTGGTCGCCGCGCTGCGGGCGAGCCCGCTGGTGCGCGGCGGACCGGCGGGGCCGTTGCGGCCGCTTCGCCTGGTCGAGTCCCGAGGACCGGACGATTCCGGCCCGCTGCTCTACCTCGACCGGTACTACCGGCAGGAGCAGACGATCCGGCGCGTGCTCACCGAGCGCTCCGCCCACCACCCGGTGGTCGACCCGCGCATCGTGCGGCGCGAACTGGACCGGCTGTTCGACGCGCCGGTCGGCACGGCGCCGGATCGCCAGCGGCTGGCCGCCGCGCTCGCCGCGACGCACTGGACCACGGTGGTCGCGGGCGGGCCGGGCACCGGCAAGACCCACACGATCGCGCGGATCATCGCCTTGCTGTCCGCGCATCGGGAGGCCGAGCCGAAGCTGCCCGCGCTGCGCATCGCGCTGGCCGCTCCCACCGGGAAGGCGGCCGCGCGATTGCAGGAAGCCGTGCGCGAACAAGCCGTTTCGCTCGGACTGCCCGAACTCACCGCCGCCACCCTGCACCGGTTGCTCGGCTGGCAGCGTGGTCGCAGCACCCGGTTCAAGCATCACGAGTTCAACCGGCTGCCCTATGACGTGATCGTGGTCGACGAGACCTCGATGGTCTCCTTGACCATGATGAGCAGGCTGCTGGCCGCGCTGCGGCCGGACACCCGCCTGGTCCTGGTCGGCGACCCGGACCAGCTCGCCTCGGTCGACGCGGGCGCGGTGCTCGCCGACCTGGTCGCCGGACCGGTCGCCGCTACCCCGAACCCTGTCCTGGACGACATCCTCGGCCCGGAAACGACCGCCGATCACGCGGAGGCGCTGACCGCGCTGGAGCGCACGCGCTTGCGCGGCGGCATCGTGCGGCTGACCCGGGGCCGCAGATTCGGCGGCCGCATCGCCGACCTGGCCGTGGCGGTGCGGGCGGGGGACGCGGACACCGCGCTCGAACTGTTGCGCGCGGGCGGCGACGAATTGTCACTGAGCGCGCCCGAGGAGCTGACCGTGGTGCGCGCCGACGTGGTCGCAGCCGCGAGCGCGGTCACCGCCGCAGCGCTCGACGGCGACGCGGCGGGCGCGCTGACCGCCCTGGAATCGCATCGCCTGCTGTGCGCGCACCGGCAGGGGCCGTTCGGCGTCGAGCGCTGGGACAGAATGGCCGCGGAGTGGGCCGCCGCCGGAGGAGCGGGCCCCGACTCCTACCAGGCGCCGTGGTACCCCGGCCAACCGCTGCTGGTCACCGCGAACGATCACGAGGCGCGCATCTACAACGGCGACACCGGGGTCGTCGTGCGTATGCCCGACGGCTCGCTGCGCGCGGCGCTGCAACGCGGCAGCGAACCGTACCTGGTGCACCCCACGCAGTTTCCCGCGGTGGTCACCGTCTTCGCCATGACCATTCATCGCAGCCAGGGCAGTCAGTACGACACCGTTTCCGTCGTCTTGCCCGAGCCCGAATCGACCCTGCTGACCAGGGAATTGCTGTACACAGCGATCACCAGGGCACGCCGCCACGTCCGGATCATCGGAACCGACGAGTCCATCCGCGCGGGTATCGCACGCCGGGTGCTGCGCGCCAGTGGCCTGTCGCGCCGGGAAGAGGAACCGGGAATCGGGTGACCGAATCTCACGTTCGCGACGCCCGCGGCGTCTACCCGGTGTGAGCCTGCCCCCGTTCGAGGAAATAGTGGCCGAGTACGGCCCGATGGTGTTGCGCGTCTGCCGGGCGGTGCTCGGTCCGTCCGACGCGGCCGACGCCTGGTCGGAAACGTTTCTCTCGGCGCTGCGCGCGTTTCCCGGGCTCTGTCCGGACACGAACATCGAGGCATGGCTGGTGACCATCGCGCATCGCCGCGCGATCGACGTCGGCCGGGCGCTAACGCGCGCACCCGTACCTGCCGAGACGCTGCCGGAACGTCCCGCTCCCGCTCCCGGCCCCGCCGATTACGACCCCGACCTCTGGGCCGCCCTGCGGGCGCTGCCGACCAAGCAGCGCCAGGCGGTCGCCTACCACTACCTGGCCGGGCTTCCCCACGCGGAGATCGCCACCTTGCTCGGCAATTCTCCCGACGCCGCCCGCCGCGCCGCCGCGGACGGCCTGAAGACCCTGCGCAAGCTCTACCCGAAGGATGAAGCATGATGGCCACCCTCGATCGCGGCGACCTGAACGGGTTGTCGCGCGCACTGAGCCCCGACGCCGACCTGCTGGCCACCCTGCACGCGCGACTGGCCGCCGAGGCCGAGTCCGCCGGACTGCTCGATGTCGCCTACCGGCTCCTCGACACCCCGGTGGGGTCACTGTTGCTGGCCGCGACGCCCGCCGGGCTGGTCCGTGTCGCCTACCCCGCCGAGGACCACGAGGCGGTGCTCGCCACGCTGGCAGCCCGGATCAGCCCCCGAATCCTCGCCGCCCCCGCCCGGCTGGACTCGGCCGCGCGGGAGATCGAGGAGTACTTCACCGGCCGCCGGACGCATTTCGACCTGCCGCTGGACCTGCGGCTGGCCGCTGGCTTCCGCCGCCAGGTGATCGAGCATCTGCCCGCCATCGGCTACGGGCAGCGCGCCAGCTACGGCGCGGTGGCCGCCGCCGTCGGCAATCCGCGTGCCGTTCGCGCGGTCGGCTCTGCCTGCGCCCACAACCCGCTGCCGGTGGTGATTCCGTGCCATCGGGTGGTTCGCGGCGACGGGTCCATCGGACAGTACGTCGGCGGCGTCAGCGCGAAGCACACGTTGCTCGATCTGGAGGCGGCGGCATGAGCGAACGAAGGACGACAGTCACCGGACGCAGCGTCGTGGGGACGCGGATCCCGCCGCGCGGACATCCGACCGAGCGCAAACAGGTGCTTCCCTGGCCGACCGTGTCGCCGCTCAGCCCTGGCGGGCGCTGCTCGAGAAAGTCGACGCCCACGGCTGCGCGGCGACGGGGCCGACCCGAGCCCGGCCGACGCCGTCGAGTCGAGGCTGGTCCCGCGCCCCGGTTCGCCATGGCGTCAGCCGCGTGCGCGGCGGGCTGCGGCACACGTTGGGCCTCGTGCTGCACGACGCGGAGTAACCGCACGTTGCACTGTCGCCGACAGGCCGCGCAAGCGGATCGTGTACCGCCTCGGTGCCTCCTCTCGAAGGTGGTGTCGACATCGGGTGCGGGGTTCCCGCCATCGGATCGACCTCGCTGTCGACCGGCCGACTTCGTCGTCGGAGGCGGGGAGGGGCCGGGTGACCCCTCGCCACCCGAACCCCGTCCCTCGCGGCGACAAGCATGCATGGATAGGGGTGGCCTTCCGCATCGGTAACCGAAAGATAGCGGTACGAGTTCTACCTATGCGGCGCGCACCGGCGCGGCGAACGCGAGGTTCGGACCGTCGGCGACGGGTTGCCTCGACCGGTCCATCGGCGCGTCCGAGTTCGGGTACTGTTCCTGCGCCGGGATCGCGCGAGGGCCGTGCGCACGGCCCTCCGTAGGCAGAAAAGCGACATGAGACCCAGGTTTACGTACAGGTACCGATGTGGCGGACCTACCTACAACTCTTAGCCTTGCCGAGACGTAGCGCCGTTGAGAGAGACACACCGATGGTCAGCATCATTCGAACCGCAGCTCGGCTCGGCAACCACTTCTCGCCTTTCACCCACACTTCTTCTCCCGGACGGACGGCCGAGGCGGCAGCGTTTCCACCGGCCGCATCAACCGTCTACCCTGAGCTCGCGCCGCAGATTCATCTGCCATTGGTCACGCGAATGCTGCTGTACGGCGATGGCGCCACCACGTTGCTTCTCCAGCAGATCGCCGGGTCGAATATCGTAGCCGACGTATTGCCCTCCCGTACCATCGAGGCCGGGGAGCTCCGGATTTTCCGCGAAGTTTTCCGTGATCCCGCCATCGGTA
The DNA here is from genome assembly GCA_019930625.1 of Nocardia asteroides. Taxonomy (NCBI): domain Bacteria; kingdom Bacillati; phylum Actinomycetota; class Actinomycetes; order Mycobacteriales; family Nocardiaceae; genus Nocardia; species Nocardia asteroides. The sequence continues at coordinate 4,531,266 of CP082844.1, forward strand.
CGCTCAGGGTACGGCACACCAGATTGCAAGATTCGGCAGGGAACGTGATCAGCGAAAATCTGATCACTTACCGGGAAGCGGACGAGCCGACGTTGATCCCCCCGGACGGTGTTCCATTCGGCATCCATATCCGTCGGCTCGGCGTATTCGAACGAAGACGCATTTTCGTCACCGGCGTGACGTGCCATCCATTCGGGCTCTTCCCCGCAGCTGCCGCGGCGCGCGTGTACGAAATCGAGTTCTCGACGCACCAGAGTGTGCTCGTGCACGAAGTTTTCAATCCCGCGCTCGTCGACACTCGAAACCCGGATCACCGCAGGTCGACATCGGTAGTCTTCGCACGTGCGCTCCGCGCTTCGGGTGCGGGCACAGGGCTGCGCAGCATCGGGGTGAATGCTTCGGGTGCGCTCGGAGCGAAGTCCCGCAAATCGCTGCCAGAAAGGTCGAGTAGGACTCCGTGAACGCGGCACGGTGAAACGGAATGCGCTTGCCGGTAGATCTTCGGCAAGCGCACTCGAAACTATTCCGGTCCCATCTGTCCTGGCAGGTGACTTCCGCTCGGATCGAGCCAGCCGGCTACCGCTCTCCAATCATCCGCTGTCATGCGGAGTGTCACCTTTTCGGTCGAGCCGGTACAGGTGATGTGCATGCGGCGACGTTGATCGGCACCCGACAACAGTAATCGTCCGCATCGTGAGCAATTGATCTCGATCACGCTTCAACCATTCATCGGTGAATTCACGTTTTTATCGGCACAATCGGCGACTGTTCTGTGCAGTACGGCGTCGCGACGTCATCCGAGCGCATGTCTGCGCACCGAACCCGCTGCCGAGGGAAATCTGAGACGCCGGTGCCGTACCTCGTCCACCATTCCCGCGTAACCTTGGCGCACCTCGCCCAAGTGGAACCACGCCCGGTGCCGTGCCTCGACATCCTTGGAATGCAGGACCATCCACCATGCCTCGGCATACGCCTCGGCGATGTGGCTCATCACCTCGCCGAGCGAGTGGGTGTGCATACGCGCGCCACTGGAACACCGCAGATTGCGGACGGCCCAGGCGTCCACCGCGACGACGACTCGATCGATTCCCGCGCGCACTTGCTCGCAGTCGAAGCCTTGTCGCCGTGCGGCCCCGACTTGCTGGAAGGGTATGAGCTCGGCATGGAGGTCGCCGAGCTCGCGTGCCCACGCAACGAGGGAGAACCGGCCGGTGAGGTGGCCGGAGATTGCGAGGAACAGCTGCTCGGGCTCCAACAGGGGCGCCGTCACGGTCGACGGCGACAGGCCGTCCGTCTGGTCGACCGTTGATATACATACGTTGGCATACATCGCTCACCTCCTCGGCCATCCAGCCTGGGGCTCTAAGGTGATGTCGCACATCGGTAGGCTTTAAGTGGGCTGCCCCCGACTACCTACGAACTCGGAGGCCGAGGCTTGTCACGGCCCGCCGGTGACCGGCACGGGTCACGGGGAGTTTGCCTGAATGATCGTGGACCGGCAGCGCCGATGTGTGAAGACTACGATTACGTCGCGTGACGATCAGAAGTCGGGATCGCGCCGGTGGCTTGCCAGCAGCCGGCGCGAACTTTGTCGGTCGTGACCGTGAACTGGAGAAGATCAGCCTCCTACTGTTGGAGCCTGCCCGGTTGGTCACCTTGACCGGGCCGGGTGGTATCGGCAAGACCCGATTGGCTGCCGAGGCTGTGCGCCGATTGACCAAAGCCAAAGGCACGCCGGTGTATTGGGTGCGATTGGCGCGGTTGGCCAGAGACTGCGATACGGCGGCCGTCGAAGAGGAGATCGCGCGGTCGGTGGTCGAGGCCGATTTCTCCGGGCGATCGGCCTGGGAGTTGCTCATCGATACCTTCGCCCGCGCCGCCGCTGCCGGACGCAGGCGGCGAATCGTGTTGGTACTGGATAACTGCGAGCATGTACTCGCAGGCGCCGCCGCCGTGGTAGCGAAATTGCTCGATGCCGTGCCCGAGCTGACCATCGTGGCGACCAGCCGTGAACCGATCGGCTGGGTCGACGAATACTTGATCACCGTTCCCTCCCTGGCCGTTCAGCACGCTGTGACCTTGTTCCGGCAGCAGGCCGACCTCACCGGGCATCCCATCGCCGGAAGCGAGCAGAACACGACGGCAGCCGAGATCTGCCGCCGCGTCGACAACCATCCCCTCTACATCCAATTGGCGGCAGCGCGACTGCGTCATCAACCGCTGTCGGTGATTCTGCGCGGGCTCACCGGCCGCGCCGACGACGCACGGTTGCGGTGGTCCCACGGTCCCCGTTTCGGTGCCGACTCGCGACATCGCGGGGTCAGCGACGTCATCGCCTGGTCGTATGAGCTGTGCACCGAGAAAGAACGCCTGCTCTTCGACCGGATGTCGGTGTTCGCTGCGGGCTGGGACACGAATCCCGACGACAACGGCAGCAACCTTTCGATCGATGTGGGTGTAGAGCTGGAAGCCATCGAGGCTGTGTGCAGTGACGACCCCGCACTGGGCCCCGGCGAACCCGCTCGGCCCGGCGGCAGCGATATGAGGTTGACGGCCGAGGAGATCGGGGACTTGCTCGAGTCGCTTGTCGACCACTCGCTGGTGACGGCGCACATCACGCCGACAACGGTGCGGTATTCCCTGGTGGAAAGCCTTCGCGTGTACGCACAGCAGCGACTGCGCGAACGTTCGAGCCGCGAGATCGACGAGCCCGCCCGGTCGGCCGACCGTCACCTTCGCTATTACCGGGACAAAATCGCCTACGCGGCCGCGAACTGGTTTCGTTCCGACGGTGAGCAGAAGCTGGTGACCTGGGCACGGTCGGCTTGGGCCAACGTGTTGACCGCGATCGAGAACAGCCTGACCACGGGCCAGGCCGGTATCGGTCTGGAGATCTGTCTCGGGCTGATCAACTTGCGCATGCCTTTCATCAGAGGCTCGCTGCGCGGAATGCGCCAATGGACACAACGATGCCTCGACGCCACGCGCACGTCGGCCTCGGATGTCACCGGTCTTCAGATCGACGCCATGGCCGCCATCGCATGGCTTGCCCTGACCCAGGGGGATCACGACAACGCCGAGCGTGTGCTGGAGGAGTGTGTGGCCGCTTGCCTTCCGGACGCGCGGGACAGAGCGAATTGGCGCGACACCTGCGAGAAGGATATCGGCTTGCCCGCCGCCGTCGAATTCACGTGGGGGATGGAACTGCTGTTCGTGCGCCGCGACGCCCGTGCCGTTGCCGTGTTCACCCGCGCCGAAGCCAAACTGAACGATCTAGGCCACCACGGCACCGCGTCGCTGAGCGAGCTGTACGCGGCCATGTCCGCGGGCCTGCTGGGAACCGGGCAGCAGGCCCACGAGATCACCCAGCGTTTTCTCGAGGCGGCGGCTGCTTCGACGACGCGGGTGAGAGCCTGGGCCGAACACGCCCGCGAAATCGCCTTGGCCAAACACGGCGATCCCATCGAAGCGCTGGCCATCGGACGGTCCTCACTGCTGTGCCAGAAACTCGCGGGCGGCGATCAGTGGGCCACCATGTGGGGCGTGGAGTGCCGGACCTGGTCGTTGGCGCGCCTCATCACCGACTTGCTTACCACCGGCGACGAGATCGACCGTGCCGAGCTGGTCGCGCCGGCCACCGAAATAGCTCACCTGGCCGGGGGAGTCAGGACCCTTCGCACCAAGCTGGGCGTTGACATCGACAGAATGGGTCCCTTCGCAGACGAATCCGCCAAGGCCATCGCCGTCGCTCGTCAGGTACTCGGGCCCGACGCATTCGCCGCGGCGCAAGCCCGAGGATCGCGGCTACGTCCCGAACACGACGAGGTGCAGCGCGTCGCTCTGGGCACACTCACCATCGAGGAAACGCCGAGAGAAGACACCCGCGGCGCGGGCGCCACGTCACGCTGGCGGCAACTGACCACCGCCGAGCAGCAGGTCGCTGTGCTGGCGGCGGCCGGGTGGACCAACACCGCGATCGCCGCACGCCGGGGAAGTTCGGTCCGAACCATCGACGCGCAGGTCGCCGCCATCCTGCAGAAACTCGCTCTCGCCACCCGCGAGGACATCATCGAAACGGTTCCCCGCAGCGTCATCGACGAAGTCCGCATCGAAGCGACCCGCAGGCCGCAGCGAGGCAAAGGCTGAGGGAAGATCCGCACCATGAAAGCGGAAACGCACTTTGCCCGGTGCCGTAGTGCCCACAGGTCTGGGCTTCGGAGCGATCGCGCGCCGTTCTGCACCGTTGCGTGAGGCCTGAAATACGCGCAGCGGATCTGCAATGATCGCTGCCCGGTTCGGTAATCGCGGCAAAGGTCGCCGAGAAGAATTGGTACGAAGCACAGGATCGCTCGGAAAACTGGCGGGCTGTCCACGCGATGTTATTGACTGCGAATTCGTGGATGTCGCGGCGGCTTCCATTTCCGGCCGAACGACGCCCTCTCCTGAAGCTACGGGCAACAGGATACGCACAATTCTGGGGCCGATGATCGAGGTGGCGATTCGATGACCCGCAAAGAGGCGACGGTGGCGCTCGGATCGTTGGGGGCGTGCCTGATCTCGGTCTTCATGCAGATGATCGATGTGACGATCGTCAACACCGCGCTGCCCGTCGTCACCGCGCAGCTGCGGGCGTCGCGGTCCGCGCAGCTGTGGGTGGTGGCCGGCTACTCGCTCGCGTTCGCCTGCGCGCTGCTCACCGCGGCCCGCGTCGGCGCGATCGTCGGCCGGCGTCGGATGTTCCTGTGGTCGGCGGCGGCTTTCACCGCCGCCTCGGTCTGGTGTGGATTGTCCGACACCGCGACGGAACTGGTGATCGCCCGGATCGTCCAAGGCGTGACAGGGGCGGGAATGGCGGCACAGACCATCGCCATCATCACCGCGAGCTTTCGGCGCGAGCACCATCAGTACGTCTTCGCCGTGTACGGAGCGACAGCCGGTTTCGCCGGAATGCTCGGGCCGATCCTGGGCGGCGGGCTGATCACCCTGAATCCGTTCGGGCTCGGCTGGCACGCGATCTTCCTGATGAACCTACCGCTGGGCGTGGTGGCCATCGCGCTGGCCGCGGCGTACCTGCGGTCGGGCCCGGCGACGGATCGGGACCCGCTGGATCTGCGCGGGGTCGTGGTGGCCACCGCCGCGCTGTTCCTGCTGCTGTTCGCGCTGTCGGACAGCCAACAGGCGGGCTGGCGTCCGCCGCACGGGGTGTACATCGCGGCCGCGGCGGTGCTGAGCGCGGGCTTCGTGGCCCACGAACGTGCGACGCGCCGCCGTGGCGGCCGCGCGCTGGTGCGGCTGGACCTGTTCTCCGATCGGGGGTTCGCGGTCGGATCGGCGCTGGTGACTATCTTCTTCGGTCTGTTCACCGCGTTCGTGTTCACTGTCTCGATCCTGCTGCAGGACGTGCTGCGGTTCTCGGCGTTGCGGACCGGTGTCGCCATGACACCGTTCGCCCTCGGTGCGGGTGCGGGTGCGGTGCTGTCGCCGATATTGGTGGGACGCTGGGGGATTCGGGCGCTGTCCGCCGGTATCGCCGTCTTCGGCGGTTGCGTCGTGGTGGGGGTGGGATACCTGTACGTGGAATCGGGCGCGGTGAACCTGCCGCTGGTGGCCGGGCCGGTGTTCCTCGCGGGCTTCGGGGTCGGCGTGTTCGGGGTTCCGCTGCAGCCGCTGATGCTGGCGGAGCTGGACGATCGAGCCATGGGCGAGGCGTCGGGCTTGCTGCCCACCATCGAACAGATCGGCAATTCGGTCGGACTGGCGGTGCTCAGCGCGCTGTTCTTCCGCGCGCACACGCTGTCGGGCAGCATGATCATGCTCTCGGCCATCGCCGCCGCGGCCTTCGGCCTGGCCGCACTCACGCTCGCTCTGCCGGCCCGCGCGCGGGCGATCACGAGTCCGTGGAATTGGTCGGCCGCGAATTGACCCACGCAGCGCCCGCAGCGGCATCGGCTCCGGACGCCGTCTTGTTCCTCGCCCCGTGGATCACTAACCGTGGCAGTAGACCCGGGCGAGCACCGTGCTGTCGGGCAGCGCCTCCAAGTAGGCTTCGTTGCCGCCAGGCGGGATCGGGCGTGCGGCGGTGTGCTCGCACGGATCATCGTCGTGGTCGCAGCCCGCGTAGAAGGCGAAGCCGTCCTTGATGCCTTCGATCCACCAGCCGTCGAGAGTCAGCACGTCTGCTGATCGGACCGTGTGCACGGCGACCTCCAGCAACTCTTTCGGGCCGCCTGCGCACTGCCCGAACTCGGTGGGGAGCACGAAGCCGTCGTCCCGGGGCGAGTCGTGTATGAGACGTGGATCGTTCTCGAACCCCGGTCGCACGAGGAATCCGCGACCTTCCCCGCCACCGCGAGTCCGCCACGCGTCCCATACCCCTCGATTCGGAGGGACGTGGTACATCTCGAAGGGCGCGAGCGCCCGAGCGAGTGCGCCCATGGGTTCGTCTACCGCCTCCGGCGACAGACACACCGTCACCCAGATATGCGCCATCACCAGACCTTTCACCATGTCCGCTCCTGCACAGGCTATCGGCCGGGCACAACGCTGCGCACCGCGATTCTCTCGCCTCGGACTTGCCGAGATATCACCGGTCCGCCGATGCTCTGCCAGGCAGGGGCAGGGATGTGGTCGTGGACGAGTCCCGTTCCCGGTGCGCCAGTAGCAGGCACCCTGCCGGTCGGCACTAAGGACGTTCGAAGACCTGGACCGCCTCGGCGGGGGGCTCCTCGGGTGCGGCGGCGGTGCGGCGACGCCCGTCACGCCGTAGCCAGGACGGGGCCCACCAACTGGCGTCGCCGAGTAGGCGCATGCTCGCGGGGACCAGCAGCATGCGCAGGACCGTCGCGTCGATGAACAGCGCCGCGACCATGCCGAAGGCGATGTACTGCATCATGACCAGATCCGACCACGCGAAGGCTCCGGTCACCACCAACAGGATCAGGGCTGCGGCGGTGATGATCCAGCCCGTGCGGGCGATGCCGACGCGGACCGCCTCGGTGGTCGTCGCGCCCGCCGCCCGCGCCTCCACGATGCGGGCGAGCAGGAATATCTCGTAATCGGTCGACAAGCCGTAGATCACGGCGACGATCAGTACCAGCACCAACGCCATGATCGGCTGCGGGGTGAACTCCAGCGGCCCCGCGCCGTGGCCTTCGACGAAGATCCAGGTGAGGATGCCGAGCGTGGAACCGAGCCCGAGCAGATTCAGCACCGCGGCCTTGAGCGGCAGCACCAGTGAGCCGAAGGCCAGCACCATCAGCACGGTGGTGACGAGAAAGACGAGCACGATCATCAGCGGCATCCGGCTCAGCAGCGCCTCGACGCTGTCGCGCTGAATGGCGGGCTGCCCGCCGACCAGCACGGTCGTGCCCTTCGGCATGGGCATGGAGCGCAGATAGTCGATGGTCGCGTTCGCGTCGTGCGCATCACGCATCACGGTCGAGGTGGTGAAGACATTCGGATGCGCCGGTCCCTGCACCGCACGCGGAAACGGCGCGATGAGTCCGGGGGCCCGGCCGGCCTGCGCGACCACCGCGTCGATATCGGCGGTGTTGTGAGTGATCAGCACCAGGTCGACGGGATTGATCTGACGCAGGGGGAAGATTTGATCGAAGTCCTGCTGCGCCGTGCGCGCCGGATGCTGCGGGGGCAGGAAGCGCTCGGAGATCCCGCCGAAGGCCACGTCGCGCACCGGGGCGATCAGCACCACCAGGACGGCCACCACCGGAATCGCAACAGCCAGCGGCCTTCGCATGACCCACCCGGCGACGCGGCCCCACGGATTGTCCGGCTCGCGGTCGCTCGCCCGACGGGCGTGGAAGCGGTTGAAACCCAGCCGGTCCACGCGCCGGCCGAGCACGGCCAGCATGGCGGGTAGCAGCGTGATCGAGATCAGCGCCGCCAGCGAGACCGTCACCATCGCGCCGCAGGCGAACGAGCGCAAAAATCCCTGTGGGAACAGCAGAATGGCGCCCGCGGCTACGACCACGATGGTCGCGGAGAACACGACGGTCCGTCCGGCGGTCGCGACCGCGCGCCGTACCGCCTCGGGCACCTCGCGGCCGTCGGCCAGCTCCTCGCGGAACCGGCTCACGATGAACAGACCGTAGTCGATGGCCAAGCCGAGGCCGATCATCGAGACCACCGGCGAGACGAAGGAGTTCACTTCCATGACGGTGGTCAGGGCGCGAATGATCCCCCACGCACCCAGCACGGTCAGCCCGCCGACGATGAGCGGGAGCGCGGCCGCCACAACGCCGCCGAACAAGAAGAACAACAGCACCGCCACGGCGGGAACGGCGAACAGCTCCATACGTCGCTGGTCGTGGGCCATGGTGTCGTTGAGTGCGGCCGCTACCGGCTGCCCGCCCGCGACCTCCATCTCGATTCCCGGTATGCGGAACCGGTCGGCGACCGTTCGGTAGTTGCGCATCACCTCCGTGTCGTCGTCGCCGCGAATGGCGATGGAGGCGAAGGCGTAGTCGCGGTCCTCGGAGCCGAAGATATCCGGTAGATCGAGCCCCGTGTCGGTCGGCCAGTAGGTGCCGTTGATCTTGGTGATCTGGCCCGGAAAACGTTGCGGCAGGCTGTTCAAGTGGCCGACGATCGTGGCGGCGAAGGCCGGATCATCGATCGTCCTGCCCGCGGGCGCGTGAAACAACAAGATCACATCGGCGATGTGATCGTGGCCGAACGCTTCGTCTCGGAGCCGAGCCGCGCGCGCCGATTCCGAAGTCGGATCGTCCCACCCGCTGACGCTGAGGTGATCGCCCAGCCCGAGGCCGTATACGCCGAGCGCGAGCAGTCCGGCGACGACGACCCCGATGACGGTGAATGGCCGCCGGACGAGCGTATCGGTCCAGCGCGTGAACTCGGCGAACAATGCCGCCTCCTAATCGATGACATCGTAATTCGACGAGGCTCGCAAACAGTGAAAACGTAGCAATCTCAACAGATTTCATCGACGAAGGCGTCAGGATTTCGAGATGACACAAATCGGTCTTCGCGGGATTGTGAAGTCTCCCTGAGCTCGCGACGGCCGGTGGGGTGGCCGTTACGCTGAGGCGATCGCAACTGTGCACTGTGCACACCGCATTCGTGAATCGCCGTAGCAGAATGGCGTTCAACCAGATCCGACCCGGAGGATGTGCATGTCGGATATCGCAATTGTCGGCATCGGCTGTAGATTTGCGGGCGGAATCGATTCGCCCGATACCTTTTGGGAATTCGTCCTGGACAAACGCGACGGCGTGATCGAGATGCCCGCCGATCGCTGGGACTATCGCCGTTACTACGATCCGGAACCGCGCACGCCGGGGCGCAGCTACACCAAGCACGCGGCATTCATGACGACCGACCCGTGGGAGTTCGACCCGGATTTCTTCGGCATCTCCGCCCGCGAGGCGACCGTGCTGGATCCGCAGCAGCGCTTGATGCTCGAGGTGACCTGGGAGGCGCTCGACGACGCCGGGATCGCGCGCCACGCGGCGGGTGGGTCGATCGGCGTCTACGTCGGCGGGTTCGTGGTGGACCAGTCGGTGATCGGCGTGGTCGGCCCGGCCCTGTTCCACACCGACATGCACACCCCGGCCAGCGCGTCCTACACCATGCTGTCCAACCGGATCGCATACGCGCTCAACCTGGTCGGCCCCGCTCTCACGGTCGACACCGCGTGCTCGTCGTCGCTGGTCGCCTTTCATCTCGCCTGTCAGGCGCTCGAGAACGACGACTGCGAGGTGGCGCTCGCCGGCGGCGTGAACGTGATGCTGCAGCCGGAGACCTTCGTCCTGATGTGCAAGGGCGGCTTCCTGGCCGCGGACGGCCGCTGCAAGTCCTTCGACGCATCGGCCGACGGTTACGGCCGTGGCGAGGGCGCGGGCATGGTGGCGCTGAAGAGACTCGACGACGCCGTACGCGACGGCGACCGGATCTACGCGGTGGTCAAGGCGACCGGCTCCAACCAGGACGGCCGCACCACGGCGATCACCGTGCCCAACGCCGAATCACAGGAAACCCTCGCCCGTTCGGTATGCGAGCGCGCGGGGCTCGCGCCGGACACGATTACCTATGTCGAGGCGCACGGCACCGGCACGCTGGTCGGTGATCCCGTGGAGTTGCGCGCACTGGGCCGTGTGTTCGGCGCGCCGGCGGGGCGCACGCGCTCGCTGGGCGTCGGCTCGGTGAAGTCGACACTCGGGCACACCGAGGCCGCGGCCGGTATCGCCAGCGTGATCAAGTCGGCGCTGGCGATCCACCATCGCACCATTCCGCCGCAGGGCTGGCTCGACAAACCCAATCCCGACATTCCGTTCGACGAGTTGGGATTGCACGTCCAACTCGAGGCGGAGACGCTGCCCGACGACGCCGAGCCGATGACGATCGCGGTCAACGGCTTCGGCTACGGCGGCACCAACGCCCACACCATCCTCCGGGAGTTCCGGCAGGTTCCCACCCAACCGGCCACGCCGCCCCGGCATTTCGGCATCCTGCCGATCTCGGCACGCAGCGGCGGCGCGGCACGCGCGCTCGCCGACCGGTTCGGCGACCTGATCACCGCGGGCGCCGACCCGGACCGGCTGGCCGAGGCCGCCTGGACGCGCATGGCGCACCATCAGTACCGCACGGGCATGCTCGTCGGCGACACCGCCGAGCTGGTCGGGGACCTGCGCCGCTTCGCGGCGGGAGAGGGCCGCGACGCCGCGCGGACGATCGTGGCGCGGACGGCCGAACCGGTGTTCGTGTTTTCCGGCATGGGTCCGCAGTGGTGGGGAATGGCGCGCGAACTACTCGGCGGCGAAGGCGTATTCGCCGACGTGGCCGAGACGGTCGACGCGGAGTTCCGTTCGATCGCGGGCTGGTCGATCATCGAGGAGCTGCTGCGGCCCGAGGAAGAGTCCCGGGTCACCAGCACCGAGGTGGCGCAGCCGGCCAATTTCCTCGTGCAGGTGGCGTTGGCGCGTGAGCTGGCCGAGTACGGCATCCGGCCCGCGGCAGTGGTCGGGCACAGCGTCGGTGAGGTGTCGGCGGCCTACGTGAGCGGCGTGTTGTCGCTGCACGACGCGGTGCTGGTGGCTTATCACCGGGCCCGTTTGCAGGCGACGACCGCCGGATCGGGTGGCATGCTCGCGGTCGGGATGTCGCCCGAACAGGCCCGTGAACTCGTCGGCGACGACCCGCGGGTGGACGTCGCCGCCATCAACAGCGCGAGCTCGCTGACCTTGTCCGGCGACGTCGACCGCCTGGACGAATTCGCCGAAAAGCTCACCGAGGACGGCATTTTTGCACGCCGGCTACGCGTCGAGGTGCCGTATCACAGCCGGTTGATGGACCCCATCCTCGACGAGCTGCGCGAGGCGCTGGCCGAGCTGAAGCCGATGACGCCGACCGTGCCGCTGTACTCCTCGGTCACCGGCGAGCCGGTTGCGGGCCCCGACTGGGACGCCGAGTACTGGTGCGCGAACGTGCGACAGCCCGTCCGGTTCGCCGACGCGGTCACGAAACTGATCGGCGCGGACAGCCGCGTCTTCCTGGAGGTCGGCCCGCACCCGGTGCTGTCGGGCAACATCCGGGAGACGCTGCTGGGCGCGGACGTCAACGGCACGACGGTGGCGACACTGGATCGTAAGCAACCGGATTCGGTGAGCATCCGCCGCACCCTCATCGGGCTCTACGGCGCGGGCGTGCTCGATCTCGACGAGCTGTTCCCGGCGCATTCCGCCACCCCGCACGTGCCGCTGCCGCGCTATCCGTGGCAGCGCACGCGGCTTCACTCGGCGCTGCCGCTGTTCGAGCAAGCGCGGTTGGGTACCCCCGGCGCCTACACCATGCTCGGCGATCCCGACGTCGAGGGCAGGCCGGACTGGCTGCTACAGGTCGGCACCGAGCTGCTGCCGTGGCTGGCCGACCATGTCGTCAACGGCGTCAAGATCATGCCGGGCGCGGCCTACCTGGATGCCGCGCTGAGCGCCACGGCCACCCGCTTGGGTGTCGAACGCGTTGCGCTGGAACAGGTTCGGTTCGTGGCCCCGCTGATCATGGCCGCGCCGGACGTGCCGCTGGTGGCGCTGACCATCGAGGAGGCCAGCGGCCGCTTCATGATCCGATCGCGATCGGCGACGGGGACGGCGTGGACGGTGCACGCGTTCGGCCGCACGCTGACCGGCAGTTACAAGCCTACGAAGGTCACGGTGCCCACCCTGGACGTCGGTCTCGACATCGACCCGCAGATGTTCTACAGCGGCCTGGCCGCGGCGGGGCTGCAGTACGGTCCGGCCTTCCGCCGCGTCACCTCCGTGCGCGTGGGCGCGGAGGCGGTGGTGGCCACCGTCGACGGCACCATCGCCGCGGACGCCGGACACCTCGCCCATCCCGCGGTGGTCGACGCCGCGATGCAGTCGGCGGCCCTGCTGTTCGCCGACGCCCGGATCGATGTGGGCACGCTGGTGCCGGTCGGTGTCGCGGCGGTACGGCTGGTCGCACCGCTGCCCGAGCGGATCACCGTCGTCGCGCGTCGTGATCCCCGCGCCCGGCTGCGCGCCGATGTGGATCTGCTCGACGGCGAACACAACCTCGTGATGCGGTTGAGCGGCCTGCAGATCGGTGCGCTCGCGCCGGGCCAGGATCCGCTGCACCGGATGGTCGACTTCTACTACGCCGAGACGTTGGAACAGCGCGATCCCATCGATCCCGCGACCCTGCCGCAGGATTCGGTGACCACCGTGATCGTCGCGCTGGGCGGTAACTGCCGCCGTGCGGGGCAACTGGCCGCCGCGCTGCCGGGCTCTCGGCTGTACGTGGCCGCGGTGGCGGGCCGTGCACTCGCCTCCGATCTGGCCGCGACACTGGCGGCCGCCAAGGCGGAGGGCGCCGACCGGTTGCACGTCTGCGTGGTCGCGGGAACCGTCGAGGACGATGTCGCCGACCTGTGGGCCCTGGAGCGGATCGCGGTCGCCCTCGACGAGTTCGTCCACCCCGACACCACCGAACAGGGGCCCGAGAGCGTCTTCGGTGAGGGGTGGTGCCATGCCACCTTGGTGACCGAGCGGGCGTTCGCGTTGCCGGACAGTCCGGTCCCGCCGGACTCGAGTCATGCCGCGCTGGCCGGTGCGCGCCGGGTGCTGCTCAACGAGCAGTCGGCGCTGCGCTGGCGGCTGATCGACGCGGAACCCGACACCCAGATCGCCGATCTGATCACGGAACTGGCCGTGCCGGGCGCGTTCTGGAACGACAATCTCGACGAGGTCGTGCTGCGCGCGGGCAAGCGCTGGGTCCCGCTGGTGATCAAACCGCTGCAAGAGCGCCTCGACGCCCTCGACACCGCCGAACCGCTCACCGACCCGGAAGCCAACTTCACGCTGGAGCTGCCCCGGACACGCCTGCTGTCGGCGTTGGCGTGGCGGCGATGCCCGCGCCCCGAACCCGGACCGGGCCAGGTCGAGGTGCGGATGAAGATCATCGGCCTCAACTACAAGGATCCGCTCAAAGTCATCGGCCTGCTCGGCGAGCGTGAGCTCGCGCCCACCTATTTCGGCACTGTGCCGGGGATGGAGGGCGTCGGTGAGGTGGTGCGCGTGGGCGATGGGATCACCGACCTCGCGGCGGGCGATCTGGTCGCGGTCGCCGCCAAAGGCATGATGCAGCGCTACGTCGTCGTCGACCGGCAGCTGACGATCCCGCTGCCCGCCGACGCCGATCCCGCCTACTGCACCAGCACCATCGCCTTCGGCACGGCCGAGTACGCGCTGCTGGATCTGGCCCGGCTGGAACCGGGCGAGACGGTGCTGATCCACGGGGCCGCGGGCGGCGTCGGCACGGCCGCGATCCAGGTGGCCAAGGATCGCGGGGCGCGCATCATCGGCACCGCGAGTACGGACGAGCGCCGCGCCCACGTGCTCGCTCTCGGCGCCGATCACGCGATCGACTCGCGTTCGCTCAACTTCGTCGACGACGTAATGGAGCTGACCGGCGGCAAAGGTGTGGAGGTCGTGCTCAGCAGCGCGCCGGGAGAGATCTTGCGCCAGAACTTCAACGCGGTAGCGGAATTCGGCCGCATCGTCGAGGTGGGCAAGGCCGACATCTACACCGGTGGCCTGCTCGAGCTGGCCAACTTCGACAAGAACCTGGCGTACTTCTCCATGGATCTGGACCGCCTGGTCGCCGTCGACGCGCAGCGGCTGGCCAAGCTGCTGCAGCGGGTCTACGAGAAGGTGCTCGCGGGCACCTACCAGCCGCTGCCCTACAGGCTGTTCGAGACCGACGAGGTGGGCAGGGCCTTCGAGGAGACCATCCGCTCGACCGGGCTGGCGCGGATCGCGCTGCGCATGGATTCGTCCACGGCCGCGGTGCGGCCGTACCTGCCGGAGATCGAGATAGACAGCGCCGCGAGCTATCTCGTGACCGGCGGGTTCGGTGGGTTCGGGATGGCCATCGGGCGCTGGCTGGTGCTGCGCGGGGCGCGGCGGGTGGTGCTGCTCGGCCGCGGCGGCGCGAGCACAGCGGAGGCGCGCAGGCAGCTCGAGGCGTGGCGGACCATCGGTGTCGACGTGGTCGAGGAGCGTGCCGATGTAACCGACCCGGAGGCCGTCGCCGCGATCGTGGCGCGGTCCCACAGTTCGGAGCACCCGCTGCGCGGGGTGTTCCACGCGGCGGGCTCGGTGGCCGACAACCGCTTGGCGGCAATGTCGTTCGAGGAGCTGGCCACGGTCTACCGACCGAAGGTGCACGGCGCTCGGGTACTGCACCAGGCCGTGGCCGAGGCCGGGTTCCGGCTGGACATGTTCGTGCTGTGCTCCTCGGGCGGTTCGATGTACGGCATCTACGGCCAGTACAACTACTGCGCGGCCAACGTGGCGGTGGAGTCGCTGGCCGAGGAATGGTCCCGGGCGGGCGAGCGGGCGCTGTGCGTCGGCTGGGGTCATCTGTCGGGCGCGACCGGTGGCATGGCCGCCGACGAGACGGCCCTCAAGTATCTCGATCTGGTTGGCTTCGATCCGATCGACATGGCCGACGCCACCGCGTACCTGGAGCAGACCCTGCGCCTGGGGGTGGCCCGGGCGGCGATCATTCCGACCGACTGGGCCAAGCTGACCGGCACCTTCCCGCAGCTGACCCGCACCGGCCGCACGAGCGCGCTCGCGCAGGCCTCCGCCAAGGACACCTCCGAACTGGCCCGGCTGCGAGCCGAGGTGGCCGCGATCGAGGACAGCAAGCGCGGGGCCTTCGTCGCCCGCAAGATGGCCGAGGAACTGGCCGTCGTCATGGGTGTGCCCGTCGAGTCCATCGACATGACCGTTCCGGTGCCCGAACTCGGGCTGGATTCGCTGATGGCGGTGGAGCTCGGGGCGCGGGTCACCAAGACCCTCGGTATCGACCTGATGTCGCTGCAGATGGGCCGGTCGTTCAGCCTGGAGCAGGCCGGCCCGAAGGTGGCGGAGCTGATCCTGGCCGCGGATACCGGTCAGGCGCAGTCGGCGCCGGACCCGGCCACGCCGATGTCCGAGCCGACGGCTTCGAACGGTCTCGCGGCCGAACCGGTTCTTGCGATGGCATCGGCCGAGGCCAGGCCGTGACCACCCACCGTCGTCGAATCGAGGTATCCCCGTGGTCGGTTTCGGGCTGATCGATGAATGGGAGCCGGGGCCCGGCCGGCTGGTCAGCTGGGCGGCGTCACCGGAGTCGGTGGCGCGCGCCCGGCGGGCGCCGGTTCACCCCGCCCCGCCCTCGCACCAGCAGGAGCAGTATCTCCGGCTCGCCGACCGGCACGCGGAGGCGGATTTCCGGTACTCGGGCCTGTGCCTGGTGACCGCGGAGATCCCGACCGGCGATCTCGACTTGGACGCGATGACGCGGGCGGTCAACGCGTTCCTGTTGCGCCACGACACCTTCCGGACCTGGTTCCGGGTTGACTCCGCGGGTGCGATCGAGCGTCATCTCGTACCCGCGGAGGACGTCGAGTTCGTGCCGGTCGATTACGGCCGCGTCGACGAGGCGCGGGCCATCCGCGATCATGTCCAGAAGACGACGCCAGGGCCCTTCGACTGGGACTGCTTCACCTTCGGGGCGATCGAGCGCGAGGATTCGACCACGGTCTACCTGGCGGTCGATCATCTGCACACCGACGGATTCGGCCAGTATCTGTCCGGATTCGACCTCGCACTGCTGTATCTGCGGGAGGTGTGGGAAGACGTCGGCCTGCTGGCCCCCGCGGCCAGCTATCTCGACTACTGCATCGCCGAGCGGGAGTACACGGGCCGGATGACGCTCGCCTCGCCAGGCGTGCGCAAGTGGCTGGAGCTCATCCGCGGCAACGACGGCGAACTACCCTCGTTCCCCTTGGATCTGGGCAGGCGCACCGATGTGTACAACCGCAGCGCCCACCGCACGGTCACCCTGTTCGACGAGCACACCGCGCTGCGATTCGAGCGGGTCTGCCGCGACAACGGCGCGGAATTCGTCGGTGGCATCTTCGCCGCGGCGGCGCTGGCCGAGCGTGAGCTCATCGGTGCCGACTACTACTTCGGCATGACGCCCGTCAGCACCCGCAGCACCGCCGCGGAACGCGCGTCGGTCGGCTGGTACGTGACGCTGCTGCCGGTGACCTTTCCGATCGGCGCCACCACCACCTTCGCGCGCGCCGCGACCATCGCGCAGCACGCCTACGAGAACGGACTACGGCTGGCCCCCACCTCGTTCCAGCGCGTGGTGGAACTGCTGCCCGCGGACTCCGATCTCGACCTGAAACCGGGCTGGTCCACGCCGATGATCTCGTACGTGGACGCCAGGGAGCTGCTCGGCAACGAGTTGTTCGACCTCGCGTCGTGCGGGCTGTACGCCAATCGCGCCGCCTCCGAGCAGGTGCTGATCTGGATCAACCGGCTGGCGTCGGAAACCACGCTGAGCGTCATCTATCCGGACACACCGGTGGCGCACGGCTCCGTCGAACGCTATGTGGCCACGCTGCGAGCGGTGTTCACGGCGGCGGCCGCGGACACCCAC
Source organism: Nocardia asteroides (assembly GCA_019930625.1). NCBI lineage: Bacteria > Bacillati > Actinomycetota > Actinomycetes > Mycobacteriales > Nocardiaceae > Nocardia > Nocardia asteroides. The sequence continues at coordinate 4,548,258 of CP082844.1, forward strand.
TAGAGGAGGATTGGTGGACAACGCTTTTCGTGACCCGGGAATCCCGGACAGAGAGAAGTCCGTCTACACCGTCACCATCGCCGATCGGCCGTCGAAGCTCGACGTGGTCAGCGTGGTCGCCCACGACGGCGACGGTTACCGCTCGACGCTCGAGGCGGGCCTGGGACACGGGATTTTCGCGATGACCATCGAGCAGCGGTTCCAGCGCTCCGGCGATCGGCTGCAGGCCGAGCACTACCGCGCCGAGACTCGCACGGGCACAACGGTGGTCTCACGTGAGGAGGCCAACTTCCTCGATACCGTCCACCTTCGATTCGGCGGCGGGATCGCACCCTTTCCCGCCAACGTGATGCCGCTGGCCGCTGGCCTGACGCTGCTGCGTGGCCTGGACTTCACCGAGGGCGCCGAGGAGTGCGTGGATCTGTGGCTGGCCTTCTCGGTGCACGTTCCGCTCGGGGCCAAGGTGGAGCAGCGCACCGTCGTCGAGGTTCCGGCCGGGCGCGTCAGCAGCTGGCAGGTCCGGCTGCGGCCGCGGTTGTCCGGACTGAACACCATGGTGGAGAAGGTGGTCGGCGGGTTCCTGCCGCCCGCGGTGGCGCACTTCGAGACGGCTGCGCCGCACCGGCTGGTCCGGCTCGGCTTCCCGACCGGGCCGATGCCGTGGGATCCGCGTGGAGTGATGGAACTGGTCGCTTAGGCCGGTCGGCTCAGCGGCCCCGTGCGGTCCCACGCCGTCGTGGTCCCGGGCCCGAGTACCGCCCGGTAGCACACCGGCGAAGCCCCGTTCCCTGACCCGGAGGGTAGGTGGACACACAGGGCCACGCCGGTCGGCAGAGCCGGTCAGCGCGTGGCCGACGCGCGTTCTCGGATCCGGTCGACGGTGGCCGCAACGACGCGGCGGCGGCGCGGGGACCACCAGTTGGCCGGGCCCATCAGCTGCACCAGGGCCGGTACCAGGAGCATCCGGACCAGAGTGGCGTCCACGACGAGCGCGATGATCATGCCGAGGCCGAGGAAACGCATGGGGGTGAGCGGCGACAGGGTGAACGCGCCGGTGACGATCACCAGGAGAGTGGCCGCCGCGGTGATCACTCGCGCGGTCTTGACCGTGCCCGCGCGTACCGCCGCCGCGGTGTCGGCGCCCGCCTCGTGCGCTTCGACCATGCGTGAGAGCAGGAACACCTCGTAGTCGGTGGAGAGCCCGAAGACGACCGCGATGATCAGTACCAGCATGCCCGCGGTGATCGGGCCGGTGCTCACGCCGAGCAGGCCCGACAGATGCCCGCCGCAGAAGATCCAGGTGAGCACGCCGAACGTGGCGGCGAGGCTCAGGAACGCGAGAACCACGGCCTTGAGCGGCAGTACGATCGAGCGGAACGCGACGGACAGCAGCACCACCGTCGCGGTGACCATGACGAGGATCATCCAGGGCATGGCCGCGACGATGGAGCGCACGCTGTCCACGGTGGCCGCGGTGTCACCGCCGATCCACAAGACGGTGCCGTCCGGTGGAGTCATGCCGCGCATGCCGCGCACCGTGGCAGTGGCAGCTTCGGTGCGGTCGGTGTCGCGCAGGAACGCGTGGAAGACGACGAAGTCCTCGGCGCGACCCACTTGAACGACCTGCCGCACCCCGTCGACCTCGCCGAGCGCCGCCGCGGCCGCGTCGACGGCGGCCGACTGCGGCGGCCCGTCTGTGCCGTGCAGCACGGCGGTTACGCCGCTACCTGCCGCGGGGAACTGCGCGGTGAGTTCTTCGACGGTGACGCGCATGGGGTTGCCCGGGGGCAACGCCCGATGGTCTATGTCGCCCAGCCGCAGACCGGCCAGCGGCGCCGCGAAGACCAGCAGGACGGCGCCGACCACCACGGTCACCAGACCCGGCCGCCGCAGCACCCGATCGACCAGGCCGCCCCAGAACCGGTCGCTGCGTTCGATCGCCCGAGCGGTGCCGATTCGCGCGCCGAACAGGGCCAGCAATGCGGGCAGCACGGTGAGCGAGATCCCGGCGGCCAGCGCCACCGCGGTGATCGCGCCGATGCCGAGCGACCGCAACACCGCCTGCGGGAAGACGAACGTCCCGGCGAACGCGCAGACCAGCAGCAGCGCCGAGAACGCGACGGTACGGCCGGCGGTCGCGTAGGTGCGTGCGATCGCGGACCGCACCTCGTGCCCGTCGGCGACTTCCTCACGGAACCGGGTCACCAGGAACAGCCCGTAGTCGATGGCCATTCCGAGTCCGAGCAGTGAGGCGATGTTCATCGCGAACGTGCTCACTTCGGTGAGCTCCGCGAGCACCCGGATGGCGCCCATCGCGCCGAGCACCGTCAAGCCGCCGACCACCACCGGGAAGGACGCGGCGATGAGCCCGCCGAAGACCAGCACCAGAATGAGCAGCGTCAGCGGCAGGGAGACCGATTCCGCCCGCAGGAGATCGTGCTGGGACTGCGCGTTGATCTCGGTGGAGATGGCGCTGTAGCCGGACAGGTCGGTCGGCACACCCGGCACCCGGAGCTGCGGCTCGATCGCCGGGTACGCGCTGACTCGCCGGTTGGCGTCACCGGCGAGGTACACCACGGCGAGTGCGTGCCGGTTGTCCGCCGAACGCAGGAATTGCTTGCGGGCGATTCCGGCGTTCCAATAGGTTTCGATCGGCCGTTGCAGCATCGCCGCGTCGATCCGTGCGAGCGATTCCTGCACACGAGGCCCGATGTCGTCGAGGGTCTGGCCCTCCGGCGCGGTGTATCGCACGACCACGTCGGGATTCTGCGGTCCGAAGTGGTCGCTCACGAGCCGATCCACGTGCGCGGACTCGCTGCCGGGGTCGATGAACCCGGCGGCCGTGACCTTCTCGGACGCTCCGATCCCCAGCAGGCCGGACAGCAGCATCACGCCGGTCACGATGGCCAGCACCGCTTTCGGCCGCGCGAGGACGATCCGGGCGAGCGCGTTCATCGCACGGCCGTATCGTGCGGCGCGAGGTCGGCTTCCAGCCGCGCGGTGATCTTGTCCAGCAGCGCCTCCAGCCGCGGCTCGATGCCCGCGCCGTTGCGGCAGGAGACGGTCAGCTCCAGTTTCCCGCGCGCCTCGACCATGGCGAACAGCAGCGGCATCGCGCCGCTGTGCTGCGGCAGCGCCCGCATGGTGGTCGGCGTCCAGCCGGGGACGGCCATCTCGTCGAGATCGACCGCGCCCATGTGGGAGACGGTGGCCGACACCATGTTCCGGTTCAGCCGTGCCCCGAGCCAGTTGCTGCCGCGCAGTATCCCGCGGATCACAGCGGCCGGGAACATCGACAGCTTGCCGTTGTCCAACTCGTTCAGTTCCCGTTTCTCCCGCAGCCCGGTACGCATCCGCGCGCTGATCGTCTCCCAGCTCTCGCCGGGGGAGACGTCGAGGAACAGCGGCAGCGCCAGGTTCGCGGTGGAGCGCAGCGCGGGATCGTGCCTGCGCAGATCGACCGGGATCATGAAGCGCGATCTCGCGCCGGATTCGGCGGCCAGGACCGCCGCGACCCGTGCGACGATGCCCTTCCCGGAAGCCTCGATGGTGCGGTGGCGCAGCAGCCAGCGCGGGCCCGCCGGATTCTGGCGGCCGCGGCCGGTCGGCGCCGGGAACCTCGGCAGGACCAGAGTCGGTTTGCCCGGCGCGCCGATCCGGGCCACCAGCTCGGCGTCGGCGATCGGGTCGGCAGCGCCGAGGGGTGGATGCCCGCGCAAGGCGCGGAATACGTCGTCCACCCACATCCGCAAACCCATGCCGTCCATCACGCCGTGGAAGGCGCGGAACAGGACGGTGGTCTGCGCGCCGGTGAGCAGCAGCACCTCGGTGGTCCGCTCCGGCGTGGGACCGATCGGGCTGTCGAGCACCGCGTCGTGCTCCAAGGCGTCGTAGTTCAGCGACCATCCCGGCACGACGCGCACGCTCGCGCCCAGACCGCTGTCCACCCAGTCGCCGCCGTCGCGGACCAGGCGGGCGCCGGGTGTGGCCGCCGAGGCCACGTCGACGGCCCGCTGCAGCGCGGCCGGGTCCAGGCTGCCGTCGCCGTGGACGGCGAGGTGCATGACGAACGGTGGGGTCACCCTCCGCGTGGAGAAATAGAGGTGTTCGGTGGGAGTGATCTTCCGACGGAAGACAGAGGCGTTGCTCATGCTGATCTCCGGGGCCGATGTGGTGTTCAGCGCACATTCCGGGTGAGTTCGACCGCCCCGCCCTGGGTTTCCAGCCAGGCGAGGAAGGCGGTCAGTCCGCTGTCGCGGTCCACGACCGGCCGATAGCCGAAATCGCGCGCGGCGGCGGTGGTGTCATATGTGGCGCTGCGGGTCAAGAGGGCGACCGTGTAGCGCGACAGCGGTGGTGACCAGCGGGTCGCGATGGCCGGAATACGCCAGATCGTCTCGATGACGCGCACCGCCGCGTTGATCACCCGCGGGTGGGGTCTCCTGGTCGGCGGCTGGTATCCCAGCCGGGTGGCCACCTCGCCGAGGAATCCCCAGACGTCGGTTTTCTCGGCGTCGGCGACGAAGTACGCTTTGCCGCCGACCGCGTCCGAAGCGGCCGCCTTCACACAGGCGTCGACGACGTTGTCCACGTGGCACAGCGAGGCGTACACGGTGCGACCGAAGGACAGATCCGGCAGCGTCCCCGCTCCGGTCCGGCCGAGCAGCCGCACGATGGGACCGGTCCGGTCGCCCGCGCCCCAGATCGCGCGCGGGCGCAGGGCGCAGGTGCGGAACCCTTCGGTGTCGGCGGCCAGTACCGCCCGCTCCGCCGCGGCTTTGGTCTCGGCATACAGGTTCAGGTAGCGCCGCGGGTACGGCACCGATTCGTCGACGTCGAGCTGGTCGCCGCCGTAGTAGTCCATCATCGTGCTCGGGCTGGAGATGAACACGAATCGCGCCGTCCCGCCGCGCCGGGCCGCCTCGAGCAGTCGCTCGGTGGCCCGGACGTTCTCGTTCCAGAACTGTTGCCGGGTGCCGCGCTCGTCCACGCGGGCCGCGCTGTGGAACACGATGTCGACCCCGCGGGTCGCTTGCTCGAGCGAAGCGGGATCGGTCAGGTCGCCGTAGACGAGCTGGACCTTGTCGACGTCGGCGCCGAGGTCGTTCAGGTTGCTGGTGCGGCGCACCAGGATCGAGACGTCGTGCTCACCGTCGCGCACCAGCCTGCGCACGAGTGCGCCGCCCAGAAATCCGGACGCGCCGGTCACCAGGACTTTGCTCATTGCCCCTCCTCCTTGCCGGGTTGGGTTCGCCACCAGGTCAGGCCGAAGATCTGTGTCAGGACCGCCGTCGCGAACCGGCTGCGGCCGGAGCCCTCGGCGGCGCGAAGGGCCACCGGAATCTGCGCCGCGTGCACGACGACGCTGAGGAAAGCGTCGATCCACCAGACGGTGCGCAGGATCCGGTTGTCCGGGATACGGTCGGTCGCCGCGGCGAGCACGCCGCCGGCCAGATACAGCCACCCGAGTACGGGAATCGCTCGTATTACTGTCGTTTTCGTCATCAGTCGTCCGTTCCGAGCTGCCGGGCCGCCCACACCGTGAGCTGCTCGCGCCCGATCTTGGCGTTGTGCCGGATGTCGACGGGGAAGGACGGGTGGACCAAGAAGTCGGCGATCGTCCTGGTGAGGTCGAACCGCGCCCCGTGGGCCCGCAGCGCGACTTCGACGAGGTCGGTGTCCGCGCCGGGCTTCGGTTCGACGCAGAGCACCGGTCGCTGCGCTCCACGCGCCCCCATCCCGACCAGCGCCGTGCGGGCCACGCCCGCGACGGTGTTGAAGATCTGCTCCACCTGGACGGTGAACATGGGTCCGTGCGCCGTCACCACGCGCTGGCTCTTGCGTCCGCAGAACCAGATCCGCCCTTGGTCATCGATCCACGCGAGATCGCCGGTGCGGTGCCAGATCCGGTCGCCGTCGACGATCTTGCCCAGGGTGTTCGCCTGCTCCGGCCATTGGTAGCTGGTGCTGACGTTCGGCCCGGCGACCACGAGTTCGCCGATCCCGCCGGTGTTCTCCAGCTCGCCGGCGAGTTCCTCGGCCCGCGCCCACGTCGGTATGGCGTCGTCGGTGATGGCGACGATGCGCGCCCGCACCTGGTGGGAGGGCCTGCCGATGCATGTTCCCGCGCCGCGGTGTGCCCGTTCCACCAATCCGTTCAGCAGTTCCCGGGACTCGATGGTGGACATCGGCAGCGCCTCGGTGGATCCGTACCCCGCGACGATCTTCGCGTCCTCATGGAGTACCGCACGCAGTCCGGCGATGCACCAGTCCGGCACCGGCGCACCGCCGGAGTAGACGCTGTCCAGCGACTGCAGTGCGGCCGGGTGGGCGCGCAGATACTCCAGCAACGGGATCAGCACGGCGGGGGAGGCGAACATGGTTCGCACCCCGAACCTCTCGATCGCGTCGACGACGTGCGCGGGATCGGTCGCGCCCACCTTGCTCGGGATCAGCGGCGGCAGCACGCATCGCGAGCCGAGCAGCAGATCCAGCACGCCGACCAGCGGAAGGGTGATCAGCGAGGCCTCCGGCGCGACCTCCGCCCGCGCCAGGTGCACCTGCTCCACCATCGCGGCCAGGTTGCCGTGCGTCAGCCGCACGGCCTTGGCCGGGCCGGTGCTGCCGGTGGTGAACGCGATGAGCAGCAGGTCGTCCTCGGCGGCCGGGCGTACCCCGGTGACCGCGCCGGTGGGGGTGCGGCCCCAGTCCCGCAGCGACTCGCCGCGCCAGAACCAGCGCCTGCCGACCGTGACCGTGGTGCGGACGGTGCGGAAGCCGTGCCGGAACAGCACGCGCAGCGCGTGCGCCTGCGGGATGCCGATGAACGCCTCGGCGTCCACGGCGCGCAGGCAGCGCAGCATCTTCCGCACGCCCATGCCCGGGTCGATCACGACCGCCACAGCTCCGAGTTTGAGCAGGCCGAACATGATCGCGTACAGCTCCGGGCTCGGCAGCACCAGCACGATGGTGCGGGTCCCGGTGCCGACACCCGACGCGGCGAGCCGCTGGGCGATGGTGTCCGACCACGCGTCCAGCTCGCCATAGGTAAGGTGCCGGTAGGCCGGCAGGCCATCGAGGTCGATCCCATCCGCGTAGCGCACGGCCACACGGGTGGGGTCGGTGCGGACGACCGCACGAAACCGATCGATGGCCTGCCAGTAGGTTCCCGTTGTCACGCAGGCGCCCCGGCGAAGACGGGCAACCGGTAGAGCACCGCCGCCGCCGCCGGACCCGCGCCCGCCGCGACGAACAGCACTTGGCGGTACTCGGCGAGCCCGTCGTCCACGATCGCCGAGTCGTAGGCCGCGGTGAGCGCGGCCGTGTGCGGGTCGCCGTCACGCAGATCCGGTAGGCGGACCGATCGCTGGTCGATGCCGAGGGCGGCGGCCAGCTTCTTCGGGAACTCCGGGCTCGGCGTCGACGCGATCAGCGCGATCTCGCTCAGCGAGGCGTGGTCCGATTCGGCGAGCGCTCGGCGCGCGGCGCCGAGAGCCACCTCGAGTAGGCGGTCCTCGAAGCCGGGCTCCCGTTCCACGGTGATCAGGCTGCGGCCGCGGTCGCCCATCGTCGAAATGTCGAGATAGCCCTCGACCGCCGGCGTGCCCTCACCCTTCACGGTGTGCACCGTGCCGAAGCCGTCCGGTTCGTCGGTGCGCTCCAGCAGCAGCGCCGCGCCGCAGGTGGAGTACGGGAACTCGTCGTCGGCGACCGAGCGGGTCATCGACGGATGGGTGTCGCCGGACACGATCAGCACGTGCTCGGCGCTACCGGTCTCCAGGACCGAGGTGGCGACCTGGATCGCGTTGACGACACCGACCGCCCCGTTCATCAGATCGAACGAGAAGGTCCTCGGGTCGTCTTTGGCGTATTCCAGGCCGATTCCGGCCGCCTTCTGGATCAGCGCCGACACCGCGGGTTCGACGGTATTCGAATCGCGGAAGATGCCCGCGTTGATCAGTAGGCCGACCTGATCGGAACGAATTCCGGCGCGCTCCAGACTCTGCTTGGCAGCGCGGGCGGTGTGCTCGACGATGCTGTAGGTGTCGTCGGATCGGCTGATGCCGGTGGACTTGATGCGCACGCTCATGACTGACCTCAGACCTTCAGCGACGAGATGGTGGTGGACACGAACCCGGTGACGATGCCGGAGGCCGCGGGCACCAGCAGCAACTTCGATCCCGCGGGGAGGTTCTGCTGGCTGAGCTGATCGTGCAGGACGATGAAATGCGAAGTGGTGGAAGTGTTTCCGTACTTCTCGATGACCCGCAGATCCGGCGGCATCGGGCTACCGAACTCCCGTTCGGCGATGGCGTTCATCCACGGAATGGCGGCGGCGCCGAACTGGTGGTGGATGACGTAGTCGAACTTCTCGTCGGCGAAGGTCTTGCCCCGCGCCTCGAGGAATTTGCGCTGAGTATTGGTGCCGAGCAGGAAGCGGTCCTCATTGTGCATCCGGCGGTTGTCGGTGTACATCGCGACGCCCTGGGATTTGTCGCTCGGCATGCCGAGGCACAGGTGCGCGTACTCCGCGGCGGTCATCATCTCGATGTAATGGATAACGTCGTTTTCATCGACGGCCTCGTCCAAAACGATCGCGCATCCGGAGTCGCCGACGGTCAACGCCGCAAACTGCGGATCGTATTTCTCGGAAATCTCGCGGACCGCGGTGTCGGCAATTTCGGTAATCGCCTCGCCGCTGACAACGAGTCCGTTCCGGACGGCGCCGGATCGGATCATCCGGTCCAGGATGTAAGTACCGGTGAGCATTCCGGCGCAGGCATTGGAAATGTCGAACACAATGGCGTTCTTAGCGCCGATAAGACGGCTGATCGACATGGCGAACGAGGGCTCCATATACATGCGGGTGGCATGCTTGCCTCGCGAGATCGAGGTGGAGATGATCACGTCGATGTCCTCTGGACCGTACTGTGACCTGGACAGACAGTCCTCGACAGCCTTCACCGCCAGAGTGAAGGAGTCTTCGTAACTTTGCGGTCGAGTATCGCGCACCCGGCGTTCACGAACGCCGGTGATTTTCTCCAGATCGAACGAAGGGGGTTCCTTCATCCGGGACAGCAACTCCTCGGTGGTAACGACAGTCGAGGGCAGATAGGCGCCGATGGATTCGAAGCGAGAATGGGGAGACACGAGCGCTCCTGAAATCGTTGACATATACGGTTCCGGATCGACTCTGATCGTCGGTGCATTGAACACTACCCGACAGTAACAACAAATGGCTATATCCCGCGCCGGCCATGCCCCTGAGACGGGAATCACTCGCGCGGGTATCTGTTTCGTGAGGTATCACTAACCGGTGACACCCTGGCTATGGCGTTCGCAGTATTGCGATGTGAGTGGCCGTTTCGGTTTGTCGCGGGTTTTCGGGTCCGAAGCGCGCCCGGCCGCCTCGGGCGGGTCGATGCATCACTTTCGGAATGGCAACTGATCGGCTATTGCCGAATGGTGGCAATTCGTGAGGTGGCGGTGGGTTGGGCCCCTCGATGGATGTGAGTGACCTCACTGCGAATCATGCAGGGCTGACCGGCCGGTATCGCGTCGGCGTGTGCCTCTCATGCGGACTGACCGAACAGTGTTGTGGTGGAAGCGAACTCGCGAGATTCGGTTGATCCGTGCCCGCGCCGGCCGTTCGACCCGGGCATCGCGGTGGACCGAGCTGCTCCGAAGGAGCTGGGCGGCTACCGATCCGAACCGTCGCTGGGCGCGGCTCGAGGCGTGTCTAGGCCTCTGTGCTCAGCGAGGAGCGGGCCGTGGCGATCCGTTCGATGACGTCGGCGGCGTGCGCGTCGAAACGTTCCCGCGAGACAGGGATTTCACCGTCGAGCCAGGGGCGGTACAGATAGGCGAGCGCGCCGAAGATGGCGCTGGCGTTGAGCGCGTGGTCGTGCTCGTCGGGAATCGGCTCGGAGTAGTCGCCCGCGGTGATGACGAGCGCGATCGGCGCTGTGAACAGGCCGATCAGTTCGTTGGCGCGCGGCATGAGCACCGGAGTGGCTTGCGATTCGATGAACATGATCCGGCCGCGGCGGCGGTCCTCCAGCAGATAGTCGGTGAAGATGCCGACCATGTGGCGGAACATCGAGTCGCGTTCGAGGGGTGCGTTGGGCAGTTCCTCGAGCAACCGGTCACGCGCGCCGAGGACCACGGTGTCCAGCACGGTCATCAGCAGCGCGTCCAGGTTCGGGAAGCTCTCGTAGAAATAGCGCTCGGTCAGCCCGGCCTGCCGGCAGACGCCGCGCATGGACGCCTCGGCTGCGCCGACGGTCGCCATCAGTTCCGTGCACGCCTCGATCAACTGTTCCCGGCGCGTGGCGACGCGATCGGCGGGGGAGAGTCCGCGCCAGCGGCGCATGCCCGGTATCGATCCGTCGCCTTCGACCATGGCGCCATCCTCTCATAGCAACCGAACAGACATCATGTGATGTTGACAGCATGTGATGTCATCAATAGATTGCGAAGACACCGATCGAGGACGAGGGGTGCGAGATGGGCTCTGCCGTATATACCGACCAGGCACACGCCATCAACGCGCGGGCGGTGGAATTCGACTTCGCCACGGTGCCGATGCACTACATCCCCGGCGAGCCGATGGCCACCCACATCATCAACGTCATGCACCTGGTGCTCCCCGAAGGGGAGCGCGCGATGGCGCAGGCGCTGGCCGAGGCGCTACCCCTGATCGAGGACGAGCGGTTACGCGAGGAAGTCCGCGGGTTCATCGGACAGGAATCCATGCACGCCAGCTCGCACGAGAAGGCGCGCGAGCAGTTGGAACGGCTCGGCTTGGAAGTCGGCCCGATGGTCGAGCGCGTGACCTGGCTGGTCGACCGGGTGCTCGGCGACCACGGGCTGACCGGACGGGCCAGACGAGAGTGGCTGTGCGAGCGGCTCGCGCTGTTCGCGGGCATGGAGCACTACACCGCGGTGATCGGGGAGTGGCTGCTGACCAACGACAAGCTGGAAGCCAAGGGCATGCACCCGGCGATGCTCGACCTGATCCGCTGGCACGGCGCCGAGGAAGTCGAGCACCGCAGCGTGGTCTACGACGCGTACATGCACCTCGACGGCGGATACGCTCGCAAGGCCCGGCAGGCGGTGCTGGCCAGCGCGGGATTGCTCGCCTTGTTCGTCGTCTCCGGCGGCTATCTGTTCCATAAGGATCCGTCCGAACGCAAGGGCCGATTCTGGCCGCTGCAACTGGCGAGCGCGTCGGTCCGCGGTGTGGTGCCGAGCTTCACCACCTTTTTCACCGAGATCCCGCGCTATCTGCGGCCGGGATTCCATCCCTCCCAGCTCGGGCCGATGGACAACGCGCTGCGTTACCTGGCGCAGTCGCCCGCGGCACGGGCGGCAGGCGCGTGACCGCGGTCGGCGAGCGGTTTCAGCCCGGGGCCGCGCTGCGGCTGATCGGCTCGGCGGCCGACGCCTACAAACGACTGTTCGTCGCGGGCGATGCCGCGCCGTTGCTTTCGCGTCCCAGTCCGGTCCGTCGCACCGGGTACGAATTCGAGGTGGTCGTCGACCGGATCGGGCAGGAGGCCGACGGCGTGGTGAGCTTGTGGCTGCGCCACCCCGACGGTGGTCCGCTGCCCGCTTGGACGCCGGGCGCGCATCTGGACGTCTTCCTGCCGTCGGGTCGCCAGCGGCAGTATTCGCTCACCAGCGATCCGGCCGACCGCGGGTTCTACCGCGTCGCGGTGCGCCTCATCGCCGACGGCGAGGGTGGGTCGGTGGAGATCCACCGGGATCTGCGAGTGGGCGACCGGTTGTGCGTGCGCGGTCCGCGCAACGCGTTCCCGTTCGTCGAGGCCCCGTGCTATCTGTTCGTGGCAGGCGGCATCGGCATCACGCCGATCCTGCCCATGGTCGCGGCGGCCGAGCGCGCCGCAGTGCCGTGGCGGCTGATGTACCTGGGTCGGACCAGGTCGCGCATGCCGTTCCTGTACGACTTGGCCCGCTACACCGGCGGCGACGTGGTGGTGCGTCCGGACGACGAATTCGGCCCGCCCGACGCGCGGATGATCTTCGAGCAGACTCCGCCCGGCGCCGCGGTCTACGTCTGCGGGCCGCCGCCGCTTGCCGAGGCCGCCCGGGCGGTTCTCGCACTGCACGATCCCACGGCCTCGCTGCACACCGAGCGGTTCTCGCCGCTGCCCGTGCGGGACGGGGAGTCGTTCCGGATCAGGCTGCACCGCAGTGGTTTCGACGTGGAGGTCGCCGCCGACGAGTCCGCGCTCAGCGCCATCCGCCGGGTGCTGCCCGGTCTGGCCTACTCCTGTCAGCAGGGATTCTGCGGCACCTGCAAGACCCGGGTGCTCGCCGGCGCGGTGGACCACCGCGACCGGTCGCTGCTCGAGTCCGAGCGCACGTGGGCGATGCTGACCTGCGTCTCCCGGGCGCGCGGCGGCGAACTCGAACTGGATCTGTGAGCTCAGCGGGCAACGGTGCGCGCGGGTGGGAGGAAGACATGACAGTGGCCACGGAACATGTCCCGATCGCGGTGATCGGCGCCGGGATAGCCGGGATCGGGCTGGCCGTCTCGCTGCGCGAAGCGGGCATCGATGATTTCGTGCTGCTCGAGCGCGCCGGTGACCTCGGCGGCACCTGGCGGGCGAACACCTACCCAGGCTGCGCGTGCGACGTGCCCTCACACCTGTATTCGTACTCCTTCGCGCCCAATCCGAACTGGTCGCGCACCTACGGCACACAGCAGGAGATCCTCGCCTACCTCCGGTCGGTCGCGACGCGCCACGACGTGGTGCGCCACATGCGGTTCGACGTCGAGTTGCGCGAGGCTCGCTGGGACGATGCGGCCACGCTGTGGCGGTTGCGCACCAGTCGCGGCGACCTGACGGCGGATGTGCTGGTATCCGCCGTCGGGCCGTTCAGCGAGGCGCGGATCCCTCGGCTGCCGGGCGCGGAAACGTTCGAAGGGACGCAGTTCCATTCGCTGCATTGGGATCACGAGCACGATCTCACCGCAGAGCGAGTGGCGGTGATCGGCACGGGGGCGTCGGCCGTACAGTTCATTCCCGAGATCCAGCCGCAGGTCGGGAAGCTGACCGTGTTCCAGCGTTCCGCGCCGTGGATCGTGTCGCGGCTGGATCGCCGCACCCTGCCCGCCGAACGCGCGCTGCTGCGCCGGGTACCCGCGCTCGGCAAAGCGATCCGCGGTCTGTACTACACCGGAATCGAAGGGTTCGGCCTGGTCGGTTTCGTGGACAAGCGGTTCCGGCACCCCTACGAGGCGCTCGGCAGGCTCCAGTTGCTGCGCCAGGTCCGGGATCCGGCTCTGCGCCGCAAGCTGACGCCCGACTACGTGATCGGGTGCAAGCGGGCAATCTTCTCCGACGCCTACTATCCGGCCCTGACCCAGCCGAACGTCGAGGTCGTCACCGAGGGCATCCAGGAAATCCGCGCCCGGTCGATCGTCACCGCCGACGGCGCGCGGCATCCGGTGGACACGATCATCTGGGGCACCGGATTCGGTGTCCCTCCTGCCATTTTCGACCGCGTGCACGGAATCGACGGCGAGTCGATCGGAGACCGCTACCGGGAGCGGCCGAGTAGTTACCTCGGCGCCACGATGGCGGGCTTCCCGAATTTCTTCTGCACGCTCGGTCCGTTCGGGGCGGCGGGCAATCAGTCGGCGATCTATATGATCGAGGCGCAGGCACGCTATATCGTCGATGCCGTGACCACCATGCGTGCGCGGGGAATCCGGCGGATCGATGTGCGCGAGGAGGTGCAGCGAGCCTTCCTCGACGAGGTGACCGAGCGCAGTCGTGACACCGCCTGGCTGACCGGCGGATGCCGCAGCTACTACCAGACCGCCGACGGCGGCAACGCGGGCCTGTACCCGAACTGGAGCTTCGAATACCGGCGGCGCACAAGTCGTTTCGATCCGGAGTCCTACCGGCTGCTGGTCGGGTGAGCGCCGTGGTAACCGACCTGCTGCGTCAGCTGCTGTCCCAGCCCGCCGAGAACCGGCTCGACGTCCGTGATCGGGTGGTGGTGATCACCGGCGCGGGCACGGGCATCGGCCGGGCTCTGGCCGAAAAACTCTATGCCTCGGGCGCTTCGGTGGCGTTGATCGACATCGACGAGGCCGCCGCGGCAGCCGTCGGGCGTTCGATGGGGGAGCGTGCGCTGGTGGTGCGCGCGGACGTCTCCGATCGGATCGGCATGCGCGAAGCCATCTCCCGGGTCCGCGAGCGGTTCGGCCGGATCGATGTCGTGGTGGCCAACGCGGGAGTGGTGCCCGAGCCCGCGACGATCCGGACGATGAATCCCGGCGATTTCGATCGGGTCATCGGCATCAACGTGACCGGGGTGTTCAATACCGTGCACCCGGCGCTGGAGGACATCGTCGCCGCGAAAGGCCACGTCGTGGTCGTCTCCTCCGCCGCGGCGTTCGCGCCCGGCATGGGCGGCTCGCCCTACATGGTGAGCAAGGCCGCGGTCGAGCAGTTCGGGCGTGCGCTGCGTGTCGAGCTGGCCGCGGTCGGGGCGACCGCGGGCGTGGCGTACTTCGGCATCGTCGACACCGCGATGACACACGGCACCCTCGACGAGGACGAGTTGGGCGCGGACCTGGGCGCACTACTGCCGTGGCCGCTGAACCTGCGCATCACGGTGCACGACGCGGCGCAGTCCGTCGCCGATGGCATCGCCCGCCGGGCGGCGCGCACCATCGCGCCGCCGCAGTGGGAGCCGTACGCGCTGCTGCGGGGCGTGATCAACGTGGTGCTCGACAGCAGGCTGGCGCGCGACTCCCGGGTGCACGACCTGATCCACCGTGTCGAACAGCGCGTCATCGACAGCCGCGCGGTCACCCCGGTACCGCGCTGACGCGCGCGAGCCGGTCTATGACTCGGCGGGAAAGATCGCGGGCAGCGTCAGCGCGTATTCCAGATCGGCCCGGGTGCCCAGAGTGGTGAGCAGGACCCGGATCATCGTCAGGCGCGCCGCCGACACGGTTTCCGCGTCCGGTTCGGCGCCGGGCGCGGTGCCCGCGGAGATCCGGTAGACCACGTACTCGCACAGGTGCAGCGCGGCGTCCAGATCCAGCGGGCTCGGCACCGGGCGGCCGAGCCCGGCGAACGTCTCGCGCACCAAGCCGCGGATGTCGTCCAGCGCACGCTCCCGGTATGCCGACACCGGCGAGCCCGGGTCGTGCAGCTCGGCGAACAGCGGCCGCAGCATGGGGCCGTGCCCGCGTGCCCAGTCCAGGTACGCGTCGATCAGCCGGATGCCCAATTCGACCGGCTCGTCGGTGCCGGTGAGCGCCGTGCGGATACCGCCGACCAGACCGTCGTTGGAACTGTCGAGCACCGCGAGCAGCGGTTCGTTGGCGTTGCCGAAATAGCGGTAGAACGTCGGCCGGGCCAGCCCCGCCTGCTCGATGATCTGCGCGACGCTCAGCCCGCGAGAACCGGTGCGGGTGAACACTTCCGCGGTCGCGAGCACGATCCGGGCGCGGACCTCCTCGGCCTGTTCTTGTGTCTGCGGCGGTCGCCCGCGCCGCGCGGTGGTGGACTCACCCGCCATCGTGCCGCCTCACAACGCGGCCCCTTGGATACCTGTGCGCCACGACGAACAGCTTGACACGAGGTGTGACATAGATATTAATCTAACACTGCTGTTCAATTAAAGGGGCGCGCATGCGGCGCGGCCCACCGTTCTCGAGAGGGCCGACCATGACGACCGCCTCCCAACCGGCCACCGCCGACGCGCTGCCCTCGTCGCTGTCGCAGCCGTTGCTCGCGCACGCCGTCGCGGGCGGCGCCCCCGCGGTCGAGGTGTTCGCCCCCGCGACCGGCGTGAAGATCATCGACCTGCCGCAGTCCTCCTCCGAGGACGTCGAGACCGCGTTCGCCACCGCCCGCGAAGCGCAGCGCCAGTGGGCGCGCCGCCCGGTCCGGGAACGCGTCGCGGTGCTGCGCCGGTTCCACGACATCGTGCTGGCCGAGCAGGACACCATCCTCGACATCGTGCAGACCGAGACCGGCAAGTCACGAGCGCACGCCTTCGACGAGGTCGGCGACGTGGCGGTGAACGCCAGGTATTACGCCTCGGTCGCCGCTCGGCTGCTGGCCACGCGCAAACCGCGCGGCGTGCTCCCCGTGCTCACCCAGGTCGACGTTCGGCACCGGCCCAAGGGCGTGGTCGCGGTCATCTCGCCGTGGAACTATCCGCTGGCTCTGGCCGCCTCCGATGCGCTGCCCGCCCTCGTAGCGGGCAACGCGGTGGTGGCGCGACCGGACAACCAGACCGCGCTCACCGCGCTGTGGGCGATCGACGCCGCCGTGCGCGCCGGGTTGCCGCGCGGGCTCTGGCAGGCGGTGCTCGGACGCGGTTCGGTGATCGGCGGCGAGGTGATCGCCCGCGCCGACTACGTCGATTACACCGGCTCCAGCGCGACCGGACGGACCATCGCCCAGCAGGCGGGCGAGCGGCTGATCGGTTACTCGCTCGAACTCGGTGGCAAGAACCCGCTGTTGGTGCTCGCCGACGCAGACGTCTCGCGCGCGGCCAAGATCGCCATCCGGGCCTGCTTCGCCTCGGCCGGGCAGCTGTGCGAGTCGATGGAGCGGATCTACGTGCACGACAGCGTCTACGACCGCTTCGTCGCCGAATTCGTCGGCCATGTCGAGGCGATCCGCCTCGGCGGCGGTCTGGACTACGCCGCCGACATGGGGTCGCTGACGTTCCAGCGCCAGCTCGACACGGTCGTCGCGCACGTGAACGACGCGGTGGCCAAGGGCGCCACGGTGCTGACGGGCGGTCGCGCGCGCCCGGACCTCGGTCCGTACTTCTACGAGCCGACCGTGCTGGCCGGTGTGCGGCCGGGCATGACGGTCTACCGCGAGGAGACCTTCGGGCCTGTGGTCTCGGTCTATCGCGTGAGCAGTGACGACGAAGCCGTCGAGCAGGCCAACGACACCGCCTACGGCCTCAACGCCAGCGTCTGGACCAAGGACACCGTCCGCGGCCGCGCGGTGGCGGCGCGGATCGACGCGGGCTCGGTGAACGTCAACGAGGGCTTCATCGCCGCGTGGGGCAGTGCCGACGCGCCTTCGGGCGGACTCGGTATCTCCGGCACCGGACGCAGGCACGGTCCCGAAGGCCTGCTCAAGTACATCGACACCCAAACCATCGCGGTGCAGCGGGTGCTGCCGATCGCGCCGCTGCCCGGTATGTCCGAAGCGGTCTGGGCGAAGACGATGACGCTGTACTTCGGCGTCATGAAAGCGCTTCGGCAGAAGTAACTCTCACGACTCACGGATCAGGAATCGGTACGGATGAAATTGGACACGGTTGCGGGCAAGAGGGTCCTGGTCACGGGCGCCGCGATGGGCCTGGGGAAGCTGTTCGCCCAGCGTGCGGTGCGCGAAGGCGCCGCGACGGTGGTGCTGTGGGACATCGACGAGGCCGCGCTGAAGGACACCGCCGCCGAACTCGCCGGCCGTGGCAGCGCCATAGTTCACCACGTGGTCGACGTCGCGTCGTCCGAGACGATCGCCGAGGCGGCGGCGAGCGTGCGTGAGCAGGTCGGCGGCATCGACATCCTGGTCAACAACGCCGGCATCGTGCGCGGCAACAACTACTTCTGGGAAACCGAGAACCGCGCCGACATCGACAAGACGATGGCGATCAACTCCCTCGGCCCGATGTACGTCACGCTCGAGTTCCTGCCCGCCATGGTCGCCGGTTCCACCGAGGGGCGGGTGCTCACCATCGCCTCGTCGGCGGGCCTGGTCTCCAACCCGCGCATGAGCGTGTACGCCGCGTCCAAGTGGGCCGCGCTGGGCTGGTCGGACTCGGTGCGGATCGAGCTCGAGCAAGCGGGCCACGACCACGTGAAGGTCACCACGGTCTGCCCGACCTACATCAACACCGGAATGTTCGACGGCGCGAAGGGATTCCTGTTCACGCCGATCCTCGACCAGCAGAAGGTGGTCGACACCTCGTGGCGCGAGATGAAGAACGGCACCCCGCTGGTCGTGCTGCCATGGACCTCGCGCTTGAACAAGGCGCTCTCCGGACTGCTGCCGATCAAACTGCGCGACCTGTTCCTCGACACGGTCGGCGTCTACCACTCGATGGACGAGTTCACCGGTCGCAAGAAGTAGCGCGCGTCAGCGCGGGCGGGTGCCGATGACCACCGTCGCGTAGTGCTCTTCCGATGCCACGACGCGTCCGGCGAGTCCGTGCTCGGCCAAGACGGCGAGCGTGAGCGGCGCCTGGTTCTCGCTCGACTCCACGAGCAGATGCCCGCCAGGGGACAGCCAGTCGGCGGCCTCGGCCGCGACCCGGCGCAAGACGTCCAGTCCGTCCGGGCCGCCGTCGAGGGCGGTGCGCGGTTCGTGGTCGCGCGCCTCCGGCGGCATCCGTGCGATCATCTCGGTGGGCACGTAGGGGGTGTTGCAGAGCAAGATGTCGATGCAGCCGCGCAATTCCTCCGGCAACGGCTCGAAGAGATCGCCTTGGTAGACCGGGGCGCCGAGCGGCGTGAGGTTGCGGCGGGCGCACTCGACCGCCACCGGATCGATGTCGGCGGCCGCCAGGGTGACCGGACGCCCCTCGGCGGCCGCGGTCGTCGCCGCCGCCAAGCCCAGTGCGCCGGAACCGCAACACAGATCGACCACCACAGGATGACCGGCCCGGGCCCGGATCAGCTCGACCGCCCGGTCGACGAGGAACGCGGTGCGCTGCCGCGGCACGAAGACGCCGGGGGAAACCGCGACCCGCAGCCCGTGGAAATCCGCCCAGCCCAGCAAGTGCTCCAGCGGACTGCCGGTGACGCGTTGGAGGACGAGCGATTCGAGCGCCACACCCGTCTCCGCGGCCGCGGCGATCAGTAGCCGCGCCTCGTCCTCGGCGAATACGCAGCCCGCCGCCCGGAGCCGGGCCACCACATCGGCACTTCCCGCTGACGTCACCGGGCCATCCTGCCGTCCGCGCGTCAGATCCCGCCAACGGTTTTCCCCGGCGATCGGGACCCGCGCCCGTGGAGGCGGGTCCCGATCGACCGGCAATCAGCGTGCCGTGCTCAGCTGGAAGGTGCGGGTGGCGTCGAGATAGATGCCGCGTTGGGCCGGTCTGCCGGGCGGCGGTAGCTGCGAGACCAAGTGCTCGAGCGAGGTGGTCGCACCGACCACGCGGGTGCCCGCGACGATGAAGTCGGCGACGGCCCGGCGGATGTGGTTGGGGGAGGTGACCACGATCGCGCTCGTAGCCCCGACATCACGCAGCAGCCTCGTGCTGAACAGCGCGTTCTGCACGGTCGAACTCGCGCGGCCCTCCACGTGGATGCGCGTCGGCGGTACGCCGTGGGTGACCAGCCAGTGGCGCATGGCCTCGGCCTCGGTGACGCCGTTCTGTGGGTTGCCTCCGGTGACGACGATCGGCGACAGCGGCGCGGCGATCGACTGCAACCACGCCGCGGTGAGCCGGTTCACCAATTCGGGGCGCAGCGCTCCGTCCGGCAGCAGGCCGTAGCCGAGAACGACGATGCCGGTCTGCGGCCCCGCCAGCGCGGGCAGCGGATTCGGCAGGGTGCCCACCGCGGCGCGGATGGCGCCGAGCACGTTGTCGGTGCCTCGCGCCAAGGCCGGATCCACCATGTGCAGCCGGGCCATGGCGTCCAAGAACGCGGGCAGGTCACCGGCGTAGTCGGACCAGATCGCCTGGAGGGCGAGCGCTTCGGCGTCAGCGGGATCGGCGCCGATCAGGTGGCGCAGGTCGGCACGCCCCGCGGCGTCGTCGCCGTTGGCGAAGTGGCGCTGGGCGGAGTTGTACAGGGCGGCTGTATCCGGCGCGGCGTGCGCGGGGACACCGGCCAGGCCGCTGAGGGAGAACGCGGCGAACGAAGCCGCTACGAGAAGTTTCCAATGCCTCGAGATCATCACTACAGTCGTCACCTTTCCGCCGAGAACGGGTTGGCACGTGCTAGCAGTTAGCTGGGGGCAAGCACGGATTACGATACGGCCCGATTTCGCCGTTATCCCGCAATTGCCGAGCGGATTCTCGCTGGGGTCGGTGGTGCTTCGAGAATCCGCCCGGCCGTGCCCGTTAGGCTGTGTCAACGTGGATACCGTTTCGCTGTCCGGCAAGGAACTCGCCGCCGCCATCAACGCCGACACCAAGGCCCGCGCCGCCGCGCTCACCGACGGCGGGGCCGCCGCGCGCCTCGCCCTGATCGTGGCGAACGACGACCCGGCCAGCGCCTGGTACGTGAACTCGCTGCGCAAAGCGGCCGAACGGCTCGGAATCGTCTGCGAAACAGTGGATCTCGGTGCGCAGGCCGGCGCGGCGGAGATCCGCGCGGAGCTGACCGCGCGGGGTGCGGACTCCGCGACCGACGCGATCATGTTGCAGACCCCCCTTCCGGCGGGCGTCACGCTCGACGACGTGAGTTCCGCGATCGTCGCGTCCAAGGATGTCGACGGCGTGAGCCCGTTGTCGCTGGGCCTGCTGGCGGCGGGGCTGGACGGTTTCGTTCCCGCCACCTCGGAGGCCGTGGTCGAACTGCTCGAGCATCACGGGATTCCGCTCGCCGGTCGCCACGTCGCGGTCGTCGGCCGCTCGAACGTCGTCGGCAAGCCGCTGGCCCAGTTGCTGCTGGCGAAAGACGCCACCGTCACGGTGTGCCATTCCCGCACCGCCGACCTGGCCGCCGTCACCGCCACCGCCGACATCGTCGTCGCCGCGGCGGGCCGCATCGGCCTGATCTCCGGCAAGCACGTCCGCGAAGGCGCGGTGGTCATCGACGTCGGCACCAACGAGGCCGCCGACGGCAAGATCGTCGGTGATGTCGACGCCGACTCGGTACGCGGCAAGGCCGCCGGACTCAGCCCCGTCCCCGGCGGTGTCGGCCCGGTCACCACGGCACTGCTCATGCGCCACGTCGTAGCCGCCGCCGAGTCCGACTGACCGGTCACCCCGGGCCGCTTACCCGCGACGACAGAGGAAGCGATGGGGGGGTGTGAGAACTGTCTTCACCCGCGGCTGATGGCGCTGATGAGGGTGCGATCGCCGTCCTTGGTGGTGGTCACGATCTGCGGGTTGTAGGTGACCGGCTGCTGCCCGGGGCGGTGCTCGGTGACCACGACGAGGTATTGGCCCGCGAACGCTCCGGGGCTGATCGCCACGCAGTGGGTGGTGCCCGCAGGAATGCTGTCGATTCCGCGCTGGATGGCGTCGGCCGCTTGGACGGCGGCGTCAGCGGTGGTGGTGGCGCGGACCTGTTCGCCGGAGCGGGTCACGTAATAGGCGTGCTGGAAGGCGAAGATCACCGCGGGGCCGGAATCGAAACCCCCAACGCCATTGCCTTGGATCCTGTTTCCGACCCGCTCGGCGGGGCACTGGGCGGCAGGCGCCGCGGGGGCGGAGGCCTGGGCGGACGGGGCCGGTGCGGCGGCCTGCCGGTCGGAGCCGCCGGTCCCGAACTGCATGTAGGCCGCGAAGCCCAGCGTCGCGACGCCGAGCGTGCCGAGCATCGGTACGGCCCACCGCCTCGCGCGCGGGGCGGGGGAGCGGTCGATCAGTCCTGCGAACTGATCCTCGTACCGGTCCGGATCGGGCGGCGTCGTCTGCGCCGGTCCCGGCGCCTGCGCCCCGGCGGGCAGGTGATCCACCCAAGTGGACCACTCGCCCCGGTAGTCCTCCCCGGCCGGCGCCTGCCCCGGCCCCCCGGTGCCGGACTGATGCCCCCGGTCGTAGCCGGGTCGTGCGCTCATCTCCGGTCGATCCATCGCCCCGCCCTTCATCAGGTCCCCCGTCAGCGTAATAGCGTCCCCACGATGCGGGAACCGTCTGCCACGTTCACAATTGAGCCGTTCCGACCCCGTAGGCTACTGCCCGGCACCTCGATCGAGCACGCCCACAGGCAATTGCCGAGTGCCCGCTCCGCTCAGCTCGCGAAATGCTATTGCACCGCCCTGTTCTCGCTGTCGCGCAGGGACCGGGGTAGACGGCACGCCGCTCGTGCCGACCCGCCGAGTAGACGCGACCTGCCCAGATGTGGGCATCACTCCAGCAGAGCCAGCCATTCGTGCTCCGGGTAGTGGTCGGACACGTACGTCCGCACCGCCGCGCGCTGTGTGGTGTTCAGCTTCGGCCATGTCCGCTCTAGATCCTCGTGGTCCTTGGGTCTGCGCTGTTTGGCTTTGAAGATCAGGACGAATTCGGGATTCAGATATCTGACGCCGTCCTCGGCGACCCACGTCACCTCGTCGAGTGGTGTGACCAGGGACGGGTCGCGCCGGTTGACCCACGACCCGGCCTCCCCGGGGTTGAGCTGGAGGTCGATCAGCCACGGTGACCGCGCGTTCGCCCGCAGCCAGACCTGGTCGGCGCTCTCGGCCACGTGTGGGAAACGGTCGTCGACGGGGCGGATGCCGTCCGGCCCCGCCGACCAGATATGCAGGCGGCCTCGCGCCGCCGTGCGAAGTGCGGGCAGGTCGGATCGGAACATCGCCACGTCGATATCGCTGTGTTTCCGGCGGGTTCCGGTGAACGCGTCGATGGCCCAGCCGCCCGTGACCCACCACGGGGCCTCGACGTCGCCGAGGATCTCGCAGGCATCGCGGGGCGTGACGAATGCCCACGAGCCCCAAAGATCTCGGAACTGGGCCTCTTCCGTGTTACGCGGCGGTGGGACCGGGAAATCGCGCACGCGATGGCCTTTCGTCGGGTACGCCTCTCGACGCTACCCGGGTGAGGTCACCGCTCACCAGTGCGTGACGACCGGGTCCCCGATACCGATCGTGCGGTAGACCCATTCGGCGTCGGCGGGCGCGAGGTTGACGCAGCCGTGGGTGACGTTCGCATTACCCTGCTGGTCCACCGACCATGGGGCCGAGTGGATGAAAACCCCTCCCCACGTGAGGCGTTCGGCGAACTCGCCGTTGATGACGTAGCCCTCCGGCGAACTCAGCGGAATGCCGATGGTCCGGGAGTCGAACACGATCGAACGGAACTTCTCCAGGACGGGCCAGGTCCCGGTGGGCGTCTCGAACCCCGGTTTGCCCATCGAGGCGGGCATCGTCCGGACCACGATGCCGCCGATGGTGACCGTGAACGTATGCGCGGACATGTCCGCGTCACCGAAAACGCCCGCGTTGGTACGGAATTCCGTCCGTGCGCCGCCGACCGAGACGAGAATGTGGGCGTTGGCGGGCAGGAACCCGCTCGGCGTCCACACCACTTCGCGATCGTCGTTCCACGCGAAGGTGCCCGGCAGTGGCTGGCTCGTTGCGATGTCGATGGATTGTTCCGTCTGTGCGCGATCCGTCACAGGTGCGGCGAAACGAATGGTCACCGGATGAGCCACGCCCACCACTTGGCCGTTCGAGGGTCCGATCGCAGCGACCGGAGGCGCCGATGGCTTTCCGATCATCGTCGCTGCCGCCGCGCCCGACCCGAACGCGGCCAGTGCCACGATCACGGTCGCGAGGAACAGGTACCGAATGGCGCTCCTCATGGCGTCCACCCCTTCGAGATGGTGTGGTGGGCAAGGGACAGTCTAGGCCCGCATGATCAACTCGGCCACGGATGGAAGTGGTCCGTGGTCCGGTTTGGATCGGGGGCAAGCCCACCACAGACCGCGTACCCGGTCGGGTTCGTTCGAAACGGGCGAGGAGTTCTGCCGTCGGGCGACGCCGTGATCCGTTCAGGGTCGGCCGATGGGGAGCGGTTCGGGCTCCGTCGCCGCGCGCGCGTCGAATGCCGCTCGCGCGGCGAATATTTCGTCCTGGTGCTCGGTGGCCCAGATGCCCATGGCGTGACTTATCGCACCGATGCTCGCGCCGAGTGCGGTGAGCGAATACTCCACTCGCGGCGGCACCGTGGGATAGACCGCGCGGCGCACCAAACCCTCCCGTTCCAGGTTGCGCAGGGTGCGGGTGAGCATCTTCTGGGTGATGCCGTCCAGGCGGCGGCGTAACTCGTTGAAACGGATCGGCCCCTCGTTGTCCCGCAGGACGCCCAGGACGAGCATCACCCACTTGTCGGCGAGGACGGTCAGCACTTCCCGGGCGGGGCAGTGGTGCAGATAGCTCTGGACCAGGCTGGGAGTCACGGGCCGGTCACGGGTGGTATCCATGGGGAACCTCGATATCGGAAAGGTGCCTTCTTCCCGAAAGATACCAGGGCCGACAGAATCGGTGCATGCTCGCAATCACGCAGTACGCGTTCGGCGGCCCGGAAGTACTCGAAGTGGTCGAGGCCGATCGGCCGCGACCCGGCCCGGGGGAGGTCCTGGTACGGGTCGCCGCCACCAGCGTCAACGCGGCCGACTGGAAAGTGCGTGCCGGGTTGATCCGGGAACTCGGCGATCCACCGCTCACGCTGGGATTCGACGTGGCCGGTGTCGTCGACGAACTCGGCACCGGCGTGGACCGGTTCGCGGTGGGAGATGCGGTGTACGGCATGGTGTTCGGCGGAGCCAACGCGGAATACGTCGTGGCGCAGGCGCACATGCTGGCGCCGAAGCCGAGGAACATCGATCCGGTACACGCCGCGGCGCTGCCGACGGCGGCGCTGACCGCATGGCAGGCGCTGGCCGCCCTCGGCGCCGGGCAGCGGGTGCTGGTGCACGCGGCCGCGGGCGGCGTGGGCCATCTGGCGGTGCAGATAGCCGAGCATCGCGGGGCGTTCGTCATCGGCACCGCCCGTGCGGTCAATCACGAGTACCTGCGCGAGCTCGGTGCCGACGAGGTGATCGACTACACCGCCGTCGACTTCGGTTCCGCCGTCCGCGATGTGGATATCGTGTTCGATCTGGTCGGCGGGGAGTACGGTTCCCGATCGCTCCGGGCGCTGCGGCCCGACGGCCGGTTGATCGACGCCCAGGGTTCGGACGCGGAAGCCGACCCGCGTTACGAGCGTTTCCATGTCGAGCCGTCCGGGGTGTCGCTGCGCGAGATCACCACGATGGTCGAGCGCGGCCATCTACGCGCGACGATCGACCAGGTGCTGCCACTTCAGGAAGCCGGGGAGGCGCACAGGCTCGCCGAAGCGGGGCGGGTGCGCGGCAAGGTCGTGCTGGTCGCTCGGCATCCGCCCGCCTGAACGCGCCGATGCCACCCTCGGCGCCGGAGCGATCGCGGAGTTACTTCCGAACGGCGTGCACGACGTCGGCGTGCAGGGCGTCCGCCCGCGCGGTGATCTCTTCGATCCGCATGAGTACCGGAGCGAACCGGTCGCCCTCGGCGGCGGGCAGCGACGCCACGTTGATCTCGATGTTGAGTTGTGAAGTGGCGGCGGCGGCGCGGCAGGCGCCTGCGGCCGCGCCGATGTCGGTGACGACGTTCGGGTTCCCGATCGGGAACAGCTCCGCGGCCAGCGACAGCACCTCGTCGGCCTCGTCCACGACCGCGGCGGGCACGCGGGCGGCCTCGATAAGCGCGGCCTCGATCGCGGCCTTGCGGGCGGCGAGGTCCTCCGGGGAATCCTTGGGCAGCTTGTAGGCGGCGCCGACGGCCGTGAACGCCGCGGCGTCGGCGTCGGCCAGCGCGAGCGCGCGCGTGCTGGCCGCGTCGGCCGCCTCGATGATCCGGTCGACCACCGGCCGGTTCTCGGCGTCCTTGGCACGCGTGGTGTAGCGCGCGACCATCGCCACCAGCGCGGCGCCCTGCGCGGCGTGCAACGCGGCCACGGCCCCGCCGCCCGGTGCGGGAATCTTGGCGGCCAGGTCGCTCAGGTACTGCGCGAGGGTGGCCTCGCCGAAGGACGGCGCAGTTTCCGTGGACGACGTGCTGGGCTGCGACACGAGAAGGTTGCCTTTCGTTCTACGGCGAGGATGGAATTACGCATAGACGCTACCCCGTGGCGTCCGTCCTCCGGTCGTGACCACGCCTTACCGGACCTCCGCACGTGGCCGGTGCGCGGCCGATACGTACCCGCCGTTATGTTGAGTGCCATGCGGATCGGATTGAGCATCAACTACTCGGGGGGCTTCAAAGAGGCGGCGGCCGAAGTCGCCGACCTCGAGCGGGCGGGCCTGGACGTCGTGTTCGTGCCCGAGGCGTACTCGTTCGACGCGGTGAGCGCGCTCGGTTACCTGGCCGCCAAGACCACCCGGCTGCAGCTCGCCTCCGGCATCCTGCAGATCTACACGCGCACCCCGAGCCTGACCGCGATGACCGCGGCGGGCCTGGACTTCGTCTCCGACGGACGCTACGTGCTCGGGCTGGGCGCGTCGGGCCCCCAGGTGATCGAGGGCTTCCACGGCGTGCCCTACGACGCCCCCATCGGCCGCACCCGGGAACTGGTGGAGATCTGCCGGAAGGTCTGGCGGCGCGAACGCCTGGAATACCAGGGCAAGCACTATCAGATCCCGCTGCCCGCCGGGCAGGGCACCGGCCTCGGCAAGCCGCTCAAGCTGATCAACCACCCGGTGCGCGAACGCATCCCGGTGCTGCTGGCCGCGCTCGGCCCGAAGAACGTGGAACTGGCCGCCGAGATCGCCGAGGGCTGGCAGCCGATCTTCTTCCTGCCGGAGAAGGCCCAGCAAGTCTGGGGCGACTCGCTCACCGCCGGTCTCGCCAAGCGCGAGCCCGCTCTCGGTGAACTGGACGTGTATGCGGGCCCGGCGCTGGCCATCGGGGACGACGTCGAGCCGCTGCTCGAGTTCGTCAAGCCGCATCTGGCGCTCTACATCGGCGGCATGGGCGCCAAGGGCAAGAACTTCTACCACACCCTGGCCACGAAGTACGGCTATGGCGCCGAGGCCGATCGCATCCAAGAGCTGTACCTGGCGGGGGAGAAGGAGGCCGCGGCCAAGGCGGTCCCGGACCAGCTCGTCCGGGACATCTCCCTGGTCGGCTCGGCGGGGTACGTCAAGGAGCGGGTCGCGGCCTTCAAGGAGGCGGGCGTCACGGTCTTGAACGTGGTCCCGATGGCGGGCACCGCCGCGGAGCGCGTCAAGCTGATCGAACAGCTGCGCGAACTGGTGTGAGACATGCCGCTGCCGCCGTCGACGGGTGCGACGGCGGCAGCGGCACAGGTCATCTCTGCCGGATCGCCGCCAGCGCGGCCTCCAGCGTCGAATGCAGCGCGAACACCTGATCCAGGCTGGTCATCTTCAGCTGGCGGCTGGTCGCCGGGCCGTCGGCGACGACCGCGATGGCGGTGGTCGCGCCCGCGCGCTGGTGGGCTGCCACGAGCGTCGCCATGCCCGCCGAGGCGAGGAAGCTGACCGAGGTGAGGTCGATGATCAGGGCGGCGGGTTTGCCGCTGAGAATGGCATCGATCGCGTTCTCCAGCGCGGGGGCTGTCGCCAGATCGACCTCGCCGGCCACCGTCAGCACAGTCGCGCCGTCATGGGCCGCGACCGTGGTGGTCATCGTGTCCGCGAGGGGATACGCGTCTCCGGAAGTGTTGGTCACCCCATCACAACACACAAATCGCGGCGGATTCGCAACATTTGAGTGTTCATGGAGCTAACCATACCTCGTGCGCTGACCGATCTGCCCAGGTGGGAGCTTTGCCGACAGCGACCTTTGGTTGTGACGGCGCGAGCGGGTGCGCCGTACCGGTGAGCACGCCGGACCGGCTCGGCCGGCAACGCGCCGGGCCTGGGTGACGGTGGTCGAGCCGTGGTTCGGACCGTGGTGGTCTGGCGTCTGATCGCGCATATTTCCAGTTCGGAGGTGGTCGACTGGCGTTAGGGTGAAGGGGGGAGGGTGCGAGGAGTCGAAAAGATGAGCACCACCGTTGTGATCACGATCATCGTCGTCGCAGTGATCGTCATTTTGCTTCTGGCCGGCGTATGGGCGTTGACGCGCAAACGGCGCGAACACCAGCGGGTCGAAGCCCAAGGCATCCGTACCCGCGCGGCGGAACAAGAACTCGAGGTCGGTCAGCGGGAGGCGCGGGCCGAGGAGACCGCCGCCAGGAGCCGAGCGGCGAAGGCCGAAGCCGAGGTAAAGGCAGCGCAGGCCGAGCAACTCGCCCAGCAGGCGCACGCACACCGCGGCGAGGCGGCGGATTCGCGAACCGAGTTGAACAAAGAGTGGGAGCGCGCGGATAAGGTCGATCCGGACTCGAAGTCACGTGAGACGGGCCAGAGGGCGGATCCTGAACATCCGTCGCCGCCCAGAACCGGTGGAGTGCCGTAAGCGTCCACCTGGCCGCGCTCATCAGCGGCAGCGCTCACATAGGCAAGAGCGAACTGTTCGAACGCGCATCGATATCACGCCGACCGAACCGGCCACCGCCCACACGGACAGCCGGTCGCCTGAACGTGGCCGAACCACAGAACACCCCTCCTCCGCATGGTCCCCGGTTGCAGCCCACCGAGGCCGCGTCGACAAGTGAACTCCCAGCCCAGCTCCTGAGGTGATGACGCTCCCGGTCCGTAAGATGAGCGTTGCTCATTTCAGTGGGATTGCAGGCAGGAGGGGTGCGATGCCGTCGAAAGCGGTCGGCCAGCGCCGTCGTCCGACTCAGGAGCGTGCCAAGGCGACGAGGGAGCACATCCTGGATACCGCGGCGCGATTGTTCGGGGAGCGCGGTATCGCCGATACCTCGACCAACCGGATCGCGGCGGAGGCGGGGGTGAGCATCGGTACGGTCTATCGGTACTTCGCCGATCGTGCCGTCCTGGTCGAGGAGTTGCTCGCGCGATTGCTCGAGACGATCGAGCGGCGGTTCACCCAGCAGGTGTTCGGCCTCGCGGACAAATCGGTCCAGCAGATAATGATCGATGTCCTGGAGACGATCACCGCGGAGTTGGTCGAGAACGCGCAGTTGGTGCGCGCGCTGGTGGCTGGGGTGCAGTTCTACAGCAGTGGTCTTCCAGAGTTCGAACCGCGGCTTCGTCTGCTGGTCAAGGTGGTATTGATCCAGGTTCTCGGCCCGGGTGACGATCACCGGTACGACATGATGACCTTCGTCATCATCAATACCGGCTTCGCGGCCGTGCTGCGCGCTTCCGCCTTGGATGTGGACAGCCGCGAACGCAGAGAGGCGATCGAGATGACCGCCCGAATGATCGGCGCCTGGCTCGAAGCCGAAGGCAAAGCTGTCACCGTTCAACCGGCAATACGCGCTCGGTGATGTCGGACGTGTTCCCGCAGGCAAAAGTGAGCGGGTAACTACTTTCGCGGCTGCGAGGCTCGAAAGATCTGCAAGGTGTTGGACATAATGCCTGGTCATGGCCCTTTCTTCGGCGCCGAACGGGCTGTTCGGAGCGGAGTAGCAGCTGAGCGATCGCTCGGATTACTGTTTCTGTGCAGAAGCGAACTGCCGATGACACCGAGGACGTTCGCGCGGTCGGCGTCTCCCCGGCGGCTGTAGCCCGACGTGAGGTGACCGCGGCTCTATGGTGACGAGGAGGCCACACGTGACTGTCGAGAGCATCGCCCCACCTGAACTCGATATGCCGGCTCCGCCCAACACACCCGCGGTCGACGATCTCCGCGGGTTGGCTCGTGAAGTGGTCGGCCACCTGGTCGATTCAGCCGCGCCCTGCCGGACGACGGCCGACACCGACTTGACCGTGGTGGTGCGGACATGCCTGCAGTGGGCGATTCAGCGCTGGAATGGCGCGGTGTTGCCGGACCGCATCGCCTCTCTGGATGCCGCGGCGGCGCGATGGGCACGCGAGGAGATCCCGATCGGAACTGTCCAGCACGCGATTCATGCGGGGTTCGCCTTCGCGCTGGACAGGATGTTCACCGCACCAGGCCAGGCAGGCCGTGTCGACGTCAGGGCGGGCACCACCTCGGTGCTGGAGGTTCTGCATCTGGCGACAGCGGCGGTCAGCAGAGCCTACGTCCGGGCGTGCAAGGTCACGGCCGTCGAACACCACACCTCGGTCCATACCTTGACCTCGGCGCTGCTCGGCGGCCACGCGACGTCTGCGATGGCCCGCCAATGCGGCATACCGCTGGCCGACGAATATTTCGTGCTCGCGCTCGCGGTACCGGAGCACCCCGACGAGAATCGTCCTCATCTCGACAGACAGGTGGTCGCGCGGCGCAAGCTACGTCGCCTGCAGGCCGCTCTGGCGAGCTTGTTCGGTGCGCGGGCGCTCTCTCTGTTGTCGGTCGACGGCGGCACCATTCTCGTTCCCTGCACTGAGACGACCGCCGCAGATCTGGACGATGTCGTGCGGACGCTCGCGGACGCCGCGCGAGTTCCGGTCACCGCGGCCGTCGCCTCGGCCGTGCCCGATGAGGTGTCCGCGGCCGCTGTGCGAGCGCATGAACTCCTCGATACCGTGGAACAGCTGAGCCTCGGGCCCGGTCTGCACCGATTCACCGAGTTGGCGCTGCACTATCAGTTGACCCGTTCCGGAGTCGGCCGCGAGGCGCTGTGCGGCCGGCTTGCTCCGCTGTTCGAATATCCACACTTGCTGGAGACCTTGCAGGTGCACATCAGCACCGACCTCAATCGTCAGCGCACCGCCCGGCAGTTGCATATTCATCCGAACACCATCGACTACCGGCTCCGGCGAATCACCCAGCTCACCGGTCTGGACCCCTCCGACGCAAAAGGGTTGTGGTACCTGCGCTCAGCGCTGGTCGCCTGGACCGCAGGCGGCCGGCGCGGGTATACGATGCAGGCCGCCGCGCCGGAGTAGGGTCGCCGCCGGGTCTGGACCCGCGTCACGCGTCGGGTCGTCGTCCTCCCCGGGATCGTTCGATCGCCTGCCCGATCTCGGTCGCGGGGGGCTCGTGGTAGAGCCACTCGCGTGCGAGCTGATGCCAATTGTTGGTGGTGTGGAGCTGACCGAGAGTGGCGAAGGTGAACAGGTCTGCGCGGCGGGAGAAGACGTGCTCGGGCGGGAGCAGTTGGTGGTGCATGCCGCGGAACTCGGCGGCGCGCGGGTCGACAGCGAAAGCCACCGCGGCAGTGGCGACTTCCGGAGTGATCGTGATGTGCTCGTCGAGCAGATGCCATCCCGCGGCGGCCCACACGTACTCCAGGCATTCCTGCGCGGTGAGGTCCGCATTCGAGTCGATGATGCCGCGCCCGGCCCACGCCTCGTACAGGTCCTGGGCGCGGTGTTCGCAGGCAGCCCGCAGACCCGCGCGTTCGAAGTCGACGTGAACGGGGTCCATGCGCTTGTAGAGCCCGAAATCGACGAATGCCAGCCGACCGTCGTCGGCGAGCAGGATGTTGCCCGGGTGCGGGTCGCCGCAGAACTCGCTGTCGCGGAACAGCGAACTGATGTAGAAGCGGTAGATCAGCTCGCCGATACGATCACGTTCGGCGGCGGGCAGGGCCTGGACGTGCTGGAACGATTTGCCTTCGATGAGCTCGGTCACCAGAACATGCCGCGTGCAGTGCTCTTCGACGCTGTCGGGGACGGTGATGAACGGATGGTCGCGGTAGCGCATCGCCACCCGGTGCTGGATGCGGGCTTCGCGGGGGTAGTCGAGCTCCTGGCCGATGGTGCGGGAGATCTCGTCCAGTACCGCGCTGTCGCCCGCGCTCGGCAGGGCGGATCTCCACAACTTCGTGAGCAGTTCCAGGTTGCGCATGTCCGCGTCGATGGCCTTGTCCACGCCGGGGTATTGCGCTTTGACCGCGACTGCCCGTCCGTCACGCAACCGCGCCCGATATACCTGGCCGATCGAGGCCGCGGCGATCGGTGTCTCGTCGAAGTCCGCGAAGACACGGCCCAACGGCCCCAGATCGTCCTCGATGACTCGCCGCATCACTGCGAAAGGCACCGTCGGCGCGCGGTCGCGGAGTTCGCCGAGTTTCGTCCGGAACAGTTCGCGGTGCGATTCGGGGAAGAGGTCGACATCGAGAACCGACAACATCTGGCCCAGCTTCATCGCCGCGCCCTTCATACCCCCGAGCACGGTGACGATCTGCTGCGCGGTCTGCAACGTCGCACGCTCCGCGAGAACCTGGCGGGCTTCCTCGGTCCTTCCGATCATCGACAACCGCGTGCCGACAGTCCGCACCGCCTGTCCCGCAGCCAGCCGGCCCAGCCTGCCGCTGCGTGCCATCCGACCTTCGGGCACCCGACCGGTCACCGTCAGCACCTCCATGACATCAACCGCGGACCAGATCGTTGCCCCGAGGCCACGCACTCTGCACCGCTCGCCGACCACCCTCCCGAACCGGAAGTCAACGGTCAAGGGCGACCTTCGATCTCCGTGTCGACCGGACCCGGACAGACCACGGGCACCGGTTGCGTGCATCCTGATACCGCTTGGGAGAGTGGCGTCTTCGTGATCGCGGATTTCGCCACCGGCGAGTGGTTGCGATGGCACGATGTGCGTGCGTCAGCATATTCGTTCAGCGTGACTTTCTCCCGGATGCTCAATTCCCTGCCCGAGTAGGAGATTCGAATGGTGACCATCATCGGCGGAGGGATTGCCGGGACCGTCCTCGGCGGCGCCCTCGCCCGCAGAGGCGATCGGGTCACGCTGTACGAGCGGCAACCGCGCGACGCCACCGGCGGCGCGTTCCTGTTCATCGACGAACGGGGCCACTCGGTACTACGCGACCTCGGCATCGACGACGACGCGGTGAACGAAGCCTCCTATCCGGTCGGCGCCCTCGAATACGTCGGCAGCAACGGCCGCCACGCCGCGATGAGCCGCGGTCATCGGTTCTGGCTCCGCAGCTCGCTGATGGAGGTGCTCAACGACTTCCTCGCCACCTCAGGCGCTGATCTCCGGTACGACTGCGGCATCGCCGACGTGGCCGTCGACCAGTCCGGGCGATGCCGGATACAGCACGCCGACGGCTCATCGAGCACCACCGATGACATCGTGATCGCCGCCGACGGCATCGACTCCGTCGTCCGAGCGCGCCTCGAACCCGACCGCGCCCCCGTCTACGCCGGAGACATCGTGCTCTACGGGATGACCTCCACGTCGGTAGAACCGGACACCGAACCCCGGATACTGCACTTCTTCGCCGAGCTGGACGCCACCGGGGCAGCCGCCAGCACGTTCGGCCACATCTGGCGGCCCGGACACGCCGCCCACTGGTTCATCCGGATAGCCCGCGCTCCTCTGGACGGCCCGGACGACGCGGGCGTGCGCCCCACCAGCGAGTGGACCGACACGGTCCTGCGGGCCACGCCATCCATCAACGACCTGGTCGGCCCCCTGCTCGACAAGACCGACTCCGTCCACGTCAGCAACGCGCGCAACGTGCCCCTCGCCGCCGCCGCCGCCCAGCCGACGTTGCCGCTCCTGCTCATCGGTGACGCCGACCACGCGATCACCCCCGCGGCCGGCGTCGGCGCGCGCGACGCACTCGAAGACGCACACGCCGTCTACCGCGCTCTCACCACCGGCGGCTGTCCCGCCGAGGCAATGGCTGTGCGCCGCACCGAAATAATCGACGACAGGCAGCGCGCCGCCCGCGGCCGCGCCGACGTCTCCCGGTAGCCCGACGAAATGGCCTCGGTCGACTCGGGGGCCGAGTCCGTCATCGCGCCCTGGCCCTGCCTCTATCGGAGGGTGATTGCCGCGAAATGGCAATAGTGGCACGGGTTTTCGTCGTCGATTGATAGCATGCGAACGGCCGCCGGGCCAATACATCGGCAGCAGGCAGGGGCGATCATGGAAGTGGCGGACGTTCACCACTCATATGGCAGGCGGTTGGTGCTGCGTGGCATCGACTTCGTGTTGCCCGCGGGAGCGCTGGTGGGAATTGTCGGTGAGAACGGGGTGGGCAAATCCACCTTGTTGAAGGTCCTCTCCGGAGGGCTGCGACCGGACCGGGGAGTGGTTCGGCACCGTGGGAGGTTCGGCTACTGCCCGCAACAGGTGGTCCTCAACGACGCGTTCACGGTTCGGCAGCACCTGGAATTCTTCGCCGCGGCCTATGCGATCCCGGACCTGCGGCGGGCCGAGAAGACCATGGAGATCCTGCGTTTCTCCGAGTATGCCGGTGAGCGGGTCGCGACGCTGAGCGGCGGCACACGGCAGAAGCTCAACCTGACGCTGGCGGTGATGCACGATCCGCAGGTTCTGCTGCTCGACGAGCCGTACCAGGGTTTCGACTGGGAGACGTATCTGCGTTTCTGGGATCTGGTCGCGCAGTTCCGCGACACCGGTCGCTCCGTTCTGGTCGTCTCGCATCTGGCCCACGACACCGACAAGCTGGACCAGGTGTGGCGGCTGCACGACGGCGTCCTACAAGGAGTACGGCAGGAGGCGGGATGACCGACGGTGTGCGGCTGTTCGTGATCGCCACGCGGTACGGCCTCGTCGAGCATGCGCGCAATCGGTTCGCCATGCTGTTGGTGGCTGTCTTCGTCCCGATATTGATCACTCTGGTGCGCGTGGCGGTCACGGATGTCGAGGTACCGTTCCGGCTTCGGGACACCGGTCTCGTCCTGCGCGCCGATGGCAATGAGCTCGCCCAGATCAGCGGCGCCCTCACCGCGGTCTCGCTGATCATCGGGTTCATGATGTTCGCGGCGACTTTCAGCAGCGGAGCATTCGACCGGCGTCTGTCGATGGCCGGATTTCCCCGGGTCGCGCTGGCTCTGGCGAAGATCGCCTGCCTGGTGGTGGCCTCGATGGTGGTCTGCGCATACGCCACCGCTGTCATCTGCTGCTACTGGGCGCCCCGGCAGCCCGTCGTACTCGCTGCGGCGCTCTTCTGCGCGGCGTTGACCTACGGGGCCCTCGGTGTAGCCCTCGGCGCGCTGCTGCGCCGCGAGGTGGAGGGGATGTTCGCCATCGCGATGATCAGCTGTGTCGACCTGGCCGTGCAGAACCCCATCGCCAGCGCCGGGGCGGACAGCGAATTCGTGCGCTGGCTGCCCTCCTACGGGGCGATGCAGGCTTCGACCGCGGCCGGTTTCTCCGACACCACGCCGTTGGGGGGTTTCGCCGTGCAACTGGCCTGGTTCACCGCGTGCACCCTCGTCGGACTGGTTGCATTCCATCTGCGCACCCGCTCGTCGCTTCGACCTACGACGTGGATCCGCTTCCCTGGACCGACGAAAGCCCGGCAGCCGGTGAAGAACTGAGGGAGTGTCCCGCGCGTCCACCTCGGTGAATCACGCGGGCCACATCCTGCTTCGCCCGCTGCGGGACTTACGGCACGGCAGGAGCCGGTTCGGCGGCCGGGTAGTAGTAGACCTCGCGGCGCAAGCGTTCCAAGTCCGGCGCCGCGGAAACCGCGGGACCGGAATTCTGCTCGTACCGATCGCTCTCACGCGCCCAGAGCCCGACGCGGGTCATGTTCGTGTAAATCTCCGCGTAGTCCTTCCCCTTGCCCGACAGACCGGGAAGCACGCGCAAGAGGGCGGGGACGTAGCGGAGCAGCGCCTCGAGCTGGGCGCGCTGATCCGCCACCTGGCGCTGCACCTGCTCCACGGCTTCGCCGCGGGTGCAGCCGGTCTCGTGACGGACCGCCCTGACCAGGTTGTAGGGGACTTGGTCGGCCTCGTCCTGATCCAACCCCGCGAGGTCGTTCTCCACGAAGGTCACCCAGAAGGCGAGTTCCTCGAGACGGCGGATCACGGGGTGGTTGCGCAGCTGCGACGGCAGTTCCCGGCCCTGGTGCACCTCCATGCAGGCGAGGGCGGTGTCGATCCCGCTGGTCGACATCCGCAGCGGCAGGTAGTCGGCCGTGGGCGGGATGTAGCCGTTGATGCGATGGTGCGCTTCGCGTTCGCAGGCTTCGCACCAGTCCTCGAGGCCGTCGAGGAACTGCTCCTGCCAGCGGGTGCTGCGGCCTTCGCGCAGGCGCGGCCACAAACTCGCCCACGCCGTCGGGATCGCACCGGGCCGCCACGGTTTCTCCGGGTCCTGGCGCAGTGTCGCCACCATGCCACGCTTCAGCGCGGTGATGGCCGCGGGGTCGGTCAGTTGCGGATCCTCGAACAGGTCGTCCCATGCAAGGAGCAGCACCGCCATGCGGTAGGCGGTCTGTTCGACGGCCGGAGATATCGCTGGGGCCCAGTGTCGCGGGATCCGGATCGCTCCTATCCACCGGTGGTAGTCGGCCTCGCCCGGGGAGGCGACGAAGCCGGTGTCCACCATCCAGCTCCGCAATGATTCCGCGACCTGCGGCGGGAGGACATCGCTGTGCGCCTCGGGTGTCTGTGTCGACTGCTGGGGAACCGCGGGGCCAGGCGTTCTCCGGTCGAGTACGGACCCGGCGTAGGCGGTCATCGCGTGGCGGGTGCGCGTGTCCACGGGCAGGGCGGCGAGCTGACCGGCGGCCTGGTCGAGGAACTCATCGGCTTTCGCTCGTGCTTCGTCCACGGCGCCGGAGGCGATGACGAGCTCGCGCGCATGTGCGGCTTGTTCACGCGTCATTGCTCTGCGCAGCAGGCGGGCAAGGTCGTCGTCGCGGGCAACGGCGCGGATCACGGGAAGGGTGTAGATGCCCTCGGGCAGATCCGTGTTGACAGGCTTGCCCGCTTCTTCGGAGGTCGAGGTCAGGTCGAGGATGTCGTCATACAGCTGGTAGGCCAGCCCGAAGTGTCGACCGAACGAAGCCAACGCCTCCTCCTCGTCCTCGGAGCGGCCGGCCTGCATCGCGCCCACCCGGCAGGCCAGCGACAGCACCGCCGCGGTCTTGCCGTCGATCGCGTCGAAATAGGACTGCTCGTCGCGGGACGCTACGTAGAGGTCGGCGGCCTCGATCACCATCCCCGCGCACATCTGCTCACCCGCGATCGCACCCGCGAGAACTTCGCGCGAGCCGAGTTCGGCCAGCATGCGCACGCTCGTGAGTATCACGGAGTCTCCGCCCAATACGGCCATATGCGAACCCCAGACCGCGTTGGCACTGGGACGGCCTCGGCGCTCGTACGCGTGATCAACGACGTCGTCGTGGTAGAGCGATCCCAGATGCAGCAACTCGACGGCGGCAGCGGCCCGCACCACCCGGTCGTCGGCCGGGACCTCGGGGTCGGTGAGCAGGTAGTACGACAACAATGTCAAGGTAGGGCGGACCAGGCGGCGGTATGTGTCGGCCCCGTCGTCGGTGAGCGCGGCCAGCTCGGGCCTGCCCCGCAACTGCACGGGGCCGAGGACGTCACGGACGCGGTCGAGGTCCGCATCCAGATGGGGGAAAACAACCGAATCGATCTGACGTGGCACGCGCGCACTCCTGACTGGTTACACCGGTCGACTACAACACCAACGATCAACGGCAATTCGACACCACATTCACGCGGAAAGTGTTGGTATCGGACATTTTTGATGCGACACGTAGGGTCGATGACAGCGCACAGGGCAGTGACAGCGTGGGCAACCCCGGCTGGCAACCGGGGTCTACCAAGTCTCTCGAAGCCACTCCCGCAGCGGTGGGTCACATGTCGGGGGTGGCGATGCGTGGGGGCGCGAAGCCGCGGTCGACGGTCGCGGGATTCTCGCCCCTTTCGGCACGGTTCGGTTGCGATGAGCGAGGGTTCCTCCGCGGCTCTTCCGCCCCACCGGAATGTCGGTGGGGTGGAGTAGGCAGGTGCTATGACTCGATCCACCACAGCTCCGGACCCCTCCCGGCCCACCTCGGGTCCGCGCCTGCTGGACGTCCGTCGCCTGTGGGCCGAACCGGACGCGCTGGCGAGCCCGCGCGGGCAGCAGGTGCGTGCGCGTTTCCCCGACGCCGAGATCATCACCGTCGCCTCGCACTGGAATATCGACCAGCTGCACGGCAACGCGGGCAACGTCGACCGCTGGGTCCGGGTCAAGACCGAGGACCTCGTGCTCGGGGTCAAGAAGTCGCTGACGGCCCGGGAGAACGGTCGCTCGGCCGACTGGATCGCACCCTCGACGTCCAACGGCTGCGCGATGGCGTGCGCCTACTGCTACGTCCCCCGCCGCAAGGGCTACGCCAACCCGATCACGGTGTTCACGAACATCGACAAGATCGTCGGCTACCTCGAGCGTCATGTGCGAAGGCAGGGGCCCAAGACCGTGCCGAACCAGTGCGACCCCCACGCGTGGGTCTACGACCTGGGCGAGAACAGCGACTGCTCGGTCGACGCCCTCGTCAGCGACAATGTCACTGATCTGATCACCGCGTTCGGCGCGTGGCCCACCGCGAAGGCCTCGTTCGCCACCAAGTACGTCAACCGCGACCTGCTCGACCTCGACCCCCGCGGCCGGACCCGGATCAGGTTCTCGCTCATGCCGGAGGCCGACGCCCACCTGCTCGACCTGCGCACCACGCCGATCCGGCAGCGCATCGCCGCGATCGACGACTTCGTAGCAGCCGGCTACGAGGTGCACGTCAACTTCTCGCCCGTCGTCGTCCGCCCCGGCTGGGAAGAGGACTGGGCTGAGCTGCTGGAGCAGCTCGCCGACGGCACGGGCTCCGCCTTCAAGGCCCAGGCCGCCGCGGAGATCATCATGCTCACCCACAACGAGCAACTGCACGAGGTCAACCTCGGCTGGCACCCGAAGGCCGAGAACCTCTTGTGGCAACCGCCGATCCAGCAGGCCAAGCGCTCTCGAACGGGCATGTGGAACGTGCGTTACCGCAACAACGTCAAAGCCGCGGGAGTCCGGACTCTGACCGACCTCATCGCCCAGCGGACGCCCTGGCTGAGGGTGCGCTACGCGTTCTGAGCCGCCGAGCTGCCATCGCCGAACGGCGTTCGGGTCGATCGATCAGTGATCTGCGTCACTCTCTTGTCACGATGCTCGCTCGGGCGGTGTCTCGAGGCCGGTTCGACCTCGGCTACGACGAGATCGCGGCCGCGATCGATAAGACCCCGCCGACCGTCCGTCAGATCGCGCACCGCGCCCGCCGCCACGTCGACGCGCGCCGCCCGCGTTCGGTGGTCTCGCCGAGCCAGACCCGCGCGGCCCTGGAGGCGTTCCAGCGGGCGCTCGAGACCGGGGATCCGCAAGGCCTGCTCGACGTGCTCGCCCCGCGGGTCGTCCTCATGAGCGACGGTGGCGGCATCAAGCGAGCCGCGCTGCAGCCTGTCATCGGCGCCGAGAAGGTGGCCCGCTACATCACCGGCGGTACCGGCAAGGTCAGGATCGAGGCCGTACTCAGCTGCGAACCCATCCTCGTCGACGGCAACCCGGCATTGGCATTACGCCTGGACGGCGTGCTCGACGGCATCATGGCCTTCCATGTCGAGGCCGATCGCATCACCGGGCTCTACTGCGTCCGCAACCCGGAAAAGCTGACCCGCGTCGAGTCCGAGACACCGCTCACCCTGCGCTGAGTACCCACCGTCACGGCGCTACGGCGCAGCTGTGTCGAAACCGAAGTAGACCTGGATGGTGGTGCCGTGCTGGGTGGTGTGAATGCGTACGAGGTCGGTGAGATGGTTGACCAGCAACAGGCCGCGACCGCCCGGCCGGAAGGAAGCCGCGGGCAGGCGGCCCGCCAGCGGATCGGTGATGTGGCCTTTGTCGCTGATCTGGCAGCGGAGCTGGTTCTCGTCGGTCCACATCGTCAGCGTTCCGTGCCCGCCGCCGTGGACGACGGAATTGGTGGTGGTCTCCGCGACGACCAGCTCGAGATCGATCAAGCGGTTCTCGGGCATGCCCGCGCGGCGGGCGTAGTCGGTGGCCTGGTGCCGGACCTGGGCGAGTGAGGTCGCGTCGAAGGCCACGCCGGCGGCGGTGGCCGGTGGGGGCGGGAGCGGCCGGTTATAGGAGTCGACGATGTGGCCGGGGTCGTACTCGGCGCTCGTTCGCCGGCCGGTGCCGTCGATGAGGACGGGATGAGTGGCGTGCGCGTCGGCCAAGACCTCGGGTGACAGGCGCTCGGTGTCATAGGGACACAGGATGCTCACTTCCCGCCCGGTGAACGCCGCGTTGATCAGAGCTTCGTGCTGAACGCAC
Source organism: Nocardia asteroides (assembly GCA_019930625.1). Taxonomy (NCBI): domain Bacteria; kingdom Bacillati; phylum Actinomycetota; class Actinomycetes; order Mycobacteriales; family Nocardiaceae; genus Nocardia; species Nocardia asteroides. The sequence goes on from CP082844.1 coordinate 4,588,043, forward strand.
GCCGGATACTCCAGCGACGAGCGTCCGGCCCAGATGGGTTCGCCGATGATCCGCACGCGTCCGGACGGGTGTTCGTCCGCGAAGGCGCGAAGCACTCCGGGAATGATGCGGCCCGGGTTGCGGCCTTCGACGGTCATGTCCATCAGGCGGACCGCGTCGGCGTCGGAACCCAGTTCTGCGCGCAGAAGGGCCAGGTTGGGGCCGGGAACCGCCACCGCGACCGGTTCGTCGTTCGCGAGCCCTTCGCGGATGAAGCCGATGGTGCCCGCGAGGTATTCCTCCGTGTCGCGGTAGAACAGCGCAGGGTGCACGAATGGGTCGGTCGGATCGCAGGCGGCCGACGCAGCGCCAGGAATGCTCATGTGTGCACTACCTCGATCGTGTGTAGGGAGGGCCAGAACACTCCGAGGACACGAAGCATCATCGCCGGGGGTCGATGCACCACGATTCGTCGTGTCTGCGGTGACCGAGTGGCGGTTTCTACCAGAATCGAGGTTCCGTAGGCATCGATGAACGTCAGCTCGGACAGGTCCAAGTGGACGTCGTGGTCCCCGGTGGCCAGCTCCGCCAGAGCGGAGCGCCAGTCATCGCGGGTGGTGAAGTCGACCGCACCCGCGCACTGCAGGCCGGCGGGACTGCTGGTCCGAGACGTCCGGAGAGTCGACGGACCCGAGGTCGCCGTACTACTCCCGGGTGTGGCCGACGGCGCGGTATCCACTGCTCACCGACCTCCCATTGGCCATCACCGGCACGACGCGCAGGATATTACGCGTCCGTGCGCATCGGCCGGGACGCGGCTCGGCACGAGTAGCCGCAGGTGCCGTGGGTACACCGCGGGACGGATTGCGGCGGCGATCGGTGTGCGGACGATCGATCCGAACCATCAGAGCTGTGGGAGCACCTGGGCGGCAATGAGTTCGACCGAGTTCGGTCGACCACAGGCCCGTGATGATGGCCAGTTGCACTTCGAACCGGGCGAACCTGTCCTGCGGGAACGGGATGCCGTAGGCCGCGTGCTCCTCGGCGAACCAGCCGCCGCCCAGGCCCAGCTCGACCCGGCCGCTGGTCCACTCGGGCGTGCGGTTCGGTGACGACGCGTAGCTTCATGCCGGCCATCATCCCTCGGGCTCCGCGGCGAGCATGGACGAATCCGGTCCCGCCCATAGGAACCGCCGGAAAGCGTTGTCACGGAACAGTTCTCGGTAGACTCGCAGCCTCGCGCCTTCTCGGCTCTCCATAAAATATGACTGCGGTGGTGTGTCCGGAATGTGGTAGGTTCCGCTTGTTCGTGTCGATCGGTAGCAGTATCGGAGGTGGGTTGATGGCGGCGCGCGAAGCCGTTGCCGGGCAGAGCGTCCGGGTATTTCCCACGCTCCGGCCAGCGGCCTGACTCGTATTCCGTTCGCCGCCGCGCGAGTCGCCGCGGCGCCCTACACGAACACGAAGGAATTCTTCCTACGATGACGATTCGTCAAACCTGGATGACGCGTGCCGAGACCAGCGCCGATATCCCTGTCATCCGTCGGATCGATCTGGCGGCCTTCGACACCGCACTCGAGGCCGACCTGGTCGAGGCATTGCGCACCGACCCGGCGTGGATCGAGGGCCTGTCCATCGTCGCCACCGATCACGACGGCGCACCCGTCGGGCACGCGCTGCTGACCCGCTGCCACATCGGTGACACTCCCGCCTTGTGCCTCGGCCCGGTGGCCGTGTGGCCGGAGCACCAGAACACCGGAGCCGGTACGGCGGCGATACGTGCCGCCCTACATGCCGCGGCGGAGCAGGGTGAACACTTCGTCACGGTCCTCGGGCACGCGGATTACTACCCCCGGTTCGGCTTCACCCGTGCCTCCGCGCACGGGATCGGCCTGACCATCGAAGTCCCGGACGAGGCGATGATGGCCCTCACCCTCGATACCCGGTACCCGTTGCCCAGCGGGACCATCCGCTACGCCGCACCGTTCGGCATCTGAGTTGTTCACCGTGGGGCTGTCACCCGGCCCCACGGTGAACCCGAAACCCGACGACGCGCGTCCAGGTGCCGCCCGCAAGCCGGTGACACGACCCCGCCCATGAGGGTGCGTTCGCCGCCCGGTTCAGCGCCGATAGCGCGGGTATCCGCCGCCCTGTGGTGGATTCGTTGCGACGGGCTGTGAGCACGCCCTTGCTGTTCTTCTTCATCCTCGGTGACATCCTGGGCGCGGGCGTCTATGTGCTGGTCGGGGCCATAGCGCGGGAATCGGTTGGCGCGGTCTGGCTGCCGCTGCTGGTCGCGCTCGGTCTCGCCTTTCTCACGGCAGGCTCGTATGCCGAGTTGGCGACCCGCATTGCTCAACGTCTATGGGATCAAAGAGTCCCTCGGCGCGAACGTCGCCGCGACGCTGATCGAACTCGGCGGGCTCGTCGTGGTCATCGGGCTCGGAGCGTGGGTGGTCATCCGGGGCGACGCCGACCCGGGCCGGCTCGCCGAGTTGGGGACGGCGCAGCAGGGCGCTGTCGGTGCGACCCTCGCGGGTGCGGTCCTGGCCTTCTATTCGTTCGTCGGGTTCGAGACCTCCGTGAACCTGGCGGAGGAGGTGGCCGACCCGCGCAGATCCTATCCACGAGCGCTCTTCGGGGCGCTGCTCACCGCCGGTGGCGTGTACTTGTTGATCGGGCTGGTGGCCGGTGCGGTCGTACCCACCGATCAGCTGGCGAACTCGAGCGGTCCACTCCTCGAGGTGGTGCGACTGGCCGGGGGTGTCCCGGAGAAGCTGTTCGCGGTGGTCGCCTTGGTCGCTGTGGCGAACGGGGCCCTGCTGACCGGCATCATGTCCTCGCGGTTGGCCTACGGCATGGCCCGCGAGGGGCTGCTTCCGAGCGCGCTGGGCCGAATCCTGCCGGGACGCCGGACGCCGTGGGTGGCGATCGGGGTGACCGCGGCTGTGTCGCTGCTGCTGGCGTCGACCGGGGAGGTCGCCTCGCTCGCCGAGACGTTGGTGTTGTTACTGCTGGTCGTCTTCGCGGCAGTCAACGTGTCGGTGCTGATCTTGCGGCGTGAGGGCGAGCAAGCGGAGCACTTCCGAGTGCCCACCGTCGTGCCCTGGCTGGGCCTGGGTTCCTGCTTGTTCCTGTTCACTCGGATCGACGGGGAGGTGTGGCTGCGGGGTGCGATCCTGATCGGCGTCGGGATGCTGTTGGCTGCCGTGAACGCGGTCCGTGCGCACCGATCCCGGGTGGACGGTCGTGGCGCCTTTCCGGCGAGTCGATGCGCATGAGGATCCGCTAGGTATCGCGGCCGGGTATCAAGAGGCCCTTGCGTCGACATAACCCCGGTGGTACACAAAATCTGTGAGCACATAAGTAGATTTTCTACCAATCTCAGATCCGGTATCCGGTAGTCGGTCCGGATACCGCCCACGGGCGCCGCAGCGCCGATCGCAGTACGGAGAACGAATCGGAATCCCCTGAACTCGCCCCTGTCTCGGAGGTCTACGCAATGACATATCCAGCACACGGCAACACCTTGCTCGGCAGCGGAGTCCACGGCTCCGGCCCGCGGGTGGGCAACCCGCACTCGGCGCAGCGCGTGCTCGCGGTTCCGGACCGTCCGAGCGAATGGCACCCGGGAATGCTGTGGTGGGACGCGAGCACAGTTCTGGTGACATACCCTCGGCCGGGCGCTACGGGGCGCTGGAATACCGTGCCGCACCTGGTGTTGCCGATCGACCACGGGCGTCTGGCTTTCCGTATCTCGTCGCATTCCAGCGAGGCTCGGCATCTGGCCGGTGACCGTCGGGTCATCGTGCAAGCGGCCGACTGGCGCGGCGAACCTGCCCTGGGCTCTCGGCAGCACCAAGGCATGGCCGAATTGCTGCGGACGGGACCTCTGTTCGAGCAAGTGCGGACCGGCATGCAGACCAAGTACGGAAAGCGAGTCGGCTTGGCGCGCCTGGCCCACAAAGTGGCGATGGGCGCGGCCCCCTACGGCGACATCGTCGTCATCGTCACCGTGCGCGAGAACCGCCTCCTCGGCATATGACATCCACCGCCATGTGAGATCGCTGTCGTAGACGGTGAACAGGCCTTGGGCGGGACGATTTCTCGTCGCACTGGACACATGCACGGAGTGCTGTCCATACGATGGGGTTCGTCGTGTCGCGGAAGTCGTGGCGCACCGATGGCCGGAGGTCGCCGATGAAGGTTCATCTACAGGTCACCGGAGCGCCCCGGCAGGTCGCGACCGATGCGCGCGAGCTGGCCGCGACCGGGGCCGACGGCCTGTTCACGTTCGAGGGACCACACGACGTGTTCTTCCCGCTCGTCCTCGCGGCAGGCGCGACGTCGGTGGAACTGATGACGAACGTGGCGATCGCCGGGCCACGCAGCCCGATGCACCTGGCGCATGCGGCCTACGACCTGCAGATCTACAGCGAGGGAAGGTTCCGGCTCGGGCTGGGCTCGCAGATCCGCGCCCACATCGAGAAGCGCTACGGCAGCAGCTGGGGTGCGCCGGCGCAGCGCACGGCGGAGAGTGTGGCGGCGGTGAAGTCGATCTTCACCGCGTGGGAAGGATTGGGGCCATTGAACTTTCGGGGTGAGTACTACACGCACACCCTGATGCCGCCCACGTTCGATCCGGGGCCGAATCCGTTCGGTCCGCCACCGGTGCTGATGGGCGCGCTCGGGCCGGTGATGACCCGCAAGGCCGCGGAGGTCGCCGACGGACTGCTGGTCATGCCTTTCAACAGCAGGCGGCACTTCACCGAGCGCACGCTGCCCGCCATTGCCGAGGGACTACGCCTGTCCAGCCGGACCGCCGAGGAATTCCCGGTGATCGGTCAGGTCATGGTGGCGCTCGGACGGACCGAGGAGGCACTGTCCACCGCGGTGGACGGGGTGGGCTCGCTGATCGCGTTCTACGGTTCCACGCCCGCCTATCGGCCGGTCCTCGAGGTCGAGGGATGGACGCAGCTGCACACCCGGCTCCACGCGTTGTCCAAGACAGGCGGCTTCGCGGAGATGCGGTCGCTGGTGACCGGCGAGATGGTGCGCACGATCGGGGTGGTCGGCACCCCGCGCGAGTGCGCGGCGCAGATCCGAGCCCGTTTCGGCGATATCGACGAGGTGTGCTGCTATTTCCCGGGCTACACGCCGGACGCCGCGGACGTCGCCGACCTGGTGGACGCGTTGCACGAAAACCGGAAATAAAGCCTCGGCGAGTCCTGGACATCTGGCTCGCACCGGCGGAACGGCGCGGTCGAAGATCGGCTGTCGAGGGCCGAGCTATCACCGGCAGAAGAGCTGGTCACCTGTTGAGCGCAGGGTGCGCGAAAGAGTGGCGGGCCGGGGATCGGTTGGCTTTGACTGCGGGAATGCCTGTTCCGCCCCATGCTCGCGGCTACGAAGATTTCGGCGGCGCCGTCGGCCGCACCACCGCGGTCTCCACCCCGGAGTGGAGCTATCCGCCCACCGCGCCGCAGGGTGCTCCCAACATCGTCGTGGTCCTGGTGGACGACATGGGGTACAGCGACATCGGCCCGTTCGGCTCCGAGATCGAGACGCCGACACTGGGCCGGCTGGCTCGATCAGGTCCAGTTGGTCGGCATGTCGCCGTGGACCGGCATCTCGGTCGGCGTCGACGCCCGCGGCCCCGTGGCGTGGGATCTGCGCGAACGCCGAGGCATTTTCCGCTACACCGGGGTGCTGTGCGCGATCACTTACACACCCGGCCCGGTCCGGGTTCCGCTACAGACCATCGAGGCGGTGGAGCGCGAGGCGGAATTCGTCGCCGAATGAAATCCGCGGCAGTGCGGCGGTTCGTCTGTCCCGCTTTCGAGTCGGGCGAGGTGTGTCAACTATCCGGACTATTCGCGCGAAGCCCCGATAAGGGAAGGCGGGTGCAGTCGGAGGGGATCGAGCGCACCCACCCTCGCGCCTCTGCGGCAGCTGCGCAGCGGGCACAACCGACGCGGGCGGCATCGGGATCACCCGACGGAGACGAATGCGAGAACCCCCGGAAACCCCGACCCGTGACCGACCTTAACCCCACCGGACCGCGTATGGCAGAGAAAACGCGAACCATATTGGGCGACAGCGAGAATCGGGTCCGCGCACATGCCGGTGTACGCCGTGGTCACTTCCGCGACGCTCGAAACGGAGTACCCCGATGAGGGCCTTGCGCCGACCGGAAATCGTCGAGCTGCTCTCCGGCGACACCGTCGCTCACTTGGCGACCATCGACGCGGACGGATTTCCGCATGTGACCCGATCTGGTTTCTCTGGACCGACGACGTCTTCCGGCTCACCAGTTTCGCCGGGCGACCGCATCTGAATCGCATGCACGCCAAGCCTCGCGTCGGGCTCGTCGTCGATACCGAAGACGCGCTACGCCGCGACGGCCAGCGACCCAACCCGCAACTACGCGTGATCGGGAACGCCGCTCTCACGCCCGATGTGGACGGAACCTGGACCGCACGGTGCTCCGGCCCGTTCCTGAAACGAATTTCAGGTGGCTTCAGGCTGTCTTAAGCCGCCCCCTGCGACTGTGACGGTCATCTTCGAGACCACGACTCCCGCAGGAGGTTGAACAATGAAAGCCACACTTCGCCGGGCGCTTCCCGGTCGGCGCGGCCTGCTCGCAGGCGCCGCTGTCGTCGCTGTCCTCATCGGTGGCCCCGTGGCGCTGTACGCCGCCACGAGCCCGCAAGGGCCCGATCGGCACGCTGTCGCCGCCTATCTGCCGGATGACTGGGCGCTCACCGCGGCTCCCACGATCGGCAGGCAGCAAGCCATCGACAAGGCGATCGAAGCCGTGCCCGGCAGCACCGTCGTCTCCGCCGAACTCGATGGCGAGGGGAGGACCACGGTGTGGGAGGTCGAACTGCGGACGTCCGACGGCATCGAGCACGAGGTGACGATCGATGCGAACAACGGCACCGTCCTCGGCACGGTGAAACAGGATTGACGACAGGGCGTTCGCAGCCGACGAATCACACCATTCACGACAAGGTCAGGGTTTCCGAAAACATGGTTTTGCGTAAGATCGCCACGATATCGACGCTCGCTGTCGCGATGGCCGGGGTCACGGCCGGAAATGCCGTCGCCGCACCTCACGATGCCGGTGGTGCCGTCGTCAACTACACCGCCACCACCTCCGAAGAGAACGTGGTCGTCCACATCGACTCGGGCTCGATGCGAGTCGAGAACGGGGTATTCGCGGTCGAAGCCGAAAACGGCACCGTACTCGCGGGCACGCCTTTGCAGTTCCGCGTCGACGATTTCGTTTTCCCGATCGCGGCCGAGATCACCGGCCGCACCGCCACACTCACACCGCAATTCGATCTCGAGCACGCACAGTACCGCCCGGTCGCCCTTCCGTTCGAAGATACGGCGCAATGGAGAACGCCGTACGAACGTGAAGTCGCGGCTTTCACCCGGTTGAAGGACACGATCGCGACGGGTGCGGCGATCGGCACCACCGTAGGGGGTCTCGGCGGCGGCCTCGTCGGCTGTGTGCTCGGCGGCATCGCCGGCGCCACCGTCGCCGCCGCGACGATCGTCGGTATGTTCGGTCCGTTCATCCCGGCCGCCGCCGTCGGTTGCCTGGGCGGCATCCTGGCCGTGGGCGCCCTGGGCACGCTCGCCGGTCAACTCTTCGTTACCGCGCCTGTCGCCGTCGCCGCCCTCGTGCAGTACTTCACCACTGTGAACCAGCCCTTCGTCCCGCCGGCCAAGTAGCGCTGCGGTTGGACTCACTCGCGAATCTCGTGCCGCGCCAGGTCTTACTGCTGGGTCCTGGCGCTTTCGGCATCGAGTGGTCACCTCCGTTTCCGGCCGGTCCGCGCGATCCGTAGGAGGTGACGAGTGCGGCGCGACGGCGACCTCGGCAGCCGAGCTGTTTCAGTCGTGCGGGACAGGGCAGCTATGTGATGTGAGCACAGCACACGAGGCGGCGCGCAGCGAATTGTCCGCGTCATCCGGCGATCGCACGCGAACCGATATCGGCTTCGACCGCACGGCCATACCGCTCGGCACGGTTTCCCGCCGCGAAACCCGGCCCCGATGATCGTGGTGACTGGATGCGATTGCGCCGCAGCCGACCGTATGACGGGGGAGTAGAACGCCTCCGGCGCGGGCGCGGGTTCGGTTACCGCACTGCGCAGGGCGAACCCGTGCATGACGACGCGACACTGGAGCGTATTCGCGCGCTGGCGATCCCGCCCGCGTGGCGAAAGGTGTGGATCTGTCCACACGAGAACGGTCATATCCAGGCTGTCGGCGTCGACGCTGCGGGGCGGCGCCAATACCTCTACCACGAGCAGTGGCGCAAAGACCGGGACGAGGAGAAGTTCGACCGGGTCTTGGCGCTGGCCGCCCGATTGCCGGAGATCCGAGCGCGGGTCCGGGATGATCTCGCCGTGCGAGGCTTGGCCCGGCGGCGGGTGGAGGCGGTCGCGTTCGATCTCGTGGATCGGGGAGAGGAATACGCGGAAGAGCACGGCACCCGGGGAGTCGCCACTCTGCTGCGTGAGCAGGTCCGTGTGTCCGGGGAGCGGATGTTCTTCGATTACGTGGCCAAGGGCGGTATCCGGCGACAAGTGAGTGTTCGTGATCAACTGCTCGCCAAGGCCGTCCGCGCTCTGCTGCGTGCCAGAACGAGTTCCGATCGGCTGCTGGTGTACCGGGACGACGCCCGGGCGTCCTACGTCGACCCACGTGTCGTGACAGCCTTCGAGAACGGCACGACCGTCGCCGCGGCCCTCCGGCGCGCGAGCCGGGCCGATTCCGCCGATGCGGAGCGGGAGGTCATCGACAGAGCGGTGATTCGGATGCTCCGTCGGTCGCGCTGATTCCGTACTGCCGACGATCGAGCACACCGCGCCCGGCGCCCGGTGTCCCGGTGGCCGAACCGGAGAAGTTCGCTCTTCCTGCCGCATACAGTCGCCGGGAACACAATCTGCGCAGTCGGTTTCCTAATTTGTCCGCGAATTCATCCGACCGAACGAGCAACATCGCAGCCATCGACATCCGATACTGGTCGAGTAGGACGTCCAAGCTTCGCGACAACCCTACAAGCTGATTCGGTAAAGCGACGCACCGAGTATCGACAGGATCCGGCTATGCCCAAGATCAAGAATTTGAATCCCGTGCCGATGGCGGACATCGGTGGCTCGGATCTCTTCATCCCCTTCCGAATGCCCAGTGGTGAGATCGGATATGTCCTCGGCGACACCTTTTCCGGCACCGAACCGAGGGTGGGCGGCCCGAATTGGCGTTCGCCCATGCTGTTGCGCAGCAATACCCACGACATATCCAGACCTATCGAATTCCACTCTGCCGCACGGAATGCCAGGCAGCTCTGGGATTACGTGCACAACAATCCGGAGTACTCCACCATCCTGCCCTGCGACGCGATAACGATCGGCGGCCGAATCTATCTGTGGGTGATGGTCACCCAAGGGCTGGCCAACGAGCGGTGGTGCGAGATCCGCTATTCCGACGACAACGGAGAGAGCTGGACCGACACCGCGGTCCGGTGGTCGACCAGCGTCTACGGCGGCAAACGCACCATGATCTCCTGGGAGCGCGGCGGCGACGGCTATGTCTACGTCATCTCCACCGGGGGGCTCGCCCGAAACAAGAACATGCTGTTGTGGCGAGTCGTCGAGAGCCATACCGCGCTCATCGACCCGGCGGCCTGGCAGGGTTGGGGCTGGAACGGGCAGAATTGGGGCTGGGGCCGGGATCCCGGCGGTGATCCGCGCTTCGGCATCCTGGCCGACGGCACGAGGCTCGGTGAGATCGGATTGCGCCGCATCCAAGGGAATTGGGTGATGTCCGGTTTCGACGCGGGAGCCTACGGGGCCTTCGTCAAGGTGGCCGCGCGGATCACCGACAACTGGCGCACGGCCCTGACCTATCGTCCGGTGAAGGGATCCTTCTGGGCGCCGGGCGGCCCGGATATCGTGCCGCGTCTCTACGGTTGTTACGCCCACCCCGACAGCAGATTCGACGGCGCGTTCGGCATGATCGTCAGCGAATGGGCGGAATCCGGTATGCCCTATCGCGGTATGCAATTCCGAATATACGGAATACGGCCCGCCGCGGCGCTCGTCTAGCCGGGGAAGTCGTCACGTCCGCCGGTGCCGCAGGAAAGGCCGGCTCGTGGGATCACACCACCTGAATTCCGTCAGCCGGCAATTCGGCGGTTCGTTCCTCGCAACGGATTGGCCACCGGGAAGGTGATCGCGGGCAGCGTCACCGACATCCGCACGGTCGTGCCCGGTCCGGAGTGGTCGATATCGAGCTCCTCGGTCAGCGCGCGCATCATGTCGATGCCGCGGCCGCGATACCCGGGATCCGCGGCCTGTGGCTTCCAGTCGCCGGTGTCGGTGACCACGATGACGACGGTGTCGAGATCGCAGGTGGCCGACAGCCGCACCCGGCCGGTGTCGTCGTTGCGGTAGGCGTGCTCGATGCTGTTGCTGCACGCCTCGTTGGCCGCGGCCACGAGATCGGCGGCCAAGTCGTGCGGCACCGCCGCGGCGGCGAGCCATCCTTTCAGCGTGCGCCGCAGCACCGCGAGTTCGTCCGCTCGTGCGGGCACGTCCAGCCGCAGCGGCGCCGGCGGCTGGCGGTAGACGACCATGGCCACGTCGTCGTCGTAACCCACCGTCGGGCGCAGGCTCGAGAGCACCGCGTCGGCCACCTCGCGCGGCAGCCGTCCGTAGGTGTCGGCGAGAACCGCGGCGATCTTGGCGAACCCGTCATCGATGTCGACGCCGCGCTGTTCGACCAAACCGTCGGTGAACAGCACCAGCGTCGAACCGGGCGTGAGCGCCGTGGTGGCCTCCGGCCGACGCGGCGGGTCGAAGGTGGCCAGCGGCACCGAGCGCCCGCCCTCGAGCAGGCGACCCGTCCTGGCGACGTCGGCGAGAATCGGCGGCATGTGACCGGCGCTGCTGTAGCGCACCAGGCCGCGCACCGGGTCCAGCACGGCGGCGCAGACCGTGGTGCACATGGCGCCGGGGATGCGCGCGGCGACGGTGTCGAGTTCGGCGAGCAGCTGCGCCGGTCCCGCGCCGCGCAGTAGCAGCGCACGGGCGGCGGTCCGCAACTGACCCATGACGACCGCGGCGGACAGTCCGCGACCGACGCAGTCGCCCACGACCACGCCGATGGTGCCGTCGCGCAGCGGCACCACGTCGTACCAGTCGCCACCGATCTCCAGCGGCGGCAGAGCGGGCTCGTAGTGCACCGAGAAACGCGGCGGCAGGTCGATCGGGCCGAGCATCGCGCGCTGCAGGGTGAGCGAGGTGGCGCGGGCCTGGTCGAAGTTGCGCGCGCGCTGAACCGCGAGGCTGAGATGGCCGATCAGCAGTGAGAACAGCGTCCAATCCGCGGCGCTGATCGCGCGGGGCGCGGCGAAACGCAGCCACATCGCCGCGTCGCCGGTCTCCCCGAGCGGCGCGACGATCCCCTCGGAGCTTTCGGCCCCTTCCGGAATGGCCAGCAGGCTGCGTGGCGGTCTGCGTCTGGCCCGGTCCAGCAGTGCGCGTGACCGGTCGTCGAGGGAGTCGGCGCCGTTGTGGGACGCGCCGTCGGCGCCCGCTCCGGAGATGTACACCTCCGGCGCGGCGTTGCGGCTCGGCCACACCGCCACCACCGCGGTCTCCGCGCCCACGGTGCGGCGCAACTCGTCGAGCCCGACGGCGAGCACCTCGACCACACTGGTGGCCGCGCCCACCGCGGTGGCGAGGCGGGACGCGGCTTGATCGCGTGCCTGCGCGTCGTGTTCGGCGGTGACGTCGCGGATGGTGCCGACGAAGATCCGCTCGTTGCCCTCCGGCCTGATCAGCGCGCTGGTGCTCACCGCGAGCCACACGTTGCGCCCGTCGCGGTGCCGGATCGGGATGACGAAGCGCTGCGCCTCGGTACCGAGATCGGGATAGCGCGGACCCTCCGGGGCCGACCACGGATGCGGCAGCGGATAGGGGACACCGGCGGCGCCGTAGCCGGTCAATGCGCCGAAGGCGGTGTTGACCTCGATGATGGTGCCCTGCGCGTCGGCGACGAAAAAGCCGTCCTGCAGCGATTCCACCAGCGCGGTGCGGAAGGCGTCGCGTCCGGCCAGATCATCGGCGCGGGAACGTTGTTGCTCGTAGCGGCGGGTGCCATCCAGATAGCCGCGGGTGGCGATGTCCAGCGGGACGAGGGTCTGCAACAGGAATTCCAGTGCGGTTTCCGGCAGGCGGGCGCCGGATTCACCGGTCTGCGGCGCGATCTCGTGCTGTCGCCGCTCCTCCACGTCCTGAACCACCCGGAAGTGGTTCTCGGTGAGATCGAGCAGGCTGATGCCTTCGACCAGGGCGCGCCTGCCGAGTTCGTATCCCTCGGCGAGACCGGCCTGGGCGGGCGAGTCCATGTGCCGCCGTAGCGCGTCGGCGTAGGCGTCCAGGAAGTCGGCCAGCAAGGCGCTCATCCGGCCGTTCCTCCCGCACCGCGGTGCCGCGCCGCCAGCACCAGCGCGTCGTCGGTGTCTTTGGCATGCCGGGCGAGTATGTCCGCGGTGATGTCGGCGGTCGACTTGGAAAGGTCGATCCGCGCGGCGGATTCGGTGACAATGCCGTCGGTGGACATCAGCAGTAGGTCGCCGGGGCGGACGGAGACCGACTGCGGCTGGAGGTTCGACGGAAGGCGGTAGCCCACGATGCCCGCGGTGAGCAGTACCGTCGCGTGCACCTTCAGACCCGCGGGCCCCGCGGTCAGCACCTGGGATTCGACATTTCCGACGCCGAGCCAGCGCACCCTGTCGCCCTCGTCGAACAGTGCGAGCGAGATCGCCGCTCCGCGCGTGTCGGCCATCGCGCGGTGGCACAGCACCATCAGCACGTCCAGCGGTTCGGCCCGATTCTCCGACAGCACTCGTGCGGCGCGGTCGGCCGCGTCCGCCGCGGCGGCGCCGTGCCCGAGCCCGTCCAGGACCGCGAACAGGACTGTGCCCCCGCCGGTGTCGAGGACGACGCCGCGGTCACCGGAGACCTGTTGACCCGGTAGTGCCCGACCGGCCACCGCCCACTCGATCCGGCCGATGAACCCGTCCTCATGCACCGTTCGGTACCCACTTCCACATCTCCACCAGCGTGCCGCGCCCCGGCCCCGAGTCGACGGTCAGCCGGTCCATCAACCGCCGGGCGCCGGGAAGGCCGAGCCCGAGACCGCGGCCGGTGGAGTAGCCGTCCTCCAGCGCGCGGGCGATGTCGTTGATGCCGGGCCCTTGATCCTCGGCCTGCACCACCAGCGCTTGGCGGCCCTCTCGATCGTCGACCAGCAATCGGATCTCGCCACTGCCCGCGTAACTGGTGATGTTGCGAGCGATCTCGGAGATCGCCGTGGAGATCATCGTTCGATCGGTGAGGGTGAATCCGAGCTTCGCTGCCAGTTCGCGTCCGGCTTGACGTGCGGTCACGATGTCCCCGGACACCCTGACCGCGATCACCACGTTCTCAGCGGCCACTGTCACGACCGTCTCGCTGGCGACGGGCTGGGGTCTTTCGGTTCAACCAGGCGAGACCCTCTTCCAGATCGAGGGCCGTGTGCATGTCCTCGAAAGTGAGACCGAGCTGGACCATGGCGAACGCGACTTCTGGTTGCAGACCGACGATCACCGTTTCGGCGCCGCGCAGCTGCGTCATGTGCGCGATGGTACGCAACGATCTCGCGGCGAACGAATCCATCACGTCGATGGCGGTGACATCGACGATGATGCCGTGTGCCCGATATTTGCTGACCTGTTTCATCAGGTCGTCCTGCAGGCGCTCGGTATCGGCATCGGTCAATGCGGACTGAACCGACGCGATGAGATACGTACCCTGTTTCAGAATCGGAACCGGCATGCCCGCGCCTGATCAGCGGCCGTCGCGTTCGGTAACCCGTTCGGTGACGCGGGAAACCTCGTAGCCCAACAGCCGTTCCGCTTCCTCGATACCACCCTGCAGGTCGCCGACCGCGTTCATCTTCGACAGATCCAATCCGATGGTGACCAGGGTGAGCGCGATCTCCGAGGACAAGCCCGTGATGATCACGTTCGCGCCCATGAGCCCGGACGCGTCGACGGTCTGCACGAGGTGGTTGGCCACCGTGGAGTCGATCGCCGGCACACCGGTGATGTCGATGACGACGACCTTCGCGCGGTTGGCCCGGATGGCGCGCAGCAGCTGCTCGGTGAGCTGGCGGGCGCGCTGGCTGTCCAGCACGCCGATGATCGGCAGGATCAGCAGCTGCTCACGCACCTGGAGCACCGGCGTGGACAGCTCGCGGATGGCTTCCTGCTGCTGGCGGATGACGCGTTCGCGCTCCTGGACGAAGGAGACGGTCACGGTGTTGGCGATGCGGTTGGCGGCCGGTTCGTAGGCATCGAGCACCTTGTTGAGCAGTTCGAAGTCCGACTGATACTTCTCGAAGAGGCTGCGCGCGAGCACATCGCGCAACAGCAGCACGATGCCGATGACCTCGTCGGTTTCGACGCCTCTCGGGATGATGCGTTCGGACAGGTCGCGCGCGTAGGCCTGCAGCGCTTCGACGCTACCGGTCTCGAGCACGTCGACGTATCCGTCGTAGATCGAGGTCGCCTCGGAGAAGATCTCTTCCGGGGTCATGGCGGTCAGTAGCTGGGCGTCGGCGATGCGGCGGGCCCACTCTTCACGCAGCGCGGTGCGGTTCTGGCGCAGGTGCTCGACGAGCTGCGGCAGCAACTGGTCGATCGGTCCCGCGGCCAGGGAATCCGCCGAAAGGCTTATGGACACCTCGGACATGAAAACTCCTGCCCCTTTCGACGGTTTGTCGGGATTTTCGTGCGGTCGGCGCTAGCCGATTCCGAGCCTAGTCATACCCCACCCGCGTCACCGACGAAACCTGCCGGTTGTTCGCCTGATGTTCGGGTGCGGCCGACCTCACGGCACCGTAGCGAACCCGCGTTCCAGCGCTGCCAGCGCCTCGTCCAAATACACGGTGAGGTCCGCGTCCGCGCGCGACAGCCAGGCGTCGAACGCGGCGCGCGCCGCGGCCAGGGTGGTGCGGCCGACGGCGAGGGGGATGAGCTCGTCCTCCGGCCGGCCGAGCCGGCCCGCCGCGAAGGCGCTGACCGCGCGCTCCCAGGCGTCGTAGTGCGCGCCCGCGGTGGCGGCCAGCGCGGGGACGGTGGCGACCAGCTGCATGCGGGTGCGCAGTTCCGGCACGTCCTCGGCGCGATATTGATTGGCGTTCACCACGACCCGGCGCACGGCGGCCATCATCGGAACATCGTCCGGGACCGATGCGAACGCGGCGCGCAGTGCGGCGACCTCGTCGTCGAACTGCCACCAGAGCACCTCCGCTTTGGTGGGAAAGTAACGGAAGAAGGTGCGGCCGCTGATGCCCGCGGCGGCGGCGATCTGCTCGACAGTGGTCTCGTCGAAGCCCTGCTCGGTGAACAGCCGCATGGCGATCAGTTCGAGTTCGCGTTTGGTGGTGCCTCGTGGGCGGCCGCGCGTTTTCTCCAGCATCGTCTGATTGTGCGCGGCCGCCACGGACCCTTGATTATGTCAGTGACTGACGATAATCTCGCGGCATGTTGGCGGATCTCACCTGGCCCGAGGCGGGCGCGCGCGCGACGGCGGGTGCGATCCTGGCCGTGCCGGTCGGGGCGACCGAGCAGCACGGCCCGCATCTGCCGCTGTCCACCGACACCGACCTGGCCGCGGCGTTGTGTGCCCGGCTGGCCGCCGCACGGTCGGATGTGCTGGTCGGACCGGCCATCGCCTACGGCGCCAGCGGTGAGCACGCGGGCTTTCCCGGCACGTTGTCGATCGGGCAGGCGGCCCTGGAACTGCTGGTGGTCGAGCTGTGCCGCTCGGCTACCGACACCTTCGACCGGATCCTGCTGGTCAACTGGCACGGCGGCAACATCGAACCGCTGCGCCGGGCGAAGGATCTGTTGCGCGCCGAGTCCCGTGACGTGCGTCTCCACCTGCCGCGCTTCGACGGCGACCCGCACGCGGGGCGGTCGGAGACGGCGCTGCAACTGGCTCTCGCGCCCGAGCGTGTGCGTGGCGACCGCGCCGTGGCGGGGGACACCCGGCCACTGGCCGAACTGCTGCCGCTGCTGCGCGCGGGCGGGGTGCGCGCGGTCAGCCCCAACGGTGTGCTCGGTGACCCTGCGGGCGCGACCGCCGCCGAGGGCGCGGCCCTGCTCGATCACCTGAGCGCCGACCTGCTCGACCGAACCCGGCTCTGGTGGCCGGAGCGGAACTCCCCGGAAAGGACCGGAATATGAATCCGTGGTTCGAGACCGTCGCCGAAGCGCAGCGGCGGGCGAAGAAGCGGCTGCCGAAATCGGTGTACGGCGCGTTGATCGCCGGCTCCGAGCGCGGCCAGACCATCGAGGACAACCAGAAGGCGTTCACCGAACTGGGCTTCGCGCCGCACGTGGCCGGGCCGATCGGCGCGCGCGACCAGTCGACGACCGTACTGGGACAGCAGCTTTCGATGCCGGTGTTGATCTCGCCGACGGGTGTGCAGGCGGTGTACCCGGACGGTGAGGTCGCCGTCGCCCGCGCGGCCGCCGCGCGGGGTATCGCGATGGGCCTGAGTTCGTTCGCGAGCAAACCGATCGAAGAGGTGATCGCGGCCAACCCGGCGACGTTCTTCCAGCTGTACTGGTGCGGCGGCAAGGACGAGATCCTGCAGCGGATGGGCCGGGCGAAGCAGGCGGGCGCGGTCGGATTGATCCTGACGCTGGACTGGTCGTTCTCGCACGGGCGGGACTGGGGCAGCCCGGTCATTCCGGAGAAGCTGGATCTGCGCACGATGCTGAAGTTCGCCCCGCAGACCCTGGCCCGTCCACGGTGGCTGGCCACCTATGCGCGATCGGGCAGCATCCCGGATCTGACCGCGCCGAACATGGCCATCGGCGGCGCCGCGGCGCCGGGCTTCTTCGGCGCTTACGGCGAATGGATGGGCACGCCCGCGCCGGATTGGGCGGATGTGCGCTGGATCTGCGAGCAGTGGGACGGGCCGGTGCTGCTCAAGGGCGTCATGCGAGTCGACGACGCGCTGCGCGCGGTCGACGCGGGTGTGGCGGCGATCTCGGTGTCCAACCACGGCGGCAACAATCTCGACGGCACCCCGGCCGCGATCCGGGCGCTGCCGGTACTGGCGGAGGCGGTGGGCTCGCAGGTCGAGGTGCTGCTCGACGGTGGCATCCGGCGGGGCAGCGACGTGGTGAAGGCCGTGGCGCTGGGCGCGCGGGCGGTGCTGATCGGGCGCGCCTACTTGTGGGGGCTGGCCGCGAACGGGCAGGCCGGTGTGGAGAACGTGCTGGACATCTTGCGCGGCGGCATCGATTCGGCGCTGCTGGGTCTGCGCAAGACGCGCGTCACCGATCTGGATCGCTCCGACGTGGTGGTGCCTCCCGGGTTCGAGCGATCCCTCGGTGTGACCGGAACCGTCACCGGGACAAGCGTTTCGGCGGATCACGCGGCGAGGGCGGCCACGGCCTGAGCTGTCAGTTCTCGGCCGCCGCTCTCCGGTGGTGGGTGAGCAGGGTGTCGTAGATGTCGGCCAACGCGGCCAGCTGCTGGCGGTCGAGGATGTCGATCATGTGCCTGCGCACGCTCTGCACGTGCGCGGGCGCGGCGCCGGTCAGCACCTCGGCGCCGCGCGGGGTGAGTTTCGCGGCGGTGCGGCGGGCGTCGTCGGGGATCGGCTCCCGGACGACCAACTCGCGTTTCTCCATCCGGGTGATCTGATGGGAGAGCCTGCTCTGCGACCATTCGAGCTTGGCCGCGAGCGCGGCGAAGGTGAGCCGGTGGTCCGGCTCCTCGGCCAGATAGGCCAGGACCGAGTATTCGACGTAGGTGAGGTCGGACTCCCTGGTGGAATCCCGCCCGACCGCCGCGGCGATGAGATCGCGGGTGCGCACGAAACCCAACCAGGCGCGCATCTCGACGTCATCCAGCCACTGGGGATCGGTCACGATAACGCTCCAAACTCTGACGTGTCCCAAGATCGTCCCGCGCCGCGAAGCGCGGCGCGCGAACAGTCTGCGCGCGGCCGGACTCGGATGCCCGGGCGCGTTCTGACCAGACGAGAGGTAGCATCACCGGGGTTGAACGTGCAACCTTTATTGGCCAACTGTCCGAGATAGGGTTGCCTAACGGGAGGGGCGTGCGCGGTGGTGGCTAGGCTCGCTGTGCTCGTGACCAGCCCGGCCGTTCGTGGCGTCCGGGCCCACCCGAAGGAGTGCGACTGGTGACCGCGCCGGACTTTCGTTATTCAGACCTGCTGCCGATCGGCGCGGACGACACCCCTTACCGGTTGCTGACCACCGAGGGCGTCAGCACTTTCGAGCACAATGGGCGTACGTTCTTGCAGGTCGAGCCGGAAGCGCTGCGGCTGCTCACCGAAACGGCGATGCACGACATCAGCCACTTCCTGCGTCCGGCGCATCTCGGTCAGTTGCGCAAGATCATCGACGACCCGGAGTCGAGTGGCAACGATCGCTTCGTCGCGCTCGATCTGCTGAAGAACGTCAACATCTCCGCGGGCGGCATCCTGCCGATGTGCCAGGACACCGGTACCGCGATCGTCATGGGCAAGAAGTCCGAGGGCGTGCTCACCGGTGCCGACGACGCGGAGTGGATCAGCCGCGGCGTGTTCGACGCCTACACCAAGCTGAACCTGCGTTACTCGCAGCTGGCCCCGATCACCATGTGGGACGAGAAGAACACCGGTTCCAATCTGCCCGCGCAGGTCGAGCTGTACTCCACCGCGGGTGACCCGGCCGAGCCGGCCTACAAGTTCCTGTTCATGGCCAAGGGCGGCGGGTCGGCGAACAAGTCGTTCCTGTACCAGGAGACCAAGGCGATCCTGAACCCCACGCGGATGCTGGAGTTCCTGGACGAGAAGATCCGCTCGCTGGGCACCGCGGCCTGCCCGCCGTATCACCTGGCGGTCGTCATCGGTGGCACCAGCGCCGAGTTCGCGTTGAAGACCGCGAAATACGCCTCCGCGCACTACCTGGACAGCCTGCCCACCGCGGGGTCGTTGTCCGCGCACGCTTTCCGCGACCTGGAACTGGAGGAGGAGGTCTTCAAGCTGACCCAGTCCTTCGGTATCGGCGCGCAGTTCGGCGGCAAGTACTTCTGCCACGACGTGCGGGTCGTGCGCCTGCCCCGGCACGGCGCCAGCTGCCCGGTCGCCATCGCGGTGTCCTGCTCGGCGGACCGGCAGGCGCTGGCCAAGATCACCGCCGAAGGCGTGTTCCTGGAACAGCTCGAGCGCGAGCCCGCGCAATACCTGCCCGAGCAGACCGACGCCATCCTCGGTGGCGACGTGGTGCGCATCGACCTGAACCGTCCGATGGACGAGATCCGCGCCGAATTGTCCAAATATCCGGTGAAGACCAGGCTTTCGCTGACCGGTCCGCTGGTCGTCGCACGCGACATCGCGCACGCCAAGATCAAGGAGCGTCTCGACGCGGGCGAGCCGATGCCGGACTACCTGCGCGAGATGGCCGTCTACTACGCCGGCCCGGCCAAGACGCCGGAAGGCTACGCCTCCGGTTCCTTCGGACCGACCACGGCGGGCCGGATGGACTCCTACGTCGACCAGTTCCAAGCCGCGGGCGGCTCGTACGTCATGCTGGCCAAGGGCAATCGGTCCGCGCAGGTGACCAAGGCGTGCAAGGAGCACGGCGGCTTCTACCTCGGCTCCATCGGCGGACCGGCCGCCCGGCTGGCGCTGGACTGCATCAAGTCGGTCGAGGTGCTGGAGTACCCCGAGCTGGGCATGGAAGCGGTGTGGAAAATCGAGGTCGAAGATTTTCCCGCGTTCATCGTCGTCGACGACAAGGGCAACGACTTCTTCGCCGAAACGCAGAAGCCGATCGCGCTGCGCGTGCGCACCCGCTCCAAAGAGCGCGTCTGAGCCGTCCTCGGACCTGCGTGCGGCAGGTGCGGACACGACGATGTCACCCCGATCACCGGGGCTGCGGTGCCGTCGCAGCGGGCAGGCTTAGCGAAGTACCTCGTTTCTTCCGGCACCGATGCAGGTCGAGGAGAGCTATGAGCATGTCCGGACCACTACCGACGGCGTTGTGTATCACCGAATCGGCCGCCGCCCGGTTGGCCGACCGCGCTGCCCGGGAGGGAACCAGCTGTACCGCACTGCTCGATCGGCTGATCCACGAGGGCGTCGATCAGCTCGAGCATCCCGGCATCGTCTTCCGCGGTCCGCTGGACGACCGCCGCGCCGCGTTGACGGCCGGTCCGGAAGTCTGGGAAGTCGTTGCGCGCCTGCGTGAACTGGACGGTCCGGTGGAACGCCGGATCGCCGCGCTGAGCGCGAACTCGGACCTGCGCACGAGCAAGATCAGGGTGGCACTCGCCTACGCCCGAGCGCACGGCGACGAGATACTGGAGCGGATCGCGCGCAATAGGCAAGCGGCGAAATCGGTTCGCCGCGTCGGAGTGCGAGTGGCCGCGACCCTGGCTCGGTCCGGCGCGCCGGAGTATCCGCCCCGCGCGTGATCGGGCCGAATTGTCCGTTGCGGCAACTCTTCACATAGCTGGGGAACAAATGTGAAATTCCCGACATCTGTGGATGATCCACATGACTTGCGGGCGGCTACCGGGTCGAGCCGGTAGCCGCCCGCAATGCGTTCGCGGCTGGGTGCTCTCGGTCGATGCTGCGAGCCGCAGCGGTATACACGCGGGATCGTGTTTCGCGAGAAGCGAATCGCGATGTGCGGCGGGGTATGACATACCGGCCGAAACGGACGTCGCTCCTACTCCCGTCGATGTCGAATGGCCGCAAATCGCCCGAAAGGTGCGTGGCTTCGGGCAATTCGGGTGCCGGAGCCTCGTGCGGTCAATGTGATCCACAACACTTGAATAGATTGTGGACACCGGGGTTTCCATGTCGGCGAAATATTTGCTGCCCTAGGGCGATTGGGCACATATCGGGCATATCAGATCTGCATTATCCCAAGTTGTGGAGTTCTCTGTGGAATTCGCTGAATGTTGTCCACACCGTGTGGGTGACTCTGTGGAGCGCGCAGCCGCACCGCTGAGGACCGGGCGGGGTACCTGTCGGCGCCGACGATGAGCTGGGCGGCGACGGCCGCATATTCGACCCGTCGCGGGGGAGTGCGGGCAGTCGGGCGACTCCCGTAGAGGCGGCGGTTGGTGCACAGGCGCCGGGCGGACTGCGCAAAGGTGCGGGATCACCGCAGGCCCTGATCGGGGCATATCCGGCATAGGAGACCGCAGGCGATAGCATCGGCGCATGGTGCTTGGGAATGGTGAGCGGAGTCGGATGCTGGCGGGACTATCCATGGTGGCCCTCCCTGCGCTGGTCGCGAGCGGTGTACTGGCGGGTCCGGCGCGGGCCGATACCGCCGTATTCGTCGATCAGCGGGAGTCGGTGGGCTCGGCGACCGGTACCGAGGGGCTCGAGCCCGCGCTGGCCTTGGCGTACACCCTCGCCGAACGTGAGGCGCACGCGCAGGGGGTGCCGCTGTCCATCACGTCGGGGTACCGGACGCCTGCCGAGCAGCAGGCGCTGTGGGAGGACGGTGTGGCGACCTATGGGCCGGACGGTGCTCGTCGCTGGGTGCTGCCGCCGGAAGAGTCCACTCACGTCTCCGGCGAGGCGATCGATGTCGGTCCGCAGCAGGGCGCCCGCTGGCTCGAGGCGAACGGCTACCGGTGGGGGCTGTGCCGGACGTTCGAAAACGAGTGGTGGCATTTCGAATTGGCCACCGTGCCGGGCACGGACTGCCCGCCGATGGTGCCGGACGCGAGCGCGCGCTGACCTCACCGGCGGGTGCGGCGCCCGCTACACCATCGGGTCGGGGATGGCGGTGATCAGCCCGCCGTCGACGAGCAGGTCCTGCCCGTTGACATAGGACGCCTCGCCGGATGCGAGGAACGCGACGGCGTCGGCCACATCCTCGGCGGTGCCCACGCGCCCGGCCGCCACCGTGGCGCTGATCGCGGCCTGGGCTTCGGCGGAGACGTTCGCGCGGAACGACGGCGTCGCGATGTAGCCGGGGCTGACGGAGTTGACCCGGATGCCTCGTGGCGCCAGTTCGGCGGCGAGGCTGCGGGCCAAGTTGTGCACGGCCGCCTTGGTCGCCGAGTACAGGGAGGCGCCGGGGACGCCGCGGTGCAGCGCCCAGGAGGCGTTGACGACGATCGCCCCGCGGTCCGCCACGAGCGGCAAGGTCTTCTGGACGGTGAAGAAGACGCCCTTGAAGTTGGTGTCCACCACCCGGTCGAACTCGGCTTCGGTGATGGCTTCGGTCGGCTGGAACGCGGCGATGCCCGCGTTCGCGAAGACGACATCCAGCTGTCGGTGTCGCTGCGCCACGGCTGCGACGAGGGTGTCGAGGTCTGCGAGGTCGGCCACGTCGCCGGGTAGCGCGAGGACGCGGTCCGCGTCGCCGAGTTTCGCGGCCGCGGCGTCGAGGCGGCGCTTGTCGCGTCCGGTGACGACGACGTGCGCGCCCTCCGCGAGCAGGCGTCGTGCGGTGGCGAAACCCATGCCGCTCGACCCGCCGGTGATCAGTGCGACCTTGCCGTCGAAGCGGTCGATGCCAGTACCCACGAGAACCTCCGAGAACCTTCTAATTGTACGAATACTTACGTACAGTTCGACTGTATGTCAACTGTCGCGCTAACCTGGTCCGCGTGATCGCGGCACATCCCGAGCGAGCGCAGATTCAGTTGACGAACGTGCTCACCGCCCTGGGCAACCCGCTGCGGCTGCGTGTGGTGCGGATACTGGCCGACGGCGGCGAGCACACCTGCGGCTCGGTCTTGCCGGACGTGGCCAAGTCGAACCTCACCCATCATTGGCGGGTGCTCCGCGACGCCGGAGTCATCTGGCAGCGACCCTCCGGGCGCGAATTGCTGCTGTCGTTACGTCGTGACGACCTCGACGCCCGCTTCCCCGGACTCCTGGATTCCCTGCTCGAAGCCGCCCGCCGCGACACGGGGGACTGATCCGGCGCACGACCCGGTGCCCGGCTGTGGGGCGGTACCGGACGGCTAGGTCACCGAGGTGAGTTCGAGCCCGCCCTCGATCGTGTCGGGCACCCGGCGCCGATCCGGGGATCCGAGCGCGGTCGTCAGATCGGCGCCGTCGTGTTCGGCGAGCAGGTCGCCGCTGTCCCACACCAGCAGGGTGGCGCTGACGGTGTTCTCGGCCGCGGCGTGCGCCAAGTCGTAGTGCGCGCACGCCGGGACATGCGGATAGGTGATCCACAGGTCGTAGCCGGTCATGAACAGATCCAGATCGAATTGCACACTCAGTCCGAGCAATTCGCTGCGGCCGTTGTCGTCGACGCCCGCGAACGCCTCGTCCAGCGCCAGCAGACGGGGGGCCTGCGGGTCGGCCGAATCGAGCATCACGTGCGCCGCGGCGAACAGCGGCAGGTGCAGCGACACCGACTGCTCACCGCCCGACAGCGCGCTGTGCCTGGCCACGGTGAGCTTGTCCTCGCTGCCGTCGGCGGAGACCAAGGTGAACGAGAACACCCGCCAGGCGCGGTAATCCAGGGTCGCGGCGAGAATCTCGGGATAGGACCGTTCCGGATGCGCGGCCCGCGCCGCACGGATCTCCGACGCGAAGTGCGCCCGGATGGCCGACAGGTCCTCCGGCGTGAGCGCCGAGGTATCCCGGTCGAGCAGCTTGCACGTCGCCCGCGCCGCGTCGGACAGGCTGTCGGCGAGCACCCAGTGCACGCCGATGGTGTTGCCCGAGGACATCCGCCGCTGCTTCATCTCCGCGCCCATCCTGGCGATGAGATCGCGGGCGTCGCTCGTGCGTTCGTGGATCTGCTGGGCCAGGCCGGTCAGCAGAGCATCTTCCAGAATGCGCCGTTCGGCATCGGTGAGTAGCAGTTCCTGGTCACGGCGCGCGCCGTCGATACGGGTGGCGAAGTCGGCAAGCGCGGAGACGCCGTGCTCGTCGTGCACTTGCACGACGGTGAGGCCGTCTGCGGCGTCCCATTGCAGCCGGTAGTCACGGCCGCAACCGGCGAGCGCGGCGTCGAATTCCTGCAGCGCCGCGGTCACCGCCGTGCGCGTGGACTTGCGCGTCGCCTCGCTCGCGCGCACCGACGCCGTGGCGGCGGCGAGGCTGTCGAACAGCGCGGCGACTTCGTCGGGCAGAACGCGCGGCAGCGCCTGCGGTCCCGCCGCGGCGATCCGGTACAGCAGTTGCTCAGGTGTAGACCACGCGGCCTCGCTGCTGGGCCAGCGCTCGTCGGCCTGGGCGCCGAGCAGCCTGAGCAGATCCGGTTGGGCGTACGGCGCAAGGGCTTTGACCTCCGCGAGCACCTCGGTGAGCGCGGTGGCGAGGGACTCGTGCGCGGTGCGGTAGGCGGCTTCGGCGTCGCCGACCGCCTCGATGGCCTCGTTGGCGGCCTTGCGCGCGGCTTTCTGCTCGGCTTTGGTCGCCTCGATCCGGTGTCGGGCCTGCTCCAATTCGCGATCGATGTCGGCCGCGCCCGCGCCGAGCGCCTCACGCAAGGTCTCGAGCTTGCGCACCTGTTCCTGATAGCCCGATCGCGCGGCCTCGGCCTCTTCCGCGAACGCCTCGGCCAAGTCGGCGGCCTCGGTCAATCGGTCCTCGGCTTCGCGTTCGCGCTCGCGTTCCCGCTCGTGATCGCCTCGCAGCCGCAGCAGTCCCGTGCCGATGTTCTCGAAGTGCCGCACGGCGGCGGCGAGGGCGTCGATCTCGGCAGCGGTGCGCGGTGTGGCGTGGGCGGTGGCGGCGGCCCGCAACTTCTTCTCCGCGGACGACACCTGCGCGACCGCCTGGTCGAGATCCCGCTCGGCGTGGGCGGCGGCTTCCGCACGCGACCGCATCACGCCCGCGGCCTCCGACACCGCCCGCAAGGCGGTGGTCACCGCGGTCGGACGCGGAAGGGCCTTGACGGCTGCGGAGATTCGCGCGAGGTCGGCGGTGGCTTCGGCCTCCTGTTGCTCGGCGGCGCGCAGGTCCTCCTCGGCGGCGGCCGCGGCGGCGGTCAGCTCGGCCGAGCGGATCTCGCGGCGCTTGGCTCGCGCGGTGGCGCCGATGAACTCGGCGTCCGGCTTGCGGTGCCTGCCGATCTGCACGCCTTGCCGGAACGCGCCGTCCGCTCCGATCGCCACCGTGCCGCCCGGCTCGCCCGCGCCCTCGTGCAGCGCGATGGAGGCCAGCACGTCGGCCACGACCTGCCGGGGCACGATCGAGCAGTCCGAATCGTCCTCCACGACGAGCACGTCGGCGAGTGTGCGACCGCTCGGGCGGTCCGGCGGGGGCAACGGCACCAGGAACTGATCGGATTCGCAGTCCGGCGGTAGCTCGCCGCCTGGGCACACCCAGCCGTCGAGCAGATTCGCCGCCTGCAGCGCGGCCTCGATGCCTGCCGCGGTCTCGGGCGGCACGCCGTCGGCGAAACGGACCAGTCGCCACAGTGCGGCGCCGGGCCGATCGCCGGTCCGGCCGCGGCGCCCGGCGAATACCGGTGGCGCGTCGTCGCGCTGGGCTGTGACCCGATCACGTTCGGCGACCAGCTCACCGATGCGCGCCGTCGCCGTGGCCGCGTGGGCGCGCGCCTCTTGGCGGCGGGACCGGATCTGTTCGAGCAAGGGTTCCGCGCGCTCGGTCAGCACCTCCGCGACGGTGGGCGCGTCCGAACCGGCCTCGGCCAGAGCCGAGTTCAGCGCCTCGAACAGACCGGCGCGCACCGGGGCGTAGGCCTCGCGGTGTTCGTCCCACCAGGCCCGCAACGCGGCCGCCGCCTCGGAGCGGGACAAGCTGACCGCCGCCTCGGCATGCGCGACCTCCGCCGCGGCCGCGTCGCGCAGTTCCCTGGCGCGCTCGGCGAGCCGCTCGGCCCTGGTGCGTTCGGCGGCGGCGGTGTCCACCGCTCCCACCGCCTTGCGCACGGCGCGCACGTCGGCGTCACGCTCCTCGGCGTGCCCGCGCACCGCGGCGGTGAGCTGCTCGGCTCGCGTCGACTCCGGCAGCGGCGTCCACGCGATCCCCGCCTGTTCGGCCGCGTCGCGCAGCTCTTGCTCGCCGCGGGCCAGCGCGGCGGCGGCGGTACGTACCGCGGTGCGGGCGCGCTCGGCCTCCTGGGTCCGCTGGTCCAGAGTCTGGCGCGCCTTGAGCGCTTTGTCGGCGTGCACGCCCGCCGAGGTCTCAAGTCGCCGCACCGCGTCGGCCAGATCCTCGAGTTGCTGTTTGCCCTCATAGGCGCTGGAACGCTGAAGATTCTCCCGATCGGCCAAGGCCTGTTCGTAGGCGCGGTCGGCATCCTCCGCCCTGGTCTCCGCGGCGGCGCGCTCGCCGTCCCTGCGCTCGCGCAGAGCCGTGGCGGCGAACAGCGCGGTGCTCGCGTGGGTCACCGCGTCGAGCCGCGCACGCACCTGGTCGACGTCCGTCTTCGCCTGCACCGCGAGATATCTGCGGTACACCTCGACGAACGCCCTCGTCGCAGTGTCGGCGTGCACCAAACCCTCCAGGGTGCGGCCGACTTCCTCCATATCGCTGAACGACCGGGCGGCGTCGAGGATCAGTTGCTCGTCGAGCGGGCGCAGACCGTCGGTGAGCGCCTGGGACAGGCCGCGTGGGTCCAGGTTCTTGGCCAGCTGCGGTCTGCGGAGCGTGAGAATCAGGTTGATCAACTGGTCGTAGCGTTGTGCGCCGAGACCGAACATCCGCGCGTCGATGGCGTTGCGGTAGTCCACCGGCCGGTCGACGATCGAATCGGTGCCGATCTGCTCGGCGAGCTGTTTGCGGGTGAACGGACGATCGTCCGGGCCGATGAGGGAGAAGTCCACCCCGACCCGGCCGTCGGCGACGAAGTACCAGCGGGTCACCTTGTCCGAGGAACGGGTGGCGCGCATGCCGATGCCGACGGTGACCGCCTCGGGATCCTCCCAGCGACCCCGTGCGAACTCCATCCACACATAGGAGTAGGCCGAGTCCTGCTTGCGGTAGAGCAGGTTCGACTTCATCGTGCGTTCCTCACCGGCGAACGGGTTGAGCCTGCGCGGCTCGATCCGTCCGTCCAGGACGAAAGGGAACAGCACCTCCAGCGCTTTGGTCTTGCCCGACCCGTTCGGCCCGCGCAGCACCAATCTGCCGTCGGCGAAGCAGAACTCCTGGTCACGGTAGTCCCACAGGTTGACGATCCCGGCGCGGGTCGGGGTGAACCGCACTCCGCCGTGAATGAGCGACATACGTCAGTTCCCTTCCGTGCCGGTGCCGTCGGGTCCGTAGGTGTCGGCCGCGGTGACGAACAGTTCCGCGGCCCGCTTGGCGCGGACCGTGACCACCGCGCCACGGTAGCGGGCCAGCGCGGGCAGCACGAGCAGCCCCTCGTCGACCACCCGCACCAGCCGCAGCCGCTCGAGCAGGGCCACCACCTCGGTGGTCAGGCGCGGAACGTCGGCCTGCCACTGCGCGGCGAAGGTCGCGCCGTAGCGGTCGGCCAGCGCCCGCACGGTCTCGCGCAGCCAGTCCCGGTCGATGAGCGGATAGGCGGGCGGAGCCGGGCGGTCCCGCTGTTCGTGGGTGTCGTCCAGCGGATCCGTCTCGTCAGCGGGCGAATCCACCGCACGCAGTTCCGCCAGCGGGGCGAACACGGTGGATTCGGGGATGGCTCGGTCGAGCTGGTCGGCCAGGGCCGCGCTGGGGTTCTGGGTGGGGCGCAGCCGCGGCAGCGGGTTGTCGATATCCAGCACCCGGTCGGCGATCTCGCCCGCCAGCAGCAGAGCGACCTGCGCGAGCGTGCCGGTCCCCGGGAAGCGGACGTCCGACAGTCGCCCCGAAGTGTCGATCAGTGCGACGCCCTCGGCTCGGCGCTCGGCGCGCAGCCCGGTGAACAGCTCGACATCCGCGACGACACGGTCCTGGACGAGCACGGGGCGCTCTTCGGGCGCGAGGTCCTCGGCATACACCACCGGCTGCTCGACCAGCGCCCTGCGCACCCGGCGCGCGGTCTCGGCGATGGTCGCCGGGTGCGCGGAACCGCCGGCGGCCGTAAGCTCCTCGGCGAGCAGCCCGCCAACGCTGTGCAGATGTTGCAGCGCCCGCGGCGGCCGGAACAGGGCGAAGACCACCGGCCGGTCGATGTCGTAGAGCGCCTCACCAGCCTCCGGATCGCTGGCCCAGCCACCCGCGTCGCCGTCGGCCAAGGTGAGCGCGCCGCGCACGGTCAGCCAGGCCACCGCGTCGACGAACGCGTCGCGGTCGGCGGCCCGGTCGGTGGCGAGCTCGAGGCCGTCCACCCGGCCTGCGTAGGCGGCGACCTGATCGGCCAGCTCGGACAGTGTGATCTGATCTCCGGCGCGCCCCAGCGCGGCGAGCGCCAAGGCGAGGTAGGCGTAGCGGCGGCGGTCGAAGACGCGCTCGCCGGGTGTACGCGCGGGCCTGCCCGCGTCGAGGCGGTCGGAGACCGGGAACACCCGTGCGGTGGTCTCGGTGACTTCCAGCCGGTAACCGAACAATTCGGCGAGATCTTCGCGGAGTTCGGTGGCCCAGCGGCGGATCAGCGGCAGCGCGATCCGGTCCGGGTAGGTGCGGGTCACCAGGTGATTGGCCAGGATGACTCGGGCGGCGCGCTGATAATTGTCCAGCGCCAGCGCATCGATCGTGCGTCCGTGCATCAGCCGCGCCCCCCGAGCGGCCGGGTCCGGGTCGTCTGCTCTATCTTCAGCGCCCTGTTGTTCAGATGCAGCAGCCCACGGGCGGTGCGCACGACGGTCGGGCCTTCGTGCTCGGACACCGTCAGGGTGACGCCGCTGTCGGAGCCGGTGGTGCCCGCCACCCGGCCGCGCACCGGAACCCAGGCGGTGGACGCGGCGTCCAGCAGCCGCAGCAGCACTTCGGTTTCCCGTTCGTCCAGGACCCGGTCGTGCACGTCGCCGGAGGCCAGCGATCTCGCGGCCTCGGCGCGGGCCCGCTGCGCGTCCAGCTGTGCCTCCCGCAGGCGCCGGATGCCCGCGTCGTTGCGGTGGATGCGCGCGGGCGCACCCGCAGAGGGTGGGCGCCCGGTCTCGGCGAGCGTGCGCGAGATCTCCAACGGCGGTGCGTCCCACCAGGATCGGATCGCCGGAATCACGTCGGCGTCCGGGTGCTCCATCGCCAGGTGCCGCGGCTTGCCCAGTCCGAACACCGCGTCGAACAGCGCGTGGGCGCCCTCCACCGTCGGCGCCGCGGTGAACCAGCCGGCCAGATGCCGCAGGGCCGACTCGCGGCTGACTCCGCCGCGCCGCGTCTCGGTGACCCGCCGCAGCAGCGACAGCACCGCGGCGATGGCGCTCATGGTGGCCTCGCGCAGCCGCTCGGCTTCCGTCGTCGCCTCCGGCTCCGCGCCGCCGGACGCGACGAACCAGATCCGCAGTCCGTCCCACCTGGCCTGCCAATCCGCCTGACGTTCATCGATACTCAGCAGCACCCGTTCGTCGCAGCGCGCCGCCCGCACGATCAGGTCCTCGACTCCGGTCTCCTCGATCTCGGCGATCGCCGCCGCCAGCCGGGGGGTGAACCTGGCCAGATCGAGGCTGAACTCCCGCATGTGCGCCAGCAGCGCGTCCTTGTGCGCGAGAAACGATTCCGGGGTGATCTCGGTGGTGCGGACCAGGTCGCCGAGTCCCAGGTAGAAGTGCGCGGCGCGGGCGGCGAGGTCGGACAGCGCGGTATCGAGGCGGCGCAGGGTGCGGTAGACACGTTCGGCGTCGCCCGCCCGGTTGGCCTCGGCCAGGGTGTGCAGATCGGCCAGTAACTCGGGCAGGACCAGGCGCGACAACGAGGCTTCGTCGAGGCGGGCGCTGAGCACACCGGCGACCGCCCGGTATGCCTGGAATCCCGCCTGGGAGAACTGGTAGACGTAGTGCCGGTTGCGGTATTCGGCCAGCGTCGCTGCGCGGGTTCCGTCGTAACTGCGTTCCAGCACGCCCCATTGATGGAGCTGGTCGAGCAGCGGGCCGACCTCGACGGCGGACAGTCGTGGCGCCGCGGCCGGTTGGTTCGCGGTGTCCGGATCGAGGCTGCGCGGTGTGTTCCTGTCGCGTTCGATCCACTCCGCAACGTCGTCCGCGTGCAGCAACACCACGTACGCCGCCCGCGCACTGTCGAACGCGCGCAGTACCCAGAGGTAATCGGCGCGCCGTTCGGCGGTGGCGAAGGAGAACAGCCGCAGCCGGTCGTCCCAGCGTGGGTCGGCACGGCCGTCATCGGAGTCGGTCACCGGGAACAGGGTAGTAGCGGGCCGGTCGCCGCCTGCGCGACGTTCCGGGGTCGGGCGTGGCCGCGTCCGGTTCGTCATCGTTCGCCGGCGCCGCGGCGCAGGTCGGCTCACTCGACGGACAACGAACGCAACTGGTCCAGGTACGCGCGGGTGCGCGGGTCACCGGGGTAGCACTCGATGAGCTCGCGCGCGACTTCACCCGCGATCCACAGCAGCGACGGCAGCGAGCGCCTGCTGCCCGCGAACGCGCGTGTGCCCTCGGCCACCGCCAGTTCCAGGTCACGGTTGCGCACCGCGACCACGGCAAGGGTCAGGTGTGCCTCGGCGACCCGCATCGGGTGGCGCAGCGTGCCGTCGGGGCGGGTGGCGTGGCGGATCACCTCGCGCGCGTAGGTCTCGGCGAGCCGATCCTCGCCCGCCACCCGGCAGCAGTCCATCGCGTAGAAGTCGAACTTGTTCGCGTCGATGACGAAATGGTTGTCCAAATTGGCCGGATGGTCGAGTCGCTCCAAGATAGCTCGACCGTCGTCGAGTGCGGCATCCACCTCGCGCGGGTTACCCAGCCTGGCCCAGGCTTTGGCGCGCTGGGCGGCCAGCTGGACGCCGACGCGCAGGTTCTGGCTTACTTCCAGCGTCGGCTGCACGGCCTCGATGACGCCGCGGTAGTTACCCTCGGTGAGCGCGAACCACGCGGTCATTTCCGCTGCCCACGCGGAGATCTCGATGTTCTCCGCCTCCTGGCCCAGCGATTGGGCGGCGCGGCGGGTCGCCTCGGCGGCGGTGCGCCGGCCCAGGTCGTAGTCGACGCAGCCGACCAGCAGCGCGACCCATCCGGCGAGAACGAGGATTTCGCGGTGCTGCGCCAGGGTCAGGCGACCGTCCAGCAACGAGGTGATCCTGCGCAGCCACGCGGTGCCCTCGGCGTGCAGGTCGTGCGGGTCGGCGTAGGAGTATTCGCAGCACAGGCGTTCCGCGGTGATCCGGATTGCCTCCAGCGTCACCGAGGACACATCGGACATGCGCAGTCGTCCGATGAACTCGAGGGTGTCCATGCCCGTCGCCGAGAGCAATTCGTCGTCGCGGTTGGGCCTGGCTTTGGGGAAGAACGCCGCGGTCACCGTGTCGAAGGTGGCGGCGATGATGGGCGCGTAGAAGTCGTCGGGGCGCGATTCGCCCGATTCCCAACGGCGCCAGTTGCGTAGGAGAGTACTGTCGGTCGGCAGATTGTGCGAAGACTTTCCTCGCATCACGCGAACAGCGTCGGCTTGCGACCACCCCCTCGCGTCACGCTCGGAACGCATTCGGACTGCCCAGACGGGTCGATCGTCGGTAGCGGCCACATCTGTAGTATCGCACCAGTTAACGCTCGGTGGCCCCAATAGGGCAGAGGGATGTCCGTGTGTTGACAGCTACATTCGCTCGGCGATGCTGTGCATGCTGGACATGGCGCCGAAAGTTTGCCAGGCCCTCGTGTAAGAGCAACTGCAAGTACATCTGCTCTTGCATGAAGCGCAAATACCCCGTAAAACGGGTGGATCCACATAAGAGAACAGCGATCCCAATCCAACGGAGGTTCGGGTGGAAGCGTTGATCTATGGATACTTGCGTGACGATCTGGCCGATGGCCATGGCAAGGAGCTCGAGGCCGCGATGAGCAGCCTCGCCCGCGAGGAAGGGCTGTGCTTCGCCGCAACGTTCCATGAATCGACCGGAGGTGACGGGACGGCTTTCGCCGAACTCACGGCGGAACTCAAGCGCGCCGACGCGCATCACGTGGTGGTTCCGTCACTCGATCACTTTGCCGGTCAGACGATTCCGCGCGACATCCTGATCGCGAAACTGGCTCAGGAGGCGGCGGCGCGGGTATGGACCGTGGAGAGCTGACCGCCGCGACCGAATTGCCCGGTACCGCACCGGCCCCCAGCGTCGCAACACGGTCGCCGTCCCGGTCACGGCCAGGCCCGCTACCAGGGAAGCGAACAGCCCCGCGAGCCGGTGCTGTTCGAACAGCGGGTACACCTGCCAGTGCAGCAGATAGGCGAACAGCGAGCTGTCGGCCAGCGCCGCCGCACAGACGGCGACCGCGGCGGGAACCCTGATCGTGGACAGCCACACCAGTGCGAGAAGGCCCACCACGATCAATCGTTCCCGATCGGTGACACCGAAATAGCCAGGTACGGTGATCAGTACGACGGCGCTGACCGTCATCCGCTGCCACATCGACGTCGCCTTCGCCGCCGCCCAGCCGAGCGCGAACAGCCACACCGCAAGCGGAGAGAACGGAATGTCCTTCGCCGAATACAGACCGAACGCCTGGTATCGGAAGACGAGGCTCAGCGCGACCAGCGCCATCGCGAACCAGAACGGCTCGGCGCGTTGCCACCGGTCCACCGAGGGAACCCGGATCAGCAGCGCGGCGGCCAGCATGAAGTACACGAGCACCTCGAGAAACCACAGGTGCCCGGCGGTGGCGCTGTCGTGCGGGCCGAGAATCTTGTTCAGCAACAGGACATTTTGCCAGCCGTAGTAGTCGGTGAACGTCAATGTCACCGCCACCCAGAGCGCCGTCGGCGCCGCTATGGAGCCCACGGTACGCAGGGTGTGGCGCAAACGCTCGGCAGGTGGCGCCGTGGTCACGGCGAACCGCCCGAAGTTGAAGCCCGCCACGCCGAGCAGCACGTGCGCCGCGCCCCACAGCACGAACACTCCGGCGTGCGAGCCGATGATGAGCACGATGCCGACAGCGCGTAGCAGCGTCGCGGTGTCGAGCGTCCGCCCGACGCCCCCCGGATTCCCGGGGGTCCGCTCCAGCTCCGCCACGGGCGTATTCGGCCAGTCGGTGGGCAGGCGCCCGAGTGCGCGCTCCAGCCGCGCCGCGGTGGTCACGTAGGTGAGTGAGTTCCCACCGAGATCGACGAACGTGCTGTGCGCGTGGATGCGCGCGGGGTCGATGCCGAGGGCGGCGGCGAACAGGGCGCGGATGTCACGCACCTGCGGCGCGCTACCGGCCAACCGGTGGATGGCCGGATAGTCGGGTTTGCCGTTGGGCAGGCGTGGCATCCGCTCGACCTGGCAGCTCCGGACCGCCGCGGCGGGCAGGCCGGACAGTCGCGCGGCCAACTCGGTCGGATCGGACCGCGAGGTCTCCACCGCGACGACCAGGTGGGTGTCGTCTGCGGCGCAGCACGCGGTGCAGCCGGCCTCGGCCAGGCGGGATTCCAGACGTTCCAGATCGATGCGCAATCCGAAGATCTTCGCGAATCGGCTGCGTCTGCCGACCACCTGATAGAGGCCCTCGGGCGTGCGCCGGGCCAGATCGCCGGTGCGCAGAGCCTCGATCGTGTGACCGAGTGCCAGGTCGTCGGCGGACGTCGCGTACCCCATCATCACGTTGGGCCCGTGATAGACCAGCTCGCGGGGCGCGTCGTCATCGTCATCGGCTTCCTCGGCCGGTTCGAGGGTGAATTCGCCGCCGGGGATCGGTATCCCGATACAGTCGGGGTGGGCGTCGGCCAGATGCGCGGGCAGATAGGCCATCCGGGCGGTGGCCTCGGTCTGGCCGTACATGACCACGAAGTCCCAGCCGCGTTCGCGGCCGAGTTCGGCGTATGCGCGCACGCGCTCGGGCGCGAGCCTGCCGCCCGCCTGGGTGACGTAACGCAGGTGCGGCAGCGTCATATCGGCGAAACCGATCCGGTCGAGCAGATCGATGGTGTAGGGCACCGCGGCGAAAGACGTTGCGCGGCAATCCCGGAATTCGCGCCAGAATTCCTCGTCCAGTACCGACCGGTCGGTGAGTAGGAGGCTCGCCCCGCGCCATAGGTGGCTGTGCACCACCGACAGCCCGTAGCAGTAGAACATCGGCAAGGTGGTGGCCGCGCGGTCGTCCGGGCCGATGGCCAAGTACTCGGCGATGGCCGCGGCGTTGGAGCGCAGGTTCGTCGTCGAGAGCCGCACCAGCTTCGGCGACCCGGTGGATCCCGACGTGCTCAGCAGCAGCGCCAGATCCGGATGCAGGCGATGCGCCGAGTTCTCCCGGACCACGCGGGTGCGGCCCGCTTCGACGAGGACGTCCGGGTCGTAGGTGTCCCGCAATTCCGCAGTGATCTTCTCGGCCAGCAACACGACGCACCCGGCGCTGAGCGCGCCGAGATACGCGACGAGCGAGGCGAGGTCATTGCGCGCGGCGAGCGCGACGAGGCGACGGGCCGGCCCCAGCTCGGTCGCGTAGTCCTCGACGAGCGTGGCAAGCCGTGCGTAGGTCACCTGCCGCGCGGAGCGCGCCCGGGCGGCGCCGTCCACGCCCGCGAAGCCGGGGCAATGGACGGCGATTCGGTCGTCGAAGCCGCGCAGACGCTCGACGATCGGATGCACGGTCACCGGCGAAGTGTAGGAGGCAGTCGTTTCCCGGTCCGAAGGTGCCCCCAGCGAACTTCCGGTGAACTCGGCGGCGTCCGGTCGCGGAAGCGAAGGCCCCGCCGCGCAACCGATCAGAGACCGAAGCTGCCCGGACCCCGTCTGCGCAGGTATTTCTCGAATTCGGCCGCGATGGCGTCGCCATCGATCTTGGCCATCGCCTCGTTCACGTCGACGGCGGCGTCGCCGCGCTCCTCCAGCGAGCGCACGTACTCGCTGATCTCCTCGTCACCCACGGTCATCTCGTTCACCGCGGTTTCCCAGTCCTCGGCCTGCTTGGGCAGCTCACCCAGCGGCACCTCGATGTCGAGCACGTCCTCGACCCGGTGCAGCAGTGCGATGGTCGCCTTCGGGTTCGGCGGCTGGGAGACATAATGCGGGACGGCGGCCCAGAACGACACCGCGGGGACGCCCGCCTTCACGCACTGGTCCTGCAGTACGCCGGTGATCCCGGTGGGCCCCTCGTAGCGCGTCTGTTCCAGGTTGAACCGCTCGGCCGCCTCTTTGCTGTAGGCCGAGCCGGTGACCGGCACCGGTCTGGTGTGCGGAGTGTCGGCGAGCAGCGCGCCGAGGATGACCACGGTCTGCACCCCGAGCTGCTCGATGAACTCCAGCAGGTCGCCGCAGAAGCTGCGCCAGCGCATGTTCGGTTCGATACCGCGCAGCAGCACCACGTCGCGGTCGCTGCCGGGCGGCGAGCAGACCGACAGCATGGTCGACGGCCACTGGATTTCCCTGGTCACACCGTCCACCTGACGCACGGTGGGCCGGTTGACCTGATAGTCGTAGTAGTCCTCGGAGTCGAGTTCGGCCAACGGTTCGGCGTCCCAGATCAGTTCCAGATGCTCGACGGCGCCGCTGGCCGCGTCACCGGCGTCGTTCCACCCCTCGAAGGCGGCGACCAGTACCGGATCCCGCAACGTCGGCAGTTCCGGATCGGGAGTTTCACTGGCGTTCACTCGGTCAGCCTACGGTGTGCGGCGATATGGCGTGTCGTATGACGGCCGGAGAGGGTGGCGTGTTTCCGCCCGCGCCCACGGCGGTGTGGCGCCGGACATGTGGTCCAGGCCACCGAGCCTCGATGTGGGGGCCGGATCGTCCGCCCCGCCCACTACGCTGGAACGCATGTCTGCGTCCATCCCCGCCGAGTTCGATACCACGCTACTCGACACGCTGCGCCGCCGTGTCGTCATCGGCGACGGTGCGATGGCCACCATGCTGCAAGCCGCCGATCTGACCCTGGACGATTTCCGCGGGCTGGAGGGCTGCAACGAGATCCTCAACGACACCCGCCCCGACGTCCTGCGCGGCATCCACCGGGCTTATTTCGAGGCGGGCGCCGACGCGGTCGAGACCAACACCTTCGGCTGCAACCTCCCCAACCTCGCCGACTACGACATCGCCGACCGGATCCGCGACCTCTCCGAGCGGGGCACCCGGCTGGCCCGCGAGGTCGCCGACGAGATGGGTCCGTCCTCCGACGGTACGCCACGGTACGTGCTCGCTTCGATGGGACCGGGCACGAAGCTGCCCACGCTGGGTCACGCTTCCTTCGCCGCGCTGCGCGACGCCTACACCGAGGCCGCCCTCGGCATGCTCGACGGCGGAGCCGACGCGATCCTCATCGAGACCTGCCAGGACCTGCTGCAGGTGAAGGCGGCGGTAACCGGCAGCAGGCGCGCGATGGCGAAGCTCGGCCGCCGGATCCCGGTCATCACGCACGTCACCGTCGAGACCACCGGCACAATGCTGGTCGGCAGCGAGATCGGCGCGGCGCTCACCGCGCTGGAGCCGCTCGGCATCGACATGATCGGCCTGAACTGCGCGACCGGCCCGGACGAGATGAGCGAGCATCTGCGCCATCTGTCCAAGCACGCGCAGGTGCCGGTCTCGGTGATGCCGAACGCCGGGTTGCCGGTACTCGGCGCGGGCGGGGCGGTGTACCCGCTCACGCCCGAGGAACTGGCGGTCGCGCTGCGCGGATTCGTCTCCGAATTCGGGCTGGCCCTGGTCGGCGGCTGCTGCGGGACCACGCCCGAACACATTCGCCAGGTCACCGCCGCGGTGCGTGAGGTAGAGGCCGCCCTGCCGCCGATCGCCGAGCGGCGCGCGCCGGTGCACGAGCCGAGCGTGTCCAGCATGTACACCGCGGTGCCGTTCGAACAGGACGCCTCGGTCCTGATGATCGGCGAGCGCACGAACGCCAACGGCTCCAAAGCCTTCCGCGAGGCCATGCTGGCCGAGGACTGGCAGAAGTGCCTGGACATCGCCAAGGACCAGACCCGCGACGGCGCGCACATGCTCGACCTGTGCGTCGACTACGTCGGCCGCGACGGCACCCGCGACATGGCGGAGCTGGCCGCGCGGCTGGCCACCGCCTCGACGCTGCCGATCATGCTCGACTCCACCGAGACCCCGGTGCTGCAGGCCGGGCTGGAACACCTCGGCGGACGCTGCGCGGTCAATTCGGTGAACTACGAGGACGGCGACGGTCCCGGTTCGCGTTTCCAGCAGACCATGCGGCTGGTCGCCGAGCACGGGGCGGCGGTGGTCGCGCTGACCATCGACGAGGAGGGCCAGGCCCGCACCGCGGCGAAGAAGGTGGAGATCGCCGAACGGCTGATCGCCGACATCACCGGCAACTGGGGATTGTCGGAGAGCGACATCATCATCGACACGCTCACCTTCACCCTCGGCACCGGCCAGGAGGAGTCCCGTCGTGACGGCCTGGAGACCATCGAGGCCATCCGCGAGCTCAAGCGCCGCCACCCTCGGGTGCAGACGACGCTGGGTCTGTCCAATATCTCCTTCGGTCTGAACCCGGCGGCCCGGCAGGTGCTCAACTCGGTCTTCATGCACGAATGCGTGGAGGCCGGTCTGGATTCCGCGATCGTGCACGCCTCGAAGATCGTCCCGATCAGCCGGATTCCGGACGAGCAGCGCGAGGCCGCGCTGGATCTGGTGTACGACCGCCGCTCCGAGGACTACGACCCGCTGCAGAAGCTGATGGCGCTGTTCGAGGGCGTGTCCACCTCATCGTCGAGGGCGTCGCGGGCCGAGGAGTTGGCCGCGCTGCCGCTGTTCGAGCGGCTGGAGCGGCGGATCGTGGATGGCGAGCGGGCGGGGATCGAGGCCGATCTGGACGCGGCCATGGCCGAGGTGCCGCCGCTGCAGATCATCAACGAGACCCTGCTGGCGGGGATGAAGACGGTCGGCGAGCTGTTCGGCTCCGGCCAGATGCAGCTGCCGTTCGTGCTGCAGTCCGCCGAGGTGATGAAGACCGCTGTCGCCTACCTGGAACCGCACATGGAAGCCACCGACGACAGCGGCAAAGGCCGCATCGTGCTGGCCACCGTCAAGGGCGACGTGCACGACATCGGCAAGAACCTGGTCGACATCATCCTGTCCAACAACGGCTACGAGGTGGTCAACCTCGGCATCAAGCAGCCGATTTCCACCATCCTCGACGCGGCGGTGGACAAGAAGGCCGACGTCATCGGCATGTCCGGCCTGCTGGTGAAGTCGACCGTGGTGATGAGGGAGAACCTCGAGGAGCTCAACGCCAAGGGCGTGGCCGAGCAATTCCCGGTGTTGCTGGGTGGTGCGGCGCTCACCCGCTCGTACGTGGAGAACGACCTGACCGAGGTCTACGAGGGCGACGTGCACTACGCGCGCGACGCGTTCGAGGGTTTGCGGCTGATGGGCGACATCATGACCCGCAAGCGCGGCGGCGGGCTCGATCCGGACAGTCCGGAGGCCATCGCCGAGCGCGAGAAGGCCGCCGAGCGCAAGGCGCGTCACGAGCGCTCGAAGCGGATCGCCGCCGAGCGCCGGGCGGCCGAGGTGCCCGTCGTGGTGCCCGAGCGCTCCGACGTCGCGGCGGACCTGCCGGTGCCGGTGCCGCCGTTCTGGGGCACGCGGGTGGTGAAAGGCCTCGCCCTGCACGAGTACTCGGGCTTGCTCGACGAACGGGCGTTGTTCCTGGGGCAGTGGGGGCTGCGCGGGCAGCGGGCCGGCGACGGCCCCAGCTACGAGGAACTGGTGGAGACGGAGGGCAGGCCGCGGCTGCGCGCCTGGCTGGACCGGCTGAGCACGGAAGGCGTCTTGCAGCACGCCGCGGTGGTCTACGGCTACTTCCCGGCGGTTTCCGAAGGCGACGATGTCGTCGTGCTCACCGAACCCGATCCCGATGCGCCGCAACGGTATCGGTTCACCTTCCCGCGCCAGCAGCGCGACCGATTCCTGTGCATCGCCGACTTCATCCGTTCGCGGGAGTACGCCAGGACGACCGGTCAGGTCGACGTCTTGCCGTTCCAGCTGGTCACCATGGGGCAGCCGATCGCGGACTTCGCCAACGAGCTGTTCGCGGGCGACAGCTACCGCGACTACCTCGAGGTGCACGGCATCGGCGTCCAGCTCACCGAGGCGCTCGCCGAGTACTGGCACCGCCGCATTCGCGAGGAACTCGTCCTCGACGGCCACGCCGTCGCCGACTCCGACCCCGACGACGTGCAGGAGTACTTCAAACTCGGCTATCGCGGCGCCCGCTACTCCTTCGGCTACGGCGCCTGTCCCGAGCTGGAGGACCGCGCCAAACTGGTCGACCTGCTCGAGGCCGATCGCCTCGGCGTCGTTCTCTCCGAAGAGCTGCAGCTGCATCCGGAGCAGTCCACCGACGCCTTCGTCCTGCTGCATCCGGAGGCGAAGTACTTCAACGCGTAAGCGTCCGCGGGGAAGGCGGTGCGGCATCGCGCCAAGGGCCTTTGCTACCTGCCCGGATGCCGTATCGCACACGGAACGCGGCGCTCATCGGCGCGTCACAGTGCGCGGGCGCGCGGTGTTGACCTGGGCGATCGTCCGTACCGGGACCGGGAGGTGGATGTGTGTCGGGTGGATGTGCCATTGTCGAAGGCGTTGTAACTGCATCCGGGGCAGTCGGCGGATGCGTTCGCGTCCCTGCTCAGTGGTGCAAAGCAGCTCGGCGCGTACGCCTTCGGAGACCTTCCGGGCTTGCGCGCGGAATGCGGGAACGGCTAGGCGCGCAAGTAGGAGAGGCACACCACCATGACGGCGGATCGATTGATCGCGGGACGGTACCGGCTCACGGATCCGATCGGCACCGGCGCCATGGGTGTGGTCTGGCGGGCCACCGATGTCCGGCTGCAGCGCACCGTCGCGGTCAAGCAGGTGCTGCTCGGTCCCGGACTGTCCGGGTCGGCGAAGCTGGAGGCCAAGCGGCGCGCCATGCGTGAGGGCCGGATCGCGGCGCGGCTGCACCACCCGAACGCCATCACCGTGTTCGACGTGGCCGAGGAGGACGGCCAGCCCTGGTTGGTCATGGAGTACATGGACGCCCCGAGCCTGGCGACCAAACTGTCGGGCGGTCGCACGCTGCCGCCGCTCGAGGTCGCCCGGATCGGCGCGCAGGCTGCGAGCGCCCTGACCGCCGCGCACGCCGCGGGGATCATGCACCGGGATGTGAAGCCGGCGAACCTGCTCGTCGCCGACGACGGCACGGTCAAGATCACCGACTTCGGCATCTCCCGCGCGGTCGGCGACGTGACAGTCACGGCCACAGGCTTTCTCGCCGGTACGCCGGCCTATCTGTCGCCCGAGGTCGCGCGCGGCGAGGATCCGGAACCCGCTTCCGACGTCTTCGCCCTCGGTTCGACGCTGTACGCGGCGGTGCAGGGTACTCCGCCGTTCGGCGAGGGCGACAACCCGCTCGCCCTGCTGCACGCGGTCGCGCGGGCCGAGATCCCGCCACCCGAGTCCGCCGGCCCGCTGGGGCCGGCGCTGATGTACCTGCTCGCTCCGGCGGTCGCCGACCGCCCGAGCATGCTGGAGGCTCAGGCGGTCCTCGAAGTCGTTGCGACGGGCCGGGATCCACAATTGCCCGCGCCGGTGACGAAGGTGATTCCCACGGCCGCCGCCGAGACGACAGTGCTGCCGAGCCACGCCGCTGCCGCATCGCCGGAGCAGCCGG
The DNA here is from genome assembly GCA_019930625.1 of Nocardia asteroides. NCBI lineage: Bacteria > Bacillati > Actinomycetota > Actinomycetes > Mycobacteriales > Nocardiaceae > Nocardia > Nocardia asteroides. Next base: position 4,628,722 of record CP082844.1, read on the forward strand.
GCGACACCGGCGTCACCGCCGTCGTGCCCGCCGCTGTGCCGGGGCCGCCCGCGCCGCAAGCGGTGACGTCACCGCCGGTGCCGAGGCGCGGGGCCGCGGTGACGTTGCCGGGCGTTCTGAGTGGTCGACGGCGCGGCCGACTGATCGCCGTGGAAGTCGCCGCCGTGGTCGGGGTGTTGATTCTGGTCGGCATCATCGCGATGCTGGCCAGAGGAGACGGCGAGGGTGGCGCCGCGCCGACGTCGTCGGTCGTCCCTCCGGCCGCCGTAGGTCCCGAGAACGCGCCGTCACCGGCGGACGCGGCCGGAACCGAGCCGCGACAGGCTCCTGCCCAAGCCCCGGCGCAAACCCCCGCCTCTGCGGCACCAGTGCCCACTTCCGTGCCCGTGCCGGGGCCCGCGACCACTTCAGCGGTTGCCCCGCCGCCTCCGCCCGCCCCGGGAACCACCGCTCCGGCGCCGACGACGAACCCCGCCCCGAGCGCCACCACCGCGCCTCCCAGCCCCACGCCCCAGCCCACCACATCGAGCCATGCCCCGACCACCACCGGCCCGGCTACCACCGCGACGACCACTCCGTCCGGTCCGCCGACGCCCGACCGGATCGCCTCGTTCATCCAGGGTTACTACGGCATGCTGCCCGCCAACGTGTCCGGCGCTTGGACGCAGCTGGCCCCCGTGTACCAGGCCAGGACCGGTTACGACTCCTACGTGAACTTCTGGGGCACGATCCGCTCGGTAAGCGTGGGCCCGGTCACGCAGAACGGTGCGAATCGGGCGGTGGTCGCGCTCACCTATACCCTGAAGAACGGCACGACGACCTCTGAGAACCGATGGATCGAGGTCGTCGGGGACAACGCCAAGCTGCAGATCGCCGCCTCGGGAACATAGGTGCTGCTCGCCTCTGCCGCGGCCCGCGGTGGTGCCGCTCGCCGGCCGAGCGCGGGATGGTGGCCGCATGTTGTCGCGCGGTGCCGGTCCCGCCGCCTGGTCAGCTCCGTCCGGTCCGGCGCGATGGGCGCCGGGCCGCGCTGTTCGATACGGCCGCATCAGCTGGGCGGCGCTACAGCCGGTCTTCGTCCGGCGATACGGTTCGTGCGGCCGTCTCGGACGGGTGATCGGGTTCGCGCCGGGCAGTACGCATGACATGAACGAGATCGAGGAGACGCACCGAACGTGACAGCGCGATTGGCCGGAGTGCTCTGGGACATGGACGGCACGCTGCTCGACTCCGAGAAGCTCTGGGACGTAGCGGTGCGCGAACTGGCGCGTGAGCACGGCCACGAGATGACCGACGCGATCCGGCACGCGCTGATCGGTGCATCGGGTCCGGACGCTCTGCGGATCATGTTCACCGGCCTGGGGATCGAGCCCACCCCCGACTCGCTGCGGGCGGCGGGGGAGTACTTGGAACGGCGGGTGACCGAGTTGATGACCGGCCCCATCCCGTGGCGCCCTGGGGCGAAGGACGCGCTGGCGATGGTGCGCGCGGCGGGGCTGCCGAGCGCGCTCGTCACCAATACCAAGCGGTCGCTCGCGGAGTTCGGGCTCGACACGCTGGGGCGCGACTTCTTCGATGTCTCGGTCTGCGGCGACGAGGTGGCGCACGGTAAGCCGGAGCCGGATGTCTACCTGCGCGCCGCCGGACTGCTCGGGCTCGACCCGCAATGCTGTGTGGCGGTGGAGGACTCGCCCACCGGTGCCCGCGCCGCTGAGGCGGCGGGCTGCGCACTGGTGGTCGTGCCGTGCGAGATCCCGGTGCCGCGCACACCGCGACGAGTGTTCCGGGATTCGCTCATCGGCTTGGCCGTCACGGATCTCGAACGCGCTCTGCGCGTGCGCGGTTGAGTCGTCCGGCCCACGTCGTCGCGCGACACACCCGACTCCCGTACACCGAGAGTTACTGTGCCGCAACAGGAGTGCGCGCAGATAGTATGTGTGACCGTGATCACCGGCAATCTCGCCGAATCCCGGGCGTGTCGGCGGGCGCTCCACCAAAATGACGCCATGGCAGCGTTGGGCGTACTCGACGAGATCGTAGATACGGCACGGTATCCTCTCGGGGATCAGGACGGACCGGGGCTGCGGGAAGCGGTGCGACGCGCCCGTGCGGAACTGGCCGACACCGGCTGCACCGTCCTGCGGGGTTTCATCCGGCCGGAGCTGACCGAGACACTGCGGGCGCAAGGGGAGCTGATGGCTCCCCACGCGCACTACGAGGTCGAACAGGTCAACGCCTACAACATTCCACTGGACGCCGAACTGCCGGAGGATCATCCCGGCCGGATCGTCTTGGAGCGGGGTAACGCCTTCGTGCCCCGCGACCGCATCCCCGCCGGCGCGCTGATCCACCGGCTCTACACCGACGAGCTGTTCCAGCGGTTCGTCGCCGACTGCTTCGGCCTGCCCGAACTGCACGAGTTCGCCGATCCCCTCGCCGGACTGTGCCTCAACGTCGTCGCGCCGGGTATGTCGCATCCCTGGCATTTCGACACCAACGAATTCACCGTCTCGATGCTGACCCAGCCCGCCGAGGACGGTGGCGTCTTCGAGTACTGCCCGAACATCCGCACACCCGAGGCGGAACACCTCGACGACGTCCGCGCCGTGCTGACCGGCACCGGCGATCGTTTCGTCCAGCGGCTCGAACTGCGTCCTGGCGACCTGCAGCTGTTCCAGGGTCGCTTCTCGTTGCACCGCGTCTCACCCGTCGGCGGTGCGCGTCAGCGCCATTCGGCCATCTTCGCCTATACCGATCGTCCCGGAATGGTCGGCACGGTGGAACGCACTCGGCAGTTGTTCGGCCGCGTGCTACCCGACCACCTGGCCGCGGCGGCCGCCGCCGTCCGGGGCGATCGACTGCTCGACTGAGCCGAACGGCTCGACTGACCGAGCTCGACCCGAGAGGACCGACAGTGCCAGTGCCGTTACACACGACCGGGAAAGCGTCTTTCGACGACATCTACGACCGCCCCGATCCGCGCGCGTATTACGCGCGCATGTCCGATCTGGACTACCGCATACCGGAACTGGCGAAACCGTTCTTCCAGCAGCAGATCCGGGAGTTCCGTGCCTCCGCGCGGATCGCCGTGCCGACCGTGCTCGACATCGGCTGTTCCTACGGCGTGAACGCCGCGCTGTTGCGTTTCGACACGACGATCGGCGAACTGGCCGGGCACTATGCCGTCACCGACATCGATCGAGCCGGTCTGATCCAGCGCGACCGGGCACGCGTCGCGGCGCGGGCCGGAGCCGACGACGTCCGGTTCCTCGGCATGGACGCCTCCCGCCCCGCCCTCGACTACGCGCGGGAAGCCGGTCTCCTGCACGAGGTCGTGCACGCCGACCTGGAGTCCGGCGAACCGACCGACGAGCAGCGCGCCCTGCTGGCGAGCGCCGATCTCGTCGTCTCGACCGGCTGCATCGGCTACGTCACCGAAAAAACTCTGACTCGCGTGGCCACCGCGCATCCGCGCAGGCGGCCGTGGATGGCACACTTCGTACTGCGCATGTTCGACTTCGCACCGATCGAGGCGGAACTCGCCGCGCTCGGCTACCGGACCGAGCAGGCGCCGGGGTTGTACGAGCAACGCAGGTTCGCCTCCGCGACCGAGCAAGCGCAGGTGCTGAACACCCTGTCCGCCAACGGAATCGACACCACCGGCCGGGAAGACCAGGGATGGCTGTATGCCAACCTGTACATATCCAGGCCGCTGCCGAAACATCACGCCGACACCGAGGACTCGCATTGACCGAACGCACCTTCGCCGCCGACGACCACCTACCTCGGGTGCCCCTGCCGACGCTGGAGGACAGCTGTGGCCGGTTCCTGCAGTGGTGCGAGCCGCTGCTGACCGCCGACGAACTCGCCGCCACCCGGGGGGCGGTCGAGGACCTGTTGCGACCCGACGGGCCGGGACGCAGGTTGCACGCGGCGCTCGCGGAATACGACGCGACGCCGGGTGTAGGCAGCTGGCTGGACTTGTTCTGGCCGTCGCGATACCTGGGCAGGCGGGACCGGATCGCCCTGAACGCGAACTTCTTCTTCCTGTTCCGGGACGACACCCCGCTGGCCACCTCCACTGCCGCTACCCAGGTGGACCGCGCCGCCGGCATCATCTCCGCCGCGGTCGACTACAAACTGGCCCTCGACCAGGAGGCCGTCCCGCCGGTGACCCAGCGGGGACAGAAGCTGTCGATGTGGCAGAACAAGTATCTGTTCTCCGAGACCAGGATCCCGGGCGAGGAACAGGACTCGGTGCGGGTCCCTTACAGCGAGGAGTGGCCGGGCCCCTCGCAGGCCCGGCACATCGTGGTGTTCTTCCGGGGCAGCACGTTCAGGATGGACGTTCTGGGCCCGGAAGGGGCGCCGTACTCGCCGGAGGATCTCGCCGACGGGTTGCGCGCGGTCTTGAAGGCGGGCGCACGCCCGGCCCGCGCCGACAGCGCAGTCGGACACCTCACCACCAAGCCCCGCGCGGAATGGGCGCGCAGCAGGCAGCGGCTGCTGGACGAGCCTGCCAACGCCGCGGCGCTCGACGCCATCGAGACCGCGCTGTTCGCCGTCTGCCTGGAGGACTTCGCTCCGCGCGACGAACTGCACGCCTGCGATCAGCTGCTGCACGGCGACAGTGCGAACCGGTGGTTCGACAAGTCGGTGTCCTTCATCGTCTTCGGTGACGGACAGGCGGGCATCAATGTCGAACACTGCGGCCTGGACGGCACCACCATCCTCTCGTTCGTGGACAACCTGCTGGAAACCCCGGTGCGGGAGCACGCCACCCGCTCCGGCGCCCAGGCGCAGGGGCTGCCCGCGGTCGAGCCGATCGAGTTCGTGCTGGACGAGGCGCAGCGCGGCGATATCGCCGCGGCGGGCGCGGCCTTCGCCGACTACGCCGCCGCGAACGCCACCCAGACGGTGTCGTTCCCGGACTTCGGCACCACCGAAGCCAAGCAGCTGGGCATCTCGCCGGACGCGTTCGCACAGCTGAGCTACCAGTTGGCCCATCGGCGCAGCAAGGGGCTCACCGGCGCCACCTACGAGTCCATCGCGACCAGGCAGTACCGCAACGGCCGCACCGAGGCCATGCGGGTGGTCACCCCGGAGATGATCGCGTTCGTGGACACGATGCAGGACCCGGACGCGGGCGTCGAGGCCCGGCTCGCCGCGGCGCGGACGGCTGCGGCCGCGCACGTGGAACGGGCCAAGCAATGTCAGGCCGGAGACGCGCCGGAGCAGCACCTGTGGGAGCTGCAGTGGATCCAGCGCCGTCGCGGGGCGGAGCTGGGTCTCACCGACCCGATCCCGCTCTACGACAGCCCTGGCTGGACGATCATGCGCGACGACTACTTGAGCACCAGCTCGGCGCCCTCGGTGAACATCCGCTACTTCGGTTTCGGCTCCACCAGCTCCAAGTGCATCGGCATCGCCTACGTCCTGCTTCCGGACCGCTGGAATCTCTACCTGGCCACGCCGAAGCCGGTCGCCGACCAGATGTACGCCTTCGCCGACCACCTCCGCACGGCGGTCGCCGACCTGCGGGCGCTGCTCGCCGGAAACTAGGCGCAACCCGCCCGGTTCTTCCGTACCCGGCCGGGTACGGAAGAACCGGGCGGTCGCCGTTCAGGGCCATCGTGGGCCGGAGCAACGGGTCCGCATCCGGGTCTGAAACAATGGCTCCTCGTGAAGAACTTCGAATCCCTGTTCGCCGAGCTGCAGGATCGGGCGGTCAACCGCCCCGAGGGGTCCGGAACCGTCGCCGCGCTGGACGCGGGCGTGCACACCCAGGGTAAGAAGGTGCTCGAGGAGGCAGGCGAGGTGTGGCTGGCCGCCGAACACGAGAGCGACGAGTCGCTCGCCGAGGAGATCTCCCAGCTGCTGTATTGGGTACAGGTGCTGATGGTGGGGCGCGGGCTGAAGCTCGAAGACGTGTACCGACATCTGTGACGGCCGTCCGATACCCCGATTCTCCTCCCGAAAGGACTTCCTCCCATGCTGCGCGTCGCAGTTCCCAACAAAGGCGCCCTCTCCGAATCCGCCGTCTCGATCCTCGCCGAAGCCGGTTATCGCAAGCGCACCGATTCGCGTGACCTGACCGTCCTGGACCCGGCGAACCAGGTCGAGTTCTTCTTCCTGCGGCCCAAGGACATCGCGATCTACGTCGGCTCCGGTGAACTCGATCTCGGTATCACCGGACGTGATCTGGCACTGGACTCCGGCGCACCGGTGCAGGAACGGCTCGCCTTGGGTTTCGGCCGCTCCACCTTCCGCTACGCCGCACCTGCCGGGCGGGAGTGGAAGGTCGAGGATCTCCACGACAAGCGCATCGCCACCTCCTACCCGAACCTGGTGCTGAACGATCTGCGCCGCCGCGGCATCGAGGCGGAGGTGATCCGACTGGACGGCGCGGTGGAGATCTCCATCCAGCTCGGCGTCGCCGACGCCATCGCCGACGTCGTCGGCTCGGGGCGGACGCTGCGTCAGCACAATCTGGTGGCCTTCGGAGAATCGCTGTGCGACTCCGAGGGCGTGCTGGTCGAACGCAAGGATGCCGACCAGGGTGACCGGGTGCGCAACCAACTCGTCGCCAGGGTGCAGGGCGTGGTCTTCGCCCAGCAGTACGTCATGCTGGACTACGACTGCCCGAAGGACCTGCTCGACCAAGCGTTCGTCATCACCCCGGGGCTGGAGTCGCCGACCGTGGCCCCGCTGGCCGATACCGGCTGGGTCGCGGTGCGCGCGCTCGTTCCACGCAAGCAGAGCAACGAGTTGATGGACCAGCTGGCGGATCTGGGTGCGAAAGCCATCCTGGCCACCGACATCCGCTCCTGCCGCGCGTTCTGAACGCCGGATGAGCCCGACCGCCTGATCCATTCAGGCTGAGCGCAATCGGTGTGCGCTGTGACCGGGTGTTGCTACCGTGCGGCCTCTCGATGAGGAAACGCAAGGAGCCCCCATGTCACAGTCACCACCCGAGGAGCAGTCGGGCAGCACATTCACCTGGAACGATGACTGGCTGGCCGCGATCGTCGGCTTGGCATTGATCGCGCTGGTCCTGCTCGGCGGCATCCCGGATCGGCTGGTGCCGTGATGGCCGAGGCCGGAGCGGCGAACGAGCCGAAAGTCGTGGCGGACAGGAGATCACGCGCGCAATCGCCTTCCGGGGCGCCATCGTCGGAGACCGAGGTCGTGCGAGCGGTCGCCCGGCCGACCGCGGGAGCCGTCGTGGCCGGTATCGCTGCGGTGGTCGTGCTCGGCGCGCTCACCCGGTACTTCGACACCCACGTTCCGCGGTGGGCGGTGGACACTCCGTTCCAGCGAATCGCCAAGTCGATCGAATATCCGGTCTACGCCATCGCGATCGGTTTGATCGGCAACGTCGTGCTGAGCAGACTCGCCCTGCGCGACCGCCTTTCGGCGGGCTTCCGCACCGAGTTCTTCATCAAGACCGGCGTGGTGCTGCTGGGCGCATCCATCAACCTGAGGATCCTGGTCACCGCGGCGGGACCGTCGATCCTGCAAGCGCTGCTGCTGATCACGGCCGTATTCGGCTTCACATGGTGGCTGGGCGGACGCCTGGGGCTGGACGACAAGCTGCGCGCCCTGCTGTCCTCGGCGGTGTCGATCTGCGGCGTCAGCGCGGCCATCGCCGCGGCGGGCGCGGTGCAAGCGCGGCGCGAGCAGATCGCCTACGCGGCCTCGCTGGTGATCCTCTTCGCACTGCCGTCGATCTTCCTGCTGCCCTGGCTGGCGGAGGTGTTGGGGTTGTCGGACGCGGTCGCGGGCGCCTGGATCGGCGGGAACATCGACACCACGGCGGCGGTCGCGGCCTCGGGCGCGATCGCGGGGGAGAAGGCGCTGCAGATCGCCACCATCGTCAAGACCACGCAGAACGCCCTGATCGGCGTCGTCGCGATCGCGCTGACCGCCTATTTCACGCTGCGCGTCGAGCGGGCGCCCGGCGCGGTGCGGCCGTCGCCGCGCCAGTTCTGGGAGCGGTTCCCGAAGTTCGTGCTCGGGTTCGTCGCCGCCTCGGTCATCGGCACGCTGTACGTGCAGGCGGCGGACAAGAAATCGGGCGCGGCGCACATCGCGATCATCAACGATCTGCGTACATGGTTCCTGATCTTCGCGTTCGTCTCCATCGGTCTGGAATTCTCGCTGCGTGGGCTGCGGGATGCGGGCTGGCGGCCGGTCGTGGTATTCGGATCCGCCGCCGTCGTAAACCTTGCCGTGGGCCTGGGACTTTCGGTGCTGCTGTTCCGCGACTTCACGGTCTGAGGCCGGGTGCATCCGCTCCGCCCGGTTGCAGGTGCCGGCCCACAGCCGGATGGCCACACTCGGCATCGAGGAGATGACGCCAACATGTCGCCCAGCAAAGCGATGTGACCTTACAAAAAATGTCCGCAAACTTACAAGAAAACGGTAGAGACCAGCCCATACCGGAACTTAATGTCCCAGGCGAGCTTCCGGCAGTCTCCGGACGAGAAACCGTCGACCTGACCGGGCGTGGGCCGGCCCACGCACCATCGGTGGACTCACGCCCATAGGAACCAGTGATGATTTCCGACACCGAAACCCTTCCGATGGCGTCGGCCAGCGACTTCGATGGTCCGCGAGTGCGTCTCCACTCCGAAGAATTCGCGGCCGACCCGCACATGTTCTACCGGGAGATGCGGCGCCGTTTCGGCTCGCTGGCCCCAGTAGAACTGGAGCCAGGTGTTCCGGCCACCCTGGTGATCGGATATCAGGTCGCACTGCAGATCCTCCACGACCCGGAGCGCTTCCCCGCCGATCCGCGCCTCTGGGAACGCGGCATTTCCGCTGGCTGTCCGATCCGGCCGATGATGGAGTGGCGGACCAACCCCATTCGCGGCGCTGAGGACCAGATGCGGTACCGGTCGGCAGCAGCGGATGCGCTCGGCAGGGTCGATCTGCACCGGTTGCACACGACCATCGAGCAGATCGCCATCCCGCAGATCAACTCGTTCTGCGAGGTCGGGCACTGTGACGTGGTGAGCCAGTACGCGCTGCCCGTCATCTTCGGGACGCTCAATGCGCTACTCGGCAGCCCTTCCGTCATAAGCCAACGCGCGGCGATCGGGATGGCGGCGATATGCGACACCGTCGATGCCGAGCGCGGCAATCAGATGCTGTCCGAGGCGTTGGTGGAACTGACTCGGTTCAAACGCATCTATCCGGGCGCGGATGTCACCAGCTGGCTGATCGAGCATCCGGTAGGGCTGGACGACGACGAGATGCTGCACCAGTTGATGCGGCTGTACGCCGCCGGCATCGAACCGCCGCTGAACCTGATGGTGAACACCGTGCTGCTGCTATTGACCGACGAGCGGTCAGCGGGGCAGGCGCTCGACGGGAGTAGGTCGACGCGGGATGCGTTGAACGAGGTGTTGTTCGACGATCCGCCGATGTCGAACTACCGCATCAGATATCCGCGGCAGCCGGTTCTCATCAACAATTCCTGGTTACCGGCACATCAGCCCGTACTGATCAGTATGGCCGCCTGCAACAGCGATCCCGCCATCAGGACGGGCGATGTCACCGACCATCGGTCGGATCTGGCGTTCGGTACGGGCCCACACGCGTGTCCCGCGCGCTCGGCTGCGGTGCTGATCGTGCAGGACGCGATCGACCAGCTGGTGAAGGCACTACCCGAGATGAAGTTGGCAGTGCCTGAAGCCGAGTTGCGGTGGCGACCGGGGCCGTTCCACCGGTCGTTGTCCTCGCTCCCGGTCACATTCCCTGAGAGCCCGCCGATCCGTCCGACCGGCAATCCGTAGACCAGTGGCGCGGAGAGGGCCTTCTCCCATCTCGGGGATCTTCTTGTGAGTTCCTGGTCGGTATTGTAGCTTGCGGCGGTGTGCGAGAACGGTTTCCGCATGACCGATCCGGAGTACCGGCAAGTCCCTTTCGACATGCGCGAAGACGAGTCGCAGGCCGACCGGGCCGCGCGCTGGCGCGACTGGCTCCATACCTGGCAGGGGTCGGTCGGGCTCGCCTTCCACGACGACGACTTCAGCTCATCAGCGCTCGGCCAGAGCGTCGGTGAATTCCGAATCGTCGAATTCGAGTCCGGCGCCCTCGACTACCAGCGCTCGCCACGAGATGTGCGCTGCGACGGCGACTACGGCTATCGACTCCTCATCCCGCTGGAAGGGAGTTTCAAACTCGCACAGGGTGATTCCAAGGAGGTATTCCGCCCGGGCAAAATCAGCCTTTTCCACTGGGGCAGCCCTATGTACATGACACACGACGAGGCAATTCGTGCGTTGATCATGACCGTCCCCGAAAAATCGATCCGCCTCGCCAGCCCCGGAGACGTCCCGCTCGCGCTGGATGAGACGCGGCCCGTGGTGCGCGCGCTGGATACCGTGGTCCGTCAGCTCGCCGAAAGCCAGGATCACTGGACCACAACGGATTTCACCTACACATTTTCCAGTGCGCTGACGCTACTCGAGGGGGGCCTCACCCCAGACCGGGCCATCACGCTGAGAGGAACCGAGAAGGAAATCGAGCGCGCGAAGGACGCTCGACGCGCACGTGTCCTCATAGAACAGAAGGCGAGCGACCCCACGGTGACGCCGGAAGTCATCGCCGAAATGTGCGGGATGTCCCTGAAGACGCTGCACACAGTGTTGAAGGCGACCGAAGGCCTCACACCGGGCGCCATGCTGCGCAAGATCCGTCTCGACCTCGCGCGTCAGCGATTGTCCACTCCACTGCCCATCGACATGGACAGGATCGCCTCCGAGGTCGGCTTCACCACGGCACGGAGGTTCCGCGAGGCATTCCAACGGCAGTTCGGGCAAACCCCGGCCCAGCTACGAGACGAGTTGTTCGGTGTAGGCACCAAGTGATAGCCCGCTCGCGGATCCCGCATACGACGCAGCAGGGGGCGCAGGCCCGCGGTTCAGTCGGACACCGCTTCGGCCAGGGTCTCGTCCGGAGATTCGGTCGCGCCGCCGCTCGGCCAGCCGGGGTAGGGCGGCGGCGTGCCGCCGAACGCCGGGCACAGGGGCTTGTAGTCGCAGTACGAGCACAGCCAGCTGGTGTTCGGCTGGAAGTCTCCGGTACGGCCCGCCTCGAGAATGGCCGTCCACAGTGCCGAGAGCGTGCGCTCGAAGCGCAGCAACTCCTGCTCGTCGGGCGCGTAGGTGAGGATCTGCTCGTCGGCCAGGTAGATCAGCCGTAGCTGGGCAGGCACGAGGCCGCGGGTGCGCAGCACCACCAGCGCGTAGAACTTCAGCTGGAACAGCGCCTTGGTCTCTTGCGTGGGCCCCGGCGCACGGCCGGTCTTGTAGTCCACGACGCGCAGCGCGCCGGTCGGCGCGATATCGATCCGGTCGACGAACCCGCGCAGCAGCGCGCCGTCGGCGAGTTCGACCTCCACCCGCGCCTCGCGCGATTCCGGCTCGAACCGGGTCGGATCCTCCAGCCGGTAGTAGCGCCGCACCAGCGCGCGAACCTCGTCGAGGAACGCGTCGAGCTGCTCGTCGGCGATCAACTGCGCGACCTCCGCCCGCTCGGCGCGCACCCGCGCCCACGCCGCCGGGACCAGGGCGTCGGCGCTCTCGGGCACCCGCTCGGCGGCGGGCAGGCCGTAGAGGTCCTCCAGCACCGCGTGCACCACCGTGCCGCGTACGGCGTGCACGGACGGCTGTTCCGGTATCCGATCGATCGCCCGCAACCGGTATTTGAGCGGGCATTGCTTGAAATCCATTGCCCGCGAGGGCGACAACGCGGGCCGGGTACGGCCCGCCGTCATGTCGGGCTCCGACGCCCGCGCGTCGTCGGCAGGGGGCGTGGACACGGGCGAGCACATACCTGGCAGGCTATCCCGCGGCACCGACACGCCGGTGCGCGACAGCACGGATTCCAACCAGCGGAACGGAGATTCATGACGGCCAGACGGACCGGGCCATTCACCATCGGTGACCGGGTGCAGCTGACCGATGCCAAAGGGCGCCTGTACACGGTGGTCTTGGAGCCGGGCAAGGAGTTCCACACCCACCGCGGCGGGATCAAGCACGACAGCCTGATCGGCGCCGACGAGGGCAGCGTGGTGCACTCCACCAACGGCACGCCGTACCTCGCGCTGCGTCCGCTGCTGGTCGACTACGTGCTGTCCATGCCGCGCGGCGCAGCGGTGATCTATCCCAAGGACGCCGCGCAGATCGTGCACGAGGGCGACATGTTCCCCGGCGCGCGCGTGCTCGAAGCGGGCGCGGGGTCCGGTGCGCTCACCTGCTCGCTGCTGCGCGCGGTCGGGCCGCAAGGCCAGGTGGTCTCCTACGAGATCCGCGCCGACCATGCCGAGCACGCGGTCCGCAACGTCGAGACGTTTTTCGGTGAACGACCGCCCAATTGGTCGCTGACCATCGGCGATGTGGTCGACTACACCGGAGAGCCCGTCGATCGCGCCGTGCTGGACATGCTGGCGCCCTGGGACGCGCTGCCCGCGGTGTCCGAGGCACTCGTGCCGGGCGGCGTGCTGATCGTCTATGTGGCGACCGTCACCCAGCTGTCCAAGGTGGTCGAGGCGCTGCGCGAGCAGGAGTGCTGGACCGAGCCGCGCTCCTGGGAGTCGCTGGTGCGGCCGTGGCATGTGGTCGGCCTCGCGGTGCGGCCCGAGCATCGCATGCAGGGCCATACCGCCTTCCTGGTCAGCGCCCGTAGGCTCGCCGAGGGCACCGTCACCCCCAAGCCGCAGCGCAGGCCCTCCAAGGGCTGAGCGTGGCCAGGGGGAACGACGACGCGGAACTCCCGGCGCCGGGCGCGCGAAGCTCAGGCGGGGACGCAGGGCGCCTGCGCGAAGCCGAACAGCAGGCAGCCGCTCGCGTCCGACAGCTTCCAGGCGCCGTCGACTTTCTCCCAGGTCAGCGGCACGGCGGGGGCCGCGCCGTGCAGGGAGTTGATGGTCACCTGCGCGTTCGCGGTGTCGCCCTGGGTGGTGATGTCGGCGACGGTGAAGGTGAGCGTGTAGCCCTGCAGGCCCGCGTTCATCTGGTCGATGTTGGCGGTGCGCTTCTCACCGTTGACGATCAGCTTGGACTTCTCCGCGGTGGGTACGTTCGGATCGGCGAGCTTGACCAGCACCGCCTGCAAGGTCTCGGCGGTCGGTGCGCCGGTCGCATGGTCGCCGTGACCGTGGGTATCCGACGCGGCGGCGCTGGTGGTGGCCGAGGTCGACGAGGTCGCCGAGGTCGCGGCATCGGTGGTCGAGTCGTCGTCGGAGCCGCACGCCGCCAACGCGCCGGAGATGGCCAGCGCCGCCGCGGCGGTGGCAAGGGAAACGCGCAGGGTTCGCGTGGGAAGGAGCATGGTCGGGCAACCTTTCGGCTCGGGCGGCCAGCAGGCTCGCCAGGGTCTGGTTAGGGCAGGCTAACATGGTGCCCGGCCGCCGATCGCGGCCCAGATGTGATCACCAAGAAACCATGTCGGAAAGCGAGAACGGGTCGCGCCCGGTAGCGTTGATAGACCGGGACTGGGAGGAGCAGCACATGAGCCCCATCGAGAATTCGGATTCGGCGGCCTGGAGAGAGCTCGAGGCAGTACGCGCCGAGGCGGCTGCACTCCGAAGGCAACTCGCCGACTCGCCGGATCGCGCACGGGAATTGGAAGCCCGCATCGATTCGCTGACCATTCGCAACACGAAGCTGATGGACACCCTCAAGGAAGCGCGCCAGCAGTTGGTCGCGCTGCGTGAGGAGGTCGATCGGCTGGGTCAGCCGCCGAGCGGATACGGCATTCTGATCGGTGTGTACGACGATCAGACGGTCGACGTGTTCACTTCGGGTCGCAAGATGCGGTTGACATGTTCCCCGAACATCGAGACCTCCACGCTCGAATACGGTCAGACCGTCCGTCTCAACGAGGCGCTCACGGTCGTCGAGGCAGGGCGCTACGACGCGGTCGGCGAGATCGGCACCTTGAGGGAGATCCTCGACGACGGACGTCGCGCCCTCGTGGTCGGCCATGCCGACGAGGAACGTGTGGTGTGGCTGGCCGGCCCGCTCGCCAAGGTCGCCGAGATGGACGACCTCGACGATCCCGATTCCCCCATCCGAAAGCTGCGGCCGGGCGACTCGCTGCTGGTCGACACGAAGGCCGGATTCGCCTTCGAGCGCATTCCCAAAGCCGAGGTCGAGGACCTCGTGCTGGAAGAGGTGCCCGACGTCGACTACGGCGATATCGGTGGTCTCGGCAGGCAGATCGAGCAGATCCGCGACGCGGTGGAGCTGCCGTTCCTGCACAAGGACCTGTTCCGCGAATACGCGCTGCGTCCGCCGAAGGGTGTGCTGCTCTACGGCCCGCCCGGCTGCGGTAAGACGCTCATCGCCAAGGCGGTGGCCAACTCGCTGGCCAAGAAGATCGCCGAGGCGCGCGGTGAGGATGCCAAGGAAGCCAAGTCGTTCTTCCTGAACATCAAGGGCCCCGAGCTGCTCAACAAGTTCGTCGGCGAGACCGAGCGGCACATCCGGATCATCTTCCAGCGGGCACGTGAGAAGGCGTCCGAAGGCACACCGGTGATCGTGTTCTTCGACGAGATGGACTCGATCTTCCGCACCCGCGGTTCGGGCGTCTCCTCGGACGTGGAGACCACGGTGGTGCCCCAGCTGCTGTCGGAGATCGACGGTGTCGAGGGCTTGGAGAACGTCATCGTGATCGGCGCCTCCAACCGGGAGGACATGATCGATCCCGCGATCCTGCGGCCGGGCCGCTTGGACGTGAAGATCAAGATCGAGCGTCCCGACGCGGAGTCGGCGCAGGACATCTTCTCGAAGTACCTCACCGAGGACCTGCCGTTGCACGACGACGACCTGGCGGAGTTCGGCGGCGACAAGAGCCTGTGCATCAACGCCATGATCGAGCGGGTCGTCGACCGGATGTACGCCGAGAGCGAGGACAACCGCTTCCTGGAGGTCACCTACGCCAACGGTGACAAAGAGGTCCTGTACTTCAAGGACTTCAACTCCGGCGCCATGATCCAGAACATCGTGGACCGCTCCAAGAAGTACGCCATCAAGGCGGTGCTCGACACGGGCAGCCCCGGCCTGCGCATCCAGCATCTCTACGATTCGATCGTGGACGAGTTCTCCGAGAACGAGGACCTGCCCAACACGACGAATCCGGACGACTGGGCACGCATCTCGGGTAAGAAGGGCGAGCGGATCGTCTACATCCGCACGTTGGTCACCGGCAAGAACGCCAGCGCCAGCCGCGCCATCGACACCGAGTCGAACACCGGTCAGTACCTGTAAGGTTCCGCCGGACCACGAGGGCCGCGTCTCCCAGGAGGCGCGGCCCTTCGCTTCGGACTCCGGCTGCAGCGAAGCGAATGTGACCTACGTGGCCGCGCTGGTGGACGTCGTGACGAAAGCGCGGTATGCGGAGGGGCGATCCGGGATCCGCCTCCGTTGACGCGGAGGGCGGGCAAGGATGACTGAAGGGCTGGATGTCCGAAGGCGCCCGGCATATCCGGGGGAGCCGCTGCCGCCGTTCGCCCTCGGCGGTGTAGGCGTGGTGGCGGCACTCGGCGCGCTGGCGCTGCTGGTCTCGATCGGACGGTACGGATTCTTCGGCGACGAGCTGTATTTCGTCGCCGCCGGTCGCAGGCTCGCCGTCGGTTACGCCGACCAAGGGCCGCTGCTGCCTGCGATCGCCCGCTCGATGGATATGCTCGCCCCGAATTCGCTGGTGGCGCTGCGTCTTCCGGCGGTTGTGGTAACCGTCGCGGCCGTAGTGGTGACCGCCCAGATCGCCAGGGAGTTCGGGGGCGCCCGTTGCGCGCAGGTGCTGGCCGCCGCGGGCTACGCCACCTCGCCGTTCCTGCTGGTGCAGGGCAGTCTGCTGGCCACCAACACCATCGACACGGCACTGTGGGTGGTGACGAGCTGGCTGGTGGTCCGCTGGGTCCGCACCCGACGCGACGGCCTGCTACTGGCCTCCGGTCTGGTCACCGCGCTGGATATGCAGGTCAAGTGGTTGATCCCGTTCTTCTGGATCGCGATCGCGGTGGGGGTGGCGGTCTACGGACCGCGTGAGCTGCTGCGCCGCCCGGCCCTGTGGTGGGGCGCCGCGATCGTCGCGCTGACCACCGTGCCCAGCTTGGTGTGGCAGGCGGCGCACGGTTGGCCGCAGCTGCGTCTGGGTGGCGTGGTCGCCGCGGAGCAGGCCACGATCGGCGGGCGGGCCGTCTGGCTGCCGCTGGCCCTCGCCTCCGCCGGATTGATCGGCGGCATGCTGCTGGTCTACGGCGTGTGGACGCTGTTTCGCGCCGAGAGCTGGCGGCCGTACCGTTTTCTCGGACTGCTGCCGCTGGTGCTTGTGGTGATCTTCATCGCGACCAACGGACGTCCGTACTACGCCGCGGGCTGCTACGGGGTGCTGATCGCGGTGGGCGCGGTGCGCTGGACGCAGAACCCGCGGCGCCGACGCGTGCTGCTGCTCACCGTCCCGGTGCTGGCGATGTCCGTCGCACTGCTGGTGTTCTCACTGCCATTGCGTCCGGAGGCGGAGATCGAGCCGGTCGCCACCCAGGCTCAAGCGGGCCTCGAGATCGCGGTCTACGGGCGATTCGGGTGGTCGGAGCTGGCGGCGGGCACGGCGGCCGCCTACCGGACGCTGCCGGAACCGCAGCGGACGTCGGCCGTGGTGATCGCGGATTCCTATTGGCAGGCGAGCTCACTGGATATCGATCGCGCGGCATACGGCTTGCCCGCCGTGTACAGCCCGAATCGAGGGTTCGGTTACTTCGGCTCCCCGCCGGACACGGCGACCACGGTGCTGTGGGTGGGCGGTACCGAGGACGGCGTGCGGGCGCGCTGCGCCGAGGTGGCCGCGATCGGGCGGGTGGACGCCCGGCTCGGATATCCCGGTGTCACTCGCGGCGTCACCGTCTGGCGCTGCGCGCAACCGCGTGCGCCGTGGTCGCAGGCCTGGCCGGCTATGTTGCGGCTGAACTGATCCGTCTCACCACCAGCCCAGGATCGGCGACAGATGCCTGCCGAGCTCCGGTGCGAGCGAGCGCGAATAGCTGGCGGTGAGGTGGTGCTCGTCGTGGTAGATCAAGATGTTGCCCTCGGTGACCGCGCACACGTCGCGTTGACACAGCGCGTCGGACAGGTCCAGCGGGAACACGTTCGGAAACGAGGCGGCGAACTCCAGCGCCGGATTGACCTCGTCCAGCGCGACCGCGCGCGGCATCCCGCAGCTGATCCGGTCGCCCTGCTGGGCGAGGCAATCGATCGCCCGGTACCGAACGCCGTCGCGGCGCAGCCACGGGGTGTCGCGGATGGCGAGCACGTTGAGTCCACGGTCGGCCAGGCGGGTCCACACGTCCAGATACTCGGCAGGCGTCTCGTCGCCCGCGCCGTCACGCGGTCGCGTGGCCGTGGTGAAGACCCACTCCGGACGTTCGACACCCAGGCGATCGATCACCTCGACGGACCAGTCCCGGCAATCCGGGATCGCTTCGCCCTTGTACATCGCCTCCGCCGCCACCGTCAGCGGGCATCCCATCTTCAAGTAGACCTCGACCCGGAAGGCGTGTTCGCGACCCAGCGCGTCCAGAGCGGGCACCCAGTGCTCGGCGTGCGAGCTGCCGGCCACCGCGACGGTGCGTTCGGCATCTGCGTCCCCATAGGTGCAGGTGATGACGTCGCGGGTGTCCCAATCCGCGATGCAGCCGTCACGGGAGGGGTAGGCGGCGTCCGCGGGCCCTTCGTACACGGTGGGGCGCATGGGGGCTTCGGGCGTGCTCGCTCCGTTGACCAGTGCCTCCGCCCCGGGGTAAGGGTCCGGGTCCAGGAATGCCACCGCCTGCGGCGGGTTCGCTCTGGTCGCCACCTGATGACCGACGGCCGCCGCGAGCACCGCTGCGCCGAGTGCCGCGACCAATCGGCCGGTGCGCGTGCTGCGCGCGGGCGTCGCTTGCGCCGACCGGTCCGACCGCATCCGCAACGGCTCCTCGACGAACCGGTTCGTAAGGTGGGCCAGCCCTAGCGACGCCCCGACGACCCCGATGCCCACGACGAGTCCGGCTGTCGCGGCTGCGGTCCGCGCCAGCACGAAGATCAGGATCGGCCAGTGCCAGAGGTACAGCGCGTAGGACAACTCGCCCAAACGCACCGCGGCCGGCGCGGCGAGCAGCCGATTGGGCAGCGGATGCCCAGCGGCGGTCAGGTTGTTGCCCGCCACGATCAACGCCAGCGCGGCGCCGACCGGCACCAGCGCAGCCGGACCGGGGAACCGATCGGCTCCGTCGATCAGCCAACCACAGGTGAGCACCCCCACCGAGCCGAGCACGGCAGCCGCCACCCGCACCAGCCGAGGCGGCGACAGCCAGGGAGCGACGACCGCCAGCAGCGCCCCGGCCGAGAGCTCCCAGGCGCGGGCGAAGCTGTCGTAGTAGTTCCAGCCCTGATGCACCGCGGTGCCGTGCGCGGCGTAGAGGAACGAGGCCACCGCGCCCGCGGCCAGAACCACCGCCAGTGCGGGGCGCAGCGCCGCGGGACCGGCGAAACGCAGGCACAGGCGCGCAGCCGCCGCCACGCCGAGCAGCGCCAGCAGATAGAACTGCATCTGCACCGACATCGACCACAGGTGCTGTAGCGGACTCACCGACGGATCGGCGGCCAGGTAGTCCGACCAGGACAGCGCCAGCTGCCAGTTCTGGTAGTACAGCAGCGACGCCAGCGTCTGCGCCGCCATCTCGCCCCAACGGGTGAACGGGCGCAGCAGCAGGGTCGCCGCGACCACGGCGGCCAGCACCGTCACGAGCGCGGGCAACAACCTGCGGACGAGCCTGCGAGCGGTGGTGACGACGCGGACCGCGCCGGTGGCTTCCGCGCCGCGCAGCAGCGAACCGGTGAAGAAGAACCCGGACAGCACCAGGAACACGTCGACCCCGCCCGAGACGCGACCGAACCAGATGTGAAAGGCCACGACCAGCGCTATCGCCACGCCGCGCAACCCGTCCAGATCGTGCCGGTACTCCTGCGCGTCCTCTCGCGGCGCAGCCGCCGTGGCGGTCGTGTCCGGGCGGAGGAACCGATCCAGCAGTCGGGCCACCGTCACCGGACCCGTACGGCGCGGTCGCTGCGGCAACGGAAGGCGACGGCTCGGTGACGAGGAGAGGTACGGGACACGTCATTCTCTTATCACGGGCGGCGAAGCACGGTCCAACTCGCCCGATCCGTGTGGTGTGCGCAAACATCCGAGGTATACGGACAATTCGGTCACCCTTCGGGCGGGTGATGACGGTGGGTCGATAGGGTGGAGTCGTGAACGTTGAGGTGACACCCCTGCCCGGTATCGGTGTGCGTAAAGATTTCCCGCTGGCCAATACCCGGCGCCGCATAGGAGTGATCAATCATCGCGACGGCACGATGGACCTGATCGTGAGCAAGCTCGACAACCCCGACGAAACCGAACAGGTGCCCCTGTCGGGGAAGGAAGCGGCCGTGCTGGCCAGCCTGCTGGGCGCCCCGCAGCTGGTCGAGCAGTTGCGTGAGGAGCACCGCCAGTTCACCGGCCTGACCACCCGGCAGCTGTCCATCCCCGACCGATCCCGCTACGACGGGCGCAGGCTGGGCGACACCCAGATACGCACCCGGACGAAGACATCGATCGTCGCCGTGGTGCGCAGCGGACAGCCCATTCCCTCGCCTGGACCGGACTTCACCTTCACCGCCGGGGACGTGCTCGTCGTCGTCGGCACCGTGGAGGGCCTGGAGGCCGCCGCCAAGATCCTGTTAGACGGCTGAGCGGCATGGTGGCACACGAGACCGCGCTCGCGCTGATCCAGCTGGGCGCGGTGTTTTTCGGCCTGGGCCTGCTGGGACGAATCGCCGCGCGCATCGGCATGTCGCCCATCCCGTTGTACCTGATCGGCGGCCTGGTGTTCGGCACCGGCGGCCTGGTCGAGTTGCGGCAGGTCGACGACTTCATCCACCTCGCCAGCGAAATCGGCGTCGTCCTGCTGCTCTTGCTGCTCGGCCTGGAATACAGTGCGCCGGAACTGGTCACGGGCATGCGCCGGTCGTGGGCGGCCGGTGTCGTGGATATCGTGCTCAACGCGACTCCGGGTGTGCTCGTGGCGCTCGGGCTCGGCTGGGGGTTCACCGGCGCGATCGCGATGGCCGGGGTGACCTACATCTCGTCCTCCGGCATCGTCGCGAAAGTGCTCAACGACCTGGGCAGGCTCGGCAACCGGGAGACGCCGGTGATCCTGTCCATCCTGGTGTTCGAAGACTTGGTGATGGCCGGATACCTACCGGTGCTGACGGCGGTGCTGGCCGGTGTCGGCTTCCTGGCCGGGCTGAAGACGCTGGCCATCGCGTTGACGGCGGTCACAGTCGTCCTGATCGTCGCGCTGCGCTACGGCCGCTACGTCTCCGCGATAGTGGACAGCGAGGACCGCGAGATCTTCCTGTTGAAGCTGCTCGGCTCCGCGCTGCTGGTGGCGGGCGTGGCCTCCGCGGTGCAGGTGTCCGCGGCGGTCGGCGCCTTCCTGCTCGGCATCGCGATCTCCGACTCCACCGCGCACAACGCCACCAAGATCCTGGAACCGCTGCGTGATCTGTTCGCCGCGCTGTTCTTCGTGCTGTTCGGCCTGAGCACAGACCCGGCGAGCATTCCGCCGGTGCTGGGCTGGGCGTGCCTGCTGGCGCTGGTCACCACGGCCAGCAAGATCGCCACCGGATGGTGGGCGGCCAAGCGAGCCGGTGCGGGCCGCCTCGGCCGGGCGCGGGCGGGCACCGCACTGGTCGCCCACGGTGAATTCTCGATCGTCATCGCAGGCCTGGCCGTCGCCGCGGGCGCGGTTCCCGCGGAATTCGCCGCCCTCGCCACCACCTACGTGCTGCTGATGGCGGTTCTCGGTCCGATCGCAAGCCGCTTCGTCGAGCCGGTCATGGCGCTGGTGCTGCGACGGCGTGCCGAGGTGTCCTGACCGATTCGTTCAAGGCCTCCGGCGGGCGGCCGAGTTGTACTGAGGTCGTCAGGATATCGGTCGTAAGTTCGGAGGTGCGGGCCGTGCAGGCGCACATCAGTGTGATCACTCTCGGTGTGAGCGACCTGGATCGCTCACTGCGGTTCTACCGGCAGCTCGGCGTGTCGTTCCCCGGGATCGTCGGTACCGAATTCGTCGGCGACGAGCGGGAACCCGGCGGTTCGGCGGCCATGTTCACCTTCGGGAACGGGCTCATCCTGTCGCTGTACGGGCGCGAGGACCTGGCCGAGGACGCCGGAATCCCGGTGGAGCGGGTCGCGGGCTCACCGGTGAGCCTGGGCTGGTTCGTCGGCAGTCGCGCGGAGGTCGACAGTGCTCTGGAACTCGCGCGCGCGGCGGGCGGCGCCATCGTGCATCCGCCGCGGCAGCGGCCCTGGGGCATCTACGCGGGCTATTTCGCCGATCCGGACGGTCACCTCTGGGAAGTCGTGTTCTTCGAGGACCGGGCGAGCTGAGTTCCACGGTGGCGGCGCCGACTCGGCGCCGCCACCGGGCTGGTACGGAAGTCAGTTGCGGACGGCCGCGACCGAATCGAGCACGACATCCACGGCCGGTGCGCCGTCGGCCGACCCGTCCTTGACGCCGGCGGCCGCGATGGAGTCGAGCACGTCCATGCCCGCGGTGACCCTGCCGAACGGCGTGTAACTCGGCGGCAGCGGCGCATCACGGTAGACCAGGAAGAATTGGCTGCCGTTGGTGCCGGGCCCGGCGTTCGCCATGGCGACCGTGCCTGCCGGGTAGGTGGCTCCGGTCAGGTTCTCGTCGGGGAAGAAGTAGCCGGGGCCGCCCATGCCGGTCGCGGTCGGGTCGCCGCACTGCAGGACGAAGATGCCCTCGGTGGTCATCCGGTGGCACTTCGTGTGGTCGAAGAACCGCTCACCGGCCAGGAATACGAACGAGTTGACCGTGCGCGGCGCGCGGGCCGCGTCCAGGGCGATGGTCACGGTGCCACACGTGGTGGCCAGCGTCGCCGTGTATCCGGCGTTGGTGTCGATGCTCATGCCGGGTTCGGCGGGCCACTGCTTGCCGTTCGGCTGCCCCGCGGCCGGTGCGGCGCAACCGGTCGGCCCCTGCTCCCGAGCCGGTGCCGGGCTCGCCGAGACGATACCCGCCGTGGAGGCCACCAGTGTCACGCCGACGGCGAGAATCCCGAGGATCCGCAGCGATCGCCACGGTAAACCCCGGCGCCCCGCGCGCCGACCGTCGACGAGTTCTCGTGCTTGCACTTCGCTGCTCACCGCTGGAAATCTCCTTCACTCGGGTTTGCGCACCGGACGATGCAGCGCGAATCATTCCATCTCCCCGATCCTGGCGGGGGAGTACGGCTCGATCGACCGTGTGCGCGGTCCGATATGTGGGCCCTCGATGGCTGCAGATCGGCCACAAAATGTTTCCGGCAACTTGTTGGACAACAGTAGTTGTTCCCGGTGATGTAGAACGAAGCATGGGAATCGTTCGAGCGGCGCTGGTCCAAACGAACTGGACCGGTGACAAAGAGTCGATGATCAAGGCGCACGAGGACTACGCGCGCCGGGCCGCCGCGCAGGGGGCCACGGTGATCTGCTTCCAGGAGCTGTTCTACGGGCCGTACTTCTGTCAGCAGCAGGACACGGAGTTCTACGAGTACGCCGAGTCCGTCCCGGGGCCGACGACCGAGAGATTCGCCGAATTGGCGGAGCAATTGCGCATGGTGATGATCCTGCCGGTGTACGAGCAGCAGCAGCCGGGTCTGCTGTACAACACGGCGGCGGTGATCGACGCCGACGGCAGCTATCTCGGCAAGTACCGCAAACATCACCTCCCGCACGTCCACGGGTTCTGGGAGAAGTTCTACTTCCGGCCGGGCAACCTGGGCTGGCCGGTTTTCGACACCGCGGTCGGCAAAGTCGGCGTCTACATCTGCTACGACCGGCACTTCCCGGAGGGTTGGCGCGCGCTGGGCCTCGCGGGCGCCGAGATCGTGTTCAACCCGTCGGCCACCTCGCGGGGCCTGTCCGGCTACCTCTGGAAACTGGAGCAGCCGGCCGCCGCGGTGGCCAACGAGTATTTCATCGGCGCCATCAACCGGGTCGGCGTCGAGGAGTACGGCGACGACGACTTCTACGGCACCAGCTATTTCGCCGACCCCGAAGGCAGATTCGTCGGCGACGTCGCCTCCGATATCGACCCCGAACTGGTCGTCCGCGATCTGGATATGGACTTGATCAAGGTGGTGCGCGACCGCTGGGCGTTCTACCGCGACCGCCGCCCCGACGCCTATGGGCCGCTGGTGGCCCCCTGAGAACGGGGAGAAGGAGATGGCGCGCACTTTCATCCACGGCGGCACGGTGGTCTGCGCCACCGGAGCCCAACCGCTCGACGTACTCGTCGACGGCGAGAGCATCGCCGCCGTTCTCCAGCCGGGTTCCACCGCGCTGGGCGCGGACCTCGCCGCGTCCGCCGATCGGGTATTCGACGCGACCGGCAGATACGTGATCCCCGGCGGGGTGGACGGCCACACCCACATGCAAATGCCCTTCGGGGGGACCGAAGCCTCCGACACCTTCGAGACAGGCACCCGTGCCGCCGCGTGGGGTGGCACCACCACGATCATCGACTTCGCCGTCCAGAAGCCGGGGGAGCGCGTCCAGGAGACCCTGGCCGCCTGGCACCACAAGGCGGCCGGACAGTGCGCGATCGACTACGGGTTCCACCAGATCATCGGCGAAGTCGACGACGAGTCCCTGAAGGGGATGAGCGAATTGGTGGCAGAGGGCGTCACCAGCTTCAAGCTGTTCATGGCCTACCCGGGTGTCTTCTACTCCACCGACGGCCAGATATTGCGCGCCATGCAGTCGGCGGCGGAGCTGGGTGCGCTGGTGATGATGCACGCCGAGAACGGCATCGCCATCGATGTGCTGGTCGAGCAAGCGCTCGCGCGCGGGGAGACCGCACCGTACTTCCACGGCACGACCAGGCCGTGGCAGCTGGAGGAGGAGGCGACCCACCGCGCGATCATGCTGGCCGAGCTGACCGGCGTGCCGCTGTATGTCGTGCACGTATCGGCCGAGCAGGCACTGGCGCAGATCGCCGCCGCCCGCGACGCCGGACGCAACGTCTTCGGCGAGACCTGCCCGCAGTACCTGTACCTCTCGCTCGAAGAGCAGCTCGGCGCACCCGGTTTCGAAGGCGCCAAATGGGTGTGTTCCACCCCGCTGCGGTCGAAAGCCGAAGGGCATCAGGACGAGTTGTGGCGCTATATACGCACCGGTGACGTCACGACGGTCGGCACCGACCACTGTCCGTTCTGCATGAAGGACCAGAAGGACATGGGCTTCGGCGACTTCAGCAAGATCCCCAACGGCATCGGCGGCGTGGAGCATCGGATGGACCTGATGTTCCAGGGCGTCCGATCCGGCCGGATCTCGCTGGAACGATGGGTCGAGGTCTGCTGCACCACGCCGGCCCGGATGTTCGGCATGTACCCGCGCAAAGGGGTGATCAGCCCGGGCGCGGACGCCGACATCGTGATCTACGACCCGGGCGGCCACACCAGCATCGGTCTCGGCAAGACACATCACATGAACATGGACTATTCGGCCTACGAGGGCTTCGAGATCGACGGACACGTCGACACGGTGCTGTCGCGGGGCCGTGTGGTCGTCGATGACGGCGTCTACCTCGGTCACGCGGGGCACGGCCGGTTCGTCGAGCGCGCACTGTCGCAGAACCTGATCTGACGCCGCATCTCGATCCTCGGAACGGAGAGTGCCGAATGGACATCGGTCTGGTGCTGCAATGCACGCCCCCTGCCTCGCGCGTGATCGAACTGGCCAGGCTGGCGGAGACATACGGGTTCTCGCACGTCTGGACGTTCGACTCGCATCTGCTCTGGCAGGAACCCTACGTCATCCACAGCCAGATCCTGGCGGCCACGCGCAAGGTCATGGTCGGTCCGATGGTGACCAATCCGTCCACCCGGGACTGGACGGTGACCGCGTCGACCTTCGCCACGCTGAACGAGATGTTCGGTAATCGCACGCTGTGCGGGATCGGCCGCGGGGATTCGGCTGTGCGCACCCAGGGCGGGAACCCGGCCACTCTCGCCACCCTGCGACAGGCGGTCGAGGTGATCCGGGAGCTGGGCAACGGACGCAGCGCGCGCGTGGGCGACACTCTGGTCCGCTTGCCGTGGGCGACCGGCTCGCGGCTGGAGGTGTGGGTGGCGGGCTACGGACCACGCGCCCTCGACCTGACCGGCGCGGTGGCGGACGGATTCATCCTGCAACTGGCCGACCCGGACATCACCGCCTGGACGATCGCGCGGGTGCGGGCGGCGGCCGAGCGCGCAGGAAGGGACCCGGCGGCGATCCGGATGTGCGTGGCCGCACCCGCGTACGTCACCGACGGGACGGACGCGGCGCTCGCGCACGCGCGGCAGCAGTGCCGATGGTTCGGCGGAATGGTCGGCAACCATGTGGCGGAGATCGTCACGAAATACGGTACGGCGGGTGACATCCCGGCCGCACTCACCGACTACGTCGAAGGCAGGCGGGGCTACGACTACACCCAGCACGGACGCGCGGGCAACGTCCACGCCGAGTATGTGCCCGATGCCATCGTGGACCGCTTCTGCCTGCTGGGCACGCCCGACGAGCACCTGTCCCGGTTGCGGGAGCTGGCGGGGCTCGGCGTGGACCAATTCGCTGTCTACCTCCAGCACGACGCGAAGACGACGACCCTGGAGGCGTACGGTGAATCGGTGCTGCCTCGTCTCGCCCCTTTCCTGACCGCCGCCCGATCGACAGGGTAGCGATGGTCGGATCTGGCCGCAGTAACCCGTCGATGGCTCTCATAGCGGCCGAAAGGTTTGCTCTTCGCCGGAAACCGCTGCCATGCCGATAACCTCGCCCAGCACCGCGCGCACAGTGGCGACCTGGTCCCCGCCTACCCTGGCGATCAGCTCGCGCTCGTAGGCGGCGTGGAATTCGCGCACCGCGGCCAGTAGGTCGCGCCCTCGGGCGGACAGGTGCAGCAGCTTGGCCCGCTTGTCGGCCGGATCCGGGCGCCGCTCCACGTACCCGCGCCGCACCATTTCGTCGACGACCTTGGCCGCGCCCTGCGCGCTGATACCGAGCCCCTCAGCCAGTTGACTTGCAGTGCGGGCGTTCTCGGCCAGCGAACGCAGGACGTAGCCGTAGGACGCACCGAGTCCGCGATAGCCGCGCTCAGCCAGGTGGACGTGTAACTCTCCGACCAACTGCTGATATGCCTTCCCGAGCAGGATCCCGAAATCCATCTTGACTCTCCTTCCATCAATATGTTCAACTTTAGTTGTACACTAAGGTTGAACACCTTGGTTGAAGATTAGGAGACACGCATGCCACACATCACCGCCGACAGCGCGCCACGCTTCGAGAACGACCACGCGACATTCATCGGCCTGGCCGCACCCAGCCGCGGCTCCATCGAGAACAGCGCCTGGCGACTGACCCTGAAGCCCGGCATCGACGCTCCCGCACACGCCCTGGACCGCGAGGAGATCTTCATCGCGCTGTCCGGAACGATGACCGTCACCATGGGCGACGAAACCTTCACCGTCACAGCCGGAGACGCACTGATCGTGCCCGCATACCAACAATTCGCAATGTCCACACCCAGTGATGAACCCTTCGAGGCAATCGTCGTATTACCCGTCGGCGGACAGGGACTCATCCCCGGCCGACCCCCCATCGTCGCCCCCTGGGCCCGCTGACCCCCATAGAAATCCGACCCGTCCCCGATTCGCGATTCAGAGCGAGGTGTTCTTCGCCCAGAGGATCGGCATGGCCAGCGCCGATCGGCGGCCACCTGCGCGACCGGCGGCGACCAGAGGGAGTGTCGGATTGCCGGTGGATCCGACCTCGGTAAGGGTTAGGCATGCTCGGCTCATCGGACCGAGATCAGATCCACCGGAGTTCCGGCACTCCCATTCCTCGCTGAATAAGTCTCGGCCGCGCAGGTACTCATCGTCACAGCCGGCCATCGCGGCGATCCCCGAGATCGCGCTCATATGCGCACCGTGCGACAGACCGCGCAGGGATGGTCCCGCTGAGCCCGATACATCTGGTCAGCGGTCGAATTCGAGCCGTTCCCAGCTCAGTGCTGTTCGCCAGTCTCCGCGCTGGAATGCCCAGTCCTGGACGGCGTTCACCACGGTGTCGAATGCGGGAGAGAAGGCGCTGTCCCACGGAGCGTCGTCGCTGACGGTGGCACGGAAATGCGCATCCGGTCCTCCGTCGCGAAATTCGACGATATAACCGTGCCCCTGCTCTGGATCCACTTGTTCATCGAGGTGAACCTGAATGTAGTAGTCGCCGGGTTCGGGGCCGTCGAGCCGGTCGACGATCACGAAGGGCGCACTCAGGTTCATGTCCGCGAGGATGTCGTGCAGTTGCGTCTCGGATGGATTCTCGATCGTCCGGTAGGAATCTGTCGCTACGACTCTCGGCGATGAGGTCTGGTCTCGAGTCACTCGAGCAGAGTACGGGGTGTGTTGAGCATCAGTCGAACCACGACATAGTGGCGCACCTGGCCTACGCGGAGTTTCACTGGATAACACTCATAACCCCTGCCACTGCCGAGAGAACACCCATCACGGCGGCCGCGGCCGGCTTTATTCTCGGATCGTTCGCCCGCAGATGGCACACCACTGCTCCGATGGTCAGCCCGACCAACCCTATTGCAGAAACGATTGCCAGTGGTTTCAATGCCAACCCGCCCATCAGGCCCGCGCCACCACACACCTCCAGCGCGCCGATTACCCGGTAGGCCCAGTAGGGGAAGCCAAATCGCGCCGCATCGTCCCTCATCACTTCGAAGCCCGCTAGCTTGGCCACACCTGCCCCCACAAAACTAACCCCCAGCAGCACGATCACTATGACGACCACCTCTACCTACCTTCCGCATGAAGTCTTGATTGGAACGAATTGAGTTTTACCGCTGCTGCCCAGTCCACCAGCGTTCACCAGGACTCTGCTGGCTGTGGGAACGAATCGTGCAGGGGCTGACCGACGGCGTAGGGCGAGGTCGGTTCAGCGTTGAGTTGTGCTGGAGTGAACCCGCCGGTCTGGGCGTACCGGCGGGAGATCTCCCGGAGTTCGTCTATCGAGATCACGTCCTCGACCGCGGTGAAGCCGCCAGGGGCGCGCCGGTGCACGAGGTCGATCGCCTGCTCCGGCCCCATCCTTCGGTTCGCTGCCTGGACCCCGGTCATCTTAGGTCTGCGATCGGCCTCGAACGCCGCCAGCGCCTCACCAGGGTCATCCGAGGTGGCGAGGTAGTACGCGACCGCGCGACCGTCCACGATCGCCTGCGTCGCCCCGTTCGAGCCGACCGGATACATGGGGTGCGCGGCGTCACCGAGCAGGACAACATGGCCGAATGCCCACCGTGGCAAGGGATCCCGGTCCAGCATCGGGTACTCGAGGATGTCCACCGCCTCGGAGATCAGCGCCGGGATGTCCAGCCACGGCTGCGCCCAGCTACTGTAGTGGCGTAGCACGTGGGCGCGTCGCTCGGCGGAATTGGTTCCCCCTGGCGGTAGGGCCGTGGATGGCAGGCCGGTCACCCAGTTGATCAATGAGGGGCTGCCTGAGCTGGCCGGAGGGACGATCGGATAGACCACAATCTTCTGCTGGTCGTCGCCGATGACGATCATCGACCGTCCAGACAGGTATGGCTCGGCCCAAGTGGTCCCTCGCCACATCACGAGACCGTTGCCGCAAGGCTCGCCCTCTGCTGGATAGAGGGCGGCGCGAACCGTCGAGTGCAGGCCATCCGCGCCGATGAGGACATCGGCCTCTCGGACGCTGCTGCCGCCGGCCGCTGGGTGCTGAAGCGCCACCTTCACGCGGTCAGCGCCACGCGGCTCGAAGCCGACAACCCGCGCGTCGGTCACCAACGAATCCTTGCCCAGCCTGTGCACCACCGCGGCCGCCAGGGTTCGCTGCAGGTGACCGCGGTGGACGGACAACTGCGGCCACCGGTGCCCGGCTGCGACTCCGCGTGGCTCCCGCCAGATGAGGCTGCCGCAACGGTGGTACAGCGAGAAGTCCAGCGTTTTCACCGCGCGGCGGGAGACCGCATCGAACACGCCGAGCCCGGTCAGCTCGCGGACCGCGTTCGGCAGGATATTGAGGCCGACACCTATCGGCTGGATGGAGGGCACCGCCTCGACCACCACGACGTTGGTGAACCCGGCCGCGTGCAACGACAGGGCCGCGCTGAGGCCACCGATCCCGGCCCCGGCGATGACAATTCGGAGATCGCTATCCACCTGAGCCGTCCTTACCGCCGTTGGCGACCCCCTGCAGTCGCGTCGGCCCGCTTGCCCCGCGGCCGTCGGCCCGCGCGACCAGCCACGCGTTCTCCCGGGTGAGATCAAGGATCTGGCGCAGCAGTTCAATGCTCCCGTTGCCACTACCCAGCTCGTACAACCGAATCTCGTCGCGGTAGGCCTTGCGTGCGATCGTCAAGTGCTTGCCGCGGAACAGCGTCAGCGCGCGAAGTGTCATGGACAGCGCCACCGCCGCATCCCGCAGCGCGGGTGGAGGCTCATGCGGGGCCACCGACTGCAACGCTTGGGTGACCTTGGTGACCACCGACGGCGAGCGTCGCCAGGCGTCCACCAACGACCGCCACTGCGGCAGCGTGTGCTGGGCGGCTTCGTCGATGAAGTCGTCGTACGTCAGCGCGCTGTGGTCGGAGGCCCAGACCAACAGATCGACGAGGAACAGCGGGACATGCGCCGCTGCAGGCCCGAGGAATGTCATCTCCGCAACGGTGACCTCCTCGAAGTAGGGCCGCATCTCGCGGGCGAAGAACTCCGGCGTGACTTTCTCCACCACCATGCTGATCGCTTTGTCGAAACAGCCGATATTCTCCGCGATGCTGGCCAGTAGTGCCGGGAATGCAGCATCATCCGGTTCCAGCGCGGCCAGCCGGACGCACTGGTCGACGGCGTCGCCGAGGTGCGGCATCGACATCCGCGGCCCGTTCATGAGGAATCCCTCTTGGGGATCGCCGGTGTACATCCGCTGGCGGCCGTCGGTCGGGTTCCACTCGGTGTAGTGGTGCACGGTGTCTCTCGGAATCATGTCGGTGCGCCGGCCCAGCGCCACCAACACCGGTTCGACCTCGGGCACCGCCTCGACGGGCTGGACGCCGTGGCGTTTCAACGAGCCGAGGAACAGGCCGAGGTCGCGCATCGCGCCCAGCGCCTGCTCCAAGGAGAACGAGGCGACCAGGCCCATATCCGGGACCAACTCCCGCAGCCGCGCGGCCAGGGCCAGCACGTCGGCCGAGGCGTTCATCGCCGGAAGGCTAGGGCAGAACTCGTCAGCGTGCAGCGGGTCCAGCGCGCTGATCACTGTGCAGTCGACGGTGCCTGCCTGGTTGGGTAACCGGGTGAACGGCATGAGTGCGCCTCCTTACTTGGCATGCAACTGGCGCAAGTACTCATAGGTAGACGGCAGGGTCCGCAACAGCTCCTGCTGTGTCTGCTTGATCTCGGCGAACACCGGTTCCGCGGAGGCGGTGTCGTCCGGGCGGTAGGCCAGGGCCGGCACCGGATGGTCCGGCACGAGGCCGAGCCCGGCGAAAATGCAGTAGTAGCTGCTGTTGGTCCAGTAGTTGCGGAACTCGGCCTCGAAGTTGGCGTAGTACGTCTGCTCGTCGGTGACCGGCATATTCACCGCCAGCCCGGCCCGGTACATTGCGATCTTCTCGGTGATGTCGTCGGCGAGCTCAAGCTCCTTGCAGGCCTTCCAGAACGGGGTGTCCTCGCGCGGGGCGAAAGTGAAGTGCGCCTGGATGAAGTCCCGGGAGTCGTCGAACATCGTCTCGATCTCCCGGTTGAACCGGTTGACCAGGACCTGGTCGAACCGCCGGTCGGGGAAGTGCTTGGCCAGCTGGTAGAGCGAGGCGGTGATGAAGTAGATGCCCGTGGACTCCAACGGCTCGAGGAAGCAGCCGGACAGGCCGATGCTGACGCAGTTTTTCACCCAGGCGCGGCGGTTGCGGCCGACGCGGAAGCGGATCTGGTTGAGCGGCTGCTCTGCCGGGTCGAGGTTCCACATGCGGCAGAACTCCTCGGTGGCGTCGTCCTGGTTCTGGAACCGGCTGGAGTACACATACCCGGTGCCGAACCGGCCCAGCATGGGAATCTTCCAGGTCCACCCTGACGACATAGCGATCGCTGAGGTGTAGGGCTCGATGCCGTTCGCGGCATCGTCATGCGGCACAGCAGTGGCCACTGCGCTGTCGTTCAGCAGGTGCTCGCTCATGTCCAGGAACGGCTCCCGCATCGCCTGATTGATCAGCAGGCCGCGGAACCCTGAGCAGTCGATGAACAGATCGCCTTCGAGCACCCGACCGGACTTGGTCTTCAGGGCCGAGATATAGCCACGCTGGTCGAAGACCACCTCGGTCATCTCGTCCTGGACGTGCACCGCTCCCTGCTTGTTCACTGCGAACCGGCGCAGGAAGTCGGCGACCAGGTTGGCGTCGAAGTGCCACGCGTAGTTCGTCCACCGCGAACCGTCGACGTGGCGGGGAGCCAGGTTCTTGTCCAGAATCGGCGGCTCGCGGTAGCAGGCGTAGTCGAAGGGTTCGTCGGTCTGGCCGGCCAGCTTCTTGTTCACCCAGTAGTGCGACAATGGCAAGTTGGCGTGGTTGGGCAGCAATCCGAACAGATGGTAGTAATGATCAGTGGCGTCGCGGAAGCGCCGCCCGGTCGCCTCGCCGACACCCGGAGTGCGCCAGTTGATGAACTTGATGCCCATCTTGAAGCTGGCGTTGCACTCACGCATCCAGTCTTCCTCCGTCAACCCGAGAAAATCGAAGAACGTCTTATGCAGGTTGGGTACTGTTGCCTCGCCGACCCCGATCTTGGGGATGGCCGGGGCCTCGAGGACTGTGATGGATACTTCGTCGCCGAGTGCCTTGCCGAGATAGGATGCGGTCATCCATCCGGCAGTCCCGCCGCCGAGTACAACAACTTTATTGATACGGTTATCGTTCATTTGAGGATTCCTCATTGAGCATCGAAATAAGGTAGCTATGAATAGATGGCGAACCGAAAATAGAAGATTATACTTCTAGTAGGTAGGTATCCTAAGACCCTGCCTTGTGACCAGGCGAACTCACCGTTTTTATTCAATAGTTCTGTTCGATAGTGCGCAGTCGTGCACATTCTGGTTGCAGGTAGTTCCATTGGCCTCCATCTCCGGCCAGAAGCGGTACTGGCCCAGTCCGTAAAGCAACGGCTCGAGACCAGAGTTCCGGGTGATACCGAGCGTTTCGCCGAAGACGACGGTGTGGTCACCGACCGTGGCGGTGTGGATGACACGGCACTCGGCGATAGCATGCGCGTCGCGGCTCAGACGTGGACTACCGTTCACGGACGATTGCTCCCAGTAGATGAGGTCGAACCGGTTCGGCGCGCCGGAAGCGAACAACTCGGCAGCCGATTGTGCGGCGCTGTGAAGCAGGTTCACGGAGAAGGTGCCACTGCTCACGACCGCCTCGAGCGTAGGGCTCCCGTTGCGCAGGCAGACGAGTAACGTCGGCGGGCGCAGAGTCACGCTGCTCACCGACGTGCAGGTCATACCGCGTGGTGCGCCCGAGACATCAGTGGCAGTGACGATCGAGACTCCGGTGGGAAAGCCGCGCATCATGGCCCGAAACCCCTCGGCTGTCATGTGCCGTATATCGCCGGATGCCGTGATCGATTCGGTCATGACGGGAAGCTCTCCAACTTGACGAGGTGCGTCGTGGGTTGCCGACGCGACGTACGGTCCGCAAACGGGGTAGCCGGGCGTACACGGCGCTCATACCGTGGTGTTCGCCACGGCGTGTATGTGTGGTTGAATGCGGCAGGCAATTTTGATCACCAATTTCACTCGTGGAATACTGGCCCACCAAGATGCGTTAGCGCTGAGGGAATATTGTTTCCCTGTGCTCGGCCACGCCCAGAGTCCGTGTCGTAACGGCAGTCACGGCAATCTTCGACCGGGCCCGTCCACGCCTCGCTACGCATCCCGCCTGTGCTGGGTTCCGCGCTCGGCATGCTCGGTGCTGTCGTCCGAACCGCCGCTGTCTGTTCGCAGCATTGCGGCTATGGACCGGATCGTGTTGTTTTCGAAGGTGCTGATCGGGGGCATGCGCCTGCCGGTCAGTTCGCTCAGTTCGGCCATCACCTGGACAGCCCGGAGCGATGTGCCACCGAGATCGAAGAAATTGTCGTCCACTCCGACCTCGTCGACACCGAGTACGTGCTGCCACAGATCGACCAGTTTGCGTTCGATCTCATCGTTCGGCCTTGTGGGTGCGGCTTGCCGCACCGGCCTGCTCCGGATTCGACCAGCGTCGATGGCTGCGACGATGGCATCCAGATCCCGAAGCTCTTCGACGATTCTCGTGTACGGTATGTCTGAATTCCTGGAATTGGACACGAACCCACGTCCTGTGGGCAGCTTGCGTTGCACGGTGTTCGTCGTGGTTTCCGTTTTCACTTCACGGCTACGATCTATAGATCCCCCAAACGCTATTGAGGCATTGCCTGTCAGGATGAACCGGAATTCCTCCCCTTCTGAATACGAACTGCTCGATACAGTTTCGAAATATGCGCGAGCTGGTTCGTTTCGTCCCGTCGGTACGAACACGATCTCGATGCGGTCGCGATCATGGTTCCTGGCGATTTCACCGAGTGCGGTCACCATCTGGTCCTCGACACCTCGGCTCAGGGCGCGGCAGCTCAGGAAGAATGAATTCACTTGCAGAGCGGTCTCGGTTGGTCGGAACAGCGTCGCGCCGACAAGGCCGTAGTCACCGAACCGATCCTGGACCCGAACCGTGAAGCAATCGAAGGACCCTGAGGTCAGCGCCTCGTTCAGTTGGGCCTCGGTCTGCCGTGCCCCGGTGGTGGTGAACTGGTTGGTGCGCTCGGTGAGCTGGGCAACCCGTGGTAGGTCGCTGGGCTTCCATGGCTGTATATCCACTTGGAGATCGAGGCTCGCCAGGAAAGATTCGAAGGTGATGGACTCGGCTCGTGCCGCCTGCCGTTGCTGCTCCTGGCGGTACCGTTCGTTTCGTGCTCGGTCCTCATCGGTGAGTCTAGCCCGATCCAACGTCCAGATATGGTCGAGGAAGCGCGGAATTTCCGATGTAGTATCTGGGATTCGGAGCGTCAATACTTCAGGCAGGTTCGCCTGAACCTCGGCGCACTCGACCGGGTTGTCGTCGAGGAAGACAAAGTCGGAGAGGCTGAGGCCGAGTTCCTCGGCCAGTGAAACGAGATTGGCCGACTTGTGCTGCCAATTCAGCCGGTGTGCGGCGATGTGGTCGAGCTGGAGGGGCATATCGGTCCGCTGGGCGAAGACATCCAGAACGTCTGCTGGATTGTTTTTGCTACACAGGCAGATGAGCACTCCCAAGTCATGCTGGCGGACGACGAATTCTTGGAGTTCTTGCCGGTACGGATCTATGTGCACACCATGCGGGCCATCCTCGCCGCATACACCGGTCCACAGAGTCTGGTCACAGTCCAAGACAAGTACCTTGGCCGGTGGCTGCCGAGTGGTTAGATACCGTCGGGTAATCATGGTGCCGAGGGCTGCGAAGAATCGATTGGTGTAAGGAATACGCCCGAGCCGTTCAGTACGTACGTCGACATAATCGGATACTGCGTAGTAACGTTGAAGCTCGTCGGGCGTGATCACCACAACATCAGGCAAGTCGGTGACCACTTGCACAAGTGCATCGTCGACTGGCGGACACAACACGAAAATGCACGGACCTTCGACACGCTGACGGAAAGCTTCGAATGCGCCGGCCAACTCCTTGCCTAGGGTAGTTGCTGGACCAGGGGTGCCCTCGAAGCGTGCATTCGGCGACGTTCCGATCGACAAGTTATTGTGGTTTTGAGGCCAAGACGACGTGTTTCGCGCGTAGACGTTCACGAATCCGGTGCCCATCAGGAGTTCGTCCTGATCATCGACGTGGACGGTGAACCCGCGGTCCGACAGCATCTCCGCGACACGAATCCCGTCTTCTGGAGTATGCACCTCGGCTACGACCTGCCTGATGAGCTGCCAGTGCTCGTCACGGATTCCGGCCAGGATGCCAACTTCACTGCCTTCAGCGTCGATCTTCAATAGATCGACTCGCTCGATGGAGTGCTCGGTAAGCACGCTGGAAAGGGTTCTGGTCTCAACGCGGTGAGTCTCGCCAGCAAGTCTATCGGCAGTGAATTGCGCTACCAGCGGGTCGAAGTCGGGTGATTCGGCCGGCATGTTCCGGCGTAGCATGTTCCGGACCACAGCCTCCACCGCCCGGCGGTCCCTTGTCTCATTTGCGGCAAACCCCGAGTATGCTGGGGAGTTCGGATAGAAGGTGAAGTCCTGCACCGAATTCTTGTCCGCGAGGCCATAATTGAATAGCATCGCGTCCGGGCAGTTGCGCAGAAGAATATCGAATGTCGCCGGTGCCGGCTCGAATGCATACACTCGAGCGTTTGGGCATCTACTGCGCACGAACATCGTGAACATCCCGATGTTCGCACCTACATCGAAAACGCAGGGATCGTCGGGAAGTTCAATCCCATGCCGAAGGTACACTTGCCGCTCGAAGATCTCCTTGTACAGGTACTCGGTTTCATATGGCACGAGTTCCGCAATATCTTGCGGACCGCCTCGTAACAGATCTTCCGGGCGAACGAGGACCACATTCAGGCCTTCGGTATTGGTGGACAGCAGGCTGCCTGGATCGAGTAGCTGCTGGAAAACCTGGTTGTACCCGGCGAACTTGATGTCTGCAGATATGCCGAGCGCATCGAACCAGAATTCCAGTGAGTCCTCGAGCGGCTCGGCCGTGAACGTAGCCGCGACTGCGACTTGCAGCGCCTCACTCGCCGAGTGTGACGAGTCCAAACAGCGCAGGCGCATACCCGTCAGTTCAACGATCAGCTGCCCCTCATCATCGAGCAGTACCGCATCGCCGGTCACCTCATCGGAGTCTGCTCGCCACCCTGGCCGAAGTTTTGCATATACTTTTCCGATTTGCGGTGAAGTCGGAGTGTCTGTCAGGCGCAGCCGCTCGAGGCCTACAAGTGCGAACGTACGATCGGAAACCCCGGTCGCTGCGGTCAGCGCTTGCATGGCAGTGTCAACGGTAGTCAGGCTCGGGGTCGTCGGTGACTGCCAGGTCGCGACAACTCGGCCATCGCCGACTCGGCACCTCTGGATGCTGCGAAACCTGGGACCGAAATAGTTTCCAGCGGAAGCCATCTGGGCGTACAGTGCCTCACCGCTGATTTCCGTACCCTGTTGCCACAATGGATCCGCGAGATCAAGTAGAGGGTCGTCTTGCGCGGACTGAGTGGGGATCAAGGCGGCTGCGTGTTGTACGTCGGTTGCTGCCCCGGTCGCCGTGAACTCCCACCTGTTGTCCTGCCCAGGGATCAGTTCGATCTGGAGTTCACGTGGCGCGTCTGGTGACAGGACCAACGCGTGGTCGAAGGACACATCCTCCAGGACCGATGGTCGGACTCCGATAGTCACGGTCGCCGCGGTCAACGCCAAGTCCAAGTACACCGAGCCCGGAAAGACGACCATATCCTGGAGCTTGTGGTCGGCAAACGAGTCGGCAGTCAGCTCCACTACCCAACGGTTACCGGGTGGTATCGCACGTCCGAGAAGGCTGTCGTACAGTGCCATGCGAACCATCCCGGTCACGATTGGACCCCCTCGGGCGTCGGAGCCGCCACTTCGGATATGCGTGGATCCGGCTCGAGCCAATAACGTTCGGTCTGCCAGGGATAAGTCGGTGCGGGGACGAAACGCGCACCTGGCTCGGCGAGCACGCTCCAATCAATGGGCTGGCCGGTGACGTAGCGCACAGCGACATGATCGAGAGGCAGGTTGGACTGTTGTCCTGCCTGCAGGCGTCGGCCTGTCTGCAGATCGGGATTACTCACGTGGCCGACGGCGAGTCCGGGGGCATTCGTGCGGTCCAGGAAGCAGCCGAGGGCGATAATCAGTGCGTCATGGTCTGCCGCAGTAATCGCCAAGCGGTAGGCGTGATGGTGACGGCGGTTTGCGGCCGTATAGCAGACATCACGGAGCTCGAACTCTCGCCCGACGCCTTCGGGCCCGAGATAGCGAATGTAGGCGCGAGCAAGGTCGTCGAGCGCATTCGATGTATGCGCAGATACGACTAATGTGTGTGCTTGCCCGACCTGGGCTGAAGAACGCGGGGCGACCCACCGAGCGTCAGCTTGTCCGATGACAAGATGGGTATTGGCCGAGGAAATACCTTGCCCACTGATTCCCGCGATCGCGGGACGGTCCACAGTTGGTAAGGACTGGACCGTTGTAGGAACGATCAACGGAAGATCGTCCCACGGAATCGCTGGGTTCGGTGTGTTGTAGTGCAGGCTTGGCACTACCTGGTGATGTTCGAGACACAGGACAGTCTTGATCAGCCCGGCGATGCCGGCGGCCCCTTCAGTGTGTCCGATGTTGGTCTTGATGGAGCCCACGAAGCACGGATGGTCCGGGGAACGTTCTTTGCCGAGAACTGCGGCGAGCCCGGCGAACTCAGCGGGGTCGATCAGCGGTGTCCCGGTCCCATGTGCCTCGATGAAGTCCACATCGGCCGGATCTATGCCGGCGTCGGCGTAAGCCCATCGGAGCATCTCTATCTGTCCCTCGACCGACGGGGTGAGAAGTGAGTTGCTGCTGGCACCATCATTTCCGATAGCGCTGCCCAGAACGACAGCCCGCACCCGGTCGTTGTCAGCGAGAGCCTGGGCGAGGGGTTTCAGCACAACCACTCCTACTCCGTCGGAAGCGGCGAACCCGTCAGCCGAAGCATCGCCGAACTTGCATCGACCGTCCGGCGCGAGCGTTCCCGCCTGGGACAGCAGAACATCCTCATCTGCAGTAAGTTTGAGGTTGACACCTGCCGCTATCGCGAGCGTGGTCTCTCCCGCACGCAGACTTTGACATGCCAGATGCACAGCAACAAGGGAGGATGAGCACGCTGTATCCACGGTGATGCACGGTCCACGCAGGTCGAATGTGTAGGCCAATCGACCGGACAAAACACTGCGGTAGTTGTAGATCGAGAATGGTGTGAATCTGCGTAAGCCGCGTTGAGCGATAAGATCCCAGTAGTCCAGATGCATGCTGCCGACGTAAACTCCAGTGCGAGTACCGGCGACCCGATCGGGCGGCATTCCGGCATCTTCGAAAGCTTCCCAGGCCGTCATCATGAGTAGGCGTTGTTGCGGATCCAAGTTTTCGGCTTCTCCTGCGGATAAGCCGAAAAATCGCGCGTCGAACTGGTCTATATCACTAAGGTAGCCTGCGCGACGACTACTCACCTTGCCGAGTGCCGGATAATCGGAGTACAAGTCCTCTGTATTGTAACGGGATGCCGGCGTTTCACTCGTCGCATCCGTG
Source organism: Nocardia asteroides (assembly GCA_019930625.1). Classification (NCBI taxonomy): domain Bacteria; kingdom Bacillati; phylum Actinomycetota; class Actinomycetes; order Mycobacteriales; family Nocardiaceae; genus Nocardia; species Nocardia asteroides. The sequence goes on from CP082844.1 coordinate 4,667,239, forward strand.
CCGCTGGAGAGGAGCTCCCAAAGTTCGTCCGCGTTATTCGCGCCGGGAAAGCGACACGCCATCCCTACTATCGCGATCGGTTGTGGCTGCGTCCTGGGAGTAGTTAGCTGCCCAGCGCCTTGCTGAGGTTGCGTCATGCGCATTCCTTCTTCGTGGTTCGACAATCCCCGACGTCCCGATGTTGCTGGCAGAGCCGTTCCTCGACGTCCCGATGTTGCTGGCAAAACCGTTCAGATTGCCTGTTGCGAGCCGATGGCCGGCGAGTTTTCCCTCACGGCGGCAACCGTGATGTTTCGGTCCAGGACCAGTTATTCTAAAATTTTTAGAGGCTGCATAAATCGTTCATGACCGGCGTGCTTCTTTGTCGGAATCATCCATGCGTAGTCCGCTGGGGACCGCACCCAGTGGCACGGTTGCGATGCAATAATCCATACCCGCAGTCCTGAAGCGGATCCCTTGATCGGGGTATTTCGAAAACCAAGGCCGCAGAGCGTTTCGTTGTACCTTCAAATAGCGTACCGTTCGTCAGCGGCATGTATCAAGAGCGTGGAACGATTTAAACCTTCAACGAGTTGATCGGGAGTCCGAGCGGCTGGAGGCCGCCGCATCGCTACCTCGGTGACGAACAGCGCAGGATCGGTGCGCGGTCGCGCACCATCGGAGAACATTTTGCAGTCGCGAAACCACTGTTGGTTCCGCTGCCGGACGAGACTGCGGAGACCGCCCGCTGGTTCACACTCCGGGTCGACAAGTGATCCCAAGTCCGTGCCGGCGTCGCCGAGGCTTCCTGACCTGTGAGAAATCACAGGCGGGATAGTTCCGTCATATGCCGCGCCTTCAGCCGCGCAGGCGCCCCGATAGGGCTAGGGTGCCAATGTGCTGTTCTATCCAGGTTCGAAGGGGGAATGCGCCTATGAGCGGGTCAGATCACGTCTTCTATCCGTGGAGCGCACAGGCCGAGTTGAATCCGGCCCCGATCACCGGGGCGTTCGGCTCGTACTTCTGGGATGAGAACGGCAAGCGCTATCTCGACTTCTCCTCCCAGCTGGTCAACGTGAACATCGGGCACCAGCATCCGGACATCGTCGCCGCGATCGTCGCCCAGGCGCAGCGGCTGGCGACCATCTCGCCGACGGTCGGCAACGACGTGCGCAGCGAGCTGGCACGGTTGATCGTCGAGCGGGCGCCGGGGGACTTGAACCGAATCCTGTTCACCACGGGCGGCGCGGAGGCCGTCGAGCACGCGGTGCGCCTGGCGCGAAGCTATACCGGACGCACGAAAATGCTTGCCGCGTATCGCTCCTACCATGGCGGCACGGGTGTCGCGATCGGCCTGACGGGGGAACCGCGCCGCTGGGGCGCGGAGCCGACAAACGTCGACGTGGTGCGCTTCTTCGGGCCCTACCCGTACCGCTCACCGTGGGGCACGGCCGGTCCCGAGGAGGAGACCGCCGCGGCGCTGGCGCACCTGCGGCAGGTCATCGAGCTGGAAGGCCCCCAGCACATTGCGGGGCTGATCCTGGAAACGGTCGTCGGCACCAACGGTGTGCTCGTGCCGCCGCCCGGTTACCTCGCGGGTGTACGGGCGTTGTGCGACGAATTCGGCATCGTCTACATCGCCGACGAGGTGATGGTCGGATTCGGCCGCGTAGGCGAATGGTTCGCGGTGCAGGCGTTCGGCGTCGAGCCGGACATCATCACCTTCGCCAAGGGGGTGAACTCCGGCTATGTCCCGCTCGGTGGCGTACTCATGGCGGAACGCATCGCGCAGCGCTACGACCACGTGGCGTATCCGGGCGGCCTCACCTACGCCGGGCACCCTCTGGCCTGCGCGGCGGGCGTGGCCTCGATCGCGGTGTTCGAGCGCGAGGAAATCCTGGATCACGTGCGGACGGTAGGCGCCGACGTACTCGGAAAGGGATTGCACGAACTCGCCGGTCGCCATCCGAGCGTCGGCGAGGTCCGTGGACTCGGCTTCTTCTGGGCGCTGGAGCTGGTTCGCAACCCGCGCACCAGGCAGCCGCTGGTCCCCTTCGCCGCGGCGGGCGCGGACGCCGCACCGATGGCCGCGGTCACCGCGGCGGCGAAAGAGCGCGGGTTGTGGCCGTTCAACGCGGGCAATCGTTTCCAGATCGCGCCGCCGCTGACCACGACGGCCGACGAACTGCGGACCGGGCTGGAAATCGTCGACGAAGTACTCGAGGTGGCCGACGGCTACGTCGAGGCGAGCTGACCCGACCGCTCAGTGCGGCGTCAGTTCCACCACGACGCCGCCCTGCTGCCAGGTCTGATAGATGTCGGCCTTCGAGGGCTCACCGTCGGCGGTGAAGCCGATACCGTTGTATTGCGCGTTCTGCTTGTTGTCCCGCGCGATGACTTCGTAGAGCCGCAGCACGTCGGCCTCGGAGGTGTGGACAACCGGATCGAACGTGCGCGGCTTGCCGCCGAACGAAGCCCGCACGGGCTCGCCCGCCCGGAGGTTCTTCACCCACGGCCGCAGGGCGGTACCGATCAGCAAGGTGTCGCCGTGCCGGGTGTAGGCCACCGGCACGTCGTAGACCGTGCCCGACTTGCGTCCGACGACGTGCAGGACCATCAATCGTTTGCCGACGATGCCGGAGAGGCCCGGGACGCGCAGCAGCGTCCGTACGACCCGATTCACCACGGACTGATACGACGGAATGGGCTCGGGACCGGACGTGGTCGGTGTGCCATAGGGGTTTTCGGACGACGCGTGCTCACTCATGCTCCCAGTATCGAAGCGCGGGCCGCGCTTCGCTGCACGACGTCCGAGATCCGCTGGCCCGCCGCCGGACGGTGGCGGTGTGCGCCCTCGGTATCCTGCGTGCATGACTTCCCGGCAGACCGAGATCTGGCACAACCCGCGGTGCACCAAAAGCCGCAATGCCACGGCGTTCCTGGACGAGGCCGGTGTCGACTACACCGTGCGGAAGTATCTGGACCAGCCGCCGACCGCCGCCGAGTTGCGCGAGGTGCTGCGGCGGCTGGGCGCCGAACCATGGGACATCACCCGCACCGGCGAGCAGATCGCCGAGGATCTCGGCATGGCGAGCTGGACGCGGACCGCCGCGGACCGGGAACGCTGGATCGAAGCGCTGGTCGGGCATCCGAAGCTGATCCAGCGCCCCATCGTGCTGACCGCTGACGGCCGGGCGGTGCTGGCCCGCGACGACGCCACGCTGCGCGACCTGCTCTGACGACAGTGCTCGCCGGGCGGGCCGTCCGACGGCCCGCGGGCGACGGTTCCGGCACACGGCGTGCTCGGTGATCCATCCGGTCCTGCGGCGCGGGACATGAAGGTAGGGTCGGCGCACATGAAGGTACAACTGCGCCACAGTCCTGCCTCCGCCGTCGCTCGGTGCTTCCTGGCAGGCGGCGAGCCGATGCGCGTCGAGAGCGGCGCCATGGTGGCCCACTCGGCGGGAGTCACGTTGCAGGCCAAGGCCGAGGGCGGCATCCTGGCCGGGCTGAAGCGGTCGGTGCTGGCCGGGGAATCGTTCTTCGTCTCGACCTTCACCGCGCCGGCGCAGGGCGGATGGGTCGATGTGGCGCCCGCGCTCCCCGGCGACATGCTCAACCTGCAGATCACCCCGGACCGGCCGTTCTTCATCAGCCGCGGGGGCTGGATCGCCAATTCGCATGGCGTGCAGGTGGAAAGCAAATGGGGAGGTTTCGCCAATCTGTTCGGCGGCGAGGGCGGGTTCGGCCTGCGCGCGCACGGCGAGGGCGAGATCGTGGTCGGTGTGTTCGGCGCGGTCGATGTGATCGACCTGCAGCCGGGCGAGCCGATCACGATCGACACCGGCCATGTGGTCGCCTACGACCTGGCGATGAATTTCACTATGCGGCGAGCGGTTTCGGGCCGCTCGATCCAGTCGTTGAAGTCCGGCGAGGGCTTCGTCTTCGACTTCACCGGCCCCGGCCGGGTGTTGCTGCAGACCCGCAATCCCGGTGCGTTCGCCGCGTGGGCCGGGTCGTCGGCCTCGTCCAGCTGAGCGCGGTGTCGTCCCGTCATACTTCCGTGTCCCGGTCCGGGGTCAGCAGGTCGGTGATCAGCAGGCGGGTATCGGGGACGAACGGCCAGTCCGGGTCGGCCAGGTGTGCCCGCAACTGTCCGTCGGTCCACCACCATCCGTCGGCGATCTCGTCGGGTTGGTGGCGGACGGGCCCGTCATAGCGCAGTTCGTACGCGAACAGATGGCAGCGCATCGGTCGGCCCTCCCATTCGCCGTCCCAGGAGAGCGTGGCCACCGGTTCCGCGGAGAGGTCGGCGGGGTCGGGCGTGATGCCCAATTCCTCGGTCAATTCGCGCAGGGCGGTCTCCCGCGGCGCTTCTCCCGGTGCTACCACACCGCCGGCCAGACAGTCGTGCATGCCCGCGAAGACCAGCTTGGTTTCGGTGCGGCGGTGCACGTAGACGCGCTCGCCGTCACCGGATCGCAGGAGCACACCGGCGCTGGCGTGCCACAATCCTTCGCGGTAGACCGTGGCCCGCTCGGCGACGCCGACCGGGTCGCCCGCCCGATCGTAGAGCGCGATCGGTTCGACGCTCGGATCTGCGGAGTAGGGCGTCCCGGGAGGCGGCGGAGCGGACATCGGTCGAGAGTAACGTGCACACCGCACGCCACAGGGAGAGAGGATCGCCGCCCATGGTGCTTCCGCACGCACTGGCGAGATTCAACCGGCATGTCACCAACCCGACCGCGGGGCTGGTCGCGGGACGGGCGCCCGGCTTCGGCATCGTGCTGCACAAGGGCAGGAAGTCGGGGCGGTCCTACCGCACCCCGGTGATGGTCTTCGCACAGTACGACGCCTACCGGATCGCCCTGACGTACGGCCGGAACGTCGACTGGGTCAAGAACATTCGAGCGGCGGGCGGTTTTACGCTGGAGACCCGAGGACGCGCCGTCGAGCTGACCGATCCGGTCGTCCGGCACGACCCGTCCGCGGCGTGGGCGCCGGTGGGTGTCCGGCAGATATTGAAGACGATTTCGGCGGAGTACTACGTCGAGGCCCGTCCGGCGGACTGAACGCGCCGTCGGCCTGCGATTACTGCGCACACCTCCCCGAGCCGCTCTGCTTGGTGGAAGCGAATCTCAATGTTCGAGCCCGCGGGAAAAGTAGACGCACATGCTCGGCTTCCTCGTGACCTTCTTCAGCACTTGCTCACACTTCCTTCGCATCACCGCTGACGTCGCCAGGATGTTCTACCGAATCGGCGCCCTATAGCACCGAGACCCCTGCCACTCGAGCTGCTACGGGGTGGGATGTGCGGGCCGTGTGGATGGGTTTGCGTCGCCAGCCGGGATCGCCCGCACGAGCGGGCGCAGCGCTTCGGCGTCATTGGTATTGGCTGCCGAAATACCCACGGCCAGGGGCAGTCTTACGCGGTCGGACAGCACATGAATCTTCGAACCGGACTTGCCTCTATCGACCGGGCTCGGGCCGGTAAGATCGCCCCTTTTTCGCTCGCACCGACGCCGCGTCGATCACCGCTCGCGACCAGTCGATCAAGCCCTGGCTACCCAACTCATCGAGCACCGCGCGGTGTAACCGCCGCCAGAGACCTGCCTCGGTCCACACGGTGGATCGCGCTGTGCCGAACTCTGACCGGCGCTCACGCCCCATCCCCTCGCACTCGGATCCGACGACCAACGCCAGCCTGCCACCCAAAAGGCGGCGACCGAGCCCGCAGCCGCTCCGCTACGGTGCCGAAAAGATTTCCTCTGCGCTGCAACGGTTCTGCGCCGATCGGGTGGATATCGTATACTTGCCGCCCGGTACGCCGTGGAACAACGGGCATATCGAATCGTTCAACCGGCGGCTACGCAGCGAGTCCTCAACCGCAACCACTGGACGAGCTGCTCGGGGCCCGGGTTCTCATCGGCGACTTCGAGGATGAACACAATCGGCGGCATCGCCATTCGGCGCTGGGCTACCTTCCGGCCGAGTACGCTGCCCGCTGCAACCACACCCATCACCCCGTGGACTGCGGCATCAACTGGAACTGGATCGAATCAACCCCGGACTCCGATGCCGGGTGGTCGCCTTATCGGGACCGGCCACACCCACCCTGCAGGACGCTTCCACCTTGGGGCAGCGGTAGTGATAATACTGATCACTGCACATCAGCCACTGCGGAGCGCATGAAAGGTAGGAGAGCGGGGGTGCTGGGGACAAAGATAGTGCAAGCTCTCCTGCTCGCGACCGAAAAGCTGGACTTCCAGGCGACACGGGTGGCGAGACACCTCGCCGACACCACCCGCGGCGAGCACATTGGCGCGCAAGCCCTCGAAACCGTGAGCCAGACATACACCGACAGCGACCTGTCGAACGCCCCAATACTGGAACGCTCCTTCGACTTGTGGATGACATCCGGTCGACGGAATGCGGACGGACTGTACTTGGACTCGGACGGACGGCCCATTTCCCGATCTCTTACTCACACAAATATACAACAACTGACCTCGGACGACTGGCAGCTGGATCGAGAGATCGCTCTGAAAGCATTCGCCTCAGCGCCTGAGGAGTACAAGACAACGCTCGATGAAGCGCTTGAGTTTACCGACGACGAGTGGCGCCGAGCCGTGCAGGGATACCATGCCGAGTTCGTCGCCCTACAGGATGGCAAACCGATCGGTATGGTTGCGGCGGCGAAACACGACCGGCCGGATACCGTCATGGTGAAGTCTATGTTCGTAGTACCGGAGGCCCGTGGTAGCAGCGTCGCGGACCGCTTGGTTGAATCGGTCGTGGATTGGGCCTGGAACAACGGCTACCGTCGTGTGGCTCTCTGGGTACGGGAAGAAAACCTGCCCGCCGAAAGCGTCTATCGCAGGAACGGCTTCGGGTGGACGGGTCGTGAGGAGGAAGGTCCGCGTGGCCTCCGGGTCGAAATGCATCGCTTGTTAGGCGAGTCGAGATGGAGTGCTTACGACTCAAATGGTCCACGGCCTTGAGCCAAGAGGTGGATGGGCAGTCCTGCTCGCGGGCCCGGAACAGCCAGCAGCTGTCCGGTTGACGGTATTCATGGACTGGCGGTTGCCGATCAGTTCGAGCAGCAGACCGGCGAGTGGTTTCCTGATCGGTGACGGTGGTTCACCGAGCCACACGAGCACCTGGTCGCCGCGAGAACCGAAGTCGTTGCCGCAATCGGCAGTTGGATCGACTTCGACAATACGATCCGGCGACACGCAGCAATCGGATGCAGAGCTTTGGCAATTCCGAGATGTCACTCCGCTGAATAACCTCGACTAAGACCGTGTCTCATGTCGCTGTGACTGGTTATCGGTGGGTCGAGATGGACTGTGATCGGTTGTGGTGCATGATGTTCGGCCGTGTCGGACAAGTTGTCGAAGCGTCTCGTTCCGGACGAGCTTTGGGCGATGGTGGAGCCGTTGCTGCCGAAGTTCGAGTCACGACCGCAGGGTGGGGGTACTGCTCCGACCGACGAGCGGGCGGTGTTCACGGCAGTGGTATTCGTGCTGACCAGCGGGTGTGCGTGGCGGATGCTGCCGCCGTCATTCGGGGTCACCGTTCCAACGGCGCACCGCCGGTTCACGGTGTGGACCGAGGCCGGTCTCTGGCGGCGGCTACATCGCGCGATACTCGATGAGCTCGGCAGCGAGGGCTTGATCGACTGGTCGCGTGCGGTGATCGACGCAGCAAGCGTCCGGGCGAAAAGGGGGGATCTCTGACCGGCCCGAGCCCGGTTGACCGCGGCAAAGTCCGGCTCGAAAATCCACCTACTGTCCGATCGGGCGGGAATACCACTGTCGGTGGCGGTTTCGGCGGCCAACACCAACGATGCCGAGGCATTGCGGCCGCTGGTCAAGGCGGTCCCCGCGGTTCGGTCGCGGCGCGGTCCGCGTCGGCGCAAACCGGCCGAACTGCATGCCGACAAGGCGTACGACACCGCCGAGCTGCGGCAATGGGTGCGTGATCGGGGTATCGCCGTCCGCATCGCGCGCAAAGGCATCGAATCCTCCCAGCGCCTCGGCCGCCACCGCTGGGTCATCGAACGCACCATCTCCTGGCTCACCGGCTACCACCGGCTCAACATCCGCTACGACCGCAGGCCGCGTGCCGCTGATGACGCTTTCGACGTAATCGGCGAGTTTCTCGGGTGGGACTCCGGACACGTAGTGACTGCCGTCGCCCTGTTCCGCTCGGCCGTTGGCGTGGTCGGCGATTGCTTTAGCAATCCGCTTCTCCACTGCGTCGTCGTCGGTCTCCGACGGTGCCGAGGGGGAATCATCGTCGATGACGGCTTTCATGGCGATGATGCCGGCGAGAGCGGTGATGGTCGCGCTGAGGTCGGGCACCTGGTCGAAGGCGTCGATGACGCCGACGGTTACGCTGGCGGCCAAGGTGATCTTGAGTATTTGGAAGAGCCGCCTGCTCGTGTAGAGGCTCCGGATAGCGCTGATGGTCTCCTGCGCGGGATGCGGCAGGAGGCGGGGCTGTCCATCGAGGTGGCGTCGCGAGCGATCGGGTGCGGGGCGGGAACGCTGCATCGGTTGGAGACCGGTGCGCCGAACGTGATCGTGCGCGATGAGGACCTGCGGCGGCTGTGCAGGCTGTATCAGCGGGTGGACATGCTGCCGGTGTTGAAATCGTTGGCTGCGCAGGGGAGGACGCCGTCGTGGTTGGACGAGTTTCCCGATCAGGTGAATCCGACGTTCAACGCGTACATCCAGATGGAGGCGGCGGCCTCTCGTATCAGTGTCTATCGCCCCGATATGGTGCCCGGACTGTTTCAGGTTCCTGACTACGCGCGGGCTGGATCGTTCTCTCACGTGACCGAGAAAACGGTAGGCAAGTAGGCGTGCCGAATGTCGGGCCGTGCTCGCCCGGGAACGGTTATGCGTCCGGAACGGGATCGCCGATGTGGCTCAGCGCCGAAGGGGGCAGGCCGAAAGTCCGGCGGCAGGTGCGAGTGAGGTCCGCGCCGTCGGAGAATCCCGCCGCCCGCGCGGCGGCCGTGAGATCGTCTCCGGCCAGCGCGCGGGTTCGCGCGATATAGAGCCGCAGCCAGAGGATGTAGCGGCGCAACGGAATTCCCATCTGTTCGGTGAACAGGTGCGACAACCGGGCCGCCGGAATGCCCAATTGCCGTGCGACGTCCGAGCCGCGCACCGAGCCCGTGCGTACCAGCACGGGCAGCAGTTGCAGGGCTGCCGTGACCACCGCGTGCCGCTCGCCTGCTCCGGATGCGCCGTCCTGCGGCAGCAGCTCGTCGACGACCGCGGTGACCTGTGCGGTCAGGCTCCCGCTACCGGCGGTGATGCCGAGGGTGTCCGCGCTGTCGGCCCAGCCGTTGAGGTGGGCCCTGCGGTCGGCCGCGGCACCGGCGGCGGTCTCGGGGTCGAGGTAGACGGCCGTGCCGTGCGCGGAGCCCACGTCGATCCGGTGCGGCGCGTCGGTCGGCACGATGACGTGGGTGCCCTGCCTGCGGACGCCGCTGCCGTCCACCAGCACGATCGGGGTGCTCGCGGCGATGATCTGCACGGCGTGGTGCGCGTGCAACTCCGTCGGGCCGATCGATCCGGCGAAGGCCAGGACTCCGGGGCGGAGCAGCGCGACACCTGCCTGCGACGGGTCGTCCGCCGCGCCCCCAGGCGGCATCGAGAAGCCGTTGGTGACCAGAGCCTTCATCATGGGATGCTCCCGGCTGAGACACTCGCGCTGAAACCTGGGATGAGCGTATCTGTTTCGCGCACGCGGCATTCGTGATTTTCCGATTACCGCTGGCCGCCGAGAATCCGGCGAGCACGCGGCTGCCCGGGTGGCGCACCTATCGGCGGTCGCCGCACGGCAGCGCCGCCAGCCGGATTCCGCTATCGATCACCAGCACCGCTCTGGATTCCTCGTCCCTGAAGGGCTGCCGGTCAGTCGTCGGTCACGTCGACGCCGCGCCAGAACGCGACGTGGTCCTTGATCTGCGCCGCCTTGGTCTTCGGCTCGGGGTAGTACCAGGCGGCGTCGGGATTCGTGTCGCCGTCGACCACCACGGTGTAGTAGCTGGCGGTGCCCTTCCATGGGCAATAGGTGTGGGTCTCGGAGGGCTGGAAATACTCCGGCCGGATCGAGTCGGGCGGGAAGTAGTGATTGCCCTCGATGATGATGGTGTCGTCGCTGGTCGCGAGGACGCGGCCGTGCCAGGTTGCCGTTGCCATACATCGATTCTGCCGCACTATCGGGTGTAGGCGGCGGCCGCGCGTGTTCCCTGCGGCTACGAGGTCACACGGGACGATCGGGACGCAACGCCCGCCGGTGGAGTTCGACGGCGAGAGCCACGAGTTCGCTCAGGTGCTCGCCGTCGGATCCGGCGCGTCGCATCGCCTCGTCGACGGGAAAAGTACGCACCTCGAGAATCTGCTCGGCATCGTCGGGATTGGTCGGCGCGGAATCGATGACCACGTCCGCGGTGCACCAGAGCCACGCCTTGTGCGGATGGGGCTGCCACTCGCGGTGCGGCGCGGGCCGGTTGCTCCTGGCGTGGTGGGCGCCGAACCATCGGATCGGTCCGACCGGGCGCGCTCCCGCCTCTTCGCGCAGTTCGCGGCGCACGCACGCGTCGACGGACTCGCCGCGTTCCCTCGTGCCGCCCGGGATCAGCCAGATGTCGCGCTCGTCGCGGCAGAGCACGATCTCCTCGCCGATGAAGCAGACGACGTGGATATTCGTCACCAGTTCGTCGGACGGGAGCGTGGTGGAGAACCGCACGTCCAGGTCGCCCCACGCCCAGTGGGCCGGTGTGTGCAGCAAGGGGTAGCGGTCGGCGAGTGTCACGGCACGACGGTAGCGGCCGCCGACGGCGGTGTCCGCCGTTTCGCTGCGGGCGGTGTCGCACTTCGGTCGCGAAGTGTTCTGCGGCGCAACCTGCTTCGGCATAGCGGGAAGGAAGCGGAGGGTAGGCCCCACGGCGGTCGTCAGCGTTCCCGGGCCAGTCTCTGGTAGCTGACGTGCCACAACCACTCCACCGGTCCCCGCTCGAACCGGCGTGACCACAGGTGCGCCCCACCGGCGACGATCAGCGCAACCAGCAGGTAGATCCCGACGGTGAACGGAACACGGTCATCGGGTGCGCCGCGCGCGGCGAGTCCGAAGCCCCAGCCGTAGCACAGAGCCGAGGCCACCAGGTTCTGCAGGATGTAGCAGCTGAGCGCGGTGCGGCCGATCTCGGTGAGGCGTCGCCCGGCGAACCCGGCGTGCGGACGCCGCACGTACCACTCCGCGACGGCTGCCAGAATCCCGAGAGCGACGAACGGCGCACTGCCGTAGCGGGTGAACAGAATGACGTCACCGCCGCCCAGGATGCCCGCCGACAGGTCGATCGGCGCGGCGATGCCGAAGCCGACGATCATGAGCCGCTTCCGGAGCGGCGCGCCCGCCGGGGCGAACACTCCCGCGCGCAACAGCCGCGAACCGACCAGGAACAGGGCGACCGACATGGCGAAGACGAAGACCGCCTCGACCCGGAACAGCCCGGCGTTGCCGAGCCGGAACATCGCGAGATCCCAGAACGAGCCCTCCGCGTAGGGGTTGGGGTCCAGCGCCGGGCGCTTCGCGGAATCCTGTCGCGGCGCGAACGCCATGGCGAGCGCGATCAGCGTCAACAGCGCCACGTGCACCGCCGCCGCGCCGACCAGCCAGCGCCGCTGCGCCCGCTCACCGGTGGCCAGCACGAACGCGACGACCAGGCCGGTCACCGCGTAACCCATCAGCACGTCGAACTCGGCGACGAACACGAAATTCAGCAGACCGTCCAGCAGCAGCAGTCCCGCCCGCCAGGGATACTTGCCCGGCCAGCGGCGCCCGGCCTTGGCCGCGGAGCGTTGCTGGATGGCCAGGCCGATGCCGAACATGATGGTGAGCAGTCCGAGGAACTTGCCCTGCGCCACCTGCTGGAGCACCCGCTCGGTCCACATCCACTCGCCGTCGCGGCCACCCAGGTCGTGCAGATAGCCGACCAGCCCCTCCGGGTTGGTCATGATCCAGACGTTGGTGCCGAGGGTGCCGAGGATCGCGATCCCGCGTAGCACGTCCAACGCGACGAGCCGGGCGGATGCGTGTGGCGGCGCCGCATGGGGCTGCTCGATGGTCTGCGCGCGGGGGTCGGCAATCGATTCGGACATGTCCCCGACTATCGCGCCGACCTGGGCCGGAACGGGTCCTCCGGAAGTACCACCTGCGGTATGACATTCGACTCCGCCGGTCGCGACGGATTCGGCAGGGTGCGTCGCCTAGGCTCGATGCCATGCAGCGCATCATCGGAATAGAGGTCGAATACGGCATCTCGACCCCGACCGAGCCGTCGGCCAACCCGATCCTCACCTCGACCCAGGCGGTCCTGGCCTACGCCGCGGCCGAGGGCGTGCCGCGCGCGAAGCGCACCCGCTGGGACTACGAGGTGGAGTCGCCGCTGCGCGACGCGCGCGGCTTCGACCTGAGCCGGATGAACGGGCCCGCGCCGGTGATCGACGCCGACGAGGTCGGCGCGGCCAACATGATCCTCACCAACGGCGCCCGGCTCTACGTCGACCACGCTCACCCGGAATACTCCGCGCCGGAGGTCACCGACCCGCTGGACGCGGTGATCTGGGACAAGGCGGGCGAGCGGGTGATGGAGGCCGCCGCACGGCACGCCTCGAGCGTGCCGGGGGCCCCGCGGCTGCAGCTGTACAAGAACAACGTCGACGGCAAGGGCGCCTCCTACGGCACCCACGAGAACTACCTGATGAGCCGGGACACCCCGTTCAACCAGATCATCCTCGGGCTCACTCCGTTCTTCGTGTCCCGCCAGGTGGTGTGCGGCTCCGGGCGGGTCGGCATCGGCCAGTCCGGCGACCAGGCGGGCTTCCAGCTGTCCCAGCGCTCGGACTACATCGAGGTCGAGGTCGGCCTGGAGACCACGCTCAAGCGGGGCATCATCAACACCCGCGACGAGCCGCACGCCGACGCCGACAAATACCGCAGGCTGCACGTCATCATCGGGGACGCCAACCTGGCCGAGATGTCGACCTACCTGAAGGTCGGCACCACCGCCCTGGTCCTCGATCTGATCGAAGCGGGCGAGGACCTGTCGGATCTGCAACTGGCCCGCCCGGTCACCGCGGTGCACACGATCAGCCACGACCCGACGCTGCGGGCGACCGTCGCGCTCGCCGACGGCCGCGAGCTCACCGGCCTGGCGTTGCAGCGGGTGTACCTGGACCGGGTGATGAAGTTCGTCGACCGCACCGGCAACGACGACAAACGCGTGCAGGACATCATCGAGAACTGGGCCATGGTGCTCGACCTGCTCGAACGAGATCCGATGGAATGCGCGCACCTGCTCGACTGGCCCGCGAAACTGCGCCTGCTCGAGGGCATGCGCAGCCGCGAGGGGCTCGGCTGGGCGGCTCCCAAGCTGCACCTGATGGATCTGCAGTACTCCGATGTGCGCTTGGACAAGGGTCTCTACAACCGTCTTGTCGCCCGCGGCTCGATGAAGCGGCTGGTCAACGAGCAACAAGTCCTCGACGCCATGACCAACCCGCCCACCGACACTCGGGCCTACTTCCGCGGTGAATGCCTGCGCCGCTTCGGCGCCGACATCGCCGCGGCGAGCTGGGACTCGGTGATCTTCGACCTGGGCGGCGACTCCCTGGTCCGCATCCCCACCCTGGAACCCCGCCGCGGCACCAAGGCACACGTCGGCAAGCTGCTCGACGGCGTGGACACCGCCGCCGACCTGGTGGAGCAGCTCACGACGTAGTTCGCGCAGCGCGCCCGCGTCGCTGCCCGTTCCAGGCTTGTTCGCGACTCGTGCCCGAGCCACCGCCATGGCGTCCCGACCTACGCGCCCACACCAGCTCAGCCGCAGGTTTCGAGCGGAGCGAGACCGAGCATGCGTCGGTTCGCGGCCCGGCTCGCGTCCGAGTGGCCGCCGCGTAGGCGACGAAGGAGCAAGTGGCGGTCGCTCGGACGCGAGCCATCGGGGGGCCGCGAACACGCCGCGCCCGCGCGGCCGAGGAGACAGCAAAATAAGCACACTGTCGGTGCTGGTAGGTAGTGTTGAGGGACGAGCACGGACAATGCTCATGATCGGGACCGTGCTCAGGATGGGTTCCGATCATGGTGAGGACAGAGGAGGTCGGCTGCCATGGCACAAGAGCAGACCAAGCGCGCCGGGGGTGGCGACGAGGACGAGGGCCCCGACGGTGTGGACGCCGCGGGTCAGGAGCGCCGCGAGAAGCTGGCGGAGGAAACCGACGACCTGCTCGACGAGATCGATGACGTGCTGGAGGAAAACGCCGAGGACTTCGTCCGCGCGTACGTGCAGAAAGGTGGCCAGTGACAGTCGGTGACCCCTCGCGTCTCCACCTGGGGTACGCCCTCTCTTCCTTCTCCGACTATCTCCGTATGCATGCTCCGGACTTGTTGCCTGCCAACAGGTTCGGGCAAGGTGCCGCCGGAATTCCCGGCGGCACTTCCGCGAAGGAGATCGCTCCGCACGGCACCACCATCGTCGCGGTCAGTTATCGCGGCGGTGTGCTGATCGCGGGCGACCGGCGCGCCACCCAGGGCAACCTGCTGGCCAGCCGGGATATCGAGAAGGTCTACATCACCGACAGCTATTCCGCCGCCGGCATCGCGGGCACCGCGGGCATGGCGGTGGAGATGGTGCGGATCTTCGCGGTGGAGCTGGAGCACTACGAGAAGCTCGAAGGCGTGTCGCTGACCTTCGACGGCAAGGCCAACAAGCTGTCGAAGATGGTGCGCGAGAATCTGCCAGCGGCCCTGCAGGGTCTGGCGGTGGTGCCGATGCTGGTCGGCTACGACCTGGACGCCACCGACCCGGACAAAGCGGGTCGCATCGTGTCGTTCGATGTGGTGGGCGGACGCAGCGAGGAACGTTTCGGATACGCCGCGGTCGGTTCCGGCTCGGTGTTCGCGAAGTCCGCGCTGAAGAAGTTGTACGCCAAGGGAATCGATCAGGATCGCGCGCTGCGCATCGCCGTCGAGTCGCTGTACGACGCGGCCGACGACGACACCGCGACGGGCGGCCCGGATCTGGTGCGCGGCATCTTCCCGACGGCGATCGTGATCGATGAGGAGGGTGCGGCCGAGGTGACCGATTCGCGGCTTTCGGACATCACTCGCGGGATCGTCGCCGACCGTGAGGCCGCCGAAGAAGGGAACGCCTGATCATGACGTTGCCGTACTACGCGTCGGCCGAGCAGATCATGCGCGACAAGACCGAACTCGCCCGCAAGGGCATCGGTCGTGGGCGCAGCGTCGTCGTGTTGACCTACGACAAGGGTGTGCTTTTCGTGGCGGAGAATCCCTCCGCGACGCTGCACAAGGTGAGTGAGCTCTACGACCGGATCGGGTTCGCGGCGGTCGGCAAGTACAACGAGTTCGAGAACCTGCGCAGGAGCGGCATCCTGCAGGCCGACATCCGCGGGTATCAATACGACCGCCGCGATGTCACCGGCCGTGCGCTGGCCAACGCCTACGCGCAGGCTCTCGGCGCGATCTTCACCGATCAGCTCAAGCCGTACGAGGTCGAGATCTGTGTGGCGGAGGTGGGCTATCCGGAGCAGGCCGCGCAGTCGGTGCTGTACCGGATCACCTTCGACGGGTCGATCGTGGACGAGCGGGAGTTCGTGGTGATGGGCGGCACGACCGAGCCGATCCTCACCGCGTTGAAGTCCTCCTACCAGCCGGGTCTCGACTTGGCCGCCGCGATCGGCGTCGCGGTGCGCGCGCTGCAGGCGGGCGTGCCGGAAGGCGCGGAGAAGCGGGCGCTCGGTGTGAGCTCGCTCGAGGTCGCGACCTTGGAGCAGGCTCGTCCGCGCCGGGCGTTCCGGCGGGTGGCCAATACCGCGCTGGAGCGCCTGCTGAGCCCGGCGAAGACGGCAGGGGCCGACGGGTCGGAAGAGAGCGCATCCGGCTCGACGGACGCCGAGCCCTCGGCGAAGGACACTCCCCCCGGGGAGTGATCGGCGAGGGCCGAAGAAGCTGGACGGCCCGCGAACGGCCCCTCGTTCGCGGGCCGCGTCGGCGTGCTCCCGGCCGGTGGCCAACTGTGCATCCTTCGGTCGAAGCGGCGTTTCACCCGGGCAAATTCCGACAAAGCGGGCCAAATCGTTGTGAAGACGTATGCATCCGGGTTCTTCGGTGCACCCCGCAAGTCGCTGACATGGCTGTAATGTCGATGGTGTGCAGCGACGAATTATGGGGATCGAGACCGAGTTCGGTGTGACATGCACCTTCCACGGTCACCGTCGACTGTCCCCCGACGAGGTGGCCCGGTATCTGTTCCGCCGGGTGGTGTCCTGGGGCCGTAGCTCGAACGTGTTCCTCCGCAACGGTGCTCGGCTCTACCTCGATGTCGGGTCCCATCCGGAGTACGCGACCGCGGAGTGCGACAACCTGGCGCAACTGGTGACCCACGACCGTGCGGGCGAGCGGGTCCTCGAAGAGTTGCTGATCGACGCCGAGCAGCGTCTGGCCGAAGAAGGCATCGGCGGCGACATCTACCTGTTCAAGAACAACACCGATTCCGCGGGCAACTCCTACGGCTGCCACGAGAACTTCCTGGTGGTCCGCGCGGGGGAGTTCTCCCGGATCTCGGACGTGCTGCTGCCGTTCCTGGTCACCCGCCAGCTGATCTGCGGTGCTGGCAAGGTGTTGCAGACGCCGAAGGCAGCCACGTTCTGCCTGTCGCAGCGCGCCGAGCACATCTGGGAGGGCGTCTCCTCGGCCACCACCCGCTCGCGGCCGATCATCAACACCCGCGACGAGCCGCACGCCGACGCGGAGAAGTACCGCCGCCTGCATGTGATCGTCGGCGACTCCAACATGTCCGAGACCACCACCATGCTGAAGGTCGGCACGGCCGCCCTGGTGCTGGAGATGATCGAGGCGGGCGTCTCGTTCCGCGACTTCGCCCTGGACAACCCGATCCGTGCGATTCGCGAGGTCAGCCACGACCTGACCGGCCGTCGTCCGGTGCGGCTTGCCGGTGGACGGCAGGCCAGCGCCCTGGACATCCAGCGCGAGTACTACGCGCGCGCGGTGGAGCATCTGCGCAATCGGGATCGCGATCCCCAGATCGACCAGGTCGTCGACCTGTGGGGCCGCACCCTCGACGCGGTCGAGGCCCAGGACTTCGCGAAGGTCGACACCGAGATCGACTGGGTGATCAAGCGCAAGCTGTTCCAGCGCTACCAGGACCGTTACGGCATGGAGCTGTCCGATCCCAAGATCGCTCAGCTGGATCTGGCCTATCACGACATCAAGCGCGGACGCGGCGTGTTCGATCTGCTGCAGCGCAAGGGCCTGGCCAAGCGCGTCACCGAGGACGAAGCCGTGGACGCCGCGGTGGACACCCCGCCGCAGACCACCAGGGCCAAGTTGCGTGGCGACTTCATCACCGCCGCTCAGGAGGCCGGTCGCGACTTCACCGTCGACTGGGTGCATCTGAAGCTGAACGATCAGGCGCAGCGCACGGTGCTGTGCAAGGACCCGTTCCGCTCGGTCGACGAGCGCGTGGATCGCCTGATCGCATCCATGTGAGGCGGGCATGATCATCGCCTTCTCCGTGACGCCGCTCGGGACCGGCGTCGACGTCGGGCGCGCCGTCGCCGAAGCGGTCCGTGTGGTGCGTGCCAGCGGACTGCCCAATCGCACCGATGCCATGTTCACCACCGTCGAGGGCGAATGGGACGAGGTGATGGCCGTGGTGAAACAGGCGACCGATGCCGTCCTCGCCGCCGCACCACGGTGCAGCCTCGTGTTGAAGGCCGACATCCGGCCCGGCGTGACCGACGCGATGACCACCAAGGTGGAGAAGGTCGAGCGTTACCTGTCCGAGGGATGACGCCCTGCGCCAGGCGCAGGCGCCGGCAAAACACCACCGAAACGCGCGCCGCCGCGCGAGGCGGGGGCGACGCAGATTACCCTCTATCGGGTGGCGATATCCAAGGTCGAGCGGCTGATGAATCTGGTCATCGCGCTGCTGTCGACCCGGCAGTTCCTGACCGCGGAGCGGATCCGGGACAGTGTCGCCGGATACGAGGACTCCGCCAGCGACGAGGCGTTCAGCCGGATGTTCGAGCGGGACAAGAACGAACTGCGCGATCTGGGCATTCCGCTGGAGGTAGGTCCGGTGAGCCGGTACTCGACGATCGAGGGCTACCGGATCAACCGCGACGCCTACGAGCTACCCGACATCGACCTGACCGACCAGGAGGCCGCCGCCGTCGCGGTGGCCGTGCAGATGTGGGAATCGCCCGAGCTGGCCGCCGCCGCGGAGGGCGCGCTGCTCAAACTTCGCGCGGCAGGCGTTCATGTGGAGACCGATGTCGCCGTGGCCTCGGTGCCCGCCGTTCCGGCCCGTACCCGCGGCTCGGAACCGGTGCTCGGCAAGCTTCTGGCCGCCATCGATGCCGGACAGGCGGTGCGGTTCGAGCACCGCGGCGCCATCAACGCCCCCTATCTGATGCGCGACGTCGAGCCGTGGGGTGTCGTGACCCATCGCGGCCGCTGGTATCTGGTCGGGCACGACCGGGACCGGGACGCGGTGCGCAGCTTCCGGCTGTCCCGCATCGGCGACGATGTGACGGCGTACGGCGCGCGCAACGTGGTCCGCAAGCCCGAGGGCGTGGATCTGCGCGCCATCGTGGACCAGGTCACCAGCACCGCGCCGGTCAGCGGTTCGGCCACGGTATGGGTGGCCGAGGGCCGAGGACGTGAGCTTCGCAGAATCGGCCAGGTGATCGGCGAGCGCACCGTATGCGGCCGCGCGGGCGCCGTGGTCGAGCTTCCGGTGCGATCCCGCGACTGGCTGGCCCGGCTCATCACGGGTCTGGGGCCGGACGCCGTGGTGCTGGCCCCCGAGTCCCTCCGTGCCGATGTCATCGCGCGGTTGCGTTCGGTGTTCGACCGCACGGAGGTGCGGGCATGAGCTCGCGGCTCTCGGTACGCCTTTCCCGGCTGCTCAACATGATCCCGTACTTCATCGCGCATCCCGGCATCAGCGCCGCCGAGGCGGCCGCCGACCTGGGCGTGACCACCAAGCAGCTGATGAGCGACCTGAATCAGCTGTGGATGTGCGGGCTGCCCGGATACGGCCCCGGCGACCTGATCGATCTGTCGTTCTCCGAGGAGAGCATCGAGGTCACCTTCTCCGCGGGCATCGACCGGCCGTTGCGGCTGACCTCCACCGAAGCGACCGCGCTGCTGGTCGCGCTGCGCTCGATCGTGGACATGCCCGGCATGGTCGACCCGACCGCGGCCAACGCGGCCATCGCGAAGATCGAATCGGCGATCTCCGGCGGCGCGGCTCCCGCCGAGGAGGGGCAAACGCGAACGCCGCCGCCGGAGGCGCCCGCGGTGGCCGCCGTGCGGTCGGCGCTGGCACTCGGCCGGGCACTGCGGCTGGTGTACTACTCCGCCAGCCGTGACGTGGTGTCCGAACGCCTCGTCGACCCGATCCGCATCGTCCTCGTGGACGACAACAGCTATTTGCAAGCCTGGTGCAGGCAGGCCGAGGGCGTGCGCCTGTTCCGCTTCGACCGGATCGAGGCCGCGACCGAGCTGGACGAGCCCGCTCGGCCGCCCAAGCATGCCACCGAGGCGACGGCGGGCCTGGACCTGTTCCAGGACGATCCGGCGGTCCCGCAAGCGCATCTGCGTATTCACGCCGACTACGCTTGGGTTCTCGATCAGTACCCCATGCATCGGCTGGCGGTGCACCCGGACGGCAGCTTGGAGGCGACCATGCGGTTCGCCACGCTGGACTGGATGGCCCGCCTGCTGCTCGGTTTCGGGGCAGGCGTCACCGTCCTCGGCCCGCCGGAGCTGGTCGCGGCGGTGCGCGAGCGCTCGAACGCCGCGCTGGCCGCCTACGAGGAAGCCGGATATCTGGAGGCCCGATGAGGGACGAAGAGGCGCTGCCGGCATGAACAATCGCGTGCTCGTTCTGGGTGCGGGCAGTATCGGCAACTTCGTCGGCGGCAAGCTCGGTGTGGCGGGCGCGGATGTCACCCTGGTCGGCCGCAGACGCGTGCTGGACGAACTCAGCGCGTCCGGGCTCCGGCTCACCGATCTCGACGGCGGCGACGACGCGTTGCCGGCGGGCCGGTTCCACCTCGCCACCGATCCCGATGACGTCGGATCGGCCGATCTGGTTCTGGTCACGGTGAAATCGGCCGCCACCGCGGAGGCGGTGCGCGACCTGGCGGGCAAGATCCGGCCGGGCACCGTGGTGCTGAGCCTGCAGAACGGCATCGGCAACGACTCGGTGATCCGGGAGATCCTGCCGCACTGCGTGGTGCTGGCGGGGATGGTGATGTTCAACGTCGTGCACCATCCCGGGGGCCGTTTCCACCGCGGCACCGAGGGCGGTCTCGCGGCGCAGGACGATCCGGCGCTGGCGCCGTTCCTGGAGATGTTCGAGCGGGCGGGGCTCGGCTTGCGCCGGTATGCCGACCTGCGACCGGTGCAGTGGGCGAAGCTGCTGCTCAACCTCAACAACCCGATCAACGCGCTGTCGGGGCGCCCGCTGCGGGAGGAGCTCGCCGACCGGGACTATCGGCGCTGCCTCGCGCTGACCCAGCGCGAAGCGCTCGCGGTGATGAACAAGGCGCGAATTCGCCCGGCCCGGCTGACCGCGCTGCCGCCGCGGGTGATGGCCACGCTGCTGACCGTTCCCGATGGCCTGTTCCAGTGGGTGGCCGGGCAGGTGCTGGCCATCGATCCGATGGCGCGTTCGTCCATGGCCGACGACCTCGAGCGGGGCCGCACGACCGAAATCTCCTGGCTGTGCGGGGAAATCGTCGGACTGGGCGCGATGGTCGGGATGCCGACACCGGTGAATCAGCGGCTGATCGAACTGATCGTCGCCGCCGAGCAGGGCGATCGGCGCGCGTGGACCGGGGGTGAGCTGCTCGGCCAGTTGCGGGCCGCCGCGGCGGGCGCGCTGCCCGAACGCCGGGCGAACGAGCAGTGACGGCGGCGTTCGCGCACGTCACGGTCCGGTAGCATCGAGACATCACAGTCTTGGGAGGTAGATCATGGGCAGTCTGAGCATCTGGCACTGGCTGATCATTGCGGTGGTTTTCGTGATGTTCTTCGGCGCGAAGCGGATGCCCGACGCGGCCCGCAGCCTGGGCCGGTCGTTGCGCATCTTCAAGAGCGAGGTCAGTCAGATGCAGAACGAGAGCAACGCGCCCAGCAACGGCTCCTCGGCTCAGCAGCCCGCGCCGCAGTTGCCCGCCGCGCAGCAGCCGGCCCCGTCGGCCACCGAGCCCCGCACCGAGCAGAAGTCGGTCTGAGCGGATCCGCTCGCGCCGGAGTGAGGAACGACTCACTCCGGACCTAGTGCTGGTGCCGAGCTGAGCGAGGCACGTCGACCCAGGGGCGATCACCAACAATGCGAATCCCGTTCGATCCGCGGCGCAGCAAGCGCAGGACCAATCCCGACGGCACGATGTCGTTGGTCGAGCATCTGCAGGAGTTGCGTTACCGGTTGCTGGTGTCGATCGCGGCGGTGATCGCGACGACGGTGCTGGGATTCCTGTGGTACGCGCACGGGTTCCTGGGGATCGACAGCCTGGGCGAGATCCTGCGGGGGCCGTACTGTTCGCTGCCCGCGTCCGCGCGCGCCACATTGAGCCCCGATGGTGAGTGCCGTCTGCTGGCCACCGCGCCGTTCGAGCAGTTCACGTTGCGGTTGAAGGTCGGTATGACCGCGGGTGTGGTGTTGGCCGCGCCGATCTGGCTGTATCAGCTGTGGGCGTTCATCACCCCGGGGCTGTATGCCAAGGAACGCAAGTACGCGATCGGATTCGTGTCCTCGGGCACGGTGTTGTTCGCCGCGGGTGCGGTGCTGGCGTACGTGGTGATCGCGCACGCGTTGAGTTTCTTGTTGACCATCGGCGACAACGTGCAGATCACCGCGTTGAGCGGGTCGGAGTACTTCAGTTTCATCATCCAGTTGCTGGTCATCTTCGGGGTCAGTTTCGAGACGCCGTTGCTGATCATCGGATTGAACCTGGTCGGGGTGCTGACCTATGCGCGGCTCAAGGCGTGGCGGCGCGGAATCACGTTCGGGTTGTTCGTGTTCGCGGCGATCGTGACGCCGCAGGACCCGTTCTCGATGCTGGCGCTGGCGTTCGCGTTGACGGTGCTGTTCGAGGTGGCGATCCAGTTCTCCCGGATCAACGATATGCGCAAGGCGCGCAAGGAACGGGAGCGTTTGGACGCGTTGTCCGACGAAGAGGCTTCCGAGCTGAGCGGGCCGGAGCCGATCGACCCTGCCGAGTCGATCACCACTCCCGCGGAGAAATCCACACGACCGGTGTCAGACTACTCCGATACCCTCTGACAAGTGACAGATGCACGGTCGCAGACGGGCGAGTTGGCCGCATTTTCCGCCGAGCTGAAGTTCCGGCTGGATCCGTTTCAGAGTGCTGCGTGTGCGGCGCTCGAAGAAGGCCACAGTGTCCTGGTCTGCGCCCCGACGGGGGCGGGTAAGACGGTCGTCGGCGAATTCGCCGTGTACTTGGCGCTGGCCGCGGGTGGGAAATGCTTCTACACCACGCCCATCAAGGCGCTGTCGAACCAGAAATTCGCCGATCTCACCGAGCGGCACGGCCGCGAGAGCGTCGGACTGCTGACCGGCGACCAGTCGATCAACCCGGACGCGCCCGTGGTCGTGATGACCACGGAGGTGCTGCGCAACATGCTCTACGCGTCCTCCGACTCGCTGCGCGGTCTGTCCTACGTCGTGATGGACGAGGTGCACTACCTCGCCGACCGGTTCCGCGGGGCCGTGTGGGAGGAGGTCATCCTGCATCTGCCGCCGGATGTGCGGCTGGTCAGCCTGTCGGCCACGGTCAGCAACGCCGAGGAGTTCGGCGCCTGGATGGAGACCGTGCGCGGCGATACCGCGGTGGTGGTTGACGAGACCAGGCCGGTGCCGCTGTGGCAGCACGTCATGGTGGGGCGGCGGATGTTCGACCTGTTCGACACCAAATCCACCGAACAGAAGGTGCTCGTCGACGAAGACCTGGTGCGGTTCATCCGTCATCGGGAGGCCGCCGACCGGATGAACAGCTGGGGCGCCCCGCGCAACGGCCGCGGCGGACCGCGCCGGGACTTCCGTCCGCTTCCGCGACCCGAGGTGCTCGCCAAACTGGACGACGAAGGCCTGCTGCCCGCGATCACGTTCATCTTCAGCCGGGCGGGGTGCGACGGCGCGCTCGCGCAGTGCCTGCGGTCGCGGCTGGACCTGAGCCGTCCGGAGGAGCGCGACCAGGTCGACGCCATCATCGACAAGCACACCGGCGATCTGCCCAAGACGGATCTGGAGGTGCTCGGTTACTGGGAGTGGCGCGAGGCGCTGCACCGCGGCCTGGCCGCGCATCACGCGGGGATGCTGCCCGCCTTCCGGCACACCGTCGAGGAACTGTTCGTCAACGGCCTGGTGCGGGCGGTCTTCGCCACGGAGACGTTGGCCCTCGGCATCAACATGCCCGCGCGCACCGTGGTGCTGGAACGGCTGGTCAAGTTCAACGGGGAGTCGCACGCGGAACTCACGCCGGGGGAGTACACCCAGCTGACCGGGCGGGCCGGGCGGCGTGGCATCGACGTCGAAGGCCACGCGGTGGTGCTGTGGCAGCCCGAGGTGGACACCAGCGCGGTCGCGGGTCTCGCCTCGACGCGCACCTATCCACTGCGCAGCTCGTTCCGGCCCGGCTACAACATGTCGATCAACCTCATCGACCGGATGGGCGCCGACGAATCGCGTGCCCTGCTGGAGCGATCCTTCGCCCAGTTCCAGGCGGACCGGTCGGTGGTCGGGCTGGTCCGCGGCATCGAGCGCAACGAGGCCGCGCTGCGCAAGCTGCGCTCGCAGCTCGGCGGCACCGAAGGCGGATTCCTGGAATACCTGTCGCTGCGCGAGCGGATCAAGCAGCGGGAGCGGCAGCTGGCCCAGCAGAGCCGCGCCGACCGGCGGGGCGCCGCGGTGGACGCCCTCGGCGCTCTTCGCCGCGGCGACGTGGTGGCCATACCGTCCGGCCGCCGCGCCGGGCTCGCGGTGATCTTGGAGCCGGACGCGACGCCCGGCGATCCGCGCCCGCTGGTACTCACCGAGGACAAGTGGGCCGGGCGGGTGTCGGTGGCCGATTTCCCCGTGCCGGCCGAGGCGCTCGGACACATGCGGCTGCCGCGCCGGGTGGATCATCGCACCGCGCGCACACGCCGCGATCTGGCCTCCGCACTGCGCAGCACCGGGATCTCGGTGCCGGGTAGGCCCCGGCGCGGCAGGAACTCCGCCGCCGCCGACGACCGGGAACTCGCCACGCTGCGCCGCAGCCTGCGCGCGCATCCGGCGCACTCCCGGCCCGATCGCGAGCAACTGTCCCGGGTGGGCGAACGCTACAACCGGTTGCTGCGCGAGACGGAAGCGATGCGCCAGAAGGTTGCCGCGACCACCAACTCGCTGGCTCGCACCTTCGATCGGATTCTCGGCCTGCTGGAGGAACGCGGATTCGTGCACGAGAGCGAGGTGACGCCGGACGGGCGCCGGTTGGCCCGCATCTACGCCGAGAGCGACCTGCTGGTAGCCGAATGCCTGCGCAAGGGGCTGTGGCGCGGCCTCGGCCCGGCCGAGCTGGCCGGCGTGGTGTCGACCCTGGTGTACGAATCCCGTCAGGAGGGTGGATATCTCGGCGCGAGCGGACCCACGGCGCCGATCCGGCGGGCCGTGGGCGCGACCATCGGCGTCTGGTCGGAGCTGCGGTCCGACGAAGCGCGGCACAAGCTGCCGCCGACCCGGGAACCCGATCTGGGTTTCGTCGACGGCGTCTACAAATGGGCGCGCGGGGACGGGTTGGCCGAGTCGTTGCTCGCCAGCGGTGATCAGGGTGCTCCGCTGTCGGCCGGTGATTTCGTGCGCTGGTGCAGGCAGGTGATCGATCTGCTCGATCAAATCCACGGCACCGCCGACGATCCCGAGGTCGCCGCCACCGCGGCCAAGGCGGTGCGAGCGATCCGGCGGGGTGTGGTGGCGGTGGACGCCGCCTGAGCGGCCGGGGCGACGGGCCCGGCGACGGCAATATCAACACGGCGGATTCGATTGTGATTTGATTTCTTTCGCGTACCGACCGTGGCGGAGTAGTCGTGTCATGCGACGAGGCCCACGCGGGGGGCTACCGTGTGTACAACGATGCGAGTGGAGGCAAGCAGATGAGCGGCCCGTACGGACCGAACGACCCCGGGGAGGGACGCAACGATCCCACCCAGCAGTGGGGTGGACAGCAGGCGCCGGGCGCGGCCGGTCCCACACAGCAGTGGGGCGGTCAGCCGCAGACCCCGGCCTCGGCCCAGCCGACCCAGCATTGGGGTGAGCAGCAACCGCAGCAGCAGTGGGGACAACCGCAGCAGCAGTGGGGCCAGCAGCCGCAGCAGCCGCAGTGGGGTCAGCAACCCGCCCAGGGGCAGCCGCAGTGGGGCCAACCGCAGCAGGACTGGGGCCAGCAGGGCCAGCAGCCGCAGTGGGGGCAACCGCAGCAGCCGCAGCCGCAGTGGGGCGCGCCGGGCCAGCCGCCGCCGCAAGGCGGCAAGGGCAAAGGCCTGATCATCGGTCTGTCCGTGCTCGGTGTCGCGGTGGTCGGCGCGATCGTCGCGCTCGTGCTCGTGCTGACCGCCAAGGACCAGCTGGACCAGGCGGCGGTGCAGGACGGCGTGAAGAAGGTGCTGTCGGACTCCTACGGCATCCAGGACATCAGCGACGTCTCCTGCCCGTCCGGCCAGGAGGTCAAGGTCGACGCCACCTTCGAATGCAGCGTGAAGGTCAGCGGTGAGGCCAAGAAGGTGAACATCAAGATCACCAAGGACGACGGCACCTACGAGGTCGGCCGCCCCAGCTAGGTCGCGTTCATTTCCCAGCGCTTTGCGGCGCTGGGTGTTCGGGACCTGCTCGGCTCGCGTGCGAGCGGCCACCGCTTGCTCCTTCGTCGCGTACGCGGCGGCTCCTCGGACGCGAGCCGGGCTGTGCTGGTCCAGCCAGTGCTTGCGGCGCTAGGTGTTCGCCGGCTCGGCTCGCTGCCGATCGACCGCCGCCTGCTCCTTCGCCG
This sequence comes from Nocardia asteroides, assembly GCA_019930625.1. Classification (NCBI taxonomy): domain Bacteria; kingdom Bacillati; phylum Actinomycetota; class Actinomycetes; order Mycobacteriales; family Nocardiaceae; genus Nocardia; species Nocardia asteroides. The sequence goes on from CP082844.1 coordinate 4,693,401, forward strand.
TTTACGCTGCCGCCCCTCGGGCGCGAGCCGGGCCGCGAACGGACAACGCTCGGCCTCGCTTTGCTCGAAACCGGGAGTCGAGCCGGTGTGTTGCCTGCGGCGATGGTCGCGCTACTCGGGGGTGGTGGCCGGTGTATGCCCGATTCACCGCGAAATCGGCCTTTCGCAGAGGGAGCGGCGGAACTCTCGCGTTCCCGGGTCAGGCGGTGCGCGCGCCCAATGCCGTGATCAATCGCGTGATCGGGCTTTCGGCGTTGTAGGCGGTGGCCAGGGCGCGCAGGCGGTCCGGGTCGGCCGGTTCGGTGGGGAGCGCGTCGCTGCGAGACAGCGCCACCTCGGCGTCGCGGACCACTCGGACGACCGGTGCGGCGGCCTTCAGGTAGTCCTCGGCGGCCCGCATCCGGGCGCGCACGCCTTGTGCCAGGTCGGCGTCGGGATCCTCGACGGCCGCGATCAGGGCCTCCAGTGAACCGAAACGGGATATCAGCGTGGAGGCGGACTTCTCCCCGATACCCGCGACCCCGGGCAGACCGTCAGAGGCGTCGCCGCGCAATGTGGCCATGTCGGCGTAGGCAGGGCCCGCATTGCGCAGCGGCACACCGTACTTCGCCGAGACCTCGGCCGGGCCGAACAGTTCCGCCTTGGCCAGCCCCCGTCCGGCGTAGAGCACCCGTACCTGTGGCGCGGGCTCGTCCCGCACGAGCTGCAGCAGGTCGCGGTCGCCGCTGACCACGACCACCTCGTCGGTGCGTTCCCGAGTCGCCAAGGTGCCCAGCACGTCGTCGGCTTCCAGACCGTCCGCGCCGCCGGTCGCGATGCCCGCCGCCGCGAGTACCTCCAGGATCATCTCGACCTGCGGCGTGAGTGTGTCGGGAACGCTCTCGGCGCCGGGTGCGGCCTCCGGCGACGGATCCAGCCGGTGCGCCTTGTAGGACGGCACCAGAGCGACCCGGTACGCCGGTCGCCAGTCCAGATCCAGGCACACCACCAGCCTGCTCGGGGCGAACTTGGTGATCAGCGAGGCAACCATGTCGGTGAAACCACGCAGCGCGTTCACCGACCGGCCGTCGGGCGCGGTGATCTTGTCGGGGATGGCGTGATAGGCGCGGAACCACAGACTGGCTCCGTCCAGCAGCAACAGGGGCCCACCGGCAGCAGAGGTCACGGGCTGAGGCTACTCGCTCGCACCGACACCACCGGGCGGAGTTCGGCGTTCATCGGCCGTGCGGGACGGGTAACGTCGGACGAATGAGCTCGCATACGGATTCCCGATTCGCGGCGGACGTCTACGGTGCACGACTGGAACGGGCGGTGGAACTGATGCGGGCCGCCCACCTCGACGCCTTGCTCATCACTCCGGGGCCCGACCTGCGCTACCTGATCGGCTCGGCGGCCGAATCGTTCGAGCGGCTGACCTGCCTGGTGATCCCGGCCGACGGCGCGCCCGCGTCGGTGGTGATCCCGAAACTGGAGCTGGCGTCGCTGGAAGCCTCGGCGGCGGGGGAGCTGGGCCTGCAGGTACTGGACTGGGTCGACGGCACCGACCCGTACGCGCTGGTGAAGTCGACGCTGCACGTCGGCTCCCGGGTAGCGGTCGCCGACGTCATGCCCGCCCTGCACCTGTTGCCGTTGGCCGAGTCGTTCACCGGTCTGCCGGTATCGGCCACGCCCGTATTGCGGGAGCTGCGCATGATCAAAGATCCGGCCGAGGTGGACGCGCTGCGCCGGGCAGGCGCCGCGATCGACCGGGTGCACGCGCGCATGGGGGAGTTCTTGCAGGTTGGACGCACCGAGGCAGAGGTCGGCCGCGACATCGCCGCCGCGATCGTGGCGGAGGGGCACACCGAGGCCGCGTTCGTCATCGTCGGCAGCGGTCCGCACGGGGCAGATCCGCATCACGCGGTGTCCGAGCGCCGGATCGAGGCCGGGGACGTGGTGGTCGTCGACATCGGCGGCCCGGTCGAGCCCGGCTACTATTCCGACTGCACCCGCACCTACGTTCTGGGCAAGCCGGATCCGCAGGTGGCCGCCAGGTACGCCGAACTGGAGAGCGCACAGGCGGCGGCGGTCGCGGCGGTCCGGCCAGGTGTCACCGCGGCCGCGGTGGACGCCGCCGCGCGGAACCCGTTGACAGAGGCCGGTCTCGGCTCCGCCTTCGTGCACCGTACCGGCCACGGCATCGGTTTGTCGGTGCACGAGGAGCCCTACATCGTCGCGGGCAACGATGTCGTGCTGCGACCCGGCATGGCCTTCAGCGTCGAGCCCGGTATCTACTTCCGAGGCGAGTGGGGTGCGCGCATCGAGGACATCGTGGTCGTCACCGAGGATGGCGGCGAATCGGTGAACAAGCGCCCGCACGGCCTCACGGTGCTGTGACCGACGGCTGACCGCGGCGCGGACCCCTACGCGCCTGTGCCGTTCGCCACGCGCCTGCTCCGTTCGCCGCGGCTCAGCCCTCGGCGGCCGGTGCGACGAGCGTGCTGCTGGACAGCACACGCCGGACCTGGATGGCGATCACCACGCGTGTCGGGTTCTCGCGCGGCACGCGATAGCGACCGGTGTACCGCTCGACCGCTTCGGCGACCTCGTCCGGGGCGTCGAGCACGGTCGCCGGGCCTTCCAAGGTGATCCACCGGATCCCGTCGACCTGACTGACCGCCGCGTACCCGGAGCGGCGCACATTGCGGACCTTCACCGACCCGTCGTTGGTGATCACGCGCGCGATCCCGGCTTCGCCGTCCCAGGTGAACCCCACCGCTACGACATGGGGCGTTCCGTCCGCCCGCAATGTCGTCAGTGTGGCGAGGTGCCGTTCGGCGACGAACTCGAGGGCGGCGGGCGACAACTCAGCGGTACTCGTCGGCATTCCCTGACCGTAGCTCTCGGCGCCTCCGCGCGCCCCATCGGCCCGGGCGGTGACGCGTGCCGCGCCGGTGAGCGATGACGGGCCGCACCCGCGCCAATGACAGACTGGGGCGCATGGGAACGCGTGGATTGGTCGACGGGACCGTACTGCTGCTGGGCGGCCGCAGCGAGATCGGGCTCGAAGTGGCGCGGCGGCTGGCGCGCGGGCGAGCGGTTGTGCTCGCGGCCCGGCGCAGCGACGAGCTGGACGCGCAGTGTGCGGAAATCGCGGCCGCGGGCGCGAGTGCGGTGCACTGCGCCGAGTTCGACGCCGACGACACCGCGAGTCATGCGGCGCTGCTGGAGAAGATCGCCGCGGAGCACGGGTCCATCGGCATCGCGGTGCTCGCCTTCGGCGTGCTCGGCGATCAGCAGCGCGCCGAGCGGGATCCCGCCCACGCGGCGGCGATCCTGCACACCGACTTCGTCGCCCAGGCCAGTGTGCTCACCATCGTGGCGAATCTGCTGCGCGCCCGAGGCGCGGGACAGATCGTCGTGTTCGGCTCGGTCGCGGGCGTGCGCGTGCGACGCGCCAATTACGTCTACGGATCGGCCAAAGCGGGACTGGACGGATTCGCGTCCGGTCTCGCGGACGCGTTGCACGGAAGCGGAGTTCGATTGCTGCTGGTCCGTCCCGGATTCGTCATCGGCCGGATGACCGAGGGGATGTCTGCGGCTCCGTTCTCCAGCACTCCGGACCAGGTCGCCGACGCCGTGGTCAAGGGTTTGCGCCGCGGCGCGAGCAGGGTCTGGGTGCCCCGGATCCTGCGACCGGTGTTCTTCGCGATGCGCCTGCTGCCGCAAGCGATCTGGCGCCGGATGCCCCGGTGAGCGCCGGGCCCGTGACGTGGACCGGCACGCCCATCGCGGTCGTCGGGATCGGCGCCGACGGCTGGGACGGTCTCGGTCGCGCCGCACGGGACGCGGTCGGCGATGCCGAGATCCTGTTCGGTTCCGCGCGCCAGCTCGACCTCGTGCCGTCCACCGTGGCCGCGCGGCGGGTGAGCTGGCCGTCGCCCTTGTTGCCCGCGCTGCCCGGCCTGCTCGGGCAGCACGGCGGTGCGCGGCTGTGCGTGCTGGCCAGCGGCGATCCGATGTTCTACGGGATCGGCGTCACCTTGTCCCGTCTGCTCGGTCCACGCGCCCTGCGGGTGCTGCCGCAGCCGTCGTCGGCCTCGCTGGCCTGCGCCCGGCTGGGGTGGCCGCTGGCCGAAACGCCGGTGGTCAGCGTGGTGGGGCGGCCATCGGCGACGGTGCTGCCCGAACTGGCCGACCGCAGGCGGCTGCTGGTACTCAGTGCCGACGAGCACACGCCGGGAGAGCTGGCGCGTCTACTGGGGCGCCATGGTTTCGCCGATTCCGAGCTCACGGTCCTCGAGCAGCTGGGCGGGTCCGCCGAACGACACCGCACCGGAATCGCGAAGCAGTGGGAACACCCGCCGGGCGACCCGTTGAACATAGTGGCGATCACTTGCGCGGCCGACCCGGGCCGGCCGCGTGCGACGCGCCTTCCGGGCTTGCCGGACGAATTGTTCGGCGGCGACGGGCAGCTCACCAAGCACGAGGTCCGCGCTCTGACGCTGGCGGCGCTGGCGCCCGCTCCCGGCGAACTGCTCTGGGATGTGGGCGGTGGGTCGGGCAGTATCGCCATCGAATGGTGCCGGTCGCATCCGGGTAACCGGGCCGTCGCGTTCGAACGGCTCGAGCACCGGCGGCGGCAGATCGCGGACAACGCCGCCGCCCTGGGGGTCCCGCACATTCTCGTGCGCGGCGAGGTCCGCGCCGAACTCGCCGCCGACACCGAAACAGCCGCTCCCGACGCGATTTTCGTCGGTGGCGGCCTCACGCAGGATGGCGTGCTCGAGACATGCTGGTCGCAGTTGCGTCAGGGTGGGCGGCTCGTCGCGAATGCGGTGACGGCGGAGTCGGAATCGTTGCTGCTCAGCTGGTCGAACGCCCAGGGCGGCATGTTGCGGAAGTTCCAGATCTACCGTGGCGAACCGCTGGGCTCCTTCACCACGTGGCGTCCCCAGCTTCCGGTCACCCAGTGGTCGGTGGTGAAATCCGCGACGGCGTTCCCCGCTGAGGGGTGAACACGTTACCGGTCACGCGGTAGGGTCGGGGCCGAGTTCCGATCGTGATCGGAAATCCGATTCCTATTGGGGAGATAGATGAAGTACAAGAAGTTCGCCGCCACGGCATTGCTGGCAGTCGCCGCCACCGGAGTCACCGCCGGTACTTCCTACGCCGCTCCCGCACCGCCCGCGGTGCAGGACCAGACCGCGGCCGCGCCTACGGTCACGGGCACGGACCAGGGCGTCGGCTACGCGCTGCAGCTCGCCGAGGCAGGTAAGTCCGTGGTCACCAGCGTCACCGGGGGCGCCTTCAGCGTCGACACCGGCAACCAGTCGGTCACCCTGAAGAACTCCGCGGGCGAGACCGTCACCACCATTCCGCTCACCGCGACGGCCAAGGGTCAAGAGGTGAAGATCGCCGCGAACGTCGCCGACGAGGGCAGGCAGCTGACGCTGACCCCGCAGGTGGCGCCGACCGCGAACGCGCCGGTCGCCGCCGAGTTCATCGGCGCGCAGGAGTGGTTCTTCGCCGAGTTGCAGCGCGCCTCGCTCGGCGCCCTGGTCGGTGGCCTGATCGGCGCGGCCATCGGCATCGTGTTCTTCGGTGTCGGCATCCTGCCGGGCGCGGTGCTCGGCGCGCTGATCGGTCTCGCCGTCGCGGGCGGGCCGTCGCTGCTGAACGCGGGCATCGCCTACTTCAGCGGCCAGCCCTGAGAGTTCTGATTCTGGGTGGCACCCGAGAAGCGCGGGAGCTGGCCCACATCGCCACCGGCGAGCGAGGATTCGAGATCGTGTCCTCGCTCGCCGGTCGCGTGCGTGCGCCCTTGCTGCCCGAAGGGGCGGTCCGCATCGGCGGTTTCGGCGGCGCCGAGGGGCTGCGCGCCTGGCTGGCGGCCAACGATGTGACCGCGATGGTGGACGCCACCCATCCGTTCGCCGCAGGTATCAGCGCCAATGCTGCGGCGGCCGCACGGATGTCGGGCGTGCCGCTGGTGCACCTGCGTCGGCCCGGGTGGGTGCGGCAGGCGGGGGACCGTTGGATTCGCGTGCCCGATCTGGCCGCGGCCGCGTCGCAGACGGCGGCTATCGGTGAACGTGTCTTCCTGACCATCGGCAGGCAGGGCGTGGACGCGTTCGCGGGACTGACCAGGCAGTGGTTCCTGATCCGTGCCATCGATCCGCCGGAGGGCGCACTGCCGCCGCGCCACGAACTGCTCCTCGCCCGTGGACCGTATGCGTTCGAGGACGAGTCGCGACTGCTCATCCAGCACCGGATCGACGTGCTCGTCACCAAGGACAGCGGCGGCGATCAGACCGAAGCCAAACTGGTCGCCGCACGCACGGCGCGAATTCCGGTTGTCGTCATCGACCGTCCACCAATGCCAGAGGGGGCGCAGGTCGTGGAATCGGCGGCGCAGGCGCTGGATTGGCTGCGCGAGAGGCCGATTCGTCGCGACTGACCGACGTTCCGGGGTTTCACGCGCTGTCCGGCAGCGTGCTGGATGGTCAGCTGTCGAGTATCTCCGGCAGATGGTCGAACCACTCCAGCACCGCCCGCTCGTAGCGGATTCCGAAATCCAGCGTGGCGCGGGCGAAGGCCGACATCCCCTCCGGATCCTGGGCGAGATACCGCGTGAGCCGCGCCTGATGGATTTCCCGGTTGGCCGCGACGATGCCGTGGAGCCGATCGCGATCGAGATGCTCTCCGAAGGAGAGCGTGAGCAGCAACGGCACCCGGATGGTCTCCCCGCCCGGATCGCGGGCGACCCACTCCAGGAACGCTGCGCGCCCCGCGTCGGTGAGGTGGTAGGGCGTCCGTTCCCGGGCTCCGGTCTCACCCTTCTCGACGAGTCCCGCCGCGTCCATCGTGGCGAGTTCCCGGTAGACCTGACTCTGCGTGATCGTCCAGAAATCGCCGATGCGGTCTTGGGCCTCGGCGACCAGATCCCACCCCGACATGGGCCCTTCGTGCAGAAATCCGAGCAATGACGCCGCTGTCGAGTTCAGTGGCTTGAGTCTGGTCGCGGTGTTGGTCAACGACTGCTCCCTTCGCTCTCAACATTCCATAGTGGAATATTACCTGAACGGTTCGAGTCAGGCGTCGCCGGTCAACTTGCCGAGCTGGGCGAGCACCCGCGCCATGCCCTGCTCCAGCCGCGCCTGTCCCTGTTCGAGCTGTGCCTGTCCTTGTTCGAGCTGCGCTTGGCCGCGCGCCAGCGCCGCCTGACCCTGTTCCAAACGGACCTGTCCTTGATCGAGCACCGTGACCCTGCGGGTCAGTTCGCCCACGTTCTCACGCAGATCGCCGACATCGCGGCGAAGCTCGCCCGCGGCTTCGCCGATCGTTTCCGCGCGTCGATCGATCCGGCCGATGCCGTCGAGCGCCTTCCTGGTCAGCGCCGCGAGTTCGCCGAGGACGTCGCCCTGCTCGTCGAGTGCTTGTTCGCTCGCGGTGGCCCTGGCCTCCAGGGCGCGGGCGCGCAGCGTCAGCTCCGACAGTGTCGCGGCCAAGGTCCCTCCGATCTTCGGTGCGTCAGGCGATCCTACGCGCCGTCGGTCGCCGCGTCGCGCGCGTGACCGTAGCGCCGGGAGGTGTAGACCCGGATGCCCTGGTCGGTTTCGAGCGCCGTGGTGGTGGACGCGCCGATGATCAGCAGCGTGCGCATGTCCACCTCGTCGGGGTCGAGATCGCCGAGTTGCACCACCCGGACCGATTCGGTGGGTCCGCCGACGTCGCGCCCGACGACGACGGGAGTATCGGGCTTGCGGTGCTCGAGCAACAGGTCCCGCATCGCGCCCACCTGCCAGGTGCGTTGCGAGGACGCCGGGTTGTAGATAGCGATCGCCATGTCGGCCGCGGCGACGGCGGAAAGGCGTTGCGCCACCACCTCCCAGGGCTTGAGCCGATCGGAGAGTGAGATCATCGCGTAGTCGTGCCCGAGCGGCGCGCCCACCCGGCTGGCCACCGCGTTGGCCGCGGTGAGGCCGGGCAGCACGCGCACCGGCACGGTACGCCACCGCGGGTCCGCGGATTCCTCGAGCACCGCCGCCGCCATCGCGAAGACCCCGGGGTCACCCGAGGAGACGACCGCGACCCGTGCGCCGCGTCCGGCCAGATCCAAGGCCATGGCCGCGCGCTCGGACTCGACGCGGTTGTCGCTGGCATGACGACGTTGGCCCGCACGCTCGGGGACCCGGTTCAGATAGGTGGTGTAGCCGACCAGATCGGTGGCGTCCGCCAAGGCCGCGCGCACCTCGTCGGTGGTCCACTCCGCTGCGCCGGGACCCAGCCCCACGACCACGACCTCACCGGCGCGGTCGGTCGTGTCCGTCTCGTGAATCCGCTGATCCGCGATGGGATCCGGCTCAAGGCGGGGTAGGGGGGTGGTCGGCTCGGGGCCGGGCACGAGGGTGATGGCGAAGTACGGCACCTCCGTGTCATCGACCGCTCCGGCGTGCAGTACGCGCTGGTCGGTGCTGCTCGCGCGCTCCACATAGTAGGCGCCCGCCAGCCGGCCGGAATCCGAAAGCGCCTGACGCACACCGGGATAGGTGCGTCCCAGTTTCATGATCGCGGCCGCGTCGGTCGTGCGCAGCCGCCGGGTGAGCTCCTCGACCGGCATGGTGCCCGGCAGCACGGTGAGCACCTGTTCGCCCTCGACCAGCGGCGTACCCAGCGCCGCGGACGCCGCGCTGACCGAGGTGACGCCGGGAATGATCTCGGCGTCGAACCGATCGGCCAGCCGCCGGTGCATGTGCATGTACGAGCTGTAGAACAGCGGGTCGCCCGCGGCGAGCAGCGCGACGGAGCGGCCTGCGGCCAGATGCGCGGCCAGCCGCTCGGCGGCCTGTTCGTAGAACTCGTCGATCGCTCCCTGGTAACCGCCGGGGTGGTCGGTGGTCTCGGTGGTGACCGGGTAGACGAGATGCTCCTCCAGCTGGCCCGGCCGCATGTACGGCGCGGCGATGCGGCGGGAGATGCTGCGGCCGTGGCGGGCGCTGTGGAACGCGACGACGTCGGCCGCGCCGATCACGTTGGCCGCTTTGACCGTCACCAGTTCCGGATCGCCCGGACCGAGTCCGACGCCCCACAGCTTGCCCGGAGTGCTCATTCCTGTTCGCTCGCAATCGCGTTCAGCGCGGACGCGGTGATGGCGCTACCGCCACGCCTGCCGCGCACCGTGAGGTATTCGACGCCGCCGAACTCGATCAGCGCGTCTTTCGATTCGGCCGCCCCGACGAACCCGACCGGGATGCCGAGCACGGCGGCGGGCCGGGGCGCTCCCGCGTCCAGGAGGTCGAGCAGATGGAACAGCGCCGTTGGTGCGTTGCCGATCGCGACGACGGCGCCGTCGAGACGGTCGCGCCACAGCTCGAGCGCGGCGGCGGAGCGGGTCGTGCCCTTGGCCGCGGCCAGCTCCGGCACGCGCGAATCCGCGAGGGTGCACAGCACCTCGTTGTCGGCGGGCAGTCGTTTCCTGGTCACGCCAGAGGCGACCATGGTCGCGTCACACAGAATCGGCGCGCCCGCGCGCAGCGCCGCTCGTGCCGAGGCGACGACACCGGGTGAGAAGGCAACGTCCGCGGCGAGATCCACCTGACCGCAGCCGTGGATCATCCGCACCACGACCTGTGCCACGTCCGGCGGGAATCCGCTCAGATCGGCTTCGGCGCGGATCGTCGCGAACGAGCGACGGTAGATCTCGGCCCCGTCGGTCAGGTAGCTGGCACGTACGTCGGACATGCGGTCCACCATATGGGTGCGGGTCCGGACAGGTCGGTCCGGGTCGGGCGCGTCGCATGGCCGCCCGAGCCGCCGGATACCGGGCGCCCGAGCGCCGCCGGATCAGGTCCGGGGACGCTCGAGAATCCGTGACATGACGATGGCGCTGCGGGTACGCCCGACCCGCGCGTTCTCCCGGATCCGTTCCACGGTCACCTCGATCTCGGCCATGTCGGTGGCCATGACGTGCACCAGCGCGTCGGCCTCGCCCGCGATCGTCCACACACCGACCACCTGCGGGATCGGGTCCAAGCTGCGTTTGAGTTCGGTAGGGGAGATGTTGTCGCGGTAGTACACCTCGACGTACGCCTCCGTCTTCCAGCCCAGCGCCGCGGGATTGACCAGCGCGGTGAACCCGGTGATCTGTTTGGCGGCGACCAGCCGGTCGACGCGCCGCTTCACCGCGGGCGCGGACAGTCCGACCACGCCGCCGATCTCCTGGAACGAAGCCCGGGCATTCCTCAGCAATTGTTCGAGGATCCGCCGGTCGAGGTCGTCCACGTCACACCTTCTCTCGTCCTACGCAACGAACCGCCGATTTTTGGGGCAGATGCACAACGAATCGTTGTTTCTGGCGCAATGCTAGGCGACTTACCTTCATATCAGCCGAAAGTCCCCGCTGATTTCCGGGAGTTCCGTTGACTTCTGTAGCCACCCTCCCCGCCGAGTCCGCCGTCCGCCGTTCGTCGCCGCGCAAGTTCGTGATGTGCCGTCCCGATCACTTCGACGTCGTCTACTCCATCAATCCATGGATGAATCCCGCCGAGCCCGTCGACCGCGCGCTGGCTGTCGAGCAGTGGGAAACGTTGCGCGCCACCTACGCCGAGTACGGGCACACCGTGGAAGTGGTCCCCGGTGTGGCGGGTCTGCCCGACATGGTGTTCGCCGCCAACGGCGGGCTGATCGTCGGAAACCGCGCCATGTCGGCCCGGTTCACCCACCCGGAACGTGCTGCGGAAGGCCCGGCCTACCACGCCTGGTTCGCCCGATACGGCTTGCCGGAGCTGGTGGCGGCCGAGGAATGCAACGAAGGCGAAGGCGACTTCCTCCTCGTCGGTGATCGGCTTCTGGCCGGTATGGGATTCCGCAGCTCCCCGGCCGCGCACGAGGAGGTGTCGCGGCATTTCGGTCTTCCCGTGGTCTCACTGGAACTGATCGATCCGCGCTTCTATCACCTGGACACGGTGCTGCTTCCACTGAGCGACACCATTGCCTACTATCCGCCCGCCTTCAGCCCGTCGGCACGCGCGGTGCTCGCCGAGTTCTATCCCGATGCGATCGTGGCCACCCACGCGGACGCGGCGGTACTCGGGTTGAACGGAGTCTGCGACGGTTTCAACGTCTTCCTCAGCAGCGCCGCCACCGCCTTGTGCGAAGCCCTGCGCGCGCGTGGCTACCATCCGGTCGGCATCGAGATGTCCGAGCTGCTCAAGGCCGGGGGCTCCGTCAAATGCTGCACCCTCGAGATCCATGGCGGGTGAGGTGCCTGGGCAGCGCGGATGAGTCAGTCGACGCGATAGCCTTCATCTGTCGCGACGATATCGGTGACCTCCCCTTGGGGCCGGCCGCAGCGGCGAGCGCAGCCGGACCAATGCTGACGCCCGGCCACCGCGACGTCTGTTGGGGGCATCGCCTGCGGGACATCTCGGCCCGCGGAGGTTCCGGAAACCGGCGACTCGGCCTGCTCGGTTCGGGCGGGTAGCACGCGGCCCGTGTCGATCGCCGCGGCGACGTCGGCTCGGACGTCGGTGTGCGACTTCGCGCAGCCCGGTTGCCCGGCGCAGGCGCTGACCAGCAGCCACGGCGAGTCGGCGTCGAAGATCAAGCCCATCGGGGCGAGCACGCGCACGACCTGCTCGGCGGCCCATTCCTCCAGGTCGGTGACCACCAGACTGCGCCACGGCGTGAGGAAGACCGGTCGCTCGACCGCCGCGAGGAACTCGGCCGTACGGGCGGGCAGGGACCCGAGGCGCACACCGGCGCCGAGACCGACCAGTCCGTTGTCCTGCTCGAGCCATCCGATCGGAATGCTCCGGGGCGGGCAGAAGTGGAGCCGCTCGGCGCCGGGAGACAGGCCGAGGAGATCGACGACGCGTTCGGCGCCCCGTTCGATGTCGCGCAGCCGCCAGCGGCCCGCGTCGTCACCCCGCAGTCGCAGGAACCCGTGGGCGGCGGCGAGCATGACATCGACCGCGTCGGCGGCGGCCACCCGCACGCCGCTGTCACCGCCTGCCAGCAACAACGCGAACTCGTCCCTCCCGACCGCGTGCATGCCGATGTCGGCGCCGAGTCCGCTGACGTCACCGCGCCCGTCGTCGAGGGTGAACAGCACTCGGCCGGGAAGCTGCGCCAGCCGCGGCGCCGCGCGCAAGCCCGCGTCCAGCACGGGAACCAGCGGGTGCACGTCCGCCGAGCCGCCGATCCGGCCGGACAGCGGCGAGGCGATGATATTGCGCACCCGTTCGTGCGTGCTGCTCGGCAGCAGGCCCGCGGCGGCCAGCCGGTCCGTCAGTGCCCCGGCGTCGCGCACCTGGCGCAACTGGACGTTTCCCCGTGAGGTGAGCTCGATATTCCCGTCCGCGAGATCGTGCGCGGCCTCCGCCAGCGTCTGCACCTGCACGGGCCCCAGGCGCCCGCCGGGCACCCGGATTCGCGCGAGCGGCCCGTCGGCCGCGTCGTGCAACCGCAACACACCCGGGCAGGAATCAGGAGCACGTCGTGTCATAACGATCCCAGCCTACGGACGCGCCGGGCGCGGCGAACGGCCGGTTACGCCGCGATCGTCCGCACCCAATCGATGACGGCGGCCCGATACTCGGCGGTGTTCCGCGCGAGATTGACCGAATGGCCGCTGGCGCGCAGCACATAGGTGCGCAGCTGGGCGGCCGGGCCGAAGAACGGCGCTTCGGCGGCGTGCAATGTCTCGGCGTTCGCGCAGACCGCGTACCCGGGGCCGCAGGAGAGCCGGTCCAGGCTGCCGTCGACGACCAGGACCGGGACGTCGATGAAGTTGGTCATCGGCGGGATGGTGGAGGTCAGGCCATCGGGATACTCCATCGGCGAGAACACTTCCTTGGTCGCCTCGTCGACGGCGAGAACCTCGGGATCGGCCGTCTCGGGGGCGAAGAAATTGCCCGCGCGGGTACCGGGCCGGGTCGTCAGATAGCCGAGATCGTATCCGCCCGCGGCGAATCGCGGGTCCTCGGCGGCTTGGTGATAGGTGGAGATCACGCCGAGGACCTCGGCCACATTGAGAGCGTGGGAGAAGCCGGTGAGCAGCACGCCGTCGACGTCCTGGTACGTGCTGGCCTCCAAGACGTCGATACCCGAGCTGAGCGAATGACCGCCGGTGACGACTGTGCCGAACGGCGGCGCGCCCGCCAGCCCTCGGCGCAGGGCCTGAACGATGTCGTGCAGGGCGCGAGCCGAGACCGACGCCGTGACCTGCGTGCTCGGCGGTCTCGTGCTCGCGCCGTTGCCGAGCCGATCGACCACCAGCGTCGCGATCCCCGCGGCATTCATCGCGCGCCGGAAACTGTAGGTCTCGGGTGCGTAAGGGAAGTCCCAGTACGTGTGGTTGTAATTGGATCCCGCGATGAGCACCATGACGGTGTCGGTCGCGTGTGCCGTGGGAGTGCACAGGGAACCGGCCATCACGCCCAGCGGGACGGGGATGGACAACGATTCGCAGCGACCCGGATCATCCTCGGCATAGGCCACGCCGGGTGTCAGGCAGAGCAGGAGCGCCGCCGCGGACGCGGCGATCGACCGTAGCGAGGTTCGCACGCGACGCAGGCTATGCGCTAAAATAATGGCGCGCAATACCTTTCGCCTACGCACATCCCCGCTCGGGTCCTGGCCAGCTGGACCGTCACTCGTTCCCATCAGGCTGTTTCACTATGTTCGCGGGCCGGTGTCGGCATGGCGAGAAGGAACTCGGTGACGTCGTCGATCGCTCCGGTCCGACGACCTCGAACGAGCGGCGTCGAGAGGGCGCAACCCAACTCGGGACGGCGGCGAAGCGGTATCAGCTGTCGAGACCCGCATTGCTTGTCGAGGTCTTCGGGGGTGTCGTAGATCATGATGGAGAACACGGTGGCCTGCGACCCGCCCGAGCCCGGGGGTCGGTAGCGCGCCTGACTACCCGGCGAACGCCGATACCCCACATAATTTTCCGTGGCTATCACATAGTTGGTGCCGCCGAGCGTGCACTCGGATGCAACGAGATCGCGTCCGGAGGGTGAATGTCCGGGACGAGCGGTGAACAAGGAGCGCGGGGACGTGGGGTCGACGAGACAAGGGGCGGATACCCGGGCGGTGCATTTCGTCGGTAGTTTTCCGGCCGAGAGCACGGAAGTGGCGATGCGGGCCATGCTCGACAGCGCTGGGCCGCGATTACGTACCCTGCCCACCGGAGAGACGCGCCGTTACGAGTTCTACATTCAGCCCATCATCGAAGACCTGGTCGCCCGAGGTGTCCTGGCGGTGAAGAAGCCCGGATCGTGGCGCTCGAGCCGGGAGCGGACGATCCATCGCGCCCCGCGCGGCACCGAATTGTCCGGCGCGGGCCTGGATCTCGGATATCTCCGCGAGGCCGAAGAGGCGCTGCCCCTCCTCCGTGAGCTCCGCGGCGAGCGGGAGCTGCCCGATCTCGCGCTCCAGATCGGCATGCCGACCGACTTCACGTTGACGTTCATCGCCATGGGGGCATCAGGCGTGCGGCGGCATCGCCGGGCATTCTTCGACGCCACCGTGCGCGACATCACGGCCATGCGGGAGCTGGCAGGCGACGACATCGTCGTGCAGCTCGAGGCCACCGCGGAGCTGGTGCTCATGTCGAAAACGCAACCGCTGCACCGGCTGATCGATCGGGCGCTGGGGCTGGGGGAGGGAATCGCCGCGCTGGCCGCGGCCGCTCCGGAGGGAACCCGTTTCGGGGTCCACCTCTGCCTCGGCAGCTTGCGCAACAAAGCCCGGGGAAGGTTGCGGAACGCGCGGCCCCTGGTCGATCTGGCCAATTCCGTCGTCCGGCATTGGCCGCGGGCGCGCGCTCTGGAATTCGTGCACGGCCCCGTGGCGGCAGGTGACATACCACCGTCGACGAAAGCCGAATTCTATGCGCCCCTGGCGGAGTTGTCCTTGGGTGCGGGCACGGATTTCTATGCCGGGTTGGTGCACGACCTACCCACCGCCTCGCAACAGTCGCACACATTGCGGGTCATCGAGACCGCGCTGGGGCGCCCGGTCGACGGAGTCGCCTGCGCGTGCGGTCTCGGCCGCCGTCCCCGCCCGGTCGCGGACGAACTCATGGCCCGAGCCCAATTGCTCGCGGCGAGCGGGGCGACGGACGATTGAATTCGTGCACCCCTGCGCGCAGTGACATCGGACCTCCTCTCCCGCAACGTCATTCGGTGCGCACGTTTCGTCCCCGGAGCGAATATCGGCGGCTGGCAATGACTTTTGTTACGATCCCGATCAGCGAGATCGGGGAGGTATGGTGTCCGGCATGGAGCGAGCACCGCGTGGCGTCGATCCGAACCTGCCGAATTCAGCCCGGGTATACGACTATCTCCTCGGCGGCAAAGACAATTACGAAGTGGACCGGGCGGTCGCGCACCGAATGCTGTCCATCGCCCCGGACACCCGGACCCTCGCCTGGTTCAGTCGCAAATTCCTGGTGCACGCGGTCCAGTTCGCCGCGGAGGCCGGGATCCGGCAGTTCATCGACCTCGGCGCGGGTATCCCGACCTCGCCCAATGTGCACGAAGTCGTCCACGAGATCGATCCGTCGGCGCGGGTGGTGTACGTCGATTTCGACCCGGTCGTGTACGCGCATTGCAATGCCCTGCTGACCGGTGCGGAGGGCGTGACGGCGATGCTGGGTGATGTGCGCCGTACGGACGACCTTCTCGACCGGCTGCGGCACGAAGAGTTCATCGACTTCGATGAGCCGGTGGCGATCACGTTGGTCGGGGTCCTGCACTTCGTGATGGACGGCGAGGGCCCGGCCGACATCGTCGCCCGGCTCCGTGCGGCCATGGCGCCGGGAAGCTATCTGGCATTCACGCACGGCTCCGACGACAGCGATCGGGACTTCATCGACCAGTCGTCGTCGGACACCGCCAACTCCTCGGCCCAGGTGGCGTATCGCTCCCCCGCCCGAGTCGAATCGTTCTTCGAGGGCTTCGACATGATCGATCCCGGCGTAGTCCCCCTGCAACAGTGGCTCGAGGAGGACCTTCCCGCCACCAAGCTGGTGCTCCTGGGCGGGGTGGTCCGCAAGACCTCGGACCGAAGCGACGACTAAGGTCGGCGTATGTCCGAAATCTCCGCCCTCGCAGACCGGCTGGCCATCGTCGATGTGATCACCAAGATGTTCGTCTACACCGATCAAAAACGCTGGGAAGGCCTGTCGGCCGAGGTGTTCACGCCGAAGGTGGATTTCGACGGCGGTTTCGGCGGGCCGGTCGGTGAGCGGTCCGCGGCCGACATCATCGCTGATTGGCGCACCGGCCTGGCCGACCTCGACGAAGTGCACCACCAGTCCGGTAATCACCTCATCGATGTGGACGGTGACACGGCGCGGGTGCACGCCGACGCCATCGCGGTGCACGTCAAGAACGCCGCGGTCGAGGGCAAGACCCGTACGTTCGTCGGCAGCTACTCCCTCGGCGTCGAACGCACCGCGGACGGGTGGCGGGTCAATCGGTTCCACTACCACCTCAAGGTGATCGACGGGAACGCCGACTTGGTGTAGGTCCGGGCATCGCTCGCGACTCCGGATCGTATCGGTGCGCAATGGGCTCGCGATCCGCGATCTGATCGGCGGCGGTGTCGTGAACGACTGGTCGCCTTGTCACCGACGAGCGATCGTCACGGTGCGGTGGCCGGTTCCGCTTCCTGCCGAGCGCGCGCGGGTTTCGTTTTCGCGTGTGAGCGTCCCGGCGCCCACACGCCGATGAGGACCGCGGCGACGAGAGTGACTATGCCCAGCGCCAGCGCGGATTGCTGCGCTCCGTGGACGAATGCGGTCTCGGCGAACTCGGCCAGCGGTGCGGCTTGTGGCCCCATCCGCTCGGTCACCTGCAACGCCGCGGCCAGCGAGTCGCCGACCGGTTCGCGGATCGGTTCGGGCAACCGGGGCAGGGCAGGCGCGATGCGGTCGCTGTACCCCGCGGCCAAGACGCTGCCCGAGATGGCGATGCCGACGGCCGCGCCGACTTCGCGCGCCGCGTCGTTCACCGCCGCCGCTACGCCGTGCTTCTCCACAGGGGTGCCCGCGATGATCGCCGCCGTCGCCGGCGCGGTGCACAAGCCGACGCCCGTGCTCATCACCAGCAACGACCAGACCAGATCGAGGTAGGTGGTATGGGTGTCGATCCTGGACATCGCGAGCAGCGCGATGGCGATGATCGCCAGCCCGGAGGCGATCGGCAACCGCAACCCGACCCGCTCGGCGAGCCGCGGCGCCACGACCGAGACCGCCACCATCGGCACCATCATCGGCGCCATCGCCAAAGCCGACGTCAGCGGCCCATACCCGAGAATCAGCTGAAGGAACTGGACCATCAGGAGGAAGGCGCCGAAGGACACCAGGAACTGCACCATCACCGCCGCGGTACCGGAGCCGAACCCCCGATCGGCGAACAACCGCACATCCAGCAGCGGGTGCGCCACCCGTGACTCGACCGTCACGAACACCACCCCCGCCAGCACCGCCGCGACGGCCATGGCGATCACCACCGGATCCAGCCAGCCGCGCTCGGGCGCCTCGATCGCGGCCACGACGAGCAATCCCACCGCGAGGGCAGCCGTCGCCGCCCCCCACAGGTCGATCCGCGGGCGAGTCCGGTCCACCGACTCCGGCACAGTGAACCCGGCGATCATCAGCAACAGTCCCGCTACGGCCATGGCGAGAAAGACCGAGACCCAGGACCAGGGCTCCAGCAGCAGACCGGAACCGAGGATGCCGAGCACCGCGCCGATACCGGCGACACCCGCCCACAGCCCCACGGCGTACGCCCGGCGGGATTCCGGGAACCCGGCGGTGATCAGCGACAGCGTCGACGGCATGACCAGGGCGGCGCCCGCACCTGCCGCCGCCCGCGTCGCGATCAGCCAGCCGGGTGTGTCCAGCAGCAGCGGCGCCGCGGAGGCGGCCGCGAACACGAAGAGCCCGATGATCAGCATCGCCCGCCGCCCGTACCGGTCGCCGAGCGCGCCCGCCGGAAGCACCAGGCAGGCCAGCGCGAGGGTGTACCCGTCGACGACCCAGGTCAGCTGTTGCTGACTGGCTCCGGTCGCGGCGGCGATCTCGGGCAGCGCGGTATACAGGGCCGCCATCGACGCGACCACAAGGGCCAGGGCGGAGCAGGATATCGCTAACATCCACCGCTGGGCGGCGGACAACCGTGTCGCGGTGGATTCCATGACGCCTCCCCAAAAAGGAAACCAACAGTATCGCTACGCTACTATCAGTAGCATAGGTGGGCCAGGTGGCGATAGGCGTCGCGGAAGGAGGAATGTTCGTTCCATGACCGGTGCCGCCGACCCGATGCCGCACGACTCCGCTCGCGACGACGATGTCGATCCGCGCAAGCTGCGTTCCCGAGCCAGGCTGCTCGACGCCGCGACCGCCCTGCTCCAAGCCGGTGGGCTGGAAGCGGTCACCGTCGAGGCGGTCACGACGATGTCCAAAGTCGCGCGCACCACGCTGTACCGGCATTTCGACAACGCCATGCAGTTGCGCGCCGCCACGCTCGAGCGCCTGCTTCCTCCGGTCATCGAGGCGCCGCCCGCCGGTCCGCTACGGCAGCGTCTGACCGAAATGCTCAGCAGGCATGCCGCGGTCGTCGACGAGGCTCCGCTGCAGACGTCCACATTGGCGTGGCTGGCTACCGGTGAACGCGGCGAGTCCGGCGCGGGCCCGGCGTTCACGTCGCTTCGTCAGCGGCTCATCGAGCAGTATCGCCAGCCCTTCGACCAGCTCTTCGACGATCCGGAGGTGCGCGGGCAACTCGGCGAGTTCGACGTGACGCATGCGTTGACCCAGCTCGTCGGTCCGATCGTCTTCGCCAGGCTGGTCGGCCTCGGCCCTACCACCCCGGCCGACTGTGCGCGGCTCGTGGACGACTTCTTGGCCGCCCGCGCGAGCGACCGTGACCGCCGCGCGGCCGAGCCGGCCGGACACGTGGTCGAAGCCGATCGGGACGGCAGGTAGGCTCGGCGTGCTCGGCGGACGACGAGGAAACCGGTGGAAGTCCGGTGCGGTCGCGCCACTGTAGAAAAGCCAGACCCTCCCCGGCGAGCAGCGAACCCCCGATGGGCGCGTCACCCGAGGAAGGCTGCCACCCGTGATAGTGCTGTTGTCCACGTCCGACACCGATCTGCTCAGTGCCCGCGCCAGCGGGGCCGACTACCGATGGGGGAATCCGGCTCGCCTGCTGGTCGACGACCTGCCCGGCCTGCTCGACGGCGCCGATCTGGTGATCGTGCGCATCCTCGGCGGCAAACGGGCCTGGGAAGACGGGCTGGAGGCGCTGCGCGCGAGCGGGATTCCGCTGGTCGCCCTCGGCGGTGAGCTCGCTCCGGATGCCGAGCTGATGGAATGCTCCACCGTGCCGGGCGGCGTCGCGGCCGACGCGCACAACTACCTCGCCGCCGGTGGCCCGGAGAACCTGCGCCAGCTACACAATTTCCTGTCCGACACCGTGCTGCTGACCGGCCACGGCTTCGAGCCGCCGGTTCAGCTGCCCAGCTGGGGCGAACTGGACCGGGTCGCCGCCGATCGGGCCGATGGGCCGACCGTGGCGGTGATCTACTACCGCGCACAGCATCTGGCCGGCAACACCGCCTACATCGAAGCCCTGTGCGCCGCGATCGAACAGGCCGGCGCGCGAGCACTGCCGCTGTACTGCGCGTCACTGCGCACCGCCGAACCCGAGTTGCTGGCGACCCTGCGCCGCGCCGACGCATTGGTGGTCACCGTGCTGGCCGCCGGAGGCACCAAGCCCGCCACCGCGTCGGCGGGCGGCGAGGACGAGGCGTGGGACGTCGGCGCACTCGCCGAGCTGGACGTGCCAATCCTGCAGGGACTGTGCCTGACCACCGGCCGCGACCAATGGGAAGCCAACGACGACGGGTTGTCACCGCTGGACGTCGCCACCCAGGTCGCCGTGCCGGAATTCGACGGGCGAATCATCACGGTCCCGTTCTCGTTCAAGGAATTCGACGCCGACGGCCTGTCCACGTACGTCCCCGATCCCGAGCGCGCCGCCCGCGTCGCCGGCATCGCGACACGCTACGCGAGGCTGCGCCACATCCCCGCCGCGCGCAAGCGCGTCGCCGTCATGCTGTCGGCCTACCCGACCAAGCACGCCCGCATCGGCAACGCCGTCGGACTGGACACCCCGGCGAGCGCGATCCGTCTACTCACCGAAATGCGAGCCGCTGGTTACGATCTCGGCGCGCCCGGCGAGGTGCCCGGACTGGACGAACAAGACGGCGACGCCCTCATCCACGCCCTGATCGCGGCCGGCGGCCAAGATCCCGACTGGTTGACCGCCGAGCAGTTGGAAGGCAACCCGATTCGCATCGGCGCGGCGACCTACGCGGCCTGGTTCGACACCCTGCCCGAGGACCTGCGTGCCGCCGTCGTGGCGGCATGGGGCCCGCCGCCGGGTGAACTGTACGTCGACCGCTCGTCCGATCCGGCCGGTGAGATCGTCATCGCCGCGCTGCGTTTCGGCAATGTCGTGCTCATGGTGCAGCCGCCGCGCGGCTTCGGCGAGAACCCCGTCGCGATCTACCACGACCCAGACCTGCCGCCCAGCCACCACTACCTCGCCGCCTATCGCTGGCTCAGCGCGCCCGAGGGATTCGGTGCCGACGCGATGGTGCACTTGGGCAAGCACGGAAACCTGGAATGGCTGCCCGGCAAGACGCTCGGCATGTCGGCCTCCTGCGGCACCGACGCCGCCCTCGGCGACCTGCCGCTGATCTACCCGTTCCTGGTGAACGATCCGGGCGAGGGCACCCAGGCCAAGCGCCGCGCGCACGCCACTCTCGTCGATCACTTGATCCCGCCGATGGCCAGGGCCGAGAGCTACGGCGACATCTCCCGCCTGGAGCAACTGCTCGACGAGCACGCGAACATCTCCGCGCTGGATCCGGCCAAGCTTCCCGCCATCCGCCAGCAGATCTGGACGTTGATGCGCGCTGCGAAGATGGACCACGACCTCGGCCTCACCGAGCGCCCGGATGAGGATTCCTTCGACGACATGCTGCTGCACGTCGACGGCTGGCTGTGCGAGATCAAGGACGTGCAGATCCGCGACGGCCTGCACGTCCTCGGCCAGGCGCCCGCAGGAGAGAGCGAACTCGACCTGGTGCTGGCGATGCTGCGCGCGCGCCAGCTCTGGGGCGGCGAGCGCAGCGTGCCCGGCCTGCGCGAAGCCCTCGGCCTCGACGAGTCCGGCGGCGAGGCGCGCGAGCGCGTGGACGCGGTCGAGGACAGCGCCCGCACGCTGGTCGGGGCGTTGCAGGCGGCGGGCTGGTCGCCGGACGCGGTCGACGGCATCACCGACAACCCCGAGGTTCGGCGCGTGCTGCGCTTCGCGGCCATCGAGGTGGTGCCGCGCCTGCGCCAGACCGGCGTGGAGATCGACCGGGTGCTGCACGCGCTCGACGGCGGATTCATCCCGGCGGGGCCGAGTGGTTCGCCGCTGCGCGGCCTGATCAACGTCCTGCCGACCGGACGTAATTTCTACTCCGTCGACCCCAAAGCCGTGCCGTCCCGGCTGGCCTGGGAGACCGGGCAGGCCATGGCGGAATCCCTGCTGGATCGCTATCGCGCCGACCACGACGAATACCCCCGATCGGTGGGCCTGTCGATCTGGGGCACCTCGGCCATGCGCACCTCGGGTGACGACATCGCCGAAGTCTTCGCCCTGCTGGGCGTCCGGCCGGTCTGGGATGAGGCGAGCCGCCGGGTCAGCACGCTCGAGGTGATCTCGCTCGAGGAACTGGGCCGCCCGCGCATCGATGTCACCGTGCGCATCAGCGGCTTCTTCCGGGATGCCTTCCCGCACGTGCTCGCCCTGCTGGACGACGCGGTCCGCCTGGTGGCGGACCTCGACGAGCCGGAAGAAGCGAATTACGTGCGCGCGCACGCTCGGGCGGATCTGGCCGAACACGGCGACCAGCGGCGCGCGACCACCCGCATCTTCGGCTCCAAACCCGGCACGTACGGGGCGGGTCTGCTGCAGTTGATCGATGCGAAGAGCTGGCGCACCGACGACGACCTCGCGCAGGTGTACACCGCCTGGGGCGGCTATGCCTACGGGCGCGACCTCGACGGCGCGCCCGCCGCCGAGGACATGCGCGGCGCCTATCGGCGGATCGCGGTGGCGGCCAAGAACACCGACACCCGCGAGCACGACATCGCCGACTCCGACGACTATTTCCAGTTCCACGGCGGCATGATCGCCACTGTGCGTGCGCTGACCGGCAAGAACCCGGAAGCCTACATCGGCGACAGCACCCGTCCGGACGCGGTGCGCACCCGGACGCTGTCGGAGGAGACGGCGCGGGTGTTCCGGGCACGCGTGGTGAATCCGCGCTGGCTCGAGGCCATGCGCAGGCACGGCTACAAGGGCGCGTTCGAGATGGCGGCCACCGTCGACTACTTGTTCGGCTACGACGCCACCACCAACGTGGTGGCCGACTGGATGTACGAGAAATTGACGGAGAGCTACGTTTTCGACGACGTGAACCGGAAGTTCATGGAGCAGTCCAATCCCTGGGCGCTACACGGCATTGCCGAGCGTCTGCTGGAGGCGGCCGAGCGGAAACTGTGGGAACATCCCGACCAGGAAACGCTCGATCGGTTGCGTCAGGTGTACCTGGAGGCCGAAGGCGAGCTGGAGTAGCCTCCAGTCGCTCTCCCGTTCTCTTCGATCGGCACGAGATGTGCTGGCGGGCAAGACATTTCGGGCATTTTCAACTGCCGGAAATGGTGATGCAGAACGTCTATAATCGCTAGTGTTTCACGGCTGTACCCAGGTAACGACAGATCGAATCTGCTGAGGATGGGAAGGCTCATGAAGTTCAGGAATTTGGTTGCGACCACGCTGCTGACCATTGCCGCCACCGGCGTGACCGCGGCGACCGCATTTGGGCAAGCCGAGATCGATGGTGCGGCGGTGAGCGAGAACCACAGCGGTGTCGCCTACACCGCGTCCGTCGCGCCGGACCGGTCGAGCGCCGCGGTCACGCTCGCTTCCGGTACGTTCGCCCGCACGCCGGACGGCATCGCGGTGCTGGGGCCCGACGGCGCGGTGGTGACGACGGTGCCGACAACCCTGCAGTCCATGTTCGGCCAGCAGGTCGGGGTGGCTCCCCACATCGATGCGGCCGGGACGACGCTGACCTTGACGCCGGTCGGCACCGCGATTCCGGAGCCGGGTGCGCCGCGGTTCATCGGTGACGCGGCGGCCACCTTGGGCGGTGTGGCGATCGGCTGTGCCGTCGGGGCGCTGATCGGCCTCGTCTTCTTCGTTGTCGGGGTGTTCCCCGGCTGCGTGGTCGGCGGACTCATCGGTGCCGCCGCGGGCGCGAGCCGGTAGGTGCGGGACTGATCCGCCAGTCGGCGGCATCGGCCGCGCTCGGCGCTCGCGCCGGGCGCGGCCGCGTGCTATTGCCGTCCCGCCGCCCGCCGGAAACGCGCTGCGGTGGCGACCAGATGCTCGGCCAGGGCCGGGGAGTCCAGGACCTCGAATTCGACGTCGGCCAGACCGAGATACAGCGTCAGCATCCGGGGCGAATCCGAACCCACATGTGCGACACAGTGATCCGGACCATCCGGTTCGACCTCCACCGCCGCGGGCATGCGGGCCCGGATCACCTCCGCCGGGGCGGCCATCCGTACCCGGGCGCGATAGGCCCAGGTGGCCGTGCCCACTCCGCGCCGGACTCGCTCGGCGATCTCCTCTTCGGACAGGGCACGGGGAGTGAATCGTGGCCCGTTCGGGATCTTCGGGGTGATCCGGTCGACACGGAAAGTACGCCAGTCGCCGCGCTCCACATCCCAGGCGACGAGGTACCAGCGGCGCCCCCAGTGCACCATCCGGTGCGGTTCGACATCCCGGCTGGACGGTGTGCCGGAATGGCTTTCATAGTCGAAGCGCAATCGCTCGCTCGCTCTGATCGCCCCCGCGACCGCGGTGAGCACCGCCGCGTCCACGGTCGACTCCTCGTCGCCGGGCACGTGCACGGTGGCGGCCGTCAGCATCTCGACCCGATGCCGTAATCGAGACGGCAACACCTGCTGCAGTTTCGCCAGCGCGCGCACCGCCATCTCCTCGATGCCGGTGATCGCCCCGTTGGCGGCGGTGACCAGCCCGACCGTCACCGCGACGGCCTCGTCATCGTCCAGCAGCAACGGCGGCAGCGCCGATCCGGACCCGAGCCGGTACCCGCCCGCGACACCCGGCGTCGCGTGGACGGGGTAGCCGAGCGTCCGCAGCCGCTCGATGTCGGTCCGAACAGTCCGCGTGGACACGCCCAACCTGTCGGCCAGCGCGGGTCCGGTCCAGTCGCGCCGGAGCTGCAGCAGCGACAACAGCCGCAACAGACGGGCGGAGGTTTCCAGCATCGCTAGATCATGACAGCTATCGCGGAAGTGTCGCTTCCGCGATGGACGAACTAGCCGGCCTGTGTCATACACGGCTCGACAGTGAAGTCGAGCCCGAAGTTGTTCAACGCCACCGGCAGCGGTGCGTCCGGGTTGGGCCGCGGCGTGGACCGCAGCCGGAAGTCGGCGGAGGTCAGCAAGTGCGCGAGTAGCGTGCTGGTGACGAACAGCACCAGATTGCGGCCGGGGCAGTCGGCCGGACCCGCGCTGAACGGCACGAGTTGTGGGTACTGCTCCGCGCGGCCGTCCAGCCAGATCTCCGGGACGAATTGGTCGGCGAACGGCAGCAGATCGGGATCCCGGTGGAACGCCGGGACCGCGATCATCAGGGCGGCGCCCGCCGCGATGGTGAAGCGCTCGTCGCCGTCGCGCCACTGGGTGTCGGCGGTGATGTCCCGCAGCAGCATGGGCGTGGTCGGCCACAGCCGCACCGATTCGAGCACGCAGGCGCGTAGGTAGCCGCGCAGGTCGGCACGCTCCGGGTCGACGGCGTCGGCGAGCGCGCTGGCGTGATGCTCGGGATGGGTGGTCAGCACGGCGAGCGCGCGGCTGAGCGCGATGCCCGCCGCGTCGAAGGCGAACAACCAGTGCGGTATCTGCCCGACCGGATCGGTGGCGCCGCCCGCGGGCACCGCGGCCAGCGCACCGGCGAGGCTGTCCGGCGGAGCGGACTCCACGTGGCGATATAACCGGTTGGTGAACTGATCGCGCTGCCTGCGATGCGCAGGCGCCAGGAACGACCAGTTGCCCGCCGAGCGGAGCCGGGACAACTCGTCGGTGAGGACGGTGTCGTCGCGTCCCCGCAGCCCGAGCACGATCCGCCGGACCAGCCGCCACCACTGCGTGGTGAACTGCCGCGCGTCCAGGTGGCCGCGGTGCAGGGCCGACACGATCATCTCGCGCGCCTCCTCCGCGATGGCCTCCGCGAACGGCCCGGCCAGACGGTGCAGCGGCTCGGCGGAGTCCAGCGCGGCCTCGTTCACGGCGCGGCGCTGGTCGCGGATCGGCCCGTCGGACAGCAGGACGCCGTGCGGCTGGAACTGGCGCAGCGAGGCCCGCTTCTCACGATTGGCGGGATGAAAAGGGGCCGGCGCGTCGGCCAGCACCCGCCCGACGTCCTGCGGGTCGAGAACGACGACGATCCGGCGGCCTGGCACCACGAGCTCGACCGGTCCCGCCCCGAACTCGCGCCGCAACTGCCGCACGCGCTCGATCGCCCGGGAATCGGCGCCGGTGCGTTCGAGCAAGCCGAGCACCGGCCGACGCCGCGCGATGACGCCCGAGGCGACCGAGGCGAATCCGAGATCCGCCAGTGCCGCTACCGCGGGCACTCCCACCAGTCGGTGTTCGCGGTTGTCTGCCATACGGCCTCCTCCCGGTGCGCTCAGATCGGCACGGTGCCGACGACCGGGCACATACCCGGCGACCGGAGGTCGAAACCGTGGCGGGCTCTGTACTGCACCGATGCGGTGCCGAGGCTCAGCTCGGTGACTGGGTCTCGTCCACCGCGAGCGCGTCCTCGACCGAGTCGAACACGGTGAGCAAGCGGTCCAGCGCGGTCACCTCGATCGGCCTGCGCGCCGCGTCACTGGGGACCACGCGCAAGCCGCGCGAGCCGGTGGCCTCCGAAGCCGCCAGCAGGACGCTCAGCCCCGCGGAGCCGAGGAACCCGACGTTCGACATGTCCACCACAACCGCGGCCGGTGTGTCGCGCAGCGCCTCGTCGAGCGCCGATTGCAAGCGTGGCGCGGACGCCATGTCTATCTCGCCGTGCACGGTCACGATCGCCGTGTCCTCCGACGACCGCACCTCGACCTCCAGCGCTCGGGGCGCGCTATCGGAACTCACAATCCACCTCCCGTGCCGGCGACGCGTCCTCGGCAGTGCGCCACGTCGACCTCCCGCTCCGGTTCGCGTCTCTTGCGCACAGGCGCGGCGCAGAGAGCGAGCATTCCGCGGTCAACTTACCCCATCCTGCCGCGCGGCAATCACGCTGTGCGCCTCATCCCGCATCGGAAGGGGGCGTGTCACCGTTCCAGAGGGGGACGGACGCCGGTTGTGAAGTGGACGCCCGAGTACTCGTCGCTGTGGCAAAGATGCGGCATGCCTGCGAATGCGTCACCGTGAACACGAACCGGGCACAGGAGGGGAGACCGAGGTTGCGAGCCGGTTCTCGACCCGGTGACAAGTCACACAACGGGCGGCAGCGATGGGTCGATCGCGTCCGGAACCGGGGGGGCGGTGAGTCCCTGCGCTCCGCGATTCGTACCGGTCGAACCGGGCGGCCTGCGGGAAACGCTTGGGACTGCAGCGAATACCGATCGCCACACCCGAGAACGGCTCTCGTGTCATGACCGCAGCTCGGCCACCATCTCAGGAGTGAGGGAGTATCCATACGCAGGATCGACGGCCGGACAACGCACGACCGCCGCCGGGATCCGGCTACTCCGAGAGTGCCGAATCACGGCGGCGGCAGTGGATTCCAGCCGGCGAGGCGCGGTTATCGCATCATCGTCCCTATTCGGGCCAAGTGCCGGTGAGTGATTCGTAGCCCGTCGCGCCGGCGCGATCGATCGCAGCCTTGACCAGCCCGAAGATGGCGCCTTGCAGGGCAGCGGCGAAGAGCACTTCGCGCCACGAGTAATCCCGCGCGGTGGATGTCGGTGCTTGCTGTTCGCCGCTGATCCGACTCCATACCCTGGTGAACACCGCGTTCGCCGCGAGGCCACCGAGCACGCTGATCACCATGCCGAGTGGCTTGTAGAGCGTCTTCATCGCCGCCTCCGTGCGATCTGCCACACCAGTGCCGCGATCACCGCGGCGCCGAGGGCGGCCGGGATCGGATGCGCGCGCAACGCTGCACCGGCCTGCTTGCCGCGTACGGCCACCGGCTCCGGTGTCGCCTCCACCGCACGGTGGGCGAGGCCCGCGGCGGCCGTCCGGGCCTTCTGAGCCTTCTCCGTGACGGCGAGCGCCGCCTCCGACGCCGCGTGCTGGGTCGCCTCGACGGCGTCGTGCGCCTTTTCCTTGCCGCGGGCGGGCACGTCGAGTTTGTGGCCGAGTTCCTCGACCGTCCTGCCGAGGTCTTCTCTGGCCTGATCGCGGTCGCGCCGCAGCGCCGCGACGTCGTCGGCGGGCCTGCCAGCCTGCGATCGGCTGTCGCTCATCCTCGCCTCCTGTCCTTGATCACTTCGATGTCCTCGCGCACGCCCTCGACCGCTTCCTGGGGTATCGGCGGGGTGGCGGTCTCCACGCTCTTCTTTCCGGACAATCCGAGGATCGCCGCGACCACGAGCAGCGCGCCCGCGACGATCAACGCCGAAGCCCACCCCGGCAGCAGTTCGGTGAGCCCGAGCACCGCCGCGGCGACCAACGCCGCCCCGCCGTAGAACGCCAGCAGCGCGGCGACCCCCGCCAGGCCCGCTCCACGCCCGAACTGTTTGCCCTTCTGCCGCATCTCCACGCGGGCGAGCTGGAGTTCGTCGCGGATGAGCCGGGACAGCTGTGCGGTGGCGTCCTCCACCAACTCGGCGACCGACCGTGAATTCGCTGGCGGGCGGGTCGGTGTCGTTCCGGTCATGAGACCTCCTTCGGCATGTCGCACCTCCTGCAGGGCGACTACCCGCGCGGCCGCATTCCAATCGGACGCCTCCGCGGGGATCGCGCGCCGCGGGCTCGGGACGTACGGAGGTGGGTCACCCGTGCGATCGGAGATCACGCCGCGTTCCGAAGCGATTGGGCCGCAGACGAAATCGCTTCAGGACGGATCGATGTAGTCGCCGATCTGCCCGATCGCTTCGACCGGATGCCGAGCCCGCACTCCTCTGCCGATCCCCTCGAACTGCCAGCCGCCGTCGGTGCGACGCACTCGACCGAGCACCAGGCCGGTGTGCGCGCCGCCGCCGGTGAGGTCGTAGCGGGCCAGCTGGGTGCCCGCGGCGGTGTCGATCACCCGGCAGTAGGCGTTCGCGATCCGCTCGAAACTCTGGCCGGTGTAGCAGGTGACGAGGAACAGCACTGTCGTGACTTCCGCGGCGAGCCGGGACAAGTCGACGCTGATGATCTCGTCGTCGCCCGACCCCTCACCGGTGATGCTGTCGCCGTGCAGCCGGACCGACCCGTCCGTGGAGTTGAGCTGTTCGTGGTACACGACGTCGACCAGCCGGCCCGCGGCGAAGAGCAGAGCCGCGACGTTGAGATCGATCTCCTCGCGCCGGCCGAAGAAGCGCCGGTGCGCGGCGGGGTCCCAGCCGATCGCCACGGTGACGAGCTCGAGCGGGATTCCGCGCTCGTCGCGGAGCACGGTGAACATAGGGATTCTCCTCTGCGTCGGAGCCCGGGGCGGTATGCCTCCGCCATCGGGCGTCGAGTGCGCTCTGGTCGTCGGCCGACGCGCTGAGCGTGACCGCTGGGCGACGTTTGTGCCGAGACGATCGGGACGAGTCGGCGGACGAGCAGCGTACCTGTGCCGGTGTCGAAAATGGCGAGAATCCAATCCGCCAGGCGCAGCGCAGCGAAGTCCAAGGCATGCGGGTTGGCACAGGGCAGGTGCGCCGAGGCCGCGGCGCGGATCCACCCACGCGCGGTCGTTCGCCGGCGCGATCCGCGGTCCGTTCGAGTCCCGAGGTAGCGGCGAGCGCGCGATCGGCGGGTGGGGTGCGGGCGATCGGTGCAGGACATCCGGTCGGTCCGTCACAAGGCGACCGGCCATGACCGACACCGAGCCGTGCCGCGCGGAGCTGACCGACCTGGCGTACCCCTACGCGATGGACGCGGTGGCCGAGATAGAGCGCAGGCACATCGAAAACCGCCTCGCCGGAGCCGATTTCGGCACCGCGGCGGCATTCGCGGTCGCGGTGCGCGGGATCCGGGAGACGCTGGCGGCGCTGAGCGGCGCCGAGGCGGTGAACCCGCCCCCCACCCTCGAGTCGAAGATCCTCCGGGCGATCGACGACTCGGCTCCGGCCGCGCGGCGCGGTCGCCGTGACCTCCGCGAGGTCTTCCGTCGCCGCCGCGTGCTCCGCCTGGCGGTGGCCGCCGCGGTGGTCATCGGAGTGGGGACGGGCAGCGTGGTGGTGGCCGAGCGGATCGCCCGATCCCATGCCGCGTCGATCACGGCCGACCAGATCCTCGGGCGACCGGACGCGCGGTCCCGGGAGATCCCCCTGCCGAGCGGCGGCAGGCTGACCATCAGCACTTCCGATCAGCTCGGAGCCGTCGCGATCACCTTCGACGCGGTACCCGAGCCGCCCCCCGGACGGGCCTACCAACTCTGGCTGGTGTCCGCCGCCAGTGCCGCGCGCTCGGTGGGAGTGCTGACCACGGTGCCGCCGCTGGGTGTGGCGACCGGATTCGATCCGGCGGAGGCTCTCGCCGTCACGATCGAACCGGCGACGGGATCGGCCGAGCCGACCTCCCCGCGATTAGGCACCGTCGCGCTCAGCTGACCGTTGCGTCGGAGCGCTGCGCTAGTCGCACCCTTCGAGGGTCGCGCCCGCCACCTCTTCGACGACATCATCGACCTCGCCGCGCGCCCGCAGCGCCCGCACCTGCCGTTGTGCGCCGTTCCCGCGGGCGAGCAGGCGAGCGAAGGCCTCGTCGACGAACTGGCGGTCACCAGCGTCCTCCAGCGCGGGCGAGATGTGCTCGATCAGCCGCAGCAGCAAGGTGCGAACGGGCGCCACGTTGCTGTCGTGGGGGTCGACACCCTCACCGGCAAGTCCGGAACGCGCCGCTTTCCAGTACGCGGCTCGCAGCACTTCGGCGGGCACCGGCGGCGCGACGTGGCCGGCGGCCAGAGATCTCCGCGCCGTCGCGACGATGGCGCGCACCATTGCCGCCAAGAGCGCGGTTTCCTCGACCATTGCCGGGATGTCGCTCACCCGCACCTCCACGGTGGGGAACGAGACCGACGGACGGACGTCCCAATAGACCATCTGCTTGTCCAGGATGCTGCCGCTGTTGAGCATCATCGCCACCATCGCCTCGTAGTGCCGTGCGGACTCGAAGTACGGCGGGGGTCCGGCGCTGGGCCAGCGTCGCCACAAGATGCTGCGCCAGCTGGCGAACCCGGTCTCGGTGCCTCGGTAGATCGCCGAATTGGCGGTCATGGCGAGCAGTTGCGGCAGCCACGGCCGCAGGTAGTTGCTGACTTGGATCGCGGTTTCGGTGTCCGGGATGCCGACGTGCACGTGGCATCCCGACAGCCCCTGTTCGTGGGCGAGCATGCCGAAGTTCTCGGCGATGCGCTGGTAGCGCGGGGTATCGGTGACCGGGAAATCGTGCGGGACGGTCGGTGGGATACCGACCGCGAGCAGGCGAGCGTCGTTGCGATCGGCGCAGGCGGCGATCCCGCGGCGCAATTCGCGAAGCTGCCGGTGCAGTGCGCCGATGTCGGTGTGCACGGCGGTGCTGGCCTCCACCTGGCAGCGGGTCAGCTCGAGCTGCAGGTCGATGCCGATCTCCTCGGCCGTGCGCGCCACTTCGACATTGCGCGCCAGCGGTGCGCCGGTACGGGGGTCGACGAGCAGGAACTCTTCTTCCACACCGACGGTCAGGCGCCCATCGTCCATGCGGGTGCGATACCCAAGTCCGCGCGGCCTAGTCAGGTGATCGCGCGGGGATCGCCGACTGGTTGCTGCCCGGCTCACGGCCGTTTGAACAGCCGAAAGGCGGCAACGCGCACCACAAGGGGGCCGGAAGAGAAGGAGTTGTCGGATGTTCCGGATCGCGCTACGTCTCGCCGTGACCGGGAGTTCCGCCGTGGCGGTGGCCGCCGCCTGCGCCGGGCAGGCCGCTGCTGGACCGACGTTGTCGGCGGACACCCAGGAAGAGGGCACTATCGCGGTGAGTAGCCAGCCGCCTGCCGAGGATTGGAACTGCGTGCTGGTCGGCTCGGGCGAGCAGGCGGGTATGCGGGTGGACATGGCCCGCACCGGTGAGAGCCGGGGCGGCTTCGCGCCGGGCAGCACCGTCACCGCCGGCTGTGCCGGGCCGCAGTGGCCGCTGGTGGCCGTGACCACCGGCGTCACGTCGCTCGACGACGACTGACGCCGACAGCCGCACCGCACGCGCCTCCCACGGGCGGTGCTGCGAAAACGCCGCGTGGCGCGCCGGGCTGGATACGCTCGCCGACATGCTGCCGCGACCTGGTACCCGCTCTCGCCGACAGTGAAGTGCTGGAAACCGTGGTCGGATTGCGCCCCGGCCGCCGCGAAGTCCGCGTGGAACTCGACCACGCCGTACTGCCCGGCACGCCCGTAGTCCACAACTACGGTCACGGTGGCTCCGGGATCACCATCGGTCACGGATGCGCGCTGGAAAGCGCCGCTCTGGTCGCCGCGCTGTGAGCGGCGCGCTCTCCCGTCCGATCAGTTGGCGTAGCTGCGCGCCACGACCGAGTTCAACGCTTCCAGGAAATCGCTGAGCACGCCCGGCTCGACCCGGTCTCGCGGTGTGCGGCGCTCGGAAGAATCGGTCGCGGGGACCGCGAGGCGCGCGTCCACGCTGTCGCGCAGGACGGCGTGCACCGCTTCGATCGGAACGCCCGCCTGGGCGCACCGGCTCGCCGCGTGCTCGAACCGGCCCAGTGCGAGGCTGCCCGCGGCCTCGGCCGCGTCCACCAGGACGAGGGCCAATTCCAGACCCATTCTGATCAGCGCGTCGGGACCGCCGCGGTGGGTGCCACGATCGAATCTCGCGGACACCTCTGCAATGTCCCGATCTTCTTCGTGCGGGCCGATGTTCATGGCCCTCCCTCCGCCCGACGACCCTGCCGCCACCGACGTTACGACGGGGATCGAAAGTTTTCGACCGCGCGAATACGACTTGTGAGGCTTCACAGGGGCGGGCCGTCCGATTCGGGTGGTGTCCCCAACCGGGGGCTCGGCCCTCGGAACGTCGATCCGGTCAAGTTACCGTTGAGTACTTTCCGCGATCGGGGAGGGAAGGAGTCACATGTCCATCACCGATTCGGCAGGTCCGGATCTGACCCTGTCGGGCCGCCCGGCCAGTTCTTCACTGCGAGACGTGCGGAATCTGTCGCGCAAAATGGTCGGCCACTTCATCGAGACCGTCGCGCACTGCCGGACGCTACCCGGGGAGGCGCTCAACGGAGACATCACCAACATCACCCGTCTGTGTCTGGAACTGGCCGTCAGCATGCTCGACGGCAGCGACATCCCCGAGAAGACCCTCCTGCTGCGCAACGCCGCGGCGGGCTGGGCGCGTGAGGGCATCCCGATCGACACCATCCACCACGCCGTGCACGAGGGATTCAAGCTCGGCTTCGACCTGATCGTCGCGAACGCGACCGCCGCCGACTTCGACAGTCTCAAGGACATCAGCCGCCGCCTGCTGGAGATCCTGGACACCATCACCTCGACCGTCTCGCGCGCGTATGTGACCGAGTTGCGTGCTGTGGTCGGCGAGCATCACACGGCCGCCCACACACTCGCCTCGGCCCTGCTCGGCGGACATCCCACGTTCACCATGGCCCGCGAATGCGGCATCCAGATCGCCGACTCGTATTCGGTTCTCGCGCTCGCGATTCCGCCTCATCCGGAGGAGGGCAACCCGCAACTCGACGCGGCGGTGGTGGCGCGGCGAAAGCTGCGCCGAGTGCAATCCGAACTCGCGACCCGTTGCGGTGACACGGTGCTGTCGCTGCTGAGCGTCGACGGCGGCACCGTCCTGCTGCCGTCCGCGCAACCCGAGGACAAGGCGCTCGACGAACTGGTGGAGAGCCTCGGCCGCGCGGCTCAGGTACCGATCGCCGCCACGGTGATCGCCGCGACGCCGGTCGAGGTGCCGACCGCCGCCGACCGCGCCCACGAGTTGCTCGACATGGTGCAGCGGCTGCGCTGGACACGCGGGCTGTTCCGCTTCGACGACCTGGCGCTGGAATACCAGCTCACCCGACCGGGGCCCGGGCTGGAAACGCTTCGGACCCTGCTCGATCCGCTCGACGAGCACCCCGAACTGCTCGAAACGCTCAGACGTCATATCAGTACCAACTTGAACCGCCAGCGCACCGCGCGCTCGCTGCACATCCACACCAACACGGTGGACTACCGGCTCAAGCGCATCGGTCAGCTCACTGGATTCGACCCCGCACAGGCATCCGGCGTGTGGTACCTACGCGCCGCGCTGGTCGCACGCAGCTACCGGGACTCCGAGGGCGAACCGCCGGTCGGCGCGTGGTCCGGGACCGCCACGATCTCTTCGTAGGCCCGACGCCGCCCCTCGCCTGCGCCGAGCAGCGCGCGGACTGCCTCGGGGGTCCATCGCCGGTCGGCGCCGGGACGAGTGGCGAGATAGCCCGCGGTCGCCCGGATGGACCAGCCGTGCGCGACGCGCAGACCCGCCGCCAGGTACCGCAGGTAGGCGGCGGCGGGTGGATTGCCTCGCACGTCGCGATAGCGCCAGGGCGCGGTGAAGGTGAGCACGGGGTGCCCCGCGTGGGTGCCGGCGCAAACCAACGTTTCGTACCGGCCGGAGCCGAGACTGGTTGTGCCCCTGTCGATCACCTCGGTCAACTTCACCTCCGCACCCGGTGCCCGATACATCTCTTGGGCCACGATGTCGGAGAACTGCGCGGCGGTGAGCAGGTGGGCGTGCACGGCGACCTCGCCAGGACAGCCCGGGTCGTAGAAAGCGCGGCCGCCGGTCCAGGTCAGCGATTCGGTGGCGAAATACAGCACGCCCGGCAGCAGGAGGGGTATCGAGCGGACCGGGTCGGACGGGTCGCGGCAGCCGGGCAAGGTAAGGGCTCCGCCTTCCGGCCTGCCGCCACGAAGATAGGTACGCAGCCTGTTCGGGCACATATTCGAGCCGTACGCCGCGTACCAGACCAGGCCGGATGCGCGGCGATCGCCATCCGCCCCCGACCCGGCCCCCTCGGTATGCCACGCCGTCATGGCACCCATTCTCGGCGCTTCGCCACGCCCTGCCCACCTACGTGGACCGTTCGCGCCGGAATCGCGCTCGGAATCTCGGAGAATTGCGGAAGCGAATCTTCCGCAATAGCGCGGAGAGTGCTCTGTATGACGAACACGAAGCAGATCCGCCCCTTTCGCATCGACATTCCCCAAGCCGAGATCGACGAGTTGCGGGTGCGGCTCGCGCGGACGCGCTTTCCGCACGTCGTCCCGGGTACCGAGGGGGATTGGGGGCGCGGGATAGCGCCGCGATACCTGCGGGAACTGGCTGAATACTGGCGTGAGGAGTTCGACTGGCGGGCGCAGGAAGCGCGGCTGAACGCCTACGACCAGTTCACCACCGAGATCGACGGGCAGATCGTCCACTTCTTCCATGTCCGTTCGCCCGAACCGGACGCGATTCCCTTGCTGATCACGCACGGCTATCCGGGCTCGGTGGTGGAGTTCGTGGACCTGATCGGTCCGCTGACCGATCCGCGGTCGCACGGCGGCGATCCGGCGGACGCGTTCCATGTGGTGATCCCGTCGCTGCCCGGGTTCGGGTTCTCCACGCCGCTGGCCTCGACGGGATGGGAGCTGGCGCGCACCACCGAGGCGTTCGCGGAGTTGATGAGCAGGCTCGGCTACGAGAAATTCGTGGCGCAGGGTGGCGACATCGGCGCGGGCATCACCGGGCGACTGGCCGCTACCCATCCGGAGCGGGTGATCGCGACGCATGTGAACAGCGACCGGGGCATGCTCGGCCTGGTGGGCGAGCAGCTGCCGATGCCGGACGGGCTCACCGACGACGAACGCGCCGAGATCGCGGCCGCACGCGAGGAATGGGATCAGCACAAGGGTTACCTGATGCTGCAGAGCACCCAGCCGAACGCCCTCGCGGCCGCGCTGACCGATTCGCCGGTCGCGCAACTCGGCTGGATCGCGGAGAAGTTCCAAATGTGGACCGACCCGGCGCGTCCGGAAGGCGAAGCGGTGGATCGCGACCTGCTGCTGACCAATATCAGCATCTACTGGTTCACCCGCAGCGGCGCGTCGGCGGCGCAATTTCTTTGGGAGTCCGCCCATTCCGGCCGGAACTGGGTCGCGCCGTCCGGGGTGCCGCAGGGATGGGCCGTGTTCAACACGCATCCGCTGATGCGTCGCGTGATGAACCCGGAAGGTCACATCGAGCATTTCACCGAATTCGCCGAGGGAGGGCACTTCGCCGCGGCGGAGCAACCCGCACTGTTCGTGGCGGACGTACGCGCGTTCTTCCGCGATCATCGCGGCTAGGAAGTGTCCTCAAAGCCATATGAGCAGGGTGGCCAGGTCGAGCATGCCGCGGTAAGAGGTTGCGGTTTTGTCGTATCGGGTGGCGATGGCCCGATATTGCTTGAGCCGGTTGAAGCAACGCTCGACCACGTTGCGGCGCCGGTAAGCGACCGGGTCGAAACTCGGCGGGCGACCACCAGCCGGGCCGCGACGACGGCGGTGGGCCTGCTGATCGGCACGTTCGGGAATCGTCGCAGCGATCCCGCGTCTGCGCAGATGCTCCCGGATCGCTCGTGAAGAGTAGCCCTTGTCGGCCAGCACCCGACGTGGCCGTGTCCACGGCCGGCCCCGCCCGGGGCGTGGCATACGGATACCGGCCAGCACTCGAGTGAACACGGTGCAGTCGTTGACGTTGCCGCCGGTCAGCACGACCGACAACGGCCGCCCCAGCCCGTCACAGGCCAGGTGGATCTTCGTCGTCGGTCCACCACGGGAACGGCCGATCGCGTGGTCAGCGGGCTCGTCGCCTGCCTCGGGGTAGAACCCGGTCTCCGCCGGTATGGACCACCCGACCGCGGCGGGCACCGGCGGCGTGCTGATGCGCGCGCACGATCGTCGAGTCCACCGACACCTCCCGATCCAGCTCGGCGACCGCTTCGGCGACCACCCGAACCCGCGCCACCAGCAGCGCCAAGGTCCCGTTGCGCGACCACCGCCAGAACCGGTTGTAGACGGTCTTCCACGGCCCGTACCGCTGCGGCAGGTCCCGCCAGGCGATCCCGGTCTTGGCCTTGTACAACATGCCGTTGACCACCCGCCGGTCATCCACCCTGGGGCGGCCCCTGGCCCCCGACACCGGCAGCAACCCCGCCACGACCTGCCACTGCTCATCAGTCAACTCATGCCTGCGCACCACAACGCGACATCAAAACAGAACACCACCGGCCACAAAGCAGATCCGCCGCAGCAACTTTGAGGACACCCCCTAGCGGCCGAGCGCCGGGCGGCCGCACGAGCGCGCCGCCCCGAACCGCTTCCCTAGGCCGACTCGGCCAGACCCGCGGAGCGCCAGATGCCGGCGAGGTCGTCGAGGGGGACCGAGAGCGCCTGACCCAACGCCACCACGGTGCCGAACGCGGGAGAAGGCAACCGACCGGTCTCGATCTTGCGTAGCGTTTCCGGTGATATCCCGGCCGCGCGTGCGACTTCGCCGAGTTCGCGGTCGGCGCGTGCGGCACGCAGGGCGGCACCGAGGCGGCGGCCTGCTTCGATCTGCGCGGCAGTCAAGGGGAGGCGGACCATGCGCTCAGGCTACGGACGGTATTTATATACCGCAAGCGACTCGGTTGGTATTAAAATACCGACGGAGCTATGATGGTATTAAAATACCGATGTTCTGGAGGATCGATGGTCGAGTTGAAGAGTCCCGCGGAGATCGCGCGGATGCGAGTGGCGGGGCGCTTCGTCGCGGACGTGCTCACCGAATTGCGTGAGCGCGCCCGGGTGGGAGTGAACCTGCTCGACCTGGAAGCCCACGTTCGCGAGCGCATCCGCGAGCGTGGCGCGCAGTCCTGCTACTGGGACTACGCGCCCTCGTTCGGGCGTGGGCCCTTCCGGAACACGGTCTGCCTGTCGGTGAACGACGCCGTGCTGCACGGGCTTCCGTTCGACTACGCGCTGCGAGACGGCGACGTGCTGAGCATGGACCTCGCGGTCGGGATCGATGGCTGGGTCGCGGATTCGGCGGCCACGGTCGTCGTCGGCGGGGGCGCGGAGGAGGACCTGCGGCTGGTGCGAGCAACCGAGGAGGCGCTGGCCGCCGCGATCGCGGTCGCGATGCCGGGCAATCGCATCGGCGACATCTCCGCCGCCATCGCCGCGGTGGCCCGCGAGCACGGCTATCCGGTGAACACCGAGTTCGGCGGTCACGGCCTCGGGCGCACCATGCACGAGGATCCCCACGTGCCCAACGACGGCCGCCCCGGGCGTGGCTACCGGTTGCGGCCCGGGCTGACCATCGCGATCGAGCCTTGGTTCGCACGAACGACCGATCGGATCGTCACCGACCCCGACGGCTGGACCATCCGGTCGGCGGACGGGTCACGCACCGCCCACTCCGAACACACCGTCGCGATCACGCCGGACGGGCCGGAGGTGTTGACCGCGGCCTGACCGCCGCGACTACGCGCCGGACAGCCACGCGGCCAGGTCCTCCGAAGCGCGCAGCTCGTCGGCGACGGCGGCGCGTTCTTCCGGGGACAACTCCATCGCGCGCAGCTCGGCGCGGAACTGCTCGGTGCGGCTGGGGTCTTCGATCGCGACCGACACTTCGGCCAGTGCCGCCAGCGCCCTGGCCACGTCCAGCCGCGGCGCCTCGGCTCGGAACCGGCCGAGGCCGACCTCGAGTACGCGGAACGCGGCCTTGTCGTCGTTCTTGAAATCGCGCAGGATGCGGGCGTTGTCCAGCACCTTCGCCAGTCCCTCCAGCGCTTTCGATCCGCCGTACTCGACTTTCATGGGTTCGTCGCGCTGGATGAAGATCACTTGATTGCCTGCCGGGTCGACCACGGTGAACCGGCTCTGCCCGGGCCGGAAGCGGGTGATCCGCGGAAGGCCCTTCGCGGGTACCTTGCCGTATCGCGCGCGCAGCACCTTGGTGAAGAGCTGATGCCTGGTCGCGACGTCGTCGACCATGACCAGGCAGCCGGCGCGTTCGGCGGGCACGTCGCCGCTGTCGGGAACGGACACGAAGTGCAGAGCGCAACCGCGATCCTCCACGGCGCCGTAGACGTAGGGCCGGGTCTGTTCGTGAGTCACGGTGTAGCCGAGTGTCTTGTAGAAATCCAGCGTGCCGACCAGATCGCTGGTCCAGAGCTGCGGTACCGCCGTGTCGGTCATGGAACCTCTCGATCACCTACAGTAGTCAACTTTGAGTAGTCGAGCTTAGGGTCGATCTGGGGCGGAA
Source organism: Nocardia asteroides (assembly GCA_019930625.1). Lineage (NCBI taxonomy): Bacteria > Bacillati > Actinomycetota > Actinomycetes > Mycobacteriales > Nocardiaceae > Nocardia > Nocardia asteroides. The sequence continues at coordinate 4,732,009 of CP082844.1, forward strand.
GTCAAACTTGAGTACCATACGACCGGGAGTGGAAAAGGAGGTCTCCGTGTCGGTGGTGCGCTTACTGGTGCTGGGGGTGATGCGCCTCCGTCAGCCCGTGCATGGCTACGCCGTGCGTCGAGAACTGTTGTCCTGGCGCGCCGAAACCTGGACGAACGTCAAGCCCGGTTCGATCTATCACGCGCTGAAGCAGCTCACGCGTGAGGGGAAGCTGAGCACGTTCGGCACCGAGAACAGCGACCAAGGCCCGGGGCGCACGCTGTTCGAGCTCACCGAGGCGGGCGAAGCCGAGTTCCGCCGGCTCATGGACGAGGCGCTGGTGAGCATCGACATGGAGGAGTTGGGCGCGGGCATCGCCTTCATGGACGCGTTGCCCAGGGCGCACGTCATCGCGAAGTTGCGTGAACAGCGCCGCCGCAGCGAGGAGGTACGCGCCGGCCTGGTGGCGATGATCCCGGAATTCCCGGGGCGATACGACGCGCCGCACGCGACCGATCTGCTGGAGTTGTGGAGCGGCGTGTTCGGCACCCTGTCGAAGTGGACCGACGGCGTGGTGGCGCGCCTGGAGGCGGGGGAGTACCGGATGCCGGAGTAGGACATCGGCGAGTCGCCTGGCCGGGGGATACGCTGCCCGCATGACGAATTCGCTGGACGCCGTCGCCAAGGCCGATTACGTGCTGCTGACCACCTTCCGAAAGGACGGAACCCCCGTCGGCACCGCGGTGTGGGCGGTGTCCGAGAACGGCAAACTGTACGTCTGGACCGTGACCGACAGCTGGAAGGTCAAGCGCCTGCGCCGCAATCCGGCGGTCACCGTGCAACCGTGCAGCGCGACCGGTAAGCCGCACGGAGATGTGGTCGAAGGGACCGGGCGGATCCTCGACGCCGAAGGCACCGAACGGGTGCGCAAGCTGCTGCGGCGCAAATACTGGCTCACCGGTCCGCTGATCATCCTCGGCAGCAATCTGCGGCGCGGCAAGGCCGGGACCATCGGCATCGAGATCAGCCCGGCCGCCTGATTTCTCCGGGTCAGGTGGCCTGGCTGACCGACGACATGTGGAAGTCGGGAACGCGCATGGGCGGCATGGCCGTGCGAGTGAACCAGTCCTTCCACTCGCGCGGCAGCGTGTGTTCGGTCGCGCCCGCCTCGCTCACGCGCCGGAGCAGATCCAGTGGGCTCTCGTTGAACCGGAAGTTGTTCACCGCGGCGGTGACCTCGCCGTTCTCCACCAGATACACCCCGTCCCGGGTGAGACCGGTGAGCAGCAGCGTCGCCGGATCGACCTCGCGGATGTACCAGAGGGTGGTCAGCAGCAGGCCCCGCTCGGTGCGGGCGATCATATCCTCGAGCGTGGCGTCCGAACCTCCGGTGAGCAGCAGGTTCTCTCCGGGCACCGTGGCAGGCGCATCGAACTCGGCGGCGGTGGCGCGCGGATAGATCAGCGCGGAGATCACGCCGTCGCGCAGCCAGTCGACCCGCTCGGCGGGCAGGCCGTTGTCGAAGACCGACATCGATTCCGACGACGCGGTCGCCGCCACGAACGGACGGTATTCCAGACCGGGTGCGTACGGATCCGAGTAGAGCGTGAGCGGAACAGTGCTGAGACGCTCGCCGACCCGGGTCCCGCCCGCCCGCGCGAACGCCGTGTGCCCTTCCTGCGCGCCGCGCCCTTCCATCGACCACGCCAGATAGATCATCAGGTCGGCGACGGTCGAGGGCGGCAGCAAGGTCTCATACCGGCCCGCGGGCAGCTCGATCTTGCGTTTGGCCCAGTCCAGGCGCCGGGACAGGTCGGCGAGCAGGCCGGAGACGTCGACATCGGTGAAGTCCGCGGTGCCCACACCGACCCACGCGCTGGCCAGATCCGCGCCGTCGCCGCGTTTGCCGTTGATCTCCACCGAACCGGTGGGCTGCACGAAACGGCGGCGGATGCCGGTCGAGGTGCCCAGCCATGTGGTATGCATCTGGTGGTGGGCGAAGCCGTAGAGGCGGTCGGCGCTGTCGAACCCGGCGGCCAAACCGTCGGCCAGACCGGTGAACACCTCGATGCCGGTGCTTCCCGCGGGAGCGGCCCAGTCGTCGTCGACGGCGTCCGGTTCGAGCAGCGGCATCGCGTCCCGGGCGGGCTCGGCGCCGCGCGCGGCCTCCTCGGCGGCGCGCACTACCGCCTCGATGTCGCCGGGGTCCACGCTGGTCGAGGCGATCGTGCCGACGCGGGCGCGGGTGGGCCCGTCGCGGAACACCGCGATCACCGCCCAGTTGCGCGAGACCGACGACCCGTTGGTGGTCATCGAGTTCCCGGCCCAGCGCAGCGATGCCTCGTGCTCGTCGCGGACGATCACCATCGTCTCGTCGGCGCGCGAGAGCGCCAGCGCCCGCTCCACGGTCGCGCTCGCGGGGAACAGATCGTCGGTCACCGGCCTGCCTCCGTCCGGGTGTTGAGCACGTTGACGCCGCGTACCAGGATCGACGGGCAGCCGTGGCTGACCGCGGCGACTTGGCCGGGCTGGGCTTTTCCGCAGTTGAACGCGCCGCCGAGCTGCCAGGTCGAGCGTCCGCCGACCGCCTCCATCGCTCCCCAGAAATCGGTGGTGGTGGCCTGGTAGGCGACGTCGCGCAACTGGCCGTCCAGCTTGCCGTCGCGGATGCGGAAGAACCGCTGGCCGGTGAACTGGAAGTTGTAGCGCTGCATGTCGATCGACCACGATTTGTCGCCGACGATGTAGATGCCGTCGTCCACCCGCGAGATCAGCTCCTCGGTGCTGGTGTCCCGATCCGGGTCGGGTTGCAGTGAGACGTTGGCCATCCGCTGGATCGGCACGTGATGCGCCGAGTCCGCGTACGAGCAGCCGTTGGAACGGTCCAGGCCCAAGCGCGGCGCGAACACCCGATCCAGTTGGTAGCCGACCAGGAGGCCGTCGCGGACCAGATCCCACCGCTGCCCGGCGACGCCCTCGTCGTCGTAGCCGACACTGGCCAGCCCGTGGGCTTCGGTGCGGTCGCCGGTCACCTGCATGATCGGGGTGCCGTAGCGCAGCGTGCCGAGCTTGTCCGGCGTGGCGAAAGAGGTGCCCGCGTAGGCGGATTCGTAACCGATGGCCCGGTCGTATTCGGTGGCGTGACCGATGGATTCGTGGATGGTCAGCCACAGGTTGGTCGGGTCGATGACGAGGTCGGTCGGTCCGGCCTGCACGCTGGGCGCTTTCACCTTCTCGGCCAGCCACTCCGGGATCCGCGCGAGTTCACCGTCCCAGTCCCACACTCCGTCGGCGCCGGTGACGTACTCCCACCCGCGGCCCACCGGAGCGGCCAGCGTGCGCATCGTCTCGAACACACCCGCCGAGGCGTCCACCGTGATCGCCTCGAGGCTCGGGTGCAGCCGCACCCGCTGCTGGGTGATCGAGGAACCCGCGGTGTCGGCGTAGAAGGTCTGCTCCTTGACCTGCAACACGCTCGCGGTGACGTGATCCACCCCGTCGGCGTGCGACAGGCGCTCCGAATAGTCCTGCAGCAGTGCCACCTTCTCGCCGGTCGGCACGGCGAACGGGTCGAGCTCGTAGGCCGAGACCCAGCGCGCGCCGGCGTAGCGCGGCTCTTCGGCCAGCTCGACGCGTTCGCGGTTGAGCGCCCGCAACGTGGTCGCGACGGTGACGGCGGTGCGCGCCACCTCGGCGGCGGTGGCCGGGGTCAGCGCGGCGTGCGAAGCGAAACCCCAGGTACCGTCCACGATCACGCGCACGGCGAAGCCGAGTTCGATGCTGTCGGTGACGGCCTCGACCCGGCCGTCGCGCAACCGGATCGACTGGGTGACCAGGCGGTGCACCCGCAGGTCGGCGTGCTCCGCGCCGGACGCCGTGGCCGCGGCCAAGGCGGCATCGGCGAGCGCGGCCAGTGGCAGGTCGAGGAACTCGGCGTCCACGTCTCTGGAAGTCGCGATGCTCACCCGCACCAACCTAGTCGGTGCCGCCGACAGCATGAGATGGGGTGATCACGCTGTGTGAAAGCGCATCGGCTGCCCGCTCGCGCCGAATGCTCGGTAGCGCAGCGTGAACGGCGCGCGCGACATTCGGGCTTGCGGCGTGTTGCTCACCGGATGCCTTACTGTGCCCGCGTGCCGCCATCCCCGCTCCGTGACCGCAAACGCGAACGTACCCGCCGAGCCATCCTCGAAGCCGCAGCCGAGCTGTTCGAGACCAGAGGCTACGAGGAGACGACGGTGGCCGACATCGCCGCGGCGGCGGACGTCGGCACGCGCACGTTCTTCAACTATTTCGCCAGCAAGGAAGAGCTGCTGTTCCCGGAATCCGACGAGCGCGTGCGCGCCGCGGTGGCGGCCATCGCGAGCAGGCGCCCGGGGGAACGTCCGGTGGAGGTCCTGCTGCGCGCGTTGCGCGCCGCCGGTGACAATCCCGGTGAGCACCTCGTCGACGACCTCAATGCCCGGATCGGCGCGCTGCGGGCCCAGGTGTCACGGACCGTGCCCGCGGTCAGCGGCCGCGCCGCCCACGCCCAGCTGGTCACCCAGCGGGAGATCGCCAGGCAGTTGCACAAGGCGTTCCCCGCCGAACTCGACGAAGTCGGTGCGGCCGCGTTGGTCGGCGCCGTCGTCGGCGCGGTGTCGGGTGCGTTGACGGTGTTGTTCCAGCAACCGGTGACCGGGGTGGAGGACGGTGAGCGCCTGCACCGCAAGATTCACGAGACGACCTCGCGGGTGCTGCAACCCTGGCTCGCCACCCACCACGCCGGGCCGGTCGGCTGATCAGCCGAACTGCTGCCAGCCCAACCGGATCACCATCCCGATCACCACCACCAACAGCACGATGCGCACGAACTCGGCGCCCTTCCGTAGCGCCATGCGCGCGCCGACCACCGCTCCGAGCACGTTCGCGACGGCCATCGCCGCGCCGAGCGCCCAGAGGATGTGCCCGGTCGCCCCGAAGAACAGCAGTGCGCCGAGGTTCGAGCCGCAGTTGATCACCTTGGCCATGGCGGCGGCCCGAACGAACTCGGTGCCGAGCAGGGTCGCGAAGGTGATGATCAGGAATGTTCCGGTGCCTGGCCCGAGCAGGCCGTCGTAGAAGCCGATCAATCCCGCCGCCAGCGCCACCGTGAGGACGACCTTCCGCCGGGTGGGCGGGTGGGTGGCCAGCGTGACCCCGATCGAGGGGCGCAGCGTGACGAATACGGCGACGCCGACCAGCACCACCATCACGATCGGAACGAACAGCTCGCGGTCGATCAGCGAGACCGCGGCCGCGCCCAGCGCCGCCGTCAGCGCGGCGATCGTCGCGGCGGGCAGCAGCACCCGCCAGCGCATCGGCACCTTGCGGGCGAAGGTCAGCACCGAGGCGCTCGTCCCGGCGACCGCGGCGAGTTTGTTCGTCCCCAGCGCGGTCTGCGGCGCGATCCCGGGAGCCACCACGAACAGCGTCGGCAGGACGATCAGCCCGCCGCCGCCCACCACTGCGTCCACCCACCCCGCGGCCGTCGCCGCCGTCAACAAAACCGCCCAGTCTCCGATCTCCACCCCGTCAGACAACCAGACCCCGGTCGGGAGGCGTACGCCGCGGCGGGGAGCCCTCCGCCGGTGCGGCGTGTCCGGCTTCCGGGCGCACCTAGGCTGACCACGTGCGCCGTTTCAGTCTGTGGCTCAGAGGCAAGCCCATCGTCGCCGATTCGGTGCTGGCGGCGGTTCTCCTGCTGCTCGAGATCGTCGGGGTGGGAAACGCGCACAACAAACTCGCCTACCTGGCGATCGGGGTGCTGCTTCCGCTGCCGGTCACCCTGCGGCGGGTGTATCCCCGGGCCATGGCGGCGGTCACGTTGGCCCTGTCGCTGACGACGTCGCTGGTGGGGTTCCTGACCGAAGACGACGCCGAGCACATAGCGCTGCTGTCCCACGGCATCATGCTCTACACGCTGGTCGCCTACGTCGGCAGGCGGGAGGGACTCTGGTACGGGGCCGGCCTGGCGGCGGATCTGGCGCTCGCGATCGTGGCGATCGGGAAACCCTCCGGGCCCGACATCGTCTTCACCGCCATGTTCTACGCGCTGTCCTGGACGCTCGCGGAATTCATCGGCGCGCGGCACGCCTACGACGCCGAGGTGGCGGCGCGGCTCGCGGTCGCCGACTACGACAAGGAGCGGCGCGCGCACGACGCCGTCGCGGCCGAACGCACCCGCATCGCGCGCGAACTGCACGATGTGGTGGCCCACGCGGTGAGCGTCATCATCGTGCAGGCCGACGGCGCGAAGTACGCGCTGCGCCGCGACCCCGACGCGGCCGAACAGGCGCTCGCCACCATCGCGAGCACCGGCCGCGAAGCGCTGCGCGAGCTGCGCAGAACCGTCGCCCTGCTGCGCACCGAGCACGCCCCCGACCAGCTGCCCCAGCACGGCACCGCGGGCATCGCCAAGGTCGTGGAGATGATGCGCGGCACCGGCTTGGCCGTGGAACTCGAGCTGACCGGCGAACTCGACGACATCGCGCCCGAGGTCAGCCTCGGCGTGCATCGCATCGTGCAGGAATCGCTGACCAACACCCTGCGGCATGCCGGTCCGCACCCCAAGGCGTGGGTGCGGGTGCGTCGCACGGAGGCCGACGTGCTGATCGATGTCACGGATACCGGCGGTGTGCCGCTGCACGATTCGGGCACGCGCATCGAGGGCAGCGGCCTCGGCTTGGTCGGGATGCGCGAACGGGTCGCCGTGCTGGGCGGCAGCCTCGACGCAGGCCGCGACGCCGACGGGACCTGGCGGGTGCGCGCCAGCATCCCCTTGCGGCCCGGTCCGCCGGAGTGAGCCGGGCCCTGCTCGTACGCGAGGGTGTAGAACGCTGCGCCACAGTCGGATTCGCTCGGCCCCGCGATTCGGGCGTCACCCGGACGAAACCTGTCGCGCCCAGCTCGACCGGTGCGCGGAAGCGGCCACGTTACATTGGGGACGTGCCGATCACCGTTCTCGTCGTCGATGACCAGGAACTCATGCGAATGGGATTGAAGATGGTGCTCGGCGCACACCCTGACATCGAGGTGGTCGGTGAGGCCGCCAACGGCGCCGCCGCGGTCGCCAGAGCGGCGGAACTGCGACCCGACGTCGTGCTGATGGACGTGCGGATGCCCGTGGTGGACGGGGTCGTCGCCACCACCCGCATCGTGGAGGCCGGACACGGCAGCAGAGTGCTCGTCATGACGACCTTCGACCTGGACGAGCACGCACTGGGCGCGCTGCGCGCGGGAGCGAGCGGGTTCCTGCTGAAGGACACCCCGCCGGAGGACCTCGTTTCGGCCATCCGCAGCGTCGCCGCCGGTGACGCCGTGGTCTCGCCGAAGGTCACCAAACGCCTGCTGGACCGGCTCATCGCGGAGAATCCGGCGCGTACCCGCGACCCCGGGGTGCTCGACGTGCTCACCGCCCGCGAGCGCGAAGTGCTCGAGCAGATCGCGGCCGGACGCTCCAACGCCGAGATCGCCGAGCAGTTGTACCTGTCGGAGGCAACGGTCAAGACGCATGTGGGGCGGGTGCTCACGAAACTCGGCCTGCGGGACCGGGTTCAGGCGGTCGTGCTGGCTTATGAGACCGGGTTGGTGCGGCCCGGCGGCTGAGGCCGGGCGATCTCAGCGACCTATCAGGCGCATCGGGAGAAAAATCCGGGTGTAAGACGTTGAACCGGGTAGATCGTCCGAAAGGATCGCCATGCCCGCGTTGTTGTTCGTGCTGTACGTCGTCGTCGAAGTCGCCGCCCTGGTCACAGTCGGTCAGCTGCTCGGCGTCCTGCCCGCCATCCTGGTGCTGATCGCCGGGTCGGTCGCGGGCATGCTGCTGGTCGGCTCGCAGGGGCGGCGGGTGTTCGAGCAGTTCCGCCGGGCCGCCCGCGGGGAAGTGGCGCCAGGGACCGCCGTGGCCGACGGCGCCCTGGTCGCCGCCGGTGGGGTGCTGATGTTCGTGCCCGGCCTGGTCACCTCTCTGTTCGGTCTGCTCCTGCTGCTGCCGCCGACGCGGCTGCTGGTGCGTCCGCTGGTCACGGCCTTCGCCGCACGCCGCTTCCGCGGGCTCGCCGCGGCCGCGTCCTACCGTGGCGTGGTCATCGACGGCGGCGAAGTGGTCGACGGTGTCGTCGTGGGGCAGTGGTACGACGATGGCCAGGGCAACGCGCGCCGCGCGATCACCTCGCCCTGAGGGCGAATCGCCGCAGCCGGTTCCGTGTGGTCCCGCGAAGGGCTATCGTGGCGCGATGGCCACCGAGCAACTCACCGTGACGGTGAGCGAGGAGCTGGCCGCCGCGGTGAAACGTGCGGCGGCTGCTGCGGGACAGTCGATTTCCGGATTCACGGCCGCGGCGCTGCGGCTGGAGCTGATCGCGGTGGAGGCGGGCTGCCTGCCCACGGCGGCCGCGGGGACCGGTGGCGCGCCGCCGGAATACGCGGAGGTGATGGCGGTGCTGGCGCAATCGGAGGATCTGGCGCGCCACCCCGTCCTGAACGGCTGACCGGAACCGCCGGATCGGGCATACGGCAGACTGGTGCCTCGTGAGTACCCAGTTGCTGATCGGCGGTCGTTTCTACAGCGCCAGTTCACCCGACGCCACGGCGATGGCGGTGAGCGACGGTACCGTCGTCTGGCTGGGCGCCGAGCAGCCCGGCCGCGTGCTGCACCCGGACGCGGAGATCGTCGACCTCGACGGTGCATTCGTCGCCCCCGCGTTCGTCGACCCGCACGTGCACCTCACCGCGCTGGGCCTGAAGCTGACCGGACTGGACCTGTCTGCCGCACGGTCGCTCGAGCACTGCCTGCGGCTGCTGCGAGACTATGCCGAGGCACATCCGGACGGCGCCGTCCTGGGCGACGGGTGGGACGAGACAGCCTGGCCGGACGGGCGGCCGCCCACGGTCGCGGAGATCGACGCGGCGGCGGGCGCCGGGCGGCAGGTCTACCTCTCGCGTGTGGACGCGCACTCAGCGGTGGCGTCCTCGGCGCTGCTGGACACGCTGCCCGAGCTGGCGACAACCGACGGATTCACCCGTGGCCAGCCCGTGCGGGCCGCCGCCCACCACTTGGTGCGCACCGCCGCGCTCGCGCGTCTGTCTCGGGCGCAACGGGATCGAGCGCGCGCCGCGGCGCTGGACCATGCCGCCGCGCACGGCGTCGTCGCGGTCCACGAATGCGCCGGCCCGGAGATCGCGGGGCGCACCGACGTACGCGAACTGCTCGAATTCGAACACGGCGTGCAGGTGCGGGCCTACTGGGGGGAGGCGGTGCGCAGCGCGGAGCAGGCCCGCGCCCTGATCGCGGAACTCGGCGTGCACGCCCTCGGCGGTGACCTGTTCGTGGACGGCTCCTTCGGTTCGCACACCGCTCGGCTGCGTGCGCCCTATGCCGACGAGACCGGCTGCGGCCGAAGCTATCTCGATGCCGAGGCGATCGCCGACCACGTTCGCGCCTGCACCGTCGCCGGTATCCAGGCGGGATTCCACGTGATCGGTGACGCCGCCATGGACGCGGTCGTCGCCGGTGTCCGACGGGTGGTCGCCGAACTCGGCGGCCCTGCCGTCGCGGCGCTCGGACACCGCGTCGAACACGCCGAACTGATCCACGCCGAGCACATCGAGCTGCTGGCGCGCTGGGGTGTGATCGCCAGCGTGCAACCGGGATTCGACGCTGCCTGGGGCGGCCCGGACGGCATGTACGCCGCGCGGCTGGGGGCCGATCGGGCCGCGACGCTGAATCCGTTCGCCGCCATGGCCTCGGCAGGCGTCGCCCTGGCGATCGGCTCCGACGCCCCGGTCACGGCGCTCGATCCGTGGGCGGCGGTGCGGGCCGCGGCCAACCATCGCACACCCGGCCACGGCCTGTCCCCACGCGCGGCCTTCGCCGCGGCCACGCGGGGGGCCTGGCGTGCGGGTGGGGTGCGCGACGGGGTGGCGGGGACCCTGGTACCCGGGGCTCCCGCGTCCTACGCGATCTGGGATGCCGACGAACTCGTCGTCGTCGCCGCCGCGGACTCGGTGCAGCGCTGGTCCACCGATCCGCGCTCGCGCGTGCCGGGATTGCCCGCGCTGGAATCGGATTCACCGCTGCCCACGTGCCTGCGCACCGTGCATCGGGGAGTGACGATCTATGCGAAATGAGCGAGCGGTCGCGGAGCCGATGGTTGCCGACGGCTCCATGACCGGCGTTCGTGTGCGTGATCACCGGGGTTGCGGTAGGGATGGCCGGCCGCTCGGAGAATTCACGCCCGGGGCGGAACCGCTGGACGGGGGGTCGCCGGGAGGGGCGCGGGTCGCGGATCTCCTGATGGACTCGCCGACGATCACGGCGCGGACGCCCCGCCGCGCCATCGTCGAGGCGCGATCCCGGACCGCCGAGTCACCGCGCTGGGCGTGGAGCGAGAGTGCAGAGCGGTATGACGTGGGCGGGCGAGCGACGGAAGTGTCCGCTTCCGTCTACTCGACCGGCTCGCTGTGGGAAGCCGCTGTCGGAAGTCCGGCCACGCCGTTGTGGGCGCAAGCCTCGCAAGGCCGGTACCGCACCGTCCGGTGGCCTGCCCGCGCGCAGTGGCGTCCGGTGGGGCGCAGGACGGAGTTGACCCGAACCCCCGCCGTAGAGGGCTTCACGGTCCGGTCGCGGTCGTCGATCGACGGGTGCACCCAGGTCGGCTCCCACACAGTCGGCCATCGACGTGTGACTCGTGTCGTGTCCGCCGCGGGGTGCTGCCGCGTACTGAACCGGCAGCCACAGACTGCGCCGGGTGAAGCGGATCGCCACCGGGCCGCTTCGACCACACTCTGCGCCGCTCGGCGAGCCGACGCTCCGATGGCAACCCCCAGCGGCCGCTCCGGCCGACGGCGTCCAGGCCTGAGATGGCACTCGGTGCCGCCCAGGCACACGCCACTTGTCTCGCCTGAGAGACGCCGGTCCGTCCGGTGGAGTCCGAGCCCGGAGCCGACATCGCCCACCCGGTGGTCGACGCTTCCGCGGCCATCCGCGATCGCAGAGTGCGCACCAGCCGATTCGTACATGGTGGTTCGTGGTCGTCTGGGCCGTAACCTCACCGACGCGGTCGCGCCCACCCGGGTTGTGCGGTGCGCTGGGACTGCTCTGCGCACGCGAGGCATGGCGTTTTCGACGCCCGGTGTGAGAAGCGTCATAGTGAGCCCGTGGCCGGGTTCCGCCGGGTGGCGAACCGTTGGTGGATTGCGCCCATCGGCTGTCCGGTGCCCATCGGCCGACTGGCGGTCGCAGGCGCCGTGCCGGACAGTGGCCGAGTGATGGTGCGAGAGCGAGTGCTCGGAGCGATGCGACCGGCCTGGGCGGCGGTATCCCGGCATCCGGTGGCGGCGCGCTCGGCGGCGGCGATCTTCGCCGGGCTGCTGTTGTTCGGCAGCTTCCCGCCCCGGCCGTGGTGGTTTCTCGCACCGCTGGGCATCGCGGTGCTCACCCTCACCGTACGCGGCGACGGACGTCTGCGGGCGGGCTTCGGGTACGGATTCCTGGGCGGTCTGGCGTTTTTCGTCCCGCTGCTGCCGTGGACCGGTATCTACGTCGGGCCGTTGCCGTGGCTGGCGCTGTCCACCGTGTGCGCGCTGTACGTGGGCGTGTTCGGCCTGCTCGCCCGGTTGATCGGCGCGCTGCCCGGCTGGCCGCTGTGGGTGGCGCTGGCCTGGACCACCGCCGAGTGGGGTAGATCCAGCTTCCCGTTCGGCGGATTCCCCTGGGGCCGTTTGGCCTTCGGCCAAGCCGAAGGCTGGTTCCTGTCGCTGGCAGCGGTCGGCGGCGCCCCGCTGGTCGGATTCGCGGTGGCGCTCACCGGAACCGGTACGGCGGCGCTGGTCTCGCTGCTGTGGCGAAATACCGCCGGTAAGGGGAGCGGATCCGCCGGAGACGGGATCGAGCGGCCCGGGCGGCACACTCCGAGTGGACCTGCCCCGGCGACTCGACTCGGGTACGCCGCTGCGGCTTTCACCCTGCTCGTCATGCCGCTCACCGGTCTCCTGCTCACCTCTGCCCTGCCCGATCCGGACGAGGGCGATCGAACGGTCACGGTCGCGGCGATCCAGGGCAGCGTGCCGCGGCTCGGACTGGACTTCAACGAGCAACGGCGGGCTGTGCTGGACAACCATGTACGGCGCACCGAAGAACTGGCCGCCGAGGTAGCGGCGGGCCGCTCCCCTCGGCCCGATGTGGTGATCTGGCCGGAGAACTCCTCGGATATCGACCCGTTGCGCAACGCCGACGCCGCCGCCCTGATCACCGCGGCCTCCGAGCGGATCGGCGCGCCCATCCTGGTCGGTGCCGTGCTGATCAACCCGGATCGGACGACGACCAACTCGGTGATGGTGTGGAACGGCGCGGGGGGGCCGGGCGAACGGCACGACAAAAAGATCATCCAGCCCTTCGGCGAGTACCTGCCGATGCGCGGATTTTTCCGGCTTTTCTCCGAATACGCCGATCGGGCGGGATATTTCGTGCCGGGAAATGGTGACGGAGTTGTGCACGCGGCAGGTATCGACATAGGCGTCGCAACGTGCTATGAAGTGGCCTTCGACCGGTCGTTCGAAGACGCGATGCGCGCGGGCGCGCAGCTGCTCACCGTGCCAACGAACAACGCCACCTTCGGCGACAGCGAGATGACCTATCAGCAGCTGGCCATGTCCCGCATCCGTGCCGTAGAGCACGGTCGAGCGCTGGTCGTCGCCGCCACGTCGGGTGTCAGCGCCATTATCGCCGCCGATGGCGCTGTGCGGCAGGAAACCGCGTTGTTCGTGCCCGCAGCCCTGGTCGCCGAGCTTCCGTTGCGCGATGGCACCACTATCGCAACGCGAATAGGACCTGCGCCGGAGCGGTTGTTCGTTATCCTGACGGCTGTTGCCGTACCGGCCGCCGTTATTCGGCGGCGATCATCCGCGCGGGAGGGCGCCCGGACCGGCGGTCGAGCCGTCGCCGGCCGATAGCGGGTTCCCTGCCGAGCCAGCGTTAACCGAACTTTCGGTATGTTCTTTCCTCCACCGCCCCGAAAGTAAAGGTGCGGAATTAAGTTGCGCAACGTTCGCCTGACAAGCGGGACGCCTGGCGAAGTACCATCGAACAGTCTGGTCAGAGCCCGTTTTGCTTCGGTTCGACCTAGTTGAGTCACAATGTTTGCGGAAATGTAACCAACCAAAGTGGCCTTCTGCCAAGGACGTTGGATGTGAAACAAATCCAAAACGTCGGCAATCCGGCTTAGGCGATGCTCCGAATCATAGGGCGTGGATCACGTCCTACGGCAGGCGCGCGTGCGTTTGCTGTAGTGGTGCTCGGGGAGTTGCGTCAACAGCGGCAGAACGGAGTGATTGATGAGTTCATTGGCCACGGATCGCGTCGACCAATGTTCATCCGGCGAATTTTCGGCACAACCGTTTGCACTGTCACCCGCACAGACGGCTCTCTGGTACGCGCAGCGCATCCGGCCCGACGTACCGTTGACGATCTCCCAGTACGTCGAGATACACGGCGACCTGGACGAGGGACGGCTGCTGTACGCGATCGAGCGTTTCGGCGCCGAGACCCAGGTGGGTCAGCTGCGCTTGGTGGAGATCGATGGCACTCCGTATCAGATCGTGGATCCGGTGCACCGGCCGGGCTGGGTCCGTATCGACCTGCGTGGTGAAGCCGATCCGTACGCCGCGGCGCTGCGCTGGATGCACGAGCACACGAGTTCGCCGATCGATCTGGAACGCGACCCACTGACCTCCAACGCGGTCCTGCGGATCGGGGAGACCGACTACATCTGGTATTCGTTCGCCCACCACATCGTCATCGATGGTTACGGCGCGATGAACGCACTGACCCGTACCGCGGAGATCTACACCGCACTGGAGAACCGAACCGAGCCGGTCGCCTCGCGGGCGACTCCGCTGGCCGAGATCTACGCCGACGAGGCGCGCTACCACGACTCCAGCCGCTTCCAGAGCGATCGCGAGTACTGGGCAGGGCAGCTGTCGGGGGTGGGCGAGCCGGTGAGCCTGGGCGGGACCAGGCTCGGCGCCGCCACGCACGACGCCGGACGCAGGCTGGCCGCCGCCGTGCTGACCGACGAACACCATGCCGCGATCGAGGCGGCGACCAGCGCCTGGAACACGACCGATTCGGCGGTGTTCGTCGCGGCGCTGGCCGTCTACGTGCGGTCGGTGACGGGAAACCCGGACGTGGTCTTGAGCCTGCCGGTCTCGGCGCGCACCACGGTGTCGCTGCGCCGCTCGGCGGGCGTGGTGTCCAACGTCGTGCCGATCCGGCTGCGGTTCGACGAGTCCACCACGATCGGCGACCTGGTGAAAGTCGTCGAGCTGCAGATCACCGGCGCCCTGCGTCATCAGCGCTACCGGCACGACGACATCCGGCGCGACAGCGGTTACTCCCGCGACGCCCGCGGGTTCTTCGGTCCGATGGTCAACCTGATGCTGTTCCACGAGGAGCTGCGTTTCGGCAGCCTGGTCGGCTCCATGCACGTGCTGGCCACCGGCCCGGTGGAAGACCTCTCGGTCAACGTCTACAACGGCGCGGGCGGGCGCTTGCACGTCGACTTCGAAGCCAACCCCCGCCTCTACGGCGAGGCCGAGGTGAACGTGCATCACGCACGCTATCTGGACTTCCTCGGCCGGTTCCTGGCAGCTGAAGCGACGCAGCCCACCGAGTCGCTCGGCGCGATCACCCTGGCCGAGCGGGAACAGGTCCTGCACGGCTGGAACGCCACCGAGGCGACCCGGCAAGAAGGCACACTGGCGAGCCTCTTCGCCGAGCGCGTCGCGACCGACCCGGAGGCGATCGCGCTCGAATTCGGCGACGAGGCGCTGACCAACGCCGAACTCGACGCCCGCGCCAACCGCCTGGCTCGGCTGCTCATCGCGCGGGGCGCCGGACCCGACACGACGGTCGGTCTGTGCCTACGCCGCAGCCTCGACCTGGTGGTCGGCATGTACGCGATCATCAAGTCCGGGGCGGCGTACCTACCGCTGGACACCGAGCATCCGGCCGAGCGGATCGGGCAGATCGTCCGTCAGGCCGAGCCGCTGTGTGTGCTCACGGTGGCCCGCGACGAGATCGAACTGCCCGCGATCGCCACCCGGCTGGACATCGACTCCGCGCAGGCGTCCGCCTTCGACGACGCGCCGATCACCGACGCCGATCGCAGAGGCGAGTTACGCCCCGGCCACCTGGCCTACGTGATCTTCACCTCCGGATCGACCGGAAAACCCAAGGGCGTCGGTGTGACTCATGCCGCCATCGTCAACCGCCTGCGCTGGATGCAGCACGAGTATCCGCTCAGCCGCGCCGACGCGGTGCTGCAGAAGACCCCGGCGACCTTCGACGTCTCGGTCTGGGAGTTCTTCTGGCCCTTACAGATCGGCGCACGGCTGGTCGTCGCCGCGCCGGACGGGCACCGCGACCCGGAGTACCTCGCGCGGATCATCGCCCGCAAGCGCGTCACCACAGCGCATTTCGTGCCGTCCATGCTGTCGGTCTTCGTTACGGAGGCCGATCTGCGCGGTTGCACCAGTCTGCACCGGGTGTTCTGCAGTGGCGAGGCGCTGCCCGCCGCCACGGTGCGCGAGTTCTACGCGGCGTTACCCGCGTCCGAACTGCACAACCTGTACGGCCCCACCGAGGCCGCCGTGGACGTCACCTATTGGCCGTGCCCGCCCGACGCGAGCGCCGTGCCGATCGGTTCGCCGGTGTGGAACACCCAGACGTATGTGCTGGACGACCGGCTGCGGCCCGTTCCGCCCGGCGTGGTCGGCGAACTGTATCTCGCCGGGATCCAACTGGCTCGCGGCTACCTCGGACAGCCGCGGCTCACCGCCGACCGGTTCGTGGCCAACCCCTTCACCCCGGGCGCGCGGATGTACCGCACCGGCGACCTGGCCCGCTGGCAGATCGGCCGCTCCGGCGCGGAGCCGGGTGTGCTGGAATATCTGGGCCGCAGCGATTTCCAAGTCAAGATCCGCGGCCTGCGCATCGAACTCGGTGAGATCGAGGCCGCCCTGCTCGAAGACCCGAAGGTCGCTCGCGCGGTGTGCGTGGCGCACACCGGACGCGCCGGTGACGAGCTGGTCGCCTACGTCGTCGCCAGGCAGGAGCACGACGACGCCCGGCTGGACACCTCAGCGCTGCTCACCACCCTGCGCCATACGCTGCCCGGGTACATGGTGCCCTCCGCGCTGATGGAACTCGACGAGCTACCGTTGAGCGCCAACGGCAAGATCGATCGCAAAGCGCTGCCCGCTCCCGTGTTCGGGCCGCGTTCGATCCGGCCGATCGCCGAACCGCGCACCGAGGTCGAGCGAGTGCTCGCGGGCATCTTCGCCGAGGTCCTCGACACCGAGATCGGCATCCAGGACAACTTCTTCGATATGGGCGGCAACTCGCTCATCGCCGCTCGGGCGGTGGCCAGGATCAACGCCGCGCTCGGCACCGCGCTGAGCATCCGGGATCTGTTCGAGGCCGCCACGATCGACGCGCTCACCGAGCGGTTCGCCATGCAGACCACCGACGCGTCCTCACCGCGGCTGGCGCCGGCCGAGCGGCCGGAGCGGATTCCGCTGTCGCAGGCGCAGCAGCGGCTGTGGATCCTGAACCGGTTCTCCGAGCATGCCGCCGCGTACAACATGCCGCTGGCCGTCGCGGTGGAGGGACCCCTTGACGTGGCCGCGCTGCGGGCGGGTCTGGTCGATGTGATCGAGCGGCACGAGAGCCTGCGCACCACCTTCCCCGAATCGCCGGACGGGCCCTACCAGCTGATCCACCCGGCAGACGCGATCCCGCTGACGCTCGACCCGATCGATGTCACCGACGACGACGTGGCCGGGCTGGCGACCGAGTACGCCGGCTACGGCTTCGATCTACGCGCCCAGGCCCCGATCCGGGTTGCCCTCTACCGCACCGGAGCGCAGCGGCACGTCTTCCTCATCGTCCTGCATCACATCTGCGGTGACGGCTGGTCCATCGCGCCGCTGGCCAAGGATTTGATGACCGCGGTGGCGGCGCGTGCGAACGGTGTCGCGCCGCAGTGGACGCAGTTGCCGGTGCAGTATGCCGACTTCGCGCTGTGGCAGCGCGAATTGCTCGGCGAGGAATCCGATCCGGCCAGTGCGCTCAGCCGCCAGCTGACGCACTGGCGTTCGGCGCTGGCCGGGCTCCCCGAGCAACTCGACCTCCCCCTGGACCGCCCGCGTCCACTGCGCCGATCGACCGTCGGCGGCCGCGTCGAGTTCACCATTCCGGCGGAGATCCGCCGCGGCGCGATCGAGCTCGCGGCCAGCCGGGGCGTGAGCATGTTCATGGTGCTGCACGCGGCGCTGGCGACGCTGCTGTCGCGGTTGTGCGCGAGCGATGACATCGCCATCGGCACCCCGATCGCGGGCCGTTCCGATCCGGCGCTCGACGACTTGGTCGGCATGTTCGTCAACACGCTGGTTCTGCGCACCGCGGTCGACCAGGGATCCGGGTTCGACCGGATGCTCGACGTGGTGCGCGAGACCGACCTCAACGCCTTCGCCAACGCCGACGTGCCGTTCGAGCGGCTGGTCGAGGTGGCCAACCCGGAGCGTTCCCCCTCGCGCCACCCGCTGTTCCAGGTGATGCTGTCCTACGACCACGCGCCGGACCTGCGGATCGATCTGCCCGGTGTGCGTGCCGAAGTGCTGCCGATCGCCTCCGACGTCGCCAAGTTCGACCTGCAGCTGGTCGTGCACGACGACTCCGGCGACGGACCGCTGTCGGCCGAATTCGGCTATACGACCGATGTTTTCGACCGTTCCACGGTGCAGTCGTTCGCCCGCCGTTTCATCGCGGTGCTCGCCGGCGGCGTGGCCGCCCCCGAACTGCCGGTGGGCGACCTGCCGATCCTGGACCGCAGGGAAACCGAGAACCTGGTGCCCATCGGGGGCGCACCCGCCGAGCCGCCGATCACCCTGGCCACGTTGCTGACCGACACCGCACGCCGCGTGCCGGGCGCGGTGGCGGTGCGTTACCTCGGCGCCGACACCACCTACCGCCAACTCGACGAGCGCTCGAACACGCTGGCGCGCGCCCTCATCGACCACGGCGCCGGTCCAGAGACGGTCGTCGCGATCGCGCTGCCGCGCGGTCTCGACGCGATCACCGCAGTGTGGGCGGTCGCCAAAACCGGTGCGGCGTATGTGCCGATCGATCCGAACTACCCGGGCGAGCGAATCGCGCACATGATCGGTGACTCGGGCGCGATGGTGGGCCTGACCGATCCCGAATGCCTCGCGGCCATGCCCGCTTGGCCCACGGCGCGGGGCAAGCACCGCAAGGCCTACGTCGACTGGCTGGTTCTCGGCTCCGCGGAACTGACGGCAGAACTCCGAGGTCACTCGGCGGATCCGATCACCGACGAGGAACGGCACCATCCGCTGCGGGTGAGCCACCCGGCCTATCTCATCTACACCTCCGGCTCCACCGGCACGCCGAAAGCGGTGGTCGTCACCCACGCGGGCATCGCCTCCCTCGCCGGTGAGCAGAACCACCTGTTCGGCATCACGGACGCGGCGCGCACGCTGCACTTCTCCTCGCCCAGCTTCGACGCGTCGGTGCTGGAGATGCTGCTCGGTTTCGCCGCGGGCGCGACGATGGTGATCGCCCCCTCGGGCATGTACGGCGGCGCCGAGCTGGCCACACTGTTGCGCGAGGAGCGGGTCACCCACGCCTTCGTCACACCCGCCGCGCTGGCCACCGTGCCGAACGAGGGGCTCGACGAGCTGGCGACGGTCATCGTCGGCGGCGACGCCTGCTCGGAGGAACTCGTCGAGACCTGGACCGCCGGACATCGCATGCACAACATGTACGGTCCCTCGGAGGCCACCGTCGCGGCGACCGCGAGCGGGCCGATGGAGCCGGGCCGTCCGGTGCCGCTGGGGACGCCCGTGCGCGGCATGCGACTGTTCGTGCTGGACAACCGGTTGCACCCGGTCCCGCCCGGCACGCCGGGCGAGCTGTACGTGTCGGGTCCCGGTGTCGCGCGCGGCTACCACGGGCGTTGCGGCCTGACCGCGCAACGGTTCGTGGCCAACCCGCACGGCAGGCGCGGGGAGCGGATGTATCGCACCGGCGACCTGGTCGTCATGGAGCGGTCGGGGCAGCTGCGGTTCCTCGGACGCGCGGACGACCAGATCAAGATCCGCGGTTTCCGCATCGAACTGCGCGAGATCGACAACGTGCTGCGCCTGCATCCCGGTGTCCGGTTCGCGCTCACCGTGGTGCACACCGACGAGCACGGCCAGGTGCGGCTCGCGTCGTATGTCACGGCCGACCGTCCGGTGGAGGCGCGGGCGGTGCTGGAAACCGCGCGCAGGCGGCTGCCAGGCTACATGGTCCCGGCCTCGGTGGCCGTACTCGACGAGATCCCGGTCACTCCCGCGGGCAAGCTGGACCGAAAGGCGTTGCCGGAACCGGTGTTCGCGGCCGCCGGGACGTCTCGCGCGCCGAGCACGGCACTGGAGCTGGCCGTGGCAGGCGTGTTCGGCGGGGTGCTCGGGCGCCCGGTCACCGGAGCCGAGGACAGTTTCTTCGACCTCGGCGGCAACTCGCTACTGGCTACCCGGCTCGCCGCCGCGCTACACGCGGAGTTCGGTGTGGAGCTGCCGGTACGGTCGATCTTCGAGGCGCCCACGGTCGCCGGGATCGCCGCGCATGTGGACCGAGCGCCCCGGACGCGGCGGCCGGCGCTGGCGGTGCGGACGCCGCGTCCGGGACGTATCCCATTGTCGCTGCCGCAGCAGCGTCTGTGGTTCCTCAACCGCTTCGCGCCCGAATCGAGTGCCTACAACATCGCTTTCGTGATCCGCGTCGCCGGAGATCTGGACGTGCCCGCGCTGCGGGAGGCGCTCACCGACGTGCTGCGACGACACGAGGTGCTGCGCACCGTCTTCCCGGAGGACGCCGAGGGCGCACAGCAGGTCGTGCTTCCGGTCGAGCGGGCCGTGCCGGATCTGACGGTCACCGACATCGACGACTCCGGCGCGAAGGACGCGCTGGAGTCGTTGGCGCACAACGGATTCGATCTCACCAAGCAGACGCCCGTGCGTCTGGCGCTGCTGCGCACCGCGCCCGAGCGTTACCTGCTCGGCGTGGTGGTGCACCACATCGCCGCCGACGGCTGGTCGCTCGGTCCGCTGACCAGGGACCTCGCTGTCGCGTACGCGGCGCGGCACGAGGGAGATGCCCCGTCGTGGACGCCGCTGCCGGTGCAGTACGCCGACTTCGGGCTCTGGCAGCGTGCCTGCCTGGGCTCCGAAGACGACCCCGGCAGTGTCGCGGCGACCCAGCTGGAGTACTGGCGTACCGCGCTGGCCGGCATCCCCCACCAGCTGCCGCTGCCCTATGACCGGCCGCGTCCCTCGGAGCCGACGCAGCAGGCCGGGACGGTGCGCTTCGCGGTGCCGGAGCAGCTGCGGCGCGGGCTCGCCGCGCTGGCAGGCGAACAGGGCGTCAGCACGTTCATGGTGCTGCGTTCGGCGTTCGCGGTGCTGCTGCGCTGCGTCACCGGCGGTCGCGACATCGTGATCGGCACACCGGTGGCGGGCCGTACCGACACCAAGCTCGACGACCTGGTGGGCATGTTCGTGAACACGCTGGTGCTGCGTTCGGACGTGGACCCGGACCGCAGCTTCGCCGATCTGCTGCGCGCCGACCGGGACACCGAGCTGGCCGCGATGGCGCACGCCGACATTCCGTTCGAGCGCATCGTGGAGGAACTCGGCGCGGAGGCCCGCTCCTCGGGTCGTCACCCGCTGTTCCAGGTGGCGCTGAGCGTGCAGGACGGCCCGGTGCCGGCACTGCAACTGCCCGGCCTCGCGCTGCGCGCGGAGCCGTTGGACATCGCGCTGGCGAAATTCGACTTGGAGCTGCGCGTCTCCAACGACGCGGGTGGCCCGGGATCCGTCTCGGGCGATCCGGAGAGCGTTTTCGAATTCGTCTACGCCACCGAGCTTTTCGACGCGATGACGATCGAGACGCTGGCGGACCGGTTCTTACGCGTGCTCACGGCCGTCACCGGTGACCCGCGCGTACTGGTCCGCGACGTCGACGCGCGCACCGACCACGAGCACCGCACCCTCGCCCCGGCGCGGGGCGGGCAGGCGGCACCGCCGTGCACGCTGGCCGCGTACTTCACGGCTACCGCGCAGCGGTATCCGCACAACACGGCGCTGCGCGCCGGCACGGCATCGCTCACCTACTCCGAGCTCGACCGGCGCTCGAACCGCCTGGCGCGTGCGCTGATCGCGCGCGGACTCGGCCCCGGGACGCGTGTCGCGCTGGGGCTCGTCCGCTCGATCGACTCGGTGGTGACGATGCTGGCGGCGGCGAAGTCCGGCGCGGCGTTCGTCCCGGTCGACCCGAAGTACCCACCCGACCGGATCCAGCACATGCTCACCGACTCCGGCTGCGCGATCGGCGTCACGGTAGCGGCGCATGTGGAGCAGCTGCGCGCGGGCGCCCCCGCTGGAGGACACACCGAGTGGCTGCTGCTGGACCGTCCCGAGTTCGCCGCCGAACTCGACGGCCACGACGACGCGCCGATTCACGATAGCGAACGCTCGCGCACCATCCAGGTCGCCGATCTGGCCTACCTGATCTACACCTCGGGATCCACCGGAAAGCCCAAGGGCGTCGCGGTGACCCACAGCGGCCTGTCCAACCTGGCCGACGAGATCCGCGACCGCATCGGCGTCGACGAGTATTCCCGCACATTGCACTTCGCCTCGCCGAGTTTCGACGCGGCGATCCTGGATCTGCTGATCGCGTTGGGCGCGGGCGCGGCGATGGTGATCTGCCCGACCGACATCTACGGCGGCGACGAACTGGCCGCGCTGATGGACCGCGAGCAGGTCTCCCACGGCTTCATGACGCCGGCCGCGCTGGCCACCATCGATCGCGAACAGTGGCCGCTGCCGCACATGCGTGCGCTCCTGGTCGGCGGTGAGGCGGTGGCGCCGGACCTGGTGGCGCGCTGGGCGCCGGGCCGCGTGATGTGCGATGTGTACGGACCCACCGAGACCACGGTCGTCATCACCATGTCCGGTCCCCTGCGGGTCGGCGAACCGATCAGCATCGGCAGCCTGGTGCGTGGCGCTCGAGGATTGGTGCTCGACGAGCGGCTGCGCCCGGTGCCGGTCGGCGTTCCCGGCGAGTTGTACCTCGCGGGGCACGGTGTCGCGCGCGGTTACTTCGACCGGTTCGGTCTCACCGCCGCACGTTTCGTGGCCGATCCGTACGGCCCGGCGGGAGCCAGGATGTACCGGACCGGGGACGTGGTGCGCTGGAGTGCTTCCGGCGAGCTGGCCTACCTCGGCCGCAGCGACCACCAAGTGAAACTGCGCGGTTTCCGCGTCGAACTCGGCGAGGTCACCGCCGTGCTCGGCGAACACCCGTCCGTGCGGTTCGCGCACACCGAGGTGCGCCGCATCGCGGGCGCCGACCGGATCATCGCCTACGTCCAGCCGGCCGACCGCACGGCCGGGGTGGACCCCGAGGCGGTGCGCGCCTCCGTCGCGCGACGGCTGCCCGCGCACATGGTGCCCGCGGGCATCACCGTGCTGGACACGATCCCGCTGACGCCGGTCGGGAAGCTGGATGTCAGCGCATTGCCCGAGCCCCGATTCCTCGCGCACCCCACCGGTCGCGAGCCCCGGACCGAAACGGAGGGTTTGGTCGCCGCGGTGATGGGTGAGCTCGTCGGCGCCGCGGACGTGCGCGCCGACGACAGCTTCTTCGACATCGGCGGCAACTCGTTGCTGGCCACGCAGCTCGTCGCCCGGCTGGCCGCGGCGACGAACGTGCGACTGGCCGTGCGCACGGTGTTCGCCACGCCGACGGTCGCCGGGCTCGCCGAGTTGCTGGACGCGGGCGCCGAGTCCGACGCCGACCGCCCCGCGCTGGTGCGCAGGCAACGTCCGGAGCGCATCCCGCTGTCGGCCGCGCAACGGCGACTGTGGTTCCTCAACCGTTTCAACGCCGGTGGCGGCTCGGCCCCGGGACAGTCGGCCGGCGCCTACAACGTCCCGCTCGTGCTGCGCATGACCGGCAGCTTGAACGTAGACGCTCTCATTCGCGCACTGCACGCGGTGCAGGCCAGGCACGAGACCCTGCGCACGGTGTTCCCGGAGAGCGACGGCGCACCCGCCCAGGTCGTCCTCGATCCGGCCGAAGCGGCGATCTCGCTGTCGCGGGCGACGGTGCGGCCGGAGCAAGTGGAGGGCATCGTACGGCGTTTCGCCGCACCGGGGTTCGATCTGGCCGCGGCCGTTCCGATCCGGGCGGCACTGATCTCGGTGTCGACCGGCGGCGACGAGCCCGTGGAGCCCGCCGAGCATGTTCTGGTCGTGGTCGTGCACCACATCGCGATGGATGGCTGGTCGCTCGAGCCGATGGCCGCCGATGTCGCCGTCGCTTACCGCGCGGCCTGCGGCGGTAACGCGCCGGACTGGGCGGAGCCGGAGGTCCAGTACGCCGATTACACGCTGTGGCAGCAGGACGTGCTCGGCAGCGAGGACGACCCGGACTCGGCGGTGAGCAAGCAGCTGGACTACTGGCGGCACACTCTCGACGGCATCCCCGAGTTGCTGACCGTACCGGCCGACCGGCCGCGTCCGCCTGCTCCGTCCTACCGGGGCGGCACGGTGGAGTGCGCGGTGGACCCGGTCACCCACCGCGAATTGCAGGCGATCGCGGGCGGCAACAACGTCAGCTTGTTCATGGTCCTGCACGCCGCGCTCGCGGTGCTGCTGCACCGCATGACGGCTACCGACGACATCATCGTCGGCACCCCGATCGCGGGCCGCGGTCACCCCGCCCTGGACCGGCTGGTCGGCATGTTCGTCAACACGCTGGTGCTGCGCACCCGCCTCGACCCCGGCGCACGGTTCACCGACCTGCTGCACGCGGTGCGCGAAACCGATCTGGACGCCTTCGCCCACGCGGACCTGCCGTTCGAGCGTCTCGTGGAGGTGCTCAACCCGGCCAGATCTCAGGCGCACCATCCGATGTTCCAGGTGATGCTGTCGGTGCGCAACGAGCCGGTCGGCGGGCTGGACCTGCCCGGACTGCGCATCGAGGCGGCTGACATCGACACGGGAGTCGCCAAGTTCGATCTCCAGTTCACGTTGACCGAAACGCAGACCGCGCAGCGCGATCCGGCCGGCATCACCGTGGCGGTGAACTATGCGAAGGATCTGTTCGACGAGTCGACCGCGCAGCGGCTCGGCAAGCGGCTGACCCGGTTGCTCGCCGCGATCGCCGCGAGCCCGACGACCGCGGTGGGCGATCTGGAACTGCTCGACCCCGCCGAG
Organism: Nocardia asteroides; assembly: GCA_019930625.1. Taxonomy (NCBI): domain Bacteria; kingdom Bacillati; phylum Actinomycetota; class Actinomycetes; order Mycobacteriales; family Nocardiaceae; genus Nocardia; species Nocardia asteroides. The sequence goes on from CP082844.1 coordinate 4,756,354, forward strand.
TGGTCGGGCCTGGCGCCGGTACGCGGTGGCAAACCGGACCGGCCGATCACCTTCCCCGAGGTGTTCGAGCAGGCGGCGAGCGTCGACCGCGCCGCGGTCGCCCTGGTCTCCGACGGTACCGAGGTGACCTACGGCGCCCTGGATCGCTGGACGAACCGGCTGGCGCGGGTGCTCATCGCCCGTGGGGTCGGTCCGGAAACTCTGGTGGCGCTCGGCATCCCGCGATCGGTCGAGTCGGTGGCGACGGTGCTCGCTGTGGCCAAGGCCGGAGCGGCGTTCGTGCCGGTCGACCCGTTGTACCCGCAGCAGCGCATCGCGCACATGCTGTCGGATTCCGGTGCGGCGCTGGGCATCACGCTGTCGGGCTACCGCAACGAGCTGCCCGAGGGCACGGAGTGGATCGTGCTCGACGATCCGGACTTCCGCGGGCTGGTGCTGGACGCGCCGGACGAGCCGATCGCCGAGACCGAGCGCCTCGCCCCGCTGCGGATCGACAACCCGGCGTACGTGATCTACACCTCCGGCTCCACCGGCACGCCGAAGGGCGTGATGGTTACCCACGGCGGGTTGTCGAACTTCGCCGCCGAGACGGCGTCCCGGTTCGACGTCCAGCCGGGGTGCCGCGTACTGCACTTCGCCACGCCGAGCTTCGACGCCGCGATGCTCGATCTGCTGCTGTCCCTCGGCGGCGCTGCCACTCTGGTGATCACGCCCACCGGCGTGGTCGGCGGCGATGACCTGCGACGGGTCTTCGCCGAGGAGCGGATCACCCACGCGTTCATCACCACCTCCGCCCTCGGCACGGTCGACCCCACCGGACTCGACGAGTTGCAGCACGTGCTGGTCGGCGGTGAGGCGCTGCCGCCGGATCTGGTGACCAGGTGGGCGCCCGGCCGCAGCCTGTACAACGTCTACGGCCCCACCGAGACGACCATCGTCACGGTCATCTCACAGCCGATGACGCCGGGTGGGCCGATCACCATCGGCGGCCCCATCCGTGGCGTCAACGCGGCGATCCTGGACGCGCGACTGCATCCGGCTCCGATCGGAGTGACCGGGGAGTTGCACCTGGCCGGTGACGCTCTCGCCCGTGGCTACCTGAATCGTCCTGGTCTGACCGCCCAGCGGTTCGTCGCCAACCCCTTCGGCAAGCCGGGGGAGCGGATGTACCGCACCGGCGATCTGGTGCGCTGGTGGGCAGGGACGCGCGAGAACGGGTCGGCGGACGCCGCGCACGAGATCGAGTACGTCGGCCGCACCGACCATCAGGTCAAGATCCGCGGTTTCCGTATCGAACTCGGTGAGATCGACGCCGCGCTCGCCCGCCATGGCGCGGTGGCCTTCTCCACCACCATCGGGCATGGCACCCCGGCGGGCGCGACGGCGCTGGTGTCGTACGTCAAGGCCCGCGACGGCGTGACACTCACCGCGGCCGAGTTGACCGGGCACCTGGCCCGGCTGGTGCCGAACTACATGGTTCCGCAATCGATCATGCTGCTCGACGAGGTGCCGCTGAGCCCGGTGGGCAAACTGGACCGCGCCAAGCTGCCGGAACCGGTGTTCACCACGGGTGAGGGCTACCGCGCCCCGTCCACCCCGACGGAGCAGGCGCTGTGCGCGGCCTTCGCCGAGGTACTCGGTGTCGAGTCGGTGGGCGTGGACGACGGGTTCTTCGAACTCGGCGGCAACTCCCTGCTGGCCACGAAAGTGGTTGCGCACGTCCGGGAAACCGGCATCGACCTGCCGGTGCAGCTGATGTTCGGCGACGCGACGCCCGCGGCCATCGCGGCGCGGCTGGACGGTGAAGGCGCGACCTCGGGCGCCGCGGTGGCGGCGATGCTGGCGCCGGTGCTGCCGATCCGGCCGAGTACCGCGGCAAGCCCGGCGCCGCTGTTCTGCGTGCACCCGGCGATCGGATTGGCATGGTGCTATTCGGGGTTGCTCGCGCACCTGCCGTCGGACCGCCCGGTGTACGGCTTGCAGGCTCCGCATGTCGCGGGAGAGGCCGGGCACGAGTCGATCGCCGAGGCCGCGAGCCACTACGTGGCCCGGATCAAGGAAATCCAGCCGCAGGGGCCCTACCACTTGCTCGGCTGGTCACTCGGCGGACTGATCGCGCAGGAGATGGCGGTGCAGCTGCAGGAAGCCGGCGAGGAGGTCGCGCTGCTGTCGATGATGGACAGCTACCGGCTGTCGGACGCATTGCTCGAGGAGGCGACCCCGAGCGTGGCCGAGATCGTCGGGGAGTTCGGCAGCGACGAACTCGACGGGGAGATCGATCCGGGCATGAGCCTGCGCGACGCGGCCGAACTGCTGCGCGCGCGTTCCGGGCCGTTCGCGGCGCTGACCGTCGAACATCTGGAGCGGCTCTACGCCGGCTACGAGAACGGCACCGTGCTCGCGCACAGCTTCCGGCCCCGTGCGTTCGACGGTGACCTGTTGTTCTTCACCGCGGGCGACGACCCGGTCAACCGGGCCGATCCGGATCGGCGCGCCGAGGCATGGCAGCCGTACATCACCGGCGCGGTCCATGACTACGAGCTGCGCTGCGGGCATTCCGCGATGACCACACCCGAGGCGCTGGCCGAGATCGGGCCGGTGCTGTCGAGGTGGCTGGAGACGAAGGAGACGCACCGGTGAGTCTGGCGGTGGAGGTAACCGGCCTGGTGAAGAACTATGGCCGGGTCCGCGTGCTGGACGAGGTCGACCTACGTATTCCCACCGGCACCGTGATGGGCTTGCTCGGCCCGAACGGCGCGGGCAAGACGACGACCGTGCGGATCGTCACCACGCTGCTGAAGCCATCCGCCGGGTCGGTGCGGGTAGCGGGCATCGATGTGCTGCGTGACCCGGCGGCGGCGCGCAAACGGATCGGGCTGTCCGGTCAGTACGCCGCCGTGGACACCAACCTGTCCGGCTACGAGAACCTGCGTATGGTGGCTCGCCTGTACGGGATGTCCCCGAAACAGGCGAGCGCCCGGGCCACCGAACTGCTCGATGCCCTCGGGCTGGACTATGCCGCGCACCGCAGGGCCGGAACCTACTCCGGCGGCATGGCCCGGCGGCTCGACCTCGCGGGTGCGCTGGTCGCCCGGCCGTCCGTGGTAGTACTGGACGAGCCGACCACCGGGTTGGACCCGCGCGGCAGGCTGGACATGTGGAAGGTGATCGGCGACCTCGTCGATGACGGCACCACGGTGCTGCTCACCACGCAGTATCTGGAAGAGGCGGACCTGCTGGCCGATCGGATCACCGTCATCGACCACGGGCGCGTGATCGCGCGCGGCTCGGCCGACGAGCTGAAGACCTCGATCGGTGGTGACCGGCTCACCGTCACCCTGGCCGCCGGGCAGGCCGCCGCGCCCGCGCTGGCGGTGTTGGCGCAGATCGGCGTCGGCGAGCCCGCGCACGAGGCAGGCACCGAGGAGGTGTCGGTGGTGGTCGGCGACGGCTCGCGCACCATGGTGGAGGCGCTGCGCAGGCTGGACGACGCGGGCGTCTGCGTCGTCGACGCGAACGTGCACCGGCCCAGCCTCGACGACGTATTCCTTTCCCTCACCGGCAAGCCGGGCAGCGCGCCGGCCATGGCACCGGAAAACCACGACCTACCAGAGGAGATCATGTCGTGAGCACGGCAATGGTCGGGGAACAAGCCCCGACGGCGGAGCCGGAGCCGAGAAAAGACGCGGCGCAGCGGGATTCCGGCCCGCGGCTGCGGCTGTTCCGGGACAGCGCGATCGTCGCCCACCGCAATCTGCTGACCATCCTGCGCGTGCCCACCCTGCTGGTGACGGCCACGATCCAGCCGTTGATGTTCGTGTTCCTGTTCGCCTATATCTTCGGCGCCTCGCTCGGCGGTGGGCAGTACCGGGAATTCCTGCTCGCGGGCATCTTCACCCAGACGGTCGCGTTCAACGCCGCGTTCACCACCGTCGGGCTCGCCGGCGACCTGCAGAAGGGCATCATCGACCGGATGCGGGCGCTACCGATGTCGCGGTTGGCCGTGCTGATGGGCCGCACGCTGTCGGACCTGGTGGTCAACATTCTCAGCTTGGCCGTGATGGTCGGGTGCGGGTACGTCGTCGGCTGGCGCATCCACGGCAGCGTCACCGACGCGGTGCTGGCGTTCGCCGTGATCCTGCTCTTCGCGTTCGCGATGTCCTGGATCGGCGCGCTGACCGGCTTGCTGTCACCGACAGTGGAAGTGGCGCAGAGCGCGGGGCTGATCTGGCTGTTCCCGCTGACGTTCATCTCCTCGGCGTTCATCTCGGCCGAGACCCTGCCCGGGCCCCTGCGCACGATCGCCGAATGGAATCCGATCACCGCGGTGTCGGCGGCGGGACGCAAGCTGTTCGACAACGACTCGCCGCCCACTTTCGTCCCGCCCAGCGGCTGGGCCGCCGACCACTGTGTCGAATACGCGGTGGCCTGCTCGGTGGCGATCCTCGCGGTGGCCGTGCCGCTGGCGCTGCTGCGTTATCGCAAGGTGGCGAGCCACTGACGGGCGAGTGACGACACGAACAGCGAACGGCCGCCGCATCGAGAAGATGCGGCGGCCGTTTCCGTATCAGCGGGCCGTCAGGCGCGGCGGCGGGTCTTGAGCAGTTCGAGGCGCTCCTTGAGCAGCTCCTCGAGCTCCTCCTTGCTGCGGCGCTCCAGCAGCATGTCCCAGTGCGTGCGCGGCGGCTTGACCTTCTTGGCCTCCTGCGTGGTGCCCTCGATCAGCACGCCCTCCTGGCCGTTGCGGCACAGCCAGGTCGGCGGGATCTCGGCGTCGTCGGCGAAGGGGACGTCGAATTCCTCGCCGTTGTCGGTCCGGTACCGGGCGATCCGACGCGGAGCCAGGTCGTGGTCGCGATCGGTCTCGTAGCTCACCGCTCCGAGCCGACTGCCTCGGAGTACGCGATCTGCCATGGTGTGCCTCTCCCTGTGTGCTCGAGTCTTCGTGCGCTGCGACCGTGTCCGCACGAGTGCGCGGTGCGCTCGCCGGACCTGAAGTACAACGATCGGGCCTGCGCCGATAGTTCCCGACGCGGCCGCGGTGAACCGTTCCATTGTAGTGCCCTGGTCGCGGCAGGCTCGTCACGCCCGGCGCCGGGTGATTCGCGGGGGTCGCTGAGCGGATGGCGGGCGGCGAGCTACTAGTGTTCAGCGTCATGTCGCGCCGCTTGTCCTGCCAGTGGTGTGGGCGGGAGATCGTGGAATCGGAGGCCGGCCGCCGTCGCCGGTACTGCCGTCAGTCCTGTCGCCAACGCGCCTACGAACACCGCAACAGTCTGAAGGGAACCGGGATTCCCGACGACGCGGTGGTGCTCAGCGCCCAGGAGGCCGCCGACCTGGCCGATCGCTGGTTCGCCGCCCGCTGCGCCGCCGAGGACGTCGCCATCGCCATCGACGAGGGGGCGACGCCCGAGGAGCTGGCGGCGCTGGGCAAGACCCTGGTCGCGCTCACCCGCGACGCGGAACGTCTGCGCTGACCGGCTCCCTCGACCTCCGGCGGTGCGCGCCGCCGGTAGCACGGTGGCGTAGATAGACCGCGCCGAGCAGCGCTGCGACAGTCGTGGCGAGCCCGCAGCCGGCGAGCCAGGTCGCGGTGTCCGGGTGGACCAGCGACTGCGCGCGCATCGCCTGCCAGAAGACCAGCGCCAGCAGTCCCGCGTAACCGGCCGCCAGTACACCGACGACCGCGGTGCGGGCTCGCTCCGGGCGCAGCCAGCGATAGCGCGGAGCCAGCCAGGCGAGGGTGACGGCCGTGAGCAGCAGAATCTGAATGCCGTGCAGTCCGACGAAGTGCGGAACGCGCAGGTCACCGCCGACGGTGCTCCAGTGCGTGATCGGCATGCCGCCCATGGCGTCGCGCGGCGCGAGATCGCTCGCGTCGGGCACGACCGTGTGGCCGGCGGCCAGTTCGACGATCCGTCCGTCGCTGTCGCGCACGAGCTGCTTACCGGTGAATCCCATCAGGTAGCCCAGCGCCATACCGACGACGGCCAGCGCCAGGCCGGCGTGGATGGCTCGTGCCGTCGGCCGGTCCACCAAGCGCTGCCAGGACAGAATGAGCACGATCACGAGGTTGGCGAGGAAGAGGCCGGGCACGCCGGAGGCAAAGATCACCTGCCCGATCGAGTTCACCGGGTCGTCCTCGGTGTTGAAATGGCTGAACGTGCCGCGTGCGGCCTGCAAGACGATGAAACCGACATCGACGAAACCGGTCACCGCGAACACCGTGCCCAGCCACCAGGTGGCGCGGCTACCCTTGTGCGGCAACGACAGCAGCCAGGCCAGGGTGAGGCTGTAGAGGAAGAACGCCGAGCCGAATTTCATCGGCTTGAGCCAGACGGATTCGCCCAGCAGTGTGCGGTCGTCGACCAGCATCGCCGCGAGTGAGAACAGGACGAGCGCGGCCATCGCGGCGACCGTGCCCAGCAGCGGGCGATGCAGTCGCCCGCGCATCGCTACCTTCGTACTCGCGCCCTGCCGCGGCGCCGACGACCCGTCCCGTGGTGCGGCGGCGAAATGTGTTGTGGACATGGACCGAACGTAGGAATCGCCGACCCTCGTGAGCGTCCCGCCGCGGCGCTATTCGCCTCTAGTACCACGGTATCGGCTACCGGCACGGGCGATACCGCGGAACCGTCGCAGGTTGGCGCAGCGTCGAGAATTCGCATCGATAAACCTGACATCGCATGTACCCAACATGGTGGTAACCATGTTACTGTCTGGTTCGTGCTTGTTGTGACCGAAGCCATAGCAAGTACCTATCGTGATGCAGGCCACTCCCGCTGATGCCGGGGCGATACCGATGGAGAGTTGTCGATGTACGAACCGGGATCGGTGGCATGCACGACTCGAGCGGCCACTGCGGCCCGGCTCGTTCCGCGCCGACGCCGGCCATAGCGCTCGGCCGATCGAGCCTGCTCGAACCGCCATCTCGCCGAATCGGCTACCCCGCTGCGCTCGTCGGTCTCGGCGACCTCGCAGCACCCGAATAAAGCGCTCGGTGAAGCTTTCGACGAGCGAGTTCACGGCGTGCCTTGCGGTATGCCCACCATGAAGGATCCCTGATGACAAGAATCTCGCGCCGCTCACTGTTGACCGGCGTCGCCGCGGTCGGCGCCGCGGCTCTCGGTGCTCGTTCGATGGCTGCGCCCGCCGCCGCCCAGGTGAACAACGTTCCGTTGACTCGTGAAGAGCACCGTGTGGTGGTTGTCGGTTCGGGTTTCGGTGGTGGTGTCAGCGCCCTGCGCCTCGCTCAGGCGGGGGTGCCGGTGACCGTGCTCGAACGGGGCCTGCGCTGGAGGACCGGGCCGAACGCCGAGACTTTCCCACGAGCGTCCTCGCCCGACAAACGACTGCTGTGGTGCCGATCCAGCTCGAATCTGTTCGGCCGTCCGATGGTGTTCGAACCCTACACCGGCCTGGTCGAAGCGGTGCCGGGGGAGAATATGACCGCGCTGTGCGCGGCGGGCGTGGGTGGCGGTTCTCTTGTCTATCAAGGGATGTCGCTGCAACCGAGCCGGGAGGTGTTCGATACCCACTTCCCGCAAGAACTCGACTGGGCGTTGATGGACCGGGTTCATTACCCGCGCGTGGCCGGGATGCTCGGCCTTGCCGAGGCCCCCGACGAGCTGATCGCCAGCGAGAATTACCGGGCGGCGAGGGTGTTCGCCGATCGTGTCCGTCGGGCGGGCATGCCGTTGTCGAAGATCCCGATGCCCATCGACTGGGATTTCGCGCTCGCCGAACTGCGCGGGGAGATGAAAGCGTCCTACACCAACGGCGACGGCGCGATGGGCGTCAACAACGGCGGCAAGCATTCGGTCGACGTCACCTACATCGCGGCCGCCGAAGCCACCGGTCGGGTGCGGGTGGAGACCTTGCACGAGGTGACCGACGTGGAACGGGCTTCCGACGGCCGCTGGATCGTGCATGTGCAACGGCTGGACACCACCGGCGCGGTGGTCGAGCACAAGGTTCTGACCACCGGCGCGCTGATCCTGGCGGCGGGCAGTCTCAATACCACCCGGCTGCTGGTGCGTGCCGGGGCCAAGGGGCTCATCCGGGATCTGCCCGACGGATTGGGACAAGGCTGGGGTACCAACGCCGACCGCATCTACGTCTGGACCGATCCCTCGGCCGAGTTCGGCGCCCCGCAAGGCGGCCCGGTGGTCTACGGCAGCAAGAACTGGGACGACCCGCACGCCGCCCACACCGTGATCCAGGCCTCCATCCCGCCCCTGTCGCTGGACGCTCGCAGCACCATGATGGTCGGATACGGTGTCAGCGACGGACGCGGCGGCTTCACTTACGATTCGGCACGCGACGACGCGATCCTGCACTGGCCCGCCGGCGGTGACAGCTACATCCAGGACAATCACATCGGCCCCGCCGTCCACAAGATCGCCGGTCCGGACGGCATGCTGATCGATACCAACGCCTTGTTCCCCTCGACCTGGCATCCGCTCGGCGGGGCGAGCATGGGCGCGGTCTGCGATCTCGACGGACGCGTCCACGACCAACCCGGACTCTACGTGCTCGATGGAGCGCTGATGCCGGGTAACACCGCGGCGTGCAACCCGTCGATGACGATCGCCGCCGTCGCCGAACGCGCGTTGGACAATATCGTCGCCCGCGACCTCGGCAACCGCATCTGACCGGCGAACTGTCAGGGAAGAGGTCATGATCATGAAACGTTTCGCTCTCGGCGTTGCGCCGAGTTCGGCCGGCGTCGCCACCGACACGCGGAGGCAGGTGCGTGCCTACAGGTTCGGTGCGACGCTGGTCGCGGCTGTCCTGCTCACGGTCGGCGTCGAGGCGGCGACGCCTGCGGTGGGCCGGGGACAACCCTCCGGGTGCGGCGGGGAACATCATCACTCCGCATCTGGGTGGGTCGCGGCTGCGTGTGCGCCTGACCAACCGGTTCGGGCCGACACCGGTCACATTCGAGCGGGTGAGCATCGCAGACCAGGTATCGGGCGCGGCGGTGGCGAACATCGTTCCGGTGCTGTTCGACGGCCGGGCATCGATCACCCTGCCTCCCGGAGCCGATGCCGTCAGCGATCCGGTGTCCTTCACCGTCGCGGCGTTCGCCCCGGTGGCGGTGAGTATCTACGTTCCCGATGCGGCGGGGCCGCCGACCGAGCACTGGAACGCCAACGCCACCTCGTTCTACTCTCCGACCGGTAGCGGTGATCTCACCGGGCGGGCAGACGCCGACGGATTCTCCTCGCAGACCGGTTCCTGGCTGTATGTCGCCGCTCTGGACGTACTGGCCGCCGCCGATACCCGCGCGGTGGTGGCATTCGGCGATTCCATCACCGACGGATTCGTGGGGGCGACCGCTTTGAGTGTGCCGGTCGACCGCGGGGTCGCCGACACCAACGGACGCTATCCCGACATGCTGCAGCGTCGTCTGGACAGCGCGGGTATTCCGATCTCGGTGGTCAACGCCGGAATCGGCAGCAATCGCGTGCTCACCGGTGGTGAGCCACTATTTCTCGGCCCGAGCGGGCTGGCACGCTTCGAACGTGACGCGCTCGCTGTGTCCGGTGTGGGCGGGGTTCTCGTGCAGGAAGATATCAACGATCTCGGGCTGCCACCGCCTGCCGATGCCACTCGGATGATCGCCGGGTACGAGGAACTCATCACCGCCGCCCACCGTCACGGCAAGAAGATCTGGCTGGGGACACTGCTGCCCGCCTCCGACGCCCTTGTCGACGGCGTCCTCCTGGCATCACGCAGCGAGATCGAGCGGCAGCAGATCAACACCTGGATGCGCACCCAGAACCTCGCCGACGGCATCGTCGACTTCGACGCCGCCATGCGCGACCCCGCCAACCCATCCGTGCTCCGAGGAGCCTATTCCAGCCCGGATCGCCTGCACCCCAGCCTCGCCGGCTATCGGGCGATGGCCGACGCCATAGACCTCGCCCTGCTCGACGACGCGCTGACCTCTACTTGCTGAGAATTCGCCCATCCGCCCGCGCTGTGCCGGTGCGGGCGTGGAGCACGTCTGGGGTGTCGTCCGCACGGCGCGGTCGCGAACACGAGGTCGCGGGTGGGTGTTCTCGGGATGCGAAGAAATGGGCCGTGAACGCGTCGTTGCGTTCACGGCCCGTCGCGGGCGACGGCTCTGCCGCCGAGTCGGTTCGCAAGCCCCTCATGTCCCGCGAACGAGAGGGATCAGTCCTCCGGGGCGTGCCCGACGTCGATGCCGCGCTGGGCCAGCCACGGCTGCGGATCGATCGGTACGCCGCCGGGAAGGTGGACCTCGTAGTGCAGATGCGGGCCGGTGGAGTACCCACGGTTGCCGACCGTCGCGATGACGTCGCCCGCGCGGACCGGCTGGCCGACGGCGGCGAGGATGTCGTTGACGTGGCCGTAGACGCCCACGGTGCCGTCATCCTGTTGCACGCGCACCCACAGCCCGAAGCCGGAAGCGGGACCGGCCTCGATCACGACGCCGTCGGTGACCGCGGCGATCGGCGCGCCGAGCGGGTCGCCGAAGTCCAAGCCCGCGTGCATCGTGCCCCAGCGCGCGCCGTAGTTCGAGGTGAGCACCCCGCCGACGGGCCGGACGGTCTTAGGGCGCGCGAAATTCTGCGCGAGGCGATTCGGATCCCAGGCCTCCGGCGCCGGGGCGGCGTGCGGAGCTTGCGTTTCGTGCGGGGCGAAGAGAGCGAATTGAGCCATGCCCTCTGCCGGGCGGATCTCGCCGGAGGCGATTTTCCCCGCGACGAGGCGGGCGGACGCGTCGGCGTCCTGGTCCTGCTGTGCCGCGGCGAGGATGCCGAGGGAGGCGGTGACGACCGCGGAGGCGGCGACCACGCGGGTGGCGGCGTGATTGCGGCGGAACCGGGTCACGCCGCGACGGATCGGTAACGGAAAGGTCACGGGCATGGGAACGAACGTACGGCAGCCGTGTACCCCGCTCGCAATCTTGTGGCAACCGTCACGGGCGGATAAACGCCCAGTTCGACGGTCACGAAGAGGTAACGGATCGTCGCGGTTTTCAGCGCGAACTGGGAAAACGATGTCTTACCCAGGAGTTGACCAGCAAAACGTCAGTTGACCAGACTGTGTGAGTGGCGACTAATGGAGTGCGCGCCCTGACCGCTCTGGCGGACCCGACCCGTCGCGCGATCTTCGAGGCCCTGCCGCAGGCCCCGCGCTCGGTGGGCGAACTCGCGCGAGAAGTCGGCGTGACCAGTTCGGCGGTCTCGCAGCACCTGCGCGTGCTGCGTGCGGCGCGGCTGGTCATGATGCGGGCGGAAGGCAACCGCAGGCTCTACTCCCTGGACCCGCGCGGCCTCGCCGATGCGCGCGACTATCTCGAACAGTTCTGGCCGAGTGCGATCGCTGCCTATTCGGCGGCGCTGCGCAGTGCCGCGACAACCGCCTGAATGCGGTGGGAGCGCGCACTTCCCCGAGTGACCGTCATCCCCGGGTGGCTTCGGGACGGCGGTGGCGGCGTCAGCCGACGCGCCGATACGCCGTCTTGCGCCGCTCGGTGCCCGTGCCGGGCCAGTTGCGCTTGCCCAGTTGCTTGTCGACGGCCTCGATCACCTCGCTGACCCCGATCTGCAACAGGCCGGGGTCGGGGGTGTCGGCGTCCGGGTCGCCGATCCGGCCGCTCCACAGCACGGCGTGCCTGCCCAGCAGGTGGGACGGCGGACCCGCCCACCGTGGCGGTGTGGGGCCGAACAGGAGGACGGTGCGGGTGCCGAACGCCGTGGCGAGGTGCGCTACGCCGGTGTCCCCGCAGATCACCAATGCGGCCTCGGCGACGGTGGCGGCCAGATCGATGAGGCTCTGCTCTCCGGCCAGCACGCGGCCGATCGGCAGCCCGGCCCGTGCGGCGATGCCCAGCGCGAGTTCGCGCTCGTATTCGTCGCCGGTGAGCACCACTTCGCGCCCGAGCACCAGCAGATGTCGCACGACCGCGGCGAAACGATCCGGGGGCCAGCGGCGGGCCGGTGCGCCCGCGCCGACGTGGACGACAACGCAGTCGCGACGGCTGGTCGTCGAAACCGGCGGAACCAGTCCTAGGTTGCGGCGATCCGCGCCGATGCCGTCGTATTGCAGCAGGTGACACCAGCGGTCCACATCGTGCATGTCCGGCTCCCATTCGGGGCCGGACACCTCGGGGAACGCCGAGTTGCGGAAGGACAGGATGCGCCCGGGCTGGGTCTTGGACAGCGCGACGAGGCTTTCGGGGCTCGCGCCGTGCAGGTTGACCGCCAATTCGGGCGGGGGAGCGTTCCAGCGCAGGGTGCCCAGTTCGGCCGTCGGCAACAGCGCGTCGACCGACGCGATCAGATCGACGATCGGCTTGAGCCGCTGGGGGGCCGCCAAGACGATGCGATCGTGCGGTTTGGCCCGGCGCAGCGCCCGTAAAGCCGGGACCGCGGTGAGTAGATCACCCAGCCCACGCGCCTGCAACACGAGCAGAACCGCCACCCTCTTCTCCTAGCCACCCGAGTCTCACCGAACCCCGACCCACCCGTGCAGCCCAGGGGCGCCGACGAAGAGTCACTCAGTACTGACTACCCGACCGCTCCGACGGCGAAACGTGAACAACGGGCAACACCGTGGTGCTGAGCCGAGCGAGCACGGAGAGACGCGGTAGGCAAATGATCAGCAATCAAGCCGGAGCGGGTTATAGCATCGGCAAATGACGACAAACAGCGTGGTAGAGGGTCCTCTGCAGTCTCTTGCCCGCAGGGCATGGCAAACCATCCTGCTCACCGGCGTCATGGCGGTGATTCTCGGCGTCCTCATCCTGGTCTGGCCGGACATCACCCTGCAGGCCGCGGGCATCATCTTCGGCGTCTACCTGGTGGTCACCGGAGTTCTGCAGTTGGTCGCCGCCTTCGGCGCGCCGACAGGCACGGGTATGCGGATCCTGTCGTTCATCATCGGCGTGCTGTCCATCATCGTCGGCGTCTTCTGCTTCCGCGACGAACTGGCCTCCCTCTTGCTGCTCGGCTTGTGGATCGGCATCGGCTGGCTCTTCCGCGGGGTGGCGCTGCTGGTAGCCGCGATTTCCGAGCCGGGAATGCCGGGGCGCTGGTGGCAGGTGTTCTTCGGTCTCGTGACCGCCATCGCCGGTGTCGTGCTGATCGTCTGGCCGGTGCGCTCGGTGGCCACGCTGGCCATGGTGGCGGGGGTCTGGCTGATCATCCTCGGCATCATGGAGATCATCGTGGCCTTCGGCGTTCGCAAGGAGGCCGGGACCGCTGTGCCCGCGGGCGTCTGACCAGCACGGTTCCTTCCCGCTGGAACTCGTGACAGAATCACAGGCGCATTTTCACCAGACGTCGGCTTCGGGGTTGGCCGACATCGAAAAGAACTGGAGGCGCGAATGATTCGTACTGCTGGGTTTGTCGGTGCGCTGGCCCTGGCAGGGGCCGCGGCCATGCTGTCGGCGGGGACGGCGCAGGCCGCGGTCGGCACGGTCACGATCAACGGTGAACGCTATGAGGACCCGGTGGGTTGCCTGAACACCGACCACACCACCACCCTGCTCCAGAGCACCATCGGCAACAGCACCGATCGTGCCGTCACGTTCTACTCCGGGCGGGATTGCACCGGCTCCGTCCTCGGTGAGCTTCAGGTGGCGACGTTGGGATTCCTGCCCAAGGGCGGCAGCATCCTCGTCAGCTGAGGCTGCTCGTTTCGGCGGCCGAGGCATGCGTGGACGCCGCCGCGCGCCGGTGAGCTCATGCGCTTCGCCGGTGCGGGCGGCGAGCAGCCTCGGCCGCTTCCGACTATCTACCGCCGCCTACGCAACCATGATCGCCACGGCGACCAAGCGGGGTTCGGTGAACCGCGGAATGCCCGCTTCGTGCGGCGACGGCCTGGCAGCCGTCGCTGGAGAGTTGGGTGAGGGCGTGTCGCCGACGCGGGGGAGCAACCCCGTGTAGACGCCGTCCTCGACGATCCGGCTCTCGCACATGATCCGGTATGCGACCTCGGTGCGATGCTCGATTCAGCGCGTGCGCGGCCACTCGCCGGGGCGCCGCACTGCGGACTCGGCGGTTACCGAGACCGGGACCGGCTCGGCGTCGCCCGAGCGGCGACGTCCTCGCGGATCCCACGCCATCGCCGTCGCGGCCGAACCCAGCAGGACGACCACGATCATCGCCACAACGCACCAAACCAACACAGTCATTGCCTCCCTGGCAGCACCATCCGGCTGACAGACTGCGTTGGCTTGGCAAGGCGGACAGTTGTTTTCGAGTCGTCCACAGTATTCACGGAATGGGTGGCGCGCGCGAGTCAGCGGCGTAGTCGCCGGAGGAGACACGGATCACGGCTCAGCCGTAGCCGGTCAGGTGTGCGGGGCATGTCTCAGTCGAACGGTGCCCGGCTGTCGGACGCGAGACGGGGCCGTCGACCTGTCGACGCGGTGAGGGGTGGCGTCGACGCATCCAGCGGGACGCATCCGAGGTTCCCGCGCGACGCGGCCGGATGTACTGCGGACCTTGCGAGCGGTCGCTTCGAGTCCGTGCAGAGGGATCGCGAGAGGCCGCTGTCTGTTTGCTGCCTTTCCGCCGGGGTAGCACGGTGGAGACGGAGATCTCCCGGAGACGCCGGAAAGGGCTGGTTCGACGATGTCCGACTCCATACCTGGCGCGACGACAGATCGGCGGTCCCCTGCCCAGGTCGCCGCCGTGGCGGTGGGAGCGGTCTTCCTCCTTGTCGGAATTCTCGGATTCATCCCCGGCATCACCACCGACTACAGCGAAATAGGCTGGGCGGGACATCACTCCGAAGCCCAATTGCTCGGGATTTTCAACGTATCCGTGCTGCACAACGTCGTCCATCTGGCTTTCGGAATCGCCGGAGTGCTCGCCGCCCGGGCCGCCACATCGGCGCGTGGGTACCTCGTCTTCGGCGGAGCCGTCTACCTCGTCCTGTGGCTGTACGGACTCATCGTGGACCCGGACAGCACCGCCAACTTCGTGCCGCTCGACACGGCGGACAACTGGCTGCACTTCGCCCTCGGTATCGGCATGATCACGCTCGGCATGGTCTCGGCTCGGAGGCCCGCGACACGGGCGCCGGGAGCGGGTGGGCAGACCGGGATGCTGGAATGACGCGAGGTAGTTGCCGAGTCATTGCGGTGATCGACATCGTGTCCATTGAACCGATCACTCTTCGGACGTAGAAAGCCGACCGGCACGCATGCCGGACTCCGGTCACGCCTGCTCGGCCCGACCTCGTCGCCGTGCGGCCGGGTCGGGTTCGGCCGCACGGCCGATGCGCTGCGTGCGGCAGTGTGTGCTGCGTCTCGTGTACTCGGAATTTGCTGCTATGCAGGACATCTCGCGCCTAGCGGTCCACCCGGCCGCCGGGTACTCGGCGGTACCCTCGACGTGGGCGGCGCTCGGTCGCTGCGCGGAAGTGGCGTTCGTCGGATGCCGCACATGTTGACATCGACTGCTGTTGACAACATATGATGTCAAGACCTTGCTCAGCCTGCACCTCGATGCGCCGACACCGCGCGAGCTGCGGGAGTGCAGGCGCTTCGACCACTTCAGCAACGACCCGCGGCAAGGGAGTACCGATGAGGGCCAAGCCACCCGCGCTGGGATATCTCCGCAAGGACGTCTCAGGTGTGTCCCAGGATTGGGACGAAGCGCAGATGCGGAGTTTGGCGAAACGCCTGGGCTATGAGTTGTGCAAGACCGTGACTTTCGGCGCCGGTACCGACGCACCGGTGGATCGCCTGGTCGACGTCGTCCGGAACTTCGGTGTGGACGCGGTCATCAAGCCGAACCTGCATCACTTCGGCAACGCGGTACCGAACGAACTCGTGGAAGTCTGCGACCTGATCACGGTGACGCCGCAGGAGACCTACTCCCGCTCGGCACTGTCGCGAATCTGGGCGTAGGCCGCCCCCGTGCGCGAGTAGTTCGGCCGCCCGATCGGTTCCTTCCAGGCCGTCAAACGCCCCTGCGCGGACATGCTGGTGCAGATATCGGTGGCCCGGAAGCTGGTGGCGGCGGCCGTCCGAGCCGAGGCCGGATCCGCGCCGGATGCGGGCGTCGATGGTCAAAGCGTTCACCACCGACACAGCCGTGCGGGTGGCGGGGAAAGCCATGCAACTACACGGCGGCATGGGTACATCTGGGACGGGAGAGTGGAATCCACACGTACATCAAGCGAGCCACGCTCGATCGGTCCCTCTTCGGGACGCCCGCCGAGCCTCGGAAGCGACTGGCCCGGCGATACGCCTCGGCGTAATCGGCGCCGGAGCGTATCGCCGGGCCGCCTCCGGCAGGCGGACCGGAATACCGGATCAGTCGTCCGGAGTCTCGGTGAAGCGCTGGAGGTACAGCGGCTCGCCCAGCTTCTCCACCAGATCGAGTTCGGTCTCCAGGTAGTCGACGTGCTTCTCTTCGTCTTCGAGAATGTGCTCGAAGATGCGAGCCGAGGTCACGTCGCCGCGCGAACGCATCAGCTCGATGCCCCGCCGGAGCCGGTCGACCGCCTCCATCTCGATCTCCAGATCGGCGCGCAGTTGCTCCGGCACGGTCTGCCCGATGCGCAGCGCGTTGAGCTTCTGATAGTTGGGCAACCCATCCAGGAAGAGGATGCGGTCGGTGAGGAGCTCGGCATGTTTCATCTCATCGATGGACTCGTGCCGAGTGTGCCGCGCCAGCTTGGTGAAACCCCAGTTCTCCTGCATCTTCGCGTGCAGGAAGTACTGGTTTATCGCCGTGAGTTCGGCCGTCAGCTGCTCGTTGAGCAGCGCCACGATGTCGTTGTCGCCGTCCATAGCTGCGATCGTGGCACAAATTGTGCGCAGCGGCGGATAGACCGCCTGGTGTGTCGTATCAGGCGGCCGACGGTTGTGCCTCGGCCGATGCGCGAGCCCGGCCGAGCACCTCGGCCAAACGCGCCGTGCAACTGCCACAGCCCGGCTTCCAGCCGCAGGCGTTCTTCACCTGGCGGATGCTGTCGGCGCCGGCCGAAACGCAGCGGTGCACGTCACCTTCGGACACTGCGTTACAGATGCACACGTACATGAAGCCTCACCAGGGTCAAGTTGTCACTGAGGTTAGCCTCGACTAACGAGGTAAGCCTCCCCTAATGTATAGCAGCTGAGTCCGCAGGTGGGAACCCCTGTGTCGCGCCGGGTCGCGGGGACCGCTGTCCGGCCGGTCGTCGCCTGTGCTCGTCCTCGCCGGGCAGCGGACGCAACTCGTTGCCGCAGGCGATGACCGCCCGGCGTGCCAGCGCACGTCGGTGTGCGGCTGCCGGAAAGCGTGGCGTTGCGGATCAGCATGTGCCGCTCAGGCCAGGTACCTGACCACGTGCTCCGCGACGCAGGCTGGCTTGTCCGCGCCCTCGGCGGTGATCGTCACGGTGCGTTCGGCCTGGACCCCGCCGGGCACGTCGGTGACGGCGGTGAGTGTGACGGTGCCGCGCACCCGGCTGCCGACCCGGACCGGGCTCACGAAACGCACCTTGTTCAACCCGTAGTTGATCGCTATCCGGGCCGAACCCACCGTCATTAGCTGCTGGCTGATCGGAGCGAGCAGCGCGAGGGTGAGGAATCCGTGCGCGATCGTGGCCCCGTACGGACCGTCCGCGGCGCGGCCTGGATCGACGTGGATCCACTGGTGGTCACCGGTCGCCTCGGCGAACAGATCGATGCGCTGCTGGTCGATCTCGATCCACTCTCCGGGCCCGAGCACGGTGCCCACCGCGGCGCGCAACGCGTCGAAATCACCAAATTCGGTCATACGGAATCCTTTTCTGCGATCGGCGCCTTGCACGATATCGGGCGCGTGCCCGCGCTTGGTCAGCAGCTACCGCAGGGCCGTTCCTGCGAAACAACGAAACCCGGGCCTCGACGATCACCGGACCCACCGGCGCGGCGAGCAGGTAGCGCAGGCCGAGGAAACCGAGGCTGTCGCCGGGGGTGAGCGAGAGCACGGCCTCCTCGGCGGCCAGCGCGATCAGGCCGCCGTTGATGGTGTCGGAGGCGTTCAACCCCTCCGTCGACCGCGGGAGTACCACCCTTCCGGGGGTGACGCGCTCACCGCCGGCCCGATCGGCCAGCGATAGGGGCAGCCGCTCGGCGGTGGGCGGCAGCTCGACGCTCAGCCACGGCGGCAGCTGCACGTCCGGATCCGGTGCCACCATGAAAGAACATGAAAGAAGCGGCGCCTAGAGCGATCGGCGATTCGGGAGATTCCTCGCCGCTGCGCCGGCGAAGTCTCGACCGTGGCTCGATGAGTCGACTCGGCTCGTGGCCGCCTCTCATGCTGGTCGAGCGGCGGTGTCGGAGGTACTCGGATCGGCGCTGACCGCGAAGACCGGGAACCTGTCGTCGCGGGGACATGCTCGGAATCGCACCCGGACCGGCGCCGCGGAGGACGGCGGTAGTTCGCCGTGGATCGTCGTGTACAACCACGGACCCTCGTCGAGTTCGACGATCGCGATCGTGGATCGTTTCGTCTCGTCGCGCGGGTGCGCGGAGCAGCGCAACACCCGCCACGACACGATCGACCCGCCGCCGGAGGCGGGCACCCATTCGAGGTCGGCGGACCGGCAGTACGAACACGCGTCGAACAGCGGCGCCAGCAGTCTGTCACAGCGCCCGCAACGACGGATCATCAACGTTGTCGCCGCACCGCCGGCGGGGGCGTCACCGACGTTTCGAGTGTGCATCGGGTTGTACTGGTACATAGAAGCAGCCGCCTGGGTGTGCTCGTGCTGTCGAAATCAACCACGTCAGCCTCTCGTGCCCGCAGTCCGGCCCGCGACGGCCGATCGGCCGCAGGTATACCTATTTTTCCTCAACCGGCGGTACGGCCCTTCCCGTTGAGCGCTTCGTCCAGCGCCGTCATCCGGGCTCGCGAGAAGGCCCGCGAGACGGGCGCTCGGTGCTCGATCAGCTCGAAGCCGTGGTAGCCGCCGCGCACCTCGTGCAGGGAACCCCCGCCTGCCGTAGCCGGTCGGCGTAGGCGATGTTCTCGTCGTAGAACAAGTCGTTGGTGCCGACGCCGATCCAGGCGGCATGCGCCGCCGACAGATCCACGTAGCGGGCCGGTGCGGCCAACGGTGGAACCGGGCCGTTTGCGACCGGGCCGAGGTAGGCGCGCCATCCAAGCCTATTGTGCCGCTGGCTCCACATACGCAGCCGCCGCGGGTCGATGTCGGTGCGCTCGGCGGTCCGGTCATCCAGCATCGGGTAGGACAGCGCCTGCAGGACCGGGCGCACCTCGGCACGTTCGCCAGCCAGCAGCGCGAGGGCGGCACCGAGGCCTCCGTCGGCGCTCTCCCCGACGATCGCGATGCGTTCGGCGTCGACGTCGGGCTGGGCGGCCAGCCAGCGCAGCGCGGCGTAGCAGTCCTAGAGGGGCGCGGGGAACCGATGCCGTGGCGCCCGCCGGTATTCCACCGACGCGGCGACCGCCCCGAGCCGCGCGGCGACGCGGCGGCAGAAATGATCGCCGAGCGATGCCGTGCCCAGGACGTATCCGCCGCCATGGATGAAAAGCACGCCGGGGGCTGCCGGATGACCGCGACGGCCGCATCGTCGGCTGTGTCAAGGGCGGGGGAGCAGTGGGCGCACCGCTGTGGCTTCGGGGCCGCGCTTGCGCAGGGTGGCGGTGAAGAGCACGGGCTGGCCTGCGTACAGCGACTTGTACCCGCTGGTCTCGATGCTGGTGTACTCGATGAAGACCGGAGTGGGGTCGTCCGCGGGTTGCAGGAACCCGAAGCCCTTCTCGATGTTGAACCAGACCACCGTGCCGCGGCGCCAGAAATTCGCCGCGGTGCGGTGGTGGGGCTGGTCGGTCACGGTAAGGATCGGCGGTCAGGCGGCGTCGCGGCGCAGCGGATCGGGGTGCATGATCCGGCGCCACCAGGCGTCCAGCGGGCTGGGGTCGGGCCAGATGACCGCGGTCTCGGACGAATTCCCGGATCCGGGCTCAGCCGGTGCGAGCAGGGGGTCGCGTGGTTCGATGCGTGCCATGATCGGTCGCTCCATCAGGTTTCCGTTGGCGAGTAAGTCTTGTGCGGTAACGCCTTTCGCGTTCCAGCCGAGTGCGGGCCCGGAACTCCGGGCCCGCCCGAAAAGGGTGATATGACACTTGTCGCAGAGCTGTCGCGCCATCGCTCGATACGCCATCACCTCACTTCTCGGTTCCGGTAGCGTTCGTATGCGGTCGGTCAGGCGTCGATCGCCTTGTGTCCGTTGCCGCGACCGATCTCGATCTTGCGCGGCTTGGCCTTCTCCGCGACCGGAATGGTCAGTCGGAGGACGCCATCGGTGTACTCGGCACGGATCTTGTCGGTGTCGAGGTTCTCGCCCAGGAACAGCTGACGGCTGAACACGCCGCGGGAGCGTTCCGCGGCGATCATCTCGCGTCCCGAGTCGAGTTCGGGACGACGCGCGCGCACCGTCACCACATTGCGCTCGATGTCCAGGTCCAGGGACTCGGGGTCGATACCGGGCAGATCGAACTCCACGACGAATTCCTCGCCCGCGCGCCAGGCGTCCATCGGCATCACCGCAGGATGTGCCTTCGTGCCGAACACCTGCTGCGTCAGACGGTCCAGATCGCGGAACGGATCGGTGCGCATCAGCATGGTCGCCACCTCCAACTCACTCCATTCTCCATAGTAGGGACCTCAGATAACCTCTGTTATCTGGCATAGATTTTTTATAGCATCGAGAGGAGTTGAGTGCAAGACGCTAAACTAGGAAATCTGTTGGTCAACATGAAGTGAGGATGGATGGCGCAGGAGAGGGGCGACTCGGGGCATCTGCCGGATCCCGGCCAGGCGGTCTACGGGATTTCGGTCGCTGCCGGGCTGGCTGGAATCGGCGTGCAGACGCTCAGGCTGTACGAGCGCCACGGGTTGTTGACTCCCGCCCGCAGCGACGGGGGCACCCGCCGCTACAGCGGCAACGATCTGGCTCGCCTGCGGCGTATCACCGACTTGGTCGCGACGGGGGTCAATCTCACGGGGATTCGCCGCATTCTCGACCTGGAAGACGCGAATGCCGACCTGCACGCGGACAACGACCGGCTCTACGCGGACAATGACCGGCTGCAAGCGGACAATGTCCGGCTACGGGACGCGCGCGACCAGCCGCACGGCAAGCCGTAGGCGCGCGATCATTCCGTGAAGCGTGCGCGCAGATCGACCACCGTGCCGGAATCGCCGGTGGTCACGCTGACGTCCGGGATGAGCGCGCGGATCAGCTGCATGCCGCGCCCGCGCAGTGAATCGGCGGCGTGCGGATCGGGCGGTTTCCAGCGGCCGCTGTCGGAAATGGTCACCCGGAGTTCGTCGCCGTCGATCGACGCCCGCAAGCGGACCACGCCGCCGTCGCCGCGATGGCCGTGCTCGACGGCGTTGGTGCAGGCCTCGCCGACGGCCAGCAGCACGTCGTAGGCCGGGCCGGGCGCCATCCCACTGGCGGCCAGCCATTCCTGGAGGGTGTGCCGGACGGTTGCCAATTGCTCCGCCTCGGCGGGAAAATCCATGTCCAGCGGCGTCACGGCGTTGGGTAGCGGGACCCGGTCGCCCGCGCTCACGGGCGCGTACCAGCCGCCGCGGTCCGGGTGTGTCTGTCGCGGAGAGGCCATCTCGTCGTCGTCTCGTGTCGAGGGCGTCGATGCGCCGTCACCTCGTTACCTCCCTGTCGGGGATCGGTGCGCTGTACTCGCGCCACGCCGAGCACGTGGGCCGTCGTCGGGCTCGGCTGTCGTGTTCGCCGTGCGTGTGCCATATTCCCCGAAGCTATACCCAAGTGATCATTCCCCATTCATGCCCGCGGTGCCTCCGGTGAGAACCCGGTCATCCGAGGTCTCGTGGACACCGTAAACGGCTGTGCCGCAGATCGGCACAGCGGGGGGAACGCGGCTACTGCTTGTGCGGCGGCAGCCGGACGACCTGGACGAAGAAGTCATCGATCTGCTTGATGGCGGCGACGAACTGGTCGAGGTCGACCGGCTTGGTGACATACGCGTTGGCGTGCAACCGATAGCTGCGCAGTATGTCCTCTTCGGCCGCGGAGGTGGTCAGCACGACCACCGGGATGTGCGACAGGTCGGGGTCGGCTTTGATCTTCTCCAGCACCTGCCTGCCGTCGTACTTGGGCAGATTGAGGTCGAGCAGAATCAGGTCCGGTCGCGGCGCGTCCGCGTACTCGCCCTGGCGGTAGAGGAAGTCCAGCGCCTCCTCGCCGTCTCTGGCGACGTGCAGGTTGTTGCCGATCTTGTTGTCCTCGAACGCCTCTCGCGTCATCAGCTCGTCGCCCGGATCGTCTTCGACGAGCAGGATGTCGATGGGCTGGCCGGAAGTGGTCATGCGGGGGCTCCTTCGTGGACGGGGGCGTCGGCGGTACCGGCGCTGAGGTCGGCGTCGGCGGCGCGCAGGGTGAAGCAGAAGCGAGTGCCGGCCGTGTAGTCGGTGTCGATCCAGATCCGGCCGCCGTGATACTCCACGATCTTCTTGCAGACGGCCAGCCCGATGCCGGTCCCGCTGTACTCCTCCCGATTGTGCAGCCGCTGGAAGATGACGAACACCTTCTCGGCGAATTCGGGCGCGATCCCGATGCCGTTGTCGGTGACAGACAGCAGCCAGCCGCTGCTGTCGTCGGTCGGTGCGCAGGTGATCTCGAGCTCCGGTGCGCGCTCGGGCGCGCGGAACTTGATGGCGTTGGCGACCAGGTTCTGCCAGAGCATCGTCAGCAATGTCGGATCGCCGATGATCTCGGGCAGGTCGTCCGGTCGCCGGATGACGGCGCCGGTGTCATCGATCGCGTTGGACAGATTGGTCAGCGCCTTGTCCAGGGACTGGCCCAGGCCGGTGGGTTCGGTGCGGTCGGTGATCCGGCCCACGCGGGAGAACGTGAGCAGATCGTTGATCAGCACCTGCATCCGCTTGGCGCCGTCGACGGCGAAGTCGATGTACTGCTTGCCCCGCTCGTCGAGCTGGTCGCCGTACCGCTTCTCCAGCAGTTGGCAGAACGACGCCACCTTGCGCAGCGGCTCCTGCAGGTCATGGGAGGCGACGTAGGCGAACTGCTCCAGCTCGGTGTTGGACCGGCGCAGTTCCTCGGCCTGGAGATCCAGATCGGTCTTCTGCTCGGCGAGTACGGCTTCCTTGGCGCGTGAGGAACTCAGTTCGGTGACGATGCGGCGGCGCATGCTCTCGACCGCGTTCGCGACGGTCGCGAGATCGGCCGGGCCGTGCACGTCGATGTGATGGTCGAAGTCGCCGCCCGCGACGCGAAGCGACGCGTCGGTCAAGGAACCGAGGGGACGGGCGATCAAACGCCGGATCAACACGGTCAGCAGTACGCCGGTCAACAGGAACGCGACGACCATCCCGGCCAGCACCGCGTCCCGGACCTTGCGGGTGTGGGTGAGCTGCTCTTCGTCGTGCGCGATGGCCGCCGTGAGGTTGCTGTTCTGGGCTTCGAAGCGCATCCGGAGTTCATCGAAGAGCGGTTTACCGCGTGCCGGGACGGCGGGATCGACGCCGCGGGCCGATCCGGAGGCCAACGCCGCGACCAGCGGTTCGGCGTAGTCGATGCGCCATCGCTGTGCGGCGCGCTCCAGGGCGTCGAGTTCTTCGAGCAAGGGTTGCCGGTCGGCCAGCAGCTCCCGCAGGCGGGCGACGGACTGCGCCTCGTCGCGGGTGCCGTCGCTGTACGGTTGCAGGAACTGCGGGTCCGCGGTGATGGCGTAGCCGCGCAGGCCGGTCTCCTGATCCACCAGCGCGCTCTGCAACCGGTAGGCCTCGGCCGCCGCGGGCAGCGAGTTGTCCAGCAGCCGATCGGTCACGCGGTTGGTGTGTGCGATCACCTGGGCGCCCGCCACGGTGCCGATGATCACCACCAGCACCATCGCGGCCAGCACCAGCTGGAACCAGGCTTGGGCGGTCAGCCGCGCGCTCAGCGGCGGCCGGCCGGTCTTCGTCGTCATCAGTTCTGGTCCTGTCCTTGCCGGTCGCGATTCCACCCGAGGTACAAGATCGCGACATCGTCGTCCAAACCCCCGGACGCGCCCGCCAGCCCCTCGACGCGGCCGATCAGCTCATCGACGAACCAGTTCGGATCCGCGGCTCGGACCGCGCGGGCGACCTCCATCAGCCCCTGCTCGCCGAGGCGTTCCTGATCGGTCCCGACTCGTCCCTCGAACAAGCCGTCGGTGAACACCATCAGCCCGGAACCCAGCGGCAGGTCGAGTTCCTGGACGGGCCACTCGGCGCGACCGGGCAGAAAGCCGAGAGCCGGCCCGCCGGGCACCTCGACCCAGGCCAACTCGGTGGCCGAGCGCAGCAGCATCCCGGGGTGCCCGGCTCGCAGCACCTGAGCGCGGCGATCGCCCGGATGCAACATCAGGCTGGTGACCGTCGCGAAGGTCTGCCTGCCGGTGCGTTCGGCGAGCAGGACCTGTTCGAGCAGCCGGAGTTGCCGCTCCCCGGTCACTCCGCTCAGCACCAGGGTGCGCCAAGCCAGGCGCAACGCCACACCGGTCGCCGCCTCGTCCGGGCCGTGTCCGGACACGTCACCGATGACGGCGTGCACGGTGCCGTCCGCGTCTTGCACCACGTCGTAGAAATCGCCGCCGAGCAGGGAATGGGCCCGGCCGGGACGGTAACGCGCCACGACGTCGACGACTCTGTGTCCACGCAGGAGTGGGGTGGGCAGCAGACCGCGTTCCAGCCGCGCGTTCTCCTGCGCGCGCATATTGCTCGCCTGCAGTGCGGCGCTGGTGCGCTCGGCCTGCTTGCGCTGGATCGCGTAGCGCACCGCGCGCCCGAACAGTTCGGGCTCGACCCGGCCTTTGACCAGATAGTCCTGGGCTCCGGCCGCGACCGCGGCCAAACCGGTCTGCTCCTGATCGAGCCCGGTCATCACCACGATCGCGACCTGGTCGGTGTGCTGGCGGATGCGATCCACCGCCTCGAGCCCTTGGGCGTCGGGCAGATGCAGGTCCAGCAGCACGCAGTCGGGTTCGGCCGCGGACAGATGCTCGGCGGCCTCCGCCAGCGACCGGACCCAGTGCAGTTGCAGGCCGGGCGCGCCGTCGGAGACCAGTTCCTCCACCAGCAGCGCGTCGCCGGGATCGTCCTCGATCAGCAGCACCGAAGGTTGCTGCCAGGGCCAATCCGCGTCCACGATCAGCTCGGGATCGTCGTCCGTCCCGTCACGCCGCACGGACACCACCGGTCGCGGGTCCAGTCGCGGTGGAACGAATGGCAGCGTCACTGCCGTCGTCGGCGAACACCGACAACCCGGCCTCCGATCACCAAAGGGCGGCACGAGCGCACGCCGACTGTCTCCGCGGCCTTTTGCTGGACCGCGAGGCAGCCAAGATCGTATCCGATCCGCTATCCGACCGAGACATGACGGTGTTGACCTGCGCGAGCGCGGAGGCCGGGGGAGCGGCGGCGGGAGTCAGACCGTTGTGCCGGTGAGCCGCGCGGTGGGCTGCTCGTCCCGCATTGCGCCCTCGCGGCGCGGGGAGCGAAGTTCCGCCAAGCTGCGTGCGACGACCGTGGCATGGACCGCGATGACGGCAAGGGAGGCCGAGCCGATCACAGCAAGAAGCACAACCACGACAGATACCGGTCCTTTCGGGTGCGAGCGGGCCCGTTGCCCGCTCGATCGGGTGCCGAGATCGCGTCCGCGGCTTCCGGCGGGCGCGCGCTCCGCCTCCAACGTGCCCCGGCTCCTCCGGATCAAACACACCGATTCCGGCGGCGCGAGCGGATGGTGCGATCACGCGAGGACGACCTCCGCCACCGCGCGACCGAAGATTTTGCGCCCGTCGTGCTCGGCGGTGATCGCGATGGTGGCGCTGCGCGTGTCCGCGTCCATGCGTTTCACCCGGCCGGAGAACTCGATCCGGCCGCCGGTGACGCCGACGTGGACGGGATTGGTCAGGCGCACGTTGTAGGAGCGCAGGGCGGTGGGATCGCCCAGCCACGAGGTGAGTAGATCCACACTGAGCCCGATGGTGAACATGCCCTGGGCGACAACGGTTTCCATGCCCATCCGTGCGGCTGTCTCGGTGCTCCAATGGATGGGGTTCGGGTCTCCCGACACTCCGGCGTAGTTGACCAGATCGCCCCGCCTGACCGTGAGTGTGCGTGGCGGAAGCTCCGCCCCGGCAGTTACCTCGTCGAAGCGCCGCACCCACGGGCTCGCCGGTACGGGCTGCGCCTGGCTCACGGACTCGATGCCGTGTCCCACGTAGCGCGGGGCCGGCGCGCGGCGCGCGTTTCGCGCTTCCTGGCGTGCGCCGTGCATGACGACCGCGTCGAACCACGGCGGGAGAGCCTCGTCATCGCGCCCGACCAGGCTGGTCCGAGACGTGAGGACCGGCCGGTCGTGCTGGTCCAGGATGGTTTGGCGCAGTCCGATGAGGTCGCCGCCGAAGGCGTGCCGGAACGAATCCAGGCACATCTCGAACCGGATGCGGTCGCCGGCCAGGAGCGGGCGATGAAATTCGATCATCTGATCGGTCTGGATGGTCCGGCTCAGGTCGTAGCCGGGCAGGATCGTGTCGAACACCTCGGCGTAGGCGAGATATCCGGGGACCGCGCCGAAGGTCGGGGGAGCAAGCAAGCTGTGGTAGCCGAGGTCGGCGGCGGCCTCCTCCGACCAGTGCGCGGGGTGGTTGTTGCGCACCGCGCGGGCGTACTCGCGGATCTTCTCGCGACCGACCTCGTAGTGATCGCTGGTGCGATACCGGCGCCCGACCATCGAGGCGGGGAGCGCGGCATCGGTCACGTCGTCCGCACCGGAAGTGGTAGGGGTTCTGGACATCGCGGGGAATCTACCCAACCAGAGCCCGAATTCCGGTCAGCCCGCATCGCACGCCGTTTCGCGGCCTCCGGCGCGCCGACCGGCGCGGGTGCGCAGGAGCGCCGGTCAGCCGTGGTTTGAGGAACAGGTCCCTGGGAAGTCGATCGACAGATCTCGTGCCGCTCGCCCGACGGTTTCGTCGCCGGGCTCTCGCCCGCGGCTCGTGGGAGAGGAGAGAGATGTCCGTTCCGAACTACACCACCGACGACGCCGGGATCCCGGTCCCCAGCGACGAGCATTCGCTGACCGTCGGGCCGGATGGGCCGATCCTGCTGCAGGACTGGTATCTGATCGAGAAGATGGCGGCGTTCAACCGGGAACGGGTGCCCGAACGTCAGCCGCACGCGAAGGGCGGTGGGGCGTTCGGCGTCTTCGAGGTCACCCACGACGTGAGCGCATACACGATGGCCGAGGTGTTCCAGCCGGGCAAGAAGACGGAGATGCTGGCCCGGTTCTCCACCGTGGCCGGCGAGCGCGGCAGCCCCGATACCTGGCGGGATCCGCGCGGGTTCGCCCTGAAGTTCTACACCGAGCAGGGCAATTTCGACATGGTCGCCAACAACACGCCGATCTTCTTCGTGCGCGATCCGATGAAATTCCAGGACTTCATCCGGTCCCAGAAGCGCCGCGCCGACAACAATCTGCGCGACCACGACATGCAGTGGGACTTCTGGACGCTCTCACCCGAGTCGGCGCACCAGGTCACCTGGTTGATGGGTGACCGCGGCATCCCGCGCACCTGGCGGCATATGAACGGTTACTCCAGCCATACCTATATGTGGGTGAACGCCGCCGGGGAACGGTTCTGGGTCAAGTACCACTTCAAGACCGATCAGGGCATCGAGTTCTTCACCCAGGACGAAGGCGACCAGATGGCCGCGATGGACACCGACTACCACACCCGCGACCTGTGGGAGTCGATCGAAGGCGGCAACTATCCGAGCTGGACGCTGAAGATGCAGATCATGCCGTTCGACGAGGCGAAGACATACCGGTTCAACCCCTTCGATCTCACCAAGGTGTGGCCGCACGGCGACTATCCGCTCATCGATGTCGGCAGGATGACGCTCGATCGGAACCCGGCGGACTACCACACCGAGATCGAACAGGCGGCATTCGAGCCGAGTAATTCGGTGCCCGGCACCGGCCCCAGCCCGGACAAGATGCTGATGGCCCGCTGGTTCTCCTACCCGGACGCCCACCGGTACCGTATCGGCGCGAATTACAAAGAGCTGCCGGTGAATACGCCGCACGCCACTACCGTCCGGTCGTACAGCAAGGACGGCGCGATGCGCCACCGCAACCCCGGCGACCCGGTCTACGTGCCGAACTCGAAGGGCGGCCCGCACGCCGATCCCGCTGTCGCGGGCCCGCCCGCGACCTGGTACGCCGACGGCGAACTCGTGCGCTCGGCCTACACGCTGCACAAGGACGACGACGATTGGGGCCAAGCGGGAACCATGGTCCGTGACGTGCTCGACGACGCGGCGCGGCAGCGGCTGGTCGACAACATCGTCGGACACCTGCTGAACGGAGTTTCCGCGCCCGTGCTCGACCGGGCCTTCGAGTATTGGCGCAACGTCGACAAGCATCTCGGTGACCGCGTCGAGGCGGGTGTGCGCGCGAAGCAGGGTGAGCGCGACCCCAAGGCGGCCGGGCAAGCCAATCCGGCTCGCTCGTCGGCGCAGGCCAAAGCCTGACGGGTCCCGGCGGCGGCCGGTGACCACCGGCCGCCGCGGTGTGCTGGTGCGCCGTGCGGCGGGCGGGTACGCCGGGATGTCGGTGACCATGCCACCACCTATCGACACCGTTCGTGATCTTTTCGTTATTCCTTGGCTCGTGTGTCCCGATGCGTCCCTCCGATCGCATGCGGAAAAATGACCGCCGGATCCAGCGACACATAGCACCGTGGTGTTTCGAATCAATTCGAGGCTCGGTGACATCCGCGCGCCACCGGATGGTCGCATCGGGCCGGTCGACGGAGATCGGAGGACCGCATCATGGCGTTCGACGCCGATGTTCGACCTGATCGACGCTCGCAAGGAAGGCCGTGGCGGGCGATCACAGTCGCGGCTGCCACTCTCGCCGCCGCGGCAGCACTCGGCGCCGCACCGGCGGGGACGCAGCCGTCGTCCAGCGGCGCACCCGATGTTCCGGTCGAGGTCCCGATACCCGGTGGATTTCCGGGATTTCCCGAAATCCTGCGATTCATCCCGCCCGCGCCTCCCACCCCGCAGATGCCGTTCGGTCGATTGGTGCCGCATGGCAGCCCTGTGGCGGCTCACCCGGCATAGGCAGGTTCATCCCGTCGTCGCGTCCGCGGCGTTTCCCGCAGCAGCCCCGGAACCTCGTCGTCACCGGTCTGGTCGAACTGCCGATAGCCGCTGGCACCTGATCAGCTGACACGCCGCGCACGACCCGGCCACCGCGGTGGCCGGGATTTGAGCGTTTCAGACAATAATCCGAGCTTTTCGCTCATTCTTCTGCTCGCGGCTGATCCGTAGAGTCCTCAAAGAACAGGCGGAGTTCGCGCCGGCGCCACCAGGGCGGCGACCTCGGCGAGAACTTTCGATCAGCACACCTTGATGGTGTTCCCGGCGACACGGAGGAAGTCCGTTGACAGAATTTCCACAACCGGCGGTGCCGACAATTTCCCGGCATGACCCGGTTCGGTTCGTGACGGGAATCCTCGACACGGATAGCCACGAGACATCGGACAAGATGACGCCCGACCTCGTCCGAGCGGCGTCGCAGGCATCGTTGGAAACCGCCGAAGGATGGGCGCGACGATGACCCTCCGGAAGATACGAACCACCGTGCTATCGGCATTGGCCGCGCTGCTGCTGGCCATCACCAGCAAAGCGTTGTACACCGAGGCCACCGACCGAGCCCAGCGCGAGGCCTGGCTCGACAGTTGGTCCACCGCGCAAATGGCCGACGTCGATGTGCTGGGACCCAATTGGTCGACAAACGGTTTCGTCAACCAGACCATCCGCCAGACCGTGCGCCCTACCCTCGCCGGTGACTCCGTACGAATCACGATGACCAATCTCTTCGGCGATCGACCGCTGCGGATCGCGGCAGCCACCATCGCGCACACCGCCAAGGGGGCAGCGGTGCGCTCCGGCACGGTCCGCCCGCTGACTTTCGGCGGTGCAGCGGGCACGGTGATCCCGCAGGGAGACGAACTGGCCAGCGACGCGACCGATTTCCTGGTCAACGCCCGCCAGCCGATCACCGTGACCCTCTACCTGAGCGAGGCAACCGGGCCGGCCACCTTCCACTCTCTCGGCAACACCACCGCTTACCGCGCGAACGGCGATCACAGCGCCGACATCGAAGGGGTGGCGTTCACCGAGTCCGACAAGTCGTGGTACTACCTTGCCGACATCGAAGTCCGGGGCGCACCGAACCGCGGCGGTGTGGTGACCTTCGGCGACTCCATCA
Organism: Nocardia asteroides; assembly: GCA_019930625.1. NCBI lineage: Bacteria > Bacillati > Actinomycetota > Actinomycetes > Mycobacteriales > Nocardiaceae > Nocardia > Nocardia asteroides. The sequence continues at coordinate 4,786,658 of CP082844.1, forward strand.
CCGACGGAGCGGGCGCCGGCGTGGACGCCGACAACCGGTACCCGGATGCCCTGGCCGACCGCCTTGCGGTCGACAGCGAGCCCCGGGCAGTGCTGAACACCGGCATAGGTGGAAACCGGATCGTTTCGGACTCCGACTACTTGGGCCAACGCGCGGCCACCCGATTCCGTCGCGACGTACTCGACAAAGACGGGATCGGCACCGTCATCCTGCTCTCGGGTATCAACGACATCGGCGCCAGTGAACTCTCCGAGCCGTGGCTGCGACCGAACCCCGAGATCACGGCCGACCAGCTGATCGCCGAGTACCGACTGCTCATCCGGATGGCACGTGCCGACGGACTGCGCATCCTCGGCGGCACCCTGCTCCCATACCGCGGAGCCCCGTACTACAGCGAGCGCGGCGAACGGGTCCGAGACGAGGTCAACTCCTGGATACGCCATTCCGGAGAATTCGACGCCGTCATCGACTTCGAGCGCGCACTCGCCGACCCGGCGGACCCGGACGTACTCGCCGCGCAGTTCGACAGCGGAGACCACCTGCATCCCGGCCCCGCGGGGTATTCCGCGATGGCCGACGCCGCCGCGCTCGTCCTACACGAGACGGTCGACTGAGAGGCAGGCGGGACGGGATGCTGTCCACGGGGCTGTCTGTAGTCGCGGCGGCCCCGTGGACAGCGCACGATCACCCGTGCGGCCGCGCGGCGGATACGTCCACACCCGGACCGTTCTCTCCCGGGGGTGAGCCCGGTAGCGGCGAGTCGTCGAGGTATCGGATCTCGTAGACCCGTTCGGTGAACTTCCAGCCGTCGGTCGTTCGCCGGTAGCGATCGTGGTAGATCGCGTAGTTCAGATGTGAGCTGCCGCTTTTCAACCGCCCGAGTTCACAGATGTGGGCGCGACCGGTCGCGGTGTCGCCGTCGATTCGGATCGCACCGGGATGGGTGTGCTGAATGAAATAGTCCCAGGCGTCTTGCATCAGCCGTGCTTTGGTCTGGAATTCGGCGCGGCCGGCGACTTCGATACCCGCGTCGGGGATGCGCAGCACCGCGTCGTCGGTGAACAGCGATGCCAGGCGATCGAAGTCGCGCATCATCACCGCGTCGGTGAATTCGCCGCGCAGTGCTTCGATCTCGACACGGTCGGCGAGTGACCGGAAGTCGTGTGGTGACAGCATGATCGGCTCCTCAGGAATCGACGAGAGTGTGTTCGGCGCTTGCCCGCCGCAGCGGCGCGAATGCGGCGCTCCATGCGATGACCTGATCCAGCAGCGTGTGCAGGGCTGTGGTGTGGTGGTCGCCCGGTGTGAAGGTGGTGTAGTTCTCGAAATCGGTGAGCACCGAGATCGTGACCTGGTGGCTCACATCGGCCATCCGCAGGGCGCTGCAGACCAGCCGCAGATGCTCCACCGCGCGGACGCCGCCGCCGGCACCGTAGGAAACGAATCCGACCGCCTTGTCGGCCCATTGGGCGTACAGGTGGTCGATGGCGTTCTTCAGCACTCCGGGGGCCGAGTGGTTGTACTCGGGGGTCACGATGACGAAGCCGTCCAACGGGGCGATCCGCTCGGCCCAGGCGCGGGTGTGCTCATGTACGGAGGGGCCGAACATCGGCGCCACCGGCTCGTCCAGATGCGGCAGCGGGTGGTCGCGCAGGTCGATCAGTTCGAACTCGGCATCGCCGCGCCGCGACGCCGTGTCCAGAACCCACTGAGCGACCTGCGGACCGTTGCGGTTGGGCCGGGTACTGCCGAGAATGATGCCGATTCTGATCACGGTCGGAACTCCTGCTCTGTGGAAGGTGTCACAACCTTCCGACGACGCAACCGGCCGGAATGTCAGGCGGCCCCCACTTCGGGTGCGCCGATGCGCCTGGACTCGCAGGTGACCGAGTCGAGGGGTCGACGGCTGACGGCTCGACGCGCGGACCACCGGAACTGCCGATGAGCAGGGACATCGCGCCGATGCGCGGTGCTGTGGCCGGATGCTCGGACAGCCGCCGATGAGCGCATGTGGTGTGGCGCATATAGCTCTCTCCTCGACCGGAGGTTCCTGAACCTCGGCCAGGCCACGATTGTCGACGACGTGGACGGCGGCATGCGGAAGCCGCCGATCCACCCGGCTCGGCTGGGTGTTCGCCCTGCCCCGGACACGGACCTCAGCTGATTCGCGGATATCGGGCGCTGTCGAGTCGCTGTCCCGGTTCCCGATCCGGCACCGTGTCCTGGTACCACGCGTCGGGGTCGGGGTGGTAGACCGCCTCGGCGTCCATATACACCGTGGCCAGCGAAATCCGCGCCATACCCGTGTGGTTGGCGCCCGCCGAGTGGACCAGGCGGGCATCGTGGAAGGTGCAGTCGCCCGCGCGCAGAGGGACCGTCACGTGTGGCCACCAGCGCAGTTCCGGTCGAGCTTCGTACGGCTCGCCGACCGTGGGGATCGCGTCCTCGGGCCACCGGTGCGATCCCGGAATGAAGGTCAGGCACCCGCGCTGCACCGGGACGTCGACCAGGGCCACCCATGCCGTGAGGGTCACGGGGGCCGCGGCGATCGGAAAGGCGGGGGCATCGATGTGCAACGGTGTAGGCGCGCTGTCGGAGGTGTGTTTACGCAACAATTCGGATTTGAACATTCGCAGTGGCTGTCCGGCCAGACGCTCGGCGATCCCGGTGATCTCCGGATGCAGCGCGAGCCTGCGCATCAGCTCACTGGCGTTCTCCGGCTCGGGCACCCAATCCATGACGTTCCCGCCTTCGGCCGCGTTCCAGGAAACAAGGCGCTGCCGGTCCAATTGGGTGCCGGCGTCGGCCAGGTACTCCTCCACCTCGGAACCGCCGAGAACACGGGGAATATGGACGTAGCCGTCGCGGTGATACTGCTCGACGAGGTCGACCGAAAGGGTGCGCGCGGTCGTGGTCTCGCCGCTCGGGCGCGGGTGTTTCGTTGTTTCGATCACGGATCCCACGGTAGAAAAAGCTTAGGTCGATTCGCTTCCTAACGATGGACGAGGCCGCGACGGGGATTTCGGTGCCGTCCGGGCTCGGCGACATCGGCCGGGGTGCCTCGAGATCGAGCGTGACGGCCATCATCAGCCGACCCGTTCTGTCACGGCACCGTTTCTTCGCACGTACGTAAGCGATGCGACAGCCCGCGTAGGGGTGTTCGTGGGGCTGCTCGTGCACGCTCGGTTCCCGCAGGAAGACCGGAGAGGTGACCGGGGGCGAGATGACCGAACGGCGCGCCGGCAACGCTGTTCGCGCGCAGCGGCGCGACGACGGACGGCGGATCGGATCATGGTTGACCGCGGGCGCGGTCGTGCTCAATCTTCTTCAGCTCTTCGCGCTGCCGCTGCTGCTGTTGCCCCTGGACCCCGCGTGGGGATGGGCACTGCTGCCGTCGGCGCTGCTGACGACGACATTCTGGTCGCTGATCCACGAGGCCGTCCACGGGAACCTGCACCACCGGCGCTCGCTCAACGATAGATACGGACGCGTGCTCGCCGTGCTGTACGGTTCACCGTTCGCGTTGCTCAAAGCCGGTCACCTGCTGCACCACCGCTACAGCCGGACGCGGGAGCGGGCCGAGGTCTACGACCCAGCGACGTCCAGCTGGGCGAAAGCCGCGCCCGGGTACTACCTGCGGCTGTTCGGCGGGCTGTATCTGCTCGAGGTCGCGGCGCTCGTGCTGGCGGCGCTGCCCGCCGCGGCGGTGCGCCGGCTCGCCCGCGCGGTGGACAGGCCGGACACGGTGGCGGGGCCGCTGCTCGGACGCGTCGCGCAGGCCGAGGTGTTCCGTCGGTTCCGCATCGACGCGGCCGTGATCACGGTGCTGTACGGCGCGGCGTTCGTCGCCTACGGCAGTCACGGATGGATGTTGCTCGCGGCGCTGGCCGGGCGCGGCGTGATCGTCTCGCTGTCGGACAACGCCTATCACTACGGCACCGATCTCGACGAGCCGCTCGAGGCGCTCGACCTGGAACTGCCCGCGCCACTGGAGGTTCTGGCCCTGAGCTTCAACCTGCATGGGCTGCACCATCGTCACCCGGGCTTGCGCTGGTACGAACTGCGGCCCGTCTTCGACGCCGAGGGCGGCCGGTACGATTCCGGCTGGTTCCGCGCGGTGGCCCGCCAGTTCCGCGGCCCGATCAGGAGCACTGATCGCTGAGCGGGTCGGCGCGGGTGCGACGTGACGCCGTGCCGGGTCACTCCTCGGTTTCCACGTGCGAATCCATGCCGCGCGAGCATCGGCACGTACTGTCGGAGCACTGCGCGGGCGCTGGAGAACACACGCCGCAGCCGGGTGGTGTCGAGAGCGGAGGAGTGGGTCATCGATCGATCCCGTCTGTGAGCGCGGACCCTGTCCCGCATCGGGCGATGTTCAGGTGCGTACGCGGCGCGTCGCGCTGAACGCGATCGGGTTCGACGGTGATCCACTGCGGGACGTTCTCGGCCGACGCGTCAGACCCGCTTGTCGTCGATGAGTGCGGCCAGCACTCCGAAACTGTCGTGCGCTTCGGCGCCCGCGACGGCTCGCTCGACGCCGCCCCGGGAGACCTCGAGCGGCTGCATGCGCGCGCCGGCTCCGGCGGTGCAGACGGCTGCGAGGTACAGCTCGGTGATGCTTGCGCGCTATAGGGTCCACATGCGATCAGCGTCGGCATGAACGCCCGCGGCGCTCAGCCCGGCCGTATAACGATCGACGAGGCCACGTTCGATCGTGCGCAGCAGATCCGGTTCGACCGACGCGTTGGCGAAGTAGGCGATGTCGCGGATACCCGCCCCGGCAGTCGCGATCTGCCAGTCCAGGAATCCTGGGCCGGAACTCTCGCAGAAGAGATTGCCCAGATGAGGGGCGCCATGGATCAGAGTCTGCGGCTGGGCGGCCCAGAAGGCATCGATATCGGCGCTGCGGTCCAGTCGGTAATCGTCGGGCCCGATGACTCGGACCCGGCCGGTGTAAACCGGGCCGTCACCGTTGCCGCCTTCGCAATCCACATCGGAGATCCTCGGCAAGCAAGGGTCGTACGAGGGATGGCAGTCGGGTCCGCACCATGCCCGTAACGGCGTTGTCGTCGACTTCGTCCCGGATGCCGGGACATCCTCGACGACCTGACCGAACCCCGCAGATCGACGAGCAGGGGCCGGGATTCAAGATCACGCTGATCGCAATCCTTCTGCGAAACGTTCTGCCTCTCTTACTGTTCGGCCAGCCCGCTGTGCGATCTGCTCGATGACCGGAACTTCGATCGGCTCCGCAGCGCCCACGGTGCGCCGACGATGCCTCGACCGGATTCGCGCCGCCTGCCGGGCGACGCGAAAGCCGGCGGGCGGTCGAGCGCCGCCCGACTCGGCTCTCGACGCCGACCTACGCCTGAATCGGAGTGATGGTGCAGCCAACCCCATGGACAGCCGATGACATTCGATCCGAAGCAGCGCCCAGCGGGGCGCCGCGGCTCGCCGGTCTCCGGACACGTCTGTCGATACTGGACGGCTACTGGGGGTATCTGGGCGCCGCGGCCGGCAGCATTGTCACACTGATCCTACTGTTCCAGCCGTGGCTGACCGCGGCGGGCGCCGACGGTAAGGCCAGCGTCGATGCCTTCGGCCGGATGACCGCGACCACGTCCTTCCTGAACGTGTGGTCGTCATCGCCGCCGCCCACCGCGCGGATCAGCGGCGCTTTCGCGATTCTTTCCGTGGCCGCGATCGTCATCACGGTCTGCACGGTGGCGGTGAATCTCCGGTATCGCACCGGGGCCCTCGCGCGACTGGCCACGATTTCCACGGTCACCGCCGCGGCTCTGGTCGCGCTCACGGTGCTCTACATCAACAGCAAAAGCCCCGAATTGCGGGCCATGCTCGCGCGCACCTCAGATCTCGGCGGGCAGGCCGGGATGGTCATGAGTTGGGCTTTCGGCAATGGCAGCCTCGTTGTGCCGGGGGTACGCCAAGTTTCCTACAACACCGCCGGACTCACGCCCTGGGCGATGCTCGCGGGCGCCACGTCGCTCGCCTCGGCGGTCGCAGCGCTCGCCCAGTGGATACGCGACCACCACCCGGCCACCTCTGTTCGCCTGCGGTGGCGCATCGCCATCGGTGAGTCGAAACCCTCGGGCGAGTCGGCACGGCAAGATCACTGAACCGTCGATGGAACGTTCTGCGCCACAGCGCCGAATGCCGTATCTCGAGCCGAGAGTATGTCGGTGATCGCGCTCATGACGCGGGCCGGTTCCTCGAGCGCGACGATCTGTGTCAGAGCGGATCCGGCGATTCGGGCGGCTTGTTCGCAGGCCTGGGCGCCGGTGCGGGCTCGGGCGATGTCGTCGGCGGCGCGGCCGGAACCGTTCAGCACGAGAACGGAGCGGCCGGCCGCGAGGCTGTGCAGTGCGTCGGTGTAGGCGATGGCGCCGCCGTTGACCAGCAGGGTCGTCGAGGGGCGCCCCGCCGCGATCGAGGTGGCGGCGGCCGCCAGCCACGGGGACTCGTCGCCCCATCGGGTGCCCGGCACGATGATCAGGTGGGTGTGCCGAGTCTCGGCGGACGCCGAGTCCGCGGAAGGCGGCTGCTTTCCGGGCAGTGTCACGGTGCCGGCCGCGGCGACGCCGATCAAGGGGAAGGAGGCGCGGGCGCGGGATCTGGCTTGCCCGATCAGCCGCATCACGCCCGCGTCGGTACCGCCGTCGACGACCGTGACGCCGAGCCGATCCAGCGTGGGCACGAGCTGACCCGAGCACAACGCGGCGAGCGCGGGCGGCGGCTCGGAACCCATGCCCGACGCGCCACCGACCACCACGAGTACGGGGCGGCTCAGAGCTATGCCGGCGCGTGACAGTTCCGCGTCGAGCGCTGCGGTCGAGGCGACCCGGATGACTTCGGGGCCGCTCATACCGGCTCGGTCACGCGTCTGGTGTGCACTTCTCGAGTGTGGCACGCGCCCGACACCGGGCACGTCACACGCGGGGACAGGTCGCACAGCGGGTTGGAGGACTCAATCGGGGTGGAAGGCGTCGGAGCCGACCTCGGCGGGGTCGAGCAGATGAGTGAGGAACAGGCGGGTGGTCGGCGTCGGGGTCCGGGTGGTGACGGCATGCCACGGGCGGTCCAGCGGGGTGCCGTCGACCGGCAGGACGCGCAGCACACCGTTCGCCAGGTCCTGCGAGATGGCGTCGCTGTGAATCAACGTGACGCCCAAGCCTTCTCGTGCGGCGGCCAGGACGGCGCCGTGTGATCCGAGGGTGAGCGTGGACGGTTCGATCCTGAGCCGGTCGAGCAGGCCGAGGGTGGCCTCGCGGGTGCCGGAGCCCCGGCCGCGCAGCAGCCATGTGGCGTGCAGGGGATCGAGTTCCGGCAGACCGACCACGACCAGGCGGCTGGGGCGCCGGGCGCGCACCACCAGTCCGGTGTCGCGCGGTGGACGGCCCGCGATGACGAGATCCGTTTCGTGGTGCTGCAATTCGAGGAACAGCGCGTCACGCGGGTGCACCGACAGGCTCAGCTCGATGTCGGGGAACCGGCGGCGGAACGTTGCGAGCGGACGCAGCAGGACGTATTCCCCCGCGGTGGCGACCACGCCGATGCGCAGGCGCCCGGTCTCGGCCCGGCGAACGGCGGCCTGCGCCTCCTTCATCAGTCCGAGGATGCCGCGGCAGTACTCGGCGTAGACGCGACCGGCTTCGGTGAGGGCGATGCCGCGCCCGGATTTCGCGATGAGCTTGGCGCCGAGCTGTTTCTCGATGTGCGCGACGGCCGCGGAGACGGCGGCCTCGGTGATGTGCAGCTGCGCCGCGGCCCGGCGAATACTGCCCTGGCGGGCGACGGCCAGGAAGGTTTCCATCCGAGCCGCGCTCACCATACCCATCGGACGACGGTAACAAACTCAATGAATTGGTTGGGTATTGCGAGAAACAATCAAATTGTTTGTCGGTGTCCGCCCCGTCATCCTGGAAATCCCAAGGCACGCCCGTTCGCCCGGGTGCGGGTGTCCCGCAGTGGCACAGCAGGAGGAACCATGGCTGAAGAGACCGAACGCGACCGCTGGGATCCGGGTGTCCAAACCTATGCGTCGATGGGCTATTACGCGCCCGACTACCAGCCGTCGGAGACCGACGTGCTCGCCGTGTTCCGGGTGACGCCGCAGCGTGGCGTCGACCCGATCGAGGCGGCCGCCGCCGTGGCCGGCGAATCCTCCACGGCGACTTGGACGGTGGTGTGGACCGACCGGCTCACCGCGCACTCGCGCTATCAGGCCAAGTGTTATCGCATCGACGAGGTGCCCGGCCGGCCGGGGGAGTACTTCGCCTATATCGCCTACGATCTCGATCTGTTCGAGGAAGGGTCGATCACGAACCTGACTTCCTCGATCATCGGCAACGTCTTCGGGTTCAAGCCGCTGCTCGCGCTGCGGCTCGAGGACATGCGCATTCCGGTGGCATACGTGAAGACGTTCCAGGGCCCGCCGCACGGCACGGTGATGGAACGCGAATATCTCAACAAATACGGCAGGCCGTTGCTCGGTGCGACGGTGAAACCGAAACTCGGGCTATCCGCGCGCAATTACGGACGGGTCATCTACGAGGCGTGCAAGGGCGGTCTGGATTTCACGAAGGACGACGAGAACATCAATTCGCAGCCGTTCATGCGCTGGCGCGACCGGTATCTGTTCGCGATGGAGGGCGTCAACCGCGCGACTGCCGAGACCGGCGAGATCAAAGGCCACTACCTGAACGTGACCGCCGCGTCGATGGAGCAGATGTACGAGCGGGCGGAGTTCGCCAAGGAACTCGGCAGCGTCGTGATCATGATGGACCTCACCGTCGGATTCACCGCGATGCAGTCGATGTCGCACTGGGCGCGCCGCAACGGGGTGCTGCTGCATCTGCATCGCGCGGGGCATTCCACCTACACCCGGCAGAAGACACATGGCGTCAGCTTCCGGGTGCTGGCCAAATGGTGCAGGCTGATCGGTGTCGATCATCTGCACGCGGGCACCGTGGTCGGGAAGCTGGAAGGCGATCCGGCGACGACGAAGGGGTTCTATGACACGTTGCGGGACAACCACATCCGGACCGAACCGGCCAACGGGATCTTCTTCGACCAGTACTGGGCGAGCCTGCCCGGCGTGATGCCGGTGGCTTCCGGCGGCATCCATGCCGGGCAGATGCATCAGCTGCTCGACTTGTTCGGCGACGACGTCGTGTTGCAGTTCGGCGGCGGCACGATCGGGCATCCGCTGGGCATCGCCGCGGGCGCCGAGGCGAACCGGGTCGCGCTGGAGGCGGTCGTCCAGGCCCGCAACGAAGGCCGTGACCTGCTGAAGGAGGGGCCTGAGGTGTTGCGGAAGGCGGCCGAGATCTGCCGTCCGCTCGATGTCGCGCTGGCGACCTGGGGCGATGTCACCTTCGACTACACCTCGACCGACGCGCCGGACGCCGTGCCGACCGCCAGCCGCTGAGCATCCCGAAAGGACGAGTCATGTACTTACGGCACGGAACGTTTTCCTACCTGCCGCCGTTGGCCGACGAACAGATCGCCGCCCAGGTGCGCTACGCGCTGCTCAACAGCTGGCCGGTCTCAATTGAGTACACCGACGATCCGCATCCGCGCAACGCCTACTGGGAGATGTGGGGATTGCCGCTGTTCGACCTGGACGAGCCCGACGGCGTGCTGGCCGAGATCGATGCGTGCCGGGCCACTTTCCCGCGCCATTACGTGCGGGTGCTGGCCTATGACGCCCGGTACACGAGGCAGACGACGGCGCTGAGCTTCCTGGTGCAACGCCCGCCCGACGAGCCCGGCTTCGTGCTGGCCCGCACCGAGGGCCCGGACCGTCAGCAGAGGTACGGCCTGCACTCGTATGCGACGACCGTCCGCCCGGGAGACCGGTATGGCGGCTGAGCGCAACGGCTCCGGATTCCGTCTGCACCGCCCGGGGGCCGACGCCTCCGGGGCGGTGCGGGCGGCGTCCGCCGAACCCGAGACACAGGAGATCCTCGGTGCGGACGCGGTGCTGGATCTGTCGACCGACATCGCCGGGCACGACGTCGAGGAGACGCTGGCCCGGCTGGACGCGGAACTGATCGGGTTGGCTCCGGTGAAGCGGCGGGTGCGTGAGATCGCGGCGCTGCTGCTGATCGATCGCGCGCGGCAGCGGTTCGGGCTGACATCGTCGCGGCCCACCATGCACATGAGCTTCACCGGCGGGCCCGGTACGGGTAAGACCACGGTGGCGTTGCGTATGGCGCAGATGTTGCACGCCCTGGGCTACATCCGCAAACCCAAGGTGCACACCGTCACCCGCGACGACCTCGTGGGCCAGTTCATCGGGCACACCGCGCCGAAGACGAAGGAGGCGCTGGCCAAGGCGGCGGGCGGTGTGCTGTTCGTCGACGAGGCCTACTACCTGTTCCGGCCGGAGAACGAACGCGACTATGGGCAGGAGGTAATCGAGATCCTGTTGCAGGAGATGGAGAACGAGCGCGCCAGCCTGGTGGTGATCTTCGCGGGATACCCGGATCGGATGGACCGCTTCTTCTCCGCCAACCCGGGCCTGTCCTCCCGGGTGGCCCACCACCTGGAGTTCGCCGACTACACCCACGCGGAACTGCTGGCCATCGCCGAAATCATGGTGGCCGCGGAGCACTTCCGGTTCGATGACGCGGCGCGGACGGCGTTCGGGGAGTACCTGGAACGCCGGATGGCTCGTCCGCGCTTCTCGAACGCGCGCAGCGTACGCAACGCCCTGGACCGCTGCCGGCTGCGGCAGGCCAAGCGTCTGGTCGAACTGCGCAGACCGCTGACCAAGACCGACCTGCTCACGCTGACCGACCGGGACGTATACGGCAGCAGCGTGTTCACCGGCACCGAGCTACCCGACGGGCCCACCGTGCGAGCCCCCCGGTGACGAGATCGAGGCGTTGTGCCAGAAGGACTGAAAACCCTCACCCGCTACACCATCGAGCAGGAACACCGGCATCCCGGATCATCCGGTGAGTTCTCCGCTTTGGTGAACGTGATCGCGACCGCGACGAAGATCATCGCCAATCAGGTCACCCGGGGTGCGATCGCCGGTTCGCTCGGCGCGGTGATCGATCCCGCCCTGCTCCCACCCGGCGATCCGGACCCTTCACCACCGACCGTGCACCGCGAGCTGGACGCGATCACCAACGACATCATGGTCGCCGAAACCCAGTGGACCGGACATCTTTCGGCGCTGCTGTCCGAACAGATCAGCGAGATCCATCCGGTGCCCGACGCCCATCGGCGGGGGAAGTACCTGCTGGCGTTCGATCCCCTGGACGGTTCGTCGAACATCGACGTGAACCTGCCGGTGGGCACGATCTTCAGCGTGCTGCGTGCGCCGGCGCGTAGCAAGGATGGCCAGAAGCCCCCGGCGGCCGTCGATTTCCTCCAGGCGGGCGTCGAACAGGTGTGCGCGGGCTTCACCCTGTACGGGCCTGCGACGATGCTGGTGCTGACGACCGGCAACGGGGTGGACGGGTTCACCCTGGACCGCGAGATCGGCGCGTTCGTGCTGACCCACCCGCGGATGCGCATCCCCGAGGACACCTCCGGTTTCGCGATCAACGCGGCCAACGAACGGTTCTGGGAGCGGCCGGTGCGCCGCTACGTGCACGAGTGCCTCGACGGTGTCGACGGCCCGCGCGAGCGGGATTTCAACATGCGCTGGGTTGCCTCGCTGGTCGCCGACACCTTCCATATCCTCACCCGCGGCGGGGTCTACCTGTATCCGCGCGACACACGCCCGCCTGCGCGTCCGGGCCGGGTGGCATTGCTCTACGGCGCCAACCCGATCGCGTTCATCGTCGAACAGGCCGGCGGCGCGGCGACTACCGGCAGCGAGCGGGTGCTGGAGGTGGCGCCGGACGACGTCCACCAGCGGGTGCCACTGATCTTCGGTTCCCGCAATGAAGTGGAGCGCATCGTGCGGTATCACCGCGAACCCGACGAGGGCCCCAGCTTCGACAGCTCGCTGTTCGGAACGCGGTCTCTGTTTCGTCCGGCCAGGCGCTGAAGGAGGAGCACCATGTCGGTCAAGCATCCCGTCGTCGCGATCACCGGGTCCTCCGGTGCCGGGACCTCCAGCGTGACACGGACATTCCAGGAGATATTCCGCCGTGAAGGCATCAGCGCGGCCATCATAGAGGGCGATTCGTTCCACCGTTACGACCGCAACGAGATGAAATCGGCGATGGCCGAGGCCGAGCAGAACCGCAATCTGCGGTTCTCGCATTTCGGTGAGGAGGCCAATCTGCTGAAGGAGTTGGAGACGCTGTTCCGTGACTACGGCGAGACCGGCGTCGGGACGGTGCGCCGATACCTGCACGACGAGGCCGAAGCCAAGCCGTACGGCCAGCCGCCGGGCACCTTCACCCCGTGGGAGGAATTGTCGCCGGGCAGTGACCTGCTGTTCTACGAGGGCCTGCACGGCGCCGCGGTCACCTCCACCGTGGATGTGGCCCGGCATACCGATCTGCTGGTCGGCGTGGTGCCCATCATCAACCTGGAGTGGATTCAGAAGGTGATCCGGGACAAGACCGAGCGCGGTTACTCCAGCGAGGCCGTGATCGACACCATCCTGCGGCGGATGCCGGACTACGTGACCTACATCTGCCCGCAGTTCTCCCGCACATATGTCAACTTCCAGCGGGTGCCGACGGTGGACACGTCCAATCCGTTCATCGCGCGCACCATTCCGACGGCGGACGAGAGTTTCGTGGTGATCCGGTTCGCCGAGCCGAAGGTCATCGACTTCCCCTATCTGCTGTCGATGCTGCACGACTCGTTCATGTCGCGGACCAATTGCATCGTGGTGCCCGGCGGCAAGATGGAGCTGGCCATGCAGCTGATCTTCACCCCGCTGATCCTGCGATTGATGGACAAGCGGCCGAAACGCTCGTGCTGAGGCGGTCGCGTGTTCCCGATGCCGCTCGTCCGCTGAGCCGGTCAGTCGGGGAGCAGCGGGACGGAGAGGCCCTCCCCACGGTGCAGTAGGGTCGCTCGGGTGACGGCGGCCGAGCCGAAGCGCTCGCGCAAGTCGTCGAGGGTGGCGTCGAGTGTGTTGGCGGCGCGGTCCTCGAAGGGCAGAGTGAGCTGGACGCTGCCGGCGTCGTCGAGGTTGGTCAGCGCCAGGCCGATCAGGGTCAGGCCGCGTTCCCGGATGACCGGCATCGCTCCGGTGAGCAGCGTGCGGGCCGCGTACAGGATCGTCTCGGTATGGTCGGTGGCCTCGGCGAGGGTGTGTGAGCGGGTGGCGCGGGCGAAGTCGTCGAATCGCAGGCGCAGCACCACCGTTCGGCACACCCGGTCGGCGGCGCGTAGGCGCCTGC